>NZ_JAUCFO010000001.1:0-5477129 GCF_030348405.1 Peribacillus sp. NJ11
TTTTGTAATGCTCCATTTATTCCAGCTTTTGAACGAATTCCTTATATAGGGCCCTAAGTGCATCTCCCCTGCTGATGATGCCGACGACTTTATCATTTTTATCCACGACGGGGATTTTCTTGAAATGATGCTTGGAAAGTACCTTTATCAATTCATCTAACGGATCTTCGGGGGATAGCTTTGTAATTCTTTTATTTTTAACGATTTGTGAGACTTTATCATTCATCTTGGATGTAACCTTTTCATCCAATTCTTCACCAGGAAGAACCGTAATGTATGTGAAATACCCCATGATGGCTTCCTCGGCAGGTGTCAAATAACGAAGGATATCCCCGTCCGTCACCATTCCCAATAGCTTATCATGTTCATCCACGACCGGGACACCGCCCACTTTATTTTCGATTAAGATTCGCAGAATTTCCTTTAATGTAAAATCAGGACGGGCTACGTAGACTTCCTTTATCATGAAATCCTTAACTAACATATTACCACCCCTTTTTTAATTTGGACGTTCTGTATTTATCTCTCTTCTATTAATACCCTTACTAACTCTATTTAAAAACCCTTGCCGCCTGAACTGCCTTTTTCCAGCCATTATATAAACCATTCCGTTCCTGTTCTTCCATCTCTGGTTCGAATTTCTTATCGACTGCCCATAGCTTTGAAATCTCTTCCTGACTTTCCCAATATCCGACCGCAAGCCCAGCTAAATACGCTGCACCTAACGCTGTCGTTTCACTAATAACCGGTCTTTCGACTGGTACATTCAAGAGGCCGCTTTGAAATTCCATCAAAAAGTTGTTTTTGACAACCCCGCCATCGACCCTCAAAGCCTTCAAGTTAATCCCTGAATCGACTTCCATCGCGCTAAGGACATCTTTTGTCTGGTAGGCCAACGCTTCCAATGTTGCCCGGACAAAATGCTCTTTCGATGTCCCCCTTGTTAGTCCGAATACAGCTCCCCTGACATCACTATCCCAATAAGGGGTACCTAATCCGACAAATGCGGGGACTACATAGACGCCATCGGCTGAAGTGACCCGCAAAGCATACTTTTCACTGTCTTTCGGGTCATGCAAGAGTTTCAATCCGTCCCTTAACCATTGTATTGCCGAACCTGCAACAAAAATACTGCCTTCCAATGCATATTCGACTTTTCCGTTCAGCCCCCATGCAATCGTGGTCAACAGACCATGCTCTGATTTCACTGCCTTTTCTCCTGTATTCATCAGCATAAAGCATCCGGTGCCGTACGTATTCTTAGCCATTCCTTTTTCAAAGCATTCTTGGCCGAACAAAGCTGCCTGTTGATCTCCAGCTGCTCCGGCAATCGGGATTTCGTGGCCAAAGAAATGGTGTGGCGCTGTTTTCCCGTATATCTCCGATGAAGAACGAACATCCGGCAGCATCGATTGCGGAACTTGAAGAATTTCCAGTAGCTCTTCGTCCCACTTCAAATCATGAATGTTATACATCAGCGTCCTTGACGCATTCGAATAATCGGTCACATGTGCTTTACCACCCGAAAGTTTCCATATCAGCCATGTATCGATCGTACCAAACAATAAGTCTCCGTTTTCAGCCTTTTCCCGTGCCCCATCAACATTGTCGAGAATCCATTTCACCTTTGTACCGGAAAAATAAGCATCAATCAACAAACCGGTTTTCCGCAAAAATAATTCATCGAGGCCCTCATCCTTCAATTGTGCGCAGATTTCGCTTGTCTGCCGGGATTGCCAAACGATGGCATGATGAATCGGCTGACCTGTTTCCTTTTCCCATACCACGGTCGTCTCCCGTTGATTCGTGATGCCAATTCCAGCAATCTGTTCCGGTTTTACATTCATTTCCGATAGACAGGAAGCGATTACCGATAAAATGGAACCCCAAATTTCATTGGCATTGTGCTCCACCCATCCTGGATTCGGGAAATATTGGGTGAATTCCTTTTGGGCAATATGCAAAACTTCCCCGCTTTTATTAAATAAAATGGCCCGGGAACTTGTCGTTCCCTGGTCCAATGATAGTATGTAAGTTTCCATGGTTGTCTCCTCCTGCACTTAAGAAAAGGTTCATTTCAGCTTAAGTGTCATGCTGTTTTTTCTTTCTTCATTTTACTAGATATACCCGTGAAAACAAAAAATATATAAATTACGGCTGAAAAATTGAAAAATATTGGCAGGTTAAGAGTTTATCTTTTACAATGAAATTAAGGTCGATAGGAGGAATGGAAATTGAATAATCATGAAATAGATTTTAAGTTATATGGAGATGACATGCAGTTTGTTGAAGTGGAATTGGATCCTCAGGAAACCGTGATTGCCGAAGCTGGAAGTTTAATGATGATGGAAGATCAAATCAAGATGGAAACCATCTTTGGTGATGGGTCTTCAAATGGTGACAGCGGAATGATGGGTAAGCTATTCGGTGCCGGGAAACGGCTCCTTACTGGTGAGAGTCTTTTCATGACGGCTTTTACGAATGAAGGACGAGATAAAAAACACGTTTCATTCGCCTCGCCTTATCCAGGTAAAATCATTCCGATGGATTTAAGCGAGCTCGGCGGGAAAATCATTTGTCAAAAAGACGCTTTCCTGGCGGCAGCAAAAGGCGTTTCGGTCGGAATAGAGTTTCAGAGAAAAATAGGGGCAGGCTTCTTTGGCGGCGAAGGCTTCATCATGCAAAAACTTGAAGGAAATGGAATGACCTTCGTTCATGCCGGCGGCACGATCCATAAAAAAGAATTGGCTGCAGGAGAGGTCTTACGCGTCGATACAGGATGTTTAGTGGCAATGACTAGCGGGGTAGATTATAATATTGAAACTGTAAAAGGCGTGAAAACCGCTTTATTCGGAGGCGAAGGTTTATTCTTTGCAACATTAAAAGGACCCGGAACCGTTTGGGTGCAATCTTTGCCATTCAGCCGGCTTGCCAGCCGTGTATTTGCTGCAGCGCCGCAAAATGGAGGATCATCCGAAGAAGGCAGCGTAGCTAGAGGCTTATTCAATTTATTCAACGATAAATAAGAACCGGACCAATGGCTGCCCCATCATGGCAGTCATTGATCTCTTTTGAAAAGGATGGATAGCTAGATACAGCTTGTTAAGTGGTCTTACATGAGACGCTATAATATCAGGGCAATTTTTGATCAATTCCCGAATTCTCCTGTTATTTTCCGAAAAATAAGAGATTACTATTTTGTTTATACCGTTCACTGGACAGCTGCCGATGCCCCTATCGGTATAAAAGAGCTAGAAGAAATGGAACAGCTGCTAAACCGTGAGCTCGGAACTGAATTGCAATATCTTTATCGAAAAAAATGAGGTTACTCCTCGTATATCATTTTTCTTGTCATACCTCCATCGACGATAAGATCCGCACCCGTAACGAAATCATTTTCCGTTGCCGTCAAATAAAGACAGGCCCTTGCAATATCTTCCGGTTTGCCAACCCGATTGGAAAAATGCTGTTGATGATCTTTATCCCTCAGCGATTCATAATCACCCGTTTCAATCCACCCCGGAGAAATCGAATTGACCGTAATTTTCTCGTTGCCTAAAGAAGCAGCAAGTGCATGTGTCAGTGCTTTGATCCCACCTTTTGTCGCTGCATAGGATTCTGAATCCGGCTCAGACATTATTGCTCTAGTTGATGCTAAATTGATGATTGCACCCCCCGTTTCATTTTTTCGCATTGATTCTGCCGCCGCCCGGGAACAAAGGAAAACACTTCGCAAATTCGTATTCATCATATCGTCCCATTCCTCAATCGTCAGATCATAAAGCGATTTGAATGATGCCTTTCCCGCATTATTGATTAATATATCAATGGTCTTATATGTTTTTAGAGTTACATCCATCAAATGTCGGATGTCTGCTTCCTTACGAACATCCGTTTTAACGAACATGGCTTCATGACCATTACTTTTGAGCTCTTCCACATACAGAAGACCTTCCCGCTCGTCCAAATCTGCGAGAACGACTGAAGCTCCGCTTTCTGCATATCCTTTTGCCACACCTCTCCCTATACCATTCGAAGCGCCTGTAACAATCACCGTTTTATTAGTGAAACCCATTATTCCATCCCCACTTTCACAGCGTATTTTTCCCTATCATAATATCCAATTCGCTTCACTTCAAACAATTTTCCTTGACTGATCAACAAATCCTTTTCCTTATCATCAATAATCATCAGGACCCTTATATTTTTGCAGCTTCCTTAAAGTGATGTATGATAATAGAAACAACATGAATGAACCAGGGTGAAAGGCATCCGCTATTATCTTTCTTACAGTGTAAAAATTTATATTGGAGGAATGTAAAAATGGACTTATTAAAAAATGTGTTTTCTTTAGGATTAGGTGCTGCCGCTGCTACAAAAGAACAAATTGAAAAAGCAGTGGACTCTCTTGTAAAAAAAGGCGATATCAGTAAAGAAGACTCCAAGGTTCTTATTAAGCAATGGGTCGAAAAAGGGGAACAAGCCCAAAAGCAGCTGGATGATTCCGTCAAGGCCAAAGTCAACCAAGCGCTCAACGGCCTAAACTTGGCAACCAAAGAAGAAGTTCAGGAATTGGAGCGACGTATCGTAATTTTGGAGAAACAGAACCAAAATATACAATCGTGACAGGAGGTACTTGAATGTTTCGCAAGCGACTGAAACACGCACATCGTTACCAAGAAATCATTAATGCCTTCTTGAAAAATGGTTTTGGTTATTTCATCTATCGCCTGGGATTATCCGAGAACAAAGCGGCATCGAAACTCCAACCCGATGAAAACCTGAATCTCCGCTCAATTGGAGAGCGGCTGCATACGATATTACAAAGCTTGGGTCCTACATTCATTAAACTTGGTCAGATTGCTAGTACGAGGCGTGATTTCGTTCCGGACGAAATCGTCCGCGAACTTGAAAAGCTACAGGACCAGGTCAGCCCCTTTCCATTTGATAGGGTTCGCAAAATTGTCGAAGCCGAATTGGGTGATTCTTTGGAAAACATTTTTCTGGAATTCCATGAAAAACCACTGGCTACCGCTTCGATTGGGCAGGTCCATACGGCACGGCTTCCGTCACGGGAAGTCGTAGCAATCAAAGTGCAGCGGCCCGATATTCTGCCGACTGTGGAAACGGATTTGGAAATTCTCGATGATTTGGCAAGACTTATGGAAGCTCGGATATCTTGGGCAAGACGCTACCAAATCAGAAAAATGATTGATGAATTCGCTAAATCACTCCGCGCAGAACTCGATTATAATTCCGAAGGCCGAAACGGGGAAAGAATAGCCAAGCAATTCATCGATGATATAGGGTTTAAGGTACCAAGGATCCATTGGGAGTATTCCACAAAAAGGGTCCTGACGATGGATTTCATTCAAGGAATTAAGATCAATCATTATAAACAGCTTGATGATGAAGGTTATGACCGCCGGAAAATCGCGGAAAGGCTAGCGAATTCCATGCTTCAGCAAATATTGATCGATGGCTTTTACCACGGCGACCCTCACCCTGGCAATATCATCATTTTGCCAGGAAACGTCGTCGCACTCATGGATTTCGGAATGGTGGGACGACTGGAGGAAGAAACGAAGTATCAGTTCGCCTCGCTTGTCATCAACCTGAAACGCGGAAGCACCAATGGATTGATCAAGACGCTTTCAGATATGGGCCTTCTGACGGACGAAATCGATATGACCCCATTGAAGGGGGATATTGATGAACTGCGAAATAAATATTATGATATCCCATTGAGCCAAATCAGCTTAGGCGGAGCAGTCAATGACCTGTTCACGGTTGCCAATCGGCACCAAGTCCAAATTCCTCCCGAATTCACGATGCTCGGCAAGGCCCTGCTCACCATGGAGGCCATTGTCGAAGGATTAGATCCGAATTTCAGCATTATGAAAGCAGCTGAACCTTTTGGGGAAAGGCTTTTTAAGGAGCGCTACAATCCAAAAAACATTGCGAAGAACGCCTGGAATCAATTCATCGAGTCTGCCGAAGCCATTGCCGAACTGCCCAAGGATATCAGGGAAGTAACAGGTATCATAAAAAAAGGGAAATTGCGGCTCGATATCAATATTCCCGAACTTCAAGTTTTTTTACATAAGCTTGATCAAATCTCGAACCGGCTGTCTTTCAGTATTATACTGCTTGCATTCAGCATAATCATGGTCGGTCTCATTATCGGTTCTGCAATAGGCGGGGAAACACTGATCCTATGGAAAATACCGGTTATCGAGATTGGTTTTGTCGTTGCAACCCTGATGTTCTTACTCATGCTTTACACCATTTTCAGATCCGGAAAAATGTAAACTTACAAAAAAGGGAAAATCCTTTAATAAGGAGTTTCCCTTTTTCAAGATACCTTTCATTTGTTATTTATCCGACGGTCATATGAAACGGCATACGCACTGTGGCGAAAATGCAGGATTGGGTCCTCAGAACACTCAATTCCTTCAGGAATATTGGTTGGATCAAACAATAGATGATCCTCAGCACCTTCCAATTTATTAAAAATTCCCAAATGCCCGACCATGATTACCTGTTTATCTTCCGACCAAGCTTTGGTTGGATCGTCAGCCGGGTCATTTTCCCCTCCTATTTGAATGTTCAACTTAAAGCCCACCGGACCTTGCTTGAGCCTCTCTTCCATTTCTTCATTCAAATATTCTCCCGAACGCTCGGCTACCTCTTTTTTTGCCAGCATACTAAGGCCGGCATCAGGTACCCACTCATACTTAATGGCCTGACGCTTCCCTTCCGCGTTAATGAAATAGAATGCATGAATGGAGTAATATTGACACGTTGAGAAACTGGCTGGAGAACGCATTTCTTTAAGCATTTGCAGGCTTGCCTTGCTTTCAGGGTATTTCAACAGGATTTTGGCCAGCTCTTTCAGATTGGGGAAACCTTCTTTTGCAGATTTGAAAAAGCCCGCAATATCAACAAACGCTTCCGGTGTTTTTGCAAAGAATAGCGGAATGGTCACAGTAATAAGATCTGACACCTCTCCATTCGGCAATTGAAACTTCACGGCCATGCCCTTAACAGGGGAAATGGCATCAGGATGGCTTGGAATGGGCGAGCTATTTGAAAACCGAATGATCACTGGCACAGCTTCCTCCTGAAGATGCGAAGCCACCGTTAATGGGGACGCTTTTCCGTTTGGGGTAAAAACCCCCTCATACACATATCCCCTTGCATGCGCACGACGATAACCAGGGTATGTTCCAGCTACATTTTCAATCACATTAACTGCTTCACTGGCTAGTTTAGGTTTCAAATTTTTATCATTTTCCTCCATAACACAACACCCCATCTTTTCAATATTAACTCATTGTTCACTAGTTATTACCACTACCCATTAATCTACTTCCCTATTCAAATTAAACCCGCTCTATCACTTTTCTGATAACTGAACTTTTACAAAAAGAATAAAACGCCTGGATAAAATCCAGGCGTTTTATCTTTTATTCAAATTATTCCCCCGATTAAAGGGTGTCCGATTGATTCGAAACGGTTTTAAAAAGTTTAATTGGCGATAACCTTAAGGTAAATAATAATCTCTATAAAATTCCGAATGTTCCCTTTCAAAATTGCCGGTAGCATTATCCCGCTGAGTTTATTTAAAATTCCAGTTAGGGAGCTACTGCCCATTTAAAAAGATTAACTGAATAGTGGGAAGTTCATTCAAATAAGGGTTACAAAAAAAATTGATTCAAAGACCTATATCAATAGAATATGAATTAAACATGAAGTCATTCAACATGAACTGCCGTGCCGTAAGCAATGATTTCACAAGTGTTTTGCATGACCGCAGAGGTTTCCAGACGCATTGTGACTATTGCGTTCGCCCCTTTTCCTCTCGCTTCATCGACCATCCTGCCAATTGCTTTTTGTCTGGCTTCCTTCATCATTTCTGTATACTCAGTAATTTCACCGCCGACAATTGTCCGTAATCCCACGAGAATATCTTTTCCAATATGCTTCGATTGAACACAGTTTCCCTTAACAAGTCCCTTCAGTTCCTTAATTTCTTTACCAGGGACGGTATTAGTAGTCCCCCTTAAACCTTGAAAGATTCTCAATTGCTTTCGAATAAGTCTCCTGAGCTAAATCTTCAGCATTTTCGAGATTAAAGGTCAACTTCAGTAGATATTTAAGCAGAAAAGGATAGGAACCTTGAAACAATGCAGCCAACGCTCCATCATCTCCCTTTTTTGCCGCCTTAACCAGATCTCTTTCATCCATTTATTGTCACCACTCTCATATCCGTAACCTTTATACTTATTTGACGTTTAAGTTGATGATATCGTTCACGGGAAATAAAAAATTCTTTATTCCTGACTTATCTTTACCTCAGAAAGAATTACATGTGTAATAGTTGCCGCAAAAGGGATTGTCCGATTGATGAATTCCTCCACTTCTTCAAGGCTCTCACTGTGGATTTTCAGCATAAAGCAAGCCTGCCCGGCAATTCGATAACAAAAGTCAACATTCGGTAGCTTGGAGATATACTTTTTGAATTTCTCATATTCCCCATTTTTTATCGTTGCTTCCACGATGCACTCAATAGGAAAACCAATCTTTTTATGATTAATCTCGGCAACATACCCTTTAATGATCCCGAATGACTCCATTTGCCGTACCCGTTCTGTAACGGTAGGGGCGGAGAGGTTTACTTTCTTTGCCAACTCCCTCATGGAAATCCGGCTATTCAACCTTAATTCAGCAAGGATGCTTTGGTCTTTTTCATCTATTTTCATTTTAAAATTATTCCCCTTCTTTTCTTTATATTTATTCATTATTCAACCGGAATACTTTACAAACGGAATTAATATTCCTGTATTTTTATATTAGGATTATCTCAAAGGGGAGATGTTCATGACAAGAATAAAAAAATCATCGATTGGATCCAGTCCGTTTCAAAGGTTATTTCATTCAGAAGTTATTTCGCATAAATGGTCGGACCTCTCAGATTGCGTATCTGCAGATGGGTTACTTTCGAAGGAGTTGAAGGAAAACGTCAGAAGGGTGTTGGCATACGGTAATGGTTGTTCATACTGTCAGGCCAAAGGGATTCCATTAAAGCCGGAAGAAACGAAAGAAAGCTATGCAATCGCCTTTGCGGAAGTATTCCTCATTCAACGTGAAAAAACGGAGGAAAAGTTTTTCCGAGTATTGAAGGAGGCATTCAGTGATGAAGAGATTTCTGAACTATTGGCATTCATTTGTTTTACAACGGCCCAGCAATATTTCGGTGCTTTGATGGATTTAAAATAACGCCAAAAAAAGGAACAGGCATCTCGCCTCGTTCCTTTTGTAAAAAACCTATGAACCCTTCAACCGTCCGAACCCATTTACCGGCATCAGTTGAAATTCCAGCTAGGATTTCGCACCATGATCCTCCATTTCATTGACCCTTGGAAGAATGGAGCGGGAAGGTACCGGAGATGTCAAAACTATGGAAGTATTCAGATGTCCATAAGGTATTAATCGATCTATTAGTAATCTCATGCTGTCCATATCAGCTAAAGCCGCTTTCAAAAAATATCCAACTGTTCCTGTTACACGATGGCACTCGATAATGTCTAAATCATTTTTCACTAATTGCTCAAAATCGGAAACAGAAACCTTAAGTTCACTGACTTGAATGAACACAAGTACACCTCTGCCTATTGCCAATGGTGAAACCCTTGCGCTGAAACCCTCAATGATCCCCTTTTCTTGCAGGCGATACATACGTTCAGAAATGCTTGGTCGACTGAGAGCCAATTTCTTCGATAGTTCACTAATCGTAATGCGTCCATTCATTTGTAAAAGTTCCAGTAACCTGACATCTATTTCATCCATGAAGCAACCGCCTTTCATAATGAAGGAATATAAGCTTATATTTCTTTAAAATGTTGTATGGAAAGCGAAAAATACATTCTTTTTTGTATGTAATTTTAACAGTTAATATTCTATCATTAAAATAATCAAATAGATAAAGAAAATTCAGAATTTACCAAAGGGAGGAACCTGCATTGACCTATACGAAAATCCCGGTTCGAAAAAACATCGAAGACATCAGCCCATATGTTTCCGGTAAGCCAATTGAAGAAGTGCAACGTGAACTAGGACTTGAAACGATTGTAAAATTGGCATCCAATGAGAATCCATTCGGTTGTTCAACCCTGGCAAAAGAAGCCATGCTTATCGAAATGGAGCAAACCTCCTTTTATCCTGAAGGTATGGCACCGTCATTAACTGAGAAGTTGGCAAGGAAATTGAATATCGATCAAGACCATATAATCTTAGGCAATGGATCCGATGAGGTAATACGTTTGTTAACAAGAACCTACATTCAACAAAATGATGAAGTCATCATGGCTGATGTTACTTTCCCTCGCTATGAAACGAATGTAGTGATAGATGGCGGCACACCGATAAAGATACCGCTTATTAATGGTGCACATGACCTGCAGGGTATGTACGATGCCATAACTGAAAAGACAAGAATGATATTTGTCTGTAATCCCAATAATCCGACAGGAACGATCGTTCAAAAAGAAAAGTTAAGATCTTTTATCGAGAAGGTGCCGAAACATATTTTACTGATCGTTGATGAAGCCTATTATGAGTATGTCGACGATGCAGAATATTTAGAAACTTTGCCACTGCTAAATAATCATTCAAATCTGGTCATCTTACGCACTTTTTCAAAGATTTATGGATTGGCTGCATTAAGGATTGGATATGGTTTAATGGATGCTTCCATCATACAAGAGCTAGTTAAAGTGAAAGAACCCTTCAATACGAATCGTTTAGCACAGGCTGCGGCCTTCGCTTCCCTCGACGACCATACATTTGTAGAGCAATGCGCACGTAAAAATGCGGAAGGAAGAAGATATTTAGAAAACGAACTACGCGAGATGGGATTAGCTTTCTTCCCTTCACATGCCAACTTCTTGATGATCAAATTGAACCATCCTGGCAGGGACGTTTTTGAGAAGCTATTAATTCAAGGTGTCATTATCCGTTCCGGTCATTTGTTAGGCTATGAAAATACTATCCGCGTGACCATCGGCACCCCACTTGAAAATGAAAGATTCATAACCTACTTACAACATGTAATCAATAAAATGTCGACTACTTGAACTATCAATGAAGTTGCAGCTTGATTGTAATTATTAAAACATGAAAGATACGACATAGACGCCTTTGCCCATGTCGTATCTTTGACGTGAATTTATTTAACAAGATTCCTTTTCTATTATGGTCGTTTCCTGTTCATCCCCATTTTTAAATTTGAAGATCGAAATCGAGATTAATGCAGCCAGCACAATAAGGCAAGCAATGATACTGATTCGGTTCTGTTCACTAAACACGAACATGACACAAATTACGCTTAAGGTGATTACAGCAAATAATGTTACATATGGAAAGCCCCATAATTTAAAACTCGGAGCCTTAGGGTATGAATTGCGAAGTTTTAGCTGCGCTAAACAGATGCTAATCCATACAAGTGAGACCACAAAACCCGGAAACGCCATTAATAGAGTAAATGCCTTGTCCTGGGCAACGTAGGTAATCATGGAGCCGACGACCAATACAACGGCACTTAGTATTAAACTATACAAGGGAACTCCATTTTTCGATACATAAGAGAACGACTTTGGAGCTTCCCCTTCTGCAGCTAAAGAATGCAGCATCCGTGTACACCCATATATTCCAGAGTTAGCAGCAGATAATACGGCCGTAATTAAAATGAAGTTCATGATGTGTGCAGATCCCTGAAAACCGGACATTGATAATACTTGTACGAATGGACTTGCCTGGTCGCTAATTTCGTTCCAAGGAATCAGACCGCAGATTATAAGGATCGGTAAGGTGAAAAATAATACGACTCTCCAAATATAGTTTTTAATGACCTTCGGTAAGATGCGTTCTGCATCCTTCGCTTCCGTTACCGTCACCCCGATTAACTCAGAACCGCCATATGAGAACATGACGATCAGTAATGCCGAAAAGATGGACATCCACCCATTTGGGAAAAACCCTCCGTGCCCTGTGAAGTTTTGTAGATAATTTGATCCGCCGCTTGGGATGACCCCAAATAAAATACAGGCTCCCAAGATAATGAATACGATGATCATTGTAATTTTAATGCCAGCAAACCAAAATTCGAATTCGCCATAATGTTTAACATTCATCATGTTGACCCCAATGATCAAAGCAGCACACCCTAAACTTAATATCCATAGTGGGATTGCCGGGAGCCAATACTGCAAGAAGCTGCCTGCCACCACTACCTCAATGACACAAACGGACAGCCACATGAAACAATACATCCAACCTATGATGAAGGAACTTCGCTTTCCAAATGCTTTCTGAATGAAACCTTTCATATTCGTATTTGGATAGACGATTGCCATTTCCGCTATAGCTCCCATGACTACAAGAAGTAATAATCCTGCAAACATATAAGTAAAAATGACTCCTGGTCCTGCTAACGATATGGTTTCGGAACTTCCTTTAAAAATCCCAGTACCTATTGCCCCTCCCATTGCCATCATGCTGATATGCCGCGGCAATAATCTCTTTTGCAGTGATCCGCCATTTGATTCCATTACATTTGCCTCCTTTATTCCATAATTTCTCAGTATAATAAATCCAACTCATTTCAATCGTTGAATGGCGAATAGATAAATTATCTCATCAACCGTTATGGTTCAGGAGTGAAAGGGTGCAAAGCCTTTTTGAAAAATTTTCTCATACCTCACCAAAGTAAAAATGATATCAATATACCATTAGTTTTACAAGAGGAATCATTACAGGCTATTACTGTTTTGACTTACGGCGGACCAATGACTAGGTTTCTAACTCCATTAAAATAAACCACTCTAATCGGGGACTACACCGGTAATCCCCACTAATTACCAGTTATCCTATTTATTAACAATGTGAATCGCATGTCCCAAAACTGCCTCCGCCGCTTCCATCCATCCCTCAGCCAAGGTTGGATGAGGGTGCACGCTGAGGGCTATATCTTCGACCCGAGCCGCCAGCTCAAGGGCGAGGACCCCTTCACCTATAAGGTTGGAAGCATCTGCACCAACCATATGCATTCCAAGCAATATGTGGCTTTCTGCATCCACGATCACTTCAGCAAATCCCTCTGTTTCATCCATTGCAAGCGCCCTTCCGTTGGCACTGAATGGGAATTTCCCGGTCTTGACGCTGTATCCCTGTTGTTCAGCTTCTTCACGGCTTAAACCAACCCCTGCTATTTGTGGTTCCGAGAAAATCACATAGGGGACATAAGGAGAGTCAATCGCACTTGGCAACCCCCCTATTACTTCCGCTGCCACGATTCCCTGTTTGGACGCTCGATGGGCAAGAGCTGGACCAGGTGTAATGTCTCCGATGGCAAAGATATGCGGCACATTTGTACGGCATTCCATATCTACAGCTATATAGCCTTTTTCGCCAACCGTAACGCCAGCCCGATTCAGGCCAATCTCTTCAGTGTTAGGAATCCTGCCAATCGTAACCAGGGTCTTTTCGCTCACGACCACTTCCGCCCCCTGTTTTTCCGAGGAAACCTGAAGGTGTACATGACCATCCACTACACTCGCCTTTTCTACCCTCGAGGATGTTTTAATGTTCATCCCCAGCTTCTTGGCATTACGGGTAACTTCCTTGACCAGGTTTTCGGCAACCTGGGGGAGAATGCGGCTAGCCATCTCAATGATGGTCACTTTAGTACCTAACTTGGCAAAGGCCATACCCAATTCGATTCCGATATAGCCTCCGCCGATGATCGACAAGCTGGATGGGACTTCCTGCAGCTGCAAAGATGCTGTTGAATCCAAAATATATTCTCCATCGACCTTAATGAATGATGGAATATAAGGTCTGGACCCCGTCGCAATAATTGCCTGTTCAAACTTGTAAGTTTCAAAATCGCCATCGGTTTCGACTCCGATGCGGTCATCAGATAAAAAGGTTGCTTGACCTTTAACCACCGTCACTCCATTTTCTTTACACAAATGGGCAATACCTTGGTTCAACTGGGAAGTGATGCCCTCTTTCCAATCCTGCCAAATTCCCAAGTCCATTGTGTTTTTTTCTTGAGAAAGCCTGATACCCATTTTCCCTAAATCGTTAAGCCTTTGGTACTGATCAGCTGCGTGAATTAAAGCCTTCGAAGGAATACAGCCCCGATTTAGGCAAACCCCGCCCAGCCTATCCCTTTCAACCAGCACGACCGATTTCCCTAACTGTCCGAGACGGATAGCCGCAGCATATCCCCCCGGACCTCCTCCCATGATGATAACATCCGTCTCTACAGCAACTTCCCCTACTACCATTTATCTCATCTCCACAACTAAACGAATTGGATTTTCCAGCAGTTCCTTGATCCTGTTTGTAAAATGTACCGCTGTTACACCATCAATTAAACGATGATCGAAAGATAAAGACATATTCATCATTAAACGGATAACACCTTCCAAATCGCGAACGACCATGCGGTGTTCCATCTTATGCAACGCCAATATTGCCGCTTCCGGATAGTTAATGATCGGGGTGGCATGCAACCCTCCGATCGGTCCTACATTGCTTATGGTAAATGTGCTGCCTGTGATTTGATCTATGCTCAACTTCCCTTCCCTGGCTTGAGTTGCCAATTCCCTGATTTCATCAGCCAGTTGGAAAATGGTTTTTTGATCTGCATGTTTTATGACAGGAACAATGAGACCCTCTTTTGTATTTGTTGCAATCCCAATATGATAATAATTTTTCAGGATAATTTCATTGGTCTTTTCATCAATTGAAGCGTTTAAAGTTTTAAACTCCTTTAAGGCAATGACAATCGCTTTAACGAAAAATGGTAAAAAAGTCAATTTAATATCCTTAACATCGGAATACGCCTTTAATTGATTTTTAAATTCCTTCAATCGGTCCATTTCCAATTCATCTACATGGGTTACATGAGGAATGGTCGAAACCGACTTTACCATATGTTCAGCGATTTTTTTACGAATGCCCTTAAGCAGAATCCGCTCTTCCCACTCATTTTCCAATCCCTTTGCCTTATCGGCATTCTTCATTGTGGCAGTATCTTGAAGAATCTTGTTATCGTTATTATAGACATTTTCCCGTGTAATCGAATGATTTTCTTTAAACTGCTTCAAGTCACTTTCGGTAATTCGCCCTGCAGGACCGGAGCCCTTAACCTGCTCGATATCAATCTTCATTTCCCTCGCCATTTGACGCACGAATGGGGTAGCCAACACACGCACTGCCTCAAGATGCGGCTTGCTTGTTATTTGTCCTGCATTTACTTTTACATCACCTGATTGCACGGCCTGGATTTCTTCTTCACCCATGTCTGTTTCCGGAGCAGGCATACCGTTTTCTACTTGAATGGTGAATATGGTGGTTCCCACTTCCACGATATCCCCTTCGGAAAAAAATATCTTCTTGACCACTCCCGCTGCGGGAGCAGTCAATTCCGCATTGACTTTATCCGTTTGCACTTCAACAATGGGTTGGTCCTGTGTTACCGCATCCCCTTCTTTGATGAGCCATTGGATAATTTCCCCTTCATGCATCCCTTCCCCTACATCAGGAAGTTTGAATTCCAACATGCGTCTTCCTCCTTCTCCACCTTAATCATCAATTAAAATGATATCGTTTCGACTATTCCTTGTTTTACACGGTCAACAGTCGGTAAATAATGATCTTCTATTGTAAACGGCGGAACCGGTACATCAAATCCTGTTACACGCTTAATCGGCGCTTTCAGGTAAATAAGGGCTTCATCATTAATGATGGAGATAATCTCCGCACCTAATCCGGCAGTCTTATGGGCTTCATGGACGATTAATGCACGACCTGTCTTTTTAATGGATTGCACGATCGTATCCCTATCTAAAGGGTATAGTGTTCGAAGATCGACCACTTCACACTTCCAGCCTTTTTCTTCTTCAATCTTTTTCGCGGCATTCAATGCCTCCCTCAACATGGCCCCCCATGCAAAAATGGTCAGGTCACTTCCCTCCTGGACCACTTTTGCTTGACCTATTGGTATTCGGTACATTTCGTCGGGAACTTCTTCCTTAAAAGCCCGATACAATTTGGTCGGTTCCAAAAAAATCACTGGATCAGGATCTTCGAGCGCTGAAATGAGCAGCCCTTTTGCGTCATATGGATTACTGGGTGCAACCACCTTTAAACCCGGAGTATGGGCAAAGAAGGTTTCGACACTTTCGGAATGAAGTTCAGGCCCCCTGATTCCGGCACCATATGGCGTACGGATTACGAGGGGCACCCCAAATTGCCCACGAGTACGATACCTCATACGGGCAGCATGGGAAACGAGTTGCTCGAAACCCGGGTAAATAAAGGCGAGAAACTGGATCTCCACTATGGGCAGCATTCCGTTAAGTGCTAAACCAATGGCAGAGCCGATGATTCCGGATTCAGCTAATGGCGTATCCACAACTCGATCTTTTCCATACTTCTCATAAAGCCCTTCCGTCGATCGGAAAACTCCGCCATTCACTCCAATATCCTCACCCAAGATCATCACGCGATCATCATGACCCAGCATTTGGTCCAGCGCTTCCGTAATAGCCTGGAGCATCGTTAAATTTTTGCCCATTATTTCTTCCCGCCTTTCCTTAAGATTTGGTTCAATTCCTGCTTCTGTTCCTTTAGATGCCATGACTCCTCGGCATATACATGGTTAAACATTTCGAGCGGGTCGGATTTCGGATACCCTTCGGCTTTTTGAAGGTGAGCATCAATCAGTTCGTTGAATTGTTTTAACGCCAATTCTTCCTGCTCTTCATTCCAGTAACCCTCTTTATTCAAATACTTACTAAGACGTGTTATCGGATCCCGGTTTTCCCTCCAGTACGTTGAAATTTCGTCCTGATCGCGATATATGTTCGGATTGTCTGCAGTAGTATGAGCACCATAGCGAAAGGTAACGGCTTCGATTAAAGTAGGTCCTTCCCCTTTATGGGCTCTTTCGACAGCCTCCTTTACAGTCAGCCATACTGCGAAAATATCATTTCCATCCACTCGCACCCCATGGATGTCATAAGCGGCAGCCCTTTGGGATATGGTTTTAGATGCTGATTGCTTTTCAAAAGGCACACTGATGGCGTAGCCATTATTTTGGCAGAAAAAGATTGTTGGGGTTTTATAAACGCCAGCAAAATTCAGTGCCTCATGAAAGTCCCCTTCAGAAGTGGCTCCATCACCAAAATAAGCAATGCTAACATTCTGCTCGCCTTTAATCTTACTTGCCCAAGCCGTTCCAACCGCATGAACCATTTGAGTGGCAATGGGAACACTTGGAGGCAATATCCTTTTGCCTTCTGGACAAATCGAACCATCAAAATGCGCCATCCAGTATAGGAAAACACGGTATAATTCCTGACCATGAATGATTGCCGCTCCATGATCACGGTATGTGGGAAACATCCAATCCCCTGCCGACAATGCTAAAGCGCTTCCTACCTGGGATGCTTCCTGTCCTTCGAAAGGTGCATAAGTTCCAATCCTGCCTTGGCGCTGGAGATTAATTGATTTTCGATCAAATGTTCTGAGCAGGAGCATGCTTTCATACATCTTTAACATCAGTGATTTATCGATTTTTCCATCTATCGTTTCAATGATTTCCCCATCAGGAGTCAATACACGAAACATTTCCGGCTCAACTCCACTTGAATGCGCTTTCATTATTGGGTTTCCCGTCTTTTCCATTTCATTTCTCCCCTTAAGATAGATTTGTTTCGCAAACTTACCAAGGTTTTGAACAGTCATGAAATAACAGCCCAAAATGTTTTCATTGGTCTTTTATGTTTGTGAATATATAATGTTTCATAAACTACATTTGCTTATATAAAAGGATAATACATCCAAGATTTTAATAATATGTTAAATGGAATGAATTTTTCGTATATTACCTTTATTTAGAATATGTTTTCTTATACCTCACCTTCATTTTGAAATTAAGCACCATTAATGGGAAAATTTTATATAAAATCACCAGGTTACCGACAAATTGTTGGACTTGCTTCGATTGATTCAAGTCACCCATTCGCTTGCAGAGGATCCCAAAATGCAACAAATCAGTATCCAGCCCAAAAAGACCCATAATATATTTATGGGTCTTTTTTCATTTCATGATTGTTGGATGTCTTGCAACCACAGGAAAACAGCAGCTACCATAAGCGTAATCCATTATGTTTTTGCGGATTACCATACCAATTTAGTTTCATTTCCTTTTCCCGCTTCACGGATATTAGAAAGATCTATTTTTCAAATGTTCCTTTCACGACCGCTTCACCGTCTTTGACCATGATCCGTCCCATCGCGATGACACTATTTATTTCTAAAGTTTGTTTCTTCATTATAATCAGATCGGCGTCTTTACCTACCGCAAGCTGTCCCTTTTTAGAGAGTTTTAAAATATTTGCCGGATTTTCCGTCACAACTCGTACGGCATCGGCAATTGACACCCCATCCTCGAGGACCGCATCGACAACAGAATCATATAATGACATGCATGTACCAATGTTCAATCCGCGCAGGTTGCCGCTGCCATCGAAGTCAGGCAGACTTGCTTGTCCATCTGAAGTTAAAGTGATCTGCCCGATTTCAACACCTTCTTCCAGTGCCCTTTTTATTGCTGTACTTGCTTTAACCTCCCCTTCTTCAAGGAACTTCTTGATCGTACTTGTCGTAAAATCAATATACCCCCCTTTTTTTGCATATTCCATCCCCGCTTTGAATAAATGCGGATTTCGATTTATATGTGTAGGGTAAAACTGAGTGATTGGTATTTCCGTTGTCTCGACTACTTCTTCAATTACCTGCAAATGATCTCGACTATCGCCGACATGAATGTTGACGATACCGCTTTTCCCGGACAACAGACCTCCATTACGCGCCTGAGAGGCTAGTTTAGCAAGTTCAGATGCAGTCGGCTGCGAAGAACGATGATCGGCAATGGCGATTTCGCCCACACCGATAATTTTATCCACTAGAATCAAATCATCTTCAATCTTGCCGGTTAACGTCTTGACTGGAACTTGATATGAACCTGTCTGAACGAAGCAGCTAATTCCTTCTTCTTCAAGCGCTCTGGCTTTAGCAAGCAGTGCTGGCATCGTCCTTGTCGTACCATCTGTTCCGATGACCCCTACCAATGTCGTTATACCCGCTAACGTGGCATCCGTTAATTGTATTTCAGGTGTCCTCGTCTTGAATCCTCCTTCACCGCCTCCGCCGATAATATGTACATGAGCATCTATAAAACCCGGAACCACGACTTGACCACTCGCATCAATCACTTCCAATTCAACGAAATTGGCAGGTACATCAATCTTGTCCTCAATGAAGCCAATTTGCTTTCCAACCAAGAGGATATCTTTTGGTCCCATATATTCCGGGCCATAAATCTCCCCATTTTTAATTAGTGTGAGCATTGTCCCTCTCCCTTCAAAAATTGAAATTTTCAAATAGGTTTCAAAATCATTTACACGGGTAAATATACAACATGACCCGCTAACAATTACATAAAAAAGACCACACATACTTGTTCGATTTTAAAAATTGTAGCTGAATTGACATCTTGATTATGCTTTTCCAAAAGTATAAAAACATAAAGGAGTAAACGACATGAATAAAGTGATTTCTTCTGACATTAAAACAAATAAAAGATTATCCATGCGACAAATCATGAACCTATATCAAGTTACGAAAGACTTTAAAGGGAATATATATTTTATCTGCAACCATAAATTGGTTGATGCCAAGAAACTTTCAACTTTTGTATCCTTTGTGCTCATTCTCCAAGAATGTGCAACCATGAAAGTCATACTTGAAGGCGAAAATGTACATGCCATGCTCGAAAAAGTACAGGCTATTTGTAAAGAAAATGATGAAAGTGCATTTGGTTTCCAATCGAACCAAACCGTTATCATTTAAATGATTCCAACAATTTCGGGATAAGAAGAGGTTGTATAGAATGAGAACCATTTTAATGGTCATAGGCGCAATCGTCGTAATCGGCATAATAGCAAATCTTATTTTTTAAGAATGATGAAAGACTGTCAAATGATTGACAGTCTTTTTTTGTGTAGATTTTTATTGGAAAGAGCCTGTGTTCCATAGTCCCTTTTCAGAAAAATTACCACGGCACCTCCCAATCCCTCCATTTATTCAAACCATCCCGAATTTCTTTTCCTTTATCAATCCAATATTGCTTTCTTTGCTCCTCTTCTTCCTTTGTCTGTTGCTCCTCTTCTTCCTTTGCCTGTCGCTCAGCTATAAGTGCCTGTTGTTCAGCTATTAGCGGTCCGATATCTTGAGCTTTAAAGGATTGAGCCGCTTGATTCTGTAGAGCTTTCGACATTATTTTTTGAAAGATGAGTGCACTTCCCTGACTGCTGTGTGTCGTTAGGTAATTTTTTTCATCCGTCTTATCATATCCAGCCCATACAGCACCGACCAGTGAAGGTGAATAACCGATGAACCATTGATCTTTAACCCCTGAAATCCCTTCGATGGGCACTTGTGTGGAACCTGTTTTACCTGCTATTTCATAACCGGAAACAGCCGCGTTTTTAGCTGTGCCATATTCCACTGTACCAAGCAGCATCGCATTCATTTTATCGACGACGCTTTTAGAGGTTACTTTGGTGCTTTTCTCTTTCCAGGCCCCTACCTCTTTTCCATCGTTATTTTCTATTCTTACAATGGCATGAGTTTCCTCCCTTTCCCCATCGTTTGCAAATGCTGAAAAGGCTCCTGCCATCTGCAGCGGGGACACACCTTTCCTCATCCCTCCTAGAGCTAGCGACAGATTTCGATCATCCTTGTCATACGGAATCCCAAACCGCTCAAGTGAATCCAGCCCCTTATCGATGCCAATCTCATTCAATAGCCAAACCGTTGGTACATTCAAGGAATTCATCACCGCTTCATACATGGGTACTTCTCCTTTGTATTCACCGCTCAGGTTTGTTGGCTCATATTCACCGAAGCTCATTTTTTCATCCTTTAAAGGGTCAGTGATATCGTATCCCTCCTCAACCGCTGGAGTGTAAACGACAAGTGGTTTAATGGATGAACCCGGAGATCTTGACAGCTGGGTTGCCCGGTTATATCCCATGAATTGATGCTCACCTCTACCACCGACTAGTGCCTTTATCCCGCCCGTTTCAGGATCAAGGAGGACTGACCCGCTTTGAACCATTTGCTCTGTACTCGTTCCAACTGGAAAATTGGCTTCATTCGCATACACGGATTCTGTAGCCTGCTGCATGGATTGATCCAGTGTAGTGTAAATTTTATAGCCCTTTGAAAGCAGTTCCTCAAGCTTAATTCCATATTTACTCGATGCTTCCGATAAAACATGATCAACATAATAAGGATACTTACCTCTTAATGGATCGGTTTCCTTCTCCCCCATAAGAAGTGTCACCGAATCTTTTTTTGCGGCTGCTTCTTCATCTTTCGTCAAATAACCATGTTCCGCCATTCTGGAAAGAACCAAATCACGCCGCTTCACTGCTCCGTCCAAATTCTTATATGGATCAAGTTTGGATGGTAGATTAATGACACCCGCCAGCAAGGCTCCCTCGGCAACGGTCAATTCAGAGACCTCTTTGGAAAAATAAATATTTGCAGCCTTTTTGATTCCCCATGCCCCATGGCCAAAATAAACTTGATTCAAATACATTTCCAGAATTTCATCTTTCGTATATTGATTTTCAACTTCCTGGGCTAGAAAAAACTCTCCTATCTTCCTCTTCAATGTTCGATCCGATTCCAGCATCGTGATTTTCACAAGCTGCTGGGTGAGCGTGCTCCCGCCTTCAACAACACTTCCAGCCTTCGCATTTTTAACCAAGGCTCGCAAGATCCCTTGATAATCTATACCGTGATGTTCATAAAAACGGTGATCCTCAATGGAAACCACCGCTTGTTTCATATGTTCCGGTATTTCATCTATCGCAACACCTTCGGATTTATTTGCCGTGATCGTACTGGCAAGATTCCCATCCAGATCATAGATTCCTGTCGGTTGCTGAAGATTATTTTCAAGATGGCTTATATCTGCACCCTGCCTGAAATACAAGAGTGAACCGGCGCCTAAAACCACAATCGCCAATATTATAATTAGAACTAATTTCACTAACCCTCTCATTTGTACCCCCATTTTCCCATCTGCGACATGTTTCATTAAAAATATTTTACCCTTTTTATTAAAGAAAACTCGTCGATTGACTAAAAGGCTGCAGCTCAGTCGCTTTTTCTTTTAGCACTATACTCGCGTACCGGCTTCCTTGCTGATGATATTCCTTCCGAATGAAAAATAAAGCACGCCAACTAATTGAAGGACCAGGATTTCATCCAACCATTTTAACAATGCTCGTATCTATCCTTTACCCGTAATTGGCGATCTATATACCAATTAAAGGCGTGAAGCCATTTAAAAGTGGGTATAACACCTTAAAGACTTATAAATGGGAGAGATGATATTATGAAAGACGTAAAAAATATTGTCGTCGCTTTTGATGGAAATGAAGAGAGTACACAGGCCGTGGAATATGGAGCAACAATCAAAAAGGCCTTTCCTGAAGCTGAGCTGACCGTAGTCCATGTCCTAAATGATAAGGTTGAACAGAGTATCATGGGAAACGTCACAGCTCCTGGATTCGTACCCGCTGCAGGATTTTATGTCGATCCCGTTCAGACACATCCCGTCGTTGAAGTTGAACAGCGAGAACAAAAGGTAATTGACACCCCTTCCCCCATCGAGAATAGTGTTCGGAACGCAGAAAGTAATACGTTGAGATTGCTAAGTGAATGTCAAGTCAAGGGGAAATTCGAGATATTGGAAGGACATGCGCCAGATAGCATATGTGAATATGCAGAAAGAACTGCGGCCGACCTCATCGTCGTCGGCAATAGCTCTAAAAGCGGTTTGGAAAAATTCTTTCTGGGAAGTACAAGTAGTTCAATTGCGAAAAACGCCCCCTGTTCGGTATTCATTGCAAAATGAGATTGAGCCAGTTCGCCCTGTACGTATCGTTTGGTCATTCTCCGAAAAAAAGCCGGATTCTTGTAGAATCCGGCTTTCTTGTTAATAGGCTTTTTTCAGTAATACATTTGAAGCTGCCGAATATAACATCATCACCACAATGGCCGATAAAATAAAACTGATCAGCATATAAGTCCCATTATAAATGAATGAATAAACCGCTACTGGCTGTCCTTTTGGCGCTGCAGATCCAAAAAACACGATTCCAGAAGTGAAATGACAGAGAAACCTCAGGAAGCTGCCCAAAAACATGCCACCAATCCCGTATAATTTCGCTTTGGAACGCTTTTCCTCTTTATAGCTGTTTACAAACTTGTTCATGAATACACCGGATATCCCGACAACCATAAAGGCAAGATAATAATCAATGAAGCCTTGAATCGGTGTTCCGATCCATGCTGTACCACTTACAATCTGCAATAGTCCAAGTAACAATCCGGCTAACATCCCACCTTTTATGCCCCAACGATATGCCATCAGAAAAATAGGTACCATGGCTATTGAAATCGAACCCCCTTGAGGCCAGATTCTTGAAAAAATGAATCCAGAGACCATATCCAGTAATAAAGCCAATGAAGCAAAAATGGCGACCTCTGTCATGAATAACGTTTTATTTTTCATCATGCCACTCCTTTCTCCAAAAATGAAAAAGTGTCCATGAGTTCCCCCTGCCAATTTTGCGCAAAAAAAGCAACACCGGGGCGGTAATGGATGCCCAGTATTGCTTGTATCCAAAACCACATCCCTACGCTAGTGCTAACTATCAGGTTCATAGGGTCTGAACTCAACCGTTCACTCTCAGCCTTTTTGGCTCCCCTTGTGGAAGTATTTATTTTTCGATCCTCGGTTAGAATATACTACTAGTTTCTTTAATTGACAACTAAAGAAATTGTATATGTCAACAACTTGTCATTCCCATTTTATGGAGATATTCTTTCTTATAAACAACTTCTTTACATACCTTCAATACATCTGCAATTAACCAAGTTAGATGGTTAAATACGACAATTTTTCTATAGACTCACTAAGGTTTGTTTTGATATCTTTATTAAGCCTAATTTACATTGGGGAGGGAATGGACATGGATAAACATTCGATTTCAGCTGAAAAAGGCGCCTACATAAGCATCGCCGCTTACATATTCTTGTCTGCCCTTAAATTGTCATTTGGTTATTTCGGTGATTCTAAAGGACTTTGGGCAGATGGTTTAAATAATACGACCGATATCATCGCTTCCATAGCCGTATTGATTGGTTTGAAAATTTCGAAGAGACCTCCAGATGATAATCATTCATATGGACATTTACGGGCGGAAACCGTAGCCTCGTTGGTAGCTGCCTTCATCATGATCACCGTAGGCCTGCAGGTTGTATTCAGTGCTATAGAATCCTTCTTCCAGCAAGATTCAACAACCGTTCCCAATATGCTTACCGGTTATGTCGCCCTATTCTCTGCAATCTTCATGTACGGAATCTACCGTTATAACTTAGCATTAAGTAAAAAGATCAACAGCTCTTCCATCTACGCCGTTGCACAGGATAATCGTTCCGATGCCCTTGTCAGTGTCGGTGCTTTCATTGGAATCATCGGTACTAAGATGGGAATCCCTTGGCTTGATGCAATAGCTGCAGCAGTCGTGGGGATCATCATATGCAAAACGGCCTGGGATATCTTTCGGGATGCCTCCATCTCTTTAACCGATGGTTTCGACGAGCAGCTCCTGCAAAAGATCGGACAAACCATTATATTGACAGAAGGTGTTAAAGACATGAGTGAAATTAAGGCCCGTATGCACGGAAGTGAAATCCTGCTCGAAACTACCGTTCATGTTAACCCTCTTTTGACCGTCATCCAAGGTCACGATATTACGGTTAAAATCGAAGAGAATCTTTTGAAGGAATATAATATCCAGCATGTGATCGTTCATATCGAACCATATACATTTCATAAAAAAAGGTAACCGTCATTAACTTTACGGATACCTTTTTTTATTATTAATTCATGTAATCACTGTAATAAAACTGTGTCAAAAAAGGTATTTATCGATTGATTGACGAATATTTATCCAATTGACACATGTTAAAAGAACTCTAATCTGTTATCATAAAAGCAAGATGTAATTATTTTAATATTTTGTAATTTTTTTCTAATACATTAATTTCTGGGTCAAAAGTAAATTCATTTTCCTACAGTATGGAGGGCAAAATGGTATCTAATCGAGAAATGACCATTCACTTTTTATCTTCTCAAAAAAGCAGTATCATATCCAAATGGAAAGATGAGTTGCTGCATTTACCGGACGGATATATGGGATATTTTAAGGGAGAAGTGGAAAATATCTTTAATCTGCTAATGGATCAGCTTGGAAAATCGGATACTGACATAGACGATGTAATGAAGGTCGTAGGGGGAAAAATTGCGTCTGATCGAGTTAATAAGCAATTGGATATGGAAAATTTCTTTTCCACTGCAACCATCGGCAGATCCATCATCATTGAGCACGTTTTGAATTCCGAAGCACCCAAAGAAGAGATATCCGATCTAATTAAGCAAATAAACGTTTACTTCGATAAACTCATTCATTTTGCATTATCCCATTATACCGAATTGAAAACGACGGAACTAGAAGAACGCTATAATTTCATAAGCCCAAACCATAAAGACCGTTTGACGCTCCTTGGCCAAATGACCTCTAGCTTTGTCCATGAATTCCGAAATCCACTGACATCCATCATGGGATTCATACAATTGTTACAGGCAGAACAACCGGAAATAAAATACCTTGATATCATTTCAAAGGAATTGGATCAGCTCAATTATCGGATTACACAATTTCTTAATATTTCCAAAAAGGAAACCTCAACATCACCACCAGATCTATTTTCCATTGCTAAGCTAGTTAACGAGGTCATCGAATTTTTATATCCAAGCATTTTGGAAGTAAATGCTTCCATTACATGTAATATTGCCGATGATGCAGTAATTTCCGGTTCTGAAGAAGAATTCCGTCAGGTATTACTTAATATTATTTTAAATGCTCTTGATGTAGTTGCGGGGATGCCTTCCCCATCCATTTACATTTCAGGCTCTGAGTCACCACCCGGCATCCTTACCTTAAATATTTCCAACAATGGGCCGAAGATACCAGACGAGGTAATGCCGAATATTTTTGAACCATTCATCACCACAAAAAAAAGAGGAACGGGATTGGGACTATTCGTCTGTAAAGAAATCGTTTTAAAACATCAAGGAACCTTATCCTGCCACTCTACCGATTTCCTAACGACCTTTTCCATACAATTGAAAACTAAATAATGGATAAATATCCTTTTTTCCATGGGTTTTTAGTGTGAAATTTTTGACTGATTGACGCCCAGTTACTTATACTAATAGTTAGGTTCCACTACTAATCGAGGTGAATGATCCTATAGATTGAAAATAAAACCCTCATAATTTTCATACAAGATAATCGATCTTATTTTTCATCTAACATTTTATACATTAATATCATTTCATCCATTATCGGTTTTGGGAGGTGACTGGGATAATTAAGTCGTTCGGTACATCAGGCGATTCAATTAAATCCCACACTAATTGGACATATTAAGTTTTTTATTAGTCATTATTTTAATCGCTTTAACTGCCTTTTTTGTAGCTTCGGAATTTTCGATCATAAGGGTCCGCAGCTCCAGGATCGATCAGTTGATTGAAGAGGGAAGCAAAAAAGCGATTGCGGCCAAGAAGGTTACATCCGATCTTGATGAATACCTATCCGCCACTCAGCTTGGAATAACCGTTACTGCCCTTGGATTGGGGTGGCTAGGACAACCGACCATCCTCAAATTGGTTGGACCTTTATTCAATGCCTTGAATTTCCCTCAAGAAGTCACAAACATTCTGACATTTGTCATTTCATTTTCCCTGATAACGTTCCTGAATGTGGTTGTAGGTGAATTGGCTCCAAAGACGGTTGCCATCCAAAAGGCTGAGCAAGTGGCCTTGGCTATTGCCGGCCCGCTGATTTTTTTCCATAAGATTGCCTTTCCCTTCATCTGGGTATTGAACCATTCTTCACGTTTCGTTGTCGGATTATTTGGCTTCAAACCTGCATCCGAAAGCGAAATAGCCCATACGGAAGAAGAATTGCGTTTCATCCTGTCGGATAGCTATAAAAGCGGAGAGATTAACCAGTCCGAATTTAAATATGTAAGCAACATCTTTGAATTCGATGACCGTATTGCCAAAGAAATCATGGTACCAAGGACAGAAATCATGACGATATCCAAAGATGAAACGGTACAGGAATTCGTCGATGTGGCCAAAATGGAGAAATACACTCGATATCCTGTTGTCGAAGGTGATAAAGACCATGTCATCGGCTTAGTGAACTTAAAGGAGGTTTTCTCGGATCTTATAAAGAATCGGGAAATCCATATCAAAGCGATTGAAAATTACACGCGTCCGATCATTCGGGTTATGGAAAATATACCCATTCATGATTTACTGTTGAAAATGCAAAAAGAACGCATTCATATGGCTATTTTGATGGATGAATACGGCGGTACTTCAGGACTTGTCACAGTTGAGGATATCCTCGAGGAAATCGTTGGGGAAATTCGTGATGAATTCGATATCGATGAAGTCGCATCGATCAGGAAAATCAAAGATGGACACTATATTTTAGACTCTAAACTTCTTGTAAAGGAAGTGAATGATTTACTTGGCATTCACTTGGAGGAAGATGATGTCGATACTATAGGCGGATGGGTCCTTACTGAAAATTATGATGTGAATGTAGGGGACATCATGGAAAAAGACGGATTCTGCTTTAAAGTGATTGAAATGGAAGATCACGCCATTCGTTCCATCGAGGTGACAAAAAAGGTCGTACAGCTTCCTCTGGAAGAAGACCTTCCCCAAGGATAATAATTAAAAACAGCCACGGAAAAGGTGATTTTACGTGGCTGTTTTTTGATGTAATCATTTATCGAAAAACCGTCCCATTTTTTTGACCGTTACGATTGGAGGTGTACTCTTTTTTTTCCAGATGATATAAAGCATGATAAGTATAAAGGAAAAACCAGCTACCGGAATAAGATAAGGTGCAGTTATTCCCCTGATTTGCTGCCAATTTTCGCCGAGGATCCTCCCTAAGGTCAGAAACAATATGGTCCAAGGTATGACAGCGGCAACCGTATAAAATATAAACTTCCATACGGACATCCTTGCAATTCCGGCAGGGATGGAAATGGCATGGCGAACAACGGGAATGAATCGTGCCGTAAAAACCACTCCTACCCCATAACGTTGAAACCACTCTTCAGCCATTACGATATGATTTTCTTTAATAAAAATATATTTTCCATACTTCAAGAGAAAGGGCCGTCCTCCATAATAACCAGCCCAATAGAGAAATAGTTGTGCCATCGTCCCACCTACCACACCAGCTAAGACAGCTCCCCAAAAATTCATTTGCCCTAGGCCGACCAAATAACCACCGTATCCAAGAACAAGCTCACTCGGGATGATTTCAACCATCAGCCCCAATAAAACCCCCATATACCCCATTTCTGCAAACCAATTCAATATCGTCATTATAAGCTGTGATATCATGCAATCGGACTCCCTTAACGCTAAATTTCAAATTGTTTGTCCTTCTATCCTATTTCAGCTCATAAGGTTCTATTCGATTTTTCATTTCCTGCTTCACCGTGTATCACTTTAGGAAAGCACAAAAAAAGACCAGCTGATATGTACCCCGGTCCCATTGCATCAATATTCTTTTAGCTCCCGTTTTTGGGAAAATTGAGTAAAAGCAGCTGTGGTGAGTAAGGATGAATCGTTTTGTGAAACATTAGTGAAAATCTCTCGGCGTGATTTCGTTTTTTCAATATGAATCCCGAGATTCTTAAACTTTTTGATTATTTGATTATTCATGCTTACCCTCCCTTTCTGCTGTATCGTTATCCTTTAACTTCCCATTTAACGAAAGGATAAAACCCATTTAAACAATTCCATCAAAAAAACATTTTACACGGTGTCAATTTACTTGAATGGTTTGTAATTGGTGTTCATGCACTTCGTCTTTTTCTACATGTACCTGCACCTTATAGGTTCCCGATTCTTCGAATGATACCTTATTTAGATATGTCCCATTTCCATCTTCTTCAGCTTTGGTGAAATGACTCTCTTCGCTGCCTTCCTTCCACACTTCGAAATTCACATCAGCATTTGTCAGTGGCTTACCATCCAATTCTACGGTTGCTTCAAAGTTCGAACTGTTTCCTGCCTTTACAGGGTTACTTTGAAACTCGATTGATACATCCGTACTTGGATGAACCGATGCACCTTCACTTTCATGTTCTGGAACGACAACTTCTTTTTCAGGCATCACATGAAGGCCTTTGGCCGTTACATGGGAAACTACAATATATTTGCCTTGTTCTTCAAAAGTATGCATCACTTGATACACGCCACTTCCAGTATTCTTCGCTTCCAGCATTTCCCGTTTATCCTGTCCGGACTTTCTCACTTCAAACAGTACCTCATCAGCTTCATTCACCAATTGGCTTCCTTGTTTTACTGACGTTTCAAGAATGACTTCTTTGCCAGGCTCCACTTTCCCTTTAATGACGATTGAAGCATCCATCGAATCCGGAACAGCACTGTTCACTTCTTTATCCTCTGGCATTTCAGTCTCTTGACACCCAGCCAGCATAAATAACAACGCAGAACATATATAGAATTTTTTCATAAAAACTTCCCTTTACTATTTATTTAGACTAAAAATCTGTCCTTTTCATACTGCCCATCCTTTCCTTTTTTCAGATTTTTATACATAATTCAATATCAAATAGTTCGCATCACGGTGACTGAAGTCAGCATGGCCACCGCGATGATCGTTAAAAATGAATATAAAAAGATTGAAGTCCCTACAACGCTCAGTCCGCACAGCAGTACGCATCCGTCAATCAAAAAAATCAGCAAACCGACATTGAGCCCACTCTTCCTGGAAATGATCTGTGCCAACATATCCGTTCCGCCAGTAGAGGTTCCATAACGAAGCATCAAGCCGATTCCAAGTCCAATCAACCCTCCCCCAATTATCGCACTTACATAAATGGGAAGATTCCATCCGGTAACGGCATCGGAAAAAATATCGATGCATAAAGAGGAAAAAAGCAAGCCATGCAAGCTGTTCAGAAATAGTTTTTTTTCAAAGTACCAAGCATATATATATAATGGAATGCTGCTCAAAATCACACCCAGGCCTGTTGGAAGTCCCATATAGTAATGAAAGATCAGCCCAATCCCTATCATGCCCCCATCCAATAAATGATAAGGGATCAGAAAAAAATTGATTCCCACACCCACAAGCATGCTGCCGGCAATGATCGCTGCCATCCTTTCCATGATTTTCATGGCTGCCACCTCCTTTAATCTAAATTAAAACCTGTCCAGTTTTTATAGAATATGTTTATGCCATCCAAAAAATAATGAAAATAGCCATTTTTTTGAAGCAGTCTCCCAGTTTTCTGAATATTCTATAATATGATACAATAAATTAGAGAAAACAGTCAAAAATCGCTAATTATTAGCTCAAATTGATCCTTTACAAGCAATTTACCGGATTTAAGGAGCCCTAAGCTGTTTGACTGAATGACTAACTCTTTCTATAATGAAAGTATTTAAATTGATTAAATGAGGTGATTTGATGGGGCATTAAAGAATGTTCGTTTTGACGGACGGACGCTGCTTTGCGTAACGGATATGTGCATACTTTTGAAAAATGGCTGCACTCCTTCATACAGAAATTCTTCTATTTCCCGTCTACGCATCGCTAATCGGCATATACTATTATTCTCTTCATCACTTGAAAAAATGGGAGTTCAAACGGCTGCACACCTATTTACCACAGCTATTTTGAATAAATCCCGAAAATATTCAGCACAGCAAAAAAAATATACTTGTATATTTTAAAAATGTAGGAGGTGGACTCCTTATTCGTCTCGAAGGCGAGTTAAGGGAGACTATTTGGACATAATAAACTTGGTTCTTATTGCCATTTTAATTGCTTTAACAGCATTTTTTGTAGCTACGGAGTTTGCGATTGTTAAAGTGAGAAGCACGAGGATCGATCAATTAATTGAAGAAGGAAAGCCGAATGCTCTTTCAGCAAAGAAGGTCATATCCAACCTAGATGAATACCTCTCGACATGCCAGCTTGGAATTACAGTTACCGCTCTTGGGCTTGGGGTGCTTGGGGAACCGACAGTTGAAAACATTTTGCACCCACTCTTAATTCAATTGAATCTTCCAGATTCCGCTTCACATGCACTCTCAGTTGCAATTGCCTTTTCTTTCATAACCTTCATACATGTGGTTATTGGAGAACTGGCACCGAAAACATTGGCGATTCAAAAAGCGGAGCAAGTAACTTTATTGGTTTCCAAACCTTTAATTGGTTTTAACAAAGTCATGTATCCTTTCATCTGGGTACTGAATGGCTCTGCAAGGACGCTTACAAAAATGCTAGGATTAAAAGCAGTTTCCGAACATGATTTGGCTCATACAGAAGAAGAGCTTCGTATCATTGTTTCCGAAAGCTATAAAAGTGGCGAAATTAACCAATCTGAGTTTAAATATGTGAATAAAATTTTTGAATTCGATGATCGGATTGCAAAAGAAATCATGGTTCCACGTACAGAGATTGCAACGGTATCCAAAGATGATACGATCCAACAGTTTTTCACCGTTATGGCGGAGGAGAACTTTACACGATACCCTGTCATCGATGGTGATAAAGATCATGTTATCGGAATGGTCAACATCAAAGAGCTATTCACTGAAATGATAGACAGGAACAATCAGGCAGCGTCAACGATCAACCGATATGTTCGTCCGATCATCCGTGTCATCGACAGTATCCCAATTCACGATTTACTTTTAAAAATGCAAAAGGAACGCATTCACATGGCTATCCTCATGGATGAATACGGCGGTACATCAGGATTGGTGACCGTTGAGGATATCCTTGAAGAAATCGTTGGCGATATCCGCGATGAATTCGACCTGGATGAAGTGCCGGATGTCCGCAAATTAAAAGAAGATCACTATATCATCGATGCCAAGGTATTAGTCAGTGAAGTGAATGATTTACTTGGATTGGATATCAACGATGAAGATATTGATACGATGGGCGGATGGATCCTTACCGAGAATTACGAGGCCAAACAAGGCGATATCCTGACTTATGGTCCCTATAACTTCAGGATAAAAGAAATGGAAGATCACCATATTTGTTATATTGAAATATATAAACCGGCAAAAGTCGTAAGCGAAGTAAAAGAATTCCCGATGATATCACAAACCGAAATCGTTTCATGATAATAACCCCCGCTCCTAATTGAAAATAGGAGCGGGGGTTATTTTTTTTCAACTGGTACATGAAATAATATAAACACATAATATATAAAATCTGCTGCATTTAGATTGAATGATAACATTAAGTATAGTTCTACCTTTATTGTTTCATACTGTTAGAAAAGCGATACTTTTTGAAGGAGTGAGGAATTATGAAACTCATAACCATCTGCCAGCACTGCAAAGGGAAAGGGAAAACCCGCTATCTGCAATTCTTTTCCCGGGACTGCAATCATTGCAACGGTCAAGGTAAAGCGGTAAAAGATATGTCCAATTTAAGAAATCAGGCAAAACACTTCTAATAATCTTTCATATTTTGAAGTTGGATTTGATGACACCTGCCCTCTTTAACGTATCATAAACAATCAGTATCGAAGGTCCAAGGAAAAGCCCAATGAAACCAAGCATTTTAAACCCTAAATAAAGACTGACCAACGATGCCAAAGGACTCAACCCCATATTCGCTGAATAGATTTTTGGTTCGATGGTCCTTCTTATGATGGTGATGACCAGGAACAGGATAATAAGGCCAATCCCTAGATGATGGTTTCCTTGCGCCCAAACAATTACTGCCCAAGGAACCAGTATAGATCCCGTCCCCAGGATAGGAAGAATGTCCACAACAACTATTAACAGTGCCAATGGGATCGTATACTTTACATTTAACAACCAAAGTCCTCCATAAGCCATGATGAACGTAATTAAACTCAACAGGATTTGTGCCTTGATGAAGCCAACTGCTGCCATACTTAAATCTTGATAAACTAGCGATATCTTTTGATAGGTGGATGTCTTCAAATAAAGGATTGCCTTTTTTCTTAACTTAGGCAATTCAAGACTAATTAAGAATAAAGCGATTAAATATATTAAAAAATCAATGAAAAACCCCGGAATGAGTGTAACGAACTGAACCATATCCTGAACAAAACCCTCAGTGAAACCTTCTAGAGCCATGACTCCCTTTTCCATCGTTTGTTCTATGGACTGAATGAGATTTGGCGGCAACGTTTGGGAATATTGTTCCCATTGCCTAATGACCGGCAATAACGCCGTCAAATACATTTCACGTATGAATCCAGGAAATTCCTCCGAATAGACAATGACCTTCTTGATTAAAACCGAAAAGGAAAAATAAGTGACACTCATAAGCCCGCCTACATATAAAACAAATGAAATCAATACTGCCCAAATCCGGTGCAGCTTTGCCGTTTCACCAATCATGCGGACCATTCCATCCAAAAGGATGGCAGTGAGTAATGCTAATATCAAAGCCCATGAATAGGGAATGACGATAAATATGCCTAAAAGGAAAATACCCCTCCAAAACCAGCGAAAAAAAACAGCGACATTCACTAAGTAAACCCTCCTTGCACTTCTTGTTCTCCTTATATTTATGAAACGGGGTCGTATATATTTCGCTTATACGTTTTATTTTCTCAATAAGGGGAAAAAGAGATACAAAGGGATGGAGGGATTGACATTGGATAATAAAGATAAAGAAAAGTATGTTGAAGAGCGTAATGATAAATCCAAGGCATTCAAGGAAAATCAGGAAAAACAACTGGAACGTGATCAAGTAATCATGCCCATCGATGATTTACCAATTGATGAAATTAAATATGAGCGACAAGAAGAACGAAATAAAAAAGAAACAAAACACCGCTCCACCAGCGAGAGGTTTTAATCAAAAACCAGCCCACTCAGAGGCTGGTTTTTGATTACAGGATATATTGCGCTTTCAGCTTCAAGTAGGGCTCTGCGCTATAAATTCCCTTAAATGCCCTTCATCTTAAGCTCCTCCTATTTCAACTTGAATTCAAGTAGAGCTCTTCTTTTCCCTTCTCACCTTAGTCTTTTCAAATTACCATTCCTTCCGGTTTAATTAACGGCAATCATTCTTACCATTGCATAGCATCCTTTTGAATGATGATTTTCTCCCCCCCTGTTTCCTCCAATCTGGCTTTTTATACTCGCACCTGAATTTCATGGGTACCCCAGAGTCCGTTATCCTTTCTGTTTCAGTAAGGTTCCTCTTGTCAGTTTGTATATGCTTCACCCATTTTTTCTTGATGATTCAGGGAGACTGGACTCTCCCTGAATTCTTTCATTCTGCGATTATCTTTCCCTTCTCTGCGTTGTTTCCAAAAATAAACATTGACTGAAATAAATGATTCTTTACAATAGACTTTTAAGAATTAAAGAATATAATGGACTGGTCGACCATTATAAAGGAGAATCATATGACGAACCCTACTCAATTATTTCATCAATATTTACAAGTATCCAGATCATTAGTCAGCAAAATGAATGAACAAATTACAGCCCTGGAAATTTACCATAATCAGTGGACAATATTGAATTATTTAAAGAACTGTGGATATTCCACAATACCTGATATTTGCAATTACCTGGATGTAGATGGTGTCATCATCACACGTTCGGTCAACAGCATGGAACAAAATAATATGATTAAACAGGTCCCTGGAAAAGATGAACAGGAAAAACGAATCGAACTGACTCCGCGGGGCAAAGAGGTACATACAAAATGCCTTAAGATTGCAGAAAAAATCGAAGGAAAAGCCCTGGAAGGCATTACTGAAGAAGAACAGGACTTATTTTTCCAGACGGTCCTTAAAATCCTCAATAATATAAGAAACTGAATGGGTATCTTATATTATTGTTGAATCAGTGAGAATCAGGGCCTTCCCATTGATCACTTTCGCACCAAGCTATAGCCATGCTTTTTTTAAAAGTCGGATTCCTTCTTCGATTTCCCTTTCGGTTAAACCACCGTACCCAATCAAAATAGTCGGCTCTTTTACCTTCTTTGAAAGATAAACCGAAGTTGGGTGGACTTTAACCCCAACACTGGCAGCCTTTTGAATGAGCTCTGACTCACTGCTGCCGTTTTTTACTTTTAATAGAATGTGCAATCCCGACTTTTCACCGATTACGGCTACACGATCATGGAAGCTCTCTTCAATTGCATTCAGCAACACATTATTCTTTTTACGATAAATCGTTCGCATTTTATTCAGATGGCGTTCCCAATGTCCATTTTTCATAAAAAGACAGAGCGTTTCCTGAATCAGTCTGGAAACGGTCTGTTTGTATCCTATTAGCTTCTCCTTATATTGGCATGCCAACTCCTTGGGTAACACCATATACCCCACTCTGATTGATGGGATTAGCGACTTTGAAAACGTGCCTAGGTAAATGACCTTTCCATTTGTGTCCAACCCCTGCAAGGACGGAATCGGTTTACCTGTATGACGGAATTCCCCGTCATAATCATCTTCAATAATAAAACCACTTTTTTCCACTGCCCAATTCAACAATTCCACCCTTCTGGTTATCGGCATGATCATACCCGAAGGAAATTGATGGGAAGGAGTGACATAGGCAACATTCGCTGCACTCTCTTTCAAGGATTCCACACTCATTCCGCTTTCATCTAATGGAATGAATGCCATATCGGCCCCCTCCAACCCCAGTACCTCCCTAACCCGATGAAAGCCAGGGTCTTCCAACCCAAATATCCGCTCATTTCCAAGAAGTAACCGCAGTAGATGGATGAAATACTGTGTACCTGCCCCAATGATGATTTGACCAGCGCCGCAGCGAACTCCTCTCGATTGAAATAGATAGGAAGAGATCTCAGTCCGGAGCCCCCATTCCCCTTGAGGATCACCGCTCATGAACATTTCCCTTTCATGTAGATACAACGTATTATTCAAGCATTTTTTCCACACAGCATGCGGGAAAGCATCCACATCCACCCGGCCATGATTGTAATCGATCTTATTCCTTTCATGCAGAGGGCATTTCATCACCTCTGCAACATGCAACTGCTCATTCAAAGGTGAGATCGGTTCTAAATCGGCTACGTAAAAACCTTTCCTTAATTGACTTTCCACATACCCTTCTGCCATCAACTGCTGATAAGCCGTATCCACTGTATTCAGGCCTATACCTAAATGCACAGCTAATTTACGTTTAGAAGGCAGTTTCGTTCCTGCCTTTATTTGTCCATTCTGGATTTCCGTTTTAAAATATTTATACAATTGGACATATAAGGCTTCATCTTTATTCGTTTTATCTATGGTAAGAGTGATTTCAAACATTTGGTCCTCCTTAAAACTGGTTCCATAAATTATATCAGCTTTGGTCCTTATTGCAGGACCAGATTATTTTTATAATGAGGATATCAAACAAGAGGAGGATACTATGGAGCATATCGAATTATTCGGGAAACACGTGATACTCACCCCAATGATGGATCATCATATCGAACCGCTTTACGCCGCTTCCCTGTCATCTGAAATATGGAAATGGAGCGCTACAAAGATCTTGTCATATGAAGAGGCGATTTCCTATGTAAAGGAAGGAATTCGGGCAAGGGAACAGGAACTTCATCATCCGTTTGTCGTAATCGATCAGGCTAACGATGCGATAGTTGGCAGCACTAGCTTAAGAAATATTCAATTTGATAATCAATCCCTGGAAATCGGTGCGACTTGGTATCATCCCGACAAATGGCGAACAGCCATAAACACAGAATGTAAGTACCTGCTATTGAAGCATGCTTTTGAAAAGTGGCATATGAAACGGGTTGAATTCAGGACGGACGAATTGAACAAAAGATCACGTGCAGCAATAGCCAGGCTCGGCGCACTTGAAGAAGGCATTTTACGGATGGAGAAAAAACTGCAAGATGGAAGGATAAGGAATACGGTGGTTTACAGCATCCTCGAGCACGAATGGCCCTGTGTGAAAAAGAATTTGGAAGCTTTTTTGGAAAAATGAAGATGGAGAAAAAGAGTGCCGCTCATTTTGGACACTCTTTTTCTCTTGCTCTATTTTTCAGGTGAGTCTTTATGATCCGATTCAATCCTCGCTAAAGAATCCTTTTTACTTTTCGTTGATCGAATGAATATGAAAACGACAATTGCAAATAGAAGCGGCATTAGTAAAGCAAAAACAAGATAAATCATATCTCCAAAGAACAAGTTCATTCCCCCTAAGCAATTAGACCCGCACTTTTGTCTGTAAAGCTATTCCCTATAATTGATCATTGCTTAGTCTCCCGTTCCCATCAAATACTTTGTGACAAGCGGATCATATCCTGGCACTGAATCCCATTTTCATAAATGGCCTCGGTATAGTTAATATTAAAAAAATCGCGATCGATCCCAGTTATTCTAAAACCGCATTTTTGGTAAAGGGCAAGTTGTCCTATCCCCGAATTCCCAGTTCCGATTTCAATCGTTTTATATCCTTGTTCCCTTGCATGGCTTATGGCGTGTCCGATCAATTGTTTACCGATTCCTTTTCCATGGTGCCGTTCATCCACTGCGATGTTCATTATCTCTATCATTTCAGGACCTTTTTGCAGCAAAACATAGACTCCAATCATTCGCTTATCCATCTCGGCAACAAAGCACGTCCCACTTCCCAAGTATGCTTCCACCAATTTCCTTGAAGGATCAGCCAAAAGCAACAAATGCATCGGCGGGGACTCCTCCCTCAATAATTCCCTTATCTCCATTTCCATTCAAACCCTTCTCATTTTAGTTCTTCTACAAGAAGTTCCATCAATTCTGATGCCGGAAGGTCCCTGCTCAATTTATACCCCTGTCCTGCCCACAACGCCATCAATTCAGGATTGTTTTTTTGTCCTGCCGCTTTTCGCATATGCTTGGTCATGTGATGGATATAAGGATAGGCGGCTGGTGCAACGCTATCATATTCCGTTAAAAAATGATTCACCAGCCCGCGTGCCCTCCTGCCGCTGAAGGCGCGGGTAACAGAGGTATGAGTAAAGCGCGGATTTCCGAGAGCTGCCTTATGGACGGGACTTGCCCCGCTTTCGGGACAGCGTAGGAAAGCTGTTCCCAATTGTGCGGCTGTTGCTCCCGCTGCGAGCACGGCAGCGATATCCTTTCCATGCATCAACCCACCTGCCGCAATGATCGGTAACTTCAGTTCATTTTCAATCATCCGTATTAGAACTAAGAGACCATAATCGTCTTCTGAGCAGTTTTCAAAGCTTGCTCGATGCCCTCCTGCCTCAATCCCCTGGACACATAGAACATCGGCACCTGCACTTGCCGCCCTTTTTGCTTCCTGAAGGTTGGTCACTGTCACGGCAATATGGGAACCTGCACTTTGTAGCTCCCTGATTACATTTTCCGAAGGACAGCCAAACGTAAAACTGACGACAGCGACCCGAGCCTCCATTAATGCAGTTAGTTTATTTCCCCAATCATCATCATCACTATCGGCTTTTCCAACCTCAGCCCCTACACTCTCAGCGTCTTTTTTGATTTTTTCACCATAGGCAGATAATAACGTTTCATCCACCACTTCGTTGCCTGGCACAAATACATTCACACCAAAAGGGCGTTCGGTCAATTGACGAGTCTGCCCTATCTCGTCCTTCATCTCTTCTGCAGTCTTATAGCCAGCTGCGAGAAAGCCCAATCCTCCTGCATTGGATACGGAAGCCGCAAGCTTTGGAGTGGAGGCTCCTCCTGCCATCGGTGCTTGAATGATTGGATATTTCAGTAAATCTTTAAACATTCCACACAACTCCTTTTGATTTTTCTTCATGCCCTTATCATTTTTAAGTTTTCTTGGTATAATGATTGTCTGTAAGAGAAAAGTGTCTTAATGATCACCCTTTATATCTTGCAAATATAAAACATAGGTGGTAAATAAAAAATGGAAACAAAACCATATAGAGTATTACTTTATTATTTGTATGTACCTATCGAGAATCACGAAGAATTCGCAGCCGAGCATCTTGCGGCATGTAAAGCACTTGAATTGAAAGGCCGTATCCTGGTGGCATCAGAAGGTATCAACGGGACTGTTTCAGGTACGATCGAACAAACCAACCAATATATGGACATGATGAAAGCAGATCCCCGCTTTGCCGATATCGTGTTTAAAATAGATGAAGCCGATGGCCATGCTTTCAAAAAAATGCATGTTCGTCCACGCAATGAACTTGTCACGCTTCGTCTGGAAGATGACATCAACCCGAACCGGACGACAGGCCAATATTTGAGCCCGAAGGAATTCTTCGAGCAAATGCAAGATGAAAATACTATCGTCCTTGATGCCAGAAATGACTATGAATATGATCTAGGACATTTCAGAGGTGCAATCAAGCCGGAAATCACGAATTTCCGGGAACTTCCGGATTGGGTCCGTGAAAATAAACAAATGTTCGAAGGTAAAAAAATCCTTACGTACTGCACAGGCGGCATCCGCTGCGAGAAGTTCTCCGGCTGGCTTGTCGAAGAAGGCTTTGAGGATGTTAGCCAGCTGCATGGCGGCATCGCAACATACGGGAAGGATCCCGAAGTACAAGGCGACCTTTGGGATGGCCAAATGTATGTATTCGATGAAAGAATTGCCGTACCCATCAATCAAAAGGAACACGTCATTGTCGGACGCGATATTTATTCCGGGGAGCCTTGTGAACGCTATGTCAATTGCGCTAACCCTGAATGCAACAAGAAAATCCTTTGCAGTGAAGAGAACGAACACAAATATATGCGCAGCTGTACCCACGAATGCAGAGTGCATCCGCGTAACCGCTATGTAGTCGAGCATAACCTTTCTGAAGAAGAAGTGGCTGAGAGATTACAGCGAATTGAAGAAACCATTACAGCAAAATAATCAACCAAACCCGAATCAGTGGACATGATCCCTATTCGGGTTTTTTATTATATCCTCATAAATTTTTCAATAAATTTTGGCAATCAATAAACTTCCAAACTAACTACCCTAAAATTCAATCCTTACTCTTACTTCTATATCTAAATAGAAAAACCCTTTTTAAAACAAAAGAATTTAGCCCAAGTACTGCCGAAAAATGGCTCATATTTATATTTTATGAAAGATTCTTATATCATGAACACTTGTAGAAACAAGGAGGAAAAGTAAGCTAAGTGTATGTTATATTTTAATAAAAGGTATAAGTTGGGGGATTATTCGATGTATCAATTTCAACATGAATTCCAACGAAAAGAAAGGATTTTTAAGGCCTACATCTTTTTATTTATCTTAACGGTGTTAGTCAATATCGTTCTATTTTTGGTGGATACTAATTCAAGTTATCCGATGTTTCGTGGCAGTATGAGGTTTTTTTTTCTGTACCATTCTATACTTCGGCTTACGAAGGAACACTTGGGCTGTGCTCATCATTAAATCTTTTGTATGGGTGCATCTATTCTTATTAATTATCGTCTTTCTTAGTTTTATTTAAATGAAAAAAGCGATTCCCCTATAGAAGAATCGCTCTTGCTTCATTAAATTTAATTCTCCTCTGAACTGACAACAATTCCGCAAGCTTGCCGATCGCCTGCATCACCAGTTTTCAAGGTATCTTCATCAGGTCCTTTTTCTCCATTGGCTTCATAACGGTCAGGGATATTGGCAAAGTTGTCTGGATTTGCATGTACGATGACAGCCAACTCCTCTTTCTTCAGTTGGTCCACTGTCATGTTATCCAATGTTGCCGTATACTTCGCTGTCCCATCTTCTTTTACATAGAGAGGGGGCATGTCCCCTGCATGATTCGAGTGGGTTACATCAGTTGGATTGAAGTGCCCCCCCGCTGTAGTGAAAGGGCCATCCTTAGCATCCGCTTCACATGCTGCGTTTTCGTGAACATGGAATCCGTGATAGCCTGGCTCAAGGCCTTCCAAAGCGGTCTCGATCACTACAGCATTCTCTTCCGCGGTAAAGTTTACCGTACCAAGCGTTTTACCTTCTACATCTTTCATTTCCGCTTTAACCTGCGGATCAACCTCTGTTTGTGTTCCTTGTCCCATCGTATTCATGTCCTCGGCATTTTTGTCGGCCTGATTTGAATCATCAGCAGAATTACATCCATACAGTAAAAAGGCAGCACACATAGGAAGCACGAGTTTTTGTTTATAATTCATGATAAATTCCCTCACTCTCTTTATGTATATTCCTCTTATTACTTTCCACTATTATGGAAGAATAAACAGAAAGCGGGATAAATAGGAAAATAGATTACATCAGTGAGAGTGAGCCCCTTACTAAATACACAGACAAGAATTATACTTTATAGCTTAATGGGCTCACATTTTACAAAGTGATGACACCGAAAGTAATGGCTGCGATCGTCATGATGATCGTTGACCCAAACGCCCATTTAAACAGGAATTTTTGATGATCCCCAAAATCCACGCCTACAAGACCAATCAATATGAATGTTGCAGGCACCAATGGCGATAATGGGAACCCTGTGGTCGAATGACCTAATAAAGCGGCCCTTCCGATTTCTACAGGGGCAATACCGAAGTTCGATGCCGTTTCACTTATGATTGGTAGAATGCCAAAGTAATAGGCATCAGGTGAGAATATGAACCCCATCGGAATACTCGTTAGCGCTACCACAAGCGGCAAATGTGCCCCAAGCCAATCCGGAATGACGGTTACGATTGAAGCTGCCATCGAGTCCATCATCTTTGTTTCTGTGAATACACCCGTAAATATTCCTGCAGCGAAAATGAGCGTACAGATCATCACGAAACTATTGGCATGACTTAAAATCCTTTCCTGTTGTTCTTGTGGGTTCGGAAAGTTAACGAATAATGCAATCGCAAAGGCGGAGGCAAATAGGATTTGAATTGGCAGCACTTCCATCACTAACAATACCATCAGTAGAATCGTCAAGAGCCAATTAAACCAAAATAACTTGGATGTTGCTTTAGGTGTGGTTTCGACAGCTGCAGCCTGTTCACTCATACCAGGTGGCATGGTCGTCTCCTTCGAACTGACTCCTAATCTCTCCCTTTCCTTTTTGCCAAGTACATATGCCGAAAAAAGAGTCCATATAAGCCCGCAAATCATGACCGGAATGAGAGGAAGGAATAACTCCGATACTTCAACTTGAAGGCTGGCGGCCGCTCTCACCAAAGGACCGCCCCATGGAATCATATTCATGACCCCAGCACCTAAACCAACGACACAGGCCAGTACGAGCCTGTTCATCCCTAATTTAATATAAAGCGGAAGCATGGCCGAAACGGTGATCATGAATGTGGAAGAACCGTCTCCATCCAAACCTACCAATATGGTTATAATGGCCGTTGCCATGACAACCTTTAGCGGATCGCCTTTTACAAAACTCAGTATTTTCGCGATCATCGGCTCGAATAATCCAACGTCAATCATTAAACCAAAATATAAAATAGCAAAAACGATCATGACTGCTGTCGGTGTAACCTTTAAAATACCTGCCACCATCATATCTCCCATTTCAGATGCAAACCCACCAATCAGGCCAAAAGCTATCGCCGTGAAGATAAAAGCGACGACAACCGATAGACGCTTTGTGATGACTAAGACCAGAAACGTTAAAATCATGCAAAATCCTAAAATAGTTAACATGCTGAAAACTCCTTTAATTTGAAAAACGAACGCTTTTCATTTTGTCTAATTTTTCTGAAAAATCAATATTTTCACATTATATCATTTGCACATTCATTAAAAAACCAGTTTTATCATCAAAAATCAAATTCGTTTAAAAAATCAACTAATTTCTGTATACTATTATTTAGGAACCCGAAGTTTTTTTCGGAGGAAAGAAGTGTTGTATGTAAAATGAATGCTCATAAAGTAGCTAAACGGAATCTTTTCATCATGTGGTTCGCCAACTTCTTCATAGGCGGAAGCATGACGATGGTTCTTCCATTCATATCTTTATACATTGGAACATTCGGGGATTATTCGACTCAATACATCCAGCATTGGTCCGGATGGACATTTGGGATCACTTTTGTGACTGCCTTTTTATTTTCCCCCATTTGGGGACGGATTGGTGACCGGTATGGCAGAAAGAAAATCTTGATTGCCTGTGCCTTTGGGATGGGACTGTCCATTTTCTTGATGGGATTCGTTGAAAATGTTTGGCAGCTATTCGTCTTAAGGATGTTCACGGGAATTTTCACTGGCTTCATATCCATGTCACAGGCCTTCATATCAACGCAGACCCCGAAAGAAATTGCCGGACGCGTACTGGGGACACTGCAAACGGGTAATATAACTGGTTCACTTTTCGGGCCATTGCTTGGAGGCATTCTTGCAGACACACTCGGCTATTCAACCGCCTTTAAATTCACCTCCATCACCATTTTCATCTCTGGACTTCTTGTTTTTGCAACCAAGGAATATCAAATGGAACGGCAAAAGGGAACAAAGTCGAGCTATACAAGCAGGGAGGTTCTTTCGCATATCTTACGGAATCCGATCCTAGTGAATGTCATGCTCATTTCGACCCTTGTTCAAGTTGCCCACTTCAGCATCCAGCCCATTCTTTCTTTATACGTTGGCGAGCTGCATGGAACTTCCAATCTTGGATTTTATTCAGGTATCGCCTTTTCTGCAGCAGGCCTAGGGAATTTATTGATGGCGCGTCACTGGGGCAAGATAGGTGATCGGCATGGACATGTGAAGATTCTTGTGCTGCTTCTTTTTCTGACTGCACTTGTCTACTTGCCTGGTGCCTTCATCAATCATTTTTGGCAGCTTGTTTTTGTACGTTTCATACTCGGCATGGCCATAGGCGGCATCATCCCTGTTAGGATAGCCTACATTCGCCAGGAAGCGCCTGTCACAATGCAAGGGGAAGTACTTGGGTACAATACGAGTCTACGCTTTTTAGGCAATATCATCGGACCTGCAATGGGCGGAATGGTCGCCGGTTTCTATGGATTCTCCGCTGTATTCATCACGACCAGCACCTTGCTCCTCATCGCCGGACTTGTCCTCTATTTCGCGATGCACCGCAATCCGGAGTTGGCCAGATCACATTAATCGAAGGCCTGCTTTCAGAAGAATGCAGGCCTTTATATGTTTAATGCTCATAAAGCCGAAGTACTGGTTACCTCTCAACTGGTTTGTTTCGGTCAGATTCCGATAAAAAGTTAGAAGAAAAATCATTGGAAATAGCAGAAGGAAATCTTGTTACTGAAGTGAATGCGGTATTATCGAAGGAAAACCGAGAAAAAAGATTGGAAACGGATCACTTTCAAGCCTATCAGTGAATAACATGCAACCCTTGTAAAGATGGATTCAACAGAAAATGAATCAAACAAGCTAAATGTTACTGTTGGGGCTAACCACTTTAATATCTTCATCCCCACCCAGTAAACTGATAAGTATTTTTTCCGCACTTCAATTTTATGTTAAGATTATTTTAGGCAAATTTTATGAAAGTAAAAGACGCAAAGCCACGGGCCTAACCCAACAACTTAGTTGCCATGGCAGCCGGGCTGCCAAGATTTATCTTGAATTAGATCGCTTTATTATTTATTTCTTGCCCCTTTTTAATTTGCCTAAAATTAGAAAAAGGAGGGTTATATTTGTTTTTTCCAACCATTTATTCAGCTACTACGGATGAGAGACACATAGTTAAAGATAAAAACACATGTGCTTGCGGCGCAAGATATAATGTATTCGCAATGTTGTCCAGAAGCGACCTACGAAAGATCAGGTTCAAACATTATAAAGAAGTGACATGTCCAAAATGTAAATCCAGTATCAATGAAAAGGGATAGCCCCTTAACACAGGGCTCCTCACCACTTCCATGCATGGTGAAAAGGGAAAATCTCGTTCCGGTAAAAAAAGCCATTTTACCTCATGCCCATTGATATAAACCCTTTCGGGAATCCATTCTACTGGCATTATAAGCATGCGTGCCCTGTTTGTAGGCATAATGATAATCCTCCACCTCAATTGTGGTAACGCCCACCTCCATATGCATCGTCAAGGAAAGCTTCTTGAAAATGGCTGTTCACTAGATAATGGTATGCCTCTTCCCAATACGCAGTTGCGAGTTCCCTTTCGACCGGTATCATCAAAAGCATCACATCATCCCTTTAGTCATGATGATTTCTTAATATTCAAGTACAGTTGTTCTTTCATAGGATCCCATTCCGAGGCTTATTCTGCCTCTTTTTCAATCAGGTTTTAATGGGAAGGCGTAAACTCCACTTCCAGTTTCAATACAGCCCAATTTAAATGCGTCCATTGCCTTATTGGCTAAATGTAACATTCCAATTCACCACCAACGGAACCGACAACTGGATGCCCACCGCAATTCATCCCCCCATTTTGGGATAATCGTTTCATTCAGTTTCGGAAACCCTATCGAAGTGCTTTACAAAAAATGTTTACCGATTCATCGTATAGAAAGATCGAGGTTTCTTCAGCCTTGGTTTCCTCAATGATAGAACTGGCACTTCTTGCACCAAACCTTCCTTCTGAGCATACTACGTTCATTAGCCTGTATATGATAAGACATGAATAGCCCTCGATTTGTCGTTTAAAAGAAGGACTCATGCTATAATTTAGTGCGTTAAAAAAGAAAATTAACACACATAAAAGAAAGAAGGAGTGTTTCTTTGAATACATCTGCATACAAACAGGAATGGTTTGGCAACGTTCGAGGAGATGTTCTATCCGGAATTGTCGTTGCCTTGGCATTGATTCCAGAGGCGATTGCCTTTTCGATCATTGCTGGTGTTGACCCAATGGTTGGTCTATATGCCTCATTCTGCATTGCCATCGTCATCTCTTTTGTCGGCGGAAGGCCGGGAATGATATCGGCTGCCACTGGAGCAATGGCACTCGTCATGGTCGATCTTGTTAAAGATTACGGCTTGAACTATTTACTTGCTGCAACAATATTGACTGGATTGCTCCAAATTTTACTAGGGGTTTTCAAAATCGGGAAATTAATGAAGTTCATCCCAAAGCCAGTCATGACTGGTTTTGTGAATTCTTTAGCCATCTTGATTTTCACGGCACAGCTCACCCACTTCGTCGGCGAAACATGGATCATGTATGTTATGACAGCCGTTTCATTAGCTATTATTTATCTTTTTCCGCTGATCTCGAAAGTCATTCCTTCACCACTTGTCGCCATCATATTCATGACGATCGTTGCAGTTACTACGGGGGCTACGGTACGGACTGTTGGGGATATGGGGCAATTGACCGAAGCACTTCCGATGTTCATGCTTCCAGACATCCCTTTGACCTTCGAAACTTTGGCGATCATTTTCCCATATTCCATTGCCCTGGCGTTTGTGGGGTTGCTTGAATCGTTATTGACAGCTCAAATAGTCGATGGGATGACTGACACGGACAGTAATAAAAATAAGGAAGCCAAAGGCCAAGGGATTGCTAATATCATCGCCGGATGTTTTGGCGGCATGGCAGGATGTGCAATGATCGGTCAATCCGGTATCAATATTAAATCAGGAGGAAGGGGCCGGCTCTCCACTTTTGTAGCTGGCGCATTCCTTATGGTATTAATCGTGGTACTGAATGACGTCCTTATTAAAATACCGATGGCTGCACTTGTAGCAGTCATGATCATGGTTTCAATCGGGACATTTGACTGGTCTTCCCTAAAGAGGCTCAATAAGGCTCCAAGGACGGATGCAGCCGTGATGATCGTGACGGTCCTCATTGTCCTATATACGCATGACTTATCAAAAGGGGTATTTGCTGGAGTGCTCTTGAGCATGATTTTCTTCTCAGCCAAAATTTCTAAAGTGGCTGTTGAGAAAACGGAAGACATCCAAGCTAAGAAAATCACTTATCGTATCAGCGGACAAATATTTTTCGCTTCGGTCCAGGACTTTGTTTCGAAGTTCAATTTCAAGGAAAAAGCCGATGTAATCATCATCGATTTTTCCCACTCTAAAATATGGGATGCTTCTGCAGTCGGTGCTGTTGATACGGTTGTCCTAAAATATCAGCTACAAGGTACACCTGTCCAGGTGCAAGGCCTCGATGAGGAAAGTTCGTTATTGCTAGAAAAACTCGCCACATCAGAAAGTAAAATATCTTGAAGTAGTAAAACTCTGCTGAATAGAAACTTTTCAAACCGACAAAATAGATAACATGAAATATTTCCTTTTGAAAGGAGCGAAAAGCATGACATCCGAGCAGGATTATACGGCAGCAAATCTGTCACCAGATTTATTGAATGAACTGAAAAGCTTTGAAAGCAAACTTGGCGAGGAAGCCAATAAAGAACTGATTGTCATCGCCTATGAAAAAGAAAAGTAAACTTTGAATTAAGAAAAAAGACTCAAACACCTTTAAATGGATGGTTGAGTCTTTTTTTGCATGTACAGAAAAAGGATGCACACGTTTTTAATGAGCACCCCTTTCCCTATATTATTTACTGAATACGCCCGTTAAGACCGGCACGATTTGTTTTTTACGCGATACAACGCCCTCTAAGACGGCGATGTTATTGTTTAATGAAACGTCATATGCTTTTTCCACTGCATTGGCTGCTTTACCAAGAGCCAAGGCAACAGAATCATTGGTCAGGATATCCGTTACTACGAATAGGAATAAATCCAATTCCTTCACAGCGATGACCTCTTCAATGGCTGCTTCTAGTTCGGCCTGCTTAGCAAGGACTTCGTTCGGATCAACAGCATTGACCTGGGCTATCTCCACTTTAGCCATGCCCATGGAGAATTCTTTTGCATCAAGAGTGATAAGCTGGGCAATCGTTTTGTCGCTCAAGTCAGCTCCCGCCTTCAACATTTCCAAACCATATGTTTCAGCGTTGACTCCCGCAATATCAGCCAGTTCCATAGCTGCTGCAACGTCTTGCTCCGTGCAGGTCGGCGATTTGAACAATAAAGAATCCGAAATGATGGCAGACAGCATAAGACCTGCGATCGCTTTAGGGATTTCAACGCCGTTTTCTTTATAGATTTTATTTAAAATGGTTGCCGTACAGCCAACTGGTTCCGCACGGTAATATAAAGGATCGCTTGTTTCAAAGTTAGCGATGCGGTGATGGTCGATAACTTCCAACACACGTACTTGGTCAATATCTTCAGCACTTTGCTGGCGTTCATTGTGATCGACCAGGATCACGCCATCAGCTTCCCCTGCCACCTTTTCCACAAGACGAGGAGCTTCGAATTTGAAGTGGTCCAACGCATATTGAGTTTCACCATTCACTTCACCCAGACGAACTGGTTCAGCGTTGATACCTAACTGCTTTTTCAGATCTGCATAAGCGATTGCTGAACAGATTGTGTCTGTATCCGGGTTTTTATGTCCAAAAACTAATACTTTTTCCAAGATTTTATCTCCTTTTTCATAAATATTTTTCCGCGAATCCCCTTATCGCAATTAAGGAGAGCCACCTTTACTATACACTTTATTTTAACACAAAATCCCCTAAATTCAGTGCTTGAATTACCCATTCCCCAATAAAATCTTTCATTCTTTCACCCTCTACCTTCGCTTTGTCAATAGATAAGGGTTGGTTTTTCTCAAATATATTAGTTGAATTATCATCGTATATGGCTTACGATAATATAAGCAGAAATACTAGATATTGATTACACAAACAACACTAATAACTATATATAGAATTTTTTGTAATCCAAGGTGCCAGCGATGGCTGAAAAGGGAATCCGGTGCGAACCCGGAACTGTCCCCGCAACTGTAAATGTGACGAAATGAGAAACCACTGTATAGCTCTCTATACGGGAAGGACTCAAAGTAGGATGATCATGAGTCAGGAGACCTGCCTTGAATTTTTCACGTTTCTTATTCTTCGGGGATTGAGATGATGAAACGATAGCATAATGGCTATTTTTTCATGGCTCTTTTATTCTATCGTTTGATCCGCTCAATTTATTGGGCGGTTTTTTTTTATTTTAGCGGAAGTTTACAAGGAGGATTATTAATGACTCAAACATATAACTCTACCATAAGTGAAAATGACACCGACACGAATTCCATCCAGCTTGAGATGTTATCGAAGGAATTCGAAGGCCGTCTCGATATGGAAAAGTTCAAAAAGCGTTTTACAAAATGGCTTGATCGCAAAAGTGACTCAACCGAAGAACAGGCATCAAAGAAACTGATTCAGCTCGCTCTTGAAAGTGTCGATATCGATGCTCCCGATTGGACGTTCGTTGCTGCAGCAGAACTGTTGAATGCGATGTATAGGGATGCACAAGCCAATCGAGGTTATGAAGGCATGAGTTATGGCCCATTCTATGAACTGATCACGGAACTCTCCCAACTTTCAGAAGGCCAGCGTTACCCCATCTATAAATCAGAACTGCTCTCTTCTTATACGAAAGCGGAAATTGAGGAATTGGGTTCGGTGATCGACCCGGAAAAGGATAAATTATTTTCTTACATAGGCATCTACTTATTAAACGATCGCTACCTAGCCCGCCCAAAAAAGGACAAGGTCTACGAACTGCCCCAAGAGCGCTTCATGATCATCGCGATGGAAATCATGCGATTGGAAAAAACGGAGCACCGCCTGCAACTTATCAAAGAAGCTTACTGGGCAATGTCCAACCTTTATATGACTGTTGCGACACCTACACTCTCCAATGCAGGAAAAACGCATGGACAGTTAAGCTCTTGCTTTATCGACGCAATTGAAGATTCCATTGATGGTATCTACCTATCTAACTACGATGCCGCAAAAGTATCAAAATTCGGCGGCGGTGTCGGTCTTTACGTTGGTAAGATCCGGTCGCTTGGTTCCGATATCCGTGGTTTCTCTGGAAATAGTTCCGGCACGACTCCTTGGATTCGACTATTCAACCAGACAGCTGTCAGTGTCGATCAATTGGGGCAACGTAAAGGTGCCATCGCGATTTACTTGGATGCCTGGCATAAAGATATCATGAGCTTTCTTGATTTGAAGACGCAAAACGGGGATGACAGATTAAAAGCCCATGATATTTTTACGGGTGTATGCATTCCTGATTTATTCATGGAGGCTGTACGTGACAGAAAAGAATGGTATCTTTTCGATCCGCATACCGTCAAGCAAACCCTTGGATTCTCACTTGAAGACCTTTACGACGAGAAGAAAGGCGAAGGAAGCTTCAGGAATCATTATGCACTTGCTGTCGAGGCCGCAGAAAATGGTACGCTTCCAAACTATAGCTTTGAAAAGATCAATGCGATGGACATCATGAAAAGCATTATGATTTCTCAATTAGAAGAAGGCGTACCATACATGTTCTACCGCGATGAAGTGAACCGGAAGAATCCAAATAAACATAAAGGTATGATTTATTGTTCTAACCTTTGCACCGAGATTGCCCAAAACTTAAGCCCTTCGACGATCACGGATGAATACGAAACAGAAGATGGAGATGTCGTTGTTGTTCGTAAAAGCGGCGATTTCGTTGTCTGCAACCTTTCATCCATTAACTTGCCCCGTGCGGTGAGCAGCGATGTTTTGGAAAGGTTGATTCCCATTCAGATCCGGATGCTGGATAACGTAATCGATGTGAATAATCTTCCGGTCAAGCAAGCATCCATCTCGAACAAACGGTACCGGGCAATTGGTTTAGGAACGTTTGGATGGCATCATTTACTTGCCACACAGAATATTTATTGGGAATCGGATGAGGCTGTTGAATATGCCGATGCATTATACGAAAAGATCGCTTACTTAACGATCAAGGCATCCAATGAATTGGCTATGGAAAAAGGATCGTACCCATATTTCGAAGGATCGGATTGGCATACAGGGGAATATTTCGAACTGCGTGACTATACGGATCAAAAATGGATGGATTTAAAAGCAAACGTCCAGGAACACGGGACCCGTAATGGATATTTAATGGCCATTGCCCCCAATTCATCGACCGCCAAGATCGGTAATTCCACGGATGGGATCGATCCTTTGTATGAAATTGAATTTTACGAAGAAAAGAAAAACTTTAAATTCAAGGTGACCGCACCAGGCTTGACGCCAAATACGTATGAATATTATAAAAAGACCCGATTTAATTTGGATCAACTGGAAAGCATCAGGCAAAATGCTGCCCGCCAACGCCATATTGACCAAGCAATCAGCTTTAATCTGTATGTACACAACACAATCAAAGCCAAGGTCCTATTGGATATACATTTATCGGCTTGGGAATCCGGGTTGAAATCAACATATTATGTTCGTTCAACTTCTTCCGAATATGACAATGCCTGCGAAAGCTGTTCAAGTTAACGACGACCATAACCCAGTAATCTACTCTTAAAGGAGTTTTCACGAATGACAAATCATATCAAAAAGATCCGGATGCTGGAACCAACGCATCCAACTAAAGCGACAGGTGTTTTCAAAGGAGAAGCCTCAGGCTTTCTCCTTTGGAACGATATTCAGTATGAAAAATTCTATGATACCTATACTCAGCTCATCAATAACTTTTGGAAACCATCGAGCGTAAACATGATTCAGGATAAAAAGCAGTGGGGCGAATTGGACGAAGATATCCAGGACGCTTTTCTTGATATCCTTACGATGATTGCTGGAATGGACAGTCTACAAACGCCAACTTTAGTAGAAATCCTTCGGTACATCAAAGATCCGGCGGCAAAAGCTATCCTGGCCAATATGGCCCAGCAGGAATCCATCCATAATGAATCTTATTCCTATATCCTTGCTTCCCTGATCCCAGTAGGCAAGCAAAAACAGCTTTTCGACCGCATTAAAGAACATCCGGAAGTAATAAAGCGTAATCAACCGATCGTGGATGCCTATCAAACGTTCGTGGACGATCCAAGCCCCCAGCATTTATTCGAGGCACTGATCCATTCAACGAACCTCGAAGGGATTTATTTCTATTTGGCTTTCGCTTTCTATTATAATTTAGGACGCCAGAACCTTATGACCGGTTCGGCTACGATGATATCCTATATTCATCGCGATGAAATGGTCCATTTTGATTTCATTGGTATGCTCGTTCAAATCTTGATGTATGAATATCCTGAGTTAAATAATGAAGAAAACACGAAGTTCATTTATACAACGATTGAAAAAGCCGTCGAACTCGAAAAGGAATGGTCTGAATATATGCTTGAAGATATCCAAACCAAAGCCGATCTCGATTTGGAAGAATTCAATGAATACATCGAATATATCGCCAACAAACGGTTACGCATGCTAGGCCTTGAAAACTTGTATAAAGAATATAGCGAGAACCCGATGCCATGGATCAAAACGTTCGATGATGAATCCATCGGACTTACCAAAACCGATTTCTTCGAACAGAAGTCTAGGACATACAGTCAAGTAAATGCCAGCAATGGGTTCGATGAGCTATAAAGTTGCCATTGTCTATCATTCTGCCGGAGGCAATACAAAAGCGCTTGCTGAAGCCATCGCTTCCCTATTACCTAAATCTGAACTATATCGAATGAATGAATTCGATTTACGTACATTGCCGGATTACGATGCATTGATCGTTGGTACCTATACATGGGGAAACGGCGAGCTGCCTGCTAAATCAGCAGCACTTTATACAGAACTGGAGCAGCTGCCAATTGCTTCTCTTAAAACGGGAGTATTCGGAACTGGTGAAACCAACTACAATCATTTTTGTGGGGCGGTCGATCATTTCCGGGACATGTTATTTGCCAAGAGCCAGTTATTGGTGACATTGAAGATAGAACAAATGTATCAAGAATCGGACTTGTCCAGACTTCAAAAGTTCGCCTCGCTATTCCAGAACTGACTGAAAGGGGATATGCATTTTCGCATATCCCTTTCAGTTGTTTTTAAATAAACTTAGTTCCGTGTATCATAGCAAGGGTAAACATGAAGTATAATGAAGGAAAAAAGGAGATAAACATGTCTGATAATACTGCCTATCCTTTTTATGCTAGTGCTTGTCGTATTTGTTATATTCATTGTGTTTTACCTGACAGGGCATTTTAATCGTTCAAAACGGATCGAAGAAAAATTGGACAGAGTATTAAAGGAAATGGCCGAAAAAAAAGAAGCATGAACGTGGCTTCCCTTACAAGGAAAAAAATAAAAAGACTCCAGAATCGGAGTCTTTTTTTATATGCGTTCAATTATTTTTGAACGTTAGCTGCTTGTGGTCCACGAGCGCCTTGCTCGATTTCGAAAGAAACTTCTTGGCCTTCTTCAAGCGTTTTGAAGCCTTCGCCTTGGATAGCTGAGAAATGTACGAATACGTCGTCTTGGCCTTCAACTTCGATGAAACCGAAACCTTTTTCTGCGTTAAACCATTTTACTTTACCTTGTACCATGATAGTTCCTCCTGTGTTTGGAAAAATCCATTTTATTACTATTTTTGGTTCTGGATAATGTTTCAAGAGGAATCCTATAACAGTAAATCCTTCTATCAAACTTATTCCGAACAAAAATAATTACTCATATTATATCATGGGAAATCCAAAAAAAACAAGATTATCACAGTAATTCAACCGACAAATTATCCTAAAATTCTACATTTTCCGCTTCTTGCTTTGACGAAAGCCTTCGTCCAATAAGTAGCGTTCCGCCTCTACTGGACTCTCGAAACACTCCTCCAGATTCGAACCTGAATACACGTTCCAAAGTTGGTCTTCCCTTTCAAGTGAAAGCTCTTGCTTTTCACGGCCAATCCATGTTCCTTCCAACCTAGCGAACTCGTTTTCCTCTTCCTCGATTTCAACAGGAGGTTCAGAAAGATATTCCATGCTTTTTTTGATCAGTTCTTTTAATTCCGCTTCATTATAGTCACGTATATTGATGAACCCTTTACGGTCAGTATCTTTTTTTCTCATATGGCCGGCGTAAACGAATCCATTTCCATTGGGATGCAAATGCTGAACGACGATCTTTTTCTCCTGGACACTTTCTGGATAATGGAAATTCACGCGTCCCAATGAAACGTCTTTTCGCTGTAATTCCGGAAAAGTTTCAATGATGCTCAATTTTTCTTCAAATGTTAACAAATTTCTTCCTCATTTCATTAGTTCATATTGTTTGTCGATTATAACACAGACTGATAAGAAACAATAATCTCCCTCTTCCATTATAATGTAATGAAAGGGAGTGATTTGATTGATCATGAAAATTCGGGACTTGGACTCCGATTATGGCCGGCAGCTTTATAAACTTCAAAAAGCATCCTAAGGTGGAAGCGGATATGATCGGCTATGCCGATATCCCTCCATTATTGGAAACATATGAACATTTCATTCATTGTAATGAATCGTTCATCTGCTTTTTAAAGGGGGATTCCTTAGCAGGGGCAATATCGTATACAAAGGAAAATAGGCTAATGCGTATTTGCCGAATGGTCGTCCACCCCGATTATTTTCGGCAGGGTATTGCGGATGCCCTGTTGACTGCTCTTCAATTACAAGGTGGATGGGATACGATATCCGTATCGACCGGTAAAATGAACCTGCCTGCTCGGAAGCTTTATGAAAAAAACGGCTTCACCCATAAAGAAGACATAGAGGCCGCACCTCTCTTTTTCATAAGCAGCTTCGAGAAACAGCATTCATTTTATGTACGTCACGACAAAAAGCATAATGAATGAAATGACGATGATTACCGCAACCCATAGCCATGCCAATGTCATATTCCCGGAGTCCATGGCGATATAAATCGCGGTTGGTATGGTTTGTGTCTGTCCGGGAATGTTTCCGGCAAACATGAGTGTCGCCCCGAATTCCCCCAACGCACGTGCAGAACTCAATATGCCACCTGTGACGATGGATTTGACTGCCAATGGAAGGGATACAAACAGGAACAATCTCCATTCGCCGGCACCGTCAACCCTTGCTGCATTTTCAATTTCTTCATCAATACCCTCAAAACCTGTTTTAGCCGATTGGTACATAAGCGGAAAAGCCACCACAGTGGATGCAATGACCGCCGCCCACCACGTGAACATCAGGGACTGATCAAAAACCCTTTCAATGAATTGGCCTGGCATTCCATTATTCCCAAAAATCACGATCAATAAAAAACCTACGACAGAAGGAGGCAGGACAAGCGGCAATAAAAATGCTGTTTCCAACAGGACTCTTCCCCTGAATTGCTTTTTAGCCATCATACGCGCAAGGATAATCCCGAAAATGAAAACAAGGATACCCGCTAAACCTGCGACCTGTATCGATAGCCTGACAGGTGACCAAAAATCCCCTGTCATGATACTATCCGCTCATCCATCTTAATTATGAGCCTATGCTGGTGCTTGTTCGGCATTTTCACCGAATCGGTTTTTTTTTCATTAAAGGCAGATTGCATTTCATTTTCTCCCTTTCTTTTGAAATAACTTTTAAGTTTATTTTTCTTGACATCTTGCTGACACATAGAAACGTTAAAGTAAGAGTATCACAAATGTAAAAATAAATTCATTCCATAAACTTTAAAACTTTGAAGGAGTCGATTTTAAATGGTAACAATTTATACTACTCCAAGCAGTTTAGCCTGTCGTAAAGCAAAAGCTTGGCTTAAGAAAAATGAAATTTCATACAATGAACGCAACCTATATTCCCAACCTCTTTCTATAGAAGAAATAAAAGAGATTTTACGTAAAACGGAAGGCGGAACAGATGAAATCATCTCAACCCGTTCCAAAAAATTCAAAAGCCTGAATATCGATATAAATAATACACCACTTAATGATCTTTGCAAGCTTATTCAAGATAACCCTGATCTACTCCGCAGGCCGATCATTTTCGACCATAAGAACTTGCATGCTGGATATAATGAAGAAGAAATGGGACGCTTCCTTCCAAGGAAGGTCCGTCATGTACAATTATGGCGTGCAATCAGCCAATTGGCATAATTAGTTAGCATGTTACGTGCAGTTGCATAAAAGAAGGGTTGTCCATTAAAATCGGACAACCCTTTTTTTATATCTGATTCGCTTTCTCTATAATGATCGTGAAGGTGGTACCTTTTTCATTGCTATCCTTAAGCACAAGATCTCCCTTTTGCGCTTTTGCGAGCATTTTACTGAATGGCAGTCCCAAACCTAAACCACGTACTTTCAACTTTTTGTTTTCCCCCCGATAAAATGGTTCGAACACAAATTGTTGTTCATGTTTTGGGATTCCCCGGCCACTGTCCAGTACATCAATGAAGATTCGTTCTTCATCCTTTTCATAAAGGTGAATCGCAATTTTCCCGTTACCATCAAGTGCATGCCTGGCATTATTCAAAAGGTTAATGACGATTTGCTGCATCCGCAATGAATCAATTTGACCAAAGACCGGTTCATCAGGTACTTTTATCTCAAAAGCGAAAGCTTGATCATCATCCTGGGTCACTTGCCAGCGATAAGCGATTTCCTGGATGAATATATTGATATTTTCTTTTTGCACCCGAATTTTAAAAGCTCCTGCCGATATGGCATTATAATTAAGTAAATCCTCTATCATATCTTGCAGACGTTGAGTTTCCTTTAAGGAAATATCGAGGAATTCCTTACTTTGCTCTCCCGTAACGACCTCATCCTTAACCGCTTGTATGAGTCCGCTAATGGAAGTGACTGGCGTTTTCAAATCATGGGTTACGCCTGCAAGCAATTCCGCCCGCAACCTCTCCATGACCTTCAATCGATTGGTCATTTCCTTAAAAGATTCTATCAGTTCATAAATTTCTTCTTCCTTGATCTCCTCTTCCTCTTTGAAATGGATATCGTAGTTGCCTTCACGAACCTGGACAGCGGCGTTAGCTACGTCTTGGATGGGTCGCGAAATCTGCCTGGAAAGAAAATAAATGACTCCCGTCCCCAGAATTAGAAGGCCTCCAATCATGATTGCCAATAAGCCATGATCTTGGTTGATTTCCTCCAATGCCCCTTCTTCCTGTGCAATGACCACCCAGCCTCTCGTCTCACCATTAAACGTAATCGGGGATTTGACGACATATACTTTGTTGTCGGAAATCTTGACCTTCTGGATTAACTCCTTATTTTTCATAATGACGTCCGGAAGTTTATTTTCATCCGGATCGATATACAATTGAGGCATCGTATATATGATGCTGGCATCAGGGTCGACGATATAGATGATTGGCTGTTGGTCCAAATGAAGGATTTTCTCCCTTTCCTCAACAATCTCCGCAAGGATCGGGCCAACGACAATCTGACCATTTTCCTTTATCGCACGGTCGGATGTTTCATCAGCTAAGTACTTAAGGAGGCTAAGCCTATATTCCAAAGCTGTTTTTTCCATCCACCATAAGGAAAAAACAGACAATAATATCAAACCGGAAATCAAGGTCAATACGTATCTCTTAGTCCAATATCGTTGTAAAGTGGTTCTTTTTTTAGTTTTCATAGACACTCAATTGATACCCCAATCCACGCAATGTTTTTATTTCCCCCTCAGTTACAGGCCATGCATCAATCGCCTTCCTGATCCGTTTGATCGCCAGGTCCACGGCACGGTCGCTGCCATCATAATCCATGCCCCATACTTGATCGAGAAGTTGTTCTCTCGTGAAGATTTGATTAGGGTGCTTAGCAAAAAAAATGAGCAGCGACAAATCACGCGGAGTCAAGTTTATTTCTTCCCCATTCAATTGCACCATATAAGACTGGTCATCGATGGTTAAACTCCCAAACTCATGAACATGTTCATCTTCCGCAACAACCGTCGAGGACCTTCTTAAAACGGCATGCACCCGGGCCACGACTTCTTCGGCAACAAATGGTTTGGAGATGTAATCATCCGCACCTGACTTAAATCCGGATAATCGGTAATCTACATCGTTCAGTGCCGTCAACATGATAACCGGGCATGTATCGTCCTCCCGAATTTCCTTCAATATATCCCAGCCTTCCTTTCCAGGCAACATGACATCAAGCAGGACAAGGTCTGGCTTCGCATCTTCAAAAACCGGAATGGCTTTTAGTCCATCGTATACTTGGACTACATTAAAACCTTCACGCTCCAAATATGCTTTCAATACCATCGAAATGGCAATTTCATCTTCTACTACAAGAATTTTCTTCATATAGGGATTCCTCCTTCCTGAATTATAGTGGAATCATTTTGTATATGCTAACTATTAAAATCATCAAAGCCTTTTTCCTCAATCTTACCCTTTGAATGTGTCAGGATTATGTTCGCAGACCGATGTTTTCACTTAGTATTTTCCATAACTTATTTTGTACAAGTGTTCTCGACTCATTTTACAGGGCTGCATCTGACTGGTTCAATAAAGTCATATGGAAATGGATATGAAATCGCTTGTAAAAACTTATGATAACACCCTTAAGAGACTGGCTCTAACTTAGAGCCGGCCTCTTTTCAATTACATGTCTCGTGTGGATTCGGACAGCCTGCCTCCTGCCTTTCCACTTGAATCGTGCTATGTTCAATTCCAAACTGATCGTGAAGAAGTTTTTGAGCTTCTGCTAGAACTGAATCGTGATTGCCCCCCTCATCAATGACAACATGGCAACTCATTGTCAAAAAACCAGAAGTAATCGTCCAGATATGGAGATCATGGACATCGGATACACTGTCCAAATCCATCAAGGATGCTTTTACGTCATCCATATCGACTTGGTCGGGTGTGCCCTCCATCAAGATATGGAAAGAATCCCTCACCACCCTAAAACCGCTGATAATAATTAAAATCGCGACTATGACGCTCGCAATCGGATCCGCTATTCCCCAATCGAAAAAATAAATCAAAAGTGCGGCAGCAATGGCTCCCACAGATCCGAGCATATCGCCCATCACATGTAAAAAAGCACTCCGAACATTCAAATTTTCTTCCTTATCCCCGCTCATTAAAATCCATGCCGCAATGACATTAACCAGTAAACCAATGATTGAAATCATTAGCATTCCCAAGCTTTGCACTTCAGGGGGATCCACGAACCTCTTAATTGCCTCTATGAAAATGAATACGGATATAACGATCAAGGTCAATCCATTCAAACAGGCAGCAATGATTTCAAACCGTTTATATCCATACGATTTGGTCGATGTCGCTTTCCTTTCCCCCAACCTTATCGCTGTATAACTAAGTCCTAAAGCTGCTGCATCGCTAAGCATGTGACCTGCATCCGACAGTAAAGCCAGACTATTTGTCATGAATCCCCCAATGACCTCAACTACCATAAATGTGGAGATCAATAAGAAAGATGCCAACAACACTTTTTTATTATTAGTATGATGGTGGTGTCCGTGCCCATGATCATGGGAGTGACCATGATGATGTCCCATGCCATCCCTCCTCTCGGATTTAAAACTTATATATAGTATGGGATAAATCCAGAATGGTTTCAAATGATTCACTTCACAGGTTCACCGCTGGAAAAAATGTAGGCCCTGATCCATTTAGCGGGGATCAATACTCTGCCTTCAACCATTTCAAAGCTAAAAATAAACGCTACAGACATTTCCTGCAGCGTTCCTTCCAATTTATCTTTCCTCTTGCATCGTATCATCGACAATGGCGTGTAAATCTTTATTAAACAATTCATTATTACAGACAAGACTGTGTCGTTCCATCTCTTCTTGCTCTTGATTTACCTGTTCTTTTTCCTTCATAACCTACCTCCAGCATCATCATCATGTTTTGCCTATTATCGTATCCACAGGCATGTACATTTATGCTGAATATTTCCCCATATTTCATCATTTATGAACGCACCTGCTGTCCCCCATGGAAGGCCCGTATAATGAATTCATACTCGGGAACCAGTAAGCTTTTATACGATAACAGAAACGATGAATTATCATAGAGGACTTTTTCAAGATTTACCTGTATACCTGTATTTTCAATCGTCACAATGGCATAAGGAGCAATTGGTTCACCATTACAGCCTAGAGATCCCGGGTTCAGATATATCGTTCGGTCATTTTTAAAAAGGTGGGTAGGGTGATGATGTCCAAATCCTATTAAATCATGATGCTCATCTTTGAAAAGCGTTTCTAAGTTATTTAAATTCGGTTCAACGATTTTACTAAATGGATTTTGGCTAATGTGCTCATCCAATTTCTTCGATTCCATATGATAATGGGTGAAGTAAACGGAGTGATCATTAATGATATGCTGTATGGTGCGAGGCAATTTTTCCAGTTTGGTTATGAAATTCCGATGCATTCTTTCAGCTATCCATTCATGATGCTCCTTTACATGAATATGACCGTCCGGATGCGGCTCCCCGTTAATGATGGCCAGGACAGCTTCATCATGATTTCCAGTTATCATCGATAAATCATTTCTTGCAAATAAAAGTTCAAGGACTTCATTTGTATCCGGGCCAATCCCAACCATGTCTCCCAAACAATAGATATGATCTATATCATCCCTTTGATCAATATCCCTAAGAACGGCTTTTAACGCTGAAGCATTACCATGCACATCCGTTATAATGGCAACTCTCATGACTAAGCTCAGCTCCCTTCCCCCATAATCCATATGGTATATTATAACATTTTAAACGAAATCAAAAAAATATTCGGGCTTATTCCCCTTGATTTACCAACGCCCATTTTTTATGAATAAGCAAACACTTTGGCCTAGAATACATAGTATGAAGTATTCCCGGTAAACATGTTTTGCTAGGTATGTAATTCATAAAATGTATGAGGAGGAAATTAAATGGGTGGAAAGGGTAACGATTGTTGTGGCGTCGGTGGCGGCTGCGGCGGTTTCGATAACGGATTTGCATTGCTGATCGTATTATTCATCTTGTTAATCATCATTGGATGCAGTTGGGGATTCGGCGGCGGTGGATGCTGCTAATAATGAAAGAAATGAAAAAGGCGCCTGATCATGGCGCCTTCTTTGCTATTGATTGACTTTTATTTTTTCTCTTTGCTGTTGTTTTCGAGTCTTCATAATGAACCAAATGACTATAAGTGCAATGGGGATAAGCAAGAAATTCGCATATTGTGAAAAGATGGCTCCCGCCTGCTCCCAGCTAGGTCCTAACTTAAACCCTAAATAAACATAAACGCTTGTAACAGGAAGCATCGCCATATAGGTATATAATATGAATTTCCAAATATTCATTTTCAATATTCCGCATGGCAGCGACACGGCGGTACGAATACCTGGTACAAACCGTCCAAAGAAGGCAATTCCCCCACCATACCTTTCAAAGAAGCGGTCAGCTTTTTTCAACTGCTCATCTTTGATCAAAAAGTATTTTCCGAACTTTAATACAAGCGGTCTCCCGCCATACTTGCCTAAGGCATAAAGCGTCAATGGTCCCGTTACCCCACCAAGCGAACCGGCAAGGATAGTCAAGTATAAATTCATATCCCCTTGATAAACCCAGTATCCTGCCAGTGGCAAAACTATTTCAGCAGGAATGAATTCAAAAGTCAAAGCTAGCAAAACACCGAAATAAGATAAAGATTTAAACGCTTCAATCATATCCATTATTAAAGTTTCCATTGAGGTTTCCCCTTTTCTAACTTTTATTACATATAAAAAGGGGTGCTCCAAGATGAATCCGGGCACCCATGATGTCAAAAAGGACATTTTCCATTGTATCACAAGTTAACCCGCATTTTTCCATAATGTTATTCTAAAACAATGTTCTTATGGAGTCCATGTTTTGTTATCGGGCTATTTACTACAGAACTAAGCTTGTAAGAAGAACGATAATAATAGAATATCAGATGGTCCCGAAACGAAAAAAACTTGAGGACGAATTGACCTCAAGCATTCGATATAGTTAACCAAGTGAATAGCCCCTAAATGGGTAGAGATGTACACATGACAAGATCGATACCCTTAGTTCTCAAATCATAAAGGGGGCGGAAAGCCTACTCAATCCATCTTCCAAATGCTTTTTCGCGTCTTTCATCATGCCATCAAGTAATTCTTTAACCGTCGGTATATCGTCAATCAATCCGGCAACCTGGCCGCTGTTCATAAAACCATTATCAACATCACCGTTCATCGCACCATTAATATGGTGGACTTCCGAGGTCATTTCACGGTAATCAATAGGAGACAGTCCCTGTTTTTCCAAATCCAGGACTTTCTCCGTATATCGGTCCTTCAATACTCTTCTTACCTGGCCAACGGATCTGCCCAATATAAACGTATCATTGCCCATCGCTTCGATTAGTTTTTGTTTATATGATGGATGGAACGGTGCTTCTTGTGTAGCGATCAGCCTGGTTCCCAACTGGACTCCTGACGCTCCCAGCATCAACGCAGCGGCCAACCCCTGTCCGTTGCCTATTCCGCCAGCGGCCAAAACCGGAAGCGCCACATGCTTGCTAATTTGCGGAATGAGTGTAAAGGTCGTCAATTCCAGGTTCGAATTGATACCGGCAGCTTCAAACCCTTCAGCTACCAACACATCGGCCCCTGCAGCTTGCGCTTTTTGCGCGTGCTTGACCGATGCAACGATGGCAATCACTTTAATATTCTTTTTTTGCAATAGTGGAATGTAAGGGGCAGGATTTCCCGCAGATAAGGAAACTACAGGAATATCATGCTTCAGGACAAGATTGATTAACTCATCTGTATATGGACTAACGTTAATCGGAATGTTCAACGCAAAATTGTTATTGGTTTTATCTTTGGTTTCGAGAATGATGGCTTCTACCTGTTCAGGATTCATGGTACCACATCCTATTGTCCCTAAGCCCCCTGCATTGGATACTGCAGCGGCAAGACTTGCATTGCTTATATTCCCCATTCCGCCTTGAATAATGGGATATTTTATCGAAAAAAGCTCACAAATATATTTCACTTTCATCCCTCCCTATCCATTTAATGTTATACTATATTCATTAGAAAAACAATTCTGACTTTTCCAAAAGGAGCGAGACTATGATTATTCCGTACAATAATAAAAAGCCATCCATTGATGAATCCGTTTTCGTTGCACCTGGTGCCCATTTAATCGGTGATATTTCGATTGGGAAAGAATCGACCATTTGGTTTAACTCCGTTTTGCGCGGTGATGAAGATTCAATTACAATCGGAGAAAAATGCAGTATTCAAGATAACTCCACCATTCATTTATTTGAAGGGTGCCCAGTTGTCATTGAAGACGAAGTGACGGTTGGTCACAATGTTATCCTACATGGTTGTAAAATAGGAAAACGGTCCATCATCGGGATGGGCTCAACGATATTGGATAATGTAGAGATCGGTGAGGAATGCATTGTCGGCGCGAATACATTGATTTCCTCTGGTAAAATCATACCTCCACGTTCGCTGGTTATCGGTTCCCCGGGGAAAGTGGTTCGCAGATTGAATGATAAAGATCTCGAATTGATCCAACTTTCGATTGATACGTATGTTCAAAAAGGAAAGGACTTCAAAGGGATACTTGATTAATTATCACAAAGGGAATTCCCCCGTTGTCTTTAGTGACTTAAAGTAGAAAAGAGCTCCGGCAAGTCGTCATTAGCGACTGGCTGAAGCTCTTTTTCACTTAATGATAAGAGGATGATCCTTGGCGTCATAGGTTTCGTCTTTCCGCCATAAATCATTGTTTTCCTGAAAAACGCTTTCAAAGAAACGGCTTGCCGGTTCAGCCAAAACTTGATAATACTGGCTAAATAAAAGAGCAGCATGATTCCCATTCCACTTTGAAGGCAACAGTTCCTTTGGCAGGCCCGGATCGACAAATAAAAACTTACGGTATTCATGTACCAGGTTCGTTCGTTCCACAAAGCAATCAGCATCGGACATTTCCCCCCTGCCAATGATGCTTTGATGAACGATGAATTGTTTGCTGTATTTCTCAATGAATTCTTCATATTTATTTTCAATCTCTTCTAAATGCCAGCTTTTCTCGACAAGCGATTGATTTTCTTTTGGACCCTTGTATTCCGAAATGAAAAAATCAACATATTCATTGATGTCATATTTCTCGATCAAGCGCTTGATTTGTTTCTCCAAATCATTAGGGGAAATCCAGCAACCACTGGAAAAACTGCCAAACCCGCTCCATAATAATTCTTTACGTAGATCATCCCGTAATTGCCGCTTATCTTCAGGGATCGTGTACATCAAGATACGCCATTTACCGTCCCATTCATTTGGTTTCATCTTATATATGCGATTGGCCGCTTCATCCATTCTCTGCACACCGCGATCGGTCAAAAAGTAATAACTTTTATTTCCGTGCTTTTCTGACTGAATCCACCCTTGCTTGACCATTCGTGAAACGGCTACACGAACGCCCTGCTCATTATGACCGAATTCCTTTAATAAACGAATTAAACTGCCTATCCAGATTTTACTTCCGTAATTACGGATATAATCACCGTATATCGTAAAAATCATCGATTGCGTATTAGTTCCTATTTTTCTCACCTCACTCTCACATTGTTACTATTTTCACACGGACGACATAATTATTATTATATCTTTTTGAATTGAAACCGCAATATTATTTACCTGAAAATTGCGTTTTTCTCCGTTCACTAAATGCCAGGAGTGCTTCCAATCTGTCTTGAGTCGGGATGGTCAATTCATAGGCTTTTCCCTCTATGGCCATTCCGGTTTGCAAGTCTGTATTCATCCCTTGGGTAATCGCGTATTTGGCTTGTTTGACTGCAATCGGCCCATTTTTCATGATATCGGCTGCCAATCCCTCACAAGCTGACATAAGTTGATCCCTTGACACGACCTTCAAAAGGATCCCTAATTGACATGCCTCTTCTGCAGTCAATTTTTTAGCGGTAAAGATTAATTCCTTCGCTTTCATTTCCCCTATCAATCTCGGCAGCCGCTGTGTACCGCCTGCCCCGGGAATAATGGCCCAGCTAGTTTCAGTGAGCCCCAAAGAAACACCTTCAGCAGCAATTGCGAAGTCACATGAAAGCATCCATTCAAATCCTCCCCCCAATGCATATCCATTGACGGCAGCTATGGTTGGCTGCGGAAGCCCTGCGATACTATTAAAAACATCGCGAATCGCTTTGACGTTCCTTCTTACTTCCACATCATTCAAAGCCTTCCTTTCTTTCAAATCCGCGCCCGCGCTGAATGCTTTTTCCCCTGCACCCGTGAAAATGACGACGCGGATATCGCCGTCCGTATAAACTGCATCGATGACTTCCTGCAGTTCAGAAAGTGTCTCATAGTCGAAGCAATTCAATACGTCAGGCCGATTCACTTTTACATAGCCGATTTGATTTACTACTTTATAAATAACCTTTGACATGGGTCCTCGCCCCTTTTTTAAGAAAATGTCCCTTATACTAAGAAAAATAAGGGCCGATCATCAATCGTTTCCAATATTTTCTATGATGGCAGCAATTCCCTGACCAACACCGACACACATCGTTGCAAGACCATAGCGTACATTCCGCTTTTTCATTTCGTGAACAAGTGTTGTTAAAATACGTGCCCCGCTTGCACCGAGTGGATGGCCAAATGCTATCGCCCCGCCGTTGACATTCACTTTATCCTGATCCAATTTCAATTGGCGGATGCACTCTACGGATTGGGAAGCGAATGCTTCATTCAATTCAACCAGCCCGATGTCTTCAATCGATAAATTCGCCCTTCCCAATGCTTTTTTAGTTGCATGAATTGGACCCAGGCCCATAATGGACGGTTCTAAGCCCGCTACCGCACCTACAACATATTTGGCCATAGGTTTTAGTCCAAGGTTTCGTGCTTTTTCTGCACTCATCAATAGTAATGCTGAAGCTCCATCATTTACACCGGAAGCATTACCCGCCGTTATAGTGCCACCTTTAAAGATCGGTTTGAGTTTTTCCAACTTTTCGATGGTCGTGTCAGGACGAGGGTGTTCATCTTTTTCGAAAATGACCTCATTCCCTTTGCGATCCGTATATCGAACAGGTACGATTTCATTAATGAAACGTTCTTCTTCCACTGCCTTTTTCGCTCTTTGCTGGCTTTGGAACGCAAATTGATCTTGGTCTTCCCTTGAAACCAAAAACTGCTGGGCGACGTTTTCTGCCGTTTGAGGCATGGAATCCGTGCCATACATTTCTTTAAGTTTCTCATTCGTGAAACGCCATCCGATCGTTGTATCCTGAAGCTCCATTGAACCCCGCGGAAATTCACCTTCAGGTTTGGCCATGACGTACGGCGCCCTTGTCATGCTTTCAGTCCCGCCTGCGATATAAATATCGCCTTCTCCTACAGCAATGGAACGTGCAGCATACATAATGGCATCCAGTCCGGATCCACACAAACGATTTATTGTCGTTCCAGCTACGTTTACTGGAAGACCAGCTAAAAGGGCGGACATCCTTGCCACATCGCGATTATCCTCTCCCGCTTGATTTGCATTCCCGAAGATGACATCTTCAATTTGATCTGGCGGCAGCTCTGGATTGCGATCTATCAGCGCCTTGATTACAATCGCACCGAGGTCATCCGGGCGAACCCATTTCAAAGCACCTTTATATCTTCCTATCGGCGTTCGCACAGCATCGATAATCACAACATCCTTCATTTCCTCACCAGCTCTCCATCTTGTGTATAATCGTACACCCCTTTACCTGACTTGCGGCCGAGCCTGCCAGCTTTAACATACTGTTCAAGGAGGGGGGCCGGACGATACTTCTCACCAAGTTTACTATGTAAATATTTTAAATTATTCAATCGGGCATCCAATCCCACCAAATCCCCTAGCTCAAATGGCCCCATTGGGTAATTCAGCCCTAACTTTATCGCCTTATCGATTTCTTCCGGTGTTCCTAACCCTTCTTGAAGCATAAAGAACGCTTCATTACCTACCAAACAGCTGATCCTGCTGGTTACAAACCCAGGGAATTCATTAATGACCACGGTTTCTTTCCCCATTTTTTCGGCTACTTCTTTTATTATGGCTGCCGTTTCATCGCTGGTTTCAAGACCACGTACAATTTCAACCAGCGGCATTTTTTGTACAGGATTGAAGAAATGCATGGCAATCGTTTTTTCAGGACGTTTTCCATAAGAACCAATTTCCGTCGGACTCATTGTGGAAGTATTGGTTGCAAAGTAACAGCCTTCTTTTGCATGGTCTTCCATCGTTTCGAAGACTGCCCTCTTATTTTCTGCCTTTTCCGGAACTGCCTCTATGATTAAATCGGCATATGCTGCTGATTCTTTCAAATTGGAAGAATACGAAAATCTGCTTTTTGCTGCTGCCACTTCTTCCTGGGTGATTTTTTGGTAGCGCACACCCTTTTCAAAAATGGTATCGATCTCTTTTCTTGCACTTTCCAATGCATCTTGATTCACATCCACCAATACTACGTTGAAGCCTCCTGTTGCTCCTACATAGGCTATTCCCCTGCCCATGACACCAGATCCGACAATCACAAGATTTCTAATCATTCGTTCATTCCTCCTTTAAAAATAAATAGGGCTGGCTACGATGAATCAGATCAGCATTCATCCATATCTGAATTACTTCTCCGACATACCGTTCAGCCAGCCGCCTATTTTATGTTTTTATTAAATTCCAAAGGGATTTAAGGGACGGCTTCCATGATAGGAAATGATGCTTTTCGTTTCTGTATATAGATCAAGTGTCTCAATACAAAGTTCCCGGCCGAATCCTGACTGTTTATAGCCTCCGAAAGGTGTTCCAGGAAATGCGGAGAATGGGCAATTCACCATGACGATTCCCGCTTCAATTTGATTGGCCACTCGAGTCGCACGGCCGCCATCCTTTGTCCAAAGAGCTGAACCCAAACCGAATTCCGTATCATTCGCGAGTCGCACGGCTTCTTTTTCATCTTTGAATTTCATAATGACAACGACCGGTCCGAATATTTCCTCTTTCACTACTTTCATTTCATGATTGACATTCACTATGACCGTCGGCTCATACCAATATCCGTTCTCGAAACTTTCTATAACCGCTGGCTTTCCTCCTGTCAGGATTTCCGCTCCATCAGCAATGGCAGATTGTACATAATTGTCGATGACATCCAATTGCCCTTGATCTATGACTGCACCGACATGCGTTTCTTTGTCGAGTGGATTGCCCAATTTCAAATTTTTCGTTTTTTCTACGAATCTGGCAACGAACTCATCATATATGTCTTCGTGAACATATAAACGGGACCTAGCTTCGCAAGATTGCCCAGTATTGTAGAAAATTCCATATAATGATCCATCGATAGCTGCTTCAAGGTCCGCATCTTCAAAGACAATATTAGGGGATTTTCCGCCAAGCTCCAATGTCACCCTTTTTAATGTCTGTGAAGCTTTGCCCATAAGATCCCTGCCGATTGGCGTAGAACCTGTAAAGGCCACCTTATTCACTTTCGGATGCTCGACAAGGTAATTCCCTACGTCCGATCCAGGACCTGGAATGATATTGACAACTCCTGGAGGAACACCAGCTTCTAAACAGATTTCCCCTAATACAATTGCAGTCAGCGGCGTTAACGAAGCTGGCTTAACAATGACTGAACAGCCAACTGCGATCGCAGGTGCAATTTTCCATGCTGCCATCATCATAGGATAATTCCAAGGAATGATTTGAGCACAAACACCTACTGGCTCTTTTTCCGTGTAGTTATGGAATTGACCAGGTACATTATTGACAGTTCCGCGGTGTCCGACTATAGCGCCTGCATAAAACTCGAAATCTTCTATTGCCTGCATGACTTGGCCTTGCGCTGCAGAAATGGATTTTCCGCTGTTCAGAACCTCCAATTCAACCAATTCATTAAAGCGTGAACGCATGATTGCTGCAATTTTGTTCAAAACTCGAGACCGTTTATTAATCGGAGTTTTCTTCCATTTCCCATTATCAAATGCTTCACGTGCAGCTTGAACAGCTCTTTCTGCATCTTCCTTAGTCGCCTTTGCAACTTTGGCAATGATTTCACCAGTCGCAGGGTTGTACGCATCAATCGTGGATCCATTAGAGCTTTCCACTCTTTCGCCATTAATGATCAGATGATAATAATCACGCTTCATTTCCGCTTTTTCAAATGCTGCCGCTTGAACTCCAACCATGTAATCCCACTCCCTTTTCTATATTACTTGCCTATGAATTTAGCTTTCCTTTTTTCAGTGAATGCTGCCACACCTTCAGCATAATCCATCGTTAAGCCAGCAATTCGCTGACCCTCCGCTTCTTCTTTTAAGTATTCTTCCAATGAAAGGTGGTAGGATGCCTCTAAGTATCTTTTGATTAAGCCGATCGCTTTCGTTGGTTTGTTTGCAATATTCGCCGCAAAGGCTTTCAATTGCTCGTTCCATTCTTCCACACCGATCACTTTTGTAGCGAGCCCGATATTTTTCGCCTCGCTAGCAGGGATCTTTTCCCCCAATAAGGATATTTCCAAGGCTTTCGCATGCCCAACAATCCGTGAAAGGTAATATAGATTCCCTGAATCAGGAATCAATCCGATATTGACAAAGGCATTTAAAAAACTGGCTTTTTCAGAAACAAGCCGGAAATCGCATGCAAGAGCAAGGCTGAAGCCAGCCCCTGCAGCCACTCCATTGACTGCTGCAATGATCGGTTTTTCACAGCTTGCTATTTGCTGCATCATCGGACCGTAGTGATCGCGCAGCACCTGGCCTAAATTCATGCTTCCATCAACATCCGATAAATCTTGCCCTGAACAAAAGGCCCTGCCTTCCCCTGTAATGATAATGACCCGCACTTCATCGGACCCCGCAGATATCTTGATCGCTTTCTGTATTTCCTTATTCATTTGGGACGTAAAAGCATTAAGTTTATCAGGACGGTTCAAAGTAAGCCAAGCCACTCCGCTTTCAACCCTATATTTGATCGTTTCGTACATAGAGCACCCCTTATCCGCCTGTAAAATTAGGCTCCCTTTTTTCAACAAATGCTTTCATGCCTTCTTTTTGGTCCTCTGATGCAAAAAGAATATAGAAGTTCTTCCGTTCGAATTGCATTCCCTCATATAAGGGGTAATCAACGGCTTTATTGACGGATTCTTTAATCAGCCTTACAGCTAACGGGGGTTGGTTTGCTATCTTTCTAGCGAAATCGACCGTTTCTTCCATTAGCAATTCAGGGGCAACGATCTTATTAATGAAACCATATTGCAGAGCTGTCTTTGCATTTATCCTTTCAGCCGTCAATATCCATTCGAGTGCCTTCGTCTTCCCCACCAATTTTGTCAACCTTTGTGTTCCTCCTGCACCAGGCATGACTCCCAGTGTCACTTCCGGAAAGGAAAACTGGGTATCGCTGGCGGCAATCAGGAAATCGCAGGATAAGGCAAGTTCAAAACCACCACCGAATACAAAACTTTTCACAGCACCGATCACAGGCTTCTTGACTAGGCTCATTCGGTCCCAATCGGCAAATTGGTTGGTTAACTCCAGACTGATTGGATTGTCGTCCATCATCTCGTCAATATCAGCTCCAGCGGAAAATGCCTTTCCATTGCCCGTTAGCAAGATCACCTTCACTTGTGGGTCCCGGTCGAATTCTTCCATGGTTGAAACTATTTCCCTGACCATTTTCCTGTTAATGGCATTCAGCTGCTTCGGCCGATTTAAAAAGATATAACCAATGCCATCCCCGATTGACGTTTCAATGAATTGAAGCGCATTCATTTTATTTCTTCCCCAATCATCATCGTTACGAGTTTCCCGGCAAAGCCCATTAGGTCTTTCCCTGATGCTTTTCCTTCCGGGGAACGCATTCCTTGTTGCAATGCATCGTGGTCTTCATAATACATTTCACATAGAATGTAATACTCAGAGTCTTTGCCCATTGGGGTGCCTACTATTTTAGTGACCTCCATTTTTTGAAGACCTGGAATTTTTTCCGTTATCGGACCATGTACATTGAAATAATGCTCATCGAATTCTTCCTTGTTTTCAGGTTGTTTATATAGGGCGATTAACTTTACCATTTTAGAAAACCTCCATTTTATTAGATCATTTTTATCATCGGTTTCATCGCTTCGAACGGATTTTTACATGCTTTACAATATAAAATGCTGCGGCAGGCCGTTGGACCGAATATATTTTCCATCGTGACATAAGTAGATTCACAATACGGGCAATCCACATGCCATGATCCATCTTTTTTCATTTGTCGAGGAGGAGGGGAGATCCCGAAAACCTTCAATCCAGCTTTCCCCTTTTCCGTGATTCGATCAGATGTCCAGGAAGGGGATCGTAAAAATTCCACGCTTACTTTTTTTACGGCAGGCAGCTGTTTAATGGTTGTTTCCACATTTTTTTGAATGATTGACAATGCCGGGCACCCTAGAAAAGTTGGCAGCATTTTCACCGAAACGTCCCGGCCCGAAACCGTCACGTCTTCAACCATCCCTAAATCCAGAATACTTACTGTATCGATTTCGGGATCTTTAACGTCTTCCAGGAGTTTATATATTTCTTCTGCGGTTAACAGTACGGTCGACATGATACCCCTCCCCTTTTTCTATTGGTTCACCATGAAGCTGATTTATCGGTTGCGTACACTTCACTTAACGTTTCTATCGCCTTTTCCAAATCTTCCGTATGCTGGCCACTACGTCCATCACCTTGGGCCATTCCTATTTCAAGAGTCGTTGCCAAGCCCACACTTTCAAAAATTGGGGTGACAGCCTCGATCCATTTCTTCTGTAAGGCAGCTTCGCTTTCTATCAAGCCAAGCTCGACCATCTCTTCTCCATATTGTCCAAGTGAAAATACTCCAGCAAAATCCGGCATCGTTTTCTCAATCGCTGCATTCATTCTCGAAACCGCCTCTTCGTGACCAGAACCCAGCAATTGGACGAACCATGTTTTCCAGTGCATCAAATGATAATAAAGTTCCATCTGTACCTTTTGTGCCACTTCAGCAAGCGGTTCATATGAACTTGATTGAAGGGATTGAATCTTAATCGCTTTGGCTTGGGTATAAAAATAATTCCGCACTACCGCAAACGCCCAATCATAATCCGGGTCTTTCATATAGTATCCAGGACCATTGACCAATTCGAGAATGATCGCATTACGCCGTTCCTTGGCGGGACGGTCGTGAGCCAGCTTATCTGCGTCCCCTTCACCTAGTTCATCCAGTAATTTATAATATATGGTCGCATGCCCCATCGTGTCTTGAGATATCGAAGCCGATGCAACATCTTCTTCAATATGCGGTGCGAGTCCAAGCCATTCCGAACCTCGGTATGAATGGATGAAATCATCGTCCGCCAGTTGAAGCAGCAATTCTTTGATAGCGATGTTCTCCAATGATTCATTCCTCATTCTTCACGCCTCCACCCCAAGACATTATCTCTTTTTCATCGAGCATTCCCTGCTCATACTTCCGCCACTTTTTCTTTAAATACCCATACCCTTTTGTGGTCCTGTAATCTTTATTATCAATACGTTGAAGCGTTTTCTTTTCCTCAATCGTCATTTTCCGTATATTCTGTCTTTTCACTACCCAGATATCATCAACTGCTTCACGTCTCATGAAATTTTCTTGCGCCATCATGATGGCGATATCCTCATTGGGAGCCAGCAGGCTAAAATGGTATTGAACGGGTGAAGATTGCGTTTTACGGCTAAATACTTCAAATTCTTCAAAGTAAGTTTTTTGTCTAGTTTCCATATCATCCTTCCCCCTACCTTAGATGACCTTTGGCGCTAACGCCTCACGTACCCATTTATTATTTTCATAAGAAGTTCTTCGAAGACGTAAACGATCCTGAGAAAGGGGCCCTTCATTCCTTGCGAACACCTTCAATTTCCCCCAATCAGGTTGTTTGTAAATCCAGGTTTCAGAATCTTTATCAAACCTAAGTGTTTCATCAGGAATGGTAAAGCCGAGTGAAAGGATCCGCTTCACATATTTAGAAAAAAAGGCTTGGCGAAGCTCTTCATTCGTACTGGCTCTGATTCTGTACTTAATCGTTATATCCTGTTTGGATGAGCCCACTTCATTCTTACTGGGAGGTCCAAAAAAGAGTAATAAAGATTCCCACCAATAATTGATGGAGTCTTGAACCAATTTCCTTTGTTCTTCCGTTCCTTCAGCCAAAGCCATGATTATCGCTTCACCATGCTGTGCATGAAAAACTTCTTCCGCGCAGATCCTCAGTAAAGCTCGGGCATAAGGTCCGTATGAAGCCCCAAGCATGTTCGTCTGGGAGATGATGGCTGCCCCATCAACAAGCCAGCCAATCAATCCTGCATCGCCCCATGATTTGGCTTCCATGTGGAAGACATTATGAAACTTTAAATCTCCATTAAATAAATCTTGCATAAGGTCATCCCGTTTTTTGCTGTACGGCTTTAGCAAATCCTCGGCGACTCGAAGCAATAATTGTCCATGTCCCATTTCATCCTGCACCTTAGCCATGATTCCAAGTTTTCTATTTAAGGTCGGGGCTTTAGGCACCCATTCTTTTTCGGGAAGCGCCCCCATGATTTCACTGATGCCATGCATCGATATTAACTTGATTAAAGTGCCGCGGTAATCGTCCGGCATCCAATCATCGGCTTCTATCTTTTCTCCTGCTTCGATTCTGGCAATGAATTGATTTAGCTTTTCTTGTTCAGCCATATCATTTAATTGAACGTTCATTCAAATCACCTCTCTTTTTATTATATAACGTTTATATAACGTTATTATATTTTACAGTTATATTTAATGCAAGACTATTCCGTCTTTTTTTGAAATAAAAGGAAATTAACAGGAGATTTTATGATATTTTTAATCACCATGATGCCTCCTTCCCTATTTCAAATTGGTTCTTTCTTCTCTTCTGATTAAACCTATTCTATGAAGGGGCTGCACTTTTTATTTGACCGTCAGAGTTCATAAGGTTTTTCACCGCGAATTTACGATAGGCTCGAGCATTAAAGCTTCGTCAACGGCAGAATCGCCAACAAGGAACATCCTTTTCCATGAACGAATCCAGGTCATCCAACGTATCTCCATCCAGTTATCAACTGGTCACTTCATCTTTCCGCTTATCAACGACACGAATGGCTTTTCCTTCTGAACGCGGAATGCTTTTTGGAATGTTGACAACAATATCCATCGTTACAAGACATGCGGATTTCATATGATGCTGGATCGTTTTCTTTAATATCTCTACATCTCCATGCGTTAAGTCTTCTTCAATCCCCTTATAGAAACCGCTTTCAATTTCAATATGCAGTTCAACACCGTCCATTTTCCCCTTCTTAACGAGATGAATCTGATAATGAGGCACTATTCCCTCCATTTGGAATAAAACACGCTCAATTTCAGAAGGAAATACATTCACTCCCCTGATTATGATCATATCATCCGTTCTGCCTTTAACGCGGGACATTCTTGTTGTGGTCCGTCCGCATTTACACGGTTCATGGGTAATGGATGCGATATCACCAGTACGATAACGAATGATTGGCAGCGCTTCCTTGGTAAGGCTGGTAAAGACCAGTTCCCCATCTTCGCCGTCCTCAACTGGCTCAAGTGTGTCAGGATTAATGACCTCAACAAGGAAATGGTCTTCTGCGATATGCAGTCCTTCCTGCGCTTCCTGGCATTCTATCGCAACTCCTGGACCCATGATTTCACTTAGTCCGTAAATATCGATTGCTTTCAAATTCAGTTTTCTCTCAAGTGTAGCTCTCATTTCCTCAGACCACGGCTCAGCTCCAAAAATCCCATACTCTAACCCATTATCAGCAGGGTCAATCCCCATCTCTTCCATCTTTTCAGCGATATTCAAAATATAAGTAGGGGTTCCGCAAATACCGCGAGGTTTAAAATCATTGATGATGGTAATCTGGCGATCGGTATTTCCACCTGAAATGGGTACGGTGGCAACTCCTAGCTTTTCTGCTCCGTAATGGAGACCCAATCCGCCTGTAAACAGGCCATATCCATATGCATTATGGAAAATATCCGACTTACGGCCTCCTGCAGCTACAATTCCACGTGCGACGATCGTTGCCCAGTTTTCCAAATCGTTTTTCGTATACCCGACAATGGTAGGCTTTCCGCTTGTTCCGGATGAACCATGAATGCGTGTTACATCCTCCATTGGAACGGCGAATAAACCGAATGGATACTGATCACGAAGAGTCTGTTTTTTTGTAAAAGGAAGCTTTGACACATCGTTCAGATTTTGAATATCTCCTGGATCAAGGCCCATCTCTTCAAATTTCCTTCTGTAATAAGGTACATTTTCATATACACGGCTTATCGTTTTTTTGAGGCGTGCCATCTGTAAACTTTCCATTTCAGCACGCGTAGCCGTTTCAACTTCCGGATTGTACATCGTTTCAGTCCCCCCTTAATTTTGCTCGTGTCCCATCCGATTCTCCATATATAACGGTAACAAAACGGATATTATATAATTGTTATGCTTAATTTTAAGATTAATACGTCATTTCTACGTTGTCAATAATGTTTTTTTGATTTAAGCAAAATGGCCGAATAGACAAAAAAAACATTAACTAAATTTTCAGACTATATTAATTTTAACAATGATATATCATTTTATCAAACACTCGTTTTAAAAACGTATTAAAATATTAGGAAAACAATTTTCCTGAAGTACTGTTCATAAATATGTAGAGCAGGCAAAGGGGTGATTCCCGATTTGGAATCACCCCTTATAATGGACCCAACCCGATAATCAAAGCCTTCTCCCTAGTTATTGACCGCAATACTGGAATCTATCACTTTTATCCACTCCCCACGCTCCCTTTCACTTATGACATTATTTTTATAAACTATTTTCCCTCTATTAAAGGTAGCGGTGATTCGGCAAGGAAAGGAATGGCCCATATAAAGGCTTTGCTTATGTTTCGCGAAAAAATTCGTTTCCGAAGCCTCATGCGGAACATCAAGGGAAATGATGGCAAGATCTGCATCCATTCCATCCTTAATTTGTCCTTTTCTGGAAGAGAGACCAAATCTATTTGCCGGGGCTGAAGCTGTCCACTCAGCTACTTTGTGAAGTGGGATATCATGCAATACAGCCAATTCTATCATCGACATCAGTGAAAATTGCCCCCCGCTTATTCCACCCCACGCTTCGAAAATATTATGTACGCCAGGGTCTTTCAACTCATAAGGACATGGTGAGTGGTCGGAAGAAATCATATCGAATTTCCCTTCCATTAAACAGGCTATCAATCTTTCTTGTTCTTCTCTTTCCCTTAGTGGGGGAGCACATTTTGCAACCGCACCTTTTTCTATTAAATCACCCTGATTGAATAATAAATAATGTGGACACGTTTCAACCGTTACATCCAGTCCCTTTTGTTTGGCTGATTCAATTTTTTCGATGGCCAAGCCACTACTAATATGAACAAAGTGCAGGGCACAGCCTGTTAACTCGGAATATGCAATGGCACGTTCCACAGCCTCCGCTTCTGCTTGCACAGGTCTTGTGGCTGCATAATCATTCGCACTGAATAGTCCATCCTTCTCTTTTTCTTGCTTCAGCCATTGAGTGATCGAATCACTTTCCGCATGAAGGGCCAAGACCTTGCCCAATTCTGCAATTTTCTTCATACCATGTAAAAGGGTGAAATCATCCGCACGCTCAAACTCATCATTTCCCGTCTCTGAGAGAAAAGCTTTAAAACCGATGACTCCGGATTTTGATAGCTCCTCTAATTCATCAATATTTCCCGGGACCAGCCCTCCCCATAATCCAAAGTCTATAACTGATTTCCCTTCACCGATCTTGCCCTTTTCAAGGAGAGCCTTTCGATCGATGGTTGAAGGGATTCCATTCAATGGCATATCGAAATATGTGGTGCAGCCTCCCGCTGCCATCATTTGCGATCCTGTTTCAAAGCCTTCCCAATGAGCGCGGCCAGGTTCGCTAAAATGTACATGGACATCAATCATACCCGGAAAGATATGTTGGCCATCCGCATCATACTCTTCATCCGCTTTACCACCCAGACGATCCCCAATCTTAACAATCACCCCATCTCGGATTGCAAGATCAGCTTTCTTCACTTCATCTGGAAAAACTACATACCCATTGCGGATAATAAGATCATATATTGACATACGGATCACTCCTCCAAAATATTTTTATAGAATCAAAGAGATCCCCTGGATGCAGGCACTTTCTCCGTTTTTCCCACATACACATCGAGTGCAGCCTGCAAAGCCTCTCCCCGATTCACTTGAAACCCCTGGCGCAAAAGGACAGCTTCCAAGGAGGCCAGTACAAAGAGGATGTTTTCTTTCCTACAACTGAATCCCATTGTGCCGATTCTCCAGATTTTTCCGTGAAGCGGACCAAACGAGGAGGCAATCTCGATACCGAATTCATTCAACAGCATTGCTCGAACGGCTTCCCCGTCGATTCCTTGTGGAATTTCGATACAAGTTACACAAGGAAGTTTGTTTTTCCCATCCCCGAATAACGTTAGTCCCATCGCCTTGACCCCTTCAACGAGAGCAGCTTCGTGGAGTTCATGACGGGCAAATCGGGTTTCCAGACCTTCCTCAAGTACCAGGCGCAAACCTTCACGTAACGCATAAATCATTGAAGTCGCTTCTGTGTGGTGATTCAAACGGCGCGGTCCCCAATAATCCTGCAGCATGCTTAAATCGAAATAATTACTGGTGATGGGACGGCGGATTGAAATCTTTTGGTTGTCTTCATCTGTTGCAATACCACGTTCCACCTTTTTGCGGGACTGGATGATTTCTTCTATTCGCTCATTATACGTAATCGGCGCCATACCCGAAGGAACGGACAAGCATTTTTGAGTCCCGCCTATCATTCCATCAATGCACCATTCATCCACCTTTACATCCGTTCCCCCGATGGACGCAACCGCATCCACCACAAGCAGGACACCCATTTCACGGCAGGCCAACCCGATTTCCTTCAATGGCTGCATACAGCCCGTGGAAGTTTCCCCATGGACGATTGCCGTTATTTTAGGTGAGACTTTCTTGATTTCCGCAATGACTGCTTGCGGGTCGAACACCTCTCCCCAAGGACATTCGATCGTATGAACCTCAGCTCCGTATCGCTCACAAATTTCCACCAATAAATGACCGAATCTTCCGAAGATGGGAACCAGAACTTTATCTCCTGGCTCAATGATGCTGCAAAGAATCGCTTCATTTCCTGATCTTGAAGTGCCATCTATCGGGAACGCCCATTTATTTTTCGTTTGAAAAACCAAACGCAACATTTCCATCACTTCATTCATGATATTAGTGAATGCAGGATCGAATTGACCTAATATCGGTGTGCTCATCGCTCTTAAAACACGTGGGTCCACTTCGACTGGACCTGGCGTCATGATCGTTCTCATCGGTGCATTCAATTCTGAATATGCCATTTTACCCAACTCCTTCAATAGGCTAATTTATATAGTATTTCGCTTAAAACATCGATTCCCCTTTCCAAATCCGGAACACTCGTAAACTCCTTAGGCGAATGGCTGACTCCGTCATTACTTGGGACGAACAGCAGGCACGTCGGACAAAATGAACCAAACACTTGCGCATCATGCCCGGCTCCGCTGATCATATCCTGATAAGGTATATTTTTATCTTCAGCAATTTTGCGGACAAGGCGATTCATTTCCCGATCCATCGCAACAGGTTTGACATCCATCCATTGTGAAATCTCCATCTTCATATCCGCTTCTTTCGCCAAGGCATCGAAAGCCGCAAAGATTTCCTTACAAAACCTATCAAGAATCACTTCCTCGTGATGCCTGATATCGAGACTGAATTCCACTTCACCAGCAATGACATTCGGAACATTAGGTTCAACATCCATTCTGCCAACCGTAGCAACTAAATCCGAGTCCATCCCCTTCGCTTTTTTCGTTAAAAAAGAAATGAATTCCGCAGCTGCACTGACTGCATCCTTCCTGTAAGACATAGGAGTGGTCCCCGCATGATTGCTTTCACCAATGATTTTCACCGTATAACGGCGCTGCCCGACAATATGGCTGACGACCCCGATCGTATTCTCATTCTTTTCAAGCACCATCCCCTGTTCTATATGAATTTCAACGAATCGGTCAATATCATCGCGGACGGGGGGCATATAGGCTTCAGGTTCAAATCCTGATTTTTTCATGGCTTCCAAAAAAGAAATTCCCTCTGTATCTTTTAAATGCTTTACGTTCTCAAGACCATAGACTCCTTTGATATTCCTCGATCCCCAAAACGTCAAGGGAAATCTGCTTCCTTCTTCCTCACAAAAAGAAACGACTTCAATCGTCTTCCGAGGCTGCCCATAGGCTTTAAACAACCTCTTAACTGCCAGGAAACTAGCGATGACCCCATATGCACCGTCATATTTCCCCCCATCCTTGACCGTATCTATATGAGAGCCGGTCAGAATGGTTTCACCGGTGGAATCCGTCCCCTCAAGCCTGCCAAACAAGTTGCCTACACTATCAAAATATGTAATCAGGCTTTCTTTTTCCATCTTTGCTTTCATTGCATGCTGAGCGCTCATCCATTCCTCGGAATATAATAAACGGGTCACCCCATTACTCTCCGTTGCCCCGAAAGATGCTAACCATTCAATCATCGAAGCAACATCATCCTTTTCATCTATGAATTTCTCGATTTGAATTGCCATCACTTCGCTTCCCTTCTCAATATTCATTAATGTTATGAATATTCACAAATATATGTTATCTACTATTTTACTTCTTTTCGCATATAACTTCATTGGCAATTCTGTTAGTATTTCGGTGTTTTTTTGTGCAAAATAACCAATGGAAATCCAATCCAATAATGCCTGTAAAAGAAGAGAGTGCCCACTAAACATGGACACCCTCTTCCTCTCAACTTGTATAATTCGAACCTAAGCCCAATTCCCTTAATAGCTGACGATACGCAATCGACGTCTTATCAGCGGCGATATGCCCTTCCGCTTGTAAATCTAGAGGCAGCTCCTCCGGCTTTTGATTTTCAACCATTTCCTTATCTTCATTGAAAATCTGTAAATTGAATTCATAGGTATCTTCTATCGGAGCATCTAAATCGAAGTTACGGGCCATCGGCGAAAACATTCTTGTCTTACGTGCAGAAACTGGACTGGCACAGTTCAGGATATGAAGTTTTCCGTCCTCCGGGAAGTGGACAGTCAGTCTGGCCGCCAGCGGTGGATAGATATCAAAAACACGGAGCCATTCAAAGTTGGCAGGTTCTAAATGCTGCATGTCTTTGCCATAATTACTGACGGAACCTAAGTATTCCACGTGCAGGCCATATTCCGTTTTTTCAACTTTATAACTAGGAACGATAGGATTGTTACGATCAGCGAAGCTTTCCGAATGTACCCAAGCAAAGTGGGACACATCCAAAAAGCCTTCCATCTGCCGACCGGCTGAACCAGCAATGTCAATGGATGGAGGCAGGATGTTCAAATATTCATCATCTTCCCATGCCGGTAACTTCGGAATATCCACTTTATCGCTCGAAATCGATGTCCAAACTAAACCGTAGCGTTCCACCGTGGGATAAATATTAATGCAAAGGCGCGGGGATATTTTAGCATTGGGATGTGCAGGAATCCCAGTACAATTACCTTCAGGTCCATATCTAAAACCGTGGTAAGGGCATACGATATTATCATCTTCCACCCACCCCATGCTTAATGGCACACCACGATGCAGACAAAGGTCCCTCGCAACGATAATCTTCCCACTAGCCCGATAAAGGACAAGGTGCACATCGAGAAGCTTAATGCCTATCGGTTTTTCCGACACTTCCTCGACTGCAGCCACAGGAAACCAATATTGCGATAATACATCCCAGTCCTCTTTGCTGAATGTGCATTCTTTCGGAAACGGCGTGACTCTTTTTTTCTTACTTGAAGCAACTGTGCATTCACTCATTTTATCGTCTCCCTTATTCCCATGTTAATTTTTATAAATATTAACAAAATTCAGTCATTATGTCACTAACAATGTTACAAAACCTTACACACAAACCCTTTTTTGTCTACCTCAACAAACCAAACAATGAAATTTGTAAGATATGCCAAAGGAATTGTATGATATGATAATGAAAATCCACAAAGCATGTGAGCAAACAGAGGGATTCAGATAAATATCAGTTACATGCACTAATTTAAAACCGATCAATTCCCTGGATTCACATAGAGCTTTATTTATAAAATCACTTCAATAATCTAATTTTCCAGAATGAGGTGTTTCAGATGAAGGTAACCGAACTTTTAACATTGCCCGCATTATCCGGCATGCATTTAATTGCCGGAGGAACAGGGATCGAACGCGAAGTCCAGACTGTCAATATGATGGATGCTCCAGATATCATCAACTTTTTAAAACCAAATGAATTCCTTGTAACCACAGCTTATCACGTAAAGGACAAGCCACACCTTTTGTCATCACTTGTCGAAGCGATGGCAAATCAAGGCTGCGCAGCCCTAGGGATAAAGACACAGAGATTCCTAAAAGAAATACCCGAGGAAGTACTGGTTCTAGCCAATGAAATATCCTTACCAATCATTGATCTTCCGGCAGAATTGTCACTTGGGGAAATCATCAACCATACATTACGGGGGATTTTGGATCAACGGGCAGCTGAATTGACTTTCGCCATGGAAACACATAAGCAATTCACAAACTTAATCATGCGGGGTAAAGGGATTCAAAAACTGCTTGATCATTTATCGAATATGATTGGATACCCCATTTTATTAGTTGACCAGTACCTTAAACCGATACTCCATCCAATCTCAACATCCGGAATTATTCCAATAATCAAAAAAATGAATAGTGAAGGATACCGATTTCATAAAACCCTAGCTTCGTTCTTTTCATTTTCATCTCTATCCAATAAACAAACCTATACCGTATTCCCCATCTATATGGATGAAGAAAAATTTGGCTATTTGACGATATCAGGAGAAATCAAGAATAGCGATAACCTGATAACACTGACGATAGAGCAGGCAACTAATGTCATTTCTTTTGCCTTGATGAAAGAACACGCCCTTAAACAGCATGATCGGAATATCCGAAATGATTTCTTCCTTCATTTCCTGGATGGGAGTTTCTCTTCACAAGAGGAAATCATAAACCGAGCAAAAGAGTTTTCCTTACATAATGAACAAGCCTATATATGCGCAGTCGGAAAAATCGATGAATCCGAATCAGCCAAAAGTTACACACAGCTGCAACGAAGGGCTGATTCGATATACGAGTTTTTGGAAGATGAGCTTCGCCTTTCACCTAATCCCATTCATCTCTTTACAAAAGGTAAGAAATGCATTCTTTTATACGAAGTGAATGAAGTCTCTCGCGATGTTCTTCAATATGTCGAAACCTCGCTAAAATCATTGCAAAAGATAACAGCCAGCCATTTCGACTGCACGATATCTTTCGGAGTGAGCCATATGAGCCCGAATTTTTTACAGAGCAAGAACGCTTACAAAGAGGCGAACGACTCCCTTCTGGAAGGAGGTCTTTCGAAAAGGACAGAATACATCCAGATATTCCGGACGAAGGATATTATGGAATTATTGAGAATCATCCCCGAAGAAGACCTAATGAATTTTTACCTTTTCGCATTACAGGGATTTTCAAAGATTTCCACCGAGGAGGAGCAATCCTTACTACAGACATTATCAGTCTATCTCGAAACGCATTGCCAAATATCCGAAACTGCCAAAAGATTATTCGTTCACCGTAACACCGTTGTATACAGACTCGAGAAATGCGAAGAGCTGCTCGGCAAGAGCTTAAAAGATTCAGAGACCACACTCCAGATACGACTTGCCCTTCGCATTAAATCCTTACTTAATATATAAAACCCAATCTCTCCTCCCTTCACTTTATGCAAGTTGTCTATATCAACAACTAAAAATTGTCTAATCTAACTAATGACAATTTTCTGATTTTTTATTATGATGGTATTAATCATAACAAAGTCGCGTGATATAACATGACAACCAATTAGAGGAGGGAGATTTTTTATGAATGAAAGAATTAATAAGTCCAAGGCCTTCTCGTTAGGTCTTCAGCACGTTCTTGCCATGTATGCTGGTGCCATCTTGGTACCGATCATCGTCGGCGGAGCATTGAGGTTCACTTCTCAACAGCTCGCCTACCTTATTGCCATTGATCTATTAACCTGCGGAATCGCTACATTATTGCAATCCTGGAAAAATAAATATTTTGGCATTGGCCTCCCGATAGTATTGGGAACTTCTTTCGTCGCAGTCACCCCGATGATATCCATTGGCAGCAATTATGGCATTTCCGCTATATATGGATCAATCATCGCCGCTGGGTTATTCATCATTTTATTCTCCAACATATTTGGTAAACTGCTTAAATTATTTCCGCCTGTCGTGACCGGTACCGTCGTCATCATCATTGGATTATCCTTAGTGCCCACCGGCATAAAGAATATGGCTGGCGGTTCTGGCAGCAAAGACTTCGGTTCAGCCGAAAACTTAATGCTTTCTTTCGGTGTCCTCGCTGTCATTCTGTTAATCAATCGCTATTTCACAGGATTCATACGCGCCATTTCCGTTCTGATTGGCATCATCGCAGGAACGATTGCTTCAACATTTTTTGGGAAAATGAACTTTTCCACCGTTGTCGAGGCTTCTTGGTTCCATATCCCTGCTCCTTTCTACTTTGGTACACCCACCTTTGAACTAGCTCCCATTCTTACGATGATGTTGGTTGGCACAGTCATCCTGATCGAATCCACTGGCGCATTCCTTGCTCTCGGAAAAATAACAGATAGGGAATTGAGTGAAAAAGATATTGTCAAAGGCTACCGCGCAGAAGGCCTGGCATTCACTTTAGGTGGCATTTTCAATGCCTTCCCTTATAGTACATTCGCGCAGAATGTAGGTCTCGTTCAATTATCCGGAGTGAAAAAAAGAACGATCACCATTGTAGCCGGCTTCATTTTAATCGGGCTTGGACTGGTACCGAAAATCGCAGCTCTCGCTACACTGATTCCTACTGCCGTCCTCGGGGGTGCTACCGTCGTCATGTTCGGAATGGTCGTTTCATCAGGGATTAAAATGTTGAATGACGTCGATTTCTCGGATAATGCCAATTTATTGGTCATTGCTTGTTCAGTCTCACTCGGACTGGGCGCCACCGTCGTTCCCGAGTTATTCTCGAGCCTGCCGGAAGCAATCCGTATCGTTGTCGGTGATGGAATCATCACAGGAAGCCTGACAGCCATCATCCTGAATTTGATCTTGACTCCACGCAAGAAAAAAGCCGCCGATAGTACCATCCCCGATTCAGATCAGCTAATGGCAAAAAGTATATAAGAAGGAGACTGGAGATGATTACCCTTACTTCATTAAATGCACTAAGCGAAAAGGAATTTACGAAGTTCCTTGGGGATACTTTCGAACATTCACCTTGGATTGCAGAAAAATCGGCAGGCAATAGGCCCTTTTCTTCAATAATCCACCTGCATCGATGCATGGTGGATATTGTAGGAAATTCGTCAAAGGAAGATAAGTTAACGTTAATCAGGAAGCATCCGAACCTTGGGGACAAAGTTGAAATGAGTGATGATTCGATTAAGGAACAGCATGGCGCCGGTTTAAAGGACCTTACGTCCGATGAATATGAAGATTTCATATCATTGAACCAGAAATATATGGATAAGTTTGACTTTCCATTTATCCTGGCTGTGCGAGGCAAAGATAAAAATGACATATATCAATCGATGCTTACAAGGATTCACCATGCAGAAGCAGCCGAGTTCGATAAGGCCTTAACTGAAATTTATCAAATAGCCCTATTTCGTTTACAGGATAAAATTAAAATTGAAGGAGAGAATTTAATGAAAAATAAATCAGCCGCACAAACACTTAGTTATGGAAAAGGGAATGTTTTTGCCTATAGGACCTATTCGAATCCTTTAACCGGAATCAAGCAAATTCCAGAATCCACTTTTTCAGGAAGAGATCATATCATTTTTGGCACGAATGTAAAAGTTTCCGTTGGCGGCTCCTCTTTTCTTCCCTCATTCACGGAAGGAGACAATTCCATGGTCGTCGCGACTGATTCGATGAAAAACTTCATCCAAAGGCATTTAGCTACATTCAAAGGCGCAACATTAGAAGGATTTGCTTCATATGTGTCAGAAGCCTTCCTAAACAAATATCCTCAAATCGATACTGTTAAGTTGATTGCCGAAGATATCCCTTTCGAAGCAGTGACTGAAGCAACGGATCCCCAATTGAAACCGAGTGACCTTGTATTCAAAAAGTCCCGCAATGAACGGGCCAAGGCTGCCGTCGAAATCATCCGTGGGGAAACTGGCAACGAGATCGTTCAGCAAAGCAGTTCCATCCTCGACCTTCAATTAATCAAAGTAAGCGGGAACTCTTTTGTCGGTTTTGTCCGTGATGAGTATACGACGCTTCCCGAAGATGGAAATCGTCCGCTTTTCATCTATTTGAATCTCCATTGGGTCTATGAGGATCAAAAGGATGCATTCGGCATGGCCCCCTCTAAATACGTAGCTGCCGAACAGGTAATCGATATTGCTACATCCGTTTTTCATGAAATGGAAACTCCTTCGATCCAAAATCTGATTTATGAAATCGGCTGCCGCATTTTAACTAGATTCCCTCAGCTTCTTGAAGTTACATTCGAATCCCAAAACCACACATGGGATACAGTCGTTTCCGAAATACCGGACTCTAAAGGAAAGATATATACCGAGCCGCGCCCGCCATATGGTTTTCAGGTCTTCACCGTTAAAAAAGAAAATCTCGAAAACAACAAAATCCTGGCTGCCGCTGAAGAAAACATCGGTTAAGGAGTATATATGCCTGGTATAACAACACATATATTGGATTTAATGCATGGCCAGCCAGCCGAAAAAGTGACGATTGAATTATACTTTTCCGAATCATCCACCGCTAGCTGGCAGCTGCTCCAGTCAGCTGTCACAAATCCAGACGGGAGGCTCGATGTCCCGCTGCTGAACGCAGAAAACACCAAAACGGGAAACTACGAAATCGTTTTTCATATCGGGGATTACTTCCGGAATAAATCCATCGAACTCCCTGATCCGCCCTTTTTGGACCTGGTTCCCGTCCGATTCGGACTATCTTCCCCATCCTCTCATTATCATGTGCCCTTGCTCGTTTCCCCATGGGGCTATCAAGTATATCGTGGAAGTTAAAGAAACTGCCAGAGAAGATCACCTCCTTCTCCGGCAGTTTCTTGTTTGATTGATTACAGTCAGGATCGTTCGTTCCACTATTAATCCGAGTAATAAAGATCTATTATAGATTGCAACATCTGGGATACTTCAAGAATAGAGTTTTGGAACGTAGATGCTAGGTATCTCCTCAAGCGGAACCGCAAGAAGGTCACGGTCGAGGACAACGATATCAGCAAGCTTCCCTACTTCCAATGTCCTTAATTCACGCTCCCCGAATGTACCAATGGCCAAGCCGCCAGTATAAGCTTATAATGCTTCGGCAAGGGCGTTCCGTTCATGTTGATGCCATACTACTTTTTTTCCACTGCAGTCGATTCTCGTTACTGCACGATAATCCTTTGTTTGTTCCCTTTTTTGAAGGGGATGGGGTTGGAAGTATTTCCTTTTGTAATATTGGGTCGTATGTATCGACACGACGGTCTCTAAAGAATTGTAGAATGTTTCTAGTCTTTTCTATTTCTTTTAAATCAATCTCTTGTACAATAATTCCTTCTTCATCATCAAGTGAAGCTAAAATATTCCCTAATGTATCGCTAATGAATGAACCACCGTAAAAATTCATGTCTTTTTCCTGGCCTACTCGATTTGTTGCAGCAACGAATACACCATTAGAAATGCCATGAGCAGAAATTGCCTTTTCCCAGGATGGTCTTGTTGATATCTCAGGATGATCTGGCTCTGAACCTATGGCAGAAGGATAGAATAATAACTCTGCACCTTGTAAGCTCAAAATTCGGGCAACTTCTGGAAACCACTCGTCCCAACAAATCCCGACTCCTATTTTTCCATAAGCAGTTTCATAGACAGGATACCCGGTATTGCCTGGAACGAAATAATATTTTTCATGATACTGGGGACCATCCGGAATATGATTTTTTCTTGTAATCCCTAAACATTCTCCATCTGCATCAAATACAGCTGCACTATTAAAATAAATACCAGCACCTGCTCTTTCGTAAAAAGGAACAATCAAGACGATTCCTAATTCCTTTGCTAATTCACCCATTTCGGCTAATGCACCACTATCTACATCTTCAGCTAAATCATAATTTTCCACACTAACCGTTTGTGGAAAATATTGCGAAGAAAATAATTCTTGTAAGCAAACGATTTGCGCACCTTTATTTACTGTTTCTTTTATTTTCTCTATCGTTTTTTGAATATTTTGCTCAATGAATTCTCCGCAATGAATTTGAATAAGACCAACTTTTACTTTTGACATTTTCTCACTACCTGACTTTTTTATTTTTTCTTATAAAGTTGGGACGACCTGGTTTTCATATACAACCTTTCCATCCATAATCGTCATCTTCACTTCAGTTTCAAGAATTTCCTCTGTTGATATGCTAAATAAATTTTTATTTAATACTGCGATATCCGCTATCTTTCCTGCTTCCAATGTGCCTAATTCTTTTTCCCTAAAAGACCCGAATGCTGGTGTAGCCGTGTAATATTTTAATGCTTGTGCTAAAGTAACTCCTTCCGACTCCTGCCACGCATTCCCGGTTAAATCTTTTCTGGTGATTGCCTGATAAATACCCATCATAGGATTTAGGGGTACTACAGGAAAATCTGTACCAAAGGCAATTTTAGCACCAGTATCTTCTATTGTTTTGATAGGATAATAGAGAGGTTGTTGTTTTTCACTAATTCTAGCTGTATATGCCTCACTTTCCATTAATTCAATATGTTTGGGTTGAAAGGAAGCGATTACACCTAATTCCTTAAAGCGATGGACATCGTTTGGATGCAATACCTCCACATGTTCAATGACATGTCTGGCATCTCTTTCTCCATTTACGTTTCTTGCTTCTTCAAATGCATCCAATGCTAAGCGGACAGCACCGTTACCAATAGCATGGAAACGAATTTGAAATTTTTCCTTATCTGCCTTTTTTACTAATTGTTTAATTGTTTCAGCTGGATAAGTGGTCCCGCCTCTTGTTTCAGGACGGTCTTTGTAAGGCTCCAATAAAAAAGCGGTATGACTTGTCACAACACCATCTATAAATTGTTTTAATCCAGAAAAGGTAAGCTTGTCTGACTGATAATTTATTTGTAATTCCTTTGCGACAGCTAAATCCACCATTTTTAACTCCGGAGAAAAGTGAATTCTAGTTGTAAGTAACCCTTCTCTATCAAATTCCTTAAAAATTTCAAGATCGTCTAATGGGTTTGGCGCTATTTTAGCTCCGTATAAATCATTAACGGATGTGATTCCCAGTCTTTTTGTTTCATCGAGAAAACCTTGGAATAGTTTTACACGTTTTTCTTTCGGTAATTTATATGCATGTTCCGATGCATACCCAATTGCCTGTTCAAATAGAAGGCCTGTCAGTTCCCCATTATCATCTTTTCCAATTTCTCCATATTCCGGGTCTGGGGTATCCTTCGTTAATTGAATCATTTCTATTGCTTTACTATTGATCCATGCGTAATGCACTTCTGCATTGAATAATAAAACGGGACGATCAAAAATATATTTATCTAATGTTGTCCTATGTGGTAGCACTTTCTTTTTCCAATTGGTATGATCCCAGCCAATACCAAATATCCACTCATCATTTGGTCTTGTTTCTGCAAATTCACCTACTAGTTTAGCTACCTCTTCTTCTGAAGTAGCATCAAATAATTTGGCACTATCCTTCTGTAAAATGCTTCCCATCATTATGTGCATATGAAAATCATGAAATCCCGGAATAATTAGTCCCTCTTCCATGTCATACACTTTAGTTCGATCCCCAATGTATGAATATATTTCTTCTTTAGGACCGATCTCAACAATTTTATTATCTTTAATAGCGATAGCTGCTTTTATTGGCTCATCTTGTAGCCCAGTAAAAACTTGTTGACCAGAAAGAATGATGTCTGCCTTTATCATTTTTGTCCTCCTTGATAAATCTAGCTTTTATGCTTGAATTTCATTTTCCTTCGCACTATCAATAGAAAGCTCTGGTGGTCGTTCACTAAACATTTTCGTATTGGAAAGGAGCATGAAGAAACCTATTCCAAACCATCCTAGTCCGAGTAAAAGTGCCTTTGAATCAAGACTAGTCCATAACCAAATTGTGAAACTGGTTCCAATCAGAGGCAATATTAGGTATTTTAGTTTGTTAATTCCGTTTCGCTGTTTCTCCCTAATAAAATAATGAGAAATAACCGAAAGATTAACAAATGTAAATGCAACGAGCGCTCCAAAGTTAATAAAGGATGATGCTGTCACTAAATCAACAAATAAAGCAGATAAAGCAAAAATTCCCACTAAGATAATGTTGTGTGTTGGAGTTTGAAATTTTGGATGAATATGACCAAATATTTTCTTAGGAAGAACTCCATCTCTTCCCATCGCATACAAAAGTCGCGATACACTTGCGTGAGCTGATAAACCAGATGCTAGCCCCCCTGTAATGTATCCTGCTAGAAAAATAGATTGAAATAAATTACCCCCGATGTATATAGCAATTTCTAAGGCAGCAGAATCTGGATCTTTAAAGGCTTGGAAATTTGGGTAAACAAGGTGACTGATGTATGAGATGGCGATAAACAGACCTCCTCCTATTAATGCTACGAGGAAAATAGCCTTTGGTATTATTTTTTTAGGATTAATGGTCTCCTCTGAAAATGTAGTGACAGCATCAAATCCTAAAAAAGATAAACATAAAATAGAAGATCCTGCTAATACTAAGGATAGTGGTATATCTCCATTCACAAATGGAGAACCCATAAATAATGTCCCTGAACCCATTCCGTTTAGTAACCCTTTAATTGAGAGGAATGTAAATATAACTATTATTAAGAACTGACAGGCAACTAATAAAAGATTTATCTTTGTTGCTATTTTCACTCCGATTATATTTACAGTGGTGATTAAAATTACAAAACCAATTAACCAGACGGAAAAAGGAACGGATGGAAAATATGCGTTTAAGTAAATAGCGATTAGTAATCCATTAATCATTGGCAAAAATAAATAGTCTTATAGTATAACCCAGCCTACTAAGAATCCAATATGAGGATTAAGAGCCTTTTGAGTAAATGTATATGCAGAACCGGCAACAGGATAGGCCTTAACCATGTGACCATAACTATAGGCTGTAAACAACATACCAACTAAAGCTATAATATAAGCGGCAGGTACCATCCCTTTCGTTATTTCCGCAACAACCCCATAAGTAGAAAAAACTGTTGTAGGTGCCATATAAGCCAATCCAAATAGCACTAAAGGAAATACTGTTAACGAACGTCTTAATTTTGCATTCTCCATGTATCACTCCACCCTTAATCGTACTTAATTAACTTATATGCAAATATCATACCAAGTGAAGGATGATTATTTAGAGCTTGAACCAAAGTCTTTTTCCCAATAATTACAATATACAGAATCTTCAATAAACTTATGATTTTATGCAATCTTACATCAATTATTTAAGATTGCATAATTAGTCGTTAAAGACGGGTTCCATAAGAAAAGGAGCTGCCAAAGCAACTCCTGGTAAAGCACCTGTTAATTCAATATCAGTTATTTATACAAAATATCATCTCTTAGTGAAGCAACTTTAGTTAAAGCTGTATCTATGTCAGCTTCATTCACTCCAAAGTGAGCAAGTGCATCGCTAAGATGATTTACAATAGCATTAAAATGGGCTGGTTGCAGATCCATTCCTTGGTGAGCTTTTGCCATGGATTGTCCAGAATATTGTTTTGGGCCACCTAATGCAAAACTTATAAACTTTGTCTGATGACCGCGTTGTTTTTCCATATCCGTTTTTTCAAAAAAATGATTAACTGTATCGTCCTTAAGAACCAACTCAGAGTAAAAATAGTCCACAACTTTTGCAATCGCTTCTTCTCCGCCAACTTTTTCATAAAGTGTTTGTTCCATATATACACTCCTACTTTTTAATTAATAGGAGTATTCTCTGCAGAAAATTTGTTTTTATTCCTTATCTATTATTTAATCCCTTTAATCGAAAAAAGCACCTTATGCAACTATGCCCTTTAAAATCGATAGAAAAAGTCTGCCATGGCAACACCTTTAATGAAGTAAAGCGCCTGTCAGTCATTAGGAAACGCCGATTCTAATTAAACGTGCCCTATTGTTGGAGTAGAACTCGGTGATCCATTTATCCCTCATCTATTTCAGCTTGTTGCTACTAAGATGCTGAGAATGCATAATTGATTTGGGGAATTCTTTATTACATTCACTGTTCATTACCTTTTATTTTACATATTCAAATTGGAATGTGACAAAATTGTAATCTAACTTCGTGTTACATCTATGGTGGAGAATAGGATGAATTTTATAGTATGTAACATGAGGAGGAGATTTACGTTGAAAAAAGTATTACAAACTAAAAACTTATCTAAATTCTATGGAAAGACACAGGTTTTAAAGAATATTGATCTGACAATAACTTCGGGTGAATTTACAGCTATTATGGGTCCTTCTGGTTCAGGAAAAACAACACTGATGAATGTGCTATCGACGATTGATAAATTTTCTGGCGGGGAGGTCTGGCTTGAAGAACAGGCGCTGTTATATTTAAACAAAAAGGCATTACGTACATTTCGCCAAGAACGAATGGGTTTCATCTTTCAAGATTACAACTTGCTTGATACTTTAACGATCAAAGAAAACATTCTTCTGCCCCTTTCATTAAGGAAATTTTCTATAGATGAGATGGAAAGACGGCTGAGACCAGTCATTCAGGCATTGAATATTGAAGAAGTCCAGGATAAATACCCTACGGAAGTTTCTGGTGGTCAGAAACAAAGGGCATCATCTGCACGTGCCATCATTACAAATCCTGCGATTGTCTTTGCAGATGAACCTACAGGTGCGCTTGATTCCAGATCAGCAACACAATTATTGGAACAGTTAGCTACCTTAAATGTAACCTTTCAAACGACTATCCTTATGATTACACACGATTCGTATGCAGCAAGCTTCTGTAAACGAGTTATCTTCTTGCGTGATGGAGGAATCGTAAACGAGCTTTATAAAGGTGACCAAAGTCAAAGTGACTTCTTTGATCGAATCCTTCACATCCAGAGTGCCATGGGAGGGATTTAAAGGTGAACTTACTGAATATGACGTTGCGGAACGTTCAGCGTAATTTCCGTGTTTATACGATTTATCTGTTTGCCATGATTACAGGTGTCATGATCCATTTCACCTTCTCATCACTTATGTATAATCAAGATATATTGGATGTACTCAACAATAAGGAAAATTTCCAAACGGGTGTATCGATTGCCTCAGTGGTTATCTTCCTCTTTATCATTTTCTTTATTCTCTATGCTAACTCTTTCTTTATGAAGCAAAGAAAAAAGGAATTTGGACTCTATTTGCTTCTAGGTATGAAAGAAAGTCAGATTACACGAATGGTATTCGTTGAAAATTTGATCATTGGATCGTTCTCGCTTGTAATTGGAATACTTCTTGGTGGTCTATTATCCAAATTATTCGGTATGTCATTAATGAACTTAATGCAATACGACAATGTCATTACGCTAAATTTCCCTTATCAAGCGATCGGCTCGACAATTATTCTGTTTCTCTTGCTAGTGGTCATCGTAAGTATCCAAAGTTTCTTCATGATCAGCCGCGTTCAACTGGTGGAGTTGTTTCATGCCAAAGAAAAAATGGAAAAACCCATACCTTCTTCGTTCATTATGGCTGCTTTGTCGTTAGTGTTATTAGCAACGCAATTCTTTTTGATCAGCCGGGGCACAGAATCAAGCATATGGCAAGAACACGCAACTTTTGCCATGATTGCTGTCACAGTCGGAATGATAGGTGGAACGTATTTGTTCTTCCGTCAGTTCTCCGGCTGGCTGCTGCAAAAGATTAGCCAGAAACATAATTTCCATGAAGGCAATCGGGTATTGTGGATCTCGTCATTGCGCTTTCAAATAAGGTCGAATACGTTAAACCTTACCTTCATCTCTTTGTTCAGTGCAACCATCATTTTCTTGATTGGATTCGTTTCGATTAATTACGCTGTCCAGTTTGAAGCTGTCGGCAGGAATTTACCAAATGATATTGCGTTCCAGTCATTGGATAAGGAAACAAACGATAAAATTGACGCTAAAATAAAAAACTCCGACCACTCAATAGAGTATCACAAAACTTTGGAAGCCTTAGTAGGAAAGCCAAATACAAACATGGACCTGGCTTTTGAGAACCCTGAGTATTTTTCAAAGGACGTTTTTCTTTTTCCAGAAAAAGCATATAACGAAATCATCTCATTGCGTGGAAATCAGGAGGAAATCCATTTAAATGATATGGAAGCTGTATCTCTGTCACAAGGAACAGATTCTCCAAAATCCTTCCCCTCCAATCAGCTGCCAAGTTTTAAAGTGAATATAAATGAAGATATCACTCTAAAACTGGTAGAGAAGAAAGATTACGCATTATTAGGCTGGGCCAGCGACCCTGTTCAATCTATGATATTAAAGCCTGCAGTCCTGATCATTTCAGATGATGCTTATCAAAATTTAAAAAGCACAGCCAAATCGATCCCTTTTGAAATTTATGAAATCGAAAATGAGAAGCAGGCTGAATCCCTATCAAGTGATATACATGCCATTGTAACGAAGAAGCCCGGCACTTACTATTCTTCGTTTGCTGATGTGTATTCGAAGCAAATAGAAGGTTCATCTTTAATGTTATTTGCAGCTGCTTTCCTGGCTGTCATTGCACTGTTTGCATTGGCTAGCGTTATTTACTTTAAACAACTGCGGGAAGCAACGGAAGAACAGAGACAGTATTCCATTCTGCGAAAGATAGGTACCGCAGACCGTGAATTGAAAAGCGTGATTCGTAAACAACTTCTCTTTGTTTTCTTCCCTCCGCTAGTTTTAGGCATTTTGCACAGCTGGCTCATTTTAAAATACTATATCCTGGATTCTGTACAAGATTTTCCGCAGCTTACTTCGATGCTCTGGGTCATCTTTGCTATATACTTTGTGATTTATGTATTGTTTTATCTGTCTTCTGCGAATCTCTACTACAAAATCGTAAATCAGAAATATTAATTAAAAAACGCAATGGCCTTTATCAAGGTCTCATTGCGTTTTTTTGCATAATGAAATAGGGATCGACATTTTTGGGAAAGTGCATGACAAATTCGGTATACAAACCTGTTTCAGAGGTGCACGTGATATAATGACCAAGTTTATTGGATAATTGCTGGGCTAAATATAACCCCATCCCTGTAGACTTTGTGTATGTACGCCCGTTAGTTCCTGTAAAACCCCGGTTAAATATCCGTGGTAAATCCGATTTTTCTATACCAATTCCATTATCTCTAATAATCAGCTGCTTTTCTTTTAAATCGGAACCTGTCTCAATCTTAATTTTCCCTCCTTCTTCCGTGTACTTCAAGCAATTTGAAATTAATTGATTCAGGATAAATTGCAGCCATTTGGGGTCACTTTGGATGGTGGTTGGTTCTATCTGTAACTGCAGGCGGATTTTCTTGGAAATAAATGTTTTGGAATGAGTTTTTATGACCACTTTCACCAATTGGTCCAAATCACAATTCTTGATGTCATAGTCTTGATTGAAGCTATCCAACTTTGCATAATAAAGTGCTTGATCCACATAATGCTCTATCCTTGATACCTCATCATGAAAGCTCTTGGCATCGATCTCCGTCTGCTGCATCAATCGCAGCACTGAGATGGGTGTTTTAATTTCATGAAACCACGATACAATAAAATCGTAATACTCGTTTTGTTTCTCATGAATCAGATTGAGAGACCTTATATGTTCCCTTTCCTTCTCTTCAAACAACTGCTGTAAAGAGGCTGCCTCTAAAGAAAGGTTCTCATGATCTTCGTCACCCCTGGCTCGGATCGCGCGTAAATTTTGCTGATACCGGTACAAAAAGAAAATAATTAATATGAAAAGCGTTAAAACCCAAGCATATAGAAACGTGTTCCAGTTCCATGTCATATTAGGGTCAGTGTAAAAAACGGCAGAAACCATACAAAAGATAAAAACAAATAGAATGATATAAGGCTTCTCATGTTTTAAAAATTGCAGGAACCTCATTCGATCAGATACCCCATTCCTTTACGTGTCACAATAAAGTCTTCCAATCCAATTCCAGAAATCTTACGCCTTAATCGATTTACGTTAACAGTCAGTGTATTATCATCGACAAACTGTTCATCATTCCAAAGAGCATGCATCAAGTCATCTCTGGATACAATTTTCCCTATTCTGCGCATCATCAATTGCAAAATGATAAACTCATTACGTGAAAGCTCAATGGCCTGTTCCTCAAATTGGATTGTTGAGTTTGTTACATACAATGACAAGTTCCGGTGCGTTAATTTTAAGTTATGGCCATTTTGATAAGTATAATTCCTGCGTAACAATGCACTGATTTTTGCTACAAGAACATCTAAATCAAATGGCTTCTGTATAAAATCATCCCCTCCCATATTAATGGCCATGATGATGTCCATGTTTTGATTTCTTGAGGAAAGGAACAGAATAGGCACACTTGAGATAGCACGAATCTGCTGACACCAATAAAAGCCATCAAAGGTTGGCAAGTTTATATCCAATAAAATTAAATCAGGTTTTGATTTCTCAAAATCATCTAGAATGTGGTCAAACTCCATAATCTCCATAACTACATATTTCCACTTCGTTAGTGTATCAGCCACTATTTTTCTAATCTTTTCATCATCTTCAATTATCATAATTTTAAACATAACAAGCTCCTATTCATGGACTGAATCGATAAAGGTTTAACATGCGTTTTAGCATCTTAATACTAATTATTCCAAACTCCTGCCTTTTGTACAATACGTCACACAAGAATATGGCCCAATTAAGCAACTATAGAGACGAAGTGAGACAAAGCCCCCCTCCAAAATCCCCCTTTCGGCACCTTTATTTGGAGACGCTGGAATTCCCATAGCCCATTACGATTTATTCAAATCCCCATGCTTTGGAAATGCCAGGAAAAGTCATTATACTTTTAGCAGGTAATTGCTGCCAAAAAATAGTTGTGTCCGGATACTATACTCGCTTCGCTCTCCCAAATCAAGAGCTAATCATCAACTGTATTTAATATTTATAAAAAAACAAAGTATAAGAATGTAATAGAGTGGATAAACTAATAAAAAAGGAGTGGGAGATTATGGAGACTAAAAATAAAGAAGGAACGAAAGAAATGTGGAGCGAAATTAATGATTGTATAAATCGAGTAATTGATGAAAAACATGATTTATCTTTTCAAAAGAAGAGCAATGATAATTATATGAATCTATATATTCAAACAGCCGTTTTACACACCTTATTTGAACTTTCAAATGAATTCAGGAAAATTGAAAGGAAATATACCGAATTGTGATATTTCTAGAAAGGCATGTACTAACTTTGACTATTAATGTGGATTAGGATAAAAAAACTCCCTAAGAGACTATTAATGCCAAAGTATTATCCAATCTTTAGTCCACGTTTTATTTCCAACACTAAACATTACTATATAATATCGATCATTTTCGATACCACATTTGACCAAGTTCCATTTGTTCTTTACCTTCCCTACAAATAACCTCTTCATTATTCCAACTGAAAATCCATTTTCGAAAAATGTTTTTTGCAATACTAATTAAAAATAAACTCTTCATACACATGACAGAAACCCCACCTGTTATTAGCAACTGGTGGGGTTTCTATTTGGCTTCTACATCTACATCAACCGGGAGGTCCATCTTGTGCAATCACGCCCTTTCATTTAAACAGCTAATTTACTGTATTCATCCAACTGATCTTTGGTTAAATTTTTGATGAAGTGATCGATATTTATCGACTCCATTTCATACCTTTCACAAATCTTTAAATAACTTTCATAGGCTTTATCATAAGTGTTCATCATCTTGCTCCCCTTTCTGTTATATAACAATTAATTTAACTTAAAAACAATATATAACAGAGTTATTCCCGTGTCAATATAATTTTCTGAAAATTTAGAAATAACTCATATTACCTTTAGTATTACCCCAATTGTTCTTCGCTAACCGTATCACTTAACAAAAAAGAGACTGACACAAATTTAATTGGATAAGTGGCCTTCAATAGCGAAGATGGAACTTTTCACATAATTAAAGTGACAATAAAACATTTTTTTGTTTATTTAAATGAGTATGTAGTTATTGCTTACTGATTTTTGAAAGGAATGATTAGTAGAATCTCGGAACAGTTTTATTGTATGATATGATAAAATAAATTTTTTGAAAGTGAGCTGAAAGCTTATGATGTGGTCACCGCTATTCGAAAATGATGTACCTGCAGTCATTCTTCCTTAACGGTAGAAAACTTGCAACTCCGTTAAGGACTGGAAAGATCTAGTTAAAACGGAGGGTACAAAATGAAAAACACTTTATTAGGTTCTTTATATTTATCACTCGCTGCTAGCATTTGGGGCGGAATGTACGTGGTGGTAAAAGTTGTGGTAGACGTTGTTCCACCACTTGAATTAGTTTTATTACGATATGTAATTGCGATTTTAGCATTGCTAACCATTGGTTTTATAACAAAACAATCTTGGCGGATTGAAAAAAGGGACTGGCTATTAATTCTTATTATGGGACTTGTTGGAAATACAATTTCCATCGTAACCCAGGAAGTCGGTACGCTACTTTCTACTGCACAAATGGGAGCCATCATCACTTCAACAACACCTGCATTTATGGTGATATTTGCACGTATCATTTTAAAAGAAAAGATTACTTTTAAAAAATCAATTTCGGTTATTTTAGCGACAATCGGTGTCGGTATCATTGTCGGAAATGCCCATATCGGTTCATCTCACCAACTTGGGGGCGTATCACTGCTTATTGCTGCATTAACTTGGGCACTTATGTCAGTTCTAATTAAACGTGTACCTGGGCAATATTCACAACTGGTTGTAACTACCTATGCTGTGCTTGTGGCAATTGTCTTTTTAACACCTTTTACAATTAGTCGATTGGATGAGCTCGATTTCCAAGCAATAATGCATCCATCCATATGGGGCGGCCTTTTATACTTAGGCGTTATTTCGACAGCATGTGCCTTTTTACTGTGGAATCGCGGACTGCAAATGCTTACCGCTTCAAGTGGTGGATTATTTTTCTTTTTACAACCTATAGTCGGTACGTTTTTAGGCTGGTTATTACTAGGTGAGCAAATCGGCTTGTCTTTTTGGATAGGTACAATATTAATTTTTATTGGTGTGTTAATAGTCATTCGGGAAGAATAACCGTAATAAAAACGTTGAATGGTGTTTTATATTAAAAAGTACCCTATAGACACTTTTAAAAAGGTCTGCCTATAGGGTACTTTTTGTAATAAAAAAGCGGATTGGAAAAAGTTGTGCTACTATAGCAGTCTCGGCAGTATTCTCATCTGTGGAGCCTTAAAAGGAATTCATACATTTATTCCATCATTTTATTAACCTATTGAACGAAAACAACCAAAGTCTCTTGGTACAAGTGCAATAAAAAGTCCAGAAATGATTAATAGTTTTCTTAAGAACAGACGCTCATTTCCCCATGTACATTTGTAATTTCCAGCTCCGGTTTTTAGTGATCGGAATCACTACACAGGCAGCTACAACAAGTGCATAGTTAAAGAATAGTACTACTTACCAGTGCAATTAGGTGCTCATATTTTTTTATGTTGCCGATGCCTCTATAGCAATCATAAGCTCCCGGATACTTTTCATATGTTCAAGGTTTTGAATGGTTTCTGATAACCTCTGCGCAGGTTCTATTCCTAGAAATGGCGTGGTCAGCCTGAAAAACTTGTCTTTTTTTTCTTGAGCCGTTAAGGGGTAATTATAGTCTCCACGAGCTTGCATAATTTCTGATTGATATGTGCATCCATCCTGCATTAGTATTTTAACCATACTTAATGCTTTTTCAGGGAATGCTTCGTTAAGTTGTTGATCGATTACCACTGAAATCTTGTCCATAATGCTCAAAATTTTTGGATCATCCAGATGGTCTTGTATTTGTTTTGGACCCACTTCACCGTAAGAAATAAATGCTGCAACAGGAAAAAACAGATTGTACTGTGCTTCCTCTGTAGTTTCTGGATAATCTTTCGATAATGCTGCCGATTCTGTAAATGTATGAATTACTATTTTATTAATATTTGTGGATATTAGTATATTTTTAGTTTGTATTTCCCTAATTGCCTCAATAGCTGGCTGTGCCCACCGGCAGCATGCATACGGCTTATAATACAGTTCATTTACACGATAGTTTTTTCCTAAATCGTGTGTAAGCCCTTCTGCTTCTTTTTGTGTAAATAATGATGGAATACCTGTATAGCCTGCTTTTGCTAAATGAGCTGCACTAACCCCGGCCATACATCCCCAATTAATTCCGTCTTTTAACATAGACGGGTGTTCGATGCAGCGCATCATTGGAGAATAAGCACCAAAATATTCTGCATTGCCCAGTGCGTTCCCAATCGTATTCCCTTTTAGTCCTAAAATGTACGAAACACCAGCTGCAGCACCAACTGCTCCCCAAGAGCCTGTACAATGATAATCTGGCCGGCTCAGGTGTGCTGCAATTCCAGCACGGATGCCCACTTCATAGCCTATAAGGAGTGCCGTCAAAAACTCTTCTCCGCTTATATTATTTTCTTCTGCAACGGCGAGTACCGCGGGAAAAACAACCGCGCCGGGATGCCCTTTTGTGAGGCGATGACCATCATCTAAATCTAGGGCATTTGCCATTGTCGCATTGACAAAAGCTGCCCCGGCAGTCGTTAATCTTTCACGGTACAGGATGAGCGAACTGTTTCCCGTCCCCCACTGCGATACAGCAAATTCTTTTGAAATCTCTGCTGCATTCGTATTTCGACCTGCAATAGTACAAGCGATAATGTCTGCTAGAGCTTCTTTGAGTGAAGTTAATGTGCCTCCGTCCAAACATTTTATCGACTCAGATTCTATGTAGGTGATGAGTGAGTTATTTGCTTTCATCTCAATCTATCATTCCCTGTTCAACCAGCCATGTTTTAGCAACTTCATTAATATCTTCATGTTTAATATCAACACGATAATTTAGATCCTTCATTGTATCTGCATCTAAATGATCTGACAGTTCATTAAGTAGATCTCCTAATTCTGGATACTCCTCTAATACTTCTTGACGAATGACAGGTGCTCCATTATACGCTGGAAAAAACTTACTATCATCTTCCAACACAAGAAGTTTAAACCCTTTAATGCGACCATCTGTAGCAAAACCAACAGCTACATCAACCTGGCCTTCTTTTAAAGAATTATATAGAAGTCCTGTATCCATTTTGACGACATTTTTAGCTGGTAAAGAGAAATTATATTTTTTCTCTAAACCTTTCATTCCATCTTTTCGTGCATAGAACTCAGAGTTTGATCCAAATTTTAATTTACTAGAATTTTTCTTTATAAAATCAGCAAGATCGGATATTGATTTGATTCCTAATTCTTTTGCATAATCTTCCCGCATTAAAATAGCATATGTGTTATTAAACTCGGATTTATTTAACCATTCAAGTTCATTCTTTCTGTCCAGTTCTTTTACTTTTTCATATGCCTTATCTGGATCAGTTTCAACAGGTTCCTTTAAATAGACCATTAGTGCCGTACCCGTATATTCCCAGTACACATCGAGCTGGCCATTTTCAAGCGCAGACCGGGCCACTGTGCTCCCCATACTACTTGCTTCATCGACTTTATATCCTTTTTCTTTTAAATAAATAGAAGTAATTTGCGTTAAAATGTGCTGTTCAGTAAAATCTTTCCCGCCTACCGTTATTTTCCCTTTACTTGCATTTGAACCGGCATTGGACTCCGAAGAACTGCATGCTGTAAGCATACAGGCAAGAAGCGCGACACAAAATAATAGGCTAAACTTTTTCATTTTACTTCCCCCTTTATTGTCTTATATAAAATCAGCTTTTCTTTGTAATCCTTTCGGAGTAGTGACTTCTTCAATTTTTCCTAATAGAAAATCAATTGCAACGGCCAAAAAGATTACAGGAATGGCACCTGCGAGCATAATGCCTGGATCGTAAAGTGAAATTCCGGTAAATATAAGGTCACCTAACCCACCTCCTCCAATTAAGAAGGCAAGTGCAGCTGATCCAACATTAATAACTGTTGCGGTACGAATGCCAGCAAGAATCGCATATGACGCATTCGGGAGTTCAAGCTTGAAAAGAATGAGCTTTTGCGTCATCCCCATTCCTGTTCCAGCATCAATAATTGATGGAGGAACCGATTGAATTCCAGCGATTGTATTACGTAAAATTGGGAGAAGTGAGCTGAACCACAACGCAAATACCGCTGTTTGCCACCCTAAACCTAAATAACTCATTACAAGCGCCAAAATTGCTATACTCGGAACCGTTTGCCCGATATTCGCAAAATTTACTACTATAAATTCAAATTTTCTAAACTGAGGTCTCGTAATAAAAACCCCCAGCGGCACGGCCACAAGAATGGCTGCCATCGATGAAAGCGCCACCAATTTCATGTGCTGTCCAGCTAAGTATAGAAGTTCACCAGAGTTTTCTTTTATATATTGAAACGCACCTGATTGGAAAGTATAAACGAGTAGGGCAACAATAATTAACACTAACAACGCGCGAATCATTATTTCTATCTTGTTAATTTCCTTCATCAAAAACCCTCCTTATTGAACTATTGACTTTAACTTCGAAGGGTGAACACCTGTCAAAACTTCAAAGTCACCAATACCTAGTACTCCGCTTGGCTGTCCTTTATGATCCATAATCACGGCTTCCCCTTTTGGGGATGATAATAATAGAGAAAGCGCTGTTCGAAGATCTGTATCAATATTAACGACATATTCGCTAGATTCAATTTTCATATTCATTTTACGATTTACCTTTTTCGCTTTATTCAATAGATCCCTAACCGTTAATAGCTGTAATCGTTTAATTTCACGATCATTCCCAATGAAATTCTTCACGAAATCATTTTGGGGATTAGACAAAATCTCATCCGGTGTTCCATATTGCATGATTTGGCCATCGTTAAATATAGCGATTTTATCCCCAAGGCACAAAGCCTCATCGATATCGTGACTAATAAACAAGATTGTTTTCTTTACATCTTTTTGAATTCGTAAAAATTCATTTTGTAACTTATCACGAATAACCGGATCCAGTGCTCCAAATGGTTCATCCATCAACATGACGGGCGGGTCTGCCGCTAGCGCTCTTGCCACTCCAATACGCTGTTGCTGTCCTCCGGATAGTTCCCAAGGATAACGCTTTCGGTATTCCTCATGGTTCAATCCCATCATTTCCATTAATTCTTTGTAACGTTTTTTCATTTCCCCTTCGTTCCAATTCAGCATCTTTGGAACAACATTAATGTTTTCTTCAATCGTCATATTCGGAAACAAACCATTTTGTTGAATCACATAGCCGATTGAGCGTCTTAATTCGATTGGGTCCAATGAGTAAATATCTTTGCCTCCGATTTCAATAGTCCCATCTGTAATCGAAACCAGACGATTAACCATTCGTAAAAGTGTTGTTTTCCCACAACCTGAGGGGCCAAGGAATACACAAATCTCGCCTTTTTCTATTGTCATATTTACATTATCCACTGCTTTCACCGATTTATCAGAGCTTTTATATACCTTCGAAACATTTTTAAATGTAATCATAAGACATCCCCTTCCCTATCCTATATGAACTTTTTTGGGCGAAACCCGTTTTTGTACCTGACCTAGTAAATAGTCAGCCGCGATCGCTAATATTGAAACAGCAATGGCTCCAGCTTGAACCATCTCTGTGTAACTTGTGGATATCCCTCTTGCGATATATACACCAAGTCCACCCGCACCGATATAGGCTGCAATGGCCCCAATTCCAATCGTTAACACAACGGCCATTCTAATTCCTGCCATAATGACTGGAAGGGCAATTGGGATTTCAACTTTTAGAAGACGCTGCCATGTTGTCATTCCCATTCCTATAGCCGCGTCACGCATATTGGGATCCACATTTTTAACAGCGATGAATGTATTACGGATTATTGGAAGCTGCGAGTATAAGACCAAGGCGATAAACGCTGGTAAAAACCCAATTCCCTGATTAATAATAGATAAAATCGGAATCATGATACCGAACAGTGCAATACTTGGTATCGTCATAATAATACCTGCAACTGTCAGTACAAGGTTAGACAACTTATCGTGCTGTGTAATATAAACTCCAAATGGAACACCGAGTAAGATGGCTACCCCAACCGCTAATCCAACTAATTGGATGTGTTCCCATGTCATTGCTAAAAGGTCCCCCCAGTTCGAACCGATAAAGTCTAATAGTTCCACTTCGTTCTCCCTCCTTTAATTTTAATGACGAGCTGCTGACTTATAGTTATACAAGTATTAGGCCACATTAAAAGCCATATTTCAGGCACTTTTTTAATTCAGTTGTAAAAAAATGTTTTTTTCAATGTGTGTCAATCTTTTTATATATGGAAATACTACGGTCTAGTGTCACTTCCATAAGCGTTTGCCTACTTAATTAAACAAGCATCCGCTAATATTTCTACAATGTGTTTAGCATCCACATCACCTCTAGTGCCGCTTCTCTCTACACCTAGTTTCATTTGGAGCAGGCACCCCGGATTGGTTGTAACGATTGTTTTCGCTTTGGTTTTTCCAGCTTTATGCATTTTTTCATCTAATATTTTCATCGATTCATCAAAATTGATTAAATTATAAATACCGCCAGAAGCACAGCAACGGTCACTACCCTCCATCTCCAAATAACTTGCACCTGGTATGGACCTAAGAAGTTGCCTAGGTTCTTGAAATACTCCCTGGACATTTCTCAAATGGCAAGAATCTTGATACGTTATAATACCATTCCAATCTTTTTTAAATGGGAGAGGGCCAAACTTCACCAGAATTTCGGTAATATCTTTTGATTTCCCTACAAATGCTTCACTGCGCTTTTTCCATTCTGATTCTTGGCCAAAAAGGTGATTATACTCACTAAGCATCGCTCCGCAGCCTCCAGCGTTATTGACATAATAATCAGCACCGGACGCTTCAAATGCTTCTATATTTGCTTTTGCGAGTTTTACAGCCTCTTCTTTCAATCCTTGATGGGAATGAAGTGCACCGCAACAATTTTGATTTTGCGGAATAATCACTTCACAGCCAATTACTCGAAGCAGTTCAATTGTAAGTCTATTAGTCTTAGACATGATAGCGTCCATGATGCACCCCGGGAAGAAGGCAATTACTGCTTTAGTCTCACCTATTGCAGGGAATTTTTGACCGTATTTATAACGTTTATATGGGGCTTCGAGCTCCGGCAAGACCTTTTCAAACTGTCCCATGGACTCTGACACTTTATTAATCATTTTTGTTTTTTGCACCACTTTATTTAAATTCGTTTTTTGATACAGCCAGGTTAGGTTGCCTAATGTACGAAGACGCTTGCGGTGCGGAAATAAACTTGTCAACGTAAACTTGACCACTTTTGTTTGAATCTTGGGTTTACTATTTTGCTTTTTATGATGTTCATGCTTTTGATTTTCAGTTATGACTTCTTTGGCTGCCTCATAAATTTGTCCGTATGGTACATTAACCGGACACGCTACTTCACAAGCTCTGCAACCGAGACAAAGGTCAATTGGTTCAGCTAGATCTTTTTGAAGATCGATTTTTCCCTCTGCCGCCATTTTGACCAGGTTAATTCGTCCGCGAGGTGATTGTGATTCCTTCCCCATAGATTCATAGGTTGGACATGCAGGGAGACAGTATCCGCACTGCACACATTGATTGGTTGCCTCATACGAAAGATCATGCAATTTTTGGGTAAACTTATCTGTAAGCGCTAGTTCCTTTTCAAGAGGAGCTTCATTCATGTTAGTTCCACCTTTAACTTTCCAGGCTGTGGAAATATTTTTCCTGGGTTTAATATAGAATTTGGATCCCATGCATCTTTAATTTTTTTCATCATGAGCAGACCATCAGATCCAAGCTCCAATTCCATATATGGAGATTTTAATATCCCAATCCCATGTTCCCCTGAAAGCGTCCCGCCAAGTTCTATAGCAGCTTCAAAAATTTCACTGACTGCATCCTCGACACGTTTCATTTCTTCTATATTTCTCTTGTCGGTAATAATATTGGGATGGAGATTACCGTCCCCCGCGTGACCAAAAACTACTAAGTTCAGCTGATATTTCTTACGAATTTGATAAAGCTTTTCAATCATCGCGGGAATTTGACTTCTTGGCACTGTCGCATCTTCAGAAATTTTCGTTGGTCCCATTTGTGTAATAGCTGGAGAGACCATTTTACGCGCTTTCCATATCACATCCCGCTCAGCATCTGTTTTCGCCACTTTGACATTTGTTGCGCCTTGTAAGAGACAGATATCTTCACACTTTTTTATTTCTGCTTCGATTGCCGCCGGATGACCGTCTACTTCAATGATGACAATCGCTTCCGCCTCAATTGGCAAACCTGCTGGTGAGTAATTTTCAACCGCACGAATACATGCATTATCCATTAATTCCATCGCACATGGTAAAATACCATTTGATAAGATTTTTGTTATGGCGTGCCCTGAATCAGCAATTCGTACAAATGAAGCTAATAGAGTTTTTCTTGCAATCGGTTTTGGAATAAGACGTAAGATGGCTTCTGTTACAATTCCCAGTGTGCCTTCCGATCCAACTATGAGTCTTGTTAAATCGTAGCCTGTCACATTTTTAACCGTTCGCCCCCCCGTCCGAATAATTTCCCCGGTTGGCGTAACAACTTCCAAACCAATCACATACTCCTTCGTAGTACCATATTTCAAGCCTTTTGGACCACTTGAATTTTCCAGCAAGTTTCCTCCAATTGTTGAGACATGGGAGCTGCTTGGATCGGGAGGATAAAATAAGCCCACCTCTTCTGCCTTTTGTTGTATGTCACCTGTAATTACACTTGGTGAGGAGATTGCCAGTAAATTTTCACGGTCAATAACAAGTTTTTTCTCAAATTGTGACATATCTAGAATCATGCCCCCTTCAACAGCAAGGGAACCTCCGCTTAAAGAGGTAGCTGCCCCTCTTGGGTAAACAGGAATTTTAAATTCGTTTGCTAGCTTGACTAAGTCTGCCACTTCTTCTTTATTTTTTGGTTGAACAACGATTTCCGGCAAGTATTCACCGAATGAAGCATCAAAACTGTAAGAATATAGCTCTGCTAAATCTGTCAGTACCCTATCTTTTGGAACGATGGTATATATAAGTCTAATCAGTTGCTCTTCCATCACACGCCACCACCTTCACTATTCAATATCTAAAAGCTGCTTTGGATTATGAACAATCATCCTTTCAATCTCGGTTTCCGTTATACCTTCTTCGATCATTTCACCGACAAAACGACTTAATGCTTCTATTGGCGGAATATTGTGTTCTTGGCCATAATCAGTTACAAGTACACAGGACATTGGCCCGATTTCACGTATAGACTTAGCCATTTGAGCTACCGTTAAGTCTTGAAAATCCTCACCACAGGCTAAATAGCATTTCTCGATGATAGCGCCTTTTTTGGCAAACTCTTTTTGCATTTCAATTGAGACAGGGGCAATGCCTAGATCTGCATGCTGAATTAGAATTCTATCGATATGACGTTCTTTGGCTGCATCAATTAAAACAGCCACTTCTTCTTCCGATAAATGACCTGTTGCAAGGGTTATATTTGCCTCACTAATAAGTTCCAGAATTTCAATGACTTCAGGTTTTAACTGTTTATTCTCATTTAAAATGGTTAAACCATCTTCAATGGGCAGGCTCCGTTCACTATTGAAAAAACGGGTTTTCTTCTTGGCAAAATTACAACAATGCTGATTTGCTGAAATAGTAGGCATCCAAATTATTTTGGCACCCTGCCTAATTGCAGCATCAACAGCTTTGGGTGATAAGCCACCTGTAAATTCATTTAACACAAGTCCACCATAAACATGAAGATCAGGCTCTTTTAAGCGTATTAATGTAGTGCGGTCTACAGTTGATGCCTCATGTGCCTTTAACACGGCCCCCGCCATTTTAGCCTTTTTTAGGTCTTCTATAAATTCCCAATCAGTTTGCTTTCTTGGGAAAATACTCGGATACGTATGGCAATGCAACTCAATTGCACCTTCTAATAAAGGATGAAAACCCATCATGCCACTCCTTTTTTGAATTTATTCCTTTAATAGAAATGAATGCAAGAACTATGCCACACGCTATAATAAAGGTTTTTTTAAAAATTCTTCTTTTTTTGTAAAAAAATTTTTCTCTTTGAAAAAATCCTTTTACAAAAAAAGTGAAGATTACAAATATTAAAACAAAAAAAAGAAGAATTAATAAAACTCTTCTTTTTTTTGCTTAATTTCTTCAGATGACTTATTCATTTGTTCATGATATTTATTTATCTTGTAAAATAACCGCTGCCTTGAAATACCTAGTTCTCTAGCTGCTGCAGCAATTTGGCCATTGTTCTCCTCAACTGCAGACAAAATAAATTGTCGCTCAATGTCTTCCATTTGTTCAGGAAGCGTTCTCTTCTTATTAAAAGAAACGATGGTGGGTAACTCTGAACTCAGTTCACTAGATCCCTTAATTTCGCAAGGGAAATCTTGTAACGACAAATCTTCCTCCTTACACAAAACAACTGCTCGCTCTACAGCATTTTGAAGCTCCCGAACATTACCTGGCCATTCATAAGCTGTCAAAATATTCATAAGCTGAGGTGATACACGATAATTTTTCTTCATTTTTTTACGGTGCTTCTCCAAAAATTCCCCAACCAAAAGGGAAATATCTTCTTTTCTTTCTCGAAGTGAAGGAATATGCATATCTATAATATTCAAGCGGTAATACAAATCTTCGCGGAAAGTTCCTTCTTGTACCATTTGTTTCAAATTACGATTTGTTGCAGAAATAATTCGAACGTCCACTTGTTTTAATTGATTGCTTCCCAGACGCATAAATGATTTCTCCTGAACGATTTGAAGAAGCTTAGCTTGAAGCGTAAGTGGCACCTCACCAATTTCATCCAAAAAAATAGTACCATTTTGGGCAGCTTCAAATTTTCCCGCTCGACTGGCTGCAGCTCCGGTAAAAGCACCTTTTTCATAACCGAAAAGCTCACTTTCCAATAAATTTTCAGGGATAGCCGCACAGTTTACAGAAATAAAATGACCTTGGTTTCGATCACTTAAGCTATGAATCATTTTGGCGATCATACTTTTTCCTGTTCCACTTTCTCCATGAAGAAGAACCGTTGCATCTGTGGCTGAGACACGTCCAATTAATTCATAAATCTGTTTCATTTGTTTGCTTATACTAATAAAGCCCTCTAACGATTCAAGCTTGTTTAACTGATTTTTCAATTGGATATTCTCTTGTTTAACTTCAAGTAGTGTATATGCCCTATTAATCACAAGTTCTATTTCTTCTAGTTTTGCTGGTTTTACTAAATAATCAAATGCGCCTGCCCTTATTGCGGATACAGCACTTTCTATATCGCCATAAGCTGTCATAATGACGAACACTTTTTGAGGATAAAGTGCAATGAACTCCTCTAAGAGTTCCAAACCATTTGCATCAGGAAGATTCAAATCCAGAAAAATAAGATTGGGATCGTCCTCTTTCATTCTTCTTCGTGCTTCTTGTCCATTCGCAGCAAGAATTACGTCATATCCCTTCTTTCGAAATGACAGTGATAGAACGCGTAAAAGTCTAATTTCATCATCCACAAACAGAATGCTCTTCATATTGATTCTCCTCATATTTTAGTATCTCAATATGTATTGTGGTTCCTTGAGAGTCTACGCTTTCCGCCCAGATTTCCCCACCGTGTTGAGCTATTATTTCGTGGGCAATAGATAACCCTAGACCAGTCCCCTCAGGTTTCGTGGAATAAAATGGATTGAAAACCCAATTTAGTTTATCTTCTTTAATGCCTTCTCCCGTATCCGAAATTGAAAGCTTCCAATATGCCCCTTTCTCATTAAGCGAAATATGAATATTGCCCTCATCTTTTATCGCTTGTATACTGTTCAAAAAAATATTCAAAAGCAATTGAGTCAATTTATGCCGGTCCCCTAAAACTGGGGCTTTACTAAAATTGTATTCGGTTGTGACCATTATGTTTGCATCATTAAATTTTCTTCTTAATAAATTTAGCAATTCATTTGTAATAACAACCAAATCCGTTAGAACATGCTTGTTATATTCATCATCTTTGGTAAGCTTCAGAAAATCCGTTAATAGTTTGTTCATGCGATCCGATGCTGTTAAAATATCTCCTGTCAATTCATCAATAACTTCATTTTCTTCAAATTCATCTTCAATTTGAAGTCGAATCGTTTCAGCTGCAACCTGAATAATACTTAAAGGATTTTTTATTTCATGGGCTATCCCAGCAGTCAACTCACCCAGTGATGCCAGCCGTTCACTTTGTTTTAAGTATTCTTCAAGCTTTTTAACATCACTTACATCACGAATGACAAGAATGGAGCCGATGTACTCATCTTGTTCCCCTTTAAGTAGAGAGGCATAAATACGAACATCATGGAACCCCTTTTCTTTATCAATAATATAGCTTTCGACTTCTTCAAAAGACTTCCCTGCATTAAACGTTTTTAACAGAACAAACTCTTGTATATCATGTTTTATGGGCAAATTAAAAATTAGCTGATTTAATACTTCTTCGCGTCTATATAGCATTAAATCTTCAGCGCCTTTATTAAAGGTCATGATTCTACCATCTTTGTCTGTAGTAATAACACAATATGGAATGGACTCCAGGATATAAAACATACTTCTTTCCTTTTCCCTCAATTCCGTAGCCATTTCTGATAAAACAATCGATAGATCCTCTATTTCATCATTTGTTTTCACTTTAACAAATGCATTTCGCTTACCTTCTTTATATTCTTGCACATGCTTAATAAGCGTCGTGACAGGGCGAATCACCCTTGATGCACTGAACATAGCAAGTCCTATTGCTATAATAAAAACGATAGAAAAACCTTGGAATAGTAAAAATTTCACCAATCTAGCTGGATTTAGTGCTTGTTTAATCGGTTCTCCCACAATCAGACTAATATCTCCCAAAAGAATGGGGCGATAGGCAATGACCATTTCTTTGCTGAAAATCTCACCATTCCATATATCAAAATCTTCTTTTTGAAGATGAATTCCAACTTCATGACTCTGAATGGATTTGCCAATATAACTTTGTTCGGTATGTGCGATAATTGTTCCATTGCGGTCAATCATCGCATTCACTCCTTCTTTTCCTATTGCAAACCTTTGAAGGTGATCTGATAAAACGTGTAGATTCAAATAAGCGACTACACTCCCCTTAAATTCTCCCTGTTCATTAATGGATGGATAGGCAATTGCAATGGTCTTCCGCCCGTCCGGCAGTTCAATCATATTTGAAATATAGCTTGTCTGACTCCAGGAAAGTCTTTTTATAATAGAACCATTTTCTACAAAATAAGAAAAGGGAACATCCGGAAGACGGAGGGCCAACTGATCCTCTTTATATACTTCAATAAACAGATATAGTGGATCGTGTGACAGGATTGTTTCCATTTCTACTCGATAAGCATTCTCTGCATCATTATCAAAATTTGTAACAATGGGTGATATCTGGCGCATATCGGAAACTGAATTTTCGAATATATTCTCAATTTGGTTCCCTAGGGTTTTTGCTATAAGTTCATCTCGATGCTCCATTTGAGACCGAACAGATCCATTTATTACATTTACGGCAATCATATAAAGCGAGGCCAGTACAAATAGAATGACAACTAAAACAATAGTTACATAACGTTTCATTAGCTTTGATTGAAATACTTTCATTTACAAAACCTCGATATGGGAGAAATGAAACAGTACTGTTTGTTCATATTAACTCCCACTTTTAATGAGTTACAATTATTAAATTCGAATTTGAAGCGTTTACATTTTTATTTTTTCACCAGCGGCCTGTAAAAGATAGTCCTTCTAGATAGTAAAAGCTTATGTTGATCAAACCACCAATTTTGTTCCATTTTAGAATTAACCACTATCAATACTTCTTCATTTTGAGAAGAGGCAACTACAGGCATATCACTTCCATAGATTGGATCAGGCGTATAAAGAGCACTCCCACCTTTACAACCGATATCAGTACCAATAAAATTTGCAATGAGTGTTTTCGTTTGCGAAAATCTTGCAGTTGCATCCCAAGTAGTCATTGAATTAAAAGGAAACTTATTCTCCATGATTTTTTCAGGAAGTGCCAATATTTCTCCAAATTCACCATGCCAGCATGAGGGGATAATAATAACATCAGCACGCTTTACGGCAATAATGCCGGCTATCTCAGGGAATGTAGCATCAGAACCGACTATTAGGCCCACACGACCAATATCTGTTACATTCGCAACAACAATTTCCCAACCTGCAGAGGCCCAGCGTTCGTCCGATTCTGACAAATGAATTTTACGGGCTTTAGTTACTATATCATCCTCTGGCGCCAGAAGAACAACTGTATTATAAAGGTGATTCTCTTCTCTCTCTATCATACCAAATATAATATTAATTTGATATTCAGCTGAAAGCCTTCTCATATCTCTTACAGTTACTCCATGTATGGGTTCACTGAGTTTCCGGATTTCCTCAGAACTAAGTGAATTAACAGGACCTGTTAAAGAAAGCTCTGGGCAAATAACTAGTGATAATTCGCTCTTTTGTTCTTTTGCTTTTACGGCAGCATCCGCCAAGAGCCTTTTTATTTTCTTTAGATTTTCTTTTTTATCTCCTATAACCGGTTCATACTGCAATAAAGCAGTAGAAATCTTTTTTTCATAATTCTCCGTACTAATTTGCTCTAATGTGTTTATCGATTTTTTATACTCCCATGGTCCGACATGCAACATTAGATCAGAGTAAAGGTCTGGCTTTCGTTTTTCCATTCTTTTTTTTGCAGGATTCTCAAATAATGCAGGGTCAATATCGGCATATAAAATGACGGTCTCATCTCTTGCTTGACTTTCTTCCACGTATGGAGTTTCAGCAAGTTTCCTACCTAAAGGTGACCAAACGGCACTTGCCCCGACCATATGATAATCGGTTTCTGTATTTGAACGATTCGCACCTATGACATACAGACCGTTCATTTCAGCCCATGCCTGCAGCATCGAAAGCGATCCACCTGTTGAATTCGTCGGAAAGCAAAGAATATCAGCTCCCTTCACTGCAACGATCCTGGCTGATTCAAAATAGCTTGAATCCATACAAATAATTATTGCAATCCTCCCAATAGACGTTTCGTAAACTGGTATACCCAAGTCCCCCCAATGAGCCCAGTTATCTTCTGTTGCCCATTGATGCACTTTCCTGTATTTTCCGATATATCCCGTAGGACCCACAAGCGCAGCGGAATTATAGCAAAGTCCGTCCTCTACATCCACTTCCGCCATTCCTATGACAATATGTGTATCGTATAATTTTGCGACTTCTTCAAAACGTTTGGTCGTTTTACCAGGGATGGTATCTGTAAATGGAAGGATAGACTGACGATCCTCATAATGATAGCCTGTTGTAGCCATTTCCGGAGTGACAATTAATTTTGCTCCATTTTTTGCTGCTTCTGTTACCGCCTCTAGCAAATTATCCATATTGTTGTCCAATTGATTTAATTGTGGATTAAATTCAATAACGGCTGTTTTGAAAGGATGCTTAATTCCCATAAAGTTGCTCCTTTTGATAAATTATATGAAAAGACAGATGACAAATAATTTGCCACCTGCCAAGCTATTATCTAATTCACCTTTGCAATTGGGTGACTTTTCTATCTTCTTCCTTTTTCGTTAGAATTCCATTAAAGAATGCTTTTAGCTGTTCATTCAAGTCTTGGAAAACTTCATGCTCATGATACATGAAATCATTATGCTTACCATTTATTATATAAAGTTCCTTAGGTTCATTTGCTGCTTCGTACAGCCCATTTGCCTCATCCAGTGGATGTAATAAGTTATCTTTCCCATGAGCAATGAAAAGTGGCACAGTTACATTTTTCACTTCTTCTTCTGCGTTCATGCTTATTATTGAATCTGTAAACTGCAACACTGTTTGCTTACCAAATGGAGATAGAATGGCCAATTCCTTTTCAACATAATCCGCTGTTTCCGGATCAAGTGGATAATGAATAAACGTATTGGCAAGTTGCGACTTCCCAGTTAATACTCGTTGTTCTCGATCTTTTTTAACTGTCTTTAAGATTTCATTCCATTCAACATAGGAATGAATGGAGCGTAACCATCTTTGGCCATTATAAAAACCATTCAGTGCTGCCACTGCCTTGACCCGGTTGTCTCTTGCAGCCACACGGACAACATTCGAACCACCCATACCCCAACCTATCAATCCTATTCTATCTGAATCTACTTCTTCTTGGAGGGAGAGAAATGTTATCGCATTTTGAATATCTTCTACCTGCTCATCCAAAATAACGCGACCTTCTTCTCCTTCACTTTTCGCAAAGCTCCGATAATCGAATCCTAAGCAGACATAACCTGCCGCTGTTAAATTTCGTGCAAATAGCTTTGGATAAAATTCATTAAATCCTTGATATCCAGAGTTCGGAATAATCGCTGGTCTTTTTTCTCCCTTTTTATAATCGTCTGGAAGATATACCGTGCCGTCTAATTTGTAACCTTCACTATAAAATTCAATGTGACGCTCTATCATTTCCATTACCTCCAATACTATTTTAAAAGCTTTCATGATTAGATATTGCAAGCAGCGTGCCAGTTTTGAATTTGGACATTGGAACCAGGAAAATGGAGTAAATAAAAGGGAAATCTAAAAATAGTCATAGTAAAAATCTATTAAAATCGAAAATGCGTTAAATTTTTTTTACATGGAAAATTAATTTTATGACAATTAGAGTAAAGGGAGTATATACATTCTATAGTTGAAGAGGACAATGAAATTGAAAAATCAAAAGTACTGTTACTTTTTGGACTTTGATCAAAAAAAGCAAGATCAATTAAACTTGCTATTTTTGGTTTGTTCAATTGTTGGAATCCAGTGCCTCAGAAACTGGATTTTTTTTAGGTACTATTTTCTTGAGATGAAGTCGATAAGGGTGTGTCAGATATAATATATAATATGAAGCTGCGGTTTTACCTTGCGCTTCTTACCCCGCGAAAAGGGATCTACTTTTCCCCTTTATATGCATCACGATTACCCTTGCTACCGGAGCATCCGCTCCATTGAAAGCACGAATTTCCCCGTCCTTCTTTTCATATGTAAGCCAGAAGGCATCTCCACCGAGTCCGGTCATATGTGGATAAACTACACCCAAACAGGCACTGACTGCCACTGCCGCATCAAAAGCATTCCCCCCTTTTTCAAGAATTTTGTGTCCTGCCACCGATGCTAAATAGTGTGGGCTTACCACCATACTTTTCGTTCCAATTATCGATTGGGTCATAAATCTACCCCTTTTGAATTATTTGATTTTTCAAAAATAATGATAATTGTATTATAACTTGTATGTTTTTCTTACGTAATCCAAATTTCATTCCCCAAAACAAAAAGTTGTTTTTTTATCACTTTTATAAGCCTATTTTATTTAAAAATACCAATTATTCGTTCATTACGTAATAATCATTAAAATTTTATATACATTTCGAAAGCATTTTTGTTATCATTAATTCATAATCATGGAAATGAATTCTAAATTTAAAACAAAGGAGGAATCGTTTTGAAAAATCCATATACGGAATTAACGGTCGGGATGATGAGAACGGGGATTTTAGGTTTCGGCGGCGGGCCATCAGTCATCCCGCTCATCCGCCACGAAGCCGTTTCCCGTTATCACTGGCTCGACGATGATGAATTCGGGGACACTTTAGCGATCGCCAATACACTCCCAGGACCGATTGCCACTAAGATGGCAGCATATCTTGGTTATAAATTAAAAGGCTGGCCGGGAGCCCTCGTAAGTGTGGCCGCTCACGTTTTACCTTCATGCTTTGCGATGGTTTTCTTAATTGCGTTCATTAATGTTTTAAGTAATTCAGCAATAATCAGCAATATGATCGCTGCTGTCATGCCAGTTGTTGCCGTCATGCTTGGCCAAATGGCTTACGAGTTTGGCGAAAAGGCTGTAAAAGGTTTAGGAAAGGTGCTCGGAATCACCTTTTTTGCGATTTCCTTTTTGCTTCTGCAGGTCATTTCCCTGCATCCGGGTATCGTCATAATGATTTTCCTTTTATATGGGGCGTTCCATTTTAAATTAAAAGATAGATTGAAAAATAAAAAGGTTGATAGGAAGGAGGAATCCGCTTAATGGGTCTTATAATCCCAATTGGAGTCGCTGTTTTTCTAGCGTTTTTCATAGCCAATATCCTTGGTTACGGCGGAGGCCCAGCCTCGATTCCGCTTATGTATGATCAAATCGTCACCCAGTACGGCTGGCTTGATAATACCGAGTTTTCACAAATGCTTGCGTTAGGGAATTCACTCCCAGGGCCGATTGCCACCAAAATAGCCGCATATGTCGGATATGATGTATATGGGTGGCCAGGATTTTTAGCTGCATTAGCAGGCACCGTCATCCCTTCAGCAGTGGCTTTGATATATTTATTAAAAATCCTGCGAAAATACAAGCAATCGCCTATCGTAAAAGGCATGTCCCTGCTTGTGCAGCCCGTGATTGCGATCATGATGTTATTGCTCACCTGGAATATGGCCGCTGATGCCGTCGGTTCCATCGGCTACATCCATTCAATCGTCATCGCTGGTTTGGCATTCTTGGCTTTAGGTAAATTCAAGATTCACCCCGCATTCGTAATCATTCTTGCTTTTGCGTATGGCGGCTTTATCATCCCGCTCACATAATAAAAAAAAAATCCACCTATAAAGGGGGATTTTTTCATTTAAAGCTTCATGCCCATCCGGCTTTTATAACGTTTAATGAGAATTTGGCAATCAACGCTGACAACACCTATTACCGCATACAGCTTCTCATTGAGAAAGCGTTCCATCTCCTGATTATCAGTAAAGATTCCGTGCATATGGAGTTTACTCGGACCAGTCATATGATATAAGCTCGTTACAGCCGGTTCACTTTCTAATTGCTGGGCGACCGATTCCAAATATTTAGGCTCAACCTCAACGTTAAAAAAAGCCGAGACATGGATGCCGACCTTAGCTGGATTTATGACCGCAGTGAATCTCTCAATCACGCCGTTTTCAACAAGATGATTAATTCTCATTTGAACCGCAACTCTGGAGAGTTCCACTATCTTCGCTAAGTCGGTATACGAAATTCGCGCATCTTCATGTAAAACCGATATGATTTTCTTATCGATCTCATCAACTTTCAAGCTGGGAATCTTAAAGTCCTCTGCCATCCTATGTAACTCCTTTTCGATTTCTTTATTCCATTATCGCAGAGAACACCACCGGATCACAACATTCTTCCTTTTTACTTTCAAATTTAACCTCCATTAAAGAAACGGCAGAATTTAAGCAATACCCAAACAAAATAAACCGATTGAGCAATGAATGAAGGCCTTCAAGTTTTGACAGCCCCTTTTCAATAAGCCCCCTCCAACTCTTCCTCTTGCACAGTAACCAGGAAATGAACATCCACGAAATTATATCCAGTCGTATAGCTATTTCCGTTAAAGGAGTGCTCAGGGATTATCTCCTCCCCTTCTTTATCATGAAAATTAGTGACCAACCGTATCGGGTCGTTAAAATCCGGGAAGTCATTCTGTCCATCTTCTGCCTGTAGTTTTACATACTGTTTCATAAGTTCCCGCCAATTGTCAGGAAACCTCGCGACTCCGTACGTTTTCCCCTTAAGCGCAATGCTGTGCATCATTTCTATACCTGGTTGATATGTGGCTATTCCATCCTCTACCAAAAAATCCCTATCAACCTTCATAAAAACCCCGATTTCGGATACGTCATCTTTTGTATTCATATTCCACATGATCAATGATTTTTCTTCTCCATTCCAAACCTGTGGCTGACCGCCCATGTTCACGGAAGCAGCTTTCCATTTGTTACCTTTCCAGACCCAAAAGCTCATCCCATATCCATTTTCTTCGCTGATAAAGGGGACAAACACATGTGTATCATCTAAAAAGATTTTATTCTGAATGGACTTTGGTTGTGCTTCAGGGAAGATTGAGTTTATTCGTTTAATGATTTGCTTTTCCGATAGAAAGGGTTCCGGCTCTTTTGGGAATAGAACAAATAAAAGAATCCCTCCTATCAAGATGGCAGCTGTAATTAAAACACTCATTTTTGCTTTTTTAGTCATTCTTCCAACACACCTCCGGTTAAAATGGACTCTTCTAACCTGAAGTAGACCTGGTGCCCCTTATTTGGTGTAATCAGCAGACCCTTGCCATCTTCTTCTATGAAAATGAGTGTTTCAAGACCACTTCCTTTTTTAGGAACTGACCCTGTCAGAATATAAGGGAACGTTTCTTTATACCCGCTCTCTTCATTGATCCCATAATACCAAGATTCGCTCTCGATCTTTTTTTGTTTCATCTTGTTCATTTGTCTTTGCAGTTCTTCTTTATTCAAAGTGACTTCTTTGGAATTCGAATGGGTCGCTATCAGCGAAGCCTTGTTAACGTCCATCATATATGTAGTTGTTTCAGACTTAGGATATATAATTCCATCCAGAGGCATGGCTAAAAGTGAAGCTGTCAAAAAGATGAAATTCGATAGGAATCCGAGCCAGGCAAATCGACGGAATCGCTGCCACCGCCCTTCATTTCCTTTCCTTCTCAATAACCATGATAAAAGAGCCACCCCTAAAGGGACAATGGGTACACTTACAACCTCATCTGATAGATTAAAAGTAAAATTAAAAGCGATCATTCCAAGTACCAAGACAACTGAAGCCTTCCATACCTTAGGTGAATCCTCTTGTCTTCTATAAATAATGGCAAAAGCTATCGCAATCAGCATGTAACTTAATGCTATAAGGATTAAAGAGGGTGCATGCATATATTTTTCTGCATCAAACAATCCAGTCATTCTATCTAATACTCTCCTTTTAACCGACTTTAACCTATATATATATGAATCCTCCTAGAATACCATATATCCCCTTCTTTGTAATTAAAGGGCACAAAAGAGTATTTATCAGACTTCAGTCCCCCCTCCTCATTCGGAAATTGAAGGTGGGGGTTTTACAGCCTGTTTAATGTAGGATAAAAGTTTATGAGTATCCAATGGACCCTTCCTCAATCCCTTGTTTGTAAAGTTTTCGCGATATTTTTATATTCCTCGTCATTGAGAATGCCCATTTTTTTGAATAATGCAGAATAAGCCATTATTTTTTTTTGGGTACGGTTTGTACAATTCATATGGATCAGCTCCTTTTTACATAGTATTCATTTGCAACAAAATGTTTCCTGCGAGCAAAACATTTTGTATAGACTAAAATAAAAAAACTGCCCATTTTCTCGGCAGTTTCATCTTGCTATACATGCTTAAAATAAGACCAGTCTATATAAATCAATGGGAAAATCATCTATTTTTTTAATAATAACGGGATGCAATCCGAAACATCTTGAAGTGGCTGGCAATTTTTATACGTTAATGAACGTGTAACAGCTCCCTCCAGCATTAAACTGATGACCTTCGCGAACTTATTTGCTTGTTCAGTTTGAAAACCGTTGTAATTTAACACTGAAAATAGCGACCCAGCCTTCGTATATTTGATTCAAGCCTGTTGCGTGCTAACCTTGCACCTGAAAAAGCCGTGTTGCCACGAAAAATGACAGTTCAGGTCCTTAAAAAAAATGTAGTCCTTCTTGCAACCAGTCATCATTCGGATTATCGTTGTTTAAGAAGATGCGAAGGAATTGAAAAAAAACTGCATACTTTCTTCATATTTTTTCGCTATACTGACTCCATTGAATAAGAAGGTGAATATTTTGAAAATCTCCTTTAAGCTGGGACTGTGTATATTTGTTTGCATTTTTTTGATGGAAACCGTTTCCATGGTTTACTTACATAATAAAGTGATCCACTCCCGTATCAATCAAGAATTGGAATCACTGAAGGCCCGGGGTAATAGTCATCGTGATGTGTTGGAAATCACTTATTCCGACTCAACACTTCAGCATATCGGCCTGATGGAATCACATACCGATACAGATGTCGTGATAACGAATACAAGAGGAGATATCCTGATATCTTCCGAAAAGGTTAATGGGGGAATGAAAAAAATCTTAGGAAAAAATCTTCCACAGGTATCCCGAAAAGGTCTGATCATCCAATCAAGTTGGAAGGATGAAAGGTATATAGCCACCGTTACACCATTTATCAGTGATAAAGAAAATGAAGGCTATGTCTACATGTTCAAAGATACCAGGGATGTTGAAGATTTAATCGCTCAATTGAATAGGCATTTCCTCTTTGCAACTGTATTGCTCCTTTTCTTCATGCTTATCACCATTTATTTCCTATCAAAAGCTTTGACTAGACCGCTTATTGCGATGAAAGAAGCGACCACCAAACTTAGCAAAGGGAATTTTTCAGTGGCTGTACCAGTACGATCACATGATGAACTTGGGGAACTTGCCCAATCCATTCAAAGCTTGGCTAATGAATTGAACTATTTAAAGAAGGAACGCAATGAATTTTTGGCAAGTATCTCTCATGAACTGCGCACGCCGCTAACTTATATCAAGGGATACGCTGATATAGCCCGCCGGAAAGATTTGAATGCATACGAAAGATCACGATACTTGGAGATCATCCATGATGAATCCCAACGATTAAACAGATTATTGGACGAACTATTCAATATGGCTAGAATGGATGTACATACATTCACCATATCAAAAGAAACCATTCAGCTCTCTTCATTCCTGCAAACCATTCATGAAAAAGTGCTACCAGCTTTTACAAATGAAAAAATTCAATTGAATCTGGAATGTAAGGATCATTTATTTATAGATTTAGATCCCACACGGTTTGAGCAGGTTATTCTTAACCTGCTGGATAATTCACTGAAGTACTCGAACGAACATACAGTCACCGCCATCAAAGCCACTGAATCACCTGACGGAATCTCAATCTCCATAATCGATCAAGGGGTGGGCATTCCAAGTGAAGATATCCCGCATATCTTTGATCGTTTATATCGTGTCGAGAAATCACGGGCTAGGGATACCGGTGGATTCGGATTGGGGCTGTCCATCGTCAGGCAATTAGTGGAGGTTCAAGGAGGAACCATTTCAGTTAAAAGCAAGTTGGAGCAAGGAACGTGCTTCACTATCACATTTAAGGAGATAAAAAATGAAGACAGTAGTTCTGGTTGATGATGAACAGAGAATGCTTGATCTTATAGAGCTATACCTTATACCTCACGGGTTTACATGCATGAAGATGAATTCTGGACATGAAGCCATACAGTTCTTAGAGCATAAACAAGCTGACATGGTCCTTCTTGATGTAATGATGCCTGAGATGGATGGGTGGGAAACGTGCGAAAGGATCCGGGCGTTTTCCAATATTCCCATAATCATGCTCACCGCACGGGATGCTGCAGAAGAAATGGTCAAAGGGCTGAAAAAGGGCGCCGACGATTATGTAACGAAACCCTTTAATGAAGATGTTTTACTAGCCAGAATCGAAGCGGTGACGCGGCGAATACATAATCATCAAGGTGTGATCTTTAGGGGAATAAAATTAAATGAATCCGCTTATGAAGCGCATTATGATTCCAATACCATCCCATTAACCCCAAAAGAGTTTTCCATGTTGTGCCTGTTTTTAAAATCACCAGATCAAGTGTATTCCAGAGATCACCTGCTTTCGACCATATGGGGATTAAAAACGGATACGGAAGATCGGACAATCGATTCCCATATTCGAAATATTAGAGAGAAATTACGTCATGCCGGTTTTCCAGTTGATCAACATTTGAAAACGGTATGGGGCATCGGATATAAATGGAGTTCTGTGGGTTGATATGAATTTCATTTCTGAGGCATTAGCATCCAGCGGACCTTTTTCCATTGCTATAAGTTTAGTATTGAACATATTGATTAGCGTGCTTGGTTTTATTCCAAGCGTATTCATCACGGCTGCCAATATCACCGTATTTGGATTTGAAAAGGGATTGATCCTTTCTTACTTGGGGGAAATTGCAGGAGCAGTAGTCAGCTTTTGGTTATATCGAAAGGGCATTCAAACATTCAAACCCAAATTCATGAGGAACCGATGGGTCATGCAGCTGCAAAAGTCACAAGGGTTTCATGCATTTTGGATGATCCTGATGCTTAGGCTCCTTCCTTTTATACCATCCGGCGTGATTAACCTTACAGCAGCATTAAGCAAGACGGGCGTGATGATATTCTTCTTCGCCACATCCATCGGAAAACTGCCTGCCCTCCTTGTCGAGGCATATTCGGTGACACAAGTATTGAAGGCATCAGACGATGTGAGGATTGTTTTGGTGCTGTTGATTCTGGTAATTGCAGTCATTTATTACTTTAAAAGAAACAAGAAAAAAGGAATGTAGAAAAAAAAGGCTTCTTTATTAAACTCGGCAGATACGACCTAAAAGAAAGTTAATTTGATATTACCTTGAAGGCATCCCCCGAGTCAGCAATACGGTTCAACACGTCCTGGTCGCTATCGGAAATTCCTCTCTTCGCTAATTAATCTATAACGATTAGAACTTTAACACGATTAACGAAGGGTAAATTGGTTCATTTCCACGAATGCTTCACCTATATAATGAGATAATGCCTATACTATCTTCCTGTTTTCTGGAAAAAAAGAATGAATATATTGTGTTTCTATGGGACATTCCTTTATAATGCGCATTAGATGATTTTTTTAGCACCGAATAAGAGAGGAGACTGAATATGAAGAAACTATTGTACCCAATCGTTATTGGATTATTGGCAGTTGTTCTAACAGCTTGTGGTTCGAACGATGAAGCTGATAAAAAAAATGACGAAAAAGAAACTAAAACAACTGAGGAAAAAGAAACGGCTAAAGCAACTGAGGAACAGCAAAAAAAGATGGAAGAAATGCAGAAGGAACTGGATAAACAAAAGGTAGATGAAAAGAAAACGGTGGCCATCGTCAATGACGAAAAAATTTCAGGTGCGGAATATAATACAGTGTTGTCCACGACACAAATGCAAATGCAGCAATTCGGACAAGATCCAACATCCAAAGAGGGAGCCAAACAAATTAAAGAGCAAACGCTTAACTCTTTAGTGGGACAAACATTGCTGCTTCAAGCTGCTGATAAAAAGGGCTACACAGCCACCAAGGCTGAAATCGAAAAGCAACTTGCCGAAATCAAAGACCAATATGAAAGTGAAGAGAAATTCAAGGAAGCGATGAAACAAGCAGGTCTGAATTCGGAAATGTTGAATACTCAGATTGCAGAGAATATTCCATATACTAAGTACGTTGAAAAAGAGATTAAAGTGGAAGAAGCAACTGATGAAGAAATTCAAAAGTACTACGACCAGGTTGCGGAGCAAGCTAAAACAAGCGGGCAACCGGTACAGAAACTCGAAGAAATGAAGCCGCAAATCAAGGAACAACTAGAGCAGCAAAAGAAACAAGAAAAGCTTGTGAAACATGTGGAAGAACTTCAGAAAAATGCTAAGGTCGATATTAAGATTTAAAGCATTTAAGAGCTGCCAAAATTGGCAGCTCTTTCTTTATGGTCTTTGGTTCGCCTACTAACTAAAACACATTACAACGTATTACACCCAGCATGTTCAAGGTCGCTCTGGAAATGCTAATTGGGAAACAGCCATGCAATTACTCAACAACAACTGTTGCCGCCTACTAATACCAATCCTGCACCATCTTGATTTTCCTCCTTGTCCAATGTTAATTCCTCGGTCGACGTTATTTGAGAATCCAATGCCACTTTAATCCCGTTAATGTTTTGGATAATATCCGATTCTTGCGGGGCATCCAAAGATAATGCCATTTGTGGTCCGCAACAACCTGCAACAGAATAAAGACGAATTCCTTCTGCACCATTTTCAATTAAAAAATTTTCCAATAGTTGTTTTGCTCCATCTGTAATCTTCATATTCATTCATCTCCGATTCTACCCTATTAGTTTGGAAATCTATTTTTTAATGCTTCCATCTTTACTGGTTTTACTTCAGCCGATGTAATCTCTCAGTTTTTCATATCCCAGCTTTTCCTCATGGATCCACGGGATGATTGCACATTTCTCAGATGTCTTTTCCTTAACTTCATGAATCCATTCTTTTTCTGCATTAGCTTTACCGCTTAATATAGGGTCTGCCGTTTTTGCAGAATAGAAGCTCTGATTAATTACCCACCACTGGGGGTTTATATTTGCCCGCCTTAAATCATTTTGTAGTCGGGATGCTTCTAATACGGGTGTAGCTTCGGCAAGGGTGACGATCACGACGGCAGTTTCTGATGCATTCCTTAGTTGAGGAAGCAATTTTGTAACACTGTCAGGAACTTCACCCGTTGACTTGGCAATCTCTTTACTATAAGACTGTGCAGCATCCAATAATAACAGCGTATGACCCGTTGGTGCCGTATCAATGACGACAATTTCATCTTTTGATTTAGCGACCACTTCAGCAAAAGCCTGGAATACGGCTATTTCTTCCGTACATGGTGAATTGAGATCTTCCGCTAAATAAGCGAGACCATCTTCATCTAAATCTTTGCCTGCCTTCTTCATGACATCTGCTTTATACTTCTCGACTTCTTCTTTTGGATTAATGCTGCTAATTGTTAAGTGTCCATTGACTGGATCACTTTCGAATTGGTAATTCAAGTGCCCCGCAGGATCCGTTGTTGTTAAGTGCACATGATGCCCCTTCTCAACTAAACCGACTGCAATGGCGGAAGCGACCGTTGTTTTCCCCACTCCGCCTTTGCCCATTGTGAAAATAAGCCTTTTATCGTTATTCGAGAAATCAGTGATCATTTCATTCAGGCTTGGAAGATTAATCGTTTCATCTTCCAATTTCACCATTTTCGATGGCATCGTGTAATGTTTAAATAAATATCTTAAATTCTCCACCCCAGTCAAGGAAAAAGATACAAGCGGAAAAGAATAAACGGCGGATTGTTTTAAACCTTCTGGAATGTGCTGCAATGCACCCTTTTGGCGAAGATAAAAGGCTGATGACACTGCGTCTTCTTCAAGGTGTGACTGAAGAAGACCATTAACGATAAGTACCTGGTTTTTCAAACCAATTTCCTTGAGTTCTTTTGATGCACGGTTCGCTTCCAAAAGGGATGGGACATCAGGTCTTGTTACAAGTATTAAAGTGGTTTTACTTGGATTGGAAAGGATATCCACTGTTTTAGAATAAAGATCTTTTTTGTCCGCTAACCCTGATAAAGGACCTAAGCATGACGCACCATGTGAGCTTTCTTCCAGGAATCCACTCCATGCCGTCGGAAGCTGTAAAAGTCTTAATGTATGCCCGGTTGGAGCGGTATCAAAGATAATATGGTCATACTGATCTACTATGTCAACATTCGTCAGTAAATTTGAAAATTCATCAAATGCGGCAATCTCCACTGTACATGCTCCTGATAATTGTTCTTCCATTGTGGCAAGAACGGAATCAGGAAGTTTTCCTTTATATGGACCAACCACTTTGTCACGATACGCTTTCGCTGAAGCTTCAGGGTCTAAATTACTGGCAAATAAATTTTCAACACCTGGGACTGCCCTGGGTGAATTGGTTAAACTTATTCCAAATACATCTTGCAAGTTGGAGGCTGGGTCCGTGCTGATGAGCAACACCTTTTTACCGTTATCAGCCAATGCAACTGCAGTGGCGCTGGCTGTCGATGTTTTCCCTACCCCGCCTTTTCCCGTTAAAAATAAAAAGGGTGTTTGAATTACACTCTTCGGATTGAAAGATTGAAACATGCCTTTTCCCTTCTTTCTTATTTCAGTTGATTTAAATCAATGGAAAGACGGACTTTCGGCTTTTCATTTAACTCTTCCGGTTTCACTTCGAACCATTCACCAAACTCTTCATTCGTTGGATAACTTCCTACTTTGGCTATCTGGTCATTGACCAAAATTACCGGCAAGGCATCCGGACCTTTTTCATGTAAAACTTGATTAATTTCATCATTGTTTGCAAACTTATCAGGATCATTGGTTAATTGATATCGTTGAATATCAAACCCTTTTTTCTCCAAAGTATAAACAGCAGAAGCCACCCTTGTTAATTCAGGATTAATACTTGGTCCACATACACCCGTCGAACAACACATCGCAGGATCAAAGATTTCAACTTTCATCATTTACTCTCTCCCTTAATATATAATCATTTACTTATACCACGGATAAAATGAAAGCCGGGAGATCGCTCACGGCTTTACATTTTTTATACGCCCGTTTTAGAGTAACGTTCGATTCTTTCTCCTATTTCATCACGAACACGTTGGAAGGTAGCCCATTTTTCTTCATCTGTTCCCTCAGCTTTTGCCGGGTCATCAAAGCCCCAGTGTTCGCGTTTAACATGTGGTGGTGTCATTGGACATTTGTCTGCCGCATCGCCACATAACGTAACGACAAAATCGGCATTATTCAATATGTCAGGGTCGATGATATCCGATGTTTGATTGGAGATGTCCAATCCAACCTCATTCATTGCTTGTACAGCTTTTGGATTTAACCCATGTGCTTCGATTCCTGCACTAAGCACTTGCCATTCGTCACCTAAATATTTCTTCCCCCAAGCCTCTGCCATTTGGCTTCTGCAAGAGTTACCAGTACATAAGAAGTATAATGTTTTTTTAGCCATGCTGTTTCTCCTTCATGAATAATGTAAGTGTTTAATGAATAATTTGTAACCATATATATAAGCCAACTAATGTGATGAACAATGTTGGGATGGTTAAGATGATTCCAGTTTTAAAATAGGTTCCCCATGAGATTTTCACGCCTTTTAATGATAGGACATGCAGCCACAATAACGTTGCCAAAGAACCAATCGGAGTGATTTTCGGTCCCAAGTCCGAACCAATGACATTTGCATATATAAGGGCCTCCCTGATTACGCCTGTAGTATTGGTATCGGAAATTGCAAGGGCATCAATCATCACGGTTGGCATGTTATTCATAAACGATGAAAGAATGGCGGCTATGAAGCCCATCCCCATCGTTGCTGTAAATAATCCTTGATCGGCTGTAACTTGGATTAAATCCGTCAATACATTCGTCAATCCAACATTCCGCAGGCTGTACACAACAACATACATGCCAATAGAGAAAAAGACGATTGCCCATGGTGCTCCTTTAATAACTGTTTTCGTATTGACTGCTGGACTCCTTCTAGCCATCATGAGGAAGAAAATAGCCACAATGCCTGCAATGATGGATACAGGCACTCCAATAAATTCACTTGCAAAATAACCTACCAGCAATATTCCTAATACTATCCAGGACAATCGGAACATTCTTTGGTCCCGAATGGCTTCCACTGGTTTTTTTAGTTGGGATACATCATAATTTTCCGGTATGCTTTTACGGAAAAACAGATATAAAACCAAGATGCTTGCTACCAATGCAAAAAGATCTGGTACGATCATTCTTGATGCAAACTCGGCAAAACTGATATTGAAAAAGTCTGCGGAAACAATGTTTACAAGATTACTCACCACTAAAGGCAATGAGGTTGTGTCCGCAATAAACCCACTGGCGATGATGAATGGGAAAATCATTTTATCATTAAACTTTAGGGCACGAACCATTGCTAATACAATCGGGGTAAGGATTAGAGCAGCTCCGTCATTTGCAAAAAAAGCAGCTACAAGAGCACCGAGGATACTTACATAAACAAACATCCTTACTCCATTTCCCTTGGCTGCCCTAGCCATATGCAGTGCTGCCCATTCAAAAAATCCTATCTCATCCAAAATAAGCGAGATGATGATGATGGCGATGAAGGCCAGTGTAGCGTTCCAGACTATGGATGTCACGTCTATGACATCAGTAAAATCCACCACACCAACAAGTAAGGCCAAAACCGCACCGCCACAAGCTGACCATCCGATCGACAATCCCTTTGGCTGCCAGATGACGAGAATGAGTGTTAATAAAAAGATGATAACTGCCAAAATAACTGATCCCACTGAAGTAGTACCTCCTAGTTAGTCACAACAAATCCGTTTTCCTTGTGCTGATAATTCTTCTAATTTAAAGTTTTGACTTGGCAAATCCTTGATGACCGTCTGAATAAATGAGTAATAGGAAGAAGACGGGTTTAACGAATAAAAAACCCATTGCCCCCTTCTCGATTCTTTCACGATTCCACTATCTTTCATCTTCCGTAAATGTTGGCTGATGGCAGGTTGGCTCATTTCGAACAGGTCCACAAATTCACAGACACAACATTCATGATCAGACATGATTTTAACCATGGTCAAACGAGTTTTATCACCTAGAAGTTTAAGAACGTTTGCAGTTCCTTCTATATCCAAAGCTTCATTCGTTTGCACTTAATCCCTCCTAGTCTAATCAAATAAATAATCATATGCTTATGTGGTTATTTATTATAATTGTATAAGTATATTCTTATTTAATCAATAATTAAATATTCAACTATATACTTTTTTAATTTTAGCCTGCTAATAGATGTTTCGAAATAACTCCGACTAAGGCAAACTCTGCCTACGCCCGCATTTCACTAGCATTGGGAAATCTTATCCAAAGGCTCGGTTAAAGGGGTTGTTGATTTTCTTATTGAACTACCATGAAAATAAGTTTCTTTAAAAATGAAAAATGACAATACTTAAGAAGACCCTGCTCAATCGTTTTAAAAAAAAGAGGAGAGCGTTAATTAATTAGTCTATAGATTAGGGTTGACTGGATTAAGGTCAGTATCAGTATTGACACTTCCTAACCATTTTCATTCTTTGTGGTGAATCGCCGATTTTTGCGATTCATGGATGGCTAACGGGACAGGATAGTTACATAAAGTTATAAAAAAGAATGCCATATTTTACTTCTTACTGTAAGCTTTAAAAACTAAGCATTCTTATTTTATAAACAATTACATTAATGTAGGGTTTTTTCATACTATATTATTGGGGTGAAAAAATGCCAAGAGTAAATTACCGAAGTTCAGACGTTGACTTAATGGCAAGGATGATGAGAGCAGAAGCTGAAGGTGAAGGATTACAAGGAATGTTATATGTTGGCAATGTAATTGTTAATCGTCTTAAAGCAAATTGTTTAGACTTTAAAGATTTAAGAACAATTCCACAAGTCGTTTATCAAGTACAAGGAGGAAATTTTTCTTTTGAAGCTGTTCAAAAAGGTAATGTATTTTATCAAAGAGCGAGAACTGCTGAAAAAAGATTAGCGAAACAGAATTTGGATTATTGGAGGCAACACCCAGGGAAATATGCTCTTTGGTATTTTAATCCATATGCTCCATGCCCACCAACATGGTACGATCAACCTTTTGCTGGACAATTTAAAAATCATTGTTATTATGAACCAAAACCTGGAACATGTGAAAGTGTTTACTCCGGTTAGGTTGTCTAGGAGCTCTTATTAATACTGGAGTTTTATTGTAATTTTTCTCTATTGGTTCAGCGAATACAAAATCTTTTAGTCGTAGGTGCTGATAGCCAATCACATTCATTCCATGCAACTCCTGTTGGTAATGTAACGGTTATCTGTTAAAGAAGCTTGAAACCCCAGCCTATTTTTTCAATCGTTGTTTTGGTGTATTTATAACTCACGAAATGAAAAGGGAACTTCCTGGTTAGCAGGTGTTCCCTTTTTTATATCAAACATTTAGTAATCGTTATCAAGAAAGCAAGATTGTGAAATATTGTACTTAAACTTAAAGGTGAGTTAGTTCCTTAGTGCCCGAGAGATTATGTTTACCAATGCCTATAAAAAGACCAGACTCGTCTTCTGTTTTATTTACAACAAGAATTATTTTTAATTTCCAACCTCGCTAGAACGGGGACGCCGCAGCAAGAACCATCCTTTGTTTCAGTTTCAGGAATATCAGAATCGCAGGAACTAGAAGCTATATTAACACTGCAGACTCCTGTTTCAGGTAGTTCCAAGTGTACTTCTTTTGCTCCCTCTACATCGCCAGTAAGATAAGCCACCACTGAACGTACTTGTTCGTAGCCTGTTGCCAATAAGAATGTAGGTGCTCTTCCATAACTCTTCATGCCAACAATGTAGAAGTTCTTTTCAGGGTGCCGTAATTCTTGTTCACCGTGCGGCCTCACCGTTCCACAGCTATGAATATTGGGATCAATTAATGGAGCAAGCTCGTCTATGCTTTCCACAGCTGAATCAAGGTTTATCCTTATTTCATTTAAAAAGGATGTATCTGGTCTGAAACCTGTACTCACAACGATTTCATCGATCTCACCGATTGTGGTTTCTTCTCCGTTTAGTTCTCCCACAACAGTTATTTTAGCGTTTGTTGGATACACTCCGTTAATATGAAAGGGAGTAAGAATATCGATTCTTCCAGACTCCACTATTTGCTGAATTCTTATGCCCAACTCTCCACGAGCGGCCAAGCTATCGTTTTCTTGCCCGCCGTACACTTCATTTATCTGTTTTTTACGAAGAACCCAGTAGATCTTTGTATCCGTAAATTTCTGCTGTAAGGTGGCCAGATCCAATAGAGCATTTATGGCAGAATGACCACTTCCAATCACCACGGTGGTTTTATTTTGATATCTGTTTTCTAATTGTTCGACGTTAGGAATGCCATAGTGGATTTGATTGTGTAATTGTCTCTCCGCATTCGTCCAAATTCCATTTGAAAGGATCGGGTTTGGATTGGTCCAAGTACCTGATGAATCAATGACAGCTTTTGCTTCAATGACTTTTGTGTCACCATTCACTTCTACATAGAGTTGAAAGGGAACAGTATCCCGTTTTCCTGTTTTTAATTTATCGTGAGCCTTTTTGGCAACACCGACTACTTTTGCCTGTAAGATGATCTGTTCTTTTATTTCTGGAAGGTTACTTAGCGGAAGAAGATACTCTTCTACCAGTTCGCGACCTGTTGGCAAAGCTTCTTCGTTTGGTGACGTCCATCCAGCGTTCTCCAGTAATTCCTTTGCTGCTTTATCGATGTTATATTGCCACGGAGAAAACATTCGAACGTGTCCCCACTCCAACATACTCGAACCAACGGAATCCCCCGCTTCCAATACGATAAACTTCTCCCCTTTTTTTAGTAAATGAGCGGCAGCGGCCAGCCCCACAGGACCTCCGCCTATAATTGCTACTGGTAATGTACTTTTCTCAAATTGAACCATCATTGTTCCCTCCTATAATTTTTACAGTTTATCTTCATAAATCTTCCACCCCGAAAAAGTTGTATTTTGCAAGTATTGTCGAAAAATTATACTACCCCCAAGGAGTAGTACAACATACAGAAGACTTCAACATTCGATCATTAAGCAATGTCAGAGAACGCACGACGGATTCCTTTTCAAACTCATTCATCGTCTTGAAGATCTCATTTAAGTAATCATTCATTTGTTGATCGATGGTTTGATTGACTTTCACGCCTTCATCGGTCAGAGAAAGAATAGAAATTCTCCGATCTTCCGCATCAGGGGTTTTTGTGACTAAATTCAATTTTATTAGGGATTGGATTTGTCGACTGAACGTCGTAATATCCGTTCCCAATGTTTCTGCAATTTGCTGGATGGAAGCCTTATTTTGTCGGTCTATTTCATACAGGATATGGCTTTGAACGAGGGATATCTCAATTCCATCAGCGCTGCAACAATTTTTATTTAATAATCCAAAACGTCTTGTTAAGAGTTGGAAGAGACCTCTAAGGTTTTCATTTTCCATTACTTTCACCTCACTTTATTTATACGCTAATTATTTGCATTTTGCAACTATCTGATTCAACTATTTTTTTATTGATCCTTCAGCTTGTTAAAAGCCGTCATGAAATTCAGGTGAGTTTGCTCGCCATAATAACACGCTTCGCCTTTAAAAAAGTTGGTTTCAATGAATTCTTTTGCCTTTTCCACCACAGGTTCACGAGAAGCTAAAACCAGCCTGAAATAGGCATCAAAATAACCAACAGACAATACGCTTGAATGGTTCACTGTCATAATCCTCCTACCCCCTAAATATTTAAAGTAATTTTTCCATGGCCATCACATCGACAAATTCCCCGTCTAAAATTCCCTGGTTCTTAAACACTCCTACTTCGCGATACCCCCGTTTTTTGTACAATCCTTGACCAATCTGGTTAAAGGGAAATGTGAATAACACAATTTTATTGAAGTCATTTTCTTTTGCGAGCTTTTCGATGGATTGCAGCAATAAACCGCCAATCCCTTTTCCTCGATGATCTCTTGAGATATAAACGGATAAATCAGCAACCCCTTTATAAGCATCGCGGCTGTTATATGGATTCAAGGAAGCCCATCCAACGATTTCCCCTTCCTGCTCGGCGACGATTACCTTATATCGTCCCATGTGCTTGGCAAACCAATCCTTCATGTAGGCTTGATCCTTCAGTTCCGTTTCTAACGTGGCAACTCTATCCTCAATTCCTTGATTGTAAATTTCTTTGACGGAATCTATGTCCGTTTCCATCGCTTCACGAATGATCATATCTTTCCCCTGCTCCTTTCGCTACCAAATGAGTTCATTCAAAATATTCTATATTAATTATATATAACAGCAATACTTGCAAATCGCAAGTATTGGATGAAACAAGAAAACTGCCGGGTGACCGGCAGTTTTCTTCCTCTTTATAAATATTTCCGGTGAATACCTTTTCCATCATAGGAAAACAGGACTTCTTTTCCTTCCATGACTGATTCCATATGCACGGAGCGTCCCCAAAGCTGATGGATATATGGCATGACTTTCTCGAGATATTTCAGATCCAGTTCAATATCTTCATACCAATGTTTCAGATAAAGTTCGCCATTACGCATGTAGTCTCCATCATTTACTGTGATATAGGGGAATCCACCGTTAACCCTCATACTGACGAGCTGGTCACGAACCTGTTCCCATGCTTTATCGACGATTTTATAATCCTTGCCCTGCTTTTGGAATAAATACATATCTTCACGCATGACCAGATCTTTCGTCAAATAATTGCGGAGAAAGGAAATGTCAGATTCGATTTCCCTGACTTCGAACATCTTTTCCCGTCCAGATCCGGGTATGACGCCAAGCCTGATCATTTCTTCGGTTGGATTATCATAGCGTTCTTCAATATCTTCAAACACTTTTAATCCAAGATAATAAGGGTTGATGCTGGTCTTTGATGGCTGAACGACACCTGCGTTCAGTTTAGCGAATTCAATCGCTTCCCCTGAGGATAAATCCAATTCACGGATTATGCGTTGATGCCAGTAGGATGCCCAGCCTTCATTCATGATTTTCGTTTCCAGCTGCGGCCAGAAATACAGCATCTCTTCCCTGATCATCGTCATGATATCCCGTTGCCAATCTGTTAGATCCCTGCTGTACTGTTCTATGAAAAGCATAATATCCTTTTCAGGCCTTGGCGGGAATTTTTTTCTTTTTTTCACGGTGGATTTCTTCGGTTTATCCTTATTTTCAAGATTCCATAAATCATCGTATTGTGTGGCTGTCGGTTTTATTTCCTCTTCTTCTTCCTCATCTTCCATCGTCCAGGCAAGCTTCGGTCTCATCAACGACGGATCGATATGTTCCTCAATGGCTAATAGTGCATCGAGGAAAGTTTCCACTTCCTTTTTGCCATGCAGGATTTCATATTCACGGATTCTTTCTGCCGTGGCCGACATACTTTCCACCATATCTCTCTTAGTATTATTAAAACGTATATTATTCTTAAAGAAATCACAATGCGCCAAAACGTGGGCAACAATCAATTTATTTTGTACAAGTGAATTGGAGTCCAACAGAAAAGCGTAACAAGGATTAGAGTTAATGACCAGTTCGTAGATCTTACTTAATCCAAAGTCATACTGCAGCTTCATTTTATGAAACTGCTTTCCAAAACTCCAATGAGAAAAACGGGTCGGCATCCCATAGGCACCAAATGTATAAATGATTTCTGAAGGGCAAATTTCATAACGCATCGGGTAAAAATCCAACCCGAACCCAGTTGCTATTTCTGTAATTTCACTAATGGCATATTCCAGAGCCTTTTGCTCCGCTCCATTCATCCGATATCCCCCTTGTCTTCCGCCTTTAAACTAATGTATGAAAAAAAGGAGGAAAAATGCCGTGATCATGAGTAAAGGTCATCGATAACAGAAAAAAAACACCTCCATGAAGAAGATGTCAGGTCAAAGATCCATGCAGTTCTAAACTCTAATCCTTAAATTTCCCTTCCCTATTATAATTTCGCGAGTTCCGTAGGCACGGCCCCTTTTTTCGCTTTTGAACGGATCCAGGATATGATAAGCGCTGCAATGATTACAAATCCTAAATATCCTGTGACTGGATATACTGTTCCAACCAATTTAATGAAGCCAACGAAACTTGCAAGGAATGCGAGGATTCCCACCATAATCACGGATAACTTAAAGCGTTTCGTGTCGGCAGGCACCATCCTGGCTGTAAATGCATACAGCATTCCGACCGAGGTATTATAAATCATCCCTAAAAGGATGATTGATAGGATATATCCCAACCATGGAGAAATCTGATTCGCTAAATGAAGGGTAGGCATCCCTGAGCCTTCTATGCCCTTCAAGTCGGACATCATCCCCATATTGATCAAGAATAGCAAGATCCCCAATCCAATACCTCCTAGAAGGCCTCCCATACCAGCCTCCTTCTTATTCTTAATGGTCCCTCCCATTACGGCTAGCATGGCAATTCCGGCCGTCATATTATATGAAACATAAAGTAAGGAACCCATCATCCAATTTCCGGTTGCAGCATTCCCCCTACTTGAAGAAGATATGATTTCATTGAAATTTAGATCGGAGGTGAAAAATGAATAACCTGAAATAATAATCATGATAACAAATAAAAATGGTGTGACGGCACTAATGATGGACATTATTTTATTAACATTAAGTAAAAGCGTACCTATTGTCAGCACTGTCATGAGGATTGCACCAACTATACTGGGTACCCCGAATTGTTCTTCAAAAATCGTTCCGGAACCAGCAATCATGATGACTGTAACTCCAAACAAAAAAAATGTGATAATAATATCGACCACCCTGCCTAAATAGCGGCCACAAATATGATCGATGATGTTTTTATGGGAGCGTGTTTGGAGGGTGCTCCCCAATTGTGTAACTTGCATGCCTAAAAACGAGAATAAAGCTGTCGCCACCACAATTCCCAATACACTGTAGATTCCAAAGCTCGTGAAGAATTGTAATACTTCTTGTCCTGAGGCGAAGCCTGCTCCAATGATGATTCCAATATATGCACCTGCAAGATTTACACTGTTTTTCATATCCGATTCCACCTTAAATTAAATGATTATTCTGACAATTTTAATTAAAAAAATATCTTCCTCTCATCACTGTTCCGTAATAGCTTCCCAGCTTCATTAATTTTAACGAGCCATCGCCCATGAAGCTGGGTAGAGTTACTATTCCAACCTTGTTATTTTATCAATTTGTATATCTTTTACTATAGGAAGTGAATTCATCGACCGCAGCGTAATCGACTTCATAGCCGATGCCTGCCGCCTTTGGAACAGTTATGACTCCATCTTTCACTGTAACCTCTGGTTTAATGATGTCCTTATGCCAATAATTCGCAGATGCCGCCGTATCACCAGGCATCGTGAAGTTATCAAGTGTTGTCAATGCGATATTATGAGCACGTCCCACACCTGATTCCAACATCCCCCCGCACCAAACCGGAACATTTCTTTCTTTACATAAATCATGTATTTTCTTCGCTTCCGTTAAACCGCCTACCCTGCCGATCTTGATATTAATGATTTTACAGCTTCCCAATTCAAGGGCTTTTCTTGCATCTTCCACGGAATGTATACTTTCATCCAAACAAATCGGTGTTTTGATTTCCGCTTGTAATGTGGCATGATCGACAATATCATCTGATGACAAAGGCTGCTCGATCATCATTAAATCAAATTGATCAAGTTGTTTCAGTAATTCGATGTCTTTCATCCGATAAGCGGAGTTTGCATCTGCCATGATCGGTACATCGGGATATCGATTGCGTACTTCCCTGATTACATCAACATCCCAACCTGGTTGAATCTTTATTTTGATTCTTTTATACCCATCCTTTAATCCATCTTCTATCTTCTTCAATAATTCGGGTACCGTTTTTTGGATGCCGATACTGATTCCAACATCAATTTTTTCCAGTTCCCCGCCTAAAGCCATACTTAATGGAACATTCTTTTCTTTTGCATATAAATCCCAGATGGCCCCCTCGATTGCCGATTTTGCCATATTATTTTTCCGAATGTGCGAGAACATATCCGATACATCACGAGGATGTTCTATATCTTTATCCAATACAAGCGGAATCAAGAAATCCTCCAGCATGGTCCAATTGGTTTTTATGGTTTCTTCGTTATACCAAGGTGCTGAAAACGCCACTGATTCAGCCCAACCTGAAAGCCCCTCTCCATTTTTCACTTCCACAAGTATGAATTCCTTATCTACAAATGTTCCAAAGCTTGTTGTAAATGGAGCTATCAAATCCATATTTAGATGGCGTAAACGCACTTCTTTTATTTTCATCTGGATTCCCCTTTTATTCTTGTTTTTTTAATAAGTAGTTTTGAATGTCTTCACCTTGTTCCCGAGCTATTCCGACTGCAACATACCCTTTGGCAAAAAGCGTTTTGAATAATTCACCCGTTATCGACCGCCAATCTATCGCAAGGCTGAGATCACCTTTTTTGATTTTTTGAATATCCGTCGGAATGGGAATGGCGACCACATCGGCATTGGTTTTCAAATGATAATCCTTGATGTAAGGAAAGCCTTGGTCATTCATTCCAGTGGTTACGATATGTGTGGCTTTATCAGGAAGTGGGGGCTCTTCATTTGCTTCCTGCCGTATATTCCATTCCACCATGAACCGATCAGTCGACAATCCTTCATTGAGGGCATCCTTCATTTCTCCATAACAATCTTCCATATATGTTGAACAAACCGCTTTTAGTTTACCGATATTCAAGTTTGCGTTCACACTTTCCAATGGATCATACGTCCATGTGATTAAGTCGTAGCCTTTTTTGAGTGCTTCTTCTTTTTGTGCCAGTTTAAGCAATCTGCCGTAGCCCTTCTTTTGATGATCCGGATGGATGGCTAACATATGTGAACAAAGAAACACCCTTCCATCCTTAAATCCTGGGAAACTGTATTGAAATCCCACTAACTGGCCATTGATGTAACCACCTAAAACGAGCCCTCCGTTTTTGACTGCGGTAATCGTCTGATGGGTAGGAACGCAATCCATGCCCCATACAAGGATTTCAAGTCGCTGCACTTCTTGTAAATCCTCTAGTGTCGATAGGGATTTAATGATTAATTCATCAGTCATGTAAGTGGACCCCCTCTCCATATTTCTCGAAAGTAAGAATGATGGCCTTGGTCAGGATTTCAATTCCCGATAACAAAGCATCTTTGTTGAACGTCATGTTCGGATGATGGAGCCCTGGTGTCAAATCACAGCCCAATCCAAGCATCGTCGCTTTGATTTCAGGTCTTTTCAACGTATAAAAATGAAAATCTTCTCCTCCTGTTGTAATGACAGGCGCTACCAGATTTTCTTCCCCAAGTGTATCGGCTATCGCTTCAGCCATTATTTCCTGGGCTTGATCGTTCACGGTTGCTGCAGCAACTTTAGTCCCCGGTTCGAGTTTCACATCAACTCCATGGACAATGGCCAAAGATTCTGCAACCTTTTCCACTTTTCGGGTGAGCTCTTCCATCACTGCATTATCCTGAGCCCGTAAATCCAATGAAAAAGTGGCTCGCCCCGGGATGATATTGGAACTTTCACCACCAGCAAAAAACTGCGTCATTTTTACTGAATAAGGGATGGATGGATTGAGATGGATCCCATTTAACAAAGTGATGAATGCCGCCCCTATCTCGATGGCATTTTGTCCTTGATGCGGTCTGGCTCCATGTGCATCCGTTCCCACTATTTCTCCTTTAATGAACCGGGCGGCTCCATGTACAATGGCTGGTGCAGCCTGCCCATCCTTCACTTCCTCGACTGGCCTTAAGTGCACCCCATAAAGGAAATCCACATCATCCAAAACTTTTTCTTCAATCATCTTCAAGGCACCTGTACCTTTTTCTTCAGCAGGTTGAAAAATGAATTTCAGCTTACCTTTTGGTCGAAAGTCCATTTCCTTCAATACCAGGAATACTCCAAGGGCCAAGGTCATATGCCCATCGTGTCCACAGGAATGATTGGCCTGAAACGTCCCATGTACCTCCTGCCAAAGGGCATCGATATCCGATCGTAACCCGACTGTGAAATTCCCATCCCCGATTTCCCCAATCACTCCTGTACAGTCTTCGAATGTTTTTACCGTAGACTGATTTTCCCTTAAAATATTTGAAATGAAAGCTGTCGTATTCACCTCATTCCAACTCGTTTCAGGATGTGCGTGTAAATGGTCGAAGATATCGATGATACGCGGCCTTAATTTTTCGATTGATTGTGTGATATCCATTTATGTCTCCCCCTTATATCCCGGTTAATCGGTTTGCATCTCGAACTGATGTTTATCTCAAAAGAAATAATCGTCTTGATTGAACGCGTCATATATAGCTTTTCTCTCTTTAAAACCCTGTTCATCTTTAATCGATACACCTGCTACTAAACTATTCAATAGTGAGAATAAAACCGGTGCCGTATCGATAGTGGAAGTCCTAGGTGTTGAAATGGGCAATAAAATGTCAGTGAAGTCAGCAATTGGAGCCAGTTCAGAATCCGTAACGCCAATAACAAATGCCCCGGCTTGTTTGGCCATTTCCGTGATTTTCACAGTCTCTTTCACATAACGGTGAAATGAAATGGCCACAAAAACGGAATTTTCAGTCATTTTATTCAACAATAAAAAAATATCATCTGTATCCGGCCTATATAAATGGACCTCTTCCCTTACTAGCCTAAGCGTAAAGGTTAACCAATGTGCTGCCGAAAATGATAACCGATGTCCTGATACCAATACATTGTCTGCTGCCGCCAATTTATCAATTGTTTTGGAGAAATCTTCATTTGATAAATTTTTGATTGTCTTTTCGATGCTGACGATATCCTGCCCCATCACTTGAGCCATGAAGTTTGGCTGATTCGCAGCTTCAAGTTTTGAAGAATGATATTCATTCAAACCGCTACTCTCGAATATCAACTGATTGCGAATAAGTTTTTGAAGTTCCGCAAATCCGCTTAACCCCAATGAATAACAAAAGCGGATGATGGTCGTTTCACTCACGCCTATATCTTTTCCGAGCTTTTGAGCTGAAGTGACTGCAAATGTATGTGAATGTACTAACAAGTATTTTGCTACCTTTTTTTGGCCAGTTGATAAATCTGGGAAAACCTCTTTAACTTTTTGCTGTAAATCCATAAAACATCCCCTCTGTTGCAAGAAATGAATCCAAAACTTTAAATATTCCAATATGAAGTTTTCGCTTCGTCAATAATAAAGAGTATTTTATCATGGGATTTTCAATAAAACAATAATATTCAGAATTTTTAATAAGAAGGTGGTTACTGTCCTTCAATCGCAAAAAAAAACACGAAGATGAACTCCGTGATTTCAGTTTGGCGACAAAATGGTGTTCGGAGTCCGAATAGTGAGGTGAAGGTCAAAAAAAATTCGTGAACGGTCGAATCTAGTGCTTCAACGACCGAATACAGTGCGTGAACGGCTGAATAAAGTGTGGTTTTGGTCGATAAACTGCGTCAACGGCCCAAGACAGTAAAGCGGGTCGAATACAGTGCTCCGGTCTTTATGGTTTTTTACTGTAATCCTCATTGGATTGAAGAAATTTGCGACACTCCTGCCGAATTACTGGCTAGCCGAGACACCAAAGGCGCTTGTGCCGAGGGGGCTTGGCAGACAGTCGGCGGAAAGGGAGCGGATTTCTGAAATCAACTGAACTTGTTAAATAAAAAACTGCAGGCAAACTGAGTTTTCATCAAGTTTGTCTACAGTCTGAAACCACGAAGATGGACTCCTTGGTTTTCCTTCATTTATTTTTTATGACGCTTTGCATAGCCACATCGTTTACATAATTCTTCAACTGCACATCTTCTTGAAAAGCCGTCATACATATTTTTAGCCCGTTCACCATTTAAAATGTCTTCAAGTGACGTTTCAAATATATTACCTAGTGGAATTTTCCCTTCACTATCCAAACAACAAGGTACGACTGTACCATCCACCAAGATGCCTAACTGATCTCTAAGAGCATAGCAGAAAATATTCTCATCGATAATGTCACGGTCCAATTCCGGCCACTCGAATTTTTCAGCCATGTTTATATATACACGGTCCTTCAACTTAATATTATTCTTTTGCTGAAGGGCTTCACTTAAGCGAACGTCCAATGAAAGCTTTTCTTCCAACATGCTGAGAATATCGTCGTTCAGGCCATTACTCGCTTTTAGTTCATCCGTATCCATATTCCATAAACGAATGGCACAAATCATTTCACTTTTTTCATTTGCTTCATTTATGAAATCGGCAATATTACTGACATATGAGTCAAGACTGTTGCTCGTATCGTTTGCCTCGAAGCTATGAAGTGAAATATTCACCTGACGAAGGGCTTTTTTGGAGAGCAGCTTATCTTTGACCTTTTGAATCAAAGTGCCGTTCGTTGTTATATTCACCTTCAGGTCATTTTCAGCACTGATATCCAGGAATGTACCCAAATTTTTATTTAAAAATGGTTCACCCATCAAATGAAAGTAAATATGATCGGTGTGTGGTTTGATTTTCTCGATTACACGCGTAAACCCTTCAGGATCCATGAATTTCAGCGTCCTTTGCAAGCTGGAGCTTGGACAGAAATTACACTTCAGGTTACATATATTAGTAATTTCCACATAAACTTTCTTAAACTTTCTCATTTTCTAATACCCCTACTATCAAGCTTATTGTTTCAATCTGATACTAACTATACTGGTTAGCTGCTCATAAATGCAATGAAAACTTCATGGCAGCATATATCAGGGAATGGATGGCTATCATTTCCCACTGGCAACTTATCCGATATCCACCATTTCCTGGACAATCTTCTAATCAAATCAGAAAAAAACATCTTCTCGATGTGAAGATGTTGGACAGGATACAAACCTTTGATTTTCCGTTTGTTCTTAAATCACTTTCCTTTTTGCTCGGTGACCTTTAAACTAAGTAATTTTTCATTTTTCAAATCATGTTGTACGGTCACGATTACAGTGAACTGATTTCCTTTATCCTCGACTAAAAATCTGAAATCGTCTTCGACAAGATTTTTCGCTACAGTTTTTCTCCCCTTATAGGCATAATCGGTAATCTCAACTTCAGGATAATCAGCCTGCACTACGGTGATCGCAATCTTTCCGTATTTTTCGTAATCGGGTTTTTGGGCTTGTGCTGAAATGGCCCCTGCTTGTATAATCAAAAAAATCCCCATTAACATCACGATGACTTTTTTCAAAATCTTTTCCTCCTCATACTTTCCTCTTGATATTATTATGTAAAATTGTTTATTTGTTATGCACATGCATCGCTTCTTTTACAAGCATGATCCCAACTAATCGATTCCTCTTCCATTCCTCAGGAAATACAGTCAATGGAGGATTGGTTTCATCCACTAAATAACTAAGTTCGATTGTCATTCCCGGGCGGCTGAATTCCGTTATGAACCAATCCGTAAATCCGCTTCCTACCGCTTCCTTTTCCGGAAAGGTCAGTTCATACCCAGTCAATTCCGAAGTTTTTTTGGCAATCCCATAATCCCTCGCCATATTTTCCCGTTTATTTTTGTAATGCCAAAAGATTTCCCTTCCTGAAGTATGATAGGAAACGGCAATAAGGGGATCGATTTCCCTTGTGAACTCCGCAAGCGCCTTCACTTCAGCTGCTTCAAGTGGTTGTTCGCCCTTATAAAATTGATAAGTTGGTTTTGTTTCATGACTCATGACTTCTTTCCATCCAGCCGGATACTGCCTATTTAAATCAATGCCTTTGGCATTAGCTTTCCATCGCGACCAATTCTTGCTATATCGATTCATTTTCCATACTGCTGCCTTTTCAAGTATATTTAAGTTTGATAAATCGCCTTGCTGGATGCTGACTCCATCTGGATTCAGCATCGGGATAAACCAGATGCTAACTTCATCCAATGATCTTGACGGATATCCTTCAACAGGTTTGCCCGCTCGATAGGCGGCTGCATAGTCTTCAAGCATGCTCATTAAAATTTTGGAGCTGAGCCATTCCCGACCATGATGTGATCCAACAAGCATAATCGTTTTTTTTCCTTTTCCTAACTTGACTGCCTTTATATTTTTCCCCTTTTCAGTTTGTCCGATAATTTGAACATCCAATTCATACTTGTTTTGAATTCCTTGCAGATCCATTTCCATCTGTTCAGGGGAATACACTTCTTGTGCCAGTGTGGTTTCAGGAAAAAAAAGCAGGACCAATATTCCAATTACCATTAGTTTTCGCATGTACTCACCTTTTATTTTTATTCAGGTAAAAAGCAACAACCGCGGTCCAAATACATCGCCACTTATTGTAAGGAAATATTCTGTCCGATCTGAACAAAATACAAATAGCTCCTTATTAAGGGGGAGAACTACATGAGGATTGCGGATTATGATCAGGCATTGTTTCACACACACCGTTCCGATTGGGACAGCTTGTTAGTATTGATGGTTCGAACGAAAGATCACTTTCTTTCGAAAAAAATAGAACATTTTTTGCACGCTTACCGGTTTGAGCATGATTATCAAATCGTTCAATCCCAGCTGTATGCTCTGCTTCGTTATCTGGATCATGCGGCAGAAAAAACAAGTGATTATTTAAGTGAACTTCCAAGCTAAAATCAACTATAGTTTTTGCTAAACGGGAAAATTTATACAAGAAGATTGATTTTCGGGGATTTAACTTTGGCTGGTGAAACCCTATAAAAACAAGGAAGGGTCAGGTATTAAATACCTGACCCTCATTTCATTATTTTTTCATTGTTGCATATGCAGTTGCATACATTTTAAGATCTTCAATTAAACCTTCAACAAGTACGGCAGATTCTTCAATTAAACCATCATTTTCATAATCGAAGCAATGTGGATCCAAAACCAGTTGTTTGGCAATCACATTTGCATACAGACTGCGGCCCACTGTCCTCATGGAATTCAAGGCGTTGATCCCGCCTTTTCCTCCGCCGGAGACGGCTAATAAAGCGACTGGTTTATGCGTGAATTGTTCATTGCTAAGAAAATCCAAGGCATTTTTCAAAGCTCCACTCATTAAACCGTGATATTCCGGAGTGGCCAGGATCACGCCATCCGCTTCCCCGATGCTTTTGCGAAGACCTTGAATCACGTCCAATTGATATTGCTCACCTTCACCTGAATATAAAGGGATCTCACTATTGCTTAAATCAATAAGTTCCGCTCCGTATTTCTTGGAAATGTAGCGTGAGGCTATACCTGTACGCCCTTGTTTACGTGGTGAACCATTAATGATTACTAATTTCATGAATATATACCTCCATTATTCCTATATGCTGTTCACTCTAAATACAATAATTAATCGATGTTTTCCGAGATCACTCGCCAATACAGTATACCAAAACTGAAACGGAAATTCCTAGAATTTTGATTATTCATGCTACTGGAAATTCCCAGAGTCAACTTTCATACACTTTACCCGAAAAAAAAAACGAAAGACCTAAGTCTTTCGTTTATCTTTTCATCCATTTAAACTAATGCTTCAATCTTGCTCATGAAATCTGTCATGACTCCCGATAACTTGGACTCAGCTTCCTGCATTGATTCACCTTGGACACCGAAATAGAATTTAATTTTTGGTTCAGTGCCTGAAGGACGGAGGCAAACCCATGTACCATCTTCAAGGAAATACTTCAATACGTTTGATTTCGGTAGCTCGATCTGTTCTTCACCATTTGAAAGTAATGTACGCTTTTTGCTACTTTGATAATCTTCTTCAACGACTACCGGGATGCCTGCTATTCGAGCAGGAGGATTTTGACGGAATTGATTCAATATTCCTTGAATCTGTTTCGCTCCCTCAATGCCCTTTAAAGTTAATGAACGCAATCCTTCCAAGTAGAAGCCGTACTTTTCAAACACATTCAGTAACCCCTCATATAGTGTCAATCCCTGTTTTTTATAATGGGCACAGACCTCGACAGCCAGCACTGCCGCTTGAATGGCATCCTTATCACGTGCAAAGTCTTTTATCAGATAACCGTAGCTTTCTTCATATCCGAACAGAAAGCTATTTTCCCCGCTTTCATCATATTGATTTATTTTCTCGGCGATGAACTTAAACCCGGTAAGTACATCAACCGTCTGCAAGCCATACGACTTCGCAATCGTCCGACCGATTTCTGATGTGACGATTGTTTTTAAGACGACTCCATTTTCAGGAATCTTCCCTTTTTCTTTTTTCTGGGACAGTAAATAATCCAGGAAAAGGGCACCTGTTTGATTTCCAGTCAGGACAACATATTGGCCCATCTCGTTTTTCACGGCAATCCCAAGTCGATCGGCATCCGGATCCGTTGCTATCAATAAGTCCGCTTCCACTTTGTTTCCAAGCTCTATCGCCATTTCAAATGCAGCCGGTTCCTCTGGATTTGGAGACTTGACAGTCGAAAAATCCGGATCTGGAAGTTCCTGTTCCCTAACGATATGCACATTTTGATACCCTAAGCTTTGCAGTGCCCTTCTGACGGATTTATTTGCCGTTCCATGAAGAGGAGTAAAGACGATTGACACATCAATTTCCTCGGCAAGCTGTGGGTTCTCGGGAACTGTAAGCAACTCCCGGTTATACGCTGCATCCAATTCCTCCCCAATCATTTCAATGAGGCCCCGGCCTTTAAGGACTTCTGCTTCTTCAATCTGAATTTCAAGCTCACTTTCAATAGCATTCACGTAGCCGATCACTTGATCCGCTCCTTCAGGTGGCAATTGGGCCCCATCTGGTCCATAAACCTTGTAACCATTATATTCAGGCGGATTGTGGCTTGCCGTGATGACGATTCCAGCAAAAGCATTAAGTTCGCGAACCGCAAATGATAATTCTGGTGTCGGTCGCAATTCATCGAATAAATAAGCCTTTACCCCGAATGTTGCCAAGGTTTTAGCTGCTTCGAGTGCAAACTCCGGGGACTTATGTCGTGAATCATAAGCAATCACGGCCCCTCTTCCTTTTGCCTCTTCCCCAAACGATGAGATAAATTGAGCCAACCCAACCGTTGCCTTCCTTACAGTATAAAGATTCATCCGGTTAGTTCCGACTCCAATTTCCCCACGCATTCCGCCTGTTCCAAATTCTAAATTCTTATAAAAGGCATCTTCGAGTTTTGCTTCATCCCGCTGCATTTCCTCAAGGAGGACACGTAATTCCCCATTTAAATTCTGGTACTCTGCCCAAGTGGTGTATAAAGATTTCCAGTTCATCTCCAACATCTCCTCCCAAACGCCTGATTTGTAATTATTATGTATCAGCTTACATATACAAAATTATCACATTTATTCCAATAAATGAAGCAAAGGCTCGTAATGAACAGAACCGCATCCAGCGTTCTTCACATCACGAGCCCTTTTTTCACTTTATTTTTCGCCTTTTTGATAATGCAGTTTGTATATATCATGGCGGCGATCTTTCAATTGCGTTACAGTACCGGACTGCCGCTCCCGGCGTAAGATTTCCAAATCAACATCGCCAATCAGGACCATCTCTAGGTTCGGACTGGTTTCCCCGACTATGCCGTCACGTGCAAATTCGAAATCCGATGGAGCGAAGATTCCGGATTGAGCATATTGGATATCCATATTTTCCGTTTGCGGAAGATTCCCGACCGTTCCGGAAATGACTGTATAGATTTGATTTTCCACAGCACGGGCCTGGGCACAATAACGAACGCGCAGATAGCCTTGCCTGTCTTCTGTACAAAATGGAGTGAATATGATTTTGGCTCCCATGTCGGTAGCAATCCGGGCAAGTTCCGGAAACTCAATATCATAACAAATTTGTATGGCAATCTTTCCACAGTCCGTATCAAAGACACGAACTCGGTCACCTGCGTTGATGCCCCACCATTTTCTTTCATTCGGTGTGATGTGAATTTTATATTGCTTTTCAATCGTCCCGTCACGACGGAATAAATAAGCGATATTATAGATGTTGTCATCATCTTCTTTTACGAAATGGGAGCCGCCGATGATATTTATGTTATACCTCACAGCTAAAGTGGTAAATAATTCAATGTACTGCTCCGTGAATTCGGACAGTTTCCTTACAGCCAAGCTTGGTGATCTTTCATTTAGGAAAGACATCAGCTGGGTGGTGAACAATTCAGGGAATACGGCAAAATCCGCATTAGCATCCGAAGCGACGTCGGTGAAATACTCGACTTGGTTAGCGAAGTCTTCGAATGAATCGATTTTACGCAGCATGTATTGCACGACGCAAATCCGTACCGGTTCAGATGTTTTATAATAACGTTTTGTTTTCGGCTGATAATCGACGTTATTCCACTCCATGAGCGTAGCATACTTATTGGATTGCAGATCATCCGGCAAATAATTCGGGTTGATCCTCATGAGCGTGAACCCATTTAAAAGCTGGAACGAAAGTACCGGATCATATATTTTATGCAATTGCACTTCTTTCACATATTCCCTTGGTAACAGTTCCTCCGCATGTTTATGGTAATTGGGGATCCTGCCTCCGATAATGATGCTTTTTAAATTCAATTGGGCAACAAGTTCTTTCCTAGAATCATATAGTCTTTGACCAATTTTCATCCTGCGGAATTTAGGATGGACCATGACCTCGATTCCATATAAATTATAACCGTCCGGATTATGGTTAGTGATGTACCCACCATCTGTTACATCGTCCCATGTATGGCGATCATCATATTCGTCAAAATTAATAATGAGGCTGGAACATGAGCCAATCACTTTTCCATCATATTCAGCTACAAACTGTCCTTCCGGAAAAATTTCCAGATGGCTCTCAAGCTGATCTCGCTTCCAAGGAACCATTCCAGGAAAGCAACTCGACTGCAAAGCAATTATTTCATCTATGTCTCCTAGCCTCATATTACGTATTTCCATTATTTTTTCATATTTATGCAGGTCCAAATTAGGCATTTTCCTCAGACTCCTTTGATCTCTTCCATAAGAATTATACCCCTTATTCAAAAATTAAAACACCTGAACCTGCCCAAGGCATTGATAAAATCCATTCTGATTGTCCCTTAAAAAGAATATATATTTTACAGACGCCGTCCATACATACTATACTTTTCATGAGAGCAAAAAGAGATGGGGAAGAGGAACCATGAACAATACAAAACGCAGTGTGGAAAACTTATTATTTGTAGCCTGGGCTGCTTCCATCATTGCTATGTTTGGAAGCTTATATTTTTCTGAAATCAAGCAATATGAACCATGTGCGCTCTGTTGGTATCAACGGATCATCATGTATCCTTTTACAATCATTTTAGGAATTGCAATCATTCGAAAAGATTATTGGATCAGCTTTTATACCATGATATTATCCGCTATCGGTGCATTCATTTCCACGTACCATTATTTGATACAAAAGGTTTCATTCTTTTCTGACCACACCCTTGCATGCGGAAGGGTTCCATGTACAGGACAATATATAAACATATTTGGTTTCATTACCATCCCGTTCCTAGCCTTGACTGCATTCATCATTATTTTCATATGCAGTTACATCATATGGACAAGATCCAAGGAGGTTGCAGCTTAATGAAGAAAATGGCTATATTTTTAGTGATAATCGTCGCGATATTTGTCCTGCTGGGCGTTTTTACAAACATGAAAAAGGAAGAAAAATCAAAAGGAAATCCATACGGCAAGGATAAGCTTCATCCCGCTACTGTCGATCAGCTGGATGATCCCAATTATCAAAACTTGATACTGCCGGAAGAATTGGAGCAGGACCTCCAGGATAATAAAGATATGACCGTTTATTTCTATAGTCCTACTTGCACGCACTGTCAAAAAACCACACCAATCGTTGCGCCTTTGGCAGAAAAGTTGGGAATCGACCTAGTTCAATACAACCTTAAGGAGTTTGAACAAGGATGGAGCGATTATGGCATCAAAAAGACTCCGACCATCGTTCACTATAAAAATGGACAAGAACAAGAACGGATCGTTGGCTTTAATGAAGAGGAAACCTTCGAGAAATGGTTCAAGGACCACGATCTTAATTAAGGATGGAAAAAATGAGCCGGCCCTAACGGAAATGCTTCTCCCGTTATAGCCGGCTCATTTTTTATCCCTTATACTAAATATTGATTCGCCACCTGCATATCCATCATCTGCATATCATTACTTAGTTCATGGTTTATACAGGAAAAATGGTCATAATAAAAAGGGAAGAATATTCCGTATTCATTCAATAGAGTGATGTTATGTTGGAACAATTCTTCAGATTCAGATTCCAACACAATAGAATCTGCTTTCTTCTGTTTGTCTAATATCGACATGAGGACTTGAAGACATGTCATTACTTGAAATGCATCTCTTAATGTTGCAAAGTAGGTAAAAGAACCTTGATTTGGCTCCAAAACGCCAATCTTGCGAAAATGAAGGATTTCACTTTCCGTAAAGTATTTCGGAAATACAGATTCGTAGAAACGAGAAACGAGGCTCGCTATTTCTTGTTCTTGCTCTTCCGTTGAAGAAAAGACTGTCTTCACTAAAAAAACCACCTTTTTTCAGATCCGTTAGACCTATCTAATATATGTATATTCTAGGACAAGCGATTTCTTTCCCCATAGAATAACATAAAAATTGTAAAAAATATGTGGTAATTTCCACCACATAAATCTTGACAATAGGTCCAAGATCACTTTTTTATGACTTATCTGTAATTATTATATATTTTTTTCATTTGACCACAACCAAATAAGTCGAAAGTAGGAATGAAATTGGAAGATTTCAAAATTACTAACCAACATTTAATAATAGAAGTTCTTCAAAGTTGGAATGGATTAACATTGGAAAAGCTTTTCAGGGAGCGGTGGAAAGCCCCAAAGAAGTTGGTCCATGAATGGAGGATGAGTAAAGAAGTGACAGTGAATGGCCATTCCGTCACATGGTCAACTGTCCTTACTGAAGGAGATACGATATGCATTCCCTTGCTTGATCACGTTGAAAATGAACCGGTTAAAGCGGCTGACTTAGGAATATCCATCTTATATGAAGATGACGTGTTGTTGATAGCCAATAAACCGGCTGGAATGGATACTCACCCTTCTCAACCCGGTGAAGCACACTCCCTCATCAATGGAGTGGCGCACCACCTTCGACAAACTGGCCAGAACTGTATGATCAAGCATATTCATAGGCTTGATAAAGATACCACCGGTGCGGTCCTTTTTGCCAAAAACCGTCTCATTGGGTCCATGCTGGACAGAATGTTGGAAGAAAGGGAAATCAAACGGACTTATCTTGCATTAGTTGAAGGAAACATTAAAAGGGATGAAGGCGAAATCAAAGAAAAAATTGGCAGGGACCGCCACCATGCCACGAGACGAAGGGTATCCCCTACAGGCCAGACGGCAGTTACCCATTATCAGGTGCTCAATCGTAATCCAAAGAAAAACTTGACGCTCGTTAGCTGCACCTTGGAAAGCGGCCGAACCCACCAGATCAGGGTGCATTTCAGCCATTTGAATCACCCCTTGGCTGGAGATACCCTGTATGGCGGAAGAAGGACATTTCCACGTCAAGCCCTGCATGCAAGGAAAATCGAATTCATCCACCCCATTTCCGAAGAAAAATTGATTATTGAAGCTCCTTTCCTGGATAAACCTGAAATATTCGATCTTCACATATAATTGAAAAACACCGTTCCATTTCGGAACGGTGTTTTTTAATGCACTAATGGACGGATTATTTGGTTCTGGGACGAATTATACTGCTCAGCGGACAGATTTTCCGCATCGCAGACAAATTCCATTCCGGTTCAGTATAAAAAAAAATAGCTGGCCACTTGGGCCAGCTTTATTTTTGTATTTATGAAGCTTTTCTCATGCCTTTTAAGATAAGGCTTAAGATGAAGACAAACACGATAGCACCAATCAATGCTGGAATAATAGCGAAATCTGCTACTGATGGTCCCCAGTTCCCAAGAATTAATGAACCTAACCATGCACCAACAAAACCAGCGATGATGTTACCGATAATTCCAAATGGTACGTCACGTCCAACGATCATACCTGCTAACCAACCGATGATACCTCCGATAATTAATGACCATAAAAATCCCATAATATATTTCCTCCTTCTAATTAGTTGATTTTTTACTATCTACAGCAGACTCCAAGAAATCTCATCACACTTCCATATTGTCATGCCTTCAGTTCTTTTAACTTTTACATCCAAATGGTATGATGCCGATTACGCACAATATCTAATGAATGTGAATGTTTTAGTTATTGGGTAGAGTTAGCTAGCTAGGGCCCCTGAGGAACTGATTTGACAATCCTCAATGTGTTAGTATGTTTTTCTTTTTGTTTGCCGCTGTACTCATTATTTTCCCCGTTTAACTAATCTAAAACCTAATTTTATTTAAAAATATTTGGCAACAGAAACAGGAGTATTAGACATAATAAACGGGTATAGCATATGTTTAACTCTGTCACATAGTTAGTATAAGCAATAACTGTGTCAAATATGTTCATAAAGAAAAAAGAAAAAGGATGCCCCTTTATCGGGACATCCTCTTATCATTTTCAACATTCTTATTTAGAACAAAAGTTCATCTGGATTGCTTCCGAACCGTTCATTTTTGTTCAAGGCATCTATTTGGTTCATTTCGTTAAGGCTTAATGAAAAATCAAATACCTGTGCATTTTCCTCGATACGGGACGGCGTAATCGATTTGGGTATTACTACGAGATCATGTTGAAGATGCCATCTAATTAACACTTGCGCTGAACTTTTCCCGTGCTTCTTAGCTATATGATTAATTGTTGGTTCTTCCAATAAGTTCCCCCTGCCTAGCGGGCTCCATGATGTCACCTTTATTTCATGTTTTGCACAGTAATCACGAATTTCGAGTTGAGTCAAAAGTGGATGCAATTCGATTTGATTTACGACCGGTTTCACTTCACTATTTGCAAGTAAATTTTCCAAATGATGAACATGGAAATTACTTACACCGATTGATTTCACTTTTCCATCCTTATAAAGCTTTTCCAGCGCCCTCCATGTTTCCAGATATTTATCTTTTCCAGGCCAGTGAATCAAGTATAAATCCAAATATTCCAAACCAAGGCGATTTAAACTATCATCAAATGCCTGAAGCGTGGTTTCGTATCCTTGCTCCGTATTCCATACTTTAGATGTTATGAACAATTCTTCACGAGGTACTCCGCACTCCCGAATCGCCTGTCCAACACCTTCTTCATTTTCATAAATGGCTGCCGTATCAATTGCACGATATCCTACTTGGATTGCTTTCTTAACGGATTCAACCGTTTCTTTGCCATTTTTCACTTTGAAAACACCGAAACCCAACTGTGGCATTTGAACTCCATTATGTAGAGTGATCGTTTCCGCAATATTTGAAATCATCCTTCATCCCCCTTACTTTTATTTACCAATTATACATCGCCCTAACTTCTATTTCTAACCATAAGCCTCGGGATTTAAAAAGCCCCATTATCCTTTTAATATAATAAAATGAATAATTTGTCATTAAATCCTTCACTAAGTTAAATATTTTGTAAAAAAATGACGAAACGTCTATCCTTATAGATATGAAATTCGTTACAATGAAATAGTTCGTTTTAAAACCAAGTAATAAAGAAGGTGCCATCTTTAAAAAATAATCAACCTTAAAAACTCCCATTTTATATAATGAGGGGTTGCAAACTGTCCTGTACTGCGCCCATTCATGGGCCACAATCCAAATTCACATTACATACTTGAAATCAAGGGAGTCTTCCATGTATGAATAGCATATTCATCTTAACGGCGCTAATTATTATATTTGCTTTGGTCTTTGATTTTATCAATGGTTTCCATGATACGGCTAACGCCATCGCTACAGCAGTATCAACCAAGGCGCTTAAACCACGTCATGCAATCATCATGGCTGCGGTCATGAATTTATTGGGAGCACTGACTTTTACCGGTGTAGCGCATACCATTACGAAGGATATCGTTGATCCTTTCACATTAAACAACGGCTCTTATGTAATCCTTGCTGCTCTGCTCTCTGCAATAACGTGGAATTTAATCACCTGGTATTTCGGCATTCCAAGCAGTTCTTCACATGCAATCATTGGGTCAATAGCAGGAGCGGCCATCGTGGCTAGTGGATTCGATGCAATAAAATGGAGTGGATTCACTAAAATTGTCCAGGCATTGATTCTATCTCCCATCCTTGCCTTTACGCTTGGATTCATTGTATACAGTATCTTCAAGGTAGTATTCAAAAATAATAATTTAGGAAAGACCAATAAGCGATTCAGGAGAATACAAATTCTTACGGCAGCCATCCAGTCTTATACACACGGAACGAATGACGCTCAAAAATCGATGGGTATCATCACGATGGCTTTAATCGCTAACGGATATGCCTCTACCTCGGAAGTTCCTTTCTGGGTACAATTATCCTGCGCAATAGCCATGGCGCTTGGTACATCAATCGGAGGGTGGAAAATCATCAAAACCGTTGGCGGTAAAATCATGAAAATACGGCCGGTTAATGGGGTGGCTGCAGATATGACTGGTGCAGCAATCATTTTCGGTGCCACATTCCTGCATATGCCGGTCAGTACTACACATGTCATTTCTTCTTCCATACTTGGTGTCGGTTCTGCACACCGCATCAAAGGCGTAAAATGGGGAACTGCTAAAAGCATGTTGATTACTTGGTTCATTACCTTGCCGATTTCCGCTTCATTAGCTGGAATTATTTATTATTTAATAGCTTTATTTTTATAGAACCTTCAGCCTTTCCACTTCGGGAAGGCTTTTTTCTACAAATATCGCCTTTGTAAGTGTAACTGTTTCCCATTTTTTACTTATCCTTGTTTTTGTTTGTAAAGTTTTATTAAGATTTTGTAAATTTTCGTCGAAAAACCTTCCCTGAAACTACATGAATTCGTTACAATCAATTTGTTAATACTAAACGTACGATAAAAGTGTGTAAAATTGCATGACTAATTGGGAGGCTTTAACATGGCTTTTAAATCAAAAAAAGACAAATTCGCAGTAATGCTTTTCAACATTGCTCAAAACCTTAAAGAAGGTGCTGACTATTTCGCGGATTATAAACTCAAAAACATCTCCGATCTAAAAGTATTTTCAGATACTATGAAAGATTATGAGCATAAAGGCGATTCAATGGTTCATAACGTGATTAAAGAGCTGAACAATGCCTTTATCACTCCTATCGAACGCGAGGATATCCTTGAACTAACCATGAGAATGGATGATGTCATAGACGGTTTGGAACACTGTGCCGCATTATTCGAAATGTACTCAATAGTCAATGCAGATGAGTATATGCTTAAGTTTGTGGATGCAATCAAGCAGTGTACGTATGAGATTGAAACAGCTGTCGATACACTATCCACGAAAAAATTACCAATGATTCGTGAAAATGCAATCAAAATTAAAGATCTTGAATCCGTTTGTGACGGGATCCAACGTCAATCAATCAAAAACTTGTTTACAGTTGAAAAAGATCCAATCAGGATCATTCAATATAAAGAAATTTACGAAAGCCTTGAAGAGATTGCCGATCACTGTCAAGCAGTGGCCAATACACTTGAAACAATCATAATGAAAAACGCCTAAGGAGTACCCCAATAAATGGATACTTTATTAATTTTAACAATATTAATCGTTTTCTTTGCTTTAGCATTTGACTTCATCAATGGTTTCCATGATACAGCCAATGCAATAGCCACTGCTGTTTCAACAAAGGCCATGAAGCCTCGGCATGCCATCATCATGGCAGCCATCATGAATTTCGTCGGAGCTATGACATTTACTGGAGTAGCGAAGACCATAACCAAAGATATCGTGGATCCGTTCACGCTTCCGAATGGTTCATATGTAATCTTGGCTGCTCTGCTTGCCGCGATCATATGGAACCTTCTTACCTGGTATTACGGAATACCAAGCAGTTCCTCCCACGCATTGATTGGTTCGATTGCAGGTGCCGCCATTGCTGCAGCTGGATTCGCCGGAATTAAATGGGAAGGATTCATGAAAATTCTTCAAGCTTTGATCTTCTCCCCGTTAATTGCTTTTGCAATCGGGTTTATCGTATACAGCATCTTTAAAGTGGTCTTTAAGAACAATAACCTGACAAAAACAAACCAAAAATTTCGTACTATACAGATTGCTACTGCAGCACTTCAATCGTATACCCACGGAACGAATGACGCTCAAAAAGCGATGGGTATCATCACGATGGCCCTTATTGCAAATGGTTATGCATCAAATGCCGATATCCCCTTCTGGGTTCAATTTTCCTGTGCGTTAGCAATGGGACTTGGAACTTCCGTAGGTGGATGGAAAATCATTAAAACCGTTGGCGGCAAAATTATGAAGATCCGTCCGGTCAATGGTGTTGCAGCGGATTTAACCGGAGCCTTTATCATCTTCGGCGCGACCGTAATACACATGCCAGTCAGTACTACCCATGTTATTTCCTCTTCAATCCTTGGAGTTGGAACCGCCCATCGTGTCAAAGGCGTAAAATGGGGAACGGCAAAAAGAATGATCATCACTTGGTTCATTACCATTCCCATCTCGGCAACATTAGCAGGTTTGATTTATCTTTTGATTAATTTCCTATTCTAAAATAAAAATCCCTTCCGATTTTCGTCGGCAGGGATTTTCTGTTTTATGAAGGATTTATCTATGCTTATTAATAGGAAATCGTTTAAAATTCAAGGAGAAGGAATTTTTTTAAGCGAGGGGCACAAAAAAATGAAGGAATTAGAAAAAAATAGAGATATTTTTAAAGGCCTTTATGGAGATATGATGGAGTTTGCCGATAGAATCAGTTCTGTTTTAGGTTGCCCCATTACAATCGAGGACGGTAATCACCGCTTACTTGCTTATAGCACACACGATGATACTACGGATCAGGCTCGTATCATGACCATAATCGGAAGACGCGTCCCTGAAAAGGTCATCAACAGTTTATGGAAAGATGGCTTCATCCCAGCTTTATTGAAAGAAGATGCCCCCATTAAGATCGGGGCCATCAATGATGTCGGTCTCGGTAACAGGGCTGCGGTGTCCATTCGGAAAAATAATGAAGTCCTTGGATTCATTTGGGCTTTGGAAGTAAATGAACCTTTCTCCGAAGAAGATATGGAATTTCTGCAATTCGCTGCCAAAGAGGCGAAAAACCAGTTACAGCAATTGCAATTGAAAAAGAAAAGGAAAGAAGCGGGTAATCAAGAGTTCCTTTGGCGCATGCTGACTGGACACTACCAAGAAGAATCGGAAATAATTGAAAATTTCACGAAATTCTCCTTACTTGTTCCGGTGGTTTTTTCCATATTGGTATTCGAATTTCCTGAAGAGATCAATCGCGAAGTGGAGCGATACATTTCATACATGTTAACGACTACGCAAAAGATAAACAGTTCCTTATTTGCGATTGACCATAACAGGCTCATTCTTTTTGCAGGAGTCAACCAGGAAAACAGCCCTTCTTTCACATCATCGATTTATGATTTCATCCCTTTTTTCATTTTGGAAATGAAACGGCGTTTCGGTGTTGAGCATATCCTTGGAACGGCTGGCCATATGTATAAAAACTTATTGGATGTTAAAACAAGTTACGATGAAGCTCAATACACTCTAAAAATGAAGACTATTTTCCCTGATGACATGAAGCTCATCTTACATTATGAGGAACTTGGCATGTTTCAAATGATTGAATCGCTCGCAAGCAACAAACAACGTCATGTTCATCCTTCCATCCTGAAGCTAAAAGCATATGACATGAAAAACCAGACGGAAATGCTGCAGACACTCACTGTCTATCTAGAAAAAGACTGCAACCCAAATGAAGCTTCAAGAAATCTTCATATCCATGTGAATACATTGAATTACCGATTAAAAAGGATTTCAGAAGTGGGAAATATCCGGTTAAAAGACCCGATTCAAAAAATGTCCCTCTTTCTTAACATTAAACTTGATCAATATGATAAATTTTTCAAGAAAAATTAATGATAAATTCCCTGATATGGAATACTAGAAATGTGGAAAGGCTGATCATATGAAATTTGAAACAAAAGAAGAACTTGAGAAGGAATTAATAATCATTGAAAAATGGGAGAAGAATCAGAAAGGGCTATGGTTTTGGGAACGGATTGGGCGAATCCCCTTCAAACTATTGGATAAGCTGACACCGGATTTCATTCAGAAAAAATTGGGTGTCATGCTTGATGAAATCGGCAGCTATGTTCAGAATGGCGGAAAATATTTAACGAAAGAAGCTCAAATTCTAAGTCAGCTACAGGCCAAGAATCCCGAATTGAAAATTACTTCCCTGGAAGATGTATCAAGCATTCCCCTCCATATCATGGATAGCGTGAGTCAAGATATTAAAAATTCAGGCAGCAAATTGGCAACGGTTCAAGGTGCCACTACCGGTATTGGCGGAATCTTCACCTTAGCCATCGACATCCCCCTTCTACTCGGCATGTCGATCAAAACACTTCAAGATATCGCCATCACATATGGGTTCGATCCCAGTGACCGTCAAGAGCGTATTTTCATCGTCAAATGTCTGCAATTCACAACATCGGATGTTGTAGGCAAAAAGGCACTATTAAATGAATTGTCGAAAATGCACCTGCCTGATTCCGAATCAAAAAGGGAAATAGCATCCGAGCTGCAAGGATGGCGAGAAGTCGTTTATACATACCGTGATCAGTTTGGCTGGAAAAAGCTTTTGCAAATGGTTCCTGTTGCTGGAATTATCTTTGGAGCCCTTACCAATCGATCGATGATTGCCGATATAGCCGATACCGGAATCATGCTTTATAAAAAAAGACGGATTTTAGAGCGCATTCAAGAACCTATTTCGAAAAATTAACTTCAGCGTTATATTTTCTAACGTTTATGATATGAATCAGGGTTCTTAATCCTGACAAGTCCATGTTTATTGATATTGCGTTTGTGGAATTCCACAAATACACCTTTTTCATTTTTCTGATTTCCACATACTAACTGTTTCTATTTCCAACTATACTTGTGATACAAATAGTAAAACATATTATTGGAGGGATTAAGATGAGAATAGGAATTCCAAAAGAGATTAAAAACAATGAAAACCGTGTAGCTATCACTCCAGCTGGGGTTGTAGCATTAGTCAATGCAGGGCATGAAGTATTAATCGAAATGAACGCAGGTCTAGGAAGCAGTTTTACAAATGAATCATATCAAGAAGCTGGTGCTGTAATAGTCGAGGACGCTGCTAGCGTTTGGGCAAGCACAGAAATGATCATGAAAGTAAAAGAACCTATCTCATCTGAATATAAATATTTCCGAAAAGATTTAATCCTTTTCACATATTTGCATCTTGCGGCTGAACCGGCACTAGCTCAGGCCCTAAAAGAAAGCGGTGTCTTGGCCATTGCTTATGAAACGGTTGCAGTGAACCGCACACTTCCTTTATTGACACCAATGAGTGAAGTTGCAGGACGCATGGCTGCACAAATCGGTGCTCAGTTCCTGGAAAAAAATAACGGTGGTAAAGGAATCCTCTTAAGCGGAGTTCCTGGAGTGAAACGTGGTAAAGTCGCTGTTGTCGGTGGAGGCATGGTTGGAACGAATGCAGCTAAAATCGCTATAGGATTAGGCGCAGATGTTACAATTCTTGACTTAAGCCCTGACCGCCTACGTCAACTTGATGATATTTTCGGAAATGAACTGACTACACTCATCTCCAATCCTTATAATATTGCAGAAGCAGTCAAAGATGCTGATTTAGTGATTGGTGCTGTGTTGATTCCAGGTGCTAAAGCTCCTAAGCTCGTTTCTGAAGAAATGGTTAAATCGATGTCTCCAGGTTCAGTCATTGTCGATGTTGCAATCGACCAAGGCGGTATCTTCGAAACAGTTGACCATATAACAACACATGATAACCCTACTTATGTTAAACATGGAGTAGTGCATTACGCAGTGGCAAATATGCCAGGTGCAGTGCCTCAAACCTCTACAGTTGCTTTAACTAACGTAACAGTGCCATTTGCACTGCAAATCGCAAACAAAGGCGCCATCAAAGCGATCCTTGAAAATGATGCACTTGCAAAAGGCGTCAATGTGGCGAACGGTGAAATCACGTTTGAAGCAGTTGCAACAGACCTAGGCTACAACTACGTAAGTGTTGAAAACGCCTTAAACCCAAATAACATTAACGCTTAATATAAAAATAAGACTCCAGACATCTGGAGTCTTATTTTTTTTGAAAGGGAATTGGGTAGATTTATTTGGATGAAAGATCGATTTATCACGCTCATCGGTCGATTTATTCCGATGAAGGTTGAATTATCTCGATATGGGTCGGTTTATCACCACGAACAGGCGATTTTTCTTTCCGATTATAGGTCAGTTTAAAGACGAAAATAAATTTTATCCGTTTATTTTTTAAAAATTACGTGATATGAAATTAGTGTTTGAATTGGTCCATATCTAGGCTATGATATGCCACTAACATTTTATATGGGATCAAGTCTGCCTTTTCACCAATTGATTATTGTACATTTTTTGGTTGTTAATACTCTACCATAATTAAACATTCCTCTTAATCTATGAAAATTTTCCCCGGATTCATTATTCCTTTCGGGTCCAATGCTTGTTTGATCGTTTTCATCACTTCGTAAGCTGCTCCATGTTCCCTTCGCTGATACTTCGATTTTCCAAGTCCTACCCCATGTTCACCTGTACATGTACCGCCTTTGGTTAAGGCAAATTCAACGATGTCTTCATTTAACCTCTTCGCTTCTTTCACTTCTTCAGGATTTTTCAGATCGATCATGAACAATACATGATAATTCCCGTCACCTACATGTCCTACAATCGCCCCCTCCACTTTTGATTGTTCGACTTTCTTTCTTGCATCCAATATGGCATTCGATAATTCATGAAGGGGCACACTTACGTCGGTCACCATCAGCTTCTTTCCCGGGGCACTGTGAATTAATGCGTACGCGAGATTATGGCGGGCTTCCCATAAAGCATTCCGTCCTTTTGAATCAGTTTCAAACTGGATATCCCCACAGCCAAAATCACTTACGATTTCCTTGGCAAATTTGACGTCCTGTTCAAGTCCGGCAAAGTTACCATGAAACTCCAGGAATAAAGTTGGTTTGACATCATAGGATTTGTCCATGAATTGATTAACTTTTTTTATGGACTCTGCATCAACCAATTCAATTCGTGCAATTGGGATTCCAGCAAGCATGATCCCATTAACCGCAGATACTGCCTGTTCGACGGTTGGAAATGAGGCTCTTCCTGCCATGGTGACCTCAGGAATGCCGTATACCTTTAATGTCAGTTCAGTAAATACACCTAGTGTACCTTCCGACCCGACAAACAAGCCATTCAAATGAATGCCTGAAGATGATTTTGTCGCTAAACTTCCGGAATGGATCACCTCACCGTTTGCTAAAACCACTTCCAAATCCCTGACTTGATCGCGCATTATCCCATATTTGACCGAGGTCGTCCCACTTGCATTCGTAGCTGCCATCCCTCCCAATGTAGCATCGGCACCCGGATCGACGGAAAAGAACAAACCATACCTTTTTAATTCTTTATTGAGTTGCGTCCTTGTCACACCTGGTTGGACCTTCACAAGGAAATCATTTTCCCTGATTTCCAATACTTGATTCATCAAGGACAAATCCAGTGAAATTCCCCCTTTGACTGGAACGACATGACCCTCCAAACTTGATCCCAATCCAAAAGGAATGACCGGTATTTCATGCTCATTCGCATAACGCATGACTGCGCTGACTTCCGCAGTATCCCTTGGATATATGACCATATCCGGTAAATGAGGAGTGTGATAGGATTCATCATGGCTGTGCTGTTCCAATAATGTTTCATTCACCGTTACTTGTTCTTCCGTCAGAATCTTCCTTAATTCTTCTATATAACCATTCATTATGCAGCCTCCTCTTTTTTTCACCAAACATTCTGAAAATGGTAAGCGGATGAGATCGCCCGCTAATAGGCAATCCATCTTTTTTCATTTACTGAAACCTTTCGTTTTATCCGTGCAGGCCTTCATTGCCTGTAGAATACTTGATCTAAGCTGGTTCTCTTCTAATGACGCTACCGCAGTTATCGTTGAACCACCCGGCGTGCAGACATCATCCTTTAAAGCAGCAGGATGTCTTTCCGTTTCTAGTACCATTTTAGCAGCGCCCATTACAGCTTGTGCTGCCATTCGGTATGCTTGTTTTCGTGGAATGCCATCACGGACCCCTCCATCAGCCAGCGCCTCGATGAACATGTATACATAAGCAGGCGACGAACCGCTGATGGCCGGTACTGCGTCCATCAGATCTTCATGCAGGATTTCCGTTTTACCGAAACTATTCAGCAGTGCAGTCACATCCTCTATATCAGCATCGGTAATTTCATCATTAATGCTCATTGCCGTCATGCCTTCACCTACAAGTGAAGGAGTGTTGGGCATCGTCCGGACAACTTTCACTCTTTTTCCGAAGCAGTTTTCAACTAGAGATACAGTGATCCCAGCAGCCATGGTAATGATCACAACGTCATCTTTCACATGATTCTTCACTTCTTCAAGCACTTGCTCATGCATGGCAGGTTGAATCCCTAGAAAAAGAAAATCGGCAAAACCGGCAACCTCTTTATTATCCAAAGTGCCTTTAACCTTATATTTCGTGGTGATTTTAGTTTTCGTTTCCACACTCGCTGAACTGACCATGATTCCATCAGGTGAAATGACCTCTGCATGCAACATGCCCTCAAGCATTGCCTCACCCATTTTACCGCATCCAATAAACCCAATTTTTTTATTCATTCCGTACACTTCCAATCATAAGTTCGTCTATATTCCTTCTTATTATAACTAATATGGTAAATGGAAACACGCTGGGGATATTAATCAGGAAGGATTTAGTGGTTTCTGGTCGAATTAATAAGTTTATATGAGATCTACCTTTCGAAAACATTCCTTCATGCAATTGAATTTTTTACAGAAAAAACGTTGACTAAATGGTCATTCCGGATTTATAATTTTGACCTATTAGTCACAAATCGAGTAAAGGAATAAAGTTCGAAGAATGGAGAAATGGTATGCAAATGGATAAAAAAGCGGTCAATACCAAGCTTGTCTTAACAGGATTGATCATTGGAATGTTTTTCAGTTCGTTGGAACAGACGATAGTCGGGACGGCAATGCCGACGATTATCGGGGAATTGAATGGCTTTACCATCTTTGCATGGGTAACGACTGCCTATTTAATAGCCTCAACTACTGTTGTACCGATTGTTGGAAAGCTATCTGATTTATATGGCAGACGCTCCCTATATCTGCTTGGTACGATCATTTTTACAATCGGCTCGTTTTTATGTGCTACTGCCACTTCGATGGAGCAATTGATCATCTACAGGGGGCTGCAGGGAATCGGCGGCGGAATGATCATGCCCTTATCCCAAACGATAATTGGCGATATATTCTCTGCAGAACAAAGGGCTAAATGGCAGGGTGTATTTGGAGCCCTTTTTGGTTTAAGTTCTGTCATTGGTCCTTTTCTGGGCGGCCTGATCGTTGACCATATCAGCTGGCATTGGATCTTCCTGATCAATGTACCGACGGGTTTACTATCCGCCATTTTGATTTATGTAGGGTTGAAACATGAAGCCATAAGAAAAACGGAGAAAGTGAATATTGATTATTTAGGGATTTTCACCTTGACTCCTGGTATTGTCCTGTTACTGCTGGGCTTGACCTTTGGTGGTGATAAGTTCGAATGGTTATCACTGGAATCTCTCTTGATTTTTGGCAGCACCCTTGTCTTCATTGCCCTTTTCATCATTTTTGAAAGAAAAGCAGTTGAACCGATCCTTGATTTATCCCTTTTTAAAAATAGGGTTTTTGCCACCACGAATATTTTGGGATTCTTGCTGGGCCTCGGAATGTTCGGGGCAATCATGTTCGTTCCGCTGTTCATGCAAGGCGTACTGGGAGTTTCACCAACAAAAGCGGGGTCGACCATGACTCCGATGATGATCGGTATGATTCTTTCCAGCGTCGTTGGCGGGCGGTTACTGTTGAAATTCCGTTTTCGTACCGTGCTTACCTTTGGCATGGCCTTTGCGACGCTCGGCTTTTTCCTAATGAGTACGATGGACGGCAGTACGACTATATTCACTGCGTACTCATTCATGGCCATCCTTGGAATAGGTATGGGTCTTGTCATGCCGACATTGATGATTGCCGTTCAAAACGAATTTCCAAAATCCCAGCTAGGGTCGGTTACAGCTGCTTCGACATTCTTCCGATCAATAGGGGGAACGATGGGCATCACGATTTTGAATGCCGTCATGAACCATAATCTCCAGCAAAATATGGATGACGCGGTTGTAAGCCAAAAGGACCCTATATTGCATGAGGCACTGAAAGCATTAGCCGATAAAACGGATGCGTTATTCAACATCATGCTTTATCCGGAAAACCTTAAAATGCCGGCAGAAGTCAGCAATGTCCTTGTAAAAACGATTGAAAATGCTTGGATCGATGCATTCTCCAGTGTTTTCATCACCGGTATCTTTTTTGTTTCCGCAGGGATACTAGTGGCACTTTCCGTGGGTTCGGGCCGAATCAAAAGAGATCAAGAAACGGAAAAAGAATTAGGCTAAAAATATGCTCGGGACCGGCTGATATAATCAGCCGGCCTTTTTAATCCCTTCATGTTTCTTTTTCATTGATAAGGGAATTTTACCTGTATGAGACTAAATGGAGTGATACTATGAACAAGATAAACCATTCAATTTTACCTGCGGATTTTTATCGGCAGCCCACGCTTGACCTGGCAAAATCCCTTCTTGGCTGCCTGATTGTAAAAGAAACAGCGGATGGAACCGCTTCTGGATTCATTGTTGAAACAGAGGCCTATATGGGACCTGGGGACAGGGCCGCACATAGTTTTGGAAATAGAAGGACAAAACGGACGGAAGTGATGTTCGGAAATTCCGGTTTGATATATACATACGTCATGCACACACATACACTGGTCAATGTCGTAAGCGGCGGACCTGAAAATCCGGAGGCCATTTTAATCCGGGCGATTGAACCCTATTCAGGGCTCGAGTTAATGCATGAAAGACGCGGAAATGCCGATATACGAAAATGGACCGATGGACCAGGGAAGCTAACCAAGGCACTAGGCATCACCATGGATGATTATGGTCGATCTTTTACGGTTCCTCCGCTTTACCTTGCTGCCGGAAAGCAGCCTGAACACATATCCAGCGGCCCCCGCGTCGGAATTGACAACTCCGGTGAAGCAAAAGATTATCCGTGGCGTTTTTGGGTTACCGGCAACCCGTTCATATCTCGCAAGAACCTAATTAATAAAGGGGGACCGAAAAAAACCGAGTGACCTTATCCCCTCTAAGTAAGCAGTATAAAAGGCTACAGGTAACAGGCCTCTTATTGCCTGTTGCCACAATGGACTCCAATAGCGTAGAAAAAAAAGGATTTCATTTCCCGGTGGTATGATGACTCGGATGAATATAGCCAGCATCAATTTCTGCAGCCGGATACAAGTCTTTATTATGGCAAGGATGACTATTTAACTCTAATGGATCACTCTCTCCAAAGCTTGGTTGAACGTGATAGTCTTCATTTAACCGATAAAAACTATCTTAATGATTTAGAAGCCATCTATTACTCTTCTGGAAAGTTCTCCGGCAAACAAATTACGTTAACCGGGTTTTCGTACAATATTAAAAAATTAATCATGAAAAGGTAAGGATATGTTATTCTTACCTTTCTTTTTTATTACCTCAAAACTTCCATTTTATGAAATGCTCTTTTAGACTAGTTATCTCTTTATGCGAAATTAAAGATATGGGCCTCTTACTCCCCACTTGAATCCACTAGATGTGACAGTTCTACAAAATAACCTGAAAAATGAAGAAAAAGTTGAATTTTATTTATATGGGTCATGTTTTTTATATGCCTTACCTTTATAATATAAATGCTACATATTTTTTTACCACATCAGGAGGAACTTTCCTAAATGAACAATTCGAAAAACTCTTTCATTCTTGCAGGAACTATTATAGGTACCCTTATCGCCGGCACCTCTGCTTATGCTGGTTCTTATCAAGTTAAATCAGGGGACACCCTTGATAAAATCTCTAAAGCTAATCATACAACTGTGCAACAATTAAAATCTCAAAACCATTTGACTAGTAACCTTATTTTTCCCGGCCAAGTCTTGAAGGTTAATACCCAGACTAAAAATATAGATAAAACCGAAAAATATGTGGTTAAACTGGGGGATTCTTTATCCAAAATTGCAAAAAAATATAACCTTTCCCTTAGTGCCCTGCTAAAGTTAAACACTAATATTTCTAATTCGGATCGCATTTATATTGGCCAATCCATCCGGGTTTCCGGACAAGCACCTGCATCCAGCTCTACGGCTAAAAACAGTCAATCTAATGCTACATATACAGTCAAATCCGGGGACACCCTGGACAAAATTGCCAGAGTCAATAATATGACTATCAAACAATTAAAGTCTAAAAACCATTTGACTGGCACTCTTATTTTTCCCGGTCAAGTCTTGAAGGTCAATACCCTTAACAATTATACGAGTACGAATAATAGTAAAAATAAAACAGATGTATATGTGGTTAAACTAGGGGATTCCTTATCGACTATCGCTAAACGATATAATCTTTCCCTTAGTGCCTTACTTAAAATTAACCCTAATATTTCCAATTCAGATCGTATTCGTATAGGCCAATCCATCCGTGTTTCTGGGAAAGCCTCGGCATCTGCAACTAAAAAACCGTCCAATTCGACTTATTCTTCCAAAGCGGATCAAGTTTTGGCAGCTGGCGCTAAATACATGGGAGCCAAGTATGTTTACGGTGCAAGCACTTCACGCACTGACGTATTTGATTGCTCTTCATTCACATTAAGGGCATTCCAAAGTGCAGGTGTTTCCTTACCTCGAAATTCAGTGGCACAATCACACGTTGGTACAGCTGTATCTTCGAAATCCCTCCAAAAAGGGGATTTAGTATTTTTTGATACCAATAATGATGGTGTAATCAATCATGTGGGAATTTATGCCGGTAATGGTCAAATGCTGAATGCTTCCACATCTAAAGGTGTGTCCTACGCTAACATTAACAATTCTTACTGGGGACCTAGCTTTGTAAAGGCAGTCCGAGTTCTTAACTAAATAACGATATGACAACAAACAATTTTTGGCTATAAAATTAACTAAAGAGCAAAAAAGCGTGTATTGATAAAATATCATACATGCTTTTTTGCGTATTATCATGTCAAATAGCCGCCAACTGGTGTTATGGCTTATACCCCTTCTCATTATCTTTTTTGAATCCATCATCACTCTCGCATTAACCTTTGCATCTCCATAATCGCATAATTAAGTTGTTTACTGATACGGACTCCTTCCAAGCTTGATAATTCCTTTACTTCAGCTATTTCATCCTTTTTTTTTCTATGATAGGCCATCGTTTGTTGTAATAACCAGGCTTTTCTTAATAACATTCTCATCACCTGCCTGTCTTGTTAGATGTTTTTCCTGCATTTCCACTTGCTTTTTTTGAACTTTTTCTTCAATAAGATCTATGAACAACTGATTATTGCTGAGATTTTCTTTATTTGACTCTATAAACCGCGCTAATGATACATTTTTACGCATTTTTGTGCCCCCTTATCTACAGAAATAGCCAGCTTTAAAAAGAATGGTTTTCTCTACTTAGGAAAAATATATTCCCTATTACTTCGTGACATTTTCATAATACTCTTAATTTAAAAATTCTTGGTTTCAATTTTGAAATGTCAGTGACCAATACTGGTATTATCATGACTGATATATTCTGTTTACTTTTTGAACTCGCCATTCTTGTCCTTGATAGGGCTAAACACGGGTAAATATAGTAAGCCCCAATACCTCCGGAGGAAATTCACTGACAATTCTCATTTATACTCGAAAAATTCAATTCTAAACACTTTCCAGTATCGACTTTCCCAACAAAAAAAGGCCTCCATCACAGAAGACCTTTCGGACTGTAGACTAATAAGAAGAGCAGGTTTGCCTACAGTTTTTTTCTTTTAAAAAAGTTCCAGCTGATTTCAGAAATCCGCTCCCTTTCCGCCGGCTGTCTTCCAAGCCCCCTCGCTGAAAGCGCCTGTGGGGTCTCGGCTAGCCAGTTTCCCCGCAGGAGTGTCGCAAATTTCTTCAATCTAGTGAGGTTTCATAAAACAGTAAAAACCCATAAAGTATAACCTAGTCTTAATCAGGTGTGGTGATACACTTACGAACCCATTTTGTCGGCAAACTGAAAAGCCTTCAATACAAAAGGCCTTTTGGCATTACTTTTGTTTCTCTTGCTTTTCAAGATACTGCCTTATTTTTTGCAAATAATCCGGTGCATCCATTTGATTTTTCACTACCAATTCTATAAGGCAAAGTTTCTCGGCGTTCATATCCTGAGCATTTGTGATGGCATCATCCAGTTCACCATTCGTCTCGACTCGTGCTGTGAATGCCTCCTGACCAAACGCTTCAGCCAGTTTTGTATAATCCCACTCTGGTATCTCGTTGTATTTCTGTTTTTCTATATCGACCTTTACGTTTAAGAATTTTTCTATCGTATAGCCGTTATTGTTGAGGATGAACACGATGGGCTTGCAGCCGTTCTCCAGCATCGAGCTTATTTCCTGTACTGTCAGCTGTATCGAGCCGTCACCGGTAAACAAAAGAACACGTCTGTTTTTATCCGCTATACAAGCCCCGAAAGCGGCGGGAGTCGCATATCCGATGCTCTGCCAGCCTCCCTGTGCAATATAGGTCGCCCCTTTCGGCAATCTGACCTGTGACATGCCATAAGAGAATGTTCCTGTTTCCGTGACCACAATGTCATTTTCCTTCAACATTTGCTGAATCCGTGGATAATAGGAAGCCGCTTCCAGTTGTGCTGATGGGTCTTCAACCATTGTGTCATACGGAAACGAGATGGTTCCAACAGATTCGTTCTGCCGGTAACCGATGTCCTGGAGGGCATTTAGAATTTCCTCAGCCCTGACATTCATATAACTGGCTTCTCCCACTTTTAATGTGTCAGGTTGAATTTCCACCATTTTCAGCGGGTTAAGCTTTGCTGTCCCTTTGGAAGTATTTACGTCTGACCAAACAGCACCAACGGCTATGATGAAATCCGCTTCTTCAACAGTCTGAGTTACAGCCTTACTTCCGAAAGCTCCGCCGTATACACCAATATACTGGGGATGACTCTCATCAAATCCGCCTTTCCCCTGCATTAACGAAGCAACTGGAACATTTAACCGCTCAGCGAGCTTCAGTACGGGTTTCTGCAGGTTATAACGAAGTGTTTTTACGTCGACAAGCAGAACCGCTTTGTTTACATGTTCTAACATTCCTTTTATATGCTCCATTGCTGACTGCAACGCACCGACATTCGTTTTGGCCATATTTTCTGAAGTCTCGCTGTGAGAAAGCAACGGTTTTGTTACGAGATCTATAGCCACTACCAAATAAACGGGCTTTTTCTTTTCTTTCGCGATTCTGATTGCAGCCGGTATCTCCCTAGCTGCGTTTTCTGGTGTAAGAATTGCCGTATAACTGGTGATATGCTCATAAACCTTACGGAAAACATCAAAATCTCCATCCATTAACGTATGATGGGCAAGCTCCTTCTCCTGTTGCATCATGGACTTTGGCGAGCCGACAATATGTATGAGCGGCACATTTTCACTGTACGCACCAGCGATTGCATTACATGCGCTCATTTCACCGACACCAAAAGTGGTGATCAGTGCCGACATGCCCTTCACCCGGGCATAGGCATCCGCTGCATAACCAGCATTGAGTTCATTTCGTCCATTAATGAACTCAATCCCATCGTAATCTTCCAAAGTATCTAGCAATGAGAAATTATAGTCTCCGGGCACACCAAAAATCTCTGTAATGCCCTCTGCTTTTAAGCAATTGTATAAAAATCGTCCCAAGGTTCTGTTCCCAGCCAAGTCAATCACTCCTCCAATCGATTCATCTCTACTACTTTATTTATACCCAAACATAAGTAGGTTAACCGTATAAAAAAAGAGCGGGCTTCGCTTATCTATTACTCTATTCAACACTTTGATTGAAGTTAGTGAAATCAACAAGGAATGGCGGTGACCACCCAAAGGGAAGAGGATGTTTTTAAAAGTGTTAAAGAAAATTTATGATTATCAACCATTCCAAAACAATCTACTACATCGGAGCGATTGTATACATTAAAATTGCCAATTTCTAAAAAATGATTCAATTCCAAATCAAAATGTCTGAAAATTCTTGATTTCACCACTATTTTTGATTTATATTTGAATCAATCGAAAAAACAAACAAGGGGGAAAATGATGAGTGATAACAATGTGAAAAGAGTTTTGGAAACGATCATCAGCACATCGAATAATAATATTACCGTGACCGATGAAAAAGGATTCATTTTATTTACGAATCCTAACCATTGGTGGATTTATGGAATTGAACCCGACCATTATCTTGGAAAATCCGTTTACCAGCTAGAAACGGAAGGAATTCTTTCACCTTCGATTTCCGCCATGGTATTGAAAGAGAAAACACCTGTCCAGATCATGCAGCATACGAAGACGGGAAAAATCGTCATGTCGACTGCCTATCCCATCTTTGATGATGATGGTGAATTGATTCGTGTCGTCAGTTATGCTCAAGATCAAACTGAAATCAGGAACCTCCAGGATCAGTACGGTCAATTGGAGAAAAAGATTCAAGAATATCAATCGGAGGTCGAGGAACTTAGGGAACAGGAAGAGCTGATCTATCGCAGCAAGGAAATGCGGCAAATCGCCAAAACGATACTCCGTGTTTCCAAAACGGATGCCACCGTCATGCTTCTTGGGGAATCGGGTGTGGGTAAGAGCGTCTTCGCCCGCCGGCTACATAATCAGAGTTACCGCAGCAAAGAGCCATTCATCGAAGTTAACTGCAGTACCATTCCAGAAAGTCTCTTTGAATCTGAAATGTTTGGATACGAGGCGGGATCCTTCACCGGTGCGCAAAAACATGGGAAGCAAGGGCTGATTGAACAGGCAGATAACGGAACCTTATTTCTGGATGAAATCGGGGAGCTACCCCTGGATATGCAAGTGAAATTATTAAATGTCCTGCAAGAGAAGACTTTTAAAAGAGTGGGAGGAAAAAAAGAGCATAAGATAGATTTCCGGCTTGTGACAGCAACCAATCAAAACCTTGAGGAAATGGTCGAAAAGGGAACTTTCAGGCTCGATTTGTATTACCGCTTAAATGTAATTCCCGTCCAAATACCGCCTTTACGAGAAAGAAAAGAAGATATTGCCATCTTGATCAATCATAATCTCGAAATCATCAACAAGAAATACAAGACAGATAAGAAATTGCACCCTTCCACTTACGAAATCCTTATTCAGCATAAATGGTCAGGGAACGTTCGTGAATTGGAAAATCTGATTGAACGGCTCATTTTGACCTCGGAAGACTCCATCATTTTCCCAGGCTTCCTCCCCTCCCATTTCCATGGACAAGAATCTTTGGAGAAAAAAGATGATACCCTAATGATCGAACATATGATGGTTGATGATCGTGATCTCAATACCGCTCTCGAACAAGTGGAGAAATGGATGATGATGAAAGCGAGTAAACAATGTAAATCCACATATGAAATGGCTAAATTCTTAGGTATCAGCCAGCCTTCCGTCGTTAGGAAAATGAAGAAATATAAAGGTCAACTACCCATTAAGTAAAAGAATATTTCACTGCAATCTCCCCTTTTGAGCATATAAGAAATAGGAGACCTTCACATGAAGGTCTCCTATTTCTTATTTATTTGACACGCCTGCGGATTCAAATGTTGCCATTTCTTTTACCACCAATGTCGCTGCCTTAAGGATGGGGTATGCCACTGCGGCCCCTGTTCCTTCTCCGATTCTCATTCCTAAATCAAGGATAGGCTCCTTACCAAGCAATTCTATGGCCGTTCTATGACCTGGTTCTGCAGATCGATGTCCAATGAACATATAATCGGCTGCACGTCCGGAAAAAAGGTTGGCCAATACAGCAGCTGTGGTTGTAATGAAACCATCAACAAGAATGGGGATACGGTCATTCGCTGCAGCAAGCATGGCCCCTGTCATACCTGCAATTTCGAATCCACCGATTTTCATCAAAATATTGATTGGGTCATCAGGATTAGGTTTTCTTAATGAAATGGCTTCTTCAATTATTCTTTGCTTATGTAAAATGCCTTCAGACTTCAATCCTGTTCCCTGTCCCACTAGCGACTCGACACTTTTTCCGCTTACGACGGAGATGATGGCAGAACTGGATGTCGTATTTCCGATTCCCATTTCACCAAGAATCAGGCAATTAACTCCACGGGCAATCATTTTCTGTGCACGGTCATATCCAATTTCAAGCGCTTGAATTACTTCTTCCTTTGTCATCGCATCTTCTTTATAAAAGTTTCTAGTTCCATTGCGGACTTTTCTCGAAGTTAACCCCGGTGCTTTGATATCTGAATCGATCCCAATATCGACAATGTCCAAGCAAGCATCTATCGCGCGGCTGAATACATTGATGGCTGCTCCGTCATTCAGGAAATTGAGCGCCATTTGTTCCGTCACTTCTTTTGGATAAGCCGAAACCCCTTCTTCAGTAATTCCATGATCGGCTGCAAACACGATCACCCCCGGTTTCGAAATGTCCGGAAAGGCCTCTCCTGTCATCTTGGCCAATTCGATTATCCATTCCTCAAGCCGTCCTAAGCTCCCCTGAGGAACAGTCAGCGAATCGACATGACCTTTTACCTGCCGTCCCATTTCTACATCCAGCATCGGGATGGAAATCGCGGCCAAACCCTTCGTCATATTAAAAACCTCCATTAATCAAAAATGAAAAACCTTAACCATCGGAAAAGGTTCTTATCAATCATCTGCTATAAATACAACTTAGTCCATATAATTATCCCCTAAGCTTTCTCTCACTCGGATTCATTTATCTCGGCACCCCTATTTCATTTAATGGGTAGATACGAAACTTCACTTTCCCCACAAGTGATTCCTCCGAAATAAAACCAAATCTCCTTCCATCCCAGCTGTTCCTTCGATTATCCCCCATGACAAATAAATGACCAACAGGTACTTTGGATTTCCCAAGTAAATCATTCAGGGTGAAATTCTCCGTCAGATTTTCTTCAGGTGGAATTTCCTCCTTTTTTGTTTTCAAATATGGTTCTGTATACTTTTTCCCATTGATAAATAGGACATCATCTTTCATTTCAACACTGTCACCCGGTAAACCGATCACCCTTTTTATATACTTCTCATCCGCGTCCGGAGCATAAAATACGACCATATCGAAGCGTTCCGGCATTCCGACTTTAGTTACCACGATCCGGTCATCATTTTCATAAGTCGGCTCCATTGATTCACCTTTGACTGTGACTGGCGTAAATAAAAACTGTTGGCAAATGAACACGATCAGTAAAGCGAATAAGATAGATTTCAACCACGAGAACACTTCACTTTTCACTTCATTCTTCATAAGGGCTCCCTCCCATCCATTGTGAACGGCTAATATTGGCACGCAGCGTCAAGACCAATTCTTTAGCTCTTTTAATCCCTTAATGCTGAGCGGTCGGTGATTTTAGAGGAGATATCCAAAAAGAAATATATGGAAAAATTGTAACATATCCATTAATCGCTTGCGAGAATTAATCATTTTTATTAACAGGAGCGCAGAGCAACTCTAATACAGAAAAAAGGATAGCGAATTTCAGCTATCCTGGCTCCAAAAACCTTATATTATGAACCTTAGTATTTATTCCAAGTCAATATAGAATCGAGTGTCAAACGGACTTTTTCAAATCCTGCTTTAGTCCCTTTCCCAATGGAGATTAACATGACGGGTTTGAAGTTTTCCGGTACATTGAATGCATCAACAAATTGGGCTTCATCGAACCCTCCCATTGGTACTGTATCGTAACCTTTTGCTTTTGCAGCTAACATGATCTGCATGGAAACCAAGCCACCGTCAATCATAGCTACACTTAAAGCCTTTTCAGCAGAAAAGTTACCGTAATTATGCATGATTGAGGCTACATATGGCTCTTTTATTTCATTCTTCATGATCCCCTTATTTACTAATTCACCATAAATGCGCTCTGCATTTTTGTAACCTTCTATATCAGCTAAAACGGCAATGACAGCAGAGGCATCAACAATTTGTTGTTGGTTATTTGCGATGGGCAGCAATTCTTGTTGGGTTTGCTTATCTTGAATCACAAGGAATCTCCATGGCTGCAAGTTGGAAGAAGACGGTGCTTGAATCGCAATATCCAGGATTTCACGAATTTCTTCTTCAGTCATCACGTATTCAGCATCGTATTGGCGAACAGATCTCCGTTCTTTTGCTACCGTAGTGAAGTCTGTATCAGTAAGGACCTTCGGCTTTTCAAGCGGTATATTCAATTCTTTCGATTTATTTAGGTACTCTTCTTTACTCATTGTATTTTTTGTCATTTGTAATGACCTCCATTTAACTGTGTTTACTACAGAAACAGTATATAACGCATACTGTTCTTTTGTCAAATACAGTTAAAAAAAAACGAAACCCTGTTAGTTTCGTTTTTCACATTAAGATTTTGTTAGTAAATCAGCAATCGTCTTCTTCTCCAAGCCCTGTATTATCCAGCTCTCCATCTCGTTTTTCAAACCGCATAAAGCTTCACGAGAAGATGGTTGAAAGCACTTTTTATCATTTACATCTAGGAAGCCTTTTGAAAAAGGTTCGGATTTAATTGCAGAGTATATATCCGCAAGTATGATTTGATCGGGATTTTTGGCAAGCGAATATCCTCCATCCCTGCCTTCCTTCGCTTGAATCAGCCCTGCCTTCACTAAATTACTTAATATTTTTCTAAGAAAACCCGACTCCGAATCAAGCTTATCGGCCAATTTAGTACTATTGCATAATCCATCATGATCAGCAAGTACAAGCAGAGATTGTACTGCAAGACTAAACCACATTATACTGGAAACCTTTTCTGACATTACTTTCACCTCACCTCTACTTTAAACTATTTTTCAATGAATATACAACGCTGCATCGAACAATCCTGCCTAATCTCCTTTTAATGAAGATTCATCTGAGAAAGCCTGCAGCTCTTTTTGGATCGATGGGAGTTCCAGCGCAGTGATAGTATATTAATAGGAACGAAGAATCTCCCACTAGACCTACCCTTCCAATAATGGTTTTCGCCATTCCAGGCAAAAATAAATAAACAAATTGTTTGTCTTACAATATATCTTTTTTGGAATATGGTAAACTTACTTAATAGAATTTTGCTTAGGAAGTGGATGAATGATGCTGAAGTTAATAAATGAACAAATGGATAAAATTATGCCTCTCATCACGCCGATAAGCGTGGTTATTGGCATCTTGTTGGCCGAACATCTAATGGATTACACCTTTCTTGTTCCATGGATATTTGCCTTCATTACATTTTCCGGAAGTTTAGGCTCCAACTTTAAATCTCTGCAACGGGCAGTCACCCACCCTTTTCCTGTATTCATCGTATTGATCATCCTCCACATACTTATGCCTATTTGGGCCTTTTGTCTCGGCCATTTAGTGTTTCATGGTGATGCTTTCACGATTACCGGCTTAGTGCTGGCTGTAGTGATTCCAACCGGTGTCACCAGTATGATTTGGGTATCGATGTATAAAGGGAATGCCGCACTTGCCCTAACCATCATCTTAATCGACACCCTTCTCTCACCATTCATCGTTCCTTACAGTGTTTCCCTCTTTGGAGGCGGTTCAATCGAAATGGATTCGGGGCCGATGGTGAAAGGATTGATCGGGATGGTCGTTCTTCCGTCCATTCTTGCCATGTTCTTGAATCAGATTACAAAAGGGAAGATACCATATATACTATCCCCCCGCTTAGCTCCATTTTCCAAGATAAGCGTTGGAATCGTAGTCATATTGAACAGTTCAAAAATTGCGCCCTATTTAACACATTTCGACAAGAAATTAATGATCATGTCCTTCTTGGTTTTGTTCATCGCTGCTTCAGGCTATGCCCTTTCTTGGATGGTCGGTGCATGTTTAAAATGGGAAAAGGGGGACATCATCACCTTGACATTTACAGGCGGTATGCGAAATATCAGTGCAGGAGCCGTTCTTGCAACCACCTATTTTCCTGCTGCCGTCGCGGTACCAGTTGTACTTGGCATGCTGTTTCAACAAATGCTTGCTTCCTTTTTTGGCTATGTAATGGAGAAGCATTACCATCACGGTGTGAATGAGGGGCGATCCGCCGAATGATTATTTCCTAAGCATCCTTTTTCCCTTTCATTTACATTCCAATTATAATAGGTAAGTGGAACATTTTTACATGATTATCCATTATCCATTACAAATTATAATTGGAGGTATTGAAGATGAAAGTTGTTGCAATAGTGGGAAGTATCCGTAAAGAATCTTACAACCTTAAGCTTGCCAAATATATTCAAACTAGATATCAAGATCGGTTTGAACTCGAAATCTTAAACATTCGGGATTTACCTTTTTATGATCAAGATATTGAAAATGATCCTCCATTAGTTGTAAAAGAATTTAAGAACAAAGTGGCCGAAGCAGATGCAGTCTTGTGGGTAACACCAGAATACAATGGTACGATTCCAGGTGTATTGGGCAATGCAATCGATTGGTTATCACGTGTCGATAAAGTCTTGATTGGCAAACCTTCATGGATCATGGGTGCATCAATGGGGCAATTAGGTACGGTTAAAGCTCAATTGCATTTGCGTGAAATATTATTCGCATTAGGCATCTCCTCTCCACTCCTTCCCGGGAATGAAGTATATGTTGGAGCCGTTCATGACAAAATCGATAACGAAGGCAGTCTTACACATGAGTCGACTGTCCAGTTTATAGATACTGTCGTCGATAACTTCATTAGCTGGTATAATCATCATACTCGTTAATGCTTTTTAACAAGAATCCCAGCAGGATTGACCCTGCTGGGATTCTTGCTGCATCATTTCATAAATGAGGGAATCAACTAGCAGTGTTCCTGCTAGATGTAATCCTGCTTTTTCCAAGCAGATACTTTCATCCTCTTCCCGCTTGGAATGAAGGGTATTTTGTCATACCACCGTCAGCGAATAGAGTGATGCCCGTTACATAACTGGATTCTGAAGATGCAAGCCATACAGCAACCGCGGCAATTTCCTCAGGCTTTCCGATATAACCCATCGGAATCATACTTTCCAGATCCTTTTTCTTTTCGGGATCTTCAAGCTTGTCGGCATTTATTGGCGTGGCGATAGCTCCAGGACCAATGCTGTTCACACGGATCCCTTTTGGTGCATATTCAAGAGCCAAGGTTTCCGTAAGCAACTTCACACCACCCTTGCTTGCCGCGTAGTGAACGAATAAAGGCCAGGGAATCATCTCATGTACACTGGACATGTTTATCACGTTCCCTTTAATATCGTTCTCTACAAAATACTTGATGGCTTCACGGCAGCCTAAGAAATTACCGGTTAAGTTTGTATCGATTACCCTATTCCAGTCGCTTAAAGGCATCTCGTGAGATGGAACAGGGTTTTCTATACCTGCATTATTGATGAATATATCGAGTTTCCCGAATTTCTTTATCGCTGATTGAACCAGGTTAATCACATCTTCTTCAACGGTGACATCGCCTTTCACTGCGATAACTTCCCCGCCATTGGTTTTGATCTCTTCCAATACACTATCCGCTTCCTCTGATTTTGTGCGATAGTTAACGACTACCTTTGCCTTTTCCTGAGCAAAGCGAATGGCCATCGCTTTTCCTAAACCAGTGGATGAACCGGTTATAACAACGACCTTCCCCTCTAAATCTGTATACATTTAATCACCCTCCAATTAACTTTTTGCCAATCCGAGCATAATCCCAGCTATGATAATCAAGATAATTCCAATGCCGATTCCAATTAGTTGGCGCTTCGTTTTCTTTTCACGTAAAATGACGATCCCGCCGATAGTTGATATGACAATGCCCATTTGAGAAAGGGAAAAACTCGTAGCCACTCCAACACGGGGCTGGGATATGAATAAAAACATGTTCCCTGCAGCCCATATCAGTCCCGGAATGATATTGCGAATCGTATACTTGTTAAACGGCTTATGTTTAAAGGTCAATAATAGACCGCCTATCACCATCCCGATCGCTTGAGGGAACAACGCTGACCAGCCATCAACATCAAAAAGACGGGCCACGACCACATAGACCAAATAACCGAATGTCGAGATGAGGAGAATGACAATTCCTTTCTTCAAGTTTCCCGATTTGCCTTCTTTTGATTCTTTATCTTCCAAGGAGGTCAAAACAATTCCTATAATAATGAAAACCAATGCCAAAACGCCTAAAATGACCGCTTTCATTGTAGACCATTCGTGAAAAACAATGACCCCGAATAAAGTGGTTGAAATGAGCTGCAATCCAGTTGATATCGGCATCGTTTTGGAAACACCCATTAAATCGATGCTCTTAAGCTGATTAGCTTGTCCCACGGCCCAAAACAATCCAGAAACGACCCCGACACCAAACACCAATAGGGATAACTTAATATCGGCAAAAATATAAACACCAATTGAGAAAATCAAGGCGCCAATCGTTGTACCTAATGTTTGACTGTAGGGTCCTCCCCCCAGTTTCACATTAAATAGAACGATGCTTCCCCAGAATAATGCCGGCAAGAGAGCTAATAATATATCCATCTTCAACCCCCATATATGTAAGTTCCAATCTATAGCGGAAATTTCATTTAGTCTTCTTTTAATATGTTCGCATTATTTGAATTGAACCTTGGTAATTTTATGAAGTGTTCAAAAACCACCCTTCCGTTCCAATGTCCAACTTACAGAACACTTGATTCTCTGTAAGTTTCTAGGGTGAAAAATAAAAAGAAGCAAACCCTATCAAGGTTTGCCCAGCTTGTCGACAAAAGGGAGTTCGGAATGGTCTCATCCCGAACCATGATTTAATAAAATGGTCTTTACTGTTTTATGAAACCCCCAATAGATTGAAGAAATTTGCGACACTCCTGCCGAATAACTGGCTAGACGGGACACCAGAGTCGCTTGCGTAGAGGTGGCTTGGCAGACAGTCGGCGGAAAGGGAGCGGATTTCTGAAAACAACTGGAACGTTTTTTAAAGAAAAAAACTGTAGGCAAATTCGCTTTCTTCGAATTTACCTACAGTCTGAGCAAACCTGATCAAGGTCTGCTTCTATTCTTAAATTACTTCTTCAAATGATATGGCACTGTCGTAATAACTACATTTCTTCTATAAAGTAAGTAGGCCCGGATCAGTAAACTTGATTGGTTATGAAGAATATTGTGCCAACCCTTCTTCGGAATGAATTGCGGGATGATCACTGTAACTTTATAGTTAGATTCACTCGCCTTATGTTCAACTGTATCCACAAACTTAGTTAATGGCTGAATGATGCTTCTGTAATAAGAGTTCAGTGTGACGAGTCTAACATCAGGCTGCCACTTTTTCCATTTTTCTTCGAATTTCTTTTCATCTTCTCTTTCAAAAGCAACATAAACGGCAATGATCTGATGTGCTGAAAGAGATTTAGCATAATTTAAGGAATTCTCAACCACATGAGTTATACCCGCCACAGGTACAAGAATGATATTCCCTTCTATTGGTAAGATGGGCTCACAAGTTGTAATCCTCAGTTGGTCACCAACTGCTTCATAATGCTTTCTAATTCGATGAAAAATTAAAATGATGATTGGTAAAAAAATCAAAACAGACCATACCTGAGTAAATTTGGTTAAAAAGAATATCATCGTGACGATCAGGCTAATAATGGCACCAATTGAATTAATTGTTAATTTAACCACCCAGCCTTTTGGCTTTTCGCGGAGCCATTTAACGATCATCCCGGTCTGGGACAGCGTAAATGGTATAAATACCCCTACAGCATAAAGTGGAATTAGATTTTCTGTATGTCCTTCAAATGCTACTATTAAGATGATGGACGCAAGCCCCAGTATGATAATTCCATTGGAATATCCTAATCGGTCCCCTCTAATCGTAAACGCCCTTGGTATGAATTTATCCTTTGCAAGATTTACCGCAAGCAGCGGGAATGCCGAATAGCCAGTATTTGCGGCCAGTATCAAGATCAAGGCAGTCGTACCTTGAATGAAGAAGTACATGAAATTCCGTCCAAAGATCTCTTCAGCAATCTGCGAGACGACCGTGACCTCTGCGCTGGGAACAATGCTTAAATAATAGGCTAAGAATACGATTCCCGAAAATAATACAGCTAGTAAGGACCCCATCGCTATTAAAGTTTTTGCAGCATTATTCGGGGCTGGATCTTTAAAGTTCGGGATCGCATTGGAAATCGCTTCGACTCCTGTCAATGCGGAGCTGCCTGATGCAAATGCTCTTAGCAGTATAAATAAACTGATACCCGCTACCGGGGTCCCGATTGGCGCGTGCAATTCCGGTGAAACTCCTCCTGTCAAGATCTTGTAAATTCCTACACCAATCAAGATGAACAATGCTAAAACGAATAGGTACACCGGATAGGCCAAAACAGAGGCCGACTCCGTAACCCCCCTAAGATTTAGGATGGTAAGTAGAATGACGAAAATGATGGCTATGCCGACATTATATGAATGCAGGCCTGGAAAAGCGGACGTGATGGCATCCGTTCCTGCAGAAACACTTACAGCGACAGTTAATATATAATCGACCAATAAGGATCCTCCAGCTATCAACCCTGGATTGATGCCTAAATTGTTTTTTGAAACCACATAGGCTCCCCCGCCATGGGGATAGGCAAAAATGATTTGTCTATAGGACAAGATCAAGGCCATTAACAGGATCAATACCCCGATTGCTATCGGGATTGAATACCAGAATGCCGCGGCACCGACCGTGATGAGAACGATCAATATTTGTTCCGGTCCATAAGCAACCGAAGACAATGCATCAGAAGATAGGATGGCTAAAGCCTTAGTTTTGTTTAGCTTTTGTTCGCCAAGTGCATTTGATTTTAAAGGTCTCCCTATCAAGAACCTCTTTATAGAAGATAACATCAAGTATTCACCACCATATTTTAGTTATAAATTTATGTTCCCCCAGTTATTGCAAAAAACAAGACGAAATAAAAAATGCCTACAAGTCATGGCTAAATAGACCTGTAGACATCATTTTTTTTGTCTGACAAGCTCCACCTTCCTTCTCATATAACGCTTACGAGGTTAGCTGTCGGATTCGGACCTAAGAGTAGCCCTACCTTTACCTTGAAAGGATTCACCCCTTGGATTGAAAAACAATCCCTATAACGGGTCCCCCGTACCATAAGGTTTAAGCGATTTAGAAATATGAAACTGTTGATTATCATACTCCCGTGAAATGGAAAAGTAAATGAAAATTTTACACGGAAAAAGAATAATTTATTGTTAGTGAGGTTTTGTTCATGACGTATATTACATAAGGCATCAAAACAAATGATTGAAGGAAGGAAAGAGGTGAATGACATGTCTAAAAAAGAAGGTTTCAGGTCAAAGCATTAACCAATCAATGAACAATATGGCGGTCCACAAAAGGAAAAATCATCAGCCACCATGGAGACAGCGAAGAACGAAACTGAATACCTATCTAATCAATCAACTAATTCGCCTTTCCCATTAAACAGTTCTGCCCCCGCTTGGATAGTCAACTTTAATTTCCATCCAATCAGAGGGCATTATTCATTATTCCCAATGATCCACTCTAATTAGTTCCTTCCTTCTTGAATTGGTCTCAAATTACTTTTCTTAAAGACAAAGTATTTCTGGCCAATATAGTTAAGTACTGTATAAAAGATTGTTCCAATCAGTACAGCCACATTTTGCTGCATGGATAAATGAACGGATCCTTCCATCGATTCTGCAATGGCTTGTCCTAAAGAATAAGCGGCGGCATAACAAATCAGGATGACGCAAAAGAAACGGGCAACTCCTCTCCGCAAGTCTATATCGCTTTTAAAGGTAAATGTCCTGTTCAACAGAAAACTCGTTACAGCTCCCGAACCATTGCCGAAAAAGGTGGAGATCCAGTAAGATAAATCAAGAACATTCATGAGAAAAAGCATGATGGAAAGTCCAACCGCTGTATTGACTATTCCAACCAATAAAAAGCGGATAAAGGAATTAGTGTGTTTTAGATAGTTTTTCAATACTGTTCCGTTCATTGTCTAGTTGCTCCCGTTTTGTTAAATCGAGCGGATTAAATAGATCCAGATCAACAATATATTTAGGCCGGCGTTTGGATTCATTATATATTTTACCGATATATTCCCCAATCAAGCCGACAGCAATCAACTGCAGTCCACCGATCAACCATATGGAGGTAATTAATGAGGTCCAGCCCGTTTCGGTCTGTCCATAAAACTTTAACCATAAAAAGTATGACCCAAAGAGTAAGCTAATGAAAAAGGAAAGACACCCTAGCCATAATACAAGCCGGATCGGCGTAACTGAAAAAGAAGTAATGCCATCAAGCGCAAAGGCAACCATCTTCTTTAATGGATACTTCGTTTCCCCAGCCAATCTTTCTTTTCTGTCATAATAAACAGTGTCCGTCTTGAACCCAATGAGCGGGACGATTCCCCGTAAAAAAAGATTCGTTTCTTCAAATTGTTCCAGCTCCACGATCGCCCTTTTGCTCATTAGCCGGAAATCGGCATGATTATAGATAAGGTTAACCCCCATCTTGTTCATCAATTTATAAAAACCAGTTGCAGATGTTCGTTTAAAAAATGAATCAAGGTCCCTTTTCTGGCGGACACCATATACAATTTCACAACCTTCATTGAATTTCCGAATGAATTCAGGGATGACTTGAATATCATCCTGCAAATCTGCATCAATGGAAATCACACAATCCGAGGCTTCCTTGGCTGTAAACATTCCTGCCAGAAGTGCATTTTGATGACCTGCATTCCGGGAAAGCTTTAGCCCACGAACAAATTCATTGTTTATCGTTTCTTTATAAATGATCTTCCATGTTTGATCTTTGCTTCCATCATCAACCAATAGAATTTTACTTTTATCGGATACAACGTTTTCTTCGACTAAACCCCTCACCAATCCACAAAGCTGGGAAATGGTATCCTGCAAAACGCTTTCTTCGTTATAACAAGGTACAACAATCGTTACTATCGGTGAATTCACAATATTCCCCCCTTTTCACATGACTCTGTATAAATGAATTTTCCAAACACTTCCTTTCTTTGTGAAAATCCTTTCCAGGACCAACCCGTTTTCCTTCGCATTGTTGATTGGTATAGCAGAAAATATATACTTGCCACCTAACCCTTTATACGCATCCACATTAAGTTCCAAATTTTCCAGCTCTTTCTTCGAGCCTTTCTTGAACATATAATGCTTCCCAAGCTCATCGGTAAATAGGTAACAACGCCCTCCCCATTCATCAAAGTAGATTCTGATGTTTTTATTCTTAGCCAATTCGTTTTCAATTATTTGACGAAATTGATGTTTGTAAGTAAGCGGATAGAAATTGTTATAGCTATCAAGCGTGTAAAACCCATTAAATTGGGCAATCGCAGGATGTAGGCCAATGCTCGCGACCCGATATTCTTCCTGTGGAAGGCCAATATGATCTCTTATTTCCTGAAAAAGGCTTTCTGCATAGAACTCTTTAAAAGATGGTTTTTTATTGTAAGTGATTTCTTCATTGAAACCCATTAAGATCATAATTTGAACGGCTATGAAGATTGAAAGGGTTTTCTTGGCATAATCGCTGTGCTCCCAGATGATTTTTATCGCGAGGGCAAACCCCAAGTAAATCACCATCGGCCTTAAAAAGTGAAATCTGGCAAAATTAAAGGTATCCAGAGTGTGAAACCTTTCCGTTAAAGGAAGCCAGCCTTTATAAAACCAAAATGCGTACCACGCGGAAAGCATAAAATTCAAGCCGAACAAAAAAACAAATATCTTTTCCTGTCTCCATAGCTTTTTGGTCAAAATGATATAAAGGGCAAAGACTGTAATCGGCAGGATGATAAGCGCATGTACAGTCATGACATGCGTATGTCCAAGGACGAAATTTTTGAAAGTAAGCTTGATGACCCACTCGAGCGGCAACCTTGCATGAAAATATTCATCTCTGCTGTTCGGCTCCGAATCAAAAATGAAGGAAGCGACCAGCCGATACTCGACCAGACCAAAAATGACCGTCATATACACGATTGAAAGTAGAAACCTTAAATTCCACCCTTTTCTCCTGATCACATCCGATATCCAAAGGAAGCCCATTGCAACAAGAAAAAAGAAAAAGCCAAGCACGATGCTTGAATAAAGCGGTAAAAGTGTAAGGACCAAATAATTCTTCCACGAATGGTCCTTGCTGCGGATATTCAAAAAAGCCCAAAGGGCTAGCGGCATCCCAAGGGTACTGAGCATTCCCGATGGCCAAAATGGGGTAAGGGCAAAGGCCAAGGATGTTCCAATCCTAATCCATCCTGATTGGCGCCCTGTAACCAAATGTTTTTTTAATAGGATATACATACCAAAGAAAGCAATGAATCTTGTTAATGCCTGGCTTATTGCATATGCAACCATTGTCGGGAAAAGTGCATACAGCCACACGATAATACTGAATTCACTGCCAAACGCATTTCTTGGCAGCCCATTCATAATCTGTGGAATTTTGGCGTCTATTGCACCGAATAATTCACCGCTCTCCGAAAGTACTTTATACCAGGCAAGGTTGGAATCCAAATTATCATGTACACGAATATGCGCATTTTCTCCAAGGATGAATAAAGGGGAAAGATATAAAACGATGACAAGTAAGGCAAAAAGGATTTGTTTTCTCTCTTGATTTTCAATTGGCAAAATATACACCTCTTGACCAAATTTCATATATCCATAATATTTGCTTCAATAGTAAATCTATTCTTTTTCAGGGATTTATTTTAACCTTTTTTGATATAGGTCAACCAATGAACACATAAAATGAACGGTAGAACGAAAAGCGAGATAAAAGAACCTTAAAAAGGGGCTGGGCTATGATAAAGAAAGCCGTGATTCCAGCAGCCGGTTTAGGAACACGATTTTTACCCGCTACGAAAGCTCAACCAAAGGAAATGCTGCCGATTGTCGATAAGCCGACCATTCAATATATTATCGAGGAAGCGGTACAATCAGGGATTACAGATATTATCATCGTTACAGGGAAAAACAAACGTGCCATCGAAGATCATTTCGATAAATCCATTGAGCTTGAAATGCTTTTACAAAAGAAAGGACAAAATGATCTGCTAAAAACCGTGGAGAACATTTCCAATATGGTGGATATTCACTATGTAAGACAAAAGGAACCATTGGGTCTGGGGCATGCAGTTTTATGTGCCAAAACGTTTATTGGAGACGAACCTTTTGCAGTCCTGTTAGGTGATGATATCGTGGATAGCCGGGTCCCAGCCTTGAAGCAGTTAATGGAACGGTATAACAAGGTTCAAGCGAGCATTATCGGGTGTAAGGAAGTGTTACCTGCCGATGTATCCAAGTACGGGATTGTAAATTTCCAAGAACAATATGAGGATTTATTTTTGGTAAAAAACTTAGTGGAAAAGCCAAAAGTCGAGGAGGCACCCTCAACACAGGCGATTATTGGCCGATATATTTTAACGCCTGCCATTTTTGAAATCCTCGAAACCGTAAAGCCAGATCCTAAGGGGGAAATCCAGCTTACCGAAGCTTTGGATCTTTTGCTAGAAAAGGAACCATTATATTCGTATATCATTGAGGGACATCGATATGACGTCGGGGATAAATTCGGCTTTCTTCAAGCGTCAATTGATTTCGCCATGAAACGACCTGAACTTCGTGATCAGCTAATAACATATTTAAGACAGTTGGTTCCTTAATGAAGTTAATATTGCTCATGCCCAGTTACCAAGAAGTGATTGGGCTATTTTCACATCTTCTTGAATTCCTGTGATATCACCGGTAAAAAAGACTTCTTCCACAAGCAGTCCTCTTAGATACCTTTGTCTAATTAGCTCCACCTCCCTCCTCATATACCGTTACGAGAGTAGCTGTCGGATCACCCCATTGATTGTAAAATGAACCCAAAAACATATCCCCCGTACCATAAGGTTTAAGCGATTTATGAATATGAATGGAAAAGCCCGTGAAAATTTGCACAGAAAAAGAATAATTCATTGTAACTGAGGTTATGTTGATAAGTATATTTCATAAGTGATCCAAACACATGATATCCAGAAAGGATTGTAGAGAATCACATGCACACAAAAACAAAAAATCCGATAATATCCGATGAATTTTTAGATCAAGTGGTTAAGGAAATCAATGAACAATTTGGTGGACCCATTAATGAAAAAAATGATCATTTCCAACATGGAAACGATGAAGAAAGAAGTTAAGCTCCCTATCAATACAAAAAGTTTACTCTGCCGAGAACCGTTTCCCACATCTTCTTAATCTAAAGCTCTCATAAAAAACTCTGGCGCTATTTTTCCAGAGTTTTTCTATGGTTTCTGCAAGTTTACTTCTTTTCATTTCTATATATAGCCATATTTATATTATCCGCCCTTTCTTTAACGACTTGTCCAAACCGATTTAGTTTATCCTCATAGAATGATTACATGGAATTATTTTAAAGAAAGGGGGAAAACAACTTGAGCCAAACTGATGGTGCCTTCCGTGATTCTCCAAAAGTTCCAAAAGGAAGGCTGATTTCCGGACATACAAAGGAATTTCAAACAGATCCCCTCGGCTTTCTTACCCGATTGGCCAAGGAATATGGGGAGGTTGCTAAATTCCGTTTAGGACCATTCCAAAATGTTTACCTTGTTTTAAATCCTGATCTAATAAAACAAATACTCGTAACAAAACAAAAATCCTTCGTCAAATCAAAGGACTTCAATGTATTGAAACCACTTATCGGTGAAGGTCTACTTACAAGCGAAAAGGACTTTCATATGCGTCAGAGAAGGCTTATTCAACCTTCCTTCAAAAAGACTCATATTAGCCATTACGCCACGGATATGATTGATACCACATTGGATTATATATCAACTTTTTGGAAACATAATGATGAACGGATTATCACGAAGGATATGTTGGACATCACTCTCGGGATAATCAGCAAGACCATGTTCAGCATGGAATTCAAAGATGGCTATGAAATTGTTGGGAAACCGCTGGAAACAGCTTTAAGAATCGCAGTCAAAAGGATGAGAAAGCTTTTCCGTATGCCATTATGGGTGCCAACTAAAATCAACCGTCAATATAAAAAGGCGATACAAAGACTTGATAAAGTGATTTATGGAATTATTGAAAAACGGAAGAACGATACAGGAAAACACGAAGACATGCTTAGAATCTTGATGGATGCCCGAGTTGCCGAAGACGGATTAGGAATGACAAACCATCAGGTACGTGATGAGTTAATGACTATTTTTCTTGCCGGTCATGAAACTACAGCAAATGCTCTTTCTTGGGCACTGTACGCACTTTCACAGCATCCTGAAGTTCAAACTAAACTCTTCTATGAAGTGGATAGCATAATTGGTGCCCGGAAACCCGAGCCTGACGATTTCATGAAATTACAATATACTCAAAAGATCATTCATGAAACACTTCGCATGTACCCGCCACTTTATATCTTATCCCGGGATGTGTCGGAGGATGTTGTAATAGGAGGATTTCACTTTAAAAAAGGCGATATGATCCTAATAAGTTCTTATTTGATGCAGCATAATCAAGAGTATTTTGATCAACCTGAATCTTTTATTCCTGAACGATTTGATAACAACTATTTGAAAAGCCTGCCTGCGTTCGCTTACTTTCCCTTTGGCGGAGGGCCGCGGGTTTGTATTGGCAATCATTTTGCCATGATGGAAGCGGTGCTTGTCCTGGCCTGCATTGCTCAACGATATAGGATTAAGATTGCACCTGACCATCATGAAGTAACCCCCCTTCCGTCCCTTACGCTCAGACCTAAGAGTGGGTTGCGCATGGTAGTAGAAGAAAGAAATGCAGAATCCTTCGAACCCGGAGCATCCTTCATCAAATGAATATGAATTATCCCCCATGGACAAGACATTCATATCAGTAAAGCCTAGGAATAACTCCTTTATGAGACTGGCCTTATTTGAAAGGAGGGATGAAAAAATGTATATGCTCCATTCACCAAGGATGGGTATCATCCACACTGAATTGCAATATTTAGGGATGGCCTCGCAGGTATATACCGGTTATTTGGAATTTCTAAGGGAAATTGGACCGGTACAAGAAACCGAAAACCTACAGCCGCTTCCTCTCCCCTTTTTATATGAGAACGGGTAGTCTCATTAGCTAGCCTGCTCCAACACCTTATATGTCATAGAAAAACCGACCTATCAAGGACGGTTTTTTGTATTCAGCAGTATGTTTCCATAACCCGTGCACCGCCGCCGCAAATGCTAACTCCAACAATCACTAAAAGGATAAACAAAACGACTATAAAGGCGAAATCTCCGCCAAATTGAAAACCGCAATCACAACCTTACATATATGAACATTTCCTAATTCGTTTTTATAGAAGGACTTGAACTGGTTAAAACATCTTATTCACCATCAAACAAAATGACAGTAATCATGCAATATAACGGAATTTTGTTTGCTCGTGGCACTTGTTTAATTCAATCATTTAACTTCCGATCATTTTTTATTAAATGCCTACATCTCTAAAAAAATCAACTATCAGGTTAATTTTTCATAAAATCCAAGTACTTTTAAGATAATAAAGGAAATTCTTTCTTTACTGTTACAAAATAATTTTCCGTTCCCCTGCTTAAATTGACATTTTCCCGAATCGTGATATATTAATATAGTACTTTAGTACGTAAAAGCGTTCATTGACAGAAGAACTTTTAATTTTACTGAAATTAACATTTTATTAAAATAGCGAAAGAAAGGCATGAATAAAATGGAAAAGACTCATCAAGATTTAAAAAAGGGTTTATTGCCTAGGCATGTCCAGTTTATTGCTTTAGCCGGAATGATAGGGACAGGGATTTTTAAGGGGAGTTCAGATACATTAAATATGGCAGGTCCAAGTGTCGTGATAGCCTATTTAATAGGGGGACTTTTGTTATTTATTGTAATGGCGGCACTAGGAGAGATGGCTACCGCTTTTCCTAATTTGAATGTACAGCATCTCATAAATAAAGCTTTTGGGTTTCAACTATCCTTCATTGCCGGATGGCTCTATTGGTTTAACTGGATTATCGTGATCATTGTAGAAATAGTCGCAGCCGGGAGCTTTCTACAATATTGGTTTCCTTCAATACCATTATGGCTGTTAAGTATACTTTGCGCTTCAGTAATAATAGGAATAAATTTGTTTCAAGTAAAATACTATGGTGAACTCGAGTTTTGGTTTGCAGGTATAAAAATAATAACTTTAATTGCTTTTATTATTTTAGGAGCTTTGATCATGTTAGGACTTTTTCCTAGTTCGGCTTCTTTTTCTAATTACACGGAACATGGGGGCTTTTTCCCCAATGGAATTGACGGAATGTTAAGTGCACTTTTGGTTGTAATGTTTTCATATGGGGGTGCAGAATTAATAGGTGTAGCCGTCACGGAAACAAAAGATAGTCAGCGAGTCATACCAAAAATCATTAAAGGAACTGTATGGCGGGTGATTCTTTTTTATGTCTTCCCAATATTTATTATTTGCGGGGTTATACCTTGGAACCAAGTAAGCACTGAAGTAAGTCCTTTCGTACAGGTTTTCAGCTTATCAGGTCTTCCCGGAGCAGCTGATATTATGAATTTCGTCCTTTTAACAGCTGTCTTATCAGCTGCAAATTCAGGGATATACGCTACCTCAAGGACACTGTTTACTCTTTCCCAGAACGGCGAAGCCCCTAAGGCATTTTTAAGGACAACTAAAAAGGGAATCCCGCTTAATGGTATATTTTTAACTACATTATGTATATTGGCTGGTGTGTTTTTATCATATTTGACACCTGATCTGATATTAAGCTACCTTATGGCCATCCCTGGCTTCACAGTTTTATTATTATGGATCAGTATTTGTTCCGCACAATTGAAGCTGCGTAAACAATACAAAGGCAAACCAGGTTTCCGGGTAAAATGGTACCCATATACGACCATATTAGCTATCACAGCCTTGAGCATCATCTTTTTAGCATTCATCTTTAATAAGCAAAACATAATCGGGACCACTGTATGTCTTGTAACTTTGGGAATATTTATCCTTCTCTCTTTTATTGTCAAACAAAAAAAATAGAAATATTATTAAAATCCCCGAATCTTATTATCTGGGATTTCAGACTGTAGGCAAACTCGAAAAAATCGAGTTTGCCTACAGTTTTTTTAAAGTTTGTACAATTTGGACGTTGATTGGAACTACAGGCACTCGCTTTCCGCGGGCTAGACGAGACCCTGCAAGCGCTTGCGTCGAGGAGGCTTGGCAGACAGACGGCGGATTTCTGAAATCAACTGGAACATTTTAGAAAAAACTGCAGGCTGGTCTCATCTCGAACCTTGATTAAGACTAGGTTATCCTTCATGGTTTTTAACTGTAATCCTTATTGGATTGAAGAAATTTGCGACACTCCTGCCGAATAACGGGCTAGACGAGACCCCGCAGGCGCTTGCGCTGAGGAGGCTTGGCAGACAGTCGGCGGAAAGGGAGCGGATTTCTGAAATCAACTGGAATTTTTTCTATTGTCCTAATAAGACCTTTTGCCCTTTAAGCAGCTAAAGTTAAGGATGGAAATAAAATTGGTTAAAAATACTCCCTATGCTCCATTTTCAACATACATATGTTAAAATAACCAATGAACCAATCATCCTACAAATTTGAGGTGTAAATATTGACCATATCTAAAACAAATCGCTTATCACTTGTAGAGCAAGTGGTTTCCCAAATTGAATCCTTAATCCAATCAGGCGAATGGCAAATTGGAAAGCAGATTCCACCTGAAATGGATTTGATCCAACAGTTCGATGTAAGCAGAAATACATTAAGAGAAGCTGTACGATCACTTGTTTATGCTGGTCTTTTAGTAACGAAACAAGGAAAGGGGACATTTGTAAGGTCATCAAGTACCTTGGGGGCTGCATTGCAAAGAAGGATTCAGCAGTCAAGTTTATTGGAAACATTAGAGGTCCGTCATGCCCTTGAAAGAGAGGGAGCCCAGTTAGCGGCATTAAGACGGAACCAAGAAGATATAGAACGATTGCGGTTTTATATAAAAGCATGCTGTGAAGCTGCTGAAGCAAAGGATATCAAGGCTTACGAAGAAGCGGATATACAGTTACATAAATCGATTATGGGTTCATCACATAATGATTTATTGATTGATTTATACGAACATATGGAAGACTCCCTGCATGATTCCATCCATCAGATAGTCGAGATGAGTTCTGATGCGAACCTTCATTTGAACATTCATTGTAACCTAGTAGATGCCATCATCGAACAAGATGTGAACCGGGCAATCGAAACAGTGAATGAATACATTGCACAATTCAAGAAATCTTTAGAGTAAGTAAGGAGGAGATTATGGGCATTCATCAAGCGGCAAATCAACTAGAACAAACCAAAATGGATATTAAACCCAGATTTGGACTACTCATCATCGGGATCATTCTCCTTGGGGCCAATCTAAGGGCTCCCTTAACATCGGTTGGCCCCCTTGTCACTTCGATCCGTGATAATTTGGGGATATCCAATACACTATCAGGTTCATTAACGACATTACCTTTGCTTTCTTTCGCATTACTATCTCCATTTGCACCTAGGATAGCACGGCGTTTTGGAATGGAGCTCACCCTTTTCCTATCTTTGATATTATTAACTATCGGGATTGGGATACGCTCCGTTGGCGGAGTGCAGACATTGTTCATAGGGACCATTTTAATCGGGTTAGCCATCGCAATCGGCAATGTATTGTTGCCCAGTCTGATTAAACATAACTTTGCCAGGAATATCGGTTTGATGACAGGGACTTATGCAGTGTCCATGAATTTATGTGGCGCAATAGGTTCCGGGATCAGCATTCCCATTGCTTCTTCATCAGGATTGGGATGGGCTGGTGCCCTTGGATGTTGGGGGATTTTATCTCTTATTACAATTTTCTTTTGGATGCCGCAATTAAGACGGCCATTCAAGTCAGGTAAGGATGTACAAACGGCTCAAAAGTTTAAAAAGATTAACTTATGGCGTTCTGGTTTAGCCTGGCAGATCACTTTTTTCATGGGATTGCAATCGTTTATCTTCTATACAGTCATTACCTGGATGCCGGAAATCCTGGAGCAAAAAGGCCTTAACGCTGATGAAGCTGGTTGGATGCTATCCATCATGCAACTTGCCGTCATTCCTATAACATTCATTGTGCCCATTTTAGCTGGCCGCTTACAAAGTCAGCGTCTGTTAGTGGTCCCACCTGTCATCTTCCTTATTACAGGGATATTCGGCATATTGTACGGCAGTACTCTATTCATCCCGGTATGCATGATATTGATCGGGATTGGAGTCGGTACCATATTCAGTTTATCCATGATGTTCTTTAGTCTTCGAACACAAAATACCCATGAAGCTACAGAATTATCAGGAATGGCTCAATCATTCGGGTACCTCTTATCTGCCATTGGACCAATATTATTCGGATTGCTTCATGACGTTACACACAGCTGGACAATTCCCTTATTAATGTTGGTAGTAATATCTGCACTTATATTTATTGTTGGAATGCGTGCAGGGAAAAATGAATATGTTACAACTCAATAAATTTCGTTAAAACAACCTTAAAAAAAGAGAACTGTCACACATTATTTGAACAGTATAAAAAGTTCCTAAAGGAAATGGCCCAGGTATTGTACCTGGGCCATTTCCTTTAGAAAGCCCCTGATAGCGACGGTGGTTCAAACTCTTTCCTCCGTTACAGCATTGCACTACAGGTTCATGATTTGCTGCCAAATCGTTAAAGTGACCACATCAATAAAGAGACCCAACCTTTCAACGGACACCCAGCATTTTGATCTAAAATTACACTTGTGGATGACCTTAGCAAATATGTTGGAAATATCACTAACCCATTTAGGTCCGAATATTTAATTAAAGAAGGAATGCAGCCTATAGTTGAGCTTATTTTACCATTTAACATCATTTCCAAAATTCAAGCTGGGAAGTAGGGAAATGTTTTCGATTCGTTCACTTTCTGATCTCAGATATCGCTTCCGTGATAAAGGTATCAAAGGGTATCCATTCGTGTTTTAAAATTTTGAAAATAAGAGAATGATCTGTGGTTTAAATTGGGAAGTGAATGTTTGGCGTTTTCGCTTTGGTCATTTGGTGCTCCCTTATCTATTGTAAATGATATCAACCCTTAAACTTCTGTCAGATAAGTAATGCTTTTAACCTTCCCCCTTTGGAGAAAAAAGAATGACCAAGGCTTAATGACGAGGTAGTTTATTAGCTGCATATTACTGTTCAGGGGTAAAAGGACATAGTGATGAAATTAAATGTTGAAGACTAACCTCAATCAATATCTTCTTCAAATGGATATAAGATATTAGGGTTTAAACCATACCTATCAATAAAATTCTTTCGAGTGAACATCTTAATTTCTTTTAATTCGGAAGGAGTTGGAAATGAAGAAACTTTATAAACAGGAATGTGCTCAATATTAATTAACTGCCCTAAATCCGTGGTTATTAAAATATCAAAACCATTTTTTCTGAAAAGTGAATCTATATCGGAAAAATCCATTACATAAATATTAAGCTGGTTCCCAAAATGATGTTTTAATACCTCACGAATATAATCTTTCTCTACATATGAACGACAAATTAATGCTGTCTCTATAACCATCTGGTTTTTTTTTCTTAAGATTGAGGCTTGGACCAACATGAATATTTCTAATATTTCTATATTTTCAAAAGAAATAGTAAATTCTTCCGAGATATATTTTGCTATTTCTTCAATAATTCCGAATAACGGGTTTTTTTCAAAATAAGGAACGAATTGTAAAATATTATTTATTCTAGTATCTGTTTTTAATTGAAAATCAAAGGAGATCCCACGAAGAGTTTGCGCAAATTCATACATGAAAATATCGTCCTGAGAAACATCCAACCCAATTTTTTTAGATAAATTACTTAGAAATTGACTTAAAGGCTTACCGCTATCCGAATTAAGTTTGGAACGAATGTACCGAAGCTCTTGGGTACGGTTTAAAGACATTTCTTCGCTCATTAGATATAAAGAAAGAAATAAAATTTCTCGAATCTGTTTCTCCCTATTTGGACACTTTTCCATGAACTTGAAAAGTTTCTTTGATATTTCAAATGCTTTGGATGTTTCATTTTCATCGATTACCACTTTTGGGAATGTCACAAAACTATTATGTGTTATGCGAATGTTAGAGATATGAAGGATTATCGCTAGCCTTTGTATTGCACCCATATGCAAAGAAGTTGAATGTTCCTTCAATAGCTCCAATAGAGTGTCTTGAAACTCCTTAAGATCAAAAGATGTAATAAAGTTATTCAAATTGCCCGACATATACTCTACATACTGCATGATGAATCGCCTAACCTTTTTTTCATCCCCAACAATTTTAAACGGACTATTCGATAATTGAACTTCGGCACTTTTTAATACTTCTTCTATTTTCTCTAACTGGCGGTACACTGTGGAGCGACTAATATGTACTTTTTGAGTAATGTATTTTATCGTTACTCCATTGTTAAAAAGAATTAATTCCAAGGTTTGAAAATAGGTATTTTCGCTTTTAAGATGAAACCAAAGTTCTTCCAAGGTGCCGTTTTTAGGTTTCAATAATCTTACGCCCTGAACTTCATTCTTTTCAATTTTCCATTCAGGTGGAAGATTGGAACTCATATGTAATATATCCCGCCATAAAGTGCTTTTCGAATAACCTGTTTTTTTTGATAGTTCGTTTAAACTACACCAGTTATCCTCATAAAATAAATGATACAGCAGTTTTGAATAACGGTCATTAAATCGATTCATACAATCACCTTTAACTTTATTGATTTTCATATATTCTTATTATAACTATCGATACATACAATGAGTATTAATACCTAATTTTTATAAACCCCACACATATTTTCAAAATAACAGAAAACACACACTACTTACTACCCAAATTTACCATAACTTTATTCCAGCGTCGTTTCATATACGGTACAGGAAAATCAATTTTTGAAACTTATCCGGGCTTGGAATCCCATATAGGTATCAGTAAAACACTCTTTCCAGTTGATAACCTGCTCGAAATTGACTCACTTTTAGATATTTTTGAGCAACAGCATGACCATCGAATACTATCCCAAGCTCTGTACAGTTAAGGAATTAGAAAGGTAATGAAAATATCCTATTACGAATAGTGGTTATATATAATTGGGATTAGTAATAAAATTCCAAACTAGCAATGAAGCATTTCATTTTAGAAACCATCTATTTTGCAAAATTTACATACAATGAATCTTTTTTAAAATATCTGTATGTTCTTGACAAAAAAACATCCTTCTTTTATCGAGGATTTGTAGAGAGAAACTATTAAAAGAAATGCAGTTCCTCCTGGTGGAAATTATTTTGAGGGAGAAGAATATGATTATGCACAGGTTAAATTCCCCATCAAGATTCAATAAAATATCGATAGAAACATAGTCTTTTTATGACCCTATAGTTGATGCGGTAAGTCATAACATTGGAATAAGCCTAATTAAAGCGGTGAATAGATAAAAAACAAAGGAAAGAAAAAGACTGTGGAGAGCTTCCCGACAGCCTGACCAACATCCGGAGTGGTGTGTCAATTTCTATTCTATTTTAGAAACAAGAAAATAAAATACAACCCTTACTCATCGATAGTCATAATGGGGCACTTTTTGTGAATTCTCTGCATAATCAGGATTTGTCTTCTTCAGATGAGATATATGTGCCAATTCGAATTTCCCATGCTTACAATCAAGTGAAAGAAGCTCGACTTTTAAATCATTTCTATAGATGTAAATAATTTTATATTCACTTGATTTATAATTCACTTTATCACCGATCTTCATAGGCACGCTCATTTCTATCATAGATTTAAACAGGCTTCCAAAAATGAAACCTTTTTTCCGAAGGAAAAGATAATATCAGGGACTATTTATCCAGAATCTTCATTATTGAAAACGATGGTATGAAGCTCTATGGCTTTTATATTTTCAACTAGTCTTTTTCTTGTTTTTTCAATCTCTCTGCAATTCAAACCATTTCGTTTATGTTTATTGGATAAACAAACTAACTTGTCGATATCTTGATAAATCTGTTTAAAGGTAATTCTCATATTTTGTTTGGCCTCCTTTTCATTGTAAGGAAGTTTAAATACTGTTAAAGCGGGCTTAGTTTATCTCAATGTAAAATGTATGTCACGGTCCTCTAATGATTTGACTCGTATGACACGACGAAAAATTCATCGAGCTATTTTGGACGGTTCAATTACTTCCTTTACGATTTTCACAACCCGCTCTTGATCTTCTAATGTCATGCTGGAACCGGATGGTAAACATAGACCTTGTTCAAATAACATAGTTGAAATGCTTTTATCGCCGCTTTCTGTAAAAAATGCTGCATCTTTAAAGATGGGCTGTAAATGTAATGGTTTCCAGACAGGCCTTGATTCAATATTTCTTGCTTCTAACGCATTAATCACATCACTGTAACGTACTCCAGTGATTTTGTCGTCTATTGTTAAGGCCGTCAGCCAGCGATTCCCCATCGTATCTTTTAGCTCTGGCATAAAGGTGATGCCAGCTATGTTTGCCAACGACTTTTTATACCGATCAAAGATTTTTCTCCGTGCTTTTACACGCTCATCCAATACATCCAATTGGGCACGACCAATTCCAGCTAGAATGTTACTTAAACGATAGTTATATCCAATTGCGCTATGCTGATAGTGAATGGCTGGGTCACGTGCTTGAGTAGATAGATAGAGAGCTTTATGCAAAAATTCTTCGTTATTTGAAACAAGCATACCCCCACCAGAAGTTGTAATGATTTTATTTCCATTCAACGAATAAATCCCTATATCACCAAACGCTCCTGTTTGCTTCCCCTTATACGTACTACCAAGGGATTCTGCGGCATCCTCAATCAAAGCAACTTTATATTTCCTGCAAATGTTCTTGATTTCATCCACCTTTGCACTCTGACCAAATAGATGCACTAAAATGACAGCCTTTGGAGTTTCCCGTTTTTTCCTAGCGTCTTCAAAAGCCATTTCCAATGCTTTAGGAGACATATTCCAAGTATCTGATTCAGAATCGATAAAGACAGGCTTCGCCCCTTGATATACGATAGGATTTGCACTGGCTATAAAAGTTAATGAAGAACAGAATACGGTATCACCACTGGTGACTCCCAATACTTGCAATGCCAAATGAATGGCTGCTGTCCCTGAACTTACTGCCAATGCCCCTTTAGTGCCTGCATATTTGGCAAATCCTTCTTCCAAAGCATTTACGTTCGGTCCTAGAGGCGCAATCCAATTTGTCTCGAACGCTTGGCTAACGTACATTTGTTCATTCCCACTCATATGAGGAGGCGAAAGATACAATCTTTTATACTCCATCCCACACACTCCTTATTTTATTATCCTTGCTGGGGACCCCACAGCGATAGATGCATGAGGAATGTCTTTAATAACGGTCGATCCGGCCCCAATCGTACACCATACACCTATCGTGATGTTTGGTATGACGGTGGATCCAGCTCCTATCATGGTTCCAGTTCCGATCCTGACAGCTCCAGTCAGGGTTGCACTAGGAGCTATATGGATAAAGTCATTAAGCTGAGTATCATGCTCAATGACAGAAGACGTATTAACGATGACGTGATTCCCCACTCTCGCGCCCGCGTTCAAGACGACATTCGGCATAATGACTGTTCCTTTTCCTATCGATACATTTTTACCCACTACAGCAGTGGGGTGAATGACTGTCTCATAATCCATTACATCCAAATTCAGCTCGTTTACGATTTTTAACCTTAAATCATTCCTGCCTATCGCAATAATTCCCTTACATTCAAAATGGATACACAAGCTTTTAAAGCATAAGATGGGGCCAAGATATATATTTCCCTTTTTTTTCAGCACTTCGTATTGGTCATCCAAAATAGCCATGAGCCGATACTCACCCGTTGCTTCAATCATATCTTGCACAACTTTTGAGTGCCCGCCTGCACCGATTATTACGATTTTCTTCAATTTAAATCACTTCTCACTTATCTAGTTTAGTGTTTCTTTAAGAAAAGTATCTATAGGAGTTAGAGGTTTACTGGTGTTCCCTCAAAGTTCAATACATTTGAATTATTTTGGTATATGGTCAATCAACTTCATTCATCCTATTATCCAACAAATTTTCGGGTTGTCACATGCCCTTCTTGGGTAATGGCTTCTTGTTTACATACCTTAATCAAGGTAAGATATATGATTTTCATATCCAATAAAAAGGATTTATTTTCTACGTACCAGACATCAAGCTCGAACTTTTTCTCCCACGAGATTGCATTGCGGCCATTCACTTGTGCCCAACCCGTCATTCCTGGACGGACATCATGCCTCCTTGCTTGTTCGGGAGTATATAATGGGAGATATTCCATTAATAATGGCCGAGGCCCTACAAAACTCACATCGCCTTTGATAACATTAATCAACTGAGGCAATTCATCTAAACTTAATTTTCTAAGTAATTTCCCAAAATCGGTTAATCTCTTCTCATCAGGAACCAAATCCCCTTTTTCATCTTTTTCATCTGTCATCGTTCTAAACTTATACAGATAAAATGATTTCCCATTAAGGCCTGGGCGCTCCTGCTTAAAAATGACAGGTGAACCTAATTTCAAACGGATGAGGATGACGATAAGCAGCATAAGAATTGAACTGGATATGAGCACCAGACAAGATATCAATAATTCAAAAGCCCGTTTCATTTTTTCCTCCTAAATCACCATTGTGGATCCTTAAAAGTAAACGAAGGAAATCCTCAGATAGTTTTACAGTATTTAATTGCTATTCTTATCGTATTTCCAATCGTTTTTTTCTATTATTCTTCATTTCTCTTCACTTCTATTGCATTCATTGGAATACAAGGTTGCTAGAATGTAAACACTCGCTTTACCTTCTCTAGGTTCGGGATATGAGTCATTGTCACGGAACGGGAATTTTGTTATTCGTCCTATAATTTGCTAAATTCAACACTCTTTCTTTTAACGTTTCTTCGCTCAAGACATCGTATGTTGTGATAATATCCTTTATTGCATTCCAATTTACCTCTCTTGGTTTCCCAATATGAATTTTTGGATAGATCTGATTTAAATAAACCTCATCTTCCCCAAGTAGTTCTTCGTATAATTTTTCACCTGGCCGAATTCCAGTATAGGTTATCCCAATGTCTTCAACGTTGTAACCTGACAGTTGGATGAGCTTTCTAGCAAAATCCACAATTTTTACAGGTTCACCCATATCAAGTACAAATACCTCTCCGCCTTTGGCCAGAACTCCTGCCTGAATGACTAATCTTGAAGCTTCCGGAATGGTCATGAAATAGCGAATCATGTCCGGATGAGTAATTGTCAAAGGTCCCCCTTTTTTTATTTGTTTTTTGAAGAGCGGGATGACGCTACCATTACTGCCAAGTACATTTCCAAATCGGACCGTTACAAATTTTGTATGACTCGACAAACTCTTATGCTGGATCATCATCTCTGCTAAACATTTAGAGGCACCCATTATACTTGTCGGATTTACGGCTTTATCCGAGGACACCATGACAAAAATATTCACCATGCCAGCCTCCGATGCCTCCGCAACATTCATCGTGCCTATGATGTTATTTTTCACCGCTTCTTTAGGGTTGGACTCCATAAGTGGGACATGTTTATGGGCGGCTGCATGATAGACGATGTTAGGACGATGTTGATCGATGACCTGAAACATCCTCCTGCGGTCCTGAATATCTGCAATTTCGGTCACAATCTCAATTGTACTTGCATAGGCCTCCAGCAACTCCAACTCAATCGCGTAAATGCTGTTTTCACCATGTCCAAGCAATATAATTTTAGCTGGACTATATTTCATGACTTGACGGCAGATTTCTGAGCCAATTGAACCGCCCGCACCTGTTACTAAAATAGTACTCTCAACAATCTTTTCCGAAATACCTTTATCATCAAGTTGAACGGGTGAGCGCCCCAATAAGTCCTCCATCTGGATATCTTGCAATTCATTAATAGGAACCTTTCCTTGAACAATCGCTTCAAGGCTAGGGACAATTTGAGTCTTTACACAAGTTTTGGTGCATTCTGTAAAAATTGAATCTAGTTCCTCCCTTTTCAAAGAAGGAATCGCAATGACGATATGCTCGATCTTATATTCCTCAACCACTTGAGAAATATGTTTTGTTACTGCTACTACTGGTATGTTGAAGATTTCTAAACTTAGCTTCGTTTTATCATCATCAACGAATGCAACAGGGACTAATTCTATATTGCTGGATTTTAACAACTGACTAGTCATCATCATCCCAGCAGATCCGGCTCCAACGATCAACGTTCTTTTTTTATTCGGCGATTGCTTAATGTATCTATCAAAATAGACTCTCCATGCCAAACGTGAGCACCCAATCATGGCCATATAAAGGATACATGTAATGAAAAGTTCTCTTATATATAGAAAGGTGGTAAAGTACAGCTGAAAGAAGGTAGTAATGGTAATAGCAAATGCAGTCACTTTGAATATATTGAACATTTCCCTGATACTGGCGTATTCCCAAGCCTTTTTATACTGTTTCAAATAAGCAGTAAAGAAATAATGACACACAAGCAAAATAAGCGTACTATTCAGTGCAAAAGCCGGTATTTCATCATATGGATGTAATAACCAATAACTTGAAAATACAGCTATCACAACAATCATGGCGTCCAGTATGACTAATGTGAAAAGCCGGTTATAATATGTCAAATCTACTTCTCCTCATATAAATATTTTTAATCAAACAAGAGTTCCTTGACTTTCATCCCGTACAAAACATTCTCGGCATTTTCATTAAAGGCATTCACTACTTCTTGTCCAAAATTCTTTTCAATCATCTTTTGTGCTTCCCTGATTTGAAAACCTCTGTTTCCAACATTATGAGCATCTGAAGCAATAAAATGAGTAAGACCCGAGTGAACTAAAAATTTGGAAAATCTTTTTGTTCTCCATCCGAATTTACCTGTGATGCTCCCTGCTGTTATTTGTGTATACGCCCCCTTCCAAATTAGTTCTTTTAGAAGTTGCGGATTTTTTATTATTTCCAAATTCCGCTCTGGATGAGCAATGATCGGTGTCATTCTTTTCATTTGAAGATCATAGATTAATCGTTCCGTATATCTTGGCACATGGTTTGAAGGAAGTTCGAGAAGGATGTACTGCGAACCATTCAAGCCCATGATTTTATTATTATCATAATCATCCATAAGTTCATCGGATATCCTGATTTCCTGCCCAGGCCATACTTTTAGCGGGATTTCCAGATCATCAAGTACTCGGTTTATTTTTCTAGTTTCCTCCAACACTTTTTCTTTATCATTTTCATATATCCCCCTATTATAATGAGGGGTTGCAATGATATTGGTGATTCCTTGTTCTACGGCTTTTCTCGCCATTTCTATACTTTCCTGGATATTTCCAGCCCCATCATCGATATCGGGTAAAATGTGACTATGAATATCAATCATTGGTATCCCCTCTTTGGCCTAACTACGAATGCTAAATCAAATTCCAAACTGCTTATTTTATTTACCATAGTAGTAGTATTCGTCAGGATGTTTTTGTTTTTTCTTATTTAGGATTGCGCCTAAAAGCTTTGCATTGGCATTTTCAAGTAATTCCTTCGCTTTTTTTGCTTGCTGTATTTCAGTACTTCCGCTGCTAACCACTAAAACGACTCCATCTGTCATATTCGCTAGTATTTGAGCATCTGTAACAGCATTAACAGGCGGCGTATCCAGAATAACCAAATCATAATTCATCTTTACTTCATCCAACAATGTCACCATTCCGTTTGACCCAAGCAACTCCGATGGGTTAGGAGGAATGGGTCCACTTGTCAACACATCTAAATTTGGGTATATGGAAGGTTGTACAGCATCATGTAATTTGTTTTGCTTTGATATGACATTCGTTAACCCCAGGTAGTTCTCCATGTTAAAGTTAGTATGAACACTGGGCTTTCTCAAATCCGCATCTATGATGAGGATACGTTTCCCTTGCTGTGCAAAAACTGCTGCGACATTAATTGAAGTGGTTGATTTTCCTTCACCTGCGTTTGCTGAGGTGAAAATCATGGATCTTATGTCTTTTTCCACAGCGGAAAATTGAAGATTCGTTCGGATCGTCCTATACTGCTCTACAACCGGAGATTTCGATTTCAACATAGAAATACTGCTCCTTTTCTTAATCTCCGTCTTTTTATGCCGTTCATTGCGTGTCAAGCTTTTCACCTCTTGAGGTTGTGATTATCAATCTATTTTTTTCGTTTTTTTTTATTTTCCATTAAATTAACGATGCCTAGCATCGGCATCTTTAAATGATCTTCAATATCAGATTCAACCTTGATTGTATTGTCTAAAAATTCGATCAAGAATGTAAGAACTAAACTTATAACCAACCCTGCAAAACATGCGAAGATCATATTCGTGATCGGATTCGGTTTTATGGGTGAGGAATTATCTCCTATAGTTGCATTGGATAAGACATTGACATTATCCACATTCATTAGCGCTTTTATTTCATCTTGGAAGATGTCCGTAATTGTACTGGCGACATTTACAGCAAGTTTAGGGTCCGTGCTTTCAACTTTAATGGTAAATATTTGTGAATTACCCTTACTTACGATTTCGATTTGTTCCGATAACGCTGAATTTGAAATGTCAAGATTCAGTCGATTTTTTACTTTTTCCAACATCATTGGACTTTTGATGATCTCTCCGTAAGTCTCAATCAATTGAATATTGGTTTGAATCTCACCTATATTGTAAAGTTCTGTACTTTCCTTGGATTGATTGACCAAGATTTGTGTAGAAGCTTGGTAAACAGGTGAAAGAATAAAAAAGCTAACGATACCCGTTATTGCCGTAATAAGGGTTGTGATGATAAAAATGAGTGCCATGCGCTTTTTTACCATTTGAAAAATATCGTTTATATTGAGTGTCCCACTCATTCAATCAACTCCAATCCATCCTTAAACCTTTTTCGTTTGTTCACATATTTTTTTGATGCCTATAATTTTGCAACCTTATCGGACAGCAGACCATTTTCCTCCATCACATTTTTGGAATCGAATATTAACGACGCATTATCATGGACACTTTTCCAGTCAAAACAATTGTGTGGTGTTCCAATGACAACAATATCGGCTCTTTGAATAATGGCAGCATCGTATTTTGCCACCGGTTGAATTTGATCATTGATCCGGATTTCCTTTGCATAGGGTTCGATGACAGTTAGATTCTGGACTTTATTTTGTAACCTTTCAAGTAAGCGAACGACCGGGCTTTCCCTTAAATCACCAATATCACTTTTATATGAAGCACCTAAAACCACAACATGTGAGTGTTTCATAAGCTTGTCTTTGGCTGCAAGCAGCTCAAGTATGCGGTTATATGAATAGTGAACCATCCCGTCATTAATATCCCCTGCCAATTCAATCATTTTTGTTCGATGACCATGTTCTTTTGCTTTATAGAGCAAGTAGTAGGGATCGACCGGTATACAGTGTCCCCCTACACCAATACCTGGGGTGAATTTCATAAACCCGTATGGTTTCGAGGAAGCTGCATTGATCGTGTCCCATATATCAATTTCCAATTCTTTGCACAGAACTGTCAATTCATTGACCAAAGCCATGTTAATCCACCGGAATGTGTTTTCAAAGATTTTGCTTAATTCTGCAACGCGGATCCCTTTAACACGATGGGCGTTCTTTCCGATAAACATGCATGCCAATTCTGTACAGTTTTCCGTTATCCCCCCGACAACCTTTGGGGTGTTGCTTAAGTTGAATTTCTTATTTCCTGGATCAATTCTTTCAGGCGAATAAGCTACAAAAAGGTTATCCCCAATCACATATCCTCTATCTGTTAATGGTGTACAGATATATTCTTCTGTCGTTCCTGGATATGTTGTACTTTCTAAAATAACCATTGTTCCTTCCTTCACATGTTCAGCTACAACTTGTCCTACACCTTTCACATACGAGATATCAGGTTCTTTCAAATTATTGACAGGGGTCGGGACACAAATCAAAAGAACATCCATCTCTCCAACCTGCTTCATATCCGTTGTCGCAGTAAATCGCTTTTGGTGTATCAATTCGTTAAGCTCGTCATTATCTACATCATTGATATAATTAATTCCGCTATTTAAACTTTCCACTTTTGACTCGGAGACATCGAATCCAGTCACCTTATATCCTTCAGCTGCATAATGACAAGCTGTTGGAAGACCAACATACCCCAATCCAATCACTCCGACTTTAGCCGTCTTGTTCTTTAATTCTCTCTGCAGATTAGATTTGTGCGAGTATTGAGCATTATATATTTGTTGTTTTCTTTCATGAGTTATCGCAGTTATCATGATTCAACTCCTCCATTTCATTTATAACTTAACGATTTATTAAAACTAACACGCCATAATGTCCATTCACGAACCAAACCATTACACCGAATAAACTGGCAAACTTCTAATATTAAAGATATAAGTCAGCAAAACCGACCAGATACAACCAATTTATTTTATGGTCGATACACATACTAGAAATTCTTGAACATTCGTTTTGTAAGTTTCGTTTCCCATTATATTTTTCGTTAGCATTAATAAATTATCATATTTACTTTTAATCCTAGTTCCAGATTTCGAATGAATCGTTCTGTTTTTGATTCATCTACCCTTTATAACCTGAATAACCATGTTTTTGGCATGATATATAAACTCATACCAACAGCAGGGTTATGCGAAAAGATTAAGAGTAGCCTGCCTTTGCCAACACGCATTTTAGCCGAGTACACTTCTACATTTAGAATAGGCATGCCCTTCCAAAAAAATGAAAATATATTAACAAGCAAGCAGATAGGAAACAATCAAAAACTTTCACTACTCCATTCTCTTGATCGTTTAAGGAAATACAAAAATTCCCCGATTAATTGGCCTTTATCACGGTGCCATTACTCGGGGGAATTCAAATATTTTAGCCAGGCTTATAATAACACTTCCTACTTTTCAGGAGCATCAGCTGTCATGTCAGTCACTTGGTTAATGATCCATTCCTGCTTATCTTTAGTGTCAGTATTTTCATACTGCACCTTAAACGGTCCCTTACCTTCTATCACATAGTACCCATTTCCTTTAACACTTTTGCCAGGTGACAGTTGTGTCCCCAAATTATCGCCCGGATAGATACTTAGTTTTTTATTTTCTTTATTCCATACCGACATTTCAAAAACGTCTACAAATCGTTCTTCTGCCGTTTTATTAGTTGCCTTCAGCTGTATCTGTAAAACTTCTTTTCCTTTTTGATCTGGATGTTCAAGCTTCAAAGCCTTTTCAATCCGAATGTTGACGCCAGATACGGCTTTCTCTTGTCCTGTTTCGTCCTTAGTGGAAGAGTTCGTTTGCTTTTGCATTACTTTCGGTTCATCCTTAGATTCCTTTTCTCCTGACATGCAGCCTGTCAAAAATATACTTAGTGTTAATATACAGATCCCAAAACTTCTGAATCTTCTCTTTAATAGCATAATGTCACCCCTTGAAAAATATCAAAATCCTTTTATAACAGAGAGATTCTTCTATATTTTATCCATATATTTCTCACTCTCTTCTTTACAAATAGGATCCTTTTTAGTTTGAAACGAAAACACATCATACACGAGGGGCTTTTCAAACATGTAAGAAAGACCCTCTTCCATATGGAGGCTTATTGACATGGATTATTTGACTATCGTTTTTGCTACCTCTCCTCCTACTACTAGTGCCCCATAGTCAACCTCAATGATATCTCCTGTATGCAGCCTCCGGCTATTTCCGATTTCATCGACGATAAACCGGCTGTAAAATTGGTAACTTCCATCTGGATTAATAAATCCGGCCCCAGTCTGAGTATGGGACACTGTTCTCTGCGCTATTCCATTCACTATCAAACGAATATTTTGAGTTCCTTCAGGTGCCTTACCCGTAACATAATCGGCATTAGGAGCAACTGGATTCACCTGCAGTTTCTCAACTTCCTTGACTACCGTAGTATTAGCTTGTAGGTTTTGGGGAGTCCGTATACCGTAGTCAACCGTTACGATATCACCTACTTGTAGGGTTTTATTATTTCCATTCTCGTCCACTCCTACGTACTTACTGTATATACTGAAAGTTCCATCTTCATTGACAGGCGCGGTACGTAGAGGTTCGCCATTTACAAGTAAGCGTACGATTGTTGCCCCTTCAGGTGCAGTTCCTGTTATAACCTCTGCATTTGGGTACACAGTATTGAGCTTAACAGGTTCACTCGGCATAAACTGTACTACCTTAACAGATGAACTTCCGCTGACATTTCCTGCCGCGTCGGTAAGGGTAACAGTGATAACCGCATTGACTGGTTGATTTGGAATCGCAATCTTGAATTTCCCATCTGGACCCACAACCCCGGTATATGTTTTCCCATTAATGGTGACGGTCACTTTAGTATCCGGCTCACCAGTTCCTGTTAGCTCTTTGCTTGCTGTATTAACAGAGTTCATTTTAGGTGCTGCAGGAGGCGTTATATCTTTATTCAATAATTCTTCTGCTTTGGTTACTAAATCTTGAAGTCGATCTTTTTCCGGGCCAGCTGGTAATTTGTCAACCGCTTTTTGTGCTTCGTCAATCGCTGCTTGATCCGTTGTGTCTTTCAATGTGTCGAATTTATCATCCGTGAACAAACCTTCCACTTTATTCTTCGCATCGTTCAAGTCTTTTTCTGCTTGTCCTTTCTTATTCAATAGATCTTGGGCTTTGTTCAGTAAATCTTCCAGGCGCTCTTTTTCAGGACCGGCTGGTAATTTGCTGACCGCATCTTTTGCTTCATCAATCGCTCCTTGATCTGTACTTCCTTTCAATGTGTCTAACTTGTCATCCGTGAATAGGTCTTCCACTTTGTTCTTCGCATCGGATAGGTCATTTTCTGCTTGTTCTTTCTTATTCAATAGATCTTGGGCTTTGTTCAGTAAATCTTCCAGGCGCTCTTTTTCAGGGCCGGCTGGTAATTTGCTGACCGCATCTTTTGCTTCATCAATCGCCCCTTGATCAGTCGTTCCTTTCAATGTATCGAACTTATCGTCCGTGAAAAGATCTTCCACTTTGTTCTTCGCATTGGCTAGGTCCTTTTCTGCTTGTTCTTTTTTGTTCAATAAATCTTTCGCATTGTTCAGTAAATCTTGCAGACGGCCTTTTTCTGCACCTTCAGGAAGCTTATTTACCGCTTCTTGGGCTTTGTCAATCGCCCCTTGATCAGTCGTTCCTTTCAATGTATCGAACTTATCGTCCGTGAAAAGATCTTCCACTTTGTTCTTCGCATTTGCTAGGTCTTTTTCTGCTTGTTCTTTTTTGTTCAATAAATCTTTTGCATTGTTCAGTAAATCTTGCAAACGGTCTTTTTCTGCACCTTCCGGAAGCTTATTTACCGCTTCTTGGGCTTTGTCAATCGCCCCTTGATCAGTTGTTCCTTTTAATGTGTCGAACTTATCGTCCGTGAACAGATCTTCTACTTTATTCTTCGCATCTGCTAGGTCCTTTTCTGCTTGCCCGCCATCATTTTTTCCTAATTCAATTTTTTTTGTTTTAGTAAATTCAATAATGAAATTCTCTGGATTACTACTACTAATTGATTGAGCTACGTTATAACGATACATAGCTTTCCAAGTAAGATTGCCACCGGATTTGCCCACATAGCTATTTGTAGGATCGCCTGTCGCACTTGTCCAAAACTTCGCCATACTAGTATCCATACTCATCGTTAGGGAGGTACTTAAATTATTTATCGCTTGTTTCTTAATTGAGGACAATACAACATTGTTTGGGTTATTAAAATCAATTGTGGATGGTTTATTTTCCACTTCCAAAGCGTGACCGTCTTCTGTAGTTACATGGAGTTTCGCTTGATTATTGATCTGTGCTGGCCCATAAAGGGAGATCATTGGGTATGAATCCGTACCCGATCTATTCATCTGTACATCTGCACCGGCATCCACGTTAAATGACTTCAACATTCCAGAGCCGGTAACCCCTTTTTTCCCATCAAATTCTACCTTTGCATTAGTTCCAATGGAAAAATCTCCATCACCGCCTGTTGCATAAAATATTCCATATCCGCTATTACGTGTATTAATTTTCACATTCGCATTTTGTGCGATCTTAAATTGAGGTTCTTTTGCAATCGACCAAATAAGAGCATGGCCACTATTATGGCTAATTTGAGTTTCACCATCAATTTCTACACTTCCGGTTTCTGCCATCTCGTGGGTTATTGATGAGCCTGGTACTGCATTATCCTGAATATAAATGTCGTTTATTCCTTTGAGAATTGCGTTCCCGTAACGGTTCCAGATTAATTGAGGTCCATTGTAATTTACATTTTCGAATATTTGCTCTACATTTTTTGTTACATCATGTATTGTAATGAAACCATAATAGTTCTTTCCAGAAATGTACAGGTTCTTAACATGGACACTGCTTAATATATTTCCGTTGGCATAGATACCACCTGATGCTCCTGTCGCTCCTGTCTCCGTAACTGTATGGTGATTTCCATCAATCACGATTTTTGATTTTGCCGGGTGAATTTTAATCGCTCCGCTTATGTCTATATCTCTACCTAGATGAATCGTCGTTATTCCGTTATCTGCCTCTAAAGCAACCTTTAACTCCTGAAAGTTGTTGACGACTGTTTCGTTTGCTGTCATTTTTGTAACGGCTTTACTCGGTGTTTGTGTTTCAGTTGTTTGTGTACGCGCTTCTTGAGTTTTCACCTCGGATGTTTGTGCATTCGAAATATCCTTATTCTTTGGTGTGGATAGTTCTTCCGCAAATCCTGCACTTGGCATTAATAGAGAACTTGCTAATAGAAATGATGTTGTCATAACGTTAATAGGTCTTAACATTTTACTTTTCTTCACTTGAAATGTTCCTCCTAGGAATATTAATTTTTGTCACAAGATTTATATTACTTTTTTTTGAGAAGCACTTCGTTCCAATAATGACCCATTAAAAATCATTTTAGGAACCATATTAGGGCATTAAACGTCAATTTTAATGTGATTATTTTCATTTAAGGTGATGGTGTGATCCTGCATTTTATAAAAGAATATCTTCTTATCAAATCCAGCGTTTAAATAACATAAAATCCAAAGCTACTTTTATGGGATACAATTCTTATGGTTACATAACTAAAAATGTGATAAGAGAAACCATTGGTTCCCTCTTATCACATTTTCCCTTGAAAGGATTTATCCTATTTGGTTATTATTTTCATTCCCTGAAGAGTTTCTTCTATTTATCTTGTATCTCATTTTCATAACGTTCCGTCTGCATACATGAACATATATATCATCCAGCGCACTTGGTACACGCCCATAGGCCTTTCCCCCGTATTCCTCTTACATACCACTTTTACTTTTATTCACCCCTTTTTTGTATGGGCACTTTTAAGAAAGAATAGTGACGTAATTAAAATGAGGGTGATTTTCAGCGTATTTATTTCTTGTTCATTTAATAAAAGATACATCAAAAATAGGACTAAAACGGCTTGAATAAAATAGATCCTGTATTTCAATAGGGTGGACCAAGTTTGTGATACCCATAGTAAAAAAAAGTTAAATTGCTTCGACATCATCTTTCTCCTTTATCATGATGTTGATATTATCTAGATTTATATTCTGGCATCATTATATACAAATAGGTGAGTGGCGGTATTTCATAAAGTAAAAATATTCGTTCAGAAAAGAGATGCAGTTCATTTTTCATTTATGGAACCTTGCTGTGTTGATTATAGATTTTGAAAATGTGGGTGCAGATTGGAGCTTCTGATTTTTCTTTTCTCACAGAAGCACTAAGTTTTGAATGAATTGGCATGGCATGGGGATATAAAAAGGAAGAGAGGGAATCGCAAATAAGGTCTAATAGCTTCTGGGGAACGGACCACCTAATATTCAATCTGCATGTATTAAAAGGATCAAAAAAAATATTATAAATTCAGGAGAAATTAAAAACAGCCTGCCCCTTGCAACAAAGGGAACAGGCAGCCTGAGTGTTTATCCAGGCACAATATTATGGATACGCTCAGAGAATTGGGCCTTCTTTTTACAATGGGGGTTTGGGGAAGTGGCCCTCACTGCTATTTCATTTTATAATATTTACAAAATCATATCGTTTCAAAAATGAAATGAGATAAATCATTTTTTATATTATTCCTCCCGTAAGAAATCATCATGGCAGGTGAAGAAGGATTGGAACGAAGTGGCATGAACGAAATTTTCACCAGACCCCGCCATCCACCTCCACTAAAGGGAAAGCGCAGCACCCCTCACGAACAAAAAAATCAGCAATCCAAAATGGAATGGATTGCTAATTCCTATCAATCACCTGACACTCTTACTGCTTGAAACCTTGTGTTTTCCCACACATTTTCTCAATAAGTCGATTCAAGATTAATAGAGCGATCGGGTTATGCTCGATATGACTGACAAGTTTCCAGGTAACCGTTATGATCGACCCTTCGCCCATGTCTTGTTTGATAACGGAGCCGCCATTTTGCCCGAGCCATCCTTGGAAGTAACCAGAAATGATATCTACACTCTCCGAAAGCAAGGGATTGCCAAACATGTTCACGGTCTGCACCTTTTTGTAATCCTTGAAAGGAATCACATAATCCGGAATTAATCGTTCGAATTCCCATCCGATTTCAGGTTGGATCGGTAACCCTCCTAACCAAGCAGTGTCCACATAATTCATTGAAGAAGCACGGGCCCAGCTTTCCCCAATATCCAGCTGACGAAAGGAATAATGGGCTTTATTCTTTACACCATCCCCCTCTTCCGCGAAGAAGATGACTTGACTGCCCTTCTTGGACTGAGCAAGGATCTCCTTATCAAGACTATTAGTAAGAATCAGATTCGCTTGAGTTATTTCTTCCACCAAAAGGACCGCAGACCTTTTACCACTCTGCTACACTTCCGTCTTTGTGTCTCCAAACCGGATTTCTCCAGTTATGACCAATCTCAGCCATTTTTCTTACGTGATCTTCGTTAATCTCAATACCCAGACCGACTCCGTCCGGAATTTTTACAAACCCATCCTCATATTTGAATACTTGGTTATCCACGATGTAATCTAGCAAATCACTACCTTGGTTATAATGAATACCTAGACTTTGTTCCTGGATAAATGCGTTATGACAAGTAGCATCGACTTGCAAGCAGGCAGCTAATGCTATCGGTCCCAATGGACAGTGAGGAGCAGCTGCCACATCGAAAGCCTCCGCCATGGATATGATTTTCTTACATTCGGTAATTCCACCAGCATGTGATAAGTCGGGTTGGATGATATCGGCATATCCGTCAGTCAATAACTTTTTGAAATCCCACTTGGAGAACATTCTTTCACCTGTCGCAATCGGGATCGCGGTATGATTGGCGATTTCACGCAATGATTCATTATTTTCCGGTAATACAGGCTCTTCAATGAACATCGGTCTGAAAACTTCCAATTCTTTTGCAAGAATTTTTGCCATTGGCTTATGCACTCTTCCATGAAAATCAATACCAATTCCTACATATGGTCCCACTGCCTCACGTACAGCTGAAACCCGAGCTAACACTTGATCAATTTTTTCATAGGAATCCACATATTGCAGTTCCTCGGTACCATTCATTTTCACTGCTGTAAATCCTTTAGAAACAACTTCCCTGGCAGCTTCGCCGACATCTGTCGGACGATCCCCGCCGATCCATGAATAAACTTTAATCGATTCCCTTGCTTTTCCTCCAAGAAGTTGATGGACCGGTGCATTATGATATTTCCCTTTAATATCCCAAAGTGCTTGATCAATTCCTGAGATTGCGCTCATTAAGATAGGACCGCCACGATAGAAGCCTGCTCTGTACATCACATTCCAATGATCTTCAATATTACGCGGGTCTTTTCCAATAAGGTTTTCCATTAATTCATCAACAGCGGATTTTACCGTTGCGGCTCTACCTTCAATTACCGGTTCTCCCCAACCAACGATTCCTTCATCTGTTTCGATTTTTAAAAATAACCAGCGTGGTGGTACTTGGAATAATTCATAGCTTGTGATTTTCATAGTGAATCTCTCCTTAAAAGTTTTATAGTTTTTTTAAGAACGAATGGCTGAGACAAATGCTTCTGCTTTACGGGTTAAGTCCTCTAAGTATTTCTCGTTGACTTCATGCTTTGTGTCGGCCAGCGCGCTTCCAATTCCGAAGCCGACCGCTCCAACTTTTTGGAATTCAGCGATATTTTCTAACGTAACGCCTCCTGTTGGCAACAGTGGGATATGTGATAAAGGACCAAGAATATCTTTTATATAACCCGGGCCGATGCTTGCTGGGAATACTTTGATGATATCGCCACCGTTTTCATAAGCCGTTAAGATCTCTGTTGGTGTAAAGGCACCGGGAATACTCACTGCCCCATATCGTTTGGTCATTTTGATCGTTTCCAAATTAACCGTTGGGGATAAGATAAACTTCGCACCAGCAAGGATCGCTGCCCGTGCCGTTTCCTGGTCCAGTACTGTACCGGCACCAACCACCATTTCTTCGCCAAACGCTTCCGAAACGAGTTCGATCGAATGTAAGGCGTTGGGAGAATTCAGCGTGATTTCTATTAATTTAACGCCACCGTTTCTTAAAGCTCCTGCAATTTTCACCGTATCCCCAGGCTTTGAGCCACGGACAATGGAAATAACCTTGTGTTCAAAAATAGTCGAAAGCGCATTCATCTTTTAACCCTCCTTCTTGCTGTTTAGCGGATGACGTCATCTTTGTCAATACGGTTCATATATTCTTCCAGTGCTTCTTTATCTGGAAGACCCTCGATATCCCCGCTGACCGTTGTGACGATTGCTCCGATGGCACAGCCTCTTTTCACCGCCTCTTGAATGGACCGTTCATCCAGTAAGCCCGACAGTACACCGGCAGCAAAACCATCTCCCGCCCCAATCGGGTCGAGCACAGTTTTGACCGGGTAGGCCTCCACATAACCAGAATCTTTGGGGGTTGAATAGTAAGCTCCTTTTTCACCAAGCTTCACGACCACCATTTCCGCTCCTAAGTGCTTACATTCTGCCGCGATTTGCTTACAATCCTTTGTTTGAAATAAATAGTCACCTTCCGAAATACCGGGTAAGATGATATCAGCCTTCGCGACTATTTCCAATAACATGTCTTTTCCTATTTTTTCATCTAGTAACGTTTTTCGTATGTTTGGATCAAAAACGATTTTCACTCCATTTTTTCTAGCAATCTCGATCGCATGAAAGACGGTTTCTTTGCATGAATCACTAAGCGCCGGGGTAATGCCTGTAATATATAAGATCTTCGCTTTCGCAATGTAGCTTTCTTCCATATCAGCAGGAGTCATTTTACTGGCAGCTGAAAATTTTCGGTAATAGAAAACATTTGAGCTATCGACAGTTGTTCGTTCTTTTAAAAACAGCCCGGTGGTAGCGCTTTCATCTTCTTTTACAAAAGAAGTATCCACTCCTTCACCACGCACACTTGCAATGATTCTTTTTCCAAGTTCGTCCTTACCAACTCTGCTCATCCAGCCTGTTTGATAACCAAGCTTCGCCAGGCCGATCAGTGTATTGGTTTCTGCCCCGGCTACCCTGGAAGAATAGTTTCGGTTATATCTTAATTGACCCGTTTCTTCAGGAGAAAATAAGATCATCGTTTCTCCTAAACTTACAACATCCATACCTGTCCCTCCTTCCATTAAGGTTGACCTTGACCTACCTTGTAGCCAATACTGGTGGACACTTCTTTTGAAGTGAGCAACAATTTTTCTACAATCGTTTCCCTTTGTTTGATCATTCTTTCTTTAGGTCCTGCCACACTGATCGCTGCTTGAATGGAATTATCCGCTCCATATATCGGAGCCGCCATACAAAATAACCCTTCTTCATTTTCCTCATCATCGATGGAATGACCCAACTGCTTAAAGATATCAAGCTGCTGTTCCAACTCTTGTCTATCGGTAATCGTGTGACCCGTAATAGGAAGTAATTCCGTGCTGTCCAGAATTTGATTTTTTTGTTGTTCGTTCATAAATGCCAAAAAGGCCTTTCCAAGTCCTGTACAATATAATGGTTTATGATTTCCCGGCTGTGCAGTGGTTCGAATGGAACGATTGTTATCAATCTTCGCCACATACACCAAGTCCTTCTCCGACAATAACGCCATAAATACAGTCTCTTGTACATCCTCCATCAACCTTTTTAAATAAGGTAACGCCTGTTTGGAGATATCTAACGACTCCAATGCAGCGCTTCCAATTTGGATCAACTTTGGTCCTAACTTATATTGGTTAAAAGAATCCAGAGAAAGATAACCTTCCTTAAATAACGTACCAATCAGACCAGATGTACTGCTCTGTGGAAATGATAACTTCTCGCTTATTTCCTTAATCGTTAAACCATCTCGATACTGGCTTAATAATTCAAAAACTCTCAAAACGCGTTCTGCCGATTTAACTGACATCTGTTGTTCACCTCTTTCACTAAATCACATATATGATTTTAAATCTTATATGTGATATGTATTTTCATACTATCATATTGAAAAACAAATGCCAACCAATTCAGTAATTATTTGGTTTTTTTGCATTTTCCAATTAAGGTTATATCGCCCTTGAGGGTTGGTATCATTGTTGGTTTACCAGGGAGTTTCCTGAAAATGGGCTTCGTATTATTTGTAAGGATCCTACCCAGTTGAACGTTCTACTTATTACCAACATGATGAAGAACTTTGGAAAGCGTTTGGACAGCGTGCTGTTGAAATGAAGAAACGAATGATCTATGTATAGTGGATTTGAAAAAGCCATTGCTCCTGTTGAGCAATGGCCTTTTTATATGTAATTCTAATTTATGAATCTTAATCAGTATATCTCTGATACTGAAGGAAACCGAATATTTTGAAAAAAAGACGCACAATGTAAATCGCACGCCTTTTTACCTTCAACTATATTGATTTAAAAAAACTCTCCACGTTTCCTTTTTCATGCATACTTCTTACTTTCCTCGTCTTTAAAAAAGCTCTTCATTGCGTGGAAAACGTCAGCCTTTTGCTTAAGGATAAAGTACCTGAATTTTTCATTATCGATATTCTTATACGCTGTCATCAATGTCGAATGACGATTATATTGATTGACTTCACCATACCCGAACATATTGGAAACCTTCATGAGTTCTTCAACAAGCTTAACGCATCGGACGTTGTCAGATGTGAGGTTATCACCGTCCGAAAAGTGAAACGGATAGATATTAAACTTCGCAGGGTCATATTTATGATCAATAAGTTCTAATGCTTTTCGGTATACGGACGAACAAATCGTACCGCCGCTTTCCCCTTTTGAAAAGAAATCCTCTTCCGGAACCACTTTCGCTTCGGTATGATGGGCAATGAACTCGATTTCTACCGTTTCATATTTTGTCCGCAAGAAACGGTTCATCCAAAAGAAAAAGCTTCGAGCCATATATTTTTCCCATAATCCCATACTACCGGATGTATCCATCATTGCCAGCACAACTGCTTTGGAATCAGGTTTCTGGATCTCATTCCAGGTTTTGAATTTAAAATCTTCCTTATAAATAGGGTGGAAACCCGGGTCCCCGCTTAAAGCGTTCCGTTTAAAAGCAGATATCATCGTTTTCTTTTTATCGATATTTCCCATTAAGCCTGTCTTGCGGATATCGTTGAATTCGATATGTTCAAGCGTATGCTCAGCCTGTTCTTTCTTCTGGAGATTAGGCAGTTCCAATTGGCTGAACAGGGCTTCCTCCAATTCCATCATTGACACTTCGGCTTCATAATAATCCTCACCAGCCTTGTCACCTGCACCTTGGCCCTTTCCGGAACCGGCGTCGGACGGCGAGCCATCCCTTGCAACCACATCCCCCACTTTACTGTCTCCATCGCCTTGCCCTACATGTTTGTTTTTATCATAGTTATAACGAATTTTGTATTCATCCAAGGAGCGAATGGGAATCTTGATAACATCCCGGCCATTGGACATTACGATGCTTTCTTCTGAAATTAAATCAGGTAAATTATTCCTGATGGCTTCCTGCACCTTTTCCTGATGGCGTTGTTGATCATCATAGCCTTTCCGATGGAGGGTCCAATTTTCCTGTGAGATAACATATTGTTGATTATTCTCTTCCGACATTCTCTTCCCCCCTTAAAAATGTTTGCACGCTTTTCATCATTCCTTCATATAATAAATTAGTGTGAGAAAGCCCACATCATTCCGGTTTTCCAATGAAAAAATACTGTACGAAAAAACGGATTAAAAGAAAAGTATTACTCTATCTTATGCAGCGGTGCAGGATAATTTACAACAAAATTCAAAATGGATGTTTGCCTACGAACTAGACAAGTCATGACATGTACATTAGAGGCCCTTTTAAGATTTTTTCTAAACGTTACTGCAAAATAGGTATTTCATCAAACCGAACAGACCTGATGTTTTTCAGTCTGTTCGGTTTCTTATATGCTTCATTTTTTGGATTGGCTAAGGTACATAATCTGCAAAGCAGAGACATAAAAGTACATTTCAAAAAAAGCAATGAAAAACAACAAAAGGGTGCTCCAGTAATTTTCTGGGCACCCCTTTTATATAGATAGATTGATTCTGGTTGTGGTATTCGTCAATCTTTATCTTCCTCTATTTCATGTTGAACTGTACCTGGGCGTTTATCCCACTTTTTCAATTCTTCATTCGTCCTTTGATTTTCCATCTGCTTCCCAAGTTCTTTCATTTCTTCATAATCCTTGGCCATGGAGCTATTTTCCGGAACATGCTCCTTTTTCAATTCTTCTTTACTCATTTTTATCACCTCTACTTATTGATACCCAATATTTCCAGATCCAAAACGTAACATATCTGATGGGAAGATGGGGTATAGATAAGACATTATGAGCAATCTAAGGAGGTGCAAGAAATATGCAAACAACTACTCTTTATGTAAAGGAAGCAACATCAGAAGGGCCGATATTAAATCTAGAGTCCATACTTTTAAAAACGGAAGGTGTGGAACGTGCGATCATTGATGTTGATGATGGGGAAATTAAAATTGATCATAGCGAAGAAAAACTTTCACCTGCCCAACTTATCACACTTATTGAACAGTACGGTTTGAATGTAACTAAATAGAAAACAAAAACTCCGGGCTCCCCTCCATTGAGAAGTGCCCGGCATTTTTTTGTCTTAGGCCCTGTTTAACTTGATTGTTGATTTTCTTCAATTAATAAGGCTTTCGAAATGAAAATCGAATACAAATTTTTCCGAATGGCGAATACGTAATATTCACCCCCTTTTCTTAACTTCGTTTGTTAATTATTGATCATTTTCATTAATAATTCCGTAATATACTAAATCCTCATATTTACTGTCTTTTATGACATGTTCCTTTAACATTCCCTCTTTTTTCATACCAATCTTCTCCATAACTTTTCCTGAAGCAAGGTTCGATAAAAAATATCGTGCAAACACTTTGTGCAGTTTCTTTTCTTCAAACGCAAATTGCAAAATTGATTGTGCTGCCTCTGTCGCATAGCCATTTCCCCAAAATGGCTCACCAATCCAATAGGCTATTTCTCCGTGGTTAAAAATTTTATTGTTCGATAACGCAATTGCTCCAAATAATTCGCCAGTTTCCTTGTCTGTTACCGCGAACTCGTAATTTTTATCAGCCATAAAATTATCGTAATGGTTCCCCATCCAGGATAACGCATCATTTAAACTATATGGATAAGGTAGGTACAATGTATTTTTGTAAATATTATAGTTATTGCAAAGGGTCGCAACCGCTGCCGCATCGGGTGTTTGAAATAATCTAAGGACGAGCCTTTCTGTCGTAATCATTAATTTTTCACGAACATAATCCATTCGATCGACTCCAAATCCTGCCCTTTTCTTAACTAAGGCAACTTGTTTTTCTTTGATTATAGATAACTATTCTACACATATTCCAGAAAATCTTGTTGCATTATCATTTTTCATAATGGAATCGTTGCGTTTGTTTCATTTGTTGGATATAAGTAACTTTCCGAAAAAGTAGGTAAACCCCTGCCCAATAGGGGGCAGGGGCAAAAAAGTATGGATTACCGATTTAACAAGCTGCCCACGTAGCGCAGCAAATCATTGGCTGAAGTGGAATTATATCCGTGCTCATCGATAAGTCTCGTGATGACTTCGTTCACTTTCTTCAGTTGCCTTTCGTCTGGTGTCTTAGTTGAAGTGGTGATCTTAACTACATCCTTCAAATCGGCAAATAGTTTTTTCTGGATCGCTTCCCGTAAACGATCATGTGAATTATAATCGAATCGCTTACCTTTACGCGCATATGCAGAAATTCGAATCAATATTTCTTCGCGGAATGCTTTTTTTGCATTCTCGGAAATTCCAATTTGCTCTTCAATCGAGCGCATCAATTTTTCATCCGGGTTAATTTCTTCCCCAGTCAAAGGATCGCGCAGTCTTGATTTATTGCAGTATGCTTCGACATTGTCCAGATAATTATCCATGAGGATTTTAGCCGACTCTTCATATGAATAGACAAACGCCTTTTGTACTTCATTTTTTGCAATGGCATCATATTCTTTACGTGCCAGTGAAATGAAATTCAGATACCGCTCCCGAAGTTCGTTCGTAATGGACGGATGTTGGTCAAGACCTGCTTTTAATGACATAAGTACATCCAATGCATTAATGGACGGATTTTCCTTACGAATGATCGTTGAGGAAATTCGGTTAATCACGTAACGTGGATCGATTCCGCTCATGCCTTCGTCCTGATATTCTTTTTTCAATTCATTGATGTCAGCGGAATTAAAGCCTTCCACGTTTTCCCCATCATAAAGCCTCATCTTTTTCACTAAATCGATATCACCCTTTTTGGGATCCTTCAGGCGGGTCATGATGCTGAAGATTGCAGCCACCCTTAATGTATGCGGGGCTATATGAACATCGGAAACATCACTTTCTTGAATCATTTTTTCATAAATCTTTTCTTCCTCTGTAACCTTCAGATTGTATGGAATCGGCATGACAATGATCCGGGAATGCAGTGCTTCATTTTTCTTGTTGGAAATGAAAGCTTTATATTCCGTTTCATTCGTATGTGCCACGATAAGTTCATCGGCACTGATCAATGCAAACCGTCCCGCTTTAAAATTTCCTTCCTGAGTCAGTGAAAGCAAATGCCATAAGAACTTCTCATCACATTTCAGCATCTCCTGGAACTCCATCATCCCGCGGTTCGCCTTGTTCAGCTCGCCATCAAAACGGTAGGCACGCGGATCCGATTCGGATCCATATTCGGCAATCGTCGAAAAATCGATGCTGCCCGTCAAATCAGCAATATCCTGTGACTTAGGGTCAGAAGGACTGAATGTTCCAATACCAACACGTTTATCCTCCGAAAGGAAAATACGCTCGACCAAAACATCTTCAATTCTGCTTCCATACTCCTGTTCTAACCTCATAACATTCAGCGGTGAAAGATTACCTTCAATTCGAATGCCATATTCCTCATAAAAATCCTGCCGTAAGTACTGTGGGATGAGATGCAGTGGATCTTCGTGCATCGGGCATCCCTTTATTGCATAAATGGCACCAGTATCTTTTAACGAATAATTTTCAAGTCCACGCTTCAGTAAAGAAACGAGCGTAGACTTCCCTCCTGAGACCGGACCCATCAAAAGCAAGATCCGTTTACGTACATCCAACCGCTTTGCCGCCGGATGAAAATATTCCTCGATGAGTCTTTCCAGTGAATCTTCAAGGCCAAACAACTGGCCGCTGAAAAAATTGTATTTCTTTGATCCATTTAATTCCTCTATCCCCGCATCTCTGATCATGTTGTATACACGTGAATGAGCAGATTGTGCAACCAATGGTGTTTCTTTCAAGATGTCTAAGTACTCTGCGAAGGTGCCTTCCCACTTAAGCTTCTGTTCATCTTCTCTAAATTTTTCGATTTTCTTTAAAATATCCATTTAAGGAACCTCCCCCTGTCACTTTCAGAGAATACTTAAATCTATGCACCAAGTCTGACAAACATGTCAGACTTTAAAAAGTCGCCGGGCATTGTTTCGAATCCCCCTTCACTCTTTTTGTATCTAAAAAGGCTTATTCTTTGAACAATTGATGACAAAACGGCTGACAAGAAAAATTGTGTGCACTCCTGCTAAAAATTAGGGTATACTAAGCCTATACTTAAGTGGGACAATATGGGTAAAGGGAGGTCACAACATGGGCACAGTTATTATCGTTGCAGTCGCTATTACATTTTTAGCCGCTATCTTCACTGCTGGGTATGACGATAAACCAGGTGTGAAATAAAGAATATAAAAGCCTTTCTTAAATTCCAAAAAGGGGACAGCAAATTAAAATTTGCCGTCCCCTTTTGCGTCCAGTCCATATAAATAGAAAAAAGCACTTTCATTATTAAATATCTTTTTAAAATGATCAAAAATAAAAACTGCCATTGATTTCTGCATATCGAAGCCTGAAATCAATGGCAGTGCCTTCATATTTTATACAGCGTTCTTTTTTTCCGTTTGAGATGTGATGTCGTTCTCCATTGATCTCAAGTCGTCGTTTACCTTTTGCCCTTGTTCCAAATATTCTGTTTGGAATCCACTCTTTATTGCCCAACTATAAAACACTAGTGATAAACATGTAATGATGACCATATCCCAACCAAATGGAATTACGTTCAGTCCGCCAAATTTTTCACTGCCTAAGTATGAAATGGTCATCATACAGAGTAAATAAACAACCATCCAAAGCCCTGCTGAAAAGTTTTGACGGAATCCCTTCCATTTTATTTTTGATTGATAATAGAAATAAACGGGAAGACCAATCATAATGATAAATAATACTTGTCCTGTTAGTGGCCATCTTGCCCAATATAGAACTAAAGAAGCAAAAACGAAGCCAAGTGGTGCAATAATACTTAATCCTTTTAAACGTAATGGTCTATACAAGTTCTGACCTGTGCGTCTTAATGTCATAACAGTAACTGGACCTGTAATATAAGAGACTAAAGTCGCAACCGAAATAACCTCTGCCAGTACACCCCAGCCTCTAAACATGAATAAAAATAAGAACGATACGCCTAGATTTAAAAACATGGCTTGACGTGGGATACCATAAAGAGGATGTAGTTTTCCAAACACGCTTGGTAAATATTTATTCTTTTCCATTCCATAAAGCATTCGTGACGTTGTCGCCGTGTATGTTATTCCCGTCCCGGAAGGAGAAATAAAAGCATCCACATATAGTAAAATAACTAACCAGTTTATGCCTAAAACAATAGCTAAGTCAGCAAACGGTGAATTGAAATTCAAATGTTGCCATCCGTTCACAATCATAGACGGATCAACGGCTCCAATAAACGCAACCTGTAATAAAACGTAGATGACCGTTGCAATTAATATGGAACCAATTACTGCAATTGGGATCGAACGTCCAGGATTCTTTGCCTCACCTGCCATATTAATCGGACTTTGAAAACCGTTAAATGCAAAGATAATACCAGAAGTTGCTACGGCAGTTAGTACACTTGCCCAACCATTAGGTGCTATACTTCCTGCAGACGTAAAATTGGATGCGTGAAAACCGGCAAATAAAAGTGATCCAATCGTAAGTCCAGGTATAATAACCTTAAAGACTGTAATAAATGAATTAGCTTTCGAAAACAAACTAACTGTCCAGTAATTTAATAAAAAGTAGACGATCAATAATGCAGAGGCAATTGCCAAGCCTCCCCCAGTAAGACTTCCATTTTCCACTAAACCATGTGTCCACTGTGCCCATTCCCATGGCCATGAGCTCATATATTGAACAGAAGCAATCGCTTCAACCGGAATTACGGAAACGATTGCAATCCAGTTTGCCCAACCTGCAAGAAACCCTAAAAACGAACCATGAGAGTACTGCGTATACTTTACCATTCCCCCAGCTTCAGGAAACATTGCCCCTAATTCACTGTAAGAAAGTGCGATAAATAAAATAACGACCATCCCAATAATCCAAGAGATAATGGCTGCTGGTCCTGCAATTTGTGCAGCTCTCCAGGCTCCGAATAACCAACCTGAGCCTATAATAGAGCCGAGTCCCACCATCGTTAACGAAAACGTTCCCATCTTTCGCTGCAAATTATTCATATGTTTATCACCATGCTTTCCAAAATTATTCTTTACGTTTAAAAGTAACAAGATTAATGATTTCTCTTACTGCATTACATCACCTCTTGTTATAGTTTAGTGAATTGATAGGGAAATCTTTAGGATGGTACCCTATATTGATTTTTTATAAGAACAAAATTTTCTTTACTTTCAGAAAATACTTAGATCCCATTCTTGTGCCATTTGTTTCAATAACAAACTACCTGTTACGCTATTCCCATATTCATCTATGGCCGGTCCATAAATACCAATACCGCATCCATCTTGAAAAGGCAGTCCGCTTCTGGCATTTGGAGGAACTAACGCCATAATCCCACCAGATACTCCACTTTTGGCTGGCACCCCAACAAAAGCCGCAAATTTCCCCGAGGCATTGTACATTCCACAAGTAAGCATTAATGCTTTGGCTAGTTTTGCCACTTTTTTAGGGAGAACTTGTTCTTTACGAATAGGATGGTATCCATCTTGTGCAAGAATCAATCCAAACAGGGCTATGTCTTCCGTGGTCACTTCTATGGAACATTGCTTCAGGTAAACTTCCAAAGCTTCCTCAACATCCGATTCTAAATAATTCGCCTCTTTTAAATAGTGAGCTAAAGCTCTATTTCTATGAGAGGTTTGCCACTCAGATTGATACACTTCCTCATTGATTGTCGGGCGCTTCCCTAACAAATTTTCAAATAATGCATAGAGAAATTCCAATTTTTTTTGTGAAGAATCCCCTGGAAGAAGCGACGCTATAGTAATCGCTCCAGCATTTATCATAGGATTAAACGGTTTTCCCGGCTTATGCATTTCTAAACGAATAATTGAATTGAAAGCATCCCCAGTTGGTTCCACATCGACCCTCTCTAAAACATAAGAAATGCCGCAACCCAAGCATGCGGCTATAAAGCTGAGAACTTTTGAAATACTTTGCAACGTGAAAGGGACTTCACAATCCCCTGACTTCATCATTGTTCCACCTGGCTCTAGTATGCAGATACCTAATTGCGATAAGCGTATATTGCTCAATGCCGGTATATAATTGGCGGTTTGTCCTTCTGTTGCATAGGATCTGTAGTGTGCCACCCATTCATCTAAGCAGGCTTGCTTTTGGCTATTAACGTGAATGTCATACTCTTTTGACAATTCTTCAATCACATTCTTCCACCTCATTAGTTGTTTGTGCTTACTTTATTGGATTTGATGAAAACACAATGTAAATCGTTAAGCGCTTTCAAAATATTTCTAACTACCTTTAATTTTAAAATGGGAACTACATAAACATACGAAAACCTACAAATTCTAAAAAATAAAAATCCACAAAAAAAACGTGATTAATTCACATCAATTGTTACCATTATTTGTTGATAGAAAAACAGATTGGTTTTGCCATAATTGGTACTAAGCCGTTTAATCAGGAACAAAGTAAGCGTTGTATTGAAGCCGATGAAACTGTATACTGATTTTTTAAACAAATTGGGAGGTGACGACTTGAATCTCAGTACGTTAATGAAAAAAGAGGTCAATATCCTTATTCTGATGTTGTTAACAGTACCATTAGCAGGCGAATTGAGTTTTTATCCTTTAAATGAAACGTTTCGAATAAGTTTTGGTCCGCCTGCACTTTTCTTCTTTTTACTATTATTACAGAAAACACCTGCCATTTTTTCAGGCATCTTGACAGGAACAATGGTTGTGGTATTTCGAATCTTAATAGACTTTTTCATGCAGGATAATTTTTCCTGGACTTCTTCTTTCCAAGTCCAATATCCTAGTTTTTTCTTTTATTTCACCTATTCCTTTCTTTTTTCTTTAGTGAAAATACACCGCTTTCAAAACCGATCTTTAGTTATTGGATTTATTGGTCTCATTATCGAAATATTGTCCGACTCTGTAGAATTATTCTTTCAATATATTGTATTAGAAACAACGATTACCTTAGGTTCACTAAATGAGATGATCGTGATCGCATTCGGACACAGTTTTATCGTTTTAAGCTTTTTTAATATGATGAAACTTTATGAAGCACAATCAAGAGAAAAGCAAATCAGAAAACAAAATGAACATATGCTGATGCTCATTTCAAATTTATATGAGGAAACGATTCATTTAAAAAAAACATTAAAAAATGCAGAGAATATTACAAAGAAATCGTATGATTTGTATCGTGATTTAAAAGAACTGGAAAAAAGGGAAAAGCAACCTGATGTTCCTGCACAGCAATATAGTCAAAAGGCTTTGCGTATCGCGGGTGAAATGCATGAAGTTAAGAAGGATAATCAACGAATTTTTGCTGGTCTATCTAAATTGATCTCCAATGAAAGTTTTAAAGATTATATGAATGCTGCTGAACTCTTTCATTTAATTATCCGAATTAATGAAAAATATGCCTTATCACTTGGAAAGGATATTCAATTTGAATACTCATTAGATGGAAATAACCATTCACATTATCATGTATATACCGTATTATCTCTTTTCAATAATTTAGTCGCTAATGCAGTGGAAGCAATTAAAGAAAAGGGAATCATTCGTTTAAGTTTGTGTGAAATTTGCGACAATGTAGAATTTAAAGTGGCTGATAATGGACCTGGTATCCCTCAAAAATATCAGACCGTTATATTTAAACCTGGATTCACTTCAAAATATGATCAATACGGAACACCTTCAACAGGGATTGGACTCTCATATGTTAATGAAGTCGTGAAAGAACTGGGGGGGGATATCCTATTTGAAAATAAGGTTAACGGGGCCCTTTTTTCAATAAAGTTACCAATTCATAAGTTGATTCAGAGAGGATGATTTCATGCGTTTTTTTATAACAGATGACGATTGTGCTATACGTTCAAACTTAAGCCAAATCATTGAGAACGAAGATTTAGGAGAAGTGGTGGAGGAAGCGGAAGATGGAAGTTTATTAGAAGGACATATTTTGAATTTAAAACAAATTGATATATTATTCATTGATTTATTAATGCCAATTCGAGATGGCATTGAGACACTCCGTCATATAAAAAATACATTTAACGGAAAAGTAATAATGATTTCACAGGTTGAATCCAAGGAGCTAATTGGTGAAGCATACTCGCTCGGAATTGATTATTATATTAATAAACCAATCAATCGTATTGAAATATTAACGGTCATTCGAAAAGTTATGGAACGTATCCATTTGGAAAGATCGATCACTAACATCCAAGCCTCTTTAAATAGTGTATTGAGTTTTGAACAGCCAAAAGTTGCTAAATCAAATAATTTCAATGAGAACAGTATAAAAGAAGTGGGCGAATTTCTTTTATCGGAATTAGGAATCGTTGGAGAAAATGGGGCAAAAGATTTAATGGAAATGCTTCAATATTTATTTATGTATGAACGGACTTTTACTTTTAAACAGCATTTCCCGACCCTTAAAGATATCTTTGTGGAAATCACAAAGAAAAAGCTCGGAACATCAGCTGTGCAGGCTGATATTAATCGTGAAATAAAAGCTGCCGAACAGCGAATACGCAGAACCATCAACCAATCGCTGAATCATTTTGCTTCGCTCGGTTTAACGGATTTTTCAAATCCAAAGTTTGAAAATTACGCTTCTAAATTTTTTGATTTCACAGTCGTTCGCCAAAAGATGAAAGAACTGCAAAATGATTCTACAATAGTTCTTACTCCTACCCGAGTAAATACAAAAAAGTTTATTCAAGTATTTTTTTTCGAAGCGAAACGCTTGAATCCAGATGAAATAATTAGATATAGATAACCCATGAATAATAACAAAAAACTACGGAAGTACTCAAAAAGCATAAAATCCCCTGAAAAATTTCAAGGGATTTTAGCTACGTTCTTATTTTTTCAGCAATAAATACATGAAATAAGGAGCACCGATCAATGCAACCATGATACCTGCAGGAATCCCTTCGGGTTCAATTATATTACGGCCTATCGTATCGGCAAGCAACAATAGCCATCCACCGATTAAAATGGCAACTGGAATGAATAATTGATTTCGAGGTCCTACCAATGATTTTGCTATATGCGGAGCCATGAGTCCAATGAATGCAATTCCGCCTGTAACGGAAACAGCAGCTGCGGCCAGTGCGACAGCAGTTATTAGCAATACAATCCGTTCCTTTTCAATCGATACACCCACTCCAATTGCGACCGGTTCACTTAAACCAAGCAGATTCAAACGATTTGCTTTATATAAAGTGAATGGGATAAGGACGATTAGCCATGGCAGAACTGCCCAAATGAAGGGCCAATCCGTGCCCCAAATATTCCCCGCCAACCATTTTGCGATGAAATCGACTTTTGCCCGTTCCGCCGATGAAATGAGGACAATCATCAGGCCTGAAAGCGCCATTGAAAAACCAACCCCAATCAGCACTAACCGAACGGGTTCAAGACCCACCCTTCTCTTAAATGAGAGTATATATATTAAACAGGCCGTCAGTAACGCGCCGATAAAAGCGACAAGTGGAATCATATAAACAAATGAACCTGCGTCAATCGGGAAAAACAGAAAGAAAGCGGCAATGGCTACACCAGCTCCTGAGTTGATTCCGATGATTCCGGGATCTGCTAAATCATTGCGTGTGATTCCCTGTAGAATAGCTCCCGACAGTGCAAGGGCCATACCTGCTAAAAGGGTAATGATGATTCTTGGTAATCGGACGGAAAATAATATGAATTCCTCTTTAAACGTCCCTTGCCCGAAAAGCGTTGGAATCAGTCGCCCAAAAGAAAGGTTCGAATATCCCGAACACGTCCCAATAATGATCGTAATGATAATGAGTGCGGATAATGCACCTAATATCCATCGCTGTTTTTTGACTAATGCTGACTGGATCATGAAAATGCTTTACCTCCTTTACGAACGATTAGGAGGAAGAAAGGTAAACCTATCATCGCAACAACCGCTACCACAGGCGTTTCATATGGAGAATTGATAGTACGTCCGATCGTATCGGCAAGCAACATGAAAGTGGCCCCTAAAATCGCGGACATAGGCAGGATGAATCGATAATCCGTACCCACGATAGCCCGAACCATATGGGGAACCATTAACCCGATGAATACCATATTCCCAACAAGCGCAACGGCAGCACCAGCCAGGAGAATGATGACTACGAAGAGTACCGCCTTTATTTGTGTTGTCTTTTGACCTAATCCTACCGCCACCTCTTCACTTAAGCTAAGTATGGTGAGCTGTCTGGAAAAGAGAAAGGAGATCAGGATGCCTATTAAAATGAACGGGACGATTACACGAAGCTGATCCCATGATGTTCCGATATTCCCGCCTGCAGTCCACATCGAAACATCTTTTGATACTTTGAAATAAATGCCGACACCTTCCGAAACGGCAAATAGGAATGCAGAGACTGCTGCACCAGCCAATACGATCCGTAAAGGAGAAAATCCTCCCTTTTTCATCGCACCTATCCCAAAAACCATGGTTGCCCCCACAGCGGAACCTATAAAACACGCAGTCATGATCCCTAAGTTATTAGCTGTTGGAATAAATGCCAAAGTAATGGCCAGACCCGCATTGGCTCCTGCCGTCAATCCAAGCAACCCCGGATCGGCAAGTGGATTCCTAGTCATCCCCTGCATGATGGCACCAGAAACGGCAAGTGCTGCACCAACAAAGATTGCCCCCACTTCACGAGGGAACCGGATTTCCCGAATGATTGAAATCTTTTCACCGGTAGCATTTGATGTCAGTGCTTGCCAGACATCTCTTACGGTAACATCAGCCGCACCAAATGCCATGGAAATAATGAACATGCCTATGAATACAGCAATCCCTATCATCAGTTTACATATAAATGGGATGAAACGTTGATTTTCATTAGTCATCTGTCTCTCTCATCTCTTTTTTTATAGAATAAAAGGAGAGGAATTGGAATCCCTCTCCCTCGCTGTATTATTTTCCAAGAAAACTTTTTGAAAAGAAGTCTAATTGGTATTCTAATGTTATTGGATCATTGAAGTAGAATTCTTTCGCATTAGCTTCAAAGAGTTGATTGTTTTTAACAGCAGGAATGTTTTTATACGTATCTGTTTGTTGGAATGAATTGTCCTCATCTTTATTATTACTCAAAATCACATAATCACCAGCATAGTCTGCCAGAACTTCTAAAGATAAAGCGAAGTAACCATCTTTCAACGCCGCTTCTTTTACTTTTTCAGGCATTGCCAATTTCATTTCCTGATAAAGGATTTCCGTTCCACGACCCCAATTATCGCCAAATACATAGAACTGTTTGTCAAACTTTTCGAATACCGAAACGGTAGTATCTTCACCGATTTTAGCTTTAATGTCTTCACCGGTCGCTTTTGCACGTTTTTTGAAATCATCCACCCAAGTTTGGGCTTCTTTTTCTTTATTCAAAAGCTTACCAATTTCTATGTGTTGTGTTAAATAGTCCACTTTTCCGTATGTATATGTTACGGTTGGAGCAATTTCCTTTAATTTATCAACATTTTTAATCGTTGATAAACCAATGATTAAATCCGGATTCAATTCGATGATTTTTTCCAGGTTTTCGTCTGTTACTTCCTCGACGTCTTTTAACTCTTTAAAATTCGGGTTCATTTTAGACCAGGAATCAACCCCTACAAGGTTAACATCCAAAGCCATTACATTACCAGCGAAAGTAGATAGTACTAAAACACGCTTAGGATCTGCCGGAACTTCAACAGGACCATTTTCAGATTGATAAGTGATGGTACCTGATTTTTCCTTTTTGGAAGTGGAGCCTTTTTCTTTTTCGGTTGACTCGTTACCACAAGCACTAATAATTAACACTAACAGCAGTATAAACGGGATCATTATCTTTTTCATTTGTTGTCAAATCTCCTTTTAATAAATTGTATGTGCTGCACATTGGTTTGTTCGTTCGTTGATCTCGTCCGATAACCGCATCAATATGGAATACTTCCTTAAGCACTTCATGTGTGATGACTTCTTCACAATCTCCCGCTTTGACTATTTCCCCGTCTTTTAAGGCAATGATATAGTCGGCAAAGCGAGCAGCTTGGTTTAAATCATGAAGAACCATGACAATCGTACGTTCCTGTTCTACATTCAGCCTCTGTAAGAGTTCTAAAACCTCTAGCTGATGCGCCATATCCAAATAGGTGGTCGGCTCATCAAGGAAGATGATTTCCGTTTCCTGGGCAAGGGCCATGGCAATCCAAACACGCTGGCGCTGACCTCCTGAGAGAGCATCCACCGGACGGAACTTAAAGTCTTTCGTGCCGGTCACTTCAAGTGCCCAATCAATCACATCATAGTCTTTTTGGGTTAGACGCCCAAAACCTTTTTGATAGGGAAAGCGCCCATATGATACGAGCTCGCCAACTGTCAATCCGCTTGCACTCTCGGGTGTCTGCGGAAGTATGGCCATTTTTCTTGCAAGGATCTTAGTGCTCTCTTTTGAGATATTCATCCCATCTAAAACAACCATACCTGATTGATTTGGAATGATCCGGGTGATCGCTTTCAAAAGTGTGGATTTCCCACATCCATTTGAACCGATGATCGTTGTGATTTTTTTATCTGGAATTTCCACACTGAGATCTTTTACAATCAAACGTTCACCATAACCAATATTTAAATTCTCTGTATATAGGCGAACCATTTTTTAACCTCCATTTATTGTAAAAAAGATAAGTAAAAAATCAAATGAAAATGATTATCATTATCCATTACTTAATTACTATAATTCTATCTAAATATATTGTCAATAGTTATTTCATGGGTATATAAGGAGTAATTCTGATAGGATTATTGAGCTGAACCGTTTCTTAGCGACAAATGAAAACAATAAAGATCCCGGAAATATTTCTGGGATCTTTATTGTTTAGCTCATGTTCAGGATTTTGGTAAATGTCCCTTATGGGAACGGTAAGAATATTACTAAAAGGTCATTTCATCGATTAATGTTTCTTAAATCCTTGCTTCTCCACATAATCTTTCATGTATAACCTGCTTTTCTTTCCAAGCATGGCAGCCATTTGCTCGGTCCAGGTGTCTTTTCGTTTACCTTTAGTCCGACGCTCGTAATAACTCGAGATCGTTTCATTGTACTCTTCAAGCTGTCCGATGAATTCCTGCTTATCCTCCTGATATCCATTTTCATGATAGATATTGGACTGCGGCAAACGCGGCTTTTTATCAGAACGGTTTTTCGGATATCCGACCACTAGGGCGAATAACGGAATGACCCGATGAGGTATATTCAAAATCTCTGACACTTCCGGGAGATTATTGCGGATCCCGCCGATATAGCAAATGCCAAGATCCATCGATTCTGCGGCCAGTGCTGCATTTTGAGCAGCTAGAGCAGCATCAATACAGGCAACCATGAATTTCTCCGTACTTTCAATCGATTCAGTCAGGTCCGTGTTTTCCATTTCGGAAACCATATCCTGACGATATAAATCAGCACAAAAGACGAATAGATGCCCATTCTTCTCTACATAAGATTGTGGTCCGGCAAGTTCAGCAAGCTTGGCTTTCTTTTCCGGATCGGATACCCCTATGATTGAATACGCTTGAATATAACTTGAAGTCGATGCAGCCTGGGCACATTCCACAATCGTACTGATTTGCTCCTCAGACAATAGCTTGTCCTCAAAAGAACGAATGGAACGGTGATCTAAAATCTTCTCAATAATATGATTCAAAGCTCCCACCCCTATTCAATATGTAAAGTGAAACAAAACAACCATCATCGGGGCTGAATCTACCGCGATGACAGTATGCAGTGATGAAACTCAATCTTTTGTTTTCAAATCCAATTCACGGTAATTTTGCTGTCTCAATGCTTCATAAACCAAGATGGCAGCCGTGTTCGAAAGATTAAGGGAACGTACTTTATCCGTCATTGGAATCCTTAGGCACCTATCCATATTTTCATGGATCAGCTCTTTCGGGAGACCTGTCGTTTCACGGCCAAAAATGAAGTATATCTCACTGTCTTGATCACTGTAATCGAAGCTGGAATGCGGCTGCTCCCCGAATTTCGTTAAGTAATAAAATTCACCGCCGGCATTCTTTTCATAGAACTCTTCCAACGAATCATAATAATGGATCTTTACATTCTCCCAATAATCGAGACCGGCCCTTTTGAGCTGTTTGTCATCCGTTGAGAAACCGAGCGGACGAATGAGATGTAAAGACGTATCCGTCCCTGCACACGTTCTTGCGATATTGCCTGTATTTGCTGGAATCTGTGGTTGATATAAAACTACATGTATTGACACTTCATTTTCACCTCTAGTTTAAACTTCACCTTAATTATAGCATTAAACAAAAAAGACTAAAAACCAATCACCTTCCATCCAAAATCGCAAAGAATTTATAAACGATATTCGGTGTATACCTAGTCGAATCCTCATACGTCCAATACCGGTGTCGGCTGTTCATCGTATGGGCATTCACAAGCGGCATCCCATCCTGATCCTTCGCCGTTACGATCAAGTTATGATCAAACCGCCCATCCCCTTCGAAATCTATACAGAGGATATCACCCAAATTCAATTCCTTGGCCGTCTTCACCTGCTTTGTCCTGATGGCATTCCCGGCTTTAAGCAGATGATATAAAGAATGGGCCGTCGTCCATGTGTAACTCCAGCTTTTCCCTCTTATCCACCAGCCCTTATTTTTGTTTGGCGCCCCCCACATCGGGATTCCTCCCGCATGTAAACATTGTGAAATGTAATTCGTACAATCATCAGTGAATTTATTATAAGCCGGATTGAATTCGTTCCACCAACGCTCGGCATATTGGACGGCCTTCATCCGATCGTACTTATATGCGAGACGATCTGCACCTGGATCAGATTCTGGCGGTACCTCTTCCGTTTCAATGGTGGGAAACAGCTCACGTTCATCCACTATATACCCATTTCGAAACCGAGCCTCCCGTTCTTCCATTTCTTCTTCTATATAAAATGAATCCTCCTGTTTCAATAAATATTGCAGGTGCACATGATAAGTCAGGACAGTCTCCATGTCTTCCTTTCTCTTCGAATGTACCTTGCCTGCAGCATTCACCCGAACAATTTCCGCAGCACGGTTCCTCATCAAATCCTTTTTCAGATGTAACTTCCTTTCACTCCGTTCCTGATTATCGGAAGTATAAAACTCCACTCTTTCTTGTAAAAGGCGTTGCAATTGATTCCTCAAGTTCATGCCCTCCTTCTTACCATCTATGCTAATGTGTATGTATGAGGGCATGGACAAAAACACAACTTCATAAAATGAGGGTTTCAACCCTTTCGAATCTTATAAATATATAGAAAGTTTCCTTGAAGGAACTCGGAATATCTTAAGCAAAAAAGCAGCCCCGTTAATATTAACGGGGCTGCTACGTCTTACATATCATTTTGTTTCCAAGGTAAACTGTAGTCCTTTTTCTATTTCCGCCAATACCTCTTCATCCGTTTCCTTCATTCGTGCTTCTTCCAGTATGGAAACGGCCTGCTCCCGACCAATTTTACCAACTGCCCAGGCTGCCGTTCCCCGTATGACGGGCCGCGGATCATCCTTCATGACCAGGATCAATTCAGGCAATGCCGTTTCATCTTTGAAGTGGGCCAATGCTAAAATGGCATTTCGTTGGATTGGTTTTTTACCGCGCCAAGAGCCAGATACATGGCCGTATGTCTCTTTGAATTCCCGATTTGAAATCGTAAGCAGAGGTTTCAACAGCGGTTTTGCTAACTCGGGGTCGGGTTCCATCTCTTCATGAAGATGAAAATCCATTCCTTTGTTTTTGGGGCATACGGTCTGACATGTATCACATCCATACAAACGATTGCCTATTTTCGTCCTGAACTCATCCGGTAGGAAACCCTTTGTCTGCGTTAAGAACGCAATGCAACGCTTGGAATTTAGCTGACCACCCTGAACGAGCGCACCTGTCGGGCAAACATCGACACATTTATTGCATGTCCCGCATTGATCTTCCATCGGTTGATCCGGTTCAAATGGCAGGTTGGTGATCATGTCTCCCAAGTAGACATAAGACCCGTATTCCGGAGTGATGATCATACTGTTTTTTGCACTCCAGCCAATTCCTGCCCGCTCAGCAACAGCCCGATCTGATAATTCGCCCGTATCAACCATTGACTTCGCCATTGCCCCTGGCACTTTATCTTTAATGAAATCCTCAAGTAACTGCAATTTATTCCGAAGGACGGCATGGTAATCCGTTCCCCACGAAGCCCGACAAAAAATCCCGCGTCGCTCACCTTTTGTACTTTGCGGAGCATCCTTCAATTTCGAAGGATACGCAAGCGCAATCGAAATGATGGATTGCGGTTTATCGAATATCAATTCAGGCCTGACCCTTTTTTCTATATCGGCTTCTTCAAACCCTGACTGATAATCCAGTTCCTGTTGACGTACCAGCCGACCTTTCAATTCGGTAAACGCCGTGGCCGATGTAAACCCGATTTTATCGATGCCGATCTCTTTACTATATAAAATCACTTCTTGCTTGAATGTATTCATATCCATATTAATCACCTACGTTCATTCAGTATTCCCATCGAAGCTTGTATTCATTTCAAACCATTGCTATCTATGATAAACTAATTCCAATCATTTTTGGAGGTGTAACGTCTTGGAAATTACCATATCGGCTAATCTTAGCAGCAAAATCCCTGAATTCAAAGTTGGGATCATTACATATGAAAACATCGAAGTAGGTCCCTCCCCGCAAATGGTGAAAGGAAGACTTCAATTATTTCAGGAGGCTCTTTTCTTCGACCTTGAAGAAAAGGAGTTGACCGACTTTTCCGGCATTAAAGAGTGGCGAGAGATTTTCAAGACCACAGGAACCAACCCGTCACGGTATCGCCCATCCGTGGAAGCCCTTTACCGCCGCGTTAAAAAACAGAATTACTTGACACCCATCCATTCAGCCATCGATTTGAATAACTTCTTCTCCCTTTTATATGAAGTTCCTATCGGCATTTATGATGCGGATAAATTAGCGGGTGACATCTCGATTAAGATTGGCGAGGGAACAGATGGTTATGACGGTTTGAACGGCCGCTTGAATTCCATGGAAAATATGATTACATCAGCCGATCATGATGGTGCTTTCGGAAGTCCATACGTTGATTCAGAACGAACGAAAGTCACCGAAGAGACGAAAAGGGCCATCCAAATCATTTATTTACAACCCAAGACTCCAATCACTGAAGCCCATCAGCTAACGAAATCTTTGATGGACATGTTCCTTGAAATACACGGTGGTGAAGGGACTTACTCGATTGTAGAAGGATAATCAAAATTGAACGGAAATAAACCCTTTCCACAATCGGAAGGGGTCTTTTCATAATTTCCAAGGAACTAGCTAGTATCCTTTTATTTACCCTCTCGTCCACCCCGATAAAGGAGTATAATGATTCCTGAATGGAAGAGCATATAAGAATGATTGAAATAGCAAGATTAGATTTGGACACAGTTAATGTAAGCCAACTACTTGAAATTAATTTCATACTTTTGTTAACCATTACTATAATAGTTTTTCATTACCTCTTTTGACCAATTGGGTTGTTTCACTTGGCCAATCGGGCCAAATTCAGACAAATAAGGTTTAATATCCAATACTGGAGTTCCATCAATGGCATCCAAAGCCCTCACAGTTATCTTTAGACCCTCTACTTTTAACAATTCACATCTGGATACACCAAGCTGATTTGGCCTTGCTTTGGCCCTTTGAGAAAAGATACCTACCTTTGGCCAATCAGTTCGATTTCTTGGATGCCTGGCATTGAACTGAATTTTGTCAGGGTCCACTTTATTCATATAAAATATGACTTCAATATGTGAAAATTGTTCTAATCCAAACAGGCAATCTTCTTTGAATTTGGATTCATCCATAATTATCTCGGAAATTACTTCTCCCCAATAATCATCTTCCAAATTAACTCTATTATTTTGGATTAAACCTATTGGTTCTAAAAGTAGTGACATTTTCGCTTCCCCCTCCATATTCACAATTCAAAATGGATCCATTGAACAAACTTCCCGAAATTCTCCTCTAACCATTAAAGGATCAGGATTTACGCGAAAACATGAAATATATTTACTCTCATTATCAATACTACAAGATTGGGTAGTCGCATTACAAATATTTCCTTCAATACCTTTTATTCAAAGAAGCAATCGCAACAATAAACGTTTGTTTGGACAAAAAAAGCACACCCTTGTTCAAACTGATTCTACTACCGTAGTTAATCAGTTTGAACATGAGTGTGCTGCATCAAAATAGCCACCCTCCTGGATGGTAATTTTGGACAATAAAAAAATTCCACTGTAAACAGTAGAATCCTAGTTATAATATTTAAACGCAAAGCTTCGTTCTCCAGGTAACGAAACCCTACGTTATGAGTATGTATTGGAGCGGGTGAAGGGAATCGAACCCTCATCATCAGCTTGGAAGGCTGAGGTTTTACCACTAAACTACACCCGCATAATCCTTGTAGAACTTTGTCGAATTACCAACAAAATTAATTATATAGTTTAATGTGAAAAAATGCAATAGTTCTTTTTAAAAAAATTTAAATTAATGGATTGTAACGATAATATATTCATTCACTTTAGTAAAGATGTTAAAAAGTCCCCTGATTCAGAGAACTTTTTCATCCTATATTATGTTATGACCATATGACTTCCATTAACCGCGGATAAACCTGCTGTGCCGTTTCAAGCAGCATGATTAACTTCCTGAACGCGAGATCCGGTACGATATCCCCCTCGATGGAGTATGAATACCTAATGGAAATCGTCCCATTTTCTTCATAAAGCTTTGAATACCTAAAATTAGCATTATATTCATTCAACAGTGTATGTACATCCTGTTTCTTTTCAGGATTCTTCAACTCGGCGACATTAAAGCAAAATAAGTCCGCCACATTTTCATCTTCATTGAATGCAAATACTAAAAGGACCTTCCACCCGTCCTTTAACTTTTGCTCAGCTCTAAAAAAGGTGGTGCCATCTTCATTCAACTCATTCATATAGATTTTCTCACTAGTTAAAAAATCACGAAATTTAGCAACGTTTGACATGGTTCATCACCTTTCTCTATGTATTTACATTTTATAATGAAAATTGGCATTTTTACAGAGTTTTTTACAAACATTCCAATTGCATCCTATTAACAGAGGCGAAGAAATCACTCGTTAAATGAATGGGAGCCAAATATGAACTCCCTTATTAGAATCAATAGATTGATTAGCCAGTTGCTTCTCCGCAAAACTGAAGCGCTTCTTGAAGGTCCAAAATTTCCCGGCGGATTTTTGAATATCCTTCAATTTCAGGCACTTCTTTACTAGTATGTGATCTACCTTTATCTGCCGCTATCGCCATGGTTTCGAAAACATACAGCAACTGAGCGAGCTTTCTCTCTGATAGTACTGGCCGTTCAGAGGATTTCAAGCTGGCATTTAGATAATAGCCCATCTGTTCTATCGAAAATATAACGGGCCAAAGAGATTCCAGTCTAGTCTTGTTTTTGTATATCTCACCAAGGGATGCATTGTAGACCGTTAATAGATTCACCATATTTGTTTGCATTTTGTTCCTTTCGCTGCTTTCATCAATTGCAAGGTCATTATCTTTTTCAGAGAACGCCATCAATAATAACTGCCCCTGGCTTCGAATCGTTTTGGCTATCAAATGATTGAGAAGACTGGATGCCGAACGACTTCCGAGCAACAGCGACCCAATAAGACCTATCAAGCTTCCAACGACGATATCGGTTATCCTTACAGTCGCAAAAAAACTGAAATCATAACTTTGAGATGAATATTCGGCCATGATCAATGCTGAAGGGGTAAAAAACATCGCCGCCAATCCATAATTCCGAACGATGAAAAGCTCTGTAATGAATGTCAAACATAAAATGATCAGAACGATGATGAACTCTTTATGAACGGCTGCTAGAATTAAACTTGCTATCAGGAGTCCGATGACCGTCCCGAAAGTCCTTTGGACCGCCCGATGGAATGTGGCGATGATGGTCGAACCCGACATAACGGCCGCACAGGATAAGGGAATCCAGTACGAACGGTTAAAATCGGCGGAATAGGCGATGATGGCAGCAATGGTAAGGATTGTTCCATATCGAACGGAAGAGAGGAAGACAATTGAATTCTTATCGAACGCCCCAAGAAAAATGGTTTTTAAAGAAGGCTTTGAGATGGTTGCTGCTTGATCGATTTTCTTGACAGGTTCATTCATGATGGCATCTGCATTATAAATCTTCATGAATAACTCTTCCACCTCTTCAGTCATTTGGTCAGGTTGAAGGATCTTTTTTTTATTCTTTGTTTTAGATGCAATTGAACCTGCCAGGGCATGAACGGATTGACCTAATTCTTGCGGCAGTACGATATTTTTGTTCAAGGAAATTTCCAGTGCCTTCAAGAATATGGCATTCGCATGTTCATTCAATAAGAACAACCGCTTTAACTCATCTGAACTTCGCCTGTTTGAAAACCCGGCTAACAGTGTATCTTCAGCGAGTTTCATCGCCATTACCGTTCCCTGTCTTGCTTTATTGAATTTCTCGGTTCCCATGGAATCAAAGAATGCCCCCAATTCTCTGTACACCTTTCCCACCGCAAGCGATTCTGGTCCATGAGGGTTGAAAAACCAGCCTAACATACAGATTATCCAAGATAGTGCCCCACCCATTAAAACGAGGCCCCCACGCAACGGGGCCAAACTTTGATCAACTGGCATACCTGTCGCAAGTGCAAAACTCAAGACGAAGAATACCGCCGAAGGACCGGTAATCTTTAATGCACCAAATAGAAAAAAAACACTTGCCCCGATGATTCCCATCATTATGGCTGTTCCCAATTGGTATGGAGCCAAAAGCGTCCCTAAAACAACAGATAAAGCAAGACCCACCATCACAAAGAAAATCTTTTTAGCTCTTTGGTGATACGGTTGGTTAAAAACGTATAAATAAGTGAAACCTCCTATCCCTGCCAGTAAACCGTAAGCTAAATTTCCGAGTAATAAACCAATGAAAACAGGTAAGGCAGCAGCTATGCCTGCACTTAGTGCTTTTATCCAAGGAAATGGATTCTTTTTTATTTCAAAAGCCTGTTTAAATGTCGTATGTATCGCATCTAATTTCAGAGATTCGGAAGAGGACCTGTGCTTATTTTCAACCATTTTCAATTTATCCTTTCATTAATGATTCTATTAACTCTGCAGTGAAAGCTATGTCTGATGAGGTGACTTCTAATAATTAATATCCTTCATATGGATAAAAAGATACAACTAAAGGTAATGAAGGATTATCAGTTTGTAGACAAAAGGGGTTCTATCTAAATTTTAAAACAAAGTAGATTGGAGCGGGTGTGCGAGACTCCTGCGGGAAAAGCGCGTCCAGAGGATACCCCGCAGGCGCAAAAGCGCCGAGGTCGGACCGCCCGCGGAAAGCGAGTGCCTGGAGGCAAAGTTCAAATTGTACAAACTCTTAAAAAAATGTAGGCAAACTCGATTTTCATCGAGTTTGTCTACATTCTGGGATTATATCTTTTTATAAAAAGGAAAACGGCCTTTCCCCGATTGAATATCGAAAAAAGGCCGCTTTTATTATAAGCTGCTTAAAAATCACAACAAAGGCCTGCCTCCGCCGTGTTTCCATAAAACTTATAGTTTAGCGAATTCAGGTTCCGCTACTTTTACAAGCTGTTTACCGAGGTTCGTTCCTTTAAACAAACCTAAAAATGCATCTGGTGTGTTCTCGAACCCTTCAATAATCGTTTCCTCATACTTCAGCTTTCCTTCTTGGAGCCATTTTCCTAAATCCGTCGCACCCTCTTGGAATCTATCGGCATAATTTCCAACTGTGAAACCTTTCATAAGTGCACTCGTTTTGATCATCGCCGATTGCAGACGCGGTCCTAGATCTTTTCCTTCTGCATTATACGAGGAGATCGCTCCGCATAATGGAATTCGGGCATTCGGATTCAAAAGTGTGAAAACAGCATCGGACACCTCGCCGCCGACATTATCGAAATAAACATCGACTCCATCAGGAACAGCATTAGCTAAATCTGCAGTAAAACTATCCTTTTTATAATTTACGGCACTATCAAATCCGAGCTCTTTCGTTAAGTACTCAAGTTTTTCATCTGAACCTGCGATGCCAACAACTTTCGCATCTTTAATCTTAGCGATTTGTCCAACTACTGAACCAACAGCACCAGCTGCCCCTGAAACCACTACAGTTTCACCTTCTTGTGGCTTACCGATATCAAGCAATCCAAAGTAAGCTGTTAAACCGGTCATTCCAAGAATCCCTAAATGAGTTGTGACCGGAGCCACCTTAGGATCAATCACGCGGATTTCCTTTTCAGTGACAACTGTATATTCTGCCCAGTCGATATTCCCAACAACGACATCCCCTTGTTTGAAGGAATTCGATTTGGACTCTACAACTTCAGCAACAACGCCACCCGTGATGACCTTATTCAATTCAAATGGAGCAATATATGATTTGGTCTCCTGCATTCTTCCACGCATGTATGGATCGACGGATAAATATAGCGTCCGTACTAATATCTCATTATCTTTTGGTTTGGGAACTTCACTCTCAACAAAGTTAAAATCCCCTTTCGAAGGCATACCTTTTGGACGGTTTGCCAGGGTGATTATTTGTTGTTTGGTTTGTGTCATCATTCGTTCCTCCTTGGTTTTGAATACGTAATTTCGAAAAGAAGCGTATCACCGATGAAGTTCGTAGGTCAAAGAATATGACTGCCCATTGCTTCCATAACACTCTTTATGTAGCCTTTACTGGAAATCCTAAACTTGCTATGACCTATTATGTCCCATGTTTTTCATTCATATAAAGGTCATGAGCATAATGGCTGAATGAACAAAGGCTTGGTTAATAACCTTTGAGCAAATAAAAAAACCGTTTATTTTGGTCTACATTATGAAACATACAATCCATATTTTAGAGTGACAGTAAAATGAAACAAGAATTAAGGAACAGTCAGGGATAAAAAATATATCCAAGAAACTTGGATGACATAGAGAGCGGCAAACTTATCATTTTTCTCGCATATGGAATCTACAATACATGGATCTCTTCCAAGAAAAATTCAACGGCCTTTCCCCTATTGAATACCGAGAAAAGGCCGCAGCTTGAAATACTCTTTTTTATTGTACACTCGACAGGGGTACTGCCCCTTCTTCTTATGAACTGGTTTAATAAACTAACTCGTGGATAGTCTACATCAATTTTGAAATGAACATTGTTGCAATTCCAAAGTAAATAAGTAACGAGAGTATGTCATTTAGTGTTGTAATTAATGGACCCGAAGCAACTGCAGGATCGATGTTGAATTTATATAATATCAGAGGAATAATGGTCCCAGCTAAAGTCCCAATAATCAGTGTCATGACTAATGAACTTCCAACCACTAATCCCAGAACGGGATTACCCTGCCAAACATAAGCTATGATGGAAATTAAAATTCCACAGGTAACACCTATTATCAATCCAACTTTAAGCTCTCGTATAATAAGTCTGGTAACCACTCCCTTATCCGTGTCACTAGTAATCAGGCCTCTTACAACAACAGCTAAAGATTGAGTACCTGTATTTCCAGTCATACCAGCAATCATCGGCATAAAGAAGGCAAGTGCAACAACTTTGGACAATGTTTCTTCAAAGCCGCTTATAATGGTTCCAGACACTAACCCGATAAATAAAAGTAAAATAAGCCAGGGTAGCCGACGATATGCGGCCACGTGCGCCTTCGTGTCAAAATCTATGGATTTACCAGATGCCGAGAGTTTTTCAATATCTTCATTCGCTTCCTTAATGACAACATCAATGATGTCATCAACGGTTACAATTCCTAATAACTCATTATTTTTTTCAACAACAGGAATCGCTAAAAAATCATAACGCTCAATAACACCGGCTACCTCTTCTTGATCTTCATAAGCAAATACGGAGATAACCCGGCTGTACATTATATCTTGAATTTTTTCAGATTCATCATTTATTATTAAATCCCGATATGAGACAACACCCACTAATTTTTTATCGTTATCTATTACATAAAGATAGTTAATCGTTTCCGAAAACTCCGCAAAGATTTTAAGCTTTTCAACTGATTCACGAACCGTATAATGTTGGGGGATCCATACAAAACGGTTCGTCATTATTCGTCCTGCCGTTTCCGGGGGATAATTCATGATATTTTGAACGATTTTAGATTCTTCTTGTTTCATACCTGAAAGAAGTTCTTCAATTTTTTCAGGGGATAGGTTCTCTAACAATGAAGCTAGATCATCATTATCCATTAAATCCATTACATGGCCGGATTTCTCAATTCCTAATTTACTAAGAATCTTTAATTGATGTACTTTTTCAAGTTCTTGAATCAGTTCAGCAATTTGTTCTGAATCAAGGAACAACAAGAAACGTGTATGATGTTTTTCTGGGAGTCCCTCGAATATTCGAGCAATGTCATATGGTTGGAGTTCTTCTAATATTGCTTGAAATTCTTTCTTTTTTCCTTCTTTTAAAACTTTTATGATTTGTAAAGTTATTTGGTCTTCTGTCAGGACTTTCATTTTTCCCTCAACTCCTTTTAGGGGAGTAAAAAAATATTATTATTCCCCTTCAAAATCTTTGTGTTCATTCAATTTTCATTAAGCTTGGAGTATATCGCCGTGAGTGGTGACCCACAATCCTAACCTCCAGGAAAAAATAAAAACACCTCCATTACAAATGAAGGTGTTAAATACGGTATATATGCGTACATTGCCTGGAAGACAAATACAAACAGCCGTAAATGGCTGAATGACAAATACATAGCATAAATCCAGTTCCTCCATTCGTAGAGCTTTAGCACTGTGTGGCATAGGACAAAGCCAGCTACATTAAAAACCACCTTATGTCGATGGTTTCTGTTGACCCATTGGCGTCTTTCGACATTTTTGGGCAGTAGCGTATCTCCTACACAGGAGCCTCACCTAACGAGGATATTTAATTTACACATCCACTCTAAAAGAGTTTCTATTAGATGTCAATGTTTGATTTATAAATCATTCTATATATTGACCTAATATCCCTACCTTTAAAAAGGTACCATGAAAACAACACCGACTTATACGCTCTCGATTAAGACGGTCTGATTTAATGTCTCTTCGATATTTTTTAATACATCCCTCTACACAGCCGCAATGGCCATCATATTTAAAAAGATACAGTGGAAAAACAAACGCCATATTAAGGGAAAATATTGGAATTATATATTAAAACTTACTTATAATGAAGACTGATATGAGTGACTGAAACAAAAAAACACGTTAAATGTTCTAATAAAATATCTTCTTATCTCTAATTATTTTAAGAAAGGAAGTTGCTCAAATGAAAAGACTTTTTTCGATTATATGTATTATAGTAAGTGCTTTTGTATTGATGGCAGGCTGCAGAACCAAGGACACGGAACAAGTGGATGAGAATTCGAAGGATGTGAGCTCGTTGAAAGCCATTGAAGGTAGGTGGGAAGGAGATATAAAGATTCCAAATCAACCGTTTCCAAAGCGTTACATAAGGAAAAAGGAGATTCTGAATTACTTATACTCGAAAAGATTAAAACCAAGAGAACTGAAGAATACACACTTTCGTCCCGAGCATTATTAATTTTTGGGAGCAACGCGCTTATCGCGACTTTCTACCTAGTTTTTCTCAATTGGTTTCCGATAGGTTGGGGAAATTGATATCGCTTTCGGTAAGGCGGTGATCACCGTAAATGGAACAGGACTCATGGACTGTAGTCGTGAGCTGTACAGACCGTTGTTATCAGGTCATTTAATGCCGAAGCTACACATCATTCCCAAAATGGCACGAAAAATATATTCTATCGAGGTAATGTTGCAAATATTGTCCACTTAAAATAGCCCTCCTTCATTTACATGATGCTATTCACCTTGGCGAACGATCCCTTTTCAACAAAATTCACTTCAAAAAAAACACTGTTAGGTAATCTAACAAAGTGGGAGATATTGTATAAAATCATTAGTATAATTGATGAAATTACATTAAGAAAGGAAAGATCATTATGCAAATGTTTATACATGCTTTAAAAAAGAACACTACATGTATCTTTGAAATCATTTATCTGTATATACTGTTCTTTTTTTCAGAACTACAAACTACTACTGCAAGCTTATTAAAAATAAAGTAGCGATTTATGTAATTAATACCTCTTGAATAAACTTATGATAAAAGATCCTCTAGTTCCGAACATTCCCTAACGATAATTTTATTTCATCTCCAAAGTCAAAACTTTCAACAGTCAAAACAGCCATTTTTCACACTTTGTATGTACGATCCCTCAAGGGCGAATTGACAATCTCTTTGCTGGATCCAGATCAATAAGCTTGGAAATCCGACTAGCGTTTTAATAAATTGACTCAGCCCCCTGTGACTCTAGTCTAAACAACCTGACTAGAAATGCAGCTGAGCCCCTTTTATCAACAGGTAATAATTCTATCCATCATCCCAATTGAACTACCGCTTACTGGCCGTGAAACAGTGTGGAAGAAGTGTGTATCCACACTGCATCTCACGGTTCATGTTTTCTTCTTGTTGTACTACATCTTTGAGTACGACCTGCAACGCTTACTAATAACTTAGAATTCCCCTGCTTCAGCTTACTACCCCTCTTTAGTAAAATTTTAGATACAAATTACATATCATTGAATGTCGCCACTCTGTTCAAATTCATCAACATAAACTATATGCCTATATCCTGGAGGGTAATTTTCGGTTTTTATCTTTGAAACAATGGTTTGAATATCGCTTGGATAAAGATGTACTTTTCAATTGAAAAACATAAGTTCATCAAAAAGGGACAAACTGTATTTGAAAAAAGAAAGGAGATGTGAGACATGACAAAAAAATTTAATAAAGGCAGCCGTAATCAAAATTCACCGCAATTACATGGACAAGCTCCTGTTAGTGGTGACAACAGTAAAGGAAATAAAAGAAATAAAGATCAGAGCTCTAAAACAGAGTAATTAAATGAAACAAACCGGCCATATTCTGACCGGTTTGTTTCATTTGTAGATAATCTTCTTTGTTATTGTTTAGAAAGCGATCTAAATGATCTATTTCCTTCAAGTTGATGATTAATTTGGTTCCCATGGATTCTCACCAAAAAGGGAGACTCGCTGAATTACCATGTGCACTGGACACCCTTTGATTTCAAAAAAAGTCCCATTCTGTATCAGTCTACATAATCAGCGTTATCCGAACTGTAAATATAGGACGGTCGGTTTTCATAAACTTATCTGATATGAATTACTCTGGAATAGTTAGTATTCATGTTGATTGGCTATTCGATTCATTTTGTATTAAAACCTTGTGCTATACTGTTTTTGTCTCCAAAACATCATTATCCTTATGAGTATAAGTAATGTTTTTTGTCATCAGACTAACCACCACTAATACTGCAATGTTAACAAATAGCGCGATAATTCCGACATTCAGGTCTTTAATTGCTTGAGGAAGATAAGGAAACAGTTGACCAATTTTTATGTTCCCTAGTTCCATAATAGAGACTAGCACGCCTCCTGTTATAATCCCGGCGAATGCTCCTTGTTTGGTTACAAAATTCTTTCTCATCAAACTTGCGAAAAAGGCAGGAGCAAGTTGTGTGATAAAATTATAGGCGATTAAAGCAAGACTAAAGAGGGAATTTCCACCTTTAAAGGTCAAGTAAATCCCTACGAGCGAAATTAGCGGAACCAAGTATTTAACCAGTTTTGCAATCTGATTTTCCGTTGCTGATGGAGTGAATACGCTATATACATTTTTTGCGAGCAATGTTGATATTGACATCAACAGCATAGAGCTTGGCACTAAAGCAGCTAACACGCCAGTTCCACCAATTAAGCCCACAAACCATGGATCAAAATCCTGTTTAGAAAGTTGCAGCAAGATAAGATCGGCTTCGCTGCCTTTTAATCCAGGCGTCTGTAAGATAGCTGCAAATCCGACAAAAAAGGCAAACAACAAAATCAATTGGTACATTGGCATTAGGATTGCATTTTTTCTTAAAGCTTTTTCGCTAGAGGCGGCATAAATAGGAGAAAACCCGTGCGGCCACATATAAAATCCAATCGAACTTAATATAACGGTTGATATATACCACGAAACGCTCATTCCTTTATCCGGAAGTATGGTAAAGTTCGGCTTTGCACTTTCAATGGCCTCATACATAGGTTGAATACCGCCATAATAATGAAGAGGGAAATAAACTCCTAAAAATACGACGATGCCAAGAATCAGAATGTCCTTCAAAATAGCTGTCCTGGCAGAACCGTTAATACCGGAGACCATTACAAAAATGGTTACACCAATTGCTCCAACCCAAATGGCAGCTGTAGAGGAGATTGCGCCATATGATGTTGCAGAAACGATATACCCTAACCCCTTCAATTGCAGGACTAAGTAGCAGGTACAAGCTATAACACCAATAACCGCAACAAGCACACCAAGATAAGGACTTTGATATTTTTTTACAAAAAAATCAGATTGGGAAACTAATCGGTGTTTCTTTGCATACCTCCAGATAGCAGGAAATGTCCAGTAGGAGATAACTGTTGCCAGGCAGCCGTATGATACGATACTAAAGATAGAACCCCCTTCCCCATAAGCCGAACCACTTGCCCCTAAAAAGGTAAAGGTAGTATACATTTCACCTGCGGACAAGAGGAAAATCAGTAGGGTTCCCATTCCGCGTCCTCCAACCGACCATTGCTCTAAGTTCATTTCTTTCCCTTTTTTAGCCTGAATACCAATCAAAACAGAAATGACGAAAAAAAACAGGATGAAAAACACGGCAATATTCATTTTGAATCTCCCTCCTGATTAGCAGGATCAAATAGATAGATAATCCCCATAATACCTGTGGTTAGCACAGACCAGAGTACAATCCAAAAGTGAAAAAATGGCATTCCAAGTACATAGGGAGTCACTTTATTTGTAAACAAAGCGCCTACAATAAAGCCAAGAAACGGGATAATTCCGAGCCAATATATTTTTTTCATACGCTCAACCCCCTAGTATGATAGATTTAACACTTTAAAAGTCCCGTGAACAAATAACTTCACCCCATATTGTAAAGCCTGTTCATCGAAAGTGAATTGGGGATGATGGTGAGGATGAATAATCCCTTTTTCTTCATTACGAGCTCCTATTACAATATAAGATCCCGGAACTACTTTTTGAAAAGCAGAGAAGTCTTCACTTCCCATAATTGGCTTTAAAATCTCTCGACTTTCTTCACCAAATACTTCACAGACCGTTTCATCCATCAATCGAGTTACGTCTTCATCATTAATGGTCGGAGCATAACCGAACTGATAATCGATTTCATAAGTAGCTCCATGTGCTTCAGTAATTCCTTTTACAATCCGTTCCATAAAGGTTGGAATCTTTTCCCTCAGTTCCGGATTAAAGCTTCGAACGGAACCTCCAATACTTACACTACTTGGAATAACATTAATCGCACTTCCCGCATGGAACTGAGTCACTGAAATAACAAGAGCGTCCTGTGCATCTTGATATCTCGAAACAATGTGCTGGAGATTTGATACCACCTGAGTTCCAATTGCTATGGGATCAATGGTTAGTTCGGGCTGTGAGGCGTGCCCCCCCTTACCCACCACGGTAATGTTAAAAGTATCGGCTCCAGCCATCATCGGACCGTAACTCAAACCAATTTTCCCTAATGGAAGAGTCGACAAGAGATGAGTGCCAATGATCATATCTACTCCATTAAGCACACCGACCTCCACCATCTCTCGGGCTCCACCCGGCGGCAGTTCCTCAGCATGTTGAAATAAAAAACGCACCTCCCCTTTAATTTGATCCTTTAACTGGGTAAGAATCTTTGCCGTGCCAAGCAGCATCGCCGTATGTCCGTCATGTCCGCAAGCATGCATCACTCCTGAATTCTGTGACACAAAGTCAAAATCATTCTCTTCTTCAATTGGAAGCGCATCCATATCTGCCCGCAGTGCAATAACCTTCCCAGGCTGCCGGCCAATCAAACGAGCCATTATACTCGTTTTTGTCGGACGTGAAATTTCCAATTCACCAAAAGTTTGTAGCGTTTCATAAACAAATTGTGCTGTTTTTCCCTCCTGAAAAGACAGCTCAGGATACTTATGTAAATACCTTCTCCAAGCAATCACTTCATCTTTAACAGACTCGATCAAATCATGAACCATTATAGTTTGAGACATCCACTACAACCCCTTTTTCATTCAATTTACATAACAACCTCTAATTTAGGATAGTTTAAGGAAAAAATTCCTTAAATAGAGTATAATCTCACTCGGTCTTTATTACAATTATTTTTTGAAAATTCCAAACTGTTTTTTTACACTGCAACTAATTGTAAAATTTTTTTAATGCGACATGAAGTGGAAATAAAAAAGCACCCAAATTATGGGTGCCTGTAATTTATAATAATTGATAAATTTTACTCGGTCTTCCTCGGGTGGCGTTAGCCTCTTCACCAACGCATTGTGCCAAATCAACTTCGCACATATCGGCAACAATACGCCGTACATTGCGCTCTGTCATCTCAAGATGTGTCGCTAATTCCTTTGTTGTAAACTCACTCCAGCCCATTCTTTGAACGAGAGCCGATATCTTTTTATACGTTTTAACACTGATATTCCCCTTTTTCAACTTTTCGATAAGGAGTTTATTGTGGGTCTTGGCAGCATATTGCAGTTCTTTCTTTTTGCCTGGTGATTCGATAATCTTACCATCATCTTGAATAATCACAATTTCACGCTTCTTCATCTTTTTTGAATGTTGAATAGCACGAAAAGCATTAATTTCCGCCGAATAGGCAGTTTCGCCGAAGCCAATACCAACGGCAACGGTTGTATCTGCTTCAAAAGCCAATCTTTGAATGGTATCTTCGAGCGTAATGATTTCTCGTTCAATTACGCCGCGAGAACTAAAGATCATGTATCTTCCATTCCCTTTCTCTGAAAAGGAACCATTTATTTTTTCACCAAGTTTAATTAACATCTCTTTTAGCCGAAGCTCCAAGTACTGTAAATGATAAGGAGTTTTCATTTCCTCTGCCACTTTGTCAAAGTGTTCAACTTCAATGATCTCCACTCCGATTTGTGTATCCTTAAAGTAGGCAGTCTTTACTTTTTCAGAAAGAATTCGAAGCGTTTGCCGCACTTCCATCTTACTCATCGACATACGGTAGGCTGGAATGCCATATTCCCTTAAAACTTCACACACAGACGGAAAACAAGAAAAAGCGCCTTCTGTCTTTCCCTCATTCCATAAATTCAAGTGAAAATGAACCAATTCATCCGTATCAGCATCTGTCTCAAACACTTTCGTATAAATCTTTTTGGTTTTTATATTCAACTGTGACAAAGCTTCTTCGCTAATATTATTTGAGGACATAGTGTCGATACTTAGATGCTCAATGATTTTCCCTTGTTCGTAGATCAACTCTAAAAAGGATTTATAAAAACCTGATTCCGTAGCAGGAACATGGACCATTATTTTATCTGTACCTAGTGTTTTTTTTGCAATTTCATAGGGCAGTGGACCAGAAAAAAGCCATGCATGTACGTGAGAATCATGTTCTTTTACAATATTATCCACCTCTTCGGTCTTTACATAAGGCAATGAGATGAATTCCAACTCATGTTTATATTCTTCTGCCAAAACTAAAATTTGTTCTATAGAAGTTTCTAGACCGACTAGTCCGATTTTATACATCCAGTAATCGACTTCCTTTATCATCTGTAATATATTCATTGTTCTTTGTAGAATATTCTAGTTTAACGTAAGTCATGTTAGTGTAATGCTAATTCTTCTGCTATCTAACTTTTGCTCAATTTATATTGATTCCTGTTTAATAGTTGTTTTGTTACTCTTGATCATATCAGAAGCAAAAAGAAAAGTATGATAGAAATGAAATATATAGCTGTATTCACACCGCCGACTTTTCCCTTTTATACCATTTTATCATGCAACATGAAGGAAAAATACGTTGTATACGCTATTCAAATGATCCACAACTACTTTTGAATTCCAGCACATATAATCCATTTTTACAAACAAGAGCCTCGATTTTCAACTGAAATCGAGGCCTTCCAATCAATAAATATAAATTCTAGACTAGGTCTTGTTAATCCTCGTTGGAAGAGAACGAAAACGTGGATGCTCGGCAAGGATAGAACCCCTCATCTGTTTGACGACAGGATGTTCTGACGAAAAAAACTGATTTTTAGAATCGTAAAGCTCGATTAATTCTCCTTTTTCCAGTACACCCAAAGTATCAGCGATTGAATAGGCCGCTTTAATATCATGTGTAATAAAAAGATAAGATAAGCCGAAGTCTTTTTTTAACTCACTTAATAATTCTAAAATTATAGTTTGATTAACCATATCCAGACTACTTACGGATTCGTCTAAGACGATTAGCCTTGGCTTAAGAGAGATTGCTCTAGCAATATTAATTCTTTGCAATTGTCCACCGCTAAATTGGTGTGGGTATTTTTTCAAATCCCTTTCACTTAGGCCTACTCTTTCCAATAACTCAATCACGGTTCTTTTTTGTTCGGCTACGGTTAGTTTTTCATAGTTTTCTAATGGCTCGCCTATAATATGCTCGGCTGTCATTCGTGGATTGACAGATGAATACGAATCTTGAAAGACGACTTGTAGATCTCGGCGTATCTTTTGTCGAATATGCTTATCAGCAGTATAAATATCATGCCCTTGAAACAGAACTTGTCCTTGCTGTGGACGTTCTAAGCCAAGAATCACTTTTCCTAATGTGCTTTTTCCAGCTCCACTCGACCCAAGTAGTCCTAAACATGTTCCTTCGTCAATAGAGAGGGAAATGTCAGTGAGTACTTTTTTTGAATGGTCTTTCCATTTAAAAAACGTATGAGAATTATAGCTATGAGTTACTGCTTTTACTTGTAATAAACTCATTTGTTCACCCCTCAAAAGAATGCAATCTATATATCACAACATATGGGTGATAGGTTCTTCATGATTTAAGATAAGGCGGGCATTTAGCAGTTTCTTTGTATACTCATGCTGTGGATTATCAAATAATTCAAATACATTTGCAGTTTCTACAATTCTGCCATGTTGCATAACGACTACATCATCTGCCATTTCAGAAATGACTCCCAGATCATGAGAAATGAGTAAAATGGATGTTCCATATTCAGAACGAATTTTATCCAAGTGGCGAAGTACTTGTAATTGGTTATGAACGTCGAGTGCAGTTGTCGGCTCATCAGCAATAATAACGGAAGGATTTAAACATGCTGCCACCGCAATCATCACGCGTTGAAGCATACCTCCACTTAATTGAAAAGGGTAGCTTTTTAATAGTTTCGCTGGATCTGGCAGGTTTACATTCTGCATCGCAGCGATGGCAAGCTCTTTTGCTTGTTTTTTATTCAATGAGGTATGAGTCCTAATCGTTTCGATAAATTGATTGCCGATTGTAAAAACAGGCGTAAATGAATTCATCGGATTTTGCATAATGAAGGCAATATCCTTGCCACGAATTTCACGTATTTCTTTATCGTCTAAACCATTCAATTCTCGTCCTTGGAGGGTAATGCTTCCTTCAATCGTCGTTGTTTTCCGATCAAGAAGCTGCAGAATGGACATACTCGTAACGGTTTTACCACTCCCACTTTCCCCAACAAGCCCCAGTACCTTCCCTTTTTCCAGTTCAAAATTAATATCCTGAACGAGGGTGGAAGCACCATCTTTTGTTTGTACCTGTACATGTAGATCGCTCACTTTTAATACATTCGACCGTTCTGTTCTCAATCTTCTCATTCCTTTTTATTAACGACGTTTGACTCCAAAACGTTCTGATAGCGCTTCGCCTAATAAATTGAAGGTGACGACAACGAGCATAATCATCAAACCTGGATATAGCATTAATTCTGGATTCGTCCGGATATACGATTTCCCCTCATGAATCATTGCTCCCCATTCTGGAGTAGGGGGTTGCACACCTAAACCTAGAAACGACATGGCGGATATATCCATGATGGCCCAACCCATTTCCAATGTACCCATAACAGCGAGCGGAGGGAGAACATTTGGAACAATATGTTTCTTTATTATCTTCCATTGTGAAGAACCGCTTATTTTAGCTGCCGCAATATAGTTTTGTTCTTTCAGACTCAGTACCATTCCTCGGAAAATTCTCGCATAATACACCCATTGCACAAGCATCAATGCTAAGATGACCTGTTTAAGGCCAGGTCCCAATATACCAACAAGTCCAAGAATGAGCAAAAGATTCGGAAATGCCATAACACCATCACAAAGTCTCATTAGCAGCTGGTCAACCCATCCACCTTTATAACCAGCAATGGTTCCAATAATCAAACCGATGCCTAAAGATGAAATAAAGATTAATGTGGCAAATCCTAACGAAATGCGAGCTCCATATAGGATGCGTGATAACGTGCATCTTCCTAAATGATCAGTTCCCAATGGATACTCAAAGGAAGAGGGCTGTAGTTTATTAGCTAAATTGACAGCAATGGGATCATTAGGTGCAATCCAAGGAGCCAAGATGGTGATGATAAATAGGAAACTCAATATTATCGAACAAAGGACAATCACTTTCTGACTTCTCATCATAATGCGAAGACTTGTTATCATTGACGTTGCCCTCCTTTTCTGGAGATGCGTGGGTCGATGCACATTTGAATAAGGTCAACAATCAAGTTGCTAAAAATGAATAGTCCCGCTGCTAAAAGCACATAGCATTGAATGACAGGAACATCCCGATTAAAAATAGCTTCAATAAAATAACGACCAAATCCTGGCCAGGAAAAGACCGCTTCGACGATAATGGTTCCAGTCAGTAGCTTTCCTAAATTCATCCCTAGTCCCGTAATCATAGGAGATATGGCTATTCTCAATACATGTTTTCCCATAATCACTTTTTCATGAATCCCTCTTGTACGAGCAAAAAGGATATAAGGTTCCTGTAAATTTTCAAGAACACTGGCACGTAACAATCGAGTATACAAGGCTATTAATGGCAAAGCTAAAGTAATGGAAGGGAGAACCAGATGTTGCCAAGTCCCGATTCCTTCAACAGGAAATAGGTCGAGTTTAACAGAAAAGAAAAAAATCAATAAATAACCAAGCCAAAAAGAAGGGATGGATGCCCCGAAAAAAGAGAGAAGTCGACTAAAATGGTCAATACCACTGTTTTTCTTTATGCCTGCCAAAAAACCAAGAGGGACACTGACCAGGACCGCTAATATGATGCTACCTAAAGCTAACTGAATGGTCGCTGGCATTCGATATGTAACCTCGTCCCAAACAGGTTTATTCGAAACATAAGATATGCCAAAATCAAATTGGCATATCTTAATGATAGAGTTTACATATTGAACATGGAGGGGTTGATCTAAGCCAAACTCATGTCTTTTCTGAGCCAATATCTCATCTGTAGGCTGGATATGTGCTGCAGATAAATATGCCTCAGCTGGGTCCACGGGTGAAAGGTGAATCATTCCAAACGTTAGAAGAGTGGCCAAAAGAAAGATGGGAATGATGGCCATAATTCGTTTCAAGATATAAGTTCCCATGAAAACCCTCCTGTATCTGACTACTCGATGCTAATTCCTGTGAATGGATGTTCATCTCGGTTAGCAGGGAATGTGAAATTTGATACATCTTTTTGATAAACAGCTATTTTCTTAATATAAGAAATAGGTACAATAGCTCCTTGGTCTTGCAGTGATTCCAAAATAGTCGAGTAAAGTTCTTGACGTTCTTTTTCATCTGTTGTTCCAGGAACATCAGCAATTTGTTTTAACAACTTATCTCTGTTCGGATAAGATGAAATGGCTTCGTTAAATCCAAATCCTTCTGAACCAACGATGTTTACGAAAGTATGAGGATCATAGGGTGCGCCATAGTTACTAAAGAAATTCAATTCAAATTCATTAGCTTTGAATCTTTGAATTTGTACCGTAAGCTCAACTCCAACGATATTTAATTTAACACCCAGTGCCGCCCACTCAGATTGTAATGTTTCGGCCATTGCTTTTTGAATCGATTCTGCAGAGTCGTACATTAACTCGATTTCAAGTGGTTTTCCGTCTTTTTCACGAACGTTTTTTCCTTTTGGCAGCTTCCATCCTGCTTCATCTAATAAAGCTTGTGCTTTTTCAACATTATAATCAATCGCTGTTACATCAATGTCTGAAGTATAAGGGAAGTTTGTCGGTAAAATAAAATCTGCCTTCTCTTCCAACCCAGAAGTAACTCCGTCAACCATTGCCTTTTTATTAAATCCATATTGTAACGCCTGACGAACACGTAAATCTGAAAGCTGTTCTTTCTTCGTATTCATAACTAGTTGTCTTGTCGCAACCGGATCAGAAACACTAGTCTCATAGGTACCTGTTGTTTCTAATTGTTTGAACGAATCTAGACTGATAACGCCTTCACCATAAATAAGGTCTAGGTCTCCTTTTTCAAAAGCAAGAACTCGGGTTTCAGCATCAGGAATGATCTTGACTTTGATTTTCTTTACTTTAGGGAGTTCACCCCAATAATTTTCATTGCGTTTGAAAATAGCATATTCATCTGCTTTATATTCTTCCAAAATCCATGGGCCTGTACCGACTGGTTTTGTAACGCCTTTTGAAGTGTCACCATCTTTAGGGAATCCAGCATCACCTAAGAAACGGACTGGACGAACGACGGCTAACTCTTGAATAGTAGGATAATATGGCTCCTTTAATGTTAGTTTAAACGTGTTTTGGTCAATTACTTCCGTTTGATCCACTTTCGGAATAAAGCCCAACCAACTATGTAAATCAACATTCTTCAATATAGCATCAAAGTTCTTTTTCACAATTTCAGCATTAAAGCTTGTGCCGTCAGAAAATTTCACATCTTGACGTAGGTTGAACGTATATTCCTTCCCATCCTTGGAAATTTCCCAAGATTCAGCTAAATGTGGTTTCAGCTCGCCTCCATCTTGGTAGCTAACCAAAGGTTCATATACCATCGATTGAGCGAATAATTGAGAAGGATTATAGACATGCGGATTCATTTCACCTATATCCCTAGGCCAAGCAAAAGTAAGCATGTCTTTACTGTCTTTATTTGAAGTTGAATTTTCTTTGGATTCATTTGTACATCCAAGTAAAAGCGTTGATAAAATTAAAACGATGGCAGATATAAATAACACTTGTTTACTGTTTCTTCTTTTTGACATAACATTGGTTCCTCCAGTACCATATTGAGAATCATTTTCAATTCTAAAGAGTAACTATATTATTGTCAATATAATGTCGAAACTCTAGAATAATATGTTTTGTTAGAAACATAGAACCTCAATATCCTTTTCATTTATGAATGATGATGATGCTGCTCCAAATAATATATATATGAATTCAATCTCGCTTTGGAGAGTCTTCATCCCTTGTTGAAGTTGTCCTTTTTTCAGCATATCCCCCCACCCTACCAAACCTTCTTGCAAAAGTTGATTTCCCGACACCCGCGGACACTCCGATAACCACGATACATTCCATTGATATACCAGCTTCCTCACCTTATTTATTAAAATGACCAGTAAGCTTACCAAATACATATAATCTTTTTAACATCCTTCTCCCTCTATTCACCACTTTATTTCCATAAGAAAAGGCGACCCTTCTTAATGAAGAATCGCATCAGTTATAGAAAAGGATGTATGGTTACTGCGGTGTCCTGTCATGAACAAGCCTGCTTATTATTTTCCTCTATTAAATCAGTTGCCCTAAATGTTTCTTTGCCTCGTAATCAACGAGTTTTTCATCCTGCTTAATTCGTGCCAGATAATCCGGATTGGCGATAAGCGGACGTCCGATTGCCGCAACATCAATGATGCCTTTTTCCAGTGCGGCTTCTGCTGTTTCAGGATCAAGCCCTCCCACACCAACTATAATTCCATCCCAGTGGCTGCGTACCAATTCATGCATGGTCAATCCTCTTGCAATCGGTTTGGTGAATTCCATCGTGGACGGGTGAATCATTTTGACTCCTGTTTCTTTAAACGCTTCAATAAATGTTAGAATCGCTGTTTCAGGATCTTCCCACATGTAAGACGGCTGGTCAATTTTCAAAGCCGAGAAACGAATAAGGGTACGGTTCACTCCAACCGCATCAATAACCGCTTTTAGCACTTCCTTCATAAAGGTCAGGCGCTGTTTTAAATCACCACCGTACCGATCGGTCCTTTTATTGGAGGTGTCGGAATTGAACTGGTCTATTAAGTAGCCGTGTGCACCATGAATTTCAACGCCGTCAAAGCCAGCATCCATCGCATTCTTAGCAGCTTGTTTATATTGGTTCACCACTTCTTCAATATCCGTCTCTGTCATTTCTTCAGGAGTACCAAAAGGTTTTCCGAATCGTGAAACCTTTCCTTCAGCAGCGATAGAAGAAGGAGCCTGCGGAGGAAGTCCTCCTGCAATTTCATGGTGGCTTGCACGGCCAACATGCCAGATTTGCGCTATGATCGTTCCGCCTTCAGCGTGTACAGCTTCCGTTACTTTTTTCCAACCGTTGATTTGCTCTTGTGTATATATTCCGGGAACTCCAGGATTGCCCTTTGCCCTTGGTGAAATCACTACACCTTCAGTAATGATAAGTCCGATTCCATCTTGAGCCCGTTTTCGGTAATATTCTACGGTCAGGTCATTTACAACACCGGTTTCGTTATCGGCAAACGACCGTGTCATAGGAGCCATTGCCGTTCTTGTTCTTAAGTTCCATGCACCTATTGTTACAGGTTCAAACATTTTGGTCTTTATTGTATTCATTTGAATTCCTCCTGTTAACCGTTTTATTGAGCTGACTTTTAGTAACTATTATTGTGTAAGATTATCCGATAAGTGGTTAATTTTCAAATAATTCACTCTGATCTTCATAGTTTTTGATAAAATATGGTAAAAAGGATCAGTAAAAAACATGGTATTCTTGTTAACTTTTAGATATTAAGGAACAGGATAGCACAAGAATGTTTAAAAGGACTGGACATAACCTTATTAAAAATTAAAAAGATGGGGTGTTTTTTATGTGGAAACGACAAATGGTTGAAACAAGCCGTGGAAAGTTCGAGGTCTTTGTCCAAGGAGAAGGTGAACCTGTTTGTATCACTCATTTATATAGCGAATTTAATGAACTTGGCTATTATTTTGCTGATAATTTTGTAAGTGATTTTAAAGTTTATCTTGTAAATTTAAAGGGAGCGGGAAACTCTTGTAATGCAGAGTCAGACGAAGAAATGAGTATGGTTCAATCAGTTATGGATCTGGAAGCTATTAGGGAAGCATTAGTATTGGAGCTATGGAGTTTTGCAGGACATTCAACTGGAGGAATGTTAGGGTTGGTCTATGTAACATCATTTCCTAATACCCTTTCAAAGTTAATGGTCGGAGGGGCTACTGCTACAAAAAAGTATATGGAACACGAAGGAAGTATGTATAGCCCCAGTAGTTCACTTAACAAGAGGTTGAAAGAGATATTCTCTATTTTGAAGTCTCCGGATACCACTATTGAGGAAAGAAGATCTGCCAATAGAGAATGGACAGATATGTCTTTATACAATATTGAAAAAAAAGCTGAATATTTCCAAAAACCTTCCAGTGGCAAAGTAGTACATAGAAGGTTAGATTACTTTTCTTTTAATGACCTACCTAATTTTGATTTACAAAAAGAACTATCAAATGTTAGAATTCCCACCATTGTTTATTGTGGACGACATGATGCACAATGCCCTTTAGTCTTCTCAGAAGAAATCAATGCTGGATTGATGGATTCGAAACTTTATATCTTTGAAGAGAGTAACCACTTCCCTTATTTAGAAGAAAATGCGAAGTTCCTTAATATGGTTTCGGACTTTCGAAGAATAGAATACAAAACAGTGTAACTAATGGGGCGTAAAAAATTATTAAATTCTTTAAAAACACCAATATCCTTTTTCGAACAAAAAAGCCAGACAGAGAAAATCTTTTCCCTGCTGGCTAATTTATCTTTTTTCATTAATATATCTTATCAGTCTCGTGCTGTTCTGATAAAAAACGACACGATCAAGCCAATGATTGCTAGGACAAGACCGAAAATGAAGGCATCTTGAACGCCTGCAGTCAATGAGCCGCTAATGGCAGATGGATCGAACGGATCTTCTGCATTTGCCATATAATTTTTTTGTGATGCTGACATGATGGTAATGGCAACGGTTGTACCGATGGCCCCCGATACTTGTTGCAATGTATTCATTAGAGCCGTTCCATCCGGATAAAGATTTTTCGGCAGTTGATTCAGCCCATTTGTTTGGGCAGGCATCATGACCATCGAAACACCGATCATAAGGAGAGTATGCATGACGATTACCATAATGATCGATGTTTCAGTCGTTACGTTCGTCAAAGTCCATAACATGGCAATCATGATAATGAAGCCTGGGATCACTAATCCCCTTGGTCCAAACTTATCAAAAATGCGCCCCGTAACCGGCGACATGATACCATTAAGCACTCCACCAGGTAAAAGTACGAGCCCAGCAGAAAACGCAGCTAATGCAAGCCCGGTTTGCAAGTATAACGGTAAGAGAATCATGGATGACATGATGATCATGAAGGTGATGAAGACGGTTATTAACCCTAACGTGAACATCGGATATTTAAAAACGCGCAAGTCAATCATCGGTTTATCCATGTTGAATTGTCTTACAGCAAACAGGAACAGCGCTATAAGGCCAACAATGATCGAGGATAGAACTATCGCATTACTCCACCCTTGCTCTCCAACAATACTAAAGCCATAAACAATTCCACCAAAACCAATGGTCGATAAAATAATGGATGGTACATCGATTTTAGGTTTTGTGATTGTTGAAACGTTTTGCATATACTTGAGACCGAATAGTAAAGCGATCACAAAGAACGGCAAAGACACCCAGAAAATGTAATTCCATTTTAGATTTTCAATAATCAAACCTGAAACTGTCGGACCGATTGCTGGGGCAAACATGATCACCAGCCCCATCAACCCCATCGTCGCTCCCCTTTTATGAATAGGGAAAATCAATAAAATGGTATTGAACATGAGAGGCAATAAAAGACCCGTTCCGATTGCCTGGACGACACGGGCTAGCATCAAGATGCCGAACCCAGGTGCAATTGCTGCAATGAGCGTCCCAATGATGGAGAACACCATTGATGCAATGAATAATTGACGAGTGTTGAACCACTGAATCAAGAGTCCCGAAACGGGAACCAATATCCCCAATGTCAATAAGTAACCCGTTGTCAGCCATTGCACGGTGGAAGGACTGACATTGAATTCCTGTATTAAATCCCCCAACGCCATGTTTAATGCCGTCTCGCTGAATAACCCAATGAACCCCGCAATTAAAAAAGCAATTAAAATGGGGGTCGTTCTAATGACTGGGTTTTGTTGCTGTGTTGCATCTGTAGACATAAAATGATTCCTCCAATTACTAACTGTTCGACCTAAGCTTAAAATAATTTTTCCGTATGACTTATTTATTTATCAGCAATAATGGTATCTGTTCCGCAATGGCTTGGAGAGGTTCCCCGTTTTTCGCCGTTAAGGCTAAAAGGATACCGCCTTCAATTAAAGCATTAATTACGATACTCAATTCTTTTGCCCGTTTCTCACTGAATTCCGCCTCGAGTAATTTCTTCACATATATGGATTGCCAATCTTCTATCGCTTCTTGACAAGCCTTTCTTATCTGCTCACTCGTCGTATATGTTTCCGCTGCAATCGTCCCGATTGGCAGTCCTAATAGATTTTCACTATCACCAAAAACCTCGGATAAATGAAAAATATGAGCCTGAATGGCTTTGATAGGGTCTTCAATTTCATCAAATCCCCGTTTAATTTCATCTATCACGAATTCTTTTGTATGAATAATCGCCTCGATTGCCAATTCTTCTTTGCCTTTCGGAAAATAATGATACAGCGAACCTTTTGGGATACCACTTTCCTCAATAATGTCCTTAAGCCCTACACCATAATATCCACGTATTCGAAAAAGCCGGGAAGCAGCTTCAATAAGAATGTCTTTCGAGTTTCGTTTTTCTGCCATAGCTGGATCACTCCTTGAAATTATATCAACCGGTCTATTAGAGACTATACTTGTATATCATTGTTTTGTCAAAGATGACAGCCTTTGAGTGGATGGGATTTACTAATGAACCCATTTGAAATACTTTTACAACAAAAAGAACACCTCATATTGGTGTTCTCTGCAAGTTTAAAGAATCGAGGAAATCAATACCTTCTATATTGTACCCAGTATTTATTAAACGCTTCCAAATATCAAACACATCGGCCTATCTTTTCATAACATATTCGGTATCTTTAAGGATTCTTGTCATGATTTTTGAAATCAAGAATAGCAATTACAAACATGCCAAAGCTTAGCATCAGGGAAATAACTTCGAAAGTACCCATTCACATCGCCTCCTTACATCCAGCTTTTCCTGATCGGAGATTGTCCTATACAAGGAAAAACATGAATCAGAAACTTTTAATCAAAAAAAGAGTAAACCCAATCAGGGTCTACCCTCCTACTTCAGTCATATCATTTAAATATCTAAAGTTCCCATTCTTGAGAACTTCCTTTTCAAATAAACCATTCCTGTTAATAACCCAGTCTTTTTTCCACAACGTTCATTAGTGGTTCACCTTCAGAAAAAAGTTTTAAATTTTTCAGGAATAACTCCATCACACGATCTAAGTGTTTGGAAGAGTTGTAAGCATTATGTGGGGAAACCATGACATTTTCCAGCTGCCAGAAAGGGTGATCCTTAGGTAAAGGTTCTACTTCAAACACATCGAGAGCCGCTCCTGCTATGTGCCCATTGCTTAAGGAATGAATTAAATCTTCATCCACAATCGTATTACCCCGGCCGACATTTAATACATAGCTGCCTTTTTTCATTTTATTTAAGCGTTCTTTATTAAAAAAGTATGAGGTATCTTTCGTAAACGGAAGTGCCAAGACGACAAAATCGGACCTAGAAAGGACTTCATCCACTTGATCCATGCCCATTATCAAATCAGCAGGTTCATATTCGTCGTTCCTCTTGGCGGGATTCCGGCGGCACCCAATAACGGTCATACCTAGTGCTTTACATCTCTTTGCTATCTCATAGCCTATATCACCATACCCAATAATCCCCACAGTAGAATTCTCAAGGTCTTTCACAGGAATTTCAACCCAAGTTTTGTTTATTTGATTTCTGATCATTGCCGGCACACCTCTTGCTAACGAAGATAGCATCGCAATTGTATGCTCGGCTATCGGAACGGATGTGCAGCCTTTGACATTGGTGATGATGACATCGCTGTTTTGTATATCTTCAGTCAGCATGGCCTCCACTCCAGCACTGTCTGAATGGACCCATTTAATCTTTGGAGCTTTTTTTATAATGTTAAGATTATCATGAAGCCCTAGCGTATAAAGGACATCAAACTTCGATAGATCAACCGTTGGCTGTGGTTCAGGTTCGCCGAATTCCCATGGCTCGACAACAACTTCTGAACAAATCTCCTTAAACTCGTTGATGTATTTTTCCGGTATATCGACCCTTATATAAAGTGAAGGTGATTTTTTCTTGGAAGCGGACATTATAAAACCTCCTCAAGAACCTATGTTAAATGTGAATGCAATCATACCATACATTGCTTTATGATCACTTCAAGAAATCTGGTTGCTCTTTTCTGATTCTGTCCCAAAGAGGCTGAAAACTCAGCCATCCCTCATATTCCGTTCCCGTTTGTTCTGCCGTTAGCTTTGCATACTCTTCTTCAATAAAAATGGGCTTACCTACAGATTCAGCCATTATCTGTGCTTGACATGAACGCTCCATCGTTATGAACCACCAAGCAGCTGAATCTACAGATTGACCCACCGTTAACAATCCATGGTTGCGAAGGATGACAGCTTTGTATTGACCTAGAGCCCTGGCAATGCGTTTCCCTTCTTCAGATGCATAAACCACACCAGTAAAATCATCAAATAATGCATGATCATTGTAAAATTGGCAGGCATCTTGCGTAATCGGATCTAACAGTCTCCCTAAAGAAGACCATGTCTTTCCATATACCGAATGAGCATGTGCCGCTGCAATAGCATCCGGTCGTGCTTTATGAATTTCCGAATGAATGGCAAAGGCAGCACCATTTACTGAATGTTCACCCTCTACAATTTCACCTTTATGATTTACCAATATCAGATCTGAAACGGAAATTTGACTAAAGTGCATCCCAAACGGATTGACCCAGAAATGGTCTGTATATTTAGGATCACGGACCGTAATGTGGCCAGCTATCCCTTCATCGAATCCAAACTTTGAAAAAAGACGGAATGAAGCTGCCAACCGTTCTTTCCGGTGATTGCGTTCTTCTTCCATAGTATTGAATGTTGCGGGTTGCAGGGAAATTGTCTTTGTCATCTTTCTTTCCTCCTCGATTCTTTTTCCTTTTTTTGCTGACCAATCAATTAGCCATGGTATCCATGTCAGCTTTACCCTTTCCATCTTGCTTGACTTCACTTTTGTTCTCGTTATTTTTATTGGAACTTAGGAAAGTAAGTACAGTAATGACGACAAAACTAGTAGCAAGCCCGTACAGAATTGGTTGTGTGGAGGAAGGTCCATTAATCACCAATCCCACAATAATAACGACCATACTTGCCAGAATGGAGTAAAATGCAGCCGTAGCCGTGACCCTCTTCCAAAAGAAGCCAAGGATGATCGGAAAGAACACAGCACCGGATAAAATTGCGTAAGCTACATCCAATGCAACTAAAATATCTTGAATCCATATTGAAACGATTATGGTCAATACACCAATCGTTAAAGTTGTAATCCGGGATGTTTTTAAAAATTGTCGTTCACTCATTCCGGGACCGATATATTTTTTTATGATGTCATTAACAACTAGAGTGGAAGAAGCAAGCAACGTTCCTGAAGCTGTAGACATAAGGGCAGATACCACACTCGCAATGACAACCCCCAATAGACCAGCAGGTAAAGTTTCCATCGCTATACTAGTAAATGCATTTTGTGGATCTCCTAAATTAGGAAGGATAATAAAAGCGCACATTCCAATTATACTGATTGCAATCGCATAAAAAACACTATATATTCCTGCTCCAACCGTTCCGCCACGAGATATCGCTTTGGTTCGTGCGGTAAAAAGACGCTGCCAAATATCTTGTCCAACAACAACCCCTAGAGTAAATAATAAGAAGTATTGAAAAATTGTCTCTCCGCCAATATTTCCTAACTCGAAATGTGATGCAGGGAGATTTTCCTTAAGCGAGCCCCACCCTCCTGCCTTAGAGACGCTCATTGGAAGCATGATAAAGAAAATACCGATCGTCATGATGACAAATTGCACGACATCAGTCATGGTGACGGACCACATACCTCCTAATATTGTATAAAATAAAACGATTCCGCCCCCGACTATCATGGAAACCGTTAAATTCCAGCCAGCCAAAACATGTAATATCGTCCCCATCCCAATCACTTGCGTTACAGTCAGCATGAATGTATAGATGACAGAGACCAGGGCACTGATCAATCTTGTTTGAGAATTGTAACGCTTCTCAAGCATCTCACTGATCGTCAGCACTTTTAAATCAAATATCTTATTTGTTAAAAACAACCCGATAGCGATAATGCCGAGACCGATCATCACCACTAGCCAAATACCGGATATCCCAAACTGATAACCTAACTTTGCTGTTCCTAGAGTAGAAGCACCCCCTAATATCACAGCAGCTAAACAGGATAAATACATAAAATGACCCAGATTACGCCCTGCTACAATGAAATCATCTGCTGTTTTTGCCCGTTTGGACCCGATTACTCCCACAATGATTAAAACAGAAAAATATAGAGTCATGATCGATATATCCAAAATATGCATTTACACATCTCCTTTTGGGGTTGTTTTGTTTTTATCGCTTTATAGAGGGAGGGAAGGAGGAAGTATACCATTCCTTCCTTCCACTTAAATGAAGAAACTAGTTGTTAAGCTGCGTTTCCAAATCTCCAACTCTCTCTTTTTTCTCCAGTTTCCCTTTTTTTGCGAGAGCGATGAGTGTGATGAATTCATAGACAATATTAGCCGCTGCGGCAGCCGTGACTTGTCCGTGATCGTATGATGGTAAAACCTCAACGAGATCGAATCCTACAAAATCTATATTCGTCAAACCTCTCACAAAGGCTAAAGCATCATCAATGCTGGCCCCTGAAACTTCCGGGGTCCCTGTTCCAGGTGCATAAACGGGATCTAAAAAATCAATGTCAAAAGATAAAAACACCGGACCCTCCGCGACACGCTCATGAATGACACCTAGCATCTTTTCAACCCCGATACGTTTATAATCGTTCGTCGTATAAACGCCCAACCCTAAATCCCGGGCATCCTGAAGATCTTCCGGTCCGTACAGACCACCCCTCATACCAATTTGAAGAGAACGTGATACATCGATGAGGCCCTCTTCTATTGCTCGACGAAAAACGGTTCCGTGATTATACTTTTGTTCAAAATAACTATCCCAAGTATCGGAGTGAGCATCGAATTGAAGCAGGGCAACTGGTCCATGTTTTTTTACGATTGCACGTAACTCCCCGAGAGTAATAGAATGATCGCCTCCTAATGAAATGGGAATGATCCCTTTTTCAATGATGGGGGTAAGCTCTTCTTCAATCTTTTTATAAGTCTCAGAAATATAGCCAGGAATGATCGGAATATCTCCATAATCAATTCCTGATATATAATCAAAAATATTAATATCCTGTTCTGGATTATAAGGACGTAAAAGGATTGAAAAATCGCGAATGGCTTCTGGTCCGAATCTCGCACCCGTCCTAAATGATTGCCCGGAATCAAAAGGAATTCCCGTAATGACAAAATCCATATGTTCATCTACCTGTTCAACAAATGGAAGCCGCATAAACGTACGTACTCCGCAAAAACGGGGTGATTTGAATGAGTCTTTCGGTTGATACTTCATCATGTAACATCCTCCTAAATTTTCACTATTATTTTTCACTCCATGGCATTGCACGATGCCATATAAACTTCCACCTTTTTATTCATTAATAGAAGAATAGAATTGTATAACACCCTTGTTTTAAAATTATCTTCTTACCTTTTACATAAGCAAGATTCACGCCAACTATTTAGCTGCGTTTTATAAGGCTTTTCGTTATTTCTGTTTCATCAAATGATTAATAACTTAATCATTTTCTTATTTATTGATTTAATTTTTGATTATTTCGACTTTTTGATTTATATTTTAATTAAAAGCATCCCAAAACCCAAAGGAGCGGAACCCATGTACGACGATATGCTGGAGGAAGAACTAAATAAGATTATTGAAACATCGAATAATAACATTCTCATTACCGATCAAGATGGAATCATTTTATATTCCAACCCAAAGCTTTGGGAGATTTATGGTATGGAAAGTGACTCTTATATCGGTACCTCCGTCTATCAATTAGAAAGTGAGGGCCTTCTCACACCTTCCATCAATGCGATTGTTTTAAAAGAAAAGAAAGCGAAGCGGATAATGCAAAAAACAAAAACCGGTCATGTTGTCATGTCGACTGGCTATCCCATTTTTAATAAGGAAGGACTTCTCGTTAGGGTAATCAGCTATGGTCAGGATCAAACCGAGATCCTGCAATTGCAGGATCAATTTGAGCAATTACAACGAAAAGTAAAAGGCTATCAAACGGAAGTCGAGGATTTAAGAGAAAAGGAACTTGATTACCATTATTTGATTGCTAGAAGTAATGAAACGAAGCATATTTTAAAAACGATCCATAATGTTGCAAAAACCGATGCCACGATACTCTTATTAGGACCTTCCGGGGTAGGGAAAAGCACTTTTGCCCGTGCTGTTCATGACCAAAGCAACCGAAAGAAAGAACCTTTTATCGAAGTGAATTGCAGCACGATACCTGATAGTTTGTTTGAATCAGAAATATTCGGCTATGAGCCGGGATCATTTACAGGGGCAAGTAAACAAGGGAGGCAAGGCCTGATTGAGCAGGCTGACAGCGGAACTCTTTTCTTGGATGAAATCGGGGAACTCCCACTGGCCATGCAAGCGAAATTACTGAAAGTATTACAGGAAAAAAAGATAAAGCGCATCGGTGGAAAAAAAGAAAACCACATTAACTTCCGCCTGGTTACAGCAACTAATCAAGATTTGAAGGAGATGGTAAGTCAAGGTAAGTTTAGATTGGACTTATTTTATCGTTTGAATGTGATTCCCATCCAAATTCCGGCACTACATGAACGTAAAGAAGATATACCTCTCTTAATACAGCATTACTTACAGAAAACCAATGAAAAATACCAGAAATTCAAAAAAATCCATCCATCGACTTATGAAGTTTTGACCCATTATCATTGGCCCGGAAATATACGAGAATTAGAAAACTTAATTGAACGGTTAATCCTGACCATTGAAGAGCCAAATATATTTCCAGAACACCTTCCCCAATCCATCACAGGGCAAATAGAACAGCCGGAAGATTCCACCTTCTTGGCCATCGAACAGGAATTTGAAGAGAATTTCGATTTAAAGAAGACACTGGAAAAGGTTGAAAGGCAACTGATTGCAAAAGCATGGAAAAAATGTAAAACCACATACGAAATGGCAGAACATATGGGCATCAGCCAGCCAACAGTCATCTATAAATTAAAGAAATACAAAAAGTACTTGTAAATTCATCTGGATTAAAACCCGTTTGCAACCATGAATGGTCCTTAGCCTTTAGTAATGGATGCCGTTCAAGCTAAGGGCGCTTTTGAAACTATATATGCAAGCACCAAAAATGATCAATTCGAAATGAAACCAATGATGATTATCGACAATAAGTCCAATAAAAAAATCCATAATACAATCAATCAATAAAAAAAATCCACATTCAAGATGAATGGGATTCACAAATATCATTTACGTTCCATATTTAATGTTAAAGATTTGTGGACTTAGATTAACTCAAACGAATGATGGTCAGTGAAGCTCCTGCAGATCCTTCCCCCATTAAGACAACGGTGGCAATTAAACCAAAAATCTGAAGAGAGATCGTATCACCTGCTGATAAATTTACAATCACATCATTATTATAATTAGAAATCGCGACAGCCGACGATATTATGGAGCTAGGAATAGGCGTGGCACCATTTAAAATCAACCTCGAACCAGCAAGAAGTCCAGCGGTTGTATTTATTTGATACGTCAAATAATAACGACCAATAACAGGAACGGTAAACACAGTATTAGCTCCATTAACAGTAAATGAATCTAAATTTTGGTTGCTCGGAAGCGGAACGTTGGTACCTCCCAGTACGATAGAACCGTGCTCCCAGCTGTATTAGAAGCAAACATGGAATTAGACGTCACACTCGTTCCCGTAGGACCTGTTGATCAGATTTATGGGATGGAATCAAATGTGTTGAGTGAATGAAGCAGGTTCTTAATTATTTTCAAAATGCAAAAAGGCTCCCATAAAAGGAAGCCACTCAATACTAACATAGCAATCTTGCCAAACATTTTTACGCATTCAAACTTTTTTCCAAATTGGAACCGCAAGATTCGCGGATGATCAACTCATCCTTCAGGACGAATTTTTTCTTTTCAACGGTTCCGCCTTTCATTAAGGTCAGCAATAAGTTTGTTGCTTTTTTCCCTATTTCGTACTTAGGCTGGTCAATGGTCGTAATATGAGGATGAAAAATGGATGCTATTTTCAAATTATCAAAACCTACGACAGCAATATCCTTGGGAACGCTCAACCCATGATCCTGGATCGCTTTTACTGCTCCCAGCGCCATTTCATCATTAAAAACAAACACTGCTTCAGGCCTTTTTTCCAGCGATAATAATTTCATCATCTGGTCATACCCTGAGTCAATGCCATAATCCCCCCCTTCCTGGATTAATTCCTGGTTGACTTTCAAGTGATGATTCTTCATTGCCTGCTGGAACCCCCCTAAGCGATCCCGGCTAAGGATGATATTCATGGGGCCTGTTATATGAGCAATTCGTGTATGTCCAAGCTTGATTAAATGTTCCGTTACTTTTCTGGCACTGCTTACATTGTCGATCGATACAGTTGGAATGTCCAGTCCGTCCACGTATTCACATGCCAGTACAATCGGGAATTGATTTGAGAGATTTTCCAGGCTTTCTCTGTTCATTCTAGCGGTAAGGAGTACCGCTCCATCCGCCTGCTTTTTGTATAGCAAATCGATGTATTCCTTTTCCCGTTCAATGTCATTCTCGGTATCTCCCAATATAACCTGATAGCCATTTTCTACAGCAGTATGCTCAATGCCCCGAAGCACTTCGGAAAAAAAGGGTCTTGTTATATCCGGTACGACGACCAGAATGATCTTTGTCTCTTTCGTCCTGAACTGACTGGCAATCATGTGAGGCTTGTAATTCATCTCTTCAATCACCTGCAGCACCTTTTGTTTGGTATCTTCACTTACTAAATCCGGCTGTCTGAGCACTCTTGAAACGGTTGCGGGAGATACGTTGGCCAATTTCGCCACATCGCTCATTTTCATTCTATTATCTCCACCTGCCTATTTTCTATTTTGTCATTTTCATTAAGTCCATTATAAAGTAATTTAGACTTCATGTTAAAATATCGAATTCCCTAGGCAACGTTTCTTCCAAAACATTCATGGATTTTTTCACGCCTGTTAATGGTGCCATTGTTAAATCTTCCATTTCGAGAACGATCGGTCCTTCATAACCTATCATTTTAACGATAGTAAAAAACTCTTTCCACCAGCCACTGTCGTGACCATATCCAAGGGCAACGTAATTCCATGATCTTCCTGCGTATTGGTTCATTGGTTTTACATCAATCAATCCCTGGACATCATATATCCCTCTTTCTAACCGGACATCTTTTGCGTGAATATGATAAACTGCGCTTCCTAATGTCCTTAAAGCCGCGATGGGGTCACCGCCCATCCAAAATAAATGACTCGGGTCAAAATTCATGCCGACCATATCACCGACTTCTTGCCTTAATTTAAAGAGTGTTTCAGGATTGTAAACTAAATTGCAGCCCAGATTTTCGATGGCAACCTTTCGAACTCCGTGTTCTTTTGCCGTTGTCACCGCTTTTTCCCAATAAGGGAATGCCACCTCATTCCACTGCCAATCAAGCATCTCAAAATGCGAGGGCAAAATGGGATGTGTCAGCCAATTGGGCGTCCTGTCACTTGGTCCGCCGCCAGGGCATCCCGACATCATGACAACCGTTTCGACACCCAAAAGCCCTGCTAGCTGAAAGGTCTTATCCACAACGGATTTATGTATGGTTCCTTCTTCTGATGGGTCAAGCTGATTGCCAGAACAATTCAACGCTGCAATGCTCATCCCCCTTATATTTATTTCATTTAAAAACCGCTTTCGTTTTGTGGGACTTCCAAGAAGTTCATCCAAATCGAGATGTGGCGCCCCCGACCAATTGCCGCATCCAAGCTCGAGTGTCTCTATTCCCAGATCAATACACGTATCCAGCATCTCTTCAAATGGCATGTAACCTAAAATATCAGTAACTAAACCAACCTTCATAAAGTTTTCCTCCTCTATTTAAACTAGACATCCCGTACATGCCGCTCAGTCAATTCTCTGTTCGGTTTCTTTCCTTTATGGCGGCTCCATAAAATCATAAAGAACACAGCAGTTGCACCAAGTGAACCCGAAAAATAAAATCCTGCAGAAATACCTAAATGTGAAATCAATACTCCCGCAATAAAAGGTCCCGCAAACATACCAATCGCGTAAATTGCTTGATATGCACCCATGGCCGTTGCCCTTTTTTCAAGGGGAATCGACTCCACCGCCATCCCTAAAAATAATGGGAAAAGAGTGCCTAATGAGAATCCATTCAATCCTTGAATCAGAAAAAGCATCCCTTTTGTATCTATTAATGGCGTACATGTTGTGAAAATGGCCGTTAGTCCGAAAGCTAGTTTCAGTAACCTCCATTGTCCGAATAATGGTACGAATATCTTTCCGCTAAGCATGGTGGCAATGGCATGAGGAATCATGAATGAAAAGATGACCATGCTGATCTCATCTGTCTGGAGACCAAGCTTTAAAGCAAATGTCGGAGTGAAGCCGAACATTGTCGTGAAGATGATGCCATGTGCGAGAATGGATAGAAATGATACTTTTAAAAGCGCCGGTTCAAGCATAACTGATACGAGTTCTTTCAATTTAATAGGCTCTTTCAGAAAATCTTCGTTCGATTCGTAAATAAAAAGTGAAAGGACGATACCAACGAAACCGATAATCCCTCCCATCCAAAAAGGTGCTTGCCATCCCCATTGATCGACAATGTATCCGCTGACCACCATTCCAAGCAGCTGTGCCAGAACCACAGCTAACGAGATACTGCCCATCGCTCGGTGAAGATCACGTTCTGAAAAATAGCTGGAAAATAAAATGGTGAACGCTACCCAAGTTGCGGCGGCAACTCCAGCTAACGAGCGGGCCAAAAGGATCCAGCCTAAACTATCGGCCCATGCAAAAGTCACGCAACTCAACGTACTCACGACCATTCCAAAGATAATAAAAGGTTTTCTTACTTTTATGAGGTCGGAAAAAATTCCGAACGGAAGCCTGAAGAGAAATTGCATCAGCCCATAACTGCCTAATACCATGCCGATAAATGTATAATCCCCTCCCATCGTCTCAAGGTAAGGAGACAAAATGGGTATATAAATGAAATTTGAAAACCAAAAAATAAATGAGAGCACTAAAAATAGAAATCTATTTCGTGCGGTATGTAACAAAGTCATTGCAACACTTCCTCTGACCAGCGAACTATTTTTCAGCAAGGGCACCTCATTCAAAAAGTGAATATACAAAAAGGTGCCCGCAACGTAATTGGGAACACCTTTACATACTTAAGCCTTTCCAATTGTATTGAACTCTGCCATTTTTCTCTTCACGACGGAGATGATAGCTTCTTTCGCTGGTGTGATGATGGCGCGAGGCTCATATACTTTTCCTTCAACGGCCAATACTTCCCGAATCGTTTTTGCCCACACTTGTATGCTTTCGGTATTGACATTTATTTTAGCGTGTCCAAGTTCAATTGCTTTTTTGATTTGGTACAGCGGAATACCAGAGCCTCCATGTAAGACAAGAGGCACATTCGTCATGTTCGAAATTAATTCCATTTCCTCAAAACCGAGTTTAGGTTCTCCTTGATATGGACCATGAACGGAACCCAAAGCAGCCGCTAGTGCATCAATTTCCGTTTCTTTTACCATCCTCGTGCATTCATGGGGATTTGCATATTGAATACCTCCGACGAGGCCATCCTCCGTCCCACCGACTGTCCCCACTTCCGCCTCAACGGAAACGCCGTTCTTTTGGGCATAGTCGACAACCATTTTGGTGATTTCAATATTTACATCTATTGAATGATGGGAGCCATCGATCATGACCGATGTAAAACCCGCATCGATCGCTTTCTTGCAGCGTTCCACATCCATTCCATGATCAAGATGAAGGGCAACCGGAACCGTAATGTCCATTTCTTCCATAAGGCTTTTTACCATAGCCGCAATCGTTTTAAATCCGCCAAGATAATCAACGAGCCTGTCCGATGCCGCAAGTATGATCGGCGCTCGTTCCTCATTGGCAGCCTGTAAAAAAGACTGGGCGAATGCCAAACCATTAATATTATATTGACCCACAGCATAACTTCCTGCTTTTGCTTTCAAAAGCATCTCTCTCATTGGTACTAAAGGCATAATTCCATCACCCCCCATTTCCCGAGATTACCATGTTTACTCACACATTCTGGAGTACAAAGTATTTCGAGATAGCTTGAATTGTCGTTTCTTTTGCAGTCTTAATGGCTTCTTCAGCATCGAGTTCATAATATTCAGGACGGAACAATTCAACAGATACAACGTCAGAATAACCAATTCCCTTCAAGATGAATAATATGCTGTCTAAATCTATGGCACCATGCCCAGGCCACACCCGGTCTTCATCCGTCAAAAAGCCGATTGGAAAATCCTCTGTATCATCAATGTGTAAAATGAAGATTTTCGACCCATCCGCTTTCTTCAAGTCCTCCAAACTGGAACCCATAGCATGGAAGTGAAAACAGTCCAGCACCAAGCCAACATTATCACGATTGACTGTTTCTACAATATCGTATGCCTGACCGAATGTATTCACAGTACATTGTGGATGCCCGACAAATTCGACAGCAATTTTAACGCCAAACGGTTCAGCGATTTCGGAAAGCTCCGTCAATACTTCCACACAGCTGTTTTTAATATCTTCTTTCAATATTTTCGCTTCCGTTACAAGTGGAACTGCCACCACATATTTCACACCCAATTTCTTCGCCATGATCATCATGTTTTTAAATTCGGCTATTATCGCCTTATGGCCGTCTTCATCTCGGTTATTAAAGAATACGAGCGCGTTGAAGGCAAGTGGTTTAATATGATTTGCGTTAAAAAATTCTGCTAAATCTTCAATAGAGTGCTCTTCCAAATACTCAGGCAATTTATCCATGGTACGGATTTCGATATAATCGTAACCATGTTTTTCACAGTGTTTGAGATCTTTGACCAAGTTGGAATTTTCAAGTGTTGTCGCTTGGTTGAAACAAAGTTTCATTCTGTCAGCCTCCAATTCTTTCTGCTAAACCCAATCCGTCTCTCATTTTTTGAAGCATAAGCTTACTTGACCAGTCTGCTTTGTCGATCCAAGCAAATACTGCATTTGTCGCGATGCCGTCAAAATTCATTTCTTTCAGTTTTTTGAAGATCGTATCAAAGTCAACTTCCGCTTCGCCGATGTTCAAATGCTGGTGGACGGTTGCCTCGACACCTGGAGGATTGACGATATAACGGAGTCCGTTGGATGCTTTATGATTGAATGTATCTGCAAACAAGACATGTTGCAGGCGATCCCCGGCAGAATCGAACATAGGGGCAATATCGCCTTTGCCATCATCATAGAAAAATGTATGTGCCGTTGAATACACAAGGTTGATCCATGGACGGTCAAGGGCACGGATCATATCCATCGCTCCCTCATGCGTTTCGATGAAATCGAATGGGTGTGCCTGCAAATTCAGTTTAACGCCTTCCCTTTCAAACACCGGGAGGAGCTCATCCATTGATTTAATGAATTTCTCTTCACAGATAACTTCATTGAATTTAGATCCGTTAAATTCACTATTCATCAAGTCAACATCCAATTCCACTGCCACTTCAATGGCACGTTTCCAATTACGGACTGCGGCCTGGCGCCGTTCCTCATCAGGACCGGCCCAGTAGTAAAGCGGAAGCAAGGATGATATCTTCACACCTGCGTCGCTACACCAGCGTTTCAAATTCTTAATCTGTTCCTTATCCACTTTAGGGTATTTATAGAATGGACAAAAATCTTCCCTCGGTGACAGTTCGATATATTCATAGCCTAGTTCCGCTGTTTTATCGACCATTTCTTTTAATGATAAATTGGCATACATCGTAGGATCCAAAGCTAGTTTCATTGGTCTTTCCCCCTATAATTCATTTTTCGTTTCAATGCATGGTACGTTCACTGTACAGTGATTTTCCCTGTATAAAAAACGGGCTTCTCTTCTAAATCAACGGATTCTTTCTGTCCGGACTCTTGTGCTTTTACACAAGCATCAGCTGTTACAGCAGCAATGTATCCGTCCCATGAAGTCGGACCATTCGGCTGACCTGTCTTTATAATGGAATCTATGAAATCCTGTAATTCTATGTCATATGCATCCATAAAACGATCTTTCCAATCTACCAAGATATCCGTGCTCCGTTTTGCGCTTTTCCTTGTCACGATGCTCGCTGGTTCAGGAAGATATGCAACACCGTCCTCACCAATGACTTCACATTGGATATCATAGCCATATTTACAATTCACGAATACTTCAGCTTGAATGACAATCCCGCTCTTCGTTTCCATTATGATGAGTTGGGGATCTTTTAAATTAGCATGCGCGCGGCTTGCTTTCTTCGGGTAAATGACTTGAACTGATTTGTAATCATCGCTGATTAACCAATGCAATACATCAATTTCATGAATCAATGTATCAACGACTGCCATTTCCGTCGTATATTTTTCATCCACTTCTGGATTGCGGTGTACGCAGCGGACCATGAGCGGCTCGCCAATTTCATTTCTATCAATGGCTTCTTTCAGTTGTACGTAACCGCTATCATAACGTCGCATAAAACCAACTTGCACCAAACGCTTCCCGTGTTTCATTTCCGCTTCGGCTATTCTCCTGCAGCCTTCCGCCGTTGTTGCCAGTGGCTTTTCACAGAATACATATTTGCCAGCCTCAATCGCATTCAATACGTTTTGCTCATGTGCAGGGCCCCAACTCGTAACAAGCACAGCATCCACATTTTCGGAGTTTACCAGTGATTGGTCATCCGGATATACAAGTGCCTCAAGTCCGTATTGATTCACGACCTGCTTTGCCGCCTCTTGATTCACATCGGTTACAGCCACAATTCTCCCTCCGGATAATTTGTTTGCAATTCTTTTAATATGCTCCCGGCCGATGGCACCCGTTCCTATTACGCCAAAATTTAATGTCATGATCATATTCCTCCTATTATACGTATCTATATTTTCTCTCTGTAACTCTTATATTATTTTTGTCATTTCCTTAATAGGTTCTTTTCCATGATTGCGGAAGTTTTGTTCAAGCTGTTCAAGTGTAAGTCCTCTTGTTTCCGGTAGACATTTTTTCACAAAGATGATAGCCAAAATGCCTAACGCGAAAAAGAAATAGAATGTTGTGGACAATCCGACTTTATCAAGTAAAACAGGAAATGTTAAGCCAATCAGAAAGTTCACGACCCATAGAAAAAATACGGTGACACCCATACCGAGCCCACGTACTTGAAGCGGGAAGATCTCTGAAAGCATCAACCAGGTAACCGGTGAAATGGCTCCCTGCTGAAAGGCAAGGAAAGTGACTGTCAAGGACAAAACGATATAAGGAAGGGCAGCCGTCCCTTCAAGAAGGGAAGATAGGACGCCAATCAGCAGCAATGTGGTCGTAGTCCCGATCAAACCGGTTAAGAGCATTGGACGGCGCCCGATTTTACCAAGCAGCCAAATACCTAAAAACGTTGCCAAAACAGAAATGATACCGTTTGCAATATTCCCGATCAAAGCAGCTTTTGTCTCAAACCCTGCATCCTTTAAAATTTGGGTACCATAGTACATGATAGAATTAACGCCCGTTATTTGCTGAACGATGGCAATCCCGATACCAAGAAAGACGATTCTCCGTATCCATGGGACGGTCAAATCTTTATATGTAGCTTTTTTAACATGGTTCTCCTCATCGAATGTCGCTTTGATTCCCTGAAATTCCGATTCTGCCTCATCCATTTTACGTATTCTTTTCAAAACCTTCAGGGCCTCTTCATTTTTGTTCTTGGACACAAGCCACCTTGGACTTTCAGGCAACCTTATCATGCCAAAGAAAAGAAGTATGGCTGGAAGTGATGCTATTGCCAGCATGTAACGCCAAACATGTGAACTGTCACCCATCGTTGTCCCTAGAATGGCATTGAAAATGAATGCAAGCAGCTGTCCGCTAACAATCATCAATTCATTTTGGGTGACGATCCGGCCGCGTCGATCAGCAGGAGACATTTCCGCCAAATAAGTAGGAACGGTTACTGACGCCCCGCCTACCGCTAGGCCGAGTAAAAAACGGCAAGCAATCATGACCGTAACATTCGGTGCAAACGTGCATCCAAGGGTGGAAAAGAAAAAAAGTACCGAAAGAAAAAGAATGTTTTTTCTGCGGCCCGCATAATCCGAAAGCCTACCTCCCAGAAACGCTCCAAGTGCCGCGCCTAAAAGAAGTGAACTGGCAACAAGTCCTTGCGTAAGTGAATTGAGGTTAAGTTGATCCGCTTCGGACATGAACGGCAAGGCACCATTAATGACACCTGTATCATATCCGAACAAAAGACCGCCTAACGTCGAGAAGATAATAATCTTGCGTAAGAATGCCATTTGATTTCCATCATTACTCAAATTAATCACTTCTTTCCGGTTTTTAATCTTGAACGAGGAGCAGCCTTTCATTTATATACTTGCGAGCGATTAATGCGTATTCCAATGGATGGGCAACGGACGGATCTTGTTCCGCTTCTACTACAATCCAGCCTTTATAATGATTTTCCAGTAATGTATGGTAAGCTTCCACAAAGTCAATGCAGCCGTCACCAGGCACTGTGAACATGCCGGCTAAAAAAGATTCTTGAAATGATTTCCCCTCTTTCCGGCACTGCTCCAGCACGTTATGCCTCACATCCTTGAAATGAACGTGCCCAATGCGGTCGATATGCTTTTGCAGAAGGGACATGCAATCGCCATCCGATACATAAATATGTCCAGTATCATATAACAGATGCACCTTCTTGTCGGTATTTTCCATAAGGCGGTCAATTTCACTCAGTGTCTGGACCCCTGTCCCCATGTGGTGGTGATACACCAATTTTAAGTTGTAAAGTCCAGCAATATCCCCGAGACGGTTCAGGCCCGTACACAATATTCCCCATTCTTCTTCAGTAAAGTGGGGCTTTTCCTTAAATACATCGTACCTTCCGCCTTGGATACTGTAGGTCTGTTCGGATACTACCGCTACATCGCCATCGACAGCCTGTAAATATTTGCAATGTTCATGGAAATCCCGTTCTGCTTTTTCGATTCCATCACGAACGATGAAACTGCTGAACCACTGACCGGCTATTTTTAAGTTCCGAAGCCGCAGCTCTTTATTCAGGACCGCCGGTTCCGGGAAGAAACCGCCTACTTCGGTCCCCTGAAATCCTGCCACGACAATATCGCTTAAAAGGTGGGATAAGGTGTTTTCAGCTCCTATTTCCGGTATGTCATCATTACGCCAGCCAATTGGGGCAATCCCCCACGAAATCTCCTGCATTTTCCGACTTCCCCCTTTTAATATTGTTTGGCCTTTTTTAATTTCTCTTGTCTCGCTTCATATGCCCTTTGTATACTTTTCCGTTCCGAGACCTCTGCCACGCCAACATTCCACCAGGAGTCATAACCATCCGTCATCGTTTTCGGCAGAACCTTCATTTCTATTAATGTAGATGCCGATTGTTTCTTTGCATCCTCCAATGCAGCTTTTAGCTCATCGACAGTATTGGCCCTGTAAGTTTTGGCTCCGTACCCTTCCGCCACTTTTGCGTAATCTATATTCATGACTTGGTTATCATGTGTTCTGAACTCACAGCAATATGTTCCGCTGCCATTCTCCATTTGCAGATTGTTGATGCAGCCAAAGCCTGAATTATCAAACAATAATATGTTGATTTTATGATTATATTGGATGGCTGTGATCAATTCCGAATGAAGCATCAGAAAACTGCCGTCCCCTACCATTGCATAGACTTCCCGGTCTGGATGGGCAAGCTTAGCTCCTAATGTTCCTGCAATTTCGTAGCCCATGCAGGAGAATCCATATTCAAGATGGTACGTGTTTGGCACGTTTGAATGCCAGAGTCGCTGCAAGTCACCCGGAAGTGATCCGGCTGAACCGACCACCACACTTTCCTGATCGACCGTATCGTTTATTGCGATCATCGCAGTGGATTGGGCCAATTCAGTTTTCAATGCATCCGAGTATTCATTCAAGACTTGCTGTGAAAACTGGCTTTTGATTTCAGGCATGAAATTTTCACGGCTGAAAGTGACTTGACTTAAACGGGTCCGTTCGGAAAGCCACTCCGCCTTCCATTCTCCAAGCATTTCCCCATATTCGGTTTCATAGCCCACTAGTAACGCTTCAAGGTTCTCGAGCGCCACTTTTGCATCGGCGACGACTTGAAATCCATCTAATTTATAGGTTTGAAGGCGGCTGACGTTAATGTTCAAAAACTTTGTCCTTTCAAAATCAAATGCAGTTTTGGAAGAAGTCGTAAAGTCCGTATAGCGGGTCCCGACACCAATTACGAGATCTGCCTGGCGGGCAGCCTTATTGGCAGCCATCGTACCGAGAATGCCGACTCCGCCCAAATTCTTAGGAAAAGATGATTCCACCGTCGATTTACCTGCCTGTGTTTCCACAAGTGGAATGTTATGCTTTTCCGCCAGCTTCATCAATATATCCCGAGCTCCGGAATATCTTGCTCCGCCACCGACGATGATGATCGGCTTCTTACTTGCTCTAATTCTATCGGCCGCTCCTTGCAGTTCCCGATCAACCGGAGCTTTCCGATCTAAATAATGGACGCGTTTTTCAAAAAAATGTTCATCGAAATCGAATGCTTCCCCTTCTACATCCTGTGAGATGCATATCGTCGCTGGCCCGGCTTTCCCGGGATCGGTCATCACCTCGAAGGCCCGGATCAGACTGGACATGAGCTGCTCAGGGCGAGTGACGCGATCCCAATATCTTGATACTGCAAGAAAAGCGTCATTTGTGGTGATGGCCGTACTATGCTCATGCTCAAGTTGCTGAAGAACCGGATCCGGCTGACGTGTCGCAAATGTATCAGCAGGAAGTAAGAGGACAGGAATATTGTTGGCAAGTGCAGTCCCCGCCGCAGCTATCAAGTTTGCCGAGCCTGGCCCGGCAGATGTAGTGACTGCATAAATTTTCCTTCGCAGCATTTCCCGGCTGTAGGCGATTGCTGCGTGTGCCATCCCTTGCTCATTCTTTCCTTGAATCACTTTCAAGTGGCCAGCGTCCTGTTCGAGTGCCTGACCAATACCAACGACATTCCCATGTCCGAATACATTAAATATACCTTCTACAAATGGAGACTCCTCACCATCAACATGAATGTACTGCTGATTTAAAAACTTGATTAATGCCTGGGCTGTAGTCAACCTCACTGTTCCCATCTTCAGTTCACCCCTCTATGTAGATAAATTCCTTACACGCGTTCGGCAATCAAACCTTCGATTTCTTCTGCAACGGGCATCGCCTCGGATGAGCTGTGCTTGCTTACTACTATGGAAGCGGAAGCACTGCCAAACTTCAAAGCGCTTTCAATCCCTTTGCCGCTCACTAACGCATATAAGAAAGCGGAAGCATATGAATCCCCTGCGCCGAATGTTTTCAATACTTTCGTTTTATAGGACTTCGCTTTAAAAACTTCGCCTGATTTGGTATAGGCATATGAACCCTCGACGCCATGTTTGATGACCACCAGGTCTGCGGAATGTTTAAACAAGTAACGGACGGTTTCTTCATTTGTACCTTTTTCGGTATTTTCCATTACATCATATTCATCACGCGTGCCAATCAAAATGTCTGATTGCTCTGCGACCAACGAATAGTAAACGGAGGTTTCTTCAATGGAACTCCATGTATAAGGACGGTAATCCAATTCAAATACGACTTTTACATCATTTCTTTTCGCAAGGCTGACGGCTTTTAAAACTGCCTCACGTGATGGGCTTTTTGCTAAAGCCGTCCCTGAAACCAATAGGATCTTTGATTTTTTGATATATTCTTCATCCACTTCCGAAGGTGCTAAATGAAGGTCGGCTACATTATCCCGATACATCAGGATACTGCATTCTTCAGGACTTTTAATTTCCGTGAAGGCGAGTCCCGTTTTATGCCCTTCTTGATCGATTACCATATTCGATGTATCAACACCTGCCTCACGCATATAACGCTCGATGAAACGGCCGTGCTGATCATCTGCAAGCTTACCGATGAATCCGACTTCCAAGCCTAATTTTGCACTTCCGATGGCAACATTGGCAGGTGAACCGCCCACGTATTTTGTGAATGTCATGGTCTCTTCCATCGGACGGTTATATTCATTGGCATTCAAGTCGATGCAGGCACGGCCTATGGCAATCAAGTCAAATTCCTTATCGATATTAAAAGTATAGTTCATCCGGTTAACAGCTCCTTTTCCTTTAACGATTCAGTATCCACTCATGATCGGGATCATTGTAGAATTTCCATGTCCTTGTCGGACCGGCCATGACATTCAAGTAATAAGATTCATAACCGTCAGGCACCCCTACCGGATGATAACCGGCCGGTACAAGTACGACATCACCGTTTTCGACGGACATGGTCTCATCGATCGAACGGTCATCTGTATATACTCGCTGAAATACGAATCCCTGAGGCGGGTTCATTTCATGATAATAGGACTCTTCCAATAATGACTCATTTGGTAAGTTATCCCGATCATGTTTATGCGGAGGATAGCTCGACCAGTTTCCGCTTTCTGTATATACTTCAACCACCAGAAGGCTATTCGCATACGGAGCTGAATCCGGTAATATATTATGCACCATCCGCTTATTGTTCAAAATGCCCCTATGTTCCACGTCAACATCTCCCGCTTTAATCCATTTAGTCGGAAGCTGCTTATCAGAAGGTGAATAACACAGCGCCACTCTGGCCTTGGTTATCGCTTCCAATTCAAAACCTCTATCATTTGACACGTAAATGCTATCGGTCGGCACTTTATCAAAAACACTATCGCGTGTGCCCAAATCATGGTATACATCTTCGCCTACAGCCACATTGATTTTTCCCGTAAGAGCGACAATGCAGCATTCTTTCTTGATTAGTAATTCTGAATATTCAGCACCCGGAGTCAACTCCACTATTTTAAATTCAACAAATTCTAAAGGGGAATTTCCTTTCGTAACCGCTTGAACGACTGTAACACCTTCAGCGACCTCTTGTTTTTCCGGTTTTTGAAGCAGTTTACTCATATGTACCTCCTTGTTTTTCAAAAAATCCGGCCCGTATCCAAACGGGCCATCTTGCAATGTCTTTTTCGTTCACTTATTTCACGTAGCGTGCAGTCACCATTTTTTTACGTGTATAGAACTCCACACCATCGGTTCCATTTGCATGCAGATCACCATAAAATGAATCTTTGTATCCAGAGAATGGGAAGAATGCCATGGGTGCAGGAACACCTACGTTAATGCCCAACATCCCGGCATGAATCGTTTCACGGAATTGGCGTACATCGGCAGCACTGTCCGTATAAAGGCAAGCCCCGTTTGCCAATGCTGAAGCATTGGCAATCTCAACGGCTTCCGTTAAATCTTTGGCGCGGACAACGGAGAGCACTGGTGCAAAAATTTCATCTTGCCAGATTTTCATTTCCTGCGTCACATGATCAAAAATCGTAGCCCCGAGGTAATATCCATTACCGCTTGCTGCCTCGTCTTTACGACCATCGCGCACAAGGGTCGCACCTTGAGCTATTCCTGATTCGATGTAATCGATGGTCCTCTTCTTAGCCCCTTCCCGGATTACCGGTCCAAGAAAAACACCGTCATCCAGACCATTACCGATCGTAATGGCATCAGCTGCCTGTTTCAATTTTTCAACTAACTCGTCCGCTACACTTTCTTCTACAACAACAACCGCAGCGGCCATGCAACGCTCACCGGCCGAGCCAAAAGCCGCACTTGTTATTTCCTTGGCCGTCATACCAAGATTGGCATCTTTCAAGACAATCGAGTGATTCTTCGCTCCCGCAAGAGCCTGGACGCGCTTCAAGTTAGCCGTGCCTGTTTTATACACATATTCTGCCACTGGCTGTGAACCGACGAAGGAGATAGCTTTCACATCTTTATGCTCCAGAAGTCCATTAACCACGTCATGTGCTCCATTAACAATGTTCAGTACTCCTTTAGGAAGACCTGCTTCCTCAAACAGTTCAACAATGCGTGCAGCAAGCAAAGGTGTACGTTCAGATGGCTTTAACACGAATGTATTGCCACATGCGATCGCAAGAGGGAACATCCAGCAAGGGACCATCATCGGAAAGTTAAATGGGGTGATACCGCCGATTACACCAATTGGGTAGCGGTACATACCCGATTCAATGTTTGTCGCGATATCCGGAAGCTGTTTGCCCATCATCAGCGTAGGTGCACCAGCCGCAAACTCGACACACTCGATGCCCCGCTGAACTTCACCAATCGATTCCGATAAGCTTTTACCATTTTCGATAGTGACCAGTTTAGCAAGTTCTTCCCAATTATCCACAAGGAGCTGCTGATATTTGAACAATACCCGTGCCCGTTTCGGGACGGCAACCTGCGACCATTTTTTAAACGCCTCATTCGCCACTTGAACCGCACGATTCACATCTTCCCTAGTTGAAAGTGGCACCTCGGCAATCGCCTCACCAGTTGCAGGGTTAAACACGATTTCCGTTTCCTTTGAAGTGGATTCAATCCACTCACCATTTATATAATTTTTTAATTTTTTCACCTCATGTGTTACTGATGACATGTCTTTTCCTCCTTAAAATAAAGTAATTTGTTTAATCATTAAGCCATTTCTAAAAAGTATAGGTATCGACGCCAATGAAATCGATTTCATTTGACTTTTAAAGAAAATCCATCCAGGTTTCTTTCTAGGATCAATCAGTTTTTCTAGCTCAATCCCAATATTAAATCCATCAATGAAATCGATTTCATTTCTCATTCTGGAGTTCCACCTGAAGGAAAAAGGTAAAGACCAATCCAGGATAACGAATATCTAATCATCCTTAAACATGAAATAGTTCATCACTATTCGCATCAATTTCTGAATAAAGCTTGGATAATCGCGTTCCGGGATGAAATCGATTTCATTTACTTTATAAGGAAATACTACAATGAAATTTTTTCCCTGTAAACACTTTTTTTGATTTTTTATAATATTCTTTCTTCTTTGCACTTCAATACATTGATGGCTATGGAAATGGGCTTCAATATTTAGTTAAAAGCATTTCCTGGGAGAATACCTCTTCGTCGTAATTGACATCCCAGCTAAGGCCGGTCTTGCTCCTATTTAAATTAACCACTACTTTAATGGTATTTTTAAATATTATTATTTATAAATCTAATTGACTTTACCATAGGAAATCCAGCTATCCTTAGAACTACATCCCTTATAAATTCATATATATAAACATAATAAACAACCTTCCTGCTCTCCCCTTTTCTTCACATTTCCGTCAATGTCCCATTCTAAAAAAACAAAAGATATTTTACTATATCAACAGAATAGGAATATATAACCTAATCCGTGATGAGTTCATCAACAAAAAAAGGCACCCATAATGGGAGCCTGAATTTTAGTGAAGGTAAGCTATTGTATGTGAACGGCAACCATTCCGCATCCCTATGCGCCTCGATAGTTGAGAAATGGGATATTCCACCCAGTAACTTAAGAAATATCTTTTCCATTGTACGGAAATTAAAACAGGATAGCTTATAGTCTGTTATTTCACTGCCTTTTTAATAGCTTTCACTTCATATAATGATCCTTCCGAACTGACGATATATTCAGGTTTTGGCTTCCCAAGGTTTGCTTTATGGCCTGCGATATGGGCTTCACTCTTTTCCCATTGCTTCCAATGCGCCTCCGACTCCCAATTGATCATACGATGACCTCTTTATCCCCGCGTCTCACTTTTTTCACCATTACACTTAAATCGATGAACCCTTCCTGCTTTTCTATGATCCCTTCCCCACCGAACCGTTTTACCACTTGTTCTGCATTACCTTCCTTAACCACCGTTTTTCTCATTTGAACGAACAATATGAACACAATTCCAATCGATATACTTATAGTTCAATCATTTTAGTCGATAACGATTCTCATTGTCAATTATTGAGACTTTGACTTAAGGGCGCTACTTAAAACTCTAAATCCCAAAAACAAAATAAAAAATGAATCAGGAAGTTATGCAGATCTTCCTGATCCATTTTTTATTGTCATTTACCTTTTATCTTTAAGACTTTTGGGAACATAGTCATTCAGTTTGTTAAATAAAGAAGTAATGTAGGAGCTGAGTTCGAATCGATCCTCCTGAACAAATTCAACTAACGACACTCCATTCTTTTTCATATCTTTTCCCCCTTTTATTTTTTAATCCCGGTGCATAAATTTTCAGCCACTAATACTTGTGAATCCCGCCATTAGCGTACTTAATAACTTCTCTCCATCGGTTTCTTTATTTGATTATACAAGAAAGCGCTTACAATGTGAAATATTATAATACCATAGATTGCTATTTACTTAGAATGTTCCAGATAAATAAAGTTTCATCTTCATCATATTTATATTATCAAGCTGTGCTGGCTTTTAGGTGTACTTTCTATATCATAACTACTTGTCTTGTTCACAGTGTATAAAATCTCAGGAAATGCCCTTCAATATTTCAGTTAAACGTATGAACTCTTCCTTATCCCGATTCTTTAACGAGTCATCGATTTCTTTTTCGATTTGTGCTTTCCGGTAATCACTAAGGGCCTTTTTCAAAACCATTTCAGCCATCTCTTCAGGTTCAAGCGATGTTCCTGGCAATTGCTTCTCCATACGAAACCAACTCCTTAACCTTTTTTCTATTATACTAAATAACTTGGAGATTATTATTATTTATTAAAAACTTATCCTTTCCTCTTTTTTATTTCCTTATCCACATGATTTCCACTTTGCCACTCTTCTATACATAAAAAATAGTTAAAACTTTTCCATTTCATTTCGCTTAAGTCATTTTATCCGAGATGGTCGAATCGCTTATTTCCATTACTTTAGAATTAATTATATTCCAATACAGGTGATGGAAGCTAAGATATTCGCTTCATTTTTTCAGAAAAGTCAGAAATACATTGACCGATATGGATAAGCTCTCTAAAATAATCTAAATAATCCAGTTTTTTACTTATATTCATTAACCATCATTTTTGTTCATTTCGTCTTTATTTATTGTTGAAAACAATTTTGATGAAAAACTATGCATTAAAGGAGCATTTTCCATGAAAAAAAGTCGAGTTCTTTTCGCTAGTTTAGCTGGTTCCGTTATTGAGTGGTATGATTTCTATTTATACGGTACAGCAACGGGCCTAGTTTTTACAACTCTATTCTTCCCAAATCATGATCCTGCCATTTCACTTCTTCTCGCCTTTGTCACTTTCGGGGCTGGTTACGCAGCCCGTCCAATCGGAAGTATCCTATTCGGTCATATGGGTGATCGCATCGGACGGAAGGCTGCACTCATGTTCACCCTTATTGGTATGGGAGGGAGTTCAATGCTTATCGGTGTTCTGCCCACATATGCCCAGGTTGGGTTGGCCGCCCCAGCCATCTTGGTGGTGCTGAGGTTGATTCAAGGAATTTCCTTGGGAGGTGAATGGGGTGGAGCCATCCTATTGGCAACGGAATCTGCTCCAAAGGGTGTCCGTGGGTTATATGGATCCATTCCCCAACTAGGGGTCCCCATCGGTTTGGTTGCCGGTTCGTTCAGCCTAACCCTTATAAGTTCCTTGACAACCGATGCCCAATTTTTATCTTGGGGTTGGCGGATTCCATTCCTTTTAAGCGGTGTACTGATCGCATTGGCAATCTGGGTAAGGAGTGGCATTGAAGAAACGCCTGAATTCCAGCAGCAGAAAGATAGCGGTGATCTTGCGAAAGTTCCCATTATTGAAACCTTGAAACACGATTGGAGAAGTGTGCTGCAAGTGATCGGACTAAAAATTGGCGACGGGTTCTTCAATGTATTCATCATGTCCTATGTTCTCGTCTTTACTACAATGTATTTTGGTTATTCACAAGATTCAGCCCTTACCGGGTTAACGATTGGCTGTGCTACAATGCTAATTACCATTCCTGTCATTGGTTACATTTCTGATTTTATCGATCGAAAAATCATCTATTTTGGAGGACTGATTCTCCTTTTCGTCTTTGCCATCCCATATTTCACAATGATTGGGCAAGGGGTCGGCTGGTTCTACTTTATGCAGGCAGTTGTGCTCGGCGTCATCTGGGGAGCCATTTTTTCTACACAAGGAACATTATTTTCGGAGCTCTTTCCAGCAAAGGTCCGTTATACTGGATTATCCGTCGGTTATCAGGTCGCAGCAGCCATTGCAGGTTTCGGTCCGCTCATCTGGACCACCATGGCTGAATCATATGGCCCATCCCCTTTGGTATTTGGCGGATTCATGATGGCAGGTCTCGCAATTTCCCTGGCGCTTTGTATATTATCACCTTATTTCAGCAGAAGGATCGTAAAGGATCAAACACTCAAACCACAAGATCTGGATTTGAACTAATTCTAAATCCCTAGCTAAAATAATAACAGAGGCTGCACGTCCTATCACTTGGACAAGCTGCCTCTGTTTTTTAGAATGTGGATAACTCTCTAAACTTCCTTACTTCCAACAATCTCCAAAAGATCAGTCAGCTTCCGGATTTCATAGGTGGGCTTGATTCCCAGATTATTACCCTTTTGCTGGGGATTGTACCAGCAGGTATCCATTCCATAATTCAATCCGCCCTGTATATCTGATGTCAAGGAGTCACCCACTATCAACGCTTTCGATTTATCTGTAATCTTTAATTTGGAAAATGCATAATCAAAAATCCCTCTATCAGGCTTCTGAAACCCAGCCTCTTGGGAAACTATCAAAGTTTCAAAAGTATTGCAAAGGGGTGACCCCCCGATTCTTGCTGTCTGCACTGTCGTGAAGCCATTTGTTATAATAGCCAGCCGGCATCCTCCAAGCTTCTCGCAAACCTCTACAGCACCGGGCATTAGGTGTATTTCCTTTCCCAAATGTCCCAGATACGTACGGCTGAACACATCCGCATCGATATCAAGCCCATGCTTGAGGAACAACCGCTTGAACCTTTCCACTCCCAGATTTGATAAATCTATAAGCCCCTGTTCCAAATCTCTCCATAATACCTCACTGATTTCTTGATAGCAACCCGCATAATCCTTCACCCCTGTGGGCAAACCGAACTCTAAAAAGACTTCATGCAGTGCCTTTTTTTCCGATATTCCAAAGTCTAGCAATGTATCATCAACATCAAATAAGATAATCTCGTATTTCATCGCTGCCTCCATAATCATAATGAACATCATCTGTATTACTATTAATAGTATCATTAGAATCGGAATGAAGATCCACTTCTTAATGAACACTTGTTATTAATGACCATTATTCGAACAATTGAGACAATCCCTTTTGTAAAGCTCCTTTTTAGGAAGGGGCTCTTTTTGTTCAGGATCTTTATTTTGTTTTCCCATCGTTAGACCTATTTCGGCTTGAAGACCTTCATACGCAGAACTTCCCCTTTGCAGGAAAATCTCTTATTTTTATGATCCAACTATTTTTTCGCCTCTCGGCTTTGTACTATTTGAATCCGGTTCTCTTGTGATGCCAATTTGATTGAATTGATCATTAATGGACAGTTTGTAAGTCAACGATCCTGTGCCGGTTTCATCAGGCTTGAAAGTTCCTGCATTTGTCCGTTTTCCATCTTTCAGCAACCATACCTGATACACCTCGGACTCTTTAAGGCTAGGCAAATTCTGAATCTGAACGATTAACCTCCTATCTTCACCTTGCTGCAAAATGTATGCTTCTCCATCCGTATTCATCTTTACAGCCGTCTTATCAGCGGGCTGCAAAGATAGTGACGTTTTAACCTCCATTGGCAGATTGATGGCCGCAAGTTCTTTTTTTAGTTGAATATTGGAATACAGCAGCACAAACGCCAAAACTAGTGTTGCCAGCAAGAGACCCGAAGTTACAGGGGTAAACTGCCTAAAGAAAAAACTGCTCCAATTCTTTTCCTTGCGCACCGGAACTTGATCATTAGGTTCAAAAACAAAATTCATAACCTCTGATTTCAGGGAAGAAGAAGGTTCCATTTCTTCGAAATCCCATTTCAATGAATTCCAGGCTTCCGTCATTTGTTCATAATCCTTAGTGCATTCAGAGCATTGAATTAAGTGTTCCGCGAATGCCTTTTTTTCTTTTTCTCCCAGTTCACCAGATAAAAATGAAAGCAGGTTAGCGCACTCTGTATTCATTTACAAACCACCTACTTCCAAGTACTTTTTCAACTGTTTGAGCGACTGATGAAGCCTGCTCTTGATGGTACCTATCGGTTCGTTTTCAATTTTGGCGATTTCCGTTAGCGAATACCCTTTCCAATACAGTAAATCAATCAGTCTTTTTTGCGGCTTGCTTAACTTACTTTTTGCATTGGCAATTTCACTGGATAACAGCCCATTTTCTATATCATTATTCGGATCTTCCATGTCAATTGGATGGTTCATGTCCATTTGTTTGTTATTACGAATATGTACACTGTCTTTACGGACATAATCCACACACACATTCCTTGTAACGGTCAAAAGCCAGCTTATAAAGTGCCCCTTTTCGGAATTATAAGTGCTTTTTGTGGTCCAGAGCTTTAAAAAGACCAACTGCACAATCTCTTTTGTTTTTTCAGCATTTCCATTTGTGAATTTAAAAATAAAACCATAGATTAATTTAATATGCCGGTCATAAAGTTCTTCCAGAGCAGGACGGTGCTTTTTCATTACTAATGCCATCAATTCCTTATCAGGTTTTTCTTTCAATCGCACCTACAACTCCTCACCAAGTAAATTTGGAAAACGAATAACAGGAACGACCCCCAGTGGTCGTTCCCTTTTTTCTTATTTTGGAAAAGCCGTCTCATTATTTACAATATACCAAACATTTTTCACACCTTCACCATTGACATCTCCCGCTACCTTATCATTCACGAAATAGTAGAGTGGAAATCCTTTGTACGTTACCTGCTCTTCCCCTGTATCTTCCCTTTTAATGGTTCCAAAGTCTTTTTTCTCAAATCCTTTAGGGACAGCAAAATCGCTTTCCATGAACGGCGGCCATTTTTCCAGACATTCACCCATGCAATTACTTTTTTTAGATTTATCATTTTTGAAAAAATAGAGTGTCATTCCCTTGGAATCAGCCAAGTATTCGCCTGTTTTTTCACTTTCCAATAATTTTAGGGTTACTGCCTTTTCATCAGCAGTTCCACTAACCACTTGATCATTTTGTGTTGAGTCATTAGCTTCATTTCCACATGCCGCCAAAACTAGGACCATCATAAAAACTGAAAATACCATCCACTTTTTCATATACTCTCACTCCTCGTAATTTTACTTCCATCCCCATTTTTGAAATACTTGATGGGATTCTTCCGTTTTAAGATAATCAATGAATTGTTTTGCCTTTTTCTTGTTTTCACTCTTACTTGTTATGCTTACTGGGGTTCCTCTATAGAGCTTGTCTTCCTCAGGGAGTTGAACCAGGTCCGTCACATCCGCCAGACGGTAATGCCAGGATTCATAGGTAATCCATGCATCTAATTTAGAATTTGCCTTCCATAGATCAATAGCTTCTGCACTGGACTTCACTGAAATGTCAATATTCCTGCTAATTCCAGGAATAAGTCCTTTTCTTCCAGCCAAATCTTCCCATAGCCCCAGTTGCCCGGCTCCATTAACATCTACAATCTTTACGCCCTTCTTCGTTAAATCCTCCAATGACTGTATATTCTTTGGGTTTCCTTTTCTAACCAGAATTCCAGCTGACCGTGTATACAATTCTGTACGATTTTTTTCATCGAGGACCTCCGGATGATCATGCATAAATTCTGTTAGCATATATTCGGACCCTCCGTAAATGATATCCGCATCCTGTTTGGCTTGATCAATCCATTTTTCTTCGGGTCCCGCTGTTACTTCGACTTTTATCCCCGTTTCTTTGGTGAATTGTTCCGCAACTTCCTTAATAGGTCCAAGAGGTCCACCTGGTCCATATACTTTTACGACGTCGTTGACAGCTTGCCCCCGATTCGAACCCATTTCCGGTGAAAATCCTAACAGGACTGCCATCAATGATATCCACCCAACAAAAATGACCTTTTTCACGTCTTTCTTCTCTCCCTTCTAAAAAAACCTTTGTACTATAGATAACGGGACATACCCCAAAACGGTTTGAAAAAATTTTTAATTATTTTTATCCTGCTGCCAAAAACATTTGATGATCTTCAGCTTTTCTCTTTTTTCTCAACAAAAACACCCCATTCTAAAAAGTATCTTTTTTCGAATGGGGCATGGCATTAATTAATTACTTGGAAAAGTAAAATTTGTTTTATTTTCGGTTCTTTGGATTCAGGCCAACTAGGGTAAGACAAGACAAACATACTCTTTCAATTCTCTTAAACCAAGTGACAGAAAAGGTTAGTTTGAATTGCTTCCCTTTCTCTGTCTATTTCTTTTACCAACAGCTATCACCAACAATAACAGAGGAATAATCGTTTGCATCAAAATTCCATGAAATGGGAAGGCGATGATATCATATCGACTGACATCCATAGAGCTAGGATACGACCAAAAGCTGAATTCTACAATCAAAATCCCTATCGGCCATACAACAGGACGATAGTCAGAGAGATTCAGCCACTGCGCGGTACCTAAAGCAGACACATAATAAAACACAGAAATTTTGACAAACGCTCCTACTATCCATACGGCCATGATGGCGGACTCCAAATGTTCAAAAAAGTCGGCCAAACTGATGTACCGAGATACATTCATCACGGGATAAATCTTTGTGGCTGTTGTTGACCCGAGTACAAAAAGAACCATAAGATTCACCACAATTAACGTCATCATCACGGCAAAAACAGACATCATCCCGGATTTCATCCCTTTTTTCATATCGGTTAAAAAAGGGAGGAGAAAAATCATCAGAAAAAACTCGCTGAACCATCCACCCGGTACAATCGAACCCTTGATTGGAGGCATAATTCCATTTCCCAATATCGGTAATATGTTCTTAAATTCAAGATCAGGGCCCAGTAAGACAATTAAAAGGAGGATTGGAAGGATAAAAACAGGAACCAACAATTGGGCAGCTCTCCCCAACCCCTCTATCCCTCCGCGTACGATAAAGGCACAGAGGAGTACCATCGATGCCATGATCACGCTAATCGGGGTTTTGACCAGAAAAGAGTCGACAATAAATTCTCCGTAACTTCTTAGGATTTGCCCTGTGATCGGGATATAAAAAAACAAGAATAAAAAACCGAGAATTTTCCCCGGAATCCGACCGATGATCTGTTCACTGAATTGGATAACCGTTTGTTTCGGATAAAGTTTGTGCAGTTTATAAGTGATATACACCGTCGCATACCCGATGAGAGACGCCAAAATGGGGGACAGCCATAAATCATTTTTTGCATATTTCGCTGTGATGCTCGGAACACCGAGAACAGCCGTTGCCACAATCGTTGGATACATCATGAATGCCATCTGTAGAGATGAAATTTTACCTTTCTCCACCATCTTCCTCCTTTCTGTGATAGTATGTAAATTTGAAATCACGCAGCGCACTGATAGATTTACTTCTTCATAAACTCTTCAAACGGCTAAAAAAAGAGATGCAATCCATTCAGTTGGTCCTGCCCTCTGCGCGAGTACGAACATAGATAGCACCTTTTCGATAGGATATTTAGCATAAAAAATACCCAGTCAGCTGGTTTCGGTTCCTTTACGATTTCTTTTCCTTACAACAGCAATCACCAACAATAACAGAGGAATAATCGTTTGCATCAAAATTCCTTGTAAAGGGAAGACGTTGGTATCATTACGACTGACATCCACAGAACTAGGCAACGACCACAAACTGAATATGACAATCAAAATCCCTATCGGCCATACAACAGGACGATAGTCGGAGAGATTCAACCACTGCGCTGTACCTAAAGCAGATGCATAATAAAAAACGGAAATTTTCACAAACGCCCCTACGATCCATACCGCCATGACGGCGGACTCTACATGTTCAAAAAAGTCTGCCAAACTGATGTATCGAGATACATGCATCAGGGGGTAAAGTTTTGTGGATGTGGTTGACCCGAGTACAAATAGAACCATAAGATTCACCACAATTAACGTCATCATCACGGCAAACACAGACATCATCACGGATTTCATCCCTTTTTTCATATCCGCCAAAAAAGGAAGAAGAAAAATGATCAGGAAAAACTCGCTGAACCATCCACCCGGTACAATCGCACCCTTGATTGGGGGCATTATACCATCCGCCAATACCGGGAATATATTCTTAAATTCGAGATCAGGAATCAGCAAAAGGATTAAGATAAAGATTGGAAAAATAAAAACAGGTACAAACAATTCAGCAGCTCGCCCCAACACTTCTATTCCCCCGCGTACGATGAACGCACACAGAAGCACCATCGATAACATGATCACACTAATCGGGGTACGTACCAGAAAAGAGCCGACAACAAATTCTCCGTAGGCTCTAAGGATTAGCCCCGTGTTCTGGATATAAAAAAACAAGAGTAAAAAACCGAAAATTTTCCCCGGGATCCGACCAATGATCTTTTCAGTGAATTGGATCACCGTTTGTTTTGGATAAAGTTTGTGCAGTTTATAAGCGATATACACCGTCAGATACCCTATGAGCGCAGCAAAAATGGGAGACAGCCATAAATCAGTTTTGGCATATTTCGCTGTGATGCTGGGAACCCCGAGAATAGCCGTTGCCACAATCGTCGGATACATCATGAATGCCATCTGTAATGATGAAATTTTCCCTTTCTCCATCTGCTTCCTCCTTTCTGTGATAGTATGGATTTGAAATCACGCAATCTACTGATAGATTCACTTTTCCATAAACTCTCCAAATGGCCTGAAAAGAGTTTCTATCCATTCCGTGGGTCCTGACATCTGTGGGAGATTGAACATGGACAGAACCAAGCCAGTGAGGAGCAGTGTAAGAAATGCCACTTTATCTTTTTTAGGATTTTTTTTCATTTTCGGCCATTCATACAAAATGATTAGAGTTACAATCGCGGTTGTACACAAAAAAGCCCCCCATCTCACTTGTCCTTCACCTCATTTTCAGACAAACCCGCCGGTTTGTTTATATAACCCTGTCTTCGAATATGGGCCGCAACATCGATTTCCACTTCCATTTCCGCGAATATATCATCCCAGTGGTTTTCGACCTTATTAAACTGTTTAGGATATTTCCTATAGAAATCTTTACCCAACCCTAAAATGTCCGCTTTCTTATCCTGAGTATGCAGAAAAGCCATCTCGATGCGTTTTTCTATATCTTTTTGATATGCTCGTTCTGCAGCTTTTAAAGATTTTGGACTTGAAAGGTCTAAATTCGTTCCATTTTGTATAACAGCTCCTTCTGTATTCACCTTCACCACTATTTTCCATTTGTTATTACGAATTTGCGGAATCTTCTTGATTTTGGCCGTCACTGGATTTAAAGAAATTTCCCCTTTCACACCTTTGGGTTGTAAGGTCACGGTGTATGATTCCATTTCATCTCTTAACCACAATAGTCCTCTAGTTTCCTTTTCAGTCATCGTTCCAGTCATTTTATCTTTTTTGAACACGGCTGTCCCGACAATGTAAGGAATTCCCTGTAATTTCGTTTGCCCTTTCGCCGGCGGCAATATTTTAACGACTGGAAGTGCGGCAGCTCGAGGTTTACCCGTTAACATTTCATCTAAATCCTGTAGTGTGACCAGCATCCCAATATGTAAATCAGATAGTTCTCTAAGCACTTCCCCTGAATAGTTTTCTAGAGGTGGCAAAGATTCAAGAATAGGCTTCGCTTTCCCTTTGCTGACATACACATTTGCTTTCTCTCTTGGCTGCGGATGGCGCAGCAAAAAATCCAGCTGCTCTTGAATTCCTTCCTTCGCTAACTTTTCACCGAATACAAATACTTTACAATGTCCCCAAAATACTTTTCGCGGAAGCTTGCTTTGAAGCTTGGACAATGCATCTGAAATATTGGAGCCTTTTTCAGATCTCACCAAAGTCGTAACTGCACCCCCTCCTTGACTGGGCCCTCCTTGACCGCCTCCACTACTTATTGAACTTGGAATAAAGACTTGGACGGATAATTCAATTTGATTATTGCCCTTCTTATCGATGGCGGCTGCTGTGACAATCGCCAAATCAGTGATTTCTGTTCGGTCCCAACAACCGCTTAGAAAAGGGGTCGCTCCACAAATACCGAGCAAAAGAAGGACACATTTCATTAAATGACGCCTCTTTACTTTCACCAATTTCCTTGTTCGCCTCCAGCCATTATTCACTCCGTTTCACTTCCCCTTTTTGGATTTGGTCTCTGTTCCGGGGCTTGACGGTATACATTAGAATCCCCTGTGAGACGCGGGCGTGTATCCATCATCCACCAAGGAGCTCTCCACAGCACATCTTTCAGCTCTTTACCTTTTAACGGTGCCAGTGGCGCTAAGTAGGGAACGCCGAAGGAACGCAAGCTGCATAAGTGAATGACTATGGCGATAATCCCCATCATGATGCCAAGCAGTCCTAAGGTACCGGCAAGCAGCATCATTGGAAAACGAAGCATCCGGAAAGTAATTCCGGCAATATAACGAGGCATCATAAAAGAAGCGATTCCCGTAATCGCAACCACGATGACCATAGGCGCTGAAACCAAGCCCGCTTGTACGGAAGCTTGACCAATCACTAGCGCTCCAACAATGCTGACGGCAGAACCTACCTGCTTCGGCAATCGAACCCCTGCCTCTCTTAGTGCTTCAAACGTAATTTCCATAGCCAATGCCTCTACTATTGCAGGAAAAGGGACCGATTCCCGGGATGCTGCTACGCTTAGCAGGAGTGCGGTTGGGACCGCCTCATGATGGAACGTTAAAATAGCAACATAAAGTGAAGGAAGCAAAAGGGATAATCCCATAAAGAAATATCGTAACCAACGGATAAAAGTGCCTGCCATAAAACGTTGAGCATAATCCTCTTGTGATTGAATCAAAGAAAAGAAGGATATTGGTGCAATTAAAGTAAAAGGGGTTCCTTCTACAAGAATGACAGCTCGTCCCTCCAGCAAGCTGGCACAGGCTACATCCGGCCGTTCTGTCGACATGATCTGAGGGAATGGTGAAAACGGATTGTCCTCGATCATTTCCTCGATGTACTCGCTTTCTAAAATTCCGTCTATTTTAATTCGTTCCAACCGAGTTGTAATCTCTTCAATCAGTGTTTTATCCGCAAGTCCATCAATATAAGCAATTGAAACATTCGTCCTGGTAAGAGTACCAATCTTCATCGATTGTATTTTAAGGGCAGGACTTTTGATAATACGTCGCAATTGGGATGTATTTACTTCTAGAGATTCAATAAATCCCTCTCGTGACCCCCTAACTCCCCCCTCTGCCACAGGTTCTTCAATCGCCCGCTTTTCCCATTTGGACAATCCTAGAGAAAATCCATCGCTTTCCCCTTCATATAGAAGGATCGGGTTTCCAGAGGAAATCGATTCAATGCAATCCGCCAACATATTCACTTTTACCACTTTAGGAACGGGCATTTTATGTTCAATAAACTCATTTAATGGTTGTGGTTCTTTTGATGACTCTTGCATGAGTGGAGATAGCACATATTGCTCTATCGCCTCGATGTCTGAGAGTCCCGCAATATAAATGAGCATCGCTCGCGTCTTTCCGAAAAGTAAGAACGAACGGAACATGACATCCGAGCAATTATCATAAACAGAACGAAGTGTTTCTACATTTTGACTAAAATTCACATCCAGTGCATCTGCAGGCTTAGAATCTTGGTAATCATTTTGTATCAAGGATTTTTTTTCTTTCGTTTTTCTTAACAATTTGCCCACATTACGAATCAAGCTGGTTACCCCCATTTTTTTGCAGGTCGCTCTAACTCCATTTTTCTATGTTTCTTCATTAAGGGTATTTTATACAGAAAATCCTGAGCTTAACATGAACTTATTTTTCATTTAAGCAGTATAAAAGGGGAATACAAAAGAGGCTATGTTAAAGGTTGATATTGAATAAACCATATTCATATGTGATATCCTGTTTGTAATTAATGACAAAGGGGTATATCAAAGACCGAGGCTGCACATTGGCGGATAGTACATGTAATTGTACAGATACACGCACGACGTGCAATAAGAGGGTTTCTAAAAAATTCAAAAGAATGGGTAATCGATTTAAATACCTCTGCTTTTTTATCTTTTTATTTAGGTTTCATGGGCAATCAGACTAAAACATTAGAAGATAAGGAGATTCTATGTCATTCTTAATCACATTGCTCGGATTATTGGTGTCCACAATAATCGCTACAATATTAAATTCCATATGGCCTCGTATTCCACTTCCGATTTATCAGATATCCATGGGAGCAGTGCTTTCATTATTACCATTTCACTTATTGTTCGATTTTCATTCAGAATTATTTATGATTTGTGTTATTGCTCCGTTACTCTTTACAGAAGGAAAAAATACGTCCCGTAAAGAAATGCTTGAATTGCGTAAGCCTATTCTGTTATTGGCCTTTGGGTTAGTATTTGTGACCGTTTTTGCAGGAGGTTTTTTCATCCACTGGTTAATACCTGATATGCCGATGGCTGTTGCTTTTGCTTTAGCGGCTACAATTACCCCTACGGATGCTGTAGCGGTACAATCGATTACAAAAGGATTGAAATTACCCGGAAATATGATGCCTATCCTTGAGGGTGAATCACTTTTCAATGATGCTGCTGGAATCGTTGCTTTTAAAGTTGCCCTGGCAGCTGCCTTAACAGGAGTATTTTCTATAAAAGATGCTTCGCTTAATTTTATATTTGTAGCTTTAGGCGGTATCTTCATAGGTATCCTATTGGGCTACTTGATCGTTAAATTACGATTAATTTTACGGGTTCATGGACTTGAAGAAATCTCCATGTCTATTGTTATTGAGCTGATCACGCCTTTTGTCATTTATATGGTGGCTGAAGAATTCCATGTTTCCGGAATCTTAGCAGTCGTTGCCGCAGGTGTGATTCATGGCATCGAGCGGGATCGCCTTCAGAGTTCCACAACTAAATTGCAAATTGTATCAACTAATACTTGGTCTGTATTAGGTTATGTTTTGAATGGACTTGTATTTGCTTTGTTAGGATTTATGTTGCCGAGTGTTTATCAGGAAATTGAGTCCAACTTAAATAGGGGTAATCTTTTTGGGATAAGTGTTTTGATTGTTCTTTTATTATTGGTGATCCGTTTTATTTGGGTATACATTCTGCATGATACTTTTACGAAAAACAGAGTGAATCCATTAGAGCAATTCATTATGTCCAGAGTTCACCCAGAAGATAGCAAAGACATCGATGATGAGAATGTTTCAAGATCACGATTTGCATTTTTGACATCCGTTTGCGGCATTCATGGAACCATTACATTAGCTACAGCTTTATCCATACCATATTTTATGCCTGATGACACTTTATTCCCGATGCGTAATACAGTCTTGTTTATCGCAGCTTGCGTTATATTGTTAAGCGTCACATTGGCTACGGTTCTCTTGCCATTACTGGTAAAGACACCGATTGAATTCAAAGATGAACACCTCACCTCTGAGGAGGCTTATAAAATTGTTTTAAATAAAACGATCAATCAGCTGAGCAAAGAAGCAACCATGGATAATCAGAAAGCTGCCCATCAAGTAATGGAAGATTTGAATGAACAACTGATAGATTTGGAACGGGGAATAACGAATAGACCGGATAATCAGACAATACGCGATTTAATGGAGCTAGGGGCCAATAAGGAATTGGAGGTCGTTTCCGGATTAGTCGAAAAAGGGAATATATCTGAAACAGCCTTTGAACTTTATAAAGTATATATTTCAAGAACCTTAAACTATATGCAAAAATCTTCGCTGAAAAGGGCTTGGATCAATTTGCAGGCCATTCTTTTCAAGAAAAAGATCAATGTCAAATGGGATAAGAAATGGGAAGCAAAATTAGAGAACTCCATCGTTAAAAATGCGGACCTGATCCGGGAGTTCCGTAAAGCACAAAAAGAAGCTTCAAAGGAAGCCATTTCATTGATCAAACAACAAACTACACCTGAAAACCGTCATGAAGTCATGCTTGTCATTCAGAGATATAATCGTTATTTGAATCCATTCGGAACATTAAGTGAAAAAGAAGCAAATCGCTTTGAAGAGATGGTGAGTCATTTTCAGTTGAATGCGATGCAAATCGAACGTGATATCATTCAGCAGATGGTTGAAGAGGAGCAAATATCCATGCAAACGGCAACTGAGCTTAGACAAAACTTAATCTATGATGAAATGCTCATGATACAAAATTGATTAAATATAATATAAAGAGACACCGTTCAAATAGGGAGCGGTGTCGTTTAAGTAAATGAACATTTAAATCGAACTGATCAATCCCTTGTACACCCCATCAATTCCCTCGCTTATCTAATCCATCATTCAATATCTTCACTTGATAGCGGAAATAAAGATAGAAAATAACCCAGATAATCACATAGAATGGAATGAATATCCCAATGCCTATCGCTAACCCTTTTAAGCTGAATGGAATCCAGCCAACAAAAAAAGATAATAGGAAGTAAAGTATGCTGACAGTCAGGAAGTGCATAATGGTTTGAGATAATAAACTCCATTTTTCCATTTCAAATAAGATGGTCGCCGTGCTGAAGAACCAGCCACATAATAAGCAGCCAATCGCGTTTTTCACAAATATTTCACTGTCTAATGCAGTGGCCTCCCCAAATCCGATTACTCCAAAACACGTCAGCACCATCACTAGTGCTCCAAAGCAAATCCCAACAAAGCTACGGAATAATAGTGTTTTCATCATAATCCCTTCCTTTTCCATTGAAATGCTTTCTTGATTCCTTGAACATAGTGCCGAGAAACATATTCTTTTTCCCCTGATCGGAAATACACACATAAGGTACCGTTGAAAGATGCTTCGAATCTGCTTAACTCATTTAAATTGGCAATCACTGACTTTGACAATCGCACAAACTGATTACCTGGAAGATCCATTTCCAGTTCATATAATCTTTCTTTCATTTCGAAAGTCCCCTGTTTCGTCCGCACCATTATGGAATCTTGCTCTGTGAACAAACAGATAATTTCTTCTGCGCGGAAGACATGCTGCATTTCTCCTTTCCTGCCAACAAAATACGGTCTTTTCCTCTCTTTCAAGCGCTCCATCAGTTCCTGCACTTCCTCATTCCATTCATGATTGCGGATAAGCACCTCTATCGCCTTTACCTCCTCATCTATCTCTACGTTTATTTTCATCTCTGTGGCCTCCCTTTGCTTATAGTGTAAGTATATTGATATTTTTGACAATTCGCTTGTGATTTCCGGCTACATGTAACTTTATAGTGATAACATGCTTGAAATGGATACTCAGATACACTAAATAACCGTCCAAATAATTGGACGGCCCTTTGATACACAAAATCTACTTTTGAATGCGTTTACAGTAATTAAGATCACTCTTTGCTTGTAAAAGTACTTGGCATCACTACAGCGATTACCTCTCCACGGGCGCAAAGTTTATCGATAGCAAATACTTCTGTTTCGATTCTCCATTTCTTAGGATGAACCTCATGAATCGTCCCAACGGCTATTAATGGCACATCATTAGGGGTTGGCTTAACGAACTCAACTTTCAGTGAAGCTGTCACAAACCTTGGAGGCTCCACTCCATCCCCAACTTCATGCCCATTTTTACGATGTAAGGCCAATGAAGCCGAACCTGTTCCATGACAATCAATTAATGATGCAATCAAGCCGCCATAAACAAAGCCTGGAATCGCGATATGTTCTGGGCTTGGTGTATAAATTGTCCTTGTGTGCGCTCCTTGCCAACCTGTTCGAAAATGATGACCATCTTTATTTAAACGACCACAACCATAACACCATGCAAATGCATCTGGATAATCATCTTGAATCGCTTTTAGCACTTTCTCCTCCATCGTATCTCCTCCATCTTTTTCAGAATATTATAACACTATCAAAGGATAATGGGTCTATTTGGATAATAGCCGAAATGTTAGTTTTTTTTTTATTTCCCTGATTCTTTATTGAGTTCACGTCCATGTTTTAATTTTTTAATGATAGACTGTGAAAATGCTGCTCCTTTTCTACGATTTAAATGACAAAAGCCCCCGTACGCTAGATAGCGTTCAGGGGCTTTCATTTGACTAAGTATCGATCGGATGTATTTTTTTGTCTACTAATTCAATTGCAGGAAAGCCTTTCCCTTCTTTTTAAAAGTTAAGCCTTTTTCTTAAATCCCAATACTTGAATGTCATTTTACCCATTTTCGACTTCGAAAGTGAATCGTATTTACGTCCAAGTGCCAGGTTTTGTTTTTCTAACTTAGTAATTTGTTTAAGTTGAATGGCGTTCAGTTTTTTTAATTGCTTTACTTCTTTAACAAGTTCTTTATTTTTCCCTTTCATATCATATTTTTCTTTTTCAACAATTACCCGTTCTATCATTGGAATTTCCAGGTTCTTTGGTTTTAATTTAGGAGTGCCATTGGTTTCAGATCCTATGGTTTTTAAATATGGCATGTTATTTTGAAAATTCCGTTCAAAGTTTCCATAACTTTTATGGATGTGGAGGAAGGTAAAACAACCTTCCTTTTCTGCTTGAATGATTTGACCGAATTCAGACAGTTTAAAAATTTTTCCGACCCGTTTTAATTCTTCAGGTGTGTTTTTGACAATATAGGTGAAAACTTCTTCAACATTAAAATCTGCAGGTAATTTTTTCACCTGATTTGATGGTGCATGCTTATTCAGTTCATCAAAGTCATCTTCATCAATATAAAAATGCCTATTTCCACTTTGATTCATATAATCCGTTATACGTCCGCTCCATAATAGCCCTTGCAATTTTTTTAATGCTTCAGTAAACAAAAACTGCCTGCTGACTTGATACATCCGTTTTGCCGCAAACTCATATATATCCTTATTACATAGTGCTAATTTGACTGCGTCACGGAAATCCTTCTCTGTAACAGCATATAAGGGGTAATCTTCGCCAAAAAGCTTAATATGCATTTTGGTTGGATTCATTATTACAGCCTTCCTTAAAATTCCGTACTCCAATAGCTTTGTGGACAGTTCCAGACTGCTGTCCATTGCCTCACTTCTCCAAGTTATCCCAATATCACTGTTCACGATTAATTGTTGGGCATTCTCCCTTGTCATTGCCCCGTACCATGTAAGTCCTTCCGTATTTTTAAGGAGGTATGCCGCTTCTTCCTTAAACTGAGAATCATCTTTAACCCATTTGAATTTATCGCCCGCAATATCAAGTGTTAGATTCGGAATCTCGCGTTTTAATTCTTTAAAAGCAGTAATGATCGGAATGGTCTTCCAATCGGGGTCGAATTTGCCTGTATATACAAGTTTGTTTTTTAACCGGGTCTCCCCTCCCGCTGATTCAACGTTTGGTATCATCGGAGTAAGCAGGGAAACTTTGTTTTTTTCTTTATTGAGATTAAGAATCTCAATTACAAATTCACACATCTCTTCTGTTTGACATAAGAAATACGCACACTGATCATATATATTTTTGATGCTCTCAAATTTTTCTTCATTAACATCCTGCCCTATGTGAGTCAAGCCTGTAGCATAAACTAATGTATTATTTATGATATGTTTATGCCTTGCTATTTTTTCCACAGTCTCTATGCTTCTGACAAATAGCCAATCATATTCATTTTGACTCCAGTAATGAGAAATGAGCATTTCAGCAATATCAAAATTAATGACACCCTTTTTTACCCATTCATCATCGGTGGCATTAAAAAAAGGATCAACAAAAGGATTGAGAATGGTTATATTATTAAATTTCTCAAGAGGTTGAATTAAGATATCGCGTTTTACCGGGCTAGCTAAAAGTAAATCAACCTCGATGTTAGGGTCTAACGCAATAGTCGATGCTAAGGAAGATAAAAATACTGCAGATCCATCCATTGAATTCATGTCAATAAAGCCAAATAGAAGTACCTTCATTTTTCTGTTTTCTGCTAGTTCATGTGAATTCAAAGTTTTCACTCCAATGACTGAAATCTGATATGAATTTTTATTTTTTTATTTGTTCCTTAATTGATGATTTAAGTGCAAGATATTTTAACGTGATTTTCCCAACATATGTAACATTGAATTTGTGTTCCAATAACTTAAGTCTTCGTATCTCTTTGTTTAGCTTAATATTTTCTTGTTGGGCTCCCTTACTTTTTTCTAATTCTTCTCGCAATATATTATTTTCTTTTGTAACCTTCTCGATAATGTTTTGTTTTTCAGTGCTATTGCCCTCTATGAGCTCCAATGTCATGGACATCATGTCTTTCATTTGTAATTCAAGTTCCTCATACATAGTTTTCCAATATTCGTTTCGTTCGTCCATATTGAAAAAACTCCCCTCTATTAACCTTGGATAATCTCCAATTCTCTTTTAATGACAACATCTACGGCGCATTTATCCCGAATCGACTGCGATGCTTGTTTTGACACTCTCAAGAATACGTCCGAGTTGTAATATAAGCGCTCTATTGCATCGGCGATTTCAATAGGAGACTCAGGTTTTGTAAGAAGACCAGAAACGTCGTGTTTAACGAATTCCGGGATGGCCGTGATATCTGTTGAAATCGGCACTAGCCCACTGGACATTGCCTCACACATAGAAACGCCTTGAGAATCCAAACGGGTCGGGCAAAGGAAAATTCCATACTCCTTATGTAATGAAGCTATTTGCTCCTGAGAGAGGAAACCTTTATGAATCGTAACATTCTCAAAATTCCGGATTGGCTCAACTGTTTGATCGAACAATTTTCCATCTCCATGAAATGCAAATTCCAATTTATCGAAATATGGTCTCTTCGATAGTTCCAGCACTGCTTTCACCGATAAATCATTTGCGTATTTTCGTGAAGCGTACGGCCTGATTGAAAGTACTTTTGTCCGCATCTCAACTGGCTTCTCAATAAAGGTAAACAGGTTGTCATCGATTACATTAGGAATGATTACTGAATTTTTAGATTCTGCTCTCGCATCACATTCCGCGATATGTTCTTTGAACCATTTGGAAATATGGACAAAAGTTGTATCCAATTCATTCGTTTGATAAAACCAATTCATAAAAGAAAGCTGTGCTTCATAATAGTCGTCCGACATTTCGAGTATCTTCCGTAAGCTTTCAGGGCTTTCAAGAAAATTAAACCATCTTCTATGCCATGCCTCCGTTTCAAATCCATGTATCCAGGTGATAATCGGTAAATCGGTATTTGTTTCTTTAATCGCTTGCACCATTTTTGGATTAACAAAATGAATGAGCGCTTTTTTATGTACTTTATGATTTAAGAAAATGCGTAGATGCTGTTCAGTTCCTCGATAAACAGGCACATCTTCATACGTATACTTTTCTGCTTTTTTATAGGCAGGATGCAAAACAAAGACATCAACCTTCAAACCCTCATCCAGATAAGCCTTTACTCTTCGGTGAATGAACCCATTCCGATATAACTGATCTTCATGTGGATAAGCATTCGTAATGATTACATATCTATCTTTTTCACTAAATGTAAGCTCATATAGATTTATAGATTCCTCCATTTTTGTTCACTCCTACTATTCAGTCATCTTAAATCAGCCTGCTACTTATCTGTAAATGAAGGATTTTTAGAAGACCCTTTCCAATCACTTTTAAAACCGTCAATCGATTATAACAAACATGTATTACTGAATATTGACATCAATATGAGAATTCTGTAAATAAAAGTAAAGTTTTCATGAACTTTATATGATTTTGTAAAGGTCCAGTAATGACATAACTGAAAGCATCAGTATTGGCATGAAGAAAGGGCATATAAACAAGCAAAATAAAGAAGGACGATCCATTTACCGGCATCGCCCTCTTATTTATACACTTTAATATTTTTTGATTAGTTACCAAATCATCAGTATCACTGTCTTTATCAACTTGATCTGTCAGTAAACTTTTTTCTACCTTCAAGAATTCTTCAAGCATGTTTTTGTAAGAAAAGAATAAAATCGAAACAAGACCAATTTGCTGAAGAGAGTGATATAAATGAAACCAATTACCTTTAAAGCATTTGCAATCACTAATGAAATTGATTTAAACAAAATCGCCATTCATTGCGGCATTCCTAAAAAATTCACCTGGGAAGAGCCTTTAATCCTTAAAGGCGATATTCTAAATTCGATCCTTAATAAGAATGTAAACGATTCTCAACAGGTACTGGTTTTTTCCTTTGGCAGCATTGTCTTCATTAATTATTCACACGTGGATGAGATTAAGGAATTTGCTGCCTATATCCGTTCTTTCGAGCCAGACATTGATCTCGTCAATGTAGATAGATACACAGACGATTACAGTCTTCACTTCAGTGAAACTGAAAACATCAAGTTGACAGACGAATATATAGTTGTGCCTAAATATGAATTTTTCTACCCTGAATTAATTTCCACTGTTCTCGCAAAATCGGTGGCACTCGAAAAAACTGAGGAGCAACTCGGGAAAATCCACGACAAGCTCGAAGCCATGATAGACCGACTGGAAAAGGGCAAGCTGAGAATCGGCAACAAGGAACTAGCGAGGACGACCGCAAAAATCGTACGTCACGAGTATAATACCCTAGCGTATATCATGATTCTGGATAAACCTGATATTACATGGACAAGCAGCATTGCCGGCGAATTTTATGACAGCATGCTGGATTTTTTTGAATTGAATGATCGGTATAAAATCTTGAAAAGTAAAACGGAAATTTTATATAACATTATGGATGGATTTTCTAACATCAGCCATTCGATCAGGGGCCTCTTCGTTGAATGGATCATTGTGATTCTCATTGTCTTTGAGATTGTCCTGACGATTTTAGAAATTGTGGGATGGATACCATGAATTCTGAATTATACCCTATCCATATCATGAATTATTAAGAAAATTTTCCTGCATGATAGGTATGTATGGAATATATTTCAAAAAATAAGCATCGTTAAGATGCTTATTTTGCGTTTAACCCCTCTTTCATTTTTAAGGTGACTGCTTACGGAGGTTTAATTAAATTCCTTTCATATCGGGGCCAAGGTACCATGGGAGATTCCCGTTTCCTTAGCATTCCGGAAGTTACCTAAAGTTCCCTTAATCCAATCCAAGGTGGAAAATTAATTCCTCCCCGTCTTCCCCGTTAAATCTGTATCCCTTATCAACGAATTCAGCTTTTTTATATAAATTTATCGCTGGAATATTTGAATGATGCACCGTTAGAATAATTTCATCTTTATCAGGATGGCTTAGTTTGATTATTTCAGGCAACACTTTTAAGGCCTTAAAAGCTAACCCTTTTTTCTGATGGCGTGAATCCAAGGAGAATGATTTTAGAAGAATGGCATTCTCATTACTTGTATATTGATTTCCCGCTTTATCCGTATATAAGGCAAAACAACCAATCAAATCCTCATTTAAATATATAACCATGGGAAGGTTAGAGTTATCCTTCCTGAAGTCTTCGATAACTTTCAAAGGTAAAGAAGTATAGATTGCTTGTTCTATAGGTAAACAATAGTTGCTCAGCGCCTCATAGTCATTCTCCATAAAAGGTCTAATAGTTAGTCCAGTCACCATACCCGCACCCCATTTTTATATTTCTGATAAATCCATATTAACAGATACTGAAGTTTTACAATCCAATACAACAAAAAAAGGAATGGCTTGTTTGCCATTCCTTTTTTCTTCTTCGATTTGCAAATCATGATGCTAAATCATTCAGACTCTGATAATTCACTTTCCGTTACCCATTTATGGTTCTTCACTTTTTCTCCTCCCGTAGTCGGAGTGAAATCGACCATATAAACAGTCGTTTTTTCAGCAGATTCAATTTCAGCGGCTGCTTCGTTCATTCCTTCCATATGAGAGGCGTTTACTGTAACCTCCGCTCCGGGTTCATACGTTTTCTCATCCGCATCTTTGATTTCTTCGTGAATGATCCATTTATGATTTTCCACTTTTTCTCCGCCAGTTGCAGGCGTATACGAAATAGCATAGACAGTCGTATCATAGGCACCCACTATAGTTGCTTTCGTCCCCTTCATACCTTCCATATGACCTGATTCGATAATCGCTTGGCTTCCAACTTGATAGGTTGGATTTTCAGCAGTTTTTAATCCTTTAGGAACTTCTCCTGAACTAGAATGGTTCATGTCCATTCCACTATGTTCCTTTTCTTCTTTATTTTCTTTGTTTCGATCATCGCTGTTGGAGCATGCGCCGAGGGCTAAAAACAGGGCTACCAATAATGATGAAATGATTGGCATTTTTGTTCTTTTTTTCAACATAGAAAAACCTCCTTAAGATTTACATCCATCTTACCAATCAAATATGCAGAAATTGTGGAGTACACTGAATGATCAAAGAATGGGGCTTATAATGCAAAATCCTGCCCTTATTATGAATGTACCTGACAGCACCCCACCTAATGTCCTATAAGATAATTAAAGGTATGTAAAGTTGACGAACTTTTCTGCCGCAGATAGAAAAAATCGTCATTCTTTTAGTTAAGCCAATCATTTAATAACAAGGAATAAAAGTGAATGCCATATCACCGATTGTAGTTCTAGCGGAGAAAAAGAGAAGGTTTATTGAAAGAGGTCTGTCGGGGATTAATTGAAAATCAAGCAAGAAGGACTTGGCCAAAAGTCCTTCTTTTTCTTTGTCTACTTGCCAAAATGACAGCCACCATTTTATAAGCACCTATTCCGTGGCTTTTGATTGTTCTATTTTTTGGATGATATGTGAAAGGTTCATGGAAGTATGTTCTTTATAATCCCTGCCGATAGATTTGAATAACCCTTTCGCTATACCTCTTAACATGATTTTGGTATGTGCATCCGCAATAATGGATTTATTAGGGAGACTTGATTCTGCTTGCGCCCCACCAATCTTATTAGCTGTTTCCTTAATAAAATCAATGATTTTAATTTCATGGATTTTTCCTTCGATATTGGTTTTATAGATAATTTGATTTCTCCAAAGCTTTAACTCGATCCTCTGCTTAGTGTAATCGAAAATGACTTCGGGAATATCAACATTGCTCAATTGAATTGAGTCTTTAATGGGATACAATTTCGGATTAGGATTGATTTTCTTTATTAAGGAATGATCAATGGTGACCTTTTCCCGCTTTATACGCGTATTTTTCGTTTCACATAGAATCAGCTTTAACTGGCCGGCAATTATATTATTGAATTCTTCTAATTCAAAAAATTCGACAAGCATTAAGCTATATTCCAAAATGGTGATTGCTTCATCGAATTTTCGTTTAGTACCAGCATTCGATCTGGTAAAAACCAACCGATTCTTCCTCTCCATATTCTTTTCACCCCTCTTAATTCGAATCTATTGATGAATAGGAAAAAACATCCATAATGGATGTTTTTACTTATTAGGTCTGAACTTGATTGAATCCGGTTTAAGATTACTTTTTTCTCCTGTATATTCAATACTAATTACATTAGCCAAATTGATATGTTTGCCACCGGCTTGCAGCCACGTCGCATTTTGGATTAATTGCAATTTCAGGATACTATTCGCTTCATCAGAATATTGTTCATTCGTCTCTAACTCTTCTGTCTCACCATTCACATAATAAAATTTATATTTTGCATTACTCATTTTCATCAGCCTCTTTTCAACTACTTAATTCGACAAGGAATGACAATTGTCCTGCTTTCAGAAAAATTAGATCGTCTCATATATCAATGAGGTCCCTTGAAAGTGAACATACTACTCATAAAATACTGTCCAGCACGCCTTTGATATTCAGGCCTATTCACTTATCTATCGAAGTGTTTTTTCAATAACTCTTTAAATCGTGCGCCATCTAGTTCTTCTTTCGTCATTTTCCCCTCGTCCCACTGTGTAAAGGATGTATCAGTTAAAGTGATGTTCCCGCTGTTTGTCAGACGGGTGATTAATGGATGCTTATTAAATGGCGATTGGGGATTTTCCCTGATGATCGTTTGGATCTCATTAAGTTCCGCTACATTTCCTACGGGTTTTGACGAATCGAATGCATACCCTATTTTCCAATCGGGATCTTTATGTTTCAGCTTTAATTCAAGGATATGATCTCCATGGTCGGTACTTTCTTTTTTCATCCTGAATTCACCATTTGGTGAAACGACCGTTTTTCCATTTAACGGAACTGGTTTTAATGGCAGATTCCCACCAAATCCCGTATCGACTAAATAGGTTTGGCCCTCATGGTTCAAAAGAATGGTGACATGTGTCCTTCCTATGGTCATCCAACCCTCCTTATAGATGACACCCCGAACCAAGAATACATCAAAGTCATTTTCCATCAGGAAATAGTAAAGTGCTGTATTCAATTCATAGCATAATCCCCCCTCATTCCTCACGAGGACTTTTTTCTTGATATTCTCTTTGTTGATATCACTCAGATGGGATGCCATGATTGATAAGTTTTCAAAAGGAATGGTTTGCGCTGTCTTTTCAAGAATTTCATCTAATTTATCAAAAGTCAGTTTCACATCTTCCTGGAACCCTATTCTTTTCCTGAATAATGCATTCAGTTCATTCATCACGATTCCCCCCCCTTAAGTCCATTACCGATGAAGAGTATCTAAACCTCTATTTATATTCATTATACTTTGCCCATATTTCATTCATCAACCAATCGCCATTAACAAAAACCGACATTACGCCTTCCTCATAAAAAGAGGTCGCCCAATAATGTAGTATTTCTGGGCAACCTCTTCCATTTATGCACCAAAGAAGCTTTCTTTAATCATTCATTTACCTGTAAGATGATTTTACCTAAGTTCTTATTGGCTTCCATATGTTCATGCGCCCTTTTTACTTCTTCAAAAGGGAAGACACGATCCACGATTGCCCTGATTTCATTTTGGAGGAATAACGGCATCGACTTTGCAACGAATTCTTCCGTTAACTCTTTTTTATATTCATCACTCCGAGGAGTTAATAGAGTGCCTTTTAATTGAACTCTTTTTAATAGAAGTTCCATCAAGTTCACCTTCTCGACTACAGTTCCTCCTAGAATGCCTATAAGTACCCATCTTCCATCAGTCTTTATACTTTTAAGGTTTTTCTCCCAGTAAGAAGCACCAATGAAATCCAGAATAACATCCGCTCCTTGATTATTTGTAGCTTTCAGTACTTCCTCATCGAAAGATTGTTCTTTATAGTTGATACAGATATCCGCTCCTAGAGAGTGACAGAAATCCAATTTTTCCTTTGAGCCGGCTGTCGTGATGATTTTCGCTTTTGTCAATTTTTTTGCCAGTTGGATGGCTGCAGTGCCTACACCGCTTCCGCCAGCATGAATCAATACCGTATCATGATCTGTCAATTCACCTAACCAAAATAAGGTTTGATACGCAGTCAAGAAAACTTCAGGAATCGCTGCTGCTTCTTCAAATGACAGGTTATCCGGTATCTTCATCGCTCTATCAGCTGGCATCACGGCATATTCAGCATAACCGCCGCCATTTACAAGGCCCATCACCCTTGTCCCTAATTCTATATTCGCACCTTCCCCTGTTTCCACCACTTCCCCAGAAACTTCAATCCCTAATATTGGATTGGTCATATAACCGGATTTTCCTTCTCGTGAAACAATATCCGTTCTATTTATTGCAGAGGCTTTCACCTTAATTAAAATTTCCCCTTTTCCCAGCATGGGCTTGGAAAAATCCTTAAATAGTAATTGTTCAGCACCACCCGGTTCTTTAACCACTACTGCTTTCATTTGTCCCACTCCTTACAAATTATATTAGTGACCGCCCTTTAAAATGGTTTGTCTTGAAGATGGAAACTATGCTACTCCAATAAATATCCATAAGCAAATAATTAGGTTTTGATCATATAGAAGGATAGTGATAAATGCGGGAAACCTAGTGGAATAAAAAAAGCCGATGTCCCTTTTGGGTCCATCGAGCTTTTCTTTAAGAGTACTATCTCTTTACCTTTTATTAAGTGCTTGATTTCTATCGAGGTCATGATGCAACTCTGCTGCCGGAACCTTAGGGTTAGGAATCTGCCCTTTTGCAACTGGTTCTGCTACATAAACAAAATCTCCTGTTCCATCTGGGGCTCTTCCTGTTGCCCACAGGCCGTCTCCTGATTCATTACCTTCCGACAAGTTCCAGAATTCGTACGCTTCAGGTTGAGATTCCATTTCCGCTTCCGGTGGAAATGACGCAGGAACGACCACGCCGTTTTTCTCTTCAAGTTCCGCAATTGCTGCCATCCACTGATATTGGTGGTAACGGTCACGGGCTAACATTTGACATATTCATGAAAGTGGAGCTGGCATTGAGCCGATTTTATGGATTCTATTCGCGCTTGTTATAATAATGTATATCGCAGCTGGCGTAGTTTCGAACCGTCGCTATAAAAAATGGCCCTTATACCGTACGTTCTTTTGGATTCTTGGCATCATCTGTGCCGCTTTTGCAATCATTGGTCCAATGGCCAATCGCGCTCATTTGGACTTCACGGCACATATGGTCGGTCATTTACTGCTTGGAATGATTGCACCCATCCTACTGGTGCTTGCTGCTCCCATTTCTCTTGCACTTCGAACACTGGATGTGCAATCTGCACGACGTCTTTCAAAGGTGTTGAAAAGTTGGCCGTTGCGCATATTAAGCAATCCAATCCTTGCCTCCGCACTTAATATTGGGGGGCTTTGGATACTATATACGACTGAGTTATATGGGGTGATGCAACAGAATGTCCTTCTGCATGCATTAGTTCATTTTCACGTGTTCATTGCGGGTTATCTATTCACAGCCTCGATGATTTATATGGACCCGACACCCCATCGGTTCAGCTTCATGTTTCGAGCTATCGTATTTGCCATTTCACTGGCAGGCCATGATATCCTTTCTAAATATATTTATGCCCATCCGCCAAGCGGAGTCACTAAGGAACAAGCGGAAAGTGGAGGCATATTAATGTACTATGCCGGTGATGCCATTGACCTTGTACTTATCTGCATCCTTTTCTATCAATGGTTCAAAGCCACCCGCCCTAAGGAATCACTTGCCTTGTAACAGGAACGGTTAAATGGTTACTTCAGTAAACTCCTGTGTTTCTGTTTAATCGTTCAACATTTAGCTCATACTAATTTTTGATGAAAAAAATTTAGGATGGAGCTGAATGGAAAATGGAATTTGAAGCTAACAATTCTACTGAAAATGCTCTTCGTGATTATAAAGCTGGAATCGGTTCCTTTACGCATAAAATGCCAGACCTCGCTGAGAAATTCAATGCCTTTACGGAGGAGTGCTTCAAAGAAGGGCAATTATCCAAGAAAGAAAAACAGCTTATCGCACTAGGAATAAGCTTATATTCACAAGATGAATACTGTATTATCTATCATACAAAAGGATGTCTTGATCAAGGCTGTGCGGAACAAGAAATTCTGGAAGCCATTGGAGTGACCGCAGCATTTGGCGGAGGAGCAACCATGAGTCAGGCTGTAACTCTTGTCCAGGAATGCATCCAGGAAATCAATCAGATGAAACAGTAATAAAGAAGGGATAGGACATTTAGTCCTACCCCTTCTTTATGTTCTTGACTAAGAAATCCAGTTATATAGCCGTTTTCAGTTCCTCATTGCAAAAATAACTGTCACATATAGCTTTTAATGACTTATGTTGTTATTTCTTTGTGCAGGTGCATATGAATTCATCATCTGTTGCATATCCTGCTGTGCAAGCTGTGGAACTTGGTAGTAATGATGTTTGTTTTGATATAACGAAATCTCGTATGCCATTTCAATGCAGTTCGGAACGGAATCTGCAAATACGCGGCGAACCACCGGATTCGTTATTTCAAGAGCAGCCATCGCTTTCAAGGATGCTGCAGACTTAACAGCTCCAAGCATCATACCTGAAATACATTCATCCGTAATTTCCGAGACGGATTGCAAAGGTTTCTTTGGCTGTGTTGGAGTCAATCCATATATAAAATCGTTACCTTGATTCATTTTGTAGCTCTGGGTCGGTTTAGAAGGATCCTGGCCCGTTTGGAAGCACTCCAATGTAATATTATATTCATCTTGGATGAACTGATATTGACGATCCAAAATGTCCAGCAATTCCTGATCCTGTACATGCTGACGCAAAAGCATATAAGTGTTTAATGTACCAATCGTTCCCGATAACACTTCATGTACATCGAATACTTCGTGACCTCCGTGATTCATTTGTGGAGGAATAGCACCCGTTTGCATGTTCTGGTGTACTTGACCTTGTTGAAATTGATTTTGCATTGTATTTCCCTCCTCGTTTTATCAATCATGCGAACAAGTTTAGTATGTTAAACCCCAACAGGATTATTCAACCTAAACTCTTCCATGAAGACCAATTAAGCTACCTCCATCATGTTGTCTGTATAAAAAAACCGAGACGTTTTAAACTATAAACACCTTTAATAGTATGGGAGGATTTCTAATGACACATAAATGCTTCTATTGTACTGACGACACAGAAGAAAAAAAAATCCATGTTGTAACGTTTCAAGTTACTGACACGGATAGAAATGAAATGCTCTGTGATGAATGTTATCAAGAATGGCTGCAAGGAATAAAAGGTTAGTATAAAAAGCCCTCAAATAATCTCAAAAATGATTAAGTATAGGGTAACTTAAATTCGTTTCACTCAGTACAAATATATAATGATTATGGGGATTTTAAGCGGAAATCCAAAAGAAGAGCCTATGCATTATGGTGAGGTATTTGGAACATGGGCATTTCTAACAACAACAAAAGGGTTGATTGCATTTCATCAAACCATTCTTAATCATACTGGTGATAAGGACCTACATAAATTACTTGTAGAAGTGATCAATCAAGGTAAACAGGAAAATGACCAAATTGAATTATTATTAAAAGAAAATAACGTAGGGCTGCCTCCATCACCACCTGAAAGGCCTAAAGCTAATTTAGAGGATATTCCCGTGGGGGCACGTCTTCAAGATCCTGAAATCTCCACTTCAGTATCCATTGATATTGGTGCAGGATTAGTTGCTTGCAGCCAGATCATGGGTCAATGCATCCGCGAAGATATTGCGGAAATGTTTGCACAATTCCATACAAAAAAAGCGGCATTGAGTGCTGATTTCCTAAGATTAAATAAGGAAAAAGGATGGTTGAATCCCTCCTCCTCTTCATATTAATAAAACAAGTTTGTAAAACATTGATGAAATATCCCCTTAAACATGTTGGCTGAATCTCCAACATGATTAAGGGGTTGATTTCCGTTGAAAGGACGATTAATGAATCACTACCATTGCAGACTTTCGATTAAGTGGCACTTTGTGCATTCTTGACTATAATCATTTTTTACAAATTCATGATTACAATTCTCCCGAAAAATGTTCAGCTCTCTTTTCAGCTGTTCCAATTGAGTTTCCAACTGTTTCATTTCAACTTTTATCTGGATTACCCGATTCATCGAATTCTCCCTCTCGTCCGAATCATTGATAGATTTTTCCGTCCGTTTTCCTAAATTCATTGGCTTTTTCTTTAAGCCCTTCATCGATTACCGACTCAAAACCCAGACCCTTTTCTTTCGCCAAATCACGGATGTCCTGTGAGATTCTCATACTACAGAATTTAGGTCCGCACATTGAACAGAAATGGGCTGTTTTGGCACCTTCAGCTGGTAGAGTTTCATCGTGATATTCAACCGCCCTTTCAGGGTCGAGAGAAAGATTGAACTGATCTCTCCAACGAAATTCGAATCTAGCCTTAGAAAGGGCATCATCCCGTTTTTGTGCATGCGGATGGCCTTTTGCAAGGTCAGCTGCGTGTGCTGCAATTTTATAGGTAATGACCCCTACTCGAACATCCTCTTTATTCGGAAGTCCCAGATGCTCTTTCGGTGTCACATAACAAAGCATGGCAGTTCCAAACCATCCAATCATGGCAGCACCAATTGCAGAAGTAATATGATCGTATCCAGGTGCTATATCCGTTGTTAATGGTCCTAGAGTATAGAATGGTGCTTCTTGACATACTTCCAGCTGCTTATCCATATTTTCTTTAATCAAATGCATAGGTACGTGACCGGGTCCCTCAACCATGACTTGAACATCGTGCTTCCATGCAATCTTCGTCAGTTCCCCCAATGTTTCCAATTCAGCAAATTGAGCCTCATCGTTTGCATCTGCAATGGATCCAGGCCGGAGGCCGTCGCCTAATGAGAAAGAGACATCATATGCCTTCATGATTTCACAAATCTCTTCAAAGTGAGTATAGAGAAAGCTTTCTTGGTGGTGGGCCAAGCACCATTGTGCCATGATGGAGCCCCCTCGGGAAACAATTCCCGTAACTCGCTTTGCTGTTAAAGGGATATATCGCAAAAGCACACCAGCGTGTATGGTAAAGTAATCGACACCTTGCTCGGCCTGCTCGATTAATGTATCCCTAAAAACTTCCCAATTTAAATCTTCCGCGACTCCATTCACTTTTTCCAATGCTTGATATATCGGAACAGTTCCAACTGGCACAGGTGAATTCCTGATAATCCATTCCCGGGTCGTGTGAATATTCTTTCCGGTGGAAAGATCCATTATGTTGTCGGCTCCCCAACGTGTAGCCCAAGTCATTTTTTCCACTTCATCTTCAATCGATGAACTAACAGCTGAATTTCCGATATTCGCATTTATTTTCACATGAAAATTCCGTCCGATGATCATGGGCTCACTTTCAGGATGGTTAATATTTGCCGGAATGATCGCCCGTCCGCTAGCTACCTCTTCTCTTACAAACTCAGGGGCAACATTTTCCCTGATCGAAATGAATTCCATTTCTGGGGTAACGATACCTTTACGGGCATAATGGAGCTGCGTTACGTTTTGCCCTTCCATCGCACGCAATGGTTTTCTTTTCAATCCCGGAAATATTTCGACTTTGGATTGTGAATCCACTTTTCTATACCCATTATCTTCTGGTTTTATTTCACGTCCTTCATACTCTTCAACGTCTTCCCGTTCCATGACCCAGTTGCGTCTAATCGGGGCAAGACCTTTATGAATATCAATGGGATATTCTGAATCCGTATAGAAACCGCTTGTGTCATAAACTCGTAAAGGCGGATTCTCCTCTTCCCCGAATGCCCCTGTAGTCGGACTTAGCTTAATTTCACGCATAGGTACTTTAATATCAGGTCTAGATCCCTCAACATACACTTTTTTACTCCCAGCAAAACTGGACATAATTGAAACGTTCATGTCATTTACTGAATTACTCATGATTTCATTTCTCCTTTTTAAGTTCATTTAAAAAGGACAAAATCCAATCCATTTCGCACGAAAAAGCCAGGTCTCATATTTAAGACCCGGCTAACGTTAGTATGACTACAGAAATGACCAATTGAAATGGTCATTGTTTAGTAGATTCTAACTTCCCCACGCTGGTATGAACCAGATCAGGTCCTGAGGGTTAAGAAGCTTAAGCGCTTCTCTCTCAGCCCAACTTTTATTGGACACCCCTAGTCTAAATAAATTAATTGATTACAGGGTAACTATATATCACCCTTTTCATTCTGTATATAATTTGAAAGACCTAATATTTTATTCAAACTCTCCAAAATTCGTTACTTGAAGAGTAATTTTACAGGCTCTCAAGGATTGGGAAAAGCTCCTCTAAATGCTTGATTTCATAGGTTGGAAGCACCTCATTCCGTTCCTTATCATGGCGATTTATCCAAACGGACTTTATGCCTACCCGTGACGCTCCAAGGATATCCGTCATTAAATTATCGCCCACCATCAATACTTCATCCTTATCCAGCTCCATGATTTCCAAAGCATGCTCAAAAATGGAGGCATCCGGTTTACCTCTTCCAAACGCACCTGAAATGACGATTTGGTCGAAATAAGGAACTAGTTCAGGCGTAATTTCAAGTTTGGTATTTTGCAGTTCAGGAGACCCGTTCGTAAGCAATAGCAATTTGTACTTCCCTTTTAATTCATCTAACACACGGAATGATTCTTCATAAATAAATGGCTTTTTACGTCTCTCGGCCGGGAAACGTTCTGCCAGTTCAAGCCCAAATTCCGGGTCATCGATCCCTAATGCCTTCAAGCCTCTCGTCCAAGCTTCTTTCCGATAAGCCGGTGCAATCCCGGCCATCTTCCGGAATTCATCATGATCATCCTGAAAATTTCCCCATAGCCCCTCAAATGGGTTGATACCGATCATTTGAGTAAATGCATATGTGTCGTAAGAAGAATAAAGCTCACGCGCTTCCTTCCGCACAGCTTCTTCAAACTCGTCGACATTCAAATCATATTTCTCCTTAGCCACTTCGCATGTAGAAACAAAAGCCTCTTTTACACTTTTCTGATCCCATAGTAATGTATCATCTAAATCAAAAAAAACTGCCTTCACCAAAATGTCCACCCTCTTTCCCTATTATTGAATTCGTAAAAATTACACTATTACAATAATAAACCACAACCAATGGAAAAAGAATAATTATTCGGAAAATCCCTGCATCTTTCTTAAAATCAGCAAAATGTATGATGGACATCAGACTTACCTTTTCTGATGGAAAACCCTATATTTCTTCACTTATCATCTTTCGAATACATACAGCTTTCCATTACTTGCAATCTTGAATTTTGGACCGGTGAACCCCCGTCGGATCAACTCTTTCCTCATATATATCATGAGGGCGGCATGACTCACGATCAGAACATCCCTATCCCCCTTTGTAAAGATTTCATCCAATACTTTATTGATCCTTTGTTCAGCGATCTTAATTTCCGCCCTTGTCTGCCTGTTGAACATCGAGCAGCATCGAATCCAGATGGCCCAAAGGATGAACGGCAGCTTCACTTTTCCTTTAAGAGGGGGAGAAGGTATTTCCCGCAGCTCCTCCATCCGATGAACCTTACCTGGATAGATATGTTCCGCTGTCTTGACAGCTCTCGACATATCACTGCAATAACATTCCTGCCATTCCTCCACGCCAAATAAAGTCGTTCCATAAATAATATCCGCTGCATCATAGTCCTCAAACCATTGCTTCATATCATCCGCCGTCACAGATTTCCCAGTAGGGAATTCATGTGCAACCTTAAAATGCCGTACCAAACCAATTTTCATATATTCTCCTTTTTATCTTTTTAAATATAAGTTTCTTTTTGGCTTATCAATAGTTATGTAAAATTATACAAAAACAGGTATGTGAAAACCATGAACCATACTGAATTGCACTTGCGAGTATGTGTTTTTAACAATCTTACAGATTCGATCACTGCTGAAAATGGTCCTGCAGAAGTGGTCCCGTCACATGCTATAACCAAGCGTTTATCCCTATGCTTTTTTAATACCCTTTCTTCACTTTAACTAACAAACGTAAAAAACAAGAAACGACTTTCCCTTACGAGTTCATGGAAGATGTGACAGGAGTAGTAGCAATTATTAAAGGGAAAAATATCATGGCCAGACTCTATCTGAAATTATCAAAAAAGAGAAAGCATTTTGCCTTCTCCATATGTCGTTACCCTATGAATTGAAGTTCTGTTATCGTACATCTCTTCCTGAATTTATATTTCCCGCTCAAATCACTGAATTGATAATCATTGAGGGATTTTCCCAATTGTTCCTTTAGCTTATCCAAAGTGATGGATTCCTCCACTGTCTCTTTCCAATTTTCATTTCCGATTAACTCATCGAACGGAATGGTAGTCAGGACTTCATCATAAATCTGAATGCTTTGATCGATACCGAAGCTGCCATAGATACTGCCATTTTCTTCAGCAAAGATATGCTCCGATTCAAGTTCTTCCACCAATACTTCTAGATATTCCTTTGACTTAACGGGCTTGATGGCAATCTCTGCTTCCGCCTTTACAGGTCCCAATCTCTTATCTATGATCTCTATCATCATTTTAACGTGAACGGGCGGATACCCAAACCCTTCACAAAGTTCCGCTGCCGAATTATATACCATCTGAACATCCTCCTTTTGTCATTATCATTATATAATATAAATCCTTCATTTCCTTACCAAAAACCCTTAGTCAAGATCACTTGGCATCGGAGTTCATTTTGAATGCCAACTCTTCTTTTTCCTAAACGAGCCTAACAAAGAAATCCAATGCAGCTCCATGCATTGGATTTCGCCAACTTCTTATTATGGTTTTAGCACGACTTTAATACATTCATCTTCGTGATCATTAAAGATTTGATATGCTTCATTCGCTTTTTCGAGAGGAACTCTATGGGATATGATTTCCGTCGGGTCGAACTCTCCAGCTGTGATTTTATCAAAAAGCTTTGGCATATAGTGTATGACCGGTGCTTGTCCCATTTTTATGTTAATGTTCCTTTCAAATAAATTGCCTAACGGGAACATATTATATTTGGAACCATATACGCCAGTCAGTTGGATCGTGCCGAATTTACGCACGGCGTTAATGGCAATTTCGATCGCACTTAACGTTCCACCCTGAAGTTTCAACTTTTGCTCAATCGCCTCAATCGTCGATTTCTTGCCATCCATTCCCACACAATCAATGATGACATCCGCCCCGCCTGAAGTGATTTCCTTAATATAGCCGCCCATATCGTTATACTCATCGAAGTTATACGCTTCAACCCTATTCATCTGTTTTGCCTTATTGAGCCGATAAGGAAGATTGTCGATGGCAATGACCCTTTTTGCGCCCTTCATCCAAGCGAACTTCTGGGCCATCAAGCCAATTGGCCCACAGCCCAGTACCGCTACCGTATCATCTTCCTTGACGCCTGCGTTCTCTACACTCCAATAAGTGGTTGGCAGCACATCGGACATGAACAGAAGCGCCTCATCTTCAAGTTCACATGACTCTGGGATGACAAACGGCATGAAGTTCCCATAAGGGACCCTTTAATATTCCGCCTGTCCTCCTGGATAGTTCCCATATCGTTCCGTAAAACCAAAGTATCCTCCAGTATCGACCGCTTCATTGGGGTTGGAATTGTCACATTGACTCTCCATATCATGTTCACAATAATAACAATGTCCACAAGAAATGTTGAAAGGCAGGACAGCCCTGTCCCCTTTTTTCACTTTCGATACTTCAGGACACACTTCTTCAACGATTCCCATCGGTTCATGACCAATGACATAATCTTTATGCGTAGGCAAAGCGCCCTGATATATATGGAGATCGGATCCGCAAATCGCCGTTGAAGTCACTCGGACGATGATATCATCCTTTTGCTGAAGTTTCGGATCTTCAACTTGTTTTACCTGAATATCTTTTGCACCTTGGAAAGTTACAGCCTTCATAATCAACCTCCTAAAATATTCTTAATACAATTGATATACCCGCCAAAAAAAGACTACTAAGCTAGCAACACCTGATTTTCCCAAGAAATAAATAACCTTCTTAAGTTGAATCCGGATCATACAAAAAAAGCCCCGGAAAACCGGGACTCATCTATGAAACACTTATTTAGTAACCTTATAAATTTCCATTTTTATTATGCTTATACTCTCTTAGTACCTCGTTAAATACATCGGGATAATTCGTAAACAACCCAGTTGCACCCCATTCAAGAGCCTTTTTCATATCCGCTCTTTCATTTACTGTATATGGATGGAATTGGAGGTCATGGTTGCGAACCATCTTCACATATTGTCCGTCAACCTTACTGAAGTTCGGGCCAACTCCAATGGCATATTCCTTAATGGATTCCAATTCTTCATCGGAAATGGTTGCTTGGTTCTTATAAGAAAAAAGTTGCACAAGCGGTAACTTTTGATTCATTTCATGAACCTTCATAAGGCTTTCTTTACTGAACGATTGTATAAGTACATTTTTGGTACGGCCCTTTGAATCTACCATTTTATAATCTTTCAAAACCTTCAGAAGTTCTTCTTCCATTCCTGGATATACATCAGGGGACTTTGTTTCAATGTAGTAATTGGCCTGCCTGCCGAATTTCTTAAAGACTTCTTCAAGAGTGGGTACCGTTAACCCTTCATATTTCTTTTTTGCCAATTGCGGATATTTTTCATTGAACCATGTACCGGCATCCAGTTTTTTGACTTCTGCCAGAGTTAAATCCTTCACCAGACCTGTACCATTCGTTGTGCGATCAACCTTTTCATCATGCATCGCTATCAATCTTCCATCCTTGGTCATCTGAAGATCGATTTCTATGTAGTCGCCTTCCATTTGTTCTCCCAATTGATAAGCGGGAATGGTATGTTCAGGTGCATGACCGGAAGCTCCTCGATGCGCGATATTCACGATTTTCTTCTCATAAATAGATGAATTCGAATGATTTTCATTTGCTGCTGCTGATGCCCCCATGGAAGTAGCCTGCAATATAAAGGCCGCACTCATCATACATAAACCGAATTTCTTTATATTCGTTTTCATTTTCCTTCTCCCCCTCCTATTGTTACCATCATTTTAGAAGGGGAATGTGAATCTACAGCAAATATAGTGTAAAGAAATAATAAATTGGTATAATTGGGTAAAATAACCTATCTAATAAATTACCCACCGGGCATTCATTTAGTTTGTTGTACCTAACCAAAAAGCATGAACCAGTTCCATTCGTCTCCCCATCATGCATTTTCTTCACTCTAGTTGAAAGGCTTTTAACATATATTTTTTTAAATACAAGAAAGTCCCGTGAAGAGAGTCGGAGTGGGAACCCACTAAAGGCCTCTTATACTGAAAAAATTATAAATAAAAAATGTGCTAAACATGGATGCTGGTAATCCAATAAGAAAATATAAAAAGTTTCTTGGCATGTAGATATTGAAATAGTATAAAAAAACAGTAACCCAAATACTAATGACTAAATATTTCCATATTCTCTTCATTACTAAACTCCTTACTTCGCTGTTTGAACGCCAAAGCTATCAATTTTGAGTTTGTGGATATTGAAGCTGAATCCTCAAAAAAAGAATTGATTCAGAATCATAGTTTTTTCTGTTTTTTCTTCACTAGTCATTTCCTAAGGATTGATTATTAGCGACTTCTTCTAAATCGAATTCATTAGATAATAAAAATTATCCAATTCAATTTCAGATGCCAATTTTTCAGTTTTTTTTGTAATTTTAACATCCTCAAGATTATCGAAGGACGTTTCTTCTGCTTTTTCAAGTGATGTTACATCTGTAATTTCTTTATTTATCTCATGAGTCGACTTAGATTTCGCAGAACTTGGACCAATAGAACTAATGATCAGTACAAGTGCAGTTAAAATGAACATAAACTTGGCTAGTTTCATAATCGATCATCCTTTCTCTACAATTTAATAGTTTTCCAAATCCATAATAAACTAAATCTATAGCTTACAAATTCCAGATATGAGATCATGTGTGTCAATGTTGACATACCAAGAGGGCCTGGACATAGTTGGTATTACCGGCACATTTGACGGCTTTTAGAATCCACTTCTATGCGCTTTTAATAAAGAAAAATACTAAAACACCTTTTAAAAGCAAATATGAAGCTGAGAGCCCTAGCCTAACCAGGGTGAAGACTTTTTGAAAGATTTTCTCAAATTCCAACTGAACCATTCGTAGAGAACAGCCCTTTTTAGATATAGAAAGAGAGACTATCGAAGACAAAATCTATCTTTTTCTGATTTACAAAAAACTAGTATCATATTACTATTAAGCAAACAGAATATTAATTTTAAGGGGAATTATGTTAAAAAATTATCAATATTATCAAAACAAACACCGATTTATACTGAAGGCATTCATGGCAATGATATCCTTTTTACTATTGGTTGGGATTTCTGTATCACCTATAAGTTGGAAAGATAATCCTTACGAGATGACATTACAGGTCATTTTAATATCGGGGATGATAATTTCTCTGTTATTTTTCTTAAAAACAGAAGTCAATTTCTATAAAACCCTATTCATTTTCTTAATTACTGTTTATTCATATAGCAAATTCTGGATATTCCCAGACACTGCAATCATGCTGGCTTTATTTGCTCTAGCACCCTTGATCCCCATTTTTCTCTTTGATAAAATCGGATTTTATATTGTCGCCACTTTAAATATCATATTAGGTCCTGCTTCCATTTTGACCATATCGCAAACGGACCTTCAATACACTTATGAATATGTCGCTTTGGATGGTTTCGGCAATACGCTTAATTTCATAGCTATACAAATCATATTGGTATTCGTGTTCATAGGAACCAATAATAGGATGGAATCGACTAATGCATTCCATAAGGAAATTCAGCAGGCCAAGCAATTGAACTCAGTCGGACAGCTCGCTGCCACCATTGCACATGAGATACGGAATCCCATTACAGTCGTAAAAGGGTTTGCCCAGTTATTAGATCAAGAGAAGGAACTTAATGAAACGGAAAAGTTTTATGTACAGACCATGCTTACAGAACTTGAATATACACAAGTGATCATCAATGACTATTTGTCTTTGGCAAAACCGCAAACGGATAATATACAGGTCATTCCTTTAAATTATGAAATCCAAAAGATTTCCGATCTATTAACCAGTTTCGCCAATAATCGCAACATAGGCTTTATCCTGGATTTCCGTGACGACCTACATATAAATATGAATCCCATCGAGCTTAAACAAATACTGGTCAATATCATGAAAAATGGAATTGAGTCAATGAACAACCCTGGATTCATCAAGGTGGAAACAGAGCAGGAACGCACTATGGCAAAAATACGAATAACGGATACAGGAATAGGTCTTTCCAAAGACCAGCTTGAAATACTCGGCACTCCATTTTATTCGCTTAAGGATAGGGGAACTGGTATCGGCCTGACCGTTTGTTATTCCATCGTTCAAAAATACAAAGGGAAAATCGTGGTGCAGAGCGAATTGAACAAAGGAACATCTTTCACCATTTATTTGCCCTTATTTAAAGAAATAGAATAAAAACACCTTTCAAACAAGAAAAAGGATGACCTTCCATCACCGGGCGGTCATCCTTTTAAATTAGGCTTTAAAACTATCTTGCCATTTCAGCAAATGGTTTTCTAAAAAGCGGACAAACGAGTCGGAGATTTTACCAGCGAGGGCAAAAATGATGATGCCTACGAATACGACGTCCGTTTGCATGAATGAACGGGCATCCTGGATCATGAAGCCCACCCCTCTATCCGCACCCAGCAATTCAGCGACGACTAAGCACATCCAAGCCGCACTTAAGGCTAAACGGATACCAAGTAATATGTTTGGTAAAGCTGCCGGAATCATGAGCTTCGTTATTTGTTCCCGACGGCTGAACTCTAAGATCAGGGCAACATCGTATAGTTTTTTATCCACATTCCGAAGGCCCAAAAATGTTTGTAAATATAGAGGAAAAAAAGCACCTAATGCAATAAGCAGCACTTTTGATAGTTCACCAAATCCGAACCACATAATGAATAAAGGGGTAATCGCAAGTAAAGGAACTGTTCGTAACATTTGAATGCTTGGGTTTAGATATTCTTCGGATTTTTTTTGCATGCCCACGATGACACCCATCATTAAGCCTAAAAAACCACCTAATGCAAAACCAAGAAGAGCCCGCGTTAAACTGATTTGTAAATGCATGCCCATTTCCCCTGACTTGACGAGATCAATGAAAGTTGTGACGATCAATAAAGGTGATGAGAATAATTGGGCAGGCAGGATTCCTGTTGAACCTAGTGATTGCCATGCAATCAACACGACAACGGGAAGGACCGAACCCCGCATTGCTGATTTGGCAATCTTGGATTGTTTTGTCGTTTCCCTCATGACAAGCGGCTTGTTTTGAGCAACGGTCTGTGTAGACATTTTAATCATCCTTCCTTTTTAAAAAAATTCATCTAAATGCTCCAATCTTCCCTTTCTTCAGGAAGATGATCCAGTTGGGTTAATATGACGGACCTGAATTCCTGAAATGCTTTGCTTGTTCGTGTTCTTGGATATGGTAAATCGATTGGAACGATAGCTTTAATTCGTCCTGGCTTTGCATCCATGACGACCACCTTCCTCGATAAAAAGATGGATTCATCAATATCATGGGTGACAAGCACCATCGTTGTCTTATTCCTCACCCATATTTCAAGTAAAGCCTCTTGAAGATGCGTTCGAGTGAAAGCATCCAAGGCGCCGAATGGCTCATCAAGCAATAAAACTTCAGGGTTACGCAATAAGGCTCTGGCAATGGCAACACGCTGAGACATTCCACCTGATAATTGACGTGGATATGCCCTTTCAAATCCGTTTAGTTTAACAAGGGAAATCAAATCATCCACCCTTTTTCGAATGTCCGGTTTCTTTAATGGAAGGTTACCTGCAATATTCTTCTCCACGTTTAGCCATGGAAATAAGCGATGCTCCTGGAAAATGAAACCTCGGTCTTTAGAAGGGCCGCTAACCGGATGAACTCCTGCGATGATCGAGCCTTCAAAGTCTAAATCAAGCCCTGCGATCAACTTTAATAATGTGCTTTTCCCGCAGCCGCTTGGACCAATGATGGTAACGAACTCACCATTGTTGACGGTCAGATTTAACTTATCCAAAACATGGACACTTTCATTATCATTTTTAAATGTTTTGCTTACGTGATTAATTTCCAACGTCGCTACCAATATCCTCACCCTTTCTCGAATAAAAAAATAGAGATTCAGCAAAAAGGCACCTATGGTCCCTTTGCTGAATCTCTAGTTAACTAGTCGATTCAATATTTCATTTTATATTAACTTATCGATTATTTATAATCAACATCTAATACCAATTTATTTTATCGGATTAATAACAATAATAATTGACAGATTATTCTGATAGCTGTTAAGATGCATTCATACACCACTCCGCTTCACAAAGGAGCCAATTAAATAACGGTCATGTGAATCAACTGGACTACCGGAGATTCAATGAAGAGTAACCCTGCATACTCTTCGTTGAATCTCTTTTTGTCATTAATCTGACTATCCAGAGGTGTAAGTGTAATAAAGAGGGAGGGAATTCATGAAAAAGTATCTTAACCATTTAACCGCAGTACTACTTGCCATCATTAGCATCGCTGTATTAACAGGCTGTAATTCCGATGCCGGCAAAGCTTCTGGGAAAAGTGATCCACTTAAAGTGCATATTGCCTTAAATGGCAAGATGGGGCCATTGGTCATTGCAAAGGAAAAGGGATTGTTCAACGAAGAGTTTTCTAAACTGGATGCCCAAATCGAGTGGAGTGAATTCCCGAGTGGTCCCCCGCTTTTGGAATCCCTTGCTTCCAATCGGGTTGACCTGTCCTTTTTAGGGGATGGTGCACTGATCGCCGGCATTGATAAGAATCTGCCATTCGAAGTGATTGCACAAACAGGTCGAGGTGAGTCATCTGTACGGATCCTGGCTCAAGCAGAAGGTAACATAAAGCAGATTGAAGACTTAAAGGGAAAAACGGTCGGTGTTGCCTCGGGGACAACCGGTCATGTGTATTTAATCAAGGCATTGAAAGCACATGGTTTAACGACTGATGATATTAAACTCATCAATTTACAACCAGATGATGCTCAAGCCGCTTTTGAAACCAAACAATTGGACGCCTGGGCGATATGGAACCCTTATTACCTTAATAATATTGAAAAAGGGAATGCTGTCGCACTTAAAGTAAAAGGAAAAATATTAGCTCCTGGTGCAATCATTGCACGTACGGGGTTTGCCGAAGAGCATCCTGAAATTGTAGAGGCCTATTTAAAGGTTTATAAAAAAGCTGCTGACTGGCAAATTGAAAATCCGGATGAAGCATCTGAAATTTATTCTAAAGAAACTAAATTGCCTGTAGGAACAGTCAAGACAATAATAACGGCCGAAGAACCAAATATCTTCTATACCGAAGATGCCATCAAAGCACAACAAGAATCAATCGATACTCTAGCCGATGTGGGTTATATCAAGAAATCGTTTAATTTTAAAAACCAGATCCACAATGAATACATTGATGAAGCCTTTAAAAAATAAAAAAATATATCATACAGGAGGAGATCGATTATGACGGAAACTAAAACACAACAAATAAAAGTGGTACCCGTAGCAGGAAGGATTGGAGCGGAAATTCAAGGAGTCCAATTAAGCGGTGACTTGGATTTAGCTATTTTCAATGAAATCAAACAAGCGCTAAACGAGCATAAAGTCGTATTCTTCAAAGGTCAAAACCATTTGGACGATGCCAGTCAAGAAGCATTTGCCAAACTATTGGGTGAGCCTTATGTACATCCTACAGTACCGGTCAAAGACCATACAAACTATATTTTTGAACTGGATTCCGAACAAGGTGCTAAAGCAAACCATTGGCATACCGATGTCACTTTCGTTCCAGAAGTTCCAAAATACTCTGTTTTAAGGGGTGTAACCATCCCTAATGTTGGCGGGGATACAGTGTTTGCAAATACGAATGAAGCATATGAGGACCTGCCGGATGGATTGAAGAAATTAGCGGACGGACTATGGGCGATCCATACAAATGAATATGATTATGCTCAATTTAAACCAACCGAAAACATCGATGATGAGGTTAAAAGGAAATATCGGGATGTATTTGAATCGACAATTTATAAAACAAGGCATCCAGTCGTTCACGTTCACGCCGAAACCGGAAAAAAGCATTTGTTATTAGGTGGCTTTGCAGGAAGAGTGGAAGGATATACAACAAGTGAATCTGAAAGATTATTAAGTATCTTCGATTCATACGTTACCCGCTTAGAAAATACCGTGCGTTGGCAATGGAGTGAAGGGGACGTGGTCATCTGGGATAACTTAGCTACGCAGCATTACGCTATTGCCGATTACGGAAACCAGCACCGTGTCGTTCGCCGGGTCACAGTAGGAAAAGACGTTCCCGTAAACAGGGAGAACGAGTCCAGCAGTCTGGTTATTAAGAAATAAATCTCCTGGTATGGAGTTCCACTGCTTGTCTGACCATAAGCGAATACTTTAGTGGAATACCATCGAAAATACTTAAAAACCTCCTGAGTACTGGTTATTGCAGGAGGTTTAAGTGTTTTCCTTTTTGAACAGGTCTTGCCCACTCTTCCTTTGGCATTTTCAAAGTTCATCGTTCCCTGCAAATGTCCTCATTTAAAATTCACTTCGATGAATTCAATCTCTTCTGCCGTACTTAATGTTCCATGGGCTTTTCCCACGGTACCTTCTTTGTCTTCCCAAAAGAAGTTATGATCCTGAACGATCGTACTAAAATTAAAATCTTTCCATCTGGCAGCAATGCCTAGCAATCTATCTCTATGCTTAAAATCACTTGTATTGATTATATTATAAACTTCTTCAATAATCTTAGGGGACATTGGTATAGCTCCCCATTTATCTTGCGATCGAACCTTTTGATGAGTCATTTTATGCATGACATCCATGACTTCCATTTCGGTCGATTCTTCATCAAGTCCTGTCACAAATTCAATCCCATCATATATCGCTGTTTTCGATTCAAGCTCATCCGCTTTAGCTTTTGCTTCCCTTTGGGCTTTGATTTTTACATCCTCTCTTTCCCTTTCAATTTGTTCCTTGGTTTCCCTTGCTTCGATTACCAGCTGGGCTTTTTCGTACTCATTTGCGTTTTCCATGATTTTAAAGGAAGCAATTCCTAACCCGGATAATGCAACAACAGAGATTCCACTTATAAGTAAAACCTTTTGCTTTTTTTTCATAAAGACTTCCCCCAAGATATTGATATGTTAGATAATACTTATTTTAACATACCATCTGGATGGACTATCCAGAAAAGGAATATGTTCAAATTCCTCCGGCTCATCCATATTCAAAACAATTTTTGTAGTTTCGGATTTTCACAATCACCTCAAAATATTGTACTATTAAAAAATAATGGTTCGTTTTTTGGAGGGAGTCTTGAGTGAAGAAATTCAGTATCGCTGCGACAAGTATTCTTGTAATTCTAGTCGTTACATATGGAGTGGCAGGAAACTTTTTTTACAATATCGCCTTAAACCCGAATAAGGAAAAAGACTTTTTAAGCAATAACCCCCATCTTGCCCAATCTGAAGCCGTTTCTGTTGAAGTCGCTGAATCCAGTAAATTGGCTGATGCGGAATTTGCCAAAGAGCATCAACCGGATGAGATGGGCATTGTTTCTTCAGACCAACTAAAACTAAGTGCTAAACTTTATGAAAATAATAACCAAGACCATAAATGGGCTATTGTCGTTCACGGTTATACCGGCAATAATACACAAATGATTCGGTGGATACGCAATTTTCACGAAAATGGATACAATGTGTTGGCACCCGATCTTCGCGGACATGGAAAAAGCGAAGGAGAATACATTGGAATGGGCTGGGACGATCGGAAAGATATGCTTTTATGGATCAAGCAAATTACCGACAAAGATCCACAGGCAGACATTGCATTATTCGGGATATCCATGGGAGGGGCAACCGTCATGATGACCTCTGGGGAAAAGCTGCCTACCAATGTTAAAGTTATCGTAGAGGATTGCGGTTATTCATCAGTAATGGACGTATTCACCTATCAACTTGATGATTTGTTTGGATTGCCAAAATTCCCAGTAATGAATGCAGCCAACACGGTGACCCAGCTCCGTGCAGGCTATGATTTAAATGAAGCATCAGCTGTCAAACAAGTGCTCAAAAGTAAAACACCAATGTTATTCATCCATGGGGAAGATGATACATTCGTCCCTTATTCCATGCTGGATGACGTATACAATGCAGCGAACGTAGACAAAGATAAATTGATAATACCGGGGGCCGGGCATGGTGAAGCTGAACTAGTGGATCCGGAAAAGTATTGGAACAAAGTATGGGGTTTTGTGGATAAATATATGGAGTAATGTTGAATTATCATGAAAGAGGGTAAAAAAAAGAAACTGCCGATATACTAATATCGATAGTTTCTTTTCGTTTTCATTTAGCTTATTTTTTGCTTTTAGATGACGCTTTTATCCAGTTAATTAACCTGAAGGATTATTTCATCGATTATACCGTATTCCTTCGCCTCACTTGCGCTTAAGAAGTAATCACGATCTGTATCCTTCGCCACCTTTTCGATAGGCTGCCCAGTTCTTTCCGAGATGATCTGATTGATATGATCCTTTAGCTTCAAAATCCTTCGGGCAGAAATTTCAATTTCCGTTGCTTGCCCCCTTGCCCCACCAAGCGGTTGATGAAGCATGATTTCACTATTTGGCAATGCGCACCTTTTCCCTTTGGTACCTGCCAATAAAAGCATGGCACCGAATGATGCAGCCATCCCCGTACATACAGTCCGGATATCAGGCTTAATATAATGCATCGTATCATAAATGGCGAAACCGGCACTAGTCGATCCCCCCGGACTATTTATGAAGATGGTAATTTCTTTATCAGGTGCATCTGCTGCCAAGAATAACAATTGAGCAACCACACTATTGGCTAAATGATCGGTGACCTCTTCCCCAATCATGATGATTCGGTCCTTTAGAAGTCTGGAATAAATATCGTATGAGCGTTCACCCTTACTGGATTGCTCAATTACATATGGAATGGTAGTCATATCTTCTTCCTCCTAACAATATTATTGGCTATGCAGCCATTGAGAGTGTGTTTGAAGGAGTGAAGCATGCTTTTGAATGTATCGAACGATTCATCAGTTTAGGAATCATCGATTCACTGTTCAGGGATTTGAAAGATGGAATGCTTCTAATGAGGATATCAGGATCTTGGGCTTTTAAAGCCTCTGTCATCAGGGACATGAGCCTCTGTTCCTCATCGTCTTGCCAATCTTCCACGCAGGACAACTTACGCTCTTCAACGCCATTGTCAAAACGCTTTTTCACACGGTTCAAGATGGCCTTTACCGCCGTTTCCGTCGTGTTCAGATAATCTGAGATTTCTTTGGAGCGATAGAGGAATCCTTCCTTTAATATGAACACTACAGCTTGTTTCGGGGTAAGGGATTTTATAATATATTCAACCGTTTCAAAGGCATTTTCCCCAATTGATCCCTGCTGCTCGGTATCCAGCAGATCTTCTAAAGATTCCTTTTTTCTTTTTCGAATCGTATCAATCCAGGAATGGCGGGCTATCGTCTTCAATAAAGCCGATGTTATCTCCGTTTTCTTCCCATAGCCCTGCATTGCCTTCAATATCGTTTCCTGTGCCAAATCATCCCCATCCCAATTATTTTGAGTCAGGAATCGGCAAAAACGAAGCAATTCAGGATAGACTTCACGCAAAACCTTGCCGTTATCCTTCCCTTCAGAAATATCTTCCCTCAACTTATTTATCATTTTTCTCACTCCTTCAACACCCTCTATCCTATAAACGTTTCAGAAAGAGAAAAAGATATGGGGGTGAAATTTTTTTCCTTATTCTCCATATTCTATTCCATTTTTTCCATTAGATTTCCTTTCATACTAAAAACCTGTTTGGTTATGATCCAAACAGGCTAATTTCAAGGTTCTGTATGCAACAAATAGACTTTTCCTCAGCCAACCCCGATTCGTCACAAATCATTTCAGCGAGACCCTTATTTTCTAAAACACTTAAAACCCTCCGTGCATTCCGCTCCGTTCCATTAAGCCAACCAGACAAATCTTTGGATGTGACGTCCCTGATGTCCTTGTTGTGAATCCTGAATTCCCATAGGAACTTAGCTTCTATTCCAAGTGTTCAATGCATTCAACCGTGTATTCACTGGGTTCCATCACGTCGGATTCAATACCGACCCAACTGGAGTTGCGACTCTCATTAGCCCTATCTTTACAATAGTTCACTAAAGAACCGGCAGGCATCTCTTCTGATTCTTGATCGCTCATCTCTTCAAAATTCACTGATCGCTCGTAATGCCGTTCGCTGTTAGATATCCTTTCATTCTCCAGGTCTGCGAACATGAACATGCAGTAAAAGACCGCAATCATAATTGCCATTGTAATCAACCTTGACTTTGCAGGCATTAACTTATTTTTCAATATGGCTAAAAATCTCTTCATGGTGGTTTCCCCAATCCTAAAAGCATAATAAATATCAAAAAACCATTCTTTTGGAATGACCCTAACCGTTTTCTTTTGATTGACCTATCCAAATATCCAATAATAACACTAGTTTAGAAAAATATTACTATTGATTCATTATATCAAGTTTCAGGAGTTTTGATAGCTATCCACACTTAAAATTCAGCCTTAATACGAATAGACAATGCCATTCATGACTATATCGAAGAACTCTATACCATCTTCATTAAATCTAGGGAATGCTCTATGAATAATGAAGTTTGCACTTACCTAAAAACGCGGCCCTTTCCTTAAGAGGAGACCGCGTTTTTTTCATCTCAATTCGTCCCGATATCTTAACCTCCCCCTACACCACCGAATACATTGCCATCAATATACTCCTCACATTGACTTCCATCCTTTTTCAGTGTTACTCTTAAATTAATAAAAAAGTATACATTCAAAACACTGATTCCATTAGCGTGAAATAAGGGTGATCACATTTGCCAAAAGAACATTTAATTGACGTCCAACCAATCAGATCATTGGAAAAATTAGATGATATGAAATGGTCATTGAAAAGACATTGCAGCGAGAGAGACTACATATTGTTCTTGTTAGGCATCAATACCGGCATGCGTGTGTCTGATCTATTATCGTTGAAGATAAAGGATATTAAAGGCAAGATGGAGGTCACCATCAAGGAAGGCAAAACAAAGAAACCAAGAATCATACAGCTTAATACTGTATGCAATGAATTGGCCGCCTATATAGCCACCATTGATGGTGAATGGCTATTCCCCTCACGCAAGGGCGATAAGCCTATAAGTAAGATACAAGCCTACAGGCAACTTAATAAAGCAGCAGACATGGTAGACATCGAGAACGTCGGTACCCATACCATGCGGAAAACATTCGGGTACTGGTTCTATAAACGAAGTAAGGACCTTACTGATTTACAAATGATCCTTAACCATTCACACCCTGAAATTACACTTAAGTACATTGGGATTGCTAATGAAGGAACAGATGACAGCTTAAATGACTTTGTACTATGGGAGGACGGAAGAAATGTCACTGACTGAATACAATGCAAAATATGAATATATCATTCGCAGCAATATTTCCGACAGACAGAAGGCATTGAAATTAGCTGATTTAATGACAGATATGGAAGGCCAGCTAAGAAATGAAATCGGGGAACATCGAAATAAAGAGGTAAATGCTTTATATAAAAAAGTATCTCTTTTCTCCAACTTGTTATAATCAGCTTAAGACCTTGCCCTTATGTGCAGAGGTCTTTTTTTTGCCGTGAAAGTATATGCTTTGTTTCTGTAAGGATCTAGACTGAATCTCACTGAAAAATGCCACTGTTCCAATCGCATCTGGCAGGCATTTTCCTTTCCTGAAATCCTGAAAGACCCCTACATAACGAAAAAGCTCTATTCCAAGCTTCATTCTCTCTCTTCTCAGACTCTCATAAGCCGTATGATAACGAAACAATCTTTAACTCCAGACACTTTCGTATAAAAATAAATTGATTAATATCATCCGACTCATCGGTAATAGTGTCAATGTTTACAGATTAAACATACTTAAGGAATACTTTTTCGCCATCATTTCCAAGATTTTTATCCCGGCAACGCTATTCCCCTTCTCATCCAGCGCTGCACCATAAATCCCAATTCCACATTTTCCCGGTACGGCCCCCATGATTCCTCCTGACACACCGCTTTTAGCCGGTATGCCAACATTAATGGCAAATTCACCTGATGCGTTATACATGCCGCAAGTAACCATGAATGTCTTACAAATACGGGCAACGTCCCCGGGGATGATTTGCTTTCCCGTCAGCAAATCTTTCCCATTCATGGCCAGCACACAGCCTATCCTCGCCAAATCCTGACTGTCCATTTCAATGGCACACTGCTTCGAATACAACTCGATTAAGTCCTCCACATCCCCATTTATTACATTATGCTGCTTTAAAAAATAGCTTAACGACCTATTTAAATCTGCTGTATTGTATTCTGACCGGGCAACTTCTTCATTAAACCCGATAGTAGGATTTTGCGTCAACTCCCGGATAAAATGTAAAATACGCTGAAATCGCTCATTTACACTGTCACCTGCAACCATGTGGGTTACAGTCAATGCTCCTGCATTGATCATCGGGTTTAACGGCTTGGATGGCTTGTTTGTCTCTAACTTGGCAATCGAATTAAATGGGTCGCCGGTGGGTTCTTTTCCTATATAGGAAAAGACATATTCCTCCCCTTTTTCCATTAATACCAGAGCAAGTGTCAAAACTTTCGATATGCTTTGCAGGGTCATTTTACCACTTACATCCCCCGCACAATATCCTTTTCCGTCAGGATAGTAAATAGCAACCGATAAATCCCCAGGGTTAGCCTTTTCAAGAGCCGGTATATAGTCTGCCACTGTTCCCTTATTTGTATATTTTTTTGCCTCATAAACCAGTTGCTGTAATTCTTCATTGGACCTGCATTGACATCCCTTATTGTTCACAATTTGCCGCCCCTTAGAAAATTTGTCATGTGTAGTGTTCTTAGCTAGTGGTTTTATTATTTATTACCATATTTTATCGATATTATTTATAAAACTACGAAGCAGGTAAGGTTACAAGAGCTGCTTTCCTTGGCCTTAGATTTCTTAAATAACTTTCTCTAAATTTTCAAATGCTTTCTTCATCTATCATTTTCGTTTACTGATTTTAATTCATCCTTTGTAAGGTCACAACGTCTTACCATACTTCCCTAATCTAGAGGCACACGGTTCTGAATTACTTTTGTCGTGTTAAAGACAAAGAAAAAGACATATAAACGGCAACGGTCAAGCCGTAAGACGGGTAAGCTAACTCCTTTTAAAGAATCAGGAGAAACTTCACTTTTCTTAAAAGAAGATTTAATTGAAAAAAAGAAGGAAATAAAAGCACTCAGACGGAAATATAGACTATACGGATATTATCGCATAAGCTTTCATATGTATTTCACACTTGATGGAAAGTAGGAAAAGCCATGGAAAAAGCGAAGAGTTTACAAGAAATCTATAACGCCAACCGGCCAGAAAATAATGAACTTTTCCAATCGATACAACAGCATCTACAATTGAAGCATCCAGACAAACGAATGACAGCAACGAGAACCTTGCAGATAATTGTGGCTGATAGTGTTTCATCTGGAGAGCTACGTAATGTGGAAGCCCGACTTCTTCACAGTTACTAAGGATTTGCTGTATCATAAGCTCTTTGAAATTACCGAACACAGAAAGGATCTCATCAATGAAAGAATTTATAAAGAAATCTAAAACATTCGACTTTATCGTGTCACTTGTGGCACTGGCTTTTTTCTCGATTTTTAAAAAAAGACAGCTCAAAATCGAGTTGTCTTTTTTAGTATTTATGCTCCTCTAAATATTTTATTTATCGGTATTCTTCTTTACTCATGCCTTGCCAAACTTTTGGCCCATGGTCGACCATTCCCATTTGTAAAATAAAGTAATTGGAAGGAAGTAATAACATGTATCTCTTCTATCCAACTTGTTATGATCGAGCCTGAGACCCTTTCCTTCAGGTCGTTTTTTGTATGTAGCCGAGCAATCGAACTTGAATCAACATGTCCCATGTAATTTGATTCACTTCGTAAACTCAGCAACATACATTTGCTTACTTCGTACTCATCGGTGAAATGTTTTTTACCTTTGGTAATGTCGCCTATTTTCTATTTACCCAATTTGAGTACAGATGTACTTTCATCTAGTGAGTAAAATTGCTCAAAAGATAAAGATTGACAACATTTTAATCGTGACTCATACTTATAGTGACTTAAATGACAGAATATTGAGAATAACGGAGGGATAATTATGAATAAGATTTTCGTTCCTAACGCAATCGCTACTTTAACAAGACTTTTCTACAGTTCAACTACACTGAATGAGTATTTAGCGATGAGGACCGCTCAATTCTACATTGAAGACCTGAAGTTACTACAAGACGTGGAAGCTGTTGCTCTGGCAATTGAAAATCAAAATGCTTTCGCATTAATGTCTAAATTTAAATTATTTGATTATAAGGCTGCTGAAGAAATTGAAATTGCACTTTCCTCTGCTGGCTATACGGAAGCAGAGCTAACTGCTATGAATATTGAAATCTGAAATCATTGTTTTCGGAACGAATGGTAGAGCTAGTGCTCTTTGACCCATTCGTTTTTTTTTCGTAAGAGCAACGGTTCTTTAAACTATATCTTTTATGACTCTCTGCAATATCTGTGGCAAATAAATTTACATTCACCATTGGATCATTTTTATGTTTTTGATCTGTGGAGAAAATAAAAGAAACTCCTTATCACTCGCAGTCTTGAATTAATGGTCGTTACTTTTAATCCACTTTCCTGCATATTCATTGCACAACTACCACTATTCAAATTATTTGTACATATTTTATAGTGCTGATAAACACAAAAAAGCTTCACACAATTAAGTGTGAAGCTTAATGTAATAGCGATCCTTCGCTATTGGTGATACCGGTGGCCAGGGTCGAACCGGCACTCCAGAGGAACACGATTTTGAGTCGTGCGGAAAGTATCCACGTTAAATATATCCGTTAAAACGCCGTCACCATTGGCGTTAGATTGTTCGGCAAATCAGACGGATTCCACCGTCGCGTACGACTGTATCAGATTAACGATAGTATACTGGGAAATGTCGAAATATGCAAATGAGTGTCGTCGCACTATATAATAGAAGAAAGGCGACCAATTGAATTGCGGTCGCTTTTTCTACTTACACGGACGTATCGCCTGTTCATATAGTCAACAGTAGTCTCAGGATACTCTGTATTGGTTTCAATAAAAAATTATATTTCTATATATGGTTACTTAATAGTTTAAGATTATTTATTAATATTTTATGTTAATATCATAATGGTTAGCTTATCCATAAAAGGATGCAACTGAAATGAGTGAATAATCGAACTATGACTCGGAGGAACTTATCATGAATAAATTTAGATGGTCAATGGTTTCAATGATAGTTGCTGCAGCAGTTCTTGCAGTGGTAATAACAATACAGCAGAATGCTAAAAAGTATGAAGCAACGCATAATGAACCAAATACCGATATTGCTGTTATGGATGTTACGGGGAAAATTAAGAAAGATAAAGATTTGGAAGAACAAACTTCAGAAAATGAACAAGTTCTATATGAACTAGGTCTTGGCCCAGCTTCAACTGCAGAAGACGTTATGAAAACTATGCATAGTATGACTCATCAAAAAGTAGTTTCTGAAGAAAAATGGTACAACCTTGAGATGACTCCTAAAAACATCAATGCAGTTTATGAATTTATTAAAGACAGCGACATCGGCTTCACACTTAAAAGAGAATTGCTGAGAATCGCAGGAAACTGGAAAGAAGGAAACTTCGACAATATAGTGGAGGACCACAATTACCTTTGGGGTGCTCAAAATGGAAATGTTGGTAAAGCTACCGGAGTTCTTACTCCTGAACAAGAAGCAGAATTTGTAAAAGAAAACTTTCAATAGTCATTAAAAATCGAGCCCATCGAGTATTTTATTAATCAAAACAATAGGGACTATTTTCGCCAACCCCCAAAGTAAAAATTTGATTCGCGGATTTTTAGTACAGCTAAATAGATGAACACAAAGAAGAGGACGGCCAATGACGGCTGTCCTCTTTTTTATTTAGCTCTTAGAGTAGTGCAAAGCTACTCTTAAAAAAACTGTGTCATTTACCTATGTGGAACATAACTTAAATGTAAGTAACCCCTTAAAACTTATTAGGAGTAATTGGCTCCTTTTATTGGCGATTGTGGGGATTTTTGGCCGGGGTTTTTTATTAAAAATGACTATACCTATTCAAGGTAAGCAATATTGCAAGAAAATGTATTACAAAAAAACCTTGAACATAAGTTTTAATTTGAACTTTTCTAACATTGTCGAATGAGGGGAGCAATTGTATGAATAACACCTATTCAAAGTCAGAACAAAATGAAACAAAGTCAGAACAAAATGAACAATCGCCAATAAGTCCTAGTCTCAGACTTGGGCTAACAGCTGCTATTCTTACCACTATTGCAGACGGTCTTGCAACATTAGCAATTTTAACTTCTATGGATGAGGCAATCATTGATTCAGAAAAAGAAAAACAAGATCAAAAAGAATTAGATGAGAAGCTTGAAAAAATGCAACAGCAAATTGACAAATTAACAAATGTATTAACAAAAAGAGAGGTGAGAACAAAGTAAATTATCATTGTGTATATTCTTCTTCAAATGTAAAAATTACGACAGTTCAACACAGCCAAAATTTCCTTGATTTAAACTGCGTAGTTACTTCAATAAGAAAAGGCTTAACTCTTTAATCAAGTTAAGCCTAACGAAACTGTATAAGTATAGCCCCCAATAAAAATTCATTCTATTTCATTAATGTACTCAGCTTCAATTTCTTCAAAGAGGAAACCTATTGTTGAATCGTGTCCTAAGAAGGTTAAAATTTTTTTCCGTGAATCTAAAAAAAATCATTGAAGAAACGAATCAAGATAGAAATTTACCATATTAAATCTTTTATGGGCATCCAGTAATGGGTTATTTTTGTTTTGTTGAAATTAAGAACATTATCCATAGTAACTATAATACGGATCGTAATAACCATATCCACTATAATATGGATAATAAACGAAACCATTCAAATGATAGTGTGGGATTTGTGTCGGACCAAGTTCACTTAAGAATCCAATAATAGCATGACGCTGAGGTCTTCTTACATTTATATTATACATTTGAGCAACTCCTTTTTATTTAGATTGTTCTGTTTATGATATGCCCTTTTCAAAAAAAATGTATAGACACCCCTAAACTTAGATAAGTTTTGTTGAAATAATGTAACATTTTGGTATAATTTCAAACTTTCCAGTAATTTATGATTAGTCTGTAGTTAATTTGGGAGGTGTTGAAAATGGGATTTATGTTAGAAATGCTTGATTATCACTCCAAAGAAACACTATTCATAGCGTGTAACTCTGACCAAGATATGATTGAACAAGTGATTGCAGAATATGCTAAAACTGATCCACGTATGTTAAGTATGACGTGTGGAAAATGGATGGTACAGTAACGTATAGGGTCTATTTGAAGGCATTCAAAAAGGTGAGCTTAAAGGGATGAACTTTTTAGGAGCGATTTGAAAAAGTCGTTCTTCTTATGCCACTATCCTGCCCGTTAGTGGCATAAGAAATCAAGATTACTCCTTTACTCGGCCTTTTTATAACAAAACCATAAGTAAAACAGACAATGGATTATTAACCTAATGTTACTAGAAAGGGCAGCATTCGTGTAATAAATGAAGTGAAAAAGGACAAGTTTGTGAAGAGATACACTTAAACTAACGGGTGCGTTAGTTCATTAAGGATGTACTAGAGAAGACCACTTATAGGTGGTCTTTTTTATTTGTTCAAAAATCAACATTAATCTTTAACAAAGCCTTTAAAAAAATTCCGCAACTGTTAAGCCGCCAGTGATTAAAGTGTTAACCTTGCTTGCTCCCTCCTTTCATTCCATTCTGGTAAAGGCATCCAGAGAGCATTTGTAACGAGTTATTAAATCGAATTATCGATTGCCTTCACCACATAGAAGCAGCAAGGATACTCATTACTAACAACTTAACAACTACTTACTAACGAGTTATCACTTCCCCCCCTATCCTGGATAGCAAGTTTAAAAAGTTCATCGTAAAACAGATTGTTAAATTTCTTGTCTAAGATTCCATAGAAATAACCGAAAGCATCCCGTACCCTTGAACGTTTCATTTTTCCGATTAGCTGCTTAAAGCTAACAATAGCAACGTCTAATACTTGATCCGCATTCTGTTCACAGCTATTCCGCCAAGCTGCTATTTGTACCCTGTTCCAGTATGATTCAATTGTATTAGCATCGTCAAAGAAACACTTTGCAAGGTTCTTGAATGTTTTAGGAACAGATTCATTTGTAAATGTTGAATCAATCTGCTCAATACGTTTATTTATATCATGGTTGTTAGTTTTAGAAAGAATAGTAGTTTTTATTGCTCCTTCAGTATTCTCAGGATTAACTACTTCATTTAAATACGATTCTTTTATTTCCTCTTCTTTTGAAGGATAAGGCAAGAATGTATATACGTTGTGGCCCTGAAAGTTACCACGCTTTGTATTTTGAATTTTAACTATTCCCAGTTTCTTTGCTTTGCGTAACATTCGTTCAAACGTGCTTCTTGAAATGCCGATAGTGTCCTTATGAGTAGCGGCTACTATTGTTTGTATCTTAGCATTCGATACACCAGCAAACTTGCAAGCATAGCGAATAAGACGTTTCAAAGCGACTAGTTCCGACTTGGTAAACTGGTCTTTAATATCGATCATCCATTGTTCTATATGATTATTAAAATCTTTTGTATCACGAAATTTTGATAAATGCTTAAAATCTTCAATTCTTCCTGACTTCATGCCTATTCTCTCCTTATAAGAACGTTTGAACAGATTGAAAGGCACAGAGAAATAAGCATGGGATGTTTGATTTTTTACGAAAAATCCCATACAATTACAATAGGTTGAGGCTTATTGCATTCTCTGTGCAATTTGCAACAGGCTGCCGGTATGTCGAGTACCAGCAGTCTTTTTTTTTGTTTAATTATTGATTCTTTATCACCTTTTTATTTAGATTCTCAATTGGTGAAAATTCTTTATGTTTTTTACAACGTCATCAGAAAACAAATTAACATAATGCTTAACCATTTCCATTGAGGTATGTCCTAAAACTGCCTGTAGTTCAAATATGCCAGCTCCACCCTCTACAGATAAACGAGCGAAAGTATGCCTGAATTTGTGACATGTTGCTCTCACATTAAAAGCCCGTCCATATTTTAATATTTGTGATTGCATCTGTCTTTTCGTTAATGGATCATTGTCTATATTTACAAACAGATAATCGTGTTCCAACAATCCTCTAATTGTAAGGAATCGTTGAAGTTGATTTTTCATCTTGTCTTGAATTGGTACAAAACGTTGTTTATATCCTTTAGTGTTTTGAATCAATAATCTGGATCTTGAAAAATCAATGTCTTTGATATTAATTCCTATACATTCAGATGCCCTTATACCTGTTTCAAGCAGTAGCATCATGATTGTTAAGTCTCTGATGCCAGTAAATTTCTTTTGATTAGGTTGTTTAAAGAGAAGGTTAAGTTCATCGTTTGTATATGTAGGAACAGCGTACTTCCTATCCTTAAGTAATTTTACTTCACTCATAGGATTTTGTTTTTTCGTTATTAGCCGTTCCCTAACAAGGAAATTGAAGAATGCTCTTATCGCTCTTAATCGCGTATTTATGGTTACTGTTTTACAGTTTTTCCTTTTCATATAACGAATGACATTTTGTTTTATATGATCTGATACTAAGCCTTTTAGATTGACCTCAATATCTTGTTCTCTAAGGATTTTATAGAAAACTGCCAACTCATTTTTATAATATTGGATGGTTTGTGAACGACAATTCCTTATTTCACAGTCATCAAGGAAGCGTTCTAGAGCGGTTTTGAAGTCTATTGCATCAGACTTTCTATTCACATGGATTTTAGCAATTTCAACAGGGGTTAAATCGTTGGTACGCCTCATCAAATATTGATTCTCCTTTGACAGGTCGCACGATTATATGAATCAGATTATTTCGGAGAAAATCGTATGTAGACAACGAAAAAAGGACTCCTACATTTTCTGTAAGAATCCTTTTAACTCAACGTTCATTAACGTTTTTCATGATACCGGTGGCCGGGGTCGAACCGGCACTCCAGAGGAACACGATTTTGAGTCGTGCGCGTCTGCCAATTCCGCCACACCGGCATGTATGTTGGAGGCGGCAACCGGAATCGAACCGGTGGTAAAGGTTTTGCAGACCTCTGCCTTACCGCTTGGCTATGCCGCCAACGTTTTTGGAGCGAAAGACGGGATTCGAACCCGCGACCCCAACCTTGGCAAGGTTGTATTCTACCACTGAACTACTTTCGCATATGGCTGGGCTAGAAGGGATCGAACCTTCGCATGACGGAATCAAAATCCGTTGCCTTACCGCTTGGCTATAGCCCATTAACGTTGTATTCATTATACCATGATTTAATAAAAAATGGGGCGACTGATGGGAATCGAACCCACGAATGCCTGAACCACAATCAGGTGCGTTAACCACTTCGCCACAACCGCCATTATAGGATTTAAATTGGCAGGGGTAGTAGGACTCGAACCCACACTGGAGGTTTTGGAGACCTCTGTTCTACCTTTAAACTATACCCCTGTTAGAAAGATGGTGGAGGGGGGCAGATTCGAACTGCCGAACCCGAAGGAGCGGATTTACAGTCCGCCGCGTTTAGCCACTTCGCTACCCCTCCGCATATGGATGAAACATGGTGCCGGCAAGAGGACTTGAACCCCCAACCTACTGATTACAAGTCAGTTGCTCTACCAGTTGAGCTACACCGGCACTACTATGGTGGCTCAGGACGGAATCGAACCGCCGACACAAGGATTTTCAGTCCTTTGCTCTACCGACTGAGCTACTGAGCCAAACAATAAAAATGGCGGTCCCGACGGGAATCGAACCCGCGATCTCCTGCGTGACAGGCAGGCATGTTAACCGCTACACCACGGGACCATAGATTGCGGGGACAGGATTTGAACCTGCGACCTTCGGGTTATGAGCCCGACGAGCTACCGGACTGCTCCACCCCGCGACGTTAATAATGTTGCTATTATGCATCAGATTTTCGTGTTGAACGTTTCAATGCAGAAACAATCTGATCTTTATTGAAAATGGTGGAGGATGACGGGATCGAACCGCCGACCCTCTGCTTGTAAGGCAGATGCTCTCCCAGCTGAGCTAATCCTCCAATATGTTATCTAAATGGTGACCCGTACGGGATTCGAACCCGTGTTACCGCCGTGAAAGGGCGGTGTCTTAACCGCTTGACCAACGGGCCAGGTATAAAATGGCGGAGAGCAAGGGATTTGAACCCTTGAGACAGGGTTACCCGTCTACACGATTTCCAATCGTGCTCCTTCGGCCACTCGGACAGCTCTCCAATAATGGCTCCGCAGGTAGGACTCGAACCTACGACCGTTCGGTTAACAGCCGAATGCTCTACCACTGAGCTACTGCGGAACAATATAAGCTTGGCGACGTCCTACTCTCACAGGGGGAAACCCCCAACTACCATCGGCGCTGAAGAGCTTAACTGCCGTGTTCGGAATGGGAACGGGTGTGACCTCTTCGCTATCGTCACCAAACAATGTTAACATTTTTTCAAGACATATATTATTATAACATCTTTTCGAAAAAATGCAAGAAGAAATTTTCATTCCTTCAAAACTAGATAATAAGAAGGTATTTCATTTTTTAAAAAGCGTTGGTTAAGTCCTCGATCTATTAGTATCAGTCAGCTCCACATGTCGCCACGCTTCCACCTCTGACCTATCAACCTGATCATCTTTCAGGGATCTTACTAGCTTGCGCCATGGGAAATCTCATCTTGAGGGGGGCTTCATGCTTAGATGCTTTCAGCACTTATCCCGTCCGCACGTAGCTACCCAGCTATGCCTTTGGCAAGACAACTGGTACACCAGCGGTGCGTCCATCCCGGTCCTCTCGTACTAAGGACAGCTCCTCTCAAATTTCCTGCGCCCGCGACGGATAGGGACCGAACTGTCTCACGACGTTCTGAACCCAGCTCGCGTACCGCTTTAATGGGCGAACAGCCCAACCCTTGGGACCGACTACAGCCCCAGGATGCGATGAGCCGACATCGAGGTGCCAAACCTCCCCGTCGATGTGGACTCTTGGGGGAGATAAGCCTGTTATCCCCGGGGTAGCTTTTATCCGTTGAGCGATGGCCCTTCCATGCGGAACCACCGGATCACTAAGCCCGACTTTCGTCCCTGCTCGACTTGTAGGTCTCGCAGTCAAGCTCCCTTGTGCCTTTACACTCTACGAATGATTTCCAACCATTCTGAGGGAACCTTTGGGCGCCTCCGTTACTCTTTAGGAGGCGACCGCCCCAGTCAAACTGCCCACCTGACACTGTCTCCCACCCCGATAAGGGGCGCGGGTTAGAATTTCAATACAGCCAGGGTAGTATCCCACCAACGCCTCCACCGAAGCTAGCGCTCCGGCTTCTCAGGCTCCTACCTATCCTGTACAAGCTGTACCAAAATTCAATATCAGGCTGCAGTAAAGCTCCACGGGGTCTTTCCGTCCTGTCGCGGGTAACCTGCATCTTCACAGGTACTATAATTTCACCGAGTCTCTCGTTGAGACAGTGCCCAGATCGTTACACCTTTCGTGCGGGTCGGAACTTACCCGACAAGGAATTTCGCTACCTTAGGACCGTTATAGTTACGGCCGCCGTTTACTGGGGCTTCGGTTCAAAGCTTCGCTTGCGCTAACCTCTCCCCTTAACCTTCCAGCACCGGGCAGGTGTCAGCCCCTATACTTCGCCTTGCGGCTTCGCAGAGACCTGTGTTTTTGCTAAACAGTCGCCTGGGCCTATTCACTGCGGCTTTTCCGGGCTATTCACCCTAAAAAGCACCCCTTCTCCCGAAGTTACGGGGTCATTTTGCCGAGTTCCTTAACGAGAGTTCTCTCGCACACCTTAGGATTCTCTCCTCGCCTACCTGTGTCGGTTTGCGGTACGGGCACCTTACATCTCACTAGAGGCTTTTCTTGGCAGCGTGGAATCAGGAACTTCGGTACTATATTTCCCTCGCCATCACAGCTCCGCCTTAATGGAAACGGGATTTGCCTCGTTTCCGGCCTAACTGCTTGGACGCGCATATCCAACAGCGCGCTTACCCTATCCTTCTGCGTCCCCCCATCGTTCAAACGATGTATAGGTGGTACAGGAATATCAACCTGTTGTCCATCGCCTACGCCTTTCGGCCTCGGCTTAGGTCCCGACTAACCCTGAGCGGACGAGCCTTCCTCAGGAAACCTTAGGCATTCGGTGGAAGGGATTCTCACCCTTCTTTCGCTACTCATACCGGCATTCTCACTTCTAAGCGCTCCACCAGTCCTTCCGGTCTGACTTCAACGCCCTTAGAACGCTCTCCTACCATCGACACCTAATGGTGTCAATCCACAGCTTCGGTGATACGTTTAGCCCCGGTACATTTTCGGCGCGGAGTCACTCGACCAGTGAGCTATTACGCACTCTTTAAATGGTGGCTGCTTCTGAGCCAACATCCTGGTTGTCTAAGCAACTCCACATCCTTTTCCACTTAACGTATACTTTGGGACCTTAGCTGGTGGTCTGGGCTGTTTCCCTTTCGACTACGGATCTTATCACTCGCAGTCTGACTCCCAAGAATAAGTATTTGGCATTCGGAGTTTGACTGAATTCGGTAACCCGTTGGGGGCCCCTAGTCCAATCAGTGCTCTACCTCCAATACTCTCATCTTGAGGCTAGCCCTAAAGCTATTTCGGAGAGAACCAGCTATCTCCAGGTTCGATTGGAATTTCTCCGCTACCCACACCTCATCCCCGCACTTTTCAACGTGCGTGGGTTCGGGCCTCCATTCAGTGTTACCTGAACTTCACCCTGGACATGGGTAGATCACCTGGTTTCGGGTCTACGACCTCATACTCATTCGCCCTATTCAGACTCGCTTTCGCTGCGGCTCCGTCTTATCAACTTAACCTCGCATGAAATCGTAACTCGCCGGTTCATTCTACAAAAGGCACGCCATTACCCATTAACGGGCTTTGACTACTTGTAGGCACACGGTTTCAGGATCTATTTCACTCCCCTTCCGGGGTGCTTTTCACCTTTCCCTCACGGTACTGGTTCACTATCGGTCACTAGGGAGTATTTAGCCTTGGGAGATGGTCCTCCCTGCTTCCGACGGGATTTCTCGTGTCCCGCCGTACTCAGGATCCACTCAGGAGGGAACGAAGTTTCAACTACAGGGTTTTTACCTTCTTTGACGGACCTTTCCAGATCACTTCATTTACCCCGTTCCTTTGTAACTCCATGTTGAGTGTCCTACAACCCCAAGAGGCAAGCCTCTTGGTTTGGGCTAATTCCGTTTCGCTCGCCGCTACTCAGGAAATCGCATTTGCTTTCTCTTCCTCCGGGTACTTAGATGTTTCAGTTCCCCGGGTCTGCCTTCAGTACCCTATGTATTCAGGTAAAGATACTGTTCCATTACGAACAGTGGGTTTCCCCATTCGGAAATCTCCGGATCAAAGCTTACTTACAGCTCCCCGAAGCATATCGGTGTTAGTCCCGTCCTTCATCGGCTCCTAGTGCCAAGGCATCCACCGTGCGCCCTTTCTAACTTAACCGTTAAAAAGATCTTACAGATGCTTTGAAAAAAATTAATTGCCTTCTATCTATTATCTAGTTTTCAAGGAACAAAGCAGAAAGAATCCATCACATCGTGATGTTTTTCTTCCCTATCTGAATGAATTACTCATTCAAAACTGAACAAAACAAAAGCGCTCTCGTAATTATCCTTAGAAAGGAGGTGATCCAGCCGCACCTTCCGATACGGCTACCTTGTTACGACTTCACCCCAATCATCTGTCCCACCTTAGGCGGCTGGCTCCATGAAGGTTACCTCACCGACTTCGGGTGTTACAAACTCTCGTGGTGTGACGGGCGGTGTGTACAAGGCCCGGGAACGTATTCACCGCGGCATGCTGATCCGCGATTACTAGCGATTCCGGCTTCATGTAGGCGAGTTGCAGCCTACAATCCGAACTGAGAATGGCTTTATGGGATTCGCTTACCTTCGCAGGTTTGCAGCCCTTTGTACCATCCATTGTAGCACGTGTGTAGCCCAGGTCATAAGGGGCATGATGATTTGACGTCATCCCCACCTTCCTCCGGTTTGTCACCGGCAGTCACCTTAGAGTGCCCAACTGAATGCTGGCAACTAAGATCAAGGGTTGCGCTCGTTGCGGGACTTAACCCAACATCTCACGACACGAGCTGACGACAACCATGCACCACCTGTCACTCTGTCCCCCGAAGGGGAAAGCCCTATCTCTAGGGTTGTCAGAGGATGTCAAGACCTGGTAAGGTTCTTCGCGTTGCTTCGAATTAAACCACATGCTCCACCGCTTGTGCGGGCCCCCGTCAATTCCTTTGAGTTTCAGCCTTGCGGCCGTACTCCCCAGGCGGAGTGCTTAATGCGTTAGCTGCAGCACTAAAGGGCGGAAACCCTCTAACACTTAGCACTCATCGTTTACGGCGTGGACTACCAGGGTATCTAATCCTGTTTGCTCCCCACGCTTTCGCGCCTCAGTGTCAGTTACAGACCAGAAAGTCGCCTTCGCCACTGGTGTTCCTCCAAATCTCTACGCATTTCACCGCTACACTTGGAATTCCACTTTCCTCTTCTGTACTCAAGTTCCCCAGTTTCCAATGACCCTCCACGGTTGAGCCGTGGGCTTTCACATCAGACTTAAGGAACCACCTGCGCGCGCTTTACGCCCAATAATTCCGGACAACGCTTGCCACCTACGTATTACCGCGGCTGCTGGCACGTAGTTAGCCGTGGCTTTCTGGTTAGGTACCGTCAAGGTACCAGCAGTTACTCTGGTACTTGTTCTTCCCTAACAACAGAACTTTACGACCCGAAGGCCTTCTTCGTTCACGCGGCGTTGCTCCGTCAGACTTTCGTCCATTGCGGAAGATTCCCTACTGCTGCCTCCCGTAGGAGTCTGGGCCGTGTCTCAGTCCCAGTGTGGCCGATCACCCTCTCAGGTCGGCTACGCATCGTCGCCTTGGTGAGCCATTACCTCACCAACTAGCTAATGCGCCGCGGGCCCATCTATAAGTGACAGCCGAAACCGTCTTTCCATCTTCTCTCATGCGAGAAAAGAACGTATCCGGTATTAGCTCCGGTTTCCCGAAGTTATCCCAGTCTTATAGGCAGGTTGCCCACGTGTTACTCACCCGTCCGCCGCTAATCTCAGGGAGCAAGCTCCCATCGATTCGCTCGACTTGCATGTATTAGGCACGCCGCCAGCGTTCGTCCTGAGCCAGGATCAAACTCTCCGAAGAAATGTTTGACTTGCTCATTTTGCTTTTTTGATAGTGTGTGCTCACTTAAAATTTAACGTTGGCGCTTTGTTTTGTTCAGTTTTCAAAGAGCAATTTCGTTGTCGTTTACTTCGTAAGCGACTTTTACATCTTATCATGTTATCAACTATGTTGTCAACATGTTTTTTTATTTTCTTTGTTTTGATGAAGCTGCGAAAGCTGATGTCCCGCAGCGACATGTATTAATATAACACCTATATTATTATTGGTCAACAATAAAAACACATTTTTTTAAAAGTTTTTTGAAACTCGATAAAACCGATGATAAACCTCGTGTCCCTTTGTCTCCGCTTTGATGACATCGATTACCTTCTTCTCTATCAAATATTCCAACAGAACACCTAGGTCGACTGAATAAAACTTGACTTCCGGATGCTCCATAAGCTCCGCAATCGTCCACGGATCTTCTTTCGTCCCCATTATTTCTACCAAATGCTGTGAACCTGCATTCGTCCTCGAATAAATAAGAAATTCACTCGCAAGAAATAGAAGCTCCAATCTTTTTTCAAGAGTTTCCTCACTGCTGATCAATTCTTTATACAACTTGTAGATCTCAGGTTCCATTTGCTTCACTTGGTTCCAGACCGTAACCTCCGGATAAAAGCCTTGTTCTATTATTTCCAAACGTGCCAAGTGATGTAAGGAATGAACGATATGGTTGTATGCCTCAAGATAATGCCCTTTTTCAAAAAAGCTTTTCCCATCCATGTACCTGCGAATTAACTTCGCGAACTCCATCCCCATCTTTAACTTCCTTCCATAGAAGGGGAACTCGCGGATTTCGGTTTTCAAACGGTCCAAATATTCATTCCGGTCAAAAAGGACCTTCCCATTATAGATCCAGTCAACCACTTTGCGGTTCGTCCCTAATAGGAGCCATTCTTTTAACTGGTCTTCCTTTACGATATGTAAGGCTGCCTTTTTATCCTGATAAGTGTAGTGTTTTAAAAACACGGACTCTTGGGCTTCGTCTGCAATCACAAATAGGATGTAGTCAAATGTATCGGTAATCGGGCTATTATCTTCTCTTTTTTCTATTAACAAGATTCCAAGTGTAGATTTTAAACTTGCTCGCTCTTGATAAATCGGGCGAAGGATATCTTCCATCATAAATTCCTCCAAAACCTTTTTTTTTTTACTTTCGACAAAACTCTTCATTTTCCTGCTTATTTCCCTTACCCCAAACCATTTCAATTCAAAAGTAATAAGTATCCTTTATTTCTTTTTTGTTCCATCCATTGTTTATGGTATAGTTAAAGTTATATTTTAGGAGGGACAATCCATGGCTAAACATTCTAGCAAAATCAATAAAATACGTACATTTGCTTTGAGTTTGATTTTCATCGGCTTTATCGTAATGTATATCGGGCTTTTCTTCAAAACACATCCAGTTGTCATGACACTTTTCATGGGACTTGGCCTTTTATTCATAATCGCAAGCACCGGGGTTTATTTTTGGATTGGAATGCTTTCTACAAAAACGATTCAGGTTGTCTGTCCTAACTGCAGCAAACCTACAAAAATATTAGGGCGTGTAGATATTTGCATGCATTGTGAAGAACCCTTGACCCTTGACAAAAAGTTGGAAGGCGAAGAATTCAACGAAAAATATAATCGCAAAAGCCTGCATGATTAGAGGGATTCCAGCTAACTGATTTACCTATCATGAGACCTTAACAATTGTATCATTTCTTAGAGACATGAAAAAAAGTTCCAACCAAGTGGAGGAACTTTTTTTAATGCGTTTCTTTTTTCGCACAATCCGTACAGTCGCCGTAGATTTCCATCCGATGGTGACTGACATTGAACCCGGTGACTTGTGCTGCGAAATGCTCGACTTCATCCAATGCAGGATAGTCGAAATCCACAATTTTCCCACAAGTTTGACAGATTACATGATAATGATTTGTCGTTACGAAATCAAACCTGGCTGAAGAATCACCATAAGTAAGTTCTTTTACCAAGCCTACCTCCCGGAAAACACGCAGGTTGTTATAAACTGTCGCCACGCTCATATTCGGAAACTTGCCTTCCAGCGCTTTATATATATCATCCGCGGTAGGGTGGGACATGGAGCTTATCAAATACTCAAGTATCGCATGGCGTTGAGGAGTTATTCTTACACCGGTATCTTTTAGGGAATCCAACGCTTCTTTTAACTGAACTTCAGACACCGTCATCCACCTCGTTTTCTCATTAAGTATGAATTCTTAAATTGTAATATTTATAATTAGTGTACCTTTTATTCGTTGAATTTGTCAATAATTCAATGGTTTTACCATTCTTTTTTATTTTATTCATCACCGCTTTGAATCTTTCCCATTTTCGTATTGTATTTAGTATCCCCTCGATAAGTCGATTACGTTGATGAAGTCTTTTCCAGCTTTCAGGTATTCACGCATGTTTTTTTCGAATATCGCAAAGGTTCTTGGTAAATATTCTCCGCTTTTACTTGAAAGATGCGGTGTGACCGTAACGTTTTCCATCTTCCAAAATGGATGCCCTTTTCCTAAAGGTTCCGGATCAAATACATCCAAGATGGCATGAGCCAATTCCCCTGCTTCCAATGCTTCGATCAACACTTCATCGTTAATAAGATCACCGCGGCCAATATTCACGAATACGGCGGTTTCTTTCATTGCTTTAAAGTGTTCTTTTTGCAGAAGGCCCTTGGTTTCGTCAGTACTTGGCAGGACGGATACGATGTAATCGGCGTCCGTTACGGCTTCCAATATATTATCCAGTGTATAAAGGTGATCGATGGACTCCACTGGCTTCCCGCTCCGGTTCACCCCCATTGTCGTCATCCTAAAGGCTTTCCCCAAACGGGCCACTTCTCCTCCAATTGCACCGGCACCAAGAATGAGCATCGTTTTGCCATTCAATTCCCCAACTTCAATTTTTCTATGCCACAGTTCTTCCCTTTCATTCTTCATAAGCTGTTTCAATTTCTTTTCATATTGTAAAAGCATCCCTATCGTATACTCGGCCATTGGGATTTTATGAATGCCTCTTGCGTTCGTCACCAAAATGCCGCGTTCCTCAATGGCTTTAAAAGGCATTAATTCCAATCCTGCACTCATGACCATTATCCATTTTAAGTTCGTCGCGTTCTCAACGATTTCTTCATTTAAATCCTCACCGTATGTAATCAAGATTTCCGCTTCATTAAGTGGCTCATCCGTCCATTCTTCTTGATAAATAAAGTTCAAATCAGGAAAAGCGTCCATCATCTTCGTTTGGATGCTTTCATTCGGAATGATTGTTGAAAGTATTAACATGTTTATCTCTCCCTTTTAATTAACATAAAAAAAACACGGGCTCTGTGTGTCCCGTGCAACTTTCTCTGAGGAGGTATTCCCTTAATAAAGCATATTCAGGTGTCCCCTTTTTGAGTTGGACAAAAGCCTTAGCCTTAATAAAAAAGGCTTTGTTTTAATGAATTTGGGTTTAATGCATGTAATTCAGGCAATATGAAAACACCATCCCTTCTGATCAGCACATCGTCAAAGTAGATGTCACCACCGCCATATTCAGGACGCTGGATCAAGACCATATCCCAGTGTATAGATGAACGGTTTCCATTATCCGCTTCTCCATAGGCAAGTCCCAGAGCCAAGTGCAGACTTCCGCTTATTTTCTCATCGAACAATGTATCGTCCATAGGTTCTAATATGTAAGGATTGATTCCAATTGCGAACTCCCCGATAAAACGGGACCCTTCATCGATATCCAGAATCCGGTTCATTTTGGCAGGTTGATTGGAAATGGCTTTAATGATTTTCCCCTTTTCAAGGTTTAATTCCATGTCACTAAAGGTGATTCCTTCATAGGTTGTGGGTGCGTTGAAGGATATCCTTCCATTGACGCTCTCTTTTATGGGTGCCGTAAACACTTCCCCATCAGGTAAATTCTTTTTTCCGGCACATATGATGGCCGGCATACCTTTGATGGAAAAAGTCAAATCTGTCCCCGGTGAAACGATCCTGACTTTGTCAGTCCGTTCCATCAATTGCTTTAACGGTTTCAATGCCGCCTCCATTTTCCCGTAATCCATAGTGCATACTTTGAAAAGGAAGTCTTGGTACCTGTCGAAGTTCATGCCGGCTTTTTGCGCTGATGCGTTGGTGGGATAATTAAGTAAGACCCACCGTCGGTTGTTTACATAGAAAAGAGTGGGAGAATTCATAGCTTCCCCTTGAATACGGTGCCTCTCGATGGGAACATCAGTCATTTCCACGTCGTTTTCTTCACTGGTGATGATGATGACCGCATCGATATCCGTATACTTCTTCAAAGCCCATTGCGATGATGTATCAAGTTGTTCCTTCACATTCCCTTGTAACAGATGTCGGCTAATCTCATCGTCTTCGAGTTCTATATATGGATAAGCACCCACTCTGTATATTTCATCAATCAGCTCTTTCAACAACGGTTTCGTGTTGATATGGCCCCGGATGAGGATTCTCTCTTTTGGCTGTAATTGTATCGAATGGTGAATCAGCCTGGCCGCAAGCTTCGTTATTCGTTCATCCTTCATCTGCCTGTCCCTTATTTTTCTAGGTCTCGAAGAGTTTCAAGCGCTTCTTCGACGTGGCCTTTGACTTTTACTTTACGCCATTCCTTGACTATTTTACCTGCCTTATCAATCAGGAAAGTTGAACGTTCAATGCCCATATATTCCTTGCCGAAATTCTTTTTCAATTGCCACACATCAAATGATTCAGCCGCTTCATGGTTTTCGTCAGCTAGCAGCAGAAAAGGCAATCCATGTTTTTCGATGAATTTTTCATGACGTGCCGCCGGATCTGGGCTGATACCAATGATGACAGCGTTCAATTCCTCGAATTGTTCATTGTGGTCCCGGAAATCACAGGCCTCCGTCGTGCATCCTGGCGTCATGTCTTTTGGATAAAAATATAAAACGATGTATTTCCCTTTAAAATCCGATAGGGAAACCATTTCACCATTGTTTGCAGGGAGTTGAAAATCAGGTGCTTTTTCTCCAATTTTAACAGTCATATTGAATCCTCCATTTCCTTCATTATGGTAAGAGTACCCAATAATCGAAAGAAACACAACTTTCATTTATCCTTCCTCTCTTTATGCTCCAGATCGATCACCGTCCGAATCACGAACGCTGCCGGGAGTGTGTACCCGATGAAAGCCTGAATGGTAGCTATCATCCTGCCCATGCCAATTGGGGCTATATCTCCATACCCTACAGAAAACATGGTCATTGCGCTAAAATAAAAAGAAGTCTTCAACTGTTCATAGAACGTGCCATCCAATCGATTGCCCATATCAAGAATCACCGAATGATTCTGAAGCTCGTATAATAAATAAATCAGTGCAAATCCAACTAATATCGTCGCATATAAATTGCCAAGCCACAGCATATCCTCCAGAGAAAACTTCTTTCCTCCCGACTCAACAAGAAATAACGTCCGAATGCTCATCACCATGCAAAAAATGATTCCTGCAATCAAGATGTAGAAAGTCATCCCCTACGCCCCATTTCAAAACGCTACTTCCTTTATACATACTCCCTGTCCTAACAATATATTCTTTTTTAGGAACAGACTTCAGCCTTATCACTCACACACCCTAAAGGCATTTGTCAAAAAACCGGGAACGTTTCCCGATTTTTTTCATGTTGACCCTTTTGGTCGGATATGTTAAGATTGTCTAAATTTTTATAATAGTTTTTATTTTATAAATATTTGGTGCCTGCAATCAGTTTATCAGCAGGTTTAGTGAAATTTCATATGTGGAAATAGGTTCCTAATTTTCATTAGGATTAAAAGGGAAGCCCGGTTTGATTCCGGCACGGTCCCGCCACTGTAATGGGAATGTTAGCGCCATCCAATATGCCACTGGTCCACGGATCGGGAAGGCTCGCTGCTAATGATATTCCCTAAGTCAGGAGACCTGCCTATTTCGACAACACTGTTTTAACCTACGGGAGATAGGGAGGTGTTAGGGACCTTATAATTATAAGGGGCATTCTGCATGTCTCTTTATTTTAAGCATTTCTAACTTTCTCTTTTTGACGGTTAGGGGTGCTTTTTTTATTGTTTTTAAACAAATCAAAGGAAATTAGGAGGATGAGAATTTTGAAAAGCAGTAATTTGGGGTACCCGCGAATCGGGGAAGATCGTGAATGGAAACGTACATTGGAAGCATATTGGTCCGGGAAAATCGATGAACCAAAATTCACGGCACAACTAAAAGCCATCCGATTAGGCAACTTACAAAAACAAAAAGATCAAGGCATTGATATCATTCCTGTCAACGACTTCACTTTCTATGATCAAATGCTCGATATGTCCGTCATGTTCGGTCTTGTTCCTGAACGTTACTCTGCCTATGGAGGCGGAAGCGTTCCCCTTTCCGTTTATTATTCAATGGCTCGCGGGAACAATGATGAGGTCGCTTCCGAAATGACGAAATGGTTCAATACGAACTATCACTATATCGTCCCTGAATTAAAACTGCCACAGCTGACTTTAACAGAAAATAAACCACTTGTAGCATATCGGGAAGCCAAGGAAAAGCTAGGGATTGAAACGAAGCCCGTGTTAATCGGACCTTATACTTTCATCTCCCTTTCCAAAGGCTTCAAAAAACAAGATATCCCTGGCATAATCCTGAGCCTGCTTCCCCTATATACGCAAATCCTGCAAGAGTTGGAGCAAGAAGGCGTGAAGTGGGTTCAAATGGACGAGCCTTCTCTTGTTTCATCCATTTCCAAAGATGATATGCAAACTGTTACTTACCTCTATGAAAAACTGAATGAAGCAGCACCAAACCTGAACATCATGCTGCAAACATACTTTGATGCCGTGGAACACTACCAAGAAGTCATCGAATTACCAGTTCAGGGAATCGGTCTTGATTTTGTACATGATAAAGGAAGGAATCTAAGTAATCTTGAAGCATCCGGCTTCCCGAAGGACAAAGTGCTTGGTGCAGGTGTGATAGATGGAAAAAATATTTGGCTTTCTGATTTATCGAAAAAGATTCAATTGATCGACACTCTAAAGAAAAAAGTAGCCGAAGACCAAATCTGGCTTCAACCCTCTTGTTCCCTGCTTCATGTTCCAGTGACCGTTCGTAATGAAACCGCCGTTTCAAAAGAAGTGAAAAAAACCCTTGCTTTTGCCGATGAGAAACTTGAAGAAATAACACTCTTGGTCAAAGGGAATAATCAGGGCTTTGAAGCAATCGCCGATAAGGTCGATGCTAATAAATTAACGGTTCAGACGTTAGCTAGTTCAAATGCACGGAATCATAAGAGTGTACAATCCAGTGTCGAAAAGGCTAAATCAGAGCATGTTGGACGTCAGCTTCCATTTAAAGGACGTTACCAAAAACAACAGGAATTTTTCAAATTGCCTTTTCTACCTTCAACAACGATCGGTAGTTTCCCCCAGACATTTGAAGTTAAGCAAGCACGCGGGAAATTCAAAAAAGGAGAATGGAGCGCTGCGCAATATGAAACATTCATTAACGAAGAAATCGGCAGGTGGATCGACATTCAAGAAGAAATCGGCTTGGACGTTCTCGTACACGGGGAATTCGAACGGACGGATATGGTTGAATACTTCGGTCATAAGTTAGGCGGATTTGTCTTTCTAGAAAAGGGCTGGGTACAATCCTATGGGTCTCGCTGCGTAAAACCACCAGTCATTTATGGTGACATCCATTTCATCGAACCGATGACAGTCAGGGAAAGTGTATACGCACAATCACTGACGAAGAAGACCGTAAAGGGAATGCTTACAGGTCCTGTCACGATTTTGAACTGGTCATTTGTCCGTGATGATATTTCCAGGGAGAATGTTTGCTACCAGCTGGCACTTGCTTTGGAAAAAGAAGTCATTGCATTGGAATCGGCTGGAATCAAAATGATCCAAGTTGATGAACCTGCACTTAGGGAAGGTCTACCATTGAAAAAAAGCGATCGCGATGAGTATTTGAACTGGGCTGTGAATTCGTTCTTGATATCCACATCAAGCGTGGAGGATACAACGCAAATTCACACGCATATGTGCTATTGCGACTTCAACAGTTTCATGGATGTCATTTCTTCCTTGGATGCCGATGTAATTTCCATCGAAACATCCCGTAGCCACGGAGAGCTTGCTTCCGCATTCGAGGAAAAAACGTATGAAAAAGGTATTGGCCTGGGTGTGTATGATATTCACAGTCCCCGAGTTCCAGCAGTGGAAGAAATGGTCGATATGATTGAACGGGGCATCAAAGTATTGGATAAAGACCAGTTTTGGATCAATCCCGACTGCGGCCTGAAAACAAGGGGTATCCCGGAAACCGTCGCTTCCCTGAAAAACATGGTCGAAGCAGCAATAATCGTCCGTGAAAATCTTTTAGCCCAAACAACAGGCAAATGATTGAAAAGGAAAGCGGCTTATCAAATGCCCATCCAACACAGCAATCACGGACTTTCCTAACCGACCTTGTTTTTCCACCGGATACGAATCATCATAATACCATCTTTGGCGGGAAAGTAATGGCTTATGTTGATAAAATAGCCTGTATTTCAGCTATGCGCCATTGCCGAAAACCCGTTGTGACTGCTTCAAGCGACTCTTTTGATTTTTTGGCCCCCATCAAGACAGGGGACGCAATTAACCTTGAAGCTTATGTCACTTGTGCCCATCGCACATCAATGGAGGTATTCGTGAAAGTGGAGCGTGAGAACTTATTAACAGGTGAAAAGCAGCTTACGGCACGCGCTTTTTTAACGATGCTGGCCATTGACGAATACGGTAAGCCGACAATCGTACCTCAGGTCATTCCGGAAACGGAAGAGGAAAAGCAGCAATATGTTCAAGCACAAGCAAGATATATTGAAAGAAAAAATAAACGCAAATAAACAAAAAACCCTTCAACATGAATACTGTTGAAGGGTTTTTTTTAGTTTCCTGCCCCACGGTACCTCTTCACTCCTTGATTCCATATGAAAACGGATATCATGAAAAAGGCAACCCCGATTACAGGTGTGGCAAATGCATATGCATACCACTCTTCTTTTCTAAGGAAATAAGATGCCGGATAAACACCAACAAACGCGAATGGCAGCACCCATGTAAGGATAAAACGAATGACCTTATTATAAATATCAACAGGATAGCGACCGTAGTTCCCGATATTGTACATCATTGGCATGATGGATGTTTTCGCATCCGACCAGAACCCAATGCTTGCTATCGCTACGAATATGGCTGCATAAGCAAGGGCCCCTCCTATTGCAAAAATGATGAAAAGAATCGGGTCATACCACGCAAGCTCCAGATCCAATGAAGCCCCCGAATAGAATATAATGATCAAACCGGTCACAACGCCAAACAACGATTCTAGCTCGATTCTTTCTAAGATGACTTGAAAGAGACTATGTATCGGTCTTGTTAATATCCGATCCATTTCACCTTTGACGATATAGCGATCATTAAAATCCCAGATGTTGAAAAAGGCTGAAAAAAGGGCGAATGGGATAAGGAAGAATCCATAAATGAATATGATTTCTTCACGGCTCCACCCGCTTAAAAATTGGGTATGTCCAAAAACGACTAAGATAAATACCAGATTCACGACCTGATTCAGCAGGTCAGATAGGATTTCGATGAAGAAATCGGCTCTATACTGCAATCTTGTTTTCATATACTGACTCACATATTGAAAAAACATCGATACATAAAACATCCCGTCAACCTCCTTGAATAATCAGCTGTTTTTTTGCGACTATCCATAAAAGCTGAATCGGTATTATAAGAATGATGCACCAAATTAACTGCTGTAAAAGCGCCATGCCAATTTCGCCTGAACTGTACCCGTTCGTAAAAATCATGCTTGGTACATAGCTGATCCCTTGAAAGGGCAAATATTTCATCACTTCCTGTGCCCATATCGGATAGAAACTGATGGGCAGCAGCAGACCGGAAAATAAATCAATGATAACCCTTTTAGCCCGGATTAATCCGGCATTATTATATAAGAAAAAGGTAGTGATTCCCGTCAATAAGTTAATTTGTGTATTGATGATGAAGCTGAACAGCAAGGAAATGCCGAATATCCCCCACGTAGCCGGCTCGTGTGGCAATTCAATAGGAAAAATGAAAGCTACCAGCAGCATTCCCGGAATCGAGAAGAAGAAGAAACGGAATATCCCCTCCCCAAGTCCTTGCATCGTTTTCATGCCTAAATAGTTATAAGGACGGATCATTTCAATGGCGACCTTGCCGTCCTTAATTTCAGTGGCGATTTCGCGGTCGATATTATTGAAATAAAAAGCACGCGCCATCCATGCAACAGCGACGTAGGTTGTCATCTGCATACTTGAAAGTCCTTCGATGGAGCTTTTTTCTCCATATATCGCATTCCATAAGAAATAATAAGCACCGATATTAATGCTATAAATTAAAATGCCGGTATAATAATCCGTTCGATACGCAAGCATCATCAAAAAACGCATGCGGATCATTGCAATATACTTCCCCATTGCCCTCCCCCTTCTTGATAGACACGTTGTTTCTTAATGATAAGAGAGTCAGACAGTGCCTTCTTCATAAATATTGCGAACAATCTCTTCAATGGACGTTTCATGGATTTTGATGTCCTTTATTTTAAAATGTGACACGACAGCTGAAACAAGCTGTGAAATATGATCACTTTCTTCTTTCAACAAGGCAATATAAGTTTGATTTTTCTCATCATAAACCCAGTTAGCAGTAAATGGGAGCGGTAAGGATTGCAATTCCTTCAATTCAATCGGCTCGATGAATTGAAAATGGATCTGTTTTTCCTCAGCCCAGTTATCTTTCAAACTCTGCAATTCCCCATCATATATGATTTGACCTTCATCAAGCATGATTACGCGCTCACACAATGCCTCAATGTCACCTAAATCATGGGTAGTCAAAAGGATTGTCGTATTATATTTCTCATTGATTTCTTTCAGGAACTCGCGAATTTTCATCTTCACGAGTACGTCAAGGCCTATTGTCGGCTCATCAAGGAACAGCAAAGGCGGATTGTGGATCAGTGCTGCCGCAAGCTCGCAGCGCATTCGCTGACCAAGTGAGAGTTTACGCACTGGTTTGTCCAGCAAAGGACCGATATCGAGCGTCCTGATGACATGTTCCATATGATCGTTATAATGTTCATCCGTTACTTTATAGACCTTTTTTAGCAGCCTAAAGGATTCCTGAACCGCAATATCCCACCAAAGCTGTGAGCGCTGACCAAATACGACTCCGATTGTTTGAGTGAACTTTTCCCTTTCCTTATGTGGATTCATGCCATTGACCGTGATTTCACCCGCTGTCGGTTCCAAAATACCTGTCAGCATTTTGATCGTGGTCGATTTTCCTGCACCATTTTCCCCAATATAAGCTACCATCTCACCCTTTTTTACAGTAAAATTGATATCATTGACGGCAGGGACGATTTTATAATTTCTTGTAAGTAAATCCCGGAAGGCACCCTTTAAGCCTGAACGGCTTGATGCCGACTTAAATTCCTTCCGAAGCTGTTTCACTTGAATTGCATCACTCATCCTGTTAAATCCTCCGTAATCTCTTGTCCTAATGAATTAGTTTATCCAACCTAACCCTTTTAGACAATAAAAATGCTTGGATGCCATCTACCATTTTCAGGGCGAATCCGACCGTTGTCACAGATACATATATAAAGGAGACGAGCATGCCATGAATATTAAAGAATTTTTACTATCCCAAATCGAAAAGGTCGTAATCGACCTTCGATACGACTTCCTTTATGAAGATGAATACGGAGAATTATTATGCCAGGTCATCCAAAGGGATTCCAGCGGATCGATTGAAAGCACCCCCATAAGTTTCCACATTCGCATTAATGAAGAAAAAGGAACCGGCCAACTTATCTATTACCAAGCCCAGGGCGAAATGAACCGCCAATCCTTCGACATCGAAAACCCTGCCACCATCTTGGACATTTTATCTTTCATAACCGGAGTTTTGGGGTCCGACCCCATTTCCCAAACAAAATGAAGGCCCAGGAATGCTGCTGCTCTAAGGCTGCTTCATTCCAACAGAGGCCGGATCACATTTCCTAGCCTTCCACCACAGATTTACGGACGGAAAAGTGCTATGATTAAGGTGAAATATGTTTATATTTTTAGGAGGTTTTAAGATTGGATTTTAGTAATTCGGAGCTTTTACATAAAGAGGCATTAGAACATATCGTTGGTGGGGTTAACAGCCCATCCCGTTCTTACAAAGCGGTAGGCGGCGGTTCACCAGTTGCAATGGATCATGCCAAAGGGGCTTATTTCTGGGATGTTGATGGCAATAAATATATCGATTATTTAGCTGCATATGGCCCGATCATAACAGGGCATGCCCATCCACATATTACGGAGGCAATCGTTAAAGCGGCAGAAACCGGCGTTTTATACGGCACACCAACAAAACATGAAGTCAAATTTGCCAAAATGTTGAAAGATGCCATACCATCCATGGATAAAGTCCGCTTCACCAATTCAGGCACTGAGTCTGTCATGTCCACCATCCGTGTGGCCCGCGCTTACACCGGACGCGATAAGATCATCAAGTTTGCCGGCTGTTACCATGGTCACTCCGACCTTGTTCTCGTAGCTGCTGGTTCAGGCCCGTCCACCCTAGGCACACCGGACTCAGCCGGCGTGCCCAAAAGTATCGCACAAGAAGTCATCACGGTGCCTTTCAATGATATCGAGCCATTTAAAGAAGCACTGAATAAATGGGGCAATGAAATTGCAGGCGTACTTGTTGAACCGATCGTCGGTAACTTTGGAATCGTGGAACCAAGCCCAGGCTTCTTGGAAGAAGTCATTTCATTATCTCACGAAGCCGGATCACTCGTCATTTTCGACGAAGTCATCACAGCTTTCCGCTTCATGTATGGAGGGGCACAGGACTTCTTGGGCATTCAGCCCGATTTGACGGCTCTTGGAAAAATCATCGGGGGCGGACTTCCGATTGGTGCCTATGGCGGCAAAAAAGAGATCATGGAAACTGTCGCACCGTTAGGACCAGCCTATCAAGCAGGTACGATGGCAGGAAATCCGGCTTCCATGCTTTCCGGGATAGCTTGCTTAGAAGTACTTAAAGAAGAGGGTCTGTACGACGAGCTTGACCGGCTGGGAAAAATTCTTGAAGAAGGTATCCTGAAAGCCGCTCGCCAATATAATGTCCCAATCACCATCAACCGCCTAAAAGGGGCATTGACGATCTATTTCACGACAGAAAAAATTGAAAACTATGAGCAGGCGGAAAATACTGATGGCGAAATGTTCGCTAAGTTCTTCAAACTCATGCTCAACCAAGGCATCAATTTGGCACCTTCTAAATATGAAGCATGGTTCTTGACAATAGCTCACACGGACGATGATATCGCTTATACTCTAAAAGCGGTTGAACATGCATTCAAAAACCTAATTTAATAAAACGAAACAGCATAATTATGCATTTTTTATACACCCCCAAGATGTACATCAATCTTGGGGGTTTCTTATTTCCGTGTAATAAATCTTTTAAATTAGCCTTTGGAGCCATTCTCTACAAAAATCCCATCAACCACAGCATCCAATCCATTGTATAAAAAATTGATTTCTGAATATTTAAATGATATGATATGGATACATTTATATACATTTATACACTTTCTTTCAATCTATAAAAAAACTTGGACGATTGTTCGGGTTTACTAATATTTCCCCCATTAAACAAATGCTACAGGAGGTGAAAGGCTAAGAATAAGGGCAGCCTTATTCAAGCCACACATATGACCCAACAATGGACACCTGCTACATTCAAAGAATTTTACAAGGAAGAACATGATGCCTGCGGAATCGTTTCCCGCATCGAAAAAAAGAAGATCCCTACTAACGAAAACATCTTTGCCTGTATCGACGCCCTGGTTAAAATGAACCATCGCTGCGGCTTCATCAATGGCGAGGGTGATGGCGCCGGCATCCATATCGATATTCCCCGGGCTCTTTGGAAAAAGAAGCTGGAAGCGGTAAATATCGATCCAAGCATCGTCGATGAAGATTCCTTCATAGTCGGCCACTTATTTTTAAGCAAAAAAACAGATGCGAACGACTTAAAAATCGAAGTAAAGGAGAAACTGCTTCAATATGGTCTCTCTTTGATATATGAAACAGATAAAGCATACCGTTCTGAGGCATTGGGACCGATTGCCATTCAAGAAGACCCAATGTTCTGGCAATTCGCCTGTTCCTCCACCATCAAAAACAACCAGGAGCTTTCAAATCTTCTTTTTGAGCTGACTTCCGACATCGAAAAAAGTGATTTCATCCATGTTGCATCCTTAAGCCAGCATCATGCTGTCTACAAAGTGATGGGTGCGGGGGATACCCTCCCTGCCTATTATCTTGATCTTGCAGACCCTTTAGCTGCCTCCACCATGACACTGGGACATAACCGTTTCTCCACTAATACTCTATCAAGCTTCTTCCGGGTCCAGCCTTTCAGTGTACTTGGTCATAATGGCGAAATCAATACCATTGCCAAATTGCGTGATGAAGCGAAAATGATCGGTGTTCCCATCGCTAAAGACGGAAGTGATTCACAGGATTTAAACAAGACGATCGAAACTTTCATCTGCCGCCATGGCTACTCTTTATTTGAAGCTGTCGACCTTATGTTCCCGCCAATCATTAATGAAATCAAGGAATATCCAGAGCACTTACAAGACTTATATACGTATCTACGGGAGGCATGGGGTCACTTTGCACAAGGTCCAGCAGGAATCATCTCACGTTTCGGCGATGAGGCCGTGTTTTCTGTCGACTCTTTAGGCCTGCGCCCGCTATGGAATATTGAAACAGAATCATCCTATATGTTCACTTCCGAACCAGGAATCATCCCTTCAAGTGAATATACCGGAGATCCTAAACCGATGGGACCTGGGGAAAAAGTGGGTTTGAAATGGAATGGTGACCGTATTGAGTTGTACACCTACAAGGATTACCAGGATAAAGTATTTGAACTCTTCAATAATCGTTTCGTTCTTTCCAATGACCGAGTCCGCTTGCAGCCCCAAGTTTTTGAAAAGGTTGTCTCCATGACAAACGCGCAAGCCATTCATAATGGTCAGTATAAAGCTTTCGGGTGGGAAAGGGAGCATGTTCAATTAGTGGAACAGATGGCCGAAAAAGGCGCTGAGCCCATTCGTTCACTTGGTCATGATGCGCCTCTGGCGGCACTTAATCCCCAACGGACCAACATTGCGGATTTCATTAAGGAAAGTGTGGCTGTCGTAACCAACCCAGCGATAGACCGGGATCGGGAAACCGAGCACTTCTCAACAAGGACCATCATCGGAAAACGGCCTTCCCTATTCGAAGCGAATAAGGCTGGAAAGGTTATGGAGCTGCTGACTCCTTTATTGATTGAAGGATTGACGGGTTATGAGTGTTCATCCATCGTATCGCAGCCAAGCTATGATCAGTTCATTAAATATAACCAAGATCAAAAACTCGTGCATTTCATTTCAAGCACGTTCAAAGAGGATGAAAGCATCACGGATGCTTTAACCAGGATTACGGATGAAAGTGTCAATGCAGTGGATAAAGGAAAAACGCTGCTCGTTCTGGATGATGCCCTTGCCCATCAAAACGGCAACCTTTGGCTTGATCCCCACCTTGTCACTTCAGCCGTCGATCAAGCATTGGTCCGCACAGGCAAGCGCCGGGATTGTTCCATCCTTTTACGTTCCGCATCGCTAAGGTCACTGCATGATATCATCGTTTCTTATGGTCTTGGAGCCAACTTAATCAGCCCCTATTATATGTTCCTATCCTTATCTTCAGATGACCTTAAGGGGGTTACCAATCTATATAACTCCTTGACGAAAGGACTTGAGAAAGTTATCTCCACCATCGGCATTCATGAGCTGCGGGGATATGGAAGACTTTTCTCTAGCATCGGTTTACATGAGGAAATCGCAAAATATTTAAATGTGGCTAACTTCTTCGGTTCCAATGATCTGGATTACAATTTTGATAAAATCAAGGCTGACGCCATCCAGCGTGCGGAAGATTACGGCAATGAAAAAGAACGGATGGGAAAGACCTTCCATTTATTCCCTAGGGTTTGGAAGTCGATCGGGGAAGTTGCTTCAACCGGTGACTATGACGCTTATCGCGAAAAGATCACCGAACAGGAAGAATCCAATCCTACGACGATCCGACACTTGACATCATTAAAAGCTTCAGATGCTTCAATCCCTTCTGAAGAAGTCAGTCTTTCGGTCGGCGAACAGGAATTGCCGTTCGTCATAGCCTCCATGTCCTTTGGATCACAAAATGAAATTGCTTTCCGGGCTTATGCAGAAGCTGCCGAGCGGTTAGGCATGATCAGCATGAATGGTGAAGGCGGGGAAATCAAGGATATGCTGGGCAAGTACCCGAAATCCCGCGGACAGCAAATCGCTTCCGGCCGTTTCGGTGTCAACGCAGAACTCTTGAACTCTTCAAATCTATTGGAAATTAAAATTGGGCAAGGGGCAAAACCTGGTGAAGGCGGACACCTTCCCGGTTCCAAGGTCACAGCGAAAATCGCAGAAGCCCGGAATGCAACAATCGGTTCCGACTTGATCTCCCCTTCCAATAACCATGATATATACTCAATTGAAGATTTGGCCCAAATGATCCATGAACTAAAAACGGCAAACGATAAAGCAAAAGTTGCCGTCAAGGTTCCGGTCGTTCCAAACATTGGTACGATTGCGGTCGGCGTCGCCAAAGCAGGGGCCGATATCATTACGCTTTCCGGTTTTGATGGCGGAACAGGTGCTGCCAGGATCCATGCACTCGCACATGTCGGTCTGCCAGTCGAGATTGGTGTGAAAGCGGCCCATAATGCTTTACTTGAGTCAGGTATTCGTCAGAATGTTGAAATATGGGCTGACGGTGGGTTAAAAAGCTCGATGGATGTATTGAAATTAATGCTGCTCGGGGCAAACCGTGTAGGTTTTGGGACACTTTCGATGATTGCCGTCGGCTGTACAACGTGCCGCGGTTGTCACCTTGATACCTGCCATGTGGGCATCGCCACTCAAATCGAATCGGAAGCACAAGCGAAAGAACATGGGCTACGCCGTTTTGTTCCGCGAAAATTTGATTTAGCCGTTCAAGGATTAACGAATATGTTCAGTGCATTTGCCAAAGAACTCAAAGCTCTGACCGGATCACTCGGGGTGAAGAATCTTCAGGATATCGTCGGACGTTCTGATTTGCTTCAGCAAAGTAAAGGTCAACAATCAATGGATTTAACCTATTTATTGAAAAATTTGGATATAACACCGTTCTCTCATAAAGAAACGGCGGCATATTTGAATGAAGGCTCCATGCAGGTTGCCGTTGGCGCTGAATATCTGGATTCACATGTAGATGATCTGCAGCAATCCCGCAACTATAGCTCGATCACTTCCGAGCAGCGTGTACTTGGCAGCAGGGTGTCCTGCCATCGCGTTAGAGGCAGATTGGATGGTTCATACAAAAAACTTCCTCCCGTTCACCTATCCTATCAGGATGGTTCCATCCCAGGTAATGGACTTGGGGCATACAATACGGAGGGAATTACGATCAGTGTGAATGGCGGCGCCCAGGATGGGATTGGCAAAACATCGATTGGCGGTAATATTGCCATCTTTAAATCTCCCGGAAAAGACGGAAAGTTCTACAATGGCTCTGTCGGTAAGGGCTTTGGATATGGTGCACAGCATGGTCTCCTCATTGCCCAAGGTGATGCCGATGCCAGAGCGGGAATCCGGCTTTCCGGAGCAGATATGATCATTGGAGGATTATTGAAACAACCACTTCCTGAAAAGGAAACCGGTAATATTGCGGTTACTTCCAATATTAAGGGATTCGCTTTTGAATACATGACAAATGGAAGAGGTTTGGTTCTGGGTGATCCGGGTCCATGGATTTGCGCAGGGATGACAGGCGGTGTCGTTTATTTACGGCAACAGCCTGAATTTGGATTAACCAAAGATGTCATTAAGAAACGGGTTGCAAAAGGGGCAAAGATTTCCATTGAGCCCCTGTCTGCAAAAGGCCTGCAGGACGTGGCCGAACTTCTTGGCAAGTACACGGCACTCTTGAAGGATCATGACCAAACGGAAGAAGCAGCCTCCTTGGAGGCTCTGCTTCAAAATCCTGGAGAGCACTTCCTTCAGGTCGTTCCTGTTAAAGAACAAGCGGATCCTGCTGTATCCACAGAGTGATGCCGAAAACAAAATTAAGAATCGTTCATTAAAAAAGCTGATGCTCTTCAATTCGAGCATCAGCCTTTTCCAGTCATTTACCTTTGGGGTAGTCTTTTAAACGAAGGAAAAACACACTTGAAAGCAATCAAGAAATTGCCTATATTTTCTTTATATATTAAACTTGATTTTACCTATTGTAACTTTAAGGAAAATCCTGTATATTACTTTTTGTTTACATCCACTCATTTTAGTGTAAAGTACTAACAAATAAGTTAGAATACAACTTTAAGCAAAAGCCTATATATAAATAGAGCCTTTTTCTTACCATGATCCATTACATCACAAAGAAAGGATTAACCTATATATGAAGTTTGGTGCCCGCATTCTCAAAACAGGAATAGCAATTGTTTTAGCGCTTTATCTATCGGAACTGCTTAACCTTCCTGCTCCTGTCCTTTCTGGGATTGCTGCAATTTTTGCAATACAGCCGACCATTTACCGTTCGTATCAAACGGTGTTGGAGCAAATCCAAGGAAATATCATTGGCGCGTTGGTTGCTGTCTCCTTCGTTTTGTTGTTCGGAAATGATATTTTTATAATCGGTCTTGCCGTAATGGTTGTCATAACCATCAACTTAAAATTGAAAATGGATAAAACGATCGTCCTTTCCATCGTGACGGTCATTGCCATCATGGAAAACCAGGAAGGGGAATTCCTTAATTTTGCCTTTATACGTCTCTCATCCGTTTTGCTTGGAATCGTTTCTTCTTTTATCGTGAATCTGGTTTTCATTCCTCCAAAATATGAAGCAAAACTTTATACACGCATTACAGATGTGACGGAAGACATCTTAAAATGGATCAGAATCAGCACAAGACATGCTACAGAACACACTTTATTGAAGAAAGACATCAGCCGATTAAAGGCGGAGTTACTCGATCTCGAACATATCTATTCCATGTACAAAGAGGAACGGGAATATTTCAAGAAGAACAGTGTAGCTAAAGCAAGAAAGCTTGTGGTTTATCGGCAGATGATCATTACAACAAAAAAAGCGTTTGAAACCTTGAAGAGAATCCATAAATTCGAGAATGAATTATATCAAATGCCTGAAGATTTCCAACGGAGTATCTTACAACAGCTTGATTCCTTGATTCGCAAGCATGAACAGTTGATATTACTGCATATCGAAAAAATCAAGTCGATTGGGGAGATTGAAGATTGGGACCAGGATTGTTTAAGTCGTAAAGAGCTGCTCGCCCACTTTTTCGAACAGCAGAATCAAGTGGACGAAATGCATGATAATCTAGGCCATCTCTCTGCCCGTCTTGTACCATTGATTTCTGCAGTCATAGAATATGACGAACAATTGGAACATCTTGAAAAGCTGATCGTCAGCTTCCAGTCCTTCCATAAGGAAGATAACGAAATATCTGTCCAGTATGAAGAAGATTAAAAAGACGGTTCCCCGGGAACCGTCTTTTTTCGTCTCTATTTAGAGCATGCTCCTCATTCAATCATCCAAAAGGTTCTTATCAGCAGCCTTTTCAATCGTATCCAATTTCTTCAAAAGATCCTGCAGCTCATCTTCTGAGAATGAGTTGAAGTTCTTGCCCATCAATTGGTTATGCTCCGCAAGGACTCTCCCCAAAATGGCTTCCCCTGCCTCTTTCAATTCAAGATTGATGACCCTGCGATCCTTTTCAGAGGGCTGCCGTTTCACATAATCCATTTCGACCAGCTTATCTACAAATACGGTAATCGCACTTGGCTTTACGGTTAAGAAGTCAGCCAGCTGGGTCGATTTGATCGACCCCTCTTTTTTCAATATCAATAATATGAAAAATTGAGGCGACGTTAATCCATAAGGCTGAAGATTTTTTGCTACGATGGCCCTAAGCTTCTTCCTAATCCGAAAAATCTGCATTTCTATACTATTAGTTACTTCCCATTTAAAATCCAGCCTTCTCACTCCTTATATAGGACAATCCTACCTCTTAAATTTAATTAAATGACATACCATTGTCAAATTTACTTTCCATATATCCTTAAAACTAAAAAAAATTCAAATTTTCCCCATTTAACTGTATTTATTTCCTACTTCCATTCCGAATAAATTACATGACAAAAAATAATTAAACTGGTAAACTCTTTACTTAATAATATTAATACTTATGAAAATTAATATTTATTAAAATTAACAAATAAACATTGGATATGGGAGGCGTTGTCAAAAATAGGTCAAGTCATTTAATGAAACTGATTCAAAAACCGATCATCAATATTTTTTTGGAGGCGAAACAAGTGAATAGAGGACGTTTAGTTTTAATCAATATCATTGGTTTGGTTATTATATTGGCGGTAGTGGCCGGTGGGGCTTATTACTATTATGAAAGCACGAATTTCATTAAAACGGATGAAGCGAAAGTGTCGGGTGACCTTTATACCATCGTTGCCCCCACAACCGGAAAATTAGCAGATTGGGACTTACACGAAGGAGACAGTGTAAGTAAAAATGACAAAGTTGCTAATGTAACCACATCAGATGTAAAAGAAGCAGTAAAAACGGCAGCGCAAGGGACAATCGTTAAAACACAAGTACATGATGAGCAGTTGGTTCAAGCGGGTCAAACGCTTGCTCAGACCATCAATATGGATGATCTATCCATAACGGCTAACATTGAAGAAAATAAATTGAAGGATATTGAAAAAGGTGACAGCGTCGATATTATCATCGATGGAGATCCCGATACTGTCTTCGAAGGTACATTGGAACAGATCGGTTATGCGACAACGTCTGTCTTTTCAGTGATGGGCAATCAAAACAGCAGTGGAAACTATACGAAAGTGACTCAAAAAGTACCAGTGAAAATTTCCATTAAAGCACCATCCGATAAAGTTCTGCCTGGAATGAACGCAGAAGTGAAAATTTCAACTAAATAAACCGGCAATACAGTTATACAGAAAGGAGGCTTACCTTAAATGGCTTCTCAAACCATCTCAGTAAATGAAAACAAGGGAATGAAACAGTTTGCCCCCATGTTAATTATCTTAATGCTAGGTTTGTTCATGGTCATTTTGAATCAAACCCTGCTTAGTGTCGCCATGCCGAGGATGATGGCCGAATTTAATGTAGCTGCGACAACGATTCAATGGTTGTCAACTGGATTCATGCTCGTGAATGGAGCTTTGATTCCACTGTCCGCTTTTTTAATAGAACGGTTCGGCACGCGCATTTTATTCCTCGCTGCCATGTTTCTATTCACGGTAGGGACATTCATCTGCGGCATCGCACCAAATTTCCCCGTCATCCTTACTGGCCGGCTGATCCAGGCGGCGGGCGGCGGGATCTTACAGCCATTGGTCATGACAATCATTCTTTTCATCTTCCCTCCAGAAATGCGCGGGAAAGGAATGGGAATCTTTGGTCTGGCCATTATGTTCGCCCCTGCCATCGGACCGACTTTATCTGGTTGGGTCATTCAGGAATATAGCTGGCGGGTCATGTTCTACGCAATGGTGCCATTAGGCATGATTATCATGACACTTGCCTTTATAAGTATGCGTAATGTAGCAGAACCCAAGAAAATAAAATTGGATTTGTTGGGCGCCTCTCTATCCTTGATAGGTGTTGCATCATTACTATACGGTGTCAGTGAAGCAGGTTCCAAAGGCTGGACGGATTCCATCGTTCTGGGAACGATCATCATCGGGCTAATCCTTCTGAGCCTATTTGTGGTTCAACAGTTAAAATCGGAAGCACCTATGCTCGACTTCCGTGTATTTAAGTATGACATGTTCGTATTATCGAATATCATTTCCGCCATAGTCACAGTGGCCATGTTTACCGGGATATTCTTATTGCCTATCTATTTACAGACTCTAAGAGGATTCACACCCGTTCAGTCCGGTCTGTTGATGTTACCCGGAGCCCTTGTGATGATGGTGATGTCACCCATTTCAGGAGCATTATTCGACAAAATCGGACCTCGTCCATTAGCACTTGTCGGTTTAGCGATTACTGCTATCACAACCTTCGAATTCGCTAAATTGACTACGGAAACTACCTATTCGACTTTGGTCATCATCTACGCCATCCGCTCACTTGGAATGTCTTTACTTATGATGCCGATCATGACAGCTGGGATGAATCAGCTTCCTAAGCATTTGAATACACATGGTACGGCAATGAGCAATACGCTTAAACAAGTAACCGGAGCAATTGGTACGAGCTTCGTGACGACCATTTATACAACCCGTGCTTCTTTCCATGGAACTTCCTTAGGTTCGGAAATGAGTACGAGTGATCCCGGTTTTGTTCAGAATTTCCAAACAATCGTTCAATCCATCATGAGTTCGATGAATCAAACGAGAGAACAGGCACAGGAAACTGCAATGTCGCTGATTTCTTCACAAATCCAGGGTCAAGCAAATGTGATGGGAATCAATGATGCATTCTTTTGGGCAACAGGTTTCGCAATTGCCGGTATAGTTCTCTCATTGTTTTTGCGTGACGTTCGGAAGGACAAAGCAATGAAACAAGCTAAACAGGAAAAATTGGATGTACCTTTGCTTCCTTCACCAGTAAAAAAATCGGTTTAATTAAATGGGGGATTTAATATGAAAATCTATGTTGTATACGACAGTGAAGGTAACCATACGAAGGCACTTGCCGAATCAATAGCTCACGGAGCCGCTGGGGTTCCAGGGGCTGAGGTTCTAATTGACCATGTAAACGAAGCGGATGTTTATAAGCTTCAGGAAATGGATGCCATCATTTGGGGATGTCCGGGTCACTTCGGCACCATCAGTTCGAGTTTGAAAACATGGATTGATAAACTTGGGTATCTATGGGCGGAAGGAGCGCTGATCAATAAAGTGGGTGCTGTTTTCTGTACGACTGCCACCATACATGGAGGACTCGAGGCTACCATGCTGAACTTAATCACCCCAATGCTTCATCAAGGCATGATCATTGTCGGCTTACCCGGCACTGTCCCGGAAAACGCCTTATATGGTTCCTACTATGGTGTAGGAATAAGCTGCCCGCCCGGGGTGGATGACAACATAACCAAGAACGACTTGCAGCTTGGAGAAGCATTAGGAAAACGGGTAGCCCATGTCACCCGTTCATTCACAAACGAGCTCTAGGAGGCTTGATTCAATGGGCATAATTCTAATTATCATCGTTGCCATTTTAGCGGTTTCGGGCTTGATCACATTCAATATCAAAGCTTTATCACCTGAAGATAAGCCGGTTCTCGAGAAAGAGAACTCGTCGGAAGAGTCCGCTTCTTCTTCGGATGATGATCCCGTTACCGAAATCATCGTCCCAACAGACAATGATGAATTGAAAATGAAAGACCAGGATTATCGTTCGGCACTTTCCAAGCTTCACAACCAAAAGCCTGACGATGAGCCAACTGCAGAAAAAAAGCCTAATCTTCGCAAAATGAAAGACGAAGAATATCGTGGTAAATTGGAAGACTTCCAGCAAAATGGCGATTGAAACACGCCCCCCCATTCGGCATATTTGCCTTTTGGGGGTTTTGTTTTATATGCCATGAAAGGATCTTCTCTTGCCTCTGCCACCACCTTCAACTTAGGGATCGACGTGCAGGCTTTAACTTTTTTTTCTGGTTGACAAATATTCACAAAGACTTTAAGCTAAGTTAATGCAACACAAACATTTTTTTAAACTCAGCTTTTGTTGAGAGACGGAATTTTAAAAGGATTTCCTTTTTTCGTTCGTCACTTGCCTTTTTGGCAGGTGGCGATTTTTATTTTTACAGGGGTGAAAAATATGCAACTTTTGAAGTATTCAATAATGGTCTTAATTGGTTCAATCTCATATGGCACATTATCCACCATGATCAAGTTTGGATTTATGGATGGCCATTCATCTGGAGAACTGGTCGGCAGTCAATATCTTGTCGGTTGGCTGATTGTCTCCGTTTTATTTCTTTTTTCGTTTAAATATAAAGTTTCATGGAAGAGTGCCGGATTACTTTTAATCACGGGCATGATGTCCACTTTCGTCGGAAAGGCATATGCCGTTTCCGTATCCGAGCTTCCCGCTTCGATTGCCGTTGTCTTTTTATTTCAATTTACCTGGATAGGCGTCCTCATTGAAAGTTTCATAAATAAAAGACGCCCGGATAAAAATAAACTCATTGCCATTTTCGTTCTCTTCATCGGAACATTATTGGCAGGAGCGATTTTTGGTCAGCCTCTATCTGCCCTAAGCCTAAAAGGCGTATTGTTCGGACTATTGTCTGCGGTGCTTTTTGCGCTATATATGTATTGCAACTCTCAATTCGCAGTTGGGGAATCTTCAATGAAACGGCTGTTTTTCATTGCAACGGGTGGTATGCTGACTGCTGTATTCACAACTAACCCCGTTACACTTGTTACGAATCTTGTCCAAACGAACCTATGGTACTATGGTTTGTTGCTCGGTACTTTGGGTGTACTTGTTCCTTTCTTTTTCTTTGCTGTCAGTCTGCCGAAAGTGGGAGTCGGGCTTGGAACGATCCTTTGTGCAGCGGAATTGCCATCAGCGATGGTCGTTTCCGTCATCTTCTTGAATGAACAGGTTACGTCACTGCAATGGTTCGGGATGTCCTTGATCATTGTCGGTATCGCCTTGCCTGAGGGAATAAAGCACCTTCCTCAATTCCTTCCTGACAGAAAAAAAACGCTGCATGAAAAAAGAATTTCTTAACAGGTTCATCATTATAATAAGAAAGACCATTCCCGTTAGCGGAATGGTCTTTCTTATGTATATTACTTTGGCGGGAATCATATGGTTTTCCTTTTCCCTTAGGAATCCAATTGTTGTACTTGAAATAGGCTGTAGTAATGCCCTTGCTTTTTCATAAGTTCTTCGTGTGTTCCCATTTCCGTAATTTCCCCATTATCGATATGAACGATCCGGTTAGCATGGGTGATGGTTGATAAGCGATGGGCCACGATGATGGTGGTCCGGTTTTTCGCCAAAATATCAAGTGCCTCCTGGATATAGTGTTCACTCTCTAAATCCAATGCGGATGTAGCTTCATCCAGCACAAGGATAGGCGGGTTTTTCAAAAATACCCTCGCAATGGCAACCCGTTGCTTTTGGCCTCCGGATAATTTAACTCCCCGCTCCCCGACTTTCGTTTCATACCCCTCTTTTAGACCCATAATGAAGTCATGGGCATTCGCCGCCCTTGCCGCTTCAAATACTTCTTCATCACTTGCATCAGGCCGTCCCATAAGGATGTTGGCCTTAACCGATTCACTAAATAAGATATTATCCTGTAGCACCATCCCGATTTTATCTCTTAGGCTGCGGACTTGATATTTACGGATATCCGTTCCATCCAATAATACCATTCCCTCCGTCACATCATAGAAACGGGAAATTAAACTGACGATCGAGGATTTCCCTCCGCCGCTCATCCCGACAAGTGCAATGGTTTCTCCTGGTGTAACATCCAAATTTATATGTTTTAAAACGGGTGCCTCTTTCTCGTCATAAGCAAACGAAACATCCTGAAAGGTAATTCGGCCATCTACATGCTTAAGCTCTTTCGCCCCTGGTTCGTCATCGATATCATACTTCTCATCCACAAACTCAAAAACCCTGTCCATGGACGCCAATGTCTGGGTCATTGTCGTAGAAGAGTTAACTAATCGTCTGAGGGGATTATATAGCCGGTCTATGAAACCGACGAAAGCAACCATGGTACCCAGCGACAATTGTTCGTGAATGACTTGATAACCGGCAAAGCCTATCACGAGCAGGGGGGCAATATCCGTAATCGTATTCACGACAGCAAATGACTTAGCATTCCAACTCGTATGCTTTAGGGCCTTATCCAGGAAATTCTTGTTCTGCTTCGCAAACAGTTCCTGTTCCCTGTCTTCTATCGCAAAGCTTTTGATGACTGACATCCCTGAAACCCGTTCATGAAGGTGACTCTGTACATCCGCTAACGCTTGGGAGCGAATCCTTGTATAGGTTCTCAACTTGCCAAAGAAATGCTTAATCGAAAACGCATAAAATGGAAGCATGATGATGGATACAATGGTTAACTTCACGTCCATCGTAAACATGATGGCTATCACTATGATGATCGTTGCGATATCCAGCCAAAGATTCATCAAACCCGTGATGACAAAGTTCTTCGTTTGTTCCACATCCGTGATCATCCTTGAGATGACCTCGCCCACTCTTGTATTGGAATAATATTTAAAGCTCAGTTTCTGTATATGAGTGAATAAATCATTACGAATATCATATAGGATTTTCGTTCCGGTCCATTGAGCGAAATACTGTCGGTAATACTCAATCGGCGGTCTAACCGCAACAAAAATGAACATCATGATGCCCATTGCCCATAAAAGGCGTTCAGACTTCACAGCTTTGGACAGGTCACCATTTCCGATGATGTCATCCACTATGTACTTACTGAGCAATGGAAGCAAAAGCGGAATTGCGAACTTCAGCAATCCAATCAATACCGTCCCGATTATCTGCCATTTATATGGTTTAACGAATTGCAAATACCTCTTAATGCTCTCCACGGAATCCCTCCTTTTCTGATTCATTAAATCAAAATGCTAAAAAAAGTCCCTAACGTTCAATTGGGAATCATATATGCACTTTTCAATTATATTTTCCTTTTCGAAGATTAACTATAAAAAGGATTTCATTCAATATCTTTCATACACATTTATAGGAGGCAAGGGGTTAAAGATTTGCTGTTATTCAAAAATCGTTCCTGCTTGAAAGATCAGTGGGTAGGTACGTTACACAATGAAAAAGCCTGCTAATTAAGCAGCAGGCCTTTTCTATCATCGATAGGTTAAAAAGCGTTCATACCAACTATCAATAAACTCTGCGGAGAATGGTCCTTTTCGCTGGCGTATCATATAAATTAAATAGTCTACGTTCTGTTTCAATATTGAATCGATGGCATCCGGGTAATTCATTTCTTTCCGATGCCTTTCATATTCATCCTCATCCAGCAAATTAAACGTCATATCTGGGAATACCTTAATGTCCAGGTCATAATCAATGTATTTCAATGCTCCCGAATCGTATGTGAACGGAGAACTGATATTGCAATAATAATAAACTCCGTCCTCTCTCAACATACCAATAACATTAAACCAATACTTTGAATGAAAATAGCAAATCGCCGGCTCTCTCGTAATCCAGGTCCTTCCATCTGATTCCGTTACCATAGTACGGTCATTGGCTGCTATCACCAGATTTTGGGTCCCTTTTAAAACGGTTGTCTCTTCCCAGATACGATGGATATGTCCATTATGTTTATAGCTATGAATTTGGATTTTTCCTCCTTCGGCAGGAACAATCCCCATTTATCTCTCCCTACTTTCTATAGACACCCTGACAGCGTACTGTGCCCTATTCCGTTTGCAGTTGTTGTGTGTATTTATAATATATACTTTTTTCCATTTACCCTATATTCCTATATTATAGCGATTTATTCATAAATTTAAAACAAAAGTGGCTAATCTCCCAGTGAAAATGTGTAAATAAGTCGAAAAAGTCTGACCATCCACCCCATTTTAACTTAGAAATTAGCCGGTTATTCATTGTATTGCAGCTTGTCCTTGCTGAAAATAACGGATGACTTCTTCCGTTTGCTTCTCGAACATATCATGGATACTTTTCAATTCCTGCTTTTTAAGTTGGATCTCTTCATGAATGGTGACTGCTTCATTCTCCTCTTGCAGGGCAAGGAGTTGCTTCTCTATATCTTGGCATCTTTCGATTTCGGATTGTAAAAGTAACAGCTTATCCATCGTTTTCAACTGGTTGTTTATTAGCCGGTTAAATTCCTCCATGAATGCACCTTCCTAATGTGTATTTTTTCTATAGTATGTATATTCTAGTTTTTATCCAGCTTTTCCTTTGACATAAAATGTAAACACATCAAAACATTTGTCGAATCAAATGAAAGGCAAAAAAAAACATCCTTCAAAAGAAGGATGCCTTTCGTTTTTAAAACGGCAATTAGCCTTGGTTTTTATTGCTTTGGGATTTTTGGTTTTGCTGTTTCACTTCTTGAACGTTTGTTTCAGAAGCGAACTCAGTACCGAATTGGCCCTGAGCTTGACCTTGACCCTTTTTTTGCTGAGATTGTGCGTTTTGTTGTCTCACTTCTTGAACGTTTGTTTCAGAAGCGAACTCAGTACCGAATTGGCCTTGACCTTGCTGAGATTGCGCGTTTTGTTGTCTTACTTGTTGAGCGTTAGTACCTGCTTGTGATTTATTATTGTTATTAGCCATTGATATCACCTCCACGATAATAAGATAACCAATATCAAGGAGTGTTATCCAACTAATAACATTTAAATTTTTCCAGTTACATTAAACAAGCAATGAAATGCCACCATCAACTATAATGGTTTGTCCACGAATCATACTGGCTCCATCGGAAATTAAAAACAGGATGGTATTCACCATATCTTCCACCTCGACCATCCGTCCAGCAGGAGTTTGTTCTGCCGCCTCAGCAAGCATTTCATCCCGATTCGGGAAAGACTTCAGGGCATCCGTATCGATAACACCGCCGGAAACGGCATTGACACAAATGTTTTTCGCAGCCAGTTCGACCGCTAAATATCTTGTCAGGGCTTCAAGCGCAGCTTTGGAAACACCGACAGCTGTATAATTTTTCAAATAGCGAATGGATCCTAGTGAACTGATGCTGACGATTTTCCCTCCGCCGTTCCTCTCCATCAATTTCGCCGCTTCCTGTGCGCAGAAAAGGAGGGCTTTTGTATTGATGTCCATGGTCCAGTTCCAATGCGATTCTTCAAGCTCCATCAAAGGGCGCTGCACTCCTGAAGCAGCATTATTAATGAAGATATCCAAACGTCCATAATAAGCATCGATTTCCTCGAACATGCTTTTCACTTTCGCAACGTCACCGACATTTGCCTTAACTACAAGGGCTTTACGCCCCAAAGCTTCAATTTCAGCTGCCACTTCTAATGCTTTCGACTTGCTCCGGGCATAATTAATAACGAGGTCGTATCCTTCCTCTGCAAGCCTTATTGCCGTGCTTCTACCTAAACCTTTACTGCTACCTGTAACGAGTGCCACTTTTTGTTCCATACGTTTATTCATCCTTTCTGAGTAAACACCGAGTAATAAAAATCATTTTTAAAAGGAGTGTTACTGTTATGTATGTTGGACGTGATATGACAGAGTTGTCGATGATGAAAAAATCGGATTGGGAAAATAGCGAACTTGCCTATTTTCATCACTCCCTTCAACAAATGGTACCTTATTTAAACCAAGAAGGACAGAGTATCCATAGCGAAATCGTCAAAGAAATTGAAAATAGAGGCGGACTTAATAGGCAGGAAGCCGATTATACCCATGGAACGAAAACCATTTACGATTGATTTTATACGGATATGACATTGAAAATCAACAAAAAGAAGAGGATATCTTAGCGGATATCCTTTTTAGTCTGAAAGCAAACTCGATAATCGAGTTTGCCTACTGTTTTTTTAGAGTTGTATAATTTGAACGCTGATTGGAATGTAGGGCACTCGCTTTCGGCGGGCGGTCCGGGAGCTTCCTCCGGCGTCTTTGCCCCTGCGGAGTCTCCCTTGGACACGCTTTTCCCGCGAGTCTCTCTCACCTTCCGTTCCAATCAACTCTGTTTTAAAATGTAGATAGAAACCATCCCCAAGGTGACCCGTAATTACAATACTGCCTTTATTCAATCCGCTTTTTTTCTTTATAGGCCTTCATCATTTTTTGGTGGGAAACCGGAAATGCGAACTCCTCCATCTCTGCTTCACTCACCCACTTGAGTTGGTTTTCTCTTAATGTCTCTTCACTGATGACTTCTTTGACTATTCCCGTATACGTGTCCACTTTCCAAACAAGATGTGAGAAAACATGTTCAATTCTCACAAGTGATTCCGTGATTTCAGGTTTAACACCATACATTTCCTGAAACCGATTCTCGAAGAACTCCCTCTTATGCTGAAGGGATGAATGGTTCTCGAAGTTCGGATATTCCCAAAGATTTGCCAGCAACCCTTCAGATGCTCGCTTGTGAATTAAAAATTCACCTTTTTCATTCGTTAAAACAGCAGCCACAATTGGTACATCCCGCGTTTTTTTCTTTTGGACTTTTACAGGCAGTTCCGATTGAACCCCTGCTTCAAATGCAAGACAATGACTTTGAACGGGACATAATAGGCAGGCAGGCTTACCTGGTGTGCAGATTAATGCCCCCAGCTCCATCAAGGCTTGATTAAATGCAGAGGTATGTTCATGATCGATCAGCTTTCTGACGGCAGCTTCGAATGTTTTTCTAGTCTTTGGCTTGGCAATATCTTCATATATCATCAATATCCTTGATAATACACGCATGACGTTTCCATCGACAGCTGGCTCCGGCTTGCCATAGGCGATACTTAGAATCGCACCAGCTGTATAAGGACCCACACCTTTCAATTTGGAAATTTCCTCGGGATCATCCGGTACAATCCCATTGTAGGAAGCCTTCACTTCCTGAACGGCACTATGCAGATTCCTTACACGTGAGTAATACCCTAGCCCTTCCCAAGCTTTTAGGATTTTCTCTTCATCGGCATTGGCAAAATCCTCGAGTGTGGGGAACCATTCCACAAACCGGTTGAAATAGGGAATCACCGTGTCCACCCTCGTTTGCTGCAACATTATTTCTGAAACCCAAACACGGTACGGGTCCTTATTTTCCCTCCATGGCAATTCTCTTTGTTCTTTGAGAAACCAGGAAACCAAATCTTTTTGAAAATCATCGATTTTTATTTTTTCTATTGTCGGGATCGTTATTTCTTTCACATCAGTTCCTCCAAAGATGTTACACTCTTATCAAAAATGGGAATACCTATAGTAGGTCATTCTTTTTTAATATCATGTTCATATCCAGTTATTTGTAATTGGTCACGGAAATAAGTCTGAATTATATTCATTTGATGGTTAATATATAAATACGGTATGATGAGAGAAGACCATTTTTTTCAAATTGTGGCAGGGAGGTTAGTTTTTTGGATACAGGTACTCACTTCGTCATGGGAATTGCTCTTGGAGGTCTTGCCACGTTAGATCCTGTCATTGCGCAGAGCCCAGTCACTGCAAGTGCAGTAATAGCAGGTACGATATTGGGATCACAAGCTCCAGACATTGACACCGTTTTAAAATTAAGGAATAACGCTGTATATATACGAAACCACCGTGGAATCACGCATTCCATTCCCGCTGTTTTACTTTGGCCCTTGATTATCAGCGGAGCACTTTTCGCCATCATACCTGAAGCAAATTACCTTCATCTTTGGCTTTGGACGTTCTTAGCCGTATTCCTTCATGTATTCGTGGATATATTCAATGCTTATGGGACTCAGGCTCTTAGGCCGATTTCGTCAAATTGGGTAGCTTTAGGGGTCATCAATACATTCGACCCGTTCATTTTTGGAATACATGTTGCAGGCCTGATATTATGGGGCTTTGGATTTCCTCCAGGCTATTTATTTCTCTCGATTTACGGAATACTCGTTGTCTATTATATCTCCAGATTCAGGGAACAGGCGTTTATAAAAAGAGCTGTTAAGCAGCAAATTCCCGGAGCAAGAAAAATTATTTTATCACCGACCATGCGTTTTCACCGCTGGAAAATCGCGGTAATTACCGAAAAGAATTATTATGTGGCACGAGCCGATAATGGGTATGTGACGATTCTTGATACATTTGATCGAGTGCCATTGCCAGAAAGTGAAATTCTCGAAGCCGCAAAGAAGGACATCAACTTGGCAGCCTTTCTGTCCTTTTCTCCGGTTTACCGATTTGAAATCGAACAGATAAAAGATTATTATGAAGTCCGTTTCATCGATTTAAGATATCGCAGCAATGGGTATTACCCGTTTGTGGCAGTAGTCCATTTAGACAGCGAATTGAATATATTGAATTCTTATACCGGCTGGATCTTTAGCGAAGCGAAGCTGCAGAAGAAATTGAATATTATTTTGTAGTCGCTGCATATTGAAAAAAGGCTGATCCCAGGGAACCCCTCTGGAATCAGCTTTTTAATGAAATCTATTCTGCTGATTTAATAACTGTTTATATTTAGGATTTTTTGCAATGAATTCATGGAACTGCTCACCGTAGTTATCAATCCAGGTCCTTACAACGCGCGATGTCATTTCTTCCCCGGCATATTCATGTCCAGCCTTTGCATAGGTCGCTTCGAAATCTTCCCATAATAATTCCACCCAAGTCAAAGCTTGCTCATACGTGATGTGGTCATTTTTCTCAAGCAGTATCTTGGTTAACCTTTCATGGTAATCATTCATTTGAACCACCTCATTGCCAATATTTTTACAGAATGAACTATACTGTCCCTTACCCATACTAGTGGTAAGCGGAAACGCTTCTTTTCTTTAATCTGATGCTTGGAGGAGAAAAACTTGCGAAATAAACAAAAAGGATTCCCCAACCAAAACAATAATAAATTCCAAGGCGAGCCTCGTGCAAAAGCAAGATATGCATCAAAGCGTGCAGATGGCAGTATTAATACACATCCTCAAGAACGAATGAAAGCATCAAATCAGCGATCGAACTAAAAGGTACCTCAGAAGGAATCGGGTCTCCCCCGGTTCCTTTTTATTTCAACATTGAAATTGGCAGTGCCTCTTCCTTTCCGCTTCCACCTAAACGGTAACCCCAGGCGAATACGCCGTTCATATAATCAATTTTGAAATAGACACCGGGATCGCCGTCAATTTGGTATATTTCACCTTTTTTGAAATCATCCGGATTTAACAAATAGGCCTTGGCCATCGTCACTTTACGTTCCAATACTGAAAATTCATTAACCATTCCCAATTGCTCTGCTTTTCTCGCTTTTTCAGTCAACGCTGCAATTTCCTGTTGTAGTTCATAGGCCGACAACTTGCTGTACCTTACGTCGCTCATATATATGGCTCCTTAAATGAAATTAATTTACTTCTATATTAAACAAAATTTTATGATTTGGCTATCGATGCACTTATTCCATATCAGGATTGGAAAGATAACGCTCAATCAATTCTATTGGAAAACCTTTTCGGTATAATGCCTGCTTCATTTTTTGTTCATATTCGAAGCCTTCATGGTTTTTATATCGGCGTTGCATTTTTTCAGCATGGTGGCAAAGAGAATCCCATTGTTCATCTTCATCCTTTTCAACCGTCACATCTTCAAGCGCTTCAAGGATGACATCTCTCGGGAAACCTTTCCGTAACAAGGTTTGTTCAACTTTCAGCCTCAATGCCCGTTCTGAAATGTTTTTTTCCTTTTTGACCGATTTTCCAGCAAGTTTCCTTGCATGTTCAATTTGAATATCATAGGGGTATTCCTTCAATGCCTCGACAACCAACTTTTCTTCTACCCCTTTTTCCTTAAGCTCGAGCTTAAGGGTAGTGGGACCTTTATTGCCTCCGTTAACATGGGTCCGTACGTAAGCCTTGGCAAATTCTAGGTCGTCTAAATAGTTAAAGCTGTATAGCTTATGTATCGCTTCCTTTATAATCGGCTCTTCCGTTTCCTTCTTTTTTAAATAAAGGCGAATTTCCGATTCCGAACGCATCCTGTATGATAAATAATTAAGTGCATCGGTAAATGCTTTTTGGATTTCATCATGGAATTGTATTTCAGCTAGCAGCAGGTCATCAAGTGCCGTACCCTTTTTCAATTGAAACTTTAGTAGCACTTCTTCGTCCACACTGAAAGCATATTTTTCATCAACGAAAATGTTATAACGATCTTTACGTTTTTTTTGGGTTGTTATTTTTGTTATGTTTGGCATAATATCCACCCCCACCCCTACTTTACCCCTTTACGTGTACCATTTCTATATATAGCATGTCTAAAAATGAAAAAAGGACATGGTCATGTTAAAGTGAAGGAAAGAAAGGGAAAGGAAGTGGTTTTCATGAAAATAGCCATTGCTGGTGGAAGCGGTTTTGTCGGCACAGCCCTTATCGATGAATTATTAAAAGAGAATCATGATATATATATCTTGACCCGTCATCCCGAAAAATTCAAAAAACAGGAAAATCCGACATATATCGGCTGGCTGACCAAGGACGCAAAGCCGGAAATGCATTTGGAAGGGCTCGATGTTTTCATTAACCTTGCTGGTGAATCTTTAAACAGCGGGCGTTGGACTCCTGAACGAAAACGCCGGATTGTCGAAAGCAGGGTCGAAGCTTCCAAAGAGATGAACCGGATCATTTCCAAACTGCCCGAAAAAGTATCTGTCATAATCAATGCAAGTGCAATCGGATATTATGGTATTTCGGAACATGAAACCTTTACCGAAACCTCCGAATCCATCGGTGATGATTTTTTGGCCCGTACTGTTAAGCTATGGGAAAAAGAAGCGGCTAAATCCCGCTCTTACAGTGAAAGGTTCGTCCTAACAAGATTCGGCGTGATTCTGGGGGAAAAGGAAGGAGCACTGCCAATGATGGTCATCCCTTATAAACTTTTCGGTGGAGGAAAGATGGGCAAAGGGAATCAGTGGCTTTCCTGGATCCATATTCATGACGTGGTCCGTGCAGTCATCTTTTGCATAAACGATCAGCGGATTGAAGGTCCAGTCAACTTTACGGCACCTAATCCCGTTCAGATGGATACATTCGGGAAAACAATAGGAACTGTCATGCACCGGCCCCATTGGTTACCCGTACCTCCCTTCTTCCTCAAGACCATGCTTGGGGAAATGAGTGTACTTGTGCTTGAAGGACAAAATGTCCTACCCATTAAACTTAAAGAGGAAGGATTCATCTTTTCTTTCCCAACCCTCAAAAACGCTTTACAAAATATCTTAAAAGAGGATTCTCACGTATGAAAGGATCATTTTAGGAAAAAATAGGGATATTAAGTGAAATGGAGATGATCTAATTGTCCAAAAAACACGAAAAAGAAAAAAGTAACTTAACTAGTACGCAAGCGGTTCTTTATGCTCGGGAATTTAAAAATGCAGATCGAGCAGGTGGTTTTAACGAGAGGAAATCCCGTCGTTAAGTCTGGAGTATTTTCCCGTACATTTTGAACATCCATTCAACACAAAATAAGCTAGAGATGATAAGTTGAATAATCATCTCTAGCTTATTTATTTTAATTTTTAGGGGGCGCTAGCATGGGACGCAATAACATACACCATAATCGAGACAACAACAAACAGAAACTTCCGCAGGTTCCTAAAAACTTGAAAAGTGACGGACTTGATGTTGAATATTCTTCCGAACTGGCTGACCAGGAAGATATCGAGGCACAAGCCCGGGCAAATGCAGCTGACCGCCGTGCTCATAATCGCCGCTAATAAATAGGACGAACCAAACCAAGGGGCTATAATCAGCCCCTTATATTTACTTTATTCACATAGTTTATCCACAACCCTGTATATATTGTGGATATATTCTGAAAATACTGACAAACAATAGGTACAATGACTGCCTTACTAACATGAAAATAATGTTATTTCTGGATAACCCTGTGGATTATGTGGATAAAAGGAATGTTCCACTGATCACTCTGTATTTTCATTGTGGATAACTATTCAGTTTCCTTAAATTGTTCCACAGGAATATTATTTATATAATAATTCATCTAGATCTGTTAAACTTCTTCCTTCCAATTATCATCGCATGCCATGCGACTTTTCCAACCTTTCCCCATATGATTCTAACTAATTTGTCAGTATTTTTTTCGGCTACTAACCCCGGCATTAAAGGAGGTTCCCCATACTTTTGTCATCCGCACTTTCTTCCAACTGTTTACGAAGCAAGAATTTTTGTATCTTCCCACTTGCATTTCGAGGCAGCTCATTACAGAAGATATATCTTCTTGGACGTTTATAGTTCGCCAGTGTATCACTATTCTTACACCAGGTTTCTAAATCGCTTTCCTGTAACGTAAGGTCTTTGGCAACGATGAAAGCCGTTACCATTTCCCCCCATTGATCATCAGGCTGCCCCAGTACTGCACAGTCGAGAACTCCTTGATGCTCATAAAGTGTGTCTTCCACTTCACGTGGATATATATTTTCCCCTCCTGAGATAATCATGTCGTCCACTCGGTCCTTGACCCACAGATATCCATCTTCATCCAGGAAACCGATGTCACCGGAATGGTACCAGCCTTTGTAAAGCGCTTTTTCGGTCTCTCCACCTTTTTGGAAGTAACCCTTCATGATACATGGACCTTTCACAAGAATTTCCCCTGTTTCCCCAGGTTCCAGAATATCATCGGGATCTGATGGCCCTTCGTCATTCGGACGGGCAATGATGATTTCATGATCGGAACATGCTTTACCGGCAGAACCCGCTTTCCTAATTTGATCATCCTCCAATAAGAGAGTGATGGCAGGACCCATTTCAGTCATTCCATAAGCTTGGATGAACTGGATGCCAAGTTTCTCCTGACAGGCACGTACAAGTGATGGTGCCATTGGAGCTGCTCCATAAAGCCCCAGCTTCAAACTCTGGAATTTATATTCATCCAAGTTTTCCTGAAGTAGCATGTTCCACATCGTTGGTGCAGCAAATAACTTGGTGATCCCCTCGGATTCAATCAGTTCCATAACTTTTTTGGGATTAAACTGATGTAATATGACGTTTGTGGCACCAGCCTGTACGCGAGGTAAAAAGGAACAGTGCAATTCAGCACAATGAAACATCGGTGCAGTAATCAACCCGATGTCAGAGCGTTCGTACTTCATGGCCTCTGTTAAAATCTCTGCTTGTTTGACCATATCTTTATGAAGGTGAATGACCCCTTTTGGTCGTCCGGTTGTCCCGCTCGTATACATGATGGCATAAACATCATCCTCGTGAACGTCAACTTCATCCGGATTTGATGAGATACTTGCCATTTTTTGACGGTAACCTTTGGCATATTTCGGAACATTATCATCAATATACCAGAAAGCAGTTTCCGGAAATCTCTTCTCAACCGCGGCAACGCTCGATTCCAATTCGTGCTCGAATAAAACGACCTTTGGAGCAGCGTCATTTAAGATGTAGGCCAACTCCTCTGGCATTAAGCGGAAGTTGATTGGATTAAAGATTGCGCCGATTTTTGCACAAGCAAATAATGCGGTGGCAAGCTCTTCATTGTTGTAAAGGTATGTAGAGACCCTGTCGCCTTTTCGCACTCCTTCCGCTTGAAGGGCCGCCGCCAACCTATTCACCTGCTCATTCCATTGAATGTACGTATAGCGGATATTTCTTCTCACGTCGTAGATAGCTTCTTTAATGGGGAATTTCTGAACCGTCTGATCAAAGATACTTTTAATCGTCACTGACATATCATTTTCCTCCTCAAGTAAACCCACCATCAACGGGGAGAGTTCAGGCCAGCCCTGCCGATGGTCGGCTTCATCACTTTTTCAGCTTTTACTTTCGTGCGAATTACGAATGTTCATAACCGTATAGTCCCGTTTCAATCCAATCTTTCTATGATGGTGGCATTCGCCATGCCGTGGCCCTCACACATTGTTTGCAGCCCATAACGGCCGCCTGTCCTTTCCAACTCATGGATCATTGACACCATCAATCGGGCCCCGCTGCCGCCAAGAGGATGACCTAAGGCAATCGCCCCGCCATTTGGATTCAGCTTCTTGGGATCTGCCCCCGTTTCTTTTAGCCAGGCAATAGGTACAGGAGCGAAAGCCTCATTCACTTCGAAGACATCGATATCATCGATGGAAAGGCCGGCTTTTTCCAAAGCTTTTTGAGTGGCGGGAATCGGCCCAGTAAGCATCAGGGTGGGATCTGATCCTACTACAACCCGTGTATGCACTTTAAAGCGTGGTTTCAATCCAAGTTCTTCCGCTTTACTGCGTTCCATCAATAATAAAGCGGCAGCACCGTCACTTATCTGGCTTGAGTTCCCGGCATGGATTAAACCGTCTTCTTGGAAAACCGTTTTCAACCCAGCCAGTACTTCCATGGTAGTTCCAGCCCTTGGACCTTGATCTTCCGTAACTTCCATTTGATTTCCTTCTTTATCAGTACCCGTCACTGAAATCATTTCACGGTCAAAATGCCCTTCTTTTTGAGCACGTATTGCTTTGGCATGACTCTTAACGGAAAACAGATCACATTCTTCACGTGTTATTCCCCACTTATCGGCGATTCTCTCAGCTGATAAACCTTGGTTGATCACCTCATACCTGTCTAAATACTTTTGGCTGGTTACAGCACCTTGAATATTAGACCCCATGGGGACTCGGGACATGTTTTCCACTCCTCCGGCCACTACAACATCCATATCTCCCGACAAAATGGCTTGGGAAGCGAAATGGACAGCCTGCTGACTTGATCCGCATTGACGATCAATCGTCGTTCCCGGCACTTCGATCGGAAATCCTGCAATCAGTGCAGCAATTCTTGCTATGTCACCTGCTTGTTCGCCAGCCTGTGAAACACAACCTAGTATGACATCATCGACAATAGCCGGATCGATGCCCGCCTTCTCAATCAGCTTTTTCAATACTTCCCCTGCTAGATCATCTGGGCGAATGTCTTTCAAGACACCGTTCCTTTTCCCTACTGGCGTTCGAATCCCTTCAACGATTACCACTTCCCGCATATACTCTCTCCCCTTCTCATCCTGTTTATATTAAAGGCCCAGATTCTTAGCGATGATTTTCTTCATGATTTCATTTGTCCCGGCATAGATGCTTGCTACCGGGACATCCCGATACCTTCTGGCAATCTTGTATTCTTCCATATATCCATAGCCGCCATGAAGTTGCATGCACTCAATCGATATTTTTCTCGCAGTCTCCGTCAAACGCCATTTTGCCATCGAAACCTCTGTGACCACCTGTTCTCCCGCCATATGATTGGCGATCAATTGATCTAGGAAAACACGCCCCATTTTGATTTCCGTTGCCATTTCTGCGATTTTGAATTGAGTATTTTGAAACTGACTCACGGATTTTCCGAACGCTTCCCTGCTTTTCACGTACTCAATGGTATCGTCCAGCATATCCTCTGATGCCGTTTGAGCACAAATTGCCACTACAAGGCGTTCCTGCTGCAATTTCTCCATTAAATAAGCAAAACCCTTGCCTTCTTCACCAAGCAGGTTTTCCTTTGGAACACGACAATCCTCGAAGATGAGCTCTGCTGTATCCTGACTGTGCAAACCAAGTTTCTTCAGTTTCCGCCCCCTGGAAAATCCAGGTGTATCCCTTTCTACCACGACTAAGCTAACGCCTTTATGCTTTGGAACGGCATTTGGATCCGTTTTACACGCAACGATGACCAAATCCGAATGAATGCCATTTGTGATGAATGTCTTTTGGCCATTTAATATGTAATGTTCTCCATCCAAAATAGCAGTGGTTCTTATATTGGCTAAATCCGAACCTGTTCCAGGCTCTGTCATGGCGATTGCTGTAATGATTTCCCCTGTCGTGCATTTAGGAAGCCAGCGCTGTTTCTGCGCCTCATTTCCGTATGCGGCAATATACGGAACAGTGATGTCACTATGGAGTCCGAAACCAATGAATCCAGAACCTACTCTTTCCAATTCCTCATTAATTATGACCGCAAAGCCCCAATCTACCCCGGAACCCCCATAATCTTCTCCAAGATCCGGACAGAGAAAACCCTGTTCCCCCATTTTCACCCAAAATGACCGGGGAATGATCCTCTCTTCTTCCCATCTTTCATAGTGGAGAACTGCTTCTTTCTCTAAAAACTTTCGGAATGTCTTACGGAAAATGTCATGATCCTCACTTAGATATGGATGTTTCATCTGTTTTTATCTCCTCTGCATGTCTTTGTCTAAGGCTCTTTTCAAGATCGATCTATAATGGATTGCATCATCTTTTCCAAAAGGAATTCACACTTACCTGGGTGACATTCGAATGGCCCCATCCAGCCTGATGGTTTCCCCATTCAGCATTGGATTCGTTATGATGCTCTCCGTTAGCTTAGCGTACTCTTCGGGATATCCGAGCCTTGATGGGAATGGAACGGTTTTACCTAATGACGTCCTCGCTTCATCAGGCAATGAATCGAACATCGGAGTATGGAATAGGCCCGGTGCAATAGATACGACACGTATCCCTTTGGTGGCAAGCTCCCTTGCAATCGGCAGGGTCATCCCAACAATGCCCCCCTTAGAAGCACTATATGCTGCTTGTCCGATTTGTCCTTCAAAGGCAGCTACCGAAGCCGTATTGATAATGACACCACGCTCCCCCTCTTGGTTCGGTTCATTTTTGACCATTTTTTCAGCCGCAAGTCGGATGACATTAAATGTACCGACCAAATTGATTGTCACCACCTTTGAGAACGCTTTCAATTCATGTGTACCTTTTCTGCCTATGACCTTCTCTGCAATTGCAATACCAGCACAGTTGATGACCGTATTGATGCTCCCGAATTTTTCAATTCCTTCTTCCAACGCTCCCAATACACTATCTTCACTTGTTACATCCGTTTTAATGAACAGGACTGAATCTCCCAATTCATGAGCCATCTTAGCGCCATTTTCTTCCGAGAGGTCAAATATGACTGCCTTTCCACCTTTTTTAATGATGTTTCTTACTGTCGCCGCTCCCAGACCTGAAGCCCCGCCTGTAACAACTGCAATGGTTTCTTGAATATCCAAATCCTCACCTCATTTGTTTCTAGAATATATATTCATCTTTCACTACCATCAATACCTATTTTCAATATTAATTTCACCGCTTGCCTGTTTTATCGTTCACCTTCAAGTCATGAAGGGTTTCGGTAAAGCCTTTGATTACCTGTTCAAAATCCTGTTTCAATCCATCCAGCTCTTGAATGCGTTCATTAATTTCGTTTAATTTCTGTCCTGCCATTTCAATCGTTTTTTCCAATTGCTTGATGCCTGTCCTATCCTTATCGAATAACAGGACTATATCCTTTATTTCCACTAACGAAAAACCATACTTCTTACCGCGCATTATGATTTTAAGCTGTGCGTATTCTTTCTTTCCATAAACTCTTTTTCCCGTTTCGGTACGCTTTGGCCTAAGCATACCCAGTTCCTCATAATATCGGAGCGTCCTTGTCGTCAATTCGAATTCTTTTGCTAACTCAGAAATGGTGTACATGTTAAAACCACACTTTGCAAAGGGATTATTTACCTTTATTTTAACATTGACGTTAACGTAAACTTCAATAAATATTCACAAAATTTATAATATATGAAACTGCATGAAAGATTCAAATTGATATACTAGAGGTATATTCTTTAAAAGAAGGGAATGATCGATCAATGCTATGCTCAAAAATATTAGTTGCTTACGATGAATCTGAATTGGCACTTAAATCTTTAGAAAAAGCGATTGAATTAGCCAAGTTGGATCCCGCTATCGAAATCCAGGTGCTTCACGCTGTAACGTTGCCAATCAAACCAAATATATATGGTAATGCCTTTCAGGAAATTGAAGAATCCATGCTCAAGTATGGAAATGAAGTGATAAAAAAAGCGGAAGCGCTATTATCAGAAATCCCGAATGAATCCCAAACATTTGTCGTAGAGGGTTCAGCCATCACGACTTTATTGGAACATGCAAAATCCCGGAATTGTGACCTTATCATCATGGGCAGCCGCGGATTGAGTGGTTTCAAGGAATTCCTAGGCAGCGTGAGCCACTATATCGTTCAACATTCCCCAGTGCCCGTCTTGTTGGTCAAATAAAATTTACTGCAGATATTATGCCGGCCCTTTCATAGCTGGGTTTCCCTTTGGAATCCAGCTTCTTTATGCGTGCCTGAACCCCCATCAAAACTTATCGTGTTTTACAAACACTTCCGTTTACGGGTAAAATGAAACTAATTTTAAACGAGGATAACAGGTGACGCAATGGATATTAAGCATTTGCAATACTTTATAGAGGTAACCAATTTTAATAGCTTCACTCGGGCTGCCGACCATTTATTCATTACCCAGCCGACCATCAGCAAGATGATTAAAAACCTGGAAACCGAGCTAGGTGTTGAGCTTTTTGATCGGTCGCGTAAGCAACTGATCCTGACCGATGCAGGCAGGGTTGTCTTGGAACAGGCAAAATTGATTGATAAGGCCTTTCACAATTTAGAAACGGAAATGGACAATTTATTAGGTTTGAAAAAGGGACATATACGCATCGGGCTGCCGCCGATCATCGACGCTTCTTTCTTCCCCCGAATTCTTAGCCGTTTTCATGAGGAATATCCCAATATTACCTTTCAATTAGTAGAGGATGGTTCAAAAAAGATTGAAGAATCCGTCCAAAATGACTTAATTGATATAGGCGTTATTGTCCTGCCAACCAACACCGCACTTTTTCATCATTTTGCTTTTTTAGAAGAAGACATTAACTTGATAGTTCATCCCTCCCATCCACATTCTTGTCTGGCAGAAATCGATTTGGCCGATCTGGAAAACGAGTCTTTCATCTTATTCAATAAGGATTACGTCCTTCGAGAACTCATCATTTCATCCTGTAATGAAGCCGGTTTTTCTCCACATATCGTTACTGAAAGCTCACGCTGGGATTTCATTGAGGAAATGGTTTACTGTAAACTCGGAGTTGCTCTATTACCTGAAAGTTTATGCCATCATGATGAACGCGTGAAGTCAATCAAGGTTAAAAACCCATCCATTAGTTGGAATTTGGGATTCATTTGGAGTAAGGACCATTACCTTTCATACGCTGCAAAAGAATGGCTGAAATATACGAGGGAAGCGTTATCTCATAACGAGTGAATTTTAATCTGCCTGATGGGATGTAAGCACTATCATAGATTTTGGTTATGCATTTGATAACATCTAACCATTTTACAATACGTAACGGCGGGGTTAGACTTGGTATGAGTAAAAAGCACGGTAACTGCTGATGGTTTCCGTTTTTTCTGAAAGGAGATATTAATGATCACTTTATCCAGTGTCGATGAGTTACACGAAACAGAAGCAGCTCTGGAGAAAATTAAATATTCATACCCCGAACTATTTAATAAACTGCTCCATGTCGTTGCCTTAACACGGACTTTTCAATTTAAATATCAATTTATGGGCACTTTAATCATGGATGAAAACCCAAACGAATACACCCCTGAATTCGTTATGCCCTCCGTTATCAGATTATATATAGAGGAAGTTCAAAAGTTAAAGGATGATCCGAATATCCAGGTATTACTTCAAACCTTCTCCCAAAATAAAAATATTGGATATGCCAAAATCAGTATGCTTGTGCTCGGTAAAAGCCCTGAATCGCTTTTAGGTGCTTCATCCATCAAATGAACCACCCCTGATATGCTCCAAAAAAAAAACCTCCATTAACGGAAGGTTTTTTTCTTTAACACGTTATTAAAGCACTTTGCTCAAAAAGGCTTTGGTTCTTTCCTGCTGGGGATTATCAAAAATCTCACTGGGGGTATTTTCTTCAATAATATAGCCTTCGTCCATGAAAATGACGCGATCACCAACTTCTTTTGCAAATCCCATCTCATGGGTCACCACTACCATGGTCATACCTTCCTTAGCAAGTTGCTTCATGACCTCAAGGACTTCACCGACCATTTCCGGATCTAGAGCGGAAGTCGGCTCGTCGAATAACATGATTTTTGGTTCCATCGCCAAAGCCCTGGCTATTGCGACGCGTTGCTTTTGCCCCCCCGATAATGAATCCGGGTATGCGTTCGCTTTCTCGGCAAGCCCCACTTTCTTAAGCAGTTCCATCCCTCTTTGGGAAGCCTGGTCTTTGGAAATCTTGCGGACCTTTAGAGGCGCAAGCATAATATTATCAAGAACAGTCTTATGTGGAAATAAGTTGAAATGCTGAAATACCATGCCAACTTCCGTCCGGACTTTATTGATATTGACCTTCTTGTCTGTCGTATCAAGTCCTTCGATGAAAATATGCCCTCCTGTTATCGTTTCAAGTTGATTGATACACCTGAGGAAAGTGGATTTACCCGATCCAGACGGCCCGATTACAACGACTACTTCCTGAGGGGAAACGATTGCATTGATATTTTTCAATACTTCATTTTCCCCAAATGACTTCTTTAGATTCTCGACCTTGATCATTCTGTTTTCAACCTTCTTTCGAGTCTACTTAATACGAAACTTAAAATGAGCGTAAGGAATAAATAGATGAAGGCACACGCCAAATATGGCTCCCACACTTTAAAGTACTGACTCCCCATCGCCTTTCCCCAATACATTAATTCCGGGGCTGCAATGACACAAAGCAGGGACGAATCCTTCAATAATACAATGAATTCATTTCCTAACGGAGGGATCATTCGTTTGAAAGCTTGAGGCAATACAACATGAATCATTGTTTGGGTATGGGTCATCCCCAATGAACGTGATCCTTCCATTTGCCCTTTATCGATGGATTGAATGCCCGCACGGAAAATTTCTGCAATATATGCGGCTGCATTTAAAGATAAAGCAATGACCCCGGCGGTTACTGCATTCGTTTCACCGGTAAAGAAGGGCACAATTCCAAAATGGATTAAAAAGATTTGAACTAAAAGCGGTGTTCCGCGAAAAACCGTGACATAACAGTAAAATGGAAAGGCCAGCACTTTGTTCCTCATGATTTTCCCTAAACCGATCAATAACCCCAAGAAGGTTCCGATGAGGATGGAGGAAACCGACAGCCCTATAGTAAGCAGTGTTCCTTTTAATAAGAAAGGAGCATATTCAAAAATAATATCCCAGCGAAAACTCATTCCGTTTCCCTCCTAAAGACCAAAAAAACTGCGTAACTTCACACGTAAAGTTACGCAATCTTTTACTATCCACTTGTTTTTATTGTTGTGCTTTCAATGTTTCGATATCTGGATCAGTACCAAACCAGTCTTTATAAATATCTGCATATTTTCCATTTTCATAAATGGCATTCACAGCTTTATCGAACTCCGATTTCAATTCACTGCCTTTCGGGAACATAAGACCATAAAATTCCTCATTGAAACTTTTGCTATCTTCAACGACTTTCAGTTTTTGATCGGGGTTATTTTTCACATATTCCTCAACAACCGTATTATCAGCTACGACAGCCGAAGCTCCACCTTTCAGTAATTCCTGAATGGCCAGGTTATTGTTTTCGAATTTTTTGATGTCCTTATGATTTTTTCCAAGGAGTTTCTCTACCGCTTCCTGTCCAGTTGTACCAGTCTGAACGGCAATGACCTTCCCTTTCAATTCACTTCCTGATTTTATATCACTTTTCTCAGGAACGAGAATCTTGTTAGTTGATAAAAAGTATGGAACCGAGAAATCATAAGATTGTTTTCTTTCGTCATTCACTGTAATCGCAGAAATTGCGACATCCGCTCTCTTAGATTCGATTTCAACAAAAATAGGGTCCCACCCAACACTTTCCAGTTTAACTTCATAACCTGCTTCTTCAGCAACGGCGTTGATGAAATCAACATCGAATCCTACAATCTTATCGCCTTCAAGAAATTCAAATGGAGCATAATTGGCGTCAGTCACGATTCTGAGTGTTTTTCCATTGGACTCTTCTTCTTTACTAGTTGTCGAGACTTCTTTATCCTTTCCGCATCCTGTCATGACTAGTAACAAAGAAGCTACCATGGCAAACACTAAAAAAGAAACCTTTTTCAAAATAATCCCCTCTTCTCTCTCGTAAACTCTCTTTTTTTAAAAAAACAGATAAATCTAACTTTAGAGAACATTCAGTATATTCTTTTAAGAATATTATACGTTCATTTGTTTTTTTATTCAATAAAAAATCGACAAATAACTTTAGTAAAATAAAAGTTTAATCAATTAACTCGGTAAATCAAAAATGCAAATATTCTCTAATGGGTAAACGGGCAGACTTTTTCCCTTTTCTCGAATTAATGGATATTATATTGAAAACAGTAATTGAAACTTTCAAAAGATTTAATAGAACAAAAATAAGCAGCGGCCAAATTAGCGTGGCCGCTGCTTAAATGATTATTATGGAACTTCCTTATTGCCCTCTTCAATATCTAACATATCCAAAAGGAAGATGAAGATCGGTATCCCGATGATCAATCCCCATATCCCTAGGAAATGCTCTGAAAACAATAGGATGATGAAGGTGAAGAATGTTGGAAGATTTGTTTTTGCCGACATGAATTTCGGATTTAAAATATAGCTTTCAAGTGCATGGATCACAACAATCATGATTAATACAGCAATCACTTTAGGCATGCCGCCGATGCTATAGGCAATCATGCTAAGTGGAATGAGGGAGATGATGACCCCTGCAACCGGAATCAAACCCAGGAAGAAAATCATGATCCCTAGTCCGAGCAACTGCGGGAAGCCAAGAATCCATAAGAAAGTTACCGATAGGACGGCATTCGTAATGGCTATCAAGAACTGGACCTCAATCACCTTTCCGAATGAATTGATGAATTTGACGCCAAAGTGGCTTAAGTTTATAAAGAAAGATTTAAATTTGGCCCGCTTGAATTTAGAAGTGAAGCGAATGATTTTATCTTTTTCCAATAAGAAAAATAGACTGAGCAACATGGAAATGAAAACTTGAAATGCCAGTTTACCGAAATCGGATATATAAAGATAGAGTGTATTCATCTGTGTTTGAAGATCGAGCGGCGATCGCAGCTCGTTCATTATATTAATGGCGTATTGAATGACCCTACTATCTGGTGGATGTTGAAAGAAGAAAACGATCTGTGTGACTAATTCAGTGAATTGTAGCGTAATGACCGGTAGATATTTATAAAGAACGATGGCTAAACAAGAAATGACGACTGCATATAAAAAGCTTATAACAACCTTAGAATTGATATGCATCACTTTATTCAGCCGACTCATGATAAATTGCTCCAGCCTTCCCATCAGGAAAGTGAAAACAAATGTGAATAACACGATATTAACCATACTTCCGATGCTTATTAAAAAGAGGACTAACACAATTAATGTAATTAACCTTGAAAAACCTTCGCTTTGCAAATACTCTTTTACCACTTACCTATCTCCTAACTACCATTCTGCCTTGATAATTCCTTCTACTTATTATTTTACACGGAATTGAGGGATTCTACTACAATTACCTTCCATTGACAACAAAATTTTTTGAATGATCAGTAATCCCCATGATGCAGACGTTAGTTAAGAGCTTTTTAGAACATCCGATTCCATAATTCCACTGTCATTCATGCATGAAAAAAACATCTGCCATGGGCAGATGCTAATCTTCATCCTTCACATCGATATCTTCGGGGATGGGTTCGTTATAATAATCCGCCAATTGCTTCTTATATTTTTCCATCTGTTCAAGATGCATATTAAACTGCTCTTTAAAAATCAAATGCTGCTCACCGTCATGAACGGTGCGAATTTTATTTTGAACGATCAAACTTTCTATATAAGATTCCGGCATCGATAAATATTCCGCAGTCTCTTTAATTGTCAAGTACATGCCTTCACCCCTTTTCCATACTAACTATACTAGATTGGGGGCATTATTTGAAGTGCTTGATATTTGATTGAAAATCCCTTCAATTCCAAGGAAAGGATGAAACCGGATTCAGGGTTTTTGACATGTAACATCCCCAGCTTAATCGATTTCCGTAAATGGAACATTTTATACAAAATTCCAAACAATAACTTACAATCCCTTCCAATAACATGTAAGATAATGTTAAAGTACTATATCCATATATTAAGAGGAGTGGGACAAAAATGACCTTCTTTTATGTCATTCTTGCGGCAATTTTTGCTGTTTTCCTGGTCAATTTCGTTAAAGGGCTAAGTGAACCGGCTAAATTAGAACGCTATCAAAATGAATTCCGTAAATACCATGCGGAAACTTTAGATTTGCATGCAACGGAAATCGTTTCAGAAGCATTGATAGAAAAGCTTAATAAAGCACTAGATTTCAATTATATGGAAAAGGTCAATGCTGAATTCCGACTGAAGCATCCACGTGACTCACAGATAAAGGTCAATCAGGTTTGGCGTGAATTGAAACGCTATTTGATTATGGCTGCAGTGTTTGGAAAAGTTGAAATGTTTAATTCAGTCATCGATGAGTTATGGCATATCATGCTGAAATATAGACAGGAATATGATGAGTTTTGCCAGGCTTTCATCGGTAGGACCATTCAGCACCATCCGCATTCAGAACCTGTTTTCAAACCCGAAGAGCGTACTCTTTTTGACTTTTACTATGTACAGCTATTTACGGTGGACTCCCATTCCATTCAAAAATGGGGTAAATTTTTCAAACATGATAAAGGGCAAACGCTTCTCCGCGATTTTGAAACGTTGGAGCTGGAGCAGTTAAAAGAAAAATATATGCGGAAACCGACAAGTATACAAGCGGAACGGACCTTTGAATCTTTCACTTCCCAATTTAAAGAAAATCGCCCTTTGACAGAATTGAATTGGCGGAAAACGTACGACCAGACGGACTACGCAGCTCCTGCCTATTTCACTTATGCAAGTACCGATGATTTTGACAGCGAATTTAAAGATATTTTCGGGAATGAACCGAACACAGTTTCCTCTGGATCCGGTCATGGTGGCGATCATAGCAGTTCCCATGACAGCAGTTCTGATTCCTCTTCTAGCTGTTCTTCATGCAGTTCTTGTTCGTCATGAGCTTTTCGCTTGGAAAAACATTTGAATAAACGCGAAAAAACCACTCTGTATGCTTTCAGAGTGGTTTTTTATGATTTTGATGATGTTCTCATAATGGATTTCTACTAATTCTTCACAAACTTTATCTCAGATGTTTTGAAAGTCTTCAAAACCAGCTCCATGAAAAGTTAGATAGATTCTACTATGAGTTTGGTTTTTTCAGAAGATAATTCAAAATTGAAAAGATATTAACCAAAATTGGAACAATGTCCTCTATTAATTTTTACAGAATTTAACTTATAGCTTTTAGATTATTAATTAAAAGGAGAAGAAAAACAGAAAAAACATTTTTTTAGCAATTTTAGCAACGATTTTAATGTTTTCCACTATTGCTCCAACATTTAGTTTTGCTGTTGGGAATAAAACAACAGTTAATATTGAAGAAGATGTAAATATGACTAATGAATATTCAACTAATACAGCAGATTCAATGTTTAACAATTCATATGAATTTGCTACAGAAGAACCATCCTCAGGAGAGGTAGGTATTCAACCTGCTGGATTTAAAGGGTGGGCAATACAGATTGGGATTGATGAAGCAGAGGGTGTTACTCAATCAACAATTAAATCACGATTAAATACTTATTTAAAAAATGCTGGGGTACCTTCTAAATATTCTTTACAAATTGCCGATGCTTTTGCTCGGGCAATCACTTGGTTTATAATGTGATTATAATATTTTGTATAAAATTTAAATAAGTATATTTAATTTATTTTTTTTAAGGAGTTACAACTGATTTGGATGATAAAGAGATACGGAAATTCAGACCAGTTTTTGTATATACAAATTTGGAAAACAAGAAAAAATTAGTACAAGGTTTAACTGAAGATCGAGTGAAATTAATTAAAGAATTAAAAAAGTATAGAAATGCCCTTTCACCATTTTTAATTAATGTTTTGCAAACTAATATAGATCAGTGGGAAATGGAAATTTATGATTGGCAAGAGGAAATAAAAAAAATAGAAGCAGAGAAAGAGAGCTTTTAAGTGCTCTCAGTTTGTAGACAAAAGGGGTTCGGAATTTATAAATTCCGAACCCCTTTTGAGATTCCCTTTGAATTTTCGTCCAAGGTTAAGAGATTGGGGCACTGCAAGCCACTCTTTTAGGCCATTATTAGACATTGCCATGTCCAATTGGCTATCTTCTTCAAATTATAGGTAAGCATCGCCTTCATCGGAAATTTTTTAAGTCGTCTATTTCCTTCTTCATTAATTCCACCGATTGAACCAATTCTTGATCCTTTGTTTATTTTTCTCGAGAACCTCCTTCGATGTCCGGTTGTCTTTTTGTTTTTTCCATTCAAAGAAAGAGGCAATTCCGATAAGCAGCCCTCCGCCAATGATTAAATACAGCCACCATGGCATCTCGCTCCACATCGAATTGGTATTCATATAGACATTGAATAAAATGGTGCCAGTTCCAGCGATGAAATAGGATTTGTATTTCATCATGAAGCCAACGAGCATTGCTGCCAATGACACCGTTCCGATAATGAGCGCATCGTATAAAGTGTTGCCCGCCATTGCATCAATGATCAAGACTAAAAACAGGAGGAATACAATACCCATCTCGATATATTGTGTGATTTTGCCTTTAACAAAGATTTTCCTCAGCAGAATGGTGCTGACAATGAACAGCGGCAGTATATTTACCTCCTCCTCAAGTACAACTGGTATCGTGAATTGACCCGTGATGACCCAATACGGATAGAGACTGAATAATATCGCTGCAGCTAACTGGGTTTTTCTTTCCATCATTCCTGTCGTCGTGCTTCTCATCAAAATGAAATAGATCGGAATCAACAGTGCCACGATGATTTCCAGAAGGAAATGTGCTGGTCCCCCCATCAAAACATCCATGTTCATGGCAAGAAGAAACAGCAAGCCATAGACTCTGTAAAAGTCCAATTGAAGTCCTGCCCCGCCTTTAGTCAGCAGGCCTTTAAAGAATTTCCTGCTAAGAAGTACCATTATGGCTGCACACCCAAAAAGGACTGTCATACCAACGAAAGGCCGTAATGTGGCCGTATACATGATGGTGGTCCAATACGGATACAAACTGATAATTCCCGTCAGCCAAACGTAGATGCCCTTTTCTTTTACATCCTTTGTGAAACTTCCAATCAAGATGAAGTAAACCGTGATCAAGAGTGAGACAATAACTTCGAGTAACTGGCTTGATGTTTCAGTTACGGGAATTCCCCTATTCATGGCCAGTAAAAATAACAGGCCATATATCCTGTATCCATCGATAGTAATACCTGTATCTTCCTTTTTGATTAAGCCATTGAAATAACGTCGGCTTAAAAGCAGCATTCCTAACATACAGCTGAAAAGGACCATCAATCCCATTACAACCGATAGGCTGTCGGCATAGTCGACGATGATTAGGAAAGGATATAGACTGACTAGAGCAGCAATATTGGAATAGATTTTCCTCTCTTGCTTTTCCGTTGTTAAGCTTCTCAGGAAAATGAAATAAGCGGTTAACAAAAACGATACAAAGACTTGGAGTAACTGTTGATCATTATCATTAAAAACCTCTGCATTCATATCGATCACAAAGAATAAACCATAGATTCTGAAAGGATCAAAGCTGATGATGCCCGATCCGTTTTTCTTGAGTAAACCGCTGGAATACAGCCTGCTTAGCAACAACATTCCTGCCATACAGCCGAAAAGAACAGCCAAACTCGTGACGATTGGGAGTGTATGGGCATAGTCTATGATATTGATGAAAGGGAAAAGTCCGATGATGGCTGCTATTCCTGAGTAAATGCTTTTTTCTTTCTTATAGATCGTGAATCTTCTCATCAGGATAAAGTAGCTAGGCAACAGCAGGGAAACAAAAATCCCCAAAATCGCAGATCCTGTACCGCCCATAAACACTTCCAGATTCAGAGTACAGAGATATAACAAGCCATAAATCCGATAATAATCAATGACTCTTTTCGTTCCCTCTTGGTTGACCAATCCTTTGAAATGGCGACTGCTTGCAAACACCATCACAGCCATGCATATAAACAATACAATTATCGCAAAAACCAGAGGTAATGTATTTGCATACATATTGTAAAAAATGAACGCCAGGGTCAGAGGAACCACAACATAGTTCCGCCAATTCCTTTGCATGAGCAGATACCAGGCAAACAAGAACTGTCCAGTCATCACCCCTACCCAGACCAATTCGCGGTTAAGCGGAAAGTCCCGGATTGCCGTTTCCAAGATAGCTATGCTTATCCCTAAATGAATGAATGGAATAAGGTAATACTCCATGATGCCTTTCCAATTCTTATTGGATAACGCCCACAGAATGGTTATGAGTCCTGCTGTTATCATCATGCATATTGATTTAATGAATACCATTTGCTCCATGTTTACCACAAATAAATGGACCTGTAGGAAAAGGACTGAAAACCCTAGGTACGTAAAAACGTATTTTCCCCATTTCACATGCGCCCTAAAAGCACTCAAAATATAAATCAACAGTTGCGCAACATATAGGAACGGCGAACTTTCCGTTTGGGCAATGAGCATATATCCAACAGGAATCGCCAGTAAATTGGCAAGGTGACTTGCGTAAAAGAAGTACAGTTTCCCATTTTTTGAGTATTTCCCAAGCCATTCTCCTAATAGGAAAAAGATAATGGGGCCGATCAACACGAACGCAATCTTCAACACCATTGAACCAAAATCAAAAACATCGTAGAGTGAAGCATATAAGCTGGCACCTGTAATTACGACAGGTACCCAGAATATGTGCTTCCGATGGATATGGACGGACCAACCATTTATTGCAGTAGCTACAGCAATCACTCCGCTTGCCTCCAAAGGATTCAGTGAATCGAATGGGATCCATATCAAGGAAAGGAAGGAAAGAATCTGTCCACTATATGCAAAAACAGGAAAGAATTTATGATATTCCTTTTTAAATGTATAAGCTGCACCAATTGAAATCAGCGAAACCCCCATTAAATAGAGGCTGACCGGGATATATGAACGGACCCACTCTAAACCTTCCAACAAATATGGATAGAAAGCAACCAAAGCCAAAACGAAAGTGATTGGAAATCCGTAAATGGCGTTTTCCTTCATATGCTTACTATCGTCTTTAATATATGTGATGAAGAAAAGGCCAGAGATCATGGCGAGGGCTACGCTAACTGCAAGCCAATCCATTTCGCTGAATTTACTGGTCAGTATCACTAACATGGTCATTGGGGAGATAAGTAAGATACTCCGCTTAAACAGGCTGTACTTCGGGTGACTGTTATATAAATATAATCCAAGATATTGGATGACCTGAAGAACAAAAATCAGATTTAAACCGGTAGAAAAAGAGACTGGTAAAGCAAAGAAAAGGTATACGAACGCTAAGTTGAAAACAACAACTGCCGGGTACGTGAAGCTTGATTTTCTCGATTGAACGGAAACATAGACAAGCTGTGCGGATACTATCATGAGCGCGATGAATATTTGCGCATAGACTTCCTGGTACGCCATCCCGTTTATATATAAGAAAACGATCCCGCTCTCAATCAAACTTGTAAACATGAAATTCTTCGAAAGCTTAGTCATATTGAATTTGACCAGATATTTTGAAAGAGCGGTAAAAATGATTGGTACAAGTGCAAAAGCAATGACCATGTATTCATTTAATAATGAATTAAAAACAAAATGGATATATCCATACGTAAAAACGGCACTAAAAGCCATTTCATAATATTTTTTTTGAAATTTTACGGCAAAAATTAAAAACAAAACAGAAAAGAACATCAACGTTAGTGAATACACCAAGTTACTAGAGAATAACGTCAAGATTACAAAGGCTTCAACGATGATCTTAAACTGGATGAATTGAAAAACGAATGGTTTGAATAACGTTAATGCTTTTTGATTTTTCAATTGCTCAATATTCCATAATAGAATTAAATTAAGAATGCCAATGGCCAAAAACATCCACTCGATAGTCGGCGTCACAAAAGCTAAACCGAAATAACAGGTAATGCCGAACGTGAATATGGAAATGAAAATGAATATTTTCGACTTAAAGTAGTCAGCAATCTTAAAATAAATGGCTAAGCAGAGTAATCCTCCAAGAAACCCCAGAAGCCCCCGCCCCCCACCATTAAGTGAAAGGTACTCTCCAAAAATCCGATAATATGAAGCTGATAAAATCGTAATCGGAATGAATAAACCCGCTAGCGTCAAGAATGCAAAAGCTGTCTGTTTAATTTTCAGCTTCGAAGCGATGAAGGCCATCCCCGCAAAAATGACGGAAACCATTCCTATGAAGAAAACTTTAAGGACCGCATTCAAATTCCCCCATGAAGAGGTTGCTAAAATCAATCCGCCGAACAGAAGTAATATGACCCCAGTAAGCAGGATGACAGAGATATTCCGTTCCCTGATTTGCTCAGGTGTTTTCTTCAGCTTTGCCTGTTTTACTGGTTTCTCCAGCTTGAATGCCTGCTGGTCAATAACCGGTTTCCTATCAGTGATCTCCTTGACAGGTTCAAGCCTATCCTCCAAAACGGATTCAATAGGATCATACCCGGCCTTCTCATTCTTCATTATCGATTCTTTCAATTTCCCAGATTCCCGTAATTTCAATGAAGATTCTTCAATCAGGCTATCTTGAACCTTCATCTCGGCACTTTCACCGATAATCGTTTCATGTGCTTGGATGGACTTCTTTTTTTCATACTCTAAGCGCTTTTGTTTATGGAGGGCTAATTGGAAATGCCGATTGTATGCCCTGCTAATCCGGATATATTCTGATTTAGGGATGAGCCGCCTTTCCCATAAAACATCCAGCTCTTCTTGGAAAATACGCTTCCTTCTTTCTAATGTCATTTCTTCCTTTGAAGAATCATTCATCCCAAGATTCCCCTTCCTTCAAATAGACCTTCTATCATCTTATGTATATTCTCTTTTCGATAATAACAAAGTTTTTCCATTTTTTAAATATTCAGGATGATACGTATATGAAACAACGAAGCCAGTGGTGTTCCTCCTGACTCAAAAAAAAGAATGACTTCCATTGAAGCCATTCAGCGTCTTTCCATTGATTTTACTTTATCCTCGCTCCTGATAATGCATAAATAAACGATCATTGAAATGAAAATCGAGGCCGCTGCCGTGATATAGATGCTCCTATAGCCGAAGAGGAAGCCTATCTGCCCGAACACGATGGCACCTATGCCCACTCCAAGATCGAAAAATGAAAAGTATGTTGCATTCGCCATCGCCTTCCGATTAGGTGCCGTCTTTTCAATCGACCATGCCTGCAGCGCCGGCTGGACAGAACCGAATCCAAATCCATAAAGCACTGCCGCAATGTAAAGGACCGCTTCACTCGGCATCCACGCAAGCAGCAGCATCCCAGCCATGATGAGTACTGTTGAAGGCACGAATATGGCTCGATGTCCCCTTCGGTCATATAATCGACCCGCGAATAATCTCGTGACCATGAGGGCCATTGCATATACTAAAAAGTACCACTGAATCCCATCTACACCTTTTTCCGTTGTATACAGGGGAAGGAAGGTTGCAATTCCACCGAATGTAACGGAGATGAAGAAAATGAGCAAAGATGGCTTAAGGGCACTTTTTTCATATATGTCAAACCTTTTGGCTCTGACAGCCGCCGAAGAATCACATTCCACTTTTTGATACCGAATAAGTGATGCTGTAATGATGGCAAACAATCCTAATAATGAGCAGATTAAAAACAACTCTTGAAAAGGAAGGACCGTAACTAGAAAAAGACCCAATGATGGCCCGAATGCCAGTGCTAAGTTACCCGATAATCCGTAATACCCCATCCCCTCACCACGCCGTTTCGCAGGGATTATATCGGAAGCAATCGTTCCTGAAGCCGTTGAAGAAAATCCCCAGCCGACGCCCTGTACAATCCGCATCATGAATAACAAGCCGATGCTCCCCATAAAACCGAAGGAACCCACTGACAATGCGAAAATGGCTAACCCGATAAGAAAAACGATGCGTCTTCCCTTCGTCTCCAATAATCTGCCGGCAATTGGCCGAACAAGCAAGGCCGAAAAAGTGAAGATTCCAAGGACAGCCCCCACCAGGCGGTCGTCACCACCAAGCTGCTCAACAAACAGCGGGAGGGTCGGCATCGTCATTTGAAACCCCATGAAGATGCACATATTTGCCAAACAGATCATAATGAAATCACGTGTCCAGATTTTATCAGTCCCTCTTACCCGTTCATCCACTAAGGTTTCCCTCATATCCCTTCACCTTCCAATTAAAATAGTCATTGCCAGTTTACTAAAATTGGTTAAAATAAGCGAATGATTTATTTCGTGCACCTAAATATATATATATAAATAAAAGCCCAGTATGACACTGGACTCCCCCCTTTAACATTCATAATGAAAAGCTGACATAACCATTTCCGTCCACTTTCCTTCCGTATGCAAACTAACAATTTAGGTTCGCCTTGCTGTAATACATAATACCATTGCTTCTATTCATCATTCATACAGCGAAACGACTCCGAATCCTTTTAATTGAAACGAATCCCGCCAATCTAATTGAATTTCCTTAAATTCAAAATTCCATTAAACAACCCAGGAATCAACCACTCTGCTAGTGAGGAATGGTAGTATCGCCCTATCTTAGTGTATCCCATATCTTTCATCTACCCGCCCGAACGAGTTTCTGTTCTTTTCTTCGCCGTTTATCTTGATACATTTTTTGATCCGCTTCTTTGAATAAGCTATCCATATTCCCTTTGGAATGCGAACGGTAAGCATGCCCGATTGACATACTGATGTGAGGGCCTTTTTTTAGGGAGTTTTGCAGAAGGATTTCTTCCTTTAATAATTCACAAAGAGATTCTACTTCTCGCTTGCTTCTATCAATCAGCAGTATGGCAAACTCATCCCCTCCCACTCTTGATACAACAGCGATGTCCGAGAAAATCCGTTTCAATAGATTGGCTGCTTCTTTAATCAATTCGTCCCCTTTCTTATGGCCATACGTATCATTCATAAATTTCAGCTCATCTAAATCACACAAAATCATGGCAACCGGAGTGTCAAAATCCAGATTGGATTTCGCAGAAATATTATCGAAAAACTGTCGATTATGGATATTCGTTAATGGGTCATGGGACATTTGATACTCAATATCCTGTATGAATCTCACTCTTTCATCGATATTCCGAATGATTCCTTGAACGGCTACCAATCGCTCTTTTTCATATATTGGTGTAGCATATTCCTCGAACCACAAATAATTCCCCTCGATATCTCGCCAGCGCTGAATGACCGGCTTAGTATAATCAATCCCAACGTATATCTTTTCATTTAGGATTTCAAAGTCATCAGGATGAATCCTTTCAAAAGGCGAGGAAGGGTCATTGTATGCTTCTTCCAAGACACCTTGACCTAAAAGTGTATTGATGGATGGACTTAGATACCTGAACTTGGAACTTGGATTTGATTCGTAGCAGTAGATGATATCCTTAGAACTTTCCACTATATTAAAAACCTTTTTTTGCTCTTCGAATCCTTTCTTCAGATAGTCCTTTTCCCTTTTCTTGCGAGTGAAGATCGTACATTTAAATATATCTAATGACAATTTATTGAATTTCATTCTACAGCCCCCATACTTTTGAAGTCATTTTCCAAATTTTTTTCCTTACACTTGATGGCGGACTTACACGGTTCATTCGTTACTTTTAACATAATTATCCTTTATATATTATAATTCCAAAACATCTAAAAGGAAAAACTTTAAAAGTTTTTCCTTATTTCCTGAGAAAGGGGACCGCTTCTAGCAAATTACCCACGCTATGATAAACTGAAAAACGGAAGAAACACTAGCATCTTTTCTATTATTATTGGAAACTCGTTTAATCCTCTCCAGCACTTTGGTACTTTGTTCCAATAAATATTGACTTCTGTTTATGGTTCATTTCTAAATCAGCATCACCATAAGCCATAGGCTGTTCATGAAGATGAAATGGCCGCATAATTGAAAAAGCCGATCCCAATTGGATCGGCTTTTTCATGCTTCACGACTATTTCGTTACCTCGATTTTCCCATTATTCGTTTCCAATTTAATTAAGTTTTCGCCTTTTCCAATGACAGTATTGCCCTCATGCTTACCAAGGATATCTACTTTCCCATTGTCGACATGAACATCGAAAGTTGTATTTGTCGGTTCATTCTCCGTTTTAATCATGATTTTACCATTATTACTTTCGAGGTCGATCTCCCTATCCAAGTCTTTCGTGACCAATGTGATTTTACCGTTATTCGATGACCCAACCAGTTTTCCCTCTACATTATTAAGATCTACTTTTCCGTTAGCAGATTTCACTTCAACTTTTTCAGTAATTATATCATTCAGTTCTACCCGGCCATTTTGAGATTTCACATTTAGATTTTCACTTTTCAATCCTGATATTTGCAATTTACCATTATCGGACTCGACGACAAAGGATTTATAAGATTTATCAGGTACAAATACTTTTAAATGTAAGGATTGTATATGAAAACCAAAGCTAAAGGTACTTCGGTCTTCTAATTTTACCGAAAGCTTCTTTCCTTCCACATCTGCAGTGAAATCCAACTTGGAAACATTCACCCCTTTTGAAACCAACTCAATCCGGGTCTCCCTATCCTTCGTTGGAATAATCTCTACAGCTGCATTGTCAGTGTCGATTTGAATGTCCGTCACGATCTCTGAAATCGTTTTTTCCTCTGTAGTCGCTTTCTTATCCGTCACTTGGGAAAACGTAAACAGACTTCCTATTACTCCAATCAATAACAATACAAGTGCAATGATTGATAATTTCTTAACATTAATCATTTTTCAAACCGCCTTTCACAAGGGAAGCGTTAAATTTTAAATAGCGAATGAACCCTTTGGTTAAAGCACTCGTAGCAACAAACATTCCCATGGCAATGAAAATGCCAATCCCGCTTAGTCCCAATGCGAAGAACAGGTCGAATAATTGAAAGTTACCTATCGCAAGGTTGAAAAGAGCGCCAAACGGAGCAAGAATGAACGCTATCGCCGATGTCCATCCTGCAATGACAACTCCGAGCAATGCTATAAAAGGTCCCAAAACGATCACTAAATTAAAGAATCCCAAACCAATGACTGCCCAAACTGCCCGCATTACATTACCGGCAGAAGTCGTTTGTTCGACCTGGCCAAGATGATAGGTTGCCATCAGCTCCTTGGAAATCTGTTTAGGATTCCCAAGGGATGTGGAGATTTCCTGCTCTGACTTCCCTTTTTCCATTCCAATTGCGAAATACTCTTCGTAATCTTGGAGGATATCTTCCCGTTCCTCTAAGGAAAGTCTGGTTAAAGAGGCATTCAATTGTTTTAAAAACTGTTCTTTATTCATTGGTTCACACCTTCCTTGATTAATTGGTTGACCCCATTGGAAAATTCATTCCATTCCATCAGCAGCTCTTGAAGGTATCTCCGGCCTTTGTCGGTTAACTTATAATACTTGCGCGGAGGACCTTCTGTTGATTCTTGCAAATAAGTCGTAAAATACTCTTCCTTCGTCAATCGTCGCAAAAGTGGATATACCGACCCTTCCGATATTTCAATTTGATCCGAAATCTTCTGTACAAGTTCATAACCATAACGATCCTGCTTATCCAATAAGACCAGGACACACAGTTCCAGGACACCCTTTTTAAATTGTACATTCATATCCCCATCACTCCTTCCAAGAGTCTTTTAGTATAGTTCAATAAACAGTACTGAACACCGAACAATACATCATATGTAAATAATTTACCACATGGTATTGTTTATTGCAAGGTACTGAAAATATTTTTTTGGTCTTACATGCATTCCAATTAGGGTAGAAGAAAATTAACATTATATTCAAAGCTACAAGAGAATACGATGTATAATAGTAAAATATGGAAGGGGGAGTTACTTTGGCCAACAAAGAAATAACGAAAAAGCAATTCGAGTTTCTTGAACATGAATTTAATTACCTTGAAAAGGAAGGAGTCATCTCCCAGCAAGAGAAAGTGAGGATGTTAGGTTCCTATGATGTAAAAGGTAATTTGAGCTTCATCACTATTCTATTATCCATTGGGGCACTTCTTTTAGGTTTAGGCGTATTGACCTTCGTAGCCAGTAACTGGATCTATTTAAGTAAAGCGGTTAAATTCCTACTTATCATAGCATGCCTCATCGGAGTGAACTTTGCTGGGGTGAAGGTGCAGGTACGCTTTCCCAAAACGTCACGAAGTCTGCATTATGCAGGTATTCTGATTTTTGGTGCAGGAATTTTTCTAATCGAGCAGATGTTTAATATTACCATAAATTTCAACAGTTCCTTTTTATTATGGGCGATCGGAACGGTATTCATTGGATACTATTTAAAGGATGTCTTCATCCTCCTTTTTACATCTTTCCTGCTTTTCATTTATATTAACGGAAGTATATTCGTTGATGAAACGTCTTATCCGCTTGCCATTCTTATATTTCTACCGGCTTTATACATTTTGTTAAAGAAATTCGATTACCCTAAATATCTGACCTTTTTCACTAACGCTTTAGCCATAAATACAATTGCCTTATTTCTTATGGAATTCGTGCCGAAGCTTGATGTTGAAAATTCGAATACGATTGTGCTTTCCATTCTGTTTGTACTGGGAATCGTGCTTGCCTATATTCCGGTAAGAGCCAAATTACAAAACATCACCCACATACAAGGGCATATCTTACACGGTATTACGGCACTCTTCCTTACCTTTGATTTTTCTATCTGGTTCCCTTTAGCTTATTTCGTTTTTCTGCTTTATCTCATTCTAAAAGGCAGTTTGACCAGCATCGTGATAATATGTGCACTGATTTTCAGATATTACATCTACTCCTTTGACTTCCTGCCAAAATCGCTTACATTCATCATTGGAGGAATCATGCTTATCGGATTTGGCTTCTTCTTTGAAAATCAACGAAAAAAAGGAGGGGAACTCAATGAATAATCCATCATTCCGTCCACTCTTCATATTTTCCATTCCAGTCTTGATTCTGTTAGTCTTGGCGATTCCTCCGGTCTGGACAACAATGACTGGAGATGTAATCAAGATCAAAACAGCCCCGGTTGATCCGACTGACTTGTTTAGGGGAAGCTATGTGGCTTTGAAATACGAAATTGAATCCGTTAAGCCATCCCAAGTCGATGACTCGATTAAAACCGAGTTCAACACAAGGAATATGGGTGATTATAAAAAGGTATATGTACGTTTAAAACAAAACTCTGATGGACTATACGATGTTGATTACGTAACGAAAGAAAAACCCACCAAAGGCGTTTACCTAAAAGGGGAATTGGAAATCCCATATGAGCTGCAAAATCCGGAAACCCTTCAGATCAGATACGGTCTGGACAATTATTTCGCATCCGAAGAAAAGGCAAAGGAAATAGAGAAGGACGCATTGGCCAATCCTTCAGTGGCCGTGGTAAAGGTCCGTAATGGCAATGTTGTTTTAACGGATATCATCATTGAATGAATGACCCCGGATATGACTAGCAAAAAGAGCATCGGATTTTCGATGCCCTTTTTTTGCTCGACTTTTTTCATATGGACATCAGCTTGTTACTTAATGACTCGTTTTGCCCCTATATATTTTTCTTTCCAATACTTATCACTCATTTTGACCACCTTGACCCCTTTGGTTGTGGTCCCGACAAATGTACCATTTCCATAATAGATTCCTACAAAAGAGACCTGCCCTTTCTTACCTGTGGCATAGAAGACCAAATCACCCGCTTTTAAGTCTTTTTGTTGCAAAGCCTTTCCGATTTTATACTGTTCGGCACTCGTTCTTGGAATCTTCATTTCTGTCGCGGCATTTTTATATACATACTGGGTAAGACCGCTAGCATCAAATCCTTTTGGTGTCGTCCCCCCATATTTATATTTGCTCCCCACCTGCTTCTTTGCCAAAGCGGCAACTTCATCACCATAATTGATAGAGGCAGAAGCATTAGCCGGACTGAATATGAATGCCGCCATCAATACTCCGATTAAAACTATGGCTGCAAGCCATTTTGAAACTGGTAAACTATAACTCATCCTTTTTCCTCCCCAAACTGAAAATGAACCACAATTTTAAATGTATGTTGCCTTTCGGTTTTCAGACCAAAAATCATTTTTAATTCGTTCATCATAATCTTTGCCAAAAAAAACAAATAACCAGATAACGCCGTTGGGTAGCTAGTACGGTGTTATCTGGTATATTCTACTCTTCTATATGAAAGAATAGTGTCCATTACTTAGGATCCTTGTATTGTCGTGCATTCTCACTGTCACTTAGACCTTTAGTGGTATGATCGACCACACCGCCGACCCCAAAGAATGTAAGCGCTATGAAGTTAATGATGCCCAAAGCCCCGTTCAATGCATCATCAGTAATGGTAAAGCCTATAGGGGTAATGAAATTGTTTATGAACGCGGCAACCATCTGCGTCAATATTAAAAGCCCAGGAAGGAGTACCGTGAATATAAACGTCGGATTCTTAAAACGCACTCTCCAGTTGATCATTGCCTTTCCCCCTCTCTATCATATTAAATCCGCTTCATTGAAGATAGTTACGGACTTGCTATATATTATGCGGCTTGTCCTTTTTACGTTCGGATATTCCATTAATAATCTATCTCGCTAGTTTCCCATAAACATAAAAAAGCCCATCCGAGGATGGACCTTCTCTTAAACATAAAAGTAGTTTTAGAAAAAGCTAGAGAGCGCCTTACTTTAACAAGTAAGTAACAACCTCCTCAAGGTCTAAATACTCCTCAGCGTGCCAGTTGATTCCTTCCTTCAGAAAATAAGCTTCTGCCTCTATAGGCGAATTGGAAGTCACAGTCCGCAAACCTTTTCTCTCAATCTCCCCCGGAATGGATACTGGCGGCAAATCCTCTGCCATCCAAAACCGTTTATACTGCTGAGCCAATTTATCCTTTTCGAATTCACCTATCATTTGCCCCCGGTTTATAAATATGAGGTAATCGGCAAGCCTGCGGATATCCTCCATTTGATGAGTGGAAATGAATACCGTCTTTTCTCCCCTTTCCATCCACTTAATCAAAAAGTCCGTGTACTTCCGTTTTGAGACGATATCCATATGTGCGGTCGGTTCATTGATCGGCGGTACATTATCCCATGAAGTCATTTTTGTTCAACGTTCGCAAATGCCTTTAATGATACTTGCTGCAATCTCTGCTGCATCAGCTAATTTCATTTTAAATAAAGTCACGAAAAAATATTTAAGCGGGAGAAAGCAAAAAGAAAGAACGTTCGATCCGTGATCGAGCGTTCTTTTATCCTGAACATATTGAATGAATGTAAATAAAACGATAGGCACGATAGTTATTTGATACTCGAACCTTCACTTTTCCTTTCAAATGCTAGAATTGCCACACTCAATTCCCCTTCAAAAACCATCGAATCCGTTCAGCAGCTTCCGTCAATCTCTCAACCGGTTGGACCAAAGCCATCCGGACATACCCTTCACCCTGCTTCCCGAAAGCATCTCCGGGGACGACCGTAACCCCTGCTTTTTCGATCAATGCATAGGAAAAATCGCGTGATTTCCAACCAGCTGGAATTTGGGCCCAAATAAACATCGTGGCTGAGGTTTTCGGGACATGCCATCCCCCATCGGCAAGGCCTGATATCAAGGCATCTCGACGGGACTCGTATTCCTTAACCTGATCGGATAGCAGCGAAAGGTTGGAAGTAAGCGCCATTTCGGCAGCTTTTTGGATGGGATAAAAGACCCCATAATCGATGTGTGATTTCAAAGTTCCCAGAATGTTCAGCGCATCGCGATTGCCGACCGCATACCCAATGCGGCATCCGGCCATATTAAATGTTTTGGAAAGTGAATTAAATTCAATTCCCACTTCCTTGGCACCCGGAATGGACATAAAACTAATTTGTGGATGATTATCAAAAATCAACTCAGAATAAGCAAAATCGTGAACCACCAGGATCTCATTCTTTTCCGCAAACGATATGACTTCTGAAAAGAAAACTTCATCAGCAAGGGAGGTGACAGGATTTCCTGGATAACTGATGATCATCATTTTCGTTTTTTGCACTATTTCATCCGGAATTCCGTTGAGCTGGGGGAGGAATCCGTTCTCGGCAGTAAGCGGCATCGGATGAATGATTCCGCCGGCAAGCTCTACACTCGCTTCATAAATTGGATATCCCGGATCTGGCACCAGCACATAATCTCCCGGGTTTATCATCGCCGTTGCCAAGTGTGCAAGTCCATCCTGGGATCCCATCAGTTGAAGGACTTCTTTTTCTGCATCCAGCTCCACTCCATACCGCTGCCGATAAAAATAACGGACTGCTTCATGGAACTCAGGCGTACCTTTTAACGTATACCCGTAGGAATTTGGATCCTTTGCATATTTCACAAGCGTTTCCACTACAAAATCAGGCGGTGGTAAATCCGGACTTCCTACACTCAAATCGATAACATCCATCCCTCTTTTCATTGCTTCCTGCTTGCGGGTCGCCAATTCTGAAAATATCCCTGTTGTGAATCTTCCGACTTTTTCAGATGGAGTCATATTCATTTATGATTCCCCTCCATTATTGATCTTTTATCTATCATTATAGCAATCAATCTCCGGTATTTTATACCCTTAATTAGTGCTCATCAGTATCTGTTCAAGTGCTTCATCAAGATGATGGAATTTAAATGCATACCCTTCCTTTTCCAACCTCTCAGGTATGACCCAGCGGCTTTTTAATATCAATTCCGTTTCGGTCCCCATAAAGAAAGCCCCCATTTCAAGCATGGGTGTTGGGCATGGCATTCCTATCTTTTTATTCATGATTTTTCTCAAATGGGCCATTAATTCGCGATTTGTAACTGGATGCGGTGAAGAACAATTGAATACCCCGCTCAATTCCTCATTCTTTCTCAAAAAAAGGACAATATTAAATAAATCTTCTATATGTATCCAACTGAATTTCTGATTTCCTGATCCTTGATGGCCTCCCAGGCCGAATTTAACCAAATTCCTATAAGGGGTCATCACTCCCCCATCTCCCAATACAATGGCGATCCGTAAAGCAATTTGTCTCGTCTTGGGTAATTGGAAATCGAAAAATGAGCGCTCCCATGCTTTAGCTACATCAACGGAAAAGCCTGAACCGATCACACCATCCTCTTCCGTCATTGGTTTATCTTCGGCATGCCTGTATATCGTTGCCGTACTTGAGTTTATCCATAATGAAGGTGGGTTTTCACATTGTTCGATCGCCTGTCCGAGCACTTCAGTCGTATCAGTTCGTGAATCCAATATTTCTTGCTTATTCTTGACATTATAGCGGCAATTGACCGTTTTTCCTGCTAAGTTGATTAACATATCCGAATTATCGATCGTTTCCCTTATTCCTACTTTATCTTCCCAGCCAATATGAGGGGTTTGCCTGGAGATGATCCTTACCTCATACCCTAAATTCCTGAAATGCCTTTCAAAGTATTGACCGACAAAACCAGTCCCGCCCGCTAAAACCACTTTCTTCAGCATATACCCAACCCACTTTCTCTTATGAGTTAATAGTACGAATAATAACCAGTGATATCTTTTTTTGTGAATTAATTCACAAAGATTATACCATATTATTACATTGAATGGTAGCACGAATACATAACATACCGCTAAGCAATAATTGATGAACTTGTCCAAGCAAAAGGGAAAATTACACATAAATTAGTAATGTGGAAAATTATAAAACAAAGGGATGATTTCAGTGTCAAACAAAAAACTAAGAAGAACTGGCAATTCCGGAACTGGCAATAGAAGCCGTAGGACTGCCTTGAGAAGAATCTTAGAAAATTTTTTAAACAATAATAGAGGTACTTCAATCAAGGAACCCACTTCAATCAAGGAACCTACTTCTATCAAGGAATTTGAAAGGAATTAGAAGGATGCTTTTTTGAAATTAACAGGGAATCCCTTTGGACTATTCTAAAGGGATTCCCTGTTAAAATACTGTTTTCTGACTTTTGGTTATGTATTTACATGTACCAGCTATATATTTCTAGTGAATAACTGTTATATCTAATAGAGATAAGGAGAAGTTATGATGTATTTTTTTCGAGACTGGAAACCTAAAAAAGATATAAAGAAATTAATGGATATTACGGTAAAAAATTTTCGGGTTTCGTCCGATAAAGTGAATGAAATTTTGCAAAAGTCACACAAGGTACTTGTGATTTGTAATGATAAAGGTAAAGTAGTGGGGTTTCTTTGTTATAATCTTTATTTATATAAAGTTGCTCATATTAATTATGTAGTCCTTGACAAGAAATATAGAGGAAAGGGAATTCTGCAATCCCTTTTACCAGAATTAGTAGCATATGTGAGAAAAAAAGGAATTCTTGTTTTGTCCGGTTTTGTGAACAAAAATAACCCTGAAGCATTGCAAAAGTTTAAAGGCCTTGGATTTAAACCGATTTTAATTTATCATGATGACATTCTAATACAATCCCTGATTTAAAAAGGCCTCCTGCCCCTTATAGCGTAAATAAGAAGAAAGATCGATTAAAATACATTCTGTTTTACCATTCATTAACTGGAATTCTCTGTCTGGTACTAATAATGAATTGAGGATTACCCCGAATATATGAATCTTGTGTTACTCCCTGCAATGAAAAACTACAGAAAGAAATCGCCTGTAAATTCTACATGGATTCATAGGCATTTTCCCTGTAATCTCTTTGACCATTTAATACCCAATCATGATCTGACCCTCACTAGGATGCTTCATTGAACTGCCCTTTTCTACATATAGTCACGTACAATTCAATTGAACGAAACCATCCGCCCGTATGTCCTACCTTGTCTTGATATTTGAGTTCCCCATTAAAAAGGTCGACCAGAAAAAACTGGTCAACCATATATACGATTATCTTAATTGAATAAAACAGGAACGGTGCTGTCCATATTAGAAGGAATACGCAATGATTTAATACCTCAACCATAATGTTAAATTTTTTCTATATTTTCAAAATCGACCCATATCTTCAGCACCCATTCGTGTATAGTGATTGTATAACTGCTTAAAGGGGAGATAATTATGAAATCGATAGAACTAATCATCTTAAATATGGAAGAGGTTAGAAGAAGAAACATTAAACTATGGACTTCAATACCTAAAGACACACTCCATTGGAAACCAGACGACATGGCAATGAACTGTTTAGAAATGGTTAGACATGTAGCTTACCAGTTTATGAATCACCATTTGAAAAACAGCCACTTATCTCTGTAGAAGCGGAATTAAACTTTGCCGAACCTTACAGGCGTGATTTTTTGGAAACAATAGTATCCTTTAGCGAAGACGACTTATCCAATATTAAAATTGATCGCTCTAATATAGGCTATATCAGGGATTTAGGAGACATGTTGCTAAGAATCGCTTATCATGAGTCTGTACATACTGGTCAATTATTGGACTATTTAAGAACTGCTGGAGTTCCTAGAATTAGCGTTTGGGATTAACAGCATCATCTTCAAAGGGTGTTTCACATGGTGAAGCACCCTTTTCCTTTTGTGAAAAATCATGATGTATGCTATCCAAATCTATAATCATTGTTATTCTTATATACATGTATAATAGTCTCGCAGTTCAACAGATTTCAAACATAATGACAGGCTGTGAAATGACCATTTCCGATATCCCGGTACTCCGGTACCCTTTCGGCGCAAAGCACTGTTGCCATCGGACAGCGAGTCCGAAACTTACATCCCGATGGCGGGTTCACCGGACTCGGGATGTCTCCTTTTAAAATGATCCGTTCACGCTTTATACGCGGATCAGGGATGGGAACGGCAGACAGGAGCGCTTTCGTATAGGGATGCAGCGGGTTATCAAAAAGTTCCTCTTTGGTTGCCAACTCAACAATATTCCCTAGATACATGATGGCTATTTTTGTGCACAAATGCTCCACCACACTCAAATCATGGGAAATGAACAAATAGGAAAGCCCGTTTTTCTTACGCAGCTCACTAAATAGATTAATGATTTGAGCCTGGATGGATACGTCGAGGGCCGCAACAGGTTCATCCATGACAAGAAATTCGGGATTGAGGGCCATCGCCCTGGCAATGACAATCCTCTGCCGTTGCCCACCCGAAAACTCGTGCGGATAGCGGTCCACATGATACGGAGAAAGGCCGCAAGTTTCCATGACCTGAAGCACCTTTTCCCTGACGTCCTTATTTGTGGCTAGACCGTGTTCGACCATGGCTTCCCCGATTGCGTCCCCAACTCGTATACGGGGATTCAAGGAACTGAAAGGGTCCTGAAAAACAAGCTGCGTTTGAACCCTGAGGCGGCGCAGGTCTTTTTTATTCAAGCTGAACACATCTTCCCCTTTAAAATGCACTTCACCTTCCGTTTTGTCATGAAGTCTTAAAATTGTCTTTCCAATGGTTGATTTCCCGCTACCGGATTCACCGACTAAACCAAACACATCTCCTTTTTCAATGGTAAATGTGACACCGTCGACGGCTTTTACCGATTCATTCTTTTTACCGAAAATTCCTTTTGAGCTTGAGTAATATTTTTTTAAGTTTTTCACTTCCAATAATGCTTGACTCATGTAACGGCCTCCCCCTCAAATAAATGGCAGCTTACACTATGATTGTCGGAGGTTTCTTTCAGTTCAGGGTGCTTTTTCAAGCAAATATCCTTACGATGCTCGCAGCGGTCGGCAAAATAGCAGGATTCCGACAGTTCAGCCAGGTTCGGGACTTGCCCCGCAATCGTAAATAGTGATTCCTTCCTTTCCCCAATGAGTGGCTTTGCTTTCAATAGTCCCTTTGTATAGGGATGCTGAGGATTTGTATACATCTCCATGACTGGTCCCCGCTCCACGATTTTCCCAGCATACATTACAATGACATAGTCTGCCATTTCCGCTACAACTCCAAGATCATGAGTAATTAGCAATATGGATGTATTGAATTCCTTTTTTATATCCCGCAATATATCTAAAATTTGGGCCTGGATGGTTACATCAAGAGCAGTCGTCGGTTCATCAGCTATGATGAGCCTTGGATTGCAGCTGATGGCAATGCCGATCATTATCCGTTGAAGCATCCCCCCGCTCAGTTCGTGAGGGTACATGCCGATTATTTTCTCGGAGTTTGGTATTCCAAGCAATGTTATGAGTTCCCGTGCCTTCTTATAAGCATCTTTCCTGCTTAGGAGCAAATGTTCCTGCAGTGGTTCGATCATCTGCTGTCCAATCGTATAAACTGGGTTTAGCGATGTCATCGGCTCTTGAAAGATCATTCCGATATCATTTCCGCGAAAGCGGTTTATTTCTTTTTTGTTCATTTGCAGCAGATTACGTCCGGCAAAATTCACTTCGCCTTTTTCAATTTTGCCGGACTCAGGAACCAACTGCATGATTGAAAGCGAAGTTATGCTTTTTCCGCAGCCGGATTCCCCAACGATACAAACGGTTTCCTGCTCGCCAATTGAAAAGCTGACGTTGTTCACTGCCTTTACAACGCCTTCTTCTGTATAAAAATTCGTTTCAAGGTTTTTCACTTCCAATAGAGCTTCACTCAAAACCAACACCTACCTTTTCATTTTCGGATCCAGCGCATCCCTCAACCCATCTCCTAGCAGATTAATGGACACCACTGTTAAAAAGATCGTTAATCCTGGCGGAATCCATAACCATGGACGCATACGGAAGTCCATATAATTATTGGCGGCATCCATCATATTTCCCCAAGAAGGGGTAGGTGGAACAACTCCCAATCCAAGAAAGCTCAACGCCGATTCACTGAGAATCGAACCAGCAACATTTAAGGTTGCCACAACAAGCAACAATGGTAGGGTATTCGGAATCAGATGATGGAAAATCTTCCGTCTGTCGCTTAATCCAAGAACTTCCGTTGCTTGCATGAAGGGTTGTTCCCTTAAGGATAAAATCTGCCCTCGCACAAGTCTTGCAAGAGCTGGCCAGCCGACAACACTTAGCATGATCATGATGATGTAAAGCCTGTATTCGGATGGAACCTTCCACTCTGATAGGATGGCCCCCATTATTAATAGAAGCGGCAATCCCGGAATGGACATTAATATATCCGCGAGACGCATGATGACCAAATCCACGACTCCTCGATAAAAGCCAGATATCGCACCAAGAAACGCTCCGATAGCAATGGATAGGAACATGGAAGCAAGACCTATCGTTAATGATATCTGTCCTGCCATCATCAGCCTTGTCAGTACGTCCCTACCGTAATTGTCAGTACCAAGCCAATGTGAGGCACTTGGTGGCTGATTGGAATATGCGATGTCTGTCCTATCAAGAATATACGGCGAAAAATGCGGCCCGACAAAACTGAGCAAAAACATGAATATGAGGAAAAATAAGCTGACCATCGCCAATTTGTTCTTATTTAGACGGCGATAGGTCTGTTTCCATAATGAAGGGGATTTAACCTTCGCTGGCTTCTTCCCCTTTTGGATTAACGGTTTAGCAGTCTCCATTTTCACCCCTCCTATTTCAGCCTGATTCTAGGATCGACAGCTGCGTAAGTCACGTCGGCAAGAAAGTTGCCGATGATGGTAAGGCAGGAAAGAAACAGTGTGAATGCCATCAGGACAGGGTAATCACGGAAACTGACCGATTCCAATTGGATTCTTCCCACTCCTGGCCAATTGAAGATCTGTTCCATGATGATCGCACCGGAAAAAAGACCCGGCAATTCAAAGGCAAGGAGCGTAATAACTGGAAGGATGGCATTTTTAAGAGCATGTTTAAATATGACCACTCTCTCCTTTAACCCCTTTGCCCTAGCCGTCCGGATATAATCCTGCCTGATCACCTCAAGCATTCCGGTCCGGAAATAACGGGTAAGTGACCCGATGCCAAGCAGCGTTAATATGGTTACCGGCAAAATCATGTGCTTACCTACCTCCAGAATATAGGCAAAGCCAGTGCTGTTGCTTCCCGTATCTATCATGCCGCCGACCGGCAGGACTTTCAGATCCACACCGAACCATTTTATGAATAGCAGACTGATGAAAAATGAAGGGAAGGACATGGCGGCAAACACGAAAAACGTAACAAGTCCATCCAACAATGAATATTGCTTAATGGCCGAGAGAACGCCGGTCAGGAGAGCGATGGTCCACGTCAGGAACAACGCGAGCAGCGCCACTATAAAAGAGTTCCAAACATATTTGTTTAGCAACGAAGTTACACTTTCCTGATGTTTTAATGAGAAACCGAGATTCCCTTGAAACACATTCCCGAGCCACGTGAAATAACGCTGCAGCATAGGCTGGTCCAGTCCGTACAAAGCCTTCAGTTCCTGTGCCCTTTCGGGTGTGAGGCTTAAGTTTGAATCAATATAATCACCAGGAAGCATGGCAAATAAAAAGAAAATGATAAAAGACGTTCCAAACAAAATAACGATCATTTGTATAAATCTCTGCAGAACATATTGTTTCACCTGGTAATCCCCCTTTTGCAGATAAAATGCCTAGCTATGCGCCAGGCATTTTACATCTTACTTTTTAATTGAAATATTCGGTAAGCTCGATCCTATACCCGTATAGTTGTCAGGAACCAATCCTTCGATTTGCCCGCTGATTGCTCTTGCACTCTGGCGGTAATGAATAAGGATATATGGAGGGTCCTGTGTAAACTCTTTATATAGTTCATGATACAGTTCTTTACGTTTATCGATATCAAGAGTACCTAAACCTTCTTGAATCAGTTGATCGACCTTAGGATTTGAATAACCCACATAGTTATTAGGGTTATTGGTTGCAAGGTCTTCCACTGTATCGCTCGGGTCAAGGATTTGTGATGTGGAGACCGCTGCAAAATCATAATCTTTTGCCGTTAGCTTCGATACAAGAGCATTAAAGTCCGTTACTTCCGGCTCGAATTTAATACCGATATCTGAGTAATTTTCTTTCGCGATCGGAATCACGGCATCCTCTGCATCTGCAGTTAGATAGCGGATTTTCAATTGTACGCCGTCTTTTTCACGGATACCGCTTTTCCCGATCTTCCAGCCTGCTTTATCCAGGAGTTCTTTTGCTTTCCCGGCATCAAATGCATACTGTGTGACACCTTCATTGTTATAAGCCCATGAAACAGGGGAAACCGGAACATCTGCTACCTGTCCAAAGCCTTTAAATCGTACATCTACAATTTTCTGGCGGTCCATTCCATAAAGCAGTGCTTGGCGTACTGCTTTATCCTTAAATTGCGGTCGAGTATTATTTACATAAATCAAGCCATAATCGTTCACCGGAGCCACTTGCACATTGGCAAATTTCAAGCTCTCCAATTGCCCTACCGTATCATCATCAGCCGGAAAACCTGCATAATCAAGCTCACCAGTTTCAAACTGCTGAAGAGAAGTGGCTTTATCGATGATTTTGTAAATCAAGTTTTCCGTTTTAGGTTTCCCTTTGTAATAATTATCGTTGGCCGTGTAGCGTATTTCCTGTCCAGGTACATATTTAGAGAATACATATGGTCCCGCACCAAGTGGTTTCGAATACAACTCTTTTAAATAATCCAACTTACCGTATTCGTACTCTTTTCCGTAATATGCCTTAGAAAGCACCTGCCCTCCAAGAATTAATAATGCCTTCGCATTTACTTTTTCAGTCGCAATTTCTATCCTTTGTTCATCCAATACTTTGATGCCCTCTATCGATTCGGCTTTACCTTCTTTATACTCTTTACCGCCTTTAATAGCAGCAAGGGAAATGTCTTGGTACCCATTGTAAGAAGGATCATGAAGAAGTGTAAGTGTAAACGCAACATCATCTGCCGTCACAGGAGAACCATCGCTGAATTTAGCATTTTTCCTCAACTTGAAAGTATAGGTCATTTGATCTTTAGAAGTATCCCAACTCTCTGCAAGAACCGGAACCGGTTTTCCATCTTTATCAAGATCCACAAGCGGTGAGAAGATTGGCGTCGTTGCGTTGCCATCCCAGCCGTTTTCATAAAAATAAGGAAGGAACACCCCTCCTGGAGCTGAGATGCCAGCAACGAATGTATCTTTTCTTGCTTTGGTTTTATCAGGCAAAGCAGATAAGTCGGTTGCTTTATAACTTTTTACTTCTGCCTTTTTCACAGTGACATTGTTTGTTTTTGGCACGCTTTCTTTTGTTTCATCATCCCCTGAACTGTTTAATGCACATGCTGATAAAAACAATAACAACACAATCAAGAGAATTAGACTGCTGATCCCCTTTTTCATTCCCCAACCCCCATTATTTTATTTTTCACAATCCCTGCCACTATGTATATATAGCGAAATCGGCTAACGAATTTAAAACATATTATTCTGACAGGTTTTATGAGATTTATTTTGTTAGCTTACTTAAACTAGATAAATTTGTCAATATATAATTTTTATTACAATTAAAGGATAAAAAGGAATTCGCGCAATGCAATCCTGTACACTCTTTGTACCAAAAACAAACAATCAACTGTAACTATGTGAACGGAAAAATGATCACCAAGAGAATGTTTCATGATTAGGAAATTGTGGAAAATAAATGATATAGGAGGGATAAGAAATGTAATCTAAAAAACCAGCGGTCAGAATGGTTAGCGCTGTTATTCTAACCAGTACTCTTTTAGGGGCGGGTGCTTCATTTTCAACAGAACCGATTGAGGCTGCTTCCACTATGGATTCCACTTCTGGCATACCTAAGGAACACGCTCTTACAACCTTACATGAAATCTACAACAAAGCTTTTTCAGGAGAGATGCCTTATACTGCCAAGGGTTTGACAATTAGTGAAAACACCAAAAAAGAAGTATATGAGACATTTGGTTCCCCCCCAGAACCAGGTAACACCGATGAAACATTTGACTATTACCATGCAGAGATGGGACACCCAGGATTTGCATTTGCCTATAACGATGACAAGACCATCTCACAAATCCGATATTTTGGGACAAATGTAGAACGGCTAGGAAGCATCACACCTAAAGTTTTAGGGAAACAACTCGGCAGCGCTGACGAAATACGCCATATCTCCAGTACGAATGAAATCAACTATATTTACAAGACAGGAAATTATGAACTACAATTCATTGTCGGTGAAGATCAAACTGTAGATCATATCAATTTACTCGAAGCTAAATAATATTTACGGCAAAATAGTCGTTGCAGGTTGTAGAGAAGGAATATTTTCTCTACAGCCTTTTTTGTTTCCAGCCCCTAACCTTCTATCACTTTCAACCTCCCAAAATACAGAATGGAATCCGAACCGATCGTTCCATTTACAAAAACCATACTCCCCCCAAACGAGCTCTTAATATTTTTACAATAAAATTAGCTTGTTCAATATTATTTCAATATTAGGAGATGTCGGAAAGATGATTAATAAGTTCAGGGCATTCACAGTATCGGTTCTAAGCATAGCCATCCTTTTTCAAGGTCTTCCCGCGGTTGCTGCAAAAGATTCAGAAGACAATCAATCTGGAGGCAGATGGATAAAGGGCGAATATCATGCCCATACCACACAGTCAGATGATGCCGAGGGATCACAGAGCCTTGAAAGCTTGCTAAATAACGCATTTGAAAAGTACGGCATGGATTGGATGGGAATTTCCGACCACTTGAGGATGTCTTCAAGGGATGATGAGGGAAATTTGATTCCGGGTGGGCCGATACCGCTATCTCAGGGAATCATTCAATATCAAGCCCCGAAAATGGAACAACTTCAAAAAGAGGGAAAATTTAAAAATAAAGTCATCTTTTCAGGCTTTGAATGGGACATGCCCACATACGAGCATGTCGGCATAGGCATTTTGGGAGATCAGCCGGGATCACCTAAAAGTCTGAAAGCTGGCAATCAATTTGAATATCTGTTCACCAACCAGGATGAAAAGATGTTTGATCCTGTGGATGTAGCCGTCTGGAAAGCACAGGATCAAAGAGCCAATAAGACACCCGGGGATGCTCGAACGGCATTGGCATGGCTTGAGAAAAATTATAAGAATACAAGTTATGCCATATTGAACCATCCATCAAGAAAAAGGGTGTACAACATATCTGATTTTCGTGACTTCAACAATATCGCCCCGAATGTCATGTTCGGATTTGAAGGGATGCCAGGTAACCAGATGGAGCCAGATAGAGGCGGTTTAAATCTGACAACACCCGAAAATCGGACCTATGGCGGTTCCGATTACATGCTTGCTAAGGTAGGAGGTGCATGGGATGCGCTTCTTGGGGAAGGTCGTAAGTTCTGGACCTTTTCAAATTCGGACTCCCATTTTGAAATCAGTGAAAACCGGCTATACTCCAGCGGTTACTGGCCAGGAGAATATTCGAAGAATTATACATGGGTAAATGGTTCATCAATGCAATCCGTCCTTAATGGAATGCGATCCGGAAAATCCTTCTCCGTTTTTGGTGACTTGATCGATGCTCTTGATTTCCAAGCTAAAAACGGAAACAACAAGGCAGATATGGGCGGGGAACTTAAAGTGAAGGAAGGACAGGTGGTCAAGATTACCATCCGATTTAAGAGCCCCAAAAAGAACAACAACGGGGACCCCGTTAAGGTGGATCACGTGGATTTAATTTCCGGGGAAGTAACCGGAAAAGCAGTGCCTGGAACACCTGCTTATAATAAAGCTACCAATGATACGACAAAAGTGGTTAAACGCTTTACAAGTAAAGACTGGAAAACCGATGGCGACGGTTTTCATGCCATCACTTACAAAGTCAAAGCGAATAAGGATCAATATTTCCGTTTGCGAGGGACGAATCTAGGGGTAAATGTCACTGGAGAAACGATTGACGGTGAACCGCTGATTGATACAAAGACTGAAATCGAGGATAACGAAACGCGTTTTTCAGAAATAAACAAACGTAACTATAATGACCTTTGGTTCTATTCGAACCCCATTTTCGTCAGCGTAGAGGATAAAAATCATGATAAACACAAAGTTAATTAATATTCTGCAATAGTTCTGGACGGTCCAAAAAAAGCCCCTCATCCACTAAGCCAATAATCGATGTGGATGAGGGGCTTTTTGTCCCCTTAGATTCTTAATGATCCCTTCCCTTTCTTTAAAATCCTTCCTCGGATAACGATTATCTTTCTTTTAGTATTATTTCACTTCAATGCGTGAAAATCCGTATAATTCACCAAGTTTCATTAACACTAATCATATAAGTTATTTTCATTGACTTTTTTCCTTTTCTTGTATAGTATCACAGAGTATCAATCCCTATCAGATTACTAGGAGGTTTACCCAAATGAAAAAAATGGTTGCACTTTTATCGCTATTGTTAGCTTTCACGGTTGTACTTACCGCTTGTGGTACCAATACAAAAAATGAGGCAAACGATACCGACAATAAATCTTCTTCACAAGAAAATCTATATGATAAAGTTAAAAACGATGGCGTATTAACAGTTGGAACAGAAGGTACATACCCTCCTTTCACATTCCACGATGATTCAGATAAACTAACGGGGTTTGATGTTGAAATTGCTAAAGAAGTGGCAAAACGCCTTGGAGTGAAAGCTGAATTCAAGGAAACACAATGGGACGGCATGTTTGCAGGATTGGATGCTAAACGTTTTGATATGATCGCGAACCAAGTGGGCATCGATGAAGACCGTCAAAAAAAATATGATTTCTCTGACCCATATATTCAATCCGGAGCCGTATTGCTTGTACACAAAGACAATTCGGATATTAAATCCTTTGATGATTTGAAAGGTAAGACCTCTGCACAATCTTTAACGAGTAACTACAATGATCTAGCCAAATCACATGGTGCTGAAGTTACCGGTATTGAAGGATTTTCTCAATCTGTACAGCTTATTGGTTCTAAACGTGTAGATGCGACGATCAATGACAAATTGTCGTACCTTGATTATAAAAAGCAACACCCTGATGCACCTATCAAAGTCGCTGATGAGGAAGAAAGCGGAGTCGCCAGTGGTTTAATGTTCAGAAAAGACAGCGGCAAATTAGTGGAAGAAGTAAACAAAGCATTAAAAGCAATGAAAGACGACGGCACGTACGCAAAAATCTCGGATAAATGGTTTGGTGAAGATGTTTCTCCTAAGTAATATTTTCACCGACCCCGAGCGTATGGACCAGCTTGTTTCCATCGCTCAAACCTCCCTCTATCCGATGATAGAGGGAGCTATTCAATATACAATTCCACTAACGCTAATTTCATTTGTTCTCGGCCTTATTCTCGCTGTACTCACAGCATTAGCTAGATTATCTTCCATTAGGATCTTTCAAATAATTGCGCGAGTATATGTGTCAATCATCCGCGGGACACCATTACTTGTGCAATTATTTATCATTTTTTATGGACTTCCAAATTTAGGAGTAACCATCAGTCCTTTTATATCGGCTATTATCGGATTCTCATTAAGTGTTGGAGCATACGCTTCTGAAATTATAAGAGCGGCCATTTTATCCATACCTAAAGGACAATGGGAAGCGGGCTATTCGATCGGGATGTCATATACCCAAGCTTTAAAGCGGATCGTCTTGCCGCAAGCAGCGCGTGTATCCGTTCCCCCATTATCCAACACGTTCATTAGCCTTTTAAAAGATACATCGCTTGCATCACTCATTCTTGTAACGGAATTATTCCGTAAAGCTCAGGAGATCGCTGCAAAAAACTATGAATTTCTACTACTTTACATGGAAGCGGCTGCTTTATATTGGATTTTGTGTACCATTTTATCCTTCATTCAAGGAAGTTTAGAAGACAGACTTAATCGTTATGTAGCAAAATAAGAACCGCAGTAGTTAAAGGGGATTTTAAAATGATCAACATTAAGAATCTTCATAAATCGTTTGGTGACCTTGAAGTTTTAAAGGGCATCGATTTGGAAGTGGAGCAAGGTAAAGTCATTGTATTGATCGGTCCTTCGGGTTCAGGTAAAACAACCTTTCTTCGGTGTTTGAATCTCCTTGAGGTGCCAACGGACGGGACGATTGAAATCGACCAAACCGTAATGGACTTCAAAAAACCCGTTAGAAAAAAATCGATTACATCTTTTCGCGGCTTGACAGGGATGGTTTTCCAAAGCTATAACCTCTTCCCCCACAAAACAGCTGTGGAAAATGTAATGGAAGGCCCCATCATCGTAAAAAATATAGCCAAACATGAAGCGAAAGAAACGGCTGCTGCCCTGCTTACAAAAGTGGGCTTAGGTGAAAAAATCGATTTTTATCCTTTTCAATTGTCCGGCGGACAGCAGCAACGAGTCGGCATTGCAAGGGCGCTGGCCATGGAACCTAAGGTCATGCTATTCGATGAACCCACTTCCGCTCTAGATCCTGAACTAGTTGGAGACGTGTTACAGGTAATGAAAGACCTGGCGAAAGAAGAAGGCATGACAATGATCGTAGTAACCCATGAAATGCGTTTCGCCCGTGAGGTCGCCGACGAAGTCATTTTCATGGATGATGGAAAAATAATGGAACGGGGAACACCCGAACAAATTTTCACAAACCCTAAAGAAGCACGTACACGCAAGTTCCTCAATATGATTCAATAAAAAAACGATGCTTTTGCAAGCACCGTCCGTGGCCCCCCGTTTTTTGGAAAATGGGGGGTTTTTCTTCATTAGATTAATGAGAGGCTTGGACCTGTTTAGTCCTTGTCCGTGCATGGTAAAGCTGAAAAAGAATCAAAGCAAAAACGGAAAGGATCGCTCCAGATATAAATGGCAAATCTATTGAAATCGAAAATAACCAACCGCCTATCGGAGGGCCTGCAATCCTGCCGAACGAGTCGAAGGAAGAAAGCAGTCCAGTGACACTTCCATGCCCCGACATGGAACTTTTGGTCAGCAAGGCCGAAATTGCAGGTCGGATGAACCCATTACCAACTCCGAAAATCGTTAGGAAGACCGCAGATGTCCAGAAACCGGTAGAAAACAGGATGAGAATGAAACCAACTGCCGATACGATGATTCCTACTCGGATAACCGCGCCTTCCCCGTATTTCTTTGTCATCCTACCCACTAATCCACCTTGAACAATCGCACTGCCAAATCCCATGATCATAAAGATATAGCCTAATTGAACAAGAGTGATATCAGCTTTTTTTGCTGCAAAATAGGCAAAAGTCGTTTCGAGTCCCGCCATTGAAAGCGTGACGATCAATTGTAGGATGAACATGGTGGTAAGGGGCCCTTTAAAGGCTGTCCACATGGACTCTTTATTTTTAGACTGTTGGGCCCTCTTTTCAACCGTATGTGATTCCTTCAGTATCGCAATCACTAAGATTAGTGTGATCAAAGAGGAAATTCCAGCAATGTAAAAAGGTAAATTCAAACTTGATTTGGAGAATATCCCGCCAATCGCCGGACCAAAGATGAACCCTAGCCCTGTAGCAGCACCGATGATTCCCATCCCTTTTCCTCGATCTTCCGGAGTCGTGATATCAGCCACATACGCCATTGCGGTTGGCATGTTTGCCGATGACAAAATCCCGCCAACGATCCTGGCTACAAATAATACCCATAAAGAATCTGCCGAGGCCATGATGAAAAATGAAAGGGCCAATCCAGCAATCCCGATTATCATGACAGGCTTACGTCCTATCCGATCAGATATACGTCCCCACATCGGGGCAAAAAATAATTGCATTAACGAATAAACAGCCATTAAAAGACCAAGCTCAGTAGGACTGCCGCCAACCTTTTCAGCGAGGAACGGAATGACGGGAATGATGATTCCAAATCCGACCATGACTAAAAACATCACTAAAAAAAGAACGGGTAACACCTTTTTTGTTTCCATTATTTTTTTCTCCTTTTATTCTTCCACATTCGTTGAGTACATTTTTTAGAAAGATTTTGTTTTAAAGTACAGGAACGAAGTCCTGAATCATAATACTTAGCATGAACTGCCTAGCAATACTTTAAACAGTTTATCATACAACCTTTACCAAATCAGTAGGAAGCGCCATCTTCTTTCTCCCCAAATGAAAAGAAACCTCCTAAACTAAATAAAGATCAGGCATCGGGGTCCCTGATCCTTACAGTGCATTTTCATTTACGTGTTTCGTGAAACTTGTGGAATGGATGCCAAAATTCATTACTTATAAGAAATATCTTTCACTTCCCCTTATTTTTTGCTGAAGGGTACTCTATACTGTAGGGTATGATTGATGTTTGGGAGGTAGAAGAATGTCAAATGATCAGTGGATTTTAATTATTGACGATGAAGAAGATTTAGCACGTCTCATGGAGACAGTTTTACATAAGGAAGGTATTCCAAATATTATTACGGCAGGGACGATTGCGGATGGATGGGCAAAGTTTCAGGAATTCAATCCTGCACTAGTCTTGCTAGATATTATGCTGCCAGATGGTGAAGGATATGATTTATGCAAGCAAATTCGTGAAGTGTCCAATGTTCCGATTTTATTTTTGTCCGCAAAGGATGAGGAAATTGATAAGCTTTTAGGATTGGCAATAGGCGGGGATGATTATATTACCAAACCATTTAGTCCGAAAGAAGTTGCCTATCGAGTAAAGGCACAGCTGAGACGTGCTGGCTTTTCAGAGGACAAAGTGGCTCCGAAAAAATTGCAAGTTGGTCCTTTTGAGCTTAGTGCCAATGAAAATGAAGTGAAAAAGGATGGCAACACAATCGAGCTCACAGCTAAAGAAATCGGGCTGATGAGCTGTTTTATGCATCACCCGAATCAGATCTTGAGCAAGGAGACTTTGTTTGAACATGTGTGGGGTGATGATTTCTTTGGCTCTGATAATACAGTGATGGTACATATTCGCCGTTTACGCGAAAAAATCGAGGTGGATCCTTCAAAGCCTTTGTTTTTAATAACCGTTAAAGGGCTTGGTTATAAATTACAAACCAAGGGGTGAAACAAGATGAAGTGGAAATTGACACGGCGCTTTTTAGGATCCGTTGTGACAATAGTTGTAATCATAGGGATTGTAAATACAATTTTACTCTTAAGCTTACTCTTTTATCGAGCCATGCATGACTTCGGGACTGAAGGAGTATCTGCAGAAAACTTTAGCAGAACATTTTCACAATATGTGGAATTAAAAGATAACAAACCTATGGTAAATGAAAAAGGGCTGAAAAAATTGCAGGACAATAACGCCTGGATACAATTTTTGAATAATAAGGGTGAACAAGTGGCAGCCTTTTATACACCGAAAAGATTGCCAACCGTGTATTCTCCAGTTGAAATCGTCCAAATGTATAAGTATAAAGAAATTGATGCAGAGACAACTGTTTTTGTTGGCGAAACCCATAATTTCAGCTATTTTGTAGGCGTTAAGGAACAGAAAATTGGCCGCTATGTAATAACCTATAATTATGCTAAAGTTTTTAAAAACTTTAACATCTTACTATTACTTTTTTTAATCGTGGATATCATTATTGCATTAGTCATTGGATTCCTGTTTGGTAAAAGATTAACGAGACCGCTAAACATATTAATAGAAGGAATTCAGCAGCTCCGGGAGAGGAGCTTTAAAAAGATGAGCATACCAAAAGGCGTTTATGAAGATGTATTTCGCAATATGAATGAACTGTCAGTAAAGCTAGATCAGTATGAGAAAGAACGTGATCTTCTCGACCAAATGCGTGAGGAATGGATTAGCAATGTTTCACATGACATGAAGACACCACTTGCTTCCATCCATGGGTATACAGAATTGATGAAAGACAACGCCACAGATTTAACACCACAGGAATTGTATGAGTTTTCATCCATTATTAATAGACAGTCCACTTATATGAAAGATTTGTTAGATGACCTAAATTTAACGATGCGTTTGCGGAATCAAAGACTCCCCTTACAATTTGAAGATGTAGAAATCGTGGGGTTTATACGGGAAATGACGATCGAGCTTTTAAATGATTCACAACTTGGTGATCGACAGGTTGAATTTGAGGCAAATGTGGACATGGCAAAACATAAAGTGGATAAAAAATTACTGAAGCGGGCGATTTTTAACTTTATCTACAACGCACTCGTGCACAATGAGGAAAATGTCATTGTGAAAATACAAATTGATGATATTCGTCTAGAATCGGAACTTCATACCAAAATTACCATTTCCGATAATGGCCGCGGTATTCCCTCCAAAGATTTAGAACAGGTTTTTGAACGCTATTATCGAGGTACGAATACTGCAAGTACACATGGGACTGGACTAGGTATGGCCATTGCAAGAGACATCATTCTGGCTCATAATGGAAAACTTGATTTGACTAGCGTTGAAAATAAGGGAACCACCATTACTATCCTTTTATAATGCACATTTTACTTAACAGGAAAAGGGCTGTACTCCTCTTACTTATTGGAGACAGCCCTACTTCCCTATTTATTTTGTTTGTGCCTTTTTTGGAATTTCCTCAAATTTAACTTCATCATATGACGAAACTTCATCACCATTTTTCACGTACATCTTCAAGTAAGCATCTTTCCGAAGATTTTTTTGTACCGTGAATTCAAGTGGTATTGTTTCACCATCTGCATTCTTTGCGTCCAGTTTATAAGAATAGTAGGTCATCACTGAACCATCATCAAGTTTTGTTTCATGTTTTACCCCATCCTCTATAACTTGCAAATAATAATTGCTGGCATTCATGCGGTTAAAGTCTATTTTAGTAAGCGCGAAGACTCCTGCCGCTCCCAGTATAAATAAAATACCAATTACCATAAGAAATTTCTTCATCTCGATCATCCTTCTGTTTTATTATTTTGTGTGATAATACGATTGTAGGAAGCTACCGTTAAGAAATAATACAGACCGTAGATAACCGTATAAGCAATCATCCAGATCAACACAGGTTTTTCCAGGTCCATCATCAATAAGCCCGAGAAGGCTTTTAAAGCAACTGCACTGTGTAATAACCCCACTGCCAGTGGTACGAAAAAGATTACGAATACTTGTGATGCAATGGATTTCCGCATTTCTTTTGCGTTAACGCCCATTTTATGAAGCATATTGTATTGCGATTTATCTTCCTCTGCTTCAGTTAGAACCTTAAAGTAAATGATACTGCCTGTTGCAGCTAAAAAAACCAGACCAAGAAAACTTCCGATAAAGAGCAATGAGCCCACACCCTCGATACTTGTTTGGAAATCTTGAGGGGCACTGGAAAATAGCGCTTCTTCAGGTAATTGTTTTGCAATTTTTTCTGATAAATCCTTGGAAGCTTGTTCAACACCGATAACACGATATTTTAGGGATTCCCCTTCTTTTTGCAATGATTTAAATTGATCATTCGATACTACCACTGCAATGCCTGCTGTTCCGGCATTTAAAACTGTTTGTGTCTTAAAACTTTGGAATGTGATTGCCGTGTTGTTTTCTGTCGTGATGGTCTTGTCCTTATATATAGGTGAGAACCTTTTGTCATATCCAATATCCAAAATGACTGCATTGTCATTATTCACAAGCAGTGCTTCCTTGCTTTGAACTTGTGCTAATTTGTTATATGTTTTTTCGTCGATAACCGTGTAAATCCTTTTATCAGAGCTATCGAATGCTGATGGCATGTTAAATTCTTTCGTATTAAATGTGATAGATAGTGCTTCAATATTTTCATCATACTTTGTATCTGACAATACAGCGCTCACTTGTTGATCGCTTTTTGCATCCGTTAGCTGATACATGAAGGTATTCGGATCAACGGTCATAACTTGGTCATTTGCATTGTAATAAAGACCATAAACCGCACCGCCGGCCGTTACCGTTGTAGCACTTAACACCGCAATTACGGTCAATGTACGTGCATTACCCCGAATGCGATACAGCAGTTGCGAGATCGTCATTAAATGAAGGCCTTTCCATAGCCATTTTTCATTTTTCTTAATCACGGCTAACACAAAGCCTGTCACGCTATGAAACAAGATAAACGTACCGACAATAACTGTTGTCAATATAATGAGTGCTGTCATTAAAAACCCGACCTTTTCCCACACTTTAGAAGTAAAAAGATCTTGCATCGCCAACCAATAACCCATGACAATCAAGAAAATTCCCAGAATGGCTACAATCATTGATGGCTTCGGGGCTGCTTCCCCTTTTTTCGATGCATGGAAGAGATCGATTAGTTTAAATTGATAAATTAAACGATAGCCCTGGAATGATGTCACCAAGAAAATAATAAGAAATACGAAAGAGGTGTTCAATGCTGCAGATCCCGAAAAAGTAAATGGTGCTATGACATCATAGCCCATTAAATAAATCAAAATCGTCATGAATCCTTTTGAACAAAGGAATCCAAGGAAAATCCCGACAACTAATGAAACCAAACCAAGCAATAGGTTTTCAAAGAAGAGCATAAAACCAATTTGACGATTACGTACGCCAAGCAATGCATATAATGCCACTTCTTTTTTACGTTTTTTCATAAAGAATGAATTTGAATAGGCAATGAAAATGGCAACGAAGAAAATCAGGATGACTGCCGCACCACTCATTAATGAACCTAATTTTTGTGATGAAGCCGTTTGTTCTGCAACTGTGTCGCTATATTTTAATGTTACAAATGTGAAGTAGATGATAATGCTAAAAACCATCGATGCGATATATAAAAAATATTGGGAGAGGTTTCGTGCAATATTTTTTCTCGCTAGACTAAATAACGTCATCTACCTCACCTCCAATTGTTGCAAGGACATCTAAAATCTCTTGGAAGAAAGCTTTACGTGTTTTGCCACGACGGTAAATTTCTGTTGAAAGCGTACCATCCTTAATGAAAATAATGCGCCTGCAGAAGCTTGCGGCATAAGCATCATGCGTCACCATCATGATGGTGGAATTATTATTTTCATTCAGTTCACTTAAACTTTCGAGCAGACCTGTCGCCGATTTTGAGTCAAGTGCACCTGTTGGCTCATCTGCCAGGATCAGTGCCGGCTCTGTCACCAGCGCTCTGGCTGCAGCTGTTCTTTGCTTCTGGCCACCGGAGATTTGGTATGGATATTTAGCTAATAAATCCTCAATCCCAAATACTTTTGCAATACGATTCACTAAGATAGTAATTTCTTTCGCTGGAATTTTCGCAATCGCCAGTGGTAATAATATATTTTCCTTCACAGTCAAAGAGTCGAGCAAATTGTAATCCTGGAAGATGAAACCGAGATTATCACGTCTGAAATCTGTTAAGTCAGCTCCCTTCATATCGTGAATGCTCGTATCATTCATATAAATTTTCCCTTCAGTTGGCGAGTCAATAGTTGCTAACATATTAAGCAACGTCGATTTCCCTGCCCCGGAAGGTCCCATGATCCCTACAAACTCTCCTGCATGAATATCAAAAGATATATTTTCCAACGCTGTGTAGGCAGCACTTGATTTACCATAAGTTTTTTTTATATTATCCACTTTCAATAATGGTTCCATTTGTTTCACCTCTTCAATTTTGTTGATACTTATACTTTACATGCCCATCCTTACAGCATGGTTATGCCAACCTTACAGCAAGCTTAAATCCATAAAAAAAACGCCTTCTTTTGAAAAGAAGACGTTTTTTCATTATGAATTTTTCAAACACCATCAAAGGACTTAATAATTACGATATTAGAGCATGCCCCTTATCATTTAACTTTGCTTCAATAGCCTGCGATCGATTACAAAATTCCCAAACGGGATGAATGAAACGATGAAGATCAACGCCATTTTTAAAAAGGACCATTTTGATATAATGCTCACATAGAGCAGCAAAAGCCCAAACACGACAAATAAGAAACCATGGATGCTGCCCAAAATGAGTGTTGCTTCCCCAATATCCAATATGTACTTTATGGGCATACCAATGGCAAGCAATAGAACATATGAAATTCCCTCAATTATTGTAATAAACCGAAACCATCCAATAGCTGTAGAAAACATTCGCTCATCCCCTTATTCATTGTACAGTACGACATCATTCAAAATCGACTCACAAACAGACTTCCAGCTTCTTATTCCTAATCCAAAATCTGTTACTCTATCATATTATATAACTGGCGTATCCACTAATAAATAGTACCAGGATCCGTTTCCTAAAATTAAACCTGCAAAAGCCCAATCCAAGGACTGGGCCTATTAACAACCTAAGGTTCAAATTTACTTAAAAGAATCCTGAACGCTCAATTCCGAAACCAATTCGCGCCCTCATCCATATGCACAAATGGAATATCCGTATCAATTACACCTTTGATTCGTTCTAACTTAACATCTTCCCCATCAAGCCATTTCGCAAAATCTATTGAAGTCGGCTCCTGGTTCCCTCCCAAAGCGATCCAAGCCTTCATCTCCTTAGGTAAATAAGCGGATGTATGAATCGTTCCCGCCCAGCTGCTATATAAATCCGAGAAGACGCCTTGATCGGTATCATTAAACAATCTATAAGCATCGTAGGCAGATGAAAGTTTCCCTTCGTGATCTTGTATAATTTCCAATCGGCGTTTCGAATCGATAAGATGGTTACGATTTTCATGTTTCATGATTTCAAAATGATTGGTACAAGCATTTGACGTGCGCACCTCTACATTTCTCGGAGAGGTTTCCACAATATAGGTACTTCCGCTTTTATCATAGACGACGTAAGTGAAAGAATGACGATGCGGGATTTCCTTCAACATCGCGACCGCCTCCTGAACGTTCGCACAAGATTCAACAATCAGCCTGCCAATCATGCAACAAATGAACCCATCACCAGGGTTCTTGCGATTCATGAAGTTATAGCCTATCACCAAACCTTTTTCGTTCATTCCATCCATCCGCCCAGTCCCTCGCTGACTCGGACCAATGCTGGAATACCCTCGATCGCTTGGCTGGAATAAGACATAGCGCCCTTCATATGTCTTTGGATGGTAATCATAATTGCGAATGAGATAATCATCGCCTGTCATGATGGAGCACCCCGACCGAACATAATCCAAACGGTATCCCCCGAACTCCTGCAACACGCGTTCAATTGGCCATTTAAGCGCATCTTGCAACCCCAGTAATTCCTCCCAAACTCCAGGGGCGAATTGTGTAATCGCCTTCTTGACCTCTTCCTCTTCAACCGTAAACCGAGGCTGCCTGATCTTCCACTGATCTTCACGATTTTTTACCGTTAGTGAATCTTTTAATTCCTCCCCTTGCATGTATCCAAACTCATAATGTGTACCCCGAAATTGTATGACATCACTATATATTTGCTTCACGGCTTATCCCTCATTTACAGTAGTTACTATTCAAATTAAGAATACTTGAAGTAATGTTGAAAATAAAGAAGATAAGCGTTTAAATTTATGAAACAACTCACCACCCCGTACCTCCTTCATAATCTGTAACTAGGCATATATATGAGGGGGACGGATCATGGAGATGGAATTAACGGCACTCCATTGGATTTATGTTGTATTCATTGCATTGATAATCGGGTTTATGGTAAAACGTCGTGATACTACCCTCATCTGCATAATTGGTATTTTCCTTTTGGCTTTAGTGGCTACAGGTAGTTTAGCATCCTCCATAAGCGGGATATTCAACAGCTTCATTTTCGCAATCACGGAATTAATGTCCACGATTTTAATCATTTCAATCATCGTTGCCATGAGCACGGTATTAACGAAGTCGGGCATTAATGATGTCATGATTGCACCGTTTGCGAAATTCATTAAAAATCCTACACTTGCCTTTTGGGTAATCGGGATCGTCATGATGATCATATCCTGGTTTTTCTGGCCATCACCGGCCGTTGCCTTACTCGGGGCTGTTTTGCTCCCAGTTGCCTTACGGGCTGGTTTACCTGCGTTAGGCGTAGCGATGGCGATGAACCTTTTTGGTCACGGAATAGCATTATCAGGGGATTTCATCATTCAAGCTGCACCTAAACTAACTGCGGATGCCGCTTCGATACCAGTCGGTGATGTCATCGCTGCGAGTATTCCCCTTGTCATTACAATGGGGGTCGTTACCACCCTTTCCGCCTTTCTCCTTTTAAAGCGGGATATGAAGCTTGGAAGAATCAAGGCGGCGGATAATGAGGGAATCGTCCAAGATCAAACAATCAGTGAAGATTTGCTCACACTGGGACAAAAGAAGTTTTTTGCCGTTTTCATTCCGATCGCCTTTCTGTTGGATGTTGTGGCATTGTCGATTTTGAAGCTCCAGGGCGGAGATGCAACGGCGTTGGTTGGCGGTACAGCCGTTTTCATTTTGCTGATTTTATCCCTTGTCGCACATAAACAACAAGGACTTGAAAAATCAACAGCCTATTTAATTCAGGGTTTTCAATTTGGCTTTAAAGTATTCGGACCTGTAATTCCAATCGCTGCATTCTTCTATTTAGGTGATTCTGGATTCAATCAGATCATCGGGAACTATTTACCAAAAACATCCCTCGGCATCGTCAATGACCTCGGTGCCGCATTAGCGGCCTCCGTTCCTTTAACAAAAGAAATAGCCGCCGTCACATTAACGGGAATCGGTGCCATCACTGGGTTGGATGGATCGGGCTTCTCAGGCATTTCTTTAGCGGGATCGGTCGCCAAACTATTTGGAACGGCAATCGGAAGCGGAACCGCCACATTGACCGCACTTGGGCAAATAACCGCGATTTGGGTCGGCGGAGGTACCCTGATTCCATGGGCACTGATACCAGCCGCTGCAATTTGTAACGTGAGTCCCTTTGAACTTGCTCGCCGGAATTTGCTGCCGGTCACCATTGGTTTAACAGTTACTACGATAGTCGCGATGTTTCTCATTTAATGATTCTGTCCGATATGTATGGACTCACGGAACGGGTCTGAAATTTCCACATTCCCATATTTAAAAAGGACTGAATTAAAAATCAGTCCTTTTTCATTTCAATCGTCGATATAACTGTAGATTTCGTCGATATATTCCTATTTTCGGAGATATAACTGTAGATTTCGCCGATATATTCCTATTTTCGGAGATATAACTGTAGATTTCGTCGATATATTTTTCCTTCATACCCTAACTTATTCGTTATGGAATTTCTTTTTTGAAATCCATATGTTCGTTACCAATATCGTTAGTGCCGTCAATTCAAGTGCCGCTAATGCACCCCAAATCGCCTGTGTATTGACGGTACCTAAAATCAATACTTCCATCGCATATTTACTCATGCTTGCTGGATTCACATTATCTATAACCGGGCTTAAACCAACTATCATTCTGCAGCCGAGAAGAAATACTATCGAAATTAATGCAATGATGCCCTGACTATTAAAAATGGTACTGATCATCGTCGTGAATGAAACGATAAATAGAATCCACAGCAGATAGAACAACAAAGCCATTATTAAATTCACAAAATCAACACTCGTAAACAAAAAAACTGCATACAGATATGAAACCAAGTATCCTAATGCTACACTGCAGGCAACAAACAGATAATTGGAAATGATTTTCCCACTTATATAAGATACAACCGTCACGGGCCTTGTAAGAATGAAAGCCAGCATCCCATTTGCTTTATCAGATTGTACGACACCCATCATGGAAACGATGATGATCATGACTCCGAGCTGATCAAATTGAGACCCTAATGTACTAGCAAGAACTTCGCCGCCTGTTTGGGCAGCCATGCTTGGATCAATGGTGATCCCTTGACCCCCACCCAGAGCTTCTAATATTGAAGGTAAATAATAGCTTACAACCGGTTGAGTTATCCCTAAAAATATAAATGCAAGTGGAAGCCAAATCACTTTAAATTCACGTACCATCTGAACAAATTCCTTTTTCGCTAAAACGGTAAAATTATTCATTCTTCTACCACCAATTTTAAAAATATCTCTTCCAATGTATCGTTATCTATTTCGAACCTTACAAGATCAACATTATGCTCCAGCGCATTCGCCAGTAACATATTCTTGTTTGACTCAATATTTTCCACTTCTATCTTCAATTTATTTCCCATTACCTCTACACTTTTTACAAAGTTCAAGCTTTTTACGTTTTCAATCCATTTTTGACTTTTAGAGGTTATGTCGACATTAATTTTGTTTCCGCTATTCCTGTTTAGTAATTCTGACATTGTTGTATCTTCAATTTTTTCACCACTCTTTATAATGACAAATCTCTCACATATTTCTTCTGCATCGCTTAATATATGTGTCGATAATAAAATTGTCGTATCTTTCTTTATTTCTTTTATTATATTTAACACTTCTCTCCGGCCGATTGGATCTAATGCCGAAACAGGTTCATCCATGACAATCAATGCTGGTTTATGTAACAACGCTTGTGCAATTCCAAGCCTCTGTTTCATACCTCCTGAAAAAGTTCTCACCTTTGAATTTTCTTCCCCGCTCAACCCCACTTTCGACATTATCTCTGGAATGCCCCTTAATAATTCTTCTTTTTTGATACCCGAGAGCTGCCCCATGAAAGTAAGGGTTTCTTTGGCAGTCATCCATTGAAAGAAGTTTGGGTATTGTGGTAAGTAGCCTATTTCCTTTTTCATTTTAGAAATTTTCTTACCATCAAGCAAAACTTTTCCCATACTTGGATCTATAATGTCTGCAATCACTTTTATTAGTGTCGATTTGCCAGCTCCATTTGGCCCTATCAATCCAACACATTCCCCTGATTGCAGTTCCATTGAAAAATTATTGACCGCTGTTTTTTCTTTGAATTTTTTTGTAACATTTTTAATTTCTAATTTCATATTCTCTCATTGTCCTTTCTACCAATAACGAAGTACAGAATTGGACCGATAGTATTTGCAAAAATAATGATGAGTGTCCACAATAAAACATTTTTCCTCGTCTTTCGATGTCGGTATAAATCAATTAATGATATAAGGACTAGAATCATCCCAATAGCAATTACCGGTAAAATAATTGGCAGAATAGACATGAAATCAATATCTTTCAATTCGTTCCATCCATAATGCAATTCCATATATACCACTCCTTTAATAACGAAATATTATTATCATTATCAGTAATGATAACATTAAGATTGGAATTTTTCACCTATTTTTTTCTTTATAAAATATTGTTTTAGTTTTTATTGTTATTTATAATGATAATATTATCAATATAAATAACAATGAAAATATAGTGATATTTATTAAGCTTTATTGTAGGTATTTTCAATTGTGAAGTAGTTAATATCTTCAGAAAAAATAGTTCGGTAATATTCTTGAACATGATTCAAACATTACAATATATGGCGAAATGAACTTATTATTCATGACTTATCCCGTCAAATTCTATGTAAGGAGAATAAAATGATTAATAAAGCTGAAATTTTAATGCATCCAGTAAGAATAAAGATTTCCCAAGCTTTAATGAGAAACAGGGAAAATGGGTTAACACCATTAGAAATGTTAAAAATCATTAAAGATGTGCCCCAAGCAACATTATATAGACATATACAGGTTTTGTTGGATTCAGGGGTCATTCGCATTGTTAAAGAGAAAAAAGTGAGATCCGTTTCGGAAAAATACTATGTGTTAAATGAAGAAGAAGCGCGAATTAGCGGGGAAGAATGGAAAAAATCTTCTAATGAGAAAAAACTGAACTTTTTTTCTTATTATCAATTATCCCTTATGACTCAATATCAAAACTATCTTTCTAAATTAGAAGAAAAAGACTGCTCAGAAGATGGTTCAACCTTTTCAATTTTAGAGCTAAAGCTTGATGATGAAAGTTTTGTTAACTTCCAAAATGAATTGAACGATTTAATGGTAAAATACTACAAAGCTACGAATCAAAGTTCTAAACAGGACTCCCCTATTCGAACCATCGGCGTTACGATTATTCCAGAATCATAAACAAATGAAAAAGGCTGTTCCGAAACCATGGTACCATGACCATAAGTCTCCTTATTTGGAACAGCTCCTTCATTATGGAAGAAACCCCCACATTTTTATTATCTGCTTGACGGCAATTATCAGGTCAAAAATGAATCTATCCGTTGGCAGCAGCAAGAGTCATCCTTAAAATTCAAATTTCCCCCATAGCTTCCTTGATACTGCTGTATACTTCGTCCCATAGATGCTTTTCTTCGGAAAAAGCCGCTGTTATTTTTTTAATAACTTCTTTTTGCTCTGCCTCGAAACGTTCATCATCCTTGGAAGGCAGGTCAGACCTCAACTCCATTACATACTCTTGTACCTTTGGTGCACGAGGTCCCCAAACGGCTTTTTCTTCACCATTCTTATCAATGAATATAAAAATGGGAATCGCACGCGCCGTTCCATTCGTTAAGTATTGATCGATCAGCTCAAGATTTTGATCTCGTAAAACCATGCGAGTTTCAATATTAGCCGCTTCAGCTATATTCAACAGAATAGGTATATTCATCATCGCGTCTCCACACCAGTCTTCAGTGATGACAATGGCTCGAAGTTCCTTCGTAGTTAATTCATAAAAAAAGCCTTGGTCTTCTGCAGAAATGGAAAAACGCTCCTGAATCGATTGTAAGTTTTCTTTATGTACTTTCATCGAGGATATAAATTCTTTTGCAGGAATCCCCTTTTCAAACCATTCATTCAGTGTCGTCATATTATTGCTCCTAACTATTTTTAAGTTAAAAATAGCATAAACCACTTATTATTTCATTGTTTCCACGCTGAAAAATCAATTAGAGCTAAAATTACAAATTGGTAAATTAAAACCATGTTTTCTTTCCCGTGTAAAGGGAAAACTCTAAATACAATCAATAGCTTACTAACTAACTATTTTATATTCATTAAAACATTGTTTTCTAGTTTAGGAGATGAAATTTGTGGAAGGTTTTCTCTTTGCGCTACTCCCTGCATTGACATGGGGCAGCTTAGTGCTTGTTGCCGAAAAACTCGGAGGCAACTCTTATAATCAAACACTTGGCATTACAGTCGGTTCATTACTGTTCGCCATCGTGATGTCTTTCATCAATCCGCCGGAATGGAGCAGTACAGTATGGATCGTCGGCATCTTTTCCGGGATAGGCTGGGCATTCGGGCAATTATTTCAGTTCAATAGCGTCAAGGAAATCGGAGTGTCGAAAACCGTTCCAATCTCAACAGGACTGCAAATTCTAGGAAATACATTCTTTGCCGTTATCATTTTCAAGGAATGGAATGACAAGATTACAATCATCATCGGCATTGTTGCAATAATCTGTTTGATTACAGGTGTCTTGCTGACAAGCTACGGCGATGGTACTAACAAAAAAGAAGGAAGCATGAAAAAAGGGATTTTTTATCTTGCCATTTCAACGGTTGGTTATGTTACATATGTCATTGTAGTCAGATGGAATGAAGTTGACGGATGGTCGGCGATCCTGCCTCAAGCAATTGGCATGTTCCTAGCTGCCCTGCTCCTTTCCATCAAACATAAACCGTTTAATAAGTATGCCGGACGAAATATTCTAACCGGAATCATGTGGGCAATCGGCAATATCGGCCTCCTGCTCGCTAATCCAAAAGTGGGCGTCGCCATCGCATTTTCATTTTCCCAAATGGGAATCGTCATTTCCACTTTAGGCGGCATCTTTCTTTTAGGAGAGAAAAAGTCCAAAAAGCAAATGGCCTTCGTCATTATCGGATGTGCACTCGTAATAACTGGCGGAATCATGATTGGCTTTACAAAAGAATAGTCAAAGGAGCGATAAATGATGTATGAAGATTTAGAGAAAAAAGTAGTCGTGATCACTGGGGCGGCAAAAGGGTTAGGAAAAGCCATGGCCGAAAGGTTCGGTAAAGAAAAAGCACATGTAGTATTGAATTATCACACTGAAAATGGCGACCATAAGGAAATCATCAAGACGATTGAAGCTGCCGGCGGGAAAGCCGCAGCCATTCAAGGAGACGTTTCAAAGGAAGCGGATGTAAAGAAATTGCTTTCATTCGCTGTGGACACATTTGGTACAATCGACATCATGATCAACAATGCCGGTATTGAAAATGAAGTGCCAAGTGAAAAATTGACGCTTGAAGATTGGCAGAAAGTCATCGATGTAAATCTAACGGGTATGTTCCTGGCTAGCAGGGAAGCCATCAGTTATATGCTTGATCATGGTATTAAGGGAAATATCATTAACATGTCTTCCGTTCATGACCGGATTCCTTGGCCTCATTTTGTCCACTATGCAGCAAGTAAGGGTGGAGTGAAGATGATGGCAGAAACCCTTGCACTTGAATATGCCCCTAAGGGGATTCGCATTAATAATATTTCTCCTGGCGCAATCGACACACCAATCAATGCCGAAAAGTTCAATGACCCAAAAGCTAAACAAGAAGTCATCAACCTGATTCCGATGGGATATATCGGAAAACCGGAACAAATTGCCGCTTGTGCTGCTTGGTTAGCTTCCGCTGAATCAAGCTACGTAACGGGCATGACCTTATATGCTGACGGCGGAATGACCAAATATCCAGGATTCCAAGCAGGAAAAGGCTGAACTTAACTTAGCTTATTAGCAAGAAACTTTTATGTATATGGATAGGAGAAAAGAGGGACTAGGATTTTTCCTATGTCCCTCATTCCTTTGTCCTCACCATATATATGAATTTAATGGCTTCTAATGAAAATGCGAGATAACCCTTATTCCAAATAATTTGCTATTTCTTCATTAACAAAGCGATTTTTTGGTTTTTTTAATCCAAGGTGATCACGGAGAGTGTCTCCTTCATAGTCCAAACGGAACAAACCCCTCTCCTGTAAAATTGGAACAACCTTCTCGACGAAATCCTCTAAGTCGCCTGGTAACAGTGGAAATTGAAGCATAAAGCCATCTGCAGCTTTTTCAGTAAACCATACCTCCATTTCATCAGCTACTTGTGTTGGTGTACCGACAAATCTATCTCGTCTGGCAGGACTGAAAAATCTCGCATATAAATCACCCACTTTTATGTCCTCTTCACCAATAATTTTCTTCATTTCATTAAAGTTACTTTGTATGCTATTTACTGATGGAAATTCAACATCCTTCGCTGGTGTATCTAAAGAATATTTTGAAAAATCTACGTTGCCCATATAACCAGAAACGAATTTCAAACTCTCATAAGGGTCGACGAGACTTTGGAGTTTATTGTATTTTTGAATGGCAATTTCCTCGGTTTCTCCGATAATAGGGGAAATGCCGTGAAGGATGTGGAGCTCTTCCACGCTTCTTCCAAAATCCATTAAAGACGATTTTAATTCTTGATAATATCGTTTGGATTCTTCAATGTTATCCCAATGGGTGAAAACGACTTCGGCTGTTCGAGCGGCTAACCGCTTCCCTGGTATAGACGCACCCGCTTGAATGATAACCGGCTGCCCCTGCGCCGAACGTGCAATATTCAACGGACCTTTAACCGAAAAATAGTTGCCTTTATACCGAACCTCATGCACTTTATCATGATTAAAAAATTGTCCCGTTTCTTTGTTATGCACAAACGCATCATCTTCCCACGAATCCCATAATCCTTGGACAACGTCGATGAATTCCTCCGCTCGTTCATAACGATGATCGTGTGCCCAATGTTTATCACGACTGAAATTCAAGGCCGTCTCTCCGGTCGCATCAGCTGTAGTAACAACATTCCATCCCACCCGTCCGCCGCTTATATGGTCAACAGAAGCAAATTGGCGAGCGAGTACATATGGTTCACTGTACGTTGTAGAAGCTGTCGCCCCAATGCCGATTTTTTCTGTCGCTACAGCTAATGCTGTAATTAGTACAATCGGATCAAATCGATTAAGTATTTGAGGATGCGATTCATGATTAATGGCCAAGCTATCTGCCACAAAGGCAAGGTCAAATTTCCCTTTTTCCGCAATTTTTGAGAGTCTTTGCAAAGCTTTCACATCAATACTTGCATTCGGATTTGATGCCGGATGCCGCCACGACGCAACATGCATACCTGTTCCAATCAAATAAGCAGCTAACTTCATCTTTCTGTCTTGAGCCATTCTAATCTCTCCTTCCTTATTTATTAGAATATATCTCCTTATAACTGCTCAATTTTTTCAAGGTAATGAATGTTGGAATATAGTTTCCATTGTAAGTTTCTTCAATAAATTTAGCCGTTTTCTCTGATTGATAGAGATCAACTAACTTTCGGTAAATTTCATTGTCTTGATCTTCACTCCTAGCCGCTATAATATTAATATAAGGCTTTGCAGTACTACTTTCATAAATAAGAGCATCTTTTAAATTTAGTCCCGCTTCTACCGCAACTCCATTATTAATCACCGAACCAGCTGTATCTTCCATCACACGTGGGGCACTGGCACCATCGACAGGAACAATTTTGATTTTCTTCGGATTTTCCTTTATTTTGTCCTGTCCACCATTCCCGTCAAAGTCATCCACAACCTTTAAGAGTTTTGCTTCTTGTAATAGCAATAAAGCTCTTCCCCAGTTAGCTTGGTCATTGGGCACAGCAATTTGTGCACCATTTGGGATCTCTTCCACCGATTTATATTTGCTTGAATACAAACCGAGAGGAGCAATAATTGTAGTCCCAATTGGAACGATGTCTGTATTATTTTTCGCATTAAATGAATCTAAATAGGCAACATGTTGAAAGGCGTTGATATCAATATCCCCTTCTGCCAGCGCTTCGTTCGGATCATAAGCCGATGAGAAATTAACAATTTCAATTTCCACCCCTTCTTTTTCAGCCTGTTCCTTTAAAAATTCCCATGTTCGAAGTTCAGAATTTCTAATCCCTACCTTCACTTTCGTTTGTTTCCCTCCTGCATTCGTTGAATCACTTGAGCAACCTGCCAATAACACCCCCAAGATAAGCAGTATAGGTAAAATACATTTTTTCATCATTCATTCCACTCCCCCTCTGTAAACTACCGCCACTACACTCTTCTAATTTTCCGTTCGAATATATTTCCTAAACTTTGTACTCCCTGGACAACAATTACTAGAATTACAACGGTGACGAATATCGTAATAGTGCTAAAGCGTTGATAGCCATATGTTATCGCTACATCTCCAAGTCCACCGCCACCTATAGCTCCTGCCATTGCTGTAGCGCCCACTAAACCAATTGTTGCAGTTGTTATACTTAGAATTAATGACGCAAAAGCTTCAGGCATTAAAAACCTGAAAATAATTTGTAACGGCGTTGCTCCCATGGCTTTCGCGGCTTCAATAATGCCTTCATCCACTTCCAATAGCGAATTCTCCACAAGTCTTGAGATATATGGGCCAATATGAAGCACTAGTGGCACAATTGCTGCTGTCGTACCAATCGACGTACCAACAATTAGTCTTGTAAATGGAATAATCGCCACAAGCAAGATAATAAACGGAATCGATCGAAAAATGTTTACAATCGGATTCACTATAGAAAAAATAAATCTATTTTCATAAATATGACCTTTTCTTGTTACAACCAATAAAATGCCTAAGAATATTCCAATGATGCTTCCAAAAAAAAGTGAAATACTAACCATGTACAGCGTTTCCCACAAGGCGTTTAAAATGAGCTCTTGGCTTACTTCCATCCTTCGTCACCTCCTTCACTTTGACATTTTGATTCTTTATAAACTGTAATGCCCGATCAATTTCATCTTCATTTCCTATTATTTCAACAATTAAATTACCAAATGGGATGCCTTGTAACTCAGTAATATTGCCGAACAGAACGTTTATTTCCACATTAAACCTCTTCGCTGTTTTTGAAACGATTGGCTGCCCAGAGCTTAATCCCAAAAAATCAATTTTAAAAATTCGGCTGAAATAGGCATCCTCATTGAGCAATCCATAAACACTTGATGGCACTTCATCGCGAACAACCGATCGAATGAAGTTACGTGTTGTTTCTGTTCGCGGACGGGCAAAAATATCGATCACATTTCCTGATTCAATCACGCTCCCATCCTCCATCACTGCAACCCGATTACAAATTTCTTTAATCACTTCCATTTCGTGCGTGATAATTAGAATGGTAATTTTATATTCTTCATTTATCCGTTTCAACAGATTCAGGATTGATTTTGTTGTTTGTGGATCCAATGCCGATGTTGCTTCATCACATAATAGAATCGAAGGGTTTGTAGCCAAAGCACGGGCAATCCCGACACGCTGCTTTTGTCCACCTGAAAGTTGATTTGGATAGTTCATTGCTTTGTCTTCTAGACCAACAAAGCGGAGAATCTCATTAACTCGTTCTTCAATCTCTTTTTTCTTTTTTTTACTTAACAATAATGGCATCGCCACATTATCAAAGACTGTTTTTGAATTAAGTAAATTAAAATGCTGAAAAATCATGCCAATATTTTTCTTAGCATCACGCAAATCTTTTTCAGACATCTTGGCAAGATTTTTTCCTTCTACAATCACTTCACCTGAAGTAGGATATTCCAGTAGATTCACAGTTCGGATGAGTGTACTTTTTCCGGCTCCACTAAAACCGATAACCCCGAATATATCCCCTTTTTCAACGGTTATATTAATCTCCTTTAACGCTTCAATTTTCTTCTCCCCGTCATCAAAAACTTTTGAAACCCGACGAAATTCTATCAAAGTGGCCACCTCCTCTTTTTAATTAGCTTGGTATAGAAGCCACCCTTAAAACGCGGGCACGACGGCTCCTTCATATTGATCTAAAATAAATTCTTTGACCTTTTCCGTCGTTAATGCGTTCGCAAGCTTTTGGATCGCTTTATCGTCCTTATTGTCTGGACGAGCAACTAAAATGTTAACATATGGTGAATCCTTCCCTTCAATTATCAGTGCATCATCGAGAGGTTTTAACCCTCCTTCCAGAGCATAGTTTGTGTTAATGGCCGATGCTTCCACATCATCTAGCGAGTGAACTAAAAGGGGGGAATCGACTGGAATGAATTCTATTTTTTTAGCATTTTTTGTAATGTCCTCAATCGTATAATCACCTGACTTAGAAGCATCCAACTCAATGATATTATTTGCCGCAAAAAGCTGTAACGATCGCGAAAAGTTTACTGGATCTTTTGGTACGGCTACTTTCGCTCCGTCTGACAATTCACCTATAGACTTAATTTTTTTGGAATAGACACCAAATGGTTCAATATGTACACCCTTCACATTAACCAAATTCAGACCACTATCTTTATTTACTTGCTCTAAGTAAGGGGTATGTTGAAAGAAGTTTGCATCCAATTCTTTGTCTGCTGTTTGTTGATTCGTTTGAATACCATCCGTAGAAATCACTACATCCAGTTTCACGCCTTGTTTTTCTAAATCCGGTGCGATAAACTCTAAAATTTCTGCATGTGGTATTGAGGCTGCACTAATTTTCAAAGTCACTTCATCATCCTTGTCTCCTTTACTCTCCGATGATGTTTGCTCATTACTTCCACAAGCACCCAATATCAGCAATACTACTGTTAAAACCGTTACGGACAGCCATTTAATTTTCTTCAATGTTTCTCGCTCCTTTTTTTATCCTTTTATATTGGAATAACAAATATTTATCAGCTGCTTCATGCCCTCTGGATCTTTTCTTTTCCTTCTATATGATAGTCTCTTTCCCTAAGAGAAGCGGACTCAACAACTGAAAGGATTGGATCCGTTCTGCTTCTCTTCGAAGCGGTGTATGCAAAATAAATTCATCCACTTGAAAAACTTTCTGAAGTTCCTTTAAAATCCCGTTAACATATCCTGGAGTCCCAGCAATAACACTTGCGGTCTGCTCTTCTATTTCGTAAGCTTCACCAGCCTGCTTCTCAAATGACTCAGCCTGCTCACGTGATTGAACTGTCAGCGTCCGGCCACTTTGTAGATGAACTTTAAATAGTTTGTGTTCGCTTGCCAGCTCCACTGCTTTTTGTTGGGTAGGAGCTGCCACAACCGCTAATGATACGATAAAGCGACCTTCTGGGTACTTGCTTCGGTAAGCAGAGGACGCTTCATACAGCATGGTATCATCACTATTAATAAATCTGGCGAATACAAAATCCATTCCGAGATTGGCGGCTAGTTGAGCGCTGTCTGAACTTGCACCAAGCATAAAGGTTTCTGGCTTTTCAGGCGGTATCGGTGTTGCTTGAATACCAGAGAGTAAGTGATCATCATTGATTGAATTTTCGATTATCTTTTGCAATAAGGATGCACGTTCCCCAAAATCTTTTCCATCATTCACAGTTCCAAATTGTAACGCCTTTGTTGATAAAGGAAATCCACCTGGTGCTTTACCAATGCCAAGATCTACCCTACCCGGGGCAAGAGTGGATAAAACATGAAAATTTTCAGCGACTTTATAAGGACTGTAGTGCTGAAGCATGACACCTCCCGAACCTACACGAATGGATGTGGTTTTCGATAATAAATAAGAAATTAATACTTCCGGTGAAGATCCAGCAACTTGTTCCATATGATGATGTTCCGATACCCAAAAACGGGTATATCCCCATTCTTCAGCTTTTTGAGCTAGGTTTACGGTTTGCTTAAGTGCATCAACTGCCGAATTCCCAGGAAAAATGGGGCTTTGATCTAATATTCCAAGCTTAAAACTCATATGACTTTCTCTCCAATCATTAATACCGAGTTAACAAATCGAATTAGTTGTTTTAATGTAATTGAAATTCATCCTAACATTGTAAACAAGCCCTTGACAACACCTTATTTGATAGAAAAATTTATTTAATTGATAAAAAAATTCTATCAATTGCTTATGAATTTGGAATGCCTTTGCCTAATAATTAACCACGCTCTCGCCTATCATGGTTTGAGATCTATTCTTCTTACCGCTATCAGAATAGGATTCATCAATGATAGGAAGAGAAAAGGAGAGAGGAGTCTATGAAAAGCTGGAATGAAAGAATGAAGAGTGGCTATGTATGGTAGGTAAAATGGGGGGAATGTTCGCATCATGACTATGCTTGAAATCAAGTTGGAACGAAACCTTTGGAATTATAACAACAAAGGTGCTAGGCACGAATTCGTGTCTGGCACCTTTGTCATGTATGTTTACCACTTACCATGGTTATATAATAAATCCTTGGCACTTTCAAATAAAAAATGAGCGGCTTTAATAATGGAATTTTCATCAACAGTAAAAGCTGGATGATGCCAATCTTCGTTTCCGTTTGTACCAAAAAAGGCAAAGGTACCGGGGATATGTTGAAGGTAATAAGCGAAATCTTCACCACCCATTGAAAGTTCTGGATTGATTACATGTAATGATTGCCCCAAAGCAGACCTGCGTGCCATCTCTGTGACAGCTGGATGATTATGTAGCGCGGGGGGCCCAGGAAACCAACCAATCGTAGCTTCCTGTGAAAAAGCAGCGGCGATATGATTCACAATCGAATAAAACTTATCCTTTATTTCTTCGCGAATTGTAGATTCAAAGGTTCGTATCGTTCCTTCTAGTGTGACGTCACCGGGAATCACATTCCAAGTGCTTCCCCCTGTTATTCTCGTTACACTCACCACAGCACTTTCTAGTGGGGATACATTCCGGCTGACGATAGTTTGAAGAGCCGTTATAAGCTGGGCCGCCGCTGCTATTGGATCCTTTCCACTATGAGGGATGGCCGCGTGACTCCCCTTACCTTGAAGAACAATTTGAAAACGGTCCACCGCCGCCATTAACGGACCTTCTTTTATCCCTATAGTCCCAACAGGTAAATTCGGTTTATTGTGCAGCCCAATTATGGCCGCTACATCGCCAATTTGACCATCTTTTATCACATGCGCCGCACCCCCACCTGATTCTTCTGCAGGTTGAAAAATCAATCGCACGGTACCGTTCAGCTCTGATTGGCATTCTTTTAAAAGGTAAGCAGCGCCAATAACGGCTGCGGTATGGAAATCATGGCCGCACGCATGCATTACTCCTTTTACTTTCGAAGCAAATGGAAGCCCAGTTTCTTCCTCAATCGGAAGAGCATCGATATCCGCTCTTATGGCCACGGTAGGTCCGGGTTTACCACCCTTTATATCTGCAAAAACACCTGTTTTCAATCCTGTATTACGGATCTCAATACCCTCTTCCCCGAGCCACTTTTGAATCGATTTTGTCGTTTCGAATTCTTCATTTGATAACTCCGGATATTGATGTAAATGGCGCCGTATCGATATTAAGCGCTTTTCCAGCTCTCGACTCATACAGTCGCCTCCTTCTATAAATCTAAGCGATAGCATTTTACCAAAATATCATGATTTTGAAATTCTTTCGTTCGATCCCGCTTAAAGCCAAACCATTCATATAGTTTAATGGCTTTATGCATCTTATCAGTAGAATGTAGATACAAACTGGACGCACCTTGCGATTTTGCATAATTTACACTAGCTTTTAATAATTCCTGTGCGATACCGCGTCCCCTTGATTCGGGATGAACGGCCAACAACCGAATGATTGGTGAAAAAATCCCAAGTTCCGGCTTTTCATATGCTTTTTCAGATGACTGAAAAAGCTGTAATGTACCAAGGATATCCTGATTGCACTTTGCAACCAACACCTTATCAACATGTGGATTATCCACCGAGGACTCAATATTATTTAAATATCCTTCCCAAGCTTCCGGGTTCGAATATTCATGTTCATATTGTTGATAACTTTCTACCAATAAGCGGCGCACCGTCTCTTTATCTTCTTCAATCAATTCATCGACTACGATTGTATTAATCATACGTTCTCCTTTGGCCCCTTCCTTTAATTGACCTTTTCTTCTAAAAACGATAAGGAAAAATCTCTTGATATCCGGTTTAAAAATTGTCGTGTTCGATCTTTCTTTGGAGCATTGAAAATCTCCAATGGTGACCCTTCTTCTACAATGACCCCTCCATCCATGAATAGAACACGATCCGATACCTCTTTAGCAAAACTCATTTCATGGGTTACAATTACCATCGTGATGCCTTCCTGTGCAATTGCTTTTATGACAGAAAGCACCTCCCCAACCAACTCAGGGTCGAGTGCCGACGTTGGCTCGTCAAAAAGAATGACTTCCGGATTTAAAGCAAGTGCCCTAGCAATTCCAACACGTTGCTGTTGCCCTCCTGACAATTGTGAAGGGAAATGGTCATGCTTATCTCCTAAACCTACTTTTTCCAATAACAGCTCACTTTCCCGTTTCGCTTCAGCTTTCTTATATTTTCTTGTAACAATTAAGCCTTCCATTACATTTTCCAAAACAGTTTTATGAGCAAATAAGTTATAATGCTGAAAAACCATCGCCGATTGTCTTCTAAGGGACAAGATTTCCCTTTTTGTCGCCTTCTTAGACTTCACCTGTATATCTCCTACTTGAACCATTCCCTCATCTGGTTTCTCCAGAAAATTCAAGCATCTAAGCAAGGTTGTTTTCCCAGAACCACTTGGCCCAAGAATGGTAACTACTTCTCCCTTGGCTATTTTCAAATTAATACCTTTTAAAACGGGCTGCTGGTTAAATGATTTTTTTATATCTTTTAAATAAATCATTGTACTCCTCCTCGATTATAGGCAGTGGCCTTTTTCTCAATTAAAAACGAAAGACCTTCTGCAATGATTGTGAGACCCCAATAAATTAAACCAGCAGCGATAAAAGACTCCAAAAATTTCAAATTGGTGGATGCAACAATATTAGCTGCTCCTGTCATTTCTTTTTGCGATACAATGAAAGCTATGGATGACGTATGCAGAAATCCAATGAAAATATTCGTGAAATTCGGGATGGACTGAGCAATGGCCTGTGGCAAAACAATTCGCGTCATGGCTTGAAACGAATTCATACCCACGGAATAGGCTGCCTCCATTTGGCCATTGGAGACACTGATAATTCCCGATCTGAATATTTCTGATAAATAAGCACCCGCACTCAACGATAAGGCGGTTAAGACAAATAAAATAATCGGAATGGAATTAGATTGTATACCCAAATCAAATTTCTTAGAAATTTGATCGATTAATAATGGAAAACCGAAATAAATAAGCATTATGTGCATGATAATCGGTGTTCCTCTAAAGAAGGAAACATAACCATTTGCAACTCTACATAGAAATTTCACTTTATATATCCTAATCAAGGCAACAGCGAGACCGATAATAAAACCTGCAAGAAGAGGAAGCATCGTTAAGGTAAGTGTGATCGGAAGTGCTTTAATAATCTCCTTAAAAGCAGTCCAAATAAATAGAATATCAATCGTCAAGTCCTTCCCTCCTCCCTTTGTTATCCAGTAACAGACACATCAACAGTTTGATGCCGATTAATGCGGTTTTCATAAAGTCTGAATATTTTCTCAAACAATAGCACGACTGCATAATAGATAACAGCTAATGAGAGATAGACTTCGAGAGCATGTGCAGTTGCAGCAATTAATGTCTCTCCCCTACCCATCATATCCATTACGCCGATGGTAAAGGCAAGTGAGGTATCCTTCAAGGATCCGATAATAGAGTTTGCGATATTCGGAAAAGCAATCCGTATTGCCTGAGGAAGCACAATCCGAAAAAAACTTTGACTATTATTCATACCAACAGAATAGGCTGCTTCCGTTTGCCCATAATCGACAGCCTTAATCGCTCCTCGGAATATTTCTGCGAAATGCGCCCCATTACTTAATGCATAAGTAATAATGACAAAATACAGAGCATCCATTCTTGAAATATCAATATTAATGAATAAAAGGATTGCAGGCAGTCCATAAAAAACTAGAAATAATTGTATTAAAATAGGCGTTCCCCGAATGAATGAAATATACAAAATGACAAATTGATTCAAAACAGGGATACGAAATAATCTCAGGATGGCTGCCGCTATCCCGATGACCATTCCTAATAAAACGGATGCTGCCAGAATTTGCAATGTTACTCCAAGGTAATATATTAACGTCGGAATGAAATCGACGATTAATGAAGGATCAAATGCTTTCCCCATGCTTTAGCACCTCCGCGCTTACTACTATCTAATTAAAATCCTACTGAATAGTCTGCGCCCAGCCACTTTTTACTTAGTTCGCTAACTACCCCATCTTTTTTCAGCTCCACAAGTGCTTCATCAATTCTCTTCTGTAAAGGCGTTTCGTCTTTTCTTAGCAAAAAGTATACTTTTGAATTAAGAAGTGGCTCACCCACAACCTTTTGCTGTGCATCTGCTTGTTTATTTAAGAAGTCGACTGCAAATGGTGTAGTTATGGTAGCATCCGCCCGACCAGTTTTGATTTGATTCTTCGTATCATCTACGCCTTGGCCAGAATAGACAATTTCAATCCCGGCATTGTTTTCTTTATTATACTTTTCAAGAAAAACAGCAGAATTGCTCGTTGCACTCACGATCGCTTTTTTTCCTTTTAGATCTTTAATGGAGTGAATATCATTGTTGTCCTGATGAACTGTAACTTGAAGGGGAAAGACATTATATGGTTCTTTATTAAATAGAAATTTTTCTTTTCGTTCATCATTCACCTCCATTTGGTGAGCAACAAAATCTATTTTGTTCGTTTCTAAACTTAATAATAGATTAGAAAATTCCATCGTTTTAAATTCAAATTCATATTCAGGCAGCTTTTCATCGATTTGACGAACCAACTCGACATCATAACCTGTCAGCTTACCATTCTTATCCAAAAAGCAAATATTCGGGAATTGCGTCCCTGTTCCGACAATGATTTTCTGAACTTTTTTATTTTTTGAATCTCCAGAACTTGATTTAGCAGTACTCGTTGTTTCTTTCGAAGAGCAAGCTCCCAAAAAAGTAAGTAACAGTGCCATAACAATAAATAATGTTTTTTTCATCACAAATTCCCCCGACGTTTTTAATTACTAACAATTGGCTCTTTATTTTCAATAATGCGATACAGCGTTTCATCTAGAATTTTACGAAGATACACAATTTTTTCTCCATCGTGATCTCGTTCAGCAAAAATCTCATAGCCTCTTCTTTCATAAATGGAAACAAGCCAAGGATGACGATCAGCTGTCGCCAAATAGACGGCCGGCGCTTTCACCTGTTTCCGAAGTACATTTTCTTCCACCCAGGTTAACAAAGTTGAGCCTATACCTTTTTGTTTGTATAGGGGGTCGACTGCAAACCACCAAATGAATGGGTACGGACTGAAATGATCAGGATCATTCCATGGATGACGAACTGTCACAGTGGAAACAATTTGACCCTCCTGTTCTAAAACATAAGTGAGATTCCGCCTAATATTATTCGTCACTAGCTGCAAATCAGCTGTCGCAGCCAGAAAGTTAATATTCAATTCTCTAATTGGTTCATAAGCCCGAAGTGTGACGTTTAGCACTTCTGGAGCATCCTTTACAGTAGCAAGACGGATTAGCTGTGTCATGATTAACTCCCCGTTTCTATAACATATTATTTACACAAGAATAGTCGGATTTAAATCAGCAATTTTTCATTTATTCCTACTTTACTAACATCCTCCAGTTCTCAGGATTGAAGTATAAGTCATAAAAACTGTCATGGTTGAAAATTCAACTTTTTAAATCAGCTATTTCTACTTATATACTCGGATTAACACGCGTCTTTTTTTATTCTAATCGTTCGAGTACTTCTTCAAGATAAGGTATGCCAATTTCCGTAACACTCTCATATACGTTACCTCGCCCAATTTCAATAATAGGCACATACCGAACACCATATTTGATTTCTAAAATATCTCGCCGTTCATCATGATTGGTAACATCCACCGTTTGATAAGCAATCTCCTTTTCTTTTAAGTATTGTTTAACTTCTTCGCAATAGTGACATCCTTGTTTTGACCAAACGACGACAGATAACGCTTCTTCCATTTCGTATTCCTCCTTATTTTTTAAATGATTCTTCAATTATTGATTAATCTTTTCTTTCGCATAACGATTTTCCGGGAATGGAAGCCCCAAGTTGCCTCTTAATGTTTCTGCTTCATATTCAGTACGATATATTCCCCTTTTCTGAAGTATAGGAATCACATAAGATACAAAATCACTTAAAGCATTTGGAACACTTGAAGTAAAGATAAACCCGTCCGCACCCTTCTCTTCGAACCATCGCTGAATCAAATCCGCTACTTTCTCTGGAGTTCCAATAAAAGAAGTCCGAGGTGTAGTCTCCTTAAGTGCTACTTGACGGAGCGTTAACTGTTTCTCCTTGGCTTCCTCTTTAATCCGATCAGTCGTACTTCGGAAACTGTTTTTTCCGATGTCTCCGAGGTCTGGGAAAGGAGCATCCAGTTCATATTGAGAAAAATCATGATGATCGAAGTATCGTCCCAAATAGTCAAGCGCCTTATCTATAGATACTAGGTTAGCGAGTTCTTGATATTTGTGCTCTGCCTCTTCCTCAGTTGCACCAATGATTGGCGCTATACCTGGCAGAATAACAATTTCATCAGGATTTCTCCCGAATGCAATAGCCCTGTTTTTTACATCTTGATAAAAATTCTTGGCATCTTCCAATGTTGGTTGGCCTGTAAAGATTGCATCCGCTTCTTTAGCCGCCAGATTTTTGCCAGCTTCTGATGAACCTGCTTGAAAAATGACAGGCCGCCCCTGTTTAGATCTAGCAATGTTAAGTGGTCCTTGCACGGAGAAAAATTCTCCTTTATGATTTAATTGATGTATTTTAGAAGGATCAAAAAACTCACCGGACTCTTTATCCCGAGTAAACGCGTCATCCTCCCATGAATCCCAAAGCCCTTTGGTAACTTGTATATATTCTGATGCTATCCGATAGCGTTTGGCATGATCAGGGTGTTCTTCGATCGTTTTGTTATAGTTCAAGGCAGTACTCTCAAGAGGTGTAGTAACAAGGTTCCATCCGCCACGACCATGACTAATGTGATCAAGTGAAGCAAATTGCCGAGCTACGGTAAATGGTTCACTGTATGAGGTGGAAACAGTTCCGACAAGCCCTATTCGTGATGTGAAAGCAGCAAGTGCGGATAAAATGGTAAGTGGCTCAAATCGATTTAAAAAATGCGGAATGGATTTCTCATTGATGAATAAACCGTCAGCAATGAAAAGTAAATCGAACTTTCCCTCTTCTGCCTTCTGGGCCTGCTCCTTATAAAATTCAAGACTAACACTAGCATCGGTTTGAATGTCAGGATGCCTCCAACCAGATATACTCCCTCCAACTCCATGAATAAGCGCTCCAAATTTCAACTTTCTCTGCTCAGACATCAATACTCCTCCTTTAATTAATCGATTTTTAGCTTGCTGACTTCTACTTTCCTTAGATGACTTCTTAATTTTGCCTCACAAAGTTCTTTTCTCCAGGTAAGGCTAATTGAAGCGGACTCAACAATTGAAAAGATCGGAATCTTTCTGCTTCTTTTACTACCGGTGTATGTAGGATAAACTCATCTACCCCATATTTTTCATGTAAATTTGTTAGGACTTCCTTTACGTAAGAGGGAGTTCCAGCAATAATATTGGAATCTTGTTCTTCTATTTCGTAAGACTCCCCAGACTGCTTCCCGAATAATTCTGCTTGCACTAAGGTTTGGACCGTAACAGAACGACCGCTTTGGAGATGAACTTTCACTATCTTTTGGTCACCGGCTAGCTGTTCTGCTTCTTGTTGTGAAGGAGCAGCAATCACTGAAACTGATACCTTAAAGCTCCCAGTTGGATAGATACTTCGGTAAATGCGTACAGCATCTTCGAATACAGTCTCATTACTGTTGATAAATCGAGCAAATACATAAGCTATACCCAGATTGGCTGCTAGCCTGGCACTGTCAGCACTTGCACCAAGCAGAAACATTTTTGGCTTTTTTGAAGGGAGTGGCGTCGCCTGAATACCTGAAAGCGGGTGATTTTCATTAATCGAATTTTCAATTATTTTTTGTAAAAAAGATAACCGCTCTTCGAAATCTTTTCCATCATTAACTGTACCAAATTGTAGCGCCTTCGTTGATAAGGGGAGACCACCCGGTGCCTTTCCAATGCCAAGGTCAACTCTGCCAGGCGAAAGATTTGATAACACGTGAAAATTTTCCGCCACTTTATATGGACTATAATGCTGAAGCATAACACCTCCGGACCCTACCCTAATAGATTTTGTTTGGGCTAATAAATATGATACCAATACTTCCGGGGAAGATCCCGCTAGCTTTTCGGCATGATGATGTTCTGATACCCAGAAACGGGTATATCCCCACTCTTCTGCATGTCTCGCCAGCTTAATGGTTTGCTGTAGTGCATCAAAGGCTGAAGTTCCTGGAAATATCGGGCTCTGGTCTAAAATGCCAAGCTTATAACTCATATTCTCTCCTCCGCTTTAATTCACAGTATACTGATATGAATAATAATAATTTAATAATTTTGATTTATCCTAACACCTAAAGCATGTTAATGGCAATGGTTTAACTAATAGGAAAAAATATTGTATTGATAGAAAATATCTATCAATTAGATTGTGTCTGTAATTGATGATGATCTTGTTCAAATTTCCGAATTGATAAAAGAATGTCATTCCATAGTAAGGGTGCTTCCATCCCGTGATTTAAATGAGTCAGATAGATGTGCTGCTTTATCTTGATTAAATGTGACACATCAACTTCAACCAAAGTTCCCTGTTCTAACTCTTTTTTAATACATAAATACGGTAAAAATCCGATACAGCTTCTGCTAAGAATTAGCGATTTCGCCACTTCCAAGTGATCAACCTGAAATTCAATACGCGGCTCTACATTAGACACTTCAAAAATTTTATGAACGTGGTTCCAATCAAACGCACCACACTCAAAAAATACCAACGGCTCCATTGCTAATACTTGCACCGTTAGCTCTGTTTCAACTTGAAATGGATGTCCTGGATACACTACTAAACGTATCGAATTATCAAGGGTCTTGTGTTTTTGCAGACCACTATGTGTAACATCCTTCATAAATGCTATATCAACCCGTTTCTGAAGCAATTTATCAATTAATGCATCATTTGTTGCTGAAATAAATTTAAAGCGTAAATTAGGGTTTTCCTTTTTCCATAGAGGAAGAGCAAATGGAATAAAGTATTGCGATGTAATGATATTAGCCCCTATCGTTATTTCCTCCAGATCGCTTCCTGTTTTCAACTGTTTTTTCCCCTGTTGAAAGGTACGAATAATTTGTTCCGCAAATGGAATGAACGCTTTCCCTTTTTCGGTTAAAATAATCCCTCTCCCTTGCCTCTCAAATAGTACTGAATCGAGTTCACTCTCAAGCGTCTTAATTCTTGCCGAAACCGTCGGCTGTGATAAAAACAGTGCCTCTGCTGCTTTATGAAAATTATTAAAATGAACAACATACATAAAAGCTTCAATATGATCAATATTCATCTCCCCAACTCCTTTTTCCAAAATGAACGCAAAAAGCTCCTGTTCGCTTATCGCGTTCAGGAGCTTTTGGTTGTCCAATCAGCTCATCTTTTATAATAATTCTTTCTCCGATTTTAATCTTATAAAACCAATAAGTAAAGTGCAATTTAATTAACTGAACAACCAACAAGTCACGATATATTTATTGCGATTGCATACAATATGATATTCAAGGAACATAATACTATTTATACAGATGAAAATTTAAGGATTCTAAGTAAATAAAACTAATAATTCCATTCTCTTTCTTCCCGTTTTTCAATCCTAAGGGTGTATCTTTTTTCCGGATTGCCGATAAATTTTGCATAGTTTATTTTAATTGTTTATCCCAATGGACTTGGCAGTTTCAGTCCTTCCTGTCTACGTTATATATTTTTTCTCCTTATAAAAAAGAAAAGAAAGGTCATCCTAATGGAGTAATTCAAATTATGACATAAGGAGAGAAACTACATGCCTCAACAACAAATTGATATCAATCAATTAAATCAAGCGAAAGCAAACGTTACCCTTACGCAAACCTTACTTTCACAAGCAATTGAAAAATCTTCTTCTGATCCAACTTTGGCACAAGAAGCCATTAAACAAGCTGCTCAAGAAATCGCACAAGCCCAACTTTCCGTAAATCAGGTTTACAGTGCAGTACAAGCTCCGCAAGCGGAATGATTTTGGGTATTATTTCGATTAATTGATTCAAAACAAGATGAAAGAGGCCTATATCCAAATTTAGGAATAGGCCTTTTTATAACGAATGTTTTTGGTCCATCCAAGCTTTTTCACCCCCCCTTATTTAATGGGGGTATTCTTTGAGGGAACTTAAACGTATTGTATGGATCATACATACCTCGTTTTCACTTCTCGAAGCCGTTTGAATTTTTCTCCATAGTACGCAGTTGGCCAATCTTTGATGAGAGTATCCGGCCAATTCACGTAGTCACCGGTAGTAAATGGTGACAAGGCGTGCTTCAGGTCCTTGATCCACCGAATGTTTAGCCTCTCTTCGTCTGGATTGGTCCATGTAGCTAAATACTCCTGGACGATAATGGCATAGCGATAATAAAAAGCCGTTCATTTGGGTCCGCACGACCAGCGGCCCCTATGGATTGGTGCCAAATTGCTGCATTTTCATTTGGAGTATTTTCCAGAAAATGCTTCATCGCAGGTTCACTCGTGAATTCCAACAATTGATCCACAAAGGCAAAAAAAAAAGCCCCTCTCGATCAAGAGAAGGGCTTTTTAAAAAGTATTTTAACGCTTTATGCTTTCGTACCTTATCCAGAAATCTCATCATCGGATTTAACATCCAATGGAGTTCGTTTATCCATTTTCAGCAGGTAATAACTTGCTGCGACCAAGACTAGGAAAACGATCCCGACAATCAAGGAAATCCGGGTACTCGGATTGACCCACATACCAACCAGCACCATCAGTAAAAAGGCAATTGTCGCATAGTTACTGTAAGGGGCCAACGGCATTTTGAACGGATGTTTTTCCATTTCAACAGCATTTACCTTTCTGAATTTAAGCTCACTGATAAGTAATACAAACCATGGAATCATCCCGGGTAAAACACTCGCACTGTATACATAAAGGAATAATTGCGGCGGTGCAAGGTAATTCAGGATAACCCCGATGCCCAATCCTAATAATACAGCGATCGTACAATATGCCGGCACTCCATTTTTAGATACTTTTGCAAAGATTTTAGGAGCTTGGCCATTCAATGCTAGAGTGTAAAGCATACGCCCTGCACTGAAAATCCCACTGTTGCATCCAGACATTGCGGCAGTGATTACGACAAAGTTAATGATGCCTGCCGCTGCAGTGATACCGATTTTAGCAAAGGTTGAAACGAATGGACTTCCGATGTCATCCAGTTTATCCCAAGGATAAACCGTCACGATGACGAAGATAGCGCCAATATAGAAAATTAAAATGCGCCATATAATTGATTTGATCGCTTTTGTTACGGTCTTTGTTGGATTTTTCGCTTCTCCGGCTGTGATGCCGATAAGCTCAACGCCTTGATAGGAAGCCACGACAAGGGAAAGCGCAAAGAAGAATCCTGTCCAACCTCCCGTAAAGAAGCCGCCATTTGCCCAAAGATTCGATAATCCAATCGCATCCCCCCCATTCCCTATTCCAAAGAAAATAAGGCCAAGACCGGCAATGATCATCAATATAATCGTAATTATTTTTATAAGCGCAAACCAAAACTCAAATTCCCCGAAAGATTTTACGGAAATGAGGTTGGCCGCCCCCAAGATGATCATGGCGACCACACCTGGTATCCAAGCTGGTAACTCCGGGAACCAATACTGCATATACATTCCAACGGCGATGATTTCGGACATTCCGACGATTACCCATTGAAACCAATTGCTCCAAGCAGTCATATAACCTGCCAAAGGATGTATATAGCTGCTCGCAAAGGTTGCAAAAGAACCTGTAGTCGGTTCTAAATATAGCATCTCCCCCATAGAGCGCATAATGAAAAATATAAATATACCTGCGATGGCATAAGCGAGCATTACAGAGGGCCCGGTCCATTTGATCGTGCTCGCCGATCCCATGAATAACCCAACCCCGATGGTTCCGCCCAAGGCTATCATTTGGATATGACGTGCCTCCAGCCCTCTCTTTAATTCCTTATTTGACATGTTTAACTCCCCCAGATGCAATATTAGCGGCAATGATATTAATATCCTTTCCACCAATCGACTCTCTATTATTATTGCGGGTAAAAATGCTTTATCCTAATCATTTGCATAACACTTTAATTTTATTTTCTTATCTTATAATAGTAAATATTCTGTAAAAATACAAATGTATTTTTCAAATAAACAGTTGCCAAAAATATCTTGTTGATATTCCCAATCAAAAATTATCATTTTAAAAAAGTGATGATCAGTATTTTATAATAGTGATAGTACAAAAAGAGCAGAAAACAATCACTTCTGATCGGAGCCCATTCAAACCTTCGCAAGTGAATGTTTATAAAAATTTAAACCATTTCAAGAAGTGTTGTAAATGCAAAAATTTGTTGACCTCCGAAAAAATAAATGATAGAATTCCAATATTATTTTATAAGTATAATGAACGATTCAGCAGTGGAAGATTATCACTGACTGACATTTTCACACAACCACATACAAGCAAGCGATGAACGCTATGGATGACACTATAGCAGGAGCAGCTTCTGGAGAGACTGTACAAGATGCAGCGCCGAAGGATTCACAATCTCAGGCAAAAGGACAGAAGAGTAACGAATGATAAATTGTTATTCTGAACCCTTTAAGAGATTGGTATTATCCAATCTCTTTTTTTATTGTCCACTTTGTGATTGGACGGAAACAACACTCGTGAAAAAAACCATTGGGAAATGCAAGCTGGGCGAAAAATCACGTCCCTCTCTCCAAGACCAAGCAGGTTTGAAATCATTCACTATCAAGACCATAAAAGACGGGGGCGTACGAATTGGCTAAACAGGAATTAAAAAGAGATTTAAAAAATCGTCATGTACAACTGATTGCAATAGGAGGAACCATTGGTACCGGTTTATTTTTAGGATCCGGAAAAGCCATACAATTGGCAGGTCCATCCATCATCTTCTCCTATCTGATAATAGGGATTGCTTTGTTTTTTGTGATGAGGGCCCTAGGCGAATTGCTCTTATCCAATGCAGGGTATACGTCATTCACTGAATTCGCAACCGAATATGTCGGTCCATGGGCTGGCTTCGTGACCGGTTGGACCTATTGGTTCTGTTGGATCATGACCGCAATGGCCGATATCATAGCTGTTGGTGTCTATATACAATACTGGTTCGATATCCCTCAATGGATTCCGGCTCTAATATGCCTGGTCATCCTGTTAGGATTGAACCTATTGACCGTTAAGTTATTTGGCGAATTGGAATTCTGGTTTGCCATCATTAAAGTAATCACAATCATCGCCTTGATCATCGTAGGTATCTTCTTATTGATCATCGGCTTCAATACCAATACCGGAACGGTTTCCCTAACGAACCTATGGAATCATGGAGGCATGTTCCCTAATGGCATCTCCGGATTCCTATTATCTTTACAGTTGGTCGTCTTCTCCTTTGTAGGTGTCGAATTGGTCGGGGTTTCCGCAGCAGAAACGGCGAACCCGAGAAAGAACATTCCGTCTGCCATCAATAAAATCCCTGTCCGGATTTTACTTTTCTATGTGGGTGCCATATTCGTCATTCTCTGCGTCAACCCATGGACTCAACTGGATTCCACGAGCAGCCCATTTGTAGAGGTCTTTGCGTTAATCGGCATTCCTGTAGCTGCAGGGATCATCAACTTCGTCGTTTTGACATCTGCTGCTTCTGCATGCAACAGCGGTTTATTTTCAACAAGCCGAATACTCTATACGTTAAGCAGGAATGACGAAGCCCCTGCCAAACTGAAAAAATTAAATAAACAGGCTGTTCCAAGCAATGCCTTGTTTACATCAACAATCGTTGTATCACTTGGGGCATTATTAAGCAAACTGATACCGGAACAGGCATTTACCGTTGTGACGACCATCAGTGCCATCTGTTTCATTTGGGTATGGAGCATAATCTTGATCTCCCATATCAAATATTCGAAAACAAGGCCTGACCTCAGAGCCGAATCAACTTTCAAGGCTCCTTTTACACCCTTTATCAATTACGTCATTTTAGGATTATTCCTGTTCATCCTTATCGTTATGCTATTCGCTGAAGCTACACGACTATCACTGCTCATGACGCCAATCTGGTTCATACTCTTGGTGATACTATATAACTACCAGAAAAAAAGATAGAAAACGGATAAAGCCTTGAACTCAATATGAATTCAAGGCTTTATCCATTTCAACAAACACTTCAACTTTCCATCAGTGGACTCGGTTGCTAAAAATATATCAAGCAACCACATTAAATTTTATATCGAAATAGTGTAAGCTAATATATATCATCGGAACTTGTAAAAGAAGGGAAATCAATCATGTATGAATTTCCCTTCCCCGTTTGGTTCACCCATCCATCAGTGGTATTAAAGAAAAACCCCCATTGGTGGACGTTTCACTTTATTTAATACGGAGGGGTTTGTTTAATGAAGATTATATATATCCTTACTCTAGTTCCTTTCATAGGCATACTAGGATTTCTACCTTTTGTTAATAGAATAGAACCTTATGTATTAGGGATGCCTTTCAATATGTTCTGGATGGCTATGTGGGTGGTCCTTACCTCTGCCATCTTGGGCATCATGTATAAGCTGGATCCCAGGAATCGGGAAGGTGACCAGGAATGAATATTGCTCTCTTAATCATTTTAGCATTTTTACTTCTGTCGATATTTTTAGGCATTCGCTCTTCAAAAGGAAAAGATATGGACTTGGAACAATGGACGGTGGGCGGACGTGGCTTTGGTGCAATATTCGTCTTTCTGCTGATGGCTGGGGAAATCTATACGACCTTCTCCTTCCTTGGCGGCAGCGGCTGGGCTTATGGAAAGGGCGCACCCGCTCTATATGTTCTTATTTACATTACTTTGTCTTACGTATTATCCTATTGGCTCCTTCCGGAAATATGGAAATATGCCAAAGAAAATAAACTGATGTCTCAATCCGATTTCTTTGTAAGCAAATATAAGAGTCCTAGTTTAGGAATTTTGGCTGCGCTTGTCGGTGTGGTGTCGATGATTCCAGTGATCGTCGTGCAGCTGAAAGGTTTGGGGATCATTGTATCAGAAGCTTCTTATGGTGCCATCTCAATGTCTGCGGCGGTTTGGATGGGGGCGATCAGCCTTACCATTTATGTGATGATATCCGGTATACACGGTTCAGTTTGGACAGCAGTCATTAAAGATATCATGATGATTGCCATTATAGGATTCTTAGGGATTTATCTGCCCATTCATTACTTTGGTGGATTTCAGCCGATGTTTGAAGCGATTGATTCGGCAAAACCCGGTTTTCTAAAGTTCCCTGAGCAGGGACTTAGCGTATCATGGTTTATCTCCACGGTAATATTGCTCGTATTCGGTTTCTATATGTGGCCCCAAGTTTTCAGCGCTGTTTATTCAGCGCGCAGTGGGAAGGTATTTCGAAAAAATGCCATCATCAGCCCTTTATATACGCTCATGCTGTTATTCGTCTTTTTTGTAGGGTTTACAGCTATATTGAAAGTGCCTGGACTCGTTGGGGCAGATGCAGACCTCTCATTGCTGCGCCTTTCGATCGAGACCTTTGATCCATGGTTCATAGGCATAATCGGCGGAGCTGGATTGCTGACCGCATTGGTGCCTGGATCCATGCTTTTGATGAGCGTCGCTACACTGCTCGCGAAAAACGTTTATAAGGAATTCGCACCTACAGTATCCGATCGGCACGTTGTAAGATTGGCAAAGTTCCTTGTTCCCATCATTGCCCTTATAGCCGTCTACTTCACCTTAAACGGCGGCGAAACGATGTCGGCATTAATTCTCATGGGATACAGTCTCATTACACAGCTATTCCCTTCCCTTCTCTTTAGTCTGAAGAAGAATAATCCAATCAATAAATATGGCGCAATCGCCGGCATCATCACTGGATTGGCCATCGTAATCTGCATTACACTCAGTCATTCAACAATAGGGACCTTGTTTCCATCCTTGCCACAAGCAGCAAAAGATTTGAATGTCGGAATCATCGCCTTGGCAATCAATTTCCTTGTGATGATAACAGTAAGTCTTGCTTTCAGGAAGCACGCGGTTCAGTTGGAACCTAAATCCGTTAACGATATATGAAGCGCTCATTTTTGGATAAAAAGTAAAGATGTGAAAGAACAATGGAAGGCTCAGTCAAAAGACTGAGCCTTCCTTTATAATCGACATCCAAAGCATAATGTCCTTTTTCTCAAGATTGATTATAGGAAGTCTCATTTTAGACTACTACTCTTTTTTGTTTATAATCAAATCCCCTATTTTAACTAATAAATACAACGAAAAAATAATCATCAAGGTTCTGGCTACTACCAGACCATCAGTAGCTAAATCATATCCTTTAGGTATTAATAATTTAGGGTTAAAGCTAAAAGTAATCGATATTACGAGAGCTATTAAAATCAGGATGCAACCGAACTGAAGTCTATTTGACATTAACATTCCGCCTTATATTAGGTTCGCAGTTAGCAGATAAAATGCTTCGTATTGCTTCCAAGACAACAAAAAAATACTCGTATCAGTAGATTCGGGCTTTTACTCGTGAGTTCCACGCATTTACTCGTGAATTTGGAGCAAATACTCGTGAGTTTTACGCTTTTACTCGTGAATTTGGAGCAAATACTCGTGAGTTCCATGCCCGTTAATAAAACTCATTTCCTTTTTTCCTGATAACTTCAGTAATCCACTAAAGCCTTCCTTCCATCATTCAATGCTTTGACCATTTCCTTATATTCCTGTAACTCTTGTTCCAGTTTTTGTTTTCTAGATACAATCATCCTCGAAACCTCTTTCGGGCTGGGCCCGCCTTGAATGCTTCTAATCTCTACAAAGTATTCGGGAGAGATTATTTTTTTCCATTCATCTTCTGCTATATTCACTGAGACGAATCCATTTATCATCTTGTTTATGTCTTGTGTGTCCCAATCATATAGCTCTTTCCCTTCACTTATCGACCGTTTTGCAATATGGCTGGCTATGGAATGGGCTTTTCTAAATGATATCTCGTAATCTCTTGATAGGGTATCCGCTAATTCAGTAACCGTTATACTAGATTTTGCTGCCATTTTCTTTGTATGTTCTTCATTCACTTTCAAAGTTGATATGACGGCATACATCAGTTTCATGACACGGCCCGCATTCGAAAAGGCTCGATATAAATGCGGCTGTAAATCATCTTCCGTATCGACGATATCACCAAATGGTGTGTTGTGGATCATGTTCATGGCAGCAAGTGCGTCACCATACGCACTGCTTGCAATCGAACGGGAATGTTCAATTGATACTGGGTTTCTTTTTTGCGGCATGATGCTGCTTACTTGTACATAAGGATCTGCCACATGAAATGTACCAAACTCCCTTGTCACATGCTGCAGGAAATCTTGAATCCACCTTCCAGTGTTGACCATGCACGTCATGATGGCAGTTGCAGTTTCCAATAAATAATCGGCCCCGCCTATCGAGTCATAGGAATTTTCAATAACCGAATCGAACCCAAGCAGTTCAGCGGTACGGTTCCGGCTGATTGGAAAACCGGTAGTCGTTAACGCAGCCGCGCCCAGAGGGGATTGGTTCACCGTTTCAAAGGCTGCCCATAACCGGCCAATATCCCTTTGGAGAACATCATAAATGGCTAAAAAGTAATGACCTAATGTAGTCGGCTGAGCCGGTTGGGTATGTGTGTAACCAGTAATATAAGTTTCTGTATGTTTTTCTGCCTGCACCAAGAATACCTCACTCAATTGGTTTGCATATCCGATCAATTGGAGAAGATGACCTCTCAAAACTAGCCTGTACATCGCAACTCCCATATCATTACGGCTACGCCCGATATGAATTTTCCCTGCAAGCTCATGACCAATTTCCTCACCGACCTTTGCCTCCATCATGAAAAATAAGTCTTCGAATTGAGGCTGATAGGTCAGCTTGGTGAGATCTGTTTGGGCCACTTTCCGAATCCCATCCAGCATGGTTTTCGCCTCTTCTTCTTTAATGATCTTTTGTTCCGAAAGCATGATGACATGTGCTCGATGAATATCGAACATCACATGAAATAAGTAATCTCTTTGATCATTAAAAACTGGCATTAGAAGCTCTTCTGCATATGTTTTCCCAGGAAAAACACTACCTTCATTTTTGATAAATTCTTCAAGCTTACTCATCTTTGAACCTCCGATTTATAAAGCTTTTTCCGCTTTGATTCCAAAAAACTTGTTCGAAATAAAGAGAACGATAACAATAAGCGTGATTTGAATCATCCCATAGGCAGCTGCCTGCCCCATATTGAACATCCGAAGCTGATTCATGATTTCAATGGATATGGGTCTGTTTGAAATCGTATACAACAAGACTGAGGTTGGAAATTCTCCTACAGACTCGATGAATGCCAATAATGTCCCGGATAAAACACCAGGCATGATAATCGGTAAAATGACCTTTCTGAAGGTATAAAACCACTTTGCCCCCAAGTTTCTAGCCGCTTCCTCAATCGAGTCATCGAGCTGCTCCAGAACGGCGTTAGTCGAGCGGACAACGAGTGGAATATGTCTGATGAAATAGGCAAGGGGCAAAATCCAAAATGTTCCTACCAATATTTGACCGAAAGAAAAAACGCTAGGTTCATTGAATGCGAATATCAAGTTCATCCCTATGACCGTTGCAGGCAACGCCCAAGGAATCATGACTAGAATATCAACAAAGCTTTTCCCTACGAATTTCCGTTTGACAAGAACATAGGACGCGATGACCCCAAACACCAGATTTGCCAGTGTGGCAATTACGGCCATCAGTAAACTATTCCGTAACGGTTTGAAGATATTGGGATCTTCAAACAATAGCCGGTAATTTTCCACATTAAATACTGTTGGGTACGTTTGGAATGTCCAGGTCCCATCCGGCACAAGTGAAAGCAATAGAATCGTAAAGTGAGGTAAAAGCAGAATAATTACGCCGATGATACCCGTTACGACCATCACCCATTTCATAAACGGATTTTCCACTTCATTCCTGTGTGCCCCAATTCCTTTGGAAGCCATGCGGTAATCTTTCCTATTCTGGTACCAACGCATGAATAATAGAAAAGAAATCGAAATAATGGATAGAATGACTGATTGAGTAGCAGCAATTTCCATATCACCATTAATCTTCGAAAAATAAATTTGCAAGCTCAATACCCTGTACCCCCCAGCCAATAAAAACGGGGCGCTGAATGAAGCCATCGATATCATGAAAACAAGTAAAGAGGCGGCCACGATGGCGGGTGTCAATAATGGAAATGTCACCTTCCAAAATACCTTGAATTTATTTGCGCCTAAGTTATAAGCTGCTTCTTCAAGGGACGGATCAATTTTATTGATTGCAGCGGATACGGTCATATAAAAATATACATACATCGTATAGGCATGCACGATCAGTATTCCCGATACCCCGCCAATTTTAAATGGAACTTTATCGAGACCGAACAGATCCTTGATGGCATTCGGGATTAATCCCGATTCTCCATATAAAAACATAAAGGCCATAACCCCTACCAACGACGGAAGGACAATCGGCAAAATCGCTACAGATGAAAAGAAGCTTCTCCCTGGGAAATCATAACGGTTAAAAATGATTGCTAGCGGAATGCCAATCAAGGCACTGACCAATACACTCAATACGGATATATAAACGGAATTCCATAGAGCCTCTAAGTTCGTTTTCGATTCCTGTACGAAGAAGTCCTGATAATTTCCGAGGGATATCGCTCCGTCTTTTTGCAAACTTTCTATAAAGGTTCTCAATGATGGGTAGAGTACATAAGCTACAAGCACCAATACAACTGGAATAAGGAGCCAAGTCGTCAATCTGGTGTCACGATTTTTAATCATGGTGCATCACCGCTAATGACAGGGAGAAGGCGCAGCTGATTCTCAGGAAGTTGGACAAACACTTCCTTCCCTTGATAAAAGTATCCAAATTCATGAGTATTAAATACGTCCACCCTTAATAACACGTTTTGAACATCCACCATGACATTTACAACAGATCCAAAGAATTGGACGGAATGGATTTTACCTTTAAAGATATTCATTCCCTCTTCGGCCACATCCAGAATTCTGATTGCTTCAGGACGAATCGAAACAGCAAGGTCATTATCGGTCTGCAGAATTGAATTTCCTTCCCTATCTGGATTTTGCACATTGAATTTAAACGGTTGTTCACTGTTTTTAAGGGTAACCGCTATATTCTCTTGTTGAACGTTTTCCACATTAACGGGCAATAGATTAATCTCACCTATGAAACTCGCCACAAAGTCATTGGCCGGCTGATTATAAATTTCTGCCGGCGTCCCGACCTGGTGACATACACCATAATTGAACACAGCGATCCGATCACTCATGGATAATGCCTCAGCCTGATCATGTGTGACATAAATGGTGGTAATCTTATAATCACGCTGCAGTCTTAAGATTTCTACCCTCATTTCATCACGAAGCTTGGCATCCAGATTACTTAATGGCTCATCCAACAGCAATATTTCCGGTTCAATGACCAGTGCTCTCGCAAGGGCAACACGCTGCTGCTGTCCTCCGCTCAACTGGCTCACTTGACGACTCGAGTAGCTCTCCAGCCTGACCTTTTGGAGGGCATCCAGCACTCTCCTCTTTAAGTCAGCTGAAGAAACTTTTCTCACACGCAAACCAAATGCAACATTATCAAAAACAGTCATGTGGGGAAAGAGGGCATAGTTTTGAAATACCATGCCTGTATTTCTTTTCTCCGGAGGTACACGCGTCATATCTTTTTCGCCAAATCGGACGACACCTTTTGTTGGATAATAAAAACCGGCAATCATCCGAAGCGTTGTCGTTTTACCGCAGCCACTTGGACCAAGAAAGGTAAAAAACTCTCCTTCTTTGATTTCCAGATTTAAATGGTCAACAGCTATCGTTTTACCGAAGGCTTTTTGGACATTCTCCATTTTTATTGACGCCATCCAACGACACTTCCTTATTCTTTAATTTCTTTATCTCCACTTTTTATATTTTCGTCCCAATATTTCATCCACTCGTCACCATTTTCTTCGAATGCATTCCAATCGATATCCATGGCTTTAATTTCGGTTTCCGTGATCCATTCAGGTAAATCCTTCACATCACTTCTGGTCGGAATCCTGTAAAATTCTTCTGCCAAAGTTTTTGCGGCTTCTGGTGAATTGACAAACTCATAAAAGGCTTCAGCCGCTTTTGGATGCTTGGCACCTTCAACGATGGCGATACCTTCTGTCAATACGGGCGTTCCGCTTTCTGGAATGACGAACTCAAACGGATAATTTTTATTTTCTTTCAGCATGACAACATCCGGCATTGCCCAGACGGAAAGGGAGCCCTCACCTTTAGCTACCTTGTTATACATCATTTCCGGGTTCGCTGAATATTCCTTCGTGTTTTGGTCGAGCTTCTTTAACCAGTCATATCCTTCTTCGGGATCATTCGTATCCTTATACGTACGATAGATCATCGCAGAAAAAATTGTCCTCATCGTTCCGGAGGCCAACGGGTAGCGGATGATGATTTCATCTTTCCATTTCGGATCAAGCAGCTCATCCCAATCTTTCGGCACTTCGTCTTTTGACAGTTCTTTGCTGTTATACATGATGACTTCCGGTGTCTGGCTCGTTCCCGTCCAATACCATTCCGGATCGTGGAATCCTTCTTTGAGACTATCGGAATAGGTAGGCTTATAAGCAGAAAGCAGTCCATCATCCTTTGCTTGATTGAAGTTCGTGGAAGGTGCTCCCCACCAAACGTCTGCCTGCGGATTATTTTTCTCTGATCGAACACGGTCAAGGATTTCCTGGGACCCCATATCAAGCCACTCAACATCAATACCATATTTATCTTCGAACTGCTTTTCGAACTTCGATAAAATATCTTTGCCATGCGGAGAATAAACGACGATTTTATCTTCCAACTCACCTTTTTCTCCCTTGGAACCGCCAGACTCCGAATTCGTTTTCGTATCTGAACCATTACATCCTGAAATCAATAGTGCTGCCGATAAGACCAGAACTGAAACAAGCGACTTTTTCCTATATTTCATAAATAATCCCCCTCATCACGAAAATTCAAAATGCCATCATGTTCCCTTAAGAATAGGGAAACCGCCCCTAATACTCCTGCGTTTTCTCCCAATTGAGAAGTTTTCATTTCTACTGAACTTGGAAGATATCGATCAACGATCTCCCGAATTCTAGGTAAAATGTATTCAGATGAATTTAATACACCACCTCCTAAAATAATCACCTCTGGATTTAGCAAACTAGCCGCATTGACAATTCCGCAGGCTAAATGTTCGATGGCTTCATTAATGACGGCCATCGCTGTCGTGTCTCCTTTTTTTGCGGACAAAAAAGCATCTTCCCCCGATAGTTCGGAAGATTGGGCCCGTTCGAATAAAAAATGATAAGGATCCTTGAGAACAGCTCTGGTAAATTGACCGCCAATCGATTTTCCACCTGCGACACTTTCCAAATAGCCGTATCTATGGAAAACCGGCTTGAATTCACGCTTCATATCCTCTTTATCCGTTACCATATATCCCATTTCCCCAGCTGCACTGGAAGCCCCTCTGTATAACTGATTATTCAAGATAATGCCGCTTCCTATCCCCGTGCCAACCGCAATGAACAGTAAATTCCGCTTATTTTGTGCATTACCCAGCCACTGTTCTCCAAGCGCAGCCGCGTTTACATCATTGTCGAGAAAAATGGGGAAATCAAAATACCTTTTCGCTTCGGCTATAAACGGATACTGTACCCACCCTAAACTCGGTGCCTCTATGACTAATCCGCTTGCCGTTTGCGTTATACCAGGAATCCCGACTCCCATCCCTAATATCCTGTCCTTTCCAATCTGCTTCTTTGCAATTAACCGTTCCGTTTCAATCGCCATTTGTTTAAGAAGACCTGAATGTAAATAAGTGCTTGTTGAAAAACTAGCTTCGGCAAGGATGTTGCCAATTAAATCACATAAAACGATTTTCACTTTCGTCCCGCCTATATCAACCCCTATGATATAGGCAGCCTTCTCATTGAAAAAGAGCTGGATAGGCCTCCTTCCACCTTGAGAAGAGGATTCTCCTATCCCTTTCTCAAATACCCATTTCTCCTGTATAAGTTCATCCACGGCCAGGGAAACGGTCGGTTTACTTAGCTTAAGCTTAACGGCGATTTCAGCTCTCGATATGGGTGAACATTCTTGGATGCATTGAATGATTCTTTTTTTATTAACGTATTTTTGATGACTGGGTGTTCTTTTAAAACTCATCACATCACGGCCTTACATCATTTAGTTAGTAAATCTTCCTAATTAAGTAAAAATATAACTTAAATACATTCTGCGCACAAGTTATTATTCTGAACATTTTAAATAGTCACCTTTTTATAGTTACTTCGAATTATTTACATTTATAACCATTAGTGCTATTTATTAGATAAGTTTTTTTCATCTAGTTAGTTAGAAAATATTACTAACCTACATTTTTTTCTTCACAAAAGCTTGGGTATTTTATTAAGGTTGAAGGGGGTTAAAAGAAAATGAAAAAAGCTTTTTTATCGTTGCTTTCCCTTTTGCTAGTTCTTGCATCATTGCCGTTTGGAGGTTCCGCTGCAAATCCGGAGGAAGCCAAAGTTGAGCTATGGAATGCGGTCAAGCCACTTGAGACGACCGTGACATTCTTAAACAGCGGTGCCCATCCTGATGATGAGCGCAGTGACTTTCTAGCTTATCTATCGAGAGGGTTAGGGGTGAAGACATCCAGCCTGATTGCAAACCGGGGTGAAGGAGGTCAAAATGAAATTGGGGATGAACTGGACAATGCTCTTGGAATCATCCGTTCAAGGGAAATGATAGAAGCTGCAAAAATCACCGGAGTTAAGGCCTATCATCTAAGTGGAACAACCTCCGACCCCATCTATGATTTCGGATTCTCTAAAACACCAGAGGAAACTTTGGGAAAATGGGGCGAGGAACTCACGTATGAACGGCTTATCCGCTTTATTCGGACGTATCAGCCTGATATATTGATGCCATCCTTCCAAAATGATGATACCCAGCATGGACATCATCGAACTATGACAATCTTAAGCGAACGTGCCTTTAAGGATGCCGCTGATCCTACTGTTTTTCCAAAACAATTGAAACAAGGTCTATCGGTATGGCAAGTGAAAAAGTTATATTTACCTGTTTCCTCCGCAGATCAAGCAACCACTTCGATTGAAATCGGTAAATATGATCCAATATACGGTATGACTTACCCACAGCTTGGAGAACAATCCCGGTATCTGCATAAAAGCCAGGGCATGGGCTCTGATATCCCTGCAGCACCGCGCCAGGTCCATCTGGATTTGAAGCAAAGCGCCGTTGATACAAAAAGCCAGTCGGACCTGTTTGCAGGCATACCTTATGATTTTACTGAATGGGCTGAAAAACTCCCTCGCTCAGCATCAAAATTAAAAGGTGAATTTAAATATCTACAACGGAATTTAGATGCTGTTATTGAAGCTTATCCAAATGATAAACGGGTTTTTTCAACTTCCCAAACGGCTCTCGCCAATGTTCGTTCAATTACTGCGCAAATCAAAAAGGCAAAGCTAAGCCCTGCCATGAAAAACGACTTACTTCATAAGCTCTCATTAAAAGAAGAGCAAATACAAAACGTCAGTTATGTCTCTTCAGGACTGGATGTTCAAGCTAAAGCAGCGTCAATGATCCTTACAAAAGGCCAAAATACGAACGTAACCGTAACGGTGAGGAATAACGGGAAACAAACATTGAAAAAGGTCGCTGCTGCATTGAACGTACCTAAAGGATGGAAGGCTAAAACAAAAGCTAAAGATGTCAATCTAGCACCAAATAAATCAACGACAATAACGTACCAGGTCGAAGTCCCTGAAGATGCAGCCTATTACCATGCTTATGATGAATCAACAATTACAACCAGCATTTCTTATAAATACGGCAGCACCAAAACCGCCATCAAGGAAGAATTGGATGGAACGATCGCTGTCCTTCCTGACGTTGGTCTTAACCTATCCCCTGAAGATATCGTGGTAAATACATCAGATGTAAAAGAAAAAATACCAGTGACCGTAACCTTGAAAAATTATACAAAAGGAAAAACAGCAGCAAAGGTCGCTTTAAAAATCCCTGAAAATTGGGAAGTTCATCCCCAAAAAGCCACCGTATCATTTAATGAAAAATCAGAAGAAAAACAAGTGAAATTCAATCTAACACCACCGAAGGCAATTCAAAATGGTGAATATCAGGTTAAGGCAGTTGCCACTGTCAATGGAAACACCTTTGATTCAACCATTCAGGAGATTTCCTATGACCATATCGGAACATTCTATTACCAATATCCAGCTGCAATCAATACCGTTGCATTTGAGCTTTTGATGCCAGCTTCATTAAAAGTGGGATACATTGAGAGTGGATTTGATAAAGTGGCAGATTACTTAAGCAACGCTGGCCTTAACATCACAAAGTTAACTGCGGCTGATTTAGCTGAAGGTGATTTAAGCCAATACGACACGATCGTTACAGGCATACGTGCCTATCTATCCAGGGAAGATCTAAAGGCAAATAACGCGCGCTTACTGGAATATGTGGAAAACGGCGGTCATCTCGTCGTTCAGTACCATAAACCGGGTGATGGATGGGATGCCCAGAAGACTGCCCCATATCCACTTACCCTCGGGAATCCTTCCATTCGCTGGCGGGTAACCGATGAAAATGCCACGGTCAACGTGTCTAAACCAGAATCAGCGCTTTTTAACTATCCAAATAAAATAACAACGGACGACTGGAACAATTGGGTTCAAGAAAGAGGATTGTACTTCCCAATGAAATGGGACGAACGGTTTGAAACATTCATTTCCATGGCTGATCCGAATGAAGAAAAATTTGATGGCGGAATCCTCATGGCTAAATACGGTAAAGGCACCTACCTCTACACTAACCTGGTCCTATACAGGCAAATTCAAGGTCAGGTTCCGGGCGGATATCGAATCATGACGAACCTGATTAGTTACGGTTCCAAGTAAATAAAAAAGAAACCTATGCAGGTGTTGACTGCATAGGTTTCTTTTCTCATTTCTACTCTAAGAAAAAAGTTATGCACAAAGATAAGGGAAAGGCTTATGCGTTTGGGTTTCCCCTCATTTTCCCGCATTCCTTTGTCCACACTTTATGCACAACTTCTTTCATAATCCAATTCAATGCCGGCAAATAATTTCTTACAGGCATTTCCACACTCGCATTCCTTTAAAGCACTTTACTCAAGAATGCCTTGGTTCTCTCGTGCTGAGGGTTACCGAATAGTTGATTCGGTTCATTTTCTTCGACAATATACCCTCCATCCATGAATATGACCCGGTCCCCGACTTCGCGGGCAAAGCCCATTTCATGCGTAACCACGACCATTGTCATACCTTCTTTAGCAAGTTGTTTCATTACCTCTAAAACATCCCCGACCATTTCAGGATCAAGTGCCGAAGTCGGTTCGTCAAATAGCATGATCTTCGGATTCATCGCTAATGCCCTTGCGATGGCAACCCGTTGCTTTTGCCCACCGGAAAGTTCCCCTGGATAGCTATTTGCTTTTTCCTTGAGACCAACCTTATCCAATAACTCAAGCGCTAATCTTCCCGCTTCCGCTTTATCGGTGGCACGAATTTTAATAGGGCCCAACGTTATGTTTTCCATCACCGTTTTATGAGGAAATAGATTAAAATGTTGGAAAACCATTCCAACTTCTTGCCGAACCTTGTTAATATTGATTTTCCGTTTAGGGTCGGTTATATCATGTCCGTTAATGACCACCTCACCGCCCGTAACTTCCTCAAGGAGATTCAGGCAACGCAGGAATGTACTCTTTCCAGATCCGGAAGGGCCTATTACGCAAATTACTTCCTTTTCTTGCACTTCTGCATTAATATCTTTTAAAACCTCGACAGTTCCAAATGATTTTCTCAGGTTTTTTACAGTAATGATGCTCATCGAACTTGTACCCTCCTTTCAATGAAATTAGCAATAAGGGTTAACAAATAGATGATGATAAAGTAAATCACACCTACAGCGAGCCAAATCTTGAATGCTTCAAAGGTTGCCGAAGCTTGAATCTGACCTTGCTGAGTTAAATCCGCTATACCAATGACGGATAATAGAGAAGTATCTTTCAAGCTGATGATCGATTGGTTCGTAATGGTAGGGAGCATCCTTCTAAAGGCTTGCGGCAGCACGACATATCTCATTGTTTGAGTACCCGTGAACCCGATGGATCTTGCCGCTTCCGTTTGTCCTTTATCGATGGATTGTATCCCTGCCCTTATTATTTCAGCAAAATATGCCCCTGCATTGATTGCAACGGTAATAATTCCTGCTGTTGTACTGTTCAATGAAATCAAATTTAGTGAATTCACACCAAAATAGATAAAAAACAGCTGCACAATGAACGGTGTCCCCCGTATAGCATCCACATAAACCTTTGCAATCCAGTTCAAGATCTTGATCGGGGCAAGTCGCAGCAAAGCCACCACTAAACCAATCAAAAAACCTAGAATAATGGCAATCACAAAGATATAAAGTGTCACCTGAAGTCCTTTTAATAAAATAGGCAATGCCGCAACAATTATATCCATTCCTTTCACCCCTTTGAAAAAGAAAGCGCGCTTTATGCGCGCCTATTGATCATGAATCTATTCACCAAGATACGTTTTTATAATCTCATCATACGTGCCGTCTTTTTTAAGATTGGCAAGACCATCATTTATTTTCTTCAATAAATCCTTGTTTTGCCCCTTCAATACAGCAATCCCATACTGATCACCATTCAAACGGTCACCTACGATCTTCAACCCAAGATCTTTTTGGGCGATTGCATAGGAGATAACCGGGTAATCTTCTATAAGAGCATCCGCATTACCGTTGGCCACTTCCTGGAACATTGCTGGACTATCATTAAATTGAACAACTTTAATTCCTAGTTTCGTAGCATTATCCTGTGCATATTTAGCACCTGTTGTCCCTTTTTTCACTGCTATGGTCTTTCCTTTAAGATCTTTAACCGTTTTAGTACTTGTATTATCTTTTTTAACAACTATAGTTAATCCTGCATCAAAATACGGTGTTGAGAAATCTACTACCTTTTTTCTTTCCTCCGTAATACTCATTCCCGCAATGGCCACATCAAGCTGATTGGCTTGCATCGCTGGAATGATTCCACCGAAATCCATAGGAGACAATTTGATTTTAAAATCCTGGTCTTTCGCTATTGCATTGATTAACTCAATATCAATACCTTTATAGTCGTTCCCCTCTTTAAATTCAAAAGGAGGATAAGTTGTATCAACACCAACTTTATATACCTTTTCAGGTTTCTTTTCCTCACCTGCATTTTTTTCATCACTGGTTCCACAAGCCGAGATAAAGATAGATAAAATCAAAAACATACTAAGTAAACCAAGTTTCTTCATTCAAATCACTCCACTTCTTAGATTATACGTGATAATAAATAATTCTCCCTATAATATAGCATAAGAATAAAGTATTATAATATGAATTTTTAGAATAAATAATATTTTCTTTGAATAATATTTATGGATGTTTTTCCTAATATTGTTTGAGTGATGGTAAATATAAAATAAGTATGAAACTGCGTATTTGATCCTTTTCTATAAAAATGCCGAGCTGCTATCAAAAGGGACATTCAGGTATCCCTAATAAGACACACCCCATATGGACCAAGGACCGATAGGATTATCGGAAGCTTACACAACTGATAATCGATGCAACAGGTAGAAAAGATGCAGATAGCCATTCATCACCCGCTCTCGTAATTTTCACAGTTGGATATGAAGAAGTGAAAAACATTGCTTTAAGATCGAAAGGGCTGTCCCAATTTCGGATGAATTCGACTTTTCCAGACAGACCTTTTTTAATGATATTTGAACAAATAAAAGAGACCACTTTATTTTGGTCTCATTTTTACAGCTTGTATAATAACGCATTCGGAAAAACCCCCAATTATCAGAAGCCATCTTCCGCCACTAACATTGATGATTTCGCCCAATATGTAATTCGAAACATTGGATGAAAGAAAAGGTATGATTTCAGCTATTTCAACTGGTTTTGCTATTCGTTTAAGGGTTACTCCATGATAGTTAATACCTCAGCCACTTGGAGTTCCTCGTAATGATGTTTTTTTACTTGGAATCCATTCTAATGAGTCAATAATGTATTGAATCAAATCATCATGTTTCACAACACTGCCGATGACACTGTTGTTTCTTTCTCTATACATCCAAAAATCCTTTATATCAGGTGTCTTGGGAATAAGATAAAACCATGATTCTGGCTCTTGTTTTCCGCCTTAAAATAAGTCTTCGTTAGGGTAATTTTAGGTTTTTGCATTCTTAAAGAACTATCCTGCCCTAATAGTGGACTATGAAAAAGCTGCCTTATAGACAGTTCTGATCTTAAGTTAACGTACCTGTTAGTTGAACAGCGTAATAGATTATTTAAAGTTCACGTTAATTCCCCAATTGTTGCTTAGAATCGCCTCTACCAATTAAGATAAAAAATTTTCTTTAATTATTTGAATAGCTACAAAGTTCAATCAAAGTTCCATCAGTTGATACGGGATTAACATAAATGAGCCTTCTTCCCCGTGTGTTTGTACGTAGTGTGTCCTCTAGAAAACGAACTCCATTTGTACTTGCCTCGAGTATTGCTCTGTCCAAATCGTCAACTCGATATGCAATATGATGTACCCCTTTTCCTCGTTGCTTTATAAACCGAGCCATTGGAGAGTTCTTGTTGGTTGGTGCCAATAATTCAATTACTTTATCATTAGTTCTGACAACAGCAACGTGTACTTCAACACCAGGTGTATCACTTGTATAACGGTCCTCTAATACTCCATTTAATACATTAAGATAAAAGGGAAGAGCATCATCAATACTTCTAACAGCAATTCCAACGTGATCTAAAACATATTCAAATTCAGTTCCTCCCAATTTAGTTCCTCCTTTCAGGATTACTATCTTTAATCTGGCTAAGTCTACTTTTTTAAAAATTTTAATCCTCTATCATTATAGATTTAATTTTCATGGGTTCTACATTATTGGCTCCCATTATCCTTCATCCTAAAAAAAGGCATTTTGTTCCACTATCCTGCCCCGTTACTTCAATAAGAAAAGACCCAGTAATGGCAGCCTTTATCTTAGCTTACTCATAGATTGTTTTGATTAACATTTAGTTCAATCAAATTACCGTCTGGGTCAGCACAGAAAATTTGTGCGAATCCACTTTTTCCGTATGGTTTTTCAAGGATTTCAACTTCATTCTGCTTTAACCATTTAAGAGTGTCATAGTAGTTATCGACTCTAAGTGCAAAGTGACCTTCTCTGCTGGATAAACTTTTATCCTTACGGATCGTCTGTGAAGAGGGATCGACTATCAAGTGTAGTTGATGTCCCTCTATTTCATACCAGGCACCTGGAAAATCAAAATCAGGACGCTTTATTTCTTTTAAACATAAAGTTTTACCATAAAATTCTTTTGCTCTTTCCAAATCTGTCACAGTAAGACTTACATGATGGAGGCATTTATATTTAATCAAAACCTTCACTTCTTTCATTTTATCTAATTTCCCCTTTATTTTATCACTACTTCAACTAAACTGTCCCTTTAGTTCCATAAAGAAAAAGCTGTCTTAAAGACAGCTCAAATATCCAATTCACCAGGTCGACCAAGTGGTATCGTTTTGCTGTAATCTGATCCAAGGCCCTCTACTGTCACTCCACGTTTGAAAGCTACTGCTTCATTATAAGCATTGTTGTTAAACCTGTTTGTTGATTACTCCCTGGCGCAACACCCACTACCCGGATGTTAATAGGAATTTATGGATTAGAAAAACATATGATAATAATTTTGAAAGAGTTGATAACTATGGAATTTGTTGTCGGACTGCTATCATTTGTTGGTGAAGTAATTTCGGCATGGGCTATAGCAGCTTGGAGTTATTCCCAAGAAAATTTGACAACAATTTGAGGCAATTTCTTTATTGAAAAACCTGCCCCGTTTGTTGCAAGGAAAAAGAGCTGCTAATCAGCTCCTGATAATAAAGTAAGCACCCTTTAGTGGAATAAACATTAATGATTTTTATTTCCATACATTCTCGCCATAGTTGAAGGTGAAAATTTAATGCTATATTTCGCTTCAAGTTCATTCTTTATTTTTCTTGTTAAATTCACCCCCTGTTTATTGTGTTCTTCTTCAAGTTCAATCCCATTGGGAAGCAATTTATCTTTATCCCAATCAATCCATTCACCATACATATTCACCCATTCAATCAATTCTCGTTTTAACTCATTTGAAATCGGAATGTCCTCTATATCAAAGTTACAACCACATTTATTGCACCATATAGGGTCCGCTCCAACATCTCCTTCAACTTTTAACACATACGTTTCCTTTTGTTCACAAAAACATTCCATATTATTTTCTGACTCCTCTACTACACGTTTTTATACTTTTTATTAAAGTAATCCACAAGCACCTGTTAGTTGCATAACTAAACCTTTTATACTTCCCATAAACCAATAGAAAACAAAAGGACCATAAGAAGGCACACTATAATATATATCGCCTTTCTTACCTTAAATGGTAGTGAAGTTATCAAAAGATAAACAAAATTACCGAAGATTCCTGCTCCGCTTACTACTTCACTCTGTTCTTTATCTTGCTCTTTAGTATATCGAATGGACAATATTAATCCTGTTAGAGATAAGAGAACAAGGAAGAGAAACCCTATATCTATATTCAATTTAATTTTCCTCTCCTATTTTAGGTGGATCTCGTTACTTTATATGTATTTTTCACAACCACTTTTACAAGCTTCTGAATATAATATATTATAACTCCTTGTTGAACTAACCTACCCCGTTACTTGAAGAAGAACATGTATATAAAACTACCACAGTGCACTTCCCAACAAACTCATGCCAATAAATCCATATACAACAGTAACTCTCAAACCATACAAAAATAAGTTATCCTTTTTAAAAAGTCTGATCAGTTCAAAGAAAGAAATTACAATCCGTATAACCAACAACAGTCCAAATATACTTAAACATGACATTCCAATAGTCATTGGAATCTCTGTCACTAACCTCATACCATCTGACTTATCATTTGAGATTACCCCAATCCCCATTCCAATATAAATCCACAAAAATGACCTCAATATCAATGTAAAGAATAAAATGTAATAACGATGAACAGTAGGTGCCAAAGAAGAATCCACAGACGTTATCCATTTTATAAAATACTTGATACATAACCTACACGAAATAATAGGATGTAACCACGCAAATATAAAATCTGTTTCATCGTCCTTAACATAAGAATTCTTTCCAAATGTCATTTTAATTATATTTGATTCGTTTTTCTTCTTTTTCTTCCTTTTCATCTTCAAAAACCAATCTAATAGTCATAGTATAATTCGATAGTTGCAAAAAGAAAAAGCTGCCTTAGAGACAGCTCCGATCTTCAGCTAAAGAACCCATTTGTTTAAGTGATTTTATTCACAATATTTCAGTGTAAAAATAAAATTCTTATTTATTACTACTTTACAAAAAATGCAATAACCCCTAGGATTATGCACAAAATCCCACCCAAAAATTGTCCTAATCCTGATGCTTCTCCCATTAGTAATAAATTAAATATATTCTTACTTTTTTGATTTTTTCCGAATAAACCATCGTCAGTTTTCATACGATAACCCCCCCAAACTATTAAAACTGCCCCAAAAATAAATAATATAATCTGCATTTAAAATCCTCCGTTGTTTGTTTAATATGTGCATCTTTTTAAAATGGATTATTTGTCTTCCTCATCAAAAATAAAAGTTTCTTCAATTGATAAATTAAAAACTGAAGCTATTTTATACGCAAGTAGCACAGATGGATTATACTGTTGCTTTTCTAATGAGATGATTGTTCTAGAAGATACACTTACTTTATCAGCTAATTCTTGTTGTGTTATTTCATGTTCTATTCGTAATTCTTTTACTCTATTTTTCATAAATCCCCCTAATTAAAGGACATGATTATAATATTTTCTAGCCCAAAATTCACTAATTATTAATGATACTAAGACAACAAACAATACAGTATTTGTTGCGATTATCACAAAATTAGTTAAAAACATAAGAATAAAGATTTCGTATATCAGAATTTGCAAAGAAAAGCGAGCAACTTTTCCATCAATTAAAGCGTCTCTTTCATCATATTCCTTTGCTAATTCCTTTTCTAGAGATTTATTCTTTCGGGATTTAATATAAGAAATTGTTGAGGAAACCAAGATTATTCCCCCTAAGAATAATATGAAATACCCAAAATTAAATCCTACTGATTTATCGAGAGTTATTTGAATGATTCCCAATACAATTATCAAGATTGAAACAAAAAAGCGCTGTATGAATAGATTTTTCAAACATACCTCTCCTAACCAATTTAAATTCTCCTGAAGTGAAGTTTGTTTCACGTGAAGTTATCTTCACATGAAGTTAACTTCATGTTAATCATTCTCAAAGCAAAAGTCAATAAGTAAATGTTGATTATTAAAATCATTTTAGTTTTCATTGTGTTGAACTAACCTTCCCCGTTAGTTGCATAAAGAAAAAGCTGCCTTAAAGACAGCTCCGAACTTAAGCTAACGCACCTGTTAGTTCAACAAGGTACTTCTATTTTATATAAAAATTTATATCGTCTAATGCCGAACGAGACTGTTCCCTTACAAAACCACTTTCATCTTGAAATCCCTGATTAATTATTAACAAAACAAGTTCTTTGTTTATCTTTTTATATACTTTTGCAATACGTCCCAAACAAAGTATTGCGGTACCACGAATATTAGCATCCTCGTGTTCACTGTACATAAACATAATATCTTGAACAAAATCTGGGTCATCTGTACTTACGGCTAGTTCTAATAAGCCATTTATAACATTTTCCATATCATCGGAATTAATAAGTTTAAAAATTTCTTTATTATTTTCTATATTGTTACTATATCTTTCAGACTCATCGTGTAAAATTTCATTTAAAATCTCCTCGTAAGACTTTATTTTGCTCCAAAGTGACATATATTCTAATGATTCTGATTCACACTTGTCTAATTCAACAAACGCACGTATTAAAGTCTTTTTGGTTTCAATTTTTTTATCGGTTTGACTAAGTATATTTATTTTATCTCTATACATAATGAGATGTTTATTAAAATTCCTTCTTGCTTCTGTAAGTGAGTAATCTCCATTTGGACCACCCCAAACTTCATCCGCATATAAATCGTTCTGTCCATCATCTTCCCAATTACAAAGTTCACATATATCATGACCCCCACGCTCGTCTAATGTCGGAAATCCACAGCAAAGACACTTTTCACGTTGCACTAAAAATCCACCCCCATTTTTCTTATAAATTTCATTAATATATTAATATCAAAATTTTTCTTTACGGTATCCTGCCCCGATAGTTGAATAAAGAAAAAGCTGCCTTAAAGACAGCTCTAATCTTCAGCTTACGCACCCGTTAGCCATCCATGAATCGCAAAAATCGGCGATTCACCACAAAGAATGAAAATGGTTGGGAAGTGTCAATACTGATACTGACCTTAATCCAGTCAACCCTAATCCATAGATTAATTAATTAACGCTCTCCTCTTTTTTTTAAACGATTGAGCAGGGTCTACTTAAGTATTGTCATTTTTCATTTTTAAAGAAACTTATTTTCATGGTAGTTCAATTAGAAAAAGGTTGCCGCAGCAACCCCTTATTTCACAAAAGTTAGCAATTCGTTAAATAAAATAATCTACATTATACATGATACCTAAAGCTAACAATAGGTAAGTAAGTGTAATGACTGTAATGACATATTCTTTTGAGTTTTTCAGGTACTTCCACTCCATAAACAACTGAAAACCCATTGATACAATTAAAAAGCATATCCAATACCACTTTATAACATTTCTGTCCTCTACTGCAAAAGGAAGAATACATAAAAAAATGAATAGGATTATACCTCTTCCCCAACGGTCAATGTTCTTACCAGAAGTTTCTGATATCTTTTTCTTTTCTACACCGAGCCATTTCCTTAAAAATTTATCTATAAAGAGAGAAAAAATAATAAGAATGATAAAGAACACTAAGAATTCCACTAAACATCCCCCTTTTATATCCACTTGAGCTATATTTTACTACAAAATTATTTATATCTTATTCAAACTATCCTACCCCGTTAGCTCCATGAGAAAAGAGCTGATCGTCACAGCTCACTAATTAACTAACGCACCCGTTAGCTTAAGTACAATAATTCACAATCTTACTTTTTTAGATAAAAACTATTACTAAAAGTTTTATATTGTATAAATATTTTAAATATGTAAAAAAGCTTACTCAAAGAGTAAGCTTAACCTCTATAAACACTATCACATGTTCCAGGTTTTGGTTCATAAAAACAATGGTCTTTAAATTGACCAGTATGAGGTTGATCATACCATGTTGGAGGGCATGGAGCATATGGATTAAAATACCAAAGAGCATATCTAGCCGGATGCTGTCTCCAGTGCTTCAAATTCTGTTCTGCTAATCTTCTTTCAATACCTCTCGCTCTTTGATAAAATACATTCCCTTTTTGAACAGCTTCAAAAGAATAATTTCCTCCTTGTACTTGATAAATGACTTGTGGAATTGTTCTTAAACCTTTAAAGTCTAAACAATTAGCTACAAGACGATTCACAATTACATTTCCAACATATAACATTCCTTGTTTTCCTTCACCTTCGGCTTCTGCTCTCATCATCCTTGCCATTAAGTCAACGTCTGAACTTGTGTATTTTGCTCTTGTCATTTTTCCACCCCAAAAATATTGTATGAAAAATAGCCTACAGTCATGTCATTATTTATGTAATATAAATGCTTAGTTATAATAACTTACAGCTTTTAAGTAAAATGAAAACTATTGCATTCTTTTTTCCCTTTATTCAACTAACCTGCCCCTATAGTTGCATAAGAAAAGGAGCTGCTGATCAGCTCCTGGTAATGAAGTAAAGCACCCGTTAGTTTAACAAGGTTTACTATTATCCCTGACGTAATATTTTTTGAAACATTTTTGGTAGATGTTTTTCAAAAACCTTTATCAATTCTTTTCCAAAAATAGTTATGGTTTTTTCCCAAGGGTGTCCTAATAATCCCCATTCAAAATTCTTATGAATAAAAAAATAATAATCACCATTTGGAAAAATAGGTACTGTCCATTCATCAAATTCACTTTTCGGAAACTCCAAACGGGGGTTTATCCAGCAACAAGAATGTTCCCAATCTAATGCGTACATATATTCATTTTTCTGTGTAAGTTCTTGAAAGACAAGTAATGATTTTTCCTCTAGGTCATTATAAATCTCATCATAGGTATCTAAATCCACGGACCCATTTAAATACCTGGATACATCATAAGTGATAAATGGATTTGGCACTTCAAAAGATGGAAAGTCAGACATACTTGGTTCAAATTTAAATTCATCATATATCCTATCCCATACCTCTTTATATTCTAATGTAGAAAGTTCAATCCAATTTTCCATTTGTATAGCCGCCTTTACGATGCTTTTAATGAGGGTTATTATATCACTTCTTCTTCAACTATCCTGCCCCGATAGTTGCATAAAGAAAGAGCTGCCTTAAAGACAGCTCTAATCTTCAGCTAACGTACCCTTTTAGTTCTATAAAAATTTTAAACCAATCTTTATATCCCGCAATGGTACAGATAACATTCTCCTTTAGCTAAAGCTTCTGACATTAAAATTATTTTTTCAAATTGTGTAATCACTTCATCTCGGTTGAAGACTAGTTTTTTATAGTCCCCCTCCTGATTGTCAGCTTCGAAATAAACGAATTTTCCAGTGAGTTCAAATTTATCAGGTGCATTTTTAATTAGACTCTTCCATGACGAAAAAATACTTATTAAAGTATCAGAAGAGTGATTATCAAAAAGGGTTACTCCATGATAGTTAATACCATGGCCACTTGGAGTTCCTCGCAATGATGGGTTTTTACTTGGGATCCATTCTAATGAGTCAATAATGTATTGAATCAAATCATCCTGTATTGCAATACTGTCGATGACACTGTTGTTTCCTTCTCTGTACATCCAAAAATTCTTTATATCAGTTGTCTTAGAAATAAGATAAAACTCATGATCCAAGCTCATGTTTTTCCTCCTTAAAAAGGTCCTCGTTAGGTCTTATAATAGCACTCCATTTTTACATCATGAGCTCTGTAACGGCACGCAAAGTTAAACTATAACTTTCACTTTTCTTTAACATTACATGTATGTAGGGCGACTGGATACTATGTGTATCCGGTTTTTTGTTATCGTACAATCATAATTCTTAAAGGGAAGAAAGTAGTCCTAGAATTTTGATAAAAAAAAGAAGGATAGATCAGATGAATGATTTACCCTTCTTTTTCCAATAAAATTGATGATTAAATTGAGTTTTCGATACGTGATAAACGAAGTGATCGGCCATCTGCAGAGGTATTTCGAACCTATGTAATAGAAATATTTTAGTTTTTTCAGGGTTAACCCTGCTTCGTACCCTTTGGGCATGTAACTTAGAAATATAGTTTGACCGTGCTTCATACTTCATTAATGAACTAATAAAAATAGTGCCAACTTCTCTTTAATAGAAATGGGCACTTCGTTTATTCGCTATACGTTATCGTGACGCTTTAGGCGGTTGGCACACGTCACATTTACGTTGGTTTTTATTTTTAAATTTCGTAAATGTTTTTTCAAAGTTGCTACCACATGTACATTTAAATAGTAACTTTTGAGAAAAACCGTGATATTCAGTCGTTAGCAACTTACTTTCCGAATTGTTCTCAACAAATTCTTTAATTTTGCCAATTGTCCATTGTTTATTCATTCTCTTACACCTCCATATTTTATCGCTATGCGGAGGCTTTTCTTGGCATCCGTTCAATTATAAGTAAAAGTAGTATTTATCTTAGGTTATCCATTATAACATGAGCTGGCACTCAATTAAACAGATGGAATGCATCTTATTAAACCAAACTACTTCGTAGGCGATAGACACTTACATTGTTTTACATTTATTTCATACTGGATCCAAATAGCAACCTTCCTTATCGAAGGAATGCCATCGGTTAATTGAATTAGGAAATTACTCTTTATGACAAAAAAAGAACCTTCAATCCATAGATAGATCAAAGGTTCCTGTGTAAAAATCAAAATCAACTATAAACTAACTCTTTTTTTTTACTTAGACCAAGCGTCTCTGCTGTTGAAGAATGAATTTCGTTCAAAAGCTCTGGATTTTCCATTAATGACTCGCCATAGGAAGGAATCATTTCTTTAATTTTTGGTTCCCACTCTTTCATACGTTGCGGGAAGCATTTATTAATTACCTCAAGCATAACGTGAACAGCTGTAGAAGCACCTGGAGAAGCACCTAGTAATGCTGCAATCGAGCCATCAGAGGCACTTACAACTTCCGTTCCAAATTGGAGCGTACCTTTGCCGCCTTCAACAGTATCTTTGATTACTTGTACACGTTGGCCAGCTACTACTAAATCCCATTCCTCGGTCTTAGCGTTCGGGATAAACTCACGTAGCTCTTCCATGCGCTGTTCCTTCGATAACATGACTTGCTGGATCAGGTATTTTGTCAATGACATTTCTTTTGCGCCTGCCGCCAACATAGTCAAGACATTATTCGGTTTTACGGAAGTTATTAAATCGAACATTGAACCTGTTTTTAAGAACTTCGGTGAGAATCCGGCAAATGGTCCAAATAGCAACGATTTTTCATTATTGATATATCGTGTATCAAGATGCGGAACAGACATTGGTGGAGCACCAACTTTAGCTTTCCCGTATACTTTTGCATGATGTTGTGCAACAACGTCCGGATTATTACACACCATGAAAAACCCGCTTACTGGGAATCCGCCAATGTGTTTCCCTTCAGGAATACCGGATTTTTGCAGTAAGTGCAGGCTTCCGCCCCCGCCTCCAATAAAGACGAATTTAGCAGTATGGTGTTCTACGCTACCGTTATCTACATTACGCACTTTTAATTCCCATGAGCCATCACTAGTACGTTTAAGATTATCAACACTATGTTTGTATTTGATATCGACGTTTTTAGTCTTTAAGTGGTCAAACATCATGCGTGTTAAAGCACCAAAGTTAACGTCTGTACCAGAGTCTATTTTCGTGGCCGCAATAGGTTCATTCGATAGGCGGTCTTGCATGATAAGCGGTATCCATTCCATCAGTTTGGCTGGGTCATCGGAATACTCCATACCTTTGAATAGAGGATTGTTTGATAGCGCTTTAAAGCGTTTCTTTAAAAACTCTACATTTTTATCCCCTTGTACCATACTCATATGAGGCAATGGCATGATAAAGTCTTGCGGATTATTAATCAGCTTACTGTTTACAAGATAAGACCAAAACTGCATTGAAACTTGGAACTGTTCATTAATATTGATAGCTTTGCTAATATCTATAGATCCGTCAGATTTTTCGGATGTATAGTTAAGCTCACACAGTGCAGAATGTCCCGTACCCGCATTATTCCATTCGTTAGAGCTTTCTTCTCCTGCGTTTGCGAGCTTCTCGAACACTTTGATTTCCCATTCCGGTGCTATTTCTTTCAGTAATGATCCCAAAGTCGCGCTCATGACTCCGCCACCAATTAAGATAACGTCTGTTTTATTCTGTATGTTGCTCATTATAACCTTCCTTATCCGCTATATTTGCAAAAAAGATGTAGGCGCTCCTGCTTAGGTCTCACAAAAAGCCAGGCGCGACCTAGGAACACACCTTTTCTGTCTCATTATAACTATATCATAGTCTATTATAATTATTTATAGATTAAAGTATTCTACTATTACTTTTTGTTAAAATATTCTTTCTGTGAAAAAATGAACGTAAACTAATTGCCCCAATCGTAGCATAACAAATAAGTTGCTCCAGCAACCATCCTTATTGAAGTAAGAAACTGTTAGTGAATGTATATTAATATAACCGGAATCAGTAATGAAATAAACATAGATCGACAATATCAAAGGTAAAGTAACCATTTCCCTAAATATGTGGTTTCAACACCAAAACCTCCATTTCAGTTCTTAAGGCTTGTCTAAATCTATTTTAGCCTATTTTCCAATTCTCCTGTATAGGAATTATTGGTAGTTAACCCATTGTACAATCATTAAACTATCTGCCCCGTTAATTCTATAAGAAAAAGGCAGAGACAGCAACCTTCCTTATTAAAGTAAAGCGCCCATTTCTTTAAGTACAATTCATCACAAACTCACAATTCAGTGAACCGGACTGCACCAATTACAATAAAAAAAACTGCCAAGATGACAGCTTCGGGTTTCTATAAAGAGTCCTTTGCGAAAAGAATCCAATCCAGCATCCATTTCACGTTTAAAGTTGGTCATAGGCAAATCCGCAGGAGCAACGATTTATCCCAAATAACAGGTGATAAGATGCGGGAAATTCCTGATTGACTTGTTGAACTGCATGTGCAAATTCATTACCATCCTTTGGTACTGGCGAAAGTGCATCCGCTTTTTCTTGAGAATAAATATTAGCTCCAGGTGGTACGAACCTATCAGGTGGAATTCGAACGCCATTTGTTACTACTGCATTATAAGAAATAAATGCGCCTTTCCCTACAATTGCCGTATAAACAATGGAATTAAAACCAACAAATACCTTGTCTGCGATATAACAAGGACCATTAACAAGGGCACCATGAGCAATGGTCACTTCATTTCCAATGAATATTGAATACTTTTTTGTTCCAACTGAAATCCTTTTATTTAATAAACCATGTAAAATTACTCCGTCCTGGATATTTGTATTAAAACCTATAAAAAGGGGTTCCTTCATCCGCACATATACTTACATTAGGAGCTACATAAACATTGTTCCTAATGGTAACATCACCTATGACACTGGAAAACTGACTTACAAATGCTGTTTTATCAATTTTAGGAAAGCGCTGAACGGGATTAAATGAAGTAATGGGGTTGGGACTTATGAATGGTTCAAAACATTTAGAATGGTTATTAGAAGAGGTTTTTTCTTCCAAGTAATTACCTCCTTTACTATCCATAGGCGTATAATTATTTTAAAACCATAAAAAAAACTGCCAAATGGCAGCCCGATCTTCAACATAATTGTAATTCATTATATTTTTCCCAGTTTTTAAATCGATAAGTTCATTTAGTCTTTACCTGCTTTCAATACTTATCAATCGTAGCGCCAATGACGGAGGCGCGAATGAAATCTAGTTTTTGGAAACGTCTAAGCTCCTCTGCCGTACCTGTCACGACAGCCCCGTTAAAACGGACTTCCCCTTTTGAAGATTGAGTATTTTCCTTTATTCCCTTCAGAGCTTCTTTAATAGAGCTTTTATGACTGTCTGTTTTACTCAGTTGCTCCAACGTGTGAATGAACCCCTGCCCACTTTCCCCAGAATAAGGAACTTCTTCGCTGACATCAAATCCAAAGGCACCGCCACCGCCCTTAGTTTTTAAGCTATCAGAATCCAGCTCCTTTGTCATTCTGTCCATTTGAGCGACAGTTGTTGTATCGACCCATAGCCAATTTACATTTTCATAGCCAAGCTGCTTACCCATCTCTGCTAAAGTCATTGGCTCCTTAAAGGAAAGGGCAACCTCGATTAACGTATTTTTGTCCAAACCAACGGCAGTATCAAGTTCATCCGGTAAATAGTCATAGGACAAACCTGGATAATAAAAATCGATTTTTCTTTCATTATTGAAATCATTATAACGGACTGTCCGTTGCTCCTTTTCGTTAAAAGCATTGACTTCAACCATTCCACTTCCACGTTCAATGGTGTCTATCCTTCCGAACAATGGGATTTTCTCGATCTTTTTATCCCATACTATTGAACGGTCACCAATGCTTTTACGATATGTAGTTTCTCTTGTTACACTAAATAAATTGTAATCATAGCTGCTATCCCCAAAAGATATATTTGCCCCATGGACCATCTCATATATACTACCCTGATGCTCTAGCCGTTTATTGAGAATGTATTGACTGCCTGTGAAAAGAGTGGTCAACAGGATGGTAGTTGTAAGTACAGCAATGATTACATACTTGATTGTTTGCCACCTTTTCGTTTTTTTGAGGGCCTTTTGCAAGGAAGGTTTGCTGATAAAATCGATTTCTTCCTCTTTTTTAGATTCGTGATTACCGCTCATGGTTTGCCTCCTTATAAATCTTCGCTAACTGTTTCCTGGCCCTGAATAAATTAGTCTTAATAGAACTGATAGGTTTCTCTAATAACTTGGATATCTCTTCGTACGATAATCCTGATTGATACTTCAATAACAAAAGTTCTTGAAAGTGCGGCTTTAACTTTGATAGTGCATACCCAACCTCTCTAATCCTCTCTTTTTCAAGAAAAATCACCTCTGGAAGCTCATTCATATCCATCTCTAAAAGTCCTTCATTTAAATTGAGGTCATACCGCCGTTGCTTCCGGCACTGATCATAATGAAAATTTAATGATACACGTATCAGCCAACTCCTTATCTTGGAAGTCTGAATCGTATCGTAATAAAGCAGATACTTATAAGCCGTTTCCTGAACAACATCCTCTGCATCAGCTTGTGAAATACCCAATTTTCGCAAATATCTATATACGATATTAAGCTCTGAATTAAGCTCGTTATTCTTATTTATGTCATTCATCATCGTCCTCCTGCCAACTAGACGTATAAGGTAAAGAAAAGTTTACACTTTTAATCACACAAAATAGTTTTTTAGTAAATAGTTTCGAATTTTAGTAAGAAGATCTTTGAAAACAACGTTTGATAAAATTAATACAAAAATACCTTGATAAATGAATAAATAGAAAGAGCATGTCCGTACTAAAAGATAAATCTAAACATACTCTTCACTATTCAATTGAATGATTCTTTTATATGAAGATTAATCTCACAATCTCCCCAGAAACATTAACATAAATATCCATTAAAAAATCACCTCACCTCTAATAACTAGAGGTGAGGTGATTTGAATTTAATCAAACTTTACATAATCCCCTTCTTTGATTTGATTCTTTTCAAACCATCCAAGATTCACTTCAATTGCATAATGATAAGAAAGTTCCGGATCATAGGTAGGACATATATCCACTTTACAAGGCTCCATATCAAGTATTTTTAGAATTTCCCCATCTGAATCAAGAAAAGCAATAGATAAAGGAATGAATGTGTTTTTCATCCAAAAGCCACCATATATTTTTTCCGAATACACAAATAACATCCCCTCATTTTCGGGTAATTTTCTAACAAACATTAAGCCCTTTTCTCTTTTTCTATGAGTATCTGCAACTTGAACGGTTAATCTAGTTTCCCTGTTACCACTGAGTATTTTTATCATTTTAGTTTTTATTCTATTTTTCATGTTCAATCACCTTCGATTAATATTAATAAGCAGGAAAGAAAATTGATGTCTTTTTAAAAGAAGTTCATGAGATTGAAATTTCCTTTTTTCGAAAAAACGTCTTTCCCCTAATAATAAAAAGGAAGAAAGTTGGAGATAAAAACGAAAACAAGAAGAAAAAAATAACTAGGCAAGCTCTTTTTCACTTCTAATACTTATTCTATGGTTCTAAATTTAATACTTTGTTTTCAATAATCAAAGCAACAATATATAAAAAGATTTGTTCAACTATCCTGCCGCTTTAGTTCAGTAAGAAAAAGCTGCCTTAAAAACAGACCCGATCTTCAGCTAACTCACCCGTTAGTTCTATAAAAAATGTTACGAACCACCATATAAATGCAATACCAAGAATACTGCGAACCATATAACCGCAATACCAAAATCTAATAACATCTGCATCTTATTTTCTTTTTTTAAAAAACATTCAAATCCATCTATTATTGAACCAATTCCTGATAAAAGAATTATATATTTTATGAAATTAAAATTAAAATCGTTAATTAAACTTAATATTAAAATTAAGCCCGTTGCTATTATCATTAAATATCTAATCAGTATAAATGGTTTAGTACTTTCTCTTTTTTCAAAAAACAATCCCATTACAAAACACCGCCTAATATAACCTGCCTTGTTAGACAAATAAGGAACAGGCTACCGAAATAACCTTAGCTTGTTGAACTCCTCTATTACATTTAATCACTATAGTTTTATTATATCTCTTATGGAACTAACCTGCCCCGTTAGTGCCATAAGAAAAGGGCTGCCGCAGCAACCCCTGTTAATGAACTAACGCACCTGTTAGTTCATTAAAAAAGCGATTCTTATTAAAGAATAGCGCCGTTTGCGGAACAACTTTATCGACGTGATTACATATTTCGCTGGCGGTACGTCAAAATCCATCAATTATTGGCCCAACAACTATTAATTACCCTTAATTTATTTGATTTGCTCAGCCAACTCTAAAATAATTCCCTCTGGTCCACGACAGTAGCATAACTTATAACTTTCTTCATAGTGTTGTATCTCACTAAAGATTTCCGTACCTTTCTTTTTCAATTTGGCAACAACAGCTTCAATATCTTCAACAGCAAATGCAATATGCCGGATACCTAGGGTATTTGCAAAAGGTTGCTGAATATCTTTTTCATCTGACGGCGTATAAAATTTAATTAGCTCTATCCATGCCTGACCGTCTGGCGTTCCCAATCCTACACATGCTACTTTAACGTCATTAAGCCCACTCATCTGATCCATCAACTCTCCTTCCAATTCCCATTCCCCTTGCACTTCAAGTCCAAAATCGAGAAAAAACTCTTTAGCAGCAGAGAGATCATTTACGATTACACCTACATGATCTATTCTGAGGATCTTCATATCTCATACCTCCTATGTTCCTGTTATTTTGCAATATCCTGTTTTCTTCATAAGTTTTTTTGAAGTTCTAATTCGCTAAAAACAGAAAATATCCTTCTTCAACAAACTGGCCCAATTGTTGAAGAAAGGTCAAAGAGCACTCTTCAACTATCCTGCCCCGTTAGTTCCTTAAAGAAAAAGCTGCCTTAAAGACGATCCGACCTTCAGCTAAGGTAACCGTTAGTTCATTAAGAATCGCAATTTACATAGAAGGAAGATACACTCTCCATTCTTTCCAAGCTTTAAGATAGCCACTTAAGTCATGCGGGTGAACTCTAATACAAACGCCTATACGTGTGTATAATTGAAAAAGAACTTCATCCAAAAGCCTTTCTGTATTAAAGGGGACATCTTGAGTCAATAATGAGAAAGATTGCAATAGTGTCCTTAAATTTAAATTGTCTGGAGAAGAGCAAAATGCATAAGTAAAATCATAAATCTTTGGACCGATTAAAGGCGAAGGGTCTATAACCCCATTTAATTTATTGCCCATATATACAAAATTATGAACACCAGCATCTCCATGTAGGTAATACTTTTCTTCTTGATGTTCGTATGTTTTCAATTTATTAACCAATAACTCCACTTTTTTATGATCCTCACTTGGTAATAAATCGCCTATATCCTCTTTGGCAAATTCCAAACTACTTAGATTGAAGTCCGCCCATGAATTTCTATGTATTCCATTTACTCTTCCCCAGTTATCTTTGTTTACTTTTTTGTATTTATTTAATAGTTCCTTAATTAAAATAGTCATCCATTCTAATTTAGATCCTCGATTAAAATGAGTTTCTCCAGAAATATAGGAGTATACAATAAATTCTTTTTTCTCGTCTGTATAAAGTACATTAGGCAACAAATTTACATCTTTATAAGTAAGGAGAAAATCCTCTGTTGTAGCTATAATTTTAGGTTGGTCTATTTTTATTACATATTTCGGTATTTCATTATTATGTAGAGTATATAAAATTCCATTTGTAGTACCACTTTTTAATTTTGTGAAGTCTGTGTCATCACTTTTTATTATGCCTTGGTTTACAAGGCTATAAATAATTTCATTTATTTTCTCCATTTATTTAGTCCTCTCGATTAATCTTGGTAAGTCTTTATAAATATGTAAATTCGCTCTTCTTATTGAACTAACCAACCCCGTTAGTTGCATAAAGAAAAAGCTGCCTTAAAGACAGCTCCGATCTTCAGCTAACGCACCTGTTTGTTCAATAACTAATTAAATAATTTGAATGAACTAAACCCCATAACATAACCTCCACCAATACCAATCACCATGCCAAAAAGTGTCCATTGTGAAATGTAAATACCGAACATAAATAACAATAACCCCAATAATCCTAATAGACCCATTTTTTTATTCACTAAATTGTCTCCCATTTCCTCGCATATTCTTTCATGCACTACCTATCTCCAAATTATAACAGTTTCTTCTTGAGCTATCCTGCCCCTTAATTCAGTAAGCAAAAAAAGCAACCAAATCGGCAGCTCTGGATCTTGAACTCCATAGTTGAAGTACATACCTTCACAATCATACAAATACCAAAAAGCATTTCTTCAAATGGGGAACTTTTCACTTTGCACAAACAATGAAACTATTTAATGAATGCCCATTTCCATTTGAAGTGTTCATCAATTCATAATAACTAGTTATCAACGGTTGTATCATGGAAGGAACTTTAATAAATTCTGCACGGATACTATTTGCATAACTTTTTTCCCATTGACCGTCTTGTAATAAGGTTGCATCGACTGTAAGTTGTTTTATCACTTCAAAATTTGCTTGCTGGAGTAGCTGGTGAATTTGAGTTTTATGAAACAAGTTTTGGATATTTCCTTCATTCTTTACGAAGTTTGAATATAAGGCTAGAATGGAAACCGCACAAAAATGGGAACGTTGCGTAATGTAGGTAAAGTCGAGGTCCCATTCTGCAAAACATATATGTTTTGCCAATCCACGAATTTTTTTAAAGTAATTCAATAAATCTTCTGGTTGCTTGAAATACCATGAACAATGGGATAATACCGCCACATCAAATGGTATAGTTGGTTCAAAAAAATCAAAATCCATTTCAAAATGGAAGTCAATACGTTCACCTAATGGAGATTTCTTAATACGTTCTGTTGCTTGACCTAATGTTAATGGTGCCCCGTAATCGGGACTAGCAATATCTATTGCGACAACACATCCGTTTTCTCCTACTGCGTCTGCTATTGCAACTGTTGTATCCCCTTGACCACAACCTATTTCTAATACACGGATTCCTTTTTGAATCCCAAATGCTTCTACTAATTCCATACGGTGCTGCAACTGAACTTGTTGTATCAAATCATCTTCAAATAATTGATATTTCGATAAAAAAGATCTTGTTTTTTCGTTTAGTTGAAATGACTTCAAGTATAATTCACCCCACATTTATTGTGTTGGTTCATCAACAATGAAAAAGGCTGCCTCAGCAACCTCCCTTATTGAAGTAAAGCACCTATTAGTTCATTTAGATACATAACTTTATATAATTAATAAATCACTTTAAACTATACCGAATTAATCAATTTATGTTAAATTTTTCTTTTTATAGACCTTTTTTAAAACATTAATGTTGATTTTTGCACAAATAAAGAAGACCTCTTATTGTGGTCTTCTTTTTTTAATTTTCTTGAATTAATGCACCTGTTAGTTCAACAAGAAAAGGATTTCATAGATTAGTTTAACCTGTTACCACGTTTATTTTTGGTTCTTCACAAGAAATAACATCAATCGTGTGATTTAAGCAGAGAAACTGATAATGAATGTAATTTTCAGAGGGACATATATCTTCTCGTTCATTCGTGGCTATTTTTATATAATCCAAGTACCTTGACTTGGTATATAACCGAAATAGCTCTCCCTTTGATATTTCAGAATTATCTATAGAATATGAAAAACATTCATCGATAACAGAATATGAAATATATGATTCAAATTCTAATTGCACCAAAGGTAAATCGATGTTGAACGTGCTTCTATTAATAAGCAATTGTAATGAATTTTCTTTGGATTCTATTATTTTTTCCAAATAACTATATCCTTTCTCTTGCATCAATTCATTAAAATCCACTTCATCATCACTCATTCCTTAATTTTACTATTTAAATTATACTTCATTTCCCAGTCGTCTTCTTCAAATAACCTGACCCTTTAGTTCCATCCATAAAGAAAAAACTGCCTTTAAGACAGCACTGATTTTATGCCAACGCAACTGGTAGTTCCTTAAGAAACATAGTTATTTTATAGGAAGAAACCACACATCTTCTTCTCCATAGACATCTCCTGTGGGAAGAAAGCCAAAACGTTTATATAATTCACGAGCATTTTCGTTATCTTTAAATACGGTTAGACGAATTTCTTTACAAATGGTAAACCTATTTGCTATCCAATGAACCATCTCAGACAGTGCCGCCCTACCATATCCTTTACCCTGATAACTCTCATCAATTATGAATCCGTTAATCCAATACATATTCGTCGTATTTTCATCGTAAGCATGCATGATAAAACCGACCATTATCTCTTTGTCATATATGGCAAAGGGCAAATAAACAATGTTATCCCCGTCTGGTTTAATATAAACTTTGGCAAGTGAAACGGCTACTGGTGGTACAAAGTTACTTTGCTGTTTCTTAACTTTTAGTGCTAATGCCTTTTCCCAATTTTCTCTCGTAACACATTTCAAATGTACTTTCATAAATTTCACCTCTAATCATAATCTGACATTACCTCTTTATTAAATTCACTACTGACACTGAAATACCTTGTTGCACTAACCTGCCCCTTTAGTTGCAAAAGAAAAGGAACTACTGATCAGCTCCTGATAATGAAGTAAAGCACCCCCCTTTACTTTAAGTACACTCCTTCACAATCTTTGCTATATTAATATGCACGTTAGGAGTAAAGAGAGTATGCTATTCTATTGGCTTAACCTTATATCTCAAAACAGTTTTTAAGTTTGCAGGTTCAACTTTTCTAAAATCTGAAAGATATATTTCTCTATGTTGTAATGAAGTTCTTTCAAGATTATTATTTTTTATGAATTCATTCATTAATTTAAAACTTTGAGGTTCATCATCATATGGGCCTACATGAAGCATTTGGACAGATAAACCATCTTGAAATGTACCGAATTTTACATCATTTAGAAATGGATGTGGTTTCTTTTTTTCTACATTTTCAAATACTCTCTCTACTATTTCTTTTGTTACAAAATCTGGTTGTCTAATCATGATAGTATATAATAATTCATCTTAATTTAATGTATCTAATTTCTTTCCCTCTTCTGTTAAATCCCATATTCCTTCTAATGGATATACAGTATATTCAAAATATCCATCTGGAGTGTATCCTTGCTTCGGGTTCATTCTGACAGCATAAGCCAATGAATAAAGAACACCTATCTTTTCAGCGAATTCGTGTTCATTTGGATTTCCTTTTCCCTTTATCATAAAAAATTTCTGTTCTGGAATTGTTACAAGTTCAGATTTTTGTTTTGGGATATATAAATTCTTCTCTTGTTTTCTCCATTCGTATTTCATTAGTTTTTGTTCCCTTCTATATATTTTTTTATTATGTTTGATTACTACTTCAACGTCCTTCTAAATAAACCTTCTTCTTCAACAAACCTGCCCTTGTTAGTTCAATAAAAAAGGCGATTCCTAATTAAAGAATCGCATCCTAAAAATAATTATCGAAGAGAGTTATTGATCTTTTTTTTAATCCTTTAATTGTTATATGAATCAAATATAACAATAACAAACATCCAAATGGCCATATCCCATATTCTTCACTAGGAAGATATTTATCTAATAAATCATTCAAAATAAGATATCCTATTATGATGAAGATTAGACCTGTTGTGAAAAATATTTAAGAAGTTTTGATTTTTAATTTTTATTGAAATTCCTTGTTCCACAAAACTGCCCCGAAAGTTGCATAAAGAAAAAGCTGCCTTAGAGACAGCTTTGATCTTCGCTAATGCACCTGATTGTTTAATAAGACTTTACACATGAGAGTCATATTAATAACAAACAAAGCGAGATGATGCCCCTGTATAATTTAAATAAGTCGGCTCATCTATTTATGACTATTTTCTTTTTTGGTTATTAAGAATGCAGGCACGCCCTACTGGACACCATTACACAACCGACCGATATTCTCGACTTCAACAACGACCTCATCCCCCGACTTGATCGGGCAGCTGCCAGATGGTGAACCCGTGGCCAAAATGTCACCTGGCTCCAGAGTCATTACCTGCGAAAGCCAGCTGATTAAATACGGAATGCTTAGAGACATTTCATTGGTATTCCCGTCTTGGACAACGCGGCCGTTTAAAGTGGTCACAATCCGCAAATTGGTAGGATCTACCCCGGTAACGATGCACGGCCCCAAAGGTCCGAACGTATCAAATCCTTTGCCCCGAGTAAACTGTGGATCTTTTTTTGTAAGATCTCTTGCTGTGACGTCATTAAATATCGTGCAACCAAACACATAATCAAGCGCATCTTCTTCTTTAATGTTCTTTCCGCGCTTTCCAATGACCAGGGCCACTTCCCCTTCAAGCTCCACTTGGTTGGTTAGCTCGTTTGGAGGAAGTATAATATTCTCCTTGTCTGGAATAAGCGAAGATAATGGCTTTAAAAATAGAAATGGTTCTACAAGGTTTGCCTCTCCGCCCGTTTCCTTCGCATGACCTGCATATGTCCAACCGAAATTAACCACTTTAGAAGGTTTTACAGGTTCCAAAATTTTCACGTCACTATATTTCAGCTCTACCCCGTCATACTTTATTTCCTTGTTAACAAGTTCAGCAAAACTGCTAGACAGTTGTAATATCATCTCATCCTCAACAATACCGTAATGTATGTTGCCCTGTTGATTCTGATAGCGAACTATTTTTTGTGTTTTTTGTAGTACATGCATGATGAATAAACTCCTTTGATGAATAAGATATACTTACCTCAGATAATATAAAATTCGGCTCTCCTCTACTATAGTAACATGTCTGTTCTTTTACGTGAAAAAAGAGCTGCGTCGCAACTCCGTCTTCAACTTAAGCACCATTTACTTTAAGTACATTTCTTCACAATCTATATCTATATTTAATTAACACTATAGAGTATGTCAAGAAGAAGCTTGTTCCAGTAACTCTTCACAGTTATTTCGTATTTGTTCTTTAATTTATAGTTACGGTACAAATACCTGTTTCCTTATTCATTGATATAGCATCGACTTATTATTAACTAAAATTATCATTTTCGCAAATGTATATTTTCAACCTTATGATCTGATCCTTTTTTTAAAACTAGATTTGCCCGTCCTTTTGTCGGAAGTATATTTTCATGTAAATTTTTCAAATTAATTTCTTCCCAAATTTGAGTCGCTAATTTAATGGTATCTTCTTTAGACAAATTAGTGTAACGATGAAAGTACGATTCGGGCCTTTGGAACGCTGTCTTTTGAAGTAGAAGAAACCTTTCAACATACCACCGTTCAATGTCGGGTACGTCTGCATCAACATAGAGTGAAAAATCAAAAAGGTCACTGACGAATACTTGATTTTCTTTGTCAACTTGAAGAACATTAACACCTTCCACTATTAAAATATCTGGATTACAGATAGTCTGGATTTCATTTGGCAAAATATCGTACGTCAAATGTGAGTAGATTGGAACTTCCACTTTATTTTTTCCTGCTTTTACATCTCCGATAACATTAATTAGTTTTTGAGTATCATAACTTTCAGGAAACCCTTTTCGTTTCATCAGTCCTTTTTCTTCTAAGAAATCATTTGAGTACAAAAAACCATCTGTAGTGACAAGACCTACGTTTCTATGATTATCCCATCTAGATAATAATGTCTGAAGTAACCTTGCTGTCGTACTCTTTCCTACAGCAACACTCCCTGCAATTCCAATGATATACGGTACTTTTTTTGCATTAGTTTTCAGAAAGGAAGATGTAGCCGTGTTAAGCTGCTGAGAAGCTTCGACATATAAATTAATTAAACGGGTCAAGGGCAAATAAACCTCTTCCACTTCCTGAATGGATATTTCTTCATTTATTCCTTTTAAGTTATCCAATTCTTCTTCAGTTAAAGGAAGAGGAGTATGGTTTCGTAAAGATGCCCACTTTTTTCGATTGAATTCAAAATAGGGAGTATAGGAACTCATGATTTTTCATTACCTCACTTTTTAGAGTTTTAACAAGGAGGGTGTCCATAAAATTCAGGAATGCGATGTTCCTAATCCCTTATTGACGTAATGCCCCTGTGACTTGAGGAAGAACTTGAAATATGCTCAAATGCATTCCTGTAAGTTTACTCATTCTTGTGTTTAATTTTTGAATGATAACCCATTTGTCTCCAAAGCAGCCCTTAATTTTGGTAAAGAAGCTGGTCCCATACCGTGAAATTTCAATATCTCTTTTTCACTATATTTTGTTAGCTGTTGTAAAGAGGTTACCCCATTGTGTTCCAATGCTCGTCTGGCTGGTGCCGAGAGTAGTGAAAGAAATCCGTCTTCAGGTTTGCGTTCTTGCTCACAAACCGGGCAGGTCGGACAGTCGCTGGATTTATAGTATTTGTGTCCTTCGTCGCAAGTCCTTAAAGTTTTTTTTGAAATTGTCATTATTAATGTCTCCTTTTCTCTCAAGAAATTTCCCAGCCATACTTTCGTCAATCTGCTCCAATTTCCTTTTACTCTCGTCGGTTTAAGACCAAATTCTATTAAGAATAATTCTATTGCACAATTCATTCGTCACGAATTATATACTCTTTTTCATTTAGCTTATATATTAACAAACCATTCATTTTTATTAAACAGCTAACCTCTGCCACGACTTTTGCATAACCTTCATTATTAGATTGAGCACCAGTTAATGAAAATACCCTGTCCGGTGCTTAAAGATGTTTATATTAGTAAATTTTCGGTAAAGAGAAGGGATAGTGGAACTTAATCCAATAGTTTAATTTTAATCCTTTTTTTCGTGGGAGCTTTTTGTTGAATCTTCATAATGGAAAAGTCTTTAATTTCATTTGTGTTGTTAACGTGGGTTCCGCCACATGCTTGCTCATCAATATCATTTATTTGAACGATTCGAATTTGGTTAAGAGAGGCTGGAAGTAAATTAATGACCGTTTTAATAAACCCTTCTTTTTGCTCTGCTTCAGTCCTGCTAATTGTTTTCGTGTAAACATTATGGGGGTGTGCCAGTATCTTCTTTATCGATTGTTCTAATGAATCAAATGGTATTTCTTCCATTATTTCAGGAGAAAAAGACAGCTCTAATCTCGCATGATCTTTTTCAATTTGACTGCTTGTAGCTAAAGCATTGTAATGTTGAAATAAATAACCTGAAATGACATGCAATAATGTGTGGTACTTCATATTCTGAAACCGCCAGGACCAGTCAATTTGCATCTCTACTGTTTGATTAATGTCCTGTAATGGATGTTCTAGTTCATGAATTATTTCACCATCTATTTTTTTTACTGTTACTATTTTATAGGTTTCATCACCTTGTTTAATAACCCCTCGGTCACAAGGCTGCCCACCGCCACCAGGATAAAAAATCGTTTGATTAAACACAACAAATCAATCTTGTATGGAAACAATATTTGCCGAACATTCTTTTAGATAACTATTCTCTAAATATAACTCTATCGAGGCCATTTTTTTCTCCTTTAGTTGCCTTAATATCCTCTACCAGCATTTCAACATGTTCTTTTTTCGTAGCCCAACTAGTACAAAATCTCACAGCACTGTGTGTAGCATCGACTTTTTCCCAGAAGGAGAATGAATACTTTTTGCCTAATTCCAAAATTACATCTTCCGGCAAAATGGGAAACTGCTGATTCGATGTAGAATCATATCGTAATGAAAATCCATTTTCAACAAACGCTTCTCGAATCATGATTGACATTTCGACTGCATGATTAGAAATTTCATAGTATAAGCCATCTTCAAATAAGGTTTCAAACTGGATTCCCAAAAGTCTTCCTTTAGCCAGTAATCCTCCCTTTTGCTTGATGAAATATCGGAAATCCTTTTTCAGGGCATCATTCATGATGACTACCGCTTCACCAAACATTGCACCAATTTTCGTTCCCCCTATATAGAACACATCACAAAGCCTTGCAATATCCGCCAAGGTTAAATCGCTGTCTATTGAAGCCAAACCATACCCTAATCTAGCGCCATCCAATACCAATGGCAAACCACATTCCCGGCAAACTTTACTTAATGCTTCCAATTCGACTTTACTATAAGTCGTTCCATTTTCTGTAGGGTTAGAAATATATACCAAGCCTGGCTGTACCATATGCTCATGAGTAACATCATTCCAGTGAGCATCATATAATTCTTTCACCTGATCAGCTTCAATTTTCCCATCATCACTCGGTAAAGTAAGTATTTTATGACCAGTGGCTTCAATTGCTCCTGTTTCATGTACTGCGATATGACCAGTAATTGCAGCCACTGCACCTTGATGCGGCCGCAAAATTGAAGCGATGATAGTTGTATTCGTTTGTGTTCCTCCTACTAAAAAGTGTATATCGGCATTCGCAGCATCACACTCTTTTCGAATGTAAGCTCTCGCTTTTTCACAGTGTTCATCCACTCCATACCCGGGTGTTTGTTCTTCATTGGTTTCTATTAATCGTTTCAGAATTCGCTTATGAGCACCTTCTGTATAATCATTTTCAAAACGTATCATCCTATACCCTCCCCAAACTATCCAATTTCTTCTGAATGAACATCATAGAAGCATGGATTTCTTTTATTTCATTTTGTGATAATCCTTGGAATAACCTCACTATTTGTTCATCGGATTTTTCATTAAGCTGGTTAAAAAGTGTCATCCCTTCAGGAGTCAACCGAATCAGGCTAGTTCTGTTATCCAAGGTCGAGTTTTCCTTCATAACCAGTCCATCTTTACTTAACTTGTTAATTATTCTGCTCATATAGCTGCGATCAATTTCCAGTTTATCAACTAAATTATTTGCTATACACTGCTCCATCAAACCGATTTCTAAAATTACCCGTGCCTCAGTGAAAGAATATCCGGTATCCAAAATATGCTTATCCAATACACCAAGTATATTCGTATAAAATCTATTGAATTGCCGTATATCAGCAATGGTATTTTTATTTATATTCATTATAGACATCCTTTTTAGTGGACTTTATCCACTAATACTTTAGTGTGATTAGTGGACTTTGTCAACTTTTTTTCAATAAACTTTGAAGGATCAATCGATACCACTAGTTTGACCAATTTAAAAAATTCACTTTAGAGCTTGCAACACCTGCTGCAATCAAAAAAGGAGCTGCCGATAAGCAGCCCCAAACTAGTTGAACTAACGCACTCTTATATTAAGTAAAATTTTTCACAAATGAAGAGAAGTTGCCAATATGACAGCTCTGTTCCGTTCTTTAATTCTTGCATCTGAGGGTTGAATAAAAATTGGGCTTATATGTGATTTTTTAATTTCTTTTCCATCAGTTCTGCCATTTGTTTCGAATCTGGATTTCCTTCATTTTGTAATTTATCAATGATGTTAATATAATCCATTTCATTTCGGTTCTGACTTAATTTATAAGCAGCCTGAATGTCTCCCACCTTAATCTTAAATCCAACTATGCCTTTCAGTTCACTTTCTAAGAGAAGAGGAGAAAGTTTATCCCATAAAACAGGATTTTCACGATTTTCTTCATATTTTTCCAGCATTATTGCTAATTCTTCTATTAATTCATCTTTCCCTAAAATGCTTGCTTTACCATATACATGGACGGCTTGATAATTCCATGTTGGAACTTCTTCATGCCCATACCAAGAAGAAGAAATGTAAGCGTTCGGTCCCTGAAACATAACAAGCACATCTTCACAGGTTTCAAATGTTCTCCACTGAGGATTTCCATAAGCCATATGCCCAGTAATATAGTAATCATCACCTTTTTTATTTAACCCCAAAGGCAAATGAGTGGCAATCGGTTTTCCTTGTTCTGTTGTGACAATCGTGCCAAAAGAGTTTTTTTGAACAAAACCCCAAATTTCATCAACATTTTTGACCTTATAATATTTTGGAATATACATAATAATCCACCTTTCAAAAAAAGTTATGTGAGTGTTTTGGTCATTATAAGGTCCATTTGTTCTTCATCACCCATATAAAAGGAGTGGGCTCCAGTTTGAACAAACCCCAGTTTCTTATAAAAAGCGATAGCATTTTCATTTTTTTCCCATACACCTAGCCAAATTTTATTTTTTTTACCTTCCATCGCAATTTCAATAGCTTCATTTAGCAGATATTTACCAAGCCCATGTTTTTGAAATTTTTTCTTTATATAAACCCTCTCGATTTCAAGTGATTCATCACCCATTTCTTCAGACTGAGCATCATCGGTATTGACCTTTAAATATCCAGCGACTTCATTATTAAAATAAACAAAATAGAATTGCGAAGAAATATTGGATAATTCATTTTCTAATTGTTTTAAGTTAAATGCCCTTTCCAAATAGGCATTCATATTTTCGGGTGAATTCTGATGCTTAAATGTCTCATTAAATGTTTCATAACTAATTACGTGAAGTTTGCGTGAATCTTCAAGGGTACATTTTTTTATATTTAAAGTCATTTAAATATGTCACTCCTTTATATAATCAATAAGTTCTCTTGTTTCCCTTTTTTACAAATTCCCAGTCTTTTTCTATATTTTTTCTTACTCTTTGAAGAAGATTGAAAATGGTTTCGACTTCTCTTTCGGAAAATCCCTCTAATGCAACGATATTGGAATAATCATTTTCTCTTTTTATAAAAGGATAAACATTTTTCCCTTTCTCTGTTGGAGAGAGTTTTTTAATTTTTTTGTTATGTTTATCTTCTTTCTTTTCAATAAAGCCATTAATTTCAAGTTTTTTTATTGCACGAGCTGCTGTTGTTCGATCTACTTTTATCATCTCAGCTAACTTTTCTTGAATGATTCCCGGGTTTTCACATATTCGCACAAGGTACAAATACTGCCCTTTTGTAAGGTCATGCTCTTTAAATTCTATATTACTTATAGAATCCAATGCCCTTGCAATCATTCCTATTTCACGAAGAATTTCCTTCATAATTAACTCCTTAGTACATATTTTTGTTGCAAATGCAATAAAATAGGCATATATTAAATTTAACTTAACTTTGTTGCGTTTGCAACAAAAAAATAATGATAAAGGGGTCGAGTAAAGTGAAGTATGTTTTTTATGTATTAGGAATTTTAATATTAACGCTTGGTATTTCTTTCACTATACAATCAGACCTTGGAACTTCCCCTTTTGATGCACTTTTAGTAGGACTGTCCATAAATGTGGGGCTTACTGTGGGTAGTTGGGAAATAATAATAGCATTAATATTGATATGTTGTAATTCATTTTTAAAAAGACAAAGACCAGAAGTTTTGGGTTTGTTAACAGCATTTATAACAGGTATTGGTATTGATACGTGGCTTTTTTTATTGCACAATTTGATAACACCTGAACTATGGTACAGCAAAGTTGTTTGTTTTGGAATCGGCTTAGTTTTTATAGGATTAGGAACTGCAACATATTTACACACAAATTTTGCACCGATTCCAGTTGACCGGTTAACATTAATCATACAAGAATTAACTAGAACAAATATATTTTTTTCGAGAACATTCATTTACCTCGTATTCTTGATAATGGCAATGATTTTAAATGGACCAATTGGCATTGGAACTTTATTAACCGTCTGTTTAGGGGGGCTAATACTTAATTACTTTATGTCATTTACTGAAAAAGTATTAGACCGGATATTAACACACTCTAGTACATCACCAAATTATGATAAAAATAAAAAGCATTCAATATAGAATGCTTTTTATTTTTCTTGTTCAACTATCCTGCCCCATTTTAGCTCCATAGAAAAAGAGCTGCCGCAGCAACTCTCTTGATGTAAGGACCCGTTACTTAAAGAGGATTTTCAAAAAGCGCTTTGTTTCTTACTTTTTCGGTCAATTGTCTTAATTTTTTTAATGAAATAATAATGTTTGTAGAGGGCGAGCACTACCAATAAGATTTTCACTAATAGGATGTCCACATAAAATACAGAAATTACGATGAAGAAGTCGGCAATTAAATTGATTCTGATTTTCTCTTTTCGAGTCATACCTCTTTTTTGCAGGAATGCTTCAACGTATTTTTCATATAATGAGGTGCTTTTGAACCAGTTTTCAATCGACTTGGAACTTTTAGCAAAGCAAAAAGCAGCAAATAAGTAAAACGGACCGCCCGGCAGAACTGGTAACACAGTCCCTGCAATACCAATCACAAGAGATATGGATCCAAGAAGAAAAAATAGGATACTTTTTACCTTTTTAATTGTAATCACCTTTTTATTTATATTCTATTCCCTTTTAACGTAAAGAGGAAGTCTAATTGATTCAAAGTAGCTTCCCTTTTTCTTCTTGAACTAACCTGCCGTTAGTTGCATAAAGAAAGAACTGACTTTAAAACAGCTCCGATCTTCAGCTAACGCATCCGATAGTTTAATAATCTCATTTAAATTCGGAAGGATTGAACCAAACATTCTTCATCATCGACAATTTTCTTTTTTTCTTCAAACTCTATATTCAGCGCACTAAAAACCCTTCTCCAAAATATAATAGCAGGAATATTCTTAGCTAATTCAACAATATAGTAACTACCCTTTTTTTGTTTAAACAATTCCTTTAATAATGAAATGGCAATACCTTTTCTTCTATGTTTTTTCAACATAAAAATATCATTAATACTGTAATCACAGTCCTTTTTTAAAAATGGCCTTTCTAAAAGTAATAAAAACCCTACAATTGTCTTATCTTTTATAAAAAAATATGGTGTTACCCCTTCTTCCTTCCAAATTAATTCAAATGAATCAAATTCAAATGAACCATCTGTTGATATGTCTAAACCATCGGTATACTCTGAAAGGTCATGTAAATAAAGGGAATATAAATTCTGAAGAATATGCTTTTCATCATTGGAAATGGGGTTTAATGAAACAGTCATTGTTATACCTCTTTTACAATTAATTAAATTCTCACTTAATTTATTTCTACATGATTTTCATTTGTCCTTCTTGAACTAACGCCCCGATAGTTGCATTAAGAAAAAGCTGCCTTAAAGACAGCTCTGATCAATAACTATTAGACTACTTAATCTTGTTCATCAAGTTCAATAAAATAATGATCCTTACGATATGACACTGCCTCCATGGTTGCTATCAGGTTTTGCTCATGCAAAACGTCTATTCGATAAAATCCTGTCCGATAGTTTCGTTTAACTTCCGTTGCACGGGCTACTATCTTATCTCCGGGTTTAGCTGATTCAATAAACTGGATTGTTGTCGAGAGTCCTAAGGATGTTTTTCCATATGCATTACAGGCTACCGAAAAAGCATGATCTGCTAAAGCATAAATAACTGCCCCGTGTACAGTTCCATATGCATTTACCATATGGCTTTGCACTTCTAACGTTGCTTCTGCAGTACCTGCCTCGAATTTTGTTAACTGAATGCCTAAAGACTGAGCATACGGATCGTTTTTTACTTGCTCATGAATTTGTTCATAGTGTTTTTCATAAATGTGATACTCATCCATTTTCTTTTTCACCATTACCTACCCCTTTGATTGAATATTTTACCCACCACCATTGAAATAAGAAATGGAAATGCGAGATGGAACAAGTCAGTACCAATATGATTTTTAAAAAACCAATTGAACCAACATCATGTAGACAATCGTTCCCCCTCCTATGGAAAGGAGCATCATTTTCTTCCAAAAGTGAAGCAGGGCAACTACAGCCACCGCAATAAATTCAGGGATGCCGTGACTTCCGGATTGTATGCTCACATCCTTTAAACAATAAATGACCAAAAGCCCAATTACCGCGGATGGCAGTATTTTACCGAGATACTGAACATACTTCGGTGTGGGTTTACCGGATGGGAAAACGATGAATGGAAGAAACCTTGTAAGCATTGTGCCTAAAACAACCATCGCAATCGTAATGATTTGCTGTGTTAAGTCCATTGTCATATGGTCTTGACCTCAACTTTCTCTAATGGCTTTCTAAGTAAGGTGAGTACCCCTAAAATTGCAAACATAGCAGGGATGATGAAATTGTTTCCACCAAAAATAATAAGGCAGACAGCTGACAGCCCAAGCCCTGCGAGAGCACTATGATGGTTTTTCTCTTTCATCCACTGTTCAATGAAAATTACCACAAAGAGAGCAGTCATAACAAAATCGAGTCCTTCTGTGTTGAACTTGACAAGTGATCCAAAAATGCCACCTATCGCTGCTCCTATGACCCAATAGACATGATTAAGCAGTGTTACAAATGTCATAAACCAGCCCTTGTCTACATTCTGCGGAACATCAACCGTACAATTGATGGAAAAAGACTCATCGCAAAGCCCATAAATCAGATACAGCTTTTTCTTCCCGGTCCCTCTATACTTATCAAGCATGGAAATGCCATAAAACAAATGTCGTGCATTCACCATTAAAGTTAGAAAAAGGGCGTTAATCGGATTGAATGCGACAAGCAATAAATTGGCTGCAATAAACTCCATTGATCCTGCAAATATTGTTAGACTCATCAAGATCGGGTAAATCGCACTGAAACCTAATGAATTCATATAGATTCCATAAGCTATTCCCAAAAATAAAAACCCTGCAAAAATGGGGACTGTATATGGAAAAGCCGAACGAAATGCCATCCATATTTGTTTTCTTTTTTTCATATGATCCACATCCTGAACTACTAATTTGATACTAAATTTAACATACAAAATCCATACAAAAAATAAGATAATTGTATGGATTACAATTATCTTCAAATTAATAAAAGCCCCCATCTTGATGAAATGGGGGCTTTATTTGTTCTACTTCTTCTTTATGCAATATGGACTCTTCTAGATTCACATTTTTCAAACCATACATTTTATCATTATAATTCCGTACAATAATGATATTATTGTATGGAATACGATAGTAGAGGTGCAGTATGCCAGTAAATTCATTTGACAATTATCCAATGTCTTGGAAACCTGATAAGAAAGCATTAAAGCGTCCTTTTTATAAATCTCTTGCATCATTACTTGAACAAGATATAACAAATGGTTTTTTAGCACCTGGAACAAAGTTACCTCCGCAACGAGAATTGGCAGATTTTCTTGACTTAAACTTCACCACGATTACCCGTGCCTACAAAATATGCGAGGTAAAGGGATTAATATATGCCGTTACTGGAAGCGGAACCTTTGTAGCTCCTAATGCCACTCGTTCTATAACCATTTCCGCGGATAAAACGGCAAACAGCATTGATCTTGGTTTTGTGGCATCTTTTGAGCAAACCAATGATATTGTTACAGAAACTATTCAAAAAACGGTGAACAAAAGTTATTTGGAGAAGCTACTGAATTACAACGATCCGACCGGTATTCCACATCAAAAAACAGCAGCTATAAACTGGATGGAATCTTTCGGCATTCACGCGGATCAAGATCATATAGCAATCGTTTCAGGTGCCCAAAATGCATTGGCCATTGCCTTGGCTGCTTTGTTTGAGCCTGGCAATAGAATTGCAACAGACTTATACACATATTCAAACTTTATCGAGTTGGCAAAGATGTTCCATATTAAGTTAGTGCCCATTCCCGGAGACCAGTTTGGAATGCTGCCGGACGAACTTGAAAAGCAGTGTTGTCAAATAAATATTGACGGCATTTTTCTAATGCCCTCTTGCAACAATCCAACCACAATCATGATGTCAGATATTCGAAAGCAAGAATTGGCTGCGGTCATCCGCAAGCATCGTTTAATTTTGATTGAGGATGATATTCACGCATTTTTGACGGCAGGCATTATCTCCGATTACCGGCAGCCGATGTTCCATTTACTTCCAGGACAGAGCGTTTATATTTGTGGAACCTCTAAGTCAATATGTTCTGGATTAAGAGTTGCCTATATGGTCTATGGGGATGCATTTCGCGAGAAAATTCCCCAGGCCATTTTTAACATAAATGTAAAGACCTCTTCTTTTGATGCAGAGATTATCACAGAGCTTATCCTATCAGGAAAGGCTCATGAAATTGTTTCTCGAAAGAAACAGCTTGCACAAACTGCAAATGATATTTATTCGGAATATTTTCCTTTAAGAAAGGATGTTGGACATCCTCTCAGTCTTTATCGTTGGCTTCCAATTAAAGGACATAACGATGCGTTACAGCTGGAATCGGATTTGAAAAGGCGCGGTATTCGAGTTTTTCATTCCAATCGTTTTCAAAGCGGGCAGACCACCCCTGATATGTATTTGCGTATTGCACTTTCTTCTACAAACTCATTTGATGAGTTAAAAATAGGATTAGGAATATTAAAACAGTATCTCGACTGATGCATCAGTTTATAGCCGACACCAATATCCTGAAGGTGTCGGCTCTTCAATTATAAAAAATTGTCCTGAACTTAATAATCCTTTTTAATATGATTTTATATATGAACCATTCTGCCCCGTTAGCTCCATAAGAAAAAGGCTGCCTCAGCAACCTTCCTTTTTAAAGCTTAGTGAAGGAAGAAAATTAATTGTAATAACGTATTAATCATTCAACCTTTTTTATCTTAGTAACAATTAAAATCCCATAAGAATCTTCAAATAACGGATCTATAACTGGTTGTCTTAATAAATATATGTTTTTGAAATTTTCCCCTAATAGATATGAGGGCAATAAATGGTCATATTTAATTACTCTTAATCATAAGGAACAAGGAGAACTTTTATTAAGGGGTGGTCTTTATGCCAACAAATTACAGAAGATGGACAGAGTATCCTTATGCAGGGGAGAGTATCCCACCTAAAGGTTCTCCAGAGGCAGGATTTGGGCCGATGTTTTTTATTTCAAGGGGAAGAGATAATGATTTTCTAGACCCTTTTCATCAACGTATTAATTGGAGAATTAAAAATCCTGAAGGTATTGATTGGGAAACTGAGTTATTGATTGTAGAGCAGACATTAAATTCATTGACTCCTCAGCAAATACATATAGCACAATATTGGGGAACAGGTGAATTAACCGAGAAAATCACCACCATAATTTTCAGGTTAGCTAAAAAGTATAAGCTGGGATCACCGAGTGTTGCCAGGGTGCAGGGATATTTCCACGCTGCTATGAATGATGCATTTGTTATAACCTGGTTTTTTAAATATCATTGGGATGTTGCACGTCCAAATCAATATGGCAGAAATTTTTCTACTGTATTGTTTACCCCTCGTTTTCCAGCTTATCCTTCTGCACACGCTACTGTGGCGGGATGTGCAGAGGCAATATTAAGTTATATTTTCCCTCGAGAGTCATTCGAAATAAAAAAAGTAATGGAAGAAAGTGCTCAATCCCGTTTGTACGCTGGCGTACATTTTAATGTCGATAACATTGAAGGCTTAAGTTTAGGCAGACAAATTGGAGAGGTAGTTGTAAGTTTATTAAGGACACAAAATCTAAATACGCTTCAATAATATTTATATGGTTCAGGTTAAATTAACCTGAACCATATAACAACTTCGATTTTAAGCTACTGCAGCTTGAATGGCTAATCAAGTAATAACTCGGACTTAAACACGATTACAGCATTTCCCGCAATCCTTACTTCCTCTGGCTCCTGATTACAAATTTTCACTTGAACATCAATGATACCCGCCCTTTTTATAGCTTCGCCCTGCACTGCTTTAAAACTGAATAAAGAATTATCATGTTTGACAAGTCCATGCTGTATTAAGTATGCGCCTAAAGGACCGTTCGCATTACCCGTAACAGGGTCTTCGTTAATACCAATTGCAGGAGCAAACATTCTTCCATGAATTAAAATTTCCGAGTCGGGAGCATTCATCGTAAAAACATAGAAACCATTGCAATTAATTAATCCACTGACTTTTGTAAGTAGATCCATATTAGGGTTTAATTGGTGAAGAAGTTCCGAACTCTTAATTCCAATCATCACCTTGGAATGCCCGGTAGAAACGATTTGTACTGGACAATCTTCTAATAAATCATTTTCACTAATATTGAGAGCCGTTAATATGTTTTCCAAAGCTACACCATCAATCACCGTTTCAAAACTAATACTACCCTGCGTCATTATAATTTTGTAATCATTATCTTCATTAATCACATCGACTGGTAAAATGCCGGCACCGGTTTTATGATAAACTTTAACTGTATTTAAACTTTTTTCAACTGCACGAGCATAGTGGGCCGCAATCGTCGCATGTCCACAGATGGGAACCTCATGTGTAGGCGTAAAAAAACGAATATGTACATCAGATTCACTATTGTCTGATCTAAAGATAAATGCCGTTTCCGAATTGTTAAGCTCTCTTGCAATCCTCTGCATCTCACCCGAAGATAAGCCATCTGCATTTGTTATTACACCAGCCGGATTACCTGATAATTTTTCTTTCGTAAATGAATCAATTTGATATAATCGGTATTTTCTTGCCATGTCATTTCCCACCTTTAATATCTTCAAATTCTTGTCCTTTCACTATCTTTAATTCTTATTATATTAAAAGTTCCCCCGTTGCTTCTATAAAGTGCTTGATGGAGTTCAAACATGCAGCAACAATTACATCGGGATGTACCCTTTTGTCATAAAACAAATATCAAAACAGGAAAAAAAATGAAGACCATAACAAAATAAAGCTACGAATCTGTTTGTTTGATAAATAACCTAAAAAATCAAATTGGGTTAAGGACTAATTAATTAATCCATTAGAAAAGGGCTGCCGCAGCAACCCTCATTTTTTACTTTGATTTTCTTATCAATGCAACAAAACAAACTTCGCTTAGAAAAATCAAAAGTGAATTATAGGTTAATCACTTTATCTTCAGTCTGAGCATCTGTCTGAGCATCAGCTTGTCCACGTTTACCTATTCCAAAAGCGTAAAAACTAATTACAACGATACCTAGAAAACCTATTCCTACCATAAGCGACATCCGTGTGTCATCATTGAACCACATGCCGATTAACACCATAATCAAGAAAGCGATGGTCAGGTAGTTTGTAACAGGTGCAAATGGCATTTTGAATGGATGATTGTCCATCTCGGCTTTTCTTACTTTTCTGAATTTAATTTGGCTGATCAGAATGACAAACCACGGAATCATACCAGGAAGTACACTCGCACTGTATACATGTACGAATAAATTTTCTGGTGCAATATAACTCAAAACAACGCCAATAGATAACCCGACTATCACTCCGAACGTACCGAATAATGGGACACCGCTATTAGATACTTTCGCAAAGAATTTTGGCGCTTGTCCATTCATACCTAATGTATAAAGCATACGGCCTGCACTGTAAATACCACTATTGCAGCCAGACATAGCAGCCGTGATTACGACAAAATTAATGATTCCAGCTGCTGCTGTAATACCAACTTTCGCAAAAGTCGCAACAAATGGGCTGCCGATCGTGCTTAATTGATCCCAAGGGTAAACGGTTACAATAATGAAAATCGCACCGATATAGAAGATTAAGATACGCCAAATGGTACTTTGAATCGCTTTAGTTATCGTGTTTTGCGGATCTTTTGCTTCACCAGCTGTAATCCCAATTAGTTCTACACCTTGATAAGCTGCAACGACTAATGAAAGAGCAAAGAAGAACCCTTTCCAACCGCCCGTAAACCATCCACCATGTTCCCAAAGATTCGATAACCCTAATGCTTCTCCTCCGTTACCGATGCCAAAGAAAATAAGTCCAAATCCTGCAACGATCATTAATATAATCGTTATGATTTTAATCAGTGCAAACCAAAATTCAATTTCACCAAAGGATTTAACGGAAATTAAGTTCGCTGCTCCAAGAATCACCATTGCGATTAAACCCGGTATCCATGCAGGAAGATCAGGGAACCAATACTGCATGTATGTCCCTACTGCAATTATTTCAGCCATCCCGACAATAACCCACTGGAACCAGTTACTCCATGCAGTCATATACCCTGCCAATGGATGAATGTACTTATAGCCAAATGTTGCAAACGAGCCTGTACTTGGTTCTAAATACAACATTTCCCCCATTGCACGCATAATTAAAAATATAAATAACCCTGAGATTGCATAAGCTAACATTACAGAAGGACCTGTCCATTGAATCGTGCTGGCTGAACCCATGAATAAACCAACACCAATTGTACCGCCCAAAGCGATCATCTGAATATGACGGCCTTTTAACTCCCTATTCAAATCTTTGTTTGCCATTCCATTTCCCCCTACACTACTAATAGTCGATTCTGATGCAAGATGTTTATTGCTCTCCCTATTTAGTACAGAAATGATATAGCAGGCTCCATTTTCACTATCATAAAGCTGCCCCATAAAATCATTCTTCACTTCTAATTTAAGCAATCCTGACAGTTAATAAGATTCTTAAAAATTATAACGTAATTCCAAATCGTGGATTTCAAGTTAATGCTGTATCAAGTATCATAAGAACTTTGAAACCAAGCATTTAACCTAATCAACCCACTCGCATGGAAAGCGCTTACTTTTTATTGGTTTTAAAAGTGAAACCCTTTAACGTTATCTGAATATAGTAACTCGAATAAAAGAGTATTACAACTCTTTTATTCGGCTACTAGCAGATATATTTATGCGGTTACTAAAAGTGACCTTAATTTCAGCTTCACCAACATATCATTCGTCATTTTTTCCAAATCATATTCCGCCTTAAATCCCCACTCTTCTTTTGCACAGGTTGAATCTATTGTATTTGGCCAACTATCGGCAATGGATTGTCTTACTGGATCTACGTCATAATTCATGACAAATTCCGGAATATGCCTTTTTATCTCGGCTGCAATTTGCTCCGGATCAAAGCTCATTGCAGACACATTGAAAGAATTCCGATGTTTTAATTTTGAGGCATCGGCCTCCATTAGGTTAATGATGGCAGCTAAAGCGTCAGGCATATACATCATATCCATATACGTTCCCTTATCAATGTAAGAAGTATATCGCTTGTTTTTAATCGCTTCATAGTAAATTTCAACTGCATAATCGGTTGTTCCCCCGCCAGGAGGTGTAACATATGAAATCAATCCCGGGAATCGAAGACCCCTCGTATCAACCCCAAATTTATGATGGTAATAATCACATAATAACTCTCCTGATACCTTATTAACTCCGTACATCGTATTCGGTCGTTGAATGATGTCTTGCGGTGTCCAATCCTTAGGTGTGCTTGGACCAAACGCACCAATTGAACTCGGTGTAAATAATTGGCAATCAAGTTCCCGTGCCGATTCCAAAGCATTGACCAATCCGCCCATGTTTAAATGCCAAGCTAAAAGAGGCTTCTTTTCAGCTGTTGCTGACAATAAAGCAGCTAAATGTATGATCGTATCCACTTCATGTTTTTTTGCCATATTAAACATCGCTTTTTCATCTGTAACATCTAAAGTCTCGAATGGACCTGATTGGACAACATCGCTGTCCGTTTTCCGAATATCTGTTGCAATGATATTGTCAGATCCATAAATCTCTCTCATTTTCAGCGTAAGTTCTGAACCTATTTGACCTAAAGCCCCCGTTACCAAGACCTTTTTCATCAAAATCCCTCCCCTTTTTCTCTCTGCAGCAAGCAATTCCCTTAAATGATCGACATCTCTTTTCCTACTTTTTCATAAATGGTTAGTGCACGATCCAGCATCTCTTTTGTATGAGCAGCTGTAGGCATATTCCTCACTCTTCCTGTTCCCTTTGGAACGGTAGGAAATACGATGGATTTAGCATACACGCCTTCTTCATTCAGTCTCTTACTGAATTGCTGCGTTTTTGCTTCATCTCCTATAATGCAAGGCGTAATCGGTGTTTCGCTCTCCCCGATATCAAACCCTAATTCTTTTAGACCCTTTTTCAAGTACTCGCTATTTTCCCACAGCTTATTTTGAAGATCTGAGCTATTCATCAAAATATCAATGGCTTCTATACTAGCTGCAACTGCTCCCGGTGTGACAGCAGTTGAAAATAAAAATGGACGGCTTCTCACTTTTAACCAATCAATTAAATCTTTCTTTCCTGCTACATAGCCACCTACAACACCTATCGCTTTGGATAAAGTTCCAATTTGGAAATCCACTCTATCCGATAACCCGAAGTGTTTTACCGTTCCAGCACCATTACCCAATACCCCTGAGCCATGTGCATCATCAACATAAGTAATTAAATCAAACTCTTCTGCAATCTCAACAATTTCAGGGAGCTTGGCAATATCCCCATCCATCGAGAAAACGCCATCAGTAATGATCATGACCTTGTTATACAATCCGGACTCTTTTGCTTGACGTGCTTTCGCTCGTAAATCGTCCATGTCCGAATGAATGAAGGGAATAATCTTTGCTTTGGATAATCGACATCCATCAATGATAGAAGCATGATTCAATTCATCCGAAAGAATGGCATCATGTTTATCCATCACTCCTGAAATCGCTGCCATATTACAATTGAAGCCCGATTGATAAGCAATCGCCGCTTCTGTATGTTTAAATTCAGCAAGCTTTTCTTCTAATTTAACATGAATATCCAATGTTCCGTTGATCGTACGAACGGCACCGGCTCCGACCCCATATGTTTTCGTTGCTTCTATGCAAGCCTCTATCAATCGTCGATCTGTCGCTAAACCTAAATAGTTATTTGATGATAAATTAATTAACTCTCTGCCTGCAATGGTGATTACCGGACCGTTTGGACCTTCTACAGGATCAATAACGTTGTAAAGTCCTTTTTCTTTTAAATCTTCCAAATTTTCTTTCAAAAATTTATTTAATATTTCACTAGACATTTAATATACCCCCTCATTGATGGTTGGAATAAGTGCAGGATTATTATATGTTTTACCCCAATTTCAAGAATACTGAAATTTACTCTTTTTTCTAAAAATACACGTGTCCTCTCCATAAACACACAGGGAAGTAACCTAAATCCCTTTATACTAATAGTTATATCAATCATAATAATAGAAAATTTTAATGTTGTCCATATTGTGTGGACAAAAAAATCGAAATTTTTGTAGTTTTGAAAAAAAGTTCGCTCAAAAATGTGTTTAAATCGGGGTAAATTCGAAGAGAATATCATCATCAATTTTCCAAGTTAACCTATGTTTTATCTTCTGGTTTTTTGGAGACCTTAACAAATGACCACAAATAAGGAGGGGTATAAAGTGAAAACAGAAGATGAAAAAACCTCAGAAGGCTTAAATGAGATTTTTGAAATTATCAATGCAAAAGGTGACATAGGAGAATTAAAGGAAATCGTTCAAAAATCCGATGACCAAATAAATGAAGACAAGTAATCTAAGAGGATTTAATTATCCTCTTTTTTTGTCGTTTTCTATGGTTCAAATGGACTGTTTGAGTCAAATAAACAACAAAGGGTCCATTCGAACTTCCATTTAGTTCCATAAAAAAGAGCTGATGATCAGCCCCTGAAAGTTGAGGTAAATTTCACGTACAAGAAAATTAAAAAAAGTTATGCACATTATCAGGAATTAGGATTTTTCCCATCTCCCCCTTCCTTTATCCACACCTTATGCACAACTAAAATTGAAGCCAGTTCCTTTCTTTTATGCCGACTTCGAATTTACATTACGGGTTCATCTTTTTCATCTTGTTAAGAAAAGGACCATCTGAATTTTTGTTTTCCCCTATTACAAAATTCGTCATCTAATAGGTCAAATTAACCATAATGATTATTGGTTTTTTTAACAATAACTCAATCACAAAGTAAACTCCGTTTGGGATTTGATCCAATAACAACACCGATAAAGAAACATATATACCGCATGTCACTTGAATGTATGTTGATTGGTGGAAAAGATATCGGCATTCTTTGAAGATTGTACATATACCGCTCCTTTTCTTGATAATACAATAAAGACACCAACTAGATCTTCTCCTTCAAGTTAGGCTTGAGTTAATTCCTGCATCTATTTTCTGCATAAGTGAAATAATTAACAAGAAGGGATATCCAAAGGGAAAAGGAGAATGACTATGAATTATAAAAATATCACTATTGCCGGCAGCGGCGTTTTAGGTAGTCAAATCGCATTTCAAACGGCTTTCAAAGGGTTCAACGTTTCTGTATATGACATCAATGATGAAGCATTGGAACGTGCAAAAGATAGAATCACTAATTTGAGGCCTTACTATAAAGAAGACATAGGGGCTACAGAGGATGAACTCAATACTGCTTATGCCCGTATTTCTTTCAACAGTGATTTATCCATGGCAGTTGCCGAAGCTGACCTTATGATTAAGCGATTCCAGAAGTGGTTCAAATCAAAACGGATCTTTACACGGAGTTAGGAAAAGTGGCCCCTGAAAAAACAATTTTCGCAACGAACTCCTCTACATTATTACCAAGCCAATTTGCCGAAGCAACAGGCCGTCCAAAAAAATTCTTGGCTTTACACTTCGCTAATGAAATCTGGAAAAACAATACGGCAGAAATCATGAAACATCCTGGAACGGGCAGTAAGGTGTTTGATGAAGTGATTGATTTTGCAAAAGCGATTGGAATGGTTCCTCTCCCTTTACATAAAGAGCAGCCGGGCTATACTTTAATTCCTTATTGGTTCCTCTTTTGGATGCTGCCCAAATGCTCTTATTAAAAGGAGTGGCTGATACGGAAACCATCGATAAAACGTGGATGGTTGCGACAGGAGCACCTCTTGGTCCTTTCGCTATATTGGACGTGGTAGGAATCAATACCGCTTATAATATTTCACTTGCTACAGCGAAAGCAACAGGTGATCCAGCGGTTGAAAAGTTGGCTACCTTATTGAAAACGGAGTATATCGATAAAGGGAAAATCGGAAGGGAAGCCGGAGAAGGATTCTACAAATATCCCCATCCCAATTTCACAAAACCAGACTTTTTAAAAGGTTAATGAACTTGTATGAATGAGCAGAAGGTGCCTTAGGGACACCTTCTGTTTTTTTTGCCATTTCACACTTTCTAATGTCTTCAATAAAATCAAACGAAAAGAAATAGACCCTGAAATCGGAAAAGTATTTTCCCGAAACCAGTGCCTAATATGATGTACATGATTAATATAGTTGCTATTTACTGAACCTTATCCCCTATATTTCAAAGCTAATCCTTTTAAGAAATTCCTGGCGTATCGATCTCCGCACTCTTTATAATTCCTATGGCCAACTTTTCTTAAAATAGCGCTTAATTCTCCTTTGGTTATCATGACTCCTGCTTCCTCCAAGATATCAATCATATCCTCACTGGTTAATGTCAATGCTATTTTCAGTTTCTTCAGAAGGATATTATTCACACTTTCCTTATTCTTTACAGCCGGTTCCTGGCTTTGGGGCTGACCGGGTTTTGGCTCTTGTCTCCCTCTTTTAAAAATGATCAAGCCATTTAAAAAGGACTCTAACATCATGTTATTGCAGTTTATCCCTTCTTCATCTTCATCTATATCATCGTCGTATTCATCATAGTAATCATCTTTTGGTTTTGTGAGCATCTGCATGACTTCTTCTCTTGTCACTTTAATGTCCCCAAGTTTAAATACCTCTACCATATCGTTATTTTTTATATCCAGCGCGTATCTTAATCGAATTAATATATCATGATTATGCATCCAAAAACCTCCTATGTATTTCTCAATTTTCACAGTACCTTCATTATTTCACAAATGGATGGAAATAAACGCAGATGAAAATCCGAGAACCTTTTACAGATTCCCGGATCCTTCTGCTTATTCTTTAATCAGCTTCAACGAGGTAACTACTTCAACATGACTCGTCTGCGGGAACATGTCCACCGGCTGCATGGTTTCAACGCTATATGAGCTGCTTAGTTCTTGTAAGTCCTTCGCCAATGTGGATGGGTTACATGATACGTACACAATGGTTTTCGGTTTAACTTTCAAAATTGTTTGCAGTAGGGATTGATCACAGCCTGATCTTGGTGGATCGACGACGAGTACATCCGGTTTCCAGCCTTCTTTGGTCCAGCGTGGCAGGATATTCTCGGCTTTGCCTGTTTCATAGTATACATTGTTGCGATTATGTTTTTTGGCATTTTTCTTGGCGTCCTCAATGGATTCTTTAATGACGTCCATTCCTCGGACTTCTTTGGCATTTTCAGACAGCCATAGTCCAATGGTCCCTACGCCGCAATAAGCGTCAACGACTTTTTCCGTGCCGGTTAAAGCTGCTGCTTTTTTCACTTCATCATATAAGCGAACAGTTTGGACCGGGTTAAGCTGGAAGAATGTACGCGCTGATAGTTCATAAGATATGTCGCCCAATGTTTCGTTGATGACTTTTTCGCCTGCCAAATGAATCGTTTTTTCTCCAAAGATAAGTGAGGTGTTTTGGTTGTTGATGTTTTGAACGACCGATTTCACTTCTGGCAGTTGGTCACGAATTTGTTTAAGCAGCTGATCCTTTTGTGGAATTTCTTCCGCTCCTGTAACAAGGACAACCTGCACTTCACCTGTTTCAAAGCCTACCCGAGTAATGACCGTACGGATTACACCTTTTCTTTTTCTTTCGTTATAAATCGAGATATTCAGGTTCTTTAGTATCTTTTTCACCGTACGTGTTACTTTATTGGTTGCCTTATGCTGTACAAGGCAATTCGGGATATCGATCAGTGTATGGGAATTCAAACCATATAGACCAGCAATCAATTTGCCATCTTTTTGGCCTACTTGGTACTGACTTTTATTGCGATAATTCCAAGGATCTTCCATACCGATCGTTTCTTTTACATTTAATGAAGAAACTAGGAATTCCGAATAACGTTCCATCGCTTGAATGACGATATCGCGTTTTTCTACAAGCTGCTGGTCATAGCTTAAATGCTGTAACTGACATCCGCCGCACTCTGCGTAAACCGGACATGGTGCTGCAATCCGGTGTGGCGATTCTTTCCGGATGGTTTTAATTTTCGCCTCGGTAAAGTTTGGCTGTACTTTTGTGACCAAAGCTACAACTTCTTCACCTGGTAATGCTCCAGGGACGAAGACGACTTTCTTTTTGAAATAACCGACTCCCTCTCCGTTAATGCCAAGCCGTTTAATGGTAAGGGGAAGGGTTTGATTCACTTCCAGTTTTGTATCTTGAATGTTTGTCATTTCTTTTCACTCCGTTTTTCGATGCTTCTCCACAAATAGAGGGAAGCGTAGCTTAGATATGGAGCCCAGTTCACACTATAGGATTCCATTTCTTCTTGGGTTGGCTTTTGCGGTAAGCCATATAATATTTTCAAGGCATTTTGAATGCCAATATCGGCTTTGGGAAATAGGTTCGGCCGGCCGAGTCCAAAAAGCAGGAAGTTTTCAGCCGTCCATCTACCGATACCGCGTATTTTTATTAGTGTATCCATAACCTCTTGATCGGATAGCTTATCCATTATACCAAGATTGAGTTGGCCCTGAATGATTTGCTCGGAAAGTCCGATGACGTATTCCGCTTTCCGGCGACTGAATTGAATGGCCCTTAATTGCTCAATTTGAAGTTGGGCGGTTGTTTCCGGTGTCGGATAAAACCAGGCACCTTCTATCTGGTAGCCGAATGTTTTAACGAATCGTTCCGTGAGCGTATGAGCAAAAGATAGGTTTAATTGCTGATGTATGATGCATTTGACGAGGCAACTGTAGTAATCGAAGTCCAAGACTATAGCTGTACCGCGGTGCTCCTCGAAGATTTCCCGCAAATCGGATTCCCGAAAATGCCGGGAAACGCCTTCTAATGGCTGATGCCAATGAAAAACCTTTTTTAACCGTTCGAGTGCTTTAAACTTGTCCTCTTCTGAATGACCTTTGATGATAAAAGATGGATCTTCGATATTTCCTATTGCCTGAACCTGCAAAACGATTGGTTCTTTTTCTATATATAGCGGAACTTTTACCGTCCTGTTAGAAAAATCAACTACCTGAAGTGGGTCTAACGATAATCGTTCGAGAACTAGATCGAAATTATAGGGTCCTTGAACCTGTAATTTTTCTGTCCACACAAGCGATCCATCCTTTAGCAGTTTTCCACGTATTATAGCATGTTTCCAGAAATATTACTTGAAATAGAGGAGAATGGATAAAAGCGGGACCTGAATCATCACTACAGGACCCGCTTTTAATTTTAATAAAGCATTCGGTTTGGAAATTGTTTCTCAATCATTAAATCATCAAGGCTGCTGAATGTGTATCCCTGTTTTTCAAGATCCGTCAGTATCGAGTCGAGTGCTTCCGCATTATCCCTCGATACTGTATGCAGTAATAATATCGCGCCGGGATGTATCTGCTTAAGCACCTCATCGTGTGCGAACGCGGCACCCTTTTGTTGATCGACAATCCAGTCTCTATATGCCAGTGACCAAAAGATGTGGTAATACCCTTCTCTTTTTGCGATTTTCATTGTTCTTTCATTAAATACCCCACGAGGCGGCCTTAAGTAATTCATTCCCTGTTGCCCGGTTAATTTTTCCGTCGCTTTTTTTACCCGCTCGAGCTCGGTGCGAATGACATCGTCCGTCACGCTGGTCATATCCGGATGGTTCCATGAATGGTTCCCCACGATATGCCCTTCATTGGCCATACGGATAACTAGCTCAGGCGCCGTTTTTAAATAATGACCCGTGACAAAAAAAGCTCCAGGAGCCTTATGTTTCTTCAGAACATCTAAAATCTGTGCCGTATAACCATTTTCATAACCGTTATCAAATGTTAAATAAACGTCTTTTTTCTTTGTATCCCCTTTATAAATCGCTTCATATTTAGGCAGCATTTCATTGAATTTTTTACCGGCATCGGCAGGTGTCCCATTTCTTCCTTTATTGAAACCCCAGTTATAGGATTCCGCAAAAGCTGGGCTTGCCAAAGAGCATATCAAGCATATAAAAGCGGACAAAATCACCATTTTTTTCATTGGAATATCCCCCATGTTCTTTTTTCTTAGTGTTTGGAACATAGAGATTTATATGCATGATATTGTAAAGGCCGAATTATCGAATTCTGGGTCGAATTTTTCCCGCTTTAGAACGAATTATCGAATTGTGGGACGAATCCTCTCAACAAAATCTTAATCCCACGCAAAAAAAGGCCTTTCCTCCGAAAAGGATTGGCCCCTTCATATTGGTTTATCCTTTAAATAACGCTTGTGCCGCCTTCCAAATAATGGCGATAGCGAAAATGAGAACTGTTACAATTCCGACTACGTCCAGGAATGTTTCAAGACCGGAGAAAATCGTGTTTGCTACAGGAAGTTTGATGAAAGCAAAACCGGTTAACATGGCGATAAAGAATAAGATGTAGCTATTCTGCATGAAAATCCCCCCTTTCTCTTCTAATGTATGTGCGACCGTTCCAAAAGATTGTACTTTTCTAAGGTAATTATCGCCTTTTTTTTCATATACATTTAGCAAGGGGGGAATGAAATGCTGGAATGGGTTATCACGTTAGGCTTTGTTGGTTGTCTTGGTTTAGGTGGTGGAGTGTTTATTCATTTTGTGAAAAGTGGATTGAATTTAGAGGATTCTTCGAGGGTCGATCCACTGCCGGAAATAGAAGAGTAAGATAGCAAAAGACGCTCAACCGATTGGCGAGCGTCTTTTGCCATACATTTATTTAAAAACTGGTTCTTTGAATTGTGCCAATTTTTCCAATGAAGATTGCTGAACATCTTTATGCAAGCTGTTTCCATGTGAATCCATGGTAACAACGGCTGTAAATCCTTCAACATTCAGATGCCACATTGCTTCAGGAATACCAAATTCAGTGAAGTTCACGCCTTCTACGGATTTGATGCAGTCTGCATAATATTGAGCAGCTCCGCCGATTGCGTTTAGATAAACGCCGCCGTGTTCACTTAGTGCCTCAAGTGTTTTTGGTCCCATTCCGCCTTTACCGATAACTGCACGGATGCCAAATCGTTTCATGATATCACCTTGGTAGGGTTCTTCACGAATACTTGTTGTTGGTCCCGCAGCCTTCACATGCCATTTACCTTCTTCGTCCTTCAGCATTACTGGTCCACAGTGATAGATGATTTGTCCATCCAGGTCGATTGGTGCAGGATTTTCAGATAAATGTTTGTGGATAGCGTCACGGCCCGTATACATTCTGCCGTTAATATGAACTACGTCACCAACTTTCAATTCACGGATTTGCTCTTCCGTGATAGGTGCTTGCAGGGTGATTTCACGGGAAGATTCAACGTCGGATTCTACAGCGGCTGCCACTTCTTCCTTCGCTTCTTTTTCTGCTTCTAGAGCGAAGTCGATTTTCTCTCCTTCTTGATATAACCACTCATTGATTTCGCCTGTTTCCGGATTCACTTTCACTCCTAAACGGCGGAAAGCCCAGCAGTTATAAGCCACGGATACGAAAAAGCTTGCAGGAATACGGTGCATGACACCGATTTTACATCCAAGCAGTGTAGTTTCGCCGCCAAAGCCCATCGTGCCGATTCCCAATTCATTAGCTGTCTTCATGATGTAATCTTCAAGTTTACGAAGATCTTCATTCGGATTCACATCTTCATTACTGCGGAAAAGTTGAGCCTTAGCCAGATCATATCCGGATGAACGGTCCCCGCCGATACCAACGCCGATGAAGCCGGCACTGCAGCCTTGTCCTTGTGCTTGGTAAACAGAGTGAAGGACACATTTACGGATTCCGTCCAAGTCACGGCCCGCTTTCCCCAATCCTTCAAGCTCCATAGGAAGACTGTATTGGATGTTTTTGTTTTCACAGCCGCCGCCTTTTAAGATGAGACGAACATCAATGTAGTCTTTTTCCCATTGATCGAATTTCATGACAGGAAGACCTTCCCCAAGGTTATCCCCGCTATTTTCACCCGATAAAGAGTCAACGGCGTTCGGACGAAGTTTTCCGCCCTTTGTTGCTAAAATGATTGCATTTCGGATTGCTTCTTTTATTTCAAGTTGGTTCACGCCAACTGGAGTTTTTATTTTGAAAGTCGGCAGACCAGTATCCTGACAAATCGGTGATACATTGTCGTCAGCCATTGTAATATTATTCGTGATGGTGGCCAAGCTCAATGCAGAACGAGTACCTGCATTTTCACGTTGTTTTGCACTTTTGACCGCACGACGAACATCCTTTGGAAGATTCGTTGAAGTTTCAACGATAAGACTGTACATACTTTCTTGGAATTTTTGAATATCCAAATTTCTCTTCCCCCTCTTATTTCCCCTAGATTTAATCATTTCCCTGCTTCTCTATAAATAGCGAATGATACAACACCCGTTTTATTATACATCTAACATAATCTTTCGAAAACAAGTAATTATTTTTCTTAATGAAAAGCAAATTGGTGAGGAATCTTCAAAGCGCCAAGAATAGCCCATGACTAAATTTTTCATCACCAAACATTTCCTATTTGTTATGAACGCCATTCATCATTATTTATAAAAAAGGGATGACGCAGGTTGCACGTCATCCCTTCATGAATATTAACATTGAAAAAATCATACTATCGAAACAGATATTATTCTTCCCTGGTTTTGAATTGTTCAACTTTGCCTTCCAAATCATCTATCATGCCGATTAAGCGGTCTATATCTTCCAGTTCAGTATTTTCAGGTTCGATATGATCAAGAACCTCCATGAACATCGTTAGGCGTTCTTTTAAGTATGTTAATTGTTCGTTTTTACCTGTAATGGATTTTCCCATGAGGCACTCTCCTTCCATTCTTCTTTCATCGTAACGAAATCTGCTTGAAAGTGCAATGGCAAGCTATAAATGCAGCTCTCCGCCATTTGACAATTTTTGTCCCCATTGTTCATAATGGGTTAGTGCATTATTACGTAAGGAGTTTTAAACATGTCAATAATCAAGCAAGACCTTTTAACACCAATTACACCCAAGTATGATCCTTGGGAAGCATATATGGACGTTGAACAATATGGAAAGCTTAGCCTGACCAACGTAGAGTTCACAACCACCACACTTTGCAATATGCGTTGTGAGCATTGTGCTGTCGGTTACACACTTCAGCCCAAGGATCCCGATGCTCTGCCACTGGAATTACTGATTCAGCGACTTGATGAGATTCCTTTGCTTCGCTCGTTCAGCATCACTGGCGGAGAACCGATGCTATCAAGAAAACAAGTGAAGAATTATGTTTTGCCTCTATTGAAATATGCCCGTAACCGCGGGGTCCGGACACAAATCAATTCCAATTTGACCCTTGACTTGGAACGTTATGAGGAAATCATTCCCTATTTGGATGTCCTGCACATTTCCCATAACTGGGGAACGATAGATGAATTCATTGATATCGGCTTCGCCATGATGGACCGAAAACCATCGCGGGAACAGCGAAAGAAATTATTTGATAAAATGATTGAAAATTCCCAGGCCCTGACAATGGCTGGTGTGCTGGTTTCAGCAGAAACGATGCTTAATAAACGCACATTGCCGCATCTTGAACATATTCACAGACAGATCGTCGATGAAATGGGATGTCAAAGGCATGAAATTCATCCGATGTATCCAAGCGACTTCGCTTCGGCACTTGAAACGTTATCATTAGAGAATATGCGTGAAGCGATTCATCATTTGCTTGATATCCGTGATGAAAATGTATGGATGCTTTTCGGTACCCTGCCATTCTATCCTTGCAATAACGGTAAAGAGGATATTGAGCTGCTTCAACGCCTTTATCGTTCACATAAAGTGACTGTTCGAAATGACCCTGATGGACGTTCCCGGTTGAACGTCAATATTTTCACCGGGGAAGTTATAGTGACCGACTTCGGTGATGCACCTACATTGGGAAATATCATTGATCGGCCATTGACCGAATCGTATGACACATGGATGAATTCGAAACTGGCCAATGAATTGAACTGCCACTGCCCGGCAGTCAAATGTCTCGGCCCGAATGTTCTTGTCAAAAATGCCTACTATCCAAAGGAAGACTTCAGGATCAGGAAGTCAACCATATGAAGAAAAAACTCGCCAATCCGGCGAGTTTTTTCATTTTACCTGGGTTGCTGCGAGACTGTAAAGCTGAAGGAAACATGGTCCTGAACCGGTATCCAAGCCCCGATGCCTTGCGAAGTGATGTTCTTGATCGTAATGGTTCTTTTATTTCCTTTTAGGTTCAAATATACTTCCCCATATGTGACCTTGCCTTTTTCATTGACGGCGGAAGCATAACTGGATAAGTAACCAATCCTATTTGAAGCAACATTGTATACTTGATCTTTTTTCGTACCAGCTCCGATGATCGTTTCGAAAGCCAATGGCAAATTGGTTTTTTCCGTGGCTTTTAACAGCATCATCTTTTGAACATCCTCAGCCTTAGGGATTTTGGCGGTCAGACCGCCACTTACTGCCTTCTGACTTTCCTGGACGTAACGGATCCTGTATGGAACTTCACCGCCGCGATTATCATAGTAATTCATATTGATCTTTTGGTATTCCCAGTTTGGGGCCGTTTCCGAAGACTCATAATTCAATGCCCAATGGCCAAGGTAAATGGTCGCCCTGTATCCAAAAGCAAGCGGAGCCTTTGCAATTGCTGATTCATTCAACATATGAATGAGTTCTGGATTTTCAATCTTTATATCCGACGAATCAATCAATTGTTCGGCAAACTTACTCGGCTGCAACATTGGAAGATCCTGAGTCGGGTTCGGATACGTATTCTCCTTTGCAATATTCAATACGGAAGGTGGGATTTTCACCTTATTTGGAGTTGTTATATCTCCTGGTATATCTGCTGCAAAACCTACATTAGCCTGAATGAAGGCAAATAGGGTAAACATCGTAATAAGAATAATTCTTCTCATGCTGTCGCACTCCTTTTGAGGGGTTCAATCATTTGTTTATAGATTTTGTTTTTAGCCGACATTCTATACATTTCAATCTGATGTCGATTTTGTAATATATTTGTAAAGTTCAGAATATTTACTTTTCTATTCAAATCGGTTATACTTAATTTACATTATAAAAAGGAGGCGAAATCGTTCATACCTATAAATCTTTCAGGAGGTATGCTTATCGAACAATCCACGACACCCTTTTAAAGGATGACAGAAAACGAATTCGCCTATACTTAAATCTGATGTAAAAGGATGGTGTGACACTCTAGAATATTTTCTCAACTTTTACAAAAGCATGATGAAAAATTTTGGATTAACTTATGGATGGTAATTTACTAATATAGAAATGACTCTGCTAAATCTAACCTGAGCAGAGTCATTTCTATTTTTATTTATAAAAAAGAGACCTTCCGCATCGGAAGGCCAGCATTCTATAATAAGTAAAATCCAATCCCCATAATGAAGTAAGCAGCCAATAGGGTAAGGCCTTCAAACCAGTTCGTTTCCCCGTCATTCGAAATCATGATCATCAGAAAGACTGCTGTAACCATTGATATCAGTTCTGGCCATGTAAAAACAAGCGGCATATGTGTTGGATACATTAACGAAATCAGCACGAGTACAGGAGCTACGAACATCGCAACTTGAAGGGTGGAACCAACGGCAATCTCCACAGCGACATCCATTTTATTTTTATAGGCCATTATGACGGCTGAAGCATGTTCTGCCGCGTTACCCACGATCGCAACGATAATGACTCCGATGAATAACTCCGTCCATCCGAAGGTTTCCCCCACTTCGCTGAACGTATGGACAAGTTTCTCCGATACGAACGCAACAGCCAATGTAGCGGCAGCAAGTATTATAATTGCCTTTTTCTTGCTCCACTCCGGTTCTTCCTCTTCATGTTCCTCGGTTTTCTCCGTATGCTGATATACCCCTCGGTGAGTAACCAATTTAAAGAATAATGCAGCAAGGTATAATAAGATCAAAATGATGGAAATTCCGACACTTAACGACATCGTGCTTGATTCACTCATGTTTTGTGTGAATACTTCCGGTATGACGAAGGCTACAATAACAGCAAAAATTAACAGGCCGGCATTATGCCTCGCATCGAATACATTAAATTTCTGCCGTTTGTATTTGGTCCCTCCGATAAAGAATGATAGTCCTGCCACCAACAATAAATTTCCTAAAACGGAACCAGTCAAAGACGCCAATACGACACCCACTAGTCCCGCCTTTAATGAAAAGATGGATATGATCAATTCTACTGCATTACCAAAGGTTGCATTCAAAAGACCGCCAATCCTTGGTCCCATAACGATCGCTAAGCTTTCAGTCGCCCGGCCCATGAAGCCTGCAAGCGCGACGATTGTTAAGCAATATACTATGAACATGATTACACTCGGCCAATGCAATAATGACCCAATGACAGATAAGGGGACGCCTAACAGGACAAGCCCCAAAAATATTTTATTCACGATACTTCTCCTCACAATCATATAGTTCTTTTATGTAACAAAAACTATCATACATAATCTTCGGGCGATGACAAAGGAAAATTTTTATCATCGCTTCGCTTCTTGTCAATATTTACCCAAATTTCTATTGCTTAATCCTCTTACTAAGATGTAACATCAAAAAGGTATACATTTCTTAGGAGACATGACCTTATGAATAATAAACTGCTTTTAAGTGTTCTAATCATTATTGTAGGCATATCAGGGTTTTCTCAAGGGATGCTTCTGCCGATCATCGCCATCATTTTTGAAAATGACGGAATCAGCTCATCCTTAAACGGGTTCCATTCAGCCTCCCTTTATATTGGAATTCTGTTGATTTCTCCTTTTATGGAAGCGCCACTCCGTAAATACGGGTATAAGCCATTGATATTATTTGGCGGGATAACCGTCATTCTATCGCTTGCCTTATTCCCGGTTTGGAAATCATTCTGGTTTTGGTTCGTACTCCGTTTCTTCATTGGAATCGGCGATCATACACTCCACTTTGCTACCCAGACATGGATCACTGCTATTTCACCAATAGCAAAACGAGGAAGGAATCTTGCCATTTATGGACTTTTCTTCAGTCTTGGCTTCATGGTCGGACCGCTAATGACGAAGCTTCTCGAGATTAATCAGGCTTTGCCTTTCATCATGACATCCATACTTAGCTTTCTTACTTGGTTAACTGTTTTCCTTATTAGAAATGAGCTTCCTGAACAGGATGACTCTGAAAACACATCATTCCTCGGAACACTCAAAAGGTTTTCAAAGGTGAGCCGCATAGCTTGGGTCGCTTTTTTACTTCCGTTCACCTTTGGCGTGCTCGAAGCATCATTGAATAGCAACTTTCCAGTATTCGCTTTGCGCTCCGGAATCGATTTAACCGCAGTATCCATCATCATTCCGGCATTTTCTGCCGGGACCCTGCTTACACAAATTCCCCTGGGGATGATCAGTGACCGCTTTGGCCGGCGAAAGACCCTGTTGACGATTCTTTTTTCAGGCTTTGCCACATTCACTCTAGCAGGGATTTATTCCTATTCAGTTCTTGGCCTACTCATCTGCTTTATGATTGGCGGAATGATGGTCGGTTCGACTTTCTCGCTGGGTATCAGTTATATGGCAGATCTTTTGCCTCGAAACCTTTTACCCGCAGGAAATTTATTATGCAGCATTTTCTTTAGTCTCGGCAGCATCGGCGGTCCATTCTTTGGCGGCCTGGTCATTGAACACGTTCAGGGTGGGAATTTTTTCTACATGATCAGTATCATGCTTTTGCTTGTCTTCATTTCATTGGCCTTGTTTAAGGAGAATATGCCTGCTTCAGTTATGTAGTATAGTTTATTATCTGGACAACTCCATTTATTATTCAATTTGCATGTTTAACAATTGTGCCTGTAAATGCACTTTATATTTTTTACTAGATTAGAATCATTCTTCTTTATTTCTGAATAGGATATGTGGTAATATAATATTAACAAAAGGGACATCACGTTAATAAACCTTTGAAAACATTGCTGTCATCGCAATTACGATGGCAGCTTTCATATTTTATCCAGAGAAATGACGTTGATTATCTTTCTCAATTAAGCATTAAACAAATGATAATCTATATCATTTACACAAAAATAGAGAAGAATGTGGGAGGGAATCTTATGACTACAGATACTAAACATTTAACCCAACCGGCTACATGCAAAACCTCTTGGTTGGAAAAAGCAAAACCTCATTTAGAACTTATTGCTGCCTTATTCAGCGGATTATTAATAGTTATGGGCTGGGCATTTTCAAAGAACGGAATGGAGTCCACTTCCATAGTCATATACTTAGCCTCTTTCCTGATTGGAGGATATGCCAAGGCAAAAGAAGGCATAGAAGATACGATCGCCGACCGGGAATTGAATGTTGAGATGCTGATGATTTTTGCCGCCATCGGTTCAGCGATCATCGGATACTGGACTGAAGGCGCCATATTGATTTTCATCTTCGCTTTAAGCGGTGCGCTTGAGACATACACGATGAATAAAAGCCATAAAGAAATTTCGGCACTTATGGACTTACAGCCTGAAGAAGCGTTATGCATCACTAACGGATATGAAGAAACCGTATCCGTTTCCCAGCTGCGTATCGGGGATCTGATTTTAGTGAAACCAGGTGAGCGAGTTCCTTCAGATGGAAAAATCACGGACGGCCGTACCAATATCGATGAAGCGGCAATAACTGGCGAATCCATGCCAGTCAGTAAATCATTGGATGATGAAGTATTTGCGGGAACGGTTAATCTCCGTGGAACGATTACCGTGGAAATTACCAAACCAGCAAATGAAACATTATTTCAAAAGATAATCACTCTCGTTCAATCCGCACAAAGCGAAAAGTCGCCCTCCCAGCTGTTCATTGAACAGTTTGAGGGGACTTATGTAAAAGTGGTATTGTCAGTTGTCGGCTTAATGATGTTCGTGCCCCATTTCTTATTGGGCTGGAGCTGGACCGAAACGTTCTACAGAGCAATGATCCTGCTCGTTGTCGCTTCTCCTTGTGCCCTTGTAGCCTCCATTATGCCAGCTACACTTTCTGCCATATCAAATGGTGCACGTCATGGCATTTTATTTAAAGGTGGCATACATCTTGAGAATCTAGGAAACCTGCAGGCGATTGCCTTAGATAAAACCGGAACATTAACAAAAGGAAAACCAGAGGTAACGGATGTCATTATCCGCGAAGATTTAAACGAAGAAGATTTCTTATTTCATATTGCATCTGTTGAAAATTATTCAAACCACCCTTTGGCAACATCGATCGTACGTTATGCTAAAACGAAATTGCAAAAGAAGGACATCATTAAACCGGATAACATGGAAGATATTTCAGGTAATGGGGTTCAAGCTTATTTCAATGGCGTGCTTTGGCAAGTTGGAAAAGCTGATTTCGTCGGTCGCAGTGAAGCTGAACGATTCCAAAATGGCATTGCGCTGACATTGGCTGAACAAGGTAAGACAATTGTTTTTGCAAAAGATGATCAAGGGATTGCCGGTATACTCACTTTGAAAGATGTCGTACGCGAAGAAACGATTGCTGCCATAGAAGCTTTGAAAAATGAGGGCATCCATACTGTCATGCTGACAGGCGATGGTGAAAAAACCGCTAAAGCAATTGCGTCGGAGAGTCACATTGATGCATATATTGCCGAATGCCTCCCTGAAACCAAAGTGAATGAAGTGAAAAAGCTGAAAGAACATTTTGGCACTGTAGCAATGGTTGGGGATGGCATCAATGATGCACCTGCACTAGCAACAGCTTCTGTTGGGATCGCAATGGGTGAAGGCACGGATGTTGCCTTGGAGACAGCGGATGTTGTTCTGATGAAGAATGACCTGCCACGTATCGCGGAAGCCGTCAAATTATCAAAGAAAATGAATCGAATCATCAAACAAAACGTCATTTTCTCGATTTCGGTCATCATGATCCTGATAGCATCTAATTTCCTTCAATTTCTGGACCTTCCATATGGCGTCATTGGCCATGAAGGAAGCACAATTCTCGTTATACTGAATAGCTTAAGACTTTTGAGAAACTAAACATGAAAAAGGAGCCCCTAAAGGCTCCCTTTTTTTATGTTCGTTTCATTTAGTGATATCCATTCTTACCGTTTGCAGAACCTGATGTTTTATGGTTCGAACCTTTTTTTCCTTTTTGCTTTGTGCTGCCATCCTTTTTACTCATGAATGAACTCCTCCTCTACAAAAGTTATCATTTCTTGAATAGTATCTGCAGAAGTAAAGTCCGCTACTACGGTAACTCCAGGAAGCTCATTCACATTCTGGATTTTCCTTTACACTTATTAGAGCATTTATTTCCCCGCCCAGTATGATGATTAGCCCCGATAAATAAAACCAGACCATTAATACGATTATTCCTCCAAGGCTTCCATAAGTCGCGGAATAATTAGCGAAGTTCTCCACATAAAAAGAAAACAAAAAGGATACGATACTCCATCCTGCCGTTGCAAAGATAGAACCGGGCAATACTGTTATGCATTTCAGTCTTTTGTTTGGCGCAATCCAATAAAGGATTGTGAACACAATCAAAAATACCAGCGTACTGATCACCCAGCGCAGTTGATTCCAAATCGTTAGAAACTCATCGGATTGCCCAATCTCGGCAAATAGGAATACTCCGATTTGTTTTCCGAATATCGGAAGCAATAAAACGACAATAAAAACAAATATCATCGCTAAAGTGAGAAGAATCGACATTCCCCGGGAAATAAAGAAAGTTCGACTTTCTTTTACACCATATGCATGGTTAAATGCTTTAATGATTGCATTCATCCCATTTGATGCCGACCATATCGTCCCGATGACACCAAACGACAATAAAGTACCATTCGCTTCCATCACTTCCGATAGGTTAGCCTCAATGATATTCATCGAATCTTCAGGTGCATATGTACGGAGGGTATTTAAAATATCTTCCTGGGAAAATGGCAGATAGGCCAATAAAGTGAACAAAAAAATAAGTAACGGAAACAGGGAAAGTAAGAAGAAATAAGACAGCTGTGCGGCAAGTCCTGACACATCATCCATCTGTAACCGTTTTATGAAAGTCTTGAAGAATGAGCCTTTCAGCCATTCTTTTTTATTGGCCATACCTCCACCTCATTTTTTAATTTAAGGAGACCCGTTCTTGTGGATCCTGAATTGAAGATGACTCTTCCTGCTCTGCAGCAAAGACTTCCTTCGTTTCCATCACCACTTGGGCAACTTGCGAAGGAATATCTTTCATTTCCTCCACCTTTTGGGAAATGAAGGATACATCATCGGAGATTTTTTCAACAGTGGAACGTACCTTAGATGATGTTTCACGTACTTGTGTAAGCACCCCATTGGGATTCTTCACGAATTCTTTTATATTACTCATGCAACTTTTGCTGTTTTCCAATACAGAATAACGTGTATTCTTATCAAAAAGGCTTACTGCAGCCCCTGCTAACGCCCCAATAAAGACCGCTTGCATAAATTTACTTTTCTTGGCACACTTATATTCTTCTCGAATGTTGCTCATATATTCTCCTCCTCGTCATATATTGGTTCATGGATAATGGTAGCTATCTACATTATACAATGTTTAAAAAAGTTTTTTCCTATCTTTTCCCAAACTCTCTCACTTTAAAACGTGGAGATGACAAAGTGAATTGGGGATCAAGCTTCGTTTTCCACCCGAATATCCATTGACTTCTAGGGGTAATCATGCAAAGATGAAAATAATTTAGGAACGTAAGAAAGGATGAGGAATATGGATTTAACACGAAACACAGCCGAAAGTGTAGAGTTTATGGTCGAAGCAATTAAGGATAAATTAAAAGTGATGAACTTCGGTGCAATCAAATCAACCCATTTTGATATCGAAATGTACGAAGAACTGCACGATATCTATATAATGGTGATGAAAAAAACGAATTTCAGTGTCCGTGAAATGGAAGCAATCGCCGAAGAACTTGGAAGACTGCGTAATAAGTAACATTTAAATCCTCCCATACGGTGAGGATTTTTTTCATTTTTTTAAAAATCCTGCTACATTTGATATAGAGATTATAGTTAAAAACAGACAGGGGTTGTAAGCATGGTAGAAAGAAGAACGCCCATCAGTATTGCAGAAGCAGTGGAAAAAGTGATGAAGCATAAATTAAACGGACATATGGAACTGATTCCCCTCGAGGAAAGCCAAGACCGTTTTTTGGCTCAAGATATTACAGCTACAAATGATGTTCCGCATTTTAACCGCTCGCCATATGATGGATTCGCCCTCAGGTCCAAGGATACCGTTGACGGTTCCATAAATAACCCTCTCGAGTTCGAAGTGGTTGAAGAGTTGGCTGCTGGTATGGTATCGACTATTCCCGTACAAAAAAACCAAGTGGCAAGAATCATGACTGGAGCTCAGATGCCTGCTGAGTGTGATGCCGTAATCATGCTCGAGCTCACGAAGGAATTCGAAAAGGACGGAAAGAAGTACATATCATTTAAACGCTCACTAAAGGAAGGGGAAAACGTTTCTTTTCAAGGTGAGGACGCAAAGAAAGGGGATGTTCTTGTAAAAAAAGGAACAGCAATCAACCCAGGGATCATCGGCTTATTGGCCACATTCGGTTATGCTGAAGTCCCTGTTGCCAAGAAACCTGTCGTCGGATTATTCGCTACAGGTTCGGAACTACTTGATGTTAATGAACCCTTGCAGCCCGGTAAGATTCGCAACAGCAATTCACATGCCATCTCCGCCCAAATTCGGAGGGCTGGAGGAGAAGTCCGTTTTTATGGAAAACTTAAAGATGAACTCGAATTAAGCTACGAGGCCATTTCAACGGCCTTGGAGGAAGTCGATCTGCTAATCACAACGGGAGGCGTTTCCGTCGGTGATTTTGATCTTCTCCCAGATATTTATCAACAAATTGGAGCTGATGTCTTATTCAACAAAGTGGCCATGCGTCCGGGCAGCGTGACGACGGTAGCCGTATTTAATAACAAATTTTTATTCGGTTTATCCGGCAATCCATCCGCCAGTTATGTCGGCTTTGAACTATTTGCAAGACCGATCATCCGCACCATGCTGTTTTCGGAATATCCGCATTTACGAAAAGAGACGGCTCAATTGGCAGAAGATTTCTTAAAGCCCAATCCATTCTCACGTCTGCTTCGAACCCGATTATTTTACGAATCCGGCCAGTTGAAAGTAATTCCCAGCGGAGTTGATAAATCCAATATTACGACAAGCTTGGCAGGTGCCAATTCACTGACCGTCTTACCTGGGGGGACCCGTGGTTTTCAAACGGGAGATTTTGTGGACATCCTGCTTCTCGATGATCAAGAAGGATGCAAATGGCCTTGGTGAAGCCTTTTATTTTTCAGGTGGTTGGCTACCAAAATAGAGGAAAAACGACTTTCATAACGAATATTATCGAAAAGCTTCGCGTAGCAAAATTAGAGACAGCCGTTTTAAAACACCATGGACATGGCGGAAAACCAGATGTCACAAGCATGAAGGATTCCAATAAACACTTTCAGGCTGGAGCAGCCGCTTCACTTGTTGAAGGAGACGGGACAATAGAATTGCTCGGCAATTTCAAGGGGGGAGCCCCTATCACTGAGCTGATTAAATTATTGGGTCTATTCCTCCCCGATGTGATTTTAATTGAAGGTTATAAGCAAGAGGACTATCCTAAGGTCATTTTAATCAAAGAAGAAAGCGACCTCCTGTTATTGGAACGGCTTACTAATGTCAAAGCAGCGGTGGCTTGGCCCGAATGTCTGGAACGCACCAGGAATCATGCTTCAGTACCCGTCTTCCCTTTGAATTCGGATGATTTCATTCCATGGTTCTTAAAACAAATATGAAGGAGGGCACAATGTTCATTCAATTTCCCTTAGAGAAACGCCGTAAGATGATCGAAAGTATCCAAGAATATGTGTATCAGGAACATGGCAAGGAAATCGGTGAAATCGCTGCTGAAAATCACTTGCAATTCATTTTCGAAAACATTGCTCCCTTTATTTATAATGAAGGCATTAAAGATGCTAAAAAAGTGATTGAGGACAGATTAGGAAATATCGAAGAAGATTTGTATTCATTGGAACGACCGATTGATTAAGATGAAAAAACAGCATCATAATTGATGCTGTTTTTTCGTTCATTGTTCGGTCAGAATTAGCGGACCGTTCTTCGTGATGGCAATCGTATGCTCATATTGAGCCGAGTATTTCCCATCTGCGGTAGAAGCCGTCCATCCATTCGCATCCCGGCTGGCCTTGTATGTACCTACGTTGACCATTGGCTCGATAGTGAATACCATGCCTTCCTTAAGACGCGGACCTTTATTCGGCAGCCCATAATGCGGAACCTGCGGCTCTTCATGAATGACATTTCCTATCCCGTGTCCGATGAAATCACGAACGACCGAGAAGCCTTCAGCCTCGACATATGTTTGAATGGCATGACCAATATCACCAATCCGGTTGCCTTCCACACACACTTCAATCGCCTTATATAAAGATTCCTTCGTCACATTCACTAAATGTTCCGTTTCCTTTGAAACCTTACCTACCGTATACGTCCAAGCAGAGTCGGCAAGGGCTCCGTTATAATTGACGACCATGTCAATCGTTACGATATCTCCATTTTTCAAAGGGGTCTTTCGAGGGAAACCGTGACAGATTTCTTCATTTATGCTGGCACATGTCGCATACTCATATCCCTTGTAACCTTTTTGTTCCGGCTTCGCTCCATGTTTTTTTAAGAATCCTTCGACAAATTCTTCTATTTCCCATGTTGTCACACCAGGAACAATCAACTTTGCAATCTCCCTATGACAAGCTGCCAAAATTTTACCCGATTCATGCATCGCTTGAATTTCACGTGCAGACTTTAATACGATCAATCGTGACACTTCCTTTTTTTATTCGTCTCCTTTTATTTTACTGCAAAGATGGAAGTATATGAATCCTTTAAATCTCATTAAATAAAAAATCCCGGCAGCTGCCGGGATTTTTTATTATTTCAATAGATTAAGCGATTCCCGGTTAAATGCCGGAAGATCTTCTGGCGTCCTGCTGGTTACAAGCTGGTCGCCGCAAACTACAACCTCTTTGTCCAAATATGTGGCACCTGCATACTCCATATCGACTTTAATGGATGTATATCCTGTTGCGTGGCGTCCTTCAAGTGTTTTGGCTGTAATCAGCAACTGCGGTCCATGACAGATTGCAAATACAGGTTTTTTATCATCCATGAACGATTTGGCGAACGATACGAAGCGTTCGTCAGCACGTAGTTGATCAGGTGAGAACCCTCCGGGGATGAACAAAGCATCGAAATCCTCCGGTTTCACCGAATCGATGCTTTCATCAATCTTGACTCCAACTTCCCCTTGTTTTCCTTTAACGGTTTTCCCTTTTTCCATTTCAATCGTCGTTACAGTATGACCAGCTTCTTCAAATGCTTTTGCCGGTTCACTGTACTCCGAGTCCTCAAACATATTCGTTACAACACATGCGATATTTCTACCCATAAAAATTCATCTCCTCAATTTTTGATTGAATGAACCTATCTTTGTACTTTATTTATGTTCCCTACTGCACTATAAATAAAACACAATGTTCCCAAAACTATCACCTTTTGTTTATGAGCGAAATCCCTTTCGGAGGTTGCTGCCCAAGTTTTAATATCAAAAAAAAGGGGTCCCTGACCTTTTATCTTTTCAAAAGCTGATCAATGTTTAGGATACTGGCCAACAACGTGTATGGCATTGATGATTCTTTTGTTGATCCATTTCCTGTTTTCTTCTATATTCAAATTTTCAAACATCCTTTTCCGCCCTTCTTCAGTGGTTACATAGTAATTAGGCAGGTTATTCAGTGATAATGTGATGATGTCATTTTTACATTTGCTGCACGAGCAAAATGTTTGGTATTCCATACCGGACATTAAAACCTGCACCCATGTCACAACGATCTCTTCCATCACATTTGTATATTCTCTATCCATAAATTCTCCTTCAAAAAGAAAAACCCGTCATTCCAGACAGGTTTTCACTCATTTATTGCCGTCCGTGGGACAATCAAGATTTCAACTCTCCGGTTTTCAGCTCTTCCTTTTTTTGTTTCATTAGAAGCAACCGGCCTGAATTCACCATGTCCTTTAGCACTGAACATTTCGGGATCTAACTCTTTATTTTCGAGAAGAAGTTTCATGAAATTCACGGATCGCATCACGCTCAGATCCCAGTTGGATTCATACTGATAATTTTTAATTGGAATATTATCGGTATGTCCGCTTACGATAATGTTTCTGGGTAAGTCCATGACCAGTAAATTTGAGATTTCCTTTGCGATTTTTTGGTTTTCACTTCTCACCTCAGCAACTCCCGATTCAAACAACACGTTCTCCCTAATTGAAATCAACATGCCTTCATCCGTAAGGTTCGTTTCCAATCTATCCGTTAAACCATTCTTTTGGATATAGGCATTTACACGCTCCTGAACTTCCGTAAGTTCTTCTTGCTCGTTTTTCCCTAACTTCTTAAGATCTTCTGCCCCTGATCTTTGTTCTGGTGATGTCGGCTCATTGCTGGGGGAATCACTTGGGAAATCCATAAAACCCGTTCCGCTCGTAAATACCTGGTTAAATACATTGGACAACTGCTGGAACCTTACTGCATCAACCGAACTTGAAGCGAATAAGACGATAAAAAGCGCAAGAAGCAATGTTAAGATATCGGCATAGGGAACCAACCATGATTCATCGATATGCTCTTCATGCCTTTGTTTCCTTTTACGCCTAGCCATCTTCTCTCACATCGCCTTCTAACCACTTTTTACGATCTCCAGCAGGCAAATATGATGTTAATTTCTGTTCAATCGTTCTTGGCGCTTCCCCTTCGATGATCGATAAAATCCCTTCTATCATCATTTCTTTGATCCGGACTTCCTGCTGCGATTTCCGTTTGAGCTTATTGGCAAATGGATGCCATAACACATACCCTGTGTAAATTCCCATCAAGGTTGCGACAAAGGCGGCAGATATGGCATGTCCCAATGCCTCCGTGTCAGCCATATTGCCCAATGCTGCTATCAGCCCGATTACCGCACCCAATACGCCAAGTGTCGGTGCGTATGTTCCGGCTTGACTGAAAATCGCTGCCGCGCTTAGGTGACGCTCTTCCATCGCGTCTATTTCCTCTGCTAAAATATCACGAATATAATCGGCACTCTGACCTTCTACTGCAAGATTCAAGCCATTTTTCAAAAAAGCATTATCCACTTGGTCCGAAATGCTTTCCAATGCCAGTAAGCCTCCTTTCCTGGCAATGACCGCCCATTCCGAAAATGTTTTTATTAATTCTTCAGGCTTTGTCAATTTTTGTTCCAAGAATAAAATTTTGAAAATTTTAGGTAGTCGTTTTAATTCCGACAAAGGGAAAGCCGTTACGACAGCAGCTATTGTCCCTACAATAATGATCAGAATAGCTGCCGGGTTAATCAATGCTGTTACACTAACGCCTTTCAACACCATCCCGACTAAGATGGCCACAATACCAAGAACTACGCCCAAAACTGATGTTATATCCATAATACTCACCCATTCATTTAAAGTCTCGTCTTCTCCTTATATCGGATAAAGTTTAAAAAAAGTGAGGATTATTTTTCTATTCCATTTTAATTTTCATTAAATCATCACAAAATCCACTCACTTTACGCCTTGCCAAGGGAGGAATTAAAAGCATATATCAACAGGTCGGGTAAAATTTCCGCCGGGAATGTAATTTCACTTGGGGTTTGGTGCTTTACTCGTGAGTTCCACGCTTTTACTCATTAGTTTTGGTGCTTTACTCGTCAGTTTCACGCTTTTATTCGTGAGTTTCGGTGCTTTACTCGTCAGTTTCACGCTTTTACTCGTGAGTTCCATGCTTTTACTCGTGAGTTCCACGCTTTTACTCGTGAGTTCCACGCTTTTACTTGTGAGTTCACGCTTTTACTCGTGAGTTCCACGCTTTTACTCGTGAGTTCCACGCTTTTACTCGTGAGTTCCACGCTTTTACTCGTGAGTTCCACGCTTTTACTCGTGGGTTTTGGTGCTTTACTCGTGAGTTCCACGCTTTTACTCGTGAGTTTCGATGCTTTACTCGTGAGTTCCACGCTTTTACTCGTGGGTTTTGGTGCTTTACTCGTGAATTTCACGATTTTACTCGTAAGTTTCGAAATTTGGACATTGACCAGAGGCTTTTCCTTTATCAAAAAAAGGACAAAGCCTGTCAGCTTTGTCCTTGTTCCTGTTTCCCTCGGCTTCTTCCACCGAGCCATTTTATGATGGGCGATAAAAAAAATAAGATGAATAAAATCCTGAATAAATGAAAGCTTGTGACAACGGATAAATCCACATGCACAGACATGGCTGTGACTGCCATTTCGGCGACGCCGCCTGGCGCCATGCTCAAAAATAATTCGTTTGCCTGCAAGGATAGGACAGGAGCAAACTGAATGGAAAGATAATAGCAAAATCCAATTAACAGGATGTTACTGACGAATACTGCCCCGAACATCTTTCTGAAGAGTCGGGGATTATCGACCTTCAGTGTGTACCCTAAATGGGCGCCAATCAACAATTGTGACAAGTTCAACCAAAAGTCAGGAATTTGCGGGGCACCTGGGCCTACTAGATTAAATAAGGCTGCGGCCATGAGAGGTCCTAGTAAAAAAGGAAGCGGAAAATTGGCTTTCTTTGTGATTATGATGAATATTAGCAAGGTTGCCAACATCATGATGGCTAATACCCCATCATATTCAAATAAGAAAAACGGCCGCTCCGCTATAGCCATCACAGCTCCTGGTTCAACTGACATTACATGGGTCACAAGCCAAGGAACAATGGATATCACCAGGATGACACGAAGTGTTTGCATGAAACCTACAACCGTTTCATCACTATCCTTCATTTCCTCACTTAAGACCACCATCTGGGAAAGACCTCCCGGAAAACTGCCAAGCATGGATGTGCTCAGAGATAGGTCCATTCGTTTTCCGACAAACCAGCCAGTCAAAACTGTAAATAAAATGATTGCGATTGTCGTAAAAAGCATAACCGGCAAATATTCAATCATCTCATTTAACGATTGTTTAGTGAATGAACTACCCAGTTGTAAACCAAGAATGACCAATCCTGTGCTTCTAAAGGTTTTAGACCATAACATGTACTTCCCTAACTTCACTTTCGCAATCATCACCACGAATAATGGTCCCAGCATCCATGGTAAGTATATTCCAAGGCAATCAAACGCATATCCACCCAGGAATGCCAAAAAAGATGTAAAAATGACTCTAAAACTCTTACTCTCGATTAAATTTGCACTCACAGAATTACCTTCTTTACCTAAGCGAATTTTCATCTATATCTTAACATAAAATAAGCTGATTCAAAGTTGCCTTACCTACTTGTTTTCGTTGAAGCGAGGAGTATTCATCACACTCTTAACCATATCAGTAACAAAATGATCGTCCGCCTATATAGACGAAGTGTATTCATTGACTCCTCGTTTACCTACTGTCTTTCCTTCATTTTATTTGGATCGTCACAATGGCCTAGCTTTTAAAGCAGGCATTCAGCAAGGATAGGCATCCAAGCTTATGCAGGGACAATATTTCGCAACATCAAGCTTAGCTGTTTACAATAGGCAGAATGTTGGTGCCAGTAGCCATTTTGATGTCAGGATGGATTGGTCACAATACATTTCACGTTCTTGGCGTGCTCGCCATCGTCAGTGCATTTTTATATTTCATCATATATTCGCTCCATTAAAAGAAACAGCAATGCACTTCCACTATTTACTAGATTTCCCACCCCCACAAACTCGCTACAAAAGGTAGAATGAGTATATAGGGGTCAAACTCTTATGGAGGGGTGACTAAATGTTATCAAATACAGAAATAGGCATTGACTTAGGAACTGCAAATACGCTAGTTTACAGTAAAAATAAAGGAATCGTATTTAATGAGCCATCAGTGGTGGCCATTGATATAGAGACTAATAAAGTATTGGCAGTTGGTGTGGATGCAAAAAACATGATCGGGAAAACACCTGGAAATATCGTGGCAATCCGTCCACTTAAGGACGGTGTCATTGCGGATTTTGATGTAACGGCGCAAATGCTTCGGGAAATCATGAAAAAAGCAAGTAAGGCCCTAGGCTTTTCGATTCGAAAACCTAGTGTGGTGGTCTGTACACCATCAGGTTCCACATCAGTTGAGAGAAGGGCCATTCAGGATGCAGTAAAAAGCTGCGGAGCCAAACAGGTCCACCTTATCGAGGAACCAGTAGCAGCAGCAATAGGTGCAGGCCTGCCTGTCGAAGAGCCGGTTGCAAATGTCATCGTTGATATCGGCGGGGGCACGACTGAGGTCGCGATCATATCTTACGGCGGCGTCGTTTCTTGCAATTCGATAAGAATTGGCGGAGATCAATTGGATGAAGATATCAGCCAATATGTTAGAAAAAAACATAATGTGCTGATTGGGGAAAGAACAGCCGAGGAAATAAAAAAAGAAATCGGCTACGCACTAGTTGAACATCCCGTGATCACCATGGAAGTCAGGGGCCGCGATCTTGTAACGGGTCTTCCAAAGCCGATTACAATATCATCCACTGATATCCAGGAAGCCATCCAGGAATCGCTTCTTCATATATTGGAAGCAATAAGGGCCACTTTGGAAGATTGTCCACCTGAATTGAGCGGGGATATCGTCGATCAAGGTGTCATCTTATCCGGCGGGGGTGCACTTCTCAACGGGATACAAGAATGGTTGACGAATGAAATTGTCGTCCCAGTCAAACTTGCAGATAATCCGCTTGAATCAGTCGCCATCGGAACCGGGCTTTCACTTGAGGTCATTCACAAATTACAAAAAGCCGTATACTAAAAAGATGAAGGAATCCCAACTTGGGGTTTCTTTTTTTTATCTATCCAGCCTTATGTTCCCAGGGTGCAAGAGCAATCTCCATGTTTTAAAGTTAAATAACTTCACTGATATATTTTACCTCGTTTGAGTAGAGAATAAGAAAAAGGGTTTTTACGTTCGACAGTATGCGTTGCTTTTTTGAAGAAGGATCATTCCTGCAGGACTAAACGCATGCAATGTTACATAAGTTGTGATATAGTATAATTATGTTACATTGGTAAGAGGAGAAGATTTATGGAATATGTAGAAGCCTTTAAGGATATCAATCAAATCAGCAAAATTAAAACCTATTTACGAGCGCACTCCAGTCGGGATTATTTATTGTTTGTACTCGGCATCAATACAGGTATGAAGATAAATGAAATGCTCGAAATAACCGTCGCCAACGTTCTTGATGAAACTGGAAAAATCAAGGAATTTTATGAGCAACGGATGGAAAATGATGAGGTCAACCAAATTTATTTGAACCTGAAAGTCCGTACCGCCTTACAAGAATACCTTAAAGGCTCGAAGGTTATCGAAGGTCAATTTATATTTCTTTCTCCTAAGACAAAAAAGCCGATTACACGTCAACAGGCACACCGAATCATCCATGATGCTGTGGAAGGTGCAGGTCTGACAGGCAAATTCGGAGCAAGTTCGATGCGTAAAACTTTTGGCTACCATGCCTATAAACAAGGAGTGTCACTGGCCTTGATACAAAAGCATTACCATCATTCCAGTCCATCGGAGACATTAAAATACATCGGCATATCAAAGGAGAAGAAATTCAAGACGATTATTGACGTTAACTTATAAACATTCTGCTATCTTCTATTGACTCTAACCAACATTTTAAGGAGGAATTCCAGTGAGAATTAGAGAAAGTGAACTTCCTGGTATTGGCCAAAAGTTCGAAATCATAACGAGAAATGATGAAAAGTTAGTAATTGTCATTCACGATGACGGCCGTCGGGAATTGTACCATTTTGATAATGAACATGAAGACGTCATATCGAGCATCACCCTTAACGATCAGGAATCCCGGCAAATGGCTTCCATCATAGGCGGCATGGTTTATAAACCACAAGCACTTGAAACGATTGAAATGTCATTGGGTGACTTAGTGATTGAATGGTTCAAAGTGGAACCAGGTTCTAAGGCCATCAATCAAACGATCGGTGCGATTGATATAAGGAGCAATTATAATGTAACCGTCATCGCCCATTCGAAAAAAGGAAAAAAACAACTGAATAATCCTGGCCCTGACTCTATCATCGAAACAGGCGATACCCTTGTGATATCTGGTGAAAGAAAAGATATCCGTAACCTGACAAGAGAATTATTGACCGACGAAAGGAGTGACTAAGCTCATATGGACCATTTAGTCTTTGAAGTGGGAACTGCCCTACTTCTAGTAGCATTAGCTGCTCTCGTTGCAGGTAAATTCAAAATCTCAAATGTTCCACTATTAATTATCATCGGGATGCTCGTTGGTCCCCATGCCCCACAATTCGGATTAATTGACCTGCGTTTCATTGAAAGTGATGAAATCATAGCGTTCCTCGGACGTGTCGGTATCTTATTCCTCCTGTTTTACTTAGGTCTGGAATTTTCCGTAAAAAAACTTATGAAGTCCGGGAAAAATATCGTGACAGGCGGAACGTATTACATTGTGATCAACGCCGGAATGGCCTTTGTATATGGTTTCCTGCTCGGACTTCCATTAAAAGAGGTTCTGATATTAACCGGGATCATCAGTTTTTCTTCAAGTGCTATTGTAGCAAAGGTACTTGTTGACCTTAAAAGGACCGGGAACAATGAAACGGAGCTAATCCTCGGCATCATCATGTTTGAAGATATCTTCCTCGCTGTTTATCTTTCAGTCGTATCCGGATTGGTATTAAGCTCCTCTGGTTCCATTTGGGGAACGTTACTTTCTACTTTAATCGCAATTGGGTATATGCTTGTATTTTTTGTTATCGCCCGGAAAGCATCTGGGATCCTTAACAAATTATTCAATATTACATCAGATGAGATTTTTATCATCGTCGTGTTTGCATTACTATTCTTTATTGCAGGTTTCTCGGAAACGATTCATGTTGCGGAAGCCATTGGTGCATTACTGCTCGGCCTAGTCTTTTCTGAGACGGAACATAGCGACAGGATTGAGAAACTTGTCATTCCCTTTAGGGACTTCTTCGGGGCCATATTCTTCTTCAGCTTTGGCTTGAGCATCGATCCGACGACCCTTGGCGGAGCTGTCTGGATGGTTCTTGGAGCCGTCATCATCACTATAATCGGTAACTTTGTCGCTGGTATGATTGCCGGACGCAAATCCGGTTTATCTCACAGAGCTTCCGCAAACATCGGTTTAACGATTGTTTCACGTGGCGAATTCTCCATCATTTTAGCCAACCTAGGCATTGCTGGCGGTTTAATGCCTATACTAACCCCGTTTGCGGCACTTTATGTTTTGACCTTAGCGATTCTTGGGCCGATCCTTACAAAAGAATCCAAACACATCTATAATATCCTAAATAAAGTCTTCAAATGGACCCCTCCGAAGGTTCAAAAGGAACAAGGAAAAGAAGTACAATAGACAAAAAGGCCAGACATGCTATCTGGCCTTTTTTCTGTTAACCTTTAATAGCCCACCTGGAATAACTTACATAATTCCCCTAACATTACTATAATTGTTATAAAAAGGGCGTGAAATAATGAGTCTTTCTTTAAAAAGAGCCATTAGATATTTAATCTGCCTAGTGGTAGTATTGGGCGTATTATTCATAGGCTTGAAGTACCAACAGCACCTATTTACAGTTAGTCGCGAAACTTACGAGATTAAGGGATACTTGCTGTTCGGATCTTCATTCCCGATTTTCCTGGGCATGGTACTCGCCATTCCCCGAATTCTGCAAAGTTTTTCTAAAAAGGTGCATTGGAAAGTGAATTGGTTAAGGCTGATCATTCTTGGCTTACCATTCCTTTACCTCTCTATCATTCCGATTTTGTACTTTACTGGATTATTTAAAGATTTGCCTCTCTCCAAATTTGTTTTTGGTTACTTCGGAGAAAATGAATCAACCACATTAAATGCGATCATTGGAGTAATTGCAGGTTATATCATTGTCACAAGCTTATACAAGCGCGAGGATTAACATGAAAGGGACTTCTTTTTTGGGAAGCCCCTTTCAATTTCTTTTCATTTGAGGATTAACTTGCATGAACAGAGGGAAAAGAAGCAGATAACCTAAGTAACTATTCAGGAGTGATGCCCGGATGAATAAGTCGATAAAATTTTCAAAGAAACTGATTAAAGAAATAAAGGAGGATCGCGTGACGGGGCTGGCAGCTGAACAAGCTTATTACTATTTACTCGCCCTATTCCCTTTGCTCATTTTACTGCTGTCCATATTACCTTATCTGAATATTGATATTCAGACAGCACTGGACACCATAAAAACCTTCATGCCTACGGAGACGATGGAAGTCATTGAGAAAAATATCATCAACATATTATCTGAGCGGAACGGCGGCTTACTGACTTTTGGTTTCCTTGGCACCATATGGTCCGCTTCAAATGGAATGAATGCGTTCATTCATTCCATGAATATCGCTTATGATGTTGAAGAAACAAGGAATTTCATTAAAGCCCGCTTCATCTCCATTGTATTGACATTAGGCTTGGTTGTCGCATTCATCGTCATGTTAGGTCTCCCCGTCTTCGGAAAAGTCATCATCGATTTACTACAGCAAGTCATCCCGATCCCTGAAGAAATGCAAATTTTATTCAGCTTGTTACGGTGGGTTATCGCGGTTGTGGTCATCTCACTCGTCCTGACCTTTCTATATCGTTTTGCACCGAACAAAAGCTTTCCCATTAAACACGTCATCCCTGGGGCAGTGACCGCAACTGTACTTTGGCTGGGAATATCACTTGGATTTTCATTCTATATCAGTAACTTTGCCAACTATTCTTCCACTTATGGCAGTTTAGGAGGCGTTATCATCTTGATGCTCTGGCTATATTTGAGTGGTCTGATCTTTGTGATCGGCGGAGAAATCAATGCAATTCTTCATCGCCAAAATACCATTCCAAAAAAACAGTCACGCACTATCGTACATCCTGTCCCGCTTAAAAGGTAAAATCATGAATTTCGGAACTAGATGGAATTAATTCAAAAGCGGCTGTCCCATTCGGACAGCCGCTTTCCTATTCATCCTTTATTGACAAACTCTTCATATCTTTCATCATGGGCCAGCCATGCCGCGTATTTTCGCTTCATGTATTTTTCAGCTTCCCCAAATGTATCAAATGTTTTTTTCTGTTGTTTTCCATTGATTTCAACAATCCATTCTTCTTCTTCATCTTCATAGATGAATATGTCCTTTTTATCTCTCGTTGAATATAGGCAACCCTCTGGGGATTCCTTTACATTCAATTGATTTTTATGTGCATCGCGTTTAAGGGGCTCGGCAAAGAATGTCTTTTCGACATATTGACTATAAGCCTTTTCGGACATGGTACAACCGGCGGCTTTTTGATGGCCGCCACCATCGTACTTTCCAGCAACCTCAGAAACATCTATGTCATCGTGGATTGTCCGGAAGCTGATTCTTTTACTCCCTACCATCAGGATGGCGATATAATCCAGATGCGAGAACTCTTTCGACAGTTCATTTCCCAATTCTGAGTGGTATGACTCTGCATGGACCACCCCAGCTGTATGGGGACCGACCGTAGCCTGATAAACTTCTCTTTTTTTCCTGTTTATGTACCGATCAACCCGACTCTCCTCAACATTCAGAAGCGTTTGCTCCACTTCGTCAAAAGTAAAACTTTCAGCCGTCGATAACTTATTTGCGATTTTCATTTCGAATTCCTCTATCGGAATCATGAAAAACAGGTCATTCAGCCGTTTTGCCGTTGAATTTTTATTGACTTCCCATTCCCACGTATCGTATTGACGGACCAATTCAACGAATTCAGCGATAATGCTTGAAGGTTCCAGAAATTTATTTTCAACAGCATACTGATAGAATAATGAAGTTGCTGCCGTCTGTTTACCGTCTTCCTGTTCGACAGTTACAGATGCCCAATCATGTTCATTCAAATGCAACGCTGACTTATGATGATCGATCAGCAGCGCTTTACCTCCATCTTCCACAAACTGAGTAATCATTTTTTCGTTATCCTCATCAACCGATAAATCAGTAACAATCAATGTATCTTCAATCTTAGCCTGCTCAAGAAATGCTCCTACATTCTGATTAAGGCGACCGATTGAATTATAACTAACAACTACTTCTTCTCCGAATGCCAGCTTAGCTACAATGCCGCAACCGACTCCATCTAAATCATTATGTGTAAAGAGATGGTACACACAAACCCCTCCTAATAACTAATAAATTTACTTTTCCCTAAAGACATGAATTTCAATTGCAATCTTTACAATTGTAGCATAATCATATCCGCATAATTTACCATGCTTCCATTACGCGATGCTTTTGTTCTTTTTTTTTTTGAAAAACCCACTTATGATTCTTTATTTTCCAGAATTTACACCAATATATAATGAAAACACATTACTTTGAAATCGTGGATTCCATGTACTCCCTTAAAACAGACAGGGGAGCACAACAAACCATAATGCTTTTAGACATCATGATCATGTATTCAATGATCACTTTATGCCTCATTCTATCTATTTTTCTAGGCACCCCACCAACAAGTGGCCCTTATGGCCATTTCAGGATTGTCCAAATAACAGGGGAAAATCTGAGTCAAATCACAATTGCCTTAATTAATACAAAAAAAAAAAACTAAAATAGCCGTCATGCCACAAATCACATTCAACAGAGCCTGAGTAACATAACCTAAAATCCATTACATCAAAAAAAAAGCCGCAGGAAATGTTAATCCCTGCGGACTCCTTATGTGAAATCACTGTTCTATCAATTTTCCAAGGTTGGCCATTTCAATGGCACTAACGGCAGCTTCATAGCCTTTGTTACCTGATTTAGTTCCGGCACGTTCAATGGCTTGTTCAATATTCTCAGTTGTCAACAATCCGAAGATAACCGGTACACCTGTGTCCAAGGAAACGGATGCCATGCCTTTAGCTGCTTCATTGCACACATAATCATAATGTGAAGTGGCACCCCTGATTACCGTTCCAAGACCGATTACCGCATCATATTTACCTGTATTCACAAGTTTCTTCGCAATTAACGGAAGTTCAAAAGCACCCGGGACCCATGCGATGTCAACATCATTCTCATCAACACCATGACGCTTAAGGCCATCCAATGCCCCTCCTAAAAGCTTGCTTGTGATAAACTCATTAAATCTTCCTACAACGATTCCTACTTTCAATCCTGATCCGATTAATTGTGCTTCAATAATTTTCCCCATGTCCAATTCCTCCTAATTATTATACAGATATCATTTTTTGTTCATATAAATGCGCTAAACTCCTTAAGCATTCGGGATGTTCAGTTCAAATTCCTGTTTCCCGATTGTATCACTTTGTTGAAGAAACCGAATCAAATCGGCTATCGTGATGAATTTCAGGTTGAATTTCTCAGCGATGACTTCCAAATCGGATACGCGTGCCATCGATCCATCTTCATTCATGATCTCGCAAATGACACCAGCTGGAGCGGCACCGCATAACTTTGCCAAATCCACCGAAGCTTCCGTATGTCCTGCCCTCCTCAGTACGCCGCCTTCTTTAGCGACTATCGGAAAAGTGTGACCAGGCCTTTGAAAATCTTCAGCGACCGAATCCTCTTTAAGCAGCTCAAGTATCGTCAATGACCGTTCAAAAGCACTGATTCCTGTGGAAGTGCTTTTATGATCGACACTAACAGTAAAAGCAGTACCATGATGATCGGTATTTTCTCCTACCATAGGATGCAGGTTCAATTTCCCTGCCAATTCTTCAGTAATGGTTGTACAAATCAAACCTCGTCCATGAGTCGCCATGAAATTAATCGCTTCCGGCGTCGCCTTTTCGGCCAACAAGACAAAATCCCCTTCATTTTCACGATCTTCATCATCGGATACGATTACTATCTTGCCAGCTTTCAAATCTTCGATCGCTTCTTCAATTGTATGGAACATCATTACACCGCCCTTTTATTAGAATCCGTGCTCTGCCAAAAACTCTAAATTCAACCCTGGTTTTGAATCACCAGTTTTCATTTGATGTATAATATATTTCCCTATCATGTCATTTTCGATGTTAACTATATCGCCAGCCGCTTTTTGCCCCAATACGGTGTCCTGATGAGTCAATGGAATCAGTGATACAGTCAAAAGGTTTCGTTCGATTCCAAATATCGTCAAGCTCGTTCCATCAATGGCTACAGATCCTTTTGGAATGCAAAAGGTACTGAGCCCTTCTTCCAATTGGATTACATAATATACGGCGTTTTCTTTTCGTTCTTTTTTTATGATTGTTCCGGTTCCGTCGATATGACCTGAAACAAAATGACCGCCAAACCTTCCCTGTGCACTCATGGCTCGTTCGAGATTCACAGGTGATCCCAACTTTAACGTCCGGATCGAGGAAGCTTTGACCGTTTCCGGCATCACATCGACCGTAAATAAACTTTTCGTGAAGGACGTTACCGTTAAGCAGACCCCGTTGACTGAAATACTATCCCCCAGATGAACATCTTCAAGGATTTTTTCAGAACGAATCGACAGCTCCATACTGCTTTTTCCTTTTTTCAAGGAATGGACGGTACCGATATCCTCAATGATTCCCGTAAACATGTTTTTCCCCCTTTTATAAAATATAAAAAACCCCTTAGGAAGACCTAAGGAGTTAGCAGGAGAAATGAGTGAAAAAAACTGTATACCTAAAAAGCCCAATATTTTCTTTTTTGAAAAATTAGGCGTACGTATACACTTGGGTTCCACACGTCCTTCTCCCATCCAGACTGTACTGTCGGCTTTGGAATCTCACCAAATCCTGCCTTTATCAGGCTCGCGGGCTTAGAATTTCTTCATCACCGCCGGTTGGGATTTTCACCCGACCCCGAAGGACACTATCAACACATTGCTGCGCTTTCTAGTATTATGTTGTTATTTAAAAGCCTATGTAATAGGATTTTTACGGTTATGATATTTATCGAAATGTTTTATAGTCCTGTTGAATATTGTTCATTCCTTCCAAGTATCCTACCAAAAAACTACCACTGAATTGACTTTTAATTAATGACATATTACCACGACAAAATAAAAAGAACAAGGAATCAATCTCCTTGCCCTTCTCCATCAAGCCATTTTAAAAAAGTAATTTTGGATACTTTGTATATCCTTCCGTTTTTAACCACGTGTAAGGGAAGGTCCCTATTCCCTTTTTTATCCTTAGCAGGTACGTTTACATCCACTTCGACGTTTTACTCTATCTTTTGTTCTTGTTTAGATTCGCATTTGCATTTACTATGTCCGCAATCTTTACATTTTTTGTTTAAACCCAAGTCTCGAATATGTTAATGACTAGTTTATGTAAATGAATGAAAAGAGTTTGGACCACACAATGGATACTATAAAGACTTGGCCCATAAGCTCGGCCATACTAAAAATCAAGTTAGCTGCAAGTTATATGTGATGGACCATGTCTACATGTGTGATCCGTTTCTTCCACCATTCCTGGCATAAATGATTGTCTCCTGCCAATACAACAGCACGGCACTTCTTCAAACCAGATGAGTTATAGAACTTCTTAGCTTCTTTATCACGTTTGTATTTATTGTAATAAGCCTGCTTACCCATACTATTTCCTCACCTTCTTTCTCCAAAATAAAAAGCACCCACAGAATGAGTGCAATATTTAAACCATTTAAATTCAATTAGTGCTTTGCAACTTACCATTAACTAAACTACTATATTGTATCGGAATGTACTTACCACCTGATTTTGATTTTACTATTCCATTCAAAATAATGCTTTTTACTCTCTTTTTTACAACACTTTTTCTCTTTTTTCTTGCAACAATCTTTTACCTTCTTACAACTGTGTTTCTCTTTTTTACAACACTTTTTCTCTTTTTTCTTACAACAATCTTTTACCTTCTTACAACTGTGTTTCTCTTTTTTACAACACTTTTTATCCTTTTTTTTCTTACAACCATGTTTTCCCATATAATCATCTCCATATCATGTATTGTTATATAATATGGATTTACTAAATTTACGCTTGTGCTTGTCCCCATTAATAAAAATATTGACATCTTCTTTCTCCAAGATAAAAAGCACCCAATTGAATAGATGATAATATAACTTTACAATCGAATTCAGAGGGTTTTCTTATATATTATCTATAAAGATTTTCTTTAGGAATTTTGCTCTAATGATGGACAAAAATTCAGAGTATTCGAATCCGATTTCAGAACGGATGTTTGTATGTTTAGGCAATTAAAAAACACCCATATTTATGGATGCTTAATGATTTCAAATTATCTATCCACGTTCTTTAAAATGAATCTCCCATAAGCCTGGTTATTTCTAACATCTGTGATTTATCCTCATAGACCAATCTTTTATTTTCGTCTTCTAATTCTGTATTCAAACCAAAAATAACAACCTTTATCAGTTATTACTTTCAGACAATAAAAAGTTAACTTCCCTACTTCTTCAGGTTGAACTTCTTGACGATTTACAAAGTCCTCATTAAGGCTTCTAGTTTATCATTAAAGCTAGCATTTCATGTGGAGTATACGATTCAATGCACCCTTCAATTGTGCCAACCTTTCCTACCAAACACGAAAATGGAACAAATAAAAACCGCCTCAAACCCTTTAAAACAAAGGTTTAGGCGGTTTATTTTTTTCTGTGGTATCTTACGACCCGAAGGACTAAATTAATATGAATTTTTGAATATTTTATCGCCATAAAGTGAATGTGAAATTTCTAAACTTAAATGGTTAATTAACTACGGGAAATCCCTTTCTATATGGAAAAATGAAATTCATTTCCGAGTACCCCCGATGTGCTCCAAAAAGATTAAACATGCTTAAATGGTGGAATAAGTTATAGGAGTCACAATTCATACAAGGAGGAAGCTCATGCTTATTGCCATCACCAATTTGATTTTCTTTCTATTCGTCGTAACAGTGAATTTCCTAGCCAATTTCCTGCCATTAAACGGCCAAACATCAGGAGAGGTCTCTGATAAATTGGATGTCCTTTTCACTCCTGCCGGTTATGTATTTTCCATATGGGGCTTTATCTACTTTCTGCTGGCCATTTGGGTAATCAGGCAGTTTTTAGGTAACCACCTTAACAGCCCTGTTTATAAGGCATCCTCCCCTTGGTTCGCTTTAAGCTGTGTACTGAATAGTTCCTGGCTTTTGGCTTGGCATTACGAACACTTTTTGTTATCCGTATTCATTATCATCGCGCTTTTGGCTACATTAATGGTCATTTATATAAGCATAAAAAAAGTGGAGCATACTGCTTTCGATTTATTTCCGTTTTCCGTTTATACAGGCTGGGTGAGTGTTGCTGCCATTGCTGACATTTCTTATTACCTTACCTATATTAAATGGGAAGGTTATGGGATTTCCAGTGTAGCTTGGACAATCATTTTGCTGATTGCAGCAACAATCCTGGCCTTTGTCTTTGCAGGTAAAAACCGGGATTGGTGCTATCCTCTCGTATTCGTTTGGGCGTTCATAGGCATCGGGATCCGAAATGGTGCCGCCTACCCGGTAACCTCAGACATTTCTTATATTCTGGCTGCTCTCATCTTTATCGTGTCCATCACAATCTTCATCAAAAATAGAAGGAGCTGAAAGGAAATATGGCTGCCTAAAATGCTTGCCGAAGATCATGCCATACGTCCTGCCAAGCTTCAAGGCCAACTGAGAGACGGACCAGTTGGTCACTGATGCCCATTTGTTCCCGAGAATCTTCAGGAATGGCAGAGTGTGTCATGGTGGCGGGATGCTGGATCAATGTTTCGGCATCCCCTAGACTAACGGCAATTTTGATAAGTTCCAATTTATTGAGGAATTCCTGGGCATCCTTTTTTGTACCATGCAATTCGAAAGAGATAATGCCGCCGCCATGTTTCATCTGTTTTTGCATTATATAATGATTCGGTGAGGCTTCATCACCTGGATAATATACCTTTTTCACCTTTGGATGTTTCTTAAGTTCTCGAAAGATCTCCATTGCATTGGCCGAGTGACGGTCCATCCTGACAGGCAAGGTCTTTAACCCCCGCAATAGTAACCAGGCATCGAATGGTGAAATGATTCCACCGATATCCTTCTGTGTAGTTCCAGCTACCTTATTCATAAACTCCTTCTTGCCGACAACAAGGCCCGCAACGACATCCCCATGCCCGCAAAGATATTTCGTCGCACTATGAAGGACGATATCACATCCATATTCAAGCGGTCTCTGTAAGTAGGGAGTCGAAAACGTATTATCGACTACGACCGTTACATTATATTCCTTCGCAACTCTCACTACCATCTCTAAATCAATCATTTTCATCGTCGGATTGATTGGGGTTTCTACATATATGCAGGTCGTTTCCGGCCGAATCATTTTCCTTACCTGTTCTTCTGTATCCATTTCACAAAAATCATGAGTGATTCGGTATTTATTTTTCATTAACTGCAGAAGCCCGAATGTACATCCATATAACCCCTGTGAACACAGGATGTGGTCATCCGTTTTAGTTAACGCAAAAAGCACTGCTGAAACCGCTGCCATACCCGAGCCGAAAGCAAGGCCAGCTTCCCCCCCTTCCAAAGCGGCAATCTTTTCTTCAAGCACTTGTACCGTGGGATTTCCAAGGCGTGAATAAATATATCCATCTTCTATACCGGCAAAACGCCGTTCCCCTTGCTCGGCCGTTTCGAAAGTGAATGTTGAGGTTTGGAATAAGGGTGTTGCCAAGCTTCCTAAATGCTTCTTCGAGTCATATCCTTCATGTATGACTGCCGTTTCAAACTTTTTATACTTCCCTGTCATATCGTCTCCTCCTAACCTATATCTATTGCTATCATATGTCAAAAATCCATATAAAGGAAGCGTTTTCATTCATGAATATCCCCATCAATAAACTCCAGAATTTAGTAAATATAATTTAATATCACAATCCGAATTTATAGATAAAGATTTTGGCAGGCACAAGATGAACAAATCCATTTTTGGTTTTCTGGTTATATTAACGACTGCTTTAATGGGGTTCTTCATTCGCTATAGGACAAATTGGCTTAGCGTACTTCACCCTAAGTTACTGGCAGGGTTTCGGTTCATCCTAGCAGGTTTCAGCATGGTCATAGTCGTTAAGCCATCAAACGCCCGAGTATCATCTTTTTTCCAGACAGCTGGTGTCAGGGGATGCTTCTTTATAGGATTAAGGACCATTTTAGCCGGGGAATTGTCGATCTTGACATTCATGAACCCGTTATTCCTCTTGCTGGATGACCCTGTTCACTGGTACGTTGCAGTTGGAGGTTCACTCATTTCATCGGCATATTTTTGGTTAACTGGGAATTCCACCATTTTAAGACAGCGAATAGGTCATGTAGAGTGAATTCAATTGAGCATCTACTTAATTTTAGAGAAAAGGAGGAGTTTTAAGAATTGGTCGGATGGTATATGTTCCCTGCTTAAATCCTAATCGTGTTTGTAAAAAAAAAGAGACAGCCGCCACGGCCATCTCTTTTCCAAATCATTCATCGACTACGATGTTTCCACCATAGAAGGTTACTCTCGTTAATGGAATCTCCAGTTCACGAGCCATTTTTTTCAACTCTCGCTCTTCTCTTTCCGTTACGATTGAAATAACAGTGCCGTCTGCACCTGCACGCCCAGTTCTCCCTGATCTATGGATATATTGATCGATATTATCAGCCATATCAATATGAACGACCGCAGTAAGACCTTTAATATCAAGCCCCCTAGCTGCTACATCCGTTGCTATCAACATCGGGGATTTTCCGGAACGAAGCTTGCGCAGCGCTTTCTCCCGGTCGACTTTATTGGATTCCCCGTGAAGCACGCCCATTTCAACACCTTTATAGCTCAGCTTTTCATGTAAGACGCTCAGTTCTGCTATATCATTCAGGAAGGCAAGGGCCTTCACATCTTTAAGTCTTGTGATTTTCTCAAGAATCTTGGATTTTTCCCGTCTCTCTACAACAAAGTACAGATGATCCACTTTCGATTCCATTTTTTCATGCTTATCGACCTTTATCATTTCGGGTTCATTCATGAATCCTCGGGCCGCTTTTTCCGTTTCCTCTGGCAGAGTTGCTGAAAATACCATTATTTGCCTGTCTTTGAGGGTTGTTTTGATAATATTATTGATCGTACCCATATGCTCTGGAGTGATCAATTGGTCACCTTCATCTAGTACAATCGTCTTAACTTCATGCATCTTCAATTTCTTTTGGGCAATCAATTCATAAATTCTACCCGGTGTTCCGGCAATTACCTGTGGATGCTTCTTCAGTTTGTCCAACTGCCTTTTCACATTAGCACCGCCGATGAATGCTGCACCCGTTATGCCGCTTCCCTCTGACCAAATGCGAATTTCTTCATTGATTTGCATGACCAGTTCTCGGGATGATGCCAAAATCAAAGCTTGCGGCGATTTTTTTTCAGGATCTACCTTTTCTAACAATGGCAGTAAATAAGCTAAAGTTTTTCCGGTTCCAGTCGGTGATTCAGCCATGATGTCTTTTCCCTCAACAATCACGGGAATCGCTTTAGTTTGAATCGGGGTAAGTTGTCCGAATCCGGACTTTTTCCAGACCTCTTGTATATATGGTTTTCTATCGTTCACTAATGCAGGTAATTCGCTCATATCGTTCTCCTTTAATATAAAACTTTTCCTATCTTTCATAGTACCACTTATTCTTGTCCAGTAGCCAACGGAATACGAATTGTAACCGTCGTCCCTTTGTTTATCTCACTTTCAAAATGCATTTCCCCGTCAAGCCGATGAACGACCTTCCGGCAAATTGCAAGTCCGATCCCTGTGCCCTTTTCCTTCGTCGAATAAAAAGGCTCACCAATCCTTTCAAGGCGCTCGGGCATCATTCCTATGCCATTATCACTCACGCTGACTACAGCTTGATCATCGAGGATTTGCAGCGACAGATCAATTTTCCCATTATCCTCAATCGCTTCAATGCTATTCTTGACAACATTGATTATCAACTGTTTAAGTTCAATTGAATCAGCCATAATATAAATCGGTTCAGCGGTTTTAACCCTAAACCCCATTTCGATATTATTCAAATTCGTCTCTGCTTGCATCAACGTGAATACCTGTTGTAAACTGTCGGCAAGATCTATCCTTCGGAATGCGACATCCTGTTTCTTTCCGAGAACCAACAGTTCACTTGAGATAATATTAATTCGGTCAATTTCCTTCAACATGATATCAGAATGCAGCGGGTTGACCTCCTGTGTCATGTCCATTAATTGTACGAATCCTTTTAAAGATGTCAGCGGATTTCTTATCTCATGTGCGACGGCAGCAGCCAGATGTCCGATTACAGATAGCTTTTCCGACATGATCATCAATTCCTCTTCGCGCCGCAATTCAGTAATATCCCTTACGATTGCATATACTCCAAGCATTTCCGCTTGAACGATGATCGGTAGAAAGGTTACACGGATTATCCGCTTTTCATCACTCTTATTCTGGATGGTCGTTTCGAATTTTACGGCTTCACCTTGAAGGGATTGTATAAAGAAAACAGATACTTTTTCCTTTTCATTCCAGTTGATGAGATGATTCGCATTCTTGCCTTTCAAATTGTCACTGTGATGACCTAACAGCTTTTCAGCTTCCGGGTTAATTGAAACGACATTTCCTTCGAGATTCAGTTCAAGGACACAATCCGGGTTATGCTTGAACAGCGACTGATACTGTTCATCCTTCAGATTGAATTCCTGTTGGGACCTCAACATTTTCCCCGTCCAATACCTGATTATGAAGTATAAGACAAGCCCGGTTATGAAAATGAACATCCATCCTTTGGAATGTTGAAACATTGCATATATCTGAACATCCGCCTTTGCCTGTGTCATAGAGATGTAATCCGTAACGATAATCCATAAGACCCCAATGATTATATATATAATAGCCACTTTACATGCAATTTTATGAGATTGGTTCATGTTTTTTCCTTTGTAATGTTTTTTGGTTTATTATTCCCAAATCACTCAAAAAAAGCCCTCATGTTTTCCACATAAGGACTCTTTGGATATTGTACCATATCTATGGCGTTCATTGTTTTATATCTAAAAAACCAACTGGGTTTAAATGATCAAGAGAGGTTTTTGATGGCTTGATTGAATTCCTCTTCTATAACTTTTGAAGGCTTGGCCGATAGTAAGCTGAAAACAACGACCGCTATTGTTCCAGCGATGAAACCAGGAATGATTTCGTATACTTCAGCTAACTCTTCGATCATTTCCCAAACGATTACTGTTGAGGTACCGACAATCATTCCCGCCAGGGCTCCCCATTTCGTCATTCGCTTCCAGTACAGGCTTAACAAAATGACCGGACCGAAGGCCGCTCCAAAACCGGCCCATGCATAACCCACCAATTTAAGGATCGTACCACTTGGATTAAAAGCTAAAATGAGAGCGATGGCAGAAATAGCTAAAACGCCAAACCGGCCCACTAGCACTAATTCCTTATCCGATGCATTCGGCCGAATGAACTGCTTATAGAAATCATCCGTCAGGGCACTTGCAGAAACTAACAGCTGAGACGCAATCGTACTCATGACCGCTGCCAAAATCGCCGCCAACAAGAAGCCTGTAATTAAAGAAGGAAACAGTTCTTTAGCTAAAATGATGAAGACAGACTCTGCACTTTTTTCCCCTAAAGGACTGCTTGTCAGATTAAAATAAGCAATCCCTACCAATCCGGTGAACATCGCTCCCACGATAGCAAAAATCATCCAGCCCATACCGATTCGCCGTGCACTTTTCAATTCTTTAACAGATGAAACCGCCATGAATCGAACGATTATATGAGGCTGACCGAAATAACCAAGTCCCCATGCCAGGAGAGATATGATGCCAATGGTTGATGTTCCTTCGAAAGCATGCAATAAATTCGGGTTAATCGATTTTATTTCATTGAAGGTAGGATCCCAGCCACCAATATTTACAATCGTGACAACTGGTACTAGAATTAAGGCAATGAACATAATCGTACCTTGTACGAAGTCCGTCCAGCTAACAGCCAGGAATCCGCCAAATAATGTGTAAAGAATAACAACGCTCGCCGTCAGCCAGATGCCCCACCGGTAATCCAAATTGAAAGCGGAGCGGAAAAGCTCACCGCCTGCTACCATACCTGAAGAGGTGTAAAAGGTGAAGAAGATTAAAATGACCGATGCTGATACAACTTTCAAAATCCGTGATCCATCTTTAAACCGATTTCCCAAAAAGTCGGGAATCGTAATCGAATTGCCGGCCACTTCCGTATATGTCCGAAGTCTTGGTGCCACGAATAACCAGTTTAAATAAGAACCTGCACACAGGCCGATGACAATCCAGCCTGCACTTAACCCGCTTATGTACATTGCACCGGGAAGACCCATCAACAGCCAGCCGCTCATATCGGAAGCACCTGCACTCAATGCAGTTACAGCTGGTCCCAAGTTCCGGCCGCCAAGCATGTAATCCGTTAAGTTGGCCGTTCTCCGATAGGCCAAATAACCAATTAACAGCATGCCTGCCATGTATATTCCAATTGATATTATAATTCCATATTCCAAAAATGAATCCTCCTATTTATAGGTTAATTTTCATCTTGTAAGCTTATCAGAAAAAAAAACATATGTTAAGAAGTTCTTGCACCTATCAACGATTTCACTTTCAATATAATTAAGAAAATTCATTTTATTAGATTAAATTATTAGGAGGAATACGCCCATGCAATCCTATATCAATCAGCCAGATGGAGTCTTTCCCTCTGTTTGCTCTCTTGACTGTCCTGATCAATGCGGTCTACTGCTGCACAAAAAGGACGGGAAAATCATTAAAGTTCAAGGGGACCCTGATCATCCAGTCACCAAAGGGAATATTTGCAACAAGGTCCGGAACATGACTGCCCGCCTATATGACCCCAATCGCTTAAAGCAGCCATTAAAGCGCATCGGCCCGAAAGGAGAAGGGAAATTCGCTCCAATCAGCTGGGAAGAGGCCATTGACACAATTACTTCCAAATGGAATGATCTGCTCGAAATGCATGGTCCTGAAAGCATACTTCCCTACAGCTTTTATGGAAACATGGGTAACCTAAGCGCAGAGGGTATGGATCGCCGTTTTTTTCACAAACTCGGTGCAAGCATGCTTGAGCGTTCCATTTGTAACGCGGCCGGCTCAGTCGGATACAACTATACAATGGGTGGTTCTTTCGGCATCGACCCTGAAGAAACGATTCATACAAAGCTTTTCATCATGTGGGGCATTAATGCGGTGAGCACAAATATGCACCAAGTTACGCTTGCACAGCAAGCCCGAAAAAACGGGGCCAAAGTAGTTGTCATTGACGTACATAAAAACCAAACCGGTAAGTGGGCAGATTGGTTCATACCGATCCTGCCTGGTACCGATAGTGCCCTTGCCCTCGGTTTAATGCATATTCTATTTGCCGAGAATCTAGTCGATCAGCCTTTTCTTGATGAATACACAGTGGGTGCTGCTGAATTGCGCGAACACGTCCGCCAATATGACCCTGCAACCGTCTCCGCGATCACCGGCGTTCCAATGGATGACTTATATGAATTAGCCAGGATGTATGGCACTACCACTCCATCATTCGTCCGAATAGGCAATGGGCTGCAGCACCATGATAATGGCGGCATGGCAGTACGCACCATTGCCTGCCTGCCTGCACTTACCGGGCAATGGATGACGGAAGGCGGCGGGGCCATCAAAGGGAATTCAGGATATCTGGCTTTTAATACAAATGCCTTAAGACGTCCTGATTTATTGCATAATAAAGCTACTCGGACCATTAATATGAACCAAATCGGTCAAGCTCTATTGGAAAAAGAAAACCCGATTCGCTCCATGTTTGTATACGGCTCCAACCCAGCACTTGTCGCTCCGAATGCAAATAAGGTGCAGGAAGGTCTAATGCGGGAAGATCTATTCACAGTGGTCCATGATCTATTCTTGACCGAAACGGCCATGTTTGCTGACCTCGTCCTCCCTGCCACATCATCTTATGAAACGGAGGATTTTTATAATTCATACTGGCATAATTACGTCCAAATACAGAAACCTGTAGTCGATAAATATGGCGAGTCGAAATCGAATGTTGAATTGTTCAAACTTTTAGCTGATGGAATGGGTTTTGAGGAACAAGCTTTTAAAGATTCAGAAGAAGATATGATACGGCAGGCGCTTGATTTTCCCGATAATCCGCATTTGGATGGCATCACCTATGACTCCCTTTCAAGGAATCAATTTGTCAAAGCCAAGATGCACCGGATGTTCCCAGGCAAGCTACCGACACCAAGCGGTAAAATCGAACTTTATTCAGAACGGATGAAGCGCGATGGATATCAGCCTCTACCAACATATACACCAATCATAAAAGACAGCGAACTGCCATTTTTATTCATACCGGCACCTAATCATAACTTCTTGAATTCAACCTTTTCAAATAATGCCAAACATATCTCCTTGGAAAAGGAACCTAAGCTGCACATCAATGCAGCTGATGCCAAAACGTTAGGGATAGCTTCCGGAGATATGGTTAAAATCTGGAACGGCCGCGGTGAATGCTTGCTTACCGCCGCTCCCGGTGAAAATGTGTTACCCGGCGTAATTGTCAGCCAAGGCTTGTGGCAGAATGCACCTGAAACGAAACAACTCATCAATGCCCTTACTCCAGATCGCCTCTCAGATATGGGCAATGGCGCCGTTTTCTTTTCTGGACGGGTGGATCTTGAAAAAGTCCAACATAAGTCCACGAATCTATAAGTAATATCGGCGATTCTGGAGTTATATCGGCGATTTCCGTTTTTTTGCATATCAACATAAAAAAGGCTGTTCCACAAGGAACAGCCTTTTCGTCTAGCTATTTACTCTTCATCAAACCAACCAGTTGGCTGAATGTCCAAGTTGTTATTGATTTGCTTCACTTCCGTATATGCCTCATAACCGAAAGTGCCCAGTTCGCGTCCATTTCCACTTTGCTTGAATCCTCCCCAAGGAGCTTCATTATAAGTCGGGTGATATGAGTTTATCCACGTGATGCCGGCACGTACTTTTTTAATGACACGGTACGCTTTTGCGATATCATTCGTGAACACCGCTCCCGCTAAACCATATTTCGTATCATTGGCAAGTCGAAGAGCTTCCGCTTCATCCTTGAACTTTTGAACGACAAGCACCGGTCCAAAAATTTCTTCCTGTACAATCCGCATGTCCGGTGTCGTATCAACAAAAATAGTAGGTTCGACAAAGTAACCTTTATCCAAGCCTTCTTCTTTAATTCGGTTTCCACCGACGATTAATTTGGCTCCTTCTTCTTTTCCAATTTGGATATACGATAATATCTTGTTCATATGGGCCTCTGAAACGATAGGACCCATTTGGCTTTTTTCATCGGAACCTGAGCCTACTTTGATCTTTTTCGCCTTAGCAGTAAGGCTTGCAATGAACTGATCGTAAATGGACTCCTCCAAAAGTAACCGGGAGCCCGCTGAACAAACTTGTCCTTGATTACAGAAAATCCCGTAGAGAGCATAATCAACTGCAGTCTCGAAGTCAGAGTCCGCAAATACGATATTAGGCGATTTCCCACCGAGCTCCAATGTCACTTTCTTTAGGTTACCTAGTGAAGCCTCCATGATCTTACGTCCAGTTGCCGTTCCTCCCGTAAAGGCTACTTTATCTATTTCTTCATGTTCGGCAATGGCCTGTCCGACAACTGGCCCCGCTCCTAACACTAGGTTTGCGACACCTTTAGGCAATCCGACCTCATCCATGATTTCAAATAGTTTGACAGCTGTCACTGGTGTAACCTCCGATGGTTTGAACACAACGGAATTTCCTGCAGCCAGTGCCGGGGCCAGTTTCCAGGCTGACATCATTAGAGGGAAATTCCAAGGGACGATCTGCCCGCATACACCGATCGGTTCCCTTACGACCATCGCTTGCTGGCCATCAGGAACTTCATAAGTCTGACCTGTCGGTTTTGTAGCCAATCCTGCATAATATCTAAAACAGGCTGCTGAATCATCTATGTCATAACGAGCCTCACGCAATGGCTTCCCATTATCCAATGTTTCCAACGCAGCAAGTTCTTCAGCTTTTTCTTCTATTTTATCGGCAATTTTGAATAAAATGCGAGCTCGCTCCACTGCCGGAGTTCCCCACCATCCACCTTCATAGAAAGCATATTTCGCTGCCTCGACAGCTGCATCAACATCTTCCTGTGTGCCTTCTGCAGCTGTAGCAATAACTTCTCCCGTGGCCGGATTCAATACATCCCGCTTCTCACCTGAAGTCGAATTCACCCATTCCCCATTGATGTACATCTTTAAGTCCAGTGCTCCCGTTCCTTCTTTTTTCGTGTTATTTTGTAAAGTTTCCTGCATATAAATTCCTCCTCGATTTTAAGTTATCTACCTATATAAGATATGAGCAAGATTCATGCCAGTTTGAAATATTAGGGAAATCACACTTTCTTGCCCTTTCCTGTACCATTTAAATTCAATCGTGAATTCCCTATTCAATTCTGCATAAAACATTCACAACTTTCGCCCCAGCTCTTTTATAAATTCATAGAAAAATAGTAAAATCAGCAGCTCAAAAAAAGAGATGAGCAGCTGCTCATCTCTTAATACATTAATTTCGGTTAAAAATGACCAATTTCATTTCCGTCATCTCTTCAATGGCATATTTTAACCCTTCGCGGCCCGTCCCGCTTTTTTTGATTCCGCCATATGGCATGTTGTCGACACGGTAAGTTGGGATATCATTAATGATAACACCGCCGACTTCCAATTTTTCTGCGGCAGAAAGTGCCAAATTGATATTTTCTGTGTAAATCCCGGCCTGCAATCCGAATTCGGAATCATTGACCATATCAATCGCTTCCTCAACGGACGAAACTTTATTGATCAAAACAATGGGAGCAAAGACTTCCTGACAAGATACCTTAAGCCTTGCATCCACTTCCAGCAACACGGTAGGATGCAGGATATTCCCTTCAGATTTACCTCCTGCTGCAACAACCGCACCGTGTTGTTTAGCTTCACCAATCCAGTCCAGGCTTCGCTGTACATCGCCAGGGCTGATTAATGCCGAGATATCCACTGCGGGATCCATGGAATCACCAAGCTTCAAGTCCTTCGTTGCTTCAGTGAATTTTTTGACGAACTCATCATATATCTCTTCATGAACATATGCGCGCTGTAAGGAAATACAGACCTGCCCTTGGAAAGCGAATGCCGCCGATACACAGCGCTTGATGATTTTATCGATATTTATTCCTTTATCCACTATGACAGCTGCATTTGAACCAAGTTCAAGACTCACTTTCTTTAACCCTGCCTTATTACGAATCCCGATTCCTACAGCAGGACTTCCAGTGAATGAAATGCTCTTCACCCTTGAATCAGTGACTAATTTATCACCAATTACCGAACCGCTTCCGGTAACTAAATTAAACGCACCTGCCGGCAAATCCGTTTCGGCTAACAGCTCAGCAAGAAATAGCGAAGATAGCGGTGTTTGGCTCGCAGGTTTCAAGACAAGCGTATTTCCTGCAGCAATGGCCGGCCCTACTTTATGAGCAACAAGGTTCATCGGAAAATTAAAAGGCGTAATCGCACCCACAACTCCAATCGGCTCACGGACGGTGTAGCCAATCCTTCCTTCCCCGTCAGCTGTAGCATCCATCGTCAATGTTTCGCCATGAATCCTTTTTGCTTCCTCTGCTGCAAATTTATAAGTGGCGATCGTCCGGGTTACTTCCCCCATAGCCGTTTTAATCGGTTTCGCTGCCTCTTTAGCAATGATTTCAGCTGCTTCATCTTTTCGGCTTTCCAAAAGACTCGCAAGTTTTTCAAGTATGGCAGCCCGTTTATGGCTAGGTAAAGCAGCCATTGTTTTTCTAGCTTGATAGGCTGATTCTATCGCCGATTCGACATCTTCAAGGCTTGCTGAAGGAATCTCCGCAAGTACTTCCCCACTATAGGGAGACTTTAGTGTCGTGAATTTTTCTGCTTCTTGCCATTTACCATTAATGAATAATTTCTTCTTCAGCGTTTCCGTCATGACCATCCTTTTCACCTCTTATAAAATTTCTTTTTCTACAGCAGTAAATGTCTTATCAAGGATTTCAATTATTCTTTCGACTTCCGATTTAGTAATGATTAAAGGCGGTGCGAATACGAGTGTATCTTGGTCAAACGTAACAGACCGACAAATCAAACCATTCTTTGCCGCTTCAGCAACCAGTCTTGGAGCAAGCTGTGTCTCAAAGCCTTCCCCTGTTTGTTTGTCCTTTACGATGGAGATGCCCCCAATTAGTCCAAGTGCCCTAACATCACCAACAATCGGGTGTTTGCTTTGAAGCTTCTTAAAGCCAGCAAGCAACTCTTCACCACGCTGTTTCGAGTTTTCTATCAGGTTTTCACGTTCAATTATTTCAATATTTTTCAAAGCAACCGCACAAGCCATAGGGTGACCACTGTATGTGTAGCCATGTAAAAGCGTGCCTTTTGAAAGGGCTATGAAGTCTTGATGCATCTTATCATTCAGGACGACCCCGCCTAACTGTGCATATCCGCTCGTAACACCTTTTGCAAAGCACATCATATCCGGTACAACGCCAAAGTGCTCAATTCCAAAATAAGTCCCTGTTCTACCGAAACCTGTAATGACTTCATCCGTCACCATTAAAATGCCGTATTCATTACAAATCTCCCTTACTTCCTTAAAATAGCCTTCAGGAGGAAGGTTCACGCCACCTGCTCCTTGAATCGGTTCAGCCATAAATGCCGCAATCGTTTCAGGTCCTTCCTGTACAATGACCTTACGCAACTCCTCAATGGAGGAACCTTCCACATGGTAAAAATCCGGTGCGGTTGAATTCGTGAAGTCCCGGAACGGTTTCAGACCAGTCGCACTTGTAGCTCCCATTGCCACTCCATGATAGGATTTCGAGCGGGAAATGATTTTTTGTCGATTAGGCTGCCCTTTCAAAATCCAGTAATGACGAGCTAGTTTGATGGCCGTATCATTCGACTCCGATCCACCTGAAGTGAAGAAAACTGCATTCAAATCCCCAGGAGCGATGGAAGCGATTTTGGCCGCTAACCGGATTGCCGGCTCATTGCTGAAAGTGGCGAAACTTGAGGTGAAAGCTAACTTCGCCATTTGTTCCTTCGCCACATCAGCCAACTCTTCTTGTCCATGGCCAATATTCACATTCCAAAGTGAAGCCATGCCATCAATGACAGTCCTGCCCTTGACATCCGTAAGATATATTCCCTTACCTTCAGTAAAAATGAAACTTGGACCATCTGTCTGCTGTTGTTCGATTGCCGTAGTAGGATGAATAAAATGCTTTTTATCCAAATCGATTAATTCCTGAATACCCGTCTTCTCTTTAATCATGTAAAAAACACCCTTCTCATGTAATGTATTTTTTTGCTAAACTATTTTATTTATATATATTTATAGATATAGCAAGATGCATGCCAAATTATATGAGCCTTATATTAAAGGTATTCAAGTTAAAATGATTCATAATCAAATCATTACGAGTGAATATCGATTCATATACAAATCACTCGATTCATATTCAAATCACCCCCCCATTCATTAGAAAAAGTACTAATTTACAGGCATTATGTTGAATTCCACCGTTAGATGTTACATAACCTTACATACAATATTGAATTTTCGGAAGATTTGTATTATTATCGTGTTATTACTTTACATTCCTTTTTTGCCGCTAGGTTAATCTAAACGAAAGAAGTTGATATATATGCGGGTAGGTTTTGAACTGCTCCAAAAACAAACCATGAAATTATCATTAACTCCTGAATTACAGCAATCGATCAATATCCTTCAATATTCCACCTATGAACTATTAGATTTCCTACATCGACAGGCAAACGAAAATCCCGTACTCGAAATAAGCGAAACATTTAAAGAACCCCCCGGATCCTCTGAATCTTCCATTCGTACACATAAAATTAATTCTCAGTTACGGGGATCTTCCTCTAAAAGTAAAAGTTTCAACGGAGAAAATGATTACAACCCGATCAATAATTATTCCGGCAACACAGAAACACTGGAAAACCACTTATTGGAACAAATGAGTATGTTAAGGTCCTTGAAAGCCATCGAAAGGAAGATTCTCCAATTTTTTATTGGGAATTTAAATGAATATGGATACCTTGAATTGGATGGAAATTGGGCAGCCTCGCATTTTTCCGTGTCCGTGGAAGAAATAGAAGATATGATTCAAGTATTGCAATCCCTTGACCCCATTGGAGTCGGGGCAAAAGATCTGACCGATTGTTTACTCATTCAGCTGCGAGAGCATGAGGATTACAATGAATTGGCGTATAAGATCGTTAAAATGCACATAACGGATTTAGCAGAAAAACGCTACAGAAAAATTGCGTGCCTTTACAACGTGACTGTTCAGGAAGTACAAGAGGCCTCTGATTTCATCCGGACGTTAAACCCTCGTCCCGTCAGTCACTTTTCCAAAGATATGACTCATTACATCGTTCCGGACGTTTACGTGGAAAAAGAAAAAGAAGGGTTTCTGATAACGGTCAATGACAGCTACATACCTAAACTTTCCATCAATCCTTACTATAAGAACCACCTCGCTATGAATCCTGGTAATGAGGTAAAAGATTATGTTAAAGGTCACATAGATGATGCCCAATTACTATTAAAAGGGCTTGAACAAAGACAAATGACACTTTACAAAGTGACATCTACAATAGTGGAGGAGCAACAAGAATTTTTCATAAAGGGAATTGCTGGTTTAAAACCTATGACACTGAAAGACATTTCGGAAAAACTCCAACTTCATGAATCAACAATCAGCAGGGCGACAAGCAATAAATATATTCAGACACCGCATGGCCTATTTAAATTAAGGAACTTCTTTACTAGAGGCTTAAACCGAGTGAACAGCCAAGCGACCGAATCCACTGCGACCATCAAAGAAAAAATAAAGGTCTTGATTGCCGATGAGGATAAGATAAAGCCTTTTTCAGATCAGAAACTTTGTCAGATATTCGAAAATGAAGGGACAAAAATTTCTCGCCGCACCATTGCTAAATACCGCGAAGACTTGGGTATACCGGGATCTTCCAAACGTCGCAGATTTTAAAATCAAAAAAACTAGCTATGACTCTTTCAAAAGATGCATCTTTTGGAAGAGTCTTTTTAAATGGATAGATGGGGAATTTTAAAAGACTCTTCCATACTTTCCGTTGATTCTGTTAAAGGTCTAGTGAATGCCACATAAACAAAAAACCCCTGAACCAGGGGCTCCATACACTTATTAATTCAAACTTTCCAAATACCTGTGTAACGGTTGTCTTAAGTCCTCCCCAATTCACTGAAAGAGGATTTAGTATCCTAATGTCATTCATTATTATTCGAGTTTTATTTATTACCCCATTTATCCTCGAAAATAAGTTCGTCCATTGGTCTTCTTTTTTCCCAATTGGCAAGTTCAAGAATGGGTTTATCCGGATATTGATCGGTATAGCCAATCGACATGAGTGCAATGGGTTCCACATGCGGCGGAATCTCCAAAATATCCCGAATATCACTTTTCTTATAAAAGCTTACCCATCCCATTGCCAATCCTTCCGCACAGGCAGCCAGCCACATATTTTGAATCGCACAGGCTGTAGATAGGATATCCGTTTCCGGAATGGAGTTCCTCCCCAAAACATGGGAGCCTCCCCGTGTCGGGTCACATGTTACACAAATGGTGTATGGTGCTTCTTTTAAACCTTCCACTTTCAAACTAAGAAACTTATTTTCTTTACCGCCTTCATAATGAATAGCGAGTGCCCGTCTTTCTTTATCCGCTGCCCATGCCAAACTGTTCTTGGTTTCCTGAGATGAAATTACAATGAAACTCCAAGGTTGCATGAATCCTACAGACGGCGCATGATGTGCAGCATCCAAAATTCTGCGGAGTACATCCTTTGAAATGGGCTTAGGCAAAAAACTCCTGATATCCCTTCGGTTATAAATGGCTTTATATACGGCAGCTTGTTCTTCATTAGTAAACATAGTTTCCCCCCATGATTCCGGTTCCCCAGAATTTTATCTAAAAATTCAATATGAATTTTACAGGTAAACCCTTACAATTAACAGTGACTTTCCAGATATCCCTGGATTCAGCTTGTTCCGTCCACCACAATATTCACTCTTTCCTGAGGCCTTTGTTCGTCAACATAGCGATCTTCATGAACCATCCAGTTATTATTATCCTCCCACATTTGACGCGCATCTTCACCATCCCTCTAAAGGCCACGTATCACGGGGACATTCCACCCAAATCGTGAAATCATGGGACCCTTCCATTTCTTTACGCATAGAATACGTTCCTTCAATAATGACCCCAGCAGGAACCATATGCCATTCGGCCGTAGTGTCCGTTTCCCACTCATACCTTTGATACCTTGCTTCTTTCCCCTCAGTAAGCGGTTTCAGGATTTGGTTAAAAAGCGGTCTCGAATCACAATCCGCACCAATCTGTTTTTGGGCTGGGGGCAGTTGGACCCTTTTCGATGATGGCAAATGAAAATCGTCTATATGAATGACCGCACTACCTCGACATTATGCTTGGAAACGGGAGGCGAGTGTACTTTTCCAGACCCACCCCGACCATCTATGGCCATTATATATGGAGATCGTTTTTTTTGAAATTTCGAGAACATCAGTTATAAGACTTTTAATCGTATACTATCCATTAAGTGTTGGAAAGGTCATTAGCATTCCTCCTATACTACTTATTTCATCGTCCTCCCTTATATCCCTTCCTTGAGAGGATAAAATGAAAAAAACTAAGAAGAAGGGGCAAGTATTGAATAACATCCAATTTGCCGCCATTTTCGATATGGACGGTACCTTGTTTCAAACTAACAAGATATTAGGTTCTTCACTTGAAAGAACATTTGAGATCCTTCGATCAGAAGGGAGCTGGATAGGAAATACCCCGCTTGCCACGTACCAAAGGATTATGGGCGTCCCACTAACAGTCGTTTGGGAAACTCTGTTACCAAAGCAACCCGCGCATATTCGCCAGCAAGCTGATCAACTTTTTTTAGAGTGTTTGATACAAGAAATCAAAGAAGGAAAAGGTTCGCTTTTCCCTCTCGTCATGGAGACTTTGTCAACGATCAAACAGCTTGGAATTTCCATTTTCATTGCTAGCAATGGTCTAGAAAAGTACTTGGAAGAAATTTGTTCTTATTTTGGGTTACATGAATTTATTACCGACATATATAGCGTGGAAAGGTCTTCGAAAGGATCGAAGACCGACTTGGTGCAAATGTTATTGAAAGACTATCGAATTGAAAGCGCCATTCTGATTGGAGATCGAAAGTCCGACATCGAGGCAGCAAAGGAAAATGGCTTAACGGCTGTGGGCTGCCAATTCGGATTTGCCGAAGAAAATGAATTGGCTGATGCAGATCTGTTCATCGCAGATTTTCCTGAACTTCAAATATACCTTTCCAAATAGATACTAAAGGCCTCTCCCCAATAGGTTTTCCTGTTCTGCAAGCATTACGGCTATCCTATCCTGGATTGCCGTGATGCCTTTTTCTTCAACAAAATTATTCACAATGATCGAAAATATGATTTTTTCCCCTCTTTTGGTCGTCACATAACCTGATAAGGAGCTCGTTCCTGAAATGGTCCCTGTTTTCGCTCGGACATTTCCAGCTGCATTTGTCCCTTTCATTCTTTTTCTTAGCGTACCGCCCACCATCCGATTTTCATCTCCCGCAATTGGCAATGCATTCAAGTAAGCAGGAAACCACGTTTTTTCCTGTACGGCATATAGCAGCTTAGTTATTTCATTCGCTGGAATCATATTGACTTGGGAAATGCCGGATCCATCACGCATTATGATCGTTTGCATATCGAGACCCATACCATTCATCAGATTTCGAGCAACCTTCAAACCATCTTTCCAGCTCCCCTCCCCTTCTGCTTCTTTGCCCATTTCTTTCACCAAAACCTCGGCATGGCCGTTATTGCTCAATTTCATGAAAGGTATAAGCAGTTGTGAAAGCGGCATGGACTGATGAGTGGCGATTAAGTCCGCCCCTACTGGCGTTTTCCCTTTTTTCCTTTCTCCCGACACTTTAATTCCATGTTTCCACATTGATTTTTTAAATAAGCTCAGGGCATATTCTGTAGGATCTTTCACCGAGATCCACTCTTTGGTCACCCCGGCATGCTCGGGAATGGTCCCCGTCACAGTAACGACATCTGTGCCATGGGACCGTTCAACTTCAATTTCCTTATTGCCGTCTACAGATTCCGTTTTCGTTTTGTTGATGACCTTCACGTAATCCGTTTCCGGCTTCAGCTTCACCGTTGCCGTTTTACCAGGCTTTTCCCCGGGTGTTACCTCCACGATGATGGTGCCGGTATCATAGTCCTCATTAGGGGAAGCGGTTAAAGCTGAAACAGCTGCTCCGTAATATTCCTGTTCATCGCTCCAAACTAAGTCTTGGGAATAACGAACATCATCATACCAAGAATCGTCACCTATAAGATTTCCATGAATGAGCTTAACTCGCCTTTGCTTCAGTGAAGCTGCCAGCTCATCAAAATCCTTTTCCAATAATGTGGGATCACCTTTTCCCTTCAGGTACACATCTCCCTGCAGAACATGGCCAACCTGCACTCCATTTATGTATAGTTCCGTTTGAAAAACATGATCTTCCCCTAATGTTTCCAAGGCTGCTGCTGAGGTCAAAAGCTTAAGGTTCGAAGCAGGCCGCAATCTTGTTTGCGCCCCTCGTTCATAAATCATTTCTCCTGTTTTAGCTGAACGGATGGAAATTCCCGTTAACGCCCCTGCCAATCCTGGTGAATCATCCAATATTTGTTGGATTTTCTGTCCTAGGTTTCCATCATCATTCGCTGCCTGCATCGATTCTCCATTAAAAAAACAAATCAAAAACAGGAAGAATATAAAACTCAACTTCCTTTTATATGTCAAACCTATCACTCCCACTCTCATAACTCACCACTTCTATCTTGTCCATTTTACGGTCATATAAAAAGAAAAAATCCACTTGAACCTCCCTAGTTTATACATACTCATGAAACTGCAGGATTATTCGGCCCCATTCAATGGGATCCATTAGGCAATCCCGACTTCATGATTCATTTACATGTACGATTACAGGGAACTTTTTTGAATGATAATCCGTATAAGTATGAAGACATAGTAAGGAGTGAATATATGTATTCAAAGATACAGCCACCAACGAAGAAAATTTCCAAAGAATCCGTGAAGGTTTGGCGGATGACTGAAGCCATTACCAATCTCATTATCCTCACCGTCCTTGGCATCCTATTATATGTTGATGATCATTTCGCTTGGACAGAATGGATTGGATGGATTTTATACGGACTTATCACATTATCTTTTTTCCATGCAATCTGGTCCATCTTCATTGAACCGATCTTGTTGCAAAAGTATTGGCGTTACGACGTGAACGAAGAATTCATTCAAACAAAACGTGGAGCCTGGAGTGAAACGCATGAACTCATTCCGATGACGAAGGTTCAGTCCGTCAAATTGAACCAAGGCCCTTTTTTAAGAAAATATAACCTTTATTCACTAAGTATCGGAACAATGGGAAACTCTCATGACATTCCCGCCATCCCGAAGAAAGAGGCGTATGAATTAAGAGATAAAATTGCCCATTTCGCAAAAATAAAGGAAGTGGATTAACGATGGAAGAACATGCAAAACGATTACACCCTTTCAAAATCCCCTTCGAATTATGGAAATTGCTGAAAGGGAATGTATTTTTCATAATCATGCTTTATGTCCTGAACTTCGGTTCTGAAAAGATGTATATGAAGGTACTCCAAATCGGTTTTCTAGTTTATCTGATTTGGAAAGTCATTTCTGTCATCCTTAAATGGTTTACGTATAAATATCAAATAAAAGAAGGAACCATCTATATTACTTCAGGGCTTGTCTCGAAATCGTATCGAACGGTCCCGCTTCATAAAGTACAGAATGTTCAACAACGTACGACATTATTCCATAAGATTTTCCGCTTAACCTCATTAACATTCGAAACGGGGATGACTGGTGATCAGGGTACCGTGCCATTCGAGGTGATTTCCCGAAAAGAGGCAGAACGGCTAGAGGGGGAATATTCTTCAAAACAAGAACTTTCGGTTATCGAAGTGGATATTCACGAAGAACGAATTGCGGAGAATATGGAACCATTCAATGAAAAAACGATTCATTTCACACCCACCAAACAAGACGTTCTAAAGGCTTCCTTTACATCACTCAGCTTTTTGGCTCTTATCCCGATTGTGGCTACGTTATATAATACACTCGATGATTTTTTCAATTTGGAGAATGCAGAAGGTTTTTTTGCCAAGTTATTGGATACATGGTGGATCATAACCATCGTTCTTGTCTGTCTCATATGTGTAGCCGTTGCCTTCGGAATCGTTTCCACATTCGTTAAATATGGAAAATATGAAATTTCATCCGATCACGAGCGTATATATATCAAGAAAGGTGTACTGGACGAATCTGCTTTTTCCATTCAGAAAGAAAAAGTACAAGCTGTCGAAATCACCCAATCAATCATTAAAAGATTGCTAGGATTGGCAGAAGTGAAACTGATTAGCGCAGGAAGTACAGGTGATGAAGAACTGGAAACGAATACTCTATATCCTTTTTTATCCGTTGAACGGGCATATGGGATGGTAGAAGAGATTTTACCCGCTTACAAAGTGGAACGGTCAATGGAGTCGTTGTCGAAGCAGGCCTTCAAAATCCGAATGCTGCGGCCCAGCTTTTTCTGGATTCTCACAACGGTGGCAATCTATTATTTCAAACCCTCCCTATGGTATATATCACTTATCCTACTCGTTCTCATTTATACATTGAGAATAATGGATTACAATAATAGCCGTTACTTGTTAAATGATGAGTTCATTCAGTTTAAATCCGGAAGTTTGGAAACATCACTATTCATTACCAAAAGAAGCAAGATCATTCAAATTGAGGTGGAACGTTCGAAGATGCAAAAGTTTTTCGGGCTTGCCTCAATTGAAACGATCAACCGCTCCAAGCCTGTACACCATACAAAGCTCCAAGATGTATCCGTTGAATATGCTGACGAATTTTACACATGGTATAAGGGCAGGACAAAAAATATCCAAGTCGAATAAGATTCAATGTTTGGAGAGTTGACTATTGCAGTCAGCTTTTTTTTCATCTTTTTCCACTCCCTTCCCACCTTCGACTTCACGACAAAATTAATATTGGAATTTTCTAACTTGTCACTTCAAAAAAGCGAAAGAAGACCGAATTATCAAATAGAAGCCAAAATTAATTAGAGGTATATAAGAAGGGGGATTGTCCATATGAGAAGACGGACAGACTGGTATTTTAATTCGCTAAAAAAACAAATATTGATTCCCTTTTTAGCTTTGATCATGATAAGCGGAATGGCCATCTCCTACATGAGCTATAAAAACAGCATCGATTTGACGACCCAGGAACTTACCGGAACGACTGAAGAACAAGTCAAGTCAATGAATGATTCTTTCGAAATCTTCTTTCAAAAAACGGAAAATCAATTGGATAGGATCGGAAAATATCCTATCATGAGTACTTATGATAAGAACCTCGAATCCATAATGGATGAATTTTCTTATACGCAATCCAGCAACTCAGAAATAAATGGTATATATCTCGGCACAGAGAAGGATGGAAAAGCATTTATATTCCCAAAAACTGAATTGCCGGCTGACTACGATCCAAGACAAAGGGATTGGTATCAATCCGCATTGAAACAAAAAAACAAGACCATTTGGACGGAACCTTATACCGATCAGGCTACGAATGAACTTGTCATTACGGCAGCAAAAGCCTTATATGATGGTAATGAATTAATAGGCGTGCTCGGTGTCGACATCTCGATCGATACTTTGGTCAAGATGGTTAATCAAACGAAATTCGGCGAAACGGGCTATACGGTTTTGCTGGATAAGAACGGGTCATTCGTTACGCACCCAGACAAGAAAAAAATTCAACAGGATATATCAAAGGAAAATATGTTCAAAAAAATGAAAAGTGAATCCGGATCAATGATCGAGGAATATGACGGGCAAAGCCGAATCATCGGATACGCTACCAATCCAAACACAGGATGGAGAATAGCAGGGCTAATGGATGAACATGAAGTGCTCGTCCGTGCAAGCCCGATGATAATCGATAATATCATCACACTGTTGATTGTCTTTACTCTGACTGCACTATCTGCCATCTTCATCACCCGTTCTTTAACGAATCCCATTAAAAAGCTGCAGGAATCCATACGGAAAATGGCTGACGGCGATTTCACATCCAAGAATTTCATTTCCAGGAAAGATGAGATTGGGCAGCTTGCAGAAGACACTAACTTAATGACCAGAAATATGAGCCATATGCTAGGGCAAGTTAACAACCTTTCCGATAAAGTATCAGAATCCTCCATGACGTTAGTGGCTAGTGCAGATGAGAATTCAGCTGCAGCTAACGAGGTGGCCATGACGATGGAACAAATAGCGGCGGGTGCCATCGACCAAATCGAAGTCGGGCAGAATAACGAAATCGCTGTAAAGCTATTTGCTGACAAAATCAATGATTTTGAAGCGCAAACGAGCAAAATGGCCACGGAATCCGAAAATATGTTCAAGGCTTCCGAAAACGGAATCACTCAAGTGCAAGGCCTAAAACAGCAATTCAATGAAACGTCCCTGATATCCAGTAAGATGAGTACGGCAGTCAAATCTTTGGATGCACGGTCCAATGATATTAGTGCGATCGTAAAGACCATAAGCGGAATTGCCGGACAGACTAATTTACTCGCCCTGAATGCTGCCATCGAAGCGGCCAGGGCTGGCGAGCACGGAAAAGGGTTTGCAGTTGTTGCCGATGAAGTGAAGAAATTGGCCGCACAGACGGAATACTCCCTGAAAGAAATCTCTGAAATCATTCAAGCCATGCAAAGCGACACAACCAATACCGTTCATTTGATTGACCAAGTCAATCAAAAAATCCACCATCAGGATACTTCTGTAACGGATACGGAAAATGCCTTCAGTCACATTGCGTCGATTATTGCGAACACATTCAGCAATTTTGACGAAATAAAAAAGATGATGAACGATATGGTATCGGAGGTCACACGGATGGCGAGTAACGCAGAACAATTAAACTCGATCAGTCAGGAAACTGCGGCAGGAACAGAAGAAGTATCTGCATCCGTAGAACAAACGAATGCTTCCATGGAACAATTAAATGCCCTGGCTAGTGAATTGGATGCCTTATCCCAGGAAATGCACAAAGAAATACGGAAATTCACATTTTAATCAAAAAAAGGACGGATCCTAAGGGATCCATCCTTTTTAAACTTACGATTTATAGAGGTCGTCTACTGTTCGTTAGCGTTTCGTCTGTTTCAGTAATTCCTGAGTAAGAAGAATTGGCTTTACTCGCATCCGAATCGACTAACACTAGCAGCTTGCCACTCTTTACATCCGCTTCATAACGATTCGCCTCTTCTTCAGGTATACCCATACCGATTAAGGTACCGGCCAATCCGCCTGTACCAGCACCTACAGCCGCCCCGGCTAATGTTGCAGCAAGCGGTCCAGCTGCCAGTACTGGTCCGATTCCCGGAATCGCCAACGCACCCACACCTGCTAATAATCCGGCAGCACCTCCCAAAATACCTCCGGTCGCCGCACCAGCTGCAAGCCCCTCTTCAACTTTTGTACCCGTTTCTTCATTCACTGACTTTAATTCTTCTTTATCTTTAGCTACCACTGAAATATCTTCACGATTATATCCTTGAGCCTGTAATGACTCAACAGCCTTAATGGCTTCTTCTCCAGTTTCATATACACCAATTATACGTTTATCCATATCTATCATCCTCCTTAAAGAATGTAAATTGTCGCTCCCCCTTTACATACCCCTGGGAATGAAAGGGCTAAACGTTATTTAACAGGAAAATATTTTTGAGTTAACCCATACTAAGAAAGGGTATATATAATAGTAGTATGCATATTTTTAGGAGGTTTTCTTTTTGCTTATCGAGTTACTTAAAGATTTAGTATCTATCGAAAGTTCATCGAAAGAAGGAGCTAACCAAGCAGTTGAATACTGTGCGAACTGGCTAAAAAATCAGGGACTTACCGTGAATGTGATCGTTAATAACGGTTATAAAATGCTTGTTAGCGAAATTGGCAGCGGAGATAAGACCGTTATTTGGAATGGCCATGTCGATGTTGTCAGCGGGACGCCGGATCAATTTTTCCCTGAGGTTCATGAAGGAAATTTATATGGACGCGGGACAGCCGACATGAAAGCTGGGGTTGCAGGGATGATGTGTGCATTTAACGAACTGAAGGATAAGGGCTTAGGTTTGAAAATCCAGCTGCAGATTGTATCAGATGAAGAAACTGGTGGGTTGAACTGTTCTGGATATTTAGCGAAACATGGTTATAGAGGGGATTTTGTAATCTGTGCTGAACCGACGCAATTGGGAATCGGACTTCAGGCAAAGGGTGCCCTTCGCCTCGATATTGAAGTATCCGGCAAATCCGCACACGGAAGCCGACCATGGGAAGGGGTGAATGCAATCGAAAAGGCATATGATCTCTATCAAAAAATAAAGGAACTTCCCTTCACCCGGGAACATACTCCCCTTTACTCTTCCCCCTCACTTAACCTAGCAAAAATAAAAGGCGGGGATGTCTATAATAAGGTACCGGATGCCTGTTTGCTCAGTCTTGATATCCGCTATCTCCCTACACAAACAATGGAAGATATCATTGCACAGATTGAAAGTGTGACAGGAAAGAATATCCACCTTAATATGTACAGTAAACCTGTAAAAACAGAAGAGTCAGACCCATTCATAACATTGCTTCGTCCGATTATCGAAAAGAACACCAATCGGGATGCAGTCATTTTTGGACAACATGGCTCCGCAGATACCGTATTTTTTGCTGCATATGATATCCCAGCCATTGAATTCGGACCAAAAGGCGAGAACTGGCATGGAGATAGAGAATGCGTTAATCTTGAATCTGTAGCAGTATATCAAAAAATGCTAGTCGATTTCGCTTCTGAATTTGTATTATCGTAATCCATTTCATGAAAAAAGCCGACATTTATGTAATGTCGGCTTTTTTCCTGTTCTAAATATCCTCTCCTACTAAAATATACACGCTTAATTGTCTATTATTGCGTTTGTTTTTTTACAAAATATACAGGACTATGAAACTAAGTATTACATATCCATATTCTTTCTCAATAAACAGGATATGCCATTATATCAACACTTTTTAACAATAAAACGCTTATACTGACATAATAAATAATATTTTTCATTTAACAGATAAGTACTTTTGTCCTAGTTTATATTACATTTATTTTTCAGAGGAAACCGTTTTGTAACACAATTACTATTCCACCGAAACATTATTGTCACATAGACCTGTTATTCTAAGTCTACGATTTAAAACAAAGGAGACTATTCATTTTGAAAAAAATACTACTTCCACTATTCACTGCTTTCTTCCTGGTATTTAGTTTTTCCGGAGTTTCATCGGCTGCTACTACTACATACAAAGTTAAAAGCGGCGACACACTATGGGGTATCGCCAATAAACATAATATAACAGTCAATCAACTCAAAAGTTGGAACAACCTGAAAAAAGATAACATCCATCCAAAACAAGTATTAAAGGTCAAGAAAACATCGACCTCCGCTAAACCTAAAGCTAAAACGACATCATCAAAAAAATATAAAACGATCACGGTGAAGGCAACAGCTTACACAGCGAACTGTAAAGGTTGCAGCGGTATTACAGCATCGGGGCTTAACTTAAAGAAAAACCCTAACGTAAAAGCCATCTCAGTCGACCCTAAGGTCATTCCACTAGGAACGAAAGTTCATGTAGAAGGATACGGGGATGCCATTGCGGCAGATAAAGGCAGCGCAATCAAAGGGAATAAAATTGACGTCTTTTACTCTTCACACTCAAAAGCTATCAATTGGGGCAGAAAGACCGTTAAAGTTAAAATCTATAAATAATGAATGATAAGCACCAGCCTGAAACCTTTCAGGCTGGTCTTTTGTTTTTCCCCTTCTTACACACTCCTAAACATCAAGTTTACTTAAAACGATAACTATTTACTGAAAATTCCGCCAATGTTATGATTAGTATATCTTCTTAATCAAAAGAGAGGTGTGCACTTTGAATATTGTCATTATAGGGGCCGGAGCACTCGGCTCCTACTTTGGAGGCAGATTGCAACAGGCCGGGCAGCATGTCCAATACCTTGTCCGAAAAAACCGTGCCAAACAATTGAAAGAAAACGGGATCAGCATAACCAGCCCACATGGAAACTACCAATTTAACGACCTGCATATCACAGAAAATGTAAATGATATTGAAAAGGTCGACCTGGTGATTCTCGCCGTAAAAGGCCAGCATCTACAGGGCACTCTCACAGATTTAAAGGTCCTTGTCGAAAAGGGCGCAAAGGTCCTTCCGCTTTTGAATGGATTGGAACATATCTCCATTCTACAGGACGAACTGGGTGATGAAGCCGTCATGGGAGGAAGCGCCTTCATCATTGCCACCCTTGATGAAAAAGGTCATGTCATTCACTCCAATGATAACCATGATTTAATCTACGGCCCGCTTCACCCTTCACAGAAAAAGATTTGTGATGATTTCGAACAGGCGGTCGGATCAGCTATCATGGAGGTAAGCAGAACGGAAAAGATATTAATCAGGATGTGGATCAAATACATGTTCATCACCGCTTTCTCTGGTGTAACAACCGCCACCAACCTCCCTATCGGCACGATACGGAGATTCCAGGAAACCAATGGATTGCTAGAAAAGGTCCTTGTTGAAATGAAAGAACTTGCTAACGCTTATGACGTCAGGATTACTGTACAGAATATTGCTCAGGCGTTGGAAAACATGGCAGGTTTACCGGATGAATCAACCTCTTCCATGCATCAGGACCGCCGGAAGGGCCAAATCCTCGAAGTGGAACATTTACAGGGCGGTGCACTGCGCCTTGCTGACAAGGTCGGTTTGGAACTTCCTGTGATTGGAACCCTTTATGCACTCATAAAACCATTTGAAAATTGATCTTTCCCAATACCGGCCTCCACCGGTATTTTTTTGTTGTAGCTTAGGCATAAATTCATTTTGAATCCTAACATTGCTTTTATTTCCTCCTCTACCCATCATTTATTAGAAGTCCCCAAGACCAAAAAGACCAAAAAGAACAATATCACCAAAAGAATATTCTGACTCTTCATTCTGTTACACTATCAATAAGTTAAGAAAGCGCTATCATATGACAAAGGAGAATGCACCTTGAAAATATTAAAAAATCTTACAGTTCAGGTCATCATCGGTATCATTCTGGGTATAACAGTCGGTTTCTTCTTCCCTGCTTTCGGTGAACAACTGAAGATATTAGCTGATTTATTTATTAAAATGATTAAAATGGTCATCGCACCAATTATCTTCTTAACCGTCGTAATCGGAATTGGCGGTATGGGCGATATGAAAAAGGTTGGCCGCATCGGCGGAAAGGCCCTGCTCTATTTTGAAATCGTTACCACATTCGCACTTGCCATCGGAATCATCGTAGTCAATCTGTTGGGACCTGGTAAAGGTTTTAACATCGATTCAGTCGAAGGCGGAGATGTATCACAATATACAACAGCCGCTTCCGAAACGGAACATGGCGCAGTTGCCTTCATTTCGAATATCATTCCTGATAATGCCGTTGCCGCACTGGCTGGCGGAGACTTACTCCCCATTTTATTCTTTGCCGTATTATTCGGATTATCAATGGCAGCAATAGGACCGAAAGTGCAGCCAGTCGTTTCTTTCTTTCAGCATATTGCCGATATTTTCTTCGGCATCGTCGGCATGATCATGAAAGTATCTCCATTGGCGGCATTTGGAGCAATGGCTTATACAATCGGTAAGTTCGGTCTTGGCTCTTTAAGTTCGTTAGGACAATTGATGGGTAGCGTATATATCACAATGGCTCTATTCATCTTTCTTGTCCTTGGTACGATCGCAAAAATCTACGGCTTTAATATTTTTAAATTCATCGCTTATATAAAAGAAGAAATCCTATTAGTATTAGGTACATCTTCATCGGAATCCGCTCTACCAAGCGTAATGAAAAAACTAGAAAAATACGGTTGCTCAAAATCTGTAGTCGGTTTGGTTGTCCCAACTGGTTATTCTTTCAACCTTGATGGCACATCCATCTACTTATCCATGGCAGCGATTTTCATTGCCCAAGCCTATGGTGTCGATCTAAGCATCTGGCAGGAATTGACCCTTCTGGGGATCTTGATGTTAACATCCAAAGGCGCTGCCGGTGTGACGGGGTCCGGTTTCATTACACTTGCTGCCACATTAGCTGCCTTCCCAATGATTCCAGTTGAAGGAATGGCACTACTGCTGGGAGTCGACCGCTTCATGTCTGAAGCACGTGCAATCACTAATCTAATTGGTAACAGTGTTGCTACAGTGGTCATTTCTAAATCCGAAGGTGAATTCAATCCAAATCAAGCCATCTCGGGTGATATGGGTGAAGTAGCCGTCTCATCGGAAAAATAATCGAACCTTGAATGAAGAGGTGTGCAACTTGCACCTCTTTTTTTATTTTTTCCCTCTCTATCCTTCAATGAATCTCCGGGTTTCAAAAAATAGCCAGTCAAATAAATTTCAGAATCACCGAAAAGTGTTTATACTTTTATGTAACAGGTAAAAGTATAAAGTTTAGTAGTTTGATGGATTTAACCAAATTAGGAGGTTTTATCATGAAGGATTACGGATTATTTATTAACGGTGAGTGGTCGGATTATGGATTGGATAAAATTGAAGTGAAAAACCCGGCAACGGATGAAATAGTTGCCACCGTTCCTAAAGGTGGTGCAACTGAAGCAGCAAAGGCGGCAGATGCTGCTTATGATGCCTTCACGGATTGGGCAGCACTCTCAGTTTACGAACGTGCTGAACTAATTTGGAAATGGCATCGATTGATTGATGATAATCAAGAAGAACTAGCCAAAATCATGACTGAAGAACAAGGCAAGCCCTTTAAAGAGGCTCTTGGTGAAATGACATATGCAAATGGCTTTTTATCTTGGTTTGCCGAAGAAGGAAAACGGGTGTACGGAGAAACGATTCCCGCTTCCGTGTCCAATAAGCGGCTTTTCGTGACTAAACAGCCTGTCGGAGTTGTAGCTGTCATTACGCCTTGGAACTTTCCAGCAGCCATGATTACAAGAAAAGTGGCACCAGCCCTTGCCGTCGGCTGTACAGTCGTCATTAAACCTGCAAACCTAACTCCCATAACAGCGTTAAAAATGGCTGAATTAGCGGAAGAAGCTGGCATTCCGAAAGGAGTCATCAATGTTGTGACAGGAAAATCATCAGAAATCGGTGAAACTTGGCTTCAGGATACAAGGATCCGTAAATTGACGTTCACCGGTTCTACAGAAGTCGGTAAAACCCTAATGAGGGGCTCAGCTGACACGGTTAAGAAAATTTCTCTTGAACTCGGAGGTCACGCACCCGCAATCGTTCTTGAAGATGCCGACCTTAATAAAGCGGTTGATGGCATCATCAGTTCAAAATTCCGTAACGCTGGACAAACATGCGTCTGTTCAAATCGCATATATGTCCACGAAGCCATTCAAGAAGCCTTTATCGAAAAGCTCGTAGCCAAGGTCAAAGAACTAAAAGTAGGAAACGGAATGGAAGATGGCGTCGATATCGGTCCGCTTATAGATCAAGATGCAGTGGATAAAGTTCAAAAACAAATTGATGAAGCAATTAGCAGCGGAGCTAAGCTCGAAGCTGGCGGAAAATCGCTCGGCGGCCTTTTTCTTGAACCAACCGTACTGTCCAACATTGACGACAGCATGCTCTGCATGAAGGAAGAAACATTTGGTCCACTAGCTCCAATTGCCTCATTTAAGACTGATGAAGAGGCAATCAAAAGGGCAAATGACTCCATCTTTGGTTTGGCAGCTTACGTCTTCACTGAAAATATCACCAAAGGCATCAAATTCACCGAGGCACTTGAATTCGGTATTGTAGGCTTGAACGACGGGCTTCCTTCCGTGCCACAAGCTCCATTTGGCGGATTCAAGCAAAGCGGACTTGGCCGTGAAGGCGGACACCAAGGCATCGAAGAATTCCTGGAAGTTAAATATATTTCCTTGGGTTTGTAATCTATTTATTTGCTTTCGTTCCATAACTTAAGAAAACGGGCCCGACTCAAATGAGTCGGGCCCGTTTTTTCATTCCAATATATCTTCTTCCAGCTTTTCCTCTTTCCGGATCCTGATGAATTTTACGATATTCAATACAATCGTTTTAACAACGGAATAAGTTGGAACGGCCAAAATCATACCGATGATACCGGCAATGTTTCCCGCGACGAGCAATAGGATGATGATGGTAAGCGGATGTGTGTTCAATTTTTTCCCGATGACTAACGGTGAAATGAAATTACCATCAAGTTGCTGGATGACCGTTACAACAAGAATGACCAATAGCGCTTCGGTCGGTGAATGAATCAATGCCACAATGACCGCAGGAGCCGCTCCGATAAACGGGCCTACATATGGAATGATATTGGTCACAGCACCAATCAGCGCAAATAAGAACGCGTAAGGCAAACCAATGATTAGATATCCGATGAACGTTCCAATCCCGACAAACATGCAAACAAGCATCTGTCCTTGTATGTATGTAGTAAGCGTCCCACCAGTTTCCTGAAGTACTGTCAAAGCTGGTTTTCTATAGCGAACCGGTACGAATTTCATGATGGCGCTCGGTAGCTTATCCCCATCCTTCAACATATAGAATAGGATGAAAGGAACCGTTACGACCACTAATGTAATATTCGTCACTACGCTGAAAACAGAAGATAAACTGTTCGTTATATTACTAGGTAAATCAGTCAAATATTTCTGAAGCGAGTCTCCCACTTCTTTCAAGGGAACATAATCTTGTTCCATGGTCCACAAAAACCATTTTGACTTAGCTGAATCTTCAATGAACTTCCATGCTTGATTGAAATAATCAGGGAGGTTATTGAGTAAATCCGTAACCTGTTTCGAAAGTGACGGGCCAACTAGACCGACCAACAAACTAATCAATCCCAGGAAAAACACATAAAGCAGTAATATCGCCAATCCCCTTGGCACTCTTCTTTTAACCATGAAATCAACAGTGGGGTTGAACAAAAAGTAGAGAAAACCTGAAATTAAGATGGGAAAGAACAATGTAGATGTAAAAATAACTATTGGTTCAAAAAGAAAAGAAATCTTTGTACCAACATAAAAAAGTAAAGACAATAGTAATAACTCTAACGTCCAAAAATGCAGTTTTGTCTTGAACAAATTATCTCCTCCACTATAACCATTCTATTTAACTCCCCATTTCTAAGGAAACAACATCTTAAATACGAAAAATCCTATGTATAATAATCTTTCATTGTTAGCAGTTTACCATATTTCTATAACTTGAATGAATAATTATATACAAAAACAATAGAAAAAACCCTAATGATACAGTTCCCTAACTTTTTGATGGTTAAGCTTCATTTTACACTTTAAATCAGTTATGTGTTGAAGGAAAAAGAACAAATTGGAAACATCATACAAATTACTTAGAAGAATAATCTACTTCCCTTTCAATATTCCATTCGAGTGACGAAAGTATCATTAGTTTCCACCCAGACATCAAAAGGGGCTTAGTGCAAGGCGAACACAAATAAAAAAACCCCGCTGAAGGGCGGGGTTTTGACTCTTATTTTTGATCTTGAAGCACTGTTTCAAGCATCGTACCGTTTTTAGCCAGGTTTGTATGCCATGAGAATGCTTTTTCAAGAATATGTGGAGTTTGATGTCCTCCAGTTTGCGCGACAGCTTCAGTGAAATATGCACGAAGCTGCGGACGGTAGTCAGGATGTGCACAGTTTTCGATGATTAGCTCTACGCGCTCTTTTGGTGCCAAACCACGTAAATCAGCGATCCCTTGCTCTGTCACTAATACATCCACATCATGTTCAGTATGATCCACATGAGAAACGAAAGGAACGATACTGGAAATGTTGCCGCCTTTTGCATATGATTTCGTAACGAAAATGCCTAGGCGTGAATTACGAGCAAAATCTCCTGATCCACCGATTCCATTCATCATTCTTGTCCCAGAAACATGTGTCGAGTTTACGTTACCGTAGATATCGCACTCTAACGCTGTATTGATTGAAATCAAACCAAGACGACGGATGATTTCAGGATGGTTAGATATTTCTTGTGGACGAAGAACTAGTTTATCACGGTATTTATCAAGCTCACCGTATACTTGTTTTCCTTTTTCTTCAGCTAATGTAATCGAACACCCTGAAGCGAATTTAACTTTTCCAGCATCGATTAAATCGAATACAGCATCTTGCAGTACTTCTGAATACACTTCCAATTCTTTAAATTCAGAATCAAGAAAGCCAGCGAATACTGCATTTGCCACGGAACCTACACCTGACTGAAGCGGAGCAAGGCTTTCAGTTAAACGGCCAGCCTTGATTTCTCCACGAAGGAAGTTTATGAGGTGGTTAGCGATCGTTGCAGTTTCTGCATCCGGCGGCACGATTGTAGAAGGTGCATCAAGATCTGTAGAAACGACGATCCCCATTACTTTTTCAGGGTCAACAGGAATTCCGATCGATCCCAGGCGATCGCTTACGCTAGTCATAGGAATCGGTTCGCGTTCCCCTTGTTTAGCTGGTGTATATATATCATGCATCCCTTCCAATCCTTCTGGATGGGACACGTTCATTTCAATAATTACATGTTTAGCTTCTTGAACGAATATGGCTGAGTTACCTACAGAAGTTGTCGGGATGATTAATCCTTCTTCCGTAATCGCCAATGCTTCGATGATAGCAATATCTATAGGTCCGACAATGCCTTGACGAACTTGTTCAGCTGTATGAGATAAATGCTGATCCACATAAGTGACTTCATCAGCATTGATTTTATTGCGAATGCCTTTATCCGCTTGGAACGGCAAACGTTTGTTTATGATACCGGCTTCCGCCATATGTTGGTCGACTTCCGGTCCTAATGAAGCACCAGTATAAACGTCAACTTTGAATTTTTCAGTTTTAGCCCTTTCAACTAGAGCCATCGGAATGACCTTAGCATCACCAGCACGGGTAAATCCACTCATACCGAGTTTCATCCCATCTTTAATCCAGGAAGCTGCTTCTTCCGCTGTAACTACTTTCCCCTTAAATTGTTCATTGCGAATTTTTTTGAAAACGCTTTCGTTCATACAAAAGACCCCCATTTTCGCTTTTCTTACACTTAATTTTACCAATCCTGTGTAATTGTCACATTCATTTTCGAATGAAAAGCCTTAAATAGAGCATAAACCAGCATTTTGTTCACACTAAGGAGAAACACTAAAATCCCAAAGCTCTTCTAAATTGACTTGCATATGTTTGACTGACTTGAATTTTGGAATTGTCCTTCATTATTAGTAAAAATGTAGAATGAAAATCAGGAAGGATCTCTTGTATATAGTTGATATTGACGATGTACGAACGATGTACACGAATGAATAAATCATTAGGTAAAATGAATTCCAATTCACTTAGGTTCATTTTATGAAATCCACTCACGCGTTCGGACTGAATTTTAGTTTTCCTATTTTGAGCTTCCAAATACATAATTTGATCATATGGAAGCGGTATCCAGTGATCATCTATTTTAATGGTCAAGAATGATGTCGGTAAAATTAATGGCTTTGATGGCAAAATGGCTGTTACCGCGCCTAAAGGATTGCCCTCGTCCATGATAGGAACACTCAACCCATAGTAAGGTACACCAAACACATTACTTTCCACTTGCACCCCAATTTTTTTACGAACACTCAACGCTTTATATGTCGCCGTATTTTCACTAATTCGATCACCCGGTTTTATTCTAAGGTCAACTTGTTTGCTCGGTTGATAATAGATGTATTTTTCGGAATCAGCAACAGAAATTGAAGCATCCTTCGGTACAAACTCCCTGATGATATTTAAAACGGATTCGACCGTAAATTGATCCATTTCCCTTCACCTCTTAAAAGAACATATTAATAATTTCCCCATCATCAAACAGGGCAATAGCAAAATAATTCATAGATTTTTGGAGCACTTACATTTTTTTGAATTTAATTTTTCGCAAAATAAAGAAAAAATGAATTAACTAAGCGAAAAGTGTCAAAAAAAGCAATAAAATTGGATTTAAATTTAAATTTATATCCTTATTCATTATAGTTGGAAACACCCCCGATTTCCATGGGGGATTCAAGAAAAAAGTTTCCTTATATAGCAAAATTCATTTTGAAGCTATAATTTTAAAGACCAATACTGAGAGCTTGGCATCAAAAGCATAAAGAAAGCCGTTCTCCTGCAGATAGGATAACGGCTGAAAGGTTATTTTTTTAAACGGGAATTTTGAAACGCGGATTTCATTCGAAGGGATAAAATTTCTTCTAGATTTTTCAGTGGTAATTCCAATAAAAAGGGTCGGTCATCAGGTTGATATAAATCCTCTGAAATGAGCGTATTAACGATCTTCTGTTTTTTTGCATTAACAATTCGGACCAGTCTCCCCATTTCCAGCTCCCTTTCTTTAATCTATTTGCTCCGGCACATTCGGTCGGAGTTATCACTGCATTAGATTTCATTCTTTAACGCGTCATGACCTTCTTTTCCGGTACGGATATTCACAACATTCGCCAATTCATAAATGAAGATTTTACCGTCACCCGGTTTACCGGTGCTTAAGAATTTTCTTGCTACATCCACAACATCCTGAACTGGCACTTCACACACGACGATTTCGATTTTCATCCGGTCATGCAATGACATTTCCCGGTTTCTGCCTCTATATGTTTCCACATAACTTTTCTGAAGACCCGTTCCTTTTACTTCCGATACAGTCATTCCGCTTACCCCTATTTTTGCAAGTTCCGCTTTGAAGTGTTCAAACTTGATAGGACGTGTAATGATTTCTATTTTCGTTAAAACCTCGGACATATGATCAACCCCCTTTTAAATTGATTCATGATAGGCCTTTTCTCCATGAAGTGTAAGATCAAGCCCCATTGACTCATCTTCCTCACTGACACGTAACGGAACGAACAGGTTAATGACTTTAGCAATGAAATAAGTGACCACGGCAACGAAAATATAAGTCGCAACGATTGCTACAAGCTGCTTCCACAATAAGTTGAAATCTCCATAGAATAAACCATTTGCCCCGTTTTCGTTGACGGAAGTGGTCGCGAATAAGCCTGTAGCGATGCCACCCCATGTACCACCGATCCCATGTAATCCGAAAGCATCCAGAGCATCATCGTAACCCAGTTTATTCTTCAGGAAGAATACACCCCAGAAACATACAGCACCGCCGACGACCCCGATGATGATGGAAGAAGCGGTCGTTACGAATCCACAAGCAGGTGTAATCGCAACCAACCCTGAAATAGCTCCTGATACTGCACCAAGCAACGTTGCCTTCTTATTAGCCATATACTCGACGATCAGCCAGCCTATGATACCAGCTGCTGCTGCAACGGCTGTATTAACGAATACATTCATGGCCACTTCATTGATTGTCAGTGCGCTACCGACGTTGAAGCCATACCAACCGAACCAAATTAGTGATCCGCCAAGGAATGTTAAAGGAAGATTATGTGGCGCACTGTCCCCTGACTCTTTCCTTTTACCTAACATGATCGCTAATACCAGACCGGCAACCCCGGAAGATATATGAACAACGTTGCCGCCTGCAAAGTCAAGTGTACCCATCTCCGCTAACCAGCCCCCACCCCATACCCAGTGAGCAACAGGAGCGTATACGAATAAAGACCAAAGGATCGTAAAAATCAAGAATGCAGAAAACTTCATCCGCTCGGCAATGCCACCTGCAATGATCGAGACAGTTAAAACGGCAAAAGTCATTTGGAATAACATGAATAAACTATGAGGAATTGTTTCGCTGTATGGACCAGGTTCGAAGCCTACATCTTTTAAACCAACCCAGTCAAGGCCGCCCAGGAGTGTATTTCCAGGTGAAAACGATAATGAATACCCAATCAGTACCCAAAGAATCGAAATGACTGCCAGCGGCATGTAACTATGCATCGCCGTATTCAGGACATTTTTACTTTTTACCATCCCTCCATAAAACAGGGCAATCCCTGGTGTCATTAGCCAAACCATCATCGTCGCCAAAAACATGAATACCGAATCTGCCATTTGCATATTGTTTTTCCCCCTTGTTTTTTGTATATGTTATGTTTATTAACACTATTATGTTATGTTTTTTATCATATACTTAATTTTCTAATAATTCAACTGATTTTTTATATTTCATTAAAAAATGTAAGGTTATATAACATCTACCATGAATAAAGAACCATAAAATTTCATTTTTTGGTACTTTTCAAGATTTTTTCAGTCCATCACCGTTACATTTCCCCCTCTACTTATGTCCCGTTTCATAAGATTCAACTAAAAAAGGGCCCTCTTATTTGAGGGCCCTTCAAAATATATTCAGTTAACAGCAACGAGACACCTTGCCACCCTTTGCGTTATACCGTTCATCCTGGGCTTCGCAGAAAAATTCTTTCCTGGTTTTTACAGGATCATCAGGATGGTGCACGCTCATATGTGCCACATAGGTATCATAACTTGGAACGCCGACAAGCAAACTGACGAATTGCTTTCTGTAGCTGAGAATCTTAACTAATCTTTTCAACATGGCCATTCCTCCCTTATGATGTCCTTCTTGATACATAAGGCGATTCATGTAAATCTATTTTCTGGTTCTTCAAGACTTTTATCCATAACCTAATGGCAGAAATCAGGACAGTGATCACAACGATCATGAAGATGGCACAAAGGGCTGCATCCACATAATCATTGACGATAACCCGTTTCATCTCGGCTAGATTTGCTGCCGGAGCAAGAACTTCCCCACTATCATAGGCCGCTTTAAATTTATCCTTATGCGCTAAAAAGCCTATCGCCGGGTTTTCGTGGAACAGCTTTTGCCATCCAGCTGTCATGGTCACTATCAATAAGAATGTAGTAGGAACGAGTGTGACCCATGTGTACGCTTTTTTGCCCATTTTGAAAAGGACTGTCGTCCCAAGCAGCAATGCAATGGCGGAAAGCATCTGATTCGCAATTCCAAACAATGGCCAAAGGGTATTGATCCCGCCAAGAGGATCTATGACCCCTTGATAAAGGAAGTATCCCCAACCGATTACACAAATGGCAGTTGCAATAATATTGGGCAGCCATTTATTCGTTTCGGCAAATGGCTTGTAAAAGGTGCCGATAATATCCTGTATCATAAAACGCCCTACCCTTGTTCCCGCATCAATGGTGGTCAATATGAACAATGCCTCGAACAGGATCGCAAAATGATACCAGAACGCCATCAGGGACGCTCCACCAATCACTTGCGAGAAGATATGGGCCATACCGATTGCAAAGGTTGGAGCCCCTCCAGTTCGGGATAGAATGGTCTCTTCCCCAACATCATCCGCAAGGCCGGTAATCATTTCTGGTGTCAAAATGAAACCCCAATCGGATATCGTAGCAGCCACTTGAGCCGGCTCCGTACCTATAACGGCCCCCGGGCTATTAATGGCAAAATAGATCCCTGGCGTCAGTACACAGGCTGCTATCATCGCCATGATGGCTACAAAAGATTCAGTCAACATCGCCCCGTACCCGATTGGGCGTGAATGGGATTCGCGTTCAATCATTTTAGGAGTTGTACCCGATGAAACGAGTGCATGGAATCCAGATACCGCTCCACAAGCGATCGTAATGAATAGGAACGGGAATAAATTTCCGGAAAATACGGGTCCTGTTCCATCAATGAATTGAGTGACGGCAGGCATTTCAAGGCTCGGCATGACTATAAAGATTCCAAGTGCAAGTCCGATGATCGTACCGATTTTCAAGAATGTGCTTAAGTAATCACGCGGTGCCAATAGCATCCATACCGGCAAAACGGAGGCAACGAATCCGTATACAATCAACATGATGGCGATCGTTTCCCCATTGAAAGTGAACATCGGCGCCAACGTAGCGCTTTCGGATACAAAGCGGCCGAAATATAACGCAAGCATCAATAGTACGATTCCAATAATCGATCCTTCACCAACCCGTCCCGGCCTTATATAGCGCATATAGATGCCCATAAGGACTGCAATCGGTATGGTCGAGGCAATCGTGAACATCCCCCATGGACTGCCCACCAGCGCTTTAACGACAACCAGGGCAAGTACCGCTAATAAAATAATCATGATACCCAGGATACCGATCATTGCTATCAAACCTGTAATCGGACCAATTTCCTCTTTGATCATTTCTCCCAATGACTTGCCGTTACGGCGCATCGAACCAAAGAGAATGATGAAATCCTGAACGGCACCAGCTAATACAACTCCGACTACAAGCCAAAGTGTCCCTGGCAAATATCCCATCTGCGCTGCAAGGATGGGGCCTACAAGAGGGCCAGCTCCTGCAATTGCTGCAAAATGGTGGCCAAACAGCACCCATTTATTTGTAGGCACGTAGTCCTTCCCATCATTATTCGCTTCCGATGGAGTCTGGCGATTATCATCTAGCTCAAACACTTTCTGCGCAATGAATTTACTATAAAAGCGATAGGCAATTGAATAAACACAGAGTGCTGCAGTGACAATCCACATGGCATTGATGCTTTCCCCTCGGTTTAGCGCGACGACACCAAAACTCACCGCACCCACTGCTGATATGATCCCCCAAAGAATAACCGACTTAAGCGCTTTCATTTTTTCCATCTCCTCTCTATTAAACTAGTGATTAACTATAAAAAAATCTTCATTTCAAAGGGTGTTAGGGCTATATACCGCCTCGTGACGTTAAATTTAAAGAATTTTATATATATTCTGAATTATATGTTATCATAAGGTTTTTTAGCAATAGTAATTTAGTCAATTTGTAAAGTATTTTCCATTATTTTGTCGATATTTACCTCTTTCCCCACAATGCAAATGGCCGCAGGTATTATACGGAAAAAGACCTGAAAAGGCTCGAGAAAATCTGTCTGCTCAAAAGCCTTTCGGTTTCTTTGGATGATATAAAAACCGTATTGGATAAAAAGTCCTTCAAAGAATTGCTCCTCCATCAACAACAACAGACGATGGCGAGCATAGAGGAAGCGGAAAACACTCTTAATAACGTCCAAACCTTGTTAAACAGCATAGAAGCCGAAGGTAGATTTCAATTGAGCGCTGCTTCTGGCGCTCATCAAAAGAAAATATAATCGTGATCGATACTTCAGCCAAGAAGAAATGAAAACACTGGACAAACTGCCTAAGATGAAAAAAACGACATTCAAACGAAACAATGGATCAACCTTGCCAAACGCATTGAGTTAACCATGAGAAAAGGGATTCTTGCTAATTCGGAGGAAGGAAGGCTGATCGCAAAAGATTGCCTGCATTTGTCCGAGTTGATTTTCGGAGGAAAAAACGAACTAGAAGAAAAATTCTGGGAGATTCGTTAATCCCCGGTTGATTCATCTTCGGCAGGTTTGTACCCGATAAAGGCATAACTCCTCACATTTTTAGAAGGTGCATCATTCAATGAGACGGAATGCAATCCCCAAGTTTAAGTTCGTGTTTTACAGGACAACACAAAAAATGTGCGCCTGACGGCACACATTTTTTTCATCCGGTCTGATTTTCCTTTAATGAACTGCGATAGAGATCGTAATAAAAACCCCTTTGCTTCAACAATTCATCATGTGATCCCTTTTCAATGACCTTTCCTTCATCAAGCACCAGGATTTGATCACTTTGCTGAATCGTATTCAATCGATGGGCAATGACAAAACTTGTCCTCCCCTCCATCAAACGGTGTAATGCTTCCTGGATTTTAAGCTCGGTAATCGTATCTATGCTACTTGTCGCTTCATCCAAAATCAATAGAACGGGATCGGCTAAAATAGCCCTGGCAATCGATAAAAGCTGGCGCTGTCCCTGACTGATTCCACCGCCATCCTGATTCAAGATGGTATCATATCGTTCTGGCAATTTCATGATAAAGGAATGGGCATTGGCAAGCTTGGCTGCATCCACCACTTCTTCATCTCCCGCCTCCAGTCGACCGTAGCGGATATTTTCACGAATCGTACCCTGAAATAAAAAGGAATCCTGTAAAACAAAACCCATATGCTTGCGGAGACTTGATCTCGTCACCTGCTGGATATTCTGGCCATCAATCAAGATCCGGCCGTTGTTGGGCTCGTAAAAACGGGCAAGAAGATTAATGATCGTTGTCTTACCTGCCCCAGTGGGACCTACAAGCGCGATAGTCTCCCCTTTTTCCGCATGAAAACTAACATCATATATCGTTTGGTCCTCATCATTGTATGAAAATGTAACACCCTCAAAGTCCACCTCACCACAGACATCCCGAAGTTCAGAGGCCTGTTTCTCATCCACTTCTTCTTCTTTTTCATCAAGTATGGTGAAAACCCGCTCAGCACCAGCAACAGCTGAGAGGAGTGTATTGAATTGATTAGCCAGGTCATTGAGCGGACGGGTGAATTGCCTTGAATACTCGGTGAAAATGACAATGACCCCGATGGAAACCGTGCCTATGCCACTCAACGCCAAAAACCCGCCTACTGCGGCAATTACCGTAAAACTTAAGTTGTTGAGTAAATTCATCAGTTTTGGAATCAGCCCGGAGTATGATTGTGATAGAAATCCGGCTTTCTTTAAGTTTTCACTCCGGGTGATAAAATCACGGATCACTTTATCTTCCTGTGAAAAAGCCTTTACGATCCGTTGTCCCGAAATCGTTTCTTCTATAAACCCATTCAGTTCTCCAAGGTTCTTCTGCTGTTCTTTAAAAAGCTTTCCCGTCCGGTTCGTTATCCACCTCAGCCCGAAGAACATAAGAGGAACGATGAATAAGGTTAAAACAGTCAATAGAGGGCTTAAATACAGCATCACTCCAATCGTCCCGACCAGTGTCAGCACACTTGAAAAAATCTGGATCACGGAACTATTCAAAGTGGAACTGACATTTTCTATATCATTCGTGACCCTACTCATCAATTCCCCATGCTGACGCCGGTCAAAAAAGGGAATGGATAACTGGTGAAGCTTCTTGAACAATTGATTGCGCATCGCATAAACCGTATCCTGCGCGATTCCGATCATCCAATAATTCTGAAGCCACATGGATAGGGAATAGAATAGATAGACTCCGAGAAGCCCGATAAGAAGGCTGAACAGCCCCTCGCTATCCTTTGTGACAATATAATCATCTATCGCCATCCCAACAAGAAAGGGGCCGAGCAATCCCAAAACGGAGCTTACCAGTACCATGAAAAGGACACAAAATAGCAGGCTTTTATTCGTTGCTAAGTAGGGGATGATCCTTTTTATCGTATTCCATGAATTGACCGGTTTTGACTTTGCCTTAACGGGAGATATTCTTGGACTCAAGAGAAACTCCCTCCTCCCCAAACTGCGAGTGAACGATTTTTCGATAAAGATCACTTGATTGAATCAAATCCTGATGTTTCCCTAGTGCAAGCACTTGACCATTTTCCAGTAACAAGATTTTGTCCGCCTCCATGGCTGTGCTGATTTTTTGTGTAATGATGAGCGTTGTGCATGTATAGGCCTTTAAAGCGATGAGTAATCTACTTTCCGTTTTCAAATCCAGCGCACTCGTACTATCATCCAGAAGGAGAATCTTCGGTTTGCGCACCAATGCTCTCGCAATCGATAACCGCTGTTTTTGCCCTCCGGACAGATTCACTCCTTTTTGCCCTAACTGCGTTTCATATTGTTTCGGGAGTTTCATTATGGTTTCATGAACCTGGGCATGCATGGCCGCAGCCTTGATTTCCTCCATCGATGCCCCTTCTTTTCCCCAGGCAACATTACTTTTTATGGTTCCTGAAAAAAGAAGGGCTTCCTGCGGTACATAGCCGATCCTTTTCCGCAGCGAATTCAAGGGAATATCTTTCACATCCTGGCCATCTATTTGAATGGAGCCGCTTTCAACTTCGTATAATCTCGGAATCAGCTGGAACAAGGATGTTTTCCCTGATCCCGTCGCTCCTATGATGGCAAGCGATTCTCCCGGATCGATAGAAAAGTTCAAGTTTTTCAATACCGGTGCATCGGTTCCAGGGTAGCGGAAAGATACATCCAGAAACTTTATGCCTCCCCCATTGACGGCCTCACTCTTGCTTTCCATCTTACCCTCATCAATATCTATCGGGGTTTCAAATATTTCCGTCACACGTTCCGCGGAAGCCTTTGCACGGGAAATGACCATGATCAGCCATGAAAAAACGGAAAGTGATGCCGCAATCCTTGTGGCATAGTTTACAATCGCCACAACTTCCCCTACCTGTATATCTCCCGTTGTAATAAATTCGCTTCCAAGCCAGAGAATGATCAGTATCGCCACATTCATGACCAGCATCAGTACAGGCATGGTCGTTTCAATTAAACGAAGGGAAGACACAGTCTTTCTTTTCAACTCGTCATTCGCATCGTCAAACCGTCCAATTTCATGCTCCTTACGAAGAAAGGCTTTGATCAAGCGCATGCCTATCAGGTTTTCCCTCATTACACCGTTGACATTATCGAGCTTTTTCTGTACGAGCTTAAATAGAATAGCCGCTCGTTTCATAACCCAGCCAAGGAAAAAAACAAGAACCGGAATCGAAATGACCAAAACAAGGGAGAGTTTAAAATCTACCGCAATGGCCATTATCGCCCCGCCGATTACGATCAATGGCGCCCTTGCCATGATACGCAGGCCCATAAAAACCGTATTTTGAAGTTGGGTCACATCATTCGTCATCCTTGTGATCAACGAGGAAGTCGGGATATTATTCAAATTCGCAAAAGAAAACGCCTGTATCTTACCAAAAAGGCTTTTCCTGACATCATGTCCAAAACTCTGACTTACATGTGATGCCGTAAAGGAATTAACGATCCCGCCAATAAATGAAAAAATGGAAAGTCCAACCATGACACTTCCCCATTTAATCACCACCGATAAATCTTTCTGTAAAATGCCATCATCAATTATTTTTGCTATAAATAGAGGTTGTAACAGTTCTACACCGAGCTCGACAATCATTAAGATTAAAGCAAGAATGATCAAGAGCCAGTACGGCTTAAGAAATGAGGCCAGTTTTTTCATCTATGACACCCTTCGATTCTTCATATGTAGATAGCATCTTTTCATCCTTTCATTATACATTTTTATACAGATTTTTTAAAAGATTTTAACTGATTCAAAGGATTAGTAAATAACTTGATTTTTTTTTAATAAATACTCTTGACAAATAACAGGAAATAAGCGAAAATTCTAATTGATAATGATTTTCAATTTCATTATTGATCTCTGAAATTTGATAAGCAATTACGATAATCTCTTATCGTACCCTTTTGATATTGTACATAGATACAATGTCGCCCCGGCTTCTCTGTGCCTAGTAAAAATTATATGCTCATTAGCGAATGCAAGTCACTGGAATATTGCCCCCTCTTTATTCAAGTAATTTATTCACGTTGGAAGCATATTAGGCAGCCGGGGATTATTTTTTTTAAAAAAACTAATGAACTTACATATATGATTAAAGGAGCAGGATGATCATGAAACTTGAAGATATCATTAAAGAACGGCGCAGCATTAAGCGATTTAAGGACATTCCTGTTCCTATTGATACCATCCAATCATTATTGGAAACGTCGACATGGGCACCGAACCATAAAATGACCCAGCCTTGGCGCTTCGTCGTGGTACATGGCGAAAGCCGTTTAAAACTCGCAGAAGCAACCCGTGCTTTTATGGCAGGAAAAGAGAAGGACCCTGAAAAGAAAAACGCAGCCGGACAGCGAGGATATAATAAACTTATAGGTGTCCCGATGTTCATCGCAGTGATCATGGAAGAGAATCCGAATCCAATGACACGTGAAGAAGATTATGCAGCTACAAGTGCCTTGATCCAAAATTTCAGCCTGCTTGCCTGGGAACAAGGAATCGGGATGATATGGGAAACATATGGCATGATACACAGCATGGAGTTTCGTGAAGCTTTAGGCGTTAAACCTGGCGAGAAAATCGTAGGCAGCCTTCATGTTGGCTATCCCGACATGATCCCTTCCCCACGCCCCAGGAAAGAGATCGATCAACTCCTGACAATTATGGACTAACATAAAAGGAAAGCCTCCAATCTTGGAGGCTTTCCTTTTATATTTAGGGAATGAGGGCAAACGTTCAATCCATCTATCATAATCACTGAAAGATCCCTCCGGTACATTTAATGAGGCATCCCGGCAACTACCCCTTTTTTCACCTTTAATCAATAAATTCGCTTCTTCTTCAAACCCAGCTATCAATCCATTCATCTATTCCTTTACTCTGCCCCCTCATCATGTTCGATCCGACACGTGCTTGAGGAAATCATGGCGCTGGCCGCGGCCCCTTAAAGGTTTCATTGATTTGCATCCGTTCTTCTTCCATTTGCTCATGCTGATTCTTCAGCATCAAGAAACTTCTCCCTTATTGCGCCCACCATTTCTATCCCAATGAACAAAAGGGAATATCCCCGATAACCAAAAAACCTCCCTTTTCAAGGAGGTCTCTAATCTCTCATTCTCAAAAGAACTCGTGATATAATGCCTGAATTGCCGTCTCTTCGTTGTGCCCTTTCACACCGAACATCATGCTAACCTCCGAAGAGCCCTGATTGATCATTTCAATATTCACCTTTGCTTCGGCCAACGCTTTTGACGCTCTAGCCGTTGTACCTACATTATGACGCATTCCTTCACCTACAACCATGATTAAGGCAAGATCATGCTCCACATTCACTTCATCGGCATGAAGCTCTTTCTTGATTCGTGAAATGATTTTCTTCTCGGCTTCACCCTTCAACTGGTCCTGCCTTAGAATAAGCGTCACATCATCAATGCCTGATGGAATATGCTCATATGAAACTCCGTAATCTTCAAGGATATGCAGCAGTTTCCGGCCAAAACCAACTTCCCGGTTCATCAAATATTTGCTAATGTAAATACTGCAAAACCCTTTATCACTTGCAATCCCAATAACCGGACCATTCGTATTATCCCGCGTGTTCACAATGCGGGTCCCTTGTGCCGTCGGATTGTTCGTATTTTGGATATGGACAGGTATTCCCGCACGGAATGCAGGAATCAGCGCTTCATCATGAAATACCGAAAAACCGGCATAAGAAAGCTCCCTCATTTCACGATAGGTTAACTCCCGGATTCCCTTCGGATTGGAAACTACATTTGGATTCACCGCATAAACGGCATCCACGTCCGTAAAGTTCTCATACAAATCGGCTTTGACCCCATTTGCAAGAATCGAACCCGTAATATCGGAACCGCTTCTTGAGAAGGTTAAAACATCACCATCTAACGTATATCCGAAGAACCCTGGAAATACTACGATTCCAGGCTCTTCACGCAGATCATACAACCGATCATATGACTCTGGCTGAACCTGGGTAAATCCATCTACATCCGTAACGATCAAGCCAGCCTTCTTTGGATTTATATACTTTGCCTCTACCCCACGGCTTTGAAAATAACCTGCGACCAGCTTCGCATTATTATCTTCGCCACTGGCCTTTAAAGCATCCAAATAGCGCTTCTGGTTAGATTGGTCAGCATGCAACAGTGCTTTTAAATTTTCATGAATCCCTGTGATGACCTCCTCGGATATATCCAGCTCTTCAGCAATGCTCGCATAGCGGGATACCACGTCTTCGATCAAATGCTCCCCGTTATCGCCGCGCAGCTGCTGTTCCGCAGCCTCAATCAATAAATCCGTCACCTTTATATCATCGGAATTGCGTTTCCCTGGAGCCGAAACGACTACAAACTTCCTCTCTGGATCAGCAACCACAATTTCGAATACCTTTCTCAACTGTTCACCTGACGCAAGTGAACTTCCGCCAAACTTCGCAACTTTCATCTCGACATCCCCTATTTTAAATAATATTCTGTCAAAATCAACTCTCCCTATTATTACGTTTTTTCTCGAAACAATCAAGTAAAAATTCCACTATAGGAGGACATTTGTATTTTTAAAAAGGACAAAACAATGTGATTATTGAAAGGGAATAATAAAAGGCAAAAAAAGACAACGGCATAAGCCAGTTGTCTCTCCAATCTTAGCGATTATCCACAGTTTCAGGGTATAAATCATGATTCATCAAGCGGTAATCCGCCATTTCCTCATACTTCGTCCCTGGTTTCCCGTAGTTTGTGTATGGATCAATGGAAATCCCGCCCCTAGGCGTGAACTTGCCCCATACTTCAATATATTTCGGATCCATCAACTCGATTAAATCGTTCATGATGATATTCATGCAGTCTTCATGGAAATCACCATGATTACGGAAGCTGAATAAATAAAGTTTCAAAGACTTGCTTTCGACCATCTTCACACTGGGAATATAGCTGATGTAAATGGTTGCAAAGTCTGGCTGGCCGGTTATCGGACATAAGCTAGTGAATTCCGGGCAATTGAATTTGACGAAATAATCACGGTTAGGATGTTTGTTATCGAATGACTCAAGAATTTCAGGCGCATAGTCGAATGTATATTTTGTCCCTTGATTCCCAAGCAGTGTAATTTCATTTAATTCTTCTTCTTTTCTTCCAGACATAAAAAGTCCTCCTCATCCACGTTTGTCAGGGGAGATTCATAAAATGGGCCTCTATATAACAAAAACCATATCTCATCAAAGATATGGTTGATTCGCGAAAAAAATCAAAGCCATAGTTTTTTTAAGAGGGTGATGCTATGAACCTCTCCCGTTTATCGGGAAATATTTTAAAATTGTCATAGTAAATATAGAAAAAAAAATCTAATCTGTCAATCATACTTTTTAATTTTAGTTTGATTCCCACATGTATTCGGCTTAAAATGTAGAAGAAGTTTATCCTACATGAAGGAAGAGATTTAAACAATGTGGATTTTTGCAGCACTCATCACCAGTTTATGTTTCGGAATCAATAACAGCATTTTTAAATGGAGTAGCGGAAAGGGTTACTCAAAGGTACATATTCAATTTTTCTTTTATTTTGTAGCTTTCATTTTGTCCATATTTTATGGAGTACTTATGGATGGTTTGAACCTGAACTTGCTGTCTATCATGCTTGGTGCAGCAATTGGTGTCCTGAACGCTAATGGTAATATCCAGATGGCAAGTGCCTTTGAAAAAGGGCCGGCAAGTTTAACATCACCATTAATCGCAGCGAATGCAATATTTCCCATCCTATGTGCTGCATTAATTTTTCATGAGCATATTTCTTCGCTGCAGTGGAGCGGAATCATCTGCATGCTGCTTGCAACCCTTGTCATTCAGTATACACCTAACGCCAAGGGCAACCACCAATATTTACCTTGGATGATGCACACATTATTTTCCATATTATCTTTTGGTGTACTCGGCATTCTGATGACGACATCAACACGGCTTCATTTAAACTCCCTCGACATCCTTGTATCAATGTATGGGGGCGGAACTCTTTATCTACTTTCAGTTCTATCCTTTAAGAAAGAAAAAATCAAGCTACAGGAAGTCAAAATTGGTTCCATCGTAGGTTTTTTAAGCATCATAGCCTATGGATGTTATTTCTATGCGTTGAATACCGGCATCGCAAGCATCATCTTCCCTGTCGTCAGCCTAAATTGTTTAGTTGTCGTTTTCGCAGGATGTTATTTATTCAAAGAAAAACTAAAATCCTATCAAATTGCCGGCGTTCTTGCAGCATTAATCGGTATTATCTTAACCAAAATATGAATATAGTTAATTTTTAAAAACAACCTGGCTGTAATAATTACACATGCCAGGTCGTCTTTATTTAGCAGTTCAAAAAAAAGTATTGACATCTCTCAATAAATATCAGATAATTTTGAATATTAAATCTCGACTTTTGCTACTTCCACAATGTTTGAAAAATCTCCTCCCACGGGTATAAAAGAAGTAGTACAACCATCCCATTTAATACTAGAAAGGAACGATGCATAATGGTAAAAGTTACAGTAACAGTTGATTTCCAAGGAAAATCTTATCAAACTAACGTCCTTACTAAACCGGGTACTAATCAAGAAGAAATTTTACAACAAGCCCTTCATCAAGTGGAAAAACAATGGAAAGCATAAAAAAGCAGGCATCGATTTAGATACCTGCTTTTTTTATTACCTTTTTAGATATAACTCACCAAAATCACTATGCACTTTGTTTTTATATTAATTAACAATTAAAACCCTTTTCAATCCTGATTTCTGTATTTCATTTGTATTATTCTCTAAAGAACCCTCGATAGCGATTTTCCCATATAATCCACATAATTGTTTTTTCTTGTGACAATAATTTTAAGACGTTTTTAACGTTACAACAATCAACTTGAATAACAAGTAATTTAGAAATTAATATGATCTTTTTAAAGACCGCCTCAGTTTGTCGACAAAATGGGATACGGAATGGCCTAATCCCATATCCCTATCGCGATTACCGAGGGAATCATTACGATATTTTTAAAACAGACAGGGTATACTCCAGGATACTTTTCTCTTTAATATGGGATGAAACCTCACTGGATTAAAGAAATTTCACGACACTCCTGCCGAAAAACCAGCTTACCGAGTCACCAAAGACGCATGCAGCGAGGTGGCTTTGCAGACAGTCGGCGGAAAGGGAGCGTCTGAAAACAAAAAAACTGCAGGCAAACTCGCTTTTCTTTCGAGTTTGCCTACAGTCTGAGATGTTCTTTTTTAAAGATTGCCATTTTTAATGTTCTTTTAATTTAAACTTAATGACATAGAGCGTTCTTGGAGGCTATCGGAAAGCAGACTATACGAAACTAATTTCTTCCTGTACTGCTTAACTACATCCACACGGTCGTTGTACATGTACACAAATAACCTAACATCTTTTTTACCTCTTTTAGTATCAATGACTAATGGAGTCCCACTGTTCTCTGGATGTAAAAACAATTGCTCATTACCAGGGAATATATGATTCTTTTTCAAAAATTTAGCCTTATTAAAATAATTAATAACTTTTATTTTATCTTCACTTTCCAAACGTCTTCCGTCAAAGGTTACGATTGCATTCTCGTCACTAAGTTCTGAATGTATTTTAAATTTGCTGATAATCCAATTCACTGCATCGGTTGGAAGGCAGGTAACTAATAATTTAAGCAAACTTAATAGAATTGTCAAAATCAAAACCGGCAATGTCATATTTCATCATCTCCGCTACGTCATATATTAATTTCTTATATAGATTATTATATCAAAGGATCAGATAGTTTTTCTTAGAAAATGTGTCTGTTATATTAACGTTTCACTTTAGTAAAACATTGCACTTAAACGCAGGGGGGCGCTTCAAAAAGAGTAAATTTTGCTCTTATAAATATAATGTTCCGAAATGGTTATACTAAACAAAATGGTTTCATCCACACCCTACTTAACAAATTTCTATGAACGAAGTGGTTAGAGTGGTATATGAATTTCTACTTATTAAATACAAAAAAACTGGGCGTCATCAAGACGCCCAGCTTTTCAATCGATTATTGATATCCCCAAATCATTGTTAGCATTGTACCGAAAATTGTAACCAATGCAACGAACAATCCGTAATAAACGTTTGTGTAAATCGATGCTTTATCTTCAGACTCACCTGCGTGCATGAACATAACCAATTGCAGTGCAGCTTGCATGAAAGCTGTAACAAGCAGGATGATCACACCCATTTTAAGTGAGAGATCAAACACAATAACTGATAGTGCGACCAAAGTCAGGACTAGTGAAAAGGCAAATCCCATAACTTGGCCCCGTGGGAATAATTCTTTCATATTACATCATTCCTTTCAGGTAGACGAAACTGAAGATGAAGATCCAGACAACGTCCAAGAAATGCCAGTAAAGTGAAAAGATGAAAGCCTTGTTTGTTGTTTCTGGAGTCATACCGCGCTTTTTAATCTGCATGACGATGAAGGTTCCCCAGAATAAACCAAGTGTAACGTGAGCTCCATGCGTACCTAGTAATGTAAACAAACTAGATAAGAAAGCACTTGTTTGAATGGTTGCTCCTTCATGTACATACTCCACGAATTCATAAATTTCGACTCCCAAGAAGCCTAAACCAAGAATAAGGGTGATAATGAAGAAACCAATCGTTGCTTTCTGCCTGCCAAGTCTCATTGCATTGATTCCAAGACCTATGGTAAAACTACTAGTTAAAAGAAAGATTGTTTGAAACATTAAGGTTGGGACTTTAAAAAGATGTTCCCCTGTTGGACCATTTCCAGTTCCATCAACTAATACAAAATAAGTGGCGAACAGTGTAGCGAAAAGAGCTATTTCTGCCCCAAGGAAAATCCAGAATCCAAAAATCTTTAAGCGATTTTCTTCCGTGCTATATTCTAGTGGCAGCGAGTTATCTATTTTCATTACTTAGCACCTCGCAATTTATTTTCAGTTTCTTCGATCTCTTCAACAGAGATATAACGTCCGTGATCTTTTTCGAATGAACGGTGAATCATACAAGCAAAGATACCGATCGTTGCAATGATTGCAATGATCCACATGCTGAATACCATTGCAAAGCCCCAAACGAAGAAGATACAGCTCATGATAAACGGCACGCCACTGTTATTTGGCATATGAATCTTTTCTACTTTACCACCAAATAATTTAAAGCCCTTTTTCTTAGAATCCCAGAATGCTTCTGTAGAATCAACTGTAGGCACAATTGCAAAGTTATATTCTGGAATTGGTGTATGGGTAGCCCACTCTAGAGAACGTGCATCCCATGGATCGTTTGAAATATTTCTTGATGCATAACGAGTGCTCCAATAAATATTGTACACAATAAGTGCAAAACCTATTGCTAAGCCAATTGCTCCAACGAAAGAAAGCATATTCAATGGACCATAGCCTGTTGATTCAGAGTACGTATACATACGACGTGCCTGCCCATCTAAACCAGTGATGAACATCGGGAAGAATGTTACATTAAAGCCGATTGTAATGAACCAGAACGACCATTTCCCAATTTTTTCGCTCAACATGAAGCCAAACATTTTTGGCCACCAGTACGTAAAACCAGCAAGTACGGCAAATACAGTACCAGGGATTAAAACGTAATGGAAGTGAGCTACTAAGAACATTGTATTGTGGTATTGGTAGTCAGCACTCGCCATTGCAAGCATAACCCCAGTTACCCCACCGAGAGTGAAAATCGGAATGAAAGCTAACGAGTATAACATTGGGACGGTAAAAACGATTTTACCTTTCCAAAGTGTGAACAACCAGTTGAAAATCTTAACACCGGTCGGAACGGCAATTGCCATTGTGGTAATCGAGAAGATACCATTAACCATTGCACCGTGACCCATTGTATAGAAATGGTGAGCCCATACAATGAAAGATAGAGTAGAAATAGCTACCATGGAGATAACCATCGAATTATATCCGTACAGGTTACGACGTGCAAATGTCGAAATGATTTCACTGTAAATACCGAAAGCTGGAAGTATTACTATATAAACTTCAGGATGTCCCCAAACCCAGAACAAGTTCGCCCAAAGCATATCGCTACCGCCATTGGCCATCGTAAAGAATTGAGTTCCGAATAGACGATCCATTGTCATCAACGCAAGTGCCACTGTCAATACAGGGAAAGCGAAAACGATAATGAAGTTTGTGATCAAGATAGACCATGTGAACATTGGCATTTTCATTAAGTTCATGCCAGGTGCTCTCATTTTCAAGATTGTTACGATAAAGTTGATACCAGTCAGTAATGTACCGATACCAGCTATTTGAATTGCAATCGCGTAATAGTTCGAACCAACTGATTCACTGAAATCATTACTTGCCAGCGGGAAGTAAGATGTCCAACCTGCATCAGGAGAACCACCAACTACGAAAGAGATGTTAAATAGCATTGCCCCCATGAAGAATAACCAGAAGCTTACTGCGTTTAGACGTGGGAATGCTACGTCACGCGCTCCAATTTGTAATGGTGTGACAATGTTCATTAACCCAATGATAAATGGCATAGCCATGAACAGGATCATGACAACCCCATGTGTTGTAAATACCTCATTATAATGCTGCCCATCCAAAAGACCGTTATCTGGAATAGCCGTTTGAGCACGCATCATGAGGGCATCAACGCCACCACGGAAGAGCATAAGCAGTGCTGCCAAGATGTACATGATACCAATACGTTTATGGTCAACCGTTGTTAACCACTCACGCCATAAGTAACCCCATTTTTTAAAATAGGTAATTCCGGCAATAACCGCAATCATGGTTAAGCCAATGGCAACCATGGATGCATAAATCGCAGGACTTGGATGAGGTACGGCAAATCGATCAAAGTAATCCATACTTTTGTGACTCCTTTCAGGAAAATATTCCTTATCTTGTAAACCTAGATGTTTTATCGAACGAAATTAATTCTTAGTGATCATGATTCATGTTGCTGTGTTCTGAATGTTCCTCGTGTGAATCCTTGGAATCACTTTCTTCAGTATCAGAAGATCCGTGGTTACCATGACCAGCATGTTCCCCTTCAGGAGCTGGAGAAAACTCTAAGTGAGTTCCAGTGTAAGTGGATTGTCCCACATGACCAGGTTCTAATAATTCATTGAATTTTTTCTCAGTAATCGGTTCAGCAGTAGCTTTAATTTCATCTACCCATTTATCGTATTCTTTTGCAGACAGTACATTAACGTTAAACGTTTGCTGAGCAAAACCTGAACCACTGAAGTTTGAATTTCGACCCATATACTCTCCTGGTACATCAGCTGCTAAGTGCAACGTATTAACCATGTTCGACATCGCGTATTTTTGTCCTCCAAGTTGTGGAATCCAGAAACTCGAGATTGGACCATATGAATAAAGTTTAAATTCAATTGGTCGGTTAGTCGGTAAAAACAGATAGTTAACTGTTTCGATATCTTCTTCCGGATAACTAAAATGCCACTTCCAGTTGGAAGATGAAGCGTAAATAATTAAAGGTTCTTGATCTCCGTATCCTTTAGGTGTTGCCTCAACTTCATTTGTTGTTTTAACAGTAACAACGGATAGGAAAGCGACGATTAAAATTGGGATCGCTACCCAAATTATTTCAAGAACCTTACTTCCTTCAATATGAGGTGGTTCATAATCATCACGCTGTTTGGAAGCACGATATTTCATTATCATGAAGATATACAGTACCATAACGACAAGGACGACAAAGGCCATTGTCCATATCGAAATCATAATAACATCTGCTTGTGTTGCAGCTACTGGCCCTTTAGGGTCCAAGACCATTAATGGGTTATCGCAACCGGTTAGCACAGTGGCAATTGTAAAAAGTATAGTTAATAGAGCCCATTTTATTTTCATAGTACTACCCCTTTCTTACATAATAAAATTCCTATTGGTAATTATTCGGACAAAGTGTTACCATGTTCACAAATCCCGACATACCAATATTAATCCCAAGTTTAAAAAAAGACAATATAAAGTGACATCTGTCACATAAAGTTCATTAAAGAGCAGTAAGAAGATGGTAAATGAACTGAAATGTTCGAAAATCTTCAGCAAATGAAATATAATAAATGTTTAATAACTTACCTACAGAAACTTCACTTATCAGTACAGGATTGCAGATAGAACTGATCCACTTTCCGTTTAATATTACTCTAATATAATGAAATAAAATTTTCACATTATATTCACCGCGTTTATTGCCTCAAGACTTATAAAGATTATGAATTATATTACCTATCCTGTTAATTAGGTATCTATCTTTGGAAAACATGATTTAAAGCGGATTTTTTTCACTCGGCCATGGAAGTTTTTAAATGGTAGCCGCATTGTACACAATCTTGCATCCATGCTTCAATACCCTAATGATCCAACACAGGTCAATACTATATATATATAAGGAAACAACGAGTGTGAAATGTAATTGGGTTCTTTCTCCTCGCAATACTTATTTTATTGCCCTGTCAGTATTCCTAAACAGCCGTTTAGCAGTAGTCGTGGGGTGAAGTAATTCAGGGGTCAATCAACCTGTTGCAACTGTTCAAGTTTATCAGTCAGAGGACAGGCCAAAAACCATTTTTTAAAAAGTACATTTGGTGTTCAATCAACTCCACCTTTTGGAAACCCTTTACTCAATACCCCCATATTGATACGTGCTTCCCTTTTGTATCTTCAGGTAAAAACACATAAAAAAATCCACGAAAAAAGGACTTTTTAAAAGTGTCCTTTTCTCGTGGATATAGTTTAAAATTGAAGGTGAGAACTTCCTGGCGTGCAGGCAGTTTGGTTTGGATGTACAAGCAACACACGGAATGAAAGCGCATTCAATACTTGGGGTTAAATTGGCTAAGATTCTGCAAGCCAACGAACAACTCGTTTTGTTCATCCATACAAGTGAATCTGATGATAGAAAGCCAGTTTATTACGCTATATTCCTCGTTTTAGTTACTGAATTCTGTACTTCTTTTTGTTTGAGTTTTAGCCTTTGATTTCATTTTTATGATTTTAGTCGTTTCCGATTCAATTCTTTGGCCTTTATGTGTATTCATTACCATTTCTTCTGTCAGGACAAAAAATATACCAACTAGAAAAATGGCAGCTGCGCTTAGTGTGATGGCGATTCCAACAGCGGTAAATATATAATCCTTATTGTAATCGCTTACAAAAAAACTTAAAGCAAAAATAATAATTCCGATTACGCAACCTGTGCCCGATACCCATTTCACTGCATCCAACATCTTCTGATTAGCTTCCATAATTTCATCCCCTTTCTTTCTATTTTATGACATTTCACAAATTTGTCAAATCTTTTCTATTTTTTAACATATCTATAATGTAAACCTTGACAAATAGAAGACGCCGCTATTCACTTTTAGGTATTCGAGACTATATGAAAAATCTGATAAACAGTATAAATACACTATCATTTTTTCCGATATCAACACTTTCAATACTATTAAAAACTTTTTAACTACATTTTCAAATAAAAGACCCCTGATGATCAATCAGAGGCCTTCCTTCTATCTATGAGTTTTGCAAGGTTATCGTTACCGTTTTCTCTTCAGTCCCCCGATAGACTTTAACCTTTACTTTATCGCCGATTTTCTTATCTGTGTATAAAATTTTCCTTAATTCTGCTGTCGTTTTTATTTTCGTTCCATCAATCTCCACAATGATATCCTGCTGCTTAAGCCCTCCATTCGCCGCTGACGACCCCGCTTCTATACTCGTAACCATGACACCCGACTTTGCAGCTTCAGGAACATTTTGAATATAATACTGTGGCAGTTCTTCTATGCTGGCCAAGCTTACTCCTAAATACGGTCGCGTGATTTTTCCGTTTTCAATCAGTTCCGTAACAATCGGAATCACATCATTACTTGGTATGGCAAACCCTAAGCCTTCCACACCGCTTTCGGAAATCTTCAAGCTGTTTATGCCGATCACTTCCCCAGCGGTGTTGATCAATGCGCCGCCGCTATTGCCAGGGTTGATCGCTGCATCTGTTTGAAGGACATCAAGTTCCCACTCCCCCTCCGATGTATCGACTGAAATGGAGCGTCCGGTAGCACTGACGATCCCTTGTGTAACGGAACGTGAAAAATCAAGTCCAAGAGGGTTACCGATCGCCAATACTTCTTCACCTGGACGCATGCTATCAGAATTCCCGAATTTAATTCCCTCAGGTGCTTTCGAGGCATCAATTGTCAAAACCGCTAGGTCCGTCAATGCATCAGCCCCGACAACCACTGCCGTTGCCTTTTTCCCATCATACAATGAAATTTCGACTTCCTTAGCTCCTTCAATAACGTGATTGTTCGTGATGATATAGGCCTTCCCATTAGCTTTTTTATAAATGACCCCTGAACCAGTGCCGCTCTCAACCGTTTCGCTCCCCGTGCTTTGCTGCTGGTATGGGTACCGGTTTTGAATCTCCTGTAAATTCACGACCCCTACTATCGATTTGGATGCTGATTCAACCATCTCTGCCCTATCATTAGAATCCGTACTAGTCGATAACTTTTCTGCCGTGACACTCCCATCCTTTTCACCGCTTTCCGTTTGCTCTACACCTGCCGTTTGACTTGACTCATTCACTGAACTTTTCCCTTGATCTATAAAGTCCCCGCCAAATAAAAATACAGTTGATGTAACCATAGAAGCAACCGTTCCGGAAACAAGGCCAGTTAGCCAAATAGACTTGCCCTTTTTCCGTTCTGTCTTCACTCTGACTTGCTCATCGCCATTATTATTCTCCATCATTATCCCTCCTATGATTGTCCTTTACTTGGCTCAATCATAAACAGTAAATATTAAAAAATTCTTAAGAAATAAAGAATAAGGCCACTTTTCACAAAAAATTATCGAATCCAGCTATATGATATTTGCAGTACGGCAAAATAAAAAGGCCTCCACAGGGGACCCTTTCAATTCGACATTATAGCCTTACATGACTTCATACACTTCTTTTGTCTTCTTATTCACACCATACCAGCCCCAAGTAGCTTTGTGGCCATTTTTCTGACTGCCTGCATCCACTTCGAACACTTGAAAAATGTAATCTCCCTTTTCGGCATCATGATCATATTCGATTTGCAAATGTGGAAAGTTTTTCATGTCCACGTAATCCTTCACTAGCTTCTCCGCCTGAGATTTACTTAAGGGACTAGCCGAATCCTTACTCCCTTCTTTGCTTTTTACCGTTTCTACTTTTCCTTTTGAATCCGTTGCCGCCTTATCATCTACTTTGGATCCAATGGTCCCGTCCTCACTTGCTTCCTCCACCGGTTCCACTTCGTCATTTCCCTCTACTGTTTCTAACGTGGCGGAGTCTGATACCGGGTGCATTTCCACCGCCTTTAAAACCATTAGTTTCCCTTCCCGATATTTTGCTTTATATGCGGTTGCTTCTTTAAAATCTCTTTTGGCCGAATCAAAATCCTGTTCGTCGTATTTCTTCATTCCACTCGCCAGAAAACCTGAAAGATCCATTAACTCTCTTGCTTCCGGTGTTTCTGCTTCTTTATAAGCTAATTCAAATGCCTCGTGGGCTTCTAAATAATTTTCCTCATTCAACTGACTTTTCCCTAAATCCATATTGGAATCATAATTCCTTGTTACGCAGCCTGAAGCAATCAACACCATAAACATAACCATGATTGACCTCTTCACAATATCACTCCTCAAAGTTACTCTTCCATATCATTCTATAAATCCATCTTATACCATTTGATATGAAATTCGATACCTCTATTTCCTATCATTTTCATTAAGGAAATGTTTACTTTTATGATTAACTTTTTACAAATAGTGGTACAGAATAGATAAACGCTTGAAAGGATGATGAGCAGAATGATGCAGGAAAAACAGACCTATCATGTTGATTTGGTCAGCGGCGATGTACTCGGACAAAAACTTGAAGAGAACCCGAGCTTCACTGTACACGCAACTGATGAGGAACTTGCAGAATTGAAACAATGCTTGGAGGAACACCGGACTGATGACCTGGAGGCATATGCCCGTTCACATGTGCCATACCTTCTCTATCATCATGACCGGGCAAATGATAAATATGATGCAGACATGAAAAAGCTTTATGCCCTCATTTATAAATTTGGCGATGAAACGGCGCGAAACCATATTGAAGAAATCGGCATATTGAAAGACAACAAATTCGAGGGAAATGAAGAAGTGCAAAAGTTCAAATAGAAAATGAACAGAACCTAAAATTCAAAGGTACTGTTTCTTTATGATAAGACTCCTAAAGGAGATATCGGGCTATACCTCTGGCATTGAAACTAAGTTTGCTCAAAAGATTTCCCTCTCCCAATATAAGGAAAAATAAAAAGAATCCATTTTGAAAAAAGATGGATTCTTTTTTTGTGATTTAATGTACAGTTTTTATAAAATGATCAATCTCTTTCCTCTGGTATCCCTAAAGTTTGTAAGGGCATTTCCTTTAAAAGAAATTACAATTATTGCTATTTTAGGTGGGTAAGGAAAAAACATAAATCTATTGTACAAGAAAGAAAGCATTTCAAACAAGCACTAGAAGAACATATCAAGGTAAAATTAAAAGGCATGAGCCCGGTAGATTTCCGGGTTCATGCCCTCAAGGCTGCCTAAGTAAATAAAGTGTCTAACTTTTTGGGTTCACTTCAATGAAAGATCCTTTTTTATCCACAAATATAGTTTACTTATTTTTCTCCTAAAATAGCGAGTGGACTAAATACTTCATAATGAATACGGTCTTTCGATACACTCCATTTATTTAGGGCCTCATTGATTGCTTCCATAAAAGGAATAGGTCCGCAGAAATAAAAATTAGCTTCTTTTGATGGAACGATAGATTGCAGGAAGTCTAAACCAACGTATCCTTCTTTATCAAAATGCCCAGAGGTTCGATCGGCTTCTGTTGGTGCACCATAGACTACAAATGATTTTATATGTTGATGTTCATTCACTATTTGTGGCAGATGATCTTTAAAAGCATGTGTTTGACTATTGCTTGTTGCATGGATGAACGTAACCTGACGTTGTGGTTGCTTTTCTATAATGGTATTTAACATGCTAAGCAAAGGTGTAATGCCAATACCGCCACTAATTAGAACAACGGGTAAATCGGTGTTATCCAGTTCGAAGTCACCTGCTGGAGCAGAAAATTGCAGCGTATCTCCAACTTGCAGCTGTCTATGTAAATAGTTAGATACAATTCCAGCTGGAGCATCTCCATGGGCATCTTCACGTTTAACACTAATTCGGTAGTAATCCTTTCCAGGTGAATCCGAAAGACTGTAATGGCGTATGTGCGTATATTTCTCGCCAGGAATTTTAGCCTTAAGTGTTAGGTATTGCCCAGCATGGTAGGAGGCAATGGGTTTTCCGTCTGTAGGTTTTAGATAAAAGGAGGTTACCACATCACTTTCTTTTATCTTTTTATCGATATTGAAGCTTCGATATCCTTCCCATCCACCAGGCTGATGTTCTGTTTCCTCATAAAGGTTTTTTTCAATATCAATAAAGGCATCTGCAATATAGCCATAGGCCTTTCCCCATGCCTCTATGATTTCATCTGTGGCTGCGTCACCCAACACATCTTTAACTGCTTGAAGCAACGTTTCACCTACAACCGGATACTGTTCAGGCTTGACCCCTATGGCACGATGTTTCTCAGTAACTCTTTTAATTACAGGTTTTATCGCTTCAAGGTTCGTAATATGTTCACCTGCAGCATAGACAGCATATCCCAAGGCCTCTTGTTGAATTCCTCTTTTTTGGTTCGTTTGGTTAAAAAGGTTATACAAATCAGGAGCTTTTGAAAATAGTAATTCATAAAATCTCTTTCCTATTGGTTTACTATGTTCCTTGAGAACAGGTGCTGTTGACTGAACGATTTCTATGGTCTTAGCATCAAGCATGTTAAAATTTCCTCCTCAAATTTCAGGGATATATACTGTAAATAGCATTCCCACTAAATATTGGAGTAAACATGATATTTTGGCCCTGTTCACTTATCACTAACCAACCCAAACTTCTTACTAAAGGCGGGCTTCCGCCCATTTGGAGATTTTGAACTCCCTTAAGATAATTCAAAGACACCATACCTATTGGTACGGTGTCTTTTGTTATTTTATTATCCTTGTTAACTTAAACTGGCCCTTTAGATCAATAAGAACAAAGCTGCTGATCAGTAGTAGAAAAAAGTGTTATAGGGTCCAATTGATAAGCAATCCTGCTTGTGCTAACCCACCACCGAAACCATATAATAAAATCTTCTCACCATTATTGAGCTTCCCTTCTCTTATTCCTATATCTAAAGCTAATGGTATTGTTGCTGAAGAAGTATTTCCATACTCCACTAAGCTATATAAAGTACGCTCAATTGGAAAGCCACTTCTATCACATATTGACTCAATCATTCTTAAATTTGCACTATGCGGTACAAACCAATCAACATCATTCAAATGAAATTCAGTATTTTTCATCACAGTTTGCATTCCTTTTGGAACAGTAGTAACAGCCCATTTATAAACCTCACGTCCATTTTGAACAAGGTTACCACTATTATTCAAGTCTTCACCATTTATACGTGTCGATAGGTTTGTACTATATAAATTTTTTCCGCCTTCTCCTTCCGAATATAAATGTGAAGAAATAAAACTTGGCTGTTTTTCATCATATTCTACAAGAACTGCTCCTCCACCATCTCCAAATAAAATACAAGTGGCTCGATCTTCATAGTCCATAATTTTAGATAAAGTATCAGCTCCAATAACAAGAACTTTCTTATTTAAACCAGATGTTACTAATCCATTAGCTACATGCAACCCATAAGTAAATCCTGCACAAGCAGCGTTTAAATCAATAGCTCCAGTATTCTTAATACCTAGCTTTGCTTGGACTAAAGAAGCTACACTTGGCGTGTTGAAATCAGGTGTAAAGGTACAGACAATAATCATATCAACATCTTCGACAGATTTATCATACCGTTCCATTAAATCCTTTACAGCTTTATAACTTATATCACTAGTAAACTCTTCTTCATGTGCAATTCTTCGCTCTTTAATACCAGTACGTTTAACAATCCATTCATCATTGGTTTCAACCATCTTTTCTAAGTCCTTATTCGTTAACCTTTTTTCTGGAACATAAGAACCTATCGCAGTAATACGTGCTTTGGATTTGAACATAAAATAACCACCTCGTGTTTATGAATTGCATCATTTTTATAACTGATATTAATACCTGGTACTAATTATAAAGTAAAAAAAATCTTATGCAACTACCTGTTCCTTTAAAACCATAAGAAAAAGAGCTCGGCAAAACAACTACTTTAAAGTAAAGCACCTGTTAGTTTAATACAATCTCTAGAGAGACTGCCAAAAAGTTCATCTTCAAGACATTTCCTCTAATAACGTATTTCTTACAATTATATTGAAAGCTTGAATAAATCCTGCTTCCCATCACTGATCTTGTCAAAAAAAAGCCATACTCCTAGTTGAAGTAAGGCAACACACATCATGCAGTTCTTACTTATTTATGATGACGGCAGATTTGTTCTTGTCTTTCGAGGTTTTGTTCGACTGCATATGTATTGCCCCATTCACACATTGTATTTAATACAGGTACAAAGGATTGACCTAACTCAGTTAAACTGTATTCTACCTTTGGTGGTACTACTTTATATACTTCTCTTCGGACAAGCCCATCTCTTTCCAACTGCTTTAATTGGTCGGTTAAGACTTTCTGGGTAATGGCCGGTATTAGAATATAAAACTCTTTCGTCCTCATTGGTTTTTGACTCAGAAAGAAGAGGATTAAACATTTCCACTTTCCTCCTACAGTATTCATGAAAATATTTATTCCAGTATTTAGACTCTTCATTACTCATTCCTCCTGAATAGGCACATAAAGGTGGCTATGCCACTTTATTGTGCGTTATTTTCTACCACATCATGGTCCATTATACTCTGATTATGAAGCAAATATAACATTGGGAGTGAACACGATGAGTGTAAGAGAGATTATAGAAAAAAGACGTTCAGTAAGGCAGTATGATCCCCATTATAAAATTAGTCCAGAAACGTTGGCGACATTTATTGAAGGAGCCAGTAAATCGCCTAACGGTAACAATATTCAAGCAACACGATACCTGGTTATAGATGAACCATATTTAAAGAATTTGTTACTGCCCATTGCTTTTAATCAGCAACAGGTAATTGAAGCATCAGTACTGATTGTTATACTAGGTGATTATCAAGCATTTGAAAAAGAAAATATCATAATGATACATGAGGATGAGTTTCAAAAAGGTTATTTTGACGCATCAGTAAGAGATTATCTAACAAACGCGGCAATCAATTATTATCTAAATAAGTCAAAAGAAGATTTAAAGGTTGAATTAATAAGAGACGCAAGCCTGGCGTCAATGTCGTTAGTTTTATTAGCGAACGAGGCAGGTCTTGAAACCATTACAATGTCCGGGTATGATTCCGAACAATTAAAGTCAGCCTTAAAAATTTCTGATAGGTATTTAGATGTTATGCTTATTGCCATGGGGAAAGGAATTAAAGAAGGTCACAAAACAGTAAGACACGATGTTAACAAAGTCATTTATAAAAACAAAATATAGTGAGTGTAATTACTTTTTAAAAATTTGGATATTGGAAATTAGTGTGGAAAGAGGGTTAAAAAGAACCCTCTTTCCCTATCTTCTTATTCTTTCGTTAAAACTCACCACGAGTTACCAGTCTCTTATATCATCCACATGCAACTTATCATATAGTCATATTAACGTGACGGATTCACTTTAGTGTTTTTGTTTGTAATAGGTTACCGCGAGCGCAAGGGCCAGCACTGTTCCTTTGACGATATCCATCGCATAATACGGAACTGACATCATGATCAGCCCATTTTGAAGGATTCCGATCAGGACTGCACCGACGAAGGTTCCAAAGGCATTCGGTTTTCCCGCTCCTAAAACGGAGGAACCAATGAAGGCTGCTGCAACGGCATCCATTAAATAAGGGGACCCTGAATTGATTTCCGATGTCATGACCCTTGAAGCAAGGACAATCCCCCCAATTGCAGCTAATAGAGCCGAAAGCAGATAGGCAAGAACTTTGTATTTATTAACCGATATCCCGGAAAGTCTTGCCGCTTCCTTATTTCCGCCAATAATGTACATATAACGACCATGCTTCGTATAAGTCAAAAAGATATGGGTCGCTATCACAATGGTTGCCATGATCAGGATTATCCAGGGTACCTGGCCAATTTTGGCGAAAAGCGGGCTGATCAGACCTGTTGCGAAGGTTCCATCGGGCATGACCATATTTTGCGAAACCGTGGCCCCTTTTGTATAGGTAAGGGCAATTCCCTGGATAATGAACATGGTGGCCAATGTCATCAGCATGTCGGGAATTCTCAATTTAACGATCATGAACGAATTTAAAGCCCCTACGACAAGTGAGGCACCGATCGCAGCTAATATGGCGATAAATGTATCCTGCGAAAACCAGACAAACATTGATATGACGATGGCATTGGCCAATGATGCGACGGAACCGACGGAAAGGTCGAAGCCATCCACCGTGAGGGATATCGTAATGCCGATCGCAATGATGGTCACGATTGAAATGGAACGCAGGATGTTGATCAGATTAGTAGTTTGAATGAAAGATGGATTGGACACGGCAAAAATTCCAATCAGAATGATAATCGTCAATATTGTGCCGTATTTATAGAAAAAGTCGAATAGTTCCACCTTTTTCTTTGCTTTCGCTGTCTGTGTAACAGGAATGGGTACGCTCATCCTATTTTCCTCCTGTTGAATAGAATAGTAGTTCTTCTTCATTCGTTTTGTTCGTTTCGAATTCGATGACAGTGCTCCCGTCATATAACACATATGTCCGGTTGGTAATGCCAATGATTTCGGAAAGCTCGGATGAGGCATAAATGATCGCTTTTCCATTCCTCGCAAGCTTTGCAATCAATTCGAAAATATCCTTCTTGGCTCCAACATCGACCCCTTTCGTCGGTTCATCGAATATGTAAACATCCGCATCGGCAATAAGCCATTTTCCAATGGCAACCTTTTGCTGGTTACCGCCTGAAAGGTTTTCGACCTTCACTTCCCCGGAAGGAGTTTTAATTCCGATACTGGCGATCATTTCTTTCGCCTTTTCCTTTTCCGCCTTAAGATCCACGAAACCGAATGTTCTGCAGAATTTGCCGATACTGGCTGCAGTCAAGTTCGCCGCGACCGATTCCTGAACAAGGATCCCTTCTTTCCTGCGTTCCTCAGGTACAAGTGCCATGCCGCTTTTTACTGCATGGTGCGGTGATTTCAAAGAAAGCTTTCGGCCATTCAGGATGACCTCACCCGCTGTGATCGAAGTATGACCGAAAAGGGTTTTACACAGCTCCGTTTTCCCAGCCCCGACCAACCCTGCCAAGCCGATTATCTCTCCTGCTTTAATATGGAGACTAACATTTTTAACTTTCTCTGCATCTGACAATCCCTTCACTTCAAGAATAACGTCGCCAATCGAAGAATTCACTTCAGGGAACTGTTCCTCCATGGTTTTCCCGAGCATATTCTCTACCACTTCGTTACGGGTGATGTCTTCCATTTTTCGACAAGTGACACGCTCCCCATTCCTCATGACCGTAATTTCCTCACATATTTCAAAAATCTCGGGCAGACGATGTGAAATGAAAATGATTCCCACGCCTTTTTGCTTCAATTCATTTACAATTCGAAAAAGCTCTGTCGTCTCCGTATGACTTAACGGAGCAGTTGGTTCGTCGAGAATCAGGAATTTGCATTCTGTCGAAACGGCTCTTGCTATCAGGACCATCTGTTTTTCAGCCAAGGTAAGGTCTCTTACCAGCTTTTTCGAAGGGACACGAATTTTCATATCTTCAAGAATACAAGAAGCTTTATTGTGCAGCTCTTTCCATTGGACCATCTGTTTTTTTCCCATGTTTTGGACCATATCATTCAACATCACATTTTCCCCAACGGTTAAATAAGGGATGAGGGCCGTATCCACTTCCTGATAAACAATTTGAATGCCTTGTTCCTGCGCCTCTTTTGGTGAGCGGATATCCTGCTTCACCCCATCAATGACTATGTCACCTGAATAATGAACATGGGCTCCCGATAAAACTTTCATTAACGTCGATTTCCCTGCTCCATTAGCACCGACCAATGCGTGGGCTTTCCCTGATTGTACAGAAAAATCAACTTCACTAAGCGCCTTCACCCCCGGAAATTCAATCGAGATTTTCTTCATTTCTAGTTGCGTGCCCATGTCCATTCCCCCTTATTGAACAGACACTCCCTTCACTGGAAAGAGAGTGTCCCCTTTTACTTTTTGTAATGACCTTTCAAAACTTTCATCCAATCTTCTTCAAATTCCGCTGATACACCCCATCCTTCGACAATACCAGACAGATTTGCCATATTTACAGCTTCTTTTGAAGCCTGGATTTCCTTTTGTGAAATAAGTGAAGCCTCTAAGTCATAGGTTTGCGGCGTTTCTTCTCCCGCTAATTTTTTCGCCAATATCCTCATATTCACTGCACCGATCAACTTGGGATCGACTGCTGCCGTGTAGGACCATGAGCTGCCAGCTGATTGAATTTCCTGAAGGTCTGCATTCGACACATCAATTCCGTATATCTTCACTTCATCGCGTCCCGCTTCTTTAATTGCCCGGGCGGCACCGATAGCGAAGGCATCCCATGTTGCGAAAATGGCATCCAATTTACCTTTAGGGTATTTATTCAGCATTGCGGCTACAGCATTTTGTGTTTGAACCGAAGTATCTGCAGACGCCACTCCGAATCTTTCGACTTCTTTAATTCCAGGGTTTTCTTTTAATTTTTCCTGATAAACTGCATTTCTTCTTACCATTGGAGGGAAACCATCCACCCAAAGATACGCAATTGCCGCTTCACCTTTCTGTTCTTCTATCAGTTTATCAAGAGCCAGTGTTGCCAACGCTTCATCATCCTGTGATGTTAATGTTACGCCTTCTATTTTAGTTAGATCGCTTATTGAATCGAATGTAACAACGCTTTTGCCTGCATCAACCAACTTTTGAACGTCATTCACTGTTGCTGCATCATCACCATGGGAGATGATATAGCCGTCATAATCTTCCTGCAAAGCCTGTGCGATCGCATCATGAAATTTAGCCGTATCACCATTGGCTGTATATGTATCCACTTGAAACCCCAGTGCTTCTCCTTCTTCCTTCGCTCCTGCTAAGTATTGGGCCGTATGATCATCACCGCCAATTTTACGGATCACTTTGATTTTGGCTCCTTCCCCATTAGCAAATCTTTCCGGGACATTTTCAAATGATACTTTTTCTTCTTTCTTCGATTCTGTGGAACTCTGCCCTGTAGAGCAACCCGTTAAAAGCAAAGCCGAAGCCATGGCTGAAATGAATATCCCTTTAATAGACCTTCTCATCTTGTTCCCCTCCATATTTTCTTATTAGTCTTATCAGTTAAGTTGGTGTAAATCCCAAAATAAAAACCTCTCTATTAATATAGAGAGGTTTAATCAGCTGTTTTGCAGACTTATCCCTCTCTTATCTGTCAAAACATTTCTGTTTTGCAGGATTTAGCACCAATTCCTAATGGAACGGTTGCTGGGCATCTTAGGGCCAGTCCCTCCGCCACTCTTGATAAGAGAATATATTGTGTTACGTTTTTCGTAATTATCACTTTATAGGGATATAGTCGTAAAGTCAATAGTTTTTCGAATATTTGAAATGTTCCCCGTTATTTTTCATTTTCTTTGCAACTGGGCTAGACGCTTTTTCTCGATTTTTTCAAGTCTCTCCAACTGACGTAATTTCACTTCGAACAAAGTGATCGGGTCACGGTAAACTTCCGGATTTTCTTTCATATGCTCCAATGCAGCCTGGTAGTCTTTGATTTCTGTCTGCGTTTGCTCTATCGTTTTTTGAAGTAAGGCAAAGGAACTGCGATAGAAAAGTGAGATGTCCCGATCCAAAGATTTTTCAAACAATCCAAATTGGGTAAGGAAACGTTCCGTGATCATTTCGGCAACATCCAGGTAATCTTCACTTTCCAGGTATTTCTTATAACGATTATACATATTGGCTTTATTTTGCGGTATCGCCCCAAACAGCTTCCCTGCTCCTTTAAGCAGCAATTGCGATGGAGTTCTGCGCAAAAGGATATTAACGTTTTCGATGCGGATACTGCTTGTCATCCGGTCGGCATCACGGCGCCAGTCATCCAATACCCTAAAGTCGCCTGCCAGCGTGATCCGTTCTTCTTTGTATAATTCATTGAAACCGGCACTCATTTCATCCATAAACTGCTGGCTTTGTGAGAACTCCATTTGGGAACTGGCAATCCAATCCTGAAGAGAACGGTAATATTGAGGCATGATCTTGTCAGAAATGAATGCTTGAATCCGCTCATTCATTTCCTGGTTTAACTGTACATGGACCTGACTGAAATCACTGCTTTCCGTTAACGATTTAGAGCAATCCCTCAGCAATTCAGGAATTTTAGAAGAAAGCTGATTTTTCACTTCATCCTTAAGCGAACGATAAGACCTTATGATATTTTCACTTTTTTCTTTTTCCAAATCCGCCAGTTGATTGACCGCACCATTCAGTTTGACCTCCATCTGTTCATTCCAAGAGATGGAATGCTCGCATTTCCGTTCATTGGCTGCCCGCTTTTCTAACAGATAAGATAAAGTTTTACGAATGAACGCTAGGATTTTTTCAGATCTTCTTTCTTTCCAATTATCATCTTGATAATTCGATTGAAGGAATGCTGAAAGGTCCTTCAACTGCTGCTTGCTGTCATAAAGTTTGGAGAAAGCGAATACTTTCGCATTCGGGAAATATGCATTCACTTTATCCCATGTTTCGTCTTCCATCCGGACTGCGACTTGATCACTATATATCGTATCCATTTTATTCAATAAGAAATGGATAGGCAGTTTCGGAGCCATCATTTGAATTTCCAATAATAGATCCCGTTCACTGCCGGTGAAAGGCGCCCTGGCATCAAGAACGAACATCAGGCCATCACTGCCATGTAAGTAGCCTTGGAAATCGGATTCCACGCTTTTCTCCCCATTGAACCCCGGTGTATCCAATAATCGCAGACCATTATTTCTAAGGTAGTCACTGATAATCGTCACATCGACAATAGTCCCGCGCTGACGGCGTGTTTCATCCAATTCAGCCAGCTCCATGACCACTTTGCTATCTGTATCTGTAATCTCTAGGATTTCCAAATCATCCCCGTCTTTGACACTGACTAGGGATGAATGATCTTCGGCAGCAATGCTCTCGCCAACAATTGACTGAATGAAGGATGTCTTGCCATTTCCTGTACTTCCCACAAGAAGAAGATTGAAATTATTAGTATCCTTAAGCCCTTCGACCATCCACTTAAGCTTATTGCCAACCCTTAAATCATTCTCTTCAGCCCATTGGATAATGGAATTGAACAGTTTCTCTCCCGCTTCCAGTCCGCCTCCCAATTTAGGCGATTTTGCCAACAGGCTTTCTGCATCCTGAATGACAAGCGCATTAATCGTATCTGGGAAGATTTCATTCCAGGACAACGCGGATGCCGCTGCAAACAGCGAAAGCTCCCCATCTGCGATTTTCAGCCAATTTTCCAGCAACCTTGGCACGACGGGGCTTAAATCTTTGATTAGGTGCGTTCCTTCTAATAGACCTGCATATGCATCCCTGTAATAGACGGAAAGCTCATCCCATACATCCCCTTGGTTTAATTCGATGGTATCTATCAAGTTATTAATCACTCTTAGCCATTCAAAATAAGAATCCGTATATTTATAATTTTTCCAAAGTGCAACCGTCACTTTTTCGAAGCGATCCTGGTCCAGTGTGTATAGCGAACCAAGGACAGTTGAAAAATAATCCGGATCCATCGATTGGGCAACACCCTGCTGGATATACGTTTTAAGCACATCGAACCAGCCCATTGATTCTGTCCGGATACTTTCATTTGCCGCTAATACCACTGCACTGTTCCAATCCTTTTGTTCTTCAAAAAAGGCGCGTGCTATTTCCGTGACATTCGGGTAGTCAGGTTGAAACTCGACTGCTTCTTTCACGACTTTGGAAGCCAAATCATTTCTAGATTCCACTATGTACAGGGAAAACAGTTGCAATAGAACCTCCGTTTTCAAAACTGCTTCATTCGTATCGACGGATTTATAAATATCCTCCGCGGTTGAATACATTTCCAGTTCAAAATAAGCATCGGCGATGTTTTTCTTCGCCCATGAACCAAGTTCACCTTCTATGTTTTCCCATTTGAAAATGGCTGCCTCATAGTCATGGTGCTGAAAGTATACTTCACCTTGAGCAAAGCGAATTGCGGTTAAATCCGCCCTTTCCTTTTTTTGTTCCACGAGAAACATTTCACCCAAAGCTTGAATGGGATGCTTCCTTGTATCCTCAATCATCGTTTCATAATATTTTTTCCCGATCAGCCGTTCGTCCATCTTTATTCCCCCGATATATTTCATATTTTCAATTAAAGGATAATCACCGATTTGATAAGCCTTCCAGAAGACCTTCCATGCAATTTTATAGGTTCCTTTAGTTAAAAAATTATTTACAAAACCTTAAAATATTATTTTAACAAAACAATATGGTAACAACATGTCACCACTCTTACAATTTTAAAACAGAAACAAGTGGAACTGTAATGATTTTAATAAACAGATACAGAGATGTCATTCCCATATTCGAGAAAAAATGTTTTTTTAGCCTTACCGACTTTTGAAAAAGTGGGCGAAGCATTCTTTTTACCACTGAATTACCAGGAGTCCAACCTTCCAACTACCTAATAAATGGTAAATATACGAAGTCACACTAGAACCTTTCACTCATTACTAAAATCCCATTTGAACGTTCATATAAAAAAGCAGTACCTTCATTCATGAAAGGTAACTGCTCTCTGATAAGCTCCGAACAGTCGTTGTCCTTTGACAAATTAGGATTATACCCCTGTACGCTTACGTTGGTTATTCGGCTTTTTGGTCAACTGGCTTTTAAGCTGTTTCGTTTTCTTCACAACGCCGGTTTCCAGTTTATCTTTACTTGAACCTGCTTGCTTTTGAGCCAGTTTTTGTTTGACTGCATCCGCCAGGCTTAACTTTTTATTTTCAGACATAATGTTGTCTCCTTTAGTGTTCTGCTTCTATTATAATATAGTTGCGGTTAGAAAGATAATAGGGAGTTATATCCGATTCTTTTTGCAAAAAACACCTCTGAATAAAGGAAGTTTCGCCAACGAGGGACTAATTTCCTGCTCCTTAAATAACGAAATGATGATAAATTATATTGACTTCATAATCAGAATTTGCTAAATTATCTTTATATTATAAAATCTATGAAGAGAAAGAGTAAGATGAGAACCCTGTTCCACAGAGAGTCGACATGTGGTGGAAGTCGATGTCCAAGGCCTATCCGAAAATCATCTCTGAGGTGCAAAGCTGAAAATGCAGTAGGCTTTGACGGGTTTCCGCCGTTACAATGGATCACGTATGAATTCGTACGTTGACTGAGTGCCGCAGCTTCTTAATGAAGTGCGGAATATGGGTGGTAACGCGAGCACAAACTCGTCCCTGATTTTCAGGGGCGAGTTTTTTTATTTGCACAAAACACTTAAAACAGCCTTTATCAGGCCAGTCGGCGGAAGTCATCATTTTAAAAAAAGGAGAAATCACCATGAAAAAAACAGACACATTATTTATCGGCCTTATGCTTTTCTCAATGTTCTTCGGAGCGGGGAATCTTATATTCCCCCCATTTTTAGGTGCATCTTCGGGAACTTCTTTCTGGCCAGCCATTGCCGGCTTTGTCGTTACCGGAGTCGGACTGCCAATATTGGTGCTTCTGGCCGTCTCACTTGTTAAAGGCGGGGCACAAACTATCGGGGCACGTGTACATCCTCTATTCAGCACGTTGTTCATGGTAGTCATTTATTTAAGCATCGGGCCTTTTCTAGCCATTCCACGGAATGCGAATGTTGCCTATGAAATGGGCTTCAAGCCATATCTTGGCGACTCAATGAATCAATCACTATTCCTATTCATATTCACAACCCTATTTTTCATCATCGTTTATGCCATTTCATTGAATCCAGAAAAAATGGAAACCTTCATGGGCCGCTGGATTACACCTGTTCTACTTTTGTCCATGGTCGTTCTCTGTGTAGTCGGGTTCGTAAAGCTTGATGCTCCATTCCAAGCCCCAACAGAAGCATATGCAGCAGGAGCATTTTCGAAAGGGTTCATTGAAGGCTACAACACGATGGATGCTCTAGCTGCCCTGGCTTTTGGGATCGTCATCCTTACTTCAATCCAACAAAGAGGGATTTCCGAACGAAAACAATTGACGAGATATACAGTAAAAGCGGGACTCATCGCCGGTGTATTGCTTTCTTTAGTCTATATCTCCTTAGGTGTAATGGGAGCACGCATGGCAGCGGATGGATCATTCGAAAACGGAACGGATATCCTTACTGTCGCATCCACCCTTTTACTTGGAACTGGCGGGAAGGTCCTTCTTGGCATCATTTTCACTTTAGCATGTTTCACCACCGTCGTCGGATTGACGACTGCTTGCGGACAGTATTTCTCGAAACTTTTTCCCAAGCTGAACTACAAAACCGTCATCCTGATCGTAACAATCGTCGGTTTCATCCTTTCTAACATGGGTCTGAATCAAATTTTGAAAGTATCGGTACCATTCCTTGTGATGGCTTATCCGTTAACGATCGTCCTGATTGCCCTGACATTCTTCAGCCGTCATTTCAAAAACCCTAAGAAAGTATATCGTAGTGCAATGACCTTCACAGGAGTTTTCGCCTTGATAGATGGACTGAATGCATTCGGATTACAATTAGGACCCGTGCAAACATTGAGTGATGTCCTTCCCCTTTCTGCCTACGGTATGGAATGGATCATCCCTGCTCTCGCCGGTACTGCCCTTGGCCTTCTGCTCAGTCAAACCGGACAGACAGCTCCAGCTGAGGAGTTGGAAATCGAAACATTATAATAATGAAGGAAGCAGATGATTTTACAGATCATCTGCTTATTTTTGGGACGCCCTGCATTGCATTATTTTGGAAACCGACATCCACTTTTTGTTATGATGGGATAAAGGAGATGATAAGTAATATGTCTAAACAAACCCGTATTGGTAAAACAGATCTGTATGTAAATCCGATTGGCCTTGGCACGAATGCCATTGGCGGACATAACCTATTCCCTAATCTAAGCGAGGATACAGGAAGGGATGTTTTGAGAACGGCATTGGAAGAGGGAATTAACTTTTGGGATACAGCTTACATTTACGGTCCTGAGCGTTCAGAAGAACTTATCGGTGAAATCCTTAAAGAGACCCGCAAACGCGAGGATATAGTCCTTGCCACTAAGGGGGCACATAAATTTGTCGATGGCAACATCGTCTTTGATAACTCCCCGGCTTTTCTGAAAAATGCCGTGGACTCGAGTCTAAAAAGGCTCCAAACAGATTACATCGACTTATACTATATCCATTTCCCTGATGAAGCTACTCCTAAAGATGAAGCAGTAGGTGCCTTAAAGGAATTGAAGGACGCAGGCAAAATCAAGTCCATCGGTGTCTCGAACTTTTCATTCGAACAATTGAAAGAAGCGAATAAAGACGGCTATGTCGATGTCCTGCAATCCGAGTACAATCTATTCAAACGGGAGGCGGAACAAGACTTACTGCCCTATACGGCCGAGAATAATATCTCCTTCATTCCTTATTTCCCCCTTGCTTCCGGTCTACTAGGCGGCAAATATAATCAGGAATCAACATTCGAGGACGGCCGGGCAAAAAGTCCGCTTTTCCAAGGACAAGCCTTTGTAAGCAATCTGCATAAAGTGGAAGAAGTACGGGCGATCGCCAACAGGAAGCATGCCGATGTCGCCGATGTGGTACTAGCTTGGTATTTAACTCGCCACTCGATAGATGTCCTGATTCCCGGAGCGAAAAAGCCAGAACAGGTCTCACGCAACTTACAAGCATTGGATGTCAGTCTAACCATGGATGAAATCGCCGAAATCAGTGCCATTTTCGCTTAATAAAAATAAGAAAAGGCTGTTCAGCTCAAGTTGAACGGCCTTTCTTCATTTTTCCTGCTCCTGTGGTCCATCCTTGTACAAAAATTGACTACTAGGCTCTCTATATTGCTTAGGTACTTCTGTTTTGTTATATTTTATGAATATTCCATCAATTGGGGAAGAGGCAGTCTGATGAAAAAATCTATTGTTATTTTATTTCTTATCTTGGCAAATTTGTTTTGGGCCGGTAATTACATTTTCGGAAAATACGTTGTGACCGAACTTTCCCCGATCCAACTAACATTTACACGATGGCTAATAGCCGTTTTCTTTTTGTTTCCTTTAGCCCAATGGATTGAAAAGCCAAACTGGAAGAGTGTATGGAAAGCCTGGAAATTACTATTAGTCATGGGTGTGCTCGGAATCATCAGTTATAATTTTTTCCTTTATTGGGCTCTGACCTATACAACTTCCATGAATGCAGCTATTGTCAATTCAATTAACCCTGCCATAATTGTTCTTTTTTCGGCTTTGCTGTTGAAGGAGAAAATTTCATCCCACCATGCACTCGGACTTATCATATCTTTATTCGGCGTTTTATTGGTCTTGACAAAAGGACACCTTCTCGATATTTTCCAGCTCAATTACAATAAAGGCGACTTATTGATGATCTTAGCGATTCTCGTTTGGACCTTCTATTCAATAATCGGTAAAAAACTGAAAAACATACCGATCATCTCAGCCACTGCCGTTTCCGTATTTCTCGGATTGATTCTCGTCGCTCCACTCGCCATTGGCTCGGGAATGAACCTTGATTTAAGCAGTAAAGCCATCACGGGTCTCTTATATATTGGAATCTTCCCGTCTGTCGGTTCCTTTATTTTCTGGAATATTTCCCTTCGCCATATCAATGTCAGCCAGGCTGGAGTTTATTTAAATCTGATTGCTGTTTTTACCGCCATTCTTAGCCTGATTTTAGGGCAACCGATTACTATCGTCCAACTCCTGGGTGGTCTCCTTGTCTTCATAGGTGTCTACCTGACAAGTAAAAAGAAAAAGGAATATCCGGCCGCTGTCACAAGGCACATGTAAAAAATGTCCAGAAATCCAAATCAAAGAACGCTTTCTTGTCTTTTCCCCTTGTCTACGCAGCATGATTTACGTTATCCTTTAAAGAAGAAAATCTGAATGTAAAGGTGTGCTTTAGTTGAGGATCAATAAATATATCAGTGAATCCGGAATTACCTCGAGACGAGGCGCAGATAAATGGATAGCCGAGGGCCGCGTGACGATTAATGGCACTGTTGCTGAGCTTGGCAGTCAAGCTGAACCCGGCGATGATGTTCGTGTAGATGGCAAGCCCATTAAAGTGGAACAGCAAAATGTCTATATTGCACTGAATAAACCGATAGGGATTACAAGTACGACGGAAAAACACATTAAAGGAAATATTGTTGATTTTGTAAATCATCCGCTTCGCATTTTTCATATCGGACGGCTGGACAAAGACTCAAGCGGTCTGATCCTGCTTACAAATGACGGAGACATTGTAAACGAAATCCTTCGTGCAGAAAACAAACATGAAAAAGAATATATCGTAACCGTGGATAAACCTCTTACCGCTTCCTTCATTCAAGATATGTCATCCGGAGTGGAGATTTTGGATACGAAAACACTTCCATGCAAGGTTGAACAGTTGACCAAATATACATTTAACATCACTTTGATGCAAGGACTGAACAGACAAATCCGCCGTATGTGCTCCGCACTAGGCTATGAAGTCCGTGATTTGCATCGAGTCCGAATCATGAACATCCATTTGGACGGACTGGCGCTAGGACAATGGCGCGACCTGACCGAGGATGAATTGACAGAACTATTTAAGGAATTGGATTATACTCCAAGGCAGAGATGATAATTGAGATGCCCCCAGAATTCCGGGGGCATCATTTTTTTATTTTAGAAGAGTTTTCAGCAATAATTTGCTTTTTTTTCGTAGTTTTGCACTTTACTCGTGAATTTTGCTGTTACTCGTGAGTTTCACGCTTTTTCTCGTGAATTCCACGCTATTACTCATGAATTCCGCGCTTTTTCTCGTGAATTTTGCTGTTACTCGTGAGTTTCACGCTTTTACTCGTGAATTCCACGCTTTTACTCGTGAGTTTCACACCTTTACTCGTGAATTCCACGCTTTTACTCGTGAGTTTCACGCTTTTACTCGTGAGTTTCACGCTTTTACTCGTGAGTTTCACGCTTTTACTCGTGAATTCCACGCTGTTACTCGTGAGTTTCACGCTTTTACTCGTGAATTCCACGCTTTTACTCGTGAGTTTCACGCTTTTACTCGTGAGTTTCACGCTTTTACTCGTGAATTCCACGCTTTTACTCGTGAGTTTCACGCTTTTTCTCGTGAAATTGCACTTTTTCACGAGTAAGGGTCAAAATAAAAAGCAACCTGCTATAGGCTGCTCGTTATCGGCTATAAATTATATCCACCATAAATCAGTCGGGCTTTCATTGATTAGAACAGTTTTAAGGTTGGATACCGCCCGTTGAAATCCTTCTTCTACAGACATCAGCGGATCTTCGTGTTCGATGCTGACGACGTAATCGTAACCGTATGTGCGAAGGGCGCTCATGATGTCGGACCACTCTTGCAGGCTGTGACCGCATCCTACAGAGCGAAAGTTCCAGGCACGGCTTTGGACATTACCATATGGCTGCATGTCGGTTAATCCATACATATTGATGTTATCCTGATCCAAGTATGTGTCTTTTGCATGGAAGTGGTAGATTGCTCCCGCTTTTCCTAGGATTTTGATGGCACCGACTGGCTCGATGCCCTGCCACCAAAGATGGCTTGGATCAAGGTTGGCGCCTATTGCATCCGATGTAGCTTCCCGCAGTTTTAACAAGGTGTAGGGGGTGTGAACGAGGAAGCCCCCATGCAGTTCAAGTCCGATTTTTATATTGTGTTCATCAGCAATGGCGGCTACTTTTTTCCAATAGGGGATCAATTTTTCTTCCCATTGCCATTTCAGCACATCTGTATATTCATTTGGCCATGGGGCGACAGGCCAGTTTGGATATTTAGCTCCTTCGTGATCACCGGCTGTACCAGAAAAGGTATTGACGACCGGGACGTTCAGTAAGGATGCAAGCTTGATTGTTTTAATCAGTGTTTCATCACTTTCTTTAGCGAATGCTTCATCTGGAGAGATTGGATTGCCGTGGCAGCTGAATGCACTGATCGTCAATCCTCTTGTTTGAACGGATTCCAAGTATTTTTGGCGCTTTTCTTCACTTTCCAGCAGTTCATCAAGTGGACAGTGGATATTGCCTGGATACCCGCCTGTACCGATTTCAACTGTTTTTAAACCGGAATCTGCCACATAATCAAGCATATCCTCGAATGATTTTTGAGCAAATAACACTGTAAAAATCCCTAATTTCACAAGCCCCACCTCACCTTTTCTTTAATTTATGCTCATGACCTTCCCACTTGCCGAGCTTTGATAAATAGCTTCGATTATTTTCGAAACTTTCATGGCTTCCGATGGTTTTACCAATGGTTCCACCAACCCTAGGCAGCTATCAATAAAGTTTTCTGCCTGCTGCAGGTCTGGTGTATCCTCCCCTGGCATCCATACTGCCTCACTATTCAAAAGCATGCCGTGCTTAGCCTGATTCAAGACTAGCGGGAACACATCAAGTCCGCCCTGCGTTCCGGATAAACTCAGAACAGTTGCTTCTTCACGGATATTCGCAGCCCAAGATGTTTCGAATAATAAAGATGCTCCGTTGGCAAATTTGATATATGCCGTGGCATGATCATCCACTTCAAATACCGAGGCATCGAAGTTCCCCCATAGATTGACCTGATCGACACCCTTACTGACATAATTATATGTCGAACCTACGATTTCAATCGGTTCTGGGTCATCCATCAGCCATAAAGCCAAATCAAGCAAATGGCAGCCGTAGTCGATTACGCTTCCCCCGCCTTGCAATTCCTTGCTTGTAAACACTCCCCAGCCAGGAACTTTGCGGCGTCTGATTGCCTGTACACGCGCTACATAAGGCTCACCGATTTCACCGGCCTGAATCATTTTCTTTGCAGCCTGGGCTTCCTTCATGAAGCGGTAATGATAGGCAGTCGATAACACTTTACCCGATATGTTTGCAGCCTCGGTTATTGCCTTACATTCCTCAGTAGTGATTGCCATTGGCTTTTCGCATAACACATGCACACCCGCTTGCAGAGCGGCAATGGAAATCTCCGCATGGAACTTGTTTGGCGTTGCAATCGTTACAGCATCCACTTCAGCAAACATTTCTTCATAATTGGTGAAAACTTTCTCGATATGAAATTCACGTGCAACTTCTCGCGCCTTCATTTCATCTATATCATGAATGGCGTATAAAACTACTTTATCTTGAAATTTTTGAAAAGCTGGGATATGCCTTTTTTGGGCAATTCCGCCAGCACCGATAATACCCATTTTTAATTTGTACATGATGACTATTAACCCCTTTATAAGCGGATGATTTTTCGGGATGCATTTGATTCCATCGCGCCAAGAATGACTTTTAATGATTTTAATCCTTCTACTCCTGTGACAAGAGGCTCCTCATTGTCCACCACACATTTTACAAAGTGGCTGATTACTTCGGAATCATGCTGTCCTTCAGAGTCATTTGTCTGGATGCTTCCCAATTGGATGGTTTCTGTCTTTCCATTATCATGATGGATGATCAGTGAGTATTTCGGATCGTCTTCAAGACGCAATACGGCTTTTTCCGCATAAATGACCGTCGCATTGTCTTCTTTTGCATAAGACCAGCTGGCGGTAAGAGTACCGATGATACCGCTCTCCGTCCGTAGGATACAGGCAGCACTGTCATCAACGTCTGTGTTTTTCTTGGCAGTCGTTTCCACAAAGGCTCCCACTTCAACAAATTCTTCTCCAAGGATATACCTTAATAAATCAGCTTTATGAACGCCTAAATCACCCATTGCACCAATGACTGCCTGATCCTTTTTAAAAAACCAGCTTTCCCGTCCGTCCACGCTCCATGTTTCTGGCCCGGAATGTCCAAAAGCCGTCCGGAAGCTATAGACCTTTCCAAGTTCACCACTCTCAATAAGCTGTTTCGCTTTTTGATGTGAGGGAACAAAACGCTGATTATGACCAATCATTAGTATTTTGCCGCTTTTAACTGCTGCTTCATTCATTTCTTCAGCGTCATTTAAAGAAGTGGCCATCGGTTTTTCACAAAGGACATGCTTACCTGCTTCCAAGGCCGCAACTGTGATGCGTGCATGCAGGTAATTCGGTGTACATACACTGATCGCTTCTATCTCCTCATTCTTCAAAAGTTCTATATAATCAGTATATGCTTGCGCGCCATACCTTTGTGCTGCTGCATTCGCCCGGTCTGGCACAATATCACAAACGGCAATGATTTCAGTTTCCTGATGTGCATCATACTCCGGAAAATGCCTATTTTTTGCGATACTCCCGCATCCAATGACCCCTACCTTCACTTTACCCATTCTGTTCTCTCCTTCACTTCAGCTCTTTGTCGAGATGGATTCCAACGGTTCGGCTTTCCCATAGTTCGTTACCATTCCAAATTCCGGCTTGACCCAATCAACGGCATTCTTAATTACCCGTTGAATCTCTGGATTATGGTAGGTCGGATATGTTTCATGACCTGGTCGGAAATAGAAAATCTTCCCTTTTCCCCGCTGATACGTGCAACCGCTTCTGAATATCTCCCCGCCTTCAAACCAACTGACGAATATTAATTGATCTGGTGCAGGAATATCAAAATGTTCCCCGTACATCTCTTCCTTCTCAAGCTCTATATATTCTCCGATTCCATCAACGATAGGATGACTGGGATCGACAACCCAAAGCCGTTCCCTTTCATCAGCCACCCGCCATTTCAAATCGCAAGTCGTGCCCATTAATCGTTTGAAGATTTTTGAGAAATGACCGGAATGGAGGACGATGAGACCCATTCCCTCGAGTACTCGCTTGTGAACCCTCGCAATGATTTCATCCTGGACTTCATCATGTGCAACATGCCCCCACCATAGAAGTACATCGGTTCGTTTCAGTGCTTCTTCGGTTAATCCATGCTCTTCTTCATCGAGAGTAGCCGTTCTCACCTCGACCTGCTCACTTTGCAAAAAGCCGGCAATTGCCCCGTGGATTCCATCTGGATATACTTCGGCTACTTCAGGCTTTGTTTTCTCGTGGCGAAACTCATTCCATACTAGGACTCTCAAACAATCTCCTCCATTCCATATTAATTTGTCGGCAACTTACTCTGCATGTTTAACTATTACCTCTTTATTCTTAACGCAAACGTTTGCGTTGGGCATGATCAAATCTCAGCCGGTTATAAGAACATACTTAATGACTCAAGAAAGTATGAATTTTCAAAAATAATAGTGATAATCTATATTGTAAATTTATGTTAGCAAAAATCAAGCTTTAATTGGTAAAACATTTCTACATTTTTCATTTAATTTCCTTTTCAGCTACAAAATGCGACTCCCGCTTTATGATTTTCGTAGGAATCCTAATGCTCTTTTCCATCATTTCGGGATTTGCAATAAGATCGAATACGCATTTTGCCGCCTCATACCCTAACTGATACGTATGGATATCAACCGTTGTCAGTGGAGTGCTTAAAAATTCTATGAATTCTGAATGGTTAAAACAGACGACGCTAATTTGCTCTGGTACTTTCAAGTTCTTTTCAGCTAGCACTCCTAGCAAAAGAACACCCAATAAAAGATCCATAACCAAAAAAGCGGTTGGAGCCTCCCTCAATTCCAGCAATTCGTCAATAGCCTTTATTCCATCCGTTCGATTTAAAGGGATCAATTTGATATATTCCTGTGGCACATCCAACCCGGCCTGTTCCATCGCTTGTTGAAACCCTGCCATGCGGGCTTGAATCACCTCAAACTCTGGACTGCCTCCTAAAAAGGCGATTCGCTCATGCCCAAGACTGATTACAAACTCCGATACTTCCCTGGCCGCTTGAACATTATCATTATCAATGAATGTAATGCCGCTCATGTTCGTACTTGGCTTCCCTATCAAAACAAACGGGAAGCCCTGCTTTAATAAATATGGCACGACTTTATCGTCCTTTTTAGAGTATAAAACAATCATGCCATCAACTCTTCTGCCCTGAACCATTTTCACAACATCCTCAAAGATGGCATCCTCCGTCTCGCCGGTTGTCAGAGAAAGACTGTACCCCTCTTTATTACAGAAATCCCCAATGCCCCGAATCACTTCTGGAAAAAAGGGATTATAAAGTGATTCCCTTGCGGAACTTTTCATGACGATCCCAATGGCCTTAGTGGACTTCGTGACTAAGTTCCGGGCATTTTCATTCATATGATAGCCCATTTCCTTTAATACCTTGCGTACTTTACGCTTTGTCTTTTCACTGATTGTCGGGCTGTTATGGATTACACGCGATACCGTTGATGGAGCGACATTAGCCTTTTTGGCAACGTCCTTTATTGTAACAGACATATTCATCACCACTTCCCGTTCACCGCACATGGTTTAATATTCCCTATATTTAAATAGTTATTTAACGGCTCCATCTGCAATTCCTTTGATAATTTGCCTCTGAGCAAAAAAATACGCAATGATGACTGGAATGATGGATAAAGTAAGTCCAGCCAAGGCTAGATGCCATTGTTTCGTATATTGTCCGAAAAAGAAGAATAATTTAAGTGGGATGGTCTCAGATCCTGCGCCACCAATAACAAGGGATGGCAACAAATAGTCATTCCATATCCAAATGACATTTAAGATCCCAACTGTAATGGACATCGGTTTTAATAATGGAAATATGATATGCCAAAATATTTGAAACCGGTTTGCACCATCAATTTTTGCAGCCTCATCAAGTGAGATGGGAATCCCTTTTAAAGTACCATGATATAGGAATATGGAAAGGCTGCAGCCAAAACCTAAATACATGAAAATCAGTCCTGCCTTGTTCAACATCCCAAACTGTCCGAATTGGGCAACAAGCGGTATCATCACAGACTGAAACGGAATCAACATGGCTGCTACAAACACAAAGAAAAGCAAGGAACTTATTTTACTTTTGTTACGGGAAAGCGCATATGCCGCCATCGCAGAAAAGATGATGATGATGACTACACTGACGCCCGATATCAATAAAGAATTGAATAAAGTCCGGAGGAAATCCAATTGTTCGAATGCTTGATAGAAGTTTTCGAATGTCCAGGTTTCAGGCAGTCCCAGTGTATCGGCAAATATATCCCGCTTCATTTTAAAAGCATTGACAATCATTAAATAAAACGGAGTGAGCCATAATATGGCCAAAATGAATCCGACGAATCCAATCAGCCACAATTTCCATTTTTCCCTCATTACAGCTCAACCTCCCGTTTTTTATTGATATAGACTTGTGTCAGTGAAACTACCGCCACAATTACGAAGAAGATAACGGCCTTTGCCTGTGCATATGCCATATCATTTTCAGTGAAAGCGGATTTTACGATGTTCATCGCGACCATTTCGGTTGAATTATAGGGAGCCCCGTTCGTCAAAGAAAGATTTTGATCATAGATCTTGAACGAGTGGGACAAAGTCAAAAACAAGCTGACGGTAAAAGCAGGTGCCACAAGCGGAAAGGTAATATGGCGAAAACGCTGGAAGCTGTTAGCCCCATCAATTTTTGCCGCTTCGATCAAGTCTTCAGGAACAGCCTGCAGATATGCAATATAAATGATCATGATATATCCGGCCATTTGCCAAGACGTTAAAATGATTAATCCCCAAAAGCCTGTATCTGTTGTTGATAACCATCCATTAAATGCTTCGATCCCAGTCAGATCACCAATCGCACCGAAGACTTTAATGAAAATGAACTGCCAAATAAAACCGAGAATCAAGCCGCCAATTAAATTGGGCATGAAGAAAACTGTCCGCAGGATGTTGCTTGATTTAATTTTCGATGTCACGATTAGAGCCAAACTTAATCCGATGATATTGATTACCACGATTGCAGCTACGGAAAATTTAATGGTGAACCAAAATGTATCAAGGAACCCTTTATCAGTAAACAAGTCCATATAATTCTTTAGACCGATGAAATCTGGTGTCCCTAGACCGTTCCAATTCGTAAAGGAATAATAAAATCCGTAGATGAGTGGCACGATCACCACCAAAATGAGTGCAGCAAGAACAGGTGTTAAAAACAGCCAATATGCGGCATCCCGATTCCTCAACGAAACCGACCTCCTTGAAATGATTTAATAGTTAACGGGTTTTAAATTATAGAAAAATCATCGATCATGACTAAGTTAGTTGATGAAAATCTTGTTGCGGCAAATTCCCTTAGAGACTTTCTTGTAACAAGGAACAACCAATCGACACACTTTTTTCATGCCGATTGGTCATTTGCCTTTCCAAACACTTATTTGCTATGAATCTTCTCCCAATTTTCAATGTTCTGTTGTACAAATTCCTCCCACGTCAATTTACCAGTTACGTATTTTTGGACACTTGCACCAAGGTCATCATTCCAACCAACCGGATATCCATTGAACACCCAACCAATCGTATTTCCTTCTTGGGAGTATTTATAAATTTCTTTTGAAATTGGATCGGCTATTTTTTCTACATCATATCCTTCATAAGCAGGAATGAATTTAAAATCCTCCAAAACGGCTTTTTTCCCTTCTTCAGATGTATACATCCAGTCGAGGAACTTCTTCGCTTCTTCCTGCACCTTTTCATCCGATTTCTTGTTCACTGCCCAATAGTTCGGTACGCCGACTGGCATGCCCGCAGAGTCTCCATTAGGAATCGGAATGATGCCAATGCCTTTTTCCGCTAACTCAGGGTCCATATCATACACTGTGTTATATACCCAGTTACCTTGCTGAATGATTGCAACCTTTTCAAGTGAGAACAGCTCTTCCACTTGTTGGGAGTAATCGAGACTTGCTGTCGGCTGGACGGAATATTTATTTTGGATATCGACCATTTGTTTAAACTTGTCACCATCAGTAAATTTAACCGTTGAGGCCTTGCTTGCTTCCAACACATTCCCATCAAACTCCGGAGATAAGAATACATTGGATAAATGGTTTCCTGTCACCCACTTCTCTTTAACCGGATACGCGAAAACTGCATCGATTTTCAATTTATCTTTCTGTGAATCCATTTTCTTAACTGCCGCCTCCAAGGCTTCATAACTTGTAATTTCATCAGGATTAATTCCGGCTTCTTTAAATATCCGTTTGTTATAAATCAAGCCGTAACCTTCCTGGTTAAATGGAAGTCCGAGAACTTGCCCGTCCTCTTCCACGCCATCCAAAGTACCATCAAGTGCCGCTGCTGCAGCTTTCGTGTCCTTTAAATCTGTTAATCTATCTTTATATTGCTCGACATCTACCGGTCCGCCAATGTTAAAAACCGCTGGCTCCTCACCGGAAGCGAACTTTGCCGTAATGGCTGATTTATAATCATTTCCACCGCCAACTGTCGATACCTTGATCTTCACATCTGGATTTTCTTTTTCATATTGTTTTGCCAATGTCTCGAATTGCGACTTGAATTCTACCTTGAACTGAAATATATCCAGCGTCACTTTATCCTTAGAGTCGCTATTTCCGCCAGTAGATGAAGAGCATCCAGCCAAAATCACACTAAAAATTAATAAAACAGAAAAGATTCCCCCGTACCATTTTTTTTGCTTCATACCTACCGACTCTCCCTTTTTCATAAGATTCACGCAATTTTAAGAAAACGTTTGCATAAAATTGTAAAATAAAAGCCTTTAATTCTGCGATAATCATAGTCTATCGTACTTCTTTTACATCACCTCCTCACAAAATCCCTTTGCAAACGTTTACATTTATGGGCTTTATATTACCACCTAATTCCATACTTTACAATAAAATTGTAGTATATTGTAAAAAAAGGATGTTAAAAACCTTCTCAACCTAATTATATGATTCAGAAACCTTTGATTATTCCTTTATCCGATTATAAAATCTAATTTATTGTACGGGCCGTTTTCTAGTATACGAAAAAGGGAAACCCAACGGTTCCCCTCTTTTCACTTCAATACCATTTTCACATTGGAAGGACCATATTCATCCTTCAATTCATAATATTTATCGCTTGCTTGTCCAAATTCTTTAAACACACCACTAATGATCAATTCATTCGTTTCCTTATCAACGACACTGTACTTGATATTGCTTTTCCCAAACTTTCTGTCATCCACTTTTAAAAGGATCATCTTGGACACCTCCACAATTAATGGCTGCACTCCTCAGGGTGTGTGGTTTCTTACTTACATAATATAACAAATTATTCCGAATTCACAGATTTTTTTTACAGTGCAAAATAAAAAAGCCTATTAGGCCTTTTCATTTCGAACTTACGATATCCTCCTTCTGCCAAATAGCTTCAGGACTTCGAAATATCCAGGAATCCTTCACCAAATACGTCCCGAACATCATGTATGGCTATAAATGCATTGCTATCAGTTGACTGAACAATTCTCTTTAACTTGAGTACCTCTTGCTTACTTATAACGATATACAAAATATCCTTTGATTCTTTTGTATAGTATCCATGACCGCTAAAAACAGTGACCCCTCGGTCCATCAATTCTGTTACTTGCTTTGCAATCTGGTCCGCTTCTTTTGAAATGATGGTAATCGCTTTTTTCGGGTTCAATCCCTCAATGATGAATTCCATCGTTTTTGTACCAATATAAAGCATGAGAATAGTAAGCATCAGACCTTCTGCACCAATGATGAAATAAGATGAGAACGCAACGATTAAATCGAAAAACAGAAGTCCATAGCTTAAGCTCCACCCCAAATATTTATTCGTAATTCGGGCTAGGATCGTTGTACCGGCAGTTGTACCTCCAACACGAATGATTATGCCAATACCTGCTCCTGCAAAAACCCCGCCAAATATCGCATTGATGACCAATTCATCTGAAGATATACTCCAACTTTCGGTTAAATGGAGGAAAAGCGAATTAAATGCAACGGCAATAATTGTATAAACCGTTGTCATTTTCGACAAATATTTATAACCGACAATGAGCAGGAAAGCGTTAATGATCAAACTTAACAGCCCTGGTGACCATTCAAAAAGATAAAATAAAATGATGGTTATCCCCGTGACTCCTCCCTCACCAAGTTCATTGGGAATAACGAAAAGATTTATTGCCAAAGCGAAAATAAAAGCTCCTATTAATATAAAGAAAACATCTAAAGAAATCTTTTTCATATTTAATACCTTCCTTTAAGTAATGGTTAATGTGAAAAGAGATAGGTTAATTTCACTGCTCTATAGTAACATGGATTGCCATTTAATCCTTCAAAGATTTGAAGGTTTAACAAAAAGACTCCCTTGGAAGTTAAATTATCTTCAATGAACTTTCATTAAGCTCTTTTAGCCATTAGCTCAAAAAAGCTGCTGCCAAAGGAAAACGCAGCCAGTCTTTGTGATTACCCAACCTGGATGCACCGATGATGGCCCTCATTTCTCCCTTCACATAGAGCAGTCATTATTCCTCCTTATTATTATCGACAAATGCTAGTTTACTCATCATCCGCCCCGCTTGGTTCAAATCACAAAATTACCAACCAGCATGTTGGTGATAGTTGTCTTCTTTCGCCTCTTGATATCTCCCTGATTTATGGATAATTAATTCATTATCCGGTTCCATTTCAAAGCTTGACAGTTTCATTGAGTCATGATTAGAATGTTTTATATGTTAACTAATATATTATTTAGTTAACATATAAAAAGGAGAATGGCCATGCACAGTGAAAAACAATTATCTTGGGAAGAAAAAATAAAGAAAGAGCTTGCCTATTTAGAAGAGATATCACAAAAGCGTGAACTCGTAACAACGGAATTTGCCGAGCAGCCATGGCTTATGATCGACGGGTGCAGAATGCTAAATCTAGCTTCTAATAACTATTTAGGATATGCAGGAGATGAAAGGTTGAAAAAAGCCATGGTTGATGCCGTACATACATATGGTGCAGGAGCAACGGCTTCACGGTTAATTATTGGCAATCATCCTCTTTACGAGCAAGCAGAACAAGCTCTTGTCAATTGGAAGAAAGCAGAAGCAGGACTCATTATCAACAGTGGCTATAACGCAAACCTTGGAATTATCTCCGCCCTGGTGTCTCGTAACGATTTAATTTATAGCGATAAATTGAATCATGCAAGCATTGTCGATGGCACTCTTTTGAGCCGTGCGAAACATTTGCGATATCAGCATAATGATTTAGATCATTTAGAAGCATTATTGAAAAAGTCATCAATTGAAGCACGTAAATTAATCGTGACGGATACAATCTTCAGCATGGACGGTGACTTTGCTTACCTTGAGGACCTTGTTCGGTTAAAAGAACGTTATAATGCAATGTTAATGACTGATGAAGCACATGGAAGCGGCATCTACGGTAAGAACGGTGAAGGTTATGCCTGTCATCTCCATCTTCAAAAAAAAATAGATATCCAAATGGGTACTTTCAGCAAAGCGCTCGGTTCATTCGGAGCCTATGTTGTCGGGAAAAAATGGCTTATCGACTATTTAAAAAATCGCATGCGCGGATTCATTTATTCAACTGCACTTCCCCCTGCCATACTTGGTGCTATAAAAACAGCGATTGAACTTGTGCAAGAAGAGCCAGAGCGCCGCACACTACTCCAAATGAATTCGGAATACTTTAGAGAAAAACTCACATATTACGGGTTTAATATTTGTGGAAGTCAATCACAAATTGTTCCCATTGTCATCGGAGAAAACGAAAAAACGATGAAATTTGCCAAACGTTTGCGGAAAGAAGGAATTGCAGCTATCGCTGTCAGACCGCCGACCGTTCCTGAAAATGAGGCGAGAATCCGGTTTACCGTGACAGCTCTCCACGATAAAAAAGATCTTGAGTGGGCAGTTGAAAAAATTTCGATTATTGGAAAAGAAATGGGTGTTATTGAATGAAAATGCCGAATTTAGTCATGCTTCCAGGCTGGGGAATGGAAAAAGGGGCGTTTCAACCGTTAATTCAACCGCTGTCTGAAGTATCTAACCTTTCATTTATAGAATGGAGAGATATGAAAACACTAAATGACTTTGAAGAAAGAGTCATAGACACAATCGCATCCATCGATGGTCCAATTTATTTACTGAGCTGGTCATTAGGATCACTAATATCACTGGAACTTGCAAGTTCGTATCGAGAAAAAATAAAAGGTTTCATACTCTTTGGCGCAACAAGTCGGTTTACCACAGCAGAAAATTATTCATTTGGCTGGGATCGACTTATTGTCGAGCGCATGAAGAAACAACTACAGCGTAATAAAGAGAAGACTTTGACTTCCTTTTATGAAGCAATGTTTTCCGAAGCTGAAAAAGAAGAAGGTTTTTATCATCAATTCAACGCGACAATTCAACGTGAATTTCATGGAGATGAGGTGTTTTCGCTTTCTATAGGTTTGGATTATTTACTTCAGAAAGATGCTAGAGTAAATCTAGACAGGATTGAAACCCCCTTTTTATTGATTCATGGGAGGGAAGACAAAATTTGTCCACTCGGAGCCTCATCTTTCATTAAAGAAAATCTGGGTGGGAAATCAGAGTTTCATATTATGGAAGGTGCAGGTCATATTCCATTTTTCACAAAACCACAGGAATGTGTGCAGCATATCAAAACATTTATTCAAAAGGAGTACATTCATGATTGATAAACGATTGTTAAGTAAGCGGTTCAGTGAACACGCGAAAACATATGATGCGTACGCCAATGTTCAAAAAAACATGGCAAAACAATTAGTGGATTTGCTTCCTCAAAAAAACACCAATCAAAAAATCAATATTCTTGAAATCGGCTGCGGCACTGGTTACTTAACCAGGTTACTAGTCCAAACATTCCCTAATGCCGCTATTACCGCTGTTGATTTAGCACCAGGAATGGTTGAAGTGGCAAAAGGAATGACAAAGGATGACCGTGTTACTTTTTTATGTGCTGATATCGAAGAAATGGCGCTTAATGAAAATTACGATATGATTATCTCTAATGCAACGTTTCAATGGCTGAATAATCTTCCTGCAACCCTTGAAAAACTGTGTACACGATTAACGGCTGAAGGGAGCCTGATATTTTCAACGTTTGGAATCGATACCTTTCAAGAGCTTCATAGGTCATATGAATATGCGAAAGAAAAGCTTCAACTTTCCATTGATAGTTCACCAGGCCAAATGTTTTATACTCTAGAAGAATTATCTCAAGTTTGTGAAGAAGCACTCCCCTTTTCACCAGCATTTCCAATCGAGATAACAAAAAAAGAAAATCTTGAACTAGAGTACTTTCAGACAGTACGTGAATTTTTCACTTCAATTAAAAAGATTGGTGCAGCTAACAGCAACAAAGAAAACTACTGCCAGCGCCCTTCCTTTTTTCGAGAGTTAATCAGCATATACGACACAGAATACCGAGATGAATCAGGTGTGAAAGCAACCTATCACTGTTTGTTCTTTAAAATAAAAAAACATGATTAATCCGAAGATAACCATCTGAGATCCAAGCAAAATATAATACATAATTGCAGGCCGTTTATATAAAGTAACGACTAGTATTTCAACTGCTTACTGTCGATTAACTAGGTTCTAATTCAAGCGATTCAGGTCGCCGCCTCCCCTAATTCCTTTGGAGAAACGGCGGCCTATTTACCGCTTATTGTAATGACTCAACTCATGAGAGTGTGTTTTACGTATAACTTTATCCAAATACCTTGCCATCTGTAATATTGACCACTCGATCACATAAATCTAACATTCTTTCATCGTGCGTTACCATGATGGCCGCTTTATTTCTTGACTTCACCTCATGTGCAAGCATTTCAACAACATCCCTGCCTCTTTTGGAATCAAGACTTGCGGTTGGTTCATCCGCTAAAATGATTTCTGGATCATTCATCAGCGAACGGGCGATGGCTACACGCTGCCTCTCACCGCCCGACAGTTCTTCTGGCAAGTGACCTGCCCGATGTCCAAGTCCAAGGTGGCTAAGCAATTCGTCCGCTTTTTTCACAATTTTTTTATCCCGCTTGCCAATCAGTTCAGAAAGTAGCAGAAGCTGATCTCGTACGGTGAGATATGGCACAAGATTCGACGATTGGAATACAAATCCGATCTTTTCAAGGCGTACTCTAGTCAATTCCTTTGGGGATAATGTTGTAATATCCTCATCATTAAGCAGTAAGCGACCTTTGCTCGGGGAAAGTAACGCACCTGCTATTGAAAGAAAAGTACTTTTCCCTGAGCCTGAAGGACCCACGATGGCGACGAATTCCCCCGCTCTCACATTCAGGGAAATATTATCAAGGGCTGTCACCTTATTATCGCCTTCCCCATAAATCTTACTGACGTTTTCAAATAATAGCTTATCCCCCATCATGATACCCTCCCTATTGCTTCGATCGCATCTATCTTCGATACTCGGTATAGTGATAGCAGCGAACCCAATACGGATACAACCAAAAGTAACAAGGAATATTTAATGACCAAATCTGTACTCAATTCAAATGGCACTCCTTCTGGCATGATTAAAGTGACGCCATATGTCAGTGCAACACTGATGGCTATACATGTCACGGCAAGCAGCATTACTTGACCAACGATACTTTTTGCCAGGTAGCCCGTATTGGCCCCGAGTGCTTTAAGGACTCCAAATTGATTCGTCTTCTGCAAGGTAATCACATAAAAGAATACAGCCAAAACGAAAGCTGCTATGACAAACAAGAAGGCAATCATCATCGTCAATGTACCCTGTTCCTCTTTGAAGCCTGGTATACTCTGAAGTGATTCTTCTTTCGAAATGAGCGTTACGCCTTCAGGCAATGATTCACGTACATTTCCTTCTGCCTTCGAATCCATTTGCACAGCTATTGTGCTGATTGAATCTTTCTCTTGATTTTTCAATGCAGGATTAATCTCCTGCCACCCCTTAACATTCATGTAAACTACCGGTGAATGGCTGTAAGATTGCTTTTCAGTAAAACCAACAATGGTGAAAACCTTACCTGATAGGTCATCTTTAAGTGAATCACCCAATTTATAACCCACTTCTTTTAAAGAACGATCTGCAACGACTTCACCTTGTTTCTTATTGTCATAGTTCGTTCCTTCTATGACCTTCGGTGCTAAAATTCCACTGGCATCGGTCGCAAAAATGGTGACATCCGTTTTTTCCGATGAGCCGATTTTATTCAATGTGATCATCATTTGCCCCAGACCTTCGGCTGCTTTAACATCCGACGAGGCACGGATTTCATCTAGCTTTTCCATGGATATGATGGATCGGTTCAATTTATTTTTAGACTCATGCTCCATAACGAAATAGTCGGCCTTCATGTTTTGTATGGATGAAGCATTATCTGAAGAAAGTCCATTAGCTAATCCTGAAATGATAAAGACAAGCAAAGCGACCAATACCATGATCAGTCCAATCAGCAGATAACGTAACTTTGAATGCTTTAGTTCACGTAATGCCAAAAACATCATTTCATCTCCCATTCCTTTTGTTTACCGATCAAGTCCTACCTGACTCGGTATGACCCGATTGTAAACAATCAATATGAATGGAAGATGAACAACTGATTACATAAGGGGCAACCGTATATAAAAAGTGGTCCCTTTACAAAGTTCGCTTTGAACTTCGATCGTTCCCCCATGAAGTTCAACCGTCTTCTTCGTAATCGAAAGTCCTAATCCGCTGCTTGTTTCACTCCTGTTCCTCACTTTGTCGACTTTATAAAAGCGATCAAAGATATAAGGGAGGTCTTCTACTGGAATTCCCATGCCCGTATCCGCGATCATCACTTCAACAGCACTGCCTATACTTTTAATCCGAATATCGATCGAACTGCCGTTTTCCGAGTATTTAATGCTATTTGTTATCAAATTCGTCCATACTTGATTTAAAAGTTTCTCATCTGCAGAAATAAGGGTTGAAGGCAAATCCATTTCGATCACCATATCCTTTTCCCGCCAATTCCATTCAAGCATGAACAACACTTGCCTTATTTGCTGTGCTAAATCGAAATTGGACCGTTGCAGCGGATCTTCTTCTTTATCCAACGAAGCAAGCAGGAGCAGCTGTTTGCTTAGTAACGACATGCGCCTGCTTTCTTTTTCAATAATGGACAAGTAATGATTTCTTCGTTCCTTTGTTAATTCTTCCGATTGGAGGGTTTGAGAAAAACCTTGGATGGATGCAAGCGGAGATTGAATTTCATGAGATACATTCGATACGAACTCCTGCCTCATATCATCTAACCGCTGTATGCTTTGAGTCATTTTCGAGAAATTTTGAGCCAAATCCCCAATTTCATCACTGCGGGTAACGTTCAATTCACTACTATAATCTCCATCGGCAATCCTCTTTGTAGCTTCCGTTAATTTCGTAATTGGTTTAACGATGAAACGCGTGTTAATGATCACAAATAAAAAGCTGAGAAGGAGCGTGAGAACAAGCAAAACTGCAAGAAAAAAGCGGAATTCACCAAACTGCAGCTCTATATTCGGCCTTACAAACAATGCATGTTTTTCGCCATTCACGTTCAATGGGACCCCAATGCTATTAATCAATACATCTTCAAAAAATCCGGTAATAAACAACCCATTATTATAATTGGCTATCCCTTGATAGGTCTTCCCGTTCAAAACTCCGGAAATCGTATCTCGATCCAAACCAGTTTCCCGAAACGGCTCACCATATAAAGTTCCTTCACCCTGCTCATTAAATAGATACATTTGATAGTGCAATCCTGCAATATGATTTAAATACGCATCAATATCCTGATCAGGATTTTCCTCATATAAGGAGACGATATCACTTGCAACTTTCTTTATCTTCTCACCATTGTTGGGTTTTTGAACCTGATGATAATAGACATTGGAAATCAAAAAGGCGATGACACTGGCAAGCACCATGATCAAAATGGTTTGAATAACTATCCTGAAATAGAGTGTTTTCACTTCTTGTTGACCTCCAGTTTATAACCTAAACCACGGACTGTCGTTATAACAAAATCATCGGTCCGCCCGGCAAAACGTTCCCTTAACCGTTTAATATGGACATCAACCGTCCGATCATCCCCTTCAAAATCAGCACCCCACACCAATTCAATAAGCTGCTCACGCGTAAAGACCTGATCAGGAAAACTCCCCAGCTGAGCCAGCAGCTCAAATTCCTTAAGCGGTAGGAGCAGCGTACTCCCATTTAGTCGCACCTCATAACTTTTACGGTCAATGACCGTTTGATTCAATGAAATGGATTCAGAATTCACCATACGGTACCTTCGTAATAGCGCTCTTATCCGAAATAGAAGTTCCCGTGGCTCAAATGGCTTTACGAGGTAATCATCCGTACCCGCAAAGTACCCCTTTTCCTTATCGATAAGTTGATCTTTAGCTGTCAATAAAATGACCGGCAGATCATATTGATCCCGGATTTCCTTACAAAGATCCAGTCCGTTTTTAAACGGCATCATAATATCAACAACGGCCAGATGGATCCGTTCCTTCTCCAGTATCAAGGAAGCTTCATTCCCGTCCTTCGCTTCGAATACCATGTACCCTTCCTTTTCCAAGTGAAATTTAAGCAACTCCCGAATATGCCGATCATCATCCGCAATTAATATATGTATCAAAGAAACCACATCTCCACTTCTTTTATAGCCCTGGCTAAACATACAATAGCAATAATTAAACCTGTAAAACAACAAATACTATTTCCTACTCTAGAAAACCGGTAACTACTTTCCATATCATTAGTATGCCAATAATTTGCACCTCTCTTATTTTTCAAAAAAAGAAAAAGGATAAAAGTGAACAGAATTTCTAAAACCTTTTTCTTTGTTAACAACCGCTAGAGAATTACAGTTCAAAAAAATCCCCTATATATATGTCTGTCCATAATGAAACAACCCTAAAGGCTGGTAGAAACGTATTGATTTCAGAAAAAGGTTTAAAATATTCTGAATATAAACTATAATTGTTTTATTTTAAAACATCTAGGAGGTCACTATGGGAGTAGTAGAGAAAATCAGCGGATTTGCTGGTAAAACATTTACCTTATGGGTCATTATATTTGCAGTTATTGCGTATATCTTACCTAATCATTTTGTATGGATTGGAGACTATATTGTTCCATTATTAGGAATTGTCATGTTTGGCATGGGGCTTACATTATCAACATCGGATTTTAAAGAAGTTTTCCGACGTCCGAAAGAAGTGGCACTAGGGGTAGCAGGACATTTTATCATTATGCCATTATTGGCATTTGTATTAGCAATAGGGTTCGATTTGCCCAAAGAAGTGGCTGTTGGTGTTATTTTGGTAGGATGCTGCCCTAGTGGAACAGCTTCAAATGTCATGGTGTTTCTTGCGAGAGGAAATGTTGCGCTTGCAGTTGCCATTGCTTCTGTTTCCACTATTCTAGCGCCAATCGTAACTCCCCTGCTTATTCTGCTCTTGGCAAGTAAATGGGTCAATATCAGTATTGGGTCATTATTCATTTCCATAATTCAAGTGGTGATTATCCCACTGATGCTTGGATTCATTGTTAAAAAGTTTTTCGGTAAACAGGCAGAGGCAGGTGCAAAGGCTTTACCTCTAGTATCTGTCATTTCCATCGTTCTGATCGTATCAGCCGTAGTAGCTGGAAGCCAAGCTCAGCTGGCTAAAACAGGTTTGCTTATTTTTGCAGTAGTCGTTCTTCATAATGTTCTTGGTTTTTTACTCGGCTTTTTCTTTGCTCGTTTATGCGGGATGGATTTAGCTAAACAGAAAGCTGTTGCAATGGAGGTTGGTATGCAGAACTCTGGTTTGGGTGTAGCTATAGCAACAGCCCACTTCTCACCTTTGGCCGCTGTACCTAGTGCCATTTTCAGTGTTTGGCATAATATATCAGGTTCCGTTCTAGCCTATATCTTCAGTCGTATGAAAGATAAGAAAAATGTAGGGACCGTTAAAAATAATTCGATAAAAGCAGACGCATCATAATCTTTTGGAGATGAACCAAAAACTCTTTTCATTAAATGAATAAAAAAAGCCGATTGAATAAATCGGCTTTTTTTATTGTGAATCAACCATCCGCATCTTCGAAATTCAAAGGAAATATCAATGATTGTGGTCTTAATAAGTGATTTCCCCATTCCCCACTAAATGAACTTACTACCCTCGTTAGGAGTATTTTTTTGAACTACCTGCTATACTACTAGATAAAAGTAAGACATTAAACATATAGATGATTCGTTAATAGTAATTGAATTTCATTTTAAGGATGAGAGAATATAATGTCACCAAAAATAAAATCGTCAAGAAAAATAGCTAGATATTCACTAATTATCATGGGGGCGGGTTATATTGCAACCACTCCATTTCAAGGTTCATTGCCGTTGGATTTATTACATGGAGGGTTTGAGGCCGGTTTAGTTGGCGGATTGGCAGATTGGTTTGCAGTCACTGCATTATTCCGCCATCCGCTTGGATTACCAATCCCCCATACAGCGCTTTTGCCCAACAATCGTAAAAGAATGACAAATGCACTTGTTTCGATGTTAAAAAACGACTGGCTTTCTAAGGAAAGTATTCAGGACAAAGTAAAACATATTTCTTTTACTGAGAAATTAATCCCTATTTTAGTAAAAGAGATACAAAGTGATACTTTTAGAAAAGTCCTGATTAAACTTATCAAGCAAATGATTGGTTATATAGATATTGAAAAGATCACACCTTTCGTTGCAAAAAAAATTAAAGCATCACTTTCTAACATAGACATGAGCAAGATTCTTCATTTAGTAAGTTCACAGTTACTTAACGAAGAGTTTGATAAGAAGGCTTTGGATCATGTTTTGAAAAAAGCTGAAGATTGGTTAGGAAAAAAACAAACCAGTCACCGTCTTGGCACTGTTTCCATGGATGTACTCAGCAAGATTGAACTGGAAGGTATGCTTCAGTTTGCCGTTAAATCCATTCAAAGCCTACTTAACGAAGAGAAACTTGGGAATATCATACAAAACCTGTTATTAAGTGTCGTAAATAATTTACAAAACGAGGACGAACCAAATAGAGAGGCTTTAATCTTATATATCAGGAAAGAGATACAAGGCATTAATCATAACCGGGAACTGTTAGAAGGAGTTGAAAAATGGAAAAAACAACTTCTGACAAAATGGGAGCCTGAGGCGACAATAAAGGGAAGTCTACAACAAATTCAACAAGAAGCATTGGATTTCGTCGAAGATGAACATTTCATGGATACTTATCTGACTCCAATGATTCATCACGTACTGGACAACATAAAAGAAAATAGCACCCACATCGATCATTGGATACAGAAACAAATTACTGTTCTCATTGAAAATAATCATACGCAGATCGGCAATCTTGTACAAGAAAATTTAGATAAGCTAGACAATGAAACGCTGATTGATATGATGGAAAATGGTGTAGGAAAAGACTTACAATGGATTCGTGTGAACGGAGCGGTCTGCGGTTTTATAATAGGACTTATCCTAACAGGTGCACAGGCTCTGCTTAGGCTATTATAATTCAGGCACCTTCGGCCGATTTGGTAACGGCAGTCTACTGTCGTTACCAAATCAACTGGGGCTGATTCGTTGCCTGTAGTTTGATACCCCTCAGTAAAAATATTGAGTTCTTGTAAATCTATACCTAACTCTTTTATCTTATTTTCATATTCACTTCGTGTCATTTTACCTTTGGAAATAAAGTATGCTGATTCCCGCATCACTGGACCGCGGATCATACCATTGGGTAATCTTACCCCATTCAAATACATTTTCAGACAATATTCCCTCAGGATAACCAATTTGCTCTGTAAGCCATTCGCCATGCTGAGATAGTTTTTCTTCATAGTCCCATTGGTTAATGGATGGATTATTTACTTTCAGATCAATCCCCCATATTAAATTATCTTTAAATGATAATCGGACATTAAAATATTTGCTACCTAATTTAGGTGCGTTTAAAAACCTTAAAGATTCATTATGACTATCAAGGATTATAGATTTAAACTTACTTGAAGATTCTTTTGTTTTTATATCAACTAATTTACAGTTAGGAAAAATAAAAACACCATCTATTTCTAACTCTCCCTTTTTCAGATTACTCATCACTTAATCCCCCCTCCACTTTCTTCTAATAATTTTACAGCTTTTTTAATTTGTAAAACTTCTTCTTCAGTTAATTTAAAATTTTTCAATTTGATAACATTTGGATCCTCTGCTATCTCTACAAAAGTCTTACTGATTGTTTCGTATATGTACTTACCACTTTCATCTTTTTGTTGTAACAATGTTGGATTAAATTCTATTCCATTTCCTCTTAATTTTTGCTTAGTTACATCGTCCAGTACAGGATTTACTTTTCCTTCTCTAAGTAGATCTTCAAAATCAGGTGTGAATATTTGCTCTAAACCGCCTGATCCAAATTGAGGATTCGCATCTGTCATACCTCTAGCTGATGGTAAATCATCCAGTAATTCGAACTCGATGACTTGAAATTTATAATCTCCCGTTCCATCATCAAATTCTCTAGGATTAACTTGAACACCTTGAAATAATTTTTTTGAATCTCCGTCTACGCTATCTAAAACCTCTTTTGTAAAACAATAACCTGTTGGTCTTGGATATCCAGCAAATAAGATTGTGCCTTTTTTCAAAATAATATCCTCATATGTATCTATACCAAAGTAAGGATGAGAACCTTGCCATAACCTTGCTCTCTGTGAAGGTTTAAGAATGGTCTTATTTTTTAAAGTAGCTTCCTCTATTACACTCCATTTTAAATTTTCCAGTTCTCTTATCGTGATATTCGGCTTAACTTCCTTTAAAACTTTTTCAACAACATCTCCATCGAGCATAACCTTAGTTCCTATGGAATTTTGTTTCTTAATTACATACTTTAGTACGTCTTCAACAGGTTTTGGATTTGGATGTTTCGCTATTTCCTTAGCATATTTTCTTAATACTTTATTTCCCTTTAATAAGTCAGTAGTTTGATAGAGTGCATTCTTTGCCTGTAAATGATCCACATACTTCGCCGCACCTGCCACACCGCCGATGCCGAGTGCCATCAACAGCCCGTTCTGGCGCTGTTCCTCGGTTAGCTGGTTACCGAACATGTCTTTGCCGGTGACGGCTTCGCCGAGTCCGTTGGCTGCGAGGAGTCCGTATATCCCGTATTCGGTTTTCTGGAGGAGACAAAAGTCCTTCAGTCATTATTATAAAAGGACCTTAACAACTTATGTTAAGGTCCTTTTATTAGCAAAAAATACTTTTGATAAAATATCTTTTATTTCATCTAATTCGTTATTAGCAACAATTCTCTTGTCATAGTTATCATGCCAAATAAAATAATCAGATAAACCCACTCTGGGTTTATTTATATCACGATAGATGCTACTCAATTCCATCATAGTTTTACGATATTGTTCTGATGATTGACAATCCAATAAGCAAGCATCAATCAACTCAATTGAGGCTTTAGCTTGACTTATTATAAATTCTAAATCATTCTTTTCCTTTGTCAATATTTTAACCAAACGAACATAAGCATCTTGAATAACTAATAATGTTTGCTCCAAGTTTATCCCCCATATTACAATTATTTTATTGGAATTTCATTAATCACTTCTAAATCCTTAATTTTCCATGGTTCTGACACAAAAATTTGATTTCCTCCACCTGAATAGATTCCAGCTTGATGGCCCGCTGGCCCCTCATATATAGTAGTTCCTTTAGGAATTTTCAGTGTATAAACACTATCTAGTGGCGATGAACCAGTTAGTGAACCTGTTTTTGGATCAATCCACTGTGCCTTTACAGCCAAATCAATTCTTCCTTCTATTCTAGTTGAAGGTTCCCTTGTAAAATATTGGCCTAAAGCATTTCTCCCACCACCGGCTTTTCCCGCTCTATATAAAATCAAATCTTGCTTAAGTACTTCCACATTATACTTTCCGCTTCTAAAGGTAGATGCAGCTCCCGGATTAATGTCTGCTAAAGGTCCTGGATTCTCTATCATATTATACTTATAGTTATCTCCAGGTCCGCCATGACCTGCTTTATCTAGTGATGTAATTGTTCCTCTATTTATTAATGCTGGATTCTTTGCCTGTAAATGATCCACATACTTCGCCGCACCTGCCACACCGCCGATGCCGAGTGCCATCAACAGCCCGTTCTGGCGCTGTTCCTCGGTTAGCTGGTTGCCGAACATGTCTTTGCCGGTGACGGCTTCGCCGAGGCCGTTGGCTGCGAGGAGTCCGTATATCCCGTATTCGGTTTTCTGGAGGAGGCTAAAGCCTTTTGTCGTTTTATAGGCATCGAGCGCGTGGTTCGCCGCGTTGAGTCCTTTGGCCGTTTTGTATAGGGCGCTGCCGCCTTTGATGGCCCGGCCTGCCCAGCCGACGACGGGGATGAATCCAGCGGCTGCCATGGCGCCGGCGGCGATTCGTTCGGCATCGGAAAGCTTGCGGCCCGTTACTGGATCGACTCCGGTTGAGGCCCTGATTGAATCATAATATCCCGTGAATTCCCCTGTAAAGGTTTTTGTGGTATCCCAGGCTTTTTCATACCATGGGCGGTTTTCGAGTTCTTCCATTTCACGTTCGATTTTCTGGGCCCCGGCTTGTTGCTTTTTGAAGGTCTGATAGTCTTTCATCTGACCGGCGACTTCATCCTTCACTTGATAGACGTCACTATTCTTGAATGCCGATTGGTTGAACGTCATCGGCGAAACGTTGCCGTCCTGTTTGGTGGCATCAAGCAAGGCGCGGAAGAGGCCAACGGCCACGTTTTCCTGCCCGACGGACACATCATATTCCTCAACCAATTGCCGGTCGACATTCTCGACCTTTGTCACGGTGTCATCCAGCCTTTGTCCGGCCAGTGTGATTTTTTCATTAAAGTCCTTTTGGTTGAACATATCAAGAGGCAGGATATCGTCAATGCTATTCAGGATCCTTTGGAGATCGTTCGCTTGTTCATCGACAAGCGACTTCGCTTGGTTAATGCCGGTCGAGACTTCGCCATCTAAAAAGGGAACCTCGACCACCGTATTTCCGGATAGGTCCGCCTCTTCCAGACTGGCTGGAATGCCATCCAAAAAACTGATCTGGGTAGTGAATAGTTCCATCCAGGCGTCGGCCACCTCGATTTGTGCTTCATAAAAGCTTTTGATGGCTGCGGCACCGGCCCCTTGAAACTCGTTATCCAGGCCGACGATGCCCTGAAATTCCTTTTTCAGGGCTGTGACTTCCTTCTTTAGTTCTTCATATTGCTTGGCCCGCGACTTGGTTGCGGCCGTCAATGTCTTGGCTTCATATATTTTCATCGCGGCTGGTACCCATGTGAAGACGTATGGGCGATGGCTTCATCCTGTTCTTTCAATAAGTCAATGTTGGCACGGGTATCTTCCACATTTTTCTGGACGATTTTGATATATTGCTCGAAGACCTTCTCCAGGTTCGTTTCCCGGTCAATCCATTTCGAGGTGAATTCCAATATATTGCTGCCAAGTTCGCCTGCCGGCAGATTTCCAAGCGTGACTGTACCAAGCGCCGTCTTCACCTGATCGACTTGCTTCATTACGGCAGGATGATTCAGTTTGATCGTCGTCATTAAAACAACCACCCTTTTAAATATGATATTTTACTTTCCAGTTGATCTATGACGGCTTCTCCTTTACCTAAAAGTACATCCGCTTCATGAGCTATGGTGCCTGCTGCACTCAGAGCCTTTTTCTCTATATTAAGCATCATGATTTTACCGTCGATTTTCTCTTGATAGTCGTCATAATCATCATGAATGATCGTTGACATTGCCTTGTATGCATCACTGCGGGCATCTTGAAAGCCTTCTGCTCGGTTCCCCGTCCAGCTTTTTGCCAAGTCTGGATTTTTAATTTTAGCAATTTCCCCCAGACAAGCGTTCTGTTCGTCTTTGATTTGTCTTTTTGCCTGCTCCAAACGATTAATTTTTTCATTCACATCGGACATTTTACTGGAGAGGGCAGAGTGAATTTCACTCAATGAATTTGCATACACTTAAAAAAATCACCTCAAACATACTATTCTCATTATGTAGACTGTCATATTTTTCATATTTTTTATTATAAGGATTATAGTCTTAGAGTTAAATAGGGATAAATAAGCTATTTATGCTAGGTGTTTAGGGAATTCATCCCATTCCGAACAATTACCGCTTAGACTTTTTACCTCTTCATTTCCATTTTCAAACATAAAAAGAGAGTGCAGGCTGCACCCTCTGACTATTTACTGCATTATTTGAATTCCTTTTCGTCAAATAAATGCGGAACTTTCACCTTTTTCCCTTTTTTATGATTGAGATCAGGTTTTTCAGTTTCGATTTTAGCTTGGTCATAGACAGCGGTGCCGACAATTTCAGCAACATCTTGAAGCTTTTCTTTTGAGATTTTATCAATGGTATCATCAGGAGTATGATACCAAGGTTCTGATGGACTATGGATGAATAATGCAGCGGGAATCCCAGCCTCTGCGAAAGATACATGGTCACTTCTACCGCCTTGTCCATATGGAGTCGGCTCGCCATTCAGTCTTGCACTTGATGCCTGAGCCAGCTCGGTTACAAGATTCATTTCTCCATCATTAGTTAAAATGACCAAATCTCCTGCGTCCCGGCTTCCTACCATATCCAGATTGAAGTTGGCAAGCGTCCGCTTGATATCATCATCAGAGAGATTGTCCACATAATGCTTCGAACCTAGAAGTCCATTTTCCTCGGCCCCAAAGGTGACGAAGCGAATTTCCGTATCTGTAGGAAGATTCTTCAGCACACGTGCAAGTTCAAGGGTGACGGATGTTCCTGATGCATCATCATTCGCTCCGGGTGCTCCAGCGACGGAATCATGATGTCCAGTAATATAAATGATATCGCTCTTTTTTGCTTTGATGTTCTTGGTTGCTTTTTTCGTTGCCACTACATTATAAGAGGTTTTCTCTCCGGAATAAGCTCCTTCAATTTTTAATGATGCTGTCAATTTAGCTCCAGCATTTAATTTCTCCAGCAGGGCTTCTCCATCCTTTTTGGTTATCGTGACAGATGGAATATACTTGTCATTAACCCCTCCGAGTGTCCCGTTTAATTCCCCATCGGCATTATTGAACAGGATGACTCCCGCTGCCCCTTTTTCTGCTGCATTCAATACTTTCTCTGCAAAAGTGAGGCTGCCTCTTTGTATAAGGGCAATCTTCCCTTTAACATCGGTTTCCTCAAGTTCTTCTTTCGTTCCTAAACCGGCGTATACCACTTCACCGGATAAATTCCCATTAACTGAATAAGTTAAATGGTTCGCTTGGATTTCCCCATCAATTCCAGCAACGGACAGCTTGACCAGATTTGGGTCTGTATAAGATAAAAAATTGAACTCTTCTATATCGGCTTCATAGCCATAAGAATTGAATTGCTTTTTGATGAATTGGACGGCCTTATACTCAGAATCCGTACCGGCCACCCGAGGTGTTTGTGAGAGGTATTCAATATTCTTGTAGATTTTGTCGACATCAATTTTCTTAACGACTTTCTTGTCCGTGGATGGCGCCTGTTGCACCTGTGATGAATGCGGCGTCGCTAAAGCGGTAGTTGTCCCAGTTGTCCCGAGTGTCAATGCTGCGATTAATGTTATCGATAGAAATTGTTTTTTCATAGATTGCCTCCCAGTTTAATAGATTACCTCCATAATTTTACAATATATAGATAATACTAACTAGGTAGGTTTATCCCTATTAATGCATGTCTAAAGTAACGAATTTACAAATTAAAGAAATAAGCAGGACATTTGACACGTGCCTAAAGTTCTCTACCATTTGATATTTTGTCATATTATATAAAAATACCTGGAATCCAAACAGGATTTTCGCTCTTTTTCGGGAAAATAATACAGAAGAGATTGAATTTTTACAGGGAGAAGGCGCAAAGATGTCGATAACTAAATTTGTGATGCCGGAAGTGATTTTTGGAAATGGTTCGATTGAACAAGCCGGTGAGGCCTGCTTGCGGTTGGGTGCCAAAAAGGCGCTTATAGTCAGCGACTCTGGTGTGGCCAATGCTGGCTGGTTAGATAAAGTCATTAAATCCTGCCAAGATGCTGGTCTTGCTTTTGCTACCTTCATTGATATGACGACCAACCCGAAAGACAGGGAGATTGAAGCCGGCTGTTTGACATTTAATGAACAAGAATGCGATGCCATCATTGGTTTAGGAGGAGGCAGTGCTTTGGATGTCGCCAAAGGGGTAGCCCTTTTAGCTACGAATGGCGGCATCATCAGTGATTATGAAGGCGTTGATAAAGTTCACTCCCCCCTCCCACCCATGGTGATGATCATGACTACGGCCGGATCGGGATCAGAGGTCTCCCAGTTTTCGGTGATTGTCGATTCATTCCGCGAGAAAAAAATGACGATCATTTCAAAATCACTCGTCCCCGATATTGCAATAGTCGATCCCGGTACCTTAACCACCTTGGGTCCGGATTTGACCGCGGCTACGGGAATGGATGTTTTAACCCACGCCATTGAATCCTACGTTTCAATCGCTGCCACACCATTGACCGATGTCCAAGCTAAAAATGCGCTTTCCATCGTTTCCCGTCACTTACGCCCCTCTGTTGCATCCAGGCATAATGAGGAAGCAAAAAAAGCGATGGCGATGGCAAGCCTGCAGGCAGGACTAGCTTTTTCCAATGCCATTTTGGGAGCGGCCCATGCCATTTCACATGCCATCGGCGGCAAGTACCTCCTTCCGCATGGTGAAATCAATGCGATACTCCTTCCCCATGTCATGGAGTTCAATCGAATTGCCTCACCAAGGCGATTCAGTGAGATTGCAGACATCATGGGCATCGATACTCGTGCATTGACCGAGCAGCAAGCTGGAATGGCAGCCATTCACTTCGTAAGGGAATTATCCCAGGATATAGGGGCTCCCAAGAGTTTAAGTGATGTCGGCATTACAAAGGAAATGATAGATCCCATAGGGATGACTGCCCTTGAGGATGCCTGCATGATCACAAATCCTCGTGATATGTCATTAGAACAGATTAATCATCTGCTTCTTACAGCCCTATAAGAGGTGAAAAACATGAACAAACTTGAATTGATAGATTTAATGACAGGTGTAAAATCTTCAAAAAAAACGTATTACACGGAACTTAAGAAAACTGTGGATCAGCTGAAGAAGAAGAATATGCAGCTTGAAATTATGAATGACATCACTAAAAATATGAATATGGACATCGACATCCAAGAGATTCTCCGAAATGTTATTGCAAAGCTCAAGCAGCTAATTACCTTCGATGACAGTCACTTTGTCATATTGTATGAGGAAGAACCTGCCCTGCTTCACATCTGCCCCAATGGTCACTGCGAACTTGAAATTGATTCCAATAACCTGTTACACCCATTTCAGGATTTCTCGTCTGCTCTGAAAGACAAGCAGCCCATTCAGGTGGAAGTTAAACGGTTACCGGACTTCCCAGAAAAAGAACGACTATTATCCCTTGAGATCGAAGCACTTCTATTGGTTCCTTTGTACGGAAAAAGTAAAAAAATCGGAATTTGGACTTTCGGCAGGAAGAATAAGAAAACATGGCATAAAGATGAACTGGATTTTCTTGAGCAACTATCAAATCAGCTTGCACTAACTTTGGAGAATGCCCAGCTTTATAAGGAAGTCCTTCATTCCAAGCAGGAGTGGGAGGATACGTTCAAGGCAGTTGAAGATATGATCATCGTTTTTGATCACAAAGGAACCGTCTATCAATCCAATGATTCTGCCAGGAACTTTTCCGACCTGGTTCCTTTAATTGAAAAATCCCAAAATCTGATTCAAGATACCTTTTCATTCAATAAGCCAGGATTTCAAGAAATACTCCTTCAGCATGATACCATCTTGGAAATGCATGCCTACCCGATTCAGAATAAGGAGCATCAAGTCTATGGGGTCATTGCTTATTATAAAAATGTCACTGAAAGAAGACAGATGGAGGTCCAGCTATTGCATGCCGGTAAACTTGGGGCGATCGGTGAAATGGCAGCAGGGATTGCCCATGAATTGAATAGCCCCTTAACGGCCATTCTTGGTAACTCCCAGATTTTATTACGGAAAACTCCCCATGACAATCTGGACTATATGCTTTTGAACGATATTAAGATTTGCGGGGACCGATGCAGGCAAATAGTGAAAAGCCTGCTTACCTTTTCGAGGCAGGATGAGTATAGATTCCACTATTACTCTATTAACGAAGCCATTCATCAGGTTCTGAACCTTTTGAAGTTTCAACTGGGGAAGAAGCAAATTTCCCTTCATCTTTCCCTTCAGGAAGACCTTCCTTTCATAAAGGGCAGCCAACCTCAAATAGAACAGATCATCATCAACTTGTTATTGAATGCCAAGGACGCATTGGATGAGTCCTCTCAATCGGAAAAATCGATTTCGATCACTACCTATTCAGAAGACAAGTTCATGGTGGTACAGGTGACTGATAATGGAACGGGGATTGAAAAAGAACGCCTGCCCTTCATATTCCATCCCTTTCATACAACTAAAGACCGTGAAAAAGGTACAGGTTTGGGGCTGTCCGTAAGCCTTGGCATCGCCAAAGACCATGGTGGCAAGATCGACGTTTTGAGCAAATCAGGACAAGGAAGCACTTTTTTCCTGAGGCTTCCCTTGCAAGCAGAAGAGGAAAGGCGATGATAAAGTGATCCATTTACTTGTGGTAGACGATGAGAAAGAAGTTGGGACTTTTCTATCCCGCCTTTTTACGATGAAAGGTTACCTCGTACAAGTTGTGAATAGCGGAAAGGATTTCCATGAAATCGATTGGAATCAGCAGCGTTTTGATGTAGCACTGATAGACCTGAAGCTTCCGGATTGTGATGGCCTTTCCCTCCTGCAACATCTAAAACAACTACAGCCGCGTTGCAAGGTACTGATCATGACCGGATACAGCACCGTCAAGACCGCTGTTGATGCAATGAAACTTGGCGCGAGTGATTATATGGAAAAACCCTTTGTGGATATTGAAGTATTGGAAAAGCAAATTGACAACCTATTGAATGAAAATGAAGATTTGAATCAACATTTCATCCATAAGCTAGCCGAGGAATCAGGATTGATTGTCGGTGAAAGTACTTTAATGAAGAGTTTGATTGAAACTGCATTCAAGGTTGCCCAAAAATCAGTCAATGTATTAATTGAAGGAGAAACCGGCAGCGGCAAAGAAGTGCTTTCACGTTTCATCCACATAGCCAGCCCCCGAAACCATGAACCTTTTATCGGCATCAATTGTGGAGCGATCTCTGAATCCCTGCTTGAAAGCGAATTATTCGGCCATGAAAAGGGGGCTTTCACCGGAGCTACCCAGTTGCGAAAGGGTTTTTTCGAAATTGCAGGGAATGGTACGCTTTTCCTTGATGAAATTGCGGATGCGAGTCCCGCCATTCAAGTCAAATTGCTACGAGTGTTGGAAACACGGGAATTCATGCGGGTTGGCAGCAGCGGGACATTACGGACGAATGCCCGGTTAGTGGCGGCTTCCAATGAAAACCTGCAACAGGCAGTGGACAAAAATAAATTCCGGGAAGACCTATTTTACCGGCTGAACGTCGTGACTCTGGATATCCCGCCTTTGCGCAACCGAAAAGAGGATATTCCCTTGCTTGTCCGTCACTTGATTGAGAGAAATGGTCATGGAGATATCTCTTTTTCCAATGAAGCCATTGAAAAATTACAGCAATACAACTGGCCAGGCAACATACGCGAACTATCTAATGTGGTCATGCGCACGCTAACTCTTGCAGACAATAAGTCTGAAATAACAGCCAATGATATCTCGCTATCTAACAGCCAGGTCACTCCGAAGAAGAAAGAGCGTCCGAATGAGATTCAGACAACTGAAAACCTTCTTGAAGAGTGGCGAAAAAAGCTGGTGGCCGACTTTAATGAGAAAGATGAACTGATGCTTGAAGAAATCCTTACGGAAATCAAACAGCTTCAATCCACAATTGGAAAGGAACTCGTCATGCAGGCACTGCAAAAAACCTACGGCAACCGGAATGAAGCAGCCAAACGCTTGCAGATATCCATAAGGAAATTACGCTATATATTAAATGAGAAGAACCAGACATAAAAAAAGGGGGATGCCCCGTTCCAGGGCATCCTCCTCTGTTACTATTCTAGCGTCAATACGATGCGTCCATTGATTTCTCCCTTTTCCATCATTGAAAACACATCATTGATTTCATCAAGTTTCCTCGTCTCTATATTCGTTCTGACTTTACCCTCAGCCGCAAATTGAACAGCTTCCTGTAAATCTTTTCTCGTCCCGACGATTGACCCTTTTACAGTTACCCCATTTAATACCGTATCAAAAATCGGGATTGGAAGTTCATCATTCGGCAATCCGACTACGACCAGTGTCCCGCCCCTCTTGACTGAACTGTAAGCCTGTTCGAATGCTTTTTTCGTAACCGCTACAGAAATGGCTGCCTGCACACCGCCAACTTTATCCTTAATGGCTTGTACAGGATCAGTCTTAAGCCCATTAACCGTGAAATCCGCCCCCAGTTCCGCCGCCAGATCAAGCTTATCATCTTGAATATCGACAGCAATGACATTAAAGCCCATCGCTTTCGCGTATTGAAGGGCAACATGTCCCAATCCGCCAATTCCATAAACCGCTACCCAATCACCAGGTTTTGCTTCTGATACCTTAAGCGCTTTATAAGTCGTTACGCCTGCACAGAAAATCGGTGAAACTTCCGCAAAGTCAAGCCCTTCAGGAACCTTCACCACATATTTGGCAGGTGCTTTACAGTATTCCGCATACCCCCCGTCCACGGAATAGCCTGCATTCAATTGATCCAAGCAAAGTGTTTCCCTTCCAGTCAAACAATACTCACAATCGCCACAGGCCGAGTAAAGCCATGGGATCCCAACGCGGTCACCGACTTTCAAGGAAGTTACGCCTTCTGCCACCTTTTCTATGATGCCTACACCTTCATGTCCAGGGATAAGCGGAAGTTTAGGTTTAACCGGCCAATCGCCATGTACCGCATGTAAATCGGTATGACACACGCCACATGCTTTAATTTTCACTAATATCTCACCATATTCCAATTCCGGGATGGGTACTTCTTTAATCTCAAGTTTTTGGTTAAATTCATTGACTACCGCTGCTTTCATTGTCTTGACCTGTTGTTTTGCATTCAAAGTGCTTGCCCCTTGTTTTACATTCATGATTCATATTCCTCCCTTAATTAAGTGGATATTATTTCTTACTCCACTTATACAAGATGCAAGTGCCATGCCAATGCAAAAAGGCCAAGACGACAGCATCCAATTTAAAAAAGTGCCGAAAATTCGGCGCTTTTGGACGAATTAACGGCTCAAGTTGGACGAAATCCGGTTTGTATATTGCAGAAAAAATAGCTCACCCTATAAATGGGAGGTGTCCAAAACATGGACCAATTTGAAAAAGCTTATGAATCCTATAAACAGCAGGGAACACCGCAAGCAAACCAACTTGATTCAGCAGGAAAAGAAGAAATCATCGCCGTAAGGAAAAATGAAGAGGACAATATTATCGCCATCAAGACCAACTCCGGCCGCGAACTCGACTACCCCACTGCCCTTTCGGAAGCCAAAGCAGGCATCCTGGCCAATGTTGACGTCTTTCATAAATACGGACGTGATATATTGCGGAGTGAGCCTGATGGGATAAAAGAAAATAACCTGGATCAACTGCCGGAGTTTTGAGTTTTCGGGGAAACTGCCTGATATGGGCAGTTTTTTTCTGTCTGGAGTTAAACATTAAAAAGAACCAGCATGATAGCCGGATCCTTATTTTTCATACTGATAGGATTCAGAGATTTCGAGCAGTTGCCCACAGGACTCGACAACCTCAATGATTTCCATCCACGACATGTCCAGTCCCAGTTCATTTGCATGGGAAATCTTATCCCGTAATTTCCGGATGGCATTCGCATCCTTCTTCCCTTTACTTTTCGAAGGGATTTGGAAGAAGCACCTCAATTCTTCATCCTTATGTATGATATCGAATTTATCACTGATTTGCAGGCACTCTATTAAATTGATATCCTCATTTTTATCGATTCTCCTCCTATATAATTCGGTTGCCTTTTCTAAACGGTCTTCGCTGATCATTGGATGCCAGCTTCCGTCGCCGAATCTATCCATGATGATATCGCTCATCCTCATTTCCAATAAGGTAATGTATCCGAATATCAGCATCCTGATTGGAGGCTTTTGAAGGTCGGCATGGGTAATCAACTTTTTAATTGAATTATTCTCTAATACGAAGACCCTTGTTTTATTCTTGAAAATATGGAGCAGCTGGATCAAAGGCGTTGAATCCGAAACCATTTCCCTTGGTGAAAAGTTTCTCAAATATTCCGAAATGCTCCCTTCACCCAGTTCTTCCCTTTCGATATATCCGATGATTTCCCCTTGATCTTGCACTGCCAATATATCAAAATTCTTTTTTTCCAATGCTTTCCGAATATCCAGCGCCAGATCGTTTGTATGGCAAAACTCAAGCTCCTGGGCTATGCTCTTAACCGTGATATTTTCTTCATAAAGAGTTTTAAGACTAAGATAGCTGCTATTGCTTTTTCTTTGGCTTCCATTTAACATCTTTCACCCTCCGCTCAGGAACACTTTCTGCACGATTTTCCGCTTTAAAATTATAGACCGCTAAAATGCATACGGCCCCCACAAATAAAGTCCACCCAAGTGGACTTTATCCCATTCATGTGGATCTTTTTGGTACCATTAATCAAAAGCCTTCCACTGCATTGCCTGCTGCCGTTTCCTCATTCCCCTCTTCATTCCAAGCCTTGCAAACATCCACCCAATCCTTTGCTCCTGAATATTCAAATAATTCCGCGGGTGTAAGTTCTATTGCAGAGTTCGTACTGCCGCATGCCGGGAACAATGACTCAAAGCGCTTCATCGATACATCAAGAAAAACAGCTAGATCGTTTGCCAGACCAAACGGACAAACTCCTCCGATGGCATGGCCGGTCTGCTCAAGCACTTCCTCGGGTGACAGCATCCGTGCCTTGAAACCGAACATCTGACGAAATTTCTTATTATCCACTTTTGCGTCCCCAGCCGCTACAACCAAAATCGCATCAACACCTTCCCCCCTAAAGGAAAGAGTCTTAGCAATCCTCGCTGGGATAACACCGATGGTTTCTGCAGCATCACTCACCGTAGCGCTCGATGTTTCGAACTCCATTACATCGCCTTCCCGATCCCATTGTTTAAAATGGCCTTTGACACTCGCGATAGACATATTATATTCACTCCTTTGAAGTACATATAAAAATAATATCATCCTTCATTGCCATAAATCAAAATCCTATGGATGCTTGTAAACCTATAAATTAAAACCATTCTTTACAAATTGACGAAACAAGCTTACTTGGGATACTATTAATCATCGGGCAAACGCCTATACGTGGTTCGTAACCATCCCACGATAAAAAACTAGGGAGAGAGTAAAATGAATGTTCGTACACTCGTGATAAACGGGTTATTGGCTGCCTTGTATGTGGCGGTCTCATTGGTGTTTAAACCAATAGCTTTTGAGATGTTCCAATTTCGTGTACCGGAAATGTTGAACCATCTTATTGTATTCAATAAAAAATATATCTATGGTATTGTCGGCGGCGTCTTCATATCGAATCTGCTCTTTTCACCGATGGTTCCATATGATTTAATTTTTGGGGTGGGGCAATCCTTACTCGCCTTGCTGCTTGTCATTTTTGTTTCACGTTTCATAAAAGGCATTAAAGGGCGGATGATCGCCACGATCATCTTTTTCACGTTCACAATGTTTTTAATTGCCATTGAACTGAACCTTGCCTTTGGCTTACCATTCTGGTTAAGCTGGATGACCACGGCTGTCGGTGAATTCGTTGTCCTCTTGATTGGCGCGCCAATCATTTATGGAATGAACAAAAGAATTCAGTTTGAAAAGTGGCTTTAAAGGAATCTTCTCTTCGTGAACCCACTATAATGTAAAAGAGCTGTCTGCATCATGCGACAGCTCTTTTTTCACCAATTAACTTAAAAATGATAAACTATTAGTCAGAATGGTGGTGACCCTTTGAAAAAAGTCCTGACCTTAACAGGTCTACTGGTAATTGCATTATTTATTTTTTCAAATGCAGAATTATTTACTTTGATTTGGAAAAGTGACTTGGATTCAGTTATTAGCATATTGAAGGAAAACCTTTTGCTCACTTTTATTGTGACATTCGTATTGATGTTTGTCCAAAATTCATTTACACTCATCCCCTTAATTTTGCTCCTGACTATCAATGTCACGATATTCGGATTCATATATGGCTACCTATGGAGTTGGTTTACAAGTGTCGTTGCTTCAGGATTCATTTTTTATGCAGCAAGAAATTGGTTTCAGGAACTTCTCTTAAAGAAGATGGGTGAAAAATGGCAAAAAACTGTTGTGGAGCATGGCTTCATGTACGTGTTTACAGGCAGGATTTTCCCGCTTATCCCAACAAGTTTAATTAACTTGGCAGCTGGAGTCAGCACCGTCACTTTCAAGGATTTTTTATTAGCGACGGCACTTGGCAACCTGATATACTTCTTCTTCCTATCGCTAATTCCATATGGACTCCTATCTGTTGAAATGAACCAATACACGCTAGTTGCACTCGCACTCCTCTTCTTATTATTTTTCATTATCTATAAGCGTGCAAAAAAGAAAAAGAACCTAACCTTATTCAGAAAAAACAGGTGACCTACATTGGCCCCTGTTTTTTTATTTAGGATTCTGCATATATTTTTTTCCGATAGTTTGTTAAAATGTGTATGTAATTTTACCTTTGAAATGTCTTAAAATCAGGGAGAATCTCCATGTCCAAACGCTCCATCTTAGCAATATATATCCTATCCGGGATTCTTACACTAGTCGTGTTCGACTTTTTTTTAACTACAAATATCCATAACAAAGAGGTCTTCATTCAACTTCAGAGAGTGGAAGGCATTGTTTTCCTTTTATCAATAGGCTTGATCTTATATCTTTATTTAGCTAAAAGGGAAGAATTCAAACAATTAAAAGAAGCGGAACAACGCCGGCGCACACTCATCAATTCAATGGTGGATTTCGTTAACTTCAAGGATGGTGATGGCCGATGGCTTGAGTCCAATACCTTCGGGCTGCAATTATTTCAGTTGGAGCATGTAGACTATAAGGGAAAAAAAGACAGCGAGCTCGCAGAATACTCCGAATTTTATAAAGAGTCGTTGATCTACTGTGAAGGTTCCGATGAAGAAACGTGGGTAAAAGGGGAAATCACAAGGTGTGAGGAAATCATCCCTCTTCCCGACGGCAATCACAAGACCTTTGATACGATCAAAGTTCCCCTGTTCAATGAGGATGGTTCACGAAAAGGCTTAGTAGTCATCGGCAGGGATATTTCTGAAAGGGTTGTCGCTGAGAATCAATTATTCGATAGTGAACAACGCTATAAATCATTGTTTGAACACAACCCTTATCCGATGCTGATGCTTGATTTAAACGGAATGATCACGACCGTAAATCCTAGGTTTGAAACGGTAACAGGCTTTCAACAGGAAGAAATACATGGAGCCTCATTCATTAAATTGAACTTTTCAACAGAAGATGCGGAACTGATCCGTACATCTTGCCAATATGTCATCGAAAACCATAAGGGGATTAAGAAAGGGAAAGATATAGAATTCCTAACGAAGTACGGGAAGTCCATCTTACTTTCTTGTACGTTTGTCCCGATGATGGTTGGCGAGGATTTGGTCGGGATCATCACTTATGCTAAAGAAGTCACTCAAATTCGCGAAACCGAAGCACGCTTAAGAAGAACAGAAAAATTGTCGATAGTCGGCGAACTTGCCGCAAGTGTAGCCCACGAAGTACGAAACCCGTTGACTTCTTTAAAGGGTTTCGTCCAGCTACTTAAAAAGAGCGACCATCCCTATGAACAATACTACACGATTATGTTAAGTGAATTGGACCGGATCAATCTTATTGTAAGCGAGTTACTCGTTCTGGCAAAACCACAGGAACTCCCATTCAGCAAGCATCAAATCATCGAACTGATGAATGATGTCAAAACCTTGTTGAAACCAGAGGCGGACTCGTACCCCACCCAAATATCAATATCTGTAAAAAACGAAATACCGCTTCTATCATGTGAGGGAAACCAATTAAAACAAGTATTCATAAACATGCTCAAGAATTCAATGGAGGCATCCGCCGATCACATTTGGATTGATTTTGAGCGCAAGGACAATAACCTTTCCATTACCATCAAAGATAATGGAAGCGGAATAGAAAAAAAACGGTTAAAGCATCTTGGAGAACCTTTCTATTCCTCTAAAGAAAAAGGAACAGGGTTAGGATTGACAGTCAGTTGCCGAATCATTGAGGCGCATCGGGGAAAGGTCCGCTTTAACAGCGAACCAAACCATGGAACCGAGGTCCAAATCCTTTTGCCCATATGAATATAAATCGGAGGACAAGCCCTTATCTTGTCCTTTTTTTTGCGATTCAGAACCATCCCTTGATAAAATTAAAATAGAGAGGTGAAGAAATCCTTTATATTCCCAAAGAATGACACGATCTCAACGGGCTGTTTCCCATTAACCTGGCCTCCTGTATTATTGGATGTATCGTTCAACGTCTTGCCAGCTGTACTCATTTGCGTTGCCTCAACTTCCGCCTCATTTGTTTTGACATCATCCACGGTTTCTTCCTCATCCATTTCCACATCCATATCCTTTTCGAAAACAAGGACGTAAGTACGGCGCTCCCCATCCTTTGAAACAGTAACGGAAATGGCCGTCTTCGCTTTATCCTTGATCTTCACTTTTTTACTGCTCTCACCGTCATATTCAATCGTCGCTCCGCTGGCATTTGTCGTTGCATACATTTCGACTGAAGAAACGTCATTATCGACCTCGATATGATAGGTATGCTCATTAGTATCAAAAGACTTGTTCCATACTCCGGATGATACAGTCAGATTGTTCAACACTGGTGCATTATTGCCTTCCTCGCCTAAAGAATCTGCTGACGCTACCTTCACTATAGAATCCGTTTTCGGTTTCTGTGTTGAAATACTTTCAAGTTGCTGTGCTTTCGGTACTTGGCTGACACCACTGGTTGGTTTTAGATTATTGGAGGATTCAGCTGATGTTAAAGATGATTTATTCCCCTTATCGGATGGAGGTTGAGCTTTACTTGTATCTGTTGAAGGCTCCTTTTGTACTTCACCCTCTTTAGGGGCATCTTTCGATTCGGTTTCCTTGGCAGCTGCCCGTGTAATCGTAAGCGTATATGTTTTTTCATCTCCGTTTTCTGCTGTAACGATAATCTTCACCGTTGTCTTACCGACTGGAAGGGTAACCTTTACACCGGCACTGGTTGCATTCTTTCCATTCACCTTTACAATTGCGGTACTGTCACTCAATGTCGGTGTTACTGTAACGGACTGGACTTCATTTCCAACAGAAGCATTATAAGCTGTCACTTTAGAATCGAATGTTAATGAGCCTTTTGATAATCCAATCGATGTTAAAAGGTTATCATCACTTTCAAGTTTTTCAACCTTGAGAGTATAGGCAACCGTTTCATTTTCCCCATCGCTGACGGTGATTTCAAACGTATTCATGCCAGTTTTAAGAGTTAAATCCTTCACTTTACCATCTGTCATTTTGATACCATTCACGTATATGGCTGCAGTCTCACTAGGACTTCCTGCAAGCAAGGTGATCTTTTCCACATCATTTCCCACTGCTGCACTATAGTCGTGTACACTTTCTGAAAATTTTTGATCCAGTGCTATACCCTCTATTTCTAGCCTTGAAAGACTATTTACCGTTTGTGCCTCTTCCTGCAGAACAGAAGGGCCCTCCGCAGCCTCTACCACGGGCATATAAGTGGATGCTCCCATCCCCACAAGGGAACCAACCAAAATCACCTTCACACTTTTTTCTTTTAACCCCTTATTTAGCAAAGCCTATCCCCCCTATAATTCCTGTAAACATGATAGGGTCAGGTTACCAAATAAATCTTAATTATTTCTTAATGAGGTTTATAGCTTGTTTCTTTAGGTAACAACTTGTGCAAGGGGTTACCAACCAATATTTCCCATCGATTGTTTTAATGGCTATAATGGTGGAAGCCAGACCAATCTAACCTTATGGTTATCACTTTTCTAGCGAACCTCTTAAACTGCCTTTAGATAACTAATTTATTTTCACTGTTTTTTCACATTTTCCTTTTATAATAAGCTTACATAACCTGATGAAAGGGTGATGGCACACCACGATGAAAAATTATTTATGGCTGGTATTCAGCCTATTCAGTTTGCTTTTATACCCAGCAATGGCTTCTGGTCATGCTACTGTAATAAGCTCTAATCCTAGCCCGAATGAAGCGTTAGATACTCTTCCTGAAAAGATCAGCATTCAATTCAGCGAGAATATACAACCAGCTTTCCATTCGCTTGAGGTATTCAGCCAAGATGGGGACAAAATTCAAATTCAAGACAGTACAATCTCGGAACAAAGTGAAAAAATACTGGAAGCTAAGTGGAAGGGCACTATCAATGAAGGGATTTACTACATTAAATGGAGAGTGGTCTCGAGTGATGGCCATCCCATTGAAGGAACCATTCCCTTTCAATTCGGAGATTCAGCTGGCCTTTCAGACCAAGACAATTCCGAAGTGAATGCAAGTTTTCCGAATTCCATCAATGTTATCCTGCAAAGTCTTCAATACATATGCTTCGCTGCCCTAACCGGAATCCTTTTTTTTAGATTATCGTTAATGAAGGATTCTCGACTTTTTGAAGCCAGCAGAAGAACCCGTCTATACCTTTGGCTTTCATATACAGGTTTAGCATTTTCCATCTTCTGCAGTCTGCCTTTAAAAGTTACGATTGATGCTGGCGTAGGTTGGACTGATGCATTTAAAGTGAATTATATGAAAGAAGTATTGAATGCTACAAACTTTGGAACCATCTGGATCATTGAAATTCTAATATTGCTCCTTCTATTTTTAGTGATTTATTTCATGCTCGAGAACTCCTTGAATAAATCACTACCTTACCTTTCTTTCATCATAATTGCCAGCTTGATGATTTGTAAGGCTTTCACTGGACATACAGCAGCCGTTCCTAATCAGGTTCTGGCCGTTTTGATGGATTTCCTTCATTTATTGTCCATGGCTTTATGGCTCGGCGGCCTTATGGCCTTATTGGTGATTTTGCCTGGGCTTGCTGATCGGCAGGCAGTCCAAGAAGATAAGAAAACATTTTACTGGTCGATCATTCAAAGGTTTTCCAAATGGGCATTTCTGTTTGTAATCATACTGATTGTTAGCGGGATATATAGCAGTTTACAGCATGTACCGACTATCCATTCATTGTTTAACACAACATATGGCCAATTGTTACTAGCGAAAATCGGTCTCATGTTAATCATGATCGTTTTAGGAGGCTTTCATTTTCTCAGAGGGAAAAAGCAAACGAAAAAACTTGGTTATAGTGTGGGAATGGAGTTTGGTTTAGGAATCATCATACTTCTCGTTGCAGCTCTATTGACAAATGTCCAAACTGCCATGTCTTCTCCCGGGCCAATAGAGAAAACGTTACAGACTGACGAAAATAATGAGGTCACATTAATGGTGACTCCCAATGAAGTCGGGGATAACCTGATTCAAGTAGATCTATCCAATGGTGGCAAGCCGATTGCTGAAATAGAACAGCTTACAATCACCATGCAGCCAGTCGATACGCCAGGCGGTGAAATAAAGCTGCAAATGCAGGAAAAAAATAAAGGTACATTTACATCAAAGTCAATATTAACCATGCCAGGAAAGTGGAATATCCATGTTCACGGATTAACTGAAAGCCTGGATACAATCAATGCTGATTTTATAATATTCATAGGGAATTCATAACAGGAGGGATTTATACTAATGAAAAACATTTCAAAACTACTTATTTTTACATTTGCTGCATTATTCATTTTTTCCGGATCAGCATATGCTCACGTTACAGTCAAGCCTAGTTCATCTGCACCTGAGGCGTGGGAAACTTATACACTCAAAGTACCTGTAGAAAAAGAAACTGCCACTACAAAGGTGACTTTAAAAGTACCTGAAGGGGTTACCTTTGAAAGCTATCAGCCTGTACCAGGATGGAAAGTAACAACGGAAGGTGACAAAGATGGCCATGTAAAAACGGTAACTTGGGCAGCAACTGATGAAGGAATAGCTGCTGGACAATTCCAGCAATTCTCTTTCGTAGCACAAAATCCTAAAGAAGAAACGAAAGTTGCCTGGGATGCATTTCAATATTACGAAGATGGTGAAATTGTTGAATGGAGCGGTGATGAAGGCTCAGACCTACCGCATTCTGTAACGGAAATTACGGTTGCGCCCAAGGCTGATGCAGAACCTGCGGACCATGGTCACAAAGATGAAGCTGACACTAAAGATTCAAAGACAACTGACAATTCAAAGGATTCAGCAACAACAGAAGGTGATAGCAATCAAACGCTAATCATCACTCTGGCTGTCATATCACTAATTCTTTCCATTGTAGCGCTTTTTGCAGCTCTAAGGAAAAACAAAAAATAATCATGACATTATGGAAGGTGCCCCATATTTCTCCCGGGGCACCTTTTTTCACTTCTAATATTCCATGACCACCGATTTACTCGGTAACTTAAGGTTTTCTGATTCTATGGTAATCTTAATCGATTTTTCAATTCTTTGTTCCCCTATCGTTAAGTTAAGCAGTCCATTTCCCTGTGCTTTTTTGCTGATTCCCAGATCTTCGGTATTTTTCACTAACTGTGCGTATAATTCCGCTTCGGTTAACTTACGGTCAAACTCCTTTTCAGCAATCACTTTCAAGAGAGCTGCTGCACCGCTTACATGAGGCGTAGCCATTGACGTTCCGCTCAGCCTCGCATACTTATTCCCTGGATACGTAGAGAGAATATCGACCCCTGGCGCCACCAAGTCAATTTCATCATTTGTATTTGAAAAATCCGCTAAATTCCTGCTTAAATCCACAGCTCCGACTTCCACTACTTCGGGATATGCTCCTGGATAATCCAATTCATCCGTTTCATGACGCCCATCCCCACTATTTCCAGCTGCGCAAACAACAATGATATCGTTCTGAAGGGCCTTTTGAATGAGTTTATGTTCAGCCTCATCCGGAGGTCCGCCAAGTGAAAGAGAAATAACCGAAACCTTTTCTTCATTAGGTCCCCGCCAATTGATTGCATACTCTAGAGCTCCATTAATCCAATCTATATCGCCTTGTCCTTGACCATTTAGGGCCTTTAACGCTAATATGCTTGCTTTCGGAGCCACTCCCACTACACCAGCATTATTAATGGCAGCCAAAACCGTACCGCTCACATGTGTCCCATGTCCGTTATCATCTTGAAAATCCCCGGTATTGGTAAAATCCTTCCCACCGATGATTCTTTCTTTGAGGTCTGAATGCCCCTTATCAATGCCTGTATCGATGACGGCAATTACCACGCCCTCACCATAATTGCTTTTTTCCCAAATTGCCGGTGCTTTCACAAGCTCGACACCCTCAGGAATCTTCTCTTTGACCGTTTCCATTACTTCAAGAACTTTGTAAGGTATTAATCTTTTTTCTCTTGTCATTTGATTACCCCTTCCTTCGTTCATAAGTTAAACTGCCATCAGTGTAGGAATTTTCATCCCGTCTGGTTGCCGTCTACCGTTGAAAGAGATGAGATCAAAAAACTCTTCTCTCTTATATATACCAGATTTTTGAAAATAAAAAAGAAGTTTTCCAAAAATTCCGTCTAAATAACTACTTTTTATTTCTTTTTAAGTTATTATCTGGTACTCTTATTATAGAACAAACGTTCCTGTAATTCCACATTTTTTTATTTATTGCACAATTTCATTTCTCAGCTTAGCGCTTGTTCAAATAAAAAAGAAGCTACTCCGAATCGAGTTAGCTTCCAAGATGTTAAGCTGCACCGCAGCATTTTTTGTATTTTTTCCCGCTTCCGCATGGGCAAGGTTCATTTCTGCCAATGACCGGTTCTGTATGAACATGCGGCATTTTAGCTGCCTTTGCACTTTCCATGATAATTTGCGTGCCTTTTTCCTTCATTTGCTGATACCGCTGTTTAAATAACTCCATTACATCTTTACTGTACTTTAATGTATCCTCCGCGATATCCATCGCCTTTTGTTTGGAAATATTATAATCCTCAAGGACAAATTGATTATCCCCGAAAGAAACCCTCACTCCAAAATGCTGTCCTGCCTGTTTATTGCCCTTGCGATCCTCAACGAACTCAAGGTATACTTCCTGGCAATCACAAGTCTGATGCATGCAATAATAATCATATATCCAATACGATTTATCTTCGTACTTACTCTTTAAAGCAATTCCATCATCAACGCCAAAAACATCCAAATATTTTATCGCTTTTCCATCGAGTATCTCAAATGGATCAATCGTTCTCATCTATAGACACATCCTAATTCATCAAAATTTATTCTTCCTAATGTATTGTACAACCTAATTCATCAATCGTCACTTGAAACGAAGCCTGACGAAGCCAAACCCCTTACATTAAAAGCCCAATTGAAGGCAATAAAAAAAGCTGCAGCAGTGTGTATGCACTGCTGCAGCTGCCCCTCAATCCTTCATCCGATCCATGTGGTCAATTCATCGATCGGTGTTTTCTTAGCAGGTTTCGGCTCCATGTCAGGATAACCCAAGTATATGAAAGCCAATACTTCTCCCTTAGAGGATAAATTGAAAAATTCACGGACCTTGTCATGATATGTTATTTTTCCCGTTCTCCATACTGCTCCCAGACCTAGGGAATGTGCTGCAAGAAGCATGTTTTGAATGGCACTGTTCACTGCCGCATATTCTTCTGCCACAAGGACATTATTCTTATCACTAGGCTCTATGCCCACTGCGATGATGACTGGAGCCCTTAAGGGATTCTTTTTTTGCCTTTCTAGCTTGCTGATTAGACTTTCCGGGGTATCATCAGCATTTTCGATTCTTGTTATTTCTTCGAAGACCTGCCCAAGTTTATTTCTTCCTTCTCCTGTCAATACAAAAAAGCGCCAAGGCTCCGTTCGGTGATGATTAGGTGCATATGTTCCAGCTTCGATGATTTGCTCGATCATTTCTTTCGGTATCGGATCTTGCTTAACGATTCCAATGCTTCTTCTCGTTTTTATAGCCTCGATAGTTTCCACGTTATCTCCCCTTATCCCTTTATCTCCAATAGTTTCTGTTTCAGTTCATTTTCCATTGACGCCAATTCCTGCTCGGCTTGTCGGCGTTTATGCCTGCCTTCTTCCTGTATCCGCATGGTTTCCTCAAGCGTGGAAATCAAGTTGGCTTGAGTATTTTTTAATGTTTCGATATCGACAAGCCCCCGCTCATTTTCTTTAGCCGTCTCAATGGTATTCGTTTTCAGCATCTCAGAGTTCTTCAGTAACAAGTCATTTGTAGTCTTGGAAACCTGCTTTTGCGCTTCTACAGCATGCCTTTGCCTGATTAGCGTCAGTGCAATCGCAACCTGATTTTTCCAAAGTGGAATGGCCGTCATGATCGAAGATTGTATTTTCTCGACTAGTGCCTGATTCGTGTTTTGAATCAGCCTGATTTGCGGTGCGCTTTGAATCGTGATTTCACGACTCAATTTCAAATCATGAAGCCTTTTATCCAACCGTTCAGCAAATTGGCGCATATCATTGACTTCTTGAAACTTCATTTGATCATTGCTTAATTCAGCTGACTTCCTTAGCTCCGGAATCGTTTTCTCATGGATTTCTTCGAGTTTTATTTCCCCTGCTGCAATATAGACATTCAACGCCTGAAAATATTCCTTATTCGTTTCATATAGCTTTTCAAGGATTACGATATCCGATAACAGGATATTCTTGCTCCGATCTAGTTTTACACTGATTCGATCAATCTGGGCCCCAGTTTTCTGATACTTGGAGAGCACCTCCTGTACAGATCCCGAGAGCTTCCCGAACATACGCGCAAAAAAAGAGGGCTTATCCGGTTTAAGCTCATCCGGGCTCAGCTCATTTAACTTCTTCATTAAATCACTGATAATGTTGCCTACTTCACCCACATCTTTTTTCTGGACATGCTCAAGCATGGAATTAGAAAAGGTCAGGAGTTTTGATTGGGCTGGTGTACCATAGGATATCATTGCCTGATGATTCGTTGGGTCGATTTGTTCGGCAAGCTGATAAGCCTTTGCCCTGTTCTCTTCAGGAATGACATCGATCAGTTTAACCGGTTTCGCTTCCTGGGAAGATACTTTCTCAAGCTCCTGCACCCCATCAAATGGATTGGCTAAAAGGTCATCGATCAAACTGGCATTATTCGTTTTATTCAACAGGTTTGGATCATTGTTATTCATTTTAACCTCCTGCTTTCATCAATTACTTGTGACTCTTTTCCAGTGTTAATGGATTGCTTAGCAACATCCAATTCGAAGTTAAGGTTATCGATATCATCGGCAATCACTTTATATAAATCTTTTTCTATCGTTTTAGTGAGTTCCTTTAAGGTTTTACGAGTTTCCGTTAAGGAAAGTTCGAGTTCCTTATTCTTTTTTGGCTGCTGTGATAAAAAAACATATTTCTCGGCGAGCTCCGTAGCCGAATCCAGATGCGAATAATAAAATTGCTCCGCATGGTAAAACCGCTTCGGTTCTTTTTTCGTCAGACTATATATTTTCCTGATCATTTTAATCATATCCTTCCTCTGTTTAAAAGAAGAGATATGCCTAACCGAGATTAGTGCCTTTTGCACCCGCCATATCTTTGGTTTTGCCTCAATTAAATTTTTCTTTATAAATTGGTATTCTTTTCTCGTCAATTCATGTTTTTTTAGGAATCGCGAGGAAAAATAAACGGAACTTAGCCAGTATGCAAGCGCCCCTCCTGCTAAAGATATGACAACAGACAGGACAAACGGTTGATTCAATACAAAATAGCTAATCAACCAAACCGGAAAAACCATTGGAAATGCAATCAATATCGGAACAATATCAGCAAGAAATCGATTCATTATCATTACACTCCTGACTTACACTCTTTTCTATATATACGGATTATCATTAAGATTGGTTTCAAGATGGATAAAAGAATTTCTCCTATCCTAAACGATATAGGAACCGGATGGTTTCTGCAAATTTATTGAAATTTTTTCTGTAAATTACCTCTTCTTCCCCTAATTATGGGCTAACGCCTAGTCACTTCACCGGAACTTACATAAGTTATTACGTATCCATCCCGATTTAAAAAAGGAGAGTTGACTATGAATTCATACGGATTTTATCCTTTTCCACAACAAAATGGAAATCATCAGTACTTTCAGTCTAATTATAACCCATATTTCCAACAGCCTGAACGATTTGAATATGTGCCACAGCAAGATTGGGACCTTCAGCAGGTTCAAGAGAATCCATATAGCCAGGTGCCCGACCAATTCGATGTTGAAAGGCAGCCTCAACAACTTGAAAGAAGAGTCCGGGAACTTGAGCGTCAAAACGAGCGTCAAACGAGGGAACTCAATCGGCAGAACCAAGAAATCACGCGGATAAATCGTGAAGTGAACCGCATTAACCAGGAAATCACCAGGCTAAGTCAAGCGGACCAGCGACATACGAATAGGTTAAACAGGCTTAATCAAAGACTCCGGGCCGTGGAAAGAAACCTAAACATCCCCTTCACCGCAACAGATGATGGTTTTTAATGAAAGAAATAGCTGGAGCTCATTATGGGCTCCAGCTTTTTTATTTTCCCATGCTTTTTTTGAGGTACTGATAGTCAGTACATGAGATTTAATCAAACGATTGATTAAACCTTTAAAGGTTTACTAAACCCTTGTCCGCGTTACTTAAACTGATTAATCCATTTTAAAGGAACACCATTTCGGTTACAGAGCTTTACGATTTCTCTACTATCATGTGTAATATTATACACAATTGTTTTTAGCCGCTTTAAATGTGAATCCTGCTATCTTCTTTAAAAAAGTAGTTACAATTACTGATACGCCGAATAAAAAAGAAAATTGGAGTCAGCCACATTCCCGCGGATTCCCTTAAATCGTTTAAAAGAAGATATTCCTTAATGGAAAAAAACAAAAAAAGAACAGGAGTCAAGCTTGCACTCCCGTTCTTTCTCATTTACAAAATTATTTGTTTCAACTTTTCGTTTCTTGATTCCTGCTCCTCCTGAGTAGACAAGTCATACTTCTTCAATAGATGAAAAAGTTCATTCAATGTTTCCTGCGAATTCGCTTTTTCCAGATAACGATCCAATGTTTGACTCAAAGCAGTTGGTAAAAATGCCTTTTGACTCTCAAATTTCATCCTGACATCATGCTGCGAATGATTAAGATTGCATGTACCCATATAAAATTCACCTCTCACTTGATTCTACCATGAGTATTATTGACATTACCTTGTCAATTCTTCTTCCTGCTTATAGTAGTCCTCTATCTTGATGAACTCCGGCGAGGTATGTGTGGCCATTATGCCATGATAACTGATATCCAACCCGAGTTCTTCTTCTTCTTCAGTGGATCTTATAGGCAGCCAAACATTTATAACTTTAAAAACAAGCCATGTCAATGAAAAGCCCCAGATGCATAACACCACTAATCCTAATGTTTGAACTCCGAGCAAATGCCATCCCCCACCTGCAAACAATCCGTTTTCAGTGGAGAAAAGCCCTACTGCTATCGTACCCCACATGCCTGATGCCGCATGAACAGGAAAGGCGCCAACCGGATCATCGATTTTTCTGGCTTCCAACCAATTTGTCGCAGCTAACATAAGCATTCCAGAAACTGCTCCAATCAGTAACGCCGCCAGATCACTAACGAATGCACAGCCTGCTGTAATCCCGACAAGGCCTGCAAGTGAGCCATTGATGACGGAAGGTGCATCCGAACGACCATACCTAAATAGTGTATAAAGCAATGTCGCCGCCCCCCCTGATGCAGCTGAGAGCATCGTGACAATGGCAATATGGCCAATGCGTCCATCTGTAGCTTGCAAGGTGCTTCCTGCATTAAACCCAAACCAGCCAAACCATAAAAGGAATGCCCCAACAGATGCCAATGGGAGATTACTCGGCAGCGAAATGGAACTAGTCCCCCGTGAAGTGAATTTACCTGCTCTCGGCCCGATTACAATGGCAGCCGCAAGTGCAGAAAAACCGCCTAGCGCATGAATGACCGCCGACCCTGCGAAGTCCTGCATGCCCAACTCGCTTAACCAGCCACCTCCCCATACCCAGTGACCGGCAATCGGATAGATGAATGCCGTCATCATTACGACAAAAATAAGGTACGCCCGAAAATTTATCCTTTCCGCAACTGCTCCCGAAACGATGGAAATAACGGCGATGACGAATGCGCCTTGAAATAACCAAAATGCATCCATGGAAATCGTAAGGTCGATGTGCGACAAATCACCTTTCAGCAGAAAGCCGCTTGCTCCGATAGTTCCAAATACATCCGTTCCGTACATTAAGCCAAAACCAACGATGAAATAGCAAAGCGTTCCGATCGTAATATCGGCAAAAACCTTCATGATGATGTTCACATTATTCTTCGTACGGACGAACCCTGCCTCCAATAAGGCAAACCCGCCCTCCATTAAGAGAATCATGGCTGCTGTCAGAACCACCCAAACCGTATCCAAGCCAGCGTTTAACGTTTCTAGAGTCATCTTGGTGTTCCCTCCGCTTTCTGCCAGGCCATTATTTCTTTAATGATATCTGATGGCAAATTCATTTCCCGTTTTTCCGGCTCAGCTTCAAGTAAACCGATCACCTCATTTAAAAAAGTGACCTTCTTTTTTATTTTCTCGATTTGTTTATATCTATCTTTAACATTCACCAAATGCTCAACGGCCTGGTGATGACTTGGAGCACGCCCTGTAAAAAAACGTTTAAATGGCGATAGGGATTGATACCAAGCTTCCTCAGCTCTTCGTTTTTGCTCATATTTATGTATTTTACTTTTTATCGCTTCAATTTCAGATTCCTGTTTGCTTTTATGAAATAGCAGTCCTTTTATCACTTCTTCAGATGAAATTTCAAAAACAACTCTACTATACAAATCGTCCCTAATATAAATGTCATATCACCTCACGTAATCACGTTATGTTATCTATAATTATATTAATAATTCTGAATTCAGTCAATAATTAAACAATAAAAACGATTTGTACTACGAATAAATCCGATTTTAACTATACTTCTGCCTGTTCCCATTCCATTAATCAAACGTTTGATTAATGGAATGAGCTAGTTAAACTCTTGATTTGAAAAAGAATTTAATGCGCTTCATTTCCTAGATAAATTTGGAAGGTATAGATAATCATTTTTTCCTCACTCTAATAAGGCAGTTACAAACTAAGGAGGTTCATATATGACAGTAATAAGCGATGTCAAAACAACTATAGCAGGGCTGAAAAGCGCTCAAGCAAGCTTTGAAACCTTTGCCCTTTCCACAGATAATGAGCAAGCCAAACAACTATACCAACAAGCTGCCCAACAAACACAATCGATTGTGGACAGCATCACCCCTCGCATTGATGAGATTCAAAACGAGGAACCTCAATATAAACAATAATCATTCATATAAAAAAGGTTGGTTAAAGCAACCAGCCTTTTTTATATCTTTCAATCCATATGGGGAATAAAATTCCCCTCCTTTTTCTATACCATCGTTTTTAAATGTTATTCCTTGTTTTTATCACAGCACTGGTAATGACAATACTCATACAATGGGGTGGTTTATAATGCTTACGGGGCATCGCACATGGGTGTTTGATCAAAAGCCTGTCATCGTCTCCACAGGAACCGTTGGCGGTCCATTTGAAGCAGACGGTTTGCTTGCGGATGATTTCGATCTTCTCCATTCCGATTTATGGATAAATCAAGATACTTATGAAAAGGCACATAAAGTCTTATTGGAAGAAGCCAGTACAAAAGCAATCGAAAAGGCGGGTCTTCAGAAGGAACGGATTCAATTTTTCCTTGGAGGCGACCTTATCAATCAAATAACCCCTACGAGTTTTGCCTGCCGAACACTTGGAACACCATATCTCGGCTTATTTGGCGCTTGCTCCACCTCGATGGAGGGACTGGCTCTTGGTGCATACCTTGTCAATACCAAAGGGGCAGAATACTTATTGACAGGAGCATCCAGTCATAACGCTGCAGTAGAAAAGCAATTTCGCTACCCAACAGAATACGGAGGGCAAAAACCTCCAACAGCCCAATGGACCGTTACGGGGGCCGGCGTGGCTTTATTAAGCAGTGCCGGGGAAGGCCCAAGGGTCACTTCAGCTACGATAGGCCGTGTCATCGATATGGGATTGACTGATCCTTTCAATATGGGAGGCGCCATGGCCCCGGCCGCTGTGGATACGATTGAAGCCCATTTAAGAGAACGGAACCTCGATCCATCCTATTATGATTTAATAGTGACCGGGGATTTAGGAAAGATTGGACATGAAGTTTCTCTGGAATTATTTAAAAAACATGGTACTCCGATAAAAGAGGAGCAATATAAAGATTGCGGTTTAATGATTTACAGGGATGGTCAACCGGTCCTGTCAGGAGCAAGTGGCCCTGGATGTTCCGCAACCGTTGTTTATGGTCATTTATTAAATCGCATGAAAAAGGGAGAGATAAAACGATTGCTCGTCGTGGCTACCGGTGCTTTGTTATCTCCCCTATCCTTTCAACAAAGTGAGACGATTCCATGCATTGCCCATGCCGTATCGATTGAATATGAGTGAACCACAAACATGATCTACTAAGGTTTGTGGTTCCAAACACAAGACTGCTCATACTGGATGAACACTCGTGGCTGCTAAGGTTGTTTCGGTAGCTTTAGCGGATACGGAAAGGCATGGATTGTTCCTGGCATGTTTGAAGTAACCATACCGGGATAAACAGCCTAGGAGTGTTCCAAGCCATTATTTTTAGACCTAAAGGATAAGGAGGAGGCTGCATGACGATAGCTTCTGATGTAAAACAATGTGTCTCTAGCCTGAAAGGAGTTGAAGCAGGCTTATCCAGCTTAGCACTCCGGACTCAAGATGAAGAATCTAAACGCATCTTGCATGAAACGATGCTGGTGGTGAATGAAGTTATGAAGGATGTAAAGAAGCGCGTGGGCGAGCTAGAACGGGAAGAACCACAATATAAAGGTTTTTAAAAACAATAATCAAGCAGGAGGTGTTTGGTAATGCCGGATTGGATAGAAATTCTTTTGCGTTCATTATTCTTTTTAATTGTTCTTTTTTTAATCACAAAAGTGTTAGGAAAAAAACAATTGTCCCAGCTCTCCTTTTTTGAATATGTAACGGGTATAACCATCGGTAATGTTGGGGCAGAATTAGCTACGAAAGTGGAGGGCAATATTATACATGGCTTACTGTCCATTCTCGTTTTTGCCATAGCACCCTTCATTGCAGGATTAATATCCCTAAAAAGTAAAACTTTTCGTGATCTTGTGGAAGGAAAAGCATCGGTTTTCATCAAAGATGGGAAAGTCATGGAAGATAATTTAAAAAAAGAGAAATATACCATTGATGAATTGTTAGGGTTGCTCCGTAAAAAGGATGTCTTCGATATCTCTGAAGTTGAGTTTGCCTTATTGGAAGCCAACGGGGATTTTTCCGTAATGTTAAAAAAGCAAAATCAACCTGTAACACCTAAGGACCTTAACCTGTCAGTGGCTGCAGTAAAGGAGCCACAAACCATCATTATGGACGGCAGCATACTCGATGAACCACTTTCCACGATTGGACTGAACCGAAATTGGCTTCATACTGAACTGGATAAGTTAGGGGTAATCCTCGAGAATGTTTTTCTTGGTCAAGCCAATTCTAACGGAGAATTAACTGTGGACCTTTTTGATGATAAACTTAAAGTTCCTTCTCCTCAAGAAAAACCTCTTATGCTCGCGACCTTGAAAAAATGCCAAGCGGACTTAGAGTTGTTTGCACTTGGAACTGAATCAAAGGAAGCTAAAGAGATGTATAGCAAAAATAGCGAAAAGTTGCAAAAGGCAATAGATGACGTAGCCCATATCTTACGGAACTGATTATATATTCATTTCCTCACTTTCATAAGCGAAGTGATCAGTCCAATGATGACGATCGTCACACATGAAAAAAGAAAAATTTCGATACCTAAAGTGAATGCTGCAGCTGAAATGATAAGTGTATCTATGATGATAATGGCCAAAGCAATATCTATGTAGGAAGATTTGGAGATGATTTTGGCTAACATATCCGTTCCACCGCTGCTTGTCTCATATCGAAGCATGAGCCCTATGCCCATCCCAATGATGGCTCCGCCAATCAAAGAGCTAGTTAGTATCGAAAGGGAAAAGACTTTTCTCAATGGATTTAGCCAATCCATAAAAAGGGATGTCAAAAGTAAACCGTGAATGCTGCTATAGAAAAAGGACCTTTCATAGTACCAGGCATATAAAAATATAGGAATACTTAGGATCAACATGGATAGCCCTGTTTGAAAACCAAAGAAATAATGAAGAATGAGTGCAATTCCAATAACGCCGCCATCTATTAAATGATGAGGCACTAAAAAACCATTGATTCCAATAGCCACCAAAAAGCTACCAACAATTACAGCCACTGCTTTTTGAAAATTAATAAAATCACCTTACCTCCCAATCATATATTCCTTAATATATGTCCAAGTCAGAGCGTCAAGAATATACATGCAAAAAAAAATCCCCCTCACTTTACTTCAATTTAACTACGTGAAAAAGGTCCCGGTCATTTAGACCGAGACCTACAGTTTGTAGACAAGGGGTTCGGAAAACATATCTTTCATTATTCCCGAACAAACTGACCCAAAGCAACACCTTCTACTCCTCAGGAACGGATTCTATCTAAACGTTATTACAAAGTTGATTGGAGAGAAAGGTGCGAGACTCCTACGGGAAAAGCGCGTCTAGGGAGACACAGGCGGAAAGCAAGTGCCTGGAGCGGAAAGCAACGTCCAAATTGTACAAGCCCTAAAAAAACTGTAGGCAAACTCGATTTTCATTGAGTTTGCCTACAGTCTAAAGGGCCCGGTCATTTAGACCGGGCCCCATTTCCTTATTTCAACTCTAATAACACTACATTTTCAACATGTGTCGTCATTGGGAACATATCGACAGGTTGGATATCAACTGCTTTATATCCGCCTTCTTCCAAGATATGAAGATCACGTGCTAGAGTGCCTGGGTTGCATGATACGTATACGACTTTGTTAGGTTTCATCTCGATGATCGTATTCAGAAGGGATTCCTCACAACCTTTGCGAGGCGGATCCACTACGATGACATCCGCAGTGTTGCCCTTTTGATACCATTCAGCAATCACGTTACCTGCATCGCCAACAATGAATTCGGCATTTGAAATTTCATTCAATTCAGCGTTGCGGCGTGCGTCTTCTATCGCTTCTTCCACTACTTCGACACCGATAACTTTTTTCGCTTTTTTAGCTAAGAATAAAGATATGGTTCCAATGCCGCAATAGGCATCTATCACCGTCTCTTCACCCGTTAGCCCTGCATAGTCAAGGGCTTTATCATAAAGGACTTTCGTTTGGTCTGGATTGATTTGGTAGAAGGATTTTGCTGAAATCGCAAATTTCACATCACCGATCATATCATGAATCACTTCGTCGCCCCACAGTAAAGTCATTTTATCGCCTAAGATAACGTTCGTTTTCTTGGAATTCACGTTTTGAACAATGGATTTCACTTGTGGAAGACGTTCAACGATTTCCTTAACGATGGTTTCGATGAAAGGGATACTATTCGTTCTTGTAACGAGAACAATCATCAATTCACCTGTTTGCTTGCCATAACGGGCCATGATGTGCCGCAATACACCTTTATGTGCCTCTTCATTGTAAGCAGGGATACCAAGTTTACTGAAGATCTCTTTAACAACTTGAACGGCTTCACTGATCACTTCATTTTGGATTATGCTTTCTTTCGTTTCAACAATTTCATGTGTCCGCGGTTTGAAGAATCCTGCTATTAACTTGCCATCCTTTTCACCAACAGGCACTTGCGCTTTATTGCGATAATGGGTTGGATTCTCCATCCCGATGATCGGGTGAACCTTTACATCCTCAAGCTTCCCGATGCGTGTCATCACTTCACGTACTTGCTTTTCCTTGAATTTCAACTGTCCTTCATAGCTCATATGCTGCAGCTGACAACCACCGTATTTATGGAAATCTTCAGTCGTGACCTCAACCCGGTATGGACTATTTTCTATAATTTCCATCAAGCGTCCGAAGCCATACCCTTTATTAGCCTTCATCACTTTAATTTTTGCCTTTTCACCAGGAAGGGCGTTCTGAACAAAGATCGGGTAGCCATCAACTTTAGCCACTCCAGCTCCTTCATGTGTTAAATCTTCAAATAAAACCTCTATAATATCATTTTTAGCAACTGGTGCTGTTTTTTTCATATCATCTTCTCTTTTCTTTTTTATGCTAGCCTGTATTTTACCACAATCGAGGCCTCGCCACAAAACCACTCACCAATTTACATTAGTTTTCATAAAATATAGTGGAAGGAATTATTGATTTTTCATAGTTCCATGTATAAAAGTTCAATAAAAAAAGAAAAATAAGGAAAAATAGAAGAGGTGAGGAAATGGGTTTATTTAACTCTATATCAGCCTGGAACGCAACAAGGTTAGAAAAACATCGAGCAAGTATGGAGGAAAAAGGCCTCTGTCCCGATTGTTACGGACGAGGATATAGCTCCTTCGTACCTACGGAATATCATTTTTCCGATATACACGACTGTCCCGGCTGTAATGGTACCGGTGATTACTCTGATTGGGCCGCCATGAATGGGCAGCAAATGTAATCGCATACAGTGCCAAATTTCAAATCAATAAAAAGGACCCCCTGTTAAACAGGAGGTTCTTCTATTTCCTTTACCATATAGCCAAATTCATGGCCGCCAATCGTAATGGTTTTCATTTCTTTATAACCTAATCTGCTATAGAGACGATTTGCCCCTTCATTTTCATTTTCAACGACTAAAGAAACCCTTGGATATCCCTTATGTCTAGCGTATCCCTCAACATATTGAATCAGTGCACTACCAATTCCTTTTCCTTGAAAATCCGGGTCAACGCATAATGTATCCAAATAAAAGTCTTTCATTTCCGCTTCTTTATCGAGCGTAACGCTTGGGTCTTTCATTTTCATCCTTAATTGTTTCACTATCGGTTCATCCAAGCTTTCTGCATCCTTACCATGGTAAGCAATGATCAATCCAGATACTTGTCCATCATGTTCACTTACGAACGTATTTTCAAAACTGATCCGATTTCCACTTTTTCTGAACAACTCGGCCAGAACGGTAAGGATTCTTTCTTCTTCCGTTTCACCTGTCAAAACCTCTGCAATTTCCTTAATCGCTAACCGGGTCAAAACGGCTGCCTTGTCCGCATCTTCCGGTGTCGCTTTCCTGATATACATGTTTATACATACTCCTTGATCTATTAAAATGAAAAGGCCACCAGATTCAGTGGCCTTTTCACCCTATTTATTTGCCGGATCGTCCGGCAGTATTCCTTGTGGGATGAATACATCAAAATGGCGGTACTGATTTACGAATTCAGCTGGGGCCATCCCGCCAAATTCCCCATCCAAATTAAGCATCATGTCATTTTTGGCCTGTACTTTAATCCGATTGGCTTTTACATAAATGACGTTTTTATCATGGATATGTTCACCGCGCATTGCCAATGTTGCGACACGGACAATATCAGCGAGGTTGGCCTTTTTCAAAATAAGCAACGTGAACATACCATCATTCAGAGAGGCGTCAGGAGCCAGTTTCTCGAAGCCGCCGACCGAATTCGTGTTAGCCACCAAGAAAAGCATGATCTCCCCTTCAAAAAGCTTCCCATCATATTCAATTGAAACTTCCGTCGGCTTAATTGAAGGAAGCATTTCAATTCCTTTAATATAGTACGCTAGCTGACCAAGCATGGTTTTCAGTTTGATCGGCACGTCATAGGTCAATTCGGTCAATCTGCCCCCGCCAGCAATATTGATGAAATACTTATCGTTCATTTTCCCAATATCGACCGGCATCGTATGCCCACCGGCAATAATTTCGGCTGCCCCTTCAATTGACTTCGGTAAATGCAGCGCCCGCGCGAAATCATTGGTCGTTCCCGTCGGAATGATTCCTAGTTTCGGACGTTTCTCTGCAGTGGCCAGTCCATTAACAACCTCATAAATCGTACCGTCGCCCCCTGCTGCAATAACTATATCATAGCCGCGTTCAATCGCTATCTTAGCCGCTTTCGTTGCATCCCCAGCACCGGTCGTCGCATGTGCAGAAGCTTCATAACCAGCTTCTTCAAGTTTTGCTAGCACACCTGGCAGGCTCTTCTTAATGGCTTCCCGGCCCGAAGTCGGGTTGTAAATCAACCTTGCTCTTTTCATTTCCCATCATCCTTATACATATTGATTCCATAATTTACATCTTAATCCTTCGTTGCATGAAAAGCAATATTCGAAAAAAAGAGGACCGTATTTCGGTCCATATCTTTTATGCACTTTACAAGAAAACTTATCAGGGAAATTATAATGCTTTTTACAATTTTATTCTAGTAAATGATTTCAATCATGGATATTGTACATTCACGTTAAATGTATCGGTAACGGTTAAAGTATGATTCCCTTTACCGGTATTGAATATCCCATTCTTTTTTACAATGCCATCATCACTTGTTTCTTCTTTCACTTCAGTCATCTTCCAGCTATTCTCAGGGCCTTCCAGTTCCTCGACCCCTCTGGCATCTATCTTGATATCGCTATTATCCTGAAGGAATACACTAAGATTCCCACTATCCTTCACACTCCAATCATTCAATAGCTTTCTAGGCTTCAAGACAAGATCGGTACTTTGTCCATCTATTTCCAATGCCAACTCAGCAGGGATTATAAGAGTGGCCTTAAGATTCATCCTACCACTGTCCAAAATTCCATTTTGAATCGGCAAATCCTTGAAGCTTATGTAAAGTGTATCACCATTTCTCTCAACCATTAGATAATCTTCCGCCTTCTTCAACACAGAATCAGCATCTTCCATTACCCGCTCACCATATGTTCCAAAAATGGATACTTCCCCATCCTTGCCACTTTCAATCGTCAATGGGTATGAGCCAGAATCCAGAACAACTCTCTGTATGTCTTTCCCGGCCTTTTCATTGAAACCAGGCAAATTGACCGTTTTTTCTTCACTATTCACGGCAGCCCTAACTTGATCCATCAATCCGCTTGATGTTAGCAGAATTAAAACGATCCCTGTCGTTCCTAGCAATCCTACGAAAAGAATGCTAAGAATATCATACTTTACAAAAGAACTTTCTTTTCTGGAAAAATAAATATAGAAGAGAATCTCCACACCCAAGATAATGAACAGCAACGGCCACCAAGATAGCATAATCGTCGTCAAATTCATATCCGTAATTTGAGAAACCAGTAAAACCAAACCCAAACCAACCAGGGAGATACCCATTGAAATCGTTCCGACTCTCCATGTTCTCATTTTGTCTCCTCCTTGACTCTCCCTTTTTTACTTCCCGACAGCAATTTGATTCCCCCGCCTATAAGAAGGATGCACACCAGTCCTTTTTGAAAATAATCTCTAAACCAATATTCCAAGTTACTTCCAATCCATTCATCTAAATGAGGTGCAATTGCAGGGATGATTATATTACTAGCCAAGAAATAGATTCCAAGCCCCACCAACCCAAATCCTACCCATTTTTGGTGATTGACGATTCCAGAAATGATGGGCGTATCTTCAACAGGACCCTCTTCCATTTTAGAGGCTTTTTGCAATCCATCAAAAAAACTATAAAACCAGATGATCGGAATTAGGAAAAAGAAGAAACCTAAACGAAGTAAATCCAAAATGTAAATGGCGAATAAAAAGCCAGCCATCAATTGAATCCCACGTTTTTGCAGCCCCAAATATAAGTGACCTGCTCCAGGAAAAATGGCGAATAAAGTCGCGACCGATTTACTCTTTTTTCCGGATTCCCGCCTCTCCTCGAAATCTTCCAAAACGGTCCGATCGATAAGCTCCTCCCCTCTTTGCTTTTTATTCAGCTGTTGAACGGAATCAAAAAAACTGTAAATCCAGATAACAGGCAATAGTGCCATGAATATTAACAGACCTTCCATATGTGTCATCACACTGATGAATACCACCATAATGCCAAGGCCTAAAAAGCCGATCAAAAAAATAAGTCCCCGATTCATGAGGCCCAACTGAAAATGCCCTAATCCTGGAACGAATGAAAGGATGATTACATAGAATCTTTCCGCTTCCGGCTGATCTACCATCCCCTCTAAATTCTCTTCACTTTTAGGATTCCTCAGTGAGGTGACCACCAAATCAAATATACTGATGAAATAAAACACCATTCCAATAATGGAAAAAGCCAGAAACTCATCCGCTTGACTGATCAATGAAAGAAAAAGACCTCCAAGTCCCAGTCCAGCTGCGGCAAGAAAATAAAATAAACCTTTATATTTCCTTCCTAGGTAAAAATGTCCAAACCCTGGCAGAAACGATAATAAAAAAGCTAATACCGGACTTTTATTCATTTCTAAACCCCTCCTTATTTTTCTTTTCGATTGTGTCCATCCAATTAAATGTTTTATCAATAAGCCCTTCGGTTAAGGACTGAGTTTCCTTTACACTGCTGGATTCCACAGAATCCACGTATTCTGTCAATGATTGAAATACTCCGCCTGCCATTAATAGGATCGTAAACCCGGCCGCGATCAGATAATGTCTCGTGATGGTCCGAAGGGATTTCTCTTGTCGGAGTTGCTTAGCCTCTTCAACAGACCCGCCTTTCAATCGGCTAATCGAGTCCATGATAGGACCTGCAATATCAAATCCTTCAATGTCCAGTCTGGATTCTTCTTTTTCCATCGCTTCCATATAGGCGGATAAACACTTGTCACAGGAGTATAGATGATTTTCATATTCAATTTTTAGAGCCTCTGGTATTTCATCTGCCAAATATGCAACCCATTCTGCTTCTGGAACATGATTCATGAAAAATCCTCCTCTTTCCAATGTTTTCTCATCCAATTTCTTGCCCGATATAGCTTTACCTCCACAGATTTCACTTGAATCTGCTGTTCCTCTGCAATTTGCTTGAATGTCTTTTCCTTTATGTAATAGCCATATACAACGTCCCGGTATCCCTCTGGAAGGTCATTCAGCTTCCTTAATACTTGCTTTCGCCTTTCATTCCGAAAAAATACTGCCTCGACATCATCAGTTAAGCCCAAATTAGCTTCCGATGAATGTTCGTCCTGCAATTCTTCCTTTTGGCGTTCCCTCTTTCTCTTTAAATCGATTGCATGATTGACAGCAATTCGGGTAATCCAAGTCTTGAAACCTTGGTTCTTATATTGAGGAAGAGAAGTATAGATTTTGATAAAGACTTCCTGGGTAACATCTTCTGCATCCTTTTGATTCCGCAAGACGGAATAGACGGTTCTATAAATCGACTGTTTATAAGTTTCAATTATTATTCGGAATGCATGATCATTCCCAGCCCTTACCTTCTCAACTAACTCATCGGTCACTTCTCTTCCTCCTTTCCTGTTAAACATTCATGTAATAGACGACACAAAAAGGAGTTACCCCTACAGATAACTCAAAAAAAATCAAAAATTATTTTCCCGCTTATTATTTTTGTCAATAAACTCTTTCCTTAATAAAGAGAAAACCGTACCACTTTAAAAGTGATACGGTTAATATTAACGTTTATTGATTTCTTCCACCAAAATTTTATTAACAAGCTGTGGATTGGCTTGTCCTTTTGTCGCTTTCATAATCTGTCCGACAAGGAAGCCGATTGCTTTTTGTTTACCGGCTTTAAAATCTTCAATTGATTGCGGATTATTATTCAATGCTTCTTCAACTGCTGTACGCAACGCGCCTTCATCGGAAATTTGGACTAGTCCCTTCTCCTTGACGATCGTTTCAGCGTCTCCACCGTTTTCAATCAATTCTTTGAAAACTTTTTTAGCTATTTTAGAAGAAATCGTACCATCTTCGATCAGCTTGATCATTCCAGCCAACGATTCGGCAGTCAATTTGACTTCATGCAGCTCTTTTCCTTCTGCATTCAAGAAAGCAGAAACCTCACCCATGATCCAGTTAGATGCTAGTTTCGCATCCGCACCTGAAGCCACTGTCGCTTCAAAGAAATCAGCACTTTCCTTCGTTACCGTTAAAACGGCTGCATCATATTCCGGTAAGCCAAATTCTTCGACATAGCGTTTTTTCCGGGCATCCGGAAGTTCTGGAATCTCGGCAGCGATGCGTGCTTTCCATTCTTCATCGATATGGATTGTCAATAAGTCCGGCTCTGGGAAGTAACGGTAATCATCGGAACCTTCTTTAATTCGCATTAGTAACGTTCTGCCTGTAGCTTCATCGAACCGGCGAGTTTCCTGTTCGATTACGCCGCCTTCATTCAAGATTTCCGCTTGTCGGATTTCTTCATGCTCCAACCCTTTGCGAACGAAGTTGAATGAGTTCAAGTTTTTCAATTCGGTCTTCGTACCGAATTCTTTTTGGCCGACAGGTTTCAAGGAAATGTTAGCATCACAGCGAAGTGAGCCTTCTTCCATTTTACAATCGGAAACGCCTGTGTACTGAATGATGGATTTCAACTTTTCCAAATAAGCATATGCTTCTTCCGGGGAAGTGATATCCGGTTCGGATACGATTTCAACAAGTGGCGTACCTTGGCGGTTATAATCACAAAGAGAATAGTTCCCTTTATGTGTCAGCTTTCCAGCATCCTCTTCCATATGAATGCGGGTAATGCCAATCTTCTTTTTCTTGCCACCGACTTCGATTTCAATCCAGCCATGCTCACCGATCGGTTGATCGAACTGTGAAATTTGGTATGCTTTAGGATTGTCCGGGTAAAAATAGTTTTTCCGGTCGAATTTCGTAATTTCAGCCACTTCGCAATTTAGGGCAATTGCAGCCTTCATTGCAAAATCAACAGCCTTTTTATTGACGACAGGCAATACGCCTGGGTAGCCTAGGTCAATTACAGTCGTGTTACTATTTGGAGCGGCACCAAAATGATTTGGGCTCGCAGAGAAAATTTTAGAATCCGTTTTTAATTCTACGTGTACTTCTAGACCAATCACCGTTTCAAAGTCCATTTATTTCACCCCTTACAGCTTAGGAAATTGTTTATGAAAATCTGTTGCTTGCTCAAAAGCGTGAGCTGCGCGGTAAATAGTGCTTTCATCAAAATGCTTTCCAATCATTTGCAGTCCAAGCGGAAGCCCATTCGCTGCGAATCCACATGGCACGGATATACCTGGTACACCAGCAAGATTGACTGGAATCGTTAAGATATCATTCGCGTACATCGTTAATGGATCGGCGACTTTTTCACCAATTTTAAATGCAGGCGTAGGTGTAGTCGGCCCGACGATGACATCATATTTTTCAAAGACATCTTCAAAGTCTTTTTTGATTAAAGTACGGACTTTTTGAGCCTTTTTATAATAAGCATCATAATAACCTGAACTTAAGGAGAAAGTTCCAAGCATGATACGGCGTTTCACTTCGTCACCGAATCCTTCTGCACGAGTTTGCTTATACATTTCTATAAGAGTTTCTGCATTATCTGTACGATGTCCGTAACGCACACCGTCAAAACGCGAAAGGTTAGCCGAAGCTTCCGATGAAGATAGCAGATAATAGGCAGCTAAGGCATATTTTGAATGCGGCAAGGATACCTCTTCCCATTCAGCTCCAAGTCCTTCTAATACTTTTAACGCTTCAAGAACGGAATTACGTGCCTCTTCGCCAACACCTTCACCAAGATATTCTTTAGGCACAGCTATTTTCAATCCTCTAACATCGCCTGTTAACGAATTCACAAAATTCGGCACATCAACGTTTGCAGAAGTCGAATCCATTGGATCTACTCCTGAGATCGCTTCAAGCAAATAGGCATTATCTTCGACCGTTCTTGTAATCGGACCGATTTGGTCCAATGAAGAAGCAAACGCTACAAGTCCGAAACGGGAAACCCGTCCATATGTAGGTTTTAAGCCGACAACACCACAATATGCCGCTGGTTGGCGGATCGATCCACCCGTATCGGAACCTAAAGAGAAGAGGACTTCTCCTGAAGCGACAGATGCAGCCGAACCACCTGATGAACCGCCTGGTACATAATCCGTATTCCACGGGTTGCGTGTCGCCTGAAATGCAGAGTTCTCATTTGATGAACCCATCGCGAATTCATCCATATTCAATTTCCCGATCGTCACCGTTTCTGCCTGCTGCAGCTTTTGAACGACGGTTGCATCATAAATCGGATCAAAGTTCTCCAAGATTTTGCTTGCACAAGTCGTTCGTAAGTTTTTAGTGACAATATTATCCTTCACTCCGATTGGCATACCAAATAAAGCGCCTTCGTTCTCGCCTTTTACCAATTGATCATCCAATCGTTTTGCTTGATTGCGGGCGTTTTCTTCATCAAGTGTCAAAAATGCCTTCACCTTGTCCTCTACCTGTCCAATGCGCTCATACGATTCGTTTACAAGATCAGTGACACTGATCTCTTTCTTATGTAAGCGTTCATGAAGCTCAGAAACCTTTTGTTCGAACAACGACATCATTGTCCCCCCTTATTCAATTATAGATGGTACACGGATATATCCTTCTTTGCTATCCGGTGCATTTTTAACTACTTCTTCTACTGGCAATCCTGGTTTTGCGACATCTTCGCGCATAACATTTTTCATATCCAAAACGTGAGAAGTCGGGTTTACTTGATCCGTATCAAGCTCATTCAACTGCTCCGCAAATGAAATCATTTGGTCAAGCTGATGTTGAAACTGTTGTGCTTCATCTTCCGTAATTGCCAAACGAGCCAAATGAGCAACGTGTTTAACTTGTTCCATAGAAATACGTGACATTCTCTTCACCTCCGAAAAAATATCCAAATCGACTGAATTTCGTCGCTATTCTCCATAAAATCATCGTTTAAATCATATCAAACTATTACACAGTAAAGCAACTAGAGATACCATGTCGAAATTCAATTATTTCTCAAGGAAAAAGAGATATTTTCCGGGAAATATGGGAAAGTTGTCAGAATTTCCGGGGAAATGACAAGAAAGCCTTTAATATTCGACATATGTTCCCCTTTTTAAGCATTCACTTCCTCTTTTGGAAGGGTTTACTTTCTACTATATGTGTCTGTTCCTGCTTAAAGGTTATTTTGAAATTCACCTTATCTCCGTAAGAATAACTTATGAAAAGTGGATTTCAGAGATTGTCCCAAAAAAAGATGAAGCCGTTAAGCTCCATCTTTTTTCATTCATATATATGCACGGTAGGTTCGTCCTGATTTGCTTCTCGGACAATGAGAGCTTCAGGTCCATTTACAGAGGTAATGGATACTTGTACGGCAATATAGTTAGGGAAACGCTCCATTACAAGCCCAGCAACATATTGGGTAAAGCCAATCGCTTCCGAGTTCCCATAAAATTGAATGGGGATATCGATGTTCAGACTTTGTAATTGATCATCCATATAGAACGCCCTGCCAATGACTCCGTTAAAGTTAGGGAAAAATTCTTCGACATCTTCTTTAAAGTTCGTGAAAGTATTGACGTCATCACGGTATTTTTTTTCAGCACCAGCAGAAGGAAATAGGAAATACTCTTCGTCCAAGTTCGTCCACTTTCCAATATTGTCAGAGTTTTTATCAATATTCGTATAGGAAATGAAATTCCCAGGAACTACTGAGGATTTTTCATTTTGCTCGAATAAGGCAATCGTAATCGGAACATTTTTCAGTTTGTCCATTTTACGCAGCCTCTTTAAGACTTCTGCAGCAATTTTCTCCCCTTCTTGCTTTAACTTTTTACTATCGATTTTCTTTTCATAGGTGGCACCGTATGCCTCTTTTTGATAGTAATGCACTGAATTCAACGCAAGACCTATTACAACCCCGCCTAGGCTCACTGAATTATCTTTTGTTTTGACTAAGTAATTATGTTCTAAAATATGAGCAAGATAGATTGGATTTTCTTCATTCCGCTTATCAATGTCACCTTTACCTGGATCAACCGGATTCAAGCCAACATTGTCTGAAGCTTTCATCTTCTTTTCTTTCAACTGACTATTGGTATATTTTCTGTTCAGCCAGGAAGATATTTTGGAACTATCAAGCGTTTGCCCCTCTTGAAATAGGTATTCTTCCGGGTCGAATTGGGTTTGGGCCAACCGCATCAATCCATTTTCGAATTCTTCAATATCATATCGGGTATTTAGATTAGATACGACCAAACCGCGTGCTTTTGATGGTTCAAACGGTAGGATCGTTTGATAATATTCTTCCGAAATTTTGTACTTCGGAATAATTGCCGTCTCTTTTTTGTCTTTGGAGTCTTGAACTACCTCTTGCTTATCCTCAAAACTAGGCGCACAACCAGCAAGAAGCAGTATAAGAATCATCCCCAAAATAGAGTGTTTCCTCATAGCTACACCTCTTATTTTTTTAGTTCCTCAATCAGTCTCTCTTCATCCCATACCATGACGCCCAGGCTTTCCGCTTTTTCCAGTTTGGAACCGGCATCTTCGCCAGCTACGACCAAATCGGTTTTCTTGCTGACACTTCCAGCAACGTTAGCTCCCAGCGCCTCTAATTTTTCTTTTGCTTCATTACGTGTTAGCTGATGCAATTTACCCGTTAAAACGACTGTTTTACCGGCAAAAACGGAATCGATTTCTTCAATGGAAACAGCCCTTGGCCCTTTAAAAGTAAGATTCACACCGGCTGCCTCCAACTCATTCAGTAACGCATGAACTTCTTCCAATTCAAAATAAGCTACGATGGAATCCGCCATCTTTTCCCCTATTTCATTAATGGACGTTAGTTCTTCACGGCTCGCCTCGCTTAAGGCTTCCATTGTCCCGAACTCCCGCGCAAGTGTTTTGGCGGCTTTCGAACCGACATGGCGAATGCCTAGCCCGAATAGTAATTTTTCCAATGAATTGGTTTTCGAAGCTTCGATTGCTTGAAGGAGTTTATTGACTGATTTATCCCCCATCCTTTCCAATGCAATCAGTTGATCGTATGTAAGCTTATAAATATCAGCCACATCTTGTATGAGTTCTTCTTTAAACAACAAGCTAATCACTTTTTCACCGAGACTGTCTATGTTCATTGCTGTCCGGGATACAAAATGAATCAAGCCTTCCCGTATTTGTGCAGGACACTTCGGGTTGATGCACCGTAAGGCAACCTCCCCGTCCAGCCGAACGAGTTCGCTGCTGCATTCCGGGCACTCAGTCGGCATCTGAAACTCGACTTCTTCCCCTGTACGGCGCTCTGCCAGTACATTGACCACCTCTGGAATGATATCGCCCGCTTTTTTCACGACCACTTGATCTCCGATCCTTATGTCTTTTTCACGGATTAAGTCTTCGTTATGAAGTGAAGCTCGCTGCACAGTCGTACCAGCTACACGAACGGGATCCAAAACGGCAGTTGGGGTCAATACACCCGTACGGCCAACATTCAGCTCGATATCCCGTAGGGTTGTAATGACTTCTTCAGCCGGGAATTTATAAGCAATTGCCCAACGCGGACTTTTTGCGGTAAAACCTAATTCATCCTGCTGTTCAAGGGAATCCACCTTTACTACAATCCCATCAATATCATAGGCTAAGTTCGGACGTTGTTCCGTCCATTCTACTATATAGGCTAGTACTTCCTCTATATTCGAGCATGTTTTTCTTTCCCGGTTCGTCTTAAAGCCAAGTCTATCCAACAAATCCAGACCCTCACTGTGGGAGCGGACCCCGGTTTCTCCTACATCGGCAATCGCATAAAGGAAAATATCCAAGTTCCGTTTAGCAGCAAGTTTCGGGTCAAGCTGCCTTAACGAGCCAGCAGCTGCATTCCGTGGGTTTGCAAATGGTTCCTCCCCACGTTCTTCCTTAGCCTCATTCAAAGATTCAAATGATTTTTTTGGCATGAATGCCTCACCGCGTACTTCTATCGCAACCGGCTCCCGCACCTTCAATGGAATCGACTTGATCGTTTTCAGGTTAGCTGTAATATCTTCACCGATCGTTCCATCTCCACGGGTTGCCCCTCGTACGAAATATCCATTCTCATATTGAAGTGTGACGGCTAGTCCATCAATTTTCAATTCACATACATAGGAGAAATCGTCACCAACAGATTGTCTGACCTTTCTGTCGAAATCCCGTAAGTCACTTTCATTGAAAGCATTGCCTAAACTAAGCATCGGCGTGGTATGCTCCACTTTTTCAAACATATCCAAAATGGCCCCACCGACCCGTTGTGTCGGAGAGTCAGCCGTTTGCAGCTCCGGGAATTTTTCCTCATACTCAATAAGTTCACGGAGTAGCCGATCATATTCAGCATCAGGTACTGATGGCTGGTCCATCACATAATATTCATAGCTGTATTGGTTCAATAAAGTTTGCAGTTCTAGAACTTTCTTCTCTGCAGCTTGTAAGTCCATACGTTCAATCCTTTCTAAAGAAGACTCCACCGCACTTCTTATAGAAGAGCGGTGTCTAAAGTCAGATATCCCTATTCTTTACCAGTAGAAGCATATTAATAGCTTAAGCTTTTTCAACCGGTGCAAATTTCGCCAGTAGGCGCTTGATGCCGATTGGACTTGGAAAAGCAATATCCAATTCCTTCCCTTCGCCTTCCCCTTTTACGCTCACCACGGTTCCTATCCCCCATTTTTTATGGGATGCACGGTCACCGACAGCCCAGCCAATCTCTTCACCGCCCGTTGCGGATGGTGCAGAAACAGCTCTTCCAAAGGCAGGAACTTTTCTTGTGGAAGCTGTTGAAGGAGATCCAGTTCTCGAAGAACTGAAAGGTGTTTGCCTAGCTCTAGGAGCCGGTTTCGGTTTTAGATCTTCAAGAAGCTCCTCTGGTATTTCACTGATGAACCGTGAAACTGGGTTCATACTCGTCCGTCCATACAATGTCCGCATTTGGGCATTGCTTATGAATAGCTCATTTTCAGCCCTTGTAATTCCCACATAAGCCAGACGGCGTTCTTCTTCCATCTCCTCTTCATCCATGAGCGAGCGGCTGTGAGGGAAAACCCCTTCTTCAAGGCCCAATAAAAAGACCACCGGATATTCCAGTCCCTTCGCGGAATGCAGCGTCATCAACGTTACCGTATTTGTAGCTTCTTCGGAATTCTCATCAAGTTGGTCTATATCGGCAACCAACGCCAGGTCAGTTAAAAAACCAACCAATGACTTGTCCTCGCTGTTACTTTCGAATGCCTTCGTTACAGATAAAAACTCATCTATATTTTCAAGCCTGCTTTGTGATTCAATCGTTTTTTCTGCCTGCAGCATCTCACGGTAACCGGTTTTCTTAATGACTTCCTCCACCAGTTCCGTCACGGATAGGTACTCCTGCTGATTTGTATAGTTAGTGATCAGCGTATGGAATTCCCTTGCCGCTTTGGTAGCCTTACCGCTTATCCCTACCATTTCCACGGATTCAAGTGCTTTATAAATGGAAACATCATATTGATCTGCATAATCTGCCACTTTGTCCATTGAAGTTGCGCCAATTCCGCGTTTTGGTACATTGATTACACGGCGAAGGCTGATGTCATCATCAGGATTCGCAATAAGGCGCAGATAGGCAAGTAAATCCTTAATCTCTTTACGGTCATAGAACTTAGTGCCCCCGACTATTGCGTAGTTTATATTGGATTTAAGCAGAACTTCCTCCATGACACGTGATTGTGCATTTGTTCTATACAGAATTGCTATATCGGAATATTTCCTGCTGCCGGCCTGGGCTAACTCATTTATCTTTCCGGCTACAAATTGCGCTTCCCCTTGTTCATTGTCTGCACGGTAATAGAATATCTTATTACCATCTGCATTCTCGGTCCAAAGATTTTTCGGCTTTCGGTTTTGATTGTTATCGATGACCTTATTCGCCGCTTCTAGAATCTTTTTCGTCGAGCGGTAATTCTGTTCAAGGAAAATCATGTTGGCATTCGGGTAATCTTTTTCAAATGAAAGGATATTCGCAATATCCGCACCGCGCCAGCGATAGATCGATTGATCGGAATCCCCGACAACACAAAGATTACGGAAGCGTGAAGCCAGTAGTTTAACAAGCATATATTGAGCCCTGTTCGTATCTTGGTACTCATCGACATGAATGTATTGAAATTTGCGCTGGTAGTATTCAAGCACTTCCGGTACCAGTTGGAACAATTGAATCGTCATCATGATCAAATCATCGAAATCGAGCGCTGAATTTTTCCGTAACCGCTTTTGGTATTCCGTATAAACATCGGCAGTTACTTTAGTGAAGTAATCAGACGCCGTCTTCAGGTACTCTTCCGGCCCGACCAATTCATTTTTAGCTGAACTGATGCTACCCAAAATGGCACGGTAATCATATTTCTTCGTATCCATATTGCGATCTTTCATAATTTGTTTAATGACCGATTGCTGATCAGTCGTATCCAATATCGAGAAGTTCCTATTAAAACCGATACGATCGATATCCCTTCGTAAAATGCGGACACACATCGAGTGGAAAGTCGAAATCCAGATATCTTCGGACGCACCGCCAAGTATGGCACGGATCCTCTCCTTCATTTCACGTGCAGCTTTGTTGGTGAACGTGATTGCAAGGATATTCCAAGGTGCTATTTCCTTCTCGACCATCAAGTAAGCTATTCGGTGAGTCAGCACACGCGTCTTTCCACTTCCTGCCCCAGCCATGATTAAAAGTGGACCATCAGTTGATTTAACTGCTTTTTGTTGCTGTTCATTCAAACCTATTAGTAATTTTTCCGCTAAATATTGCATTATCACACCACCTATACGAACATTCGTTTCTGTTTTAGTATACTATATTTATTCCAAGTTTTCATTTAACTGCCGTAACTGTTGCTAGTGCCACTTTCAAATCTTCATAAATTACATTTCCGACAACGATAACATCCGCAATCTTAGACATCTCTTTGGCCTGTTCAACCGATTTAATCCCACCGCCATAGAATAATACTGTATTCTCCAGACTCTCTTTGGCCGCTTCCACCATCTGAACATCGCCATAATCACCGCTGTATTCCAGATAAAAAATCGGCAGGTTGAACATCTTTTCCGCCATCATCGCGTATGCTCCCACATCATCCATATCCAAATCGGTATTGGCTTTCGTCAATTGGGCCGCCTTGCACTCAGGATTCAGGATACAGTACCCTTCAACGAAAATTTCATCCCAATTCAAAAGGTATCCGTATTCTTTGACTGCTTGCTGATGCAGTTTCATCATCCAATCCGGGTTGGTGCTATTCAGGACACTCGGAATGAAATATAAATCAAACCCTGGCGTCACCGTTTCAACTGAAGAAATCTCCATTACACATGGGACGGTATATCGTCTGACCCGTGCCATTAAATGAAGCACATTCTCAAGCGTGATTCCATCCGTTCCCCCGACCATGATTGCATCAGTACCCGATTCACAGACTTTTTCAAGGGCTTCATCACTTATTTCTTTATTTGGATCGAGTTTGAAAACATGTTTCCACTCGCGAAAATCGTACATATTAATCCTCCATTCACACTTCCCATTAACCATTATAGCATTAAGATTTTTCATTAAAAATGAGAAGTATTGATAAAATGTTTACCAAATGGAACCCCCTGAATCTAAAATCCAATATAACATGGATATGGCTGAAAGACCGCCGACAAAGAAAGCGCTAAACTCAAAATAAAAAGCCGGGAAATGAATTCCTCGGCTTTTTCTAATTCACCATATAAAAAATCTAAAGCATTAAGATTCAGTTGTTTCCTCAACGTTATCCTTAATCCGGTTAAGAGCCATTGAATAAGCGTCATTTCCGTAATTCAAGCAGCGTTTCACCCTGGAAATCGTAGCCGTACTTGCACCCGTTTCCGTTTCGATTTTATGATAGGTCTTACCTTCTTCAAGCATCCGGGCTACTTCAAGACGCTGTGCTAATGATGAAATTTCATTAACTGTGCATAAATCATCAAAAAATCGATAGCATTCGTCCAAATCACGCAAGGAAAGGATCGACTTAAACAGCTGATCCGTTTCTTTTCCCCTTAACTTATCAATTTGCATGTTACTCCCCCTCAATTTCATGGGTATCAAAATGTGACGTCTCCTACTAAACCAGGTTCATTCGGAATAATATTGACCCAAGTTTTCCCTGGAATCAACCCTACTTCTTTATCGTTTTTCACTGGTGTAATCCGACCATCCTTATTAACCCATTCTACTTCATTCGCTTTTCCTTTTTGAAGTAAATAACCTTTTCCACCACTTTTCAAGTCGATTGTACGACGTCCTTTTTCGTCAATCACTTGATGAGTGGCCTCAATGATCAATATATTATCCAGTAAAATCGGTTTATTCGATTTATGTTCGACTGTTTGCTCACCATTCGAATAACGTTTATATTTCTCTTCCGTGGCTTCGTATTCATACTTTACATCATACTCGTCTGATCCGTAGGATATCTCGGTTTTCACTGCCGGTTCCCCTTGAAGGCCAGCCGCCTCTTCCTTTGTAAGGAAAGCATAAGGCTCCGGTGCACCATTCATCTCAAAGCCCTTATCCTTCGCGCCTTTTTGGATATCCTCAAAAGAGATGTAGGAATTATGCGGTGCTTTTCGATCTGCCGAACGTTGAAACAAAGTACCATCATAATATAATCCGTTCAAGTTATCAATATACCCTTTGTCCAGCATGGTCTTTGCCTCGGGGCTATACCCATGACACACATAGATGCAATCCATGCCTTTAGCCAATTCGATATAATAGTCCCTTGCACTCCGAATCGGACCAATTTGGCTTGGCATTTCACTTTGGAAGATAGCTAAAAATCTGGTTATGTCACCTTCTGCGAGCATTTCATAGACAATATCGGCTTCTGAGAGGCCCGATTGCGGGCGTGCTTTTGGATGATTATTAATCATCACTGCTGCGGCCCTTTGCTCACTGACTTCTTCGGTGGCTATACCTGTAAGTGGAAACTCATTGGAAGGTTCATTTTTCACATCTGTATTTTTGATGACAGCCTGATCTTTCGGTTTACTGTCATCCAATGCAGGATCCTCTTTCGTCGAACAGCCTGCCAGCAGTAAAATAGAAATAACGATGAAAAGAATTCTCTTAAAATTCATCTTTCCACTCCTCTGATTTATTAGCCATTTCTTCTCTTATATTTTAACGCATTATAGTGGGAAAGAGTATAGTTTTATTCATAACATCATACACTCCCCGCTGGGTCAGCCTTATATATGGCAGATGGGTTGTCGAAAAGAATGAAAGGGTATACACAGGATCGGCGAAGCGATAACCTCTGTCACGCAGCAAATTTTTCAATTCATTTTCCTCTTCTATCAGTTCAGGAACCTCCTTGGTGGACATGACCCCCTTTAATTTCAGAGGAAGTTCATGGATCACCTTTCCGTGTTCCGTTAAAATGATTCCACCGCCAATCTCCTTCAGCCGGTTAAATGCCAAATGCATATCCTGTTTCCTTTTACCAATCAGTATGATATCACCGGTATTGGTATAAGAGCCGGCAAAGCCACACAACTTATCCGCAAACCCTTTTAATATCGTATTGATGCGCCATTTACCTTCCCGATCGATAAGCATGAAAAAGCATTCATCATCCTCAAAGTTCAGCTCTTCATGCCCAACATCATTGGAAAGGGAGTAAGGTTTAGTAATTACATTATTGACCAATTCAATTCCAAACGGCATGGAAAATTCAAAATCTTCCTTTAAACTAAGATCCCAGTCAAGATCAAGTGGTTTAAAATCGAAATCACTCCATTCGATTTCCTGTGAATCGGGTATGATTTCACCATCCCTTTTCACCCATTTCCCTTTTGCCATTACCGACACCGGTGAGGGTTCCTTTACATCGGTCAGGAAGTTAATGTTCGCTACCCTTCCAGTGGCAATATTGCCATGAAGGTATTCAATATTATAATAGCGTGCGATGTTTATAGTTGCCATATTGTAAGCATCGATGACCGGAACGCCATGCTCTATCGCTATTTTGATCAAGCAGTCTATGAAACCACCTTCATAAAAGGACGGCGGCGAACCATCTGTCGTATAAAAGAATTTGTCATAATGATCGATGCCCAGTTCATGGATTTCCTGTATCATCTTTGGAAGATCCGGCCGGATCGAAGAATGTCTTAGCGAGACATAATAGCCCTGTAACAAGCGCGACATGACTTCATCACCTGTCATTGCCTCATGATCACAATCGGCTCCGAACAGTGTCATCTTTGCTAAAGTCTTCTCTGAAGCACCTGGAAAGTGTCCTTCAATTTTCTTCCTCATTCGCTTTGCTTCCTGAATCCAGTGCAGCATCATGTCATCCCCATCGAGAAGCTTCGGCCATCCAGTTAGTTCCCCACCCTGTAATACGGCATCATGCTCCAGCCAGGATTTTACGGCCCCATGCGAAAATACCATATCTTCATCAATCAACTCCGTTTGTCCGTCAAAACGGCTCCACCAATACATTGTTACAGGAATGTTACGTAATTCTTTCAAAAGAGAAAACGCTTTCTTTTTATCTAACTGCAATAGAAACGGCAAGTTATCATTGATCAATGTCGTTGTGCCAAAATGAGATGCATAACGTGAAAAAGAAAGGGGATTATATAATTGAGAAGGATGTGAATGCGGCTCAATATAACCCGGGACTAAGTACTGGTTTGTGCAGTCAACCATTTCACAGCGGTCTATATTATCAGGAAGCTTTTCGCCAACATATACGATGCGATCATCATATATCCATATATTCGCTTTCACCCATTTTCGTAAAGCCTGATTTAAATATGTCGTATTTTTAAGCAGAATGTGTGGTGCCCTATTGCCATCCAGCACATCTATATGTTCTCTTAGATGTTTATTTTTCCATCTATAGCGCTGTTCAAGCATAAACATTCCCCCATAATTTTATAGAAACAGATGTATGAAAAAAACCATTTTCAATCCAATTTTATTTCATAGTAACATACTTGCCTCATTAGAACAGTAATGTTATCCAGAATATTGTTAAATTTTTGTGAAGGGATGGACTTAATATGAATTTTAAACAAAATATCAGTATAATAAATGCCTTAATGCGAATTACCTGTGGTTTTACCTTTCTAACATGGGCAATGGCTAAAATGGTAAAAAAACCCTGGAAAAACCAATCTTATATAATAGTGGTCATGCTTTCTGCCATGAAAATTGGCGAAGGCATTCTCCGCTATTGTCCTGTCGTCGATGCAATGGAAAACGGGCAAAGCTTTATGAAAAACGAATCAAAACAGGAAAATGAATCCAGACAATCTGATTCATATTAAGTTTTTTCTAAAGAAGAAGCTGACTCCGCTTAGAGTCAGCTTCTTTATATTATGATGAAAAATTGTATTTTATTGCACGGTATCCAATATCCGTTCGCCAGAATAATCCATCTTTCTCAATATGCCCTAACTCTTTATATACTTCAGCTTGGGCAGAGGCCAAATCTTTCCCTTTTGCAGCAACCAGAAGTACACGTCCGCCATTCGAGATGAAATTCCCCTCACTATTGAGAGCCGTTCCAGCGTGATAAACATGGGCATCCGGATCAATCTTTTCCAAGCCTTTAATGATGGAACCCTTTTTATAATCCCCTGGATATCCATCAGCTGCGACGACCACTCCAAGAACGGCTTCTTCATGCCACTCAAGTTGTAAATCCTCTCCAGAAAGAACCGCTTCAAGCGTATCTACGAAATCTGTTTTCAGGCGTGGTAAAACAACTTGCGTTTCCGGATCGCCAAAACGTGCATTGAACTCAATTACTTTCGTACCTTTTTCAGTAGCGATCAACCCGGCATATAATATCCCTGTAAAACGCCGATTTTCCGAAATCATCGCATTTACTGTAGGCTGAAGAATTGTTTCGACTGCGGTCTGAATCATTTCATCGGAAATTTGCGGTACCGGTGAATATGCACCCATTCCACCTGTGTTCGGGCCCTGATCTCCATCAAAAACCCGCTTGTGATCTTGAGCTATGACCATCGGATACACTTTTTCCCCATTCACGAATGCCATCAATGAAAATTCCTCGCCATCGAGAAATTCCTCAATAACGACTTTGGCAGAAGCTTCGCCGAACTTTGCTCCGACTAGCATGTCATGGATGGCATCTAACGCCTCTTCCATCGTCATCGCAACTACGACACCTTTTCCTGCAGCCAATCCATCCGCTTTTATGACGATGGGGGCACCCATTTTTTCAATATATGCCTTTGCTGAATCATAATCAGAAAAAGTTTCGTATTCCGCTGTCGGAATGCTGTAGTTCTTCATTAAATCTTTAGCAAAGGATTTACTTCCCTCAATGACTGCAGCACGGCCATTAGGGCCAAACACCTGTAAGCCTGCCTCCGTAAAGTCATCAGCAAGTCCATTCAACAATGGGGTTTCGGGCCCAATCACCGTTAATGAAACTGCATTCTTCTTGGCAAAGGCAACCAATTCCTCATGATTGTTTTCATCAATTGGAACAAGAGTCGCAACATCGATCATTCCTGGATTTCCCGGTGCTGCAAAAACTGTCCCCACCCGTTTACTTTCAAATAGTTTGCGGGCAATGGCATGCTCCCTGCCGCCCCGGCCAATTACTAGTACATTCATTATCGCACCTCATTTTGATTAATGTTTAAAGTGACGAATTCCTGTAAATACCATCGCAATTCCATATTCATCAGCTTTCTTGATTGAATCCTGATCTTTTACAGATCCACCAGGCTGAATGATTGCCGTGACGCCCGCTTTCGCTGCCGCTTCTACGGTATCATCCATTGGGAAGAAGGCATCTGATGCCAACGCACTTCCTGTCGCTCTTTCCCCAGCTTGTTCCAGAGCAATTTTTGCAGCTCCCACACGGTTCATCTGCCCCGCGCCAACACCTAATGTCATTTGACCGTTACTTACCACTATTGCATTCGACTTAACATGCTTCACGATTTTCCAGCCAAGTTCCAAGGCTTTCCACTCTTCAGGAGTAGGCTCACGTTTCGTTGCCACTTTTACCTCTGCATCCTTTAAGCTATGTGCATCCCGATCTTGAATAAGTAATCCGCCTTCAATGGAAGTCAATTTACGTTCAGGTTTTTTAACCGCGTCGAAATCGATCGTTAATAAACGAAGGTTTTTCTTGCTTGTTAATACTTCCACTGCCTCATCCGTAAACCCAGGAGCAATGATGATTTCAAGGAAAATTTCATGAAGCCTTTCCGCAGTCGCCTTATCAACTTCACGGTTCAAAGCAATGATTCCGCCAAAAATGGAAGTGGCATCTGCCTCATAAGCTTTTTCATATGCTTCTAAAATGGTCGCCCCGACACCGACGCCGCAAGGATTCATATGTTTGACAGCTACAGCAGCCGGCTCATTGAATTCTTTAACGATTTGAAGTGCTGCATCAGCGTCATTAATGTTGTTGTATGAAAGTTCTTTTCCATGTAATTGCTTCGCTTCAGCAATTGAGAAGACGGAACCAAGCGGTTTTTTATAGAATGCTGCTTTTTGATGTGGATTTTCCCCATAACGAAGCGACTGTTTCAATTCATAGGTAACAGTCAATGATTCAGGGTTTTCTTCATCGGCAAGCTCTGTCATATACTCCGAAATAACAGCATCATATGCTGCTGTATGGCGGAAGACTTTTGCAGCCAGGCGGCGATTCGTGGTTTTAGATACTCCGCCGTTTTGTTTCAGCTCAGCCAATACGGTAGGATAATCTTCGGAATCAACGATAACAGTTACATATGCGTGGTTTTTAGCAGAAGAACGAAGCATAGTCGGTCCACCGATATCGATGTTTTCAATAGCATCTTCCACAGTGACTTCCGGTTTGGAAATAGTGGCTTGGAAAGGATATAGGTTTACACAGACAAGTTGAATGGGTTCAATATTATGCTCTGCAAGCTGTGCTGCGTGATCCTTGTCATCATGTTTTGCCAACACTGCTCCATGGACATTTGGGTGAAGCGTTTTAACACGTCCATCCAATATTTCCGGGAAACCGGTGACATCACTGATTCCAATTACATCAACGCCATTATCCTGCAGCGTTTTTTTGGTACCGCCTGTAGAAATAATTTCAAAACCTGCCTCAATTAAACCTTGAGCAAATTCTACGATCCCTGTTTTATCCGATACACTGATTAAAGCACGTTTCTTCATGTTATGTTGGTCCCTCCATTAAGTAAGTTTCTTGTGGCATAGCTCCTGCAAAACTGGCGGATACATGTCATGCTCCATTTCCTGAATCCTTTTTTGAAGGATGTCTTTCGTATCCCCCTCAAGAATTGGCACTGCCTTTTGGGCAATGATCGGTCCTGTGTCCATTCCATCATCAACAAAATGAATCGTTACCCCCGTTACCTTCACTCCTGCATCAAAAGCCTGGCCAATTGCATCCTTGCCTGGAAAACTAGGCAAAAGTGAAGGGTGGATGTTCACAATCCTCTGTGAAAACTTTTGTAATAATGTCGGACCAATCAAACGCATATAACCAGCCAGAATGATAAATTCTATCTCGTGCTGGCGAAGTTTCTCCAGGATTTCCGATTCATACTCAGTCTTGTTAGAGTAATTCTTAGCTGAAAAGGAGAAAGACTCAATATTCTCAAGATTAGCTCTCTCAAGCACATATGCGTCTTCACGATCGCAAACGACAAGACAGATTTCCGCCTCCAACTTTCCACTTTTTATTGCGTCAGCAATCGATTGGAAATTACTACCGTTACCTGATGCAAAGACAGCAAGGCGCTTCATTATTTAAACGACACTCCATTTCCATCCACAATCGTTCCAATAACCGATGCTTCTTCACCGCAAGACCGTAGATGGGATAGTACATCGGATGCCACTTCTTTTTTCACGACAGCAGTCATTCCAATACCCATATTGAAAATATTGAACATTTCCTCTTTTACAAGGTTCCCTTTTTCTTCAAGGAATGAGAATATAGATGGAATTTCCCAGCTTCCAAGCTCGATCTCAACACCGCATCCTTCAGGTAGAATACGCGGTATATTTTCGATGAACCCGCCACCCGTGATATGTGCAAGACCATTAACATCAAATTTTTCCAATGTCGATAAAACGGACTTCACATAGATTTTTGTCGGTTTTAATAATTCCTCGCCCAACTTGCAATCCAATTCCGGTACGAAGTCATGAAGCCCCATACCTGAGTCTTCAAGAAGGATTTTACGAACAAGTGAATATCCATTACTGTGGATGCCGCTCGAAGCAAGTCCAATAACGACATCACCCGCCGAGATTGCCTCACCCGTAATTAGACGGGATTTTTCAACTGCACCAACAGTAAAACCTGCCACATCGTATTCTTCCGTTTCGTACATGCCTGGCATTTCAGCCGTTTCTCCACCGATTAAAGCGCAGCCCGCTTGCTCACAGCCATCTGCAATTCCTTTGACGATCATTTCAATTCGTTCTGGATCTGCTTTACCGCAGGCAATATAATCTAAAAAGTATAAAGGTGCAGCACCTTGAACGACAACATCATTGACGCACATAGCTACACAATCCACTCCAATTGTATCGTGCTTATCCATCATGATTGCCAACAATAGTTTCGTACCCACTCCATCCGTACCTGAAATGAGCACAGGTTCTTTAAGGTTCAAGGAAGATAAATCAAACATGCCCCCGAAACCGCCCAGACCATTCATTACTTCTGGACGAAATGTGCGTTTTACATGTTTTTTCATTCGATTTACCGCTTCATAACCAGCCTCAATATCAACACCAGCCTGCTTATATGCATTAGCCATTTGAAATCCTCCTCCGAAAATCAATCATCATTGCCGACTTGATTAACATTTTGTTTTTTCTCGTTCGTGCTCAAAAATTTCAGTCGGATAATTTCCGGTGAAACAAGCTAGACATGAACCGCGCGTTTCTCCAGGAAACGGTCGTCCAATTGCTTCGACCATACCTTCGACGCTTAAAAAAGTTAAGGAATCAGCTTCAATGATTTCTCTTATTTCCTCCACCGATTTAGAGCTAGCAATCAGTTCTTCCTTTTTAGACGTGTCTATGCCATAAAAACATGGATTCTTGATCGGTGGTGAGCTGATTACAACATGCACTTCTTTGGCTCCAGCATCTTTTAACATGCGGACAATCCTTCTGCTTGTTGTCCCACGGACGATTGAATCATCAACCATTATGACCCGCTTACCTTCCACGACCCCTCTTACAGGTGAAAGTTTCATCTTCACGCCTTGTTCACGCAGACTCTGTGATGGCTGAATGAACGTCCGTCCAACATACCTATTTTTTATCAAGCCCATTTCATAGGGAATGCCGGCCGCTTCAGCATAGCCTATCGCTGCCGAAATGCTGGAATCGGGTACACCTGTAACTACATCCGCTTCAATTTTGGTTTCCAGTGCCATTTGCTTGCCAAGGTTTTTTCTTGCCGTATGAACATTGATTCCATCAATGTTGCTATCCGGACGGGAGAAATACACATATTCCATCGTGCACATTGCCTGTTGACTGGAAAGCGAGAAGTACTCGGATGTGATTCCCTCATCATTAATGACAACGAGTTCACCCGGCTCAATATCGCGGATGAATTCTGCACCTACAATATCAAGGGCACATGTTTCTGATGCGGCGAAATATGCATCGCCTATTTTCCCCAAGGAAAGTGGACGGAAGCCATGCGGATCCCTTGCCATGATCATTTGGTTTTCTGTCATGATGACAAAGGCGTAAGCTCCCTTCAGCATGCTTAAACTGTTCTTCACGGAATCTCTGACATCCGAGTAGCCGGACCGTTTAATAAGATGGGCCAGAACTTCCGTATCCGATGTCGTTTGAAAAATGCTTCCCTGTCCTTCAAGCTGTGCTTTTAACTGATGGGCGTTGACTATATTCCCATTATGAGCAAGCGCCAGCCCTCCTGTATGTGAATTGAACAAGAAAGGCTGAACATTTTGATACCCGCCGCCGCCTGCCGTTGTATAACGGACATGGCCGATTGCAGCTTTTCCAGAACCGGAAAGTGACTGCATTTTTTCGGCCGTGAATATCTCTGTGACTAGACCTTCACCCTTGGAGATGGACATCTGCTCACCGTCAGTAACGACGATGCCAGCTCCCTCTTGACCACGATGTTGTAAGCTATGCAAACCGTAGTAAGCCAGCTGTGCTGCATCGGGATGTCCCCAGACTCCAACAACACCACACTCTTCGTTTAGGCTTCTTATTTCAGCAAGCATGGTATGGCTCCCTTCCAAGCTGTTTGTAAATCTTCAACGTCCGCTTCCAATACTTTGCTATCACTGTCTGTTGCCACGAATAATTTATTATCTCCCGTTACTGAGCCAATGCATTTCGCATCTTCAACTAGCGCTTCGAATGCCGTTTTGTTTTCAGGCTTGATGGATAGTAGGAATCGAGATTGCGTTTCACTGAATAATTCCGATACCGGTTCGCCGGCTATATTCACTTTTGCCCCAAGCTTGCTAGCCCCGAATAAAGATTCAGCTAAAGCCACTGCCAAACCGCCTTCCGAAAGGTCATGGGCTGATGCAACAAGTCCTTTTTGGATTGCAGTGAGGATTTGCTGCTGACGTTTTTGTTCAACGGCCAAATCAAGTTCCGGTGCGCGTCCGAAGATTTTACCTTCGAGCATTTTTTGTAATTCACTGCCTCCAAATTCAACTTTCGCTTCGCCTACCACATAAATCAAATCGGCTTCATTTTTAAACGTTTGTGTAGTGATGTGCTGAAGGTCATTGATAAGACCCACCATCCCAACCACCGGTGTCGGATAAATCGCTTCACCGTTCGTTTCATTGTATAGCGAGACATTTCCACCAATTACAGGAGTGCTTAAGCTTCTGCATGCTTCACTCATACCGTCTGCCGCTTTTTCCAATTGCCAAAATATTTCAGGTTTTTCCGGATTCCCAAAATTCAAGCAATCCGTAATCGCTAAAGGTTCCGCACCCGAGCAAATAATGTTACGGGCTGCTTCAGCGACTGCGATTTTACCTCCCGTTTCCGGATCTAAATAAATAAAGCGGGAGTTGCAATCCGTCGTCATGGCAAGGGCCTTATTTGTGCCCCGGACACGTACCACCGCCGCATCAGATCCAGGTGAGACGACTGTATTCGTACGGACCATGTAATCATATTGGTCGTAGACCCATTCCTTACTCGAAATCGTCGGTTGCTTCAATAGTGATACCAGTGTTTCTTTATAATCTTCAATGACTGGCACTTCAGCCGTCATGCTTTGGAAATCGCGGAAATATTGCGGTTCTGCAGATGGCTTATGATAAATCGGAGCTTCTTCAGCCAATGCATCAACCGGAACCTCTGCAACGATTTCACCTTGATGCGATAATGTTAGGTTTTTGTCATCCGTTACTACACCAACGGAAACAGCCTCTAAATCATATTTCGTAAACAAGTCAACGATTTCTTGTTCACGTCCTTTAGTGACAACGATCAGCATCCGTTCTTGTGATTCAGAAAGCATCATTTCATAAGCAGTCATTCCAGTTTCACGCTGCGGTACCAAATCAAGGTTCATTTTAATGCCTGAGCCCGCTTTACTTGCCATCTCGGCAGATGAGCTTGTAAGACCCGCTGCTCCCATATCCTGAATGCCAACAAGGGCATCATTTTGAATCAATTCAAGGCATGCTTCCAAAAGCAGTTTCTCCATGAATGGATCTCCCACTTGGACGGCAGGTCGTTTTTCTTCTGAAGACTCTGACAGCTCTTCAGATGCAAATGTTGCTCCATGAATACCATCGCGTCCTGTTTTGGCTCCCACATACATGACTGTGTTACCTACTCCATGAGCCTGGCCTTTTTTAATGTCTTTATGATCGATCAAGCCGACACACATCGCATTTACCAGAGGGTTCCCTTCATAAGAAGGGTCGAATTGAATTTCGCCTCCGACAGTCGGTATTCCGATACAATTGCCGTATCCAGCAATCCCAGCAACCACTTCTTTAAATAAATATTTAACGCGATCATTGTCTAACTCACCAAAACGAAGCGAATTCAGCATCGCAATCGGACGAGCACCCATGGAAAAGACATCACGGATAATTCCTCCGACACCAGTAGCGGCACCTTGGTAAGGTTCGATAGCAGATGGGTGGTTATGACTTTCTATTTTAAAAACGACAGCCTGATCGTCACCGATATCAACGATACCAGCTCCTTCACCAGGACCTTGAAGAACTTTCTCCCCAGTTATCGGGAATTTTTTTAAGATGGGTTTTGAATTTTTGTAGGAACAATGCTCTGACCACATTACAGAAAACAATCCAGTTTCCGTATAATTAGGCAGTCTGCCTAAGATTTTCTCAACCATTGCAAATTCTTCATCGGACAGTCCCATACTTGCGTACAATCGCTCCGATTTAATTTTTTCCGGACTTGGTTCAAGCTGTAATAACATGTGATTCCCTCCAGTTTTTTACGATGGATTGAAAAATCTTTAAGCCGTCTTTACTGCCAAGCAGTGAATCAACAGCACGTTCGGGATGAGGCATCATACCGAGGACATTTCCTTGTTCATTTGTAATTCCCGCTATTTGTTCCAAGCTTCCGTTTGGATTTTCACCATCATAAGTGAATAAGATGCGGTTATTTCGTTTTAATTCAGCCAATGTTTCATTATCACAGTAATAATTCCCTTCACCATGGGCAACCGGGATCGTAATCGTTTCATTTACTTCATAACCTGTCGTGAACATCGATTGATTATTTTCAACCTTTAATCCTACATTGCGGCAAATGAATTTCAAGCCTTCATTACGGCGCATCGCTCCAGGTAAAAGTCCTGCTTCAAGTAAAATCTGAAAACCATTGCATACACCCAAAACAGGCTTTCCTGCTTGTGCAGCTTTTACAACTTCGGCCATTACATTCGAAAATCGGGCAATCGCTCCAGAGCGTAAATAGTCTCCATAAGAGAAACCTCCAGGAAGGAGAATTCCATCATACTGATCTAGATTGTCTGTGGAATGCCAAACATACTCCACTTCTTCCCCTAGTGCATCCTTGATCGCATGGTACATATCGACATCACAATTGGAACCAGGGAAAACTATGACAGCAAATTTCATTTGGTGATAACCTCCTCAACATCATAACGGTAAGCTTCAATTACCGTATTGGCCAATAGTTTTTCACACATTTCCTTCACAAGTTGATCTAAATCACGATCCGTATCCTTAATTGTAAGTTCAATGTATTTCCCCACTCGAACATCACTAACTTCGTTATAAGTCAAACTATGAAGTGATTGTTGCACTGCTGCTCCCTGTGGATCTAGTACACTTTCGCGTAGTGTGATATATACTTTAACCTTATACATGTTGAGTGCCCTCCAACTTTGCTAGTATTTTTTCGTAAGCATCTGTTAAACTGCCTAAATCACGGCGGAATACATCTTTGTCTAACTTTTCGTTCGTGTTAATATCCCATAATCGGCAGGTATCAGGTGAAATTTCATCTGCCAGCAGAATGTCTCCATTCGGGGTCTTACCGAACTCTAATTTGAAATCAATCAATTTAATGTCCAATTCTTTAAAGAAGGAAGTTAAGACGATACTGATTTCTTGTGCCTTTTCTTTTAAAATGGCTACATCTTCCTTGCTTGCAAGTTCCAATTCTTCAATATGGTCTTCCGTTAACAGAGGATCGCCGAGCTCGTCGTCTTTATAGTAAAACTCAATCAGCGTTTTCTTGAGCGGCTGGCCTTCTTCAATGCCAGTTCTTTTAGAAAAACTGCCGGCAGCCGTATTTCTGACAACGACTTCAAGTGGGATGATAGATACCTTCTTGACTAACTGCTCCCGGTCGGAAAGCATTTCAATAAAATGGGAAGGGATATTTTCTTGGGCAAGCTTTGAAAATAGTAAGCTAGTAATTTGATTATTCAACTTACCTTTTCCGGCAATCTCTGATTTCTTCTCACCATTAAACGCTGTTGCCGAATCCTTGTATTCCACCCATACTATTTCACTGTTGTCCGTTGCAAAAATCTGTTTCGCTTTTCCTTCATACAACAATTCTCGTTTTTCCATCTGTCCAGACCCCCACATTGTGAATATTACGAATCTTCCTGCCATTGATCAGGCTTGGCAAACATATCACCTTTTAGAGGTGCCATGTTTGCCGCCTTCATTTTTATAAACCTAAACGATCAAAGATTACATCAACATTTTTCAGGTGATGTGTAGGATCGAAACAATCATCAAGTTCTTCTTTCGTAAGCAAGCTTGTGATTTTATCATCCTTTTCGATCAGGCTTCTGAATGGAACCTGAAGCTCCCATGCTTCCATCGCCTTCGGCTGAACCGTGTCATAAGCTTCTTCACGGACAAGTCCTTTATCGATAAGGGAAAGCAGCACACGTTGGGAGAAAATCAATCCCAGCGTACGGTCCATATTGCGTTTCATGTTTTCTGGATAAACGGTCAAGTTCTTAACTATGTTGCTGAAACGGTTCAGCATGTAGTTTAAAGCGATCGTTGCATCCGGTAAGATGATGCGCTCAGCAGAAGAATGCGAAATGTCACGTTCATGCCATAACGGCACATTCTCAAAAGCTGTCATCATGTAACCGCGGATTACACGAGCCATTCCCGTCATATTTTCAGAACCGATTGGATTCCGTTTATGAGGCATTGCCGAAGAGCCCTTTTGTCCTTTTGCAAAGAATTCTTCCACTTCACGTGTTTCACTTTTTTGCAAGCCGCGAATTTCCACTGCGAACTTTTCAATTGATGTCGCAATTAAAGCCAAAGTGCTCATATAATGTGCGTGACGATCGCGCTGCAATGTTTGTGTTGAAATTGGTGCTGCTTCAAGGCCAAGCTTTTCACAAACGAATTTTTCAACGAACGGGTCGATGTTTGCGTACGTTCCGACAGCTCCAGAGATTTTCCCAACCTCTATGTTCTTTCTGGCTTCATCAAAACGTTCGACATTGCGTTTCATTTCTTGATACCAAAGTGCCAGTTTCAACCCAAAAGTAGTCGGTTCCGCGTGAACTCCATGTGTACGTCCCATTTGTACCGTATATTTATGTTCTTTCGCTTTATTTTTCAGAATCTCAACGAAGTTATTTAAATCCTTGGAAAGGATATCATTCGCTTGCTTAATCACATATGAAAGAGCTGTATCGACAACATCAGTTGAGGTCAATCCGTAATGAACCCATTTCCGTTCTTCACCCAACGTTTCAGATACCGCACGTGTAAAAGCAACAACATCGTGTCGTGTATCTTTTTCGATTTCATTGATACGCTCCACATCGAACGTAGCATTTTCACGAAGAAGCTTCACATCTTCTTTTGGAATGACACCTAGTTCAGACCATGCTTCACAAGCTAAGATTTCAACTTCCAACCACGCATTAAAGCGGTTCTTTTCTGTCCAAATGTTTCCCATCTCTGGGCGGGTATAACGTTCAATCATTTTACTTCCTCCGTTTCAACCTGTTGATTCCATATTTTGCTTCGATCACTTTCCAAAAGAGCTTCCTCAATCGTTGGACGTAAAATATTCACATGACCCATTTTCCGCTTAACCTTGGCTTCTTTCTTACCGTAAAGGTGAACCTTCCAATCTGAAAGCGTCGGAATTTCATCCATTAAGGGTCCGATATGCTCACCAAGGATGTTTATCATTACCACAGGCTTCAATAACGCCGTATTTCCGAGCGGCCAATTGCAGACAGCCCTTATATGCTGTTCGAACTGTGAAGTCTCACATGCTTCCATTGTATAATGCCCTGAGTTATGAGGTCTTGGCGCTAATTCATTAATGATGATCTCATCCTGAGCGGTTAAAAACATCTCTACAGCCAATGTCCCCACTAAATCAAGTTTCTCTGCAAGCTGCAATGCTTCATTAATAGCCATCCGTTCAGCTTGTTGACTAATACGGGCGGGAACAATGCTTTTATGAAGAATGTTTTCGATATGAATGTTTTCCGCTATCGGAAAATGACTTGCCTCGCCATTTGCCTTACGCGTCACGATGATGGAGATTTCTTTTACGAAAGGAATCCAGGCTTCCAGCACACATATACCTGTTTTGAGCAGGGATTCAGCCTTTTTGATATCGGCTTCTTCCTTAATGACCAACTGCCCTTTTCCATCATAACCGCCCCGCGTCGTTTTTAACACACTAGGGTACCCTAATTTCTCTATATGAAGGTAAATTTCTGAAATATCCTGTATTTCCCGATATGGAGCAACAGAAGCTCCTGCATCAGATATCGCTTTTTTTTCAGTTAGTCTATCCTGTGTCAGCTTTAATAATTCTGAGCCCTGTGGTAGAAAAGCATGTTGCTTTAACCAATCCAGGGCTTCTGAACTGATATTTTCAAACTCATAGGTTATTACGTCACTGACCTTAGCTAACCTTTTCAATGCTTCGATGTCATCATAAGCACCAATGATTTCAATATCCGCCACTTGCGCACATGGACCTTCTGCAGTCGGCTCAAGGACCGCTATCTTAAAGCCCGATGCCTTAGCCGATAAGGCCATCATCCTTCCCAATTGCCCACCGCCGATAATTCCAATGGTCTGTCCCGGTAAAATGATTGTATTATTTAAGTTGTTCACTGCTCTGTAACACCTTTTCTCTGGTTTCGTCTCGTAAAGCCACTAACCTATCAGCAATGTCAGAATCGAAAGCTGCTAATATTTGGGCCGCAAACAAACCGGCATTGACTGCGCCCGCTTTTCCGATCGCAACCGTTGCAACCGGTACGCCACCAGGCATTTGAACAATCGATAATAACGAATCCATCCCATTTAATGCCTTCGATTGTATTGGTACGCCTATCACAGGGACAATGGTCTTGGCTGCTGTCATACCTGGAAGATGTGCCGCCCCGCCCGCTCCGGCAATAATCACTTTAATGTCTCTCTCTTTTGCACTCTCTGCATATTCAAATAGTAAATCCGGCGTCCTGTGGGCGGAAACGACTCTTTTTTCATAGGGAATCTCAAGCTGTTCCAATGATTCACAAGCGTATTTCATCGTTTCCCAATCCGAGACACTTCCCATAATAACCCCAACTTGCGGTTTCATATCATCTTTCCCTCCAACACTCATATTAAGGCGTCCCGAGTATGCAGATGGACGCTTATCATTATCTATAACATGTAAAATATAAAAAACCGGACAGGTTGCTTCCTCATCGAGAAAGCAACCTGTCCGGAAAAGAAAGCCCTTTTGAAAAATACCAAAAGACTTGGCTAGTTTCCGAATTAGTCAGATGCTTTTCTCATAGTCCGATGATTTACGGTCATCAGGTAGAAACTTTTGGGCCATATCCCCATGATTATATGAGATGTATTAATGTAACTTCATCTTACCTTCCGGACATTTTAATGTCAAGTTAAAATCGAATATTTTTACATGATATGAATAAATCGTTCGTGTTTTACTCAATTAATTTTGCTTCGAATACAATTTTTCGATCAACTGGCACATATTGGACTTTGCCATTCTCGATTCTCTCGGCAAAGATGGGTTCTTCCGTTCGCCTTACAGGAAAGTATCCTGCTGCTTTAATCCGATCTAAACATGCATCGATTGTCTCGCCCTCGATAACTTCAAACTTTTCCTTACTCTTTTTACTCACAATACCGATCCCTTCCATAATTCTATTTGGCTTCATTTCGCTTAGTATCCAACTTACATTATTATCATTAATAAATTCTTCCTAGTATAATGAAAAGAACCAATAAAGACAAGAAATTCATTTTTCAAAAAATCCATTCCAGTATAAAAATCCGTTCTATTGTAAAGGCACCTATCCTCATGAATTTACATACCTTCAATATCCTAACCTTTCTCCCTTTCGAATTACTATAGCCTGAATCAAGAAATTAACCTCTGCTCCTTGATTGGTACATAATCGTATCTTGCTCTCATGAATTATTTCAATTCACTTGGGCCGTATAAATAAACGGCAGTTTGAATTTGAGGGAATTGACGATAGGACGGATTAATTAGGTTTTGGTCGAATTAGATAGGCTGCGGCTCGAATTATTTCCTTCTAGGTCAAATTAGATAGGAAACAGGTCGAATTGAAGGCGAATTCTTCTCCAATTCGACCTTAAATATGGGGATTTCTTAAAAAACGATTTCCATTCAAATCATTGAGACGCAAAAAAGACCAGCCGGATGGCTGGTCTTTGAAATGGCTTGGCGGCGTCCTACTCTCACAGGGGGAAACCCCCAACTACCATCGGCGCTGAAGAGCTTAACTGCCGTGTTCGGAATGGGAACGGGTGTGACCTCTTCGCTATCGCCACCAAACAATAAAGGAACGTTGTTCCTTCAAAACTAGATAATAAGAAGGTATTTCATTTTTTTAAAGCGTTGGTTAAGTCCTCGATCTATTAGTATCAGTCAGCTCCACATGTCGCCACGCTTCCACCTCTGACCTATCAACCTGATCATCTTTCAGGGATCTTACTAGCTTGCGCCATGGGAAATCTCATCTTGAGGGGGGCTTCATGCTTAGATGCTTTCAGCACTTATCCCGTCCGCACGTAGCTACCCAGCTATGCCTTTGGCAAGACAACTGGTACACCAGCGGTGCGTCCATCCCGGTCCTCTCGTACTAAGGACAGCTCCTCTCAAATTTCCTGCGCCCGCGACGGATAGGGACCGAACTGTCTCACGACGTTCTGAACCCAGCTCGCGTACCGCTTTAATGGGCGAACAGCCCAACCCTTGGGACCGACTACAGCCCCAGGATGCGATGAGCCGACATCGAGGTGCCAAACCTCCCCGTCGATGTGGACTCTTGGGGGAGATAAGCCTGTTATCCCCGGGGTAGCTTTTATCCGTTGAGCGATGGCCCTTCCATGCGGAACCACCGGATCACTAAGCCCGACTTTCGTCCCTGCTCGACTTGTAGGTCTCGCAGTCAAGCTCCCTTGTGCCTTTACACTCTACGAATGATTTCCAACCATTCTGAGGGAACCTTTGGGCGCCTCCGTTACTCTTTAGGAGGCGACCGCCCCAGTCAAACTGCCCACCTGACACTGTCTCCCACCCCGATAAGGGGCGCGGGTTAGAATTTCAATACAGCCAGGGTAGTATCCCACCAACGCCTCCACCGAAGCTAGCGCTCCGGCTTCTCAGGCTCCTACCTATCCTGTACAAGCTGTACCAAAATTCAATATCAGGCTGCAGTAAAGCTCCACGGGGTCTTTCCGTCCTGTCGCGGGTAACCTGCATCTTCACAGGTACTATAATTTCACCGAGTCTCTCGTTGAGACAGTGCCCAGATCGTTACACCTTTCGTGCGGGTCGGAACTTACCCGACAAGGAATTTCGCTACCTTAGGACCGTTATAGTTACGGCCGCCGTTTACTGGGGCTTCGGTTCAAAGCTTCGCTTGCGCTAACCTCTCCCCTTAACCTTCCAGCACCGGGCAGGTGTCAGCCCCTATACTTCGCCTTGCGGCTTCGCAGAGACCTGTGTTTTTGCTAAACAGTCGCCTGGGCCTATTCACTGCGGCTTTTCCGGGCTATTCACCCTAAAAAGCACCCCTTCTCCCGAAGTTACGGGGTCATTTTGCCGAGTTCCTTAACGAGAGTTCTCTCGCACACCTTAGGATTCTCTCCTCGCCTACCTGTGTCGGTTTGCGGTACGGGCACCTTACATCTCACTAGAGGCTTTTCTTGGCAGCGTGGAATCAGGAACTTCGGTACTATATTTCCCTCGCCATCACAGCTCCGCCTTAATGGAAACGGGATTTGCCTCGTTTCCGGCCTAACTGCTTGGACGCGCATATCCAACAGCGCGCTTACCCTATCCTTCTGCGTCCCCCCATCGTTCAAACGATGTATAGGTGGTACAGGAATATCAACCTGTTGTCCATCGCCTACGCCTTTCGGCCTCGGCTTAGGTCCCGACTAACCCTGAGCGGACGAGCCTTCCTCAGGAAACCTTAGGCATTCGGTGGAAGGGATTCTCACCCTTCTTTCGCTACTCATACCGGCATTCTCACTTCTAAGCGCTCCACCAGTCCTTCCGGTCTGACTTCAACGCCCTTAGAACGCTCTCCTACCATCGACACCTAATGGTGTCAATCCACAGCTTCGGTGATACGTTTAGCCCCGGTACATTTTCGGCGCGGAGTCACTCGACCAGTGAGCTATTACGCACTCTTTAAATGGTGGCTGCTTCTGAGCCAACATCCTGGTTGTCTAAGCAACTCCACATCCTTTTCCACTTAACGTATACTTTGGGACCTTAGCTGGTGGTCTGGGCTGTTTCCCTTTCGACTACGGATCTTATCACTCGCAGTCTGACTCCCAAGAATAAGTATTTGGCATTCGGAGTTTGACTGAATTCGGTAACCCGTTGGGGGCCCCTAGTCCAATCAGTGCTCTACCTCCAATACTCTCATCTTGAGGCTAGCCCTAAAGCTATTTCGGAGAGAACCAGCTATCTCCAGGTTCGATTGGAATTTCTCCGCTACCCACACCTCATCCCCGCACTTTTCAACGTGCGTGGGTTCGGGCCTCCATTCAGTGTTACCTGAACTTCACCCTGGACATGGGTAGATCACCTGGTTTCGGGTCTACGACCTCATACTCATTCGCCCTATTCAGACTCGCTTTCGCTGCGGCTCCGTCTTATCAACTTAACCTCGCATGAAATCGTAACTCGCCGGTTCATTCTACAAAAGGCACGCCATTACCCATTAACGGGCTTTGACTACTTGTAGGCACACGGTTTCAGGATCTATTTCACTCCCCTTCCGGGGTGCTTTTCACCTTTCCCTCACGGTACTGGTTCACTATCGGTCACTAGGGAGTATTTAGCCTTGGGAGATGGTCCTCCCTGCTTCCGACGGGATTTCTCGTGTCCCGCCGTACTCAGGATCCACTCAGGAGGGAACGAAGTTTCAACTACAGGGTTTTTACCTTCTTTGACGGACCTTTCCAGATCACTTCATTTACCCCGTTCCTTTGTAACTCCATGTTGAGTGTCCTACAACCCCAAGAGGCAAGCCTCTTGGTTTGGGCTAATTCCGTTTCGCTCGCCGCTACTCAGGAAATCGCATTTGCTTTCTCTTCCTCCGGGTACTTAGATGTTTCAGTTCCCCGGGTCTGCCTTCAGTACCCTATGTATTCAGGTAAAGATACTGTTCCATTACGAACAGTGGGTTTCCCCATTCGGAAATCTCCGGATCAAAGCTTACTTACAGCTCCCCGAAGCATATCGGTGTTAGTCCCGTCCTTCATCGGCTCCTAGTGCCAAGGCATCCACCGTGCGCCCTTTCTAACTTAACCGTTAAAAAGATCTTACAGATGCTTTGAAAAAAATTAATTGCCTTCTATCTATTATCTAGTTTTCAAGGAACAAAGCAGAAAGAATCCATCACATCGTGATGTTTTTCTTCCCTATCTGAATGAATTACTCATTCAAAACTGAACAAAACAAAAGCGCGCTCGTAATTATCCTTAGAAAGGAGGTGATCCAGCCGCACCTTCCGATACGGCTACCTTGTTACGACTTCACCCCAATCATCTGTCCCACCTTAGGCGGCTGGCTCCATAAAGGTTACCTCACCGACTTCGGGTGTTACAAACTCTCGTGGTGTGACGGGCGGTGTGTACAAGGCCCGGGAACGTATTCACCGCGGCATGCTGATCCGCGATTACTAGCGATTCCGGCTTCATGTAGGCGAGTTGCAGCCTACAATCCGAACTGAGAATGGCTTTATGGGATTCGCTTACCTTCGCAGGTTTGCAGCCCTTTGTACCATCCATTGTAGCACGTGTGTAGCCCAGGTCATAAGGGGCATGATGATTTGACGTCATCCCCACCTTCCTCCGGTTTGTCACCGGCAGTCACCTTAGAGTGCCCAACTGAATGCTGGCAACTAAGATCAAGGGTTGCGCTCGTTGCGGGACTTAACCCAACATCTCACGACACGAGCTGACGACAACCATGCACCACCTGTCACTCTGTCCCCCGAAGGGGAAAGCCCTATCTCTAGGGTTGTCAGAGGATGTCAAGACCTGGTAAGGTTCTTCGCGTTGCTTCGAATTAAACCACATGCTCCACCGCTTGTGCGGGCCCCCGTCAATTCCTTTGAGTTTCAGCCTTGCGGCCGTACTCCCCAGGCGGAGTGCTTAATGCGTTAGCTGCAGCACTAAAGGGCGGAAACCCTCTAACACTTAGCACTCATCGTTTACGGCGTGGACTACCAGGGTATCTAATCCTGTTTGCTCCCCACGCTTTCGCGCCTCAGTGTCAGTTACAGACCAGAAAGTCGCCTTCGCCACTGGTGTTCCTCCAAATCTCTACGCATTTCACCGCTACACTTGGAATTCCACTTTCCTCTTCTGTACTCAAGTTCCCCAGTTTCCAATGACCCTCCACGGTTGAGCCGTGGGCTTTCACATCAGACTTAAGGAACCACCTGCGCGCGCTTTACGCCCAATAATTCCGGACAACGCTTGCCACCTACGTATTACCGCGGCTGCTGGCACGTAGTTAGCCGTGGCTTTCTGGTTAGGTACCGTCAAGGTACCAGCAGTTACTCTGGTACTTGTTCTTCCCTAACAACAGAACTTTACGACCCGAAGGCCTTCTTCGTTCACGCGGCGTTGCTCCGTCAGACTTTCGTCCATTGCGGAAGATTCCCTACTGCTGCCTCCCGTAGGAGTCTGGGCCGTGTCTCAGTCCCAGTGTGGCCGATCACCCTCTCAGGTCGGCTACGCATCGTCGCCTTGGTGAGCCATTACCTCACCAACTAGCTAATGCGCCGCGGGCCCATCTATAAGTGACAGCCGAAACCGTCTTTCCATCTTCTCTCATGCGAGAAAAGAACGTATCCGGTATTAGCTCCGGTTTCCCGAAGTTATCCCAGTCTTATAGGCAGGTTGCCCACGTGTTACTCACCCGTCCGCCGCTAATCTCAGGGAGCAAGCTCCCGTCGATTCGCTCGACTTGCATGTATTAGGCACGCCGCCAGCGTTCGTCCTGAGCCAGGATCAAACTCTCCGAAGAAATGTTTGACTTGCTCATTTTGCTTTTTTGATAGTGTGTGCTCACTTAAAAAATTTAACGTTGGCGCTTTGTTTTGTTCAGTTTTCAAAGAGCAATTTCACAATCGTTCTTTCGAACGGCTTGTTTATTCATCATAACATCTTATTGATTAGTTGTCAACTTCTGCGAAGTTTTAAACTTATTTTAAATCGCTGTGTTTTTCAGCGACCATTTCATCTTATCATTTTCATAGTAAGAAGTCAATAGTTATTATTTTTCTTTTGGAATCTACCAAAAGCGGATGAAGTTGTTCGTTTGTCTTAGTTGGTGCTTATTTATATTAATCCTTTCGTACCATAAAGTCAACACATTTTATGCAATTCTTTGTTAAGTGATTTATCCATTTATATTAGGAGCATTATATGTGCCTATTACAGCATGACTATAATCCACCAAAACCTTCTTGATCCTTGTTCATTAAATCTAAGGTCCCCTTCGATCAACATCCATTTTATTAAATCGAAGACCTTTTTGAAACACACTCCCCTTCCGATTAGTAACTCTTTTGACAAAATCCATAAAAACTATATTATCCAGATCAATTACTATCTTCATTCTCAATAGACCATTCACCCAAATAAATGAAAGGTGTAAATCGAATATAAAAAAATTGATTGTTCCTTTAAGAATGGGATAAGTGATTTTAGAAATAAACTGCTTATATTACGCATTTTCATTGTCCAAATATTAAAAAATTTTTTTACAATTTTACTTTCTTGTACTATAATAAAGTTATTTTAAAAATTTTAGGATAGACTTTTAATCATTATAAAAATAGTTGGGAGAGGGATTTATAAATGATTAATAAAAACACATCTTTGAGGATGCAAAGTATCGTTTTTATTGGCTTTATGGGAGTTGGAAAGACGACGATCGGACAGAAAGTAGCCAGAAAATTATATAGGGACTTTATTGATATAGACCAAGAAATTGAAAAGGAATTCAATATGCCCACTACAGAAATATTCAAGAAGTTTGGTGAAAAAGCATTTCGCGAAAAAGAAAAAAATGTGATTGAAAGCCTTAGTCAACAACAATTGAAAATCATTTCAGTTGGAGGTGGGGCATTCTTACAAGAGGATATACGCAATATCTGTTTATCTAATTGCATTGTCTTCTACCTTGATTTATCTTGGGAATATTGGAAAGAAAGAATTGGCTTACTTATTGATAGTAGACCTGTTTTACAAAGTCGGACCCTAGAGGAAATCGAAGAGCTCTTTTACACCAGACAGGAGATATACTCCTATCATCATTCGAAAGTGAATACCAACGATCTTGATGTTGATGAAGTGGCAGACTTTATAGTCGATTCATTGAAAGTGGCCTGGGATATTTATGAACCGCTTAAGTAAGCCCCATTCCTTTTATATTTAACCAATGCCCCCGATAAAAGAATAATAGAAAAGATGAAAAGGATACAGAGGTAAGGATACCAAGCCTCCTGTAAACTAATCACCTTTTTATTTTTCTTTATTAGGAAGACTCTCTAATTATCAGTTCTGGGTTTAATATGATTCGCTGTTGTTCACGTTCGATTTTCTCCATTTGCTGGTACAAGAGATTCGCTGCCTCTTTTCCGATACGTCTAGGAAATGAAGAAATGGTCGTTAACGGAGGATGATAGATTTCTGCAACTGGAACGTTATCGAACCCTACGATATCTATATCTTTTCCAGGAGTAAATCCTTTCATCCTTAATCCTTGCATAACACCGAAGGCAATTAAGTCGCTAAAGCAAAAGATTGCAGTTGGCGGATTGGGATTCTCAAGTACTTTCAATACAGCCTCTAGCCCGCCCTCCCGTGTCGGGGCACTATCTATCATTAACGATTCATCCACTTCCAAGCCCGCTCTTGAAAGGGCTTCCCGATACCCCTCCATTCTCTCGATCCAAGTAGAAGATTCCCTGATTCCACCAAGTAGCGCAATTCTTTTATGTCCCTTTTCAATAAGATGGTCAACAGCAATTCGGGCTCCTTCTGGATAATCGATGCCTACATAGTCACTATTCACTTCCGGTAGTTCTCTAACAGCAAGGACCATCGGCGTGTCAATTTCATTTAATCGCTCAATGGTTTCTTGTGTACTTTCAGAGACAGGACAAAGAATCAAGCCTCCAACCCTATGTTCCAACATGGTTGAAAGAAGATGGTCTTGCTTGGTAACCGAGTCGAATGTAGTCCCCAGTAACACCGTATAACCGACCTCATCCAATGCGTCGTGAACGCCTATCAGGAATTCAGAAAAAAAGGTATTTGATATATCAGTAATAATGATTCCTACAGTATCAGAACTCTGCGATCTTAGGTTTGCTGCAATTCTATCGTAAACATAACCCAATTCATGCATGGATTTTAATACCTTTTTTCGCGTCGCTTCCGAAATTCGCGGGTTATTACGAACTATTAGGGAAGCAGTGGAAGTAGATACCCCAGCATGTTTCGCTACCTCTTGCAGCGTAACTCGACCTTTTTTGGATTGTTTCATAGTTCAATCACCATCTTGAATGTATTTTTGATGTATTTTTTATTATCATGTTCTTACTATAATAATAATATAGTTACTGTCATTATTATACCCTTGCTTTTGGGACAAGGTTATTCCATCGGTCAATAATCTCTCCAATACATCTATATACCATATTCATTTGACCAAAAAAAAAAACGCCACCCTAGTTCTAGTAGATGGAGTTTTAACTAATCCGTCACCATTCCTTATCCTTGGTTAAATATAGTCTGGTGCTGTGTCAATTTTTTATACCGATAATTAACAAATGCTGCAGCTAGGATTCCTAATGTTGCAATAAAACAATCGAATAGAAAAATGTGAGATATATCCCCACTCTTGGCGATCAAACCCGTTGCAATTGGTAAAATGACGCTCGCCAAACTTGAGGCCGTCGCAACGATCCCTGTTACAGTTCCTTTTTTCCTCCAGAAAAGTTCAGTCATTATTGCAATGGTTAATTGAAATATCCCAGCTGTCGAGGCTCCAAGGAAAAAGGAGGCAATACTTAAGACCATAGGTGAATGAACCGTTAATATGATGATTACTGTCAGTAAAGTAATCATTGGATAAAGCAATATCACCGTCACGGGCTTAATCCATTTGTTTAATAAGACGGATAGTAGCAGGACGGAAATGAGTGATCCAACACCATAATAGCTCAGTAATTTAATCGAACCTGATGTGGACATCCCTGCAACTTCATGTCCGAAACTCGGTAACCAGATTTGCGAAACTGTAAATAACGCAGTTGATGTAAATCCAATTATGATTAGCGCCAGTCCTTCGCTCCAAAATTTAGGTTCAGTTATGAACCTGTTCAATTGCAAATCATCCTCATTACTGACAGGACCGGACTTGCTTTTTGGAAATGAAACCGACATCACAAAAAACATATTAACGAAATAGATGACAGACGGTAATATAAATGCAAATCCGTAGAATAATTGGTTCTTGGAAAGGAACAAGATGATGAATGGTAAGATGGTTGCACCAAGTGAACCAAAAGCCTTAACCATAACACTGGCTGAACCTGCAGAATTAGGAAACATTTCAGTTAGCGCTGGATATGTACCAGCATCCATGGCTGAGTTGGAAATACCCGCAAGTAAAGCAAATACAAAGGCCATTTCATATGTGGGAGAAAATGGAATCCCGATTAAAAAAACTCCCATTACAATTGAGGAGACAATAATTAAAGGCTTTCTTCCAAATTTATCTGATAATACTCCCGTGAGACCATACGTGAGTAATCTCCCTATTCCTATTGCGGCAATGAGATAACTGATGCCAGTAGAATCCGTATCCCATTGCTTTGTTAAGGAGGACATGTTTGAGGCGAGGATTATATTGACCATACCCAGCAGAAAATAGTTAATATACATGCCTGATGCCGCTTTAAAATACTGATTTTTCATTATTACACCCCTATAATAAGTCACGATGTGATGTTTCTCCCTTGACCTTATAATTCAAAAATACAGTAATAAAATATTTTTTATAAATACATTTTGAATTAAAGTCTCCCCTTTATGTTATCCATTTAAATGAAAACCACTTTTCAAAAAAAAACGCTAAGAAAAACAAGGGACTTCACTCCCTGCATTTCTTAGCTCCGAGGTTTTCTACACTCATTTGTAAGTACTTTTATCCTTTAACAATGATGCACTTCAAGTATGAAAAAACCTCTATTACGATAACATGGAGAATAATCTCGAGAGTGAATCATATTATTCTGCAAACATTTGCTCTTTGATGTAATCTACAGGCATCTGTTGACCTGTCCATAATTCAAAGGCCAATGCACCTTGCCATAGCATCATCCCAAGACCATTAATTGCTGTAGCACCCGCAGCCTCAGCTTGTTCCATTAGTTTCGATTTGCGGGGAATGTAAACAACGTCTGTTACGATTAAATCAGGACGTAGCATGGATTCATCTTGAATGACACTTAAGCCTTCAAGTGGTTTCATGCCAACGCCAGTTCCATTTGCCAAAATATCACTAGTTGCGATTTCAGCCCTTAATTGTTCAACATTTTCAAGAGGGTATACATTTGCTTTCACGTTTAAGTGCTTCATATCTTCATTGATGATTCGTACATTTTCTTCTGCTTGCGGGTAGAAAGCATCATCACGAGCAAAAATGCTAATTTCCGCCACACCTTCTAGAGCGGATTGAATAGCGATAGGAGTAGCAGCCCCACCAGAACCGATAAGAGTCATTTTCTTACCTTTAATATTTATACCATGCTCTTTTAGGTTCCGAGTATAACCCATTCCATCGGTACTGTGACCCACGAATTTCCCATCGACATTGACAACTGTATTAACGGCCCCAGAAAATTTAGCACTGTCTGCCAACTCGTCAAGATAAGGAAGTATTTTCATTTTATTAGGCATGGATACGTTAAATCCTTTTACATTTAATGCACGCATCCCTTTGACTGCATCTTCCAATTGTTCATTTCCGACTTCAAATGCTAAATAGGCGCAATTCAATCCTAATTTATCAAAAGCTAAATTATGCATGGCTGGTGACAAAGAATGTCCGATAGGTGTTGCCAGCAACCCTACCAATTCTGTTTTTCCATTGATACGTCCTAGATTTTCCATGTTCTATTCCCCCTGGTGGTTAATTTGAAAATTTTATATAAATTCCTTCTTAGAAGAAATTTCTAATTAAATATTTTGATCAATGATCTCCAATACACTTCTTAATTGATTAACAGGAATTTGTCCTGGGGCAGATGCTTCTTTTCCGGCACCGAATGTACAAGCAGATCCAAACACCGCGCCTGATAATCTACTTACCAGACCTGTACCCGACATTGACATCGTAATGAACGGACGATCGGCATACTTTGTTTTCATCGTATGGGTTGCATCTAATAAAATGAGTAAATCACCAACACTTTGGGGCATTACAGCGATTTTTGGAATATGAGCTCCTAATTCCTGCATTTTACGCAAACGGTATATGATTTCTTCTTTTTCTGGTGTCTTATCGAAATCATGGTTACACATCACTACGTATACGCCATTTTCCTCAGCTACTTTTACAGTCTCCTTCACTGACGACTCTTCAAAAAATAACTCTACATCGACAAGATCAATATTCTTCGTTCTAATTGCTGTATGAAGCAGTTGAAAATAATGTTCATCGGTGATTTTCTTGTTCCCGCCTTCTTTATGGCTCCTAAAAGTGAAAAGCAGCAATGTACTAGGTACAGCACGTCTAAGTTTTGAAATCATTTCCGAAACGGCTTCTAAGCTCTCAACTTTTTCAAAGACATCCACTCGCCATTCAATGATATCCGGCTCTAAAGCATTTACCGTTTCAACTTCTTTCAGTAGTTCTTTTTCAGTGGTCCCCATAAGCGGAACGATGATCTTTGGAACCCCTTCTCCGATCGTTACGTCTTTGATCGTGATTGTTTGCATGGATGTTTCCCCCTTTTATCATTATCATCAGTGGTGATTGATGTTCGCTTCTACCACTTAATTGGATGAAATCTTAATTACCTTTTTATATCGATAGGCAACGAAAACGGCCAATAAAATACTGACTATTGCAATTGCCACATCAAACAAGAAGACTGCAGTTAAACCGGCACTCTTAGAAATGATACCTGTAACGAAAGGTATGATGATAAAAGCTGAACTAGCTGCAATGTTTACATATGAAGTAATTGTCCCTTTATTGGCTGGGAAGAATTCGGTAATTATTGTCATGGCTAATTGGAACACTCCTGCAGTTGAAAGTCCAATGAAGAAAGCGCTCAAAACAGTCATAAATGGTTGCTGGATATATATGAGTGACAATAAAGATAGTGCTGCAATGATTGGATAGATGATCATGACGGTAATAGGCTTAATTACCTTATTCAATAGTACCGCCAGTAAAATGACAGAAACAAGTGAGCCAATGCTATAGTAACTAAGCAATTGAACAGCCTTAGCCTGGGTTAGCCCCAATACCTCTTGTCCAAAGTTCGGGAGCCAGACTTGAACCAGCATGAATAAAGCAGTTGATGTGAAGCCTAAAAGTATGACGGCTAATCCTTCCTGAGCAAACTTCGGTTTTGATAGGAATTGGTGTTGAACCGTTGCAGCTTGTTCGTCATCTTGGACATCACTAGGGGCTTTATGATTCGGGAATGAAACCTTGAGCAAGAAGAATCCGTTAACAAGGTAAACAGCAGCCATTAAGAAGAATGTATACCCGTAAAACATATCTCTAGCTATAAAGAACGCCATGATAAATGGGAGAAGTGCGGCACCGACTGAAACGAACGCTTTTATTAATACGGTAGCGGAACCTGCTTTCTTTTGAAAAGCCTCAATAAGCGCAGGATACGTACCAGCGTCCAAAAATGAGTTTGCAATACCAGCACAGACAGCAAATATAAATGCCAATGTATAGTTAGGAGCCAAAGGTATACCTATGAGGAAGATCAGGTAGATAAAAGATGCTGAAACGACAAATGGCTTCCTTCCTAATTTATCTGACAGTCTACCGGCGAAAAACAAAGAAACTAACTTACCGATTCCTATAGCGGAGACCAAGTAGCTTATCCCCGATGCACTTGTGTTAAATTGTTCGGATAAATTTTCCATATTCGATCCAATGATAATATTGATCATGCCTAAAATAAAATAGCTAATATATAAACCTGTTGCCATTTTTATAAATGGATTTTTCATGAAACACACCCCTATAGTTATTAATGATCGAAATTCAATTTGATTCTTTAGCCTTTCAGAAGTATCCCCCTTGCCCCATATCATAAAAGAAACAAATTACGTTCAAATAAAAAACAATAAACCTCTAAGTAACCGACTCCAGTTAGTAGAACGATATACTAGATTTTAATCTAGTATATCGTTCTACTAATTCTCCTTAATGGTTAGTATATCGTTCTACTAACACAATTCTTATCAATAAGTTTATAAATCCAATAGTATTGAATTTTAGCGCTTATGCTGAAGTAATTTAGTTAACTTTTTTAGTATATCGTTCTACTCGAATTATTATACTGCGCTAATTTCATTGTGTCAAACTCATGAAGCAGACCCGAAACACTGTTCCTTATTAACCATCTCTGAATTTTGAAGTGCTTACCAAATATCATCCTTATCTTAATAGTTCAGCCATAGCCTGTTTTTGGTACTGTTCATACATGATGATGAATGTTTTTATTTAATATGGCACAAGGCATATTATCTCTTAAAATTAGTTTCTTCTATTTCGATATTCCTTACTTTTTTAGTTACCAGTTTCTGAATAAATTTCTTTTTAGCTAAAATAAATGAAGTGCTTCTGATTTAAATCCAATGTTGCAACTTTTTGTAATTGAAGTTATAAAGTTGAATTTTTCACTCGAGTTAATCATCTGTCTTCTAAATTATTATAAGTTACTTTGTTCAATCTCTGGCTAAGTAATGCTGTAACACATTTGCCCTTATTTTCAACTTCCTTGATCTTCTTATTTCCTATAAGGATGATAAATGGAACTCATATTTTTTTCTTTTCATAAAGCCTAATGATCTTATCCGGTCTTCTATCCACAACACAAAAAAAGACCAGCCGGATGGCTGATCTTTGAAATGGCTTGGCGGCGTCCTACTCTCACAGGGGGAAACCCCCAACTACCATCGGCGCTGAAGAGCTTAACTGCCGTGTTCGGAATGGGAACGGGTGTGACCTCTTCGCTATCGCCACCAAACAATAAAGGAACGTTGTTCCTTCAAAACTAGATAATAAGAAGGTATTTCATTTTTTAAAAAGCGTTGGTTAAGTCCTCGATCTATTAGTATCAGTCAGCTCCACATGTCGCCACGCTTCCACCTCTGACCTATCAACCTGATCATCTTTCAGGGATCTTACTAGCTTGCGCCATGGGAAATCTCATCTTGAGGGGGGCTTCATGCTTAGATGCTTTCAGCACTTATCCCGTCCGCACGTAGCTACCCAGCTATGCCTTTGGCAAGACAACTGGTACACCAGCGGTGCGTCCATCCCGGTCCTCTCGTACTAAGGACAGCTCCTCTCAAATTTCCTGCGCCCGCGACGGATAGGGACCGAACTGTCTCACGACGTTCTGAACCCAGCTCGCGTACCGCTTTAATGGGCGAACAGCCCAACCCTTGGGACCGACTACAGCCCCAGGATGCGATGAGCCGACATCGAGGTGCCAAACCTCCCCGTCGATGTGGACTCTTGGGGGAGATAAGCCTGTTATCCCCGGGGTAGCTTTTATCCGTTGAGCGATGGCCCTTCCATGCGGAACCACCGGATCACTAAGCCCGACTTTCGTCCCTGCTCGACTTGTAGGTCTCGCAGTCAAGCTCCCTTGTGCCTTTACACTCTACGAATGATTTCCAACCATTCTGAGGGAACCTTTGGGCGCCTCCGTTACTCTTTAGGAGGCGACCGCCCCAGTCAAACTGCCCACCTGACACTGTCTCCCACCCCGATAAGGGGCGCGGGTTAGAATTTCAATACAGCCAGGGTAGTATCCCACCAACGCCTCCACCGAAGCTAGCGCTCCGGCTTCTCAGGCTCCTACCTATCCTGTACAAGCTGTACCAAAATTCAATATCAGGCTGCAGTAAAGCTCCACGGGGTCTTTCCGTCCTGTCGCGGGTAACCTGCATCTTCACAGGTACTATAATTTCACCGAGTCTCTCGTTGAGACAGTGCCCAGATCGTTACACCTTTCGTGCGGGTCGGAACTTACCCGACAAGGAATTTCGCTACCTTAGGACCGTTATAGTTACGGCCGCCGTTTACTGGGGCTTCGGTTCAAAGCTTCGCTTGCGCTAACCTCTCCCCTTAACCTTCCAGCACCGGGCAGGTGTCAGCCCCTATACTTCGCCTTGCGGCTTCGCAGAGACCTGTGTTTTTGCTAAACAGTCGCCTGGGCCTATTCACTGCGGCTTTTCCGGGCTATTCACCCTAAAAAGCACCCCTTCTCCCGAAGTTACGGGGTCATTTTGCCGAGTTCCTTAACGAGAGTTCTCTCGCACACCTTAGGATTCTCTCCTCGCCTACCTGTGTCGGTTTGCGGTACGGGCACCTTACATCTCACTAGAGGCTTTTCTTGGCAGCGTGGAATCAGGAACTTCGGTACTATATTTCCCTCGCCATCACAGCTCCGCCTTAATGGAAACGGGATTTGCCTCGTTTCCGGCCTAACTGCTTGGACGCGCATATCCAACAGCGCGCTTACCCTATCCTTCTGCGTCCCCCCATCGTTCAAACGATGTATAGGTGGTACAGGAATATCAACCTGTTGTCCATCGCCTACGCCTTTCGGCCTCGGCTTAGGTCCCGACTAACCCTGAGCGGACGAGCCTTCCTCAGGAAACCTTAGGCATTCGGTGGAAGGGATTCTCACCCTTCTTTCGCTACTCATACCGGCATTCTCACTTCTAAGCGCTCCACCAGTCCTTCCGGTCTGACTTCAACGCCCTTAGAACGCTCTCCTACCATCGACACCTAATGGTGTCAATCCACAGCTTCGGTGATACGTTTAGCCCCGGTACATTTTCGGCGCGGAGTCACTCGACCAGTGAGCTATTACGCACTCTTTAAATGGTGGCTGCTTCTGAGCCAACATCCTGGTTGTCTAAGCAACTCCACATCCTTTTCCACTTAACGTATACTTTGGGACCTTAGCTGGTGGTCTGGGCTGTTTCCCTTTCGACTACGGATCTTATCACTCGCAGTCTGACTCCCAAGAATAAGTATTTGGCATTCGGAGTTTGACTGAATTCGGTAACCCGTTGGGGGCCCCTAGTCCAATCAGTGCTCTACCTCCAATACTCTCATCTTGAGGCTAGCCCTAAAGCTATTTCGGAGAGAACCAGCTATCTCCAGGTTCGATTGGAATTTCTCCGCTACCCACACCTCATCCCCGCACTTTTCAACGTGCGTGGGTTCGGGCCTCCATTCAGTGTTACCTGAACTTCACCCTGGACATGGGTAGATCACCTGGTTTCGGGTCTACGACCTCATACTCATTCGCCCTATTCAGACTCGCTTTCGCTGCGGCTCCGTCTTATCAACTTAACCTCGCATGAAATCGTAACTCGCCGGTTCATTCTACAAAAGGCACGCCATTACCCATTAACGGGCTTTGACTACTTGTAGGCACACGGTTTCAGGATCTATTTCACTCCCCTTCCGGGGTGCTTTTCACCTTTCCCTCACGGTACTGGTTCACTATCGGTCACTAGGGAGTATTTAGCCTTGGGAGATGGTCCTCCCTGCTTCCGACGGGATTTCTCGTGTCCCGCCGTACTCAGGATCCACTCAGGAGGGAACGAAGTTTCAACTACAGGGTTTTTACCTTCTTTGACGGACCTTTCCAGATCACTTCATTTACCCCGTTCCTTTGTAACTCCATGTTGAGTGTCCTACAACCCCAAGAGGCAAGCCTCTTGGTTTGGGCTAATTCCGTTTCGCTCGCCGCTACTCAGGAAATCGCATTTGCTTTCTCTTCCTCCGGGTACTTAGATGTTTCAGTTCCCCGGGTCTGCCTTCAGTACCCTATGTATTCAGGTAAAGATACTGTTCCATTACGAACAGTGGGTTTCCCCATTCGGAAATCTCCGGATCAAAGCTTACTTACAGCTCCCCGAAGCATATCGGTGTTAGTCCCGTCCTTCATCGGCTCCTAGTGCCAAGGCATCCACCGTGCGCCCTTTCTAACTTAACCGTTAAAAAGATCTTACAGATGCTTTGAAAAAAATTAATTGCCTTCTATCTATTATCTAGTTTTCAAGGAACAAAGCAGAAAGAATCCATCACATCGTGATGTTTTTCTTCCCTATCTGAATGAATTACTCATTCAAAACTGAACAAAACAAAAGCGCTCTCGTAATTATCCTTAGAAAGGAGGTGATCCAGCCGCACCTTCCGATACGGCTACCTTGTTACGACTTCACCCCAATCATCTGTCCCACCTTAGGCGGCTGGCTCCATGAAGGTTACCTCACCGACTTCGGGTGTTACAAACTCTCGTGGTGTGACGGGCGGTGTGTACAAGGCCCGGGAACGTATTCACCGCGGCATGCTGATCCGCGATTACTAGCGATTCCGGCTTCATGTAGGCGAGTTGCAGCCTACAATCCGAACTGAGAATGGCTTTATGGGATTCGCTTACCTTCGCAGGTTTGCAGCCCTTTGTACCATCCATTGTAGCACGTGTGTAGCCCAGGTCATAAGGGGCATGATGATTTGACGTCATCCCCACCTTCCTCCGGTTTGTCACCGGCAGTCACCTTAGAGTGCCCAACTGAATGCTGGCAACTAAGATCAAGGGTTGCGCTCGTTGCGGGACTTAACCCAACATCTCACGACACGAGCTGACGACAACCATGCACCACCTGTCACTCTGTCCCCCGAAGGGGAAAGCCCTATCTCTAGGGTTGTCAGAGGATGTCAAGACCTGGTAAGGTTCTTCGCGTTGCTTCGAATTAAACCACATGCTCCACCGCTTGTGCGGGCCCCCGTCAATTCCTTTGAGTTTCAGCCTTGCGGCCGTACTCCCCAGGCGGAGTGCTTAATGCGTTAGCTGCAGCACTAAAGGGCGGAAACCCTCTAACACTTAGCACTCATCGTTTACGGCGTGGACTACCAGGGTATCTAATCCTGTTTGCTCCCCACGCTTTCGCGCCTCAGTGTCAGTTACAGACCAGAAAGTCGCCTTCGCCACTGGTGTTCCTCCAAATCTCTACGCATTTCACCGCTACACTTGGAATTCCACTTTCCTCTTCTGCACTCAAGTTCCCCAGTTTCCAATGACCCTCCACGGTTGAGCCGTGGGCTTTCACATCAGACTTAAGGAACCACCTGCGCGCGCTTTACGCCCAATAATTCCGGACAACGCTTGCCACCTACGTATTACCGCGGCTGCTGGCACGTAGTTAGCCGTGGCTTTCTGGTTAGGTACCGTCAAGGTACCAGCAGTTACTCTGGTACTTGTTCTTCCCTAACAACAGAACTTTACGACCCGAAGGCCTTCTTCGTTCACGCGGCGTTGCTCCGTCAGACTTTCGTCCATTGCGGAAGATTCCCTACTGCTGCCTCCCGTAGGAGTCTGGGCCGTGTCTCAGTCCCAGTGTGGCCGATCACCCTCTCAGGTCGGCTACGCATCGTCGCCTTGGTGAGCCATTACCTCACCAACTAGCTAATGCGCCGCGGGCCCATCTATAAGTGACAGCCGAAACCGTCTTTCCATCTTCTCTCATGCGAGAAAAGAACGTATCCGGTATTAGCTCCGGTTTCCCGAAGTTATCCCAGTCTTATAGGCAGGTTGCCCACGTGTTACTCACCCGTCCGCCGCTAATCTCAGGGAGCAAGCTCCCATCGATTCGCTCGACTTGCATGTATTAGGCACGCCGCCAGCGTTCGTCCTGAGCCAGGATCAAACTCTCCGAAGAAATGTTTGACTTGCTCATTTTGCTTTTTTGATAGTGTGTGCTCACTTAAAATTTAACGTTGGCGCTTTGTTTTGTTCAGTTTTCAAAGAGCAATTTCACAATCGTTCTTTCGAACGGCTTGTTTATTCATCATAACATCTTATTGATTAGTTGTCAACTTCTGCGAAGTTTTAAACTTATTTTAAATCGCTGTGTTTTTCAGCGACCATTTCATCTTATCATTTTCATAGTAAGAAGTCAATAGTTATTATTTTTCTTTTGGAATCTACCAAAAGCGGATGAAGTTGTTCGTTTGTCTTAGTTGGTGCTTATTTATATTAATCCAATTTCACTTTAAAGTCAACACATTTCAAAATAAATAATTCCTTTTCTGAATGAAGGGTCTATATCCATCTGATCCCCGTTGGCTTAAGGATATAAAAACACGACTTTAATAAATATAATTCAGACAGAACTCCAAGGTATCCTAAAAAAACCTTATAAGTCTTCATATATTGTACAAGTCCTTATAAATGCAAAAAAGACCAGCCGGATGGCTGATCTTTGAAATGGCTTGGCGGCGTCCTACTCTCACAGGGGGAAACCCCCAACTACCATCGGCGCTGAAGAGCTTAACTGCCGTGTTCGGAATGGGAACGGGTGTGACCTCTTCGCTATCGCCACCAAACAATAAAGGAACGTTGTTCCTTCAAAACTAGATAATAAGAAGGTATTTCATTTTTTTAAAGCGTTGGTTAAGTCCTCGATCTATTAGTATCAGTCAGCTCCACATGTCGCCACGCTTCCACCTCTGACCTATCAACCTGATCATCTTTCAGGGATCTTACTAGCTTGCGCCATGGGAAATCTCATCTTGAGGGGGGCTTCATGCTTAGATGCTTTCAGCACTTATCCCGTCCGCACGTAGCTACCCAGCTATGCCTTTGGCAAGACAACTGGTACACCAGCGGTGCGTCCATCCCGGTCCTCTCGTACTAAGGACAGCTCCTCTCAAATTTCCTGCGCCCGCGACGGATAGGGACCGAACTGTCTCACGACGTTCTGAACCCAGCTCGCGTACCGCTTTAATGGGCGAACAGCCCAACCCTTGGGACCGACTACAGCCCCAGGATGCGATGAGCCGACATCGAGGTGCCAAACCTCCCCGTCGATGTGGACTCTTGGGGGAGATAAGCCTGTTATCCCCGGGGTAGCTTTTATCCGTTGAGCGATGGCCCTTCCATGCGGAACCACCGGATCACTAAGCCCGACTTTCGTCCCTGCTCGACTTGTAGGTCTCGCAGTCAAGCTCCCTTGTGCCTTTACACTCTACGAATGATTTCCAACCATTCTGAGGGAACCTTTGGGCGCCTCCGTTACTCTTTAGGAGGCGACCGCCCCAGTCAAACTGCCCACCTGACACTGTCTCCCACCCCGATAAGGGGCGCGGGTTAGAATTTCAATACAGCCAGGGTAGTATCCCACCAACGCCTCCACCGAAGCTAGCGCTCCGGCTTCTCAGGCTCCTACCTATCCTGTACAAGCTGTACCAAAATTCAATATCAGGCTGCAGTAAAGCTCCACGGGGTCTTTCCGTCCTGTCGCGGGTAACCTGCATCTTCACAGGTACTATAATTTCACCGAGTCTCTCGTTGAGACAGTGCCCAGATCGTTACACCTTTCGTGCGGGTCGGAACTTACCCGACAAGGAATTTCGCTACCTTAGGACCGTTATAGTTACGGCCGCCGTTTACTGGGGCTTCGGTTCAAAGCTTCGCTTGCGCTAACCTCTCCCCTTAACCTTCCAGCACCGGGCAGGTGTCAGCCCCTATACTTCGCCTTGCGGCTTCGCAGAGACCTGTGTTTTTGCTAAACAGTCGCCTGGGCCTATTCACTGCGGCTTTTCCGGGCTATTCACCCTAAAAAGCACCCCTTCTCCCGAAGTTACGGGGTCATTTTGCCGAGTTCCTTAACGAGAGTTCTCTCGCACACCTTAGGATTCTCTCCTCGCCTACCTGTGTCGGTTTGCGGTACGGGCACCTTACATCTCACTAGAGGCTTTTCTTGGCAGCGTGGAATCAGGAACTTCGGTACTATATTTCCCTCGCCATCACAGCTCCGCCTTAATGGAAACGGGATTTGCCTCGTTTCCGGCCTAACTGCTTGGACGCGCATATCCAACAGCGCGCTTACCCTATCCTTCTGCGTCCCCCCATCGTTCAAACGATGTATAGGTGGTACAGGAATATCAACCTGTTGTCCATCGCCTACGCCTTTCGGCCTCGGCTTAGGTCCCGACTAACCCTGAGCGGACGAGCCTTCCTCAGGAAACCTTAGGCATTCGGTGGAAGGGATTCTCACCCTTCTTTCGCTACTCATACCGGCATTCTCACTTCTAAGCGCTCCACCAGTCCTTCCGGTCTGACTTCAACGCCCTTAGAACGCTCTCCTACCATCGACACCTAATGGTGTCAATCCACAGCTTCGGTGATACGTTTAGCCCCGGTACATTTTCGGCGCGGAGTCACTCGACCAGTGAGCTATTACGCACTCTTTAAATGGTGGCTGCTTCTGAGCCAACATCCTGGTTGTCTAAGCAACTCCACATCCTTTTCCACTTAACGTATACTTTGGGACCTTAGCTGGTGGTCTGGGCTGTTTCCCTTTCGACTACGGATCTTATCACTCGCAGTCTGACTCCCAAGAATAAGTATTTGGCATTCGGAGTTTGACTGAATTCGGTAACCCGTTGGGGGCCCCTAGTCCAATCAGTGCTCTACCTCCAATACTCTCATCTTGAGGCTAGCCCTAAAGCTATTTCGGAGAGAACCAGCTATCTCCAGGTTCGATTGGAATTTCTCCGCTACCCACACCTCATCCCCGCACTTTTCAACGTGCGTGGGTTCGGGCCTCCATTCAGTGTTACCTGAACTTCACCCTGGACATGGGTAGATCACCTGGTTTCGGGTCTACGACCTCATACTCATTCGCCCTATTCAGACTCGCTTTCGCTGCGGCTCCGTCTTATCAACTTAACCTCGCATGAAATCGTAACTCGCCGGTTCATTCTACAAAAGGCACGCCATTACCCATTAACGGGCTTTGACTACTTGTAGGCACACGGTTTCAGGATCTATTTCACTCCCCTTCCGGGGTGCTTTTCACCTTTCCCTCACGGTACTGGTTCACTATCGGTCACTAGGGAGTATTTAGCCTTGGGAGATGGTCCTCCCTGCTTCCGACGGGATTTCTCGTGTCCCGCCGTACTCAGGATCCACTCAGGAGGGAACGAAGTTTCAACTACAGGGTTTTTACCTTCTTTGACGGACCTTTCCAGATCACTTCATTTACCCCGTTCCTTTGTAACTCCATGTTGAGTGTCCTACAACCCCAAGAGGCAAGCCTCTTGGTTTGGGCTAATTCCGTTTCGCTCGCCGCTACTCAGGAAATCGCATTTGCTTTCTCTTCCTCCGGGTACTTAGATGTTTCAGTTCCCCGGGTCTGCCTTCAGTACCCTATGTATTCAGGTAAAGATACTGTTCCATTACGAACAGTGGGTTTCCCCATTCGGAAATCTCCGGATCAAAGCTTACTTACAGCTCCCCGAAGCATATCGGTGTTAGTCCCGTCCTTCATCGGCTCCTAGTGCCAAGGCATCCACCGTGCGCCCTTTCTAACTTAACCGTTAAAAAGATCTTACAGATGCTTTGAAAAAAATTAATTGCCTTCTATCTATTATCTAGTTTTCAAGGAACAAAGCAGAAAGAATCCATCACATCGTGATGTTTTTCTTCCCTATCTGAATGAATTACTCATTCAAAACTGAACAAAACAAAAGCGCGCTCGTAATTATCCTTAGAAAGGAGGTGATCCAGCCGCACCTTCCGATACGGCTACCTTGTTACGACTTCACCCCAATCATCTGTCCCACCTTAGGCGGCTGGCTCCATGAAGGTTACCTCACCGACTTCGGGTGTTACAAACTCTCGTGGTGTGACGGGCGGTGTGTACAAGGCCCGGGAACGTATTCACCGCGGCATGCTGATCCGCGATTACTAGCGATTCCGGCTTCATGTAGGCGAGTTGCAGCCTACAATCCGAACTGAGAATGGCTTTATGGGATTCGCTTACCTTCGCAGGTTTGCAGCCCTTTGTACCATCCATTGTAGCACGTGTGTAGCCCAGGTCATAAGGGGCATGATGATTTGACGTCATCCCCACCTTCCTCCGGTTTGTCACCGGCAGTCACCTTAGAGTGCCCAACTGAATGCTGGCAACTAAGATCAAGGGTTGCGCTCGTTGCGGGACTTAACCCAACATCTCACGACACGAGCTGACGACAACCATGCACCACCTGTCACTCTGTCCCCCGAAGGGGAAAGCCCTATCTCTAGGGTTGTCAGAGGATGTCAAGACCTGGTAAGGTTCTTCGCGTTGCTTCGAATTAAACCACATGCTCCACCGCTTGTGCGGGCCCCCGTCAATTCCTTTGAGTTTCAGCCTTGCGGCCGTACTCCCCAGGCGGAGTGCTTAATGCGTTAGCTGCAGCACTAAAGGGCGGAAACCCTCTAACACTTAGCACTCATCGTTTACGGCGTGGACTACCAGGGTATCTAATCCTGTTTGCTCCCCACGCTTTCGCGCCTCAGTGTCAGTTACAGACCAGAAAGTCGCCTTCGCCACTGGTGTTCCTCCAAATCTCTACGCATTTCACCGCTACACTTGGAATTCCACTTTCCTCTTCTGTACTCAAGTTCCCCAGTTTCCAATGACCCTCCACGGTTGAGCCGTGGGCTTTCACATCAGACTTAAGGAACCACCTGCGCGCGCTTTACGCCCAATAATTCCGGACAACGCTTGCCACCTACGTATTACCGCGGCTGCTGGCACGTAGTTAGCCGTGGCTTTCTGGTTAGGTACCGTCAAGGTACCAGCAGTTACTCTGGTACTTGTTCTTCCCTAACAACAGAACTTTACGACCCGAAGGCCTTCTTCGTTCACGCGGCGTTGCTCCGTCAGACTTTCGTCCATTGCGGAAGATTCCCTACTGCTGCCTCCCGTAGGAGTCTGGGCCGTGTCTCAGTCCCAGTGTGGCCGATCACCCTCTCAGGTCGGCTACGCATCGTCGCCTTGGTGAGCCATTACCTCACCAACTAGCTAATGCGCCGCGGGCCCATCTATAAGTGACAGCCGAAACCGTCTTTCCATCTTCTCTCATGCGAGAAAAGAACGTATCCGGTATTAGCTCCGGTTTCCCGAAGTTATCCCAGTCTTATAGGCAGGTTGCCCACGTGTTACTCACCCGTCCGCCGCTAATCTCAGGGAGCAAGCTCCCGTCGATTCGCTCGACTTGCATGTATTAGGCACGCCGCCAGCGTTCGTCCTGAGCCAGGATCAAACTCTCCGAAGAAATGTTTGACTTGCTCATTTTGCTTTTTTTGATAGTGTGTGCTCACTTAAAATTTAACGTTGGCGCTTTGTTTTGTTCAGTTTTCAAAGAGCAATATTTTGCATCGCTTCTTCAGCGACTTAATTAGTGTAACACCTTTCAAACACCATGTCAACAACAAGTTTTCATTTTCTCTTGCTGCATTTAATGTCTCAAGCGGTGTATTTAATATATTAGCACTTGCATACAGACAAGTCAATTTAATTCTCAAAAAAATTCCTTCTTTTTTTAAAACTACCACCTCCTTCTATATATATATACTCCTTCTTTCTATTAATGGTATTTCGAAGCATAGAGAATTTAATGTCCCTAATTCCCGACCTTGCTAATGAATAAACAAAAAACAGGAGTGCAGCTAATTATAGCTACCCTCCTGTTTTTGAAAGTTTATTTATTGATAGAAATTACGTCCGCTTCTTCTCTATCTACATTTCCGGCCTTCTCAATCTTCACACTTTCACCCTCGGAAAGATTGGTAAAGACGATTGGGGTAATGATAGAGGTGGCATTGTTTTTGACATACTCTAAATCGACTTTAAGCAACGGCTGTCCGCTTGTCACTTTATCTCCTTGAGCGACAAGAGCTTCGAAGCCTTTGCCTTCTAACTTCACTGTATCGATCCCGACATGTATTAAGATTTCACGTCCAGCATCGGAAACGATACCTATTGCATGTTTAGTCGGGAATAGGTTAACGATCGTACCATCTACAGGAGAAACGACCAAACCTTCCTCCGGTAAAATGGCAAACCCATCACCCATCATTTTTTCAGCAAAGACTGGATCAGGCACTTCCGTAATCGGTTTTAATTCCCCTTTAATAGGTGAAATAAAGCGTTCGGAAACTTCATCCGTCCTTAAAGGTTTCGGGACGATATCCTCGATTTGTTTTTCCACGCCTACTTCAGGAGACGCTTCTACTTTACGAGGCCTTTTTCCATCGATGATATCTTTCATTTGCCCTTTGATTGTTTCTGAACGAGGTCCGAAAATTGCCTGAATGTTATTGCCCACTTCCAGAACTCCAGCGGCACCAAGTTTCTTCAACCTATTCTTATCAACGTTACCGATATCATTCACTGATACACGAAGGCGAGTAATGCAAGCATCTAAGTGAGAAATATTTTCTTTCCCACCCATTGCTTCCAAGATATCCCCAGGTAGACTTCCGGCTGTACTTGCAGACCCTTCAGTTTCCTCGTCCTCTTCCACTTCACGGCCAGGAGTTTTAAGATTAAACTTCCTTATCGCAAATCGGAATCCAAAGTAATAGATAACCGCAAAGACTAAACCGACTGGGATAACGATCCAAGCATTGGTTTGAGGATTAATTAAACCAAACAGTACGTAATCGATCAAACCACCCGAAAACGTCATCCCGATTTTCACATCCAGTAAATGCATAGTCATGAAAGATAGACCTGCAAACAGACAGTGAATCCCGAAAAGTACCGGTGCAACAAATAAGAAGGCAAATTCAAGAGGCTCAGTAATCCCCGTCAAGAAAGATGTAAGCGCCGCCGAAGCCATCAAGCCACCGACAATTTTCTTTCGTTCCGGTCTTGCTTCATGATAAATGGCCAAAGCTGCAGCTGGCAATCCGAACATCATGAACGGATATTTACCAGTCATGAAGGTACCTGCCGTTAAATTCTGTACGCCATCTTTAATTTGCGCCATGAAGATGGCTTGGTCACCCCTGACTGGCGTTCCCCCACCTTGAGGGATATAGCTGCCAAATTCAAACCAGAATGGTGAATAGAAGATATGATGCAGTCCAAACGGAATTAACGCACGTTCTACAATCCCGAACACTAAAGCTCCCAGAGTCAGGTTAGCCCCCAACATATTTTCAGAAAATGAATTTAGCCCCGATTGAATCGTCGGCCAAACTAAAATCATCAACAACCCAAGAATAACTGCGCTTGCAGCCGTTACAATGGGTACAAAACGTTTACCTGCAAAGAATCCTAAATATGAAGGCAGTTCAATTTCATAAAATTTATTATACATAACAGCAGCCATGACACCGACAATAATACCGCCGAACACGCCTGTTCCCAACGTTGGGATTCCCAAAACATTGCTATACACCGCTCCATTTTTCGCAATGTCGGCAGCGTCAATTCCAAGAACAGTTCCCATTGTTACATTCATAATCAAGAACCCGATAATCGCAGCCAGCCCGGCAACACCATCTCCGCCAGCTAGACCAATCGCGACCCCCACAGCAAACAATAAGGGAAGATTCCCAAAAATAATATTCCCAGCATTCTCCATGACCGATGCGACCATTTCGACTCCGCCACTCGCAAGAAACGGGGCGATATCCAACAAAGTTTCGTTTTGCAATGCATTACCAAAAGCAAGTAAAATTCCCGCCGCTGGTAAAATGGCTACAGGAAGCATCAAAGCTTTTCCGATTTTTTGCAAAACACCAAACAACTTCTTAAACATAGGTTTTCCTCCTCTTTACTGTTTTTCCACGCTAATAAAACGGTTACATTTAACGATGGAATTCATCTTCCCACGCAACAGAATTCAATACAAAAAAGGCATAAGCAAAGATAGGATTGAAATGAAGTTCAGGTATATAATACCCTCTTTCATAACAATCATTCTCCTCACTTATGCCTGATCGAATCAGTAACACGTAAGTTAATGTATTTTTATTTGATTTTCTTTTGTAATCGTTGGATATGCATCGTTAGATAGACAGCTTCCGCATCACAAACCGGTCTGCCTAATTTCTGCTGCATAATTTTTATTAGCTTCCATGAGATATTGTAACACAAAGGATATTCTTCTTTCAATAGCAATGCAATTTTTTCAGGTTCATCGACCATTTCCCCAGCCAAAACCCTGTCTATCATGAATCTTAAATGACGGACCAAACGTGTATAATCAATGCTTTCCTTATTAATTTTTACGTTTAGCTGTTCTTCAACGACTTGGATAAGATGATAGATTAACTGCGAATGCTGATTGACTTCCGATAAGTCTTTATTTGCTATTGCACTATGAATATGAAGGGTAATGAAACCGATTTCCCCTTGGGGTAGGCCTATGCCTGTCTTATCTTGAATTAAATCGATTACATCAACAGCAATATCATGTTCAAAAGGATAAAGGGTTATCGTTTCTTTCAAGAATGGGTTTTTGATAGTCATTCCTTGTGAAACACGCTGAAGGGCGAACAGTAAATGATCTGTTAAACCGACATGTATATGTTCATTGAGTTTTCCGGTTACTCGATCGTTAATGAGATGAATGGATTCTATAATGGCAGCTTGAAGATTTTGATCGATCTGCGGCAAAAGTTTTTTGTAACTTTCCTGTTCCTTAACATTTTTCAGAACGAACGTTTTCTCCGCAAGTTCCGGACTTAACTCTTCACCTTTCTTTCGGTTGAAGCCTAAGCCCTTTCCAATAGAGACGACTTCACCATACGTCGGATGCGTGGCTATCACCACGTTATTGTTCAAAACCTTTTCAACGATAAAACCATTCATTTTTCTCCCTCATTTTTTCTCAAAGTCATCCCTATGCCCCATACAGGATAAAGTGCTTAGTACTTAGTACTTTTACTATACACGATATGAGCTTTCTCTTACAACATGAAAGAAGAGCCCCAAAAGTCAGGGCTCTTCTTACTTACTCGCATTATTACTTCAAGAAAATGAAATATAGAAGGAAGACGACTCCAAGACCCCACATGATCGGGTGAACTTCTTTAGCCCTTCCTTTCATCGACATCGTGATCGGATAGAAGATGAATCCACAAGCTATCCCTGTCGCAATTGAATATGTCATGGGCATCATAATAACGGTAAAGAAGGCTGGAACAGCAATTTCGAACTTCTGCCAGTCAATATTTTTAAGTGAAGATGCCATTAATACTCCGACTATAACCAATGCCGGCGCAGTCACCGCAGATGTCACCACTGAAAGAAGCGGGAAGAAGAAAAGGGATAGGACAAACAGCAAACCTGTTACTACAGCTGCAAAACCGCTTCGAGCACCAGCAGCAACACCCGATGTTGACTCTACATAAGATGTAGTGGTGGAAGTACCAAGAATTGCACCTGAAACGATGGATAATGAATCGGCAAGTAATCCTTTTCCCACTCTAGGAAGTACATTATCCTTCATCAGTCCAGCTTGTTGCGCAACAGCCACCAACGTACCGGCTGTATCAAAGAAAGCTACGAACAGAAAAGTCAATATCACGATTAACATTTGACCAGTGAAAAGATCACCTGGATTTCCGAAGGCATCGAATGCAACTCCGAAAGTAGGAGCAATGCTAGGAACGGCACCGATTATTTTCTCCGGCACCGGCACTTGCCCAAAGATCATTCCTGCAATGGCTGTAATGACCATTCCTATGAACACGCCGCTTTTAACGCCTCTCGTCATCAAAATGACGGTTACGACAATTCCAAAAACAGCCAATAAAGTATTTCCTGAGGTTAAGTCACCCAATCCGACAAGGACGCTGTCATCATTCGTGATGATTCCAGCATTTTGAAACCCTACAAAAGTAATGAATAAGCCGATACCAGCTCCAACTGCGTATTTAAGTTCGACTGGAATTGCATTAATGATTTTCTCCCGTATTCCCGATAGGGAAAGCAAAACGAAGATAATCCCTGAAATCAATACCCCTGTTAAAGCAGTCTGCCAAGGAATTCCAAAACCAAGTACAACGGTGAAAGCGAAGAAAGCATTCAATCCCATACCTGGCGCCAGCGATATTGGATACCTGGCTATGAGCCCCATCAATATCGAGCCAATCGCAGCTGCTAAGGCAGTCGCTGCAAAAACTGCTCCGTAGTCCATTCTCAATTCATCTGGATAGTCCTCGATGCTTTGTAAAGTCAGCATCACAGGGTTAACAACCAGGATATATGCCATCGAAAGGAACGTAGTTAGTCCGCCAAGTATTTCACGGCGATAATTAGTTCCCAGCTCATTAAACCGAAAATAATTTTTCATTATGAGTCTCCCCTATCATAAGATCGTAAGCCAACAGACAAATGCCCCATTCGCTTCCGAAGGGGGCTTGACTAGATCATGTAAAGAAGTGGCGGTTTATCCTTGCTCGCGCCAATCCATTCACATCGTAGTCAAGCCGTTCACGGCAGCTTGGTAGAAACTTTTGGGCCATATCCCCAATATTATACGACAATTATGTTTTTTTATTATTATAGGTATAGTGTACCAGTCACTAAAATAATCGTCAATACGCCAAACGAATATTTTTTATGTAATTTTAGGCATTGTTCGCGTTTCGCTATATTTTCCTTACTTATTATGGCTATATCTTCATCAACATACGTGAAATGTAAGTATTCAACATATTATCTATAATTTTTTTAACAAAAAAAATCAGTGAAGGTTAATTCCTTCACTGATTGGATGATTTAATCTTCTATTCCCACTCGATAGTTGCAGGTGGCTTGGAAGTAATGTCATACACGACGCGGTTAACATGATTAACTTCATTAACGATTCTCGTTGAGATGATTTCAAGTACATCCCATGGGATTCTCGCCCAATCGGAAGTCATTCCGTCAATGGATGTTACAGCACGGATCCCGATTGTGTAATCATACGTACGGGCGTCGCCCATTACCCCTACACTACGAATGTTAGGAAGCACCGTAAAGTACTGCCAAATTTCACGTTCCAAACCATTCTTTTTAATTTCTTCACGTAAGATATGGTCAGATTCACGAACGATTTCAAGTTTTTCATCTGAAATTTCACCTAATACACGAATGCCTAAACCTGGACCTGGGAATGGTTGACGCCAAACGATTTCATCTGGAATGCCCATTTCACTTCCAAGTGCACGCACTTCATCCTTAAATAGAGTATTCAATGGCTCGATCAATTTAAATTGCATATCTTCCGGCAGACCACCAACATTATGATGCGATTTAATTGTTTGTGCAGTAGCCGTACCACTTTCAATAATGTCTGTGTACAGTGTCCCTTGTGCAAGGAATTCAATACCTTCAAGCTTTGTTGCTTCGTCATCAAATACGTAGATAAACTCGTTACCGATGATTTTCCGTTTTTGTTCCGGATCTGAAACGCCAGCAAGTTTCGATAGGAAGCGTTCCGATGCATCGACCTTGATTACGTTCATATTGAAGCCTTCCCTGAATGTTTCCATTACACCTTCGGCTTCCCCTTTACGAAGTAATCCATGATCAACGAAAATACATGTTAGCTGATCGCCAATCGCTTTATGGATCAATACAGCCACAACGGATGAATCCACTCCGCCGCTCAATGCGCATAACACTTTTTTATCTCCGACCGTTTGACGGATTTTCTCCATCTCGATTTCAATGAAGTTCTCCATTGACCAGTCACCTTTGCAACCACAAACGCCGAATACGAAATTTTTCAAAATGTCATTTCCGTAAACTGAATGACGGACTTCAGGATGGAATTGTACGGCATACAATTTACGTGACTCGTCACTCATAGCCGAAATTGGGCAAGACGGGTTCGTTCCATCAATCGTGAAACCTTCAGGCGTTTCCACTACTAAATCACCATGGCTCATCCAAACGATTTGTTCTTTTGGCAAGTCACTGAATAACTTGGACTCATTTTGGATGGCAAGTGTCGCTTTTCCGTATTCACGGTTTTTAGCTGGTTCCACTTTTCCCCCAAAATGTTTGGTCATAAGCTGCATGCCATAACAAATACCGAAAATCGGTAGGCCCATTTCGAATATGCGTTCATCACAACCAAATGCAGTTGCATCATAAACACTGTTCGGACCACCTGAGAAAATAATTCCCGTTGGGTTCATTTTCTCGATTTCTTCTACAGTAATTGTATGAGGATGAAGCTCACTGTACACACCAAATTCACGGATACGACGAGTGATCAATTGGTTATATTGGCTTCCGAAATCAAGTACTACGATCATTTCCTGGTTTTTTTGCAATTCTGTTTTCCCCGGCACAAACGTCACCTCTATCAATGTAATTCACTCATAAAATCGAGTGATACTTTCTTATAAAAAATATTATCATAAAAAAAGAAAAACTAAAAATCCACCCTCAAAAATACACAAAAAGTATAGACGAAGGCAGATTTTCAGCTTTCCTGTTAAAATCCGCCTTCATAGTCAAATCATTTACGGTGATTCGGTAGAAACTTTCGATCCATATTATCGAGGATATATGAAGGATATATTAGTTTAAGTTAGTTTTTGTTATTGTATCAATATAATAAAAACCTGGTCAAGAGCTAGTTTTTTTCATTAAGCTTTCCCAACCGTTTTGAAAGTGCTCCCATTCGATATCTTCCACGTCTCCACGATATATCATTAACTCGTATCCAGCCGTCAATTCACTCATCTCATCTGTATCGTACACTGCATCCACATAGGCGGCGTACTCCCTTAAAGTTTGCCCCTCCGGACGAACTAAACCAGCTCGCTTTAATTGCTTCAATAATATTAAATAGGCTTTCGTGAAATGAGCACCGGTTTTATTTTTATAACGAAGAATCTGCAGATGTGGAATCCACTTCCTTCTGAAGAAATAACCAATTGAAGCGAGAATCATTACACCTAACAGCGTGATGGCAGTCCATTTAAAGAGACCTTCTGAGCCCCCTATACCAGTTTCCCCTGATGATTGGGTTTCCCTATCGGGTGTATCCTGGCGTTCCCTGGTCTCTTTTTTTGTTTGCTCTTCATTAGTTGGGCCAGGGTTCTTGATCTTTTCCTGTTTCAATTCCGAATCGTAAAATTCAACTTCCCCGTTGAATCCCTTTGTCGGCTCGAAGGGGACCCAACCTATCCCAGAAAAATAAACCTCGGCCCAAGAATGTGCATTATTATTGGTCACCTTATAAACGGATTCACCATCATGGATTGACTTTTCACCTTCCGTGTAGCCCTTTACCCACCTGGCAGGTATATTGGCGGCACGGAGTAAAACGACCATTGCACTTGAAAAATTATCACAATACCCTATCTGTGTCTCGAATAAAAATTGATCGACATAATCTTGATTTGTCCCCGGATACGGAATATCGTCTTTTGAATAAATGAATTCAGGACCGTCGAAGTAATCCTCAATGGCTTTTGCTTTATCGTACCAATTCGTTTCATTTCTTGTAAGTTGGGATCCCAATTCATAGATCCGGTTTGGCAATCCCTCAGGAAGCTGTGTGTTTTTTTCCATTAACAAATCCATCGTTTCGTCAGGTTCTGTGATCTTTCTTAACTCAGCTATATCAAAACTCGGCATATCATAGACCAGCTCATACTCTTCCATGACCAGTCTTTCTCCATTTTCCCGTTCAGAAATGATTTTGTCGATACCCTGATAATATTTAAAATCCATTCCGTTTTTGGCCTCAATCTTTTTTAAATATCCGGACTGCGGATGGAGTATATGCGAATATGTTTCCGTCATGGTTACTTTTGCCGTCATTTCTTCTGTTTTCTCTACTTCAGGAACCTTAATATCTAAAGATGTCATATCCTGCCCGTTGGAAAAAGAATGAAAGTCCGTTTCCGGTATGGAAACCCATCCTTTACCGGTATAAATATCTTTGTTCTCGACTTTCCAATAATGTCCTGCAGGTGCATTATTGTAAAAAACGATGGAACTATCTGGCTCTATCGAACCACCAAGATCCGAATCGTCTTCATCATATCCGACACTTTTACCCTTCGAACCACCGTCTTCTTTAACCGCTTTATCAGAATAAGAAGTAATATAAGGAACTGGGTCCGCCCACTGCGGAGAGAGCTTTGGGGCACCGAATCCAACAAGGACACTTACCAATATCATACCGGTTAGCATCAAAATCCACTTATTGATGGCAGTCATAGGAAACCGTATTCTCTCCTGTATCGTTAGACGCAGCAGGGATAGTAGACCGAGCATCAAGAACCCGATGATGATGATTCTTACCATTGCCTTATCCCCCACATAGGGAGTGAAAGTATCGAGTACAGAGATAAAAATCACCGTTAACATAAAAAAGAAAAAGATGCTTTGCCTCACCATCACCCAGTAATGGATCAAATATGTTACTAGCCAAAGAAGAACAAAAAATAGAAATGTTCGAAATGGATTGGTGATCGACTCCCAATTCCCATCGTACATATACCCAAGGTTGCCCGTAAAATCCACTAGAAATCCTTTCAACCATGATAATTGAAATAAAGCGCTTTTGGAATGAAGGAACTGTAATGAAATCATAATATAAGCAATAATGAGAATAATTCGGATTGACCAATGAATGCGGAAATAATGCAGTAGTAGGGAATAAATCAAAAATAGGACAAAAATGATGATATTACCTGTATCGGTGAGTTTATCGACAGGCCTTAACCATTCAGTAATCAACAACAGACCAAATATATATAAGAGGACATGCATGAACCTTTCCAACTTTTCGGTAGTGACATTCATTTTGCCATCACCCCTGATCTGTCAAACTTTAGTTGGCCATGTTCAAAAAAGCTAACCTTTATCCCCCTCGAGACAGCTGTAGAACTTGACATCTTTTCCTCATCAGTAAGATCGGCCTGTTTCTTTACACATAACATTAATCCCTGATTAGCGCGGAAAGCACTCAATATGTCCACCTTTTCTAAGGTTAAGTCTGAAACTATGAATATCACAGCAGCGTTTGCCGGAAGTCTGCCCTTACTTACATTTTCTTTCAATGCATTCACAACACTATGTTCTTCTTTAGCAAGTCGGTAAAAAATCTTTCGTCTCTGGTTATTTCCTGCTCCTGTCGGTATGATTAGTCTCGATCCCATACTTGCATACCCAATCTCCATGCCTTTTTTTAACATGGCGTGTGCAATGGAAGCCGTGATTACAACTGATTCTTCAAATAAATCCGATGGATTATTATCAAGCATGATGAATACATCCCTGTTTTTCTGCACTTCGAATTCTTTCGTCATGATTTCATTCGTTCTGGCCGTCGCCTTCCAATTAATCCATGACAACTGATCGCCTGGCTGATACTCTCTTACCCCGGAGACCACTGAATGTTCCCGTTTAGTTTTCTTTGTTGAACCCACTGCCCCCTGATTGAACACTCGATCAAGATCACTGTAGGCAAGTTCATGATATTGAGGGAAAACAGTTATCTTCAAAGGTGAACTATATATCGCCTCCCTTTCAGCGAGCCCGAAAAAGTCCCCTATCCTGAAGCGGATCGATTGAAACGAATGCTCTCCACGAGGCAAGTTTTCCAAGGTATATGACATGCTGAAGGTACGCTTGAATCCCGGAAAGATAAGTATTTTCCTTTGGAATCCCCTATCTTCCATCTCCTGAGGCAATTCCTCCTCTACCACCATAAATAATAGGGGCAGCCGGTTTTTACGGGTAAACGTCACGGCTATTTGAACGGATTCCCCGGCCTGGCATTCCCGTTTATTGACCTTTCTCTCAACGGTAAAGGCATGCATCGGATAAAACAGCAGAATCGCAGCGTACGCAGAAAATGGAAAAAACGAATAAAAAATAAACCAACTGACAAAACCGCCTTGAAACATTGCAAAGCAAAAGGAAATGGCCATGAGTAATACCAGTCCGATCACACTCATATTTCCCCTTAAAAAGTTGATGAATTTGCGCATCAGGTCACAGCCCGCTTCACAGGCACTTGAGTTGTCGCGACAATTTCATGTATCACCATTCCTGCATCGAATCCATCATAATTCGCTTCAGGTTTCAAAATGAGCCGGTGGGAGAATACGAATGGAACTAAATATTGAATATCGTCCGGTAGAACATAGTCCCTTCCCTGAATCAGTGCGTAAGCTTGAGCTGCTTTCATCAAGGCTATCGATCCACGCGGGCTTACCCCCAAATAGACCCCTTCATGAGTACGGGTTCGATTCGCCAACTCAACGATATAACGTTTTATTGTGTCATCCACTATCACCGCTTTTACCTCTGCCTGTAATGCTATCAATTCATCTATGGTGATGACGGATTCCAGCTCCTCAAGCGGTGCCATATGTTGAGCCCTATGAAGTACCTCCATCTCGTCTTCCACACTTGGATAGCCCATTTTCATTTTTAATAGGAATCTATCCAATTGAGCCTCTGGAAGCGGATATGTTCCCTCGTACTCGATCGGATTTTGTGTTGCCATTACGAAAAAGGGCTTCTCCAATCCTCTTGTGACACCATCTATCGTCACACTTGCCTCTTCCATGGCTTCAAGCAAGGCAGACTGCGTTTTCGGCGAGGTCCGGTTAATTTCATCGGCTAAAATAATATGTCCCATTATCGGTCCCGGTCTAAAAATGAATTCTTGTTCCTTAGGATTAAAGATCGAAACACCAGTTACATCAGAAGGCAGTAAATCAGGCGTGAATTGTATACGTTTAAAGCTTGCACCTATTGATTTTGCCAGTGCCCTTACCATGACTGTCTTTCCCACACCCGGAACATCCTCCAATAAGACATGCCCGCCGGAAAGAAGTGCCACGATGCTTAGTTCTGCTATATCCCGTTTTCCGATAATCACCTTTTCGATATTCCCTAGAATCATTTCCAGCTTTTGATTGATCTGCTTATAAATCATTCTCTACCTCCTGAGATCACCCTATCAATATTTCATATCTTTTCTATATCAAAACCCGACTTTTTTACATTAAGCTCCAATTAAACCTTACATTGTAAGTTTACTAGATATTCAGTAAACCATAAACGAATTTCTCTAAAAATATTAATGCTGCTTAATGTTATCATAACTTGTTCAAATAACACGAAGAAGGATGCACCAATATATTGGCGCATCCTTTCCATTTCCCGCTCGCTCATCAGGGCAATAGAGCTACGATCATCTGGAATGCATTCTTAAGGAATTAAAAATGAACCAACTTCCTTTCTTTCTTAATTATGCTAAAATGGATGCAATCCACTCAAAGATATAAGAGGTACTGATCATGTATAAAAGATTCTTCATTTTGATTTTCGCAGTTGCCCTTCTTTTAGGGCTTCTTAAAACGATTATGGATATGTAGCAAAAAAGCCCAATTCCTGACATATGCCAGAAATCGGGCTTTTTTCATTTTCGTTTAACCTCACCATTCAGCTTCCCCATTTTCGGAATAAGGATAAAAAACAAACAACCGACCAAAAGTGCCAAAACAATTCCGAGCAATATCGTCAGGTCAAAATTAAGGGTAGGCTCCGTTTCTTCTTCACTTCTCGTTCGAATGCTGACTTCCGAGAATAATCCAAGCTGTTCTGCTTTTGAAGCGATGGTATTATTTTGATTCTCCGTTATCGGAGACAGAAACAGTGAGTCCTTCACCGAGTCAATGACATCATATTTACCTCTTTCAAAAGTAAGGTCTTTTAGTTCTTCAGGCAGTTCTTGCTTCTGTTCCAACAATCCTTCCTCATGGAAATACTCCGTTTGAATATCAATATCCTTTTCTTGATACTCATTGGGCTCCACCATGGGTTCCTCTTCTGCCCCGGCATGCGCTGTATAGCTAAAGAACAGGATGAACAAGACTGGCATTACGAATTTACTCCACTTCATGGGCCATTTCTCTTCTTTCTGTCAGACGCTTCACTATATATGGAATGACCGTTCCGATAAGCGTCAGTACAATCAAGATGATGATAGCCGGAATGAATGCAGACTGATTACCGAATTGAATGGACATGTATACGTCTGCAACCGGGTGTTCAACATTGAAATTCGGCATGATTAAATCCAATAATGGAATGGTAAAGAAACTGATCAAACCAATCACAAGGATAGCACCGACAAACGGACCAATTGAGAAGGCAAGTCGTGTAAGCGCTGAACAGAAGAATAAAAGCAGGACAGTGAAAACAGTCCATTTAATCTCCTGCATATCTCCCAGTGGGTAAATCTTCAAACCATATATGCTGATTATTAAACCTACGATCAGATTCAATAAGGTAAACAAGGCCGCATGGACCATCATTGGAATGGTTTCATAATGATGCATGAAGAAACCGATCAATAACCCAGAAATGAGTATGATCACCAACATGACGATTGGCGGGATATTAACCTTTTCCTGATGAAGGACTTCACCGCTTATTTGAACGGGATTCGCTAAATATTCATACACATACCCGTTCTGCTGATCATCGACCAGAGTGTTATTCAAGACACTATATACGTCTGTCTTGATTTTTACGGTTGAGTCTACATTTTGGGACCAATTATCATTAAGCTGATCGGCCCTTTCCTGTACGGACCCCACTTTCGCTTGCAGGTCTGCTGTATCCTTCGTAACCGTGTCTTGTCGTTCCGCTACAGAGTTGACAAGGTCGGAAATGAGGCCGACAGTTGTTGCCGTATTGTCTTGAAGTGATACAAACATTTCGCCATCAAGGTTTACTGGCGGTTCCGTCTCTAATTCAGGAGCTTCCATATGATCTGACAAATTGGCAGACACTCCTTGAGCCCTTTCGGTAATTGCCGCTAATTCAGCTAAAGTTGCTTTCTGCCCTGATTCGACGTTTGCATCATATTCCTGCATATAACCCATAATGGAGTCGGAGAACATTCCAAAGTCTTCATTGACTCCCGCTAAACTCGCCTTGACGAGCTTTGCTTCTTCATCTACGTTTCCGGAAACCCCATTTTTCAAGTTTTCCAATTCTTTTATATTGGCTGCAAATACCTTATCTACATTTGCTTCCGTGACTCTTTCAGCCAATTCACCATAAGATGAGAGCGAACCGTAATAGGCAAGGAGGGTAGTTGAATCCCGGTTAGTGATAGGATTATCAAAGGCCTTCACCAACATTGCCCGCCTTTCTCCCCCCACTTTTTCAAGGAGTGACTGTTCGAGATTCTTGATCTCTGCGATGGCCTCGTCGATTGTCATACTCTGGATGTCCTGTAATTTTTGAATATCTTCCTGTGACTTTTTCCATTGGTCACCTAAATCCTTATAATTCGTGCCGAGTTCATTATAATCAGTCTGTAATTGCGTAAACTGAGCGAGCAGATCACTATATGAATCTACCAGTGTATTAAACTCCGTAATCACTTGATTATAATTTCCCGTTCTGCCGTTCACCGTGCCGCTAAGATTATTGATTTCTGCTTGGAGCTCTGCTGTAAGAATGTTGATTTGTTCGGCAGTTCCTTCACTTCCCTCTGCCGGCACCAAACTTTCAAGTGCCGTGTTGATGCCATTTATTTGATCCAGTAGTACCTGGAGTGATAGTTCATCAATCGGATCCTTCTTTGAAGGAGCAGCATCCGATTCACCTTTACCCGTTTCCGTTTCAATTTCTTCTATAGAGGTCGTTTCTTCATCGATAATTTCCCCATCACCAGAGCTGCTTGCAAGATTTCCCCTTTGCATTAGTAAAGTGGATTGAAGGTTATCAAGACCCCCCTCTTCAGATTGTTTCAATTGTTCAATCGAGCTTTGTTGATCTTGGGTGATTTTCGTGATTTGTTCTACTTGTTTGTCTTTCATGCTTGTTGAAAACTGTTCCAATTCATTATTACTAGAATCAAGTTTCTGCTGCATGATTCCAACATTCTCACTAATGCCTTTGTCATTAAGACTGAATTTCGTATTCATCCCTTGCTGAATCTCTGGTACAGATTGGTTCCCTTCATTCAACACCTTGTCATATGATTGAATACTCTCCTTGACAAGCTGCTGATTTTGGGTCGATGCCTTCTCAAAAAGGTTACTTTGAGCTTTTTGATACTCCTCAAAAGAAACAACATCCTTCACAAAGGAAGCCATTTGGGCCTTAGTGTCCCCAATTTCACCCATTGTTTCAGTACTCGTTTTCCCTGCATCCTTCGTCTGGGCAAAGACTCCTTCAAGCATGTCCTTATGCTGCTTGATTTCGCCAGCAAGGCTTTCCGAGCTTGGAGTATAAAACTCATACATCGTGTTTTGAAAAGCGATTTCTTTAGCTAGGACATTATCGAACTTCTTACGAATGTCCTCGACTGATTGGGAAACATAGCTCCAATACTGTGTGGAAATATGCTTATTCATTTTGCTCTTTGTCTTCTCTAATTCCTTTTGTACCTTTTCCATATTCTCTGCATTCAAACTAGGTTGTACCTTGTATTTCATCCCCGCCTTGACAGGCTGTTCATCATCGAACGTATAAATATTCTCTGAAAAATCGGATGGAAAATATATAACTGCATCATACTTTTCATTTGCAAGTCCACTTTCCGCCGTACTTCTATTAACCACAAACCACTCATATTCAGAATCCTTGTCCAATGTAGTAACAAGCTCTGAGCCCATGTAAATGGGTTTTTTGTTAAATTCAGTGCCATTATCTTCATTTACAATGGCGATTTCACGAGAAGCCGTTTCTGTCTTTTTCATTGGATTTTGGCCAATATAGGAAAAAAACAAGATTGGCAGCGCTAAGATCACCAGTATTTTACCGATTAATAGCATCGGTTTTATTTTTTCAGACACTCTCTTGCACTCTCCTTCTTTCTTCACTTAGTGGAATTTGGATTTTACTCTCCTGGCCATTCAGCACAAAGTATCCGTAACCCGGCTGTATTTCTTCTTCTTTTCTGGAATAGGAGAGGGTGTACAAGCTTTGGTCCGATTTTTTAAGAAGCAAAACAGCCTGTCTGACTTGTTTCAGTTCGGTTGTCAACGAATCATACCCCTTGGTGAAGTCGTTGGCATTTCCAGCGACAATCAAACTAAACCCGAGATGGCTGTACAGTTTCATCAAACCACTGATCCTATCCTGAATCCTGCCGTCGATCGTTTGTTGGATTCTTGAAATGCTATCTATGACAAACATGATCGTTGGGAATTCCAGTTGCTTCATCGGTTTCATTTCCAATGCCTCTAGATAACGTCGTTCACGTTCTTCAAATATTCCAGTGATATGATCAAGCCATTCGGTTATCTGATCTTTTGTTTCCACATAGCGTACCTTCTCCTCTAACGCATATGAAGATAGGCCACGATCAACTCCGTCAAATAAACCAATTTCCCCTATCGTCTGTGTAAGCAACGATTCCAAGAGCACTTTAAGGACATTCGTTTTCCCTTTACGTGACTGTCCTACGACAAGCAGGAATGGATTGGAATTCAACTCCACGAAAACAGGTGTAACGCTTTCCTCTGAAAGCCCAATTGGAATGGAATCCTTCTTAATGGCTTGTGAGCAGTAACTCTTGAAGCTGCTGGAATCAAGACGTGTCGGTAACATCGGAATCGCCGGCGGTTTGGCTATTTCCTTATATTTAACCTTATGTTCTGCCACCGCTTGTTTCATTTCTTCCAAAACGGCTATATCATCCGCTCCATCGGCTGGTAAATAAACCTGCGTGAGATAGGTCTGGTCCTTTTTCACCAACGCCCTACCCGGAACAGGTTCATTTTCATAAAGGGTCCTCCCCAAAACTGAATATTGCTCCGAACTGTCCATTAAGTAATGGACGACCTTTGTCTTAAGACTATTCATTAACGGCTGGCGAATCGCATTGATTCTCGTTGCCGTTAATATCATGAATATTCCAAGTGATTGTCCATCACGTGCAAACTGAACGAATTGCGCTTCCTGGTCTTGCATCTCATCCTTCACTAAGTCAAAATTGTCGACCACGATATAAATAATCGGCAATTTATCTTCCACTAATGCATTATAAAGCTTTATGTTACTAAGCTCCTTTTCTGAAAAAAGCTGCTTACGCCTTTCCATCTCCAACTTCATGAATAACATGAATTTTTCAATTTTCCTTAACTCATCGAACCTAAAGTATTCCCCAGTATGAGGCAACTGGCGTATTGGCAGTAAAGCGCTATTCCCGAAATCAAAAATATAATAATGCAGTTCTTCAGGACTGAATTGATCTGCAAAACTAAAGAGAAGTGTCAAAACGGTGGTTGACTTGCCGTATCCGGAAGAACCAAAAACCCCAACATTCCCATCTTCAATCCAGTTATAGACATAATTTGTCTGGCTCTGCAATTCGGGCTCATCCTTCATTCCTAGGTGGAATTGATTGCTCGCCAAGCTTCTTTCAGTGTTTCTCGATAAACGATCTGAAAGAGGCGGTAGCCATGGGCTTGCCAACTTCTTAATCTCCATTTCTTCCTGTGTCGCCACAATTCGATCCGCCACGGCTTCAATTTCACTAATCTTTTCTTTCCTCTTATTATTGATCTGTTCCGATACATTTGAGATTTGAACAAGACCGAGGTCTGTGACAAGTGCCACTTCATCCTCAGATCCAACCGTATCCTCTAAATAGGGTGCACCGCTCCATGCAGACTGGAACAATTCATAAACCTCGTTATTTCCCACCTGCAAATATCCCCGTCCGGTGACAGTAATATTTGCCGCATCGCTATTTTTAAGAATTTCCTTACTATCATTGGCATCCTGCACTTTTAAGGAAATTTTAAAACGGGCATTACTCCAAATCTGGTTATCGATAACACCGCCAGGCTTTTGTGTAGCAAGAATTAAATGAACACCCAGGCTCCGTCCAATTCTTGCCGTACTCACTAATTCCCTGATGAAATCGGGTTCTTCGTTTTTAAGTTCCGCAAACTCATCTGATATCAAAAATAAATGCGGTAACGGTTCATCCGCTTTGCCTTCTTTGTATAAATCCGTGTAATCGTTGATATGGTTGACTTCATATCGATCAAACATGCGCTGACGTTTCTTCAATTCACTATTAATGGAGGCCAGTGCCCTGGCACTGAAGTTCTTGCTTCCTTCGATATTCGTAATGACTCCCAGCAGATGCGGAATCTGTCTGAATGGCTGTGCCATTCCCCCACCTTTATAATCAATGAGCAAAAAGGCAACTTCATGCGGATGATAATGAACGGCTAATGATAGGATGTAAGTTTGCAGTAATTCACTTTTCCCCGATCCTGTCGTCCCAGCAACCAATCCATGGGGGCCATGCGCCTTTTCATGCAAGTTCAATTCAACCCTATCCGTTTTCCCCTTCAATCCAATGGGTACTGCCAGGGATTTGGAAGACTGATTGGTCTGCCAGTTTTGGCTGATAGGCAGATCTTCCACTTCACGAGCTTTCAATAACTCCAGAAATGAAACCGTTTCTGGTATTGAATTGTTCATCCCCTTTTGATGATCCAGTGAACGCAGCGTACGTGCATAACGCTCATTGCCTTCTTTTGTATGTGTATCAAGTGTAAAAGGAGTATGAACAGCCTTCGTTTGTTGGATGAGAATCTCACCATCGCGATCATTTATATACTTAACAAGCGTATGGACATTTTCCGTCAAACTCTCTTTTGCATCCGCAGCAAAAATCGTCGAGATACCTAAATCTTCTGTTTTACCCTCTAAATATTCCAATATGACATGCTCTGCAATTAAATTGCGATCCGTGACAATAAAGACAAAATGGGAAGTGAATCTTACTTTCCCTTTGTTCTCATCCAAATCTCTTTCCCTCAATAGCTGATAAATCGAAGTAAGTAGCTGGTCGCGTGATTGCTCATTGTATATAAGGCCTTTTGCATAGGCATGCGGCAATTGAAAATGAGGGAGCCATTTCATCCATTCCCATTCTTGGTAATCCTTTTCCGGAAAAATGGCCACAAATCGTACATCATGATAACTATGAAAAAAGGCCAGTTGCCCAATCAATTGTTGCAACTCACGTTTAACAATCGATTCCTTTCCGACCAGACCCATCGATCCGCTTGATAAATCAATGGATAACGGAAGATCATCCAGGTTTTTGTATACCTCCACAAGTTCCTGCGACTGCTCAAGTAAATCATCTATATCACGATTGGACATATCGTTACTATTTACCGACACCTCATAACTTGATGGTATGGCCGCCGTTCCTATCTTAAAGTGGAGAGCGTCTTCACTATCCAATGTTCGCTCCCAAATACGGTCGCTGATACTATCGGTCAGATGCTTCATCCTTTCAAAAGAAGGGTAATGATACAACAGCACATTCTTTTGCCTTTCAGACAGCTCTTGCAGTTCTTCCCTCTTCTGCTCTAGATACCTGGTATACACACGTTGACGTTTTTCTTCTCTGAATTTTTGCTTCTTTTTGTCTTTAAAGTATTGTACCGTCGAGGTAACTAAAGTCGTTGTGAACATCACGATCGATATGATGATGAAAATGCCCCGAGGTTGAATGATCGTGATGACCCCCATGACAATAAGCATCATTAACGGTGGCATAAGGATTAGCCATAAACCTCTATTATTATCTTCCGATTCTTGGCTCGGAAATGATATCGTCACTTTCTCATCCGGTAATTCATAGATCATCCTTGGTGTACGGCGATATTGTGGATAGCTTTTCTTCATTTCAGAGATCGGCTTCTTCATTTTAGATAAAGATGTTTCATAACTCTCGGCACTATGAATCATCAATAAGTCGCCTTCAATCAACCTCAGCACCATATTTGGCCAGCAAATCAGATCGCCATTTTGAACGGGAACAGCCTTCGTTACCTTTTCACCATTCAGGAAAATCCTGCTATTTTCCTTTGGCACGAGAAGCCATTGCCCTTTATGAAGCACAAAGGAAAAGCCATTGCCGGAAACGGATCCTTCTTTACGGAAAGTCGCTCCCAGCTTGGCTGATATAGTGATTTCTTTCAAATTGCCAATATAATAGAGGCTTTCTTCCAATTCCCCTGCCGTATAAAAAATCTCGATCGTTTCTTCTCCTTCATGAAAGGTGAAGCTTTGAAACGGCTTTACATCACCAAGCTTCTTTTCCTCTCTAAACACCTCAAACCCATCAAGCCCATCTTGCTTTCTCAGCTTGATAGGTCCGTGTTCAAAGGGAATGGAATAGACGGTGATCGTATCCTGCTTTGATGGGCCAATCGTGATCGGACCTATATGATCATCCTTGATCGTGAAGGACTGATAGGTCTCCTTAGAATAAATCCATAATAAACTCATTAAATCTCACCTCCGCAAAAGGCCAAATGCTCACTCTTTGCTTTTCTCTTTTTCTTCAGATGATTTTTTCGAGGAATCCTTACTTTCTTCTTTTTCTCCAGAAGCAGGCTCCTTTTCCTCTACTTCTTTTACAGCAGGTTTTGCTTCCGCTTCACCTTGATCATTGGACTCTGTTGAAGGCTGGTTTTGATCTTGCTGTTCCTCCATTTGCTTTTGCAATTCCTTTATTTCCTTTTCATATTGGGACAACTCTGTATCGATTTCTTTAATTTGCGTTTCCTTTTCTTCCCCTGAAAGGTTATCGTCTAGCTTAATCTGTTCTTTCTGATTTAACAGACCATATGTAATCAATTCGCGATCCTCCATGATTCTCGCCAAATCGATCGCGTCCTCGTTCATGCCCCTGCCTATATAAATCCAATATAGAAGATACTGACTATCCGTTTGCAAAGTGATTGCATTTTCTACATTCTTCTTCCTGACATCATCTAACGGCTCATAAGTGACATAGGCCATAGCCAGTTCATATTGAACGACATACGGCATATTTTTTGGATCGTAGTTTTCCAAACGGTCAATGACTTCACTGTATTTTTGTTTTAAGAAGCTTTCACCGCTTTCTACATATGCCTCCTGCCTAGGTTGGGAGAAGAATAGTGTGTAAATCGTAAACAACAGCAGTGGCACTAGAACGATCATCGTACCCCAAAGTGTATAACGGCCCGTTTTCCATTTCTTTTCAGGTATATGTACAAATGCTTTTTCTTCCTTCTCTAAAGCTTCTATCCGGTTTTGAATGACCATGGAAAGTTCATCCCAAGTCCCCGATGCCAATATACTTTGTGATTCGTTCGATAGTTTTAGTGTTTTATGGTAAAGCAAATACTCTTCGAATGTATACTGCCCATCCACAAGTGCAGAAATCGTTGCCTTCGTTTCTTTAAATAGCTCATCTTGATTATGTTCATAAGGAGGCAAACTGTCTTTTACACCATAATGCAGGAAATATGGGGCCAAGCTTGAATCAAAAACGATATTTTCTGGACAGACGACTAGTTGCAGCCGAGTCAATTCATGATTTCTGATTTTCTTCACGATTTGATAGGACGATACCCATCGACCTATCAGATTTTTATCTTTAGCTTTGGAAAAAACAAAAAAAGAGGCTGGTGGATTTACTCTGATCTGCACCTCGTCCTCTGTCACTTCTATATGTTTCTGGAGAGCATCATCGGCTTCATGAATAAGCTGTAATTCCAATGGATCTTGCATCGACAGTTTTGCCCGTTGGAAAACGAACGAATCCCCATTATCACCCTTCACAATTGCAGCTTCTGTTTTTTTCTCCAGATATGAAGATTTTTTCTCATCCATTCTATGTACTCCTTTACCCCTGCTAAAAGGGCTTTAGACTTTATTCCTATAACGAGCCCACACTTAATCCATTAGAGGATCTCAAGGCGGTCCCCCGTCGTAATTCCGCTATCAAGCAGGGTATCATAACCTGAACATACAAACTCCTTATTCTGGACCCGCACCCAATAGCCATCTTTAGGTGCACTGGCAATATCCTTTACCTGCCATACAATTTCCACAACCTTCTTGATGGATCGGTAATTCGACACTTGCAAGTCAAATACTTCCCCTGTGTACCTGTTTAAATCGATCGTAAGTTGAATATATATGGAAACCACCTCTTTAAAAGCAAAAAAGCACCACGATCTTCATTAAGAGTCGCGGCGCTTTTTCCTAGAAAATTCTTTATCTCTTTGACTATTGATTATCCGCGAATTTGACTAGCAATCTGATTATCTGTGTCTTCAAGGATTTGAGCTGATTTATTCAATTGTTGAGAAACTTCATTCAACAAACGAGCCATATCCATGAATGAAGGCTTCAATTCTTCGTACTGCCCGACGAAAGCCTCACTGGAAGAACCTTCCCAAATACCAGTTAAATGATCTCTCATTCTATCTAAACGACCAATCATATCCGTTACCTGTTGGCTTTCATTATCATATTGCCTAGCTACATCTTTCAGTTCTGAAGGTGTTACGCGAATTTGTGACATAGAAAAACTCCTCCTTATATCTTATATAGTACATTTTAATGGAACCATACATTTTCTGCCATATAAATAAGTGCAAAGTCGAAAAATGGTAAATTATGATTATGTAAAAAAACCTATATATGGCATTATGAAAGTCTATGTACCTGTTTTCCCAAGTAATTAAACCTTTTTTTGAATTAATTTTAAATATTTTACTTTTCATGGCAAAAAAAGTTCTTTATACCCAATTTTCCTGATCCATTACTCAAATATATGATTTTCATCGGTGACTTTAGACTCTTTTCCATTAAACATTAATCAAACGTTTGATTAATGTTCGAAATATCCAGCGTTTCCATACAGTTTGTCTTATAATTGAACGATTTTCCAAACCATTCAAAAAGGACATCCGAATGGACAGAGGTCCTTTTTACAAAGCAAATACAATATTTTTTGGCCTGCCCCGGTTTTTTCGGCCTACCTCCAACCTATCAGCGTATCTCCGCTTTTTCCGTATCTCCAACTTTTTTCGCCTATCTCCAATTATTTCGAACTCCTACTTACTGCAGCTATGCTTTCGCAGCAGGAGTACGTCAAATAGCGTGAATCGAATTCAACAGAAACAGGCCATCTCTTCCCAAAGGTTTTTGGAAAAGTGATAGCCTTTATACCTTATACCTAATTTCAATTACGTTGCTTAGGCAATGAAAGTCTCATCAAATGATCAAGCCCTCATATAACCCGTTCCAAAAAGTGTTTCACAAACCGATCACTTTCCACTTTCGTACAGACACGGATTCCAGGTTCGCTATCCTGTTGACCGATTGTCCTGCCTGTTTCTTCACCCCCGGTCACCACCTTGACGTTCATCCATTCTGTACTCACAAAACTTGAATCAATCGCAACCCCGACAGCAAGCGGATCGTGAAGGGCACAACCGCCTAAACCTGGATGGGAGTTTTCATATGCTTTCATATAATAATCGGTCATTTCCGCTAAAAATTTTGCGCTTTCCTTCCCAGTGGCACGCCACTCATCGAGCTCCGATTTCAGTAGGTATGTTTGCAGTGTCACATCAAGCCCCACTAGGGTGATAGGCAGCCCTGAAGCAAATACCTGATCAGCTGCCTCAGGATCTGATATTATGTTCGCTTCAGCATAGGGCGTTACATTTCCTGGTACGTTTACGGCACCGCCCATAATAACGACCTCTTTTACCAAGGACATGATCGTTGGGGCTTTTTTAATTGCCAATGCGATGTTAGTCAGTGGTCCAACTGCAATAATCGTAATTTCATGCGGTCGGCTTTTCACTTGATCGATAATGAAGTCTACTGCATTTCCTTGTGATGCCTTGATAGTTGGTTCAAACTGAAGGGTATTTCCTAACCCGTCTTCCCCATGAACATGCTTGGGATATTTCTTCTTCTCTCCGCGGATCAATGTTTGGGCTGCTCCTTCAAAGACCGGAATGCGCTTATTTAATTTCTCCAAAACGGCAAGTGTATTGCGGGTCGATTCAACAACGGGCACGTTACCAAAGCAAGTGGTGAATCCGAGCACTTCCAATTCTGGGGAATTTAAAGCATATGCCATCGCCATGGCATCATCAATTCCAGTATCAACATCGAATATGATTGGTTTCAATATTTCCACACCTTCCAAAATCACTTTTCGAGAGCTCTTTCAATGCCTCTCTTTTCTTTTTCTTATGTATCATGAAACACTGTTTTCCAACTGAATTTTAACATTCAATTATAGGCACTTCCACAGAAAGTTAGGAATACTCATAATTTGCAAACAAATTACAATGCCCGCTGGTTCTTGTATCTACCAGTAAAAATAGTTGACCGCTCATAAATATCAATGATATAAAAAGTGAAAAGAAGAAGTTGTATCTTAGTAGCGCCCTAATTCCTTTTCAACTTGTTCAATGCTATTGCGTCTACTCCAAAGGTAGTTATGAATGCATGCGTTACGAATTTATGATATCCAAGGTGGAAAAAGGATGAAAATGTTTAAGTTGATTGTAGATGATCCTTCTGCGTATAAAAAGGGAACAAAATTCTTTTTAATATCACATTCAGAATTCATAGGTGTGAAAAGTTATGTATTACTGGCTGAAGATTTGAAAGGAAAGATCGAAGTAACGGAAGAGGAATTAAGGAGTAAGTTCGTTTCCATACATTGAACTTCAGTTTTAAAACCCCAGCTGTCCATTAAAACTGAAAAAACGCGGGAATTTCAGTTTGACTGAATAAACTAATATGGGTCTTCGCCTAAGGGATTGGCTCTTACGCACCTGTTAAGGCAGGGAAGCTATGAATACTTATTTTTAATAGCTGAATATGGAAAATCTTCAAACGGACAGAATGGTCAAAAGAATTTTTAAATCGCCATAAGATAAACCCATATCATCGCTTCTCATATTATTTATCCATAGGTTCAAAAGAATAAATCTATTGCTGTAGGGTCTAGCGGTCCACTGTTATGAGATGAACTTGTAAATGATTACAATTAGATGTTGATGACGGTTAATGGCCATTATTTTGGAATAGAACAGCAAGTTAAATAAAAAGCAACAGGGAACGATGTCATTCTAATGCTTGTCATTTATCAATTACTGGATGAGACTTTTAGAATTTGATGAAAAGAAAATAACAACTGTTTTTCCGTATGTGATCTCCATTTGTTGATAAAATGCCAAACAAGGAAAAAACGTATATCGATTATATATTTTTAACAGCTGAATATAATTTTAAAAAAAGGATATCTCACATATACTTTAAAAAGCCCCATTGGTTAAGCTGTAAGCCGCTTAGCAAAATGGAGCTTTTCTTTTGGAAGACGATGGGATTGAACCAGCGACTTAAAACTGAATATATGGAAGGAAAGGACATGTACATTATGGTGAATGTTTTCTTAAAAACCATGATTCTAATGAGCCGGAAATTTTCGTCCAGCTCATTTTTGACGAATGCAAAAAAACAAACCTCATTTAATAGTCTAATTACAGGATAATTTTCATCATATTCTATCCCACAGCAGGAGAAAGCATTTTTCAAGTCTATTCCAAATCAGATGAAGTTCATTCATCAACTATTTGGTATGGCTGCATGAGACTGATTCTAAATACCTCTTTCAAATAAAGGCATCTTAGAACCAGAACCGGATATTTACTGGGCCTTCTATTTTATTTTTTTTGATTCACACTATCGCCATATAATAATCAGATTTCAATAAAAGAGAGAAGTATTCGCGTATAGCGATGAAGCACCACCAGAGTGAACAAATAGGATGTTATCCTCCGGCTTAAAGGTGCCTTTTTGGATTAAATCAATGAGTCCCGCTGCCGCTTTACCCGTATAAACCGGATCCAACAAAATCCCTTCTGTTCTTGCCATTAGCTTGACTGCTTCCACCATTTCAGATGTAGGCAGAGCATAACCCGGTCCGACATACTCATCAAAACATGTAACAGCCTCACGAGGGATTGAATTTGGAATGCCGACGTGTGCTGAAGTTTCTTTAACAAGTTGAAAAACTTTCTCTTCTTGTTCAACTTTTCCTCTACTTACATTTATTCCAATTACCGAGATTCCACTTTGATTTCCATGAAATCCGGTCACCAAACCAGCATGCATTCCCCCACTGCCACTTACACAAATGACTGCTTTCATATCGATTCCTTGATTAAATGACTGTGCCAAAATCTCCTGAGCGCAAGCAACATATCCTGTTGCGCCAATCACATTGGATCCCCCGACTGGTATTACGTAAGGTCGATTTCCTTTCTCCGTTACCTCATTAGCTACTTTCTGCATTTCTTGCATTAAGTCCGCTCCATTAGGCACAACTTTGATATTTTCAGCGCCCAATAAATGATAGAGAAAATAGTTACCGTTAAAATCCGGCTCTGAATTTTTTGAAAGTCCCTCTTCCAACACCAGGATGCACTTCATTTTCTCTTTAACCGCAGCAGCTAGTGTCAAGCGGCAATGATTTGATTGAATGCCTCCACATGTAATCAACGTATCCGCGCCTTTTTCCAACGCATCGGCAACAAGGAATTCCAGTTTTCTTGTTTTATTTCCCCCAGCCGTCAGACCAAGCATATCATCTCGTTTAACATAAATGGATGGGCCCCCAAGAACTTCAGAAAAATGATCTAATTTCTCAATAGGTGTATATGTTGGTGTATATCGTTGTCTGGGGAATTGTGCTAAATTCATATTAAATCTCCTCCATATTTCTCTGTTTAAGACTAACCATATGTACATAAAAGAAAAGAGAATATCATTCTAACATTCTCTTTTCTTTTATTATTAAATCATAGCAATGGCTTCGATTTCAATAAAGGCATCTTTAGGTAAACGAGCAACTTCAATCGCACTTCTTGCCGGATAATTATCAGAGAAAAACTCTTCATATACATGATTCATCACGGCAAAGTGATTCATATCGCTTAAAAAAACCGTTGTTTTTATTACCTGCTGTAAGCTTGCTCCCGCCGCTTCTATAACATTCTTAAGATTCTCCAATGACATCCTTGTTTGCTCCTCAATATTATCAGGCATTTCTCCAGTTTCAGGATCAATTGGGAGCTGCCCTGAAGTGTACACTATATTTCCTGCCTTAATACCTTGTGAATAAGGACCGATAGCCTTGGGGGCTGCTTTTGTCATGATTGCTTCTTTTATCATATAAACCACCTCTTGTTTTTTGTAATCCCGTTAAAACGGAATTCAATTTAAAATCCCTCTGAATACAACGCTTACATTCCACAACCTTCCCACTTATTCTTTGCGCTCAAAATCACACTCCATTAGCGGCACCATTTTTGTTTTCTTAATGATTTTATAACCCAACCAGAGAAGCAAGAAAATAGGAAGACCAATGTACGTAGCCAGTATTTCCGCCCAGCCAATCTGATGTCCGAAAAAAAGAGTCTGTCCAAAAATGAAAACCACAAAAAATAACAGTGTGATAACCGGGCCCAGAGGGTACCATTTGGCCTTAAACGGCAATTCATTTAGATCTCGACCTTGGGCTACATATGCTTTACGGAAGCGGTAATGACTAGCGGCAATCCCGAACCATTTGATAAATCCGGTAAGGGCTGAAGCGTTTATCAGCCAAATAAAAACGGCACCATTTCCAAAAAGGGAAGCTAAAAAAGAGACTAGTCCTATAATTGCTGTTGTACAGAGGGCCAACATGGGAATTCCCTTCCGGTTAAGGCGTGCAAAGATTCGTGGTGCCTTTCCTTCTTTTGCTAGAGCCCATAGCATGCGTGAAGAAGCATACATTGCTGAATTTGCTGCTGATAATACAGATGTAAGAAGCACGGCATTCATTACAGAAGCGGCAAATGCCAACCCGGCTTTCTCAAGAACAAGCGTAAAGGGGCTGATAGATACGTTTTCAACGCCGGATTTAAGCAGGTTTGGATCCGTATAAGGGATAATCAAACCGATAACAAAAATCGTCATTACGTAGAAAATAAGGATTCGCCAGAAGATTGACCTAATCGCTTTGGGTACGTTTTTCGATGGATTTTCGGTTTCACCGGCAGCCGTCGCAATCACCTCAGTTCCCTGGAACGAAAAGCCGGCGATGAGCACTACACTAAAGATAGATATAAGCCCGCCATGGAAAGGAGCATCCCCTTGGGTAAAGTTACTGAATCCGACCTCATGTCCTCCCATAATTCCAAAAATCATGGCAACCCCTATAACGAGAAACACGATGATCGAGATGACCTTAATACCAGCAAACCAGTATTCACTTTCCCCATAAGCCTTGACTGATAAAATATTTAAGAGTATCAACAAACCCAGAAATAATGCGCTCCACAAGATAGAAGGTGCGTCTGGAAACCAATACTTCATAATAAGAGTAGAGGCCACCAAATCTGCAGGAACCGTTATCGCGGTCGTATACCAATAGTTCCAACCTAACGCAAAGCCTAACGCAGGATCAATATACTTTGAGGCATAGATGTCAAAGGCCCCCGGAACCGGTAAGAAGGCCGATAGCTCTCCTAAACTATTCATTACAAAATAGACCATGATACCGACCAGAATGAATGCAGCAAGCGCTCCTCCCGGCCCCGCAGTGCTAATCGTCGATCCGCTGGATACAAACAATCCAGTTCCAATAGCGCCACCAATAGCCATCATCGTTAAATGTCTGGATTTAAGCTTCCTTTGTAATGATGCTTTTGGATTTCGCTCTTCTAGGGTGTTGCTTATCTCTGCTTCTAATTTCCCCATAGTGTCCCCCTGTTTACTCATAGTTCCAATACAATTGGCATGCAGGCTCATCTTGTTGTTCTTTTGAAAAATCTCTTTATTGAGATATTTTTATAATTTTCGGTCAACTCATAAAATACCTCTACCTTCAGTTTTTGTCTTCACTCCTATCAAATTCAGTCGAGAAAATGCTATAAGCACTCTCCCGCATTCTTGAGTGAAATAGATGAAGTTAACATAATTTATACTTTTCCAACTTGCGATAAAGAGTAGACAGGCTAATCTTTAGTTCCCGGGCAATTTGTTCTTTATCATCTCGATATTTTTCAGCCAGGAAAAAGCTCTGGATTATGTCTTTTTCATATTCTGAAATCATTTGTTCTAAACTTAATCCACTACACTCAAAAGAGAGAGGATCCTGTTGAAAGAGATAGTCAGGTAAATCATGGAAGCCCGCAATATCTGATTCGGCCATATTGACCATATATTCTACAGCGTTTTCCAACTGCCGTATATTCCCCGGCCAATCATAGCGTATGAGCCATCGCTCCAGCATGGGGTCAAGTCTCAATGGGTACCTTTGCATGATCTTACAATGTTTATGCATGAAATGTTCAAGATACAAAGCGATATCATCACGTCGCTCTCGCAAGGGTTTGGTATGGAGAGGGATGACATTGAGACGATAATATAAATCCTCGCGAAAAGTGCCGTTTCGCACCATTTCCTCCAAGTTTTGATGAGTGGCTGCAATCACCCGTACATTAATCTCAATTGCTTTTTTTCCTCCGATTCTTTCAATCTCTCTTTCTTGTAAAACCCGTAATAACTTTGGCTGCAAGAAAAGCGGCATATCTCCAATTTCATCAAGAAAGATGGTTCCGTTGTGCGCTAATTCGAATTTTCCCATTTTCCCATTCCGACTTGAGCCGGTAAATGATCCGCCCTCATAACCAAACAACTCACTTTCCAACAAGCTCTCAGGTATGGCAGCGCAATTAACTGCTACAAATGAATGCATCCGGCGCTTGCTTTCAAAATGAATCGCTTTGGCTAATAATTCCTTCCCCGTACCGCTATCTCCCCTAATCAGGACAGTGGATGGGCTGTTTATAATCCGTCTTGCTTTTTTAATAACATCTTGAAGCCCGGAATCTTTACCAAGAATATTTTCAAAAGTAATAGATTTCGGGGGGATCGGGATATCTTCTTGAATTTTGCAACCCGGTTCTTTACCAGGTTCCAGCATTGCTAATTTATTGACTAACAATGTACTAACATTGCGTAAAAACTGTATCAGATTCTCTGATTCTAAAATCATTTTCTCCTTTTGTTCATGGGAAAAACCAATCATGCCGATGACGCCAACCGGTTTGTCTTGCTTTACAATAGGAAACCCGATGGTAGCTAGTTCTTTGCATTGATTTACGAATTTACAACTCCTACACTGCGACTCATCTCTTTTCACATCGTAAACCACTCCAGGCTCCCCTGTTTCCAATATCATTCTGAAAAAGGAGCCTTCCGGAGCAGTTTTGCCAATGAGATCTTTATAGTAGCCGGTTCCGCTAATGCGAACGCCCTTTTCATCAAGCACGGTTATATCCAGACCAAGGATTCCTGCTGTGTTCTCAGCGTAATCTTGAATAAACTGCTGTATGCCGATAAAGCCTGCCATATTATCCTCCTCTGCTATAGCGCTATATGAAATAATAAAATAATTTTATTATAGAATAAATTTCTACGCTTTGCACAAAGAGGAAACAGCTTTTTCTATGCCACCCAAGGCGTTTTTCAACATCGAACGCGGGCAAGCGATATTAAGTCGCATAAACCCTTCTCCTTCCATACCGAAAATGTGCCCTTCATTCATTGCAACCCTTGCTCGGCGCAACATAAATTGATCCATTTCTTCAACTCCCAATTCCCGGCAATCAAGCCATACAAGGTATGAGCCTTCAGGCTGAATGACTTTGATTTGCGGGATGTTTTTGCTGAAGTAACTCAGAGTGAACTCCAAATTCCCCTGCAAATATTCAAGGAGCTGATCCAGCCATTCTTCTCCGTAGCGGTATGCAGCCTCTAACGCAACAACACCAAATATGTTCGGCGAACCAATGGATAATGCATTAAGTTCTCGATCATACCTTTCACGCAGCTGCTGGTTTGGAATAATGATACTTGACGTCTGTACACCCATCAGGTTAAAAGTTTTGCTTGGCGCAATGCAGGTAAGAGAATGATTCGCAAACTCTTCTGAAATAGAGGCAAAAGGAATGTGTGTATGTGTCTTATAAACAAAGTCAAAATGAATTTCATCTGCCACAACGAGAATGTTATGCTTCATACAAATCTGTCCCAATCTCGTCAATTCTTCTCTGCTCCATACCCTTCCGATTGGGTTATGAGGACTACACAGAATCAACATTTTTACCGTTGAATCTATCTTTGCCTCTAGATCATCGAAATCTATGGAATAACTCCCATTTTCAAGCTTAAGCGGGTTGTTTACGATTTCACGGCCGTTCGCTTGGATCACACGGGCAAAATGATGGTATACAGGCGGTTGGATAATAATTTTGTCCCCTGTCTGCGTGAAGGACTGAATCGCCAACGATAGGGCTGGAATCACACCTGGGCTGTGGGTAATCCATTCTTTCTCAACGGACCATCGATGTCTTCTTTTTAGCCAACCAACAATGGATTCCATATACGAGTCAGGCCTAAGCATATAGCCATATACACCGTGCTCCACACGTTGTTTTAATGCTTCGATGACAGGTTGTGGAGACTGAAAATCCATATCGGCCACCCACATCGGAATAACATCCTTTACTCCAAAATGATTTTCAAGATCATCCCACTTTTCGCAGGCTGTACCCTGTCGACGGATTTCTTGGTCAAAATTATATTTCATCGAGTATCTCTCCTTCTCATGTTTGCTTGTGTATCCTGACTTTTATATAAGCAATTGTCATGCCAACTCATTTCTCTTTAAAAATCTCCTTATTTTCATAGAATATCTTGTTTGAAGTCCCTAATAACACGGTCATTTTTTAAAAAACGTTTCATCCTAAGCATTAGCACTTTTGCAATCTTAGGAAATTTTTTCGCATGGATGATAAAATTAAGAGATTTTCATTAAGATCTGCGGTGGGTCACAACTTCTTCTGTTTTCTCCATTCCTCATAACCGCCTACAAGGCTTTGTACTTCTTTAAAACCATGAACTTGTAGAAGGCTTGCAGCGATGGCTGATCTTCCTCCTGTTTTGCAATAAACCAAAATTGGTTTATCATGTGGAAGTTTATGTGCTTGTTCTTGTAAATGACCCAGCATGACATGATTAGCTTTTGGAATATGGCCTTCCTTCCATTCAGCCATGCTTCGGACATCAAGCACATATATGCTTTCTGTTTGAATTGCGTCACCTATCTTACCCATAGTCAATTCTTCATATTTCATAACGCGTGAATCAGATTCGCCAGCGTGCTCAATGATATATGGATCCATTGTTGCAATGACGCGATCCAATCCAATGGACTGGAGATCTTTTACAATATCTGCAACATCTGCATTGCTTGCTAGAAGATATATAGGCAAGTCATAATCCAAGAGCCATCCCGCCCACGTTACAAATGATTTGTTATATGGGATATTAATTACGCCTCGTATATGCTTGGTGGCAAATTCACAGGCTGGACGCGTATCTAAGACAATTCCCTGTTCCGTCCATTCCTGCACAATATCTATTGAATCCTCCATTGTAAGTGGTGCTGCTATCCCTCGAATTTGTTGCGCTCCCTCTTTATTCAACCGCTTCATCTTTGAAAAATAAGGGGGTGCCTCAGGCTGTCCAGCCAATAGCGCTTCCATAAAGCGATCCTCATTATCATATTGCAGTGCCCAATTTGTCCGTTTTTCATAGCCGATGGTTGACGACGGGATTGCACCTAGCGCTTTTCCACAAGCACTGCCCGCTCCATGCCCCGGCCATACTTGCAGATAGTCAGGAAGGTTTTTAAACTGCTGTAAAGACCGATACATCATGCCTGCCATTTTTTCCGAAGACCCGTGCACCCCTGCTGTTTTTTCTAATAAGTCGGGCCGTCCAACATCACCGACAAATACAAAATCCCCGGTAAATATACCGAGTGGATCCTTGGTAGATGCACCCCCATCTGTTACGAGCAGCGATATATGTTCAGGTGTGTGTCCTGGTGTATGTACCACCTCAAAATTGATATTTCCAATGGCAAATACATCTCCATTTTTCAGAAAGCGGTGTTCATACCCAGTTGCGTACTCATATTTCCAGTCCGGCCCTCCTTCATCAGACAAATACAATGTGGTATCAAGCCTTGAAGCCAGCTCCTGTGAACCAGACAAAAAATCGGCATGGATGTGTGTTTCCGTTACTCCCACGATCCTCACACCATGTGCTCTTGCAGTTTTTATGTAAGGTTCTATATTACGTGAGGGATCAACAATGATTGCTTCGCCGGTAGCCTGACATCCCACAAGGTATGAAGCTTGAGCCAGTTTCTCATCATAAAAATACTTTAATAGCATAAATCCTTCTCCTTTCAAGCACCTCGGATACTTTGTTTTGTTATGGCTATCAATGTTATTACATCATTCCTTTAAGCATCCCGTTCCAATACATAACGGGAAGCAAGTTCTTCTTCAATAAATACATACTGAACCTCTCACGGGATTGATCGATTGGAAAGGTTTCTTGCGGCTGTAAATCATAATTGAATTCAGCCAGTATAAGCCGCCCATATCCAGTAACAAGCGGACATGATGTATAGCCGTCATATTTATGAACCATAAGTTTGTCACGCATCCGATGAAGCAAATTTTGCACAAGCACGGGCGCTTGTTTGCGAATCGCAGCCCCCGTTTTTGACGTAGGCAGGTTTGTGCAATCCCCTATGCCAAATACATTGTCATAGTGTTGATGCTGAAGCGTATATTTGTCCACATTCAGCCACCCATTACTTGCCGCGAGCGAACTATTCTTGATAATATCAGGGGCGCTCATCGGTGGTACCACATGTATCATGTCATAATTCATATTCACGCGCTCTTCTGTGTTCAGGTTTTCAAATGTCGCTCGCTTCTTGTCACCATCAATTTCAACAAGATGATGCATAAAATATGTCTCTATTTCTTTTCGTTCAATTATCTTATTTAGTGCTTGTTCATATTTTTTCACATTGAATATGGATGGGCTACCAGAAACAAAAATAACCGAAGATTGCTGGCGAACTCCTGATTTTCTGAAATAGTCTTCTGCTATATACATAATTTTTTGAGGAGCCCCACCGCATTTTACCGGCGTGTTGGGATTGGTGAAAATGGAAGTCCCCCCCTTGAAGTTTCTGATCGCCTCCCAGGTGCTATCAACATAATCATAAGAGTAATTACTACATACCCCATTCTTTCCTATACTCTCTTTTAAACCTTTGATTTTATGCCAGTCAATTTGAATCCCGGCTGCGACAACTAGATATTCGTAGTGCAGTTTCTTTCCGGATGCTGTTACAACAACATTTTCATCGGGCTCAAATGTGGAAACCGCATCCTGTACCCACACGGCTCCGTTCGGAATAACGGATGCTTCCTCCCTTTGTGTCACAGTTTTGTCAGCTTCGCCAGCTCCTACAAGTGTCCATAATGGCTGATAATAATGTTTCGTGGCAGGGTCAATGATGGCAATGTTTCCGCTCAGAGTACGTGATTCACGCAAGAGACGAGCTGCGACCGTAATTCCGGCACTGCCACCTCCTACAATCAAAATTTTGTAATGTGTATCATTCTTCAGCTTTGCCATTCTAAGCACCTCATTTCCATTTTATAAAGTAGCTCACCAATCTAACGCTTCAGCATTAATGATTAGGATGTAAATGGCTACCAACTTTTACTCACTATTTTATACAGCAAAAACCATGCCAACTTATTTCTCCTGTAAAACGGCTTGGTTTACATACCCCACACTTTATAAATTCTCAATTTTGCTACCATTCCTATTAAAAAGACTTTCTCATCAAGCTTGAAGCCTTCTTAGGAATAGGAATTATTTTTGCACCTGTAATAAAATCAACTTGTATAAAATGGTTCTTTAACAGATCGGTTAACAAGAATTTTTATTTCCGGCTCGTTTAACTGAAATAGGATCATAAACAATGGTAATGTGTTACTTCTGATGAAAGAAAAAAATCGCCCTCAATTTATTTAGGCGATTTAACGTTACTGGTATTATAGAATTTAAAACTGGATGTATACTGTCGTCCTTTAAACCAAATCGCTCACGAAACTGACGATACGACTAACCCTCATCCAACATCAAACGATTGACTTCTCATATTAATTCTTTGCCCCTTTTTTGCCATAGAAAAATCCCCTCCCAGGTTAAACTGTTAAGAACATTTTTATCATGCTCTCTTTTTCCTCAGTCTACCTGTAGGGGATAATACAAAATTGCCTCGTTTTTCTTATTTTAAGTCTTCAATCGAATCAATATCGACGTAATCCGGTACGACCAGACCAAGCTTTGTTCCTTTTAAGTTTGGTCCAAGGTCAACCATATCATCTTTATACTTATTATAGTATTCAAGATGTGTTCCCGGGAGCCATGCAGCCACCATTGCGTCCGCACTTCCGTTTGCTACGCCGGCAAACATTGGCCCCACTTCAACCTGACTTAATGTTACATCATAGCCATTCTGCTCAAGTACCTTGCCAATCACATTTGTACTGGCAATTTCAGTGTCCCAAGCAACATAAACCAGTTTGATTTTTTCACCATTTCCTGATTTAGCACCTTTGGTCCATTCTGTTACTTTGTCCTGATTTTCGCTTATCCATTTTTCTGCTGCTTCTGAAGGAGACATACCTTCAGTAACTTTGACCATTACATCTTCCATATCTTTAGTATCCCAGAAGAATTGATCAAGAATTTTATAAGCGCCAGGGGCATCTTGCTCGAGGCCTTTTCTGGCAATCGAATTAATATTTTCAGCCTTGCCGAAGGATTCGTTCGGATCTTCGAGATATTTCAAGTCATATGTCGAGAACATCCAATGCGGTGACCATCCAGTAACGACGATCGGTTCTTTTTTATCAATTGCTTTTTTCAATTCTGCAACCATCGCTGCCGATGACCCTTCAACCACGTTCCAATCATCCAGCTTATAATCATCTATAGCCGTTTTAGTCAACTTCATTATTCCTGCTCCAGGTTCAATTCCGATGATTTCATAATCGGCTTTGGCAGCTAGACTGTTTTCATCCCCGTTCCCAGCCGTATCTTTTGTAAAAGCACTGAATAGTGCAGTACATACAACGAGTATCGCCAATATTGTAAAAATGATTTTTCTGCTAATGATATGCTCGTAAGCTGGCTTACGTAGGTTTTGCGTGATACGATCGAGAATGATTGCAATGATTACGATGGATAAACCTGCTTCAAATCCTTGCCCAACATTTATTTGGCTGACAGCCCGGTAGACATCCGCCCCAAGTCCGGGTGCTCCAACCAATGAAGCTGTAACTACCATGGATAGTGCCAGCATGATACTTTGGTTAACTCCTGCCATTATCGTTGGAGTAGCCAATGGTATTTGTACCTTGAATAACTTTTGGCTGCTGGTTGAACCAAAAGCATCCGATGCTTCGATCAGATCATTAGGCACTTCTTGAATCCCAAGATTGGTCATACGGATTGTCGGTGCGATTGCGAAAATGAATGACGCAATGATCCCCGGCACTACCCCTATTCCAAAGAATAAGATCGAAGGAATCAAATAAACGAATGCAGGCATTGTTTGCATGAAGTCCAAGATCGGGGTAACAATCTTACGCACAGTGTTATTTTGGGCACACCATATTCCGATCGGTATCCCGATCACTATCGTTAAGACTCCTGACAATATAACGATTGCCAGTGTTTGGATGCTTGATTCCCAATAACCAAGATTATCGATCAATAGTAAGCTAATGAATGTAAATATCCCTAAGGGCCATCTGCTTGTATAGGTAACCAGAAGGGTTAGGACTATAATTAACACGATGGAAGGTCCAGCACTCATTACATCGACCAGGATATCCAGTAGTCCCTCGATCACATTCGTAATAAGTGTAAATAATCCAGCAAATACAATAGTTATCCAATCCACTAAAGAATCGACCCAAGCTCCTAGTGGGATTTTCGGCATATTCATTGAATTATTCACTCTCCATTTCATTCAAGGAATCTTTATTTCCGGCCAAAGCACCGATAACGGCACCGCGAAGCAGAATTCCTTTAATTCTATTCTGATCATCGATGACTGAGATTGGCAAACTTGAAGTCGCCATCACATCCATGAGGTTTCCAAGTAATTCATCCTCTTTTACAGTGGGGATATCGGTTGACATCACTTCAGATATTGATTGGTTATTGCTCATTGCCTGACGAGCCTGTTCAGCAGTCACGGCCCCCAATAACTTCTGCTTTCTATCCACAACAAAAATGCTGGAATACCCTTGTTTGCGCATGATTTCCAAGGCAACCCTCGGACCTCTGTCCACCGCGATCTTCTCTGGTCGTATCATCACATGAGATGCTGTCAATACTTTTGATAGATCAACATCTTCCACAAACTTCTCGACGAATTCATTGGCTGGATTCATCATGATTTGTTCAGGGGTTCCCAATTGAATGACACTGCCATCTTTCATAAGGGCAATTCTATCCCCGATTCTTAATGCTTCATCAAGATCATGGGTAATGAAAATGATCGTTTTTTTGTACTGATCTTGGATTTGAATCAGTTCATCCTGCATATCCTTACGAATCAATGGATCAAGGGCACTGAAGGCTTCATCCATCAATAGGATATCCGTATCACTTGCGAGTGCCCGGGCTAACCCAACCCTTTGCTGCATACCACCACTAAGCTGTGATGGCAGCTGATTTTCGTAGCCTTTCAATCCAACGGCCTCAAGAGCCTTCATCGCATTTTCATGACGTTTTGCTGGATCAACTTTTTGTATTTCGAGCCCAAATTCAGCGTTTTCCAATATCGTTTTATGCGGAAATAAAGCAAAGTTCTGAAAGACCATGCTTATTTTCTTTTGTCTGACTTCCCTTAATCTGGCAGCGTTCATCTTCACGATATCTTCATCATCAATTAAGATTTCACCCAAAGTGGGATCGATCAAACGATTGAACATGCGGATCAAAGTGGATTTCCCGCTTCCTGATAGGCCCATGATGACAAAAATCTCTCCGGGATAAATCTCGAAATTAACATTATTCACTCCGACCGTTTGTCCCGTTTCTTTCAAGATTTCTTTTTTCGTCTTGCCTTGCTTCAATAAGTCTGTTGCTGCTTTTGGAGATTTGCCAAAAATTTTCGAGACATTTCTGACTTCTACATACGGCTTCATCAAGTCACCTCATTCTAATAGTTGCCCATATGATATTCAGTTTTGCTGAATTCCCCCGTTTTATGCGAGTGATGATTATTAATCCACAAGTATCTTGAAATAACCGACATTAACATATTCTACCCCATTACTTTTTCTTCAAAAAAGCGGAAGTGACACTTATTCAGTGGCACAGGGCATAACGTGCATAGAAAAATAATCTATATTTTTATTATTCCCAAGAAGTACTTCTTTACTTGGATTATATTATGTGTGATAAATTGAGCATTTCAAGTAGGAAAAAAGAGGTACAATCACAACTGAGGAAACTAGCAGGCACAACATATACCAACTGTAATATAAACGATTTCCACTTAGAGTTTTGTCCAGATGGTGGACTTACGACTACCCTCTAAAGTACTTCATTTCCTTAACCAGGTGGAATGATACTTGCAGTGCAGTATAACACCAAAACGCATAGAAATATGATTATGGGATTCCCAATGTGTCTAATTGAGCTTTGCAGGGAAAAGAGGTGCAATACAACTGAGGAAAATAACAGGCACAGCATATACCAACTGAAATATAATGGTTTTTTATTTTAGAGTTTTGTTCAGTCTCAACACACGGACTGAACCTGTATCCCTAAAGTACTTCATTACCTTAACAAAGAATGAATATAAGTTCAAATGATGTGGGACGGAATTCTTACCTAAAAAGCCCATTTACGCCATCGATTCTTAAGGTTCCTGAAGACTCTAAAAACCTTGATATACCAACACTTTGGCTTCCTTTAATCATAAACGCCCATCATCAGCAACAAATTTTTTTCAGTTTTTTTATAATCCAAAACGATCCAAAAAAAGGAAAAAGTGAATTTCAGTCATAAATAACGGGTAAATTTAAGCGGTTCCGGATCTGGCAAGATTGGAATTTTATACTTTTTTTATAGGTTATGTTTTATGCAGACATACATGGAAATGTGTCATATATACAGAAAAAAACCTTGAAACAACTATTTCATTTCAAGGTTAATGCATATTATCGATACATACTAATTGGCATTCCTATGTTCATCAAAATCAATTTGGCATTCCTCTAGCGGAGTTACTTTTGTTTTCTTAATGAACTTATATCCAAGCCACATTACCAGAAAGAATGGGATGCCAAGATAGGCAGCGAACACACTAGCCCAGTTAATGTCATCGCCAATAAAGGCCTGATAGTTTTGCGCCAATAAAACGAAAAAACAAAGGGCAAAGGAAAATATCGGTCCGAAAGGAAACCATTTTGACTTATAGGGAAGATCGTCCAGTGAATACCCTTGAGCAATATAGGCTTTTCTAAACCGGTAATGGCTTGCCGCTATTCCCAACCAAAATATAAATCCAGTGACTCCGACTGCATTCATCAGCCAAATATAAATGACCCCATCACCGAAAACGGAAGCAAAAAATGCCAACATCCCTACAAGTGATGTCACAACAAGTCCCCAAATGGGAACGCCGCGCTTGTTGAGCTTGCCAAAAATACGCGGTGCCAATCCTTCGTGTGCCATTGAGTACAACATTCGGCTTGTCACGTAAAGGCTCGAATTACCAGCGGATAATACGGCCGTTAAAATGATGGCATTCATCACGGAAGCAGCAAATGCCAGTCCCACTTTTTCAAACACCATCGTAAATGGGCTGACCATGATCGTGTGTCCCTGCAGACTGCCATTCGTATAAGGAACGATCAATCCAATAACAAGTATCGCCAGGATGTAAAAAAGGAAAATTCTCCAAAAGATGCTGCGAACTGCACGAGGTACATTTTTTGCCGGGTCTTCACTTTCACCTGCTGCCACCCCTACTATTTCCGTACCTTGAAAAGAAAAACCAGCAGCAATGAAAATACCCAATGTTGCCAAAAATCCACCGGCAAAAGGAGCTTCACCAACTGTGAAATTTTTAAAACCAATCGCCTCTCCGTTCATAATCCCGAATATCATCAAAATACCGACGACGATAAAAATGATGATGGTCGCCACTTTAATGAGTGAAAACCAATATTCCCCTTCTCCATACCCTTTAACAGATACGTAATTCAATAAGAATATCAAAACTAAAAACAAAGAACTCCATAAAAATGACGGACTGTTAGGAAACCAAAACTTCATTACCATCGTTGCGGCGGATAGTTCCGCGGCAAGAGTCATCGCCCACGTGAACCAATAGTTCCAACCAAGTGCAAACCCTAGAGCTGGATCGATGAAACGCGTAGCATAGGTACTGAAAGCTCCGCTGACTGGCATGAATGATGCAAGTTCTCCGAGACTTGTCATAATAAAATAAACCATTATACCAATTACAGCGTAAGCGACCAAAGCCCCGCCAGGTCCTGCAGAGTGAATGGCTGGCCCGCTTCCGAGGAAAAGCCCTGTTCCAATTGCACCGCCCAACGAAATCATCGTAAGGTGGCGCGCCTTTAGCTTTCTTTGTAAAGTATTTGACGGCTGGTTCTGTTCATTTTTAACAGGCAGTTGCAATTGCCGATTTTCCAAATTAGATTCCCCTCCAAAAATTCATATTTAATCTAGCACGAATAAGTAAAGTCGATCATTCCATCAATAGTTATTTCCTGCACTTATTACTATTTTAAAGGTCATTTTCTCTATGCTGAGACCTTTTTTGGATTTCAGGGATCTATGTAGCATTTACGCAACTATGTTAGGCTTAAAAACCCAAGTGAAAGGGCTATAAGCCTAACATTTGTTGAAAAAGAATCACCGGGATTTATGTCGTAGGTAAACTCCTGTGAATAAATGAATTCCAATCAATTTGATGTAACCAGCTTGCCGTTGCTTCAATATCTTTTGAGAATATACGATCTTGGGTGATGCTTGGAATGAGTTTTCTTGCTTCCGTATAAAACTCTTTTGTAAATGGAGCCATTTTTTCAGTACCACGGTATTCCACCGCCTGTAAGGCACAAATGAGCTCAATCGCCAAAACGCGGCGAACGTTTTGAATGATTTGATGGGCGTGTCGGGACCCGATCGTTCCCATGCTTACATGATCTTCCTGGTTCGCTGAAGATGGAATGGAATCAACACTTGCAGGATGTGCGAGTGTTTTATTCTCAGAAACGAGTGAAGCTGCACAATACTGCATGATCATCGCTCCCGACTGCAAGCCAGGTGACGGACTTAAGAATGGCGGTAAATCATTCAGCTGTGGATTGACGAGTCGCTCAATCCGGCGTTCTGAAATGTTCGCAAGCTCGGCAACAGCGATTTTCATGAAATCCATTGCAAAAGCAATCGGCTGGCCATGGAAGTTCCCCCCTGAAATAACCTTTTCCCCATCATCAAAGATAAGCGGATTATCCGTCGCTGCATTCATTTCGATTTCCAATTTTTCTTTAACATAATCAAGAGTTTGCCATGATGCACCATGCACTTGCGGGATGCAGCGGAGCGAATAAGCATCCTGTACCCGCAGTTCTCCTTGCTTGGTGATTAGCTGGCTGCCATTGATCATTCGACGGATCCGTTCCGCGACCTCTGTTTGCTGGCGGTATCCGCGTGCCAGATGAACATCCGCATCAAAGGCATCTTCAATGCCGCGTAACCCCTCCAACGTCAGGGAAGCAATCGCTTCAGTTTGATGGGCCAGCTGTTCAGCTTCAATGTAATTTACGAGGCCCATCCCCGTCATGGCCTGTGTACCGTTAATTAATGCAAGACCTTCTTTTGCTTTAAGTGTCACTGGAAGAATGCCTTCCTTCGATAAAGCTACGATGGCCTCCATTCGCTCTCCTTTATAAAACACTTCCCCTTCTCCCATCAATACTAGCGCCAAATGGGAAAGCGGCGCCAAGTCCCCACTTGCCCCAAGAGAACCTTGCTGAGGAATGACCGGATGGATATGGGCATTCAAAAGATCGATCAAACGTTCAATGACAACAGGACGGACGCCGGAAAACCCTTTTAATAGAGCATTGGCACGGAGAAGGACCATAGCTCTTGAAACCACCTCAGGAAACGGTTCCCCCACCCCGCATGCATGGGAATGAATCAAATTCCACTGTAGCTGCTCTGCGTCCTCTGCATCAATCAAAACATCGCTGAACTTTCCAAAACCTGTTGTAATGCCATAAACGACCTTCTTTTGTTTCACGATATTTTCAACCGCTTCCCGGCTTTTTTCCACTTTCTTAACACTCTCGGCTGAAGCCGTGACAAATGCTTCCCCATACAATACTTTTTTCGCTTCATCAATCGTTAAAGTTTGGCCCGTTAACATAATCATTTCCTGCACCCCTATTCTTTTTTTAACAAACAAAAGGAGGCCATATTGACAGACTTATCCAGTCTTCCAATACAGCCCCCTATTTCACTAAATAACTATAGGCTTTTAATTATTTAAATGTGGTTAATTCCCAATCCAACCGCTTCATGTTCAAATCCCCGAACCGGTGCTCCAATCGTTCCATACACGGCGACAGCAATCCATTCACCTTCGTCCCCGTTTTTAAACGGCCTGCCCCGAACGATTGCAAACCGAAGGCCTGCCGTCCTCAAAAGACCGCCAAGCTCGACTTGGCCGCGTGTCACTCCTTGGAGTGCTTCGATGATTGCATGATACAGCGCATGCATTTCACGATAAATGTCGGGATTGACCAATCCCAGTCTTTTCGCTGATGTCTCAATGGCCGCAACTATTTTCTGCAGCTCCATTGAACCGACTTTACCTTTTCCATAAAGCCAATTCATCCGCTTTAGATCAGTTGTTAATATGACTTCTTCCTCTTCTTCCGCAAACGCGTACATGATTGCATGGCGCCCGATTCTTCTGTCGAATTCCTTTGTCATGCAGGTACCTCTTTTACAATTTTCTAAATACACTAATAACTAAGTATCATTGTAAGCGGATACAAGCCATTCGGTCAACATATTTTTTTAAATAATTCTTTTAGAGGATGACTTTTCACCCCCATTGCCAGCCTATCCATCGTACATGGTCATGAATATCCTTTGAAAATCATCAAAGGTTCTCAAAAAGGCATATTCCCCTGATTGCAAAAACAGCCCATCCTCCGTCAAGCTGGAAAATGTGCTTTTTCTACTTTTCTTTATCTCTCCTGAACTTCTTCACATATATTAAATGTTTTTCACGAGTAAGTAGATAAAATACGGCGCTCCTAAAATCGAAACGATAATCCCCACTGGCAATTCCATTGGGGCCATGATCACTCGTCCTAATGTATCGGCGGATAACAGCAATAATGAACCTAAGATTGTAGTCAGTGGTAATAGTTTTGCATGTCTCGCCCCCACTAATCTCCTGGCTATATGCGGTGCAATCAGGCCTAAAAACGTAATACCTCCGCCCACCGAAACCCCTGCCAATGCCACTGAAATCAGTAATAAAAGCCTGCGTTCCTTTTCCACCTGTACACCTACTCCATCAAGACGGAGCATATAAAAATCTAATCCTTGCTCAAACAGTTTAATTCCCTTTGTATAAAAGAAATCCTACAACGGTCAAGGCACTCTACCATAACCGACAACAAGAAGAACGGCCTCCCAAAATAAACGATGGGAGGCCTTCAGCTTTAAAGAGATATAAATAAATCACTTGGAATTCATAAGGTTATCCCCTATCAGTAATTAACCATTCTCCCTCAGCAGAACTTTATTCACAGACTTTTTTTGATTTAGCACGTCGGCTTCATCCGCTGTTAATCATTTTATTCTTTTATTCTTTTCCTCTTATTCATTCGTTTCCAATGCTTCATAAATCGCAGTTACAACACTTCCATAGCTCCCTGTTTTGAAGAGATCGCCAAAAAACTGATTCGAATTGGCTACAGGGTTAACTAGCGGAGAATGCTTTTTATTTGTAAGTAAAACAATCCCTAAGTCTATTTCAGGATCAATGATCGTGACCGTCCCAGTCCATCCAGTATGTCCGTATGCACTGTCGCTCGCATAAGGACTGAACATCCACTCCATGCTGGCATCGCCATTTCGTCTCCATCCGAGTCCATAGGTAGGGTTCATCTCGGAGGGGGCAACGAATTCATCGATTGTGTCTTTATCAAACAACATATGCTTACCGTATCCCCCGCCATTCAGCATCACCTGCAGAAGGACAGCGAGATCGCTGGTAGTCGAGAAAAGACCTGCATGACCTGAAACGCCTCCCATCGAATAAAAGGCTTTTTCATCATGAACTTCACCTTGAAGCGTGTATTTGCGAATGTTAGGGAAATCTATCACGCCATCCCGAGTGTTCCCAAGCAGTTCAGTTGCCGCAATATCCTTTGGCTTAAAGCCCTTTTGCAGAGGATTGAACTTTGTATCTTTCAAATTAAGCGGCTTGTACAATTTATTTTCAACATAGGCGTCAAGCTGCTGACCCGTGATTTTTTCAACAATGGCACCGAGCAGCATATAGTCGACATCACTGTATACATTCTGTGTTCCAGGTACATATGTCAGCGGTGTTTTGGATATGAACTCAATGGTCTTATCCCGTTCCTGTGAATAAAGATCTTTCGAAACCTTTGGATTATGGTATTGCGGATCTGGTTTAAACCCTGCTGTATGATGAAGAACATCGATTATCCTCAGGTTATCCTTTCCTTTGATCACATCCGACTCCGTGTCTTTGAATTCAGGAATATATTGCTGAACTCTTGCATGGATATCCAACTTGCCTTCACTGACTAATTTTTGAATGGCAAAATTAGTTGCATACATCTTCGTATTTGAAGCAAGGTCAAATAAAGTGTCTTTTTCCATTTTACGAAACTTCTTAAGAGGTATATGTTCATTAAATTTCTGTTTGTACCCGTAGCTTTCACTTTTAACAATCTTTCCGTCCTTTATGACAATCAGGGCAGCACCAGGAAAACCGGCAGCCACTTCCATTTCAATAAGCTGATCTACCTTTTCCAGTTTTTCAGATGAGAAGCCCGCTTCTTCCGGTTTTTTGGCCTTCGTTAACACGGGGTACTGGCTAGTCTCCTTACTCACAGTAACTTCCTGATTTGCATTTGCTTTAGCGTAAGATACAGGAGAAACAAGTAATGAGAGAGTCAGAATTGAACTTAGTGTGCAGCTTGTCCATATATTCATCATATTCCCCCTATGAAATCGTACTTTAGAAAACAAGAAACGAACAACTTTACCTTTTGACCAATTGTCGAAACAAAAGAAAACTCTCATTCATTCGGACGAAATTCTTTCCTTTCACTCTTATCTACACCAGGCTTCACAATCCTATAAAGCGAGAACCGTTTATCCGTTCCAGGGAGAAAAGTAGTAGCGATTGGGATAACTTTTGAAGAGCTAATTTATCAATTCTTTTTTCACTAAGTCCATCGTTGATAAAAGTAGATATTTTTCCAAAAATGGATAATGATTACTAATTATTCTCAATTTTCAGTATATATCACTTCAAACATAATTTCAATTTGATATTTATATTTTCAAAATTATATTTCAATCATTAGCATAAACCCTCTCAACTTTAATGTATGAGGAAAAGTCAATTATTGAAAAATAAAATCATTCGATCCTCACTTTAATATATGGGAATTCCGCCTTCATTCATCGTTAATTAAGTTCCAGATGATATTGATTTTCCCTCGTTCTCTCCTCAACTAAATCAAAGTACTTCTGTTCCTTTTGCTTCTCTTAGTATTATTCTACTTACATATTTTCACTATCGAAGACTTTTATGACCGCTCTTTTCCCAATGACCATTAGCTATTAGCTTGGGATCATCCTGTTATGTAAGATTGTTGGATGACATTTATTGTGCCGTATAGCTAATACATATATATAGTGATGGACAATTGCTTTTAACTTCACTGTATAAGAAACGTAGAAGATAATAATACTATTTGAGAAATAAAGGAATTTTGCAGAAGATTTCACAGATTTTAGCTGCTGATATTAGGCAAGTATAGGGTGATGAAAATGTGGAAAACGATTGTTTCCTACCTTCCAGAATGGCAGGTTTTTATACAAGCTTTTATAGTGTTTTTTATTCCGTTTTTGATTGCCAAATTATTTTATAGGCTTCGTAACTCAAAGGATGAGTGATGAAAATGAAAGAGTGGATATCAAAGATTAGTAAAAAAGGAAAAGTTACCGATAAAGACAAACAAGAAGCGTATACCTCCCAAGATTCAACTGGTCAGTTTACAGATAATTTTAATTTTAATCTAGAAATGGTTAGGCAAGAAATTGGCCATAATTGGGATGTGCATTTTCGGGAATTTAATATAGGGCGAACCGATATTCGGTCAATTATCATTTTTGTGGATGGACTATCGGATAAAGACCTCATTGATAAACATATTATGCCATCATTGATGGTTGATTTTTCAGCAGAATATAAACAGAACCTTCCTTATACCAAAGGAAGCATTTCAAAAGAATTCATAAAAAATGAAGTGTTATCTATTAGTGGCATAGAAGAGGTTGGTTCCATTAAAGATTTAGCATCAAAAGTATTAACAGGGTCTACCGCTCTTTTAATTGAGGGATCAGTGGATGCACTAATCCTCGGAACGACAAAACTTAAAACAAGGTCGATTGAAGAACCGGTATCAGAGGCATTAGTCAGAGGTCCACGGGTCGGTTTCACTGAATCATTGAGTGATAATACATCCTTTTTAAGGGGTAGTGGTGAAATTGAAAATTTATCGTTAGTAAAATTTCAAGTAGGAAAGCGTTCAAAAAAGGACTTAGTTGTCGCTTACATAAAAGATATTGTTGATCCCGAATTAGTTCAAGAGGTAGAAAACCGAATTAAGAAAATTGATATTGATAGTGTGCCGGAATCAGGTTATGTAGAGCAACTTATCGAGGATAATTACCTTAGTCCTTTTCCGCAGGTACAGAATACAGAGCGTCCTGATCGAGTAGCCGCTGCTTTGATGGAAGGTCGAGTTGCCATCTTATTGGATGGGACGCCATTCGCTTTGATCGTTCCGGTTACCTTAAGCATGATGTTGCAGTCACCGGAAGATTATTATGAAAGATGGATTCCTGGCACATTCATCCGTATGCTTCGTTACCTCGCATCTATTCTGGCTCTTTTTACACCGTCTTTGTATATAGCTTTCATCTCATTTCATTCAGGGTTGATTCCGACCAAACTGGCCATCTCCATTATAGGAACAAGGGCCGGGGTTCCGTTTCCGGCACTTATCGAAGCATTATTCATGGAAATATCCATCGAAATTTTGAGGGAAGCAGGACTCCGCTTACCTAAGCCAATCGGTCCCGCAATGGGAATTGTCGGCGGTTTAATCATTGGGGAAGCTGCTGTACAGGCAGGGATCGTTAGCCCTGTTTTGGTCATTGTAGTAGCCTTAACCGCTATTTCATCATTTTCCATTCCGCACTATAGTATTGGGATTACATTACGGATGCTTCGTTTTCCCGCAATGCTATGTGCTGCCACATTTGGATTATACGGGGTCATTCTCTTTTTTCTTTTAATGGCCAGCCATTTAGTTAAATTAAAAAGCTTTGGTGTGCCCTATTTGAGTCCAGCCGTTCCTTATCGCTTAAGTGAGTGGAAAGACCTGATGGTTCGCATGCCACTTATGATGATGAAACGCCGTCCAAAGATGATGCATACAAAAAATCCCACACGCAAAGGATAACCTATCGGTGAAAGGGTGGTTAAAGAATGATTCTCAGTCCGAAAGACCAAATTACAACTCCTCAAACAGCTGTCATTATCATCAACTTTATACTCGGCACAGGATTACTCACCCTACCCAGATCAGCTACCGAGAAGGTGCATACACCGGATGTATGGATAAGCGTTATTTTAGGCGGAATTATCGCGATAATCGCGGGGGTGATCATGGTCAAATTAAGCCAACGGTTTCCCGAAAAAACCGTTTATCAATACATCAATGAAATTGTAGGAAAATGGTTGGGGAGTTTACTTAGTTTAGTTATAATACTTTATTTTATTATGACTTCCGGATTTCAGCTCCGAGCAATGGCTGAGGTAGTAAGGTATTTACTTCTTGAAGGTACGCCTACATGGGCAATTACCATGATTTTCATGTGGGTAAGTCTTTATATCATCATCGGCGGAGTTAACCCCATCGCCCGTCTTTTTGAGATTATATTACCTTTGGCAGTTATCCTTTTTTTGGTTGTTATCTTTATGAGCTTCAAAATATTTGAGATCGATAATCTGCGTCCTGTATTAGGAGACGGAGTCATCCCTGTACTAAAAGGAGTAAAAACAACGGCTCTCGCTTTTTCAGGGCCTGAAATCATGTTACTGCTTGTTCCGTTTATGAATCAGCCAAAAAAAGCAATAAAAGCCCTGCTTGTTGGAGTTTCCATTCCATTGTTTTTTTATGTGATAACGGTCGTAATGGTTATCGGGGCATTATCTGTTGATGGAGTGGTCCTGAGAACATGGCCGACACTGGATCTTATACGGAGTTTTGAAATCTCCGGTTTAATCTTTGAACGGTTTGAATCTTTATTGCTCGGGGTTTGGATCATGCAAATATTTGCTACATTTACCATCTCATACTTTGCAGCTGCTGTAGGGCTTGCTCAACTTACGAAAAAGAGCATTCACCCATTTATGTATGGCTTGCTTCCGATTCTATACATCATTGCCATGATTCCGAAAAATATGAATGACCTATTTAAACAAGGGGATTTCGTCGGCCATATGGCATTGTTTTTATTTGGTTTACTCCCGCTTCTCCTGCTTATCATCTCAAGAATAAAGGGAGGAAAATATGAAACAATCACATAACAATATACGCCCCCTCTTCATTTCCCTCTCCGTTCTTTTGTTCTTATCCCTTACAGGATGTTGGAGCAGTCATGAAATTGAAGAGCAAAGTCTAGGTATAGGTTTGGCATTCGATAAAGCCAAGCAGTCCTCCATCGAGAAAAAGTTAAACGAACAAGGGGATGGTTATTCAAAAAAGGACCTGATTACTGCAACCTATCAATTTATCACTCCACAAGTAGCAAGTTCAACAACGAAACAATCAGGACCACAACAAAAATCTTATATTAACGTTTCTGAAACTGGAGATTCCCTCCATCAAATGGTTCGTGAATTATCATTGAGAAGTGAACAACCCGTGACCGCTCACCATATGAAAGTGGTTGTTATCGGCGAAGATCTTGCAAGATCGTATAGATTGGAACAATTACTTGATCAAAACTTTCGAGAAAGTGAGGTTAGACCAAGCTGTCTTGTGCTCATCAGTAAAGGGAGAGCAAGCAAGACACTGGAAACAAAGAAAGCAGGAGAAATTCCTGCGTTTCGTCTGGCCGGCATTGTAGAAAATGCATATCGAACAACGAGGATTTTACCTCCCATGTCGCATAGTAAAATAGAAAGCAAGATCAAATCAGGATCTAGTTTTCTAATACAAAAAGTTATATCAGTGGATGGGCAAGTCAAATTTGCGGGAGCTGCCGTGATCGATGGAAAGACACACAAAATGTCTGGTTTTTTGAATGAGGAAGAACTGGAGGGCGTGACATGGATAACAGGTAAGGGCAAAGGCGGTGTAGTGAAAAGCTTAGATAAAGAAACCGGTCAGCAGATTGTATATGAAATAGAGTCCATGAAAAGCAGTATCGTACCTCGAGTTAAAGGAGACAACATCTCTTTTGATGTAAACATTGAATCAGTGGGTAGACTGTCTGAAACTTGGGTGGTTTCGGGAGATTCTTTTAAAAATGAATTTCTCAAAAAAGCAGAAAAATCATCTGAAAAAGAAGTGAAACGCTTGGTGGGGAATGTATTAGAAAAAATGCAAAAAGAATACCAAGTGGACGTTGCTGGCTTCGGAAATCGATTGAGAATTGAGCACCCCAAAGTATGGAAGAAAGTCAAAAAGGATTGGGATCAAAGATTTAGTGAAACTACTATAAACTATGATGTGAAATTAACTATTAATGATTATGGTGCATCAGGAGGATCAAAGGAGTGAACATTCAGATTGACCTTCTAGCCTCCATCAAATGTGATACATGTAAACATTATGATATATCCCGACTATTTCTCCATTTTAATTTTTAGAGAGTTTTTCGGTTAACTTGCTTTTCAAATGACCCGGCATTTCAACGTAAAAATGTAATTCTTTGCGCTAATAGGGCTATCATGAATTTCAAACTAGCCTCTGTCATCAATTGTTCCATACCGCGTATTTCAGGGAAATATATCGAATAGTATCTTTTTCACATAATTAAGTTTTCCTATGTACAAACACGCAATGAATTCTTTTTTTAGAACTAGGACTGTATTATGGTCAAGCAATCGGCCGACCTTTTTGGCGGTACCCCTATAAGACGATTTATTGGATACCCAAAATATATTGATATACGTAGTGCAAAAAAAAAGCCTACTTCCTTGAATTGCAAGGAGATAGACTTTTTCGTTAATTGGAGTATTTTTGTCTTTATTGATAAGTGTAATATTAAGCTCGGTGAACCGTATCATAAGTAAATTAGGTTTTTATGATGTAAAGAAAAGCAGAAATATACAAAGTCATTGAATTGGCTATGTATATTTCTGCTTAAATTAATTAAGAAATTATTATACTTTTTCACTGATCAAATTTCTTCATCTCAACTTGAACGGTTATTGAAAAATGACTGTTACTTTGTCACTTTCTATCACTGCCAGTTTGTGTGAAAGGATCCTGCTATATCACGTCGTTCATAGGTATGTGCACCAAAATAATCACGTTGTGCTTGCAAAAGGTTTGCATTTGAGATGCCTGTTCGATAACTATCGTAATAAGTGAGTGAAGCGCCTAAACATGGAAACGAGATACCAGAATTTATTCCCTCACAGACTACCTTTCGCAATCCTACCTGGTAACCTGTAACCTTTTCAGCAAAATATGGTGAGATTAATAAATTGGCCAGATTCGGCTGCTCTTGATAGGCTTCGCTAATGACGTTTAAAAATTCTGCACGAATGATGCAACCACCGCGGAAAATCAGCGCAATATCCTTTAAAGGCAAATTCCAGCCGTAAAGTTCAGAAGTCATTTTATATTGAGTGAAACCTTGCGCGTACGCACAAACTTTTCCCATATATAATGCTTCTCTAATATAGTCAATCCACTCATTTTTATCTAACTTTTGCTGATCGTTCTCAGGGCCTGTAAGAATATTTTCTGCATTGACCCGTTCATCTTTTAAAGCGGAAATGTAACGAGCAAACAAAGACTCTGTAATAATCGATGCCGGGATTCCGTTATCAATAGCTTGCATGCTGGTCCATTTACCTGTGCCTTTTTGTCCTGCTTTATCAAGAATCACATCGATCAAGGGTAAGCCCGTTACTTCATCTTTTTTCCTTAAAATTTCGGCTGTGATTTCGATTAAATAACTTTTCAGTTCACCTTGATTCCATGTTTCAAAGATGTCAGCTATTTCATTAACTTTCAAATGCAACTTTTCTCTTAAAAACGTATAGGCTTCGGCGATTAATTGCATATCTGCATATTCAATCCCATTATGGACCATTTTCACAAAATGACCCGCTCCTTTTGGGCCGATATAGGTACAGCAAGGGTCATCATTTACTTTGGCTGCGATTTTTGTCAAAATCGGAGCTACCTTTTCATAGGCGTCTTTATCTCCACCTGGCATGATTGAAGGTCCTTTTAACGCCCCGACTTCTCCACCAGAGATACCAATTCCTAAATAACAGATTCCTTTAGATTTCAATTCATCATATCTGCGTTCAGTATCTTCGTAATGGGAGTTACCGCCGTCCATGATAATATCGCCTGATTCAAGATGAGGAAGTAATGAATTGATCACTGAGTCAATCGCCTTACCTGCCGTCACCATTAGAAAAATCTTTCTTGGAGTTTCCAGTGACTGCACAAAGTCTTGGATTTCATAATACGGATGGAGCGACTGACTGTCCAAGTTAGCAACAAGCTGATCCGTTAAATCTCTTGTGTAGTTATAGACAGCTACTTGTTCCCCTTTACTAGCCATATTTAAAGCGATATTACTGCCCATTACCCCTAAACCAATGACACCAATTGTATTGAACATTTATTTCTGCTCCTTTTATGTAAGAATAATAAGCAGTAAACCCCTCTCATAAGTGGGGGATTTACTGCCGGGAAAGCCTTATACAAATAAGCTTAGTAATAGAATAAATCCTAATCCAGCTACTGAAATAATCGTCTCAAGCAAGGTCCATGTTGCAAATGTTTCTTTCATGCTTAAACCAAAATACTCTTTAAACATCCAGAAGCCAGCATCGTTAACGTGTGAAGCGATTAAACTTCCCGCTCCTGTAGCAAGTACAACTAGAGCAAGGTTAACGTCCGTCTGACCTAACATCGGAATAACTAAACCAGCTGTCGTTAAGGCAGCGACGGTAGCAGATCCTAAGGAAATACGCAGGATTGCCGCGATGATCCAGGCAAGCAAGATTGGTGATAATGATGTTCCTTTGAATAATTCAGCTACATAGTCACCTACACCGCCGTCGATCAATACTTGCTTGAAGGCTCCGCCGCCCCCTATGATTAAGAGCATCATTCCGATATGCAAGATTGCTGATGTACAAGATTCCATAATATCCTTCATTGGAATCTTTCTTGCTAACCCCATTGAATAGACCGCAAATAATAAGGAAAGCAACATGGAAGTACCGGCTTCCCCAATAAAACGGATAGCTGCTAGTAAACCATTATCTTCAAATCCGATTGTTTTTTGCATCAAAGTGATAATCGTAGCAATTGACATTAATATAACCGGAAGTAAAGCGGTAAATACACTGATTCCAAATCCAGGTGTATCTTCAAGTTTAAATGATTTTTGTTCTCCTAAAGAGGCAATGCTGCCTGTTTTCGTAAATGATGCAGGTACTAATCTTTTAGCTATCTTGGTAAATACTGGTCCAGCTAAAATAACTGTTGGAACCGCAATAATGAAGCCGTAAAGTAAAACCTGACCAAGGTCTGCACCATATTCACCAGCGATAACGGTTGGTCCTGGATGCGGCGGTAAGAAACCGTGAGTTACGGATAATGATGCTACCATTGGAATACCAAGATATAATATAGAAACTTTTAATTCTCTTGAAATGGCAAATACGATTGGAATTAATAATACTAATCCCACTTCAAAAAATAATGCGACACCGATAATAAATGATGCTGCTACGACTGCCCATTGAATATTCTTTTCACCGAATTTTTTAACAAGGGTCATGGCAATGCGCTGCGCGCCGCCTGAATCCGCGATTAACTTACCCAACATCGCTCCAAGTCCAAAGATTAACGCTAAGTGACCAAGTGTTCCGCCTAATCCAGCCTCAATGGTTTTGACAATTCCATCAAGTGGCATCCCAAGTGCTAAAGCCACTCCAAACGAAACAATGATCAAGGAAATAAAGGTGTTTAATTTTAAGCCCATTATTAAAATTAATAAAGCGACAATTCCTAAAGCGACAATAACTAATGGCATTGTAATTCCTCCATGTCTTTATTTTGTAGCGCTTATTAAGTTTCTTTGATAATTCGCAATCTGTGTATATTCGTTTTCCAATACCCTTGAAAGGTTAATGAAAATCGGCAGTAGTTGCCTATATTCTTTTACAGAATCATCTATCGGTGTGTGCTTGTGGGTATTGCCTATCATTTCTGAAACTACTTCGAAGGACTCAATTTCCCCAGTGGCATATAATCCCAATATACAAGCACCCAGGCACGAACTTTCGTAGCTTTCTGGAACCACGACTTCCGATTCGAAGATATCGGACATCATTTGCCGCCAAACAGCCGACCTTGCGAAGCCTCCCGTAGCTTGAATTCGGGTCACGGGACCGTCCATACATTCGGTTAAGGCTAAAAATACTGTATATAAATTGTAAATGACTCCCTCTAGAGCCGCTCGAATCATATGTTCTTTCTTATGAGACAGTGTTAATCCGAAAAATGAACCCCGTACGTCCGGATTCCATAATGGTGCACGTTCACCTGCAAGATATGGATGGAATAACAATCCATCAGCGCCCGGTCTTACACGTTCGGCAATCTTGGTTAAGACTTCATAAGCGTCGATTCCGAGCCTTTTAGCTGTTTCTACCTCGGAAGAAGCAAATTCATCGCGAATCCAGCGAAGGACCATCCCGCCATTGTTTACCGGCCCGCCAATCACCCAATGCTTTTCCGTTAAGGCATAGCAAAAGATTCTTCCCTTTTCGTCTGTTTTCGGCTCATCAATAATCGTCCGAATCGCACCGCTTGTCCCAATCGTGACAGCGATTTCGCCTTTCCGGATAGCGTTTACACCTAGATTTGAAAGGACACCATCACTTGCCCCAATGACAAAAGAGGTTTGTGGATCAATCCCAATCTGTTTGGCTAAATCCGGGTCACAGTTGTTAAAGATCTTTGTTGTTGGTACGAGTTCAGATAATTGACCACGCGTTATTCCCGCAATTCTTAGGGCTTCCTCATCCCAATCCAAGTTTTTGAGATTCAACATGCCCATGGATGAAGCAAGGGAATAATCGACAACATATTGATCAAAGAACTTTTTAAAGATATATTCTTTAATCCCAATATACTTTTTAACATTGGTTGCGATCTCTGGGTGATCATTCACAATCCAGGTGATTTTGGATAATGGAGACATCGGGTGTATCGGTGTTCCGGTTCGTTTGTAAACTTCATGCCCATCTAATTCATCTTTAATTTTATGGGCCCAAGCTTCACTGCGATTATCTGCCCATGTGATACAACGGGTTAGCGGCTGGTCATTTTCATCCATAGCTATAACACTATGCATCGCACTGCTAAATGAAATAAATGATATCTTTTTATCTGGATGCTGTTTCGTTATATTTGAAAAGGCTTTCAGAACAGCCTGGAAAATCTCCTCAGGGTCTTGTTCCGCTGTTGTCATATCCGGTGTGTAAAGAGGATAACCAACATTCTCTTGCTGAATGACATCGCCTTTTTTCGTAAATAATACAGCTTTTGTACTAGTTGTACCGATGTCTACACCTAACATATAGCTAGTCATTTTCTTGTTCGACTCCTTTTGAAAGCATCTGTTGGGCCATCCATAAGTCTTCAACTTCCCCTTGAACATCATCAAAGTTTACATGTAACGACTTAATCATGAGGTCTCGATCCTTTGTTCTGATCGCATCAATATAAAGTTGATGATTATTAATGATCCGTGTAAAGTCTTCATACTTTTCTTTAAAACGACAACGCATGGATAGAAGAATCAAACTTTCCATCACAGGTTTTAAATTATCCCAGATCATCAGGATATAGGAATGATTGATGGACCGAATAATTGTTTCGTGGAACAGGACATCCTGATAGGAAAACTCATCAGCATCTCGGTATTTTATGGAAATTTTCATCATTTCCAATATTTTACTAAGCTCCCTTACTAATTCATTCGTGTCAACCCTTACTAGACGTTCAAATACAAACGTCTCGATGAGTATTCGTACATCATAAATTTCTGCATATTTTTTTTCTGTTAAACCAATGACAACCGCACCCATTCTTTCTAATCGGATGATATTTTCAGATGCCAGTATTTTTAACGCTTCACGAACTGGTGAGCGGCTAACACCAAAATCAGCAGCTAATTTATTTTCAGAAAGGATGGTACCGCTTTCAATCATCCCCGAAATAATACGCATTCTAAGCTCGGATGTAACACGATCACCAGCTGAGGCTTTTGAAAGCCATTTTACAGGATAAAGAAATTCCTTTGATTCAACCATAAATTCACCTTCTAATAGAGTTCAAGTACACTTGTATACAAGTATTATAATAAAAATAATTAATAATGCAAGTTTTTTGAATTCACTGGGTTCTTGCTAATATAGTCAAAGTTTATAGGGAGTTTAGAAGGTTCTGGGGCAGAAATAAAGAAGAAACACAGGATGGTAATATCAGTTAACTAAGGGATAGAGCAGCTACTCCGAACAACTTATGAATGAATCCAACGTCATTTTGGGCAGACTTTGCCCGTTGAAGAGGTTAGTACCCTATTAGAAAATTGCACGTTACTGGTCGGCTAGTATAGGTTGCTACTCGCGGGGATCTAGCTGCCTTCCTAAATTTACTTAGATAGCCCTCATTCACCTATAAAAAAAGCTATCATTGATGAACCCGCTTGGGTTTGGCTTCGCCACGAGACATGTATCCCTGGGCTTGAGACCTCCTTTTGTCTTCGGCCTTAGCCTTGTTCTCTTTGACTTGCTTCTAGGTCTTGTTGTGATATTCGAGCGAGCACAGGTCGCTACTCGCGGCGATTTAGCTGCCTTCAGTACTATCGTAGATTGTCACTCATTCACCCCTTTATATTTCTTTAGTCCTGAAAGGTGTGTTCTTCTCAAACACATACGCTTTCATTATCGCCTTTTTTTGGAAACGGTTTCACTTCAATCACCTGGGTGTTTGTTTCATTGCTTGCCCCAAAACGGCTGATTGGAATTGCTGGAGGTACATTCAATTTCATTGGTGGTACAGCATCAATTATTATACCGATTGCGATTGGCTTCCTGGCCAAGGGCGGTGATTTTGCTCCTGCACTTACCCTTATTGCTTGTATAACCTTCGCAGGAGCACTGTCCTACATTTTCTTGGTTGGAAAAATCGAAAGGGTTCAGGATTTTGCTGATTTTGATTTACGGAGTGGTAAGAAGTTATCGAGCTAATTATGAATGCGTAGAATATCTACAAACAACAAAGCAGTGCATCCCGAAAATTGGGATCACTGCTTTGTTGTTTGTAATTCAAAGGAGCAGGAAAGAAAACTTCTTATACTCTAGAGGCCTGTCTCTTGGTAAGGCTAAATAATATAGAAGCTAAATGCAGTAATTATTGCATATAATATCAATTTTACCCAATGAGTGTGCCTGGCTAAGAATTTCGTCATATTTAATTTTTTCACTGTACTTATGTTTTACTACATCTTTTAGAAGCTTTTAATTTTGTCGATATCTACTCAGAATTTGTAGATATTTCTCGGGAAATTGTTGAAATTTGAAAATAGTGATTCCGAATAGTTGGAACAAAGGAATTTCTACTTTTGATTTGATTGCCTTAGGTTTAAATAGTTATTAACGGAAATTAACACCTGAATATCGTAAAGGAGACTAAAATAAAGGTAATGAAACCTTTTTCTTATTGAAGTAATGTTTCGTAATGGGGTTTTTGTTGTGCAGTTTTAAGCTGTGACATATCGTTTGTCAATTAGATGTTCATTTCACGTGTAGCTGTGAGTTCATTGGTTAAAAAATTAAGCTCTCTTTTAATTGAATGAGAACATGGGTTAAATTTTCATATGTATCGGGTATCGCTATCTCTGTTTCATTGGTGCCTTCTAATCTTTCTTTTTCTTGATACAAGGGTCTTTAGCTCTATCGTTTAGGGGGCTGCCTGTATCGCGTAACACTTTAAGCGTTTCGATGTCGGATTGAACGAAGGTGTGTACATTTACATATTTTAACAATAATTATCCATTTCGCTCTAAGTTTTAAACATACTTTCGAACATTGATTTTGCATCTCTACTTCTTTGCCACTTCCTTGGAAAAGGATGCTCATTCATTCGGATGTATATCCTGTCGCATATCGGACCTTCCTTTCGATTAAAGATGAAGGTTCTGTGGATTTATTTTCATGTTATATCGCCCAGCGATACGATACACAAAAAAGAACCGATAAGGCCCTTTCTTGAGGAACACTATTGAGTACATAGATCTTGCTGGAGCTGGGAAACCGTTGGTTTAAGCTGAGACATATCATTTGTCAGTGGACGTTCATTTCAAGCATAGCTGCGAGTTCATTGGTTAAAACAATTAAAATCTCATTTATTTGTTTGGAATTATAGGTTAAGTTGTCATATATATCGGGTATCGCTATCTCTGTTTCATTGGTTCCTTCTAATCTATCTTTTTGTAGATACACAAGGTCTTTAGCTGTACCCTTTAGGGACTTGTCCGTATCGCGTAACGCTATGTGCGCTTCGATGTCAGATTGAATAAAGATAGGCAACCACCATCTTAAAAACTCATATCCGTTTCGTTCTAAGTTTTGACCATACTTTTGAACAGTGGGTGTGCATCCCCACTTCTTCTTCCACTTCCTTAGAAAAGAATACTCGTTCATTCGGATGTATATCATGTTTGCATTTTAAACGCCGCTTTTCTATTAAACCTAAAGGTTCGAATTTATTTGCAAGTTATATCGCTCAGCGATACCCCCCTGTCTGGAGCAACTCTAGTAAGGATGACTCTTGTTTTAGATGCATATCGCTTAAACAAATCTCCAATGAATTTCAATTGAGCCTTAGTTTGCCTTTGGTAGAACGTCCGATACATTGGTATCGCCGAGCTCCTACATAACAGGTGCCAAATCCTGTAAAGTTGAAATATTCTTTCTTAATTCTGTTTTTTCAGCTACGCGAATCATATATGGCACTATGAATTTTTTGAAGTTTTGTGGATTCGCATCTCAATGCTTTTATCCATCATTATTTATTTAAAAAATATTTATCAAATGATTCTTCATCAATAATTTGCTTCCACAAATCAATACACAGATAGGCAAAAAACCTTAACAGTCACCTTATTTTCTGAATATGGAGAATAGCCCCCGCCATTTTTCGGAACGTTTTTGTATAGCCTCTTCTAAACGTTTATTAAATTCATTTTGTGAACTCCATTCTTTTTTCTGTTCGTCCCGCATATTTTGTATTTCTTTTTGTAAGAGTTCACTTTTTTGTTTTTCTTGTTCCAGCAATGTTTCGTAATGGGTATTTTGTTGTTCAGTTAATTGTTCAATTTTAGAATTAGTTCTTTGCGCAGAATTTCCAATACTAGAACTTATAACATGATGATCTTGCTGGAGCCGGGAAACCTTTGTTTTAAGCTGTGACATATCGTTTGTCAGTTGGACATTCATTTCACGTGTGGCTGCGAGTTCATTGACTAAAAACATTAAGACCTCGTTTAATTGATTGGGGTCGTGGGGTAAATTCTCATATGTATCGGGTATCGCTATCTGTGTTTCATTGGTTCCTTCTAATCTTTCTTTTTGTTGATATACAAGGTCTTTAGCTGTATCGTCTAGGGGCTTGTCCGTATCGCGTAGCGCTATAAGCGCTCCGATGTCAGATTTAACAAAGATACGTCGATCTCCATCTTTCAAAAACTCATATCCATTCCGCTCTAAGATTTGACCATACTTTCGAACAGTGGGAGTTGCAATCCCCACTTCTTCTGCCACTTCCTTGGAAGAGAAAGCTCGTTCATTCAATTGTATATCACGTCGCATATCGGACCTCTTTTCTATAACTAGTTGTATCTGTAGTCTACCTGACCTTAAATTTTCTGTCTAGATAAGTATAGCCTATCCAGAAGTCGTTAGGGATAGCGATAAGATTTCCTTTTCCTTTCTTCTGTTTCCATATAGGATTAGATCATCTATTCGCTTACCTTCCTTCTCTTGCATAGCCTCTATCTACCCTTATCCATTGTGGATGTTACATCTGGTTGGGCCTGGCGCTTGGTCCCGTGCCTTTAGAAAACTGGCCGGCCTTATCCTCAAGATTCCCCCTTTTTTGTTGCAAGTTATACACTCGCACAAATTTCGTATAATCACTTAAGTTAGATTGAACCCTCTTATAATTGTCATTCTTGATAAGATTGTAACTTATAGGTGTATACTCTAGCTCTAATATAGTCTGCAGCCACTAATTTAGCCCGTAACGTTCGATGATTTCCATCACTAGATACATGATATTCTATCATCGCAGGCTTTCTTGAAAAACTTTGTGCATATTTTCTTTCGAAGTGCTCAATAAAGAGTAGAATTCCATCCTAAATTCATAGGCTCTTTTACATAACCAGCTCTGAGTCCTTTTCTACTAAAAGCGGCTGGCCGATTATTGAAACTAAGTCTATTAATCCACCTAAGTGTTTATTATTGTTTCTTATCTAATATAGCTTTAACTTGTTCTATAAGAACTTCCCATTGATTTGTTTTTTGTTTACTTATATTAGCATTCCGTATCATTCAAATTGATGAAAGACTCGTGAAAATGCTGAAACACAATAAGATTAAGCAAAAAGAAATAAAACTTCAGAGAAATCGTTCCTTTCTGGTTTGGGCCGTTGTGGAGACTCCTCTTACACCAGTTTGGACCGATTCTATTATTTTTTTACACTAAAAAAAGCTCGACCCAAATGGCACATTATATGCCTTTTGGGTCAGCTCCTTTTCTCATTATTTCATCAGCTTTGCTACTGGCTTCGAAAGAAGCAATAAAACAATACCTAAACCAATTGTTACAAAACCAATTACACTGAAGATTTCCAGGTAACCTAAAGACTGCGTATATGCAGCTAATTGGCCGGCTACCATATTAGCTACCGCGGAACTTGCCAGCCATACTCCCATTAGAAGAGAGGCAAGCTTGATTGGAGCAATTTTACTTACCATTGATAAACCAACTGGTGAAATCATTAATTCAGCTAATGTATGAAGGAAATACGTTACAATCATGAACAGGATGTTTACTTTCAGCGCAGTATCGTTTCCTGTATACATAACAGCAGGAAGCAGTACTAAGAAACCTAAACCAACAGTGACTAAACCAAGAGCCATCTTCGTTGGAGTTTTTAAGTCACCGCGTTTTGAGCTGCCAAGCTTGTACCATAAAGCAGACATAATTGGCGCTAAAATCACGATGAATAACGGGTTCAATGATTGGAACCAGGCAGTTGGAACCTCAAAACCAAATACATTCCGATCAATTTGGTCATTAGCATACAATGTCAATGAACTTCCAGCCTGCTCGAAAGCGGCCCAGAACGCAATAACGAAGACTGCCAAAATAACGATAGCCGCTGTACGTTTTTGTTCTCTTTTCGTTAACGGTGCAGCTGATTTTTGACCAGCTGTAACTTCCGGTTTGCCAGTAGGTTCTTTACCGATATCACCTAAATAGCGATTGCCTAATAAGTTGAAAACTAACTGCCCTACAATCATGCCAATTGCTGCTGTCAAGAACCCATATTTATAGCTCATAAGGCCAACTACTAATGGTGCGAAGAAAGCCCCAACGTTAATCCCCATATAGAAGATGGTGAAAGCTCCATCACGACGCGGATCGTTGTCTTCATAAAGATCACCAACAATTGTCGAGATGTTTGGCTTGAAGAAACCATTACCGATAATCAATAAACCAAGACCAATGTAAAGCGCTGTCAAACTCTGACTTGAGAATAGCGAAAAGTTACCAAGCGCCATTAAAATACCGCCAATCGTGATCGCCAATCTTCTGCCTATGAAACGGTCAGTCAAGTATCCGCCAATCATCGGCGTAATATAAACGGCACCAGTAAAGAATCCGTATATGCCCATAGCCGTAGATTTGTCGACTCCAAGCCCGCCATTTACAACAGTTGCTGTTAAATAAAGAACAAGAATTGCTCTCATTCCGTAATAGCTAAAGCGCTCCCATGCCTCAGTAGCGAACAGCATATACAGTCCTGGAGGATGCTTTTTCCTGGACTGATTTGGCTGCTGAACATCTTCTTTTAATAGTGCTTGCATAATAAAGTCCTCCTCAATATGGTTAACCACCAATCGTTACATTCAAAAAATAATTGCATCGTCTTTATTTTAATAGACAATTGATTGGTACGATGATGGCCACGCATGCCATCCAACTCACCATCAGTAAGCGTTTACATTTTTAATCTTCGCTCTGGTGCAAAAAGAATATGATAGCAAAATCTAAATGAGCATTAACTTATAAAGACATTCAATGAAGGCATTTAAATCTTAAAGAATATTTAGTGTTGTAAAATAATTTTATATTATCAGAAAATATAAAAACACAGAAAAAAAAGAAAAAAAGTCCTGCTGCATTAGCGGTCTGTGCAGCAAAGGAGACCCCCATTATAATAAAAAACTGCCTTGTATTAAGGCAGTTTCTTAGTCAACAATCCATTGATATAAATTTTTCGGTCTTCCTATTTTTTGATAACTAACAATAATCTCCACTTTTCCTTCATCAAGTAAATGCATAATATAGCGATAGACGGTCGGATAAGCCAAACCAACTTCTTTAGAAATTGTATCAACAGAAAAAGGTTCACGATTAGAATGTAGAAAATCACTAACGTGACAAAGTGTTCTCTTACTAATTCCCTTTGTTACAAATACATCCTTTACTTCACTGGGTATTTGCTGCGGAGCTGATTGAGTTAATTTTGCAAGGCGAGCATGCAGTTGAATTCTTGAAATCAAATCAGGCGCTTTTACAGGCTTTAATGCAAAATCCGTTGCGCCTGCTTCAAGAAAGCGATCAGCAATTTCCTGTCGTTCATCGACTGTTAATACAAGAATCGGAACATCAGCATTAAGTTTACGAAGCTCACCCACTGTTTTTATTCCGTCCATTTCCGGCATATGATAATCAACTAAAACAACATCTGCTCCTTTTTCTGCAAACACATTCAACCCTTCTTTTCCGTTGTTAGCCGTATCTACATTCCAGCCGGCAAATTCACAAATTTCACTTAGCATATATTGAATTGATGCATCATCATCAATGACTAAAATGTTCACCTTGACACACTCCTCTCAGCTAGTTTAATCCAAATTATTGTCCCGTGCCCAAGCTTGCTGTCAATTTCTAAAGATGCACCATGTCCTTCAGCAACTTGTCGTACGAATGCTAATCCCATCCCTGGATGCGATTTTGTACTGAACCCAGCTTTCCATATTTTCAGCTGCTCTTTAGGTGAAATCCCTTTCCCATTATCTGATACGCCCAACCAAAGTTCATTTTCATAGGTTTTTACCTTAAGCAAAATCTTGCCATCCTCTATTCCATTCACTGCATCGTAAGCATTGTCAATTAAATTCACTAATGCCCTTGTCATTCGGATTTTATTAATTAAAATTTTAATTTCAGGATTTGTTTGAAAGTCTACCATCAGATTAATATTTGTCCCGCTCAGTCTGCTTGCTTCGACGTATTCAACTAAATCCTTTATACGGCACCAATCTTTTTTATCATTATATAAAATCTCGGAAATCATGTCGCTAACGGAATGAATCGATGATGAAATCCTTTGACAATATTCTTTAATCTTAGAATCGTCCACTTTCAAACTAATTAAAGAATTTAGCCCCTCAATTGCTGTGAGAGGTGTTTTTAAATCATGGACCAGATATAGTGCTTCTCGTCCTGTTCTTGACTGCATTGCTTCTAACTGCGCATAATGAAGCTCTTGCTTTATCCGCCACTTTTGTTCAGCTAAAGAAAAATACACAGCTAAAATAACAGCATTAATAACAAAAATTAAACACAAAGTTAAACTGTACAATGTTAAAGATTGCTCAAATCCAATTTGAACCGCTATATCTTTTAATTCCTTTGAAATCGATCCTTGGCCAAATCCATATTTAGATAAAGAAGGAATCTCATTCAGCCATTCAATCCCAAAGATTAATTGAGAACAAATAATCGTTTTAATAATCGGCTTTAGCCTATCCTTTTCAAAGGCTTGCAATAATAAGATGGCTAACAACAATAACAACGCATATGCGCTAAATGAGTATGTTAAAGAATAATAAGCATTTATCACGATATAATCGAGAGGAATAACAATAAGAGGAATGACGATTTTTAACCATGGACGATTTAAACGAGCACCGATTTCGTCTCCCAACAGCAGTGCACCAATATAATGAAACAAAGCTAAAACTGTATTTAAAGAAATTAACAAAAAAACGGCAAGCATTAGCTTATTTCCTGTTTCTTCACCTTCTCTTAATGAAATAAGCAAATCAGTAAGACCAATTTCGTCAGGACCCAACCACGACAGTAAGAATACCCCGAATAAAATCACTCCAATTTTCATCCATATTGTCCAAGACTTCATAAGACTAGCTATCATAATCATTTCACCTTTAATAGATTAATTGCTTATAGAATAGAATGATAACCATTCTTTCATTCGTATTTATTTAAAATTATGTATACCCTTGCATAATCTCATTATACGCAATTCATCATAATTATGAAAATTATAAAAAAATGGGTTCTGGCGCGAAAATCCGAACATCTTGCAAGTAATCTCTAAATCTTGAACAAAGCATTCTGTACTTGAACTGTTATCTAACGTCATTTTTAACTGAGGTTTTATTTCATTCACGGATGGCTAATATTCAATAGGTATGTCCCCGTTTCAACGACCTAAGTTTTTCAAGAAAAGGGCGCGTTTCTTTGGCAAGAAATACGCTCTAAGAGCCAGTGCCTTTGCATAAGGAAGATTATCGAAGGTAAACAAGAAATAATAAAATAAATATCCTTATCCCAAGCCTTCTCGATCAGTAGAGGAGGGCTTTTTCGATGCCGCTAGGAAAACAAATATATAGTAAATTTTATTTGTCAAATGGTAGAGAATGCTGCTGCTGATTGGCATGATCCCATTTTTTAAAATGAAAGAGATTTGCGTTGTGTACAATCTCTGTTATATAGTTCATGGTGATTTTTGCAGCCGTTTGAATATCGTAGCTTTTGCGATTATTTAAAATATTTGTAAACATTCCCTGCCATACTAAAATGGTCAATTCATTAATCGCATCAACGTTTTCCTCTTTAATGTAGCCCTCTCTTAGTGCAATTTCTAAAAAGGATCGCCCTCTTTTTGACACATTACGTTCGAATAGGATAATCTTTAATTCTTCAGGAATGTTAATCAAATCAGACGGATAGATTTTATAATATTCTTCAAGCAGCTTTTCAGGTTGGTCAGCTAGGTCCATAATAAAAACCGCATGGAAAATTTGTGGTTGCTGAAAAGAGTGATTACAAAAACATTCCCATGCTAATAAGTACTTTTCAATTGGATCTTTTCCTTTTTCAATATAAACAGCTACCTCATCTGTGTAGCATTTCAAGAATTTCATTGAAGCGAAAAAAATCAAATGGGAGACCTCAGAAAAATAGTTATAAATGGTTGCACTATTATAGCCCGCTTTATCCGCAACTTTCCTTATTGTTACATTCTCTAAACCTTCTTCTTCGATAATTTCAGCTGTTGCGTCCACAAAGTATTTCCACATGCGGCCCATTTGTATTTCTTTTTTTTTCATATCTATTCCCCTCACATTTTTAAAAAGATATAGGTCCATTTCAATCACTGAACCCTATATAACAAAGCTTTCTATATTCTTATCTTTATTTTATAGGAGCGTGCTAATCAATAAAGTGCTGATGGATAAATTATACCAAACTATGGCATGGAAGCCGAAAGAACATTAGCCCACTATAGAAACGTATAAAAATAAAAAGCTGGCAAAAAACAAAACGTTTATCGCCAGCCTCTTTACATTTTTGGGGATCTTTAAGAAAACCTCATTATTCTATCACCTGGCAACCTTTTAATCCTCTTGTTTTTCCTAACTTGCTTTCATTTCTCTCTTCAGAAGCGCAATCTCTTTTCGTTTTTCTTTTGTTACTCTTTGCCAAATTATAGCCGTAATCAACCCAACAATCGTCAAGCCTAATAAAATCGTAAATAATACCTTATAACCGTCTGTACCACTCCAGTGGTCCAAACAAGCACCTGCAACAATTGGCATAAAGATTTCTCCGCTATACCCAATAATCATCAAGGGCATGGCAACTGTTCCTGTTGTTTCGACAGGATAGTCTCCTTCCACCAAAATAGCGAAGTGCGTTGCCTGTAATGCATACATTGATATATAAATAATCGCTATAAAAACTAACAGTAATAAGATGAAAGAAGGCTTTCCGGGTAATACGATGAGAGCAGCTAAACCGATTGCCAGAACACAATAGCCAATTATGACCATATTCGAAATACCAATTCGATCCCCGATAATGCCAGAGCCAAAACTTCCGATTGGGCGACAATATTGTGAAAAGTAACCCAAAGCAGCGGCAATTATTGTTGAAGCACCAAAGGCGGCCGTTGCATAAGGCGTAATATAATAGAAACTATTAATCATCGCATAAGATGTTAAAATAAGAATGGCTGCCAACCAGGTTGTTGGCATTTTGAGAATCCTCAAAAGTATTGCCCAATCAAATTTTTTATCTGCCTTTTCTTTTATTTCATCACTACTGTTGTTACCATCAGGTTCCTTATAAAGTAACATAATCATGATCCCTAAAAGAATACACATCACGGAATAGAAAATAATCACAGAGGACAATGCCAGCTTGTCACTCAGTTGCTTTGCTAAAAAGGCGAAGAGTCCTAATACCAAAGCAGATTCGATAACTTTGGCAGCACCGCGTCCCCCTTCAAAAAAGCCGAATGCTTTTCCTTGTTCATTTTCAGATGCTAACGAACGGACGGCTTTTATTAACGCTACCCAAAAGGTCATGATGGATGTTATACCCCAAGCTGCATAGATTAGCAGCAACACAGGGTAAGGGGGATACAATAGTAAAGCAAAGCCTAGAATCCCTGTCGCTAATAAGGATATGGACAACAAGTGCTTCGTTCTCCATCGATCTGCCACATACCCTCCAAAGATATAGGAAATCAAACAGCAAACTCCATATGCACTGCCAAGCGTACCCATTTGTGTATTAGTTAAGTGAAAGGCATTTAAGAATACATCATAATAATAGTTTCGAAAATAAGGCAATGTATAAATCATTTCACCTGCAATGATTAATATGACTAGAGTAGGTATATTTTTCCTTAGTTTACCTTTCATCTCTTTTCTCTCCAATCGCTGGCTTTTTAAAGTCCTGAACGCTCAATCTTTTGATCCCAATTCTTATGAAATGCCGGTAGGCCGTTTTCTTTAACATCCATTTCCCCAACAATCATAAAGCTTTCTGCATCAGAAGTTTGGGTAACGGTAATGTCAGCGTCAATCCACCAACCCTCACGGCCAATCCTCATTTTTTGATAAATTGTATATTTCGCGGAAAGAGGATTAGCATTACTTAATGTCAACTCTCGTCTCAAATTGTGTTCAACGGTAACATCGATGTCATCAAAGCGATAGACCCCTTCACCAAATACCCCTCCAACACCATCGGTTATGCAAGTCCATGTATCCGTTAAAATATCGTATGAAATGGAACGATCGACTCTTCCCTCTGAAAGTATAGTTGTCGGAGTTAATGGCGCGCTTTGAGGACTCATATTCGGTCCAGATACCCGGCTTCCTTTAAAGATTGGTAATGAAAACTTTGCGGTTTCAAGATTCAGAGTAAGTGTTGCATCCTCAGGCATTGTCCAAAACATTGGCCAAAAAGTTGTTGCTATTGACAAACGTATCCGGTGCCCGGCTTTAAATTTATGCCCGCAACAGTCTAAATTAACAAATGCATTTACCTTTTCACCAGGGGTTAACAAGTCTACTTGATCATGTCCATTTAAATGGGTTAAATTCATTACTCCATAAGAAACACGGGTAACGGCTCCATCTGGTGCCACATCTGATAGTTGTGCGAAGAGCATTGCCTTTGGTTTGTCACTTGTCATTTGTACTTCAAATCTTGGATAACCAACTATTTCTAATGGGCTTTCTAAGACATCCCCTTCAAATACCATCGCCATACCATCATCCAATCGTTGGTCTGACGGACTTTCCCCCGGTACTCCAGCACCCATCCATTCACCTGATAAAAGGCCGTGATTTAAAGGTGTTTTTAATAACACTCGCTCTTCTGTTTCATCTCTTTCTTCTAGCAATTTACCATGAGTCAATTGATAAGTTTGCGTTAGAACTTCATTTGATGGCCAGGAATCGAGTCCAACCCACTCTCCTTTACTTACTGGTTTAATGGAAGAAGGAGGCATACTTTCCTCAAGCCATACATTCACCATTGGTCCATCCATCGCATCGTTCTCTTTTCCTTTTAGCCAATGGTCCCACCATTTAACAGCTTCTTGCAAAAAGCCCATTGCTGGTCCTGGAACTCCATCATGAGGGTATACGTGTGCCCAAGGACCAATAATCCCCTTTCCGGGAACTGAAAGCCCTTTCATTAAACTTAATACGGTATTCGTATAAGAATCTTCCCAACCATCGATGGCTAGAACCGGCACTTCAATGTCATCGTAATTTTCACAAACAGAACCATGCTTCCAATAAGCATCTCTCGTTTGGTGCTCCATCCATTGCGCCATCCATAAAGGCATTTCCTCTAATCTTTCCAGCCATTTTTCACGCCAGCTATCCCCAACAATATGAGGGTCAAGCGGACGCACCTGATAGGCTAGCATAATGGCCCCCCACCAGAAATTATCATTTAAGAGGCAGCCGCCTTTATAGTGGATATCATTGTTATACCGGTCATCGGTAAACCCGAGTGTAATAATTGCTTTTAAATTTTTGGGTTTTCTGGCTGCAACTTGAAGGGAATTAAAGCCCCCCCATGATTTACCCATCATACCGATATTTCCATCACACCAAATTTGCTTTGAGATCCAATCAATAACTTCAAGAGCATCATCTTGTTCTTGCTGTAAGTATTCATCCCTTAGCAGACCATCTGATTCTCCCGAACCTCTCATATCCACTCTGACAACTGCATAACCGTGCCCAGCGAAATAACCATGCATCGGTTCATCTCTTGCCCTTGTACCGTCTGTTTTTCTGTAAGGAATATACTCTAAAATGGCAGGTGCTTTTTGACCTTCCCTAACCTCAGGCAACCAGATACGACTCGAAAGTCTAGTTCCATCTTTTAAAACAATCCAAGTGTTTTCAATGGTTTGAAACGCATAAGGAAAATTAGTGATAATTTCTTTTTCTTTATATTCTGTTGACACTTTTCATCCTCCTCTTAGTCATTTTTCATCCGCCGTAAAGTAGTCATTATCATTATTTTTAACTCACTATTAGCGCTTTCTATAAATTTTTAATCGTAATTACAAAACAATCAAAGTAATTTTATAATCATGATTATATTTGTAAAATTAGTATATCATCCGGATATATGTTAAACAACTTAAAATTTTCAGAATTTTTTATACTAAATTTTTCTTTACATAAAAAGAAAAGATGGTTCTTCACCTCTTCTTATCCTTGTAGCCGAATACAAGGCAGATTGAATTTGTTTTGTATTTACCCTTAAACTCTCTTTAATGTAAGCAGGGGTTAAATACAATTCCCCATTGTGATATAAAAGTACGCACACTTTGTTACTGAGCGAAGCAGGAGTGGATAAAAGAAATCCAACAACGATTAGGACATTCAAAATACAAATATCTAATAAAATGCCTCCCACAGTAAACTGCAGGAGGCCTTCAACCTTAAAGATATTCACATGTTTGATGAGCATTCATGACTGAATCTCTCGTTAAACCCCTATATTTTAAGGGATTTAAGCGATGATTACATCATGCCGCCCAAATAAGAAGTGTTTTTTCCCCTTATATGGGGTAGCAAAACCTTTGTATCAACTTGGGTTATAGGAATGGAGATTGTATACGTTGGAATGAAAAATAAAAATTAGGTTAGCAGAAAAGTTAGCAACCCTGGATGGTGAATTTTATTAATTTCAGAAGGAGAGATTATCATGAAATAGAAAAAACACCTCCACATTGATTGGTTGATATTCAATACTACTTTTCAACGAAAGGGGTTTTTACTTTTCTCATTATTTAGGTCAGTGCAACTATAGAAAAAGGGGTTTTCTTTCTTTAGCTTTTGCATATTTAGTTAGTTTGCCGAAATAATATTATATACTGATGCTTGTTGAGATTATCATACTTTATTGTTCCAAGAGGTAATTACATAAATCAACTTGAAAATATTGATTTCTCAAGGATTTAATTAGATAAATAGGGTTCACATCAATATTTACATGTAACAATGCCTTTTCAAAGGTATCCATGGACACTGAAGGATTATCTCCTAATAATGATGCAATGACTGCTTCATATTTACCCTTTTGGTAAGTACCTTCCTTTTTATCTTCTAAAGCATGAAGTATATCGAAAATTACCTTTGAATCCTTTTCACTCAGATCATTATTCAAAATGAAATGAAAAAAAGTATATTGTTCAGGATTTTTATCCAAAGCAATTGTAAGTAATAACTTTTGATGATATTTCATCTTTTTAAATTCATCTATTAACTCATCCATTAAATTCAACTCCTACTATTATAATACCCAAAGTGCAATTGCAACTTCTCTGACTCTAATAATTTTCATTGTGGTCAAACTCCATGGGGTTAGGGTAAGTGTTTCCGCTCTTCTAACTTTATACTATTATATTTAGAAAATCCTCTCGTCCCAAAAGTGAAACGATATAATTTACATTTCTTAATTCCCTTATTTTTTAGCGATGCTGCCCTGGTAGAAATCGTGTATTCCCTATACCGGTTCAAGATTCGGTGATCATTTCCCTTAAAATGGGCAGATTTTAACCATGAACAAGCACTATTCGCGTGACAAAAACACTATATAACCATATTGGGAAATATCAACTTTTAACACCAAAAACAAAGGGTTCTGTACGTACGATTAAGATTGATGAAATGCTGTTAACATGTCATAGAAGCACCGAATAGTTGATACTAAGCTTAAACGGCTTCCGAAAAAAGCAGGAATGGAAAAGAACATTACTCCACGCTTATTTAGGCATACCAACACTTCACTATTGATTGAAGCTGTAGTAGGAATTAATAAAATCTAACAACGATTAGGTCATATAGAATTCAAATATAAAGAAAAGGCCTCCCACAGTAAACTGTGAGAGGCCTTCAACTTTAAAGATATTCACATGTTTGGTGAGCACTCATTAATGAATCCTCGTTAAACCCCTATATTAAGGGATTTAAGCGATGATTACATCATGCCGCCCATTCCGCCCATTCCGCCCATATCAGGCATGCCCATGCCGCCAGCGCCAGCAGGTTCTGGTTTGTCAGCAACAACAGCTTCTGTCGTTAAGAACATAGCTGCTACAGAACCAGCGTTTTGTAGAGCTGAACGAGTTACTTTAGTAGGATCGACGATACCGGATGCAATCATGTTGACCCATTCGCCAGTAGCTGCGTTAAAGCCAGTACCTACTGCTTCGCCTTTAAGGCGCTCTACGATTACAGAGCCTTCAAGTCCAGCGTTGTGTGCGATTTGACGTACAGGCTCTTCGATGGCACGAAGAACGATTTTCACGCCTGTTGCTACGTCGCCTTCCGCTTGAATTTCAGCGATTTTATTGTATACGTTAAGAAGTGCTGTACCACCACCGGCTACGATACCTTCTTCAACAGCGGCACGAGTGGAGTTCAATGCATCTTCAATACGAAGTTTACGTTCTTTTAATTCTGTTTCAGTAGCTGCACCGACTTTGATTACCGCTACACCACCAGCTAATTTAGCAAGGCGTTCTTGTAATTTTTCACGGTCGAATTCAGAAGTTGTTTCTTCTAATTGAACACGAATTTGGTTTACACGAGCTTGAATTTGAGCTGTATTTCCAGCACCTTCAACGATCGTTGTATTTTCTTTTGTAACAACCACTTTAGACGCACGGCCTAATGAATCGATTGTTGCAGATTTAAGGTCAAGACCGATTTCTTCAGTGATTACTTCGCCGCCTGTAAGAGCTGCGATGTCTTCAAGCATTGCTTTACGACGGTCACCGAATCCAGGAGCTTTAACCGCAACTGCGTTGAATGTTCCACGAAGTTTATTCACAACAAGAGTTGCAAGCGCTTCGCCTTCTACATCTTCAGCAATCAATAATAGCGGTTTCCCTTGTTGAACAACTTGCTCAAGTACAGGAAGGATTTCTTGGATATTCGTGATTTTTTTATCTGTGATCAAGATGTATGGATTTTCTAGGACAGCTTCCATTTTATCTGAATCAGTAACCATGTATGGAGATGCATATCCACGATCGAACTGCATACCTTCTACAACGTCCAATTCAGTAGTGAAACCTTTTGACTCTTCGATTGTGATGACGCCGTCGTTACCAACGCGCTCCATTGCTTCAGCAATCAGTTGGCCCACTTCTTCATCAGCTGAAGAGATGGCAGCAACTTGTGCAATCGATTCTTTGTTTTCAACAGGTTGGGAAATGGCTTTCAATTCTGCAATTGCAGTATTGACCGCTTTCTCGATTCCTTTACGGATACCCATTGGGTTAGCACCAGCTGTTACGTTTTTAAGACCTTCACGGATCATGGCTTGTGCAAGAACCGTTGCAGTAGTTGTACCGTCACCAGCTACGTCGTTTGTTTTGCTTGCTACTTCAGCAACCAATTTCGCACCCATGTTTTCGAATGCATCTTCGAGTTCGATTTCTTTAGCGATCGTCACACCGTCATTAGTGATAAGCGGTGAACCAAATTTTTTCTCAAGAACCACGTTACGACCTTTTGGTCCAAGCGTTACTTTAACTGCATCTGCAAGTGCGTCCACACCACGAAGCATGGAGCGGCGTGCTTCTTCACTAAATTTAATTTCTTTAGCCATTTATAAGTACCTCCCTAAAATTTAAGAAAATTTTCGTTCAGTTAAGTATGATGTATAATTAGCCGATTACAGCTAGAATGTCGCTTTCACGTAAAATTAAGTATTCAGTATCTTCGTATTTAACTTCAGTACCTGCATATTTTGAGAAGATAATTAGATCGCCTTGGGCAACCTCTAAAGCAACACGTTCGCCATTTTCAAGGACACGGCCAGTACCAACAGCTACTACCTTACCTTCTTGTGGCTTTTCTTTTGCAGTATCAGGAAGAACAATACCGCTTGCAGTTTTTTCTTCAGATTGAACTAGTTCAATAATAACGCGATCACCTAATGGTTTTAACAAGTGAAACAACCTCCTCATATTCTCTTGATAATTTGTTTCATGATTATTAGCACTCTTCATCATCGAGTGCTAACACATTTATAATATTAAATAAACCGAGCCTTTTTTGCAAGTATCTTATCGAAAATTTTTTATTAATTTCTGATAAATTACGGGTATACTACTTTAGCATAATGATTCTTTTAACAAAGTGACTGAAATGTTTGATTAGGGGTACCTTTAAGTGGTGTTATGCTTCAATATTTGATACCATTTTGAAGTATGCGTTTATTGATTGTCCCCATATTTGGAACGTTCTAAGCGAAATGGGTGACAAAATAAAAGGAGTTTTCATTTTTGAAAAAAGAATATTGGTTCGTCATCATCACTTACATTGCCATGCAATTATCCAGTATCGTTGGGGTACCCATTTTCATGTTGATCGGGTCTTCAATTGGAATGCCTGCTGATGAACTCCAAGTGAAGTCTGCAGCATACTGGATCGTATTCAGCTTTCTCGTTGCTCTATCCTTGATTCTTTTTTTAATAAGAAAAGATATGAGGGAAAAGGTGGGCACAAGGAATCAAGATTCTATTCCCATGTCCATATTATGGGCAATAGCAGGAGTGTTCATGGCTCTTTTTGCGCAAAGCATTGCCGGGAGCATTGAACAGATGCTTGGGGTGGAGCCTGAATCTGAAAATACGCAGCAGCTCATTTCACTCATTTACCAAGTCCCCATGGTCATTTTCGTCACTTCAGTAATTGGACCTATATTGGAAGAAATCATTTTCCGGAAAATCATTTTCGGATCACTTCATAAACGCTTTAACTTCTTTATTTCAGCTTTACTCAGTTCAGTTATTTTCGGCTTGGCGCATGGTGAATTGGAACATCTTCTTTTATATTCGGCAATGGGCTTCACCTTTGCTTTCCTTTATGCGAAAACGGGCCGCATCCTCGTGTCCATTAGCGCTCATGTTGCGATGAATACGCTTGTTATCATCCTTCAAGTGGTATATCGGAAAGATATTGAGAAGATGATAGATACTGCACAGGCATTCATCGGAGGTTTATTATGAAACGTCAATCACCATTATTCATGGGCATCATCTATGCAGGCTTAGGAGCTCTTTTTACCGCTATCGCGATTCAAACCGTCAGTTCTACAGGATGGGGAATCTTTGCCTACATACTTGTACTGATCGCGACCCTGGACTTTGGATCGGGATTACGCATGATCATGCTTCACTTTAAGATTAAAGCCGCCCAAAAAAATAAGAAAAAATAAAAAACGCTGCTATAATGCAGCGTTTTTTTCATTCCTCCAATGCAGCTTCTTCCATTACAGGATAATGTTTCAGAAAATAGATGAGCGACTGAAGCTCCACAGCCAGGTCAATGTGATGAACCCTTATGGATGGAGGTACTGTCAGCCGTGCAGGTGTGAAATTCAATATTCCTTTTATATCGGCTTTGACTAGACGATCGGTTATCGTCTGGGCTACCTGGGCAGGCACTGTCAAAATAGCCGCAGTAATATTATTTTCCTGCAATAGTGTATCGATCTGATCCATATGGTAGATTGGCACATCAGCTATTTGCTTGCCGACCTTATCTTCAGAGACTTCGAATGCCATTTCAATCTTCGTATTATTATTTTTCATGAAATTGTAATTTAAAAAAGCGGTCCCTAAATTTCCTACCCCGATTAAAGCGACTTTTGTCAATTCATCCTGATCTAGTGTTTTTCTAAAGAAGGATAATAAATAATTGACATTGTAGCCGTAGCCTTTTTTCCCAAGCGCGCCAAAGTAGGAAAAATCACGGCGAATGGTAGCAGAATCCACTTTTACGGCTTCGCTTAGCTCTGCCGAGGAAACTCTTTGTTTGCCTGAGGAATGTAAGTTTTTTAAAAATCGATAATACAATGGCAACCTTTTGGCTGTTGCCTGCGGTATCTTTGGGTCATGGTTCATCATTCTTCCCCGCCTTCACACATGCTTTTCAACTTAATCTCTATCTGTTTGTTTTACTTGTCTTTTATAATCGTTGCTAGAAACTCCGCCTGTTTTCTCCACTAAGAATGTAGGCCCGATTACCATTCCCTTATCAATGGCCTTACACATGTCATAAACAGTCAAGGCAGTCACGGATGCAGCTGTTAACGCTTCCATTTCCACACCTGTACTCCCTTTTGTCTTAGCTTCCGTTTCAATCCTAAGCCTATATCCTTGATCTTCCTTTTCCCAATCAAAGGCTATATTGACCCCTTGCAGAGCAATGGGGTGGCACATCGGAATTATATTGGATGTATTCTTGCTGGCCATTATTCCTGCAACTTGTGCAACAGCCAGTACATCACCCTTTTTCATTTTCTGGTTCGTGACCAATTCATATATTTCATCGTTCAATAAAATGCTCGATTGAGCTATAGCCGTCCGGGTTGTTTCAGGCTTAGCACTCACATCAACCATTTTGGCCCTGCCTTGCTCATTAAAATGCGTTAAGTCTCCCATTTAAGTAACCCCTCCTAAATCATACACTATTATTCCACTTTATGTAACAGCTTGTTTTAGCTTGGAACCAAGCTGTTGCCGATAATAACTAAAATAAGTTACACTAACAATAATCAATTGAGGTGAAATCTATGATTTTATTACAAATCAATCAACTATCGAAATATTATGGAGCTGAACTTATTTTATCAAATATGAAGCTCGAAGTTCAAAATAAAGATCGAATTGCACTTGTTGGCCGTAATGGCGCCGGGAAATCCACTCTGCTAAAAATCATAGCCGGGCAAATTTCCCATGATGGCGGTGAAATAATCAAACCAAAAGGCGTCACCATCGGCTATATGGCCCAGGATACGGGACTGGAATCCGAACTTACCATTTGGGATGAGATGCTGACAGTATTCAAGGACCTTATAGAGCAAGAAAAAGAACTGCGTCGCCTTGAGGCCGATATGGCCAGACCTGACATCTTTGAAAACGAAGTAATTTACCAAAAAGTGTTGAATGAATATGACACTTTGATGGTAGCATTCAAAGAGAAGGGCGGTTATCAATATGAAGCGGATATCCGTTCCGTATTGCATGGACTTCAGTTTGCTGACTTTGACTATTCTACCCCAATTTCCACTTTAAGCGGTGGGCAAAAAACTAGACTTGCTTTAGGGAAACTGCTTTTAAGGAAACCGGATATATTGATTCTGGATGAGCCAACGAACCATTTGGATATCGAAACCCTCTCTTGGCTTGAGCAATATTTACAAGGCTACCAAGGAGCTGTTCTTATTGTTTCCCATGACCGCTATTTTCTAGATAAAGTCGTAAACCAGGTATATGAAATTTCCCGGAACAACATGAAAAAATACTATGGTAATTATAGTTCTTACCTAGAGGGCAAAGCGGAAGATTATGAGCGGGACATGAAGCTTTTCGAGAAACAACAAGGGGAAATCGAAAAGCTTCGCGACTTTGTCCAACGCAATATCACAAGGGCTTCCACCACGAAAAGAGCACAAAGCAGACGCAAACAGCTCGAAAAGATGGATGTTTTGGACAAGCCGCAAGGTGATGAAAAATCCGCAAATTTTTCATTCCAGATTGAAAAGCAAAGCGGAAATGAAGTGCTTCACCTTCAGGACTTGGCTATCGGCTACGAAGGGGAAATGGTATCAAAAAATATAAATTCCCGGATGACAAAAGGAGAGAGCATAGCTCTTGTTGGCCCAAATGGCGTTGGAAAATCAACGTTATTGAAAACGATCATCTCTAGACTGCCTGCACTTTCCGGGGATTTCCGTTTCGGAACGAACGTCGAAGTCAGTTACTACGATCAGGAACAGGCTAACCTTGTTTCCAATAAACGCGTACTCAATGAATTATGGGATGACTATCCCCTTAAACCGGAAAAGGACATACGCACCGTACTCGGTAATTTCCTTTTTAGCGGGGACGATGTTTTAAAAACCGTTTCCACACTAAGCGGCGGCGAAAAGGCCCGGCTTGCTCTAGCCAAAATGATGATGGAAAAAGGGAACTTTTTAATTCTTGATGAACCAACGAACCATTTAGACCTCGATAGTAAATTGGTGCTTGAAAACGCATTGATCGATTATCCGGGAACTATTCTTTTCGTTTCACATGACCGTTATTTCATTAATCGGATAGCAACGAAAGTGATCGAGCTCTCCAAAGACGGCAACGAAGAATTCCTCGGTGATTATGATTACTATGTGGAGAAGAAACAGGAGCAAGCGGAAATCAAAGCACTTGAAGAGGAGAATCAAGCGAAAACCTTAGATGTATTCGTAGAAAAAACAAATTATAAAATCGATAAAGAAGCAAAAAAAGCTGAACGTCAGCGAAAACGGCGCATTGAGGATATCGAGGCTGCCATGGAGCTTCTTGAAACCGAAATAAACGAGTATAATGAACTACTTTGTGACCCAAATGTTTTCCAGGATCATGAGAAAGTAATGGAAGTCCAAACAAAGCTTGATAAAGCACAGGAAAAATTAGACCGGCTTCTCGAAGAATGGGCTGAGCTGGAAGAATGACAATTGACCGAGTCAAATGACTCGGTCTTTTCTTTTTCAGGTAAAATGTTTCGGAAAGTTATCCACAAACTTGTTAACAAATCACTTAGCGTTTACTAGGGATTAATTTGAGTTATACACATTATCCACAGAAACATATCCACTTATCCACAAAACCACCCGTTTATACACATCTAGTATGATTGTCAAAAAAACTTTATCCACAGAATATTCTATTTTTTTATTAAAGACGATAAAAAGGCAGGATGCCGAAGTTCGGGATCCTGCCTTCTCGTCAATCAAAATGATTCTATATCCAATCCAGGATTTCCGTTCAAATCCAATCCAGAGCGCTTTCCTTTTTCAAACATGACACTGCCAGCAGCACCGATCATGGCCGCATTGTCCGTACAAAGGTAGAGGGGCGGAATCGATATATCCATAGGTAAATCCTTAAAAGCTTCCGTTAACGCTTCCCTCAGGCCTTTATTTGCGGCAACTCCTCCCGCAAGCAGTACCTGCTTCACATTATATTCCTTTGCAGCCTTTACAGCTTTCATTACAAGCACTTCTATAACGCTTGCTTGGAAACTTGCCGCTAGATCTTTAGGTTCAATTTCTTCCCCGCGCTGTTCTGCATTATGCAAAGTGTTGATTACTGCTGATTTCAACCCACTGAAAGAAAAGTCATAGCTGCCATCCAACCATGCCCGGGGCAGTTTCAAAGTTGGTGAGCCTTCTTGCGCAAGCCTATCTATATGCGGTCCACCAGGATAAGGGAGCCCCAAAGTTCGAGCCACTTTATCATACGCCTCTCCTGCTGCATCATCCCGCGTCTCCCCTATCACCTTGAAAGAACCCGGTTCTTCTAAAAGCACCAATTCTGTATGACCACCCGAAACGACTAAAGAAAGGGCAGGATATTGGATTTCCTGAATAAGTCTATTTGCATAGATATGGCCCGCAATATGATGCGTACCAACAATCGGGATTCCATGTGCGAAAGCTACAGCCTTAGCTGCATTCACGCCTATTAATAGTGCCCCTACAAGTCCGGGGCCTTCTGTAACGGCAATGGCATCCAAATCTTCATATGTCACACCTGCCTGGAGCAGTGCCTCTTCAAGAACAATCGTAATTTGCTCTACATGGTGACGGGAAGCTATTTCGGGCACGACACCGCCAAAACGTTTATGGCTTTCTATTTGTGAAGCCACGACATTGCTCAGTATTTCTGTTCCATTTTTTATGACAGCTGCCGCAGTTTCGTCGCAGCTGGTTTCAATTCCTAATATAAGTTGATCTGTTTTCATGAAAAATTCACCCACATAACATAAGCATCTTCTTGATTATCTGTATAATAATTTTTCCGGATTCCACCCATTTGGAAACCTAGTTTTTCGTAAAGTGAGATGGCGACTGCATTACTGACACGGACCTCAAGCGTCATCCTCACGACACCCATCGCAATGGAGATTTCAATCATCTTCCTGAGCAAGGCTTCTCCAAGCTTTTGCCCTCGGTATTCAGGTAAAATAGCAATATTGGTAATGTGCGATTCATCAATGACGATCCACGCACCGCAATAACCGGCAATTTTCCCCTCATCCTCTATCACCATGTACACAGCATATTGATTATGATTCAATTCATTAAAAAAGGCTTCCCGGCTCCAAGGTAATGTAAAGGACTGCTTTTCCACGTTAAGCACTTGGTCGATATCTTCCGTTTTCATCTTTCGGAACGTCAATGTTTTACTCATAATAATCGGTCGCTTTCCTTTTTTATTTCCCCTGCTGTTCAAGCCACTTAGCTTCTGCTTCAGCCATACGAATATAATTCGGTACAAACTGGTGAACATCCACTTCGTCCTTCTCAAGACCAATGAAAGCAAGTTCGCTTGGTCTTGAGTTAAAGGACTGTACCGGGGCAAATACTGCTAAATTGCCCAATGCATCCGTAATAGCATCCCGATGGATATCCACATCTTGACCAACAAATAAAACGGGACGATTTAATTCCTTCAATCGAATCGCCCACTCAGAGGATAGAATATTACAATCTTCCATGACTGTTTTTAACAAATCGTTTTCCATTTCATATAATCCAGTATAAATCTGCCCTCTTCTTGCATCGAACAAGGGAGATATCAACCCGTTAAAATAACGTCCATTGGCTGCTAAAACTTCCAAACTGGATACACCTGATAACGGAATCTGAAGCGTCCATGCCAAGGTTTTCGCAATCGTCACACCAATCCTGACCCCTGTATAGGAGCCTGGACCTTGAGCGACCACTATCTTAGTCAATTCCTTAGGATTAGTATCACAATCACTTAGCAGCGTTTCAATTGCTGGCATTACCCGAACCGAATGATTTTTCTTTAGGTTCGTCGTATACTCACCAATTACTTGACTCCCGTTTACCAGTGCAATCCCTAATGTAAAATTCGATGTATCTATAGCTAAAACCTTCATCAAATACTCTCCTTACATAACGTTACATATCGTTCGCCTTTGGCCTCTAAGACAATACGCCTGCTTGTATCACTAAGACGATAAATATATATGGTCAAGATTTCATCCGGGAGATGATCCTTTATTAAATGGGCCCATTCAACGACAGTCACACCATCACCTTCAAAATATTCATCAAAGCCTAAATCTTCTTCTGATTCACTTACCCGATATACATCCATATGATATAAAGGCAGTCGCCCCATGTATTCCTTTATTATCGTAAAGGTAGGGCTATTTACTACTCTAGTTACACCTAATCCTTTAGCTAGCCCTTTTGTGAATGCCGTTTTTCCTGCACCCAGGTCACCTTCTAAAGCAAGTACATCACCACTCGAAAGTTTTTGTGCCAATTCATGCGCAAATTGCGCCGTTTCTTCTTCACCCTGAGAAATCCATTCAAAATGTTGCATGTATCAATCACCTTTATCGTTATTAGGAAAACGTCCTATATTTCATATCAAGAGAACCATAAACGCAGTATTATGGAACAATAACCATTCTATATGTAGTTTACCTTGTTTCAAAAGAAGAAACAAATAAGTTAGGGACATAATTATTCGAATTTCGGATAAAACAAAAAAACGAAACCTAAGTTTCGTTTTTTTCATGATTGCGGGGACAGGATTTGAACCTGCGACCTTCGGGTTATGAGCCCGACGAGCTACCGGACTGCTCCACCCCGCGACGGTATAAATGCTACTTTTATAAATTTAGTATTCCCATTTTCTCAAAAAGGATACGAAGATTATAGCTTGGCGGCGTCCTACTCTCACAGGGGGAAACCCCCAACTACCATTGGCGCTGAAGAGCTTAACTGCCGTGTTCGGAATGGGAACGGGTGTGACCTCTTCGCTATCGCCACCAAACATTTAATCTTTTTTCAGTACATTCATTATCATATCATGTATGAGATCAAAATGCAAGAAGAAATTTTCATTCCTTCAAAACTAGATAATAAGAAGGTATTTCATTTTTTAAAAAGCGTTGGTTAAGTCCTCGATCTATTAGTATCAGTCAGCTCCACATGTCGCCACGCTTCCACCTCTGACCTATCAACCTGATCATCTTTCAGGGATCTTACTAGCTTGCGCCATGGGAAATCTCATCTTGAGGGGGGCTTCATGCTTAGATGCTTTCAGCACTTATCCCGTCCGCACGTAGCTACCCAGCTATGCCTTTGGCAAGACAACTGGTACACCAGCGGTGCGTCCATCCCGGTCCTCTCGTACTAAGGACAGCTCCTCTCAAATTTCCTGCGCCCGCGACGGATAGGGACCGAACTGTCTCACGACGTTCTGAACCCAGCTCGCGTACCGCTTTAATGGGCGAACAGCCCAACCCTTGGGACCGACTACAGCCCCAGGATGCGATGAGCCGACATCGAGGTGCCAAACCTCCCCGTCGATGTGGACTCTTGGGGGAGATAAGCCTGTTATCCCCGGGGTAGCTTTTATCCGTTGAGCGATGGCCCTTCCATGCGGAACCACCGGATCACTAAGCCCGACTTTCGTCCCTGCTCGACTTGTAGGTCTCGCAGTCAAGCTCCCTTGTGCCTTTACACTCTACGAATGATTTCCAACCATTCTGAGGGAACCTTTGGGCGCCTCCGTTACTCTTTAGGAGGCGACCGCCCCAGTCAAACTGCCCACCTGACACTGTCTCCCACCCCGATAAGGGGCGCGGGTTAGAATTTCAATACAGCCAGGGTAGTATCCCACCAACGCCTCCACCGAAGCTAGCGCTCCGGCTTCTCAGGCTCCTACCTATCCTGTACAAGCTGTACCAAAATTCAATATCAGGCTGCAGTAAAGCTCCACGGGGTCTTTCCGTCCTGTCGCGGGTAACCTGCATCTTCACAGGTACTATAATTTCACCGAGTCTCTCGTTGAGACAGTGCCCAGATCGTTACACCTTTCGTGCGGGTCGGAACTTACCCGACAAGGAATTTCGCTACCTTAGGACCGTTATAGTTACGGCCGCCGTTTACTGGGGCTTCGGTTCAAAGCTTCGCTTGCGCTAACCTCTCCCCTTAACCTTCCAGCACCGGGCAGGTGTCAGCCCCTATACTTCGCCTTGCGGCTTCGCAGAGACCTGTGTTTTTGCTAAACAGTCGCCTGGGCCTATTCACTGCGGCTTTTCCGGGCTATTCACCCTAAAAAGCACCCCTTCTCCCGAAGTTACGGGGTCATTTTGCCGAGTTCCTTAACGAGAGTTCTCTCGCACACCTTAGGATTCTCTCCTCGCCTACCTGTGTCGGTTTGCGGTACGGGCACCTTACATCTCACTAGAGGCTTTTCTTGGCAGCGTGGAATCAGGAACTTCGGTACTATATTTCCCTCGCCATCACAGCTCCGCCTTAATGGAAACGGGATTTGCCTCGTTTCCGGCCTAACTGCTTGGACGCGCATATCCAACAGCGCGCTTACCCTATCCTTCTGCGTCCCCCCATCGTTCAAACGATGTATAGGTGGTACAGGAATATCAACCTGTTGTCCATCGCCTACGCCTTTCGGCCTCGGCTTAGGTCCCGACTAACCCTGAGCGGACGAGCCTTCCTCAGGAAACCTTAGGCATTCGGTGGAAGGGATTCTCACCCTTCTTTCGCTACTCATACCGGCATTCTCACTTCTAAGCGCTCCACCAGTCCTTCCGGTCTGACTTCAACGCCCTTAGAACGCTCTCCTACCATCGACACCTAATGGTGTCAATCCACAGCTTCGGTGATACGTTTAGCCCCGGTACATTTTCGGCGCGGAGTCACTCGACCAGTGAGCTATTACGCACTCTTTAAATGGTGGCTGCTTCTGAGCCAACATCCTGGTTGTCTAAGCAACTCCACATCCTTTTCCACTTAACGTATACTTTGGGACCTTAGCTGGTGGTCTGGGCTGTTTCCCTTTCGACTACGGATCTTATCACTCGCAGTCTGACTCCCAAGAATAAGTATTTGGCATTCGGAGTTTGACTGAATTCGGTAACCCGTTGGGGGCCCCTAGTCCAATCAGTGCTCTACCTCCAATACTCTCATCTTGAGGCTAGCCCTAAAGCTATTTCGGAGAGAACCAGCTATCTCCAGGTTCGATTGGAATTTCTCCGCTACCCACACCTCATCCCCGCACTTTTCAACGTGCGTGGGTTCGGGCCTCCATTCAGTGTTACCTGAACTTCACCCTGGACATGGGTAGATCACCTGGTTTCGGGTCTACGACCTCATACTCATTCGCCCTATTCAGACTCGCTTTCGCTGCGGCTCCGTCTTATCAACTTAACCTCGCATGAAATCGTAACTCGCCGGTTCATTCTACAAAAGGCACGCCATTACCCATTAACGGGCTTTGACTACTTGTAGGCACACGGTTTCAGGATCTATTTCACTCCCCTTCCGGGGTGCTTTTCACCTTTCCCTCACGGTACTGGTTCACTATCGGTCACTAGGGAGTATTTAGCCTTGGGAGATGGTCCTCCCTGCTTCCGACGGGATTTCTCGTGTCCCGCCGTACTCAGGATCCACTCAGGAGGGAACGAAGTTTCAACTACAGGGTTTTTACCTTCTTTGACGGACCTTTCCAGATCACTTCATTTACCCCGTTCCTTTGTAACTCCATGTTGAGTGTCCTACAACCCCAAGAGGCAAGCCTCTTGGTTTGGGCTAATTCCGTTTCGCTCGCCGCTACTCAGGAAATCGCATTTGCTTTCTCTTCCTCCGGGTACTTAGATGTTTCAGTTCCCCGGGTCTGCCTTCAGTACCCTATGTATTCAGGTAAAGATACTGTTCCATTACGAACAGTGGGTTTCCCCATTCGGAAATCTCCGGATCAAAGCTTACTTACAGCTCCCCGAAGCATATCGGTGTTAGTCCCGTCCTTCATCGGCTCCTAGTGCCAAGGCATCCACCGTGCGCCCTTTCTAACTTAACCGTTAAAAAGATCTTACAGATGCTTTGAAAAAAATTAATTGCCTTCTATCTATTATCTAGTTTTCAAGGAACAAAGCAGAAAGAATCCATCACATCGTGATGTTTTTCTTCCCTATCTGAATGAATTACTCATTCAAAACTGAACAAAACAAAAGCGCTCTCGTAATTATCCTTAGAAAGGAGGTGATCCAGCCGCACCTTCCGATACGGCTACCTTGTTACGACTTCACCCCAATCATCTGTCCCACCTTAGGCGGCTGGCTCCATAAAGGTTACCTCACCGACTTCGGGTGTTACAAACTCTCGTGGTGTGACGGGCGGTGTGTACAAGGCCCGGGAACGTATTCACCGCGGCATGCTGATCCGCGATTACTAGCGATTCCGGCTTCATGTAGGCGAGTTGCAGCCTACAATCCGAACTGAGAATGGCTTTATGGGATTCGCTTACCTTCGCAGGTTTGCAGCCCTTTGTACCATCCATTGTAGCACGTGTGTAGCCCAGGTCATAAGGGGCATGATGATTTGACGTCATCCCCACCTTCCTCCGGTTTGTCACCGGCAGTCACCTTAGAGTGCCCAACTGAATGCTGGCAACTAAGATCAAGGGTTGCGCTCGTTGCGGGACTTAACCCAACATCTCACGACACGAGCTGACGACAACCATGCACCACCTGTCACTCTGTCCCCCGAAGGGGAAAGCCCTATCTCTAGGGTTGTCAGAGGATGTCAAGACCTGGTAAGGTTCTTCGCGTTGCTTCGAATTAAACCACATGCTCCACCGCTTGTGCGGGCCCCCGTCAATTCCTTTGAGTTTCAGCCTTGCGGCCGTACTCCCCAGGCGGAGTGCTTAATGCGTTAGCTGCAGCACTAAAGGGCGGAAACCCTCTAACACTTAGCACTCATCGTTTACGGCGTGGACTACCAGGGTATCTAATCCTGTTTGCTCCCCACGCTTTCGCGCCTCAGTGTCAGTTACAGACCAGAAAGTCGCCTTCGCCACTGGTGTTCCTCCAAATCTCTACGCATTTCACCGCTACACTTGGAATTCCACTTTCCTCTTCTGCACTCAAGTTCCCCAGTTTCCAATGACCCTCCACGGTTGAGCCGTGGGCTTTCACATCAGACTTAAGGAACCACCTGCGCGCGCTTTACGCCCAATAATTCCGGACAACGCTTGCCACCTACGTATTACCGCGGCTGCTGGCACGTAGTTAGCCGTGGCTTTCTGGTTAGGTACCGTCAAGGTACCAGCAGTTACTCTGGTACTTGTTCTTCCCTAACAACAGAACTTTACGACCCGAAGGCCTTCTTCGTTCACGCGGCGTTGCTCCGTCAGACTTTCGTCCATTGCGGAAGATTCCCTACTGCTGCCTCCCGTAGGAGTCTGGGCCGTGTCTCAGTCCCAGTGTGGCCGATCACCCTCTCAGGTCGGCTACGCATCGTCGCCTTGGTGAGCCATTACCTCACCAACTAGCTAATGCGCCGCGGGCCCATCTATAAGTGACAGCCGAAACCGTCTTTCCATCTTCTCTCATGCGAGAAAAGAACGTATCCGGTATTAGCTCCGGTTTCCCGAAGTTATCCCAGTCTTATAGGCAGGTTGCCCACGTGTTACTCACCCGTCCGCCGCTAATCTCAGGGAGCAAGCTCCCATCGATTCGCTCGACTTGCATGTATTAGGCACGCCGCCAGCGTTCGTCCTGAGCCAGGATCAAACTCTCCGAAGAAATGTTTGACTTGCTCATTTTGCTTTTTTTGATAGTGTGTGCTCACTTAAAATTTAACGTTGGCGCTTTGTTTTGTTCAGTTTTCAAAGAGCAATAATAATATTGGAGCGGGTGAAGAGAATCGAACTCTCATCATCAGCTTGGAAGGCTGAGGTTTTACCACTAAACTACACCCGCATTTAATTTTTAAGATATTTTCAGAAAGAATGGTCGGGAAGACAGGATTCGAACCTGCGACCCCTTGGTCCCAAACCAAGTGCTCTACCAAGCTGAGCTACTTCCCGTAAAATATGGTGCGCCCGGCGGGAGTCGAACCTACAACCTTCTGATTCGTAGTCAGATGCTCTATCCAATTGAGCTACGGGCGCTAATTTCTATGATGTTATTGGTGCGGCCGAGAGGAGTCGAACCTCCACGGGGTTTCCCCCACTAGGCCCTCAACCTAGCGCGTCTGCCATTCCGCCACGACCGCGAAAGCGACTTTGTAAGTTTAACACCTTTTCAACTTGATGTCAAGAAGAAAATTATCAGTGCGGGTGAAGGGACTTGAACCCCCACGCCTTGCGGCGCCAGATCCTAAGTCTGGTGCGTCTGCCAATTCCGCCACACCCGCGAAAATAAATGGTGAGCCATGAAGGATTCGAACCTTCGACCCTCTGATTAAAAGTCAGATGCTCTACCAACTGAGCTAATGGCTCCAAATGAAAATGGCTGGGCTAGAAGGGATCGAACCTTCGCATGACGGAATCAAAATCCGTTGCCTTACCGCTTGGCTATAGCCCATTAATCAAATACTAATTAACAGCCAGGTTAATATTATATCACGATAATATTATTTTAGCAAGTATTTTTTAAAAAAATGGCGGTCCCGACGGGAATCGAACCCGCGATCTCCTGCGTGACAGGCAGGCATGTTAACCGCTACACCACGGGACCAGCATTATTAGAAAGTGACCCATACGGGATTCGAACCCGTGTTACCGCCGTGAAAGGGCGGTGTCTTAACCGCTTGACCAATGGGCCTTGATAAAATGTGTAACTGGCGGAGAAGGAGGGATTTGAACCCTCGCGCCGCTTACGCGACCTACACCCTTAGCAGGGGCGCCTCTTCAGCCTCTTGAGTACTTCCCCAAAAAAATGGCTCCGCAGGTAGGACTCGAACCTACGACCGTTCGGTTAACAGCCGAATGCTCTACCACTGAGCTACTGCGGAATAATGAAAATTGGGTTCCTTTTTCACGCTCAAGGACCTTAATGTTTGTCGTGAAGAACAAGTTGTTATCTTGTCGACTCTTATGATTATAAAGAGGTTGCAACCTAAAGTCAAGGGTTCTTTTGTGTTTTTTTATATTTTTGTTTTTTCTTCCTTGAACCCTTGGTAAATCAACGTTCCACGACATTTACCACAAACGAAACGGATAGTGTCGATTCGTTTTTTTCTTATATACACCTGCTGACAGTCTTCACATTTATATTGAATAGTATTCATCTTTCTCTTTACTTGGTTTGATGGGAGTGGCTCACAAAATCTCGGTGCCCCGACTTTTTTGAGTAATTGCTTAAAGTCCGCATCACGATGCTGATACCCTTTCTTCTCGATGTGCAGATGATAATGGCACAATTCATGTTTTATGATGCCAATCATTTCTTCCACACCGCGTTCATCAAGATACTTCTTATTGATTTCTATATTGTGTGAACGCAGCAAGTATCGTCCTCCTGTAGTTCGGAGACGCGGATTAAAAGTGGCTACGTGGTTAAAGGTCTTTTTAAAGTCTTTCAACGAAATTTCTTCGACTAGTTTTTGCAATTGCAGATTATCCATTTCCCCCTCCCTTTCCTTGGTAACATGACAACCCATTATAACATAGACTAATAATACAATAGGAAACTAAGGGAGGAAAAGCTATGCCTAATTGGTTCCAGAATCAAATACGTAAAGCCTTTTATGAAAAGGATTATTATCAAGTGAAGATGTTGAATCAATGTTGGTTTTTTTATCAAAAAAAAGAAAGTCTCCGGTTATAGATTCAACTGTGTTCGAAATATGACATACATTCGCTTCGCTAAAAAAACCCCTTCAAATTATAGAAGGAGCTTTCCATAGGCTAGATTTGATTCTTTGGCTCGAGCATAGTTAAAGATACCCTTTGCTTTTGAGAGTCGACCAGTTCTACCCAAACCGTCACAACATCCCCAACGGCAACTATATCCAATGGGTGTTTTACAAACCGGTTGCTTAGTTTGGAAATATGCACCAGTCCATCCTGTTTGACACCAATGTCCACAAACGCACCGAAATCCACAACATTCCTCACTGTGCCTTGTAATTCCATCCCAGTTTGTAGATCCTCCATTTTCAGTACATCTTGCTTAAGCAGTGGTTTTGATAATTCATCCCGAGGATCTCTTCCCGGTTTCATCAAATCATCAATGATATCTTGAATCGTAATTTCCCCAATTTCCAATTCATTGACTAACTCGGCCGGTTTTAGTTTACTTAACTCTTCATTAAGTGCATCACTGCCTAAATCCACAGATGTGAATCCCATTTTCTTCAACAATTTATTCACGGCACTGTAGTTCTCAGGATGTATCGCAGTTTGATCCAAAGGCTCATCTCCATTAATGATACGCAGGAACCCTATGCATTGTTCATATGTTTTGGCACCAAGGCGGGGAATCTTCTTTAATTCCTTCCTGCTTGAAAACTTCCCTTCCACTTCCCTTTTCTTCACAATATTTTGAGCAACCGATTTTGATAAACCAGCTACATATTGTAATAGTGACGATGAAGCGGTATTGACGTTCACGCCCACCTGGTTAACAGCTGTTTCTACTACAAAGGTGAGGGATTCCGTTAACTTTTTCTGGGACACGTCATGTTGATACTGTCCTACCCCCACGGATTGAGGATCGATTTTAACAAGTTCGGCAAGGGGATCTTGAAGCCTTCTGCCAATTGATACGGCGCTTCTCTGCTCCACTTGAAGATCCGGAAACTCTTCACGGGCAATATCCGAGGCTGAATACACACTGGCTCCCGCTTCATTAACAATAATATATGAAATATTCCCGTTCACTTCTTTTAGAATATCTGCGATGAATTGCTCTGATTCACGTGATGCGGTACCATTGCCGATTGCCACGATCTCAACCGAGAACCGCTGAAGTATTTCGATCGTTTTTTCACGGGCAGCATTAAGCTTCGCAACAGGAGGATGCGGATAGATTACACTGATATCGAGTACCTTTCCGGTTTCATCAATGACAGCCAACTTACAGCCAGTCCGATATGCCGGATCTAAGGCTAGGACCACTTTCCCTTTAAGCGGGGGCTGCAAGAGCAGGTTCCGGAGGTTTTCAGAGAAAATATGGATAGCTTGATCCTCAGCTTTTTCCGTCAGCTCTTTTCTGATTTCCCGTTCTACAGAAGGCATGATCAAACGCTTAAGTCCATCTTCAATTGCCGATTTAAGAACAACCTGGGCTTCAGATTTGTTATTTTTAATGATTTTCCGTTCCAGATGACCAATGATGATTTCCGTACGAGGCTGAATGGATATTCGTAAAACCTCTTCCTTTTCACCTCTATTTAGCGCCAACACCCGATGTGGTACGATTCTTTGAACCGGCTCCTCATATTCATAGTACATCTCAAAGATTTTTTTCTCGTCCTTCTCTTCGTTTTTCACAGTCGAAATTATTTTTCCAGCTTTGAAAATTTCAGCCCTTATCCACTTCCTTAATTCTGCATCATCGGAAATATGTTCTGCTATGATATCCTGCGCTCCTGCAATAGCCTCTTCAATAGAAGGAACTTCTTTTTCTGCCGATACGAATTCAGTGGCTTTTTCGCTTACTCGAGCATGGATTTGACATTCAAGAAGCCAAGTAGCCAGTGGTTCAAGACCCTTTTCTTTAGCGACCGTCGCTTTCGTTCTCCTTTTTTGCTTGAATGGCCTGTATAAATCTTCGACTTCCTGCAGTTTTGTCGCCTTCTCGATTTGCCTTGTTAATTCTTCTGTCAATTTCCCCTGTTCACCAATCGAACGCGTAACTTCCGCTTTCCTCTGGCCTAAGTTTTCCAGGTAGTTCCACCTCTCCATGATGGATCGAATCTGCACTTCATCAAGTGAACCTGTCATTTCTTTTCTATATCGGGCAATAAAGGGAACAGTATTCCCCTCTTGCAGCATCTGTATGACGTTTTGAACTTGATGATTTTTCAAAGTTAGCTCATTGGATATTTGTTTAATCAATTCTTTTAAGGTATCTTCTACAACGATCATTATGTTTACCCCCAACCTTTTGATCTTATATATATATAGTCTAGCAAATGAGAGATGAAGTTGCGAATTCAACACAAAAAAGCTCACTTCCGAATTACGAGGAAAGTAAGCTTCCTAAAATGAAAGTTGTATCATCTGCAGTTGTTGGACTGCTTTCTAAAATGCATTTGGCGTTCTTATCGATAGGGACCAGCCTTTTTAAAAAAGATTTAGCTCCCTTAAGTTCTAAACCATCGGAATGAAGAATGAATTTTGCATTTGGTTCAAATTTGTAGCTTTGCGTCCGGTATTTTTGTTTCCTGCCGGATAAATACCCTGTAACAGGTAAAGGGTAAACTAGTTTGTCGTCGCTTGGATTATACAGGAAAAAGCGGATGTTACCCACTGAACTGTATACAAATTCATTCTTGTCATAAAATATCTTCAAAATGGAAACGGCGGCCCCCCGCTTATCGATTAAAACTTGATTACACACTGCCATTAGTGATTCTACATCCAACTCATGATTACGTTTTACTTCCTCGATGACGGCATGGGAAGATTCGTAAGCGTTTTTCCCGCTACCTAGCCCATCAGCCAGTACACACACAAAGTATTCTTTCGTATGAAGAAAGAAGTAATCATCACCACAATAAACCATCCCGTTTTTAGAGGATTGAGAGACAACGACTTCAATTCTTTCTCCCCTCAGAATATCTTTGATCACTGAATTAACTCCGAGTTTTCAGCATTAATCGCTTCTTGAAGTTTCTTGATCGCGCGTCGCTGGAGTCTCGACACATGCATTTGAGAAATTCCAAGTTTATCGCCAGCTTCTTTTTGACTTAAATTTTCTAAATAAGTATGTTGAATGATCATCTTTTCACGGTCACTTAACACATGCAGCACCTTTTCGAGCACGAGGCGCTGATTGACCTTTTCAAAACCTTCATCTACATTACCGAATATATCAAGTAATGTGACAGTACCGCCATCAGAGTCCGCCTCAATAGAATGATCAACAGATAAAGCTTGATAGCTTTTTCCCATTTCCATCGCTTCTAAAACTTCTTCTTCAGTCACTCCTATACAATCGGCTATTTCATCTATTCTTGGTGAACGATGAAGTGTCGTTGTTAATTCCTCGACAGTCACCCTGATTTTTGGACCAAGTTCCTTTATTCTTCTTGGCACATGGACACTCCATGTTTTGTCACGCAAGAACCTTTTGATTTCCCCAATTATAGTAGGGACGGCAAATGCCTCAAAGCTCTTACCAAAGGATTCATCATATCGTCGGATGGCACCTAATAAACCAATCATGCCGACCTGGGAGATATCCTCCTGAAACGATTTTCCTTTCGCGTACTTACGGGAGATTGTTTCAACCAAACTTTTATAATGGATGACTAGATTGCTCTGTGCTTCATCATCTTGGTCTTGCTGATAAGCTCTAATCCATTCATTTACCTGTTCTCTTTGTGCCTGATTAGGTTGAGACTGTTTTTGCATCCATCTCCACCTGCTCTCCTTCTAAAAACTTAGTCATAAATACTGTAACCCCGTCATGCTGATGAATTTTCACATCATCCATCAGAGTTTCAATGAGGTAAAGACCCAAGCCTCCTTCTCTCAAGAGTTCAACTTTTTGTCCATTTTCGTATGGACCGAGCCCTTGGCGAACCTCTTCGAAATTACAGCTCTTACCGCTATCAGAAACCATGACCTCCAAACGGTCAGGATAAAGCCCGAAACTCACTTTCACTTCACCTTTTTCGGAATCCTTATATGCATGCTGTACTGCATTTGTACAAGCCTCACTGGTAGCTATTTTCAAATCCTCAATTTCATCATACGCAAACCCCATCCGGCTACCTATTCCAGAAAGCGTTAAACGAATGACACCGATGAATTCCGGTTTTGCAGGTATTTTCATTTCGATGTAATCATATACTTGACTCATTCTAACCCACCCTCTGTACCACTTTTTATATCAATGATATCTGCAAGACCAGTAATATCAAACAAACGTCGTAACCTTTCTGATAACCCAACTAAAGTGAATTCGCCATTATTTGCCCTTACGCTTTTAAAAGCACCGACAAATACCCCAAGTCCCGTACTATCCATATAGGAAACTTCGGTTAAATCAATAGTAATCGAAACATTGTCCTGCTCTGAAATCGGAAATAGTGATTCCCTTAGTTTTGGTGCAGTATAGGCATCGATTTCACCTTTTAGTTTTACAATAAATTCAGTATTTAATTCATTAACATCTACAGTTATATTCATCCTTGACCCACCTCTTTAAATGCTCATCATTCTTATATCTATACCCCGCGGAAATAATACTAAACATTTGATTTTAAAATTATTAATGTGAAATCATCCCGCAGTTGGAAGTTCTGCATTTTCTCCAATTGCTTATATATATTATTCACCATTTCCTGGGCTTGTAAGTGCATATTCTTTTTAATGAAACCAATAAGCGTTTCCCTTTCTATGAACCCATCATTCGTCCGGCACTCCGTTACTCCATCAGATAATAAAATGATCATGTCTCCGCCATTCACCGTTTTTTCATATTGGCGATACCTTGTTTTTTTATCAACTCCAAGCAACAAACCTTTTGCATCCAAATCGCTAAATGTACCTGTAGCGGCATCATAGTAAAATCCAGGTTCATGTCCAGCTGAAGCATAGGAAAATTGCCTGTCATGCGGATCATATAAACCATAGAACATGGTTATGAACATGCTTGGATCCACATTATGCTCCACAACACGGTTCAAACTCTCAAGCACGCTTTTCGGTTCATGTCGATGCTCCGGAAGACTATCCATCGCATATTTAATCATCGACATGCACAATGCAGCCGGAATGCCTTTTCCTATGACATCAGCTATCCCTACCCCGATTCGCTCATTTTCATCTTGGACAAAATGATAATAATCTCCATTCATCTGTCTGGCCGGAACACTGATCGCCCCAATTTCAAGAGCTTTGATATCAGGAATTTCCGTTTCCAAAAGAGTATGTTGAACGTTTGCCGCAATCTCAATTTCCGTTTTCAGTTCCTGCTGTTGATGTCTAAGGCTTTGATGTTCACGGTATGCTATGCCATAGCCCATCATGACTTCCAGCAGAAAATCGAAAGAATCCAATACTTTTCCCGGTAATTCCGGGTAAAGTTCCATTAAGTTATTTTTATGCATACTGATTATTTCTTCAGGAGATATATTGTATTTAATATGTAGGCGGCTAATCTTTTGCCCTTGGTAGAGTGCTTGCTCATTTTGGTCTTTAAGATAAGTAGAAAGCGCCTCATGATACTTTTTCTCCATGTTCTCCCTAATATCCATAGTCCCCCCCTAACGGAGCCATTTCGTAGCGACAATCTTAGTCCCTTCACCTGGTATCGATTCAATATCGAAGTCATCCATTAAACGTTTGACTCCCGGAAGGCCTGCCCCCAGTCCCCCTGAGGTGGTATATCCATCTTCCATGACTCTCCGGATATCCTCAATTCCCGGCCCTTTGTCCTCTGCAATGATTTTCAATCCTGACTTCCCATTTTTATTTGGCTTCTCTATGCTAACACTGCCTTGTCCAGCATATAGGTATATATTTCGGGCCAATTCGCTTATAGCCGTTGTGATCCTCGCCTGGTCTACAGTGCCGAACCCCAACTCTTTAGCGACATTTCTTCCGAGCTGCCTTGCAGCTACGATGTCCCATTCATTTATGATTTTTACGCAGGATTGGAACTCCATTCTTTAATCCCCCAATTCCTGTTGTAATTTCTCCAGGCCTTTCTCTAGATCTAATGCTGTCAGAACATCATCGAGACTAATTCCCAGTTCAATTAATGTTATTGCAACAGCAGGCTGGATCCCCGTAATTACAACCTTGGCCCCCATAAGCTTAGACATGCTAAAGACATCGCCTAATACCTTTGCGATAAAGGAATCTATAAAATCTATTGAGGTAATATCTATAACTACGCCATTCGCGCTTGTTTCATGAATCTTATGCAATAAATCCTCTTGAAATTGAAGGGCAGTCACATCATCCAACTCCCACTGTATAGAGACTAACAAGCAGTCATAAAGCTTTAATATCGGAATCCTCATACTTATCCCTCCACCTTTACGATCTTACGGCTCGTTAATTCCAACGCAACTTCTATCCCTTTTTTCAATGTATTTTTTGTAATCACTTCATTTAAATTAATGCCTAGGTTAACGATGGTTTGAGCTATTTCAGGGCGAATGCCGCAGAGTATACATTTTGCACCCACTAATCGGACTGCTTCCGCTGCCTGAATGATATGATGAGCAACCATGGTATCCACGACAGGCACACCCGTTATATCGATAAGGACAACTTCAGATCTATGCTTAACAACGCCAGTCAACAGGTTCTCCATTATCTGTTTGGCACGTTCTGTATCAATTGTACCAATCAGCGGCATAACCGTAATGCCTTCCAATACAGGAATGAGCGGAGCCGAAAGTTCTTGCAAGGCTATTTTTTGCATAGTAACAGTTCTTTCCCAAGTTTGGGTATAAATATTGACTATTTCATTATTTATTGGAGTTGCCCATTTATCCAAATGGTTAACAAGATTGACTTGATTATCAGGGGTCACCAGACCCTTGGCCACCATACCATTAATGACAATTAACGTGAATTTATGAAGACCTTCATTGACGAAAGTGAGAGGCCATCCCAATTGGACGACTTTCTCGGCAAAATCTGAAAGCTTCAATGTGAATTCCTTGTTTTTACTATCAACATTCGTGATGATCATATCTATAAATTCACTGCTCGTTTGCGTGAACATTCGATCGGAGACGACTTTAATTAATCTTTCGTCTGTACTTTCCTTCATGATGCCCATCCACTCAGTTAGGATGTAATCTTGATTTTGCTTAATAAAATCGTAAACCAATTGATTCATAATATCCTCCCATTCTAACACAATTGCTATGTTCCCCTGTCCTCGTCACAAGGATGTTAACTAACTGTAATGTTTTTCCCATCTAGTTTTCCATTGGGTTTTCCCTTACACTTTTGCTTTTATTTAAGTATTTACAACATAACTACATACCCAAAATTCAGGTAAGGAAAACATCATTTCAAAGAAAAGTTAGGAGGATTCTATCCAATTTCTAATTATATACTGATTTTATTCGTCAAATTTTTTATATATCCTGCTGTAAGATTAAGTACATTCATAATAATATGCAAGAAGAGTAATCCTCTGTATTACTTAATTTCGGGCATGTTATTTCGACAAAAAAAACACGATTCCCACCGTTGCAGGAATCGTGCCATCTAAAAACATCAAGAATGATTTGTATTATAATAACGCCCGGTTTAACGGGAAAATTTTTCTCTAAAACTCAATGAGGCCTAAACTAATTTGCAAAGCTTCATTGACCTTTTGCATCATTGGTTCGTCAAGATGCGTAATTTTATCAGTTAATCGCTGCTTATCAATTGTCCGGATCTGTTCTAATAAAATGACGGAATCCCGCTCGAATCCGTACTTTTTTGCATTAATCTCAACATGCGTAGGCAATTTCGCTTTTTGAATTTGAGCTGTAATGGCTGCCACGATCACAGTCGGACTAAAGCGATTACCAATATCGTTTTGTAAAATTAGTACCGGACGGGTTCCACCCTGCTCTGAACCGACTACCGGGGAAAGGTCTGCGAAGTATACGTCACCACGCTTAACAACAATCAATGGCTCAGCCTCCGCTAACTAATCGTTCAACGCAATGACCAGCCTCGAATTCAGCCTGGAAGGCTTCAGAAGCAATCGTTAAATTAATGGCCGCCATTTCAATATAACCGCGTTTCATCGATTCACGAAACTCTTTCTTTTTACGTTCGCGAAGATACATTTTTGTGGCACGATAAATAAATTCACTGCGATTTACATTTTCTTCACTCGCATACCCATCTAACTCTGTTAAAAAATTTTGAGGTAATCGAATTAATATCTCTCTTGTTGCGCTGGATTCAGACACAAACATACACCTCCACCATCACTACACACCTTTATTATATATCCTTTTCAATATTACCATTAAAATGCCTATCTGCAAAGAGTATATTCTATTCTCAATCCTATTATCAGCATAATAAAGGAAATCTTATTCACAATCTTAGGATTTATTTACAATCCTGTCATTCCAAGATGAAGTTACGTACATGTTTCAACTGATTATCTTTTATATATATGCGGGGCACTCTTGCACCTATCATACATGTTACCTCATAATTGATCGTTTCCAGCTTTGCCGCTATCTCATCAACAGTAATCGATTCATCACCATCATTCCCGATGAGTGTGACCTCTGTTCCTACAGGGAATGGTCCAGGTAGCTTGATCATGCATTGATCCATGCAAATCCTGCCGACAATCGGCACTCTGCTTCCATCCACAAGAACTTCCTGACCTTGAAGTTTACGGATCCAGCCGTCAGCATAACCGATTGGCAAAGTCCCAATCCATTCATCACCTTCAGCCGTATAAGTTGCCCCATAACTAACGCTTTCACCCTTAGCAAGCTGTTTAACCGCGACCATCTTCGTTCTTAAAGATATAGCCTGTCTTAAGGGAAATGGCAATATCGGCTGCATTTCCATGGAAGGGCTCAAACCATACATGGAAATCCCCATTCTTATTGCATTCCATTCCGGATCGGTAAACCTTAAAGAAGCTGCACTATTGGCTGCATGAATATATTCTGGCTTTCTAATCAATGCGGAAAGCATCCCTTTAAATGAAGCAAGCTGCTTTTCATAAAAGTCGGTCTTCAATTCATCTGCCGTCGCGAAATGTGTGAATATCCCTTGGAAGTTGAAACACGCCTCCTGCTTAAGCAAACTTTCCACTTTCAGGAGTTGACCTTCATCACGAATGCCAATTCTCCCCATGCCGCTATCCACTTTCACATGAACTTGCAGAACTTGTCCCGGTTTCAATAAATCCTTTGCCTTCTCTAACCACACTACATCGAAAACCGTCACGGAAATCCCATACTCGGCAGCAAGCGCTGCACTTTCAGGCCTCGATGCCCCAAGTACAAGAATTGGAGCCAATATTCCCTTTTTCCGTAAAGCAAGTGCCTCATCCAAAAAAGCGACACTTAAAAAATCAGCCCCCGCTTCAAGTGCCGTTTTAGCCACTTCATAGTCCCCGTGGCCATAAGCATTCGCTTTAACGACAGCGAAAAGACTAACGCCATTTCCCAGTCTTTTTTTCAATGAAGAGATATTTCCAAAAATATTATCCAAATTTACTTCTGCCCACGTATCTCGATGAAATATTTTCGTTTCCAAGCCCATTTCCTTCTTTCCTGCACTCACAGTAAGATTCTTCCCAGTAGCGAAGTTTTCGTTTCATTATAGGACCATTCTATAACCAACTGATAGAAAGATAAAGTGCTTTTTCACCTTGATCTAATTTTCCAGCTTGCCAACCCATACCAAATGGAAGGATCTAAAATGTCAACAAGCTGCTTCCCCGCCTATCCTTCCCAGAAGAAGCCTTCATGAGGAGACGGGAAAAATCAGCTTGTTATGTAATCCTATTTGACTGGATCTCCCCCAACGGAACGGGCGACTTCTATCATCTCTTCCTGTTCCAAGTCCTTTGATGCAAGCATATAATCCACACCTTCAAAAGTCCATGCAATCGTATTTCCTGTAATGGCGCCGACTGTATAACCCAAATCAACCGGCTCTCCATTTACATTCGTCGAAACGGAAGTTTGGACTACCTCAGCTTTTTCCTGAACCAATGTAAAACTTTTTGTACCCTCATAGGTCAAAACGACACGTTCTCCCTTTTCCGTTGCTATTTCTTTTTCTTCCGTTAAGTTCATATCACCGATATTTTCTGGGTATTTCACCGCAAACCCTTCATTTTGGACTTCTGCCATAACAGGTGCTTCAAGTTGTGCACTTGTCATATTTTTCTTCATATCGAATGAATCTTTATCAAAAGTCGTATCGAATTTCACTTTTGAAAATTCAACAAGGACTAATGCGGTCTTATCGGGGTCCATGACTTTTACACTGACTGGAGATAAATTCTTTTTGTTTATAGTAATCTCTTGAAATGGCAACATTTTATTGTTTTGGTAGCGCGTTTTCGTTTCAAAGACATAATGTTTATCCGTTTCTTTAAATGTCGCACTTTTATCTTCCGTAATGTCTTTCACCAACGACTCGAACAAATAAGCCTGACTGCTGTTCTCCGGCCACTCACTTTGAAATTTAAAGCTTTTATTCAAAGCAGGCGTCAAAACATATACACCATCATCATTTTTTAAAATCATCTGGCTTTGATCCTTCTCTTCATTTTTAAGATTTACGCGGTAAAAAGAAGGGTCCTTATGCCAAATCTCCACATTATACACTTGAGGTTCCGTCCCCATCTTTAATGTCATCTTCGCGTTAGCTTTATATCCTTTCATTTCGCCAAGCTTCTCATTCAATTCACTCACTACGTCACCCTGTGATTTTTGGCCGCAAGCAGAAAGAGCAAGCAAGAGCATGATCCCTGCAAAAAGCATTAACATCTTCTTCATCTTTTCAACCCCTTTTTGTCATTTGAACGTAAAAGGGAGAGGAAAAGGCAGGATCCGGACATTGGCTCGACTGATGTCTTAGTTTCCTCGGTATTTCAGCCACGGACCAGTTCGATCCGGGCTAAAAACTTTTCGAGAGCACCTACTCTGCCATGTACCTTTTACCGGGCCTTGTCTCCCTATAGCACTAAATGTATATGAGACAACCTTAAGGTTTATGACCCGATTGGACAAAACTCAATTCACCCTTTCAATTACGACCTGAGCCACAGCATAATCCCTGCTGTGGCTAATCGAAAGATGGACCCCTTCAGAAAACGGCTTTGAAATCACTGGCTTTCCTTTTTCATCCGATGTGATTTCGATATCCAAAAAGGACAGGTGCTTACCGATCCCTGTACCATACGCTTTGGAAAAAGCTTCCTTTGCTGCAAAACGTCCAGCAAAATACTCGACTTTCCTTCTTCCATTTAACTTTTCGAAAATCGAGATTTCCTTTTCTGTCAATATACGTTCCTTTAAACGGGGTTGCCGATTAATCAGTGTTTCCATTCTATCCAACTCAGTAATGTCCACGCCTATACCTTTAATCACCTTGACACCTCTTCTATTAAAGTAATAAGTTGCATATCATTAGGAGGACTCTTTTACCTGAAAATGATAATATTGTATCTAATTATAAAAATAATAAGGAGGAATTTATGTTTACAAGAACAGAAGGCTTCCGCGAATACGCAAATTCATATCGAGCTGTGACTGTGCTCATACTCATTATGATGATTGTTTTCGTTCTCATCCTTTTCCCCATATTTCCCGGCAATGTACTCTTTTATTACGGCACAGGTGTAAACTTATACATCGCCGATGGACAATGGTGGCGTTTGATCACCCCCATCTTTCTACATAGCACGTTTACACATTTACTGTTCAATGGGTTCTCACTTGCCATCTTTGGTCCATTCCTGGAGAAATTCCTTGGATCCATAAAATTTTCAATCTTCTTTTTATCAACCGGAATCCTTGCTAACATCGCAACCTTCCTGATTAAACCACTGACATATAACCACGTAGGTGCCAGCGGTGCAATTTTTGGTTTACTCGGTTTCTTCCTTTACCTTGTACTGTTTAATAAAACAAATTTTACAAATAACGAAAGAAATACAGTATATACACTGACCGGAATTGCCATTATCATGACATTCATCCAACCACAGATTAACGTTGTCGGTCATTTGGCCGGTCTTGCAACCGGCGTTTTAACAGCTCCATTATACTTGAGAAAAAAATGGTAGGACAAACAGCCGACTCTTTACTTTCAATCATTGGAGTCGACTGCTTTTTTTGGCAAATACCATGATTTAATTATTAGGCAATCCTTTTCTTCTACATCCACAACCATGCCGACCCTGGAAGTAACTCCAGATTTAATCGATGCTGAAATCGTAGCTAATTCCTTTCGATTCTGAAACCAACTTTTTTTATACGTGATTGATTGAATTCTGCTTCTCTGCATGATCAATGTTTGCTTTGAGAAAAAGCGGCTGCTCAATAGCAACAAATTCCCTTCGATACTCCATCCTGCATCTCTATATTGCATGTAACCCCAAAAGATCGCCAACGGTACAATCAAAAAGGAAAGTAAACCCCAAGGTCTGACAAACCATACCATAGCTCCGATTATCGGGATGATGTATAGAACCTTGCGAAACACATACCGGGAAAGCGCATACTTAGGGAGTGGCTTCATCTCAGTGGTTGTTTGATAAACAGGTAAAATTTCCAGGATTTTTTCAGGTAAATACCCCTTCTTGATCAAAGGGAACAACATGATGGATAGACTTTCTTTATCTTCCATGCTGCCTCCTGCATATTCAAGATAAACCGTCGCCAATCCCAATGGCTTTCGAACGAAATTCTCCATGATCCGGATACCTTGTATTTTATGGATAGGGATTGTCAGCTGTCTTTTCTCGAGAAGTCCTCTGGAAATAACGATTTCATCATCCGTTTTTATCACAGTAAAAGAAGCATATTTAATTACCATACTTAATGTAGCCAGTACATAAACCACCAACAAGGCCACAAGGGCAAGCACGGACAGAATAATGGTTCCCATTCCAATTAAATCTTCATAATCCTTAAATATCCGTTCAAAAGGGATCATTTCATCAAACTGTGAAATAAAAGCGATTCCTCCAGATAAAAAGACACCAACCGCCCCCGAAGTGGCAGCCATGACGAATAATTGCGGCAGTGTCTGTTTAAAGACAGAAGCCGTTTTTGCTGCATCTTCATAACCAGCCACTTCATCTTCATCCTCATCAAGAGGGTTATTCGTATTTTTGTTTTTTTCCTCGCTTATAAAAGAATTGATTCGCTGGGCATCACTTTTTCTTATGGCTGATAATACAGCATCAGCCTGAGATCCGCCTGCAGTTTCAATATTCACCTTCACTAGCCTGAATATCCTCTGGATGATACCCTCTGATATATCAATGCTATGGATTCGATCAAACTTTATATACCGTTTCTTCCTTACGAATACTCCGGACTCAATTCTGAATTCGCCCTCTTCTATGCGATATGTAAAACGAAACCATTGTAGGAATGCAATAACTATCAGAAAAAGTATAATAACGGAAATGACTAGCGGCTGAATCCAGCCAGGAATCCCTTCATTCTTCCCAGGAATAACGATTACTAATAAAAAAGGGATAACTAACTCCTTGATTGATTTAATAATGTTAAGCAATACAGCTATGGGGTGAAGCCTTTTAGGTTCAGACATCTTCTTCCTCCACACTCGCCATTCTGGAAATATAGTGCCGCAGTTCATCTGCCTCTTCAAGGTTCAGGGCAGGTATGACGTGAAGGGTCGCGGCAGTGGAAATTTCAATGGAGGCTAAATCATATTTTCTTAATAATGGTCCTTGCTTCGTTTCAACATGCTGAACCCTAATCATCGGTATGAGTGTTCTTTTAATGACAAAAATACCACTTTGGATATCAATTTCCGTATCCTTTACTTCGTAACGCCATCTCTTCCATTTCACCGAAGGAATGAGAAAAATGGACAGATAGGATTGGATTATCGAAATTATGATCAATGCTCCAAATATCCAATATGTCCAATCAAAAATGATTGTAAGCACGAGTACGGCGATGCTTATAATCCAAGTTATTGAACAGCTTATAAGACCACTGATTTTCCATACGGTCAAGGCCCTATTCGATATGCGATTTTCGGGTTCCATGGTTTCTCCTCTTCCGTCAAGGTATTTTTGAATGAATCTTCATCATCCATCCTTCACTTTCATCCATTATACTATAATTAAATGCTGGGATTTAACCACTTTTCAAACAAGTCTTTGAACAGTTCATCCAAAAACCACAACTCATTTGGATACCACGGAATATGGAGATGCACATAAAAAAATGCCGCTCAATTGAGCGGCATTTCCAATTCAATTAAATCTTATTTGATTTTTCTCTTTTTTGGCTCGTGCTACGGTTTCCGTAACCATTCGATTTACGGTTCGTGCTTGGGCGTTTACTTGCCCCGCTACCGTAATCTTTTCTGCCTGAAGAACTGCGGCCATTGCGCTGTCTGTTACTAGAAGAACTGCTTCCTCCGCGATTACGACGCATTGGAGATGGAGATTCTTCCGTTAACTTGATTGGCGTTTGATCCGGTTCTTTTGTCATTGATTTAAGCATAGCTGCCACTAAATCCGCCGCGCTATGTTTTTGTAGTAATTCTTCCGCTTGACCAAGGTATAATGATAAATCATCATTCTCGATTGTATTAAGGATTTTTTCCGTTACTGCTTTTTGTTGACCTTCCAACGCTTCAGTCAACGTTGGAGTCTTAAGTTTCTCCATACGTTTTTTCGTTGTATGTTCAACCGCATGCAGTTGGCCTCTTTCCCTTGGTGTTACAAACGTAATGGCAATACCGTGTTTACCCGCACGTCCTGTACGTCCAATACGGTGAACGTAGCTTTCCGGATCTTGAGGGATATCAAAGTTGTATACGTGAGTTACGCCGGAAATATCAAGTCCACGTGCAGCCACATCAGTAGCGACAAGTACATCGATGCTTCCTTCTTTGAATTTTTTCAAAACGGATAGACGTTTTGCCTGGCTAAGGTCACCATGAATGCCTTCAGCCATATAACCGCGGATATTCAATGCAGAAGCCAATTCATCCACACGGCGTTTCGTACGTCCGAAGACGATGGCAAGATCCGGTGTTTGAATATCGAAAAGACGTGCCAGTGTATCGAACTTTTCACTTTCTTTTAACTCCAAGTAATATTGTTCGATGCGATCCACAGTCATTTCTTTCGCTTTTACACGCACAAGAACGGGTTCACGCATGAATCTTTCAGCAATTTTACGGATTGGATCAGGCATTGTAGCTGAGAAAAGCAATGTTTGCCTTTCGTCAGGAACCGTTGAAAGGATCAATTCGATATCCTCAATGAATCCCATGTTAAGCATTTCATCTGCTTCATCAAGAACTACAGTGTGAACTCCGCCTAATTTAATATTTTTACGTTTGATATGATCTAAAAGACGACCAGGTGTACCAACGATAATGTGTGGTTTTTTCTTTAAAGCACGGATTTGACGGTCAATATCTTGTCCACCATAAACCGCTAATACACGAGCGCGTTTTCCGTAACCAAGTTTGAAAAGTTCTTCAGAAACTTGAATGGCAAGCTCACGTGTAGGTGCAATAACAATCCCTTGCACGTTTTCGTTATTAATATCGATGTTTTCCATCAATGGGATACCGAATGCTGCCGTTTTACCTGTTCCTGTTTGCGCTTGACCAATGATATCTTTACCTTCAAGTGCTAGTGGTATCGTTTGGGATTGAATCGGGCTCGCTTCTTCAAAACCCATTTTTTCTATTGATTTCATAGACGTTCTATCTAATCCTAATTCGCTAAACAATGTCAATGTTTTCGTACTCCTTTTTATTTCGTAAATTTACACGTGCATTTATGAATCATGCACAGATGTTTTTGTTCAAATCCTCATCATCATGACGGATGTTCTACTTTATCTCTTATGAAAAAGTTTATCATTATCACCTAAAAGTATGTCTGCCTTTTAGTTCAAATGAACTCAATATGATTTTTTAAAAAGGAAATATACCAGTACGAACATTCACTGGCATTTTTAACTTCGCGCACGTGTAAACTTATCATTAACATACGCTCATCTTTTTAAAAGTACATGTAACCAAAATTAAATTCAATATGGAAAATTAAAAGTAGCATAAACGGGTGTTTCACCGTTTTATTCAGGTGAGGGCTGCTGCACCTATTATTCATCAGACTTAAAAAGACTGTATGAACAAAACTTGACGAGAGCCAAGATTCTTATACAAAACAGGCCCGGTGCGTTGAGGATTTGCAGAAGTGGAAAAGCGCTAATATGCGGCTTGATTCCCTAATAGCTACTAAAGCCGCCAAGAGATGCAGCTTTTATATATGACCAGACGCGCGGCCTATTTAATCTAAAATAATCTCAAGAATGAACTCATGAAACATGTAAGAACATACAATTTTGTTGCCTCAACCTGATTAATTTAAATAATCATCAATGATAAGACATTTAAACTCATACATCATATTACCATTTTCAAACTGTTATTGCAATAAAGGATATCGCCCCATTCATGGTTACTAAAAACTTTAGATCGTTTTAAAAATAGGAAAATTGGTATATTCCTACATGGAAATGGCTGGCCTTGATACGTTTGAGAAAGAATATAGCATGTTCATTCAATGTGCCATTTAATAAAGGGTTAAAATGTTCCGATTGATTTTTATTTTTCCTTTAGAGATGCTACATCGTCTGATTCTAGGATTACCGTAGTTACTATATCCATTTATAAGTAAATGGATTCTTAAAATTGGAGCGGAAATATTAAATGATTTTACAAAACGAACATCTATTTATATACATGATATGTGTTTTAATGAAATAGTTTCAACAATCCTATTGTAGGAGGTTTTATTCAAAAAAATTGGGTACCTTCCACGTTTACTCCCATTGAAAAAGATAGGGCTTACTACCAATCCCCTTTACATTTCCAGGTATATAAGATCATCTAAAGTTCGAAATTTCCATTAATTCACCCGAAAATTATAGTAAATTAGTCTAAATGCAGTATGATTGACCTATCAACAAATTAATGGGGGTTATATGAATATATACACAATAGATGTTCCTTTATGTAAAGATTTTGGTCTGATGTTAGAGTCACTGAACAAGAAAGTCACCTTTTTGGAGGATCCACTCAATCAAAGTCATCTGTTCCAGGATTCAACGGACTTAATGCAATCATTATTTATTTTACCTTTACACATATCAAAAGATTCTTGGCAGCAAACCTCGTTGTTCGCCTTAGCTGAATCTCATGATATCCCTATCTTATTTATTTACAAACGTACTATAGGAATGAGGCCCCCTCCGGCGTTGCCAAAATGGACCTTTTATGAAACCATGGCAGTCCCTGCCGATTCAGTAGAAGTCAGGATTAAATTAAAATCACTCCAAAACATCAGCATGCAACTGTTTTCAGCGAAAATGAAGGGGCATGAGCTTGAAAAGATTAACCAGAAATCAGCAAGGAGCCTGCGAATTGCAAAGGACTTTCAACTTTCAGGTTTACCTTTGTCGATCAATAAAGAAGATATAGAGGTCAAAGGTCTTTCCCAGCCTTCCAGTGAGCTGTCGGGGGATTTATTTTACTGGACGGAAGTTGATGACAGGACATACGGCTTCATAATGATCGATGTATGGGGAAAGGGCATTCATACAGCACTTATTAACATGTACATACGCACTTTGATGCCTGAGCTTATCAAACGTGTAAAAGACCCCATTTTTATAACGGAGGAACTGAACAAACATATGCAGGATCTATTTCAAGGAGTTAAAAGGGAAAATAAAAACCATGTTTGTTATACAGCCTTCATTGCATACGTGAATACAAAGGATAGACTCATCGAATATGTGAACTGCGGGCTTCCTTCAGCCTTTTTGTATTCCCCATGCACCAATCAACTCCTCAATTTAAATGAAGGGTCTAACCCAATAGGACTAATTCCTGAAATGCCCATTAAAAAAATAGTATTTCATTATGAACCAGGAAGCCGTTTCATCATCTATACAGATGGACTCTCTAAAACACCGGTACCTTCTGCCATTGACAGATCTGACAATATTGAGAGGGACTTCATCGAAAATGTCCATCTCGATACACATGACCTTCTTAAGGAACTTTTGGTTTCAAGGATGAGGCATTCAGTTATTAACGATGATATCTGCATTATTGCCGGGACACTTTTTTAAATACGATAAAAAAGGCCGCTTCAAAGAAACGGCCTCAGACTATAGACTGACTCGATAATAATTGAGTTTGTCTGCATTCCATTTTAGGTTTTAAATTTTGACCGTTCTCCAGGCACTCGCATTCCGCGGGCGGTCCAGGGGGCACCCTCGCCTTTACTCCTGCAGGGGCTCCCTTGGGCACGCTTATCCCGTAGGAGTCTCGGATAATTCCATTCAGCGAGATTAGCTTGAAATGATTACTTTAAACCAACTGGTGCAAGAAGATGGCCAATTGGACATGACAAGGTCCAAAAATGCATAGTAGTTGTAGAGCCCAAATTCCTTAACCTCGGGCCAGAATTTCAAAGGGAATTCCAAAAGGGGTTCTGAATTTAATTCCGAACCCCTTTTCTACTGAAGCCGTTTAAAAAAGAAACGGCTTTTCTACTCTTTTTTATTTTTGCAAGGCTTGAACGACTTCCTCCAGCTTCATGCCCCTAGAAGCTTTAACGAGAATGATATCATTTACCTGTGTTGACGATTTAAGTTCCTCAATAAGCTTCTGCTTATCTTGAAAAGGACGAACTTTCTCTGATGAAAAAGCCTTGCTCGCTCCCTTGGCAATAAACTCGGCCAAAGGACCATACGTGAAGATCTTATCAATCCGCTCACTTGAAATCAATTCACCTATTTTCAAATGAAAGTCTTTTTCCTGTGGTCCTAACTCCAACATATCTCCCAGTACAAGTATCTTTTTCTCAAAACCAGATAATCCCTCAATCAGCTCTATAGCGGCCTTAACTGAAGTTGGACTGGCATTATACGCATCATTGATGATTTTCTGCCCTTTTGCACCCTCGACCAATTCCATCCTCATATTAGTTAACTGAATGGTTGACAGACCTTTACGGATCGCCGAATCATCTACATGGAATTCTTTAGCCACCAAGATGGCCGCCAATGCATTAAGAACATTATGTTGGCCTAAAACAGGTATCTCATAGTCGATTTCCTTTTCATCAGATGCGATTGTAAACGTCGTACTGTCTGATCCTTGGTTAATGGTCTGCGGAAATAAATCATTTTGTTCTGTACGTCCAAAAGATATTACGTTTAAATCAGGAAAATCCTTTTTGATTCGACTGCGAAGCAATGGTTCATCACCATGATATATGAGCGTCCCATCTTCCGCCAAACCTTCGACAATTTCCAGCTTCGCATTCGCTATTTCCTCGCGTGATCCTAAATCCAATAAATGTGATTCACCGATATTGGTAATGATCGCTACATCTGGCTTTGCCATTTTGGATAAGAACTCAATTTCACCGCGGCTGCTCATTCCCATTTCCAAAACAGCGGCTTCAGTATCCTCTTCCATAGAAAGCACCGTTAGTGGTAAACCTAGATGGTTATTGAAGTTACCATTGGTTTTATGAACTTTATAGGTAGTCGCCAGCAATGCAGCCGTCATATCTTTCGTAGTCGTCTTACCGTTACTGCCTGTTATCCCAATGACTTTTATATTCAATTGCTCACGGTAAGCACGCGCTAATTGTTGAAGTGCTTTTTCGGTATTTTCAACAATGACTATCGGTAAATCATTAGGAGGATTCGGAACATCCCTTTGCCAAAAAGAAGCCGACGCTCCTTGCGCTAAAGCTTGCTTGACATACTGATGGCCGTCAACCTGCCCACCCTTAAGAGGAATGAACAAACAACCTTCCTTAACCGTTCTTGAATCGATGGTAACCCCATTGATCCCTATGGTCTGGAATGGAGTGATATCATTCAATCCATTTGCCATTTCATGTACTTGTTTTAACGTTCTCTTTATCATTTTGCTCCTCCTACATTCATCGAACCGGTAACCGCTCTCTTCTTCCATTAACCAAACGAAGCAGAAACCAGTGTAAATCGCACCGGCTCCTGCTGATTGGATCCATCAAATCAATTTTTGAAGGATTGTGAAGTTTACTGATACATTACCTGCATGGTCAAACTGTATATTTAATTTGTTGTTTTTCTTGATGACGTTCCAAGGCAAGTTTCACGAGTTTTTCAATTAATGTTGGATAGTCGACACCTGTGTGTTTCCACAATAACGGAAACATGCTGAATGGAGTGAACCCAGGCATTGTATTCACTTCATTAATATAGATTTGGCCCTCTTCCGTCAAGAAGAAATCAGCTCGAACCAATCCAGAGCAATCCAATGACTTAAAGGCTGTAATGGCCATTTCGGATAAAGCTGCATACTCGCTTTCCTTTATCTCCGCTGGGATGACCATCGCGGAATTACCGTCAACGTATTTTGCTGAATAATCATAGAAGGCAAAATCTTTCTTAGGGATGATTTCCCCTGCCACTGAACAAGACGGGTCATCATTACCAAGGATGCCAAACTCGAGTTCACGAGCTATTACCCCTTCTTCAATGATGATCTTCCTATCGAATTGAAAAGCTTCCACTACCGCTTTTTCCAATTCATCAGCATCATTACATTTGCTGATACCGACACTCGAGCCTAAGTTAGCGGGTTTGACAAAGCATGGGTACCCCAATTCATCCGCTACCTTTTTAATGGCGCTTTCAGTATTTTTCTCCCATTCAGAACGAATGAACCAAGTATATTTAACTTGAGGTAGTCCCGCCTGGGCAAAAATATTTTTCATGATAACCTTATCCATTCCAGCTGATGAGGCTAAAACGCCATTACCCACATAAGGAAGATTCAATAGTTCCAGCATCCCTTGCACGGTTCCATCTTCTCCATTTGGTCCGTGAAGCAATGGGAAAATTACGTCATACCCTGTTGATTCACTATTTTCATCAGTTGAATGCGCTTGTAAGGCAAGAGGCGAGCTCGATTTTTCCGGTGAAAAAGTCAAAGCCTCCACACTCTCAGCAGGTCCTGTCAACTTCGGTCCATTAATCCATGAACCCTCTTTTGTTATGTAAATCGGATATATATCAAACTTTGCTAAATCGAGAGCTTTAATGACTGCTAAAGCCGTCTGCATAGAAACTTCATGCTCCGCAGATTTTCCACCATAAAGCAAACCTAGTTTAGTTTTCATGAGTATTACCCTCCAATATTCTTTTAACCATGTTCATTGTATCATTTTACACTAAAACGGATAAAGCGAAACTTCCATCATTGATGCTTTTCCAATGATGGTTAGTTGAGCCAATCGGGCATTTACAGGCTGTTGGCCCACCACATTTCTTTTTCATTACATTTGCCATCCGTTCCCTTACAGCCTGTTAATGCGGGGTAAAGCGAAACTTCCATCATTGATGCTTTTCCAATGATTACCATAAGCGGAACACAGGTTAAATTCGCCACGTCCTGTGGCAACACCTATGCTAGCACATCCTGTGCGTCGCAATCGGGCATTTACAGGCTGTTGGCCCACCACATTTCTTTTTCATTACATTTGCCATCCGTTCCCTTACAGCCTGTTAATGCGGGGTAAAGCGAAACTTCCATCATTGATGCTTTTCCAATGATTATAGGCCAACCACTTCAGTGCGTCGTCCTCTCTAATCTTTTATGCATGAGATAGTAAGTCTTAAACCTAAAATATTCCAGGATTTTGATAATCCAATCCAAGAATCCGGAAGTTAGGATAATCAGGATAATTATTTATTTTTTATAATGCTTTCCCATACTTTTTCTTTTCGATTGAACGTAATAAAGACATCCGGCTCCTTAATATTTCTATCCGAAAAGTCATCATGCATCTCATCCATATTTAAATAATCCCCTACGACCCATGCCGGTATCTCAATCTTCGTTCTTGAGTACTTAACATGCCGAAAGGAAAAAATGAGCCCCTCTGCCAGAATATGAGCCAAAGAAGAAATCATTTCTGGAGGGATGGCCGTAAGTTCTCTTTTCTTTCTGATTCCAAGCCACGACCTCTCCACTTTTAATGGCTCCAGCTTTAACGGAATCAGGCTTCCTAACATCATATAATATGTCGAAAGAGAACGAAAATAAATTTTATTGAACCAGCCATCATCCTGGGCAAGGTACACAAATTGATTATTCAATTTACGGAAAAATGGAGGTTCTAGATGAGTTTTTGCATGCCCTAAATATAAAAGTTCCGCTATTTCCCTGCCATCCAATTCATCCAGCCCTTCGGCTTCTTCAAAATCAATCCAACAGAAATCTCCATATGCCCGGACATTTTCTTTAACGAGCTTCGCAATATCCTCAGATGAAGCGCTCTCAAGCAGGACATTCAAATTGTATTCCCCTCCATCGAATTGATGTTTCAACAATAAGATGGAATCCATGGTATATGGCAGCGAATAAACAAATTCGCGGAAATTGAGTCCATTAAAAAGGACAAACCGTTCAGAAGCCTGCATATGCATATATAAGATATCATTGTTATCACTCTTCATAACCTGATCCCCTCCGAGCTCTCAATCAATAATGTTATTTTATCAAACTTTTGGGGTTTCACGTAAGTTATATAACCCAGAATATTAATCATCATCAGCATCGTCTAAATAATGTGAAACCCGTCTCTATATTCACCTATAAGGTCAAGGAACGAGTTCGACAATATCAAATATCTATATTATAGGAAAAAATTAAAATTTGGAGGAATTGACGATGGATAAAATTGAAAAAAGTTTTATCATTAATTCTTTACTTGAGGCCGCTTCACTTTATGCTGATGCAACAAAAAATTTTGATCTTTGGCAATCAGAAAAATATGCATTCGAAAAATATTTATATCAGGATGATACAATCCTTGATATTGGCTACGGAACTGGAAGAACCACATTTGCACTGTATAAAAAAGGATTTCAAAGTATAACGGGAATCGATAAAACACCTGCCATGCTTCATGAAGCCGAAAAAATATCGTACGAATATAACCTGGATATACCCTTTATCCTTGGCGATGCAACGAAACTCCCTTTCAACAATTCATCATTCGATAAAGTAATCTTCGCTTTTAATGGTTTAATGAAAATTCCCCAGCGAAAAAACCGTACATTAGCTTTAAATGAAATAAATCGTATTTTAAAACCAGAAGGCATTTTCATTTTCACAACACACGACCGTGATAAAAACGAATATTATATGAATTTCTGGGAACAAGAGGAAATTATTTGGTGTGAAGGTAAACAAGATGAGAGGCTTTATGAGTTTGGGGATATTTTCACATTCGGAAAGACACCTCAAAAAGATACTTACCTCCATATTCCAACACAACTTGAAGTACTTGATGGTCTTGAAGAAGCAGGGTTTACAGTCATCGAGACCTTTTACAGAAGTGAATTATTCCATGAAAGTGATGATGTAAACGTTTTCTCTTCTGATTGCCGCTTCTGGATCGTTCAAAAATAAGGTACATTTTTTAAAATTCAAAAAAAACCCAGAGTGACATATCACTCTGGATTTTTTGTATTAAGAAACTTGCTCTAGTTCTTTATCGGAAGGCGGGTTGAATTGACCTTCCCATTTAGAGATGACGATTGCTGCAAGTGAATTACCAATAACGTTTACTACTGTACGTCCCATATCAAGAATACGGTCGATACCAGCAATAAATGCTAGACCTTCAATAGGAATACCAACTGTTCCTAAAGTCGCTAAAAGAACTACGAAAGATACACCTGGTACGCCCGCAATCCCCTTAGAGGTGATCATTAACACTAGCATCAGCGTAATTTGCTCATACATACTTAAATCAATTCCGTACATTTGAGCGATGAAGATAGCTGCTAACGCTTGGTATAATGTAGAGCCATCAAGGTTAAAAGAGTATCCAGTCGGAATAACAAATGTAGCAATATGTTTCGGACATCCCGCTTTCTCCATTTTTTCCATGATTTTCGGAAGAACAGCTTCTGAACTTGCTGTAGAGAACGCAAGAATCAATTCTTCTTTTAGAAGTTTAATCAATTTAAAGATATTGAATCCTACAAATTTCGCAATAAGACCCAGAATGACAACTACAAAGAAAATCATTGTTCCATATACAGAAAGCGCTAACTTTCCTAACGGAATTAAAGATTCCAGACCGAACTTGGAGATGGTCACACCGATTAGTGCAAATACCCCGATTGGAGCGAATTTCATGACCATATTCGTTAGGTAAAACATTCCTTCAGCTGTACCTTGGAAGAAACGGAATACTGGTTTACCTTTTTCACCGATAGCCGCAATACTAAGTCCAAACAACACGGAGAAGAAAATGATCGCTAGCATATCGCCTTCTACCATAGCTTTAACCGGATTGGATGGCACAATGTGAACGATTGTATCTACGAACGATTCATGTTGCTTAGTTTCGGCTGTATCGACATAGGTAGAAATATCAGTTTGTTCTAGCTTGTCCATATTTACACCAACACCAGGCTGGATGATATTCGCTGAAATTAAACCAACAGCAATCGCAATCATAGTTACCACAACAAAGTATGATATTGATTTAGCGCCAAGTTTACCTACTGATTTTAAATCGCCTACACCTGCAACAGCAACGATAAGGCTTGAAACGATGATCGGCACTACAATCATTTTAATCATTCGTAGGAAAATGTCTCCGAATGGCTGTAAAAAGTTTTGGGCCGTCTCATTACCATAAAAAATGGCACCAACGATAATCCCTAAAATTAAACCAATGAAAATTTGGCTAGCTAAACTTAATTTGAATTTCTTCATTTACTTTCCTCACCTTCCATAAAGTCTTTGATGCAAAAACATTTTTGTCTCGGTAAGGGAAACAAGATACTAATAAAAGAAAGTAATTTTTCTTTTTTTGAAAAACTCTGTCTTTACGCCGAAAAAAAAGACACTTCATGTGTCGATTTCTTATTGGCGTGAATATTCACACATGTTCCCTTAAAGACGCTGACGAGGTTAGCTGTCGGGTTAGGAATTGGAAACACAAAGCCCTTTCATTTCTGAATTCACCCCTAGCGGATAAAATCCACAAAAATGGGTCCCCCGTTCTTGGAATAAGATTAAGCGAGTTAACTTATAATAAAATATTATACTAAAAACGTTAATCTGTAAATATTTATTCGCAATCATTCTTGAAATAAACCTCAAAATATGTCTGAATATTCTGCATTAATGAATATTGTACCTATAATTCCATTGCCTAATTTTTATACATATAAGTTATATGGATATAGAAATAGCAACTAATTTGACATCCTCTCTCCTGATGAAAGAAGCGGTTATTTTTCCAAAATGCCAAGTAACAGATATCTTACTTTTTCCCTAGAGCTGAATTTCTTATAAGTATTAGTTTTCACTTTTTCAAATTGAATTGGAGTAATAAAATAAGAATGGTTCTTCACTACCCTATTCGGTTCTAATAGGATGACGTCACCTACGGATGGTCCCTTTATGAGTTCTTGCTTTCCTTCTGCTTTAAGTCCTTTTGTGATGTAGTGTTTATCCACAAAGCCTTTTTTAGTCAACTTGTAGACATGCGGCTGTTCTTTGTAATGGACTGCCTCTATAGGAATGGAGGGTACACCCGCTTTCTCATTGGTTATTACAGTAAGATTGACTTTGGATCCCACCAACAAAGGTTCGGTTTCTTCACCTTCAGGTTCGATTAAAGCCTGAAATGGAAATCTGTTATCTTTTTTTATGGACGGCTCTTCTGCTGGATAGGAATGGATACGGCCAATCTTCCCTTTCAAAGTCTTTTTTGAGTCAGAAGAACTTGCTTTTATAGTCATGCCCACTTCAGCCTTTTTCATCTCCTCTTCGGAGAAATCACCTTCAATTGCCATATTTGTCGAAACAATGGATATAATGGGATTATTCAGGTTTTTATTGATATTCTTAACTACACCATCAGCTTCACTGGTCGTTACAATCGCGCTGGACTGCTCCTCAATAGACCTTAATTTAGCATCAAGCATTTTAACTTTTTCATTCAAACTGTTTTTTTCGAGTTCCTGCTTGTACATTTCTTGCTCAATGTTACTTTTAATAAGGTCTGAAGAGCTTGTTGTTATATCGATATTCAAGTTTCTTTCCACCGATTCATCAATGACCGCTTTATCGGGATCACGGGTCAATGTCCCTTGATAAGACCTCAACTTCCCTAAGTATTGGTCAATCCCTACAATTTCTCCCTCAGCGGCAGCTTTCTCCGATTCTACATTCGCTTTAAGCGCATCAAGTTCGGTTGCCGTATACTCAAACAACGAGGAGCCAGCCGTTACCGCATCGCCTTCTTTTACAAGGAATTTCTTAAAATCATTCTTCTTGGTATCGAAATAGATATCATACTCTTCCAAAGGTTTAATTACACCATTCGTTTGAATGGTATCGGTAATTGTATCTTTTTTGACCATTGTCCAGTTTTCCACGAAAACAGTTCGTTCCACTTTGCTTTCCTTTTTTTCAATAAGGTATAAGTTAACGGTTATCAAAACAGTCGACGCAATAGAGACCGCTGCTATTTTCCATTTCCCGCTCATTCTTTTCACCCCGCCTTATACAAATACGCCCACTTGGATATATGCTAAAAAGGCTTTAACAAACCAAGTGGCCAGATAGAATAGAACAATCATTAAAAAGATCAAATAATTATTTCTTTCTGAAAATTCCTTTAAATAAAAATATTGCAGGGCAATAATAAGAAATTGAAAAATGGTGATTTCGCTGAAAAAGTGAATAAAGTAATCACTTCTGAGAAAATACTGACTGATGATTCCTAAAGAAAAAGGATTGGCATCGTTGCCTATATCCATTAATACGAATAGAGGAATCAATAATATTTTTTCCACCAATTGCAAACCAAAAATGATCATTTGAACGATAACTATTTTTATGTACGGAATATCCGTAACGATCCAAAAGAATAGAGCTGATAAAAATATGTATATGGAAGGGTGGATTATGCCTGCTATTATATTGCCGCTCAATATCAGCAACTTTCCTGCTTCAAATTCATTAACACCCATCTTCGTGATTTCTTTGGAAAATGATTCAGATCCAATGCCAAAATACCCCTCAATAGCAAATACTAAAAGACTAAGAAGATATAAAAATAGTAATTTCCAACCAAGTCGTGTGACTGCCTCTGCATTTTGCAGCTGATAACGACTCCGATTAGGCTCTAAAATGCCCTTTAACAATCTGACCTGGTACACCATATGTGTTCCTCCTGCAAAAAATGATATATCATTCTATATTTTATCTTATTTTGGAAACAAATGCAGAAATAAGGAGTGATTGAAACAAAAAAAACACATAATCCTTACCCTTTATAATTAATCTCCCTCTAATTGGGAATTAATACCGATAAATGATGGTCAAGGACTTTAATTCGAGTAGGTGTTTGGCTATAGTTCTCTCCATCCATATCCACATCAAGTGGCCTCTTGGATTCAATAGTCAGGGTACTGGCCTGCACATATGTCACCCCAGCTTCCGAGCTCAGATTTTCTGTCCATGAACGTTTCATCGCTATTATTTCCAACAATGCACCAAGGTTTGCGTTTTCCAAGATGGCAACGCCAAAGAGCCCATCGTCTGGACTAACCATGGGAAACGGCAATAAATTAGTACCGATAAAACATCCATTCAAGACCAAAATCATGATTGCTTTCCCTTCAATTAAATGCCCATCATATTCAAGTTTATAGGGAAAGGGGGCACTATCACCAATCGTCCTTACCGCACTTAATAAATACCCTATCTTTCCGAATCTGTTTTTTTCCTGCTCATCAATATTGCTTGAAGCTTCAGAAATAAGTCCAACTCCCCAAAAATTAGAAAAATAATCGTTATTGGCCTGCCCGATATCAATTGAACGAACCTTGCCATTTACTATTGCTTCTGCGGCTTGACGAACATTTTGAGGAATATTCAATGTTCTGGAGAAGTCATTGCAAGTCCCTCCAGGTAAAATCCCAAATAATGGCCGCTTCTCCAGCGGTGAAAGGCCGTTTACACACTCATGTACAGTTCCATCTCCTCCTAATACGAAAACTACATCCATGTCTTCACCATATTCCGAGCAAAATCGAGATGCATCGCCTTTTTCCTTCGTTTGTAGAATGAGGAACTCATCAATATGAGGAGCTATAACTGGAAGACATGCCTCAAGATTCCTTTCGAGTTTACCATTTCCAGCATTTATGTTATAAATCAGCATTCCCTTTTTCCATCTCATGATCTAGCCCCCATATTAATGAAAGAATTATCTTCTTCCTGCTACTTATACTTTTTCCTATACCCCCGCTTTTGAAACTCAATCATTATCAAATGGAAAAATTCATATGGCTTGAAATCTAAGTCATATCAAAAGTAAAAAGAGGCTATACGCCCCTTTTCAGTAAAGCCTTCATATATTCGTCAAATATTCCTTCATCGTCAAGATAAGCTTTGTACACAAGTGACTTCTCTTTTCATTTTTTTCCAAAAATAACACAAGACTTTCCAAGATAATGGGACTTGGCCTAACTTTCGAAAACTCTTCTTGGATTGCCTTTAGAGCTTCCGTATTTTTATTTGTTTCCATTCCCTCTTCTTTACGTGTTTCCACTTCAAGCATCCTGCTTATGATTGAATGGATTTCCTCTTTTGGGCTCAAATCCGTCAGTGAGCATCCGTGTAAGGGAAATTGTTTCAATAATGGATCATCCATGATTTGCATGCTTGCGATAATCGAATCCATCCGGTTCAAAATGAATTTAGGTAACAATTCCACTTCGAAAGCATTTTTTTTCCTGATTAATATTCCGATATATCCTTTGAAAAGTGAATCTAACATTATTGTGCAATCCGGTAGAAGGTCAGCCGAAAGTCCCGGGTATAACTCAATGATTTTACGCTTGAACCAAATCATGCCCTCTTCATGGATATAATGTAAAAATCTATCTAGTTCTTTGCTGATATGAATCATTTGTTCCTGCATCATCATTTTGATTAAGTTGGTATTTCCCGTCACATGCTCAATGTGAACAGTGATTTGCCTTAAAAACTTATCTTTACTTGATAATGAAGCATCCAGCTCAAGGTCAAGTAAAGAGTCCGTCAACGCTTCATAATAATATTTAAAAATGGAGACTAATAATTCTTCCTTCGATTTAAAATAATTATAAAAAGACCCCTTTGCTATCCCACATTTTTCAGCAATTTCCTGAACGGATGTAGCATGATAGCCTTTCTCCGCGAAAAGCTCTACAGACTTATCTATGATCATCTTATGTTTTTCATTCATCAAATTCATCCTATCTCTTAAAGATTGTTCACTTATGACCGCTCAGTCATTTCTTCCAAATTGTATCCCAAAACCCTTGGAATCACAACGATAAAACTCACGAATATTATCTGTTGCATTCATAATCCATATACTATATATTTGAGTTCATGACCGGCTAGTCACAATTTTAAGTATGGAGGGTACAAGTTTGAATTCAATAATTAAATTTTCCTTAAAGAATAAATTGGCAATCTGGTTACTTACGATCATCATCGTTGCAGCGGGTTTATACTCCGGTTTAAACATGAAACAAGAAACCATTCCAAACATCTCGACTCCTTTAATAAGCATCTCCACTGTATACCCCGGAGCTGCACCTGAAGAAGTAGCAGATAAACTCACAGACCAGATAGAGCAGAAAGTCACGAATTTATCAGGAGTCGAATTAGTCAGTTCGTCTTCCATGGCTAATGTGTCTTCCGTCCAATTACAATACGATTATGATACTAATATGGATGACGCTGTAAAAGAAGTTAAAGAAGCATTAGAGAAATTAGAACTGCCTGAAGGAGTGGATGACCCAAGCGTATCCAAATTGGAATTAAACGCTTTTCCTGTTGTTGCACTTAGTGTAACAGATAAGGAGTCGGATTTACCTGCCCTTACTAAAAATGTCGAAGAAGTGTTAGTACCTAAACTTGAAGGAGTTGACGGCGTAACATCCGTATCAATTTCCGGACAACAAGTAAATGAAGGCAGTCTTATATTCGATCAAGAAAAGATGGCTCAATACGGGCTCGATGAAGAGACCGTAAAGAAGGTTATCCAGGCCGCAAACGTCAACATGCCACTTGGTATATATAACTTTGATGATAAAGAAAAAACGATCGTTGTGGATGGAAACATCTCCACATTAAAAGACTTGAAAAATATAAAGATACCTTTAACGGGTGGCTCTAAAACAGGAACGCCAACACAAACGGTACCTGAAACCAATCAATTATCTCCTGAAATGGCACCGGCTACTGCCCAACTGCAAAATGTCAAATTATCAGACATTGCCGATGTTAAAATCACAGGTAAGGCTGAGTCGATATCAAGAACAAATGGTAGCGAATCGATTGGAATCCAGGTTACAAGATCGCCTGATGCCGATACAGTTGCGATCGTTGACGAAGTAAATAAAGAAGTTTCGAATTTCAAAGAAGAATTTAAAGGCGTAAGTGTACATACTACGCTTGATCAAGCCAAACCGATCAAAGATTCTGTTGAAACCATGATCAGCAAGGCACTCTTCGGCTGTCTGTTTGCCGTCATTGTTATCATGTTGTTCCTTAGGAACTTTAAAACGACTCTCATTTCCGTCATTTCGATTCCACTATCCCTGTTAGCAGCCCTTTTGGTGCTCAAACAAATGGATATTTCATTGAATGTCATGACACTGGGGGCCATGACCGTTGCCATTGGCCGAGTCGTCGATGACTCCATTGTCGTCATTGAAAATATTTACAGGAGAATGGCTTTAAAAGGCGAACAATTAACAGGCGGCGAATTAATACGATCAGCCACTAAGGAAATGTTCATCCCTATCCTTTCATCGACAATCGTTACTGTAGCCGTATACCTGCCTTTAGCAAGCGTTACAGGACCTGTCGGGGAACTATTCATGCCATTCGCCTTAACAATGGTGTTTGCATTAGTCGCTTCATTAATAATCGCCATCACCCTTGTTCCGGCCATGGCAGACTCATTATTTAAAAAGGGACTATCTAAAAAGGAATTAAAATCACATGAAGAAAAACCTAGTAAATTATCGGCATTCTACCGAAAAGCACTGGATTGGTCATTAAGCCATAAGTTAATCACTTTCGGTACTGCCATTGTATTATTGGTCGGGAGCTTATTCCTAATTCCAAGCATCGGTGTCAGCTTCATGCCTGCAGATGAAGAAAAAACGATTATCGTTACTTACACCCCAGCACCTGGCGAATTAAAAGAGGATATTGAAAAGCAAACAGAAAAAGTAGAAAAATATTTCATGGATAAAGATGATGTGAAGACCGTTCAATACACACTAGGGGAAAACATGATGGGCGGCATGATGGGTGGATCGAGTAACTCAGCTCTCTTCTATGTACTCTACGATGAAGACACCGAAAATTTCGGGGACAAAAAAGAAAAGGTCATAAAAGATTTAACTGACCTTGATTCACCTGGAACATGGAAACAACAAGAATTCACGTCAACAGCAAGCAACGAAACCACTCTATTTGTTTACGGAAATACACAAAAAGACATTGAACCGGTAATCGATGATATTCAAAATATCATGAAGAAAAATAAAGATTTAAAAGATGTTGATACAAGTCTTTCCGATGCTTATGAGCAATATACTCTAGTTGCAGATCAGGAAAAGCTAAGTGATCTCGGACTGACAGCTGCACAAATTGGTATGTCCATTGCTAATACGAATAAAGATGATGCTTTAACTACAATTAAGAAAGATGGAGAAGAAGTCAAAGTATATGTTGAAACGGAAAAAACGACATTCGAAGATAAAAAAGATCTAGAAAATACGAAAATTTCTTCTCCAATGGGAATGGAAATCCCATTGAAAGAGCTTGTGAAAATCGAAGAGGGCAAAGCGTCCGATACAATTAGCCGTCGCGATGGAAAAATTTATGCCGACGTGTCTGCAACAATCAAATCGGATGATGTAGCAGCAGTAACAGCTGAAGTACAAAAGGAAGTTGACAAATTAGACCTACCTGCAAGCGTCTCTGTAGACTACGGCGGAGTAACGGAAGATATCCAAGAGTCATTCACTCAACTTGGAATCGCTATGTTAGCAGCCATTGCTATCGTTTACTTTGTCCTAGTCGTTACTTTCCATGGTGGTTTAGCGCCAATAGCCATTCTTTTCTCATTACCATTCACGGTAATTGGGGCATTGGCAGGCCTATTCGTTGCAGGTGAGACCATCAGCGTTTCCGCAATGATGGGTGTCCTGATGCTTATTGGTATCGTCGTAACCAATGCCATCGTATTGGTCGACCGCGTTATCAAAAATGAAGAATCAGGCTTATCTACCCGGGAAGCTTTACTCGAAGCAGGAACCACCCGCCTACGTCCAATCCTGATGACTGCCCTAGCCACAATCGGCGCTTTAATACCATTGGCCATCGGTGCAGAAGGCAGTGGATTAATATCACAGGGTCTTGGAATTACCGTTATCGGCGGACTGGTGAGTTCTACATTGCTAACACTTGTAATAGTACCTGTTGTATATGAAGTTATCATGAAAAAAGGTAAAAAGAAGAAAAAAACAAGTAAATAAAGAAGAAACAGAAAGAGGGCATCCCTTTATGGGGATGCCCTTTCTGCTCGCAATCCAACAAGAATACCTTGAACCTTTCTTTCCACATTCATTTTCATTATCTTATTAAATACAACTTCCTTAAGCTCATAATGCTTCTGGGACTCTTTAGACGGGCTTCAATTCCTTCTTTAACCCTACCCCCGCCTGATAAGGCAAAACTGTCCCATTCGTCATTTCCAAGGAAATTCATTTGTTTTTAACACCATATTTTTATATAAACAAAAAAAGGAAAGAACTAGCCTTCCTTTTTAATTTCTATAGTTTAGTGTTTGGTGAAGGTCTGGTCGATTGCATTTTCCAGATCCAGCGATTTTTCTTTTAAATAACGCTTTGTTACGTTTAAATCTTTATGACCGGCAAGCTTGGATATCGTTTGTATATCTATTCCATTATCCACTAACCTTTGGCAAAAGGTATGGCGAAGTTTATGAGGATGCACATTGTATTTTTTTAATATATATTGAACTGACCTCGGAGTGATCCTTTGGTTATAACTTGAGATGAATAACGGATCTGCCTTTTCTTTTAAAGAATAAAGATAATTTTTCACATGTTGTATAGACGATAGTGTAAGGGGAACGGATCTATCGATTTCACCTTTTGCGTTCCTGACAAGTATATAATTTCGCTCTGTTTCCATGATGACGTCCCGACCATTTAAGTCACATAATTCAGATACACGGATACCAGTATGTAACAAAAGGTAGACGATGGCAATGTTCCTTAGATTTCCTTCTGCTTCTATATCTCTTAACAGGATTTGCTGCTCTTTCATGCTTAAAGTTTCAGGTACCTCAAGCTTGTGCTCTTTAACCTTACGTTCCACAGAAAGCATTACTTGTGGTTTACCTAAAAATTTAAAGAAAACATTTAGAGCGATATAGTGTTTTTCGATTGTCCCTGGACTTTTCTTGCAATTTTCTAAATAATCAAGATAATCCTGAACATCTTCAGAATGAATCTCCATCAATATCTTTTGTGTCTGGTCACAAAACTGTGAAAGGACACCAGTATACGTTTTGATCGTATTAGCTGATTTACCTTGGTCTCTCAACCATTCAGCAAACGAAAAAATCATTTCATCTTTAGCAGAGGTATCCATCGGCTATTCCCCCAATGACAGTTTCAGAACTACGTTAAGTTTAACATATATCCCTACAGAAACGAAGAATTCTGTCCCTTTGTCTTAAACAGATATGGATTATACAGATAGAAAGTAGAAATTATTTGGTTATAAATACTAGGGATGCATTTATAGTATGTTCTACCATATTTACTATCCATATACTATATTACTTTCTTTATGCTCTTTACGGGTCTCTACCTATTAACAGTTTAAATAATATGATACTGAAGGAATAGCAACCGTAAAAAAGACCAGCCGGATGGCTGATCTTTAAAATGGCTTGGCGGCGTCCTACTCTCACAGGGGGAAACCCCCAACTACCATCGGCGCTGAAGAGCTTAACTGCCGTGTTCGGAATGGGAACGGGTGTGACCTCTTCGCTATCGCCACCAAACAATAAAGGAACGTTGTTCCTTCAAAACTAGATAATAAGAAGGTATTTCATTTTTTAAAAAGCGTTGGTTAAGTCCTCGATCTATTAGTATCAGTCAGCTCCACATGTCGCCACGCTTCCACCTCTGACCTATCAACCTGATCATCTTTCAGGGATCTTACTAGCTTGCGCCATGGGAAATCTCATCTTGAGGGGGGCTTCATGCTTAGATGCTTTCAGCACTTATCCCGTCCGCACGTAGCTACCCAGCTATGCCTTTGGCAAGACAACTGGTACACCAGCGGTGCGTCCATCCCGGTCCTCTCGTACTAAGGACAGCTCCTCTCAAATTTCCTGCGCCCGCGACGGATAGGGACCGAACTGTCTCACGACGTTCTGAACCCAGCTCGCGTACCGCTTTAATGGGCGAACAGCCCAACCCTTGGGACCGACTACAGCCCCAGGATGCGATGAGCCGACATCGAGGTGCCAAACCTCCCCGTCGATGTGGACTCTTGGGGGAGATAAGCCTGTTATCCCCGGGGTAGCTTTTATCCGTTGAGCGATGGCCCTTCCATGCGGAACCACCGGATCACTAAGCCCGACTTTCGTCCCTGCTCGACTTGTAGGTCTCGCAGTCAAGCTCCCTTGTGCCTTTACACTCTACGAATGATTTCCAACCATTCTGAGGGAACCTTTGGGCGCCTCCGTTACTCTTTAGGAGGCGACCGCCCCAGTCAAACTGCCCACCTGACACTGTCTCCCACCCCGATAAGGGGCGCGGGTTAGAATTTCAATACAGCCAGGGTAGTATCCCACCAACGCCTCCACCGAAGCTAGCGCTCCGGCTTCTCAGGCTCCTACCTATCCTGTACAAGCTGTACCAAAATTCAATATCAGGCTGCAGTAAAGCTCCACGGGGTCTTTCCGTCCTGTCGCGGGTAACCTGCATCTTCACAGGTACTATAATTTCACCGAGTCTCTCGTTGAGACAGTGCCCAGATCGTTACACCTTTCGTGCGGGTCGGAACTTACCCGACAAGGAATTTCGCTACCTTAGGACCGTTATAGTTACGGCCGCCGTTTACTGGGGCTTCGGTTCAAAGCTTCGCTTGCGCTAACCTCTCCCCTTAACCTTCCAGCACCGGGCAGGTGTCAGCCCCTATACTTCGCCTTGCGGCTTCGCAGAGACCTGTGTTTTTGCTAAACAGTCGCCTGGGCCTATTCACTGCGGCTTTTCCGGGCTATTCACCCTAAAAAGCACCCCTTCTCCCGAAGTTACGGGGTCATTTTGCCGAGTTCCTTAACGAGAGTTCTCTCGCACACCTTAGGATTCTCTCCTCGCCTACCTGTGTCGGTTTGCGGTACGGGCACCTTACATCTCACTAGAGGCTTTTCTTGGCAGCGTGGAATCAGGAACTTCGGTACTATATTTCCCTCGCCATCACAGCTCCGCCTTAATGGAAACGGGATTTGCCTCGTTTCCGGCCTAACTGCTTGGACGCGCATATCCAACAGCGCGCTTACCCTATCCTTCTGCGTCCCCCCATCGTTCAAACGATGTATAGGTGGTACAGGAATATCAACCTGTTGTCCATCGCCTACGCCTTTCGGCCTCGGCTTAGGTCCCGACTAACCCTGAGCGGACGAGCCTTCCTCAGGAAACCTTAGGCATTCGGTGGAAGGGATTCTCACCCTTCTTTCGCTACTCATACCGGCATTCTCACTTCTAAGCGCTCCACCAGTCCTTCCGGTCTGACTTCAACGCCCTTAGAACGCTCTCCTACCATCGACACCTAATGGTGTCAATCCACAGCTTCGGTGATACGTTTAGCCCCGGTACATTTTCGGCGCGGAGTCACTCGACCAGTGAGCTATTACGCACTCTTTAAATGGTGGCTGCTTCTGAGCCAACATCCTGGTTGTCTAAGCAACTCCACATCCTTTTCCACTTAACGTATACTTTGGGACCTTAGCTGGTGGTCTGGGCTGTTTCCCTTTCGACTACGGATCTTATCACTCGCAGTCTGACTCCCAAGAATAAGTATTTGGCATTCGGAGTTTGACTGAATTCGGTAACCCGTTGGGGGCCCCTAGTCCAATCAGTGCTCTACCTCCAATACTCTCATCTTGAGGCTAGCCCTAAAGCTATTTCGGAGAGAACCAGCTATCTCCAGGTTCGATTGGAATTTCTCCGCTACCCACACCTCATCCCCGCACTTTTCAACGTGCGTGGGTTCGGGCCTCCATTCAGTGTTACCTGAACTTCACCCTGGACATGGGTAGATCACCTGGTTTCGGGTCTACGACCTCATACTCATTCGCCCTATTCAGACTCGCTTTCGCTGCGGCTCCGTCTTATCAACTTAACCTCGCATGAAATCGTAACTCGCCGGTTCATTCTACAAAAGGCACGCCATTACCCATTAACGGGCTTTGACTACTTGTAGGCACACGGTTTCAGGATCTATTTCACTCCCCTTCCGGGGTGCTTTTCACCTTTCCCTCACGGTACTGGTTCACTATCGGTCACTAGGGAGTATTTAGCCTTGGGAGATGGTCCTCCCTGCTTCCGACGGGATTTCTCGTGTCCCGCCGTACTCAGGATCCACTCAGGAGGGAACGAAGTTTCAACTACAGGGTTTTTACCTTCTTTGACGGACCTTTCCAGATCACTTCATTTACCCCGTTCCTTTGTAACTCCATGTTGAGTGTCCTACAACCCCAAGAGGCAAGCCTCTTGGTTTGGGCTAATTCCGTTTCGCTCGCCGCTACTCAGGAAATCGCATTTGCTTTCTCTTCCTCCGGGTACTTAGATGTTTCAGTTCCCCGGGTCTGCCTTCAGTACCCTATGTATTCAGGTAAAGATACTGTTCCATTACGAACAGTGGGTTTCCCCATTCGGAAATCTCCGGATCAAAGCTTACTTACAGCTCCCCGAAGCATATCGGTGTTAGTCCCGTCCTTCATCGGCTCCTAGTGCCAAGGCATCCACCGTGCGCCCTTTCTAACTTAACCGTTAAAAAGATCTTACAGATGCTTTGAAAAAAATTAATTGCCTTCTATCTATTATCTAGTTTTCAAGGAACAAAGCAGAAAGAATCCATCACATCGTGATGTTTTTCTTCCCTATCTGAATGAATTACTCATTCAAAACTGAACAAAACAAAAGCGCTCTCGTAATTATCCTTAGAAAGGAGGTGATCCAGCCGCACCTTCCGATACGGCTACCTTGTTACGACTTCACCCCAATCATCTGTCCCACCTTAGGCGGCTGGCTCCATAAAGGTTACCTCACCGACTTCGGGTGTTACAAACTCTCGTGGTGTGACGGGCGGTGTGTACAAGGCCCGGGAACGTATTCACCGCGGCATGCTGATCCGCGATTACTAGCGATTCCGGCTTCATGTAGGCGAGTTGCAGCCTACAATCCGAACTGAGAATGGCTTTATGGGATTCGCTTACCTTCGCAGGTTTGCAGCCCTTTGTACCATCCATTGTAGCACGTGTGTAGCCCAGGTCATAAGGGGCATGATGATTTGACGTCATCCCCACCTTCCTCCGGTTTGTCACCGGCAGTCACCTTAGAGTGCCCAACTGAATGCTGGCAACTAAGATCAAGGGTTGCGCTCGTTGCGGGACTTAACCCAACATCTCACGACACGAGCTGACGACAACCATGCACCACCTGTCACTCTGTCCCCCGAAGGGGAAAGCCCTATCTCTAGGGTTGTCAGAGGATGTCAAGACCTGGTAAGGTTCTTCGCGTTGCTTCGAATTAAACCACATGCTCCACCGCTTGTGCGGGCCCCCGTCAATTCCTTTGAGTTTCAGCCTTGCGGCCGTACTCCCCAGGCGGAGTGCTTAATGCGTTAGCTGCAGCACTAAAGGGCGGAAACCCTCTAACACTTAGCACTCATCGTTTACGGCGTGGACTACCAGGGTATCTAATCCTGTTTGCTCCCCACGCTTTCGCGCCTCAGTGTCAGTTACAGACCAGAAAGTCGCCTTCGCCACTGGTGTTCCTCCAAATCTCTACGCATTTCACCGCTACACTTGGAATTCCACTTTCCTCTTCTGTACTCAAGTTCCCCAGTTTCCAATGACCCTCCACGGTTGAGCCGTGGGCTTTCACATCAGACTTAAGGAACCACCTGCGCGCGCTTTACGCCCAATAATTCCGGACAACGCTTGCCACCTACGTATTACCGCGGCTGCTGGCACGTAGTTAGCCGTGGCTTTCTGGTTAGGTACCGTCAAGGTACCAGCAGTTACTCTGGTACTTGTTCTTCCCTAACAACAGAACTTTACGACCCGAAGGCCTTCTTCGTTCACGCGGCGTTGCTCCGTCAGACTTTCGTCCATTGCGGAAGATTCCCTACTGCTGCCTCCCGTAGGAGTCTGGGCCGTGTCTCAGTCCCAGTGTGGCCGATCACCCTCTCAGGTCGGCTACGCATCGTCGCCTTGGTGAGCCATTACCTCACCAACTAGCTAATGCGCCGCGGGCCCATCTATAAGTGACAGCCGAAACCGTCTTTCCATCTTCTCTCATGCGAGAAAAGAACGTATCCGGTATTAGCTCCGGTTTCCCGAAGTTATCCCAGTCTTATAGGCAGGTTGCCCACGTGTTACTCACCCGTCCGCCGCTAATCTCAGGGAGCAAGCTCCCGTCGATTCGCTCGACTTGCATGTATTAGGCACGCCGCCAGCGTTCGTCCTGAGCCAGGATCAAACTCTCCGAAGAAATGTTTGACTTGCTCATTTTGCTTTTTTGATAGTGTGTGCTCACTTAAAAAATTTAACGTTGGCGCTTTGTTTTGTTCAGTTTTCAAAGAGCAATTTCACAATCGTTCTTTCGAACGGCTTGTTTATTCATCATAACATCTTATTGATTAGTTGTCAACTTCTGCGAAGTTTTAAACTTATTTTAAATCGCTGTGTTTTTCAGCGACCATTTCATCTTATCATTTTCATAGTAAGAAGTCAATAGTTATTATTTTTCTTTTGGAATCTACCAAAAGCGGATGAAGTTGTTCGTTTGTCTTAGTTGGTGCTTATTTATATTAATCCAATTTCACTTTAAAGTCAACACATTTCAAAATAAATAATTCCTTTTCTGAATGAAGGGTCTATATCCATCTGATCCCCGTTGGCTTAAGGATAAAAAACACGACTTTAATAAATATAATTCAGACAGAACTCCAAGGTATCCTAAAAAAACCTTATAAGTCTTCATATATTGTACACGTCCTTATAAATGCAAAAAAGACCAGCCGGATGGCTGATCTTTAAAATGGCTTGGCGGCGTCCTACTCTCACAGGGGGAAACCCCCAACTACCATCGGCGCTGAAGAGCTTAACTGCCGTGTTCGGAATGGGAACGGGTGTGACCTCTTCGCTATCGCCACCAAACAATAAAGGAACGTTGTTCCTTCAAAACTAGATAATAAGAAGGTATTTCATTTTTTAAAAAGCGTTGGTTAAGTCCTCGATCTATTAGTATCAGTCAGCTCCACATGTCGCCACGCTTCCACCTCTGACCTATCAACCTGATCATCTTTCAGGGATCTTACTAGCTTGCGCCATGGGAAATCTCATCTTGAGGGGGGCTTCATGCTTAGATGCTTTCAGCACTTATCCCGTCCGCACGTAGCTACCCAGCTATGCCTTTGGCAAGACAACTGGTACACCAGCGGTGCGTCCATCCCGGTCCTCTCGTACTAAGGACAGCTCCTCTCAAATTTCCTGCGCCCGCGACGGATAGGGACCGAACTGTCTCACGACGTTCTGAACCCAGCTCGCGTACCGCTTTAATGGGCGAACAGCCCAACCCTTGGGACCGACTACAGCCCCAGGATGCGATGAGCCGACATCGAGGTGCCAAACCTCCCCGTCGATGTGGACTCTTGGGGGAGATAAGCCTGTTATCCCCGGGGTAGCTTTTATCCGTTGAGCGATGGCCCTTCCATGCGGAACCACCGGATCACTAAGCCCGACTTTCGTCCCTGCTCGACTTGTAGGTCTCGCAGTCAAGCTCCCTTGTGCCTTTACACTCTACGAATGATTTCCAACCATTCTGAGGGAACCTTTGGGCGCCTCCGTTACTCTTTAGGAGGCGACCGCCCCAGTCAAACTGCCCACCTGACACTGTCTCCCACCCCGATAAGGGGCGCGGGTTAGAATTTCAATACAGCCAGGGTAGTATCCCACCAACGCCTCCACCGAAGCTAGCGCTCCGGCTTCTCAGGCTCCTACCTATCCTGTACAAGCTGTACCAAAATTCAATATCAGGCTGCAGTAAAGCTCCACGGGGTCTTTCCGTCCTGTCGCGGGTAACCTGCATCTTCACAGGTACTATAATTTCACCGAGTCTCTCGTTGAGACAGTGCCCAGATCGTTACACCTTTCGTGCGGGTCGGAACTTACCCGACAAGGAATTTCGCTACCTTAGGACCGTTATAGTTACGGCCGCCGTTTACTGGGGCTTCGGTTCAAAGCTTCGCTTGCGCTAACCTCTCCCCTTAACCTTCCAGCACCGGGCAGGTGTCAGCCCCTATACTTCGCCTTGCGGCTTCGCAGAGACCTGTGTTTTTGCTAAACAGTCGCCTGGGCCTATTCACTGCGGCTTTTCCGGGCTATTCACCCTAAAAAGCACCCCTTCTCCCGAAGTTACGGGGTCATTTTGCCGAGTTCCTTAACGAGAGTTCTCTCGCACACCTTAGGATTCTCTCCTCGCCTACCTGTGTCGGTTTGCGGTACGGGCACCTTACATCTCACTAGAGGCTTTTCTTGGCAGCGTGGAATCAGGAACTTCGGTACTATATTTCCCTCGCCATCACAGCTCCGCCTTAATGGAAACGGGATTTGCCTCGTTTCCGGCCTAACTGCTTGGACGCGCATATCCAACAGCGCGCTTACCCTATCCTTCTGCGTCCCCCCATCGTTCAAACGATGTATAGGTGGTACAGGAATATCAACCTGTTGTCCATCGCCTACGCCTTTCGGCCTCGGCTTAGGTCCCGACTAACCCTGAGCGGACGAGCCTTCCTCAGGAAACCTTAGGCATTCGGTGGAAGGGATTCTCACCCTTCTTTCGCTACTCATACCGGCATTCTCACTTCTAAGCGCTCCACCAGTCCTTCCGGTCTGACTTCAACGCCCTTAGAACGCTCTCCTACCATCGACACCTAATGGTGTCAATCCACAGCTTCGGTGATACGTTTAGCCCCGGTACATTTTCGGCGCGGAGTCACTCGACCAGTGAGCTATTACGCACTCTTTAAATGGTGGCTGCTTCTGAGCCAACATCCTGGTTGTCTAAGCAACTCCACATCCTTTTCCACTTAACGTATACTTTGGGACCTTAGCTGGTGGTCTGGGCTGTTTCCCTTTCGACTACGGATCTTATCACTCGCAGTCTGACTCCCAAGAATAAGTATTTGGCATTCGGAGTTTGACTGAATTCGGTAACCCGTTGGGGGCCCCTAGTCCAATCAGTGCTCTACCTCCAATACTCTCATCTTGAGGCTAGCCCTAAAGCTATTTCGGAGAGAACCAGCTATCTCCAGGTTCGATTGGAATTTCTCCGCTACCCACACCTCATCCCCGCACTTTTCAACGTGCGTGGGTTCGGGCCTCCATTCAGTGTTACCTGAACTTCACCCTGGACATGGGTAGATCACCTGGTTTCGGGTCTACGACCTCATACTCATTCGCCCTATTCAGACTCGCTTTCGCTGCGGCTCCGTCTTATCAACTTAACCTCGCATGAAATCGTAACTCGCCGGTTCATTCTACAAAAGGCACGCCATTACCCATTAACGGGCTTTGACTACTTGTAGGCACACGGTTTCAGGATCTATTTCACTCCCCTTCCGGGGTGCTTTTCACCTTTCCCTCACGGTACTGGTTCACTATCGGTCACTAGGGAGTATTTAGCCTTGGGAGATGGTCCTCCCTGCTTCCGACGGGATTTCTCGTGTCCCGCCGTACTCAGGATCCACTCAGGAGGGAACGAAGTTTCAACTACAGGGTTTTTACCTTCTTTGACGGACCTTTCCAGATCACTTCATTTACCCCGTTCCTTTGTAACTCCATGTTGAGTGTCCTACAACCCCAAGAGGCAAGCCTCTTGGTTTGGGCTAATTCCGTTTCGCTCGCCGCTACTCAGGAAATCGCATTTGCTTTCTCTTCCTCCGGGTACTTAGATGTTTCAGTTCCCCGGGTCTGCCTTCAGTACCCTATGTATTCAGGTAAAGATACTGTTCCATTACGAACAGTGGGTTTCCCCATTCGGAAATCTCCGGATCAAAGCTTACTTACAGCTCCCCGAAGCATATCGGTGTTAGTCCCGTCCTTCATCGGCTCCTAGTGCCAAGGCATCCACCGTGCGCCCTTTCTAACTTAACCGTTAAAAAGATCTTACAGATGCTTTGAAAAAAATTAATTGCCTTCTATCTATTATCTAGTTTTCAAGGAACAAAGCAGAAAGAATCCATCACATCGTGATGTTTTTCTTCCCTATCTGAATGAATTACTCATTCAAAACTGAACAAAACAAAAGCGCTCTCGTAATTATCCTTAGAAAGGAGGTGATCCAGCCGCACCTTCCGATACGGCTACCTTGTTACGACTTCACCCCAATCATCTGTCCCACCTTAGGCGGCTGGCTCCATAAAGGTTACCTCACCGACTTCGGGTGTTACAAACTCTCGTGGTGTGACGGGCGGTGTGTACAAGGCCCGGGAACGTATTCACCGCGGCATGCTGATCCGCGATTACTAGCGATTCCGGCTTCATGTAGGCGAGTTGCAGCCTACAATCCGAACTGAGAATGGCTTTATGGGATTCGCTTACCTTCGCAGGTTTGCAGCCCTTTGTACCATCCATTGTAGCACGTGTGTAGCCCAGGTCATAAGGGGCATGATGATTTGACGTCATCCCCACCTTCCTCCGGTTTGTCACCGGCAGTCACCTTAGAGTGCCCAACTGAATGCTGGCAACTAAGATCAAGGGTTGCGCTCGTTGCGGGACTTAACCCAACATCTCACGACACGAGCTGACGACAACCATGCACCACCTGTCACTCTGTCCCCCGAAGGGGAAAGCCCTATCTCTAGGGTTGTCAGAGGATGTCAAGACCTGGTAAGGTTCTTCGCGTTGCTTCGAATTAAACCACATGCTCCACCGCTTGTGCGGGCCCCCGTCAATTCCTTTGAGTTTCAGCCTTGCGGCCGTACTCCCCAGGCGGAGTGCTTAATGCGTTAGCTGCAGCACTAAAGGGCGGAAACCCTCTAACACTTAGCACTCATCGTTTACGGCGTGGACTACCAGGGTATCTAATCCTGTTTGCTCCCCACGCTTTCGCGCCTCAGTGTCAGTTACAGACCAGAAAGTCGCCTTCGCCACTGGTGTTCCTCCAAATCTCTACGCATTTCACCGCTACACTTGGAATTCCACTTTCCTCTTCTGTACTCAAGTTCCCCAGTTTCCAATGACCCTCCACGGTTGAGCCGTGGGCTTTCACATCAGACTTAAGGAACCACCTGCGCGCGCTTTACGCCCAATAATTCCGGACAACGCTTGCCACCTACGTATTACCGCGGCTGCTGGCACGTAGTTAGCCGTGGCTTTCTGGTTAGGTACCGTCAAGGTACCAGCAGTTACTCTGGTACTTGTTCTTCCCTAACAACAGAACTTTACGACCCGAAGGCCTTCTTCGTTCACGCGGCGTTGCTCCGTCAGACTTTCGTCCATTGCGGAAGATTCCCTACTGCTGCCTCCCGTAGGAGTCTGGGCCGTGTCTCAGTCCCAGTGTGGCCGATCACCCTCTCAGGTCGGCTACGCATCGTCGCCTTGGTGAGCCATTACCTCACCAACTAGCTAATGCGCCGCGGGCCCATCTATAAGTGACAGCCGAAACCGTCTTTCCATCTTCTCTCATGCGAGAAAAGAACGTATCCGGTATTAGCTCCGGTTTCCCGAAGTTATCCCAGTCTTATAGGCAGGTTGCCCACGTGTTACTCACCCGTCCGCCGCTAATCTCAGGGAGCAAGCTCCCATCGATTCGCTCGACTTGCATGTATTAGGCACGCCGCCAGCGTTCGTCCTGAGCCAGGATCAAACTCTCCGAAGAAATGTTTGACTTGCTCATTTTGCTTTTTTGATAGTGTGTGCTCACTTAAAATTTAACGTTGGCGCTTTGTTTTGTTCAGTTTTCAAAGAGCAATTTCACAATCGTTCTTTCGAACGGCTTGTTTATTCATCATAACATCTTATTGATTAGTTGTCAACTTCTGCGAAGTTTTAAACTTATTTTAAATCGCTGTGTTTTTCAGCGACCATTTCATCTTATCATTTTCATAGTAAGAAGTCAATAGTTATTATTTTTCTTTTGGAATCTACCAAAAGCGGATGAAGTTGTTCGTTTGTCTTAGTTGGTGCTTATTTATATTAATCCAATTTCACTTTAAAGTCAACGCTTTTTCTTTATTTCTTATTTTAATATCCTGCACAGTTTATTAGCATCTTCAGTTTATCAACAATTCCAAGACATTACTTATATAATAGGAAGAGTTGTAACCATACATCATTGACTGTTGTTGATTGAGTAATGCCAATCTGCTGGGACGCAAAGTATGAAATAGGGCCCTTGCTAGCTCCTTCATCTAAAACCTTTAAGCAGTTTATTTCTCTGCAACCATCTATACTGTGACCTTACATACCAATAGGTCGAATACATATCTTTTGTATCTTTATATCCTTTTTTATAAACTGCATCTTAATGGAATGTAGAATGGAATATAACCAAGTTGACTTCGCAATTTCCATTATGCTATTATATAACCAAGTAATATAATCGGAATAGTTAATTTTATGCTTTTACATGCTAACTTTAAATAAAACTTAGCTATTGAATAAAGGAGATGGGAATATGACAGCAACAATGGTAATACCAGGTGCGGAATCTTTTTTCATACCCGGCAATTCCATTGGCATTCTTATTTGCCATGGTTTTAATGGAACACCACAAAGCGTAAGGTATTTAGGTGAAAAATTCGCTGCAAAAGGCTTTACTGTCTTCGCTCCTAGACTGGCAGGCCACGGAACGGATGAATATGAGATGGAAACGATACATTATCAGGAATGGATAAAAGATGTAGAAATGGCCTATGCAAAATTAAAGCGTACATGCACCCATGTATTCGCTATTGGACAATCAATGGGAGGCGCCCTTGTCCTGGATTTGGCGACAAAAATGGCTTGTGATGGAATTCTCACCATAAATGCCGCTCTCGAAGTTCCTGAATATGAAATATATCGGAACCAATCGGTTCCACGCTTCATTCCTGAAGGTAAGCCTGACATAAAAGACGATACAACTAAAGAAATCACATATAATCAAGTTCCGTCAAAAGCGATTAATCAATTGCTTGATATAATGGAACATACCAGTCAAAAACTTATAGAGGTTTCGTGCCCCATACTTCTCTTCCATTCTCCAGAAGATCACGTTGTACCAGACTCTTGCTCCTATCAGATTTACGAAACTGTCATGTCCGTTGATAAGGAGATGGCGCCCCTTGAAAATTCATATCATGTGGCCTCGTTGGATCATGACAAAGATCATATCATTGAACGGTCATACCAGTTCATTCAAAAGTTAAGTAAAAGGGCAATAATCGCTTCTTAAACTCCTTTTCCTCCATATAAATTATGTTTACCCCTACACTCCATGGGTATATATAGTATATAAAGAAAAAGGAGGTAACATAATGAGCGGTTTATCAGACAAACTAAAAAGCACTGTAAATAAAGTTAAAGGTGAAACGAAAGACCAGGTCGGAAACGCGAAAAATGATCCTCACTTACAAGCAGAAGGTAAAGTCGATAAATTAAAAGGCAATCTCCAAGATGGCATTGGTAAACTGAAAAATAACCGTTAATTGCAATGCTGGATACTTCATTCACTCAATACTCTTAATTTGAACATTTCAATTCAATAAAATTGACCCCCTTTAAATAGAGAAGAGGCGGCAGATAATCTGCCGCCCCTTCTCTATTTAATTTGCTTGAATAACCACGACACACATATCATCAGGTTGATCTTGCTGCATTTCCGGGGACATCAATAAATCAATAGGGGGAGTTTCTTTGCAATCAAACCATCTCGTTGAGACCGCTTCTTGTATTTGGTCGAGCCCTTCCGTCCCTTCTCGATCTATAGCTTCCATGACTCCATCCGTAAATAGCATAAGCTGAATCTTCTCTTCATAATGAATGATGGATTTCTCTATTTTCATCTCGGTGAAAAAACCGACAGGACATGTCCCTTTTGAAAGTGAGACCACTTTTCCATCATCTAATGAAGCGAAGCCTGGAGGATGTCCGGCATTCACATATTCCACTGTCTTTTGCTCTGTATCAATGATCATATAAATCGCGGTAAAATAATAATGCACTTGGTTTTCTTCTTTATTAAGGGTACTCATCCAGCGATTCATTTCGTTTATTACTGCCACTGGATCCGTATGTGTCCTGATCGCATCTCTCAAAACGGAGGAAATGAACATACAAACAAGTGAGGCGGATATGCCATGCCCCATCATATCCAATAGGATGATCCCATACCGATTTTCATCAATGCGGTGCCAATAGTACATATCCCCTGCTAATTTATTCGCAGGTAAGTATGATGCTCTAATAGTTAAGTGGTCATTTATAATGGGCTCACTTAATAAACTGCTTTGGACCTGCATGGAGAGATCCAATTCGTTGCGAATTTTTTCATCCTGCATTTTATGCCAATCTTTTTCATATTTAAGTCTTAACCCCACACGAATTCGCGCAAGTAAATCTATTTTATTGATAGGCTTCATTATATAATCAATCCCGCCCACATCAAGTGCCTCGGCCACCTTGTTTGAATCTTCAAGAGCGGTCACAAAAATAACGGGTATATCTTTAAGGTGAGGAATGCTTTGAAGTCTCCTGCACGCCTCTATCCCATCGATCTCCGGCATCATGATATCAAGCAGAATGATATCAACTGAAGTCTCTTTAGGTTGCGGACTATCCACCTGTAAATATTCAAACATCTCAACAGCTGAAGTTAATGATAGAAAATCCGTATAGCCAGCTCGCTTTAGAATTTTCTCTATAACGAAAAGGTTAACCTGGTTATCATCTACGATTAAAATCGTCATTCTTTCATTCCCCTTTTGGCTTATATCGAGCGGCAACATTTATCTTTATTATATGGATCAGTACTTGATTAAAGCTCCCATAACAGGGATTTTTCCATTATATTATAACGAAGTTCGGTCTCTTTTAATAATAATAAACCACTATAGCTGTCCTGCATGGAGACCAACTCATTATTTATACCCCTTCCTCAGACACCTTAAACATAGAAATGCAAAAAAAAGAAAAATAAATTATATGCTCTAAATTAAAAAGAAAGAGTCCGCAAATATGCGAACTCTTTCTTTTTACAACTTCCGGTAAATTCGTTCCTTTGAGTCAAATTCCTCATAATCTTCCGAAAAGGATGATGTATGAAGGGTTTCCTTACTACCAACTGCAAGGAAACCGTCTTTGCTAAGACTGTCATAAAACAACTGATTGACATAGGTCTGTAATTCACCAGTAAAGTAAATCATCACGTTCCTGCACATGATGATATGAAACTCATTGAACGAACCATCAGTAACTAAATTATGCTGGAAAAACACAATGTTTTTAAGGAGACTCGAATCAAGATAGGCATTTTGGTAATCGGTCGTGTAATACTCCGAAAATTCTTGGTTACCGCCTGCATGCAGATAGTTTTTCGTATAAGACTGCATTCTATTTAAAGGTAATATCCCTTTTTCCGCATGACGGAGGACTTCATCATTCATATCAGTGGCATAAATCCTCGCCTTATCATAAAGTCCTTCTTCCTTGAGGATGATTGCCATGGAAAAGGCTTCTTCACCGGTCGAACAGCCCGCATGCCAAATTCTGATTTCGGGAAGGTTTTTCAGGAGCGGAACGATATTTAAACGAAAAGCTTTAAAGAAATCCGGATCGCGAAACATTTCAGTGACATTTATTGAAAAATCTTTCAAAAGCTTCTCGACATACCCTTTTTCATATAAAACCATTTCTATCATTCCACTAATCCTGCGAATATGGTCCAGCCTCATTCTATTTTCAACTCTTCTTTTTATAGAAGAACGCATATACTTGCGAAAGTCAAACCCAGAAACGGAATAAATGGCCTCTAACAATAATTCGATTTCTATATCTTCTCTTTCTTCAATCGTTAAAGTATCCTTCATGCAAAACCTTCCTTATCCGTACTATCAATCATTCAATTAATTAGTCAACCATACTCTTAGGACGGATAACAGCTGATCTAATTTTAATGGCTTGCTGACATAATCGGAAGCGCCAGCCTTCAGGCATTTTTCCCTATCACCTTTCATCGCTTTGGCCGTAAGCGCGATGATTGGAAGATTCTCGAATTTACTTTGCTCACGAATTCTGGTCATCGTTTCGTAACCGTCCATGCCTGGCATCATGATATCCATCAATATTACATCTATATCGTTTCCTTTTTCAAGGAGTTCCAAACATTCGTACCCGTTTTCAGCTGTAAGGATTTCCATCCCCTCATGCTTCAGGGCATTTTTCAGTGCAAATATATTACGGTGGTCATCATCGACGACCAGTACTCTTTTATTGCAGAATGGTTTTGCCTTATTCTGATTTTCTTCATCCATTATTACTACATCCGGTTCTTCCTGACCGTCAAATGGTGCGGCAGAATCATCGTGGCTGGCTGCTGCCACTTCTGGAGAAGCAGCTAATGCTTCGCCTGCATTTTTGAAGCCCTCCGGCATGCTCGGAATAAAGAAAGTAAAGGTGCTGCCTTGCCCTTCTTCACTATCTACGATGACCCATCCTCCTAGAAGTTTGGCAAACTCCCGGCAAATCGATAGCCCAAGTCCTGTACCGCCATATTTTCTCATTGTAGCTCCATCACCTTGCTGGAACGCTTCGAAGATAAGTTTTTGCTTATCTTTTGAAATTCCGATGCCCGTATCCGTCACCTTAATTTCAACCCAATTGCTAGCTCCTTTTGTCTGTATCCATTGTGCTACATTTTCTTCATCAGCTTTTTTGATTTGGACAGACACAGAACCCTTTTCTGTGAATTTAAATGCATTGGATAGTAGGTTTTTCAAAATTTGCTGGAAGCGCTGTTCATCCGTAAAGAAAATATCCGGTACATTTTTATCTTTTTCTATTTTAAAGTCAATGTTCTTTTTCTTCGCTACATGATCGAAGTTACGGTGTAATAACTCTGGAAGTTCACTCATATTCATTTCGTCAAAGACCACTTCGAGCTTTCCGACTTCAACTTTCGATAAATCCAAAATGTCATTGATCAACGTTAATAAATCTTGGCCTGATGAGTTAATGACACGAGCGAATTCCTGTTGCTCTTCATTTAATTTACTATCATTTGGATCGGAAAGCATTTCTGATAAAATCAAAATACTATTGAGCGGTGTCCGCAATTCATGGGACATATTTGCCATGAACTCCGATTTATATTTAGAACTTAATTTCAATTCTTCCGCATGTTTTTCAAGATTTAATTTTGCGACTTGAAGCTCTTTCGATTTTTCTTCAGTTTCACGATTTCTCTCTTCTAATTGTTCATTGATCATTCTCAACTCTTCAGCCTGTGTTTGCAGTTCCTCTGATTGGGCTTGCATTTCCTCTGACTGTGATTGCAATTCTTCCGATTGAGCCTGTAACTCTTCGGTCTGTGCCTGTGAATCTTTCAATAAACGCTCTATTTCCATCCGACCCTCAACATTATTAATCGTGATGCCCAGAGTATCAAGAACCTGGTTCAGGAAATGTTTTTGCAACTTCGTAAAGGTCTCCAAGCTTGCCAGTTCAACCATCGCCACAACTTCATCCTCAAAAACGACTGGCGCGATGGCAATGCTTTTCGGGCTTACTTCCCCTAATCCTGTTGTAACCAATTGGAAATCTTCAGGGATATCTTCAATGACCTTCAATTTCTTTTCAAGGGCGCATTGTCCGATCAAACCTTCGCCCAAACGGAATTCACGTCTGCCTGAGTCTTCGCCATCTCCCGCAAAGCTGGCAAGTTTAACAAAACGCATATCCTCGCCCTCACCCCGTTTGACGTAAAAAACTCCAAGTGAAGCTCCCATCATCGGTGCAAGCCTGGTAATGAACCGGTCAGCAAGAACTTCCACATCAACAATGCGCTGGTACATGGTAGCTATATCTGCAACCCGGGTCTGGATCCAGTTCTGTTCACTGATCTTTTCAGTGAAGTCTTTCTCTTTTTGATTATAGGCTTCAAGCGATTCCGCCATATCATTGAACGATCTCGCGATATCACCAATTTCATCATTAGTCCGAACCGGAATTCTTGGTACGACCGATAAATTTTTAAAATCAATATTTTTAATGACCTTGGTAATGGATTGCAAATCTTTCGATGTACTGCGAATCATCCAAACAACCGTTACGGAAATAACCAAAATGCTGAGAATAACCGCGAAAATCACAAAACCGATCATATCCTCATAGATTTGTTTTGAATTATTTAAGGTATCTTTCATGACACCTTCTTGGTAATCCTTAAAGTCATCCATCGTACTGATGACTTTCGTACGTTTTTCCCTCTGGTCGTCCATCAGGCTTGAAAGATCATCCGAAGAGTTTCCCGATTTTATCTTTTGGATGATCTCAGCCTCCGTTATGGAGTAAGAAGCATATTGAGTCTCGAACTCTTTCAATAATTGCTTTGCTTTCACCTTATTTAGCGCACCTGATAAACCAGCAATTTTTGATTCAATCAAACTATGATTCTCATTGATGATTTCTAGGCTCTCTGCTCTTTCTTCTTTGTTTGCGTCATTAGCTGCAAACAGAATCTCACGGTCCGACCTTGAAAAAAGCTGACGGATTTCCATCGAATCTTGAACTTTTTCATAACGATTTTCAACTATTTCAGTCATGCTGCTCTTTAAATTGTTAAGCGTGACCATCATGAAAGAAAGTAAAATAGCCAAGAAAAGCAAGATTAAACCAAACCCCAACATTTGCTTCTTCTTAAAACCCATTTTTCCGCCCACCTTCAATACTTATTTATAACAGCCCGAAATAAACGGCATTGCAAAATAAATCTTAATACTATCATTAGCTTTTTAAGAATTTTCCTTATGTCCTAAAATGATATATGGATAGATTCATTACTCAAAATCAATTTTAACATTTCCCAATCTAAAATGCTTACCTACAGTGTTAATTTAAATGAATACATTTTCCAATTAAGTAGCAGTCTGCCTTTTCCATTGTTTTGAAAACCAAAGGCCATTATTCGAACCGCGAAGCTTTTTTTATCAGTATTAATACATAATAAAAGCCGAAAGTTTCCACCTTCGGCTCTTATGGTAATCCTTATTATTTTATTTTCTTCACTTCCACATATAAAACATGGTGGCCGTCCATTTCCTTTACAGTAAATTCATATCCGGCGTAATCAATTTTATCCCCGACGGCAATCTCAAACCTGCCTGTCAGGAACCACCCTCCCAATGTATCGATATCTTCCTCTGGCAAATCGATTGCAAGGGTATCATTGACATCTTCAACCAATGTTTTTGCGTCGAATACATAATGTCCCTCATCAATTTTTTGAATAAGCGGACGTTCATCCTGATCAAACTCATCCCGGATTTCCCCGACGATTTCTTCAAGGATGTCTTCCACCGTAACAAGACCTGCAGTTCCACCATATTCATCAGTCAAAACGGCCATATGAATCCGTTCTTTCTGCATTTTCAGCAGCAGATCATGAATGGCAATCGTTTCAAGAACGCGGATGACTGGTGTTACAAAGGAATCCACCGTCAAAGCTGTTACATTTTCTTCTGTAATCGTAGCTGTATAAAGTCGCTTGATATTGACCATTCCCACGACATTATCTTTATCACCGTCTATGACCGGGTACCTTGTGTATTGTTCTTCTTGAATCAGTTCAACAACTTCCAATAATGGCATGCCCTTTTCGATAACTGTCATTTCCGTACGCGGAACCATGATTTCATTGGCAATACGCTCATCAAATTCAAAAATCTGGTTCACATATTTATATTCCGATTGGTTAATCTCACCGCTTTTATAGCTTTCCGATAAAATGATGCGCAGTTCTTCTTCAGAATGGGCCATTTCAGACTCAGAAGCAGGCTTTAATCCAAATATGCCTGTTAGGAGACGGGCAGAACCATTCAGTAACCAAATAAATGGGTACAAAATACGGTAAAAAAGAATTAACGGCTTTGAAAAAAGCAAGGTAACCTCTTCTGCCTTTTGAATCGCAACTGTTTTTGGTGCCAATTCCCCGACTACAACATGAAGGAATGTTACAGAACCGAATGCAATTACGAAAGAGATAATGTGACCTACAGATTCCTCTAATCCCCATTTATGGAACAATGGTTTTAAGATCGCTTCTACTGTCGGTTCACCCAACACCCCTAAACCTAAGGCGGTTACTGTAATTCCCAATTGACAGGCCGATAAGTACTCATCGATATGGGATGTCACTTTCTTGGCTGCCAGTGCATTTCTATGCCCTTCTTCAATCAACTGATTGATTCGGGAACCTCTGACTTTCACGATTGCAAATTCCGATGCAACGAAAAATGCGGTTAATGCTATTAATACAGCTACTGCTAATAATTTTATAAAAATCTCCAATATGTGCGGGTTCACCATGTATAGTGCCTATCCTTTTGATTAGACATACACGGTTTAATCCCAAGCACCTCCTGTATAAATGGTTATTTTCGTTTCAAAAAGCGATTTCTGACATGAACCAAAAACCATTTAGCCTATATCGTTAATATGCACCTTTGTGAATAAAACTATAGGGAATAAATTTCAATCATACCAGCAACACTAGTAATGATTGGATCAAGGCCATGCTTTCACGGGATATCTGTTTTTTTAGAAGGAGCTCATTTTTTTTATCCTTTTTGATCAAGTTGATGACTTCCTGAAGGTCCTCATTCAGGCCATCCATTTTGTGCTTCAGTTGAAGACCCGTTTCCTCAATTGCTGATGAGGCCTCCATGTCCTGTTTAAATATTTCTTTTATGTCTTCCAATGAAAGGTTCTCTCTTTTATATCCCTCGATACGGCGGAGCCTTTCAAGTTCACCGACTGTATAATAACGGTAATTAGAGGCGGAACGTTCTGCTTTAAGCAGGCCTAAGTTCGTATAATAATCAACGGTCCGTTTCGTAACATTCGCCATTTCCGCCAACTCGCCAATTTTTAAAGTCTCGTTCCCAATATAACCCCTCCAAACCGTCACGTGATGGTTTAGGCAAACTAAAAGTATGCCTGTTCCACCATGACCTTTTATTCTATTCTCTAATCGTACATCATTTTTATAGAAATGAAAAATATATATTATTGGATAAAAGGATATTCTCATCATTACCCTTCATTGGAAAAACAAAAACCGATTAATTGAATAATCGGTTTAATTTATGATTTAATCATCGATTCTATTTTTTTGTTTTATCTGAGAATTGATTGCTCAATATCTTAGGACCGCATTGGCATAGGGAAGAATGCTTCAGCTTTTTTATTGGTGTTCCGCATGTTTCACAGACTTTTGCTACCATATATACTGTCCACCTCACTTTAACTTCTTGTTATACATATTATATTACTTTGATATTATAATCAATACTAAATTAAAATAATTATAAATAAGAAGATTCTTTGGATCTTCACTTGGTTTAATTAGCATCCCTCTTCACAACTAATTAAAATAAAGATAAACTGTAATAAAACATATCAGGAAGGTTGGTATTAGATGACGAGTGAAATTCGATCTATTCCCCGTCCCTTAGTACGTACGAATCAATGGGTCATTTTGTTAAGCGTAGCCACTGCCTTATTAACGGGACAAATATGGATCTTAGCAATTCCTTTAGCAGCGGGACTTTTAGGTCTTTTCTTTAATTTCAATCCAGTCATGCGTCTCGCAAAGCTCTTTCTGAAAAAGAAGCCCTCCGATTATATTCCTGAAGATCATTCACAGCAACAATTCAACCAGGCCATCGCGGTCGTTTGCTTAGGACTTGGATTGACTTCTTTTTTACTGGGTTGGAAAGTTATCGGTTATATATTCACTTTGATGGTCGGAATGGCATCTCTCATAGCCATTCTAGGATTCTGCATCGGCTGCTTTATCCTTTATCAATGGAAGCAATATTCCTATCGCCGATCTCTTCGCTAAAAAGTGAACATAATGGGACTGACTTGCGTCAGTCCCATTTTATTATTCGGTTGCACGTAAGGAATTACTCTTTTTAACCCAAATAGTGGCCAATGCGATCAATAAAATTAAAACAGCTTGCGGCACCAGCGTTTCCATTGTTGGATAAAGACCTATCGTTTCTACAAACGGGAAGGTGCTGATCGTATTTGTCTGTATCACTTGAGAAACCTGAAGTGAATGGATAGAGACTCCAAGAATCTTGAAAGCCAAGGCATATATGAGTATCGTTGCCACTTTAAAGAATAGGGTCATCGGTAATTTCACACTGTAGCGCAGCATGATGAAACCAATTACCACTAAAATGAGAAAGGCAAGGAAAATTCCGCTCAACAGCTGCTTTAATTCCATATAAGGAGCCATTCCAGCATAAAAGATAATGGTCTCCGCACCTTCACGGAATATCGACAGAAAACTGATTAAAGCGAAAGAGATGATGCTTCCCGTCGCAATGGCTTGGTTCATTTGCTTGCCGATATACCGGTTCCATGCATGGACATTCGATTTACTATGAAGCCAAAGGCCAATTGTCAACATCATAGATACTGCTATTATTCCAGTGATTCCCTCAATATATTCCCGGCTTGAAGCAGCTGTGATCTGGGAGAAAACGATATTGATTATGACCGCCAATATGGAACTGGCAACTAAACCCGCACCAACCCCTGTCCAAATCCATTTTTGTTTGTCCACTTGCCCGATTTTCTTTAGGAAAGACAGCAATGTAGCTACAATCAAGAGTGCTTCCAACCCTTCCCGTAAAAGGATCAGAGCTGCATCCCATGTTGTATAACCCGTATCCTCAATTAAAGGGAGTAACCTTGTGTTTAAATCGGATACGATTCCCTTTGCTTCATCCGCCTTTACATTTTTCGATTGCAATAGGCTGATTGCGGTCGGGACTTTCGTTTCCATATCGCTGTAAAGCTTGCTGTCCCTTGTGGAAACCTCCCCTTCTACATTAGGCCAAATTGTTAAGATTTCATTTAACTTATCAACGGCAGAATCGATTTCATCCTTTTCAATATCCGTTGCACTTCCTTGTAAAAGTTCTGTTACATCCCCAAGTGAATATGTGTTCTTCTGGCTTCCTACTTCAACTTTACCAGCAAGGAAATCCTCGATTAGACCCTTCAATTCAGTTAGATTTTTTTGGGCTTTTTCCGGATCAGGTGGGTCTTGGGTAATCGCTATCCGTACAAAGGCCATTTTCGTTTCAAACTCACCATATGTAGCAACACTTTTCTCCCTGACAATGACCTCTGCATCGGTCCATTGATTCAGGAGATTGGTATATTGAACTTTAGCTTGATCAAAGTCACCTTCAGTTATCAAAGCCTCCAACTTATCTATTAATGGAAGTATCGCTTGTAACCGTTTTTCAAAGTCCGTATTATCAACAGGGTTTTCGTTTGTATCATAAATAACAAGAGTACTTGATAATGCCGATAATCGCTTTTTGATTTCATCTGTGGAGGCTTGGTCGCTCACAGCACTTTTTACAGCGGATAGCTTCTCGTCGACTTTCCTCGCACTCTCGCTGTCCGTTTTTATCGTTTTCCAATCTTGCTCGAATAGATCAATATTTTTCGATACTTCCTCAAGGTCGCCTGATTTTACCTTCATTAAACTATCGCCGATATAAACAAAGAGCTGATCATGGTTTTCACCCGCCGAAACGATCTTTATATCAGTCGAAAGAAATAAAAGACTGACGACTAAAACCAATATCCCACTCTTCCATCCACTCTTCCATCTAGAAACGGTCATACTGGTCCCTCCTTATTCATGAACTAAAATCGCCAACCGGATAATATCCATGCTGGCGATTTTCATGTCCTCATTTGTAATTCAATTTAGCCAAAAAGGGAATCCCCAATATAGCCACCCTTTTTCACGCCTGGTAAACAAGCGAACATGGCACTGCCCCTGTGAACGATATATTCGTTGAGCTTATCATTTTTCGCCAGTCGCTCCTGTATGGGAATGAATTGTTTACTTGGGTTTCGCTGATAACAAATGAATAGCAGGCCGGCATTGAAGCTTCCTGTTTTGGGATCCATTCCATCTGCATATGAATAGGGACGCCGCAGTATCTTTGCTTTTCCGTCCCCCCTAGATAGACTCATATGCGAATCTTCTGGAATCATCCGATTTCCATTTGGGTCTTTAGCTTCCAAATCAACGCTATCAAACTCATTCTTCATTCCTAGTGGAGCTCCACTGTCTCGATGGCGGCCAAACGTATTTTCTTGTTCTTTCAATATTGTGCGGTCCCAAACTTCAATGTACATCTGGATTCGGCGCACCACCATGTAACTGCCTCCAACAAGCCAGTCAGGTCCGTCCTCAGCCTTCACCCAGACATGCTCATTCATTTCACTGTCATTATTCGTATCCGGATTGACAGTCCCATCCTTAAACCCGAATAAGTTCCGCGGTGTCGTTTTTTGTGTATCGGCTTGCTTAGTACGTTGAAACCCTGTCTGTGCCCAATGAATGATCGTTTTGCCTCTTCCGATTCTCACTAAGTTCCTAACGGCATGAAAAGCCACTTGAAGATCATCTGCACATGCTTGAATACAAATATCCCCGCCGCTCCATTCATCTTCTAACGCATCTAAAGGGAATTTGGGCAGGTCCTTTAATTCAGCAGGTCTTTTCGATTTCAAGCCAAATCGATCTTTGCCATCCTTCGAAAATAGGGTCGGACCCACTCCAAAAGTGATCGTTAAATTGGAAGGTGATAATTCTTTCGCTTCCCCCGTATCTTTTGGGGGCATATTCGTATTAAGAGATGCTTCACCTATCAAATTTCCCGCTGTCATCTGAGCCGCAGCCTCTGTCCAATCTTTAAACAACTGGATTAAGTCGGACCTTTTTTCTGTGGTTACTTCCAATGATGCGAAATAAAGGTTATCCTGCGCTTCAGTGGTGATACCAGCTTGATGCGCTCCATAAAAAGGAACAATATCCTTAGTTTGTCCCTTTGCCTTTTGTTCAGAAAGAGAAAGCAGCCCTCCAAATCCAGATGCTCCTATCACGACTCCGATTCCACCGACCCCTGCCGTTTTCAACACATTTCGACGACTCACCTTTTTTGTAAAAAGCCCGGTTTCATCTTTCGGCGTATGTTCTTTCAATTATGATTCCTCCGTTACAATCCCTATTTGTGAAAGTGGTTCAGCTAATGCATCAATTGCTTGGCTTAACTCTTTGACTTCAGATTCTTTTAAATCCGTATATGAGATGTAGCCATTCCCATCTTTATGCTTTTCAAGCAAACCGTATACATCGTCAAAACGTTGTTGGATTTCTGCAGCAAGCTTCGCATCCTTTTCTTTTAGCGCTGGAGTAAGCAGTTCATAGATCTTTTCTGCACCTTCAACATTTGCAACGAAATCATATAAATCGGTATGGGAGTATCGGTCCTCTTCTCCTGTAACCTTACTGGTAGAAACTTCATTCAATAAATCCACCGCACCCGTGATCAACAAATCAGGTGTTACCTTAACCGTTTCAACTTTGGCTCGAAGCAAATTGACATCACTCATTAATTGATCTGCATACTTTTCGTATCCCTTTGTTGTATTTTCTTGCCATAGCCCCATTTCAATCCGATGATAACCGCCCCATTCTGCATCTTTGACATCCCCTTCACGCGCATCGATTTTGGGATCAAGATCCCCAAATACTTCAGCAATGGGTTCCGCTCTCTCATAATGCATGCGGGCTGGTGCGTATATCTCCTTCGCTTTTTCAATATCACCGGAAGATACGGCCGTAGTGAATTCTTCCGTTGCGTTCACGAACTCTTCTATTTCACCAATCGCATATTCCCGGTACTCGCTAGATACATCATCAAGCTTACTCGCACTAGCTTCTTTGGCGTTATCGTCGGCCGGCTTGGCTTCTTCCTTTTCCTGCGCACAGCCAAATAATAGGCTGGTTGATAGTAAGACTGCTAATGACGCCTTTGCTTTCTTCATTTTGTATTCTCCCTTTGAAATGATTTGTAGATTCATATTAGCAGATACTGATAATCATTATCAATATATATTTTAATGGAAACGTGACATATTCATTCTCTTTATAAAAATTCAACTATATCCCTTTTGCTTTCGTAGGATAAGTAGCTCCCAGCTGGCTAAAAATAAAAAGGCAGCCTACATATCAGCTACCTTTCACGCTCACTCATTAACTTGTCATTTTCTTTGTCCATGATTTTTGTGATATCCTCCACAAATTGATTGATCAATATTAGCTCTTGCTCATTATAAGCGGAGCATAACTCCTTGGTGGCCATAGAGAGCGATTGATAGTGGGATTTAATCTGTTCCTGCCTTTTGGGTATCGGTGCAATCATTACCCGTCTTCCGTCCAATTGATCTCGTTCTCTTTTAACATAACCGGATTTCTCAAGGCGATTGATCAGTGCTGTAACCGATCCCGTGCTCAATCCTGTAATTTTGGATAATTCACCAGCGGTAATCGGTCCTGTTTCATTCAATATTTCAGCACTCTTTAAGTCCGTATGGGACACCCCTATTTTATGGGCCATATTTTGTTGAAATAAAACGGATCTCATTCCATACCGCTGCAATCTGTGTGTTAAACTCTCTAACAGTGCTGCATTCACCCTATTATCGCTTGACATAAAATGCCACCCCTTTTACACTTAAATTTATCTTGATTTTCAAGATAAATGTTTTGTTTCATCTTAACGTTTACCCTTCAACCATGTAAAGGGAATTCATGAGCTGGTTGATACGAAGGAGGAAAATAAATTAAATGAACGTTCAAAAAAAACAAAAATTCATTGTTGCCGGTTTACTATTGGGTATCTTGATGTCAGCAATGGACAATACGATTGTTGCGACTGCAATGGGAACGATCGTTTCTGATTTAGGCGGATTCGATAAGTTTGTATGGGTGACATCTGCCTATATGGTCGCCACGATGGCAAGTATGCCGATATTCGGAAAGCTTTCCGACATGTATGGAAGAAAGAGGTTTTTCATTTTTGGACTTATAGTCTTTTTAATCGGTTCCGCTTTATGTGGCATGGCTCAGAGCATCGTGCAGTTAAGTATCTTCCGTGCAATCCAAGGGATAGGCGGAGGCGCTTTGATGCCTATAGCCTTTACGATCATTTTTGATATTTTCCCACCTGAAAAACGCGGAAAATTAACGGGCCTATTCGGCGCTGTATTTGGGGCATCAAGCGTATTGGGACCACTTTTAGGTGCATATATTACTGAATACTCCAGCTGGCACTGGATTTTCTACGTCAATGTTCCGATTGGGATCATTTCTTTATTTTTCATCTGGAATTATTACAAGGAGTCACCCAACACCCAAGAGCAAAAAATTGATTGGGGTGGCGCAGCAACTCTCGTCATTGCGGTTATCAGCTTAATGTTCGCTCTCGAACTGGGCGGGGAGTATGGCTGGAGTTCCTCTCCTATCATAGGTCTGTTTGCCAGTTTTGTGGTTTTCTTCGTTTCATTTTTCTTTTTCGAAAAAAGAGCTAAAGATCCAATTATTTCATTATGGCTATTTAAAAGGCGATTATTTGCCACTTCTCAGATTTTAGCCATTCTTTATGGCGGTACATTCATTATTTTAACCGTCTATATTCCGATTTTCGTGCAGGCAGTTTACGGTGGTTCCGCAACAAATGCCGGATTGATCCTAACTCCCATGATGCTTGGTTCTGTATTCGGCAGTGCAGTTGGCGGGATATTCAATACAAAGACAAGCTTTCGCAACTTAATGACGATTTCCGTCATCTGTTATTTTGCAGGAATGCTTTTATTAGGGACCATCACCCCTGATACCAGCAGGACTTTATTAACTTTGTACATGATTTTGACTGGATTCGGCATGGGCTTTTCCTTCTCCCTTTTGCCTATTGCGTCCATTCACAACTTGGAACCTAGATTCCGGGGGTCGGCTAACTCAACAAACTCATTCCTCCGTTCTTTTGGGATGACACTCGGTGTAACGATTTATGGAGCGATTCAGAACAATGTATTCACAAGTAAAATGACGGATGCGTTTAAAGGAATGCAAAGGGGTCCGGATACAGCCGGGTTGATGGAGGACCCACGACAGCTCTTCCAATCGGACGCACGTGCCGAGATTCCGGACTTTATATTGGATAAAATCGTTCATGCGATGTCCGATTCGATATCATTGATATTCACCTTGGCTCTCATTCCGATCGGTCTTGCAGCGATCACTGTGTTCTTTATGGGAAAAACAAGAGTGGAAACACCATCGAAAGAGGAATCATTACAATAAATAAAAGCGCTGGAATTCCAGTGCTTTTTGTTTTTCTATATAGGAAGTAAAGTTTGCCGAAAAATCATTCCACTACTAAAATATAAGTAACACATTCACATACCGAGGTGAGAAGTTTGAAGATCGTATGTTTTGGAGACAGTTTAACCAGAGGCATTTCTTATGTTAAGGGCCGGCTTCGCATTATTAAAGAAAATTATCCGAACTCTTTAGCTAAGCTAACAGAATCTTTGCCATTCGTGGAAGTATTGAATAAAGGGGTTTTCAATGACAACTCCGACCTGTTGGTTAGCCGGATCGAGAAAGACGTCATGTCGGAAAATCCCGATATCGTATTAATAGAGGTCGGTGGAAACGACTGTAACTTCCATTGGGACGAAGTAGCCAAGAATCCAGAAGGTGACCATGAGCCTATCGTTCCAATCGAACGCTATCTGGAAAATATCACACAACTTGTCAAGCAGGTTCAGGACAAGCATGTAACACCTTTCCTTTTAACTCTCCCACCGCTGGATCCTGCCAGGTATTACAGAGCTATCGCTGATAAGTTCGGTCATTCGATCGGGCATTTCGTTTCACATGTCGGTGGTATTGAACATTGGCATGGGATGTATAATCGCCAATTGAAAAACCTTGCAGAGGAACTAAAGGTGCCTTTGATCGATGTCCGTTCCTATATTAAATCCTCCGGCGACTTGGATCGCTTGATTAGCGATGATGGCATCCACCTCACTTCCGAAGGGTACCAGCAAATGAGCATGGCCATATTCAGTGATTTACAGAAGCATATGGCAGAGGAAATACTTCCTCAGCCTTAAAACAGTAAAAAGGCAAAGCATGGCGCTTTGCCTTTTTGGGTTTTACAGACTTTTCACTTCCACGTTTTCCGGGAGCTTGAAAGGGTTCTCGGTATTGATCCGGTCATAAAACATCATCCCGTTTAAATGATCTAACTCATGTTGAAACACGATTGCAGCAAAGCCCTTCAGCCGCATCTCTATTTCCTCACCATTACCATCCACCGCTTTAATTTTAACCCGTTCATAACGCGGTACATATCCTTTAATATCACGGTCGACAGAAAGGCAGCCTTCACTTTGAGGCAAATAGATCATTGTGGCAGAATGACTGATAATTTTCGGATTCACAAGGGCATATTCAAACAGCTTCCCCTTTTCGTCCGGAAAATACATGACGAACATGCGTTTATTCAAGCCTATCTGATTGGCAGACAACCCAACGCCTTCACGCAAATTGTACTTCTTTTGGAGTTTTGGGTCCTGGCTATTTTTCAGGTATTGCATCATGCATTCCAACGTTTCACGATCTTCATCCGAAATCGGCAGGCTGACTTCATCAGTTACCTGACGCAGAATTGGATCTCCTTCTCTAACGATATCCTTCATCGTAATCATATAGTCTTTTATAAATTTACTCATAGAACTTCACACTCTTCTACCATTTTATTTTTTCATGACTTAGACCATTTCACTTTAGCATTTCGCATTTAAAAAGTCTAATATGCAGGTTAGATAAACATCGGACTTTATCTTTTGAATTTTCATAATAAATGGTATTTTTAGATTTTAACATTATTTACCTAAATTTTAGGGTATAAAGACCTATAGATTACACGTTTAAAAATTTTATACTAGATATATACTCTTAAAGGAGATGAAATATTGAACTCTAACTCTAAATTAGTTTCGAAGTTACTGCCGTTCTTGACGGCTTTCATTGTGATAATTGCTGGAATCAGTTGGTATGTTGTTACTCAGTCAAAGGATATGGTCATTCCTTTTTCTTCCGTAGAAAAGACGATTAAAGCTCAAAATGGAGCCCTTGTCACCATTGAAGAAAATAAGAATGGCACTCTTCACATCTCCACACCAGATGGAGAATACGTTTCTAATATCCCTCCCAACAGTCAAATGATCAATAAACTTGTCGAAACTTATAATGTTCAATATTCTTTTTCATCAACTAATAAATCAGCATTATGGATTTTAGGCGGATTAATGGCGGCTCTCGTCGCAACCGCTGTAATTATACAGAAAAGATCAAAAGGCGGATTACGGGTCGGCAGCAAGAAACAAAGCCTTTCCAGCCCTAAGCCTCTACCAGAGATAACCATGGATGATGTAGGCGGTTTGCAAACCGAAATCAAACAGGAAATCCTACAGACACTAACTACACTAAAGGAACCTGAACGTTCAGCTAAAATTGGAATTAAGCCGCCTCAAGGCATTTTATTATACGGCCCCCCTGGAACGGGGAAAACGTTGCTTGCACAGGCAATCGCAAAAGAGCTTGGTGCAAATTTCTTCTCGACGAGCGGTTCAGCCTTCAACGAAATGTTTGTTGGAGTCGGTGCAGCCCGTGTCCGCAGCCTTTTCCAAAATGCACGTAAGCAATCGCCGGCTGTCATTTTCATCGATGAAGTGGACGCGTTGGCTGGTAAAAGGAAAGCTCATGGAGGCGAAGAAGGCGAAAAAACGTTAACTGAACTGCTTGTGCAATTGGATGGAGGCCATCCAAACGAAGGCATTTTATTCATTGCAGCGACCAACCGGAAAGATATGCTCGATGAGGCATTTCTACGTCCGGGCAGGATAGATTTCTCTTTCCAAGTTCCACTTCCAGATACCCAAGGAAGAAAGGAAATCATCAATATCCATACGAAGGGAAAGCGTCTAGCAACAGATGTACTTTCATCATTGGATGAATTGGCTGAAAGTACTTCCGGCTTCTCCGGTGCTGACTTAAGTTCTCTATTCGATACAGCCTCACGTCATGCCCTGAGGAATGAACAGGAAATGATTCGTAAACAGGATATTGACTATGCCATTGACCGGACGATTCTTGGAGCCACATCACGTTCCTTGAATGATGTGGATACGAAGCGGCGTGTGGCCATCCATGAAAGTGGACATGCCCTGATTGCAGCTCTGACAAAGCCAGGTTCCGTTCGAAAGGCGACCATCATTCCTCGTGGGGAAGCCCTTGGATATGTAGCGCCTATACCAAAAGAACTCCATCTGGCAACCGCCAGTGAATTGCTTGATCAAGTCAAAATGATCTTAGCAGGTGGTGTAGCTGAAAGAATGTATTTAGGGGAACACAGCATCGGTGTAGGCGGAGATGTCCAACAGGCAAAACATCTACTTGAACAAATGGTCGATACCGGAATGCTTCAAGACGGATTTACCCTCACCTTTAATAAAGGCGAGAGAGAGCAAAGGATGCAGGAATTATTCACTAAAGCGATTCAGGAAACGGAAATGTTGATTGATTCGAATCGCCAACAGTATGAAGAGCTTGTTGAAGAGTTATTGAAAAAAGAGACACTCGAGGGATCAGAAGTTCAGCGTATCGTTGATGCTTCAGAAATAAACACCATATGCTCGAATGCATAACGTGTTTAAAAGACTAATATTATGTTTAGAGCCTGTTCGAATCGAACAGGCTCTTTTTTATATATGGTAGTGAGCCGCAAAGCCAATCTTTAATTAATATTATGTAGGCAGTCCCTTTCCCGCTAGAAAAATGAAAGGGAGGTCACTGGCAAAATCACCGTTATCCGCTTCTCACCTGTTTTACATCTAAGGATTTAGCCATATGCTGTTTCGGTATCTTGGCCTTAAAATCATCCTTTTTCAAACGCATCGCAAATAATAGGGCTATGACGAGCAAAGCCACAGAACCGAGGAGAGCAAATTGATAGGAAGTTAAATTAACATGCTGCTCCCCATTTGTCCCTATCGAGCTAGTTCCCACTGCCCCCAGAATGCTGGCTAGGATGGCTACACCAATGGCAGAGCCAATCCGGTTTTGGACATTGAACAATGTAGCCGCCATTCCCATCGAAGCCGAGTTGATATTGGTGAAAGTGGAAAACTGTACGGCCACAACAGTATGTCCCAAACATATACCGACGCTAAATAATAAGGCACGAAGAAACCAGGGGTTGGCTGTCGGCCCGACAATGCTAATCAATGTATAAATGATGATTGTACCAAGCAGCCCTATCCGGATCACCTGATGTATGCCCAGTTTCTTCGTAGTCCAAGGCATCATCCGGGAGGCCACCATCAAACCTATAGCTTCCGGGAAAGTCGTCAGCCCGCTTTCTAAAGCCGAAGCATGAAGCGAACTTTGATACATTAACGGGAACACGAAGAGCATCCCCAATAAGCCCGCCATTGAAAATAATGAAATGATGCCCAATGTCCGAAACAATCGATCGGATAATAAACGCAAATCAAGCATCGGTTCGTTAACACGCAGCTCCAATAGAATAAATGAGCAAACAAGAATTACACCGATACAACCTGTATACATAATCACTGGGGAGTCCCATCCTTTAGATGGTCCTAAGCTCATTGCATACATCAACATGGAAAAGCCTGCAGCTGACATTAAAAATCCTGGAAGGTCCAACCTGCCAGCAGTCGGCTCTTTATGTTCTTTTAAAAACCATACACCGAATAACAGGACCATAATTCCGAAAGGGACATTTATATAAAATGCCCAACGCCAAGACAGCTGCTCCGCAAGGAATCCGCCAACAATCGGACCAACAGCTGGTGCGAATGCAATGGGGAGCACCAGGGAACGGGAAACCTTTGGGCGTTCTTCAACAGAGAACGTTCTAAATAATATGGCCATTCCAACTGGTGTCAGGATCCCGCCTCCTGCCCCCTGCAAAACCCTGAACAAGTTCAAGGTTTGCAGATTGTTAGCGAATCCGCATAAAAAGGAGGCTGCCGTAAAGACACCCAATGCCATCAAGAAGATTTTCTTGGTTCCAAAACGATCCCCAAGCCAACCAGCTACCGGAAGGAATACAGCCAGGCTTACTAAATATCCAACATTAATGCCACTGGCTGAAGAGGGATCAAGGTTAAATTCATTACTGATCGTTGGCAGGATCACATTGACAATCGTCCCGTCCATCGAAACCATGAACATCGCTATGACATAAACGATGCTCACTACTATTTTAGGGTCTAACTGTATCTTGGATTTCACTGTGTTCCATCACTGCTGGCAACTAGTTTTAAACTATTGGGTAGCAAATCCATCCATTTTTTGTTGATGTATTTCCAGCAATCCTCTCTATATATCACGGACCAGCCTTCTGGAATAACCAAAAAGGCGGGCCAAAGGGAATGCCGACCTTCTTCATTTATAAATTCATTGTAGATGCCATTTTCATTCACGAAACGGTTGGTCATCAGTTATTGTCCTCCTTCATAATTTTTTCAAATTCTTGATAGTGAATGTTTGTTAGCAATCTCCTAGCCAATTTCAGCACGCTGCATCTTCAAATAATAATGATAATCATTATCAACTATAATCTACAGGTAATGATATATATTTATAACTTAATGGTCAAGTGCCTTCCATGGATTTACTGAGAAAGACCTATTCCTTACCAGGCACATTTCTCTTCAAAGCAAAACGTAAGGCCCTGTTAATCAAAGGTGGCAAGACTGAAAGATGCCCTTCCCCTTCAAACTCCTTGAATTGAACATTCACTCCGCTATCCTTCAGGTGATGGTACTGCATGATATCAATCATGCGTCTCGGTTTTCACAAGAAATCATAACGATGAAGGAAGGAGAAATCGTTAAAATCGGAACCCCGGGAGAAATCATTACACCAGCCGTTTTAGAAGAAGTCTTTCGTATTAATGCAAGGGTTATGATAGATCCTGCCAATGGGGCTCCCGTTTGTTTTGGTTATGACAATTTATCACAGCGAGAAGTTTATCAAGAAGCCGTTTCATCCAATTAAAAGTTGTGCTTCTAAAAGTGGTTCGGAAAACGTATATTTCATCAAATGATATTCCCGAATCAACTGACCCAAACCAACACCTCCAACTTCTCAGGTATGGTTTCCATCTAAATTTTATAACATAGTTGATTGGAGAGGAAGGTGCGAGACTCCTGCGGGGAAAGCGCGTCTAGGGGAGACCCCGCAGGCGCAAGCCGAGGAGGCTCCACGACCGCCCGAGGAAAGCGAGTTTCTTGAGCGGAAATCAACATCCAAATTGTACAAGCCATAAAAAAAGCTGCAGGCAAACTCGCTTTTCGTCGAGTTTGTCTACAGTCTGAAGGGATGTCGACAAGTCGACACCCCTTTTTTTTACACTTTTTTATAGTTTTTCCAACTGGATGATATCTGCTGTATTTTGTTTCTGCATCCCTGACTTTTGCAATTTCACTGCCGTTCCCTCAGGTAAGTTAGTGAATATAATAGGAGTGACCGTTGATGGGGCATTCCGTTTTATGAACTCTAAATCAATTTCCAAAAGAGGTGTTCCTTTTGTTATCCTTTGACCTTCTTGCACAAGAGATGTAAACCCTTCTCCATTTAATTTAACTGTATCTAAGCCAACATGGATCAGAATTTCCAGACCATTATCCATTTTCAATCCCAGTGCATGAGTTGTCGGGAAGATACTTAGCACTTCCCCATCGATTGGGGATACTAGTTTCCCATTGACTGGCTCGATAGCAAAGCCATCCCCCATCATTTTCATCGCAAACACTTGATCGGGAACTTCTTCTATCGGTAAAACGGTTCCTTCAATCGGAAGGACAAAGTCATTCGCACCCAAAGCTTGGTTTTCTTCCACTCTTTCCTCTGCCACTTGTGCAGATGGACCTGTTTTCACTTGGTTTGGGTCGACGCCATTCTTGACAAGTTGTTTCATTGCATTTGCAACGAATTCAACATTCGTTCCAACAATGACTTGCACACTTGATTTATTCAACTTCATGACACCACGCGCACCATGCCTTTTTAAGGCGGCTTCATTCACATTACCTGAATCGGCAACTTGTAAACGTAAGCGTGTTGCACAGTTATCAATTAGCTTTATATTCTCCTTACCGCCAAGATCTTGAATGAAAAGCGATCCCATATCGGTATATTTATCCCCTGTTTTCACAATAGTTTCTTCTTCCACATCTTCTTCATCGTCTTCACGGCCAGGTGTTTTTAAATCCATGATCTTGATGACAAAATAGAAAATCACGAAGTAAACTGCCGCGTAAACCAATCCAATTGGTATTAACCAAAGTGGTTTTTGCGCAATACCAAAGTTCAAGAAATAATCAATGGCTCCTGCGGAGAATCCAAAACCATGATGGATATCCAATATAACGGCGAGTGCCAGAGAGACACCGGTTAAAAGGGCATGTATTACATATAATACTGGTGCGATGAACATGAACAGAAATTCAATCGGTTCAGTGATTCCTGTTAAGAAAGAAGTGAAAGCTAACCCAACAAGCATCCCCGTCACCAATTTACGTTTCTCTTTCTTAGCAGCTGCGATCATTGCTAATGCTGCTGCTGGAAGACCGAACATCATGATCGGGAAAAAGCCGGTCATGAAGGGACCAGCTGTCGGGTCCCCTGCGAAGAAACGATTTATATCACCTGTCGCTCCATTGTATTCACCAAAAACGAACCAAACCATACTATTCAAGACATGATGCAATCCTACTGGAAGCAATAAGCGATTCAATACGCCGAATACTCCGGCACCCAATGCCCCTGCACCTGTAATCCAGTCTCCAACACTATTGATTACGTCTTGAATCGGCGGCCAAACAAAACCGAATATTCCCGCAAGTATAATCATCGCAAGCGAAGTGATGATCGGGACGAATCGTTTCCCTGAAAAGAATCCAAGCCATTCTGGGAGTCTTATGTCAGAGTATCTATTATATAGAAGAGCGGCAACTATACCCGATATAATACCGCCTAAAACAGCCATGTTAATATCTTCATTAATCGCTTTTGTACCATTCGTTAAAACAAAGTAACCAACAAGACCTGCCAATGCCGCAGCACCGCTTCCATCTTTGGATAATCCAATCGCTATACCTAAAGCGAACAATAAGGCAAGGTTATCAAAAATAGCTTGTCCCGAGGCAGCCATAAATGGAATATCAAGTAAATCAGGTTGCCCTAAACGGAGCAATAAAGCCGCTGCTGGCAAAACAGCAATCGGTAACATTAAAGCCTTCCCAATCTTTTGTAAAAAATTTAACATCGAACTCATCTCCCTTGTTCCTAACTTCTTTTAATTCAGCAGAACGAAAAGACGTATAAAGCGTTTTCATTTTATCAATATAATAACTTTTCTTTGGCTTATACTAGCACATAAAATATATAGATGTCTATACCAATTTACTTGGAAACATACTATTTTCTTCGAAAATAAAGCGAAAATATCTTTTTTATTCATGATAAACCCTAACTGGTCTAGACAACCTTTAATAAAAACGATAAAATGAGGGCAAAATATATGAGACATGACTCATTCATTAAGTTTTACTTTCATAAAGGAGTTTATGTATGAAAACATTCATTATTAATAATCTAACAGTTCATAGCGAAAAGGAAACATACCAAAATGGGTATATTAAAGTCGTGGATGGAAAAATTGCCGAAGTTGGTCCAGTCAGCCAATACAAACAGGACGATGATGCCAAGGTAATTACTCTTTCGCCGGATTATCAGGTAATTCCCGGTGCGATTGACATTCATATTCACGGAGCATCCAATTCCGATGCAATGGATGCCACACATGAAGCATTATCCACAATGGCAGAGACTCTTCCCAAAGAAGGGACCACCAGTTTTCTGGCCACTACAATGACTCAATCTACCCAAGCCATTGAATCAGCACTTCTTAATGCTGGTGAATATATCGAAAGTCAAACACAAGAACACGCTGAAATAGTTGGGATTCATTTAGAAGGTCCTTTCATTTCACCGGTCCGTAAAGGAGCACAGCCTGAAGAGCATATCATTGACCCTGATGTCACTCTATTTAAAAGATGGCAGGAAATGGCCGGAAATCAAATCAAGCTTGTAACGCTTGCTCCTGAACAACCAAACGGATTAGATCTTGCCGCTCACTTAAGGAAAACTGGCGTCGTCGCTTCCATTGGACATTCAGATGCAACATATGACCAAATTGATGAAGCAATCCAAGCAGGGACTACCCACGTTACACATCTTTATAATGGGATGCGGGGACTCCATCACCGCGAACCTGGTGTTTTGGGAGCTGCTTATCTTCGAGACGAGCTATATGTTGAACTTATTGCTGACGGCATTCACTGCAGGCCGGAAATGGTGAAGCTGGCATATAACCAAATTACCAGTGAACGCATGATTTTGATAACGGACTCGCTTCGTGCCAAATGGCTCGAAAAAGGTACCTATGATTTAGGTGGTCAGCCTGTGTATGTTAACGAAACGAAAGCAACGCTTTCAAACGGTACACTAGCCGGCAGTATATTGAAAATGAACGATGCCATTAAAAACACCTTAAAATATACCGATTGTTCCATGACTGACATTATAAAAATGACGGCAGAAAACCCTGCCAAGCAGCTTCGGATTTTTGACAGAAAAGGAAGCATCCAAGTCGGCAAAGACGCCGATTTTGTAATATTGAATGACCGATTGGACGTTGAAATGACGTTCTGTCGAGGTAATTTAGCTTTTAAAAAGGAGAATGTATAATGAATATCATTAAAGTGCAGGACTATGCAGAAATGAGCCGGACAGCAGCTGAAATAGTAATCGGAAAAGTCAAAGGAAATCCGGATATCAAATTGGGCCTTGCAACAGGCGGTACCCCTAAAGGGATGTACGATAATATGATTGAAGATCACGTGTGCAATGATACTTCTTATGAAAATGTAACGTCTTTCAATCTTGATGAGTATATCGGCTTAAGTCCAAATGATCCAAACAGTTATCATTATTATATGGATGACTCCTTATTCACTCACATCAATATAAATAAAGAGCGCACTCACCTTCCGAATGGCACAGCCGATGACAACTCTGGAGAATGTAAACGGTATGACGAAATGATTGATTCCGTGGGAGGGATCGACCTTCAGATACTTGGTATTGGGCAAAATGGCCATATTGGTTTTAATGAACCTGGAACTTCTTTCACATCCGGTACACATGTAGTGACACTTGAAGATTCAACGCGCCAGGCGAATGCACGTTATTTCGACTCCATAGACGAAGTTCCCACACATGCCGTTACGATGGGCATTTCAACAATCATGAAGAGTAAAGAAATTCTGCTGCTGATATCCGGTGAAGAAAAAGCCGAAACCTTAAAGAAATTGATACACGGTGACATTTCAGAGGAATTCCCTGCATCTATCCTAAAAAAACATAATAGTGTTACAATTATCGCAGACCAAAAAGCGTTATCCGGAGTGATAATTCCCTAAAAGGAGCGAAAGTCGATGATTGATAAAAACTCACCTCTTCCGATTTATTTTCAAATCGAAGAACAAATAAAAAGACAAATAGAAAACGGTGAGTTCCAAGCGCACAATGCCCTTCCATCTGAACGTGAATATGCGGAGCAGTTCGAAATTAGCCGAATGACCGTCCGGCAAGCCATAAATAACTTGGTTAATGACGGATACTTATACCGTCAAAAAGGCAGGGGAACCTTTGTTGCCGATAAAAAGTTGGAGCAGCAGCTCAATGGATTGACCAGTTTTACAGAGGATATGAAGGCCAGGGGATTAAATCCAAGCAGTAAGCTGCTGAGTTTTGAAATCATTCCGGCTGATAAGAAAATTGCCAGTGAATTGCTCATTTCCCTTCATGCACCCGTTTATGAAATAAAACGCATTCGGTTGGCTGATGATGTTCCAATGGCACTCGAGACCGTGTACATGTCTGCTAATTTAATTAAAGGGTTAACGGAAGAAATCATTAACCATTCCATTTACCAATATGTGGAGAATTACGTAAAACTTAAAATAGACTATGCTACACAAACATTGGAATCCTCGATTGCATCTGAATTAGAAGTCACCCATTTAGCGATTCCAAAGCACTCACCCATATTATTCATTCAAAGGAATACGTTCCTAATAGATGGAACTCCCCTTGAATATGTTAAATCGGCTTATCGTGCGGACAGGTATAAGTTCACTATCACCATAACCAGATAACTTGAATGTTTTGGATATACAAAAAGGGCAAATTTCATCACTAAAGTCTTTAATGCCAAAGGTAAATCGGAGGTTGCACATATATGAACTCATACTTTGAAGAAGTGCAGGCGTTACTCACAATTGTGGGAGAAGAGGAAAAGCATTCAATTAAGAAATCCGTGGAACATATCTCAAAAGCAGTGATGTCGGATGGAGTCATCCATTTATTCGGAAGCGGACACTCTCATATTTTGACGGAAGAGGTATTCTACCGGGCAGGTGGGTTAGCCGCGATTCGTCCTATTTTCGTTGAAGATTTGATGCTTTTTAAAGGTGCATCAAGGTCCTCCCAACTTGAACGGCAAAATGACCTAGCAGAGAAATTCATGCATGATGAGGATATCCGTCCTGGTGATGTCTGTATCGTCATTTCATCATCTGGCGTGAATCCCGTTCCCATTGATGTCGCGACAATCGCAAAAGAAAAAGGGGCCTTTGTCATTGGACTAACATCACCGGAATATGCAAAAAGTTGTCTTTCACGGCATACACAGAAGCATTATCTTCACGATGTCGTTGATTTGGTCATAGATAATCATATTTCCAAAGGTGACACATTACTGAAATCAAATAATATATCTTTTGGTTCTGGATCGACCGTAATCGGGGCCGTTCTCCTCAATATGATTTTTACGCAAGTCATCCAAACGATTATTGAATCGGGGGAGACCCCTCCCGTATTCCTAAGCAGTAATATCGAAGGGGCAGATGAACACAATCAAAAGATAATCGCGAAATATAAAACAAGAATCCCCCAATTGTGAATCGGCTTAGCCAAAAAGGAATACATAAGCTTTTATGTTCCTCATAAAGCAGTCATGATGAAATATTAAAGAAGGCATCCATGCGGATGCCTTCTTTAGTTTAAGGGTACTTCCCTTTATTCCTTATTTTTTAAAAACGGCCACCAATTCGCATTTCCAAACGTCGCAACCATCACTGGAATAAACAGTGGCAATATGACAAACGCATATAAAGCAAGCCCCACCAATATTAAAGTGGCAATCTCCAATAGCGATAATACCCCTGCTGGCATCATGGCAGCAAAAGTTCCGCCAAGAATTACGGCTGCCGAGATGATCACCGTTCCCATTTTCCTCATGGATAGTAACATCGCTTCCTTGACCGGCTTATCTTTCCATTCGTTAAAGCGATCCATCAAGAAAATGCTATAGTCAATGCCAAGAGCAATCAAGATGACGAATGCAAAGAAAGGAACGGCCCAGCCGATGCCTGCATAACCGAGAATATTAACAAAAATCAACTCTGTAATGGCTGCCGCTGTATAATAAGTCAAAACGAGCGACACAATCAAATAGATCGGCATGACCAGGGATCGGAGCATGAAAAAGAGAATGATTGCGATACCCGACAGCATCAAAACGACCGTCCGTGAGAAATCCTCCTCTGACATCATTCCCAAGTCATGATGCGTACTTGTGATACCGCCTATCGCCACTTGCGCATTTTCTAGCTTTGTATCTTTCGTTACTCTTTCAATGGTTGCTTCAATCGAATCGATTTGCTCGATTGCTTCATTGGAATATGGATTCGCCTTGAATACCACATCCATGGTCATGATCTTACCATCTTCAGATAAATACGCGTTCAATGCTTCCTTGAATTCTTCGCTTTCCACTACTTCTTTTGGAATGTACATACCTGTTACCGTTTTATCCGTTTTTGCCAGCCCTGATAAATAACCCTGTGCAGATGATAGTCCATCATGGACTTCATTCAGTCCATCCGCACTTTCATTCAATCCATCTGTCAAATCAGTAAGTTGCCCGCCGAGGCTTGAAAAACCATTTAGGAGTTCTTGCTGCCCATTACTTAAGCTGGTAAGTCCTCCTTTAAATCCTGACAGATTATTTATGACTTCCCCCTGACCATTGGCCATGGTGCTTAGACCTCTTTGTAAAGTGTCAACACCTGAAATCAATTGGTTCAGGCCCTCCCCAAGAGAGGTTTGACCCTTTACGATATTTTCCATACTTTGGTTCGCCGTATTCAAACCGCCGGACACTGTACCAAGACTCCTATTGAGTTCGGAAAGGCCTGCTGCCATGGGCTCCAAGCCACCCTGTGCCCCTTGTACGGTTTGCTTGATCGTTTGATAGGACTGATCAGCCTGTAATTCTGGATGAGTGGCTTCCATTTGCTCAAAGGAAGTATTTAAACCAGCAAGGCTTTGTGATACGCCCGTAAGGTTAGTTTGAATCTCTTTGTATCCCCCTGTCAGCTCACTTAACCCATTAGCTGATTGTTTATAGCCTTCAAGGAGTTGTCCGCTTCCGGTGGCGAGCTTCTCCAGGTTTGCCTTGACCTCATTCAGTCCGTTTTTTATCTCCCCAGTCCCTGAAGTCCCATCGCGTATGCCTGCTTCAATGCTTGTTAACGCCTTCTCGACCTGACCTACGCCACTTTTTAATTCATTGGTCCCGGATATGAGACCCCCTATACCGTCCGTCGCTTGCTTTAAGCGCGGCCCTGAATCGGAAAGCTCACTGCCTGCCGTTTTTAACCCATCACTTATTTGTTTAATGCCTTCATTTCCTTCCCCGATACCCTTTTCCAAAGTTTCGGCTTGATTCGCGACAAATAGGTCCTTAATCGGTTCACCTGCCGGACGGGTCATGGAACGAACTACATCGACTTCATCCACCTTGACGACTTCCTGGCTGATTTTTTCAGCAAGTGCGACGTATTCTTCCGAGTCCATCCGTTCGTCATTTTTTATGACAATCTGTGTTGGCATCGATTGTCCGGGACCGAATTCATCGGAAATGATATTAAATGCCATGATGGAAGGAACATCATCACCCGCTTCTTCAAGGGAGTTATAAGAGATTTCCCCATCATACATAACCAAAAAAGGAACACAGACGATTGCAACGATCATTAGCGCCAACAATGGGCGGTTCAAGGAGAAATTACCGAGCATTCCCCATAGTTTACTTTCACTATGCGCAAGCTTCCCTTTTGCCGGCCAGAATAGCTTTTTGCCAAGAACCGCCATGAAAAATGGAACGATCGTATAAAGGGCGATCATTAAAATGAAAACCCCTATGGCAACGGCCGCCGCAGATTGATAGAGCTTAAAAGTAGAAAAACCTATTGCCGCAAAGCCAATCATTACGGTCAGCCCACTGAAGAATACAGTCTTACCGGCAGTTCGGTATGTTTCCATAATCGCTTCAGGTAAGGACTCCTGTGACGATAGCTCCTCCTTGAAGCGACTAAGCAGCAGGATGCAATAATCAGTCCCGATTCCAAATAAAATACCAACCAGGAATATTTGGGTGTAAGACGAAATCGGAAAGTCCCATTTATCCACCAGGAATGAGACGATGGATTGTGAACATAAATATGTGAAGCCGACTGTTACCAACGGAATGATCGGTGTCACCACTGAACGGAAGACTATCAGCAATACCGCCAGAATGAAGACAACCGTGATGCCTTCAGTTTTCTTCAGCCCTTCTTGGGAATTGGCATTAAGGTCTTCATCGATCATCCAGCTGCTTGTGTAATAATGCTCGACATCCACTTCCTTCAACTCTTTATAAAGGGAATCGATCACTTCCTTAGCTTCTCGGTCACCCTTGACCATCGTGATGGATGTCAAAACCGTGGTTTCATTTTCCGAGACCAACTGACCTTTTAGCGAGGGCTCATTAAAATGGGTCATGACCTCTTTGATGCCAAGCTCCGCTTTATTCTTTTCAAGCTTTTGGATCGCTATTTCAATCTCTTTCAATTCCGAGGAAGACAACTTCTTATCACCATGAAATACGAGAGCCACTTGTGACTCATCCTTATCCTGGATCTCTTTCATTAGCTCATTGGCCATCCCAGAGGAATACTCTGCCGGTACATCCAGCTGTCCCTTAATCCGGACAAGGTCCGCCATATTCGGTGCCGCAAACAATAAACCTGCCGTAATTGCAACCCAAGCGATAATGATCAGCCATCTTCCCTTTATGATTCCCCTCATTTATATTTCCTCCCATTCCTCATTCTTCATTTGAATGAAAATTTGTGCCAGCTTCTCATATGTATCAAGGAATCTAACGATCTCTTCATAATCGAATTTCGTCATGATGTTCTCTACCAATTTATGAATCTTATTTTCCGTTGCCTGTAACAATGCTTTCCCCTCTTTGGAAAGCTTCAAGTGAAAGACCCTCCTGTCAACCAGGTCCTGTTCCCGTTCTATCAATCCTTTGCCTTCCAGCCTGTTGATATTGGAAGTGACGGCACTCTTATTAATATAAAAGGCATCACTGATTTCCGTCGAAGTACATAACCGTTGTTGTTCAATGAACCGTAAAGTATAGTATTGTTCGTTCGTCAGCACATCACAAATCTGATCTTTTATTAAAAGTTCCCCCATCTTATTTACATAGAAGGAGACTTTCATATATCGATCAATCAATTCGGAAACTTTTTCATTAGTCATCGTTACACCTCACAAAAGTAGTTCAGTCATTTAACTATATGTAGCTTACTATTGTTTTATTTATTTCGTCAATCCCATGAAAGTTTATTATTTCCAGTTTAACTTATGGTAAATAAGGGAAAAACAAAGTAAGCAAACAATCTACTATTCTTAAGGAGGAAATATAAATGACTCAAACAACTATCGAAACCCAAACGAATAGCAAACTATTAAAAGGGATTCTAATCGGGGGACTTGTTGGTGGTGCGTTAACCTTGCTTGACTCCAACACAAGAAATAAAGTGAAGCGTTCAGCCGTCCTTTTAAAAGACAACTCCATGAATATGATTGAACAGGTCAAGGAAAATCCCGGCGAAATGAAGGAACAGATGGTATCAGGAGTCAAAGGGGCAACAGAGACGATTAAAGAAGCCATCAACGACGTTGAAACCTTATATGAATCTGTCAATGAAGACGTGGTGGGTAAAGTTTCCGAAGTAAAGGATATCTCCACTAATGCCCTTGGTACAGCTAAGGATGCAACAAGTGAATTAAAAGACATCAGTTCAAAAGTGGTCGTTGCCGGTAAACAACTGAAAGAAACGCCAACACAATCATTGAAATCCGATAATAAAAAAGGTGAAAAAGAGAGTGATGAAGTCGTTACCAAATCAGGTTTATCCAATAAAAAATCCATTTCATCCAACTTTTAATATAAAAAAAAAGCTGAGGCAATATGCCCCAGCTTTTTTTTTATCATTTAATAACCTTACTCAGAACCCTCTAGTTTATTCGTTATCTCATGGTCCTTTTTCACTTCAGCTAACCAAACGGGATATTCCTCTTGTAATCTTTCAGAAATCAGTGTTTCCTTGATCACTTCTTTACTGTCTTCTAAATTAGCTTTTTTTGCTTCCTTCTTACCGGTTACCTTTATGATGTGGTAACCGTAATCGGATTTGACTGGATCACTGACTTTATCGATATCAAGATCAAAGGCAACATCTTCAAACTCATCCACCATATCACCTTTCCCAAAATACCCCAAGCTTCCACCCTTATCTGCCGTTTCTGTATCAGTGGAATATTTAGCTGCCAATTTAGCGAAATCACCGCCGTCTGCAATTTCCTTCGCAACTTTTTTAGCCGTTTTTTCGTCTTCGACTAAAATATGACTAGCCTCCACTTGTTCCGCTTGTGCAAATGTATCTTTATTATCCTCAAAATACGTACTGATTTCATCGTCTGTCACGGTAATTCTCGGTTCAATCAGTTTTTTCGTTTGCAGATAAACCACGATGTCCTTTTTCAAGGCTTCCATGGACGAACCGCTTGCTTCCAATTGCTCTTTTAATGCCTTTTCATCACCGTAGGACTCAACCATCGTATCGATTTCTTTCTGGATTTCTTCATCCTTAATTTTAATTCCTTCTTTTTCCGCTTCCAATTCAACCAATTTATTCGTAATTAACAGGTCTAAAGTATCTGCTCCGTACCCTGCAACAAGCGCGTCATACAGCTCATCCTTATTGATTTTCTCACCATCGATACTTGCCATTGTCTTATCCGTGGACGAAATCATCGCAAAAACCATGATCCCGGCAATGATTAAAATGCTCCCTGCCCAAACATATGCCTTCGTGCTTCTTAATAGTTTCATGAATAGTCTCCCTTATTTTTTCTATTATCATAGCTTGGGAATATTAATTAATCCTTAAGATTTTAATTCCACCTGCAGTATGCATCAATTCAATCATTATACTAACATATTTATATCCCTACTGAAATTTTAGAGTATTATTAACAAAACTGACCTGCTACCAACTTACATTGCTATACAGTATCAATCTAAATTATACCGTTATATTGACTTTGACCATATAGGTTACAGAGGTGAAGCTGTGGGAGAAAATCTCGTCAAAACCAGAAAAAAGCATGGTGTAAGGGGAATTCCTTTACACCATGCTTTTTCGTTTTATTTACGATGCATCTTAAATTCAAGGAAGAGTTCATTGTAATGGGCCAAGTTTTTCTTGCCAAGGTTTTCGTATACTTCCAGTTTCTTTGTCATTTCCGGTGATGGATAGAAACGTTCATCCTTCACCACTTCTTCAGGCATATATTTCAACGCTTCCTTATTAGGTGTCGAGTAGCTTACATATTCAGCATTCTGTGCTGCAACTTTCGGGTCCAGCATGAAGTTGATGAACTGGTGAGCCGCATCGACATTTTTGGTTGTTTTCGGGATGACCATATTATCAAACCATAAATTGGACCCCTCTTTTGGAACTACGTATTCGAGATCTTCATTTTCAGCCATTATTTCAGAGGCCACTCCAGACCAAACAAGACCAATCGCCGCTTCCTGGGCTTCCAATAGCATGCGGCTTTCATCTCCAACGATCGCTTTAATATTCGGGGTGAGTGCATCAAGCTTGGACTTTGCCTCTTGAAGGTGTTCTTCATCTATATCATTCAATGAATAGTTCAAAGAGTTCAGTCCCATGCCTATCACTTCTCTAGCCCCATCCGTCAAAAGGATTTCATTTTTTAAATCTTTATCCCATAAATCCGCCCAAGCCGTTATCTCTTTGCCACCGAGCATCTTGGAGTTGTAAACAATTCCAACCGTTCCCCAAAAATACGGCACGGAATATTTATTCTCCGGATCGAATGGCAGATTGATGAATCGGTCATCGATATTTTTCAAATTTGGTAGCTTGGAATGATCCAAGGGAACCAGTAAGTCCTCTTGCCTCATCTTATCGATCATATACTCAGACGGAATGGCAATATCATAAGTCGTACCGCCCTGTTCGATTTTCGTCATCATTGCCTCATTGGAATCGAACGTCTCATAAATGACCTTTATACCTGTTTCTTCTTCAAAACGGTCGATTAGATCCGTATCGATGTAATCGCCCCAATTATAGATGGTAAGCGTATTGCTGCTAGTAAACCCCTGCGATGAATTCAATCTGGAAATCGCATATAGCAGCAAAGCGGATACGAGGGAAATGATCAAAAACATTTGGACCAGCCTTTTCATCGTTTCCCCCCCATTCCCGTTTGCCTTACACGTTGAGTTATATAGTAATAAACGACAACCAACAGTAGTGTCACGACGAATAGCAGTGTCGATAGGGCATTGATATTCAATGAAATTCCACGGCGGGCCAATGAATAGATTTCCACAGATAGAGTGGAAAAGCCATTACCGGTCACAAAGAACGTAACCGCAAAATCATCAAGGGAATAAGTCAATGCCATAAAAAAACCAGCAAAGATACCTGGTAAGATGTATGGCAGGATGACCTTCGTCAATACATCCCACCGGCTTGCCCCTAAATCTCGGGCCGCATCAATTAAGGTAGGGCTCATTTCCTGAAGTTTCGGAAGGACCAGCAGCACAACGATCGGGATGCTGAAAGCGATATGCGACAACAGTACCGAGTAGAATCCAAGCTTGATCCCGGCCATTGTGAATAAAATCAGGAAGGAGGCACCGATGATGACATCGGGACTGACAATCAATACATTATTCAATGACAATACCGTATTCCTAGCTTTACTGCTCGTAAAGGACCGAATTCCAATGGCCCCTATCACCCCTATGATAGTGGCGATCAGTGCAGATAATAAAGCGATCACAAGTGTATTCAATACAATGATCAACAGCCTTGTATCTTGGAATAGCTCTTTGTACCACTCCATCGTGAACCCTTTAAAATCATACATCGTTCCACCGCTGTTAAAAGAGTAAAAGACTAAAAAGAAAATCGGTGCATAGAGTATGAGAAAAATCAACACGAGAAACGCTTTTGATATTGGTGATAATTTATTGCCCAATTTACACACCCTGCTTTCGGTTACCCGTTACAAACATAATCAGGAACATTATAATAATCAAAAATACCGCGATAGTGGAACCCATGCCCCAATCCTGTGTCACAAGGAAGTGCTGCTCGATAGCCGTACCAAGCGTAATGACGCGGTTACCGGCAATCAGCCTTGTAAGCATGAACAATGAAAGTGCCGGGATGAAGACTACCTGGCATCCCGTCTTCACACCATCTAACGTCAATGGAAAAATGACGCGGCGGAATGTCATCCATCGGGACGCTCCCAAGTCGTTGGCCGCATCCAAAAGGGTTGGATTCATTTTATCAAGCGCATTGAATATCGGTAAAATCATAAACGGGATGAAAATATAAACCGAAACGAAGATGAAGCTGAAATCCGTAAAGAGAATCTGCTGCTTTCCAATCCCTACAGCCTCCAGAAAACCATTCGCCACACCATACGTGCCAAAAATACCAATGAAGGCATAAGCTTTCAAAAGTAAATTGATCCAGGAAGGTACGATAATCAGCAAAAGCCACAACTGCTTATGCTTGGTTTTCGTTAATAGATATGCTGTCGGGTAAGCCACTAAAAGGGATATTCCCGTAATCAGGAAAGCATACCAAAATGAACTTAAAGTCATTTTTAAATATACTGGCGTAAAGAACTTTTGATAGTTAATCAAAGAGAGATTACCTTCAATGTCAAAGAAGGAATAGTAAAGGATTAACAAAATGGGTGCAATCACGAATAAAGCAATCCATAAGACATAGGGTATGAAGTAAATATTCCGGGATATTTTATTCTGCATGACTTTCCCCATCATGATACGCTTCCAAACGCTTATCGAATTCTTCTTCAGTTTCACCCAATCGCATGACATGAATCGATTCTGGATCGAAATAAAGACCTATTTCATCTCCCACCGCCACTTTTTTTGTTGATTGGACAAGCCATTCATTTCCATCATGGTCATAACAGCTGATTTCATAATGAACACCACGAAATAGCTGGGAGTCCACCCGAACTTGCAGTTTTCCGCGATCGACGGAGGTTATCTCTAAATCTTCCGGGCGGATGACAATATCGACAGCTTCATTACTGTTCAATCCTTGGTCGACACATTCGAACTGTCTGCCGACGAATTCCACGAGGTAATCTTCAATCATTTTTCCTTTTACAATATTAGACTCACCGATGAAATCGGCAACGAATCGATTCAGCGGTTCATCATAAATATCCGTAGGGGTCCCACTTTGCTGAATTTTCCCTTTGTTAAGGACAAAAATCTCATCTGACATCGCTAATGCTTCCTCTTGGTCATGAGTGACGAAGATAAACGTGATTCCAAGTCTTTGTTGCAGCTCCCGCAATTCATATTGCATTTCTGTACGCAATTTCAAATCGAGGGCAGATAGCGGTTCATCCAGAAGGATGACTGCCGGTTCATTAACAATCGCCCTGGCAATCGCTACCCTTTGCCGTTGACCACCGGACATTTCCCTGATCTCCCGTTTATCATAACCCTCCAAATTAACAAAGCTAAGGGCTTCCTTCACCTTTTTTTCCACTTCCGTATTTTTCATTTTCTTGATCCGAAGGCCGAATGCTACATTTTCAAACACATTTAAATGCGGAAAAAGTGCGTAATCTTGAAATACCGTATTTACTTGCCTTTTATTGGCTGGTACATCATTGATCCTTTTTCCTTCAAAGTAAATATCACCTTTGGATGCCTCCGTAAATCCAGCAATCAAGCGAAGGATCGTGGTCTTCCCACAGCCGGAAGGACCCAAGAGCGTATAGAACTTCCCTCTCTCGATTTCAAAACTAACATTATCGAGAACTATCGTATCATCATCGAATTGCTTCGTAACCTGATCGAAGCGTATTATATTCCCGTTTGCCATAGCTACTTCCCTCTTTCCATTCCCTTACTTCATCCATCTTTACCTTAAATGAACCAATGCATTTGTCTTGAATTCTACAAGTAGGATTCCGTCACCACTAGCAATAACTCGGATGGACCCTTAAAATCATTGATGATTTGATGTTCATCTGAAGCATGAAAATAAATCGATTCCCCTGCCTTGACGAAATACGCATGAGTACCAAGCTTTACAATGACTCTTCCGCTTAATACATAACCGAATGTTTCCGACAAGGATGGTTCAAATTGTTTGAACTCCCCTTTTTCCTGAAGAGTCAAGCGAATCGGTTCCATTTCCTTCTCATTCGATTCAGGCACGAGCCACTGAATTTGATACCCTCGTTCCTCATCAATGAAAAATGTTTGCTCTTCTTCTTCATACACCACTTTTTGGACGTGATCCTCTTCATCGAAGAACTGCTTCGGTTTGCAGCCGAGTACTTCTAAAATGTTGAAAAGAGTTTCAATTGAAGGGGAACTAAGATCCCTTTCTAACTGTGAAATATACCCTTTGCTTAAATCCGTTCTTTCCCCCAATTCTTCCTGGGTCAATCCTTTTTTCAAGCGAAGATTCTTAATTTTTTTTCCAATTTGCATCCTATTTACCCTCAATTGGTTTACTTATAGTAAACCCATAGTAGATAAAGTTTTATATAAGTAAACTTCCAGTTTAATTTAACGAATATTATTATACAGGAAATACTGGAAACTTCAATTGAAAGTTCCAGGAATGCATGAAAAAAGGACCGCCTACTGGCAGTCCTTCTTTTACAACTTACGACAAATCTCTTGCGCTTTCTTTTCGCCATCTGCAATACAGTCCGGGATTCCAACACCATTGTATGAACAGCCCGCAAGTAAAACATTCGGATAATTCTCGGAGATTTTCGCCTCCAGGGATTGAACGATTTGAGGATGTTTTATATGGTAGTTTGGCATATTTTCATGCCATTTCGTCACTTCACTTGTAATTGGAGTTCCAGAAATACTTAAACTATTTTTAATGTCGCGTAAAGCCACCTGAATTAATTCCTGGTTTGTAAGGGACCGTAATCGTTCATATTCCGGACTTGAGCTTTTATAAAAAAGCCTTACTAAAAGCTGACTGTTTTCAGAAGTATGCTCCCATTTCCGGCTTGTCCAGGTACATGCATTACAGATCAAATCACTATTATCACCTGCAATGAAACCAGTCCCGTCTTTAGGAAGCTTACTGTCCGGGATATCGAATCCAAGATAAACGCTAATCATTGAACTATCGATCAAGCCAGCGAAGTCTAGATCCAACTCCCGATCACCCAATAGTTTCTGGGCAGCTGTATGCGGTGTACTCAAAACAATGAAGTCCGTTTCCAGCGTTTCACCGTTTGCCAATGAAATGATATACCCCTGATCATTCTTTCTAATTTTTTCTGCCTTGATCCCTTTTAAGATTTCCACCATATCGAGGCTCTCCTCAATACGTTCAATCAATGCCGATAAGCCATTTTTAAACGAAAGGAACTTCCTATTTCCCTTGCTTTGGTATTTCTGCTTATTTTCCGATAAACCGCGTATTATACTGCCATATTCATTTTTATAATCCAGCATCTCAGGCAGTGTTTTGGCAATGGTCAATTCATTTAATTTCCCTGAATAAACACCCGATAGGACAGGTGATATCTGTTTTTGCACCAATTCCTTACCTAAGAAACTTTCAAGGAATAAACCGATTGAGTCATTTTTCGTAAACGTCTCATTTTTTGTATAGAAATCCTTTAAGGCGTCGACCTTCCCTTGTGCGGAAACCAGATCACTTTTCGCCAGGGACTCCAGGCTCATTGGAATTCCGAATAAGGCATCTTCCGGGATTCCCTTCAGCATGCCATCCGTATGGATAAATGATTTTCCCGTCGCATTATAGACAACTTGGTCCTCTAGGTTCAACTCTTCAAGAAATGGTACTATATTTTGCTTCCTTGCGACAATCGAATCGGCACCCGCTTCGATTTTAAAAGGACCATCATGCACTGTCCTGATTTTACCGCCTAATTTCTCATTTCCTTCTATTAATATCAATCGTACGGAGAGACTATTAGCTTTAGCCGTTTTTTGTAAATAATACATGGTTGATAAACCGGTAATGCCTCCACCTACGACTACGATTGTTTTCATTAGGACTACACCTCGATTAACGAAATTTTCATTAATTAAAGTGTACCATAAGGCAGCAGCAATATTAAAAACGGCCCTTCTAAATCATTAGTTTCGTAACGAAACCTGTAACAAATTGGACAAAAAAAGACCTCTCCTCTTTGGAAAAGTCTACATGCCAATTTGTCGTTTCTTATTCCATATCCTTGTTCATCGTATCTAATCTATACTCCATTATTTCCATCAACCCGCTTCTGCCTTCTTTTTGAATCCCTGTATCCTGATACCCCGCTTTCGCATAAAGCGTTTTTGCAATCACGTTCATGACGTCCACTGCCAGAATGATCGAATCCTTGTTTGGAAAAATCCCTTTTGCGAATTCCGGAAGGATTTGCAAAGCTTTCATTGCAACCCCTTTACCTTGATGCTTTTGATCAACAAGAAATCCACGGAGTAATATCGCTTTTTTATCGTTGGTGAAAGGTGTGATGGTCTCGCCAATATGTAAAACGAAAAAGCCAACCGGGATACCCTCAACCAATATTACGATAGGATGCCTGTCACAATCTTCCCGGCAATATTTCAGTGACTCTTCGGGCAGAGCTGAAAAAGGGGTTTGTGTATCCGGTAAATAAAACTGGGAAAGCTCGTGAAGATGTTCCGGTAAATAAGGCGTTAAGGTGATGGTCTCGATTTCCTTGTCCTGTTCCATTGGGCATACCACTTTCATCAATTATTGGATACCTTAAAGATTCGATGCCTCGTCTTAAAATCCCTCCCCTAACAGGAAGAAGCACTGCCGAATATTTCGACAGCGCTCCTTAAGTCAATCAATGGGTGTTTTCATTGATTGTCAGTGCTTCTCGTAAATTGATTTGCTGGCGGAGTATATTGGCAACATCACGGGAAATTTGTCGTCTTTCAAACATATCCTGCACTTCGTCCCGCTCCGCCTGAATCGCTTTATAAAATAGCTCCCTTTCATAATCGACCATTTTACTAGGGATCCGGCCTCTATTTTCCCGTTTACATTTTAAAATCAACACTTTATACTCTTCTATGATCATCGAAGATGTCTCATGATTTTCAGAAGTGATACCCGCTTGCATCTCTTGGATGGCGGCTTTGTACATCCTGATTTTAAGGTCTCTCACCTTTTCCAATCTCTCTATATTGATCCTTCTTATTTCACTTTTATTAGGGAAAAATAATTTAAAAACCCTCAGCATACTTCTTCTGAAAAGCGTTACTGACCTGAAAAAACGGAATTTCATTCGGTTTGTGACCGCGCCTTCCATACGCTGGATGTATTCCTTGCATATATACGCCGTCTCCCGGTCCACTTTTTCATCCTTAATAAGTTTATCAAGGAATCTTTCCTCTGCTTCAAGGGCCTTGAAGCGAAGGACCTTCTCTTCTTCCCTTAATGCAGCTGGCTCTTTCTCCTGTTCTACATAGGACAATTCATTGATCTTTGAACAGTACCTCGAAATGATCGATAAAGCCGCTTCACGGTTTTCATCTGTCATTTGGGACTCAACCACCCGGATGGCCGCTTGATGTGTGTGAATGGCAGCAGCTTTCGTTTTGTCAGCCTGCTTGTCCACTACATCCTCCTCTTCGGATCGTGCTACGATTGGCAGAAATACACTCGCAACAATCAAGGTCAGCAATATGACACCTGCTGCAATGAAGATGATTAACGAACGCTCAGGAAAAGGACTTCCATCTGCCAATACATATGGAATCGAGAACGAACCCGCTAACGTTACAGCTCCGCGAACACCGGAAATGGTAATGATTCCGGCCGCTTTGAAGTCTGGTTTTTGGGCTCCTGCTTTTTTCGTCATCCAACCAATCGACCAGGCAGCCGTAAGCCAAATGAATCGTAAAGCGAAGAGGAAAAGTGTAATGATCACGATATAAAGGATCACTTGTCCATTATTGAAGGCTGGATCTTGAAAGATAGTCTTCGCAACGCTTGGGATTTGCAAGCCAAGCAAAACGAATACAAGTCCATTCAATACATATAAAATGACGGACCATGTACTTTTTGAAACGACCTGAAGTTCTACAGTTGGTGATATTTCCCGATCTCGTTCAATGGCATGGACAATTCCCCCAGCCACGACCGCTAAAATCCCAGAAAGGTGGAAATGTTCCACAGCGAGGAAAATAATAAAAGGAGTTAGGATTTGGATCAGCATATGCATCGTGACGTCTTCCATCCCTAAGCGGCGAAGAAATACACGAAGCCTAATTACGACGAAAGCAAGTATTGCTCCACCTACAAAGCCACCAATTGCAATCCATATGAAACTGAAGGTTGCGTCGACTAAGGAGAAAACGCCAGTGACTGTAGCTGCTACGGCAAACTTGAAGGCAACCAGACCAGAGGCATCATTCATTAGCCCCTCTCCTTCGAGAAGGTGCATAATGCTCTTAGGCAGCTTAACCCGACTCGCCAAAGCGCTTACTGCCACTACATCTGTAGGTGACAAAATGGCAGCTAAAGCGAATGCTGCCGGCAATGGAATCGATGGAATCATCCAATTAATTAAATACCCCCCTGCCCAAACCGTTATGAATACTAGGCCCAGTGCAAGCATTAGAATGGGTGCTCTCAACTTCCATAGCGCTGTGCGGGGTACATTTTTGCCATCATTGAATAAAAGGGGCGCGATGAATAACAGCAAAAACAATTCCGTCTCCATCTCAACATGCATACCCAGGGGTAAAAGTGCCAGTATGACACCTAGTGCTATTTGTATTAATGGTACAGGTATAAAAGGTATAAAATGGTTAATTACATTAGACACTCCAATCAATATAAGAAGGGCTAATATAACAAGGAAAAACTCCATACAAACATCAAACTTCCTCTCTCATCTATTATCATAACTATAAGCGTAACATATTTATACCCAACCATTCATGCATTAACTATTCTAACCTAGAACCCTCCTGAATAATGATACCTTTTATATAAGCAAAGGATCTTATAAATACAAAATCAACCCAATACCTCAACGGATTTACATCGGAAAATTTTGTGACCGTCTATTGAATGGAAAAAAGCTGATTGGCTACCCTAATCAGCTTTTCCCACATGATAATGACAATGGTCATTGTGAAAAATATGACCCACATAACAGGTTGGCACTAACACGCTCATTTTGTTCCCGGGACAAACAGACGAAGATGTTTGTGCAGTACATTCGCCTTAAAAGGAAGAAGAAAGCCTTCATCACCATCTATATTGACTGCAAGTTCCTCTGGTGTGGATAAATGGAGCTTGGATGTTTGAATATATTCAACCTCATCATGTCCTTTAATCTCTCCCCTCATTAAACTGGGAATGATCTTGACGATAAGAGGAAGAGATAAATCCTTAATGATGAATGTGTGCAGCTTTCCATCATTCACTTCCGACTCCGGTGCAAGTTGTTCGAAACCGCCGACAGAGTTAGTCATTGTCGCAATCAGTAAATGAGCCTCGCCCATCCACCTGCCCTGATCATGTTCAACCGTTAAAGGAAACGGATTCTTTTTAATGATTGCTTTTGCTCCTTCAATGAAATATGCAAAAGACCCCAGACGGGTTTTTTGTTCAACGGATACATTATAGGTAGCCTCGGCGATTGCCCCTACTGCCAACACATTCATGAAGTAACGATCATTGATCTTCCCTATGTCCGATTCCTTAATATGCATATCCTTTAGTATCTCAATAGCTGCATCGGGATTCATGGGTATACCCAATGATCTAGCAAAATCATTAATGGTTCCTAGTGGAATGATTCCGAAAATTGGCCGATGTTGCTGCTCGCCCAAGCCATTCACTATCTCGTTCACCGTTCCATCCCCCCCCATGGAAATGACAGCATCGAACCTTTCTTCACATGCTTCCTTAGCAAAACCCGTAGCATCCCCCTCTCCTTCGGTTTTTCGAACGGACACCTTATCATAAATATCACCAAGCGCCTTTTCCGCTTTCGGCAAAATCTTTCCTGCCTTTTCCTTACCTGAAGATGGATTTATGATAATCATCACTTTCGACATATGCTACCTCCCATTATTTGTACTTCTATTAGCAAGTTACCTCTTTACTGAAGTACTAAAACCAAACAGACAATTTTTCTGATTGTTGAATAAAGAAGTTTACCAGTAACTTTCATTTAATCGCTCCAGTTTTGACGGTTTGCAGTCATTTTAGAACAAGCTCTTATTGTTACATGACCTGTGAAACAGGCATTCATTGATCACTGATCTTCCTGTTCTACATCTGTTACATTTATACCTATTCATATCAATTGAAAATTGCCTGTCCCTTTCGCTCCTTCGTATTATTTTTCATCTGCAAAATGAATTTTCTCTTCAAATCCCTCCTTACCATGAAGAAAAACACAAAGAATAATAGATGATAAACCCCTTACCTATAGGGTTTTCAGACTCTTTATGAAATAAATTTCAAATTTTCTGTAAAATACCTATACATTTTCCAAATTCGGGTATATACTGTATTATAACAACAAACAAACAACAATAACTGTACTATAAAGAGGAGGAGCGAGACATGCAAGATTATCAATCAGATTCATTCATAAGCGATTCATTTAAATATTGCCCTGAATGTGGTGAAACACATGTGGACCACTCAGATTCCTATCTGTTGGAATGCGATCGCTGCCTTTCCAAACGTGAAGAATAATTCAGTCGAAAAAAATAAAGAACATTATAAAGGAGGAAATCATCATGCAACTGAAAAAATCCATTGAATTTTTCAACAATATCCCTGCTAAAAATTGCCCTGAGTGCGGTGACCATATTATTGAACACTCCGAATCCTACTTAATGGAATGTGACCGCTGCCTTTCCAAACGTGAAGACTAATTAAACCAATTCAAAAAGGAGGAACCATCATGCAAACTAAAAACCCATTGGAATTCTTCAGGTCACTGCCACCTAAACAATGTACGGAATGCGGCACCCATATCATCGAACAAGCTGAATCTTACCTCTTGGAATGTGACCGCTGCCTTTCCAAACGCGAAGACTAATTAACCAAATCATAAGGAGGAACCATCATGCAAACTAAAAACCCATTGGAATTCTTCAGGTCACTGCCACCTAAACAATGTACGGAATGCGGCACCCATATCATCGAACAAGCTGAATCCTACCTCTTGGAATGTGACCACTGCCTTTCCAAACGCGAAGACTAACTAAACCAAATCATAAGGAGGAACCAACATGCAAACTAAAAACCCATTGGAATTCTTCAGGTCACTGCCACCTAAACAATGTACGGAATGCGGCACTCATATCACTGAACAAGCAGAGTCCTACCTCTTGGAATGTGACCACTGCCTTTCCAAAAAAGATGAATATTAAAAAAAGATGCTGACATCAAAAAGCTATAAAGGCCATTTTGATGTCAGCATTAACCTTGTATTAGTTTCCCTTTCCTTACATTCAAAAAAGGATGTCCTTAGGACACCCTACAGTCGCAACTATTCTTTACTTACCAATATATTTATCTACATATTTTCCACTGACCTTCCTGCTGCTGTACTGTAAGAAGTCCAATGCAAAAATCATGAATTCAAGGCCAAGACGCTTATCTGAACGCATAAAATCCGCACCTAAAAGTTTCTCCAATTTTTCAAGCCTATGATATAGCGTTTGCCGGACAATGAATAGTTGTTTTGATGTTTCCTGTTTAGAACCATTACAAGCAAGATAGGCCTTCAGGGTAGGCATTAACTCACCATTGTTTTGCTTGTCATATTCAATGACGGGACCTAAATATTCATGCACCGTTTCCTCCAGATTACCATGTTTATTTATGAGCGAAATCATACGATGCATATGTAAATCCTGATAAAAGAAGCTCCTGTTATCCTCTGGTAAGGTATCCTGAAGCAGCAGAGTCTCGCGGGCCGTTTCATAACTTTTATAAATCTCACTTAACCTTTGAACATGCTTTCCAAAACCAATGGAAAGCAGACTCATACGATTACGCCCGCTTACATCCATTTTCATGATTCGGTCCACTGCGCTTGTCACCCTTGATTTCCAATCTTCAGATGAACGATTATCACCTAAAATAAAAACTAGATGCTGATGTATTTCCATAGAAAATATCTGAAAGCCGTACTGTTCAAAAACTGTCTTAAACATTATCTTAAAATAGGTTCCATCTAATTTTGCAGAACTTTTATTATACCTTGGGTGTTGTTTGCAAATGCAAACAATTCCGCCATCCAACTGCATTTTCGGATCAATATAGGAAAGCCTCTCCCGGATTGCTTCGTCACTATACTCACCTTCAATCCAATTTGTAAGCCATTTACTCTCCTCCGACATTTTCTTTTCTTCTATATATAATTCCCTTAATAGATGTTGTGCCAATGCGGTAGCCGTTCGATCCAAAATCAGTGAATCAAAGTCCGTCAGTTCTCTGTCGTTGCTGCAAATAAGCAGTTCCGCATAATTTTCACCAAGTACTTGAATTGGCTGTCTAAAAACGGTTTTATCCATTTTTCGCTTTTCTTCGTATATGTCCGCTACCATTTGATAGGTTATTTTTTTCTTTGTTTTTGGAATGCTGGCTATATCGTTCTCATTGAAGATAAGAATAACCTGTACATTTAAATAGCTGTGGAGAAATTTTAGAATTGGTTCATAATGGTCAATTTCGAGGAGATTTTTATTTAACTGCTGGGAGTAGTTTTCTAAGTTGGAGATCATTTGATATTGTTTATTGATGATAAGGGAATGAATATCCTGAGTGATTTCCACGAAAGGGACTTCTTCATGAAAAAGGATGATAGGGAATTGCTGTTCATTTGCAAGATCAATTGCACATTGCGGCACTGCCATGGTGTTGGCGCCAATCTCTATACAGAGTCCAGCTGCATTACATTCAATTAACTGTTTTAAGTAAGATAGAAATGTGTCATCGCAATCTTTCCACCCTAAACCGGTAGTCAGAATCAGTTCATTTCCATTTAACAAATGGCTGATTTGGGTGACTTCCATGCAGTGGACCCACTTCACTTGACGCTTTATCCCACTGCTACCTGCAATTATATCCGTCAGATTAAAATGCTTGCGTGTTAGAATTTCCTCGATTGTAATCGATGTATTCATCCATCCACATCCTTTTATAAAACTGCTTTAAAATCTATTATAAACGGACAACCCTTAAATCTCCAGACACTTGTCAGAAAATCTAACGTCAAAATTCTACAAAAAATTCGCCACTTTTCCACACACACCCTGGCTCCTGGAAAACTAAAATCCACATTACCTGTTCATTCACTTTCAACATCTATCATTACCCTCTTTTAATGAAAGTCTAAACAGGTACAAGAAAAAGGACCCATTCATGTGGAATAGGCCCGGTTCATAACTATTTCAATTCAATTTCCTGAAAAGCAGGGTAGAGAAGTATTTTCTTCCTTCAGGGGTTTTGATGTTCAATTGCTTCCATTCCTGCTTCGTTCCTTCAATCAGTTCAAAATCGAGAAAAGCTCCGCTTAAATTTTCTGAAACCCGGGTGATTCGATATCCTCTTTCAAGTAAAAAATCGATTTGTTCCCTTTCTAAGCGATACTCTTGATATTCGGACATTTCCATTCCCCCTTTTTTTACACGTTCCCCTTACCAGCTGAAGCCGTATTAACCATCTCTTCTTCAAGTTCTGGACCTGTTTCGATTTTCCAATCCCTGCCGACGGAAATACCCAAATATTTCTCATCGCTTGGATCAGTGATTTCAGCTTGTTCATATTTCTTGAACCACCAATACTTAGCCAAGATATAATAACTTGCACTGCCAAGAACAAAGCCAATAATAAACGAATAATTTGAAAAAATCGTTGCACCGATTCCTCCAATCACCCAAGAAATGATTCCTGCCCAATTCACTCCATTCAAGTATTTATACTGACCTTCACTCTCATAGAGCTCCTGGACATTAACCCGCCGTTTACGGAGAAAATAATAATCCGCTACCAGGATGCCGACAATGGATGCCAAGATTCCACCTATTATTAATAAAACTTCTATTATGATGCCGAACAGGCTCCATGGCTGAACTACTATCCCAATAACCCCTGCTACAACGACGCCTGCCCAAAATGGCATTTTAGGACCCATGATATTGGAGAAAATGGTAGCTGCGGGAATGACATTGGCCGTAGTATTCGTCGACCATTGAGCAAATACGATCATGATTAAAAGGACGCCGAGAGCTATTCCACTTGCTGATCCCTGAATAGCAACTACGGGATCATAATTGGAAACAGCCATATAAGAAACCGCTCCGATTATGACCATGAAAGTCTGAGTGATGGGATAGGTGATAATATTCCCAATTATCTGCCCCTTATTGCGCTTGAACCAATTTTTTTCATTTTTTGGTGCCTTTATATAGCGGGAGAGTGTTGGCATATCTGCAGTTAATGTGCCCCAAAATCCCATATTGGCCATAATGACGACCATGAATGCCGTAACGGCAGCCCCGCCAGTGACCGGACTTTCAATCCAGGACCATACATCCCTTCCTTGGGCCACAGCTTGATCGGAAAGAGTGAAATACATCCAGCCAGAAATTAAAATGATAACGGGCGCTGCCAAGTCGGCAAACCGTTCTATCGACTTTATTCCCATTGCTGTGTTGACCAATTGTAAAACGGCAAAAATGAGGAAGCAGATAAACCAATTATCAAAATCAAAAAGGGTTGTAAAGATAGCATTCATTGCGGTAGCTCCAAAGTATGTGTTAAGGCCAAACCAGCATGAAGCTACAAACCCCCGTACAACCGAAGGGATATGGGTGCCAATCGTACCGAACGGCGCCCTCATATAGACTGGGAAGGATATTCCGTGCTCAACACCAATATCCCCTGTCATTGTCATCAGGAAGCCGAGAACCACACAGGCAATGATCGTTGCAAGAACGACCCAGCCTAAAGATAAACTTTGAACACCGTTCCCACCGATCGCGAAGGCAGCCAATACTACAGCCATGCCCACCCAAATAAAACCAAATCCGGCTGCACTTATGTTTTTCTCACTATGAGGTATAGGCAGCAAATCGGGAGACTTTAAATAATCTTTCTTCTCACTCATATAAAATCCCCCTATGTTAATTTGCATGATTCCTTACCGAAGTCAGACTGGAAGCTTTTTCCCTGAATGCGGCTTCAGCGCCGTATTATATTTTGCCCGTTTCAGGAATTGCCCTTTTCCAGCCTCACCTACAAATTGTTTGTCTTTAATGACGAATTGACCTCTGGATAATACGGAAACCGGTTCACCTGTAATTTCCATACCTTCAAACGCATTATAATCCACAGCCATGTGATGAGTTTCTGCAGAAAGGGTCCTTTCCACTTCTGGGTCAAAAATGACAATATCAGCATCAGACCCTACTGCAATCGTCCCTTTCTTAGGGAATAACCCGAATAGTTTCGCAGCACGCGTGGAAGTCAGGTCGACGAATTGATTCAAGGTAATACGCTCTTTCATGACGCCTTCTGAAAAAAGGATACTCATGCGGTCCTCAATCGTTGGACCGCCGTTCGGTATTTTCGTGAAATCATCACGTCCAAGGTCCTTCTGTCCCTTAAAGTCAAAAGAGCATTGATCTGAGCCGATCGTTTGCAGCTGTCCCATTTTTAAAGCATTCCAAAGCACTTCCTGGTTTTTCTTCTCCCTTAATGGCGGGGACCATACATACTTAGATCCTTCGAAATGGGGCTTTTCGAGATAAGATTGGTCAAGGACCAAATATTGCGGACAAGTCTCCCCCCAAATATCCACCCCTTTATTTCGCGCCTCGATAATCTTTTCAACTGCATCTGCACAGGTGACATGAACGACATAGAGCTGACCGTTTGCCATTTCCGTCAGTTTAGCTGCCCGTCCAGTTGCTTCCCCTTCAAGCTCCGGCGGTCTTGTTAACGCATGATAAATTGGATCTGTGTTACCTTCAGCAAGCGCCTGCTTTGTAAGATAATCGATGACATCACCATTTTCAGCGTGAACCATGACAAGTGCACCAAGTTCCTTCGCTTGCAACAAAGTGCGGTATAGCGTGGCATCATCGGCTTGAAAAACATTCTTGTAAGCCATGAACACTTTAAAGGAAGAAATCCCTTCATTATCGATGATACTTGGCAACTCAGACAATACCTCATCATTAATCTCACTGATCATTAAATGAAAACCATAATCTATGGCCGCTTTTTCATTGGCCTTTTCATGCCATGTTTTTATCGCTTTCTTTAACGGCACCCCTTTTTCGGTCAAACAAAAGTCAATGATCGTTGTCGTGCCTCCATAGGCAGCAGCAATCGTCCCCGTTTCATAATCATCCTTTGTCGTTGTCCCCCCAAACGGCATATCGAGATGGGTATGTGGGTCAATGCCTCCCGGAAAAATATAAGCACCTTTTGCATCAATGATTTCAGCCCCCTCAGCAGTCAGGTCCATGCCAATCATTGCAATCTTCTCATTTTCAATTAATATATCGGCTTGATACGTATCTGCAGCCGTAGCGATCGTTCCATTTTTAATGATTTTCTTCAAATTCGTCCCCTCCATCATTTTACGAAATCAACACTTTCACTGCCGATGCCCCCAAGGAACGATTGGCGTTCATTCCACGTCATTGGCGGTAATTCATTTGTCAATTCGATCATATCGATAGCCCCATCCACCGGACAAACGATCGAGCAAAGATTACAGCCTACGCAATCTTCCTCGCGCACTCGCAAGAAGGAGCTGCCTGACGTGTCCTTTAACATATCTATACATTGATGAGAAGTATCTTCACAGGCAATATGGCATTTGTTGCAGTTAATGCACACATCATTATTAATGCGTGCAACGACTTTATAATTAAGGTCTAAATTCCCCCAATCGGAATAGCGCGGTACTGACTTACCGACAATATCCATCACAGACGAGATCCCTTTTTCATCAAGATAATTGGACAGGCCATCAATCATGTCCTCCACTATCCTAAAACCGTGATGCATGGCAGCCGTACAAATTTGCACTCCCGTTGAACCCATCAATAAAAATTCCACTGTATCCTGCCAATTTGAAATGCCGCCTATTCCGGAAATGGGAACATTAATCATTGGATTCCTTGCACACTCTGCCACCATGTTCAATGCGATTGGCTTCACAGCAGGACCACAATACCCTCCGTGAGCTCCCTTTCCGCCTACATGGGGAATCGTATTCCATGAATGGATATCCACTCCTGCCAAGCTGTTAATTGTATTGATCATGCTTATTGCATCCGCACCGCCGCGCACCGCCGCTTCAGCCGTAACCGTAATGTCGGTTATATTCGGTGTAAGCTTGACGATGACCGGTTTGGATGCAGCTTCCTTCGCCCAATATGTTTGCTTTTCCACAAGTTCGGGAACCTGTCCCGAAGCAGCTCCCATCCCCCGCTCTGCCATACCGTGCGGGCAGCCAAAGTTCAATTCGTAACCATCAACCCCTACATCTTCTATTCGCTTGATGATCTCATGCCACTTTTCCTGTTGTGGCTCTACCATCACTGATGCAATGATTGCATGATCAGGGAATCTCTTCTTCGTTTCATATATTTCTTTCAAATTCACTTCAAGCGGACGATCCGTAATCAATTCTATATTGTTGAACCCGGCAACTCTCTGTCCATTAAAACTGACAGCTGCAAAACGTGATGAGACATTCAGGATGGGGTCACCCAATGTCTTCCAAACAGCTCCTCCCCAGCCAGCTTCAAATGCCCGCTGTACTTGATAACCCGAATTAGTAGGTGGTGCTGAAGCAAGCCAAAAAGGATTGGGAGATTTAATACCTGCAAGATCAATTGATAAATCAGCCATGTTAAGCCTCCTAATTTTCATAGTTATTAAGCAATATCCACCGCTTCGCTCATTAAAATCGAGTCAATTTCATAGGCAGTCTTCTTCCCTTGCTGGGCAGCTGAAACAACCATTGCTTCACCTTGGCCTTTTCCAAAGATCACGTCCCCGCACGCAAAAACTTTTTCATTAGATGTTCTGTAGGAATCTCCCTCCAATGTAACGACACCATCTTCATGTTGTATGCCAAACTGTTCAATCAATCCTATATACCTGGATTGGCCTATAGCACGAATGACTCCATCGACCGGTATGACGAACTCTGATCCCGAAATCGGGACTGGACGGCGGCGGCCATCATCCCCTGCCTCGCTAAGAACCATTTTCACACACTCGATGCCCGTTACCTGACCGCTTTCATCCGATAGGATCCTGGAGGGGTTAGTCAGCCAGTGAAACCCGACACCCTCTTGTTTGGCAAACTCATATTCAAAATCATAAGCTGTCATTTCCTTTTGGGTACGACGATAAATAATGCTCACTTGTTCGGCACCCAGTCGGACAGAGCAGGTCGCTGCATCGATCGCCGTGTTTCCAGCCCCTATTACCGCCATCTTCTTCCCAATGAATTTATCAGTAATGGCCTCCGTTTTCGTTGCCTTGACGAAATCGATTGCATCATAAACTCCATCCAAATCTTCTCCTTCAATTCCAAGCTTCGGAACATCGGACATGCCAATCGCTAAAATGACCGCATCATAATCGGCAGTCAGCTGATTTACGGAAACATCAACCCCGACCCGTGTACTCGTTTTAATTTCAACATCCAAACTCTTCACTTGTTCGACTTCCCAATAAGAAATGCTCTGGGGCAAACGGAAAGACACAATTCCGTAAGTATTTAAACCGCCTGGATTTTTTTCAGCTTCGAAAATGGTTACACTGTAGCCAAGCAAGGCTAATTCCCTTGCTGCAGATAAGCCCGCTGGACCGCTTCCTACAATGGCAACTTTTTTGCCATTCTTCTTCCCGGCCTTGAACAGGGCTTGTTTATTTTGGATGGCCCAATCTGTGGAATAACGCTGGAGATCGCCAATCATGATTGGCTTTGTAGAATGGTTCAGGACACATGCCCCCTCACATAACTCTTCTGTCGGACATACCCGCGCGCAGCTGGCACCGACAGGATTGGCCGTCATGATCGTCTTGGCCGAACCTTTAAAATTACCTGAAGCTATCTTCTTAATAAAACTTGGAATATCTATCCCTGTCGGACAGGCTTGGATACATGGGGCGTCATAGCAGTATAAACATCGATTCGATTCTTCCAAAGCTTCCCTAGGGGACAAACCCCTCTCCGCTTCCTGAAAGTTAATCTCTAGGCCACCTTTTAACGGGCTAGTCATACTCATCCACTATTTCTCCTTCCAAAAATTTATTTTTTGAAAAATAAAAAGGGAGGATTTGCATCCATTACTCTAAAAAGACAATTCTCACACATTTAAAGGATTGAAAAATTCCCCACATGGTTTTCACCAATTTATTCAACAGACAGTCATGGCGATTTCTTTGCCAAAATTCTCTCGTTCCGTTTATTATTTTCTATCATTCTCTCACTGGCCATGCCTCGGTCCCCACTTCCTTCGGCCATAAAAGCCCCCCCTACTAATCTTAAAAACTCAAATCCCGATGATTATCTTAGAAATGAGTATTCTTTATTTTATAATGTTGAAAAGTAAGTTACATTATACAAAGTGTAAAGTATTGCCAGCTGTAAGGTATGCAATATGTAATATCCATGTTATATTTCCTAACAATAAATGATAAACATCGTCATTTTTCTACATTCAAACTTATTATTCATCATACCTAATGATATTCTTTGATGATTTGTTCCGAAAATCTACTTATCAACACTTTGTCCACATAAAAAAAAGCCCAGAAACTTTATTCAAGATTCCCTAGGACTTTTATTTTTATCCACAACTTATACACAAAATATATTGCTTTATTCTCTTTGTTTTCGCAGAATAGAAGCACATATACAAAAGTTATCCACATTTACCAATTTATTTTTCCACTTATCAACAAGCTGTTAACAACTTATCAACAACCAATCTCATTCTTGATGAATAACGTACCGATTATATTTCTCATAATCTGTTTTCCTGCACTCAAGCTTAATTCGATATCCGTTTGCCTCATATTCAGTTTCCGTAATATGACCATTTTCATTGAAATAGGAAACCAGCTGTCCTTGATCAAATGGAATCAGCATTTCACAGTGAGTATAGTCGACAAAAATATGCTTGCGAATTTGATTGATCAATTCCTCGATGCCAACTTTGTTTTTCGCTGACATATATACAGAGCCACGATTCACCTGAGGGATTTCCAAATCGGTAAGGTCCGCTTTATTATAGGCAAAAATCGTTGGAATCCCTTTAATGCCTATCTCATTTAACGTCTTATCAGTTATCTCTATTTGCTGTTCATGATTAGGATTGGAAAAATCGACAACATGGATCAACAAATCCGCTTCCACCACTTCTTCTAATGTGGATCGGAATGCTTTCACAAGATGATGGGGCAATTTAGACACAAAGCCCACCGTATCCGTCAATAAGAATTCCTTGTTATCCGGCAGCGGTATGTTTCGTACGGATGTCTCAAGTGTAGCGAAAAGCATATCCTTTTCCAAAACCTGCTTCTCGGCTGTTGGATGGTACATCCCAATCAGAGCATTCATGATCGAAGATTTCCCTGCATTGGTATAACCGACTAAGGATACGACAGGGATGGCATTCTTTTTTCGCTGTTTCCTCTGCGTTTGCCGGTGTGCAACAAGGTCTTCCAGTTCTTTATTCAAAACACTTATATTTTCCTCGATTCTCCTGCGGTCAAGCTCTAACTGCTTTTCACCTGCCCCTTTGTTTGTACCGACTCCACCACTTTGACGCCCTAATGACTCCCTTAAACCAACGAGACGCGGGAGCATATACTGAAGCTTCGCCACTTCCACCTGAAGCTGCGCTTCCTTCGTTTTCGCCCGATGCGCGAAGATGTCCAGAATCAAGATTGTCCGATCGATCACCTTGCAATCCATGTCCCTCTCCAGATTCCGAAGTTGCGAAGGGGAGAGCTGATCATTAAAAATGACGACATTAGCTTCTTTATACTCAACGAGATTTTTTACTTCCTCAATCTTCCCGGTACCGATAAAATGTGATGAGTTAACCCGATGCAAATTTTGTGTGATGGTCCCTGCAACCTCTACCTCACACGCTTCCGTTAAATTGGCCAATTCCTCCATTGAATACTCAAAATCCTTTTGACCGTTGAGATTGACTCCAACCAAGATTGCCCTCTGCTGTAATTCCATCATTTCAAATCCTTTCCGTACATACCTTACTCCCTATATTATACTTAAACAAACCTACCATGCTTTTAAGTCAGCCACATTGTAGCATACTGACCATCTCTTGGATAACGATCTTGCCCAAGCAAAATGTTCTTATTAGAATTCCTTTTACTTAAAAGAAAATTCAACAATAAAATAACAGGACTGATTAGGACCTGTCATTTTATATCCTATTGATATTTTTACTATAGATTGACTATCATGATTTTTCCCTTGGGACACCCTTAACATTTTCAGTGCTCTAATCTATTTACGTTTTCAAAGGAAAAATGGATGCATTTTTTCAAAGTTTCACATGAAACAATTGGAAAGTGCATAAAAAAAGGCTTCCCAGCACCTTAATAAGCACCAGGAAGCCCATATCATTCTATTCTTTTATTCTCAGTAATCTAAGACTGTTCAATGTAACTAATAACGTCGCACCCATGTCGGCAAAAATTGCCATCCAAAGTGTTAACCAGCCCGGTGCTATCAATAATAACGCCAGGATTTTTATCACCAATGAAAACGTGATGTTCTGCTTAATGATTTTTAATGTTTTGCGACTTAAGCTGATTGTATACGGCAGCTTCGATAAGTCATCACCCATCAAGGCAATATCGGCTGTTTCAAGGGCCGTATCAGTACCCGCCCCGCCCATTGCAATTCCAACCGTGGAAGCTGCCAAGGCCGGAGCATCATTGACCCCATCGCCTATCATGGCCACTCGAACATATTTTTGTTTCCATTGTTTGATGATGGTCAGTTTATCTTGTGGCAATAGCTCCGCCTCGATCTCGTGAACGCCTGCTGCCGCTCCAATAGCTTTTGCCGTTCCGATATTATCCCCGGTCAGCATTATCGTTTTTTCAATGCCCAATGCATGCAGTTTCCGAATTGCTTCCTTACTGCTTTCCCTTATTTCATCTGCCACAGCAATGAGTGCCAGGAGCTTCATTTGATCGCCAAGCACCATCACCGTTTTCCCTGCATTTTGATAGCCGCTGATTATATTAAGGACATCATCAGAGAATACTAGGCCTGCCACTTCCTCAAAGAGATGGGGTTTACCAATGTAATAGATTTCTTGATTGATTTTCCCTTTTATACCTTTACCCGTGATCGCAGTAAAATCCTCTACCACTACAGAATGATAATCCACATCATGATTTGCCGCCTTTTGAAGAATGGCCGTGGCAAGGGGGTGCTGTGATCTGCTTTCTAAAGCAGCAGCGATCGCTAGCACCTCCTGTTCATTCAACACATCGGATAACACTTTGAAATCAGTCACTTCCGGTACGCCCTTTGTTAAAGTACCCGTTTTATCGAATGCAATCGCCCTTAAGGCTCCTGTTTCCTCCAAATGGACCCCACCTTTAATCAACACACCATGTTTCGCGGCATTTCCGATAGCTGTCACAATGGCGATGGGGGTAGAAATGACCAATGCACATGGACAACCGACAACCAGTACAGCCAATCCCCGGTAAATCCATTCACTCCAATCCCCGTTCATCACAATCGGGGGTACCACGGCAATGGCCAAGGCTATAAGCATAATGGCCGGAGTATAGAATTTTGCGAATCTATCCACGAATGCTTGGGAAGGGGCCTTTTCAGCCTGTGCTTCTTCAACAAGGTGGATGATTTTTGCAATAGTCGTATCCTCGACTCGCTTCGTGACCTTCACTTCGAGCAATCCTTCACCATTTAAGGTTCCGGCAAATACTTCACCCTCAACCGTTTTAAAAACCGGCTCGGACTCCCCTGTAATGGCTGCTTGATTAAGTGTCGACGCCCCTTTCATGATCCTGCCATCCATAGCAAGTTTTTGACCGGGTTTAACGATCATGATGTCGCCCACTTCAATCTCATCAACAGCAACCATCATTTCGTGATGTCCTCTACGGATCAAGGCTTCTTTAGGTGCGATATTCATTAATGATTCTATAGAATTCCGGGCTTTATCCATCGAATACTTTTCCAGTGCTTCACTTATTGCAAATAGAATGACAACAGTTGCCCCCTCACCCCATTCACCCAGCACAGCTGCTCCGATGATGGCAACCGTCATGAGAGTGTGCATATCAAAGCGAAGTCTGACGAGGTTTTTCAACCCATTGACAAATAATGAATATCCGCCAACTATGATTGCAGCCGCATAACCGATTACCGGCATGATGCCTCCATCAGCATATCGATTATCCAATATCCAGCTGATTAGCAAAAGGATAACCGAGAACACCACTTTAATATTTTCTTTTTGCTTCCAAAATGGTTCCTTTTGCGTCACCTGTTCCTGTTCACCACGGATTCTCAGGTTATCAAAAGCACCCGCCTTTTCAATCTCTTCAATGGTCGCGCTACCCTGTACCGAAATCTTTGAAGCCCCAAAGTTGATTTTGGCATCCTCCACACCCTCCAGATCACGGACATTGTTCTCAAATTTAGCCGCACAGTTCGTGCAAGATAGACCTTGAATACGATATGTTTTTAATGGGGACTCAGCCATCGACCCTTACCTCCTGCTGATGTTCTAATGCAATGAGAATCAATTGTTTAATATGGTGATCGTCCAAAGAATAAAAAGCTAACTTTCCTTCTTTTCGGTATTTTACGATTGCATGTTTATAAAGGGTACGAAGATGATGTGACGTTGTCGCCATCGAAGCACCAATGATATTGGCCAGATCGCACACACATAATTCCTCGTCCGTACAGAGCGCATAAGCTATCTTTGCCCTATTTTCGTCGCCTATCACTTTAAACAGCTTCGACATGCTGGATATATTCACCTGGCTCATTTCTTCTTGAATGCGATTAACCTTCACTTCATCATGCAGGTGGACATCACATATATCTTTCAGTTCCGCCATCTTCTCACACCTCTCATTCAAATCTTCGTTTGATTATAATATAACACAATTTCCTGAATATTCAAATCCATATTTGAATGTTTACTATTCTTCCTTCTCCTTTTCCGATACCGTAACGAAAGTGCCCTATATGCCTTTATATGAGGGCCATCGATTTTTGTTTCACTTCCCACGATTTTGATCCGCCCTTTAAGGGCAGGCTGTCCTCTTTCCAGGAACCCATCCAACCTTCCCGAATCTTCGTAACGAAACTTTTATCTTCCGGGGACAAAAAAAAGAAGGGACAGAAATTCCTTCATGCCCCTTCAATCCAATGATTTCAGTAATTCCCTAACAGTACCTTGATAAGTATTATATATTTAATTTAGTATTTTCTAGAAAAACTATGATATACTTAGTCAAACCTTTTTAAGCGTTTTACTTTACTTGTACCGTTTACCCTGCTTTTCGTTGAGCAGGGTTTTTTGTAATGTTTTTTTCAAAACAAAAAAAGACAAATCCCATTACTAGGATCTGTCTTTTTTTGTTTTTGAAATTATGCTTTTTGAACGTTAGAAGCTTGAGGTCCACGTTGACCTTGTTCTACTTCAAAAGTAACTTCTTGGCCTTCGTCTAAAGATTTGAAACCTTCGCTTTGGATAGCTGAGAAATGTACGAATACGTCGTCTCCGTTTTCGCGTTCGATGAATCCAAAACCTTTTTCTGCGTTAAACCATTTTACTTTACCTTGTTCCATTGTTGTTGCCTCCTAGTGCATTTAAGCACATTGTATTACTATCCTTGCTCTAAGTCATCATCGAAAACGAAAAGTAGTACTTTTAGTATCCTTAGTACCGAACAAAAATAATTAAGACTAAGCATAACATTAAATGGCAGCGATTGCAAATGGTTTGGATAAACTTTTTTCAAGCAATTTTTAATACTCTATAAATTCACATAGAAATAATCTTGGTCTAATGTGACTCTAGCTATTACAGCAAATGACCCACATGCCATTTCCACAAAAAAAAAACTCTTGTAAACAACGTTAACAAGAGGTTTTTTTTCACATCAAATATATCATTTTTCCGTAATGAACTTTTCTACCATCCCTTCTAATATGGCCGATTCATTTGCTAACTCTTCGTTTTGCTCCTTCAATCCAGTCATTATGGTACTTTGTTGAATTGCCGCTGCCGATATTTGCTCCGTTGTTGCGACTCCTTCTTCTGAAATCGCTGCAATTTCCTGAATGGATGCTAGGCTTTCATCCGAAGATTCACTGATTTTTTTCGAATGGTTTGCTAATTGTTCTGTGCCTTTCAACAATTTCTCTACGGATTCGAATATCTTATTGAAAATCTCTCCATTGTTTTCCACTAAGGAAACACCATTTATTATATCCTGAAAACTTTCATCATTATTTTGGATGACTTTGGCTGTTTGTTCATTGATCCGCGTAATCGACTCCGAAATGATATCGATGGATTCATCTGTTTGCACAGCCAATTTTTGCACCTCTTGAGCGACTACAGCAAAACCTCTGCCGGCATCCCCCGCCCGTGCCGCTTCAATGGAAGCATTCAATGATAGCAGGTTGGTTTGAGAAGCAATGCCCCTTATTAAACCAATCACTTCGTTTATCTTCACTACATCAGCTTCCAGGCTCACCAAATTCACTTTATTCGATTGGCCGTTTTCCATGATTTTATCCATCTGGCTCGTTACATCCTGCACTTGTTTACTTCCTTGTTCAGCAAGTGTATTCGTATGCATAGTAAATTCATTCATTTCATTCGTTTGTTCGCTCATTAAACGGATTGTATCCGTTAAGTCACTGATCATATTGGAAATTCGGTCAATATGATGGGCACGTTCTTCTGAGGCTTTTGCTTCTTCCGTTGTCCCAGTCACTATCTGCCCATAGGATTCCACCATCTCCTCAAAGGATTGGTGAATGGACACTGTCGTTTGATTCATCGTTTGAGCGTGTTCACGGACATTCTGAATTATATGGGATAAACTTAATCTCATATCTTCGAATCCATTTGACAGATCGCCAATCTCATCCTGTCTACCAATGGGTATCGATTTACTTAAGTTCCCTTCTGCCATTTCATTCGTGTAACCTACAAGTTCATTAACGGGTCCCGAGATCTTTTTCCCGATGACAACGGCGCATAGCACACCTAATATAATGGTACTTGCAAGAAATAAGATATTATAGAATAACATTGTGCTCTTCAATTCATCAATGAATTTTGCATCCATATCGATTCCCACAATGGCGTCGGTTCCTTCGATTGGCGTAAAGTACGACTTGTGTGTGCCCCACTTATCTTTATATATTTCACTCAATACGTCTTCTTTTCCATTTATCGATATTGCCTGTTCCGGCGTGAAAGGGGATTCCACCATGAAATCCATGCTGCCGTTCAAGGCTACAATCACGTCGGCATCATTCACCCGCTTCAAAACATAAACGTACTCAATTCCCTTTTTATTTTCAACAAAAGCATCTAGCTGCCTCACAATCACTTCTCCCCGTTCCGAAGCATTCTTTATCAAAGTAGGGTTGAGGCTTGCTGCTAAACTGTGGGCATTTTCAGAAAGACGCTCATCGAATTGCGGAAGGACATGCTCATTGATCATTTTATTAGTAATATAGGAAAAGCAAAGGCCCATCGCCCCTGCGAAAAGTATGAATGGAATGATATAAAACAAGAATAGTTTTGCCAGTAAAGATTTTTTAGGATTCAGCTTTGAAAATCTCATTCCCATGCCCCCCTTAGATAAAAGCCAGATGTTTTATAGTCAAATATGGTATTAAATCCAAATGAAGCAACTGGAGATTTTCGTTCAAATCCTCACTTCTATAAAATATGATTGCCATGCTCCGGTCATTTTGAAAAGGAAGCTGCCTATATTCCAAAACATGTTCAAATTCACGACAAAGTGCATCATGATCAATACGTGCAACATCTTCCAGATTTATTTCCAGTGGTGCCTCTGCAAAGAAAAAGCTATATATATTATCGTCCATCTCTTCCAATATCCGATTCCAATCGGGTTTCGTTCCTGAAAAATAATGTTCATACATATTCATCCCATACGCATGGTACCCTAGATCCGTTGTACCCGCTCCAGCAAAACGCAGAGGATTGATTTCGATAGGTATCACCCGGTTTCCTTTTTTGCGAATTTCGAAGTGTACTGGGTAATTCCTAAGAGGAAGGACCGTTTGGATATTCTTCATGAACTTTAGTGCATCATTATAGATTTCATTAATGGCCAACTTCGAAGTATAATAAATTCGATCGGAAGTATCGTAATCGTCCTTGAATAATCGTTTGAAGACATTCAAAATGACCGGTTCGCCATCTTGATTGTAATAACCATCAAAGGCATACTCTTCACCCTGAATCCACTCCTCTATTAAAACGGTCTGGGAACCGACCACTTCTGAATCATATAATCCATCCGAATGAAGTAAATCCGCTTTAAGCTGGTTCACGGCTATATCCCAGTCCTGTTCATTCTTGACTTTATGCACCCCTACACTTGAATAGCCAATATTGGGTTTGATAACTACCGGAAACGGTATTTGATTTTTATCCAGATCACTTATCATGGATAAATCAATATCTTGGAAATAGAAATCAGGATATAAAGATTTCGTTAAATTCCGCACCTGACTCTTATCCTTCAATAACTTTGACCATATGTACTCATTGCTATTTGGTCGGAAATGACCTAACAATGTAATGCCATTTTCAGAGTTTGTAAGAATTCTTTGGCCCATTTCCATGGACTTGAAAAATTCGGTATCTTTTTGAATGTTTAGCTTTTCTGATGTTAATGTTTCTCCCCATTGCCCTTGTTCCAGCACTGGAATTTGCTGTTCCTCCAACACCTTTAGAAGAATTGGCGACACAATGGACTCATTCAAAATAATCATTTTTTCCACCTAACTTATTCTGTTTTTTGTATCTCCATATTTAATCGGTTAAAAGCGGTAAGTATTTAGCTTATATAGGTAATTTATTATTAACTTCACAATGAAAAATAAAATTTCAATATACCTTTTTACCTATCGACTCCAACTTAAAAATCATTTGAGGACATAGAAAAAGCCCAGATTTTTTGCTCTGAGCTCCGTATACTTATGCCTTTTCATTAACCAAGAACTTCATATACCTAACATCCATATTCACCTGAATATTTCAGTCCGATTCTTTATTTTTCTTGTATCTTAATTAAAAAAAGCCGACACTATTTTAAGTGACCGCTATTTTTTCAACTTTATCATTCAGTAAAAATCCAACAGTAATTTCGTGGAATTTTCCTTTAATACCCAGAAGTTCATATTCAATTCATAACTTCTTTGTATACTTCCTCATGTAAAGATCAAGAAAGGATGTATTTAAATATGCCAGAAGAAAAAAAACAAAAAGGATGGCGCCAGTTCATTCGATTAGTTCAACAAACGAAGCCTTCTAAACTAATGATAGGGATTGCATTGGCATTAAGCCTAGGTACAACGGGTGTGGGTTTATTAGTCCCTTTATTCACAAAAAATTTAATTAATGATTTTTCGATCAGCTCACTAAGCACTGAACGGATCACCCTTCTCGTTCTTGCCATCATTGTTCAAGCATTGGCCAGTGGATTTTCCATCTATTTATTAAATCGGATCGGTCAATCTGTAGTGGCGGGTATCCGCGATCAACTATGGAAAAAAATACTCGTATTGCCCGTGAGTTATTTTGATGAACATCCGTCAGGTGAAACGGTCAGCCGAATGACAAATGATACAACTGTAGTGAAAGGATTGATCTCTGAACACCTCTCTAATTTCGTTACTGGAATCATCTCCATCGTAGGTTCCATGATCGTTTTATTCGTACTGGATTGGAAAATGACATTATTGATGTTCACTGCAATTCCACTCTCTGTTTTGATATTAATGCCACTAGGGAAAAAAATGCATAAAATTTCAAAAGGGATGCAGGACGAGACAGCAAGCTTCACCTCAGTCCTTCAGCAGGTGCTAACGGAAATACGTCTTGTTAAAGCCTCAAATGCTGAAACTCTAGAATATGAAAACGGAAAAAAAGGAATCAACAAATTATTTCACTTCGGATTAAAAGAGGCAAAAATCCAAGCGTTGATTGCACCGCTAATGAGTTTTGTCATGATGGCATTACTCGTGCTGATTTTAGGTTATGGGGGAATGCGCGTTTCTTCAGGAGCCCTGACAGCTGGAGCCCTAGTTGCATTCATCATGTATCTTTTCCAAATTATCATGCCAATGGCTCAATTAGCCAATTTCTTTACACAATTTCAAAAAGCAACGGGTGCTACAGAGCGCATCATTTCTATTTTGGATTCAGTGGAGGAGGAAGATGCGAAGCAGCCAGTTCAGAATATAAGTCAATCAATCACCGTGGATCACCTGAACTATAGTTACAATAATGGAGAACAGGTACTTAAAGATATAAGCTTTAACGTTGAATCCGGTAAGGTCACAGCAATTGTCGGACCAAGTGGCAGCGGCAAAACGACCCTTTTCTCATTATTCGAGCGTTTCTACAAACCACAGCAAGGCTCCATTTCCATAGGCGGGAAATCCATAAATGATTTCACACTGCTTTCATGGAGAAGCCAGATTGGGTATGTTTCACAAGAAAGTCCGATTGTATCTGGCACAATTCGAGATAATATCTGTTATGGAATCGATCGGGATATAACAGATGAGGAATTAAATCAAGTAGCTAAAATGGCGTATGCAGATCAATTTATTTCTGAGCTTCCTAACGGATATGATACAGAGGTTGGCGAAAGGGGCATGAAATTATCCGGCGGTCAAAGACAAAGAATTGCAATCGCCCGAGCATTTTTAAGAAACCCAAAAATACTGATGCTTGATGAAGCTACCTCCAGCCTGGACAGCAAATCAGAAAAAGTTGTTCAACAGGCGTTAAATGAATTAATGAAAGGCAGAACAACAATAGTTATTGCTCACCGCCTATCGACCGTTGTTGGTTCAGATCAAATCATCTTTCTGGAAAAAGGGAAAATAACGGGCAGCGGAACACATAAGGAGCTATATAAAACGCACTCATTATATCGCGAATTCGCTGAACAACAGTTAAACAAACTTGAACTGGCCTAAATCACCGAAAGGAAAGAAGAAGGATGACAAAAATACTAATTGTCGATGATGATGCACATATTCGTGAACTTATACAACTCTTGTTAAGAAAAGAAGGATTTGATCTATATGAAGCCTCAGATGGACTGGAAGCATTGAAAGTAATGGAGAAAGTGAAAATCGATTTGGCAGTCATCGATATTATGATGCCTAACATGGATGGATGGCAATTATGCAAAGAGTTACGGGAATTTAGTGATATCCCCATTTTAATGCTGACTGCAAAAGGGGATACAACACAGAAAGTAAAAGGATTTGGGCTTGGGGCAGATGATTATCTTGTAAAGCCATTTGAACCGATCGAATTGGTTCTTAGAATAAGGGCATTATTAAAACGGTATAAAATCACTATTTCACAAACATTATATATCGGCGAATTGAAGATGAATCGCAACACACATGAAATGTCATTCAAAGAACAGGAATATACGATTCCATTAAAGGAATTTGAATTGTTGTTTAAATTAGCAAGTTATCCTGGAAAAACTTTTTCCAGGGAAGATCTTATTGAAGACATTTGGGGCTATGATTATGAAGGTGATGAACGAACTGTCGATGTCCATATTAAAAGAGTGAGAGAACGGTTTCCAGAATTGGAATTCCCCTTCCGGATTAAAACGATTTGGGGATTAGGCTACCGTTTGGAGATAACTAGATGAGAGACAATCGATTTTACAAACAAATGCTTGGCATACTGTTTTTTCTTACGTTTATTTCAATTTGCTTTTCGGCCGGTTACTATATCATCGAGCTATTGCCCTTAAGATTAACCGATTATGTTCGGTATCTGGCCACAATCATGACAAGCATCGCAATCATGATATTCATTGGTTTTCTTATCCAGGCCATCCATCACAAAAAACGGGTAAATATTTACCTCGAGATCATAGATGCCTTAAGGAAAATAGCAAATGGCGATTATAATGTACAATTGGATTTTAAAATGGATAAGAAAAACGAAATGACCGATATCATTAACCACTTCAATCACATGGCCAAGCAATTGAAGCAAATGGAAGAGATGCGGCAGGAATTCATCTCTAACGTCTCACACGAAATACAGTCGCCCCTAACCTCCATTGTAGGATTTGCCCAAGCTCTTCAAAATAATAAACTGACAATCCAAGAACGAAATCATTATCTTCATATAATTGAGACTGAGAGCAGGAGATTATCTAAATTAAGTGATAACCTTCTAAAGCTTACATCCCTTGAATCCGAGCATCATCCTTTTGAAAGGACAGATTTCCGGCTGGATCAGCAAATACGAAACATTATTTTGGCTTGTGAACCGACGTGGTTGGAAAAAGAACTCGAATTGGATATATCCTTAGAAAAGGTTTCGATTTTCGCAGACGAAGATTTAATGAGTCAAGTATGGACCAACTTAATTCACAATGCCATCAAGTTCACCCAGCATCATGGCAGAATCACGATTCGGTTACAACAGATTGATGATCAAGCATCGATAACGATATCCGACAATGGAATTGGCATTTCCGAAACGGACCAGTTCCATATATTCGAGCGATTCTATAAAGCCGACCTGGCAAGGGAACGCTCAAAAAGCGGGAGCGGTTTAGGTCTATCCATCGTGAAAAGAATTATTGAGATGCATGAAGGGACCATATCCGTGAAAAGTGAGCTCGAAAAGGGAACGACCTTCACCATACTGCTTCCTATATCATGAAGGGTTTTGTGATTGTAAAACCCTTCATGTATAGGTTAATCATTAATGCTGCTTTTATTATTAACGACACGACCCCTTCGTTGTTGATTATCTTGTACGATTAACTCTTCTGCGTAAATTCTGGTTTGTTATAAAGCAAATTTTAAAGTTGGTATCACGCCCCCATCTAGTCATACAAAATGTAGTGGAACCATTATTTAAATCCATACATGACAATTGATTAGTCCTTTTAAAGCATGGTAGCAGCGTGTGTCCGAATCCCATTTTAATACATATATTAAAAGAGAATGGCTACAGAAAAGGCGATTGTGGAAAAATTTACGGAAACTATCTTTGTAGGATTGAAATAGGAATCCGATAATTTAATCAGATTAATAACACTTATATTATAAGCGTTGGGGCGTATCGATGGGATCAAATCGGGTTCGATATCAAACGATTAACATGCCGGCAAGAATTGTTGGTGGTGGAATCATTTAATCAAGTTAAAATTAATGGAGCCCTCCTTTAATTTTAATTAGATTTACTATTTAATTTAATTATCTCCTGTTTATACTATCTGAATTTTCCGGGTTTTTCATTCTTTCCACGAGAAAAATGACGATCATTTCAAAATATATTACTTAAATATGGACATCGACCTCAAAGAAATCCTCTTAAATGATGTCGTTAAATATTAGCGTTCATTTAATACCTGTATTATCTTTGATTAAAATTTATTTTATTGTTAGGAAAATAACATACATCAAAAACAACAAAATAATATATCTATCAAAGAATTTAGCTTCTTCACTTTGAAAATGATTATTTTTTCTTACTTTTATAAATAAGAAAGTTAATATAGATAGAAAAAGCATTAAACCAGTTATGGTAGTAATTGGAGATACCATTACCTTAAAATAAGTTTCAGTAACCTTTTCCGGGAAATGCATGATGATCCTCATTATTTCATTCACTACAAAGTGAAAAAAGATAGCCGGAACAATACTTCCAGTATAGATGGTTAATAGTGCAAAAGAGATACCCATTACAAATGCAAAAACCAAGTTTCCCACCGTCATATGATAAATGCTAAAAATAAGAGCACTTAAAATTATGGCCGACTTTATGTTCATTCTCTGATATTCTTTTAATAATATACCCCTAAAAAGAATTTCTTCACTAATCGCCACTGAAAAGCCAATCATAATAATGCTGTAAAAACTTATGCCTTTACTACTCTCCATAAGTGTACCAACAATTTTTTCAGCAGTAAGCCATTCGCCAGTTAGTAGATAATATTGGGTCCTACCAAAAAACATAGTTATCATGTGAACTATAATACCCATTAAAATACCAAGAAGAATATATTTTATATGTACCTTTTTAAGCTGAATGCTAGATAAAGTTATTTTTTTCTTTTTTAAGAAAAGAAAAAGCACATAGATAATAACCAGTTTACTTAAAAAGAAAAATAATTGTTTGTTTATTTGCAAAGAAAGTTCTTGTAATATAAGTTGTGCAAAAGGAAAAATAATCATAATTAGTATTGTTATATATAATATAAAGCGATGAGTTTGCTTAATATTAGTATCCATTCTTACCCCTTTGTTATACATTAATTTCAAATTCTAAAAAAACCCTTTTTAGAATAAGGGTTTCATTTGCACTTTTATTAACTTATTTTATTGCTACTTTTTTATATTTAATGAAGGTTGCATTTCTTTGTTCTGATTTTATCAAATTACCAGTTGGGTTATATGTTTTTAGAGTTCCAGTCACTTTCCATGTTTCTTTGTATTGGTTCCATTTTTTCGATGCCGAATATACCTTCTCTCCACCACCAGACATAACTATTATACCAGCTATTTCCACCTTAAAGGTAAGGTTAAGACTCCATGTTGTAGTATCAGTCACTTTTTTGTGAAAGACACTTGATTGTCGTTTATCTGTGGCTGTTTTCCAAGTATATCGATTACAAGTAGCACACACTGGAGATATACCAATTCTATCATTAGTCATTTCTCCTGTTTTTTCATCTACAAGTATAGGTATTTCTTGACCTAAAAGTACATCAGTGCCTGATAGAGTTGTATATTCTGTAGGAAACTCACCTGATTGCCTTTCCTCTTTTAAATCAACTTCTTTGGTTGGAGAACTTGCAAAGGTTGATGTTGGATTAAATCCAAACAAAAATACAGGAATTATTAATATAAAAAGATATAGTACCTTCTTCATTTCTTCACCTCATCAAATATTTTCCCTTAAATACCCACTGTGAATTTTTGTGCAGAAGTGTACTAATTTAGTAATTGTTTTGGCACAAACATTAATTTTTTAAATAATTTTTAATTAATTAATCTCACGTCCTATCTTTTTTTACTAGAGCAAAATCCTTTAATAATTTCGAACAGTTACTCTTGAGTATTCTTTCAACTGTTCCTATATAATGTAAATGTTTTTCTACCACATTTTTTTGTTAGTTTTGTATTTCGCCCCCTTTAATATCTTAAAGTAGTTTAGTTTTAATACTTTTATATCTTCATTTTATCAAAAACCAAAAACACAAGGAGTTCCAAATTTGGAACTCCTTGTGTTTTTTTTGAACTTTAAACTATTTATGAATAAGCAGCAGTGCCTGCAGCGCTAACAGTAATCGCTGCTGCCGCTCCTCACAGACATAGTACTGCATTTTGAATTAAGATTGTTCAAAATGTGTGGGTATCATTTTGGAATGAATTTGTTTTTTATAAAAATGTTTGATTTAAGATTAATTGAACCCTTAATAATCCAATTTTTTCATTTCCGCCAAAAGGTTGAACAGTCCGCCTTATCCAAAATATTAAACTCGATCATTCTCTCAAGTAATGAGTAATCAACCGGACTATCCCACTTGATACGTACCAACTGCTTGGTGTGATCATAGCCAGCCTGCACGATTTCATCAGAAAAATGATCAATCCCTGCCTTTTCAGGGGCAACAGCCAAATGATGTTTGGCTACGCTAAAGCCAATAATATATGTGTCATGATCGGTAAACATAGGCTGATTCCACGCAATTTTCGGCATTAAATTTGGAAATTTCTTAGATACCCAAGCCAAAACTTCTTCCGTTCGGTCCCGATGTTGCGGGTTATCAACATTCGCTAAAAATTCTGCAAAAACTTCCATGTCATTCTCTCCTAAAATTAAGAATTATTTTTGAAGATTTAATTATTCATGCTAATACGCTATTTCATCAATTGAACCATTCGCAACCTCATCCGTATCATCATCAATATGAATTAAATCGCCATCTTCCACATCGTCTTTTCTTTCTTTCAACAATCCACCATAGGAAATCAATCGTTTGTAAGCCAGCGCCTTATCCAAATCTTTAATTTTTCTCTTAAAGATGCCGTGATTACCTACCGATGGATTTGATAGATTGCATTAAACGACTTTATTTTACACTGCACCCCGATGCCTATTCCCCGGCCTTCTTTAATCCACTTGTCAACTTTAGAGGTTCCCGTTCTTTTAGACATAAAAAAACACCCCTTTGGCTAATCATAACCAAAGGGGTGAAGCTTCGCAATTTTTTTATAAACGTCGCATTGTTCTTTCAAATCTACAAAACATACATTGCATTCATTCCAACTTACTCAACCGTTACACTTTTCGCAAGGTTACGTGGTTTATCCACGTCACATTCGCGGTGCAAGGCAGCGTAGTAAGCAATGAGCTGCAGCGGGATAACAGAGATAAGGGGTGTTAATAGTTCATTCACTTCCGGGATGACGAAACGGTCATCCTCTTCTTCCAGACCCTTCATGGAAATGATGCAAGGGTTGGCGCCGCGGGCAACCACTTCTTTGACATTTCCACGGATGCTTAGGTTGACGCCTGCTTGAGTGGCAAGGGCTATGACAGGTGTACCTTCTTCAATCAAGGCGATCGTTCCGTGTTTAAGCTCTCCTCCAGCAAAGCCTTCTGCCTGGATGTATGATATCTCCTTCAGCTTAAGGGCACCTTCAAGAACAACATAGTAGTCAAGGGAACGGCCAATGAAGAAGCAGTTTCTTGTAACGGACAAATATTCACGGGCAATGGCTTCCATCTCTTCTTTCGAATCACAGAGGGCTTCCATTGCTGTCGCAACGATTCCAAGCTCTTTTACAAGGTCGAAATCATACTCCATTTTACGGAATTGGCCAGTTACATTTGCTAATATGGACAGGACTGCCACTTGAGCTGTGTAAGCCTTTGTAGAGGCCACGGCTATTTCAGGTCCAGCATGCAGCAAGAGCGTATAATCCGCTTCACGTGACAATGTAGAGCCCGGTACGTTGGTGATGGTCAGGGCTTTATGACCAAGCGCTTTGATGGACACTAATACGGCACGGCTATCTGCAGTTTCACCACTTTGTGAAATGAAGATGAATAACGGTTTTTTCGATAATAACGGCATATTGTAAGTGAATTCCGATGCCACATGGACCTCAACCGGAATTTCAGTCATTTTTTCGATGAACTGCTTACCAATCAATCCTGCATGATAGCTGGTTCCGCAAGCGATGATATAAATTCGGTCAGCCTCACTTACCGCTTCAGTAATGCTATAATCGATTGCCAGTTTACCTTCTTCATTTTGGTATGCTTGAATGATTTTACGAATGACAGCTGGCTGCTCGTCGACTTCTTTAAGCATATAGTGAGGATACGTACCTTTTTCAATATCACTTGCATCCAGTTCAGCAGTATATGGAGCTCGCATAACTTCTTCGTTGGAAAGGTTCTTGATCGTTACCTTTTCACTTGTCACGATAACCATTTCTTTATCCATCAGTTCAAGGAATTGATCTGTGACTTGCAACATGGCCATTGCATCTGAAGCGATAACGTTAAAATCATTTCCCACACCGATCAGCAGCGGGCTTTTATTTTTTGCGACAAAAATGGTTTCATCATTTTCAGCATCCAAAAGGGCAATGGCATATGAGCCTTCTAATAGAGTGAGTGTTTGACGGAACGCCTCTTCCACTTCCATACCATCGTTTACGAACTTCTCAATGAGTTGAACGATGACTTCCGTATCCGTTTCGCTTTTAAAGGCAACATCCTTCAAATATTCACGTTTTAGAATCGCATAGTTTTCAATGACCCCATTATGAACTAAAGTCAAGCGACCTGAATTACTTTGGTGAGGATGAGCATTCTCACGGCTTGGCACACCATGGGTGGCCCAGCGTGTATGTCCTATTCCAGTATATGCAATAGTGTTATCATCCACGGCTCCGCGTAAGTCCGCGATTCGTCCCTTTTCCTTAAAGATTGTCACGCCTGCATCATTTTTCACAGCAATCCCTGAAGAGTCATATCCGCGGTATTCAAGTTTTTCAAGACCCTTTAATAAAATTTCCTTTGCATCATTAAGTCCAATATATCCAACAATTCCACACATAATTTCTGTTCCTCCAACCGATTCGAGGGAACAGGAATGCACGGGGGCATCCCTGCCCCCTCATCTCTAATATATTTTTATAAAGGAAATGCCCTAAAGCACTTTTTCCCATTGTGCATTTCCGATCCTTTGTGCAGTAAGTTGCCCTACTGTTTTAAGATTGGAATTACTGCGGCTGTGCACTTCAGCCGGGAGGTATCCGCCGATCATTCGATAAACCTCCTCCTCGTCAACTAAGCCTTTCTCGACCAGACTTAGTTCAGGCGCTTTTGTAAATCTGTTTCTCCTTGCCTACCCTCCTTTTTAAAAACAACCATTTTAGAGAAAATGAGTTGTAAATCAGGATAATCATACCTTAAACAAGGGACATGGGTCAATTCTTTATTACCAAGACCTACGAAAAAGAACTTCTTTATAAAAATATGCATAAAAGGAAATTTCGTTCCTTTTATGCATTGGATTGGTTATTCGTTTATTCCCATTTCCGCTCTTACCACCGAGACGATGCGATCTACATAATTAGTGCATTCTTCAGCAGTCGGTGCTTCAGCCATAACACGGACTAGCGGTTCCGTACCGGATGGTCTCACCAAAATGCGACCGTTTCCGTTCATTTCCCCTTCGACTGCCTTAATGACTTCCTGTACCTTTTCATTATCAGTTACAGCATGCTTATCGGTAACTCTGACGTTGATGAGTGTCTGTGGATATTTCTTCATCTCGCCAGCGAGCTCTGATAAGGTTTTTTGGGTGTCACTCATGATGTTCACAAGCTGTAAGCCCGTCAATAAGCCATCTCCTGTGGTGTTATAGTCCAGGAAGATGATATGTCCGGATTGTTCGCCGCCAAGGTTATAGCCGCCTTTTCGCATCTCTTCCACCACATAGCGATCCCCCACTGCCGTTTGGGCGCTTTGTATACCGTGCTCTTCAAGACCTTTATAAAAACCAAGGTTGCTCATGATCGTAGAAACCACTGTTCCCTGTTTCAAACGATTATTTTCTTTCAAGTATTTCGCACATATATACATGATTTGGTCGCCGTCCACTATATTTCCTTTTTCATCTATGGCAATGACGCGGTCTCCGTCACCATCGAAAGCAAGTCCAACATCCGCACCTTTTTCTTTTAAGAATTCAGCAAGTGCTTCAGGGTGGGTGGAACCTACCTTGTCATTGATGTTCAAGCCATTGGGCGATGCCCCCATTGTAGAGATGTCTGCATCAAGATCCGCAAACAAATGCATGGCCAAGGCTGATGTCGCCCCATGTGCACAATCGAGCGCAACATGAATGCCTGTAAAGTCTTCATCCACTGATTGTTTCAAGTACTGGAGATACTTTTGCCCACCTTCGAAATAATCGTTCAAATGGCCTAAATCTCCGCCAACCGGGCGTGGAAGTTCATCCTTTTCCAAATCTAACAATGTTTCAATTTCCTCTTCTTGATCATCGGATAGCTTAAAACCATCCGGTCCAAAGAATTTAATGCCATTATCCTCTACCGGATTATGCGAAGCGGAAATCATGACACCTGCTTCGGCACTTAAGGCCTTTGTTAAATAGGCAACTCCCGGTGTCGAAATTACACCCAGGCGCATCACTTCAGCCCCAATGGATAATAGACCGGCAACAAGTGCACCTTCCAGCATTTCACCTGAAATTCGTGTATCGCGCCCTATGAGCACTTTGGGTTTTTCTGTATTTCTAGTAAGAACGTAGCCACCAAATCGGCCCAGTTTAAATGCCAACTCCGGTGTTAATTCGCTATTCGCTATACCCCTTACTCCGTCTGTTCCAAAATATTTACCCATCTTTATCGCTCCTTCTTCGAATCGTTACTGAATTAAATGATGTTAAAGGAAGGTTATGTCTCTTCGGCTTTTGGAGTAATGGTGACCGAAACCGTTTCAGAATCCAGCTCCCAGTCCACTCCCTCAGGCACGTTTACCACCAGTTCTACATCATGCGTACCTTCATCTAAATTACTCACATCTACTGTAAGATTAATGTCGTCTTTAGTTATTTTCTTCAAGTCATCCGCCTCACCAAGCAAGGTGATGCTTGTTACATCGGATTCCAATTCGGCATCTTTGTCATCCTGTATGCCCACAGGAACTATTTTTATATTGCTGAATGTTTTAGACTCAATGGCAGCCGGTTCATCTTCTTCGACTACTTGCTCTTTTTCTTCTTGTTTTGGTTCAGTTTCTGGTTCTTCCTCTTCTTCAACTGGCTCTGCAGTCACTTCATCTTCATCTACATCCACTTTCTCTGTACGAATCTTGACCTTTGCCTTACCCAAGGACATTTTTTGTACATTTTCCGGTTTAGTAAGATCGAGTTCCAATTCTGTATCACCATCAATTTTCGAGATATTTACAGGAAGATTTATTTCACTTATATCCCCAAGGCTCGTTTCTGACCCAAATAAGGTGACCTCTTTTGGATCGACACTTATACTCTTGATCCTGATGCCATCCTTTGCCTTCCCAGTTTGCTTTGGTGTTATCGACACCGTTTTGGAAGGAATGCTCACTTTTAAGGAAACGGCAACTGAAGCTGGCTCGATCGTCACGTCCAACTTATTCAAGTCCCTGTCCAGGGCTTTAACGGTTGCCTTGCCGTTCACCGTTTCGTTAAGTCCCTTACTTATTTCAAGGTTTGCCTTTACATAGGAAATTTGTTCAATCGCATCTTTAGCACCCGTAATTTTGACAGTTTTCGGGCTAACTGTTGGTTGACCGGCAGTATATCCCTCTTCAAGTAAAGAGCTATTATACTCGGCTTCAACGGAGAATTCCTTCGTCACCCGTTCCTGAACGTTGACTTCCGCATATTCCGGATCGATCGTCGCCACTAACTTTTCATTCAACTCACTTATTTTAAATGTGACGGTTCTGTCCCCCATTGAGATTGCAGGATCAGAAAGGTCTACATACACTTTAAAGTCCCTTTGGTTTTTCGCATTTATCAATAGGCTTTTTGCTCCCTTTAGAGTAACATCAACCGTTTCCGGCACTCCGCTGACCACTAGATTCTCACGGTCATAGTACACTTCAACCGGTACATTTTCGATGGTCTCCGTACTGATTTCAGGGGCCGTCGATAAACCAAGGGATTTTTTATCCGACTCCATCTCAAAGTTAATGGAAATGAACAAAAGTGCTGCCAAGGCAAAAGCTACGATTCTCATAAACCAAGCGCTATTGGTGAATTTATCCATTCTTTTTCCCCCTCCAGTTAAAGATGCTTGAGGAAGTTGATTTGATGTTTTCCACTACCAGTTCACTTGTAAGCATGGCCCTAAATGATTCTTGATTCAAATCCCGGTAAAGTTCCCCGTTTTTAGTGACGGATATCCCTCCCGTTTCTTCTGAAACGACAATCGTAAGACTATCCGTAACTTCACTCATGCCTATGGCTGCCCTATGCCGTGTGCCAAGCTCCTTTGATATGAATGGACTCTCTGATAATGGCAAGTAGCAAGCTGCAGCCGCCACCTGGTTATTTTGTAAAATAACTGCGCCATCATGGAGCGGCGTATTAGGGATGAAAATATTAATGAGCAGTTCTGAAGAAATATAGGATTTTAGGGGTATTCCCGTTTCAACATAATCCCCCAGCTCCGTACCCTTCTCTATCGTAATCAAGGCCCCAATCCGCCTTTTTGCCATATAAGTGGACGCCTTTAGGATTTCTTCGACTAAACGCTCTTGCTGATTCTCTTCTGGAACGGTGCCCCTTGCAAAGAGCTTCCCGCGTCCTAATTGTTCAAGTGCCCTTCTCAGTTCAGGTTGAAAAATGACGAGAATCGCCAATACTCCCCAATTCATGACTTGTGCCATTAACCATCCGAGTGTATTGAAACCAAACAGGTTGCTTAAGCTTTTTACAATGACAATTACAAAAATTCCTTTTAGCAGCTGAATAGCCTTCGTGCCTCGAATAATAGTTAACAATTTATATATCACAAACCATACAAGGAGAATATCAATGAAATTTACTACATAGTCCCAAACAGTCAAATTGGTTAAAGACATGTTGTTTCCTCCAGTCAGTATTACTCCAAATACCAATTACAATCTTTATACGATAACCTTAATAGTATACCATTTTTTAAATGATACATCTAAAAACTAGTGTGGGAAATTTACATGGCAAGAACGAACCATGCAAAATGGTTCCCTTCCCTTAAAAAAATAAAGCTGAGCGAAGTCACCGTATATGAAAACGATGCTCTCCTCCCAGCTCTATTCCTTATTCATTTTTTTCCTCTTTAGCAGGAACCAACGAGGTTGCAGTATCCTTTACTTTATACCACATCCACTCAAAAGCTTGGTCAATAACATGGATGCTCCCAGTCACATTCCCTGCCTTAGACATATATTTATGCCCATTTATGACTGTCACATCTCCCTCTACTTCACCATCTATTTGAATGTTGCCATTTTGAACTACCACATCACCCTTGATTGTCTCACCCGCAGGCACAATCACCGTTTCACCTGCGACCACTAAGTTAGGCTGCTTTGATACTGAAAAATGTTCGTCCTGATTATAAGTGGAAAAAACAGATCCTGTCATCAATATGATGAACATCGCTGCCGCTGTCATGAAGGGATGGCTTTTGAACCAACGTTTGGCGCCCGTTGTTTTCGTTTCCTTTGGCAATTGAGCCATAACCTTTGCTGTAAAGTCATCCGGTGCCTTAATATGGGAAGTGCTTTGTACAAGAGCGACCGCCTTTTTCATTTCATGAAAGTAATTCCGGCATTCAGCACAGTTGTGCAAGTGCTCCCGTAAAACTTCTTTATGCTCCGGTTTGATGTCCTCATCTAAATAATCATGCATATATTCAATGATTTCCTCATGGCAGTTCATTTTTCTCACCTTCTTTTTATAAATGGCGTAGTTGTTTACGCAAGGCTTCCCGACCACGATGTATTCTCGTCTTAACCGTACCGACTGGCAAATCTAATATTTCACTGATTTCCTTTAAAGATAACTCTTCAATATACTTCAATACGATAACCGATCGGTATTTCTCGGGCAATTTCATTATTTCCACTTGAATGGTTTCCTGTAGTTCTAAAGATTCAACTTCTTCCTCGGGTTTCGCCATATCTGATGCTATTTGGGAATACATATTCAATCCCTCTGTCCCTGCCACCTCTGCATCTAGATAGTAATCCGGCTTTTTCTTGCGAAGGCGGTCAATACAAAGATTGGTCGCAATCCGATATAACCATGTAGAAAATTTCATTTGTATATTGAAACTACGAATATTCACGAAGGCCCTTACAAAGGCCTCTTGTGCCAAATCCTCTGCTTCTTGCCTGTTTCCGAGCATCCTGAAACATATCTGGAAAACTTTGTCCTTGTAAATTTCGACAATTTCCCCAAATGCATTATGGTCTCCCTTTAATACTTGATTAATTCTCTCTTTAATGAGTGCATCCATTTTCCGGTATTACCCCCGCTCATGCGGCTATACGATTACTACGAATCGTAAGCTAAAAGGTTTCAAAAATTTAATACATTAATTTTAACAAAGTTTTACATTTAATGTTTAAGAAAAAAAGAACAGGGCTATATAGTAAGAAATTGTAAAATTCGAGGGAGTGAATCTCTATATGACTGCTGAACAAATTTTAGACCATATTGAACAATACAGACAGAAGATGATGATTTTGGCTTCCCGTTCTTCGATGGTTGATAATGAAGTTATTGAAGTTAGCAGCAAACTGGATACTTTAATCAACGAATACCTCCATTTAACTAAAAATGGAGATCTCACACACCGACGTGCTCTTAAGTGAATATGGATATGGGATTGCAACCATCTATTTATAGATATGTTCATGTTACATACACCCTGGAAAATAAACCTACGTCTTCTAGCATATAAAAAACAGTAACCCATTACAAGCCGGTTACTGTTTCTTTTATTTTTTCAGTTATAATAACTTTTCTCCAAATAGCGAACCCATTAGAGCCACCGCAACGATTGCCGTTTTATTCCGCTCATCTAATATGGGGTTCACTTCAACGAATTCAGCTGATGTAATCAAGTTGGCTTCAGCGAGCATTTCCATGGCCAAATGACTTTCCCGGTAACTTATGCCACCAATCACCGGTGTCCCCACTCCGGGAGCATCTGCTGGGTCAACTCCATCCAAATCCAATGAAAGATGGACACCATCCGTTCTTTCCCTTAAATAATCTATGCATTCTTCCATGACCTTTGTCATTCCCATGCGATCGATCTCATGCATCGTAAATACTTTAATCCCTTTATCACGGATAAGTTCTTTTTCCCCTTCATCCAAAGACCTTGCCCCAATTATTACGATGTTTTCCGGTTTCACTTTTGGACCGGAACCATGGATATTGATTAGGTCCGGATGTCCAATTCCAATACTGACAGCTAAGGGCATTCCATGTATATTCCCCGATGGCGAGGTTTCTTCCGTATTTAAATCCCCATGTGCGTCATACCAAATCACACCTACATTTTCATAGTGCTTTGCGACTCCCGCCAGTGTTCCTATAGCTATTGAATGGTCTCCTCCCAATACAAGCGGGAAGGAACCACCTTCTATTATTTCATCAACCCTTGCAGCTAACAGGGCGTTACCCTTTGCAACAAGCGATAAGTTTTTCAGGTTGGTCCCAGGCTTATTTGCATTTTCAGGCCGTCCTACAATTATATCTCCTAAATCCTCTACTTCTATATTTAACTGTTCAAGACGCTCGAAAATATCTGCGCAGCGAATGGCACTAGGTCCCATATCCACGCCCCGCCTTGCTTGACCAAGGTCCATAGGCAATCCAATGACGGAAATTTTCTGAATAGACATATAATTCCCCCTTTCACCCATTTTATATCGTATATGCCAAGTGGTTCAACTCGACATTTCCATGTATAATGATGCAACCTTTTCATACCTAATACGCTTTTTTTATAAGACCTATGAAAAAAAACCTTTCTAGACATAGGTTAACCCAAAAATGCTTTTATACAAAAAAAAGTCTTAAACCATTTTGGCTTAAGACGTAAGTTTTGGTGTATGTAGTTGATGGTGGAGCCTAGCGGGATCGAACCGCTGACCTCCTGCGTGCAAGGCAGGCGCTCTCCCAGCTGAGCTAAGGCCCCTAAGGAATTTAAAATATATTAAGCGGAAGACGGGATTCGAACCCGCGACCCCAACCTTGGCAAGGTTGTATTCTACCACTGAACTACTTCCGCAAATGGCTGGGCTAGAAGGGATCGAACCTTCGCATGACGGAATCAAAATCCGTTGCCTTACCGCTTGGCTATAGCCCAATATATAATATGTAACAATTAATGTTCAACAAAATAAAAAGGTGATAATCATATATTTCCCCATTAATGAGAATATATAACTGATCCACAGGATTTTATTAAAATGGTGGAGGGGGGCAGATTCGAACTGCCGAACCCGAAGGAGCGGATTTACAGTCCGCCGCGTTTAGCCACTTCGCTACCCCTCCGCAATATATGGTTGTAAATGGTGCCGGCAAGAGGACTTGAACCCCCAACCTACTGATTACAAGTCAGTTGCTCTACCAGTTGAGCTACACCGGCAAGTAAAGAATAAATGGTGGAGGATGACGGGATCGAACCGCCGACCCTCTGCTTGTAAGGCAGATGCTCTCCCAGCTGAGCTAATCCTCCGGATTAATGAATTAAGAATGGTGACCCGTACGGGATTCGAACCCGTGTTACCGCCGTGAAAGGGCGGTGTCTTAACCGCTTGACCAACGGGCCGGACTATTTTGTGTACATAGATAGATTGGGAAGCTCCCAAGCGGATTCGAACCGCTGACCTCTTCCTTACCATGGAAGTGCTCTACCTACTGAGCTATGGAAGCATATGGCTCCGCAGGTAGGACTCGAACCTACGACCGTTCGGTTAACAGCCGAATGCTCTACCACTGAGCTACTGCGGAATAATATAATGTTTCCTAAAACCCATTTAAAGATATAAATGAATTGCTTGGCGGCGTCCTACTCTCACAGGGGGAAACCCCCAACTACCATCGGCGCTGAAGAGCTTAACTGCCGTGTTCGGAATGGGAACGGGTGTGACCTCTTCGCTATCGCCACCAAACAATAAAGGAACGTTGTTCCTTCAAAACTAGATAATAAGAAGGTATTTCATTTTTTATAAAGCGTTGGTTAAGTCCTCGATCTATTAGTATCAGTCAGCTCCACATGTCGCCACGCTTCCACCTCTGACCTATCAACCTGATCATCTTTCAGGGATCTTACTAGCTTGCGCCATGGGAAATCTCATCTTGAGGGGGGCTTCATGCTTAGATGCTTTCAGCACTTATCCCGTCCGCACGTAGCTACCCAGCTATGCCTTTGGCAAGACAACTGGTACACCAGCGGTGCGTCCATCCCGGTCCTCTCGTACTAAGGACAGCTCCTCTCAAATTTCCTGCGCCCGCGACGGATAGGGACCGAACTGTCTCACGACGTTCTGAACCCAGCTCGCGTACCGCTTTAATGGGCGAACAGCCCAACCCTTGGGACCGACTACAGCCCCAGGATGCGATGAGCCGACATCGAGGTGCCAAACCTCCCCGTCGATGTGGACTCTTGGGGGAGATAAGCCTGTTATCCCCGGGGTAGCTTTTATCCGTTGAGCGATGGCCCTTCCATGCGGAACCACCGGATCACTAAGCCCGACTTTCGTCCCTGCTCGACTTGTAGGTCTCGCAGTCAAGCTCCCTTGTGCCTTTACACTCTACGAATGATTTCCAACCATTCTGAGGGAACCTTTGGGCGCCTCCGTTACTCTTTAGGAGGCGACCGCCCCAGTCAAACTGCCCACCTGACACTGTCTCCCACCCCGATAAGGGGCGCGGGTTAGAATTTCAATACAGCCAGGGTAGTATCCCACCAACGCCTCCACCGAAGCTAGCGCTCCGGCTTCTCAGGCTCCTACCTATCCTGTACAAGCTGTACCAAAATTCAATATCAGGCTGCAGTAAAGCTCCACGGGGTCTTTCCGTCCTGTCGCGGGTAACCTGCATCTTCACAGGTACTATAATTTCACCGAGTCTCTCGTTGAGACAGTGCCCAGATCGTTACACCTTTCGTGCGGGTCGGAACTTACCCGACAAGGAATTTCGCTACCTTAGGACCGTTATAGTTACGGCCGCCGTTTACTGGGGCTTCGGTTCAAAGCTTCGCTTGCGCTAACCTCTCCCCTTAACCTTCCAGCACCGGGCAGGTGTCAGCCCCTATACTTCGCCTTGCGGCTTCGCAGAGACCTGTGTTTTTGCTAAACAGTCGCCTGGGCCTATTCACTGCGGCTTTTCCGGGCTATTCACCCTAAAAAGCACCCCTTCTCCCGAAGTTACGGGGTCATTTTGCCGAGTTCCTTAACGAGAGTTCTCTCGCACACCTTAGGATTCTCTCCTCGCCTACCTGTGTCGGTTTGCGGTACGGGCACCTTACATCTCACTAGAGGCTTTTCTTGGCAGCGTGGAATCAGGAACTTCGGTACTATATTTCCCTCGCCATCACAGCTCCGCCTTAATGGAAACGGGATTTGCCTCGTTTCCGGCCTAACTGCTTGGACGCGCATATCCAACAGCGCGCTTACCCTATCCTTCTGCGTCCCCCCATCGTTCAAACGATGTATAGGTGGTACAGGAATATCAACCTGTTGTCCATCGCCTACGCCTTTCGGCCTCGGCTTAGGTCCCGACTAACCCTGAGCGGACGAGCCTTCCTCAGGAAACCTTAGGCATTCGGTGGAAGGGATTCTCACCCTTCTTTCGCTACTCATACCGGCATTCTCACTTCTAAGCGCTCCACCAGTCCTTCCGGTCTGACTTCAACGCCCTTAGAACGCTCTCCTACCATCGACACCTAATGGTGTCAATCCACAGCTTCGGTGATACGTTTAGCCCCGGTACATTTTCGGCGCGGAGTCACTCGACCAGTGAGCTATTACGCACTCTTTAAATGGTGGCTGCTTCTGAGCCAACATCCTGGTTGTCTAAGCAACTCCACATCCTTTTCCACTTAACGTATACTTTGGGACCTTAGCTGGTGGTCTGGGCTGTTTCCCTTTCGACTACGGATCTTATCACTCGCAGTCTGACTCCCAAGAATAAGTATTTGGCATTCGGAGTTTGACTGAATTCGGTAACCCGTTGGGGGCCCCTAGTCCAATCAGTGCTCTACCTCCAATACTCTCATCTTGAGGCTAGCCCTAAAGCTATTTCGGAGAGAACCAGCTATCTCCAGGTTCGATTGGAATTTCTCCGCTACCCACACCTCATCCCCGCACTTTTCAACGTGCGTGGGTTCGGGCCTCCATTCAGTGTTACCTGAACTTCACCCTGGACATGGGTAGATCACCTGGTTTCGGGTCTACGACCTCATACTCATTCGCCCTATTCAGACTCGCTTTCGCTGCGGCTCCGTCTTATCAACTTAACCTCGCATGAAATCGTAACTCGCCGGTTCATTCTACAAAAGGCACGCCATTACCCATTAACGGGCTTTGACTACTTGTAGGCACACGGTTTCAGGATCTATTTCACTCCCCTTCCGGGGTGCTTTTCACCTTTCCCTCACGGTACTGGTTCACTATCGGTCACTAGGGAGTATTTAGCCTTGGGAGATGGTCCTCCCTGCTTCCGACGGGATTTCTCGTGTCCCGCCGTACTCAGGATCCACTCAGGAGGGAACGAAGTTTCAACTACAGGGTTTTTACCTTCTTTGACGGACCTTTCCAGATCACTTCATTTACCCCGTTCCTTTGTAACTCCATGTTGAGTGTCCTACAACCCCAAGAGGCAAGCCTCTTGGTTTGGGCTAATTCCGTTTCGCTCGCCGCTACTCAGGAAATCGCATTTGCTTTCTCTTCCTCCGGGTACTTAGATGTTTCAGTTCCCCGGGTCTGCCTTCAGTACCCTATGTATTCAGGTAAAGATACTGTTCCATTACGAACAGTGGGTTTCCCCATTCGGAAATCTCCGGATCAAAGCTTACTTACAGCTCCCCGAAGCATATCGGTGTTAGTCCCGTCCTTCATCGGCTCCTAGTGCCAAGGCATCCACCGTGCGCCCTTTCTAACTTAACCGTTAAAAAGATCTTACAGATGCTTTGAAAAAAATTAATTGCCTTCTATCTATTATCTAGTTTTCAAGGAACAAAGCAGAAAGAATCCATCACATCGTGATGTTTTTCTTCCCTATCTGAATGAATTACTCATTCAAAACTGAACAAAACAAAAGCGCGCTCGTAATTATCCTTAGAAAGGAGGTGATCCAGCCGCACCTTCCGATACGGCTACCTTGTTACGACTTCACCCCAATCATCTGTCCCACCTTAGGCGGCTGGCTCCATAAAGGTTACCTCACCGACTTCGGGTGTTACAAACTCTCGTGGTGTGACGGGCGGTGTGTACAAGGCCCGGGAACGTATTCACCGCGGCATGCTGATCCGCGATTACTAGCGATTCCGGCTTCATGTAGGCGAGTTGCAGCCTACAATCCGAACTGAGAATGGCTTTATGGGATTCGCTTACCTTCGCAGGTTTGCAGCCCTTTGTACCATCCATTGTAGCACGTGTGTAGCCCAGGTCATAAGGGGCATGATGATTTGACGTCATCCCCACCTTCCTCCGGTTTGTCACCGGCAGTCACCTTAGAGTGCCCAACTGAATGCTGGCAACTAAGATCAAGGGTTGCGCTCGTTGCGGGACTTAACCCAACATCTCACGACACGAGCTGACGACAACCATGCACCACCTGTCACTCTGTCCCCCGAAGGGGAAAGCCCTATCTCTAGGGTTGTCAGAGGATGTCAAGACCTGGTAAGGTTCTTCGCGTTGCTTCGAATTAAACCACATGCTCCACCGCTTGTGCGGGCCCCCGTCAATTCCTTTGAGTTTCAGCCTTGCGGCCGTACTCCCCAGGCGGAGTGCTTAATGCGTTAGCTGCAGCACTAAAGGGCGGAAACCCTCTAACACTTAGCACTCATCGTTTACGGCGTGGACTACCAGGGTATCTAATCCTGTTTGCTCCCCACGCTTTCGCGCCTCAGTGTCAGTTACAGACCAGAAAGTCGCCTTCGCCACTGGTGTTCCTCCAAATCTCTACGCATTTCACCGCTACACTTGGAATTCCACTTTCCTCTTCTGTACTCAAGTTCCCCAGTTTCCAATGACCCTCCACGGTTGAGCCGTGGGCTTTCACATCAGACTTAAGGAACCACCTGCGCGCGCTTTACGCCCAATAATTCCGGACAACGCTTGCCACCTACGTATTACCGCGGCTGCTGGCACGTAGTTAGCCGTGGCTTTCTGGTTAGGTACCGTCAAGGTACCAGCAGTTACTCTGGTACTTGTTCTTCCCTAACAACAGAACTTTACGACCCGAAGGCCTTCTTCGTTCACGCGGCGTTGCTCCGTCAGACTTTCGTCCATTGCGGAAGATTCCCTACTGCTGCCTCCCGTAGGAGTCTGGGCCGTGTCTCAGTCCCAGTGTGGCCGATCACCCTCTCAGGTCGGCTACGCATCGTCGCCTTGGTGAGCCATTACCTCACCAACTAGCTAATGCGCCGCGGGCCCATCTATAAGTGACAGCCGAAACCGTCTTTCCATCTTCTCTCATGCGAGAAAAGAACGTATCCGGTATTAGCTCCGGTTTCCCGAAGTTATCCCAGTCTTATAGGCAGGTTGCCCACGTGTTACTCACCCGTCCGCCGCTAATCTCAGGGAGCAAGCTCCCATCGATTCGCTCGACTTGCATGTATTAGGCACGCCGCCAGCGTTCGTCCTGAGCCAGGATCAAACTCTCCGAAGAAATGTTTGACTTGCTCATTTTGCTTTTTTGATAGTGTGTGCTCACTTAAAATTTAACGTTGGCGCTTTGTTTTGTTCAGTTTTCAAAGAGCAATTTTTTTCGCCATCTCTCTTAGCGACTTTAATATCTTAACATCTTATTACCACTTCGTCAATAACTTTTTTAAAAAGTTTTTTTCGCTTTTTTCAAAAGCTATTACTACGTTGCAGCAACTTTTATAATATACCAGCGTATAAATCAATAGTCAATAGATTTTTTGAATATATTTCACTTTTAATTATCATGACTGATTCCCCTTGGATAAGTTCGTTTTCACCCTCATATATATAAGGCATTCCTCCTCGGTGCTCACCCTTTTAAACAGTCTGAAAAGGATGTTATATTTCTCGTTTATTGCCCTTTTGACTAAGTGATCAATTCTGTCATCCTGTAAATCGAATAGTATTTCATCCATCTCTCTTTTTAACAGATACTCCAATTCCATCTTCTCCTTGTCATTAATCAATAAACCGAGCATGATTCACACCTCCACCAGATATCTTTCCCCATTCCCTTCAATTTTATGAATTTCCAACTGATTTTTTTTGCATAACAATAATCCTTGCGCATAAATTTGAAGACAAGAGTCTTTTGGACAAGGGGATGGATTAATGAAATTTTTCATGGTGCTTCATGCAAAGAACATCAAATTTTATTCGTTAATTTTACTTACGGCACTTTTTACCGCTTGGTTCCTTTTTGTACAAAACATTCTTCATGCCCCTGTTTTTTCTACAGAAGATGGACCAAAAGCGGTTTATAAAGGGGAAAAGAATGTCGCGATCACGTTCAATATTGGCTGGGGTGATGAGAAAGCCGCTCCGATAATAGAGACATTGAAAAGGGAAAAGGTTGAGTCTGCCACTTTTTTCCTTTCCGGCTCTTGGGCTGAGCGTCATCCGGACATAGTAGAGGAAATTGGGAAAGAAGGATATGAAATCGGTATGCTTGGTTACGATTATAAGGATTATTCCGAAATGGAAGATCAAGAAATCATCCGGGATATTTCTAAAGCTCAGGAAGCATTCAAAAAACTGAATGTAAAAAATATAGAACTTTTACGAGCGCCCACCGGTCACTTTGATAAACGCCTCTTAAAGATTAGCGAAAATTTCGGATATACAGTTGTTCATTGGAGTATCGATTCAAAGGATTGGACCAATCCAGGTGTGGATCGAATCGTTCAGAACATCACCAAGGCCCAAAAGGGTGATATCATCTTATTACATGCTTCAGACTCAGCAAAACAAACAAATAAGGCTTTGCCTGAATTAATAGGTGAACTTCGAGCAAAAAATTTAAATTTCGTTAATGTTTCAGAAATGATCTCCAATTCATCAGCCAGCAGTGAGGAAATCCGCTGACTGAAAAAACTGCGTACTATGTTCTCCATGAACTTTAGTACGCAGTTTTTATGTTGGCTTCCTTATGTATGGCCCACGTCTTACATATAGGTTAGCTGCTGCCTTTACCTAATTCGCCGGCCTTCATTTTCTTCCCCTTTGCTGGAGTTTGCATCCGTCCTCTTTTACTGGCCAATTCCTTTTGTGAACGTTCGATCAATTTGCTTAGGACCAATAATTGATATGCATTGCAGACCAGTAACGGAAACAGCATGAAGTAAAGCCAGCTTTCATCATCGGAACTTAGGACAGGTATCCACTCCAAAACCGTGACTACGACCATGAAAAACAAGGCCGGAATAAACGATTGTTTATTCGTTTGTTTCATTTTGAAATAAGCTGTAATAAGTCCTGCAGCCAATACAACCAACGCCAGGACGATGTATGAACTAATCCCCTCACCTGAACCAAAATTAAGATATCGCAGATACACCAAATCAAATACAACAAAAAGAATGAGTACAATTTGAACGGCATTCCATAAGGAAGCGCTTTTAAATATTCCCAGACCGAAACGATGTATCGTTAAATAGGCAAAAAAGCCGGCTTGGCTTATGACACTGAAAATTAATCCAACACCGAATAACCAAATAAACGTTGATAGGATGGCACTGACTTCAAAAGAAGAAAAATAAGGCTTAAACTCACTCCATCGAGCTAAGAACCCTACAACTCCGCCCGTTACACCACCGATAAGCAATGTTGTTAAAAACAATTTAACTAAATTACGGCTGTTCATTGTTTTCCTCCATAAAATTTCTATTTCATTTCCTTAATTGTACCAACCAAATTTGGAAAAATCCACTTATTCCACCAAGGAATAATATCGCCGATTGGAACCATATTAACAATAAGAAGGATGAAAGGGGCCCTGCGTATGAGAGTGGGAGTTGCTTTGCTTTTCACGTCATTCTTACTCGTTTGTTCCGGTTGTGCTCAAAATGGAGCAGGCGCAGATAAAATGGAGTATGAAGAGACAAAGAAAATGGTCGTCGATATCTTGAAAACAGATGATGGAAAAAAAGCCATCCAGGATATCATTTCCGATGATAAAACGAAAGCTGAACTTATTATGGACTCGGATGTCATTAAGAAATCCATTGAAGATATGATCACTTCAGATAAAGGGAAGGAATTTTGGAAAAAGACATTTAATGATCCTGAATTTGCCTCCGCTTACGCTAAAGCTTTAGAAGATGAACATAAAAAGGTATTGAAGGACTTAACTGCTGATCCTCAGTATCGTGGAATGATCATGGAAGTAATGAAAGAACCGGACATGGAAAAAGAAATGAATAAATTATTGAAAACCAAGGAAATGCGCTCCGTCTATAAAGAGCTGATCATAGAAACCATGGAGAGTCCTCTCGTTCAAGCGAAAATGCAAGAGAGATTGGATAAAGCAGCTACTAAAGCGGTAGAGAAGGAAAACAAGGATAAAAAGGAAAAGTAATGAAATAAGGCTGATTCCAATTGGAATCAGCCTTCATTTTATTGTAGCTTTTCAATGACCTTTTTAGCAATATCCTCGTATATCCTTCCAAGCCTATGGTCTGCTGCGTAAATGGAGGGAGCAAAGTCCTCTTCATTCCAATCTGGCTGTTGCAGGGGCAGTTGACCTAAAACTTCTGTACGAAGTTCTTCTGCCAGCTTCGCGCCGCCGCCTTTTCCGAATACATATTCTTTTTCACCGGTCGTTTTACTTTCGAAGAATGACATATTCTCAATGACACCAATGACTTCATGTTCTGTCTTGATGGCCATTGCACCAGCTCTTGCAGCAACGAAGGCTGCAGTCGGATGCGGTGTCGTAACAATGATTTCTTTACATGAAGGGAGCATCGTATGCACGTCCAATGCAACATCGCCTGTACCTGGTGGTAAGTCAAGGACTAAATAGTCCAATTCTCCCCATTCCACTTCATTAAAGAAACTGTTAAGCATCTTACCCAGCATCGGTCCTCTCCAGATGATAGGCGCGTTATCTTCTACAAAAAAGCCCATTGAAATAACTTGAACGCCAAACCGTTCTACAGGAATGATCTTTTCCCCACGAACAACCGGTCTTTTTGTTATCCCCATCATATCAGGTACACTGAATCCATAAATATCGGCATCAACCAGTCCGACCTTTTTACCTAAACGGGCAAGTGAAGTAGCGAAATTCACTGAAATCGTAGATTTTCCCACTCCGCCTTTACCACTGGCGATCGCGATGAATTGTGTCTTGTTATTAGGTCCAAGCAAACCATGGTCCGCTTCACCCTGCGGAATGCTTTCACGGTGCTTAGCCAACTCACCTTCAGAAAGTTCCGTGAAACGGATGCCTACAGATTCCGCTCCGTTCGTTTTCAGCAAGTCCACCACTTCTGATTGCATTTGCATTTGCTCGGCAGTCCCAGTTTTCGCAATCGCAAGTTTAACGCTTACATGATTCTTTTCAGGCTTTATTTTTATTTCTATAATTCCATTTGTCTCTTCAAGGTTTTTATGTAAAAAAGGGTCTTTAAGATCCTTCAATAAATTCAGTACTTTCTCTTCTGTTAACAAGTCGAGCACCCCTTTGAATTCGTTTTTTTTTCCCATTTTTCAGTATAACATATTACCGAAATAAAGCTTATTATCTGTCCTGTATTCGAAACCGATTATTTCCCATAGTAAAAAGGCCTTGTACTTTACAAGACCCAGACGTCACTCTTCATCCGATAGTTTTTCCTCTGTAAAGTAACGTAAAATGCCCATATAAATCGAACTGGCAACCTTTTCTTGATACCCATCACTGATAAGGCGTTCCCTTTCCTCAGTATTGGAAAGAAAGCCAATTTCCACAAGCGCTCCCGGTTTTTTAGCATAATTCATCAAATACACATTATTGATCGTTTTTGCATCACGCTTTGTATTTTCCAGGTTTCTAATGATTTCAGTCTGAATGAATTTTGCTACCTGTTCATTTTCCTCAAACCTGTTTGTATAAAAGGTTTGGGCTCCTTTCGATGACGCTGATGGAAAAGAGTTCAAATGAATGCTTAAGAATAAGTCCGCTTCCGAATCATTGATCATTTCAACCCGATTCCGTAAGTCTTCCTGTTTGCGCTGGCGGATCCCCTTTGTATTACCCTGTGCCAAATCCTCATCCTTCTCACGGGTCATGATGACAAGGGCACCCTGTTCCTGTAAATAGTCCCTGACCTTCAATGAAACGGAAAGGGCAATTTCCTTTTCCATTACCTTTTGTACATTTGCCCCTCCGTCCATCCCTCCATGACCAGCATCCAGTATGATTACCTTACCTGCCAACGGAAGGTTCCAAGAGTCCCAAGAATCATCTTCAACAAATTTAAAAGTCACAATTAAAAAAAGGACAAACAATCCCATAGCGATTCCTGTATATTTCAGCTTTTTGCGCATGACCGTTCCCCTTCCATGATCCCTCTATTAAAAAGTATGGGACAAACCATGGAATTAGAACAAGGAACGAGTGATTTTTGCCTTCTTAATGCAGTTTCATTTTATATCGTTTTTCACCAGTCTTAAAGCCGTCCAGCCACCACTCTCCCACAAACCCCTCACAGCAATAAAACAAACCTTCATCGAAAGCGTTATTTGCTGTAACTTCCCGCCAATACAAAATAAAGTTAAAAAGAGTATCGATCAAAAACTTTTCTTCCTTCCAGGACCTGGCCCTTACATCGTCTTCTGACTCACCGTAATAGCCAAACTTACTATAGTTCGCCCCTAATAAATAAGCCTCGATAGCAACATCAAAGTAGCCTTCTTCCAAGACATCCATCAAATCCTGTCCAAAGTAACGCTGGATTCTTCCCTTCATATCCTCGATAGAAAGATCCCTGAGCAATCTACGTTCGAACTTCAGTTGCCTTTCCCTTTGCATCTCCTGTAAACCTAATATCACAGCCATATTTCACCTCCGGGGCATTTCCCCATTTCCCAAATTATTTCCCAAGACATAATTTAGTTTTTGCGTTCTATTTTGAACCATTCATTTATTCTATTGGCAAAAAATAATGAGGATAAGTTCAGCAGGCGCAGGACGATGATCTAGTTTTATAAGAACACTGTTAAAAAGAAGACTGCCTGTACGGATTATAGAACAGAGATGTAAGCCGTTAAGAAGGAACCAGTATTACCTTTGAAATATGAAGCGATTCGCGCGTATCTAAAAACGCACCTCCTGGGTAACAAGGCATACGATTGAATATTCCGGAGTTTTCTCGCTTTTACACTTAGATCATTTGGACCGAAGAAACTTTCTCCCCCGATAACTTGCAACTCAGGCTGCTACCCGAGGCTGCCTTTGCCGACTTGGGTAGCTCACTGCGTATGTCTCTCTGGACATTGATCAATCCTAATTATTCATCATGCTTATCCATGTTTTGTTTCCTCTTCTTTCCCCCTTAGTAAAGAGTCGATTAGGATGACAAATGAATCATCTTTAACAAAACAGACGGATGTCATGGAGAAAGTAGAAAAATGATCAAATATATAAGCGTGAAAAAGTTTTAATCTTGGCATTAAGATTAAATAAAAAGGACATCCCTGATAAACGGATGTCCATGATATAACTTTTTATAATAGCGAAGTCATTTAATAGCTGCTTAATTAGCAGGTATCTTATTTTTAATTGTCCGGAATTCCCGGCGCAGTTTGTCATCAAACGGATACTTTTTTTGGTCGTAACATCAATCCCTATATCTGTCCGGCTCTTTTCTTTAAGCGGCCTACAAGCGGCACTACAATTATACCGGCTATTATGACCTGCATTACGTTACCAGGGACGGAGCCGAATGGCTGTATCCAGTTACCGTAAAGGATAACTTCAGCAAAATAATAGCCCACGATTTTTATGATCAACGCAACGGCAATGGCCAACGTGTATACATATTCTCTTTTGCCGGGTACCTTTTCGGATATGAGTCCTACTAAAAAGCCCATTGCACCTACTATGATGAATGTAAACGGTGCCCATGCTGCCCAACCAGATAAAAGATCGAATAGGGCCATTCCGAATGCTCCAGCTATGGCCCCTGTTTTTTTGCCGTAAACCAAGGCTGCTATAAAAAGAGGAACGTTACCCAGATGGATTAGGCCTCCGTTACCCATTATCGGGAGCTTGATGTTGATGAATGTCGCTACAATGGTTAATGCGATGAAAAGGGCATTGATGACTAAGGCCTTTGTTTTAGTTGTTTCTGTCGCTGAGAATGTTGAATTCATATGAAGTCCTCTTTCTTTTTTTTAGTATTATCATACTCCTAATCAGAAACTTAATAAATATGGATTTTACAAATAAACCTGTATTACATAAATAAACTCATCTTCCAACGAATGGAACGCAACTGTCTCCAACGCTGAAACGCCTTTACCGCGGCGTTTCATTTGCATTTGATGCTGGAAAGACGCATTCAGAATTCATGATGTGGTCTAATCTTTTACCGGGCCTAAAAAAGACACCGAACCATCAAGGACGACTATTAAAAACTGTGAAAATCTAAAACATCAGAACAAAACCCCGACATTAATGAAATTCAAGGTTGATTCAAACGAAAGTAGAATCAGTGCACTCTGTACATTAAATAAATTTGATTGGCAATATAATCTGAACTAAAATGAAGCCCCTGTCTTAACCACCATATTATAATGCCTACCAAGGAGGCTGTTTTAATATCAATGGCAACATAATCAGCAGGTAAATCCTTCTTGGAATTCTTCCTCCTTATTTCTACTAATTGCTTTAATAATGAAAACAATTGTTCCTCAAACTGATTCGTATTAAATAAAATAAGTAAATAATTTCGATGGATATATAAGTAATCAAGCAATTGTGTTAGCTGTTGTTTTTCTGATAAATCTTTTGCATGTATTAAAGCAACAATTTTATCAGAAAGCTCATTTAAAATCTCATCGGTGATTTGCGTTAGTAAATCTTGAATATCCTGGTAATGCAAGTAAAATGTTGTCCGATTTAATCCTGCATTGGCTGCGATTTTCTGAACCGTTAAATTTGAAATTGCGGAATCCTCGCATAAGAGAACAATGACCGCATTTTTAAACATTTCTCTAGAACGAATTGTACGAGGATCTTCTTTTTTAGGTATAGACATTTTTAACTCCTTTATAGTTTTTTCTTTTACTTTCTCAACAGCATATATTTCTATGTCGATTAGTGAACATTTTCATGAAAACTGTTCATGGTAAGGAACATATATTTTTGTTACCATCGATTTTATCGACACGATGTTGAGAATGCAAGTCAAAAATAAAGGGGTTGTCGAAAGAAATGGGCATAACAGAAGGAAATAAAAAAGTTTTATTAATTGTATTGATTGCTGGCTGTTTTTTATCAACATTAAATCAGACTTTATTAAATGTTGCATTGAGTGGCTTAATGGACGTATTTCATGTAACGGCTGCAACTGTACAATGGTTATCAACAGGCTTTATGCTAGTAAACGGTGTTTTAGTACCAATTACGGCTTTTTTAATGAAACGGTTTACAACAAGGCAGCTATTTATTAGCTCAATGTTTTTTTTGCTCATCGGATCGGTAATTTGTGCATGTGCGATGAATTTTGGCATGCTTTTAACGGGAAGAATGATTCAAGCAATTGGTGCCGGGATTATTATGCCTCTAATGATGACAGTTATTTTTTATTTATATCCTAGCGAAAAGCGTGGAAGTATTATGGGGACAATTGGCTTTGCGATGATTTTTGCTCCAGCCATCGCTCCTACATTATCTGGTTTTATCATTGAGTATGTTTCATGGAGATGGCTATTTATTGGGTTAATCCCATTTATATTAATTGTCATTGTTCTAGCGTTCAAATATTTAATGAATGTTGCGGAGACAACAAAAGCAAAATTAGATATCACAAGTGTCATTTTATCAACGATTGGTTTTGGCTGCATTTTATTTGGATTTAGTAGCGCAGGAAGCAAGGGTTGGGATAATCTCGTTGTCATAACTACAATTATCGTCGGAATAATCGTGACGACTCTATTCTGTATACGTCAAATGAAATCCAATGATCCATTATTAAATTTATCCGTATTTAAGTATAAGATTTTCACTCTCACATCATTCATCAATGTACTAATTACAATGATTATGTATGCGGATTTAATACTTTTACCAATTTACTTGCAGAATGGACGAGGTTTTACAGCATTTGAAGCAGGTTTGCTGTTATTACCTGGAGCTGTCATTAATGCCTTCTTATCCCCTATCACAGGTAAAATGTATGACAAATACGGTGCTAAACCACTCTTTATTACAGGTTTACTATTTATCATTGTTTCGATGTGGGGAGTCATTGATATAAACGAATCAACAACCTATATGTATTTAATGGTTCGTACCATTATTTTACGAATTGGATTAAGCTTTATTACCATGCCTTTAAATACAGCAGGGTTAAATGCTTTACCACGAGAATTGGGTTCCCATGGTTCAGCTGTAAATAATACCATTCGCCAATTGTCAGGTGCTATCGGCACAGCAGTTGTCATCACAGTGTATACAATGCAAGCAACTTTACATGCCTCTGAGATATCAATGCAAAATGAAAACATTACAGCTATACGACTAGAGTCATTAGCTTCTATCTTTGGCTCAAGTGACGCCTATGTTTTTATGTTAATCTTATCTATTGTGGCGTTAATTTTTACATGTTTTATGCCTAAAAAAGCCACAATCAAAAAAAGTGAAAGTGAATCCCATAACTAAAATTATTAACAATGGAGTCTTTAAAATAAAGCATATCTGGGATATCCCAGATATGCTTTATTATTTTTAATATATTTCAGTCCCACACAATAAGGTTCATGGAGCATGATATGATCAAAATCTTTTTCCTGACAAAAAAAAAGACCCCCAACCAAAATGGTTGAGAGCCTTTGAAACGGTAATAGAATTAACGTTTTGAGAACTGAGGTGCACGACGTGCGCCTTTAAGACCGTATTTTTTACGTTCTTTCATACGTGGGTCACGAGTTAGTAAACCAGCAGTTTTAAGAGATGGACGGTATTCTGGATCAACTTGAAGCAATGCACGAGCGATACCGTGACGGATTGCTCCAGCTTGACCAGTGTATCCACCACCGCTAACGTTTACTAGAACGTCGTAATTTCCAGTAGTTTCCGTTGCAACTAGTGGTTGGTTAACAACTTCACGTAATGCTGCGAAAGGAATATATTCATTAATGTCACGACCGTTAATAACGATGCGACCTTCGCCTGGTACTAAACGTACACGAGCTACTGAGCTCTTACGGCGACCAGTACCATAATATTGAACTTGTGCCAAGATAGTAACCTCCTTAGTAATTATCCGCGTAATTCGTATACTTCTGGTTGTTGAGCAGCGTGAGGGTGCTCAGCTCCAGCGTATACGTGTAATTTTTTGTAGATTTGACGACCAAGAGAATTCTTTGGAAGCATACCTTTGATAGCAAGTTCAAGCATTCTCTCAGGGTAGTTTGTACGCATTTCAAGAGCAGTTCTAGTTTTAAGACCGCCTGGATGCATAGTGTGACGGTAATAAATTTTGTCAGTCAATTTTTTACCAGTCAAGTGGATTTTTTCAACATTGATTAGAATTACATGATCACCAGTGTCAATGTTAGGTGTAAAAGTTGGTTTATGTTTACCACGTAAGATGGATGCTACTTCAGTAGAAAGGCGACCCAAAGTTTTGCCTTCAGCGTCAATCACATACCATTTACGTTCTACTTCATTAGCTTTCGCCATAAATGTCGTACGCATGGTTAACCTCCTAAAAAACTTTTTAATTTTTTATATTTATTTTCAATCACAATAAACTTCCGGGGCTTATCGTGGGATTAAAATACATACCATATTATATTAACTTCTCCCAGATTCATTGTCAAGGGAATGTTACACTAGGATAAGTTGTCTATAAAATACTCTCTGCAACTCCATGAAAAGGTCAGTATAGCGCCAAACCGCTCCATTACTGATTTCTTCCCGTTTATCAGTTGTAAAAAAACTGGTATCACACGAGAAATAATTTTATTTGTAAAATACTTTCCATAAATACAAGCCTTGGGCTGGTGCTGTTTTCCCTGCAAAACTGCGGTCTTTTTTATCCAATATCCCGATCATATCCCGGGGTGCCATCTTCCCGCTGCCGACTTCCAGGAGTGTCCCAACCAAGATACGTACCATATTATACAAAAAACCTTCCCCAACGAAGCGAAAAACCATGACGCCATCGCTCTCTTCAAAATCGATTTCTTGAATGGTTCGAACTTTATCGACCACTTCCGTTTTTGCCGAACAAAAACTTGTAAAGTCATGTGTCCCTATCAAATAGGAAATGGCTTCCCTCATCGCCTTCCCATCTAATGGGTAGGGATAATGGTAGGCGTAATTACGTTGGAACGGATCCCGTAGATTGGATCGGGCTACGATATAACGGTACTCTTTCCCAGTCGTATGGAACCTCGCGTGAAAATTGTCAGGCACGATATCGACTTCCAAAACGACAATATCGGTCGGAAGAAGGGCGCTGAACGCCTTTACCCAATTTTCAGTAGGAAATGTAAGGGGCGATTCAAAGTGAATGACCTGCCCCTTTGCATGGACCCCTGAATCTGTCCTGCCTGAAGCAGTCACCTTTATAATTGAGCCTTTGTGCATTTGTGCTAAGACTGCCTCGAATTCACTTTGTATGGTTCGTTTCTCAGGCTGCACCTGATACCCAGCGAAACCCGTGCCGTCATACGCGATCACACATTTATATTTTGGCATAGTACTCTTCCTTAATATGAACGTAATAAAAATAACATGACCGTAAGAAGACCTATTGAGACCATTAAAAGGCTATCACTCGTCTTCCAGTCCAATTGGCGGTATTTCGTGCGGCCTTCCCCACCACGATATCCTCTTGATTCCATGGCAGTTGCCAATTCTTCTGCCCGTTTGAATGAACTCACAAATAAAGGAACAAGCAGCGGTACAATCGATTTAACCCTGTCCTTTACTGGACCAGATGAAAAGTCAACTCCCCTTGCAGTTTGAGCCTTCATGATTTTTTCCGTTTCCTCCATTAGCGTTGGAATGAACCGAAGGGCAATGGACATCATCAATGCTAGTTCGTGTACAGGCATTTTCCACTTTTTCAAGGGACCCAACAGCTCTTCCATTCCATCTGTAATGGATATCGGAGTTGTCGTCAATGTTAATAGTGACGTAACAAGGATTAGTAAAGTAAATCTTACGGATATGAACAAACCTTGAATCAAACCGCCTTCATAGATCTCGAACCAACCGTATTCAAAAAGCAATTCCCCTTCTTTCGTAAACAATATATGGAGAAGGAAAGTAAACACGATTAAGAAAAAGATAGGTTTTAACCCATTATAAAGATAGCGAAGGGGTATCTTCGAAAGGCTAATCAAAAGGATGGTGAATACCGCGAGTAAACCATAAGAAACGACATTATTCGCCAAAAAGATGACACAAACAAACAGAAACACAAGGAGTAATTTAGCCCTTGGATCCATCCTGTGTATCAGGGAGTCAGCAGGTACATAGCGCCCGATAATCATTTTATCCAGCATCAGCGGTTCCCCCGTTTCATGGCTTTATCTATTTCTATCGCTAAATCACCGATATTAAGACACGGTTGATCAAATCTAACCCCAAGTTCCTTCTGGAGCTTGAGCTGAAAACGTACCGTATCAGGTACATCCAGGCCAAGCTCAAGTAATTGTTCTGGCTCGGAGAAGATTTCCTGCGGAGTCCCTTTTTTGAACACCGTACCCTGGTGCATGATAATGATGTCATCCGCGTACTTTGCTGCATCCTCCATACTATGTGTCACTAGAATTGTAGAAATGCCCCTTACTTTATGCAAATCATAAAACATGTTCATTATTTCTTTGCGTCCCCGTGGATCCAGTCCCGCTGTAGGCTCATCCAGTACCAATACTTCCGGCTCCATGGCAAGTACCCCGGCAATGGCCACCCGTCGCATTTGTCCGCCGGATAGATCGAATGGAGATTTTTCAAGAATTTCCTCACTCAATCCAACTTGAGCGATGGCTTTCCTGGCCAGTTTCTTAGCATCGGTTTCAGAAACCCCAAAATTCATAGGTCCGAAACATATATCCTTTTCAACCGTTTCATCAAATAGCTGATGTTCCGGAAACTGAAAAACAATTCCGACCTTTTGTCTAATTGGCCGCAATGCCTTTTCTTTTCTTCCAGCCTCGATCGTCCGGTCCCCAATGAAGACCCGACCCTTCGTCGGTTTTAAAAGAGCATTCAAATGCTGCAGTAGCGTCGATTTCCCGGACCCTGTATGCCCGATGATTGCGGTATAGGTTCCCGGCTCCATTGAAATATTGACATCATGAAGGGCGAGATGTTCAAAAGGAGTATTCACCTGATAGCGGTATTCTACATCATCGAGTGTAATTCGCATAAATCCTTCACCAACTCTTCCTCTGTCAAATGCCCATCAACCACACGAACACCATTTTTTTGTAACTCTTTGGTAAGTTTCACTGAAAAGGGAATATCCAGACCAAGAGCAATTAATTCTTCCTCTAATTCAAAAATATCCTGAGGTGGTCCTTCACGATATAACCGACCTTGGTTCATGACTATCATTCGATCAGCTTTCGCAGCTTCCTCAAGATCATGGGTGATTGATATGACGGTAATCTCGTTTTCCTGTTTTAACTCCCTAACTGTTTCAAGCACTTCTTCACGGCCTCTTGGGTCAAGCATGGAGGTTGCTTCATCTAAGATGATTATGTCTGGCTGCAAGGCTATTACACCTGCTATGGCCACTCTTTGCTTTTGACCGCCGGATAGATGGTGCGGCTCTTGATTAAGAAAGGCATTCATTTTAACCTTATTTAACGCACCATGAACACGCTCCACCATAACCTGCTGAGAAACACCGGCGTTTTCTAAACCAAAAGCCACATCATCCTGAACTGTAGTGCCTACAAATTGATTATCTGGGTTTTGAAAAACCATGCCAATTTTTTGGCGCGCATCCCAAACAGTTTCTTCCGTCAATAGTTGATCATTAATCGTAATGGTACCTGAGTTAGCGAACTGAAGTCCATTCAGTAACTTCGCTAATGTCGACTTGCCAGAACCATTATGCCCGACAATCGCAAGCCACTCCCCCTGATGAATATCAAATGAAACATCATCCAAGGCGTTTCGAGACTGACCCTCATATTTAAAAATAATATTATTTAAAGAAACCAGCTTCTTCCCCATGTGGCCCTCCTCATCCTCGACTGCACTCGTCTAATCTAAACTCTGCTCAATCAACATAAACATAGTGGTATTTCTTCTGAAAATATAAAAAAACGCTGCACCCCTTCCACCGAAAGAATTTTCGGTAAATTAAGAGCAGCTTACAGCGGGCCTGTTACGAAAAACAGGTTATCTTATAATCGCTTATCAAAAGCGGGAAGGGATGCTTGAGCTAGACGTGAAGGCTCCCTGTATAAACAGGTTCCGCCAGCCATCGTAACACTCAATGCGAATTTCTAAATAACAGAATTTCTATTTAAAAAAAGAAAAAGGGCATAGAACAAGTGAGTTTATTCATTTGTCCCGCCCTTTTTCATCGTTGTTATTAAACTAATTCAATAACCACGACTGGTGCACCGTCACCGCGGCGTGGACCAACTTTCATGATACGAGTGTATCCACCTTGACGTTCTTCATAACGTGGAGCCACGTCACTGAATAGTTTTTGAAGGGCATCTGTGCCATTCTCAGCGTCAGCGATTTCGTTACGGATGAATGATGCAGCTTGACGGCGTGCATGCAAGTCACCACGTTTACCAAGAGTGATCATTTTATCTACTACAGAACGTAATTCCTTTGCACGTGCTTCAGTAGTTTCAATGCGCTCATGGATAATAAGATCCGTAGCTAAATCACGAAGTAATGCTTTACGTTGTGCGCTAGTGCGTCCTAACTTTCTGTAACCCATTAGAGATTCCCTCCTTTGTTGAAGTTCTATATTGTGTGTCTAAACAAGGCTCACAACATAATGGATTGATTCCGCCATGTTATCAGTCGTCTTTACGAAGACCTAAGCCTAATTCTTCTAGTTTCGCTTTCACTTCTTCAAGTGATTTACGGCCTAGATTACGTACTTTCATCATATCTTCTTCCGTTTTATGAGCTAGCTCTTGAACGGTATTGATTCCAGCACGCTTCAAGCAGTTGTAAGAACGAACAGAAAGGTCTAATTCTTCGATCGTCATCTCAAGAACTTTTTCTTTTTGATCTTCTTCTTTTTCAACCATGATTTCAGCATTTTGAGCTTCATCGGTTAACCCAACAAAGATATTTAAATGCTCTGTTAAAATCTTAGCTCCAAGTGCTACCGCTTCTTGCGGACCCGTACTGCCATCAGTCCAAACATCGAACGTTAACTTGTCAAAGTTAGACAACTGTCCAACACGTGTATTTTCAACTTGGAAAGATACGCGTGAAACTGGAGTGTAAAGAGCATCGATTGGAATTACACCAATTGGCTGATCTTCTCTCTTGTTTTGAACAGCAGGAGTGTAGCCGCGGCCGCGACGTGCAGATAAACGCATACGCATATGACCGTTTTTACCAATTGTAGCAATATATAAATCCGGATTAAGAATTTCTACATCACTATCATGAGTGATATCAGCAGCCGTGATGACTCCGTCACCTTGAACGTCAATTTCCAGCGTCTTCTCTTCATCAGAGTAAATCTTAAGAGCTAGTTTTTTCACATTAAGAATGATAGATGTTACATCTTCCACGACGCCTTCAATTGTTGAGAACTCATGTAGCACTCCATCAATTTGTATAGCTGTGACAGCAGCACCTGGGAGTGAGGATAAAAGGATACGACGTAAGGAGTTACCCAATGTAGTACCATACCCACGCTCTAGTGGCTCTACGACGAATTTACCGAATTTGGTATCGTCGTTGATTTCAACCGTTTCGATTTTTGGTTTTTCTATTTCGATCATCAATAAACCCTCCTTCAAAACGTCAAAACCCCGGCAAGTAAACTAAGTCACTTAAACCGAAATTCCCCATGTATACGTTCCCGCTGTGCGCAACAACTGAAAATTAATCCTCTGTAAGAACGCAAACTCAGTATTATATCCCATTATTGACAGGAATACAAAATCTATACAGAAAAATTAAACACGGCGACGTTTTGGTGGACGGCATCCGTTATGTGGAACTGGAGTTACATCTTTAATTGCAGTTACTTCTAGGCCAGCAGCTTGAAGTGCACGAATAGCAGCTTCACGTCCAGCACCAGGTCCTTTAACTGTAACTTCAAGAGTTTTCATACCATGTTCAATTGATGTTTTAGCAGCTGTTTCAGCAGCCATTTGTGCAGCAAATGGAGTGGATTTACGAGATCCACGGAATCCTAGAGCTCCAGCACTTGACCAAGAAATAGCATTACCATGAGAGTCAGTGATCGTAACGATAGTGTTATTGAAAGTTGAACGAATATGTGCAATACCAGTTTCTATATTCTTTTTCACACGACGTTTACGTGTATTAGTTTTACGTGCCATGAAAAGTAACCTCCTTTACTAATTATTTTTTCTTGTTAGCTACAGTACGACGAGGTCCTTTACGCGTACGAGCATTGTTTTTTGTATTTTGACCGCGGACAGGAAGACCACGACGGTGACGTAAACCACGGTAAGAACCGATTTCCATTAAACGTTTGATGTTTAGGGAGATTTCACGACGAAGGTCGCCTTCTACTTTAAGCTTGTCAATGATATCACGAATTTTATTCAATTCGTCTTCCGTTAAGTCACGAACGCGAGTTTCTTCAGAAACGCCTGCTTCTGCAAGAACTTTCATCGCTGTTTGTTTTCCAATACCATATATATATGTTAATGAGATAACAATACGTTTGTCACGGGGAATATCTACTCCAGCAATACGTGCCATGCTTGAGTGCACCTCCTTCTATTTAGCCTTGTTTTTGTTTATGTTTAGGGTTTTCGCAAATAACCATAACTTTACCTTTTCTGCGGATAACTTTACACTTTTCGCAGATTGGTTTGACTGATGGTCTGACTTTCATTGCTATCTAACCTCCTTATACAGATCGGAGCGTAACCGGATTATTTGAACCGGTATGTGATTCTGCCGCGAGTTAGATCATACGGGGAAAGCTCAACCGTAACTTTATCTCCAGGCAAAATGCGAATAAAGTGCATACGAATTTTACCGGATACATGAGCTAAAACAGTATGACCATTTTCTAATTCTACCTTAAACATTGCATTTGGCAAAGTCTCTTGTACTGTGCCTTCTACTTCAATTACATCATCTTTCGCCATTAAAGTGATTCTCCCTTCTCTATGCGTGAACCTATTAAAGGTACACATCTTTCCGTCAACATTACTACAGTCCAATTATCCTCATAAGTCTTACAATTCTGCATCAAGTATTCACCATTTTGTAGAACCAGGCTTTAACTGAGGACCTTTATCAGTTGGACCGAAATGAGGATTTTATGGGTCCTCATGTAAGTCTTGACCGATTCCGTGACCGACATACTCTCGAATAGAGAAGCAATTAGTCTCGACATAGGTTTGAATAGCATGGGAGATGTTTGAAAGGCGCACGCCTGACATAGCTTCTTTCAACCCTCTATATCACGACTCTTTAGGAATCCCAATAGAGTCACTGCATTTCTTCATCAATTTTGCCGACCGGATATGTCCATGAAGATCACTTAAAAAGTAATCGCCCAATTCAGGGAATACCAAGTACAAGAACCTGATTAATAAATGTGCGAATGCTCTCGCGAAATCCATTATACCCTTTGTATTAAAGGAATGCACCAAGTTTAACTAGTAAGATATAAAAATGGTATGAATTTCATAAATCAATACGAATGATTAATTTTGCAAAGCACCTAATAACACATCGATATTTTCAAATACCTTATTAATATCTTGCTGTCCATTAATGTTGACCAAGTATCCTTTGTCTCCGTAGAAATCAAGAAGTGGCTTGGTTTGTTTCAAATTCACATCTAAGCGATTTTGAACCGTTTCTTCATTATCGTCAGCACGTTGATATAATTCTCCGCCACAGCGGTCGCATACATCATCTTTAGCAGGAGGATTGAATACAAGATGATATGTCGCACCACATGATTTGCAAATACGACGTCCTGTCAATCTTTCCATTAAGATGCTTTTATCCACATCGATATTAATGACAAAATTTATTTTTCGATCTAAATCAGTAAGAATGCTTTCAAGTGCCTCTGCCTGTGCCACAGTACGTGGAAATCCATCAAGCAAAAAACCCTTTAGGCAGTCTTCCTTGCTTAAACGTTCACGTACAATGCCAATGGTAACTTCATCAGGTACCAATTCGCCTTTGTCCATGAATGATTTTGCCTTTAGACCTAATTCTGTTCCATCTTTGATAGCTGTTCGGAACATATCTCCAGTAGAAATATGAGGGATATTATATTTTTCTACGATTTGTTCAGCTTGAGTGCCCTTACCAGCACCCGGCAGACCCATTAACACTAGATTCAATTTTCTTCCCCCTCAAACTCTATAATGGGTAAAGGGAACAAACCGTTCCCAAAACTCATTACTTTATAAAGCCTTTATAGTGTCTCTTCACAAGTTGTGATTCCAGTTGCTTCATCGTATCAAGGGCAACCCCCACTACGATTAGCAAACTAGTGCCACCAATCTGTGCAGATTGAGGTAGATCAGCAAGCTTAATGAAAAATACCGGTAAAACGGCAATGATGGCTAAGAATATAGAGCCTACAAACGTTAATCGGTATAAAACACGTGTTAAATATTCTTGTGTACTCTTACCTGGACGAATCCCCGGCACATAGCCACCTTGCTTTTTCAAATTCTCAGCCATTTGTTCAGGGTTAACCTGAATGAATGCATAAAAATACGCAAAAGCAATGATAAGAGCAACATAAATGATCATACCAATTGGCTTGGTGTAATCAAGATTTGTTGATATCCAACTAGTGACGCTGTTCTTTCCGAAGAAAGAAGCGATTGTAGTGGGAGTAATGATAAATGCCATTGCAAAGATTACCGGAATAACCCCCGCAGCATTTACTTTCAATGGTAAATGTGTAGACTGGCCACCCATTTGTGTACGACCTACCGCAGCACGTTTCGCATACTGAATAGGAATTTTTCGTAATGCCTGCTGAATGAAGATGACAGCAACCACGATTGCTAATACTGCTAAAACAATGAGGATAATCGTTATGATTCGTAAGAATAATTGATCCCCGGCATTTTCAAATTGTTGGGCGTAGATCTGATTTGCCGTAGTTGGCAAACTAGCTACGATACCAGCAAAGATTATGATGGAAATCCCATTACCCACACCCTTAGCAGTGATCAGCTCCCCTAACCACAAAAGAAAAGCTGTTCCTGCCGTTAAGACAGTCGCAATAAGCAAGTATGTTGCAATTCCAGGATTTTCAATCAATTGGCCACCTGACATATTATTGAACCCATAAGACATACCCAAAGCTTGGATGAATCCTAGGATAATAGTGAAGTAACGAGTGAATTGAGCTAATTTACGGCGCCCTGCTTCTCCTTGTTTAGACCATTCAGTGAACTTAGGTACAACATCCATCTGTAATAGTTGAACGATGATAGATGCCGTGATGTATGGCATGATACCCATCGCTAATATGGAAAAGTTTTGTAGTGCTCCGCCGCCAAAGGTATTTAAAAGACCGATGACGCTCAGCTGGTCCTGTTCAGCGAGAAAATCGGCATTCACATGCGGTACAGGTATAAATGTACCGATGCGATAGACGATTAACATTAGAAGGGTAAAAATAATCTTATTCCTTATTTCACCCACGCGCATAAAATTGGAGATCGTGCGAAACATTAGATCACCTCTGTATTACCGCCAGCAGCTTCGATAGCTTCTTTAGCAGTAGACGAGAATTTGTGAGCTTTAACAGTAAGCTTTTTCTCAATGCTTCCTTTGGCAAGAATTTTGATTCCTGCTTTTTCTTTACTTACAACTCCAGTCTCAAGTAAAAGAGCTGGTGTTACTTCAGTACCGTCTTCGAAAAGATTTAACGTATCGAGATTCACGATAGCATAGTCTTTACGGTTGATGTTGGTAAATCCACGTTTAGGTAAACGTCTGAATAGAGGAGTTTGTCCCCCTTCAAATCCAAGACGCACACCGCCGCCGGAGCGAGCGTTTTGTCCTTTATGTCCTTTACCTGCTGTTTTACCGTTACCAGATCCAATACCGCGACCTTTACGTTTACGTTCTTTACGAGAACCTTCTGCAGCTTTTAACTCATGAAGTTTCATGTTGGCACCTCCTTGTTAAGTTAAAAATTATTTTATTGTTCTTTTACAGTAACAAGATGAGCAACTTTGGTAATCATACCGCGAATCGCAGGGTTATCTTCATGAGTAACCGTTTGATGCATTTTGCGTAAACCCAAAGTGTTAACTGTAACACGTTGATCTTCTGGACGACCAATCAAGCTGCGAGTGAGGGTAATTTCTAATTTATTAGCCATAATTCGATTTCCCTCCTTATCCTAACAGTTCTTGTACTGATTTTCCACGTAACTTAGCTACGTCTTCAGCACGTTTCAATTGCTTCAATCCTTCAATTGTTGCGCGAACCATATTAATAGGTGTATTAGTACCTAGTGATTTAGACAAGATATCGCTAACTCCGCCTAATTCAAGTACCGCACGAACAGGACCACCAGCAATTACTCCTGTACCTTCAGAAGCTGGTTTCAATAGAATGTGACCTGCGCCATAGCGACCGTTCACAAGGTGAGGAATTGTAGTTCCAACCATTGGTACTGTAATTAGATTTTTCTTAGCATCCTCAATAGCTTTACGGATAGCATCCGGAACTTCTTGAGCTTTACCAGTACCAAATCCAACATGACCATTTTTATCACCAACAACAACTAGTGCAGTGAAACGGAAACGACGTCCGCCTTTAACAACTTTAGCTACACGATTTACTGTAACTACGCGTTCTTCAAGTTCTAATTTATTAGGATCAATGCTACGCATCTGTTATGTCCCTCCTTATCCATTAAAATTCTAAGCCGTTTTCACGAGCAGCGTCAGCCAATGCTTTAACACGACCATGGAAGAGGTAACCACCGCGGTCAAATACCACAGCTTTGAAACCTTTTTCAACAGCACGTTTCGCAATAAGTTCGCCAACTTTTTGAGCTGCTTCAGCATTGCTACTAGCTTCGATACTGATCTCTTTATCAAGAGTTGAAGCACTTGCTAATGTTACGCCTTGTGCATCGTCAATTAATTGTGCGTAAATGTGTTTGTTTGAACGAAACACATTTAAACGAGGACGAGCTTCTGTTCCAGAAAGCTTAGCACGTACACGTGCATGTCTTTTCTGACGAGTAGCATTTTTATCAAGCTTCGTAATCATTTACGTCACTCCTTTCGTTTACTTATGCGGCATTACTTACCAGTTTTACCTTCTTTACGACGAACGAATTCGCCTTCGTAACGAATACCTTTACCTTTATACGGTTCAGGTGGGCGAACATCACGGATATTAGCTGCTAGAGCTCCTACGCGTTCTTTGTTTGCACCTTTGATGATTACTTTTGTATTAGAAGGAACTTCGACTTCAACGCCCGCTTCTGGTTCTATTTCTACAGGGTGGGAATATCCAACGTTAAGGATAAGCTTAGTACCTTGCTTTTGTGCACGGTACCCAACCCCAATAAGTTCAAGTGATTTTACAAATCCTGTTGATACACCTTCAACCATGTTAGAGATAAGTGCGCGAGTAGTTCCGTGTAAAGAACGGTGAGCCTTCTCGTCAGACGGACGTGTTACAGTTAACACGTTCTCTTCAACAACGATTGTAAGATCAGGATTGAATGATCTAGTTAATTCACCTTTAGGTCCTTTAACAGTTACTTCACTTCCATTAACAGTAACTGTTACGCCTGCAGGGATTTCAATAGGTTTTTTACCTATACGAGACATATTGTGCACCTCCATTCTTGTGAAAATGTATTACCAAACGTATGCTAAAACTTCTCCGCCAACTTGTTTAGAGCGAGCTTCCTTGTCTGTTAAAACTCCGTGAGAAGTAGAAACAACTGCGATACCTAAACCGTTAAGAACGCGTGGTACCTCTCCAGTTTTTGCATATACACGCAAACCAGGTTTGCTGATACGTTTTAGACCAGTGATAACACGTTCGTTGTTTGCACCGTATTTTAAGAAGATACGGATGATACCTTGTTTGTTGTCTTCGATTAATTCAAAGTCACGTACGAAGCCTTCACGCTTTAAGATCTCAGCAATTTCTTTCTTGATCTTTGAAGCAGGAACTTCTAGTTTTTCGTGACGAACCATATTCGCATTACGGATGCGAGTAAGCATATCTGCAATAGGATCTGTCATGACCATTATATTTTACCTCCTTCCCAAACTCGGGTTTTACCAGCTAGCTTTTTTAACGCCAGGAATTTGTCCTTTATATGCAAGTTCGCGGAAACAAATACGACAAAGTTTAAATTTACGTAATACAGAATGTGGACGTCCGCAACGTTCGCAACGTGTATATTCTTGTACTTTAAACTTTTGTTCGCGTTTTTGCTTTACGATCATAGACTTTTTAGCCACGATTTCGCCTCCCTTTATTTAGAGATTACTTTTGGAACGGCATTCCAACTTGAGTAAGTAGTTCACGAGCTTCTTCGTCAGTGTTGGCAGTCGTTACGATAACGATATCCATACCACGAACTTTGCTCACTTTATCGTAATCAATCTCAGGGAAGATAAGTTGTTCTTTAACACCTAATGTATAGTTCCCACGTCCGTCAAAGGATTTCTTTGAAACGCCGCGGAAATCACGTACACGTGGTAAAGATACAGATACTAGCTTATCAAGGAATTGATACATACGCTCTCCACGTAATGTAACTTTCGCTCCGATAGGCATACCTTCACGCAAACGGAAGCCTGCGATTGATTTTTTAGCTTTTGTTATAACTGGTTTTTGACCAGTGATCAATGTAAGTTCTTCAACAGCTGTATCTAAAGCTTTTGAGTTAGATACTGCGTCACCCACACCCATGTTAATAACGATTTTCTCAATGTTTGGTACTTGCATTACTGATTGATAGTTGAATTTACCCATCAATGATGGTGTAATTTCACTTCTGAATTTTTCTTTAAGGCGGCTCATTGCTTAGTGTACCTCCCTTCATTTATGACTTATTTATCTAAAGATTCACCTGATATTTTAGCTACGCGTACTTTTTTACCATTTTCAATCTTATATCCAACACGAGTCGGTTTACCTGATTTAGGATCAAGTGGCATTACATTGGATACGTGAATAGCAGCTTCTCTGCTGATAATTCCACCTTGTGGATTAATTTGAGATGGCTTGGAATGCTTTTTCACGATGTTAATTCCTTCAACAAGCACACGATTTTGTTTCGGATATGCTTCAAGAATTGTTCCTTGTTTGCCTTTGTCCTTACCAGAGATGACTACGACTTTGTCACCTTTTTTAACATGCATTAGCTTGGCACCTCCTTGAAAGGCTTTATACAATTTTTACATATTATAGAACTTCTGGAGCTAGAGAAACGATCTTCATGAAACTATTGTCACGTAATTCACGAGCAACAGGTCCAAAAATACGAGTTCCACGTGGGCTCTTATCGTCACGGATAATTACACATGCGTTTTCATCAAAACGAATGTAAGAACCGTCAGGACGACGCATACCACGTTTTGTACGGACAACAACAGCCTTAACGACTTCACCTTTTTTAACAACGCCTCCTGGTGTTGCCTGTTTAACTGTACAAACGATGACATCACCGATGTTTGCAGTTTTACGGCCAGAACCACCTAGGACTTTAATTGTTAGCACTTCACGAGCACCTGAATTGTCAGCGACTTTTAAACGAGATTCTTGTTGAATCATGTACGGTACCTCCCTTCGGAATTAGCTTAATCCGAACTATATTAAATGATTACTGCTTTTTCTACTACTTCTACAAGACGGAAGCGCTTTGTAGCTGAAAGTGGACGAGTTTCCATGATACGTACTACGTCGCCTGCTTTAGCTTCGTTTAGCTCGTCATGAGCTTTTAACTTTTTAGAGTATTTCACGCGTTTACCGTATAAAGAATGCTTTTTATAGGTTTCTACAACAACTGTTACTGTTTTATCCATTTTATCGGATACTACGCGGCCAGTGTAGATTTTGCGTTGGTTGCGTTCGCTCATTCTGCAAACCTCCATTCATTATCGATTAGTGACACCGATCTCTCTTTGACGAACAACTGTTTTCATACGAGCAATCGATTTGCGAACTTCACGGATGCGAGCTGTATTTTCAAGTTGTCCAGTAGCTAACTGGAAACGAAGATTAAATAGTTCTTCTTTAAGAGATTTTAGTTTTTGTTCAATTTCAGCAGTGGTTAGATCTTTGATTTCATTAGCTTTCATTTGTTTCACCACCAATTTCCTCTCTTTTTACAAACTTGCATTTGATTGGAAGTTTGTGTGCTGCAAGGCGCAATGCTTCTCTTGCCACCTCTTCAGATACACCAGAGATTTCAAACAATACTTTGCCCGGTTTAACAACTGCTACCCAACCTTCAGGAGCACCTTTACCGGAACCCATCCGTACTTCAAGCGGCTTAGCTGTGTAAGGTTTGCTTGGGAAAATTTTGATCCAAACTTTTCCTCCACGTTTCATATAACGAGTCATCGCAATACGAGCTGCTTCGATTTGGCGGTTAGTGATCCAGGAAGCTTCTTGAGCTTGAAGTCCAAATTCTCCAAAATGAACTTCAGTGCCGCCCTTAGCCATCCCTCTCATCTTACCGCGGTGTTCACGACGGTATTTTACGCGTTTTGGCAATAACATATTATTTTCCTCCTTCCTCAGATTTCTTCTTAGTAGGAAGAACTTCTCCACGGTAGATCCAAACTTTCACGCCTAGCTTACCGTAAGTAGTATCTGCTTCAGCATGAGCATAATCTATGTCAGCACGAAGTGTGTGAAGTGGAACTGTTCCTTCGCTGTAATGTTCAGCACGAGCAATATCAGCACCGCCAAGACGACCAGAAACCTGAGTTTTGATTCCTTGTGCGCCAGAACGCATAGTACGTTGGATAGCTTGTTTTTGAGCACGACGGAATGAAACACGGTTTTCTAATTGACGAGCGATGTTTTCAGCAACCAATTTTGCGTCAAGATCTGCTCTTTTAATTTCAATGATATTGATATGAACTCTTTTGCCAGTTAACTGGTTCAAAGCTTTACGAAGTGCTTCAACTTCAGTACCGCCCTTACCGATAACCATTCCTGGTTTAGCAGTGTGAACAGATACATTGATACGGTTAGCTGCACGTTCGATTTCAACTTTTGATACAGAAGCATCACTTAAACGTTTCGCGATATACTCACGAACTTTAAGGTCTTCATGCAAAAGAACTGCGTAGTCTTTATCAGCGTACCATTTGGATTCCCAATCACGGATGATCCCGATACGCAAACCGACTGGATTTACCTTTTGACCCACAGATTACCCCTCCTTCTTTTCTGATACAACGATTGTAATATGACTAGTACGTTTGTTAATTGCACTCGCACGACCTTGAGCGCGAGGACGGAAACGTTTTAATGTTGGTCCTTCGTTAACGTATGCCTCTGAAACGACTAGGTTATTGATATCCATTTCGTAGTTATGTTCTGCATTTGCGATAGCAGATTTCAGAATTTTTTCTACGACTGGAGAAGCAGATTTTGGTGTTAAGCGAAGAATCGCTACTGCTTCACCTACTTGTTTTCCTCGAATTAAATCTGCGACTAAACGCACTTTACGAGGAGCAATACGAACTGTTCTAGCGACAGCTTTTGCTTGCATGAGATGCCCTCCTCTCATTAACGTCTTGTTTTCTTGTCATCACTTGCGTGACCTTTATAAGTGCGTGTAGGCGCGAATTCGCCTAGTTTGTGACCTACCATATCTTCTGTTACATAAACCGGCACATGCTTACGACCGTCATAAACAGCGATTGTATGTCCGATGAATTGCGGGAAGATTGTTGAGCGACGAGACCAAGTTTTTACTACCTGTTTCTTGTCAGCTTCATTTAATTTTTCAACTTTTACCAATAAATGATCATCAACAAAAGGCCCTTTTTTTAAGCTACGACCCATGCGAGTACCTCCCTTCGTGACTGTTCTACGGTTCTATATATGAACCGTAGGTCAATCCCGTTATTTTTTACGACGACGTACGATAAATTTATCGGATTTATTTTTCTTCTTACGAGTTTTGAATCCAAGAGTTGGTTTACCCCATGGAGACATTGGTGATTTACGTCCGATTGGAGCTTTACCTTCACCACCACCATGCGGGTGATCGTTCGGGTTCATTACTGATCCACGAACTGTTGGGCGTTTACCTAACCAACGGTTACGGCCAGCTTTACCAATGTTGATAAGTTCATGTTGTTCATTACCAACTTGCCCGATTGTAGCACGGCAAGTAGCAAGAATCATACGAACCTCACCTGAGTTTAAACGTACAAGTACATAACGACCTTCTTTACCAAGTACTTGAGCAGATGTTCCTGCTGAACGGACTAATTGTCCACCTTTTCCTGGTTTAAGTTCGATGTTATGAATTACTGTACCAACTGGGATGTTAATAAGAGGAAGTGCGTTACCCACTTTAATGTCAGCTTCTGGACCTGACATGATTTCCAAACCTACTTCTAGGTTTTTCGGAGCTAGGATATAACGTTTTTCTCCATCAACGTAATTAATTAATGCAATGTTTGCAGAACGATTTGGATCGTACTCAATAGTAGCAACGCGTCCTGGTATACCATCTTTATTCCGTTTGAAATCGATGATACGGTATTGACGCTTGTGGCCGCCACCTTGATGACGAACTGTTAACTTACCTTGGTTATTACGGCCGCCTTTGCTGTGTAAAGGAGCAAGTAATGATTTTTCCGGTTTGTCTGTAGTAATCTCAGCAAAATCGGAAGTTGTCATATTACGTCGACCGTTAGAGGTAGGTTTATACTTCTTAATCGCCATTTGTATTTCCCTCCTTCTCTAATGAATTAAGCCTCGAAAAGCTCGATTTCTTTGCTGTCAGCAGTTAATTTAACAATTGCTTTACGGCGCTTGTTAGTATAGCCTGCATGTTTGCCCATACGTTTAAATTTACCTTTGTAGTTCATGATGTTAACTTTCTCAACTTTAACGCCGAAAATTTCTTGAACAGCATCTTTAACTTGAGTTTTGTTAGCTCTAACATCAACTTCAAAAGTATATTTTTTTTCAGCCATTATGTCTGAAGAGCGTTCAGTGATTACGGGGCGCTTAATGATATCGCGTGCATCCATTATGCAAGCACCTCCTCTACTTTTTCGACAGCTGATTTAGTCAAGATCAATTTGTTGTGTGATACAACATCAAGAACATTAAGACCAACAGCTTCAACTACAGTAACACCAGGGATGTTACGTGCAGAAAGAGCAACTTTCTCATCTAATCCGTCAGTAACAATCAACGTTTTAGTATCAATAGAAAGGTTATTAAGTACTGCTACAAATTCTTTTGTTTTTGGAGCTTCGAAAGACAAGCTTTCAAGTACCAAAATGTTCTCTTCCAATGCCTTTGCAGACAATGCAGATTTAATAGCTAAACGACGTACCTTTTTAGGTAGCTTGTAAGCGTAAGATCTTGGAGTTGGTCCAAAAACAACGCCACCGCCACGCCATTGTGGAGAACGGATAGAACCTTGACGCGCACGTCCAGTTCCTTTTTGTTTCCAAGGTTTACGTCCACCGCCTGCAACTTCAGAACGGTTTTTAACTTTATGAGTTCCTTGACGTAAGGAAGCTCGTTGCATAATGATTGCTTCAAATAATACATGATTATTAGGTTCGATACCAAAGATGGATTCATTTAGTTCGATGTCGCCAACTTGTGAACCTGTTTGGTTGAACAATGTAACTTTTGGCATTCTATTGCTCCTCCTTTCTCAGAAATTACTTTGCTTTAACAGCAGTTTTAACTTTGATCAATGCTTTTCTAGCACCAGGTACATTACCTTTGATCAATAGTAGGTTACGTTCAACATCAACTTTAACGATAGCCAAGTTTTGAACAGTAATTTGTTCTCCACCCATACGTCCAGGTAATAATTTACCTTTGAATACGCGGTTTGGAGCTACAGGACCCATTGAACCTGGGCGACGGTGGTAACGAGAACCATGAGTCATCGGTCCGCGAGATTGTCCGTGACGTTTGATAGCGCCTTGGAAACCTTTACCTTTTGAAATTCCTGAAACATCTACTAAATCGCCTTCTGCGAAAATACTAACATTGACTTCTTGACCGATCTCATATTCAGTAAGATCCGTTCCGCGGAATTCGCGAATGAAGCGCTTAGGAGTAGTATTTGCTTTTTCAACATGTCCCTTTTCAGGTTTGTTAGAAAGCTTTTCACGTTTGTTTTCAAAACCAACTTGAACTGCTTCATAGCCATCAGTTTCAACAGTTTTCTTTTGAAGAACCACGTTATTAGCAGCTTCGATAACTGTTACCGGGATAAGTTCGCCGTTTTCAGCAAAAACTTGAGTCATACCGATTTTTCTTCCTAAGATTCCTTTGGTCATAAGTCACACCTCCTAGAGTAATTGTTCATATTTATATGAATTATAATTTGATTTCAATGTCAACGCCTGATGGTAAATCTAAACGCATCAATGAATCAACTGTTTGTGGAGTTGGATTAACGATGTCGATTAGACGTTTATGCGTACGCATTTCGAATTGTTCACGAGAGTCTTTGTATTTATGAACCGCACGTAGGATCGTGTAAACCGATCTTTCAGTAGGCAATGGAATCGGACCAGATACAGCCGCACCAGAACGTTTTGCAGTTTCAACAATTTTCTCAGCAGATTGATCAAGAATTCTGTGATCATATGCTTTTAAACGGATACGAATTTTTTGTTTTGCCATAATTTTCCCTCCTTTTCGCCTATTTTAAAATAGACCTTCTCAACGGAAATTTCCCACACACTCGCCATGGCAAAGCGGCCGGGTGTGTCAGCAACCTTCCATATCATCGCAGTCAAAGACCAACATTGTCTATTATACATAAAGCACAAGTAGAATGCAAGTTAAACTTAGATTTTTCTTGTGCAACACACTTTTATTATTATACATACTATCTCAAGTATTTACAAGTACATTCTACACGGTCTTTCATATCCATTTTCTTCATTTGATAAATCAACAACATTCTCTTTGGAATACTTCCATTTTTCAATGGATATTATAGAAGTAAACATGAAAAGTCCTCTAAAATAGAAAAAAAGCAGATGGCGTCCCATCTGCTTTTCCCGGAAGGCGTCCCTTCCAATATTCATTTAAGAATTAATTACTCAGTGATTGTAGCAACGACGCCAGCGCCTACAGTACGTCCACCCTCACGGATAGAGAATTTAGTACCTTCTTCGATAGCGATTGGAGCGATAAGTTCTACAGTCATTTCGATGTTGTCTCCAGGCATAACCATTTCTACGCCTTCTGGAAGGTTACAAATACCAGTTACGTCAGTTGTACGGAAGTAGAACTGAGGACGGTAGTTTGTAAAGAATGGAGTGTGACGTCCACCTTCTTCTTTAGATAGAACATAAACTTCAGCTTTGAACTTTGTGTGTGGAGTGATTGTACCTGGTTTAGCAAGTACTTGTCCACGTTGGATATCTTCACGGGATACACCACGAAGAAGTGCACCGATGTTGTCACCAGCTTCAGCATAGTCAAGAAGTTTACGGAACATTTCAACACCTGTTACAGTTGTTGGTTTAGACTCTTCGTTGAAACCGATGATATCAACAACGTCACCGACTTTAACTTGTCCACGCTCAACACGGCCAGTAGCAACTGTACCACGACCAGTGATAGAGAATACATCCTCAACTGGCATCATGAATGGTTTGTCAGTGTCACGAGTTGGTTCTGGGATATACTCGTCAACAGCTGTCATTAATTCATGAATTTTTTCTTCCCAAGCAGCTTCTCCTTGAAGAGCTTTTAGTGCAGATCCTTTGATAACTGGAATGTCATCGCCAGGGAATTCGTATTCAGAAAGAAGGTCACGAATTTCCATTTCTACTAATTCAAGAAGTTCTTCGTCATCAACCATGTCGCATTTGTTCATGAATACTACTAGGAATGGTACACCTACTTGACGAGAAAGAAGGATGTGCTCACGAGTTTGTGGCATTGGGCCATCAGCAGCAGATACTACTAGGATTCCGCCGTCCATTTGTGCAGCACCAGTGATCATGTTTTTAACATAGTCAGCATGTCCTGGGCAGTCAACGTGTGCATAGTGACGAGTAGCTGTTTCGTACTCAACGTGTGCAGTAGAGATTGTGATACCACGTTCTCTTTCTTCTGGAGCACCATCGATTTGGTCATAAGCGCGAGCTTCTGCTCCACCAGTTTTAGCAAGTACAGTTGTGATTGCAGCTGTTAGAGTTGTTTTACCATGGTCGACGTGACCAATTGTTCCAACGTTAACGTGCGGTTTTGAACGATCAAATTTAGCTTTTCCCATTAGGAATTCCTCCTTAAAATTATAAATAAAAGATTAAGTATATAGGGCTGTGAAAGAAGACTAATTCTTCCATCACAGCTTACATAAGATAGTTATACTTTAATAAGAGGTGAAAATCAATTATTCACCTTTATTTTTTTTGATGATCTCTTCAGAAATGCTCTTAGGTACTTCTTCATAATGGTCGAAGTGCATAGAGAATGTTCCGCGTCCTTGTGTGTTAGAACGTAGAGATGTAGCATATCCGAACATTTCAGATAGTGGAACCATCGCTTTAACCATTTGCGTGTTACCGCGAGCTTCCATACCTTCTACGCGACCACGACGAGATGTGATATCTCCCATGATGTCACCTAGATAATCTTCAGGAATAACTACTTCCACTTTCATGATTGGTTCAAGGATAACCGGTTTACACTTAGAAGCAGCATTTTTAAGTGCCATTGAAGCAGCAATTTTAAATGCCATTTCGTTGGAGTCAACGTCATGGTATGAACCGTCAAATAATTTTGCTTTGATGTCGACTAGCGGGTAACCAGCAAGTACACCACGGTCAAGTGAATCAACTAATCCAGCTTGTACAGCAGGGATATATTCACGTGGTACTACACCACCGACGATAGCATTTTCAAATTCGAATCCTTTACCTTCTTCGTTTGGACCAAATTCAATCCATACGTGTCCAAATTGTCCACGACCACCTGATTGGCGAACGAATTTACCTTCAACCTTAGCTGAACCACGGAAAGTTTCACGGTATGCTACTTGAGGAGCACCAACGTTTGCTTCCACTTTGAATTCGCGACGCATACGGTCAACAAGGATGTCCAAGTGAAGTTCACCCATACCAGCGATGATCGTTTGACCAGTTTCTTGGTCAGTATGCGCACGGAATGTTGGATCTTCATCTTGTAGCTTTTGTAAAGCTTGAGACATTTTGTCTTGGTCTGCTTTTGATTTCGGTTCTACTGAAAGTGAAATAACCGGCTCTGGGAATACCATTGATTCAAGAATTACTTGGTTCTTGTCATCACATAGTGTATCTCCAGTTGTAGTATCTTTCAATCCAACAGCTGCTGCGATATCCCCTGCGTATACAGTTGAGATTTCTTCACGGCTGTTTGCATGCATTTGAAGGATACGTCCAATACGTTCACGTTTACCTTTAGTTGAGTTGATTACATATGATCCTGATTCTAATGTACCTGAGTACACACGGAAGAATGTAAGTTTACCAACGTAAGGGTCAGTCATAACTTTAAACGCTAAAGCTGAGAACGGTTCAGAATCATCTGAATGACGTTCTACTTCTTCTTCTGAATCCGGCAGAGTACCTTTAATAGCTGGTACGTCCAATGGAGATGGAAGGAAGTCGATAACGTTATCAAGCATTAATTGAACACCTTTGTTTTTGAAAGCTGATCCACAGATAACTGGGAAGAATTCAACGTTAACGGTTGCTGTACGAATAGCAGCTTTTAATTCAGCAACGCTGATTTCTTCGCCGCCAAGGTATTTTTCCATTAAGTCTTCATTAACTTCCGCTACTGCTTCAACAAGCTTTTCACGGTATTCTTCAGCTAATTCGCGATGTTCTTCAGGAATTTCACCAACAGAGATATCAGTTCCTAGGTCATTACCATAGAAATGAGCTTTCATTTCAATAAGGTCAATGATTGCAGAGAATTGATCTTCAGCGCCGATTGGTAACTGAACTGGGTGTGCATTAGCTTGAAGACGGTCGATGATAGTTCCAACTGAGTAGAGGAAGTCTGCACCGATTTTGTCCATTTTATTTACGAATACGACACGTGGTACACCGTAAGTTGTAGCTTGGCGCCAAACTGTTTCAGTTTGAGGCTCAACACCTGATTGGGCATCAAGTACAGCTACAGCTCCATCAAGTACGCGCAAAGAACGTTCAACTTCAACTGTGAAGTCTACGTGTCCCGGTGTATCGATGATGTTTACACGGTGACCTTTCCACTGTGCTGTTGTTGCAGCGGATGTGATCGTGATTCCGCGTTCTTGTTCCTGTTCCATCCAGTCCATTTGTGAAGCACCTTCGTGTGTTTCACCGATTTTGTGGATTTTACCAGTGTAATATAGAACACGTTCTGTTGTTGTCGTTTTACCAGCATCGATGTGAGCCATGATACCGATATTACGAGTGTTTGCTAAGGAGAACTCTCTTGCCATTTGTCTTTCTCCTTCCTTCTATAAGGATTTTATAGTAATTAATCTTACCAGCGATAATGAGCGAATGCTTTGTTAGCTTCAGCCATTTTGTGTGTATCTTCACGCTTCTTAACTGCTGCTCCAGTATTGTTGGCAGCATCCATGATTTCATAAGCTAAACGCTCTTCCATCGTTTTTTCTCCACGAAGGCGAGAGTAGTTTACTAACCAACGAAGTCCTAGAGTCGATTTACGGTCTGGACGCACCTCAACTGGTACTTGGTAGTTAGCTCCACCCACACGGCGTGCTTTTACTTCTAATACAGGCATGATGTTTTTAAGTGCTTGATCAAAAACTTCGATCGGCTCATTGCCAGTACGTTCTTTGATTAAATCAAATGCAGAGTAAAGAATTTTTTGTGATTTACCTCTTTGTCCATCAACCATTAATTTGTTGATTAAGCGAGTCACAAGTTTTGAATTATAAATTGGATCTGGTAATACGTCTCTTTTCGTTACAGGTCCTTTACGAGGCATTATATTTCCTCCTTTCAAGAAAGTTTAATTTTTGTTTGAGATTATTTTTTTGCTACTTTCGGACGCTTAGTACCGTATTTAGAACGGCCTTGCATACGATTGTTAACTCCAGCAGTATCAAGAGCACCACGTACGATGTGATAACGTACTCCTGGTAAATCTTTTACACGACCGCCACGGATAAGAACCACGCTGTGTTCTTGTAGGTTGTGACCGATACCTGGGATATAAGCTGTTACCTCGATACCGTTTGTTAAACGTACACGCGCATATTTACGTAACGCGGAGTTTGGTTTTTTCGGTGTCATAGTACCCACACGAGTGCAAACACCACGTTTTTGCGGAGATGATACGTTAGTTTGTGCTTTTTTAAAGCTGTTGTAGCCTTTGTTAAGTGCTGGAGATTTTGATTTAACCTCTTTAGACTCGCGTCCTTTACGCACTAATTGATTAATAGTAGGCATTACATTTTTCCTCCCTTCACGTTTTCATTTCTAGTACCACACATCCAGGTGGTTCATAAATGGGTAAAAACAAAGTCTTTGCAAATATTATTGCAAAAACATTTTTACTTTTTAATGGCAACAGTTGCTGCTCCGACATCAATACCACATGCTTTGCCAAGCATTCTCATCGAATCAACATATGTGATAGGAACATCCAATTCTTTAGCGGTCTCAACGACACGCCCAGTCAAGTATATATCTGCATCATCAGCGATGATAACTTCTTGAATTAAATTGTTTTTAAGAGCTCTAACTGCTTGTTTCGTCCCTATAATCACTGACTTTGCCTGTATTACTTTTTCATAAGACATGGTCCATATCCTCCAAAGTTACAGGGTAACATAGGAGCACCTTTGCTATAGTATCATTATAAGTCGGATACTGTCAACTTCTTTCATAAAAAATATTTCAAGCAAAAGGTTTTCCTTACATAATTCTATTAAGATTATCAATTTGCCTAGAGGTAATATATCCATTCCTCGTACTTCTTTTCAGGCGACCTTGAGTAATAAGAGAGACCAGCACAATAAATTCTGACCCTTCAGCTCCACTCGAATACAGGAGTGTGGTTTTCAGTTTTAATTGAGCTGGTCCTTTTTCCTTTAATCCACTGTTACTGTATCGGCACTTTCGTCACCAACAACGACAGGGTTTGCTTTTCTGTATCTAAGCATTCCTGTTCCTGCAGGGACAAGTTTACCGATGATGACATTTTCTTTAAGTCCAAGCAATTCATCACGTTTTCCTTTTATTGCTGCATCAGTCAAGACTCTAGTCGTTTCTTGGAATGACGCGGCGGACAAGAAGGAATCCGTTTCTAGGGATGCTTTCGTGATACCCAGTAATACAGGGCGTCCTGTAGCAGGTAACTTGTTAGTCAACAATGCATCTGTGTTTGCAGTAGTGAATTGGTTAACATCCAATAATGTTCCTGGAAGTACTTCAGTTTCACCTGCGTCAAGCACACGGACTTTACGCATCATTTGTCTAACCATTACCTCGATGTGTTTATCACCGATTTCAACCCCTTGCATCCGGTATACTTTTTGAACTTCATGAAGCAGGTATTCCTGAACAGTAAGTACATCTGTAACCTTCAGCAATTCTTTCGGATCGATAGAACCCTCTGTTAATTCTTCACCACGACGGACAGGCGTATCAACAGTTACTCTTAAGCGCGCTGTGTACGGCGCAGTATATGTGCGTGATTCAACTGCTCCTTGAACAACGATTTCCTGTTGTTTATCCCGAATTTCATTAATCGAAACAATCGTTCCTTCGATTTCGGAAATGACGGCTTGACCTTTAGGGTTTCTCGCTTCAAATATCTCTTGGATACGAGGAAGACCTTGAGTGATATCGTCCCCAGCAACCCCACCAGTATGGAATGTACGCATCGTTAACTGTGTACCAGGTTCTCCGATTGATTGAGCGGCGATAATACCGACTGCTTCGCCCACTTCAACTTCTTGACCGGTAGCCAAGTTGCGTCCATAACATTTTTTACATACACCATGGCTGGTGTTACATGTAAAGGCAGAACGGATCCAAGCTGTTTCAATTCCAAGTGAATCAATATAATCAGCAAGATCTTCAGTGATAAGATCATTTTCAGCCACGATCACTTCATTTGTTTCTGGATGTTTAATCGCTTTTCTTGCATAACGGCCTACTAGGCGCTCTTCAAGATGCTCAATTATTTCAGTGCCCTCTCTCAAGGCTGAAATTTTCAAACCGCGGTCCGTTCCACAATCGTCATCACGGATGATGACATCTTGGGCAACGTCAACAAGTCGACGGGTAAGGTAACCGGAATCGGCTGTTTTAAGTGCTGTATCGGCAAGACCTTTACGCGCACCATGTGTAGAGATGAAGTACTCTAACACTGTTAAACCTTCACGGAAACTTGATTTGATCGGTAATTCAATGATACGTCCAGCCGGGTTGGCCATCAAACCACGCATACCCGCAAGCTGCGTAAAGTTGGAAGCATTACCACGGGCACCGGAGTCACTCATCATGAAGATCGGGTTGCGTCGGTCCAGTGAGTCCATAAGTTTGGACTGAATGGTATCCTTGGCAGCACTCCAAATTGAGATAACGCGATCATAACGCTCATCCTCTGTAATCAGACCACGTCTGAACTGTTTCAAGACGTTATCCACTTTGGTTTGAGCCTCAGTGATGATTTCTTGTTTTTCTTTTAAAACGACAATATCAGCCACACCAACGGTAATACCAGCTTTTGTCGAATATTTGAAACCAAGATCTTTCATCCGGTCAAGCATTTTGGATGTTTCGGTAATTTTAAAACGTTTAAAGACTTCCGCAATGATATTTCCAAGAATTTTTTTCTTGAATGGATCGATAGCAGGTTGGGCCTTAATCATTTCAGGGATATTAGCGCCTTTTTCCACAAAATATTTCTCTGGAGTTTTCGTTTCCAAATTATATCGTGTTGGTTCGTTAATATACGGGAATGATTTTGGTAAAATTTCATTGAAGATCAATTTACCAACGGTCGTAATTAGAAGTTGGCTGTTTTGCGCTTCAGTGAAAGTTTCATTATTTAGTGACGATGCATGTACGGCACAACGGGAATGCAGGTGTACATATCCGTTTTGGTATGCAAGTAATGCTTCACTTGTATCTTTAAAGATCATACCCTCACCGATAGCGCCTTCTCTTTCCAATGTTAAGTAATAGTTACCTAATACCATATCTTGAGAAGGTGTTACGACAGGTTTACCATCTTTAGGGTTCAAAATGTTCTGTGCTGCAAGCATAAGCATGCGTGCTTCGGCTTGGGCTTCAGAAGATAGAGGAACGTGGACCGCCATTTGGTCACCGTCAAAGTCAGCGTTGTAAGCTGTACATACGAGCGGATGCAAACGAATTGCGCGACCTTCAACCAACGTTGGTTCAAACGCTTGGATACCAAGTCTGTGAAGAGTCGGTGCACGGTTCAATAGTACTGGATGTTCTCTAATGACTTCTTCTAGTACATCCCATATTTCAGGAGATAAACGTTCAATTTTGCGCTTGGCAGATTTGATGTTATGCGCTAGACCTCTTTGAACAAGCTCCTTCATAACGAATGGTTTGAATAATTCAATCGCCATTTCTTTCGGAAGACCACATTGGTACATCTTTAAGTTTGGTCCAACTACGATAACGGAACGGCCAGAATAATCAACACGTTTACCAAGAAGGTTTTGACGGAAACGACCTTGTTTACCTTTTAACATGTGAGATAAAGATTTCAACGGACGGTTACCAGGTCCAGTTACCGGACGGCCGCGACGGCCATTATCGATAAGAGCATCGACAGCTTCTTGTAGCATACGCTTCTCATTTTGAACGATAATGCTTGGTGCCCCAAGGTCCAGTAATCTTTTCAACCGATTATTACGGTTGATAACACGGCGATATAAATCATTTAGATCAGATGTGGCAAAACGTCCACCATCAAGTTGAACCATCGGGCGAAGTTCCGGTGGAATGACCGGAAGCACGTCCAGGATCATCCATGAAGGCTCATTTCCGGAGTTACGGAATGCTTCAAGCACTTCCAAGCGTTTGATTGCACGGGTCCTGCGTTGTCCTTGAGCTGTTTTAAGCTCCTCTTTCAACGACTCTACTTCCTTTTCCGTATCAATATCTTGTAAAAGTTTTTTAATAGCTTCCGCACCCATGGCAGCTTGGAACTTCTTACCGTATTTCTCACGGTATGTACGATATTCCTTTTCAGAAAGAAGTTGTTTCTTTTCTAAAGTTGTATCGCCCGTTTCAGTTACTACGTAAGATGCGAAGTAAATAACTTCTTCCAATGCACGTGGAGACATGTCAAGAACAAGTCCCATACGGCTAGGGATTCCTTTAAAATACCATATGTGTGAAACTGGAGCTGCCAGCTCAATATGACCCATACGCTCACGACGTACCTTAGCACGAGTGACTTCGACGCCACAACGGTCACAGACTACGCCTTTATAACGAACACGTTTATATTTTCCGCAATGACATTCCCAGTCCTTTTGAGGTCCAAAAATTCTCTCACAGAATAAACCGTCTTTTTCTGGCTTTAACGTACGATAGTTGATTGTTTCTGGTTTTTTAACTTCTCCATGGGACCAAGAACGAATCTTGTCTGGTGAAGCAAGACCAATTTTCATATACTCAAAATTATTAACGTCTAACAAGGGGCCTACCTCCCTTTTAATCTCCAGGTTTAACCCTCGATTGCCGTCAAGTATCAGGCAATCTTACACCGGATGATGGTTGATTGAATCAATAAGGCTCTAACAAGGCAGCATGATCTTCAAAGAAACATCTTGCTGCCAGTCAGAGCGGGTGATATATAACTAGATGTTTATATTTATTCTTTGACAGGTGCCCCTACTTCGGAAGCAACCATATCTTTAGTTTCTGAATCAAGGCTTAATTTGTCTGCTTGGTTGGCTTCTTCTTCATCTTCCAAATCACGCATTTCGATTTCACGATCTTCGGCATTAAGAATTTTAACATCCAATCCTAAACTTTGAAGCTCCTTAATCAATACTTTGAAGGACTCAGGAACGCCTGGTTCAGGGACATTTTCACCTTTGACAATCGCTTCGTACGTTTTAACACGACCTACGACATCATCTGATTTAACGGTTAGGATTTCTTGTAATGTATAAGCAGCACCATAAGCTTCAAGTGCCCATACTTCCATCTCACCGAAACGCTGTCCACCAAATTGCGCTTTACCACCAAGTGGTTGCTGCGTAACAAGGGAGTAAGGTCCAGTTGAACGTGCGTGAAGTTTATCATCGACCATATGTGCCAGTTTGATCATATACATGACACCAACGGATACACGGTTATCGAAAGCTTCACCTGAACGGCCATCATAAAGGACAGTTTTTGCATCACGAGACATCCCGGCTTCTTCAATCGTACCCCAAACGTCTTCCTCAGTAGCACCATCGAATACAGGAGATGCTACATGAATGCCAAGTGCGCGTGCAGCCATACCTAAGTGAAGCTCCAACACTTGACCGATGTTCATACGTGAAGGTACACCCAATGGGTTTAACATGATGTCGACTGGAGTGCCATCTGGTAAATAAGGCATATCTTCTTCAGGAAGGATCCTGGAGATTACCCCTTTGTTACCATGTCGTCCAGCCATTTTATCGCCTTCATGGATTTTACGTTTTTGTACGATATATACACGTGCGAGCTGGTTTACACCAGGAGGTAGTTCATCGCCGTCTTCTCTGTTAAATACTTTAACATCAAGAACGATTCCACCGCCGCCGTGAGGTACACGAAGTGATGTATCCCTTACTTCACGAGCTTTTTCACCGAAGATTGCATGTAATAGACGTTCTTCAGCAGTCAGTTCCGTTACACCTTTAGGCGTGACTTTACCCACTAGAAGGTCTCCGTCTTTTACTTCAGCACCAACACGGATTATTCCGCGCTCATCAAGATTACGAAGCGCATCTTCCCCTACATTAGGGATATCACGGGTGATTTCTTCAGGTCCTAATTTCGTATCGCGTGATTCAGACTCATATTCTTCAATATGAATAGAAGTGTACACATCATCTTTAACCAATCGCTCACTCATGATGATGGCATCTTCATAGTTATACCCATCCCATGTCATGAAGGCAACCAATACGTTACGTCCAAGTGCTAACTCACCTTTTTCCATTGAAGGACCATCAGCAAGAATTTCACCTTTTACGACGTTGTCGCCAACACTGACGATAGGGCGTTGATTATAGCACGTTCCTTGGTTAGAACGAATGAATTTTAATAGACGGTATTTATCAAGGTTTCCTTTTACTTGCTGTCCGTCAACTTCACTTACCCTGCGAACCCATACTTCACGTGATTCAACGTGCTCTACGATACCAGGGTGTTTACAGATGACAGCAGCACCGGAGTCTTTCGCTGAAACATATTCCATACCCGTTCCAACTCGAGGGGCTTCCGGTTGTAGCAAAGGCACTGCTTGACGTTGCATGTTCGCTCCCATAAGGGCACGGTTGGAGTCATCATTCTCCAAGAAAGGAATACATGCTGTCGCAGCAGATACAACCTGTTTAGGAGATACATCCATGTAATCTACGCGGTCACGCGGAACAACGGTATTTTCACCGCGGAAACGTGCAACAACATCATTATCAAGGAATGAGCCGTCATCTGATAGACGTACATTCGCTTGGGCAACTACATAGTTATCTTCCTCATCAGCTGTTAAGTAATCGATTTGGCTTGTAATTCTACCAGTTTCAGGATTCACACGGCGATATGGTGTTTCAATGAAACCATATGGGTTTACCTTTGCAAAACTGGACAATGAGTTAATCAAACCAATATTCGGGCCCTCAGGCGTTTCAATCGGACACATACGGCCATAGTGGGAATAATGAACGTCACGTACTTCAAAGCCAGCACGCTCACGTGTCAGACCACCAGGTCCCAATGCAGATAGACGACGTTTATGCGTCAATTCAGCAAGCGGATTCGTTTGATCCATGAATTGGGAAAGCTGTGAGCTTCCAAAGAACTCTTTAATAGACGCAATGACTGGGCGAATGTTAATTAGTTGCTGCGGAGTGATTGTATTCGTATCTTGAATAGACATTCTTTCACGAACGACACGCTCCATACGGGATAAACCAATTCTAAATTGGTTTTGCAGCAATTCACCAACGGAACGCAGACGACGGTTACCTAAATGGTCAATGTCATCCGTGATTCCCACACCATGCAATAAGTTAAAGAAATAACTAATGGAAGAAATGATATCAGCCGGTGTAATGTTTTTGACCTGGTCGGTCACATAGGCATTCCCGATGATATTGATCACTTTTTCGCCTTCAGCATCGTTTGGTGCAAAGACTTTAATAGGTTGAAGAAGAGTTTCTTCCTCTACTACGCCACCTGATGGATGGAAAGTTTTGAATCCGATTCCAGCTTCGATATGAGGCAGAATCCTATCAAGAGTCCGACGATCAAGCATTGTACCTTTTTCAACGATGATTTCCCCTGTTTCAGGATCAATCAAAGTCTCTGCAATACGTTGTCCGAATAAACGGTTCTTAATATGCAGTTTTTTGTTTATTTTATAACGACCTACGTTAGCTAAATCATAACGTTTCGGATCGAAAAAGCGAGATACTAAAAGACTTTTCGCGTTATCGACAGTAGGTGGTTCACCTGGGCGTAGACGCTCATAGATTTCTAGCAATGCTTTTTCTACACTCTCGGTGTTATCCTTTTCAAGAGTGTTGCGAAGGTATTCGTTGTCACCAATCAAATCAATGATTTCTTGATCAGTTCCGAATCCAAGGGCACGCATCAATACCGTTATCGGTAATTTCCTGGTGCGATCGATTCGAACATACACAACATCCTTGGCATCTGTTTCATATTCGAGCCATGCGCCACGGTTAGGAATGACGGTCGCAGAGAACCCGAGCTTACCGTTTTTATCCATTTTACCGTTGTAGTAAACACTCGGTGAGCGCACTAATTGGGATACAATTACCCGTTCAGCACCATTGATGACAAATGTACCTGTTTCAGTCATCAGCGGGAAGTCGCCCATAAATACATCCTGGTCTTTCACTTCCCCTGTTTCTTTGTTAACAAGGCGTACTTTCACACGAAGTGGTGCAGAATACGTAACATCGCGTTCTTTTGTTTCTTCCACAGAATACTTCGGCTCAGCTAAGCTGTAATCGATGAATTCTAACGATAAATTACCTGTAAAATCCTCAATAGGAGAAATATCCTGGAACATTTCCTTTAAACCTACATCTAGAAACCATTGATAAGAAGCTGTTTGAATTTCAATCAGATTCGGAAGATCCAAAACCTCACTGATTCTTGCATAACTTCTACGTTGGCGGTGTCGTCCATACTGAACAAGTTGACCTGTCAACTGATTCACCCCTTAAATCAAGCGTTATAAGGATCCATTTGCCCCGGAAAAGGAATCATTTCCATAGACAAAAAGAAAATGGTTTTTATTTTAAAAACCACTATTTCTCATAAAACGAACTATTATTTATATATTTTTCCCATATTATCCATTGGTTATACACCAATGGTATAAAAATTGCATAGTTACGGAATTATATATATGCATTTTATAATACTAACATAGCGAAAATTTAGAGTCAAACCTTTTTGGATAATAGTATATAGTAACCTTTTTTCTTAACGGGCACTTCAATATTGCCAAATAATTGCTCCATTTTATCCATTGCGGATGGAGCCCCTTGTTTTTTTTGAATGACAACCCATAATTCTCCACCAGCTACCAAACTGCGATAGCTTTCTTCTAAAATTTCGTGGACTACACTTTTGCCTGCGCGAATGGGAGGGTTCGTAAGAATTGCCGCGAATTGATTGGAGCCAACTTTGTCAAAACGATCACTTTCGTAAATCTTCACATTTACGATCCCATTAGTAGCTGCATTCTCTTTTGACAACTCAACTGCCCGGCTATTTATATCAATCATTTCTATCGCTCTATCGGGATAAGCTGCCGCAATCGATATTCCGATTGGTCCATAACCGCAACCAACATCAAGAATATCTCCTTCCACAGCTTCATTAAGGTTAAAACTCTCAACCAAAAGACGCGATCCGAAATCAACTTCCTTTTTCGAAAAAACACCATTATCACTTTTGAAGCGAAAGGTACGTCCCTTTAATGTAAAATCCCAAAACTTCGGATTGCTTACGACATCCGGTTTATGTGAGTAGTAATGCTCTGTCAGAGTCATCTCCCCCTATCAGAAAGGAATATTGAAGATTTAATGAGAGAAGAGATTTGAAGAATGGATGCTTGCATGCCGGAATGTTTGAATAACGAAACCTCTTAATTAATCAAACCATTAACGGCGTATTTCCGTCATTTCATTAAAATGAAGAAAAAAGCCCGCCAGTGATAGCGAGCTTTTTGTTTATGCAAGATTACTTAACTTCAACGCCAGCTCCAACTTCTTCAAGTTTAGCTTTAACTTCTTCAGCTTCTTCTTTAGTAGCGCCTTCTTTGATTGCTTTTGGAGTGTTGTCAACAAGTTCTTTTGCTTCTTTAAGTCCAAGACCTGTAACTTCACGTACAGCTTTGATAACTTTGATTTTTTGATCTCCAGCAGATGTAAGGATAACATCAAACTCAGTTTGTTCTTCAGCAGCAGCGCCACCAGCAGCAGCTACAGCTACAGGTGCAGCAGCAGTTACGCCAAATTCTTCTTCGATTGCTTTTACAAGGTCGTTTAATTCTAAAACAGTCATATTTTTAACTGCTTCAATGATTTGATCTTTAGTCATTATTATTTCCTCCTCGAAATGGTTGGTTTTTTTTTGAATCAGCAGGCTGAATAAGCGGTTAGCTTACGCGCCTTGTTCTTCTTTTTGCTCTGCAACAGCTTTTGTAGCAAGAGCAAGTCCGCGCATAGGTGCTTGTAGCACGCTGAGTAGCATTGAAAGTAGGCCTTCGCGTGAAGGTAGTTCTGCAAGAGCTTTAATTTCTTCAGCAGTTGCAACATTTCCTTCGATAACTCCAGCTTTGATTTCTAACGCTTCATGTTTTTTCGCAAAATCGTTAAGGATTTTTGCTGGCGCAATAACATCTTCAGTTGAGAATGCAATTGCGTTTGGTCCTGTTAGAGATTCGTTTAAAGTGCTAAGTTCAGCACTTTCAGCAGCACGGCGAGTTAAAGAGTTTTTGTAAACTTTAAACTCAACGCCAGCTTCACGAAGTTGCTTACGAAGTTCTGTTAATTCAGCAACAGTCAATCCACGGTAGTCAACAACTACTGTTGATTGGCTTGCAGTTAATTTACCAGTAATCTCAGCAACGATTTTTTGCTTTTGTTCAATAATTGCGTTCATCCTTACACCTCCTGTAGATTTGCTTGAAAACATTTATACCGTTTCAAAGAAAAAGCCTTCATCTCTATTGCAGACATGAAGGCAGTAATTTCAAAAGTCATAGTCAAGGACTATTATTATCGAATTACCTCGGCAGGGAATTAAGCTCGTAACGAGCACCTACTGTCTACGGTACAAATGATATTCATTTATTCACAACAAAACTTATTATAACAACAATAGTTTTGGAATGTCAATTATTATTTATTGAAAGTAGAAGGATCAACTTTCACACCAGGGCCCATTGTAGTAGTTACAGAAACGTTTTTCATGTAAGTTCCTTTAGCAGCCGCAGGTTTAACTTTCATTAACGTATCATAGATAGTAGTGAAGTTTTCCACTAGTTTAGCATCTTCGAAAGATACTTTACCGATTGGAGCATGGATGTTACCAGCTTTATCTACGCGGTATTCAACTTTACCAGCTTTGATTTCATTAACAGCTTTTGTTACGTCGAATGTTACAGTGCCAGTTTTAGGGTTAGGCATTAATCCTTTAGGTCCTAATACACGGCCAAGTTTACCAACTTCACCCATCATGTCTGGAGTCGCAACGATTACGTCGAATTCGAACCATCCTTGTTGGATTTTGTTGATGAAGTCAGATTCGCCAACGTAGTCAGCACCAGCAGCTTCCGCTTCTTTTGCTTTTTCGCCTTTAGCGAATACTAATACGCGTTGAGTTTTACCAGTACCATTCGGTAGAACAACCGCTCCACGAATTTGTTGGTCAGCTTTCTTAGGGTCTACGCCTAAACGGAAAGCAACTTCAACAGTCGCATCGAATTTTGCGAAGTTAGCTTTTTTAGCAACTTCGATTGCTTCAGTTACAGCATAAGCCTTAGAAACTTCTACAAGCTTAGCTGCTTCAAGATACTTTTTACCTTTTTTCGCCATGATATAAATCCTCCTAAATTGTGGTTTTAACGGTATAACCTCCCACGAATAAAGGTTGCGAGTATCAATCGCAACCCCGTAGAAACAAATAGCAATTACATGGATTAGTCTTCGATGACAATACCCATGCTGCGAGCAGTACCTTCAACCATACGCATTGCAGCTTCAACGCTTGCAGCGTTTAGGTCAGGCATTTTAGTTTCAGCAATCTCGCGCACTTGATCACGCTTGACTGTAGCAACTTTTTTACGGTTAGGTTCACCAGAACCAGACTCGATACCAGCTACTTTCTTAAGCAATACTGCAGCCGGTGGAGTTTTTGTAATGAATGTAAATGAACGGTCTTCAAATACCGTGATTTCAACAGGAATAATTAGACCAGCTTGATCTGCTGTACGAGCGTTGAACTCCTTACAGAATCCCATGATGTTTACACCAGCTTGACCTAATGCAGGACCGACTGGCGGTGCCGGATTCGCTTTACCAGCAGGAATTTGCAATTTAACCATTTTAATTACTTTTTTAGCCACGAGACACACCTCCTTATAAGTCCGTGATGTGGTAATAGGGATATACCCTCCCACTCATCTTGAATTCTTTATATATTAATAAAGAATGCTTGTATCGTTGAGGCCTAAAAATTGAAACATACTGACCTTTGAAATTTTACCACTTTCTAAAGACAATTTCAAGTTTTTTTCCGTTTATAATTTTTCCACTTGATTAAAATCAAGTTCAACCGGTGTATCACGACCGAACATATTGACTAGAACCCTTACTTTACCTTTATCTTTATCAAGTTCTTCAATAGGTCCTGCAAAGGTTGCAAATGGTCCTTCTTTAACTTGAACCGTTTCACCGATTTCAAAATCAACTTCGAATTTACTTTCATCCACGCCCATTCGTTTAAGAACGACTTCAATTTCTTCCGGCAGCAACGCAGTCGGTTTTGACCCAGCTCCAGATGAACCTACGAAACCTGTTACGCCAGGCGTATTCCGGACAACATACCAAGAATCATCCGTCATGATAATCTCAACCAGTACATAACCTGGGAATACTTTCTTTTTGGTCACTTTCTTTTTGCCATCTTTAATTTCTGTTTCTTCTTCTTCTGGAACTACAACGCGAAAGATCTTGTCTTCCATCCCCATAGTCTCAACACGTTTTTCCAAGTTAGCCTTAACCTTATTCTCATAACCTGAATAGGTGTGAACTACATACCAATTCTTTTCCATGTGTTAGGACTTTAACGTCCTTCCCTCCCTGCAATCAATCATTTTCTTTATTAATCTTTATCTTTGAACGTTTTAGCCAAAATACCAAACCGTCGTCATCCCGACTTAACTAGAATAAATTATGATGATTCATATTACAGCAGTGCTCGATTTTGAACTTCTTCACTTCTTAAAAAAGACAAATTAAAAAACCCGTTTCCGGGCTTTTCTGCTGACACATATTATTCTATCACTATTATACCTTATTTTCGAATCTCTTATTCAATAACTAAGCGAATTAATTCGGAAATGCCCAAATCGACCACTGTAAAGAATAAAGCCATAAACAATACAGTCGTCACTACCACGATTGTATATTTGGTAAGCTCCTTGCGTTTAGGCCAGCTTACTTTTTGCATTTCGCGAGCGACTCCGCTGAAAAATTCGGTAAAACGTTTCATGAATGTATCCTCCAAGCATTAGAAGCTTCTGTCAATCTATTTATAAAACGGTTATTTCGTTTCTTTATGAATCGAGTGTGAATTGCACGTACTGCAAAATTTCTTGATTTCCAGGCGTTCTCCGCTTGTCGATTGTTTGCTCTCATAACTATAATTTCTTGAACCGCAATCAGTGCAGGCAAGAACTATTTTTTTTCGCATTAGATACACCTATCCTATCTACTATATCCATAAAACCTTATCACGGCTGTCTTTTATTGTCAATGTCAAAGCGGGTTTCGCCCATTATGGATACCGGAAATCAAACCATTGTTTTCTTAACATACCATTAAAAATTTCAGTGAATAATAAACTTCCATGTGGAGAAGGGACAGATGAAATTAAGCGGAAAAAGCGGAGGGATTATAAACTGATTTCCCTTACTTCCAGGTAGCGCTCGAGCTTTCTTTTCACCCGCTGAAGGGCGTTGTCGATTGACTTAACATGCCGGTTCAACTCTTCCGAAATTTCTTGGTAGGTTTGTCCATCCAGGTAAAGAGCTAACACTTTTCTCTCAAGATCACTCAGGAGCTCGGCCATCTTTAATTCGATATCGTCAAACTCTTCTTGGTTGATGATAAGTTCTTCCGGGTCCAAAACTTTCGTACCCGATATAATATCCATTAGAGTTCGGTCCGATTCCTCATCATAAATGGGCTTGTCCAGGGAAACATAGGAATTGAGCGGAATATGTTTTTGACGTGTTGCTGTTTTGATAGCTGTTATGATCTGCCTCGTAATGCACAGTTCTGCAAATGCTTTAAAGGAAGATAACTTATCCCCTTTAAAATCACGGACGGCTTTATATAAACCAATCATACCTTCTTGCACGATGTCTTCCTTATCTGCACCAATTAAGAAATAAGTCCTTGCTTTTGCTCTAACAAAATTACGATACTTTTGGATCAAATAATCCAGCGCTTCACTATCACCAGTGTGAACCAACCCTATCAATTCATCATCCTCAAACTGCAGATACTTTTCGTTCAGCTTCATTCCGAATTTGAGACCCACATTATATCCCCCTGACCTGACTCAGATAGAAATATTATACAGCAGGTAAAATTTACCCGTCAATGGTTCAAATTTTACCTCGGCGCCATTTTTCGAAAATTTCTGCCACTTCTTCACTTAAAGGAATTTTAACCGCGGGTTTTATTGTCGTTGTTTTTCTGACATCTTTCTTGATTTCCCCTTGAATTTCTTCCATTTCAATAAGCAGTTCACGAGCGGATTTCCTTAGAGCCCCTTGGCCAAAGATCACCCACTGTTCTGTAAAGTCAGAGGTTGCCACTTGGATTTGCGTTTTGACGTTATTCAGTTCAATGGCCATCTTTTCTATTCTTTCATCCGCAGTTTCATTTTCTTTTGTGAAAATTACATCAACTTTATGATTTTTGAATATACGGGCAATCCCCTGAACATATTGAGCGTCAAATACGACAATTACACGGTATCCGGTAAATGCTTGATATTCCGCCATCATTTCAATCAACCGGTCTCTTGCAGCAGCAAGATCCCGTTCTTTTAATTCTCTCAGTTCCGGCCAGGCTCCAATAATGTTATAACCGTCCACCAACAGAATGTTCATCCCATCATTGCCCTAGAGGATTTCTTTTTCTATAAACCTCATACATCAATAAACCGGCTGCTACCGATGCATTTAACGAAGTTACCTGTCCTGCCATGGGAAGACGGATGAGAAAATCACATTTATCCTTCATTAACCGGGCCATACCTTTTCCTTCGCTACCGATAACAAGTCCGATAGGCATCTTTCCGTCCATGTTACGGTAATCATCGCTGCCTTTCGCATCGGTACCCACTATCCATACCCCTCGCTCTTTCAACTCTTCCACTGCTCTTGCCAAATTTGTCACGCGAGCAACCGGAATATATTCGATTGCACCAGTTGAAGCTTTCGCCACTGTTGCCGTCAAGCCCACAGCTCTTCTTTTTGGAATGATGATTCCATGGGCACCGACTGCATCAGCCGTTCTCATGATCGAACCTAAATTATGCGGATCTTCAACTTCATCAAGAATCATGAAAAAAGGTGCTTCGTCCCGTTCAGCCGCTTTTGCGAATAGGTCATCCAATTCCACATATTCATATGCAGCCACTTGTGCGACAACACCTTGATGGATGCCTTCTGCCATTTGGTCAATTTTTTTCTTCGGCACGATTTGCACGAATACCTTCTTTTCCTTCGCCAGACCGATAAGTGGTTGCATCGAGCCTTTTTGTGAGCCTTCGGCTATCCAAATTTTATTAATATCCCGTTCGGAGCGAAGAGCTTCCAATACGGGGTTTCTGCCAATGATATATTCTTCGCTCATGGGTTACTCCCCTTTTCTTCTTCAATGTATTCAATAGATTTTTTGATTAGTTCTTCCATTCTTTCTATTCGACCGGATAAGTACAAAAATCCCATAAGTGCCTCGAAAGCGGTACTGTAGCGATACGTTTGCACATCCGTATTCTTCGGGACCGAACCGGATTTTGCATTTCGGCCACGCCGAACCACAGCGGATTCCTCTTCCGATAACCAATCTGACTCAAGGAAAAAATGGATAATCTTATTTTGAGCTTTAGCCGCTACAAAAGATGTAGCTTTTTTGTGAAGTAGATTGGGCTTGACCGCACCATTTTGAATGAGATGATGCCGGATATACGTTTCGTATACAGCATCACCTATATAAGCTAAAGCCAGACTGTTCAGCATTTTTGCATCTACGTTACTATCGTAATGAAGCATTAATTACCCTCTTTTCCATCTTGTACCTTGAGGGGTATCCTCTAATATGATATTCATGTTTTTCAAACGATCACGAATTTCATCAGATAACCCAAAATTGCGGTCTTTCCGCGCTTGAATTCTCTGCTGGATCAAACCTTCGATTTCTTCATCCAAAAGCCCCGCTTCTTCAAGTGACAAACCTAGGACAGAAAATAAGGTATTGAATTTTTCAAGGAAAGCATCAATGACTTCCTTGTCTGTGTTTTTCTCCATCAAGTAATAATTTGCCTGTTTGGAAAGTTCGAAGAGTATGGATATTGCATTAGCTGTGTTGAAATCATCGTCCATTTCCTTAATGAATTGTTCATGTAATCCATTAAGCTTCTCCAACCAAATATCATTATTCTCAGTCAATCCGTCGCTTACCTGAAGGCGATGCTTTAAGTTTTGATAAGATGTCCTTAACCGATCAAGGGACGCTTTTACATTTTCAAGCACTTCTTCACTATAATTGATGGGATGACGGTAATGTACGGATAACATAAAGAAGCGTAACACTTGTGGATCATGCTTCTGAATGATGTCATGCACAAGAACGAAATTGCCTAATGACTTAGACATTTTTTCATTCTCAATATTTATATACCCGTTATGCATCCAATAATTCGCAAAGGTCTTACCTGTCAAAGCTTCGGATTGTGCAATTTCATTTTCATGATGCGGGAAAGCTAGATCTTGACCCCCTGCATGAATATCGATTGTATCCCCCAAATACTTTTTGACCATTGCGGAGCATTCTATATGCCAGCCAGGACGCCCTTTTCCCCACGGGCTCTCCCAAGATATTTCATCATCCTTGGCCGCTTTCCAAAGGGCAAAATCAAGGGCATCTTGTTTTTTCTCACCTATTTCAATACGGGCCCCTACTCGCAGCTCATCGATGGACTGATGTGAAAGTTTTCCATACCCCTCAAACTTACGGGTACGGTAATACACATCCCCTTCAGATTCATAAGCAAATCCTTTTTCAATCAATGCCGAGATGAATTCAATGATTGCATCCATGTTCTCCATTACGGTTGGGTGAGCATCCGCTTTTTTGCAGCCCAATGCGGACACATCTTCAAAATAAGCCTTGATGAAACGCTCTGATATTGTCGGGACATCTTCGCCCAATTCTTTTGCCGCACGAATCAGCTTATCATCCACATCCGTAAAGTTCGAAACGAATTGCACATCATATCCACGGTAGTCCAAATACCTACGAACGGTATCGAATACGATTGCCGGTCGTGCATTACCAATATGAATGTAATTATAGACAGTGGGTCCGCATACGTACATCTTCACCTTTCCCTCTTCAATCGGGATGAAGGTTTCCTTTTTTCTTGTAGCTGTGTTATATATTTTAATCGCCATATTATAGACTCCTTTCTTCCTGCTTCTGTTCAGCCAGCTTCGCTCTTAAGGCCCTGAGTTCACTATCCAATTCCTTAAAGCGATCAGCGATTGGATCAGGAAGATCACAATGATTTAGGTCTTTGTTGATTTTGATACCATCTTGAATGACTACTTTACCTGGAATGCCCACAACTGTAGAATTAGGTGGCACTTGCTTTAAAACGACCGATCCTGCACCGATTTTTGAGTTTTCCCCAACAGTGATGGAACCCAGCACTTTTGCTCCTGTGGCAATCAATACATTATCCTTTATCGTAGGATGACGTTTTCCCTTTTCCTTTCCTGTCCCCCCAAGGGTTACACCTTGAAAGACAGACACATTGTCACCAATCTCACAAGTTTCGCCAATGACGATCCCCATTCCATGGTCAATGAAGAAACGACGGCCAATGGTAGCTCCTGGATGAATTTCAATTCCGGTAAAAAACCGGCTGATTTGAGAAATACTTCTCGCTAGGAAAAAGAACTTCTTCTTGAATAGTGCGTGAGCCATCCTATGACTCCAAATCGCATGTAAACCCGCATACGTCAAAATGACTTCCAAATAACTGCGCGCAGCAGGATCTTGATCAAAAACCACTTCGATATCCTCTTTAAACATCTTTAACAAAATGATTCCCCCCTATGTTCCGTCCTTTTCCTACATCCCCTTTTGAAGCTTTTAATGCATATAAAAAAGCGTCTCTGTCCAAATAGACAGAGACGCTTTAAGCGCGGTTCCACTCTGTTTGGAATAACGAAGCAGGTAAAGCTTTCCCCTGTTTTTTCATCCCCAACTTTAATCCCTGTAACGGAGGACATTCCGCCTGTGCCTACTATAGGTTAGTTCAGCAAAGGACTCAAGGGTGCATTTCAGAAAACGAGAGGCCTGAACCACTTTCAGCAGGTTATGGTTCTCTCTAAAAAGCTTCGTTTACTTACTTCTCCCCATCTACGCGTTCTTTTGTAAGATTATTAAATACTATATTACATTTTCGACAAATTGTTAATATAAAATACTCTGAATACGCTGTTTAATTTTTTCTTTGCCCAGTAATGAAATGGCCTTAGGCAAGTCAGGACCATGTGTTTGACCCGTGACGGCCGCCCTTATCGGCATGAATAATTTTTTTCCTTTATGCCCTGTGCTTTTTTGTACCGCTTTAATCGACTTCTTGATTTCATCCGCATTAAATTCTTCAAGCCCTTCGATTTCCTGAAGGAAAGCTTTCATGACTTCCGGTACCTGTTCTTCTGCCAATACTTCCTTAGCTTCTGGCTCGAACTCGACCTCATCCTTGAAAAACAGTTCAGATAGCTTAACTATTTCCGCTCCATAGCTCATCTGCTCTTGAAAAAGGGAAACAAGGCCATGTACCCACTCTTCTTCTTCAGCGGTTAGTGTCTCTGAGACCTTCCCAGCTTTAATTAAGTGAGGCATTGACAATTCCACTGCACGATTTACGTCCAATTGCTTCACGTATTGGTTATTCATCCATGTAAGTTTTTGCTTATCGAAAAGTGCAGGTGATTTAGACAACCGATCAGCATCGAAAAGATTAATGAACTCTTCTTTCGTGAAAATCTCTTCCTCCCCGACCGGAGACCATCCTAATAATGTAATGAAATTGAATAAAGCCTCAGGTACATAACCAAGCTCTTCATATTGCTCAATGAATTGAATGATCGATTCATCACGTTTACTCAGTTTCTTCCTGCTTTCGTTTACAATTAGCGTCATATGTCCGAATACCGGCGGTTCCCATCCGAATGCTTCATAAATCATCAATTGTTTCGGAGTATTGGAGATATGATCATCACCGCGAAGGACATGGGAAATCTTCATCAAGTGATCATCGACTGCCACTGCAAAGTTATAGGTCGGTATGCCATCTTTTTTAACGATAACAAAATCACCAAAACCATCTGTTTCAAACGAAACGTCATCCTTGACCATATCTTTGAAAGTAAGGACTTTCCCCGCTGGAACGCCAAAGCGAATGCTAGGTTTTCGTCCTTCAGCCACTAGTTCACTTTGCTCTTCTTCAGTTAAATGCCTGCACTTCCCTGAATATTTTGGCGTCTCATTCCGTTCGACCTGTCCTTCACGCTCTGCTTCAAGCTCTTCTTCCGTACAATAGCATTTATATGCCAAACCCTTACCTAAAAGCTCTTGATACAATTCCTGATAAAGGTCGTTCCTTTCTGATTGACGATATGGCCCGTATTCACCGCCAACATCCACACCTTCATCCCAGTCCATACCAAGCCATTTCAAATATTTAAGCTGACTTTCCTCTCCACCTTCAATATTTCTCTTTTGGTCGGTATCTTCAATCCGGATGATGAATTTCCCACCTTTGTTTCGTGCGTATAAATAATTAAATAAAGCCGTCCGTGCATTACCTATATGTAAATGTCCAGTCGGACTCGGTGCATAGCGAACTCGAATATCACTGCTCATGATATATATAGACCTCCCAGTCGTTCTTTTCTATTGTTTATTTTATCATTTATATACATTTGGTTAAAGGCATCCACTCTAAAAACAAATTAGTTTGATTTAACCAATAAGACAACAGCCTGTGCCGCGATTCCTTCGCTTCTGCCTGTAAATCCAAGTTTCTCTGTAGTGGTCGCCTTTACATTAATTCTATCTATCGAGGCATCTAAAAGTTCTGCAATCCTGCCTCGCATTTCCTCAATATACGGTGCCATTTTCGGGCTTTGTGCAATGATTGTACAGTCCGCATTACCTAAGGAATATCCTTCTTTTTTTACAATCGCCCAAATATACTGCAACAGTTTTGCCGAATCGGCATCTTTAAATTCAGGATCGGTATCCGGAAAATGCTTACCGATATCCCCTGCACCGATTGCCCCCAAGCAGGCATCAGCAACAGTATGCAAAAGTACATCCGCATCCGAATGACCTAACAAACCTTTCTCATGCGGAATCGTAATTCCGCCAATAATCAAGGGTCTACCCTCTACAAGCTGATGAACGTCATATCCTTGTCCAATTCGAAACATATCATTCTCCCCAATCATCGTTTTCCATGTTGTTGTTTATGTAAAATCGCTTCTGCAAAATATAGGTCTTCCTGAGTCGTAATTTTAATATTATCATAATTGCCCTCAATAATAACTACCTGTTCATTGATCCGTTCTAGCAAACTTGCATCGTCCGTCCCTAAAAAAGCTTCAGCCTCTGCCTGTTCATACGCCCTTTTTAATATGGATACACGAAAAGCTTGTGGAGTTTGTACCGCCCACAAGCTTGATCGTTCCACCGTTTCCAATACCTTTTTATCAGTAACTTTTTTAATCGTATCCTTTACGGGCACTGCAATGACAGCACCTCCATGAAGGGAAGCTGCGGTAGTCAATTCTCTGATTTGCCCTGGATTGATAAAAGGGCGAGCCCCGTCGTGGACCAGGATGATTTCTTCCCCAGCATGTTGCAGCCCATTATAAACGCTTTGTTGGCGCTCCTTGCCACCAAAGACGAGTTTCTTGACCTTTTTAAGCCCATACGTTGCTATCAATTGACTGAAATAATCCTTTTCTGCCGGGTTTATCGAAAGGATAATCCCCCGACAGTCAGGATCTTCTTCAAAGACACGAAGTGTATAAACAATAATCGGGATACCCGATAGTTCAATAAAAAGTTTATTCTTGCCCGCCTTCATTCTTTTTCCTTGTCCAGCTGCAGGTATCACTACTTCATAAAACATAACGGTTTCTCCTACTCTTCTTTATAATGCTTTTTCTAATAGTTTCGGTTTAGCGAATATCATACGTCCTGCAGAGGTTTGCAGTACACTTGTGACAAGTACATCGATTCGTTTCCCAATATGGTCACGACCACCCTCTACAACGATCATTGTACCATCGTCTAAATAAGCAATGCCCTGGTTCTGCTCTTTCCCGTCCTTAATGACCTGAACATTCATCTCTTCCCCAGGAAGTACAACAGGTTTTACGGCATTGGCAAGGTCATTGATATTAAGGACCGCCACATTTTGAAACTCGCATACTTTGTTTAAATTGAAATCATTGGTAACGACCATTCCGCCCGATATTTTGGCAAGCTTCACAAGTTTACTATCCACTTCCTGGATGTCTTCAAAATCTCCCTCGTACATCTCCACTTTAATCGGAAGGTCTTTTTGAATCCGATTCAGGATATCCAAACCACGTCTTCCACGATTCCTTTTCAATGCATCAGATGAATCAGCAATGTGCTGTAGTTCGTTTAATACGAATTGAGGGATGACTATGGTACCCTCCAGAAAGCCTGTCTGACAGATATCCGCAATTCTACCGTCAATGATGACGCTTGTATCGAGAATCTTCAGCCGCTTGCTATACCCCTCTTCGTCCTCTTCACTTACTTCACCATCAGTATTCTTTTTCTTATTATTTTTCGTAAATAAACTCAATAGTTCATCACGTTTTTTAAAGCCCACCTGGAAACCAAGATAACCAAATAAAAGCGTAAGGATGATAGGAACCACCTTGATGGCACTGAAGGCGGAACCAACCAAGAACGCCGCAAGCAGTCCCACTAAAAGACCGACGCTGCCAAAGATTATGTCCGTAATCGGTATCTTAACAAGCTGTTCCTCCAGCCACTTCATAAAATAGATCACATGATCTACTGCCCAAAAAGTAATAAGATAAAAGATAATGGCACCCAACAGTACACTTACATAAGGATTGTTTATTAAAGCAATATCGTCTGCATGTAATACAATTAATAATTCTGGAATAAGTAACATACCAAGTGTTCCGCCGACTATTAAGAAGCATGCTTGTATAATGCGTTTTAACATCCCTTTCACCTCCCTCTACTCATTATTGACCAATAAAATAAAATGAAACCTTCGAAAATTCGTTTTCATTATATACGTGAAATTCACTTAAGGAATTAGTGGATTTACTAATATGACTCCTTCTCTTTTTCGTAATATTAGCCTAGCACCCTGAGTTTTGAGTGTCAAAAATAAACACTAATCAATTTCAAGCTAATCCAGAGAAATTTTAAAGGCCAGCTGCACCTTACATCCTTCTATTTGTGACCAACTGATTTTTTAAAATGCGGAGTCCTTCTTTAATTTTATTGGCACGGACTTCGCCAATACCCTCTACATCGTCAAGGTTTTGAACTGTAGCTTTATTGACTTCGCTAAAGCTTCCGAACTGTTTCACTAAATTTTCGATAATCAAACCCGGCAAGCGTGGAATCTTATGAAGAATACGGTAACCACGGGGATGTACTGACTCATCAAGATGTATGTATCCGTGATAGCCCAGCACCTTTAGAAGTATGCTTTCGTCCAATTTTTCCTGCATGGCCAACTCTTGAAGCCGAAAAATGATATCCTCTGGTTTTTCATCATTACTGGAAATATAATCCTTGATAAGCCACTTTCCTTCCGTTTCAATATCTGCCAGGATTTCATTCATTTGCAGACGGATCAATCTTCCTTCCGTACCAAGCTCATTAAGGTAAGTAAGTAGCTCCGCTTTGATTCTGAGTACCATTACATAACGGTGCAATACCTGCAAAAGATCGGCATAGGTCACGATTTCCTCAAACTCTAATGCTCCTAATACTGATATGCTCTGCTGTAGGACCACCTTGTATTTTTCCAAGGTTTGAATGGCTAAATTAGCCTTAGCAAGTATGACCCCTATATCTTTGAGGGCATACCGGAAATTGCCTTGATATAAAGTGATGACATTCCGGCGTTGTGATATTGCGACGACCAACGACTTGGTCTCCCTTGCTACACGTTCCGCTGTCCGATGCCGCATTCCCGTTTCAGTGGAAGGTGTACTGTTATCCGGCACTAATTGGGCATTTGCGAAAATGATCGTATCGGCTTTTTCATTTAAAATGATTGCCCCGTCCATCTTCGCCAACTCATACAATGTACTTGGGGTACAGCTACAGTTGATTTCGAAGCCGCCATCTACGATAGTTCGAACCTTCTCGTTATATCCAACCACTATCAAACCACCCGTATTTGCCCTCAGGACATTTTCAATACCCTCCCGAAGCGGGGTACCTGGAGCTACAATTTGCAGAATCTCCAATTTTGTTTTCTCATACCCTTTTTTATCTGTCATACTTACCCCCCTAACGATTGTTGAAGAGCCTCCGAAACCGATGAAACACCAACGATCTTAATACCTTTTGGCGCGGTCCATCCCCCTATATTATTAGCCGGTATGATAACTCGTTCAAACCCTAGTTTTGCTGCTTCTTGCACCCTTTGTTCAATTCTTGACACCCTTCTTACCTCACCAGTCAGCCCCACTTCACCAATGATGCAATCCGTAGGGTTTGTTGGTTTATCACGGAAACTAGAGGCAATGCTGATTGCGACAGCGAGATCAATTGCCGGTTCATCCAGCTTGACACCACCAGCAACCTTTAAATACGCATCTTGGTTTTGGAGCAGCAAGCCCACTCTCTTTTCCAGAACAGCCATTAAGAGCGAAACTCGATTATGGTCTATCCCTGTGGCCATTCGCCTTGGATTGCCAAAACTAGTAGGTGAAATCAATGCTTGAATTTCAACAAGCACCGGCCTTGTTCCTTCCATGGATGCGACGACTGTGGAACCCGAAGCTCCTTGAGACCTTTCTTCAAGGAAAATTTCCGATGGATTCGCGACCTCTTCCAAACCATGTTCTTTCATTTCAAATATACCCATCTCATTCGTCGAACCAAATCGGTTTTTGACAGCACGTATGATTCGATATGTATGGTGTCTTTCACCTTCGAAATATAAAACGGTGTCTACCATATGCTCAAGCAGCCGTGGCCCTGCAATGGCCCCTTCTTTTGTAACGTGTCCGACGATAAAGATCGCAATCCCATTCGTTTTAGCAATGCGCATGAGTGAGGCTGTGCATTCCCTAACTTGTGAAACGCTTCCCGGGGCAGATGTAACCTCCGAATGGTACACCGTTTGAATGGAGTCAATAATGACCAAATCCGGTTTTACCTCTGTAATCGCCTGTTGGATATAGTCCATATCGGTTTCAGCATAGACGAATAGATTTTCTGACATGGTCCCAAGCCGGTCCGCTCTCAATTTGGTTTGCTTGACTGACTCTTCACCTGATATATAAAGCACTTTTTTCTGTTTATGTGCCAATTGGGAGGATACCTGCAAAAGTAGGGTGGATTTACCTATACCCGGATCGCCTCCGATCAATACAAGTGACCCCTGTACAATCCCGCCCCCAAGAGCACGATTCAATTCCATTAAATCCGTCTTAATCCGTGGTTCTTTTTCTGATTGAATAGTAGTTATGGGCGCTGCCTTTTCCCGTTCCCCGGAACCTCTAACCTCTGAATGGGTAAAAGCACCTTTTCTAGCAGGTTTAACGATTTCAGTTTCCTCGACCATTTTGTTCCATTCACCGCAACCTGGGCATTTCCCCATCCATTTCGCGGACTCATATCCACAAGACTGACACATAAATTTGGTTTTCTTCTTTACAGCCATAAATTACTCCTCTTTCTTTGGAAAAAATACCTATATTAAGGATATTATATCTCTGTTTTATTTAAACCTTCTTAAGGCTAAGTTTTTTTAAAAAAATAATCACTCTACATTGTCCAACTTATACTCATTTCTACCTATGGATAAAAAACAGAGGTACACTGCAAAAAAATCTGCCGTGTACCTCGAAGTTTAGAATCAGGTTATTCACTTACATTAACAGGTTCACCTTGTCGGATTGCAAACTCATTATTCACGACATCCATCACGACCGTTTGCCCTTTTTTCACGTTACCCTTAAGCAACTCCTCGGAAAGATAATCTTCAACATGCTTCTGAAGCGCCCTGCGGATTGGTCGTGCCCCATATTCAGGATCGAAACCTTCCGTAGCAATTTTTTCTCTAGCCGCATCTGTAAGTTCCAAGTATATTTCCTGTTCTTTCAAACGGGTAGTAAGCTGATTTGACATTAATGTGACGATTTGTTTTAAATGATCCTTCTCTAATGAGTGGAACACGATAGTTTCATCAATACGATTCAGGAACTCCGGACGGAATGCTCGTTTGAGTTCTTCCATCACTTTCCCTTTCATATTTTTGTAATCCTGGCCGGTATCCTGGATGTTAAAGCCGACATACTTATCAATTTTTAAGGCAGACGCCCCTACATTCGATGTCATAATCAGAATGGTATTCCTGAAATCGACAGTACGCCCCTTGGAATCAGTCAGTCTTCCATCTTCCAAAACTTGAAGAAGAATATTGAAGACATCTGGATGAGCCTTTTCTATTTCATCAAGCAGAACGACTGAATATGGTTTCCTCCGCACTTTTTCCGTTAACTGTCCGCCTTCTTCGTATCCAACATATCCTGGAGGGGATCCAACAAGACGTGAAGTCGAATGTTTCTCCATATATTCGGACATATCTATACGGATCATAGCATCTTCATCACCAAAAATGGATTCAGCTAAAGCACGGGCAAGCTCGGTTTTACCGACCCCTGTAGGTCCCAAGAAGATGAATGAACCAATTGGACGTTTAGGATCTTTCAAACCTGCTCTTGCGCGTCGTACTGCTTTAGAAACCGCAATGACGGCCTCTTCTTGCCCAATTACGCGATCGTGGAGGATTGATTCCATATTAAGCAGTTTATCTGACTCTGTTTGCGCCAGTTTAGTGACTGGAACTCCCGTCCAGCTGGATACCACGTGCGCAATATCATCCACAGTCACTTCACTGTTCTCTTGCCCTTGTTTTTCTTTCCAAGTCTTTTTCGTTTCTTCCAATTGTTCTCTTAAGCGTTGTTCTGTATCGCGAAGCGAAGCAGCTTTTTCAAATTCCTGGCTCTGAACGGAAGCATCCTTTTCCTTACGCACATCATCTAGCTTCACTTCAAGTTCCTTTAAGTTTGGTGGCGTTGTGTATGAACGTAACCTAACCTTGGATCCAGCTTCATCAATCAAGTCAATCGCTTTGTCCGGTAAAAAGCGATCGGAAATATAACGGTCGGATAATTTGACTGCGGCATCAATCGCTTCGTCAGTAATCGAGACACGGTGATGGGCTTCATAACGGTCACGCAAACCCTTGAGAATTTGAATGGATTCTTCCATGGTCGGTTCATCTACTTGGATTGGCTGGAAACGACGTTCAAGCGCAGCATCTTTTTCAATATACTTACGGTACTCATCCAAAGTGGTAGCACCGATACATTGTAATTCACCACGGGCCAATGATGGTTTAAGGATATTGGAGGCATCAATTGCACCTTCTGCACCGCCTGCACCAATCAATGTGTGCAATTCATCGATGAATAAGATGATATTACCCGCCTGACGAATTTCATCCATCACTTTCTTCAATCGGTCCTCGAATTCACCCCGATATTTAGTACCTGCCACAACAGTACCCATATCTAGGGTCATTACGCGTTTATCTCGTAAAATTTCAGGTACCTCATTATTGATGATCTGTTGGGCAAGCCCTTCAGCAATGGCTGTTTTACCTACCCCAGGTTCACCGATTAATACTGGGTTATTTTTTGTACGACGGCTTAATACCTCAATGACACGCTGTATTTCCTTACTTCTTCCGATAACGGGATCCAAGCTTCCTTCCCGGGCAATCGCCGTTAAATCACGGGCAAGGCCATCCAGTGTCGGTGTGCTAGCATTTGAAGCAGCTGAACCTTGATGACCACCTGATTCATTGCTGCCCAAAAGTTGTAATACCTGTTGTCGGGCTTTATTTAAACTTACTCCCAGATTATTCAACACGCGGGCGGCTACACCTTCCCCTTCTCGTATCAGGCCAAGAAGTACATGCTCTGTTCCAACATATGAATGACCTAATTTTCTCGCCTCATCCATGGAAAGCTCAATGACTTTCTTAGCTCTTGGGGTATAATGTATCGTTTGAGCCGTATCCTGTCCACGGCCAATTAAATTTTCCACTTCTTTCTGAATCTTATCCGGTCCCAATCCAAGAGCATATAACGCTTTGGCTGCAATGCCATCACCTTCTCGGACCAGACCCAGTAAGATATGTTCCGTGCCAATATTATTATGACCTAAACGGATTGCCTCTTCTTGGGCTAATGCTAATACTTTCTGTGCTCTTTCAGTAAAACGACCAAACATCATAGGGAATTCCTCCTTAAGAATTTTCGTTTTGAATAAAGTTGTAGACAATTCTCTAAGTAATGGCAGGTTCTTGCTCCATACCTATTCATGAATATTGGTACTCTCCAAAGAGGATAATGACCTCTATGAGGAGGAAGATTCCGTGAAATTCAAGCGTTCTCGGATGAGTGCTGCTCTACGGATATCCCTTTCATGGGATCTTAAAGGGCCACCTGCATACTTTTGTAAAAATCCCGACTGTGTTAAAATCATCAACTCATTTAGAATGCTTTTAGAAATATTTTTTATATACCCAAGATCTATACCTAGCCTAACATCTGAGATACAGGTAGCAGCTTCCTTGGTCTCGATGATTCGAGCATTGGACAATATCCCATATGAACGGAAAACTCTATCTTCTAATTGTATGTGGGAAGTCCTCGCTAATGCATCCCGCGCTGACCGTTCCTGGGCTATGATTTGTTGCACTACACTTGTTAGATCTTCAACGATATCCCTTTCCGACTTTCCGAGAGTGATTTGATTAGAGATTTGAAAGATATTCCCTAACGCTTGACTGCCCTCTCCATAAATCCCTCGTACCACCAACCCCAATTGGTTGATAGCCGGTATGATATTATTCATTTGCTGAGTAAGGACCAGGCCTGGCAGATGCATCATGACTGAAGCCCTTAATCCCGTTCCCACATTAGTTGGACAACTAGTTAGGTATCCTCTTTCTTCATCATATGCATAGTCTATGGATTCTTCAATCCAATCGTCAAGAACATTTGCAATCTTTAAGGTTTCCTTTAGCTGCAACCCCGACATTAAACACTGAATACGGAGATGATCCTCTTCGTTTATCATGATACTGATTTCTTCATTTTCCGAAAGGAGACATGCGCTTTTCGCTGATTCCTCAACTAAATGAGGGCTGATTAAATGTTTTTCAACAAGAACGCGCTTTTCCAGTGGCTGTAATTGGTCAATCTCTAGAAGTTCCAGTTTCCCAATCTCTGGAGTAACTTCCTCTTCAATTCTTTTTTTGACCAATTCAATTATTTTTTTAGCTTCTTCGTTAGAAAAGGAGGTTGGGAAGGTAAAGTCTTTGAAATTCCTGGCCAATCGAATCCTGGAACTCAATACAATATCGATCTCCGGCCCTTCGGCACTCATCCAGGAACTCAAGGCGTTTTCTACAAACTTTTCCAAGCTCATAATTCCTCGCCTCCCTCTTGTGCATCATACCTTTTTTCAAGGGAACGAACCTTATCTCTTACTTCTGCCGCTTTCTCAAACTCCTCTTGAATAATGTGGGTCTTTAAAACTTCTTTCAAATCCAAAATTTGCTTTCGAAGATATATGGTGCCACCAATCCTTTTTGGAATTTTCCCTATATGTGCTGTATTGCCGCTATGAACCCTTTTTAAAATAGGGTTTAACTGTTCATTGAATGTTTTATAACATTCGGCACAGCCAAACTTACCAATATGGACAAATTCTTTATAGGAACGATGACAATTCGGGCAACGCCTCTCTTCCGATTTGGGAAATGCATTTGCCTTTGTCTGTTGAATATTCGACTCCATATTCAACAATCCTGCTAATAAATTATTTATTGAAAAACCAGGTCCACCTGCATCCATGAACACCTCACCTTTTTCCTGAGCACATTTCTCACAAATCATGACTTCAGTCTTTTTTCCATTGATGATTTTGGTGAAGTGTAGGGTAGCAGGCCTTTGATGACATTCTTGGCAAATCAACGTTCATCACCTCTGCCAGTTTCATTTATATTTTAAAGTCGTAAGCATCGCAGTTAAAATTCTTGCCCTAAGCTCATCGCGGTCAGGTAGGTCGATATAAATCACCGATCTATCTATGACGCTCATCATAATCTTTGCTTCTCTTTCATTAATGACTTCCTCATTCATCAGCCGGGAAATTACTCCTTCAGCCATCGATTGAGTTACCCTAGAACCAATAAGCGATAATAATTGGTTAATAAGTTGCACGGAATCCTGCGATTCCACTTTCATGATGCGTATATAACCGCCGCCTCCACGCTTACTCTCTACAACATAACCTCTCTCGATTGTAAACCGGGTATTGATTACGTAATTGATTTGAGAAGGAACACACTGAAATTTATCTGCTATTTCACTTCTTTTAATCTCTAAGATATCTTTTTGACTTATTTCCAGCACTTGCTTCAAATAAGTTTCGATAACATCAGATATGTTTCTCACTCAGCCTCCTCCATTCTGACTTTGACTATATTTGACTATTATTATACAAGGAAAAATGCATTTTGCAACTTAAACGCACTTTCTTTCTGTATTATCCATTTTCTCCAAATTATATGTAGTTACATACCCCATTGAACATTAAAGTTGAAATATCTTACATAAATACCCTGAAAAGATAAATGCAAAACCTGCAATTTTTTCTTCTCCTCAAAGCTCCTTCACCTAAATTCAACCTCTTTCTCCAGTTCCCGTTCCCTCTAATGGTATTTTAACCAACAAATAGATCCAGCCCTATGCTAACCCTGGAGATAAAAAACCTATTCGTTAATTAGAACATCAAAAAAGACCAGCCAGAATGGCTGATCTTAGAAATGGCTTGGCGGCGTCCTACTCTCACAGGGGGAAACCCCCAACTACCATCGGCGCTGAAGAGCTTAACTGCCGTGTTCGGAATGGGAACGGGTGTGACCTCTTCGCTATCGCCACCAAACAATAAAGGAACGTTGTTCCTTCAAAACTAGATAATAAGAAGGTATTTCATTTTTTATAAAGCGTTGGTTAAGTCCTCGATCTATTAGTATCAGTCAGCTCCACATGTCGCCACGCTTCCACCTCTGACCTATCAACCTGATCATCTTTCAGGGATCTTACTAGCTTGCGCCATGGGAAATCTCATCTTGAGGGGGGCTTCATGCTTAGATGCTTTCAGCACTTATCCCGTCCGCACGTAGCTACCCAGCTATGCCTTTGGCAAGACAACTGGTACACCAGCGGTGCGTCCATCCCGGTCCTCTCGTACTAAGGACAGCTCCTCTCAAATTTCCTGCGCCCGCGACGGATAGGGACCGAACTGTCTCACGACGTTCTGAACCCAGCTCGCGTACCGCTTTAATGGGCGAACAGCCCAACCCTTGGGACCGACTACAGCCCCAGGATGCGATGAGCCGACATCGAGGTGCCAAACCTCCCCGTCGATGTGGACTCTTGGGGGAGATAAGCCTGTTATCCCCGGGGTAGCTTTTATCCGTTGAGCGATGGCCCTTCCATGCGGAACCACCGGATCACTAAGCCCGACTTTCGTCCCTGCTCGACTTGTAGGTCTCGCAGTCAAGCTCCCTTGTGCCTTTACACTCTACGAATGATTTCCAACCATTCTGAGGGAACCTTTGGGCGCCTCCGTTACTCTTTAGGAGGCGACCGCCCCAGTCAAACTGCCCACCTGACACTGTCTCCCACCCCGATAAGGGGCGCGGGTTAGAATTTCAATACAGCCAGGGTAGTATCCCACCAACGCCTCCACCGAAGCTAGCGCTCCGGCTTCTCAGGCTCCTACCTATCCTGTACAAGCTGTACCAAAATTCAATATCAGGCTGCAGTAAAGCTCCACGGGGTCTTTCCGTCCTGTCGCGGGTAACCTGCATCTTCACAGGTACTATAATTTCACCGAGTCTCTCGTTGAGACAGTGCCCAGATCGTTACACCTTTCGTGCGGGTCGGAACTTACCCGACAAGGAATTTCGCTACCTTAGGACCGTTATAGTTACGGCCGCCGTTTACTGGGGCTTCGGTTCAAAGCTTCGCTTGCGCTAACCTCTCCCCTTAACCTTCCAGCACCGGGCAGGTGTCAGCCCCTATACTTCGCCTTGCGGCTTCGCAGAGACCTGTGTTTTTGCTAAACAGTCGCCTGGGCCTATTCACTGCGGCTTTTCCGGGCTATTCACCCTAAAAAGCACCCCTTCTCCCGAAGTTACGGGGTCATTTTGCCGAGTTCCTTAACGAGAGTTCTCTCGCACACCTTAGGATTCTCTCCTCGCCTACCTGTGTCGGTTTGCGGTACGGGCACCTTACATCTCACTAGAGGCTTTTCTTGGCAGCGTGGAATCAGGAACTTCGGTACTATATTTCCCTCGCCATCACAGCTCCGCCTTAATGGAAACGGGATTTGCCTCGTTTCCGGCCTAACTGCTTGGACGCGCATATCCAACAGCGCGCTTACCCTATCCTTCTGCGTCCCCCCATCGTTCAAACGATGTATAGGTGGTACAGGAATATCAACCTGTTGTCCATCGCCTACGCCTTTCGGCCTCGGCTTAGGTCCCGACTAACCCTGAGCGGACGAGCCTTCCTCAGGAAACCTTAGGCATTCGGTGGAAGGGATTCTCACCCTTCTTTCGCTACTCATACCGGCATTCTCACTTCTAAGCGCTCCACCAGTCCTTCCGGTCTGACTTCAACGCCCTTAGAACGCTCTCCTACCATCGACACCTAATGGTGTCAATCCACAGCTTCGGTGATACGTTTAGCCCCGGTACATTTTCGGCGCGGAGTCACTCGACCAGTGAGCTATTACGCACTCTTTAAATGGTGGCTGCTTCTGAGCCAACATCCTGGTTGTCTAAGCAACTCCACATCCTTTTCCACTTAACGTATACTTTGGGACCTTAGCTGGTGGTCTGGGCTGTTTCCCTTTCGACTACGGATCTTATCACTCGCAGTCTGACTCCCAAGAATAAGTATTTGGCATTCGGAGTTTGACTGAATTCGGTAACCCGTTGGGGGCCCCTAGTCCAATCAGTGCTCTACCTCCAATACTCTCATCTTGAGGCTAGCCCTAAAGCTATTTCGGAGAGAACCAGCTATCTCCAGGTTCGATTGGAATTTCTCCGCTACCCACACCTCATCCCCGCACTTTTCAACGTGCGTGGGTTCGGGCCTCCATTCAGTGTTACCTGAACTTCACCCTGGACATGGGTAGATCACCTGGTTTCGGGTCTACGACCTCATACTCATTCGCCCTATTCAGACTCGCTTTCGCTGCGGCTCCGTCTTATCAACTTAACCTCGCATGAAATCGTAACTCGCCGGTTCATTCTACAAAAGGCACGCCATTACCCATTAACGGGCTTTGACTACTTGTAGGCACACGGTTTCAGGATCTATTTCACTCCCCTTCCGGGGTGCTTTTCACCTTTCCCTCACGGTACTGGTTCACTATCGGTCACTAGGGAGTATTTAGCCTTGGGAGATGGTCCTCCCTGCTTCCGACGGGATTTCTCGTGTCCCGCCGTACTCAGGATCCACTCAGGAGGGAACGAAGTTTCAACTACAGGGTTTTTACCTTCTTTGACGGACCTTTCCAGATCACTTCATTTACCCCGTTCCTTTGTAACTCCATGTTGAGTGTCCTACAACCCCAAGAGGCAAGCCTCTTGGTTTGGGCTAATTCCGTTTCGCTCGCCGCTACTCAGGAAATCGCATTTGCTTTCTCTTCCTCCGGGTACTTAGATGTTTCAGTTCCCCGGGTCTGCCTTCAGTACCCTATGTATTCAGGTAAAGATACTGTTCCATTACGAACAGTGGGTTTCCCCATTCGGAAATCTCCGGATCAAAGCTTACTTACAGCTCCCCGAAGCATATCGGTGTTAGTCCCGTCCTTCATCGGCTCCTAGTGCCAAGGCATCCACCGTGCGCCCTTTCTAACTTAACCGTTAAAAAAGATCTTACAGATGCTTTGAAAAAAATTAATTGCCTTCTATCTATTATCTAGTTTTCAAGGAACAAAGCAGAAAGAATCCATCACATCGTGATGCTTGTCTTTCCTATTTGAATGAATTACTCATTCAAAACTGAACAAAACAAAAGCGCTCTCGTAATTATCCTTAGAAAGGAGGTGATCCAGCCGCACCTTCCGATACGGCTACCTTGTTACGACTTCACCCCAATCATCTGTCCCACCTTAGGCGGCTGGCTCCATGAAGGTTACCTCACCGACTTCGGGTGTTACAAACTCTCGTGGTGTGACGGGCGGTGTGTACAAGGCCCGGGAACGTATTCACCGCGGCATGCTGATCCGCGATTACTAGCGATTCCGGCTTCATGTAGGCGAGTTGCAGCCTACAATCCGAACTGAGAATGGCTTTATGGGATTCGCTTACCTTCGCAGGTTTGCAGCCCTTTGTACCATCCATTGTAGCACGTGTGTAGCCCAGGTCATAAGGGGCATGATGATTTGACGTCATCCCCACCTTCCTCCGGTTTGTCACCGGCAGTCACCTTAGAGTGCCCAACTGAATGCTGGCAACTAAGATCAAGGGTTGCGCTCGTTGCGGGACTTAACCCAACATCTCACGACACGAGCTGACGACAACCATGCACCACCTGTCACTCTGTCCCCCGAAGGGGAAAGCCCTATCTCTAGGGTTGTCAGAGGATGTCAAGACCTGGTAAGGTTCTTCGCGTTGCTTCGAATTAAACCACATGCTCCACCGCTTGTGCGGGCCCCCGTCAATTCCTTTGAGTTTCAGCCTTGCGGCCGTACTCCCCAGGCGGAGTGCTTAATGCGTTAGCTGCAGCACTAAAGGGCGGAAACCCTCTAACACTTAGCACTCATCGTTTACGGCGTGGACTACCAGGGTATCTAATCCTGTTTGCTCCCCACGCTTTCGCGCCTCAGTGTCAGTTACAGACCAGAAAGTCGCCTTCGCCACTGGTGTTCCTCCAAATCTCTACGCATTTCACCGCTACACTTGGAATTCCACTTTCCTCTTCTGCACTCAAGTTCCCCAGTTTCCAATGACCCTCCACGGTTGAGCCGTGGGCTTTCACATCAGACTTAAGGAACCACCTGCGCGCGCTTTACGCCCAATAATTCCGGACAACGCTTGCCACCTACGTATTACCGCGGCTGCTGGCACGTAGTTAGCCGTGGCTTTCTGGTTAGGTACCGTCAAGGTACCAGCAGTTACTCTGGTACTTGTTCTTCCCTAACAACAGAACTTTACGACCCGAAGGCCTTCTTCGTTCACGCGGCGTTGCTCCGTCAGACTTTCGTCCATTGCGGAAGATTCCCTACTGCTGCCTCCCGTAGGAGTCTGGGCCGTGTCTCAGTCCCAGTGTGGCCGATCACCCTCTCAGGTCGGCTACGCATCGTCGCCTTGGTGAGCCATTACCTCACCAACTAGCTAATGCGCCGCGGGCCCATCTATAAGTGACAGCCGAAACCGTCTTTCCATCTTCTCTCATGCGAGAAAAGAACGTATCCGGTATTAGCTCCGGTTTCCCGAAGTTATCCCAGTCTTATAGGCAGGTTGCCCACGTGTTACTCACCCGTCCGCCGCTAATCTCAGGGAGCAAGCTCCCGTCGATTCGCTCGACTTGCATGTATTAGGCACGCCGCCAGCGTTCGTCCTGAGCCAGGATCAAACTCTCCGAAGAAATGTTTGACTTGCTCATTTTGCTTTTTTGATAGTGTGTGCTCACTTAAAAAATTTAACGTTGGCGCTTTGTTTTGTTCAGTTTTCAAAGAGCAATTTGATCCTTTTAAAGAATCAACTTTCTAATCATATCAAAGCCATTTCGGCTTGTCAAGTTTTTTTGGTGGAGCCTAGCGGGATCGAACCGCTGACCTCCTGCGTGCAAGGCAGGCGCTCTCCCAGCTGAGCTAAGGCCCCAAAAAAATCATGGTCGGGAAGACAGGATTCGAACCTGCGACCCCTTGGTCCCAAACCAAGTGCTCTACCAAGCTGAGCTACTTCCCGAAAAAAATATGGTGCGCCCGGCGGGAGTCGAACCTACAACCTTCTGATTCGTAGTCAGATGCTCTATCCAATTGAGCTACGGGCGCATATTAAGATGGTGCCGAGGACCGGAATCGAACCGGTACGGTAGTCACCTACCGCAGGATTTTAAGTCCTGTGCGTCTGCCAGTTCCGCCACCCCGGCATAAATAAATAGTGGAGCGGAAGACGGGATTCGAACCCGCGACCCCAACCTTGGCAAGGTTGTATTCTACCACTGAACTACTTCCGCGAACATGCGGGTGAAGGGACTTGAACCCCCACGCCTTGCGGCGCCAGATCCTAAGTCTGGTGCGTCTGCCAATTCCGCCACACCCGCATAATAAAATGGTGAGCCATGAAGGATTCGAACCTTCGACCCTCTGATTAAAAGTCAGATGCTCTACCAACTGAGCTAATGGCTCATATAAACTATTTATATATGCTATATTAAGCTTGTATGAAGATGGTGCCGGCAAGAGGACTTGAACCCCCAACCTACTGATTACAAGTCAGTTGCTCTACCAGTTGAGCTACACCGGCAGGTGTAAAATGGTGGAGGATGACGGGATCGAACCGCCGACCCTCTGCTTGTAAGGCAGATGCTCTCCCAGCTGAGCTAATCCTCCATATATAACTGCTTGGCGGCGTCCTACTCTCACAGGGGGAAACCCCCAACTACCATCGGCGCTGAAGAGCTTAACTGCCGTGTTCGGAATGGGAACGGGTGTGACCTCTTCGCTATCGCCACCAAACAATAAAGGAACGTTGTTCCTTCAAAACTAGATAATAAGAAGGTATTTCATTTTTTAAAAAGCGTTGGTTAAGTCCTCGATCTATTAGTATCAGTCAGCTCCACATGTCGCCACGCTTCCACCTCTGACCTATCAACCTGATCATCTTTCAGGGATCTTACTAGCTTGCGCCATGGGAAATCTCATCTTGAGGGGGGCTTCATGCTTAGATGCTTTCAGCACTTATCCCGTCCGCACGTAGCTACCCAGCTATGCCTTTGGCAAGACAACTGGTACACCAGCGGTGCGTCCATCCCGGTCCTCTCGTACTAAGGACAGCTCCTCTCAAATTTCCTGCGCCCGCGACGGATAGGGACCGAACTGTCTCACGACGTTCTGAACCCAGCTCGCGTACCGCTTTAATGGGCGAACAGCCCAACCCTTGGGACCGACTACAGCCCCAGGATGCGATGAGCCGACATCGAGGTGCCAAACCTCCCCGTCGATGTGGACTCTTGGGGGAGATAAGCCTGTTATCCCCGGGGTAGCTTTTATCCGTTGAGCGATGGCCCTTCCATGCGGAACCACCGGATCACTAAGCCCGACTTTCGTCCCTGCTCGACTTGTAGGTCTCGCAGTCAAGCTCCCTTGTGCCTTTACACTCTACGAATGATTTCCAACCATTCTGAGGGAACCTTTGGGCGCCTCCGTTACTCTTTAGGAGGCGACCGCCCCAGTCAAACTGCCCACCTGACACTGTCTCCCACCCCGATAAGGGGCGCGGGTTAGAATTTCAATACAGCCAGGGTAGTATCCCACCAACGCCTCCACCGAAGCTAGCGCTCCGGCTTCTCAGGCTCCTACCTATCCTGTACAAGCTGTACCAAAATTCAATATCAGGCTGCAGTAAAGCTCCACGGGGTCTTTCCGTCCTGTCGCGGGTAACCTGCATCTTCACAGGTACTATAATTTCACCGAGTCTCTCGTTGAGACAGTGCCCAGATCGTTACACCTTTCGTGCGGGTCGGAACTTACCCGACAAGGAATTTCGCTACCTTAGGACCGTTATAGTTACGGCCGCCGTTTACTGGGGCTTCGGTTCAAAGCTTCGCTTGCGCTAACCTCTCCCCTTAACCTTCCAGCACCGGGCAGGTGTCAGCCCCTATACTTCGCCTTGCGGCTTCGCAGAGACCTGTGTTTTTGCTAAACAGTCGCCTGGGCCTATTCACTGCGGCTTTTCCGGGCTATTCACCCTAAAAAGCACCCCTTCTCCCGAAGTTACGGGGTCATTTTGCCGAGTTCCTTAACGAGAGTTCTCTCGCACACCTTAGGATTCTCTCCTCGCCTACCTGTGTCGGTTTGCGGTACGGGCACCTTACATCTCACTAGAGGCTTTTCTTGGCAGCGTGGAATCAGGAACTTCGGTACTATATTTCCCTCGCCATCACAGCTCCGCCTTAATGGAAACGGGATTTGCCTCGTTTCCGGCCTAACTGCTTGGACGCGCATATCCAACAGCGCGCTTACCCTATCCTTCTGCGTCCCCCCATCGTTCAAACGATGTATAGGTGGTACAGGAATATCAACCTGTTGTCCATCGCCTACGCCTTTCGGCCTCGGCTTAGGTCCCGACTAACCCTGAGCGGACGAGCCTTCCTCAGGAAACCTTAGGCATTCGGTGGAAGGGATTCTCACCCTTCTTTCGCTACTCATACCGGCATTCTCACTTCTAAGCGCTCCACCAGTCCTTCCGGTCTGACTTCAACGCCCTTAGAACGCTCTCCTACCATCGACACCTAATGGTGTCAATCCACAGCTTCGGTGATACGTTTAGCCCCGGTACATTTTCGGCGCGGAGTCACTCGACCAGTGAGCTATTACGCACTCTTTAAATGGTGGCTGCTTCTGAGCCAACATCCTGGTTGTCTAAGCAACTCCACATCCTTTTCCACTTAACGTATACTTTGGGACCTTAGCTGGTGGTCTGGGCTGTTTCCCTTTCGACTACGGATCTTATCACTCGCAGTCTGACTCCCAAGAATAAGTATTTGGCATTCGGAGTTTGACTGAATTCGGTAACCCGTTGGGGGCCCCTAGTCCAATCAGTGCTCTACCTCCAATACTCTCATCTTGAGGCTAGCCCTAAAGCTATTTCGGAGAGAACCAGCTATCTCCAGGTTCGATTGGAATTTCTCCGCTACCCACACCTCATCCCCGCACTTTTCAACGTGCGTGGGTTCGGGCCTCCATTCAGTGTTACCTGAACTTCACCCTGGACATGGGTAGATCACCTGGTTTCGGGTCTACGACCTCATACTCATTCGCCCTATTCAGACTCGCTTTCGCTGCGGCTCCGTCTTATCAACTTAACCTCGCATGAAATCGTAACTCGCCGGTTCATTCTACAAAAGGCACGCCATTACCCATTAACGGGCTTTGACTACTTGTAGGCACACGGTTTCAGGATCTATTTCACTCCCCTTCCGGGGTGCTTTTCACCTTTCCCTCACGGTACTGGTTCACTATCGGTCACTAGGGAGTATTTAGCCTTGGGAGATGGTCCTCCCTGCTTCCGACGGGATTTCTCGTGTCCCGCCGTACTCAGGATCCACTCAGGAGGGAACGAAGTTTCAACTACAGGGTTTTTACCTTCTTTGACGGACCTTTCCAGATCACTTCATTTACCCCGTTCCTTTGTAACTCCATGTTGAGTGTCCTACAACCCCAAGAGGCAAGCCTCTTGGTTTGGGCTAATTCCGTTTCGCTCGCCGCTACTCAGGAAATCGCATTTGCTTTCTCTTCCTCCGGGTACTTAGATGTTTCAGTTCCCCGGGTCTGCCTTCAGTACCCTATGTATTCAGGTAAAGATACTGTTCCATTACGAACAGTGGGTTTCCCCATTCGGAAATCTCCGGATCAAAGCTTACTTACAGCTCCCCGAAGCATATCGGTGTTAGTCCCGTCCTTCATCGGCTCCTAGTGCCAAGGCATCCACCGTGCGCCCTTTCTAACTTAACCGTTAAAAAAGATCTTACAGATGCTTTGAAAAAAATTAATTGCCTTCTATCTATTATCTAGTTTTCAAGGAACAAAGCAGAAAGAATCCATCACATCGTGATGCTTGTCTTTCCTATTTGAATGAATTACTCATTCAAAACTGAACAAAACAAAAGCGCTCTCGTAATTATCCTTAGAAAGGAGGTGATCCAGCCGCACCTTCCGATACGGCTACCTTGTTACGACTTCACCCCAATCATCTGTCCCACCTTAGGCGGCTGGCTCCATAAAGGTTACCTCACCGACTTCGGGTGTTACAAACTCTCGTGGTGTGACGGGCGGTGTGTACAAGGCCCGGGAACGTATTCACCGCGGCATGCTGATCCGCGATTACTAGCGATTCCGGCTTCATGTAGGCGAGTTGCAGCCTACAATCCGAACTGAGAATGGCTTTATGGGATTCGCTTACCTTCGCAGGTTTGCAGCCCTTTGTACCATCCATTGTAGCACGTGTGTAGCCCAGGTCATAAGGGGCATGATGATTTGACGTCATCCCCACCTTCCTCCGGTTTGTCACCGGCAGTCACCTTAGAGTGCCCAACTGAATGCTGGCAACTAAGATCAAGGGTTGCGCTCGTTGCGGGACTTAACCCAACATCTCACGACACGAGCTGACGACAACCATGCACCACCTGTCACTCTGTCCCCCGAAGGGGAAAGCCCTATCTCTAGGGTTGTCAGAGGATGTCAAGACCTGGTAAGGTTCTTCGCGTTGCTTCGAATTAAACCACATGCTCCACCGCTTGTGCGGGCCCCCGTCAATTCCTTTGAGTTTCAGCCTTGCGGCCGTACTCCCCAGGCGGAGTGCTTAATGCGTTAGCTGCAGCACTAAAGGGCGGAAACCCTCTAACACTTAGCACTCATCGTTTACGGCGTGGACTACCAGGGTATCTAATCCTGTTTGCTCCCCACGCTTTCGCGCCTCAGTGTCAGTTACAGACCAGAAAGTCGCCTTCGCCACTGGTGTTCCTCCAAATCTCTACGCATTTCACCGCTACACTTGGAATTCCACTTTCCTCTTCTGCACTCAAGTTCCCCAGTTTCCAATGACCCTCCACGGTTGAGCCGTGGGCTTTCACATCAGACTTAAGGAACCACCTGCGCGCGCTTTACGCCCAATAATTCCGGACAACGCTTGCCACCTACGTATTACCGCGGCTGCTGGCACGTAGTTAGCCGTGGCTTTCTGGTTAGGTACCGTCAAGGTACCAGCAGTTACTCTGGTACTTGTTCTTCCCTAACAACAGAACTTTACGACCCGAAGGCCTTCTTCGTTCACGCGGCGTTGCTCCGTCAGACTTTCGTCCATTGCGGAAGATTCCCTACTGCTGCCTCCCGTAGGAGTCTGGGCCGTGTCTCAGTCCCAGTGTGGCCGATCACCCTCTCAGGTCGGCTACGCATCGTCGCCTTGGTGAGCCATTACCTCACCAACTAGCTAATGCGCCGCGGGCCCATCTATAAGTGACAGCCGAAACCGTCTTTCCATCTTCTCTCATGCGAGAAAAGAACGTATCCGGTATTAGCTCCGGTTTCCCGAAGTTATCCCAGTCTTATAGGCAGGTTGCCCACGTGTTACTCACCCGTCCGCCGCTAATCTCAGGGAGCAAGCTCCCATCGATTCGCTCGACTTGCATGTATTAGGCACGCCGCCAGCGTTCGTCCTGAGCCAGGATCAAACTCTCCGAAGAAATGTTTGACTTGCTCATTTTGCTTTTTTGATAGTGTGTGCTCACTTAAAATTTAACGTTGGCGCTTTGTTTTGTTCAGTTTTCAAAGAGCAATGTCTTTCGAAACAGCTTATTTATAATAACATTTTCATCACTTTAAGTCAACAACTTTTTTAAAACTTTTTTAAAGTTTGTAATCCGTTTGCAACTCGTTCGTAACGACAGATATAAATATAACACCATTACGTTAACTGCGCAATACCTTTTATAAAGTTTTTTTGAGATAATGTTGTTTTTCTTTCAAACCCTAGAATCCAATCACTTAAAAGACATGAAATTATAATTAAAAAACAAAAACCGAATCGGACATACCAGGATCATGAGCTAAACCCCATGAACCCAGCCATCCGAATTCGGCCCTGCAATCATTACTCATCTTGCATTATTAGCGATGTCTCATTAGCGGGAATAACAGGACGTCACGTATAGAAGGAGAATTGGTCAATAGCATAACCAAACGGTCAACACCAATTCCCAATCCGCCAGTTGGCGGCATTCCGTATTCTAACGCCTCCAAGAAATCTTCATCCATTTCATGTGCCTCATCATTACCTTGCTCTCGCTCTTTCAATTGAGCTTCAAAACGCTGACGTTGATCAATTGGGTCATTTAGTTCCGTGAAGGCATTTGCATGCTCCCTACCTACAATGAATAACTCAAAACGATCTGTGAAACGGGAATCTTCCGGATTTTTCTTTGCCAACGGAGAGATTTCCACTGGATGTCCATAAATGAATGTAGGTTGAATTAACTTATCTTCTACCTTCTGTTCAAAGAATTCATTTACAATATGACCAAACTCCATGGATTCCTTAACTTCAATCCCATTTTCTTTAGCGAGCTGTTGGGCTTCTTCTTTGCTCATTTGAGTCCAGAAGTCCACACCTGTATATTCTTTTACAGCGTCAACCATGTGAAGTCGTTTCCATTCCGGTTTTAACTCTATCTCATACTCCCCATACTGGATGGAAGTCGTCCCTAGAACTTCTTGGGCTATATGGGCAATCAGGTTTTCCGTTAAGCTCATGATATCTTGGTAATCCGCATATGCCTCGTATAATTCAATCAATGTGAATTCAGGATTGTGTCTTGTAGATACTCCTTCATTCCTGAAAACCCGGCCAATTTCATAAACTTTCTCTAAACCGCCAACGATTAAGCGTTTCAGATGAAGCTCGATGGCAATCCTTAAATTCAAAGGCATATCCAAAGCATTATGGTGAGTAAGGAAAGGGCGTGCAGCAGCTCCACCGGCAACAGAGTGCAACAGAGGCGTCTCCACTTCAAGGTATCCATGATCGTCCAAATATCGTCTCATGGCTTGTACAATACGACTGCGCATGATCAACGTATTTTTACTTTCCTCATTTGTAATTAAATCAACATAACGTTTCCGATAACGCTCTTCAACATCCTTCAGGCCATGAAATTTATCAGGCAAAGGGCGAAGCGCCTTTGCAAGGAACACATATTCTTTAGCTTTAATGGAAAGTTCCCCGACTTTCGTTTTGAAAATAACGCCAGTGACCCCTACGATATCGCCAAGATCTGTTTGGTTGAAAATTTGGTAAGAATCTTCACCTATTTTATCTAAACGGACGTAAATTTGGATTTGACCACTAATATCCTGGATATGGGCAAATCCCGCTTTCCCTTTTCCACGCTTAGTCATGACACGGCCAGCGATCGTAACTTCGATTTCTTTTTCTTCAAGATCTTCTTTTTCTAATTCCCCATAAGCACTAACTATCTCCTGAGTGTTATGCGTGCGCTCGAATCTGCTCCCGAAAGGGTCTTGTCCATTATCAATCATGGCCTGCATTTTATCGCGTCTTACCTGCAGTTGGTCATTCAATTCTTCATGACTCACGAAAATCATCTCCATCTTTATTAATAAACGCTTTATATAATTAATCAAAAATTCTTTTGCATACGTATTTATTCTTACATAAAGTAAAGGAATTCAACAGCTTTTTATCTTAAAAAGTTGTATATGTACATATAAAAACTGCCAGGATTACTGGCAGTTCAAGATAAGCGTATTATAGGAAAACAGGAAGGTAATGTCAAACATCAGACCATTTGGATATTCTGTTGCTTCGCTTCAATATCATCAACAAGTCCATAAAGAAGACTTACAACATCTTCCCTTGTTTCACAATCATTAATCCCTTTACGAGCCATAGCATTCCCTTTAACACCTTTTAAATACCAAGATGCATGCTTACGCATTTCACGAACGGCAACATTTTCATTTTTCAATGCTATTAGACGATCCATATGAAGTACGCAAACATCCATCTTTTCACGAACTGATGGTTCATCCATCAGTTGACCATTTTCTAAATATTTTACAGTCCGGTAAATCATCCACGGGTTACCTAGAGCTGCACGGCCAATCATGACTCCGTCAACACCAGTTTCCTTCAGCATTCTTTCCGCATCCTGCGGAGTTTCCACATCACCGTTCCCGATAAGTGGAATATTAATCGATTTCTTCACTTCACGGATGATGTCCCAGTTAGCTTTTCCTTCATACATTTGAACCCGAGTTCTACCATGCATGGAAACAGCTTTACCACCTGCACGCTCCACAGCCTGAGCATTTTGAATGGCAAAAACATGCTCCTCATCCCAGCCTATGCGCATTTTCACCGTTACCGGCTTTTCAACTGCATCTACCACTGCCGAAACCATCTCATAAATTTTGTTTGGATCGAGAAGCCACTTCGCACCCGCATCACATTTAGTGATCTTAGGGACTGGGCAACCCATGTTGATATCAATGATGTCAGCATTTGTATTTTTATCTACAAACTGTGCAGCTTCGACCAAAGATTTCTTTTCTCCGCCAAAAATTTGCAAACTCAATGGCTTCTCTCTTTCATCTATATAAAGCATATTCATCGTTTTAGCATTTTGAAGTACGATTCCCTTGTCACTAACCATCTCCGCACAAACTAAACCAGCACCAAATTCCTTGACGGTCAAGCGGAATGCTGAGTTACAGACTCCCGCCATCGGTGCTAGCACTACCGGATTCTTCATTTCTATATCGCCTATTTTTAACACGTTGTCACCTCCTATAGCATTCTTTCATCTATCCTCAGGTGGCTGAAGCTCCTCAATGGAAACATGAAGAATTTCCGCCACTTCCAGTAAAAATGCCTCAGAAGGGTTGCGGTTCCCTCGTTCGACTTCTCCCAGCAAGGAAACGGAAACACCTATTTCTTTCGCAAACCCTTCCTGGGTATAACCCTTTAACTTTCGAAAAGCGCGAATACGCCTTCCCCATTTTTCACCTTCCATAATCGAACTCCTTCTTTATCCGAAATCTGTTCAAGCAGGTCGCTCAAAGGTACATGCATTTGCGGAAGTGAGATATCAGGGTCCACTTCCATTAAGGGCACGATAACAAAAGCCCTCTCGTGCATACGAGGGTGCGGGACTGAAAGAATCTCTGTCTCAATATTTTCATGATTATATAACAAAATGTCAAGGTCTAAAGTACGGGGACCCCATCTGATTTCCCTTTTCCTCCCTAAATCTTGTTCAATTTTCATACAAGCATGAAGTAATTCCTCGGGTTCTAAATCGGTTATCACTTTAAGGACAGCATTTAAAAAACAGTCCTGATCGGCATATCCTATCGGGTCCGTTTCATATAAAGAAGAGCAGGCCACCAACTTGATATGTGGATTTTTAGATAATAATTGGAAAGCCCTTCGGAATGTTTCAAGGCGATCCCCTAAGTTCGACCCTATTGAAAGATAAGCAATTTTTTCCACAGTCAGCGTCCCCTTACAATCTCTATGGCAACTGAATCATAGTGACCCGCTATTGGGGGATCTGGTTTATAAACCTTCACTGTGCATGTCTCGATGGAAGAATATTTATTAAGTAGTTCAGAGGCAATTTTTTCAGCGACAGCTTCCACTAACTTAAAAGGTTCTCCCTCCACAATACTTTTACACACTTCATATAACTCGCCATAGTTGATTGAGTCTTTAAGGTTGTCACTCTTTCCTGCCTTGGCTAAATCGGTCTGGACGATTAAATCCACTTTAAATCGCTGACCAAGCTTCGTTTCTTCTGGAAATACTCCATGATAACCGTAAAACTCCATTTTATTCACATATATCTTATCCATTTCATTCACCTTTTCCTAATAGAGCATCCATCATCTTTGCAGTCCGTGCCATTTCCTTCACATCATGCACACGAACCATTTGACAGCCTTGTTGAATTCCATGGCAAATTGTAGCCGCTGTTCCTTCCATCCGCTCACTAGGCGGCAGGTCCAGAACATGTCCAATCATGGACTTTCTTGATGTGGCTAGCAGCACGGGATAACCTAATGATACCAGCTTATCAAGATTCCTCATCATTTCCAAATTTAACTTTAAATCTTTCGCAAAACCAATACCTGGATCGAGAATGATGTTTTCATCCTTGACTCCCGCATCTTTTACCAACATGATGCTTTCGAATAAATCTTGAAGTACATCCCGGACAAAATGTCCATAACCCATATTATCCCGGTTATGCATCAAGATGATCGGCACCTTATATTCCGCAGCAACCTTTGGCATCAATGAATCGGCTTTACCTCCCCAAATGTCATTTAATATATGGGCTCCTGCTTTTACCGCCGCTTCCGCTACTCTTGATTTATACGTATCGACCGATATTGGAACCTCAATATTACGGGATATGGCTTCAATAATTGGGGCGACTCTCTCTATTTCCTCTTCATCCGATATCCTCTCATAGTTAGGACGGGTGGACTCTCCGCCTACATCCAATATATCCGCTCCGTCGTTGACCATCCGTTCGGCATGCTTCAAAGCAGCATCTATCCGATTATATTTCCCGCCATCCGAAAAGGAGTCCGGTGTAACATTCAAAATCCCCATGATTAAGGTTTTATTGCTGTAATCCAAATCAAATGAACCGCATTTTATTTTTGACGCTCCAGCTAATGACATCCAACGTTCTCCTTCGCCTAAAGAAATCTATATATACGAGTTTACCCATTTACATAGGCATAGTGCAAGCTCCATGAAGATTTGGAACACTTCAGCTACTTTACTACAAAAAGAAAAGCAAAGCCCCTAAGGAACTTCGCTTCTCATTTTTAGTGTCTGGTTTTACTCAAAGTTATATAATGGTGTACTTAAGTAGCGTTCACCGTTACTTGGTATGATAGCAAGTACCTTTTTGCCTTTTCCCAGTTTGTCAGCCACTTTAATGGCAGCTGCAATTGCGCCTCCAGAAGAGATTCCACCAAGGATTCCTTCCTCTTTTGCTGCGCGGCGGGCATAATCAAACGATTCCTCTGTATTGACTTGAATGATTTCGTCATAGAGATCTGTATTCAAAATACTTGGAACGAAGCCTGCACCGATTCCTTGGATTTTATGAGGTCCTGGAGTACCCCCAGATAATACTGGAGAGTCTGCAGGCTCAACAGCGTAAATTTTAATGCCAGGGTATTTTTCACGCAGGACTTCACCAGCTCCTGTTATGGTTCCGCCAGTACCGATTCCGGCAACGAATGCATCCAGGCCTTCATCACCAAAGGCTTCCACGATTTCAGGGCCAGTAGTGTTACGATGAACTTCAGGGTTGGCTTCATTCTCGAATTGCTGTGGAATGAAGTAACCTTTTTCTTTAGACAGCTCAGTTGCCCTAGCGATCGCACCCTTCATTCCTTCTGGTCCAGGTGTAAGAACTAACTCAGCCCCATAAGCGCGAAGCAAGTTACGGCGTTCCAAGCTCATCGTCTCCGGCATTACCAGAATTGATTTATAGCCCTTTGCTGCAGCTACCATCGCTAGTCCTATTCCAGTATTTCCGCTTGTTGGTTCAATGATCGTATCACCTGGCTTAAGGTTACCGTTTTTTTCTGCTGCTTCGATCATCGCAAGGGCGATGCGGTCTTTAACACTACTGCCTGGGTTAAAATACTCAAGTTTCAAATAAATATCTGCACTGTTTTCATTTTGAAGCTTGTTTAACTTAACAATAGGTGTCTGCCCAATTAAATCGATTACAGAATTAGCTATACGTGCCATTTTCTCCACTCCTTATCATTTCAATACCGAGTATGTTTATTGGTTTTATTAAATTAAAGTTACCAGTTTTAATAGTTCATTGTCAATGATTATATACTATATTCTAAATTTTCTCACACAACCATTGACCTACTTTTGTTCTTTCAATCCATAAAACCATTCTACATCAAATTCGTCCCAGAAAATTTTTCCTGAGACCGGTGCCTGAATCTGTTCAAGAGCTATTTGGCGGCGAATCTTGTCTTTGACTTCAGCATATTCATACTGCTTGCCCTCTATTCTTTCATGCAGATAGAGAACGGCCCAGCCATCTTCCGTTTGTATTGCATCACTCCACTTTTTTACCTTCAATCTTTCGGCAGCACTAATGTATTCCTTGGAGACTTGCTCGTTATCCTGTGATATGTAACCCATGTCGCCCCCTTGATTGGCAGTGAATTCATCAAGGGACTTTTCCATCGCTAAGACATCAAAAGAGACGCCTTTCTCCAGTTCACGTATGATTCGGTCTGATTGCTTTTTTGTAGACGAGGTAATATGGGAAATATGAAAAGTAGTAGGGATCCGGTAGATATCCTTATTATTATCATAATAATTCCGCATTGCTGTTTCGGAAACCGAAACGTCCTTGGTGAGGAGCTTCTCAAGGAGGAGACTCGATTGAATCTCCTGCCTCAATTGATCGCTACTTTTATTAAGAGTCTGACCTGCAGTCCCATACATAGTTTTCATCATTTTAAGTTCCCGATCGAGCTCTTCATCCGTAATTTTCACTTTATATTTTTCTGCTGCCTGTTTGACTACCTCTTTATCGACCATTTCCTCAAGTACATCTTCCCCATATCTTTTTTCAAGCTCATTAATCCACGCTTCCCGGGAAATATCCTTGGAGCCAACCTTTGCGGCCGTTTCTTCCCCAATGACGGATTTTGAAATGATTAATGGTTTTATGAAAAAGATAATGATTGTCAATAGGTTCAACAAGGCAAGGCCGGCAATAATCGCCCGAAGCTTTTGTTTAGGCAAAACCCTTATCCCCCGTCAATTATTTTTTGGTTTCTGCTTCTAGTTCCTCGAGGTCTTCCTTCGAGAATTGGTAGGTCTCATTACAAAAATGACATTGCGCCTCCGCTTGTCCCTCTGTCTCAATGATATCCCGAATCTCTTCTTGTCCAAGGCTAATCAATGCATTGGCAATTCTTTCCCTTGAACATTGACAGGAGAACTCGACATCCATTTTTTCTAAAATATTCACATTGCCCTCACCTAAAATCTCGGTTAGGATTTCTTCAGGAGTCAGGCCATTTTGAATCATCTTAGAGACAGGAGTTATCGTGCTTAGTCTACTCTCGATTTTGGATATCGTTTCATCGGATGTACCTGGCATCAATTGAATGATAAATCCACCTGCAGCAAGGATTGAATTATCTGGATTCACCAGAACCCCAACACCCACAGAAGAAGGCACCTGCTCGGAAGTAACAAAGTAATAAGTGAAGTCTTCACCTAACTCTCCCGATACAAGCGGTACTTGCCCTGAAAAGTGATCACGCAGACCAATATCTTTCACAACAGTCAACAATCCATCAGTTCCAACCGCTTTCCTGACATCAAGCTTCCCTTGTTCATTCAAATCAAAATGGGTTTGCGGGTGAGTGACATATCCGCGGACTTCTCCTTTGGCATTGCTGTCGACCAGGATGGATCCAATCGGGCCACCACCCTCGATTTTAATCGTCAGCTTTTCTTCACCTTTTAACATTCCGCCCATCATTACACCTGCAGTCATTGCACGCCCAAGGGCAGCGGAAGCAGTAGGCCATGTATAATGGCGTCGCTGAGCTTCTCCTACAGTATCAGTTGTTGAAACAGCATATGCCCGAACCTGTCCTTCATAGCCTAACGCCTTTATTAGATAATCCTTCATTTATTTTGCTCCTTCCATGCTGTGTATTACTTCTTCACTTGCTCACGATTTCGTTTATAAATCAGCTGCAGCCCCTTTAGGGTCAAAAATGGCTCAACAACGTCAATGACAGTAGACTCATTAGCAATTAGGGTAGCCAGTCCACCTGTCGCTATTACCGTTGGTTCTAGATTACTTTGCGCCTTAATTCGATTAACGATTCCTTCAACCTGTCCAACATACCCATATAAAATACCAGACTGCATGGCAGATACCGTATTTTTCCCAATGATTCCTTCAGGTCGGCTGATTTCTATCCTTGGAAGTTTGGCTGCTTTTGAATAAAGTGCTTCTGTGGAAATGTTTATACCCGGAGCGATTGCTCCTCCCATGTATTGTTTATCCTCATTTATATAGCAATATGTAGTTGCCGTGCCAAAATCCACGATAATGAGAGGGCTTCCATATTCCTGAATGCCAGCAACAGCATTAACGATTCGGTCAGCTCCCACCTCACGGGGATTTTCGTATTTAATATTCAATCCAGTTTTAATTCCAGGTCCAACTATAAGCGGTTTAACTCCAAAGTATTTTTTGCACATACGTTCAAGTGCAAACATAATAGGCGGAACTACCGAAGAAATGATGATTCCATCAAATTGATCAAACGAAAGACCTTCATGTTGCAGCAAAGACTTTATGACCATTCCATACTCATCTTCTGTCTTGTTACGGCTAGTCTCAATTCGCCAATGATATTTTAAAATATCTTCATCGTATACGCCTAATACAGTATTCGTATTCCCAACATCCAATACAAAAATCATCGTTTCATCACTCCGGTAAATTATTCTCCAACATCATACCACACTGTTATTTCCCACGCTATCAGTCGCACTTTTCGAATGGTACCCCAGCATCTCTTTCTTATATCCCAAATTCATTTAAGGGTTAAGAAAAGGGTATTTCCGAGGCGGAAATACCCTTTTGAATTTAGTCGATTTAAGACTTTTTATTGTCATCTTCGTTCGGGAAGGAAAGCGGCTGATCTTGAGGTGTACCTTCTTTGATTGGAGGAGTATTCAATCCTTCCTCCGTTATTTCAAGGTCCTCAGGTCCTCTCTTATCCAATGGATCTAATAGGGCCTCTTTTTCTTCCTTCTTCGTATTGATGTTCACCTTAACATTCTCATCAGTGGTTAAATTCCCATTTAGAGCGGTATAATCCCGTTCTGGCAATTTACCGTTATGGAATAAACTTTTGATTTGTTCAGCATCAAGTGTTTCCACTTCAAGCAAGGTTTTTGCAACCAAATCAAGTTTTTCACGATTTTCAGTAAGAATCTTCTTACATCTTTCGTAAGCTTCCCTGATGATACGTTGAATTTCAAGATCGATTTCATATGCGATTGCATCTGAATAATTTTGATCATTGTTGAAATCACGGCCTAGGAAGACCTGACCTTGAGAATTACCGAATTGAAGAGGTCCGAGCTTACTCATACCATATTCCATAACCATGCTTCGAGCTATGCCCGTTGCACGTTGGAAGTCATTATGAGCACCGGTACTCACTTCTCCGAATGTTACTTCTTCGGATACGCGGCCACCCAAAAGTCCTACGATTTTATCTTTAAGTTCAGGTTCCGTCATGAAGAAACGATCTTCTTTCGGCAGCATAACTGCATAACCGCCAGCTTGACCACGAGGGACAATCGTAACTTTATGAACGACTTCCGCATCATCCAGAACCAATCCAATAATGGTATGGCCCGCTTCATGCCATGCAACAATATTCCGTTCCTTTTTGGAAATGACACGATTTTTCTTGGCAGGCCCCGCGATAACGCGATCCGAAGCTTCATCCAAATCGGACATGTCGATCTTCTTCTTATCTTGACGGGCAGCTACAAGCGCCGCTTCATTCAGTAAGTTTTCAAGATCTGCACCAGAAAACCCTGGTGTACGCTGAGCGATTGCTTTCAAATCGACTGTTTCTGCTAAAGGTTTATTACGTGCATGCACTTTCAGGACTTCTTCACGGCCCTTAACATCAGGGCGGCCTACCGTTATTTGACGGTCAAAACGTCCTGGACGCAATAATGCCGGATCCAATACATCAGCACGGTTAGTTGCAGCAATGATAATGATTCCTTCATTCCCACCGAAACCATCCATTTCTACCAGTAGTTGGTTCAGTGTTTGTTCACGTTCATCATGACCGCCACCAAGACCTGCGCCACGTTGACGTCCTACTGCATCAATTTCATCGATAAAGATGATACATGGTGCATTCTTCTTAGCATTTTCAAACAAATCACGAACACGGGATGCACCGACACCCACAAACATTTCAACAAAATCAGAACCACTGATTGAGAAGAAAGGAGTACCGGCTTCACCAGCTACTGCCCGTGCAAGTAAAGTTTTACCTGTACCAGGAGGCCCAACTAAAAGTACCCCTTTAGGAATACGGGCTCCGAGCTCGGCATATTTGCGAGGATCTTTTAAGAATTCAACGACCTCGACAAGTTCCTGCTTTTCTTCGTCCGCTCCGGCAACATCATTGAAGCGTACTTTTTTCTTATCATCATTATACAATTTCGCCTTACTTTTCCCGAAGTTCATGACACGGCCACCACCGCCGCCCTGAGCTTGGTTAAGTAAAAAGAAGAAGAGGATAAAAATGATTACAAATGGAATGATGGAAGTGAAAAATGTCACCCAACCACTTGTCTTTTCTGGAGGTTCAACAGTGATGATGTCTTTATCCAACTTGGTAACGGCATCATTAATTCGACTCTGCGAATATTCACTGAAAGGCACGTAAGTCACAAAGAATTTATTTTCCTCATAACCTTTGAGCTTCCCTGTGATTTCAAAAACACTGCTTTCGGGCTGCATCGTTAGTGCTGTGACGTCCCCACTCTCCAAATGCTTATAGAATTCATCTTGGGTCATTTTCTCTGTTGGTTCATTGTTATTATTAAAGATGCTTACAATCCCAATGATGACCAAAAAGATCAGTAAATAAAATATGGTATTACGGAAGATCCGATTCATCCCTTACCTCCTCCCACGGGTAAACAAACTATAGTAAATACTATCATACAAAATTAATGAATTACAATAATTTAACACCGCTGTTTTTATCTGGTCTTCTCTTTCAAACAGGTACGATTAATTCGAGTAAATTTCAGGCTTCAATATGCCAATATACGGGAGATTACGATACTTTTCTGCAAAATCAAGACCGTATCCGACAACAAATGCATCCGGAACGATAAACCCAGCATAGTCCGGAGTGATATCCGCTTTCCTGCCTGTTGGTTTATCCAATAAGGTAACGATTTTAATTGATTTTGCTTTTCGATAACGGAAAAGTTCCGCAAGATAGCTAAGGGTTAAACCGCTGTCGATAATATCTTCGATGATTAAAATATCCCGGCCTTCTACAGATGTATCAAGATCTTTGATGATTTTCACTTCACCGGAAGATACAGTGGAGTTACCATAGCTTGAAACATCCATAAAGTCCATTTCAAGATGTGTATCCACCCGTTTCAGTAAATCTGACATAAATGGCATGGCGCCTTTCAGCACTCCGATGGCCAACGGGAACTTTCCTTGGTAATCAGCTTCAAGCTGCGCACCCAGTTCCCTGATTTTTTTTTGAAGTTCTTCCTCAGTTATTAAAACTTTTTCAATGTCGTTTTGCATGGTCATGTAATTAATTGCCCCCCATGAAGAATTAAGCTTTTTTATATTCTAAGTAGATTAAAGATTTTTCATCAGAAATTATATCCGGTTCAACATTCGATTTCTTTAAACCAGGAAGCCAAATGGCCGTTCCAGCTTGATCGATGATGACCGGCCACACATTTCTTTCTAGCATCGGGATCTTTTCATTAATAAAAATCTCCTTCAACTTTTTAGTTCCACCCAATCCCTTGACTGCCATCCGTTCGCCTTCATTCCTGGTTCGGACTGTAAGCGGGAACTGAACTGCAGATTCGGGAAGTATAAAAGAATTGTTTCCTCTAAGAGCCGGAATTTCTTCTTTTATATAGTGCGCTTTAATCTTATATCCATTCGGAAGAATAGTCTCACCGGGAATTTGTAATTTAAGGGAATATTTATGGCTTTTTTGCCGGAAAAATCTAAACGTGCAAGTTTGATATGATTTTTCAGCAATAAGGCCCTCCGGAAGATGCAATTCAGCAGATGGTTGAGGATTTAAAAACAAAACTAAAAGTTGGTCAATATGTAATGCCGAAAGCGATGAAGGTCTCTCCAAATAAAGATAGTTTAATATTAGTTGAATCGCCCTTCTTTGTAAAGGTTTAGGCATCGCGAGAACCTTATCAATCTGAATAACCGCTTGATCTTTATCCTGTTGTATCCAAACCTCGGACATTTTGCTTGAAACCAGGTTCTGAAAAAACTCTTCATCTTCATAAAGCTCTTCACTGAATCTTTGAAAATGCTCATGAACCCTTCTATTTTCTTTCTTTAAAAATGGAAGGACTTCATGTCTAAAACGATTTCTTACATAGACATCTTTTTCGTTACTCGGATCAAACCTTGGTTCAATATTATGAAGACCCGCATATTCGATAATTTGGCTTTTCGTGATTTCAAGAAAAGGCCTGATCAGGTGACCGGAATGAAAACGTCTCTTTATAGGAATACCTGCTCTTGCCTTACCTGTCGCCCCTCTTGTTAAACGCATGAGCATCGTTTCAATTTGATCATCTCCATGATGTCCCAGGACAAGGGTGGAGGCTTGATGCTTATCCATCATTTCTTCATAGAAAGCAAAACGTAACTTTCTTGACGTTATTTGGGAACTTTCCCCCGTCTGTTCCATCCTGGCAGGAACATCGATCCTTTTTCCTTCAAATGCGATGCCCCACCGTATACATATTTGCTCTACATATTTATAATCCTCATATGATTCTTCACCACGGAACATATGGTCAACACTTGCAACAATCATCTTGTAATGAAAAATAGATTGAATTTCCTTAAGGATATGGAGAAGCACCAACGAGTCCGGCCCCCCGGAAACGCCTATGAGCAACTTCGAGTTTTCCTGAATCAATTCGTTTCTATAAATGGTGTTCAGAACTTTTTTCTTTAACATACAATCTTCCTTCTTTATGACAGGCATTAGTTTATACGATTCAAACATGAAATGGTTTCAACTATTCCACGCATTCATCAATTAACTATATCATAACAACTGTTCATATATGTAAAGAACATAGAGCATCGATATTATGGCAACCAGCAAAAAAGTTTCAAAAAAACCTCCCCTTTTCTTATTGGAGTAGTTTTGGGACCTTCTAGCTTGCCTCGTTGAGGGTTGGATTGTTGATGGCTGACCTGTCGCTGCCTGACTCTGGCCCTTATTCTTCAAGTTATTTTGCTTACTTATCACAGTTATCAAATCCTCCCGCATTTGGAGGGCTGAATCATACTGCCCGTGGAGTGCTTTATCCAACATCTTTCTATATGGGTGCAATTCCTTTTTCTGCTTAATCAAGTCGTTAAGCTGTCTATACCCCTCCCCTTTCTTATGGAAACGTCCAGGATAGGCAGAATTGATTATAATCATCGCCACAGCGAACAAGTCATATTGCGGATCAGCCTTTCTTGATCCAAGTCCCCAGTACCCTCTATCAAAGAACTCGGTGAATTCTTTAACAGATCGCCCAATCAAGGTGGTTCCTCCTACATCCACGCACCGGACTTTATAGGCTGGTGAAGTCACTATCAAATTCTCAGGTTTTAAATCCCCGAACACCCAGCCGTTAGTATGCAAGGCAGACAAACTGGTTAAAAGCTGAAGCATCAAGACCCCAATCCACGATGACCCTTTCTTATCGATGAAACGCAAAAAATCGTGTCCATGGATATATTCCATGACATAAAAAGGGAGCTGCTTTCCTGTTTTCATGAAATCATCCGCTTCCAAAAAGGAAGGTCCAAGGGTAGACCCCTGGACCTTTGAAAAGGATTTTAGGATATTCATCTCCGAAATAATGGACGTCCCATTATCACTGAGCTTTAAAGCATAATGACGATTTTCTCTTTCAACCAAATAGACGATCCCGTTCGCTCCACACCCCAATTCCTTAATTATTTTGTACTGGTTCTTATTCCATTTTCCAGTGACCAAACTGTCAGGCAGGAGTTTACATTGATTCCTCAAAGTATTGTTCATCATCATGTGATAACAATCCCCTCAATGAACGTTTTTTATTGAAATATGTTAAAGCTTCACGAATGGCCGGACCTGTCGGAGTGAGTCCCCCAGTACTAAGCTTAGGAAAAGTTGCCGTCAAGGCTTCAAGGTTCGGGGTCCAATCCAGCAACTTTTCCACATCATTTCTTTTCCCAGGAAATACGAATACGGAAAAACGGCTGTCACCCATTCTTGCATTCATACTCAGGGAAAGATCCAATAAAGAATCTTTTACGGTAGGAAGTTTATGTTTCATGCTTGCACTGGTATCGACAAGAATCAGTACTTCGAGCTTGCTTGTTTCCCCAAGCTCATCAACCACCTCCATCACTTCCCCTCGTTTTTCCGGCGGAAGATCTTCCATCGTTCTTGAATCTCCAAGTATTTGTTGAAGTTCACGATTGATAACTCCCTGTATAGTTTGAGTCATTGCCTTTTGGGTCACCATTTGGACGGTTTGGGACAACTGCTGGGCATAGACTATTTGACTTACGCCACCTCCTGAACCAGCAATCTTCTCGATTTCCTTAAGTCCCTTTTCATCTATCACATCATTTTCCATAACACCTATGACATTGATGGTTATGCCTTCCTTCCTTGCTAACTCGGCCATGGCAGAAGGCTCCTCACCATGATTTGAACATCCGTCGGTTATAAGCAAAATCTGTCTTAATGTTCCTGCTTTCATGTTTTGCTCTCCCTTCCTTTCAATCTGTTACCATAATTGACTAAAAAGGGGGAATTTATACGCCAAAAACATACGCAATCAAGTCACATTCATGGCCTTGTGTTTATCTTTTTACCTTTTATCCGTCTTCCAATAAATCACCTCATTTATCGTTTTATTTATTTGATATATATAAACGGCCCCCTACTGGGCCTTTTTGCGTTTTGGAGAAACGGGAATCGATGCCCATTTCGGTGTATTATGTTTAATTTTGGATGTTACCACTGTCATATCATCATCTATGATCCCTTTTGTTCGGATGACCTCCTCCAATATTAAATCAGAAATTTCCTGCGGATCGTCTGTCTCCATTTCTTTTATTTTTCGTTTAAGCCAGAACTCAATATTTTCGACATGGGAGGGACCATCGAATACTCCATCGCTCATCATGATTAATATATCCCCTGCCTTCAGCTCTTCTGATACAACATCAACATCGAAATCCTGGATGATTCCCATAGGGAGGTTACTCGATTCAATTTTTATTATCCTATCCCCCCTTTTAATGAAACTCGGTATTGAACAGATTTTTAAAAACTTAGCCCTTGCGTCCTGAAGATCAATCATTGCCAAATCAAGAGTTGAAAAAATTTCATCGGTAGTGCGTAGAGATAATACGGAGTTTACGGATTTAATGGCTATTTTTTCTTCTATTCCCGATTGTAAAAATTTTTGAAGCAGCTTCAATGTCTCTGTACTCTCAAAATGGGCCCTTTCCCCATTTCCCATGCCATCACTAATGGCTATTGCGAATTTTCCGCAACCAATTTCCATGGTCGTATAACTATCTCCTGAAACAAGCCCTCCCCCCTTGGCAGCATGAGCCACACCCGTTTCGACCGTGAATTTTTTTGCTGACCTAAATATCACCTCACATTGCCCGTTTGGATACGTTGCACACTCTTCTGAATGAACGACTATCGTTTCCCCTAAAATGTCCGAAAGCATTGGTGCTATCAACTTTTCACATTCCCCTCTGCCCTGGCAGTATGGGACACTCATCTCTATATCAACATTTCCTTGTTCTAGACTGTATATTTCAACATAGCCTATATGCAGGCCAAAATCCTGGATGGCCTCCATAATTGATTCTTCATGTATATGATGATTCTTCCTTTCCCTTTGAATTTCTTTTGCAAAATCATCCATTACTGCAGAAACGCCCCGCAGCTGATCCGCAACCAGTTTCCGGCTTTCTTTCACCTGCCTTTTTAACTTTTGGTTTGCTTCAAAATAAGTAAGCTCCTGTGATATCGCCCCAATGACCTGAGGTCCGCGACTACAATATTTCCCCCATTCTTTCGAAGTCTTTTGGGGTAGTTGCCCATCATTTTCACTTAACTGAAGCATAATTTCCTGCATACCCTCATAAGTTGTATTAAAGTTCTTGGACCAGCATTGTTCCTTTTTAAAACAGAGCTGGCACGTCTTTTCCGTTACATTACTTAAGAAGTAGTCGAATTCTTTCTCATCTTCCTCCAATCTCCCCCTTTCATCCACTTGGGAAAAGCTATTTGAGAGCGCCTCGAATACATGTGAGAATTGCTCCACCCTTTGAGCGGTAACATCCCTCACTTTCCGGGCATACTGCTGCTGTTCATCGGAATTCTCGACGGTTCCCGGTATATGTTTCGCTATTTTGTTGATTATGGATGTCGGGGTTAATATAAATAAAGCCACCGCTACAAGTGATTCATAAAGGGTCACCATAATATTATTGGTGCCCTCACCATATAAACCTATCAGTGTCGTAGCGATTAAGAGGCCTGCTGCGACCCCTATCTTCCTTCCTTCCTTCAACAACCCGCCCAAAAGCCCGGAAAAAGCGAGAAGGCTCATTTGATAAAGACTTGCGATACTTGCCAAGCTGAATATCAATCCAGTAACTACACCTACAGTGGAGCCTATGGCGGCCCCTCCCGCCAGCCCGAAGAGGAGGACCAAGTATCGTGAGAATATATGGTCGAGTGATAAATCGTATATCATCCAGCCTATGGTTCCGGTCATCACCGAAGCCAGCAAGATGATGATACTGACGATTTCCTCCGTCTTTAATGATTGGGTTTTTGTCCGTACGGTTAGCAGCGGGATGGACTGTATGAAGATTAAGGTTAAGATCATGGCGAGTCCCGCCTCTACTCCTATCATCATCAGGTCGTACAGCTGAATCGTTCGAAATACCAGATATTGCTCGGCCAGGTTGACCAGGAATAGTGAAGCAAAGACGTACATCGACATCGTCTTGAATTGTCCTTCTACGGCGGGCCTCTTGATCTTATGAAATAACAGAAGCAGGAACGCCGATGCAAAGATGACTAAACTATTGGAATAGTGAACGGTCAGCCCACCTGCAATCAATCCGAATAATGCAAGTGGAGCCCTGTCACGCCTCATGAGAAAAACGGCTGCGAAAAACGGAAGTCCAAATGGTGCCAGCTGCGAAAGTATTAATGCCCGTCCTAATAAAAAACCGATAATGGCTAAAGAGATACCTTTCTTTATGAATATGTCTTCCGACTTCATTTGCAGTTGTTGGATCCAATTGATGGCTCCTGCCTTCGCTTCTTTTAACTGAACATCTCCAAGTGGTTCCATCATGGGTCTTTCTACTTTTTCCATTTCAACACCCCATTCGTATTAGTGATTTTTATTATATAGAGGGCTTGTTTATTTTTTTGTCAGAATTTTATAAGCTGATAAGAAAAACGTTCGACGAAATTCTTCTTGAACAATCATTTGTATACAGGTTTTTGTGCCTTTTTTTTCAATACAGAAACAGGTGTTCTTTTATTTTTGAAGAAAAGCAAAGTTTTTAGGTTATTTTTGCGGAAAATAACATGAATAAATAATCAGGAAATGGAAACCGACAAATTTTATTTTTTTTGTTGACATTTTTTCTTCACGAATGTAAGATATAACTTGTGCTTCAGTAGCACATACCATTTTGGCGGCGTAGCTCAGCTGGCTAGAGCGTACGGTTCATACCCGTGAGGTCGGGGGTTCGATCCCCTCTGCCGCTATCCTTTATTATTAAAATCATGGCCCGTTGGTCAAGCGGTTAAGACACCGCCCTTTCACGGCGGTAACACGGGTTCGAATCCCGTACGGGTCATCAAATACCAAAAGCGCCTCTGCACACTTATCCGAGTAAGTGTACAGAGGCGCTTTTTCTATTTATTGCCGTTGAATTCAATTCGATGAGTAAAACCTTATAAAATTAAAAGAAGACAAGCCGGCAAGCTTGCCTTTATCTACACTATGAATAATTTCACAGGAAAAGTTGCTAAACTATTATTTTTCAGCAGCAGTTTTATCCGCGTCTTCCTCCTCGACCTCCCCGTTTCGTTTCAGTGCTACGTTTAAGGGTCGTTAAGCGGTCTTCGCTATCTTTTAAGAATTTAGCCATTTTTTGCTCAAAGTTTTCCTTGGGTTGGAAACCATTACTTTTCGAGCGGAAGTCTTTGGAACGGCTGTCATTCCCTCTTCCTTGGCGCGGACGTGGTGTGTATGCAGGTTTTTGCTCACTTTCAGGTCGGTCTATCGCTTTTTTTATGGACAAGCCAATCTTGCCATCTTTCACATTGATGACTTTCACCTCAACCGTATCGCCCACTTTTAAATGATCATTGATATCTTTTACATAGTTATCAGCCACTTCACTGATATGGACAAGACCGGTTGAACCTTGAGGGAGCTCAACAAATGCACCAAAATTAGTTATGCCTGTTACTTTACCTTGTAACTTGCTGCCTACTTCGATTGACATAAAAAAAATGTTCCTCCTTAGAAATGTTAAAAAATCTCTTCACACTATATTATAACGAAAGTAAAAAAACAGTGTCAATATTAGTCACTATCTTCCTTCCCTTTTGGAAGGGTAAAAATGATTTCACCTTTTTCAGATAAGAAATAATCACGTCTGGCTATTTTCGCTATATAGTCGTCGTCATTTAGCTTCACGATTTCTTCTTTAAGAAGGGTCTCGTCTTTTTCCAATTTAGCTAACTTTCCCTTCAATTCTTCCTTCTGTTGAACTTTCCCATCCAGTGCAACATTTTGCGTTATCATGGTGGGAACAGCCAAAATCAAAAAGACAGCGGCGAAAACTGAGTATAGAGTTAATCTACGCATTAGACCACGCTTCTTTTTTTCTACGGTTTGCACTTTTTTCTCTTCTTGAGCGACGTAGGGATTTTCTATTTTTGCCACTTTCCTTTTACGAAGGCTACTCATTTTTTATCGCTCCTCATTTCTTTTTAGTTCTCCATCTTTTTAGCATTCTAATTATAGAATTCTTTATTTTCAATAAAATCCCTTTTCCTTTATTATAAAACTTCCCGACGTTTTTCGTAACAAAAACCGGCAATAAATTCCATATATGGGTCAGAATCCATTTTACTGGCCTCCAGAAAACATTTAATATAAAGAGAAGTATTTTCCCCGCCCATTTTAATAATGCTAAAACGAACTTTCCCATCCCGATGATGATGGCTATTAAAGATACTATTACCCATTTTATCGGAAGAAATATCAGCATGTGAACCGAATTCGTTATAAATCTCGCCAACTTTATCACCAGTATTATCAAAAACTCCAAAAACCGTTGATAGAAACCTTTGAAAAGTGCTTGATAAGCTGAAAAACCGCATAATAAGGCCAAAAATAAATAGAGGCGAAACTCCCCCTCATTCACTAAAAACAAAACATAAAAAATAAGGAGACCCTGAATGATCCAGAAAAGGAAGTCATGGATGAATACAATCCACCTTTTCCTTTCTGAACGCTTCAGAAACCGGCTATACGTATCTAGGGCAGCTCCAAAGCCACTGCCCATGCCTATCATCGCAAGCAACGTATAAAATTGGATCGTTAAGGTCATTTGAACAATTTGCCAAAGAAGCCTTTAGCTTTCTCCCCTGATTGCTCATCTAAATAAACAAGGTCGAAAATTTTTCCCTTAATGGAAACAATGCCTTTATCAACGTCCAAATTCTTCATTTGCAAGTTTTGACCCCTGATGGATAAGAACCCCATTACCGTTTCGAGCAGAAACTCTTCATTATCAAAGCTTTCCACTTGTTTGACACCGGTAATATCAAGTAAACGGCGGCCTTTCATCGTTACATCATGCTCTTGGATCGTTCCCTTTGTATAACTAGCATTCGGATCATTATATTGGCTCATTTTTTCATCCCTCACAGTACCACTGATTTTGTACAAGTGTATGTCAGTAAGAATGGAATTAGAACCAAGCCTGTCTTTACTCCTCCGCTAGCTTTTCTTCCTTTACGATGGTATACATGTCTGCAGCCGCTTCTTTTTTCGTCGTTTCTTGAATTTTATCGACTCGTACCGTAACCAGCTTTTGACCGAATCGGACAGTCAACTCATCACCATCTTTAACATTCGAACTTGCCTTTGCCTGTTGTCCGTTAATCGTGATTCTCCCTTTATCCGCGACTTCTTTCGCAAGCGTGCGGCGCTTGATCAATCTTGAAACTTTTAGGAATTTATCTAATCTCATCGACATTCAAATCTCTCCCTTAATTAAAGTCCTTTAGCTTTTGCCTCATCCCAATATGAATCCAGTTCTTCCAATGTATAGTCCTCAAACTTCTTGTCTGCCCTTTGAATGCACTCTTCTATATATGTAAAACGCTGGTGAAATTTCTGGTTTGCTTTGTAGACGGCTTCTTCTGCTTGTATGTCATAATAACGTGAAATGTTGACAAGCGCAAAAAAGAGGTCGCCCAGTTCCGATTTGATTCTTTCGACATCCCTGTTTGGGGTTAATACTTCCTCTTCTAATTCCTTCACCTCTTCCAAAACCTTTTTCCAGGCTTCGGAAACCTCATCCCAATCAAATCCAACCTTCGCAGCCCTTTTTTGGTACTCCTCGGCCCGAAGTAAGTTTGGCAGCGATTTTTCAATACCATCCAGTATGGAATGCATAGCTTTTGGTTCGCTCCCCTTTTCTTCTTCTTTGATTTTCTGCCAATTCACCAACACATCTTCCTCGCCATTCACTTCAACATTTCCGAATACATGAGGGTGGCGTCGAACCATTTTTGCCGTAATGCCTTCAATTACATCATCTATCGTGAACATGCCCTCATCTTCACCGATTTGTGAATGAAGCATCACCTGAAGCAGAACATCCCCCAGTTCACCAACCATGCCCTCATCGTCCTCTTGATCGATGGAATCAATAAGCTCGTATGCCTCTTCTATTAGATATTTCTTCAAGCTTTCATGAGTTTGTTTCTTATCCCAAGGACATCCTTCTGGACCTCTAAGTTCTGCGATGATTTGCCGCAGCTTGGAAAACTCCCGATACTGTAACGCTTCTGCTCTAACAGGCGGGACATAAACACTCGTCAAGTTACTTAACTCCATCTGACGGTCGAGTTCGAACAGGGCGCACTTTGTCACTTTTTCCTGACTGCTGCCTGCCGCTGTAACGATATATACCTCGTAGTCATCTGGAAGCTTTTCCATTAAAGTCAACTTCACATTCGATGCGCTGAATGCGTCATAAACCTGTCCGATTATCATATGCTGGGTAATGTGCAGATCATCGGGTGAAAGATCTGTACCATCCAACAACTGGAACCCTTCAATCGGATCGATTCTAACAGCCTGAAACAGGGGGTCAAGGAAACTTTGGCCGCCTTCCAGCTTAATGGCTATTCCAAGGGCCGGACCCTTTTCGAGCAAAAGCTGAACCGTTTTTTCCGCAACCATGGGATGCCCTGGAACCGCGTATAGAACGGAGCGGTTTAAGGCCTCTTGTAATAATGTTCCGGCTATTTCTTCATATACCGCTTCAAATTGGTCGTGCTTTTCATATATCTCGTCAAAAGCCGTGAAATTGACTCCTTCTTTTTTCAAGTCACCGATTACCGGATGATCCATCGTTCTGACGAAGCATTGTTCAGTTTGTGTCAATTTTTTGTAAATCCCTAGCGGTAACTGATCTAAATCCCCTGCACCAAGGCCTATTATAGTTATCTCATTCATGATTTCGTATACTCCTATTCGTTATTATAAATCGTTTAAGCTTTGAACCTGCAGGGATAAGTGAAAGTTCTTCTTCACCAAATAAGCCTGCACGAATGGCGGTCATCACAAAAACGGCTGCACCGATCCCCACACCGATCAGCGCTTGGATCGTAGCTAACATCCGGCTATCACCTGAAAACACCAATTGGAATATGGCATTGAATAAAACGACAACCGTACCCATGTAAACCGTACTCTTCAAGATTATTAACAGGTACTTCTTTTCAATTAATGTCTTTTTGATATGTACTCTCAAAACCGTATAAAATAATACAGTCATGATCATAAATGCAAGTACTGTTGCAGAGGCTGCTCCCGCAATTTTGTAATGGGGAACAAGAACAAGGTTCAAAGCCCACTTGCTGCCCACCCCCACAATCGTAATGATCACCGGTATAAACGAATAGCCTAAACTTTGAATCACTGCCGCTTTTGCCATTATGAGGGATGTGAATAAAATCGATAAGGAAAAAATCGCTAAAGTAATTGTCCCTTTGGAATTCGTGAACAGCATATGATTGACCGGCTTCATCGTCACTATCAGCCCAATCGCAGCAGCGATTCCAATCGTCGTACTTACACGCAGCGCCAATTTAATCTTATTGACTAATTCTTGTTCACTCCTCTTCTGAACGAATCCGGATATTACAGGTACAAGCGCCAAAGCAAAAGAATTAGCCACGACTGTCCCTAGCTGAAGCAAAGGCTGTCCACGGTCATATACCCCTTTCCACTCTTTAGCTTCCCTTTCCCCCATCCCCGTTTCCCTTAATAGAGAATACAGATGTAGTGAGTCGACAAACTGAAACAAGATAAGGATCAAGCCAGTTATGCAAAACGCCAATCCTTGGAAAACCAGGACTTTTGAAATTTTGATGAAATTTACCGGTTTGATTTTCACTTGTGAAAAAAGCTTCCATTCTGCTCTTAAAATAACGAAAGCAATAAGTAGGACAAGGCCGGTTATGCCGCCGGTAATCGAACCGAAGACGGCGCCCTTACCGACCACATAAGGAGAGTAGCCTAGATTCACGAATATCGTTGAAAGCACCAGTATCGTCAATACACGGATGCATTGTTCAGCGACCTGCGAACTTGCCGTGGGTAACATGTTGTTTATTCCTTGAAAATAGCCTCTTAAAACAGATGAAATCGGCATTAATAAGTAGGAATAGGCAATGATTCTCAGCAGACTGGCTAAATCCGGATCCTTCATCCATCCGGCAATCCAATCAGCGCCCAGGAACAGTGCTGCAAACATAATGATTCCTATCGAACTTAAGACGACGAATGATGTCACTAAAATGTCCTTGACCTCAAAATTATTTTTAGAAGACTCCCGTTCTGCGATCAGTTTGGATATGACAACCGGGAAGCCTAGTGTGGATAATGTAAAGGCTACACCGTAGAAGGGATATACCTGCTGATAGATATAAAACCCGATGTCACCCGCAATGTTCTGATAAGGTATGCGATAGGCCGCGCTCAAAACTTTTACGATAATCGCTGCTGCGCTCAGGATCAGCGCACCTCGCAAAAGTTCATTTGATGTTTTATAAGGCTTTTCAGCCATTCTTTTTCCCCTTTTCACTCATATGTGGTAGTTATTATAGCATAATTCAAGTGGTTATTTTTCAATTGCAACCACACTGTTAATTAATTTCCATGTTCATCTCAAAGAATTCTCTTCATTGCCCTTCCCAATCCGTTTAACCTTTAAGAAAGAGCAAAAAGGACAGCGATTGCTGCCCTTTCCACCTTTAAAAATATAATGGCATGTCCAAGCTTACTGTTCCATTTGTCTAGCTAGGAAACTTGCTGCTGTTTCAACCGATTTCTGTTCCACTTCACCAAGTGTACCTTCTTTTGAGAAAATCAGGACGGCACCAATCGGGTCGCCACTCGCAATGATTGGAGCTGCAGTATACGATTGGACTTCTTCATCATTTGAATCAACGAAAGAAATTTGTCCGTTCGGAGATTCCAAGACAGGATTTCTTTCTTCCATGATTTTTTCCACTAGTTCACTAACGCTTTTATTTAAGTATTCTTTTTTGGAGCCGCCTGCCACTGCAATGTAAGTATCCCTATCACAAATCATAACTGGATTTCCAAGGCTATCATAAAGTGCTTCTGCATATTCTCTTGCAAAATCGCCTAATTCACTAATAGGAGAGTATTTCTTTAAGATTACTTCTCCATCTCTATCCACAAAGATTTCCAAAGGATCCCCTTCACGAATACGGAGGGTCCTTCGAATTTCTTTCGGGATGACGACTCTTCCTAAATCATCAATTCGGCGAACGATACCAGTTGCTTTCATCTAATGTTGCCTCACTTTCATCTAATTGATTTGATAAATCCTCTTTTTGTAGCATTATAATCATCACCAGCTATTGTACTTAGTATTTTTCTAATGGTAAGTTCTATGCACTTTGAAAAAATTTTTCTTTTTGTTGCATTTTTTTACCATGGTATCTTAAAAACAATTTCTTCAAGAGGACTATCATTCACTTCAGTTTTTTGTGGCTTGAGTCTCTTTTTTTACATGCTGTAAACCCTTGGCCATCTCAAATAGTATGTTAAGCCATTTGCTTTGTTCTACACCTTTTATGTGCAGGACTAGCTTCATTCGATTTCCATCCATGCCGAAGCCGACCATACGGCCATACTTTGACCCCAGCTCAAACACTTTTTGTCCATCCACATCGCTGCTTACCTTTTCCCTGAGGAGAATGCTGATTTCCTGCTTCAATTGTTTAATGCTTTCAATTCCAGCCTTTTCAGCATATACCTTCATTTCGGCAATCATGAATAAATAGGCTACTTCTTCTGGATACTCTCCGAAACGATCGAGCATTTCATCTTGTAATTCTTCCACTTCTTCAAGAGAAGTAATGCCCCTGAACCTTTTATACATTTCTATTTTCTGATGTCCATCCATTATGTAGGCATCAGGGATATAAGCATCCACTTCAACGTCAATTTCAAGGGTGTTCTTTTCTTCGGTTGGCTGGTCATTACGTTTCGCGTCCACTGCTTCTTTCAACATTTGTGAGTACAAATCAAAACCAACTGAATCGATGAAGCCATGTTGTTGAGCCCCTAGAATATTTCCAGCTCCCCTGATGGATAAATCACGCATCGCGATTTTGAATCCTGAACCCAACTCTGTAAATTCCTTAATGGATTGAAGACGTTTTTCCGCCACTTCCGTCAACACTTTATCTTTCCTATAAGTAAAGAATGCATATGCAACCCGATTGGATCGCCCTACACGGCCACGTAGCTGATAGAGCTGTGAAAGTCCCATTCTATCTGCTTCATTCACTATAAGCGTATTGACATTCGGGATATCAACACCCGTTTCTATAATGGTTGTACTTACCAAAACATCATATTCGCCTTCCAAAAAGCCGAACATAACCGCTTCCAGTTCTTGCTCCGACATTTGCCCATGAGCAAAGGTGACTCGGGCATCGGGTACCAACATGGAAATTTCTTCTGCTTTTCTTGCTATATCCTCTACCCGATTGTATAGGAAATAAACCTGGCCATCCCTGGCCAATTCCCGTTCTATCGCTTCCGTTACCAACGAGCCATTATACTCCATGACATATGTTTGGATCGGGAACCGATTCTCAGGCGGTGTTTCGATAACGGACAAATCCCTCACGCCCAACATGGACATATGAAGGGTCCTCGGAATCGGTGTCGCAGTCAAAGTCAGTACATCCACATTTGTTTTTAAGCGTTTGATCTTCTCCTTATGTGTAACGCCAAAACGCTGTTCTTCATCAATGATAAGCAAACCCAAATCGCGATACACTATATCTTTGGATAAAATCCTGTGCGTGCCAACCACAATATCCACCGTGCCTGCCTTCAATCCTTTAATCGTTTCCGTTTGCTGTTTTTTTGTCCGGAAACGGCTCATAAGACCAATCGAAATGGGATAATCCTGAAAACGTTCCCTTAGTGTTTCAAAATGCTGCTGGGCGAGGATGGTGGTCGGAACAAGAAATGCAACTTGCTTGCCATCCATAATGGCTTTAAAAGCGGCACGGATGGCTACTTCCGTCTTCCCATATCCGACATCGCCACATAATAAACGATCCATCGGCCGTTCCCGTTCCATATCCTTTTTGATTTCGACTATAGAACGTAATTGATCCTCCGTTTCGTTATAAGCGAATGATGTTTCGAAATCTCTCTGCATATCACCATCAGGTGAAAAGGCATAGCCCTTGGCCGCTTCCCTTTCTGCGTATAGCTTGATTAAATCATCAGCAATGTTCTCAACGGATGATTGAACTTTACTTTTGACACGTTTCCATTCCGTTCCACCTAGCTTATAAAGCTTCGGTTCTTTCCCTTCAGAACCGACATATTTTTGCACAAGATCTATTTGGTCGACAGGAACATACAATTTGTCATCCGCTTGATAACGAATATGTAGGTAATCTTTATGGACCCCATTTATCGTAAGGGTTTCAATTCCCAAATATTTACCGATACCATGGTTAACATGAACGACATAGTCACCGATCTTCAGTTCGGAATAACTCTTGATTCGCTCCGCATTCGATAGTTTCTGTCTCCGTATCGATTTCTTTGATTTCTTATTAAACAATTCCGTTTCCGTAATGATACTGAATTTCTGCATGGGTAATTCAAAGCCGCTGTTAAGGCTGCCTCGTAAAATCTGTACTTTACCTGGAAGAATGCTGTTCGCATCAAACAGTTCTGTGGCCTCTATATCATAATCGGCTAAAACCGAATGCAGCTTTTTTACCCGTTCTTCATCCTGTCCAAGTATGACGACTGTATATTTCCCTTTTTTCCAACGTTCCAGTTCAGCTTTGAACACATTCATCTGTCCATGGAAATTTTGCATTTGTTTACTGGCAAAATTCAGGATATTCTGAGGATTCGTATGCGGTACATGCCGTAAAAACAATGAAAGATATACAAACGGCCTGCTGGATTTCATTATTAATTCCTGCATGGGATGAGCCAATTTTATGTCATGGATAATCTGTCCCTGACTTAAAAGGTCAGTGTACCAACCAGCCTCTTCCTTTTCCAATGAATCATTGATTTCCTGGATTCTACTGATCTCATCTAAGAAAACCAAACCGTTTACAGGTAAATAATCTATTAAACTAGCTGGATCTTCATAAGCCAAACTTAAGTATTTAAAGATTTGGTCGGGTTTATTTCCCATTTTCAGCTGTTCTAGTTCATAGCTGATCGTTTGAACCAGTTGTTCCTTTGTTTTCTCATCTTTAAGTTTCTTCAAGCTTTTACTTAATCCGCTCTCAAGCCTTGTTATGATTCTTTCGATATGCTCTGTCTCTAGCAAGGCCTCACTGACGGGACCAATCATCACTTTCTTGAGTTTCTCGATGGATCGCTGATCTTCGCTTGAAAAAGTCCTTATTGAATCTATTTCGGTATCGAATAACTCTATTCGTATTGGATTAGGTTCCGTGATCGGATAAATATCGATTATACCGCCACGGATACTGAATTCACCTGGTGAAGCAACCATTTCAGACCGGTTATAACCCATAGCAATGAATTTATTAAGTGTTGGTTCGAGCTCGATGTCTTCCCCTAAATTAAACGTAAGCTGATGCCTCTTCCAAATATCCTTAGAAGGAAGCACACGACGGACCCCGGGAATCGGCGCAATGACAATCCCTTTCTTTCCCTCCGCCCAAAAGTTCAATGCTTCTACACGTTGGGCCCTTAATTCCGGACTGGCCACACTCAAATCGGCCGCAATCAATTCATTGGCGGGATATATATATAATTCTTCCTCGGGAATGAAACTGGATAAATCCTCATGGAATTTTTGTGCTTGCAATAAATTATGGGTAACTAATAAAATCGGCCTATTCGTCTTTTCATATACGGAAGCCAGCAATAGTGATCTCGAGGAACCTGTCAGACCAGAGACTATTTGTTCCTTAAGTCCTTCATCAATGCCGGCGATTAACGAATGAACATCATCTTGTTTGGAGAACAAGTTTTGCAATCCATTCATTTTCTTCCCCCCCTCTCTTTAACGTGCGAAAACCATTTGTAATCCTTTTATTTAAACTTGGCCAATTTAACCAAGCGTCCTCTTTATTAACGGCAATTTTTCATTTTATGTGCCTTTGTAAACCAGACAAACGGAAAAATGCTTTGGATTTTGTCCAAAGCCCTCTCCCGCTAATGAATAATATAATCGTTTTCATATAATTCAGGGTTCCTTTGCAGCGATTCATGACAATCTTCACATATCGCCCTTACATGCATATCCCCTTCAGAATCATAAACGATCATCTCTTGTCGCTCTTCATCGGTAAGTTGATTAAAACCTAACTGCTCCGTACTCAGTGAGTGTGCCTCGATTGAGCCCAGCTTAGTTCCGCAATGTCGGCATCGATAATGGAGAGCCATTTCGTAACCCCCTATTTTTGTAATAGTGTTAGTATGTACAATTAGAGGGGATTTATTCAGCGAAACAGGAAGATATTATTCTTTACTTATATCTACTCTTTGCTTATTGGTTATATTCGTTCATGACCTGTATAAATGGTTTTTCCATCCAAGCTTCACAAGAAGCCGCGCTTTTTTCGATCGTTGCCCCTACATGATCCCATTCTTCAGGCGAAAAACGTCCTAATACATAATCAGGTACTGGAATACGGCCAATCGGGCGGCCAATGCCTATTCTGATGCGATTGAATTCTTGCGTACCCAAATGGGCAATTGAAGATTTTATCCCATTATGACCGCCTGCACTTCCTTTTTGACGAAGGCGAAGCTTCCCTGGAGGCAAATCAAGGTCATCATATATAATGACCACATCCGCGATATCCACCTTAAAGAAATGCATGACAGCCGAAATGGATTCTCCTGATAAATTCATGTAAGTTAAGGGTTTAAGCAATAAAACTTTTTCTCCCTTTACCATTCCTACACCATAGATACCCTTGTGTTTTGCTTGATCAAGTGGAATTGACCATTTTCTGGATAACTCATCTATTACTTCAAAGCCGACGTTATGCCGAGTTTTTTCATATTGTTTACCTGGGTTCCCTAACCCTACAATAATTTTCATGATTCACACTCCGTCATTACGGTTATTTAGGGAGTTACGTTGGGACGAAGTTTTTCCAAGCTTATTGACCTTAGAAAAATAGTACCCTAATTTCAAGCTGGCCTGCAAGCGACCGGAGAACTAATTAGAAAAAAACCCTAATTAAAGGAATCAGTTCCGGAAAATGGACCTGTTTAAATTGACGCATCCAGAGATTGAAAAGACGTAACTCATTAAGAGCTACGCCTATTATATCACGATTCACTTGTTTAATCCCTGCATCATGACTCTGGTGATGCCTTGGTTTCCCTGCCCTCTTCATTTTCAGGGATACCGCCATCTTGCTGTTCACCTGTACTTATTTCCTCTTCCTGACGAGGAGCCAAAACAGATGCAACTACTTCCTCACCATCGTTGTCGATTGTAACTTGCTTATTCGTTTGGATATCAGATATGTAGATTGTATCCCCTACCTGAAGTTCGGTAACGTCAACATCGATGGAGTCAGGAATGTCATTTGGTTTAGCCGTAACCGTCACTTCATGAAGAGACTGCTGAAGGACCCCACCGTCTTTCACGCCTTTACAAACTCCGACAAGGTTAATGCGAACTTGTGCCTGTAATTGAGCGGACATATCTACAATTAAAAAGTCTGCATGATAAATGGAGTTCTTTATAGGATCCTTTTGATAGTCAGAGAGCATGACTTTATAACTCGTTCCTTCCAAGTCCAAAGAAATGATACCATTACGGCCTATTTCCTTGATTGTCTTTTGAAGCTCAATATTATTGACTGAAATGGCTGTACTGTCATTTTTATTGCCATATACTATCGCTGGGATTTCCCCGCTTTCCCTCAAATTCCTTAAATTAGAGTGTTTTGAATCCGTACGTTCTTTTGCAGCTAATATATTACTCATACATCCTCCGCCTTCCTAAATATGAATTACAAGTCTCTCTATATTTAACATTTCCCTAAATGGCGAATCATTAAACATGGAAGGTAAAATCCGAAGGCTGCCACAAGAGGCTAAACATATGGTAAACATAGGAATTCACCGTAAAATCTTTTTTCTTGAATTTAAGCGTGAATCGCTTTGTTTTCCCTTTCCCCCTCAACTTGCATGACTCGGTTAAGGATTTGGGCTGCTAGTGAGGAATATTGAATGCTATCCTTTTTCCGTGGTCTCGGCAGATTGATTTCCTTATTCATTGCGACTTTGCCTTCTTCAATTAATATGACACGGTCGGCAAGCAGTACCGCTTCTTCAACATCATGTGTAACAAGTATGGCAGTAAAATTCCTTTTCCTCCATAATTCTTCAATCAGCCTTTGCATGCCAATTCTTGTCAAAGCATCCAATGCCCCTAACGGCTCATCCAAGAGGAGAATGTCAGGTTGGTTCACCAATGCCCTCGCTAAGGCTATCCTTTGCTTCTGCCCACCAGATAAAACGGACGGCCAATCATTTGCTCGATCTGCAAGGCCCACTTGTTCCAGTAATTCCATAGCGTTTGACTTCCAATCCCCTTTTAAGCCGACACCAATATTTTGAAGGATTCTTTTCCAAGGAAAAAGCCTTCCATCCTGAAACATCGTACGTGACGATTTATTCAATCCATTCAATGGTCTTCCATTCACCAGTATCTTCCCGCCCGTCGGCTTTTCCAGTCCTGCCACAAGGCGCAGCAAGGTGCTCTTTCCACATCCACTCTTACCGACAATGGCTACGAATTCCCCTTTTTTAAAAGTGAGATCCATTCCCTTTAAAACTTCAAACTCCCCAAAACCCTTTCTTACGCCCTGCAATTCCAACGAATTTCCATTTATCATATTAATGACCTCCTCATTGGTATGATGGATGCCACTTTAAGCATCTTTTTTCAATTAATTTGGCCGCAACGTCCGATATTTTTCCTAATAATGCATATAAGAGAATACTGAGAACAACAATATCCATCCTCATGAATTCCCGGGCATTCATAGCCATATATCCTATTCCGGAATTAGCGGATATTGTTTCTGCGACAATTAATGTGACCCACATGATTCCAAGGGAGAAGCGGATACCCACCAAAATGGATGGAAAGGCTGCAGGGAGGATCACATTCCAGAATAAAGAAAGACCACTTAACCCATAAACCCTTGCCGCTTCAATTAAATCCTTATCCACCGATTTCACTCCATGAAATGTATTTAAATAGATGGGAAATAGAACCCCTAAAGCGACAAGGAAAATTTTCGCTTCTTCTTCTATACCAAACCATAGGATCACCAGTGGTATTAAAGCTAAATGCGGAATGTTACGCAACATCTGAAGCGATGTATCGAATAGGCTTTCAGCAATGGATGATAACCCATTTAACAACCCTAGTACAAAACCAATAATCCCGCCGATTAAAAAGCCGATGAAGGCCCGCTGAGCACTGATGCCGATATAATCTATAAGTTCCCCTGTTTTCAATAAAGTGACGCCAGCTTGAAAGACTTCAGTCGGGGCAGGCAATATCCGTTCCGACAGAATCCCCCACAAAGAAAGGAGCTGCCAAGTTACCAATAGCAGAATGGGCACAAGCCATGATATGAGGTGGAACCTATTGAACTTTTTGTTTAACTTCTGCATCTTCAATTTCACTTCCTTTTGTAGGGTAGTGGTCATTCGCCAGTATTTCCCCGAACGGACTCGTCGCTTTCGAAACGGGAACTTGCAGCTGTTCGACAGGGAGTAAAGGGAATAATAATTCCGCAACACGGTACGCTTCTTCCAGGTGAGGGTACCCAGATAAAACGAAGGATTCTATTCCGATTTCTTCATATTCCTTCATTCTGGCGGCAACATTTTCTGCACTTCCGACTAGTGCTGTACCGGCACCCCCGCGCACAAGACCTACACCCGCCCATAAGTTTGGACTAATTTCGAGTGAATCCCTGTTTCCATTATGAAGTTGCGACATCCGCTTCTGGCCCACCGAATCAAATCGCCCAAAAATCTTTTGTGAATTTTCAATCATTTCATCATCCACATATTTAATGAGTTCCTCCGCTGCCTGCCAAGCTTCTTCTTCCGTTTCTCTTACAATGACATGCATGCGAATGCCGAATCTGACTTCACGCCCATACTCTGCTGCTTTTTTACGTACCTTTTCAATTTTTTCAGCCACTTGCACCGGCGGCTCACCCCAGGTCAAGTACACATCAATATGCTTTCCTGATATATCGATGGCTGGATCGGATGAACCTCCGAAATATAGCGGTGGGTACGGTTTTTGTACAGGTGGCAACAGAATATTTCCACCTTCAACCTTTAAGTGCTCCCCTTCAAAGTCCACTCTCTCACCGGATATTTCCTTTCTCCAGATATCGAGAAATTCATCTGTTTGCTCATAGCGTTCCTTATGATTTAGAAACACGCCATCACCTGCCAATTCAACTGGGTCACCCCCAGTTACTACATTGATCAAGAGACGGCCATTCGACAACCTGTCGAAGCTTGAAGCCATACGCGCAGCTAAGGTTGGCGACATTAAACCTGGACGAATCGCAACTAAAAATTTCATTCTTTCCGTTGCGGAAATCAATGAAGAACCCACCACCCAAGCGTCCTCACAAGACCGACCTGTTGGAAGCAAAGCCCCTTCAAAACCTAAATGATCGACTGCCTGTGCTATTTGTTTTAAATAAGGGAGTGTAATCGCCCTCCCTCCCTTTGTCGATCCTAAATAGCGACTTTCTCCATGTGATGGCAAAAACCAAAATACTTTCATTTTATTTCCCCCTTAATTTTTTTTAACATCTGCAGATGCATCTAGAACATTAATCTTGCTTGGAATTAATTTAAGATTAAAAAATGTATCGGCAATCTTTTGTTGATCATCCAAAACCGTACTGGAAATCTCCTCAAGTCCATATTCTTTTCTTTTTAATGTTTTTTCTAATGCTTCCACACTAATCCCAATTTCTGGAGATAAAAATTCAGCGACGTCGCTTGGGTTTTCTTCAATCCATTTATCAACCTTTATCAGTTCTTCTTTGATGATTTTCAAAGCCTCTTCGTTCTCGGAAAATGAATCAGTTGCCAAAAAGAATTCACGATTCGCCACTAGTCCTTCTCCATCCTGAATCGTTTTCGTTTTAAGTTCCAATTCCGCCGCTGATAAAAATGGGTCCCATATTACCCAGGCATCGATTTGGTTTCCTTCAAAAGCGGCTCTCGCATCAGCCGGTGGCAAGTAGACGGGCTGAATGTCATCAAGAGTAAGACCTGCTTCCTCTAAAGCTTTGACCAATAGGTAATGAACATTTGAACCTTTATTCAAGCCAACCTTCTTACCTTTTAAATCTTTCACATTTTTAATGGATGAATCCTTTTGCACGACTATAGCCTCTCCTGAAGGGTTTGCGGGCTGATTAGCAATGTAGACAAGTGGTGCATTGGCTGCCTGTGCAAATATCGGTGGCGCCTCCCCTGTGTGCCCAAAATCAAGGCTGCCGACATTCAAGGCTTCAAGTAGCTGAGGTCCCGCAGGGAATTCAGTCCAATCGACGGTATATCCCAATTCTTTTAAATGTGTTTCCAGCTCCCCTTTGGATTTTAAAATATTTAATGTCCCGAATTTTTGATAACCGATTCGAATGGTCTTATCCGTTTCTTTTGCGTCAGCACTTTTGGAACTGTTCTTTTCCTGTCCACATCCACTTAATATCAGCATGAAGATGCTAATAATGGAAATCAGCCACAAATTTCGTTTTTTCTTCATATTCTGCACACCCTTCTTAAACTATTTATATAAAAATAAAAGGCTCCTTTCCTTAACCAATAGGACAATAGGGCAAAAAGATGCCTAATGTTCAATGGTAAGTGAAAAGGAGCCTTCGGTAGTCCGATCGGCGCTAACCAGTATGCACTTGCGTTAGTACAGTTTTTCATTTCAGAAAATATGAATTGAATATTTGTATAGTCATTTTATTATTAGTATTCATATCTGTCAACTAAGAATTAAATATTTTCTGAAACTTTTAAACGAAAACACGGCGAGCCCGAAGGCCCGCCGTGTTTTCGTTTATTTTATTATCAATCGAATAATGTGCTGACTGATTGTTCCTCATGGACACGAATAATCGCCTCTGCGATCAAAGGTGCTACAGAGAGTCCAACAATTTTATCGATTTTCTTATCTTCAGATAGGGCAATCGTGTTAGTCACGACCAATTCCTTAATCGTTGAATTTTGAATCCTTTCGATGGCAGGACCTGAAAGGACTGGGTGTGTACAACAAGCATACACTGCTTTAGCACCATTCTCTACAAGGGCATTGGCCGCTAGTGTAATAGTGCCTGCGGTATCGATGATGTCATCAATCAGTATTGCTGTCTTCCCTTCAATATTACCAATGATGTTCATGACTTCAGCCACGTTCGGTCTTGGGCGGCGCTTATCGATAATGGCAATCGGTGCTTTTAGGCGATCCGCCATTTTACGAGCCCGTGTAACCCCACCATGATCAGGGGAAACGATGACGATATCACTTAAATCTTTTTCCTTGAAGAAATCAGCTAAAATTGGAACAGCAACAAGGTGATCGATCAGAATATCGAAGAAACCTTGAATTTGTGGCGCGTGAAGATCTAATGTGATTACACGGTGTGCACCAGCAGTTTCTAAAAGATTTGCGACAAGTTTAGCTGTAATTGGTTCACGTGCACGTGCTTTACGATCTTGTCGGGCATAACCGTAATATGGCATTACAATATTGATCGTTTTAGCTGAAGCACGTTTAAGAGCATCGATCATAATTAAAAGTTCCATTAAATTTTCATTGACTGGTTGGCTTGTTGATTGGATTACGTAAACGTCACAGCCACGAATACTTTCTTCAATATTAATCTGAACTTCACCGTCACTGAAACTTGTTACGCTACATTTTCCAAGTTCAACACCGATTGCAGCAGCGATTTCTTGTGCTAAATCGAAGTTTGAATTTAAAGAGAATACTTTTAAATTAGGATCTAAATACTGATTTGACATGATGACCTCCGTCGGTTATTTATTGAATTTCAAATTCTTGACATAATCTTCTTTGTTAACTTGACGAGCCCGAGCAACGGATAGGGCTTCCTGCGGTACATCTTGTGTGATGGTTGACCCAGCAGCCACATATGCTCCTTCTCCTATCGTCACAGGTGCAACTAGATTAGAATTGCAGCCTATGAAGACATTGTCTTCAATCTTCGTCGAATGTTTATTTTTCCCATCATAATTCACGGTAATAGATCCGCAGCCTATATTAACATTCTCCCCAACCTCTGCATCGCCAATATAACTCAAATGAGAGGCCTTGCTTCCTTTGCCAAAAACGGCCTTTTTAATTTCGACAAAATTACCGATTTTAACGGAATCCTTAATATCTGATTGAGGTCTAACATGTGCGAAAGGACCGATTTTAACAAAACTTCCAATATTGCTTTCGTGTACAACCGATTGTAGGACTTCCGTTCCATCACCGATTTCACAATTACTGATTTCCGTATTCGGGCCAATCAAGCAATCCTGTCCGATAATACTTTTTCCTTTTATGAATGACCCAGGGTTAATGACCGTATCCTGTCCGATTTGCACATCCGCTTCAATGAACGTTGTAAGCGGATCGACGATCGTTACGCCATTCCTCATATGCGATTCATTAATGCGTTTCCGTAAAATATGCTCAGCCTGCGATAAAGCCACTCGGTCATTTACACCTAATGTCTCTTCGAAATCACTGGATTGGAAGGCCGTCACCACTTCCCCTTCTTCTTTTAAAATTTCAATAACATCCGGTAAGTAATATTCTCCCTGGACATTTTCATTTGAAACCTTTTTCAGCGCGCTAAATAATGCTTGGTTATCGAAGCAATATGTACCGGTATTTATTTCCTTAACATATCTTTCTTCATCAGTGGCATCCTTATGCTCGACGATTTTTTCTACAAGTCCGCCTTCACCTCGAAGGACCCTTCCATAGCCAGCTGGGTTATCTGCATATGCTGTTAAGATTGTTGCTTTCGCCTGACTTTGCTCATGCAATGCTATAAGCTCTTTCATCGTTTCCGCTTTGATCAAAGGCGTATCACCGCAAATCACAAGGGTCGTTCCACTTTTAACGGATAAAACGCTTTCCGCTTGCATTACAGCATGTGCCGTACCTAATTGCTGATCTTGTAAGGCATACTTGCATGAATCACCAAGTTGTTCTTGAACTTTTTCAGCTCCATGGCCAATGACTGTTACAATATCTTCTATTTGAAGTTGATTGACTTGATCGATAACATGTTGTACCATTGGTTTCCCGCAAACAGGGTGCAAAACCTTATAAAGCTTAGATTTCATCCTAGTACCTTGCCCAGCGGCCAATATTATTGCATAGCGATTACTCATAACAGGCCTCCATTTTCACCTTTTTATCCACTAAAAATATTATCTCATATAGTGATTCTTTTCAAGGTAACAATTAAAAGTACATATAATTGTCAACCGCGAAGGTAAGAAAAAATTCAAATTCCGACTTCCTTCAAACGTTATTATTGGATCTGTTAGCAGTCTTTTTAATCATTCAAATAATAATATTTGCTTGATCAATGTCATTTTCATTATTAGCATAATACAGAAATCGCGCCTTCTTCCCCTGTTAACACCAGTCACCCCCCATCATCCCAAAACATACCATGATTGCACTACGCCCTATGTACAGGCCATTAGGAAGCACTGCATCCGTTGTTAACTCCCATTCCGATATCAGGTTGCCGATTCATCTCATATTCACGTCATTGGAGGTTATGATAATTTTCATAAATGGTATTCCTTCCATCCGCTTACAGGGATTTTAATATATCAGGATGTATAAAAAGGTTTGAAAAATAAAAAGGAGGGGTACTTAAACCATTGAAGATGGCATCATAATATATACCATTTTAGTAAAATTACTAGATGGAAAGGGAATAAGTTCTAAACTTATCGTTTCAGAATAAAATAAAAAAGAGCACTACTAATGAAGTAGGCTCTAGATGCACGAATTATAAAATAAAAGTTTAAAGGTAAGTTAATTAAGAAGCACCTGCTCCAGCTTCCTCTAGTTCAGTTTCAAGTTCTCCCAATCGGTGATATTCTGTCAAGACAGCTTCTTGAATTTTCCCGCGTGTCGAGGAATTGATTGGATGAGCGATATCCCGGAATTCTCCATCTGGAGTTCGTTTACTTGGCATTGCTACAAATAAACCATTGTTTCCGTCGATCACACGAATATCATGAACCACAAATTCATTATCCAGTGTAATTGATGCGATAGCTCTCATACGACCATCCGTATTCACACGGCGTAATCTTACGTCAGTTACTTCCATTTAAGCTCACCATCCCTTTTTGTTGTTGTTAAAACTTAAAGTACATATTCAACAAAAAAACGGGAACTCCTTCTATTATCTGTAATTTTTTTAGAAAATTCAGCCTAGTTTTCTAAAATACTATAAATACCCCTTATATTACAGGAAAATTACCCATTACGAATTCCCCTTAAAAAATAAAAAAAAACGCCCGTTTATTTAACGAGCGCAACCACTTCTATTTCCACTAGTGCATCTTTAGGAAGCCGGGCAACCTCTACACATGAGCGAGCAGGTTTATGATTAGAAAAATATTCTCCGTATATTTCATTAATCGAACCGAAATCTTCCATACTTTTAATGAATACAGTAGCTTTAATAACAGTTTCCAATGAGGCTCCTGCTTCTTTCAATACAGCTTGGAGATTCTTAAAGACCTGGTGTGTTTGTTCCTTAACATTCCCTGTTATCATCTCACCAGAAGCAGTAAGTGGGATCTGTCCTGAACTGAAAAATAACTTATCCACGATAACGCCTTGTGAATATGGTCCGATCGCTGCCGGTGCTTCATCCGTATGTATCGTTTTCATGAAATGATTCCCCCTATTCCTTTTTCGTAAAATAATTCCCACGGCTGACCTTGATTTTTTTGTCTCTTTCGACCACCTGTGTCAACTTGATTAAAGAAACATAGTCCTCGACAAGGCACTCCTCCGTATGTTCGGATTCGACCAGCACCGCTATTCCGGCAACTGTTGCCTTAAATTCATCCAATAAACTGACCATACCGTTAATGGTACCCCCAGCCTTCATGAAATCGTCTACAATCAATACATTCGAACCCTCAACCAAGCTTCTCTTAGAGAGTACCATAGTCTGAATCCTCTTTGAAGAGCCTGAAACATAATTGATGCTCACTGTAGAACCTTCCGTTACTTTATTATTTCTACTTACAATGACAACTGGAACATTCAAATAATTTGCCACGGCGTATGCTAATGATATCCCTTTGGTTGCCATTGTCATGATGACTGAGACATTTTTCTTGGCATACATTGAAGCGATTATCCTTCCAACCTTATTCACTGTTTGCGGATGTCCTAATATGTCTGTCATATATAGATAACCGCCAGGAAGTAGCCTTTCGGGACTAGCGATCGTATCGCATAATCCGTCAATGAAAGCATTGGTTTCTTCTTCCTTGATGGACACAATATATTTCACTCCACCAGCCGCACCTGGAACGGTTGTTAAAGATCCTATCCCGCGTTGTTCAAAGGTATCCTTGATGATTGTCAAATCTTCACTGATTGAGGACTTTGCCGAACTGTACCTTTCAGCAAAATAAGTCAGTGAAACCAATTCCCCCGGATGTTCTAATAAATAATTGGTCATATCGACTAGCCTCTCGCTGCGACGAAATTTCATTGAGACACCCCCTTTGTGAATTCCGAATATTATATAGCAACTATACCACTAATGTACGTTTCTATTCAAGATTGTTTCGATCACCCAATAAACGGACCGCATAAACTTGATCACAAAATCCCCGAAGCCCATTATAAATTCTTTGCATGCGCGAATCATGTTCCACCAAACCAAAAACGGTCGGACCACTTCCGCTCATCAAGACCGAATCTGCTCCAAATGTCTTCATTTGATCTTTAATGTTCGCAACCTCTGGGTATAACTGCAATGTCACTTGTTCCAGAACATTGCCCAATCCCCCACATACATCGTGATAATTGTTTTCCTTAATAGCCGAAATCATTCCAGGTACATCCGGATGCTCCATTTTTGAAATTTGGAGCCTTTTGTATATATCAGCAGTCGAAACACCGATTGTCGGTTTGGCCAAGATGACCCAGCATTTTGGCGGTGCAGGAAGATGCGTGATTTTTTCCCCGCGCCCTCTGGCCAATGCCGTACCTCCATATACACAAAATGAAACATCAGAGCCAATTTCAGCTCCTATTTCCGCAAGTTCATCCATGGAAAGACCAAGCTTCCACAGTCTATTTAAGCCTCTCAACGTAGCTGCGGCATCACTGCTTCCACCAGCAAGTCCTGCGGCTACAGGTATATTTTTCTCTATAGTTATAGAAACACCTTTATTGATTCCAAAACGTTCCTTTAGAATAAATGCGGCTTGATAAGCTAAATTCCGATGATCATCCGGAACAAATCGATTATGGGATAGAATTTGTATATGATTTCCCTTTATTTCCTTTAATTCAATTCTATCGGCAAGGTCGACTGTCGTCATGATCATTTCCACCTCATGATACCCATCAGGCCGTTTGAAAAGCACATCCAAAGCCAAATTAATTTTAGCCGGGGCTTTTTCCATAAGCTTCAATATGTCCACCTACTTTAACGTTCTTAAAAGTTCTTGTCCTATTCTATCATATTTGTTTATATTCTAAAGGTTTTTTCATCGTAATTTCAATGTAATGAAGCTAAGACTGACCTTTAGAGGAGAATAGACACATGTAGGCACATGGGGTGAGCAGCACGTTCCTGCTTCCCAAAAGACTTGCTACATATCCATATAGCATCACCGATACATAAAAAAAACCAGACTCCATATCTACAATGTAAGCAAAAATGAATAGGGCTATACATTGTATAAAGAGTCTGGCTTCTTCAATAGGACAGCATGATGCAATTAAGTGTTTTATCTTACTCCTTGTTCACCAATTGACGTTGTGCTTTTTCGATAGCAAGTTTTACCATGTTTCCTGCGTCCTTGGCCCGGATTCCTCCCCAGCCTTCTTTCTGGACAACATCGTAAAATCCAAGTTCTTTTGCCAATTCTTCTTTAAGATCATTTGACATAATCCCTTTTTTCCTGCCCAAGCGAAACAACCCCTTTCACATGCTGTCACATGCCTAGTCTTTGCATCATACGCTATTTCATTACATCCTTTTTAAGCCTTTATTGGAGCTCACAGGATATTTTATACAAAACAAAAAGCAGCAAACATAATTGTTCGCTGCCTCCTCTAAGTTACATCTCTTGTTGTTTGTTTAAAAATGTTAGTTCTACGGTTTCCGTTAAAACATCCGCATAGCTGTAAGATACTCTTTCAAACGCATTTTCATCTTGGTCGAGCTCAATTACAAAAACAGCCGGATAAGTTTCCGCCAAAGTTCCAAAACGTTCTACAGTCTTTCTTCTTCCACCGTTTGCTTTTAAGAGCAATCTTTTACCTAGGTTTGAATCAAGTGCAGTTTTAATGTCAGCTAGAGTTTTTGGCATTTTCGGTCCACCTCACTAAGTTAAGTATATCACAATTTACAAATACACGCAAACAAAATAATAAATTATATCAGCACTTAAAAATGTAGTCAATATATTTTTATCTGAAATTCGGCAAAATCGCGAACATTTTTATTATATCCTGGGAAATGAAAAATTATGTAAACGAACTATTTCATTATTCAATAAGCCGAATTTTCGTAATTAAATCCTCACCTAGTGTCATTACTTAACAAAAACCCTGGTATTTTGTCATAATATCCGAATTCTGACACGATGAAAGCAAGCTGCATTCTTTCAAAATGCAGCTCGTTCATTCTTCCTGAAATGGCTTGAAAGGCAACCCGGTCCGGAGCACTCCTTTTGTCTCAATTCCCCCTAACCCCTTCTCTCCCGTTAATGTATTCCGAAGGACATCCCATACATGGATATGCTCAGAAAAAGGCGTAAAGCTTATCTTTCCGACAATATATACTGGATCAAGAGCATGTATATTAACACGGGAAGGGGAACTTGCAAAGTTTGCCCCCGCTTGTATTAGCGATTCAAAATGCGATTGACAAGCTCCGGCAAATATAATCAGTTGGTCTAAATGAGAAACCTTTCTTCTCGCTTCTCTTACTGTCTGTACAAAATCCTTTGAGTGACGGTAGGCGTTGATATCGGACATTGGTCCTTTTGATTTTGAATAGGCATCATGACCGGTGACAACAAGGATATCCGGCCGATAGTGGTCCAATAACCCCCCGATTCTTTGGGGCATTTCCTTTTCATTGCAATAGATACCATTGACCGGAATACCGAATTTCTGATATAGATCCATGCATTTCCTTAAGTATGATGCATCCCCATCAACATGGAGGACCCTGCCTGGTATCTGAAAATATTCACCGCTATAACGATATCCATTACTGGATTGATAGCCGTTTTTTTGTTGTTGTAACTCTAAATCTTGTGTTAATAAGCGGTAAGATTGTTCTTGAAGTACCTCATTCGACCTTTGCCGATCATGTCTTTCATTATCATTTATGATTATTAAATCTTGAAAAGGTGCATCTGCAATCAATCGGATATCTTCCCCATAAAGAACAGCTTGGCGTCTTCCGTCAATATCATGGATATCGATTACCCGGAACAACACGTCACATTTATAAGAAACCCGACCAACAATATCGTTTATTTGAATATTCATGGCCCCACCCCATGAGAAGACTTATTTTCAGCCCGCCCTAGTTTATTTTCATTCTTAAGTTATGCGAACCATTCTTGAATGGTGAAAGGTGGCATTGACTACATTTTGGTTACGTTCCATTCATGGTAGGCCAATTTAAAAATGAAAAAAGCCGGAAGCTGGGAGTGACCCCGTTCCGACTTTGAATTTTCACATAACCTTTATTTGAAATTTGGCAATAACGCATCACTCAAGCGTCCAAATTCTTTGATACTCAATGTTTCACCACGTCTGGAAGGATCAACTTCCGCGACTTCGAGAGCGGCAAGTATGAGTTCTTTTTTCGATTTACCATCTGGCAGCTGACTGGTTAAGTTGTTTAAAATCGTTTTCCGACGCTGCGCAAAACTCGCCCGGGTCACAATGAAGAGGAAATCCTCATCCAGGACCTCGACGATTGGCTTAACCCGCCTAGTAAGGCGGATTACAGCTGAATCAACATTAGGTTGAGGCATGAATACCGTTTTGGGTACGATCATCACTGTTTCAGCTTCGGTATAATATTGAATGGCAATGGATAAAGAACCGTATTCCTTTGTCCCAGGTTTAGCGGCAATTCGATCAGCCACTTCCTTTTGCAGCATGCACACGATGCCTCTAATGGGCAGATCCTCGGACAATAGCTTTAAAATGATGGGCGTCGTGACATAGTAAGGCAGGTTTGCAACAACCATCAGGTCCGAGAAGCCAGCAAATTCTTCCTCGATGACCTTCTTAACATCAGCTTTTAGAACATCGCCGTGAATGATGTTTACATTGTTATAAGGAGACAGTGTATCCGATAAGATCGGCAGTAGTCGCTGATCAATCTCAAAGGCCGTAACCTTTTTGCTGCTTTTCGCTAATTGTTCCGTCAGCGCGCCGATCCCCGGCCCAATTTCAATGGCACCACTTTCCTCTGTCAAATTTGCATGTTCGACAATACGTTTCAAGATATTCGTATCGATTAAAAAGTTTTGACCTAAGCTCTTTTTAAAAGAGAATCCGTACTTCTTTAATATATCTTTCGTTCTGACAGGGGTTGCAATATCCTTATTCATTTTTTTCCTCCTGATTTATCTGTACCATCGCTTCAGCAAAAGCCTCAGTTGATATTTGGAACATTTTTAGTCTCTTATATAACTGTTTACCATTGGTAAACCCAATTTTCAAAACAGATCCAAGTTTTTCCCTTCGTTCCTTGGCACCGGATCCCCCAATTAAACCTGCATCTATTAAATCCTGCTGTGAAATCTCTTCTGAAGCCTCTTCATCCATTAGTTGGGCATCCTTTAAAGCATTACGAATTGCCTCAGGAGAAGCATGTTCAACTCCTATCCCTCTACCTGACTTAGGAAGGGCTTCCTTCTTCGTTAAAAAGGCGTGTTTGCAGCCTTTTACTTGTTCTGAAATTGCATTCCTGATTTTTTGACCAGGAAAATCAGGGTCTGTGAAAATGATGGCTCCACGTGTCTTTTGTGCAAGCCTCACCTGCTCAATACAGGAATCATTCACCGCGGAACCGTTCGTTTCTATTGTATCAGCATTAACAGCCCTTTTTATCGCTACCGTATCGTCTTTACCTTCTACAACAATAATTTCTTTAATCTTTTTCATGTTTTCCTCCATACAGAAAAGCGCAAGCGCTTTGATTGGCTCTTTATAAACGTAACTGGTCCCCGTAAGACACCCACCCATTTTCATAGGAATGAAACCAGTCAACATCATTTATGAAAGTTTAAACGATTATGAAATCTTATGGAATATTGAGACGTCTATCTTATTAAAACAGTTTTATATAGGGTTTTTCAACAAATGGAAAATAAAACGTCAAAAAACAGGAGACGAATTCATCTCCTGCGAGAGAAACCTTATTAGTTCAATACGCGAATCTTAACTTTCTTTACACCCCAGCGATAGGCATCATCTTTTGAGGAAAAGAAGACATCAATCCTATTTCCCTTTATTGCTCCGCCTTTGTCAGCAGCCACTGCATAGCCATAGCCCTCTACATATACTTTCGATCCCATAGGAATCACACTTGGATCGACAGCTATGATTTTCGCTCCCGGATTACTCTTTAGATCGACGCCTGTAGACGTGACACCGGAACAGCCCTTACAACTGGCAGTATAAGCCGTTGATGATACGTATATTTCTTTTCCACTTGAAGAACTAACGTTAGTTACTCCGCGTGATGCCTGGGCAACCGTCGTTTGAGTTCCGACCGTGACAACTTTATCCTGCTTTTTATTAACTACTTTTTCTGATAGTAATTCTCTTTTGACCTCTTTGCCATTTTCTTTAATAACTTCATATTTTTTGGAAATCAGTCCGTCTTTTCCTTCTTTGACAACTTTCTCTTTCCCTTTTGATAAAGAGTCATCTTTTTTAGTTATGACAGCAAAGTCAACTGGTTCTTCCACTACATCGGTGACTTTTTCAATTCGAATTACGTTTACCGTATTCTCAGCTTCAACTTTTTCGGCTAATTCTGGCTCAACTCGGTCCAAATCATTGAGCTTTACTCCTTGTTGCTTTAAAAAGTCAGCGACAGTAGTCGAAGTTGACCATACCTGCTTTTCTTCCCCACCTACAACTAATTTCAGTGAAAAGGCTTTGTCTATGGCAACTTCCATATCCGCTTTCAGCTTCATATTTTTTGAAGGCGTGATCTTATCATGTTCCTTCACACTAAGATCTTGTTCTTTTAAAAGTTCGTCTACCGTATCGGCAGTGGACCAAACTTCCTTCGGTTTACCGTCTTGTACCATGACGATTTTTTGTGCAGGCTTCCAAACCACCTCTAAATCACCATCAACCTCTGTGTTTCTTGATGGGTGGACATAGTCTGCTGCTTGAACGGTAATCTCTAAATCTTTCAACATATCATTTACAGTAGCCGCGTGTGTCCGCACTACCTCTTTTTTTCCATCTAGCATAATTGTGACTGTATGCTTTGTTCCTTGATAGATAAGTATTCCCAATGCTGTAGAAACAAGAATCGCACTGCATATGGCAATTGCCATTCTCTTCTTCCCAAAAGGTTTGGGAATAAGGTTTTTCATAGTTTTTAATAGAATGAAAAACTCCTCCTTCCTCCCGGTGATTATATAGACATAGTTATCAAGCTGTCAACCCATTCACTTCTCATTAAGGAAATTAATACCTATTATGCATATTCCATATTAAAAAGGAAAGGGCGAATTCTCGACATAATAAGCCTATAATTGGAGTGAGATTTGTAGAATCCTAAAAAAATGCGATTTTAGCTAGCGAATCCCGGGAGATATTGTAAAAAAAACTGTCAGTTAATGCCGAATAATTTCTTGGCATTTTCCGTTGTTGCCTTGGAAACTTCCTCTATTGTGAGCTGTTTGATTTCTGCGATTTGTTCAGCAACAAACTTCACATACGAAGGTTCATTACGCTTCCCTCTATATGGATGGGGAGCCAGATATGGACAATCGGTTTCAATCAGTAAACGGTCTAAAGGTACGGCTGCTGCCACCTCTTTTGGTTTTTTTGCATTCTTGAAGGTCACAGGGCCGCCCAATGAAATATAAAAATTCATATTAATGCATTCCAAGGCAGTTTCTGCACTTCCGCTAAAGCAATGCATGATTCCTCCTACCTCTGAGGCCTCTTCTTCCTTTAATATCTTCACGATATCCGCAGTCGCTTCCCGATTATGGATGATAATGGGCAGACCCACTTTTTTCGCCAAACGGATTTGCTTCCTGAACACCTCCATTTGAACTTCTTTCGGTGATTTATCCCAATGATAATCGAGTCCCATCTCACCTATAGCCACAACCTTTGGATGATTGGATAATTCCTCGATCCATAGTAAGTCCTCCCCGGTCATATCGATAGCATCAACAGGATGCCATCCGACTGCGGCATACATGAAATCATAGGCTTCTATTAATTCCATTGCCCTTATAATAGTAGGCCGGTCAAAACCAACGACTACCATATTGTTCACTCCTGCTTCCTTAGCTCTTTCTATGACGTCCTCTAGATCCTCGTTGAATTGTTCCGCATTAACATGTACGTGTGTATCAAATAGCATTATTTTTCTTCCTTTCTAGCACTATTTTATTAAAAAATGAAAGTTTTATGTTTCACATTTAGGTAACAAAAAGATTACAAAGGAGCCTATATGCCCAACAAGTAAATTTAGAACTAATAAAACCTTTATAATTTACTGTTTCCAAAAGCATAAAGAAAAAAACATAAAAATGTTTCATATGAAACACCTTTATGTTTTCGAGGGTTTATTTCACCTTTGAACCATTTGGAATCGATGAATCTATTGTAGCGACTGAGAGCACACCATCCTGGCTGCCCGCCAAAATCATTCCTTGAGAGAGCTCGCCACGAAGTTTAACAGGTTTCAAATTGGTTACGCATATCACTTTTTTGCCTACTAAATCTTCAGGTTTATAGTGCTGTGCAATGCCTGATACGACTTGCCGTTTCTCATAACCTAAATCAAGCTGCAGTTTAAGAAGCTTATCCGCTTTCTTTACCGGTTCGACTTCCAAGACCTGGGCAACACGAAGTTCCACTTTTGTAAAGTCATCAATAGTGATTTCATCAACCTCTGGAATCGTCTCCACCACTTTTTCCTCGGCCTTAGGGGCTCCACCCTGCATTTGTTCTTTTATATATGAAACTTCCTCTTCCATATCCAAACGAGGGAAAATCGGGTCGCCCTTCAAAACTTTTGTTTCAGCAGGAATTTGACCGAACTCCGCTAAACTGTCCCAGGATTTTAAAACACTATCCGTGATGTTAAGTTGAGCAAAGATTTTTTCCGGTGTTTGCGTCAAGAAAGGTTTCAAAAGAATGGCCGTCCTGCGTAATGATTCCGCCAAATGAACCATGACACTACCAAGGTCTTCCTTCCTTGATTCATCTTTAGCAAGAGTCCAAGGCTGGGTTTCGTCAATGAATTTGTTAGTTCTGCTCACGAGTTGCCAAATGGATGTTAGTGCAACTGAAAATTCCATGTTTTCCATGGCTTCCTCATACTTGCCTACCGTATCTTGGTTCATTTCAAGCAAAGCCTTTTCAAATTCGCCATTGGATCCTTCGTAACTTGGAATCACACCATCAAAATATTTATTGACCATTGCTACTGTCCGATTTAATAAATTACCTAAATCATTTGCCAGGTCAAAATTGATCCGTTCCACAAAACCTTCCGGTGTAAATACACCATCAGAACCAAATGGGACTTCACGCAATAAGTAGTAACGTAAAGAATCCAAACCGTATCGATCAATCAATGTAACGGGATCCACTACATTCCCTTTTGATTTGGACATTTTACCATCTTTCATGAGAAGCCAGCCGTGGGCAAAGACTTTCTTTGGAAGCGGTATGTCCAGAGCCATTAACATAATCGGCCAATAGATTGTATGGAAACGAACAATTTCCTTTCCGACCAGATGTACATCGGCAGGCCAATAATTCAAGTATTTAGAATCATTATCCGTTCCATACCCTAATGCCGTTATGTAATTGGTCAATGCATCAATCCATACATAAATAACATGCTTTGGATCTCCAGGTACCTTGATGCCCCAATCGAAAGTAGTACGTGAAACGGCCAGATCTTCCAATCCAGGTTTGATGAAGTTATTGATCATTTCGTTTTTGCGGGATTCCGGTTGAATGAAATCAGGGTTTTCCTCATAAAACTTCAGTAATCGGTCCGCATATTTACTCATCTTGAAGAAATAAGACTCTTCTTTCACCTTTTCAACTGGTCTGCCGCAATCTGGACAGTTACCATTGCTTTCTTCCACCTGACGCTCCGTGAAGAAAGATTCACAAGGTGTACAATATAACCCTTCATATTGGTCCAAGTATATATCACCCTGGTCCAAAAGCCTTTTGAAGATCTTGGCTACAACCTCTTTATGGCGATCTTCCGTCGTCCTAATGAAATCATCATAAGATATATCAAGCTTTTCCCAGAGCTCTTTAATCCCTGATACGATATTATCTACATATTGCTGTGGAGTGATTCCTTCTTCAGCCGCTTTACGCTGAATTTTTTGACCATGTTCATCAGTGCCTGTTAAATACATGACATCAAAGCCACGCATCCTTTTATAACGAGCCATGGCATCCCCTGCCACTGTCGTATACGCGTGCCCTATATGTAAATTACCACTCGGATAATATATGGGTGTCGTGATATAGAATGTTTTTAATTTATCTTGCACTTCGTTCCCTCCTCATCTTTTGGAAAACCAGCTTTGGGTCTAGGCCAAAGCCATTAGACTATATTTAAGCTATTATCTCTATTTTAACGCTATATACCATTCTACGCGACAATAATCACTAATCAAATCATGATGTTAATAGAATAGAAAATATTATAAGTGAATGTCATTTTAAACTAAGGGATCATGATGTAAAATTCCCTTATTTCAGCATTACCTCTTACCTCAACAAAATATACCTAAAATTCTTTTTTTGTGCAACAACTCACATATTCGAACTTTTTCGGAAAATTATCCTTAATTCAGAACTTTTGTTTTGAAACTAAATTGTAATTAATCATATAATAAAAGAGGAGAGGTATGTTCTTATATGCACACTTTGTCGAATTGTGATGAAGTGAGTAGTTCTTTGTAACCTATCGTTTCTTGAATTATAAAGACATAACCAGTTTTTTCTCATTAAAGCCGTTTGTTTCAGCGGAATGCAGCCACACTATTACTTACAAAAAAATGAAAATAAATCATTGACGAATTTGGGAATGGCTGGTATTATAAATTTATAAAAAAATTTGTCGAATATTGGCGAAAAAAATAGAAATAGGGTACTAGATTGTAACTGAGAGGAGAATTTTTAAAAATGAAATCTACAGGTATTGTTCGTAAAGTTGATGAGTTAGGCCGGGTGGTAATTCCAATCGAACTTCGTCGTACATTGGGTATCGCTGAGAAAGACGCTCTTGAAATCTATGTTGATGACGAGCGCATCATCCTTAAAAAATACAAACCAAACATGACTTGCCAAGTTACTGGTGAAGTTTCCGATAACAACCTTACACTTGCTAATGGTAAATTGATTCTTAGTCGTGAAGGTGCAGAATTACTTATCCAAGAAATTCAACAAAACTTCACTACTTCTAAATAATTGATATAATAAAAAACTTCCGATTTTCGGAAGTTTTTTTATGCTTATTTATCATTGTATATCAATGTGATACGCTTGATATACATCGCGCTTTTGTATATTCCGATCTTTTGCGACCTGCTTGATTGCGTCCTTGGAAGTGAACTGCTTGGCTTCTATATAATGATTTACATGACCGACTATATCAAGGGCCATCCACCAAGATTCTTCAGGTTCATCATCCGACCATTGCCCACCTTCTATTATTAAACAGAACTCACCGCGAATCTCGGATTCCATTGCCCAAGTCAACGCTTCACTCACCGTCCCCCGAATGAATTCTTCAAATTTCTTGGTTAATTCGCGGCATAAAACTATACGGCGGTCACCTAAAATTTCATGCATATGTTTCAACGTTTCTTTCAATCGATGTGGCGATTCATAAACGATCCAAGTCGTTTCCATTTTTTTTAATTTTTCCAGCTCCTGCTTTTTTTCTTTTGCTCCCCGTTGTAAAAAGCCATAAAAGTAAAAAGGCTGCGGAATGAGTCCCGATGCAATCAATGCAGTTAATGCAGCATTGGCCCCCGGCAACGGTATGACTTTAAACTTTTCGGCAATGGCATCTTTGACCAGTTCATATCCCGGGTCGGATATCGTCGGCAATCCAGCATCACTTACCAATGCGATTACCTCTCCTGCTCGAAGCCTCTCGAGCATCTGCTTCCCGCTATATTCCTTATTATGTTCATGGTAGCTGACGATAGGTGTCGAAATTTCAAAGTAGTTACATAATTTCTTCGTATTTCGCGTGTCCTCAGCAGCAATGACATCAGCTTCCTTTAAGATTCTTAGAGCCCGAAAGCTCATATCCTCAAGGTTTCCTATCGGTGTAGGAACCAGATAAAGAGCTGGCTCCAACCCTTCTTTTTCAAAACTCTTTTGCTGCCACATATCATGTATCCTCCTTTGCCATCCACTTTTGCTTTTGTTTTCTTGTTAATTGCTTAAACTGGTATTCAGCCTGCATGGCCATTGTCTGTGTTTCAAAAACTTCATGGTAAATCAGTTCAACCGGGGTCCGCCCTCGCGTATACTTTGCCCCCCTGCCTTGATTATGGGCATCAATCCTGCGATCCAGATTATTTGTATACCCAGCATAATAGCTGCCGTCCCTGCATTTTAAAACATAAAAATAATGCTTATTCCTCTCCATATAAAATCCTTCTGATTTCCGGATTATAATCATTTTGATCATTATACACAACGAGCGGAGGAAGAATCTTCAAATCGGGGTTACCGTCCTTTATCCCTTCAATAAGAATCGTATTCGCTTCCTTTGAACTTTTTGGATAAACGAACTGCAGCCGCTTCGGTTCAATTCTGTACATCCTCATTAAATGGAGGATATCCATAAGACGGCCCGGTCTATGAACGAATGCCGCTTTCCCACCTTGACGTAGCAACTGACTTGAAACACGTATGACGTCCTCAAGATTACACATTATTTCATGCCGGGCAATTGCAAAATGCTCATTTTTATTTATTTCCTCGATAGATGGCGTCGGGAAATAGGGTGGATTGCAAGTAACAACGTCATATTTGCTATACCCTATCTGTTTTGGAATCTCTTTTATATCCCCATGAATCATCTTGATCCGGGAGGATACGCCATTATAGTCCATGCTCCTCTGGGCCATGTCATATAACCGCTCTTGAATCTCAACACCCGTAATTTCCCCTTTTGTTCTTGTACTCAGCAGTAAAGGTATGACCCCATTCCCTGAGCAAAGATCTACGATTTTCCCCTTTTGAATCGGGACATTTACGAACCTTGATAATAAAACGGCATCTAATGAAAAAGAGAACACCGATGGGCTCTGGATGATCCTTAAATTCTCAGCCAATAGATAATCCAGGCGTTCATCTCCTTTAAGTTCTACCATTGCTGTTACCCTCCTAATTATGTATCGAAAAAGCATGTTTAGGGTCCATGCTACGACATTCATATCGAACAAAAAGGGGCCTGACTCATAGTATGCGTCAGACCCCGAATCACTATATATTGTAAACGGTCCACTATCACGTAAAAGAGATGGAACATCTTTTATATTATTCCATTATCACTTCTTGTTTAAAAAAGATAAACAGAACAGGCAATCCCCTTCTTTTCGCAAACTGCCGAAATGCAGATTGCAAATATGAAAGCCTTCTTGATAGATACGGGCTAAATTATCATAGCCTTCCCCGATATCCATAACCTTGTCCGAACTAGCAGTACGGTTTTTCACTTTTTGTTTAACCTTTACTGCAGCAGGCGCGCTTTTTACTTCCACAAGGCCTAACCGTTGGCGCAAGTGCTCGTTCTCCAGCTTGAGCGACTGGTTTTCCTCTAGTATTTCAGCTAAGTTCTGCTTCAATTCTCCAAGCTGCTTATATAATTGGCCTATCTGGGTTTCCATATTGGTCACCGACTCAAATATATCTTTCTTATCCACGCTCTCCCACCACCTTAATAATCTGTGGCTTGAATAGAAACGGCTCCCTCTTTTAGAATCTCATCTAGAGTATACTCTAATACTCTTTCCTGCTCGATTAGTTCAATCTGAAGTACGCGTTCTAGAATATTAAGCCCCACTACCTTGCCTTTGCCACCAGGCGTATTAATCATTTCACCTAAATCAGGAAGCATTTCCTTCGCACTTTCATACTCATCATTTTCATATTTCAGACAGCACATCAATCGACCGCATAATCCTGAGATTTTTGTAGGGTTTAGTGATAAATTCTGATCCTTCGCCATTTTGATGGAAACCGGTTCAAAATCACCAAGAAATGTGGAGCAACAAAGCATTCTGCCACAAGGCCCGATGCCACCAAGCATCTTAGCCTCATCCCTGACCCCAATTTGGCGCAGTTCTATACGAGTTCTGAATATGGCAGCTAAATCTTTGACTAAATCACGGAAATCCACGCGACCATCCGCTGTAAAATAAAACACGACTTTATTTCTGTCGAAAGTATATGACACATCAACCAGCTTCATATCCAGCTTATGCTCAACAACCTTTTGACAACATATAGAGTAAGCCTCTTCTGCAGCCGCTTTGTTCTCGTCAACTATAAGCTTATCTTTTGCATCAGCGACCCGAAGCACTTTTTTCAATGGCAGGACAACATCGTTTTCATCTACTTGTTTACGGGCTGTAACAACTTTACCGAATTCAACACCGCGGACAGTCTCCACTATTACAAAATCGTCCTTAGGAATAGCGAATTCGCCCGGATCAAAGTAGTATATTTTGCCCGCCTTTTTAAAACGGACACCTACAACATCATACAAATCATGATCCCTCCTGCAAATTCAGCACAAGCTGTTCCATCAACAGCTGTGGATTCGTGTTGGACATCAGCTTCCTTTTTGCTTCCAAAATACAACCCATATGTTCAGCAAGGCGTCTTGGGGAAAGATGAAGAGCGTGAGTTTCAAATTCCTTCAGTTTATTTTGGAACACAACGAAGTCCTTTTTGTCCAACTGAATGTATAATAAATCCTTATATATAAGAAGTAACAAATCAAGACCTCTGTCAACCTGTTCTCTTTCTTTAAAGTGTGCAAACCAATCCGTCTGAAGGTACAACAATGCCTTCAAGGAATTAAGTTTTAACACTTCATATAATTTTACCACTATTTTTTGAGCTTGTACAAACCATTCATCATGACTAAGCTCGATTCCGGCTTCCACATTCTGTGTTATATGCGAGATTACCGAGGCAAGCTGTGGTTCTAAATCATGTTCCATCAGCTTCCGTTTCACATTCTCCGGGGATAATGGCTTAAATGAAATCACTTGGCATCTTGATAATATGGTCGGTAGAATCCTCTGAATCTGTTCAGTCATCAATATGGCAACGGTATCGGCCGAAGGTTCTTCTAAAAATTTCAATAGACTGTTGGCGGCCCCCACCGACATTTTGTCTGCATCTGCAATCATATAAACCTTTCGATCGGCCTCTACGCTTTTTTTCGAAAATTCTTCTTGGAGCCCCTTAATTTGTTCTTTCTTTATCGAGAGACCGTCTCTCTCAATCAAATGGACATCAGGATGATTCCCGCTTGAAATCCGTTTGCAATTCCGGCAAAGTTCGCATGGCTTATAACCTGCTGTCGGGGCTTCACATAGTAAGCTTTTGGCAAAGGTCTTGCTTATATCTTGCTTACCTGTACCTTTTTCCCCTTCAAATAAATACGCATGAGCCACTCTGTTCTTCATTATGCTGTTTTGCAGCATCGTCATTACCTGCGGCTGAATTTGACTCATGTCCTGCCATGTTTTATCCAAAACCATCAACTCACTTAAGTATATAAATTAATCAGAAGCCCTTTAATTTCACCTATCATTTCCAATATTTCAAGCGAGCTTTTTTCTTTATTAAGAATTTCCTCGCTTAACTGAACTAGTCTTGCATCTATCGTTTCCACGGTTTTCAACGGCCGGCTCTGTCCAAATTGGTTCCAGCTCGTGGATTGCTTCAGTTCCAGTCCATATTCAACAGCTTCTTTTACAAACCGTTTCACCAATGCTTTATATTTTGCCAATTCCCTAAAAGTACGTGACCTCACCAAACGCTGGCCCGCACCTTCAATATCGCCTATCAAACGGTTTAATGTTTGGATTTGCATCTTTTGATCCTGTGTTTGGACCATTTGTTGAAATCTCCCATTTCCGGTTTGAAACTGTTTGGCATCCTGTCGGGATTTATCAAGCTTAATAGGGATATCATGGTTGATTTTCATAATGAACCTCCCTGCAACTAACCGTTAAAATTGTAAAAAGTTTTCGACCGGCAGTACAAAAATGGTCGCACCGCCTACTTGAATCTCCACTGGATAAGGTACATAGGACTCGGCATTCCCGCCCATCGGTGAAACCGGTGATACTAACTGGGATCGTGACTGGCAATTCTGTTTGATGATCTGGATGGCTTGATCAACACGTTCATCCTCGGTGCCAATCATAAAGGTCGTATTACCTGATTTTAAAAACCCGCCAGTGCTGGCTAGCTTGGTTGTTCCGAAATTATTTTCCACTAATTCATTCAGCAGGCGATGACTATCCTTGTCTTGAACGACAGCAATGATCATTTTCATTCTCATCATCCTCCGGTTACTCTGAATTTTTCCTAACTCCATTATAGCAACTAGTCTTTGCCTGGAATAGTATTCGGTTGAATAATATGGAAACCTATATTCATTTTCCAGCTTTTTCTAAAAAATCTAACAAACCTGCTTTCGTTTCTTCAAAAACTTCATCAATTGTCCCGCCTGCATCCACGATAATGAAACGGTCTTTCCATCTATTTATAATGAACTGATACCCGTCACAAACTTTTTTATGAAAATCCAGGGCTTCAAGATCCAGCCGGTTCACTTCCCGTTCTCCATTGGACTGGATACGCCTCAATCCTTCTTCTGGGTCGATATCAAAAAAGAACGTGGCATCCGGCATCATATCTCCAATTGCGAATTTATTGATATTATAAACCTCTTCAATATCCAAGCCCCTTGCATGGCCCTGATAGGCTAGAGAACTATCTATAAATCGGTCACAGAGGACAATTCCCCCTCGTTCCAACTCCGGCATGACCACTTCCACTAAATGCTGACGTCTTGCAGCTGCATATAATAAAGCCTCTGTTCTCGAATCCATAGCTGTATTATCCTTATTAAGGATCACTTCCCTAATTTGTTCTGAAATGGGGACTCCTCCTGGCTCACGCGTTAATAGCACTTGGTAGCCTTCTTGTTGCAGAGCCTTGCCAAGCATTTGGGTAATTGTTGTTTTCCCAGCACCCTCGGGCCCTTCCATTGTTATAAAAATACCGCGTTTCATCGATGTACCTCCAAGGTTCTTTGTTTGTAGTATATCATTTTAACCAGCCTGCCCGCTTTCATAAACGATCAACTCTCCGTTTGAAAGGGAGGAACCGCCATGAAACCTTGATCCCAGTTCAAGCAGTCTCCTTAAATTGGTTATATGCTCCGGAGTAATCATTTCCCCGGACATAATTAAAGGGATTCCCGGCGGATAAGGAATCACCATCTCCGCTGAGACCTTTCCTATTGCTTTCCTTAATAGAACAGGTCTCGACTTACTATGCTTCATGACGGAATATGGCATTTCTAGACCTGTCATTGACCTTCCTTCAAGCCAGCTAACCCCAAGATCTGCTTCCCCGTTTCCGGTTCTGTCTTTAGTGGCACTTTTTATATTTTGAACGATTTCATGAAAAGGAAAATCGGTACTCATTTTTAATAAGGGTAAAATCATCAATAAATTATTAGGATCAGCTAATTCTGTAAAAATGCCTTTTGTTTCACATAGCTGCTGTAACTCAAACCCACTTAAACGACTTGTTGATTGAATGACTACTTTCAATGGGTCTGCTGAAGTACCTAGTGGTGCCTCCAGCACCCTTACTGTTTGTAGGGAACCTAATTCCCCTCTGAAATCTGATATCTTTTTAATAAGGGATATTTTATCTTCTGATGTAAAAGCGGCTAAGTAGGCCCTGGCTAAGTCGAGCGATCCCATAATCGGGTAGGATGGACTGCTCGACTGAAGCATTTGTAAATAGAATGATACTTGATCCACATCAACTAAGGATGAATTGACATGAAGATACGACCCCATCGTCATAGCCGGCAGTGTTTTATGCGCTGAATGGACAACGGCATCTGCCCCTGCCAAGATGGCTGTTTTAGGAAACGGACTCCCTAACTGAAAGTGAGCGCCATGTGCCTCGTCCACCAGCACCGGGATTCCCTTTTGATGTGCAAGTCTAACCATTTCCGTCAAGTCTTCACCAAGACCATAATAATTCGGATAGGTTACAACGATGGCTTTTACATCTGGATGGGCACTCAAGGCTTTTTCAATTAATTTTGATCCTACACCGCCAGCAATGCCCCATTTCTCATAAAAAACCGGTTGTAAAAAAATAGGTTGTACATTCGCTAACATCAATCCATGTAAAATTGATTTATGGCAATTTCTTTGGACAAGCACCTTATCACCTTCGCGGCAAGTAGCAAGAATCATCGCAATGTTACCTACGGTTGACCCGTTAATCAGAAAATAACTCCTCTTTACTCCATATAATTCAGCGAGTAGTTGCTCGGACTTTAAAATCGCTCCCTCTGGAGCATGCAGGTCATCTAAACCGCTTAGCTCCGTGGCATCTATACCAAGCAGTGGGTTATACAACGCTTGGCCCTTTTCACTAAATACCCAACCATTTTTATGTCCTGGGACGTGCAGGGATATTGGCCTTTTTTTATAAAAAGCACTCATTGCATCGAACAATGGTGTCTGTGATTGATTCATTTATCTCTTCCCTCAAATCATAGTATTCCTTCATTTTATCAAATAAGTTCAAATTTATCTCATATTGCTTCGACAGAAAGGCAATTATATATCTCCCAACAGTCTGTTTGGAGGGAACCTACAGAAACATGCAGCTTGTTGCCAAGCATTCTTCTAAAGTACTAAAAAAAGAGTCAGAGAATAAAGAAAACAATCCATTTCTTTATTCTCTGACTCTTCAACTTTCCATAAACTATTTTTTCATGAAAATATTTCAGGATTAGTGATTTTTCTTAATTGCTTTAAGTAATATTTGTACTTGGGATCGTTCGTATCCGTCCCGATCATATCCCTTTCGCATTCCTCACAAATAAAAGTCGTATATAGATGTATTCCCAGTCCTTTTATTTGTTCACAAACCACGCACGATTCCCCTGCCGTTGTTTTGATTGTTGTTGTTCCCAACATCTCCACCTCCATACCTGCATTCTCCCCAAAAACCATTGTTCGCATACATTAATTTAAATAGTTTAAGAGAACCCGGGATGCTTTTAACAATGTATGATGAAGATTTTCATTACGTGTATGTCTTTATAAAAGTTTCCATAATTGATAAACCCTTCATATCCAATGGTTTTTCTTTTCATTAAGCAAAAAAAGACCAGCCAGATGGCTGATCTTAGAAATGGCTTGGCGGCGTCCTACTCTCACAGGGGGAAACCCCCAACTACCATCGGCGCTGAAGAGCTTAACTGCCGTGTTCGGAATGGGAACGGGTGTGACCTCTTCGCTATCGCCACCAAACAATAAAGGAACGTTGTTCCTTCAAAACTAGATAATAAGAAGGTATTTCATTTTTTATAAAGCGTTGGTTAAGTCCTCGATCTATTAGTATCAGTCAGCTCCACATGTCGCCACGCTTCCACCTCTGACCTATCAACCTGATCATCTTTCAGGGATCTTACTAGCTTGCGCCATGGGAAATCTCATCTTGAGGGGGGCTTCATGCTTAGATGCTTTCAGCACTTATCCCGTCCGCACGTAGCTACCCAGCTATGCCTTTGGCAAGACAACTGGTACACCAGCGGTGCGTCCATCCCGGTCCTCTCGTACTAAGGACAGCTCCTCTCAAATTTCCTGCGCCCGCGACGGATAGGGACCGAACTGTCTCACGACGTTCTGAACCCAGCTCGCGTACCGCTTTAATGGGCGAACAGCCCAACCCTTGGGACCGACTACAGCCCCAGGATGCGATGAGCCGACATCGAGGTGCCAAACCTCCCCGTCGATGTGGACTCTTGGGGGAGATAAGCCTGTTATCCCCGGGGTAGCTTTTATCCGTTGAGCGATGGCCCTTCCATGCGGAACCACCGGATCACTAAGCCCGACTTTCGTCCCTGCTCGACTTGTAGGTCTCGCAGTCAAGCTCCCTTGTGCCTTTACACTCTACGAATGATTTCCAACCATTCTGAGGGAACCTTTGGGCGCCTCCGTTACTCTTTAGGAGGCGACCGCCCCAGTCAAACTGCCCACCTGACACTGTCTCCCACCCCGATAAGGGGCGCGGGTTAGAATTTCAATACAGCCAGGGTAGTATCCCACCAACGCCTCCACCGAAGCTAGCGCTCCGGCTTCTCAGGCTCCTACCTATCCTGTACAAGCTGTACCAAAATTCAATATCAGGCTGCAGTAAAGCTCCACGGGGTCTTTCCGTCCTGTCGCGGGTAACCTGCATCTTCACAGGTACTATAATTTCACCGAGTCTCTCGTTGAGACAGTGCCCAGATCGTTACACCTTTCGTGCGGGTCGGAACTTACCCGACAAGGAATTTCGCTACCTTAGGACCGTTATAGTTACGGCCGCCGTTTACTGGGGCTTCGGTTCAAAGCTTCGCTTGCGCTAACCTCTCCCCTTAACCTTCCAGCACCGGGCAGGTGTCAGCCCCTATACTTCGCCTTGCGGCTTCGCAGAGACCTGTGTTTTTGCTAAACAGTCGCCTGGGCCTATTCACTGCGGCTTTTCCGGGCTATTCACCCTAAAAAGCACCCCTTCTCCCGAAGTTACGGGGTCATTTTGCCGAGTTCCTTAACGAGAGTTCTCTCGCACACCTTAGGATTCTCTCCTCGCCTACCTGTGTCGGTTTGCGGTACGGGCACCTTACATCTCACTAGAGGCTTTTCTTGGCAGCGTGGAATCAGGAACTTCGGTACTATATTTCCCTCGCCATCACAGCTCCGCCTTAATGGAAACGGGATTTGCCTCGTTTCCGGCCTAACTGCTTGGACGCGCATATCCAACAGCGCGCTTACCCTATCCTTCTGCGTCCCCCCATCGTTCAAACGATGTATAGGTGGTACAGGAATATCAACCTGTTGTCCATCGCCTACGCCTTTCGGCCTCGGCTTAGGTCCCGACTAACCCTGAGCGGACGAGCCTTCCTCAGGAAACCTTAGGCATTCGGTGGAAGGGATTCTCACCCTTCTTTCGCTACTCATACCGGCATTCTCACTTCTAAGCGCTCCACCAGTCCTTCCGGTCTGACTTCAACGCCCTTAGAACGCTCTCCTACCATCGACACCTAATGGTGTCAATCCACAGCTTCGGTGATACGTTTAGCCCCGGTACATTTTCGGCGCGGAGTCACTCGACCAGTGAGCTATTACGCACTCTTTAAATGGTGGCTGCTTCTGAGCCAACATCCTGGTTGTCTAAGCAACTCCACATCCTTTTCCACTTAACGTATACTTTGGGACCTTAGCTGGTGGTCTGGGCTGTTTCCCTTTCGACTACGGATCTTATCACTCGCAGTCTGACTCCCAAGAATAAGTATTTGGCATTCGGAGTTTGACTGAATTCGGTAACCCGTTGGGGGCCCCTAGTCCAATCAGTGCTCTACCTCCAATACTCTCATCTTGAGGCTAGCCCTAAAGCTATTTCGGAGAGAACCAGCTATCTCCAGGTTCGATTGGAATTTCTCCGCTACCCACACCTCATCCCCGCACTTTTCAACGTGCGTGGGTTCGGGCCTCCATTCAGTGTTACCTGAACTTCACCCTGGACATGGGTAGATCACCTGGTTTCGGGTCTACGACCTCATACTCATTCGCCCTATTCAGACTCGCTTTCGCTGCGGCTCCGTCTTATCAACTTAACCTCGCATGAAATCGTAACTCGCCGGTTCATTCTACAAAAGGCACGCCATTACCCATTAACGGGCTTTGACTACTTGTAGGCACACGGTTTCAGGATCTATTTCACTCCCCTTCCGGGGTGCTTTTCACCTTTCCCTCACGGTACTGGTTCACTATCGGTCACTAGGGAGTATTTAGCCTTGGGAGATGGTCCTCCCTGCTTCCGACGGGATTTCTCGTGTCCCGCCGTACTCAGGATCCACTCAGGAGGGAACGAAGTTTCAACTACAGGGTTTTTACCTTCTTTGACGGACCTTTCCAGATCACTTCATTTACCCCGTTCCTTTGTAACTCCATGTTGAGTGTCCTACAACCCCAAGAGGCAAGCCTCTTGGTTTGGGCTAATTCCGTTTCGCTCGCCGCTACTCAGGAAATCGCATTTGCTTTCTCTTCCTCCGGGTACTTAGATGTTTCAGTTCCCCGGGTCTGCCTTCAGTACCCTATGTATTCAGGTAAAGATACTGTTCCATTACGAACAGTGGGTTTCCCCATTCGGAAATCTCCGGATCAAAGCTTACTTACAGCTCCCCGAAGCATATCGGTGTTAGTCCCGTCCTTCATCGGCTCCTAGTGCCAAGGCATCCACCGTGCGCCCTTTCTAACTTAACCGTTAAAAAGATCTTACAGATGCTTTGAAAAAAATTAATTGCCTTCTATCTATTATCTAGTTTTCAAGGAACAAGTTGTCCCAATCACAACGTGATTGATTCATTGGTGGAGCCTAGCGGGATCGAACCGCTGACCTCCTGCGTGCAAGGCAGGCGCTCTCCCAGCTGAGCTAAGGCCCCGTTTTGGGAAATGGAATGGTGGGCCTAAATGGACTCGAACCATCGACCTCACGCTTATCAGGCGTGCGCTCTAACCAGCTGAGCTATAGGCCCATTCACATAAATAATAAGCTTCTGCTTCCCAAGCTTATCGCGGGATTACTATTAAATTGAATGAATCACTCATTCAAAACTGAACAAAACAAAAGCGCTCTCGTAATTATCCTTAGAAAGGAGGTGATCCAGCCGCACCTTCCGATACGGCTACCTTGTTACGACTTCACCCCAATCATCTGTCCCACCTTAGGCGGCTGGCTCCATAAAGGTTACCTCACCGACTTCGGGTGTTACAAACTCTCGTGGTGTGACGGGCGGTGTGTACAAGGCCCGGGAACGTATTCACCGCGGCATGCTGATCCGCGATTACTAGCGATTCCGGCTTCATGTAGGCGAGTTGCAGCCTACAATCCGAACTGAGAATGGCTTTATGGGATTCGCTTACCTTCGCAGGTTTGCAGCCCTTTGTACCATCCATTGTAGCACGTGTGTAGCCCAGGTCATAAGGGGCATGATGATTTGACGTCATCCCCACCTTCCTCCGGTTTGTCACCGGCAGTCACCTTAGAGTGCCCAACTGAATGCTGGCAACTAAGATCAAGGGTTGCGCTCGTTGCGGGACTTAACCCAACATCTCACGACACGAGCTGACGACAACCATGCACCACCTGTCACTCTGTCCCCCGAAGGGGAAAGCCCTATCTCTAGGGTTGTCAGAGGATGTCAAGACCTGGTAAGGTTCTTCGCGTTGCTTCGAATTAAACCACATGCTCCACCGCTTGTGCGGGCCCCCGTCAATTCCTTTGAGTTTCAGCCTTGCGGCCGTACTCCCCAGGCGGAGTGCTTAATGCGTTAGCTGCAGCACTAAAGGGCGGAAACCCTCTAACACTTAGCACTCATCGTTTACGGCGTGGACTACCAGGGTATCTAATCCTGTTTGCTCCCCACGCTTTCGCGCCTCAGTGTCAGTTACAGACCAGAAAGTCGCCTTCGCCACTGGTGTTCCTCCAAATCTCTACGCATTTCACCGCTACACTTGGAATTCCACTTTCCTCTTCTGTACTCAAGTTCCCCAGTTTCCAATGACCCTCCACGGTTGAGCCGTGGGCTTTCACATCAGACTTAAGGAACCACCTGCGCGCGCTTTACGCCCAATAATTCCGGACAACGCTTGCCACCTACGTATTACCGCGGCTGCTGGCACGTAGTTAGCCGTGGCTTTCTGGTTAGGTACCGTCAAGGTACCAGCAGTTACTCTGGTACTTGTTCTTCCCTAACAACAGAACTTTACGACCCGAAGGCCTTCTTCGTTCACGCGGCGTTGCTCCGTCAGACTTTCGTCCATTGCGGAAGATTCCCTACTGCTGCCTCCCGTAGGAGTCTGGGCCGTGTCTCAGTCCCAGTGTGGCCGATCACCCTCTCAGGTCGGCTACGCATCGTCGCCTTGGTGAGCCATTACCTCACCAACTAGCTAATGCGCCGCGGGCCCATCTATAAGTGACAGCCGAAACCGTCTTTCCATCTTCTCTCATGCGAGAAAAGAACGTATCCGGTATTAGCTCCGGTTTCCCGAAGTTATCCCAGTCTTATAGGCAGGTTGCCCACGTGTTACTCACCCGTCCGCCGCTAATCTCAGGGAGCAAGCTCCCATCGATTCGCTCGACTTGCATGTATTAGGCACGCCGCCAGCGTTCGTCCTGAGCCAGGATCAAACTCTCCGAAGAAATGTTTGACTTGCTCATTTTGCTTTTTTAATAGTGTGTGCTCACTTAAAATTTAACGTTGGCGCTTTGTTTTGTTCAGTTTTCAAAGAGCGATACTTCGTTGTCCGCTTCATAAGCGACTTTATTATCTTATCACTTAGCTAATCTAATGTCAACATTTATTTCATATTGTTTTTTGATTGAGCATTTGTGATGTCGTTATTGGCGACTCCTAATATATTATCAGGTTAATCGGCTATCGTCAATGGTTAAATCAGTTTTTTTCAAAAAACACAAATGACCTATAAACATGATAAAAACCCCAAGGAGGTATCCATGAGGTTTTCATTAAAGTGACATCGAAGCATATAGCCTTTAAATAATCCAATAACCAATGGCCGCCAAAGCTGCTACTCCTGGTATTCCAAGCAGGCCGGCGACTGCCGAGGTAACAGGGTTGATGGGTACATGGATGCCCGCTTGATTCCCAAGTGTATTCAGAAAGAACAAAAAGGCTGCACCGATGATGATTTTTATAATCCCCTGCCCTATAAACCGGACGGGTCTTAAAGGCGCCCCGATAATGAGAAGCATTAAAATCAGGCCACCAACTACAGCAACAAAGACAACTGGTTCCAAACTCATTCCTCCCCGCAAGCTTGTACTACACTTATATGAACGGATCTACGGATTAAGAACTGAAACAAAAAAATGGCTATGAGGAAAATGCAATCCTTCACAGCCATCTCCTTATCATCTTTTTAAGCGGACGTTCCTTCTTTTAACTTCCCTGAATAAGTAGAAATATTTCACTTCCGCCAGTCTTGCTTGGGCGATTACTTCCTCAGATGGATCAACGCTTTTTTCAAGTAATGATTTTTGATTATGCCAATTCCATTTCAAATGTTCAAGCTCCTCGATTAATGAATCATTGAATTCATTTCGAAGTTTCTTTTTTTTACGAAAGAACAAGTGAAGTCCTCCCAGCTATCTTATATTTCTCTTCTTCCTTCTATTGCTTTTGATAGCGTTACTTCATCCGCATACTCCAAATCTCCGCCAACTGGAAGTCCGTGGGCAATTCGGGTCACTTTAATCCCTGACGGTCTGAGCAACCGCGAAATATACATGGCTGTCGCTTCACCTTCAATGTTAGGATTAGTAGCCAAAATGACCTCCAACACAGTTTCATCTTGCAGGCGCTTTAATAAATCAGGAATATTTATATCTTCCGGACCGATTCCGTCCATCGGGGAAATACTGCCGTGCAGTACATGGTATAAACCACTGAACTCTCTCATCTTTTCCATGGCTATTACATCTTTTGGGTCCTGAACCACACAAATCAAACTTCTGTCCCTCTTTTGATCTTCACATATATAACAGGGATCTTGATCTGTAATATGACCACAGACTGAACAATACATTAGATTCCGTTTGGCATTCACAAGTGCTTTTGCAAAATCCAAAACAGTATCTTCCTTCATGCTTAGTACATGAAAGGCTAATCGAGCAGCAGTTTTAGGCCCAATCCCCGGCAATTTCATAAAACTGTCAATGAGCTTGGAAATTGGTTCTGGATAATGCATCGAATTCCTCCTAAAAATTTCAAAAGAAACCTCCTGAAAGGAAGTTTCTTTTGAACTTGCTTAAAACATACCCGGAAGGTTCATTCCCTTAGTGAATTGTCCCATCGTTTGGTTTGTCAGTTCTTCCGCCTTTTTCAAAGCATCGTTAGTTGCAGCCAGGACTAAATCCTGAAGCATATCTATATCATCCGGATCGACAACTTCCGGTTTGATGATTACATCAACTATTTCCTTATGGCCTGTCACGATAACCGTTACCATTCCACCGCCAGCTGTGCCTTCAATCTTTTTTTCACCTAATTCTTCTTGTGCCTCTGCCATCTTCTTTTGCATCTTTTGCATTTGTTTCATCATGTTTTGCATATTACCGCCGCGCATACCCATTTTCCTTACCTCCAATTATTCTTTAATTTCAAGTAAATCATCGCCGACTAATTTTCTAGCCTCTGCTATAAAGGGGTCTTCTTCTTTTGATTCCGTTTCTTCTGGACCGTCGAACTGCTGTGTTGAGATGAAATCCTCCCGCAACCTTTGCCACTGGCTCTCCGGAACACCAGCGATTTCCATTCTGTGTCCGGTCAATTGCTGCATGATCGAGGCAATCACTTCCACGAAACGGTTATTTTCCATTGCCATTTGACAATGAATATCATATTTGAATTTTACCACAAAAGCTTCAGTTGACGCAGCAACAGGTTCTGCCTCCGTTAATAAAGCTGCCAATGACTTTTGGTTTTGCTGACCTAACTGTTCAAGGACTTCCCCCCACTTACTTTTCACAGCATTAAGACCTGGCTTAGTAGCTTGTTTCAAAACTTGATTGATCTTTCCTGCAGGAGCTTTATACGCCTTTTTAATGGACCTTTGTGCCTTTGCCTGCTCTGCAGGTTTTTCTGTCATGGCTGCTGGAACGCCATTTTTCTGCATTTCCAGTAATTTCTTCTCTAAATCCTCTATTTTCTGCTGCAGCTGTTGAAGCTGCCCATTATCCACTTGATTGGGCCTCTGCTCATTACATAACTTCACAAGTGCCACTTCAAGGAAAATCCTTGGATGATTTGTCCATTTCATATCCTGCTGTGTTTGATTGAAGCTTTCAATAATGGAGTAAATCGATTCAGATGAAATTACTTCTGCCAATTCTTTAAATTGGGGATCTATCAATACACGCTCGAAGGATTCTGCCAGTGCCGGTGCCGTTTGAAACAAAAGCATGTCACGGAAATAATAAATCATGTCTTCTATGAACCTAGCCGGGTCTTTTCCCATAGCTAGCAACTCTTCAAGGACTTCAAGTGCCACCGCTACTTCTTTATCATAAATAGCTTTTGCCAACCGGCTTAAAAATGCCTGCGAAACTGAGCCGGTGACAGTCAATGCATCTTCCATAGAAACCGTATCTTCACTGAAGGAAATCGCTTGATCAAGAAGGCTTAGGGCATCTCGCATCCCGCCTTCAGCTGCCCTTGCAATGATATGCAGGGCTTGTTCATCACATGAAACACCTGTCTCTGCGATGATCTGTGACATCCTGCCAACTATATCTTGAGGCTGAATCCTTTTAAAATCAAACCTTTGGCAACGGGAGATGATAGTTAGTGGAATCTTATGAGGTTCAGTCGTCGCCAATATGAAAATTACGTGCTTCGGGGGTTCTTCCAATGTCTTTAAAAGCGCATTGAAAGCCCCTTGTGAAAGCATATGTACCTCGTCAATGATATAAACTTTATATGTAACCGCGTTCGGTGCATATTTGACCTTATCACGAATGTCACGGATTTCCTCGACACCATTATTGGATGCTGCATCAATTTCTATAACATCTGATATGGAGCCATCAGTGATTCCGCGGCAGGTAGCACATTCGTTACAGGGCTCACTTGTCGGGGCATGCTCACAATTCACTGCTTTTGCAAGAATTTTGGCAGCACTTGTTTTCCCTGTCCCACGTGGACCGGAAAATAAATAGGCATGCGAAACCTTTTGCCCGACCAAGGCATTCTGCAACGTTTTCGTTACATGTTCCTGCCCCACTACATCAATGAATTGTTGTGGCCGCCATACCCGGTATAATGCTTGATACCCCACGGAAATCCCTCCTTTTTTTCTCCATCTTGTTTATTATACATTACTGATTTCCTTAATTTCAAAGTCTAAAAAGAAATTTCATGATTGCCTGATTTTTTTCAAAACGCCAATCAGTTTACCTTCTTGGCATAAAAAAAAACCCACCCGAAACGAATGAGTTTTTTGTTTATGTAAAATAACTGCCGTGCACCTTCTGTCGATTAGCAACCATAAGCGTTACTTAAGCAGTTAGCTCGGCCCAGGCAACCCTGCGGCACATGAGAACTTCCACTTAATGCTGCTTCCTTCCGGACCTGACATGGTTCATGGAGTCCCATTGCGCAGGACCCGGGCGTCAACACCACTTACTTAAGGCAGGCCCTACAGAATGCTAACCTCGAGAAGGGATTCAACCTCGCTAGAGCGGATTGCGAGTACAGGGCACCGCTACCTCCCCGTCTAGCACGGCAAATGTAATACCAATTTCGCAGCGTCATTACGACGCATAATTCATTATACTAAGGTAACAAAAAAAACGCAAGTGTTGTTAACGGAACAGTATGATTCCATTTTTTTCAAAAGAAGCAAGGCCGCATGTTCAATGATCATTTTTTACCTATTTATTTTCTTCGACTCTCTTTAGTGCCTGCTCTCTTTTCAAAGTTTTCTTTCTATTCCTAAGCTCTTTAAAAAAAGAAGTCAATATCCAACCACACTCTTCGCCTAATACACCGCTAGTTACTTCACATTGATGGTTAAAGCGTTCATCTCGAAGTAAATCCATGAATGTCCCTGCACAGCCAGCCTTTGGATCGTGCGCTCCAAAAACAACCCGTCTTATCCTCGATTGCAAAATGGCACCGGCACACATGGGACAGGGTTCCAACGTTACATATAACGTCGCATCCTCAAGACGCCAACTGCCAAGTGCATTGCAAGCCTCATTGATCGCAAGTAGCTCCGCATGTGCCGTCGCATTCTGTTCCGTTTCCCTCAGGTTATGCCCCGTCGAAATAACTTGATCATCTATTACGATTAAAGCGCCAATCGGCACCTCATTCAACATCTGCGCCTTTTCTGCTTCCTTTAAGGCTAAATTCATGTAATAAAAATCATCCTTCATAAAAAAACCCCCTCATATTAAGTAGGAGTAAACAGACAAATATAAGACAAAATAAAGGTCATACTACTTATTCTAATGAATAGTAACGCAATCTGCATATGTGCCGCAAGTAAATTCTCACATTAAAGGAGCATATACCATGAATCGACCAGAATCGCCTACTTTCGCCTTACTTATCATTGATATGATCAATGATTTTGATTTCAAATACGGGAATATGCTCCTTGAACATACGAAGGATATCGTCGATCCGATATTGAAATTAAAAAAGCAAATGAAAGAAAAAGGATTCCCAATTATATATATCAATGATCATTACGAGTTATGGCAGGCTGACTTCGATAAAATTATTGATACATGTAAAAATGATCGAAATGCCTCTTTAATAGAACGGATAAAACCTCAGCAAGACGAGTTCTTTCTCATCAAGCCGAAGCATTCTGCATTTTACGGGACAGCCCTCAACACATTACTCAAACGATTAAAGGTGGATACCCTGATCATTACCGGCATAGCTGGTAACATCTGTGTGCTATTCACGGCCAATGATGCCTATATGCGTGAATATCAATTATGGATACCCAAGGATTGCATCGCTTCAGCCTCAAAGGAAGATAATCATTATGCATTAAAGATGATGAAACATGTTCTCAAGGCATCCATAAAATGTGGGGAAATTTAACAGACGAACCAGGCACTAACCTATCATATCTCCTCGTTAAACAATCTTTCATTCTCCTTCATTAGCAAGCTGACAAAAATATCACTTAAGACCCAAGTCTGTGTTACAATATCTCTTGGCTGAAATACCTAATAAACTGGGAATTTTAGTTTGATACCTCATGAAGGAGGACAGATTGGATGAAATCCACCCCATTTATCACTGTCGAAGGTCCAATTGGCGTGGGAAAAACATCACTTGCAAAAGTTATCGCAGATCATTTTCAAATTTCATTATTGAAGGAAATCGTTGATGAAAATCCATTTCTCGGGAAATTCTACAACGATATTGATGAGTGGAGCTTTCAAACAGAAATGTTTTTTCTATGTAACCGTTATAAACAATTGGAAGATATCGAAAAGAATTATCTTACCAATGACCAAGCCGTGGTCGCTGATTACCATATATTCAAGAACTTGATATTTGCTGAACGAACTTTAAAAAATGAACAGTACAATAAATACCTTGAAATATTCAATATTTTAACACGGGATATGCCCAAACCTAATATGGTCATTTATTTAAACTCAAGTCTAGATACCCTTCTCTCCCGAATCGATAAAAGAGGCCGTGAATTCGAAAAAAATATATCCTCCGTTTATTTAGAGCAGTTATCCGCGGATTATCGAACATTCATGGAAACGTTCGAGATACGGCACCCTGACATACCTGTTCTTACATTCAACGGAGATGAACTGGATTTCGTAGGCAACAAGGATGATTTGAAAACGATAATCAACCAAATAGAGAATGCCCTGCAAAAAGGAGTAAAGTCAAATGAACTTACGAAAGAAATATAATATTCCAAACAACGCCGTCATTACGATAGCAGGGACGGTTGGAGTAGGAAAATCGACCATGACCAATGCATTAGCCGATGCCCTTCAATTCAGGACATCCTTTGAAAAGGTTGATACGAACCCCTACCTGGATAAGTTTTACGATGATTTTAATCGTTGGAGTTTCCACCTGCAAATCTATTTCCTCGCTGAACGTTTTAAAGAGCAAAAAAAAATCTTTGAATATGGCGGCGGTTTTATCCAAGACCGTTCCATTTATGAAGACACTGGAATATTTGCAAAAATGCATTATGAAAAAGGTACGATGAACGATGTCGACTACGAAACATACACAAGCCTTTTCAACGCGATGGTTATGACGCCATACTTCCCGCACCCTGATTTACTTATCTATCTCGAAGGTTCACTGGACGATATCCTCGACCGGATCCAAGAGCGTGGGCGTCCAATGGAACAGCATACCCCAATTGAATATTGGCAGGAGATGCATGGCCGTTACGAAGAATGGATCGATCAATTTAACGCCTGTCCTGTCCTTCGATTAAATATAAACGAATATGACCTTATGCAGGATGAAGCAAGTATCGAACCTCTTATAAAACGGATTGCCGAATATATGGAGCAAACCAAATTGTTACGAAATATGTAAAACAGAAAAACCACCGATTATCTGGTGGTTTTTTAATATATTAGAAAACAAAAATTCCGTTACATTTCTGTAACGGAATTCATCGATATCCAATTTATGCGCTGTGGTTATTAATAAGTTATGGAGGAGGTAGAGGGATTCGAACCCCCGCGGGATTTGACTCCCCTGTCGGTTTTCAAGACCGATCCCTTCAGCCGAACTTGGGTATACCTCCGTATCAACATTTATTATAATACATTGATTTAAAATTAAAGTCAAGCAGTCTACAAAGTTTTTTTAAAATAATTTTCAAACTTAGCTAAAAAGGAGAATCAGCCTCTTATATTAAGAAGCTGATTCCTTTTAACTTACGGTTTAATGACTTCCGCACCGCGCATATATGGACGTAAAACTTCAGGAATGATGACACTGCCATCTTCCTGCTGATAATTTTCCAAAAGCGCGGCGACTGTGCGGCCGATTGCCAAACCTGATCCATTTAGAGTATGGACATGTTCCGGCTTACCTTTTGCATCACGTCGGAAGCGGATATTGGCACGTCTAGCCTGGAATGCTTCAAAGTTACTGCAAGAAGAAATTTCGCGATAAGTTCCATAACTCGGGATCCAAACCTCGATATCATACTTTTTAGCAGCAGTGAAACCAAGATCTCCCGTACACATGCTTAGTACTCGATATGGAAGACCTAGCAATTGAAGGACCTTTTCGGCATGACCTGTAAGATTTTCTAATTCCGCATAAGAATCTTCCGGCTTCACGAACTTCACTAACTCAACTTTATTGAACTGGTGCTGACGAATTAAGCCGCGGGTATCACGACCAGCAGATCCTGCCTCTGAACGGAATGAAGCACTGTATGCCGCATAGCTTATTGGCAGATCGTCCATGCTCATGATTTCATCACGATGGAAATTTGTCACCGGGACTTCAGCTGTAGGAATTAAGAAGTAATCTTCACTTTCAATACGGAAGGCATCTTCCTCGAATTTTGGCAATTGACCTGTGCCAGTCATACTTGCACGGTTCACCATATATGGAGGCAGCATTTCTTCATATCCATGTTCTTCAACATGAAGGTCTAACATAAAGCTAATTAAAGCACGCTCTAATCGAGCACCAAGACCCCTATAAAATACAAATCGGCTTCCGGTCACTTTTGCTGCCCGTTCAAAATCCAGGATACCTAGATCTCCAGCAACATCCCAGTGTGGTTTCGGTTCAAACTTGAATTCCGGCAATTCTCCCCATTTACGGATTTCAACATTATCGTCTTCCGTTTCACCCACTGGCACACTTTCATGCGGAATATTAGGAATGGAAAGAAGTAATGTTCCTAACTGGGCTTCCACTTCACGAAGCTCATCATCGAATCCTTTGATTCGATCGCCAACTTCACGCATTTCAGCAATCAACTGATCAGCATCTTTTTTCTCCCGTTTCAATATGGCCACTTGATTTGAAACTTCATTTCTTTTGCTTTTCAATTTTTCCGTATCAGCAATCAAAGCCCGACGCTTTACATCCAATTCCTCAAATTTACCTAAATCGGTTAAATCTTCACCTCTAAATTGCAGTACACGTTTCACTTCTTCAAAATTATTTCTTACATATTTCAAATCCAACATACTCAATTCCTCCTTAATATTTTGATGATCTATCAAAGAACGCAAAAAACTCCCGTCCCCTGAAGAAGGGACGAGAGTTAACCCGCGTTGCCACCCTAGTTGAAGGCATATGAAAAATGCCTACCACTTATCACGATAACGGCTTTTAACCGAAAGCATTTACTGACCCAAAAGGCTTTCCATACTCTGCTCCAGGAGGGATTCACAAAACTCTCACACCGATTTTCACCAGCCATCGGCTCTCTATAGAAAGAAATACTTGTTACTATATCCTGTCATTGCTTTCTTATATATCAGATTGTTTTCCATAATGTACTATAATTTTGTACATTACGCAACCGTTTTATACACGAAACTTAAAACCAGCCTTTAACAGTAGAAGCTACACTGCTCCATACATCACCAAAGAATCCGCCAACCGCTCGCATTGATAACACGAACCAGTTTGCCTTTTCAACAGATTCAGCAGCTACGACGTTAACCTTCACTGGATCACCGTTAATGTACCCGTAATCTTCGCCGTTTTTAGGAGTGACTGTGATGTAACCAAGCTTTTCACCTTTTTTGATTGGTGCAGACAACTTACCATCATCATTCAATTTGTTTTTATCGATCACTAAGTCTGTTTTATAGTTATCTTTCTCGCCATTTTCAACAAGCAGCTCGATCGCTTTTTCAGATTGAATCTTAACGTTTTTTTCCTTACCTTTTACTACCGAAAGAGTTTCTTTCCCTTTCACCTGGTAATTGGCTGGAAGGATTTTTTCTTTTTTAAAGGTTGCATAAGCATAGTCCATCAGCTTAGTGCTATCTGCAAAACGTTCATTTTTATTAGTGGACTTCATAACCACTGTAATATAGCGCTGACCATTCTGGATAACCGTCCCTGTATGACCATAACCGGCAAAGTCGGTAGATCCAGTTTTCAGTCCATCTACGCCTTTATATTCAAATATCAGACCAGGCAACATCCAGTTGAAGTTAGGATATTCTTTTCCATCACGGAACTTCAATTTAGAAATACTTGCGATTTTTAACACTTCCGGATAATCGTTTATTAGACGATAAGCAAGAAGAGCAGTATCTTTTGCTGTCATGATATTTTCTTCATCTTCTTTACCCGCAGGATACTGCCCTAATAGATCGGTGTTATTCAAACCGCTGGCATTAACGAATTTATGGTTTTTCAAGCCTAATTGTTTTGCTTTTTCGTTCATTAATTTAACGAAATTCTTTTCACTTCCGGAAACCAACTGTGCTAAAGCAACTGTTGCCGCATTTCCGGAATAGACGGCCATAGCTTGATATAGTTCCTTAACTGTATAATCTTCACCTTCTGTTAACCCAACATTCGACAAATTCGGTGCTTTTGAAAGATCATGTACGTATTTATTTATTTTAACTTTTTGATCCCAACTGATTTTCCCATTTTCAATTGACTCCATTATGATGTACTCAGTCATCATTTTTGACATGGATGCAATCCCTAATACTTTATCGGCATTTTTTTCATAAACGATTTGTCCTGTTTCGCCATCAATGATGATGGCTGCTTCTGCTTTTAAATCTAAATTATCAGATTCAGCAACAGCTTCCCCCGGTTGATAGGCAAATTGCGACATAACAAGAACAAAAACAAAAGTGAAAATGAGGGTCATCTTGCTGATTTTTTTCAATTTCCAATACCTCCAACTTTTAAGCTAATCTCTATAACAAAGAAGAAACTTTATGTAATTCCCTTGACACCTTGTCTAGTTTATCACAGAAAAAATAAAAAAAATAGACAGAGTAATCGTAGACTCTGTCTATTTTAACAATAAATTTTAATGACGATTATATGTTAAATTCATTACATTGAGTAGTTAGGTGCTTCTTTAGTAATTTGGACATCATGAGGGTGGCTCTCCCTTAATCCGGCACCAGTCATTTTGACAAATTGAGAGTTTTCTCTTAACTCTTCCAATGTGGCTGTACCGCAATATCCCATACCTGAACGAATGCCGCCAATCAGTTGGAAAATGGTATCTGAAAGAGGTCCTTTGTATGGAAGGCGCCCTTCGATGCCTTCCGGTACGAATTTCTTGTTATCTTCTTGGAAGTAACGATCCTTAGATCCCTTTTCCATTGCAGCAACAGAACCCATACCCCGATAAACTTTAAAACGGCGACCTTGGAAAATTTCCGTTTCACCTGGGCTTTCAGTTACACCCGCAAGCATACTGCCTAGCATTACTGCATGTCCGCCTGCAGCGAGGGCTTTAACGATGTCACCAGAGTATTTGATTCCGCCATCAGCGATAATCGTTTTACCATATTTTCTTGCTTCTGTCGCACAATCGAAGACTGCCGTGATTTGGGGAACACCTACACCAGCTACAACCCTTGTCGTACAGATCGATCCTGGTCCGATTCCCACTTTCACTACATCAGCTCCCGCTTCAATCAATGCTTTCGTTCCTTCAGCTGTTGCCACATTACCAGCAATGATCGTCAATTCAGGATATGCCTTGCGGATTTCCTTCACCATTTCAAGGACGCCTTCTGAATGACCGTGAGCAGTATCAAGTACAATTGCATCGACTTGAGACTTAACAAGCATTTCTACACGTTTCATTGTATCTTTTGTCACACCGACAGCAGCACCTGCAAGTAATCTTCCTTGCTTATCTTTCGCCGAGTTCGGGAACTCAATGACTTTTTCAATATCCTTGATCGTAATGAGTCCTTTAAGAACACCATTATCGTCTACAAGGGGAAGCTTTTCAATTTTGTATTTTTGAAGAATCTTTTCTGCTTGTTCCAAGTTAGTTCCCACTGGCGCTGTAACTAGATTCTCAACAGTCATGACACTGGAAATCTTCAAGGAAAAATCGGAAATAAATCGCAAATCACGGTTTGTAATGATACCCACAAGTTTTTGATCCTCTATATTGTTGACTACAGGCACACCCGAAATGCGATATTTGCCCATTAAATGCTCTGCATCAAATACTTGATGATCTGGCGTTAAGAAAAACGGATCGGTAATAACACCGCTTTCTGAACGTTTTACTTTATCCACCAGTTCAGCTTGTGCTTCAATAGACATATTTTTATGAATGATACCTAATCCACCTTGACGAGCCATGGCAATTGCCATTTCAGCTTCTGTCACGGTATCCATTCCTGCGCTGATGATAGGAAGGTTGAGCTTTAAATTTTCAGATAAGCTGACTTGAAGGTTAACATCTTTCGGCAAAACCTCTGATTTCGCTGGAATTAATAGGACATCATCAAAGGTTAAACCTTCTTTTGCAAATTTATTTTCCCACATTATTTTCCCCTCCTGCTTAAAAATATTATTTGTAGGTTATCAATAGGACATACTACTGTCAAGAAGAGAAATAAATGTTTGATTATTCTATTAATTCGGAGGAGAGGCTGCAATGCCTGAAAACAATGATAATTTCGATAAATATACACCTTTTTTTTCCGCATCTGCCTCACAACTTTTTTTACAAAAATGTTACACGCATGAAAAAATTGCAGAAGCGGAAATAAAAAGTTACGAAAATTGTTATCCATTTATATACCATCTTGAACATGCTAAAACTTATTATAATCAGGCTGCGATCGCTCCACTTTCCATACAACCAATCCTAACATTTTATGGATTCGCCCAATTGTTGAAGGCCTGTCTGCTCACGATTGATCCCAACTATCCCGAATCAACTTCGTTACTTGCCCATGGGGTAACTACGAGAAAAAGGAAAAAACAACAATACGAATTTATAAAGGACGAAGTGAAAACGCAAAAGAATGGACTTTTCACCTGCATTGCCGAGAAGTTATTCCATATCAAGCATCTGGAGGGCGAAAAATTTTCCATGGGTACGTTATTGAAGGAAATCCCAGATATGCAAAACTTTACATGGTCTATTTCCAAGAAAAATTTCGTCGTCCTGTTACCCTCTTCAAACGGCTTTCAATTACCTTCATCCGTATTGGATAGCTATCAAATGTCCAGCAATCGATTGGAAGAATTTTTAAAATCCAAAACGAACCAAGTTTACAGTATTTCAGAATCTCCTGGGACACTGCATTTAATAACAGATAACGTTCCTATTTATAATGCTACCTCTCCAATACGCTATAATTTGGCAGAAGGAGAGTTCATGCTATCACTCAATAAAGATTCGTCGGCTTTTTCATTACCTGAACTTTTAATACATTATTTGATTTCTTATAACCTTAGTATAATAGCCCGTTATGAAACAGAATGGTGGGCAGAGCTGATGAAAACTATGCCTAATGATGATTACCCTTGCATTGTGCAATTCCTTAAAATAAGCCAAGCTAAGGTGCCATTCTTAATATTTGAATGGATTAAGACAGAAAGGTTAAACTTTTCATCCTTTTAACTATCAATGTTGAAATGATCTATCCCAAAACGACGAAAAAAGACCAGCCGGATGGCTGATCTTTAAAATGGCTTGGCGGCGTCCTACTCTCACAGGGGGAAACCCCCAACTACCATCGGCGCTGAAGAGCTTAACTGCCGTGTTCGGAATGGGAACGGGTGTGACCTCTTCGCTATCGCCACCAAACAATAAAGGAACGTTGTTCCTTCAAAACTAGATAATAAGAAGGTATTTCATTTTTTATAAAGCGTTGGTTAAGTCCTCGATCTATTAGTATCAGTCAGCTCCACATGTCGCCACGCTTCCACCTCTGACCTATCAACCTGATCATCTTTCAGGGATCTTACTAGCTTGCGCCATGGGAAATCTCATCTTGAGGGGGGCTTCATGCTTAGATGCTTTCAGCACTTATCCCGTCCGCACGTAGCTACCCAGCTATGCCTTTGGCAAGACAACTGGTACACCAGCGGTGCGTCCATCCCGGTCCTCTCGTACTAAGGACAGCTCCTCTCAAATTTCCTGCGCCCGCGACGGATAGGGACCGAACTGTCTCACGACGTTCTGAACCCAGCTCGCGTACCGCTTTAATGGGCGAACAGCCCAACCCTTGGGACCGACTACAGCCCCAGGATGCGATGAGCCGACATCGAGGTGCCAAACCTCCCCGTCGATGTGGACTCTTGGGGGAGATAAGCCTGTTATCCCCGGGGTAGCTTTTATCCGTTGAGCGATGGCCCTTCCATGCGGAACCACCGGATCACTAAGCCCGACTTTCGTCCCTGCTCGACTTGTAGGTCTCGCAGTCAAGCTCCCTTGTGCCTTTACACTCTACGAATGATTTCCAACCATTCTGAGGGAACCTTTGGGCGCCTCCGTTACTCTTTAGGAGGCGACCGCCCCAGTCAAACTGCCCACCTGACACTGTCTCCCACCCCGATAAGGGGCGCGGGTTAGAATTTCAATACAGCCAGGGTAGTATCCCACCAACGCCTCCACCGAAGCTAGCGCTCCGGCTTCTCAGGCTCCTACCTATCCTGTACAAGCTGTACCAAAATTCAATATCAGGCTGCAGTAAAGCTCCACGGGGTCTTTCCGTCCTGTCGCGGGTAACCTGCATCTTCACAGGTACTATAATTTCACCGAGTCTCTCGTTGAGACAGTGCCCAGATCGTTACACCTTTCGTGCGGGTCGGAACTTACCCGACAAGGAATTTCGCTACCTTAGGACCGTTATAGTTACGGCCGCCGTTTACTGGGGCTTCGGTTCAAAGCTTCGCTTGCGCTAACCTCTCCCCTTAACCTTCCAGCACCGGGCAGGTGTCAGCCCCTATACTTCGCCTTGCGGCTTCGCAGAGACCTGTGTTTTTGCTAAACAGTCGCCTGGGCCTATTCACTGCGGCTTTTCCGGGCTATTCACCCTAAAAAGCACCCCTTCTCCCGAAGTTACGGGGTCATTTTGCCGAGTTCCTTAACGAGAGTTCTCTCGCACACCTTAGGATTCTCTCCTCGCCTACCTGTGTCGGTTTGCGGTACGGGCACCTTACATCTCACTAGAGGCTTTTCTTGGCAGCGTGGAATCAGGAACTTCGGTACTATATTTCCCTCGCCATCACAGCTCCGCCTTAATGGAAACGGGATTTGCCTCGTTTCCGGCCTAACTGCTTGGACGCGCATATCCAACAGCGCGCTTACCCTATCCTTCTGCGTCCCCCCATCGTTCAAACGATGTATAGGTGGTACAGGAATATCAACCTGTTGTCCATCGCCTACGCCTTTCGGCCTCGGCTTAGGTCCCGACTAACCCTGAGCGGACGAGCCTTCCTCAGGAAACCTTAGGCATTCGGTGGAAGGGATTCTCACCCTTCTTTCGCTACTCATACCGGCATTCTCACTTCTAAGCGCTCCACCAGTCCTTCCGGTCTGACTTCAACGCCCTTAGAACGCTCTCCTACCATCGACACCTAATGGTGTCAATCCACAGCTTCGGTGATACGTTTAGCCCCGGTACATTTTCGGCGCGGAGTCACTCGACCAGTGAGCTATTACGCACTCTTTAAATGGTGGCTGCTTCTGAGCCAACATCCTGGTTGTCTAAGCAACTCCACATCCTTTTCCACTTAACGTATACTTTGGGACCTTAGCTGGTGGTCTGGGCTGTTTCCCTTTCGACTACGGATCTTATCACTCGCAGTCTGACTCCCAAGAATAAGTATTTGGCATTCGGAGTTTGACTGAATTCGGTAACCCGTTGGGGGCCCCTAGTCCAATCAGTGCTCTACCTCCAATACTCTCATCTTGAGGCTAGCCCTAAAGCTATTTCGGAGAGAACCAGCTATCTCCAGGTTCGATTGGAATTTCTCCGCTACCCACACCTCATCCCCGCACTTTTCAACGTGCGTGGGTTCGGGCCTCCATTCAGTGTTACCTGAACTTCACCCTGGACATGGGTAGATCACCTGGTTTCGGGTCTACGACCTCATACTCATTCGCCCTATTCAGACTCGCTTTCGCTGCGGCTCCGTCTTATCAACTTAACCTCGCATGAAATCGTAACTCGCCGGTTCATTCTACAAAAGGCACGCCATTACCCATTAACGGGCTTTGACTACTTGTAGGCACACGGTTTCAGGATCTATTTCACTCCCCTTCCGGGGTGCTTTTCACCTTTCCCTCACGGTACTGGTTCACTATCGGTCACTAGGGAGTATTTAGCCTTGGGAGATGGTCCTCCCTGCTTCCGACGGGATTTCTCGTGTCCCGCCGTACTCAGGATCCACTCAGGAGGGAACGAAGTTTCAACTACAGGGTTTTTACCTTCTTTGACGGACCTTTCCAGATCACTTCATTTACCCCGTTCCTTTGTAACTCCATGTTGAGTGTCCTACAACCCCAAGAGGCAAGCCTCTTGGTTTGGGCTAATTCCGTTTCGCTCGCCGCTACTCAGGAAATCGCATTTGCTTTCTCTTCCTCCGGGTACTTAGATGTTTCAGTTCCCCGGGTCTGCCTTCAGTACCCTATGTATTCAGGTAAAGATACTGTTCCATTACGAACAGTGGGTTTCCCCATTCGGAAATCTCCGGATCAAAGCTTACTTACAGCTCCCCGAAGCATATCGGTGTTAGTCCCGTCCTTCATCGGCTCCTAGTGCCAAGGCATCCACCGTGCGCCCTTTCTAACTTAACCGTTAAAAAGATCTTACAGATGCTTTGAAAAAAATTAATTGCCTTCTATCTATTATCTAGTTTTCAAGGAACAAGTTGTCCCAATCACAACGTGATTGATTCATTGGTGGAGCCTAGCGGGATCGAACCGCTGACCTCCTGCGTGCAAGGCAGGCGCTCTCCCAGCTGAGCTAAGGCCCCGTTTTGGGAAATGGAATGGTGGGCCTAAATGGACTCGAACCATCGACCTCACGCTTATCAGGCGTGCGCTCTAACCAGCTGAGCTATAGGCCCATTCACATAAATAATAAGCTTCTGCTTCCCAAGCTTATCGCGGGATTACTATTAAATTGAATGAATCACTCATTCAAAACTGAACAAAACAAAAGCGCTCTCGTAATTATCCTTAGAAAGGAGGTGATCCAGCCGCACCTTCCGATACGGCTACCTTGTTACGACTTCACCCCAATCATCTGTCCCACCTTAGGCGGCTGGCTCCATAAAGGTTACCTCACCGACTTCGGGTGTTACAAACTCTCGTGGTGTGACGGGCGGTGTGTACAAGGCCCGGGAACGTATTCACCGCGGCATGCTGATCCGCGATTACTAGCGATTCCGGCTTCATGTAGGCGAGTTGCAGCCTACAATCCGAACTGAGAATGGCTTTATGGGATTCGCTTACCTTCGCAGGTTTGCAGCCCTTTGTACCATCCATTGTAGCACGTGTGTAGCCCAGGTCATAAGGGGCATGATGATTTGACGTCATCCCCACCTTCCTCCGGTTTGTCACCGGCAGTCACCTTAGAGTGCCCAACTGAATGCTGGCAACTAAGATCAAGGGTTGCGCTCGTTGCGGGACTTAACCCAACATCTCACGACACGAGCTGACGACAACCATGCACCACCTGTCACTCTGTCCCCCGAAGGGGAAAGCCCTATCTCTAGGGTTGTCAGAGGATGTCAAGACCTGGTAAGGTTCTTCGCGTTGCTTCGAATTAAACCACATGCTCCACCGCTTGTGCGGGCCCCCGTCAATTCCTTTGAGTTTCAGCCTTGCGGCCGTACTCCCCAGGCGGAGTGCTTAATGCGTTAGCTGCAGCACTAAAGGGCGGAAACCCTCTAACACTTAGCACTCATCGTTTACGGCGTGGACTACCAGGGTATCTAATCCTGTTTGCTCCCCACGCTTTCGCGCCTCAGTGTCAGTTACAGACCAGAAAGTCGCCTTCGCCACTGGTGTTCCTCCAAATCTCTACGCATTTCACCGCTACACTTGGAATTCCACTTTCCTCTTCTGCACTCAAGTTCCCCAGTTTCCAATGACCCTCCACGGTTGAGCCGTGGGCTTTCACATCAGACTTAAGGAACCACCTGCGCGCGCTTTACGCCCAATAATTCCGGACAACGCTTGCCACCTACGTATTACCGCGGCTGCTGGCACGTAGTTAGCCGTGGCTTTCTGGTTAGGTACCGTCAAGGTACCAGCAGTTACTCTGGTACTTGTTCTTCCCTAACAACAGAACTTTACGACCCGAAGGCCTTCTTCGTTCACGCGGCGTTGCTCCGTCAGACTTTCGTCCATTGCGGAAGATTCCCTACTGCTGCCTCCCGTAGGAGTCTGGGCCGTGTCTCAGTCCCAGTGTGGCCGATCACCCTCTCAGGTCGGCTACGCATCGTCGCCTTGGTGAGCCATTACCTCACCAACTAGCTAATGCGCCGCGGGCCCATCTATAAGTGACAGCCGAAACCGTCTTTCCATCTTCTCTCATGCGAGAAAAGAACGTATCCGGTATTAGCTCCGGTTTCCCGAAGTTATCCCAGTCTTATAGGCAGGTTGCCCACGTGTTACTCACCCGTCCGCCGCTAATCTCAGGGAGCAAGCTCCCATCGATTCGCTCGACTTGCATGTATTAGGCACGCCGCCAGCGTTCGTCCTGAGCCAGGATCAAACTCTCCGAAGAAATATTTGACTTGCTCATTTTGCTTTTTTAATAGTGTGTGCTCACTTAAAATTTAACGTTGGCGCTTTGTTTTGTTCAGTTTTCAAAGAGCAATTTGTATCGTTCGTTTAGAAACGACTTTAATAATATATCAACTATATTATTTTTTGTCAACAACTTTATTCTTTCGCTGTCGACTTAGTTATTATATCTAGTATCAGAAATAAAAGCAAGAGTTATTTTAAAATAAATAAAATACATGAATCCATAGATAACAATAAATTTGGTTGTCCACCTAATAGCAAGAAAAAGCTTATCTTTTTAGGAGTAAACTTTTTCTTTAGCATTATAGTATTTCTTCTATATATAATTCACGATTTAACCCTTAATTGATTATTTGATCACTATCTTTCACCTTGATAATCGGTCTTGTTTACGAGCTGGCATCAATAAAAATGATTTCAGCGATGAATCCATTGTTTAGTTTGACCTTGTTTCCCATAGAAAAGTTAGCGAATCCTGATAACAGGGTATTTACTACTCCAATACCAAATTTACCAAAGTCATCATGGAAGATCATTTCTAAAACCTTGAATGGTGACTGTCTCTTTCTATATGTCCTTTCTGAAGTCATGGCGTGAAAGACATCTGCAACAGCGATGATTTTTGAGAATAAGTTCATGGACTTTGTTTTCAACCTTTGGGGATAACCCGTTCCATCTAATCTTCCATGATGTTCTAGGACGGCTATCTTCACACTATCCTTAATACTTGAACTATCTTTTATCATTTTGTAGCTGAAAATAGGATGATTGTGAATCTCCTCATAATCCTCGGCAGTTAGACTTTCCGTTTTATTTAATAACCTAGGTGGCAGCTTTGCCATCCCGCAGTCTGCCAAACATCCGCCAATTGCGGCCTGGTAGACATCCGCCCTATTGCATTTCATTTAATATTCAATATATCCTCCTATCAATCCAATTGAAATGGCATGATGGTATACATAGTCTTCTTTATTGCAATAGTGGTGCAGCATCAAAATGTTTCCTGGTTCCTCTAAAGCTTTGTCCATTAAAGGAACCAGGATTAAACGAATCATGGCCACATCGACTTTACTGCCCGCTTGCCAATTTTTAAATAATCGTTTATATGTTTGTACTGACTCAAGATACAAATCCATAAAATCCGATGACTCTTCCATTTCACCCAAATAAGGATCTATTACTTCTTTCGGTAAAAATTTCTTTCCATCAATCAAAGTTTTTTCAACACTTACCTCATGTATTAAAAAAGCTTGCAAAGCCTCAATTAACCCCTTGGTCAATATTGTTTTTTCATACAGGCGGTCCGAAAGACCTCTAATCTCTTTCGAGAGTATGCAGCCTTCGATTAAATCCCTAAAAAAATTCAATTTATTAGCATTACAATCTTTAATTTACTTGAAATCATAAGAATTTTTACCCACACCCAAGCACTGTAGTATATTTTTTTGTAAAAGCATCTAATACAAAAAAAAGACCCAGCATAATTGCCAGGGTCTTTTTTTATGGAATAATTATTCTTCCGTATCTTTTTCAGTTACTTCATTTTCTTCGATTACAGTAGGTTCCGAATCAGAATCAGAATTGGTATCTATTGTTGGACCCTGTTCTGTATCCATATCTATTTCTTCTTCTTCTTCTCTTCCAACGATGGCTACCGTAGAAACATATTCATTATCTGCGGATTCGAGTCGGATGAGCTTAACACCCTGTGTGTTACGTCCCGTTTTAGAAATGCCTTCGACTTCCATTCGGATTAATACACCAGCTGCTGTAATCAGCATCAAATCCTCATCTTCACCCATTACTGTTTTCACAGCTATAAGTTCACCATTTTTCTCAGTGACATTACATGTTTTTATCCCTTTGCCTCCACGGCTTTGAATACGGTACTCTTCCGCAGAGGTCCGTTTTCCATAGCCGTTTTTCGTAACGATAAGGACTTCTTCATCATCTTCAAGAATTTCCATGCCGACCACTTCATCATTGGCCCTTAAGGAAATCCCTTTCACTCCCGCTGCAGTACGTCCCATTGTCCGTACATCCGTCTCAGGGAAACGAATCATCATCCCGGCTTTCGTTCCAATTATGATTTGCTTCTCTCCATTCGTAAGACGGACAGAAATCAATTCATCATCTTCACGTAAACCTAGGGCAATTAAACCGTTATTACGGATATTTGCAAACGACGACAAAGGTGTACGCTTCGATATCCCATGTCTGGTCGTGAAGAATAAATACCAATCGTCAGCAAATTCCTTCACCGGTATGATTGCATTGACCCACTCACCTTTATCGACTTCCAACAAGTTGATAAGCGGCAACCCTTTTGCCGTCCTACCATATTCAGGTATTTCATATCCTTTGGAACGATAGACCTTACCTTTGTTAGTGAAGAATAATAGAGTGTCATGAGTCGAAGTGGTTAACAAGTGACCGACAAAGTCATCTGTATTCGTTCCCATACCCTGTATCCCGCGCCCTCCGCGTTTTTGACTGCGGTACGTGGTTGCAGGCAAGCGTTTAATATAACCGTTATGCGTCAGTGTCACGATTATATTTTCCTCTGGAATTAAATCCTCATCTTCAAGGCTTTCAAAGCCGGCCAATGTGATTTCAGTTCTCCGTTTATCATCAAAACGTTCTTTAATTTCAAGAAGCTCTTCACGAATAATTTCAAGAACCTTTTCCTCATCAGCAAGAATGGCTTTATATTCTGCAATTATAGCCATTAAAGCCTGATACTCATCTTCTATTTTTTCACGTTCCAGACCTGTCAAACGTTGTAAACGCATATCCAGGATAGCTTGCGCCTGTTTCTCGGAAAGCGAAAATTGTGTCATTAAGCCTTCACGGGCAATTTCCGTCGTTTGGGAACCACGGATTAATGAAATGACCGCATCCAAATTATCAAGTGCAATGCGCAAACCTTCCAAAATATGAGCACGGGCTTCCGCTTTCCGTAATTCAAATTCAGTCCTACGCCGTATGACTACCTGCTGATGCTCTAAGTAATAGTGTAGGCATTGTTTTAAATTCAACACTTTAGGCTGACCGTCCACCAAAGCAAGTAGATTGATTCCGAAGGTTGTCTGCATTGCAGTATGCTTATACAGGTTGTTTAAAAGGACATTTGCATTAACATCCTTTCGAAGCTCCATTACGATACGCATGCCATTACGATCCGATTCATCCCGTAAATCGGTAATGCCTTCGATTTTCTTATCTCGAGCAAGTTCTGCAATTTTTTCAATCAATCTTGCTTTATTTACTTGATAAGGGATTTCTTTAACAAGGATTACCTGTTTTCCATTAGGTTTTTCTTCAATCTCGACTCTCGCCCGTTGAATGATTGACCCTTTTCCAGTTTCATAGGCCTTCCTGATTCCGCTTCGTCCTAAAATTAAACCGGCGGTCGGGAAATCCGGACCAGGGATATATTCCATCAACTCTGGAATTGTAATTTCAGGATTCTTGCTTAAAGCCAATACGCCGTCAATTACCTCACCTAATTGATGGGGTGGAATATTGGTTGCCATCCCTACTGCTATACCTGATGAACCATTCACTAACAAGTTCGGGAAACGGGCTGGCATAACGGCTGGTTCTCTTTCTGAACCATCGTAGTTATCCTGGAAATTAACCGTATCTTTATTTAAATCGCGAAGTAACTCCATCGAGATCTTCGACATTCTTGCTTCTGTATACCTCATTGCGGCAGCTTGGTCTCCATCAACCGAACCAAAATTCCCGTGACCATCGACAAGCATATAACGATAGTTAAAAGGCTGCGCCATCCGTACCATCGTTTCATATACGGCAGAATCACCATGCGGGTGATATTTACCGATAACTTCCCCTACAATACGGGCTGATTTTTTAAATGGTTTATCCGAAGTCATTCCAAGATCATTCATTGCATAAAGAATTCTTCGGTGTACCGGTTTTAAACCGTCCCTTACATCAGGCAAAGCCCGAGACACGATTACGCTCATCGCGTAATCCAAAAATGATGTCCGCATCTCGGTACTTATATTTATTTCTTTCACACCTGATCTTTCATTTTCTGACATGGAGCCAACCTCCTATAAAAAGCTTATACTCTCATTTAGTTTTAACTGTACGTGCACTATGTAAAGAACAGGATGTAAAAAGCATCCTGTCAAAAAATCAGATATCGAGATTTTTTACATAAATTGCATTTTCTTCAATGAAGTTACGTCGCGGTTCCACCTTGTCACCCATCAACATCTCGAAAGTCTCATCTGCCTCGGCAGCATCTTTCAAACTGACTTGAAGTAGAGTTCTTGTATCTGGGTTCATGGTCGTTTCCCACAATTGCTCTGGATTCATTTCCCCCAGCCCTTTATAACGCTGCAGGTTAGGCTTTGGAGTACTTGGCATACTAGCCATGATTTCTTCAAGCTGCCGATCATTATAGGCATAATCCACTTTTTTCCCTTGCTGAATTTTGAAAAGTGGCGGCTGAGCAATATATATATATCCATACTCGATAATTTTTCTCATATAACGGTAGAAGAATGTCAACATCAACGTTCTGATATGGGCACCATCCACATCCGCATCGGTCATGATAACAATTTTATGGTATCTAGCCTTTTCAATATTGAATTCATCACCAATGCCTGTTCCAAGTGCTGTGATGATCGTACCTATTTCTTCATTGTGCAGGATTCTATCCAATCGTGCTTTTTCAACATTCAGGATTTTACCTCTTAGCGGCAAAATGGCTTGGAAATGGCGGTCCCTTCCTTGTTTAGCAGAGCCTCCCGCCGAGTTTCCTTCAACGATGTACAATTCGCTGATAGCCGGATCCTTAGATGAACAATCTGCCAATTTCCCCGGTAGATTGGATACTTCCAAAGCACTTTTCCTTCGTGTCAATTCACGGGCTTTCTTGGCTGCCATACGGGCTCTTGCTGCCATAAGCCCTTTATCTATAATTTTTCTGGCCACTGCAGGATTTTCGTATAAGAAAGAATCAAGCCGTTCCGAAAGGATGGAATCAGTAACCGTCCTTACTTCAGAGTTTCCCAGTTTGGTTTTCGTCTGACCTTCAAATTGTGGTTCAGGATGCTTAATCGAAATGATTGCCGTTAGACCTTCCCGGACATCTTCACCGGAGAAATTGGAATCGGCTTCTTTTAAAAGACTATTTTTCCGAGCATAATCATTGATGACACGGGTCAAAGCAGTCTTGAATCCTGATTCATGTGTACCGCCTTCATAAGTATGGATATTATTAGCAAAAGAAAAGACATTACTGATATAGCTGTCATTATATTGCAATGCTAATTCAACAGAGATTCCATCTTTCTCGCCTTCCATGAAAATCGGTTCCTCATGAAGGACCTCTTTTGAACGGTTCAAATGCTCGACATAAGATTTGATGCCGCCCTCATAGTGGTATTCCCTGATTTTCTCTTCCTCTTCACGTTTATCTTCAATGATCAGTTTCAAGCCTTTATTCAGGAACGCAAGCTCACGGATACGTGTGGCTAATGTATCAAAATCATATTCCAAGGATTCCGTGAAAATTTGACCATCAGGAATGAAGTGTACAGTCGTACCTGTATGATCGGTTTCCCCGATAACTTTCAAATCTTCTTTAGGAACCCCACGGTTGAATTGCTGATAATGGATTTTTCCTTCACGATGAACATAAACTTCCAATACCGTGGATAAAGCATTTACTACTGAAGCTCCCACACCATGCAGACCACCGGAGACCTTGTAACCTCCGCCGCCAAATTTACCGCCCGCATGAAGGACCGTCATAATTACTTCTACAGCTGGCCGTCCCATTTTTTCATGGATACCTACTGGAATACCCCGACCATTATCGACTACTGTTATGCTATTGTCTTCTTCGATCGTCACTTTGATTTCAGTACAGAAACCAGCTAGTGCCTCATCGATACTATTATCGACAATTTCCCAAACAAGATGGTGAAGTCCTTTTGCAGAGGTAGTACCGATATACATCCCCGGACGTTTACGAACTGCTTCTAAGCCTTCTAAAACCTGTATCTGATTCTCATCGTATGCCTGAGCTTGTACTTCTTTTTGTTCCATTGTCATACGTATCACCTACACTTTTCTTTTGGCATTTATCAATTTTTCAGGAGTAATTATTACGTTATGGCTACAATTCAAAGAATATCTATATCATCGATCAAGAACGATGGCTGCATTGAACGCTTTTTTAAAGTGGACGATGCAAGCGGTGAATAATAGACCTGTTTATCCGTCACCACAATCGATTTAACCGAGTTTTTTGCTAAATGGTAAGTTACATCAGACTTTTTCTCCAGAAATTCACTCATAATTGGAGAAGCCTGGAGCAGCTTCTTATCTAAAATGGCTATGACATCGTCCGTTTTCACAAGAATGTCTTCACCAATATGGAGATACATTCATTCACCTCATCATTTAACCTTTTTTATACTTCCTTGACTAACATAAAAGGTGGACGCTTCTCTTAGGGTTTGATGATCGATTCCATCAACGGAGGGTGTCGTCACAAATGTTTGCACTTTCCCTTGTATCGTATTCAGTAAATGGGATTGACGGAAATCGTCAAGTTCCGATAACACATCATCCAATAATAAAATGGGATACTCGCCGATTTCTTCATGGATCAGCTCAATTTCGGCAAGTTTCAATGACAGGGCAGTTGTACGTTGTTGTCCTTGTGAACCATATGTCTGGACATCACGGTCATTCACAAAAAAAACCAGGTCGTCACGATGAGGACCTACCAGTGTTACACCCCGTTCAATTTCCCTTGTTTTTATTTTATCAAATTTTTCTGTGTATACTTCTATCATTTTCGTCAAATCCATAGATTCTGATACATCAAGCGACGGTTTATATTGGATTTTCAATACTTCTAGATTTCTGGAGATCCCCGAGTGAATCGGCTCTGCCCATTGCTGGAGCTTTAAAAGAAACTCGTACCTTCTTTCGACAATTTTCGCTGCATACTGAATAAATTGGTCAGTTAACACGTCAAGCATTGTCGTATCCGTTTGTTTCCGGGTCTGCAGAAGCTTTAAGTAATGATTTCTTTGTTGAAGTATTTTATGATATTGGCTCATATCATGAAGGTATACGGGAGAAACCTGGCCAATTTCCATATCTATAAAACGGCGTCTGACTAAAGGACTCCCCTTTACAAGGTTTAGATCCTCAGGCGCAAACATGACCACATTCATATTTCCTACATATTGACTCAACTTTCTTTGTTCAATATGGTTGCACTTCGCCTTTTTCCCTTTTTTTGAAATGGTCAGCTCAAGTGGTATTGAGGTATTTCTCTTTCTAACTCTTCCTTCTATTTTAGCATACTCTTCATCCCAGCGAATAAGTTCTTTATCATTTGAGGTACGATGAGATTTTGCCATTGCTAAAACGAAAATGGATTCCATGACATTTGTTTTCCCCTGAGCATTTTCGCCGAGGATTACGTTGACTTTATTTTCAAAAGTCAGATTCAGTTCGGTATAGTTGCGGTAATTTCTCAAACTTATATTTTCAATATACATATTCCGCTCTTCCCTTATGTTTTAGCTTGTAATTGTGTAGGTGCCAAATCCAGGAATTTCTATTTTATCACCTGATCTTAATTTTCTGCCTCTTCTCACGTCTAATTCGCCATTAATGTAAACTTCGTATTCACTTAAGAACCATTTTGACATTCCGCCGCTTTGGATTAAATCGGCCAATTTCAAGAATTGTCCTAGTGTAATATATTCTGTGCTGATTTTTATGGAGTCCATTTCATGCTTCACTCATTTCCAAGTAGTCTTTTAATACTTCATTTTACTAAATTAATCCCATTAAGACAAAGTATAGCTTTTTCAGCTCTTGTTTTTAGCGGTTCTGAGTTCCGTACGGTATTTAAAAAACCCTAAAAACCCTTTGGGAACCTATGTTAAAAATAAAAAAATTAAAGGCCTGCTAAACAAGCCTTTAATTTTTTTGAAATATTATTTTTGCTTAATAAGTCCTTACCGGCAGAATTAATTGCAGCATGGAATCATCATGTAGTGGACGAATGACGAACGGTCGCATTGCACCGGTGAAATTAATTTTTATATCGGAACCTTCCAATGCCTTTAAAGCATCCATTACAAATTTGGCACTGAATGAGATTTTCAGATCTTCACCTTCAATGGCTTCTGCCTGAACCTCTTCAATTACTTTACCAATTTCAGGGGTATTGGAAGAGACTTCGATTATACGGCCTTCCAGGGTTGTCAATTTGACGACATTATTTCTTCCTTCTCTCGCCAATAAAGAAGCCCTATCGATAGCTTGGAGAAAATCTTTAGTATGAACAATCACATCCGTTTTACTATCTGATGGAATCAAGCGTGATGTATCAGGATAATTCCCTTCAAGAAGTCTTGAGAAAAATAGTAAATTTTCAGCTTTGAAAAGTACTTGGTTGTCGGTAATGACGATCTCAATGAGTTCGTTTGTATCATCAAGGATTTTACTCAACTCATTCAGACTTTTACCTGGGATTACAACGCTATAAGTCCCTGTAATTTTATTTTCTATTTTGGCTGTTCTCATGGCCAGCCTATGACTATCTGTTGCAATACAGGTCAATTCGTCATCTTGAACCTTTAAGTTTACACCTGTCAAGATGGGACGTGTTTCTGACGTGGACACTGCAAAACCCGTTTGGCGAATAAGGGTCTTTAAAAGATCCGTTGGAAGTTTGAAAATATTTTCTTCTTCAATGATCGGAAGATGTGGATATTCCTCAGGATCTAGTCCATTTAGATTAAATTCAGCTTTACCTGAGCGGATAATCGTTTGAAAGTTGTTTTCCACTTCAATTTCTACAGTATCCATCGGTAGCTTTTTGACAATTTCACTGAAAAAACGGGCATTAAGTACAATACCGCCGCTACTTTTAACTTCAACAATCTCATCTCCGTCAACTTCAGCTGGGATGAATGATTGGATGGAGATATCTGAGTCACTTCCTGTTAGAGTGACACCTTCACTAGTAACGCTTATTTTTATTCCCGTCAGAATCGGAATCGTCGTCCTTGATGTGACTGCTTTCATTACTTCTTGGACACTATGAACTAATCGATCTCTTTGGATTATAAATCTCATGTTTCATCCTCCAATTTTTTTATTGCCGAATAGGCATATTTATTAATAATTTTTATTAAAAAAGATAGTAGTAATAGTAGTAGGGCCTGTTGATATGTGGATAAGTCCACTCAACCTAAGGAAAAACAGTCTATCCACTTGTGGACAGACTGTGTGTAAGTAGTCGTCAGTTATACACAATATCCAGAATCGATTATACCCTCAGCTGGTCCTGTATTTCTTTAACCTGACGTTGAAGCTGGGTATCCGTTTGCATGAGTTTAGAAATCTTTTCATGCGCATGGATAACGGTCGTATGATCGCGACCTCCAAATTCATCTCCTATCTTAGGCAGGGATGAGTCCGTTAATTCCCTGGAAAGATACATGGCAATCTGTCTTGGAAAGGCTACGGATTTAGTCCGTTTTTTCGCCTTGAAATCCTCAAGTTTGACACTATAATGTTCACCGACCGTCTTCTGGATTTCTAAGATGGTGATTATTTTAGGCTTTGAGCTTGGGATGATGTCTTTTAATGCTTCAGCTGCCAAATCGGCATTTATATCTTTATTAATTAATGAAGAATAAGCGACGACACGAATAAGTGCACCCTCAAGTTCACGAATATTGGAATCGATTTGGTTGGCAATATAGAGCATGACTTCATTCGGGATATCAAGACCCTCAGCTTTTGCCTTTTTACGCAAAATGGCAATCCGCGTTTCTAGATCAGGAGGTGTGATATCCGTGATCAAACCCCACTCAAACCTGGAACGGAGGCGATCCTCAAGTGTAGGGATCTCTTTTGGTGGACGGTCACTGGAAATGACGATCTGTTTGCTTTCTTCATGCAACGCATTGAATGTATGGAAAAACTCTTCTTGGGTTTGTTCTTTTCCCGCAAGAAATTGAATATCATCAATTAATAAAACATCTACACTCCGGTATCTATCTCGAAATTCCCCAGCTTTATTATCCCGGATGGAGTTTATGAATTCATTCGTGAATTTTTCAGACGATAAATAAACGACCTTTGCATTTGGATTATGCTCAAGAACATAATGCCCGATTGCATGCATTAAATGAGTTTTCCCAAGGCCTACGCCTCCGTATATAAATAAGGGATTATAAGCTTTGGCTGGAGCTTCTGCGACAGCGAGAGACGCGGCATGGGCAAAACGATTGCCGGAGCCGATGACAAATGTATCGAAGGTATTTTTCGCATTCAGCATATGCTGTGGAAATGCAGCATGCTCTTTATCCCGTTTCTTAATCTTTTTAGGCTGAACAGGAACGGTAAAATCATCATCTTCTTGATTGGGGGGAATGATGAATTTTGCTTCCAATTCCTCACCTGTAAGCTCAAACAATACATCAGAAATAAGATGGGAATAGCGTTCTTCAAGCCAATCCCTGGCAAATTCATTGGGAGCGGTGACTGTTAATGTATCACCCTGCAGTAAATAGGCCTTGGTGGATTTAAGCCAAGTTTCAAAGCTTGGTTTACTGATTTTTTTTTCGATTTTTCCGAGCGCCTGGTTCCAGAGGCTATCGATATTATCCAAACTTATCCCTCCTTTGCAAAATATTTTTAATAATAGTTTCTAAAATGTATAGGCACAAATAAACTCATCGATTGCCGTCTTTATATAAATTTTGACAGCAAAGGTTCGGTGAGCTGTATAAGGGATTTTTGTGTTGTGTAATGTGAAGTCCCTAAAACTATATCTTGCGCTGTACAACCTTTGTACAGACTACATCTGGTAAGCCGGTGTAGATTTGGATGTTTATTCATCAACAGGTATTTTGAGAAATATATAATAAAGAAGAAAAAAGGGTTTTCGACAATATCCACCATCTGTGGACAGATTAATATACACAGGTCGAATAAGCTATCCACATGTTATACACAGTCTGTGGATAACCGTTACCTGTTGATAAAGTTATTCAGAGTGAAAACACAAATATAATATCAGAAATTCAGGCGTCTTGCAATGGGTTAGAAAACTTTATCCACAACTTACCGAGCCTGTGGGAAAAACTTTTCCACAGGCTATTGTTATGTGCAAAAGTCTATAAATTGGGTTGTGGATAGAAAAAAACATGTCGAATTTTATCCACAGACCATGATTATGAGTTGGATTAATTTAATTTTATTTTTGGATGAACTAAGTTGTTCAAGCTGGAAAACCTACATTGATAAAAATCGAATGCTACATATTGAAGATGGTTTAGGTTCGTCCAAATTATGTCGAATGCTAGTCGGTCAATTGAAGATACCTCGGGAATCTCATATATTTATTCGTGGATGAATCGATGGAAATTTTCCTCTCCCCAAAAATTTCTATATCAGTTCGGAGCAAAATCATTTACAATAGGCTAGGTAGTAAAAAAAGACCTACTGGACATTGAGCATTAAAAAGAAATATTTTTTTGGATGAGGTTGACAAGTAGAAACCTCCATCTATATAATTGTAAAGACTGTCTTTAACTGTTATTCCTCAGGGAGGTGTCATATAATGAAAAGAACTTATCAACCGAATAACCGCAAACATAGTAAAGTTCACGGTTTCCGTGCACGTATGAGCACGAAAAACGGACGTAGAGTAATCGCAGCACGTCGCCGTAAGGGCAGAAAAGTATTATCTGCATAGACCACTGAAAAGTCTCAGTGGTCTTTTTTCGCAAAATAAGGGATTTACTGAGACTCAATTCATGTAATGAAGGTGTAAAAATGAAAAAAAAGTTAAGGATTAAGAAAGAGGATGAATTTCAGCTTGTTTTTAAAAAAGGTGAATCTTCTGCTAATCGGCAATTCGTTGTCTATGTCCTTGAAAAGCCAGGTCAGGATTATTTTCGGATCGGCCTTTCAGTCAGTAAAAAAATCGGGAACGCCGTTGTAAGGAACCAAATTAAAAGATACATACGGCAAGCGTTTTTGGAATTGAAAGAAGATATAGAAGAGGGTAAGGATTATATTGTGATTGCTCGAAAACCAGCGGCGGAGATGGACTTTTTCCAGGTGAAAAGCAGCTTGATCCACGTCCTGAAACGTTCTAAATCACTAAACTTTAAAATGAAAAAACAATAAAGTCCCCTTTATATCGAATACTAAGCATTCCTCGGATCATGTAGTTACTTGAGAAAAGATAATATAGAAAATTCCTATGGAACTGTAGAAAAATGTGGATTACATATTCTTGAAATCTGCTAATAAACAGTTCACAATTGTTTCAAAAAAGATTGATTGCAGTTAGGAGGAAATTACGGTTGAAAAAACGAATATTACTCATTATTGGACTAGCCTCGATAATGATGCTGTTAGCAGGGTGTACGGAAATTAAAGAACCTATTACTGCGGAAAGTGAAGGTTTTTGGAATTCATACATTGTCTATCCATTATCAGCCCTGATCATTTGGCTTTCTGAAGCATTTGGCGAGAATTATGGTTTGGGAATCATCGGTGTTACATTAATCATTCGCTTAGCATTACTTCCACTAATGATCAAACAGGTGAAAAGCTCGAAAGCAATGCAGGCCATTCAGCCTGAGATGAAAGAACTTCAAGCAAAATACAGCTCAAAAGATGCTGCCACACAACAAAAACTACAGCAAGAAACAATGGCTTTATTTTCAAAATATAATGTGAATCCATTGGCGGGATGTTTGCCGATAGTGGTGCAAATGCCGATTTTGATCGGATTTTACCATGCCATCAGCCGTACGGAAGAAATTGCTTTACATAGTTTTCTTTGGTTTGATTTAGGTTCCCCGGATCCTTTTTATGTTTTACCGGTTGTTGCTGGTATTACGACTTTTATCCAGCAAAAAATGTCCATGGCTGGAATGAACTCCAATCCACAAATGGCGGCACAAATGACGATGATGCTTTACATCATGCCAATTATGATTGTTGTTTTTGCAATTAATTTCCCCGCTGCTCTTTCTCTTTACTGGGTAGTAGGTAACCTTTTTGGTATCGTTCAAACATATTTCATTAAAGGTCCGGATCTTAGAAAAGCAGCTGCGGAAAACGCGGGAGGGGCAAAGAAAAAGTGAAAAAGGTAACTGCTACAGGACAATCTGTCGAAGAAGCAGTAAATTTAGCTTTAGCTCAACTGAACAGCACTAAGGATCGCGTGGAGATAGAAATAGAAGATGAAGGCAAAAAAGGATTTTTTGGTTTATTTGGTGCAAGGAAGGCAATTGTCCATGTGACATTGCCTGCCGATCCCATTGAAGAGACACTTGAATTTTTGAAGAATGTCAGCGTGGAAATGGGAGTCAATGCAGAAATTGATGTCCACCGTAAAGGTAAGAACGTAACATTCCATTTATCAGGTGAGAAAATAGCATTATTAATTGGAAAAAGGGGTCAAACACTAAATTCCCTTCAGTATTTAGCGCAGCTGGTTGCAAATCGATATTCGAAGCAGTTTTTGAATATTACTGTGGATGCAGAAGATTATCGAAATCGCCGCAATGAAACTTTAATCCAATTGGCTGAAAGAATGGCAATTAAAGCCAAGAAAACAGGTAAGGCTGTTTCACTGGAGCCGATGCCTTCCTATGAACGTAAGGTCATCCATAATGCTCTCCTGCATTATCCAAAAATAAAAACAACTTCAAGTGGGACGGAACCATATCGCCATTTGGTCATTACTCCACTCAAATGAACCTTCTGCTTTAAAGCAGGGGTTCTTTTTTTTAGGACATAATATCGATGTGTGTCGAATATCTTTTTATATAAGGATAATTCAACAATAACTGACAACTCTTTTTATATTCCCATGATAAAGAAAAGGGAATGGAATAAAGGGAGGCTGGCGATATTTGTTATTCACATGTGGATAAGTTAAAATGAATGTTACAGAATATGGATTCATTGCATGTGGATAACCCTTGAAAGGAAGGAGTATCTACTTTTTTTCATGAATATACTGTGGTATTGTAGTAATTTAGGGATTCGACGATTTTATTATCAGAAAAAAATAGAAACATCAATATATAAGAGGTGAAAGCATGGAATTCGATACAATCACCGCTATCTCTACTCCCTTAGGGGAAGGGGCAATCGCCATCGTTAGAATCAGCGGTGATGAGGCCATAGAAATAGCCGATAGGATCTTTAAAGGACCAGGTGGAAAAGGATTGCTTGAAGTGAAATCACATACGATTCATTATGGCCACCTAATCCAGCCTAAAACAGGTGAAATCATAGAGGAAGTCATGGTTTCGGTCATGAAGGGTCCAAAGACATTTACAAGAGAAGATGTAGTTGAAATAAATTGTCACGGTGGAATCGTTTCGGTCAATCGGGTATTACAGCTCATTCTCTCACAAGGTGCTCGTTTAGCAGAACCTGGTGAATTTACGAAACGGGCTTTTTTGAATGGCAGGATCGATCTTTCTCAAGCTGAGGCCGTTATGGATTTAATCCGGGCTAAAACGGATAAAGCCATGAATGTTGCATTAGGTCAAATGGAAGGCCGGCTTTCGAAATTAATCCAAAACCTACGTCAAGAAATTTTACAGACCCTCGCTCAAGTCGAGGTAAATATAGATTATCCGGAATATGATGATGTCGAAGAAATGACGCATCGTTTATTTTTGGAAAAAGGCAGTTATGTGAAGACTGAAATAGAGAAACTGCTTCACACGGCCCAACAAGGGAAAATCTTGCGGGATGGGCTTGCGACGGTTATCATAGGGCGCCCTAATGTTGGAAAATCTTCTTTGCTGAACAGCTTGGTTCATGAGAATAAAGCGATTGTCACTGATATCCCAGGTACAACACGTGATGTAATTGAAGAGTATGTCAATGTTCGCGGTGTACCGCTTAAACTTGTCGATACAGCAGGAATACGCGAAACGGAAGATATCGTTGAACGAATTGGAGTTGAACGGTCCCGTGCAGTATTAAAAGAGGCTGATCTAATATTACTTGTATTGAACTATTCCGATGATTTTACAACGGAAGATGAAAAACTATTCCAAGCGGTTGCGGGAATGGATGTTATCGTTATCATCAATAAAACCGACCTTCCACAGAAAATCGATTTGGCAAAGGTTAAGGAAAAGGCGGCATCCCATAAGGTTGTTTCCACTTCTTTACTTGAGGATAAAGGGGTCGATGAATTGGAAGAAGCCATCGCTTCACTATTTTTTGAGGGTTCTTTAGAAACGGGAGACCTGACCTATGTTTCCAATGCCAGGCATATAGCCTTGCTAGGACAGGCATTACAGTCAATCGAAGACGCAATCGAAGCTATTGAAATGGGTACGCCGGTTGATTTGGTTCAAATTGATTTCACGAAAGCATGGGAGCTTCTTGGAGAAATCATTGGTGAAAGCGTTCAGGATAATTTAATCAACCAATTGTTCTCACAATTTTGTTTAGGAAAATAAGCGTAAAAGGAGGAAAAGGATATGCAATACGAAGCAGGTAGCTATGATGTCATTGTTATTGGTGCTGGTCATGCTGGTAGTGAAGCTGGCCTTGCAGCTGCAAGAGTCGGAGCTAAAACGTTGATGATCACCATTAACTTGGATATGGTCGCCTTTATGCCATGCAATCCGTCCGTTGGTGGGCCGGCAAAAGGTATAGTTGTTAGGGAAATTGACGCTTTAGGCGGTGAAATGGGAAAAAATATCGATAAGACCCATATCCAAATGAGGATGCTGAATACTGCTAAAGGTCCGGCTGTTCGAGCGTTGCGGGCGCAGGCAGATAAATTTCTCTATCAACAAGAAATGAAAAAGACGATAGAAGACCAAGAAAATTTGACATTGATTCAGGGAATGGTAGAAGAATTAATTGTTGAAAATGACGTTTGTACGGGTGTAATCACTAAAACGGGTGCGGTGTATCGTGCGAAAACTGTCGTAATAACGACGGGAACATATTTACGCGGTGAAATCATATTAGGGGAACTGAAATATTCAAGCGGTCCTAATAATCAACAGCCTTCCATCAGGCTATCTGAACATTTAGAGCAGTTAGGATTTGATTTGGTCCGTTTTAAAACGGGAACACCACCACGTGTCAATAGTTCTTCCATAGATTACAGCAAAACGGAAATTCAGCCTGGTGATGAAGTGCCACGTGCATTTTCTTATGAAACCACAAAGTTCATCACTGATCAATTACCTTGCTGGTTAACGTATACGAATGAGGGGACACATCAGCTCATTGATGATAATCTACACCGTTCACCAATGTATTCCGGAATGATAAAGGGAACTGGACCTCGTTATTGTCCTTCGATAGAAGATAAAGTCGTCCGTTTTAATGATAAACCACGGCATCAAATCTTCCTGGAACCTGAAGGTCGCAATACAAAGGAAGTTTATGTGCAAGGTTTATCTACCAGTTTGCCTGAAGATGTACAAGTGAAAATCCTACAAACCATTCCAGGCCTCGAAAAGGCGGAAATGATGCGTGCTGGATATGCAATAGAATATGATGCTATCGTTCCTACGCAGCTTTGGCCTACACTGGAAACGAAAAAAATCAAAAATCTGTATACTGCTGGCCAAATTAATGGGACATCCGGCTACGAGGAAGCAGCAGGACAAGGATTGATGGCCGGTATTAATGCAGGATTGAACGCAATAGGTAAAGAAGAACTGATTTTAAGCCGTTCGGATGCCTATATTGGTGTTCTCATTGATGACCTTGTAACGAAAGGTACGAATGAACCATACCGATTGCTTACTTCACGAGCAGAATATCGTTTATTATTGCGTCATGATAATGCCGATTTGCGCTTAACGGAAATTGGATTCAATATCGGAATGATCCAAGAAGAACGCTACAATCGTTTCCTTTTGAAAAAAGAAGCGGTTGAAATGGAAAAGGAACGACTAAAATCAAATTTCATCAAACCGACTAAAGAGGTACAAGAAATCATTACAGCAAGTGGCGGCAGTGAGTTGAAGGATGGAATCCGTGCCTCTGATTTATTGAAACGGCCTGAAATGGATTATTCCCATATTCAGAAGTTGGCGCCAAGTGATGTCGAACTGAGCGATGAAGTGACGGAACAGGTCGAAATCCAGATCAAGTATGAAGGTTATATCGAAAAATCTCTACAGCAAGTCGATCGCCTGAAAAAAATGGAGAATAAAAAGATTCCAGAGAATATCGATTATGATGCAATTTCTGGTCTAGCAACGGAAGCACGTCAAAAATTAAAGCAGGTCCACCCGCTATCAGTAGCTCAGGCTTCAAGAATTTCCGGTGTGAATCCCGCTGATGTTTCCATTTTGCTTGTTTATTTGGAACAAGGTAAAATTGCCAGAGTATCTCAGTAATGGAAATACCCGAAAAGGATTGAAGAAAACATGAATATTGAACAGTTCCAACAAGCACTGCAGGAGAAAGGGATCGAGCTTTCTCCTCACCAGCTTGATCAGTTTGACACTTATTATCGATTATTGGTGGAATGGAACGAAAAGATGAACTTAACAGCCATCACTAATAAGGAAGAAGTTTATCTAAAGCATTTTTATGATTCAATCAGCGCAGCCTTCTATTTCGACTTTAACAAGTCATATCGAATTTGCGATGTTGGGGCTGGAGCCGGATTTCCGAGTATTCCATTGAAGATTTGTTTCCCTGATATCCACGTATCGATTGTGGATTCTTTGAATAAGCGAATCTCTTTTTTGAATCACCTTGCTGAGTCCTTGCAATTAAAGGGAGTTTCCTTCTACCATGACCGGGCGGAAACCTTCGCCCAAAAACCGGAGCATCGCGAATCCTATGATATTGTCATGGCAAGAGCGGTAGCCAGGATGTCCGTTTTAAGTGAACTATGTTTGCCGCTTGTTAAGCCAAACGGGACGTTCATTGCCATGAAAGCGGCTAGTGCACAAGATGAAATGGACACAGGGAAAAAGGCCATTTTTACATTAGGCGGAGAAATCGAAGAAATTCATCCTTTCACATTGCCAGAGGAAAATAGTGAAAGAAACATCATTACTGTAAAAAAAGTGAAGAAGACTCCTAAAAAATACCCAAGAAAACCAGGGACACCGAATAAGCAGCCTATTGAATAACCTCTATTATATGGAGATGGTTTCATATTAAGCGTAAATGATTCGGATATATGGCTGGTACTTGCCCTAATTTTCTTTTACTATAAATGTATGACCTTATTATCAATATTGTATTTGCCAACAAGAAAGCAATTTTTCGGTACAATGTCAAACGTGTGCCAGATTTTACAGCTGGGCTAGAGAGTCGGCGATTTTTCTTTTTGATTCAGGGAAATAATCTTGGGCAAGCCGGCGATATTTATAATAACTGGCCGTCAATTCCTCATTATTGCCTTGATGACGCCAGTCGACATGTTTTTCACAGTGAAGGACCATATGTATAACCATGTCGGGAAATGTATGCAGGACTTGTCCTTTAAATAGAGAATATGTTATTTGGGAGTTTTAAAAGGTGGTGTAGGAAGATGAAGCATCCTTTTTCGCGGTTCTTTGGGTTTGGCGAAAAAGAAGAACAGCAACTAGAGATGGAGACACCTAGCAATAATAATGAAGAGATAAGAAAAATTTCTATTTCTGATATTGTGCCTAATCGATTTCAACCAAGGACCGTTTTTAATGACGATAAAATTGCTGAATTGGCTCAAACGATTCATACACATGGAATCATTCAACCAATTGTAGTAAGGGCTTATGGACAGGGGAAATATGAAATCATTGCTGGTGAGCGTCGTTTTCGAGCCATGCAAAAGCTTGGCTGGGAATTGGCACCTGCAATAATCAAAGATTTCACCGATACAGAAACGGCTTCCGTTGCGCTGATAGAAAACCTTCAGCGTGAAGAACTGACACCGATTGAAGAAGCTTTGGCTTACGGTAAACTATTGGAGCTGCATAGTTTAACCCAAGAAGCCCTGGCACAAAGACTGGGAATAGGACAATCTACCGTGGCGAATAAGCTTCGGTTGCTTAAGCTGCCCCAAGAGGTTCAAGATGCACTTCTTCAAAAGCAAATTACGGAACGCCATGCCCGCTCGTTGATACCGTTAAAAAGTCCTGAAAAGCAGCTTAAACTGCTTTTGGAAATCATTGAAAAGGGATTAAACGTCAAGCAGACCGAAGAGCAGGTCGTCAAGCTCTTAACGGGTACTGTGCAAAAGCCGAAACCTAAGCGGAAAGCGTTTAGTAAAGACATGAGGATTGCCGTGAATACTATACGCCAATCACTCAGTATGGTTACAGACAATGGAATAAATTTGGATGCAGAGGAAGAAGAATTCGAGGAGTATTATCAATTCACGATTAAAATACCTAAGAAAAAAACTTGATTCCCTATCCTTAACCCTGCTTGGTAGTCTCCGATTACCAAGCTTTTTTTATTTTGTCGCCAACACTGGCATTTGCCATCTCAAAAAGGTTTCAATTTTTTCCGGTATTTAATGCTGTTTTAGATATATTTCAATTTTTAAGAGGAATTTAAGAAAACGATTTCTTCCACTAACATTCATGATAAAATAGAAAGAAATAAATGGATTTACGGTAAAAGTTAATAGATATAGCGTGATGAAGATAGTTGAAAGCAGGTGAATTCGTGGGTAAGATTCTCGCCATTGCCAATCAAAAAGGCGGTGTTGGAAAAACGACAACTTCTGTCAGTCTAAGTGCTTGTCTTGCATACATAGGACAGAAAGTCTTAATGGTCGATATCGATCCGCAGGGAAATGCTACAAGCGGGGCAGGTATCGATAAAGCAGATGTGGAACAATGTATTTATGATGTATTGGTTGATGATGTCGAGGCCAGTACCGTCATCATGGAAACAAAGGTAGAAAATTTATATGCTATACCTGCGACCATTCAACTTGCAGGTGCTGAAATTGAACTTGTTCCAACCATCTCAAGGGAAGTCCGATTAAAAAGGGCATTGGAAGAGGTGCAAAGCCAATATGATTACATTGTGATTGACTGCCCTCCATCATTGGGTTTGCTCACGCTTAATGCATTAACGGCAGCTGATGCCGTTTTGATTCCTGTACAATGTGAATATTATGCACTGGAGGGCTTGAGCCAACTTTTGAATACGGTCCGTCTCGTCCAAAAGCATTTGAACCATGATTTGAAAATCGAGGGTGTGCTATTGACGATGTTGGATGCCAGAACAAACTTAGGTATCCAGGTTATAGAAGAAGTCAAAAAATACTTTCAGGATAAAGTCTATCAAACCATCATCCCCCGCAATGTCCGTTTGAGTGAAGCACCGAGCCATGGGGAACCAATAATTATATATGATCCAAAGTCACGAGGAGCGGAGGTCTATCTAGAACTGGCAAAGGAAGTGGTATCAAATGGCTAAAGGACTTGGCAAAGGACTTAACGCACTTTTCAACAATGGGGAGATCAGTAAAGATGAAATCGTGCGCGAAATCAAATTAAGGGAATTAAGGCCAAATCCTTATCAGCCCCGAAAGAGCTTCAGACTTGAAGCTATAGAGGAATTAAAGCAATCTATCATGGAACACGGGATATTACAGCCGATTATTGCCCGGAAAAGCATTAAGGGATATGAAATCGTGGCTGGGGAAAGGCGTTATCGTGCTGCCAAGGAAGCGGGTTTAAAGACAGTTCCGGTTGTTGTGAGGGAATTGAATGAACAGCAGATGATGGAACTGGCGATTTTGGAAAACCTGCAACGGGAAGATTTAAATCCGATTGAGGAAGCGGCTGCTTATCAAACACTTCTTGAAAAATTGGAATTTACCCAGGAGCAGTTGGCCAATCGCTTGGGTAAAAGCCGACCCCATATCGCGAATTATGTAAGATTACTGTCTTTGCCTGAAGGGATTAGGAATTATATCTCCGATGGGGAAATTTCCATGGGGCATGGCCGAGCATTACTGGGTTTAAAGAAAAAAGAGATGCTAAAGCCAGTAGTGGATAAAATCCTCAAAGAAGGAATGAATGTCAGACAGCTAGAGCAATATATACATCAATTGAATGATACCGTTTCACGTGAAACCAAACCTAAGAAACAAGAGAAAAAAGATATATTCATAAAGCAGCGGGAGTCAAGTCTGCGTGAAAGACTAGGAACGAGTGTAACGATAAAACAAAGTAAGAAAAAAGGGAAAATAGAAATCGAATTCTTTTCAAAAGAAGATCTAGAGAGAATTTTGGACTTGATCGATCAAGAGAACCTTTCCTCTTAGATTGCCTTTAAGAAAAGATAGTGGCAACAGAAGTTAGATCTATTTTTCACTGTAGAAAATTAGGTGGATGAGATGGTATTATTAGGGGCTTTGGTGAATGGTGCCTGCATTTTAATCGGTTCGATTTTGGGAAGGTTTTTACAACATATACCTGAAAAGATAAAAGAAACGGTCATGAGCGGGATCGGTTTAGCCGTCATGGTCTTAGGCTTGCAGATGGGGCTGAAAAGTGATCAGTTCCTCATTGTCATTTTAAGTATTGTTGGAGGGGCAGTCCTTGGCGAATGGATGGATCTTGAGGCAAGGCTTAATTCTTTAGGCAATTGGATTGAACGCAGGATGAAAGCGACTGAAGGAACTTCGATATCTCAGGGGTTTGTAACGGCTACGCTCATATTTGGCATTGGGGCGATGGCCATTATCGGTGCTCTGGATAGTGGTATCCGGAATGATCATGACGTTTTGATAACAAAAGCGATCATCGATGGATTTACAGCACTGGTCCTCGCCAGTACGCTTGGCATAGGTGTACTTTTTTCAGCATTTCCAATCATTCTTTATGAGGGATTTTTAGCAATTTTTTCAAGACAGATCAATACGATGATCCCAACCGCTTTAATGGATTCCTTCATATTGGAAATGACGGCAACTGGAGGAGTCATGATTTTAGCCATTGGTTTGAATATTATCGGTGTCACCAAAATAAGGGTGGCGAATCTGCTTCCAGGCATAATGATTACCGTCATTCTGGTTACTATCATGTATTATGTATAAAAAAAGAAGGAAGGGGTAAACCCTTCCTTCTTTTTTATGATCAGAAATACCAATCAAAGGGATTTTTCTTGCTTGAATGACCATGTGAAAGGAGTGATGGAAGGTTTTACTGGATAATGATCTTGTGCTTCGGAAATTCCTTCGGCGATGGTTTTGGCCATCTTCAGCACCAGATTAAGACGAGTGTTTTGTAAAACCATGAACTCCATGAATCCACTTACATTCACGATTCCTGTAATATGGGCATTTCCAACGGAAGGAAGTTCTTTATTGACTCCGGCACCTGGTTTCACTGGTCCTTGACCGATTTGAACAATACCCACACTTTTCATTTTGCCTAAACAAGCGTCGATTCCGACAATAAAGGCATTGGTATGAATCTTTTTTATTTCATTTAATTTTTCCTGTAAATTCATCGCATGAATAGGGTCATCCAGAGTACCGTACACATGGAATGTAGAAGAACTGCTTCCAGCTTTTTCACTAAGCAGAGTGCCGACAAGTGGTCCGAGGGAATCGCCTGTAGAACGGTCTGTGCCTATACAGACGATGACGATTGGTTGAAGCTTTCCAGTTGGTAGAAGGTTGATTAATTCCTGGGAAATTTGTTTGGATGCATCCGTATCTTCATGCAGGATGCGACTCAATCTATTTTTATTATTATTAAATAGACTAGAATTCAGATTCATCGGCTCCACTCCTTTACTTTATTTGGTATTACAGTATACGGATAATAAGGGAAAAATATACGGTATTTAACGTAATGGATGAGGGAATTTTTTGTAGAACATGCAAACAGGTGAAGGGGAAATGGATTGACGTTCTTCCTCTACCAATTGCTTTCATTTATACATTCTATTAAAAAAATACTTGATTAATTCGGAAAAAACTTCTAATTCTTTTACCTATATACCCATATTTTTTTTGTACAGAAACCCTTATTTATTGATAAAATAGAGAAAACTTCTCTTATTTAGGGTTATCTCACAGCAGTAGGGGTAGAGGACTACGTCTATATGGAAAAGTCATAGAGAAGATATAAAAGTTTTGCAGTTTGCATTAGGCAGGAGGAAAAGATGGATCGCATTTATGATAACGTTACAAAAGAGGTATTGGATGAAAAGGTATGGCTGCTGATGGGCGAGGGCATTATTAAAATCTTCCTTGTTCTGTTATTATCGCGTATTATTATTTCAATAGGAAAGACGGTTATAAGTAAATTTTTCGCGGTTCGCTTAAGAAGTCCTATTCGTGTTTCAGAGCGTAGAGAAACGACACTCATTAAGTTACTGGAAAATATTTTAACTTACGTTATCAATTTCATTGCCTTGATAATGATTCTTGAAATTTTCTCATTCGATGTAAAGGCCTTACTGGCTGGAGCTGGTATTCTTGGTTTGGCAGTTGGGTTTGGTGCTCAAAGTTTGGTCAAGGATATAATTACAGGGTTTTTCGTTATTTTTGAAGATCATTTCTCGGTTGGGGATTATATTAAAATAAATAATTTTGAAGGGGAAGTCATTGAAATCGGGCTTCGTACTACGAAAATTAAAAGTGGTGCAGGGGAATTGCACTTCATACCCAACGGCAGCATCATCCAGGTTACGAATTATTCCATTTTAAACAGTATGGCTGTGGTTGATGTGACCATACCTAACGATGGGTCGGTCGAGCTTGCTGAGAAGGTGCTCATTGAACTCTTAAGCAGTATGGAAGGCAAATATGAAGCCTTGATTAAAGCACCTGAATTTTTGGGAATCGAAACAATAAGTGCTGAAGAAATCGTCCTTCGGATTACAGCGGAAACAAAGCCGATGCATCACATCGAAATCAGTAGGATATTAAGAAAAGAAATAAGTGCTGCGCTTGATTTAAGTGGGATTAAATCTACGTACAATGGCAGCGAGTCATAGGAATTAGGGGGGGCTCATGGTTATGGAGGAGAAAGAATTTGGGCTTAAGGATGTTGTGGAAATGAAAAAGCCGCATCCCTGTGGAATAAACAAGTGGAAAATCATTAGGCTTGGTATGGATATCCGGATAAAATGTGAGGGTTGCGGTCATAGCGTAATGCTGCCTCGACGTGAATTCGCGAAGAAAATGAAAAAAGTTCTGCAAAAGCATGAGGAGTGATCATGCTTTTTTTTTGGAATGAAAGTAGTCCTGCCATCTCAATGATTTACTTGTCTTTTTAGGGAGCGAAATCTATAATTGGGAAAGGTTTAGGTAATTGGATGGTCTTTATAGAAGATCAGTCTTTTTCCATATGTACGAATTATCTTGAAGGAGTGAAATATAAATGGCTTTAACAGCTGGTATAGTTGGTTTGCCTAACGTAGGTAAATCCACTTTATTTAATGCAATTACTCAGGCAGGTGCGGAATCTGCCAACTATCCTTTCTGTACGATTGATCCAAACGTCGGGATTGTGGAAGTGCCGGATCACCGTCTGCAAAAATTGACTGAATTGGTTAAACCGAAAAAGACGGTTCCGACAGCATTTGAATTCACGGATATCGCCGGGATTGTAAAAGGAGCAAGTAAAGGAGAAGGACTGGGTAATAAATTCCTTTCCCATATCCGTCAAGTGGATGCCATTTGTCAGGTCGTCCGATGTTTCGCAGACGATAACATTACTCATGTTTCCGGAAAAGTAAATCCAATCGATGATATCGAAGTCATCAACCTTGAATTGATCCTTGCCGATTTGGAATCCGTTGACAAACGCATCGACCGTGTCGGAAAAATGGCCAAGCAAAAAGATAAAGGCGCAGTGGCAGAACATGAAATCCTTGTGGCTTTAAAAGAGGCATTGGAAGATGAAAAACCAGCCCGTTCAGTTGAATTCACTGAAGAACAGCAAAAAATCGTGAAGGGCATGCATTTACTTACAGCGAAGCCGACGCTTTATGTGGCGAATGTGAGCGAAGATGAAGTGGCTAATGCTGACGATAATGAATATGTTCAGCAAGTTCGTGAATATGCTGCTAAGGAAAATGCCGAAGTAATCGTAATTTGTGCCAAAATCGAAGAAGAAATTGCAGAGCTTGAAGGTGAAGAAAAGGAAATGTTCCTATCTGAACTTGGCATCGAGGAGTCAGGTCTTGACCAGTTGATCCGTGCTTCATATAATCTGCTTGGATTGGCAACATACTTTACGGCTGGTGTACAGGAAGTGCGTGCATGGACATTCCGAAAAGGTATGAAGGCCCCTCAATGTGCAGGCGTCATTCACACGGACTTCGAACGTGGTTTCATCCGTGCCGAAATCGTTTCTTATACCGATTTGCTTGAAGCGGGTAGTCATGGTGCTGCAAAAGAAGCAGGAAAAGTTCGTTTGGAAGGAAAAGAATACATCGTTAACGATGGCGATGTAATCCATTTCCGTTTTAACGTTTAAGATTCAACTCCAGTCTGAAAGATCCTACAGCTCCATATGTAGGGTCTTTTTTGAGCCTTTAATCATTAGATTTCAATTAATTGTAATAAGTCGAACCGTTCGTTGCAAAGCCTCTTTAACTATGCTATAATTTTATCTTGTGAGTAATTATAAATAATTGCTCCTTGCCCAATTGGGCCGCTTAGACCAAAAGGAGGTGACAGTGATGAGAAAATACGAAATTATGTATATCATCCGTCCAAACATTGAGGAAGAAGCTAAAAAAGCTTTAGTTGAACGTTTCAACACAATCCTTTCTGATAATGGTGCGGAAGTAGAAGCAAAAGAATGGGGTAAACGCCGTCTTGCATACGAAATCAATGATTTCCGTGACGGTTACTACATGCTTCTTAAAGTTAACGCTGAAAGTGCTGCGATTCAAGAATTCGATCGTCTTGCTAAAATCAGTGAAGACATTATTCGCCACATGGCTACTAGAGAAGAAGTATAATCACATATTTAATATAAATTCTAATCTTGTTTCACATGAAACAGGCTTGAAACCTAGGGGTTGATTCTGATGATGAATCGCGTAGTTTTGGTAGGACGCTTAACTAAAGATCCTGAATTACGATATACACCTAATGGAGCTCCCGTAGCTACCTTTACTTTAGCTGTGAACCGTAGTTTTACGAATCAGCAGGGTGAACGTGAAGCGGATTTCATTAACTGTGTTGTTTGGCGTAAACCGGCAGAAAATGTAGCTAACTTCTTGAAAAAGGGCAGTTTAGCTGGCGTGGATGGACGTGTCCAAACACGTAATTATGAAGGACAAGACGGCAAACGCGTATATGTGACGGAGATTCTGGCTGAGAGCGTTCAATTCCTTGAACCACGAAGCAGTTCAGCGGGTGAAAGAAATGAAGGCGGTTCTTACGGTGGAGGTCAAAAAAGTTATGGCAATAATAATAACGGAAATGACAACAATTCGTATGGACAAAATCCTAATCAGAATCAACGGAGCAATAACAACTACACTCGTGTAGATGATGATCCATTTGCAAATGACGGTAAAACAATCGACATTTCAGATGACGATCTTCCGTTTTAAACAGCCGTTTAAAATGAAAATTGAAAAAGCAGGGAGGGAAATTTATTATGGCAATGGGTGGACGTAAAGGACGCGGTAAGCGTAAAAAGGTTTGTTATTTCACATCTAACGGAATCACTAAAATTGATTACAAAGATGTAGATCTTCTTAAAAAATTCGTCTCAGAACGCGGTAAAATTTTACCACGTCGTGTAACTGGCACTAGCGCTAAATATCAACGTAGATTAACGATTGCTATTAAACGCTCACGTACTATGGCATTACTTCCATATGTATCTGGTGAATAATAAATTGGCACATTGAGGAGTTTTCCTTAATGTGCCTTTTTTATAAAATCGGCTCTTATGCCTGAAAACCGCTGAATTGCGGTTTTTTTATTTTCAAAAGTAATTCATATGGCCATTTTCCTTAGAAAAAGTAATCATATCCTAAAAAAGAATGTGATGTTTGAAATATCCTGGCCGTAACGGATACAATATAAAGATGGAGATAAGACATTAATTTTAATCTTAACAGGGGGGTGAAAACAAAGATGAATAGCGGAAGACGAATTGCGGAGGGTGGAGCCCTTTTGGCACTATATTGCATTTTATTGTTCATCACCATTCAAGTACCATTAGTGAGTATCTTCACCACTTTCTTTTTACCCATTCCATTCATACTGTTCACAGTCAAACAAAAGTTATCGTGGAGTCTGGGTTACTTATTTATAGCCTCGCTGTTGTCAATCCTCATTGGGACGCTATTGTCTGTTCCGCTTACCTTACTTATGGGGGCAACCGGAATTGCGATCGGTTATTTTTTGAAAAAGGACAAATCGATGGCAACTATGTTCATAAGTGCAGTACTTGTCTTCCTGGGAGGCATTTTATTAATATATGCAGCTTCAGTGTTGATAATGGATGTTAATTACATAGAAGAATCGATGGATATGGTTGAAGAGTCCGTTGAAAATACAGTGGGCATCATGGATTCTTTTGGCCAGGCACCGACGGAACAAGTCAAAAAGCAGGTGTATGAAACAGTCGATATGTTAAACACACTGATGCCAAGTTTGTTCGTTCTGATGTCAGTCATCATGGTTTTATTGATTTTCTTCGCTGCGCATCCAATTGTGAAGAGGTTCAGTGATAAAACGTTAAAATGGCCCCATTTTCGAGATCTGCGACTCCCGAAAAGTCTTTTATGGTATTATTTAATTACGATGCTTCTTGCTCTTTTTGTGAATACGGACAAGAACAGTTTTGTATATATGGCCATAACGAACATATTTTTCATCTTGCAGTTCTTCATTTTATTACAAGGATATTCCCTGATATTTTATATCGCTCATGTGAAGTCATGGGCTAAAGCCATACCTGTTTTAATCGTGGTTTTTTCTTTGCTGCTGCCGATTCCGATTATTACAACAGCCGTACGATTTTTAGGTATAATAGATTTAGGCTTTCCTTTTAGGGAGACAATCAAGAAAAAGGAATAGACTTTTTTGTAAAACAGATGCTTTTAGGAGCTGAAACTATGCCATCTTATTTGAAAGAATACTCGATTAAGTCCCCGTTGTATGGGATGCTGGCCGCGGGCGTTTTACTTTTGGGCGTACTGGCTTATTATAATTGGGTTATTGCACTTGTTGGACTATTGATTCTTGCTGGTTTATTTTATTTAACATTAAGAATGGTAGAAAAAAAGCAACGTAAGACAGAAGAGTATATAACGACTTTATCTTACCGATTAAAGAAGGTCGGCGAGGAAGCGTTATTGGAAATGCCAATTGGGATCATGCTCTTTAATGAGGATTATTACATTGAATGGACCAATCCATTCCTGGCTTCCTGTTTTAGTGAAGACTCCTTGGCAGGAAGATCGCTCTATGATGTCGCGGACTCGATCGTTCCATTAATTAAGCAAGAGATCGAGACAGAGACACTTACGCTCCACGATCGGAAATTCAAAGTGGTCCATAAGCGTGAGGAAAGGCTTCTTTACTTTTTTGATGTGACGGAGCAAGTTGAAATCGAGAAATTATATGAAGATGAGCGAACGGCAATTGCGATCATTCTCCTTGATAACTATGATGATTTGACACAGGGTATGGATGATCAGCGTAAAAGCAGCATTAATAGCCTGGTCACCTCACTTCTTGATAAATGGGCAAGGGATAATGGCGTTTTCTTTAAACGGGTTTCCTCGGAACGATTCATCGCTGTCTTTAATGAGCATATCCTTCAGCAGCTTGAGAAGGGGAAATTCTCGATTTTGGATGAAATCAGGGAAACGACAGCCAAGCAAAATGTACCATTGACCTTGAGCATCGGGGTCGGCTCGGCCGTGTCATCCTTACCGGAACTAGGTACGCTTGCACAGTCCAGCTTGGATCTCGCTCTAGGTCGGGGCGGTGATCAGGTAGCAATAAAGCAAGCGAATGGAAAAGTGAAATTCTATGGCGGTAAAACCAATCCGATGGAAAAACGCACAAGGGTCCGTGCACGTGTGATTTCCCATGCATTGAAGGATATAGTCCTTGATAGCGATAAAGTCATTGTCATGGGCCATAAAAACCCGGATATGGACGCAATCGGTTCAGCGATAGGCATCTTGAAAGTTGCCCAAATGAATGAACGTGAAGGCTATATTGTCATAAACACCCAGCAGCTTGATAGCAGTGTCCTCCGTTTAATGGAGGAAATCAAAAATAAAAAAGAGCTTTATGCCCGGTTTATAACTCCTGATGATGCATTTGAAATGATTACGGATGAGACATTGCTGGTTGTGGTCGATACACATAAACCTTCCATGGTAATTGAAGAGCGGTTATTGAATAGGATCGATAAAGTTGTAGTCATCGACCATCATCGCCGGGGTGAAGAGTTCATCAAAAACTCATTGCTCGTCTATATGGAGCCATATGCGTCTTCAACAGCTGAACTTGTAACCGAACTGCTTGAATATCAGCCGAAACGGAGCAAGATTGATATGCTGGAATCGACGGCGCTTCTTGCGGGTATCATCGTCGATACGAAAAGCTTCACCTTAAGGACGGGTTCACGTACTTTCGATGCAGCCTCTTATCTTAGGGCACATGGAGCTGATACGGTACTTGTCCAGAAATTCTTAAAAGAAGACGTGGACACCTATATTAAACGGTCAAAGCTCATTGAAGAGGTAATTTTTTATAAAAAGGGAATTGCCATTGCCTCGGCAAAAACCGATCAGGTCCATAATCAGGTGCTCATAGCTCAGGCTGCTGACACCCTATTGACCATGGATGGCGTTGTCGCTTCCTTTGTAATGGCTAAGCGATCTGATGATACAGTAGGCATAAGTGCGCGTTCTCTTGGTGATATCAATGTACAGGTGATCATGGAAATGTTGAATGGGGGCGGCCATTTGACAAATGCCGCTACTCAACAGGCATGCTCCATTGATGAAGCCGAAAGTCGATTGAAAGTAGCTATTGATGAATATTTAGAAGGGGGACAAAAAGAATGAAAGTAATATTTTTAAAAGACGTTAAAGGTAAAGGGAAAAAAGGGGAAGTTAAAAATGTTGCAGATGGATATGCGCATAATTTCCTGCTTAAACAAGGATTGGCTGTTGAAGCAAATAATACAAATGTGAAAACTTTGGAAGCACAGAAGAATAAAGAAGAATCGCTTGCTGCCGAGGAACTGCAACATGCTGAAGAATTGAAAGTCCAACTGGAGAAATTAACGGTTGAGCTATCGGCCAAAGCCGGTGAGGGCGGGCGTTTATTCGGTTCCATCACGACTAAACAAATTGCATCAGAGCTTCAGAAGAAACATGGTATCAAGATTGATAAACGCAAAATGGAGCTTGCTGACGGTATCCGTTCTTTAGGACACACCAAGCTTCCAGTCAAGCTTCATCCTGAAGTCACTGCGACACTTACTGTGCATGTGAAAGAAATTAACTAATTTTAGTTGTTTCATATCTGTGAAAAATTGATAAAATAGAGGTAGACGAAAAATGTGATTGGGCATGTTGTCCTTTCACTTTTTTCTTTTTCACTAGAAACATATAAAAGGTATCCTCTTAGAATGGGAGGTTTTAAGATATGATAGAACAATTTCAGGATAGGATTCCCCCTCAAAATATAGAAGCCGAACAGGCTGTACTAGGTGCCATTTTTCTTGAGCCCTCTTCATTGACCGTTACATCGGAAGTTTTGATTCCGGAGGATTTTTACAGAAGCTCTCATCAAAAAATCTTTAATGTGATGCTTAAATTGAATGACGAAGGAAAAGCTGTCGATTTGATTACGGTGACAGAGGAACTGGCTGCGACCAAAAACCTTGAAGAAGTTGGCGGAGTTTCTTATTTAAGTGAATTGGCCGGATCGGTGCCTACCGCGGCCAATATTGAATATTATGCCCGCATCGTCGAGGAGAAGTCATTGCTTCGCCGTTTGATCAGGACAGCGACCAACATCGCCCAGGAAGGCTACAGTCGCGAGGACGAGGTCGAGGAGCTGCTCGGGGAAGCAGAAAAAACGATCATGGAAGTGGCCCAGCGTAAGAATTCCGGGTCTTTTCAAAATATTAAGGATGTATTGGTGCGGACGTACGATAACATAGAAGTTTTGACTACCCGTAAAGGGGATGTCACGGGAATACCGACCGGGTTTGCTGAACTGGATCGAATGACAGCCGGGTTCCAACGTAATGACCTCATCATAGTGGGCGCCCGTCCTTCGGTTGGTAAAACCGCCTTTGCATTGAATATCGCACAAAACGTTGCAACCAAAACGGATGAGAATGTAGCGATTTTCAGTCTTGAAATGGGTGCAGAGCAGCTCGTTATGCGTATGCTCTGTGCTGAAGGAAATATAAACGCCCAGAATTTACGGACAGGTTCCTTAACTGATGAGGATTGGCGTAAACTGACGATGGCGATGGGAAGCTTGTCGAATGCCGGCATTTATATCGATGATACGCCGGGTGTGAGGATTGGCGAAATCCGTTCAAAATGCCGTCGTTTGAAGCAGGAACATGGCCTTGGCATGATATTGATCGATTACTTGCAGTTGATTCAAGGCGATGGTCGTTCAGGCGACAATCGTCAGCAAGAGGTATCCGAGATTTCACGTTCACTCAAAGCGCTCGCCCGTGAACTTCAAGTGCCCGTCATCGCCCTTTCCCAGCTATCGCGGGGAGTGGAGCAGCGCCAGGATAAGCGCCCGATGATGTCCGATATCCGGGAATCAGGGAGTATTGAGCAAGATGCTGATATCGTGGCATTCTTATACCGTGATGATTATTATGACAAGGAATCCGAGAATAAAAACATCATTGAAATCATTATAGCGAAACAGCGTAATGGTCCAGTAGGAACGGTTTCGCTTGCATTCGTAAAAGAATACAATAAATTCGTTAACCTCGAACGTCGCTTCGATGATGATTCGATGTCTCCCGGGGCATAGAGAACAGCCTACCATTCATGGAATGGCAGGCTGTTTTTATTTTGGGAAAAAGAACGGGGCTGGTGATAATAATAAAAGAAATCAAAGGGCAGAATAATTATTGACAATCCAAAACCAATTTTAAAACGGAAAGGATTTTTTTATATTTACGAACAAATAATTTATTAAAATGTGTATTGTTCGGATTTTGTATTGACTTCCAGTTTGGATTATTGATAAAATAGGTTTGTTTGATAAGAACCGGTTAAAAATCGGTATTACGTGAACCTTTGGAGGTGCTTTATTCAGATGTCATCAGTTGTAGTAGTCGGTACACAATGGGGAGACGAAGGTAAAGGTAAAATAACAGATTTTCTATCCCAGAATGCGGAAGCCATCGCTCGTTATCAAGGTGGGAATAATGCAGGGCATACAATAAAATTTAACGGCGTTACCTATAAACTGCATTTAATTCCGTCAGGGATTTTTTATAGTGATAAAATTTGTGTCATTGGAAATGGTATGGTGGTTGATCCAAAAGCTCTTGTAGAGGAGCTTGCTTATTTACATAGTCACGGTGTAAGTACGGATAATCTTCGTATCTCAAACCGTGCACATGTCATTCTTCCTTACCATATCAAATTGGATGAAGTCGAAGAAGACCGTAAAGGCGCCAACAAAATCGGAACGACAAAAAAAGGTATCGGCCCTGCTTATATGGACAAAGCTGCTCGTAACGGAATCCGCATGGCAGATCTTTTGGATCGTGAGATCTTCGAGGAAAAATTGTCTCAAAATCTTGTCGAAAAAAACCGTATGTTTGAACGTTTCTATGAAACGGAAGGTTTCAAGATCGAAGATATCATGGAAGAATACTATGAGTACGGACAACAAATTCAGAAATATGTTTGTGATACATCCGTTGTATTGAATGACGCACTTGATGAAGGAAAACGGGTATTATTCGAAGGGGCACAAGGTGTCATGCTTGATATCGATCAAGGAACATACCCATTCGTCACTTCATCTAACCCGGTTGCAGGTGGGGTTACCATCGGTTCTGGCGTAGGCCCTACTAAAATCAACCATGTAGTTGGAGTATGTAAAGCATATACAAGCCGTGTGGGTGATGGTCCTTTCCCTACAGAATTGCATGATGAAATCGGTAACCAAATCCGTGAAGTTGGCCGTGAATATGGTACAACTACAGGCAGACCGCGCCGTGTCGGCTGGTTTGACGCTGTTGTCGTCCGTCATGCTCGCCGTGTCAGCGGGATTACCGATTTATCATTGAACTCGATTGACGTATTATCAGGTCTTGATACGGTCAAAATTTGTGTAGCTTATGAATACAAAGGCGAGATCATTCATGAGGTACCAGCGACCTTGAAAGCGATTGGCGAATGTAAACCAGTCTATGAAGAGCTACCAGGCTGGCCAGAAGACATCACAGGGTGCAAATCATTGGATGAGCTTCCAGAGAACGCACGCCACTATGTAGAGCGCGTATCTCAATTGGTAGGCATTCCTTTGACTACTTTCTCTGTCGGTCCTGACCGTAACCAAACAAATGTCGTGAGAAGCCCTTGGCGTCTAGCGTAATTCATGAAAAAGGAGCTGGCTTTTTTGCCAGCTTCTTTTTTCTTTATTAGGGTGCATGCATTCTGATGTCACGTTCGTAAGGCACGGGATACAGAATTAATGGAGTGAAACAGTAGTGAAAAAGGAAAAAGATAATAAAATTTTAATTTTATTTCAAAAAACTATTGCCTAAACTATATTAACCATGATATTATCAAAAGCGTCGTCACAATAGAACAAGCCATTAACAACAGCAAGCGAGTAGCTGCATTGGAGATGTTAAGTTTACATCCGGACGAAGTTACATTTCATTAGAACGAGCCATTAGCTCAGTTGGTAGAGCATCTGACTTTTAATCAGAGGGTCGAAGGTTCGAATCCTTCATGGCTCACCATTTTTTTCGGCCCATTGGTCAAGCGGTTAAGACACCGCCCTTTCACGGCGGTAACACGGGTTCGAATCCCGTATGGGTCACTTCTTTATAAATGCTTTACTGGTCCCGTGGTGTAGCGGTTAACATGCCTGCCTGTCACGCAGGAGATCGCGGGTTCGATTCCCGTCGGGACCGCCATTTTATTTTTTTGTTCTAAAATAGAATATTTGGCTCAGTAGCTCAGTCGGTAGAGCAAAGGACTGAAAATCCTTGTGTCGGCGGTTCGATTCCGTCCTGAGCCATCCTTTTTAAAAACGCCTTTCCTTTAAGGCGTTTTTTTGTTTTATATCAGACGTATTTTAAATGAAATCTTGTTAATAGATTGTTAACGATTTGTAACATACCAATTTTGGCCAATTTGTCATATAACTCGCTTTTAACCATACGGGGCTTATATCCACTCCTTTTTTCGTAATTTACCGAACTATCGTCATTAACATATTTATTGGTACTTGTTGTCTCCATTTATACAGTTCTATTACATTATGAAGTCTATTTCTTGTTTTTTTTCTTATTATGGTAGAGTTATGAGTGGAAAAATCATTAAATCAGTCATATGTATGTGGATATTTAAAATGGACTAATAAATCTCAAAATAAATTCGATTAGTTTCTTAATTGGTGACTGAGCCGTTAAGGAGGACAATATATGTTTAGCTCAAAAGGTAAGGGGATCATCCTGTTGATGGTTTCCGTCATTTTATTGCTTGCAGGAAATCGGGCAACGGCTGCAGGGATATCGGAAACTAACACCATTCAGCATGTTTACCTTAACGATGAGTTCGTCGGAAGTGTGACGGATGAAACGGAAATAGAGAAGGTCGTAGCCGAAAAGGTAGAAGAAGCACAGGAAGATTATCCTGACTTTACATTCGATAGGGAGACACAGCTGACGTTTGTACCTGAAGAGGTATTCGATGTAGAGGTTAAAGAGGATCAGGCTGTAAAGGGTATTCAAGATCAGTTGAATGTGAAGGCAGAGGCGTATGAAATCGATATAGATAATCAGGCGGTCGCCTATGTTGCGTCAAAGGATGATGCTGAGGACGTTTTGGAGAAAATCACTTTATTATATGTAAATGAAGAGGAATACTCCGAATATGAATCAATTAAAAAAGAAAGCGAAACGGATGCGGGAGCGTTAAAAGAACCGGGAAGCAGAATTCTGGACATCGAATTTTCAGTTCCCGTCACGTTTACAGAAACAATGGTCGATCCACATGATATCAAGACCGTCGATAAAACCCTTTCCATGATTGAAGAAGGAAAGGAAGAAAAGACGATCTATGAGGCTAAGGAAGATGAGGATCTTGAATCAATTGCCACTAGGCATGATATGGACCTGGATCAACTGTTGGAGCTAAATCCAGGACAGGAAGAGGACAAAGGTATTAAAGAGGGAGAGCGCCTCTATGTGACCCAGCGTACGCCCTATGTGAACGTAATGGTAGAAAGAGAAGTTTTTAAGGAAGAGAGGATTCCTTTTGAAAAGAAAGTGAAGGAGGATGACGAACTTCCAAAGGGCGAACTCATTACTGAACAAATAGGCAATGAGGGGATTCGGGCATACACCTATGCAGTATCTGAAACAAACGGTAAGAAAATCAGCGAAACGATCGTAAAAAAGGAAGTCACGGAAAAAGCCAAAACGGAAATCACCAGAAAAGGCACGAAGGTCATTCCTTCACAGGGAAGCGGTACATATTCATGGCCTGCAGACGGGGGTTATATTTCCAGTAAGCAGGGCCAGCGTTGGGGGAAACTTCATAAAGGTATTGATATCGCCCGGCCAACCACCAGAACCATAACGGCAGCAGATCATGGAATAATCGAAACTGCCGGAAACTCCGGAGGGTATGGAAATAAGATAACGATCAATCATAATAATGGGTATAAGACAGTGTATGCCCATTTGGATTCAATAGATGTAAAAGCAGGACAAAAGATTGAAAAAGGCATGAAAATAGGCATGATGGGTTCAACAGGGCACTCAACCGGTGTCCATCTCCATTTTGAAATATATAAAAATGGGTCTCTTGTAAATCCGCTAAACTATATAAGTCAGTAATCGATGGAAGTCTTCGAAAAATATTCGAAGACTTCTTCTGCTTCATATATAGATGAGAATAATAGGAAAAAGGTGATTTAATGCCTATAAAATGATAAAGTAGAATAGATACAATTTGCTTTCATTCCGGTGTTCAGCCCCTTTTATTGGGTATATATATATAATTTTGTTGAATCAGGTTGTTAGATTGGTGCAAACAGAAGGAAAAGTGAATAAGGTCCCGGATAAGGACACGGTTTTTAATAGATTCAGTTTAGTTATTAAAAAGGAGATAAGTACATGGATAAGAAGATTCTGGTAGTGGATGACGAAAAGCCAATTGCTGACATATTACAATTCAATCTAAAAAAAGAAGGCTATGAAGTTTTTTGTGCTTATGACGGCAATGAAGCCCTCAAGATGGTAGAAGAGCGGCAACCTGATTTGATTTTACTTGATATCATGCTACCGCAGCGCGATGGAATGGAAGTTTGCAGGGAAGTAAGGAAGAAGTATGAAACGCCAATCATCATGTTAACGGCTAAGGATTCAGAGATAGATAAGGTCTTAGGCTTAGAGCTTGGAGCAGATGACTATGTGACAAAGCCATTTAGTACCCGGGAAATAATTGCCCGCGTTAAGGCGAACTTAAGACGTCAGCAAGCTGTCCCGGTCCCAGATCAAGAAAATGAACCGAAGGAAATTACGATAGGAACGCTCACTATCCATCCGGATGCCTATGTGGTATCCAAGCGGGGCGATACGATTGAATTAACGCATCGCGAATTTGAGTTGCTTCATTACTTAGCGAAGCATATCGGTCAGGTCATGACAAGGGAGCACTTATTACAAACCGTGTGGGGCTATGATTATTTTGGTGATGTACGGACAGTCGATGTAACGGTCAGGCGTCTTCGTGAGAAGATTGAAGACAATCCAAGCCATCCTGGTTGGATTGTAACTAGAAGAGGGGTCGGTTATTACCTGCGTAACCCTGAACAGGAGTAGTCCTTATGAAAAAGGTTGGTTTTTTTCGCTCAATTCATTTTAAATTTGTTCTGATTTATGTTTTGCTCATTTTCGTAGCGATGCAAATAATCGGGGTATATTTTGTTGGGGAATTGGAAGAAAATCTTGTCGGGAACTTCACGAAATCAATAAAAGGTCACGTTAACCTTCTTACCTACAGTATTGGTGAAGAAATGGAAAAAGAGAGGGGAGAGGAAGATCCAACCCTCGAAGAAGCGATTGATACGATATTGAAAGACCGGGATAACTCATCGAATGATATTTCGGAAGTACGTGTCATCGACACCCGCAGCAGGCGTGTGATCGGAACTTCAGCCCCAAGTAACCAAGGTATCGTAGGAAAGAAGACAACGGAAGTCCTTATTAAAAATACGCTGATTTATGGAAAAGAAGATAGTGATGTTTTTCGAGATCAGAAAACCGGCAGGCGGCTCTGGGTCCTTTCGACACCCATTGAAGCAAATGGGGAGGTCATTGGTGCCGTTTATGTAATAGCAGAGATGGAAAATGTCTTTGAGCAGATGGATGAAATCAATAGTATCTTCATGACGGGCACAGCCATTGCCCTAGTGATTACGGCCATCTTAGGGATCCTGCTCGCACGAACGATCACCAGGCCCATGTCTGATATGAGAAAACAGGCCCTGGTGATGGCGAAAGGGAATTTCTCCAGAAAAGTTAGGGTATATGGCGATGATGAAATTGGTCAGCTTGCCGTCACTTTCAATAATTTGACCAAAAAGCTTCAAGAATCGCAATCAAGTACAGAAGGAGAGCGGCGTAAGCTTTCATCTGTCCTTGCCAATATGACGGATGGCGTAATTTCAACGGACAGGCGCGGTCGGGTGAACTTGATTAATGAACCGGCGGCACAATTATTGAATGTCTCGCGTGAAACCGTCATGAATCAACCGATCATTGAGGTTTTGGGTCTTGAAGAAGAATATAAATTCGAGGATTTACTGGAAGAGCGAGAGTCCGTGATCCTTGATTACAGCAAAAAAAATCGGCCATTCATTTTGAGGGGAAATTTTTCGGTCATTCAAAAGGAAACGGGATTCGTTAATGGCTTGATTACTGTTTTGCATGATATTACAGAGCAGGAAAAGATCGAGGGTGAACGCAGGGAATTTGTTGCCAACGTTTCACATGAACTGCGAACCCCGCTTACAACGATGAGAAGTTACCTGGAGGCATTGGCTGAAGGGGCATGGAAGGACGAGGAAATCGCTCCATCCTTTTTAAGTGTGACCCAAAATGAAACAGAGCGAATGATCAGGCTTGTTAATGATCTGTTACAGCTTTCGAAAATGGACAGTAAAGATTACAGGCTTAAAACAGGCTGGGTGAATTTCAATAAATTCTATGACCATATCATCGATCGTTTTGAAATGACGAAAAATGATGATATCACGTTTAAGCGTGATTTGCCTAAGGAAGCTTATTTTGTGGATATTGATGAGGATAAAATCACCCAGGTTCTCTATAATGTAATCTCCAACTCATTAAAGTACTCACCTGAAGGGGGTCAAGTGACTTTCCGTGTCAGGGCATCGGATGGCTTTATCATTGTGAGCATTACAGATCAAGGAGTGGGTATCCCGAAAAACGTCATTGATAAAATATTCGACCGCTTCTACCGTGTGGATAAAGCAAGGTCGCGGAACTTAGGCGGGACCGGGCTTGGTTTAGCGATCGCAAAAGAAATGGTCGTGGCGCATGGCGGGAAAATATGGGCGGAAAGTGTGGATGGAAAAGGAACTACCGTGTTCTTTACACTTCCTTACGAACAGGAAGAAGAGGATGATTGGTCATGAATTTTGAACGTGCAAAAAGCATCATACTGATTATTTTGGTTGGGACAAGCATTTTTTTGACTTGGAGCATTTGGACGTACGAGCCTGAATATGATAAATTTGGTGACCAATCGAATTATATAAAGATTAAAAGCGATGTCCAGATTGTTAGTGATGTCATTAAACCTGTCAGTATCCTTTTTCATGGAAATGGTCGACATTTCCAGACTTCCAATCCGGTAGAGATAAATAGAATGGAAAAAGAATTTTCGCAATGGAATTTTACCGGCGTAAAAGAGATATCCGTAAAAAGGCTGCAAAGGAAATTTGATGATTTTGTCCACGAAGATGGGTCGATTGAAATCGAATATTCCGATGAGGTTCCCATCTCCCTCTATAAAACGGTATTGGGTATTACGGATACGGAAGTGCCTGGATTTTCATTCGATAGAATCATCATTAAACAAAAGGATATCAGTGGTAATGAATCTGCCGTTTATTTTGTTTCCTACGATCAAGGGAAAATCTATCAAGGTATGGTCGACTCTAAAAGACTAAGGCGTTTTATGGATTTGTTTTATACGGGTTCTTACGATAGGCACCCTGAATATACGGCCGAAACCATAAACAGCAAAAGGACATTGTTCGTTCCTGAAAAACCAGTGACGATCAGCAAATTTCAATATTATATCGACTATTTGGATATTGGAGACCTTAAAAACGCTCTATTTAATAATCCGAAGTATGTACGACAGGAATCCGTTTCGGTCGGTGAGGAATACACGGATGGAACAAGACTCATGACGGTCAATAAAGAGAATTACCTAATTTCTTATATCAATCCGGCACAAAAGAGGAAGTTATTTGGCAGTTCCAGTGACCTTCTCCAAAAAGGCATAGAGTTCATCAATGATCATGCTGGTTGGGAAGATAACAATTACCGCTTTGCCTATATGTCGGAGAATGAGCAACGAGTGGTATTCCGCTTATTCGTAAATGGTTATCCGGCCTTCAATGAATCCGGAATGACCGAAATCGAGCAAATTTGGGGAAAAGAAGAAATTTATAGCTACGAGCGCCCATACTTTTCACTTGCCTCAGTCCTTCCGTCTGAAGGGTCGGAAATGACTTTAAAAAGTGGTAGAGAAGTCTTGAATCAGTTGAAATCGAAAGATAATATCGACTTCAAGAGCGTGGAGGACATCTCGATTGGCTATAAACTGCATAAATCCCTTGATTCCAAACTTGTCACACTAGTTACGCTTGAACCCACTTGGTATTATCGTATCGGCGATAAATGGTTTATTGTGCCTTTTGAAGAAGATACGGGAGGCGATCAAAGTGGATTGGAATAATACAAAGTCAATATTCATCATGGTTTTCTTCGTTTTGAATATTTTTCTTCTTTATCAATTTCTGGAAAAGATAAATGACTACCAAATTGAAAATTTCACAGAGTCCACAACGGAAGAACTCTTGAAGGAAGATGAGATTTCAATTGAAATCCCACTTCCGAAACAAAAGAATGATCAATTCCTGATTGCCAACAGCAAGACTTTCGAGAAGAAAGATATACAGTACCTGAAAAATCAAAAAGCAAAAATCATAGATGATAAGAAGCTTGTAGGTACATTTAAAACACCAGTTGGCATGAAAGCGGAAATTCATGCAGCAGACGTTGATATATTCCTGAAGGAGTATATATTAAATGGAAATGAGTATCGTTTTTGGAGCTATGATCAAATCAACCAGACCATCACCTGCTATCAGGTGGCAGATAAAAAGATGTTTTATAATAATAGTAAGGGGAAGGTCACTCTATATCTGAACAAGAAGGGTGAAATCGTTTCCTATGAACAGATGTATTTAGAGGGAATTGAAAAATTCAATAAACCTAAAGAATTGAAATCTGCCTTAAATGCTATTGGAGCATTGTATAGAAATGGTGATATTAATCCCAAAAACACAGTCACGAATGTAGAACTGGGTTTTTATAATTCGCTGCAGACGACATCTGTGTCACATTTACTTGTGCCAACATGGTGGGTGGTCATTGATGATGAAACGGATCTCTTCGTGAATGCTTTTGATGGAGAGGTCATTGAATTGAATACAGAAGAAAAAATACTGGAGTGAGTATAGATGACTATGCATTTTAGTGTTCTCGCAAGCGGGAGTACAGGAAATGCCTTATTCGTGGAAACGGAGGATCAATCATTCCTTGTCGACGCCGGTTTAAGCGGTAAGGCCTTGGAAGCATTGTTTCAGGATATAGGCCGTGATATGTCGAAGTTATCCGGTATCCTTGTTACCCATGAACACAGCGACCATATTAAAGGACTTGGCGTGGTTGCCAGAAAACATAAACTCCCGATATATGCTAATGCAAAGACATGGAATGCCATGGATCGATCAATCGGTGAAATTGCAACCGAACAAAAGTTCACATTTGAAATGGAACAGGTCAAAACATTCGGCAGTCTTAATATAGAATCTTTCGGCGTTTCACATGATGCGGCAGAGCCGATGTTTTACGTCTTTCATCATGAAGATAAGAAACTCGTGGTCATTACTGATACAGGGTACGTAAGTGATCGCATGAAAGGAATCATCTCGAATGCCGATGCATATGTATTCGAAAGTAACCATGATGTGTCCATGCTTAGGATGGGAAAATATCCATGGAGCATTAAGCGCCGGATTTTAAGTGATGTCGGACATGTTTGTAATGAAGATGCCGCCCTTGCAATGAGTGAAGTGGCCGGTGATAAGACCAAGCGGATTTACTTGGCCCACTTAAGCCTTGATAACAATATGAAGGATCTAGCGAGAATGTCGGTAGAACAGACGTTAAAGACAAAGGGGATCATCGTTGGTGATCAATTTTCCTTATATGATACTGACCCGAAAAGACCAACTGAACTTGTTACCTTATAAAAAAAAGGAATGGATGAGGGATACCTTGTTCATTCTTTTTATTTTTAAAATTTCGATTCGTAAGTTACTATTCGGATTAAAAGGGGTATCGTTTGGTTAGAACTGTATAGGAAAAAGAAAAGTATTTTAAGTTTCCCTAAAATAAAGGCATGCTTTTTTTTAGAAAAATTTCGGTAATTGAGTATAATTGAGGGAGGATACCAAACAATAGAATTGCTATAATTCATTCCTAAAATGAGAGGATGGAGCGGTCTTGGGTTATTATGATCAGAATGAGGAGAACCAAAATAAACGGCAAAAGAGCCATACGAGCTATTTTCTAGCTGGCTTGGGGGGCGCCATCATCGGGGCCTTACTTATTTTATTAGCCTTTCCAGGAAGTGGACTTTTAACTAACGAGGATAACGAAATTAAAACGGAAAAATCAACGGGAGGTGAGTCCACGGAGCAGTCCCAGCAAAACCTTACAGTTGATGTAACAAGTGCCGTCACCAATGCCGTTGATAAAGCCAGCGACGCAGTGGTAGGCATCACGAACATTCAGGAAACGGACTTCTGGGGTCAAGGGAGCAATGCTGAGGACAGTTCAGCTGAAGCTGGCACTGGTTCTGGTGTTGTCTACAAAAAAGATGGTGGCAAGGCCTATATTGTCACGAATAATCATGTCATTGAAGGTGCCAATGAACTGGAAGTGACATTAAGTGATGGCACTAAATTGCCAGCAGAACTACAAGGCAGTGACCCATGGACAGATTTAGCCGTCATTGTCGTTAGTGGTGATAAAATCAAAACCATTGCAGAATTCGGAAAATCCAACAAATTGAAACCTGGTGAGCCTGTGATTGCCATTGGTAACCCATTAGGCCTCCAATTCTCTGGATCCATCACACAAGGGATCATCTCTGGTGTGGAGCGTACGATAGAGGTGGATATCAATGAGGACGGACAAGTCGATTGGAATGCGGAGGTCATCCAGACCGATGCAGCGATTAACCCAGGTAACAGCGGGGGAGCACTCGTTAATATGTCAGGGCAGGTCATTGGAATAAATTCCATGAAGATTGCAGAAAATGCAGTGGAAGGAATCGGTCTTTCCATCCCAATTGATTCAGTTATTCCAATTATTAATGATATAGAAGAATTTGGTGAAGTGAAACGTGCCTTCTTGGGTGTAAACTTGGCATCTGTAGAAGAAATTTCCCAATACCATCAGCAAAATACATTAAAGTTGCCAAGGAAAGTTACTGCAGGCGTTGCAATTACAGGCGTTCAAAGCAACTCTCCAGCATCAAAAGCAGGATTGAAGGAATTTGATGTCATTGTTGGAATGGATAATGAAAAAATCCATGATGTCGTCGAATTAAGAAAATACCTTTACAATGAAAAGAAAATCGGTGATAAAGTTAAAATCATTTATTACCGTGACGGAAAGAAGGCAACTACGGAAGTCACGCTTTCAAGCAGCGAAATCTAAAACGCAAACGGACAGGGGGCGGGCAATGCTTCCTGTCCTTTATATTTCCTTGCGATTTTCTTATTTTTTGTTACGATTACCTGTGGATATATAATGAAATTAATTGAGTTCACCCAACCTGTGGATAATTGGGAACAGAAGTACTTGGAATAATGAGAGAGAAAGGAGATATGAAAGATGAAATTATATTGCTGTCAGGAGCATGTTGACATGGCGCTGGATGAAGTGGTATACGAATGTGAAACCTATCCTGTTTTAACACTGGTTCCTGAAGAAAATCAGTTATCAACAACCTGTGAATATTGTCGAAACGTGGCAATATATCTAGTAGGGAACTAATATTCCCATACAAGATGTGGATAGAATTTGTGGATATGTGGATAACTATTGTGGATAACATGTTTGTAACCTGTTCTTAACTTGTTCTTAACATTTTTCGAACAATAAACCTGAGGGTGGAATTGTTTAGATTCAAGCTTTTTGTTGTTCAAAATAATAGCTCTGTTGGAAAGTGGTTCCTTGGAAATCCACCATTATTCTTTATCGGATCTGAACTTGATCGATCCAAATTTTTTACCGTTGCCGCTTTCAGGGGCAGCGGTTTTTATTTGAAGGGGCATGGAACCCCTTCATTAAAAATTGGAAAGGATATGCTTGTTTTGCTTATAGGTCACTCTAAGGTATGATAATAGGTAGGCAAATCCGACAACTGATAGTAAAACCATAATGAAAGTTAGAGGATATATATGAAAATAACGATTATTACTGTTGGCAAGCTAAAGGAAAAATACTTAAAGCAAGGTATTGCTGAATATACAAAAAGGTTAAGTGCCTATGCTAATATAGAACTTGTTGAAGTACCTGATGAAAAAGCTCCGGAGAACCTGAGTGCAGCGGACATGGACATTGTAAAGCAAAAGGAGGGTGAACGGATCCTGGCCAAAGTCAGCCCGGACTCCTACGTGATAACGCTTGAGATCAATGGAAAACAACTTACTTCAGAGCAGCTGGCCACTCATATGGATCAGCTCGCCACTTATGGAAAGAGCAAAATTGCCTTTATTATTGGCGGGTCGCTTGGGCTTGGCAACGAGGTGTTATCAAGAAGTGATTATGCCCTTTCCTTCTCGAAAATGACTTTTCCGCATCAATTGATGAAACTGGTTCTAGTGGAGCAAATATATCGGGCTTTTCGGATAAATAGAAATGAACCATATCATAAATAAAAGAACTGATTCCGGGGAAATTCCCTGTAAGGTTAACATATTAAATCTTAATGTAATGAAAAGAGGGTAACGAATGAGTAAAGAGTCCATTTATGGTTTAACATTCGAACAATTGACAGCATGGCTTTTGGACCATGGCCATAAAAAATTCAGAGCTTCACAAGTCTGGGAGTGGCTGTATAGGACACGTGTGACGAGTTTCTCTGAAATGACGGATGTTAATAAAGAGTGCCTACAACTACTTGAAGATCACTTTGTCATCCAGACTTTGACTGAGCACGTTAAGCAAGAATCGGCTGATGGTACGATTAAGTTCTTGTTTAAATTACAGGATGGAAACCTTATCGAAACGGTTATGATGAGGCATAAATACGGGATTTCGGTTTGTGTCACCACCCAAGTGGGCTGCAATATTGGCTGCAGTTTCTGTGCAAGTGGATTATTGGCCAAAAGCCGTGATTTATCCAGCGGGGAAATAGTGGAACAAATCATGAACGTACAACTGCATCTGGATAAATTGGAACAAGAAGATGCTGTAAGCCATGTTGTTGTAATGGGGATTGGCGAACCGTTCGATAACTTTGAAAATATGATAGACTTTTTGAAGGTGATCATGGACCATAAGGGTCTTGCTATCGCTGCAAGGCGTATTACTGTCTCGACGAGCGGTCTTGCGAATAAGATTTATGAATTCACCGATACTCAATTACAGGTGAATCTGGCAATCTCATTACATGCTCCGAATAATGAGCTCAGGACACGGATCATGAAAATAAACCGAGGTATTCCAATTGAAAAACTTATGAAATCACTCGATTATTATTTAGAGAAAACGAATAGGAGAATTACGATTGAATATATCCTATTGAAAGATGTTAATGATCATCAAGAAGAAGCCGAGCAACTTGCCGAGCTCCTTGATGACAAAAAACATCGCCTCTATGTCAACCTGATTCCATATAATCCTGTAGATGAACATAGTCAGTACCAAAGAAGTGAAAAAGAGTCCGTTCTCTCGTTCTATGATACGCTGAAAAAGAGAGGCGTAAATTGCAAAATCCGCCAAGAACATGGAACGGATATTGATGCTGCTTGCGGCCAGCTTAGAAGCAAACAAATCAAGAAAGCTGAAGCCCAATAATTTACTAAGAGAGACCCAAGCCATAAACCCCATCAAAAAGAGGCCGCATATTTTGCGGCCTCTTTTGGTGTGATTTTATTATTTAGCTATTTCTTTTACTGAGGCGACTTCATACGTAGTAAGCTCGCTGCCTAGAATTGGAGATTCTTTTTTAGCTTCACCGGAACTAGGTTCAGGCCGTTTATGTGCAGCTTTGAATGCATCGCTATTTCTCCAAGCAGTAAAGTTATCAAGGTTTTCCCAATACATATTAACGCTCAATTCATCGTGATCCGATAAGTTCTGCGTTAATAATACTTCAACTTTTACGAAGCCTTCCGTTGTATCAAGTGGACCTGGTGCAGTAAATCCTGGGGCCATGACTGCCCCCATCCCTTTTTTGACTCTGATTCTATTCGTTACGATTATCATAAATCAGCACTCCTTTTGGACATCGGTTTTTAATCTACACCCTGTTTCCCGCTTTAATCTCATACATATTTTAGCATATTGAAAGAAGCATGGTCCATTTTGATTAATCAAGATCATTAGCATCCTTTTTAATGATAATGAAGTTTCATTATATTGAAATAAGGCAATTGAATTTGGTTATTACAAGGTTTATCGATGTATATCGCGTATAATAGAACCTTGTATAAGGAAATTACGATTATGGAAACAATAAAGCAACATACTAAACAACAAAAGAGGCTGTTATATGAATGAATTAAGTTTTACTGATTATACATTAAGCGATGAAATTGTAAGGGCATTAGAAAGCTTGGGATATCAACATCCAACCGAAGTACAGCGTGAAGTGATTCCAGTGGCGCTGAAAAAGCGGGATCTTGTCGTTAAATCCCAAACGGGAAGTGGCAAGACCGCTTCATTCGGCATACCGATATGCGAAATGGTCGATTGGGAGGAGAATAAGCCTCAAGCGCTTATTTTAACACCGACACGTGAGCTTGCTGTACAGGTAAAAGAGGATATCACGAATATAGGAAGATTCAAACGGATAAAGGCTACTGCGGTTTATGGAAAACATCCATTCGCACTGCAAAAAGCGGAATTGAAACAAAAAAGCCATGTAGTCGTTGGAACACCGGGGCGTGTTCTGGATCATATCGAGAAAGGGACATTCGCCTTGGAACGCTTAACTCATTTAGTTATTGATGAAGCGGATGAAATGCTGAATATGGGCTTCATTGAACAAGTGGAAGCCATTATTAAAGAGCTTCCGAAAGATAGGGTAACCATGCTGTTCTCTGCCACATTACCTGAGAGTATAAAAAAGCTTTGTAAGCAATATATGAAAGATCCTTTGGATATTGAAATCAAAGCAAAGGGTTTAACGACGGAGAAAATAGAACATGCACTTATTGAAGTGAAAGAGGATGATAAGTTTTCCCTGCTTAGAGACGTCACCATCACGGAAAACCCCGATAGCTGCATCATTTTCTGTCGGACGAAGGATCGGGTGGACCAAGTATGCGAACAGCTAATGGATCTGGAATATCCTTGTGATATGATTCACGGCGGCATGCTTCAGGAAGATCGCCTTGCAGTGATGAATGAATTCAGAAGAGGAGAATTCCGCTATTTGGTTGCGACGGATGTTGCTGCACGTGGAATTGACATCGATAATATAACCCACGTGATTAACTATGACCTGCCATTGGAAAAGGAAAGTTACGTACATCGAACTGGAAGAACGGGCCGTGCCGGGAAAAAAGGAAAAGCCATTACTTTTGTGACGCCGTACGAAGACAAATTCCTTACTGAGATTCAAGGCTATATCGGCTTTGAAATCCCTAAGATGCCTGTTCCGACAAAAGAGGATGTCTCCAATAAAAAAATGGATTTCGAAGCGAAACTGGAAGCTCGTCCAAAGATAAAAAAAGATAAAAGTGAAAAATTGAATAAACAAATCATGAAGCTGTATTTCAATGGCGGAAAGAAAAAGAAAATCAGGGCTGTTGATTTTGTCGGAACTATCGCAAAAATTGATGGTGTGAATGCTGAGGACATCGGGATCATTACAATTCAGGATAATGTTTCTTATGTGGAAATATTGAATGAAAAGGGACCGCTTGTCTTGAAAGTGATGAAAAATACGAAAGTAAAAGGCAAACTTTTGAAGGTTTCAGAGGCCTTTAAGAACTAAAAGTGTTGAATGGAAAAGAAGCGAGAGCTTATCTAACCAAGGTTAACCAATTAAAATTGGTTAACTTTTTTATTGCTAACTTATATTTCATTTCAAAAAAAGCTTCTTTTATTTTTTTTGAAACTTTATAAATTCTAAATACATCATTGGGAAAACAATTATAAACATTATTATAAAACCTATTATTATTCCTACCAAACTTTTATCCTTAGTTATGGACATAGATACATAATAGAACGCTACACTCGTAATAATTAAATATAATAAATACTTCATTTTGTTATATCAATCCACCCATTATTTTTATACCAATCCTTAGAATCTAAAAATTTTGCTATTGCTACACCAACATCTGCATAGTCCAAAGCAAAACTGACAGCACCACCAATTACCGTTGCTATAGCCACTCCTCTCACCGTTTGAATTCCAAGCTTCTTTGCTTGAGCTGTAGCTACCCTGATAGTTTTCTTCTAATTGCTCTTGAGCAGCCTTTAAGTCATTAAATGTTTCTGAATTTCCATCAAAAATACCCATAAGTGCTTCTTCTAATAGCTCTACTTCCTCAGTACCAGGAATTGCTGCTGCTTCTTCAATTGTTTTTATAAATTCCTTTTTTTCAACTTTATTCATTCATTCCAGACAGCCGATTCGGTACTTTTCAATGCTGTATATGTGGCAGGAGGCCAGGAGAGTGTCGATACGCTAAAGGCATCCAAGGAACCAATTTACTTTGTTGATGAAGCTTACAATCATTTCAAGGCGATTGGTGTAGGAAAAGAAGGAGCCGAAATCTTAACGAAGGCAGGCATAGGTTCCATTGAGCCAGCCGGTGGCATTGTAGCTGTTTCGGAGAAAAATGGTGTAGCTGCCTTTATCGAGGCAATTGCCAAACACCGTCACTGGACACGCGCTTAATTTTGGATAAAAAACCCCAGACTTGGAGTCTGGGGTTTTTTTCAATAAAGACAGTTCGTATCAAGCTACTTCGCTTTTTCTTCAAGAAGCGATGCAATGCCAACAATCACCTTTGTGGCCAGGACCATATTATCGACGGAAATAAATTCATATTTGCCATGAAAGTTCTCGCCGCCCGTAAAGATGTTGGGTGTTGGCAGTCCCATATACGATAATTGAGATCCGTCAGTACCACCGCGTATTGGAGAGATTTTTGGTTTTATACCGAGTTTCTCCATTGCTTCATGGGCAATATCCACGATTTCCTTCACGGGTTCAATTTTTTCCTTCATGTTGAAATATTGGTCCTGTAATTCAAGTTGGATACGATTCTGCCCGTATTTTTCTTTTAAATCTTCGATGACTTTCGTTATATATTCCTTACGTTCATTAAATTTTTGGCGGTCGAAATCCCTGATGATGTAAGAGAGCTTGGTCTCTTCCACATCGCCGTGAAAAGAAAGAAGATGATAAAATCCTTCGTAACCCTCCGTATATTCCGGTGCTTCTGCCACTGGGAGCTTATTATGGAATTCCATGGCGATTTTAGCTGAGTTCACCATTTTTCCTTTAGCCGTACCAGGGTGAATATTCGTACCTTTGATCAGGATCTTGGCCGATGCGGCATTGAAGCTCTCATACTCAAGTTCTCCAAGTGGGCCGCCGTCCACGGTGTAGGCAAATTGGGCATCAAAAGCATCTACATCAAACTTATGTGGTCCCCTGCCGATTTCCTCATCGGGAGTGAAGGCAACACGAATTTTTCCATGCTTGATTTCCGGATGCTGTATCAAATAATCCATGGCAGTCATGATTTCGGCAATGCCAGCCTTATTATCTGCTCCCAACAGGGTTGTTCCATCCGTTGTAATCAAGGTATGCCCTTTGTAGTTCTTGAGCGAAGGGAAATCATTAGGTGAGAGGATGACATCCAATTTTTCATGTAAAGTAAGATCTTTGCCATCATAGTTGTCAACGATCTGTGGTTTTACATCTTTTCCGGTGAAATCCGTTGCTGTATCGACATGAGCCAAAAATCCAACTGTCGGGATATCCTTTTTTGAATTGGCTGGCAAGGTTGCCATGACATAGCCATTCTGATCAATTGTCACTTCCTTCATCCCAATGGATTGAAGTTCCTGGACCAATGTATTTGCCAAGGTCAACTGTCCGGGTGTAGAGGGGCATGATGGATTTGCCTCATTCGATTGGGTATCCACTTTCACATAAGAAGTGAATCTTTCAATGATTTCATTTTTCACTTTCCTTCAACTCCTTTTTCCCTTATCTTACCATGATTGGTCGTGATGGAAAAATTATCTTTCACTAGGATGGTGGAGGAATTTCAGATCTTTGTCACCAGCAAAGAACAGCATATCTCCAATCGACATGCTGTTCCGGTGCTATCTCATTTTAAAGTGGTGTTGCTTTAAGCGGTGCATCATTCAAGGCCCATACGGATACGCTTTTCCCATGAACGGGAAAGGTCGCGTAACCATCTTCTTCAATGGTAATGTGGTCATCTCGATGACAGGTTAAATCACTCCAGATTTCACCAGCCCGATGTTTACCGACGAACATCCTTTTTTCACTGTTGTGATCACCATTGGAGATAACGACGGCACACCCCGAGCCTGCTAGCTCTTCAACCCCGAGCCGGACCCAGCCAATCGTATTATGATCATCAAAATAGTCCGTCTGTTCCCCGTAAGCTTTTTCATACCTTGCATATAAGAGGCGATCGAGAATATCCTGTTTACCAGGTACCGGAGAAGGCCCGCCGATTCCATAATAGTCCCCGTAAAAGACACAGGGATAACCGCAAAGCCTAAGCAGGATAAGGGCATATGCCGATGGTTTAAACCAGTCCTTTACCCAGGATTCCAGTGATTCATGAGGTTGGGAGTCATGGTTGTCGACAAAAGTGACGGCCTGCGCCGGATTGGTTTGGACGAGGGTATCATCAAAGATGGTTGAGAGGTCGAAGTCAGTTCCTGCTTTTGAAGCCTCATGAAATTTATAATGCAGGGAAACATCGAACAAGTTGAGGTCATGATTGGTTTGCTCTAAGTAAGTTTGACAAGCTTTAACATCCGCCTTCCAAAATTCGCCGACCATGAAGAAATGTTCCTTTGTATAAGGAATGAGTTCTTGTAGAAACTCATTGATGAATTCATAATCAATATGTTTAACGGCGTCCAAACGAAAACCATCACACTTTAACGTATCAACCATCCATTTTCCCCAGTTAATCATTTCCCGACGAACTTCCGGCAGACTGTAATCGATGTTGGCAAACATTAAATAATCATAGTTTCCGAATTCATCGATGACATGCTTACTCCAGTGCTTATTTTCGCCTGTGATTCGATATACACCCATTTTGTCGTTTTCGGCATCGTAGTCAGTCCCATTAAAATGAGTATGGTTCCACTTAAAATCAGAGTATTTATTTTTACGGCCTGGAAAATCGAATGTTGTCCAGCCTTCAATTTCAAAAGGTTCTGAAATATCTTCCATACGATTGTCTGGATTGACTTCAATGACTTCTATTTTTTCGGTTCCATCTGCTCCTGCCTTGTGATTCATGACTAAATCGATATAAACGCAAAGTCCGTAGTTATGACAGGTGGCTATTGCTTGAAGCAATTCATCTTTGGTTCCGTATTTGGTACGAACGGTTCCTTTTTGGTCAAATTCCCCCAAATCGTATCCATCATATATTCCATACCCGTTATCCCCAATGGATTGCCCTTTGGTAACCGGCGGAAGCCAGACGCAATCAATTCCTAAATCCTTCAACTTGGAGGCTGCATATTTCAATCTTTCCCAATGAGAACCATCTGCCTCAAGATGCCACTCGAAAAATTGCATCATCGTATGATTTCTTTTCATCCGTTCCCCCCCTGACACCGACACGTTTTGATAAAATTGAAGCAGAACGATCGGATAAAGTAATAGTGGAAATCTTTACCCTCTAATTTCAAATGATAAACAAGTAAACAAATCCCTCTGAATAGAGTTTCATTTACCTCTCTATTTTACTATTTTATACCAAATAAGGGTATTTTATATTGATTAGCAATTAAAAATTATTAAAAGGTGGAGGAATAACCCGGTTAAAGTATTAGGAAGGCGGAAAAACGATATAGTTTAAAGTTCTTGGTCTAAAGTCATCGACGAAAATAATGGATGGCTTTACGCCAAAGCAATAAAAAAGGTATCCCGAATATTTTGGGATACCTTTTTCGTATTGGAAGGGCATGGTCTATCCTTTTTTACCTCTCCGTTTAAAGAAGTGGGCAAAGACCATTGCACCAAATAATAAGAGTAGGAGCACGGAAGATAGAATGATCGTATTTTTGGATGAGCTGCTGTTATCTGTCCCTTGTTGCCCCATGTTCCCGTTCATACCAGGAGGTGCTCCATTCTCGTCATTCACCATGTTAGGGGACTGCAAGGCAGCCCCATTCTCGCCGCCGCCCATGTTTGGTGGTGGCTGGCCTGCATTTGCGTTATCGCCCCTATTAGGAGCTCTGCCGCCCATACTGCTTTCTGTTTCAGCCTCCACAACCAGATCTCCAGAAAGCTGTGCTAAGATAGACTCAGCTCGTTGGGCAGCGAAATCAACCAGGGTTTCCTCGCCTGACGTCGCTTCTGTATACTCGTCCATTGTATAGAATTTAGTCGGGTCCTTTTTCACATATGGTGTGATTAATGTAGAAATATCAGTTGTCATTGCTTTCATATTTTCTTCAGAGAAAAAATCTGTGGCAATGCCGTCTAGATAATCATAATATTTTTCACGGTACCCATCGTTGGAAAGCAGGGCATTCAATAAAGGACGATCTTCAAGGGTTGTACCTGATACAGGTTCGGTAATGCTGAAGTTGATATTACTTTCATTCATGAAATTTGAACTCATATCCATCATTCCGCCACCGTTCTTATTCGGTGCTTCTCCAAGGGGCTCCGTGTCATCCTTGTTAGCAGTATCGTTACTCTCAGCTGCCACTTCATTTTCTTTATCGGATGCGCCTTCCTGGCGTCCCCCGCCTCCGGAAAAGCCTCCAAATGACATATTATAGTCCCAGGGCAGCATGGAAAAGACGCCATTTTCCTCATATAAATAGTAGTTATGCTTTAATGTGCCTTGATAATGATCGAGGTTGACGAGGGCTGTATTGGCTGCAAAGTAGCGCAATGTTTCATCTACATCCAAAACTTCTTCTAAATCCCCGCCATTATTGATGGCATCAAGCATCTTGATCATCGCAGATTGATCAGAACTTTCATTTGTTTTTAAATTCAACCCTGTATAATCATCAATATCTTCACTAATCCATTTTAAATCACTTCCGGTGCCATCAGGATAATAAAGGTCACCGTTGCCAGATGGAAAGTTATTATTCAAAAATGTTTCATTAATAGATTCAACGCCTAAATATAAGCCCCATTCTTTTCCATTGATGGTCACGTACATATAGGAATGTCCGGGAGTTGCTATGCCCATCTTTTCCATTAGCTCATATGAAAGGTACTCCCTCATATACGTGGGATCACTATAATTATTATTTAAATCAAATTCTTTCAGGCCATGTAAATTTTGATCTGACTGATAGTAATTAAAATCTATATTCCAGCTGTAGCGTTCCGAATCTTCCATTTGGACAACAGAGTTTAAGGAAAGGTTCCCTTTGGTTCGAAACCCTACATTTTCAACTTTTTCCCCATTAATGGTCACATCTGATGCAACAACTTCCTTTTCAGAGGGGTTATCCAGGATTGAATCCAAATCATCATCAGCCAATGTTATATCAACGGTTGTCACCTTGCTTTGGTCAAACACGGACCCCGTATATGTATTTCCTTTAGTGGCCTTTTCAATTGTCAGATTGGGAAGGAAAGACATCACTGCTATAAAGATGGCGATAAGTAACCCAATCGATGCTACGACGTATCTTGTCTTTAACATGCCAGGCTCCTTTCTTCTGCATTCTTATATAGCGGACAAGCCATGGAATCTTATGTCCGCCATCTCTTAAGCAGTGAAGTTGCCATCATAACTCAACATGATGGCAGAATGAACGCTATTCATGTCCTTGACTTGATTAATGAATTCCGCATTATTATCTTTTAATCGAATTTCATATGTCACTTCAAGATTATTATCCGGCATGACCGACTTTGATTTGATGGAATGCTTTTTCACTTTATTGGATATCATTTCGTCTAACGTTTTTTCAATTGAGGCATCTGTATATTTAACGATAAATAAATAAGGATTTTCTACAGTGATCCGGTTCGCAAATATGAGCATGACAATACCTATTAAAATAGCACCGATGATAACCAGTGGAATTAGTCCTGCCCCGCATAAAATCCCGGAAGCGGCTGCCCAGAATAGGAAGATCAAGTCCATGGGATCTTTAATTGGCGTTCTGAATCGTACGATGGAGAGGGCACCGACCATACCAAGGGAGATAACGATATTAGTTGAGATACCCATGATGATCAAAGCCGTTGCCATTGTCATGATGATGAGGGAAATATTGAAATTGTGTGAGTACATCACACCGGAAAAGGTCTTCTTATAAATGACGTAAATAAACAAACCGATGGCAAATGCCAACAGTAACCCAATTAGGGAGTCAATAATTGAAAAGCTCTCTGTCTTGTCTAAAAAACTTGATTTGAAAATATCATTAAAAGTGCTAGTTGTCGTCGTATCCATTTTGCCATTCCTCCAAATATTATGTGTTTAGCTGAAATCAGCCGTATCTTCTGCTTAGTTGATATTTTGAAAAAGCCGTTTTTCTAGTATCGATGATGGATAACAATTGTTTGATGATATCCGGAAGAAACTCGTCAAACTTTATTTCCAGGATGACCCAATCCGGGTCTAGTGCATCGACGACGATTAATTCTGGATTCAGGAAGTCCGTATCCCGATAGCTGGTTTTCACATTGCTGTCGAAGGTGACCCGCACATTTCCATACTCATAGATAAATACCTCCCTTTCATAGTCGACGACTGTTGTCGGCTTGATTTGGAAAAGGGTCATTTGAATGTATAAGTCCCTAAGGATATCCCTTGAATCTTCGGACATCCAATTTATATCCCCTGAACGAATTCGTTCGTATTCTTCGGCAGACAACCCGCACTTCTGTTTATAGGTAAGGTTATCCCGCTTACTCTTTTTTTCTAGATTGATGAAATCAGTATTATGATCATAAAGTCTAGCCCTGAACTTATCCCTGTGATAGAACCCCTCCGTTTTTTGCCGCAGGATTTTATTGTCAAAGTTATCGAAATAGACACTTCGAATTAAATACTTCCCATCCAGCCCATGGGGATCAAGCCTCATGAAGTTTTTCAGATTATTTCTTAATAAATAACAATCTGCTCTGGTGATTGCATGCTTGAGTTCCCGCCTGCCCTTTAAATCATTCATTGTTGCTCCTCCTTTTTCATGTTTTTTACTGGGTTCAGCTTATAAACACAATCTTAATAAAACCTTAAGAACAATTTTCTGTTTAATGGATAAATAGAGAATAGGCACCAGTTTTAACCTTTTCTTAATTTTATTGGAATTTATTAGAAGAAAAATGAGTGGATTTACTCATTGAGAATAATTATCATTATCAGTAAAATGAATCTCATGATAATGATAATTATTCTCAATTAATTCAATACATGGAGGCTCACTATGGTAACGAATACTCTTACAAAAAATGATCAATTACTGGAACAACAAAATACAAGGGAATCAAATGCCCGATCTTATCCTAGAAGATTACCGATAGCCATCGATCAAGCGGAGGGAATTTACCTAACAGACATGGATGGAAAACGATATATTGATTTTCTTGCCGGGGCTGGAACATTAGCGCTCGGTCACAATCATCCGGCTGTGCTTGAAGCAATGGAAAAAGTTCTTAAGGATAAACGGCCGTTACATACATTGGACTTTACGACACCAATCAAAGAGCAGTTCGTTGATGAAATTTTTGAAAGCCTGCCTGAAGAATTCAGGAAAAATGCAAAAATTCAATTCTGTGGTCCTACTGGCGGGGATGCCATTGAGGCAGCACTTAAATTAGTAAAAACAGCCACAGGAAACAGAAGCATTTTATCCTTCCAAGGAGCTTATCACGGGGCAACCCATGCAACCATGTCAATCAGCGGCAATACAAAACCAAAGGAAAAGATACAAGGGTTAATGCCAGACGTACACTTCCTTCCGTATCCCTATCAATATCGCTGTCCTTTTGGAATAGGCGGAGAAGAAAGTCATAAAATCAGTAGCCAGTATATCGAAAATCTACTGAACGATCCTGAATCTGGATTATTGGCACCTGCAGGAATGATTTTAGAGGCAGTACAAGGTGAAGGAGGTTCCATTCCCGCTCCAATTCCTTGGCTTAAGGAAATCAGAAGAATTACAAAAGAGAAGGGCATTCCGCTAATTATCGATGAAGTTCAATCCGGTATCGGCCGTACAGGAAAAATGTTTGCCTTCGAACATGCAGGAATCATTCCGGATGTTCTTGTCTTATCTAAAGCAATTGGCGGAAGTCTTCCATTATCGGTGGTGATTTATAACAAAGAGTTGGACCTATGGTCTCCAGGTGCACATATCGGTACGTTCCGGGGAAATCAATTGGCGATGGCAGCAGGGACAGCGACTTTAAAGTATATGAAAGAGACGAATCTTGTGGAGCATTCCGCTAAAATGGGTGAAATCTTAAAGGATATTCTTAAAGATTTGCAAAAAGATATTCAGCAGATCGGGGATGTTAGAGGCCGTGGATTGATGGTCGGTGTCGAAATGGTCAAGCATGAAGAACCTCAAAATCCGAATGGAAGCTATCCAGCTGATTCGGAACTTGCCAGTACCATTCAACAGGAATGTTTTCAAAGAGGATTGATTCTGGAAGTGGGCGGCAGACATGGAAGTGTAGTGAGGTTCCTGCCACCATTGATCGTTACGGAATCCCAGCTTCGCGAAGCCACTGCCATTTTTGAACAGGCTGTTCGTGCAGCTGTAGCTAGAGGGTGAATTATCAATGATTGAAATGGTAAATAAAACGGATTTTGCTTATTCTCCATTGTTCTTGAATAACGAAGAAGGTTTCAATAACTACAGCCAGTCATTAAAAATCATGGAAAAGAAGCTGATGGCCTTTTTAAAAGGGAACAATTCACCATACTCTGGGAAAAATCCGTATGAAATAGAAGCAAGATTAAACGAACTGACCCTCGCTTCTCTAAAAGGGGAGACGATTGAAGCAGTTGCGGCTGAGCTGGCGGAGTTTGTTATTGATGACAGCATCAATGTACACAGTCCTACTTGTATCGGGCATTTGCATTGCCCGACACTAATTCCAGCCGTGGCAGCCGAAATGATTATCGGTACGTTGAATCAATCCATGGATTCATGGGACCAAAGCTCGACGGCAACTTTCGTTGAAGAGCGTTTAATAGATTGGCTGTGCAGTCAGGTAGGGTTACCGGAACAAGCGGATGGGATTTTCACAAGCGGTGGTACCCAATCTAATTACATGGGACTGCTATTGGCAAGGGACGCCTATTGTAAGCGTTTCTGGGATGTGGACGTTCAACAGCACGGCTTGCCAGTCGAGGCGAAAAAATTGCGGATCCTATGCTCCGAGGCTGCCCACTTTACGGTTCGTAAATCAGCGGCACAGCTGGGGATTGGTGAACAGGCAGTGATCACGATTAAAACGGATTCAAATCATCGTCTGTCCATGGATGATTTGAATCATCAGTTGCTGCTTTTAGAGGAACAGGATTTACTTCCATTTGCTATCGTTGCAACTTGTGGAACGACGGATTTTGGTTCAATCGATCCATTACATGAATTGTCCGAAGCTGCTAGGAAGAATGGGATATGGCTGCATGTGGACGCTGCATATGGCGGTGCGATGATTTTAAGCAAGGATTACAAAGAGTTAATCAGCGGAATTGAACGGGCCGACTCGATTACGGTTGATTTTCACAAATTATTCTATCAACCGATCAGTTGTGGTGCTTTTCTTGTCTCGGACAGCAACTCATTTCAATATATCCAGCATCACGCCGATTACTTGAATCCACAGGAAGATGAAGCGGAGGGTATGGTTCATTTAGTCAATAAATCGGTTCAAACGACGAGAAGGTTCGATGCACTGAAACTCTGGATGTCATTGAAGGTCGTTGGACTGGACACCTTTGCTGAAATGATCGACTATACTTGTCATCTTGCACGTGAAGTGGCTGTGAAGATCGATAAAGAGGATGGATTCACAGTATTAAATAAAGATCCTGAATTGAATGCAGTTGTATTCCGTTATAATCCCTCGGGAGAAAGTGATCAGCTAGTAAATCTATTAAATAAACAGATTCAGCAGGAATTACTGAAAAGCGGACGGGCATTTTTAGCAAAAACGCGTTTTGACGGACAGGTATATTTAAAAATGACACTATTGAATCCAATGACAAGGCTTGAACACATAGAGGAAATTTTAGACGAAATTCGAGTTTTAGGTGAAATGTTCAAGATGATGGAGGAATGAAGATGAATGGTAAGCAAATAGCTGAAAGGGCAACGATGCAAAGCTTTCTGAACTGTTATTTCCGGGAAACCGGGAATTGCAGTTTAGAAGAAACGAGAAACTGGCCAGATTTGGAGGGTTCCATTCCGGATTCATTATTAGTCAGTAATCTCAGATCCCAAGATATTGCATTGCTTGTTCCACTTAAATATTGGTCGGTAACGGGGCGTCATATTTTCACCTTCCCGATTTACTACCAAACAGCATCCAAACAAGTACGTGAATTAGATTATGTGACACTGGTCTCGATTGTTTCTAAGGAGTTATTGAATGAGCAGGGCCGGACGGATAGTGAAGATGAATTGATGCTGCGTGTCATCCTTAGCAGCCAAAATATTCAACGTTATGTGGAAGCGAGGACAGAAGACGCTGATGCACTTCAAAGTCCTGATTTTACATACATCGAAGCAGAGCAGTCGCTTTTATTCGGGCACCTGTTCCACCCGACACCGAAAAGTAAGCAGGGCATTTCAGAAAAAGATGAATGGATCTATTCACCCGAATTAAAAGGGGAGTTTCAGCTGCACTATTTCCTGGCAGAGCCTTCGATCGTCATCCAGGATTCTAGTGAAGTCCGATCGGCAAGTGAGATCATTAAACAGGAATTAGCTGGTGACTTGGAGATTTCCAGTGAATTTCGTGACACGTATTGCCAAAAGGAAAGCCGATACAGCATTATCCCGGCACATCCGCTCCAGGCAAAAGTGCTTATCGAAAAAGAAGAGGTTAAGAAGCTAATCGAGCAAGGAACACTAGTTTATGCAGGACCTCTTGGAAAAAAATTCACGGCTACCTCTTCATTTAGAACGGTATATAGCGCCACATCGAGATATATGTACAAATTTTCCGTTCCGGTTAAGATCACGAATTCATTACGTGCGAATTTGCAAAAAGAACTAGATCGTGGTGTGGAAATTGCTAAATTAATAGATTCAAAAGTGGGCGATGATCTAAAAGAACAGCATCCCGCCTTCCGTGTTATTAAGGACCCTGCTTATCTAACGATCAAAACAACTGAACAAGAATCAGGTTTCGATGTTGATATTCGGGAAAACCCTTTTTATGAAAACGATGAACAAGCTAGCCTGATTGCAGGCTTATGTCAGGATAATGCCTATGGTGCACCATCAAGGCTTGGAGCGATCATCCGCAAATTGGCAGCTGATGAAAACCGCAGTACCGAAGAAGTAAGTAAGGAATGGTTCAAAACTTATCTTTCAATGACATTAAAACCGATGCTTTGGCTATTTGAAGAGTATGGAATTGTTTTAGAAGCCCATCAGCAAAATTCAATCATTCAACTTCAAGATGGCTATCCATCCACTTTTTATTATCGTGATAATCAAGGGTATTACTATTGCGAGTCCAAAGTAGACAGGTTGTTGAATATCCTGCCTGAACTAAGTGAAAAAAGCTTCACGACTTGTTCTGATGAAGTCGCTGAAGAAAGACTTCAATACTACTTCTTTTTTAATCACTTATTAGGCTTAATCAATAATTTTGGTACGGAAGGATTAGTATCAGAGAAAACCCTGTTACAGCTCGTTCAGGAACAATTGGAAACAAGCAGTAGGGAAAGCGATGATGAAGGGTTGAATCGAGTTGTTTCAAGGCTGCTTCATGCCCGGGAATTATCTTGTAAGGCTAATTTACTGACGCGATTTCATGATATGGATGAGCTTGTCGGCTCACTTGAGACACAATCCGTTTATACAACGATTGATAATCCATTCGCGCAGGGGGTTTTAACCGCCTATGAAAAATAGTTATGAAGAAAATCTGAAGGACTGTAATCAACAGCTTTCATTTGTCAAAGTTGAATTTGAGAGGGATGTAGATACACTGCATAAATGGATGCATGAAGAACATGTGATACCCTACTGGAATTTAAATTTCACAAAAGAAAAGTTTGCTGTTCATTTGCAAAAGGCGTTGGCTGATACACACCAAACACTCTATCTAGGCTGCCTTGATGCAACCCCCATGAGCTATTGGGAATCGTATTGGGTAAAAGGCGATATCATCGAAGATTATTATGAGTCCGAAGAGGGAGATCAAGGCATTCATTTACTCATTGGTGATCCAGATTACCTTGGAAAAGGACTGGCTTTGCCGTTTTTACGTGCAATGGTGAAATACCAACTGCTTTCTTCTAGAACAAAAAAGGTGATGGCGGAACCGGACATTCGAAATGCAAAGATGATTTACTTATTTGAAAAGTGCGGTTTCACCCCAATTAAAGAAATTGAGCTCCCTGACAAAACGGCATTGCTAATGTCATGTACACGGGAGAATTTCGAGAGGAAGTGGAAGTATGGAGAAGCAACAATCTATCTATGACCTGGTAGGGATAGGGATAGGCCCCTTTAACCTTGGACTTGCGGCCCTTTTGGAGAAAACCCCGGAGTTGAATGCCGTCTTTTTTGAGAAAAAGCAGGAATTTAATTGGCATGAAGGGATGCTGCTGGAAGGGACAACACTGCAGGTACCGTTCTTTGCCGATCTAGTTAGCATGGCTGATGTGACTAGCCCATATAGTTACTTGAGTTATTTACAGCAGCATGATCGTCTCTATCATTTCTACTTTCTTGAAAAATTCTTGATTCCACGAAAAGAATATAACGACTATTGCCGCTGGACTGCCAATCAACTTGAAAGCTGCTGTTTTGGAAAGGCAGTGGAGACGGTGGAGTATATAGGTGATCAAGATGAACCCTTCTATCAAATCAGTGTAAGGGATGCACAAACACAAAAGATCGAAGTCTATTATAGCCGTCATGTAGTCATGGGAATTGGCACCGCCCCGACTGTCCCGTCGGCATTTCATCCATATATGGGGGAGAGCATCCTGCATTCGGCCGATTATTTACGGAACAAAGAAAATGTCTTAAAGAAAAAATCCGTAACGGTTGTCGGATCTGGACAGAGTGCAGCCGAGGTCTTTCTGGATCTACTGAATGAGCAGGAGCAATATGGCTATCAGCTAAACTGGTATACAAGATCCAAGGGGTTTTTCCCTATGGAATATTCAAAACTTGGGTTGGAATACTTCACTCCGGATTACCTTGATTTCTTTTATCGGCTGCCACAGGAAAAGAAGGATGAAATTCTGCCGAAACAGGATCTATTGTATAAAGGGATCAGCGCCACGACAATTGCAGCAATTTTTGACAAGATGTATGAAAAATCGATTGGAAATGCCGAACTTTCCATTGAACTTCGGGCCATGACGGAAGTTTCGGCGGTAACCCCCACCGAAAATGGCTGGGGATTGAAATGCCGACAGTGGGTAGAAGATAGAGAATTTGATGTGGACACAGAGGCGATTGTTTTTGGAACGGGCTATAAATCAACCCTTCCGGCATTCCTTGACACCATGGAAGACCTTTTAGTCCGCGATGATTTGGGGCGGCTTACAATAACGAAAGATTATAGGGTAGGAACGGCCATCACTACGCAGAATCACCTTTTTATTCAAAATGGCGAGATACATACACATGGTGTGGGTGCTCCGGATCTAGGCTTAGGCGCGTTCCGAAACTCCATCATTATCAATCAATTGGCAGGTAAAGAGATTTATCCATCAGAGCCAAAGGGTGCTTTTCAGTCATTCCGTGTAAAATCACCAGTCATGGCTTACTAAGAGAAGGGAAGGGAAGCATTGTATGCAGTTCATAAATGAAGTGGAACAGGCGGTTTCAGAAAAAAATTGGTCGATAGTAAACCAAAACCTGCTGGCCAAGATGATTTCTGAGTATATGTATGAAGATATGATCAAACCAGCTGTCTTGAACGAAAATGCAGCAGGAAACCTATATGAGTTAAAGATAAATGAGGGGAGATCTTATCAATTTTTGGCTTCACCCCGTCTTTTTGACAGCTATGAAGTACAGGCTGAATCGATCCAGGTATATGAAACGGAAGGTTTTACACAGGCCAATGATGCTATTCAATTCATTTTGGACATCCAGCCGGTAATTGGGATGACTGCAGAAACAACAGGACATTTAATCAAGGAATTCCATCATACGCTGCTTGCGGACCTCCAATTGCTATCCAAACCTGAACAAGACGCGGATGATTTGGTCGAACTGGACTATGCTTTACTTGAAGGGGAAATGAGCGGTCACCCTTGGATTGCTTATAACAAGGGAAGAATCGGTTTCGGTTTTGATGATTATTTGAAGTTTGCTCCAGAAAACCAGAAGGAAGTTCAGTTATCATGGATTGCGGTCCATAAAACAAGGGGTGAGTTCAATTCCATTGAAACGTTGTCTTATAAGCAATTGATGGAGAATGAACTGGATGAGGAAACCCAAAAATCATTTGCAAAAAGATTGACAGAGAAAGGCCTGAAGTCAGAAAACTATTTCTACCTCCCAGTCCATGAATGGCAGTGGAAGAATGTAATCATCCAGAATTTTACCGATGACTTGGCTAAAGGGTTGATTGTAGCTTTGGGAAATGGTCCTGATGAGTATCTTCCGCAACAATCAATTCGGACATTTGTTAATGTATCGAATAAGAATAAACACCACGTCAAGCTGCCGATGAGCATTTTAAATACGCTAGTCTACCGTGGATTACCAGCGGAGCGAACAGTCATTGCTCCAAAAATCACAGCGTATATTAAGAACATTTATGAAAATGATTCATTCTTGAGGGAAGAATGCAAAGTAGTGCTTCCAGGTGAAGTGGCCAGTTTAAACGTTGACCACCCGTATTTTTCCAAGCTGGAGAATGTACCCTATCAATATTTGGAGATGCTAGGCGGTATTTGGAGAGAAAGCATATACAGTTATATGGAAGAAGGCGAAAATCCCATTACACTTGCGTCCCTTTTACATGTGGACTACAAAGGGAAGCCATATGTGGAGAGCCTTATTGAAAAATCCGGATTGACTGCGGAAGCCTGGACAGCTCAATTATTCGATGTCATTCTATCACCACTATTACATTTTATCTATCAATATGGATTGGTCTTCTCGCCGCATGGTCAAAATACCATTTTAGTTTTGAAGGATTACAAGCCTCATCGTTTGGCCATCAAGGATTTTGTGGATGATGTAAACGTCAGTGATCAGCCGCTTCCTGAATTGAGTAAACTTCCTGATGATTTAAGAAAAGTACTAAGAAGTGAAACCCCTGAAGGACTGGTTCAATTCATTTTCACGGGACTATTCATCTGTCATTTCCGTTACTTGTCAACACTCCTGATGAAGAGGTCCCTTTTGGATGAGAATGTTTTTTGGGAAGGCGTCGCTCAAACAATCCTTACACATCAGAAAAAATTCCCTATGTTACAGGATCGTTTCGATATATTCAATTTCTTTGCGCCAAAATTAACAAAACTTTGCCTGAATAGAAATCGGATGCTTCAATATGGATATAGCGATGGTGATGACCGTCCGCATGCATCTGAGTTTGGGCATGTGAATAATGCCCTTTATGAAAAGTTACCTGCAAAAACGCAATAAAGTTAAACTGGCTCAGACTTTTGAGCCAATTTCAGACTGTAGACGAACTCGATAAGAATTGAGTACGTCTACAGTTTTTTTGGATTTTTAAATTTTGACCGTTGATTTCCGCTTCAGGCACTCGCTTTCCGCGGGCGGTCCGCCCTCGGTGCACTTTGCGCCTGCGGGGGTCTCCCTTGGACGCGTATTCCCGCAGGGGCCTCGTACCTTCCGTTTCAACAGTTAGGTAGAACTCCTATTGCCTACCAAATAGAAGTATTAAATAAATCTAGAGGTAATGAGGATGTAAAACCTATATATGCGAAACGGAAAGAGACGATAGAGTCCGATAATTATTAAAAATGTACGCATTAAAAAGGATTGTGTTATCCGGCTTGATTCAAACTACCTAAAATTTTTCTTTGGAATAGGGCTTGCCGTTCATATAAATTGGTGATAAGCTATTGTGTAAACGGTTACACAAAATTATTGAGGTGGATATATTGGCAACTATTCGGGATGTTGCAAAGGAAGCTGGGGTTTCTGTGGCAACGGTTTCCAGAGTTATGAATGGCAGTGGTTATGCACATGAGGACACAAAAAAGGTGGTCATGGCAGCTGTTGAAAAATTAAATTATAAACCGAATGAAGTGGCAAGATCCCTTTATAAACGTAAATCCAAATTGGTTGGTTTGATTTTGCCTGACATTACGAATCCCTTCTTCCCTGAAATGGCAAGAGGTGTCGAGGATTATCTGCAGCAATTCGGGTATCGATTAATCTTTGGGAATAGCGATGAAAAGAGAGATAAAGAAATAGAATATATTGACACTTTTCTTCAGAATAATGTAGTGGGCATGATTGCTTCAACCAGTGAAGAAGCCAATGAAAATTTTGATAACCTGGAAATTCCAGTTGTCCTTCTTGACCGTACAGCAGAAAAATTACCAGCTGTTTATTCCGATCAAAAGACAGGCGGTAAGCTTGCAGCACGCGTATTGCTTGATAGAGGCAGTACAAATATCGTCCTCATCAGGGGGCCAGTCGAAATAAAACCTGTATATGAACGGTACATGGCAGCATTGGAAGAATTGAAACAAGCCGAAGTGAATGTGCAAGTCATGGATTCATCCCTCACTCTTCAGGGCGGCCAAATTTGCGTGAGACAGCTGTTCGAGCAATATCCGGAAACGGATGGAATTATTGCTTGCAATGATATTGTTGCAGCTGCCGCACTTCAAGAGATTTTAAAACGGGGAATACGGATTCCGGAAGACATACAATTAATAGGCTATGATGATATCGCCTTCACTGCGTTATTGCACCCACCGTTATCGACAATTCGGCAGCCAGCCTACGAGATGGGGGCACAAGCCGCGGAAATGCTAATTAAAAAGATCAATCAGGAAAAATTGGAAGTGACGCACAAAAAGCTCCCTGTTTCTTTTGTGGAGAGACAAACAACGAGAAGAAAGGCGGAGAAGGCATGATTAGAATTACAGTAGTGGGAAGTTCCTCAATGGACTTAGTGGTGACATCAGCTAAGCGGCCAATAGCAGGGGAAACGGTTTTAGGAGAGTCTTTCATCACGGTTCCTGGAGGAAAAGGAGCCAATCAGGCTGTGGCTGCTGCCCGACTTGGTGCTGAAGTATCCATGGTTGGATGTGTAGGTGATGATGTCTATGGTGAGATCATTTTAGAAAACCTGAAAAAAAATCATATAAATACGGAGTATGTGGAACCGGTTACAGGTACAGCCTCCGGTACAGCACACATTACCCTTTCAGAAGGTGATAACAGTATTATTGTCGTAAAAGGTGCAAATGATTTCATTACTCCTGAATATGTACAAAAGGCGAAAAAGGTCATTGAGGAGTCGGATATCGTGATGGTTCAGCAGGAAATTCCTGAGGAAACGGTGGAATTTCTGGCTGAATTGTGCAACACGCTTCAAAAGAAATTACTTTTGAACCCAGCTCCAGCCCGCAAGCTAAGTGAGGCTGTCATTCAACAGGCATCATTCCTTACGCCGAATGAACATGAGTTCGAAATACTTTTTAATGGCCGGGATCGAACGAAAGTCTTGACTGAGTATCCAAATAAATTATTCATTACCGAAGGGAAAAATGGCGTCCGTTATTTTGACGGGCATGAAGAAAAGGTCGTTCCAAGCTTTGTAGTGGAAGCAGTGGATACAACAGGGGCAGGCGATACATTCAATGCTGCCTTTGCGGTGGCTGTTGCAGAAGGAAAAAGTTTTGACGAATGCTTGTTATTCGCGAACCGGGCAGCCTCCATTTCCGTGACGAAGTTAGGCGCTCAAGGCGGCATGCCGCAAAGGAAAGAAGTCGAAAGGGGCCTTGAAGCATGAAACGTCAAGGAATCATCAATAGTTCAATAGCCAAGGTCCTGGTTGACCTTGGTCATACGGATTATATTGTCGTAGGTGATGCCGGGCTGCCGGTCCCATCGGGAGTTTGCAAGATAGATTTAGCTTTGACGCCTGGAACACCATCTTTTCAAGATGTCGTTCGAGCCGTTCACGAAGATATGGTTGTTGAAAAAGTTATCGCTGCCACTGAAGTGAAGGATAAAAACCCAGAACAGCATCAATATTTGGAGCAGCAATTCGGAGAAGGGATTGAATATGTTTCCCATGAGGATTTTAAAAGGCTGACAAGTAACGCGAAAGCAATAATCCGGACTGGGGAGACGACGCCGTATTCTAATTGCATATTGCAGTCTGGAGTATTCTTTTAAAGAAAAGAGATGATGAGCATGCAAATCGAAATGCACAATATTTATAAAGCATTTGGTCAAAACAAGGTATTGGAAGGTGTTCATTTTTCTTTAGAGGCAGGAGAAGTACATGCACTAATGGGGGAGAATGGAGCGGGGAAGTCAACCTTGATGAACATTTTGACCGGGCTGCATAAACAAGACCAAGGAACGATCGAGATTAACGGTAAAGAAACCTCATTCAAGGATTCAAAGGAAGCGGAAGAGGCGGGAATGGCCTTTATCCGTCAGGAATTGAATATTTGGCCAGAGATGACCGTGCTGGAGAATCTATTTATCGGCAGGGAAATGGTAAATACCTTCGGTGTCCTAAAGACGAAACAAATGAAAGCGCGTGCAAACGAGATTTTTAAAACACTTAATATTTCCCTTCCTTTTGATAAGGAAGCCGGCCTTTGTTCTGTCGGGGAACAGCAAATGATTGAAATTGCCAAGGCGCTTATGACGGATGCCGAAGTCATCATCATGGACGAGCCCACAGCAGCTCTGACCGATAGAGAAATAGAGAAGCTCTTTGAAGTGATGAAGGGACTTACTAAAAAGGGTGTATCACTAGTTTATATCTCTCACCGAATGGAAGAAATTTTTGCCATTTGTGACAGGATCACCGTAATGCGTGACGGAAAAACTGTCGATACGAAAAAAATTGCAGATACAAATTTCGATGAAGTCGTTCAAAAAATGGTCGGGCGGGAGTTGGAGGATCGTTTTCCTCATCGTGAAGCGCACCCTGGCGACGTAGTCCTCGATGTAAAAGGATTAACTAAAAAAGGGCTTTTTGAAGATATCCATTTCGCAGTACGGCAAGGCGAGATTGTGGGTGTAGCCGGATTGATGGGAGCTGGCAGAACAGAAATAATGCGCGCCCTTTTTGGTGTCGACCAAATAGACAGCGGTGAAATTACCATTGAAGGCAAGAAAGTTTCCATACGAAAACCAACGGATGCAGTTCGACACGGCCTGGCCTTCATTACGGAAAATCGTAAAGAAGAGGGGCTGATACTGGACTTTTCAGTAAGGGAAAATATCGGCTTGCCGAATCTGAAAAGCTTTGCTCCTAATGGACTCGTAAAAACGGAGGATGAGAAAAACTTTGCCGAAATGATGATTAAGCGACTTCACGTAAAGACATCTTCAGCTGAAACGATCATCGGCAATCTTTCCGGAGGAAATCAACAAAAGGTGGTAATAGCCAAATGGATCGGCACTTCCCCTAAAGTTTTAATTATGGATGAGCCAACCCGAGGCATAGATGTTGGTGCAAAACGTGAAATTTACGAATTGATGAATGAATTGACGGAGCGAGGCATCGCCATCATCATGGTTTCGTCAGAACTTCCAGAAATCATTGGAATGAGTGATAGAATCCTTGTGGTTCACGAAGGTGAGATTGCTGGGGAATTGTTAAAGCAGGAAGCGACGCAAGAAAAAATTATGGCATTGGCGACAGGAGGGAACTAGGATGAAACTTGAGGCTACAGGGAAAAGCGGGATTTGGCAGAAATTTGGTCCGTTACTTGCTCTGGTACTTTTATTTATCGTAATAACCGTTTTAAATCCATCATTCATGGAACCGAATAATATTTTGAATTTATTGCGTCAAACCTCCATCAATGCACTTATTGCATTTGGAATGACCTTTATCATATTGACAGGTGGCATCGACTTGTCCGTCGGTTCCATTTTAGCTCTATCCAGCGCACTTATGGCTGGCATGATGGTCTCGGGAATGGATCCGATTTTAGCAATATTAGTAGGTATTCTGCTAGGTGCAATAATGGGTGTAATCAATGGGATTCTCGTTTCAAAAGGAAAAATGGCCCCTTTCATCGTGACATTGGCCACCATGACGATATTCCGGGGATTAACGCTTGTGTATACGGATGGAAAGCCGATTACTGGAATTGGCGATTCTGAAATGTTCCAGATGCTTGGGAGAGGATACTTCCTGGGACTGCCAGTACCGGCTGTTGTGATGGTCATCGCTTTCTTAATCCTATGGTTCCTGCTTCATAAAACATCCTTTGGCCGTAAAACATATGCAATTGGCGGAAATGAAAGGGCTTCCCGCATTTCAGGGATTAAAGTTGACCGAGTCAAGGTGGCCATATATGGTCTGGCCGGTACGATGGCAGCAATTGCCGGTGCCATTTTAACATCTCGTCTGAATTCGGCACAGCCGACGGCAGGCCAATCCTATGAAATGGATGCCATCGCAGCCGTGGTGCTAGGTGGAACGAGCCTTTCAGGCGGTAAAGGGCGGTTGTTCGGTACGCTGGTGGGTGTCCTGATCATCGGTACTTTGAATAACGGCATGAATTTACTTGGTGTATCCTCTTTTTACCAGCAAGTGGTAAAAGGTGCAGTTATATTAATCGCGGTCTTACTTGACCGTAAAAAATCATAAGAAGAGGTGTAATCAATGAAAAAAATAGTATCGATAATCATGGTTCTTTCTTTAATGGTCTTAGCTGCCTGTTCAATGGATTCTGGTCTAAAAGATGATAAAAAAGAAAAGAAAGACTCCATGAAAGACGTGAAAGTCGGAGTCAGCATCTCAACTTTAAACAATCCATTCTTCGTTTCCTTAAAAGATGGTATTGAAAAAGAAGCAAAAGAAAAAGGCATGAAAGTTACAGTTGTTGACGCCCAGGATGATACAGCAAAACAGATTAGCGGAATTGAAGATTTAATTCTTCAAGAGGTTGATGTCCTTCTTGTGAATCCAACTGACTCTGCGGCAATAACTTCAGCCGTTAAAGATGCAAATGATGCGGGCATTCCCGTTATCACGATTGACCGTTCTTCAGACGAAGGTGACATTGAAACGTTCATCGCTTCCGACAATGTGGCTGGCGGTGAAATGGCTGCAGAATATCTAGTTAAAGAGCTTGGCGAAAAAGCGAAAGTAGTGGAACTTGAAGGGGTATCCGGAGCATCTGCAACTCGTGAACGCGGGAAAGGTTTCCACAATATTGCGGACAAGCAGTTAGATGTCCTGACAAGCCAAACGGCGGAATTCGACCGGACAAAAGGGCTTAACGTCATGGAAAATATCCTCCAAGGCAATAATGACATCCAAGCGGTATTCGCCCATAATGATGAAATGGCACTTGGGGCCATTGAAGCAATCAAGGCAGCAGGAAAAGACATCATCGTGGTTGGTTTTGACGGAAATGATGATGCATTGAAAGCAGTTGAAAACGGTGAACTAAAAGCTACAATCGCCCAACAACCGGCACTTATCGGTGAAGAAGCGGTTAATGCGGCTGAGAAAATCTTAAAAGGCGATAAAGTGGATGACACAATATCCGTTCCATTGAAATTGGTCACCAAAGAATAATTGTCTGCAAACCATGAGAGTGCCAGAACTTTTCCGGCACTCTTTTTTTTATAGTAAGAAAGAAATGTTTTAATCTCATTGATGTTATCTGAGTGTGGATATTCAGCTTGAATTGAGATGAATAAGAGGGTAAAAAAAAGTGAGATCACTCTTTTACAAAAGTAAGGCGGCCCCTGTCGGAACCGCCTCCTAAATCAACCGATTGCTAGAGTATACCTTGAGTAAGCATTGCATCCGCCACTTTAAGGAATCCGGCAATATTGGCCCCAATAACTAAGTTGCCAGGCTCGCCATATGCTTCTGCAGCTTCTACACTGTTTTTATAGATGTTTTTCATGATTTGATGCAGCTTGGCATCGACATCTTCAAAAGTCCAAGGCATTCTTGCGCTGTTTTGGGCCATTTCGAGTGCAGACACGGCTACGCCGCCTGCATTGGCCGCTTTTGCTGGTCCAAAAAGGATGCCATTATTAATGAATACTTCAATGGCCTCAAGGGTTGAAGGCATATTAGCACCCTCACCGACTGCCTTCACATTATTTTTGATCAGTAATTTTGCTGCTTCTTCATCGATTTCATTTTGTGTGGCACAAGGAAGTGCGATGTCGCAGGGTACAGACCAAATGCCGTAGCTTCCTTCATGGTATACAGCTTCCGGGTGTGCATCGACATATTCGCTCAATCGTTTTCGTTCCACTTCTTTTAAACGTCTGACTGTATCCAGGTTCAGACCGTTTTCATCATATATGTAGCCATTGGAGTCGCTGCAAGCAACAACTTTAGCTCCCAATTGTGTAGCTTTCTCAATGGCATGAATCGATACATTGCCAGATCCGGAAATAACGACAGTGCTGCCACGGAATTGTAACCCTTTGTCATTAAGCATCTCCTCGACGAAGTAAACCGTTCCATATCCAGTTGCTTCTGTACGGGCCAAGCTTCCACCATAACTTATTCCTTTACCAGTTAAAACACCGGCATGGTAGCTGCCTTGAATCTTTTTATATTGACCGAACAGGTAACCGATCTCCCTTGCACCGACTCCGATATCACCAGCTGGTACGTCTGTATCAGGGCCGATATAGCGAGATAGTTCCGACATGAAGCTTTGGCAAAAACGCATGATTTCCGCGTCCGATTTTCCTTTTGGATCGAAGTCTGAACCGCCTTTTCCCCCACCAATCGGCTGTCCTGTAAGAGAATTTTTAAAGATTTGCTCGAAACCAAGAAACTTTATGATGCTGGAATTGACAGTGGGATGGAATCGAAGACCGCCTTTGAATGGCCCGATTGCGCTATTGAATTGTACACGAAAACCACGGTTGACTTGAACATTTCCCAGGTCATCAACCCAAGAGACTCGGAAGGTGATCATTCTTTCGGGCTCAACCAGCCTTTCCAATATCCCGCTTTTCATATAATTTGGATGTTTTGCAAAAACGGGGACCAATGAAAGGAGTATCTCCTTTACGGCTTGATGGAACTCACTTTCGTGAGGATTACGCTCCTTTACCTGTGCGTATACTTGACTTACGAACTCTCTAGCAACTTGTAAATCCTCATGCTCGACTTCTTGTGAAGTGGTCATTGTTCTCTCTCCTTTAGTAAAGTCAAAAAATATTAATTAGGGTAAGCTTATCGATTTTATATAATACTTTCATGATATAATTTAAAAGTGAAATAAACAATCTGAATATTAGATAAATAACATGCTGTTTTGATATGAAAGAGGGAGCTTAGATTGGAATTAAGGCAAATCGAATATTTCATTGAAGTGGCAAAGCGTGAACATATGACGGAAGCAGCAGTGGACTTGCATGTTGCCCAGTCTGCTGTCAGTCGCCAAATTTATAATTTAGAAGAAGAATTGGGCGTGCCCCTATTTATCCGGGAAGGCCGAAAGATTAGGCTGACGCCTATTGGACATACATTTTTAGCCCATATGGAACAAGCTATGGATATAATCAATCGTGCTAAGCGTGAGATGGCTGAAAGTCTGGATCCAGAAAAAGGGACAATCTGCATTGGCTTTCCCAGCAGTTTAGCTTCTTATATATTGCCAAGGGCCATTTCCGATTTTAGGGAAAGTTATCCGCTGGCGAAATTCACATTGAAACAAGGTTCATATCGCTACCTGATAGATTCGGTGATAAAAGGTAACATAAACATGGCCTTGATTGGCCCCCTGCCGGTGAATGAAAAGAAAATCAAAGGAGAAACGCTATTTATTGAGAACTTAGTTGCCCTTTTACCAGAAAGCCATCCTTTGGCCTTGAAGAAGTCATTATCATTAAATGAGCTTCAAGGAAACCCGTTCATCGTATATCCAAAGGGCTATGTTTTAAGGGATCTCGTTATGAAAGCATGCAAACTGCATGGTTTCGAACCGGAAGTGGCATTTGAAGGAAAAGATACTGATGCTATAAAAGGCCTGGTGGCAGCAGGTCTGGGTATAGCCTTGATTCCTGAGATTTCCTTGATTGATAGCTTGCCTCGCTTTACGGTTAAATTGCCGCTGGAGGATCCATCTGTAACCAGGGCTGTAGGGGTCATCGTTCCGACTGATAGGGAACTGATGCCAACGGAGAAATTGTTTTACCAATATTTGAAGGACACTTTTGCAAAATTGGAAGGATTTCAAAAATAGGATGGGTATCTATTAGAATAGTCATAAATCCAGCTAGTGAGAGAATCCTTAATCGGGTTCTTTTTTTGTCGAAAATGTATCGAAATATCTCCATGTAGCACCTCCTTAAAAGGGATATTTTATTTTGAAATAATACAATCCTAGTTTTTATTGGATGAAAATGCGTTAAACTCATATTTATGAAAACGCTTTTATTTTACTAGTATAAAAATACTACTTACATTATCAGAAAATTCATGTTATTATACAGGCAGACATAATACGTAGCGGTGATATAGTTAATAGGCTTTTAAATTAAAGATATTTATTTTTTTTTCGTTTTTTGAAACTGAATATTCTGATAATTAACAAGGAGTGGAGATAAAGTGAGCAGGAAAGAATACATCAGTAATAGAATGTACAAAGCATCAACAGGGATAGCCAACGCAGTTTTGGTTACATTAGGGATCGGGTTATTGTTTGAATCCATAGGAGGATATTTAGGTTGGGAGGTCTTCCTGGCAATAGGCGGGGCCGCAAAGGTCTTGCTAGCCCCAGCTTTAGGAGCAGGAATCGCTTATCAGCTAGGAGGAAATTCATTAATTATCTTTAGCGCCATGGCTTCAAGTGCAGTTGGCGGTGCCGCTATTAACAGAACTGCTGAGGGTGCCTTCACGATTGTTACAGGACAGCCACTAAGTGCTGTATTGGCAGCTGTAATTGCAACATATGTAGGTAAGCGTATAATTGGCAAAACAAAGTTGGACATCATGGCCATCCCAATGGGAGCAGTTCTTGTCGGTGGAGTTTCAGGATATGGCCTGGCTCTTGTCACCACTCCGCTCCTAACATGGATAAGCAGTCAAACCACTGCTGCGGTCGAGGGTTCTCCCTTAATCGGTTCCATGGTCATCGCCTTGGTATGGAGCATTTTATTGATGACACCAGCGTCTTCCGCTGCATTGGCAATCGCCTTGCAATTAGATCCCGTTTCCAGTGCGGCAGCCCTGATCGGATGTACCGTTCAGTTTGTTGGGTTCACTGTCATGTCTTATAAAGATAATGATATGGGTGGGTTCCTTGCCCAGATGGTCGTTACGCCAAAAGTTCAATTTCCTAACTTAATCAAAAAACCATTATATGTCGTTCCGCCTTTTGTAGCGGCAATCATTTGTGCCCCTATCGCTACCTTGGCATTCGATTTTCAAGTACCGTATGAACTTGGAGGCATGGGGTTAAGTTCAATGATTGCCCCGATAGCCATCATAACTGGTCAAGGGCTGTACACGTTCTTGGTTTATGTGGCAGTGGGTATGGTATTGCCAGCTGTGATCACACTTGCCTTACATCGGGTATTGAAGATGATGGGCAAAGTTAAGCCAGGCGATCTCCATTTAGAAGTATCATGATCAAGTTTTCGGGAAACCAGCCTGGTTAAGGAACCAGGCTGGTTTTTATTTATAAAGGGATTAGGGTAAAATGGGAAGGTAAGCATTTGCATAGATAGGATGATATATATGGGAAATGAAATAGATATAAAAGTGAAAGCTAAGTTCGTGAGTAAAATCGGCAAGGGTTTTCCCTTGATTGTTAAAGAGTCGATAGCCAACCTTAATGACCTTCAGGAAGAGGGATCTTTAGTGCGGTTGGTGGATGAAAACAACCGTTTTCTAGCAAAAGGATATTATGGTAAACAGAACAAGGGCTATGGCTGGGTATTGACCCGAAGAGAAAATGAAAAGATCGATCAAATCTTCATTAACGGCAAAATCCAGGCAGCATATGAATTCCGAAAGTCTTTTTTTGAAGATACAGAGACTACGGCTTTCCGCTTGTTTAATGGGGAAGGTGATGGAATTGGCGGTTTAATCATTGATCATTATGATGGTCACTATGTGATTAGCTGGTATAGCAAAGGGATATATTCCTTTAAAGACTACATCATTAAGGCATTGCAGGATACGGTTGAAGTCAAATCGATTTATCAGAAGAAACGCTTTGATACAAAGGGGCAATACGTGGAAGAAGACGATTTTGTCATGGGTGAACAACCGGAATTTCCGCTTCTTGTAAAGGAGAATGGAGTAAATTTCGCTGTTTACCTGAATGATGGGGCAATGGTCGGTGTCTTCCTTGATCAACGCGATGTCAGAAGGAAAATCCGGGATGAATACGCAAAAGGGAAAACCGTCTTGAATATGTTCTCCTACACTGGGGCATTTTCCGTGTTTGCCGCTTTAGGCGGTGCTGTTAAAACAACTAGTGTCGACCTGGCGAATCGCAGCTTACCAAAGACGATCGAACAGTTCAGTGTAAATGGAATAGATCCTGAAGCTCAAAATATCGTGGTGATGGACGTATTTAAGTATTTTAAATATGCAGTGAAGAAGGCTTTGAAATTTGAAATGGTCATCCTCGATCCACCCAGCTTTGCCAAATCGAAGAAGTTTACCTTCAGCGCTGGAAAAGACTATACGAATCTATTGAAGGATACCATATCCATTACGGAAGACAATGGGGTCATTATCGCATCAACTAATTGCAGTACGTTCGACATGAAAAAATTCAAGAGCTTCATTGATATTGCCTTCAAGGAAATGAACGGAAAATACGAGCTCATGGAAGAATTCTCATTGCCGGCTGATTTTAAAACAAGTACGGAATATAAGGAAGGGAACTATTTAAAAGTAGTCTTCATTAAGAAAATTAAAGGATAAAAAAAGGCGTCCACAGTTCAAGTAGAGCTGTGAATGCCTTTTTTTATGAAATTGTTTCATGTGGAACGTACGATTATTCGGATTCACTGGATAGGCAGTTCTCTTTTCGAACCTTTCGATAAATGGAAAGAAGGACTCATGCGAATGCTTCTAGCCATGCAAAACTGAGCTGTATAGTAGGTAAGCATGATCAGTGGATCAGAAAAGGCAACATCTTCGATAAATTTGTTCCAAGATAAAATGGAGTCGGAAATCACGAACAGAACCCCGCCGATGATTGCGGCTGCATTTCCGGTCATAAAAGCCGCCCAACCCATGAGGGAGATGACCGTTACATAACAGATTACAGGGATGATGAGGCTATTTTCACCTTTTTCAATTAAAGAAAGTACAATTTCACGACCAATCCAAGTGGAGTAAATACTGATTGGAAGAATCGTCGCAAATCGCAGCCAAGAAAAGGTCCATAGCTTAAAGAACGCTGAAATATAGAAAAGGTGGCCGATCAAGAAGGCGGAAAGCCCGATGACGAACCAGATTAACAAACCATCACCAAGCATGCAAAAGAATAAACCAAGAAGTATTAAGGATTGGTAACGATCCCGCGTTCCCCCTGTTGTGCATGCATAAAGCAAAATCAATAACATGGGAATGACCTTGAACATGATTTTTATGGTTATAGGCTCTTCCGGTATAAAAAAAATATATAATAGTCCCGTGAAAAGGATGGCAGCGGGTAAGCATTTCATTAGCATTTAATTCCCTCCTTCAATCTTTAATTCTATGTAAGGGGAAGGAACCCCTTGTCAATTAAAGAACTGTTTGAAAGAAAGATGTGAAAATTAAAAAACTGACTCCCGGTAACCAGGAGTCAGTTTGATGTTATAGAATCATACGGCTTCTTTAACGAATGCTTGTTTTAGCCAGTTTTTACCCTCAACAAGCCTTGTGACAAGCATGGCACAAACCGTGTTTCCTGTTGAGTTAAGCAGTGTAGCGGGAGCATCGATGATCGTGGATATAACGGCAATGATCGGCAGGACTTCAACAGGAAAGCCGAATACACTAAGGATGAGCATTTCCCCAATCATACCGCCCCCAGGAATGGCACCCATAACAGCTCCAACCAAAAAGGCAACGGCAAGTATACTTAAAATGCTTGAAATGCTTGTCATATCCTTTCCAAATAAGCTGAATAGGAAAACGATTTTCAATACCCCGCCGAATACAGAACCATCTTTATGAGTGTTGGCTCCGAGTGGGATGACAGTCTCCGCTATATCCTTTGGCACGCCCATTTTCTTGACCGATTCCAGATTGACTGGAATTGACGCGGCACTGGAACAAGTGGCGATGGCTGTAATGGATGGTGTCAGCGCATTTTTCCAAAATAGTTTAACTCCATCTTTCCCACCTGCGATAAAGGCATACAAAGTGAAGAAGCCGAAATAATAAATTAAGGCTAAGACTAGATAAAGAATGAAAGTGCGAGCATACCCTTCTAAAATCTGCGGCCCAAGCTGGCCGATAATCGCCGCAAAATAAGCACCAAGTCCAATTGGAGCATAGTACATGACGATTTTGACGACTTTCATCATGACAGCTGTACCCGCTGTCAAAAACTCGGTAATCGGTTTTGCTTTCTCACCGACCAGTGCAGTGGAAAGCCCGATTAGAACAGAGAAAACGATAAGTTGAAGCATATTGCTTCTGGAGAACAGTTCTGGAAAATCGGACACGGTTACTGTGTTGACCAGTTGACTGAAGAAAGGAACTTCCTCAATGGTCTCTTCAGAGGAACTGTTTTCCATCAGTTCTTTAATGGCTGTCGTATCTGTGCCTTCCAATGGATTGATGATGGTTGTCCCAATAAATCCAATGACGGCAGCTAAAGCGGCTGTTGTCAGGAAAACGACGACGATACTGCCCATGATTTTCCCGAGACGCTTCATTCCGCTCATATTGGCAATCGCTGAAGCAATGCTGAAAAATACCAATGGCACGATGATCGTGAACATCAGATTTAGGAATAAGTCCCCTAGCGGCTGTATGACCGAGGTTTTCTCCCCGAAAACGACGCCCGCTATCCCACCGATAATAATGGCAGTGAGTAGTATTAAAGAGGATCGATAGTTTTTGATAAAGCTCTTCATGAAAATTCCGTCCTTTCAGGATGAATATATCAATAAAAATATACTTCATTATCAACTCTAAAATGAGGTTTGACAATATTTTTTTATAGGAAGGAATGTTAAACGATGAAACGCAATAAATAATAATAGGGAATGGATTGTGAAAATACCGTGAAGGAGGGATGGAATGGCATATATTGAGGTGGAAGAAGGCGTTCGGTTGTTTTATGAAGAAAAGGGACAGGGAAGACCAATTATTTTTATCCATGGTGTATGGATGAGCAGCCGGTTCTTTAGAAGGCAGCTTCCGTCCTTTTCAGAAAATTATAGAACGATCTTACTTGATTTAAGAAGCCATGGCCAGTCAAATCATGTTCATTACGGAAATACGGTCTCCGTTTATGCAAAAGATCTTCATGCGTTCATTGCTAAACTGGGATTAAAGGATGTCATACTCGTAGGCTGGTCCATGGGGGCTTTTGTCGTCTGGGATTATCTGAAGCAATTCGGTGAAGGAAATATTCATTCAACAGTGATTGTGGATGAATTGGCCTCTGATTTTAAGTGGCCCGATTTTAATATTGGTGCATTTGATATGGACACATTGATTGCCTTCATGACTGAAATTCAAACGAATCGTACCCCATTTTTACAAAGCTTCCTTGCCTCCATGTTTAAAAATGAATTATCTGTAGCGGATGCAAGCTGGATGCTTAAGGAAGTGACCAAAATGCCGGAATCCATTGCCAGTGCCATTCTATTTGACCAATCAATTGTTGACTATCGTGAATTCTTGCCAAAAATTAACATTCCCACACTTCTCTGTTTTGGAAGGCATGAAAAAGTGATTCCTGTAGCTGCAGGGGAGCATTTGCATAAAAACATTCCGCATTCCCAACTAGTAATTTTTGAAGATAGTTGCCATTGTCCATTTATGGAAGAAAGCGATTTGTTTAATGAAACCGTTGATTGCTTTATTCGAAAATTAAAAGGGTAAATAGGGAAAATAAAAAAGGACATGGCAGTAATGCATGTCTTTTTTTGTTTTACAACAACTTTGTTCTGAAATAAAAAAATATTGTAATTTTAGTGAATAGTCAGTAAAATGAATCTATTATTGTTAACGTTAACATAAAACAAATTAAACTTTTATAAACTATTCATGTATAAAAATGTTAACGATAACATTATTGAATTTATGACGTTTTATAGCAAATACAAACGAAAAGAAAGTGGTGAAATGATGAAAAAATTTATGGGAGAAGACTTTTTATTAACAAATGAAACTGCGGTGCATATTTACCAAAATTACGCAAAGGATATGCCGATTATTGACTATCATTGCCATTTAAGTCCGCAAGAAATTTATGAAAATAAGACATTCAAAAATATTACTGAAGCATGGTTATATGGGGACCATTATAAATGGCGGGTAATGCGGGCAAATGGCATCTCAGAGGATTATATTACAGGGCAGGCTGATGATTATGACAAGTTTGTAGCATGGGCGAAAACGGTACCAATGACAATTGGAAATCCCTTGTATAATTGGACTCACTTAGAATTACAACGTTTTTTCGATGTATATGATATTTTAAATGAAGATACGGCCTCTACCATTTGGGAAAAAGTTAATAATTTGTTAAATGGCAGGGGTTTTGGTGCGAGGGATTTAATCTTGAAGTCGAATGTAAAAGTGATCTGTACGACGGATGATCCAGTCGATTCGCTTAAGTACCACAAGCTGCTGATGGAAGATCATGATTTTAATGTAAGCGTTTTACCGAGCTTCCGGCCAGATAAAGCTTTAGAAATTAATAGTAATGGTTATCTCGAGTGGGTAAGTAAATTGGAGCAGGCAGCAGATAAAAAAATTGTAGACTACGATGACTTCCTTAATGCCTTGGAGTCAAGAATCCACTTTTTCCATTCAATTGGAGGCAGGGTATCCGATCATGCTTTGGATGTAATGGTTTACGAAGAAGCGACTAAAGAAGAGATTGCCGAAATATTCTCGAAAAGAATGCAAGGCGTCGAAGTCTCTCAAGAAGATGAGAAGAAATACAAAACATATACACTTAACTTTTTTGGAGGCATATATGCCAAGTTAGGTTGGACGATGCAATTCCATATAAATGCCCTGCGCAATAATAATTCAAAAATGTATAATCGGCTAGGTCCGGACACCGGTTATGATTCAATGAATGATGATGGAATAGCTAAGCCGCTTGTGAAAATATTGGATGCAATGGACAAAGAAGATGCTCTACCAAAGACGATTCTATATTCATTAAATCCAAATGATAATCATGTCATTGCCAGCATTATTAATAGTTTTCAAGATGGAAAGAAACCAGGGAAAATTCAGTTTGGAACCGCATGGTGGTTCAATGATAATAAGGATGGCATGCTAGAACAAATGAAAGCATTAGCGAATGTAGGACTCTTTAGTCGATTTCTTGGTATGCTGACGGATTCAAGAAGCTTTCTCTCATATACAAGGCATGAGTACTTCAGAAGGCTTGTATGCCAACTAGTAGGAGAATGGGTTGAAAATGGAGAGATTCCAAATGATATGGATTTATTAGGAAATATTGTGCAAGGGATCTCATATTATAATGCGAAAAATTACTTTGAATTTGATATAAAAGAATAAATTTAGCTCTCTATTCTTCCTTCTCCATAGGTAGAATGGAGGGTTCTGTTGAAAGGTATATCAGTATAAGTATAACTTAGTTTAACTTCGGAACAAAATGTAGATTATCAGGAGGATAATATGAGTACAGTCCTTGCTCCAGAAAAAGATCCGATAGAAGTGAAAAAAGAGAAATTGAGTTTGAAAGAGAAGATATCTTATGGTTTTGGTGATTTTGGAAACGGTTTCATGTTCGATCTCGGTCAACTTTACCTGCTTAAGTTTCTTACTGATATTGCTGGTATACCTGCAGCAGCGGCAGGTACAATTTTCTTGGTCAGTAAACTTTTTGCAGCCATTATGGATCCGATTGTTGGCTCTTCAATAGATTATCGTAAGAACATTGGTAAGCGCGGTAAGTTCAAACCATATTTAATTATTGGAAGTTTAGTATTAGCTATATTTACTGTGCTACTGTTTATTTCACCTGAGATATCAATTACAGGAAAACTTATATATGCCTATGCTTTATATATGATTTGGGGCATTGCTTATTCCTTTACCAATATTCCTTATGGTTCACTTGGAGCCGCAATGACACAAAATGCTGAAGACCGGACTTCCCTTGCCACTTTCAGGCAAATAGGTTCATTGGGAGCTTTGTTGATCACTAGCGTCATTGTTATGCCATTGATTGTGAAATTTGAAAATCCTAAAGTAGGTTACCCAGTTGTAATGGGAATAATGTGTATTGTCGGAATCATTGGTTTCTATATTTGTTATCGAAATACAAAAGAAAGAGTTTTGGTTAAAGAGGCACCAAGAGAAAAATTATCTTTTAAATCTATTGTTAAAACTTTTGTAACAAATAAGCCCTTATTAACACTGGTACTGATGACGATTTTTTCAATCTCAGCTTATAATATCAAGTCAGCATTATTAATCTATTTTGCACAATATAATTTAGGTAACGTAACCCTAGTGGCTAATATGAGTTTTGTCATTATCGGTTCCTCTTTCATAGGGGTTATCCTAATGCCTAAACTTGTCAAGAAATTCGGAAAAAAGCATACGGCGATGCTAGGATTCGCTATTTGCATTGTTGCTGATTTAATTAATTTCTTTATTCCAACCAATATCTATTCATTTACAATTTTATCTGCAATTGCTTTCATCGGTATCAGTATTCCAAATGGCATAACATGGGCACTTGTATCCGATATCATTGATTATGGTGAGTGGGTTACAGGAGAGCGTAAAGAGGCAACGACATATTCACTGTTCAATTTTTCAAGGAAATTAGCTCAGTCTTTAGCCGGCTTTCTTTCAGGACTTGGGTTAAGTTTAATTGGTTATGTACCCAATGTGGCTCAAACAGCAGGGACCCTGCTTGGGATCAAGGGCCTACTAACCCTTTACCCTGCAATTGCGCTGACAATAGCCATGCTGATAATTGGAATTTTGTATAAATTAACAGACGAGAAACATGCAGAAATCATTCAAAAACTTGAAACCAGGTAATAGGGATATAAAATGAAAGGTGTAGTTTTGGCAAAGAACCATTTTGCAGATTGCAGGTCCTTACAGTCTCATGGATTTTCTATTAGGGGGATTGCAATCTGGAATTGCCAGATAAACATGGTATGCTAGTAGAAAGTATACTTTGTGATTTTAAAGGATGAGTGGAATGGTGACGATAAAAGATATTGCTAAGATAGCGAATGTATCTCATACGACAGTATCAAGGGCCTTGAATAATAGTCCTTTGATTAAAGAGGATACAAGGAAGAAAATACTGGATCTAGCCTCTCAGCTAAATTATACCCCAAATTATAATGCTAAAAGCTTGGTAATGAAGAAATCACACACAATCGGATTGTTTTTTACAAGCATCTCAAATGGTACATCACCCAGCTTCTTTACAGATACAATCAAGGGAGTCAACAGTGTCATTAATGAGAATTTCAATTTATTTGTACGTGGTATAGATGATTATGAGGATTTTTCAGCTATTAATAGTGGTAGGTTCGATGGTATTATTTTGATGAGCCAAAGTGATGTGGATAATGTTTTTATCTATTATGTATTGGAAAAAAAGATACCTCTTGTCGTGTTAAATAGACAAGTTGATGAAAAGAAACTGATTAATATTTTATCAAACGATTCAGAGGGATCCTATCAAGCGATTGAACATTTGATTCAAAATGGTCATCAGAATATCGCGATTATTGAAGGTAAAGAAGGATTTAAATCGACTAAAAAGCGGAAAGATGGCTTTATAAAGGCATTGATTGATTACGAAATCCCAATCAAAAGTGAATATGCTGTCAAAGGGAATTATGATATGCATAGTGGGTACCAGGCTATGGAAAAATTGCTTACCGTTAAGACGCCACCGACTGCCGTCTTCTGTTCCAATGACGATATGGCCATAGGGGCGATGAATGCTGTTTTCGCATATGGTTTGAAGGTTCCAGAGGATATATCCATTATTGGATTTGACGATATTGGATTTGCCCAATATACAACTCCGCGGTTAACAACTGTAAAAAGACCGATCGAGCAGATAAGTATAAAGGGGGCAGAGAACTTATTATCTCTAATTGGAAACCCTGGGAAACACGGGAAGCGAATTTTTGTGAATACAGAATTAAAGGTGCGAGATTCTGTGAAAAAAATGAAGTCATAAAAAATATGCCCATTTATTTTGAATATAACTAATAAATGGGCAGTAAAAAATGAGTCTTATTTTTTTTAAAATGAAATGTTCACGTGTGCATTTGAGAGGAGGAATATTTGATGGAAAAAATAAGTAAGAAAATCAGTGGGGAGCATCCCTTATACCAGGAAAAAATCCTTCAATTTGGAGAGGGGAATTTCTTAAGGGCATTTGTTGATTGGCAAATTGATGTACTGAATAAAAAAACCGATTTCAAAGGCAGTGTAGTGGTTGTCCAGCCAAGAGGTTCTGAAAAAATTGAGCGTTTGAACGAACAAGATGGATTATTCACTTTATATTTACAAGGGATTAAAGAGGGAAAAGCTGTTAATGAGCATATGATTGTCAATTCGATAAGCAGAGGCATTGATCTAGTTAAGGACTATGATAAATATGTGGATTTAGCAGGTAGTGAAGAGCTAAGGTTTATTATTTCAAATGCCACGGAAGCAGGAGTTTACTTAGAAACGACTGACAGATTGGAAGACCGTCCTCAAAAAAGTTTTCCAGGTAAATTAACCGCTTTTTTATTTCACCGCTTCCAAGCATTTAAGGGGGATTACCAAAAAGGCTGTATTATCATCCCGTGTGAATTAATAGAAGAGAATGGAGCTAAGCTTAGAGACATTGTTCTTCAGTTTGCTAGTATTTGGAATCTTGGGGAAGCGTTTGTCGAGTGGATTCTCCACGCCAATACATTCTGCAACAGTTTAGTTGATCGAATCGTACCTGGTTTTCCAAAAGATACGATAGATGAAATCACAGCAGAGTTAGGGTATCAAGATGATTTATTAGTAGTAGGTGAACAATACCATCAGTGGGTCATCGAGGGTCCTCAGTGGATCAAAACTGAATTTCCAATCGATCAAGTGGGTCTAAATACCTTTTTTGTCGATGACTTAACACCATATCGTGTACAGAAAGTGCGAATTCTGAATGGTGTCCATACAGCGATGACCCCTGTTGCCTATTTATCAGGGGTGGAAACAGTGGGAGAGGCGATGGAAGATGATACTACTGGACAATTTATAAAAGAATTGACTTTTGAAGAAATCATACCGACGCTTAACATGCCGACTAAAGAATTGAGAGCTTTTGCAAATGATGTTCTTAACCGTTTTAAAAACCCTTATATTAAGCATTATTTATTGAGTATTAGCTTGAATTCCTTATCAAAATTTAAAACAAGGAATCTCCCGGCATTACTCGATTATGTGGAAAAGAAACAAGAGTTGCCCCGTCGAATGGTTTTTTCCTTGAGTGCTTTACTTATTTTTTATAAAGGTAAAATGGGAGAAGAAATGATTCCACTTGAGGATGATTCAAGTGTTCTTGAATTATTTAAGGCGTCGTGGAAATCGGTGGCTGAGGATACCATGAAAATCGAGGAGCTTGTCGAGACGATTCTTGGGAACCAAGATATTTGGGGGATGGATTTGAATGGAATAAGCGGACTTACGAAATTGGTTGCAGAATATGTACATCAAATTGAAGAGTCAGGTATTAAACCTTCGTTGGAAGCAATGATTAGGGAACAATCCGTAAAATAGGGAGGTCCTTTATCATGAAGGATATTTTTCAAATACATGAAAATGACAATATAGCATTAGCCTTAAGAAAATTATCAAAAGATGAACGCTTCATTATAAATGGAACAGAATTAGTGATAAAGGAAGAAGTTGAAAGAGGACATAAAGTGGCATTAAAAAATCTTCAAAAAGATGATCATGTAATTAAGTACGGTTTTCCAATTGGTCATGTTTTGCAAGAGGTGGAAATTGGCGAGTGGGTCCATACGCATAATACAATAACCAATTTATCAGGTACTCAGGATTATAGCTATGAACGGAAGCTTATAGATAATCCTTTCCATGATGAAAATTTAACATTTAAAGGATATAAAAGGGAAAATGGATCCGTGGGAATCAGAAATGAGCTCTGGATTGTTCCCACGGTAGGATGTGTTAATGGCATTGCCGAGAAAATAATCAAAAGATTTGAAAAAGAGGTAGGGAATATTACACCTTTTGATAATATGCTTGTCTTTAAACACAATTATGGCTGCTCGCAATTAGGGGATGACCATGAAAATACAAAGCAAATCCTGTTGAATGCAGTGAACCATCCAAATGCGTCAGGCGTTCTCGTACTGGGGCTGGGATGTGAAAATAATGAAATGGTCAAATTCAAAGAAGATCTGGGAAATGTGGATGAAAACCGAATTAAATTTCTTGTATCACAAGACGTGACGGACGAAATAGAGGCTGGAGTAAAGTTAATTAAAGAAATCCATGCCTATGTTCAGGGTGATAAAAGGGAAGACGTTCCATTATCGGAATTGAAAATAGGCTTAAAATGTGGGGGTTCGGATGGATTCTCAGGAATAACGGCTAACCCCCTTTTAGGTAGGTTTTCAGATTTTCTGATAGCACAAGGTGGAACGACCGTCTTAACAGAAGTACCTGAAATGTTCGGGGCGGAAACCATCTTAATGGAACGAGCGAAGAACGAGGATATCTTCCATAAAATCGTTGCCGTAATCAATGATTTTAAAGAGTACTTTTTAAAGTTCGACCAGCCAGTCTATGAAAATCCTTCCCCTGGAAATAAAAAAGGGGGTATTACAACGCTTGAAGATAAATCTTTGGGGTGCACACAAAAGGCGGGATCATCTCCAATTGTCGATGTATTGAAGTATGGGGAAGTACTGAAAGCGAAGGGCTTAAACCTACTGAGTGCCCCAGGAAATGACTTGATTGCTTCTTCAGCACTCGCTGCCACTGGCTGTCAGATGGTATTATTCACCACTGGAAGAGGAACACCGTTTGGGACATTCGTTCCTACGATGAAGGTGTCCACCAATACATCATTATATAAATCTAAACCACATTGGATTGATTTTAATGCAGGTATCTTGTTGGATGATGACATTTCCTCTGAAGCCATTTTACGGAAATTTATTAATTATATCATTCAAATAGCTAATGGCGAATTTGTAAACAATGAGAAAAATGACTTTAGGGAGCTCGCTATTTTTAAAACAGGTGTTACCCTTTAGTATATATTTCAGTTCGTTAAAAATCTGGTGAAATGGATAAAGGATGATAAAGTAAGCAAAACACTAACGAGATGATGAAGAAAGGATGCGGGCGGGTAGTGCCCCGCATTCTTTTTTTATTGTAGTAACAACACTCATTAATAGTTTCCCACTGGTTTTTTTCTGCTTTCTAAGAGGTTTCAGCAAGAAATAAAGGGAATACTGGTACTAAGGACGTCAGCCCTGCAATAAGATGGTGTTAATAATTTAAACAGGTAATATTTTTATATCCTTTTCACAGGAATTGGGCTATTATGAGGTGGATTTAAACTGGTAAGATCGTTATCTGTTATTGAGAGAAACTCATGCAGAAAGTGATGGAGAGGATAAAATGGAAGATCAGTTACCATACAATGAAATTATAGATGTATGTTTGCTTGCAGGAAAAATCATGCTTCAGAACGGAGCGGAAACTTCGCGGGTGGAAGATACGATGGTGAGAATTGCTGCAGCTTTTGGATGCGGTGACTCACATAGTTTTTCAACCCCTACAGGAATCATTTTTTCGCTGGATGGTATGCACCCAGCTTCAAAATTGATTAGAGTTTCCCAACGATCTACAGATTTACATAAGGTAACGCTTGTTAACAGTATATCCCGAAGCATTTCCAGCAAGGAAATGACACCGGAGGAAGCTTATTTACGATTAAAACAAATCGAAAAGGCTGGGATGGGGTATCCCATGTGGGGTCAGATTTTTGCAGCTTTTATAGCGAGCGGCTGTTTTTTAATCATGTTCCAAGGACAGTGGAATGATTTCATCTGGTCCTGTATAGCTGGGGGAATGGGATTCTCTTGCCTGCTTTATTTGCACAGGTTACTGGAAGTTCGTTTTTTTGCTGAATTTATTGCCTCTTTGGTTGTGGGTTTAGTAGCTATGTTCTTTGTCCGGATTGGTGTTGGAAGTCATTTGGATACGATAATCATTGGAGCGGTGATGCCCCTTGTGCCAGGTCTGTTAATTACGAATGCAGCCAGGGATTTAATTGCAGGCCATTTAGTTTCGGGTCTATCCAAGGGTGCAGATGCAGGTTTGACTGCTTTAGCCATTGGGGCAGGAATATCTGCAGCGTTTGTTTTCTTATGATTTTAGGGGAGGAAGAATGATGTTTGCACAGCTTATTACAAGTTTCATTGCCTCAGCCGCCTTTGGAGTCATCTTCAATGTACCGAAAAATTCATTGTTTCAATGTGGTTTCGTGGGGATGTTAGGGTGGCTTCTATATTTTTCTTTGGTTGAAAATGAGATAAACAGCATCATTGCAACATTAGCGTCTGCATTCATCGTTGCGGTCATCAGCCAGTATTTTGCTAAAAGGTATAAAACGCCAATCACGATTTTCAATGTATCGGGAATCATCCCCCTCGTGCCTGGAGGTTTGTCGTATGATGCGATGAAGCATTTTGTCGGAAATGATTTTTATGTCGCCGTTCAATTGGCCGCCAAGGTCTTCATGCTGGCTGGTGCGATTGCGATGGGGCTGATCTTTGCAGAAGTCATGAACCAGTTAGTAACTAAATACAATAGAAGGAAGTTAAGGTTGAGAAGTTAGGGTAAAGGAATCCAATTAATATTCCTGATAATATGTTTCTAAATAAAGAGAAAGGAGAGCAGGCGGAATACCTGGATCTCCTTTCTCTTTTTTATATTACAAAATAATAAGTAATCTAGCTTATATAGGATCTTTCATTCCAGTGTTAGCTGTAACCAATATTTCATCGAATTTTTTGGCATCAGCTTTCTTGCTTGACAGCAGAGTTCCGACGATGGCTGCGATAAAGCCAATCGGGATCGAGATGATGCCTGGATTGGCAAGCGGGAATAATGGTTCCCCAACGAATATTGCCGCTCCCTCTACCGGTGACCAGACATTGGGACTTAGGAACACAAGCAATAAAGAACTGACCAGTCCAACTATCATGCCCGTAACAGCCCCGGCTGTGTTAAAACGTTTCCAGAATACCGTGAAGATGATGATGGGCAGATTGGCACTTGCAGCGACGGCAAAGGCAAGTGAAACAAGGAAGGCGACATTCATGTTTTGGGCAAATAAAGCAAGGATGATGGAGAGAATGGATACTCCGATGGATGCCCAACGGGCTGCAACGACTTGTTCTTTGTCAGTGGCCTGACCTTTACGGATGATGTGGCCATAAAAGTCATGGGCAAAGGCAGAAGCCGCCGATAGAACGAGACCTGCTACAACCGCTAAAATGGTTGCGAAAGCAACTGCAGAAACAAAGGCGAACAGGAAGTCACCTCCAATGGCTTCGGCAAGCAGCGGAGCGGCCATATTGCCGGCAGCATTCGCGGCTATGATTTTGTCATATCCAACAAAAGCTGCCGCTCCAAAGCCCAGGAAAATGGTCATTATATAAAAGATGCCAATGATCCAAGTGGCATATACTACGGACTTGCGGGCTGTGATGGCGTCTTTTACCGTAAAGAAACGGATGAGAATGTGAGGAAGTCCAGCTGTACCGAGTACCAGCGCCAAATTAAGGGATAAAGTATCCAAAGGATCCTTGAATTTGTTACCTGGGTTGAGGAAATCCCCGCCTAAAGGGGTGGCTGTTTTCATCTGCTTGAACATCTCGATCACGCTAAAGTCGAATTTCGCCAACACGATAATGGAGATGATGAATGTACCTGCCATCAATAAAACGGCTTTTACGATTTGGACCCAACTGGTGGCCGTCATACCGCCAAATACGACATAGACGGTCATTAAAATACCAACAATGATGACGGAGTATAGATAATCAATTCCAAGTAAGAGTTTTATAAGGGCACCTGCACCGACCAATTGGGCAATCATATAAAAGGTTGAAATGGAAATGGTGTTAAGGGCAGCGACCCCGCGTACCTTCTTTTCATTGAAACGGGCAGCGATCATGTCCGCCAGTGTATATTTACCAAGGTTACGGAGCGGTTCGGCCACGATATAGAGAACGACCAGATATGCAACCAGAAAACCTATGCTATAGAAAAAACCATCAAATCCAGAGAGTGCGACCATGCCGGCTATCCCCAAAAATGAGGCTGCGGACATATAATCACCCGCAATGGCCCAGCCATTCTGCCAGCCAGTCAGGCTGCTATCCGCCGTATAAAAGTCCGCGGTCGTTTTAGTGCGCCGTGAAGCAAAATAGGTAATGACCAATGTTAGCCCGACAATGATTAGAAATAATATGAAAGCAAGTATATTCATGGTAAATCACCTTTATCCTTTCGCTTCTTTAACGATTTTTTCTACTAATTGGTCAAACTTCGCAGCTTTTTTGGAATAGAGGATGCATAATGTCCAGGTCATGATAAATTGAGCGAAGGCAAAAACCCAGGCCCAACTGATTGCTCCGAAAGCATAGGAGTTAAGGACTTTAGAATAGGAAGTTAGTATGGGTAAGGTGAAATAAAAGACCATGAAAAAGATGGATAGTGGGACGATGAAATTGCGTTTTTTCCTTAGGAGTTCTTGAAATGATTGTGATTGGACAATCTTGGTGTAGTCAGTGGAAGCGCTTACCTCGGTTTCCTTTGCGATTGAATCGTTTGATGCCAAGTTGGTTCCCCCTTCATTCTATTAATTTGGTTTTCATTACCAATTTTTCTGATAACAGTATCAGTATATATTTTTCAGAATATATTGTAAATTTAAATGCTAAAATTAACTCTTTTTTCGTTCGACATAGTTTTAATTTTTAAGTAAAAGCAAAAGAAGTGTGCTGTATAAACGAAAGATCATGGAAATCAAACACATGACCATTAAGGAAAAGTTAAGCTTCTTTCACGATACTGGTTTCAACGAAGGAAATCTGAAAGGAGAAAAATGATGAAAAAGTTGATAATGATAGGTACGGTTTTAGTGCTGGCGATTGGGGGATGCGTTTGGTTTTTCATGAAGGACAATGCTGAGCCTGTAATTGCAAAGTCGGTGACGGCTACGGTTGAAAAGGGAGATCTTGAAGTTCAAATAAGCGGTTCCGGATCGGTCGCCGCAATCAATAGTGAGGACATCACCTCCTCGGTAACGGATGAAGTGGATGAAGTCCTTGTAGCGAAGAATGAATTGGTTGAGAAAGGTGATGAACTTATTACCTTCACGGATGGAAGTGACCCGATAACAGCCCCATTCGATGGTACAGTGACCACATTGGATGTAGAAGAAGGGGATCGTGTATCAAGCAGTGATGTGTTGGCACATGTTACGGATTATAAAAAATTGAAAACCACGATCAGTGTTGATGAATTGGATGTTCCAAGTGTTAAAAAAGGACAAACAGTTGAAATAAAAGCCAGTGCTTTTGAAGATGAAACGTTCACGGGTGAAGTGACGAGTGTAGCAAAGGAAGGTACATATGAGAATGGTGTTTCTTCATTCGATGTCACTATCAAGATTGACAAACCTGGAGATATAAAAATTGGGATGTCTACTGAAGTGAGCATTGTGACGAATAGTGTAAAAAATGTTTTATATGTTCCGATTGAAGCAGTCCAAATGGACGGTGAAGAGAAATACGTGAATATACAACAATCCGGTGCAACTGAAGGGGCTACCAGTACAAAGGCAACGGTTGAGACTGGGATCAGTAATGATAGGTATATTGAAATAACTTCAGGCCTTGAAGAGGGTCAGTATGTTTCCTTGCCCATTACTATCAATGAAAGTTCCACTGGCAGTGGCGGTGATGGAATGAGGGGAGTCCAAGGTGGCGAAATACGAATGCAGAGTGGCAGCGGAATGCCGAGCGGCGGGATGCTAAACGGTGGCGGAATGCCAAGTGGCAAGGGAGGTCAGTAATATGGCGAACCCCATCATAAAAATAAACAACATGTCCAAATCGTATGAATTAGGCGGTGAAACGGTTAAGGCTCTTCAAGATGTCTGTCTTACAATCGATAAAGGTGATTTCATTTCCATCATCGGACCTTCCGGATCAGGGAAATCGACCTTCATGAACATGATTGGCTGCCTTGACAAGCCTGACATAGGTGAATATCTTCTTGATGGAAAAGAAGTGGAAAAGATGAAGGATAATGAGTTGGCTGCCATTCGAAACATCAAAATAGGATTCATCTTTCAAAATTTCAACCTATTGGCAAAACTGACAGCGTTAGAGAATGTCGAACTTCCCCTGGTTTATAGAGGGGCAAGTTTGAAGGAAAGAAGAGAAGTGGCCAATGCGTGCCTTGATATGGTAGGACTGAGTGACCGGAAGAATCATTTGCCGACCCAACTTTCGGGTGGACAGCAGCAAAGGGTTGCGGTTGCAAGGGCACTTGCCGGTAATCCTCCCGTCTTATTGGCGGATGAGCCGACGGGTGCTCTTGATAGCAAAACGAGTAAAGAAGTGTTGCAAATGCTGAAAGAGTTGAATGAAAAGGGACAAACAATCATTCTTATAACCCATGACTTGGAAGTGGCAAAAGAAGCAACTCGTGTCGTTCGGATACAGGATGGTCAGCTATTTGAAAACGGAGGTGATTGGATTGAACCTGAGCGAATCAATGAAGATGGCTATACGCAGTATCAAAACCAATAAAGTCCGAGCATTTTTAACCATGCTTGGGATCATAATTGGAGTTGCCTCCGTAATCGTTCTGGTTTCGATTGGTCAGGGTTCCTCACAGTCCGTTCAGGATGAGATCAATAGCCTGGGAACGAACCTGATAACGGTAAGTGTCACGGATACCGACTCCGTGGAGCTGACGGATGACACAATTGAACAGTTTAAAGATCTGGGCGGGATATCGGAAGTTGCACCCGTGGTCACTGGCCGCGTTTATGCTAAAAACGGAGAAGCTTCGGCACAGGTTTCAATGACCGGTGCAACTTCATCCTATTTATCAGTTAGGGATCTAGAGCTCAGTCAAGGCCGGTTTTTGACGGATATGGAAACGGAATTACGCTCTAAGGTCGTTGTCCTGGGATCAGATACAGCCAACACGCTTTTTGAAAATCAAAAAGCTGTGGACCAGAACGTTCTTATCGGCGGCGTTTCCTATCGAGTGATCGGTGTGCTGAAATCGGTAGGCACCTCAATGGGGTCGAGCGGGGATGATGTAATCATTGCACCGATCACCACTGCCGAAAGGGCTACAGGCAGCACGACAATCGGAACGGTATATTTAAAAGCGGATAACGAGAATATCATTGATAGGGCGATGTACCAGGTACAAGGTACGATGACCACATCATTCCCAGAACAGAGTGATAACTATTCTGTGTCCAATCAAGAAGATCTGATGGATACAATGAGCTCTGTGTCGGATACGTTCACACTCATGCTTGGCGGTATTGCCAGTATTTCGTTACTAGTAGGCGGAATTGGAATCATGAATATCATGTTGGTTTCCGTCTCAGAGAGGACGAAGGAAATCGGGATCAGAAAAGCAATTGGGGCAAATCGGAAATCGATTCTTCTCCAGTTTTTAATTGAAGCGATGGTCTTGAGCTGCTTAGGGGGATTGCTGGGAGTTGGAATTGGATTGGGAATTGCAAAATTGATTTCAGTTTTTTCAAGTTTAACGATTAGTTATTCATGGTCGGTGACATTGTTTGCCTTCTTATTCTCCATTTTAATCGGGATAATCTTTGGCGTATTTCCTGCCAATAAGGCATCCAGGTTAAATCCAATCCAAGCACTGCGTCACGAATGAACATTCAATTTGAAAGAAAGCAGGCGATTAAAAGCCCGCTTTCTTTTGCATATGAAAAAGGATAAAATCAACATATATCACAATTGAGGCGGTTGGGAGGTACCCTGCATGAAGGTTTTGGTGGTAGAAGATAATGTTTCATTATTAGAATCGATCCGACAAATTTTGACGGATGAATATGAAGTGGATACAGCGGATAATGGGGAAGATGGGCTATTCATGGCTCAGCAAAGTATATACGATATCATCATTTTGGATGTAATGCTTCCGGGAATCGATGGATTTGAAATCGTCCGGAAAATCAGGGAAGCAAGAATAGATACAAGTGTCTTGTTTTTGACGGCAAAAGATGCACTTGAGGATCGTGTCAGAGGATTGGAAATGGGTGGCGATGATTATTTAGTCAAGCCGTTCCAGGCACCGGAACTTAAGGCCAGGATTCGTGCCCTGCTTCGAAGGAGTGGCATTATATCGCTTGAGCAGCATGTGAAATACCGTGATATTGAACTGTTGGAAAAAGAAAAGGATATTTTGGTTGATGGAAAGGTCATTAAAATGACCTTGAAACAGTTTGAGTTACTGGAGTATTTAATTCAAAATAATGGAAAAATATTGACGCGTGAGCAGATTTTCGACCGCATTTGGGGGTTTGATTCAGATACGACGATTGCCATTGTGGAAGTGTTCATCCATCACCTTAGAAAAAAATTGGAACCTTTCAATTATCATAAAGATATTCAAACCGTTCGGGGTATTGGTTATATGCTAAAACAACCATAAGGGGATCATTATGTTCCAAAAAACACGGCTTCAACTAACATTATTGAATTCTATCGTCTTTATTGTCTTAATAGCCATCTTAAGCAGAACGATTTATTTCTATACAGAAAATCAGATCTATATGGATGTCAATGATTCACTTGAACAGGATTACAGGGATTTCAATAATGGAGGCATGCGAGGCGGACGCCCGCAAGGTGAGTTTCTCTTAGGACCGGGACCGAGTGTCATCGTTTGGGGACCGGATGATACGATCATTGAGCCAAGACTGAGTGTAGACAATTTTATTAAGGTTAATGAATCGGAATTTTACCCTGAAAGATTTGATGAGATTGAAGAAATATCGGTGAATGGGCCGACGTATCGTGCACTTTCCACCAAGGTCGATACGGAGTATGGCGAGATGACCGTACAATTCATCAGGAATGTGGATACAGAAAAAGAAATGCTCGATCGCTTGCTGCTCATATTGTTTGTTGGTGGAGGAATTGGAAGTCTAGTGGCGGTAGGGGCAGGCTATCTTCTAGCAGGACGGGCCCTTATACCAGTCAAGAAATCCTGGGATCAGCAGCAGCAGTTTGTCTCGGATGCTTCGCATGAAATTCGAACGCCGCTTGCTGTCATTCAATCGCGGGCTGATTTGCTATTTCAATCACCGAACGCGACAATCGAGGAAAAAGCCGTTGATATATCCATCATTTCGAAAGAAGTCCGACGATTGAATAAGCTTGTTAACGGACTATTGACCTTAACCAGAACGGATTCGAATCAAATGGAGGTTAAGAAATCGAACTTTTTCCTTGATGACTTACTTATCGATATCGTGGAACAGTATACGGATATAGCTTCTTTTCAAGGAAAATCAATCATTAGCCATGCTCCCGAACAGGTGGTGTTTCATGGGGATAAAGAGAGAATTCATCAGCTATTGGTGATCTTGGTGGATAATGCCATGAAATTCACCGAGGAAGGCGGGGAGATTTCCCTATCCTGCATAAAGAATGCTTCATCCATCATTCTTACTGTAGAGGATAATGGAAAAGGCATTCCGCAGGAAGACCTCCCCTTGATTTTTAACCGTTTTTATCAAGTGGAGCAATCCCGTTCAGCAAATGAAGGCTCCGGTTTAGGTCTATCCATAGCCAAATGGATTGTAAACACACATCAAGGGAACATCAAGGTTACAAGTGAACAGAATGAACGCACCCGTTTTGAAATCACTTTTCCAAAAAATCAAAAGAAAAATTAATAATGCTAATAGACCTTTAATTTTTCCTTGTTGCTTAAGGAAAAATTAAGGGTCTTTTTAGATAATCCTTATGAGAATTAGATTTATTTTCGGAGGAGAATTCATGATGAATAGACTTGGTAAGTTACACTTATTGGTTGGAATATTGGCTTCGGTCCTTTTGATGGCTCAAGCAGTCATCGGGATCATGATGTATGTGAATGGCAGCGGCAATGAACCCATGAATGGTCAAGCGATGATGGATCGGCCTGTTGACCGCAACACAACTGAATCTGATGCAACGGGAGAATCATCGAAGAGCAGTACTGCTGCAACCGATGATTCAACTGCGGAAACAACACCAAATGATACACAGAGCAGTATGGCGGACGGGCCTAATGGTTCTGGAACTCCGGGGGAGATGCCAAGTGGTGGCGGTTTCCAAGGCAGAGATTCTTTTGCAGGTAAATTCATCAATTTTTATCAAGGGGTAGGCGGGCTTGCTGCATCCATCATCATCTTTGTAATTGGAAGCACAGGATTGGTTACATCGATGATGTCCAGAAAAACAGCAGCCTAAAAAGTCGATATTATTTTAGGAAAGCGAAGGTTCCTTTCGAAGGGGGCCTTCTTTTTTAATTCACGAAACCCATTATTGTCACTAATTGTTATTTTAAAAAGGGAAATAATAATTGCACTAAAAAAAATATTAGTTTAATATAGACTTCTGGAGAGGTACGTACATGTATTTTGGATGAAAGAGAAAACGTTTGCATAAATTTTTTGAGGGTATCCTACTATTAATGCACGAACATTAAATTCACCCTTAGTGGAGGCAGAATATATGAAATTTCTGATTGCAATTTTAGGACTGCTTATTGTTTTTGGACTAGCTATCTTAGCCAGCAGTGACAGGAAGAAAGTTAAAATTAAACCGATCATCCTCATGGTGATCATGCAGCTTATTTTAACTTATCTATTATTAAATACGAAGTTCGGTTTAGTGATCATCAATTCGATTGCCGATGGGTTCGGAAAACTTTTAGAATGGGCAAATGAAGGGATCACCTTTGTATTTGGCGGGATTGTAAACGAAGGAGCATCGCCCTTCTTTTTAAATGTCCTTCTTCCTATCGTATTCATCTCGGCATTAATCGGGATTTTACAGCACTTCAAGATTCTTCCGTTCATCATGAAGTGGATTGGATTTTTGCTAAGTAAAGTGAATGGGATGGGTAAATTGGAATCTTACAATGCGGTAGCGTCAGCAATAGTTGGCCAATCCGAGGTTTTCATAACCTTGAAAAAACAACTCGGTGCCATTCCGCCATCTCGCATGTATACGCTTTGTGCGTCAGCCATGTCAACCGTTTCGATGTCGATTGTCGGTGCTTATATGACAATGATTGAACCAAAGTACGTTGTGACGGCAATTGTTATTAACATGTTCGGTGGATTCATCATTGCATCCATTATCAATCCTTATACGGTAACGGATGAAGATGATATTCTCCCTATTGAAGAAGGGGCAGAGAAGCAGTCGTTTTTCGAAATGCTTGGGGAATATATCATGGATGGATTTAAGGTTGCTATCACTGTAGCCGCGATGTTAATTGGTTTCGTTGCATTAATTGCAGGAATCAACAGTGTATTCGACATGATCTTCGGCATCAGCTTCCAAGACATCTTGGGGTATATTTTTGCCCCGTTTGCCTTTATCATGGGGATACCAATTTCAGAAACAGTTACTGCAGGCGGAATCATGGCGACGAAGTTAGTAACAAATGAATTCGTTGCCATGCTGAGCTTAGGGGACGCATCAGCAGCCTTGAGCGATAGGACAATAGGGATCGTTTCAGTTTTCTTGGTTTCATTCGCTAATTTTTCATCTATTGGAATCATTGCAGGTGCAGTCAAAGGACTTCATGAAAAACAAGGAAATGTTGTGGCCCGTTTCGGCTTGAAGCTGCTATACGGTGCGACACTTGTCAGCATCCTATCAGCGATCATCGTAAGTGTGATACTTTAATTAACGGATCTAATATAAAAGAGGCACTTGGGTTTACTCCTAAGTGCCTCTTTTATATTTGTGTAGCAAAGATTGAAAACAATGGTTTTTGAATTTGAAGGTGTTTGGCTTACTGGTATATAATACATAAAATGACAAACGTGAAAGGGGAGTTTTAGGATGACGATGGGTGGAATAGAAACAGCTATCTTTGCAGGAGGTTGTTTTTGGTGCATGGTCGCTCCCTTTGATGAAATGGATGGAATAATTAAAGTGACATCGGGTTATACGGGCGGTAATTTTGCCGCGCCTAGTTATAAACAAGTGATTACCGGTTCGACTGATCACGTTGAAGCGGTTCAAGTGAAATTCGATCCATCGATCATTTCCTATAAAGCGTTATTGGAGATATTTTGGCAGCAAATCGATCCAACGGATGACGGAGGACAGTTCTCGGATAGGGGAAAGCAATACAAGGCAGCCATTTTCTATCTTAATGAACGTCAGAAACAGGAAGCAGAGCAATCGAAGGAAGATTTAATGATGAGTGGGCGGTTTAAGGAACCTATTGTAACGGGTATTCTACCCTCGGGGAAATTTTACGCGGCTGAGGAATACCATCAAGAATTCTATCGGAAAAATCAATTTCGCTATGCTTTGTATCGTAAAGGCTCGGGGCGGGATGCTTTCATAAAAGAAAATTGGCCTAAGGATAATACACACCTTAGAAAGACCTTAACCGAAATTCAGTTTCATGTCACCCAGGAAAATGGCACGGAGCCGCCTTTCGATAATGTCTATTGGGATCACTTTGAAGAAGGGATTTATGTGGATGTCGTTTCTGGGGAGCCCCTATTTAGTTCGCGGGATAAGTATGATAGCGGTTGTGGATGGCCGAGCTTCACGAAGCCAATCATGTCGGCAAGTGTCAATGAAAAAATGGATCTCAGTCACCGAATGACCCGGACCGAGGTGCGCAGCAGGGACGCAGATTCACACCTTGGACATGTTTTTCCTGATGGCCCCAGTCCTAAAGGCACGAGATATTGCATAAACTCTTCCGCCCTCCGGTTCATTTCTAGAAATGAAATGGAGAGAGAGGGATATGGAGACTTATTATTACTTTTTAAAATGAAATAACTAGTTGAGGGGAACGCAAATGGATAAAATAGATGAAAATTTATATCGATACATCCTTGATAATTCTTCCAAGATTACGGAAAACTGGCTAGCTTTAAGGGAAAAGCAGTTTGGTTCCATCTATTCAATGGACTCTAATGAGGAAATCGAAAAGCTTCTTAGGGAACAGAATACATTGACCATCAAAACAGTGACCAGTGCTTTACTTGAAGATAAAACTGTTTTCATCGAAACAATGGAACAGTGGGCGACACTTGTTGCGAAAAGCAGGGTTGAATCGGACACACCCATTTACGAAGTGTTGGAAGCACTTAATAAGGTGCGGGAAGCATATTGGGGCTTTATCACTGATTATATGCTAAAGGATGATACGGGAATCACGAAGGCGACAATCATCCGTTGGAGCCGGCTTATTAATCGTGCATTCGATCAATTGAACCGTGAGTTCACTGAGCAGTATTATCTTTTGACAAAAGAACGTCTCCTAGCTCAACAGGATCTGATTAATGAACTGGGCGCACCTGTCATTCCCATTATTGATGCCATTGCGGTATTGCCGTTAATCGGTGATATCGATACCTACCGGGCAAAGGGAATTTTGGATACGACTCCAAGCAAATGCATTAGCAAAAATATTTCTCACTTATTCATCGATTTATCGGGAGTCTCCCTTTTAGATACGATGGTTGCCCAGCAGATCTATCAATTGATAGGCACCCTGAACCTATTAGGCATTCAATCGACCATTTCCGGCATTCGTCCTGAAGTGGCCCAGACATCGATTCAGTTAGGTCTTGATTTTAGTCAGGTTTCGACACATAGTACTCTTAAACAAGCTCTTTCCAAGCAAGGGATCAAACTTTACGAGAGAAAATGATATAAGGTGCAGAGAGTGAAAAAGAACCAGATCCCGCTAGGAATCTGGTTCTTTTTCGTGATTCTATAACTTGAAGGAACTTTTCAAACCAACGATTTGGTTGAAAACCAAGTGATCGGCAGTAGTGAGTTTTGAATCAACATTGTAATAGCCATGCCTGAAGAATTGGAATTTATCCTGAGGCTTAACATCTTTCATGTTAGGCTCGACAAATCCTTGTAAAATGTCCATGGAATCAGGGTTTACCCGCTCCAAGAATGATTTTTCTTCTTCTTCATCATTTTCCTTATCCAAAATTAAAGGCTGGAAGTTGCGGAATTCTGCTGAAACGGCTTGTGAAGCTTCGACCCAGTGCAATGTCCCTTTTACTTTACGGCCAGTGAAACCCGATCCGCTCTTCGTTTCAATGTCATATGTGCAGCGAAGTTCAATGACGTTACCGGCTTCGTCTTTTATCACTTCTTCACATTTAATGAAATAAGCATGTTTCAAACGGACTTCATTGCCCGGGAAAAGACGGAAATACTTTTTCGGCGGGTTTTCCATGAAATCGTCCTGTTCGATATATATTTCACGTGAAAACGGAATTTGTCGTGTACCCATTTCCGGAACTTCCGGATTGACCTCAGCATCCAGCCATTCAATCTCACCTTCCGGATAGTTGGTGATGACCACTTTAAGCGGGTTTAGGATAGCCATGGTCCGCGGAGCCTTCAGCTTTAAGTCTTCCCGTACGAAATGGTCGAGCATTTGAGAGTCTACGACACCGCTTGTTTTTGCGACACCTATCTCTTGGCAGAACGCACGAATCGCTTCGGGTGTATACCCGCGTCTACGTAGGCCTGAAACGGTAGGCATCCGTGGGTCGTCCCAGCCGTCCACGAAGCCCTCATCCACAAGCTGCTTCAGTTTTCGCTTGCTCATTACTGTATTGGTCAGGTTAAGACGGCCAAATTCATATTGTTTTGGTTTGCTGTCCATTTCACAGTTTTCAACGATCCAGTCATAAAGAGGGCGTTGATCTTCGAACTCAAGCGTACAAATGGAGTGGGTGACTCCCTCGATGGCATCTTCAATTGGGTGGGCAAAGGCATACATCGGATAGATGCACCATTTGTTGCCGGTATTATGGTGCTCGGTATGGGAAATACGGTATATGACGGGATCGCGCAAATTAATGTTAGGCGAGCTCATATCGATTTTTGCCCGCAATACTTTTGTGCCGTTCCCGAATTCACCGCTGCGCATCTTTTCAAATAGTTCAAGGTTTTCCTCGACGGTTCTATTGCGGTAGGGGCTATCTTTCCCCGGCTCGGTAAGCGTTCCGCGATATTCACGAATTTGGTCGGCATTAAGGTCGTCCACATATGCCAGTCCTTTATTGATGAGCAGCACTGCTCTTTTATACATTTCATCGAAATAGTCGGAAGCGAAGAACAGGTTATCCCAGTCATAACCGAGCCATTTTACATCTTCCTTAATGGAATTGACAAACTCAATATCCTCTTTCAATGGATTCGTATCATCAAAACGAAGGTTTGTTTTCCCATTGAAATCATCAGCCACCCCAAAATTCAAAATGATTGATTTGGCGTGCCCGATATGTAAATATCCATTTGGTTCAGGAGGGAAGCGGGTGATGACATGATCATGTTTTCCGGACTCTAGATCATCTTTTATAATATTTTTAATAAAATTCGAAGAGTTATTTTCCAACTGAATTCGACCTCTTTCATTTATATACTTCTTTTAATTTTACCTGTATATATACCATAAATACAGATATTTTTCCATGTTCGAGCCGGAATCAGGGTTTTTGGGATACGTTCTGAAACAATTCATCAAGTATATAGTTTGTACAGTCAGATCGAAAATATCCCAGAAACCTTGAACATATAAATGGGCAAACTACCTAACTGGCAATTATAGAAAACAAGAACGGTTTTTATATGCAAAATAAGCAATACAGGAATCATGCCTGTATTGCTTATAATGATTGTCCACGCTCTAGGACGGATTATCCGTGAAGACGACGAATTGCTCTCGCTATTAGATAGATTTTAGAATTCAAATCAAAAGACTGTCGTTTGCAAGAATTCTTTTGTACGCTCTTCTTTTGGATTGGTGAAGAATTCTTTTGGCGGGCCGCTTTCGACAACCCTCCCATTGTGCATGAAGACAATCCAATCCCCAACATCACGTGCAAAGCTCATTTCATGTGTAACGACTACCATTGTCATCCCTTCCAAGGCAAGTTCCTTCATCGTAGCAAGAACCTCCCCGACAAGTTCGGGATCAAGAGCCGAGGTTGGCTCATCAAAGAGTAGGATATCAGGTTTCATGGCAAGGGCGCGGGCTATGGCAACACGCTGTTTCTGCCCACCTGAGAGCTTGCTTGGATAAACATCCGCTTTATCTGATAAGCCGACTTTGGCAAGCAATGCTTTTGCTTCTTCAATCGCCTGGGCCTTTGGGATCTTTTTGACGTGAGTAGGTGCTTCAATGACATTTTCAAGTACGGTCATATGAGGGAAGAGATAGAAATGCTGAAAAACCATTCCGACTTTCTCACGGATTTTATTAATATCATGGGTACCCGGATTGACTTCCGTTCCTTCAATAAGGATTTGCCCGCTGTCTTTCTTCTCCAAATAATTCAAACAGCGGAGAAGTGTGCTTTTTCCGGAACCGCTTGGTCCAATCAGACAGACAACATCGCTATCCAATACCTTCATATCAATATCTTTGAGCACATGTAGGTCTCCATACGATTTATTTAAGTTCCTAATGCGAATCATTTCTTTTTGTTCCATTTCAATTCCCCCTATCGATCACTAATGGACAGTTTCTTTTCGAATAAATTGACGATAATGGTCAGGAATGCCACAAGAATCAAGTAGTAGACCGCTACAATCAATAAATAAGTCATTTCATCGAAATTATTAGAGCCTAACGTGGTGGCAACATTAAACAGCTCATTCATGGATATGAAGGCTGCCAGTGATGAATCTTTCAGTCCGATGATGAATTGGTTGCCTAGCGGCGGCAATGCACGACGGAAGGCTTGAGGTAAGATGATTCTTCTTAATGTGAGCGAATTGCTCATGCCAAGGGAGCGTCCGGCTTCCATTTGGCCTTTGTCGATGGATTGAATCGTACCACGTAGGATTTCTGAGATATAAGCTCCATTATGGAAGGCCAGGGCAAGTGACGCCGCCCAGAAGTCAGGCAGTAAGAAGAGGTTGCTGATACCGAAATAGAGTATGAATATCTGTACGATAAGCGGAGTTCCCCGTACCAGGAATACATATGTATCTGAAATCCATGCAAGAATTTTTATATTGGATATTTTTAAAAGTGCAAATAGCAACCCGATGACGATTCCTACCAATATGGAGACTACCGTCAGTTCCAATGTGAGGAGCATGGCTCGGATGAATACGTCCGATGAGCTAAATAATGTATCAAAAAAATGTGAAAAACTTGGCAATGTAATGACTCCCTTTCTATCAATCTTTATTCAGGCTTAGTTGTGATGTCCTCACCAAAGTACTTTTTACTAATTTTCGCAAGTGTTCCATCTTCCCGGAGGTTTACAAGTGCTTCGTTGATTCGTGCAAGCAGCTGGGGGTTGTCGTTAGGCAGTACGATGGCCTGCTCGCTTCGTTCGATCAATTGCCGTCCTTCGATGTCGAAACCTTCCTTGGTCGCTTCCTTGCCGGTTACGAAGTCGGTGATGACGGCATCGTGACGTCCTCCACTCAATGCTTTCAGGGCGGTGATATCACTATCGTAGGTTTTTACATTGGATGTATACTTTTCTGCTGTGGTTGCGTAAGTGGAGCCCTTAGAAGCCGCAACTTCCTTTCCTTTTAAATCTTCAACCGTTTTTATATCACTATCCGAGCGGACAAAAATTTGTGGGCCCGAGTAGTAATAAGGGGTGGAGAAGGCAACATGTTTACTTCGTTGTTCATTAATTGTATGACTCGCGACCGCGGCATCTGCCCGACCGGTTTTGACACCTTCCACAATACCTTTGAATTTAATCCGTTTAGGCACTGGCTCTAGACCTAATTCCTTGGCTATTGCATCGCCAACTTCAATATCGAACCCGGTTACGGTCATGTCATCATTGACATAACTGAATGGCTTGAATTCGCCTGAGGCAGCGAATACAAACTGGTCCTTATTGATCAGCTTACTCCCATCCTCTAGCTGATCCTTTTCAGCACAGCCGGACAGAAGTCCAAGAATAACCAGAATGGATAAAATGAATGTAACTGATGATTTCATGATAATTTCATTTCCCCCTTTGAAAAAAACTAATAGAATGGTCTATACCCTTATGAGGCAGTGAATAACCTTATTAACTATGGAAAATAAAACTGAAACCAAAAAGGTTGTCCAGATCATGCCGACATTTCATTCAAGAATCCCCCTTCACTATGCATTTCATAAAGGTTCTCGGCCTTTGCCTTCATTTCCTTTAAATTAACCAGTTATTTATTGGAAGAATGATAGTGTCTATTAATAGAGGATGAGAACTAATGGTATCTTTTCATCCTCAGATCTAGGTCATTTCTATTTCAATAAAAAAAGTCGACCGTGATCAGGCCGACTTTTCCGCGATTAAAACCTATGAAATATGAATAGAGGATAGCTTTATAAAAAGGAACCTCCATTTGATTTTGCAAGTGTTACTAAATTAGAACTAGTGACTCTTGGAATAAAAGACCCTCATTTCATATCATCACTTTCTCTTTATTTACTCAAAAATGAAACCCATTGTTCCAAAGTAGGAATGTGTAACAAGTTCCTTTTATATACGATTAAATTATTACAATTCAATCTTCATTAATAAAAGATATGTGGGCTGAATTAAAAGCTGATGCTTCATTTAAATCCCATGTATCAAGTTCAAAAGAAGGAAGAATTAAAGATCAATTCATTTGTCATGCTGTAAATCCATTAACAATTTACAAGTCACCTTGGAACTTAGAACCTTGGCGTCCAGATTTATCGCTAGTATTAACCTATAAAAACAAATGTAACCCAAAGTAGTAGGGCTACATTTGTTTTTATTTGAAATAAGAGGTGATTTCATATGTTTAGCAGTTCGAATCAAGCGATATTTGATCCAGGTTATATTTTTTTACTGTTAATTATTTTAGGGATTGTCTATTTAGTTTACTTTACGTTAATTGTAGTTACTATAAAATTAAACGCTCTAACTATAAGTACTTTAACTATATCTTTCATTACTTATTTGATTGTTGGATTTTATATGGCGGGAACCGGTTATTATATGGATGAACATCCAGATTATAACTTAGTGTTTATTGGCTATGGATTTCCGGATTTAATTTTATTGGCGTTCCCCTATATCTTTTTATCTCTAGCGGCAAGTCTAGGTGAAAAAAAACGAAATAAATAATAAAATAAAAAAGCATCTCTAAACTGAGACACCTCGTTTCAATATTAGTCATTTTTGCGATTACTGCCCCCCTGTTAAAGTAGGGGGGTCTTTGCATTCAATCCCGAATTGATTGACTGACTTTAATTTTGGCCATGAATTGAAGTATAATATAGCAAAATAGAAGAAGGGCAGTTGGGAAAATGGTGAGCAACTTTGTGCAAGAACAGTTACAGGAGTTTCGCGAAAAGAATCAAGATAGAGGCCGTTTAATAATAAAATGTCCGGACCAGCCTGGTATTGTTTCAACAGTTACAGCCTTTCTAAAAGAATATGATGCAAATATTGTTGAATTGAGTCAATATTCGATGAATCCTGAGGGCGGTACCTTTTTCACCAGGATCGAATTCGATTGTCCAGGATTGAAGGATAAGGCAACGGATATGCAACTGGCATTCCAGGAAGTTTCGACAGCATTCTCGATGCAATGGACATTTAACCATGTGAGTGATCTGAAGAGGACGGCAATCTTCGTTTCCAAGGAACCGCATTGCCTTTTGGAATTGCTATGGGAGTGGCAAAGTGGGGATTTATTAGCTGATATTGCGCTAGTCATCAGCAATCATGAAGATACCAGGCAAATTGTCGAATCGATGGGCATCCCGTTTTATTATATTCCTGCAAATAAGGATATACGTAAGGAAGTGGAAACAAAGCAGCTTGGACTTCTGGAAGAATTCAAAGTGGACCTTATTGTATTAGCTAGGTATATGCAGATATTGACGCCGGACTTCGTAGCGGCCCATCCAAATAAAATCATCAATATACATCATTCATTTTTACCTGCCTTCATTGGAGCCCGGCCTTATGAAAGAGCTTATGACAGAGGTGTTAAGCTGATTGGTGCGACTTCCCATTATGTGACGAATGATTTGGATGAAGGTCCGATCATCGAGCAGGATATTGAACGTGTGGACCATCGTGATTCCGCTGGGGATATGAAGAAAATCGGTCGTTCAGCTGAACGCAGGGTGCTGGCACGTGCTGTTAAATGGCATTTGGAGGACCGCGTCCTCGTTCATGAAAATAAAACGGTAGTCTTTTAAAATGAAAAACCCCCCTTTGGGTTGCCAAGGGGGGTTTTTAGGATGGAATTTAGTGAGTGCTAGTACGTGTACTCCACCCTTACTGAGGCAGTGATGTTCAATTCGCCAGGCTGAATCGGGGTAGAAGCCATTTTCGAAAAGGTACTTGTTTGGTAAAGCATTGGCGTTGCGGTTTCTGATACTTCGTCAACTTGAATAGGGACCGGGTTCAATGAGATTCCTAGCGTTCGAGCCATGGAGAGTGCTTTTTCGTATGCATTTTTTAAAGCGAGAGAAAGTGCCTGGTTATAGTATGCATCTGGATTGGATAAGGAGAAGCGGATGCTGGTGATTGAATTGGCGCCGCTTCTGACGGCCGTGTCGATTATGCTGCCTATTTTCTCTATGTCGGTCGTTTGGGCCTGGATGATGTGCTGGACTTTGTAGTTCTTGAACAATTCCTTTCCGTCAATATAATCATATTGTGGATCGATTCTGTAATCACTCGTTTTCAATCGATCTTCGGGAATTCCTGCAGATTTAAGTGCTGCGATGACATTTGCGATTGCTTGGGAATTGGCTTGCTGGGCCTTTTGCGGGTCCACATCCTCTGTTATGACTCCAAGGGTGATTGTGGCTTGATCCGGAGCAGCTTGAAGCGTCTCTGAGCCGGAAACTTTCAATTTATGTTCATCATCTCGGGGATGATCCCTATCAGGGGCATTATATTCTTGATTCATTTTGACACCAGCCTTTTTAAAGAGATAATCTCAACCCTATTGTACGAAGTATGAACGGGAAACATGATTGAAATATCCCCATTGTTATCAATTTCGTCGAAAAACCCCTAAAAAATGTCTATAAAATCCTCAACATGAAAATGCACACAAAAAAACACTCGGCCTGGACCGAGTGCACCTTACTTATGAATGACTTGAACTCGGCCAACCTGGCCATCAGTCAATCTTACTTTAATTCCATGAGGGTGAGTGCTGGAATTGGTTAAAATATCCTTTACGGTCCCACTTGTCAGTTTTCCGCTGCGTTGGTCTGCTTTAAGTACAATGTCCACAGAGGCACCCGGGGTAATATCTTTTCGATTTTTACCGTTCATGTTCGATTCAATCCTTTTCAGAGTTATTTGCAACCATTCAATCATGCAGTAACTTCAGTATAAGGAAAACAGCCACCCTAGTCGACTATTAGCTAAAATCACAAATTGACAATTAGCGTATTTTTTTCAATGGTTCGACAGCAGGGCCATTTAAAACTTCACCAGCGATAGAGTAGCGGGAGCCATGGCATGGACAGTCCCAGGTACGGTCGCCGCTATTCCAGGCAACTTCGCATCCCATGTGAGTACATGTGGAATCGACAATATGAAGCTGGCCATCATGATCACGGTAACAGCCAGCTTTGTCTCCATTCACCTTCACGATTGCTCCTTCATCATTTCCTAAGTCTTCCGGCGTTTTATGAATGACGGCCAATTTGCCTTTGATCAGATGCTTCGCCACATCAGCATTAACTTCGACCAGATTCTTCAAGCCCTTTAAACGGGCAGGGTCATACAGTTCCGCATACCGGTTGTCCCTTTGCAAAATCCGGTCAGTTAAGATCTTGGCGGCAATCGATCCATTCGTCATTCCCCATTTTGCATAGCCGGTAGCTATTAGAACGTTTTGATGGTTGGGCGTCACTGGACCGACGAAGGGGATATTATCCGGTGTCACGATATCCTGTGCCGACCAGCGATAGGGGATGTCCTTCACATCGAAATACTGGGAACTGAAGTCCTTCAGTGCTTCATAATGCTCGATCATCGAGATTCCCTGGCCTGTTTTATGGCCATCTCCGCCAACAAGTATAAGTTTTTCCCCATTGTCCAATTCCGTATAGCGAAGGGAGCGGGTAGGGCTGTCTGCACTGTAATACATCCCGCTTGGATATTCCTGTTCAGTCTTGATACCAAGCACATAGGACCTTTTTACATGAACACGGGCAAAGTATAAGCCCGTTTCATCGTTAAAGGGGAAGTGGGAGGCAACGATTACCTGATTGCTTTTGATTGAATGTCCAGTATCCGTCAGAACGGTCGGCGGATCGCCGTCTTCAATCTTCATTGCCGTTGTCCGTTCATAAATTGTGCCTCCACTTTCGAGAATTGTCGAAATGAGGGCAGTTAAGTATTTTAACGGGTGAAACTGTGCTTGATCTTTCATTATCACAGCAGCTTTACAAGGAATGGAGAAAGGGATATTCTCTGCATAATCCCCCCGAATGCCGAGTTTTTGATAGGCTTTCAGTTCATTTTGAATTTTGCTTTTATATTCATCCGTATTTGCATAGACATAGGCATCCTGTGCAGTCAAATTACATTCAATGGAATGTTCCTCTACCAAGTCTTTTATTAGCTTCATTCCCTCTGCATTGGCTTCATAATAAAGTTTGGCCTTCTCTTTACCATGGTCAGTGATCAACTGGTCATAAATCAAGCCATGCTGGGCCGTGATTTTTGCTGTAGTGTGTCCTGTCGTCCCAGTAAGGATTTCGCCTGCTTCAATCAGTGTGACTTTAACACCTTGTTTAGCTAGTAGATAAGCAGATGTGATTCCAGTAATTCCCCCGCCTATTATTAAGACATCAGTGGTTATATCTGTATCTAGTTTAGAAAAAGAAGGGAAAGTTAACGCACTGCGCCAATAGGGTTCCGGAAATCGGGGAAGGTCTGTATTTTTTTCAGTCATTTGAATACCTCCATACAGTTCAGTTAGTGAATCGTCCATTTATTACCATACCCAAATCCGCTATTTATACGCTAATTTTTGTAAGAAGAAATATTAAAAAAAATACATTATTTGGTTTGTGTACAAATACGTATACATGTAAACAAAAATAGGTACATTGTACACAAATAAGTATACATGTTTACAATCACGTACACATGGCTATATATAAGGTGTATACATATTTGTTCCTATTGTAAACAATTTGAAAACAATTCGACAAACATAGCTACAACTAATGAAGGATTGACTATCGTGGAAACTTTTTCAGCTTCCAGAATCGTGAAGAGGAGGGCCGTTAAATATTTTAAAGGGGTGAAACTGTGCTTGGATCATGGAAGATTTACAAGGAATGGAGAAAGGGATCATAAGCATCTTATGCAGGCAAATTGAATTCAATGGAATGTTCTTCTACCAAGTATTTAATTAGTTTCATTCCCTCTGCATTGGCTTCATAATAAAGTTTGGCCTTCTCTTTACCATGGTCAGTGATCAACTGATCATAAATCAAGCCATGCTGGGCCGTGATTTTTGCTGTAGTGTGTCCTGTCGTTCCAGTAAGGATTTCGCCTGCTTCAATCAGTGTGACTTTAACACCTTGTTTAACTAGTAGATAAGCAGATGTGATTCCAGTAATTCCCCCGCCTGCTATTAAGACATCAGTGGTTATATCTGTATCTAGTTTAGAAAAAGAAGGGAAAGTTAACGCACTGCGCCAATAGGGTTCCGAAAATCGGGGAAGGTCTGTATTTTTTTCAGTCATTTGAATACCTCCATACAGTTCAGTTAGTGAATCGTCCATTTATTACCATACCCAAAGCGCTATTTATACGCTTATTTTTGTAAGAAGAAAGATTGAAAAAAATACATTATTTGGTTTGTTTACAAATATGTATGCATGTAAACAAAAATAGACACATTGTACACAAATGAGTATACATGTTTACAATTACGTACACATGGCTATATATAAGGTGTATACATATTTGTTCCTATTGTAAACAATTTGAAAACAATTCGACAAATATAGCTACAACTAATGAAGGATTGACTATCGTGGAAACTTTTCCTATTCTTAAAGGGAATGCTTCACTTAATTTTTTTCAATAAAAAAGGGGATGTTTTTAGATGAGTTCTAGAATCGCAGCAGTAGACGTAGGAAATGATGCTATCAAGGCTATTTTTGGAAAGCTAGAGTCTGAACTTTATATACCGAACGTCATTGCAAAAGACATAGAGGATCGTCCAGTTATCGGGATTGAGGAACTTGATGAAAAAAACCCATTGGAAGGGATTCATATCAGAGTTCATTCACCAGCCCTTCAAGATAATAATGCTATTTATCGCGTTGGGAACTTAGCGACAAAAAGCGATAATCCTACCGAATTGGATTTGGGAAGCAGTAAATCAGAAGAAGATCAAACATTGGTCATGCTTTTTGCGGCTCTGGCATTAGACGCTGCCAAACAGGGGAACAATGATACATTCAAAAAAGTTAATAATGTTGTGGAAGCCAATTATACACTTGGAACAGGCTTGCCTCTTCGAGAGGTTAAAGAAGGAAAAGACGTCGGGTATCGGTCGAAATTACTCGGATCTGTCCATCAGGTGGAATTTTTAATTACCCCTAAATACCAAGGGTTGAAAGTTAATATCAAATTCGATGAAGTGAAGGTCTATCCAGAGGGCTTTGCAGCATACATAAATTTGGTCATGGATAAAGATTTGAATATCATTAACCGTGAATTGATAGATAGAAGAATCCTCATTCAGGATATCGGTGGTCTATCGACAGATATCGCGGTCATTAAAAATCGTAAAGTTGACGATGACAAGGCACAAGGATTCAATTTGGGAGTAGCTGAAGCCCTTGAATCAATTCGTGAGGAAATCAGGAAGAAACATGGTGTCGAGTTGGATAGCAGGCGCGATGTCGTAGAAATCATCACGAAGAAAAATGATCGCAATCATATTATGGTTCGCGGAAGCCGGACAAGCGTCCATGATATCGTTGACCGTATTTTGGGAGAACTGGCCAAAAAGCAATATCGCCACCTGCGCAACGTATGGCAAAAAAATTCACAAACGGAAATCTGCTATTTTGTAGGCGGGGGATCGATTGTCCTGAAAGATTACTTGAAAACATTGAATCAAAATTTCGATGGCTATAACATAGACTTTTTCGAAGATGAGCGGGAAAGCGTTTGGATGATGGCAAACGCCTATTATAAATTGATTTCGGATTTTAACCGCCGGAATGCAAAGGAACAGAATCAGTCCCAGCAAAAGAAGAAAGAACAAAGATCGGGCTCCATTAAATAGGTGAGAGAATGAAAAAAACAGCTTCTTCTGAAATTAAAAGAGGGCAAGCCATCACTTTTCGTATCCCTTCGGATGTATCAGACTATACGTTAAGACAGCTGCAGAAATTGAAGGAAACGGAAAGAAGGAATTTTTCCAGTAAAATTGCCGAGTATGTTCTCGATGGAGTCGGGCAATCCACCCATCAGGATCGGGAAATGATTGCCCTGCCCATGCCGAACAAGCTAAGCAAATCTCAGCGTGATTGGCTCAAGCATTCCCACTCAGAAGCTATGCTCGGAACGATTATGTACAACCTTTTATCCGATCCTTTACGCGCTACGGCCTTGCTTGCCTCTTTGAACGGCAATGTATTGAATGAGGAATCGTATATGCAGGCCGAGCCTGAAGAAACGGAAGCTGAGGAGGTCCAGGAGGACCTGCCTAAGAAAGACCTGGATGACTTTGATTGGAATAGTTTGGATGAAACTGAACAACAAGTGAAAGAACCCGAACCGAAAGAGGAAGAGGAAAATCTCGACGATCTCCTGGGTGATTTTCTTGATCAAATGAACCAGTGAACTATAGGAGGATATTTGACGATAAGTTGGATATCCTCCTTTTTCTTTTGCGGGGGCTATAAGAATGATACATACCCCGTTAAACTAGACATAAAAAAGAGTATATTAAGCTGCAGCCTTTTCCCGGTAAACAAACGGGGAAAGGCTTTTTCTTTTGAATGACAGATGTCCCCCCTCGTAATCGACGGACACGCTTATGAGTTGAAAAATTCCCTCTCTGAATAAAGCTCGTAATTTTCAATAGCCACGCAAGAAGGTTTGTTTTCCCCAATCACAATCCGGTTTAACCCTTTATTCCATATTCGATTGAAGGTTTTTTTGTATGGGGAAATTGTCGAATTAGCCGTACGTTTAAGCAACTGTTCCAAGATTAGCACATGTTATGTCGATTTTGAGAAATGAACATCTTACTTCCCATGTAACATTAGATATGCCCCCCCTTTTTTCTAGGCCGACTATGGTTTCCTTGATATCGGCTCATGGAATGTGTAAAACAACTGTCGAAAAATGAATAAAAGACATGGGAGTTTTCAGATGAAACAATTATATAAAATAACCGGAATATTTACCGTGTTTATCATGGCGTTCATCTCGCTCCAGTCAACTGCAGTCGGGGCAAACGAGGTCTGCGGTCCCACAACGGGAACTTTGATTCAGTTATTGGACAATGACGGGAAGTTAAAACAAACGTTTTCACTAGAAGCAAACTCTTCCACCACAACGATCCGGAGAATCCTTAATAAGGCCATTACGAGGGTTTCAGTCTACCCGCAAGATGAATCGAATGGGAAACGAGGAACGGTTCGTTTGTCAAAAGGCCAGTTCACGGCGAGTGCCTTTATTATGATGAAGGAAGGGGTAACTTTAGAAGGGACGGTAGAGAATGATAGGCCCGTCACGACAATGTGTACCCAGCCCACAAGCGATGCTGTCACCATAAAAATCATGGTGAGTCATACTGGTGTCAAGAACCTGATACTCGATGGGAAAAGACGGACGGAAGATCCCCGAACTGGTGAACCGAGGAACCATTATTCGGCACGGAACAGGGGGGTCGAGGTAACTGCAATCGATCAATCCAAATCCACGGCTGATTTGGTGTCTGTCTATTCGGTTACGAACGATTTGGAGAGGCTTCAAAATATCCTGATCGAAGATGTTCAAATCACCGGGTATGAGGGATATGGCATTTATTTAGAACACGTAAATGGAGTCACTGTCAAAGGGTCTGATTCAAGAAAAAGAAACAAAATGATCATAAAAGATATTGGATATGCAGGCATCGGAGGGTATTCTGCTAGTAACGTGACTGTAAGGCATACGACGGTGAGAGATCTTGGACCTGGGGAGACAGTGGGAAATGCCAAGCAAAGCTATGGTATGGCCTTTAGCCACCGGAAAGACAAAGCGGGAGATGTCATGACTCAATCAAAGTTTCCGCGAAGTGACACGATCGTAATTGATGGGAATGTGGTGGCGAATAACCCATCATGGGAAGGGATTGACACCCATTCAGGCCATAATGTTTCCTTCACGAATAATGTCATCTTAAATACGCGTTTTCCAATCATTGTCGGAGGATTGGATTACAAGGGAGGAAGTGTCTCAGCTTATCCACCCAGCAACATCAAGATTGTAGGGAATAGAATTAATGGTGAATCATTTAATGATTATGAGGATTACGGTATAGATAAAAATGCCACAGTCAGCGAACGAGGCATTACTGTCAACGGTACCCAATTTAACGACCTTTCTGAAACGGAAATGGGATTCCTGCAAACGGTCGTGATTAAAGGCAATTATGTGAATAATGTCCAGGCTAATGTCGAGGAATGGGGAGGCATCAGTATCCATGTGACCAAAAATGCACTTATTGAGGGCAATACCATTGAAAATAGCTTCAACAATGGGATTGCGATTCTTAGTTCCAATAAGTTCACCAAACTCCAAGGAAACATCATTAACCACATTAATAAATCCGACGAAAAGTTTATTCAAGCGGGCATTGGTATCAGGGGGTCCCATAATAATGGCAGCCCTACAAATGACTATGCCATTACCACTTTGAACATGGAAAATAACGTGATTGAAAGGAATAACATATTTACCGAAGTTGGACGTGAAATCCATGTACAAGACAAAACGGTTCACAACCGCCTGGATAACTGGATTGCGATCTCAGCCCTCCTTGACTGGAACCAACCTAAAGAGAGGAAAAAACAATGATGCCAGATGGGGAAGCCCTTTTTATCTTATTGGCGATAAGGTTTATCTAGTGGGTTTCAAAATTAAAACGACCCATTCTAAAAAAGGGACAGGGCTCAACTATATTCGATGTTACATTTGATATCTAGGTGAACGCAATCATCAGTAAATCAACTGATTCACACTGGGTATAAGGAAGTGATAAAGTGAAAATTCTTTATTTGCATCAATATTTTAATACCGATAAAGGAAGTACTCGATCTTATGAAATAGCCAAATTTTTAGTTTCTAAAAATAATAAAGTCACCATCATCACCGGAAATGCCACAGATTCGTGTGGGGGAATAAAGATAATATCAACCAAAACTAAATATAAACAAGAATATGGTTACCTGAAAAGATTACTATCGTTCATTCATTATATGTATAAGAGTTTCTTTATTGGGTTGAAGGAAAAAGGGGTAGACGTTGTTTATGCTTCCTCGACTCCATTGACGATTGGGTTAATAGGTATGCTTCTTGCTAAGGTAAAGCGCAGCAAATTTGTGTTTGAAGTAAGGGATTTATGGCCAGATATACCTATTGAGCTGGGAATCATAAGAAATAAATGGTTAAAGAGAGTTTTATTGAAGCTAGAAAGCATGATTTATTCCGCAGCTGATAAAATCATCGTGCTTTCGCCTGGAATGAAAGAAGATTTATTGAAAAAAGGAGTTAAACAGGAAAAGATTTCGACGGTTACTAACTTTGCGGATATAGACTATTTTTCTCGGATTTGTTCCGAAGATAAGGAAGAAGCATTGGAAAAATTGGACTTAAAAGCGAAGTTTATCTGTTTATATGCGGGTACTTTAGGATTTATCAATAATATCGATTATATTTTACAGCTTGCCGAAAAGACGGATGACCCTGATATTGTCTATCTAATTGTTGGGGATGGAAGGGAAAAAGAGCGATTAATTCAAGTGAAAGAGAGCAAAAAATTAAACAACGTTATTTTCCTTGATCAGGTATCTAAAAAAGATGCGTACTTATTAATGGCCGTATGCCATATGGGTCTGTGTTTTGTACGTAATAATGAAATATTGGATAGGAATAGTCAAAATAAACTTTTTGATTTTTGGGCCGCCGGAAAACCAACATTAATAAACTATAAGGGCTGGCAACATGAGGTTATGACAAAATACCACGCAGGCCATGGTTTTGAATATAGTGATATATCAAAAATGATAGAGTATGTAAAAGCAATGAAGAGTGACAAACGAATGCATATGAAAATGCAAGAAAATGTAAAGCGGTTAGCCCTGAATTATGAGAAAACCAAATTGATTTCAAAAATAGAAAGAACATTATCGGAATTGGTCGTTATTAATCATTGAATATTCAAGAATGTGTTTTTCTTGAACATTGGTTAGTAAGAATTTTATATTTGTCTGCTTCTCACTTAACTTGAAGATCTAATTTTGGAAAAAGGATGGAGTTCTATGGAGAATATCGTAAATACAAAGCCAGTGATAACAGGTTGGGTAAAACGGGAATACCTTAAAAACATTGAGCACATTTTGGATTCTGGCAGATTAATTCTAGGTGATTTTACCCGGAAATTTGAAGAAAGCGTCAGACAATACAGTGATTCTAAGTATGCTGTCGCACTTTCTAGTGCAACGGCAGCCATTGAAATTATTTTAAAGTATCTGGATGTTGAAGACAAAGAAGTGATCATGCCAAGCAATACGTTTATTTCTCCAGTATATGCGGTGAAGAATGCGAAAGGAAGAGTCGTTCTTTGTGACATTAATTTAGAGGATTTCAATTTGGATTTAAATAGCCTGAAGAGCGCCGTGACTCCTAAAACGAAAGTTGTCCTAATTACATATATTGCTGGAAAGATCCCTGATAACATCTTTGAGATTAAAGAGTTTTGTGATGAGAATGATCTTTATCTAATCGAAGATGCTTCACATGCTTTTGGTGCCACTATAAATGGATATAAAGCCGGTACAATTGGATTTGCTGGGGTTTTCTCAATGTACCCCACTAAAATTGTTACAAGTGCCACAGGCGGTGTCGTTACGTCGGATGATATAGATTTAATCAAATACTGTGAGTTGTTAAGGCACCATGGGAATGAAAATGGTGCAGTCAATCAAGTATTATCCGGTGACATGCTTCTTAGTGAATTTAATGCATTGCTTGGTTATCTGCAAGTTCAGGAAGCTTATGGGATGATCCAGGTCAGGCAGGAAATCTTCCGTTTCTATAAAGAGAATTTAAAAGATATTTTTCAAGAACACGGTCTTTACTTCCAAGCTTCATCTGACCACAATGAATCTTCATTTTATAAAATTATCGTCATGTCTAAAAGCAAAGAGCAATGCGAAACATTTAAAAGGCATTTAAAAGAGGGTCATATAAGCACGGGGCATTGTTATGGGGTCCCGTTACATTTACAGCCCACATTGCTAGAGGAATATCCCCTTGCCTCTCTCCCGAATGCCGATAGATTTCGTGAATCTCATTTCACGTTACCATGTCACTTGGATTTATCCGATGAGGATCTGAAATACATTGTAGCGAAATGTAAACAGGCAGTGGAACATGGCAATTAAAAATAGGATTGGAGTGGTAGGTTCAGGTCCCATAAGTTGTGCAATGATCGATGCCATTAATGAAAGTTCAAATGGAGAGGTAATTGGAATTTGGGGGAGAAGATTTCATTTTGCCAAGGAGCTTGCAAAAGAAAAAGGAGTTTCTAAAGTTTATGGATCCCTGAATGAAGTCTTTGAAGATGAGGATCTGGATACTGTTTATATTGCTACGCCAAATGCATCCCATTATGAACAAGCTATGGCGGCCATTGAGCATGGAAAGAACGTCATTGTGGAAAAAACGGCATTCATGACAACCGATCAGGCAAATCGAGTTTTCGATGCTGCAGATAAACAAAATGTTTTTGTGTTTGAGGCAGTAAGATCCATTTATGAACCTAACTTTCATAGTTTAAAGAATGCCATTAAAAAGTTAGGGGAAATTCATGGGGCAACTCTAAAGTATCAAAACTACTCCAAGCAGTATTTGGCTTTACTAAAAGGAGAAAAAGCGCCACTTTTTGATGAAAATCATGGTGGCGGCACATTAAGGACAATTGGAATTTATCCTATTTATGCAGCCATTCAATTATTCGGTGTTCCCGTTAACAGTTTTTATTTTAAACAAATCATCGTAAAAAATATTGATTTGGGCGGTACGCTCATTTTTGAATATAAAGATTATAAGATAACCATGTTGATTTCAAAAATTAATTTTACGAATGATTCAATATCGGAAATTTACGGAGAGAACGGAACGTTGCGTTTTCATTCATTATACGATATTCGAAAAATTAGTTACCACAGTATCAGTAATAACAGTAAAGAAACAATAAGCAAACCCATTAGTGATAATAGTTTGCTTTATGAAATTACTGAATTTTCGGAATCTATTTTGATGAAAAATAGAACAGCGTACAGAGAACGAAAGAACATAACACTTCAAGCGATATCTATCATTGAACAAGCACTAAATGGAGGAACATGATGAAAAAAATATTGCTAGTAACAGCACACCCAGATGATGCGGAAATCAGTATGGGCGGTACCATTCGTAAGCTACTGAATCAAGGACATTACATTATCAACATCATATTTTCCATCCCTTCGAATATCAAGGTCAGGAAACAAGAGGCTATGGAGTCATCAAAGAATTTTGGATATGAGGTACAGTTCTCTAAATACAGCGAGGGTAAAAACGTTGAGGATATTCCTATGCATATATTAATAAAGGAGCTCGATGAAATCATTGAAAAGATCAATCCTGACGAAGTCTACACACATTGGATGAATGACAGTCATCAAGATCATCAAAAATTATCTAAGGTCGTAAGAAGCTGTTTTAGGAAAAAACAATTTACTCTATATGAATTTGAACAAATTAACCAAAATAATAACATCGCCGCCAATCAATTTCACCCGAATATTTATAGTGATATTACAGAGTTTATCGAAGATAAAAAACGTATGATTACCTTGTTCCAATCACAGCTAACCGGTTATATGGGGCATTACTTAGTTAATGCAGAGCATATCGGTAGTTGGAGGGGTTCCCAAGTGAATTGTAAATACGCGGAAACATTCCTACTAATCTTTTCAAAAGAGGTTCTGTAGGTGGAAAAACAGAAGATAGTCACAATTCACCAGCCTAATTTCCTGCCTTGGATCGGTTTGATTCACAAGATTTTTCAATCGGATGTATTTATATATTTATTGGATGTGAAATACTCTTCAAGTAATTTTCAAAATAAAACATATATTTTAGGTGCTGACGGAAAAGAGTCAAGGCTAACTGTGCCACTACAAAAAAAACCTGAAATGTTACATGAAAAAGTAATCAGTTATCATTCCCCGAATCAAAAATGGAAAAGGAATCATTTGAAGCAAATCTCGGAAGTTTATAAAAAAACTCGGCACTTTCAAGATTTTTTCCCACTTCTGGAAGAGGCATATCAAAAAGAACACGCTTTGTTAGTAGATTTAAATATTCACTTAATTGAATTGATCTTACATTATTTAAACTATGAAGGAGAAACACAACTTTCCACTGAGTTTAAAACGTCGTTTGGAAAAACTGAGAGATTAGTCAGCTTAATTAAGCAAGCTGGCGGTGCATGCTATTTAAGCGGAAAAAGCGGAAAGGATTACTTGGAAGAAGAATTGTTTAATAAAGAAGATATTGAAGTCGTATATCAAAATTTCATTCATCCTGTCTATTATGTGAAAAATGAGAAAGAATGTGTAAAAAATTTATCGATTCTTGACTGGATCATGCACTATCCGGTGGATCATATTAAAGAAACGTTAACGAACGATAAATCAGGCTATTCCGAAAAATGTAAATGAGTATATAAAATAGAGATGTGGCGTGGTATGAGAATATGAAAATGAAAAATGATTTTATGAATAAAATCCTTTTATTATTAACAGGGAATTCAATTGCACAGCTTATTCTATTCGCAAGTTCTCCCATACTGACAAGGATATATACACCAGAAGATTTTGGTGTGTTTGCAACCTATACTTCCCTTTTGGCCATTCTCATGTCATTTTCATCTCTTTGTTTAGAAAAGGCGATTCCTTTAGAAAAAAACCATAAGAATACGGTTCACTTAATGTACATCAGTTTGTTTACGATTGCCGTTGTTTGTATGCTGAATATTATTTTAAGCCTTTTTAATCTATCGTTATTTCAAATATACGGGATTAAGACGACTATAATGAATGACCTTTTGCTTTCAAGTGGTCTATTTTTTGCAGGGATATACCAAGTGTTGCTTTACTGGTTGGTGAAAGAAGATAAGTTTAAAGGTATAACTCATTCTAAAATACTTCAATCGATTAGCAATGTAATAAGCCAGTTCTCGCTTACGTCCATTAATCATCTTACTCCAGGAATAGGTTTAGCTACGGGAGATATGATTGGAAGAGGAATTACCTTTGTATATATTTGGCGATTTTTCTTAAAGCAGATGCATTGGCCGAAAGTGAACTTTAGAAGAATTGGGTATTTGTTTAAAAAGTATGAGGATTTCGCTAAATACTCCACGTGGTCAACACTATTAAGTTCTTTATCCATGCAAATCATATTTTTGTTATTAATGCGCCTATACGGACCTGAAGTGACAGGTTATTTTTCCATGGCTTCAAAAACGGTAGGTCTGCCCATTACGATGGTGGGAGCGAGTATTTCACCAGTATTCTACACCGAAGCGTTAAAAAGCATTACAAATGATCCTCGAAGAGTTTTGAAATTATATAGAAGCATCCTTGCTAAGTTAGCGATGGCAGGTATACCGTCACTGATACTGCTTGCTTGGATCGCCCCAGGGCTCTTCAGCTTTGTTTTTGGTGAAGAGTGGCGTGTTTCCGGTGAATATGTGACGTTGATGTCATTTATGTTTATAAGTCAAGTGATTGTCATACCGGTTTCCCAAATATTGTATTTAATAAAAAAACAACGGACTCAGCTTCTATGGGATGTTTCAAGGCTGTTACTGTCATCTATTGGAGTACTGGTCATTTTCATTTCAGGGGGTTCAGCTGAAACAGCCATTTTATACTATAGCATTTGTATGGGGACGAGCTACTACTTTTTTGCTCTCCTTGGATATAGAGCGATACATTCCATAGATCGAGAGGATAACCTAAAAAAATGAAGCTGATTCAACTGGGCCTGGTAGGAATATACGTCTGGTTACTGGATATATCCTACGTTTACTTTATTTCCCCTGAATATGCTTATATGGGATATATATATCAACAACATCCAAGTGCAGTCATGATAGGTGTTTCCATGTTTTTCATTATATTGCCAGCCATATTCATAAAAAAGGATTTGGATAAGCCGTCGGAACTCGTTTTCTGGATTTTGTATTTTATTGTCTATATACCGGTAGTATGGGTTCCAAATTATTTATTTGATACGATAAAGCCTGATTTCATATATACGAATGTTCTTTTGTTTTTTTGTTTACTTATCATTGGAAATGTTAATAGATTGCCAGCCATGAAGTTTATACATCCTAATGTTAATCTCGGTCTACTAAAAATCATTTTTGTTATAACATTATTGATTTTTTTTCTTTACATCTTCAAGGTTTCGGGCGGAATTAGTCTAAAGCCTCCTATAAATTCTGAGGATATCTATGATAAGCGAATGACTTTTCGAACAAAACTAACCCCTCTTGCAGGCTATATTATACAGTGGCTTGCAAAAGTATGTAATCCTTTAATCGTGACCATTGGCTTATGCAAAAAAAAATATATCTATGTGGTTATCGGACTAGGGCTGCAATACCTTTTGTACACCGTCAATGGCTTGAAATCCACCCTTTTATCGACTGGATTATTAATCATTGTATTCATTGCTTTTCGGAAGAAGGGAAGGAATTTCTCCATTCTTTTTTGTGTAAGTCTTTGCTCGCTGTTAGGCATCAGCATTTTTCTGGATTTTATCCTTGATCAGACATATTTATCTAATTTGTTTGCCAGAAGGATGATCATCACACCGGGTTTGCTGACAACCTATTATGTAGACTTCTTTTCAAATAATCCAAAAGCCTTGCTATCGTATAGTATTTTTGAAAAATTCATAGACCCTGTTTATGACCAGACTCCGCCCTTCATTATCGGTACAGAGTACTTTGGGCGACCTGAAATGGCAGCCAATGCCAATATGTTCGCCGACGCTTTTGCTAATTTCGGTTATATTGGATTCTTGGTTTATACAGTGATCTTAGCAGCGATATTATGGCTTTATGATAGCCTGACGGAAAATGCAAAGTGGCAAGGTGTTGGCATAATCCTGTTTGTTGTACCTGCATGGTGTTTAGCGGATACTGCGCTTACAACAACGTTTGTGACAGGCGGGATGGTTTTTACTTTCGTTATCATGTATTTATTGTTAGGGTCAGATTTACAAAAGGGAGATAAGAGATGAAGTTATTTTATAATATTAGTTCGGTGCACCCATGGAATGATACCAGGATTTATTTTCGGCAAGCCTTTTCTTTTGGAGAAACAGGAATGTACAAGGTGAAGCATATAGCGATTGAAAATAATCTAATCCCTGATAATATCCCTGCCAATATAGAAGTTGAACGGTTGACTAAGAAATCCAGGAAAGGGCGTATGTTAAATTGGATTGCTCTTTACCTGAAGATTAAGAAAGATAAACCTGATGTGATTCAGTTTCATGATCCGGAGCTGCTGATTTTAATGAACATAATAAGAAGGATTCCCCGTTATCATCCAGTCATTGTTTATGACATGCATGAAAATGTACCAAAGGTCCTTATGAGAAAAAAAATCCCCGAAATTGCATTGAGTATGTATCGTTATTTGGAGAAACAATTGCTAAGGGCATGCAGCGGGGTCGTGTTTGCAGAAATGACGTATAAAGATGATTATCAATTCTTAACTTGTGCAACAACGGATGTTTACAATTACCCGAAAATTCCTGTAATGAAAGAAAATAAAGAAAAAGAAGATGTGTTTACATTCATCTACCTAGGAAGCATATCTGATATACGTGGCGGGGAAACCATGCTGCTTCTTGCAAAAAGATTAGTAGAATTAAAGAAAGTATTTCACATGAGGATCATTGGAACGGGCAGAGAAGTATACATCGAAAAATTGAAAATATTCATCCTTGATAACGGCTTAGAAGATTATATCAGTCTAGAGGGTGTAATGGCCTTTGATAAAGCATTTCAATCCATCCAGAAAGCACATGCAGGCATGGCATTTTTAGTTCCTGATCCTAATTTCATGGGTGGTAAAACAACAAAGTGTTTTGAATATATGGCCGCTGGCATTCCATTTATGGTTTCTGATTTTCTTATTCAAGATGTACTGGATAAATGGAGCTGTGGATTGTCGGCCGATGTAGCAAACATGGATGAAATCGTTCAAAAAGCAGTTTATTTACTGGAATCCCCTGAAATGGCAGCGAACATGGGGGAACGTGGAAAAGCTGCATATAGACAAGAATATAATTGGGAGAATGAAGAGGAAAAGCTGCGATCACTGTTCGATAAATTAAAATAATGTTCTTAGGAGGCATATCATGGGTTTATTTAAATGGTTCAATAAATTGGCATTTGTTAAAAACTGGGGGAGACTGGGCGGAATCCATGGAATAATCGTCATGTTTGTTTACCGGATAGGCAATATAATTTACTATAAAGTGAACATTCCAATCTTAAAACAAGTATTATGGATTATGTACCGTATGGTAGATTTGTTAATCATAAGACTTTTCCTGAATTGCGAGTTTCCTGGGCAATGTCAAATTGGAAAGGATTTACGTCTGCCTCATGGAGCTAAAGGCGTTCTTATCAACCCATATTGCAAAATAGGGGATCATGTTACGATTATGCATCAAGTATCGTTCGGACAAAATAAAGAAAGTAAAAAAGCACCTATCGTTTGTGATTATGCGTATATAGGAAATGGCGCTAAAATACACGGTGGCATCCGAATTGGCACGAATTCGAAAGTGGGGGCAAATGCAGTTGTTTTGACATCCGTTCCCGATAATTGCACGGCAGTTGGAGTACCAAGTGTGATTAAAGGTAAGCGGAAAGAAAACGTTATGAAGTAATTGCACGTAAACAAAATAAAGGAGTGTTCAATTAACATGAATTGAACACTCCTTTTTATTATCGAATGGTACCCTTCATGAAATGATCAAGCCAGGAAAATCAGTTGGTAAAGGAATAGAACGGCAAACATATACACGAACGGATGCACTTCACGGAATTTGCCTCTTGCCATTTTTAAAATGGGATAGGCGATGAATCCGAGTGCTATCCCGTTGGCGATGCTTGATGTTAACGGCATGGCGACAATGACCAAAAAGGCTGGGAATGATTCATCAAAGTGTGTCCAGTCAATTTCATTAATGCTTTTAATCATCATACTTCCCACGATGATCAAGCTAGGTGCCGTGATTGCCGCTACATTTGAGACAGCTCCTATTAGTGGACTGAAGAAGGCTGTTATCAAGAAAAGGATGGCCACTACCAAAGCGGTTAAACCTGTCTTGCCGCCCGCTCCTACACCAGCTGATGATTCAACCGAGGCAGCGGTCGGGCTTGTACCGAACATGGCGCCAACAGTAGTGCCGACGGAATCTGCAAAGAAGGCACTGCCGGATTTTTCAAGCTTATTCTCCTTCAGCAATCCAGCTTGGCGGACAATTCCTAATAAAGCACCGGTCGTATCGAATAGCATTACAAGCAAAATGGAGAAGACGACGCCATAAAGCCCGTAGTTAATGACATCGGCGAAAGATGTGATTGGATTGGCGACTATTATTCCTTCAGGTAAGGAGGGGGTGGAAACCAAGCCGTTAATTTCCAATTGTCCTGTAAAAAAAGCGATTATGGCAGTCACGATCATTCCGATGAATATCGCTCCCTGTACATTGCGAACGATCAGCACGATCGTTATGACCAAACCAACCAATGTAAGTGCCACACTGGGATCCCTGAAGCTTCCAAGGGTAACCAGGTTGGATTCATGCTGTGTTACGACACCTGACAAACGAAGTCCGATGAAGGTGATGAAAAGTCCGATTCCGGCACTGATTGCATGCTTTAAGTTATTGGGGATGGCCTCGATCAATTTTGAGCGGAAAGAGGTAAGGGATAAAAGGATAAAGATGATTCCCGTAACAAAGACTGCAGAAAAGGCAACTGTGTATGAGATATCATGGGTTCCCAGTACCGAGTATGCAAAATAAGCATTCAAACCCATAGCCGGGGCTATGACAATCGGGTAATTGGCTAATAGGGCCATGCATAGGGTACCGACTATTATTGCGATTATGGTTGCTGTGAATGCCTGGTCGAAGGGAACACCGGCATCAGAAAGGATCATTGGGTTTACAACGATGATATAAGCCAGTGTTAAAAAGGTTGTAAGCCCCGCAAGTACTTCCGTCTTAATATTTGAATTCCGTTCTTTTAATTTAAACATGCGGTCACTCCTTTTTTATATACAAAAAATCCTTGCAAAAATCTACAAGGATGAGATGCTTACCCTTTTTCAAGTAAGTAGCTCGATAGTATGGATAAAATCTTATAAATTATATTAGAAAAGCAACTAAAGTACAATAGCATGAAAAATTTTAAGGTACAGGTTTTCTCGAAAATAGATAATGATATACTAACAAATAGCTTAGACTAAGAAAAATGACATGAAGTGAAGGATCTGCAACCATTTCCTGAAGTTGATTACCAGTCAATAAAATGAAGAAATTCGGAAAGTAGGCACTATACATGACAAAATTCATCGAACTTGGCGTCAGCCCGGCGATTGACATGATATTAAAGCAAATAGGAATATCCCACCCAACCCCCATACAGGAGAAATCGATTCCAGATATCCTTGCTGGAAGAGATGTCATCGCGAAGGCGCAGACGGGAACAGGGAAGACCTTGGCGTTTTTGTTGCCAATCCTCGAAAAAGTCGATCCCGCCGCATCCCACATACAATCACTGATCGTCACGCCAACCAGGGAATTGGCTTTGCAAATCACTGCTGAATTGAAAAAATTCGCTAATGAAATCGAAGGACTTCAAGTGCTTGCAGTTTATGGCGGACAGGATGTCGAGCAGCAAATGAAAAAGCTGACAAGAAACATCTCCGTGGTGGTCGCCACGCCAGGCAGGTTATTAGATCATTTACGAAGAGGCACCATCGATCTATCACAAACTCAAACACTCGTGCTTGATGAAGCTGATCAAATGCTTCATATTGGATTTTTACCAGAAGTGGAAGAGATCATGGGACAGCTTCCAGAGGAGCGCCAAACGTTGCTCTTTTCAGCGACGATGCCTGAACAGGTGCATCAATTGGCTAAACGATACATGACTAAACCATTAACTGCCGCTGTGAAGGCTGAGCAAGTAACGGTTGAGAAAATCAGGCAGCTTGTCATTGAGACGACCGATCGTGCCAAACAGTCTTCACTAATTAACATGATCAAAGAAGAACAGCCATACCTTGCGATTATATTTTGCCGTACAAAACGTCGCGTTTCGGTTTTGAATGATGCCCTGAAGGCAGCTGGATTCAATTCTGAAGAACTTCACGGTGACCTTTCACAGGCAAAGCGGGAGCGTGTCATGAAAAACTTCAGAGACGCAAAGCTTCAATATTTAGTTGCAACGGATGTTGCTGCCCGGGGGCTCGATGTAGAAGGCGTGACCCATGTGTTTAATTATGATGTTCCCGAGGATGCAGAAAGTTACATCCACCGAATTGGCCGTACAGGCCGGGCGGGTGAGAATGGCTTGGCTGTAACCTTCATAGCAACGAAGGATCTTCAGCTTTTAAGCGATATTGAAAAAGGGATCTCCATGAAAATCGAGAGAAGGACGATTGAAGGAGTGAAAATGTTCCAACCTGATGAGGTGAGGCAAAACAGGAAGCGTTATGAAGACTCTTCTGATGAGGGTACCCGCCGACCGCGTTCGGGAGGAGGAAGGAAACATCGGGAACGGATAGATACGAGAGGACCGAATCGAGGCAGTCACCGTTCTGTAAATCAAGCGGACAATCGTGAAGTCGAGAGGGAGAAACCACGGGGAGGCCGGATGGAAAACAGCCGCGGACCCAAACGTGAGGATTCACGGGGAAGCCGTTCGGAAAACGGTCGTGGACCTATACGTGATGATTCACGGGGAGGCCGTTCGGAAAACGGCCGCGGACCAAGGCGAGAGAATCCGCGGGGTGGCCGCTTGGAAGATAGCCGTGGACCAAAACGTGACAATCCACGAGGAGATCAAAGAGATAGCCGTAGATCTACTAGTACACAAGGTCCAAGTAATCGCAGGGGTGGATCTGGCAGCAGCCCCAATAGAGGGAGAAACCGGTAAAAGGGGGAGTCGGGAGTGGAAAAGCCTTGGTTGGCAGAATATCCAGTTTCGTTGGAGCTAGCAGGGAAATTGGTCATGCTGCAGTTTCCGGAAATTGAGTTGAAAGAGATCAAGCAACTTGGGGAGGGTTTCGATAACACGGTCATACAAATCAATGGGCAATTTGTATTCCGTTTCCCCCGCCGCCCTATTGCAGTTACGTTGATTCAGGTGGAAAATCAGCTTTTGCCTTCAATTGCAGGCACTTTTCCGCTTGATATCCCTGAACCGATCTTTTTTGGGAAACCAAGTACTCTATATCCTTATCCTTTTACCGGTTATAAAATGGTAAAGGGACACTTGCCTGTAGAAGGATCGGTTGAAAATAAGGTCGAATCGGCAAAAAGATTTGCCCGTTTTTTGAAAGTTCTTCACAGTTTCCCTGTGGAAAAGGCTAGGCGTTTAGGTGTACAGCCTGATGGGATGATGAGGCTTGATGTTTCCTTTCGCAAGAAATCGCTAATGGAAAATGTCTCAAGTCTATTAAGGCTGGGATACTTGGAACAGGCCAATGCGGTTAAGGAATTTGTTGAAGGGCTAGAAGAATTGGATGTTCAGCATCCGATTTCACTCGTTCACGGAGACATTCATATCCGGAATGTCTTACTTGATGATGAAGGCGTTCTCGCAGGTATCATTGATTGGGGAGATGTGCATATCGGAAACCCAGCCATTGATTTTTCTTTTTTATACAGTTATTTTCCAAAAGAGGTGCGCCGTGATTTTTTTGAAATCTATGGTGAAATCGAAAAGGAAACAGAAAACTTAGCCAGGTTCAGAGCCATATATATGCTTGTTACATTACTCGTTTATGGCATTGACCGCCATGATGAAGAGCTGATTGCCATTACGAGTACCGGTTTGAAATTTGCTATGGAAGAATAAGAATAATTGTAATGCTTTTTTGACGTTTAGGAGGTTCATATGAAGGCAAGTTTTTATTATCATTCAATCACATTAATGGGGAACATGCTGGATCAAGCTAATATACCTTACCAATATACAGGTCGATCTGCTCTTTTCGTGCAAGGAGTTGAAATTGATGAGTATAAGAACATAGAAATTGATGTACAATGGGATGTCTTTACTGAGGCTTTAGATCTTTTTTCCGAATACTCCCCAACAAAGGCTGAAAGAAGTCCTGAGACTGCCTCCTTTCTAATGGATGTCGAGGGGGTTTCGGTAACTGTCCGCTGTCGGTTTAACACGACCATTAAAACAGATCCTTACCGTTTATCTATAAAGCTGGGGGATATGGAGATTTGGTGCAGGTCGTTGTACAGTTATTTATACGATGAAGAAATGAGCAGGTACAGTGCCGAGATTCATGCTTATTTATCTGCCGAGCAGCAGGGATTCACAGCGGAAAATGAACAGGCGTGGAACCAGAATAATTATTTAGCGCTTGTCAATCGTTATGGAGATCCCGTGGAATTGGCATCAAAAATCAAGCAAAATCCAAAATGGAGACTGCATCCTTTTTATAAATATATGGGGGATGTAACAAGTAAAAAGATAACTCATTTGATGGGGTCGAACGGTGTTAAAGCAGTTGCCCTGGCTATATTGGGAGCTGAAGTGAAGGTTGTTGATTTTTCCCAGGAAAATGCAACGTTTGCAAATGAGCTGGCCAATGGGGCCAATGTTACCATCGAGTATATCGTTTCAGATGTCCTTTCATTATCATCAGAGCATGAATCAGGGAATCAGGATTTGGTTTTAATGGAGCTCGGTGTGCTTCACTATTTAATAGACCTGCAGCCGTTATTTGAAAAAATTAAAATGATGTTGAAACCTGGAGGCCGATTCGTACTGCATGAATTTCACCCTATTTCAACAAAGCTCATTACTTCCAATGGTAAAAAACATAAGATTTCAGGCAACTATTTCGCTCCGGCAATCGAAAACAATGAGGTCGCTTTTTCGAAGCATATGCCAGATGAGGAAAAAGGGAGCCTTTCAAGAGTTGTACAGCGTAAATGGACAATCGGGGAACTTATAACGTCGATAGGTCAATCAGGACTTGTCATTAAAGTACTCGAGGAAGAACCGAATCATAAAATCCACGATATTGGACTTCCGAAAACCTATACCTTGGTGGCGGAAAGAGTTTAAGCCGCAGGTTAAGGAAATATGGCTGGCTGAAGGAGCCTTCCACGCTTTTCATTTTAAAATGGGAGCGACAAATAAATAGAAATCAAAAGAACCAGTATAATTATCGATACTGGTTTTCTTCTGCATTTAAATAAGTTTTTGTTCTCTTTTATTTCATTGTGATATCTACCATTAGGGGATTTAGCCTACATGGTTTCCAAAATTTCAGGATTTCATTAAATGTTGCAATTCTTCAAAAAGCAATTCAGCAGCTTTAGGAGTCAGAATGATTGAACCATCTCCCAGGATAAGATTTTGACTTGATACCTCTCCTGTTAATATACATTCATTTTGCGGTTCATGTTTTTTTAGGATGATATGTTCGTCATCTATAAACAATTCAAGTGGGTTACTTATCTCCAAATCCAGCATCTTTCTTATTTCACTAGGTATGCAAAATCTTCCTAATGGATCTAGTCTCCGTACAATTCCAGTGGGCTTCATATCATGCTCCTCTCTGGCTAGAACCAAGGTTACGAAATATTTCTTCCAGAGATGGTTCATTGACCTCAAGCCGATAGATATCCACTTTTGTATTAGAAAAGGCTCGATTAATGACAGGAATGCTTGATTCTTCAGCTACTACTAACGATGTATTTTCTGTTCCCCACTCAATGTCTTTTCCAATTTTCTCGAAAATTTGTTGTAACCCAGCTTTGTGCTCAATAGGAATCTTTCCATGTTTCACCTTAACTGTTAATTGGGATTGATACTTATGTCTTAATTGTTCCATGCTTCCCTGAGCTTGAATAATGCCTTTATCCATAATTGCAATTTCATCACAAAGCTTTTCAACTTCATTTAAGTTATGAGATGTTAAAAATATCGTTTTCCCCTCTGCAGCTACATTTTTAATCAAGGAATGGATATTTAGAACCGCGTTTGCATCTACTCCAGAAGTTGGTTCATCGAGAAAGATTAAATCCGGATCATTAATGAGCGCCTGGGCGACACCTAATTTTTTCTTCATCCCGAACGAATACTTCTTGGTTTTCGTTTTAATTGCATCTCCAAGTTCAACACGTTCTAATAACGCTATTAATTCAGCTTTGGAACGTCTCACACCCAATACATTTCCTAAGAACTTTAAATGTTCAATACCGGTTAGATCGTCGTAGAAAGTGGAGTAATCAGGAAGGACGCCTATTCTTCGCTTGATTTTATCTTCCGTAATCTCACTTGAGCCGAGAATTTTAAAATCGCCGGAGGTAGGTGTGGTTATGCCCGTTACCATATTAATAAAGGTTGACTTTCCAGCTCCATTTTTCCCTAAGAAGCCGAATATATGACCCTGGGTAACATTTAAATCAACCTTATTGACAACCGTATGATCCCCATACTTTTTGGTTATTTGATTTGTTTCAAAAGCATACATTAGAAATCCCTCTTTCTAAGAATTATTATGCTTGATAAAAGAAAGACCAGTGACAAGATTGGGATGAAATAAACATAAAAGGACTGTTCCTGCCCAACATAAAAGTAAGGGGTCAAGTAACTAAATATCCTCAGGAAGATTATTTCTTTTGAAACCATACCCCAAATCCCCAAAACTGGAAGTGTTATCGATAGAATGATACCTAAAAATATACTTAATCCAGGTTTATTAATTAAGGTTGAGATAAATAGGAACAGGGCAACAAAGTACGTAATAAAAATAACTGATTCAATCAATTCGGCAAAGTAGAATGTTTTTGCAAAAGGAATCAACATGATTAAAGAAAGTAAAATACATACAAACCAGAAGAGTGAAACTCCTAAAAATTTTCCGATAACAATTTTGTCCCTCGACAATTTTGTTACTAAAAAACGCATGGTTCGAGAATGGGTCTCCCGATTTATCACATCATGCGATAAGCTCGTAACAAAAATAGGACCTGCGAGCAACAGGAGAATATAAAGACCGCCCATATAAGCATTATCAAGACCTACATCCTGTAACTCAGAGCTCCATTTACTAAGTAACTTCGCTGACCCTAATGTAACCCCAAGCATAAAAATAATAATAATAATTGAGCGAATACTCTTGAAAAGACTCTTGAACTCTCGTAAACATATCGTTGTCATCGTGACAGCTCCTTTCACCACTTATTATAAGAGCGCAAGATTAACATTTACATAAAGGTACATTAACAGAACCTTAAAATTGTTAATTTTGGATAATTACAACATGTTATTCGTGATATATTTTTAATCAGGGGTGATAAATATGCATGCATCAAGAATATTGATCGTGGATGATGAAATGACGTTGGTTAAGATGGTCAAAGTTTTATTGAAAAAAGAAGGCTTTACAAACGTCGATGCTTCATATGTTGGGAGAGATGCACTCGACTTAATTGAGCAAAATGAATATGATTTAATTTTGTTAGATGTCATGCTTCCGGATATGGAAGGGTTTGATATCTGTTCCATCATAAGAAGAAGATCGGATGTTCCGATTTTTTTTCTCACTGCTAGAGGTTCAGATTTTGATAAAGTATCAGGATTTGCATATGGGGCTGATGATTATATAACGAAGCCATTTAACCCATTGGAACTAGTAGCCCGAATTAAAGCTCAATTGAAAAGAAATAAAAAGAACCTTAGTTTTTCACAAGTTAATGATAGATTTGATAATGGCGTCTTATTCATTAACTATAATGAGGCAGTTGTTAAAGTAAATGGGAAAGAAATAAACTTGTCAGCACAGCTTTACCAGCTTCTGACTTTCTTCACCAAGTCTCCTAATCAGATTTTTTCAAAACAACAACTTTATGATAGGGTGTGGGGGGCAGACTCTTACGGAGATGAAAATACCGTTATTGTACATATGCGAAAGCTAAGGGAAAAAATCGAACAAGATCCAAGTAATCCAAAGCTATTAATTACAGTTCGCGGCATTGGGTATAAATTTGTGAGCAAATCGGTCAAATGAGTGTTACACAGCATCTGATAATTAAATTTATTGTTCAAATTGTCATGGCTTTAAGTTTCTTGATTTTCTTTTCAGTAATTGGCCTTCTCATTCTAGCATTTTCCATCATTGAACAAGATGCAAAGGAGGATTTTTCCAAAACACCAGGTGATTTCCTGCAGCAATCCATAAAGCTAAATGACGGACAAGTAAGCGTAAATGAGAATATCAAGGAAAGCATTCTTAAACAGGATGGATGGCTACAGATCATTGATAAAAAAGGTGAAGTTCAGTTTTCCCTGAATACACCTCAGGGCCTTCCATCAGCGTATTCAAAACAACAAATAATTGAAATGACATCAAATCAAACTAATAAAAGGACGTTTTGGTCCCTTGATATAGAAAACCAATCATTCATTGCCCTATTTGGTTCGAAGCGATCTTTGGATGAAATCATCAGAGTGGTTAGAGAACAGATGGGGAAATCAGACGAAAAACAATTGGTGACCGAACAAATCAAAAAAGTGTTATCCAAGGAAAAGGCTAACCTTTACATTTATGATGATCAGGGTGAGTTATTGAGAAAGTTTGTAACGAATGAAAATCTAGCAGAACCTTCCTTGTTTCAGATAGTTGATTTTCAAGATAGTTACTGGGAAAAAACAGAGAATATCGCCACTTACTATAATAAGGAGTCAGACACATCTTATGTCGTAATAGCCCCCAATAAAAACTACGAAGAACACATGTTTAGTTCAATTAATATTAATCAAACCGTACTAAGAGGCCTGGTTATTACCCTCATTGTGATGCTGCTTATTCTATTTATGATTTCTTGGTGGTATGCCCAGAAGTTTGGAAAGCCGATTATCCATATCATTCATTGGCTTCAATCGTTAGCCAAAGGTGTCTATGAGGAACCACTGGGAAAACGTAGGGATTTGGCGTACAGTCTGAAAACAAACGGAAATCTTAAATCCTCTTTTAAACCGTTTAAAGAGGTCATAAATTCGTTGAAAAAGCTGACAAATATGCTAAAAGAAAGTGAATTGCAGCAGAAAAAAATACAGCAAACGAGAGAAGAATGGATTTCGGGACTTTCACATGATCTGAAAACTCCTCTAAGTACCATCTACGGATATGCAGTGATGTTGAATTCTTCTGATTATAATTGGACAGAGGATGAAGTTCGTGACTTTTACTTATCGATTGAACAGAACGCTTCTTATATGTCAGATCTCATAGAGGACATCAACTTGACCTACCGCATAAAAAATAATGCGCTTCCGATGTATAGAGAAGAAGTTGATATTAATGACTTTATTAAGGAAGTTGTAAATCAATTTTTTAGAACGAATGTTGAAAATCATCACTTTTATACCGTCGACGTTGAAGATAATCCCATTTTCTATAAAATTGATAAGAAGTATTTCAAGAGAATTATTGTGAATCTGCTAAGTAATGCAGCAAAATACAATCTTGAAGGAACTTCAATTGGGGTGATCGTAAAACAAGGGAAAGGTTGTTTCAGCATCCATGTTCAGGACAATGGAATAGGCATGGACGAATATACGAAGCAAAATTTATTTAATCGGTATTATCGTGGCACATCTGTAAAAGAAGATACTGATGGAACAGGGTTAGGACTTGCTATAACAAAACAACTCGTTGAATACCATAATGGAACGATCGAAGTCGAAACTGAAGAAAATAAGGGGACAAAGATTACGCTCCTCTTCCTGAATTAGGACACCAGCAAATGTTGCACTACGGATCCAAGAAAGAACTGGCCACCAGTTTAGCCTTTTTTTAAGCAGGATATATATTTTCATGTAAAATGTTCTAAGTTGAAAAGTAGAAGCTTGTAGAGAGAAATGACAATTTTTCTCTACAGGCTATTATAAAAGAAACGTCATAGAAGGAGTATTACTTTTAATGGAGAATTTTACTTTGAAAAGCTTTCACAACAATGCCGACTCGTGTATGTACTTCAAGTTTCTTGGAAATATTACTAATATAGTACTCTACCATCCTCTGCGAATAGTTTAATTCTACCGCAATTTGTTTATTGGGCACTTCATTGGCAATTAGCTGAATAATACGACTTTCTACACTATTAAACCCCACTTTTTCATTCTTCACGATAACACTCCTCCATTATTTATAAAACAAATATTATCAGAGTTATTAGTTGATTTGGTAATAAAGGTCCAGATGGGTCATAACTACGTTTAATTTATCCCAATTAACAAATATTTCGCCCTAATTTGCAATATTTGCATAAATTATCCTAAAAATAGATGTAAAATTACTCCTTTTATGGTATTTTTGTAAAGTTAAGGAGGAAGTTTGTCGTGTTATTGTCGATTTTCGGTGGGTTTTTGGAAACATTAGTCATTATCCTAGTGGGGTATCGACTAATTGGAATTTCTTTAAAAGATAAAATGATCCCGATATGCATCGTAAGTTTTTATGGAAGCATTATTCTGTTAATGGTAAAAGAAACATTGCCTTCGATAACTTACCTTCTAGTAACGATTTTAGCGATTGGGTTTCTGTTGACTTTTGTCACGAACCTGAATAGTTTTGCATCAATTATAGCTGTGTTGCTAGGATGTCTTTTATTGTTAATCTCAGAGGTTATCGGATTCGCGCTCTTTAAGGAATTCCCATATATACATTCTTTGAGTGCTTTACCTTTAGTAAGGGCCATTCCGCACCTTGTGATAATGGTAATATTTTATGTAATCTTGAGAACAGCAAATTATTATATTCCGATACCAGTCAAGAAAAAACAAAATAAAAACGATACTATTTTATCTGTTTTAGTATTCTTATTTGGCCTTCTTTTTTTGTTTTACATTTTCGTTTTTGAATTCAAACAGTTAAAGTTTTTAAGCATAACATCAGCTATAGTATTAGTTTTAATTACAATTTCATTATTGTATATAATTCGGTATCATATGGTGAAAAAAATTGAGGATCTGGCCGTTTCCTTAGATGGTCAATATGAAGAAGACATTTCTAAACATATCACTACAATGCGTTCGCAGCGACACGACTTTATTCATCACATATTAGCGCTGAAACAAATGCTGAACAGTGGAAAATACAATGACTCAGTAGACTATGTTAACTCAGTGCTAGAAGAAATATCCTATGTAAGCGATATATTACCGATAGCTTCAGAAGCTGTTGGGGGGTTATTACTTTCCTACAAAGAGAAGGGTTCCAAAAAAGGCATCAACATGTACTACTACATTGCAGATGATTTATCTTCCTTTCCTTGTAAGGTTTATGAAACAAATAAGATATTCGGAAATTTAATCCTTAATGCTATTGAAGCTGTCGATCAATTAGAAGAGGAAAAGAGATATATCAACATGAAAATCCAAAGAAACGATGTCCATTATATTTTAGAAGTAAGCAACTTTATAGAGGGTGGAACTTTAGAGAATATTGGTAGCATCTTCGATCAAGGCTTTACGACTAAAAAAAATGCATGCAACACTGGACAGGGATTGGCCATTGTTGAAAGTCTTGTCATGCAGTACGGAGGACATATATACCCAGAAGTCATAGATGACATGATTACGTTCATTGTAAAAATACCGCATGGAGGGCAATATGTTTAAGCATTTCTTACCGAACTTTTTGGCAACGAACATCTCAAATCTAGTTGTCTCTGAGAATCCACAACTCGTAAAAAGTAAAGATAAAATTCGCTATGGACTTGAATGGATGATATCGGGGATGAATCAAATCGTTTTGGTCAGTTTACTTGTTTGGCCTTTAGGAATCTTACCTGAAACCATGATGGGCTTGCTTTCAGGGGCTCTCCTTCGAATGTTTTCAGGAGGTGCCCATTTCAAAGGGTATTATTCATGTCTTATTCTTAGCACGTTGCAAATTATTTTTCTGACATTAATTTGCGTACAATATACAGACGTTCTTTCATCCTATAAGATTCTATTTATCTTATTATTACTGATAAGTTTTTTGATTACTGCTCAAAAAGCACCTATATTACATAAAAAAAAGCACCTTTTCACACAAAAAAGTATTTTAAAACAGAAAATGAAGGCTGTGACCACATTCATCCTATGCACGGGATTGAGCGTTTTTCTACCTCAAACCATAATGTATTGTGTGTGGTCTGCTCTAATTTTCCAAGGACTATCCTTAACGGATTTTTGGGGGAAAAGCGTCTTAATTTTAGATGCTTTTATATATAAAATTACCTTAAAGGGGTTACATTGATTATGTTGAAATTTCTAACTTTTGCTATTGGAATGATATCGTTATTTTTTAATTCCATCACCTCGATGAGTAGTTGTTTCTGGTTTTCCTACGAACCAGAGCTACCAGATGAAGAAAACTAGGAGTCATGATGGGATTTATACGTCTTGCTGTTATTGATGATCAGGAACCGATCCTTAACGAGATTCAGGGGTTTGTAACTAAATTCCCAAATGTGAATTTAATATTAAGTACAACTGATGTGAGTGAATTGTTTAATTCTATCGATCAGGGGCTGACCATTGACGTAATATTATTAGATATTAATATGCCTGTGTCCAATGGATTTGACATTGCCCATTATCTGAAAGAGAATCATCCCCAAATCAAGATTATTTTTATGAGTGCCCATCAAGACTTCGCTTTGCAGGGTTACAAATATTACCCAGAAGATTTTTTAACTAAGCCAATTAATATCGTAAGACTAAAGCAGACACTTGATCGCCTTAGTTATACGCATAAAAAGATAAGAAGAATTGGCGTAAAAGCGAATGGGAAAATCTCTTTAATCGATACCGCCAATATTCTCTATATAGAGAAAAAGGGGAGAAAAACATTTATCCACCTAAAAGATGCAGAGACTGTGGAATGCTCGGAAGGCTTAAATAAGTTAGAAGACATTCTTAATCAGTGTAATTTTTATCGAACGCATCAATCCTATTTGGTGTCGATTGACCAAATCGAATACATAGAATCGGACAATTATATGAAATCATATAATGTGAAATTACATCACTGCAATCACAAGATTAACTTAAGCCGGCACAAATTTACGGCCTTAAAAAATCTCATCGAACGACATTTTTAGTTTTTTATTAAGTGCCAAAGAAGGGATGACCTTTCTTTGGCATTTAACGTATCTTTAATTCATCTTCAATAACATAAGACATATTTGTACCTTAATAACCAGAACTGCCAAGAGCTACAGTAACAGCGAGTGCTGTATGAGAATTTGAGATGATTGGCCAAGTAACATGTCAAACTTTTGCCGACATGTTCCACGCCAAAGAAGCTCTGCAGAGTTTTACATTATCAAACAAGATAATGGATGTGGAGTCTACCGGAATTACTATGCATATGTACCAAGTAAGTGGTATTCATCTTGTTAAAAGAAGGTGTTAATTTGAAAAAAAACGGTCAAGTAATAATTTGGGCTAGTATTGCGGTAATTCTATTGATCATATGGATAGGAATGAAATAGGTAAAAGGTTCTTATCTAATTTTAGATAAGAACCCTTTACCTATTTTGTCGTCTGTCAACTGTACCGGACCAAAGGGAGGATAAGGAGTTGATAGACTCGTCTCCAAAGGTAACACCTAATTTAACTGCCTGTGTAGTCCCTAGTAAGGGGAATTCTGTTCTCCCTGCCAGGAATTAATAGTGGGATCCCCACAAAAGGAGATAAGTATGGAGGGGCCGTACGATGAACCGCAGGAAGGGATCCCATTTATCCTTTTCTATCCTGTTAAATAACAAATATAAACAAAATAAAAAGCGCTGCTCCGGATGGAGTACGCCTTTTCATGAAGTGGGAATGGAATTAAGCACCTTTATTTATCACTACTTACGGTATCCTTTTTCTTTGTTGATTGTCGAAGCAAGTAACTGATTAAGAAACTAGATCCACCCGTTATGTAAAAGATGATGCCCCATTCTTCTGCCTTTTCAACTCCAAAAAACCGGAGCGTTAAACCAACGAAACTTAATACAAAGATAATTTCGAAAAATACGGTCAGTTTCTTCACTATAAAAACTCCTTTTCTAAAGTTTAAAAGCTGATTATGTATAACATGGATTTTATGCTCTTAATTTATAGCGTTAAATAAATGAAAGCCTCTCATCTCCATCAGGAGAAACTGAATTACTAATCCATGAAAGGAAATTTTACCATAATTTACATAGAAATTCTATGAATGTAAAAGGATTTGCGGAAAGACGAAACCATCTGTGGCAAAGGGTTTTCGGGTTTCCGAAACATTGCCTTTTTTACCTTTTTTTTCTTTTTTTCTTTTGTATTATTAAAGCAAGATATCGTAATGACATTAGGAAATTATAAAAAAAAACCAAAAGGTGGATGATTAAAAATGTTAAGTATCGCTATTAAAATTTATAACGCAATCGCAAAATACGGATCAAAGGCATGGGCAGCAATCAAAGCTGGCGCAGCATCAGTATACAATGCAGCAAAGGCTGCATGGGAAGCTGGATACTGGGCTTTCACTAAATGGTTAGCATCAAACGCAAGTGCACTATATGCAATTTATGATGCATTAAAAGCTGCTGGACTAATAGATTAATTTATTAATTTAACTTAAGCAACAAAACCTAATACTTATCCTAATGTCATTACTTTATCTGTAATTTTCTGGTACGATATAGATACTAAGAGTTAATTGGATGTGATTGCGATTAATAGTATAGAGGTCCATCATCTAAATAAGAGTTTTGGTTCCAAGAAAGTATTAGACAATTTAAATTTAACTATTGAACATGATTCAATAGTAGCGATAGTAGGAAGTAACGGAATTGGGAAAAGTGTTTTCTTAAACTGCTTATTGAACTTTATGGATTATGATTCAGGTGAAATTAATATTTTGAATGAAAATCATAATAATCATAACTTCCTGAGAACAGTTACATCGTTCGTTTCGGTGGATAATCAACTGCATTTGGAGAAGGTCACCGGAAGAGAGTTCTTTGAACTTATAATTTCTATATACAACCTTCCAGAAGAATCAGCTGTTGCTAAATATACATCCTTTGCAGAGGAATTGAATGTCATAAATCAATTAGATTCCACATTTAGTTCTTTATCTTTCGGAACAAAGAAAAAAATCCAATTGATCGGTAGCATTCTTTATAATCCCAAGGTTTTAGTTTGTGACGAAATTTTCGAGGGCTTGGACCATGAGGCTGTTAACTGGGTGAAAGCATATTTCCTAAAACGAAAAGCAAATGGAGAAGCAACTTTATTCACAAGTCATATCATGGACCATACATGGGATATTTCCGACTACATATATCGATTGGAAAATGGAAAGCTTCATAGTCAAAAAAATGAAGAAATGATAGAGAGGGTAGTAGAATGAATTTTCATTCATACAGCAAGCTATACAATATCTATACCGAAGAAAAGAGTCTAAACCAAAAGCAAAAAGCTGTAAAATTATTATTCACAGCTCTTTTTTGGGTTTCTTTGCTCTTTATCCTTTTGTCTTTTTTTGATATACATACGAGTACGGTAATCTACTATTATATCATTGTGCTCACTGTAATCGAGTTGTTATTGCTTTTCGTGTTTATGGCGTTATATGAAAGCACCACTTATATCATAAGCTTTTCCAAAACCATTCCGATTAAGCCCAACCAACTCTTTTTTTATCATTTGATTAAATCGAACCTAACAGCAGAAATTGTTCTAGAGCTTACAATCGTGATTTCTTTTCTTTTATTTTACGGGGCACCAACGTTAAATATCCTATTGCTATTATTCTTAGTTTTCTCATTGAAGTTTCTTCGGACATATTCTGAGTTTTTCATCCTTTGGTTTAAGAAGTATCAGGTTCGATTTCCGTATTTTTCAGCCATTACCCTTCTCATCGTTTTAATCTTTTATATTAATTCAAGTAAGCTTTCGCCTTTATTATCCAAATTGGATTTCACGATAACAACCATTTTGCTTATTCTCTGCATGTTTTTAGTAATAACGTTTATCACTTATCCAATCATTGTTGGTGGATTAATAAAAGAAAAAGGTGCCAATCTAGATTCTCGGAAGTTCAATCACGTCACGAACCGGATATCTACAAGGATAGTGAATATTCTCATACGGAATAAAGTTATAAATGGTCTAATAAAGTACAATTTCTTCAGGCTACTGAGAGATGTTAACTATATTAGTAAACTTATTACGATAAATATTACGGTTATCGTTTTTAATTTACTTAGTATGTATTTACCTTTTATGAAAATGGAAGATATACATACTAACTTTTTCGTGGATACCATTTATATTGCTTTTTTCGTTAACTTTCTAAATTTGACCAATATCAAAATTGAATACAAATTACATCAAAAGCTTAGACTTGATTTATTACCCATTTCATTAAAAACGGAACGAATCGCTGTAGACATTACGAACAGTCTTTTTCTATTTGTAACGTTCACCATTCTTCTTCTATTAAAAGTATTCGTAGAGGGTCTTCCCTTATTATTGATACTTGATGGTTATAAGGCATTCTACTGTTTTCTTATTTTAAGCTTAATTTTAGATTGCTTTTATAAGTATGAAATTAAAAAGAAGATAAAAGCCTTGATGATCGTTTCGTATATGGTTATTGGCATCTTTATTGAATCGTTATTTATTATTAAAACAATCTTTATAATTCAATTGACTATAGCCGTTACATTGACACTGATCCTTTACCTCCTAAGGTATAGAGGAAAACCCAAAAAACAAAAGGTGAGTAACTACCAATATAATGGAAATTGATGGAGTTAAGCAGAATTCTTAATGGCCTAAATCATCAAAATCTCACGAGATCGTACATAGAACACCTTTCAGACTGTAGACAAATTCGAAAAAGCGAGTTTGCCTGCAGTTTTTTTCTTTAATAAACGTTCCAGGTGTTTTCAGAATCCGCTCCCTTTCCGCCGACTGTCTGCCAAGTCCTCGTGGCAAGCTCTTTGGTGTCTCGTCCATTCGGCAGGAGTGTCGCAAATTTCCTCAATCCAATGGGGATTACACATAAAACAGTAAATGACCATGATTTAAAAACCGTTGTAGTTTTTCAGCAATCTCCATTGCTCATTAAAAATATGATCTAGCTTTTTATTTATTTCATAATAAAGGGGATGCCGCATTCTGCGACATCCCCTAAAAAAATTAATTTTGGGCAGACCATTCTTCTACATCCCATACTTTGGTAACCCAATCTTCATAGAAATCAGGTTCATGGCATACGAGGACAATCGTTCCTTTATACTCTTTCAATGCACGTTTCAGTTCTTCTTTTGCAACGACATCCAAATGGTTTGTCGGCTCATCGAATAACAGCCAGTTGCTTTCGGTAAGCATAAGTTTGCACAGGCGTACTTTTGATTGTTCACCACCGCTTAAATGGCTCATCGGACGTGTAATGTGCTCGTTTTTCAAACCGACACGGGCAAGAATGGCACGTACCTGCGGTTGGTCCAGATGTGGAAATGCATTCCATACTTCGTCTATCGGCGTCGTATTGCCTGCTTTCACTTCCTGTTCAAAATAAGAAGAAAAAAGGAAATCGCCAAGTGATCTTTTGCCGCCTAGAGGATCAATTTTACCTAATATCGTTTTTAAAAGAGTGGATTTACCAACTCCATTACAGCCGACCACGGCAATTTTTTCTCCCCGTTCGATGGTCATGGACAACTTCGGAAGCAATGGGCGGTCATATCCGATTTCCAATTCTTCACCTTCAAATACATAACGGCTGCTCGCACGTGATTCTTTAAAATCAAAGGTAGGTTTCATTGCAGTTTCTGGACGATCGATGCGTTCCATCCGGTTCAATTGCTTTTGACGGCTCTTTGCCCGACCGGTCGTTGAGTAGCGGGCTTTATTTTTTGCAATGAAGTCTTCCTGCTTTTTAATGAATTCGCGCTGTTTCTCATATGCGTTAATATGTTGGTTTTTATTCAATTCAGCCAGCTCAAGGAATTTTTCATAAGTTGCCGTGTAACGGGTCAGTTTTGAAAATTCAAGATGGAAAATGACGTCGACGACGCCGTTCATGAACTCAGTGTCATGCGAAATTAATAAGAATGCATTAGGATATTCCTTTAAGTAGCTGCTCAGCCAGCGGATATGCTCTACATCCAAGTAGTTCGTCGGTTCATCAAGGAGCAGTACTTCAGGCTGTTCCAAAAGTAACTTGGCTAGTAAAACCTTTGTCCGTTGTCCACCGCTTAGGGCAGAGACATCACGGTCCAAACCGATTGCATCCAACCCTAAACCGCGTGCCGCTTCTTCAATTTTAATATCCAGATTGTAAAAACCGCCAGCTTCCAGCTTGTCCTGAATCTCACCCATTTGTTCCAAGAGTTCTTCAAGTTCTTCTGGAGTGGCCGTCCCCATTTTCTCTGTTACTTCATTCAGTGCTTTTTCCTGCTCGAATAAAGGTAAGTATGCATCCCTTAAGACGTCGCGAATCGATTTACCTTTTGAAAGTATCGTATGTTGATCAAGATAGCCATATTCGACACCAGGTGTCCATTCCACCCGGCCATCATCATGGATAAGTTGTCCTGTAATGATATTCATCATCGTTGATTTCCCGACACCATTTGCCCCGACCAGACCAACATGTTCACCGGCCATCAGGCGGAAGGAAACATCCTTGAATAAGGTACGGTCGCCAAAGCTGTGTGCTAATTTATCTATAGAAAGTAAGCTCATTTTATATTGAACCTCCCAATTAATTTGAAAAAATCCCTACGTTTCATCATACTAAAAACTGCACGGGATTGCTATCTAATCTATTAATTTACATTTATCCCCTTGTGTACAAGTGAGCCCAGGCGGGAATTTCAATGGATCGATACCTGTTGGATCTGTTTTTGGGATGCCATGCCTGTGCATTATCGCCCTGTCATAAATTATATGAGATAATAGAGGAATCAGTTTAAAAGGGAAAGGATGTCACTATGAGTAAAACAGTCGTACTGGCCGAGAAACCTTCGGTCGGAAGAGATATAGCGAAAGTGCTTAATTGCGGGAGAAAGGGCAATGGTTTTTTTGAAGGCGATCAGTATATCGTCACTTGGGCCCTGGGTCATTTGGTCACACATGCAGATCCGGAAACTTATGATGAAAAATATAAAACTTGGCGCCTTGAGGACCTGCCCATGTTGCCGCCGTCTTTGAAATTGGTCGTAATCAAGCAATCAGGCAAACAGTTCCAATCGGTTAAAACACAATTGAACCGCAATGATGTCAAGGATGTCATCATTGCAACAGATGTGGATTTATCTCTATAAAATATAGATGTACATAAAACCTGAATCTACTTTTAACGCTATTTAATAAACATATTTGAAATTCTATGTTTGCACATAATTCGATGTTTTGTACATTTTATTATTACTCAATGGTATAATATGGTTTTATAGGTATGACTTTTGCTTTTCCATATGTAGTAATCCCTCGGATAAGAGATGGAAAATATAATAAAGATATGGAGGGATTGGATGACTCAAGATAGAAGTGCAGATTCCGGAATATTAGGGTTTACCTATCAGTTTGTTCAAACTGCAATTCGGATATTAAGTTTAAAAGACTCAAGTATTGTTTTTACTGTTGAAGGAATTGAGGACTTAGATATTAATTCAGCTAGTGAAAGCTCATTAGTACAATATAAGTATCATGCAGCTAAGCAATATACACCATCAACTATAGATAAACCTATTGCTCTAATGTTTAAACATTTTGTTGAAAATTATAAAGAAGATAAACCTTGGGATATTAAATATATTCTCTTCTGTTATTTTGGAAAAAAAAGAACTATAAGTTCTGAGAAAGAAACTATATGTATTAGTAGTAGTAGCGAACTTAATAAAATACTAGGATATGCAAACGCTACAAAAATTCTATCTAAAAAACAATGGACTGAAGCACATGAAAATGAATTTTTAAACTATTTAAAATTTGAAAGTGCTGATGAATTCGATGAATCCATTAATGTTCTTACTAATCTCCTTAGTGGCATATTTAATATTAGTGTAGAAGAAAGCGAGGCGTTATATTTTTCAAATGCCATTTATTATATAAATAAGTTGGCTATTAATAAAGATATTGAAAGTCGGAAGATTACTCGTCAACAATTTATTGATCACCTTAGGAATAATTCACAAAAAATAGAATCAACTATCATAGAACGTTTATACGGTAAACAAGTGTATATAAAAAGGGTTAAAAAATATCTTACTATGAAAAATGTTAAACCTAATACCTACACCCATGTCTTCCATATATCAAATATAAATGTCAATACAGCTCGTTTTATTATTGATTTAGCTAAAAAGTTTGTAGTAAGGAATAATAAGCGTGACGTACATCCGTTAACTATTATAGTTAATTCTAATCAGGAAGATATAAAACAACTGAAAACTGAATTACTGAAAATAAACCTAGAAGAAAAACAAGATTTAATTTTTAATGATGGTTATGAAATGTATCATTTTAATTCTGAAGTATTTAATCACCCTCCTTTAATACTATTACAAAATAATAAACAAAGAATTGAAAAAGTAAGTTACAACTATAGAATTCTTTCTTATCAAATCTACCAAAATCATAAAAATAGTATCGTATTTGAAAATCCACACCATTTTATAGTAAATAATGCCGTCAACTTGAGTGAATTGAGTGAAAGTAGACAACTGAATATGCTACATGTCGCCAATATACAAGAAGAAGACATTCTACAACTATTCGGAGGATAAATAGATGGATAAAGATAATCAATTAAGAGTGCGGAGCTTTGATAATAATAAAATAATTATTGAAATTATAGATTTTAATAAATGGAAAGCTGAAAATACTGATGCTGACATAAAAATTGGGTCATTTTTAAAAATCGAAGATGGAAATTTCAAAAGTATCATAACCATGGTACAAAGCTTTAAGATGGCTGAAAGTTTATTTGCTGAAGAAGCTGTTATAAATACTAATTATTCTGGAAATTTCTTGTTAGAAACTTATCCAATAGGCCAATTAGATGGTGAGGGGTATGATAAGAAATTTATAAAAGGAATTAAAAATATTAGTATACCGCCAACTTCGGTTAGTATTTTGTCCGAGAGTGAATTTAAAGTTATTTTTCAAAGTGCTAATCAACCGTTTGTTTTTTCTAAACACTCTACGAATAGTAGTATAGATATTATGGTTGATGGTGATAAGTTTTTTTCAAAACACCTTGCCGTAGTTGGATCCACTGGATCAGGCAAGTCATGTACTGTAGCAAAAATTATTCAAGAGGCGAATAAAGAAAATTATGAATATATGAAAAATACTCATATAATGATTTTTGATATTCATGGAGAATATTCGAGTGCATTTAATCATAATTCTCGGTTCTTAAGTATTGAAAACAATAGTTTAATATTACCGTATTGGCTTATGAATTCAGAAGAACTTGAAGATTTTTTTATAGAATCCAATGAGTCAAACTCTCATAATCAAATCTCTCAATTTAAGAAAGCTGTTATTTGCAATAAAAAGAAACATAATCCTTCTATAAATGTCACATATGATAGCCCTGTATATTTTGATTTAGAAGAGGTAATTTGTTACTTAGATAACAAAAATAAAGAATCACGCTATTTTAAGGATGAATGTGAATATTACGCTGTTGAAAATACTAAAATTACTTGTTTAGATGACGATATACCAGACGAAATGTGGCAACCAATGAAGTTTTTACAGCCTACGGGAAATTCTAAAAGTATAATTGTTAATTCAAAAATTTCTAAAGGTCCATTTAATGGAGAGTTCAACAGATTTTTATCTAGATTTGAAACAAAGAAATTGGATAATCGTTTGAATTTTATGTTGAATCAAAACCATCTAAAAACACCTGATTTTTTTGTTATTATGAAGAATATTTTGGGGTACCCCACTTCAAATCTAGATTATTCTAACATTACAATTATCGACCTTAGTTCCTTACCATTTGAAATTGTTTCAATTGTTGTGTCAATAATAACAAGATTTACTTTTGATTATTGTTATTATAAGACTAAAATTGCTTCGAAAAATGATACACCCTTTCTTTTAGTTTTTGAAGAAGCTCATAAGTACATACCTAAATTGAGTGATGTTAAATATAGAAATACCAGAATGGCTGTAGAGCGCGTTGCCAAAGAAGGAAGAAAGTACGGACTTTCAAGTATGATTGTCTCTCAGAGACCTTCTGAACTTTCCCCTACTGTATTTTCACAATGTAATAATTTTGTAGTAATGCGATTAACTAATCCAGAAGATCAGAATTATGTTAAGAGACTATTACCAGACAGTTTTATTGGGTATACTGATTCATTATCAATATTAGAAACTAAAGAAGCACTTTTAGTTGGAGATGCTATCTCAACACCTTGTTTAGTAAAAGTAAATAATGCCAGTCCGGTTCCTAAATCAGAGGATATTTTATTTTTACAGGAATGGGAAAAGCCTTGGAAAGAAGTAACTTTTGAAGAGGTATTTCAATATACTATTCGTGAAAAGGTTGATTCGTGAAGTTTATAAAAAAGATGCTGTTTATGCAGGATCTTTTTTTTATACCCTAGAAAATGGGTAGTTGAGGAATAGTATTACTACTTAATAGGAGCAGATATATGGATAATAATGTGAAGTAAGTAGATGAGATAAAGTACAAAGTAAAACAATTAATGCAAAGTAATTTATATAGGAAAGTTACACCAGAAACAAAATTTAATATTCCAGGTGTATATATTTTTTTATCAAAACAATTTCACTTATTCACATATTATAAAAGAATTAACTCCATTTTGATTAATCTTTATTCAAAATGGAGTTCTTGTGTTTGTTGCCAAATAAAGTTTAGTACTAAGAAATATTTATAAATATGCTAAATCTCTATTTTTTTATTTATCAAACTTCATCCCCTTTAACAAATCTGCAAATGGATTATTAATCGGTTCAGCCTCTTTTTCTTGCTGTTTTAAATACTTCTGAACGGAACGTTTATCCACTTTTCCACCAGACTCTTTTTTTCGTCTTGCTTCAAAAGCAGATAGTTTCTCGCGATAACCACATTTACATGTGAAGATTTGACCGTCGCCTTCACCACGTAGTTCCATTTTCTTTTTACATTGTGGGCAGCGTGCGTTTGTTACACGGGCGACGTTCTTTTTATGACCGCATTCACGATCTTGGCAGACGAGCATTTTGCCTTTTTTACTATTCACTTCAAGCATTGGCTTACCACAGTCTGGACAAGATTTCGTTGAGATATTGTCATGTTTATATTTTTTGTCACTAATTTTAATTTCACTGACAATCTCTTTTGTGTAATCTTTCATTTCATTGATGAACACATCTTTTTTCAGTTTCCCTTTTGCGATTAGCTCAAGCTTTTGTTCCCACTCAGCTGTTGTCGCAGGAGATTTTAATTTTTCTGGCACTAAATCTAAAAGCTGACGCCCCTTAGATGTGATATAGATTTCTTTACCGCCACGTTTTTCGAATAAGAACGAATTAAATAATTTTTCAATGATATCAGCACGAGTGGCTACTGTGCCAAGTCCTCCAGTCGATTTTAACGTGTCTACAATCTTTTTATCGTTTGTTTTCATGTGTTTCGTAGGGTTTTCCATTGCTGATAGTAAAGTCGCCTCAGTGAAGCGCGCAGGGGGCTTTGTTTGGCCTGACGTTTGAGTTATTAATTTTGTCTTTAATACATCGTCTTTTTCAATACGAGGTAATAGCTGATCTTTTACATCATCGGTTGATTCTTCATCATCAAAATGGTTTTCATAAACTTCTTTCCAGCCAGAATTAATCACTGATTTTCCTTTAGCGATAAACCTTTGATCACCAATTTTTGTTTGCACTGTCAATTGCTCGTATTCAAATGCAGGGAATAAAACAGCTAAGAAACGTTTCACGACAAGGTCGTAAATTTTGCGTTCCTTGTCAGTGAAGGATGAAAAATTTACATAACCTTCAGTTGGAATAATGGCATGGTGATCACTTACTTTACTATCATCTACAAACCCTTTTGACACTTTAATAGGTTTATTTAACACTTTATTTGCAAGAGAACGATATTCACCTACAGCACACGCTTTTAAACGCTCTGGAAGTGTACTAACGATATCTGATGATAAATAACGTGAATCTGTACGGGGATAAGTTAAGACTTTGTGTTGCTCGTACAATTTTTGCATAATGTTCAATGTTTCTTTAGCAGAATAGCCAAAGATTTTATTCCCATCACGTTGTAACTCTGTTAAATCATATAGACCAGGTGCGAATGTTTTCTTTGCTTTGCGGTCAATGGAAACAACAGTCGCATCTTTACTTCCAAGTGATTTCACGATTGAATCGGTCTTTTCTTTATTAAAGCTACGACTATTTCCGTTTGCATCTTGCCACGTTAAATTAAGTCCATCTGTTTGGGCTTCAATTCCATAATAGGTTTGAGGTTTGAAGTTCGTAATTTCCTCTTCACGTGCTGCAACCATTGCAACTGTTGGTGTTTGAACACGTCCACAGTTTAATTGTGCATTAAATTTTGTTGTTAAAGCACGAGTTGCATTTAAACCGATATACCAGTCTGCTTCCGAACGTGCTACTGCAGAGATATATAAGTCTTCATAAGCTTTACCAGGCTTTAAGTTATTGAATCCATCTTTAATAGCTTTATCTGTTACAGAAGAAATCCAGAGACGTTTGATAGGCTTATGAACTTTTGCTTTATCAATAATCCAACGTGCAACTAATTCTCCTTCTCTCCCTGCATCAGTAGCCACAATTATTTCATTCACATCACTGCGATTTAATTGTGTTTTAACAGTATTAAATTGCTTTCCAGTTTGTTTCATGACAACTAACTTCATGTGTTCAGGAAGCATAGGAAGGTCTTCTAATTTCCATGTTTTATATTTAATATCGTATGCCTCTGGATCTGCTAGTGTAACTAAATGTCCTAATGCCCACGTAACGATGTATTTATCGCCTTCTATAAATCCATTGCCTTTTTTATTACACTTCAATATATTTGCAATATCACGTGCAACTGAAGGCTTTTCAGCAATTACCACACTTTTTGACATTTGTTCAAACTCCCTTACTAACTATTTACCGTCTAATATAACATAATTTCAAGGAGGAAATTGCCTATACACTCCTATTTAGAGGACATAATAGACATCGCTTGTTTGAGAATTTCAACTTCTTTTTTTAAGCGTATATTTTCTTTAGAAATCTCATTTAACTTTTTAGGAGAAATTGTAGTTTCTATATTTGAATAAGTCTTAACCCATGTGTAAATAGAAGTAGGAGATATTCCATATTCGGCCCCTAAATCTGGAACAGATTTACCCTCAATATGTAATTTAACAATACGTTTTTTAAACTGCTCGTCATATTTTTTATAAGTCATCATTTAAACCTTCCCAGACAAAATTTTATTTTAATTGCTTAATATTGTAACATCAGTAAGTTTTGATGACTATAGTCGGTCGAAGAGGATGGCATTTTTCTTAGTTAATTAACTAAGAGGTGATGTCATGGAAGTCTCAGAAGCATTTGGTCAAGTATTACGTAAACATAGAAAAGCAGCTAATCTTTCACAAGAATATTTAGCCCTACACTGTGAATTAGATCGAACTTATATTGGTTTACTTGAAAGAGCACAAAGACAACCAAGTATATCTACGATATTTTCAATTTGTAAGGTGTTAGAGGTGCAGCCACATATATTAATTAAAGAAGTAGAAGAGCTAATAAAATAAAAAATAATTTTTTATACTAAAACCAATTTAATTGAGAGCCGACACATTATTAAATGATCAGTGTCAACTCATGTAATTTTAGGTACCTAAGGTACAATCACTAATATAATGAAAATTCTGTTTTTTTGGTCTTATTTGATTGATATTGAATGAAAAGTAACGAAAGCGAAAAATATATTCAAAATAGAGCAGGGTTGTTCTTTAAGTATATGCTTTTGTATGGCGCTAGACTGTCAACCTGGTAATATTCTAGAATACAGAAGTTGAAGTATGAATAAATCTTATTCAACTAAAGTGCGGTAGCTGAAGATCGGTGCTATTGGTAATTATATATATGCTTACGATGCTGTTTAAGGAGTGAAATAAAATATTAAATTTACACCAAACTTTTCAGAAGTAAAGAAATTAAAAACTATCTGTTCATGCATTGTTAATAGGCGTTTTATTAACTTTAGTTAGTTTAATTGTTAATGATGTTATTTCAATTGTTTTTCATGAAAGAATTACATTGGATTTATTCTTTATTACTTTAATTATGTTTTTTGGCAATGCTGTTGCTTTGAAATAAAGTTTGATCAAAAACAACTCACAAACCCGTATTTTACGGTAAATAAGAAGAATCCATTTTGAAAAAAAGATTGATCAAAATGGATTCGTATCTAGCAGATTTAAGTTTCAGTTTTATAAAAAAGTTTGATCATTTTCTACCTGTCTTGCTCAACGATCGCGCCCTATAGTTGAATAAACGAATAAGATCCCACTATCTATTTGAAACCAAAAAATTGATATCTTATAATTTAATAAGATCTATATAACATTGTAGTTTATGGAGGTTTTGTATTGGAAATTGTTCACGAACCACCCAACAGTTGGCAAGACTTAGAACTGATAGTTGCGAAAATATTAAAGCAATGTGGATTTGATGCGGAGCGAGGCAAACAGATATCAACAGTAAGAGGTACTGTTGATATCGATGTGTTCGCAAAGGATAGCAATAGCACACCTTCATCAGAGTACCTTATCGAATGTAAATATTGGAACACTGATATCCCCCAAACGGTTATTCACTCATTTAGAACGGTTGTTAGTGACTATGGTTCACAGCACGGTCTAATCATCGCTAAAAAAGGGTTTCAATCAGGAGCATATGAGGCAACTAAAAACACAAATATACATTTACTTTCTTGGAATGAGTTTTTATCATTATTTGAAAAACATTGGTTACAAAACAGAATAAGAAGTATACATCATACAGCAAAACCATTGCACATTTACACTGATCCTTTAGATGTTTCTGACTATCTGGACCATCTCTCAAAAAATGAAATATCGCAGTACCAAAAGTTATGCGAAGAATATATGAGGTACAATATTTATTCTCATAAGATAACTTTTGGAGAAATCGTGAGTATGTCACTGTCACATAAAGAACAAATTGACAACATTATTCAAACAGCTCAGAAGCATTTTGATGACTATTCCTTTAATAGTTACACTGATTTTTTTGAACACATTGAACAAAAATGTGTGGAGGGAATTCAGCTATTTGAAGAGCTTTTCAAGAATACTGATGCAAAACTCCACGTTCAAAAATATAGTTAATCTGGCTCTAGAATGTAAAAAAGCGCTAATCCTTGCTGCAGGGAAGCACCCAATCATTAATCAAATCGATATAAACATAAGAGCTTATTTAACATTCTTACTCCTTTAATACAATAAGTGCTGCCGAAACGGTAGCTCTTATTAAGGTTTGTCTACATTAAATTGGATGATGGGGATTTATGGTAGGAATGCCCTTGTTAAAATCAATGAAGTTAATTTTGTGGTCTTTGAATAGAATAGGGCCTTTTTCTCGATAATAATTTTCAGCAGCTAAACAAATAAACTCACATAATTTATCAATATTAACTCTAACAATTTTTGTTTTCGTTATTTTTGAATTATTACTAGCTTGGTTTACCCAAGATAAACCAAATGAATCTGCTCCACCTACTGCTAATTCAAATTCATATGAATAATAAAAATCTGCATCTTCTTTGTCTCCCCAGCTTTTTATATCCGAATTTCCATCATGTAAGAAAGAACAGCGTAAATAATAACACATTTCTCCTGTAAAATATGGATTTTTCGCTTTAGTGTAATCTTTTGTCCAACCTGTGTTATCTGCAAAATATTGGTTTACCCAATTATCAAACCATGCTACATATTGTTTTCCAACAATACGATTTCCATTTTTGTATTTAAAATGCGGATACTCAATTTTCCCACAAATATCAGGTAAAGTTAATGATAGTGCAAGTGCTGATAAATAACTTTTATTATTAAGAGCAAGTTTAATGTCTTTTATTTTTTCTAACATATAATCTCCCTATTATGTAATTCTTCAAATTTTTTTTAACCCTAATCTCTTTTATTGTAATAACTCCTTATTCAAACTGTAAGTTACCATAAAAGACTAAATACTTGTTGAACTAAGCAGCTGTTAGCTCAATAATCTTTATTAATCAAACTTTATTTCAAGTCTATAATTAATAGTCTGTGATCTTCATTTTCCATTGTCATTAGTTTTTACTATAAATATATTAAAAGGTGGGTAAATAATGACTGTGCATCACTCTTTAGAATATTACTTAAGGATAGGATACTTACCTATTCTAGATAGATATCGATTAAAGGATATTAATTCTGAATATGGTTGTTTTATAGGTTTAGACGTCTGTTTTCCACTTTATAAAGTATTGGAGATGGATGCTCAAAGTTTAGAAGATACATGGAATGTTGTGAATGATTATGTTGATAATGCCTTCCGAATTATTACTGATGAGTACGGTGAAGAACTAGGGATTGAAGAAGAAGAAAAATTAAGGGATGTTGATAGGGAAATTATTCATGAAATTGAGTATAAAACTCCTCCTGCTGCTTGCTATCCTATTTATTTTATATCAGTTGGTGATGATAAAGATGAAAAACTTGTGTATGTTGGAAAAACTTCCGCAAAAACACATCGCTTCTCAGGTGGCCATAGTGCTGCACTGAAACTTCATGCACCTGAATATGAGGGGCTTTCCAAACATATATATTTTGGTACAGTTGTCCTCCTTGACTATGAAAAAAATTATATGCCTTTAGAATTTATACAACCATTTGAAGATGCTAAAAGTCTTTTAAGTAATCTAGAAGCTGGTCTAATTTATAATTTAAAGCCAGAATTAAATACAACCTATTTAAATACGAATTATGCTCGCTTTGATATGTTTGTAAATATTGAAAACCACTCAAGTAGACCTAATCTACTTAATAACAAGCAAGTCTCTATTCAATGTTAATTGTTTATATTTTTAGATGTCGGGGTTGAAATAAAAGGCATAATTCCTTTTTATGATATATAGCAGAGGTATGTTAGAGGTGGTGGTTAAATGAAGGAAGATTACCCACGACAAGGATTAAGAATAAGATGTGAACAAGGCGTCTATCCAGAAGTTAGAAGGGCTTGTCTAGAATTTGCAAAGTGGTTAAGAATAGAATTTGAATTTCCCATTCGTGTTGTTGTATATCTAAAAAAAGATTATCAAATTAAAAGCAGGTTCGATAAAGAATTAGTATCGGGTACATTTTTTGCTCCTTTTGACAAAAGTGAAGAACCATATATAAGAATAGCTACTGGTGACTATTTAGAATTATTGACGGAGAATGGGCAAGATGATGCACTTGCAGCTATTCTTGGTACTATTGCCCACGAGTTAGGACATTATTATCAATGGCTTGATGACCTTGAACTTGATGAAGAAGGGGCAGAAAATAATAGTGAGTATATGATTGATTTGTATGCTGAGACTAGAGACCATCCGTAAACGATTTAAGCACTTTGTTATTCAGCTAACGGGTGCGTTAGCGCCGTAAGAAGGCCGCCAATTGGCGGCTATTTTAATGTAGGGTCATTCGCATTACATACATTCAAGTTGAAGTGAGAAAGTACCCTTAATTAACTAACGGGGCAGTTTAGTTTAATAAGAGAGAAGCCTATTTTATGTCGCTTTTAATCATCTAAATACCAGATAGTTCTACAAATAGATAAATATGATAAAGTTAAAAAGGATGTAAAAGAGACAGAATTTTGGACAAGGAGATATAAAGTGAAGAAATTAAAAAAACGAGTTTTTCTAGGGTTAGGTGTGCTGATGGCTGCGTATATACTTTTTGTAGTCTATGATTACTTAGACAATCAGAAAAAGGAAGAACAGAGCCGAGCATTCATGGAAGAAAGCAATAAGGTATTTAATGAATATGATATTAAATCGCTCGGAGTCAATCCAAATAACAAAACGATTAAAGTCCATGTGCCGATAGAGGAAGAACAACGGAATGAACTGGCCTATTCTTTGGCTCAAATCGCCCAAAAGCATGGCATGAAGGATTATGAAGTCATAGTTAGAGCTATAAGAGATGGGTACCCAATTTCCAATTGAAAGCCTTGTGAAGGATTTTACTTAAACTAACGGGTGCTTTATTTCATTACCAGGAATATGAGACATTAGAAGCTCAGCTTGATAATTATAGAGGTTTTGTTACATTGGATGAACTTTAGATCTGTTGCTTATTAATCTAACTGGCAGTCTTATACTCTGTTTAAATAAAAAAGGCTGTTATTCTCAGGAAAGGAATTAACAGCCTCAAAACAGGAACATATTTCCAATATGGTACAATGATTTTAGGGATACCACCAACAAAACGCAGAAAATGTTTTCCGCGAAATGTTGGTGCCCCTCTTTATATATTAATGACTCTACTACAAGTTTGAGCAATATGATTATCATGGGTAACAATAACAATTGTGTTACCCTCGTTATTAAAATCCTTTAACATTTGAATAATGACATCCCGATTTTCTATATCTAAGGAGCCTGTAGGCTCATCTGCTAGTATGAGTTGGCTTTCTTGTAAATATAGTTTTAGCATTGCTATTCTCTGTTGTTCCCCTCCACTTAGCTTATATACATGTTTATCCATAAGTTTCTCTAAATGGAGCATTTTTAGTGCTTCTTTAATTTTTTGTACTCTTTCATTTTTAGACAACTTTTTGTACTCTAATGCAATATTTAAATTCCATTTTACTGTCTCATCTTCTACCAAACCATAATTTTGAAATAAATAACCAATCTTATTACGTCTTAATAACATTGCCTCTTTCGAGTGGATATCAACATTCTTTTTATTAAATAAATATAAATCTCCCTCAGATGGTTTTGAGATTAATCCCATTATATTTAATAGTGTAGTTTTGCCCTTACCACTCTTACCCATGATAGCTACCATTTCACCATCATTTATAGAAAAGTTAATGTTTTCAATTACCGTATTTCGATTAAACTCCTGACATATGTTTTCTAATCTTACTATCTCCAAGTTAATTCCCACCATTCATTACTTTATATACGTCTTTAACTATTAGCTTATTATACAAATAAAGCATAGATGCCAAATCATATAAGATAAACAACAAATAAATGAAAATATTTACATTTAAAATATACAAAACACTCGAAACACCGATCATAAAAATAATCATTACTAAATTAGCCCTTAAATTCTTTAGTAAATGATACCCTTGCATATATCTTGCAGCATAACTTCTACCATTTACAATCATATCTATATAATTTGATATATAAATGATAAAAATTAATAAAATGATAAATAAGAATACAAAAAGCTTTGCTTGGTCAAATAGAAATTCATAACTACTGAAAATAGATTCAAACGGGGTCAACAAGTTATGTGCCATATATAGATTATCTAAATCATACTGAATCAACATACTTTTAAATTCTTCCCTATCATTTAACTTAAAAGCCAGCTGGGAAGATCCTAGCATATCGAAATAAAAACCACTTCCAAAACTTCCATTATCAAGCATGATAATAGAATCAGTAAGTTCGATATCTACCTCATCTTCATAGGGAATTGAACTTAATATTTTATATTTATATCCATTGTTAATATAAATAATTTGTAAATCATCAATACTAACTTCCTTACCTTTAATATCATATCTTGTATTATAGTTTAATGTGGTATTATACCTTTCTATAAAATATTTTTTTATATCCTCTTCACTATCTCTATATTTTTCAGGAACAAGAATTGTAGGGGTATCCTCATTAAAATCCCAATCCATTTTAATGTCAGTATAGTTTTCTATATAATTTTTATTTAAAATTAAATTGTTTCTTTCATAAGTATTCATTACTTCTTCTCGCGATATTCCACGACTTGCTAGGAAATTTGGATCCAAATTATCACGAACTGGATCAAACATAACATACGCTTGATCTATATTTTTGACGTACATCTTCTTTACATTGTCTGCAACTTCTTCTAACCTTTGGGGATTGTTGAGTAATTTATCATATTCATCTGAATTTCTACCATGCGAAGAATACAAGGAATTTAACATTTTATAGTCATCATATTTTTTATAGACTTCATCTAGCTCTTTGTAATAATTAATAACAAGATTCATTAGAATGGTTACAGAAAGAATTAATATAATCTTAATCAAATTAATAATCATATATAGCCTGTTAGAAAAAATTTTATTCTTTAATGCTGCAACGATATTGGTTTTCCTTACAAAATGTTGTAATAGTAATAATAACAAAATGATTATCATACTAACGACTGATAAAAATAAAAATAAGAAAATTGTATAAGTCCAAGAAAATTTATCAGTTATTAAATAAAATACTGAATGTCCCACAACCAAGATTGTTATAAGGATTCCTTGAATTTGTAAAGTTTCCTTTATATTCGTTATAACTATTTTAGTAGGAGAAAAACCACCTAACTTTTTCACTGCATTTGTTTTAAATCTAAATATTGTATATATGTATAAAATTGTAAAGGTAGTGATACCTAATACTAAAAATTGTAATAGATTGTTATTAAAAATTTGATTGTAAGACAACCTATTCTTACTTACTGGTTTAATGTCTACTGCAGTCCTTAGTGAAAGTTCTACCATTTGGTTATCGGATAAATTTGCACTAAAATATCCAGAACTATCTATAAACTCATCTTCTGTCATTTTAAAATACCGATAAACATTATTGGAAATCCCAACATATTGTTTTACTGAGTTTATATCTGTATGGTAAATATCATAATAGGTTTTTCCATCTTCTGACATTGGATTTTTTACTATCTGAAAATCTACGTTCTCTTCAATAAGTCCTTTATAGACTTTTAATAAATCTTGACCTGTTTCATAATCTACTTTATATTCATTTAATGAGGAATCTCCTATATTATTAAGCCCATAGATTTCATAAATAGAGTTAGTGTAGATATAGGAGAATATAATCATTAAACCAGTCAAATAAATTATATATATTTTTTTCATATATATTCCTTCCATCTTCTTATAATATATATATCATTAGCTTAATTACTTGACTCTTGCATTTTTACCAAAAGCCCTAAAAAGGGCCTATTTTTGCAAGAATCTAGTTAATATGTATAGTTCATTACCGCAAAACACTAGTATATATTTTAAATGTAAAAAATAGTATATTAATCCAACTCAGGCTGTCGAGAAAGTCTCGACAGCTTTTTTCATATCTATTTACTACAAAATATAGTGGTGTATCAATGAATTAATACCCGTATGTTGTGGTAATAGGACAAATAAAACATCAAAAAACCCCTTTTTCTATATATCATTTTGAAAATTAGGGGTTTTTCTACAATCTGAGTTGGATATATTTATCCAACTATTTTTTTATTGGCCACATAATACGTGATAATAACCTTTTAAATACTATTAATATGATGTTCCCCAATTACTATCTGTATATTTTGTCGTTATACTTTTATAATCATAATTAGTAGTTTCATTAGCATACCATACTCTATTTGCATTTTTAAATGCTTCCCCTATTTTCCAACCAGATGAATATACAGTATCACCAACTTTAACTTTTGCTAATACTGCATAATTTTTTTTATCATCTTTACTGTAAAAAGCCTTATGGTCCCATATACGACAGAAAACAATAGTATCACTTTGTCCAGCATCAACAGCGAGCGCTCCAACAGCTGGGTATTTAATAGCTGCTTGTGCCACAAATGGAAAACTCAAACAGATAATTGCTAAACAGAGAATAGATTTTACTTTTTTCATATTTCCCCCCCTAATTGTAAATATTATGTAGCCTCTTTTTAAAAATATTTACATATTTTAATATACTTGGAAGTTAATGTTTTTGCAATAAAATTGTTACAAATTGTCATAATACCGTTAAGAAATGAATGAAATATTAATAAGTGATATTCAATCCTATAAATTACTATGTAAAAAGAATCATCGGATTTCCAGGAGATACCGTTTTAATGAAAAATGATAATTTATTTATTAATGGTATTTTATTCAAAGAACCCTATCTTTCACAAAATCGTGAACTTGCTAAACAAATGGGTAGTCAATTAACTGGCGACTTTGGACCAATTACAGTACCTAAAAACAAATTTTTTGTTATGGGTGATAATAGATTAAAAAGTAAGGATAGTCGTAATGGCTTAGGGTACTTCACAAAAGACGAAATAGTAGGGCAAAGTGAGTTTGTTTTTTTCCCATTCTCACAAATTAGAGATACAGAGTAATTTTTCTTTAGCTAACGGGTACTAGAGTTTATATATTTATTTAAACATAACTTGGGTTATTTCCCATTTAACCTTGTGATAATTTATTTCAAATAACGGGTGCAAGAGTAAACAAGGGAGCTGCTGCTGCGGTTCTTTTTCTTGTTCTACTGAAGGGCAAATTAATAGGAAGGGATTCTCGTAATTCAGGAGGAATTATTAAATAGATAAAATAATTTTATGGAAGAAGAGATAATAGTTTACATAAATCATTTAATAATAAATCTTCCAAGTATGCTTCAAAAGACGAATAAATCCTCTTTCTTCAACTAAAAGAAACTACAAGAGATTGTGAACAAAGTTACTTAAGCTAACGGGTGCGTTAGTTGATGAAGGAACATAAAAATAATCAATTTATAAAAGAATAATCCAATTAAATATTATAAGGGCATGTCTTGATTAAACTATTCTCAAAACATGCTCTTTTCTTTTGTTCGTTTATCAAGGTTAATAGCATTAATTTGATTAATCTATTTAAAAGCTACTTTTGAAAGAATCAGGTAACTATAAAGAACCTTACTCAATTTATGTAGCAAGGCTCTAACTTTAATTAATTATTACTATTTTCATAAATATTATATAGATAACTTTATATTTATTAACATGAACCTTTCAATCTATTCTATATCTAAATTAAACATTTTATTTAATTCACTAATATTTGCTTCTTGTTTACTTTTAGAATTTAACTCATTTTGAAAGACGTTAAACGGAGTATCTAATTCTAATGTTTTCGTCTTTTGAACTGGCAAAGGAATAATTTCTGCCTTTACATTAGCTTGTTTTAACTTTTCTGAACGTCCGTATAAATGAGGAAAATAACTTTCAGCAACTATTTGATTATAAAGTGTTTCGAAGTCTATTTTCTGCTCCGTTGTTTTGGATAGCTGTTTTTTTAGTTGATTCATTTCTAACTGCATTTTATGCGTAGATTCTTTAAGTGTTTGTAATTGTTTAGCGTCAGTATATAGATCGCTAATAATATTTAAAAGCTTTGCAATTTCATTTTTTAACTCTATTGTATTAGTACCATACTTTAAAAATAGTTCTTCAACACTAGGGATTGTTATAATACCACTTTCATCAAGCTTAGGAATGTGGACAGGTGAATTTAATTGCTCGATGATTTCTTTCATTCTTCTGCTCCAAGTATTTCTACCTATTCCAGTTTCCTTTTCTAATAACAGAGATGTTAATTTGCGATTAGGTTGTTTGTATTTAATTTCTAAAGCAATTTGCTTTAAATCCTCATCAGACCACTTTTGTGGTTTACCTCTTTTAGTATTTGCCATTCATATCACCTGTAATATCAGCATCTACTTTAGATTTTAATTGAATATAATGTTGTAATTTTTTAGCTGCTGATTTTCTTTCTGCTGTATTCAAATCGTGACCATATCTTTGTGGCAATGAAAATAAGCTATCTAATAGCTCAATAGACTCTTCAATCCGTTTTTCTAAATCTTTTGAGTGATGAGAAAGCCATTTAATTGCTTCTTCTCTTTCATTAACACTAGGGGAGAAAATGTATTTTGGACAAAATTCGCAAAATTCGATACAGGTGTTCGGAAAATTCTCTTTAAGTTCTGAACAAAAACCATATTGAACTATACCTACATGCGATTCATTTATCTTATTCTTCTCAATTAAAGATTTATGAACAATATATTTTTTCCAACCTACAATAGAGCTGCCCATTTTATAGCTAATATTAGTTTCAAATTTTAGGTGAGCTAACCTATATACATACGATTGTGCGAAATGTTTAGCATGACTGAAATATCCTTGCGTAATTTTAAGTTCACTATGACCGGCTAGTGTAGCCACATTATGCATACTAAAACCTTGTAAACACATATTGATTATAGCGAAATGTCGAGTATCACCAGCTTTTACACGTTCTAAATTGTATCGCTGATATTTTTCTTCTACGATTTTTTTATAGAATCGATCTTTTAAATCATTAAAATCTCGTAAATTCATTATTGGATTCTTCTTTTTCCCTCTAACTTTAGAATTTATGCTGAACATTTCTGATGGGAAAAAGTATTCCGAATAAGGAAAATACATATTTACTTTGTCTTTTGCTTCAGATAAAAGTTCATATGCTTTTCGATCAATTGCAACTGAATCATACTTTATAGAAAAGCCGATTTCAGAAGTCTTATTTTTTATACGGGGGACAGAAATGGTATATGGCTCATTTTTTTTGTCATCAAAAGATAGGCAATTCTTTTTGAGTTTCAAAAGCTCACTAGGACGCATGGGAAGCGTATTAGTAAGTAGCCACCAGACTAGGATTGGTATATAACCTATAGTTTCTTCAACATCATTATTTTTAAAATAATGGTTAATGACATCATCTAATTCAAGTACATCTTGAAAATCAGGTAAATCTCTGGTTGTTTTAGGCTTTCTAGGCATACTAGAGCAAATATTAAGGATTTCGTGGTGATTATCATTTCTATAGAATTCAATGAAATTAGATGTAGTACTAACCATGTGATAACCAAGACTTTTATATTTCATAGTACTCTCAGCTAGTATACTTTTTAATTGAGTTATATCTTCAAAACCTCGTGACCCGAGTATAACCTTTCTTAATGAAGCTAATTCATCATAAATAGTTTTGGGAGTTTTGCCTGATATAAGCCTAAGCAACAGAAAGAACTTTAAATGTTCATTTATTTTTGGATAACTAATTAAATTAAATTTCAAATGTAAATCTAATTGTGATAAGGGATCATAAACAACCCAAATATTATCTACAAAAGAGCTACTTTTAATAATTTCGCTTTCGACTAAATCATCAAAAATCTTTTTGTAATCACTTAATAACAAGTCATTTTTAGAAACTTGTTGAATGGATTCTATTTTATAAAAATCTGATTCATTTAAAGTCTTTCTAATTTCCATCATTAACTCCTGGCATATAAATTTTATAAGCATACTGTTTTAATAAATTATTTATTTTATTAACATCTATATATGCTTTTACATGGTTTTTACCGAAAGTGTTATTTGCTTCGCTTAATATCGATAAACATTGCAATAAAAAACGACTTTGCCTTCTTAAAAGGTTTTCATTTTCACTTTCCTGTATGGAGGTTAAGAGTCTTAAAAGTTCTTGATTTAATTGGATTAGAATTAAATTTTGTGGAAGAACATATTCGCAATACATACAATTCATTAAAGCCGGATAAGCACAATTAGGGAAAACTAAACATTGAGCGTGATCAGTCTTAGATGGCATAGAATGATTTGATAATTTTGAAAATAACTCGTGTAATTGCTGCTTATTCAAACGCATAACTTGATGTATCACTTTTAAACGTTTTTCATAGATTGAATTTATTACATTTTCTACTGTATCAGCATTAGACTCATCTAGAGCAGAAGGGGATAAATAATTAGAAATATAAGCAGCTATTGACTCAGTTTCTTTAAGAGGGAATTGTTCTTTTATCCCTTCCACAATAGTTGTCCTATCTTCTAGGCTTAAGATTTTATAGTTATCAGTAAACGTAAATCTTAATAATTGTTCATATAACCATCCAAAATTTCCTCTTCGGAAAATATTAGTAGAAACTCTTCCGATGGAACCATCTTTATTCATCATTTGTATATAAGCTTTTGTGCTATCTTCGTTTTTATGTGATCTTGCATTTTTTGCTAAAGTAAGTGCTAATTCAGAATCGTAACCATCTCCTTCAGTTACAGACCCATATAAGTATGTTGCTAAAGAACGGTTCATTATTAAACTACTAAATCTAAATCCTTCAAAATCTTTATAATCGTCAAAGAATTTTAAATGAGCGTCTCCACCTTGAGTCCTTATTTTACGGTATTTACCTTCGATAAAGGTGTCTAACTGAAGCGTATTGTCTTCTCTTAATCGTTCTGCTAAAACTAATGCATAAGCAAGTGATTGCTCTAAATTTGAGGGCACTAAGAAAGTAAGTAGCTCACCAGTTTTAGATGCACGCTTATTTCTAAATGCAAGATACAAAGTTTTGATTACTGTTTGAACTTGATGTTTATTCAATTTGAAATTATTAGAATAAAAATCTGATTCTTGAATATCAAGTTCTTTTAAATTCAAGGTAGGCGTGTTAATAATTAAATCACTTCCTCGAATAAAGTCGCAACATAGTAAAGTAACATAAACCCACATATTCACATATTTTCTTTTACTAAGGCTCTTTTCGATATGAACTTCTATATTTTGTACATGTTTATATATTTGATTAAAAGTTGAAGCTGAATAAATTTCTTGTTCATTCCGGTTATTCTTTTGGACAGCTAATATTTTATTCTTTTGTGATATGTTCTTTTGATCAAAAACATATGATATAAAACGAGTAAAAGTCAGCCTTTCCTTAGAAGTGAACAATGCTTCTTTTAAAAATAATTTGTTTAATTCCTCAATATCAGTTTCAAAGATTTCTCTATGTAAGTTATTTTGTAATTTGTTATGAAAGTTTATAAACTGGGCAATAGTAGCTTTTCTATAAGTCGTAGAGCCTGTACTTTTATTAAAGTAAACACGTGAATACTCTAAAAAAAGAGATCGAGTTTCAATAAACAAAATATTTTGTTTTGTTTCAATAGAGATTTTTTTAATCGCATATTCACAATCGATTTCTACAATGCCATCACGTTCGTGTAAAAATTGCATGTATATAGCTAGCTCTTCTTTTGATATAGATACTTGGCCATTTATTTTCTCCGCATTTATTTTATGCTTAGATGCTTTCGAATAAATATTATTATAAATTGCAGTAATACTCCTATTAAGGATTTTTGAGACTTCTCTAATTGAATAATAATCTTTATTCAAATGATCCATGACTATTGGAATTCCTTTCGATAAGCTTTGGAATGTAGTGTTCATGCATGGCATCAAGCTTATTTTCAATTTTTTTATGCATTCTAGGTGTTGATACCATATAGGAGAGTGCTGATTCTAAACTAGAGTCTCCTCTTAAATGCGCAATTTCATAAGGGTTCTGGGCTTCATTAGCTATGAGATTTGTAAATGTTCCTCGTCCTATATGAGTAGACCATTTAATACTTTTTAAATGTTGTGCTACTAAACGATGGTCAATATTGTTTGATTCTTCTAAGGTAGATATTAATTTCGCTTTACATTTATCAAAGTACTGTCTATAACTTCTACCTGACATTGGTTGGTCACTGTTGTTTAAAAATAAAGCATTAGTTGTTTTAGAAGCGTATAAATTTAAATGTTGACGGATTAATGCAGATCCCCAACCATTAACATCTAATACAACCTGAGGACGTGTCTTTTTAACAGAAGAATGCTCTTTTAAATCTGTCCTGAAATTCTGGTTCTCTACTTTTAAAATGAACTCTTTGTTAGCTATAGCTTTTGAAACCTGTGTTCTTTTTAAATTCACCACTTCGGATATACGCAATCCACCAAAAAGTTGAAAATATATCCCTAATGCAATTCTAGGAGTATGAGTAGAGGCAATCTCTAAAAATAACGGTATAAATTCAAATGGTAGAATGTGTTCGATTTCTTTAATCCTCTTTTGTGGATAAACCACTTTAAAAGGAGAATTATAATACAAGTTATTGTGTTCTGTTTTTTCTTGTTTGAAATCAGTTAAACTAACTTTAGGTAATAGTGATTTGTTAATTCCCCAAATATAGAATTGTACTAAAGTTCTTTCGGCATCTTTAACCGTATCCTGAGACACCTTATTAGTACCTAACCAACTTAAATATATTGAGCCATGTGTAATAGTTAGTTCAGTTAGATTCTTGATTTTTAAACTTGTGTAATGATTTATTAAATAATTTAAAAACTTTACTGTATTTGTAGCGTGTTTCTTCTGTGTGTTAAACGACTTGTATCCCCATTTATCGATGATAAAGTTACTAAGATGATGAATTACATAAGTATCTTTTTCAATATCTTTAAAAGCAATTAAACAAAGGTGTTTTTTCTCTTTAACAGTTTGATTCTCTCCAATTACATAATCAATCCAAATAGGATGAGTTATAAATTTAAAGTGTTCATTTGCACAATATGCTGAGATGATATCTCCCAAGTTTCATTACCTCCTTTTTATATTTATGTGCAATAGATTTTATGAGCTTATTACCCTCCTTTCCCCTAAGAAGTCTAATAATGAAGCTCCTTTGATGTTTTTTAATATTGTGAATATTCTTATTGTACATCATTATGGAGATATGCAGGCCGCGAAGGGGAGCTCGTTGCACGCTGGATTCTCGAAAAAGCGAATGTAAAGAAGCCGATTAAACGGCTTTGGATTTCCTCTGTAACGGATAAAGCGATCAAAGATGGATTTAAAAAGCTGAAGGATGGCAAGGAGTATGAAAACCTATTTGCCTCTGCTGTTGCAAGGGCAGAAGCGGACTGGATTGTTGGGATGAACGCGACACGGGCTCTTACTACGAAGCACAATGCCCAGTTATCCTGCGGCCGCGTCCAAACGCCGACACTTGCGATGATTGCAAAAAAAGAAGAAGAAATAAAACAATTCCAGCCTAAGAAATATTATGGCGTTTCGGCAACTGCAGAATCCAATTTGCGCCTAATCTGGCAAGATGCCCAATCTAAAGATATCCGCACATTTGATAAAGCCAAGGCAGAAAAGGTTCTTTCAGCCGTGAAGGGGAAAAGGGCAGAAGTGGTGGAAGTGAACAAAGCACATAAGAAAAGTTTTGCCCCTTCTTTATATGATTTAACGGAACTTCAAAGGGACGCCAATAAGAAATTTGGTTATTCGGCGAAAGAGACGTTATCGATCATGCAGCGCTTATATGAAAGCCATAAAGTCTTGACGTATCCAAGGACGGATTCACGCTTTTTATCAACGGATTTGGTTGATACGCTAAAAGAAAGATTACAGGCTGTCAGCATTAAACCATATGCCCAGTATGCATCAAGGATCCTGCGTAGCCCGATTAAGGCCAATAAATCGTTCGTGGATGATAGCAAGGTCTCGGATCACCATGCGATCATCCCCACTGAGCAGACTCCGCTACCGGGAAAACTGAGCGACAAAGAATCTAAAATCTATGATTTGGTCGTTAAAAGGTTTCTTGCCGTATTAATGCCGCCTTTTGAATATGAGCAAACGACCGTCACCGCAAAAATGGGACAGGAGACGTTCATGGCAAAAGGGAAGGTCGTCCTGAAATCAGGCTGGAAGGAAGTCTATGATCACCAATTTGACGAGGAAGAAGCTAAAGATGGCCTTGCTGAGCAACTGCTTCCGAACGTTCAAAAAGGTGACAGTTTATCCATTTCGACTGTGAAACAAACAGAGGGTGAAACGAAACCACCAGAGCCGTTCAATGAAGGGTCGCTTCTTTCGGCAATGGAAAACCCTGCTCGTTTCATGGCAGGGGAAAGCAAGGAACTCATCAAGACTCTGGGTGAAACTGGCGGGATTGGGACTGTTGCAACACGTGCTGACGTTATTGAAAAATTGTTCAATAGCTTCCTGATTGAAAAGAGAGGGAAGGGCCTTCATGTAACTTCGAAAGGTAAACAACTCCTTCAATTGGCACCTGAAGACTTACGATCTCCAGCACTGACAGCTCAATGGGAGCAAAAGTTAACAGCGATTGCCAAAGGACAGCTACCAAAACAGGCATTCATCGGCGATATGTGCGACTATGCCAAAAATATCGTACAAGAAATCAAAAATAGTGACCAAAAGTTCAAGCATGATAACGTGTCAGGAACGAAATGTCCTGATTGCGGCAAGCTGATGCTTGAAGTGAATAGTAAAAAGGGAAAAATGCTTGTCTGTCAGGATCGTGAATGTGGCCACAAAAAAGGTGTTTCACGTGTAACAAATGCCAGATGTCCACAATGTCACAAAAAGATGGAAATGCGCGGTCAAGGAGAAGCACAGACATTCACCTGTAAATGCGGTTTTCACGAAAAACTTTCTTCTTACAATAAACGAAGAGGGCAAAATAAAAATCAAAAAGTATCAAAAAATGAAGTCTCCAATTATATGAAAAAGCAAAATAAAGAAGAGCCGATCAATACTGCCTTAGCGGATGCTTTGGCCAAACTGAAATTCGATAAATAAAAGAAAAGGGTCCTTCACTTTTAGCTTAATAGTGAAAGGGCCCATTTTTATGGGGTTATTTGCATGGGGCAGGGTGGGCAAATTTCCTTGTCGGCAGGTCCATCTTTCCAGACAAAAGATTGCCGCTTGATGAAGTGGCGAGATTCATATAAAAGTAAAAGATAGCAGAAAAGGATGGAGCATGCGCTCCATCCTTTTCCATATATCACTGCTTCGGTTAAATTTCATTCAGTACGGTGCCGTGTAATTCATATTCAAGTGTTTCGTCAGTTGTGTGTGTGTTTATCCGTATCTGCTAGTGTAAGCGTACTGAATGTCTGCTGATCACCCGGACTGAAAATTGCTTCATCATTTTCTGGATTCCATAGGTTGTAAATACTCATGATCAGTATCCTCCTCCTTTGGGCGAGAAGACTAGTAATTCCCTTTTTGGTTATCGACTAACTCTTCAATTGACTCTAACGCTGATCACCGGGACTAAACACCGCTGCGTCATTCTCTTTGTTCCATTGGCCTCTGATTGTACTCATCGTGCACATCATCTCCTTTGGTGAGAATGTCTTACAGTATTTATCTACCCGGATGGGACAGGTTAAAACATATATTTCAAAAAATATTACTTTTCTGCGGATATTTATATCGAAAAACATCATTAATTAAAACTTCTCTTTAAACAGAGTCAAAAAGTTTTGAACGAAAATTAAATGGTTAATCTCATAATGTATTGATCGCCGATACTTCCGGCTTTTCTCATACCGGTATCTAGAAATCCGACCTTTACATTGGAAGCCCCTCAAAAGCCTAAATAGGTAAGGCCATACCAACAGAAAAAACCCTGTTACGAAGCGGAGGTACCGCATTGTAACAGGGTTTTAAAATTAGCGTCCCAGATAGGAATCGAACCTACGACCTACAGCTTAGGAGGCTGTCGCTCTATCCTGCTGAGCTACTGGGACATATAAAAAAAGTCGACGACTTATTTATTATATTTCTTATAGGCAAACTTTTCAAGTTAATAGCAATAATAATTATGAAAAAAATCATCTAAATGCTTAGCTGGTCTCTTGTTTCTATATTACCTTTTTTTTCGTAAAATGGAATACTTTATTATTCGCTGGTTTTCTGGTACTATTATACTAGAAAAAAATAGGAGAATGATAGTGGGAAAATACAGAGTTTTACTGTTTGTGGCATTGCTGGGGATGTTAATTTTACCTGCATGCTCACAAGGGATTTTAGAGGGTATAGGCAAAAAGACGGCTGCGCCGATTGCGGAAGATGACATTGAAGTGGTTGAGGCAGCGGAGAATGGCACCGGACAGGATTCAAAGGACGACCCGGAACAAATCGATACGAGAAACTGGATAAGGGCCGATTCCGCGGTTCAGCTTCCAATATTGATGTATCATAGCATTTCTGAAGGTAATGGCCTTCGGGTTCCAAGAGAGGAATTCCAATCACAAATGACTTGGCTTCGGGAGAATGGTTACTATACATTATCCCCTAAAGAAGCATTCCTCGTTTTAACCGAAAATCGGATGCCAAGTGATAAGTGCGTCTGGCTTACTTTTGATGATGGCTATACAGATAACTACACGGAGGCTTTCCCCATATTAAAAGAATATGATATGAAAGCAACCATCTTCATGATCGGGAAGTCCATTGATAAAGGTCATCACCTGACTGAAAATCAAATGTTGGAGATGAGCAGGAATGGGATTTCGATCGAAAGTCATACTATCAACCATTTGGAGCTGAACCGGATGACGGCAGAGCAGCAAGAAGCGGAAATGGTTCAGTCGAAGGAGCTATTCGACCGTATCCTCGATCAGGACACGACAGTAATTTCCTATCCGGTTGGCCGGTATAACGAAGAGAGTCTATGGGTGTCAGAAGAAGCTGGATACAAGATGGCAGTCACCACCGAACCTGGAGGAGCTTCAAGGGACCAAGGGATGCATTCCCTGCATAGGGTTCGGATTTCACCGGGATTATCGGTCGAGGGATTTGCGTCCCTGATTGAAAATGCTTCTAATCACTGAAGGTGGACGGGTCATTTCGAGGCAAGTCAGAAAAATCATATAATAATCGATTCTTACATGGTGTATAATGAAAGGCAGTGAAAATTATATACATATGAACGATTTGGTGTCTTAATGACTTAATAGGGAAGTTGGTGAAATGCCAGCGCGGTCCCGCCACTGTATATGGGAGCCAACGGATGTTTACCACTGTATGAGATATGGGAAGGTGCCGTTGATTATGACCATGAGCCAGGAGACCTGCCAAAAATCGTACACCTGTAACCTACGCGGATGGGAAGGTGTGTGGCAGACCCTAAAGAGTCCGTAATATATTGTTGCCATACAAGCATCTTCCGTTTAACGGGAGGTGCTTTTGTTTTGGGGTGCATCTTCCGATAATGCGTTTTGTTTATTAGGTGTGAAGAAATTAAAAGAAAAAAAGATTGTGGGGAATGAAAATGAAGAAGATTTTTGGTCTGATACTGGTGATGTTGCTGACTGCAGGTATGATGGTTGGCTGTAGCGAAGCTACTAATGAAGGAAAAGAAAAGCAGGAAACGAATCATGCCAAACAGGAAGTTTTCCCGATTACGATTAAAGATGCAACAGGCGAAAAGGTGACGATAGAACAAAAACCGAAGAAAATCGTTTCGTTGATACCAAGTAATACGGAAGTTGTCTTTGCACTTGGCTTGGGTAAAAAGGTTGTTGGTGTTTCCGACTATGATAATTATCCGGAAGAAACGAAAGAAATTGAAAAAGTTGGCGGAATGGAAATGAACACGGAGATGATTGTCTCCTTGAAGCCCGACCTTGTTCTTGCCCATGCATCCAGTGCCCATAATTCGAATGAGGGTTTACAGCAGCTTAAGGATGCTGGAATTGATGTCCTCGTAGTCAATGATGCACAAAGCTTTGACCAAGTCTATGATTCTATTGATATGATTGGACAGGCAACAGGGGAACAAGAAAAGGCAAAAGGAATCGTTACGGACATGAAAACGAAGCTCAAGGATATTCAGGAAAAAGCCAAATCCGTAAAGGAAGCGGATAGGAAGACTGTTTTTGTGGAGGTTTCTCCGTCACCTGAGATATATACACCTGGAAAAAATACCTTCATGAATGAAATGCTTCAAATTATTTCAGCGGAAAATGCAGCTGCTGAATTGGATGGATGGGCAAAAATTGATGAAGAGTCGATGATTGCTGCAAATCCGGATGTCATCATTACAACGTATGGTTATTATACAAAAGATGCAGTAAGTCAAGTGAAGGGCCGAAAAGGATGGCAAGACGTAAATGCTGTGAAGGATGACAAAGTCTTTGATGTCCATTCCGACTTGGTGACCCGTTCCGGTCCACGCTTAATAGAGGGAGTAGAGGAACTTGCCAAATCAGTCTATCCGAACCTATTTGACAACTAAATGGACGATTGCTTATTTGATTGCGTTATTATTTTTGTTATTCGCAATGACGATAGGCATTTCCTTTGGTTCGGTGCCAGTACCGATTCCTGTACTTTTACAAATTATCGGCAAGGAGATTTTTCATTTACCGATTTCAGCTGATCCGGATGTAATGCTTACGAATATTGTAATGAACATCCGCTTGCCGCGTGTGTTGTTAGCGGGTTTTGTTGGGGCATCACTTGCGATTTCGGGAGCGGGATTTCAGGGCCTGCTCCGGAATCCGCTCGCTGACCCTTACACATTAGGTATTTCATCAGGAGCATCAGTCGGTGCTGTATTGACAATATTCTTGAATATATCACTACCATTCATCGGTTTATATACTCTTCCGGCATTGAGCATCGTATGCTCAGTGCTCACGATGTTCTGCGTACTGGCTTTTGCAAAAAAAATGGATCGATCGATGAAAGTGGAAACGATCATTTTAACGGGAATCATTTTCAGCTCGTTTTTAAGTGCCTTCATTTCATTGATGATTGCGCTGACTGGTGATGAATTAAGACAAATCATCGGCTGGCTGATGGGAAGCGTTTCAATGCGCGGATGGAATTATATTGCAATCATTTTGCCGTTTTTTATTATTGGTTCGTTGATCTTGATCATGAATACGAGCGAATTGAATGCGATGACTTTCGGGGAAGACCGGGCAAAACACTTAGGTGTTAATGTTAAGCGGCGGAAAATGTGGATTTTGATAGCCGGTTCGATGTTGACAGGGGCAGCCGTTGCCGTTTCAGGGGCGATTGGCTTTGTAGGATTGGTCATTCCTCATTTTGTCCGAAAGATTTGGGGACCTGACCATAAACATTTGCTTCCGTTGTCATTGCTGGTAGGAAGCGGATTCCTAATATTGGCGGACTTTGTAGCACGGTCGATCATTGCCCCATCGGAACTGCCGATCGGGGTGATCACTTCACTTATCGGGGCACCCGCATTCGCGCTGATTTTATTAAAGAGACGGAGAGAAGGGTAAGATGGATGCTTGAAGTTAAAGGGTTAACAGGTGGATATGACAACAAAGCTGTTTTGGACTCTGTTACTTTTGATGTACATAAAGGGGAATTATTCGGGATTCTTGGCCCAAATGGCAGCGGAAAAACGACGCTTTTAAGTATGCTTAGCGGGGTGCTCGATTATAAGGGCGGAAGCATACGGATAAGAGGAAGGGATTTAAAGGATTATTCGTCAAAACAACTTGCACAGGTCATTGCTGTGCTCCCTCAGCATTCCTCATTAGCTTTCTCATATACGGTAAAAGAGACGGTCTCACTTGGGCGATATGCCCATCAAACAGGTTGGTTCCATAGTTGGTCCGCAGAAGATGAAACGATTGTCCAACGGGTCATGGAACAAACGGGAGTAGCGGATTTTCACGATCTTCAATTTGAACGATTATCAGGCGGGGAGAGACAAAGGGTCTTATTGGCACAGGCACTTGCCCAAGAACCGGAAATCCTTTTTTTGGATGAGCCTACGAACCACTTGGATCTTTCCTATCAAAAGGATCTTCTTGATCTAATGAGGAAAATGGCAAAAGAGCAAAAGTTGACCGTTATTTCAATTTTTCATGACTTGAATTTGGCTGGGTTATATTGTGATCGGCTTATGTTGCTTGAAAAAGGGGAAATTTTGGTTGTGGATGTGCCGAATGAAGTGCTCCGACAGGAACGGATTCAGGGGGTATATCGTACGACGATCGAAAAACATCCACATCCCGCCCTTCCGAAACCGCAAATGTTCATCGTTCCGGAAAAGCATGGCAATGATACTATCCCATTGGAAATTGATGATTCTTATCTGACAGTCGGATCTGAAATTATTCAATTGAATTCCCCGATCCCGCTTAGAACGATGTCTTCTGGAGTGACTGGTTCGGGGACGGGATGGCATAAATATTTCGTGAATAGGCATGTCCATCATGGATATGATTGCGAGGATCATCATGTTGAAATGGCTGACTATTTAAAAACTCATGGATTTGACCCGCAGCAAACGGTAGGGATGATGACGGCTGTCTTTCTCGATACGGTTGCCTTCAAGTTATTAAGAGCTGAAGATTTCTCGGTTTTTATCATCGTGACCGCTGGTGTAGGGAATGCCATCGACGCATCTTTAGCTGACCGACATTCTTGGAGTTCCGCTCCAGGAACGATAAATACATGGATCTTCATAAATGGGCATTTGGCAGAAGAGGCTTTCATCCACAGCATAGTTACTGCGACCGAGGCAAAAGTAAAAGCGCTTCATGATTTGCATGTCTTGGATAAGGTGACAAATACATGTGCAACAGGAACATCGACAGACAGCATTTTGATTGGGGCAACTCAAAGAGGGGCAAAGCTTCAATATGCAGGCACCATCACTCCGTTAGGGAAGCTGATCAGCCGCGGTGTATATGATTGTACAGTGGAAGCATTAAACAATAATCGGAAACGGATTGAGGATTTATGATTTACCATCATCTTATTGCGGTTACGCTGGCGTTTTTCCTTGATCTATTAATTGGTGATCCGCCAAATTGGCCGCATCCAGTCAAATGGATAGGAACGATGATAAGCAAGTTGGATCTGGCATTCAATAGAGGAACACATAAGAAGCGGAATGGACTCTTCATGTTGTTCATCGTCTTATCGGTGGTGTTATTGATTACTGGTCTTACCGTCTATTTGGCTTATCGTATCCATCCGCTTGCAGGTATCCTTTGGGAAGCTATTGTCATTTCCACTACGATAGCTCAGAAAGGCTTGAAGCAAGCTGGAATGGATGTTTGCCATCCATTGAATCGAGGGGATTTTCCTGAAGCGAGGCTAAAGCTTTCCTATATCGTGGGCCGTGATACTGCGGATCTTGATGAATCCGAAATAGTCAGGGGCACCGTGGAAACCGTAGCGGAAAATACCAGTGATGGGATTACAGCCCCGATGTTTTGGGCAGCCATTGGCGGTGCGCCGCTCGCGATGGTGTACAGGGCGATTAATACCTGCGATTCCATGGTAGGGTACAAAAATGATAAATATGGGCAATTTGGTTGGGCTTCAGCCAAGCTCGATGATATCGTCAACTGGATTCCCAGCCGCCTCACCGGGTTCCTGATGTTGCTGAGCTCGAAATCCGGCTATCATGGATTTGGTGCTAGATGGAAGATATTATTCAATGATGCAAAAAAACATCCAAGCCCGAACAGCGGGTGGTGTGAAGCAGGCGTTGCTGCCATTTTGGGAATACAGCTTGGAGGCCGGAATATGTACAAAGGAATTGTTTCCGACCGTGCGAGGATGGGAGTTCCGCTTGTTCGATTGGAAGCAAAACATATACCAAAAACGATTACCATCATGCATCGGTCATCTTTTCTATTTCTACTGATGCTATGGCTAGGGGGACTTATTCTTGACATTACCTTCTCATGGCTCTAATCCTCATTATCTTTACGAAGCGCTGGAAATCGAAATGCCTGAATCGGTTCTCGACTTCAGTGCTAACATCAACCCATTGGGTCCGCCTTTACGCATAAAGGAACAGTGGTCTGGGTTTTTCGAAGGAATCCTTCAATACCCAGATCCGCATGCCATTGAGCTGACAAAATCGATCGCAAAAAAAGAAGCTCTTCCAGAGCAATCCGTTTTGGTGGGTAACGGTGGTGCAGAAATAATCATGTTGGTAGCGAACAGATTAGCCAATCAAAGGGTGTTAATCATTCAGCCTGCATTTGCGGAATATGCAGAGGCTTGTTTGGCGGCAGGGTGTGAGGTCGATTTTCATCAACTTAATGCACCTGAGTGGCAACTTGACTTGGATCGATTGATTTCGCGGTTACCCGAATATGATGCAATTTTCTTGTGTACCCCTAATAATCCGACGGGTGTCTCATTTAAGCGGGATGAAGTTAGGGAATTAATCATTGAATGTCAAAAAGCGGATTGCCTGGTTGTCATGGATGAGGCTTTTTATGATTTTACGGAAGATGCCTTTACTTATGCTACTTTAATCAATGTATTCCCACATTTACTCATTCTAAGATCAATGACTAAAATCTTTGCCATTCCGGGTTTAAGACTAGGCTATTTGCTTGCGGCACCGGATATCATAACTCAGGTAAGAACTTATAAACCGCATTGGAGCGTCAACCATGTGGCATTGGAAGTAGGGGAAATCTGTCTTGCAGAAGAAGAATATATGAGAGAAACAAGAGACTATATTCAATTGCAAAAGCAGAAACTATTCCGGTTTTATGAGGAGCAAGGATTGATTGTCTCCAATAGCACAGTTAATTTTTATTTAGTGAAAGATGAATCCTTATCCCTTTTCCCCTTTTTGCTGAAAAAAGGAATCGTACCGCGCCATACCTATAATTTCCCGGGTTTGGATGGAAAGTGGCTTCGGTTTGCAGTGAAGAGTGAACATGATAACGAAGCACTGATGGAGGGGGTAAGACAGTGGAGAAAGCAAGGCTCTGTTTTATAACCGGGGGTGTCCGTTCCGGAAAAAGCAGTTTCGCAGAAAGAAAAGCCCTGGAGTATGCACTCCAAATGGATGGGAACTTGCATTACCTCGCCTGTGGCCGTGTCAGTGATGTTGAAATGGGTGACCGCATCCATAGGCACCAGAAACATAGAGAAAGCAGCCCAATTGCCTGGCAGACTTCGGAATACGCAACGGATATTACAAGAATAGGAGCGGACATTAATCAGGATTCTATAATCCTGCTCGATTGTCTGACAACCCTGCTTGATAACGAACTATTTGGCCCTGGCATTCCGCTTGAAAAAGAATTTTTAGATAGCGTTTTTTCAAAAATAATAAACGGGATCAATGAGATAAGAAAACAATCCAGCTGTTTAATAGTCGTGAGCAATGAATTGGTGCAAGAACCGATTTTCCATAATGAATTCCTCCATCTATACGGAAAAACACTAGGTCTGCTTCATCAAATGATTGTCGGGCAGGCCGATGAAGCCTATCTTGTTGAATCGGGAATACCATTGCGGAAGAAAGGGTGCATCCAGGAATGAACGGAGCAATCGGATTTTTAATTAACCTGCAGTTCTTTACGATTTTTCCAATAAAGAAACAGCTTCCGATGGAGAAGAAATATATTCACCGTGCCATTCAAACCTTTCCATTAGTCGGTCTTTTACTAGGCTTGATATTGGGTGGTGTTTTATATGCACTAGTGGAATGGACCCCATTGTCCTCCCTTGCGATTGCCTTTTTCCTTTGGTTTTTGACGATGGCATTAACTGGAGGTTTGCACCTCGATGGTTGGATCGATGCAAGTGATGCTTTTTTTTCCTATCAGGATAAAGAGCGTCGATTGGAAATCATGAAGGATTCAAGGACAGGTGCATTCGGTGTCATCTCCGTCATCGTCCTATTGGCAGCACGGTTTCTATTTATCTATGAAATTGTCGAAAGGGTAAATGAATGGACATACTTCTTGATCATTGCCCTTCCGCTCTTAAGCAAATGTGTGATGGGCTATTTGCTCATCCGGATGCCGCTGGCTAAAAATGAGGGACTCGGTGCTTTTTTTCAAAGTGCAGTAAAGAAAAGCAGTTTGCCCATTTATTGGCTGTACCTCTTTGTAAGTCTGGCGATTGCCTGGATCATCGATTTTAAGCTTGTCACCCTATTTTTCATCATGTGTCTGGCTGCGCTGTTTTTCCTGCTTTATATAAAACGTAAAGTGGTAAGTTGGTTCGGTGGGATTACTGGGGATGTACTGGGTGCATCCGTGGAAGGGGTTGAGCTTTGGTTATGGCTGATATTGTGGCTATTACACTACTTCGCCATGGGCTGACAGAAGCGAATGAGCGAAAGGCCTATTTAGGCTGGACGGATTCCCGATTAAGTATCGAAGGAGAAAAGGAAATACTGGACTTAAGGGGCTCTTACCCGCAGTATGAAAAAATTCACACGAGTGATTTGCCTCGTTGTGTGGAAACTGCAAGACTGTTGTTTCCAGATGTAGTTCCGGTCAAAAACCCCTCGTTTCGTGAAATGAACTTCGGCAGTTGGGAAGGGCGAACGTATGAAGAGTTGAAGACAGATGAAGATTATCTTAATTGGCTGGAACGTCCCATGGAGGCAATGGTGCCTGGGGGTGAAAGTTATCCGGCATTTTCCGAACGTGTCAATGATGGCTGGAATCAATTGATTGCCTGTAAGGAGAACCGATTTGCCTTAATGACGCATGGAGGGGTAATACGTGATTTATTGGTCCGATATGCCCCGATGGAAAAGTCTTTTTTTGATTGGGGGATTTCCCATGGCAGGGGATATGAGCTGATATGGGAAGATCGGAACAGTTTAAGGAGGGGAGAACGCTGCACTTTGTTACAGGAGGCGCCTATAATGGGAAAACTAAATGGGTAAAGCAATTGTATGGTTTGGAAAATGATGTCCTTTGGCTATCCGGTTATCGAAAAGAACAGCCGGAATTGATTGATTTTCAAGGCAAGACTGTTGTATTGCAAGGGTTGGATGCATGGATTCAGCAAGATGCAGAAAAAATGGATTCAGATTCGATTCGAAAAAGATGGAAGGAAATCATGGCTGATTGGCGAATATGGGAGAAAGAAAGGGATGAACACAACTGCATTGTGATCGGTTCTGATATTTCCAAAGGCATTGTCCCGATGGAAGCGAGAGATCGCAGATGGCGCGATGCCTGCGGATGGGTCTTTCAAGATGTAGCATCCATATCAAGGCGCGTTGATATCATCTGGTATGGAATAAACCAGCGAATAAAATAGAGGAGGTAATGGGGATGAAAATCTATACACGTACAGGGGATAAGGGACAAACAAGCGTAATCGGTGGTCGGCTTGACAAGGATGACATCCGTGTTGATTCTTATGGAACGGTGGATGAAGTGAATAGCTATATCGGTCTTGCGGTGACTGAATTGGACCCCGCGATATTTACGGATGTATTGGCCGATCTAGAGAAAATCCAGCATGAGTTATTTGACTGTGGCGGTGATTTGGCAACCGTTTCCGAGAAGGCCCCACAAAAGTTGACGGATGAGGCCATTACCTATTTGGAAGAACGAATAGATGCCTTCATAATCGAAGCTCCGGAATTGGAAAAGTTTATCCTGCCTGGCGGCACAAAAGCAGCTGCAACCATTCATATTGCCCGTACCGTTACAAGAAGGGCGGAAAGATTGGTCGTTTCATTGATCAAGTCTGGTGCGGCTGTTTCACCATTATCACTTCAATATTTAAATCGTTTGTCGGATTACTTCTTTGCTGTTGCACGTGTGATCAATTTCCGTCTTGGTGTGAAAGATGTGGAATATATCCGTAGCGCAAATGTGTTCCGCGGAGGGAAAAGAAAGGAAAAAGAGTAAACATGGACGTAAGAAAAATTAGTGCAATTGCTATATTCATTGCCTTATCGGCAGTAGGGGCAATGATTAAAATCCCTTCCCCAATCGGGAGTATCGCTTTGGATAGTTTTCCGGCCCTTTTGGCTGCCATCATACTTGGCCCGGTATCGGGGGCTATTGTAGCTGGACTTGGTCATATCATTTCAGCGTTCATCGGCGGCATGACACTTGGGCCATTCCATTTTTTGATCATGGTCGAAATGGCAGTTCTCGTATGGATGTTTGGAATTTTATATATACAAGGAAAAAAAGTAGGCGCATTTTTCCTTTTCTTTATCGGGAATGCCTTCATCTTAGCCTTGCCGTTCGCATTTCTGATCAGCTATGGTTTTTACGCGTTGTTGGTTCCGGGATTAACGGTGGCGACGGCGGTAAATGTAGTATTGGCAGTCCTTTTACTGCCCCGCTTGGAGCCTGTTTTGAAAAAAATGATCTTTAAAGATGGACTCGTAGAATGAGTGATTCATTGATTTTACCATTTTCCGAATCAGATTCATTGATTGTTTCAAGTGATAATAGCGGCGGAATCGGCCTGAAGGAAAAAGATCTTGTCCATGTCCCTTATGAGGTCGTTGGATATTATTCCTTTCGGGTTGCCGTCATGGAATGTTTGGGTGTTGGCGGAAGACCAGTATCCGTTGTCCTAAATAATTTCTGCGGTGATGAAGCCTGGGAGGACTTGACCAGGGGTGTCAGGAAGGGGCTGAAAGAATTGGGAATGGAGGACCTTCCCATTACTGGCAGCACAGAAAGTAACATGCCGCTTCTTCAATCCGCGGTTGGACTTATGGTGATCGGTAAACGAGTGAATGAATGTATTAAAAAGCAACATCCTTTACGGAAAATCGCACTGATCGGCAGGCCGCTCGTTGGAGAAGAAGTAATGGATCAGCAAGATTGGGTCGCGCCACTATCTTTATATAAAAGCCTATGTGAAATGGAAGACGTTCAGGCACTTCCAGTCGGCTCAAAAGGGATAGGATATGAATGGGAGCATCTGGATCAAAGTGGTGAAGGTGTTTCTGTGCATATAAGTAATAAAGTCGATATTGAAAAATCGTCAGGACCATCCACCTGCTTCCTCATTGCTTATCCTGAACAGCTGGAGGAAGAAATCAAGCACCGATCCGGTCCTCTTTTTATTGGTGAATGATCATTTCATGACTGAATCAGGTATCGAGTTTAGTTCACGATGAACAGGTTCGATGCTTTTTTCATTGAGATCTTACCTATATGGATTCCTTATCCTGATTTAGAGTGAATGATTGAATAAGACGTTTAGTTTATTTGGATAGAGCCAGAACAATAGTTTGTTGATTTATGCGCTTGTTTCCACTATTTTCTTGATCGTTATCAAAGCCCATTTATTGCGTTACTTCTCGCTTCCGTCCTTTAGGGATTAGCAGGTATGGATGTTCCGGATGTTGCAGATGCTGTTCAGACAGGGATATTTGATCATCGGTATTCCCACAGCACATTTTAGCTGGTCCTGTTTTTGGTTCCTACATATCTCATTGGAGAACCGATCATCGCCCTCATGGTCCTCTGTGGTGGTTTCATTCTTTACATTAGGTTACGCTAGGGGTATTAATAAAGTAACACTAAACCAATTCATGTCAGCCTGCCTTGCTCCACCTGCGTCCATTATCTTGATTATCGGAGCGGGCGGTGCATTTAAAAATGTATTGATCACGGGCGGAATGGGTGAAGCCGTTGCAAGTTTAACGACATCCTTTGATATTTCACTAATTCTGTTTGGCTGCGTTGCAGCTATGATTCGTGTGGCCACAGGTTCAGCAATTGTCGCGATGACAACTGCGGTAGGTATTGTGCTGCCGATCATCTTCTGTACCAGGTGTTAATATTGAATTGCCGGTCCGTGCAATCGGTTCAGGTTCATTCATTCTATCCCATGTGAATGATGCCGGATTTTGGATGATCAAAGAGTTCTTTAATTTACAGTCGCACAAACGCTAAAATCTTGGACGGTTATGGAAACGATTGTATCAATCGTTTCACTTATCCTAATCTTACTATTGAATTCAATTGTTTAAGAGAGAGGAGCATGATGTAAGTATGGGACATTCAGGTTATATGATGGGGATCGATATTGGTACGACGAGTACGAAGGTTGTTCTTTTTTCAAAAAGGGGGGAGGTTGTCCAATCCTGTTCGAAGGGATACCCTCTTCACAGTCCAACGCCTTCGGTTGCGGAACAAGATCCAGAAGAAATTTATAAAGCGGTCATCATTGCAATAGGCGAGGTTATGATTACAAGCGGAATAAAGAAGGATGAACTGGGTTTCATATCGTTCAGTTCGGCGATGCATAGCTTGATCGCCATGGGTAAAGACGGTAATCCGCTTACGAATAGCATTACATGGGCGGATAATCGAAGTGCTGCCTATGCGGGGAAATTGAAGGCTTCGGAACAGGGGATGCAATTGTATCACAGGACGGGGACGCCCATTCATCCAATGTCCCCAATCACGAAAGTAATGTGGTTAAGAAGTGAGCATCCCGGGACTTTTAACGAAACGGACAAATTTATAGGGATTAAAGAATACATCATCTATAAATTTTTCAATGAGTATGTGATGGATTATTCGCTCGCTTCTGCAACGGGTATGTTCAACTTGAATGACTTGAATTGGGATGAAGAGGCACTCACCATTGCTGGAATTGGGGCTGACAAGCTGCCAACGCTTGTCCCCACAACGCATATCCTCTCAGGTTTAAGTGAGGAATTAGCTGCAAAAATGAACATTCAGGCAGGTACCCCGTTTGTTATTGGCGCGAGTGATGGAGTGCTTGCGAACTTAGGGCAAAACGCCATCAAGCCAGGCGTTCTGGCAGTGACAATCGGAACGAGCGGTGCAGTAAGAACCGTTAGTGACCGACCGCTTACCGACCCGAAAGGCAGGACATTCTGCTATGCCCTTACTGAGAATCATTGGGTAATCGGTGGACCGGTCAACAATGGGGGAATCACCTTCCGATGGGCACGGGATCAATTAGGACGTGTGGAAATCGAAAAAGCGAAGGCTTCTGGACAGGACTCCTATGAGATACTGACGGATATGGCTTCCAATATTGCACCTGGATCGGATGGGTTGATATTCCATCCGTATATGGCAGGGGAACGGGCGCCATTATGGAGTGCCGATGCAAGGGGTTCCTTCTTTGGACTGGCTCTTCATCATACTCGTGACCATATGGTCCGGGCAGTGCTGGAGGGTGTGATGTATAACTTATACAGTGTCCTTCTTGCTGTTAGGGAACTGACTGGTGCTCCCGAGAAAATTCATGCAAGCGGTGGGTTTGTCCGCTCGAAGCTCTGGCGTCAAATCATGGCTGATATATTTAATCAGAACGTTACAATTCCAGAAAGCTTTGAGAGTTCGAGCTTAGGTGCCGCCGTTCTTGGGTTGTACGCTTTAGGGGAAATCGAGAGCCTCGATGAGGTTGAAGGTATGATTGGTGAAACGAATGAACTTGTCCCAATCGAAGAGAACGTTAAAGTGTATGAAGAATTAATGTCGATTTATTTATCCGTGAGCAGGAATTTAGAAGACGACTATAAGAGGATCGCTGATTTCCAAAGACGTCATTTAGAATGAATATAAGGGAAAGTACAGATGCATGAGCACTGTGCTTTTCTTTTTGCCTTTGTTTAAAAATGGTAAGATGATAGAAAAAGATAAGGGGATTTATAATATGGGAGCAAGTAAAACGAATGCAATGCGAATTCTAGATAACAAACGTATAGAGTATGGCATGATGAGTTATGATGCCACCGATGGAAAAATCGACGGGATCACTGTTGCGGATAAAATTGGAAAAGCGCCAGAAACCGTTTTTAAAACGCTTGTTACCCATAACGGACCACAGCAGCTTTATGTATTCGTCATTCCTGTAGCCACCGAACTGGATTTGAAAAAAGCAGCGAAGGCGGCAGGGGCAAAAAAAATAGAGATGCTTGCAGTTAAAGACCTGCAAAAATACACAGGGTACATTCGGGGAGGCTGTTCCCCGATCGGAATGAAAAAGCAATACCCGACCTTTATCGATGAAAGTGCAGCAAACCTGCCTGAAATCATCGTAAGCGGAGGGAAGATCGGTACACAGATCGTTTTAAAACCGTCAGAATTCCTGGAGGTCACACAAGCGGAATCTGTAGGCCTAATAAAATAGACTGTTAACCTTTAGGCATTCACCTATTAGGTCTTTTCTGCATACGCTGTCTTGAAGATCACATCTGTATTGTGAGGGAGAGTGTAAAAGTGACAGGAAAAGTGATGCATTATTTCGCTGGAGGCAATACGGCTAAAGGTTTTTATAGTTTATATGATTCCAATTTAGCAGGCCTGGAAAGATTATTCATATTAAAAGGCGGACCTGGCTCCGGTAAATCGACCATAATGAAAAAAATCGGCCAAGAATGGCTGGATAAAGACTATGACATCGAGTATTTACATTGTTCGTCCGATAATGATTCCATTGATGGAGTAATCATACCGGCTTTGAAAATCGGACTCGTGGATGGGACCGCGCCGCATGTGATTGAGCCGAAGGCACCTGGGGCCATTGAGGAATATGTCAATCTAGGAGCTGCCTGGAATTCCCAGCAGCTGGCTTCTGAAAGAGCCGCCATCATAAGATTGACGAATGCGAGAAGCAAGAGTTTCGAGAAGGCATATGCCCTATTCGCTGAAGCATTGAAGATACATGATGAATGGGAAGATATTTATAAGGCAAATATTGATTTCGCTAAATTGAACGGGTTGACCAATAAATTGATAGAAGGCTTTTACAGAGATATCGTCCTCAATAAGAAGTCGGATGTTCGTCACCGATTCTTAGGTGCCGCTACACCAAAGGGTGCAGTTGATTTCATCCCCAATATTACTGAGGGAATACAAAAACGGTACTTTTTAAAGGGACGCCCAGGTTCAGGGAAATCAACGATGCTGAAGAAGATTGCAAAGGCTGCGGAGCAAAGAGGCTTTGATGTGGAAGTATATCATTGCGGTTTCGATCCGCATAGCTTGGACATGGTAATTGTCCGGGAGGTAGGGATCGCCATTTTTGACAGCACATCCCCTCATGAATATTTCCCGAGTTGTGAAGGTGATGAAATCATTGATATATATAAAACGGCCATCCTGCCAGGAACGGACGAAATTTATGCTGATCAGTTAAAGGATGTTTCCTCCAGGTACCGGACGAAAATGAATGAAGCGACAGCCAGTCTGGCTAAAGCAAAAGAGTTGCATGACGAACTTGAAAAGATTTATGTAAAAGCGATGGACTTTACAGCCATCGATGACATTCAAAGAGACATCCACGAACAGATTATTGAACGGGCACAGGAAGTGGATAGCCAAACGATCCTGCATTAAAAAAACAAACTGCACCTATCTTAATTAGGTGCAGTTTATTTATATACATAATTGGATTAAGTCACACCAAGAATCGATACGGGTTTGTTAAACGTGTTTATCCACGCCCATTCGGTTAAAATAGGGATTATATTGAAAAGAAGGAGCCGGTTGAATTGATAAAGACGATTGCGATTGATATGGACGGAACATTGTTAAATAAAATGCAAAAGGTCAGTGAGGAAAATAAACATGCAATCCAGAGGGCGCAAAGTGAGGGAGTGGAAGTGATCATTGCTACTGGAAGATCTTATGTGGAAGCAAGGTTCGCTTTAGATGAAGCAGGAATCGTTTGCCCTGTAATCTGTGTAAATGGTGCTGCCCTCTTCACGGAGGATGGAAAGGTTGCTGCTTCCAATCCAATGTCAGCTGCCACTGCTAAAATGGTCGCTGGATTCCTCGAAGAACAAGGGATTTATTTCGAAATATATACGAGTCAGGGGATTTATTCTAAAGACTATGAAAACGCAATATCCGCTTTGGTTGATGTATTCGTTACAGCCAATCCGGACATTGACCCTGAGAATATGCGGAAATATGCGGAGGAGCGTTTACAGCTTGGACAGGTAACTTCCATTTCCGATTATTCCGAGTTATTCAGCCATTCGAATGTGGAATATTATAAAATTCTCAGCTTCTCAAAAGATTTAAGTTTATTGAATCAAATTGCAACGAAATTGAAAGGACAGGGAGTTACAGTCACTTCATCAGGACGTGAAAATGTGGAAATCATGAGTGGGACAGCTCAAAAAGGTACGGCACTTGAAACATATGTGAATGAAAAATCCGGTTCGATGCAGGAAACCATGGCCATTGGGGATAATTATAATGATGTATCCATGTTTGAACGGGTAGGTTTGTCTGTCGCAATGGGAAATGCCCCGCTCGATATTCAAAAACTGTGTGATGAAGTAACAGGCAAGAATGATGAGTCCGGTGTAGCGGAGGCCATTTTAAAGGTACTTAAACAGTCAGCCTATTAAACTCCTGAATCGGAAGGGGAAAAAGTTTTGAAAAGATGGCTCTTATTTTTCCTTATGGCAACAATGACTTTAACTGGTTGTAACATGAATGAAGAGGACAGCAAAACCCAGCCGAATCCTGATAAAGAAGTGACGGGCACTTTAGGAGAAGATCCGGATGTGCTAGTAACGAACCTGCATATCCCATGGTCGATTCAGAAGGAAGAGGACACAATGTATGTCTCAGAGCGGACAGGAACCATCGTAGAATGGGACAAGGGTAAGATGATACGGCAAAAGGTCAACCTTAAAAAGACATTGTCTACAAAAGCGGAAGCTGGGTTACTTGGATTTTCGTTAACTCCCGATTTCGCTAAGAGCAGGCAAGCTTTCGCCTATTATACGTATGAAGAAGGCAGGGAATCCATCAATCGAATCGTCATTTTACAAAAAGATGATGATAAATGGCAGGAGATGGAGACCTTGATCGATGGCATACCAAGCGGGGATTTCCACCATGGTGGCCGAATCAAGATGGGACCGGACGATAAGCTATATGCAACAACAGGTGATGCAAGAAATCCGGAGATCGCACAGGACATAGATTCTTTAGGCGGGAAGATTTTGCGCATGAATCCGGATGGCACCATTCCGAAAGATAATCCTTTCGGGAATTCATACGTCTATTCATACGGTCACCGCAATCCACAAGGTCTGGCGTGGGATGAAGCCGGACAATTGTATGAAAGTGAGCACGGCGATTCGGCTCACGATGAATTAAATAAGATCGATCCAGGTAAAAACTACGGCTGGCCAGAAATAGAAGGCGATGAGCAAAAACCTGGTATGGTAAATCCATTGATTCATTCCGGTGAAAATACATGGGCTCCTTCTGGAATGTCCTATTCTGACGGAAAGCTTTATTTTGCAGCATTAAGGGGCGAAGCGCTTAAGAGTTATGATGTACAGAGCGGAAAACTGACTAATATCATTACGGGCTCAGGAAGGATACGTGATGTTTTCATAGATGGAGAATCCCTTTATTTCATAAGCAACAATACGGATGGCCGAGGAAATTCTGATGAAAAAGACGATAAGCTATATCGTTTGCCACTTTCTCGGTTAAAAGGAAATTTGCCCTGAGGTTATCAATGCGAAGGAGCTGCAAGTCGGAAAAGAGGTGTTTGTGATTCAATGATCAAATGGGGTTGTTCAAGATCCATTGCATTATATTTCATATTATAGATGATTCTTCAATCTCTCCGGAAGCCTCGCTTTTAATAGCGGGGTTTCATTTTTTTGTATGGCCTCGAAGCATCGACCACAAAGAGCATGGCCCCCATTTTACCCAAATTCACGAGTAAAAGCGCGAAACTCACGAGTAAAAGCGCGAAATTCACGAGTAACGCCCAAACTCACGAGTAAAGCGCGAAACTTACGAGTAAAGCGCGAAATTCACTAGTAAAAGCTCCAAACTCACGAGTAAAAGCGCGAAACTCACGAGTAAAAGCGCGAAATTCACGAGTAAAGCGCGAAATTCACGAGTAAAAGCGTGAAACTCACGAGTAAAGCCCAAATTCACTAGTAAAAGCTCCAAATTCACGAGTACAAGCGCGAAATTCACGAGTACAAGCGCGAAATTCACGAGTAAAGCTCGAAACTTACGAGTAAAAGCTCGAAACTTACGAGTAAAAGCGTGAACCTCACGAGTAAAAGCACCAAATTCACGAGTAAAAGCGCGAAACTCACGAGTAAAAGAGCGAAATTCACGAGTAAAGCGCGAAACTTACGAGTAAAAGCGTGAAACTCACGAGTAAAGCCCAAATTCACGAGTAAAAGCTCCAAATTCACTACCAAACACACGAGTAGCACGAAATAATGTGCATTAACTCCTGCAAAGGTATCTTTTTGTTGTGTCAAACAGTGTGCATACAATTATTTTCGTTCATCCGAAGGCTAGACATTTCTAATGAATAGGTGTATAGTTACCTAGGTAACTAATTTGCAGGAGGAATCCCTTTGTCCTTTAATAATGGTTTTTTTCATCATAACTTACAATTTTCAAGGTCGTTTACTAAAAAATTAAATGAACAATTGGCCAAGGTTGATCTTTTTCATTCCCAATGGTCGATTGTATATTATCTGAATGAGTTTGGCTGTTCTACGCTTGTTGAAATAAGCACTTATCTAGATGTGGAGAAACCGACGGTAACGAGGACGGTAAACCGGTTGGAGGAACTTGGTTTGATTGAACAAATCCCAGGTAAAGATAAGCGGGAGCGGAGAATACAGTTAACGGAGTCAGGTGTAAGGACTTATCAAGAGGCCAAAAAGGTAGTTGAAGAATTTGAACTTCAATTAATGAGCGGTTTGGCTGAAGAGGATCGAGAGGCAACGTTACGAACGTTGATTTTCCTGAAGGAAAAATTAAAACAATAGTAAGGAAGAAGGATTGAAATGAATCACAAACCGAAACTGTGGACGAAAGACTTTCTGATTGTCTCGTCTGCGAACTTTTTTCTATTTTTAACTTTTTATGTCTTGATGGTGACATTGACCATTTACACGATTGATAACTTTCATGCGTCGCAAGCACAAGCGGGACTTGCCTCAAGTATTTTTGTCCTCGGGGCTGTGCTTGTCAGACCGATTGCAGGGAAAAAAATTGACAAGATCGGCCGCAGAAAAATGTTGCTTGGATCCTTGATTCTATTCCTGATCGCATCCATTGGCTATTTCCTGGTTAATAGTTTATCCCTCTTATTGATCGATCGGCTTATTCACGGTTTTGCTTTTGGCCTTGCCACTACGGCAACTGGAACGATTGCTGCAGATATCATTCCGAATGAGAGACGCGGGGAAGGGACAGGTTACTTTGCCATGAGTACCAATTTGGCAATGGCGTTCGGTCCGTTTATTGGATTGCTGATCACACAGCATTTTAGTTATTCCATCATTTTCTATGCTGCCTCTTTATTTGCCGCGTTTTCTTTAGTGGCATCGCTATTCATGAATGTTCCTGAAGGAGAAAAAGGCAGAGCTTCACAACAAAAAGGATTTAAAATTAGTGATTACTTTGAAAAAAAAGCTCTGCCCATTTCCATTTTTATCGGATTTGCCGGATTTACCTATTCGAGCATTTTGTCGTATTTAACATCTTTTGCAAAGGAAATGGACTTAATGGATGCGGCAAGTTTTTTCTTTGTCGTATTTGCTGTATTCCTTTTGGCGTCCCGTCCGTTTACAGGAAGAATGTTTGATGTGAAGGGGGAGAATGCAGTCATTTATCCTTCGCTCTTACTATTTGCCGTGGGTATGGTCATTCTCAGCCAATCCCATCATGGTATTACGCTTCTGATTGCCGGTGCCTTTATCGGAGTGGGATATGGTACGTTCCAATCAAGCTGTCAAGCGATTTCCATTAAGGAAGCACCATCAAATCGGATGGGATTAGCCACATCCACGTTTTATACAATGTACGATTTTGGAATCGGTGTTGGCCCATTCCTTTTGGGATTCCTTATTCCATTTACCGGCTTCAAAGGGTTGTTCATAGGAATGTCGGTCTTGGCATTCGCTCTTATAGGGATTTACTTTTTCGCACATGGTAGAAAAGCCGCGGCAAGAATGAAAATGCAGCGGGAAGAACGCTTGTCTGCTTAATTTTTTGAATATGCGCATGTATGAAATAATCAAAAATGGGGATGCTTATATTATGATTGATTTTCCAAAGTATCCCCCTTTTCTCCGCCTGTAATCCACAGGCGTTTTTTTTATGCCATAAACAAAAAAACCGCCTAATTGGCGGTTTCTTTAAAATTTATAGGTCCATAATCGTTCTTTGCGGATCCAGTCGAGAAAATCAGCATCCTGATTTTCGAATTTCTCTTTCCAATCGATCACCATTGCCTGCGTTTGCGAACGGTGGGCAGTGAATGTAGCTACCTTTTTTTCTTCGACGGCAGAGATATCATGGATGATGTCAGGCTGCCCTAACTCATCGATGCAGTTATTGGAGAACGCGACACAATGAAGTTTAGGTCTCTCTTTCTCTTCCATTCTTTCCACGGCCCGAACCACAGCCCGTGCTGTCGCTTCATGGTCTGGATGGACACTGTATCCTGGATAAAACGTTATGATCAATGAAGGATTCAATTCATTGATGGCTTCGGTAAATAATGAAGTCAGCTTTTCATCATCTTCGAATTCAATTGTCTTATCACGCAATCCAAGCATGCGCAAATCTTGGATGCCCATCGCATTTGCTGCATCGATTAATTCTTTTTTGCGAATTTTAGGGAGCGATTCCCTTGTTGCAAATGGAGGATTGCCTAAATTACGTCCCATTTCTCCTAAAGTTAAACATAAATAGGTGACAGGAGTGCCAGCTTCTCTATGGAGTGCCAGCGTTCCGGAGACCGAAAAGGCTTCATCATCGGGATGTGGGAATATAACTAATACATGACGTTCTTTTTCCAAGGTATATTTCTCCTTCCGTTCTACTTACAGTAAGTATGGTTATCGGTGAATGGGAGTTTTCATCGGAATTATATTATACATATCAAGCTAGTCGTGATCATTCAAAGGGAGTAGGGCTGAGCTGCATGGAGACAGCAAGTTTTCCGGAAAAATCAAGGCCTGCCAACAGCAATCTCCCTTGTTCATCCATTTCGAAGTGGTTGACGCCTTCAGCATATACCCAGCCAATATTGAGCTTCAAGCCGATGCGGTAGGGTCCATCCCCAACTATCTTCCCATGTTCATACTGGATAAAAGCATTACGAATATAAGCACCTGCCGAAAAGAAAGCTTCATCTACATGAGTGGCATAGGCGCCATTTGTCGTTTCAAGGTGAAGATATACATCTTGTCGGGCGAAAGAATCAATAGCATTTTGCACCTCTGTACGGTCTATAGGTTTCATTCTATAATTTCCTCCTTAACTGGGCGGCTAGATAAGCTTTTCCTTCTTTCCATTTTACTAAATAAAAACAAAAAAAGCGAAAAAGGCCGCTCGATGAATTTGAGCAGCCATTAAACTTTGGTCTATTATTTTGTGTTTTCAGCATTTCCATATTTATGGTATGCACCATGATTGACAGGTCCAACATAGTCATTCATCTTCCAAGAATGGCGAACCGCCTCGGTAATGAAGTCTTTTGAAATGAGGACAGCCTCACGCGGACTTTTCCCTTCAGCCAATTGAGCTGCAATGGCTGCTGACGATGAACAGCCGGCACCGTGTGTATTGGTTGTTTCGATTTTCTCGGATTCAAGGATCTCAAATTCTTTTCCATCATATAAAAGGTCGATGGCTTTGTCATAATCCAGTTTATTACCGCCTTTGATCAAGACATATTTTGCACCAAGTGCATGAATCTTTTCGGCTGCACCCTTCATATCATCTATCGTTTTGATAGGCGCTGTTCCTGCTAACTGAGCAGCCTCGAACAGGTTAGGCGTAACTACAGTTGCACGTGGAACAAGTAGTTCACGCAGGGCTACAGCCGTTTCAGGGTGCAATACTTCATCTTCACCTTTACATACCATAACTGGATCGATTACGACTTTGTCCAGTTTCAACTCGTCTATTTTACGGGCAACAAGTTCAATGATCTCCACTGATCCAAGCATTCCCGTTTTCATGGCATCAATGCCGATTGATAGAATCGTTTCGATTTGGGCTTCCAAAACCTCGACCGGTGTAGGGAATACATTATGTGACCAGCCGTTCTTGGGATCCATCGTAACGATTGTCGTTAAGGCGGACATACCGTAAACGCCGAATTCTTGAAATGTCTTTAAATCTGCTTGAAGACCCGCGCCGCCGCTCGAATCCGATCCGGCAACTGTCATAGCTCTTTTCATAGTCATTATGTGACCTCCTCAGGAGAATTGGATTTCGATATTATCAGCATACCAGATAATATGCTATTTTTAGAATATACCAAAATTTCTTTTATGTAAAACTTAGTTTTCACCCTAAAATGAGTGCCAATAAGAAGGAGATGGAATGGCCTCGCATAAGCCATTTTTAAAATTGAAATAATACATGGATTTCAGGAAATTGGATAGATGTGCCGCCTGCTTTTAAGCTTTGAATCCTATTTTCCATCTTTTGATATACTAAGCAAAGTTTGTGAAAGTGTCATTATTTTGAAAATTGATTTAAAATATTTAAATATAGTGGACTTATTTATTATAGCTTTACCGTTGGATGCTAGATTAAACCCCAAAAAGGGAGGGTGATTCGTATGGAGTGGACAATGTTGCTGTTAGCTGGTGGGAAATCAAGCCGTATGGGAGTGAATAAGGCCCTGTTGACCATAGGTGGCGTTGTGAACATTTCAAGAGTGGCATCCGTATTGAATAAGGTATCAGAAAACATTCTGGTCATTACGAATACATTTGAAGATTATCGTTTTCTGCAACTTCCGTTAATACCGGATTTACATAAAGATCAAGGACCACTTGGGGGATTGCATGCAGGGATGGCCTCCTCGAAAACGGAGCTCCAATTCCTTACAGCCTGTGATATGCCGTTTGTGAGTGCAGCTGCCATAAATGATATCATATCCTATTATGAACCTGAATTCGATGCTGTCATTCCGGAGATAAATGGCAGGATTCAGCCGCTTTTTGCTGTTTATCATAAAAGATGTCTTCCTGTACTGACAGAATGTTTATTGAAAAACGAATTAAAAATGAGTCTGTTTTTGGAAAAGATTTCGGTGAAAATCATGAAGGAAAGCGACTTTAAGATATATCATGAAAATCCTGAACATTTTCAATACCTTTTTTTCAATATGAATACGAGGGAAGATTATCAAGAGGCAGGTTATATTAGCCAAACCGAATTATATATAAAGGATGGTAGACATGAATTATAAAATTTCAAAAGAGCCGATTGTCATCCAGGAAGTGATTGATAAAGTAGTAGAGAGGAATGCAGGTGCCGTCACGACCTTTATTGGTACAGTGAGGGAAATGACGAAAGGAAAAAAGACCCTCTTCTTAATTTACGAAGCATATGAACCGATGGCCATCAAGAAATTAGAGCAAATCGGATCTGAGATCAAGGAGCGTTGGCCTGATGCAGAAACGGCGATCACCCATCGTGTAGGTAAACTTGAAATCACGGATATCGCAGTCGTAATTGCCGTTAGTACGCCACATCGAAATGATGCATATGAGGCAAACAGGTATGCAATTGAAAGAATTAAAGAAATCGTCCCGATTTGGAAAAAAGAACATTGGGAGGATGGGGAGACATGGGTCGGAAACCAGTTGGAAACCGTTTCATATCCAAAAGGAAAACCGGAAGAGGTGGATATCAATGATTAATGTACTTTTATTTGCCCAATTGAAAGATGCGTTAGGCAAGGAGGCTCTTTCTATAGAAGGAAATGGAATGAGTGTGGCCCAGCTAAAAGGAAAGATGAGGGTGGAATTTCAATTGGAAGGTCTTGAATCCGTGATGACAGCGGTCAATGAAGAATTTGCCGACGATGACACGGTTCTATCTGATGGAGATACAGTAGCTTTCATTCCACCTGTCAGCGGAGGCTGAGAGAATCGGATCGAATTGGAGGGGAGGGTTTACAGTGAAAGAGCGGTATTCAAGACAGACTTTATTCGCCCCCATTGGTGAAGGCGGCCAATTGAAAATTTTGAAGAAGCATGTCTTACTTCTAGGGGCAGGGGCATTGGGATCTGCTAACGCCGAGGCCCTTACTCGTGCGGGAGTAGGGAAGCTTACGATTGTCGACAGGGATTATGTGGAGACTAGTAATTTACAGCGCCAACAAATGTATACAGAACGGGATGTCGAGGAGAATCTGCCAAAAGCAGAAGCGGCAAAGCGTCATTTATTTGAAATCAATCATGAAGTTGAAGTGAATGCCATCATCATGGATGCAACCGCCCAGAACCTTGAACAGCTGCTTGGTGATGTTGATTTGATATTGGATGCGACCGATAATTTTGAGACACGGATGATTATAAATGATTTGTCACAAAAGCTTCAAATACCTTGGATTTATGGGGCATGTGTGGGGAGTGTGGGCATGACTTTGACCATTCTTCCCGGACAGACGCCATGTTTGCACTGTTTACTTAAATCTATCCCCATTCAAGGAATGACCTGTGACACAGGAGGAATCATATCGCCAGCTGTAACGATGGTAGTGGCACACCAAACTGCCGAAGCTTTGAAAATCCTTGTTGAAGACTGGCAATCGGTTCGACCTGCACTTGTTACTTTTGATCTGTGGAGGAATCAATACCAAACCGTTCGATTAACAAAAGCTAAAAAGAAAGATTGTCTCTCTTGCGGAGATCAGAGGACATATCCCTTTTTAACTATGGAAAACGCAACGAAAACTGCGGTTCTTTGCGGAAGGGATACTGTACAGGTAAGACCGCCAAAACCTTTGAAACTGCAACTCGATAAATTAGCCAAGGAATTGAATGGCAGCGGCTATTTGGTAAAATTCAATCCATTTCTACTCTCTTGTGAAAAAGCCGGGGAACGTATTGTCATTTTCAAGGATGGCCGGGCGTTGATTCACGGCACGAAGGACATGGTCCATGCAAAGGCCACGTACCAAAGAATTCTGGGTTAATGAATATAAAAAACGAGGCTGCCGGTTATGGAGCCTCGTTTTTTATGAATCCATATAGGGTAATGGTTATCGGGTATTAGTGTGTAACCCCGCTTTTTTCTTATTTGGAAGCAACGATGACGACTTTTCCTTCGTCAAGCACTTCCTCGTAACGTTCTGCCTCCATATCACTAAGGCCAAGGTTGCTCATTCGATTACGAAGTTCATCTCCGCGTGATTTAAATAGATTTCCAACGGAATCAAGGAAACCTTGTTCCTTCATGCCTACATCTTCTGTATTTGTATTCTCGGTAAGGTGTTTTGAACGGGTTTTATCATGGGTAAACAAATATACATCGTCCTTCGTATAACCTGATGTGACTAGTTCATCGATTTTTTCCTTTGCTTGTAAACCGTTTTCTACTACATGTACTTGATACATATAAACTCCTCCTTGAATTTCAGTGTTAGATTCTCTTCGATATAGGTAAATGGAATCTTGCTTATTACAGTTCTTGATTGGTTATAGTAGTATATAACCTTATTTGGTTACTGATAAACATGTATACCGAATTTATTCAGTAAGTGGTGAAGCGGAACACCTTCTGTATGCGGTAGGTCAAGTATTTGAAGACAGGCAGTTTCTTCTGATATTCACTGTAATCAACGGTGTATGTTCCATTTTGATTTGTCCATAGTCTTTGAAAATAGCTATCGACATCATTAGAAACGTCCGCATCATTTGGAGCATGGATTTCAACATTGGCTTCAAGGTTATAGTCATCTAGATTACGTGATGTATAATTAGCCGATCCTCCAAGAATAATCGTTTCATTAGCCTTTTGGATCATCATCAACTTTGTATGGAACTGTTCTTTATCTGTTTTGTACCAGCGGATCGAGATATTTTCATCCCCAAGTTTTTCGAATTCAGCGGCAACTGGAAGATTAGGAAGCCCGATTTTCTCACTTCCGAAAGCATTTTGATTCGGATCCAATATCATTTGGATCTTTACACCACGTTTAGCCGCATCGGTTAATGCTTCGACAACATCACGATCGGCAATGTAGAACATGGCAAGATGGATTTTGTCGCCTTTTTCTGCATCCTTTATTACTTTAAGGACATGTTTATTGATTTTCCCTTCCGTTAGCAATTGTACCGATATCGGTCCTTTATCTGCTGATGCCCCTTTGAACTCAGGAAATGACTTTGGACCTCCCGAGAATTTCGAAGCTGCTTCTTCGGCTTTAACAAAGTCGCCGATGATATTCCCATCCATCTGAAACGCAATATTGGAATGGAATCCACTTGCGTCATGAGGATTGGCAGAAGAGATGATGGCCGTTTTTTCGGTAGCGACCACTTTTCTATGATTGGCCTTAATATTCATCAGTCTAAGATAAGAACGAAAGGTGACCTTTGGTGCGCTTTTAGCCATTGGATTCACAATCCATCCTTTCCCGCTTTCACCGAACCATTGGAAAAAGGTCCGATACACACCTGAATAGAGAGGATTCGGATCCCGAAGCCGGTCTAAGTTGGTAACGATGACATCAATGCCATTTTTCTTCATCGTTTCCAATGCCTCTAACTGGTAGGCATTATAGGAAGTATTCACTTCATCAGTAATGAAGATAACCTGGAGGTCAGGTTTCTTTTTCTTCTGTTCAACCAGTTTATCCTTCAGATTCTCGGTTAACTTCGGGAAGTTTATCTTTTCATCATAAAAAGCATTAAACAAAAACATATCGATTACGATAAAAGAATCAGCGTCTTCTATAGCTTGATTTATGGTTTGGAAAATTCGCTGCTCATGTTGCAGATTCCCTTGTTCATCGTGATAGGAAAGGTCATAGATAAAATCAATATCCTCGACATGATGAACCTTCCCTTCATAAGAAGTGCCATCAGGGAGAGGCTTGTAGCTGTTATAGACGATTACGGCCGTAATGACGATCAAAATGCAGACAAGCAGATAAAATCGTTTTCTTTTATACCATTTTTTCATAGGGAATCCTCCAACATGGATAAATTGCTTGCTAACTATCTATTTTCCCACATAGGGGTATATAGAAACATAAATCTTAATCTATGGAAAAAGGTAAGGCGATTAGTTTGATATAATATAGTTTCAAAAGGTTGAAAGGGGCTGTGGCACATGGAAAAGCAGTTATTAACAAATGATTGGTGGCCTCTATTGGAAGAGGAATTCAAAAAAACATATTACCAGGAGCTAAGGGAATTTATAAAGCAGGAGTACAGTCAGCAAGTCATTCACCCGGATCAAGATGATATCTTCAATGCGCTTCACTTTACCTCTTATGAAGACGTAAAGGTTGTCATCCTTGGACAGGACCCTTATCATGGCCCGGATCAAGCGCATGGCCTTAGTTTTTCAGTTAAGCCGGGGGTTCGCATCCCGCCTTCTTTAAGAAATATCTTTAAAGAGTTACACACTGATCTAGGCTATGAGGTTCCTGATAATGGTTACCTTGTTGAATGGGCGGAACAGGGGGTGCTTCTATTGAACACAGTCTTGACTGTCCGCGAGGGAGAGGCTCATTCACACCGAGTAAAAGGATGGGAAAACTTTACGAATCAAGTTATTCGCCTATTGAATGAACGTCCGAAACCGGTTGTATTCACCCTGTGGGGGAAACCTGCTCAATCCAAAATCCCTTTGATTGATGAAACCCGTCATAGAATCATTAAGTCCGTCCATCCTAGTCCGCTGTCTGCCTCCCGTGGTTTCTTTGGCAGCAAACCTTTTTCCAAAACAAACCAGTTGCTGATGGAAATGGGGGAATCCCCAATTGATTGGAAAATCTCGAAGCGATGATATGGGCAAGAAAAAGGAACGGGTGAATTGTATGGCGTGCTGTCATTTCTATATAACTTGGGATCCCAGGTTTCAAAAGGGCCGCCGTGCTTTTCAATTCAAAACATCAAATCTGTCCTCTCTTGATGTCTTTCGTTCTTCAGGACAGCCATGCTTGAAATTTCAATCCAAGCAAATTAAAAAGTAGGGAATATGCAAGGTGTTTTCTTCTCTGATTTTTGCTATGCTAGTTATGAAAGTTTTGACCTGTATATAGACGAGGTGGTAAAGGTGGATATTTCATCAAGACAAATGTTAGATAAAATCGAAGAGCTTGTTTTGAAAGCGAAACAGGTAAATTCAGAGGATAAGGTGCAGGGGTATGTAATTGCCATTAAATCCTTATGTGAAGTAATGGTTGATGAAAAGGCTGGGAACATCAGCATTCCGAAGCCAATCACATTGAGCCAGCCCGTTATGTCGGCTACATCGAATGTAGAACCGGTTAAAATGGAAGAAGCAAATGGGGAGTCCTTGTTCGATTTTTAAATTAGAGTAGGGGAGCGAAATCATAGTGAAACTGTTCATCATTTTAGGTGCATTGAATGGGTTTATTGCTGTAGCACTAGGTGCATTCGGTGCACACGGACTGGAAGGGAAAATTCCTGATAAATATTTAGAAACATGGCAAACCGCTGTTCAATATCAAATGTTCCATGCGGTGGGTTTATTAGTGCTTGGTTTATTGGCTGGGAAGATTTCAAGTCCGCTAATCAACTGGTCCGGCTGGCTAATGCTAATAGGAATCATCCTGTTTTCCGGTAGTCTATTCGTTCTTAGCGTTACGCAAATCAAGGTCCTGGGAGCAATCACACCGCTTGGCGGAGTCTCATTCTTGGTTGCTTGGGTCCTAATGATCATTGCTGCATATAAATACTTGTAATGAAGACAGCTGATCTTCTTAGGTCAGCTTAATTAGAAAAGTCATCCCCCATAAAGAAGAGCCTCAAAATCAAATAGATTCTGAGGCTCTTCTTTATGGAAGTTTCTTCACCTTGGCGGATAGGTGGCAAGCCCAGCGCCTCCAAATGGATAGTCATATTCGATTTCCTCATCAAACGTTACATAATCTAAGTATACCATCGGAATTAAGTATCGTTTTCCCGTTTGAGGGTCGCTTATGATCAAATGATCGCGTCCTGCAGCCTCGATGATTCCTTTGAAGATCATTGCATTCCATTCCGTGTTGTTTTCAAACGTGGTATAAACAGTGGCTAATTTCCCTTTATTCAAACGCAATATGTTCTCGATGTACGACGCTTCGACCGGTAGCATGCCAGGTATCTGTGGTCCGGAAGGGCCTCCAGTCATCGCCATGGGCACTTGTTGTTGCGTGCCTCCATTCATCGTCATGGGCACTTGTTGTTGCGTGCCTCCAGTAGTGGGCATTTGTGGCTGTTGGTATGCTTGCTGCGGATAACCCTGTTGCTGGTAAGGAGTCTGCTGCCGCGGATCAGACTCATTATTATCATAGGGGTAATAGGGGCTTCCTCCGTACGGGTAATTACCATAAGGATTATTTTGTGACATTGCATTCCCTCCTAAAAGGTTTATTTGATTTTGTGGAATTTGGACAATCCGAGAGTGTGGCCTGGTATAAACAGTGCGATTTATAGCGACCGGTAGTTCTGGAAAATCCCCGGGTGGCTTAAAAAACCACAATGAATTTGAGCGATACGTAACGGTTGCCGTTCATGATTTAAGTCGTACCATCTTTTCGGCTAATGAATGGATGTAACATTCCTTCACCTCGCTGAAGTCAGGAATTGCCTTGTTAATTTTCCTGAGGCTGAATGGGACTGTGAAAAAATAAATTCATCACTATTGAAAATGTATGGGATGTGCATTGGTTTTATTCCACAGAAGGGGAAAAATAAAAAGGAGGGGACGCGAAAAGAAAAAGCTTCCGGAAACCGGAAGCTAATCGTCTTATACGTATAAGAAAGAAGTTACGTTTTCTTCCGGCAGGATATTGCCTACAAAGAAAGAACCAAATGCAGCGTAACGTGCACTCACTTCATCAAAACGCATTTCATAGATCAATTTTTTAAATTGAAGGACATCATCCGCGAATAGTGTAACGCCCCATTCATAATCGTCAAAACCGACAGAACCGGAAATGATTTGTTTTACTTTACCGGCATAACTGCGGCCAATCAAGCCGTGGGAACGCATTAAGCCTTTGCGTTCTTCCATGGAAAGCATATACCAGTTATCATCTCCATCACGACGCTTGTCCATTGGATAGAAGCATACATGTTTCGCTTTTGGAAGTATCGGATAAAGTCTAGAACGAACATGAGGGTTCTGATAAGGGTCCTCACCATCTCCACCTGCCAAGTAATTGCTTAATTCCACGACGGAAACGTATGAATAAGCGGGAATTGTATACTCGGCAAGCTTCGTTTTGTTGAATTCGTTTTCAATTACATTCAATTCTTCCATGGTTGGGCGGGCAAACATTAGCATGAAGTCCGCTTTTTGACCAACGATGGAATATAGGGCATGGCTGCCTTCATTGTCGCTTTGTGTCATATTCCATTTATCCAGTAAACCTTGGAATTCTGAGATGGCCAATTGGCGTTCGTCACTTGATAACGTTTTCCAAGAAGCCCAGTCGATCAGACGGAAGTCATGTAAACAATACCAGCCATCCAGTGTTTGTGCTGCTTCACTCATTACGATCACTCCTAAGTCTTATTATAACTTTAATATATCATAGTTTCAGTATAAGGAAATTTATATCAACCCGCAAACACCATCACTGTTTTTCGGTGTTCAAACAAATTTCAAATTTACGGAATGGTTGGTGACCAAAGTGGCTGGAATTTACCTAGCTGCTAGAGTATTCTTAAAAGAAGACGACTATGGAATTCTTGCCGAATGGTTAAATATAGGAAAAACAGGGGAAACGTATCTAAAAAAGGAGGAAGAGCCAGTGAGTGATTTATTTGAAATATTGGAATCGAAAGTTATGGGGCATAATTTAAAGATCGTTTTTCCAGAAGGGTTGGATGAACGGATTTTGGGAGCGGCAGGCAGGCTTGCCAAAGCTAAACTGGTGACACCTGTATTGGTCGGGGATATCGGGTTGATTCAAGAGAAGGCAAAGGATTTGAAAATCTCCCTTGATGCAATCGAAATATATGATCCGAAGAATTATATCATGATGGATGAAATGGTTGAAGCGTTTGTGAAGGTCCGTGAAGGTAGAGAGACTGATGTACAAGCACGTGAAATCTTAAAGGATGAGAACTATTTTGGAACCATGCTCGTCCATATGAAACTGGCACATGGAATGGTGAGTGGTGCAACGCATTCGACTGCCGATACGGTTCGTCCCGCCCTAAGGATCATCAAGACAAAGCCAGGCGTCCAAAAAACATCGGGTGTATTCATCATGGTCCGGGAAGAAGAAAAATATGTCTTCGCGGATTGTGCGATAAATATAAACCCTGATTCCCAGGACCTGGCCGAAATCGCAATCGAAAGTGCGAAGACTGCACTAATGTTCGATATCGAACCGCGTGTGGCTATGCTGAGCTTTTCTACGAAGGGGTCGGCAAAATCCCCCGAGACGCTAAAAGTAGTCGATGCCGTCGAATTGGCAAAAGAAATGGATCCTGAAATCATATTGGATGGGGAATTTCAGTTTGACGCGGCTTTTGTTCCTTCGGTAGCAAGAAAAAAAGCACCGGATTCCCTTATTCAAGGGGATGCGAATGTCTTTATTTTCCCAAGTCTCGAAGCGGGGAACATTAGCTACAAGATGGTACAGCGCTTGGGTGGCTTCGAAGCGGTCGGTCCGATCCTTCAGGGGCTGAACCGTCCTGTAAATGACCTTTCGAGGGGATGCAGTGAAGAGGATGTATATAAGCTGGCAGTCATTACAGCGGCACAGGGGATTGTGGCGCAGTATCAATAGGCCGCTTGAGGATAAAAAGTAGAGGGAGATTCGTATGAGTGAAACAGATTCATTATTAATGCAGCAAGAGTGGCGGGTTATTGATCAATCCTCCGTTGGACCTCAGTTTCCTGCTCTAGAGTCCTTTGCGATGGATGATACATTCTGCGCTTCCGTAGGGTCAGGTCAATCAGCAGCCGTAGCAAGAGCGTGGGTACACCATCGAACCATCGTCCTGGGTATACAGGATACGAAGTTGCCCTTTCTTAAAAAGGGCTTGGATCATTTAAAAGAACATGATCATCAGGCCATTGTAAGGAATTCCGGAGGGCTGGCAGTCGTGCTGGATGAGGGGGTCCTGAATTTTTCGCTCATTTTTCCTGAAAATGAGCGAAAAATTGAAATCAATCGTGGATATGATGCGATGTGGGAGCTTGTCCAATTGATGTTTTCCGATTTCCCAGTCACGATGGAGGCAAGGGAAATCGTCGGTTCCTATTGTCCTGGAAGTTATGATTTAAGTATAAATGGGCAGAAGTTTGCGGGTATATCCCAACGCAGGATTCGTAATGGCGTAGCGGTGCAAATCTATTTGTGTGTCAATGGAAGCGGGGCTGAACGTGCCAGTCTCGTTAAGGGTTTTTATGATGCAGCTAAAGGAAATGCAGAAACCAAATTCGTTTATCCTGATATCGTCCCTTCGGTAATGGCATCCCTTACAGAATTGTTGGGCGTGCAATTGAGTGTTCAGGATGTGATGCTCAGATTCCTTCATGTCTTGAAGGAACATAGCGGAAGGATATTCTCTGACACTCTTTCTGTTCAGGAATGGCCGTTATATGAGGCATACTTGACAAGAGTGGTGGAACGCAATGATAAAGTATTCGATTCAATAAAGGATTGATATGCAAAAGGCTGTTCCTGTGTCAGGGACGGCCTTTTGGATGTAATACGACTTTAGCATTCACTGAAACTGTAAAAGGGACTGTATGATAGGCAGCAGAGGTGTACCGAACGTCCTTGGACGATTTTATCCTTATTTCTTGGCCATGAAAAAAAGAGCCTTGTTGGCTCCCTTTTTCGGATAAACATGGGTGAATGGCCTTTAGCATGTGGTTGATCTATGTAACTGACCCCCACATTATCAAATTACTCAGCCATTTTTTCCAAATTTCCATTCCGGTCCATCTTGAACTTAGTTGCCGGACGTTCCTCTTCTTCTAACAAGACCAGCTTTCTTGCTCGGTTCATGATATTCATCAAAGTTTCATAATCTTCCTGCATCAAGCCGCTGTTTTGTTCTAAGTGGCTGATTTTATTCTCCAAATCTTCGTTTCGCTTTTTCAGTCCTTTAATTTCGAGCTTCAATCTTTCATTTTCGGTTTTTAATACTTCGGCTTGAAGCATACGGCCATTCATAGATTCCAAATACGCGATGACGGTATCAAGGTTCATGGCTTTTTCCAAAGTTACTGGAGTGTGCTGTGGTTTAGGAGCGAGAGCTTCAGCCACAACGAATTCTTCTGCTGCTTCATAATTGGTGGTATCGACTTCGGATTGCAACTCTAGTTCCTCTTCTTGTACTTGAGAAACCATTATGTCCGAAATCGTTGGGGACGGCGGTGTATAAAGAAGCCGTTTTTTCCCTCCTTGATCTTTTCCAAGAATCCTTTGCCGTTGCTTACGCTGTTTCTTGGCAAGGGATAGCGCTTTATCATAATTATGGCGGACAACTGCATTCCAGCGGAATCCGCATGCGGCAGAGGTGCGATTCAACTTATCTCCTACCTCTTCAAATGCATTTAGCTGAGTGCTGCCTTCCCGCACATGGCGCAATACTGTTTCTGCCAAAAGCAAATCATCTTCTTCTGTCCAGGCGTCTTGACGAACCTTCATTTCTACATACTCCCTTTCTGGTAACTTTTAAAATAAATAACTATATAAAATATCGTGTGGCAGTGATTTATGGAGTGTTCTACTAGCATTTTGGACAAAATTTGGATTTTTTATACAAAAAGGTTGAAAGGATACTAGTTTTTTGATTAATTACATCATTTGCTAGCGGCAGCCCTTTCCTTTTCACATCATCCAGCCCTCTTGATATTCATAAGTAGAAACGGTAAAATACCTTTTAGTCATATAAATGGAAAGAAAAATAGTTTGTCATGGAAAGGATGGTGACCGGAGGATGTCCAATGAATTCAGAGTGTGCGATGACTGCTTGGCGGTAAACATCAAAACATTGATCCCCCGTCTTGAAAAGCTTGATCCCGACGCGAAAATTGAAGTGGGCTGTCAATCCTATTGCGGTCCTGGCAGAAAGAAGTCATTTGCCTTCGTCAATAACCGTCCAGTTGCTGCACCGACAGAAGACGAGTTACTAGATAAAATCAATAAAAAACTAAAGTAGGATCCATGAGATATAGTTGGAGTGGATTGTTTGCTTTTGATAAATGGAACATGCTGTTCATCACCCAGATTCGACAAACTGCGGTGATTTTTTATTTCCTTATTTTCGAGACTAAACCGACGGGAACTTCCGTTTTCTTACAAAATGACCCCTCTTACTAGAAAGGGGAAAGTTAGGGTTTTTTGTCAAAACACGCTATAATGAGTGCATCGAGATTATGAAAAAGAGGGTAGTTCATGGAATATTCCGGCGAAAAATTACAAGAAGAAAAAGTATTCAAGGACCCGGTGCACCGATATATACATGTTCGTGACCGGGTTATATGGGATTTAATAGGGACGAAGGAATTCCAGCGTCTTCGAAGGATCAAACAGCTGGGAACGACTTATTTAACCTTTCATGGTGCGGAACATAGTCGGCTTAGCCATTCGCTTGGAGTATATGAGATAGTTCGGAGAATCGTCGATGATGTTTTCGAGGGCAGACCGGAGTGGAAACCTGAGGAACGGTTACTATCCCTATGTGCAGCCCTTCTGCATGATTTGGGTCATGGTCCTTTCTCTCATTCTTTTGAAAAGGTGTTTGACCTGGATCATGAGCAATTCACGCAGCAGATAATCGTCGGCGATACGGAAGTGAATAAGATCCTCCTTCGAGTAGGGCGTGATTTCCCGAAAAAAGTGGCAGAAGTCATAGCGAAAACCTATAAAGGCAAATTAGTAGTCAGCCTGATTTCAAGTCAGATCGATGCTGATAGAATGGACTATTTACAGCGTGATGCTTACTTCACTGGAGTGAGTTATGGACATTTCGATATGGAAAGGCTTTTGCGTGTAATGAGGCCCAGGGAAGAACATGCCGTCATAAAACAAAGCGGGATGCATGCGGTTGAGGATTATATCATGAGTCGCTACCAAATGTATTGGCAGGTTTATTTCCATCCAGTTACGAGAAGTGCGGAGGTCATACTTACCAAGATTCTACATAGGGCGAAACATTTATATGAATCCGGTTATGAGTTTGCTCAAGAACCGCACCATTTTTATTCATTGTTCAAGGGAGAAGTGACTTTAACGGACTATTTGAAAATGGATGAAGCGGTGATGCTCTATTATTTCGAAGCATGGGAAGAGGAAAATGATGCGATTTTAAAAGATTTATGCACTCGCTTCGTTAACCGTAAACTATTTAAATATGTGGAATTCCATCCATCGAACAGTCAAATGAACAGATTGATGGAATTAAGGACTTTATTCAAGAAGGCGGGCATCGATCCGGATTATTATCTCGTCGTCGATTCTTCATCAGATCTGCCGTATGATTTTTACCGGCCAGGTGAGGAAGAGGAGAGACTGCCGATTCACTTGCTGAAAAATAATGGCGAAATTCGGGAATTATCGCGTGAATCCGAAATTGTCGATGCAATTTCAGGGAAAAGAAGAACGGATCATAAGTTGTATTATCCAGCAGATTTATTGCGTGATGAATCTACGAAGAAAAATATAAAAAAACAGATTCGTAAGCTTTTGGAGCTATCGGATTAAAGTGGTACATTTTTGGTGAGGAGTGACGAGCCTTGTTTAAGGATCATGCAAACATTATCAATGCAATTTCTACTGCCGGTGAAATCTCGGGTCGGAAAAAATTACAAAAAATCGTTTATATCGCGAAGAAGCTGTCCTTCCCATTTCATGAAAAGTTTCAGTTTCACTTTTACGGACCATATTCGGAGGAGTTGACCTTACGGATTGAAGAGCTCTGCGAAATGGGTTACTTGAATGAAGTAAGGGAAAAAAAAGCAGGGTATTATCAATATTGTTATTCAATTACGGACGCCGGCCAGGATTTCCTATCCATCCAGGAAGTGGAGATGCCTGCTCTTGAGGCATGCTTACTGGATATGAACGAACAGAATGCCCGGTTTTTGGAGCTTGTTTCAACGGTGTTATACTTTGACACGCTTGAAAAAGAAGAAGTCACCGAGAAAATTTTCACGCTGAAAAGCAAACAAAAATATACGCTTGAAGAAATTGATGAGGCATATGAATATATTGAGCAGTTAAAAACAAAAGCTAAGCCAAATTGATGGCTTAGCTTTTCCTCATTATGTAAAGCTCATTGATCGCTTTTACGGACACCGGCTACTGCCAAGTGATTTTTTGACATTTCTTCAATGAAAATCGTCACGGCTTCAGCTGGTGCTCCAGTTGTTTCCGTAACGGCTGCAGTCACCTTTTCAACTAAAGCTTTCTTTTGTTCGTCTGTACGGCCTTCAAGCATTTTGACTGTTACATATGGCATCTCTCATTCCCCCCTTCCTCTCTTATCTTGTAGTGTTTCACAATGGAAAAAGAATTGCAAGACACGGAAGTCAGAGTTTTTTCACTTCTTGCTCTTTTGATGTATACTAACGGTAATAAATATTGGGGGAGAAGCTATCGATGCAATTCTTGGAGCAAATAGAACGGTTTTTGGTTTATCCTTTGGAAAAGCTTCCATATGTCATTGTGTCACTGTTAATCGCATTTACGGTTCATGAATTTTCACATGCCTATGTAGCCTATAAGTTCGGTGACCCGACTGCAAAGAATGAAGGAAGAGTCACATTGAATCCGATTTCGCATTTGGATCCGATCGGAACTCTGTTGATATTGATAGCCGGATTTGGTTGGGCGAGACCTGTACCGGTTAATCGTTTTCATTTCAAGAATCCAAAATTGGCAGGGGTGCTTGTCTCTTTTGCCGGTCCGTTCAGTAATTTGCTTGTTGCAATTTTGGGGTATTTGATTTTTTACGGGTTGCTGGCGGCAGGCGTTGGACCTGATTTACCGTTCTTCGTTCAGCCATTCTTCGAGGTGCTCATCAACTTAAATATCCTTTTGTTTGTATTTAATCTGTTACCGCTGCCGCCGCTCGATGGTTATAGGATCGTACAGGATCTGGTTTCAGCTGACTTGCGGGCAAAAATGACCCAGTATGAACAATATGGCTCACTGATTTTTTTGATTCTGATCATCACACCGCTGAGCAAGTATACAATTGGCCCGATTTTGAACAATGTTGTACCATTGGTAGGCGACGTCCTGAGTAGGTTCTTTACACTTTTGCTTTTTTAAACGATAGGAAATGACAAACCATAAAGGGGGAAATAAACATGGAAGAACAACCAAAGAAAAAAGTAGGCTTCAATATTATAAAAAATGACCCTACAGAAGGACATGGCGGATATGGAGCGGGGGTTTTAACGCTCGATAATATTTCTCCGGTCATAATCGATGTGGATGCAGGTGAAGCCGAGGTCGATATCGGCGCGATGCATGCAAGGAGTGCAGTGGAAAAAGGAATTAAATTTTTAAAGACTAAAGAAGAGGTACCGAATGCCAAACCTTACTGGCTTGTTTGGGTGACCATTGAAGCCACTCAAAATGGTCCGCACTATGCAGGTGTGACAGCTTGTGAAATGACGGTCGACCGCTCAATTAGACGCGGTTATAAATCGCTTCCGGAGCATGTTAACCGGATGGATAAATCACTGAAACGGCAAATCATCGTCGAGGACATGGATGATAAATCCAAACGTATACTTGCAGACTTCCTGAAAAACCATGATGCAGGAATGTGGGAGCGCTCTTCTGCACTGCTCAAGGAGTCATTGACGGTTTGAATCTGATTTAATCGATGAAATGTTAGGTTTAGTGAAAAATTCACTTGTAGGAAACGGATAAAATAAGTAAACTTAAAGACAGCAGTTTAGACACTGTGGAACTAGGACAGAAAAACCCCGAAGCCGCTACCGGCTTCGGGGTTTTTCGTTATCCCCATGGTTTTAAGACTTTTTTGTACCACGGTGCCTTCTTTTGCTCTTCTTCTTTTGGGGCATGTTTCGGGCTTTCACCCTTAAAGTGCTCGGCACAGTATTCGACAGGTTCGGAGCCTTTAACATAATAAGTCAGTCTTGAGGCAGGACAATCCTTTGTTGCCAATTTTCCACTGACGGGATTTACGTTTACCCCGATTACGTTTTCCGTTTCCTTAAACGATTTTGCTGGTTTACCTTGTAGGCCCTTTTCCATATAAGAAGCCCAGATTTTCTTTGCATAGCCTTTTTCAGCAGGGATCTCGATCTTTTTGCCTTGATCATATCCAGTCCATACTCCAGCTACAAGCTCCGGTGTGTAACCAATCATCCAGCTATCCGTCGGGGTGGAACCTGATTTGCCGGCATATGGGCGGGTCAGCTGGGAGCTGATGGTGCTGCCGGTCACTTTCGTATAGCCATTTAAGGTTTTATCGAAAACCCCGGTAAGCATCTGAGTCATGACAAATGCCTTATCCTCATCCAAAATCTGTTCCGGTTTCTTATTTTCATCAAAAATCACTTCACCTTTTTGATTTTCCACCTTTTTGATGAACACGGGTTCAACCTTCTTGCCGCCGTTAGCCAGAATGCTGTACGCATTCACCATTTCAATCGCCCTTACACCTGACGTACCAAGTGCAAGGGACGGAACGGCATCCATTTTCGCCGTGATGCCGAAACGATGCGCCGTATCAACCAGGGTCTGTTCTCCAAGGAACAAGTGCGTTTTTACGGCGAAGATGTTATCGGAAAGAGCAATGGCCTGAGCCATCGTTATTTCGCCTTCCGCATATTGATGGTTATAATTATGCGGTGTATATGACGAGTGACCATCATCGAAAGAAAATGTAGTGGTCTCACTTTTTAAAGTGGTAGATGGTGTGAAACCATTCTCCAGCGCTGAGTAGTATAGCAATGGCTTCATCGTGGAACCGGGCTGGCGAACGGCCTGTGTAGCTCGATTGAATGGCGACTCCGTATAATCTTTACCACCGATCAGTGCACGGACTTCCCCGGTGTCCGGATCCATTGCCACTATCGAAGCTTGAATCCCTGAAGACTTGGGTATGGTAGTGGAAAGGACCTCTTCGGCAACATCCTGCTGGGTTTCATCCAGTGTGGTATAGACCTTAAGTCCGCCCAGCTCGATCGTCCGGTCATCTAAGTGAAGCTGTGATTTTAAAGCCTGCTTGACCGCATCCTGGAAATAAGGAGCGGTTTTATTGGTGACCGTTCCGTGCTCGCCCTTTAATGTAAGGGATGTTTGCAACGCTTCCGCGATGTTTTTTCCTGAAATGTAGCTTTTGTTTTTCATGGCTTGCAGGACAACTTTCTGCCTTGATTTCGCTTTTTCAAAGTTATCCAATGGAGAATAATTTGACGGACCTTTTGGTATTCCGGCCAGCATGCTCGCTTCAGGTAGAGTCAAATCCTTGGCATCCTTGCCAAAGTAATATTGACTTGCAGCTTGGGCTCCATATGCGCCATGGCCATAGTAAATCGTATTTAAATAGCCTTCTAGAATTTCCTTTTTAGAGTAGTTCATTTCTAAACGTACCGTATAAAAGGCTTCATTAAGTTTCCGCGACCACGTTTTGTCATGACCAAGAAAAAGGTTCCTGGCATACTGCTGGGTAATGGTGCTTGCACCCTGGACTTTGGACATTGCCTTGATATCCGCAAGGATGGCACCGCCAATCCGTTTTATATCAAATCCATTATGAGTGTAAAATTGACGGTCCTCAACAGCGACAGTTGCTTTGATGAGCTGTGGTGAAATCGAATCCATTCCGGCCCAATAACGTTTCTGGCCATTATCGGTTTCCCCGATCACATTTCCGCTATCACTATAATAGAGCGTGGACTGCGGCACGACCAAAGGAGGCGGACCTAATATTTTTGCATAAATCAGTAAGGAGAGAAGCAATACAAAGAGTATAGTGAGCCCGATTGTGGCAAGGATAATGAAGGCCCGTACATATTTAGTTGTCCTTTTAAATCGTTCGCTTGGAATCAATTCCATTGCTTTCACCTCTCTTATCAGAAAAAGAATCTATTATCTATTACTATTATGGAAAAAAAAGAAATTTTTAAACATAAGAACTGCATTTACGAAATTTATCTTGCATTTCTGCTAGATTCGTCTATAATTTTTCTAGCTAATGACTATACCGATTTTGGGGAACCTATTAGGTGACTGACAATATGAAATGGAAAAGGAGCGTTAATAAATGAGCATTTGGTTTACTGAAAAACAAACAGAGAATTTTGGTATTACGATGAAAGTGAATCGTACTTTACATACGGAGCAAACTGAGTTTCAAAAGCTGGATATGATTGAAACGGAAGAGTGGGGCAATATGCTATTGTTGGATGACATGGTAATGACTTCACAGCGCGATGAATTCGTTTACCATGAAATGGTAGCCCATGTTCCTTTATTCACTCATCCTAATCCAGAAAACGTTTTGGTTGTAGGCGGAGGGGACGGAGGAGTTATCCGTGAAATCCTGAAGCATCCAAGCGTAAAAAAAGCTACATTGGTGGATATCGATGGGAAAGTCATCGAATACTCAAAGAAATTCTTGCCTGAAATTGCAGGCATGCTTGAAGATCCGCGTGTAGACGTACAAGTGGGGGATGGCTTCATGCACATCGCCAAAAGTGAAAATGAATATGACGTGATCATGGTCGACTCAACTGAACCTGTTGGACCTGCTGTCAATTTATTCACTAAAGGTTTTTATGCCGGGATTTCCAAAGCTTTGAAAGAAGATGGGATTTTTGTGGCACAATCAGACAATCCTTGGTTTAAAGCAGACTTAATTCGTGATGTACAACGTGATGTAAAAGAAATATTCCCAATCACTAGCCTTTATTTAGCGAATATCCCGACGTATCCAAGCGGCCTTTGGGCGTTCACGATCGGGTCGAAAAAATATAATCCACTAGAAGTGACGGAAGACCGTTTTCATGAAATCGAAACGAAATATTATACAAAAGAACTTCATAAAGCAGCTTTCGTTCTGCCTAAATTCGTTCAAGATTTAGTGAAATAAGGGAGGCGTGGACCATGAAATTCGATGAAGCCTATTCAGGCAATGTATTCATTAAAAGCCACCCAGTTTTTGACGAATCTGAAGCTGTGCTATACGGTATGCCTATGGACTGGACCGTAAGTTTCCGTCCTGGTTCCCGCTTCGGCCCTACCCGGATTCGAGAAGTTTCGATTGGTTTGGAAGAGTACAGCCCATATTTAGATCGTGAATTAGAAGAAGTTAAATTCTTTGATGCCGGAGATATCCCATTACCATTTGGAAATCCGCAGCGCAGCATCGATATGATTGAAAAATTTGTCGACAGCTTGTTGGATGCAGGTAAGTTCCCAATGGGGATGGGGGGCGAACACCTTGTCACATGGCCTGTCATCAAAGCCATGTACAAAAAGTATCCCGATATGGCCATCATCCATATGGATGCCCATACAGATTTACGTGAGGATTATGAGGGAGAACCACTTTCCCATGCTTCCATCATCCGCAAATCCGCGGAGCTTATCGGTCCGAAAAATGTATATTCTTTCGGCATCCGTTCCGGTTTGAAGGAAGAATTCCAATGGGCAAAAGAAAACGGCATGCACATCTCTAAATTTGAAGTTCTTGAACCTCTTAAAGAAGTACTGCCGCAGTTAGCAGGCCGTCCTGTATATGTAACGATCGACATCGATGTTCTTGATCCTGCGCATGCGCCAGGAACAGGCACCGTAGATTGTGGAGGCATCACTTCAAAAGAGCTTTTAGCTTCGATTCATGAGATAGCCCGATCTGAAATTAATGTAGTCGGCTGCGATTTAGTTGAAGTTGCACCGATTTATGACCCATCCGAGCAGACAGCGAACACGGCGAGCAAGCTGATTCGCGAAATGATTTTAGGTTGGGTTCAAAAAGGTTAATGGATGGAAGACTTGACTGTTCCTGTTTTTTAGCAGGAATGGTCTTTTTTTATCCATCCCTGAAAAGAATTTACACCTGATTGACTCTTTTTTAATTCCACCCCAATGGAGTCATTATTGCGTTAAAATCAAATGAATTGCAACAAGATGATTTCGACAGTTTATCCTCAATTTTTTGGAATTACATTTTATTTTCCGCTCCAAGTTGAAACTTCCTTGAAGAGTATTTATACTTATAAAGTTAAGAACGACATGATGAAGGAAGTGTAGCTTTGACTCTTCATGATATAGATAAGCATGCTATTAAAGTGACTTTACAGACAAAAATCAAGCATGGCTCAGAAACCGAAACGTATGAGCTGGTCACATTTGGTACAAAAATGTATAAAGGTTCAGATTTATATTTGCAATATAAAGAGGAAAGTGAAGTCGGTCAAACACAAACGACCATCAAGCACAAAAAGGATGAAACGATCCTGCTTAGAAATGGTGCCATTAAAATGAGGCAGCTTTTCCGCCTACAGGAAGCGACAAATGGACATTATGAAAGTATATATGGCAGGTTAGGGTTACGGACGACCACGAAGAAAATTCATCATCAATGGGATGAGCAGTCCAAACAAGGGAAACTTGTTCTTAAATATACGTTACATATGCAGGGAAGCGAACCCGGCCAATATGAGATGACGATTTCCTATAAGGAGGAAGCATAGCACATGAATATAGTAAAAGAGGTACAGGAAAAACTGAAAGAAGAAATTAAAGCTGCAGTCATTAAAGCTGGTTTAGCAACAGAAGAGCAGATTCCAAATGTTGTATTGGAACTTCCAAGAGATAAAACACACGGAGATTACTCCACGAATATGGCCATGCAATTAACGAAGGTTGCAAAGAAAGCACCGAAAATGATAGCAGAAGCAATCATCGAAAACTTTGACAATTCAAAAGCGTCCATCGAAAAAATAGAAATTGCAGGACCAGGTTTCATAAACTTCTACATGAATAATTCTTATTTGACAGAATTGATTCCTGTCATTTTGAAAGTGGATGGAGCATATGGGGAAAGTGACTTTGGAAAAGGTGAAAAAATCCAAGTGGAGTTCGTTTCCGCGAACCCGACCGGTGATCTCCATCTAGGTCATGCCCGTGGTGCAGCAGTAGGTGATACGTTATGTAATATCCTGTCTAAAGCAGGTTATGATGTTTCACGTGAATACTACATCAATGATGCAGGTAATCAAATCAATAATTTGGCGATTTCCATAGAAGCCCGTTATTTCCAGGCACTTGGCCTCGAAAAGGATATGCCTGAGGGCGGTTATCATGGCGAAGATATCATTGGAATCGGTAAAACGCTCGCAAGTGAATATGGGGATAAATATGTAAATGCGGATGAAAAGGAACGTTTTGAATTTTTCCGTGAGTATGGTTTGAAATATGAAATGGAAAAATTGAAAACGGACTTGGGAAATTTCCGTGTCGGATTTGATGTATGGTACTCGGAAACATCCCTATATGAAGACGGTAAAATTGATGAAGCACTCAAAGTGTTGAGGGAAAGGGGCCATGTCTATGAGGAAGAAGGGGCTACATGGTTCCGCTCTACGGAATTAGGCGATGATAAGGACCGGGTGCTTATTAAACAGGATGGGTCTTACACATATCTGACACCTGATATTGCCTATCACCGTAATAAATTGGAGCGCGGCTTTGAAACGTTGATCAATATCTGGGGTGCGGACCACCACGGCTATATCCCGCGTATGAAAGCAGCGATCGAAGCATTAGGGTACAAACGCGAGCAGCTTGAAGTGGAAATCATCCAGCTTGTTCACCTGTACAAGGATGGCGAGAAAATGAAGATGAGTAAGCGAACTGGTAAAGCAGTTACGATGCGTGATCTTATTGATGAAGTAGGACTGGATGCAACACGTTATTTCTTTGCGATGAGAAGTGCGGATACTCATATGGACTTCGATTTGGATCTTGCGGTATCACAATCCAATGATAACCCGGTTTATTATGCACAATATGCTCATGCCCGCATTTCCAGCATTTTACGCCAAGGTGTGGAACAAGGGATCAGCTATGAAGGAATCACTGATTTCTCTTCCCTTTCTACTGAAAAAGAAGTGGAGCTATTGAAGAAATTAGGTGAGTTCCCGCAGGCAATAGCGGAAGCAGCCGAAAAACGTATGCCTCACCGCATGACGAATTATATATTCGACCTCGCTTCCACGTTCCACAGCTTCTACAATGCCGATAAGGTTTTGGATGTTGAAAAGTTGGAGAGAAGTAAGGCACGTCTAGGACTGGTTAAATCCGTCCAAATTACTTTAAAGAATGCATTAGCTATAATCGGGGTTTCGGCACCGGAAAAAATGTAATGGAAAAAGCGGCTGTTTCTAGCGAAACAGCCGCTTTTTTTTTTAGGTTAATTAGCACTCGACTGCACCGCCACTCACCCTTTTTACACCACGAACCTTAGTTATATCTTCAATCAGCTGCAGCATTGCCCGGTCCTTCATCTTGGCCTCGATCATGAAATCCACGTCCTGTCCAAGCTCTTTAAGAACTTTAAAAAGGGGCATGATGAAGTCCAAATCGATATAATCGGCATGCGAGCGAAATTCACCTGCCGATTTTGGGGATGAAATATGAATCTTTGGTACCGCCCCTGCCTGACTCCAAGTGGTGAACACCTCGGTGAGCAGCTCGTTAAGCGGCTCATCTGAAAGGTTTGCGAGATGATGGTGGTAATCGAATACAAGTGGGATGCCTTCCCTCTTACATACGCTCAGGGTTTCAGATGCTGTATAGGTTTTATCATCATTCTCCAAAGTCATTCTTTCCTTGACATGCACAGGAAGCGATTTAAGGTTGTCATGAACCCTTACTATGGCGGACTCTTTATCACCATAGGCCCCACCGACATGGATATTGATGAAAGAGGTGTCCGCAATGCCCATTGCTTCCAGCATTTTATAATGGAACTCCATATCTTTTACGGCATTTTGTGTAATCTCGGGTTTAGGGCTGGTAAACAGCGTAAACTGATTGGGGTGAAAACTGACCCTCATCTTGTGTGCAGTAACCCAATCCCCAAGCTGTTTCCACTCTTTTTTGAAAGGAGTCACGAAATCCCATTCTATTTCGGGATGTGTGGCTAAAGGCACAATGGAACTGGACATCCGGTATATTTCTACTTGATGGGCGGTGTTATATTGAAGGACCCTTAAGGTATTTTCAATGTTCTGCCGTGTCACACTCAGGAGTTTTTCCATCCCTTTTTCCGTGCCAAGTGTGCTATATCGCTTGAAAGTAAGTGTTTTAGCTGGAGAAGCTTCCCATAAACAGGTGGCGTTGGATACGAAACCAAATCTTATTTTCATTATATTTTCTCCTTGAACAATGGGATTTCAAAGAAAAGGGGATAGGATGGAAGCCAACGATTCTTTTATTGAACGGACTACATTCATGGAGGATAGTGCGTCCCCGCTTAATGGCTTGGATTCAGCTAGGTCGTCCGCCAATTCCTTTTCTACATCTCTTATGAATGTCGGGTCAAATACCAGACAATTGATTTCACCATTTAAAAAACAACTGCGTTTATCAAAATTAGCCGTACCGATATCACAGATTGTATCATCAATCAGTATCACTTTGGAATGGTAGAACCCTTTTTGAAGTTGCATGATTTCTGCCCCTTCTTTTAATAGTACCCGAAAGTAGGGAAAGGAAGCTTCCTTGACAAGGGCATGGTCTGAATTTTCGGGCACGATCACCGTAACGGAAACATTGCGTGCAAGGGCTTCCCTTAATTCGTGAAATAAAGTTTCACTGGGAATGAAGTATGGAGTCCCGATAATGATTTTTTTATTGGCTTGCTGAATCAATCGTGTCATGGCCAATTCAAGATCACTTCCATTCGTGACAACAACCTGATTTGCCTGCGACCCGGGATTCAGTGTCGGGAAATAGGCAGGTGTTCTTCTGTAATCCTCGTTTGTATCATGGAACCAATCCGTGAGGAAGACTTCCTGAAGGTCCCTGACCCCCTCTCCGGTCATTTTCAAATGATAATCTCTCCAAGGGTTCAGCTTCTCCCCTTGGTTTATATATTCCTTACCGATATTAAAGCCGCCAAGATAGCCGATTTTGCCGTCTATCACTGTAATTTTACGGTGGTTTCTTTTTTGTATTGTATAGAAAAGGAAGGGGAGTTTCGGTTTAAAGCTAAAAGAAAAATGAACGCCGCTTTTAGTTAGTTCCTGAATGGATTTGCGGGACATCTTTTTACCTCCTACCCAATCGACTAAAAGCCGCACTTCCACGCCCTCTTCCGCTTTTGATTGCAGTAAATTCAAAAAGTCCTTGCTGAATTTATCATTTTTCACAATATAAAAAAGGATATGGATGGAATCCTTAGCTTGCTGGACCTCTTTCATAAAATCATCAAACAGGATTTTCCCTGAAGTGAATACAGTCATGTCACTGTTCCGAGGCGGATATTTAACGTTGGTTGCCTGTTTCATATAACGCTTATGCCCTAACTTAAGATCAACCCAGCACCAAGTGAAGATCAATAAAAATATAGAGGCAAGCTTAGTGATTATTTTCAAAAAAAATCCCCCCTAAATGATTTCATTTTAGTTTGGCTCAAATTCCCTGTTAGTAACCATTAAAAAGCGGGGGAAAGGGTTCTCATTTTTTTTAGAATACAGAAGGGTAATTTACGGAATTGTCGAATTATACATTAATGTGCAGTAAACTAAATTTTTTTTAGAAAGAAAAAAGTTGACTGAATGCTCATTCATTATATAATGGAATTAATCAAATTTCAGAAAAATGCCATTTTTCTATTTTATTTAGATGGTTACCTGGCATTTACAATTTACTTAGAGGGGGGAAAGACTGCATGGAAATGAATGGCTTACTATGGATCAACTTAGTTGCATTCCTGCTTGTAATCGCTTACGCCGCCGGTTTATTTGTCTATTTGATAAAAACTCGTATAGCTTATATAAAACTTGGCAAAAAAGTGGAATTCGATAACCGTGTGAAAGATCGTCTTGTGAAAATAGGGGTTTATGTATTTGGACAGAAGAAGCTCTTTAAGGATAAAAAGAGCGGAATCATTCATGCCTTGTTATTTTATGGTTTCATCTTAGTGCAATTTGGCGCAATTGACTTTTTCGTCAAAGGTTTAAGACCGGGGTGGCATTTACCGTTTGGCCCTGTTTATCCAGCCTTTACTTTCTTCCAGGAAATAGTGACGCTTACCGTTCTTGTTGCAATCCTATGGGCGGCTTACCGTCGTTATGTCGAGAAGCTCGTTCGCTTGAAAAGGGATTTTAAAGCAGGTTTGGTTGTCATCTTCATTACCGGTATCATGATTACCGTATTACTGGGGAATGGAATGGGAATGATCTGGCATGGACACGATGCAACTTGGTCAGAGCCAGTCGCATCAAGCATCGCTTTCCTATTCGGCTGGATGGGAACAACAGCAGCAACAGTCGTTTTTTATGTAGCTTGGTGGCTGCATTTACTGATCATATTATCTTTCCTTGTTTATATTCCGCAATCTAAGCATGCTCACTTGATTGCCGGTCCGATAAATGTATTCCTGAATCGCCTGGACAACCCGGGGAAATTGAAACCGGTTGATTTGGAAGAAGAGGTCCTCGACAAAGAAGGCAATCAATATTACGGTGCCAAATATATCGAAGACTTGACGCAGTATCAAATGGTGGACCTCTATGCCTGTGTGGAGTGCGGGCGCTGTACGAATATGTGCCCGGCTACAGGTACCGGTAAAATGCTGTCACCGATGGATATCATCATCAAGATGCGTGACCATTTAACAAATACAGGCGCTGCTGTTACAACGAAGCAGCCATGGGTACCATCTTTTGTTTTTGGAAATAACAAGGGAAATAAGATAGCTTTGGCTGGTGCCGCACAGGGGGCTCAGGAATCAGCTGCAGCAACGGAAGCTTACAGCCCGAGCCTGATTGGTGAAGTCATTACGGAAGAAGAGCTTTGGGCTTGTACCACATGCCGGAACTGTGAAGATCAATGCCCGGTAATGAATGAACATGTCGACAAAATCATCGATATGCGTCGTTACCTAGTGTTGACAGAGGGCAGACTTGATCCTGATGCTCAACGTGCCATGACAAATATTGAACGTCAAGGGAACCCTTGGGGACTGAACCGTAAAGAGAGAGAAGATTGGCGAAGCCTTCGGGAAGATGTTAGCGTCCCTACAGTGAAGGAATTGCAAAAGGCAGAAGAAGAATTCGAGTATTTATTCTGGGTGGGTTCAATGGGGTCGTACGATAACCGAAGCCAAAAAATTGCCCTTTCCTTTGCTAAATTAATGAATGAAGCGGGCGTCAAGTTTGCGATTCTCGGAAATAAGGAGAAAAACTCAGGGGATACTCCTCGTCGATTGGGTAATGAGTTTGTTTTTCAGGAACTTGCAATGAAAAATATAGAAGAATTCCAGAAGAATGAAATAAAGAAAATCGTTACGATCGATCCGCATGCATACAATATCTTTAAGAATGAGTATCCGGATTTCGGGTTGGAAGCGGAAGTGTACCATCATACTGAATTGTTAGCCAAACTTGTTAGTGAAGGCAGGTTGGTGCCACAGTATCCGGTGAATGAGACCATTACATTCCACGATTCCTGTTACTTGGGAAGGTACAATGAAGTTTACAGCCCGCCGCGTGAAATTTTACAATCAATTGATGGTGTGAAACTTATCGAGATGGAGCGTAACCGTGAAAAGGGTATGTGCTGTGGAGCTGGAGGCGGTTTGATGTGGATGGAAGAGGAAACGGGTAACCGCATTAATGTGGCCCGTACTGAACAAGCACTAGCCGTCAGTCCAACAGTGATCAGTTCCGGATGTCCTTATTGCCTGACCATGCTATCTGATGGGACGAAAGCAAAAGAAGTTGAGGAAAATGTTAAAACGTATGATGTAGCAGAACTACTCGAAAAAGCGGTCATTGGTGAAAATAAATCGATTGCATCTTAATTTAAAATGGAATTGCCTGCTTCTTCTATATGGGATGAAACAAATGGAAGCAGGTAATTTTTTTCAATATTTACAAACTAAATATTTTCATTTTTGGGAAAATTGTATAATATAGAATAATATTAAGCGCTTACAACACTATTTTTTTTAACTCCATATTGAGCGAGCGTTCAATCAATGTTACTTATAGGGGGAAATAATGATGGCAAAAACAGTGATTATTAGCGGTGTGAGAACACCTTTTGGTAAATTTGGCGGTGGTCTTAGCAGTTTGACGGCATCACAACTTGGTGGAATAGCAATCAAAGAGGCACTTGTTCGGGCAGGGATTGAAGGCAGCCAAGTAGACGAGGTCATCATGGGGAATGTGCTTCAAGCGGGCCAAGGACAAATACCTTCCCGCCAGGCAGCACGTCATGCTGGGTTGCCTTGGGAAGTGAAAACGGAAACCATTAATAAAGTGTGCGCATCAGGACTTCGCAGTGTCACATTTGCTGATCAGATCATTCGCCTTGGTGAAGAAGAAATCATTGTTGCCGGCGGAATGGAATCGATGAGCAATGCGCCTTATATCCTTCCGAAAGCAAGGTGGGGACTAAGGATGGGTGATGGCGAACTGAAGGATACCATGATTTCGGATGGACTTAGCTGCAGCTTTACAGGCGCTCATATGGGGACTTACGGAAACAGTACTGCAGAGGATCTTGAAATCACCCGTGAGGAACAAGATAGCTGGGCTTACGAGAGTCATCAAAAGGCGATAAAAGCAATCGATGGCGGTATTCTTGCAGAAGAAATCATTTCCGTACAGGTGCCCGTGAGAAAAGGCGAACCAATTACCATCGAACATGATGAAGCCCCAAGAAAAGATACATCTGCCGGGAAGTTAGCTAAATTAGGTCCAGCTTTCAATAATGAGGGGACCATTACGGCAGGTAATGCTCCAGGTGTCAATGATGGGGCAGGTGCACTCGTATTGATGAGTGAGGAACGTGCGGAAAAAGAAGGGAAAACGCCTTTTGCCTATATTTTAGCTCATGCAGAAGTGGCAGTGGAAGCAAAGGACTTCCCTAAAACGCCAGGTTTGGTCATAAATGAACTCCTGAAGAAGACAGGTAAATCGATAGAGGAAATTGATTTATTTGAAGTGAACGAAGCATTTGCAGCGGTTGCACTGGCAAGTGGGAAAATTGCCAACATTGAGCCGGGAAAAGTGAATGTTAACGGAGGGGCTGTAGCATTAGGTCACCCAATCGGTGCAAGTGGTGCCCGCATCATCATTACACTGATGCATGAATTGAAACGCCGCGGAGGAGGTTTGGGCATCGCAGCGATTTGTAGTGGAGGCGGTCAGGGAGATGCCATTTTAATTGAAGTGCCGAAGCAAGGATGATAGTTTCATAGATTTTATTGAGGAGGGATTTTCATGAGCATTCAAAAAGTGATGGTCATTGGTGCGGGACAGATGGGATCTGGCATTGCCCAGGTTTGTGCAATGAGCGGTTATGAAGTTCTTTTACACGATTTAAAAGATGAATATGTAGAAAAGGGATTAGGGACAATCACCAAGAACCTTTCCCGGCAAGTTGAAAAAGGGAAAATGGAATCCGGGGAGAAAGATTCAATCCTTTCCCGCTTGACGTCATCGACGGATTTGAAAAATGCAGCAGCGGTGGATTTAGTGATTGAAGCTGCAGTGGAAAATATGGAAATAAAAACGAAAATATTCGCCGAGTTGGATGAAATCACACCACAGCACGTCATTCTTGCATCCAACACTTCTTCGCTTCCGATTACCGAGATAGCCGCAGCCACGAAAAGGCCTGAAAAGGTAATTGGCATGCATTTCATGAACCCCGTTCCAGTCATGAAGCTGGTTGAAATCATTCGTGGCCTTGCTACATCGGATGAAGTTTATAAAGAAGTTGAAAAGATGGCAGAAACCTTGAACAAGGTGCCGGTGGAAGTCAATGATTTTCCAGGTTTCGTAGCGAATAGGATTTTAATGCCGATGATCAATGAGGCCATCTATACACTTTACGAGGGCGTCGCTACTAAAGAGGCGATCGATGATGTAATGAAGCTGGGAATGAACCATCCGATGGGCCCGCTTGCACTAGCTGACTTCATTGGGCTCGACACATGCTTATACATAATGGAAACCCTTCACCAAGGACTGGGTGACGATAAATATCGACCGTGTCCGCTGTTAAGGAAATATGTAAAAGCTGGGTGGCTAGGCAAGAAATCAGGACGCGGCTTTTACGAATATAACTAATCATAGAAAGAATTTACACCTAGGAAGGAGTGAAGGAATGGATTTCAAGTTTACCGAAGAACAGGAAATGATACGGAAGATGGTAAGCGACTTTGCGGTGAATGAGATTACCCCTCATATCGAGGCAATGGAAAGAGGCGAATTTCCAAAAACGATACTGCAAAAAATGGGTGTGCTTGGTTTGATGGGAATCCCTATCCCGGAACAATACGGTGGCACGGGTATGGACTTCATGTCTTATATCATCGCCATCAATGAGATTTCCAAAGTAAGTCCCACTCTCGGTGTCATACTGTCCGTTCATACTTCTGTTGGCACAAATCCAATCGTTTATTTTGGAACGGATGAGCAGAAGCAGAAATATGTGCCTAAGTTAGCTGCTGGTAAATTTCTTGGCGCCTTTTGCTTAACTGAGCAAAGCTCAGGTTCGGATGCTGCGAGTTTGAAATCAAAGGCGGTAAAGGAAGACGGAGTATATCGAATAAATGGATCAAAGGTATTCATCACAAATGGCGGGGAAGCTGATGTGTTCATTGTTTTTGCCTCAACCGATCCGCAGATGGGAAGCAAGGGAATATCAGCTTTTATCGTGGAAAAAGGGACCCCAGGCTTAATCATCGGTAAAGATGAACGTAAAATGGGTCTTCATGGCTCGAGCACCGTGCAGGTAACGTTCGAGGATATGAAAGTCCCTGCAGCCAATCTCCTTGGCGAAGAAGGTGAAGGCTTTAAGATTGCAATGGCCAACTTGGATGTTGGAAGGATCGGGATTGCTGCCCAAGCGCTGGGAATTGCTGAGGGTGCCATGGAACATGCCGTCCAATATGCAAAAAGCAGGGTGCAATTCGGCAAACCTATTGCGAAACAGCAAGGAATTGGTTTTAAACTGGCTGAAATGGCAACGGGCATAGAAGCTTCAAGGCTACTGGTCTATCGGGCGGCTTATTTACGCTCGCAGGGATTGAAGTGCGGTAAAGAGGCGGCCATGGCTAAGCTATTCGCTTCGAGGACGGCTGTCGAGGTGGCGATAGAAGCAGTCCAAGTGTTCGGAGGCTATGGATATACAACGGAATATCCGGTCGAACGCTATTTCAGGGATGCAAAGGTAACTGAAATTTATGAGGGTACCAGCGAAATACAGAGAATGGTCATCAGTAAGAATCTATAATTACGATAAATTTTGGAGGGCATAGCCATGCAATTTAAATTAACGGAAGAACATGAAATGATCAGAAAAATGGTCCGCGACTTTGCCCAGAATGAAGTGGCTCCGACAGCTGCCGAGAGGGATGAAGAAGAACGGTTTGACCGTGAGATCTTCGATAAAATGGCTGAACTTGGATTGACTGGGATTCCATGGCCTGAGGAATACGGCGGAATTGGAAGTGATTACTTAGCGTATTGCATAGCGATTGAGGAACTTTCCCGCGTTTGCGCTTCTACTGGGGTGACTTTATCAGCCCATACTTCGCTCGCAGGATGGCCAATATATAAATTTGGTTCTGAAGAACAAAAACAAAAATACCTTCGCCCGATGGCACAGGGTGAAAAAATCGGTGCATACGGCCTGACTGAACCCAGCTCAGGCTCAGATGCAGGCGGTATGAGAACGACTGCAAAGCTTGTAGGTGATGAATATATTATCAGCGGTTCAAAAATCTTCATTACGAACGGTGGGATTGCGGATACATATGTCGTCTTTGCATTGACAGATCCAAAATCCAAACAAAAAGGAACGAGTGCCTTTATCGTTGAAAAGGACTTCCCTGGTTTTAGTGTTGGTAAAAAAGAGAAGAAGCTGGGAATCCGTTCATCACCGACCACGGAAATCATCTTTGATGAGTGCCGAGTTCCTAAAGAAAATCTCCTTGGAGAGGAAGGGGAAGGCTTTAAAATTGCGATGATGACACTTGATGGCGGACGGAATGGAATTGCTGCCCAGGCCGTAGGAATAGCCCAAGGTGCATTGGATGCCGCAGTTGATTATGCAAAAGAGCGCGTCCAATTCGGCAAGCCAATTTCTGCACAGCAAGGAATCGGTTTTAAATTGGCGGATATGGCAACGGGTGTCGAAGCTTCCAGGCTATTAACCTATCAGGCTGCCTGGTTGGAATCAGAGGGATTTCCTTATGGAAAAGAGTCGGCCATGTCCAAACTTTTTGCCGGGGATACAGCAATGAAAGTGACGACAGAAGCCGTCCAGGTTTTCGGGGGTTATGGATATACAAAAGATTATCCAGTAGAGCGGTATATGCGCGATGCGAAAATAACCCAGATTTACGAAGGTACACAGGAAATTCAAAAGCTGGTCATCTCACGGATGGTTACTAAATAGGATTGAAACTGAGGTTTTCCGATAAGGTACTTCCCTTACCGGAATTCCCTTTTCAATTTATTCGGAAGAATGTCTTTGGTAATTAAATGATGGGCTTTTAAAAGGAGTTTGAAAATGGAAAAAAGAGAGGTTCTTGCATCTGTAAAGGATGAGCGGCTGGTTGAAAAAAGGCGTACACAAATGATTAAAGGAGCGGTGACCCTTTTTAAGGAAAAGGGATTTCATCGTACGACTACCAGGGAAATCGCCAAAGCGGCCGGCTTTAGTATCGGCACGTTATACGAGTATATCCGAACCAAGGAAGATATATTATATCTCGTCTGTGACTTTATCTATGATGAAGTCCAGGAAAAACTTCAGAAAGAAATAGAACAGAGTGATGGGACACTTGAAAGTTTGAAGCTGACGATCGCCTATTTTTATAAAGTGATGGATGATATGCAGGACGAAGTGCTGGTCATGTATCAGGAAGTGAAAGCTTTGACGAAAGATGCCTTACCTTATGTTCTGAACAAGGAACTTCGGATGGTGGGCATGTTCGAAAAGGTGATAACGAAATGTGTTGAGAATGGGGAGCTATTTTTGACTGAAAAACAAATAAGCCTTGTTTCACATAACATTTTCGTTCAGGGACAGATGTGGAGTTTTAGAAGATGGGCTTTGCATAAACAGTATACGCTTCAAGAGTATGTTGAACTGCAGACGCAATTATTGATTCAAAATGTATCGCTTCAGAAGCACTGATATAAATATGTTTCAATAAGGAGGAGCCAAATGAGTACAGTCAAAGTGTATAAACCGAAGAACCATATCAGATTCGTTACAGCTTCGAGTTTATTTGATGGACATGATGCATCTATCAACATAATGAGGAGAATCCTTCAGTCCAGCGGGGCAGAAGTCATTCACCTAGGTCATAATCGTTCGGTGGAGGAGATCGTGAATGCGGCCATCCAGGAAGATGTTCAGGGCATAGCCATGTCATCATACCAAGGTGGGCATGTGGAATATTTTAAATATATGTATGACCTACTGAAGGAAAAGGGAGCCGAGCACATTCGAATTTTTGCCGGCGGAGGCGGGGTCATCATCCCGAGGGAAATTAAGGAACTCCATGATTATGGGATTGCCCGTATCTTTTCTCCCGATGAAGGTCGGGAATATGGGCTTCAAGGCATGATAAATGTATTGATGGAGGAGTGTGATTTCTCGACTGTCAAACCATCTTTACAGGAACGTTTTGATGAATTGATCGCAGGGGGGACAAATGCCATTGCCCAATTCATTACCTTTGCTGAAAATAGACTCGATGCTTCCCAGGAATCGGCAGCAGCGGTGGAGAGTCTTTTTGAGCAGATCAAGACTTCGGAAAAGAAGGTTCCTGTCCTTGGGATTACAGGGACGGGCGGCGCTGGAAAAAGTTCATTGACAGATGAATTGATACGAAGGTTCATTAACGAAGTTCCAGACGAGAAAGTCGCCATTCTTTCTGTCGACCCGACCAAACAAAAAACAGGCGGTGCCCTGCTTGGTGACAGGATTAGAATGAATGCGATCTTTTCAGAGCGTGTTTATATGCGAAGCTTGGCCACGCGTCATTCAAAAAGTGAGTTGTCTTTGGCGATAAGGGATGCCATTTCAGTCGTGAAGGCAGCTGGCTTCGATTTAATCATCGTTGAAACGAGTGGAATTGGTCAGGGAGATGCAGAAATTGCCGAGATATGCGATGTATCCATGTATGTAATGACGAGTGAATTCGGTGCGCCTTCCCAACTTGAAAAAATCGATATGATTGATTACGCAGACTTGATAGTCATTAACAAATATGAGCGCAAAGGCTCCGAAGATGCAAAAAACCAAGTTCAAAAACAATACCAAAGAAGCCGTACGCTTTTTGATCAAGATCCATCTGAAATGCCAGTGTATGGAACGATCGCTTCCCAATTCAATGACCCAGGCACCAATGCTTTATTCGCTGCCCTGATTGAAAAGCTTAATGAAAAATCAGGGACGGATTGGAGTACCGCCTTTTCGAAAGAAGCGGATGTTTACAAGCAAAATGTCATAATTCCAACTGATCGTCGTTATTATTTACGTGAAATCAGTGATACTGTCAGATCGTATCATAAACGTGCGGCTGAACAAGTGCGTATTGCCCGCAGGCTTTTCCAGATTGAAGGAGCAATTGAAGCAGTTAAGGAAAATGAGAATAACGAAGACATGGTGGCTTCTTTAGAAAAATTGAAAAAAGAAACCGCTTCAAATTTATCACCTGAATCTAAAAAAATCCTTTCTGGATGGATGGATTTAAAGGAAAAGTATGCGGGGGAACAGTTTGTAACGAAAGTCAGGGATAAAGAAATCATCACGAAGCTGAAAACAAAAAGTTTATCAGGATTAATGATTCCGAGAGTATCACTGCCTAAATATGTTGATTATGGAGAGATCTTAGGATGGGTATTCCGTGAGAACGTTCCGGGCTTCTTTCCTTACACAGCGGGAGTCTTTCCATTCAAGCGTGAAGGGGAAGACCCGAAGCGGCAATTTGCCGGCGAAGGATCGCCCGACCGAACCAACAGGCGTTTTCATTATTTGTCAAAGGATGATAATGCTAAACGGCTAAGTACGGCTTTCGATTCTGTAACTCTATATGGAGAGGATCCTGATCACCGGCCTGATATCTATGGAAAGGTAGGGGAAAGCGGAGTCAGTATCTGTACGTTGGATGACATGAAAAAGCTGTATGCAGGCTTTGACCTATGCCACCCCTCGACCTCTGTATCCATGACCATCAATGGACCGGCACCAATCATTTTGGCCATGTATATGAATACTGCAGTCGATCAGCAGGTTCAACGGAAAGAAGAAGAGTTAGGCCGTCCCCTTACGGAAGCCGAACTTGAAGAAGTGCAGGCTTATACTCTTCAAACAGTACGCGGAACTGTTCAAGCGGATATTCTGAAAGAAGACCAAGGCCAGAATACATGCATCTTCTCTACGGAGTTTGCCTTAAGATTAATGGGGGATATTCAAGCTTATTTCATCGATCGGAAAGTCAGGAACTATTACTCTGTATCCATTTCTGGCTATCACATTGCAGAAGCGGGTGCCAATCCCATTTCACAGCTGGCTTTTACATTAGCGAATGGCTTTACTTACATTGAATATTATTTAAGTCGCGGAATGAATATTGATGACTTTGCCCCGAATCTGTCGTTCTTCTTCTCGAATGGACTGGATCCGGAATATACGGTTATCGGCAGGGTGGCAAGAAGGATTTGGGCTACAGTCATGCGGGATAAATATGGTGCGAATGAACGTAGCCAGAAGCTGAAATATCATATACAGACTTCAGGGCGCTCCCTACATGCGCAAGAAATTGATTTTAATGATATCAGAACGACACTTCAGGCTTTAATGGCACTGCAGGACAACTGTAACTCCCTGCATACCAATGCGTACGATGAAGCCATCACGACGCCTACAGAAGAATCCGTGCGCCGGGCAATGGCCATACAAATGATCATTACAAAGGAGCATGGGCTCTCAAAAAATGAAAACCCGATGCAAGGTTCCTTCATCGTAGAGGAATTGACGGATCTGGTTGAAGAGGCTGTACTGCAAGAGTTCGATCGCATCAATGATCGAGGCGGTGTGTTGGGTGCAATGGAGACACAGTATCAGCGCGGGAAAATCCAGGATGAATCGATGCATTATGAAATGAAAAAGCATACGGGTGAATTGCCGATCATTGGGGTCAATACGTATTTGAACCCAAACCCTCCTTCTGAAGAAGCTGTGAACAGCATGGAGATTGCCCGTGCAACAAAAGAAGAGAAGGAAGGGCAAATCATCAACCTTCAGGCATTTCAGGAAAGAAATAAGGAGTTCACTGATGAAGCCCTGACAAAACTGAAAGCGGCTGCCATGAATGGGGAAAATATCTTTGCTGAACTCATGAATTGCGTGAGAGTGGCCAGTTTGGGCCAGATAACCAGGGCGCTATACGATGTAGGCGGTCAATATCGAAGAAATATGTAGTGTAAGAAGGGGGCTCCGAAGTTTAGGGGCCTCTTTTTTTAAATAATTTCCGTCTTTTTTAACAAAATGAAGATTTTACCTTATAATTATTTGGAAAAGGGGCAAAAATGAAGAATCAGCCCTATTGGAGTTGAGAAAATGAACCTGAAAATGATTGGATTGATCATAGGTTACATTCTTGCCATCATTATTTTATTTGAGCTGTATGAGCATCAATTGGGTGCCATCTCTTTTTTTATCCTGACTGTTGTCTTTTTTACGGCAGCCTATCGTCAGAAACCGAAAAAAGAAAATGAATGATTTTTCAGTCCTGTGAACGAGAGACCTTAAGGTAAATCTGTGAAAGTATCAGATAGAACTAGCATAAACCCATTTAGATTGTTTATAATGGAGTATATGTCTAGCAGGAATTGTCGTTATTTTATCGAAATACTGTTTTAGATTATTTTTTTATGTGAAAAAACACGGATTTCAGTGTTTGAATAGAGAAGGGAAGTGCGGAATTTGAGTTTAAAACAACACTCAAAAGAGCAATTATTGGAAATGTCCTTAATTGAGATGGCATATGATTTGTTAGTGGAAAGAAATGAACCGATTCCATTTAAAGAATTAATAAGTGAATTAGCTTCGCTGCACCATTTATCAAAAGCGGAAGTGGCAAAAAAAATCGCACAATTCTACACGGATTTAAATGTGGATGGCCGCTTCACTTCACTTGGAGACAACCGCTGGGGATTGAAAACATGGTACCCAGTTGACCAAATCGAAGAAGAAGTTGTACATGTTGTAAAACCTAAAAAGAAAAAGAAAGCTAAAAAGGCTGCTGTCGTTATCGACGATTTCGATGAACTTGAAGACGAAGATCTTGACTTTGACGAAGATGTCGATGATCTGGACGAAGATGAAGATGACGACGATGATGATATCCTAGGTTCTCCAGTTATCGACGAAGTGCTTTTGGATGATGACGTGGATGATGATGACGATCTGGAAGAAGAAATAATTGAAGATGATGCATTTGTCCTGGAAGATGATGAGGACGAAGATGAAGACGAAGAAGAGTTGGATGAAGATAAAGAGAAATAAATAATCGCCCTTGACTTTTTGAGGCGAAATTTGTAGAATCATTTTTGGGCTCCTTAAAAAAGGACACAATGATTAAATTATATCGCTCCCTTACTTTTATTGTAAGCGGAGCGTTTTTGTTTTTAATGATGGAATGAATAAATGACATCATTTTTTTATTTTTAAAAATGATTTCTCGTAGAATTGTAAAAACTATAGAGAACATATTTTGTTTACTGTCATTTAAGGAAATTTATTCTTGTTCATGTATCCTGCATGACTCTCACTAAAGACCTTTAAGTGATTAATGGTTTGTACCGATTTACGGTTTGTAGCTTTTAACCGCTTGTGTAGCGGAAGATTTGATGCAGGTTCTGATTGAAATGTGAAGAACAGCATTGGAAGAAAACATTCTATAGGAGGATATAAGATGACAAAATATATTTTTGTGACAGGTGGAGTAGTTTCTTCCTTGGGAAAAGGGATAACGGCCGCTTCTTTAGGTAGACTTTTAAAAAATAGGGGATTGAATGTTACCATCCAGAAGTTTGACCCTTATATCAACTTGGATCCAGGTACGATGAGTCCATATCAACATGGTGAAGTGTTTGTAACGGATGATGGTGCTGAAACGGATTTGGATTTGGGTCACTATGAGCGTTTTATTGATATCAATCTTGGTAAACACAGCAATGTGACTACAGGTAAAATTTATTCGACTGTCCTGAGAAAAGAACGCCGTGGCGATTATTTAGGTGGAACAGTTCAAGTCATTCCCCATATCACGAATGAAATTAAAGAACGGGTTTTCCGTTCAGGTAATGAAACGAATGCAGATATAGTCATCACCGAAATTGGTGGTACTGTTGGGGATATCGAGTCACTTCCATTCCTTGAAGCGATTCGTCAAATTAAAAGTGATATCGGAATCAATAATGTTATGTATATCCATTGTACCCTTGTACCTTACATCAAAGCTGCTGGTGAAATGAAAACAAAACCGACACAGCATAGTGTAAAAGAATTACGCAGTCTTGGCATTCAGCCAAATATCATCGTTGCACGTACAGAAAGCCCAATTTCACAAGATATGAAGGATAAAATCGCTTTATTCTGCGATATTGATAAAAATTCTGTTATCGAGTGTCTTGATGCGGATACACTTTACTCCATCCCTCTTGCGCTTCAAGCACAAAATATGGATCAAATCGTTTGTGATCACTTGAAATTGGACTGTGGCGAAGCGGATATGGAAGATTGGAAAGAATTGGTCAAAAAGGTTACTTCTTTATCAAAGAAAACGAAAATCGCCCTAGTCGGAAAATATGTTGAATTGCAAGATGCTTATCTTTCTGTAGTGGAAGCACTTAAGCATGCAGGTTACGCATTTGATGCAGATGTTGAAATCGACTGGGTGAATTCTGAAGATGTAACAAAAGAAAATGTTGCCGAACTTCTTCAAGGTGCAGATGGAATCCTTGTTCCTGGTGGTTTTGGAGATCGTGGAATCGAAGGGAAAATTGCAGCCACCGAATTTGCCCGCACGACAAAAACACCGTTCTTCGGAATTTGTTTAGGCATGCAGTTGGCATCCATTGAATATGCACGTAACGTCTTAGGATTGCCAGAAGCACATTCAGCTGAAATCAAAGAGGATACTCCAGATCCAATCATCGATCTTCTTCCTGAGCAAAAGGATGTTGAAGATTTGGGTGGTACACTGCGTCTTGGTCTGTATCCATGTAAGCTTATCGAAGGAACTAAAGCATTCGAAGCTTATAATGATGAGGTTGTTTATGAACGTCACCGTCACCGTTATGAATTCAATAACCACTACCGTCAGGCTATGGAAGAGGCAGGATTCGTCTTTTCCGGTACAAGTCCAGATGGTCGTCTGGTTGAAATCATTGAATTGAAAGATCATCCTTGGTTTGTGGCTTCTCAATTCCATCCGGAATTCACGTCACGCCCTAACCGTCCACAGCCGCTATTCCGTGACTTTGTCGGTATGTCTTTAAAGCGCAGCGCAAAACTTTAATAAACAAAAAAACAGCCCATATGGCTGTTTCAGACTGTAGGCAAACTTGAAGGAAATCGAGTTTGCCTACAGTTTTTTTATGGCTTGTACAATTCCATTCCAGGCACTGGCTTTCCGTGGGCGGTCATGGAGCCTCCTCGGCTTGCGCCTGCGGGGTCTCCCTTAGACGCGCTTTTCCCGCAGCAGTCTCGCACCTTCCTCTCCAATCAACTTTGTTATAACATTTAGATAGCAATCAAACCTGAGGAGTTGAAGGTGTTGCTTTGGGTCAGTTGGTTCGGGAACATCATTTGATGAAAGATATATTTCCCGAACCCCCTTTTTTAAATGAATTTATCATTCTTCATCTTCATATTCTTTTATGATTTCTTCAAGAGTGAATTTAATCCCATAATAAGCGAAAAGAGCGGCAATGAGGGTAGGGTACCCATATCGATTTCCAGTTTCATCGGGAATCAATCCTCGTTGGATACGTAAATCTATATGTACGTCAGCCAACTCTAAAAGTGAATCCTCTTTAGAAGGAACGGATGTAGAAACCGCAACAAATGGTATATCTTTTTCCTTTAGTTGTTTTGCCAGCATCAAAGCTTCAAAATCATCCGAATGGCGACTGAATATAAGGAATCGATCTTCCCCGGAAATAGTTTCTACTGATTCATATCTTTGTGCCTTAGGGAAGGGTTCTGCCCCATCTAAAGCCTCGGCAGTGACGCCCTGCATTTCACCAATACCGTGAATGAACACAGTGCCATCCCCAACTACAGCCTGAGCCAGCAAGCGTCCGGCATCCTCCATTTCAAAGGCTTCATTTTCAATCATTTTTTTAAATAAACCGCTTATCTGTGTCGAGAAAATTTTTAACATGAGTAGGGACTCCTTTAAAAAATAATATACTTATTATAAAGGACTTTCCCTTGCATTGACAGGTTTCAGGGCTTTTGATCCAAAGGGCTGAATTTACAAAATCGGTCGAAAAAACAAAAAAATTAAAAATCCTTTTAGCCATACAGCAGGAATTTTGTTACAATTATCGAATATGAACATAGAAATCATGAATGAAATTAATGCGTTGGACTTCATGTGATTTGACGCAATCTATGTAACTACCCTTTTTCGGGTAATATGGCCGATTCGGCTAATACATTTAATTTTATAAATCGGGAAGGGGAGAGGTGATAAAATGCCAGGGAAAATATTGATTGTTGATGATCAATTTGGGATTCGTATTTTATTGAACGAGGTTTTACATAAAGAAGGGTATGAAACATTTCAAGCTGCAAATGGCATTCAAGCCTTGGAAGTGCTAAATAACCATTCACCTGATCTTGTATTACTGGATATGAAGATTCCGGGAATGGATGGAATTGAGATCCTGAAAAGGATGAAAGTGGTCGATCCGGACATCCGGGTCATAATCATGACCGCATATGGTGAACTTGATATGATCCAAGAAGCAAAGGATTTAGGTGCAATGACCCACTTTGCAAAGCCGTTTGATATTGATGATATTAGAAAAGCCGTTCGTGAATACTTACCGATTCAATCTAGTTAACGGTCTGGAAAATTCAATATTATTGACGAAAGAATTGCCGCGGCTATCTTTTTAAGAGGGCCGTGTTTTTTTGGAATAAAATTTGAGGCTTGGCATAGTGTATTTGTTGCTGTTTTTTTGATGTATTGATATGCTAAAAGAGGAGAGATATTCTGATTTATAAGCGTATGCTACTTTAGTTTTAGGGAATATCTAGAAAGAATTAACTTTAAAAATAATAACATCCACTAGTAGGAGGAAATCAAATGCCTTTAGTTTCTATGAAAGATATGCTGAATAAAGCTCTTGATGAAAAATATGCAGTAGGTCAATTCAATATCAATAACCTGGAATGGACCCAAGCTATCCTAGCTGCTGCAGAACAAGAAAAATCTCCAGTCATCCTTGGTGTTTCCGAAGGGGCTGCCCGTCACATGGGTGGTTTTAAAACGACTGTCATGATGGTTCAAGGATTGTTGGAAGACATGAAAATCACTGTTCCTGTGGCCATTCACCTTGACCATGGTTCAAGTTTTGATAAATGTAAAGAAGCTATCGAAGCTGGATTCACTTCAGTAATGATCGATGCTTCACACCATCCAATCGAAGAAAATATCGAAACAACGAAGAAGGTTGTCGAATTCGCTCACGCACGAAATGTTTCGGTAGAAGCGGAAGTGGGCACGGTTGGTGGACAAGAAGATGATGTAATTGCTGATGGAGTCGTATATGCAGATCCTCAAGAATGTGAACAGTTAGTTAAAGAAACGAATGTCGACTGCTTTGCTCCAGCATTGGGATCCGTTCACGGACCGTACAAAGGTGAACCTGACCTAGGCTATAAAGAAATGGAAGAAGTACGGGATTTAACGAACAAACCTCTTGTTCTTCATGGTGGTACAGGCATTCCTACGAAAGATATCCAAAAAGCGATTTCTCTTGGAACATCAAAAATCAATGTGAATACGGAAAATCAAATTGTATTCACAAAAGCTGTTCGTGAAGTTCTGAATAACGATGCTGAAGTATACGATCCTCGTAAATTCATGGTTCCTGGCCGTGAAGCTATTAAAGAAACTGTCATCGGCAAAATACGTGAATTTGGTTCAAACGGCAAAGCATAATTTTTCAACTGCAGCATAAGGGTTCCATCCCTTTGCATGTAAGATGCCATAGGTAATGTTTCCATTGGGGGGGGCACCTCCCCTAATGGTTTCTTTTAGATGCAGGGCTGAATCCAAGCTCTATTTTTTGAAGAATTAGAATTCAGATGCATATAGGGAAAGAAAAAATCGATTACATACGGAGGCTATTTTATGAAATTCTTTATAGATACAGCAAACATGGAAGAAATCAAACAAGCGCACGAACTGGGCGTTTTAGCTGGAGTTACGACTAACCCGTCCCTTGTTGCAAGAGAAAAGGGAGTTTCTTTCCATGACCGGCTAAAAGAAATCACAAGCCTTGTTAAGGAATCCGTTTCTGCAGAAGTCATTGCGCTTGATTTTGAAGGAATGATGGCTGAAGCCAAAGAACTTGTTGCGATTGCACCTAATATCACGATTAAAGTACCAATGACTCCAGACGGTTTGAAGGCTGTTGCAGCTCTTACAAAACAAGGTGTCAAAACAAATGTCACCCTTATTTTCAGTGCTAACCAAGCATTATTGGCAGCTAGGGCAGGAGCGACTTATGTATCCCCATTTTTAGGACGCTTGGATGACATCGGCCAAAATGGTTTGGATTTAATTTCGGATATTGCTGACATATTCGCGATCCATGATATCAATGCTGAAATCATTGCAGCTTCTATCCGCCATCCGATGCATATTACAGAAGCGGCTCTTAAAGGGGCACATATTGCAACGATCCCTTATAAAGTTTTAATTCAATTATTCCACCACCCATTAACGGACAAAGGGATTGAAGCTTTCTTGAAGGATTGGAATTCACGTACTGAAGCATAATGCCTTGCCGCTAAGTCACTATAGATTGCACCGTTTAAATAAAATTAACATAAATTAGAAATTTTTATCTTTTTTTTACATGAATTTTCTACTTTTGTGTAAACTAAAGAACTAGATAGTGAATGTTGTCGGATTATGAAATTCTCCTGTGGTAAAATATTACTTTTTTTGAAAGTAGCATCTAAGTGCTTAGCGTGGAAGGGAGTTTATTATGGAAAAACTTAAAATTGCCGGTGGCTATCCTTTAAAGGGAAGCATTCGTGTCAGCGGAGCAAAAAATAGTGCGGTCGCCCTTATCCCTGCAACAATTTTAGCGGACTCTCCCGTAACGATTGAAGGCCTGCCTGATATCTCGGATGTTCAGATGCTGAAAGAGTTAATGGAGGAAATTGGCGGTGAGGTATCCTTTGATGATGGGGAAATGACAGTGAATCCCAGCAGGATGATTTCAATGCCTCTTCCAAATGGAAGAGTTAAGAAGTTACGCGCCTCTTATTATTTAATGGGGGCAATGCTTGGTAAATTCAAAAAGGCAGTGATTGGTTTGCCTGGAGGCTGCCATTTAGGACCTCGCCCAATAGATCAACATATTAAGGGGTTCGAAGCACTAGGCGCACAAGTGACGAATGAACAAGGAGCCATTTACCTTAGGGCGGACGAGCTACGGGGAGCACGCATTTATTTGGATGTCGTTAGTGTAGGGGCAACGATCAATATTATGCTTGCCGCCGTTTTGGCCAAAGGCCGCACTGTGATTGAAAATGCTGCGAAAGAACCGGAAATCATCGATGTTGCCACTTTGTTGACCAATATGGGAGCGAAAATCAAGGGTGCAGGAACGGATATCATCCGTATTGATGGTGTGGAAAGTTTGCATGGGTGCAAACATACAATCATACCGGATCGGATTGAAGCCGGTACTTTCATGATTTTAGCCGCTGCTGTCGGTGAAGGAATCTTGATCGACAATGTCATTCCCCAGCATTTGGAGTCATTGACTGCCAAAATGAGGGAAATGGGGATTAATATTGAAGCCGGTGATGATCAGATATTTGTTTCACCGGGAGAAAAATATAAATCCGTAGATATCAAGACGTTGGTTTACCCTGGATTTCCAACAGATCTTCAGCAACCTTTCACTTCTCTTTTAACAAAAGCCAGCGGTTCTAGCATGGTGACCGATACGATATACGGGGCACGATTCAAGCATATTGATGAACTGCGACGCATGAATGCGAAGATCAAAGTCGAGGGCAGAGCGGGCATCATTGATGGTCCTGTCCAACTTCATGGGGCAAAAGTGAAGGCAAGCGATTTACGTGCCGGAGCAGCTCTGGTAATTGCCGGTTTAATGGCTGAAGGGATTACAGAAGTGACCGGGCTTGAACATATAGATCGCGGATATAGCCATCTGGTTGAGAAACTTTCAGGTTTGGGAGCAACGATTTGGCGTGAAGAAATGACGCAAGAAGAGGTGGAGCAGCTTAAAAGCTGATCCCTTTTCTTGTTACCTCATTGTGTTACTATATATGATATAATGTGTTATACTAATATATAAATAAATCATGCTAGTGTACATGAGGGGGAACCGGAAATGGAAAGAAGTTTATCGATGGAGCTTGTTCGCGTAACAGAGGCGGCGGCACTAAATTCTGCTCGTTGGATGGGAAGAGGAAAGAAAGACGAAGCAGATGATGCAGCAACAACTGCAATGCGGGATGTTTTCAATACTATTCCCATGCAAGGGACGGTTGTAATCGGTGAAGGGGAAATGGATGAAGCGCCAATGCTTTATATTGGTGAAAAGCTTGGTACTGGTCTTGGGCCACTAGTGGATGTTGCAGTTGATCCTTTGGAAGGAACGAACATCGTTGCATCTGGCGGCTGGAATGCATTGGCTGTATTGGCGATAGCCGATAAGGGGAACTTGCTTCATGCCCCGGATATGTATATGGATAAAATAGCTGTCGGTCCCGAGGCTGTTGGTCAGATTGATATCAATGCTTCTGTGTTGGACAACCTGAAAGCGGTAGCCAAGGCAAAAAATAAAGATATCCAAGACGTAGTCGCAACAGTATTGAACCGCGATCGCCATTCGAAAATCATTCACGAACTTCGTGAGGCTGGGGCACGTATCAAGTTGATTAACGATGGAGATGTAGCCGGTGCCATCAATACGGCTTTCGATCTTACCGGTGTTGACATCTTATTCGGATCTGGCGGAGCTCCAGAGGGAGTTATTGCAGCTGTTGCCTTAAAATGCCTCGGAGGGGAAATTCAAGGTAAGCTTCTTCCTCAAAATGATGAAGAAGTTGAACGCTGTTTAAAAATGGGCCTTGATGTAGGAAGAGTCCTGAGAATGGAAGACCTTGTTCGCGGAGATGACGCGATTTTTGCTGCGACAGGTGTGACTGATGGAGAACTTTTACGCGGTGTACAATTTAAAGGGCATTACGGCGAAACACAATCCGTAGTCATGCGTGCTAAATCTGGTACCGTTCGTTTCATTGATGGACGCCACAGTCTTAAAATTAAACCGAATGGTTTGATTGACTGAGAACGTTTTTTAGAAAGTATCACCGATAAAAAGCGAGCGGTTTCATCGCTCGCTTTCTCTTTTAAAAAATTTAAGTTGAATAATTAAAATAAAAAAAGTAAAATAAAGCTTGGTCTACTATTAATTGATTTATATATATAAAATCTGCCCTTTCACTCCAAACTTCAAGAAGCCTTCAAATAATTTTCTTCTTTACATGTAAAAATGTATCATCCTTTCTAAGAAAACTCTGGTCGGGTACATGGATTGCGGTTTTTCTTCCATCTAACAAACCATTTCTTTTTCAGTATGGGTGAAAACGTTTAATTAATAAAAGTGTGGTGTCATAATGAATTTAACTATTTCTAATTTAGAAAACATGAAACTAAAGGATCTCTATGAGCACGCGCGTGAATATAAAGTTTCCTATTACAGCAAACTTTCAAAAAAGGAACTTATTTTCGCTATCCTGAAAGCACAAGCTGAGCAGGATGGTCTCCTATTCATGGAGGGCGTTTTAGAGATCATCCCTTCTGAAGGCTTTGGATTCCTGCGTCCAATTAATTATTCTCCAAGCTCGGAGGATATTTATATTTCCGCTTCACAGATCCGCAGATTCGATTTGCGAAATGGAGATAAAGTGTCCGGTAAGGTAAGGCCTCCAAAAGAAAATGAGCGCTATTATGGATTGCTGCATGTCGAAGCCGTCAATGGCGATAATCCGGAATCAGCTAAAGAGCGTGTTCATTTTCCAGGTTTAACACCGTTGTATCCAAACAGGCAAATCAAACTGGAAACGACACCAAAGAACATATCAACTAGAATTATGGATGTCCTGGCACCGGTCGGTTTTGGACAGCGTGGGTTGATTGTCGCACCGCCAAAAGCTGGTAAAACGATGCTCATCAAAGAAATTGCCAATGCGATAACCACGAACCATCCTGAATCCGAATTGATTGTGCTGTTGATCGATGAACGCCCGGAAGAAGTGACGGACATTGAACGTTCCGTTGCTGGAGACGTGGTAAGTTCAACGTTCGATGAAGTGCCGGAAAACCATATTAAGGTAGCTGAGCTAGTGTTAGAACGGGCCATGCGACTTGTGGAGCATAAGCGGGATGTCATCATTTTAATGGACAGCATCACTCGACTTGCCCGTGCTTACAACCTTGTCATTCCGCCAAGCGGGCGTACATTATCCGGAGGGATTGACCCTGCTGCATTCCATCGTCCAAAACGCTTCTTCGGTGCGGCAAGGAATATCGAGGAAGGCGGCAGCCTGACGATCCTTGCTACAGCATTGGTAGATACGGGTTCAAGAATGGACGATGTCATTTATGAAGAATTTAAAGGTACGGGTAATATGGAACTGCATTTAGATCGTGCACTTGCCGAAAGACGTATCTTCCCTGCAATCGACATTCGTCGCTCAGGCACTCGTAAAGAAGAATTGTTAATTCCGAAAGATCGCCTGGATAAACTATGGGCCATTAGGAAAACGATGTCGGATTCACCTGATTTCTCAGAGAAATTCCTTCGCCGTCTAAAACAGACAAAAGGCAATGAAGAATTTTTCAGTAAGTTGGATGAAGAAATGACAGAAATGAAAAAGGGACCAGCGAGCGTAAAACGTTCTTAAACAGTGAAAGAAACAAACTGTTGCACAACTAGTCTTAAGTTGCTATAATGAGTTCATGTGTTTTTACAATAAATGTGAGAGTGTTTTTCCCTCACCTTGAAGTATATAACTCTGTTTCGAATGATTCAGGGCAGAAGGAGCTGAAAAGAATGAAAACTGGAATTCATCCAAATTATAAACTTTCAAAAGTATCTTGCTCTTGCGGAAACACTTTTGAAACTGGTTCAGTTAAAGAAGAGATCAAAGTTGAGACTTGTTCAGAGTGCCATCCATTCTATACTGGTCGTCAAAAATTCGCTGAAGCTGGCGGACGTGTTGATCGTTTCAACAAAAAATACGGTATTAAATAAGCCGGACTTTTTAAAAACAGGCAAGTATTTTTCTTGCCTGTTTTTTCTTTTCTGTAAACAAGTAAGAATTTATATAAAGCCGGGTCCACTTCAATTATGGCCAAGGGATCGACAGGTGGAAGGGAGTAGCTGTTTCCATGTATGTAATGAAACAAACAGGCTGGATCGAGCTTATTTGCGGAAGCATGTTTTCAGGTAAGTCTGAGGAATTGATTAAACGAGTCAGCCGTGCTCAATTTGCTAAAGAGCAAATAGCTGTATTTAAACCAGCTATAGATAATCGCTATGCGGAAGAGGCTGTCGTATCACACAATGGCTCTTCTGTGATGGCAAAACCGATTGCCCATTCAACGGATATTTTTAAGTGTTTGGACAAGCCCCTGGATATCATTGCGATAGATGAAGTTCAATTTTTTGATCATGAAATTATCGGGGTTGCCCAGCATCTTGCGGACAGCGGTTATCGAGTGATTATGGCTGGACTCGATCAAGATTTCAGAGGTGAACCATTCGGTCCTATGCCCGTTCTATTATCGCTGGCAGAATCAGTGACTAAGCTACAGGCTGTGTGTGAAGTGTGCGGATCACCTGCGAGCAGGACACAGCGGTTGATAGATGGAGCGCCGGCCTCCTATGATGAGCCGATCATCCTTGTGGGTGCATCGGAATCATACGAGCCCCGCTGCCGCCATCATCACGAAGTTCCAGGTAAGCAAGCTGTTGGGATTAAAGAACATATTTGAATGATGGTGCCCTATGATCCGATGAGATCTTAGGGTGCTTTTTTTTTGAAGAAATGGTTAAATCATGGCGGAAAGTGAGTTTATTCTAAAGGCGGTAAGATCTACCCAAAAAAACTGCTGAAGGTATTCAGATGGTAAGACCAATACATGGAAGGGAAATAAAAGATAAATACTGCCCCATTTTGGGAAGGCTAACAAGGAAATGTTCTTCTTAACTAGTCAAAATGGAGGGAAAAAAATATGAAATCAAAACTATTTTTTATGACGGCCTTTCTTCTTGCTGCACTAACGGCATGCGGTCAAAATGACAATGCAATAAATAATGATTCGGAATATGGTGATCAATCCCGGGATGGCCAGGATTTTGTTGGCAAAGGTTTAAATCGTGTGTCCAATAATGATTGGGATAATGAAGCGGAACGTCCATCGGATCAAGTTCTCAACACACCGCATCATACATCCAATAATTCTCCATCCATGGGGCAGGAAATTGATGAAATCAGAGGGATCATTAAATCGGAAACTAATTATGAGGCAGGCTCCGTTTGGTTTAATGGCAATACCATACATGTTACGGTCCATGATAACGGCGAAATCAAGACGGAAAAAGAAAGAAATAAGGAAAAGCAGCGAATTCAAGGCATGATAACCAAGGTTGTGCCCCAATATAATATAGATGTTGATTTAAAGAAATAACCACAATTTTGAATCCTCTTTGACGTTGATTATTCACCTATACTATAATTAACCTAGAAGTGAACTGAGCTGGGGCACTGAACTACTTATTTATAGTTAGAAAAGATGGATTACTTCCAATACGTTTCATGGAGATGTTTTGGAAAATTTATGAGGTGAATAATTTGTTTGATCGATTGCAAGCAGTAGAAGATAGATATGAAAGATTGAATGAACTATTAAGTGACCCGGAGATCATTAATGATTCTAAGAAGCTAAGGGAATATTCCAAGGAGCAATCCAGTATTCAAGAGACCGCATCGGCTTATAAAGAATATAAAGCGGTTCGTGAGCAACTCCAGGAAGCCAAGGCGATGCTGGAGGACAAACTTGATGCGGATATGCGTGAAATGGTTAAAGAAGAGATCAATGAACTTGAAGAGACCATACAAGGCCTTGAGGATAAACTGAAAATCTTGCTCATTCCTAAAGACCCTAACGATGATAAGAACGTAATCATGGAGATCCGCGGAGCGGCAGGCGGAGACGAGGCGGCCTTATTTGCAGGTAGCCTATACCGAATGTATAGCCGTTTTGCTGAGGTTCAGGGTTGGCGGACTGAAGTCATTGAAGCAAGTCCTACAGGGCTTGGAGGCTACAAGGAAATCATATTCATGATTAATGGAAATGGCGCTTATTCAAAATTGAAATTCGAAAATGGAGCCCATCGCGTTCAGCGAGTACCTGAAACTGAATCAGGTGGACGGATTCATACATCTACAGCCACGGTTGCCGTTTTACCGGAAGCTGAGGAAGTGGAAGTCGAAATCCATGATAAGGATGTTCGCGTCGATACCTTTGCATCAAGCGGTCCTGGAGGGCAAAGTGTCAACACGACCATGTCAGCGGTGCGATTGACACATATTCCGACGAATACGGTTGTATCTTGTCAAGATGAAAAATCACAAATCAAGAACAAAGAAAAAGCAATGAAGGTTTTGCGTGCCAGGGTGTATGATAAAATCCATCGCGAAGTGCAGGCTGAATATGACCAAAATAGAAAGCTTGCTGTTGGAACGGGCGATCGATCCGAAAGGATTCGCACGTATAACTTCCCGCAAAACCGCGTTACCGACCACCGTATTGGTTTAACGATTCAAAAGCTGGATCAAATCATGGAAGGTAAACTGGATGATGTCGTGGATGCTTTAATCATGGAAGACCAATCTTCCAGGCTGGAAAATGCAGATGAATAATTCTGCCTTGAAAGTGTTTGAAGCCCTTAAATGGGCTTCTTCTTTTTTAAAGGAAAATGATCGTGACGCCAATGCAGGGGAAATCTTGTTACAGCATTTTTTAAAACTAACGCGCTCCCAGTTACTGGCCAACCTTCATGATGAGCTCAGTGAAGCGGATCTTGGACAATTTAAGGCAGCTGTTGAGCTTCATGCTGATGGAACGCCCATCCAATATATAATAGGCAGTGAAGAATTTTATGGACGGACCTTCTTTGTGAATGAAGAAGTGCTGATACCGAGACCTGAAACAGAAGAATTGATTTATTATACATTACGTAAGCTTCCGGCCGTTTTTATGGAGGGACAGAAGCTCCGTTTAGCGGATATTGGGACAGGCAGCGGTGCAATCGCCATTACGATGAAGCTTGAAAAATCAAACTTGTCGGTGACGGCCACGGACATAGCAGATCCTTCACTTGAGGTGGCGAAGAAAAATGCCGAATCACTTGGTGCCGAAGTGCAGTTCGTGCAAGGTGATTTACTTCAGCCGTTGATTAACATGAACCAGAAAGTGGACATCCTTTTATCTAATCCGCCATATATACCAAATGATGATCAAAAATCCATGTCTGTAGTCGTAACGGGTCATGAACCCCATCGTGCATTATTTGCGGGTATCGATGGTCTGGACTTTTACCGCCGCTTTATGGAACAGTTACCTCTGATCATGGAGGTGCCTGGACTAATCTGTTTTGAAGTGGGCACTGGGCAGGGCCAGGCAGTTGCCGATTTATTGAAGCGGACTTTTCCTGCCGCAGAAGTATCCGTTGTAAATGACATTAACGAAAAAGATCGAATGGTCTTTGCTGAATTAAAATGATTCGTCTCCCTATGTGAGACGGATTTTTTTGTATGGACATCCCTCATTATCGATTTGGAATCTATATTTCCAGCATTAATTTTTTTATTTTTACTAGTTTAAGATAGCTGGAAAATGGTGAGACTAATTCATGTGAGGGGGCGAAGGCGATGAAAACTAAACATTTAGCCATTATTTATCTATTAATCTTAACAATAGGAACGATTGTAAGTATATATATGCCTAAAGCGGAGATGGTCGGTGCAGAAGAAACGATGGTAATTCCGGATGAGGCGATTCGTCTGAGGATACTTGCTAATAGTGATACAGAAAAGGATCAAGCGGTTAAACGGCTGATTAGGGATCAGGTAAATGAAGATATCACAAAATGGGTCGAGGAGCTTACTTCATTGGATGAAGCGAGGGATGTGATCACCTCGCATCTACCGGATATTCAAGCCACGGCTGAGGCAGTTATAAAGGAACATGGTTTGGAACAGTCAGTAAAAGTGGATTTTGGACAAGCCGAATTTCCGACAAAACTTTACGGGCAGTATTTATATCCGGCAGGGGATTATGAAGCTGTGATCATCACACTTGGTGAAGGGGAAGGGGCTAATTGGTGGTGTGTGTTATTTCCTCCACTATGTTTCTTGGATTTTTCAAATGGAACTGCTGTAAGTCAAAGTCCGATTGTCGAGGATGAAGATGAAGGATCTGTAACTTCGGAAGGGAAGGCTTATGCTGCAACGAATGAGGAGAAAGAACCTGTTCCAGAGGAAGCGGTTGAAGAAGAAGTATTGGTTGAAAAGGTAAAAGGGCCAGATGCAGTAGTTGAAGAAGAAGCAATTGAGGAAAGTGTGGAAATACCGCAAAAAACGGTAAAAGAAGAGGTTGTAGAGCCAGAAGTAAAAGGAGAAGTGAAAGAAGAAAAAGCCACGGATGAAGTAAGGGAGGAAGTAATTGATGGGAATGTAGATGAAAACAAGGTTAAACTTGCGGCATCCAATGAACAAGGTCAACAATTATATGAAGGGGAAAAGGAGCCAGAGGTGAAAGTGAAGTCCTTATTTGCAGAAATCCTAAATGATCTTTTTTAAAAAGAGGGGGGCCCTCTTTTTTTATGATCAGATAATTTCGAAAACATATCCACAGGGTTATTAACAAAAAATCAAAAAAGTCTGTCATTAATCATTAATATCCACAAACTTATCCACGGTTTCGGTAGTGTTATCCACAATTTGTGGATAACACTTGAATTATGTGTATACTTCTTTTATACTTTCAAAGTATCTTTCAAGTAAAATTAGTACGATAAGTTGATAATACCGTTCATATAAAAGCGATTATATAAAATAAGAAATGTTAAAAGGCGATGGTGTTTAAGATGAAAACGAAAGTTTGGTCAGTGGATAAAGATGTGGATAATTTACAAAGTTATCCCCAGATTACACAATCAGCTGAATTATTAAAGGATAATCAAGTGGTTGCTTTTCCTACAGAGACCGTTTATGGACTAGGAGCGAATGCCAAAAGTGACGAGGCAGTCAAAAAAGTGTTTGAAGCAAAGGGGCGTCCGAGTGATAATCCATTAATCGTTCATATAGCCTCAGCTGACCAGTTGTCAGGTATTGTAGAGGAGATTCCTGATCAGGCACGAAAGCTGATGGCTGAATTTTGGCCGGGTCCTTTGACTTTGATCATGAAACGAAAACCGGGCCAGCTATCGAATCTTGTGACGGCTGGATTAGAGACGGTGGCTGTCAGGATGCCGGATCATCAGGTTGCACTCGGTCTAATTCGTGCTAGTGATTTGCCCATTGCGGCTCCAAGTGCAAATACTTCAGGAAAACCAAGTCCCACTTCAGCTAAACATGTTGAAGATGACTTGATGGGCCGGATTGCAGGCATAGTCGATGGCGGGACTACGGGTGTGGGTGTGGAATCAACAGTACTTGATTGCACAGTGGAAGTCCCTGTTATTTTAAGGCCTGGCGGGGTGACTCTGGAACAGCTGGAAGCTGTCATAGGGGAAGTTAGGCAAGATGTCGCTTTAAAGAATCAGGAAACGGCGCCAAAAGCTCCGGGCATGAAATATACCCACTATGCTCCGAAGGCCCCTCTATATTTAGTCAAGGGTAATCAAGATTTCCTTCAGAAACTTGTGGATGAAAAAAGAAGTGATGGGTTAAAGGTAGGCATCATAACGGCTTTAGAACATCAACAGGATTATCAGGCGGATTATGTGGTTGTCCCTGGTTCATTAGCGGATTTACATACAGTTGCCACAGGCTTATATGATACTTTACGACAGTTTGATGAGCTGGAGGTCGATATCATTTTTAGTGAAATGTTTCCTGAATGTGGGATCGGAGCCGCTGTCATGAACCGCCTTGAGAAGGCGGCAGGTCATCAAATCATCGAGGAACATGTGTAATAAGGACTGATTTATTCTTCTAATTCTTTTCGGACATGCATAACATGTAGTAGGCACGTCCGAGGGAGGATTGGGATGAATACATTTGCTGGAGAAATCATCACCTTATTGCTCATGGCATTCGCGTTGGGAATGGATGCCTTTTCCGTCGGCCTTGGAATGGGAATGTTTAAGCTAAGGTTGAGGCAAATATTTTTTATAGGGCTGATAGTAGGCATTTTTCATATTTGGATGCCCTTGCTTGGTATGGGGGCAGGCCGTTTCATTTCAGAAAAATTCGGGACCTTTGCTACATATGCCGGCGGTCTATTGTTGGTCATTCTTGGTATCCAGATGTTTATCCCAGGTAAAAAGGAAGAAGCTGGTATCAAGGAAAATAAGATGCTGGCTCCGGTCGGGAAAGGTCTATTCATTTTTGCTTTAGGCGTAAGCCTGGATAGCTTCTCAGTAGGGTTAACCCTGGGCATTTACGGTGCAAAAACGATTTTAACCATTCTATGTTTTGGGATGGCTGCCGCCCTATTAACGTGGGCAGGGCTTTTACTGGGTAGAAAAATGCAAGGGTTGCTCGGGGTGTATAGTGAGATTCTTGGCGGAAGCATCCTGTGTGCATTTGGATTGAAATTATTGTTCTCTTTTTAATTCACTTGACATCATATCTTTCCTTCCTCAACTGTTCCGATTACCGGGGCGGTTTTTATTTATTCTTATGATATCAAGAGTGCTTATTTTTTTGACTATAAAGAACGGGCGATAGCTTATAATGAATAAAAAGGAGGCGTTAAAATGATACGAGTATTATTTGTATGTACGGGCAACACATGCAGAAGCCCCATGGCAGAAGCGATATTAAAAAACAAGAATATTAAGGGTATTGAAGTAAAGTCCGCTGGCGTTTATGCTTCAGCCGGCCAGGATGCTTCATTGCATGCTAAAAATGTATTGATTGAAAATGAAATAGTGCATAATCATCATTCAACGCCTTTATCCGAGAAGGAAATGGAGTGGGCTACTCATATTTTCACCATGACGGAAGGGCATAAAGCGGTCATCATCCGTACATACCCCAAGATGATCGGTAAGACTTTTACTTTGAAAGAATTCGTTATTGACGATAAATATGACAGGGACATAATGGATCCGTTTGGCGGTTCTGAAGACATTTATCAAGAGACGTTCAAGGAACTGCAGGAAATAATAGAAGAATTAGTCATAAGGCTCAAAGAGTAAACGATCTACAGGGGAAAAAAGAATGGCAGAAAGACCACATTATAATAAGTTTGGCTTGCGAAAAAAATTAGTTTTCTTCATCACAGCCCAAGCTCTGATTGTCAATTCATCCTTGCCGTGTTCCAATTTCTTGCTCCCTCCAATTTTATTTGAAAAGATGAGTTCGCTGAGTTTTAGTGTAGGGACGCTTATATTAGGCATATTGGGATCGGGGGTTCTTGCGTTTTTTGCTGCTGTTGTTCAGGGGCACTTCAAATTTGGTTCAAACTATTCAAGTTGAGGTCCAGACGTTGTAAAACACGATCAAGTCATATCGGCCAAATGAAGAAGCCCAAAAAGGAACGGATACGGATATAGCAATAGAAGGAATGACAAAAACGGTACATAATGTGGTCGCTGCAGTAAAAGATATTACTGAGCTTGTTGACCATCGAATCGAAAGTGTAGAATCAAGGCAGTCCCAAGAAGTGGTTGCCATTGCAGAAGAAATCTCTGCTGGAGCGGAAGAAGTAACGGCTAGGAAAGCGAACAAGCAATTGTCGTGGAAAAAGTCGAAAAATCGGCTATTGATCTTAAAGTGCTAGCGGAAAGTTGAACAGGACGATTACACGCTTTCACACTTGGCATTTTTTCAGCAGGAAACCTGAGTTGGTTTCCTGCTTCTTTGAGGTCAGAAAAAGGCTGGCCATCCTTTATCTTTTCATAATTTTGTGACACAATAAAATCAAATAAAAGTTAGAGGAGGATTTTGATGAAAGTTGCGATTGCTTCGGATCATGGTGGTATACATATCCGTGAAGAAATAAAGAATTTAATGAATGAGTTACAGATTCCATTTGAAGATTTTGGCTGTGAATGCAGTACTTCAGTGGATTATCCTGATTATGCCTTGCCGGTTGCTGAAAAAGTGGCACAGGGTGAGTTCGATCGGGGTATTTTAATCTGTGGCACTGGAATTGGAATGAGCATTGCAGCCAATAAGGTCAAAGGGATACGATGTGCATTGGTTCATGATGTCTATAGTGCGAAATTGACCCGTCAGCATAATGATACCAATATGTTAGCGATGGGTGAACGTGTCATTGGCCCGGGTCTTGCCAGGGAAATTGCACAAACATGGCTGACTTCGGAATTTGAAGGCGGGCGTCATCAAAACAGGATCGGTAAGATAGCGGAGTATGAAGGTAAACACAGCTAATCGTTAAGGTTTTGGAAAAAAGGATCTAGAGAGATCTCCCTTTTCTTCCGATAGCAAGTTTTCTTATTGAAAGGATGCGTTTTCATGACAAGTGATGCTACATTTTCAAATGAGCTTGAGATATGGGAAAACCAGTTTCGGAAACTATTATTTGAGTTTCAAGAAGAGGCAGCTTTAAAAGAGAAACAGCTACTGGTAATCGGTTGCAGTACAAGTGAAGTGATCGGAAAACGGATCGGTACTGAAGGGACCCTCGACGTTGCGGGGATGATTTTTTCCGTAGTGAACGATTTTCAAGAAAAAACGGGTGTTCAGGTTGCATATCAATGTTGTGAGCATCTAAATAGGGCATTGGTTTTGCAAAGGGAAATCGCGGTTCGAAACAATTATGAAGAAGTTTCGGTTGTACCTGTCAGAACAGCTGGGGGATCGATGGCGACGTTCGCCTATCAACAATGGAAAGATGCTGTCGTCGTTGAGCGCATTAAAGCGGACGCGGGGATAGACATTGGGGACACCTTCATTGGCATGCATTTGAAGCATGTGGCGGTTCCGGTTCGATCTGCAATTAAAGAAATAGGACATGCACATGTGACCATGGCAAAAACCCGCCCGAAACTAATTGGCGGGGAGCGGGCCGTTTATCAGGACATCCCTGAAAACAAGAGTTGTATTTAATGGGTAGGTGAGACAGCATTTCTCGGATGGGGAATGCTGTTTTCTGATTGAATCTGGGCAAAATCGTAAAGCTCAAGATAAGGTTCACAAAAAAACTTTATTTTGTGGTGCTAATAGAATGGTGATTTTACTCATTAAATATAGGGTTAAAGAGCTATTTAACATGTTTTAGATGTTAAATACGAACATTTTTAAATGAAAAAACATTTAATGTTCGATAAAAATAGACTATCACTTCTAAATTAGACATGTTAAAATGGAGTAGAATTTTCTAATAATTATTGGTAAGGCTTTTTCATGCTTTCCTGAAGGCATGTTGCACATAAAAACTAAAAAGCGAATCACGCACAATTTGAGGAGGAATTACGGAATGAATCGTTTAGCAAAGCAAGATGAGCAAGTGTTTAACGCAATTCAGCTGGAATTAGGGCGTCAAAGAAGTAAAATTGAGCTTATTGCTTCTGAAAACTTCGTGAGTGAAGCTGTCATGGAAGCTCAAGGGTCGGTCCTGACTAATAAGTATGCAGAAGGATACCCTGGAAAACGTTACTATGGCGGATGTGAGTATGTCGACATCGTTGAAGATCTTGCACGTGAGCGTGCGAAAGAAATTTTCGGCGGAGAGTATGTGAACGTACAGCCTCACTCTGGAGCTCAAGCCAATATGGCCGTTTACTTTACAGTGCTTCAAACTGGCGACACAGTGCTTGGGATGAACCTTTCACATGGAGGTCACTTAACACACGGAAGTCCAGTTAACTTCAGTGGTGTTAACTACAATTTTGTTGAGTATGGTGTCGACGAAAAAGATCACCGTATCGATTACAATGATGTATTGGAAAAAGCGCGTCAGCACAAACCGAAATTGATCGTAGCGGGTGCAAGTGCATATCCACGGGAAATTGATTTCAAGCGATTCCGTGAAATTGCAGATGAAGTCGGTGCTTATTTAATGGTCGATATGGCTCATATCGCAGGTTTAGTTGCGGCTGGATTACATCAAAGCCCAATTCCTTATGCTGACTTTGTAACGACAACCACTCATAAAACACTTCGCGGACCACGCGGGGGAATGATCATCTGTAAAGAAGAATTCGGTAAGAAGATCGATAAATCCATCTTCCCTGGAATTCAAGGCGGTCCATTGATGCATGTAATATCCGCTAAGGCTGTTGCATTCGGAGAAGCGCTTCAAGATGAATTTAAAGTGTATGCACAACAAATCATCGACAATGCTAAACGCTTGGGCGAAGGTTTAAAGAAAGAAGGATTCACCCTAGTTTCTGATGGAACGGACAATCACTTGATTCTTCTTGATGTTCGCTCTACTGGATTAACGGGAAAAATCGCAGAACATGTTTTGGATGAAATCGGTATTACCGTTAACAAAAATGCGATTCCTTATGATCCGGAAAAACCATTCGTTACGAGTGGTATTCGTATTGGGACCGCGGCAGTGACATCACGTGGCTTCGGATTGGAAGACATGGATGAAATAGCTGCAATCATCGGACTTGTTTTGAAAAATAATGAAGACGCTGCTAAGCTTGAAGAAGCAAAACAGCGTGTTGAATCATTAACGAACAAATTTGAATTATATCCTTCATTGTAATATCGGAGCTGCTCCCTTTTAAAGGGGGCGGTTTTTTTGCACCTTATAGAGGTCAGTATGTTAGAAGAGTCCGAATAGTGAAAATAGGTCTGACATCTAAACCTTTATTGAAGATTGAAACGTTTTTCTGTAAAATAGGTTGAAGTGAATTTTAAAAGGACACGAAAAATTTTTCTATTCGATTAGGGAAATCATAAAAAAGCGCAAAACTAAGCAATGGAATTGGAGAGATGCTAAATGGGAAAAGTTTATGTTTTCGATCACCCGTTAATTCAACACAAATTAGCCTATATACGTGATATAAATACAGGAACAAAAGAATTTCGCGAACTAGTGGATGAAGTTGCATCATTGATGGCATTTGAAATCACAAGGGATATGCCGCTTGAAGAAGTGGAAATCCAAACACCTGTAAGCACAGCGAAAGTGAAAATGCTTTCTGGTAAAAAAGTGGGGATCGTCCCGATTTTACGTGCAGGCATAGGGATGGTGGACGGAATCATTAAGCTGATTCCTGCTGCAAAGGTCGGACATGTTGGTCTTTACCGTGATCCCGAAACATTGAAACCGGTTGAATATTATGCGAAAATGCCAAGTGATTTGGCAGAAAGAGAATGCATTGTCGTTGACCCGATGTTAGCAACTGGCGGTTCAGCCATCGAAGCGATCAATTCTATTAAAAAGCGCGGTGCAGTCAATATTAAATTCATGTGCTTGATTGCAGCTCCAGAAGGTGTGGAAGCATTGAAAGAAGCCCATCCTGATGTTGATATTTATATTGCAGGACTTGACGAAAAACTGAATGAACATGGTTATATCGTTCCAGGTCTGGGAGACGCAGGAGATCGTTTATTCGGCACAAAATAAGGAAAGAAACTGAGGTGTCACGAATGAACAAACCGATAAAGGTCATGACAATTTTCGGGACGAGACCAGAAGCTGTCAAAATGGCTCCTTTAGTACTCGAATTTCAAAAACACCCAGAATATTTCAAGCCGATCGTTGCTGTTACGGCTCAGCATCGACAAATGTTAGATCAAGTTCTCGAATTATTTTCCATTCAGCCAGATTATGATTTGAACATAATGAAAGAAAGGCAAACGCTTGCTGATATTACAACAAGAGCGTTAAATGGTCTTGATTCAGTAATGAAGGAAGCCAAGCCTGATATTGTTCTTGTCCACGGTGATACAACCACAACGTTTGTCGCAAGTCTGGCTGCTTTTTATAATCAGATCGTCATTGGACATGTAGAAGCGGGGCTGCGCACATGGAATAAGTATTCCCCCTATCCGGAAGAGATGAATCGGCAGCTCACCGGTACGATGGCGGATTTGCATTTTGCGCCGACTTCAAAAGCAGAAGAGAATCTGCTGAACGAAAACAAGAGAGACAGTATCTTCGTGACGGGAAATACGGCAACCGATGCTTTGAAAACAACTGTACGGTCCACGTATTCCCACCCGGTGTTAAAAGGACTAGGGGAAGACAGGCTCATTTTACTAACCGCCCATCGCAGAGAAAATCTAGGGGAACCAATGAGGAATATCTTCAGGGCCGTCAAGAGAATCATTGCTGAGCATGATGACGTTCAAGTGGTTTATCCTGTCCATTTAAATCCTGTTGTTCAAGAGCTGGCAAACGAAATTCTCGGGGACGATCCGCGGGTTCATTTAATCGAACCGCTGGACGTATTGGATTTCCACAACTTCGCTTCTAGAGCCTATCTGATTTTGACTGATTCTGGAGGAATTCAAGAAGAGGCACCGTCACTAGGTGTACCTGTTCTTGTTTTAAGGGATACGACTGAACGCCCAGAGGGGATTGCAGCCGGAACCTTAAGGTTGGCGGGTACTGATGAAAAAACCATATTTAATATGGCACATGAATTGCTCACCAATAAAGGGGAGCATGAAAAGATGTCCAAGGCTTCAAATCCATATGGGGACGGAAATGCTTCGGCCCGTATAGCTGAAGCCATCCGTTACTATTTTAAGCAAGTAAATGTACCACCAACTAGATTTGAATCATAAAAAGGAAAAGCCATGCGGCTTTTCCTTTTTTATTTTGCATACTCCAAGGTTGTTGAGAAAAGATAACTGCTAAGGGGATGATTATATTGGGAAAGAAAACGTTCATATTGTTTGTTTTCCTTTTTATATGTATTTATTCAAATGAAAAGGGATTGGCATCTGTCATTCTGCCTCCTTTACCAAAGCTATCTGAATCTAAGGAAGTAACGGCTGTTGTCACGATGGATAAGGCGTTTCAGCAAAAAAAGATCAAAGAACTGCTTGAAAAATATCCATCCCTTCAATTAAGGAATGTTTATTCGGTTGCCCTGAATGGATTTTCCTTACATGGGAAAATAAATGAAATAGAACAACTCAAAAAGGAGAATGAAATTCAGGCAGTAACGGAAGTATCCATGTATCATGCCGTGTTGGATGAAAGTGTCCCATACATAGGAGGAGGCAGGGTGAGGGGTTTTTTCGATAAGGAGAATCACCGAATCACCGGGAAAGGGGTAAAAGTGGGAATTATCGATACTGGGATCGATTATACACATCCAGATTTACAACGTGCTTATAAAGGAGGGCAGGATCTGGTTGATGGTGATGAAGATCCGATGGAAACCAAAAATCAAGGCGAGCTGGATACAATACACGGAACTCATGTGGCAGGTATCATTGCGGCCAATGGAAAAATGAAAGGCGTCGCACCAGAAGCGGAGATATATGCATATCGAGCTTTGGGACCAGGTGGAGCAGGGGATACAGAGCAAGTCCTGACGGCTATTGAGTCAGCAATGAAGGATAAGGTGGATGTATTGAACCTCTCTCTTGGGAATAACGTCAATGGCCCTGATTTACCTATCTCTCTTGCGTTGAATAAGGCTGTGGAAAGCGGCATCGTTGCCGTGACATCAAACGGGAATTCCGGACCGGCTGTATGGACTGTCGGCTCCCCCGGAACAGCAGAAAAAGCGATTTCCGTTGGAGCGTCGACCCCACCCTTAAGGGTTCCCTATATGGTCTACGGACTTGGTTCGAAAAAGTATCAATCTCATTTAACCTTGTTTCAAGGCTCTGAAAAATGGAAGCTGACATTTTCTGAGGATGTCATATACGGGGGACTGGGAAATGAAGAAGACCTGAAGCGTGCTCGGGATAAGATTGTGTTGATGGAGCGCGGCACACTTACCTTCCAGCAAAAAGTATCCAATGCGGAAAAGGCAGGTGCAAAAGGGGTAATTGTTTATAATAATACGAGCGGGACCTTTACTGGAAGCTTGGAAAAAGAAATGAACATCCCTGCTGCTTCTATTAGTAGAAGAGATGGATTGCGACTTAAGCGAATCATGGAGCAAGAGCACAGCAAAACCGTTAATTTTATTTATAAGAACGAGCAAGATAGACTCGCTGATTTTAGCTCTAGGGGGCCGGTAACCGTATCATGGGGAATAAAGCCTGACGTATTGGCACCAGGGGTGGAAATTGAAAGCACCATTCCTAAAGGATATATGTCCCTGGATGGAACAAGTATGTCAGCACCGCATGTTGCAGGAGCATGCGCCTTAATCCTGCAAAAACACCCGGAATGGACTCCTGATCAAGTGAAATCTGCATTGATGAGCACTTCCAAGCCATTGAGGAAGTCTGCTAATCAGTTGTATCACACATATGAACAGGGGGCTGGACGCATCCAGATCGACGAAGCATTAAAAGTGGACACTCTCTTGAATCCAAGCTCATTGTCGTTTGGGATGTATACCAAAAAAGAAGGAATTGAAGAGCATCATGAAACGATAATCATTGAAAATACCGGAAAGGAAAGGAGGGAGTACTCTTTTATGGTCCCATTAAAAGAGACGGGCCTCACTTGGGAATTGCCGAAATCCCTTACTTTGAATCCGAGGGAAAAGAAAAAGATTAAAGTGGGACTGCAGGTCAACCCAGCCAGGCTGAAAAAGGGGGTCTTTGATGGATACCTTCTTATAATGGAAGGAACCAAAAAAATATCCCTTCCTTATTTATATGTAAAGGAAGAGCCGGATTATCCAAGGGTAATGGGTTTTGATTTCGGTCAAGGAGACCAGGCAGGCACATACCGATACGAAATGTACCTTCCCCGGGGGGCTGAAGAATTCGGGATTGCCCTTTATGAGGAAGACAGCTTGAAATTCGTTGGTTATTTGGATTGGTCGAGACCGGCACCTTCCGGTTTGATCAAAAAAGATGTATTGAAAAAGAACCTGCCGCCTAAAGGAGTGTATAAAGCGATAATCTTTGCGAGAAGAGACGGAAGGGAAGATCGGATAGAAAAGACGTTACTTATTGAGTGAACACAGGACAATATGTAAAATAAAATGGATGTCAATAGTATTAAAAAGATAATTTGTGAACAATTCGTTAATAATTACAAACCTGTGACAAATTTCACTAACCACTCATTGACAATGATTCTAGCCTATTGTATGCTAACAAAGGATGTAAAATGAGAGGGTTTTCAGTAGCCCTGCATGCAGATTTTTACAGCATGAAATGTCTTCTATCCTCCACCAAATTCAACCGCGAGGATGCAACTTGCGTCAAATAATTGCCTTCTAAAAATGGCTATGACTTTGATGTCAGCGATTCTTTCTCAAATAGTCGGATCAGTTTTGTTCGGTATCTTCTCTTTGGAAAGATGACTTGTCAGAACCTAAGATTCGAACCGCTGCTATTAGTAATTGGCCTTCTTTGTGGACTTGCTAGGTTTACAAGCAATGCTTCATTCAGTACGAAAATATTTCTCAGGAGATTAAATGAAAAATGCCAGAAATGAAAATCATGTTCAACAGGCAGAGTAAATATATAATTTTTCTTCTGGCGGTTTATGTTGTTGGATGGGGACTTACGAGTTATCAAGCCGTTTTTGCTGGGCTTATACTGGGTACGAGTTTGAGTTTATACAATTTATGGCTGATCAATCAGAAAATGAAAAAGTTCAGTCAGGCGCTCGATGAAGGAAAGAAAACAAAATCTCTTGGGACAATGACTCGAATGGCATCCGCAGGTCTAGCGGTACTCATTGCATTGGAATTTCCGGAGCATTTTCATCTGATAAGTGTTGTATGGGGATTGATGACAGCTTATATTGTCATTTTTATAGATTTTTTCATCCAATTAATACGTCGATAGCGGGGAAGAGAGGTGAATATAGTTGAATCATGGAGCACCCTTACACGATTTTATGGGTCTGACCTTTAACTTGAGTAACGTCCTAATGATAACAGTTGCTAGTCTAGTTGTGTTCATACTTGCTGTGCTTGGTACACGTAAGCTTGCAATGAAGCCAACTGGCATGCAGAATTTCATGGAATGGATTATGGATTTCGTTAAGGGTATTATTAATAGTAACATGGACTGGAGAACAGGTGGTCAGTTTCAACTGCTTGGTATGACTTTGCTAATGTACATTTTTGTGTCCAATATGCTAGGTCTTCCGTTTGCAATTAGTTACGATGGTGTGCTTTGGTGGAAATCACCAACAGCCGACCCAGTTATCACATTGACTCTTGCAGTCATGGTTTTAGGTTTAACGCATTACTATGCAATAAAAATGAAAGGCGCCAAGGGTTACTTTAAAGCTTATAAAAACCCAATGACTCTTGTGGAGGAATTTACAAACTCCTTGACACTTGGTCTGCGTCTATATGGTAACATTTATGCTGGTGAAGTTTTGCTGAGTTTATTAGCGGGATCGCTAGCATTTAGTGGAGCTGCCGGATTTATTGGTGCAATTGTGCCTACATTAGTATGGCAAGGCTATAGTATTTTCGTCGGTAGTATCCAAGCGTTTATCTTTGTCACGTTAACAATGGTTTATCTGTCTCATAAAGTCAGTGACGACCATTAATTATAAGTTCATTTAGAACTAAAAAAATAATAAATTTTGATACAATCTAAGGAGGATATTTATAATGACAGGTTCAGTAGGTCTTCTTGCAGCAGCAATTGCAATTGGTTTAGCAGCACTAGGTGCAGGTATTGGTAATGGTCTTATCGTTTCAAGAACAGTAGAAGGTATCGCTCGTCAACCAGAAGCTCGCGGTATGCTTCAAACAACAATGTTCATCGGGGTAGGTTTAGTTGAGGCGATGCCTATCATCGCGGTAGTAATTGCGTTTATGGTATATGGTGGTTAATAGAACCTTCAAAAAGTTCAAAAATGGCGAAGTTCGTTCCATGTGAACCTTCGCCTTTCCTTTATGTCCACAATCCTGTTTTTATACAGTTTAAGAGCATAGTTTTCTAAAGTTCATATGAATGAACGCTTTAAGAAGTGAAACTCGTGAAGGGAGTGAACCAAGCGTGTTAACAAGCAGCTTTGTACTTGGGTCAACGTCTCATGGCTTTAATGGCGGAGACATGTTATACCAATTAGTAATGTTTATCATTTTGTTAGCGTTGCTGAAGAAATTTGCATGGGGTCCTCTAATGGGCATCATGACTCAACGTGAAGAACATGTTGCAAATGAAATTCAAGCAGCGGAAGCTAGCAGACAAGAAGCACTTAAATATTTAGAAGAACAACGTGAAATCGTAAAACAATCTCGCACTGAAGCGGGACAACTTATAGAAAACGCAAAACTTCAAGGTGAAGCACAGCGTGAAGAGATCGTGAATCAAGCACGTCTTGAAGCTGACCGCGTCAAAGAATCAGCTAAGCGTGAAATCGTACAGGAAAAAGAAAAAGCCATTACGGCATTACGCGAGCAAGTGGCATCTTTATCCGTACTTATTGCATCTAAAGTAATAGAAAAAGAACTATCCGAAGCAGATCAAGAGCAATTGATTAATGACTACATTCAAGAGGCAGGAGAAGGGAAATGAGCGATATAACAGTAGCAAAGCGTTATGCCGTTGCCCTTTTCCAAATTGCGAAAGAGCAAAATCTCATTAACCAACTTGAAGAAGAGCTTCGCATAGTGAATGAAGTTTTCACAAATGATAATGAGCTATTAAGCTTCCTGGCTCATCCTAAAATGACTAAAGATGCAAAAGGCGCTTTGATTGCAAATGCTTTTGCAAGCCTTTCTTCTTCCGTTCAAAACACTGTGATGTTAATGGTGGAACGTCATCGTACAGATGATGTGACAGCAATGGCACAAGAGTTCATCGAACTTGCGAATGAAGAAAACTCAGTAGCTGATGCAACGGTCTATACAGTTCGTCCATTGACTGAAACGGAAGTGGAAGCTGTGTCTACATCTTTTGCTGCAAAAATCGGCAAAAGAAATTTACGCATTACTAATATTACGGATAGCAATATCCTTGGCGGCATCAAACTACAAATCGGTAACCGCATATATGACGGGACGATTAGCGGTAAGCTAGATCGCCTTAGCAAACAACTATTAGGTTAATATTCACAGATAGGGGTGAAATTCATGAGCATCAAAGCTGAAGAAATCAGTGCGCTGATTAAAAAGCAGATTGAAAACTATCAGTCGGAAATTAAAGTAAGTGATGTTGGTACGGTTATCACTGTTGGTGATGGTATCGCACGCGTTCATGGTTTAGATAATGCAATGTCTGGGGAGCTCTTAGAATTTTCCAATGGTTCAATGGGATTAGCACAAAACCTTGAGCAAAATAACGTGGGTGTTGTTATTCTTGGACCATTCAGAGACATTAAAGAAGGCAGTGAAGTTCGCCGTACTGGCAGAATCATGGAAGTGCCAGTTGGAGAAGAATTAATCGGACGTGTCGTGAATCCGCTTGGACAACCATTAGATGGTCTTGGCCCGATCGCTACGACAAAAACTCGTCCAATCGAAAGCCCTGCAACAGGTGTAATGGACCGTAAATCAGTTCATGAACCTTTACAAACAGGTATTAAAGCAATCGATGCATTAGTTCCAATCGGTCGTGGACAACGTGAGTTAATCATTGGTGACCGTCAAACTGGTAAAACATCAGTTGCGATCGATACAATCCTTAACCAAGCTGACCAAGATATGATCTGTATCTATGTTGCTATCGGTCAAAAAGAATCAACGGTTCGTGGAACAGTTGAAACACTACGTAAAAATGGTGCTTTGGATTACACAATCGTTGTATCTGCATCAGCTTCTCAACCAGCACCACTTTTATACCTGGCTCCATACGCTGGTGTGACAATGGGTGAAGAGTTCATGTTCGCTGGCAAGCACGTTCTTGTGGTTTATGATGATCTTTCTAAACAAGCATCTGCATACCGTGAACTTTCCTTGCTACTTCGCCGTCCTCCAGGTCGTGAAGCATTCCCAGGGGATGTATTCTACTTGCACTCCCGTTTACTTGAGCGTGCAGCAAAATTGAATGACACTTTAGGTGCCGGTTCAATCACTGCGCTTCCATTTGTTGAAACACAAGCAGGCGACATCTCTGCTTACATCCCAACAAACGTCATTTCCATCACTGATGGACAAATCTTCTTGCAATCCGATTTGTTCTTCTCAGGTGTACGTCCTGCGATTAACGCTGGTCTTTCCGTATCACGTGTTGGTGGATCTGCACAAATTAAAGCGATGAAGAAAGTTGCCGGTACATTACGTCTTGACTTGGCTTCATACCGTGAATTGGAAGCATTCTCTCAATTCGGTTCTGATCTGGATGCTGCAACACAAGCAAAACTTAACCGTGGTGCTCGTACAGTTGAAGTGCTTAAGCAAGATCTAAACAAACCGATCAAAGTAGAAAAACAAGTCATGATTTTCTATGCATTGACTAAAGGTCATTTAGATGATATTCCAGTATCGGATATCCTTCGTTTTGAAGAAGAATACTATGTGTTCCTAGATCGTTCTCATCCGGAATTATTAGATCACATTCGCACAACAAAAGGTCTTCCTGAAGACGCTGCTATCGTTGCTGCAATTAACGAATTCAAAAAGAACTTCGTTATTTCTGAATAATAAGGTCTAACTAATTTATAAAGGGTGGTGAGAATGAATGGCCTCTTTACGCGATATTAAGTCTCGGATTACTTCAACGAAAAAGACGAGTCAAATTACAAAAGCGATGCAGATGGTATCTGCTTCTAAAATGAACCGTGCAGAAGCTAATGCTAAAGCATATGTTCCATATATGGAAAAAATTCAAGAAGTGGTATCTAGTATTGCGAACGGAAGCACGGATGCATCTCATCCAATGCTTACTTCACGTCCCGTTAAGAAAACCGGTTACTTGGTAATCACATCGGACCGTGGATTGGCTGGGGCTTACAATAGTAGCATCCTTCGCCACGTTCATAAAACTATTCTTGAACGCCATAAATCCAATGATGAGTTCGTCATTATCGCAATCGGAAGGGTTGGCCGTGATTTCTTTGTCAGCCGTAACATGCACGTAGAGCTTGAAGTAATTGGGGTTCCTGATCAGCCGTCTTTCGCTGACATTAGCTCCCTTGCAAAATCGACAGTGAATTTATATCTGAATGAGCTGTGTGATGAGCTTTATATGTACTATAACCATTATGTCAGCCCAATCCAGCAGGATGTAACGGAAAAGCAAGTCCTTCCGTTAGCTGACTTTAATACTTCCAATGCAACATTGACTTCTTATGAATTTGAACCGAATGCAGAAGAAATTCTTGAGGTATTACTGCCTCAGTACGCAGAAAGTTTGATTTATGGTGCTTTGTTAGATGGTAAAGCAAGTGAGCACTCTGCACGTATGACTGCAATGAAAAATGCGACCGATAATGCAAAAGAGTTGATTGACTCACTTTCATTACAATATAACCGTGCACGTCAGGCAGCGATCACTCAAGAAATTACAGAGATTGTCGGCGGTGCAGCAGCTTTAGAATAAAATCATTAAAGGGGCGGTCGGCCCGGACGATATGCTGGCCGTTCCATAAACTTGATAGTCGTTATAAGCAACGTTAGGAGGGAAAACGATGAATATAGGACGCGTTACTCAAGTTATGGGTCCGGTTGTTGACGTGAAATTCGAAGACGGACAACTTCCTAAGATCTATAACGCGTTAAGAATCGAAAATACAGCGTCTGGTACAGGACTAACTCTTGAAGTGGCCCTTCAACTAGGTGATAATACAGTTCGTACTGTAGCAATGTCTTCCACTGATGGTTTAACTCGTGGTGCAGAGACTGTTGATACAGGAGCTCCAATTTCAGTACCTGTAGGTGAAGTTACTCTAGGTCGCGTTTTCAACGTATTAGGGGAAAACATTGACCTATTTGAACCACTTACAGCAGAGGTGCGTCGTGATCCAATTCACAGACAAGCACCAACATTCGAGGAATTATCAACATCAGTTGAAATTCTTGAAACGGGTATTAAAGTAGTAGATTTACTTGCACCTTACATCAAAGGTGGTAAGATCGGTCTCTTCGGTGGAGCCGGTGTTGGTAAAACTGTACTTATTCAAGAACTTATTAATAACATCGCACAAGAGCACGGCGGTATCTCGGTATTCGCTGGTGTAGGTGAGCGTACTCGTGAAGGGAATGACCTTTTCTACGAGATGACTGATTCTGGTGTTATTAAGAAAACGGCGATGGTATTCGGACAAATGAACGAGCCACCAGGTGCACGTATGCGTGTTGCCCTAAGCGGTTTGACAATGGCTGAATATTTCCGTGACGAACAAGGACAAGACGTTCTTTTCTTCATCGATAACATTTTCCGTTTCACACAAGCAGGTTCTGAGGTTTCTGCCCTATTAGGCCGTATGCCTTCAGCGGTAGGTTACCAACCAACGCTTGCTACTGAAATGGGTCAATTACAAGAACGTATCACTTCAACAAATAAAGGTTCTGTTACATCCATTCAAGCGATCTATGTACCTGCCGATGACTATACGGATCCGGCTCCAGCTACAACTTTCGCTCACTTGGATGCAACAACTAACCTTGAGCGTAAACTTTCTGAAATGGGTATTTACCCAGCAGTTGATCCATTGGCGTCTTCTTCTCGTGCCCTTAGCCCAGAAGTAGTTGGGGCTGAGCACTATAAAGTGGCTCGTCAAGTGCAATCGACTTTACAGAAATATAAAGAACTTCAAGATATTATTGCCATCTTGGGTATGGATGAATTAAGCGAAGACGAAAAAGTAATCGTTGCCCGTGCTCGTAGAATTCAAAACTTCTTGTCGCAGAACTTCCACGTGGCTGAACAATTCACTGGTCAAAAAGGATCTTATGTACCAGTTAAAGAAACAGTCCAAGGATTCAAAGATATCCTAGCTGGAAAATATGACGACCTTCCTGAAGATGCTTTCCGTCTAGTTGGTCGCATTGAAGAAGTTATTGCCAAAGCAAAAGAAATGGCTTAATTAAAGGGACCTAGGAGGGAATGAAATGAAGACCATTAAAGTCAATGTTGTTACTCCCGATGGCCCAGTATATGATGCAGAAGTTGAAATGGTAAGCACTAAAGCTAAAAGCGGTGAGCTGGGAATCATGGCTGGACACGTTCCAACTGTAGCCCCACTTACCATTGGTGCTGTCCGTCTTAAAAATGGAAGCAACACAGACTATGTAGCTGTAAATGGTGGCTTCTTAGAAGTTCGCCCTGATGTGGTAACCATTTTAGCTCAATCTGCTGAAAGAGCTGAAACTATCGATCTTGCACGTGCTCAAGCAGCAAAAGCTCGTGCTGAACAAAGATTGCAGAACAATGATGGATCAAATGATGACAAAAGAGCTAATTTAGCGCTTAAACGTGCCATCAACCGGATCCAAATTGCAGAAATGCGATAACTTTAAATGATGAAAACACCTGATCTAGCCATTCCTGGTAAGATCAGGTGTTTTTTTTATGGTTTTTCAAGCTATTTATCATTTAATAGCGAAATTTGGAAAAAAATGTTGTGTATTCGAAAAAAAAATCGAATTATAGGATAAAGTATTTTCCATATTAAACCTTCACTCATCGACATGCGATTATCCTGATGATATAATGTATACGCTTACATTAATTGCTTCATACCTCCTCCTGTCACGTTGCTTCTAAAAGAATGTCATCCTGCATAATATTTAAAACGGTATCCACCAAAAAAGAAGACAAGCAAATTTTAAATGCATCCATTTAACATGATTTATCCATAAAGGGAGATGAACATGGGACAGCTGCATATTTACCAAAATAATTATTTAATTGTATTTGTTTTTCTTTGTCTCGGCATTTTATTACCTGTGGTCGCATTATTTCTTGGTAGACTGCTAAGGCCTTATAAACCGACTGATATGAAATATACGACTTATGAAAGTGGAATCGAGCCTTTTCAGGATTCAAGGGTTCAATTCAATGTCAGGTATTATCTATTCGGACTGATGTTCGTCATATTTGACGTAGAAACTGTTTTTCTTTATCCATGGGCGGTTGCCTACGATGAACTCGGGCTGTTTGCTCTGATCGAAATGTTATTTTTTGTTCTTATCCTTATGCTAGGGCTAATCTACGCTTGGAAAAAGAAGGTGTTGAAGTGGAATTGAAGTTAGATGAACTTACCCCTAAAGAAATGGAAGAAATGCGTCATAGTATTTTTTTATCCACACTTGAACAAATAAAAGGCTGGGCTAGAAGTAACTCACTCTGGCCGATGACTTTCGGATTAGCATGTTGTGCAATTGAAATGATGGGCGTAGGCTCCTCTCATTATGATTTGGACCGGTTTGGTTCGTTTTTTCGGACATCACCCAGACAATCGGATGTCATGATTGTCTCAGGAACGGTAACGAAAAAAATGGCTCCAATAATTAGTAGATTATACGAACAAATGCCGGAACCGAAATGGGTTATTGCAATGGGATCCTGTGCAACTGCAGGAGGGCCTTATGTTCACTCCTACTCGGTGGTCAAAGGAGTAGATCAAATAGTACCTGTCGATGTATATATACCGGGGTGTCCCCCAAACCCAGCAGCACTTATTTATGGAATCAATAAATTAAAAGAAAAAATCCGTTACGAGGCGAAAACCGGAAAGCGGGTGATATAGATGAGTGAAAAGCAAGACTTAGCGAAACAAAAGGCAGCGGCAGCGGCCAAGGCGAAGGCTGTAGCACTGGCTCGAAAACAGGCGAAAGAGGAAGGGACGGAGAATCCGGAAGGAGAAACCGATTTAGCGAAGCAAAAGGCAGCGGCAGCGGCCAAAGCGAAGGCGGCAGCATTGGCCCGAAAACAGGCGAAAGAGGAAGGGACGGAGAATCCGGAAGGAGAAACCGATTTAGCGAAGCAAAAGGCAGCGACCAAGGCGAAGGCAGCAGCACTGGCCCGAAAACAGGCGAAAGAGGAAGGGACGGAAAAACCGGAAGGAGAAATGGACGTAGCGAAGCAAAAGGCAGCGGCAGCGGCCAAAGCGAAGGTGGCAGCATTGGCCCGAAAACAGGCGAAAGAGGAAGGGACGGAAAAACCGGAAGGAGAAATGGACGTAGCGAAGCAAAAGGCAGCGGCAGCGGCCAAAGCGAAGGCGGCAGCATTGGCCCGAAAGGAATCAAGGGATAATGGTGATGATCTTGAAACTGCGAAGGCAAAGGCTATTGCAGCGGCCAAGGCGAAAGCCGCTGCTGTTGCGAAGGCCAGGACTGCTGTAAAGGAAAGCAAGGAAGTTATCACCCTAGATGATCTTTCTCCAAACCAGTCCAAACTCGATCAAATTGTTCATGCTATTGAAAGGCATGTAGGGCAAGAGGCATTAATAGACCACTATATTAATAGACTATCAAAAGATGTACCCACTTTAGTGGCTAATCCGGATACATATTTCTCAATAGCAAAATTTCTGCGGTATGATGAACAGCTTAACTTTTCGTATTTATCGGAACTTCATGGAACGGATTTTGAATCCCATATGGAAATTTATGTACATTTGCATTCGTTCAATATGAACCAATCGGTTGCCTTAAAGGTGAAGCTGGATAGGGATTCTCCCGTTATTCCATCATTAGCCCCATTATGGCCAGGTGCAAATTGGCCGGAATGTGAGGCTTACGATTTATTAGGTATTAATTTTCAAGAACATCCTGACTTAAAGCGGATTTTACTTGGTGATGATTGGAAAGGGTATCCCCTTAGAAAAGATTATCAGCCTTATGATGAGGAGGTGTAAGCCCAATGTTAAGGACCGAAGAAATGCTTCTCAATGTCGGGCCGCAGCATCCGAGTACACATGGTGTTTTTCGGCTTGTCATCAAGATTGACGGTGAAATTATAAAAGAGGCTACCCCTGTCATTGGGTATCTGCATCGCGGTACTGAAAAACTCGCGGAAAATCTGCAATATACACAAATAATTCCATATACCGATCGACTCGATTATCTAGCCGCAATGACAAATAATTATGTGCTTTGCCATGCTGTTGAAACAATGATGGGGGTGGAAATCCCCGAAAGGGCAGAATATTTGCGCGTAATTGCCATGGAATTGGGCAGAGTCGCAAGCCACCTTGTCTGGTGGGGTACTTACTTGCTTGATATAGGTGCGACGAGCCCTTTCCTATACGCTTTTCGAGAACGTGAAATGATCGTTAACTTATTGACTGAATTGTCAGGAGCACGTCTTACATTCAATTATATGCGTGTCGGAGGTGTGAAATGGGATGCTCCTGATGACTGGATTGCGAAGGTGGCCGAGTTTGTCCCTTATATGAGGGAGCAGCTTGCCGGTTACCATGAGTTAGTAACAGGGAATGAAATCTTTGTTAACCGGGTTAGAGGGGTGGGCATCTATACGAAAGAAGAGGCATTGCAGTATTCGCTTAGCGGTGCCAACTTAAGGTGTACAGGCGTGAAATGGGATTTGCGGAAAAATGAACCATATTCGATTTACGACAGGTTCACCTTTGATGTTCCTACAAGGGAAGAGGGTGATGCCTTTTCACGCTATCACTGTAGAATGGAAGAAATCGAAGAATCACTGAAAATCATTGAGCAGGCGGTTGAGCAATTTCCAGAAGGGCCGGTTCTTGCTAAGGTCCCAAAAATAATAAAGGTTCCTAAGGGTGAAGCATTTGTCCGAATTGAATCACCAAGAGGGGAAATCGGCTGTTATATCGCGAGTGAAGGGAAAAAGGAGCCATATCGTTTGAAATTTCGCAGACCTTCATTTTATAATCTGCAAATTCTTCCGAAATTATTGGAAGGGGAAAATATGGCGAACTTGATAACGATATTAGGTGCAATCGATATCGTTCTAGGGGAGGTGGATGGATAAATGATCAAGGATTTGCTCCAATCCACTCCTAGCCTACTGAATTTTGGCATTTTTTTTGGTTTGGCAGTCCTGCTGCTATTCGTTGTATTAGGGTTCGTAACCTATGGAATCCTTTCGGAGCGAAAAATCATGGGGTTTATGCAGATGCGTGTCGGTCCCAACCAAATTGGGGGGAAATGGGGTCTCTTGCAGACCGTTGCCGATGTTTTGAAACTTCTGATCAAGGAAGATACGATACCAAAAAAAGCCGATAAGCCGCTATATATATTAGCTCCAGTGATTGCTTTTGCACCGGCTTTCATGGTCCTTGCCACCTTGCCGTTCACCGATGCCTTCCAATTTGCTGATATAGGTGTTGGACTGCTATATTATATTGCCATTTCCGGCATATCGACCATCGGCATCGTCACTGCGGGTTGGGCATCCAATAATAAATATTCTTTGATTGGCGGAATGAGGGCAGCCGCGCAAATGATATCTTATGAAATCCCGTTGGTGATGTCACTAGTGGGAATCGTCCTCTTAACAGGCAGTTTAAACTTGAATGAAATAGTTGCAGCCCAGGAGAAGGTTTGGTTCATTTTTCTTCAGCCGATTGCGTTCATCGTGTTTTTTATTGCATCGGTTGCCGAGTTGAACAGGGTTCCTTTTGACCTGCCGGAAGCGGAATCCGAACTTGTTGCAGGCTATCATGTTGAATACTCTGGATTTCGCTGGGCCTTCTTTATGTTATCCGAATATGTGTATATGTTTGCAATGGCCACGCTAACCACTGTATTATTTTTAGGAGGATGGAATTCTATTCCGTTTTTGGATTTTATTCCGGCAGCCATCTGGTTCGGTCTCAAGTTTAGTGTTGTTTTCTATGTATTGGTCTGGATCCGGGTGACTTTTCCTCGAATAAGGGCAGATCAATTGATGGAGTTCGGATGGAAAGTGCTGCTTCCGGTTGCATTGGCAAATATATTTTTGACGGCACTTATAAAAGAATTAATTAACCTTTTTTAAAAACTTAAGCGGGTCAGAAAGCGAGGGATTTATATGCTTGGTTTAGCAAAAGGTTTAACCTATACATTAAAGAACTTGACGAGGAAAAAAGTGACCTATGACTACCCGAATGAGCCGCTGCCGCTCCCTGACCGATTCCGCGGAATCCAAAAATTCTATCCTGAAAAGTGTATTGTATGTAATCAATGCGTGACTATTTGTCCAACCGATTGTATTCAATTAACTGGTAAAAAACATCCGGACCCGTCAAAAAAAGGTAAAATCATTGATACGTATGACATTAATTTCGAGATTTGCATTTTGTGTGATTTATGTACGGAGGTATGCCCGACAGAAGCAATCGTGATGACGAATAAATTTGAGCTGGCGGAGTATAGCCGTGATCATTTATTTAAAAATCTGGAGTGGCTTGATGAAAATGATGAAAATATCCGGAAGGTGAATAAAGTATGAGTTTGTCCGGTGAATTAATTGCCTTTTTTGGTTTGGCACTCGTCGCCATATTAGGCGGGGTGCTGTTAATTACCTTAACAAAAGTGGTGCACATGGTAATTGCACTCGTTTTTACTTTCTTGAGCATTGCTGGAATTTATATGTTGCTTTCGGCTGAGTTCGTCGCCATTGTCCAGATCCTTATTTATTCAGGGGCAATAACGATCGTGATGTTATTTGGAATTATGCTCACTAAACACCAAGAAAGTGATGAACCCGTTAAAGGGGGCTGGGGGAGATTCTCATTGCTGGCAGCTATTGCTGGATTCGCCGTGGCGGTTTATCTGGGTATTTATAATCTGGATATCCCTGTACAGCCAACCGCCTTGCATGAGGAAAATACAAAACAAATAGGAATCGAACTTTTTTCAAAATATGTCATTCCATTTGAAGTAATGTCGGTACTACTGCTTGTTGCTCTTGTCGGCGCCATCGTATTGGCTAAAAAAGATGATGGGGAGGGAGATCGATCATGACGGGAGTTCCCTTGTCGGCTTATCTTGTATTGGCACTCGTTTTATTTTGTATAGGACTGTATGGCGCTTTGACGAAGAGAAATGCGGTCATTGTTTTGATTTCAATCGAGCTGATGCTGAACGCTGCTAATATCAATTTAGTTGCCTTCAGTAAATTCGGTGTAACGCCATCCATTACGGGTCAAGTGTTTTCATTATTCACGATTACGATCGCTGCGGCTGAGGCAGCTGTAGGGCTGGCTATATTAATGTCCCTTTATCGGAATCGGAAGACGGTCAATGTCGATGAAATGGATATTATGAAGCATTGAAGGTTTATATAAATGAAGAAGGGGATTTGATACGATGATGGAGAACGCTTGGCTCATACCGATCTTTCCACTCGTCACGTTTCTGGTTCTGCTTCTATCGGGTGGGCGGTTGCGGGAACGAGGGGCCTTTATAGGAATAATATGTACAATGGCTTCGTTGGTTCTATCGCTGCTTACCTTGATGGAACGATTTAAAGAACCTACTTATAAAATATCGATAGATTGGCTTTCCTTCGGGGGGACGCAGCTTACAGCGGGGTTTGAAATCAACCAGCTTAATGCCTTGATGCTCGTGATCGTTTCACTTGTCAGCCTGCTTGTCCAGATATATTCGAAGGGGTATATGAAGGGTGAAGTGCGATTCTCCCTTTTTTATGCTTATCTGGGCTTCTTCACCTTTGCCATGCTTGGACTTGTCATGGCACCAAATTTATTACAGCTTTATATCTTCTGGGAATTGGTCGGGGTGGGATCTTTCCTGCTTATTGGGTTTTACTTTTATAAACTGGAAGCCAAGAATGCAGCGAAGAAGGCATTCATCATGACCAGGATTGGGGATGTAGGGCTCTTAATCGGCATCATTCTACTATTCTGGGAAACGGGAAGCTTTGAATTTGGAGAGATCTTTCAAGCCATTCAATCAGGCGTGATATCAAATGAAAGACTGACTTTGATCGCTATTTTGATTTTTATCGGTGCGGTTGGGAAGTCTGGACAATTTCCACTACACACATGGCTTCCGGATGCGATGGAGGGACCGACTCCGGTTTCCGCATTGATTCACGCAGCAACCATGGTTGCTGCAGGGGTATACCTGGTGGCGACCATGTTTCCGTTATTCGTCGCTAGTGAAACGGCGATGCAAGTCGTAGCAATAACAGGTGGATTTACAGCCATATTTGCCGCAAGCATCGCTATTGTGCAAAAGGATGTTAAGCGGGTATTGGCCTATTCGACAATCTCTCAGCTTGGTTTTATGATGCTTGCTTTGGGTACTGCCGGATATGTGGCGGGTGTGTTTCATTTAATGACCCATGCCTTTTTTAAAGCATTGCTGTTTTTGGCAGCAGGCAGTGTTATTCATGCTATACATACACAGGATATAGAAGAGATGGGTGGATTATGGGGGAAATTGAATTGGACAGGGCCGCTGTTCTTGACTGGAACTTTGGCGATATCAGGGTTCCCCTTGCTCTCGGGTTTTTTCAGTAAAGATGAAATTCTAATGGCAGCCTGGGAGAACGGCAATTATGTGTTGTTTGGACTTGCGGTGATTACCTCCTTTTTAACCGCGTTTTATATGTTCCGGCTGTTTTTCATGATGTTTGCAGGAGATTCACGCAGTCAAGTAAAACAGGTTAAGGACTCACCTTCCATCATGTTAATTCCCATGCTCGTATTGGCATTGCTTGCTGTAATCAGTGGGTATATCCAAACACCGTGGTTTGGGACTTTCCTGGGAGATTGGCTTGTGGAGGGAAATGAAACTCTTCTAGGAGCCAGCCATAGTGAGGGACCCGTTTGGATCATGTTCATGGCTGTGCTTGTATCACTTGCCGGGATATTCCTTGCATATATGATATATGCTAAAAAGAAGTTACCTCGGGTATGGCTTGTCAAGGAAAACTCCGAGTTATATAGAGTTTTGGAAAATAAGTATTATATTGATGAGATTTACCATTTCACAGCAGGCTATGCAATCAAAGGCTTTAGTATTTTCCTATCTTATTTTGAAAGGTTCGTTGTCGGTGGCTTGGTATCCACCGTAACAAGTTCAATAGAGGGATTGGGGAAATTAGGGTCTAAACTGCAAACGGGACAGGTACAGCAATATGGCATGATAGCCTTTCTGGGACTTGCGGTACTATTGGTGATTTTTGCAGTAACTGGGGGGTATCTAAGATGAATGTCTATTTGCTCTCGCTTCTAGTGTTCTCACCGCTGCTGGGCATTGTGATGGTTGCCCTAATGCCGAAGAAAGAGGAAAGGACGATTAAACAATTTGGCTTTTTCGGAACACTGCCTCCCCTTTTCCTATCGTTCTTTCTATGCAGTCAATATTATTCGGGAGTGGCCCTATCCATCTTTGACATTAAGTTGAATTGGATCAGATTTGGGAATTTGGAGATGTATGATCCCAAACTCTTCACAGTTGACTTTGAGTTGGGCCTGGATGGGTTAAGTCTCATCTTCATATTATTGACGACAATCATTTCTTCACTTGCCGCAATCGCCTCCATATATATAAAACAAGAATGGAAAGGGTATTATTTGTTATTTTTGATTTTGGAGATCGGGATGCTCGGTGTCTTCACCGCAGAAAATTTGATCCTTTTTTTCATCTTTTTTGAAATGACCTTGATCCCCGCTTTCTTTTTGATTGGTAGGTGGGGCTTTCTGGAGAGGGAGAAAGCGTCTTATAGTTTTCTGATTTATAATGGCATCGGTTCGGCAGTTTTATTGGTGGTCATTTTGATTTTGTTTGCCAGGACAGGTACGACCAATATTGCGGCATTGACACAGATGATGACAATGGGTGGTGTTTCGCTTTTTGCGCCCATATCCGGTTCGATGAAGTTTGGTTTATGCCTGGCCTTTCTCGTTGCATTTGCGATAAAGCTGCCCGTATTTCCATTTCACAGCTGGATGGTGCGGGTCCATGCGGAAGCACCTCCATCCATAGTCATGATTCATGCTGGTGTCCTATTGAAAATAGGGGCTTACGGAATCATCCGGTTTGGAATGGGGATATTTCCTGAACAATATAAAAGCTTGGCCTTTACCGTTGTCCTGATTGGGGTCCTCAGTTTTTTATATGGTGCATTTCTAGCATTGGTACAAACGGATTTCAAGCTCGTTTTAGCATACTCATCAATCTCGCATATGGGAATCGTCATGATGGGGCTGGGAGCCTTGAATGAAGCGGGCATTCAGGGAGCTATCTTTCAAGTCATCTCACATGGGCTAATTGCTGCTTTGTTGTTTTTCTTGGTGGGTGTGTTGTATGAGCGGACGGGAACCACCATGCTTCCTAAACTTGGTGGATTGGCCAAGTCGATGCCGGTTTTTTCAGGGGTTATGTTAGCGTGCGGGATGGCTTCACTCGGTTTGCCTGGCATGTCTGGCTTCATCAGTGAATTCATGGTATTTCTTGGCTTATTCAAGAGTCAGCCATTGCTTGCAGCAATTGGGGTGATCGGGCTGGTATTAACCGCTGTTTATATCCTGAGGGCGGTCATGTTGATGACCTTCGGGGAAAATGATAGCTTGGTAGAGAAAGAGAAACGGGACCTTAGAGGCTGGGAGCTTGTACCGGCATTGGTTCTTCTCGGTTTGATAATATCTGTTGGGGTATACCCAAATTTGTTAGGCGGGCCTCTTCAAGGAACGATTGAAGCCATGATGCTAGCTTTAGGGGGGCGATGAAGGATGGATTTGAACACGATGCTTTCTTATGATTGGGGAGCGATGATGCCGGAATTCATCATCCTGGGAACGGCCATGATTCTTTCGATATTGGATTTATTCTGGCCGAAGCACTTTAATCGGAGAAAACTGGCATGGCTCGCGCTAACCGGAATCATATTGGCATGTTTGTCACTGATTAGCTTACTATCCTTTGAAACAGTCAGTATCTTATCCGATACGTTTCGGTTAGATTCATTTGCAAAAGCATTTAAGCTACTCTTATTATTCGGAGCGGGCCTAATCATCCTTCTGGCTGAAGAATATGAACCTAAAGAGGGGCTGCGGGAACATCGGGGGGAATTTTATTATCTTTTCCTGACCGCTTTGCTTGGAGCGATGGTCATGTCCTCGAGCGGGGATTTGATAACCCTGTTCGTTGGACTGGAACTTCTTTCCCTTTCATCTTATATACTAGTCGGAATGCGTAAACATGATCGGAAGTCTAACGAAGCGTCCATGAAGTATGTGATAAACGGAGGCATTTCCACGGCGATCACTTTATTCGGGATGAGCTATTTATATGGTGTGACTGGTTCTGTCAATCTAGGCGAGATGAGCCGGACGATGGCTGCGATGACAGACGGTCAGCTGCAATACATCATGGGCCTCGCTTTCTTCATGGTATTTGTCGGTTTATCCTTCAAGATAGCTGCCGCTCCCTTTCATATGTGGGCGCCGGATGTCTATGAGGGGGCACCGACACCGGTCGTAGCCTTCTTAAGTGTAATTTCGAAAATAGCGGGTTTCGTCATCATCCTGCGAATTTTTCTTTCGTTGTTCCTAACAGCATCCGGTGATACATTCGGAGCGCTCGACTTTTTGGAAAAAAACAATATCTATATAGCTTCATTGGCAGGTCTGACAATCATCATTGGAAATGTGATTGCGTTAAGGCAGCAAAATTTAAAACGGTTGTTCGCCTATTCAAGCATCTCCCATGCGGGTTATCTCCTTGTAGCGGTTGCTACATTGGGTGGGGGATATTTCCTGTTGGATACAGTCTGGTTTTACCTACTGGCTTATGTATTGATGAATATCGGAGTATTTGCAGTCATTCAGCTGCTCTCCAGTCAAAGTGGATCGGAAGACATTAGCATTCTTGCAGGACTGGGGAGGAAATCCCCGTATCTTGCCATATCATTTACTGTATTTATCCTGTCACTTGCTGGAATTCCCGGGACGACAGGATTCATTGGCAAACTCAATATTTTCCTTGGAACATTCATTACGGAGCCTGGACATTTTGTCCTTGCGGGGATCATGATCGCAGGTACCATTGTGTCCTATGTATACTATTTCGGATTATTGGTCCAGGTCTATTTCCGACCCATTCATTCAGAGAAGGTCATTAAAATTCGTTGGGGTCTTTACACCGTGTTGATCATTTGCGTAATAGGCACCATACTTTTCGGGGTGGCGCCAAATATTGCCTTTGATTTTATTCATGATCAATTTGGTGAATTTACAGACTTTATTTCGAGTAAATGATATAATGCCTGTATTAGAGGCTTGTTCCATTGGATCAAGCCTCTATTTACAGTTTTAAAAAGATATTTTGCAATTCTTCCTTTTATATTCCAAATACGAAGGGGTTTTGTGTTAGAATAGAGTTCGGGTGTCATTTAGGAGGTATGTACATGTTTTCAGCAATGGGACAGCAGGCTTTAACAGGAATAATTGCACATTTGTTTTTCATAGCAGTTACCTGGTGGGCTTTACAGGCATTACATTTCGATAAAATCTTAAGATCCAATTCGGTCATCAAGGCCAGGGTTTTATACATTTTATTAACGGTTGCCATAGGTTCAGTTGTTAGTAACTTCTTCCTTGACTACCTGGGATTTGCAAACCAACTCCCGTATATGTTTAGTGATGACTGATAAGCTGTAAGACTTTTCTTATAGCAAAATATGATTCTACTCTTGTATTCGCCATGCTTACTGCCATTTTAAGGCGGAATGTGTCACCAATTGTCGGAAAACTCGAAGTATGATCTCTCTCCTTATGGAAAGAATGTGTAAAAGGGGAGGGATTTAACATGTATATTTTAAATAAAAAAATGTTAACATACATAGTATTTCTTGGTTTGATGGTGATTTTAATTGGGAATAGTACGATTGTGGCAGAAAGTAAACCAGATATAGTTAAATTGGTGGGACTGTTACAAAAGGATAAGGATTTAGGCATAGAAGATTGGTCTGTACTCACTAGAGAAATAAAAAAAGAGATTACAACTAAACGAGAGTTTGAAAGCGAAGTTGCGGCTTTAAAACGAAAATACCCTCAATTTCAATGGCACCGGAAAGATGATGCTTCCGGCTGGAAGGCTGAGGCGTTAACTTACAATGTCGATTCAGGTCTAACCGAGTCTATCAAAATAATGACAACGGAAGAGAAATTTGATAAAGTTACCTATGTTATTTACGAAGTGAAGGGAAAAAAGTGGAGAAAAGCTAATTCGGCATTTTTTACGACTACATTCCAGAACAGGGTGAATGACCTATTTATAGGGACTCCTTCAATTTTTTCTTGTATTAAAGGGTCTATCAATGATAATATGGATTCGGTTTTAAACTCTAAAACTGAAGACCTGTTAGATATGTTCCAAGCAAGGGAAATTGAGAGTGTGCATGAAACGAACTTTACATCAATATCTGCACATTCAACATTGTTTAAACAACCTTTGACAAAAGAGAAATTAAATTTGCAGTTTGGGCTACGGACAGAAGGATTGGGTGACCGAACGAACTTTGTAGTTGGCACACCAATCATAACGTTTGAATATTAATATAGAGAAAATGGACGCGGAGGGGAATACTTTTGGAAAAAATCATCGTCCGCGGCGGAAAAAGGCTTAGCGGGACAGTTAAAGTAGAAGGTGCTAAAAACGCCGTTTTGCCAGTTATCGCTGCAACATTATTAGCAAGTGATGGGAAAAGTATCATTAAAGATGTTCCTACGCTCTCCGATGTATATACAATCAATGAAGTATTGCGCAACTTAAATGCAGATGTTGCCTTTCATGACAATCAAGTAACTGTAGATGCATCAAGAGAGTTATTAGAAGAAGCACCATTTGAATATGTACGAAAAATGAGAGCTTCCGTTTTAGTAATGGGCTCATTACTAGCAAGGAATGGCCGGGCCCGCGTTGCTCTTCCTGGTGGCTGTGCCATCGGATCACGTCCTATCGACCAGCATTTAAAGGGTTTTGAAGCGATGGGAGCAAAAGTGAAGGTCGGCAATGGTTTCATTGATGCCGAGGTAGAAGGAAGACTTAAGGGTGCAAGAGTGTATCTTGACTTCCCGAGTGTGGGTGCCACTGAAAACATCATGATGGCAGCAACACTTGCTGAAGGTATAACTGTTCTTGAAAATGTGGCCAAAGAGCCTGAAATTGTAGATCTTGCGAATTTCCTTAATAAAATGGGTGCCAAAGTCAGAGGTGCTGGTACTGGTACGATGAGAATCGAAGGTGTCGATAAATTATATGGCACTGAACATGCGATTATACCTGACCGTATCGAAGCTGGTACATTTATGACAGCGGCTGCTCTTACTGGCGGCAATGTTCTTGTTCAAGGAGCTGTACCTGAACACCTTACTTCCCTTATTGCTAAAATGGAGGAAATGGGCGTTAAAATTCTTGAAGAAGAAGATGGATTACGCGTTATCGGTCCAAAAACCTTGAAGGCCATTGATATCAAAACAATGCCACATCCTGGTTTCCCGACTGATATGCAATCGCAAATGATGGCATTATTATTGCGTGCTGAAGGAACAAGTATGATTACGGAGACCGTTTTCGAAAACCGTTTCATGCATGTTGAGGAATTCCGTCGCATGAATGCCAATATTAAAATAGAAGGTCGTTCTGTTATCGTTAATGGACCAACTAACATTCAAGGTGCTGAAGTAGCTGCAACAGATTTACGTGCCGCGGCAGCGCTCATCCTGACTGGATTGGTTGCAGATGGCATTACTCGCGTTACAGAATTAAAGCATCTTGACAGAGGATACGTTAACTTCCATGGTAAATTGGCATCTCTAGGTGCTGATGTGGAACGTATTAACGAAGATGTACCTGCAGAAACAAAAAAAATTGCAGATTTAAACGCATAAGATAGCTTATAAAACCATTCACGTTCGATACATTGAAACGTGAATGGTTTTTTTTTGTTTTGTTCCAGCATTCATCGCCGCCGGTTAAATAGTTATCGTTTTTCTATTCATAAAAGCTTGTCCTTCGACATACATTTGTTATGTAAAGACCCTGCTGGATAAAGATTATACGGCAGAGAAAACAAGTGTAGGGAGGCTCAGGAATTTGAAAGCAATCAAACCGATGATCGTACTATTCATAGCAGTAGCATTCGCAATTATCATGATTCCAGCAGTGCTTGTGCTTCCATTTTCAAATGATAAGACAAGTGGGGAGTTAGCCGAACAATTAGATAAGAAAGTGAAGAATGAGGGGAAAGAGGTAAGTGCAAATGAAATGAGTTCCGTTGAAGTTGCCGTTTACCGTACCTCTGCAAAAAAGATTGAAAAACTGCCGATTGAATCGTATTTGACTGGTGTGGTTGCAGCTGAGATGCCAGCAGATTTTGAGGAAGAGGCGCTGAAGGCACAAGCATTGACAGCGAGAACTTATATCGTCAATCAGCTCATAAGCGAAAGTCGATTGGGCCTGCCGGATGGTGCCGATGTAAGCGATACGGTCATGCACCAAGTTTATAAGAATAATGATGAGCTGAAGAAACAGTGGGGCTCTGATTATAAATCGAAGATGAAGAAAATTGACAAAGCTATAAAAGAAACAGCGGGTCAAATCCTAACCTATGAAGGAAAACCGATTACTGCCACATTTTTTTCGACCAGCAATGGCTACACGGAGAATTCCGAGGACTATTGGCAAGCTGATTTTCCCTATTTAAAAAGTGTATCCAGCCCATGGGATAAAGAAGAATCACCAAAGTTTTATAATAAAGTTGTAGTGAATACTGCAGATTTTGAAAACAAACTGGGTGTAAGCCTTTCATCTGGAACATCAATAGGAACCGTCATTGAAAGAACATCAGGTAATCGTGTTGGTGTGGTGGAAATCGGAGGAAAGAAAATGACAGGAAAACAGATTCGTGAAAAGCTTGGGCTGACATCATCCGATTTTAACTGGGAGCGTCAAGGCAACCAGATTGTCATCACGACAAAAGGTTCTGGACACGGAGTTGGAATGAGTCAATACGGTGCCAATGGGATGGCCAGGGAAGGAAAAACCTATGAAGACATCGTAAAATATTATTATAAAGGCGTCAAAGTTCAGTCTTCAAGTAAGTGGCTGAATACGATGACGGCAAAAAAATGAGAGATGGGAATTCCCATCTCTCATTTTTTTGCGCTTAATTTTTCTATAATGGTCAAAAAGCCGCGTTCACGCTTGAAATAATGATATTGGACATGAAAATAGACTGCGGCCACTCCAATGATATCTTTAATTACATCTATTAAGGTAGCGGTGCGGTATGGGATGAATGATTGGTGGTATTCATCAATAACTCCGTAAAGGCAAGCTACAAGGGCCGCCAACAGGCTTAAACCAGGTTTCAGTTTTTGGTTTGCAGCAAGGGCCGAAACCAATAATATATACAAAAGGGCAAATTCGACCAGATGAAGTGCCTCTTTGATAAAGCGGTCAATTGAGGATGAGGGAAGATCAAGAATCATATCATCGGGGTTGCTCGACATTATCCAAATGGCAATCATATATAGAAAAGGCAATAACGTTAACACAAGTTTAAAGGCTTTTTTCATGAATTAAACATCCTTCAACAGTAAGATACCAAACATTTTACCATTCTACGAATAAAATCGGTTTCATTTCCGCAAAATAAATCTAAAAAAATTTTTTCCTGAATGTATATAATCTTAACAAAATGTTCAGAATGATTGCTGAGGTGATTAATATGAGAGAGGAAGAAAAGAAACCAACTTCCACAATCCGACGTATACTAAAACAACGTTGGGCATTATCAGCAATCTATATCGCAAGTGCAGCCATAATCTTAGCCGCGGCCTTCTTATTACAAAATAGTTTTGATGATTCAGCTAAAGATGGCAAAGAGGAATCAGCTGAAACAGGAAAAAACTATGGTCAGCCTTCTGTCGAGGTTAATAGTAATCTTGAGACAATCAAGATGCCTGTAGCCGATGCAGACAAATCGGTTATCAAGAAACAGTTTTATGATGTGAATGCGGATGAAAAGGCACAAGAAGAAGCATTGGTTTTCTACAACAATAGATATGAGCAAAACAAAGGTATAGACATTGCAATGGAAGATGGAAAATCTTTCGATGTAAAAGCTTCCTTAAGTGGAAATGTAACGAAAGTTCAAGACGACGCGTTACTTGGAAATTTAGTTGAAGTAGAGCATGAAGATGGTGTCGTCACTCGTTATCAATCTGTTAAAGACATTAAGGTTGCAGTCGGTGACAAAGTGAAACAAGGACAAGCAATTGCTACAGCTGGAAAAAGCCAAATCAACGAAGAAGCTGGCGTGCATGTCCACTTCGAAATCAGAAAAGATAACATTGCGTTAAATCCACTTGATTTTGTTAATAAACAAGCTTCTGCCATTCAATCGGCAACTGAAGCAGAAGGCAGCGAACTTAACGATTCAACTGATAAAGAAGAAACACCTGCAGTCGAAGGATCTGAAACTAATAAAGAAGAAACACCTGCAGTCGAAGAATCTGAAACTGGCACGGATGAAACGCCTGCCGTTGACGAAACTGACGAGAGCACTGATTTAGAGAGTGGCACTGATGAGGAAGGCTCTGTCCCAGGTGAAGATGCAACTGAGGAAAGCGATTCCTTAAAAGATTCGTTAAATCAATCTAATTAAGATTAAGATTTTTAATTAAATCAAAACAAAAACCTAGAGCGTTACGAATGACAACAACTGAAAATTTGGTAAAAAGAAGCCGTTCAATTTGAACGGCTTCTTTTTTTCTTTCGAGGAAATATTGGCCCATATGCTGAAACATTTGAATTTCCGACAAATTTCTCGGGAAATAATTTGATTTTAAGGAAAATAAACAAATGAAAATTAGAAATAAATACAAACCGCCTGTCCCATTAGGCATATATTCTTAACCAAGCTAATAAGATGTTATAAACCATGCAAAGAGAGTGTTTGAGGTGAGGAATCGTTTATTACAAATTATCTAATAGGTGAATAATTCTATCTTTCATTGTTTATAGGGCAGCGGTATTCGATTCGAAAAATACGAATCTCATTTCACACTTCTCACATCCAATTTGGGGAGGTCGAGTGGTGTGCACGATTACATCAAAGAAAGAACTATCAAGATAGGAAAGTATATCGTGGAAACTAGAAAAACAGTCCGCGTCATTGCAAAAGAGTTCGGAGTCTCTAAAAGCACAGTGCATAAAGATTTAACTGAGAGGCTGCCAGAAATAAATCCTGATTTGGCTAACGAAGTCAAGGATATATTGGATTATCATAAATCCATCCGTCACCTTAGAGGTGGAGAAGCGACAAAATTAAAATATAAACGATCTGAAAGAGAAGAAGAAATCGTTAAATAATTTTTGATACCATTCCGGCAATTGGAAGTGAATTAAGCAAATCAGGGAATGAATAAGGGGGCATGAAAGTGTGTCAGCCTATTCCTTAACCTTGATTGCGGTTCCATGCCGGGATTTTTTTATGGGAAAAGAAGGGGGATAGTGCTTAAGACATCTAATTTTTTTATATATTGGAAAAATAGGAAATAATAGTCTGTATTAGTGTTTATTTATAATTCATACTTACTTGTGTCAATGCAATATGGTAAAATAAACAATTAGGACAGAAGTAGGTTATATGTGAGGATATTCAAGGAGGATTTAAGAAATGTTTGCTAGAGATATTGGGATAGATCTTGGAACAGCCAATGTTCTTATACATGTCAAAGGTAAAGGAATTGTGTTAAATGAGCCTTCGGTAGTAGCGATTGATAAGAATACGAACCGTGTTCTTGCTGTCGGGGAAGAAGCTCGTAAAATGGTAGGCCGTACTCCAGGAAACATCATCGCAATTCGTCCTTTAAAAGACGGTGTCATTGCGGATTTTGATGTAACAGAATCGATGCTTAAGCATTTTATCAATACATTGAATGTGAAAGGATTCCTTTCAAAGCCTAGAATTTTAATCTGCTGCCCGACCAACATAACAAGTGTCGAACAAAAGGCGATTAAAGAAGCTGCTGAAAAAAGCGGAGGGAAGAAAGTATTCCTTGAAGAAGAACCAAAAGTGGCTGCAATCGGTGCCGGCATGGATATTTTTCAACCAAGCGGCAATATGGTCGTAGACATTGGCGGGGGTACAACGGATATTGCCGTTCTTTCAATGGGGGATATCGTTACATCTTCTTCTATTAAAATGGCCGGTGACAAATTCGATAATGAAATTTTACATTATATCAAGCGGAAGTATAAGCTTCTGATTGGTGAACGCACAGCGGAAAACATTAAAATACAGGTTGCAACCGTCTTCCCTGGTTCACGTAATGAAGTCATCGATATTCGTGGACGCGATATGGTATCAGGATTACCTAGAACCATTTCGGTCAATTCGGTAGAAATTGAGGAAGCTCTTCGCGAGCAGGTTTCCATCATTGTACAAGCTGCAAAAAGCGTACTTGAGCGGACGCCGCCTGAACTTTCTGCTGATATCATCGACCGCGGTGTCATTTTAACAGGTGGTGGAGCATTGCTTCACGGGATTGATTTACTCCTTGCTGAAGAACTTAAGGTCCCAGTACTCGTTGCCGAGCACCCAATGGATTGTGTAGCAATCGGAACAGGGATCATGCTTGATAATATGGATAAATTGCCACGGCACAAATTCAACTAAAAAGCGGATGGAAATCTGCATTATAAGATAGGGGTCTAAGGTTCAGACAAACATGAGGCATAGAGAAAGTGCGTGCAGTTCTAGTACTGATGAGCAATAGGCCCTCTTCTTTTAGTCGAGAATTTAACACCATTCCTTTAAATCTGACCTAGCCTACGATAAAAGACAAATTCTTCTGCCTAATGCTTTTTCTTTTTCCTTAAGATACTGATGTTCATGACCGATAAGATAGATATGGGAAATTGAACGGGATAAGTTATGTAGAATGAGGAGTGAAGAAGATGTTAAGAGGTTTTTATACGGCTGCTTCCGGGATGCTTACACAGCAAAGGCGCACAGAATTGCTCACAAACAATATGTCCAATGCGAATACAACAGGGTATAAAGCGGATCAAACGAGTGTAAGGTCGTTTCCGGAAATGCTTATCAGCAATATAGGTGGTAAAACGATTCCTACGGAGAACAAATTCAGTATGTCTCAATTATCCCAGGTTGGGGGGCTCAGTACGGGCGTTTACGTACAGGAGGCGAATCCTTTATTTACCCAGGGTACATTGGAGGAAACCCAGCTTAATACGGATATTTCCTTGGCTGATGAAAACCTTCCAATCATTGAAGAAACCGGCCGGCAAGGGTCGGTGTTTTTTACTGTTCAGGATGGTGAGGGCGACGTCCGTTATACGCGTAACGGCAATTTCACTCTAGATGGGCAAGGTTATCTGACTACACCTGCCGGTCATTATGTATTGAACGAAAATAATGAACGGATCCAGCTTGATAGCGATCGGTTCACTGTAACGGAAAACGGTGTTATTTTGGAAGGAAATGTTCAAACGGCACGTATGGGCATCGGTTATTCAGATGATCCATCATCACAGCTCATGAAGGATGGGGAAGGCCTTTATAAGGCAGTGAATGATGGGGATTTACCTAACGCATACGCGGCTGCAGATATTGGTTTTTCTACTAAGCAAGGCTTTCTTGAAGGCTCCAATGTTGACCAATCGAGAACGATGACAGAGATGATGTCGGCATACCGCTCGTTTGAAGCGAGTCAGAAGGTTCTTCAAGCCTATGATAAAAGTTTGGATAAAGCGGTCAATGAAGTTGGCAGGCTTTAATTGAACATTAGAAGAAAAATGCCTTTGGAAATTTGAACATGTAAGGGGAAAATCCATGAATCGGACCATGATGACAGCGACCAATACGCTGAACCAACTTCAAAGTAAAATCGATCAAATAAGTAATAATATCGCTAATGTGGACACGACTGCCTATAAAAAGACCCAAACGAGTTTCAATGACTTATTGTCACAGAGTTTCAATAATCAACCGAGTGATACCAAGGAAAAAGGAAGGTTGACCACACCTGGCATTCGCCAGGGAACAGGTGCTAAGATAAGCCAATCTCAATTGGTGCTTTCACAGGGAGCCTTAAAGACGACGGACCGTAATCTTGATGCTGCATTCACTAGGGAGGACCAATTCTTCACCGTAAGCGTTCAGGACGATAATGGGGTCAATACAAGGCTTACAAGGGATGGGTCCTTTTATTTATCTCCTAATGCCAATGATCCCGATCAAATGATGCTCGTTACCTCTGCGGGACATAAAGTCCTTGATGAAAATGGTGAACCGGTCCTCATAGAGGGAAATATTAAAGACATTAAGATTTCGGAAAATGGCATATTGATAGTGGATACGGAAGAATATGGCGAAAGTAGTTTTGGGCTAGGCATCGTCTCGGTAAAGAAACCACAATTTCTTGACCGGCTAGGGGGAAATTTACTTGGCCTGCCCGAAAACTTCAATGCCTTGGGTGTTACTGAAGAAGATATCATGACTGAATTAACAGGGGATTCCCGCAACCAGGCAGCAGTCCGTCAAGGCACTCTGGAGTCCTCAAATGTCGATCTTTCCAAAGAAATGACGGATCTAATCAATGTTCAGCGTTCTTACCAATTTCAATCCCGGGCAGTAACGATGGCTGATCAAATGAGTGGATTAGTCAATGGAATCCGTTAAGGTATCTGGTAAATAAAATGTCTCCCTGCGGAATTAGAGCAAATCGGTTATAATGAATTCATAACAGAATCATTCGTGCCTATCATTTTGCATAGCTGCTGAATTTCTAAAATCAGTCGGCGAGTTTTCTTAAAAGGAGCTTTCACATTCAATATGGAACAAAATCGTGTAATGAGACAACAAATTGAAGAAGAGATAAAGGAAGTTGAGACGAAACCGAATCGTAGAATCAAGGTCCGTCTTTTGCCTATTTGGCTTCGTTTACTCATTGTTATCGGATTGATTTTCATTGCTGTATTATCCGGGGCACTATTAGGATACAGTGTGATTGGTGGAGGAAATGCTATGGATGTTTTCCAAAAATCCACATGGACCCATATTATTGATATAGTGAACAAGGGCGCGTAGTTCCATGTTTTTTGCAGTAGTTGCTGTTGTTATCGGATTTATATTACATGGCAACTGCGCCTCTGTCTTCATGACAGGGGCGAGTTTACGTTATTTTTGAAATATTTAAGTCATAGGAGGAACAAGTATGCTTGATATCACACAAATAAAGGAAATTATCCCGCATCGTTACCCATTCTTATTAGTCGACCGGATCATAGAAATAGATGAAGGGAAAAGAGCGGTTGGATTGAAGAATGTCTCAGCAAATGAAGAATTCTTTAATGGTCATTTCCCCGATTATCCAGTAATGCCTGGTGTTTTAATTGTAGAGGCATTAGCGCAAGTTGGCGCTGTAGCCGTTTTGAAACAAGAAGAATACAAAGGACGGCTTGCATTTTTCGCTGGGATTGATAATTGCCGCTTTAAAAAGCAAGTTAAACCAGGTGATCAGCTGCGTCTGGAAGTGGAAATAGTGCGTATGAGAGGGTCAATGGGTAAAGGGAAAGCAGTGGCAACGGTAGATGGAGAAACAGCATGTGAAGCCGATATCATGTTTGCTTTTGGTGACAAATAAGAAGTGCATTCATTTTCCGTGAAAGGGAAATAGAATATTTTAATTATATTTCTCAAAAAATGGTTTAAGGAATCGTAAAGCGGTGTATATAAATAGCACTGCATTGCTTTTTTAAAGCAAGAGCGGTTTTTAGAACTTTCTATTCTCCCTTTGAATGCCGGACATTTTTATGTCCGGCATTTTTTAATGATTAAATTCCAATTAGCAGATTTTCTTTTTAAATTTAAAATAGGACGCAAGTTATTTTCACATTCGGGCAAAATAGCTAATGATAAAGAAAGAAGGGAGGTTGCCAAAAATGATGAAGAAAATTTTTGCACTAATTGGGGGATCTTTATTATCTATTATGTTCCTTGCTGGATGTGGAACGGATAATGATGACAACAACAATCCCGCACCAGAAGAAGATAACAACATCATTGAAGATGATAACAACGGTACAGATGATAACGACATGAATGATAACGATGATGGAGTGCTTGATAACGGCGATAATGACGTTGATGATAACATCGATAATGATGCCGATGACTTGATTAAAGACAATGATAAAAATGACGACAAAAATAAGTAATTAGCACAGAATGAGAAAGACTGGCTTAGTTAAGAAGAGGATTTACATCCTTATTCGTCTAAGTCAGTCTTTTTTATGTCCATTCGATTAGGGGATGGGAATTATGGGAAGGATTTTTATTTATTTGTTGCCAATTTAGGCTTTGAGCGGATTTTTTGCTTGAACTCTTTTATTAGTTCATCGCCGGCAAGACCCTTTTGGACCAAATCTTCTAGAAGGAGTTCTGCATATTTGCTCCGCGTTTTTTGGATGTGACCAACGAATAAAAGGCTATAATGGTTGCCCACTTTTCTTATCGTGCGTAGAACAGTGTGAAACAGGGCCGGTTCATTGTCCTTTTTGGTAATGACGGCCTGGATATACACCTCTCCGTCAATATTGGGAAGTGAGGATTCAAGCTCCTTGAAATGATTTTCTTCTACAAAGGCCTCAAGTAACCATGATCTAGCGTCGTTTTCTTTATTTATAATCAGTCCATCTGTTAATGCAATATCAATCAAGGTTAAATTCTCAGTAACAATTTGCAACGAGATCAATTTAAATGATTTCATCTAATTCCTCCGTTTCTTGCCAGAAGAGTGGTAATTACCGCTCTTAAACGTAAATTTTAATCTTCCGGAATGGTTCATATCGATTAATCCTTTTAAAGGTAATTATATCATACTAAAAAACAGTCCCTTAATGAAATGAAAACCCAACAATTGTCTAAATTATGAAGGATAGAATAAAAATTTGCAAAATATTTAATTTTGTTAACTATTCGTTTTTTACCTAATTTTGATCGGCAAAAAATGATTTTGCATCAGTTCAAACGGCTTTTTAAGAAGAAAAAGGGTGTAATAAGCCCATTTCCTTCATTTTTTAATCGATGGAAGAAAGAGTATGATAAAAGCATGTTAGAGAGGAAGGAGTGAAAAAATGATTAACCAAGTTACCCTCGTCGGCAGGCTTACGAAGGATCCCGAATTAAGATACACACCCGACGGCAAGGCTGTTTCCAATATCACATTAGCAGTCAACCGGAACTTCCGTAATACTGTTGGTGACTATGAGGCGGACTTCGTACAGTGTATCATATGGAAAAAGTCGGCTGAAAATACTGCTCAGTATTGTAAAAAAGGTGCCATGATCGGCATCACAGGCAGAATAAAAACAAGGAGATACGAAAATCAAGAGGGTAAATATGTATATGTAACTGAAGTGGTCGCCGAGAGGGTTCAATTCATTGGATCAAAACAAAATGATGTTAAGCCCAAGGAGATTGAACATATTGGTTTATAGTCTTATGTGGAGGTTGATCATGTGTGAGGATATGAAGCTTGCCTGGGCAGGAGCAAGCTCGCTTTATAAGACCATACAAAAGAAAAAGCGGATGGAAGAACTCATTAGTGATTTAATCCATCATGTGGTGAAGACCCATGTGAAAACTTCCAATAATGAATCATGAATTAGTACAGATTAATTTGAAACTTACTCAATTGGATAAACAAAACAAGTATTTATATGAACATAATGAAAAATTAATGCAACGTATTTCAGCACTTGAACAAAGGCGTAAAATATTTCGATGACGGGAAAAATTCCGTTAAGCTTGTCTGTAGTATATAGAGTTCATTTTCACCCCTTCATTCCCCAAAGGCTAATATAGCTTTTTCCTCGCTGGAAACTCCGATTTACCCTCATATGGAATCAAGTTTTCTGATTCCCTTCCTTTAATGACTGCAAACAAGCAGTCTTTTTTTCATGCCAAAATGTGTGAATTTAAACAAAATAAAAAAATAATTCTGCCAAATTAGAATTTTTAGAAAATATATTGTAATATTTTAATTTTGATGCAATAATAAACCCAATAATATAATTGGAAAAAAAGTTATATATAGGAAGTGATTTGATGGACGAACCAATTATTAAGGTGAGTGGGCTGCGAACCAGTTTTCGTACTGACGATGGGGTGATCCCTGTCGTGAATTCAATCGATTTTCACGTCAAACCTGGTGAAGTTTTAGGTATTGTAGGAGAATCAGGATGCGGAAAAAGCGTAACTTCTTTGTCCATCATGGGTCTGGTTTCTTCACCTGCTGGTAAGGTGGAGGGAGAAATCCTTTTTAAAGGAGAGAATATCGCAAATGCCTCTGAAGCGAAAATGAGAAAAATTCGCGGGAATGATATAGCGATGATATTCCAGGAACCGATGACAAGTTTGAATCCTGTGTTCACTATTGGCGAGCAGTTGGTGGAGACGCTTCGGATACATAAAAAATGGAACAAAAAGCAGGCGCGGCAAAGAGCGGTAGAAATGTTGAAGCTGGTTGGGCTTGGTCGTGCCGAGGAATTGATTAATGAATATCCGCATCAACTTTCAGGTGGAATGAGACAAAGGGTCATGATAGCAATGGCCATGATCTGTGAGCCGAAACTCCTTATAGCCGATGAACCGACAACGGCTTTGGATGTGACGATCCAGGCACAAATCCTAGAGTTAATGAAGAATTTGAATAAAGAAACAGATACGGCAATCATGATGATTACCCATGATCTTGGCGTTGTGGCGCAAATGTGTGAACGTGTCATCGTCATGTATGCCGGCAAGGTAATAGAGGAAGGAAATGTGCAAACGATTTTCCAAAACCCTAAGCATCCTTATACGGTCGGATTACTTCAATCAATTCCGGATATGCGGATAAAGAAAGAGCGACTTTACTCGATACCGGGTAATGTTCCAAAACCTGGGACAAGCAGCCTCGGTTGCCAGTTTGCCCCTCGGTGCTCCCATGCCATGGAGCAATGTTTGAATGAGACACCGTCTCTTATGAAATTTGATGAGGGCCAGCATGTTCGTTGCTGGCTGTATGAAGATGGGAAAGGAGCTGCCCTGCATGAATCAAACATTGGTTAAGGTAGAAAACCTAAAGAAACATTTTCCAATTAAAGGAGGGGTTCTAGGAAAGACCATTGGAGAGGTCAAGGCAGTGGATGGTTTGTCTTTTTCCATTTATAAAGGGGAAACTTTAGGCCTTGTCGGAGAAAGCGGTTGCGGAAAGTCGACAACGGGAAGATTATTGCTTCGATTGCTTGAGCCGAGTGAGGGGAATGTTTATTTCGAAGGAAAAGACCTGACGGCTTTATCTTCCCGTGAAATGAGAAAGATGCGCCGTGAAATGCAGATGGTCTTCCAGGACCCCTTCGCTTCCCTCAATCCCAGGCATACTATTGAAAAAATATTGGAAGAACCGCTCATCGTTCATGGGGTTAAAGATAAAAAGACGCGAAAGGCCCGTGTACAGGAACTCCTTAAGGTTGTTGGCTTAAGCAGTTACCATGCTAAAAGGTATCCGCATCAATTCAGTGGTGGCCAGCGGCAGCGTATTGGCATTGCGAGGGCACTTGCCGTAAACCCCAAGCTGATCATCGCCGATGAGCCCGTATCTGCACTGGATGTTTCGATTCAGGCCCAGGTCTTGAATCTCCTGCAGGATTTGCAGGAAGATTTTGATTTGACCTACTTATTCATTGCCCATGATCTTGGAGTGGTAAGGCATATCTCCGACCGTGTCGGTGTGATGTATCTTGGACATATAGTTGAATTGACGGAAAGTGAGGGACTTTATGAAGATCCACTTCACCCATATACCCAGGCTTTATTATCGGCCGTACCGATCCCGGATGTGGAATACAAGGGGGATAGGGTAATCCTTCAGGGAGATGTTCCAAGCCCATCAAACCCGCCTGGAGGCTGTCCATTCCATACGAGGTGTCCGAAAGCCATGGTAGAGTGCAAAACGGAAAAGCCAATCCTGCATGAACATAAACCTGGTCACTACGTTGCTTGTCATTTATACAATTGACACGACGTATACATAAATTCGCAAAAATAAGGGGGAAGAATATGAAGAAAACATTAGCTTTATTGTTGACTGGTATCCTGGCTCTTTCACTAGCGCTAGCGGGATGCTCCTCGTCTACATCAAAAGAGAAAGATGATGGTAAAGGGGGATCGAGTGATGCAAAAGGCGGCGTATTGATTTACGGTAAAGGCGGAGATGCGGTCGGTCTTGACCCAGCTATCGTAACCGATGGGGAATCATTCATCGTCACACAGCAGATTTTTGAAACGCTTGTGAAATATGGGGAAGATGATACGGAAATTAATCAGGGTCTTGCAGAATCATGGGAAGTGTCCGATGACGCAAAAACATACACATTCAAATTGAAAACCGGCATCAAGTTCCATGATGGTACTGATTTCAATGCAGATGCGGTCGTAAAAAACTTTCAACGCTGGGCGCAAAGTAAGGATGAAGGTAAGTTTGCTTACTATGCTTCCATGTTCGGAGGATTTGAAGGTGATGAAGGCCATGTGATCAAAGAAGTAAAAGCTATCGATGATAGCACGGTGGAATTCACTTTGAACCGTCCGCAAGCTCCATTCCTGAAAAACCTTGCCATGCCTACATTTGCAATAGCCAGTCCGACTGGATTTGAAAAAGAGGGAGACAGCTTCACCAAGAATCCATCTGGTACAGGTCCTTTCAAATTCAAATCATGGAAACCTGGCGATACGATTGAAGTGGTGAAAAACGATGACTATTGGCAAGATGGCCTGCCAAAACTTGATGGAATCACGTTTAAGGTCATTAAAGATAACTCTGCGCGTTTAAATGCTGCAATCAAGGGTGAAATCGACCTGATGGACGGTTTGAACCCAAGTGATATCAGTAAGGTTACAGGAGATGACAAACTGCAAATATTCGAACGTGCATCCATGAACGTCGGGTACTTTGCTTTCAATGTTGAGAAAGCACCATTCGACAAGAAAGAAGTACGTCAAGCAATCTCGCATTTGATCAACAAAAAGGAAATCATTGATAATTTTTATGAAGGCACTGCAGAGCCTGCCAAGAATCCTATGCCGCCATCCGTTTCTGGCTACAATGACAAAGTCGAAGACTATGATTACGATGTAGAAAAAGCGAAAGAACTGCTTAAACAAGCTGGACTTGAAGACGGATTTAAAATGGACCTTTGGGCAATGCCGGTACCGCGCCCATATATGCCAGATGGTCAAAAAGTGGCTGAAGCCATTCAAGCAAGCCTAAAACAAGTCGGCATCGAAGCTAATATCGTTTCGTACGAATGGGCTGCATATTTAGAGAAAGTGCAGGCTGGTGAAGCTCAATCCTTCATGATGGGCTGGACAGGCGATAATGGAGATGCGGATAACTTCCTTTATACATTATTGGATAAAGATAATATCGGCTCCAACAACTATGCCCGTTATGCAAACGATGAAGTTCATGAGCTACTGATTGATGCTCAGTCCACGGCAGATGAAGCCAAGCGTAATGAGTTATATGGAAAAGCTCAGGAAATCATCCATGATGAAGCTCCATGGGTTCCACTTGTCCACTCTTTACCACAGCTAGCCGGATCTAAGACAGTCAAAGGGTTTGTTCCACATCCAACTGGTTCTCAATCCCTTGTGAATGTTTCTCTAGAAAATTAACCGTACGAACCGGGTAGTATGGAATCTTGCATGCTTCCCGGTTTTGTTATGGAATGCATTTCAAAATGATCGAGGGCGCTTCGAAGGACCCTTATTTAAAAGGCGGGTGATTGTTTTGTTTTCCTATACCGTACGACGTTTAGGATCTCTCATTCCAGTGTTACTTGGAATGGCATTTATTGTATTCATGATGATTCGGGCGATTCCTGGAAATCCAGCACAGGTGATTCTAGGGCAGCAAGCAACAGAAGAGGCAGTCGCTGCAATGACAAAGGAACTTGGTTTGGATAAACCTTGGTTCATTCAATTTTGGGATTACTTATCAGGCCTGTTAAAGGGTGACCTGGGTGTATCGTTAAAAACGAATAGTCCGGTTTCTGAAGAAATTGGGCCATACCTCATGGCCACGATAGAGCTGGCATTGATCGCCATGATCATTGCAGTAGTCATAGGTGTGAATGCAGGGATAATATCAGCTTGGTTCCAAAACTCATGGTTTGATTATGTAGCAATGGTTATTGCGTTAATTGGTTTGTCCATGCCTATATTCTGGCTGGGATTAATGGAGCAATACATCATTTCAATACAATGGGATTTACTTCCCACGACAGGGCGGGACAATATCAGGGATCCTGTTGAGGCCATAACCGGTCTGTATTTGATAGATACACTCATTGCTGGCAGAGTGGATCAGTTTTTCGAAGTGATCAAACATCTCATTTTGCCGGGAATTGCGCTTGCGACCATTCCAATGGCCATTATTGCAAGGATGACACGTTCGTCCATGCTGGAAGTTATGAGATCGGATTTCATTCGTACGGCTCGTGCCAAGGGAATGAGAATGTTTTGGGTTGTTTACAAGCATTCCTTTAAGAATGCCTTAATTCCAGTGGTTACGGTTATCGGCCTCCAGACAGGATTACTTTTAGGCGGCGCCATATTAACGGAAAACATTTTTGGGTGGCCGGGTATAGGTACATATATTTATGATGCAATACTATCTCGGGACTATCCGGTCATACAGTCCGGAATTCTCGTCATCGCCTTTCTGTTCGTCATGATTAATCTAGTTGTGGACTTGTTGTATGCAGCGATCGATCCTAGGATTAAGTATAAATAGGGAGGGAAACTCATGCCTGAAATAGCAACGAATACATCGCCAATCCTTCCTCCCAAAGAGGCAGAGGAAAAAGTCATCTCTCCCTGGAAGGAAGGATGGAAAAGCTTTAAGAAAAATAAAGTAGCCCTTGTTGGTCTGGGGATTGTTTTATTTTTCATCTTAATAGCCGTCTTCGCACCGCTAATAGCACCCTATTCATTTGAGGGACAAAAGCTAAGTGATAAACATTTGGCACCATCTGCGGAACATTGGTTTGGAACGGATGAATTTGGCCGTGATATTTTGAGCAGGGTCATTTATGGCTCGCGCATATCAATAGGGATCGGCTTCTTATCTGTAGCCGGGTCTGTCGTGGTTGGATCTTTTTTAGGAATCATTGCCGGTTATTACGGTAGGTGGATAGATACGATCATATCGAGGGTCTTTGACATCATTCTGGCCTTCCCGAGTATCTTGCTGGCCATTGCTGTCGTGGCCGTTTTGGGACCTTCCCTTCGCAATGCACTTATTGCCATTGCCATCGTCAATGTCCCGATATTTGGCCGGCTTCTACGTTCACGGGTCTTAAGCGTGAAAGAAGAGGAATATGTAACGGCCGCGAAGGCCATTGGAATGGGAGATGGCCGCATTCTCCTTCATCACGTCCTTCCGAATAGCCTTGCACCGATTATCGTCCAGGGTACCTTGGCGATTGCTACTGCCATAATTGAGTGTGCAGCACTTGGCTTTCTCGGTCTCGGTGCACAGCCGCCAGCACCAGAGTGGGGAAAAATGCTTGCCGATTCAAGAGCGTTCATCATTCAAGCACCATGGACGGTTCTTTTTCCTGGGCTTGCGATCATGCTTACGGTACTTGGCTTTAACCTAATGGGAGATGGCCTGCGTGATGCTCTGGATCCTAGAATGAAAAACTAGAAGTAAAAGGTGATGTTAGTTTTAACATCACCATCTTTTTGTCGTCTATCTTGTAAATCTATTAAAATATGAAAAATAATAACAATATCCTAGTTTGAAATAGGAAAATAGTGACTATTATCTCTTAAATTCACCCCAAAAGTTGTGATATTTTTATACTAAGTAAGAATATTCCAAAAATACATTATTTTAGAGGAGGAAAGTTCATTGATTAAACGTAGCTTGTCCATTCTAGCAATCTTTCTATTAGTATTTACTGCAAGCGTTTCCGCAGCCAAGCTCCCAGATCCCCCGACCGGTTCGGGCGGTGCAGGTGAGAAGAATCAGGAAAGTATTATAAAACTGAAGAAAAATGATTTGGGGAAGAAATACAAAAGCAACGAGAAGGTCAGGGTCATCGTAGAGATGAAGGATGCCCCGGCAATAGAAACGGCTTCGAAAGAAGGGAAACTTTTTAAACAGCTATCGAAAAATAAGAAACAACAATTAAAGTCCGAAAAATTAGCTGTTCAGAAGAAATTGAAAAATAAGGTGAAAGAGAAGAAAATAGCTTTCAAGGAACTTGAAAGTTTTACCACAGTCGTCAATGGGTTCAGTGGTGAACTTCAATATGGTGAAATCAAAAAGGTGGAAGCCATGCCTGAAGTTGCTGAAGTACATATAGCGAATGAATATGAACGTCCTGTAGAAAAACCCGAGATGCTTTATAGTAAAGAACTTGTCCAAGCCCAGGAAGCTTGGAGGGAATATGGATATAAAGGGGAAGGGATGGTCGTCGGGATTATCGATACTGGAATCGACCCATCTCACCGTGATATGGTCCTGAACGACGAGAATAAGGCAGAACTGACTGAAAGTGAAATTAGCGGAATGAAGGAATCTAGCCATCTATTAGGCAACTATTATACGGCGAAGGTACCTTATGGATATAATTACATGGATGAAAATGAAGAAATCCTTGACCTTGGTGAAGGGGCCTCCATGCATGGAATGCATGTAGCAGGGACGGCTGGTGCCAATGGAGATGAAGCGAATGGCGGCATTAAAGGGGTCGCTCCTGAAGCCCAGCTGCTTGCTTTAAAGGTCTTCGGGAATGATCCCGCCATGCAGACAACATGGGGAGATATATATATTAAGGCAATTGACGACGCAATCATCCTTGGGGCGGATGTGCTAAATATGAGCCTTGGCTCAACTGCAGGTTTTGTATCAGCAGAAGATCCGGAGCAGCAGGCAGTATCCAGAGCTGTTGATAATGGGATCCTCATGTCGATTTCAGCAGGAAACTCGGCTCACTTTGGAAATGGATTTGCAAACCCATCAGCCTCGAACCCGGATATTGGCGTTTCAGGTTCACCTGGACTTGCTTATGATTCGGTACAAGTGGCCTCGGTCGAGAATAACTATATGGATTTGGATGCGGCGACTTATGATATAAATGGGCAAGTAGGAAAAGCGCCGTTCATGTCGGCTTCGAGCGTACATCCCAATGCTTTAAAAGAAAAGACGCATGACTTGGTTGCCGCGGGTCTTGGGACGTCGGAGGAGCTTTCCAAAGTGGATGTAAAGGGCAAGTTCGCCCTCATCGAGCGCGGCACACTTTCTTTTATTGAAAAGACGCAAAATGCCCAGGCAGCAGGAGCGGCAGGAGTCATTATTTACAATAATGCTGATGGATATATCTCCATGGCTACAGATCAAAACATTACGATTCCTCAGCTGTTCATGTTGAAATCGGATGGTGCAAAGCTGAAGGCGGCCTTAACTGATGGAGAAAAGGTGAAGATTACTTTTAATGGTGATAAAACAAAAGCTGTAAATCCAGAAGCAGGAAAAATGAGCGCATTCAGTTCATGGGGAGTCGCACCGAACCTGGATTTCAAACCGGAAATCACTGCTCCAGGCGGACAAATTTATTCGACGTTGAACAACGATGAATATGGAATGATGAGCGGTACTTCGATGGCCGCGCCACATGTATCCGGAGGCTCTGCACTGGTTCTTGAAAGAGTGGATAAAGACTTTAAATTAGATGGATCTGCCCGGGCCAATTTGGCTAAGAACCTGATGATGAATACTTCAAAGCCATTAATGGATCAGGGGGTCGTCAATAACGCCCTTGCATGGGAGAATCCTTACTCTCCTCGCAGGCAGGGAGCTGGAGTCATGCAGCTGCAATCCGCATTGTCCACACCTGCTGTCGTGACGGAGGTGTTCACGAAAGAAGCGAAGGTTGCAATGAAGGAGATCGGCAATAAGTTCGCCTTTACTTTAAAGGTTGAAAACTTCAGCAACAAAGCAGTCAAGTATGATGTAAAAGGAAATATCCAAACAGACTATGCAATCCAGGGACAACTGGGTTATTCCGCGCACCAGTTAGAGGCACAGGAAATAAAGGACGCTTCTATTAAAATCAATAATAAAGATACAAATAAGATTACCGTACCTGCAAAAAAATCGGTTACATTCGAAGTGAAGGTGGACATAACCGATGCAAAGGTACTTGGCGATGACCTTCAGACTCTTGTAGACGTTGACAAGGTCTTTCCAAACGGATATTTTGTTGAAGGGTTCATTTCATTGAAGGATCCAGCTGACACTAATCCGGAACTGCATGTACCCTATGTAGGGTTTAAAGGGGAGTGGGACAAGGCCCCAATCCTTGATGGCACTAAATATGATAAAGAGTCTTTCTATGGCATGGCAGGTGGAGTATCGACAGAAGGTGAAGATTTCACTTATCTTGGCTACGACCCTGCGGGGAAAACATTTAATGGCAAAAATATTGCGATTTCCCCAAATGGCGATGGAGCGCAGGATGACTTCGTGCCTGTCCTATCATTCTTAAGGAATGCGAAAAAGGTAGAATACAATATATTGAATGGTGAAAACAAATCAGTCCGGAAACTTCGCACAGAGAATAATGTGCGTAAGGACTATTATGATGGTGGGGAAGGGACCGCATACTCACTTAATCCAGCCCGTAAATGGGACGGTAAAATCAATAATGCACTTGCTAAGGATGGGGTCTATCATTTTGAAATCAAAGCGATGATAGATTACGAGGGTGCAAAATGGCAGACTTTCAAAATGCCTATCAAAATCGATACGGTAAAGCCGACAGTCAAGATTTCTAAAAAAGGCAATGTATTAACCATCCAAGGTAAGGATAATTTGAATGGCTCAGGACTTGCTTATTACGATGTGCAAGTCGATGGAGCATCCATCATGGAGGAGCCGCTCCCGGCGAATTCGAAACAATTCACCCTACCTGATGTAAGAGGGGAAAAGGTTCAAGTAGTGGCAATTGACTATGCAGGTAATGAAAAAACGGCTGAAACTGAATTAGCCAGTGATTCAGCTCCAATCGATAATCATGCACCAGCTGTAAAGATAAAAAGTCCTGAAGCATTAAGCGTGAACAATAAAAACAAAATCAAAATAACAGGAGATATTGAAGAAGCGTCGGAAATAAAGGAATTTAAAATAGATAATAAAACGGTCCCTGTAACGTATAACAAAACGAATAATAAATATGAATTCTCATATGAAAAGAAATTTGAAGACGGCGTCAAAAGCTTTACGGTTAAAGCGACAGACAAATGGGATAACACGGTTTCCTTTAAACGGACGATTATGGTCGATACAACAAAATCAGGTATAAAAGTTAAAGGCGTACCGGCAACTGTAGGATTCAAAGGGAAAAATCCAAAAGTGGATGTGACGGTAGAAGATAATTTCGATGAAATCCGCCTTTACCTGAACGGAAGCGAAGTATTCCATAATGAATTCAAGGAACCATATAAAATGCGTGCCTATAAGAAGAAGATAGAGGATCTGGAACTGCCGCTTAAATCAGGCAACAACAAGTTTGAATTTAAGGTGACCGATCTTGCAGGAAATGAATCGAAGAAATCCTTTAACATCAATAAAGCAAAAAAATAACGAAAGGCAGCCCTCTTTCCCAAGAGGGCTGTTTTTGCGTAAAAAGATTTCCGATTATGAATTTGGAGTATGAATTCTTTCGTGATGATTTTGGAGTAGTTTGCTGCGTTTTCACCGTGCTAATATGGAAATCTATTAGTGAGGAAGTATTTTCATTATCTAGCAGGTAAATAGTGACAGGTAAAGGAATTAGGTATAAAGAACTGATAAAAAAGGAGGATATCTATGTATCGTAAGAAGTATTCGAGCAAAAAGGTATATAATCGTGGAATTACAGTGAAATTTGAAAGAAAAGGAAGCGACTCATCACTTACAAAACCGAGTTTCTTTGATGCACTTCAGCACGTCAATTCTCCATTTGAAAAAGAGCCCCGCTCAGATTCACCCTATCAGGATTTTCCGCTATTTCAGGAGGTAGCCCTTTCTTTTTTTGAAAAGGGTGCTAAAACATCAATTAATTATGACCCCCACCAAGAAAAAATCACCATTGAGGAAAGTTCAGATGAATATCATCAGAATAAGGGGGAGGCGCTTGCCGAAATCCTCGATCATATCATGATCAATCATGGAAATCACCATTCTTTTTTCATCATCCAACTGAAAGAATGGAACGTAAAAAGGAAATCAGGCACTCCGTGACTTTCTTTACATTTCTTAGGCAGGACATTGAAAGCAGGTCACTTTCGTTAAAGTGGAACGTAATTCGACAAGGTTCGTTACCCGGTACATGTAAATTGTTCAGTTCAATATGAATGGGGGCTGCCACGAGCAGCTCCATTAATGTCTCAATACGATGAGGCGCTTTTGATCATTCAAGAATTCAAACTAACTGACGAATGATCTTTGAAAGGGTTTGAATGCCATAAGCTAATTGGTCCTCCGAGGCGTATGAATATGAAAGCCGTAGATGTGTCGTGTCATTTGGTTCATATATGTACCCCGGATTAAGGAGTATGTTCTCTTTTACCGCTTGCTTGAAAAGATTTGGATTCACGATGGGTTTACATAATTTTAACCATATATAAAATCCGCCTTGAGGTATATTCCATTCTGCCAGTCCCTTAAAATATTGATTGAGTAGAGATAATGTAAAATCTCTACGTACTATCAACTCATGCCTTAGCCACTCTAAATGCTTTGAATATTGACCACTTGCCAACCATTCTGCCACAAGGTATTGGGAAAGTGCACTGGAGCCGTAATCCATTTGCATTTTAATATCTGCTAAACGTTCAATCACAGTTATTGGACCAGCAACCCATCCGATGCGCAATCCGGGGCTTAACGTTTTGGACATACTGCCAATGTGCAATACAAGGCCATCTGCATCAAGTGATTTTATAGGTAGCGGTGGTTCCTTTTCAAACCACAAGTCACTATATACGTCATCTTCAATAATCGGAATCTGTTCTTTTTTGCATATGGATAGGAGGTTTAGTCTTTCTTCTTTTGTCCATGTAGTATTTGTTGGATTGTTGAACGTCGGAACAGTATAAAACAATGACGCTTTCTTCTTTTCAATGATGCGCTTCATTTGTGTGGGAATACTTTCACGGCCTTGGTTTGATAAACCTACTAAGTTCATGCCCGCAGATTGAAAAGGATGAACAGAATTTAAATAGGAAGGGGATTCATGTAAAATCATTGATCCCTTTTGAAGTAAACCGACTGAAATCAATTGGAGTGCTTGAAGCCCGCCAGAAACGATCATGAGGGAGCTGGGGCTTGCCTTGACTCCTTTTGTTTCTAAATAAACACTTATACATTGGCGGAGCCTTTTATCGCCCTTGGGTTCAGAATAACCCAATGAGTGGGCATCGAAAGAAGTGGAATGCAGCGTCTTTTCGATTTTTTTTGTCGGCAGGAGAGACGGTGAAAGTTCGCCCGTGCCTAATCTGATGATGGTGGTGTCTGTTTCATACTGATTAATGTCCTGAATCGTTTTTAAATTAGGTTCATGAAGGCCATTCCGGACATAGTTTCTCCAGTCGGGCTGTTTGCTGGAGACGAGCACATTCCATGTGTTATTCGAAACGAATGTGCCGGACCCTACCTTGGTTTCCAAAAGTCCATCTGCAATCAACTCATCTATAGCTGTAATGATGGTACTTCGGTTAACGCCAAAGGAATCGGCCAATGACCGTTGTGCTGGAAGCTTGGTCGCAACGGGCCATTCCCCCCTTGTTATTTGTTGTTTCATCCAATCCACTATTTGTCGGTGAAGTGATATGTTGGATGTCCGGTTAGGTCTCCATTCGATGATCATACGAAAAATCACTCCTTTCAGGTCTATATTCATTATAAATTGGTTGGATTGAAAACCAACCAATTGGATGGTCATTTCCTTTGTTTTTTTCATTATACTGAATGTGGGGGAGGGAGGTATTCGTATGGGACCATTTTTTCATGGATTATTATTGGCATTAGGACTGATACTGCCATTAGGAGTCCAAAATGTATTTATTTTTAATCAAGGAGCAATCCAACCTACGTTAAAAAAAGCATTGCCTGCAACGATCACAGCTGCCATTTGTGATACCGTACTCATTCTGTTAGCCATTTTAGGTGTATCGTTGATTGTCATGCAATATGATTGGTTGCGTCTTACGTTAATCATAATCGGAGTTATATTCCTATTGTATATGGGTTTTCAGATTTGGTCTGCCAAAGCAAATACACAGTCAGATGCTCAAACTATGCAAATGTCCGTTAAAAAACAAATTGTATTTGCTTTATCGGTATCATTACTCAATCCACATGCAATCTTAGATACGATAGGTGTAATCGGTTCTAGCTCACTTGTTTACTCAGGAACTGATAAAATGATTTTCACGGGAACATGCATCGTTGTGTCATGGTGCTGGTTCCATGGATTATGTCTTGCGGGACGATTGCTGAAAAAGGTTGATACATCAGGCAAATTCCTTGGAATATTAAATAAAATCTCTGCAATCATCATCTGGATTACGGCTCTCTATATGGTGAAATCGTTTTTTTGAAAAAATGATATTGTGCAGCATTAACCACTTAATGGGCACTTTAAAAAAATGAAGGAGAATACATATTATATGTATTCTCCTTTTATGTCTTGATAAGCAATACCCCGCACTCATTCATCTTCATATCGAGAGAGCGGGTGTTTGAGTGTGAGAACATTATTGAAGAGCAACCAAGTCCTTGATTTCCTCTGTGGAAAGTTCGGTGATCCAGTTGTCACTGCTGATGATTTCGTCGTTCAGGGCTTGCTTTTTATCAAGCATCTGGTCGATTTTTTCTTCCAGTGTCCCTGTGCATATTAGCTTATGAACGTGAACGAAACGCTGTTGCCCAATTCGGTATGCACGGTCGGTGGCTTGATTTTCAACAGCTGGGTTCCACCAGCGATCATAGTGAATCACGTGGTTTGCTTCTGTTAAATTGAGCCCGGTGCCACCTGCTTTCAGCGAGAGAATAAAGATAGGGAACTCCCCATCTTGGAATCGAGTGATCATTTCATCACGCTGTTTCTTGTTCGCACTCCCGTTCAGGAATGGCACTTCAAAGCCATACCGTTTTTCCAACAATTCTTTCATCATATTGCCCATCCCGATATATTGTGTAAAAATGAGACAGCTTTCATCCTGTTCGCGGACAGCATCGACAAGCTCAGTCAGCTTCTCAAGTTTGCCTGATCGGTTAGGCGCCTTCATGATGTTTTCCTTGTCCATCTCTTTTAAGTAAAGAGCTGGGTGATTGCAGAGTTGCTTTAGCTTATTCAGCATCTGCAGGATGATGCCTTTTCTTTCAAAGGCCGACAGTTGTTCGATATCAGTAAATGTATCTTTGATCAATTGTTCATACAACGACGCTTGCTCTGTGGTAAGCGGTACGAATTCTTTTTGTTCTTGCTTATCCGGGAGATTAAGTGCGACTTCTTTATCGCGTTTTGTACGGCGGAGTAAAAATGGCTGTATCAAACGCTGTAATTCTTTGACTTTATCCTTCTGTTCATCACGTTCGATGGTCGCCACATATTTTTCCTGAAACTGACCTAGCGTTCCAAGATAACCTTTATTAGTGAAGTCGAAAATCGCCCATAGTTCACTTAAACGGTTTTCCATTGGCGTACCCGATAAGGCAATATGATGCCTGCCATTTAGCTTGCGGACCGCTTTGGATTGCTTTGTTTGGGCATTCTTGATGTTTTGTGCCTCATCAAGGATTACGCTGCTCCAATGGATGGAGGACAGTTCAGCTACATCTTGGTGGGTCAGGCCGTATGATGTTAAGACAATATCGTGGTCCGCTGCCAGTTTAGTAAATGCTTCACCCTTAGCCCGATTTGAACCGTAGTGAAGGTGAACTTTAAGTGTTGGTGCGAATTTTTCCAATTCCTTTTGCCAGTTGCCTAATACTGATGTTGGGCAAACGATGAGCGCCGATTGTACAGAGACGGTTTCGGGTGGAGAGGTATTCACCTCAGCCTCATCGCTGCTCTCTTCGTTTCTTTCCTCTTCGACGATGATCGTTTCACTCTTTTGTTCGTCCAAGGGAGTAGTGGGCAGCTCTTTACTTGCTCCTTCTTTGTCTTTCACATGAAGGAGGTAGGCAATCATCTGGACAGTCTTCCCAAGCCCCATATCGTCGGCTAGACAAGCACCAAAACCATGCTCCCTTAAAAAAAGGAGCCAGCTCATGCCCAGTTTTTGATAAGGTCGTAAATCGCCTTGAAGTGTATTGGGGACGGGCAAAACGGATATGTTTTTTGTTTCCCTGAGTCTTCCCACCATTTTACGAAGCTCCTGGTTCAATTCAAATTGAATCCGGAGCATTTCGTCGTTTTCAGAATCGTTATCGCTATCTTCATTTACGCCATTCAACAATTCCTGCTGCAGCAAATCAGTCAGCTGGATTCCTTTTTCATTAGCCGTTTCCATCAGCTCCTGAATTTGTTTAATGAAAGCGGGATCAAGCTTGACCCATTGGCCACGGATGAAAACAAGCCGCCTTTTTTCATTGACGAGCTCCTCGAACTCCGCCTCAGTGAGCTCTTTGCCATTTAATGAGAAACGCCAATCAAAGTCCATTAAAGCCTTTAACCCGACATAAGAAGGGCCGCGATTTGATTGGCTCTTTACTTTTGCCTTAACCTTCAAAGAGGACTCCTTCAAGGCAAGCCACCAGGATGGAAGGAGAATTTCGACGCCAAGAAACAAGAGTTTTTCGCTTGCGTCGGTCAAGAACTCCCATGCATCCGTTTCCGAAATCTCCCTTTTTAGACGTCCATTCTCTCCAAGCCATGGCACGACGAGTTGCCAGCGTTTCGTAGCACGCACCACTTCACTTGCATACTTATTCCAGCCACGCGGCAGTTTCTTTCCTGTATATGTTTCGATGATATTCTCATCCTTTTTGGAACGAAGGGTGACATCGAGTATCCAAGGCCCATTACCATCAGGAGGCTCAGTTAAACGGAGGCCTATAGTGAATGGTTTGGGATCGGGTTGGGTCCCGAGCCATTCCTGCCAGCTGTCTTTGTCAAAAAAGGATTGCAATTCTTCGGGAGAAAGCCGTGAATCCTTTAATGCCCCGACGGCTTCACTCCATTTATGCTGCATGGGTGAATAGTTTTTTAAATACATATTAGCGGCACCGTTATACCACTTTTCGATAAATGTACGATTGGTTTCCAGTTCAGGTGAAGGGAGATCCAAAGATATTTCTTCTTCCCAAAACGAAGGGACGAATTCCTCCTCCACCTCTTCCGGCAGCTTCCAGCCGATGGAGTCCAACTGAAGATTAGTGAAATCCGGTACGGGGATTCCAGCTTCTATGGATTCATGAAGCACAGGCGCTGCCGACAGGCAAAGGGAGGATATCTCGGACCATTCCCATTCTATGAAGGAATTAAAGCTTTCCCTTGCAAAAAAGTTGAGAAGTCCCCAAGCGTCAAGAATGAATATAGGATTTCCATCAACTAAATCCGTGGTCATTTTAGTACCATAAAAGCTTGCGTCATCCCAATTGAATAACAGCCTGCGTATATAATTGGTATTGAGGAAGGTATTCTCTTCATTGACTACGCCAAGGGCGTAGGATCCGTTTTCGAGAGCCGCTATTTTGATTTTTAATTTCCCTGGATTAAACATCGATAAGCTTACCCCTTTTTAGTTCTTCTTGGAAAGCGCGAAGCCGTTTGGTTGAATCAGCTACATAAAGTATATAGCGTTCGAATACGTCTTCCTTTTTGCTCTTTTTGTAGATGGTGCGCATCCTTTTCAAATAACGGACAGCTTGCTTATATGCAGGTCGGTTTTTTAAGGAAACTTTTTCCTGAACCGCATGATAATATAGGGGCAAGATTAGTTCCGGTTCTTTTGAGACCACTTCCTTGATGGATTCACTGCTGATTAAGTCAATGCTGATTTCTGAGTAAATATGCATCTCCACCCATTTTTTATATTGTCCTTGTTCAAAAAGGAAATTTGCATAATTCCAATAGCTGTGCGGAAGTGTGGCTCTGTAAAATTTCTCAAGCAAATCGGTTCGTTTTAGCTTATAACAGCAACTGTTAATTAAAGTCGTAAAGGTCCGTACGAAATCTACCCGCTGATAATAATCGGATAAATCCGCAAGAAACTCCTGGACATTAGCGTTGATGAATTCAATGAAAGGGATGGCGCGTGACCGGTTGTCTGATTCAGACAGGAGATTCAGCCAATAAAAAATGTATGGACAGGCTTCCTTCTTCAATTCATGGAGTAGTTCAATCGCTTGCTTATCATGATTATCCAGAAGGGATAGGTGAATGGCTGCGAGGGAATAGGACGTCCTCTCAGTCGTGCCCATATACTTCTCAGGAAGTTCTTTCTTGATTCGTTCCAGTTCCTCTTTACGCCATGAGGAGTTGGAGAATAAGTAGCTCCAAATCTCCCGGTAGAGGTCGATCTTTTCATATTCCAGACCATCTCCTCCATCCAGCAGCTTGGCTACATCCTCCTTGATGCTGAAAACGAAGGGATCAAAGGCGAATGGCCTAGCTTGCCGGCTAAGCGGCTGCACCGTTTCATGAAGCTCTTCTGCTAGGTCGACAGCAAGTGCATAAAAGACCCGGATCATTTGCGTCTGACTTTTATGTAACTGAATCATTCTCAGTGTTAGCTGCATCGTGCAAAATTGCGTAACGAAATGGTAAAGCAGTTTCCATTCCCTTTCCATTGGAGCTTTAGAGCTAAGGCGTTTTAAGTAAGTTTGTATATGGTTTTCAATCATATAAGTAGGCTCGCCTATATGAGGCTCGACATGTTCCTCAAAGGTAACATTCACGAATTGCTTCCATGATGGATAGCTTTTATCTAAGGTGATGGATTTCTCCCCAGCCTGTTTAAGTAAATCACTCGCCCGTTTTACTTGCTGCAGTGCTTGGGCGGTTGAGGTATTTTTTGGTGCTTTCCATTCGCTCAGCCAGTCGGAAACACTAGCGTGTTCTGAATACGAAGAAAAGAAAACGGCCATTTGATGCCGGCAAATGAACCTTGAATCACATGTACAGCTTCCATCCTGAGGGAAGAGTAGGTTCAGCCTGGCCTTAAAGCGCGTTTCATCCTGTACCTCAGCCGTAATCGTATCTGCCGCTTCTTCTTTAATATCAACAAGCCCCTGACGGTATAACTGAAGCCCTTGATTCACCACGTCCGAATCTTCCGGATTCCCGGCCTCCAAAAATTCCGCCAGCCGCTCCCCAACTAACAACAACTCCCGCTCCATACTCTCCTCCTTCAGGGTCAAGCCCTGTTTACCAAAAATATATTTTTGTATGATCATGAACCATCAGTACTTTAACAATCGTAGTCTTGCCTGGGTTAACCAAGGAATTGCCACAGTGACAATTTTAAAAGCCATCACAGCATATGTACCATGCTTGACTTTTTTCATGGCCATTCTCTTTCCGTCTTTTCATTTAACCCCTGTAAAAGTCAATATCGTCAAAAACCCCCTTGAATATAAGCGGTTCGGATATATAGCCTTCCAAACAGGAAAAACTAGCATTCATGCTAACCATGCCACAAATCCTTCATCCGCTTCACATTGCCAAATAGCCAAGTGATGAGGGGCAGGAACCATTTTTAAAAGTGGGTTTTTGAAGCATCTCTTTATTATACTTCATTTTGGCTTGGAATTTGAAATGTAGAATAGAGGTTTTGGAAATGATGAGTCGAGAGCTTATACATATTCTTGGTGAATGGGAAGAGCCATTCCCGTGGGAATGGCTTTATATATAGAATTAGTTTATTTTCATTTCATTCTTCCAACTGTCCAACTTTTTGTTGATGAATGTAGCGAAGGTATGATTTTTTTGTAATGTGAAGAGAAATGCTGACTTTTCCAAGTACTCTTTTGCCTCTTTAAAGTTACCTACGAGTTCAAAATTGTAACCTAAATGGTAATGTAAATCCGCTAACGCATATAATTGATCATGTTCGAGGCACCACTTTATGGCATCTTGGCAGCAGGCAATGGATTCTTCATATCGGACCAGGCGTGTTAAGACTCTGCCAAAATTATAGGATAAGCGTGTCTTTAGTGTTTTATCGGTCAAAAAGGGCAGGGCTTTCAAGTGATCTAAAGCTTTCCTTAACAAGGCAAAGGCATTTTCGTATTGTTCTTCGGCAACATACATCACACCAAGGCTACTCAAGATTTCAAGCTCCCGTTCCGAATAAATTTTATCAGTCGTATGAGTGATGGCGATGGCCTGATTAATAAACTCAATGGCTTTATCTAAATCTTTATTTTTTTCATATTCGTATATTCCCTTGTGCCAAAGAATCAATTGATGATTCTTTTTATTCTGAAGAAAGAGCGGACTGTTCTCCTCAGCCTTAACAATTTGCTGCATTTCTTCATAATTTCGGGTTCTTCTGGCTATTTTTAATTGATAAATCACTTCTTCGACATAATCCAGCCTAGGGGTCATACCAATATCGAAAAAATAGTTTACATCAACGCCTAAACGTTGAGAAATTAAGTAGAGAGTGGATGCATATGGATAGACATCGCCCTTTTCAATCTTACTGATCTGTGCTTGTGTACAAATACCGGATGCCAACTCTTCCTGGGAAAGTCCGATTTGTTTACGTAGCTCTTTGATCTTTTGTCCAACTGCAAAAAAATCCATTTTGATTCTCCTTAAAATATGCCTAGAGTTATATTTTGTTATGAAAAATCGGTGAAAGCTGTATGTACAGGTCCTGAATGGTTTAAATAGATTCTTTAGTCGAAATTAATGGTTTTAAGAAATGTGGTTAAATATAACTATAGAATTAATTTCTATTTTAACCAATATTTTTTTAAAAGAAAAGGAGGAATGACCTATGAAAAAAAGTACTAAAGCATTAGTCGTATCTTTTCTTATCATCGCTGCTTTTGTTATTGTCCCAAGCGAATTACCAGGCCTTTACGCAGAACTTCCAGGTTTATATAAATAAGTAATGAAGCTTCCTATTATTCATTCAAGCATCTTCATATGAAGGTGTTTTTTTTATTCTTATTAATAGATTATTCTTTTGCGCATATTCCTTTAGTTATAATTATCCATGCAATGGGGGTGAAAGGTCCATTTGGTAGGTGTGGAAGAAACGTGAGCGTAGTTTGGAACGCCTATTTCCTTTTATTAATTTTGTTATAGTGTAAATAATAAAACGGAGAGAGGTGTAAGGTTAATGATTGATATTAATATGAAAGTTCAACCCTCTTTTTACGATGATGAATGTGCCATTGTGTTTTCTTTTTCTTTTGATAAGGCAACCAGGAATATTGGTGAAGCTGTGGTGTACACATGCAAAAAATCAGATGGAAAAGAATACAGCCAAGATCATATAGATACAGATGTACAAGAAAAAATCGCTTATATTAAAGAATTTTCGATTGTAGATGAATATCAGGCAACCTCCATGAAGAAAATTCAACATTTTTTGAATGTAATCGGTATCAAAAAATGTGTGAGGCAAAACCTTAACGGAAATGAAATCGCATTTTAAACGATAAAAACTCATGACACCATACATGTCATGAGTTTTTACCATTTAGATGAGAGTTTTGAGAATTCATTTTCATTTTTTTGATGAAATCGCTCATTTGTTTCCTTTCACTTGGTTTTGAGTTATTTGTTCTTTCGAAAAATTTAAAGTGTTGTTTATTGTTATCGGATTTCATGATGTCTCTCCTTTGCTTTTTTTTATTTACCCTTATTCCATTATTTAAAACGTGATTTTCATGATTTATGGATGGTTCAATGAAAATCTTATGATTATTCCTAAAGTTATATTTTCATCTGTGAATCTCTGTATATAAGGATTAATTAGATAATACTTAGTTCTAAAGCCCAAATATGGAGGGATTTCGTGGTTTATCATCCTGAAAATAAATGCTAAAATGGTCCGAATATCGGATTTTTCATTAGAAACATCAGTTTCTAGTACCCTAAAGTGAAGAGGGTTGAAGAACTCTTTTCGATGGCCCCCGAGCACTTGCTTGGGGGATCTTTTTTTTATTTGGTCAATTTGTCCAATTTATTTCTATAATATGTTTCGTTTTGTTTGTATATACATGGGTAAATAATAATTAAATAAATGAATTAACCCTTGTTTGTCGCAGGTTTAATCGGAGGAATATATTTATGGATGTGAAAGATAAGAATGATGCCACGAAGCGAACTTTCCAGCAGTACATTTTTCCGTTTACGCTTGAAGGAAATATGATTGAAAAGTTTGTGGAAAAGTTGTTGGAGGACAATTTCGTTTTTCTGAACTTGAAAGATATGGAACAACAAAATCAATTTTATGGTAGCCATAAAGTTTCACACCGTAAATTGGAAAAGTATTTCATGCCTTACATCGAGCCGATATTATTTCCAGGAAACGCAAAACAGAAGGAAGGCTTGCGGCGCTTTACGAAAAAACTGGATAATGATTGTACCTTCGAATCACCCTATTTAAATACCCCATTTATTATTAACTCTATAGATATCTTCATATGCCCATTTCATATTGGCATGATGAATCTCCGTGTTACGTTACCTGAAGGACTTTCATATAATGATGTTCTCTATTTTGGAGATACATTCCGAATCCTTGAACCGATTGCTGATGACGAAGAAAAAACGAAAGTCGGCTGTAGGGAAAATCAGTATGAACAGGTGAAGGATTTCATCTTCAATGAACTATTGCCGCCAATGGAAGAATATATGGATGAAGAACAAGCGGACCCGACCTATTTTGGAAGTTTACCCTTCTTCATCGATGAAAGAATGTACGTGATCAGTTACATTGCATTCCCTGAGAATCGTGATATTTCTAAAAACGACTTATTCCGGATCAGTGAACTGAACGGGTATGACAATGATGGGGAGCCATATATAGGCGCATTAAACCCTGATTATATTGAAAGGTATTATCAAGAAAGGGTTTATGACCGGTGGGGCAAGGAAACCTATTATGTAACAAGCATGTATCATTTCGCGTGTGTCACGAAAGCGACAGGTAAACTGGAACAGGAACTGGCAAGCGAAATGTACGGCCAGCACTTTTACACGGTGTTGCTTTTCTTCTATTATAAAATTGTACTGCTCAAATTGGCTCATGAACACTCCCGAATAGATGTGGAAAAAGATCAATCGGATACGGAACAGCTGATTTTCATGATCACTGAGTTTTCTGCAAAATATTTATTTACTGAAGTCAATAGTACGGCTATCGGTAAAGAGCTATTCAAAAAAACGGATGAAACCTTCAGGATCGCCCCTCTCTATAAAGAAGTGAAGGAAACACTTTCCTACCTTTATCAAAACCAGGATAAACTGGCTGGGAAAAGCAGTAATTATCTCTTGCAAATACTAACGATTTATACGGTTATTTCCGGGATATTCGGAATGAATCTATATATTGAAGATTGGAAAGGGAAATTACCGTGGAAAGCATATATGAATTACTCCCTATACGAATGGGTAGCTGTCATGGTGACGACGAGCGGTCTCATCATTTCGAGCATCCTGGGCTTTTTCTTCTTGAAAAAATGGTTGCAAGAGAAAAAAAGCCGAAAAAAAAGAATGCTTTAGTTTTTCGAAAAAGGGGAATTAGGAATTGCCTCACCCAACGATTATCGTTCATGTTTTTTTACTTTATTATAGTGGATGAAACCCTCACTGGTTTGATGGAATTTGCGATACTCCTGCCGAATAACTGGCTAGCCTGGACCACGCAGGATGCTTGCTTTGATGCGGCTTGGCAGACGGTCGGCGGGAAGGATTTGCGGATTTCCGAAAACAACTGGACCTTTTTTAGAGAAAAACTGTAGCTGCTGGTTTTTTTTTGAACCATGAATTTAAAAGAAAATCTTCATGTTTTTTTACTTTATTATAGTAGATGAATTCTTCACTGGATTGAAGGGATTTGCGACACTCCTGCTGAATAACTGGCTAGCCGGGACCCCACAGACGCTTGCTTTGATGCGGCTTGGCAGACAGTCGGCGGAAAGGGAACGGATTTCTGAAAACAACTGAAACGTTTAAAAAACTGTAGGCAAACTCGCTTTCTTCGAAGTTGTCTATAGTCTGAAGTCCTGTACAATATGTACAGGACTTTTGCTTTAGAAAAAACAAGGTTAATTAGCAAAATCAAGAAATAGGTCATACAAAATCCCCCATTCCCCTAATATTTTGATAAACTATAGGTATATCACTCTAACTATTCATTAGGAGGAAATCATGAAGAAACTAGCTTTAGTTTCCAGCTTATTGTTAATGAGCGTATTGTTCCTGGCAGGATGCTCGGATGAGCCAACTCCAGAAGATCGCTTTGCAGCATATACGAAGCTTTGGAATAAACAGGATTTTACGAAGATGTACGATTATCTGTCACCGGAGACAAAGAAAGAAATCAGTGCGGATGAATTTGCGAAACGTTATGAAAAAATTTATACGGGCATAGAAGTCGACCAATTAAAGGTGGACTATAAACAGCCAAAAGAAGAAAAAAATCATAAAGATGGAGAAAAGGTGAACCTTGCTTATACCGTTGATATGTCCACTATGGCAGGTGCAGTCAGCTCTGACCATAAAGCGACCCTTGTCAAGGAAGGGGAAGGTGAGGAAGAAAATTGGTACATCCAGTGGGATGAAAGCTATATATTCCCTCAATTGGAAGCCGGTGAAAAGATATCTGTTGAATCTTATCCAGCCATTCGCGGGGAAATTGTCGATCGAAATGAACGCGGTCTTGCCATGAATGGAACGGTAGCAGAAGTAGGAATTGTGCCAGAGAAAATGGCCAATGAATCCGAAACAGTTAAAAAGGTCGCTGGAATCCTCAATATGACTACCGACGAAGTGAATCAGAAATTAAAACAATCATGGGTGAAGCCCAGCTATTTCGTCCCCATCAAGAAAATGTCAAACGATAATACCGCAACCTTGGAAAAGCTATTAAGCATTGCTGGGGTATCGGTCAATAATACGGAAGAACGCATATATCCATATAAAGAGGCTACTGCCCATCTAATTGGATACGTCGGCGAGGCATCAGCCGAAGACTTGGAGAAATTGAAAGGGAAAGGTTATACCGCAAGTGACGTTATTGGCAAGCGAGGCCTTGAGGAAGTTTTAGAAGAAAGGCTTAAAGGGAAACCTGGCGGTAAAATCTTCATTAAATCAGAAGATGGCGAAGAAAAAGTGATTGCTGAAAAGCCTGCTGAAGAGGGAGAAACAATTACATTGACCATCGATGCCGAGCTTCAAAAGGATATCTTTAAGCAATATAAGAACGAAGTTGGATCAGCATCGGCACTTGATCCGAAAACCGGTGAAACGCTTGCACTTGTTTCAAGTCCGTCATTCGATCCTAATAAATATATATTCGGAATAACAAAAGCGGAACAAAAAGCGCTTGAAGAAGACCCAAAAAAACCGCTCTTAAACCGTTTCAGTTCGACGTTTGCACCTGGTTCAACCATTAAGGCGATTACTGCGGCAATCGCTTTGAAAAATGGTGTGGATCCGAATGAGACAATAAATATCCAAGGAAAAACGTGGGCCAAATCGACATGGAAAGATCATTCCATTACAAGGGTTTCTGACCCCGGTGTTCCAATCGATATGGAAAAGGCATTAATTTATTCAGACAATATTTATTTTGCCCAAAAAGCATTGGGGCTTGGAAAGGAAAAATTCTCAAATGGACTCAAGGCATTCGGATTTGATGAAGCTTTGAACTACGATTATCCGATCAAAGCATCGAGCATTGGTAAAATCGACAGTGAAGGACGCTTGGCAGACGCTGGATATGGTCAAGCTCAAGTCCAAATGAGCACTCTTCATCTCGCTATGACCTATTCAGCCTTCTTGAATGAAGGAAACATCCTGGCACCTTCGTTAATAACAGGAGATAAAATGGAAAAGAAAATATGGAAGGAAAATGCCATATCAGCAGACCAAGCAAATCAGATCACCAAGATGCTGACACAAGTAGTGGAACATCCTAAGGGAAGCGGACATGGAATAAATGATCTTGGCATAAAAATCGCAGCCAAAACGGGAACTGCTGAAATCAAGGCATCCAAAAACGCTGACGGAACAGAAAATGGTTGGTTTGTTGCAATGGACTTAGAAGACCCAGAACTTCTCATGGCATGGATGGTAGAGGATGTAAAAGGACGGGGCGGCAGCCATGTCGCTATCGATCATATGAAACCGGTTTTGAAGAAGTATTTAAAGTAAAGAAATAAGTACCCATCAAAAAATGGTTAGATGCATCGAGCATTTACCAAATAAAAAGCTGGACATGTTTTCTTCCATGTCCAGCTTTTTATTTTTTAACGGTTAAGGATTTCAGTACCTTCATAAATGATCAAAAACGTTATGTTATTCAACCTCAATATTAAAAGTTGGATTTGAAGGATAATGAGTCGTACATACAGAATGTAAAAAGAGAGTTCAGTAAACCTTAAAAGTTTGTCATCCAAAAAGGAGTTAAAAACAAGGAATGAAAATCATGGAACATGGTTCAGCAGCAGTGACATCATCCAGGATTATTATATACTCCCCCATGCCATTGGATTGAACGTATCAGGATTAATGCGTCCGGAAATCTTTGAAAGACAAATAGAATTGGAATGAGGATGAAAAGGAATGAGGAGTTTAAAATTTTTGTTTATTGCTTTCTTTATCATTTTTTCTGCATTTCCTTCTCCTGAAGCAACGGCAACGGAAGAGAATACAACGATGGAAGTGAAACTGAAGAATTACTTAGGGAATCAAACCAGTGTCAAATTAACGGCAACCGGGGACTACCGTACTTCAGGGGGAGAGATATTCATCAAGGCGGGTGAAGATCTGACTTTGAAAGTGGAGTCAGCAAAAATTGCCGTTTACAAAGGTTCTAAGAAAGAGGGAGCTTATGCTTCCTTCAAGATAATTCCTGTTAAACCAGATGCTTCATTGTCCATAAACGGCCGGCCGTATCCAGGCTCATTTTCATTTACAGTGGAGGGCGGTTACATTCGGCCAATCAATCATGTTTACATTGAAGATTATCTAAAGGGCGTTGTGCCGCGGGAGATGCCTGCGCTATGGCATGCCGAAGCCTTAAAAGCACAGGCGATTGCAGCACGGACTTATGCTCTTCGCCATCAATCCACATTAATTGATGATACGGTTTCTTACCAAGTATATGGCGGGGCGGACGGTCACTACCAAACTAATTCTGCCATTGATCAGACAACGGGTATGGTAATCAAACAAGATGATGAAATAATCGAAGCGTTCTTTTCCTCAAGTAATGGAGGCATGACCGAATCGAATTCAAATGTTTGGTCAAGTGGTAATCCTCTTGCATATTTAACTATAAAAGAAGATTCCTATGATCCAAAAACCAATTGGGCGATAACGCTGGACAAGCAGCAAATCGACCTGTCAAAAAAAGATTTATCTAATCCGGATGAATGGTGGACAAGTGTACAGGAAAAAGATAAAGCCGTTGTACCTAGGCTCAAGGTTTGGCTGAATAATAATGGATATGCGAATAAAGATATTAAAATAACGGAGATTCCCGTCTTAACATTTACCGATAAAAAAACGGGAGGCCGGGTTACGAAAGGCTCCATCCAACTGAAATTCTATGTAAGGGATCTTGTTGATGACAGGGGGAGCCTTTTGGAGCAAAAGATTAACCTTACCAATGTAGCGGCTTCCAAAATCAGGGGCATGGTGGGACAAGGTGTGATGAAAAGCTATCTGGTTGACCATTCATCTTCCAATCCTTCCAGAATTGCAATTGAAGGGTCAGGATACGGACATGGGGTCGGGCTAAGTCAGTTTGGAGCGAAAAACAGAGCGGAAGCAGGTCAATCGTATCAAGAGATTTTGGCATTTTATTATCCTAACACTAATATAGAAAAGGAATATGGAATAGTAGGGGCTGGAGCTAAAACGGATCTTGACGTGAAGGCGGCACCGAATTCAATAAACATGAAAGCGAAGACGGATCATGAAAAGGATGAAGTTGGAATCACTTATTCCCTTAAAGAAGATGCTGTAGTTTCATTCACGATTAAAGATAGTAAAGGGAAAGCCCTAACTACCCCAGTTCGTGACCAAACAATGAAAAAAGGTACCCATTCAGTAATCTGGAACACGAAAGCGGTAAGTAACGGTACATATGGAGCGGAAATATCAACAATGGATCGAAGCGGTAATGAAGGTTCGGCAACAATGGTGATTAAGATTAGTAAGGATACGTCGGTACCGAAAATCACCGATGTCAAAACTTCTGGTAATTACAGTACCGAGAAAGCGAACATAACGTATACAATAAATGAAAACTCTAAAGTGAAAGTGGAAATCAAGAACAGTAAGGGCAAAGCGGTTGGCACCCTTTCCGAAAGGCAGGTCATTAAAGGCAGGCAATCGGCAACCTGGGATTTCAAAAATATGACCAACGGGATGTTCACGGTGACAATCACCGCTAAGGATGGGAGTGACAATAAGAAAACCGTTTCAACGAAAATCCCCATTAGGAAGACGACGGGAATCGTGACAGCAAACGCATTATCTATTAAAGAAAATAGAAATAATTCTTCTGAAACGATCGGGAAACTATACAAGGATCAAACCGTAACGATCCTAGCTCAACAAGATGAGTGGTATAAAGTGAAAAAGGGAAGCCAGATTGGGTATGTTGTAAAAAAACATGTGAAAAAATGAATGATTAAGACGTCATTTATGGCGTCTTTTTTTGTTCTTTTATAAATGGTTAAGGTTCTTCATCAAATTCACGAGTAAAAAGCGCAAATTCACAAGTAAACAGCACGAATTCACGAGTAAACAGCACGAATTCACGAGTAAAAAGCGCAAACTCACGAGTAAACGCCCCAAACTCACGAGTAAACGCACAAACTCACGAGTAAAAAGCACAAACTCACGAGTAAAAAGCGCAAACTCACGAGTAAACGCACAAACTCACGAGTAAAAAGCCCAAATTCACGAGTAAACGCACAAACTCACGAGTAAACGCACAAACTCACGAGTAAAAAGCGCAAACTCACGAGTAAACAGCACGAATTCACGAGTAAAAGGCACAAACTCACGAGTAAACGCGCAAACTCACGAGTAAAAAGCGCAAACTCACGAGTAAACAGCACGAATTCACGAGTAAAAGGCACAAACTCACGAGTAAACGCGCAAATTCACGAGTAAACGCACAAACTCACGAGTAAAAAGCGCAAACTCACGAGTAAACGCACAAACTCACGAGTAAACAGCACGAATTCACGAGTAAACAGCACGAATTCACGAGTAAAAAGCGCAAACTCACGAGTAAACGCGCAAATTCACGAGTAAACGCACAAACTCACGAGTAAACAGCGCAAACTCACGAGTAAACGCACAAACTCACGAGTAAAAAGCGCAAACTCACGAGTAAAAAGCGCAAATTCACGAGTAAACAGCACGAATTCACGAGTAAACAGCGCAAACTCACGAGTAAACAGCCAAATTCACGAGTAAACAGCACGAATTCACGAGTAAAAAGCGCAAACTCACGAGTAAACGCACAAAACTTCAGGAATATCGCACAATTTCGTGAGTAATTGGCCCAAACTTCGGAGAAATCCCCCAAAACTTGGGTTAACGCACCTCAATAGAAATGAATACCGAAAAAATCAGTTAATGAGACAGGAGAATCATCTTAAAAGAAGAATGAATCAATTCACTCTTCTTTTGTTTTATGCTGACCGGGTGTGAACGGAACACCGGCGGCTTTTGTGATGATTTTCGAAACATCCGTATTTTCAATGACCCCATCAAAGGCTTCACTGCCTGGACCCGAAGCAAAAACGGGTATCATATTGGCGGTGTGCCCTCCTGTGGAACTGGCAGCCCTTATGCTTCGATCAGCTACACCTGCCTTATGATGATTGGCGATGGTGCTTCCGATTTCCCAATCAATTTGATGCTGTGGATAGACAAGCGTTCTATTCTTTCTAACGTTAGCGATGAATTGATGAACTTCCTGATCCGTAAGGGATATATATGCATACTTCTTGAATGTGGAAACGACACTTTCTGGATTGATTTCGTTATTTTTATTGAATGTAAGCTGTTTGGACATATATTCAGAAGAAACCCTGATTTTTTTCAATGCAGGGATATCCATGGTCTCAGATGCGGAGGTCCCCATTGTTTCGTGGTCTGCAAGCACAACAATCAAAGTATCATTTCTATTTTTTGCCCAATTCACAACCTCTTTGACGGTCTGGTCAAACTCGATCGTTTCCTTCCATATTCCAGTGATATCGGCTGCATGCTCCATGTGGTCAATACGAGCACCTTCAGCCATCAGGAAGAATCCCTTATCCCCCTGAGATAAAATATCAATCGCTTTGGATGTCATTTCGGGTAGAGATGGCTCTTGTGAATGTAATACTTCTTTATCCAGCTTAAAATTCATATAGGTAGGGTGAAATAACCCTAATAGTTTTTCCGTTTTATTAATGGAACTAAGCTCTTCTTTAGTGGTTGTAATCCCATAGCCTGCTTTTTTAAATTTAGTGATTAAATCCTCGCCATTTTGCTTATCTGCCCCGAAATAGCTGGCACCTCCGCCGAGAATGACGTCTATCCGGTTCTCAAAGAGCTGCCTCGCGATATTCGCGCCGCCTGTCCACCGGTTAGACACACTTGCACCAAAGGCAGCAGGAGTGGCATCGACTACCATATTGGTTGAAATGATCCCGACTTTTTTTCCATTCGCCTGAAATGCATCCAATACACTATCTACCTCGGAACCATTGACATCGACACCGATCGATTCATTGTTGGTTTTTATTCCAGTGGCAATCGCGGACCCTCCTGCTGCCGAGTCAGTGACGTAATTATTGGCGGAATACGTGCGCATCAGGGCAATGTGCTCCAGTTTTTCCAAATGCAAAACGCCTGTCTTTCCGTATTCCAATTGTCGGGCAATTTCTATTGCGCCTAACCCCATGCCGTCGCCAATCAGCAATATGACATTCTTGGGGGTGTTTTTGATCTCTGCTTGAATAGGAGAGGTCATGCAAATAATGCAGATAAGAACGAGTAATCCAAAGTGATGAGGCTGTGTAAGTTTAAGAATGAATCTTGTGGATGTCTTATTCATCTGGAATCCTCCATTGGGTGAAAGTCTTCCTATTATTTGTTTAAATCGATAAAAAAACCCCTTCCTGATAGGAAGAAGCATTAATTTTCTATGTGAATTTCATCCAGACTGGACTAGGATGACTGTAGCTTTTATAACTTTTACAATATCGGAATAAAAGAAGGAAGGGTGAAAAAACCTTCTATATAATTTCAATATATAGGTAATAATTTATAAACAGTAAATATATAACTGATATAATTTCACTAGAGTTCAATTGAAATAATAGGAGAGAAAACCCTATGCTATCCAGTATGAAAAAGTTCTTCAAAGAAAGCTCTAAAGACTTAAAGAGAATTTATAAGTTGGTAGAAGGTGTGAATCGGCTAGAGGGTAAATATGAAAGGTATTCTGATCAAGAATTATGCGGAATGAAGGATAGATTTAAAAGCTTATTGGATGCTGGTAAAAATATATCGGATATACAAACCGAAGCTTTTGCGGTAGTAAGGGAGGCTTCTAAACGAGTGTTGAACCTTAGGCACCATGATGTCCAGCTTGCAGGCGGCTTTGTCCTGAGTGAAGGGGGCATTGCACAAATGAATACGGGAGAGGGGAAGACACTTGTCGCTACCTTGCCTAGCTATTTACATGCACTGTACGGGAATGGTGTCCATATTATTACGGCCAATGAATATTTGGCCAGACGTGATAAAGAGTTAATGGGAAAAATTCATGAATTTCTAGGGTTGACGGTCGGTTTGAACATTTCCCCAATGGGGCCTACTGCAAAACGTGAAGCTTATAAAGCAGATATCACGTATGGAACGGCAACTGAGTTCGGTTTTGATTATTTGCGTGACAATATGGTTTTCCGAAGAGAAGAGAAGGTTCAAAGAGGACACCGATTTGCCATTGTCGATGAGATTGACAGCATCTTGATTGATGAAGCGAGGACACCATTAATCATTGCGGGCAAGGCAAGCGACGGAACCGAGCTTCACCAGATCACTGCACAAATCATGAAGTCATATATAGAAAATGATGATTACGAGATTTTCACTGAGTCAAAGGCTGCCTTTTTCACGGATCAAGGGGCTTCCAAGATTGAAGAGGCTTTTGGTATCGACAATCTGTATGGTCTGGATCATCAAGAGTTATTACATAATGTCACACAGGCGCTTAAAGCCCACGCGATCATGAAATTGGATGTGGACTACATTGTCATGGATGGAAGGATTGCATTAATCGATAAATTCACAGGCAGGGTGATGGAAGGGCGAAGCTTCAGTGATGGGCTTCATCAAGCGATTGAGGCAAAAGAGGGCTTGGAGATTTCCGAAGAGAATGAAACACAGGCGTTGATAACCATCCAAAATTATTTTCGTTTATATCATTCAATGTCCGGGATGACAGGAAGTGCCGTGCAGTCAAAGTCGGAATTCCAGGAAACATATCAGCTCCCCGTCATTGAAATTCCAACTAATAAGCCTATTATTCGAGTGGATGAGATTGATTTGATCTATAAGGATGAAATCAGCAAAATCAACAAAATCGTCACGGAAGTAAAACGGATTCATGAAGAAGGCAGACCTATTCTGATCGGGACGACCTCCATTGAGCAATCTGAAAAAATTTCGGTTCATTTAGATAAGGGGAAAATTAAGCATCAAATCCTTAATGCGAAGACGGAAGAGGATGAAGCGGAAATCATCGCCAATGCCGGGCAAAAAAATCAAGTCATGCTGGCTACGAACATGGCTGGGAGAGGAACGGATATAGTGCTGGATGATGCTGTCAAGGAATTAGGCGGCCTTCATATCATTGGTACGGAGCGACACGAGAGCAGTCGGATTGACATGCAGCTAAGGGGACGTTCCGGCCGGCAGGGTGATTCAGGTTCAACACAATTCATCATTTCCTTGGAAGATGATTTGTTTGATTACTATGATGAAGAAGAGATTGAACGGTATATAAATAAAATCAAAACGGACGAAAATGGATTGGTTGTGGGCCCTGCACCCGATAAATTCGTGAAAAGGGTGCAGGAAACGATAGAGCAGATGCATCAATCAAGTCGTTACCATTTGTTGAAGTTAGAACATGCATTAAATGAGCAAAGAAAAATCATCTATGCGATGAGAGATAGGATTCTTGATTGGGATTCTGGACGGATGTCGGCCATATTACTAGAATATATCGAAAAATACGTTCGTCGTCTCATAGAGAAACATTCCCCTGAACATCTAGCAGAGCCTGATTCCTCCGCCTTTATTGATGAGCTTTCCCCTGTTTTCCTGTCTTTGGATTGGCAGGCAAGTGATTTGAAGGATTTGGAAGGTCATTTAGTTGAAGCAAAAGCATTGGATGCTTTAGGTGAATTGGAATCGATGCTAGTAATTTTTCAAGACGATGCAGAATGGGGAAACCAGTTACGTGCTTTCATGCTGCAGCATATTGATACAAATTGGATGAATCATTTGGACGAAATGAATAGTATGAAGGAAGGCGTTGGTTTAAGCGGATATGGTCAACAGGACCCATATATGTTGTTTGAAAAAGTGGCACTTAGCCAATTCAACCTTCTCTTAAGTATAATCGAGTCGGAGATAAGCATCCGTTTTATGGAATATATGAATAGTAATCAGGAAGATGAAGCTGCTTTGGAGAGTGAAGAATGGTGAGTTTATTTGGAAAAAGGGATATAAGGGTTAATGAAAAGAAAAACCATTTAACTATAGATGAACGTGAGGTACTCAATCAGGACGCTGTTCATACTGCCCTGATGTTTAACAAGGAATGGGAAATTTCCAAGCAAGAGGAATATGTATATAGATTCCACCATCAAAGGCTGGCTGCATTAAAACCGAATCAAATTTCAATATCCGGCGTTAAACTGAATAGGGTGGAGGATGATATAATCATAGTTGCTTTTCTCCGAAATTCATTGGAGAAAGCAGTCCAGTTTGATATCGTGGATTTATTGTTAGTGGATGGGAACGGGAAATTATTGGCAAAAAAGGCATTCGATCTATCAAACCTGGGGGAGATACCGGCACTTTCAAGCATGCCATGGCGTTTCTTATTCGAAGAAGGGGATATGTTGGCAGAATCGATTCCTGATGAAGATTGGAAGATTGCTTTTGAATGGAAGAGATAGTAGGAAAAACACTCACATGAATTGGCGGCAACCGGAATGAAAAGAAATGATTAAGTATGTTGAAAAGCCCTCATCTATACCAGTTTGTCGACAAAATAGGGTGCGGAATGGTCTCATCCCGAATCCCTTTCACGATTTTATCGAGGGAAGTATTACCCGAATTATAAAAACGGGAAGGGGTTATGCTCCTTGATTTTTTACTGGTTTATATGGGATGAAACCCACTGGATTGAAGAAATTTGTGACACTCCTCTCGAATCAATTTCTGAAAACAACTGAAGTTTATTAAATAACAAACTTGCTTTTCTCGAGTTTGTCTACAGTCTGAGCCCTCATCTATAGATGAAGGCTCTTGTTTATGAGGGAAGGCATTAAGACTGGTTTGACAACTTAATGCTGTTTTCTGTCTGCAATTTCTCATAAATGGTAACGCTAAGTAATATTTATAAGTAATCTTCCGTAATCAGGCGTAACGATGGCCTGGAAATAATGAAGAGGAAAGTGGCTGGAGCATGAAGAATAACCTAAATCAGCGATTGAAGGAGAGGCTATTTGAGATTTTGTCCATTTCAATCGTGGCCATACTTTTCATTTATACGAATGATAGGATGGGTAATGATCTTTCTGTCGGGATTATTACGATAATCATCGGTGTTGCCGGTTTTATTGTTTATCTGAAGGAATGGATACCGAATTGGATCCTAAAGGGCATCATTTTTTCTGTCCTCCTTCTTTCGATCATGGTCTTTTTCCTTGGGGACATCTGGTTTTATCGCTATTACTCGACACCTATAACTTCCTATATGTGGATGCAAAAAAGCAATCTGAATGGGCTTGGTGAAAGTATATTCAGTATGATGGAAATGAAAGATTCTATCTTTCTTCTGGTAGGCATTCCAATTGCAGAATCATTCGTGAAGAAAAAATACCCCCTCAAGCATATGGCACTTATACCGGCCGTGATTTTCCTGATGATAGCAGGGCTTAAGCCGGTAAAGAATATTTTTATCGACAAGGTGGATATAACCCGGCGTTATGAGGCGAATACCTTTTTGCGAAACTGGGGCCCGATCGGTCATCACGTATTGGACACGTATGCCTACTTTACTGACTCGGGAGGGCATGGAATGTCTTCGAAAGAAAAGAAGGCCGTTTCTGATTACTTCAATAAAAAGAAAATAAAGGATCATGCCTTTTCAGGCTCATTGGAGGGGAAGAATCTCATTATCATCCAAGTGGAATCTTTACAGGCGTTTCCGCTATTTCAAAGGAGTGCTGGACAGGAGGTCACACCATTCATGAATGAATTGGCGAAGGAGGGTTTGTACTTCCCGCATGTATATCCACAGACCGTATTTGGAAATTCATCTGATGGAGAGCTGATCGTGAATACCGGTTTATTTCCTTTAAAGCAAGGCGCGACCTTTTTTCGGTTCCCTTATAATGATTTTCCGGGTCTTGCTAAAGAATTAAAGAAGTCGGATTATCAAAGTTATGCTTTCCACGGGGATGAAGAAGACTTTTGGAATAGGCAGCATGCATATCCCTCACTAGGGTTTGATGACTATTTTTCCATAGAGGACATGAAGCAAGATGAGCTGATTTCGATGGGCTTGGGAGACCGCAGTTTCTTCAATCAAAGCTATGATTTATTAAAAGATAAACAAAATCCCTATTATGCTTTTTTCGTTACATTGACCAGCCATGTCCCTTTTTCGCTACCGAAGGAACAGATAACATTGAAGCCTGAAGTTGGAAAAGAGGGCAGTTATCTATCTAAATATTTTGAAGCAATTCATTATACGGATTCAGCCATCGGGGATTTCGTAAAGAAGTTGAAGGATGACGGGAAATTGAAAGACAGCGTGATTGTCATTTACGGAGATCATGATGGGCTATTTTTAAAAGATAAACACGAGGTTGAAGCGTATTACGGTAGTAAAATTAGCGATGAGCAGTGGATTGAAAAATATATGCCCATTCCCGTGATCATTTATCAGGAGGATATGAAAGGAAGAACGATTGATAAGGTAGCGGGCCAAATCGATATTTTACCAACTCTATATGATCTGTTCAATATTAAGAGTTCTTCATACTTTGGAGAGAGCATGCTTAATGACGAAAAAGGTGATGCTTTGATATTAAAAGGAGATTATGGTTCTCAAATGAAAATTAATGAAGAAGGCAGGGTCGAAGGATTTTCACCAGAAGACCAAAAGGAGATTGATTTGAGTGACCAAGTGATACGTTCCGATTATTTTAAAAAAATGAAGGATTGACCAAAAGGTAAAAAAAGAGGATGGCTATTAAAGCCATCCTCCCCCCATTATAATCCCAGATGTGTTTTCACACGGTTTTGGGCTTCAAGTTTTGTATCTTCCGGAACGATGTTGTACCAAACGCCATCTACCTTTTGATTGTCACCTTCAAGAGTATATTGTTCAATATTTTTTAGGGATGATTTATAGTTATTTTGGATACTCAACATTTCATTGAAACTTAAATTGGTCTCAACGTTTTTACCTAGTGCTTCGAATATATCGTCATAATTGGTAAGTGTTGAGAGACTTGACCCTTTTTTCATGACAGCTTGGATAACCTGGCGTTGCCGCATTTGCCGTCCATAATCTCCGCGGGGATCTTCCTTGCGGATTCGGGAATAAATCAATGCCTCTTTACCATTTAAGTCGATTGTGCCTTTATTAAAATTAAACCCTTTATAGGCAAGGTCCATATCATTATCAACTGTGATGCCACCTACAGCATTCACAATATCCTGAAAGCCTTCCATATTCATTTTGACGTAATAATCAATCGGAATATCCATATAGGCTTCCACTGTGTTTATCGACATGGAAACTCCGCCATATGCATAGGCATGGTTCATTTTATCATTTATGCCTTTACCGATGATTTCTGTACGCGTATCTCTGGGTAAACTCAATAATTCAATGGATTCTTTTTTAGGATTAACCGTCATGACAATCATTGTATCTGATCGACCTGAGTCATTTTTCCTTTCATCCACGCCAAGAATGAGTAATGAAAATGGATCTTTGCTTTTGAACTTGATGTCATCTACACGCTTATCCGTTTTGTGCTCTGTACCCTGCATAGTTTGAATCGCTCCGGCTAACGATTGATAAACTGAAGCTCCATAAGTACCTGCGCCAATGATAAGGATAAGAAGGGTGAAGCCGATTATTTTAAACGTTTTACGTTTCTTTTTCTTTTTTTTATGTTCGGATCTCATCTAATATTCCCCCTTGAACCATCCCATAAAATGGAAGGTGCGAAAAAATACCTAGTTGGTATGTTTTTAACTATACCTTTTTTTTGTCAAAAATAGAATAGTTTCTTTTTGTACTTAGAGTGCATATTTACCTGTATTAACAGTAAAAAAACGAAGGATTCTCAGATACTGAATTCCTTCGCTATCTTATCAATCGAATTTTTTTAATTATATAACCATGAATAAAAAGAAGGTGTGAATCTCTACATAAGATTGCCAGACTTTAAGATAAAGTCTGGCATGTAAATCTTATAAACTTCTATATCCTATGATTCTACTTTTGAAATAAGAGTTTGAAGTAGAACTGATTGTTACTCCCTTACTTGATGAGGCATGAATGAACTGTCCGCCACCCAAGTAAATTCCCATATGGCTTACCACTGATTTGTTGGAACCCGTTGCAAAGAAGATAAGGTCGCCACTTTTCGGTGAAGTAACCCTTTTACCCATATCATAATATGTGGAAGATGAAAGCCTGGAAACTTCATATCCAGCCTTTTTGAACGTATAGTAAATAAATCCACTGCAATCGAAACCTGATGGAGAGGCGCCCGCCCACGAATATGGTGTTCCAATTAATTTCTTTGCTTCAGAAACGAGCTTGGTTACTTTGTTCCCGGAACTTGGAGCTTCCACATTTCCATCATCATGTTTACCTGGAGAGGCTGTACTTGCCGATTTACCTAATTTTAGTTTTTGGCCCACTCTGATTAGATCAGACTTTAACGAGTTGATTGATTTAAGCTGGGCTACAGTCAAGTTGGTTTTTCTGGAGATCTTGGAAAGTGTGTCCCCTTTTACCACAATGTATGTAGACGAATTGGCTGGGGTCTGAGTAACATTAGATGGCTTGGAGCTGCTGGGTAGATCAATGGTGGTGGTAGTGGTTGATTTAGATACGATAAGTTTAGCACCCGCATAAATTCTATCGGATTTTAAATTATTCAATTTCATCAATTCAGCAAGTGTAAGGTTATGCTTGTTTGCTATCCTGGTTAAGGTATCACCTGAAACAATGGTATATGTAGTATTCTTTGTTTTTTTCAAGGAGACTGAAGAATCATTTGATGTGGTTTTGGAGTTGGATATAATTAATTTTTGGTTAATACTCAAAAAGTCTGTTTTTAAGTTATTAAGCTGTTTTAAGTCTTTTACCGTCGTATTATGCTTCTGGGCGATTTTACTTAAGTTATCACCGCTTTTGACTGTATATGTACTGGCAAGGGCAGGAGAAACAAAAGTCGAAGATAAAATGGCTAATGTCGAAAATGCGACTACACTTTTTTTCACGGTTTTCCACCTCGAATATGTCTTTTTCCCTATTCTAACAAATCAAAAGGGTTAAAACATATTACATTTTTGTTACAAGGGGAAAATAGTAGTATTTTACTGGTTTATATTGGTTGGATTTGAGTAATGTAATCTACAATATTTTCTATAATGTGAGTCTTTTTTCACAATTTGGATTCGTGTAATTAATTTGTCAGTCCCTGTAAAAATAGCCCTGTTTTTATAATGTACATTTCCATCTTCATCTAGGTAATTCCTTCTTTTAATGATGGGTTATTGGTTTTCGAATAACAATTTCTATCAGAAATAGTGCGTTATTTTGTTAGTATTTCACTAATCGTGGGCTGAAATCTTCCCGCACTAATTTTACTCATTTTTTTTAACTGGACTGAGTTTTTGAATATCAAAGATCACAGGGGCTTGTTGATTGTTGTGGGGAATAAAAGTTGGTGTGAAGGTTCGTTTTTGGGGTCGCTCATGTGAACTCATGGGCTAAAGCCATACCTGTTTTAATCGTAGTTTTTTCTTTCCTCTTGATTGGAGATTGGTAGTGAAGTTTGTTCCCAAGTTATAATTTTCTGTAGTAATCTTTGCATAAAAAATCGACTTTTGTATTTGTTGGTAACTTCATTTACTAAAAAGGGCGATTTTTTGTGCATTAATTTCATGAAAAAAGGGTATTGTTCCTTAAAGTCATTTTCCTGACTTTTGGGGGATCCCCATCATTCGTGTTCCCTTTTTTTACTCTTTCGGTAGCGCCTACGTTAAAAAAGTCATCCAACTAAATGAGGCAGAAAAGTCGGTTAAGGATGAAAGCAATCAAACTCTTTAGATGTTTTTCTGTTCCCTCTCTGCGATTATTTGGATTGCTAGGTCTAATGTTCTGCTTTTTTAGTATCAGAGGGGCATAATAAAGTTAGGTATGACAACGAGCATTAAATTTAAGTGAATTCAAACAGTTGGTGACCTATTCCTAAACTTTACTTAAGAAATTACTTTAATCACCAAACTTAGTAACATTAAGTATAAAGCTCTTAGCAAATTCAGACAATGATTCTATAGTTATTAATTCAGGAGGTTTTAAAATGGAAAGTCGCGCGACGATGTTTTGCTTATTAAACTCGTTGGACGTTAATCGGGGTGGAATGACAAAGGCCGCACTTCTACAAGCTAACTTATTTGCAGAATTAGGTTATGAAACCTACATCCTTACCTTTAACTTCAATCCCCGATATAACACGATCATTCAACAACTAATTAAACAGGGTAAGATCGACAAGCGTATCAAACTTTTGAATATGTTTGAATCGTTAAGCCTTACAAACAGAAGTACGTTACAGCAGAAGGAAATTGAAACCATTAAACGGATTGAAGAGTTTAATGCAGTATTGGACAAACGTGCCGGTTTTAATGCATATAGAGCATATGAGAATGGATTATATACAACTTATATAAATTATGATAAAGAAAACAAAGTGAGTTTCCTTGATTACTTTAATGAACAACGTTATCGTACAAAACGTGAGGAGTATGATGAATACGGTTATCTAAGGAAAGTCGCCTACATGGATTTCGAATTGAATAAGCCAAGGCAAAAGATCTATTTTGATGACAAAGGACAAGCTTACTTGTCCGTATGGTCCAACCCTAAGAATGGAAAAACGAACCGCGTAAACCACTTCAATTCAAATGGTGCGCTACTATCCGTTCATACGAATGAGTTGGATCTAAAAATCAAATGGGTGGAGAGCATCATAAAAGACTATGATTACCCTGTTTTAGTTTGTGATGCCAGAACATCCGATCCAGTCATGATGAATGTCAAACTGGAAAAAGCAATTAAGATATGGAGACTCCATAGTAATCATGTTAAACCGCCATATAATGTAGACGGTGAAATTGGTGTAAAAATCGCTCCTACTTTAGAAGCCATCGATGAACTGGATGTAGCTTTGTTATTAACGGAATCACAAAAGGTTGATTTGGAGGAACGCTTTGGCAAAAAAGATAATATTCGAGTGATTCCTCATTATATGAAAGATTTCGCGTTCAGTTCTTTTAAGAAAGCTGATAACTTAGCTGTCATCATTAGTCGATTCTCCACTTTGAAAAGAATCGACCATTCAATAAAAGCCTTCAAAAAAGTAGTCAATCGTATACCAAAAGCCAAATTGGAGATATGGGGCTTAGGTAATGAAGAACCGAATTTAAGAAAACTGATTAAGGAACTAGACTTACAAAATCATGTCTTCCTTAAAGGATATACGAATGATCCGGGTAAGCTTTATCAAAAAGCCTTGTTCTCTGTAGTAACAAGTAAAAGTGAAGGCTTCTCATTGGGCATTCTGGAAAGCATGTCAAATGGTTCGCCCATGATTAGTTATGATATTAACTACGGCCCACGGGATCTCATTATTAATGAGGAAACTGGATTTATAATAGAGAATGGCAATATCGATCAACTCTCCGAGAAGATGATTTGGATGTTCGAAAACAAAAAAGCTGCTTTGAATATGGGTAAGAATGCGGTTAAGGATATGAAAGAACGATTCAATGAGCAGCAATATATAGATAAATGGGTTGACACTATCGAAACAGCGGTAAAAAATAAAAAAGCTAAGCTTGGCGTTTATGCATATAAATGACTAAATAGACCTGTCTTATAAGTTCCTAAAATAAAACAGGTGAAGAAAAACATTTCGTTTTTCTTCACCTGTTTTTCTATTTTAATAATTCTTTATTGAGAGTAGCTGGAGGAAGCCAGCTATCTTCAGTAGATTATGGGCGGTTGCTACGATGTTAAACTCCGTTTAGACTTCGTTAAGCCCCGAAAAGAAAAGCGACGAACACCACAAAAAGGGGGTCGCCCCTATTTATTTTCCTGACTTTTGGAATAGCCCCGGTTTTATTTAAAAAGGAAATCAACTAAATTTCTACTCGAATTTCCTGTAGAGTATTGATTCCATTTTTGGTTAAAGGGAGCGATTTTCATTAATGGGTAATCGGCGGCGCGGATTTTCCTTAAGAGCTCTTCTGTGGTAGATACTACCGATCCGGGCATGGAAGAGGAGTAATCCTCCCAGAATCCCTGTTCCTGCACATAATTTTCTAAGTCATATGCAAAGAATATCATTGGTCTTTCTAGAAAAGAGAATTCAAATGGAATCGAAGAGTAATCCGTTATCAAAAGATCCGTACTGATCAGCAGTTGATTTACGTGAAATTCACTATTGACAGGATAAACGAACTCTGGGAATTTATGTCGTAAATCATTCTCTGCTTTTACGGCAGGATGCAGTTTAAGTAATAACGCATAATTTTCACCCTGAAGTTCCTTGTAGAGCAATTCCAAATTGAGTGCAATCTCTCCATTGTTCAAGCCGTCATTACGGAATGTAGGGGCATATAACATGATTTTCTTATGCTCAAGTTCTGGATACTTGGCTAGCAATGCACTGCGTGCAGCTTTTTTGGATTCATCATTGAAAAAGAAATCGGTCCGAGGTATCCCGGTCCTTAGGATATGGGATGTCGGTAGTTGAAAGCTTTCTTGATAAATTTCCGCCATTCTCTCTGAACCTGCCGTAACATAATCAAATTTTTTATATACCTCTAAAAATCTTTTCCTTGCACCGGCAGAACGGTTTTGAATGGAAGGGTCTTTTGCCCCGAATTGCTTAACGGCACCTGCCGCATGCCAGACTTGTACACATGTCACTTGCTTTTTGAATGAAATGGCTGATAGAAAGCCAAAATAATTATCAATGATAATCCATTTTGATGTAGCGAGATGATAAATGGATCGGAACATGGCAATGATATTTTTAGATTCAAACGGAAGGACGATGGTTTTCCCATCGTCCTTAACTTCTATATGACTGCTCGGTTTCATTAAAAACACTTTTTGAACAGAAATGTCCTGCTTGTCCATTTCATCTGCGATATATTGGCAATTGTCCCCGAATGATGTGACAAAGGTCGTTTTGCCATGTAAAGGGAAAAGTTTAAAGATAGAGAATAAAATTTTGAAACAAAAAAGATAAATCCCTATCGCGAATTCTTTAGCCATTAGTAACTTGTAAAAGGTCATCTTTAATTTGGGAAGTCGAAATGCCGATTGTTCTTGGAAGGTAGACCACTTCACAAACTTCAGATAATTCATCGAATTGGCCTTTCCAGTCATCTCCCATTACAAAGATATCTACACCTTCACGAATGATGTCTTCCTTTTTTTGTTCCCATTTGTCTTCAGGTATAACTTCATCCACATAGCGGATCGATTCAAGAATCATTTTTCTATTTTCAAAGCTATGGTAAGCCTTTTTATCTTTTAAAGCATTAAATTCATCCGTGGAAATGGCAACGATAAGGTAATCCCCTAAATCTTTAGCGCGTTTTAATAGATTAATATGCCCCCAATGAAGCAAATCAAAGGTTCCATAAGTGATTACTTTCTTCATGTTTATTCCTCCTGTAAAAAATGTATTTATATATTTAATCTTGATGGTCGCAAAAAGAATACATAGTCATATGACTAATTCATGATAAAGTTGAAGTCTTTTTAATTATAACAAATAAGATTTACAATTGAACCACAAAAATTTTACAATCTTGTTTAAATTGTAATGTAATTCACAATTTTGGATCCTATTCTATAATTTAATTGATACTTAATCAAGAATATATAAATATATTAAAATGGTTATAATCAGAATTTAAGTATAACACATAGCTAAATTCTTAAAAGGATAAGTATATTTCATTTATGTTAAAAAGTGATAGGCAAATAGACCAGATTCAATTTTTTTGCTAGACTTGTTTAGGTTTCTTATATTAAAAAAATTCGAACTCTTAACTTGATTATTGGGGAATTCGAGAAAAAAATGGCTTCATTATTATAAAATAAATGATATATGGTAAAAGTAAGTTTGAAATTAGATGTTTGTAATCCTATAATATTCTTATTTGAAGCATATGATATGCATGCTGCCGAGAGGGGAATTTCTACAAAATGGAGAACTATATTTTTAAGAATAGAAAAACGATGAATGTTCGTCTCATTGATGAAGTTTATTATATAGAAATAGCTATAAAAAAGAGTTTTCTTGAGGGAATAGAAGATCACTCTTTTATATTAACGAATAGATACAACATTGATGATATAATCCATTTGGATTTTCACGTAAAAGATCAAACGGATGATTATTTTTTATTCGAAGTTAAGATGCCATATCAAGCGATGCAAGATCGCCTTGTTGATGGTGAAATGTGGGATTTGCATATCCTTCGGCAGATGGAAGATGCACCTGTAACAACACGGATCAAAAGTAATAATCGCCAGTTGAACTTCTTTTCGATGCTGAATGAAGATCGCAAGAAAATGTTTTATCCTTTCGCGACCAAAAAAGGAAACCTTTCCTTTTATGCAAACGATTATAAGATGTTTTCCTTTTTTGAGGATATTGAGCTTCGAAAGGATGGCACTCTTCATTTCAATGGTCATTTTAATTACCCACCATTATTCCAATTTAATGATTTGAAATTCGAAAAAGTTGAATTGCTCGTCAGGAATAATTTAAATGAAGAAGAAGTCATCATACCGTTAACTGGTATTGACCGTATAGACCTCGTGGAAAAATTCCCTGGAGTTAAGCTTCATGAAAATATCGGTTTTCAAGGTGAGGTCGACCTCAGATCTGAAATCAATGGTGAACAACCTAAATATTTCATGTTCTATACAGTTCTTCACTATCAAAAGAATGGCGAAATGGAAGAGATAAGAAGCGTTCGCATGAAATGCAGTAATCTAAAGAATATGCCTGCAAACCGAATTGTTAAAGTGCAGGATAAAAAAATACAAATTAAAATAAAAGCAACAAAATTAGCGAAGTACCTATCTTTATCTGCATCTAAATATAACTTTAAAACAAAGTTCCTCAAAAAGGCAAAAAATAACTGGGTGAAAATTCGAAGAAGTAAGCGGCTTAAAAAATGGTATAAATCAGCTTTTGCGGTAGTGAGCTTGCTTATTCCAGCCAATAAAAAATTGGCAGTATTCGAAAGCTATCATGGCAAGCAGTATAGCGACAGTCCAAGGGCAATATATGAGTACATGAAAGAGAATAATCCAGAATATAAATTGGTATGGAGCGTCGACCGCGCTTCAGTTAAGTATTTTGCTCAAAAAGACGTCGAGTATGTCAGACGTTTTTCCATACGATGGCTGTGGATCATGACAAGGGCGAAATATTGGGTTAACAATGTACGGTTCCCGCTGTGGATTCCAAAGCCTAAACACACGATATATATACAAACATGGCATGGAACGCCCCTTAAGCGACTTGCGATGGATATGGATGCAGTGCATATGCCTGGGACCAATACGAAAAAATATAAAGCGAACTTCTTAAGGGAATCGAGTAATTGGGATTATCTGGTCTCGCCGAATGCATATTCCACAGAGATTTTTCAAAGGGCGTTCCAGTTCGACAGAAAGATGATTGAGTCAGGTTATCCCCGTAATGATTTCCTGCATAACTCGAATAATGAAGAAACGATAAATAATCTCAAAAGAAAATTCAATCTACCTCTCGATAAGAAACTTATTTTGTATGCCCCAACCTGGAGGGATAATCAATTTTTCAGGAAAGGGAAGTATAAGTTTAATTTGGAACTCGATTTAATGAGGATGCAGGAAGAGCTTGGCGATTCCTATATTGTCATCATGCGTATGCATTATTTAGTGGCCCAAAATATGGATCTTTCCCAATTTGAAGGCTTCGCCTATGATTTCTCACATTTAGAGGACATTCGTGAGCTATATTTGATATCTGATTTACTAGTGACGGATTATTCTTCCGTATTCTTCGATTATGCGAACTTAAGAAGACCTATGATTTTCTTTACGTATGATATAGAAGATTATCGTGATAACTTAAGGGGTTTTTATTTTGATTTTGAAGAGAAGGCACCTGGTCTTTTAACCAAAACCACGGAAGAACTTATTGAAGAGATTAAAAATATCGAAAGAAGCAATTTCAAATTAAGTGAACGATTCGAAGAGTTTTATCAAAAGTTTTGCTATTTAGAATGCGGGCAATCTTCTAAACGAGTTGTTGATGAAGTGTTTGCTAAGGGCAATACTACTGTTTAGGCATTCAAATCCTGAAAATGCCGGCTGTTTAACAGTCGGTTCTTTTATTGAAAGGGGAGGCTTATGGCATCAATAGTGACAAAAGTAAAAGCTATGCTTACAAGCGCCTATAAAATGGCTTTTTCAATGGCGGGGAAATTATTGCCAGTGGACCAAAAGCTTGTTATATTTGAGAGTTTTTTAGGAAAGCAGTATAGCTGTAATCCACGAGCCATTTATGAATACTTGCAGAGTCACCATCCTGAATATAAAATGTACTGGAGCGTAGATAAAAGGTACAGAGCTCATTTCGAAGAGGCTGGCATTCCTTATCTCGATCGTTTTTCATTTAGTTGGCTGCTTAAAATGACTAGAGCCCGTTATTGGGTAACGAACAGCAGGCTCCCGCTTTGGATTCCGAAGCCGAAGCACACGATCTATTTGCAAACTTGGCATGGGACGCCATTAAAGAAACTTGCGGCGGACATGAATGAAGTTCACATGCCTGGAACAACGACGGATAAATATAAAGAAAATTTCCATGCCGAATCAAGTAAATGGGATTATTTAATTTCACCGAACGCTTATTCAAGTGGAATTTTTGCCAGGGCCTTCAATGTCGATGCTTCTAAAATTCTGGAAACCGGTTATCCGCGTAATGATATACTTTACAATGGGAATAATCGTGATACAATCGACTCATTGAAACAGAAGTTGGGTATACCAATAGAGAAAAGGATCATCCTTTATGCCCCAACTTGGAGGGATGACGAGTTTTATAGCAAGGGAAAATATAAGTTTGAAATAAAACTGGATCTGGATCGAATGAAACAGGAATTGGGGGAGGAGTATGTCATTTTACTCCGTCTTCATTATTTGATTTCTGAGAACTTGGATTTATCGGCGTATCAAGGATTCGCCTACAATTTATCCAGTTACGAAGATATTAGTCATTTGTATCTTATTTCGGATTTATTAATAACGGACTATTCATCCGTATTCTTTGATTACGCAAATTTACAGCGTCCGATGCTTTTCTATGTATATGATATTGAAAAATACAGGGACAAGCTTCGCGGGTTTTACTTTGATTTTGAAAAGAATGCACCTGGTTTGTTAGTAAAAACATCGGATGCGGTCATTGATAGTATCAAGACGATGAAATATGAAAATACCAATGAAATCAATCATTTTCACGATCGGTTTTGTGCACTCGAGGATGGCCAGGCTTCACGCCGTGTCGTAGAAAAAGTGTTTTTAGGAAGGTCTGTGTAATTTATGAGTTCAGCTTTGACCGTTTTAAAAGAACAAATCAATAGTTTTTATTTGGTAAGGCGTTTATCTGTTTATGAGGTGAAGAGTGCCAACAGCAATAACTATCTGGGAATCCTATGGGAAATCATTAATCCGATGATACAGATTGCGATTTATTGGTTTGTATTCGGATTTATAATCTTAAATCGCGGTGATAATTTCCTTCCATGGCTTATGGCAGGGATCGTTGTCTGGTTTTTTGTGAATCCTGCCATAACCCAAACCTCTAAATCCGTCTATTCCCGACTGAATATGGTATCCAAGATGAGCTTTCCGATGAGTGTCATTCCTTCGTATGTCATCTTTGCTAAGTTGTATCAGCATCTCATGCTGCTGGGAGTCATTATCATACTATTGGGTTTTACTGGATACCTCCCAACAGTTTATATCATACAACTGCCGTATTATGTTGTCGCGACGGTTGCGCTGTTATTTTCATTTGGCTTAATCTCTTCAACATTATCAACCATTATTCGTGACGTTCACAATATAATCGTGTCCTTAATGAAAGTCTTGTTTTATTTAACACCAATCCTTTGGGTATTGGATGCTAAGGAGCACCCTATCATAGTCAATATCATGAAGCTTAATCCACTATATTATATTGTCGATGGGTATCGAGCTTCATTGTTGGGGGAATCATGGTATCTGATAGAGCATTGGGAATATACGCTTTATTTCTGGGCAGTCGTTATCATCTTGTTTTTGATAGGTTCCTCGCTGCATGTCAGGTTTAGAGATCGCTTTGTTGACTTTAAGTAAACTGGAAGTGAGAAAAGTTGGAAAAATCGGTAATAGTCAAAGATATAACGAAAAAATATAAATTATATAATAAAAACTCGGAAAAATTATTGGATCTCCTTTTGCCTAAAAGCTATGGGGAAGAGTATTTTGCTCTGAGGAATGTAAGTTTTGAAGCGGAAAAGGGCGATGTAATAGGATTTGTCGGGGTCAACGGATCCGGGAAATCCACATTGTCCAATATTATTGCAGGCATTATCCCGCCAACGGACGGAAATATCCAAACTAACGGGAAAACGGCTTTGATTGCCGTGTCATCTGGCCTGAATAATCAATTGACGGGCAGAGAAAACATCGAGCTGAAAATGTTGATGCTTGGATTCGATAAAAATAAAATCAAGGAACTTGAGCCTGAGATCATTGAGTTTTCAGAGTTGGGCAAGTTCATTGACCAACCCGTGAAATCCTACTCAAGCGGTATGAAGTCCAGGCTTGGTTTTTCCATTTCCGTGCATATTGATCCAGATATCCTGATTATTGATGAAGCCTTATCAGTCGGGGATAAAAACTTTGCTGAAAAGTGTTTGGAGAAAATGAACGAATTTAAGGAAAAAGGCAAAACGATGTTCTTTGTCAGCCATTCAATCGGTCAGATGAAGAAATTTTGCCAAAAGGCTTTATGGCTTGAATATGGAGAGTTAAAAGCATACGGTGCCATGAAAGAAGTAATGCCGCAATATGAAGCATTCTTAAAAGAATATAACGCCATGTCTAAAAAAGAACAGAAAAAGTATCGTGAAGAACAAATGAAAAGGCGTAGTTCTGCACTGGTATGAAAGTGAAAAGCAGACCCGAAGCTTCGGGTCTGCTTTTTTTAGTTAAGCACTTCACCGTACGTTTTCTCAAACCGCTCGGCAGCTGTAAGATGGGAGTATTCGCTTTCCATTTTATATCTTGCTTTCGAAGCTAACATTGCTGCATATGTAGGGTCATTAAGCAGAATGGAGATGGCTTGTGCAAGTGCTTCTGTATTTTTTTCCTCAACTAACAGACCATCTTCACCATCAATGAGAATCTCCTTTAAACCTCCGATTGCACTTGCAATGACGGGTGAGCGGCAACTCATCGCTTCTAATGCAGATATGGATGTAGCTTCTTCCACACCGTGGGAATGAACGCTTGGGATGAGTACGATATCCGATGCTTCATAGAGGTTATGCATTTTCTCGAAAGGCACTGAACCCAAGAAAAGTACGGAATCGGATATTTTGAGCCTTGCTGCCGTTTCCTCAAGCCGGGTTCGCTGTTCTCCTGTACCTGCATAGACCAATATCGTTTCATGATGATTTTTCAGTACCTCCGGCAAAGCAAGAAGCGGGAAGATGACACCGTTCTTTTCAGTCATTCTTCTAGGAACGAAAAGCATCTTTTTATGTAGGGGGATTTGAAAATCCTGGCGAGTTTGCTCCCGCTTTGCCATTTCCGGTTTGAAAGCAGACACGTCAATGAAGTTCTTAATCGTGTCCGCCTCTATATGTGCCAAGTGATTTATATAGTCTTTGATCCTTTGATCGACCGTCACAACTTTTGCAGCAGACCGGTATGCTTTTCTTTCAAGCTCCCGAATGATTAAATCTTCTTCGCTATCCGGAAGGAGAGCACCCCTGCTGACTGCCTCGAATGAATAATATCCATGGACAGTTTGCACCGTTGGTATCCCGGATTCAATGGAGGCAAGCGTTGCGAAAATGTCTTGAGCATTAATGACATCATAGTTCTTTTTCAAGGCTTTAATAGATGAAGCCAATAATCTTTGGCGCTGTCTGTCATTGAAAAGCTGGCCGCTCCCCTGTTTTACTTTATTTAATAAAAATCCTGGAGCCTGGGCGAGCATCTTCCTCTTGAAAGGTGGCAATTGAGAGAAAGATAATATGTCCACATCATGGCCCCGCGACATTAAACCCTTTTTTAACGTAGTGATATGACTCGATAGCCCTCCTTCATGAGGGTAGTTGAAAATCGTTGTGATTAAAATGTTCATAAAGGCACTCCTTCTTCTAATGTATTACTGTGGTGATCTAATCCTTTTCATTGCCTGTAGGCTGCTTACTTTAAAAAGTAAGGATAGTGCGAAATATAACCCGAATACCAGCAGCGAGATGATCACTAATTCCGGAATGATGGGTAACGTTAGGGTAAGCGGATGGATCCAGAGAGCAAGTCCGTAAATGATGCTTCCGATGATGATCAGCTTGCTGCCTTCCTGAAAAACATCCGTGAAAGCGGCTTTGTCCGCCCTTTTTGACTTTAGCCATAGGAAGCCGAATAGGTAAAGAGATTGCAGGAGCATGGAAATGCCCGAGGCTAAGGCAATTCCACCGACGCCAAGATGACGTGATAGGACCCAACTGAGCAGGACATTAAGCAATACGGCAATCAGGCAGGAATACATGGCCACTTTTGTTTTTTTTAAGGCGTAGAAGGCGTTCATCAAATAATCCCTTAGTGCAAAGAACGGGAGGCAAGCTGAATAAAAGATAAATGCCGCATAAGTCGTTTCGGTAGCTGAAGCATCGAAAGCCCCGCGTTGGAATGCCAGAGTGATTAAGCTGTTTCCGCTGATTAACATGACGATCATGAAAGGAATGGCTAGAAATAAAAGCGACTTCAACCCCTTTAAGGTCAAATTAAGGAAAGCTTGATAGCCTATAAGTGCCCGCTCGACGATTGAAGGATACAATACGGTGATCAGCGGCGTGAGTACAATGCTCAATGGCAGCCACAGCAGCCGATTCGCATAGTTCAGCGCTGATACGCTTCCGGTTTCGAGCGAGGTGGCAATAATCCGATCGACGACACTATTCAATTGGATCGCCAAAGCGGCGATGATGATTGGGTAAAAGGTGTACAGTGTTTGGGCGATCTGCCGTTTATGAGGCAGTAACGTGACGATTGGCCGGATTCCGTATCTCTTTAATGATGGGTATTGAATAAGGAACTGACTGGCTGCACCGAACACAAACCCCCAAGCTAACCCTTCAACCCCAAAGGGAGCAGCGAGCAATACGGTGGCTGCTATAATGACCGTGTTTTGTGCAGTTGAAGTTAGTGCTGGCAGAATAAAACGCTTATTCGCATTCAGGACACCCGTCGCCATGTATGAAAGCGTGAAAAATAGTAAACTTGGCAGCATGATCCGGGTCAGGGACTCCGTTAGTGCAAGCTCTGAATCAGAGAAACCGGGGGCTACCAATATGACGAGCGGTTTTATGAAAATCATGCAGGCGATGGTCATGACGCCGGCTACCAGCATGAAAAAGGAACCTAACACACTGATGAATTCATCAGCTTTCAAAGGGTTATTCGCCTTCTTTTCCAAGTATATGGGGATGACGCCGGCCTGAAGACCGCTGCCGAGAGCCGTAAATAGGATGGTTGGTATGAGGCTTGCCACGAAAAAGACATCCGCCATTGAGGATGCCCCGAAATAGGCGGCTATGATCGATTCCCGCCCGAATCCGAGGACTTTTCCAACGGCTGCAATAATGGTGACGAGCCCGACCGATTTAATTACATTTGAAAGAGTAGGCATATTTTCAATCCTTTAAAATGATGTCCTTTTGTATACAGAAGCCCAAACAACTATAAAAAAATAGTGTAAAGGTTTTATCTTCGAGAATATTGTAAAAAAGTCCTGCTAATAATGCTGCCAACATCAGGCAGATGGTGAACACTGTCAAAGTGCCATTTCCCGATTTAATGATTTTACGGTAGGTAAAAAGGATGAATGCTAGAACCGCGAGAAAACCAAGCACCCCAGTTTGTACGAGAATCTGGATATATTGATTATCGGAATACATCCTTTCACCAATTTGGTATTCCTGATAGATTGGTGAAGAAAAGGTAAGCGTGGCAGAATCTCCGAAGGTTGCCATCCCTGTACCGATTATGGGATGATCTTTGAAAATTTCAATTCCCTTGATCAGGACATATAACCGGCCCCATTCCGTGCTCTGGTGTAAAGTCTTATCAGAGAACATTTCAGAAAATCGATTGGAGAGGGCATGTTCATGTTCGGAAGTGGGTGTGCTGCCAATTACCATATTTTCCATGGGAACAGATGCGGATACCTCCACTTTACTTGAAGCGAATAAAACTGGGTAATAAATCAGAAGCAGGCCGAGAACTAATGCTCCTGCAGCATATTTGAGAAATGGTTTATTTCTAGTCCAAATGATGAAGACAAGTGCCGCGAATCCGAATGCAATCATCGTGCCCCGTGAATAGGTAAGCAGTAACGTACCAGAAAGTAAGATGGACGCTAGAAAGACGATGGATTTATATTTTTTCAGCGACTGGTAAAGAAAGAAACTAAGGAATAACTGGATGCTTAAGAATAAGGCAAATACATTAGGGTTGGCAGATGCACCATAAATCCTCATCCGGTTCGTTGGAGAAAGATTCCACATTTCCCATGCGTGGGGTAGCAGGATCGTACGCGAAAAGATTTTCTCCAATATACCATGCAGGCAAAGAAAGACTGTAAATATTAGGATTACCTTCAAAAAGCGAAAGATATCCTTTCTTTCTAGATTTAATTCACCGATAATGTAAAGAAGCAGGAATGTAACAAGCAAAGCCCGGAGTTCAAATACGATAGGGAGGATTCCCACTCCGTTAATGAGTGCAGCTACGGAACCAATTAAACAAAAAAACCAAAATGGCAAGGTAAAATGATAGTTCGAAAAATGCCATTCGTTCTTCTTGAATCTTTCAATAAGCAAAGAAACGAATAAGGTGAGGATGATCAGGTCACCTGTATAGGTTAAGCCGCTATTCAGTTCCATCAATAAGGGACGGGCAGGGAAGTAAATGAATAGAATTAATAACAGGTTTTTTTTATTTATACCGATAAAAAAGAGCATCAACGCCGTTGCCATGTAACCGGCGATAGGGTGAGGCACTGCTAATGGGACAAGCAGGCACATGACTAGAATGGGTAATGATTGTTTGTCTAAAAACTTCAATTGATTAACCACCTTTGAATCGAAAAATCACGTTCTATTATGTGTATGAAAAAATTTCTTGAATAATACCCCACCCTTTAGATGTATAGTACATATGAAAGGCTGAAGTTAAATGACAGAAAAGTTTGTTGAGATACTATCCATACCATTCATTGATAGCAATATGGATGAATTCGTGAATGGAATGATCTATCCAAGATTAATGAATCAGGAAAAAACGTTTGTCGTTACGGCAAACCCAGAAATAGTGGAGTATGCAAATGAACATCAGGATTATAAGAACATCATTAAATCGGCTGATTACATCACTCCGGATGGCATTGGTATTATTATGGCCTCTAAATGGCTAAATCAACCTTTGCAAGAACGGATTACAGGATTCGACTTGATGAATGAATTATTTAGGGTCGCTGATGAAAAAGCGCTTAAGGTATACCTGCTTGGAGCGGAAGAGCATATTATTGAAGCAGCTGCCCGTAAAGCAAAAGAGCTATACCCGGGTCTCGAGTTGGTGGGATACAACCATGGTTACATTGATATTAAGGACGATGGCCTTGCTAAGTCGATAGCGGAACTTGAACCTGACATCATTTTGACTGCATTAGGGTTTCCTAGGCAGGAAAAATGGGTTTCCAGACACTATTCGCTATTTAATAAAGGGTTGTTCATGGGAGTTGGGGGGAGCTTTGATGTTCTTGCGGGAAAGGTGAACCGCGCTCCGGTTTTCTGGCAGAAGATGCGTCTTGAATGGTTGTACCGATTGATCCAGCAACCTTCACGGTGGAAACGGATGCTTGCGCTGCCAAGATTCGTATTCAAGGTTAGACGGTTAAGGAAAACGGTACAGCGTTCCTGAACTTAAGGAGTGGACTGGATGAGAATCTTGCATTTAAACGCTGGTAATGAAACTGGCGGCGGTATGTTTCATATTATGTCCTTACTGAACCAATTGAATAAAGAGGAGTGCTTGCTTGGTTTATTTGAAGATGGTGAATTTTACCGGCGGGCTAGGTCCTCTGGGATACAAACTGAACTTTTCAAGCAACATTCGAAATATGACCTTTCAATTTTGAAACCTTTACGGGACTTTATCCGTCTAAATAATATAGACATCATCCATACCCATGGTCCGCGGGCGAATATATATGGTGCTTTATTAAAGCGCCTCATCATACGTCCTTGGCTTCTTACTGTTCACAGTTCACCTCATCATGATTTTTTAGGCCAGGGTGTAAAAGGAAAATTGTTTACGGGCCTTCATGTAAGGTCATTTCAATATGCCGATCATATACTGGCGGTTTCCGATCGCTTTAAGCAGGACTTGATTGACCAGGGAATCCATTCGTCCAAAATTACAAAGATCCTAAATGGAATTGACTTTGAAAAGGAATTGCCTTTCCCCTTTCAAAGGGATGCTTTCGGGTTTGGGGCAGATGATTTCATCATCATCATGCCTGCAAGGCTTGAACCGGTGAAAGGTCATGAATTTGCCTTAGCGGCATTAAGTGAAGTGGTATCAGAATTCCCCCATGTAAAGCTGTTGCTTGCTGGGGATGGGAGCAGGAGAACTGTTCTGGAAAATATGGTCTCGGAAAAGGGATTATCCGATCACGTGCACTTTTTAGGGTATCGTGAAGATCTGGAAAGAATCTACCCATTGGGGGACGTCACATTATTGACTTCCTTAAGCGAAAGCTTTCCATTGGTTCTACTTGAAGGAGCAAGATCCGGTCTGCCGGCAATCACTAGTGATGTTGGCGGTGTAAAGCAATTGATTCCTGATGGGGGCAAGGGCTGGATTACGGATATCGGCAATGTCGATCAGCTGAAAAAGGCCATTTGCAACGCTTTGGAATTAAAAAAATCCGGAAACCTGACAAAAATAGGGTTGGATTTACAAAAATTTGCAAAAAACAACTTTTCTATAGAGATTTTAGCCAATAACGTATATAATGTTTATTTGAGGATGAAAAATTAAAATAAGCATTTATATATAGGTTTTCTTATAGATCGTTACGGGTATTAGATTTTTAGTTGAAATGAGGTGGTTCTTGATGTTAATAGGGGCCTTGTTGGTAGCCTTTTTATTATCCATTTTTTTGACTCCTTTTGTCGGAAAACTGGCCTTTAAATTAGGAGCTACCGATAAACCAAATGAGCGAAAAGTGCATAGTAAAATTATGCCGCGCATGGGCGGTTTAGCTATATTTTTGAGTTTTTTCATTACCTTCTTCCTTTTTACAAATGATTTGTGGGGACAATTGCCACTACTGGTGGGAGCACTTGTCATCATTCTAATCGGGATGGCTGATGATATATATGAATTAAGAGCTGCACCCAAATTCCTGGGCCAGGTTTTGGCTGCCCTCATTATCGTATTATGGGGCGGTCTTGAAGTGGAATTCATCAATTTGCCGTTCTTTACCGATACACTTGAATTTGGCGTTTTAAGTATACCAATCACCATTTTGTGGATTGTCGGCATCATTAATGCAATTAACCTAATAGATGGACTGGATGGTCTCGCAGGTGGTGTCTCAACGATCGCATTAGTGACAATTGCAACAATGGCCCTTATTAAACAGGATTTGTTTGTTGCTATGGTCGCATTGATCGTGATTGGAAGCACTCTGGGCTTTTTGAAATTTAACTTTCATCCGGCAAAGATTTTCATGGGAGATACAGGTGCCTTATTCTTAGGTTACATCATTGCTGTCCTGTCCCTGCTAGGATTTAAAAACGTTACGATGATTTCCTTGATCGTACCGATCATCATCTTGGGTGTTCCCATTTCGGATACATTTTTCGCGATTATCCGCAGGGTCGTCAATAAACAGCCAATCTCGGCTGCTGATAAATCCCATTTACATCACTGCTTGATAAACTTGGGATTCACTCATAAGCAGACTGTCTTGCTCATTTACGCTTTAGCTGCCTGCTTCGGTTTAGCGGCAATAATCTTTTCATTTGCAACGATGTGGGGAGCTTTGATCCTTGTAACTGGACTCCTGTTGATCATAGAGATTTTTGTGGAGAAAATTGGTTTGGTCAATTCAAACTATCAGCCGTTGCTGAAGATGCTCAACTTTAAAAATAAGCCATGACCGCTTTGCAAATAGATTACTAGATTAGAAAAGCCTCCATCCGTTACTTTAAAACGGATGGAGGCTTTTTTTGATATGAGAGAATCGAAAAAGGAAGCAAGAAAAAGTGAAACCCCCACTTCATGACGAGTGGGGGTTTCACTTTATTCTTGTATTTGTGATTGAACGGCTTCAGTTTGATTGCCTTCATTCGGTCCCAGGTTCAAGTGGGATTGAAGCATCAGCTTAGTGTTGGCTACTGATGTTTCGTTCAGCTGATAATAATAGGTTCCGCTAATGGTAGAATCCTGACCTTCAAGTTTGATGGTTTCAAGATTGAGACCTTTATCGGTAGTTACATATTTTATGAAACCTTTCATTTGTGAGAATTGAAGGTTCGTTGTCATATTGTCACCGACAGCTTCCATTACGCCTGTATATTTAGTTAGTGATCCAGCAGAGGTTGCTTTGGCAATGATGGCTTTTAGGACTTCTTGCTGACGCTCACCACGTTGGATATCACTGTCCTTTTTACGTGTCCGTGCAAACGCTAATGCTTCTTCACCATTAACTGTCTGTAATCCTTCTTCAAGATGGATGGCATTCCTCTTGTCCTTTGAATCCATTTCATTCAATTCATATGGTACGTCGACTTCGATTCCGTCCAATGAATCCACGACATCGATGAAAGCATTAAAGTTCATGCGGACATAATAATCGACAGGGATATCGAATAACTCCTCAACGGTGTCCATCGTTGCTTTTGGTCCACCGGCAGCATGGGCCGCGTTGATTTTCGTGGTTACGCCTTTGGCTGGCACGTACACATATGAATCACGGGGAATGCTTAATAGTTTTATAGATTTTTGATCTTTATTGAATGTAGCCAAGATTAAAGCATCCGAGCGTGAGTTTCCTTTAAAGTCACGTTCCTTACTATCATCGATCCCTATGAAAAGAATGGAGAAATTATCTTCGAGCGGGTCGATCGCTGCACTCCGCTTTCCAGATGCTTCCACAGGGTCATAGGAATCATTGAATACATTCTGGGCTTTCATATACAGGGTTGCAGCATACGTAGAAGCCCCCAGACCAAGTACCAGCAGCGGAACAAGCAATAACCAAAGTCTCTTTCGCCTTTTTTTCTTTGTTTTTTTAATTTTATAGACACGCCTAGTAGTAGACATCTTTTCTTCTCCTTTTAAATAGCGAACATCAGACATAAATCGCTATTTTTCGAATCCTGCAGTTTATATTTCGTCAATTAATCCTAATTTTACAATGATTTAATAATTTCGTAAAATAAATATTTCTTTTCAATTATATTACAGCATAAAAAAGGAAAAATATGCAGGAGGAAATCAGGTGAATTCCTGTTCCAAATATAGCATTTCGTCCTCAGTGATTTGGCCTTGACCATTTGTCAGCTCTGTAATCCAGGCGGTATATGCCTCTTTTTGTGTTTCCTCGACATATACAAGGATATTGACCTGATCGAGGTACTGAATTTCCTTTATTTGATAAATGGAAGATCGCAATTCGTTTTCCAATTTTCCAAGCCAGGTATAGTCGACGGTTGTCGAAATGACCCGCATTAATTTTCTAATGACTACACCGGTGGTATTTATTCCTTCTGAAGTCGCTTTGCTGTATGCGCGAATGAGGCCGCCAGCACCAAGTTTGATGCCGCCAAAATACCGTGTGACCACAACCGCCGTGTCTTTCAGTTCTTTTTTCTTAAGAACTTCAAGGATAGGGACGCCTGCTGTACCACTCGGTTCTCCATCGTCGAGGGCTTTTTGGATTTGATTTTGTTCCCCGATCATATAGGCAGAACAATTATGTGTAGCATCTTTATGCTTTTTCTTGATCTCCTGGATAAAGGCCTGTGCGGCTTCTTCGGTTTCGACTCGGGCGATGTGGGAAATAAAACGGGATTTTTCAATGATGATTTCGTGTTCGCCGCGACCTGCCACCGTTAAATATTGAGTGAGCATTACTATTCCACCTTCGTACTTCCTATTAGTTGATTTATTATAAGGCTTTGCGGAAAAAGTGGCAATGACGATCCATTTTCATACCGGCATGTGTAAAGAAACTTTAATATAAGAAAAATTTGTACGTGTTATAATTAATTCTATTGCCTGTTATTGTTATTAGCTGGTCACATATGCTTAAAAGAATAACATTCTAGGAAAAACATGCGTCCTGTACCATAATCCTGGCTTGTCCTTAACGTGTCCTCTCATTTCAAGGATTTTGCCATTTAATAAATGCATCTGTTTCGTATGATAATCAATGGAGCGGAATATCCCATTTGTTTGAAAAGGATAATTTGTATTAGGATAATGGAAATGGCTTTCTGCCTTTAATAGGTAGACTATTACGCTATCCATAGCCGGGAAAATGAGATGTATAGTAAATATGTACATTTTGTGGAAATCCGAAAAGGAAATTAACGTATTTTTATTCTTTTTTTGGTACAATATGTTCATGAAGGTTACTTCACAAAAGTTTCCTGAAATTTAACCATTCATGAAAAAGGAAAAGAACTTTTTTCCATATACATAGTCTTTAAGACAATAAATTGTTTAAGTCTTTTGATTTAAGTGGAGGGATCTTAATGTCCATAAAAAAGGTTGATGCTAAAGCATTGGACAAGATCTTAGAAACAATGGTGAGCACTGTCAGTGAAAGTAAGGGTGAGGTCTTTGATATCGGCGAACAATGCCGAAAGGATTTTGAGTCACTGACAAAAGAGCTTGATGATGTGAAAATTAGGGTTGCCATTGTGATAACCGATAGCGATGCACTGGATTCAAAAGCCAGGTTTGCTCGAAAAAGGCTTTCCGAAGTCAGTATGCACTTCAACCATTTTTCTGAAGAACAGGTGCGCGATGCTTATGAAAGGGCACATAAGCTGCAAGTCGATTTACAAATAAACCGGCAATTGGAGAAAGAGCTCCGTAATCGCCGGGATGAACTTGAGTTAAGGTTAAGGGGTTTACAGCAGACGATCGATAAAGCGGTGCATCTCGTCTCGCAAATATCGGTGGTACAGAATTATTTGACGCAGGATCTTAAATTTGTGGGGGAAGCCCTTCAAGAAGCGAAACGCAAACAGGACTTCGGTTTGAAAATTATCGAAGCCCAGGAGCAGGAACGTAAAAAGCTCTCGCGGGAAATTCATGATGGTCCGGCGCAAATGCTGGCAAACGTCATGATGCGTTCAGATTTGATAGAACGAGTACAACGTGAGAGAGGTCCTGATGAAGCGCTAGTGGAGATTCGTAGTTTAAAGGTCATGGTAAGGAATGCTTTATATGAAGTGCGCAGAATCATCTATGATCTTCGCCCTATGGCACTTGATGATTTAGGCCTAGTTCCTACCCTCAGAAAGTATTTGCAAACGACCGAAGACTATAATAAGGGCGTGCATTTGAATTTCGTCAACCTTGGACAGGTCAAAAGGCTTCCTTCTGATATGGAGGTCGCTTTATTCAGGCTAGTTCAAGAGGCTGTACAAAATTCATTGAAGCATGCGGAGCCAAAACAGGTTCAAGTTAAACTGTCCATTTCCAAAGAGATGGTGACCGTCGTCGTCAAAGATGATGGAAAAGGGTTTGACTCTTCGATCCAAAAAGAAGGTTCATTTGGATTGGTAGGCATGAGGGAAAGAGTCGAGTTGCTTGAAGGTGAAATGACGATCGATTCACAACCAGGGGCAGGCACTTTGGTGTTTATACAGATTCCCTATCATTTATAAAATATAGAGAATAGACATTTTAAATAGAAACTAGGAGGAAGAAGCCGTTGAAGACTAGTATCATCATTATCGATGACCATCAGCTTTTCCGTGAAGGCGTAAAGCGCATATTAGATTTTGAATCATCCTTTGATGTTGTTGCCGAGGGCGATGACGGAAGCGAAGCTATGGATCTCGTTGAAACACATAAACCTGATGTTGTCATCATGGATATCAACATGCCGACTATGAATGGGGTCGAAGCGACAAAAATGCTCGTGAACCGTTACCCTGAAACAAAAGTCATCATCCTTTCCATTCATGATGATGAAAACTACGTGCAGCATGCATTGAAAACAGGAGCACAAGGTTACCTGTTGAAAGAAATGGACGCAGATGCGTTGATTGATGCCGTTCGTGTAGTCGCTGAAGGCGGCTCGTACCTTCATCCGAAGGTTACCCATAATTTAGTTAAAGAATATCGCCGCTTAGCAGCTGAAGAGGGTGCTGATCGTGATTCCATTCACACAATAGAAATCAGGAGACCGCTTCACCTATTGACTCGACGTGAGTGTGAAGTACTTCAACTTTTAGCGGACGGAAAAAGCAACCGTGCCATCGGCGAAACTCTATATATCAGTGAAAAAACAGTCAAGAACCATGTGAGTAACATTCTTCAGAAGATGAATGTGAATGACCGTACACAAGCGGTCGTCCTAGCTATTAAAAATGGCTGGGTAGAAGTGAAGTAATTAAAGCTTTCGATAAGTCCGGCTCTTCAGTTTCCGCAATGCGTACTGAAGGGTCGGACTTTTTTGTCGGCGTCGATTTGAAATTGGTATTTTCCATATTTATGGTAATGAATAAAGCTATTTAATGCAAATAAAGGCATTTTCAGATAGAATGGTGAATAAGATACAGAGTAAATTTTTATAAGGATGGTACTATTTATGAAAACCGCAGTCGTAACAGATAGCACTGCATATATACCCAAGGAAATTCGTGAACGTCTACATATACATATGATGCCGCTTAATGTCATTTTTTCCAATGAAGCTTACCGGGAAGAAGTGGACATTACTGCGGATGAGTTTTATGAGGAAGTAAAGAGGCAGGAGAAATTGCCGACCACTTCACAGCCTCCAATCGGACAGTTTGTCGAGAAATTCGAGGAGCTGCAAAAAGAATATGATGATGTTATTTCGATTCATTTATCGAGCGGAATCAGTGGTACGTATCAAGGAGCGGTATCGGCAGGTGAAATGGTCGAGGGGATTAGGGTACATGCCTTTGATTCGGAAATCAGCTGCATGGTCCAGGGCTTTTACGTGATTGAGGCGGCTAAGATGGCACTCGATGGTAAAGGTGCAGGAGAGATCATCGCCAGGCTCGAAGAAATGAAACCATCCGTCAAGGCATACTTCATGGCAGACGATCTATCCCATCTCCAGCGCGGTGGACGCTTAAGCAGTGCCCAAGCATTGATTGGCAGTCTGCTTCAAGTGAAGCCGGTCCTCCATTTTGTTGATAAAGTCATTGTTCCTTTTGAAAAAATCCGTACAAGAAAAAAAGCGATGAAACGGATTGCCGATTTACTTGGAAATGACGCGGCAGGCGGCGAGAAGTATAAAGCCGTCATTATTCATGCAAAGCGAGAAAGTGAAGCTGAAAGTTGGAAAACCGAACTTGAAGTTCGGTTCCCTAATGTCGAGTTCGACATCAGCTATTTCGGTCCAGTAATCGGTACGCATCTGGGCGAAGGCTCGATGGGTATGGGCTGGTATAAAATATAAGCTGGTACGCCTTTCCCTTGAAAAAGGGGAAGGCGTTTTTATATGAGCAAAAAGGGATCTGAGAGTAAAAAGCGAATGATATGGAGGAGTGTATTTTATTAAGAAAGAAGGTTGCAGCTTGGAAAATATGATCATTCCCCCTCCTTTTTCCCCGGAACTTCAGAACCATCTCATGGGAAGGCACCTTTTGGCCTTCGAAATCCCCTTCTCCCAAGAACTAATCGCAGGGCATCTCAAGAATGGGTATGTATCGGAAACTTGCGGCGTGCAATCCGAAAGTGGCCTGTTTAACTGTGTTCGCTGCGGTAACAAAGATCCAGCTTTGTTTTATACGTTCCCATGTAAGATTTGCAATCGGGATTGCACTTACTGCCGCTCCTGCATCATGATGGGACGGGTCAGTGAATGTGCAAAGTTATATAAATGGACCGGTCCAGGTGTTCAGTTTGAGGTTCCGGACAATGTGATGAGTTGGGAAGGCACTTTATCTGCAGGTCAGCAAAATGCCTCCGCCTGTGTCGTTGAAGCCATACACGGAAAAAGTGAATTCCTGGTATGGGCAGTATGTGGCGCCGGTAAGACGGAGGTCCTATTTGCAGCAATTGGGGCAGCCTTGCATTCCGGGAAACGGATCTGTTTGGCAACACCGCGGACCGATGTCGTTCTCGAACTCTCCCCACGGTTAAAAAAAGCCTTTCCTGCCATTGAGGTCACGACCCTCCATGGAGGCAGTGCAGATCGACATGGATTTTCGCCACTAACTGTTTCCACTACACATCAGCTTTTCCGTTTTATTGAAGCCTTTGATGTCATCATCGTCGATGAAGTCGATGCGTTTCCCTACTCAATTGATGATTCGCTCCACTATGCGGTTAATAAATCGAAAAAGTTTTCTGCCGCAACCATCTACTTGACCGCCACACCTACAAAACGGATGCAGCGGCTATATCGTAGCGGCAAATTGAAAGCCGTTATAATCCCAGCCCGTTACCATCGTCAGCCCATTCCTGTCCCTGAAATGAAATGGAGCGGCAACTGGCAAAAACTATTTCTTCAAAAAAAGATTCCTCCCGTAATCAACGAATGGGTAACTGACCGCCTTAGGCAGAATATCCCCTTCCTTTTGTTTTTTCCAAGCATTCAAGTGATGGAGCAAGTCATTCCTCTGTTTCAAAGGCTGTCCCCTGAATTATCGATTGTCCACTCACAGCACCCTGATCGAAGGGAAAGAGTACTGGCATTAAGAAATGGAATCGTTCCAGGATTATTGACCACGACCATATTAGAACGGGGCGTGACAATTGAACGGTTGGAAGTAGCCGTGATTGGTGCTGAACATGAAGTGTTTTCAGAAAGCGCCCTCGTTCAGATTGCAGGCCGGGTAGGGAGGAGCTTTGCTAACCCAGCCGGGACGATCACCTTTTTCCATTACGGGAAAAGTAAGGCGATGGTCGAGACGGTTCACCATATACAAATGATGAATGAAGATGCCAAGAAAAGGGGGCTGCTGGATGAGTAGATGTCTTGTTTGTGATGAAGGAATGAAGGAAGCATTGACTTGGAGGAGCCTATTGGTGAGGACTGAGGCAAAGGCGATCTGCGAAAGGTGTGAGGGGAAACTTAATAGGATAACCGGAGAAACATGTAAAATGTGCTCAAGGGAGCTGGTCGGTAATTACAGCACAGGTGACCTCTGTCTGGATTGTTCAAGATGGGAAAGGGATAGGGAATGGGGAGGCTATTTGTCGAAGAACATATCGCTATTTCATTATAATGAATACCTAAAAGATATTATTGCCAAATATAAGTACCGAGGGGATTATGCATTAGCTGAGGTTTTCGTCCCTTTTATGAAAGACAGGTTAAAGGACATGGAGTTTGACCTGGTAACCGCCATCCCTCTTAGTGATGAACGGCTTAGGGAACGGGGATTCAATCAGGGACAGGCATTGGCAGACCTTCTTGGACTTCAAACCGTTGAGACCTTAACGAGAATCCATTCGGAAAAACAATCAAAAAAATCACGTCAAGATAGACTGTCATTACCGCAGGTATTTCGGGTCATACACCCCGATTTGCTGGAGCATAAATCAATTTTGATCATCGATGACATTTACACGACAGGCACAACTCTCAGGCAAGCAGCCAAGTCATTGAAAACAGCTGGGGCCAAAGAAGTATCATCCATCACCCTTGCTAGGTGAAACAGCTCATTTTAATCAACATCCTAAAGTATCGCCGGTATTATTCGATATATAAAGTACTGAAGAATAATTGTTGTGATGGTGAAGGAGGGGCCCTAATGGAAATATTCAACTGTCCAAACTGTAATTCGTTATTCGTTATGACGAAATTCCGTGATGTATGCGATGCCTGCTATAAAGAAGAAGAAGCCCAATATGATAAAGTGTATGCATATATTCGCAAGAAAATAAATAGAACGGCGTCCATGATGCAAGTGGTTAAGGACACTGGCGTTGAAGAAACTTTAATCATTAAATTCGTGAAAACAGGAAAGCTAAGGATTTCGCAGTTTCCCAATCTGGGAATTCCTTGTGAAAAGTGCGGTACTCACATCAAGAGCGGAAGGTTATGCGGAGAATGCAGCGATTCACTGCGTACGGATTTGAAGACATTTGAAAATGAGGAAAAGCGCCTAACTGAAATTCAAGGAAATGATAAAAAAAATACGTACTACATGAAGGAAGATCAAAAAGGATAAATCATGGTAACATGATGCTTGATTTGTTAAAATATTCGATATTGAGAACAAGAATCGACAATGGTTGTCGAAGGAAAGATTAAAGAAACAATTAAAGAAATCCATTCCTTGTCGATAATAACGATAGGGAGATTAACACAGTCCGGAGCCATTTTCATGGTCTGTTAAGGAAACGTACTATTATGGAATCTAAAAAATCGACCGAAGGAGAGGATCTGGAATATGAAAATCAATAACGTCGGTATGACAGGTGTTAACCCTTATAATCTTCAAGCCAATAAAACGGGGAATATCAAAGAATCCAAGGTCAAATCCTCGGATAAAGTTGAAATTTCTTCAGCGGCAAAAGAAATGCAGCAATCATCTCCGATTCCTGCTGCAAGACAAGCAAAAGTGGACGAATTAAAAATCCAAGTTGAAAACGGAAATTATAAATTGAATGCACAGGCAACGGCTAAGGGTCTCATCGATTTTTACCGAAAATGAATTTTCATTGAAAATGCTTGAATGAAGTGGGCGGAACCATTTTCCGTCCTTCATTTATGAGTAGAGGAGGCGGCAAAATGTCTGCACGGAACATCATCGAATCGCTTGAAAAATTGATCAAGCTCCATAAAAGCTTCAATCAATTAGCGATAAGAAAAACGGTCATTTTGAAAGCAAGTGATACCGAGGCAATTAATGCCCTGCTAATTCAGGAACAAAAGCATATTAAAGCAATCAGTCAAACGGATAAGGAAAGGGAAGGGGCAGTCGAGGAATTTCTTGCAGCAAATGGATCGGTGGGACAGGCGGCCTCCATCCATGCAATAACGGAAATGACAGGACCGGCAGAAACGGAAATCCTTGAACGGCTTAAAGCGGAATTGAATGATGAAGTGGCTAAGCTGAAGGAGCGGAACTATTTAAATCAGCAATTGATCTATCAGTCCCTTCAATTCATCAATGTCTCTTTGGATATGCTGAGGCCGCAAAATCAGAACCTGAATTACGGGGATTCGGTTAAAATACCGGTAAAAAGCACCATGGGAATGTTTGATACCAAAGCATAAGAAACAGAAAAAAGATGGAGGTTCGAGTAAATGATTTCAACCTTTATGGGTCTTGAGACGGCTAAACGCGGATTATCCACCTCTCAAGGGGCCTTGTACACAACAGGAAATAACGTGGCCAATGCCAATACATTAGGTTATTCAAGGCAGCGGGTCAACCTGGTCCAGACGTCGGGCTTTCCTACTGTCGGGTTGAACAGCCCGCGCGTAGCTGGGCAGATCGGGACAGGGGTAGCGGCAGAAACGGTTCAGCGGATACGTGACAGTTTCCTGGACGCACAATACAGGACACAAAGTAATAAAATCGGTTATTACGGGGCCATAAGCGAGTCCTTGACCAAAATGGAAGGGGTCATGAATGAACCAACCGACAGCGGATTGGCTGCCACGATGGAGAAGTTCTGGAATTCGCTGCAAGGGTTGACGGCCAATACGGAAAACTCCGGGGCGCGTGAAGTAGTTGCCTCAACAGGCGTCATGGTCGCGGATACCCTAAACTACTACTACAACTCGCTAACGAGCGTTCAAACGGATATCGGTAATCAGATAAACGTCAAAGCGAACGATATCAATAGGCTCATTAGCAGTATTGATCAGCTTAATCAACAGATCAGTAAAGTGGAGCCGCATGGTTATATCCCCAATGACCTTTATGATAAACGTGATGTACTCGTAGACAATCTCTCTCAACTTGTCAGCATTAAAGTGAATAATGTCATTCCGACGGATTATGGCAGAGCTAGCGATGTGGCAACTGGGCTGTACAACATCGAATTGATGCAAGAAGACGGTTCCTCTTATAAGCCGCCCATCAATCTGGTAAGTGTTAACCAAACCGGGATGGTGGGGATTTCGAAAGTTGAAGTTAGCCATGATAAGACGACAGGTATGGTGGACGGAGTGAAATTTGGTTCGAAAACATTGACGGATTACAAATTCACTGGAGAACTATCCGGTTTGATCAACAGCTTCGGTTATAAAAAGGCTGATGGCACGATCGGGGGAGCTTATCCTGATATGCTGAAAAAGCTCGATAATATGACGACAGCTTTTGTGAATGAGTTTAATGCCATTCATAAACAAGGATATGCGTTAGGTGATGGCAGCACTTCGACATTGAACTTCTTTGAACTCGAACCAGGTAAGAGTGCCGCCCAAAGCATCAAGGTGAATCGTGAGGTCGTAAAGGACCCGACAAAAATTGCCGCAGGCGGTAAAAGTGGAGGGGCGTCCGGGGATAATGAAAATGCAAAACTCCTGGCTGACCTCAAGAAGAAGGCGTTTTGTGAGTACTCGACTAAAGACCAAAATTCAAAGGAATTGACAGGAAGCTTCGACACCTATTATTCCGGTATCATCGGGAAGCTTGGCGTGGATTCCCAAAGCGCCCAAAAGAACCTTTCCAACTCTGTCGTGCTTGCTGAATCCGTTAATCAAAATAGGGATTCCGTCAGTTCCGTATCCCTTGATGAAGAAATGACGGACATGATCAAATTCCAGCAGGCATACAACGCTTCAGCACGAATGATGACGATGATGGATGAAATGCTCGATAAAATCATAAACGGAATGGGTACAGTAGGCCGATAGGAGTGAACGGACATGCGGGTAACGCAATCGATGCTAACCAATAATATGTTAAGCAATTTAAGCGGCAGTTATGAAAAGATGGCCAAGCTGCAAGAGCAGGTTTCCTCTCAAAAGAAATTCTCCAAACCATCGGATAACCCTGTTGCGGCCATGATGGGAATGGGGTACCGGACAAATCTCAATCAAATTGGGCAGTATCAAAGTAACATTGCCGAGGCGACCAATTGGATCGACAGCACGGATGATGCCATTACTGAAGCGGTTTCCGCCATGCAACGGATTCGTGAGTTAACGGTTCAAGGCAGCAATGGTACGTATGAAGGGGAACAGCTGAAAAATGTTTCAGAGGAAATTAAGCAATTAAAAGAACATCTCATAACTCTTGGAGACACACAGATAGGCGGGAAGTATATTTTCAACGGCCAGGATACGAATGTGAGACCGTCTTCCATTAAAGACGCGAATGGGAATACGGTATATGGCACAGGGGACATAAACCTTGAAGTGTTTTCCGGGACTTCCCTTAAAATCAATACGGACGGTTCCAAGATTTTTGGTGATGCACTCGCCGCTGGCGGAAGCATCGACCAGACAATCGATGCACTGGAAAACGGCGGCGACGTGAGTGGCACGCTCGAAGGGATTGACGCAACGATAAATACGTTCTTAAGTATGCAGGCACAAGTTGGCGCAAGGCAGAATCGGATTGAGCTGATGACGGACCGTCTCAAGCAGCAGGAGGTTTTTGCCACTGAAATCCTTTCGAAAAATGAGGATGTCGATATCGAAAAGGCGATCATGGATTTGACGACCCAGGAAAGTGTCCATAGTGCTGCATTAAGTATCGGAGCAAAAATCATGCAACCGAGTTTATTGGATTTTCTTCGCTAAGCTATTCTTAAATGGATAGCTTTTTTTCTATAAGGAGTGTTGATGATGCAGATTCCACAAATTAGATTGCAATCCACCTCAATGAAGATTGGATTGAAAATAGAGCAGCCTGTACAGCAAATCGAACAGAAGGCAGCGGTCCAATCAATCGATCAGCCGCAAGCAATCCTGGAAATTCAAACGACCCCAGGCAAGCTGACGATCGATCAGTCACAAGCCAGGGAAGATATGGATTTGAAAAGCCTCTCCAAGCGAGTGGAGGAATTTGCGCAGCAGGGATATCAAGATTGGCTTGCGGGTATGGCAAGACGTGCCAAGCAGGGGACGGAGCTGAGGCATATTGAAAAAGGCGGTAATGCGCTCGCTGATCAGGCCAGGCAAAACAGCAAAGGGCCCGAGAAGCAATTCAATCTCGGATGGATTCCCTCACATTTCAGCGTGAAGCTTGACTACCAGCCGGCCCAAGTGAAGCTTGAAGCAACCGCTCAAAAACCGATCATTGATGCTCAAATCCATAAGGCGAACCATGCGTACACACCAGGCAGTGTGAATGTGGAAATTCTACAAAAAAATGCGCTGGATATAGATTTCATTAATTTATTTCCGGATGAGATAGGGAAGTGAAAACATAGATGATCATACAGACAAAATTTCATGGCGAAATGGAAATTGCAGAAGAAAAGATTTATAGATTTGAAAGCGGGATACCAGGGTTTTTAGAAGAGAAGCAGTTTTGCTTGCTAACTTTGGATGACACGCCCTTTTTCGTCCTGCAATCCTTAGAAACAAAAGAGGTTGCCTTCATTGTCACGAATCCTTTTGAAGTGTACCGCGATTACGAAGTGAAGCTTATTGATGAGGTATTATCTTCTTTACAAATAGAAACGGAACTGGAAGTCCTGACTTTCGTTATATTAACGATCCAGGACCCTTTCAATGATACGACGGCGAATCTCCAGGCACCCATCATCATAAATAGCTCTAAAAAAATGGGAAAGCAATTTATCATGAACGGAAAAGTGAATACCGTACAAAGCACAGACTGATTGGACCTCTAGAAGAACAGGGGGGAGAATGATGCTCGTATTGACCAGAAAACTAAATGAATCGATCATGATTGGCGATGATATCGAAATTACGATTCTGTCCGTTGAGGGAGAACAGATCAAACTGGGTATCAATGCCCCTAAAAACGTCGATATCCATAGGAAGGAAATCTATCTGTCGATCCAGCAGGAAAATAACGAAGCCTCCAAAACTGAAACCAATCTACTGAAAAATATAAATGAGTATTTCAAGAAAAAATCGTAATATCCGCTAAATATGTTTCCAAGCAGGTCGATATAAAATACAACGAAGGGCAGTGAAATAGGCGGCCGACTTATTCACTTCCTCGTAAACAACCACATGGACGTGGGAACTTAAAACTCAAGGAGGAAACATAAATGATCATCAATCACAATATCTCAGCTCTAAACACGCACCGTCAATTATCAAGTGCAACCAATGCACAATCCAAATCAATGGAGAAACTTGCATCAGGTATGCGTATCAACCGTGCAGGCGACGATGCAGCAGGTCTTGCAATCTCTGAAAAAATGCGTGGGCAAATTCGCGGATTGGACCAAGCCTCCCGTAACTCACAAGATGCGATTTCTATGATCCAAACTGCTGAAGGTGCATTGAATGAAACAACTGACATTCTTCAGCGTATGCGTGAGTTAGCCGTTCAAGGTGCGAATGATACTAACGTTGACCAAGATAGAGAAGCAATTCAAGAGGAATTGAATGCATTAAAAAGTGAAATTGACCGTATTGGTAATACAACAGAGTTTAATAAACAGACGTTACTTAATGGTGGTCTAGGTGGTACTGTTGATCAAGATGCAGGTACAACTACTGTATTAGCAGTAACTGGTGTAGCAAGTGCAACAACAAACGGTGCTACTTCTGGAACTTATGCAATTACAGCTGATACAACTGCGCATACACTTACAATGACATTTGGTGGAAAAACTCAAACAATCGATAATGCTAATGGAGCTCAAGATTTAAATTTCTCTGATTTTGGAATTACTATTAAAACAAATGCTGGTTACACACAGGATGAAGCAATTGGTGATGTAGAAGTAAATGCGGGTGCAGTTACATTTCAAATTGGGGCTAATGAAGACCAAAATCTAAGCTTAAACATCAGAAATATGAAAACAGATGGTGTACTAAATTTAGCTAATGCTGGACGTGTTGATGTTTCTTCTCATGATACAGCTAAAGCATCAGTAACTAATATCGAGAGTGCTATAACTGAAGTCTCAAAAGAGCGTTCAAAACTTGGTGCATATCAAAACCGTTTAGAGCATACTATCAATAACTTGAACACATCTTCCGAGAACTTAACTGCTGCAGAATCACGTGTACGTGATGTAGATATGGCTAAAGAGATGATGGAGCAAACTAAAAACTCTATTCTTTCTCAAGCAGCGCAAGCAATGCTTGCACAAGCTAATCAACAGCCTCAAGGCGTTCTTCAATTATTACGTTAATTATTATTCAGTTTTCATTGAAAAAGACTCTAGATATTTTTTCTGGAGTCTTTTTTGTATTTAAAGAGATATTAAATCCAAAGTAGTAAAACTCTTCTAAATAGAGAGTGAGAGGATGTTAGTGAAATATCATTCATGAAAGTTTTAGGTGAAAACCAAATCTATGAGTGACTAAATAAAAGACTGTAATTACCGATATAAAAAGTAAAGATATCATATTGGAGGCTATTTAGATGTTGGAGAGTTTGTCCACGAATATTCTTTCCTCACAACTTAGAATAGCCATTTCAGAGGGAATCAGTTCCTACTATCAAAGAGAAATCAATACAGTTGCCTATTCTGAACAAAGTGTAGAATCCAATCAGCCTTCAAAAGAAAAGGTGCAGGAAGTTGTTGATAGTTTGAACACTTTCCTTAATCCAACACATACGGCTGTTCGTTTTGAATATCATGAGAAGCTGAATGAGTATTATGTCAAGGTAGTGGATGACGTAACGGATGAGACGATTCGGGAGATTCCACCCAAAAAGTTATTGGATTTCTACGCGGCAATGATGGAGTTTGTCGGGATCATGGTGGATGAAAAAATATAGGCGGTGATCAATTTTGGTACGAATCAGTGGTTTAGCAAGTGGAATGGACATTGATGAGCTAGTTAAGAGCATGATGCAGGCAGAACGGGTGCCATTGGATAAATTAACACAGAAAAAGCAGTCTTCCGAGTGGCAGCGGGATGATTACCGCTCGATGAATACATCTTTATCAGAATTGGATACGCTCATTCGTGATGGAATCGGGAAGCAGTCATCCTTCATTAAAAAGAAGGTGTCGGTATCGAATCCAGATGCAATATCCGTGAAAAATGTGAACTCGGCCAGTGATTTTACTGGCAATATAAAGGTGATCGGGCTTGCCAAAGCAGCAACGATGACCAGTACGGAGAAATCAGCTGTTACTGACTCCAAAAAGAAACTATCGGAATTGGGCTTCACGACACCTCAAGATATTACGATACTGGCCATCAATAAAGATGGCGGTTTTGATACGGAAGTAAAAGATGGAGTAACAGTGGAAAAACCGTTTACGCTTACCCTTAATGCGGACGACACGTTAGAGAGTGTCATCAATAAAATCAATGCTAACTCGGGAGTGACTTTATTTTTTGATGGAAATTCCCAGCAGTTTTCCATCACTGCTAAAAATACCGGCGATGTTAAAGACCGCCCTGAAATTGAATTGGGGGGCACCGGAGATTTTTTCAATATGTTAAAAATGAGCAGTAACAATGAGGGGGCTGGCGGCTCAAAAGGGGAAAATGCATCCATTGTTTATAATGGCCTGGCAATTTCCCGACCTTCGAATACGTTTCAGATTAATGGAGCGGAAATAACGGTAAAGCAGAAAACGACGGATACCGTTACATTCTCATCAACAGCTGATGTTGATGCCATCTTGGACACGATCACTCAGTTTGTGAATAAATATAATGAAATCATTAAAAAGGTTCAGGATAAAACGGGTGAAGCGAAATATCGCTCCTTTACCCCACTAACAACCGAGCAAAAGAAGGCAATGACGGAAGATGAAGTGAAGCTGTGGGAGGAAAAAGCGAAGAGTGGAACGTTAAAAAGCGATTCGACATTAAAAAGTCTTCTAACTACGATGAGATCATCTCTGTACACCTCGGTCGATGGGATTACAGGAAAAAACAGTCTTAGCAGTTTGGGAATTACCACAACAAAGAATTACCTCGAGGGCGGTAAATTAACGATTGATGAGGACAAGCTCCGGGCAGCCATTAGTGAGGATCCCAATGCGATTTATGATATGTTCATGGCCAATGGATCGGAAAAGAGCGACAAAGGCCTCGCCCGCCGATTAAGGGATGATATACAATCATCCATGAAGGTGATAACTGAAAAAGCAGGGAAGGCCGGCTATGTTAATAACTCGTTTACCATTGGGAAATTGGTTAACGGATTGGATACCCGAATTTCAACATTTGAAGCAAAGTTAACGAAATTGGAATCGCGTTACTACAGCCAGTTCACGGCTATGGAAAAAGCGATTCAAAAGGCAAACAGCCAAAGTGCATCGTTAGCTTCTTATTTTAGTTAAGGTAAGTCGGAAAGGAAGTTAAATATGGCGGTAAATAATCCATATCAATCGTACCAACAAAATTCAGTCAATACAGCATCTCCTGGCGAGCTTACATTAATGCTGTATAATGGCTGTTTGAAGTTCATCATGCTTGGGAAAAAAGCCATTGAAGCTGGTAATATTGAAGCGAGGAATACGAACATCATCAAGGCGCAATACATTATCCGCGAATTGATGGTGACGTTGAATATGGATGTGGAAGTATCCAAAGAAATGATGAGTCTGTATGATTTCATGAATCGCCGTCTGATAGATGCGAATTTGAAAAATGATGTTGCTGCCTTGGAAGAGGTGGAGGGACTTGTTACTGAATTCCGGAATACTTGGAAGGAAGTTATTCAGATGAACCGGAAAAAACAATTTACGCAAAGCGGTCAAGTGTAATGGTGATTCAAACCTTTCATGATTTGACTGCTGAATTACTTGGTGTTCTGGAAGACCGGACGATTGCAGAACGTGATGATAAAATAGAAAGGGTCACACAGCTGATTGATCAGCGAGATGAACTTCTTTCAGAAATCAAACCGCCTTTTACTGGTGAAGAGCAACAGCTAGGCCGTGCAACCATGTTGCTTAACCAAAAGGTCGATCACTTGCTGAAGCTCCAAAAGCAGGAAATACAGCGGGATATCCAGGAAATAAATAAGAAGAAAAAATCATCTAATAAATACACGAACCCGTATGAGAGTCTATCAGTAGATGGCATGTTCTACGATAAAAGAAATTGATTACCCAACCGTTTGGATCCCAAACGGTTTTTATGTTAAATATTTTTAAATTTTCTGTAAATAATATGGTCTTAATTTTTTCTTTATGGCATTACATTTGTTATAATGGAGTTAGGGCAGACATCAACCCTTTCCAAACCTTCCGACAATTGTTTCATAATTTCGACATATTTCATGATGTGTTTCCAAAAGGAACCGGAGGGGTATTGTAGAATCTAACTGTATAGTCTTAATTTAAGGAGGACTCACTTTATGAATTACAACGTACGCGGTGAAAACATTGAGGTAACTCCAGCAATTCGAGAATACGTCGAAAAGAAAATTGGCAAGTTAGAACGATATTTTAACAATACACCAGATGCAAATGTGTTAGTGAATTTGAAAGTGAACAATAATACATCAAAGGTCGAAGTGACGATTCCTATGCAGAATTTGGTTCTTCGCGCTGAAGAGGAAAATGCGGATATGTATGCTGCCATTGACTTGATCAATGATAAGCTTGAACGCCAAATTCGTAAACATAAAACGAAGGTCAATCGTAAATACCGGAACAACCTATCAACGACTCCCGAGGCATTCGCCTTCAATACGGAAGTTGACGAAGTGGTGGATGAATTCGAAGACGATAACGATATTGAAGTGGTCCGCAATAAGCGCTTTGATTTAAAGCCGATGGACAGTGAAGAAGCGATTTTACAAATGAATATGCTTGGTCACAGTTTCTTCGTTTATACGAATGCGGATACCAACACAACGAACGTGGTGTACCGTCGTAAAGATGGACGCTACGGATTAATTGAACCTAGTTAATTATGAATCTAAGATCAAAAGCACAGCCCAGCCTCTGGGTTGTGCTTTTTTAATGCATTTTGGTAGATTACCAACATATTCGTTGGCAGTTGATAACATTTTTTTATATTTATATGAATTGGAAAGTATAAAAGTTTTGTTCTTAAAAAAATACAAAGTAATTTGAGTTGCATTTTAAAGAACAAAATTCGTTCTTTAAAGAGATAAAATGATTATTTATGCCTATTAAATCACCTCTATCTTTTGGACTGTACTAAATTTGTTAGTTCTTTAAAAAGAATGGTTAGTTTATTATGAAAAACAATTGGGTAAAGCTGCAGAGGGGTTGGATTTTTTTGTATCGGAAGAATTGCCATACATGCCATAGGGCTTCTTTTAGCAGTGCGGAATATGGAAAGTGGCTTTGTCCGACCTGCGGCAAGGACTTACCTGTGCAAAAAGCATGGACGCACTTACAATGGAGAGAATTAATACGCCCCATCGATTGATTAAGAAGAGCAATATTTACTATTATATAAAAAAGCGAAATTGACTATTGCATATGATAAAAAATGAATTGGGATTTTAATTTTCGTAATATTGTAATATTTTGTCGGATGAAAGTTTTTGCATTTTGGTAGATTACCGACATAAAATAGCAATATATGGAGTGGGTATCCGTTATAATATGATTATAAGTAATGTATTTGGTAATAAGTACCACGACAAAGGCTAACTTATTGAAAGATGAGGGCGCAAAGGCACAGGTCTAAGGTCCTTAAGACTATGATGGCTGGTCTGCCTGAAATACAAAGAGTATTTTAGGAGGTAGAAGAGGTGGCTAATGTGGAAATGGATCCAGAATGGGTGAAGTTGATTTCAGAAGCAAGGAGCTTGGGTTTCAAAAAAGAGGAAATTATAGCTTTTTTTGACCGGAAAAGCCTTGAGGTTACATTAGAGGAAAACGATGGAAGATAAGTACCGAAAAGATGAGAACATCCCTATAAACAGTGGTTCAACCCATTAGCTGTTTATAGGGTTTATTCTTCCGTTCTAGCGAGTCTTGCTTATTCAAGCTGTATTCTTCAGGATTATGTAGGTAGACTAGTGCACTTCTATTCTTCTTTATCTTTTCTCCATTTATTAAACTCGATGAATTCCCTGAATTGTTGTTTTGAAACACCGGAATTCATAGCCTCTTCAACGATTTTCATCCAATCAGTGTCCAAGATTTCCTTATTCGGTGCATCGTAAAGTAGGGCATCGACAGGAATGTTGAGTACGGCGGAGATTTTTTCAAGAAATTGAATGGAAGGATTCGTTTGTAAGTTCCGCTCGAGGGAACTTAAGTAAGACTTTGCCACGCCTGCTTTATCGGCGAGTTCGGTCATCGACATTTTCTTTTCTTCTCGCAGTTTTTTTACACGTTCACCAATCATCAATACCACCTCGAAACATGTTCTATTTATCTTCTGCTAATAAGTTTCAGTAGCCCACCTTATCATTCAAAACATGAAGCCTGTAAGGTTGGATTACCTTGACATGCTATCGCTAGGGATGACACAGCATCTAGTGATGGAAGGTTATGGGAAATTCTCTTTTGCATTTGGAATAGAGGGGAGTCTGCTATATATTTTATATACTTCCTTCTATTTTAACAGTTTTACTCCTCATTTATCCATTGTTTTTCACAAGAATTGAATCTGGGTCGATAGGAACGGTAGTGACAGGAAGTTGTACCTCTAGGATAGAAGTGGTAAAATTAAGCGTGGATTAGTCATAATAGAAGGTGTGTTTCTTCTTAATTTATATGAATTTTGTCATTGAACGATCATTACCATAATAGAGGAGCGTTATTGAATGCTTAATATATTAAATAAAGTTTTTGATCCGAATAAGCGAGAAATCAAACGTTTGGAAAAAATCGCTGATCAGGTCGAAGCGCTGGCCGATGGGACGGCTGCGTTATCGGATGAACAGTTGCGTGCCAAAACTGGTGAGTTTAAAGAGCGTTATCAAAATGGGGAAACCGTGGATGATTTGCTCGTTGAGGCTTTTGCGGTTGCGCGTGAAGGGGCAAAGCGTGCTCTAGGGTTATATCCTTACCGTGTTCAAATCATGGGTGGGGCATCCCTTCATGATGGAAATATCTCCGAGATGAAAACAGGGGAAGGTAAAACATTAACATCCACCATGCCGGTTTATTTAAACGCGCTTACTGGTAAAGGTGTACATGTCGTTACTGTCAATGAATACTTGGCACACCGTGATGCCACCGAAATGGGGATATTGTATGATTTCCTTGGTTTGACCGTCGGATTGAATTTGAACAGTCATTCTAAAGAAGAAAAACAAGAGGCGTACAATGCCGACATTACGTATAGCACGAATAATGAGTTAGGTTTTGATTACCTGCGTGACAATATGGTGTTATATAAAGAGCAAATGGTTCAGCGTCCACTGCACTTTGCTGTCATTGATGAAGTCGATTCGATTTTGATCGATGAAGCGAGAACGCCTTTGATCATTTCCGGTTCCGCACAAAAATCGGCCCAGCTTTATATCCAAGCCAATGCGTTTGTGAGAACGTTACAAAAAGATACGGACTACACGTATGATGAAAAGACAAAAGGCGTTCAGCTGACCGAAGATGGGATGAACCGAGCGGAAAAAGCGTTTAATATCGATAATTTGTTCGATATTAGTCACGTTACATTAAATCATCATATCAATCAGGCGTTGAAGGCGCATGTTTCCATGCATTTGGATGTGGATTATGTAGTCCAGGATGGCGAGATTGTCATCGTTGACCAATTCACTGGCCGTTTGATGAAGGGCCGCCGTTATAGTGAAGGCCTCCACCAGGCGATCGAAGCGAAAGAAGGCCTTGAGATTCAAAATGAAAGCATGACTCTTGCGACGATTACATTCCAGAACTATTTCAGGATGTACGAAAAGCTTTCCGGTATGACTGGTACAGCCAAAACGGAAGAAGAGGAATTCCGCAATATCTATAATATGAATGTCATTGCGATCCCGACAAACAGGAATATCGTCAGGGATGACCGGGCAGATCTTATATACGCATCAACAGATGGGAAATTCAAGGCTGTTGTGGAAGACATCGCCGAACGTTATACAAAGGGTCAGCCAGTGCTTGTCGGTACGGTTGCCATCGAAACATCGGAAGTCATTTCTGCCTATTTATCCAAAAAAGGAATTCCTCACGATGTTTTGAATGCAAAGAACCATGAACGTGAAGCGGAAATCATTGCGAATGCAGGTAATCAAGGCTCAGTCACGATCGCTACGAACATGGCAGGACGAGGTACGGATATCAAGCTTGGTGAAGGTGTCAAGGAGCTCGGTGGCCTTGCTGTAATCGGTACGGAACGTCATGAAAGCAGGCGTATAGATAACCAGTTGCGTGGTCGATCCGGCCGTCAAGGGGACCCAGGGGTCACTCAATTCTATTTATCAATGGAAGATGAATTGATGCGCCGCTTCGGTTCCGATAACATGAAAAGCATGATGGCACGCCTTGGAATGGATGATTCCCAGCCAATTCAAAGTAAAATGGTGACGAGGGCCGTTGAATCCGCACAGAAACGAGTCGAAGGCAATAACTTCGATTCACGTAAGCAATTACTGCAATATGATGATGTTCTCCGTCAACAACGGGAAATCATTTATAAGCAGCGTTTCGATGTAATGGAAAGTGAGAACTTACGTGAAATCGTCGAAACGATGATTACGGCATCCATCCAGCGCAATGTTGTCGCGTTTGCACCAATGGGCGATGAGGAAGGCTGGAATTTACAAGGCCTTGTCGATTACCTGAATGGTAACCTATTCAATGAAGGTTCCATCACTGTAGATGATCTAGAAGGAAAAAATGAAGCGGAATTGGTTGAATTCATTTTAGCGAAAGTGAAAGAAAACTATGACCAAAAAGAAGAAGAGCTATCTGAAGAACAAATGCGTGAATTCGAAAAAGTAATCGTTCTTCGTGCAGTCGATAGTAAGTGGATGGACCATATTGATGCAATGGAGCAATTGCGCCAAGGGATCCACCTTCGTGCTTATGGCCAAATCGATCCACTTCGTGAATATCAATCAGAAGGTTTTGCGATGTTTGAAGCCATGATTGCTTCTATGGAAGATGAAGTCGCAAAATACATCATGAAGGCTGAAATCCGCAACAATCTAGAGCGGAAGGAAGTCATAAAAGGACAAGCGGTCAATCCGAAGGAAGAAGACGGGGGAAAAGTGAAAAAAGCCCCTGCCCGTAAAAAGGAAGACGTTGGCCGAAACGCGTTATGTCCTTGCGGCAGCGGTAAAAAATATAAGAATTGCCATGGCAATTTAGGCTGAAATTAGGTGTATAATGATTATGAGACGGTTAAGTGTAAGGCTTGCCGCCTCTTTTCATGTTTAGTTTGCATAAAGCAATATATTTGCATATAGTTTGAAGAGGTTTATTTGTAATGAAGCGAATCCCTCTACAGGGATTTTTTTTAACATACTAATGAGGTGAAGAGAAATGGAATTAGCAGAAATAAGAAATGAACTTGAACGGACAGCGCAACGATTAACGGACTTTAGGGGGTCTCTTTGACTTAGATGAAAAAGAGGCACGAATCGCAGAGCTTGAAAATGAGATGACACATCCCGATTTTTGGAATGATCAGCAAAAAGCACAGACTGTCATCAATGAAACGAATGCTCTGAAAGAACAAGTCAATCAATTGTCCGATCTGAATGAATCATATGAAAATCTGGATTTGACATATGAACTAGTGAAAGAGGAGAATGATGAAGAACTTTTGGCAGAGCTGGAAGAAGAAATCACGATCCTTTCACAAAAGATGAATGACTTTGAACTTCAACTTTTACTAAGTGAAGAATATGACTCGAAAAATGCCATTCTTGAACTGCATCCAGGTGCAGGCGGAACGGAGTCCCAGGATTGGGGTTCCATGCTGCTTCGTATGTATACAAGATGGGGTGAAAAAAGAGGCTTTAAAGTGGAAACCCTTGATTACCTTCCAGGTGATGAAGCTGGAATCAAGAGTGTCACTTTACTTTTCAAAGGCCATAACGCCTATGGTTATTTGAAAGCGGAAAAAGGAGTGCACCGTCTTGTCCGCATTTCTCCTTTCGATTCCTCAGGACGACGCCATACTTCATTCGTTTCATGTGAAGTCATGCCGGAATTCGATGAGACGATCAATATTGAAATACGCACGGAAGATTTGAAAATCGATACGTACCGTGCAAGTGGTGCAGGTGGACAGCATATCAATACAACTGACTCGGCAGTCCGGATCACACATTTACCTACAAATACCGTGGTAACGTGCCAAAACGAGAGATCTCAAATCAAAAACAAGGCCCAAGCGATGAATATGCTGAAAGCCAAATTGTATCAACGTGAAATTGAACAGCAACAAGCGGATTTAGATGAAATCCGTGGTGAGCAAAAGGAAATTGGCTGGGGAAGTCAAATTCGTTCTTACGTTTTCCACCCGTATTCCATGGTTAAAGATCACCGTACTAGTGCGGAGACCGGAAACTTGGGAGCTGTCATGGATGGAGATATCGATATGTTCATTGATGCGTATTTACGTTCAAAATTATAAGATGTGCAAGTCGGACTGGATTCCCGGTCCGGCTTTTTTTGTGATTTCTTATGCATGGGGCTCCCTGAATGATGTTTTCTGGCTGACATTTACAGGATATGAAAAGGGATGCTATGCTTCGTTCGGCCAATACTAGATAATAACGATGGTTTGAGGAGACAATATGGAATGAGGAAAAGATACCGGGAGCCGAAGCACCCTTTTCTGCAAAAGTTAATGGAGTATGGATTGGTGATTGTCGGTTCGGCCATAATTGCCATTGGTTTTAATGTATTCCTGTTGCCTAACCAGATTGCATCTGGCGGGGTCAGCGGGATTAGCACGATTCTGGATTCAACTCTCGGTTGGGAGCCGGCCTATGTACTGTGGGGGTTTAATATCCCTTTGTTCATTGCGGGGCTTATCATCCTGGGAAGACATTTCGGAGCCAAAAGCCTGATTGGAACCTTGTTCTTGCCTTTAGTGGTATTTCTGACAAAGGATTGGAATGCATGGACGAATGATGCATTGCTTGGTTCGATTTGCGGAGGGATTATGGTCGGACTTGGGCTGGGGATTGTCTTTCGCGGGAAGGGTTCTACAGGGGGGACCGATTTAGCGGCACAGATTTTCCATAAGTATACCCACCTGTCATTAGGGACCTGTGTGGCTGTCATTGATGGAATCATCGTTTTAAGTGCTGCCATTGTTTTTGATATTGAAAAAGGGCTTTATGCATTAATAGGTTTATATGTGACAAGTAAGACGATAGACCTCGTCCAGGTTGGGTTGAACCGTTCAAAGATGTCACTGATCATCACGAATAAAGAAATGGAAGTAAGGGATGCTATTATACATGAGCTGGACCGGGGTGTAACAGGGATATCCGGGTATGGCGGCTATACGGATGATACTCGTCCTATATTAATGTGCGTGATAGATCAGTCGGAATTCACCAAATTGAAACAATTGGTGAAACTCGTTGACCCTAAAGCGTTTGTAATTGTAATGGACGCATCTGAGGTACTTGGAGAGGGTTTTAAACTGGATTGAAATTGGTATAATGTTCTTGTGCTGGTATAAATCAGAGGGGGTAAATTCAATGAAAATGAAATGGTTAGTCTTAGTTTTGGGTACTTCTTTGGCATTGGCTGCATGCGGTGGGAACGATGATGCTGCAGATAAAGAGCCTGCAAGTGAAAATAATGAAACGACAACGGCAGGTGCTGGTGATGCCGCGAAAATTTACGAAAACAAATGTTCAAGTTGTCATGCAGTGAATCTTGAAGGCGGCGTAGGACCGAATTTAACGAAGGTCGGTTCGAAGCTATCGAAAGCAGACATCGAAAAAGTCATCGAGAATGGCCAAGGTGGTATGCCAAAAGGTATACTTCAGGGCAAGGAAGCGAGCATGGTCGCAGAATGGCTTGCTGGACATAAGTAATATTAACGAAACGTTCTGTTGTCAGCAGGACGTTTTTTTAGCCTCCTTTAAAACCTCGAAACAACTCACAGTCAATCCCTTATCAAGCCTTGAAATATTACATATGATGTTGATATATGTCTAACTGAAATGAAACTGTAATATTTTTTAAGCTTAATTTGACAAAATATGATGTTATAATGTTTCTGTGCTTAAGTAAGAAAGATTCCTGTCAGATTTAATTGAAAATTGTCGAAAAAGCTGTAGTACATAATGATAATACAAGCAAATTAGGTGGTTTTAGAATGATAGAAATGATAGATGTGAAAAAGACATATCCAAATGGCGTAATTGCCATTAATGGAATCAATGTGAAAATAAAGCCAGGCGAGTTCGTTTATGTAGTGGGTCCCAGTGGTGCCGGAAAATCGACTTTCATCAAAATGATGTATAGGGAAGAAAAGCCTACAAGCGGTAATATTTTGGTCAATGGCCTTAGCCTTCCAAGTATCCGCAATTCGAAAGTTCCTCTATTCCGCCGTAATATCGGTATGGTATTCCAAGATTTTAAACTCCTTCAAACATTCACTGTTTATGAAAATGTAGCATTTGCCATGGAAGTTATCGAAAAGGAACCAGAAGAAATCAAAAAGAGAGTCATGGAAGTTCTTGATCTGGTTGGCATTAAACATAAAGCTAGAATGCTGCCTTCCGAATTATCTGGTGGGGAACAGCAAAGGGTTGCGATAGCCCGTTCGATCGTAAATAATCCCAAGGTGGTCATTGCCGACGAGCCTACAGGGAATCTTGATCCTGAAACATCATGGGAAATCATGAACATATTTGAAGAAATTAATAAACGCGGAACTACACTTGTCATGGCCACTCATAATAGGGACATCGTCAACAATATCAAACGACGTGTCATTGCCATTGAAAGTGGAAAAATAGTTCGCGATGAACATAGAGGTGATTACGGATATGAAATTTAGAACATTGCTCCGTCACTTCCGTGAAAGTTTTAAAAATATTGGCCGTAATGGATGGATGACGTTTGCTTCAGTCAGTGCAGTAACGGTCACTCTAACATTGGTTGGCGTCTTTTTAGTGCTCATGATGAATTTAAATCATATCGCGGGAAATGTGGAGAAAGATGTCGAAGTTCGTGCACATATTGATAATGCAGCGAATGATGACGATATAAAAGCTATCGGTAAGCAAATTACGGAGATGAACGGCATTGAATCAGTGGTCTTCTCTCCAAAAGATGAAGAGCTTACGAATTTAATAGATGATTTAGGCGATAATGGTGATGCTTTTAAACCATTTGAACAGGACAACCCATTAAGGGACGTTTATATCATCAAAACGAAATCACCGCAAGATGTCATCAAGGTGGCAAAGGAAATCGAAGGCTTTGAGTATATCCAAAGTGTTAAATATGGACAAGGCTACGTCGAGAAACTGTTCAGCTTCGTGAATATTGCGAGAAACATAGGAATCGTTCTTATTGTTGGTTTACTATTTACTGCAATGTTCCTGATTTCTAATACGATTAAAATTACCATTGTAGCCAGAAGAAAAGAAATTGAGATCATGAGATTGGTAGGAGCAACGAATACATTCATCCGTTGGCCATTCTTCTTGGAGGGACTCTGGTTGGGAATCCTCGGTTCCATCGTTCCCATAGGTCTGATAGCTGTACTCTACTACAATCTTTATAAATATGCAGCACCACAGATTACGTTCAAATTCATAGATTTTCTGCCTGCGAATCCGTTTATTTATCAAGTTTCGGCCATCCTCATTGTAATTGGCGCCGTTATCGGGATATGGGGTAGCTTGATGTCCGTCAGGAAGTTCTTGAAAGTATAAAAATGTAACTTTACACTTGAATGCCAAAAGAAGCCGGATACAAATAGAGAGATGTTACAAGGCACTGGATGTAACGGGATTGAAAGGGGAAATGAAACGTTGAAAAAAAATATCATTGCTATGAATGCCTCCATCATGATTGGGTTGGGAAGCATTTTAGCGGCACCATCGGTTTATGCAGAGTCGATTTCGGATTTAGAAAAACAGAAAGAATCCATTCAGGAAAAACGCTCTGGTGTTGAATCGAATATTTCAGACACGGAGAAGAAAATCGATAACCTGCAGGATAAGCAAATGACAGCAGAAGAACAAATAGCGGCCATTGAAGCGAAAATTGCAGAGTCAACAAAAAAAATCGATGCTAAAAATGCTGAAATTACACAAACGAAAAAAGAAATCGAGGCATTGAAAGAAGAGATTAAAGTATTAAAAGAGCGGATCGCCAAACGTAATGAAGTATTGAAGGAAAGGGCACTTTCTTTCCAGGAGACTGGTGGGGACGTGAACTACCTTGAAGTATTATTCGGATCATCCAGTTTTGGAGATTTAGTTGACCGTGTTGGAGCTGTAGCGACAATTGCAGAAGCCGACCGTGATATTTTAAAGCAGCATGAGCTGGATAAAAAGGAACTGGAAGAAAAACAAAATGCCGTTGAAGCGAAGCTTGCCAGTTTAGAAGTGGCAAAAGCTGAACTTTTGGAAATTCAAAAGCAACAAAAACAGCAGAAGCAAGAAAAGGATGCATTGGTTAAGAAATTAAAGCAACAAACTGAAAAGCATGAACATGAGAAGATGGGCCTAGAGGAAGAAAAAGCGAATCTTGCTGCTCAAGAAAAAGCTATCAAATCAGCCATCAACTTAGAGCATCAGCGTCTTGCCGAATTGGAAGCAGCTCGTAAAAAAGCGGCAGCCGAAGCGAAAAAACGTGCAGAGCAAGAAGCGGCACAAGCTGCAGCACAAGCAGCTTCACAAGCTTCCGAAACAAAAAAACAATCCACTTCTTCAGGATCTAGTGCAAAAAGCAACAGTTCATCATCAGCACCATCATCTTCACAAGTTTCGTCTAATGTAAGTCAAGCGCCAGCTGTATCATCAGGTACTTTCACTAGACCAAGTGCAGGATATGTATCTTCAACAATGGGTGAACGTTGGAATAAACAGCATGCCGGCATCGATATTGCTGCAAGTGGAACGGTTCCTGTTGTAGCAGCAGCCGACGGAGTCGTAAGCCGTTCTTACTTCTCAAGTACATACGGTAACGTCATCTTTGTTACCCATTCAATCGGCGGTCAGCAATGGACTACTGTGTATGCACATTTAAGTTCTAGACAAGCAGGCGAAGGTTCTGTTGTTGCCAAAGGTCAACAAATTGGCATCATGGGTAACACAGGACATTCATACGGTCAGCATTTACACTTTGAACTACATAAAGGTGCATGGAATTATAGCAAGTCAAATGCTGTTAATCCATTAAACTATATACCTAATTAATACCCCAATATATCAACAAAAAAACAGACCAGGAAAATTCCTGGTCTGTTTTTTTGTGTGGTGTCGCCATTTTCTTCAAGCATATTCTTTCCAATCCCCTCATATAGTGAAATACATATCAGGTCAGAAATGGGGATAAATATGGTCAAAAAATGGGTACTTCCTCTAGCAATCATCATGTCACTAGCCATTGGAGCAGTGGGGGGCATATATTGGACAAGCCTCCCGGATAAGAATGAAGCAAAGTATGAAAGCCAAACAATATTGAAGGATAAGGAATGGGCAAAAGTGGAACAAGCTTACGGTTTGATCGTAAGTCAGTATGTAGAACAGGTGGACGGCTCCAACCTGGTGGAGGGTGCCATCCAGGGCATGCTGTCGGCGTTGAAAGATCCTTATTCCGTATATATGGACAAGGAGACCGCTAAGCAATTCAATGAAACCTTGGACTCCTCTTTTGAAGGGATAGGTACTGAAATTGGTATGGAAGATGGTAAGGTCATAATCGTATCTCCTTACAAAGATTCTCCTGCTGAGAAAGCTGGATTAAAGCCGAAAGATCAAATCCTTAAGGTGAATGGTGAAAGTGTAGAAGGTTTGGATCTGTATGAAACACGCCTGAAAATCCGTGGTGAAAAAGGGTCACCCGTCAAAATGGAAATCAAGCGGGCGGGGGTTTCCAACCCACTTGAATTCAATATGGTGCGTGCCGAAATTCCATTGGATACCGTATTTTCATCAATTAAGGAAGTCGCCGGGGAACAAATCGGTTACATCGAGCTGACCACTTTCTCGGAAAATACTGCGAATGATTTCAAAAAGCAGATGAAGGAGCTGGAAAAGAGGGGGATCGGAGGCTTGGTCATAGATGTACGCGGCAACCCAGGTGGCCTTCTTTCTAGTGTGGAAACGATTCTTGGCGAGTTTATCACAAAAGAAAAGCCCTATTTGCAAATAGCAGAAAGAACGGGAGAAACACAATCGTTTTTTACAAGTCTTAAGAAAGCGAAAAGTTATCCAATTGCCGTCTTGACGGATAAAGGCAGCGCTTCGGCCTCCGAAATCCTGGCTGGCGCGATGCAAGAGGCGGGAGGCTATCCATTGGTCGGCGAGAAGACCTTCGGGAAAGGCACAGTACAGCAAGCAGTACCAATGGGTGATGGCAGTAAGATTAAACTTACGTTATATAAGTGGCTGACGCCTTCAGGGAACTGGATCCATAAAAAAGGGATCGAACCGACCATCAAAGTAAAACAGCCCGATTACTTTGATGCCCATCAGCTCGCTGTTGAGAATGTCTTGAAGCGGGATATGAATGATGAACAAATCCAGTATGCCCAAAGCATTCTGAAAGGACTTGGATTTGAACCTGGTCGTGAGGATGGATATTATGATTGGAGTACAGAAATCGCCGTAAAAGCATTCCAAAAACAATTTGGCCTGAAAGTGACAGGTAAGCTGGACGCAAAAACCGCAGCACATCTGGAATCCGCCATTCTGGACAAGATCCAGGATGAAGATAATGATATTCAGTTGCGGACGGCTTTGAATTATTTAGTTAAATAACTGTATTGCGCCGTTCCCTTGGAGCGGTGCCTTTTTTGCGTTGGATCAACGCCTGTCTGCAAACATGAAGGCAGTATAGGGAAAACATAAGGTAAAGCTATTTTTTCTGCATCTTAATAGGCATGGAGGTTACATTTTTGATAGAATAGGAGGTAACTGACCAGAACGAAATTTGACAAAATATCGATTACTTTTAGAGGATGGTGGAAAGAAATTGACAACGGATTGGCTGATAGCATGCTTAATGGGATTAGGAAAACTCTTCCTTCATCCTTTGCTTTATGTTTCGATTGCCTATTGTTTATTCATCGGCTATCTTCGAGTTAAACGGGAACGACATGATTTTAATACGAAGATCTACAGAGTTTCCATGGAGCTACGTTCCATGTTACCTCAAGGATTGATATGGGGATTGATCTTTTCTGTCCTCACGTTGGCTTCGGGATTCACCATTCCTTTGGCGGCACTGTTCATCATGGCTGGGGTTACGATCTTGTCCATGCTATCTATGAAAAAGCGGTTTGTTTCCCCCGTTTATACAGTGGGACTCACCTTCTTCATCCTTTTTTTTCTATATGATAGAGATATCAAGCTGACGGTATTTCAGGATGTTTTTAATCAGCTTGATCGGTCCGTGTATCCGACACTTGTTATTTTAATAGGGTTATTACTGATTGCTGAAGGGTTTTTGATTGTTGGCAATGGAAGCAAAAAGGTCTCCCCTCAGTTGGAGGTATCCAAGAGGGGGCAGCCGATTGGTGTGTATGTTTCACAACGTATCTGGCTAATTCCAATGTTCGTCATGATTCCGGGAGGACAACTTCCAGTTCCCTTCGAATGGTATCCGGTTTTTTCGATCGGGGACACATACCTGTCGCCAATCTTACTTCCCATTTTAATCGGCTTCAAGCAAAAAGTTCATGGGACGCTCCCGGAACAGGCCATAAGGGCGCAAGGCAAAAAGGTAGGGGCATTGGGATTTGTGATTACTGCCTTGGCAGTGGGTGGTTACTGGTACCCCCCATTGGCAATCATAACGGCCGTTTTAGCAATCTTGGGCCGTGAATTCCTTCATTATTCCCAAAAGGCATTGGATGAAAAGCTTCCTTTTTATTTTTCGAAAAGTAAGCTTGGTGTCCAGATCTTAGGCGTTATCCCTCAATCTCCGGCGGATAAAATGGGGTTGCTTAAAGGCGAGGTCATTTCGAAAATAAATGGTGTCGTCGTCAGGGAAGAAGAAGAGTTATACAGGGCTCTCCAAATAAACCGGGCGCATTGCAAGCTTGAGGTCATCGATAATAATGAACAGATTCGTTTTGTGCAAAGAGCTCTTTTTGACGGGGAGCATTACGAATTGGGCATCTTGTTCGTTGACGATCAATTGAAAGAAAGTGGACAAGCAGGGTAATTGTGATTTTTCATAATCACTTGGAATAGCGTCTTAATTCCAGACTAATAATATTTAAAGATACTTTTATTTCGATGAAGAGACAAAACCTCATTGAAATGAATTTGAAAAAAAGAAACGGCCTTTCTCGATTTATATATCGAGAAAGGCCGTTTCTTATTATGAATATTACTTTTCAAGCATTATTTTTTCTATATCATCTAGCATTTTGTTAGCTGCAATAACACCGCCAGCCGTATTCCAAAATGCGTCATTAACCTCATATGCATTTCCTTTTTTCACTGCATCTAGGTTTTTCCAAAGAGGATCATTTGTCATTTCTTTTGCTGTACTTAGGGCTTGTTTGTCACCTTCAGGTGCGTATGTGAAGTAGAAAATAATATCTCCATCCATTTTAGGTATAACTTCTTTTCCTACCTCAATAGCAAAGTTTCCAAGTTTATTATCTGCAGTAAATAGTTCTTTCTGCTGCTCTGCACGTTTAAATCCTAATTGATCCAAAATTGCTCCAGAGAATGTATCTGTGTAATAAATACGTGTTGTTCCAGCCATAAAACGAACCACAGAAACTTCTTGATTTACCTTATCGCCCAGTTTAGTTTTTACATCTTCTGTGTGGGCATCGAATTCAGCAATTACATCGTTACCTTTTTCTTCAAGGTTTAATGCTTTTGCATATAATTTAAAGTTTCCTTTCCAATCTGCATTAAGTGTTTCTGAAAAAACAGTAGGAGCAATGGCACTTAATTTGTCATATACGGCTTCCTGGCGAATTTTAGTACCGATAATTAAATCAGGTTTTAATGCTGCAATTTTCTCTAAGTTTACCTCATGCTCAACACCAACAACTTCAACGCCATCCATATCCTCTTTAATATGATCGTACCAAGGATCTCCAGTCCAAGATTGAGCAGCTCCAACTGGTTTTACTCCTAAAGCTAGTAATGCTTCTGTACCTTCATTTGTAAGAACGACGACTCTTTCAGGCTGTTTTTCTAATTTTGTGGTTCCCATTGCATGATCAATTGTATAGCTTGTATCTTCTTTTTTGTCATCAACCTTGTTTCCCTCTGCTTGATCATTCGAACTTCCGCAAGCTGCTAGTAGGAAGGCTGCAAATAAAGAAATAATAGTAAAAAGTGATCTAATCTTAAACATCTTATGTATTCCTCCTAATTTAGAGCAAATGATAATCATTCGCACTTACCAGCATCATCATAAAATGAATATACTTTTATGTCAATATATAATTGAAAATGATTCTCAAAAACATTGGCATATACAAATTGGACGGCGAGCATTACGAATTAGGCATACTGTTTGTTGACGATCAATTGAAAGAAAGTGGACAAGCAGGGTAATTGTGATTTTTCATAATCACTTGGAATAGCGTCGTAATTCCATGCTAAAAATTTTTTTCGGACCTATTATTCTTGATGTGATCGATATAGAAGGAAATAGTTGCCGAGACGATTTCATGTAGGCTAATAATAATTTCAATAATACTTTTATTTCGATGAAGACAAAACCTCAATTGAAATGAATTTGAAAAAATGAAAAGGCCTTTCTCGAATATATCGAGAAAGGCCTTTTTTTAAAATATTACTTTTCAAGCATGATCTTTTCTATATCTTCCAGCATTTTATTAGCTGCTAATACTCCACCAGCTGTATTCCATGTTGCGTCGCTAACTTCATGAGCATTTCCATTTTTGACTGCATCAAGGTTTTTCCAAAGTGGATCATTTGTCCATTCTTTTGCTGTGCTTAGAGCTTGTTTGTCGCCTTCAGGAGCGTAGGTGAAGTAAAAGAGAAGATCTCCATCCATTTTCGGGATGACTTCTTTTCCTACCTCGATGGCAAGGTTACCTAATTTATTATCTGCAGTGAACAATTCCTTTTGTTGTTCTGCACGTTTAAATCCTAATTGATCGAAAATTACTCCAGAGAATGAGTCTGTGTAATAAATACGAGTAGTTCCAGCCATGAAACGAACAACGGAAACTTCTTGATTTACCTTATCACCCAATTTAGCTTTAAGATCTTCAGTGTGTTTATCGAATTCTGCAATTACGTCGTTTCCTTTTTCTTCAAGGTTCAAGGCTTTTGAATATAGTTTAAAGTTTTCTTTCCAATCTCCTCTTAGCGTTTCAGATAATACGGTAGGGGCGATTGCATTTAATTTATCATAAACAGCCTCTTGGCGAATCTTGCTTCCAATAATCAAGTCAGGCTTCAGTGATGCGATTTTCTCTAAGTTAACTTCATGTTCTACACCAACAACTTCGACTCCATCCATATCATCTTTAATATGGTCGTACCAAGGGTCGCCAAGCCATGATTGAACGGCACCAACAGGTTTGATTCCTAAAGCAAGTAATGCCTCAGTACCTTCATTTGTCAGAACGACCACTCTTTTAGGCGTTTCTTTCAATTCAGCAGTGCCCATGGCATGCTCAATTGTGTAGCTTTTTTCCTCTTTCTTTCCTTCAGCTTTCTTTCCTTCGGCTTTCTCATCCGAATTCCCGCAAGCTGCTAGAAGGAAGACTGCAAATATTGTAAAAATCGTTAATAATGACTTAAATCTAAACATCTATGTATCCCTCCCAATTTTCCGGCAAATGATAATCATTCGCACTTAACAGCATCATCATAAAATGAATATACTTTTCTGTCAATATATAATTGAAAATGATTCTCAAATTCATTGACATAATCCTGTTATCGCCAGTACAATTGAATTAAATAAGATATACAAACGTGATTGGAAAGGTAACTGGATATGTTATTAAAAAATTCATGGCAGAAATGGATGGGGCTGTTCATTACCATTATTTTGCTGCTGTTTTTAATGTGCTCAAGCATAGTATACGGATATACAAATACAACATGGCAAATGGCCATTGATGCTTTTACCCATTTCAATGGGACGAATGAACACATTGTCATTCAATCAGTCAGACTGCCACGAGCCCTGATCGCATCGGCAATTGGTGCAAGTTTGGCCATCTCAGGGGTGTTAATGCAAACGCTAACTAAAAATCCACTCGCTTCTCCAGATATATTCGGTGTCAACGCAGGCGCGGGATTGGCGGTTGTCACTGGGGTCACCGTTTTTGGGATAAGCAATCTTCAAGTATTCACATGGCTGTCATTCATAGGGGCGGCCATAGCCGCGATAAGCATATATATGATTGGAAGCATGGGAAGTGGGGGCTTGACACCGATGAAGCTGACATTGGCTGGTGCAGCCATGACGGCCATGGTAGCTTCACTTACACAAGGTCTTCTTGTTTCTAATGAGGCTCTTTTAGAGCAAGTCCTATTCTGGCTTGCCGGGTCCGTTTCCGGTAGAAGTCTAGACAATTTAGTTGCCGTCCTGCCTTATCTTGTCGTAGGTTGGGGCCTTGCCTGGATCATGTCCGGTAAAATGAATGTGTTATCCATGGGTGAAGATGTTGCAAAAGGTCTTGGACTGAATATAGTATTCCTTAAACTGGTTATGGGGCTGGCAATCATCCTGCTCGCTGGCGGATCAGTAGCGGTTGCGGGTCCGATTGGCTTTATAGGAATCGTCGTTCCGCATCTTACCCGTTCTATAGTTGGCATCGATCATCGCTGGTTGATTCCCTTCTCTGGACTTTTCGGGGCGGTGCTTTTGATTGCAGCCGATGTCATATCCAGGTATATCCTGATGCCTCGAGAAATACCGGTTGGAGTCATGACAGCCATAATCGGGACCCCATTCTTTATTTATATAGCTAGAAAGGGGTTCAGCGGTCGATGAAGTCATATAAGAGCTTTCGTTTGTTTAATGAAAAAATATCATTCTTGATGGATAAAAAAGCTATGATCGTGATTTCCATATTATTTTTAGTCACTTCACTAGTGTTTGTTATCAGTACTGGAGTGGGTGAAATGAATATAAATCCGCTAAGTGTCCTCCAGGTCTTTATCGGAGGGGGGACGGATAGCGATCGGCTTATTATCCAATCTTTCCGCCTGCCTAGAATAATTGTTGCCCTGTTGGTAGGAATGGGCCTTGCTGTAGCTGGAGGAATCCTTCAAGGGATGATTCGAAATCCACTTGCTTCGCCGGATATCTTAGGGATAACAGGAGGAGCGACTGTAGCGGTCGTTGGATTCTTGGCCATTTTTAGCGATAAGAATCATTCTTTAACAGTGAGCATCAATTGGCTGCCGTTAGCTGCATTCATTGGGGCGACAGTCGTGGCCTTACTTGTTTATTCCTTGGCCTGGAAAAATGGAGTTCCCCCGATAAGGCTTGTGTTGATCGGGATTGGGGTGATGGCTTTAATGAAGGCACTCACTACGATGATGATGATTCTTGGGCCAGTCTTTCAAGCGAGCCAGGCAAACCTTTGGATCACGGGTTCAGTATCCAACTCCACCTGGAGTAATATCGCGGTGCTGGCTCCATGGACGATTCTATTCCTTTTACTTGCCTTTCTATATGCCAGGAATATTAATTTACAGGAGTTAGGCGATGACCTTGCAACGGGGCTTGGAGGACATGTCCAAAAACAGCGGTTTACATTATTGATGATCAGTACGGCATTGATTGGTGGTTCTACCGCTTTTGCTGGAGGAATTGGCTTTGTGGGACTAATGGCACCTCATATGGCTAGAAGGCTGGTTGGTTCGAGTTTTGGGGTGTTGTTGCCTACTTCAGCTTTGCTTGGCGGCATCCTTGTTATGGTAGCGGATTTGATTGGACGGACCTTATTCTCACCTTTGGAAATACCTGCTGGTGTCTTTACAGCGAGTATCGGGGCACCATACTTCATTTACTTACTTTATAAAACGAGGAATTCGTAATTCCGATAAAATGAATACTTTGAATAAGAAAAAAGCAGCCATCCTGGAGATGGCTGCTTCTTTCTTATTCATTAAGCTACTTTAGCAACTTCGATTTCGATGGTAAGAGTGATTTGATCGCCGATTAGTACGCCGCCTGTTTCTAATGCTGCGTTATAGGTCAGACCATAATCACTGCGTTTAACTTTCCCTTTTCCACTAAATCCCGCTTTTTCATTTCCCCATGGATCTTTTCCTTGGCCTTCGAAGGTGATGGCGAAAGTTTCTTCTTGTGTGATTCCGTTTAGAGTTACATTACCTGTTACATCGTATTCATCTTCATTCGTTTTCACGATTTTTGTTGATGTGAATGTTAATGTAGGATTTTTTTCTACATCAAAAAAATCAGCGGAACGCAAGTGGTTATCCCGGTCTGCATTCCGTGTGTCTATACTGGCCACATCTACGGTAAAATCAATATCTGCAGTTGTTAGGTCCAGTGGGTCTGCTGAAATGTTTGCCTCGAACTTATTAAAGCTTCCTTTTACTTTGGCGATCATCATATGTTTTACAGAAAATTCAATAGCACTGTGAGTTGGGTCGACTGTCCACTTTGTATTTGTCATGGTTATTCCTCCTGATTATTAATCTCGAACGTATATATCTTTAATTTGAGATATCTGAACTTAATGTAATTATAAGAGGTGAAAGTAGAAGTGTCAACTGAAAGTTTTCCTTATTTTAGAAAACGTGTAAAAACCCTGTGCATTTAAGGAGCACAGGGTTTTTCTTTTTAAGAAGGGTAAAAGCTAACTTTCTTTATTAATTGGCATGTTCTTTCTCTTTTTGATTAGTCACCTTACTCGGCCAAAAGGCATGGCGGCCAAGGAGGGAGGTGATTGCCGGGACCAGGAACGGGCGCACGATGAATGTGTCCATTAACACACCTAGAGCAGTAATGAGCCCGAATTGAACCAATACTTGAATCGGAGGTGTGGCAAGAACGGAAAAAGTGGCTGCCAAGATTATGCCGGCTGAAGTGATGACACCGCTAGTTTCGGCAACGCCTTTTCTAATGGCCTGCTTGATTGGCATCGTTTTTTTCTTACGCCAAATGCTTGAAACCATGAAAATGTTATAATCTTCTCCAAGTGCAACCAGGAATACGAATGAATAAAGCGGAATTGTCCCCTCTATGGCATCCACACCCATGAAATAGTGCAAGATTATCCAACCTAAGCCCATAGCTGCAAAGAAAGAGAGAATGACAGTTCCCATTAAATACACCATGGCTGTCACAGATCGCAAGTAGGCTAAAAGGAGCAATGAAATCAGGATGATGATGATCGGGATGATCTTGAATTCATCGGCTTTTACGGTATCCCTTTTATCAAATTGTGTCGCTGTTTGCCCGCCAATCCAAACCTTTTCATCAACAGAAGAGATATTGGCGGCCTTCAATTCTTTCTTTGCTATGGTGCGGATTTCTGGAATTGAATCAATGGCCTCAATATCGTATGGGTTTATGTTGAATGTGACTTCATAGGACTGCAGATCTATATTAGATTTACTTGTGACGGGATCAGCAACACTTTCAACGATATTCATCCCTTTTAATGCTGACGCTAAATCAATATCTTCACCATCCGTATCGACAACCACTGTGGCTGGTGCCAGTTCGCCTGGTGAATACGAGTCGGAAATGACGGAATAGCCTTCACGTGAGTTCATATCTTCAGGGAAAGAAGAGAGAATATCATATGAATATTTTATTTGCGAAGAATATCCAGCTAAAACACTGAAGATGATCAGGCATGTAAGAATGACGGTCCATGGCTTGGTTGTGACGATATTACCAATCCAATTACCGATACGACCTGATTCTTTATGCTTTTTGACTTCTTTTCCCTTTTTCTTGGCCCGTGCTTCTTCCATTTCTGGTGTACGCGGAACGATTGGGAAGAAGGAAGCCCTCCCGAATACAGAAAGCAATGCCGGTACAAGTGTTAAAGCTGCCAGCATCATGATTAAGATGGACAAGCTGAATGGTACAGCGAAACGGTGATAGGCTCCGTATTTGGCTACAAGCAATGTTAGCAGGGAAATGACAATCGTAAGGCCGCTCATTGCAATGGCACCTGATGAATCTTTAAATGCGGCAATCATGGCTTTCCGTTTACTTTCATGATTCCTTAATTCACTTCTGTAGTGAGAAATTAAAAATAGACAATAATCCGTTCCGGCACCGAATAATAATACGGTCATGATTGAAATGGCCTGTGAATCGACTGTAATCCAACCATGGTCTGCCATGAATCCAAGGATCGGGCTTGTGACAATATAGGCGAAGCCTACTCCGATTAAAGGAATGATGGCTAAAAGCGGGGAGCGGTAAATGAGTAATAAGACAACAAGTACAAGAATTACGGTTGCTAATAGCAATTTGAAATCCGCACCTGAAAATAATCCCGTTGCATCGACGGATATCCCTACAGGGCCTGTCACTCGAAGGGATAATTCACCTGAATCTGTTGGTACCTTGAATGGGTCCGATCCAATGCGTTCGGATACTGTTTCATTAATGCTTTCAAGATTTTTTCCCAGAATGGCAGTTTCGGTCTTTTCTTTAAAGAAAAGCGGCTGTACGAAAGTCGTTCCATCTTCCGAAACCGATCCTTGCAGAGCAGGCAACGGAATTTCATGTAGCGGTGGTAGAAAAGATTGCTGGGACAGTGGGTTATCTGTCAGTTCTTTGGAAAGGTACTGGATTTCAGCCAAGTCGGCTTCTGTCAGTCCACCTTCCCGATGCCATGTAAGCAGGGCAGGTAATCCAGAAGATTTCGGGAATTCTTTTTTAATAAGTTCATCAGCCACGACGGAAGCTGAGTCTTCAGGCAAGTCAGCGGCATTATTTGTTGTTCGATCATTTACGGCAGGCAATGTGAAGGTTAAGAGAATTGCTGTAATTATCCATAAAGCAATGACAACCCAACGACTGGTTTTTCCTGTCATCATCCTGCCAAGTCTTCCTATTATTGATTCGCCCAATTAAGGCACCTCGCTTTTTGAATTTTTTATCCTTATTTCATTATAATGAAGTGCTGTTGACTTATACAAAAATGGGTATGCTCCCTCTAAAAAGCCTTGAATGGATGATTGCCATTCAAGGCTTTCTTATCATTTTATGAGTTTAGAACAGACGAAGATTTCTTTTCAATCCATAGGAGCTTGCTGTAATGTTAACCGTTGTTGAATCGGTGCGGGTCATTCGATGATCGCGGGAAGGACACAAATATCAGGATTACTACTATTTCATAAAGCTCGCTCCTTTTCAGTATTACTAGAAAAAATATAGTGAAGTTTCTTGAAACATTAATGAGTAGTCAGCCCGTTTTTAATTCGATGTTATGAAGATATGTTGTTGGTGTTGTGAAAATGAAATCTTTCATATATAGGAGAAAAGCACTCATTTATTCAATTTCAATAAAATTTGAAGATTGAAGAGTGAAATATAGGGGATAGGGGAAAGTATAGTAGTATTGTGGAATTAATTAACATAGGAGGGATTTTTTTGTCTGATAAATCCAAAAAAACAAATGATGAATCGAAAGAAACATTAACGAACAGGCAAGGGCACCCCGTAACGAATAACCAGAGTCTTAGAACTGTAGGAAACAGAGGTCCTAGTACACTTGAGAACTACGATTTCCTGGAAAAGATCAGCCACTTCGATAGGGAGCGTATTCCTGAACGGGTGGTGCATGCCCGTGGTGCAGGTGCACATGGTTATTTTGTTCCGACTGGTAAAGCGGGGGACGAGCCTATTTCAAAATATACGAGAGCGAAGGTTTTTCAGGAAGAAGGTAAAAAAACACCGGTATTCGTGAGGTTTTCCTCTGTTATTCATGGAGGGACGTCCCCGGAAACGTTACGTGACCCCAGGGGATTTGCCGTTAAATTTTATACGGAAGATGGAAACTGGGATCTTGTAGGCAATAACCTGAAAATTTTCTTTATCCGTGATGCCATGAAATTCCCGGATTTAATTCATGCCTTCAAACCGGATCCGGTCACGAATATTCAGGACGGCAGAAGGATTTTCGATTTTTGCTCGAGTTCACCGGAAACATTCCATATGATTACCTTTGTGTTTTCCCCTTGGGGCATTCCAGCTAACTACCGCATGATGCAAGGGTCAGGGGTCAATACTTATAAATGGGTGAATGAGGAAGGCAAAGCCGTACTTGTCAAATATCACTGGGAACCGAAACAAGGGATCAAGAACCTGACGCAGCAAGAGGCTAATGAAATTCAAGCTACGAATTTCAATCATGCCACACAGGATTTATATGAAGCGATCGAACGCGGGGACTACCCGGAATGGGATCTCAACGTACAGATCATGAGTGATGATGATCATCCCGAGTTGGATTTTGATCCTCTTGATGACACAAAGATCTGGCCGAAAGATGAGTTCCCATGGCTGCATGTCGGTACGATGGTATTGGATAGAAACCCGGAAGACTACTTCACTGAAGTTGAACAGGCTGCATTCGGCACGGGTGTCCTAGTGGATGGACTGGACTTTTCTGATGATAAGATGTTACAGGGACGTACATTCTCTTATTCCGATACACAGCGTCACCGTGTTGGCGCGAATTATCTGCAATTGCCGATAAATGCTCCAAAGAAGCCAACAGCCACGAATCAGACGGGCGGACAGATGCAATATGAAGTTGGCAGAGGTAATCAAAGCCCCCACATCAACTACGAACCATCAACTGTAGGCGGTTTGAAAGAAGCCAAGCAGACGGGCAAGGAGCATACACCTTTGGTAGAAGGGAAGCTTGTTCGTGAGACAATCGATCGCCAAAACAATACGAATCAGGCTGGTGAAACATTCCGTGAATTCGAAGATTGGGAAAAAGACGATTTAATCTCCAATTTAGTGTCGGCATTGGCTCCTGCCGACAATCGCATTCAGGAAAAAATGATAGCCCTAGCCGAAGAGGCTGATGAAGAGTATGGCCGCAGATTAAAAGAGGGATTAGCCTCGGCTTCTGAACATACGGAATCTTCAAAACCTATGGGTGGAACGGATAACCCAGAGGATGCAGTCAGAAAAGGACATGAAGCAGATCCATATTGATTGGTCTGAAAAGAAGCAAACTTCCCTTTAAAGGGGTTTGCTTCTTTTTTTAATGGGCATAATTTATGGATGGGTGGAATGGTCTTCAGGGGGTGCCGTCTAAAATCAAGCAGGAAATAGATTGGCAAAAAACTTCATAATCATTTAAACTGAAACTACTCTATTTTTCTCTTATAAAGGAGATGAAAAAATGATTAAAATTCTTTCTGCCCTTTTCCTTCCTTGTCTACTTGTCATGCTATTTTCAAGAGTCACCTATAACAATGTCGTTGGCCTTGTTTTAACGGTTGCCTTGATTACAGCTTCCGCATATAAAGGTTATACGCATACAAACTTATTGATCATCGTGGATGCCTTATCCCTGACTGTGGGATTTTGGTTATCAAAAAGAATGATGAAACGAACATCCAAGAGCGCCTGACATCAAAGGTGCTTTTTTTGTACTCAACTTGTCATTCCCCTCAATACCCATCGAGTCTATAAACAAAAAATAGAATGGATGTTCGCTTATTGCTGGTTTGTTTTGAGGCGATTGTGGTAGAATGTGTATATATACATTCTTAAACCGGAATAAATAGAAGGGATATAGCCATGTCCCGTTTTCATATAAAAATATTTCAATAGGAGGCTATGCTTGGTGAAGGATAAGTTTGAGTTAGTCTCAAAATACTCTCCTGAAGGAGATCAACCTGCAGCAATTGAAATGCTTGTCAAAGGCATTAAAGAAGGCAAGGAAATGCAGACATTATTGGGGGCAACGGGGACAGGGAAGACGTTCACCGTTTCCAATGTGATTCAACAAATAAATAAACCGACTCTTGTCATTGCCCACAATAAAACGTTGGCAGGACAGCTTTACAGTGAGTTCAAAGAGTTTTTCCCAAATAATGCCGTTGAATACTTCGTCAGCTATTATGATTACTACCAGCCAGAAGCTTATGTTCCATCCACTGATACATTCATCGAAAAAGATGCAAGCATCAATGATGAAATCGATAAACTGCGTCACTCGGCTACCTCTTCTTTGTTCGAAAGGAAAGATGTCATCATCATTGCCAGCGTTTCGTGCATATATGGACTCGGTTCCCCGGAAGAGTACCGCGAGATGGTCGTTTCTCTCCGAACAGGCATGGAAATAGACAGGAATGCCTTGCTGCACAGACTCGTGGATATTCAATATGAGCGGAATGATATTGCTTTCCAACGGGGGACTTTCCGCGTTCGTGGCGACGTGGTCGAAATTTTCCCAGCCTCACGTGATGAACATTGCGTAAGGGTCGAGTTTTTCGGAGATGAGATTGACCGTATCCGTGAAGTGGATGCCCTGACTGGTGAAATTACCGGAGAACGTGAACATATCGCCATTTTCCCGGCTTCCCATTTCGTTACTCGCGAAGAGAAAATGAGGATAGCCGTTCAAAATATCGAAACGGAACTGGAAGAGCGATTGAAGGAATTAAGGGAAGATGAAAAGCTCCTTGAAGCCCAGCGCTTGGAGCAGCGGACCCGTTATGATTTGGAAATGATGCGGGAAATGGGCTTTTGTTCAGGGATCGAGAACTATTCCCGCCATTTAACGCTTCGTCCCTCAGGTGCGACACCTTACACTTTAATGGATTACTTTCCAGAGGATTTCCTTTTGGTCGTGGATGAATCACACGTGACCCTTTCGCAAATCCGGGGAATGTTCAATGGGGATCAGGCACGTAAGCAAGTACTCGTCGATCATGGCTTCCGTCTGCCGTCTGCAAAGGATAACCGCCCGCTAAGATTTGAAGAATTTGAAAAAAAGGTCCATCAATCCATATTCGTTTCGGCAACTCCGGGACCATATGAACTCGAACATACGCCAGAAATGGTTCAGCAGATCATCCGTCCTACCGGCTTGCTGGATCCAACGATAGAAGTGCGGCCGATTGAAGGACAGATAGATGACTTGATCGGTGAAATACAAGAGCGCGTCAAAAAGAACGAGCGCGTCCTCATTACGACCTTAACGAAAAAGATGTCTGAGGATTTAACCGATTATTTAAAGGAAATTGGCATCAAGGTCCAATACCTTCATTCGGAAGTGAAGACCTTGGACAGGATAGAAATCATCCGGGAACTGCGAATGGGTAAATATGATGTACTCGTTGGAATCAATCTTTTAAGGGAAGGCCTGGATATTCCGGAAGTGTCATTAGTGACAATTCTGGATGCCGATAAAGAAGGGTTCCTTCGCTCGGAGCGCTCGCTTATTCAAACGATGGGCCGTGCAGCCCGTAATGCCAACGGCCACGTCATCATGTATGCGGACCGCATCACGAATTCGATGGAACTTGCCATCAATGAAACGAAGCGGCGCCGTGAAATTCAGGAAAATTATAATAAAGAGCATGGAATAATGCCGCAAACCATTCAAAAGGATATCCGGGACTCCATCAGGGCCACTCACGTAGCGGAAGAAGGAGAAGCGTATAAAGAAGATCTTGCACCAAGTCTCGCGAAGCTTCCTAAAAAGGAGCGCGTAAAAGTGATGGCAAGCATGGAAAAAGAAATGAAGGAAGCGGCAAAGGCATTGGACTTCGAGCGAGCTGCCGAGCTGCGTGATTTATTACTAGAGTTAAAAGCGGAAGGGTGACGAAACATGGCAATGGATAAAATTGTGATAAAAGGCGCCAGGGCCAATAATTTAAAGAATATTGATATCACGATACCGAGAGACAAACTTGTCGTGCTGACCGGATTATCCGGATCTGGAAAGTCTTCCTTGGCTTTTGACACGATTTATGCAGAAGGGCAAAGGCGTTATGTAGAATCACTGTCCGCTTATGCCCGTCAATTCTTAGGCCAAGTGGATAAACCGGATGTCGATGCGATCGAAGGTTTGTCGCCAGCCATTTCCATAGACCAGAAAACGACCAGTCGAAATCCGCGTTCAACCGTAGGGACTGTGACGGAAATCTATGATTATTTAAGGCTGTTATTTGCACGGGTCGGCAGGCCGACCTGTCCGATCCATAATATTGAAATTACCTCACAAACGATTGAGCAAATGGTGGACCGCATTCTTGATTACCCTGAGCGCACCAAGCTTCAGGTATTGGCACCGCTTGTCTCAGGCAGAAAAGGGACACATGCAAAAGTTTTGGAGGAAGTTAAGAAACAAGGATATGTCCGCATTCGTGTGAACGGGGAAATGCATGATCTTAGTGATGAGATCACTCTCGAAAAAAATAAAAAACATTCGATTGAAGTCATTATAGACCGGATCGTCATTAAAGAGGGTGTCATGGCGCGGCTTGCAGATTCATTGGAAAGTGCTTTGAAGCTCGGTGAAGGCAAAGTCATCATTGACGTCATGGGTGAAGAAGAGCTGCTGTTCAGTGAACATCATGCTTGTCCATACTGCGGGTTTTCGATTGAAGAGTTAGAGCCGAGGATGTTCTCCTTCAATAGCCCGTTTGGAGCCTGCCCGGATTGTGATGGTTTGGGGGCGAGGCTTGAGGTGGACCGTGATCTGGTCATACCCAATAAGGAATTAAGCCTCCGTCAACATGCTATCGCGCCATGGGAGCCGACGAGTTCTCAATATTATCCTCAGCTTCTTGAAGCGGTGGCCAACCATTATGGGATAGATATGGATATCCCCGTTAAAGATTTACCGGAAGATAAATTGGAGAAGGTCTTGCTTGGTTCAGGTAAAGATAAGATATATTTCCGTTATAAAAATGATTTTGGAAGAGTGCAAGAAGGATATATTCCTTTTGAAGGAGTTTTAAGAAATATCGAAAGGCGCTTCAAGGAGACGAGTTCAGACTATATTCGTGAGCAAATGCAGAAATATATGTCAGAACATCACTGTCCAACCTGTAAGGGTCATCGATTGAAAAAAGAGAGTCTTTCCGTGCTCATTCAAGGGGTCCATATAAGTGAAACAACAGCTTTATCAGTGGAAGATGCGTTAGTATTTTTCGATGATCTGGATTTGACTGAAAAGGAAGCTGCCATTGCGAGATTGATTTTACGTGAGATTCGTGAGCGGCTCGGATTCCTGGCTAATGTTGGTTTGGAATATTTGACTTTGAGCAGGGCAGCAGGGACATTATCAGGGGGCGAAGCACAGCGTATACGATTGGCGACGCAGATCGGTTCCCGTTTGACGGGGGTCCTGTACATTTTAGATGAACCTTCAATAGGGCTGCATCAGAGGGATAACGATCGATTAATTGAAACATTGAAGAATATGCGCGAAATCGGGAACACCCTGATTGTTGTCGAGCACGATGAAGATACGATGCTTGCTGCGGATTATTTGATCGATGTTGGTCCGGGCGCAGGAGCACATGGAGGAGAAATAGTGGCCGCTGGAACTCCGGAAGAGGTCATGAATAATCCTAAATCCTTAACGGGCCAATATTTAGCAGGGAAGAAATTCATTCCATTGCCATTGGAACGCCGGAAAAATGATGGCCGCGTCATTGAAATAAAAGGTGCCAAGGAAAATAATTTAAAAAACGTTAATGTTAAATTCCCTCTTGGAGTCTTTACAGCCGTTACAGGAGTCTCGGGATCAGGGAAAAGTACATTAGTGAATGAGATCCTCCATAAGTCATTGGCTCAAAAGCTGAACCGGGCAAAAGCTAGACCAGGCGATTTTCGTGAGATCAAGGGAATTGAGCATTTAGATAAAGTCATTGATATTGACCAGTCACCGATCGGTAGAACCCCACGATCAAATCCAGCTACCTATACAGGTGTATTTGATGATGTTCGTGACGTTTTTGCCTCGACTAATGAAGCGAAGATCCGCGGTTATAAAAAAGGACGGTTCAGCTTCAATGTGAAGGGCGGCCGCTGTGAAGCATGCCGTGGTGATGGGATTATCAAGATAGAAATGCATTTTCTCCCGGATGTCTATGTCCCATGTGAAATCTGTCATGGAAAACGTTATAACAGGGAAACGCTTGAAGTGAAATATAAAGGGAAAAACATTTCCGACATTCTCGATATGACAGTTGAGGAAGGCGTTAGTTTCTTTGAAAATATCCCGAAAATCAAACGGAAGCTACAAACGATTTTTGACGTTGGTTTGGGTTATATCAAGCTTGGACAGCCTGCTACCACTTTATCAGGCGGTGAAGCGCAAAGGGTGAAACTTGCTTCTGAATTGCATCGCCGTTCCACTGGGCGATCCTTTTATATCTTGGATGAACCAACTACCGGACTTCATGTCCACGATATAGCAAGGTTGCTCGAGGTCCTGCAGCGGCTGGTTGACAATGGGGATACAGTTTTGGTGATTGAGCATAATCTGGATGTCATCAAGACGGCGGACCATATTATTGACCTGGGACCGGAAGGCGGAGATAAGGGCGGAACGATCGTCACTTATGGAACACCTGAAAAAATATGTGAAGTTTCCGAATCATATACGGGAAAATACTTAAAACCTGTACTGACCCGTGATCAAATTCGCATGGAAAATTGGATTGAAGAAAAAGAACAAGAGCATGAACATGCTTAAAAGAACAAGCCATCCGGCTTGTTTTTTTGTAGAAAAATGACGGTGTGCATTTAATCAATCATTTGATTAAACAATAGGAAAACAGGATATTTCCGGGGAAATGATACATCTTCCATTTCGGAAATTGTCATTTTCCTTTGTCGAATGATGGGAAAAAGGGTATTTATGAAACTTTTTAGATATCTAGGCGTATGTATGAATAAAATGATAGAAGAAAGCGAGGAATGTTCATGCAGGAGGAAAGAAAGAAAATCTTAGAAATGATTCAGGATGGAAAGTTATCAGCGGAAGAAGCGATGGGCCTTTTGGAAGAATTGGATAAAGCCAGTCAGGAAAGTGAAGCTAAAGAGCAGAAATTGCAGCATGAATTATCGACGGTAGTCGTGGATAAGAAAAGCGAAGGAAGCACTCAGGACACGTTTAAGAAGAATATCCAGTCATCGAAAGAAAAGATTATTGATTTCGTTGAAAGTGCTTTTAAGAAAATCAAAGAAACGGACCTTGATTTCAATTTCGGGAAATCTGTGGAGGTCAGTCATATTTTTCAGCATGATTTTGATTTCCTCAATGAAGTTGATGTAGATATAGCAAATGGGAAAATAAAAATCGCTGCATGGGACCATAATGATGTCAGGGTTGAGTGCCAGGCAAAGGTATACCGGGTGGAAGATATAGAAGAAGCTAGGAAAAACTTTTTGGAAGAAGTCGATTTTTCGATTGAAGATGGAAAGATGAATTTCAAGGTTCGTGAGAAATCCATAAAGGTCGATACGATCATGTACATTCCAAGGAAGGAATATGAAGTCATTCATGTAAGGATGTTCAATGGTGCAATCACGACTGAATCTTTGAAATCGGAGAACCTTAAAGCGAAGACAGCGAATGGTGCCATTCATATCATGCAGGGTACGGGCGATTCTTGTGAGCTTGAAACGGGTAACGGGATGATCACCATTTCAGATACCAACTTTAATGACTTGGAAGCTGAGACCTTGAATGGGGCGATTAATGCCGATGGATACTTCAAGAAACTGGATGTCCAGACTTTCAATGGGGAAATCGTCTGTACGAATTCAGGGATGGATTGCGATTCAATCCATGCTAAGTCTATTACTGGGAAAGTCCAGCTGATCCTGCCACCAGGTAAGGCGATTGAGGGAGAGTTGAAATCTAATTTAGGAAGCTTTAATGTAACTTTGGAAGGGATGACCATCATCGAAGAGAAAAGTGATGTGGTTCAGAAAGTCCTTAAGTTTAAGACGGTTAAAGAAGAGGTTCCTGTGCTTCATGTTTTTGCAGAAACAAAGACTGCCGCGATAACAGTTTCCTGAAGAAGCAGAAAGCCTGCCAGACGGGCTTTCTGTTCGTAGACAAAAGGGGTTCTATCTAAATTTTAAAATAAAGTTTATTGGAACGTAAGGTACGAGACTCCTGCGGGGAAGGCGTGTCTAGGGTGACTCTGCAGGCGCAAAGGCGTCGAGGAGGCTCCCGGACCGCCCACGGAAAGCGAGTGCCTGGAGTGGAAATCAACGTTAAATTGTTCAAAACCTTAAAAAACTGTAGACAAAATCATATTTTCATCGAGTTATCCACAGTCTGAAAGCCCGCCAATATAAACTGGCGGGCTTGCTTTTATTTTGGTGTAAGGATTCATGTATGTTCCTCTCATCTCTTTACTGGTTATGAGGCCATCCCGCTGCTATCATCTGGGCGGAGTGAATAAAAAAACAATAAATCGATAATGCTTTGTTTGGTTATTAACAGAAAAATGCTAAAATAGAAAAAGTATCTCTAAAAATAGCATCGCTCCAAAAGGAGGAAAGATATATGGCAAAAGTCCGTACAAAAGATATAGTTGAAGCGTTCGGTCTAGAACTTATCAGTGGGGAAGAAGGAATTAACCGTCCAATTGTCACGAGTGATTTATCTCGTCCAGGACTTGAAATAGCCGGTTTTTTTGATTATTATCCCGCGGATCGAGTACAGCTTTTAGGCATGACGGAAATGTCCTTTTTTAATCGGTTGAATGAACCGGATCGAATACAGAGGATGGAAGAGTTATGCAGGGACTTTACTCCAGGCATCATCATTACGCGTGGTCAGGAAGTGCCGATAGAGTTAATAGAAGCTTCTGAGCGGGAATCCGTTCCTGTGATGAGATCTAATATGAAGACAACGCGCTTATACAGCCGTTTGACCAACTTCCTTGAAAGTAGGTTGGCACCAACTACTGCTGTTCATGGTGTATTGGTGGATATCTATGGGCTGGGTGTGTTGATCACCGGGAAAAGCGGTGTCGGTAAAAGTGAGACAGCCTTGGAATTAGTGAAACGGGGTCATCGTCTCGTAGCCGATGATTGCGTCGAAATCAGGCAGGAAGACCAAGATACCCTAGTCGGGAATGCCCCGGATTTAATCGAACATCTTCTTGAAATAAGAGGGTTGGGAATCATTAATGTAATGACGCTTTTTGGAGCTGGTGCAGTCCGGAGCAATAAAAAGATCTCAATCGTCATCAATCTGGAACTATGGGAAAAAAACAAGCAGTATGACCGGGTTGGTCTTGATGAAGAAAAAATGAAAATCATCGATACGGAAGTGACGAAAATTACCGTACCTGTGCGTCCAGGTCGAAATTTAGCTGTTATCATTGAGGTGGCAGCCATGAATTACCGCCTGAAACGAATGGGAGTAAATGCTGCAGAACAGTTTTCAGATCGCTTGAATCATGCAATTGCAGATCCTGAACATGATGAATTTTAAAAGGTATATAGGAAAAGAGGGGACAATATGGAACAAGGAATACAACCGCTGAATCCAATAGCGATTGATCTTGGCCCTATTCAGGTTCATTGGTATGGACTGATCATCGGTTTCGGTGTGTTACTGGGTCTTATTATCGCTTTAAGGGAATCTGAGCGAAGAGGTCTCGATAAGGAAATTTTTACCGATATGATTTTGTTTGCTGTCCCAATTGCGATCATTAGTGCCCGTATTTATTATGTCATCTTCCAATGGGAGTACTATTCACAAAACCCGGGGGATATCATAAAAATATGGAATGGCGGAATTGCCATACACGGTGCGCTGATTGGAGCGGTATTGACTGCCATAGTTTTTGCCAAGGTCAAGAAAGTCTCATTTTGGAAGCTGGCGGATATTGCTGCACCGAGTTTATTGTTGGGGCAGGCGATTGGCCGTTGGGGTAATTTCATGAATCAGGAAGCACACGGGGGAGAAATAACAAGGTCATTCCTGGAAAATATGCATTTGCCTGAATTCATCATTAATCAAATGTACATAAACGGTACGTATTATCACCCAACCTTTTTGTATGAATCGATTTGGAATATCGTCGGTGTAATCATCCTCTTAAGTTTACGGAAAGTGAACTTGCGCAGGGGTGAACTATTTTTAACTTATGTATTATGGTATTCCATCGGACGTTTTTACATTGAAGGTTTGCGGACGGATAGTTTGATGCTGACGGAGTCGCTGCGTATCGCACAAGTGATCTCGATTGTCCTGGTAGCTGTGGCCATTGCTTTAGTGGTCTATAGAAGGGTCCGTGGGCTTGCAGACAAAAGATACTTAGATGCATAGGGAATATGTGTAAAGGGAGAGGGCATAGTGATAGTGGATTCGGTTAAAAAGGGACTTCTTTCCGGCTTGAATACAACTTGGTCTTTGGGTAAAGTGATATTTCCAGTCACTCTGATCGTCACTGTGCTTCAATATACGCCTGTACTGCCATTTATCATTAACTTGATAGCGCCTTTGATGAATCTCATTGGTCTTCCAGGGGATGCGGCAATTCCGCTCGTGTTAGGGAATTTCCTGAATTTATACGCAGCGATAGCAGGCATATTAACGCTTGATTTGACTGTGAAAGAGGTTTTTATTATCGCTACGATGCTATCTTTTTCACATAATCTATTAATCGAGTCTGGTGTGGCGATGAAAACCGGCGTCAAGCTGTGGATCATTTTAACAGTGCGGATCGGGCTTGCACTTTTGTCAGCGGTCGTCATCAATCTTGTTTGGCAGGGCGGATCTGAAATGGCACAAGGAGTGGCTATCGGGGAGACGGCAGAGATAAACGGAGCGGGTGCAATCCTTATACATGGTGTAATCCAGGCCCTTTCCGGAATCGCCCAGCTGGCGGTCATCGTTATACCGCTTATGGTAGTGGTTCAAATCATGAAAGATTTAAAATGGCTGGAAGCCTTCTCAAAAGCCCTTGCTCCCTTTATGAAGGTCCTTGGGATGAAACCGAATGCTTCCATGCCTTTCGTTACAGGTCTGACTCTTGGATTGGCATATGGGGCTGGCGTAATGATTCAAGCAGCGAAGGAAGATAATGTCTCGAAGAAGGATATGACGATTGCATTCATCTTTTTAGTTGCCTGCCATGCTGTTGTAGAAGACACACTGATTTTTATTCCACTGGGGATTCCGGTCTTGCCGTTGTTACTTATTCGGTTACTCACTGCTATTGTTCTAACGATGGTCGTTGCGTATATTTGGAATCGGACTGACAGAGTACAGAGAAAGGAAGCTGTATATGAACAGTAACATAACTACATTATTATTTGATCTTGATGGTACGTTGATCAATACAAATGAATTGATCATCGCCTCTTTTACAGAAACTTTAAACCACTTTTGTCCTGGAAAGTTCAATCGGGAAGATATCATTCCATTTATTGGCCCGACTTTGGTTGATACTTTTTCGTCCATCGATCCAAAGCGAGTGGATGAAATGATCGCTTTCTATCGGGAACATAATTGGAAGAACCATGATTTGCTTGTCACACAATTTGACGGGGTATACGAAACCGTTCAAGCATTGAAGCAGAGCGGCTATAAATTGGCAGTCGTTACGACAAAGAAACGTGATGTCGTCGAAAAGGGCTTGCGTTTAAGCAAACTGGATCAATTCTTTGAAGTGGTGGTCACATTGGATGAGGTCCAAAATGCAAAGCCGGATCCAGAGCCTTTGGTTAAAGCTTTAAATCAACTCGGTTCGGTTCCTGAAGAAGCGATCATGATTGGCGACAGTTATCATGATATTCTTGGCGGGAAAAACACAGGTACAAAAACGGCGGGGGTCTCATGGTCCATTAAAGGCCGTGAATTTTTGGAAAGTTATCACCCAGACTATATGCTGGAGCATATGGCAGATTTATTGAATATCGTTGAGGTTGAAAATCTCACGGAGGCTAGAAGATGAGACGTACGTTCCGCTATCCAGTTGAAGGGGCTAATTCACTATGGCATGTGTATAAGACCGTTCCTTTCTGGAAAGTCGTAAAGAACTTTGTGGTGATACAGCTAGCGCGTTATACGCCTTTTCTCGGTATGAAGAATTGGCTTTACAGGACTTTTTTACATATGAAAGTCGGAAAGCATACTTCGTTTGCCTTGATGGTCATGCCGGATGTGATGTTTCCGGAAAAAATATCAGTGGGAATAAATACAGTCATTGGCTATAATACGACGATTCTTGCTCATGAATATTTGATTCATGAATATCGTTTAGGAGATGTAGTCATTGGGGATGAGGTATTGATCGGAGCCAATTCGACCATCCTTCCAGGACTTTCAATTGGAAATGGGGCGATTGTCTCTGCGGGGACGCTTGTCCATAAGGATGTTCCAGAGGGAGCTTTCGTCGGCGGAAATCCAATGAAAATCATATATACCAAAGAGGAAATGCTTGAGAGGGATCAGCAAACTTCCTTATGAAAAAGGGACTTGCCCATTTATGCGGCAGGTCCTTTTTAATGGCATTTTGGATATAACGGACTCAGTTGATGTTTAGGTGATCTATGACTTCCTTAATTGATGCATTTTCCTTGTTCAAACTGTCGTTTCATACGTTTCTTGCAAAATTCGAAAAAACTTTTCCAGTGCTTGTTTATCCATATTGAGCTTGTCCCCCTACTATCCATTTAAGATTTATGAATAGGGGGCTGAATAACTTCAGCCCCCATATCTCATTTATTCAATTCCGTTTTCAATAAATCGGCAACCAATACGTACCGTTCTGGTGCACTGCCGATATAGGAAAAAGGATAGCAGGTTGTTACTGTAAGTGTGGCTTTAGGTTTGGGAACGATCACGGTACGGTCATCTGCATCGACGATACGTACCTTCCTCACTTTATATGTAAACGTACCAGCTTCTGTCTTGGCAATCAGCAAGTCACCTTGACCGACTTCACCCAGATCTCTGAAAATAGTATCTCGATGACCGGATAGAACGGAATTATCCTTTTCACCAGGGAGGACAGACCCTGCATAATGGCCGACGCCCTTTTCGAGTTCATCTTCGTCCGTTCCGTGGTAAATTGGGAGAGTTGCCTCGATTTTTGGAATATAGAGCTCACCCATCAGATCACCTGTCTCCGGTCGTTCATCATAAAGTTCAAGCCCATCGGGAATATCTGCATTCGTCTTCGGTTCGGGTAGTTTAGCTGTCGCTTCCGGTTCTGGGAGTTTAGCTGTCGCTTCCGGTTCGGGTAGTTTAGCCGTCGCTTCCGGTTCTGAGAGCTTAGCAGTTACCTCGGTTGTATCAGACTTATTCCATTTATATATGGCATAGCCTTTTAACAGTGTATAGGCGTTGGTCGTTGTAAAATAAAAACCTATGATTAAAAAGCAAACAGCAGTGATGAGTAACCATTTTCTCTTATGCCTGGATTGCCTATTTTCTCTCATCTTAATTAGCAAGTCTCGCTTTTCTAATTAATGCGAAAGCGATGCCCATCATCACTAAACCGATTAAAGCACCGAATAGGTAATTACCAGCCGTTTTAGGAAGCACTCCGCCTTTTTCCGTTTTATGTACGGTTTTTACGGGTTTCTTCTTTTCCTTTTTTACATCAACCACTTTAGAAATGACCTCAGTTGACTGTTTGATGTCATTACCTGTTTCTTTCACTAAATCGGAACCGATCATTTCACCCGTCAATTTAAAATCGAGCAAAAGATTGCCGTTTAGATCATAAATAGAAACTAGTAAACTAGCATTCGGCAAATCCTTAAGCTGGAATAAAGCCTCAAGGGATAGGTTAGTAGTGACACCATCATGTATCAAGGCGAATTTGAATTGAATTTGCAGCAAACTTTGCAGATCATTATATATCGAAAGCAATTCAGCCACTTGCTCTGCAGACAATTCATCAATTGTTTCGAAATATTCGAGTTGATCCATCCTATCGGAAATGGCCATTAAGCGATCTTCAAAGGAAGGGTCCTCGACGATAGGTAAAAGATGGTTCATGAATCTGTCGAGCTCTTCGTCCGTAAGACCGATCTCAGTAAAAAGCCCGTCCATTAAATCGATGATCTCTTCATCATCATATTCCGTCTCTTCATCTTCATAACCCATTTCTAGATCGATGATATCTTCTATGTCGTAAATGAAGTGGAAGGTATCGACGATGGAATCTCCCTCTTCCAGTTCGCCGTATTCTACCAATAATTCCGTGAGTTCTGCTTCTGTCATTTCATATTCTTTAAGTAGATTCAGTAAAGTCTCGGGAGTGACGGCCGGCCCTAATGTATCACGCAACTCTTCTACAGATTCCAGTTCATTCAATGTTAGGTCGTAATAGCCTAAATATTCTTCCAATTCTTCTTGTGTCATCCTAACTTCAGAAAGGTATACATTAAGCTCATCCTGGTTGATCTTAGTGGCCGCAAAACCCTTTGTTCCGCTTAAACCCAGCGAAAAAAGAACAATAAGCGCCAAAAAAAATGAAAAATATCTCTTCAATTCCATTTCCCCCTAAAATTTTATAATATATCCAAACTCCTGAATTATTATAAAACAGCTAAACCAAAAGGTATACATTAATAACAATGAATGGCTAAAGATAGGAATAAATATCCAGGGAAAAAGGTATGGCCCCTTCCGTTTGACCTTAAAATGATCATGAAGAAAGATATCAAAGACCGTCGTGATTGGAGGCACTTTTTTCTTGACGTGAGGAAGGGGCAGGAGTAAACTATTAATAACTTCATCTCGCTACCATATTAGCGAACTAAAGTAATTTAATAGATTATTGAGATTATTTATATGATTATGACATTTTATTTGATACTATTTTTATATGTTATCTGAAATTTGGATTTAAGTGTGCAATCTTGGAAAGATAAAGGGATAAACAAAAAAGGAATTGTGGCAATGACATCGGGTTTTGCCTATAAGGCAGACCGATTGGATATATAGTTTTCAATATTTCAAAAGGATGTGCAGTCGTGACAAAGCCATTTATGTTTGAGAAACCGTTAGGCATGAGAGATACATTGCCGGTGCTATATGAAACGAAAGTGTCGGCCAGAAATAAAATGAGTGATGAAATCAAGAAGTGGGGTTACCAATTTATTGAAACTCCTGCATTGGAATATTATGAAACGATTGGCGAGGCTTCGGCAATTTTAGATCAACAGTTGTTTAAACTTCTTGATTCCCAGGGACATACGCTCGTACTGCGTCCCGAGATGACAGCCCCCATTGCACGAGTCGCAGCATCTAAACTGTTAAAACAGCAAATTCCGCTTCGCCTGGCCTATTCTGCGAATGTATATCGAGCACAGCAGCGTGAAGGAGGCAGGCCGGCAGAATTTGAACAGATTGGTATTGAGTGTATCGGGAATAAGTCAATAAGTGCCGATGCTGAAATGATTGCCCTGCTTGCTGATGTTCTAAAGGCTGCGGGTCTTCAGGATTTTAAGATTTCGATTGGACATATAGGATTTTTACAAGAATTTTTCTTAAGCATTTTAGGTACGGAGGAAAGAGCCTCTAAATTAAGGAAGTTTTTATATGAAAAGAATTATGTTGGTTTTCGGGAGCATGTAAAATCGCTGCCGCTTTCATCCATTGATAAACAGCGGCTTATCGAATTTACCTCCTTAAGAGGCAGTGAAGGCACCCTGAAAAAGGCTCTAGGGCTGATTGAAAATAATGAAGGGCAAGATTCTTTGGCTGAACTGAAGGAATTGTCTGCGCAGTTGAAAGAATTTGGCGTTGATCAATATGTGAGCTTCGACTTGACATTGGTCAGTCATATGAGTTATTACACGGGAACTTTATTTGAAGTATATGCGGGACACGTGGGTTCGCCAATCGGCAATGGTGGCCGGTATGATAATCTGCTTGAAAAGTTCGGCTGGAATGCTTCTGCCACTGGTTTTGCAATCCGGGTGGATCGTCTTGCAGAAGCTCTTGGGGAGCCGATGCAGCCTGTCGCACCAGAATGTATTTTATTCAGTCCCGAACGGAGATTGGAAGCCATTGAATTTGCAAGAATAAAACGATCCGAAGGAAATTTGGTAACGATTCAAGATATTACAGTCGTTCAAAATGTCGATGCCTTTACAAGAACATTTTCAGAAGTGCATTTATTTGTAGGGAATGGAGGGAATGGAAAAGATGAATAATAGCTTTTTAACGATTGCGATGCCGAAAGGGAGAATATTTGAAGAAGCGGCAGAGCTATTAAGAAGGGCCGGTTTTCGTCTCCCTCCTGAGTTTGATGATTCCCGGAAATTGATCCTTGAAGTGGAAGAGGAGAATCTGCGTTTCATTTTAGCTAAACCGATGGATGTCGTAACCTATGTGGAACACGGTGTCGCTGACATTGGAATTGCAGGGAAGGATGTCATGTTAGAGGAAGAACGTGATGTATATGAGTTACTTGATTTGAAAATCAGTGCCTGCTACTTAGCTGTAGCTGGTCTGCCTGGTACGAAAATAAGTGACATCGCCCCCAAAATAGCCAGCAAATATCCGAATGTTGCCTCCAGTTATTTTCGCGAGCAGGGAGAGCAAGTCGAGATTATTAAGTTGAATGGGTCTATTGAGTTAGCGCCGTTAATTGGTTTAGCTGAACGAATTGTGGATATCGTTTCAACGGGGCGGACATTGAAGGAAAATGGTCTCGTGGAATATGCAAAAATTGCCGATGTGACTTCGAGGCTTGTGGCAAACCCTGTCAGCTATCGAATTAAAGAAGCAAGGATTACTGAAATTGTGGATCGGCTAGCAGAAATAATTGAACAGTAAAGAATCGCTAATGAGGTGAGCGTATGAAAATAGAACGGTTTGCAGAAGGGATTTCACTGAAACGCTCGGTCGATGCAGGTACTGCCGATCAAAGAAAAGCGGTTCAGGATATCATTTATGATGTCAGGAAAAGTGGAAACGCCGCTTTACATAGTTATACCGAACGATTCGATGGTGTCAGTCCGGGGGAATTACTTGTATCGGAACAGGAAATGGAAGAAGCGACAGCGTCCTTAGCCACGGAACAGCTTGATATTCTTAAAGAAGCTGCGAATAATATTCGATTGTTTCACGAGAAACAAATTAGAAATTCATGGTTTACGACTGACGATACGGGAACGATGCTAGGACAAAAATTAACACCTCTTGATGCTGTGGGTGTTTATGTACCTGGAGGCACAGCGGCATACCCTTCATCTGTACTGATGAATACGATGCCTGCAAAGGCTGCGGGAGTGGAACGGATCGTTATGGTATCTCCTCCAGGGAAAGATGGGAAATTATCGCCAGCGGTTTTGGCTGCTGCCAAAATTGCCGGTATTACGGAAATATATAAAGTTGGCGGGGCACAGGCCATAGCGGCACTCGCTTATGGGACGGAAACAATAAAGAAAGTGGATAAAATAGTGGGGCCGGGAAATATTTATGTGGCGTTAGCGAAGCGGGAAGTATTCGGAGATGTCGCCATTGATATGATTGCAGGGCCAAGTGAAATAGCGGTATTGGCGGACGAATCCGCCATCGCCAAAGAAGTCGCGGCAGACTTGCTATCACAGGCAGAGCACGATGCCCGGGCTTGCAGTGTTTTGGTGACGACGTCAGCGTCTCTTGCAGAAGATGTGGCTGCGGAAGTGGCCAAGCAGGTGGCGTTGCTTCCACGCCATGATATTGCTGCAGCATCCATAAAGGATTATGGAAGAATCATTGTATGCGGGAATATGGCAGAAGCTGTTGAAGCCATTAATGAACTTGCACCGGAACATTTGGAGATTGTGACCAGAGATGCACTTGAAGTCATGGCTAAAATCCGGCATGCCGGGGCAATCTTCATTGGCCGCTTTAGTTCGGAGCCTGTTGGGGATTACTTTGCAGGTCCCAATCATGTGTTGCCTACAAATGGAACCGCCCGTTTTTCCAGCCCGCTGAATGTGGATGATTTCCAAAAGAAATCGAGCATCATCATGTATAGTGAAACGGCCTTCCGTAAAAATGCAGAAAAAATTGCGGCATTTGCGCGCATGGAAGGACTTGAGGCTCACGCCCGTGCCATAGAATCACGTGGTGTGAATGAATCCGGGAAATAGTTCCTGAATCCTTACGAAATAAGGGAAATACTTATATAAGACTTTTGACAAGCTTTTTACATCTTGGGAAAAGGGGTCTTGCCCCGATTAGGAGGAGTTGTAATGGAACGTTTTGCCAGTGTGGAGAGAAAGACGAATGAAACGGAAATCAGTTTGAAGTTTGGTGTGGATGGGGAAGGTAATTCCACCATTAAGACGGGCGTTCCGTTTATGACGCATATGCTTGATTTGTTCACGAAGCATGGGAAGTTTGATTTATCTGTAGATGCAAACGGCGATACAGAGGTGGATGATCACCATACAACTGAAGATATTGGCATTTGCTTGGGTCAAACGTTATTGGAGGCCCTTGGAGACAAGCGCGGGATAAAACGTTATGGAAATGCTTTCGTACCGATGGATGAAGCACTAGCCCAGGTTGTCATCGATTTAAGCAACCGTCCGCATCTTGAGTTCAGGGCTGAGTTTCCTTCCCAAAAGGTTGGTACTTTCGATACTGAACTGGTGCACGAGTTTCTTTGGAAATTCGCTCTTGAAGCCAGGATGAACCTTCATGTAGTCGTTCATTACGGGCACAATACACATCATATGATCGAGGCAATATTCAAAGCGCTTGGACGGGCATTGGATGAAGCTACGACGATCGATCCCCGGGTCAAAGGCATCCCTTCAACGAAAGGAATGTTGTAAATGATCGGGATCGTCGATTACGGCATGGGGAATTTATTTTCTGTAAGTAAAGGGCTGGAGCGTCTTGGTGCCGATTCATTCATTTCCGATGACCCTGAAGAACTTTCAAAGTCGAAAGGGATCATTCTTCCTGGCGTGGGCTCTTTCAGGGATGCCATGAGTCTTTTGGAAAAACAAAAGCTGGATGAATTTCTGAAGGAATATGTAGCCGGCGGGGGGTATCTATTGGGCATTTGCCTTGGTATGCAGCTTCTATTTGATGAAAGTGAGGAAAATGGACCGGCAAAAGGATTATCTCTCATCCCAGGTAAAGTGGTTCGTTTTAAGGGAGTGGATGCGAATGACCAGGTTTATAAAGTGCCGCACATGGGCTGGAATCGCCTTGAATTTAAACACGAGTCACCAGTGAATCAGGGTCTGGAAGAGGAACATGTTTATTTCGTCCATTCTTATTACGCAGATACGGATGAATCATTTATTACTGCTTCAGCGACGTATGATGTGGATGTGCCGGCGATTGTCGGTAAAGGGAATGTATTCGGCATGCAGTTCCACCCGGAAAAAAGCGGGAAGATGGGCATGTCACTTTTGAGAAATTATCTGTCATTAGTAGAAGGGAAGGAAAGAACATGAACAACTTTACTATTTACCCGGCGATTGATATGCGCGGTGGCAAATGCGTCCGATTAATCCAGGGAGATTATAATCAGGAAACCGTTTATGGCGATTCCCCCTTCGATATGGCTAAAAACTTTGCGGAACAAGGAGCCGATTGGATACATATGGTCGATCTTGACGGAGCTAAAGAGGGAGTTCGCATCAATGATTCATATGTGATTAAAGCTGCAAAGGAGTTAGGGGCAAGAATTCAAATCGGCGGCGGCATCCGTACGGAACGGGATATAGCCCATTATCTGGATAATGGAGTGGAACGGGTCATTCTGGGCAGCACGGCCGTTTCAGACCCTGATTTCACTAAAGATATGATAAGGAAATATGGAAGGCATATCGCAATCGGAATAGATGCGAAGGATGGCATGGTTGCCACACATGGTTGGCTTCAAACGTCTGGAACGCTTGCGATAGATCTTGGTAAAATCCTGGCGGATGCTGGTGCAGAGACCTTTATCGTGACTGATATCGCGACAGATGGGATGCTTTCGGGTCCAAACGTGAAAGGTATATTGGCTATGGCGGAGGCAACTGGGAAAAACGTGATTGCTTCGGGAGGCATTAGTTCCCTGGAAGACCTTATCACTCTCAAAGAGTATGAAGCTCAAGGAATTGCAGGGGCAATCATTGGCAAGGCGCTTTATACGAATCGCTTTACTGTGGAAGAAGCACTAGAAAAGGTGCGTGGTTAAATGCTCACTAAACGAATTATTCCTTGTCTCGATGTTAAAGATGGGCGCGTAGTTAAAGGCATACAATTTGTTTCCCTTAGGGATGCTGGAGATCCGGTCGAACTTGCGGCCTTTTATGACCAAGAGGGTGCCGATGAGCTTGTCTTCCTTGATATTTCCGCTTCACATGAAGGCAGGGAAACGATTGTTGACGTCGTTCAAGCCGTTGCAGGCAGCTTGGCCATTCCATTCACAGTGGGTGGCGGTATCAATTCATTAGCGGATATGAAGAAGATCTTACGCGCTGGTGCAGATAAGGTATCCTTAAATACAGCAGCCATTCTGCGGCCTGATTTAATTAATGAGGGTTCAGATTATTTTGGTGCCCAATGTATCGTGGTCGCTATAGACGCCAGATATGAGGAAGAGATTGGATCATGGCGCGTATACACCCACGGCGGTCGAAAACCGACTGAATGGGAAGTGATCGATTGGGCGAAGGAAGCCGTCAGCCGTGGTGCAGGTGAAATTTTATTGACTAGCATGGATTGTGACGGGGAGAAACAAGGATTTAATATCGCTTTAACAAAAGCGGTATCTGAAGCTGTTTCGGTGCCGGTCATCGCCTCGGGGGGGGCAGGTAACGCTGGTCATTTCCAGGAAGCCTTTGAAGAAGGTAAAGCGGACGCAGCACTAGCCGCATCGATTTTTCATTATAAAGAAACATCCGTCAAAGAAGTCAAAGCGTTTCTCAAACAACAAGGAGTGGTTGTACGATGAATCTTGAAACTATTAAATACGACGAAAAAGGTCTGATACCGGCAATTATCCAAGATGCCGGAACCGGAGAAGTGCTGACACTTGCTTACATGAATGAAGAATCCCTAAAATTGTCCATTGAAAAGGGCGAAACGGTTTTCTTCAGCCGTTCGCGCAATGAATTATGGCATAAAGGAGCAACCAGCGGTAATACACAGAAAATCGTCGAAATGAAGTATGACTGCGATCAAGATGCATTGGTCGTTCGAGTCATTCCTGCAGGTCCTGCGTGCCATACTGGGGCAACAAGCTGTTTTAGCGAATCGATTTACCTAAACAGTGAAGCCCGACAAGCCGTGAAGGTGAATGTGACTTTCTTGACGGAGTTAGAAAAATTGATTGAAAAAAGAAAATCGGAAATGCCTGAAGGTTCATATACAACCTATTTATTCGAAAAGGGCGTTGATAAAATCCTGAAAAAAGTCGGAGAAGAAGCGGCTGAAGTGATCATTGCTGCTAAGAATCGTGATGCAGAGGAACTTTCCATGGAAAGTGCCGACCTCCTCTATCACTTATTCGTTCTACTTCAGGAACAGGAATTGCCTTTCCAAGCGGTGCTTAATGTTTTGAAAGCTAGACATTCCGATAAGGACGAACCCAAAGAAACCGAATGAATGGTGACTGCCCTCCGTCAATAGGAGGGCTTTTTTTACAGGATTTTATTTATGTAATTAAGACTATGAGCTTGACTCCCCATTTAACCAGGAATATACTTCAATCCAAAGTTGAAATGCTTTGCTTTTCTCTATGGATTACAATAAGGGGGATACACATATCAATGACCAAACTGTAAATGATGGTCCGGATGTCGCGTTTGGAGGAAAGAAAATGAGAGGAATGGGACGCTTCGGTAACCCTTGGGTAGTAGAGGGATTCACTGTAATTTAATGGATTTCCAAACAAAACATCGCTCGTCAATATCCTTTTAAAAGGATTTCATCCAAACCGGTCCAATAATATCCTGGCCCGGTTTTAACCAACCGATGGTTGAAATTCATGTAGGATTTGCCAAATTTTTCTTAAAGATTGAATGATGATTATCATTTTCCATTTTCTTGAATTGTTCGGCAAATTTTCTCCAATATGTTATAATACTATGGTTAATCAACTTGTAGATGGAGGATTACATGAGTAAAGACTCTAAATTTGGCCAACAGGCAAAAATTCTAACTTTTCACCCAACAGGTGAGTATTATTTCACCAAGGGTTTAAAAGCTTATCATAGAAGAGAACTACCTAAATCAAAAAAATACCTGGAACGTGCGCTGGAACTTGAACCTGCAGAACCGATGATAGCCTGTCAATTGGCAATCACATGCTCGGAAATCGGTGAATATAATTATTCAAACAACCTCTTGGAAAACATCTTGGATGTGATGGATCCCTATATGTCGGAATGCCATTACTTCCTGGCGAATAATTATGCCCACTTAGGCATGTTCAAGGAGGCTTACCGTCACGCCAGTGCTTATCTTGATAAAGAAGAAGACGGGGAGTTCAGCGATGACGCAGAGGATCTGCTTGAACTGATAACTTTTGAGTCTGATGAGTCAGAAGAAAATCCCTTTAAGCATGATGGACTCATTACCAAACAGGAAAAAGCCCGTGAGTATCTGGAATCGGGGAATTTCCCGAAGGCAATCGAAGTCCTGAAAGAAACGATTGCCGAATACGAGGATTACTGGTCCGCTTATAATAACCTGGCACTTGCCTATTTCTATCTCGGTCAAGTAAATGAAGCTTTTGAAACACTGGAAGAGGTACTGGAAAAAAGTCCTGGAAATCTGCATGCGCTTTGTAACCTTGTTGTTTTTCATCATTATCAACAGGATGAAGAAAAGGTTGAAGAGCTCATACAGATGCTGGAGAAAATTCGTCCGATGCTATCCGAACATCGTTTCAAGCTTGGAGCGACATTCGCTTTGATCGGAAACTATGCATCTGCATATAAATGGCTGAAAGTATTGCAAAAGCAAGGGTTCGAGGGAGATGGAACCTTCTACTATTGGCTTACCATTTCCGCATTCCACTTAGGTCATGAACAGGCTGCCAGAAAGGCATGGAAAAAGGTCGTGGAAATGAACCCGGAAAAGGAAGGCATGGAGCCTTGGGGAGATATGAATGCGACTTCAGATGGTTTTGAACATCATTTTCCTTCTATTTTAAAAAGGCTGGAAAGCGAATTCATCGAAGAAAGGCTGTTTGCCATTTTCCTTCTGAAACATTCGATCCATAAACAGAAGCTATTGAAAAACCAGGTCCTCAACCTAAATCAGAATTTCACTGATTTGGAACGTGATTATGCAGACCTTGTGCAGACTCCCGCCAAAGATCGCCAATTAACACCGATTGATTTTGCCGATCGCACAGCTGAGCTATTATATCAGCATTTCCAACCGATACAATTAGATGAAGCCGGACTCTATTTAATGTGGTTTTCCGTCTTTATCGAAGCGGTGAAATCCGAGCAGAAGTTAAATAATCCAGCAGGCTGGGCATCTGCGGTGGAGTATGTGTGGAATCAGCTTAAAAATGAAAAGGCGAGCAAACAGGCAATCGCAGACAAACATTTTATATCGGTGTCCACCTTATCGAAGTACGTAAAGTTGGTTCAAACACTTCTGGGATGAGCAGATATTTGGACGAAAAATTATTTGTTATATAGGATAATAGGTAGGGAACACTAACGGTAGTGAAGGTTCCATTTCTAATGGAATATGGAGGAGTGAGAACATGTCTGAAAAAATTTATGACGTTGTTATTATTGGAGCTGGTCCTGCAGGGATGACGGCGGCTGTCTATACATCACGTGCGAACCTTTCAACATTGATGTTAGAACGCGGAGTGCCGGGCGGGCAAATGGCCAATACAGAGGAAGTAGAAAATTACCCTGGATTCGACACAATCCTCGGACCTGAACTTTCGACGAAAATGTTTGACCATGCAAAGAAATTCGGTGCGGAATATGCTTATGGGGATGTTAAGGAAATCATTGACGGTGAAGAGTATAAAACGATCAAAGCCGGTTCCAAGGAATTCAAAGCACGTTCAATCATTGTTTCATCGGGTGCCGAATACAAGAAAATCGGCGTTCCTGGCGAAAAAGAATTGGGCGGCCGCGGTGTATCGTATTGTGCAGTTTGTGATGGTGCATTTTTCAAGCAAAAGGAACTGTTCGTTATCGGCGGCGGAGACTCTGCTGTTGAAGAGGGCGTTTACTTAACACGCTTTGCTTCCAAAGTTACTATCGTTCATAGACGTGATGAACTTCGTGCTCAAAAGATTCTTCAAGATCGTGCATTTGCCAATGAGAAAATTAGCTTCATCTGGAATCATACTTTGAAGGAAATTAATGAAAATGGCGGCAAAGTGGGCGGTGTCACTCTAGTTTCCACCGAAAATGGAGAAGAGACAGTGATGGACGCTGACGGTGTATTCATTTATATCGGAATGCTTCCGCTGACTAAACCATTTGAGAACTTGGGCATCTTGAATGCTGCAGGCTATATTGAAACGAATGATCGGATGGAGACACGGATCCCGGGTATTTTTGCTGCGGGTGACGTTCGAGAAAAAACTTTGCGCCAAATCGTTACAGCTACAGGTGATGGAAGCATAGCTGCTCAAGCCGCTCAGCATTATGTTGAGGAACTTCAAGAAAAGTTGCAGCCAAAAGCTTAATTTCATAAGAATCGTAATTCGCTTTTAACGAGGTTGTAACACGCGTGAAATAATGATTGGGTATAGTATGGGTAGAAGTTGACCCCCTTTAATTATAAACGTTTGAGGACACAGATTAAGTATCTGTGTCCTTTTTTTGTGTCCTGCTTTAAGACTGTATATTTCGTACCAATTTTTAGGTGATAACTTTTAATGTGAAGTAAGCCAGCCTTTTGCATTTAGGGAGGGAAAGTGGAGAAGAATAGGAGTTAAGCAGGAGATGAAGACTTACTCCGTACTTCTTTGCGAATGAATATTCCGCCAATACAGGAAGTTTACTTTATTGTTAGCTTATTTCAAAAATAGTATAATGATAAGATATACTAAACATATATATATCTTTCATAAAGGTAAGAAGATGTAAAATACAACTTGTTTGAACTATTAGCATTTGTAAATCGCCAAATGGATATCTAGCGGCGGTTTAAGGATATGAACTGAATCTCTTCAAGACGGAGGGTGAAGGTTTCTATAGTCGAGCAGAGGCCAATTGAGGTGAAGAACGTGCAACGTGTCACAAACTGTGTATTGATTAAGGATGATCAAATCCTCTTATTGAAAAAACCTAGACGCGGATGGTGGGTAGCTCCAGGCGGCAAGATGGAACCTGGAGAATCTGTACGTGATGCCTGTATTAGAGAATATCGCGAAGAAACAGGCGTTTATTTAAAAAACCCTTCCATCAAAGGTATTTTCACCTTCATTATGAAGGACGGGGATAAAGTTTTGTCAGAATGGATGATGTTCACTTTCTTTGCAACGGATTCCGATGGTGTCAATGTGGATGTTTGTGAAGAAGGGGAACTAAGCTGGCATCCGGTTGAAGATGTTAAAAACCTGATGATGGCTGAAGGTGATTTTCACATTCTGGACTATATGGTTCATGGAAGAGGAATCATTTATGGAACGTTTACCTATACGCCTGAGTTTAAGTTACTCTCTTATCGATTGGATCCAGGTTAATATTCACTTATAAAAAAGATTGTTATACATGGGGGCGGAGAACTATGAGTACAGGGCAGATGAGTGAAACGCAATTGGTCATCATTACCGGAATGTCAGGAGCAGGTAAGACAGTGGCGGTTCAAAGTTTTGAAGACCTCGGCTTTTTTTGCGTCGATAATTTGCCGCCCACACTATTGCCAAAGTTTTTGGAGTTAATGAAGGACTCTGGGAATAAGATGAATAAAGTGGCCCTTGTCATGGATTTGAGGGGGAGGGAGTTTTTTGATTCCTTATTTCTTGCACTGGATAATTTAACGGATACAGCTGCAGTATCACCAAGAATCCTTTTTCTTGAAGCGGATGATGATTCCTTGGTACGCAGATATAAGGAAACGAGAAGGACCCATCCTCTTGCTCCATTAGGCCGGCCATTGGAAGGCATTAAAATGGAACGGGAACTTTTGGACGAATTAAAGGGAAGGGCTCAGTTGATTTTTAATACTTCACAACTTAAACCGCGCGAATTGAGGGAGAAAATCGCTTCTGAATTTTCTGCGGATAAAAGTGTAGGTTTTACAGTCAATGTCATGTCCTTCGGATTCAAGCATGGTCTGCCCATAGATGCCGACCTTGTGTTTGATGTACGTTTCCTGCCAAATCCATATTATATTGACCATATGAGGCCAAAGACTGGTTTGGAACAGGAAGTGTCGAGTTACGTTTTAAAATGGAGTGAGACTCAAAAGTTCTTGGAAAAGGTGACAGATCTGCTTGCCTTCATGCTTCCATATTATAAACGTGAAGGAAAAGCACAGCTTGTTGTTGCGATTGGTTGTACAGGCGGTCAGCATCGTTCTGTAGCATTGACGGAGTATATTTCAAACCACTTCAAAAAAGATTACAGGGTTCAAGTATCACATCGCGATATCGAAAAAAGTAAGGGGAAAGCAGATGTTAGATAATAAGAAACAACCTAAGGTTGTAATCATCGGAGGGGGAACTGGCCTTCCTGTTTTGTTGAGGGGTTTAAAGAAACATCCGGTTGATATAACGGCAATCGTTACGGTAGCTGATGATGGTGGAAGTTCAGGTCGCCTTCGCGAGGATATGGATATCCCCGCGCCAGGTGATATCCGTAACGTGCTGGCTGCGTTATCGGATGTAGAGCCTCTTGTTGAACAAATGTTTCAACATCGCTTTCAAAGTAAAAATGAGCTGTCTGGGCATTCGCTGGGGAATTTGATACTTGCGGCTATGACCTCGTTGACTGGGGATTTTGTCCATGCAATCCAGGAAATGAGTAAATTCCTTAATGTCCGCGGTAAAGTGCTTCCGGCTGCCAACCAAAGCGTGGTTCTTCATGCGAAGATGAATGACGGAACGGTTGTTACTGGAGAATCCAAGATTCCCTTTTCAGGAAAGAAAATAAAAAAAGTATTTCTGTCTCCTCAACATATAAAGCCGCTCAGTGAAACTCTCCAGGAAATCAAGCAGGCAGATCTAATTGTCATCGGTCCAGGAAGCTTATATACTAGCATTCTGCCTAACTTACTTGTCCCGGGTCTAGGGGAAGAAGTCGCCCGTTCCAAGGCTAAGAAGGTGTACATTTGCAATTTGATGACACAAGCCGGCGAGACGCTGGATTATAGCGCGAGCGATCATATAAAAGCTATATATGACCATATGGGGAATGCATATATTGACAGGATACTTGTTAATAATGAAGAAATACCAACCGAAATTCAGCAACGTTATCAAGCTGAATATGCCAAACCGGTTATGTATGATGTGGAAAGTTTGAAAAGAATGGGTCTTGAGATCATACAAGAACGCATTTTCAGCTATGAAGGGAATGTAATACGCCATGACACGAAAAAAGTGGCGGATTTGCTTTATAATATGCTTGTAAATGAAACAAAAAGCCACATAGTTCCGTAGATATAAGCGGGGACGGTTTTTTGATTGATAAAAATAGATTACCTGCGTTCGATTGGGGGTGAAATGGATGTCTTTTGCTTCAGAAACTAAAAAAGAGCTTACTACATTAGAGGGAAAGGATTGCTGTGGAAAAGCGGAATTGTGTGCGCTTATCCGGATGAACGGATCCCTTTCATTTTCTAATCGGAAGCTTGTTGTGGATATTCAAACTGAAAATGCTGCGATTGCCAGAAGGATTTATACGCTGCTGAAAAAAAGTTATGAGGTCCAGGTCGAGCTTTTGGTCCGTAAAAAGATGAAGCTTAAAAAGAATAATGTTTATATTGTCAGGATGTCATCAGGAGGGCAACGGATTTTAACCGATTTGGAAATTTTAGGCGATGGCTTTGAAATTCTCCATGCCATATCCGATACTATTGTTGGGAAGAAATGCTGTAAGCGTTCATACCTAAGAGGTGCATTTCTTGCGGGGGGTTCGGTAAACAATCCGGAAACGTCTTCCTATCACCTTGAGATTTTCTCACTTTATAAAGAGCACAATGATGCCCTTTGTGAGCTAATGAATAAGTTTGGCTTGAAGGCCAAGACGCTTGAACGCAAAAAAGGGTACATCATTTATTTGAAAGAAGCCGAAAAGATTGCCGAGTTTTTAAGTATAGTTGGTGCCCATTCAGCTTTATTAAGGTTCGAGGATGTACGGATTGTCCGTGATATGCGTAATTCAGTGAATCGACTTGTGAATTGTGAAACAGCCAATTTGAACAAAACGATTGGTGCCTCATTGCGCCAGGTTGAAAATATCCATTACATTGAGGATACGGTGGGACTAAGCATTTTACCGGATAAGCTTCGGGAAATTGCGGAGCTTAGGATAGCATTTCAGGATATAACCTTAAAGGAACTTGGAGAAATGGTATCCGGAGGAAACATCAGTAAGTCCGGAATTAATCACAGATTGCGAAAGATTGATGAAATAGCTGACAGGCTCCGTGGGGGAGAGGCTATTTCTGCGAAAAAATAAAGCTAACAGGGGAGATCAAGATGGTGGAAAAACAAGTTGAGGTAAAATTGAAAACGGGTTTACAAGCCCGGCCGGCGGCTCTTTTTGTACAAGAAGCTAACCGCTTTCATTCAGATGTTTTTCTTGAAAAAGAAGGAAAGAAAGTGAATGCAAAAAGTATAATGGGATTAATGAGCCTTGCCATCAGTTCTGGCGTGTCCGTGAAGTTAATCGTCGAAGGACGCGATGAAAAAGAAGCATTAGAGGCATTGGAAGAGTTCGTTCAGCAAGAGGGTTAAAAAAAGAGGATGCCTAAAAGTGCATCCTTTTCTTTTATGATTTTTCAGATTAAGAAAAAAAGCTCCGAAAGTCGCTTAAGACGACTTCCGGAGCTTTTGTATAATAATTATTATTTAGAGTCTTTTTTATCATCAAGAGCGCTGCGTGTGATTACTTTGTCAATCAATCCATATTCAAGAGCCCTTTCGGAAGTCATGAAGTTATCACGCTCCGTATCTCTTTGAAGGACTTCAATAGGTTGACCAGTACGTTCTGCTAATATTTGGTTCAGTTTATCTTTCAAGTGAAGGATACGGCGGGCTGCAATTTCAATTTCAGTAGCTTGACCTTGAGCTCCTCCAAGTGGTTGGTGAATCATGACTTCACTGTTTGGCAACGCATAACGTTTACCTTTTTCACCAGCTGCCAATAGGAATGCACCCATGGAAGCAGCCATACCGATGCATACAGTGGATACATTAGGTTTGATATATTGCATAGTATCGTAAATGGCCATACCGGAAGTGATGCTTCCACCGGGGCTGTTGATATATAGAGTGATATCTTTTTCAGGATTTTCTGCTTCTAAAAATAGTAATTGAGCTACAATTGAATTGGAAACATTATCGTCAATTGCACTTCCTAGCATAATGATCCGGTCCTTTAATAAACGGGAGTAAATATCGTAGGCACGCTCCCCACGACTTGTTTGTTCGATAACTGTAGGAATTAAATTCATGTTCATTTCCTCCTTCGATTAAGAGAATCATTTAAATTCTTTATGTATGTATGATACACTTTTTGGTCAATTTAGGTCAAACAAAACAAACCCTATAATGGATAATTTGTTCGACAATTTTCTGGCCAAGGCTCCTTCCTGATAGATTACTTTATATATTATGCCGCACAGGGATGAATTTCCACATTACCCATAATACCCAAAAGGCGAATTTTTAAACCTGATAACCCTTGCAAAGGATGGGATTCTATCATATAATGAAGTCTGTCGAAAAAATATTTTCTATTACGCCCTCGTAGTGCAACGGATAGAACGCAAGCCTCCGAAGCTTGAAATGCAGGTTCGATTCCTGCCGAGGGCATTACCAATCTTCTGCTTAATAAAGTGGGGGATTTTTTATTGGCCATTTTTAAAAGGTTGCATCAATTGGGTTCTTGCGGTTTTTGATGGATTTACTCGATTTCCGTAAAATTCCATCGAATCTTGCTATGTCAGCTTTTTTTGGAAAATATTGGCCCGCACCTTTGAAAAATGGTGATTTTTCAATAAAAGTAGTTGTGAAAATTGCATTTCTAACATATAGTATTTAAAACAAATACACTATTCAGAAAAAAACGTAAGCGTTTTCATGGGTTTTTGTGTAGAATTTTCTCCTGATAATGTAGAATGGAGTGGGGGAGGGATGAATCGATGAGTATGAATATGAAAGCAGGACTTTTTCAACAGCAAACATTAAAGATGGCAATGACCCAGGAGCTAATGCAGGCTATTACATTGCTGCAATACTCCTCACAGGAGCTATCGGCTTTCTTAGAAAATAAAATGGCGGAAAATCCATTACTGTCCCTAGATCAGCCAACATCGGCTTTATTTCAGCCAACCTTTGACCGGAAAAAGGGTAAACGTACTCTTAAAAATACGTATGATGCCAACTATTGGATTGAACAGATCAGTGAAGATACTCTATCGCTTGAACAGCATGTCATGTCCCAGGTGAATCACCAGCAACTTTCCGGTGAGCAGCAGAAGGCAATGCTGCTATTAATTCATAATCTTGATGAAAACGGTTACTTAAGGACTCAGCTGGAGGATATATGTGTTCCAGGGATTTCTTCAGTCGTGTTGGAAGAGAGCCTTTCGATTTTACAGCAACTCGAGCCACATGGAATTGCAGCAAGAAATCTCCAAGAGTGCCTTTTGCTTCAGGTAAAAGCAGAAGGGGTGAATCAGCTGGCAGAATCGATCATAGAAAACCATTTCCTCGATTTTGCTGAAAAGCGTTGGAAAGACTTAAGTAAGAAAATCGGTGTTACAATGAAGGAGATTCAAGAAGTATTTGATTATGTCCAGACGTTGAACCCGCGTCCAGCTTCACTATTTTTTCAGGAAAAACCTTCTTATATAGTGCCGGACGTGGTCGTGGAAGTTCGTGATGGGATACTGCTTGTCGGGAATTATGACGGCAACTCTCCCAATCTTAATGTGGATAAAGGGTATTTAAACCGAATGAAGAGCCATAAGGACCAGGGAGTGCAAAAGTTTATCCAGGATAAGTGGCAGGAGTATCAATGGATCTCTAGAGGGATTCAACAGAGAAAAGAAACGATACTGAAGGTTATTCAATGCATCGTCGAAAAACAGCCGGCGTGCTTTCATCATGGCTTGAACTATTTGAAGCCGATGACGATGAAGGAAGTCGCCGACGAGCTTGGTATACATGAGTCCACAGTAAGCCGGGCCGTTAAAGGGAAATACGTGCAGACGCCATTTGGCACGATAGAGATGCGGATATTTTTCACTACTTCTTTACAGTCAGTCGGCCTTGATGAGGATATGTCGGGCATGCAAGCAAAAAAGAGCCTCCAGGCAGCCATCAATGGTGAAAATAAACAAAAGCCGCTTTCGGATCAAGACTTGGCGGAACGATTGAAAGAGGAGCATGGAATTATCCTCGCACGTCGAACCGTTGCCAAATACCGGGAACAATTAGGAATCCCTTCTTCATCTAAACGAAAAAGATATGATTGAAAAGGATGAGTGGTTTGGAATCAAATGCGTTTGTTTTATATAGTCGGGATAAATGTCCATTATGTGATAAGGCCAAGCAGATACTTGAAGAAGTGAAATTTGAGTCAGGCATAGGATATAAGGAAATCGATATCCATACCGATGATGATTTGCTTGAGAAATTCAGCTTGATGATCCCTGTTGTAGAATGGAAAGATGATATCGTTCAATTCGGAAATGTTGATAAATCAGCTCTAAATAGGCTTTTGGAAAAATAATTTTTCAAATCATTTGAAGAAACATTCCGTTCCTGCTAGAATAAAATATGTAGCAGGAATATTTTTTTGTTTTAAGTGGGACAGAAAATGACTACGTGGGACATTATGTGTCCAACTTAACTTTTTTAGGAGTTTTAAATATGCGTACATTACTCGAGGTACAAAGAAAATTATTACCTGATTTCCTTATGGTTATGCAAAAAAGATATGATATCCTGCGTTATATCAAAATGATGCAGCCAGTTGGAAGGCGAAGTCTGGCCGTAAGCCTTAATTTGACAGAGCGGACGCTTAGGAGCGAGGTTGATTTTCTGAAAAGTCAGAACCTGGTTAACATATTCAGTTCTGGCATGTCGCTGACTGATGAAGGGATTGAAATCCTGGATAAGTTAGAAGGAATAATGCGTGAAGTAATGGGTATAGACATAATGGAACGGCAATTGCAGGATTTGTTGCAAGTGGACGAGGTCATTATTGTCTCAGGAAATTGTGACGAGACCCCATGGGTGAAAAAAGAATTGGGTAAGGCTTGTGCAAACCGTATGAAACGAGAATGGAATTCAAAGAATATCATAGCGGTTACTGGTGGATCGACAATGGCCGAAGTGGCTGATTCGCTGTCACCTGATGAAGCATCGAAGAAATTGACATTTGTCCCAGCACGCGGGGGCATTGGTGAAGCGGTGCAGAATCAGGCTAATACGATTGTCGAAAAAATGGCACAGAAGGCGCAGGCCTCATACAGAGTGTTATATGTACCCGATCAATTAAGCGGTGAGGTTTATGCTTCCTTCATGAAGGAACCTGCAATCAAAGAAGTGATTTCCCAAATCAAATCTGCCGATATGATCATTCATGGAATTGGTGACGCCATGGCGATGGCAGAGAGAAGAAATTCTCCGCCAGAAATGTTAAAGAAGCTGTTAGATGGAAATGCTGTAGGAGAAGCATTCGGTTATTATTACGATGAAAACGGAAAAGTCGTTCATAAAGTTTTGACGGTCGGCATCCAGTTAGATGATCTTAGCCCTGAAAAGCGAGTGATAACTGTAGCAGGTGGGAAAACTAAAGCTAAGGCTATCCGTTCTTATATGAAAGGCGCGCCTTCATCAACCGTTTTGATTACGGATGAAGCAGCGGCACAAGAGTTAATTCAGGGGAATTACACCCCTTAATATATTTGTGAACTTTAAAGGAGGAATTTTTCATGGCAGTAAAAGTTGGAATTAATGGTTTTGGACGTATAGGACGTAATGTATTTCGTGCAGCATTGAGTAATCCTGAGGTTGAGATCGTTGCTATTAATGACTTAACGGATGCTAATATGCTAGCGCATCTTCTTCAATACGATACAATTCACGGATCTCTTAATGAAAAAGTAACAGTTGATGGGGATTATCTTGTTGTTGATGGTCTTAAAGTCAAAGTATTGGCTGAACGTGATCCTGCACAATTAGCATGGGGTGAACTAGGAGTAGAAGTAGTTGTAGAATCTACAGGACGTTTCACAAAACGTGCAGATGCAGCTAAGCATTTAGAAGCTGGTGCGAAAAAAGTAATCATCTCCGCTCCTGCATCTGATGAAGATATCACAATCGTCATGGGTGTAAACGAAGACAAATATGATGCAGCAAACCACCATGTTATCTCTAATGCTTCTTGTACAACGAACTGCTTAGCTCCATTTGCTAAAGTGCTTCATGAACAATTCGGAATCAAACGCGGTATGATGACTACTGTTCACTCATATACAAATGATCAGCAAATCCTTGATTTGCCTCATAAAGATTACCGTCGTGCACGTGCAGCTGCTGAGAATATCATTCCTACAACAACTGGGGCAGCAAAAGCTGTTGCACTTGTCCTTCCTGAACTTAAAGGGAAATTGAATGGTATGGCAATGCGCGTACCTACTCCAAACGTGTCTGTTGTCGACCTTGTTGCAGAACTTGAAAAAGACACAACAGTTGAAGAAGTGAATGCAGCATTTAAAAAGGCTTCTGAAGGCGAACTAAAAGGAATTCTTGAGTACAGCGAACTTCCGCTAGTATCAACTGACTATAACGGTAACCCATCTTCTTCTACAATCGATGCCCTTTCAACAATGGTAATGGAAGGAAACATGGTTAAAGTATTATCTTGGTATGATAATGAAACTGGATATTCTAGCCGTGTTGTTGATTTGATCGACTATTTGGCTAAAAAAGGATTGTAATTAGAATAATAAAAAAAACCTCACCAAGGTGAGGTTTTTTTAATCACACCTCTAAAAAAACTTGGCAGAAGATGATATTATTAGTAAGTCATTAATCGGTCAAGCGTTTACATTTCTTGTTTTTGGATAATTTCTTGGAAACCGACTATAATGAAAAAGAGAAAAGGGGAGTTGGGATATTTACCCTCTCCCTTTTTGACTAAAAGAATCAAAAATATGATAACAATATCTAAGGGGGTTCTTGGATTATGAATAAAAAGTCGATTAGAGACATTGAATTAAAGGGGAAACGCGTATTTTGCCGTGTTGATTTCAACGTGCCGATGCAGGACGGGAAGATTTCGGATGATACGAGAATCAAAGCTGCACTTCCGACGATTTCCTATCTGACGGAACAAGGCGCTAAAGTCATTTTAGCCAGTCACCTTGGCCGCCCTAAAGGACAAGTCGTTGAAGAATTGCGTTTAGCTCCTGTTGCGGAAAGACTAAGCGAACTTAGTGGAAAAGATGTGCAAAAGGCTGAAGAAGCTTACGGTGATTCCGTTCAATCAATCATTGATAACATGCAAAATGGCGAGATCCTGTTGTTGGAAAACGTTCGTTTCTATCCAGGAGAAGAGAAGAATGATCAAGAATTGGCGAAGTCATTCGCTGCACTGGCGGATGTATATGTAAATGATGCATTCGGAGCTGCGCATCGTGCACATGCTTCAACTGAAGGAATAGCACACCATCTCCCAGCTGTTGCCGGATTGCTGATGGAAAAAGAACTTTCTGTGCTAGGAAAAGCGTTATCCAACCCGGAACGTCCTTTTACAGCTATAATTGGCGGAGCAAAAGTAAAGGATAAGATAGGCGTTATCGAAAACCTTTTGGAAAATGTCGATCACTTGATCATTGGTGGTGGACTGGGTTATACATTTATTAAAGCGCAAGGTCATGAAATCGGTAATTCTTTATTGGAAGAAGACAAAATAGAATTGGCCAAGTCTTTCATCGAAAGCGCAAAAGAAAAAGGCGTAAAATTGCATTTGCCTATCGATGCAGTCGTAACAGCTGAATTTTCACCTGATGCAGAGACAGAGAATGTCGATATCGATGCTATTCCAAGTGATAAAATGGCTCTGGATATCGGTCCGAAAACAAGTGAATTATTTGCGGATGTAATCAAAGGATCCAAGCTTGTCATATGGAATGGACCAATGGGAGTATTCGAGTTCGATAAATTTGCTAATGGAACGAGAACGGTTGCTGAAGCATTGGCGGAAGCAAAAGATACTTACAGCATTGTAGGCGGAGGGGATTCAGCCGCAGCTGCTGAAAAGTTTGGCTTAGCAGAAAAGATGTCCCATATTTCAACAGGCGGCGGTGCATCTCTTGAGTTCATGGAAGGCAAGGAATTGCCTGGCGTTGTGGCCTTGAACGATAAATAAGCGTAAACCGTTACATATTTCAACTTTAGAAGGGATGAGAAACCAAATGCGTAAACCGATTATTGCAGGAAACTGGAAAATGAATAAAACACTATCTGAGGCGACTGCCTTCTTAGAAGAAGTGAGCAATTTGATTCCGAAGCAAGATTTAATCGATACGGTTGTATGTGCTCCAGCCTTGTTTTTGGATCAACTGGTTCAAGCAGCAAAAGGAACCGATGTGAAAATCGGGGCGCAGAACATGCACTTTGAAGAAAGTGGTGCTTTCACGGGGGAAATCAGCCCGATCGCTTTAGCTGATCTTGGTGTATCTTACGTCATACTTGGTCATTCCGAACGCCGGGAAATGTTCAACGAAACGGATGAAGCCGTTAATAAAAAAGCGCATGCAGCTTTTGCCCACCGGATGACCCCTATCGTTTGTTGCGGTGAAACACTTGAGCAAAGGGAAGCTGGCGAAACGAATGATTTCGTTGGCAGCCAGATTGAAAAAGGCTTAGCTGGATTATCAGACGAACAATTGAAACAAGCCGTCATTGCATATGAGCCGATTTGGGCGATTGGAACAGGAAAATCGTCATCTGCTCAAGATGCAAATGAAGTTTGTGCACATATCCGTTCTGTGGTTGCTGACAAATTTTCAAATGAAGCAGCCGCTGCCATCCGCATCCAGTACGGTGGTAGTGTAAAACCTGAGAATATTAAAGAGTACATGGCACAACCTGACATTGACGGTGCGTTGGTAGGCGGGGCTAGCTTGAAAACGGATTCCTTTTTACAATTGCTGGAGGCTGGTCACTATGAGTAAGTCGCCTGTGGCACTTATCATCCTGGACGGTTTTGGCTGCCGTAACGAAGAAGAAGGAAATGCTGTTTTTCATGCGAAAAAACCGAACTTTGACCGTTATTGGGAACAGTATCCGCATTCCCATTTAACTGCAAGCGGGGAAGCGGTCGGCTTGCCTGCCGGTCAAATGGGTAACTCTGAAGTGGGCCATTTGAATATCGGGGCAGGACGGATCGTTTATCAAAGTCTGACCCGTGTTAACCTGGCAATCCGTGAAGGGGAGTTTGCAGAAAACCCAACTTTGGTCGATGCCATGAGCCATACCAAGAAAAAAGGGACGGACCTTCACCTTTTCGGTCTTCTTTCAGATGGCGGCGTTCACAGTCATATTGAACATATGTATGCCCTGCTGAAATTGGCCGCTAAAGAAGGAGTTAAAAATGTATATGTACATGCATTTTTAGATGGACGTGATGTCGGACCTAAAACGGCGCAAGGTTATATTAAGGAAGCGGAAGCGAAAATGAAGGAAATCGGTGTTGGTCAGTTCGCGACCATTTCAGGAAGATATTATTCGATGGACCGTGATAAACGCTGGGAGCGTGTGGAGAAATCCTACCGTTCTATGGTGTATGGTGATGGACCTGCTTACCCTTCTGCGATGGAATGCGTTGAGGATTCCTATGAACATGGTATTTTTGACGAATTCGTGATACCTTCAGTCATAACGGCGGAAGATGGTAAACCGGTGGCGACGATTAAAGATGATGATGCCGTCATCTTTTATAACTTCCGTCCAGACCGGGCGATCCAGATTTCGAATACGTTCACGAACGAAGACTTTCGCTCATTTGACCGCGGTCCCGGACATCCGAAGTATCTCCATTTTGTCTGCTTGACACATTTTTCGGAAACAGTTGACGGATATGTTGCTTTTAAGCCGACAAATCTTGATAATACATTAGGGGAAGTACTTTCCCAAAACCAGCTTACCCAGCTTCGTATCGCTGAAACCGAAAAATATCCGCATGTGACGTTTTTCATGAGCGGCGGACGTGAAGAGAAGTTTCCTGGTGAAGAGAGGATTTTAATTAATTCTCCGAAAGTAGCTACATATGATTTACAGCCGGAAATGAGTGCTTATGAAGTGACTGATGCATTGATGGAACAAATTGAGGCTGACCGCTTCGATGCGATCCTCTTGAATTTTGCCAACCCGGACATGGTTGGTCATTCAGGGATGCTTGAGCCTACCATTAAAGCGATTGAAACCGTTGATGAATGCCTAGGCAGGATAGTCGATTTAATCGTCTCAAAAGGCGGTACGGCCATCATTACAGCTGACCATGGGAATGCTGATGAAGTCGTAACGCTCGAAGGCAACCCAATGACAGCCCATACAACGAATCCTGTGCCTGTCATTATCACTAAAAATCAGGTAACATTAAGAACAGGTGGAATCCTAGGCGATTTAGCTCCAACGATGCTTGATTTGCTTGGAGTCGAAAAACCTGTTGAAATGACAGGGAAATCCCTATTATCTAAATAAAATTGTGAATTGGAAAAGGAGAGATTTATAATGCCGTACATCGAACATGTATATGCACGTGAAGTGCTAGATTCCCGTGGTAATCCAACAATAGAAGTAGAAATCCAAACAGAGTCCGGTTACTTCGGACGTGCAATCGTACCATCAGGTGCTTCCACAGGTGAACACGAAGCGGTTGAGCTTCGTGACGGAGATAAATCTCGTTACCTGGGTAAAGGGGTACAAAAAGCAGTTGATAATGTAAATGATATCATTGCTGATGCTGTCATTGGTTTGGATGTAACGAACCAAGCAGGCCTAGACCTAACTATGATTGAATTGGATGGTACTGAAAACAAAGGGAACTTGGGAGCTAATGCAATCCTTGGTGTGTCAATGGCTGCTGCCCATGCCGCTGCGGAATTTTCAGGTTTACCATTGTATCGTTACCTTGGAGGCTTCAATGCGAAACAACTTCCAACTCCAATGATGAACATCATTAACGGCGGATCACATGCCGATAACAATGTTGACTTCCAGGAATTCATGATCCTTCCTGTAGGTGCTCCTAGCTTTAAAGAAGCGGTCCGTATGGGTGCTGAAGTATTCCATGCATTGAAATCAGTCCTTTCTGCTAAAGGCTTGAATACGGCAGTTGGCGATGAAGGTGGCTTTGCGCCAAACCTTGGTTCAAACCGTGAAGCGCTGCAAGTCATCATCGAGGCAATTGAAAAAGCAGGCTATAAAGCAGGCGAAGATATCTACCTTGGTATGGACGTAGCATCATCTGAATTCTATAACAAAGAAACAGGCAAATATGACCTTGCAGGCGAAGGTCGCAATGGCGTTACATCCGAAGAAATGGTTGCTTTCTATGAAGAGCTAGTGAATGAATTCCCTATTCTTTCCATCGAAGACGGCTTGGACGAAAATGACTGGGATGGCCACAAACTTCTAACGGAACGCATTGGTTCTAAAGTTCAATTAGTGGGTGACGATTTATTCGTAACGAACACGAAAAAATTGGCTGAAGGAATCGAAAAAGGGATCGGTAACTCCATCCTGATCAAGGTGAACCAAATTGGTACACTGACTGAAACATTTGATGCAATCGAAATGGCTAAACGCGCAGGCTACACTGCAGTCGTTTCCCACCGTTCAGGTGAAACGGAAGATGCAACGATCGCTGATATCGCCGTTGCAACAAATGCTGGACAAATCAAAACCGGTTCAATGTCCCGTACAGACCGTATCGCTAAATACAACCAACTTCTTCGCATCGAAGATCAGCTTGGTGACTTGGCTGTATATGGCGGCTTGAAATCTTTCTATAACTTGAAGAAGTAATTATTTTGAATTCGGCTTCTGACGAGAAGCGTGCGGATTCAATATAGTAATTTCTTTTCACCTCCTATTCAATGTGGCAATCCACATTCGAATAGGAGGTTTTTTATATTCATGAAGTCAGCGAAAGGGACTGGGAGGGCTGATGAACGTATTTAATCAAACGTTTGATTAATACCAATTCATAAAAAAAAGTGCCGCATCCGGGCACCTTTTTTCATTTATCCGATACAGCTTCCACTGGTACGGCATTATAGTATTCTTCTAATGTACTCTTCGTTTCAAAGATTTCAGTTGCGGCATCGACACCGACATAGCGGATGTGCCATGGTTCGTATTTATAACCTGTGATGTTTTCCTTGCCTTCAGGGTAGCGGATGATAAATCCGTATTCATGTGCATGTTCAGCAAGCCAGGCGGCTTCTTTCGTATCACCGAAGCAGTCTTGGGCGGCACATGCACCATCGTGGGTCGTGACATCAATCGCGAGTCCCGTTTCATGCTCGCTTGTCCCAGGCATTGCACTGTAGGTTTTCGCTTTTTCTTCCCCATCTTTAGCCACATAGTTATTAAAGACCGCGATCTGTGTTTGGTGTGAGCGATAAGCGGAAACGCCGGCAAAGTGCATGTTTTCTTTTTCGGCAGCCTGGAACATTACTTCAAGTGCCTTTCCCGCTTCCTCGCGCATCATTCTTTTATCAATTTTATCTTGAAAGATGAAATCCACTTTTGGGTAGATAAGGTCAGCAGGTTTGTAATCTTCAGGCAGGCTGTATTGTTTATTGACAAGTACAGGAATGCCTTCTGGATGGGCTAATGTCTGAAGGCCAGCCTGTGCAGGTTTAACCGCTTCATCAACTTCCACCTGGCGTTGGGCCGATTCTTTTTCAGCATTATTCTTGTCAGTTTCCGTCTCCGTCTCCGTATCCGGGGAGCTCGGTTGTTCTTCTTTTTGCTCTTTTTCATCATTGCTGGTCAGATCGAATGAACAGCCTGCCATCAGAATGAAAGATGATAGAGCAGTTGCTGCAAATATAGGTTTTAACATGTGAAAGGCCCCTTGCTTTTAATATAAGATTTCCAATAAAAATAGTTTTGAAAGATTATCGTGATAAGTAATCCCTTGTTAACTCACTTTGATATTTATCAAGAAATAAGCCAATCCAGACGACCATCAACAAAAAAGGATAATCATTACGGACAGCCGTTTCCACGACGGGATCGGACCAAAAGTGTGAAAGGAAACCGGATGACATCCTGATTGTCTCGAATGTGACAAGGGCATGCAGCGATAACCATAGGATCGTAAGGGTATTGGTCCCAAACCCAATGACCGCTGCTATGATGCTCAGCAAGACGGCTGCCGCCCCTATCAGGAGGACATTGAAGTCTGATTGGAAAAAGTCGATACCGCTATTGGAAAGTCCATTATAAATAATAGCAGTAAAATAAACGGTTGTCGTGATATATGCAGCAAATAATAAGTATCGATTTCCGTGATACTTTGCCAGCAGCAATAAAAGCGGTGATAGGATAATTAATAGGATACTCAAAAGATTGCTTCCGCCTGTCCATAAAGAATAGCCGGCAACTGCCGAGAATAGGATGGTCAGGAGATCAAGAATCCGAAGTATGGACTTAAACATGGTGACACCTCTTTCTCTCTTTATGCAAATTATCTCAAACTTTGTATCAAAAAGAAATAAATGACTATGGGTGTTTAGGAATTCTTTCCATTATAGTATAACAAAGATTGTGGATATTTAGTGGGTGTGGTAAAGTTAAAGTAATTGTTTATTGGTTCTTCAGGAGGTGTCATTGCATGCATGCATTTCTCATAACTCTTTTAGTGATTGTCAGTATCGCCCTCATTGTGACGGTATTGCTTCAATCAGGTAAAAGTGCAGGTTTATCAGGTGCGATTGCCGGCGGTGCCGAGCAGCTATTCGGAAAGCAAAAGGCACGCGGTTTGGACCTTGTTTTACATCGCGCAACGGTAGTATTAGCCATTTTATTCTTTGCTTTAACTTTACTTGTTGCATTCTTTGATGTGTAATGGATCAAAAATGAGTCTAGCTAAATAGCTAGGCTTTTTTCTTTGCACAATAGTTGCATGAATAGATATAGTGATTTTAGTACTTAATTATAGGATAGGGAATTTTTTTGGATTCTATTTACCGATAAAGGAGTTAAAATCATGAAAATCAAACTGCAGCAGCCCTTTACTTTTAAAGGCGGAAAAAGAGCTGTCTTACTTTTACATGGATTTACAGGGAATTCCGCAGATGTGCGGATGCTTGGCCGTTACTTGGAGAAACAGGGATACACCTGCCATGCCCCGCACTATAAAGGACATGGCGTTCCGCCGGAAGAGTTAGTGAAAACGGGTCCTTCAGATTGGTGGAAAGATGTCATGATGGCCTATGATTTTCTTAAAAGCGAAGGCCATGAAGAAATTGCTGTTGCCGGACTCTCATTAGGAGGCGTATTTTCTCTTAAATTAGGTTACACTGTACCTATAAAGGGTATCGTAACAATGTGTGCGCCTATGTATATCAAAAGTGAAGAAATGATGTATAAAGGAGTATTGGAGTACGCCAGAGAATTTAAGAAGTATGAAGGGAAAACTCAAGACCAAATTGAGCTTGAAATGGACCTCCTTGCCGATAAACCCATGAATACATTGAAAGCCCTTCAGGAATTGATAACTGATGTACGCGAGCACGTCGATCTTATTTACGCGCCGACATTTGTCGTGCAGGGTCGGCATGATGATGTTATCAATCCAAAAAGTGCCGATATTATTATTGACGCCATTGAATCACCAGTAAAAAAAATCAAGTGGTATGAAGAATCCGGTCATGTCATAACTCTTGATAAAGAACGAAACCAGTTGCATGAAGATGTATTTGAATTTTTAGAAAGTCTGGATTGGTCCGAATAACAAAATTATCATACCCTGAATAGGAGGGTTTTCATGGAAGATAACATTCAAGAACATATTAATAAGCTTCTTACGTACATGACGGATGAAGCATATAAGCCATTAACCGTACAGGAACTTGAAGAGGCTTTGAAAATAGAAGACTCGGCAGATTTCAAGAATTTCGTTAAGGCTCTAGTTAAAATGGAAGAAAAGGGACTGGTGGTCAGAACGAGAAGCAATCGTTACGGCTTGCCGCAAAAAATGAATTTGTTCCGCGGTAAATTAACGGGGCATGCAAAGGGATTCGCTTTTGTGACACCAGAAGATAACCCAGGCATGGATGATATTTTCATTCCGCCGAATGAAACGGGTACAGCGATGCATGGAGATGTCGTCATGGTACGCGTATCTTCGGAAACATCCGGCTCAAGACAAGAAGGCACGGTCATCAGAATACTTGAACGTGGTATTACACAAGTGGTCGGTACATACTCTGAAAGTAAAAGTTTTGGTTTCGTCATCCCAGATGATAAAAAGATCGCAAACGATATCTTCATTCCACAACATGCTTCCCATGGAGCGGTAGAGGGCCATAAGGTTGTCGTCAAGCTGACTTCTTATCCTGAAGGACGCGTAAGTGCTGAAGGCGAAGTCATTGAGATTCTTGGGCATAAGAATGACCCTGGTGTAGATATTCTTTCAGTGATCCATAAGTATGGTTTGCCGATGGAATTCCCGGATGACGTCATGGAGCAAGCCAATGCCGTTTCGGATACCATTCAAGAAAGTGAAATTGGCAGCCGCAGGGATTTGCGGAATGATGTTTTGGTCACGATTGATGGGGCGGATGCAAAGGACCTGGATGATGCCGTCACTGTTTCCAAACTTGAAAATGGCAACTATAAACTGGGTGTGCATATTGCTGATGTCAGCCACTATGTAACGGAAGGCTCTCCAATCGATAAGGAAGCCTTAGAAAGAGGGACGAGCGTTTATTTGGTGGACAGGGTAATTCCGATGATCCCGCATCGTTTATCGAATGGCATTTGTTCCTTGAACCCGCAAGTGGATCGTTTTACACTCTCTTGTGAAATGGAAATCACGCCAAATGGTGAAGTCGTCAACCATGAAATTTTTGAAAGTGTCATTAAGACGACGGAACGTATGACATATGGCAATGTGAACAAAATCCTTGTGGATAAAGATGAAGAACAACTCGAACGCTATGAAGCTTTGGTTCCGATGTTCCAGGACATGGAGAAGTTAGCGGCCATCCTTCGTAAAAACCGGATGAACCGCGGTGCAATCGACTTTGATTTTAATGAAGCGAAAGTTATCGTTGATGAAGAGGGACATCCGACTGATGTGGTTTTACGTGAAAGGTCGGTTGCGGAAAAGCTGATTGAAGAGTTCATGCTTGCGGCTAACGAAACCGTTGCAGAGCATTTCCATCGTCTTGATGTACCGTTCATTTACCGTATCCATGAAGATCCCAAGCCGGAAAAACTACAGCGTTTCTTTGAATTCATTACGAACTTCGGATATATTGTTCGGGGATCGGCCAATGACGTTCATCCTAAGGCGCTACAGGAAATCATTGAGGCAGTTGCCGGTAAACCGGAAGAAACGGTCATATCCACCGTCATGCTTCGTTCCATGCAACAAGCGAAATATGACCCGGAGAGCCTAGGCCACTTTGGTTTATCAGCTGAGTTTTATACACATTTCACATCACCGATTCGCCGGTACCCGGATTTGATCGTACACAGGTTGATCAGGACCTACTTGGTGGAAGGTAAACTCGATGAAGCCACGAAGGAGAAATGGCATGCCATTTTACCTGAGATTGCCGATCATACATCGAAACGTGAACGTCGCTCAGTCGATGCCGAACGGGAAACGGATGATTTGAAGAAAGCGGAATATATGCTTGATAAAATCGGCGAAGAATATACTGGGATCATTGGTTCCGTTACGAATTTCGGGATGTTCGTCGAGTTGCCGAATACCATTGAAGGTCTTGTCCATGTCAGCTTCATGACGGATGATTATTACCGCTTTGATGAGCGTCAGCTTGCAATGATCGGGGAACGTACCGGTAATGTGTTCCGGATTGGCGATGAGATCGACGTACGTGTTTCCAACGTCAATAAAGAGGAACGCGCCATCGATTTTGAAATTATCGGCATGAAGGTAAGCCGTCCGCGTCCATCTGGCGAGAAGAAAATATTCAAAGCCAATTCAGGTGAACGTAAACGTAGCCGCGGTGGCAATGGGGGACGTAACGAAGGAAAAGGCGGCGGCCGTAATGGAAATGCGCCTTCTTCCGAGAAAAAATCGAAAAAGAAGAAAAAATTCTTTGAAAATGCGCCGGCTGCCAAGCGCAAGAGAAAACCAAAAAAGAGATAAAGATTGAGGCGGGGGGATGATCATTTCATCCTCTCTCCGCGATTGGATGTAAAAAAGGGGAGAGTTAGATGCCAAAAGGCTCAGGTAAACAACTAGCACAAAATAAAAAAGCTTATCATGATTTCTTTATTGAACAAACATTTGAAGCAGGTATCGTTCTGAAAGGGACGGAAATCAAGGCAATCCGTGCCGCCCGAGTGAATTTGAAGGATGCCTTCGCTAAAATAGAAAATGGTGAAATCTATCTTCATAATATGCATGTAAGTCCTTATGAGCAGGGAAACCAGTTTAACCATGACCCGTTGCGGACACGGAAGCTACTTTTGCATAAGAAAGAAATCAGTAAACTGATCGGTGAAACAAAGGAAACAGGTTACACCATCGTCCCGTTGAAAATGTATTTAAAGAATGGCTTTGCCAAAGTTTTAATCGGACTTGGAAAAGGGAAGAAACAATATGACAAGCGTGATGACCTGAAGAAGAAGGAAGCGAAGCGTGATATTGAACGTGCTTTCCGTGATCGTCAGAAGATGTAGAACTGCCAAGACCTTACAATTGATTTTTTGAACCAATCTGTTATAATTAAACCTGTACCGATGACAATTGAATATCAGCCAACTTGCTGACTATTCTTCTCTCGTACGCTCCATTTCAATCATGGGGACGTTACGGATTCGACAGGGATAGTTCGAGCTTAAGTTGCGAGTCGAGGGGATCGGCCTCGTTAAAACGTCAACGCCTATAACTGGCAAACAAAACAACAACCTAGCTTTCGCTGCTTAATAACAGTCGATAGCTGTTCCTCCCTCCATGGCCCACGTGGTAGGGTAAGGGACTCACTCTAAGTGGGATACGCCGGAATCCACCGTCTGAGGATGAAGGAAGAGACCAATCAGACTAGCTGCTCTGCCGCCTGTCGATAGGCTAATGAGTTCGCGAAATGCGAATATATCGACTACACTCGTAGAAGCTTAAGTGCCGTTATGTCTGGACGTGGGTTCGACTCCCACCGTCTCCACCAATACATATATTGGTGGTTTTTTATTTGCGTTTTTTTCAATCAATTTGTCGAAAAATCGATAAATCGTATAATTCGTAGATAAATCAGGAGTTTTCGCTGATATATCTCCAATTTCGGAGATATATTCCCGATTTCGCAGATAAATTGTATAATCGCTATCATTTAAAGGAATATTCCCTACTGCTGTAGAATCCTTTGGGAGAAACCAAGATTGGAGCGATGAAATTGATTGTAAAAAGGCGAAAAGTTCCTCTTACTATACGTAAATTACGTGCTTTAACGCGCAGGCTTTCTCCGAATCATCCTAAAATCCCCTTAATCATCAACGATCTCAAAAAAAGGGAAGCGGGCTATAAAGGGGAATGTTCCATTGATTTTCCATTAAGCTTTCTTCAACCGAAAAGCTATTTCATCTTCCACGATTTAAGGCTGCAGGATCAGTCCCGTTTTTTTCAAATGGATACTTTATTAGTGTCGAAGAAATTCGCCCTTATCATTGAAGTGAAGAATATAGCTGGTTCGATCTATTTTGATCCGCATTTCAATCAGCTCATTCGAACGAAAGATGGAAAAGAGACGGCATTTCCAGATCCCATCGTTCAAGTCAACCGTCAGGAATCACAGTTGAAGAATTGGTTCTTGAAAAATGGCTTTCCCTCACTTCCCATCCTTTCATTGATTGTCATCAGTAATCCCCAAACAATCATCCGTACGTCTCCTGAAAACCGTAAGCTCCACTACAAAGTCATCCATCCCGATGTGCTTCCCTCAAGAATCAATCTGATGGAGCATTCCATCATAGATTCCATTTTAGGTGAAAAGGATTTGAAGAAAGTAGTTCGTATTTTAAATAAGTATCATATCGAAGCGGCCTCTTCCATTCTGGAACGATACAATCTTACCGAAGAGGACCTAATAAAAGGAGTGATATGTGAAAATTGCAAGGGGTTTCCGTTAATTAGAAGGCATGGCACCTGGTTTTGCAATCAATGCCAGCTATCCAATAAGGATGCACATATTCAGGTTTTACGAGATTATTTTCATCTATTAGGCTCGACTATAACGAATCGGCAGTTGAGGGATTTTTTAAACATTTCCTCCGCATCCAGTACAACGAGAATCTTGCAATCATTGAAATTGACAAGCAAAGGTGCGAATAAAGGGAGGGTGTACAGCCTGAATTTTGATGAGTGATTTCTGAGTGATCTTGCCTTAATCATTAAAAAAGGAATAGTTTCTATACCGTTCCTTAATAGTAAAAATCATTTCTCTATATTCACATCAACATTTTGGAAGTCCTCCAAAATAATATCTATTACTGGAAAAACCCCATCAGCTTGATAAGCTAATAAGATTTTTTTTACTGAGGCAATATGTAATTCTTCAATCTCCATATTTTTTATATCTGCCATTTTTTTCTCATTTCTTCCTTTGTGGGGTAATTTTTTGTGCCGTAAACCCACATGAAAAATCTATCTAACTCATTAACCTCTTGCTCTGTAAAGCCATGTGATAATAACTCATAATACCTAGACTTTAAATTCGGGGCCATACTATCATGTAATTTAAAAAATGCATGCTTCAATAAAAACAATTCGTATTCTAGTTCCTTAATTTTTTCTTCTTGATTCATTAAATCATCCACTCCAATGCTAATCTTATCCAATACGCTACACTTTCAGCAGTTGTTCGTTTTACTTTTGCAGCAACTAAGCCATTACGCAACAAGCTAATGCTTCATATTTTAACATTATTTAGAGTTGATGTAGCTTCATCAATTTGATTAGCAGCATCATTACCAATCCATACTCTTAAGGGCAGTTTTAACTATTATTATTAAGAGCTTCTTTTACTACCTATGCGCTGGTTGGATTTTCAATAGGAGTAATAGATCCATGGACATTATTCCATCGATCTTAATTGCTGCCAGAGTCCATCCTTTTGTTTTATTCAATATCGTCCTACATGATAGAAAAAAGACTCAAAAGAAGCATGAACTTCTCTTAAGTCTTTTTTCTGATTCTATTCTTTTAATTCCTTGCCCATTCCCTTTAGGAAGTGGACGCCAAAGCCGATTGCCCGGTTTATGTCTGGATCATTTAACGTTTTCATTAAATCCAAAACGCCGATCTTTTTATCGGCCTGAAGGAATTTGTTTCCTTCATCGATTCCTGCCAGGGCACTGTTAAGCAGTTTCGTGGATTGTGCGGCATCGGCATTCATCAAGGCTCCTGTTGCCCCCATAAGGGTATTGATCAGGTTTGTTACAGGTTGTCTTGTGACTTGTTGAAGTGCGATTTTGGCAATTTGTTCTTTTCCTTGAAGCATGGAGGTCGCAGCTTCGAATACTCCGGATTCATTCAGTTCATTGACAATTTTAAACATATTGTTTAGTGCATCTTCATTGTTGGTGATCAGCGTTTTCAGTTCTTCTAGTTTTTGAAGCTTCATTTCTTCCTCAGTAATGGGATTATGGATTTCCGTAATGGGAGCTGCCATGATCTTCACCCTCCTCGTTTATTTTTCCGTTAAGTGAACATACCCTGGACGAGCCCACTTACGTTCAACCTCGACACCGTTTTGAGGATGACGTTTTTTATTCCGTGGGTTGGTACCCGGTAATGGGATATCTCCGCTTGCACTTAATACTTCCATACGGACCATCGTCTGTTTGTAAGCGGGCGTGTTTGTACGTTGATCATAGATGGGACCAGTCAGGAAGTTAATGGCTGAGTCTTTATCGACTGAGTTCATCGGTAAAAATAGTTCATTATTTTTTACACGGTCTGTGATCAGGACTTTTAATTTAACGGCCCCGAATGGCGACACTAAGCGAACGAGTCCGCCATCACTGACTTTACGTTCTTTAGCAAGTTCTGGTGAAACCTCAACGAAAATGTCAGGTACTTTCGATTGGATGCCATTGGATTTGTTCGTCATATTTCCTTCATGGAAATGCTCGAGCATGCGTCCATTATTGATATGAAGGTCATATTCTTCTGGAAATTTATGCGGTTCCACCCAGTCAGCCAGTGCAAAGCGTGCTTTCTTATCAGGGAAATTGAAGCCATCCACATAAAGAAGCGGCGTGTTTGATCCATCATGGCTTCCCCATAGGAAGCTGTTCCATCCTTCCAGCACCTCGTAATTCGCTTGGCTGAATATTGGTGACAGGCTTGCCATTTCATCATAGATTTCACTGGGATGGGTGTAGTCCCAATTCGCACCTAAGCGGTTGGCGATCTCTTGAGTGATCTCCCAGTCCGCTTTAGAATCTCCCAAAGTTGGAAGGGCTTTATATAAACGCTGTACACGGCGCTCTGTATTGGTGAACGTTCCGTCTTTTTCAAGAGATGGAGCTCCGGGTAATACCACGTCAGCATATTGTGCTGTCCTTGAGAGGAAAATATCCTGGACAACAAAGAAATCCAATCCTGATAACACTTTATCGACATGGTTTGCATCCGCATCAACGAGTGCCATATCTTCACCTACAAGATACATGGCTTTCATGTCGCCTTTATCAATCGCTTCGAGCATTTCGATATTGTTCATGCCTGGTTTGCTGTCGATTTTCACCCCATAAGCTTTTTCGAATTTAGCGCGTGCCGCATCATCGGTAACATGCTGATATCCTGGAAGCCATGTTGGAAGGGTGCCCATATCGCAAGCGCCCTGTACATTGTTGTGGCCGCGAAGCGGATAAGCTCCCGCTCCTGGGCGACGGTAGTTACCTGTAGCTAAAAGCAGGTTGGAAATTGCAGCCGACGTATCGGAAGCACCAGTGTTTTGTGTTACGCCCATTCCCCAGAGAATGCATGTACCATCTGCATCGCGAATGCTTTCAGCTATTTGGATCAATGTTTTTTTTGAAATACCTGTGTTCAGTTCTGCATATTCCAGGGTATATTTCTCAAGTACTTCTTTATAATCATCAAAGAAGTTAACATTTTCATTGATGAATTCTTGATCATGCCAGCTTTGATCGATCATATATTTTGTAACGGCCATCAGCCAAACTTGGTCTGTACCTTGTTTTGGACTGATATGGATGTCAGAACGCTCGGCCATTTCATTTTTACGAATGTCCGCAACGATCAGTTTCTGTCCGTGAAGCTTATGGGCCCGTTTAACTCGAGTCGCCAGAACCGGATGTCCTTCTGCCGGGTTAGCCCCAACGATGATGACGAGACCTGCGGCGGCGATATCTTTAATCGTACCAGCATCTCCACCCATGCCGACTGTACGGAACAATCCGTCTGTTGCCGGGGATTGGCAATAACGAGAGCAATTGTCGACGTTATTCGTTTCAAACATTTGCCGTGCAAGTTTTTGAATTACATAGTTTTCTTCATTCGTGATCTTGGATGAGGAAATGAAGCCTACTGAATTTCCACCGTATTGCTGTTTGATCGAACCGAGTCTGGATGCAACCAAATCAAGTGCTTCATCCCAGCTTGATTCAACGAATCTTCCATTTTTACGAATCAGGGGCTTGGTCAAACGTTTTTCCGAGTTTACGAAGTCCCAACCGAATTTTCCTTTAACACAAGTGGAAATCGCATTAACGGGGCCTTCATGAGTAGGTTCGACTTTAAGGATTTTACGGCCTTTGGTCCAGACTTCGAATGTGCATCCTACCCCACAGAACGTACAGACCGTTTTTGTCTTCTTCGTCCGTGTTTCACGCATTGCCGCTTCAATTTCCGAAATGGCAAAAATCCCGCTGTATCCAGGTTCCACTTCTTTAACAAGGTCAATCATTGGTTCAAGCATATCGTTTTTCAAACCTGACATGAAACCAGCCTCACCAAGCATCGATTTTTCCATTAAAGCATTACAAGGACAAATGGTTACACACTGTCCGCAGCCTACACAAGATGAGTTATTGATTTCCGTTCCTTCATCCCAGATTACCCGAGGGCGTTCTGCTTCCCAGTCGATGGACAGAGTCTCATTGACCTGAAGGTTTTGGCAGACTTCAACACACTGCCCGCATGCGATGCATTGATTGGCATCATAGCGATAAAACGGATGGGACATATCGACGGCACCCAATTCCACTTTAGGTGTGTAAGGATATTTTTGGTGCTCAATTTCCATTAATTCTGCTGTGTTATGCAGTTTACAATTTCCGTTATTATTATCACATACAGTACAGTATAAAGAATGATTTTCCAGGATACGGTCCATGGCTTCGGTTTGGGCTTCTTTTGCCTTGTTTGAGTCCAAGGCAATATCCATGCCGTTCATTGCAGGTGTGGAACATGATCGGACGAGTTTCCCGTTAACCTCGACGATGCATGTGTCGCACGTTTGGATCGGATCCACTTCAGGTACATAACAAATCTGTGGATGGGCTATCTCATTTTGATTGATGACTTCCAGTATTGTCGCACCGTTTTTAGCGGTATAATCCATTCCATTGATTTTGATGGTGATGTTTGAATCGCTCATTATATATCCCCCTTTTATAGCCAAAAACACGCAAAAAACCACCATGATCACACCTCCGGCTCTGAACGGAAGTGTAGGTCATGGTGGAATAGTTTAATAGCAATGCTTGCCAATATACCAATCCATACCATAATGGATAATTTTAAAAAAGATGGGGACACAACAGTACACTATTATGCTCCCAACTTTCCTCTTTGATATTATAACTTTAATTTTAAGGAGAAACAATCCTTGATGGAGGTTATCATTCCCAAATGCCTTTCGTTTTTCTTCGCGTTGTTTTATGATAAGACAATTGAGAACTTAATTTCCTTGAATTGGAGTGACGTAAGGGTGTCAAAAGGTATTCATGAATTCAATGATATGATTCGTAAGCTGCGCAAGGAACTCTTCGGTAAAGGACCAGACCGCATACACACGGTTTTCGTCGATAATATGGCCGTTACTACACTATATGGGAATTTGACTCCTACGGAAATGTTCATATCAAGATCAGAGGAAGGAAGGGACATGGTCCATTCAGCACGAACCAAAATGATACAGGATGTGTATTCAGAGAGTCCTCCTGATGGAATGGAAGAACTGGTTGGAGCTAAACTGGTCCATTTGTTTTCAGACATCAAAATCAAAGAGAACATAGCGATTTCCGTATTTGTATTTGATAAGAATATTGCTGACAAACTCAACGGGCATTGACCATGTTCCTTACATATTGGTCAATTGGCTCCTGGATATTAAAAGGAGTGGGAACATGAAAGCGATTGAAATGAAGAGGGACATCATCCGGATAACCAAAGGTAACATGGAGCGAACGGAAGATACGGTCGTAACGGAGTTTCCCGTTACTGTGAAAATAAATGGCCAGGAATTTGTCACGATGGTTTGTACACCTGAATACATCGAAGATATGGTGATTGGTTATTTGGCTTCGGAAGGCATCATCAAAAAATATGAAGAGATAACAGGAATCTGGGTCCAGGAAAAAGAAGGCTTTGTCCATGTGAAGACGGATAAAGTGAACCCTTACTACCAGGACTTTCAAAATAAGCGGTATATCACATCTTGCTGCGGGATGAGCAGACAGGGATTCGTCTTTGTGAATGATGCATTGACTGCCAAGAAAATGGATCATGTTTCGGTAAAATTGACTCCTGATGACTGCTTCCGCTTGATGAAGGATTTACAAAATTCTGCTGTCACCTTCCAGAATACAGGCGGAGTTCACAATGCCGCATTATGTGATGTCGATGGCCTCGTATTAAGCAGGATGGACATTGGAAGGCATAACGCCTTGGACAAAATATACGGCCATTGCTTGAAAAATGGTATTTCGATAGAAGGGAAAGCCATCGTGTTCAGCGGCCGGATTTCATCGGAAATTCTCTTGAAAGTGGCGAAGATCGGCTGTGAACTGATACTCTCGAAATCCGCTCCAACCGAATTGGCTTTGGAGTTGGCTGAAGGATTGGGGATCACCACGGTCGGGTTCATTCGTAATGATTCACTGAATATCTATACCTGCCCTGAAAGAATTCAATTGAATGACTGATTATCCTCCGCTGAAAGATGCTGCTCCTAAGGCGGGTTGGGGAATGCGCTTTAAGGGAAAGTCCTTGCCGGCATGGCTTGGGCTTTTTTGTCTTTGTAAAAGGATATATCCATCAGGCCTTTTGTGATACAGTTTGGATAAAGCATTCAAGGAAAAGCGTATCGGGGGAAGGGTTATGAACGAAAGGGATTGGCATATTTTAAAGGTGTTGCATGAACACAAGAATATTACTAAAACGGCGCAAAGTTTATATATCTCGCAACCCTCTCTAACGAAACGAATTCAACAAATAGAGAAGGAATTCAATTTAAAGATTGTAGAGCGGGGAACAAGAGGAGTGCAGTTCACCCCTCAAGGGGAGTATCTGGCCATCTGTGCAGATGAGATGCTGATCCGGCTCCGTCAGATAAAAGAGACAGCGTTCAATATGGGTCAGGAGATCAGTGGAACATTACGGCTGGGTGTTTCCAACTATATTACGCTGCATAAATTGCCTGGCCTGTTAAAAATATTCCGTGAGCGATATCCTAAAGTGGATTTCCAGGTGACTACCGGATGGAGTAAAGAAGTACTGAACCTCATTTATAAGGAAGAAGTGCATGTCGGGATCGTTCGGGGGGACTATCAATGGTCCGGGTCAAGGCACCATCTTTTTGAGGAAACGATTTGTATTGCTTCTAAGGAAAAAATAGAGGTCCGGGACCTGCCTTCATTGCCGAGGATCGATTATGGGACCGATGCCCTTTTAAAAACAATGATCGATAATTGGTGGAGAGACAATTTTGCAGGACCTCCATTGGTGGGGATGGAAGTGGACAAAGGGGATACATGCAAAGAAATGGTCAGGAATGGGTTGGGGTATGGGATTCTTCCTAGCGTTTTATTGGAGAAATACCAAAATCTCCGTCAATGGGACCTTTTGGATAAGCAAGGTAATCCCCTTATTAGGAATACGTGGATGTTATATCATGAAAAGTCGCTGGAATTAAAACTGGTCAAAGAGTTTGTCCAATTTGTCAAAGGTGTCGATTTCATGAGGGATATTTAAATGAAGCGCAGAAACTTCTGTGCTTTTTCATCATTCCATTTTTGAATGGTTAACGATAATTTATTAGTATTTTAATTATGGTTTTCCCGGCATTATGATAGATGGGAGATATAAATCATCAGGACCTTGCCTATGGAATGGAGAGGAAGTCAAATGAGTGTCCTATTTCTAATCGTATTGAATGTCATTGTGCCGGTCTTTTTCCTTATAGGGGCGGGGGCCATCCTTCATCGTAAATTCAAACTGGATATGAATACGCTGTCTAAATTGAATCACTTCCTGCTCATGCCGGCCATTAGCTTTGTCAATATCTATCAAAGCAACATGGGCGGGGGGATGATTGTCCAGATATTCAGCTTCCTTGCTCTTCAAGCATTAAGCCTCATCATCGTGAGTACAGTGATTGCTAAACTTGCCCGATTTGATCAAAGTCTTTCTGCCACGTTTAAAAATAGTGTGGTCCTGAATAACTCAGCCAATTTCGGGTTACCCGTCAGCCAGATGGTTTTTCATGGCAATCCTCTTGGCCTGTCGATCCAAGTCATCGTGATCATTTTTCAAAACCTGTTGACCTATACCTATGGATTGATGAATTCCGTTTCCGTCCATACAAAAAGTGCAAAGGGTGCCATTCGTGAGTTTTTGAAGAATCCAGTCATTTATGCTCTATTACTCGGTTTTCTTTTACAGGCTGCTTCTTTCGATATTCCTCTGTTCTTATGGACCCCGATCGATAATATCGCGAGTGCTTTCATAGCGATTGCCCTGATTACATTGGGTGCTCAGAGTGCCTACTTGAAAATTACGCATTTCCCGCTTCCGCTTATCCTTAGCTTGATTGGACGCTTAATACTCTCACCATCCATCGCATTCCTTATCATTCTCATGCTGGGATTGGAAGGGACTGTCGCTCAGGGATTATTCATCGCAAGCTCATTTCCAACATCAAGAAACAGCGCATTATTCGCTTTGGAATATGATAACCATCCGGAATATGCGGCACAGGCGGTCTTGATGTCGACTTTATTCAGCAGTATAACGGTAACGATGGTCGTATATCTATCAAAAATACTATTTTAGCAGGGCTGCTCTCATGGGCAGTCTTTTCCCAATGTCTCCCCATAAAACTTTATGAACAATATGGAGATTATGGAATTTATGTATTTTAGGTGGATAATTAAAGATGTGGAAGATATTTTTGTAGAATTAAGAAAACGCTTTCAAAAGGGGGATTCATATGTTTTCTCGTAAAAAGATTTCTGCAGTCATATTGGCAGGTTCGTTAGCTTTAAGTTTAGGTGCATGCAGCAGTTCGGATACGTCGGGAGAAAAGAAAGAAAGTACAGGTTATCCGAAAAAGGCCATAACGATCGTTGCTCCGTCGGGTGCAGGCGGGGGATGGGATTTAACCGCCCGTTCATTTACTAAGGTCTTGGCTGAGACAAAACTGGTGGACCAGCCATTAACCGTTGAAAACAAACCCGGTGGCGGGGGTGCTGTCTTCATGGCGGATTATGCAACACAGCAAGCGGATAATAATGACATGCTGTTCGTGAATTCACCGCCTGTCATCATCAATAACCTTAAAAAAGAGGGCAACAGTCCTTATGGATATAAAAATACGACTCCTTTGGCGCAGCTGACAAAGGATTATGGAGCGATAGTGGTAAAGGCGGATTCTGAATTCAAGGATTTGAAATCAGTGCTGGAAGTGGTGAAGAAAGATCCGCGTAAGTTAACTTTTGCAGGAGGATCGGCTCCGGGATCCATGGATCATTTGATTTCCATTCTTCCAGCCTATGAATATGGTTTGAATCCAACAGAACTTAAGTACGTCTCGTACGACGGTGGCGGGGAAGCGATTACGGCATTGCTTGGTGGAAATGCGGATGTAATCGGAACGGATGCATCCAGTGTCAGGGAATTTTTAAAGGCAGGAAAGATTAGAGTGTTGGCCGTAACCTCGACTGAACGTTTGGGTGGAGATCTAAAAGACATACCGACTGCAAAGGAACAGGGTGTTGATGCGGAATTCACGATTTGGAGAGGCGTTTTTGGACCTCAGAATATGTCCGAGGAAGCGAAAACCTTTTGGGACGGATCCATTGCAAAGTTAGTGGAAACTTCTGAATGGAAAAAGGAAGTGGAAGTTCAAGGATGGGAACAAGAATATAAAAATAGTGAAGAATTCAGCAAGTTTTTAGAAGAACAGGAGAAACAGGTACAGCAATTATTGGAAGCTTTAGGCATGGAAAAATAATGGAGAAGAAGGAGGTGCTTTCACCTTCTTCTTATTTTCTGAAATGGAGGGATAAGGATGGACGTGAAATTTGATCGCTTTGCATCTGTAGCCTTTCTGGCTGTCGGAGTGCTGTTTATGATTGGAAGCAGGAAACTGGCCAGTTCTTCTTATGGAAGTTCGGTAGGACCGGACATTTTCCCTTTTGTACTGGGGCTCGTCCTTGCTGCTTTAAGCATTCGCTTGTTCTATGAGTCATATCGGGGCAAGAGGCAGGAATCGAGTAAGGAAAAGTTTGAATATAAGCCCTTTATCATCATTGTACTCTCCACATTGATTTATATTTTGACATTGGAAACGATAGGATATGTCATTACGACCTTCCTCTTTTTGTTTGTTTGCTTTCAAACGATGGAACGGAATAAGTGGGTGACATCGCTCATCATATCCGCAGGGTTTTCCGGAATCATCTATTTTTTATTCGTGAATGTTTTAAAGGGAACACTGCCGGGTTGGCCAATCTGGTTTTCATAAAAGGAAGGGGGATGGCAAGTGGGCACTTTTGATTATTTAATTCAAGGATTTGAAACGGCACTTACATGGTATAACATACTTTTTGCATTTGTCGGAGTATTGATTGGAACGGCAGTTGGCGTTTTGCCGGGAATCGGGCCGATGAGCGGTGTGGCTCTTTTAATTCCGGTAACTGCTTCCATTACAGGCGGACTTCCACCAGAGCAAGCGGCGACAAGCGCCATCATTTTACTTGCTGGTGTTTATTATGGAGCGATGTATGGAGGGTCGACAACTTCCATCTTATTGAATACACCGGGCGAATCTTCTTCTGTCGTCACCACATTGGATGGCTACCAAATGGCGAAGAAGGGCAGAGCGGGGAGTGCTTTATCCATATCGGCCATCGGTTCTTTCGTTGGAGGGATCGTCACCCTTATCGCCATGATTGCCTTAGCTCAGCCATTATCGACGATTGCCATCAAATTCGGTCCGGCTGAGTATTTTTCGCTCATGCTTCTAGGGCTGGCGGCTGTCAGTGGTCTCGCCGGAAAATCCGTAACCAAGGCACTGATCATGACGGTTTGCGGTTTGTTGATCGCGACGATCGGCATTGATAATGTATCAGGCATCGCCCGTTTTACATTCGATATACCATGGCTATATCAAGGGGTCGAATTCCTGACGATTGCAGTGGGACTATTCGCCCTTGGAGAAGTATTCAAGACAATCTTGGAAAAAGAAGAGGAAGATGGGGAAATCGCGAAAATCAATAATTTGATTCCTTCCAAAGAAGAATTCAAGGAATCTGCGGGTCCCATTGCCCGGGGATCGCTCTTGGGTTTCTTTGTAGGAATCCTGCCTGGTGCAGGGGCCACTCTTGCTTCTTTCTTCTCATACCTTATGGAAAAACGGATTTCAAAAAAACCTGGGAAATTTGGTACGGGGACGATTGCTGGAGTGGCTGGACCTGAAACGGCCAATAACGCGGCATCCGGGGGGGCGATGATCCCATTATTGACACTGGGAATTCCAGGTTCCGGTACAACGGCCATTTTAATGGGGGCGCTCATGATGTACAATGTTCAGCCAGGTCCATTATTATTCGAGGATCATCCTCAGGTGGCCTGGGGTCTCATCGCCAGTATGTTCATTGGGAATTTGATGCTCCTCATCCTTAATCTCCCGCTCGTTAAGGTTTTTGCGAAAATCATTGAAACGCCAAAGAAATATTTGATTCCGATCATTATCGCGATTTCCATTTTTGGCGTTTATGCGGTACAAGTATCGACTTATGATTTATTGCTATTATTAGGATGCGGGGTCTTGGGATATTTCTTAAGTAAAAATGATTATCCAATCGCCCCATTGGTATTAGGGCTGGTTTTAGGGCCGATGATAGAAAATAATATGCGCAGGGCATTGACGATATCCGATGGGGATTACAGTTTGTTTTTCACTCGGCCGCTTTCCCTGACCTTCCTGATTGTAACGGCATTATGGCTGCTCATTCCGGTTTTACTTAAGAAGAGAGGGAAGGATGTTGTTATCAATATTGAAGGTTAATGCATATTTTCTGAATGTTATGAAAAAACCCCTTTTTTAAAGGGGTTTTTTTTTATATGATGTAGAAGAGGTGATTGAATGCGTTTACACACCAAGTTGATGCTGGGCATCTGTACGTTAATCATCTTAATGGGTGGAATCTTTGAAGTTATTTTTATAAATATCTTAGAAAATAACCTGAAACAGGAAACAGGGGAAAAAGCATTGTCGGTTGCCCAGACCATTTCTTTGCTGCCTGAAATTAAACAAGCTTTTCGAAATGATAATCCTTCTGTAATCATTCAGCCCATTGCGGAAAAGATTCGCAGGCAGATCGATGCGGAATTTATAGTAATAGGAGATGAGAATGAAAAACGGCTGTCCCATCCAGATCCTAACTTGATCGGGAAGAAAATGGTAGGGGGAGATAATGGCGAGGTTTGGAATGGGAAATCCATCATCACGGAGTCAACTGGGACATTGGGTCCTTCCATAAGGGGGAAATCCCCGATAATGGCAAATGGAAAAGTCATTGGTGTAGTCTCTGTTGGCTACCTTCAGGATGATATTGAAAAAGAAGTGTCCAGAATACAAAGAAAGATAGTATGGACCATCTCTTTTATCTTAATCGGAGGTCTATTGATAGCCTTTTTCATTTCATTCAATATAAAAAAGGCGATATTGGGACTGGAGCCAAAAGAGATTGCCTGGATGTTTCAAGAGAAGCATGCCATTTTGGAATCGATTCATGAAGGTATCATTGCCATTGATGTTCATGGGAGAATCACCGTCGTCAATGAAACGGCGCATAAAATCCTACATATCCCTAAAGACATCATGCTTCGCGGGCAAAAAATTGAAGAAGTCATAACGAATACACATTTGCTTGATGTAGTCAGCACGGCACAGGCCGAGTATGATCAAGAATTCATGATTGACGGTGAAATTTTTTTGGCTAGCCGGATTCCCATTTTGAATGGACAGGGTGAAGTCATCGGTGCGGTTGCAAGTTTGAGGAATAAATCTGAACTATCCAATCTCCTTCAAGAACTATCACATGTTAAGGCTTATGCAGAAGGGCTGAGGGCCCAGACACATGAATATTCCAATCGGCTTTATACTTTACTAGGTTTGATTCAACTGGGATCCCATAAAGAAGCGATGGATTTCATATCGAAGGAAGTCGATGTTACCCAAGGCTTCATTCACTTTCTCATGAAGGAAGTTCCTGATCCAATTATTGCTGGGTTCATCCTAGGGAAGGTAAGTTTAGCCAGCGAGCTGAAAATTGATTTTACAATTGATAGAGAGAGCAGTTTTAAGGATATTCCGTCCGAAATAGATCGGGATTTATTAGTTACGATCATCGGCAACCTTATCAATAATGCCTTCGAAGCTGTACGGGAAAACGAAAGGGAGGAAAAAAGGGTTTCGTTATTCGTCACGGACTTGGGTAAAGAGCTGATCATCGAAGTTGAAGATAATGGAAGAGGAATGAATTCGGATGTTACCGAACGGATTTTCCAGAACGGTTTTACGACGAAAAATCATCAAACAAATTCAGGTATAGGGTTGAGCCTAGTTCAGGAAGCGATTGATGGATTAGGAGGATCTATCACTTTTTCGACGAAAGAAGGGGAATATACGATCTTTACCGTAGCCATACCAAAAAACAGAGGGGGGATTAAATGAAGGCCAATCGCGATATAGAAGTTTTGATCGTAGAAGATGACTTACGGATTGCCGAGATACAAAAGCTATTCATCGAAAAAATCGAGGGGTTTCAAACGGTCGGGATCGCGTCAAGTTATGTCGAGGCTAAAAGCTTCATTGAAATCATGCAGCCGGATCTATTACTGCTCGATATGTACTTTCCGGATATGAATGGGCTCGATATCTTGAAAGAAATCAAGCAGCAAAGCAAACAAATGGATGTCATTATGATAACGGCAGCTAAAGAAATCGAAAAAGTCCAGGAAGCCATCAAAATCGGCATATTTGATTATATTATCAAGCCTGTCGCATTTGAGCGTTTCAAGCAGTCCTTGTGCCGATATCAAGAGTATTATATAAAATTGTCTGAAATGGAAAAGGGCAATTTCCCCGTAACGCAGCAACAGGTTGATAAGCTTTTACGGAAGGAAATGAATGAAAAGGAAAGGGAAAAGACTTCACTGCCAAAAGGGATCGATCGGATGACCTTGGAGAAGGTGATGGTTGTGTTGGGGAAAGCCTCCCCTGGGTTAACTGCCGAGATAGTGGCAAAGGAAATCGGAGTGAGCAGGACAACGGCAAGACGTTATCTTGAACACTTGATATCCGAGGAAAAAATTGATGCCGATTTAACCTATGGCACGGTAGGCCGGCCAGAACGGGTTTACGCCATCAAGTTTTGAATGGGTTCGCCAGGTGGCGGATCTTTTTTTTGTGTTTAATCGAATAAATATTTGGCTGTATTTGAATCGGCATTCGGATATTGGAATTTGAATAAATGTGGTTTGGTTGATGGGATTTTGTTTTTTGAGGGGTAAAAATGATGGAAAAGGAAAAAATACGTGTGAAAAGTGATGAAGTAGACAAGTATATGACATTTGTCATGCCAGTAAATTGACGTTTATGACTATAGAAGATCGGTTATTAATCCTATACTTAAGGAACAAATGCTGCCAAGGCATAACTAAGGTTTGCGAAATATGCAAGCTATTAAAACACTCCAAGTTCTATATAAAATATATGAGGAGGAAATCATGAGTAATCATAAACAATTGAGAAAAGATATTGCCCCTTTTGAAAAATCCAATACTAAATCAAGTGTGAAACAGCTTATAAATACATTTCCGCCATTTTTCCTGTTATGGTTTTTAGCTTATCAAAGCTTAACCATTTCATACTGGCTGACACTTGCATTGGCCGTCCTGGCTTCAGGATTCGTAGTCAGGATTTTCATCATTTTCCATGATTGCTGTCATCAATCGTTTTTCAAAAGCAGGAAAGCGAATAGCATCCTGGGTACAATCAGTGGAATCGTTACATTATTTCCGTATGAGCAATGGAAGCATAGCCATTCCATACATCATGCCACAAGCAGTAATTTAAACAAACGCGGTACAGGAGATATTTGGATCATGACCGTTGATGAATATATAGCCGCTTCATTCTGGGGGCGTCTGGCTTACCGTTTATATAGAAATCCGATCGTCATGTTTGGATTAGGTCCATTTTATCTATTTCTTGTATCGAATCGTCTGAATAAAAAAGGCGCTAAAAAGAAGGAACGGATGAATACGTATTTGACAAATGCCGCAATCGTGGCAATTTATGGTCTTTTATGCTTGGCTATCGGATGGCAGGCATTCCTGATGATCCAGGTACCGATGCTTTTTGTAACGGGATCACTGGGTATCTGGCTGTTTTATGTACAGCATCAGTTCGAAGATTCTTATTTCGAAGAGGAATCGGAATGGGATTACGTGAAGGCTGCCATTGATGGAAGTTCTTATTATAAGCTTCCAAAGGTTTTGCAATGGGTAACCGGTAATATCGGTTTCCACCACGTGCATCATCTTAGTCCAAGGGTGCCGAACTATAATCTGGAAAAAGTCCATGATTCCACCCTGCCTTTGCAGCAGGCAACGACAATCACCCTTAGTTCAAGTTTAAAATCGCTTCGCTTCCGCCTTTATGATGGAGAAAACAAGACGTTTGTAAGTTTTAAAGAGATTAAGGAACGTCTAAATGAAACAAAATCAAAGGTGGAAATCAATAATAAACGTCCAAGTCTTCAAGAAAAATAAATAGTTCATCAAAAAACCATTCAATTTCCATTGGGTGGTTTTTTGATGAAACTCCTTAGTATATACTAGGGTAAAAAGAAATAGAGGCGGCGCCATGCAAAGTTGGTATCATATCTTTCCCAAGAACACAGGGCTGAGCCCTTATGTCTGGATCATTTTTTGTATCCTACCTTTTTATTTTATTTTCAAATCTTCTTCGATGTTGGAGATTGTCTTTGGAATCGTCATGATCATTTTGTTTTTCATATCATATGGTCTCTCATTCGTTTCGAAGGGATGGCCCGTATACGTATGGACGGCGATACAAATAGTCATATCCATATCCATGACCATATTTTTCAGCTACATTTACTTTTCGCTTTTCTTAGCATTTTTTATTGGGAATGTTCAAAATAAGGTCGGATTTTTCGTATTGTATTCGATTCAGCTATTAGCTACCATCGTGTCTGTCAATATTGGATTCATCATGAAGGACCCTACCTTCTTTTCGCAATTTCCCTTTATGCTCATTTGTGTAGTGGGCGTGATCCTTCTCCCATTCAACACATATAATCGGAATAAACGGGATAGGCTTGAAGAACAATTGGAAGATGCTAATAAAAGAATATCCGAGCTTGGCAAAATGGAAGAACGTCAACGGATTGCCCGTGACTTACATGATACACTTGGACAAAAACTTTCTTTGATTGGCTTGAAAAGTGACCTTGCAGGGAAATTGATTGATTTAAATCCGGATTCGGCTAAGAAGGAGATCAAGGATATCCGTCAAACGGCGAGGACGGCACTCAAGGAAGTACGGGAAATGGTGTCGGAAATGCGTGGGGCCAAATTAAGTGATGAAATCATCCGGGTCAAGCAAATATTGAAAGCGGCAGAGATAGATTTCAATTTGGAAGGCACTGCGGAATTGCAAGATACCCCATTGCTTGTTGAAACGGTTTTAAGCATGTGCTTGAAAGAAGCTGTGACCAATATCGTCAAACATAGCCGGGCCGACTCCTGTAATATCGTCATCGAGGAATTACAGACTGGAGTGACGATCAAAGTCCAGGATAATGGAGTGGGGCTTTCACATAAATCAGAGTTTTATAAAGGCAATGGACTTCAAGGTATGAAAGAAAGGCTTGAATTCGTTAATGGCAGCCTGGATATTCAATCAACTGAGGGAACTACACTTTATATAAGGGTTCCGAATGCTATAAAAAATAATGGATAGGTGGGATTAACATTGATTCGAATCGTAATTGCTGAAGATCAGCGGATGCTGCTTGGTGCGCTAGGTTCTATCCTTGATTTGGAAGAGGATATGGAAGTTGTCGGAAAAGCGAGCAATGGGGAAGAAGCAATGAATCTTGTCAATCGTTTAAAGCCGGATATCTGCATTACGGATATTGAAATGCCAGTCAAAACCGGGCTCGATGTAGCGGAAGAGATCAAGGATCAGGGCCACCAATGCAAAGTCATCATTTTAACTACTTTTGCACGCCCTGGGTATTTTGAAAGAGCCAGAAAGGCCGAGGTAGGTGGATATCTGCTGAAGGATAGTCCAAGTGAGGAACTCGCAAACTCGATCCGTGTCATCATGGATGGTCGGCGAATTTATGCTCCTGAGCTGGTGGATATGGCTTTTGAAGAAGAAAACCCTTTGACTGAACGAGAGAGCCAAGTGCTTGAATTGATTGCAGACGGCAAGACAACAAAGGAAATCGCCAGCCAGCTTTATCTGACCAATGGAACGGTTCGTAATTATATTTCGGTCATTCTTGATAAATTGGAGGTAAGCAATCGCGTTGAAGCTATTGTAAGATTCAAGGAAAAGGGCTGGTCGAAAGATTGATCCAAGGGTAATCCCGTTTGGCGCGAATGGCATATGGACTTCGCAAATCAAAAAAACACAGTGTTGGGATCAGGATATGGTATATTAATTTTTATTACATATAGGAAGGAGATGACCATTATGCAAAAAGCTACATTTGCTGGAGGTTGTTTTTGGTGCATGGTGACACCATTTGAAGAACAACCAGGGATTGGGGGAATCGTATCCGGTTATACAGGAGGACAGGTCGAGAACCCGACTTACGAAGAAGTGAAGACGGGAACTACGGGACATTATGAAGTCGTTGAAATCACTTTCGACCCTCTGTTATTTCCTTATGAAAGACTGCTGGAACTATATTGGCAGCAAATCGATCCAACCGACGATGGTGGTCAATTCCATGACAGGGGAAGCCAGTATCGAACAGCCATCTTCTATCATGATGAAGCTCAAGAGAAACTGGCTCTTGAGGCGAAAGAAAAGGTAGCGGCCAGCGGGAAGTTCCAGAAGCCCATCGTAACGGAAATCCTTCCGGCCCAAACCTTTTATCCTGCCGAAGAATACCATCAAGGCTACCATAAAAAAAACAAAGAAGATTATAAAGCGGACCGTGCGAAATCAGGACGCGATGAATTCATTGATCAACATTGGATTGCTGAATAATCATTATTAAACGATCCAGTTGTTTTCAGAAATCCGCTCCCTTTCCGCCGATTTTCTGCCAAGCCACATCAAAGCAAGCGTCTGTGGGGTCTCGGCTAGCCAGTTATTCGGCAGGAGTGTCGCAAATTTCTTCAAACTAGTGAGAGGTCCCCATATAAAGCAAAACATTGACTATGGAAAGATTCCATAGTCTTTTTATTTTGGTTAACCATTGATATATAGGCTTTTATTATTTAAGTATAGGGAAACACTTACGATTGTGAGGAATCTATTGGAATTTTCTTTTCACATTTTGGTCTTTTATAGGCCTTGATTCCATTAGGCCGGATATTTTAAATAAAGTCGTTTTTTCATGGGGTTTTTTTGTGGACGGCTCAATTTCTCATGATATTTTCATTTTTCTTCAGTACACTAAGGGGTAGGTGGTGGTAAACATGAATAAAAGGATTTTAATAATAGAAGATGAAGAAAAAATCGCGAGGGTCCTCCAGCTGGAACTTAATCATGAGGGTTATCTAACCGAATCGGCTTTTACCGGAAAGACAGGTCTGGAAAGGGCAGAAGCCGAAGAGTGGGATTTAATCTTATTGGATGTGATGCTGCCCGAGTTGAATGGCATAGAAGTACTTAGGCGTTACCGAAAAAAGAATGGTTCAACCCCAGTCATCCTTCTAACTGCAAGGGATGCTGTGCCAGACAAGGTGAATGGGCTGGACCATGGTGCGAATGATTATGTAACGAAACCGTTTGAAATCGAAGAGCTGCTGGCACGGATCCGTGCTTGTTTTCGTACCAATGTACGGGTGAGCCAATCAGAAGGGGAAGCGGATGAACTTAAGGTCCATGATCTTCAATTGAACCTTGGTACAAGGGACATTCACAGGCAAGGCAAAATGATTGAGCTGACTTCCCGCGAGTTCGATTTGCTGGTTTATCTTTTGCAAAATAAGAATCAAGTGCTTTCAAGGGATCAAATCCTGACACATGTTTGGGGATATGACTTTGCAGGGGATACGAATGTGGTTGATGTGTATATCCGTTATTTACGTAAAAAAATAGATTACCCCTTTGATTTGCAGCTCATACATACTTACCGCGGGGTAGGTTACAGCTTGAAGGAGCCTGTATGAAGATTCGGACGAAAATCCAATCGTATTCCAGCCTTTTTTTAAGCGTCATGCTTATATTGTTGAGTATCATCGTTTTACTCGCCTTTCTTTGGATATCGGTTGAAAGGGAACGGGACCTGCTTGAAGATCAAGCTTCATTAATTGCAGAAAATATCCTGTCGAAAGATTTGATTTCAGGTGATTCCGATTTAATGGAGCCGTATACCCCAGACGATGGAATGGTACGGATATTTGGCACTGATGGGAGATTGGTAAAATCGTTTACTGATGAAGAGGACCTTCAGGGGCTGGCGGTTAAAGCCATTACCGAGAAAGGATTCGATTTCACCAAAGCTGACGGGGATTATGTATTGACCTACCGTTACCCTTATCCTGAAGAAGGGAAGAAGCTAGGGATGATCGAGGTCACACAGCCGCAGGATACCCTCCTTGATAATTTATCGACTCTTGCCCTCGTTTTAGGCGGGGCGTCCCTTTTTGTCATTCTTTTATCCATTCTTGCCGGTAAGTGGCTGGCCAATCTAATACTCAAACCCATATCGATCATGAGCGGAACAATGAAGGATATTGAGACAAGTGGAGAATTCAAACGGATACCGCTATCAGACCAATCAAAGGACGAGCTTCAGGTGATGGGGGTGTCATTCAACAGGATGATAGATAGGCTGGAGCGGAATTATAACCAACAGCAGCAATTCCTTTCAGATGCTTCACATGAATTGAAAACACCGATTACGGTCATTGAAAGCTACTCCTCTCTATTGAAACGCTGGGGAATGAAGGACGAGGCGATTCAGGAAGAGGCGGTGGAGGCAATCCATCATGAAGCCATCCGGATGAAACAGCTGACGGAACATCTACTCCAGTCGGCTTCCCAAACGGAACCTTCAGTGGATATGGAAGGAAAAATCGAACTTATTTCGTTTTGTGAACAGATTGCCCAAACATTTAGAAGGACAGGTAATCGAGAAATAAAGATACAATGCGAGTTTAAGGAAATATATGCAACGACCATTTCCAGCAAGCTTGAACAGGTGCTTGTCATCCTATTGGACAATGCCATGAAATACAGTGAATCGGGAATACAGATCATCATAACACGGGAGGCTAATGAAATTTTCATTGGTGTGAAAGATCAAGGCGCAGGGATATCACCAGAACATCTCCCGCATGTATTTGAACGTTTTTATCGCGTGGATTCATCGAGGGCACGGAAAACGGGAGGCAATGGACTCGGGCTTTCCATCGCCCGGACACTTGTTGAGTCATTAGACGGTAAATTGGAAATCCAAAGCGAAGTGGGAGAGGGGACTTTGGTTACTATCACTCTTTCTCATCAAATTCTAATCTAGCGTTCATGTTCCTTTCATGAAGGATGGTTATTCTTAAGGTAACAAATTAAAGGAGGAATTCATTCATGAAAAAGCAGTGGAGTACGATAAAAGAAGGTATCATTCAAAGGAAAAAGGTAATCATGACGGTTTCCGTAGCCTCAGTATTGCTTTTTGGCGGTGCTGCTGGAACGGCGGTATATGCGGTCAATAAGGGTGCACTATCCGAGGACGAGGCTGTAAAAATGATTTCAGAAAAACTAGGCGGGGAAGTTACTCAATTTGAAAAGGATTGGGACCAGCCGATGACCTATGAGATGACCGTTAAAACGAAAGAAGGTTATCAAGACGTAGACGTTGATGCTGAAAAAGGAGAGATTCTTTCTCAGGAGATGGAAAACGATGACGATGAGGATATGAGCACACAACAAGCGGTGGAAACTGCAAAAATCAGCATGGATCAAGCTGAAAAGATTGCCTTGAAAGAGGTGGATGGTCAAGTGACTGATGCAGAGCTAGATTCGGAGAATGGCATCCTGGTGTACGAGTTGGAGATAAGCCAAGGACAAAAGGAATATGATGTAGTGGTAGATGCCACCACGGGAAAAGTATTGAAAAACCAGTTGGATGATTAATCAATATCTTGACCTGAAAGGTATGAAAGGATTTGCCAAGTGGCAGATCCTTTTTTTATTAACAATCTAACTTGCCATTATTAATGACATTTGTTGATGCTGTATATGGATGGGATGAAGCTCACCGTCACATGTTATTTGTGAATGAATCGAACCCCGCACTTTAGTAGGAGGCGAGGATTGTTCTTCCTTTTTTTCGATACTCTGAAAGTACCTGCGGTTATAGAGGATGGAAGGGTGATCAGGCAAGTATTCAGCCGCTAACTCATTATGTCTTTTTGATTCTTCCAGCTTGCCGATGCAGGTGGGCTGCTTTCTTTACATATTAAATTCAATAATTATCATTCTAAAGCGGATTTAAGAAGGAATTAGATGGACGATTCACGAATAGGGGCAATTAGGAATCTTTTTCAATGGAGGAATGGCAAATGGATAGTTTAGAAATGGCACTGTCATTAAGAGGCAAGAAAGAATTTGAAAAATCCAATCAATTATTGATGGATCTGGCAAAGCAAAATCCCGGGGATGCAGTCATACAGTATCAGTGTGCCTGGAGTTTGGATATTCTTGGACTAGAGGTAAAGGCGGTATCCCATTATGAAGCTGCCCTCAAATTAGGTTTGCCGGAGGAGGACGCAAAAGGGGCCTACCTGGGGCTGGGAAGCACTTACCGCACCATTGGGGAATATGAAAAATCAAGACGGACATTTGAATCCGGACTGGCTAAGTTTCCGGAGGATAAGGCTTTATTGGTATTCAGGGCCATGGCATTTTATAATTTGGGCCAACATGATCAGGCAATGGAGTCCTTATTGAAAATAATTGCGGAAACCTCCAACGATCGAGAAATACAATCTTATGCGAAAGCCATAGAATTCTATAGTGATAAACTGGATACAGTATTTACGTAATAGTGATCATTCATCCCCAAACTATCCACAAAGGGTGCATAAAAAAGTCATTTTTACATATCCGAAATGAATTAATCAACAAAATTCGATAAAAATAAGGACAATTTTTATCGATGACTCGCTTTTAGTCATTTTATCGGATAAATGAATGTGGATAACCTTGAATTGTGGATAACTTTTCGTTGTTATTCACCTCTTTTCCACAGGTAATCCACATATTCACCTTTATATGATAAAAAAACACTAAAATGGCGATTAAGCATTCAGGAATTTTTTATTGTAATGACTTAAGGCCAAAAGGGGATAAATATAGCGATAGCTATGATAATGGATATACAAAAAATCTGCCATTCCCTGGCCGGCAGGATAATCATTTGTCCAGCTTTCTTGTTGACCTGCGCGGATGAGGAAGGCAATGCCCTTTTCAATTTCGGCTGTCGGCTTTTCGGTTGCCGATATCAACGCATCCACAGCCCAAGCTGTATGTGTCAAGGTACTTGCTCCAAGGGGGATATATTGCTGCTTGATATCACTGTAACAAGATTCACCCCAGCCACCATCTTTATTTTGAATTTTCTTCAACCAGGTTAGGGCTTTCTTGATGGATGGATGTTCAGTGGATTGTCCTGCGGCCTTCATGCCAGTCAGTGCAGACCATGTGCCATATAGATAGCAGATGCCCCAGCGCCCATACCAGGATCCATCACGTTTCTGGTCCTCCAATAGCCAATCCACCGCTCTTTTACTGACTTCTTCCTGCTTCTTCATATTTGTATAGTTCCCTAGGAATTCCAGCGTTCTCCCTGTTAAATCCGCGGTAGAAGGGTCGGTCAGGAGATATTTGGAACCCTCTATAGGAAGAAGGTGCAGCCATTTATGGTCGTTATTCCGTTCGAAGGCAGGAAATCCACCATCATCATTTTGCATGGATATCGTGAAGGAGACACCGCGCTGCCAGCTGTCCCGATTATCGGGTTTTGCTTGAAGTTGCTTAGCCAGCGCCCGCAGTGAGGCAGTCGTATCATCCACATCAGGATTCATGGTATTCAAATCCGAGAACCCCCAGCCGCCTGGAATCGCGTTAGGATTATGGATCAGCCAATCTCCATACATATAATGCTGGCGGGACAGTAAGTACTGATTAGCTGCCTTGACAGTTAGGTCTTTGGAAGATATGCCCGCTTCTTGAAGGGCGTAACTTATTAAGGAGGTATTCCAAACATGGGGCGTTGTGAACTGGATATGTGTGTAGCCTTCAACGGAGCAAACCATCCCCTTCAGACCGGCAACGGCCTTTTGAATCACCGGATCCTTTTTCGAATAACCAATTGAAAGGAGCGCAAAGATCATAAAAAAGGTAGAACCGAAATAATTGTACAGTGTCCCGTCCGGCTCCAGCCTGTCTAGCATAAACCTTTTCGTTGAATCCAAGGCTAAGGAATGCAAATAATCCGGATACCCAATTAACGTTTTGACACCTGTTTGAAGTTTGGAGAAGAAGGAACGATATTCTTCGGTACGATACTCCTCCCACACATGTTGTTCGGAACGGTCCTCCCTTGTGTGATATAAATCTTTTAGACTGGGAGTGTCCGGGGTCTTGATCTGAAATCTTTTATGGCCAAGTAAAAGCAATGGAATCATGTTGACCCGCCCAAATACCGAAAGATCATAAATGCTGACGAAAAAGGTCGGAGGCAGTAAGACGACTTCGAGAGGAATGGGGAATAGGCGTGGCCATTGATATTGTCCTGTGACTGTAAGCATCATTTTCGTTAACATTTTGGCCTGTTTGATTCCACCCTTGGAAAGAATGAATTGTTTGGCTTTCCTCATATGGGGATCGCGCTTATTTCGGAGTCCGCTAAAAAGAAGACCATAGTAAGCCTCGATCGTAACCGTAACATTGCCGTCCTTCTCGTCATGGAAAAGTTTCCATGACCCGTTTTCCGTTTGCTTGCTTTCGATTCTATTTACTAAAGCCTCTATAAGAGGAGCATCTTCCATATCTAAAATTTTCAATAATATAATCATATAGGCATCTGCCGTTATCCCAGTGTCAAAGGGATAATTCCACGAACCATCAGCGGATTGGTCTTGTTTCAAGCGATGAACAAGGCGATTGATTTCCAATTGTACATGTTGGTTCAATGACGTTCCTCCTCTAAAAACACATTTTCCGTTTATATGTATATTCAAAACTTGTGGTTGCATTCAAGAAATCATGTCAGGTGCATCGTCCCAGCATGAATAAAGGAGGATGGAAACTAAAAACGCTTTGGCGATGAAAGCTGCCAAAGCGTCATTTAGATAAGATGCATTATTTAATGGGTAAGCGTGTTGGTTGCATATAACGGTAAATCGGGAGTTCTTTCCCTTTGTCGGCAGGAATGAAATTGAATGTCACATAGCTGTCCATGCCTTCAGGTTCGAGGGCAAGGGAAATGAAGTTGGCATCAGGCTGGGCCATGTCGAATACATAGCTTCCTTTGGGGAAATCCTGTTTTTTGCTAGTTACAGTTGTCGTGACTTCCCTTGTGGAATGTCCGCTTTCCAGTTCATCTGAAACTTTTAAATCCTTGACCCAATAGCTTTCGACAGCTACTTTCATAGGTTTTTTTAATTTTTTCACTTCTACTCCCAATACCTGAAGTTTCTTGGCGATATCTTTATATTCTGGTGGAAGGATGTAAGCTGTCGGACGATCTCTAACCAGGGTAGGGTAGGCGTCAGTAGAATCCAGCCAATCGATGGAGGCATCGACCATTTTAGCTTTCGCTAAATCGACTACTGTCAAATTTTGATTCTTAACCAATTTATTTTCGCTGGTGATGACAATTTTGTCTTTATCATTTACTTTTCGCCCTTTTTGCACGACTTCAATTTCTGCCTGCTTAACGGCCTTTTTAACTTTACTGGCCTGTTCGGCTGCCGTTTTAATGAATGCTGCCTGTGCTGTAGCTTGTGCAAAAACACGTCGTTTAAAATCCGTACGGCCGATATTGATTCCCCTTGTTTCAATTAAATAGGTCATTGTATTTTTTAAACCGAGGGCGTTTCTGCCAATCCGGGCTTCTGTGCTTCCTTCTGTGGCGGTAAGGACTCCATCATCAGATGTAGCCAGTGTATAGTAATCGTGATAGGAAAGCTTTTCTTTTTCCAATGTTTTAAAAACGTTAGGTAAAAGCAGTTCATCGGAAGCTTTTCGAAGCTGTTCGGGAATATTTAAATTCTTGGCCGAGGAGATGAGTAAATCATAGGAAGCGATCGATCCATTTGTTCCCACCTTTTTAAGGGGGGTGGGATTCACTGTATATTCATGTACATCAAGAATGACCTCAGGTTCATACTCATCGATCGTCTGATGAATCGTCTGGACTTCAGGATACTCCACTTTTAAATAGTCCCTATTCGCATCCATGTCATTGGAGGTATATCGTTTGAAATAATAAGAGCCATCAGGATTCACGCGTGGAACGATGGCAACATTCACTTTATCGAGGACATCACCAAGCTTGCCCTCAGCCAGCCATTGTGCAAGGACTAATGCTGATTCACCTGAAGCGGGTTCATTGCCATGGATCTGACCTTGAATCCAAATCAATGGTTTATGGGAATCCTTATTTGGTTTTTTTGAATCCTTGCTGAAAAGAAGCATCGGGATGTCGCGTCCTTCTGTGGACTTACCTATCGTCTTGACTTGGATGTTCTTGTTTCTATGGGAGAGGGACTTGATATGACCAATCATTTCTTCTTGGCTCGTAAAGGCGATCTTGTCATTTTTAAAGGCTGGTGTGTTGAAAGAAACATTAGGTTCAGGGAAAAGGTGGGAGAGGTTATCAGGTTGAATATAGCTTGGACCATTTCCATAATAAGGGGTGAATTCTTCTGCCTCGGCGATGTGGCTCTGGCCAGGGAATCCAGTGACAAGACCTAGTGTGACGACTGATACGATGGCAGGAATGATTTTTTTCACGGACGTCCTCCTATCTATCTTTTTCCATAAATTATCATATATTAACCTATTTTTACAGTATAATGGTAGGAAATAGTGAAAAACAGGAAGTATCTACTAGATTATTGAAAAAATCACATGGCTTCTGCCCAGTAATTCACACTCAGAATTAACATGATTATAGTGTTGAAATCGCTAAAAAAACCCCTCTCTGCAAAAAAAGAGCGGAGATATATAGTAGAACGCTTATGTATCCAATTTCAAGAAACTTTATCCAGGCTTATTTATTAAAGGGAAGGATGAAGTTTGTGATTCCTTTTAATAGATGTTCATCACCTGTATTCTGTATAATTACAGGTGGATAGTTGAAATGATACGGATCAAACAAATTTGCCTGGCCCGTATCATTTCAATTCATCATTCAACTGATTTAAAAGTTCCTGTGAATCCTTGCCACTCATGATCTGGCCGTTCACTTTCGCATAGGGGGTTTTCTGACAAAGTTTACATTCACTTAAACATTCATATTCCTTATATTGAACCCTTGGATTCGCTAAGAACTTACCATAATCAGCAACTGTTTGTTCATTAAGGAAGCGGTCAAGATTATTTTGGCAAAATTCAATCTGGATTTTCGCTTTTTTTGAGAACACTTTGGATAGCAAGTTTTTCATCATATCGCTACTTTCATTAGAAGAGTAAATATTTGTTATTTTGATTTTATCATTTCCTGGAGCGAAATGCATGATTGGTTCATCCAAATTCATTACAATATGACTATCCGGAGTTTATCTAAGTAATTCCCTTGTATATATTGACACATGGCAAAGAAATGGTAGAATAAGAAAGACTGATAATGATAATGAATCTCATTATCACGAATGGAAGAAGCTTGTAACTATTGTATCTCCATGAATCCCATTTCAATAGGAGATATACAATAGTCTTTATTCATATATTTTTAATTACAAATATTATCGCTGTATTTAATGAGATAGGAAGAGTAGGAAATGTAGATGAAGATAAGATATTTAGTCATGGCGTTAATTGTATTATCATTTACGTCATTATTCATTGGTGTAAAAGATATTACCCCCCTAGATTTATTGGATCTAAGTGATGATAAAGTGCAAATCATGCTGCAAAGCCGTTTCCCCAGAATGATGGCCATAGTCATTGCCGGTGTTGTGATGAGTATAAGCGGTCTGATCATGCAGCAATTGAGCCGAAACAAATTTGTATCCCCGACGACTGCCGGTACCATGGATTCTGCAAGGCTTGGACTTCTTCTTGCCCTCATCATTTTTCCTTCGGCAGCACTTATAGAGAAAATGGCATTCGCTTTCATATTCGCTTTGGCAGGTACGTTCTTGTTCATGAAAATTCTTGATCAAGTGAAATATAAGGATACGATATTCATTCCACTGGTCGGTTTGATGTTTGGTAATATCGTCGGATCCATCTCAACTTTCTTTGCTTATAAATATGATTTGATTCAAAGCCTTAACACATGGATGAATGGAGATTTCTCGATGATCATGTCGGGAAGGTACGAACTTATATATGTAAGTATCCCTCTAGTCATTCTCGCATACTTCTTTGCCAATAAATTCACTGTGGCAGGGATGGGTGAGGAGTTTGCTATCAATCTAGGACTCAATTATAAACTTATAGTCAATTTTGGGTTGATCATCGTGGCATTATCCTCCACTGTCGTCCTGTTAACGGTGGGAACGATTCCTTTCATAGGATTGATCGTACCAAATATTGTATCCCTTTACCTTGGTGATAATTTGAAAAAGAGTCTTTCTCATACAGCATTGCTAGGGGCAGTATTCCTATTGATCTGCGATATTCTGGGCAGGATCATCATATATCCATTTGAAATCCCGATCGGACTCGTGGTTGGTGTGATAGGAAGCGCCGTATTCATCTATCTGATTATGAGGAGAAAGGCATATGAATAATAAAAGTAGGATCATAATATTAGCTGTTCTAGCAGCAGCTTTAACGGCAGGTTACATATTTTGGGACCTTGGCCCGAATTGGGATTATGCACTGCCGAGAAGGGTTATAAAAATCATCGCCATCATCGTGGTAGGTTGTGCGATAGCCTTTTCAACAGTGATTTTCCAGACGGTTACGAATAATAAAATCCTGACACCAAGCATTTTGGGGTTGGACTCCATGTATATGCTGATTCAAACGGGAGTTATTTTCCTCTTCGGTTCAACGCATATCATGATTATGAATAAAAATCTCAATTTCCTGGTTACCCTTACGGCCATGCTTATTTTTTCCAGCCTGCTGTTCAAGTTCATGTTCAAGAAAAACCGAAATATTTACTTCCTATTGCTGATTGGGATCATCTTCGGGACCTTATTCGGCAGCATGTCTTCATTCATGCAGGTTTTGATTGACCCGAATGAATTTCAAATCATACAAAATAAAATGTTTGCCAGCTTCAATAATGTCAACACGGACCTGTTAACGTTAGCGATTATCCTCATGATAGCGGCAATGATATATTTCATGAGATTTTTGAAGTATTTGGATGTCATGTCCCTAGGGAGGGACCAAGCCATTAACTTGGGTGTGGATTATGATTTTGTCACAAAACGGGTTTTAATCGTCGTCACGATTTTAATCTCCATTTCAACTGCCCTGATTGGTCCTATCACGTTCCTTGGATTACTTGTTGCAAATGTGGCTTATCAATTCATCAAGTCCTATCAGCATAAACATATCATCCCTGGTGCAATGCTAATCAGTGTGATTGCCTTGGTCGGCGGCCAATTCATTGTAGAGAGGATCTTTACGTTCTCAACCACTTTGAGTGTCATTATCAACTTTGTTGGCGGGGTCTATTTCATCTATCTTCTATTAAAGGAGAATAAATCATGGTAGAAGTGAAAAATTTATTCAAAAAATATAATAGTAAAACGGTTGTCGAGGATGTTTCCATTGAAATAACGAAAGGGAAAATCACATCCTTCATCGGTCCTAATGGTGCGGGGAAAAGTACAGTCCTTTCGATGATCAGCCGGCTCATTACCCGGGATTCGGGAGAAGTCCTGATCGAGGGTAAGGATATGGCGAAATTCAATAGCAATGAACTAGCGAAAAAGATTGCCATCTTAAAGCAGGCCAACCACATCAATATCCGTTTAACGATTCGTGAACTCGTCGCCTTTGGCCGTTTTCCTTATTCACAAGGTAAACTGACTAAAGAGGATTGGGAATATGTCGATGAAGCGATTGAATATATGGAACTTGGCGAAATGCAGGATAAATTTCTTGACCAGCTTAGCGGCGGGCAACAACAGCGGGCATTCATTGCCATGGTTATTGCTCAGAACACGGAGTATGTACTTCTTGATGAGCCCCTGAACAATCTTGATATGAAGCATTCCGTCCAAATCATGAAGGTATTGAGGAGATTGGCCGATGAATTAGGTAAAACGGTCATCATCGTCATTCATGACATTAATTTTGCTTCCTGTTATTCCGACTATATTGTCGCATTGAAGGATGGCAAGGTCGTTCATAATGGACCTACCGAACAAGTCATCAATTCCAATGTATTAAAGGAAATCTATGATATGGATATTGAAATCCAAAATATCAATGACAATAAGATCTGTGTGTACTTCACTTAAGACAATTCGCTTTGGTTTTAAATTACTTCAGTATTCGTAGCCGATCCAGAATCACTTCGTACGCTCATTAGGCTGTTAAAAGTTGGCGGGCGCCCAAGACTTTAGCCGCCTCCTGTTTATATGGCAGGGAAAAGTGATGAGGTGAATTCTGTGCAGGTGAGGATTCAATATGTAATTTTAAATAAAAAAATACTTTTCGAGGTGACCATAATGATAAAGAAATTATCTTTACTGCTATTAGTAGCAATGCTGGCTGTAGTGGCTGCAGCTTGTGGAGCAGATAAGGAAAAAGAAGAATCCAGTGCGAAAAAAGAAAGTGCAAAAAGCGAAGAATTTACGGTTAAGCACCAGCTAGGCGAAACGAAAGTAAAAACAAACCCTGAAAAAGTCGTTGTATTCGATATGGGTGCTCTTGATACTCTTGATAAATTAGGTGTGGAAGTAGCAGCTGTTCCTCATGATGGCCTTCCAAAATACCTTTCTAAATATGAAGGTACAACTGAAAATGCTGGCGGATTAAAAGAACCTGACTTCGAAAAAATCAATGAGATGGCTCCTGACTTGATCCTTATTTCTGGCCGTCAATCTGAAGCATATAAAGAATTAAGCAAAATTGCCCCTACTGTTTTTGTAGGTGTAGATACTGCAAAGTATATGGAATCATTTAAAGAAAACGTAACACTTTTGGGTAAAATCTTCGATAAAAAAGACGAAGCTGCTAAGGAATTGGCAAGTGTTGAAGAAAACATCAATGCTTTGAAAGAAAAAGCTCCAACGGATAAAACTGGTTTAATCGTTCTTGCTAGCGGTGGAAAAGTAAGTGCTTACGGACCGGATTCAAGATTTGGAATTATCCATGATGTATTCGGAGTACCTGCTGTAGATGATAAATTGGAAGTATCGACACATGGTCAAAGTATTTCTTTCGAATACATTGCTGAAAAGAATCCTGACTACCTATTCGTTGTAGACAGAGATGCGGTTGCCGGTGATGGAGCTAGAGCAAAAGAAACTGTTGAAAATGACATTGTGAAAAATACAAAGGCTTTTAAAGAAGGCAACATCATTTATCTTGACCCTAACTACTGGTACTTATCAGGCGGCGGTTTAGAATCTGTTGATGCAATGGTTAAAGAAGTTTCTAAAGGCCTTAAGTAATATAAAGGAAATCCTGCCCTCGATTGGGGGCAGGATTTTTTTATTTTCTAATAATAAAGATGACTGAAAAATATATACTAACAAGGGGGGAAACCAGGAAAATCTAGTAACAACTGCTTATAAGGTCCTCACAACCAAATAAGGTGAATAAATAGGACAAGGGCCCTTACACGCCAGTTCCAGTGTCAGGGGGATTTATATGGGCAGTTATAGAAAGAAAATAACTTTTCAGTCAATCAAATAACAACAAGAAAATTCAGTTTCTTCCTATTATAATGTCATTTGTCTGGATACTTGATGCACTTTCAGGTTCCGGTGTGGTTTTTAAATTGTAATTTAAGTGAAATTTGGTAAATTGGACCTTTCATGGGTTGGAAAAACAATCTAATAATTAACATTCATTTAAACCTGGAAATGATCGAATTCATCATACAATACTTCAGGGATTTTGGCGTAGTTTACTATCAGGAAAAATAATTTAATAAAAGTTGATCAAACGAAGTCAAGAAGGGAATGATGTCGATTTACGCGAAATGCGTTTATTAAACAGTCTTCAAAACCATTTGTTATTTTATGGAATTTCGGAATGGTATGACGCAGGAGATAGACCGGTGAAACTTATGCTGGCTTTGGTTCTGAAAGGGATACGAAAAGTGCGGTGGAGCCATGCATCAATGTAATCGTCAATCAATTTTCAACTGTCGAATTATCGGGAAAGATATCCTGGAAATATCAATAGCTTTCAATGTTTGAAGATTTATATCTTTACATATTTTGTAATGTGCTGGTGTTTTTATTAAGAGTCGTTTATAATGGTAAAAGCCTGAAGGACGTGAAATTTATATAGTGACTGTCATCCGCAGTCACCCCAAAAAGTTACGGTGATATTTATTGGATTAAGACACGGAGTTCCTATATATTTGTTATAGGTGTACTGAACATTCGAGAAGGGCAAAACTCTGTAATTTTTTAAAAGGCTTGTTCATAAGCTAAGGAAGTGTTCTGGATATAAGGATTATGGATGTGACAAAAGGTGGTTTTCACAATCTTGACTATCTGAGTGAAAGAATGCTATTATAAGGTTTCCGTTTTTCCGTCTTTTGTAAGTTTGTAAGAATTTATATAAATAAACCACTAGATTAATAGAGGTGAAAGCATGAATAATTTTCTCAAAAAAAGCCGGCATTTATTTGCAAATAACATACTAGGCTTTTTCTTTATTGCAGTAGTTATGTTTCAGATTAAAACTTATATTGGATATCGAGTTGAATTTAACTTAGGTATTGAAAATGGCCTGCAACAGTTCTTACTGTTCATAAACCCGATTAGTTCAGCCATTTTATTCTTTGGCCTTGCACTATTGGCTAGAGGCAAAAAATCGTTCAAATGGATCATCAGGTTGAACCTATTGATGTCCTTATGGTTATTCTTCAATATTGTATACTACCGTTCATTTACTGATTTCATTACATTACCAACCTTGACGCAAGTGCAAAATGCCGGGGATTTAGGACCGAGTATTTTAGAATTATTTAAAACCCATGATGTATTTTATTTCCTTGATACGGTTCTTTTGATCGTATTGTACAGATTCAAAGACTTTAAAGTGGAAGACTTCAAAGTCAAACGCCGTACAGTTGGAATGGTTTACCTAGCGGGTCTTGCAATTTTCGCTATTAATTTAGGACTTGCTGAAAAGGATCGCCCGCAATTATTATCAAGAACATTTGACCGGAACTATATCGTCAAATATTTGGGCATGTTCAACTATACGATATATGATGCCGTTCAGAATACAAAAACATACGCTCAGCGTGCGACTGCAAATAGCACGGATATCGCAGAAGTGGTCAACTATACGAAGGCAACAAGCGCTGAACCAAACCCTAAGTATTTTGGGGCAGCTAAAGGTAAGAATGTCATATACTTGCATTTGGAATCCATGCAGAATTTCCTGATCGATTATGAGTTGAATGGAGAAGAAGTTACTCCATTTTTAAACTCACTTGCAGCAGATAAGTCAGATTTCATGCACTTTGATAATTTCTTCCATCAAGTAGGCCAAGGTAAAACGGCGGATGCTGAATTCATGCTCGAAAATTCCCTGTTCGGTTTACCACAGGGTGCAGCATTCACAAACCGATCCCAAAATACGTATCAAGCAGCACCAGCGATTTTAGGACAACAAGGATACACATCTGCTGTGTTCCATGGTAACTACAAATCTTTCTGGAACCGGGATAATATGTATAAGTCTCTTGGTTTTAATCAGTTCTTCGATGCAAACCATTATAATATGGAAAATAAAGAGGAAGTTCTAAGTTATGGATTAATGGATAAGCCTTTCTTTAAAGAATCGATTCCTATGTTAGAAACGCTTAAACAGCCTTTCTATACAAAATTCATAACGGTATCTCATCATTTCCCATATGCCATGGACCAGGAAAAAGCAACAATCGGTAAGCATACGACAGGCGATGCTTCCGTTGATAGTTACTTCCAAACTGCACGCTATGCCGATGAGGCGCTTAAAGAGTTTTTCGATTATCTGAAGGAATCCGGTCTTTATGATAACTCGGTAATCGTTATGTATGGTGATCACTATGGTATTTCCGAAAACCATAAAGAAGCCATGTCAAAAGTGCTTGGCAAGGATGTTGACGCATTTGAGAATGCCCAATTGCAACGTGTACCATTATTGATTCATGTTCCAGGTGTCGAAGGCGGGGAAATGCACCAATACGGAGGACAAATTGACCTTCTCCCGACTTTATTGCATCTATTAGGAATTGAATCTAAAGATTATGTACAATTCGGTTCGGATTTATTATCAAAAGATCATAATGAAGTGGTACCTTTCAGGAATGGTGATTTTGTAACACCGGATGTCACTTCCATTAAAGGGAAATACTACGATACGGATACAGGGGAAATGGTCGAGGAAAATGATGACATCCTCAATTACAAGACGAGAGTTGAAACGATGCTCAATTTATCCGACCAAGTAGTGAACGGTGACTTACTCCGTTTCTATACTCCAAATGGCTTTAAACCGATTGACCCTGCTGATTATGATTACACATATGAAGAAGAAGGTTCAAAGGAAGACGGGACCGATAAAGATAAATAAGCTTAATGAAAAGAACAGGCAGGAAGCCATTGCTTCCTGCCTGTTTTTTATATGCAAAAGGATATTTATGCTTTGTTGGTCATCATGGCGATATACTTTCTTATTTCATCAGGCTTTCCTGCATATTTTTCTGCACGCCGCTCATCCTTTAAGATTTTATCTTTTGCTTTGTTCAGGATTTCTTCACCCATGGCTTGTGGCACGACCACGACTCCATCTATGTCCCCTATGATAATGTCCCCTGGAAATACGGTGACACCTCCACAGGAAATGGGGATATTGGTTTGTCCTACACCAGCCTTGCCGCTTGAGGCAACCGTCGTCCCTTTACTGAATACAGGGAAATTCAGATCTTTAACCGCTTTAAGATCACGAATGACACCATCAACTACGAGGGCGCCAATTTCCATTGCCTGCATCATGCCGACAACAAAGTCTCCTGCAATAGCCCGGTATGTATCGCCTTTGCTGTCAACGACTATTATATCCCCAGGACTTGCTTCGCCGATTGCTTTTAACACCGCTGAATTATCACCGACGGGCATCTGTACGGTTAAAGCACGTCCGGCAAAATGATATTCTTCTTTTAAGGGCTTAATCGCTGATTCCAGATTGTTCAATCCTTCCATTGCATCTGAAATGGCCGTTGTAGGCAAATTCATGAACTGTTGAATGAGAGTATCCATGATATGATTCCTCCTTGAGGGATATGATTATATCCTAATTATACACAAAATTTGTAATTTTCCATTTACTTTACATCAGCAAAATGGTAATTGTGGTGAACATGGAGGGGGAGGGAAGTTCTGCTTATAGAAGGAGTTCAAGGCAAATCCATGTTTAATCAATCGTTTGATTAAACTTTATAGGCAGGAATGTATAAGGAAATCCCCTTCGGCAGCAAGTGTAATATCCATGGATGGACGTGGTCACTTAACCTGTTTTATTAAAGGGGATTATACTTCCTATATTAGAAATGTGCCTATGGGTTTCAATCGTGGTGAAGGTTTTGAATAAGGAGGTCATATCGAAATATCGTATTTTCATATTTTTGCGTTTTGCCTTCTTGTCCCGTATGTACTTTTTAATGTTTACTTCATTCGCCTATTGTCACCAAGAGGGAAATGTCAGTATATCCCCTCAGTTTTCTTGTTTCGAATGCAGGGGTATTGAAGCGGTCCTTAGTGGAACCAGTATGTGGGAGGTCGCTAAAGAGGTTTTCAACAATCTTCAAAGCAGGAGCAAAATCAAGACGGACGTAGCCAATGTAATCCAAATGGGGCTAAAAACTTCTGGATGAATGATTAAAAAAATGATTCCTGCGATTGTGGCAGCCTGCTGAATGGTCATATGTCTAATGAAGTGTATTCCAGCTTTAAAACAGGCTTTAAGCAGAGGCATTTGATTCATTTTCATTCCTCCCTTTTCTTTCAATAATATGACCAGGCATAAAAGAAAATACATGGGGATTCGTTTTCCGCTCAATTATTACGGGTATAGTAAAGGTAAAATAAAAGGAGGAATCATAGGTGGTCATTGTATATATTAGTCTTGCCCTCTTTATCGGATCGATTATCTATTTAGCGTTTTTTGCTTTTAAAACATTTAAGGATTCCAAACCGACTATTGATAATTTGACGGAAACCGTTACACGCATCCAGGCCAAAACGGAGCAGATTAAATCGGAGACGGACCAACTTGCCATGACACAGTATGATATCACTGAAGATGTTCAATATAAAAAAGAGGCCGTACAATATACGGTTGATGCGGCTAAAGAAATACCTGAACCCTTTAAAAAAATTTGGTTTTCAATAAAAGGTGACAAGTGGAAGCTTAGAAACTGAGCATAAGCGTTTCGAATTGGAGTATATGATATAGTCTTGAAATAATAAGTTTCTAGGATTCCTCGGTTGAATTTTACCGGTAGGGTCCAAGAGAAAGCGGAGGATTCTGCGTAAACGGAGGGAAAAAAGCTCGGGAGGTTATGATACATGACCTTTCGGGCTTTTTCTGTAATTGGAGGGAAAAAGATGGCTTTGGTTCAAATCGTGATTGAATGATTATTTGAAGTGTCATGGCCACGAATTAAAAAATGACGAGGGTTTTACGAAATTAGCGATGCGTTTGTTATTCGTCGGTTTTATTTTGGTTGGAATTATCGGCTTGAAGGTCACTTCTTCTGAATAATTTATCGTCTCCTCGCAAATATTAATATTAAATTATTTTAGAGGAGTGAGGAAAATGAATTATAAAGCGATGGTATCAAGTGCGATGATGGCTTTAGTGATTACAGGTTGTTCACCTAATGATAAAGAAGATGCCAGTGAAAATCTTGGCCTGAATCGTACCAATCAGGATAATTTAGATAATCCGATGAATGTAAGCGACACAAGGCAAAATGTTAATGATGATAATAATGATAATGGTGTAAACGATATGAGGGTTTCCGAAGATATCGCAAATCGTGTCGAAGCTTTGAAGGAAGTAAGTAACGCCAATGTCATCGTGACTGAAAATAATGCATATGTAGGGGCAGTATTAAAAGACGGCGGGGATAAGGATATCCCGAATGACCTTAAAGAAAGGGTTGCTGATGCAGTAAGGGGAGCCGATCCATCGGTGGACCAAGTTTATGTTTCGGCAAACCCGGACTTTGTTCAAAGAATGAAAGGGTATGCAAATGATATCGAGAATGGAAAACCCGTTGCAGGATTTGCTGAAGAGTTCCGTGAACTTGTAACACGGATTTTTCCAAGCCCAAGATAATTGGTAACGTTAATGAATTAAGATGAAAAGACTTATCTGGTGAATTCCGGATAGGTCTTTTCCTATTTAAAGGATATCGGTGAATCATGACTAACTTTATAGAGGGTGGTTACACTAAAAAAACTAAGTACAGGTAATGGGAGGGGTGGAATAGTGAGGTTTTTTAAGGACAGGAAGGATAAGGATGCAGCAACCTTTCAGGATTCTTCCAAGGATTTTCAGGAACTTCTTAAAAAGTTTGAAGCATCTAATGATTTTCTTACCTTCCAATACCCGACTGAAGACGACTATACCATCTCCTATTTCAATTCACTGGTTAGTGAACAACAGCTCCATGAACATGTACTGACTGCCATTTCGAATCAACCAAAGAAGGATCTTAAGCAATTAAAAGGCGAAATTCCGATGGAAGATATGAAATTGACGGCTGATTTAAATGACATTCAAAGGTTGGTTTTGGCCGGATCGGTCATGATTCAATACAGGAAAGATGAAGAAATGTGTTTGTTGATTCCATGTGTTCATAGTGTGAAAAGGCAAATTTCCACACCCGAGTCGGAGTATACGGTCGTTGGGTCCAAGGAGGCCTTTGTTGAATCGCTTGATTCGAATTTGAATCTGATCCGTAACCGTTTGCCCACTCCTGAATTGCAGTCCAAGGAATTTCGGGTCGGGAGCATCTCGCAAACAAGGTTAGCCGTTCTTTACATAGATGGGATAGTAAATCAACAGATCATTAATACAGTCATGCAGAGAATAGAAGATATAGAATATGATACGATCGTCGATATTTCGTTTGTAAGTCAGATGATCACGGATAATCGGAATTCGATGTTTCCGCAACTGATTGATACGGAGCGGCCCGATCATCTGGCCAGTGTATTATCGGAAGGGAAAATAGGGATCATGCTGGATGGATCTCCTCATGTATTAGTTGGTCCCAATACCATCATTTCGTTCTTTTCGTCATTTGAAGATTATTTTCAAATTTGGAATCTCGGTACTTCATTCCGTTTGATTAGGCTTTTCGCAGTGCTGTTTTCCGTTTTGTCATCACCTCTGTATGTTGCCGTTTTAACGTATCATTATCAGGTGATTCCAACTGATTTGCTGCCCATCTTAATATCATCCAGGGGCGTGATCCCTTTTCCGCCGATTTTGGAAGCGATCGTGCTGGAAGGGACGATCGAATTGCTCAGGGAAGCAGCGGTCAGGCTGCCAGCTAAGGTTGGCTCCACCATCGGTATTGTTGGCGGTATAGTCATCGGTACAGCCGCTGTGGAAGCGGGATTTGTCAGTAATGTCTTGTTGATGCTTGTCGCTTTGGCTGCCTTGGCTTCATTTACGGTGCCGATTTACCAAATCAGTAATACGATTCGCCTTATCCGCTTTCCTTTTCTAATTGCAGCCCAGTTATACGGACTGTTTGGAATAGCTTTATGCAGTGCATTCATTTTAAGTCACTTATTGAAATTGACTTCGCTTGGCAGTCCATATTTAGATCCTCTATACCCGTTAAGGGTTCATGACTTTAAAGATAGTCTGATTCGCCTCCCTTTTTCAAAACAGAAAAAACGCCCGCAATTTCTGCGGACGGAAAATCCACTAAGGATGAGGAAGAAGGCGGATACTCAAAAATCCCAAAGTGATATTGATGAATAAGTTGTAGAAAGCGGTGAGAAGGTATGGAAGTCAAACCAAATGAAACTAAACAAATATCCCCATTTTTTGTTTTTTTCCTTATGCCCGGCATGCAGATTGGCGTAGGGGTATTGGGGTTTGAACGGGTCATAGCGAAAGAGGCTGGCCAAGACGCATGGATATCAATCATAATTTCAGGGTTAATCATAAATGTTCTGCTTTGGATGTGTTTCAAGCTTTTAGGCAGGGGCCCACAAACACTTGATTTGATTGCCATCCATAAAGATTTGTTTGGTAAATGGGTAGGAAATGCTTTCAATATTTTATTCATCCTCTACTTCATAATGATTTCCATCATACTTATCAGGACTTATTTAGAGGTCATTCAGGTTTGGATGTTCCCTGGTGTCAATGTCCTGATGCTATTAACCTTCATTCTTATTCTCCTGTATAGTTTTGTGACGGGAGGGTTCAGGGTCATAACTGGTTTTTGTATAATCGGGCTTATTATTGGATCACCATTATTCCTTTTGAATTATTTTCCATTGAAGTACGCCCACTTTGAAAATTTGGGTCCTTTTCTTGATCATTCTTTTTTGGAAATCATGAAGGCCTGTAAGAAAATGACCCTGAATTACCTTGGTTTTGAATTACTCCTGATTTATTACCCATTCATTAAAAAGCGTGAACATTCTCAAAAGTGGGCCCACTTAGGGGTGTTGTTTACTATGTCGATATATTTAATGTTCATTATTGTTTCATTAGCCTACTATCATCAAGATCAGCTGAAAGATGTAATATGGGCAACTTTGACGTTATGGAAAATTGTCGACCTTCCATTCATTGAAAGGTTCGAATACATAGGGATTTCCGTTTGGCTGTTCATGGTGCTGCCGAATGTTTGTTTAGGGGTTTGGGCAGCAAGCAGAACAGCGAAAAGAGCATTTGGATTCAGACAGAAAAAGATGTTGGTTTTCATCCTGCTTATCATTTTAGCTTCCTGCCTTTTTTTGGATAACCGCTATAGAATCGATAGGTTTAACACGATCAGTTCGCAAATAGGCTTTTATATCATTTATTTTTATCTTCCTCTCTTATTCATATGGCAGTCGATCGTTTATAAAGTTAGGGGGGATAAATCATGAAAATCAAACTCCTCATGATTACATTAGCTTGTTTCTTGATGACGGCGTGCGGTGTGGAAAAGCAAATATTAGAAGATATTTTAATTGCTGAAGTCGTAGGTTATGATGATGCCGGAGACAAAAAAATCAAAGGTACGGTCGTTGTCAGCGTTCCTCAGCCTGGTGAGGAAGCAGATCTAGGTAATGAAGTATATGAATCAATCTCCCATGATATAAAGGCAACCCGCCAGCAAGAAAATGCAAAGACACCATTCCCGATTGTCGGCGGGAGGCTGTCAGTCATTCTCTATGGTGAAGAATTGGCGGGTGATGGGTTGAATGATTACGTCGATACATATCGGCGTGATCCGATGGTGGGAAGGGATTTGTATTTAGCGATCGTTCATGGTAAAGCTGAGGATGTAGTTAAAATGGAGCCGAAGTTGATTAAAACTCCAGGGGTTCAAGTAAAAGAACTGATTGAACAGAATATCCGGACTAATTTGCCTGATGTAGATTTGCACAGGTATTTATATGCGTGTCATGGTAATGGGATCGATCCGGTCCTGCCCTTATTGGAAACTGCAGAAGACCAAATACGGGTAAAAGGGATCGCCCTGTTTAAAAGGGATAGGTATATTGGTAAATATATCCCTTATGAGGATGGGTTTTTATTCAAAGTCCTCAGTGAAAACTTTAAGCTGGGGAATTATGAAATTAAATGGAAGGAAAATGACTATACAGATATCAATAACGTGGAGTCACGTGTCCATTATGATTTCTCGAATGTAAATCAAGACCCCAAAGTCAGGATTGAAGTGAAACTAAAAGCGAGTTTGCTAGAGGTCCAAGGTTATGACTTGGGCAAAGGGGTCGCCCTGAATAAAATAGAGGCCAGGGCTGAACATGTCATTGGTAATAAATTAAATGAGATGGTAACCATGTTTCAGGAAAACAATATAGATCCGATTGCACTCGGTAATCACGCTAAAAGTAAAACAAGAAATTTCGATCAAAAACATTGGGAGGAGGCATATCCCCATATTCCCATCGAGGTGGATTTGGACATTGAAATGATTCAAACCGGAATTGTGGAATAAAAGAAGAATATTCTGAAGTTTCTCCCTTTATAATAGGGTATTGGTGTAATGATTATGTCAATGCGTTTAAAGAGGGGAGGAAAGGCATGGACAAAGCATGGTGGAAAGAGGCAGTTGTATACCAAGTGTATCCAAGGAGTTTTATGGATAGTGATGGAGATGGGATAGGGGATTTAAACGGGATCTTGATGAAACTCGATTATTTACAAGAGCTGGGTGTGAACGTGATATGGCTATCCCCCATTTATCAATCTCCCAATGATGACAATGGGTACGATATCAGTGATTATCGATCAATCATGACTGAATTCGGGACAATGGCTGATTTTGATAGGTTGCTGAAGGCGGTGCATGAACGTGGGATGAAGATCATGATGGATCTGGTGGTCAACCATTCTTCAGATGAACATACGTGGTTCAAGGAATCCCGATCCTCAACAGATAATCCAAAGCGTGATTATTATATTTGGAAACCTGGAAGGAATGGGAAAGAGCCAAATAATTGGGAGTCCATTTTTAAAGGTTCGGCATGGGAATATGATGAAGGAACGGATGAATATTATTTACATTTATTCAGCAAGAAACAACCTGATTTAAACTGGGAGAACCCTAAGCTCCGTGAAGAAATCTACAGCATGATGACTTGGTGGCTGGATAAGGGTGTCGATGGATTTCGGATGGATGTCATCAACTTCCTTTCAAAAGATCAGAGCTATTCAGATGGATCCGTTCATCATGAGAAGCAGTATGGTGATGGAAGCCCCTTTTTCCTGAATGGACCGCGCATACATGAGTTTTTACAGGAAATCAATCAACGGGCACTTTCTCGATATGACGTGATTACCGTTGGGGAGATGCCAGGCGTCACACCGGAGGAAGCACAATTGTTCACAGGTAAAGATCGTGGTGAGCTACATATGGTCTTTCAATTCGAACATATGGATTTGGGGTGCGGACTAGAAGGGAAATGGAGTAACGATAAGTGGAAGCTAAGCGATTTAAAGCGAATTCTTTCCAAGTGGCAGACTGGTTTGGAGGGGGATGGCTGGAACAGTTTATACTGGAACAATCATGATCAGCCCCGGGTTGTCTCAAGGTTTGGAAATGATGGAAAGTATCGTATTGAAAGCGCAAAGATGCTTGCCGCTTGTCTTCATATGCTTCAGGGGACTCCTTATATATATCAAGGGGAAGAGTTGGGCATGACCAATGTTGCATTTGAAAGCATCGATGAATACCGGGATATTGAAACGTTGAATTCATATGACGAACTCGTCAATTCGCGTGGCTGGTCAAAAGAGCGGATGATGTCAGCCATTCACGCCCGTAGCAGGGATAATGCGAGGACACCGATTCAGTGGAATGATTCCCGGAACGCAGGATTCACAAATGGGAGTCCTTGGATTAAGGTTAATCCCAATTTTCCCGAGATCAATGCGGAAAAAGCCTACAATGATCCGAATTCCATTTTTCATTTTTATAAAAGGCTTATCCAAATACGCAAGGATCATGAAATCGTCGTTTATGGCCGTTTTGAACTGCTCTGTCCAGATGATGAACGAATATTTGCCTATACGAGAACGTTGGAAGAAGAAAAGCTGCTAGTGCTATGCAACTTTAAAGAGGAGCCGGCCTCCTATTCTTTGCCTGAAGAGCTGCATGCATATTCTGCTACAAGGCTGATCGGTAATTATGATCAGGAAGAAGAAGGAATCTCCACCAAACCTCTGCGTCCATATGAATGTCGTGTTTATCATTTGAAATGAAAAAAGGACCTGTTCTTCCCCGTTTAGAGAAGAGCAGGTCCTTTTACGTATTATTTTGATTTAAGGTCACATTCCTCAAGGGGAATGATTTTCGTTTTATGCTTAATTTTATAGCCGAACCATAGGACGAAAAATAGAATCAAGCCAATGTAGGAAACGAACATTGAATTCCAATCGATCCCATTGCTACTGAAGGCTTGATAGCCTTGTCCAATGATAATGATGATACAAAGGACAAGTGCGAATATAGGTCCGAATGGGAAGCCTTTGGCCCGGTATGGTAAAGCATTCATATCAAGGCCTTGAGCTACGTAGGCTTTGCGGAACCGATAATGGGCAATCGCAATCCCGACCCAGGTGACGAATCCGGCCATGCCTGAAGCATTCAATAACCAGATATAAACAACACCATCTCCGAAAAATGAAGCTAAGAATGCAACGCAGCCAACTAAGGAAGTCACGATAAGTGCATTCACTGGTACTCCTCTTTTATCTAACTTGCCAAGGAATTTCGGTGCTTTCCCATCACGTGCCAAGTCCCATAGCATACGGGTTGAAGCGTACATGCCAGAGTTACCGGCAGAGAGTACGGATGATAAAATGATCGCGTTCATGATGGATGCGGCAAATGCAAGGCCCGCACGTTCAAATACAAGCGTGAATGGACTTACGGCAACATCTTCACTCAATAAACGTGAATCCGTAAACGGTATGATCATTCCAATTACAAAAATTGCAAGGATATAGAATAAGATGATGCGCCAGAAAACGGATCTGATCGCTTTAGGGATATTTTTTTCCGGATCCTCACTTTCACCAGCCGTCACTCCAAGCAATTCCGTTCCTTGGAAAGAAAAGCCAGCTGCCATGAATACGCCTAGAATCGTGAAGAACCCCCCGTTAAAGGGACCTTCGCCCATTGTGAAATTGGAAAAACCAATTGGGTCTTTCCCACCCATGATTCCGAGGATGATCAAAACACCAGTGATCAAGAATATGACGACCGTCACGACTTTGATCATGGCAAACCAGAATTCCGTTTCCCCAAAACCTTTAACGGACATGTAATTGATAAGAAACATTGTGATTAACGCAATGGCACTCCAGATAAAGGAAGGACTATCCGGGAACCAGAACTTCATAATTAAGACAACGGCTGCTAATTCAGCGGCAATGGTGATTGCCCAGTTATACCAGTAGTTCCATCCAATCGCAAAACCGAAAGACGGATCGACGAATTTGGATGCATAGACACGGAACGAACCGGCCACTGGCATGAACGCTGCCATTTCTGCAAGACTTGTCATTAAGTAATAAACCATGATGCCGATGATCGCGTATGCCACCAAGGCACCGCCGGGTCCGGCTGAATGAATGGCACCGCCACTTGCTAAAAATAAACCTGTTCCAATCGTTCCACCTAATGAAATCATCATCAAGTGCCGCGCTTTCAGGCTCCTTTTCAATTCAGTAGGGCTTGATGCTTGTTGTGAATTTGCCAATTGATGTTACACTCCTTTTTATTGGAAGGGAACGAAAAATAAAAAAACAGCAGTCGAAAAAGATCGACGGCTGTTTATAATAAACCCGTTTATCCTTCCGAAGATAGCTCCCCACGCTTTTAGAAAAAACGTGACAGTGATGTTCCTGTTCGAAAACACCGCCAGCCAAGGTATACATGGAATATACCCAAACTTCGGCAACTTATCCTTTCAAACGGAGTCTTTAATTTTCCAGAATCTCGTCCGTTTTACTTTTATAAGCTGCAGCCTCTAACTCATCGGTAAATGAGGAAGTATTCAATTTTCTTAAATCGTTGCGCCATCTTGTAATTGACGACGGACGATTATACTCATGAAATTCATGCAATAGCTAATAGATTGCTAGTAATTGAGTAAACTTTACTATATCAAAATTATAAAATAATCTCATGGATATCGCAATGATTATTTTATGTGGTTATTTTTTCCTAGTTCAAAAAAGTCTGGAAGATTTGATGATACAAAAGTAAAGCTATTCTTAGCGTTATTAAACGCTCCTTCTTTTTATAAGGGCGTATTCCAGTTTTACATGTTTGACCACCTCAGGATTCTCGAATAGATCAACTGCCATTTTCCCAATCCATTCCAGCGGTAAGGAAATGGTCGTGATTTCGAGCATTTCACTCAGGCTATCATTATTGAAGCCGAGAATGGCCACATCTTCAGGTACCCTCATGCCAGATTTCTTAGCTGTTAGAATGAAGCCTGCCGCCGTGTCATCATTAGTGATGATGATGGCCTCAGGTTTATTCACCATCGAATTCCAATCCTGAAACAATTGTTCACCGTCTTTGATGTGATAACTGCCTTCAAACAGCCAATCTTTATTGTTTATAAGTTGATGTTTACTCATGATATCGTTAAAAGCCTTTGTGCGGAGAGAACTGTTTCTGCTCTTTTTACGGCCAAGACTGTATCCAATTTTCTGATAACCTTTAGCAATCACGTATTCAAGGGCACAGGAGAAAGCTGCATAATGATCAACGCTGATGGATGAAAATTCAGCCTGGGCTGTATCTTCACATAAGATAATCGGTCCATATTTTTGATACTCCAAGAGGATTTTCATTTCCGAAATTCTTGAACAAACGATAATGCCATCGAGTTGCTTCATTTGCAGCATATTCAAAGCCTGGATTTCTTTCTCTCTTTCGTAATGGGTCTGAAAGATGACTAGATGACAGCCGATTGCATTCGCCTGTTTAGAAATTCCGTTAACGATTGCCCCGTAATATGGGTGATTGGTGAAGGGGATGATGATGCCGATAAGATTTGTTTTGCCTTTAGAAAGATGGATGGCGTTGATGTTTCTCGAATAATTCAAACGGTCAATGGCTTGTAAAACGCTCGCTCTTTTTTCAGGGCTTACATAAGGATGATCATTCAATACACGGGAAACTGTTGAGACAGATACACCAGCACTTTGAGCAATTTCTTTAATATTTGTCATGGGATCACCGTATTTTCTTTTTTTATATTGTACAGTATGAAACCCATTTCAAAGCAAGAGAACACAGTGGGGCTGCTGAAGATTTCTTCAAATAAGCTCTTGTTCTGGTATGGGTTTCATCCTTTAAGATTGGGTTAAGTCTTAGAGGAGGAGGAGATCATGATGGTCCAAACTTTAATTACCCTGTTTGTACTTTGCGGAATTGAATTGGGATTGGCGTACCTGGCAATTTCATTGAAGTCGGAAAAATGAGTGGCAGCGCACATGGAATGCCGGATGCCAGTCGGGAATTACGCGATTTACTCTGAATTCCACGGCATTAGGCGTGAAATTCGCCATTTTCCTAGTGAATAATAAGGAATTACTCGTGAATACTGCATTTACTCGTGAATTTTGACACTTTACTCGTGAAATCCGCGCATTTACTCGTGAATTTTGACACTTTACTCGTGAAATCCATGCATTTACTCGTGAATTTCACGTTTTCCCGCCATAAACAATCGAAATAGACCCTCTAGTTTATTTTCACCATTAAAACTCCACAATATAAATATAACTTCATCGTTTACGTTTCATGTTACGGAAGGAAGAACTTTTCTTCATATAAATGACTGATTGTCCGGAAGGTCCACGTGATATTCCGGACAGTTTTTTGCTGTTTGTAAAGTCATTCGCTGAACTCAAATCCCGAAGTTATTTTTGGGTATTTTTAATAAAATGATTTATCTGCTTTATGAAAAATAGTTGCACTTTTTCCGTATACTTGTGTATAGTATAAAATAAGTTGTGTAGAGGAAACTTTTTAGCATTTGCGACAATGTAAAAAAATTTATGCTTAATTTTGCACATGGCAAACATTTTTAGAAAGATGAAAAAGGGAGGGAATATGGATGGGTTTTCTAAAATCTATTGGGGGCGTGCTTGCTGCATTGCTGATTTTAACGGGGTGCGGCAATGACGCGGCCGAAAGGGATAAAGGTAATAGCAAGTTGAATGTCGTTGCAACAACGGGAATGATTGGGGACTTGGTTGAGAATATCGGCGGTAAACATGTAGAGGTCACAAGTTTAATGGGACCGGGAGTCGACCCCCATCTATATAAAGCAACACAGGGTGATGTGAAGACACTGGATTCGGCTGATATGATTTTTTATAACGGTGTGCATCTTGAGGGGAAAATGACGGATATATTTGAAATGATGAGCAAGGATAAACCGACGATTGCCGTAACGGAGGATTTCAAGGAGGACCAACTTCGAAAAGTTAGTGCGACGGAACATGATCCCCACGTATGGTTTGATGTAAAGCTTTGGATAGTAGCGGCGGAAGCAGTTAAGAAAGAGTTGATTGCCACCGATCCGGACCATGAATCAAGTTATCGTAAAAATTATGAAGAGTACGTACTGCAGTTGGAGGAACTTGATAAATATGTTCAAGATGAAATAAATGAAATACCAGAAGATCAACGGGTGCTCGTTACAGCACATGATGCTTTTGGATACTTCGGCCAGTCATATGGTCTGGACGTAAGAGGGCTTCAAGGGATCAATACATTATCGGAATATGGATCAAAAGATGTGACCGATATGCGGAATTATCTTGTAGAGAACAAAATAAAAGCGATTTTCATTGAGTCTAGCGTGCCAAGGAAGGCTATCGAGGCTGTGATTCAAGGTGCCGAGAAGCAGGGCCACAAAGTGGAAATTGGCGGTGAATTATTCTCGGATGCAATGGGTGAAAGAGGGACGGAAGAAGGAACGTATATCGGAATGGTCCGTCATAATACCGACACCATCGTCCGTGCTTTGAAATAAGGGGGAGAAAAAATGTATCAATCAGCTTTAAAGGTCGAGAATTTAACGATTGCTTATCATAAGAAACCGGTTGTTGAAGATGTCTCATTTGAGGTGCCTGAAGGGAATTTAATTGGTATCATTGGCCCCAATGGAGCAGGGAAATCCACCTTGATAAAGGGAATACTCGAATTGATTCCAAAAATATCGGGGGAAATCACAATAAAGGGATCTACTTATAAATCGATGAGGAAGAGTATCGGCTATGTACCGCAGCGGGAGTCAGTGGATTGGGATTTTCCGACCAACGCACTCGATGTCGTGATGATGGGCAGGTATGGTCATCTCGGATGGCTGAAGCGACCAGGGAAGGCCGAAAAGCAGAAGGGGATGGAGTGCCTTGATAAGGTGGGGATGGCTGAATACGCTAACCGCCAAATCAGCCAGCTATCAGGCGGGCAGCAGCAAAGGATATTCCTGGCCCGTGCATTGGCACAGGAAGCGGATATTTATTTTATGGATGAACCGTTCGTAGGGGTGGATGCCGCAACAGAGAAAGCAATCATACAATTGCTGATGGAATTGAAGGAAAAAGGCAAAACCGTTCTGGTTGTGCACCATGATCTTTCCACCGTGAAGGAATATTTCGACTGGACGATGTTATTGAATAAAAAGGTGATGAAGATAGGTCCGACAGAAGAAGTTTTCATTCCCGAATACTTACAGGCAACTTATGGAGGCCGCCTAGCGATACTATCAGACACAAGGTCCGGCCTGTTATTAAAATGAGGTGTACACGATGAATATACTGGATATTATTACTGATCCAAATACAAGGTGGATTTTGCTGGGCACGATGTTCCTTGGATTAAGCAGTGGGGTCATCGGCAGTTTTGCCTACCTCAGAAAGCAGTCTTTGCTTGGCGACACACTCGCACATGCAGCGTTACCAGGTATCTGTGTCGCCTTTATGTTAACTGGAGTGAAATCCACTTCCTATTTTCTTATAGGAGCTGCCCTGTCTGGCTTAGTGGCTGTTTTCTTAATCAGTGTGCTAACGCGATACAGTAAGATCAAGCAGGATGCGGCCTTGGGAATCGTCTTATCTTCCTTCTTTGGCTTCGGAATTGTCATGCTTACACAGATTCAGCAGAGCGAGTATGGAAACCAGAGTGGATTGGATACCTTTTTATTCGGGCAGACGGCTTCAATGGTCATGTCCGATGTATATATGATGATGACGGTTTCCTTTATACTCATTTTCACTTGTACCGTGTTTTTTAAAGAATTCAAATTACTATCCTTTGACCCTGGGTTTGCCAAGGGGATGGGATTGCCGGTTGTTTTTCTGGATTATTTCATCATGATGCTGATCGTGGCAGCTGTAGTGATCGGTATCCAGGCTGTAGGCGTCGTATTGATGGCATCTTTACTAATCACGCCAGCCGTTTCTGCGAGGTATTGGACGGAGCGGCTGCATATCATGGTCATCCTGTCCGGTGTATTCGGAATGTTGAGCGGTGTGTCTGGAACGTTGATCAGTACCTCAGTGAATGATTTGCCAACAGGACCTTTAATTGTCTTATCCGCGACGGTATGGTTTTTCTTTTCCATGCTTTTTGCACCTAAACGCGGAGTGCTTTCATCTGTATGGAGAAGGGTATCGACAAAAAGGAAATATTCTCTCGAACAGGATAGAAGGAAAAGGAGACACTCATCATGAATGATTTTTGGATTATTTTAGTCGGAGCATTGGTGGCGAGTTCTTGCAGTGTATTAGGATGCTTTTTGATAGTCAGGAAAATGACGTTGATAGGGGATGCCATCAGTCATTCCGTTTTGCCGGGAATCGTATTGGCATTTTTAATAACCGGGACTCGTGACTCGGTTCCAATGCTGATCGGGGCAGCTGCTCTAGGTTTACTTACAGTATTCTTAATCCAGCTGTTCCAATCGTCGGGCGTTCAATCTGACGCAGCGATCGGGATTGTATTCACTTCCCTTTTTGCAATGGGGATCGTACTCGTGAGCTTGTATACGCAACAAATAGATTTTGACCTGGAACATGTCCTTTATGGCGAAATAGCCTATACTCCCTGGAACACGATGACCATCGCGGGAATCGAGGCTGGACCAAAAGCTGTTTGGATCGTCGGCGGTTGCTTCATCCTGAACCTCATCCTGATTTTCCTTTTCTTCAAACAGTTTAAACTCGTATCCTTTGATCCATCACTTGCGGCTGCAATGGGAATTCCTGTACTGTTCTTTCATTACTTATTGATGAGCCTCATTTCACTGACAACTGTAGCTTCTTTTGATAGTGTAGGTTCCATTTTAGTAGTTGGAATGCTCATCATACCTGCGGCAACGGCTTATCTGCTGTCAGACCGTTTAAGCCGCATGATATTGGTCAGTATCGGGGTCGGGGTGCTAAGTTCCATCATCGGTTATTATTCAGCTTCCATTATGGATGCTTCGATATCCGGTTGCATGGTGGGATCGGCCGCCATATTATTCGGATTGGCCTTTCTCTTTTCCCCAAGCCATGGATTGGTCAGCAGATTGCTGAAACGGAGAAAATCAAAGGAATCACATGCATAACTCCCCCTGCCTACAGGCTTCATGGAAATAACTCCGTGAAGCCTGTAAACTATTCTTCTATATAGTTGTGATTTTATTTGTTTAAAGTATAATGAATAAGTGTATTTATAGATGTATAGCAGGAGCCTTTTTAAGGGAGAGTTAAGTATGGAAGAACAAAATAAATTTTCATCACGAATAGATTTTTCTTTGGTCACAATATTGCTGTTATTATGCGTTGGAAGTTGCTTAGCAATCTATAGTGCCCAAACGACTGGACAGTACGCTGAAAACTTCTTAATTAAACAAATTTTTTGGTATATAGTGGGAATCGGAATCGTATTAGGGTTCATCACCCTGGATTCGGATCAGCTGAAAAAAATCTCTTGGTATGCCTATGGCTTCGGATTGTTTTTGCTTTTTTTGCTGATCATTATGCCAGATACCATCGTTCCTGTCCGGAATGGTGCGAAAAGTTGGTTCATCATTCCGGGAATCGGTTCGATTCAGCCATCGGAATTCATGAAGGTTTTCCTGATCCTGGCTTTAGCGAATGTCATCTCAAACCATCATCTCAAAAACACGCTGAAAACAATTCAATCGGATATGTGGCTACTTATTAAAATCGGTCTTGTGACTGGTGCCCCCTTATTGTTAATCATGCAACAGCCGGATTTGGGTACATCGCTTGTCATCATGTCAATCATGCTCGGAATGATTTTCATATCAGGGGTATCATGGAAGATCCTGCTACCGATCGTTTCGGGAGGAATTGTCGTCGCTTCAGCGGTCCTATACTTCGTCCTTTGGAAGCCGGAAATCCTGGAAAAATACCTAGGGGTAAAATCTTATCAATTCGGCCGTATCTATTCTTGGCTGGATCCATATAATTATGCCAGCTCCGAAGGATATCACTTAACCAAATCATTACTGGCTATCGGCTCCGGCCAGACCACAGGCAAGGGAATCGGTTCGAGGGAAGTGTATTTGCCTGAGAGTCATTCGGATTTCATCTTCAGTATCATCGGTGAAGAATTCGGCTTCATCGGATCTAGCATCATTATTTCCTTGTTTTTCCTATTGATTTACCATATTACAAAAACGGGAATGGACACGAAAAATAACTTCTATACATATATCTGTGTCGGCGTTATAAGCATGTTGACGTTTCATGTTTTTCAGAATATCGGCATGACTGTAGGCCTTTTACCGATTACGGGGATTCCGCTTCCATTTGTCAGTTATGGAGGAAGCTCGCTAATGGGGAACATGATGGCCATGGGCTTAATATTCAGCATTCGGTATCACTATAAGAAGTATATGTTTTCAACGGATATCTAAATGGAAAGCCGGCCCACCATGGGCCGGCTTTATTTGTAGCAAAAAAACAAAAGGAGCAGAATCTGCCCCCTGAATGTTTACTTATTGAATGTTCGATCCAGAAGGAAATTGATTTTTATATCCGGAAAATTGTTTGTACGATTGGCCTAAGCTGGTAGCTTGCGCCTTTTCTAAGCTATACCAGCCTTTTTCGAACATAAGGTTAAAGAGCTCACGCTGCATCTCCTGATTTTCTTTTGATACGGAGAAAATGTCTTGGAATAATGCTTGGTTACTCATTTCATGCAAGGCAACGGAAAAGGAGTTACAAAAGTACTTTTCAGTTGTAAGCATATCATTTATAAAATCCCTGTCATTCATTTGCGGTGTCTTTGCTACAGGAGATTCTGGATTTTGGACTTTGTTTTCATTGGGCATCAAGAACCCTCCTTTACTGGTATTGTTGTTGACCCTGAATTTGGTCCGGGTTCAAATGTTTCAAAATGGTATCGTAATGGCGTTGATGCATGAGACCGCACCGATTTAATGCATCAATGATTTGCGGGTCCTTGCATTGTGTGGCAAAAAAATGTGCTTTTTTAATCGCATTCAGATTCCATGCAAGCATATCGGTTAAGTATAAGCTATCTTTCACCGAAACCATTTCCGGCGGCTGCTTCATAAAGCCGGTGGACTGCTGTTGGCTGTTAAACGAATTTTGCTGTTCCATCATTCTACCTCCTTAAGTGTTCTTTAAACGAACTTAATTTTCCCTTAATGAAATTTATTTATTCTTGATTCTAAATATCTGAAAAATGAATTAAATGGTAAAATAATCTTGTGCATCTATTTTCCAAAATGATTTGGAGGGGAATGCAGATGGAAGGAATATTGAAAAATCTATTTCTTTTTTTATCAAAGAACAAAAGCATGACAAAGGCAGCGAAAAAATACGGGCTGCGGTTTGGTGCATCTCGTTTCGTGGCAGGAGAATCATTGAATATGGCATCTGGTGTGATTTCAGATCTAAACCGGAAAGGGCTTGCTGTTACCCTTGATTATTTAGGTGAATTCATTGAAGATGAACATGAAGCAGGGAAGATGGCAGATGAGTGTATCGAAGCGATTCGCATGATTGGCAGAAATCAACTGGATTCACAGTTATCCCTGAAGTTGACCTCGATGGGCTTGGATGTGTCCGAACGGGTCGTAATGAATAACATGCGGAGGATTTTGGATGAAGCTAAAGCCCATCAGGTTTTCGTGACGCTTGATATGGAGGATTTTCCGCGCTGTCAGCCAACTTTGGTTGTATTCAAAAACCTAAAGTCTGAATATAATGAATTGGGGACCGTAATCCAAGCTTATCTGTATCGGACTGAGAAGGATATTGAGGAGCTGGATGCATACCATCCGAATCTAAGACTTGTTAAAGGAGCTTATAAAGAACCAAGGGAAGTGGCTTTTCCAGAGAAAAAAGATGTGGATGAGAATTTCAAGAAAATTATCAAGCAGCATTTGCTGAATGGCAATTATACAGCCGTTGCCACACATGATGATAAAATCATTGATTATACGAGGGACTTGGTCAAAGATCAGGGAATTCCCCATGACCAATTTGAATTTCAAATGTTATATGGCATACGCAATGAAAAGCAGCTTGAGCTTGCTGAAGAAGGATATAAGGTAAGGGTATATGTTCCTTATGGTACGGATTGGTATGGATATTTCATGCGCCGCCTTGCGGAGAGACCGGCCAATATTGCTTTCGTTTTAAAAGGCCTATTCAAGAAATAGGAAGCGAGAGCCGCCCCGGATAAGGGACGGCTGCTCAAATTAAGAAGGTTTTATTTTTTAAACTGATTGTTCTGGCTGTTCACTTTATTGATTCCATGTTGACGTTCAGCGCCAGGGCCGGCATTGCCTTTAACGCTTGCTGCACTTACGGCTGCTTTAGAAGGATTATCTTTACGCTTCATTTTATAAGTCACCTCCTGCACGGTTATTTTTTACTGAACGGCGGAGAAATAACCAAAGGAATTTGGAGAAAAAAATATTTTTTTTACTGTTTAATCATTGCGGAATTTCCAAATATATTCTATATTAGTAATAAGAAAAAATATTCAAAAAATTTTTGGATTAAAAATGAATGAGCATTCATTCAATACATTGCGTAAGGGGGATATGAACTTGGTTCGACAAATACGAAAGGCTGCTGTTCTAGGGTCAGGAGTTATGGGATCAGGGATTGCTGCACACCTTGCTAACATCGGCATTCCGACTTTATTATTGGATATTGTACCTCGTGAGCTCACTGAGGATGAAAAGAAAAAGGGTCTTACATTAGATAATAAACAAGTGCGTAACCGCATTAGCCAAACTGCGATTACTAAACTTTTAAAACAGAAACCAGCTCCGCTTTCAGCTAAGGGAAATATTGCGTTGATCGAGGCGGGAAACCTGGAAGATGATATAAGCCGTTTAAAGGATGTCGATTGGGTCATCGAAGTGGTCGTTGAGAAACTTGAGGTTAAGCAAAGTGTATTTGCCCAGGTCGATCAGCATCGTAAACCAGGAAGCATCATTTCATCGAATACATCCGGAATTTCAATAGAAGCGATGGCAGAAGGCCGTTCGGAGGATTTTCAAAAGCACTTCCTGGGAACCCACTTCTTCAATCCACCGCGTTATCTTAAATTGTTGGAAATCATCCCTACTGAAGCAACTTCACCAGAAGTGCTCGAATACATGAAACGATTCGGCGAAGATGTACTGGGGAAAGGTGTCGTCGAAGCCAAGGACACGCCAAACTTCATCGCAAACCGCATTGGCACTTATGGTTTATTGGTCACTCTCCGGGAAATGCAAAAAGGCGGATACAGTGTCGGTGAAGTCGATTCGGTTACAGGACCGTTGATTGGAAGGGCAACCAGCGCGACTTTCCGGACACTTGATGTAGTTGGTCTGGATACCTTTGCACATGTTGCCAAAAACGTATATGACCAGGTGGATGGAGAAGAAAAAGAAGTTTTCAAAATTCCTGATTTCATGAATGAAATGCTTAAGAATGGGTGGCTCGGAAGCAAGTCAGGACAAGGGTTTTTCTTGAAAAAAGGCAAAGAAATCCTTGAACTGAATCCCGAAACGCTTGAATATGATGCACGAAAAAAATTAAAAGCGCCGTCCATTGAAATGGCTAAACAGGCCAAGGGCTTGCCAAATAAAATGAAAGCGCTTGTTTATAGCGAAGACCGTGCTGGCCAATTGCTTTGGAATGTGCTGAATCCGGCGCTTGTGTATTCTGCCCAACTGCTTGGGGACATTGCAGATGACATCGTGGCAATCGACCAAGCGATGAAATGGGGATTCGGATGGTCCACTGGTCCATTTGAAACCTGGGATGCGATAGGTGTAGAGAAATCGGTAGCCCGTCTGGAAGCGGAAGGCATCACCGTTCCGCAATGGGTAAAGGATATGCTCGCCAAGGGAATCACTTCTTTCTATAAAGAAGAAAATGGCATAGTCCACTATTATGATAATGGTGAATATAAAGAAATTGTCGAAAATCCTAAGGTGATCAATCTTAAAGCAATCAAGAAGCAAAAAGGCGTAATCAAGAAAAACAGTGGTGCAAGCTTGATAGATATCGGCGATGGAGTGGCCCTTCTTGAATTCACTTCACCGAATAATGCAATCGGTCTGGATATCATGCAAATGATCAATGCGGCGGTCGACGAAGCGGAAGCGAATTATAAAGGCCTTGTCATCGGAAACCAAGGCAAGAATTTCTGTGTAGGCGCCAATATTGCAATGATGTTGATGGAAGCGCAAGATGACAATATTTTTGAACTCGATATGGTCATCAGCCAATTCCAAAAGGCGATGCTGAAAATTAAGTACAGTGCAGTTCCTGTAGTGGTTGCCCCGTTTAATATGACACTTGGCGGGGGTGCTGAAGTATCCCTTCCGGCTGCGCGCATCCAGGCAACGACTGAAACGTATATGGGACTGGTGGAAGCTGGTGTAGGTTTGATCCCAGGCGGCGGCGGGACTAAAGAACTTTATGTGAAGACATTGAGGAATATGCCGAAGGGTGTCGACTTTGATTTACAGAAAGTGGCCAACCAAGTATTTGAAACGGTTGCCATGGCAAAGGTTTCAACCTCCGCTGAGGAAGCACGCGGGAATAATTTCCTTAATTCATATGATGGAATAAGTGTGAATGCGGATCATCAACTATATGATGCGAAGCAGGCTGTCATTTCCATGTATGAACAAGGTTATACCGCTCCTGCCCGCACAAAGATTCCTGTCGTTGGTGAAACGGGATATGCCGCACTTCTCTTAGGGGCGGAATCCATGCGCCTTTCTGGATTCTTATCCGATCATGACCTTGTCATAGCCAAAGAGCTTGCATACGTCCTGGCAGGGGGGAAACTCCCGTTTGGCACGGAAGTAGATGAACAGTATATCTTGAACCTGGAAAAACAAGCGTTCCTAAAACTGATTTCGATGCCGAAATCTCAAGCAAGGATGCAGCACATGCTCGTTAAAGGGAAACCACTCCGTAATTGATGATTAGATGAAGATATGGCCAAACCGATAAGGAAGATTAATAGATCGATAGCTTAAAAATGAGTAAGGGGGATCCTCATGAAAGAAGCGGTAATAGTAGCTGGAGCAAGGACTCCGGTAGGAAGAGCGAAAAAAGGTTCTCTAGCTAATGTACGCCCTGATGATTTAGGGGCACTTGTTGTAAAGGAAACGTTAAAGCGTGCAGGGAATTATGAAGGAACCATCGATGACCTGATTATCGGTTGTGCAATGCCTGAGGCGGAGCAAGGATTGAACATGGCGCGTAACATTGGAGCGTTGGCAGGGTTGCCTTATACAGTACCAGCCATAACCATTAATCGTTATTGTTCAAGCGGGTTGCAAAGTATTGCTTATGGAGCGGAAAGAATCATGCTCGGCCAAAGTGATACAGTCATTGCAGGCGGAGCGGAATCCATGAGCCTTTTACCAATGATGGGTCATGTAACGCGTCCGAACGCGAAACTTGCGGAAACAGCCCCGGAATATTATATGGGTATGGGTCACACTGCTGAAGCCGTTGCAAAAAAATACGGGATTTCCCGTGACGATCAAGATGCATTTTCTGTACGAAGTCATCAAAAGGCGGCTAAGGCCATTGCAGAAGGAAAGTTTTCGGATGAAATCGTACCGGTTGACGTAACCCTTCGCTCAGTGGGTCCAGATCTTAAATTAAAGGAACAATCATTCACATTCTCACAGGATGAGGGGGTTCGTCCAGGTACGACTGTTGAAGTGCTGAAAAAACTAAGACCTGCATTCGCAGTTACAGGATCCGTAACAGCAGGGAATTCATCACAAACGAGTGATGGAGCAGCCGCGGTCATGGTCATGGATGGGGAAAAGGCCTCTTCATTGGGGATGAAACCGATTGGTAAGTTCCGCTCCTTTGCTGTAGCGGGGGTACCGCCTGAAATTATGGGGATCGGACCGATTGCAGCCATTCCTAAAGCTTTGAAACTAGCAGGCCTTGAGTTATCCGATATTGGTTTATTTGAATTGAATGAAGCCTTCGCTTCCCAATCCATTCAAATCATTCGTGAGCTGGGGCTGAATGAAGAGATTGTCAATGTAAATGGCGGAGCCATTGCCTTAGGCCATCCACTGGGATGTTCAGGAGCAAAATTGACATTAAGCCTGCTTCATGAAATGAAGCGCAGAAACCAACAATTCGGAGTTGTGACAATGTGTATCGGCGGCGGAATGGGCGCTGCTGGAGTATTTGAATTATTAGCGTAATTCAATCCCTTCCGGAAGCTGTCAACATGCTTCCGGCGGTTTAACTTTCATAAATCACTTAGGAGGAAAAAACATGTCCAATCAAACAACAGATAACCTCATTAAAGGCGGAGCCTTTTTAGTAGAAGATATTACGTATGATCAAGTGTTTACACCGGAAGATTATTCCGAAGAGCATAAAATGATTGCCAAAACTTCAGAGGATTTTGTGGTGAATGAAATTCTGCCGCAGGTTGAACATTTAGAAAACCATGAATTCGACCGTTCTGTAAAATTACTGAAGCATGCAGGTGAAATCGGTTTACTTGGTGCTGACGTTCCTGAGGAATACAGCGGATTGGGTCTTGATAAAGTCAGTTCGGCATTAATTACAGAAAAAATGGCACTTTCAGGCGGCTTCGGAATTACGCATGGTGCACACGTAGGTATCGGATCTTTGCCAATCGTATTATTCGGGAATGAAGAACAAAAGAAAAAATATCTCCCTTTACTGGCAACGGGTGAGAAAATTGCTGCATATGCCTTAACGGAACCCAGCTCAGGTTCAGATGCCTTGGGGGCAAAAACGACTGCGAAATTGAATGCTGAAGGAACACACTATATTTTAAATGGTGAAAAACAATGGATTACAAATGCAGGTTTTGCAGATGTCTTCTGTGTATACGCCAAAATCGACGGCGAACAATTCTCTGCTTTCATTGTAGAGCGTGATTATGAAGGTGTATCGACTGGTGCTGAAGAGAAGAAAATGGGCATCAAAAGCTCATCTACACGTACATTAATCCTCGAAGATGTTCATGTACCCGTTGAAAACCTTTTGGGTGTAGCAGGAAAAGGGCATGTCATTGCTTTCAATATCCTGAATATTGGCCGTTATAAATTAGGCGTGGGTGCTGTCGGCGGATCTAAACGTGCCCTTGAGATTACAGCTGCTTATACGAATCAACGCCAACAGTTCAAAACGAAAATTTCCGATTTTAACTTGACGAAAGAAAAACTTGCAACAATGGCGTCTAAAATTTATGCAGCAGAAAGCTCTGTATACCGTACTGTTGGCCTTTATGATCAAAGGCAAAGCAAATTGACGGATGAGCAAGTGAAAGATGGAAAATCAATGGCAGCTGCAATCGCTGAATATGCAATTGAGTGTTCATTGAATAAATTCTTCGCTTCCGAAGTATTGGATTATGTTACGGACGAAGGCGTACAGCTTCATGGCGGTTATGGATTCATGCAGGAGTATGAAATTGAAAAAGCATATCGTGATTCCCGTATTAACCGGATTTTTGAAGGTACAAATGAAATCAACCGATTGCTTGTACCGGGAACTTTCCTGAAGAAAGCACTTAAAGGGGAATTGCCGCTTCTTCAAAAGGCTCAAGGCCTGCAAGAGGAATTAATGATGATGATGCCGGAAGAACCTGGCGATGAGCCATTGGCACAAGAAAAAATGCTTGTTAGAAACGCTAAGAAAATCGGTATTTTGGCAGCTGGCCTTGCTGCACAGAAATACGGCAATAAGCTTGATCAAGAACAAGAAATCCTCTCCAACATTGCTGATATAGCATCCCTTGCATATGCAGCTGAATCCGTGGTATTACGTACGGAAAAAGCAATTGCGGCTACAGGACTGGAGAAGAACAAACAAAAAGTGCTTTACACGGAAATTTTCGTTCAGGAAGCTTTCAATGAAATAGAACAGCATGCAAAGGAAACGTTAATTGCGGTGGAAACAGGCGATACCCTTCGCATCATGCTTTCTTCGCTTCGCAAGCTGACAAGACACAATCCAATCAATGTCATTGCGAAAAAACGTGAAGCTTCCGTTAAGGTAATCGAAACGGAAAAATATGCACTTTAAGCAATGAATCAGAATCTGTAAAGGGAATGCCCGTAAAGGCATTCCCTTTATTTCCTTTGATGAAATTGCATTGGAAATTCACAAGACATTTCGTTGTATTGCGTGGTGAAAACGGGTATTCTATTGATAGGTGGTGAAATGATGGGCTTAACATTATATTGGTACCCAAAATGCGGCACATGCCGTAATGCGAAGAAGTGGCTGGATAATCATGAACTGCAATATGAAGCGATTCATATAGCGGAAAATCCGCCTTCGCGAACTGAAATTGAACAACTATATAAAATCAGTAATTTGGAGTTGAAGAAGTTTTTCAATACTAGCGGTCAAAAATATCGGGAGCTGGGCTTAAAGGATAGGCTGAAAGAAGCTTCTGAAGCAGAGATGCTTGATATATTGTCCACAGATGGCATGCTTCTGAAAAGGCCGATTGTTACGGATGGTACCAAAGTGACGGTAGGATTCAAAGAAGAGCAATTCGAACAGGTTTGGAACTGAAATTTTACAAAATATTTGGTTAATTCCTTACTTAAACAATAAATCTACCTTATAATGGAATAGATAAAATAAGATGTACATATGGAGGGTTTATAATGACAACAACACCAAAAGAACTTCGTTACACTAAAGAACATGAATGGGTAAAAACCGAAGATGGAACAGTGCGCATTGGAATTACAGCTTTCGCCCAGTCCGAGCTAGGGGACATCGTCTTCGTTGAGCTTCCAGAAATCGGGGATGAACTGAAAGCGAACGAACCATTTGGAAGTGTTGAATCCGTTAAGACCGTTTCTGAGCTGTATGCTCCTATCAGTGGCAAGGTTGTTGAAGTAAACGAAGACTTAAGTGACAACCCTGAATATGTAAATGAATCTCCTTTTGAAAAAGCATGGATGATTGTGCTTGAACCATCAAATAGCAGTGATATTGAAAACCTGATGAGCGCTGAGGAATATGAGAGTTTGATTAACGGTTAAAAACGAAGAAGAGGGGGGACTGAAAAGGCCTGCTCTCTTTTTCATTTTGTACAATCATAGTTGCGCACATAATTCGTGAGATGGAGTGATGACATGGAATGGGGCGAATTCGATAAAGTGATCATTGTAGAAGGCAGTTCCGATAGAAGAAAAGTTGCCTCCGTTTTAGATGAAGATGTGGAAATTAGATGTACGAATGGGACCATATCATTAACTAAGCTTGATGAATTAGTGGATGAATTGATGGACCGTGATGTTTATCTCCTTTTTGACGCAGATGAATCAGGAGAAAAGCTGCGGAAGCAATTCCGAAGGGAAATGCCGGAAGCGAACCACCTGTATATTAATAAAATGTACAAAGAAGTGGAGAGCTCACCTGAACATCATATCGCAACTGTGCTTCTATCTGCCAATATGAATGTTAAAATGAAATTTTTAAGTCAAAGGGTGAACGACTAATTGATTCAGGAATGGAAAGAAGAAGAGTGTAAGCTTGCCGTTGAACAAGGGGAAACATTTTGCTTATATTTATATACGCCTTTATGCGGCACCTGTCAGGTGGCTTCCAAGATGCTGACGATATCCATGGAACTTTTCCCGGAACTGAAGGCAGGTAAAATGAATATGAATTATGTTCAAGCGATTGCCGAATCATATGAAATAGAAAGTGTCCCGTGTTTATTGCTTTTCAAAGAAGGGCAGCTGCACAAAAAAATATATGCCTTTCAATCCGTTCCTTATTTGTATGGATTGCTTAAGGAGATCAGCTAAGAAACCAATCAGAAATGGATTGGTTTTTTTAGTTGTGGACATGTGGCGGCCAAACCGGAATTAAACAAAGAATATTCTAACAATTCATTGACTGGTTAATTCTAAAATGTTATATTTTGTATTAAGAAAGCATCTGAATTTAATAGTTCTTATCAAGAGTGGCGGAGGGACTGGCCCGACGAAGCCCGGCAACCGGTATAAATTTATATACGGTGCTAATTCCAGCAGAGTGTTAGCTCTGAAAAGATGAGGTGCGTTATTAAAACCTCTTCTTATGGAAGTGGTTTTTTTGTTTATGAAAGGCCCGGTTTCAATTTAATTCCTACTAAATCCATAGAGAAAGAGGAGAAATAGTATGTCAGAGAAAAAGTTACGTTTCGAAACATTGAGTGTTCATGGCGGTTTGCAAGCTGATGAAACAGGTGCACGTGCAGTCCCGATCTACCAAAGCAATGCATACTTGTTCAAAGACACTGACCATGCAGCGAATTTATTTGGTTTAAAGGAGAATGGCTATATATATACACGACTACATAATCCCACGGTCAGCGTTTTTGAGGAAAGAATGGCCTTATTGGAAGGCGGTATCGGCGGATTGGCAACAGCAAGCGGAATGGCTGCCATCTCACTGTCAATCTTGAATATTGCCGGTGCAGGGGATGAGATCGTTTCAGCCTCCACTTTATATGGCGGTACGTATAATCTTTTTGAAAACACTCTTCCTAAATATGGGATTAAAGTGAAGTTCGTTTCTCCTGATGACCCTGAAAATTTCAAAAGGGCGATTACGCCAAGAACTAAAGCCATATTTGCCGAAACGATCGGAAATCCAAGTTTGAGGGTCCTTGATATTGAAGCGGTAGCCGACATTGCCCACGATGCCGGGATACCTTTAATCATTGATAATACCTTCGCTACACCGTATCTATGCAGACCAATTGATTTTGGAGCGGATATTGTCATCCATTCCGCTACAAAATGGCTTCTGGGAAATGGAACCACCTTAGGCGGTGTCATCGTGGATGGCGGGAAGTTCGATTGGAACTCGCCAAACTACCCTGGCTTTACGGAGCCTGATCCAAGTTACGACGGTCTGGTATACGCCGAGGCAGTTGGACCAGCCGCTTTTATAACGAAAGCCCGAGTGCAGTTACTTCGTGATTTAGGCCCTGCGCTAAGTGCCCAAAGCGCATTCCAGTTTACGCTTGGACTTGAAACGCTGCATGTGAGGATGAAAGAGCATCTTTCGAACACGAAGTCTGTACTTCAATATTTGAAAAATCACCCTGCCGTGACTTGGGTTTCGCATCCTGCTAATGAGGATCATCCCGATAAAGCCCTTGCGGATAAATATTTGCCTAAGGGAGCAGGATCTGTTGTGACTTTTGGAATAAAGGGAGACCGCGAAGCCGGGGCGAAACTTATCAATTCGGTGGAATTATGGTCCCATGTAGCGAATGTAGGGGATGCGAAGAGTTTAATCATTCACCCTGCCAGTACGACCCATCAGCAATTGAATGATGCAGGTCTGGCGAAAGCTGGTGTGCGTGCTGATCAAGTCCGTTTATCCATTGGGATTGAAAATGTAGAGGATTTAATAGAAGATTTGGAGCAGGCAATTGAAAAAGCGACGAATATCGTCTCCTTGACTTCTAAAACGGTTTAAGCAAAAAGTCCTGGGCATTCTTGAACTAGAAATATTATACATTGCGCTCCTTTTTTATCTATGATAAAATTTCAACATACTAAAGAACTTAATGATGTACAAATATTCTATATATTAGCTCTTATCAAGAGAGGTGGAGGGATGTGCCCGATGAAACCCGGCAACCGACAAGGAGATTTCCTTGGAAAGGTGCCAATTCACACAAAGTTTAATCACTTTGGAAGATGAGAGGAAGGCCTGTTTCTTCACCTGCCTTTCTGCTCATGCAGAAAGGTTTTTTCTATTTCAGTAGGAAAAACCTTTGCATGAATTGCAAAATTGGTAGGGGAAACAGATAATAATGTAGAGAAATTAACTAAGTTCATAGGTTTTATTGGATAAAAGAGGTGAGGATTAATGATTACATTGACAAAAGTCAGTAAGCTGTTCCGAACAGGAAAAGGAAGCAGTGAGACGATTAAGGCTGTAAATAATGTGAATGTTGAAATAAATAAAGGCGAGATTTTCGGTATTATTGGTTATAGTGGAGCAGGGAAAAGTACTTTGATCAGGATGCTCAATGGATTGGAAACACCCACAGAAGGATCCGTTGTGGTGGCTGAGAAGGAAATTTCAAAAATTAAAGGTGCTCAGCTTCGTAAGGCCCGTCAAGAAATCAGCATGATTTTCCAACATTTCAATCTATTATGGTCCAGGACCGTTCAGGAAAATATATCCTTCCCGTTGGAAATTGCAGGAGTTTCAAAATTTGAACGCACCAAACGTGTGAACGAATTGATCAAGTTAGTCGGACTGGAAGGCAGAGAAAAGGCCTATCCTTCGCAATTAAGCGGAGGGCAAAAGCAACGGGTGGGAATAGCCAGGGCTCTAGCGAATGATCCTAAAGTGCTGCTGTGTGATGAAGCGACTTCTGCCTTGGATCCACAGACTACCGACTCTATACTCGAATTGCTTGTTGACATCAATCAGCGTCTCGGGTTGACGATTGTCTTGATAACACATGAAATGCATGTAATACGTAAAATCTGTCATCGTGTGGCTGTGATGGAAAGCGGGCAAGTTGTTGAACAGGGACCTGTCCTGGATGTTTTCAAGAATCCTAAAGAACAAATGACGAAGCGTTTCGTGCAACAGGTGACGGAACCGGAAGAAACGAAAGAAACGATGGACCATCTGCTCGAACGCTTTCCTGCAGGCAAAGTGATTCAATTGACTTTTGTAGGTGATCATGCAGAAAGCCCGTTGATCACTAAGCTTGTACGTAACTTCGAGTTGGATGTCAATATAGTTCAAGGTAAAATATCGCAAACCAGAAGCGGTTCATATGGAACGTTGTTTATCCATCTTGATGGCAAAGAGGATGAAATGCTCCGCGCAATCGAATTCATTAAAGCACAGCAGGTAGGCGTGGAGGTGATTACTCATGCTTGAAGAATTATTGCCGAATGTTGATTGGGAAGACATTATTGAAGCAACGAAAGAAACGCTTTATATGACAAGTATCTCTGTAGTGGCAACCTTTTTTATAGGCATATTATTAGGATTGATCCTGTTCTTGACAGGGAAGGGGAATATGTGGGAAAACCGGGCAATCAACGCGGTCATTAGTGCTGTGGTTAATATATTCCGTTCCATTCCATTTCTTATTTTGATCGTGCTGCTCATTCCTTTCACTAAAGCGCTTGTCGGTTCCATGATCGGAGAGAACGCTGCACTGCCGGCACTTATTATCGGTGCGGCACCATTTTATGCACGTATGGTTGAAATCGGCCTCCGTGAAATCGATAAAGGTGTAATTGAAGCCGCTAAATCGATGGGGGCAAAAACGAGCACGATCATTTGGAAGGTCCTTCTTCCGGAGTCGATGCCTGCCCTTATTTCCGGGATTACGGTAACATCGATTGCATTGGTTGGATATACCGCAATGGCCGGAGTCATCGGCGCAGGCGGACTTGGTAATCTAGCCTATCTGGAGGGCTATCAAAGAAATCAAAATGACGTTACGCTTGTAGCGACTATCGTTATTCTAATTATCGTCTTCATAATTCAAATTATTGGAGATGTGATTACATCTAAATTGGACAAAAGATAAAGGGAGATGAAAAGGATGAAAAAGTTTTTAGGATTTGCATTGATTTTAGTGTTATCTATCGCTTTGGCTGCTTGTGGAAGTGAAAAGGATAAAGGCGGCAGTGAAACGGAAAAAGAATCGAAGAAATTAGTCGTAGGGGCATCCAATGTTCCGCATGCTGAAATCCTAGAGGAAGCTAAGCCGCTTCTTGAAGAAAAAGGAATAGAATTGGAAATTGAAACATTCCAGGACTATGTTTTACCAAATAAGGCTTTAAATGATAAGGAATTGGATGCTAACTATTTTCAGCACATTCCTTATTTAGAATCCCAAATTAAAGAAAATGGATATGATTTCGTTAATGCAGGCGGAATCCATATCGAGCCAATAGCTCTATACTCACAAAAATATAAAACCATCGATAAACTCCCTGATGGGGCAACGATCATTTTAAGCAGCTCTGTCGCTGATCATGGGCGTGCTTTATCCCTTTTGGAAAAGAATGGCCTGATCACTTTGAAAGAGGGAATCGATAAAACGACGGCTACAACTAAAGACATCGTTAAAAATGAGAAGAACCTTAAATTCGATTCTGAATATGAAGCGGCTCTGCTTCCTAAAATTTATGAGAGCGGCGAAGGCGATGCTGTTTTGATCAACTCAAACTATGCGATCGATGCAGGTTTGAATCCGATTGAAGATTCGATCGCCATTGAAGATTCTGAATCACCATACGTGAATGTCATCGCTGTAAACAAAGGTGACGAAAATAAAGAAGCAATCAAAGCGCTTGTAGAAGTATTGCATTCTAAAGAAATTCAAGATTTCATCCTTGAAGAATACGAAGGTGCAGTTGTACCGGCGGATAAATAATTCAACAATGACGGCCTGATGTAATTCAGGTCGTTTTTTCATGTTTATATATGATAGAAAAAGGGTAGAGAATGATTGAAGGTAATAAAATGATACACAAATTTGAAAGGATGGTTCACTATCAATACTCTGGATTTAAATGTAACAAGCGAAATGGAAAAGGCGATGCAGTCTTCACATGGGATTGGCTACAGTGAGTACAGTAGAAACTTAGACCTCCGTATCGAGGTTGAGAAAGAACGAGATAGGGAACATGAAAAGTGCAACAAAATGGTCCTGGACCTGCAACGCAAAATTCACGGCTAAGCATATAAAAGAGTTCTTTAAAAGATCGGTCTGTAGAGGTAAAATGGTAAGTGGTCCAGAAAATAAGGGTTTCCTTATTGGATGAACTTACATAATGCCTTACAGTCCGATTTTTTTATTTTCAAAGCGGAACGTTCATACCATCCGATCGACTCTTTCGGACATATATTAATAAGAACGAAGGTTTGCCGAATAATAAGATAATTTTAACAAAAGCTAAAATAAGGCTAAATATGCTGTAAATAGGCTATATCTGTTAGTATGGTAAGAATAGGACAGGTTTTTAACATGTAAGAAGTGGAAACCCCTTTCTATATTAGTTGATTCCAAATTGGATTTGTTATAAAATTGGAATGAGAATAAATTGAGAATGGTTTTACGTAAATTTAAAGTAAAGAAAGTAATCTTTACTTTCTGGTAATAAAATAGGAATTAGTTCACGGAGGTATTATTATGTCAGCTTCTACATTAACGGTTAAAGATCTTCACGTATCAATTGAAGGCAAAGAGATTTTAAAAGGGGTAAACCTTGAAGTTAAAGGTGGGGAAATCCATGCGATCATGGGACCAAATGGAACTGGTAAATCCACTTTATCATCAGCAATCATGGGTCACCCTAAATATGAAGTAACAAGCGGTAGCATCACATTCGATGGTGAAGACGTATTGGAAATGGAAGTCGACGAGCGCGCTCGTGCAGGCCTATTCCTAGCTATGCAATATCCAAGTGAAATCAGTGGTGTTACAAACGCTGACTTCCTACGTTCTTCCATTAATGCACGCCGTGAAGAAGGCGATGAAATTTCATTGATGAAATTCATCCGTCAAATGGATCAAAAAATGGAATTCCTTGAAATGGATGAAGATATGGCGCAACGCTATCTGAATGAAGGTTTTTCCGGCGGAGAGAAAAAACGTAACGAGATCCTTCAATTAATGATGATCCAACCTAAAATTGCAATTTTGGATGAGATTGATTCAGGTCTTGATATCGATGCACTTAAAGTCGTTTCAAAAGGAATCAACGAAATGCGCGGAGAAGACTTTGGATGCTTGATCATCACTCACTACCAACGTCTATTAAATTACATCACTCCTGATTATGTACATGTAATGATGCAAGGACGTGTCGTTAAATCAGGCGGTCCTGAACTTGCTGCCCGCTTAGAAGCGGAAGGTTATGATTGGATCAAACAAGAATTGGGCATTGAAGACGAAACTGTTGGCGAAGAAGCGTAAGTAGGAGGATTTGCAATGACTACAGAAACGAAATTACCGTTTGAACAAGAGGATATAAGCTCCTATTCAACTAAAAATAATGAGCCAGCTTGGCTTTCCGAGCTTCGGATTCAAGCGTTTTCTGAATTTGAAAAGCTCCCGATGCCAAAGCCGGATAAAACGAAAATCGACAAATGGAATTTTACTTCCTTCAAAACCCACGCGGTTGAAAGTGAAGCTTTTGCCTCTTTAGAGGAGCTTCCGGAAGAAATTAAATCCATTATTGAAGAAAATGGGAACTTATACATTCAACGCAACAATACGCCGGCATATATCAATCTGTCAGCTAATGTGAAAGAACAAGGCGTCATCTTTACGGATATTTTCACAGCGGCCCGTGACCATTCTGAGCTCGTGCAAAAATATTTCATGAAAGACGGCGTTAAAATAGATGAACATCGTTTAACAGCGCTGCATGCTGCATTAGTCAATGGGGGAGCATTCCTTTATGTTCCGAAAAATGTAGAAATCAAAGAACCGATTCAATCGGTATTCTTGTTGGATAATCCAGATACTACACTTTTCAACCATGTATTGATCGTAGCGGAAGATAACAGCTCGGTAACGTATGTGGAGAACTATTTCTCAAACGTTGAATCTAGCGAAGGTATCGCCAATATCGTAACCGAAGTAATTGCGAATGCAAATGCAAAAGTGGAATACGGAGCGGTCGACACCCTTTCAAAAGGATTTACGACATATGTTAACCGCCGTGGGGTGGCAGGCCGTGACGCACATATCGAATGGGCGCTAGGTCTTATGAATGACGGTAATACGATTTCGGATAACACAACATATTTAATGGGCGATGGCTCACATGGGGATACTAAATCCGTTGTAGTTGGCCGCGGGGAGCAAAAGCAGAACTTTACGACTGCCATCATTCATTATGGTAAGCGTTCCGAGGGGTATATCCTTAAGCATGGTGTTGTGAAGGAAAGTGCATCCACGATTTTCAATGGAATTGGAAAAATAGAGTATGGTGCGACAAAATCCAATGCCGAACAAGAATCACGCGTACTGATGTTAAGTGAAAAAGCACGCGGAGACGCCAATCCAATCCTTTTAATTGATGAAGATGATGTAACGGCTGGTCATGCCGCTTCTGTTGGACGTGTTGACCCGCTTCAACTTTATTATTTAATGAGCCGTGGTATAACAAAGCAAGAAGCGGAAAGACTTGTCATTCACGGATTCTTGGCCCCTGTTGTTAACCAACTTCCTATTGAGGGAGTAAAAAAACAATTAGTTGCGGTCATTGAAAGGAAAGTACAGTAATGAACCCATACGAAATTCGTAAGCTTTTTCCAATATTAGATCAAGAAGTCAATGGTCAGCCATTAGTTTATTTAGATAGTGCTGCAACCTCTCAAAAACCGGCTGCAGTGATTGAAGCGATTGAGCAATATTACCGCGGATACAACTCGAATGTTCACCGCGGGGTGCATACACTAGGAACAAAAGCTACGGATGCGTATGAAGGTGCACGTGAAAAGGTGCGTAAATTCATTAATGCTTCTTCTACTGAAGAGATCATCTTTACCAGAGGTACGACTACTTCTTTGAATACAGTAGCAAAAAGTTACGGTGGAGCAAATGTTAAAGAGGGTGACGAAATCGTCATCTCTTACATGGAGCATCATAGTAATATCATTCCGTGGCAACAGCTTGCCAAAGAAAAAGGCGCTGTACTGAAGTACATTCCACTTCAAGAGGATGGAACGATTTCCCTTGATGATGTGAGGGCAACAATTACGGATGCAACGAAAATCGTTTCCATCATGCAGGTTTCGAATGTACTTGGTGTTATCAATCCTGTGAAGGAAATCGCGAAAATTGCCCATGATCACGATGCTGTAATGGTAGTCGACGGGGCACAAAGTACACCTCATTTAAAAGTGGATGTCCGCGATTTGGATTGTGACTTCTTTGCCTTCTCAGGTCATAAAATGGTCGGTCCGACTGGTATCGGCGTATTATATGGTAAAAAAGAATTACTGGAAAAAATGGAGCCGATTGAATTTGGCGGGGAAATGATTGATTTTGTAGGTTTGTATGAGTCTACATGGAAAGAACTCCCGTGGAAATTCGAAGGCGGAACCCCTATCATTGCTGGTGCGATCGGCATTGGGGCTGCGATCGATTTCTTGGAAGAAATCGGCTTGGATAATATTGAGCGGCATGAACATAAACTCGCCGCTTATGCAATGGAAAAAATGTCTGCAGTTGAAGGACTTACCATATACGGTCCAAAAGATGCAGAAAAACGTGCGGGCGTAGTAACCTTTAATATTAATGACGTACATCCACATGATGTCGCTACCGTACTTGATGCAGATGGAATTGCTGTCCGTGCCGGTCATCACTGCGCACAGCCATTAATGAAATGGCTTGACGTGTCATCGACAGCAAGAGCAAGTTTCTATCTCTATAACACGGAAGAAGATATTGATAAGCTTGTGTCCGGGCTTGTTAAAACGAAGGAGTATTTCAGCAATGTCTTTTGATAACTTAGATACACTTTACCGTCAGGTCATTATGGATCATTATAAGAAACCACGTAATAAGGGTATGCTTGAGGATGGAAGCATGACAATTGATATGAACAATCCAACTTGCGGCGATCGGATTCGTTTAACGATGAAGATTGAAGATGGAAAAGTCAGCGATGTTAAATTCGATGGTGACGGTTGTTCGATATCCATGAGTTCAGCTTCCATGATGACTCAAGCCATAAAGGGCAAAGACGTAGATACTGCTTTAGCGATGTCCGAGACTTTTTCCTTAATGATTCAAGGAAAAGAATACGATGATGAGATGGACCTTGGGGATATTGAAGCCCTTCAAGGTGTTTCTAAATTCCCTGCCCGAATCAAATGTGCGACGCTAGCTTGGAAGGCCATGGAAAAGGGATTGAAGGAATAATTAAATTAAAATGAGCTGTTGTAATTCAGCCATTTGAAATGGAGGAATACGAGCTATGGCAAAGAAAATGCCTGATATCGGCGATTATAAATATGGCTTTGCGGATAAAGATGTTTCCATCTTCCGTTCAAAGCGTGGTCTGACAAAAGAAATCGTGGAAGAAATTTCTCGAATGAAGGATGAACCGCAATGGATGCTTGATTTCCGTTTGAAATCATTGGAGCATTTCTACAACATGCCAATGCCTCAATGGGGCGGCGACATGCAAAGCTTGAACTTTGATGAAATCACATATTATGTTAAACCATCAGAGAAATCAGAGAAATCCTGGGATGAAGTTCCTGATGAAATCAAACAGACTTTTGATAAATTGGGAATTCCTGAAGCTGAACAAAAATACCTTGCAGGCGTATCTGCTCAATATGAATCAGAAGTGGTTTACCATAGCATGAAAGTGGAATTGGAAGATATGGGTATCGTGTTTAAAGATACGGACTCAGCACTTCGTGAAAATGAAGATATCTTCCGTGAGCATTTTGGAAAAACGATTCCGCCGACTGACAATAAATTCTCGGCATTGAATTCAGCAGTTTGGTCAGGTGGATCTTTCATCTATGTACCAAAAGGCGTTAAAGTGGATACTCCGCTTCAAGCTTATTTCCGAATCAACTCTGAAAACATGGGTCAATTCGAACGTACGCTTATCATTGTTGATGAAGGCGCATCCGTTCACTATGTAGAAGGTTGTACAGCACCTGTTTATACAACTAACTCCCTTCATAGTGCGGTTGTTGAAATCGTCATTAAAAAAGATGCTTACTGCCGTTACACGACGATCCAAAACTGGGCAAACAACGTGTTTAACCTGGTTACGAAACGTGCGGTTTGTGAAGCAAACGCAACAATGGAATGGATTGATGGTAACATCGGTTCTAAATTGACAATGAAATATCCTGCTGTCATCTTAAAAGGTGAAGGCGCTCGCGGTATGACATTATCCATTGCCATTGCCGGTAAAGGCCAACACCAAGATGCTGGAGCTAAAATGATTCACCTAGCGCCAAATACATCTTCAACCATTGTATCAAAATCAATTTCTAAACAAGGCGGTAAAGTAACATACCGCGGTATCGTTCACTTCGGACGTAAGGCCGATGGGGCTCGTTCCAACATTGAATGTGATACATTAATCATGGATAATCAGTCTACTTCTGATACAATCCCTTACAACGAAATCTTGAATGACAACATTTCCCTTGAACACGAAGCGAAGGTTTCCAAAGTATCTGAGGAACAATTGTTCTACTTGATGAGCCGCGGAATTTCTGAGCAAGAAGCAACGGAAATGATCGTAATGGGCTTTATCGAACCATTTACAAAAGAACTTCCAATGGAATATGCGGTTGAAATGAACCGTCTGATCAAGTTCGAAATGGAAGGCTCCATCGGCTAATAACCGACTGGCCTGCCTGTAAGGCGATTTAGAATAACCATTCATACAAAAGCCTGCCGGGTCTGCCTGGCAGGCTTTTGTATTTGGAAAGTGATATATGACACTCTTATACCAAAGATTAAATATGGCTCAATAAGGGTAAAAAATAATAAAGGAAGAAGTCAGGAAATGGGGACTGTCCCGGGAGGAGTGATGGTGCAGATGATTTATGTTGGCGTGACAGGTTGGGGGGATCATGATAGTTTGTATCATGGCGGTGTGTCCCAACGTGAAAAACTCAAAGAGTATGGGGCTCATTTTCCCATTGTGGAGGTGGATGCCTCATTTTATGCAGTCCAGCCAAAGAGGAACAGTGAAAAGTGGGTATCAGAGACGCCGGCATCATTCAAGTTTGTCGTCAAAGCCTATCAAGGGATGACAGGACATCAGCGTGGGGAGATCCCGTTTGAAAGTAAGAAGGAAATGTTCAAGGCATTTCGCGACTCTCTGGAAGCTTATCAGAAGTCAGGGAAGCTCGCGATGGTCTTATTTCAGTTTCCGCCATGGTTTGATTGTAAGCGTGAAAACGTGAATTACCTGCGATGGTGCAAAGCTGAAATGGGCGATATTCCAGCTGCCATAGAATTTCGGAATCAAAGCTGGTACAGACCCAGCGTAGTCCAGCAAACTTTGGACTTTATCCAAGAGGAAGGCTGGATACATACTGTATGCGATGAGCCGCAGGCTGGAGAGGGATCCATTCCTGTCGTTCTGCATGCCACCGATAAAGATAAAACCCTGATACGCTTTCATGGCCGTAACCTGCATGGTTGGCAGAGACCTTCCTCGGGTGATGATTGGCGTGAGGTCAGGTACTTATACCGATATAATCATCAGGAATTGACTGAATGGGTGGAGAAAATCAGGATATTGGAAAAGGAATCCAAGGAGATATATGTCCTGTTCAATAATAACTCAGGCGGAGATGCCGCCGATAATGCCAAACAAATGATTGAGTTGCTTGGTATAGAATATGAAGGACTGGCTCCAAGGCAGCTTGGTTTGTTTTAAAAGACATTATATAATCAATAAAGAGAAGATGTGACAAGCTAGTAGAGGTGCCATCCTCACAAACAGGTAAAGGCGGATTTCTTCATGGTATGGTTAGTTTTAGTGGGTATCGGATTATTAGCGGGATCAATCGGCTCTCTTGTCGGTCTGGGCGGAGGCATCATCATTGTGCCTTCTCTTTTATATTTAGGTACTTCGACAAATATAATCGATGAGCTGACACCTCAGGTGGCCGTAGGTGTTTCAACCGTTATCATGATTTTCACCGGGTTATCTTCTACTTTATCTTATTTAAAACATAAAGTGGTGGATTATAAGGCCGGCTTAATCTTCTTTATAGGCAGTGCACCAGGTGGCATAATAGGGGCATATGTGAATAAAAACCTTAATGTCGAAGCTTTTTCATTGTACTTTGGGATTTTCATGGTTTTCATAGCTATCGTGTTATTAGTGAAGGACCGGTTGAAGCCAATGGTTTTCAAGCCTGGAAAAGGGAAAATGGTCAAAACGTATAAAACTGAAAATGGACATTCATTTTCTTATGGTTACCACCCCCTTATAGCTGTATTGATTACTTTTTTCGTGGGATTCAGCTCCGGGTTATTTGGGATTGGCGGCGGAGCCTTAATGGTTCCCGTAATGATGCTTCTTTTCTTCTTCCCTCCACATATGGCTGTAGCGACTTCGATGTTCATGGTATTTCTGTCTTCCATCACTAATTCGATTACGCATATTTCCCTTGGAAATGTAAATTGGCCATATGCTTTTGCCCTGATTCCGGGTGCATGGTTCGGTGCTAAATTGGGGGCATTCATCAATACGCGCCTAAAAAGCGCGTCGCTGGAAAATATGTTAAAAATAGTGCTGATAATCATTGGTTTACGTCTTATATACCAAGGTATTACAGGATAAACGAGGAGGAAAAATGATGTCAGAAATCATTCATTTATATCACACCAATGATCTCCATAGTCATTTTGAGAATTGGCCTCGTATTGATAAGTTTCTTAAAGAAAGAAGACAACTTCATCAAGATACGGGAGAAGAAGCGATCATACTTGATATAGGCGATCATGTAGACCGCTGGCATCCATATACAGAAGGTACGTTGGGTAAAGGGAATATTGAACTGCTGAATGAAGCAGGCTACCAATATGTGACCATCGGCAATAATGAAGGGATCACTTTACCTCATGACGCGTTAGACTCCTTATATGATCAAGCAAGGTTCAAAGTCTTGGCAGCCAATATTTATTACGGAAATAATGAAAGACCGGAGTGGGCGCTGCCATATTGGATACATACAACGGAAAAAGGCACTAAGATCGCCATGATAGGTTTGACAGCCTTTTTTCAAAAGTTTTATTCTGCGATGGGCTGGGAATTAACAGAACCATTCGCGGAGTTAAAGGCACAGCTTGAAAGGGTCAAAACAGAGGCGGATGTAATCATCATCCTTTCTCACCTGGGCATCCATGATGATGAGAGGATGGCAGAGGACTTTCCGGAGATTGACGTCATACTTGGTGCGCATACCCACCATATCCTTCACCAAGGGAAATTGATCAATGATACACTCCTATGCGCTGCGGGAAAATATGGTTTTTTTGTCGGGCAGGTGGAAATGACCGTCAATCAGGAAAAGAGAATTAGCCAGAAGAGTGCCATTCTATATGATACCAATGACTTTTCGGAATTAGAGGATGAACGGGCATGGATTGAAGCGATGTACCTGGCCGGAGGGGAAACGCTAAAACAGGTCGCAGTGGACTTGCCGGAAGCCTTGGACAATGATTGGTTCAAGGTAAGTGCTTTGACGGAAATCCTTGGAGAGGCCTTAAGGGAATGGAGTCAGGCGGATTGCACCTTTCTGAATGCTGGTCTTCTACTCGAGGGATTGCCGAAGGGACCAGTCACAAAAGGGGATATTCACAGAATCTGTCCACACCCCATCAATCCTTGCGTCGTTGAAGTAAATGGGAATGAATTAAAAGAAATCTTAATGCAATCGAGAAATGAGGAGTGGCCTCATATCCAAGTGAAAGGTTTCGGTTTCCGCGGAAAAATCATGGGAGTCATGCAATATGATCAAATTGAATTTAACGAAATGGAGAATGGAATCGTAAATGGGATTCTGATAAAAGGGGATAAACTGCAGGCAGATAAGTCCTATAAATTGGCTATACCTGATATGTTCACGTTTGGGAACTTTTTTCCAAGTATCCAGCGCTCCAATCGTAAGAAATACTTATTACCGGAATTCTTGCGGGATATCCTTTTATGGAAGTTGAAAAAAATGTATACGGACGCCTAACGCTAAATCACGGTTTCGCCTTTTTTTCATAAAGTATGGGGAAGAAAGGGGCGAAACCAATTGATTAGCATGATACCTATAATACTTGATAATCATACATTCCTAGCCATTACTGTCCGACTTCCCAAAACGAATTTACTTGCTGTCGCGTCCGAAAAAGGGTATATAATGTGCGGTGCGTTAGATGTAGGACTGTTGAATGATAAATTGAGAGATCGTAAAATCCTTGCAGGAAGGGCCACAGGAGTTAAATCGATTGAAGAGCTTTTGGAAGCGCCGCTTGAATCAGTTACCTGGGAGGCCGTGGAAAAGGGCATTCATCCAGGAATGATTGGTAAAGAAGCATTAATCAAGATGATTTGAAAAGGTAGGCTTTCTTTTATCAAGAAGGGGGGCCTTGTTTTTTACCAAAGATTTATTCAATAATTATTTTTAAACGGATTCATTTATCAAAATATTTTCCGATAATCCTTATAAAGGAAAGAAATGGTTCGATCTACAAATATTAAATGGGGAAATAGAGTACAAGAATGAGGCTAGCTATTACAAAGTCCCTAAGCCCTGGAGCCAGGCTCGGAAAAAACATCTATAATGAGCGGGGCCATAGCCTATTATGTGAAGGTCTTACATTAACTCAGAAAATGATCAATCGACTGGTGTCCCTTAATATTCCCTTTGTTTACATACAAGATTACAGGACGGATGACAATTAATGAAAAGAATCTCGAAATTCTTGGGCTGGGCGCGATTTTACATGATGTCGGCAAAATGCTCGTACCTTTGGAAATCCTTCGTAAACCCGGTCAGATCACGGAAAAGGAGTTTGAACAAATCCGAAAACATGCCGATTACGGATTTCACCTAATTAAAAATGTTCATACCGTTTCACTTTTAGTTGCAAATTGTGCCTATCAGCATCATGAAAGGTTGGATGGATCTGGATATCCACGTGGGATAAAAGGGGATGAAATCCACTATTTCGGCAAGATCATTGCCGTTGCCGATGTGTTTGATGCCGTGACATCCAATCGGGTTTACCGGAACGCCCTGCTGCCGCATCAGGGGTTGGAAGTACTTTATGCCGGAGTCGGGAGAAAGTTCGATAACACGATCATCGAGGCTTTCCGCAGGGCAGTCGCGATCTATCCAAATGGTTTATCCGTAGAATTGAATGATGGGAGAAAAGGGGTGGTATCAGCTCAAAATGAGGAGATAGGGGACTGCCCAATGATCAGGATACTTGAAGAAAATGGGGAACAGATAAAAGAGCCATATGAAGTGGACTTGAATAAAAACCTGCATTTGCTGATCATGAAATGTCTCAAAATACAAGAACCAGCCTAACCTCATGGATAAGCTGGTTTTATTATTCCTTGTTTTCCTTCATGATGGCAGGTGCCAACGAACCGTTTCCATTACTATAATAACTTGGTACATCACCTTCAATTAGCAAACTGCCGACTGTCACTTCCTGACTTACCTTGGTCTCCTTTGTGAAAGAGGGGATGACGATTTGAATATTGACATCAAAATCCACAATCAATTCATAATACACATTATTGATGCCTGCGTTTGTCAGTTTTGTCCTCAAATCCGATTCAACATTGCCGATGACTGACATTTTCACTGGGATTTCAGGTCCGTAGTTGGAAAGAAGGTTATTCCCGGTCACGACACCCAAGGGTATATAATAGACCACACTTTTATATTGTTCATCATTTATTTTGGCTGAACCCGTTTTAAAAGGATTTCCCTTTTTGATGCCAAGCTTCTTTTGAATATCCTTCGTAATGCTAGCTCGCAATTCGCTGTATATGACCGGATTGAAGCTATAGGAAGAACTGGAGTCCTTACTACCCTCGTTGTTGGTGATGATTTTGTTCATATCAACCTTGGCTATATTCTCATCAACCGATTCATGAATCGTTTCCGTTGCAATCCGTTTGATTTCATATTCGGCTACACTCATGATCACGGGTTCGATTGATTTATCAACGTACCAAAGAGTCATGATGCTGGTTATGATAAAAAGGATAAAGGAATAGAGAAATACTTTTCGGGTGGGAAGAGGCCCCTTCTTTCGGAATTTCTTTGTTCGAAATCTTTTTCGGAACACGCTTTAGCCCCCTTTACTAATACCTATGCATCAAGTTCAGGGGTTTATGTTCGAATCAAAAAAAAGCAGCGTAAAATTCATCGCCGCTTACTTTTTCTTTTTAGCTAAATCCTTCCTTTCCCACATTTTCAAATAAGGGTAAGGGTCAAAGCTCCATTCCGTGATTCCGTTGTCTTTGTACATTCCGTAATGAAGATGCGGAGGGAATTTCCCTGAAGTTCCCGGAGGGCCGTAACCTGTACTGCCAACACCTCCGATGACTTGCCCGGGCTCAACGATCTGTCCGACTTTCAATCCTTTGGCAAAACCGCTTAAATGAGCAAAGTAATGATACGTATTATTTAAATCCCGTATCCCGATCCGCCAACCGCCGAATTTATTCCAGCCTTTCATTTCGATGATTCCATAGCTCGTTGATCGAACGGGAAGGCTATAATCCGCAAATATATCAGTACCCTCATGGATTCTCCTTCCGCCCCATCCACGAGCGCTTCCCCATGTATTCAAATACGTATAATGAGTCCGTACTGGAACGGGGAAGGCCTTTTCCTGTAAATCCAGCCGGCCATATTTCTTATAAATCTCGGCATTGCCGATAATGATGCTGACGGCTTTATCTCGTTTATAATAATCCCACAAGCCGATCCGGATATTATCTTCATCTGCACCATAAGATTGAAGGTGCTTCGAAAAAGCATACAATCGATCGGTATCATTAGTGATATCAGCTTTGCCATCACCATTGCCATCCTGGCCAAGCCCATCAAAAAATGTGATCGTGAGCGGGTTCACGTCGTTTAAGTCAGGATTGAGGGCACCGCTCCACTTTGAAGGCTCGATGTGGATGCCTATTAAACCCTTTGCCGGCTCTAAATCTCTTCGTGCAGCCCTGAGGCTGTGCTCATATTGATCAGCTCCAGCAAGGTAATACCACGGGATTTGGACGGTAGCCTCCATATTTTTGTATAGCTCCATTCTCCCGGCATAAGCATCTGGAGTATCGGCAGCATTAGCCACTTGGCCTGGTGCATTCAAAATAAACAAACAAGTTAGGGTAAGAAGGAATAATTTTTTCAACGGGGCAGGCTCCTTTCATGTCACTCTCCGATTTATAAAGACATCAGTTATCCATCTTTTATAGTTTTGCTGATTTAGCTATAAACATGAAAAATAAATAATGGGAAACCAACTATAACTTGTATTAATGCTTTTTTATTGTTAAAGTAGGGTGTGTTAATTTCTATAGAATGGAGTGGCATTTTCATGTCTTCTACAAATAAAGAAATTCTTCGTAAACCAGATTGGTTAAAAATAAAGCTTAATACTAATGAAAATTACCTCGGTTTAAAAAATATGATGCGCGAAAAAAATCTTCATACTGTCTGTGAAGAGGCGAAATGTCCGAATATTCACGAATGCTGGGCAGTGAGAAGAACGGCTACATTCATGATCTTAGGTGAAATCTGTACAAGGGCTTGCCGTTTTTGTGCTGTTACAACCGGACGACCTAATGAATTGGACTGGGCTGAACCGGAGCGTGTTGCCGATTCCGTCGTATTGATGAATTTAAAGCATGTCGTCATTACAGCTGTTGCCCGTGATGATTTAAAAGATGGAGGCGCTGAAGTTTTCGCTGAAACGGTCCGTGCCATCCGACGCAAGAATCCATTTACATCGATTGAAGTATTGCCTTCGGATATGGGCGGGGTACATGAAAATATTAAGACTTTGATGGATGCTAAACCAGACATTCTGAACCATAATATAGAGACAGTCAGAAGTTTATCCGACCGTGTACGGGCTCAAGCCAAATACGAACGTTCATTGGAGCTTTTAAGAAGAGCCAAGGAACTGTATCCGGAGATTCCGACAAAGTCGAGTTTAATGGTTGGCCTTGGTGAAACGCGGGAGGAAATCCTTGAAACGATGGATGACCTAAGGGCCAATAATGTGGATATCATGACGATCGGCCAGTATTTGCAGCCGACTAAAAAGCATTTGAAGGTGCTGAAATACTATACGCCTGAGGAGTTTGCCGAATTGAAAGAACGTGCATTGGAAAAAGGCTTCAGCCATTGTGAATCCGGTCCGCTTGTCCGTTCTTCCTACCATGCGGACGAACAGGTTAATGCTGCGGCAAAACATAAGCAAACCAAAGGTGAAGAATTATTGAAATAGAGTGAAATAAAGGACCGAAAAAATTCGGTCCTTTCATTTTTAATTAACGGTTATCCATTTTTTGATGGATGTTATCGTGATGATCCCTTTTATCGTTAATCATTTCTCCATTTTCATTTTCCCCGTCACTCATTTTGTGTCCTTGAGGCGATTTCAGCATTCTTTTGATGGTTTGTTCAATCGTATAGTCGATCCCTTTGCTGCCGGATTTCAATGTAGCGAAATTCTCGACATCTTGGGCAAGGTTTTGATAATCATCACTAACATAGACATGATAGTAGCGAGGCACGACGGACATGGCAGTACGTTTAACTTGGTCTGCGGTTTCATTCCGATCCTTGGTATTGGTATCATATACGACAAGAACTTCCTCGTCGGTCACCAGAGTAGCCGCGTCATTGACATTTGGAATCTGAACACTCAGTTTTGAAATGACATCTGACAGTTGTTCACGGTCAATGGAAGCAGCCTTGTTGGAAATGTTACGGCCGTCAATGGTTGCACTATTTGTGCGGGTAAAACCGAAATCATCACTTTTGTTGTCATTATTACGGTAATCCTCGTCATAATATTGAGTTGGGTTATTTACGTTTGTTGGGTTGCCGGCATTGTTTTTTGCACCGAGCCCCTGATCCTCTTCTTTATCAGCACATCCAGTTAGTGCAATAATCGAACTTAAACCTATCGTTATTAGCGTTTTTTTCATCAATAACACCCCCATAACTTTAGGATGAACATATTTCTCTATTTTTCGCTTAGTAATTGATGGGGAATCAGTTATAATTTAAAGAAGGAATGTATTTATGAGAGGTGAAAATAATGATTAACATCAATAACATGACCTATGAAATAATCGAGGATGAACGGGAAGGCTATAACGAAGAAGCGTTTAAAGCCAGATACAGTGAGATTTTAACGAAGTATGATTATATAGTGGGGGATTGGGGTTACGGCCAATTGAGGCTGCGTGGATTTTTTGATGACTCTAATCAGAAAGCGACCTTCGATACAAAAATAAGCACGCTTAGTGAATATTTATATGAATACTGCAATTTTGGCTGTCCATATTTCGTCGTGAAGAAAATAAAGAAATAAGAAAGGCCAGGATTTACTCTGGCCCTCCATGTTAAGAGTTTCCATATCCTTTATAAGGAGACTGTTCATCTTTTTCTGGATCATCATGTGTCGGATGAGCTCCAGGATATTGTCGAGGTAAGTCTTCGTGCAAAGATTTATTTTCATAATTAAAGGCACTTTGATATCGTTGACCTTCCTGCCACGGGGTGTTTTTATTCTGAACTGGTGCATCTTTTGCTATGGATGATCCAAAAGGTCCTTCGGGAAATTCTTCAGGAATCAAATAATCCCGCTGTTTTTCGACATTGGAGAAATCGTGGTATATTTCCTCTTCTTTGCCCAAGGTAATCCCCCCTCATGTAATCGTACATTCAGTAGGTTATCCCGTTTAAGAAAAAAAACGTCGGCTTTCAGACGATTTCCATTAAAAAGTGACTTAGTTCTTCGGCTTCCGCTTCTGACAACTGAAAGGCATGCTCAAGATAGCCTTCCTCTTCTAAATCATCAGGTCCAATAATCGCGAAACGGTTACTCTGCATATTTAAGACAAGTTTCTTCCCATAAAAACGATCGGTTGTCGTAATGGCCAGATCGAATCTTGATTCCTCTCCCATGAAACTTATGAACCGGGTTTTTGAATCAACTACGTCATTGTATAAATAAAAACGATCTTCCATAGTATCATTCCCTTCTTATCTTCACATTTGTAGTTCCATCATAACAAAGTGCCTTCAATAGGGGAACAGACATTTTTCGGGTTCCCGTCAGGAGGAACTTCGTCACTCCTCATGGTTCCATAGGAAAGTCCGGCAATCATGCCGTCAGAGTTTTCATTGATTAAAGGAAAATTGTCAAGAATACAAATGGGACCGTAAATTTAGGTTTTTTTATGGCAATGCTTGCGTTTTTGCTGCTGTTTAATATAGGGATTGGTTCAAATGGCTGAAGGAATTGAGAGTAAGGGAGAAGCTATGGTATCATCAAGGAATAAGGTTGGTCCGGCACAGGGTTTTACCTATGCCGCTCATTCAACCAATGATTCCCTATATCATCTTAGATCAGAAAGGATCTGGAAAAAAATGTACTTTGTAGACCGCCAAAAGATTGAACAAATATTAGGTTTTCTTGAAAAGCAGCTTGGACTTTTTGAAGGGCATGATAATTGGGATGGAGACCTTTCGGAACTTATCGCTGAAAGGCTTATACATACTTCCATCGATTCCGTGTTGGATGTGGGAAATGCGGTAATTGATGGTTTTATTATGCGTGATCCGGGAAGTTATGAAGATATTATCGATATCCTTCAAGATGAAAAAGTCATTTCAGAAGAAAAAGCGATACAATTCAAAAAGGTTTTGCCGCTAAGGAAAATGCTGGTCCAGGACTTCATTGAAGTCGATCACAAAGAACTGCATGCTGTTTTCTCGGAAAATATCGAGGCATTCAAGCAATTCCCCGATTTGGTGAGGAACTATTTAACAAATGAATTGGGACCCGTATCAGCTTTTAAAAACTAGTAGCGTTAGGAAGGCGAATTCAAATGAAGTCGTATAAAGGATATTTGATTGACTTAGATGGCACCATGTATCGCGGAACTGAACAAATTGCGGAAGCGGCAGGGTTTATTAATGACCTAAGAAAAAGGGAGATCCCTTATTTATTCGTCACCAACAACTCATCCCGGACTCCGGCACAGGTAGCGGATAAATTGAGAAGCATCGGCATATCAACGGAAGATGATCAAGTTTTCACGACAAGCATGGCAACTGCCAATTACATAGCTGAACAAAAGCAAGATGCATCGGTCTATGTGGTGGGTGAAGAAGGCATCATCGAGGCTCTTAAGGAAAAAGGAATGAAGCTTGTGGATGAACATCCAGACTTTCTGGTAATGGGCATCGATCGCGGCGTCAATTATGAAAAGTTGTCAAAAGCCTGTCTTGCTGTCAGGAATGGCGCTGTTTTCATTTCGACCAATGGTGATATTGCCATTCCTACTGAACAAGGCCTTTTGCCGGGGAATGGTGCTTTGACCTCCGTTGTTTCCGTTTCGACTCAAGTACAGCCGATTTTCATCGGAAAACCTGAATCCGTCATAGTGGAGCAAGCTCTAAGAGTATTAGGGGTACCTAAAGAAGAGACGATCATGGTTGGCGATAACTATGATACGGATATCCTAGCCGGCATTAATGCAGGGATCGATACAATGCTTGTACATACTGGCGTAACGACCAAAGAACGCTTGAAACAATATAAGGAGCAGCCAACGTATGTGGTGGATACGCTCGACCTATGGCACTTCGAATGAAAAAACCAGGCCTGCGAAAGCAGTCCTGGTTTTTTTATGTCGTTTAATATCATAAGCTCACTATTCTGCATTTTCGGTTCTATGGGCAAGCCGGCTTGAAGCGGCAGCAGCAATTGCCCCAACGATATCGTCTAAAAAGGTGTTCACCTTACCTGTGCTTTTATCGTTTAGATATTTTAAGATACCTGGCTTTTGTTTATCGATGAAACCATAATTGGTAAAGCCGATGGATCCATATACATTCACAATTGAAAAAGCCAATATTTCATCGACCCCATATAGTCCTTCATCTATTTCAATGATGCTCAGTAGCGGCTCCTCGAGCAGTTTTTTCTCAGCTAGAATATCCAACTGAATGCCGGTAAGGATGGCATTTTGGACCTCGCGTTTTGAAAGGACCCGTTCGACATTGTGAAGGCAATCGGACATTTGGAGATTTTCATGGTATCCAGATTGTAAATACATGACAAGCTCAGCGATATCCTCCAATTTCACCCCTCGTTCAATTAGCCACCTACGAGCCGTTTTTTCAGACATTGATTGTTCAATATTAGCCATGTCATCACCCATTTCTCTATATTTTAAAGGGATAGTTCTATTGCCGGAAGTTTGATTTGATTAAAGTCAAAACCCATGAAAGGGATTTGGATTCGATTTTATAATAAGGTTTCGATAATCATTCAGAAAACGGGTTATTCCACATATATATAAGTATATGATGACCAATATTTCTATTATATCCATTTGATGAAGGGGGCCATTCCATGATAGAAGAAATCATTTTTAATAATTATGGTATACAGGTAGGTCATGAAGAAGCCAATAGCAGATTTCCAAGCTTCCGTTCAGGGAATATGGTTTACAGCATCGTTCCCATTGAAAATATGGAGCAGGAGGAATTAGTGGAACGGCATACAATGTCTCAACACATGATTTCACAAGGAGATCGTCACGTATCGGCTTTTGTTCTTGCCAATCATGGAAGTTATGTTTCGGAAGCGGATGAACAATTATTCATCCTTCTTGCCAATCAGGCATTGGAAGGTCCGAAAAATTTCAACCCAGGAAGACGTCTGGCAAGATTCCATCAGCGTGGGAGAAATATTAATGAAACGATTCGAACATGCTCAAGGATCGGTAAATGGAAAGAACTCTGGGAACAAAGGATCGATCAGTTAGAAAAGATTTGGCGGGATAAGCTCAATGCACATCCTGATAACCAGTTTGAAAAATTATTTATAGAAACCTTTCCCTATTATATGGTCCTGGGTGAAAATGCGATTCAATATTTAGTCGACACGGAAATTGATGATACCCCGCAAATTGTCGATAGTGGTACGGTATGTTATGAACGTTTTTTACATGATACGTGGAAAAGCAATAAATGGATGAAAAATCCGTTTGATTGGGTATTCGACCACGGAACAAGGGATGTCGCGGAATGGGTGAGGGAACACTATTTTCAAAATGTGCATACCCATCAGCGTGGCATTGGCCATTTCTTTCACGAATATCAAACCATAGAACCGTTCTCCAGCTTTTCAGCCCGGTTATTATATTCAAGGATGCTATTTCCCATTCATTACTTTGAAACAGTGGAAGAGTATTTTTCAAAAACGACGGAATCAAGGGCGAATGAACTGGAGGATAAAATATCTGCGATCACGAAATCCTCCCAACAATATGAGTCCTTCCTCAAACATTTTTATGAATTGGCGGAGGTGCCGGCCAAGCAATATGATTTGCCTAAAATTGACTGGATTTAGGTAAAAACGGAAAAGAAATATGATTCATCCTTACTTACTATGTTATGATGATAAAAAGATTTTTTAGAATAGTTAGATATTTGGTTATTACTACGGAAGGATGGGTCCATGAAAAGATTGATGATGGCCACCCTTTTAGTCCTTTTAATCATCCAACCGACAGATCTTACGAAAGCTGAAACGAAAACAAGCTGCGAAGCAACACAATTCAAGATTGTCATGAAGACTACTACGGATGTGAAGGAAAAGGCGTCGGCTGCGAGTAAAACATTAAAAACTTATAAGAAAAATAAAGAACTATCGGCAAGTGGTAGAACTGGAAACTGGTATAAGGTCTGTCATTCAAAAAAGACTGCATATATCAAGATGGCAGATGCAAAAGAGGTTTTCAGTTCCGGTGAAAAAGTCCTTCTGAAAAAATTCGATACGAGGAAAGGTGTTAATCAAGTTGTATCGGTGACAGGGAAATCCATGAGTGATACGAAGGTAGCGATCCAAACTTACGAGAAGAAACAGGGTGAATGGCGACGCGCATTAAAGAAGATGGAGGGCGTCATTGGGAAGAACGGCTTCACGAAGAGTAAAAAAGAGGGTGATGGAAAATCACCGGTTGGAATTTATTCCTTTGGTACGGCCTTTGGAAGCAAAACGAAGCCGCCCGGCGTGAAAATGAATTATAGGAAAACTACCAAATATGACTACTGGATTGATGATCGGACATCCAAGGATTATAACAAGTGGATAACCTATAAAGGAAATCCTTCAAGTAAATGGAAGTCTTTCGAAAGGATGAATCATGAACTCTATAGGTATGGGGCGATCATCAATTATAATACGAATCCCATCATAAAAGGAAAAGGAAGTGCAATCTTCCTTCATATATGGAGAGGGGAAACAAAGCCGACGGCAGGATGTACAGCAACTGCCGAAAAGAATGTCCTCAGTTTACTGAAATGGATGGATCCCGCGCAAAAGCCACATGTAGTAATGGGAACGAATGATTCATTAAAGAGCGCTGAGTAATAATCTTCAAAATGGTTTTCCCATAAAAAAATTAGCTTTAGCCGTTCTTACTCGTTCAAGGGATGGACAAAAAAAGTTCGTTCATCTATCTTTTCTAACTATTGATAATTATATGAATTAAACTTATAATGTCTACTATACAAATACAAATGTTTTCTACAGGTAAACAGTTTTTAAGGGGGAACCAAATATGAAAGCCATCTCGATCGGTTTATTGGGGTTAGGTACAGTTGGATCAGGAGTCGTACAAATCATTGAAAGTCATCAGGACAAGCTCATGCATCAAGTGGGCTGTTCCATATCCATTAAGAAGATACTGGTCAAGGACACGACTAAGGAGCGGCTTGTCGAGGTTGATAAAGATATGTTAACTGACAAACCTGAGGATATCCTTTCGAATCCCGAGATTGATGTTGTAATTGAAGTCATGGGTGGAATTGAAGAAACACGCGGTTATCTGATAGAAGCAATAAAAAATAAAAAGCATATCGTTACGGCCAATAAAGACCTAATGGCTCTATATGGACCGGAACTGTTGGAATTGGCCACCGAGAATCAATGTGATTTGTTCTATGAAGCAAGTGTTGCAGGGGGAATTCCGATTCTAAGAGGTCTTGTCGATGGATTATCTTCTGACCGCATCACGAAAATGATGGGAATCGTCAATGGGACGACAAACTTCATTTTAACGAAAATGAGCAAGGAAGGCAGAGCTTATGATGACGTATTGAAGGAAGCCCAGGAGCTGGGATTTGCTGAAGCGGATCCGACAGCAGATGTAGGGGGATTGGATGCAGCCCGTAAAATGGCGATACTATCCACACTCGGGTTCTCAATGAACATTGGCTTGAATGATGTTGAGGTACAGGGAATAACCGATATATCCGAAGAGGATTTGAGATATAGTAAAAAGCTTGGATATACGATGAAATTGATTGGCGTCGCTTCCAGGGCAGGGGATAGGGTCGAAGTAAGTGTCCAGCCTGCACTTCTTCCGGAAGCACATCCTTTAGCATCGGTAAATAATGAGTATAATGCGGTATACGTTTATGGGGAAGCTGTAGGGGAAACGATGTTTTACGGACCGGGAGCAGGAAGTCTTCCGACTGCGACTGCAGTCGTTTCGGATATGGTGACGGTCATCAAGAATATGAGGCTGGGCGTAAATGGCCGCAGTGCCGTTTCACCGCAGTACCCGAAACAATTAAAAGATGCCACTGAGATTTTCGCTAAGTTCTTCATTCGATTGCATGTTCAGGATGAAGTTGGCGTTTTAGCCAGAATCACGAATTTATTTGCCGAGCATGGGGTAGGATTCGATAAAATCCTTCAATTGCCGCTGGATGAAAAGGAATCTTCCGAAATCGTATTAGTTACGCATACAGCCACTTTGGCAGCATTTGAGCAAATTATACAGAAATTAAATGATTACAATATGGTAAGAGAAGTGAAAAGCACATATAGAGTTGAAGGAGAGGACATCAAATGAGCTGGCAAGGACTTATAAGCACATATAAAGATTTTTTACCTGTCAATGAAAATACACCTGCACTATCCCTGTTGGAGGGGAATACACCTTTAATCAGACTGAATCGATTATCCGAAGAGTGGGGAATCGACTTACATGTAAAATATGAAGGAGCTAATCCAACTGGGTCGTTTAAAGATCGCGGAATGGTCATGGCTGTCGCAAAAGCGATCGAAGCAGGTAGCGACACGATCATCTGTGCTTCTACTGGGAATACATCGGCAGCCGCAGCGGCTTATGCCGCCCGTGCCAACCTGCGCTGTATCGTTGTCATTCCAGAAGGTAAAATAGCCATGGGTAAGCTTGCACAAGCAGTTATGTACGGAGCAGAAATAATCTCTATCGAAGGGAACTTCGACCAGGCTTTAAAAATCGTCCGTTCACTTAGTGAGAGCTCACCGATCACCCTTGTGAATTCTGTCAACCCATACCGGATCGAAGGGCAGAAGACGGCGGCTTTCGAAATTTGTGATGCTCTAGGCTCTGCACCGGATATTTTGGCGCTTCCAGTCGGGAATGCAGGTAATATAACTGCTTACTGGAAAGGGTTTAAAGAATATAATGAATCGAAACAAACGGGCCTACCTGAAATGAGAGGGTTCGAAGCGGAGGGTGCGGCTGCAATTGTCAGGGATACCATTATTGAAAATCCCGAAACCATTGCAACAGCCATCCGGATTGGGAATCCTGCAAGTTGGAACTTTGCTGTCGAAGCGGCAAAAGAATCCCAAGGTAAAATTGATGAGGTGACAGACGAAGAAATTCTGGAAGCCTATCATTTCCTCGCTAAAAAAGAAGGGGTATTTGCAGAGCCAGCCTCATGTGCTTCCATTGCAGGCATCTATAAACAATTAAAAAGCGGTGAAATCAAAAAAGGAAGCAAGATTGTTGCGGTGTTGACTGGAAATGGATTGAAAGATCCGAATGTGGCAGTCGATACTAGCACGATTCAACCGACATTGTTGCCAATGGACGAAGAGGTCATATTAGAACATCTGCAGGGTGTGAAACAGGCATGAGTGCAGATTCCGAGATGTTCTTGATCCGTGTACCGGCGAGTACGGCCAACTTAGGACCAGGATTCGATTCCATCGGCTTGGCACTAGGACTTTACTTGGAAATACACGGATCTTCATCAGATCATTGGGAAGTCGTTCCACTATCAGAGGAAATGTCTGTTTTTCCAAGGGATGATCGTAATTTTATCGTTAAAGTTGCTAAGGAAACGGCGGCTTATTATGGAAAGGAACTATCCCCATGCCGGCTTTTCGTCTCTAGTGAAATTCCCCTGGCACGGGGTCTTGGAAGCAGTGCCTCCGCCATCGTAGCGGGGATTGAATTAGCGAACATCGTTGGTGAACTCCATTTATCCGTTGATGAAAAGAATAGGCATGCTTCCCTCTTTGAAGGGCATCCGGATAATGCAGGGGCATCTGTTTATGGTGGATTGGTAGTGGGCCTGCATACAGAGGAGAGAACGGATGTCGTGTCGTTTCCGATCGAGGGAGTTAAGGTGATTGCTGTCATTCCCAATTTTGAATTGCTTACTGAGGATTCAAGAAATGTCCTTCCTAATTCACTTTCCTATAAAGATGCGATAAGCGGAAGTGCAGCCGCAAATGTATTGCTTGCAGGAGTCTTATCGAAAGATTGGAAGCTTGTTGGTGAAATGATGCAAAGCGATCGATTCCATCAACCTTTTAGAGCGGGGTTAGTCCCTCATTTAGCACTTATAGAAGAGGTCGTCCTTAAAAAAGGTGGATTTGGTGCAGCCCTAAGCGGAGCAGGCCCCACTGTATTATGCTTGGCATCCGCAGAAAAATGCGAAAGTGTGCTCACTGGATTGAAGGAAAAATTTCCGGAATATCTTGCGAAAGAATTGGAAATAGATAATGTTGGCAGTTATACGGCAATCCTTTCAGAACAGGAAAAAAAGGAATTGAAATTTTTGAAATCGTGAGCCGCATTTCATTTACTTTCCATATAAAAAAGCTGACTCGCGTCAAGCCGTATCAATTCATTTGATAGGGCAAAAGCCGAGTCAGCTTTATTTTTTACTACAGTCCAGGAAAAGTTCCGGCCTGCATGAAAAAAGGTTGAACGTGTATAGATGAAGTGATCCTTCATCCATACGCTGCATGTTATTTAAAGGGCTATTAGAAAACTTGTTCTACTTCCACTACACCAGGAACTTCTTCAAGAAGGGCACGCTCAATCCCAGCTTTTAGCGTAATGGTCGAACTAGGACAGCTTCCGCAGGCTCCTAGTAATCGTAATTTTACAATTCCATCTTCTACGTCAACTAGTTCACAGTCACCGCCATCACGAAGAAGAAACGGACGAAGTTTATCTAGGACTTCTTGAACTTGAACTTCCATTGTTTGTTCAGACATTGCAATCGACTCCTTTCCTAATCATATTATAAAGCGAAGGTAGTAAAAAATCCAACTGTAACTTTGCGGAAATATAATCTATATTATTCTGGTATGATGGAAATAGGTGAAGTTTTTAAACATTATTCAAAATGAAGCAGAAATACTAAAATGAAGGAGGAAGAGTATGGTAATGAAAGAAATTGAGATAGAAGTGTATGGAGCGGAGCAAATTTGCGCGAGTTGTGTGAATCTCCCATCTTCAAAAGATACCTGTGAGTGGCTTGAAGCCGCTTTAACGAGAAAGTTTCCTGAGCAGAAATTCAAAATATCCTATATAGATATGTATAATCCCCCAGAAACGCTTAAGCAAAAGAACTTTGCCGCGAAGATGATCGAAGAAGATTTATTTTATCCACTGGTCCTCATCGAAGGTGAGATCATTGCAGAAGGAAATGTGCGTCTCAAAAAAGTGGTGGAAACGATGGAAAAATACGGATACACTATATAATGGAAGAAATTAAAAAACCGACCCATAATGAGCTGCTCGCAGCTCCATGGGCCAGTTTATGAAATGTGTGGCATATGAAGGTCTTGAAATCAACCGTTATGGTATTTATACATCCAAAGAATGCCTGATTTCATTAGACGTGCCACTCTTCCGGTGATAGGGCGATTTGCAACAAGACCAAAACCTTGTTTCTTCCCAAGGGAACCTAATGTCCCTTTTAATTTCATGGTAGGGAAGCTTTCTGGAAGTGGTTCATTTGCCCATTTCTTCACAAGGACTTGGACGATTTGTTCAGCTTGGGACTCCGCCAATTGAGCACTAGGTGCATGAGGCAGGCTCGCACAGTCGCCGACCACAAAGATGCTGTCATTATTAGGAAGGAAATGCTGAGGAGTCAGAACGGCTCTTCCTTGACGATCTTTTTCAATATCCATATCGCGGATGATTTTGCTTGGTTGAATTCCCGCTGTCCAGACGATGACGTCACTTTGAACGGCTTCGTCACCATTATAAAGAAGGTTTGGCTCAACTTTGGTTATATTTGAATGATGGATGATTTCGATTGTATGTTTATCGAACCAAGATTCGACAAAGGTACTTAATCTTTCTGGGAAAGCAGATAGTATATGCGGTCCACGGTCAAATAGCTTAACGTTCAAATCTGAACGGCTTTCAATTAATTCACTTGCTAGCTCAACACCACTAAGTCCGCCACCAACGATAGAAACGGTTGCACCTGCACCCAAATTATTCAAAGCTGAATATGTGCTACGTGATTTATCGATTGTTTGGATACTATAGGTATGTGTGTCTGCTCCAGGAATATTGTGGTATTTATCTTCACAGCCAAGGCCAATGACTAAATCATCATAAACGACAGGATCTTGGTTTTCTATAATGACCTGTTTATTTTCCATATCGATGGAAAGTACTTCTCCGTATACGTTCTTCAAGCGAGGATGTTCAGGAAATGCAACACGGATGTGCTGATCAGGAATGGTACCTGCTGCTAAAGCATAATATTCCGTTTTTAAGCAGTGATAAGGATTACGGTCGATAAGCGTGATGCTCACATTTTCAGGCAGCTGATTAGGCAGCAATCTTTGCAACATGCGCATACCACCATACCCACCACCAAGTATGACTAAATTCTTCATATGATTTTCCCCTTTATTTGATCTCTTGAAAAATTTGAAAAAATGCTTCACTTGTGAAAACAAGTATCCAACTATAGGATTCCCCCAAATGAACCCTTTTAAAGTTTAATTAAATATATATACCCCAATTAGTAGTAAGAATAAAAAATTAGATAATTTTCTTTTTTTACGTACCCCGACAAAAGTATAACGAATATAAAAGGAAATCACAACCGATATCTTGAAATCAGCTTACTTTTTATGCGTAAATATTGACTGTAACTGGGAAAAGTAATAAGATGATTTGTTAGTAACTGTGAGGTGAAACAATGTACCCGATTATTGAATTTTGCGTAAGCAATCTAGCCAGCGGTGCTCAAGAGGCTCTGGAAAGATTGGAGAGGGATCCAAATTTAGATATCATAGAATATGGTTGTTTGGGATATTGCGGCAAATGCTCCAGTAACTTATATGCACTAGTAAACGGTGAAGTGGTTTCCGGCGACACAACGGATGAATTGGTAGATAAAATATATAAGTTCATTGATGAATTTGAAATGTAATCATCAACGGCGAATGAAAAGGCTGCTCCTCTTGGGACAGCCTTTTCATTCCCTGTCCTTTTTGAAATGTCTCCAGCGAGTTAGAGGATTCTGGCTTCAGATGCCTGAGTACGCTAAAGTCCAAGTCCCCTTTAAATAGGATGCTTCATATTCCTTAAGTGCGAATCTCAAGAATCTTCCTTCTTGGTCCTTTGTTTGATTGATTCTGTATAGCCAGGCAATCCGTAAATGGGTAAAATAAGTGCGGGAATATGAGTTTTTTCAAGCTGGAAAATTGAGCGTGGGAAATTCTTTGGTATATACTATAAAGAGAAATAGTTCTATCTCACATATCTTAAGAAGGAGGGGTTTATTGTGAGTGAAGTTGTTCAAATAACGGAAGCTGCTGCTTTTCAGATAAAAGAAATGATGAAACAAAATGGTGAAGAGGGTTCCTTTTTAAGAGTGGCCGTTAAAGGCGGGGGCTGCAGTGGATTATCCTACGGAATGGGTTTTGAAGAAGAGCCCGGAGAAAAAGATAGCCAACTGGAGCAGTTTGAAATAAAGATCCTTGTTGATAACGGGGATGCCGATATATTAAATGGAACGGTAATTGATTATAAACAAACGATGATGGGCGGAGGCTTTACGATCGAAAATCCAAATGCCATCGCTTCATGCGGTTGTGGGTCTTCCTTCAAAACGGCAAAAAACGCCGGTACACCGAAGAATTGCTAACAAACTGGTTCATTTAAAAAGGGGGGGCACTTTAACAAGTGCGCCCCTTTTTCATGCTTATTTCCTATTTTAAATATTGTTAAGGGCTTCCTTGATTGGAGAGGTACCGCTGAAAATCTCGAATGTCTTATTGAACGTATTTTCCGCTGTGATTGATTGGGCAAGAACGGAGGCGACATCTGCTCTTGGAATGGATTTGTTGGCATGGTCCACTTTTGCTTCAGCAAAGATTTTTCCGATAGCTTGTTCATTTGTCAATGCAACCGGCCGGACAATCGTGTATGTCAGCCCGCTTGCTTTTAAATATTCATCGGCATCATGTTTTGCTTCAAGATAATGGCGCATCCCTTCTTGGGCTTGTTCCGGATCATCAGTACCGACAGAGCTTAACATGATAAAACGTTCGATCCCTTTCTTTTTGGCGGCATCAACTAGTTTAATCGCCCCATTCTTATCCACAGCCGTCGTTTTATCCGGTCCCGTTTTTGGTCCAGATCCGGCTGCGAAAATGATGGCTTCCATGTTATCCACTGCTTTATCCACATTTCCCTCTAAATCTGCAAGAATTGGATGCCCGCCGAGTTCTTTTATCGTTTGAGCCTGTTCCTCTTTCCGGATCATTCCGAATACATTCATTTGTGGATTTTTTGATAATTCCCCAATGATCTGCTTTCCGGTCGTTCCATTGGCTCCAGCAATTAAAATATTCATATATGGGCATTCTCCTTTCAAGTCTTCTCCTACTCTCTACCCTTAGAATAACAAGGTTAAGCATTGTGGATAACTAATGAAAAACAGTTATCCACAATCATGGAATTGGGGACAAAAAAACCCGGCTACGAAAGCCGGGTTTTTGCGTAATTTTAAAACATGGAAGAACTGTGCATTGGCTGGACTTTTGCTTTTGGGTCAATATATTGTTTTGCGTGATTGACGGCAGTGGGTGCCTCACCAAAACCACTTGCAATCAATTTGACCTTGCCATCGTATGTTGCGATATCACCTGCGGCATAAATTCCTGGGATATTCGTTTCCATTCTGGAATTCACCAAAATACTGTTCTTCTGGATATCAAGTCCCCATTCCTTGATGGGACCAAGGGAGGAAACGAAGCCGTAGTTGACGATGACTGCATCTACCTCCATCGTCTCTGTATCTTCACCGTTTGTATCCTTGATGACAACTGTATTGATCCGGCCGTCTGTACCAATCAATTCTGAAGGTATGTAAGGAGTCTTTATTTCAACTTTTGAATGTTTAAGGTTCTCTACACTATGTTCGTGGGCACGGAATTTATCTCTTCTATGAATGATGCTCACTTTCTCGGCGATCGGCTCCAGCATAAGTGCCCAGTCCACTGCTGAATCCCCACCTCCGAATACCACCACTTTTTTGCCAGCAAAATGATTGAGGTCGTCGATGAAATAATGAAGGTTGCTGCTTTCATATTTTTTTGCATCATCAATTTCGATGCGGCGGGGTTGGAAAGCCCCATTTCCAGCTGTGATGATAATGGTTTTGGAGTAATGGATTTCTTTATCCGTCGTTAACTTGAAAACTCCGTCGGCTTGCTTTTCCACTTCTTGAACGGCTTGCTCCAAGACAACATCCTGTTCAAACTTTGCCATTTGTTCTTTCAAATTATTCACTAGCTCCTGAGCACGCACTTTTGGGAAACCTGCGATATCATAGATGAATTTCTCAGGATAAAGGGCCGACAATTGTCCGCCTAATTGTGGCAGGCTCTCGATGATTTTTACGGATGCCTGTCTCATGCCGCCATAAAATGCAGTAAATAATCCAACCGGGCCTCCGCCAATGATGGTAATATCATAAACTTTTTCATTAACTTCCAACGTTATCCCTCCGATATACTAGGTTTGCTGAAATTTATTCTTTTATTTTAACATAGATGATCTTTTAAAAAGCGGAGAAAGATTAGAAAAGTGAGAAAGTTTTGACTATATATGAGCAGTCACATGATGAATACTGTTCACCCTCTTTCATAAGTGGGTAAAAATACTCTTTACCATGATTGAACATATAGAAAAAATATGGTCAGTAACCGGGTGAAAAGTAACGTTTTTAAGCTTTATTTTAACGCTAAAAAGTTCAGTTTGTTACTTGAAAAAGGTATGGAAAAAGACTAATATTTACTTAGACATCATTTGGTAAAATTTTTATGAATTTTTTATTACAATTACGAATTGTTACGTGAAATACGTCACAAATGTATAAGAGTGCTTTTTATAATGGAAATTAATAAGATACACAATAGATTTTAGTTATGGAAAGCATCACAAGAAAATATCGTAAAGGTGGACGAATACTTTTGAAAAAGCCAACTATCGTTGTTTTAGGAGCAGGTTATGGTGGATTGATGACCGTTACTCGCTTACAGAAGGCATTAGGTCAAAATGAAGCAGAAATCGTATTAGTTAACAAAAATGATTACCACTATGAAACAACATGGCTGCATGAAGCATCTGCTGGAACGCTTCATCATGATCGTGTGCGCTATCCAATCAAAAGTGTCATTAACGGCAGCAAAGTTAAATTCATCCAAGATTCTGTTTTGGAAGTGAAAACAGAAGACAAAAAAGTCATCCTTGAAAACGGCGAAATTTCTTATGATTACCTAGTGATTGGACTTGGACCGGAATCGGAAACATTCGGGATCCAAGGGCTAAAAGAATATGCTTTCTCCATCTCCAATGTGAACACTGCTCGTAAAATCCGTGACCATATCCAATTGCAATTTGCTACGTACAGTTCTGAGGTCGAGAAGAATGAAGACCGATTGACGATCGTCGTTGGCGGAGCAGGATTTACGGGTATCGAGTTCCTTGGCGAATTAGCTAATCGTGTTCCTGAACTTTGTAAAGAATATGACATCGATTTCCAAAAGGTTCGTATGTACTGTGTGGAGGCAGCACCGGCCGTCCTACCTGGATTCGATCCGGAATTGGTGGATTATGCAGTTTCTTACCTTGAGAAAAAAGGTGTGGAATTCAAAATCGGTACACCGATCAAGGGGGCAACTCCTGAAGGTATCATCGTGGCAAAAGGCGAAGATGAAGTGGAAGAAATCAAGGCGGGAACCGTTGTATGGGCAGCTGGCGTACGTGGTAACTCCGTGATTGAGGCTTCTGGTTTTGAAGCTATGCGTGGACGTATCAAAGTGAACCTTGACATGCGTGCACCGGGTCATGACGATATTTTCATCGTAGGGGATTGCGCTTTGATCATCAACGAAGAAATTAATCGTCCATATCCACCAACTGCACAAATCGCCATGCAACAAGGTGAGGTCATTGCGAAGAACCTGACTAAATTGGTTCGTAACGAAAGCGACCTTGAAACGTTCACTTTCGAAAACAAAGGAACGGTATGTTCACTTGGTGAAAACAATGCGATCGGTGTTGTATTCGGCAAGAAAGTTACAGGTAAGACTGCATCATTCATGAAGAAAATGGTCGATAACAGAGCATTGTTAATGATTGGCGGAGCTTCCCTGGTTGCTAAAAAAGGTAAATTCAACGTCCTTTAATTTTTTGATTTATAAATAATGGCCATTTGGGGAATCCTTGAATGGCTTTTTCTTAGGTTCTCTCGAGTGAGCGTCCCATGAAAGCTAGGAGTATGCACCTTTCGTATGTGGAATATAATGGGGATAAGGATGACAGCTTTAAAATCATCGTATGTTCTTATGCGGTTTGGAGTTTATACTGCTTATAATGAATGTAGGGGAAGTGGGTTTTGGTGGAACGATGCAAAAATGTTTGGCTGGCAGTGTCCGGCCTTGTGATATCTGATAAAGGTGAGTGGCTTGTCGTGAACAAAAGGTATGGCGGATTGAAAGGGCAGTGGTCACTTCCGGCTGGTTTTGTCAAAAATGATGAAACCGTTGATGAAGCTGTCGTAAGGGAAGTGTTGGAGGAGACGGGTATTCATACAGAAATCGAAGGTATTGTAGGAGTGAGAAGTGGAGTCATCAAAGGGGATATAAGTGATAATATGTTTGTATTTTTACTTAAACCGCTCAGTTTTGAAGTCACCGCTCAATTGGATGAATTATATGAAGCTAAATTTTATGACCCTGAATTACTCGTGCAGGAGGGGAAGCAATCTTTACTATTGGAACAGCTTTTAGCGTTTAAAAAGGAAAGAATGCAGACGATGCTTGACGGATTGAATCCGGGAGATCAATTTGGCTATACATCCTATAAATTATTCATGTGATTTGGGTAATTATCTTTTCTTCGGTATTATTTGGTATAAGTCGTTGACGTAGCAATTATTTTTTCAGTAAACTAAAGGTGTCGCTTTTAAGGAGGGTCAAGAATAACATGCCATTGCCTGTTTTAATTATCTCAATACTCTTATTTTTCATACTGTTTTTCGGAATTGGCTTTTTGCTGAATATGCTCTTTCGTTCTTCGTGGATCATGGTCATCTTATTTCCAATCGTCTTCATCATCATTGTCAATGAAACAAAGCTAATAGAATATTTCAGAAATCCGGGAATATCTTTTTCACATCTTGGAACGAACCTAACATCCTTACATATGGCAGATATCATGATTTTATCGAGTGGGCTGCTTGGCGCGGTTTTAGCTGGTGTGGTCATTAGGGTTTTAAGGAATAAAGGATATCAAATGTTTTGAATTGGGAAGGGCCTTCATTTATGGAGGTCCTTTTTTGTAAGAAAAAATGGTTGTTTTCATTCTTTATGAATACTTTCACTCGGGAAAGGGAACAAATATCCTTGTGAGAGGAGTGGAACTATTACATATGAAGATTGTAAAGGCATTATTTTTGAGGGTTGCTATTATCATATTATTTATCTTGGCCATCGAATCAACCTTAAATCATGTTTTTGGAGCTGAGTCGGACAATCATCTCTTTGAAGAGGCGATGAGACAAAATCGAATGCTTGGTCTCGAATACAAAGCCATCCATAGTGGTGGCCAAGTGGCAACGCTAGTGGCATCCGCATCCCTGAGCAATGGTCCAACGACGATAGCGGAGGCAATCGAGCTCTCTAAATACCCGAAGCACGAAGTTTTGGCTACAGGATATACAGCAGGGTATGAATCAACCGGAAAGTTCCCGGAGAGCCCATCTTATGGAATCACTTATTCAGGGGTGAAGGTGAAAAGGGATCTGTTTTCCACCATTGCAGCTGATCTTGCCGTATTTCCTCTCGGAACCATCCTTTGGATTCCGGGCTATGGATATGGGGTTGTAGCGGACAAGGGTGGCGCGATCAAAGGCAATCACCTGGATCTATACTACGAAACGGTACAAGACGTGTACGAGAACTGGGGAAAGAAAACCCTTGAAGTATATGTTGTGCAAAAAGGGAACGGCGAATTATCTGAAGAACAGTTAAAAAAGCTGAACGAAACCAGGATCAGGCAGGTTTTCAAGCCTAAAATCGCTGAAAAAACATTGAACGAGAATGTATCATCCTTTGCTTTTTAATGAAATGATGGATAAAGTCCAGCGAAGGTCAAAAAGGCTGCCCCGATTGTGGCAGCCTTTTTGATATCATGTTCATTTGAAAATCCCTTAGCCCAAGCCGTTGTATGCTTCAGGGTGAAGAGTCTTTGCCAATTTTGAAAGACCATCCAGTAAACGGGGGGAAGGCCGACAGAATAAGGGTTCTTCCATGATGTGGATATTGTTATCCCGGACTGCCTTCATATCGGTCCACCCTTTTCGTTTCTTGACCAGCTCTGGATTCACTTTTCGTAAAGGGACACCGACCCAAGCTAAGCAAATATGGTCGGGATCCTTTTTCCGGACCTCTTCGGAAGTGACTTGAATGCTTGCCATGTCCACATCTTCGAAAAGATTATATCCTCCAGCAAGAAGGCTGATCTCGGTTAACCAGTTAACTCCCCCAGGGCTGAATAAGGGATTTGGCCACCATTCCCAATATAGGGACGGCTTCGTTTCGATTTTATCGGCGACGTTTTTATATTGAAGGATGGCCTCACGGAATTTAGCAGCCTGTTCCGCTGCTTTATCATTAAAATCCGTGGCTTCGCCCAGGATCAGCAAATCTTTTGCTATATCTTCAAGTGATTGCGGATTGAAGATGATATGAGGGAGGTTCCGTTCTTTTAATCCTTCAATATTTTTTTCCATACCCGGTACACTCAGGGAAGCGAGCACCAAATCGGGTTTCAGTGATTCTACATGATCGATATCAATCGATAAATCGGGCCCCACCTTAGGAAGGTGCTGTATGGTTTCGGGCCAATCGGAATAGTCATCGATAGCAATCAGCTGATCTTCAATCCCTAGATATGTGCAGAGTTCCGTATTGCTGGGGCAAAGAGAGATTATTTTCAAATTGACCACCTACCCTTGAAAGATGAAAAAGTGAAGTGCCAGTGCAATGAAAACTCCGGTCAAGGCTCCGAAAAATACCTCGATTGGCTTATGGCCCAACAGTTCCTTTAATTGTTGCTGTTTCTGCTTTTCTGCTTTTTTCTGCCAGTTTTTTGCTTGCTCGACAAATGTATTGAAGTCCGTGACGAGCTGATTCAAGACGGCTGCCTGTTCTCCTGCCTGCCGTCTCACTCCTGTCGCATCGAACATCGTGATGATGGCAAAGATCGCGGCAACGGCAAATACAGGAGAATCCATTCCGGTTTCAATCCCTACTGCTACTGTTAGAGCTGACACTGCCGCAGAGTGGGAGCTGGGCATACCGCCTGTGGAGTTAAGAAGTGACCAGTTAACCTTACGAAAAGCTATGAAGTGGATGGGCACTTTAATGAATTGAGCAAAGAAAATGGCAATCAATGCTGCAATTAAAGGGAAGTTGAGAAATAATTCCAAGAGTATCAGCCTTCTTTCTAGTTATGAGTAACAATGAAATCCATATATGGGTAAATAAGAAATCCTGCTCGGTACAAGGCCCTTATTATTAGTTCAATTCGGTCCTGTCGATTCCCTGCTGGTTATAAGTATAAATATGATCTTTCTTATACTATTACTCTAAAGTCACCCATTCTAAACAATATCCCTTGTTATTATTATTTTAAGGTGCCTTATTCGAAAATTTTGGAAAATTTCGTTATAATGAAGGTAATCGAATGAAGGAGGTAGCAGAATGTTTACAGTTAAAGATTCCTTGAATATAGATTTGATTGATGAATGCCTGATTCTAGGCATATTTGACAAACCCGTAAAATTCACAGGCATAGGGAAAGAAGCCGATGAACGATTGGACGGTCAGTTAACCGAGTTAGTTAAAGCGGGAGAAATCTCTTCCAAGAAAAAATCAGTAGTTAAAATACATACATTAGGTAAATTAGGCGTAAAGAGATTGATTTTTGTAGGGTTGGGCAAGGAAAAGGAGCTTTCCTTTGAAACGCTGCGCGAAGCGTTGGGGAAAGCCCGTAAAACGATTAAAGAATCCAAGCTTACGACGCTTTCGATTGCTTTGGATACATTCACGACTGAAAACCTGGATGCATTGGATGTAGCCCATGCTTGTTCAGAGGCCTTTGAGCTTGCTTCCTATAAATTTGACGGATACAAGCAAAAATCGAACCAGGTCGAAAAAAGCATTGAATCGATTACAGTTTACAGTGAATCGGATAATGAAGAGGTCGGGGCCGCACTTCATGTAGGGAGAATCTTCGGAAGGGCGACGAATTCAGCAAGAACATTGGTTAACACACCAGGCAATTTGTTGACTTCCACGGATCTGGCGGATTATTCATCTGCCTTGGGTGAACGATATGGCTTTGAAGTGGAAATCCTGGAGAAGGAAGATATGCTCAAGTTGGGAATGGGCGCCCTCCTTGCTGTCAATCAAGGTTCGGTCGAGCCTCCGAAAATGATCGTCCTGAAGTATCAAGGTAAAGATGAATGGAAGGATGTTATCGGGTTGGTCGGTAAAGGCATCACATTCGATACAGGTGGATACTCATTGAAAACGAAGGCCGGAATCGTTGGAATGAAGACGGATATGGGCGGTGCGGCAGCTGTTTTAGGTGCAATGGAAATTATCGGGGAATTAGGACCGGATCAAAATGTCGTGGCTGTCATTCCGTCCACTGATAACATGATCAGCGGTGATGCATTCAAGCCAGATGATGTGATCACTGCCATGAGCGGCAAGACGATAGAGGTATTGAATACGGATGCGGAAGGCCGGCTTGTTTTGGCGGATGCCATGACTTACGCTAAACATCATGGTGCTGACTATCTTATTGACGTTGCTACTCTAACGGGTGGTGTCATAACGGCGTTGGGCATGGATATGACGGGTGCGATGACCAATGACACGGAATTCTATGAACAAGTGGTCAAAGCCTCAGAGGAGGCCGGGGAGCCCATTTGGAGATTGCCGATTACCGAAAAGGATAAAGAGCGGGTACGCAATAGTAAAATAGCCGATTTGAATAATTCACCTGGCGGGGCAGGGCATGCGATCATGGGTGGGGCCTTCATCGGCGAATTTGCCGAAGATACTCCGTGGGTCCATCTGGATATTGCCGGAACATCCACAACCTCGAGCAGCTCCGAATTGTGCACGGCGGGGGCTACCGGTATCATGGCACGAACGCTTGCACTATTGGTTGAAACCTTTGAAACGAAAACGAAATGAACCCAAATATCCGAAGCCGAAAAAAGGCTTCGGTTTTTTTACCAAAAGGTGTTGGACGTTATACATCCCTCCATTTCAAGCTGACGATGATATGACAATTTTCTTCCTCTGCTTTAGGATAGAAATCAAAACGGATCCCATCGGGGTTATACGTGATATCAGGTTCGTTCTTAATTCCTATCTTTCGGATCATATCGATCACGACACTCATTTTCGATGCTTGGGCAGCAATCATCAGCCGGTTTGAAAAAGGCTTGGATGTGGCTAAAGTATCCATGACTTTTTTTACATCAAGCATTAAAGATTGTGATGTCTTTGCCGATTTAACTAGCATATCTGGATTGGTTGCCGAGTAGGGACGCAATGTTCCTCCCCGCTCCCGATTCATATTCATTGCCCCGGCGTGAGGTGGAAATAGGATGGGGTCATACAAAAAATAAGGGAAATCCTCCAAAAGGTTTCCTTCCTTTCCTTAAGTCTGTCTATAGACACGTTTTCGTTATACGTTAAAATATGTATAAAGGCCAGCCGATATGATAGCGGTTTGTGAATGACTTCCTTTTGCAAAAAAATTTCTTGAAAATTATGATCAAAGACACACTATTATTTGTAAACTGCTTCATTGACAGGTATAGTGTATAGTAATATACTTACTTACCTAAAGTAAGGAGAAGGCACACTATAAATTATAAAATAGGTGATGTTAAGATGAAAATAACCCAGGAAACAAAAAACCTTTTAATAGATAAAATGAATATCATCAAAACCCCGGGAAAGGCTGATATATGCCTTGTGGGGCCTGTGAACCTGCCTGTTGAACAAGGCGATTTCTCAACGGTTTTCCAATGGTATACGTGGCTCCAGCTTGATGGCATGGATAATGACAAGGAAGCGGTGCTTGAATCGCTTTCGGAAGCTAACCTTGCTTTTGGACAGCAATCCTCCGTATTGGTGTATGGAGATTTTGAAAAGTCGGGGGATGCACTCGTCCGGATGCATAGCATCTGTCACACAGGTGATATCTTCGGCAGTAAACGCTGCGATTGCGGCTACCAGCTTCACCAATCGATGAAGATGATAGCCGAGCATGGGTGCGGGGCCATTTTTTACCTTGCGGACCATGAAGGAAGAGGAATCGGCCTGTTTTCCAAATCTCTTGCATATTTGCTTCAGGAGGAAGGGTATGACACGGTCGAGGCGAATCAGGCATTAGGATTCGAAGACGATACGCGATCTTACGAGGGAGCCATTCGAGTGTTGAGGGAACTGCGTGAGGAGCCGGTTACTTTAATTACGAATAACCCCAAAAAGTTGGATGCCCTTATGAAGCATGGACTTGCGGCAAAGGACCATATCCCGCTTTGGGGCGGTTTGACGGAAGATAATAGCTTCTATCTGGATACAAAGGTTAAGAAGTCAGGACATATTCCCCACAAGAAGCCAACTTTGATTGTATAAGGAGAGCCATAGTATGAATGATGATCAATATTACATGAAGCTGGCATTGGATTTGGCGGCCAGTGCTAAAGGAAAGACGAATCCAAATCCAGTGGTCGGTGCAGTCATAGTTAAGGACGGTGTGATAGCCGGTACAGGAATCCACCGTAAAGCGGGTGAACCGCATGCCGAGGTCCATGCTTTCAAAATGGCGGGTGAGTATGCAGAAGGTGCAACGCTATACGTGACTCTTGAGCCGTGTTCCCATTATGGAAAGACACCTCCTTGTGCAAATCTAGTGAAAGAATCAGGTGTCCGGCGGGTTGTGGTGGCTACACAAGATCCAAATCCGGAAGTTGCAGGAAGAGGGATATCCATCATTCGGAATGCGGGCATTGAAGTGGAAGTTGGCGTCCTGGAGAAGGAAGCGCAAAGACTGAATGAGCGTTTCATTCACAATATGTTGACGAGCCGTCCATTTGTCATTTCGAAGTATGCGATGACACTTGACGGAAAACTTGCAACCCACACAGGCCATTCAAAATGGATAACAGGAGAAGAATCCCGTCATTCCGTTCATTTGCTGCGTGATGAGGTGGATGCCATTCTCGTTGGTATCGGGACTGTTTTGGCCGATGATCCATCACTGACGACAAGACTTCCGGAGGGCGGAGGGAAAAATCCGATCCGAATCATTCTAGACAGTGAATTACGTGTTCCGATGGAAGCCAATGTTGTCCAGGTATCAGATGCGAAAACCATGATCGTAACGCATGATAAAGCACCTGCGGAAAAAATGGCGGCTTTACGTGAAAAAGGAATCGAATTCATTCTCGTCCCCAAAAACGATACGGGCCTGAATTTAAGGACCTTGATGGAAGAGCTGTATAAAAAGGGGATTACGGATGTCTTGCTGGAAGGTGGAAGTGAAGTGAATGCCTCTTTCCTAAGGGCGGGGCTCATCGATAAATACTTGATTTATATAGCTCCTAAACTATTGGGCGGGAGAAACTCACTAACACCGTATACTGGAATGAATGTAGATACTATGGATGAAGCGATGGATGTTACCTTCTCTGGCGTGGACACGTTTGGTGAAGACATACGCATCACGGCTTATCCTAAATTAAAATAGACAACAGGTGAAGAGGCATGTTGGTTAAATCAGATGTATGCATAGTCGGATCAGGACCAGGAGGAGCGCTGCTAGCTTACCTATTGGCCAAGCAGGACATTTCAGTCGTCCTGCTTGAGAGGCATTCTGAAGTTGCCAGGGAGTTCCGGGGCGAGTTCCTGAACGATGAAGGAGAGGCCATTCTTAAAAAGCACGGTTTATTCGAGGACGTGGAAAGGCTTGGCTTGCTTAGGATGGAACAAATTGAATATTGGAATGACGGCCAACTATTTAAAAGGATTTTCCCGGAATTTCCTATAGACCATGTTGGGATACATGTCCCTCAAAATCATCTGCTTACAGCTATATTGAATGAAGCTGAAAAGCTGGATTCTTTTCAATTGATGATGAATATGAGGGTTACGGACCTGATTCAGAATGAAATGGGCCGGTTTACGGGTGTCAAGGCTCGAAAGGGCGGAAATGACCTGGAAGTGCAAAGTTCATTGATAATCGGAGCGGATGGCAGATTTTCCATGGTTCGAAAAAAAGCGGGGATACCAGTCGTGATTAAAAATCATGGCTATGATTTACTGTGGGCAAAAATTCCTGCTCCAGAGGGATGGAAGCCTTCGATCAAGATGGCATTGGTCAATGGCTCCCAGGTTGCCCTCTTCACTCAGGCTGGAGGTTTCATCCAAATTGGATGGAATATAGAACATGGTTCATTTTCCCATTTGCGAAAACAGCCATTTGATCCATTCATTGAAGATTTGCTTTTTGCATTTCCTGAATTAAAAAAGGTCGTGTGTGAAAATATCAGCTCTTGGCAAGACTTCATTTTATTGGATGTTTACAGCAGCTACTGTGAAACGTGGACAAAGGATGGTGTTGCATTATTAGGTGATGCAGCCCATACGATGACACCTACAGGTGCATTCGGACTCAATTGTGCCATGAAAGATGCCGATATATTAGCCGAGCTTATTCAACGATGCATCCTGCAGGGGGATACTGGATTCCTTGGATTAAAAATGGCTGAACCGGAAAGAAAAGCCGAAATTGAAAGATTACAGGCCATTCAGGTGGACAAGGAAATTTCCTTCGCATCACAATTTGCCGCCGCTTATGTTTAAAGAGGAGTGAAAGATATGAAATTCGGTTTTGATATTGACGATACCCTTATTAATTTGAGGGAGTTCGCGTTCCATCTTTATAATGAAAAGCTTAATAAGAACATAGAGTTAGCGAAATTCAAAGCATTAAAGACAATAGAGATCCATGAAGCTTTCGGGCTTGATAAAGAGGCTGGGGGCAAGATGTGGAACAGCCTTGCCGAGGAAGTGTATTATTCATCCTGTCCAACCTTCGAGGGAGCGGTGGAAACGCTGCAGGAGCTTGAACGCGATGGTCATGAGATCTATTACATCACCGCTAGAAAATCGGAGCATGGTGAACGGACGAAAAAATGGTTGATTGAAAACGGCTTTCCGGTTAAGGATGACCATTTTTACTGTGGTATGAAGGATCATGAAAAAATTGATACGATTCGTAAATTGGAATTGGATTATTATTTTGATGATAAACCGGCAGTTCTGGAAACTTTATTGGATATTCCAACGAAAGTGTATGCAATTGATAATTCCTATAACAGGGAATTGGATATCCCAAGACTGACAAACTGGTTTGAATTAAAAGAAATACTCTCGAAATAATACAATTCACATTATTGAAGGATGACTTGATAGACTTGGGTCATCCTTTTTTTGTATACTATTATGAATGGTGATTCACTTTTTCTGAATCATTCGTTGTAGGAAAAAACATAAGAGTTGGGGGTATTGGGGATGGAGAGAAATATTGAAAATTCGTTGATAGGCACGCTTGGGATAGACATGAAAGTAATCGGTGACGGGAAAGTCATTGCGACGATGCCGGTGGATGAACGTACCAGGCAGCCATATGGTTTATTGCATGGGGGAGCGTCCGTTGCCCTTGCGGAATCCGTTGCAAGTTTTGGCGGGATGCAGCTTGTGGACAGTGAAAAACAAGCTGTCGTGGGCCTTGAAATCAATGCCAATCATGTAAGGGGCGTCCGTTCAGGTATTGTTACCGCCGAAGGGAACATCATCCATCGCGGGAGGACGACAATGGTATGGGACGTGAAAATCCGTGATGAAGGGGATAATCTTATCTGCATTTCACGCTGTACGTTGGCCGTTATCGACTTACCGAAGTGAATCAGGGAACGATCGCTTTGAGGTGACGTAATGATTTAGACGGTTCACTATTTTGATTCTACAGTATCCGGTTTACGTATAATATGGCAGTAGACTATTGTATGAAAAGGAGTTTTTTTATGCTGGTTGGTCATATACAGGAAATCACCCGTCATCCTGTAAAATCTTTCACTGGTGAACAGGTACAGAAAACAAGGGTGATGGATTATGGACTATATGGAGATCGTAGTCATGCCTTTAAAGACAAAAATGGGAAGTTCCTGACGATAACCCAATTCCCAGAGATGGTCCGCTATCAAGCTGTTTTTTCTGGTGAGGAAACCCTTGACCAATATCCGGAAATAAAAGTGAAGACCCCTTCAGGAAACGTGCTGACATGGGGAGAGGAAACCTTTCGGGAGGAAATGGAACGGTTGTTAAATCAGGAGGCAACTTCCGTTGTTTATCCGCCAGCACATATCCCGTTCGGTGCGATTGAAGAAGAAAACATCCTGCTAGTCAGTGATGCCTCGATTGGCGAATTGTCGAAGCTTTGGGGAAGAGAAGTGGATGGCAGAAGATTCAGGCCCAATTTGGTGCTATCTTTAGAGAACAAAACGCCCTTTTTAGAAGAGCGATGGTTCGGAAAAAGGATTCTGATCGGGGAAGATGTTGAACTAGAAATCAAAAGGCATTGTGAGCGCTGTATGATCATAACAGTCGATCCGAGCGATTCCCATAGAGATCCATCACTCTTGAAAACTGTCGTCAAGGAAAGGAACAATCATTTTGGTGTATATGCCTCGGTCATACGAACAGGTGAAATCAGTTTAGGGGACCAGGTATATTTAAAAGATTGAGACAGAAAAGAGCTGCTCCTGTTAAATAGGGCAGCTCTTTTGCAATGGCAGGGAATCACCGGATTTTCTTTAAATCATCCTGGACACTCCGATCCCACATTTTAACGCCTGAATGGTAAGCCGAGCGATTGATTAAATGCCCGGCAACAGGGCCGGTCATGAAGATGAAGATGATCGCGAGCACGACCCGGAAATCGAAATGGCTATGCTTATAATAGAAATATAACAAGGTGCCAATCAGGATGAACATGATCCCAAGTGTCGAGCTTTTTGAGGCAGCGTGATTTCTTGTATAGACATCGGGCAGCCGGATGATTCCGAAAGCCGAGACTAAAAAGAGAAAGACCCCCAATAATAGGAATAGGGCAGATAGGATTTCAACGATTGCGGTCATCTTCGATAATCTCCCCTTTCTCAAGGAATTTGGCAAACGCGACCGTTCCTATGAAAGATAGAATTCCGAGCAGTAGAATGGCTTCCAGATAAGCGCTTGTATCCATGACAATGGAGGCAAGTGCAACGATTGCTATTAGGTTTATTCCCATCGCATCGAGTGCGACGACCCGATCCGGTACGGAAGGCCCTTTGATTAAACGGTATAAGAATCCAATCATGGAAAGCGAAACACCGAGCAACGCGATTTTAAGTATTAGATCGAACATTATTTGCTCACCTCCATGATCGCCTTTTCGAATGTATTTCTAATGCTGTCCACGGCTTCATCCTTATCGGAAATATCCATCGCATGGATATAAAGAATCCGATTATCCTCCGATACTTCAACGACAAGTGTTCCTGGTGTCAGTGTAATTAAATTCGATAGTATCGTAATTTCCCAATCCTTAGTCAGCACTGTTTCGAATGCGAATATGCCAGGTCTCATATCCAGACTCGGTTTAAGCACGACCTTAAGGACGCTAACATTGGAAAGTATGAGTTCCCTTGCGAATATGAGTAGTAATAGAACGACGGCATTCACCCTGTTCAGGTAAAAACGATCATTGAAAAAATGACGGAAGACGAACATGATGCCGAGCCCCAATACATATCCGATGATAAAAGTGCTCCCGTTAAACTCATTTTTCAAAAACATCCAGATAACCGCAAGGAACACATTCAGTAAAATTTGGAATGACATCAGGCACTACTCCTTTAAAACCGCTTTGATATAAATATCGGGATTCATTAATGTATCTGCAGCTTGTGTAATGAATGGGTAAATCGATTCTGTTCCTACTCCGAATAAAACGGAAATGATAACAAGGAGGACGGCAGGAACCAGCATTTTATTTACCGTATTATTAGATAAGGCATAATCAGCTTTTGGAGTCCCCCAGAAACCGTTCATGAATATTTTCATAACCGAGTATAGGACCATCAAGCTTGAAATCAAGACAACGGCCATTCCAAAGTAGGCACCTTTTTCTGCAGCTCCCTGAAGAATCAGGAGCTTGCCGGCAAATCCGCTGAACGGTGGTATTCCCGCCAATGATATGGCAGCTATGAAGAAGGTCCATGCAAGGGCAGGGTATTGCTTGATCAAGCCGCCCATATCCCGTAAATCATCCGATCCGCTGATTTTGATCATGATGCCAACCAGCAGGAAGAGTGCAGCCTTGATAAGCATGTCATGAATGATATATATAATGGAGCCTGATAATGCCTGCCCATTCATGATCGAGATGCCGAAAATGATAACCCCGACGGCGATGATGATATTGTAAATGATGATTTTTTTAACATCCCAATAAGCTATCGCTCCTATGACACCGATGATGATGGTCAAGATCGCAAGTATCGCAAGGAAAGTGTGGGTGAAATCCTGGTCATGATAAAACATGAGTGTATAGGTCCTGAAAATGGAGTATATCCCTACCTTTGTCAGCAATGCCCCGAATAGTGCGATCACTGGGATGGGTGGAGCATAATAGGACCCAGGCAGCCATTGGAAGAGCGGGAAAATGGCTCCCTTCAAACCGAAGACGATCAAGAAGCCAATTGCTATCACCGAGATGATTCCAGGCTGGTTGACTTCCGCTATCCTCTGGCTGATGTCCGCCATGTTCAATGTGCCAAGAACTGAATAAAGGTACGCCACCATGATGACGAAAAAGGAAGAGGAAAGCACATTGACGATGATATACTTCAATGATTCCCTCAGTTGTATTTTCGTCCCTCCCAGTACAAGCAGCACGTAAGAAGCCATCAGCATGACTTCAAAGAAGACGAATAGATTGAAAAGATCCCCCGTAAGGAAGGCACCGTTTACACCAATCAGCAAAAATTGAAATACAGGATAATAATAGTGTCTTTCACGTTCTTCACCTATGGAGTAAAACGAGTAAATCAGTATGGCCAATCCAATGATATTCGTGGTCAGGACCAACAGTGAAGAAAGCATGTCTGCGACGATCACGATCCCGAACGGGGCATCCCAGCTACCGACACCGAGAGTCAAGATCCCTTGAGTATGAACCGAGAACACTAGATAAAGGGATATAACGATTCCGATAAGAGAGGAAAAAAGAGAGATTCCTCTTTGCAGCTTGATTTTTTTTACAAAGAAAATGAGAAGTATGCCTGTGAAAAGCGGCCATAAAACAGGCATGAAAGTAAGATTATTCATTCGCTTCCGTACCTCTCATTTCTTCCATATCATCAGTTCCGAGTTCCTGGTAGGTCCGATAAGCAAGAACCAGCAGAAATGATGTGACTCCGAAACTGATGACGATGGCCGTCAAGATAAGCGCTTGCGGAAGCGGATCAACATAGGTTGTAACATCATCACTTAGCAATGGAACGGAACCGCCTTTCAAACCGCCCATCGTCAAAATCAAAAGATGGGCGCCGTGACTGAGCAGCCCAGTACCGATTATGATTCTTAAAATGCTTTTTGAAAGCATTAAATAGGTCGCACACATAAATAGTATTCCAATGACAATGGCCATTAAAAGTTCCATTATTCACTCTCCCCTATCGTTTGAATAATGGTCATCGTTACACCAACAACCACAAGATAAACACCCAGATCAAAAAGTACCGCAGTATGAAGCGAGATGTGCCCAAGAAGAGGCAAATCGAAATATTGATATACATGTGTCATGAGCGGCACCCCGAACACTAACCCGCCGGCAACAGTCAGGCTTGATATGAACAAGCCTGAACCAATCATTAACTTATAGTCAATCGGCAGGATGCCTGTGACGGTTTTAATGTCGAAAGCGAGCAACAGCAGGACTATGGCGGCTGATGTCATTAAGCCGCCGACAAACCCGCCTCCTGGCGAATAATGCCCCCCTAAAAAGATGGCTACTGCAAAAAGCAGGATAACAAAGGCGGCGACCTTCGTAACCGTTTGGAGAATCAGGTCATTTTGCTTCATGATTTATCTTTACCCCCTGTCAAACGCAATTTGATCATCGCGAATATTCCAAGCGCAGCGATCGAAAGGACAGTGATTTCAAACATCGTATCAAGTCCGCGGAAGTCAACGAGAATGACATTTACGACATTCTTTCCGCCTGCTTCCTTATAAGCATTTTCAAGGTAGTAACTTGATATGGAATCAAATAGTTTATTGCTATGTGCCGATAAGGCAATCAATGTAACCATGACTCCTACACCAATGGATATAAGGGCATTATTCAACCTGAATGTCATCCGTTCTTCCTTTCTGCTTGCCATTAATGGAAGGTGGAAGAAACAGAGCAAAAACAGTGATACAGAAATCGTTTCGATGACAAGTTGAGTCAGGGCTAAATCCGGTGCCCGCAACAAAACGAAAAATAGGGAAATCGTATAACCGACCGCTCCTAAGATGATAATGGAAGTCAAACGGGATCTTGCAAACAGAATGGCGATCGAGCCAATCACGGTAATCGCCGCTAATACCCATTCATATAAGCCGATCGGAGCTAAATTTCCTGTATCCAATTTAAATGCATCCTTCCAATAGAGCGTAAAGCCCAATGAAAGAATGAAGAATAGGAATATCGAAAGCAGATATGTACGGATCGAACCTGTCATTAAAAATTTCATGACGGAGGATGCCGAGCGTTCGAGCCCTCTTAGCCCGTTATCATACAGAGCATTCAGGGATAAACGTTCAGGCATCCACTGATGGATCTTTTGCCACTTCGGAAACGTCTTGTATAAAATGATTCCAAATGCAATGATGCCGACCGTCATCCATAATTCGGGTTGGAATCCATGCCAGAAGGCGATATGGACTTGGAAATCCGGACCCACCAAGCTTGGCTGAATGCCAGCTACCGCCGGTTCAATGATCGACGAAGATAGCAAGTTTGGAAAAATGCCGAAAATGATCACCAACGAAGCAAGGATTATCGGAGAAATCAACATCCCGATCGGTGCCTCATGGGGTTTTTTGTCCAATAGGTTTAACTGAAGTTTGCCTGTAAAGGGTTTGAGCACGACAATCATGCTGTATATAAAAGTGAATACACTGGCGACCCATGCCAGCACAGGAAACAGCATCCCCCATGTCTCCATATTGAAGATATTCAGTTTCAATACATCCACCATGCTGGCCAAGAACATTTCCTTGCTTAAAAAACCATTGAAGGGTGGAAGGCCAGCCATTGAGAAAGCACCTATGACGGCGACGGTGAAAGTAATCGGCATCAACTGCATCAATCCGCCAAGCTTTCTGATATCACGCGTACCGGTTTCATGATCAATGATGCCTGCAACCATGAAAAGGCTGCCTTTAAAGGTCGCATGATTAATCAAGTGGAATACAGCTGCAACCGTGGCTGCCAAGTATATATTTTCCCCTAAAGATTCATAGTGGAGTGCCGCCGCTCCAAGCCCCAAAAGCGACATGATCAATCCGAGCTGACTGATGGTGGAAAAAGCGAGAATCCCCTTTAAATCTGTCTGTTTGATTGCAGAGAATGAGCCCCAGAACAGGGTGATCAATCCGGCAATCGAAACTAGCCAGAACCATATTCCGGATTCTGCAAAAACAGGGCTTAATCGGGCAACCAAATAAATTCCGGCCTTGACCATTGTAGCGGAATGAAGGTAAGCGCTGACTGGTGTCGGAGCTTCCATCGCGTCAGGTAGCCAGATATGGAACGGGAACTGTGCGGATTTAGTGAACGCACCAAGCAGCACAAGCAAAAGGGCAGGAGTGAAGAGCGGGTGGTCCATAAGTTCCCCACTTTGTGCTATCAATTCACGTATGCTGAATGTGTTCCCCATAATGGCAAGGAGAATGATGCCTCCAAGCAGGCTTAAGCCTCCAAACACAGTGATCAACAGGGATTTCTGCGCCCCATAACGTGAACGCTCCCTTTCATTCCAATATCCTATCAATAAAAATGAGGATAAACTCGTGAATTCCCAAAACGAATAAAGGACAATCAGATTATCGGAAAGGACGACGCCCAGCATCGCTCCCATGAAAAGCAAAAGGAAGACGTAAAATTGGTTCAGCTTTTCTTTCTCTTTCGATAAATAGAAAACCGAATACAGAACGACGAGTGAACCTATCCCTGTGATAAGCAAGGCGAACAAAAGCCCTAGTCCATCCACATAGAAATCAATATGAATTCCGAGAGAAGGAATCCATGCAGCCCTTTCTGTAATGATATCCCCTCGTTTGGTCAAGGAAATGAAACTTGAAAAATAGGTGAAAAGGAGAATCGGTAAAATCAATACAAACCAACCTGTATGTATTTGTCGAAATAGTTTGTATAATATTGGTACAATAAGTGCTAATAGAAACGGTGATAATACCGCCCAATGAAGTAAAGACATAAACTCCCCCCTTTTTAAAACGAAGTCATTCGTCTTATTATGCTTTTTTCACGCAATCCTAGACGTTAGGAAATCTTCGTTGATTATGAATTTTTTATCGAATACTTGTCTCGCTTAAAAGTATAACGCAATTTTTGTGGGTTTGCATGGCTTTAAAAATAGTGAAGGCCGACTAAAATGGAGTTTTATATATAGGTAGAAAAGGAGAGGAAATCGACCTGGAAAATTTAATTTAAAAGTTTTTCAAGGGTGAATTAGTAGAGTATCCATTGTGAAATGGTGGATTATCTAGCATAATATAGGATAAAAGATACATGGATGGAGAAATCATGAAAAACACATATTTACTTAGCTACTTTCCAATCATTTCAATCCTATTGTTCAGTCTCTCCTTTGCCATTTATGGGGAAATGCAAATGCTCAAGTTATTTGGTAATTTGGGAATCTACCAAGGGATGCTGGAGTTTTTTTCTGAAGCGGGCATTAAGCTGGCGCTGCTGATCGTATTGCTGCTATTATTCTTTATGGTTTTTGCCGCATTGAAGTTGATTTCCGATACTATATTGGAGCTGTCCTTATTATTCTTTTCCAAGGATTCTGAAGGTGAAGCACTGAACAGTGTAAGAAGGGGATCTGTCATTTATGTCATTGGCGGTGCCTGTTCATTGTTCAGTGTCCAATTCATCTTCGGGCTTGGTTCTATCTTTATCGCAACGAATGTCGTGGCCTTAATTTATTTTGTCAATAAGTTAAGCCCGAGCCTGAATTTGTCCAGGCTGGTCGGATTGGTTTTCTTTCCAATCTTCGTTTGGGCTGCCTTGATTTCAATAGTCGCTTATGCGGGCTTGAAGCTTTACAACAGCGTTATTGCAAGTCTTCCCATATAGAAAAAAAGAAGGTGCCATCATGGCACCTTCTTTTTTTCACTCGGCAGTCTGGCTGATATCTTTCCAAATCAGTACATGGGGTGTATGTGAATAAATGGATTGCAGATTGGATGGCTTGTCCTTCCCAATCCAAACGCCTGTTGTATAGTTTGCTGTCAGGCCGACAAACCACATGTCTTTCACATCATTGGTCGTACCGGTTTTCCCGCCGATATAATCTGTGGGGAAGTAGGCTTTGCGGGCTGTCCCGGAAAGCGTTGTTTCATGGAGAAGTTGCCGCATCTTGGCTACGGTGCTTTTGTTCCATATCTCCTTGGAGTTGTCGTTCCATTTATAAAGGACTTCACCTTTTTGATCAGTGACTCTAATAATGGCCCGTGCTGGCTGATAGTTTCCGTCATTGAAGGAAGTATAGGCATTTGTCAGTTCAAGGGGACTCATGCCATATTCGAACCCGCCTATGGCCGAACTCGTATGGTGGTCTTTTTTGCTCACTTTTTTAAAGTCGAAAGCTTCCAGGTACTTGAAACTAGTCTCCATCCCCGTCTTTTCAAAAAGCCTTATGGCGGGTGTGTTATAGGATTGAGCGAAGGCCGTCCTTAGTGTGACCATCCCATAACTGTCACCGCTATAATTCTTTGGGCAATAGCTATTGCTGCAATAGCTCGCTCCACTTACAAGCTGATTGATGTCAGCACCCGTTTCTTCAATGTAGGGAGCATAATCGAGAAGTGGCTTTATGGCTGACCCTGGCTGCCTATAACTTTGGTATGCCCGATTGAAAGAATTTTTTTTATAATCCTTTCCCCCAATCAAAGAGACAAGCTCGTGCGTATGATGCTGTATAACCACTAAAGCTCCCTCGATATCATTGACACCGATTTTTGATTGTACAGCAGTCTTGGACTGGGTTTGCAGCTCGGTATCGAGTGCGGTATGGATGGTTACACCGGAATTCAAAAGCTTTTCGACCTTTTTATTCAGTTCTACTTCCGCCTGCTGACGTATATCGACATCAGGACTTTGCAGAGATTTGGTGAGACCTTCAGAGGATGCCACCAGGTTTTTCAATTCCTGATGAACATACGTCACGTAATCGGGATATAAGTCGACCGGGGTGGACAAGTCTAATTTAATCGTAGTGTTGATGAGCTTTTCATACTCGGTCTGTTCTAAATCACCTTCGGCGACCATTTGTTTCAGTAATCTCTCCTGCCTCTTTTTCGTCTCATCAAAATGTTTAAGAGGATTGTAGTTTTCGGGATTATTAGGGATCGCTGCAAGGAAGGCAAGTTCCGCTTTGGATAACTCCCCAGTCGGTTTACTGAAATAATACTGGGAGGCAGCTTCGATTCCATAGGCTCCATTACTGAAATATATGGCATTCAAATATAGCTCCATGATTTCCGGTTTTGATTTTTTTCGCTCTAACTGATAGGCGTAAAGGATTTCACTAAGTTTTCGGTTATACGTCCTATCATGTGAAAGGTAAGCATTCCTGGCCAGCTGCTGGGTAATGGTACTGCCGCCTTGTTCGATTGTTTTATTTTGTGAATTAATAAGAAGCGCCCTGCTTATGCCGGATAGGTCAACGCCTGCATGATCATAAAATTTCTGATCCTCTGTAACGATGAAGAGGTTTTCCAGGAAAAGGGGGATGTCTTCAAGTTTTAGGTAGGTCCTTTTTTCACCAGTGGAAATTTCACTGATGACCTTTCCATTTGCAGCCTTCATGTAACTGGTCTGAGACAGTTCTACCGAATCCATGGGAATTCGCTCGTCGAGTACATGATAGGGAGATTGCGCTAAGGACCATTCCTGATAGGAAAGGAAAATGAAAAGGATCAATACGGGAACTAAGAGGGAAATCGTGATATAACCAAGGCACTTGCGCATAGATCAACTTCCTAACTAATATATTTTTAGTATGTTCTTGGGAAAAATGACGGGATGAAAGAATGGTACTTTTGGTTCATTCATCCATCATAATCCAATTAAGGTAGACAATAAAGAGTTTTGGGTAAATTAGGTATGACGGCAAAATTTCTATCTGAATGGTGTATTACGATCCAATTAAAAAACTTTCTAAATCTTCTGTTATAATATTCTCATGAGAAAATTAAATCCAATTTTTGTTTATACGTGATGTCAGGAAAATGAAGGGGGTCATAAAAATGGAGGAACAACAGCAATATGTATTCATTGATTTTGAATTTACGATGCCGGAAGGAAAAGCCAATCCATCAGGGTTTTATCCAGAAATCATTGAGGTTGGTTTAGTCACAGTCATTAATGAGAGTATTCAGGAACAATACTCATCTTTTGTTAACCCATTGAAATTTCCAGTCCTAACGGGAAGATGCAAGAAGTTCTTGAACATTACCCAAGATCAGGTGGACCGGGGGATTTCATTTGAAGAGTTGGTTTCTTTATTGAAGAAAATTGATGAGCAGCACCCGACGACGATTGTGACCTGGGGAAATATGGACATGAAGGTACTTCGCCAGAACTGTCAGAAATCAGGACTTGATTTCCCTTTTTCAGGGAAACAAACGGATCTTTGCTTGGAGTATAAACGCTTTTTCGGAGATCAAAATCAAACCGGACTTTGGAAGGCTGTACAGGCCTATGGCAAAGAAGGGACAGGCAAGCATCACAGGGCGCTGGATGATGCAATCACGACATATAATATCTTTAAGTTAGTAGAGAAAGATAAAAGTTATATGCAAAATCATGAACCGACGACAATTGGCGATCGCATTGATTTATCAAAGGTTTTGAATCATTTAGCGTTATAAAAGCCAAATCATCTACTACTGATTTGGCTTTTATCATGCTTTATTTGAAATAGTCCGCCGCTAAATCCTCTAGCAACTGTAAGCTTTTATCATTCCACTCTGTGTGTGCTTCGCTTAAGGTGCGTTTCATTTTCTCGACAGCTTCTCTTAAGGACTCCTTATACTCAGGAATCTCTTCTTCAAAGATCCTTACCATATTCTTCGGTACATTGGTTTGCTCCCGGAAAGCAAGAGCGCGCCGCTGATGGAACATGGACACTTCCGTTTGCTTCGGGTTATGAAGATCTCCCTGCATGGGATGCTTCAAGACAGCCAACACTTTAACAAGATATGCAGCAGGTCTGATATCGGTAATTTCCCCGATGTATTTTCCAGTTTTATATATGGCGGTAACCTTATCGCCGATTTTAAAATCCTGTTCTGACATTTCCCTACCACCTTTCTTTTAACTTCCTTCATGATACATAAGAACAACGATTTTTCACAGCGATTTTGTTCAACTTCGCAAAGATGCTTTTTTCACGAAAATCGTGTAAAGTGTACAAATGAAGATGGAAAATGGCAGTTAAGGCCATTTTATTTAAAACAGAAAGAGGGTATGTACAATGACAAACTTTCCACAATTAACAAGTGAAGTTTTGGAAAATGAAAAAGCGGTCATCATGCAAACGACGATGGGCGATATTAAAATTAAACTATTCCCTGAGCTGGCTCCGAAGACAGTGGAAAATTTCTTGACCCATGCTGAAAACGGCTACTACGAAGGAATCATCTTCCACCGTGTCATCAAGGATTTCATGCTTCAAGGCGGAGATCCGACAGGGACTGGAATGGGTGGAGAAAGTATCTGGGGAACTCCATTCGAGGATGAGTTCTCTATGCAATTATTCAATTTGCGTGGAGCTCTTTCCATGGCAAATGCAGGCCCAGGAACAAACGGCAGCCAATTCTTCGTCGTACAAGCCCAGCATGTAGACAGCAGAATGGGTGAGCAAATGAAGCAAGCCGGTTATCCGGAAGAAATCATTAGCGCTTATATGGAACAAGGCGGCACACCATGGTTGGATCATAAACACTCTGTTTTTGGTCAAGTGGTTGAAGGCATGGACGTTGTTGATACGATTGCTAACGTAGAGACAGTTGCGGGAGACAAACCAGCAGTTGATGTGGTCATTAAAGGGATCACCATTTTATAAATAAAAGGGAAGCGAGGGGCTAATGGCCTCTCGTTTTTTTTAGATTTTAGTGGATAAGGCCCACTAGTGGATTGTTCTGGTAATTGATATAATGGGATAATGCAGTTTAATTCCCTATCAGGAAGGATGTATCGGATGGACTTTCTCAATCATACTTTACTAGGTTTGTTTCTTTACTTTCCAGAAGACAAGACTGAATATATCTCGGCTGGCATAACTTGCTTCATCTTTTTGGTTGCAGCGGTTTTTACGATGAGGGCAATTATAAGATATTCAAAGAAGGAAGAAATGAAAACCAAGCAATTTGAAGATGAAGTCACTAAAAGGAACCGACGTATAAAGGATGATACCATTACTTGATTCCGGAAGAGGCGGGTGCATCGCGAGAGGTCCTGCCGTTTTTTTATTCCATGATTATTGATTATCTGAATATGAATGGTATTATGTTTTGTTAGAAGGTTGTAAAGGACCTGAATGAAGAATAAAATGTTCCCTTATCAGCATAAGCATTTTATACTATAAGCAGAGAGAGAGAAATTTTGGGGGCGTAAATAGTTATGCAAATCGTAGCGAAAAGAATGATTGCGACAGATACGGTCAAGAGTTTTTTCATTCAGCACTGGGAGACGACTCAAGTCGTTTTTTCAAGAGGCTTGTTTCATTATGCGGAACTTGAGGGTTTTGGAGTGATGGACGAGAATGAAAAAATCACGGGATTGGGAACATACAAATTATCCGACCATGTATGTCAGATCATTTCTTTGAACAGTGAGCATGAGAATCAAGGTGTGGGCTCATCGTTGCTTTATGTGATGGAAAATATCGCTAAGGAAAAAAATTGCCATACTATTAAAGCGATTACAACGAACGATAATTTACAGGCATTGAAGTTTTTTCAAAAGCGTGGTTATGTCATTTCGGAAATCGTTAAAAATGCAGTTGAAGAATCACGGAAAATAAAACCTGAAATACCATTTTACAGTTTTGATGGAATTCCGATCCGAGATGAGATAATACTGGAGAAATACTTATGATAGGGTGTAATTACCTGAAATTTGATAGGGGGAATGGGAATGTTCAAGAAAATTGCGGCTGATGCCCTTGGTCTTAGTGATATTGGGAGTGTGATTAGCCCTGCCGATTATGACAAGGTGGATGCAGATGATTATATCATGCATGAAGATGAGGAAAAAATTTATTTCCTGATTAAATCGAAAACCGATGAGTACTGTTTCACGAATCAAGCGTTCATACATTTGGATGGCACGAGTGCCATAAGCAAAAAGCGTACACTTACTAGATATAGCTACAGCCAGTATAATATTTCCAACGTAACGCTTGAAACGGCAGGGACTGTTGATTTGGATGTGGAAATTAAATTTTCGATCGGTGCAAAGAGTTTCTCCATTGATGTCCATAAGAAATTCATTGAAGAATTAAAGGACTTGTTCAAAACACTCGTGAAAATATCGGAAATTTGCCATGAAAATGAATATGCCCTTCAATATGCACAGCAAAGTGTAAACCTTGCTTCTTCCACTTTGAACCAGGTTCGTACTGAAGGAAGCCAAATGGCTGCAAGTTTCAAGGAAATTAATTCCGCAGCTTTCGAATGGTTGATGGATAGCCGGAAAAAGTACCATGTGAAAGATTTTGGCTTTGTTTTTGAGAAATATATCAATAATTAAAACAAGGAGGCGAACACAGAATGATGTGTCCGCCTTCTTTTTTAATTGTTCAAATCACTCAATCCAGGACCGTGTTCATTTGGCATATCTGGCATTTCTGGGACCGGGAATCCTTTTGGCGGCTCGGTAACAGCAAGTTTTCCGCCATTTCGACTCGGTGTTTCCCCTTGGAAAACTTCGCTGATTTGAGTTTGATCCAGCCTGAAATTGAATTGGGCATTATGGTAGCCTAAATCCACATATTTGCGGCATTCAGGATATTTTTTCAAATCATAATTAGGTACGGGGAAGATTTTCCCCCAGTCGACCCCGATGGTTTCCAATACTTTGGCAAATGCATTTTGATGGGCATAGTCAAGAACCATTAAAAATGCCAGTGTTTCACGCATTGGTTATTGGAACTCATTTCATAAATCCTCGACTTTTGCAGGACCCCCGTGGATTCAAGCATGACATTATTCAAAAGGTTCGCCACAAGATTACCGTGATCATAAACCCATAATCCATTCCATGGATTGCCGCCAGCATCGACGGGGAGGGAAGCTTTCGCACCGATGATGAAATGATGGGGGTTTGCGCCACCCCGGATGACATCATCCAATGGGGCACCATCGATACCGGCATCTCCGGGCATATCCCCGCCAGCATCATTCAACAGCTGGTTAATGGTTGATTGGACAAGTTCAACATGGCTTAGTTCCTCTAAGAAAACACCACGGATTAAATCACGATATTGTTTAGCCTTGCCGCGGAAGTTGGCGCTTTGGAAAGAATATTGCATCATCGTCCGCATTTCACCGAATTGCCCTCCGAGCGTTTCCTGAAGTACTTTTGCTGCATTCGGATTCAGGCTTATCGGGAACGATTATATTTATTAAATCTTCTTTATAGAAATACAAATAAAAGCCTTCCTAAAAATTAATATTTCTGATTTAGCTTCTGTTATCTGAATTAAATTATTCCTAAGGTAAAAAATACCCTTATGGAATGACGGGAAGAGAGAAATACTAGAGGGAAGAACGATTTTGAAAGGATGTTGCACATGCTATCCAATCAGCAGCTTAAAGAATTTCAACAGCAATTGCAGCAAACGAAGCAAGAGTTGAAAGAGCGATTAAATGATCAAGGCGACCACGATTTAAGAAGAAGCATGGAGGATTCGACAGGTGAGTTATCGAATTACGATAATCATCCCGGCGATCAGGGAACCGAGTTATATGAACGGGAAAAGGATTTGGCCCTTACCGAGCATGATCGGGATGAAATAAGGGATATTGAAAGAGCGCTTTCTGCCATCGAGGCAGGTGAGTATGGAAAATGCGAGGTTTGTTCAAAGGAAATACCTCTTGAACGTTTGAAAGTCATCCCTACTACGACTTATTGTGTCGAGCATACCCCGTCACAAGAAACTTCGGACAATCGGCCGGTGGAAGAGGAAGTGCTGGGACCCCCATTTGGAAAGTTTGATTATGATGACCGGCACGAATCGGTTGCATACGATGCGGAAGATTCATGGCAGGACGTTGCCAGCTATGGAACATCTGAAACGCCTTCCGATTTTGTGAATCCACCAAATGATTACGAAGATATGTATGTCGAGTCCGAAGAAAATATCGGATATGTCGAAGATTATGAAAATTTCGTTGGTGTGGATATATACGGTAAAGAGATAACCGTTTACCCTAACTCGCAATATGAAGAATTGAAGGAAGAACTTTTTGAAGAAAATATTCAAACCCCGTTTGGGGATTTGCCACGTTATGAGCATGATCCATATGTAGATGAAGAGAAAGAATGAAAAAAAAGAACCAGGATTCTAAACCTGGTTCCTTTTTTATTTATGGAAAAGCCAATTTCAAACGGTTTAGCCCTTCCATCATCATGCTGCGTGAACAACCGAGATTCATTCGGACGAAACCTTCTCCGCCAGGTCCATATTTTGAACCGGGCTCCAATGCGAGCTTCCCTTGATGAATCAGCCGTTCCTTAATTTCCTTGTCGGTCAATCCAAGGTCACGGCAATCAATCCATAATAGGTAAGAAGCTTCCGGATGCATGACATGCAGTGAAGGAATTTCAGCAGCAATGAATTCCTCTGCCACTTTTATATTCTCCTCAATGTAGTCAATCATGTCTTCCAGCCAATCCAAGCCCTCTCGATACGCGGCTTCCATAGCTGTTAAGGCAAAGATGTTAAGACCATGGAAGGCAAGCTTCGTTTGGGCCTTTTGCAATTGCTTCTGCAATTTTTCATTACTGGCGATCAGGAATGAAGCTTGAAGGCCGGCAATATTGAATGTTTTACTTGGGGCCATTAACGTAACGGTTATGTCCGCTAATTTTTCCGAAAGCGAGCCGATCGGATAATGCCTCGAAGTTTTATGGAATAAGTCAGCATGTATCTCATCACTGACGATGACTACATCATATTTTTCACATAGCTCCCCGATTCGCAATAGTTCGTCCTTTGTCCAAACGCGTCCGCCAGGGTTATGTGGACTGCAAAAAAGGAATAGTTTCACTCCGCTTTTCAGTTTGTCCTCAAAATCCGTGAAATCAATCTCAAAGCGGTCTTTTTCTATGATAAGGGGACTATTGACCACTTCCCGGTCATTATTTTTGATCATATCAAAAAATGGGGTATAGACGGGAGATTGTAACAATATTTTATCGCCCGGGTTCGTGAATGCTTGGATCGTTGTACCGATCGCAGAAACGACGCCAGAGCTGAATGAAATCCACTCTTTTTCGATTTGCCAGGAGTGCCGGTCTCTAAGCCAGCTTTGAATTTCGGTGAAAACCGTTTCCGAAGGGACGGTATAGCCGAAAATTGGATGATTCAAGCGTTCCATTAACGCCATTTGAATGCCCTCAGGAGATGGGAAGTCCATATCGGCAACCCACATTGGTAGAATATCCTCGCGCCCATACAATGATTTGAGCGAGTTTTTATCCCATTTTGCTGACCCTGAATTTTCCCTGTTAATTTGTTCTTCAAAAATTGACTTGTTCAAAATATACACCACCGAATAAAAATTTGTCGTCTTAGTGAAAAGTCTGTTGTTATGATACTATGATATCATGTTCTTTGAAAATAATGAGCAGGTGATGAAGATATGGATACACAGCAAATGAATTTAGCGTTGGTTGCCGTTTTGCAAGAGTGGGATCCCTTCCAAATAGGTTGGGATTTATATGAACCGGAAATTGCAGATACAGTCGTAGCAATCCGGGATATAGATGACCCAAAGGAACTGGCGGAAAAAATAAAATCCATTTACGAGTTCGCGTTTGATGAATCCGTTCAGATGGAAAAATGCCTGGAAGTTGCACAGAAGCTGCTCATCATAAAAAATGATGCCAGCTGTTCGATCTAAAGGTGAAATAGGGTGTACCCGAATAAGGGTCACCTTTTTTATGTTGGGGTGGCTACTCCAAGAAACCCTTTAATTAATTGATACACTTCTTCCGGTTTCTCCTCTGGGAGGAGGTGCCCAGTATCCTCAATGACAACAAGCTCGGAATTAGGCAGGTCATCATGAAGCCTTTGGCCAACACTCAATGGCACCACTCTGTCATGCCTTCCCCAAATAAGCAGGCAAGGTGTATGGATATCACTAAGGTCCTCCTTCAGCAAATCGACTTCCTTATCTCGAAGCATCCTCCCCAAGGCACGGAAAATATCATGATTCTTTATGAATGGCCCCAGATAACCCTGCCGCATTTCATCGTCAATCATGGCCGGGTCATGGACGACATTTTTCAAGTTCTTTTCGATACCTGATTTTTGTAAATACCGTTTTATCCCGAATGAAAAGAAAGGCAGGTAACTGACCATTTTCATTTTTTCCGAATAGCCGGGCTGATAGCCTGAACCGGCAAGCAGAATGGCGTGGTCGACAAGATCAGGATATGATTTGATGAGCTGCAGGGAAATCTGCCCGCCCATGGAATGGCCGATGAGACTGAATTTCCTGATATTTTTCCCCTCTAAGAACAGAACGACGGATTTAGCAATGTTCCGGAATGAATATGTATATCGATAATCTTTTCCGCTTTGACCGAAGGGAGGGAGGTCTATTGAGATCACATTGAATTCTTTGATCAAATAGGGTACTAATTTACGGAAACTGAAGCTGGATGACAAAAACCCATGAAGCAGTACAAGGGTGGGGAGTGAATCATCCATTCGGTCATATTCAAAATAGATTTCCATATCATCCACCCGTTCCACGCCTTTGATTGTATGACTTTCCATAAAGATCCTCCTCCGTTAAAATGAAAGTCCATGTTAACCTGAATATCCCAAAAAAGGTCCTTTAATACTGTTGCATAACAGTAATTGTAATAATAACGATGAAAAAAGACAATTACTATAACAGGTCACCAACCAATTTTGATATAATAGTGTAAGTTTATCCTGACAGAATAGGACTTATTAATTTATATTGTCATATAGGATTGTAAAAAAGTCTAATAAGGTAATTCGTGAGACTATCTGCCAGCCAAACCATCACATTTAAATTAGTGAATTCCAAAAGGGGGTTTTTCCAATGCACTTGAATGAAGAGGAATTGGAAGTCTTGAGAATCATTGAAAATAACAGCCGGATTGATCTGAAGGATTTGGCTAAAATGACCGATCTATCAGAAGCGGACATTGAAATAACATTGAAGAAATTAGAAGATATGCGGGTTATTGTACGTTATTTAACCGTCATTAACTGGGCAAAAGTAGATGAATACCATGGTGTCACAGCCATGATTGATGTAAAAGTCACTCCAAAACGCGGTGTCGGTTTCGATGAGGTCGCAAAAAGGATTTACAAATTCAAAGAAGTCCAGTCCGTTTATCTAATGTCAGGGGCCTATGATCTTTCAGTCATTGTCGAAGGACGTTCGATGAACGAAGTGGCAAGCTTTGTTTCAGAAAAACTTTCGACACTGGATTCCGTCATTTCTACGACGACTCACTTCATTATGAAAAAATACAAGCACGATGGCACGATTTTTGACCAAACTGAAGAAGATAAGCGGATAGTGGTGTCACCATGATTAAAACGAGTTATGTTTCAAGAACGATTGCAGAGCTTAAACCATCAGGTATCCGCCGCTTTTTCGACCTGGCAGCCAATTTGGAAGGGGTCGTCTCACTTGGTGTGGGTGAACCGGATTTCGTTACATCTTGGGCTGTAAGGGAAGCGGCGATCAACTCCTTGGAGGAAGGGTATACCTCTTATACGGCTAATGCCGGATTATATGAATTAAGGTCGGAAATCAGCTGGTATATGGAAAAGCAGTTCCATGTTTCGTATAGACCAGAGGATCAAATCATTGTCACGGTCGGAGCAAGCCAGGCTCTCGACATTGCTTTGAGGACCATCCTGAATCCAGGCGAGGAAGTCATAGTCGTTGAACCATGTTTCGTCGCTTATGCACCGCTTGTGACCATGGCCGGGGGAATACCGGTGACGGTCCAAACTTCAAAGGAAGATGACTTTAAGCTGACTCCCGGGCAACTCGAAGCGGCGATCACCCCTAAAACGAAGGCCGTTTTAATCTGTTCGCCGAATAACCCAACGGGCACCCAGCTTGGGCAGGAAGAATTAGTGATGCTTGCTGACATCGTCAAAAAGCATGATTTATTGGTCATTTCCGATGAAATCTATGCCGAACTTGCTTATGATGAGAAATTCACCTCCTTTGCTGCCATTGACGGCATGCTTGAGAGGACAATTGTCATCAATGGGTTTTCGAAAGGGTTTGCGATGACTGGATGGCGTCTTGGGTTCGTTTGTGCACCTAAGGAAATTTCTGAAGCGATGCTTAAGCTTCATCAATATGCGATGATGTGTGCGCCGACCATTGCACAGCATGCTGCATTGGAAGCTTTGAAGCACGGAATGCAGGATGTGGAAGAAATGCGTCGGAGTTATCGGAGAAGACGAAATTTTATCGTGAAATCATTTAACGATATGGGTCTGGTTTGCCATAATCCTGGCGGGGCTTTTTATGCTTTTCCGTCCATCGAGAAAACGGGGATGACTTCGATGGAATTTGCTGAAAAACTTCTGACGGAAGAACTTGTAGCCGTTGTACCGGGAGATGTGTTCGGGGAAAGCGGTGAAGGTCATATCCGCTGTTCCTATGCATCCTCCATGGAACAACTTCAAGAAGCACTTAGTAGGATGGAACGTTTCATGAAGAACCATTGCCAATAAAAGCAAAAAAATAGGGATCCGGCCTTTTCAAGCAGCCGGATCCCTTTCCATAGGGGGAATTAGAAAAAAGAGTTAATCTAATGGATTAACATAGAAAGTGTTAATCATAGTATATCCAGCACACTGAAAAAAAATACACACACTACGACATTTTTTGAATTAGGCTTTTGTATTATATAAAGTATGCATAACATTCAGAATTTGTTCTTCGCTAAAATCTTTAGCTGTTCTTAGAATGAGCTTTGCTTTTTTTGTTCCAACTTCTTCAATGAGCTTTTTGATGTCCTCGTCCACATCAGAAGCGTTCCCGGTTGGGGTATCCTCCAGGAATTCTGAAGCTGGAATGTCAAGAACGGTGGAAAGCCGTAAAATGGTTTGTGTATCAGGAATCGATTCACCGGATTCATACTTTTCAATCTTCTTGGTGCCGATTCGTAATTTTAGAGCCAGTTCCTGTTGAGTGAGGTTATGATCTTCTCGGTATTGCCGGATATTCTTCGCGATATTTGACATAGTCAGGCACTCCTTTTTCAGGAAATATTTTAGTAATGTAATTATTTTACCATATTATAACTTAAAGAGAAGTAATTGATTATGTAGGTTTTGTGAAAAAAATGCCGTCCCGAGATATATCGAGACGGCATTTTGGATGTTAAATGAGATTGATTGACTTAAGGAATACGAGTATGATCATGATCGGCACGATGTAGCGAATCAGGAAGTACCAAAGTTTAAAAAGTGATCGGCCGGAATCTGCGCCAGATTCGAACTCCCTTTGGACCTCGATCCTTTTCATTTGATAGCCGATGAAAAGGGATATGAACAAGGCGCCGACTGGCAGCGCGATATTGCTTGTCAGATAATCAGCGAAATCGAATATGGATAAATTGAAAATCTTCACATCCGAAAGCACCCCAAATGATAATGCGCTTGGAATCCCAATCAGGAACACGAGGATACCAGCTATCCAAGAAGCCTTCTTCCGCTTTGCAGTATCACCTTTGATCATGGCTGCCACAACGATTTCAAGTATCGAGAATGACGTTGTAAGGGTGGCAAATAATAATAAAATAAAGAAAATGGCCATGAAGATCCCGCCAAGCGCCATTTCATTAAAGACGGCAGGTAATACGACAAATACCAGTCCAGGCCCGCTTGATGGGCTGAAGCCTAGTGCGAAAACAGCCGGGAAGATAACTAAACCTGCCAACAAGGAAATGAAGATATTCAGTCCGACTACTGAAAAGGCCGATTTTGTAATATCCTCATTTTTACTTAAATAGGATGCGTAGGTTACCATCACTGAAACACCAACACTTAGCGCAAAGAAGGATTGGCCAAGTGCCAATAGGATCGTTTCCCCTGTTAAAGCGGAAAAGTCGGGCTTCAAGAAGAATTTCACACCCTCCATTGCTCCATCGAGAGTCAAGGAACGGATTAGAAGAATGATGAAAAGAATGAACAATGAAGGCATCATATATTTATTCGCTTTTTCAATTCCCTTGGATACGCCACCTTGCACGACCCAAATGGTAAAGACCATGAATAATAATTGAGCGATTACCGTTTCATAAGGATTGCTGATTATCGCATTAAAGAAGTTTCCATATTCCTCTTGAGTTAAGTTTGAGAGGGAACCTGTAAAGCTTCTTGCTAAATAAGAGATGATCCAGCCTCCAACCACACTGAAGAATGAAAGCAGAATGATGGAAGCGACGACACCGCCGTACCCAATCAAAACCCAAGGCTTTCCTGGGGCGATATGTTTATATGCGCTGATGGCATCTTTCTGTGCATTGCGGCCAATTGTGAATTCTGCAATTAATATGGGTGCACCGATAAGCAGGGTGAACAAAATGAAGAGCAGGAAAAAGACCCCTCCACCATTTTCCCCAGTCATATATGGGAGCTTCCAGATGGCACCCAATCCAATAGCGGATCCCGCGGCTGCCAGGATAAACCCAAGTTTTGAAGTCCATTGATCTTGTTTTGACATGATGGAAAAACTCCTTTAGATGTAAAAAATATCTAGCTGTAAATTACTTTCTTTAAAACATTTTCCCATCTTACTATGTTTATTAGGGATTGGATAGTGTTTTAATATTACAATCTTTAGAAAAATGAGTAAATATCTTATGGGGAAATGAGGTTATTTGCAAATTTTTAGGATAAGTTATTAATAACGAGCTTATGATATTTATTATTTCCAAAAAACAAACATATTTAATGAGTAAAATCCCAAAAAGTATGGTATACTTAACTTTGATTATTTTCCAATTATGTGATATAATTTTTTATTGCGTGAAAAGACGAAAAAATATATATAAAATAGGAGTGTTACCATGTCTGAAAAATTCGAAATTGGTGCGGTAGTTACTGGTAAAGTTACTGGTATTCAACCATACGGTGCTTTTGTTGCTCTAGATGATTCAACTCAAGGTTTAGTTCATATTTCTGAAATTACTCACGGATTCGTTAAAGATATCAACGAACATTTAAAAGTGGGCGATGAAGTAAAAGTTAAAGTGCTTTCCATCGATTCAGCTGCTGGAAAAATCGGCTTATCGATCCGCGCTACAGAAGAAGCTCCTGAGCGTACTGAAGCTCCGAAAAAAGCTCCGAAAAAACGCCAAGCATCTGTTAAAGCGACATCTCACATCGAATCTACTGAAGGTTTCAACACATTGAAAGACAAACTTCAAGAGTGGATTGAACAATCTCAACGCGAAGACTTAATCAAAAAATAATTTTGTGAACCGGCAGATCCTTCGATCAGCCGGTTTTTTTTGTCCATTTTCATGATCAATGAAGATGTCCAGACCTAACTTGCCGCTTATAGATGGTATACAGGCATATGAATTAAATAAAGCCGGGTCATGTGTTTACCATGGTCCGGCTTTATTTTATAGAACATAAACAATGTCCATGGACTTAAGACTTTCAACGAGTAGGTTTGGTTTCAGGCTCCCTGGAAATTTCAGGACTTGGTTTAAAGAGAAGACCAAGATTAATGAGACCGGAAATTCCTACCAATCCATAAACGATGCGGGCCATTGCTGCATCTTGCCCTCCGAAAATTGAAGCGACCAAGTCAAATTGGAAAAAACCTATTAATCCCCAGTTGATTGCCCCGATTATAATAAGAACAAGTGCAGTTCTTTGTATTCCACTCATTGTACAGCCTCCTTTTTGAGAAAATCAGTTCTTTACTTATCATGCTTTTTCATCATGTAAATATACATCCTTATAAAAGATGCGGGCGGATATTTTGTATTTATATGGAACATTGGTTCATAATGAAAAGAAAAACCAGCCATTGGCCAAATGGGCAATTTTATGGCCACAGATGGGGTCAATGAGGCACTAAAGGAGAGAAATCCATTGGAAAATTTCACTTATAAAAATCCTACTAAAGTAATTTTCGGGAAAAATCAGCTTGAAAGTTTAAAAACTGAAATTCCTGCTTATGGTCATAAAGTTTTACTTGTTTACGGTGGAGGAAGCATAAAGAAAAATGGCTTATATGATAAAGTGGTCAACGCATTGAAGGTGATTGATGCAGAGGTACACGAACTTTCCGGAGTTGAACCGAATCCACGCATCTCAACAGTCCGGAAAGGTGTGGATCTTTGTAAAGAAAAGGGTATCGACTTTGTCCTTGCTGTTGGAGGCGGAAGCGTTATTGATGCTACAAAGGCAATTGTGGCAGGTGCTAAATATGAGGGGGATCCATGGGATCTTGTCATTAAGGAGGCACCAGTGGTAGAGGCCCTTCCGTTTGGAACGGTGCTGACTTTAGCTGCAACCGGCTCCGAGGCAAATTCGGGCTCAGTCATAACAAACTGGGAAACGAAAGAGAAATATGGATGGGGAAGTCCATTGGTATTTCCTCAATTCTCGATTTTAGATCCCGAAAATACTTTTTCGGTGCCTAAAGATCAAACGGTATACGGAATGGTCGATATGATGTCACATGTGTTCGAAACGTATTTCCATCCGGAAACGCATGCACCCCTTCAAGACCGTTTCTGTGAATCGCTGTTATTGACCGTGATTGAAACGGCACCTAAACTATTGGAAGACCTAGAGAATTATGAGCACCGGGCTACTATCCTATATGCAGGAAATCTAGCCTTGAATGGTTCGCTTGGGGTTGGTTACAGTGGTGATTGGGCAACTCATAACATTGAACATGCCGTTTCAGCCGTTTATGACATCCCGCATGCCGGAGGATTGGCCATCTTATTCCCAAATTGGATGAAACATGTGCTCCATGAAAACGTCGCACGCTTTAAACAGGTTGCAGTCCGCGTGTTCCATGTGGACCCGGAAGGTAAAACGGATGAGGAAGCTGCACTTGAGGGCATTGAAAGGCTTAGGGCGTTTTGGAGCAGCTTAGGGGCGCCGACCAATCTTTCGGATTATGGCATCGATGACTCACAATTGGAAGTCATGGCTGATAAAGCGATGAGCAGAGGGGAATTTGGACGATTCAAAATCCTGAACCGTGAGGATGTCCTTGCCATTTTACGGGCTTCATTATAAATCAAGTGAAATGATCATTTCTCCCATCTTGTCAGGTGGGAGATTGCTGCATTATTCGTTATTTACTAAATCGATGTCTTGATTATGAGAATTACATCAGATAAAGTGAAAGGGAAACTTAAAATTAAAGGAGGAATTTGAATGGCCCATATTCGTTTCGATTATTCAAAAGCCCTACCGTTTTTCGGGGAGCATGAAATAACCTATTTACAGGATGCTGTAAAAGTGGCACACCATTCTCTGCATGAGCAGACAGGGGCAGGCAATGAATATCTTGGCTGGCTTGATTTACCCGCCAATTATGATAAAGAAGAGTTCTCAAGAATCAAAAAAGCGGCCGAAAAAATAAAAGAAGATTCAGATGTGTTGCTGGTTATCGGAATCGGTGGGTCATACCTGGGAGCACGTGCGGCAGTCGAGATGCTTCAACATAGTTTTTATAACATTTTGCCATCGGACAAAAGAAATACACCGCAAATTTTATTTGTGGGTAATAATATAAGCTCTACATATATGCAGGACGTAATGGACCTATTGGAAAATAGGGATTTCTCGATCAACGTCATCTCTAAATCCGGTACGACCACTGAACCTGCACTTGCCTTCAGGATTTTCCGGAAATTGCTGGAACAAAAATATGGGGTTGAAGAAGCTAAAGGCCGCATTTATGCGACCACTGATAAAGAAAAGGGCGCATTAAAAACGGTAGCAACGGAGGAAGGTTTCCAAACTTTCGTCATTCCTGATGATGTTGGCGGACGTTACTCGGTCTTAACGGCAGTAGGGCTGCTTCCGATTGCGGTAAGCGGGGCGGATATCGATCAAATCATGGAGGGAGCCGAGCAAGCCAGGGTGGAATTCAGTTCTTCCGAGCTAGCGGATAATCAGGCATACCAATATGCGGCGGTTCGAAATATCCTTTACAATAAAGGGAAAACCATTGAAATGCTGATAAACTATGAGCCTGGACTTCAATACTTCTCTGAGTGGTGGAAACAATTATTTGGAGAGAGTGAAGGAAAGGATCAAAAAGGAATCTTCCCTTCATCCGCTAACTTTTCGACTGACCTGCATTCATTAGGGCAGTATGTTCAGGAAGGGCGACGTGATCTTTTTGAAACAGTCATCAAAGTGGAGAAAGCCCGTCATGAAATTTCAATTGAAAAAGCGGAAAATGATTTGGATGGTCTGAATTACCTTTCAGGTGAAACGGTGCAATTCGTAAATAATAAAGCATTTGAGGGTACTCTGTTAGCCCATACGGACGGCGGCGTTCCCAATCTGATCCTATCGGTTCCTCAGCTTGATGCTTATACATTTGGCTACCTTGTATATTTCTTCGAGAAAGCTTGTGCAATGAGCGGTTACTTACTGGGTGTAAATCCATTTGATCAGCCTGGAGTGGAAGCATATAAGGTGAACATGTTTGCGCTTTTAGGCAAACCGGGTTATGAAGAGAAAAAAGCGGAGCTCGAAAAGCGCTTATAATAAAAAAAGGCATCAAGCTGGAATACATCCAGCTTGATGCTTTTTTTGGGTTGAACGCCAAAGGGTAAGAATAAACATATTCGATACTGGTATCGAAAATGAAAGTGGGGGATAAGTAGTATCGAGGTGCTAGAGAAACTGAGAACGGTACCCGGGTCCGCAAGAAGCCTGCCTGCCGGATGGAAAGAAGAGCAGCAGAAGATCCGGTAATTACGACTGGAGGAGGAGAGGAGCGACGAAGCTGAAATAAAAGCGTAAGGAAAGCTTGGAAATCAGTGAGGAAGCCAATCTTCCTTTATGCCTGATCAAGGGAACGATAGAGTCATTCCAGGGGTTTTTTTAAAGGCCTTTTGGTTAAGCTAATAGAAAATTAGCGAAAGAGGTTTTTTACAATGATTAAAATTTCTTCTGAGTTGGAAGGGAAAACATTCGGTTTGTTCGATTTGGAGACGAAGTTAAAACCCGAAGGCTATGTGATAGGCGGAGGATGGGACTATGACCACGGGTCTTTTGATTATAAGATAGATGACAGCGATGGATACCAGTTCTTGCGAGTCCCTTTCAAGGCTGTTGATGGTTCACTCGATATGGATGGGGTAATGGTCGAATTTTTACAGCCGTTTTTGCTATCTCATAAGTACGAGGACGGTATTGACGGTGAAGGAAATATCGGAAACCTCTCCGCTTCCTTCAACCAGTTTGCTGAGCCGGAAAATCCGGATGCCGAATTTCCGGAAAACTATATCTCATATGGAAAAACGCTTGTCCGTGATTTGGAAAAGCTTTTATTACATTAATCTTCAATGATGAGCAGGGTGTCATTACGATGTATGATTACATCTGCAGGGGGCTTGATGAAAGTCTTGCCCCCTGAAATGATGCCAATCAATAAAATGTCCTGATCAAATAGCTTGACGCTCAGCTGTTTGAACGACATTTCCACCCAGTCATTCCGGACGGGCAGCTGTTTGATGTTCAATCCATCCCAATCATTTTGCTCTTCTGCATCCGCAATGATCCCTTTCGATAAGCAATCCTGCATATATTCACTCGCAAATTTATTCGTTTCCACTATACCGTCCGCTCCTGCTCGTAAAGCATTTTCCTTTTGTTCATGCGTTAATATCTCCACAAGGCAATACACATGCGGATTCAGTCCCTTGACGGCCAATAATGTTAATATCGAGAACATATCCGTTTGCAGCTCGTCTTGCTTGAGGTCAGCTGTGATAAGTACGCGTATGGCTTGTTTTATATTAGCTTTCTGCAAAACGGAATCCAATGTAGCTTTTCCTTGGACAAAGTGGATATTCGTTCTTGGAAGCGGATGCTTTTGCAGTGTATCATCTATAAGGACGATGGATTGATGATGTTTACGATCATGAATGTTTTGGATGATTCTCTTGGAACGGCCATTCCAGCCTACAATGATGATATGACCGCCGCCGCCGTATACTTTCTTTCCTGTTAAAAATTGCTGTTCATTGGAAATGGACATTTTAGCAATGAACGCAAAATAAGAGGTGATCAGGCCGGCTCCCGACAAAATGAGGACCATCCCAATGATTTTTCCAATATTTGTAACGGGAGTGAAATCTCCGTAACCCACCGTTGACATAGTTACGATTGCCCACCAGATGCCATCAAGTAAAGTAGGGAATCTCTTCGGCTCCACAATGTGGATCAAGACCCCGAATGAGAGTAAAAATAATGCGATGATAGAAAGCAATCTGATGAAACGCGGAATTCTGGGAACGGCGCTGATGTATGTGCCGATTCGAATCATGTTTCTCACACCCCCTTAACTGTTCCTTTTAGTATGGTCAAAAAAGGCTTGGCTCATAAGGGAGCGGACAGACAAACTTTGAATGATGAATTTCGGCAGATTACCTGGAAAGTTGCGACTGAAATGATAAAAGCCCTCCGGACAATGCCGGAAGGCTTATTGGCTGAGTCACGTATCCTGAACTGGACTTCATGCTCGATATTTGATTATATGTCCGTTTGCGTTTTGGTATTCCAAAAGTTTGACGATAGGCTCAATCTGTTCTTAGACCCTTCTGCGTACGTTAAAATTATCACTGATGAGCAGCCAGTTTTGAGGGAAGGCCAGGCCGAGCTTCCAATAACTCATCCCCCTTAGGTTCAGTTCTTTGATTAAATCGAATTTTGCCTGAATGGATCTGGCATCCTCAAACCACACCTCATGCTGCCTATCCTCAATAGTATAGTTGAAGTGCGGGGCCTGTGCGGTTTCATCATACTCGATGGAAACATTATTTGCCGCCGCAATCTGGATGGCCTGCTGCGGACTCACGGCCTTGGCGGTGGATCCCTGTACAAAAGGCAGGGTCCAATCATAGCCATATAGATTCTGCCCCATCAGGATCTTATAGGAGGGAATATCGGTGACGGCATATTCGAGAACATCCCGAACCGGTCCAATAGGGGACACGGCCATTGCAGGTCCTCCGCTATATCCCCATTCATAAGTCATGATGATAACGAAGTCGACGATTTCACCATGTGCTTTATAGTCATGTGCTTCATACCAACTGCCTTTTTGTTCAGCACTTGTTTTAGGGGCAAGTGCCGTGGAAATGAACCAGCCTTCTTTCTTGAATCGATCCCTGGCTTTTCGGAGAAATTGATTATAGGCTTCTTTATCGGCCGGCCTTAAAAACTCAAAGTCAAAGTGAATATCCCGGAATCCATATTTCTTTGCCGTTGTAACGATATTGTTCAGGAACTTATTCTGAACAGAAGTATTCGTCAAGATGATTTGCCCGAGCTCATCGCTGAATTGGTCATTTTCCTGATTCGTGATCACCATCATTAAAACATTTTTATTTTCTCTGGCGATGGCAGGGAAGTCATCGAGCAAAGGCTCTTTTAAGGAGCCGTCACGAAGCGCCTGGAAGCTGAATGGGGCTAAATAGGTTAAATAGGGCGCAGCTTCCCTTGCAGCCGTTACAAGGGCCGGTGCGACCGTCGTACCCCTAGGCTCGACATAACCGTTGAATTCGGCGGTCCTTTTCTTCCGTGCCGGAATATAGAGCCGATATCCAACGGATAAGACTTGATTTTCGGGAATGCCATTTATTTTTGCCAACTCTTGAAAAGGGACATCAACCTTTTGGGAAATGGAATAAAGACTATCACCCGGTTGAACGAAATAATAGCTGCCGACTATTGGAATGACAAGGGCCTGCCCCGAAACAAGGTTAGTTGGGTTAGGAATCTTATTCGTTTCCACGAGCCTGTCAACGGTTACGCTGTATGTCTGGGCGATGCCATATAACGTCTGGCCTGGCCTAACCACATGTATTTGCAATTCTTTTCCCTCCTACTGTACTGAAAGTTTCCTAACAGTTTATGAACATAATAAGAAAATCATGATAAAGAGCTTTGGATTGAAGGGCCGTAAAGAAAAAAATACAATAAATTGGCAATAATAATTTAAGCTTAAAATGCTAATTAATATTAGTAGGAGGTGAAAACACATGGCAAACAACAATAACAGCAATCAACTAGTAGTAGCTGGTGCAGAGCAAGCTCTACAACAAATGAAGAATGAAATCGCAAGTGAATTTGGTGTAAACCTAGGTGCTGACACTACTTCTCGCGCTAACGGATCTGTTGGTGGGGAAATCACAAAACGTTTAGTGCAAATGGCTGAGCAACAATTAGGTGGATATTCTCGTTAATTAATTGAATAAAAATGGATTAGAAAGAGAAGGGGCTTCGCTCCTTCTCTTTCGCATTGTTCAGCCGTGTGACTGCCAAGCCTTTAAAATCTTGATTGCCTTTTCAGGGAAATCGGTCATGATAACATCGACATCCAATTCTGCAAGCTTGACGATGTCAGCTTCATCATTGGCGACCCATGGCCGGACTTTGTATCCAAGTTTTTTCGCTTTTTCACTAACTGCCGGGGTCAGGTTGTTTTTATCTGGATGAAACCCTGATTCTTTTTTATCACGTAAGATTTCTTCGAAGTTTTCAGGAAGCCCCTCGAACAATAATGCACGTTCAAGTTCCGGGGCTAGCATCTTCACTTTTTCAATGGATTGATGGTTGAAGGAAGAGAGGATCACCCGATTTTCCATTCGATATTGCCGAATTAAATCAATGATTTTCTGTTCAATCCCTTCGTAAGCGAGTTTATCCGTTTTGATTTCGATATTCATCAATAAAGCATTTCCCTTTGCCCATTCGAAAACTTCCATTAAAAAAGGAATCGGCTCCCCAAGGAATTCCTTGGAAAATTTGCTCCCGGCATCCGCCGTTTTCAGCTGTTGTGACGAATGATCTTTTACATAACCAGTAAGGGTGGTCGTTCGATCTAATGTTTCATCATGGATGATGACCAATTCACCATCAGAACTGAGATGGACGTCGAACTCGATCCCCTCGGCACCGATTTCTGCCGCCTCTTGAAATGCAGCCATGGTATTTTCAGGATGCGTCCCCTTTGACCCTCTATGGGCGAAAATCAGTATGTTTTGCAAAATCATCACTTCCCCTTTAAACTTTATCTTGAACCCTATCATACATGTACCCGTAAATTGTTTCAGCAATGTTTAATAGACAATATTTTAAACAACGAGTAAAATACATATGATATTTCCATAAATAGGTGTTCGAATTATGAGGTGAATAAAATGAATATGTGGGAAATTTTTGTTGCGGTTATCCTTGGTCTTGTTGAGGGGTTAACTGAATTTGCTCCTGTATCGTCTACAGGGCATATGATTATCGTCGATGATTTATGGCTGAATTCGAAAGAGCTTTTCGGGAGTGAAGTGGCCAATGCGTTCAAGGTGGTCATCCAGCTTGGTTCGATACTCGCCGTTGTCGTGCTCTTCTGGGGACGATTCATGGACTTGCTTGGTTTAAGGAAGCTGAAAGGCACATCCGCTGTGAAGGGCCCAAAGCTTAACCTATTGCAGGTTATCGTCGGATTGTTACCGGCGGGAGTTTTAGGTCTATTATTCGAAGATTATATTGATGAATTATTTAACATTAAGACGGTTATCGTCGGGTTGTTCCTTGGCGCGTTTTTGATGATTGCTGCGGATAAATTCCGTCCAAAGCTGACTGCTGAAACAGTTGACCAAATCACTTATAAACAGGCCCTTGGAGTTGGGTTAATCCAATGTATATCTCTATGGCCGGGATTTTCCCGTTCAGGTTCAACGATATCAGGCGGTGTGCTATTAGGAATGAGCTACCGGGCGGCTTCCGATTTCACGTTCATCATGGCAGTCCCGATCATGGCTGGGGCCAGTCTGTTGAAAATCGTGAAGTACTGGGAATTCTTCAAGCCTGAAGTTCTGCCATTCTTTATTGCAGGTTTCATAAGCGCATTTATCTTTGCGTTAATCTGTATCCGCTTTTTCTTGATTTTAATCGATAAAGTTAAATTGACTCCTTTTGCCATCTACCGGATTGTCTTGGCGATTGTGCTTCTATTCATTATTTGGTAATACGAAATGAAGCTTGAAAGTGGAGTGGAACCACCCCGTTGATTTGGGGTGGTTTTTTTGCGTCCCTAGAAAAATGCTGGAATCTCACAGAAATATATAACGAATGATAAATGTGTTTTATGGTTTTTAATTCGTAATTATCGAGGTAAATAACGAATAATCTTTTGTAAATAAAAAAATATTCGGCTTTTAGCGTAGTTTCAGTCATATTTAGTAAAAAAAATATAAATGTAATAAAGCGCCCTGAGCGTAGTAATACCAATGTGTCTGAGTTTTTATTGGAATATTCAAATGATTACATAAACTATTTTCGTATAATTTATATGATATAATTTTAGTATAAAATAAGTACATGTGTACACCTAGGGAGGACAACATGGGAAATGACCAATTGAAAAAAACGATTGGCTTTTGGGTTGGAACATCTATTGTAGTTGGTACAGTTATCGGTTCTGGTATTTTCATGAGACCTGGTGACGTGCTTGAGTTAAGTGGTAATTCAACTATGGCCTTATTAGCTTGGCTGATAGGTGGTCTGATTACCCTGGCAAGCGGATTGACGATTGCGGAAGTGAGTACCCGGATTCCTAAAACGGGTGGCTTATATGTTTATATGGAAGAAGTGTACGGAAAAGCATGGGGATTCCTATGCGGCTGGGTTCAAACATTGGTATATGGACCTGCAGTCATGGGTGCCCTCAGTTTATATTTCGGATTATTAGTCGCAGGAATATTTAATATTGCTTCAGATTACGCTTGGGTAATAGGGATTCTTACGATCGTGTTTTTAGCAGGCATGAATCTGCTGGGGACAAAATACGGCGGTATGATACAAGCCTTATCGACCGTTGCTAAATTGATTCCCATCATATTCATAGCAGTGTTCGGTATCGCACAGGGTGATATGCCTGTATTCAATGTCAATAGTGAAAGTTCAATGAAAATCAGCATGGCCGGTGCGATTTTGGCTACGCTCTGGGCATATGATGGTTGGATGAACGTCGGCTTCATGGCAGGGGAAATGAAAAACCCGCAGAAAACGTTGCCGCGTGCGATCATAACGGGAATAGTCGTGGTCATGGTCGCTTACTTAGCTGTTAACCTTGCCATGCTTCATGTATTGGGAGCAGAGGGAGTCATAGCTCATGGAACGAATGCAGCGAATGTTGCGGCAACGCTTCTATTTGGTGAATTGGGCGGGAAATTGATATCAATCGGAATAGCGATTTCCATTTTCGGTTGCTTGAACGGAAAACTCCTGACCTTCCCGCGCATAACCTTGGCGATGGCGACTGATAAAATGATGCCTGGGCATAAACAAATCGGGAAAATATCGCCCAAGTTTAAAACGCCTGTAAATGCAACGATATTACAAGTGTTCATTGCAATCATCATGATGGTTGCAGCAGACCCTGACAAACTTACCAATATGGCCGTATTCTCTGTCTTCTGTTTTTATGGATTAGCCTTCTTTGCGGTCTTCATCTTACGCAAGAAAGATCCGGATGCGAAAACTTATAAAGTTCCATTTTACCCATTGATTCCTATTGTAGCGATTGCTGGCGCAATATATATTGTTGTAAGCACATTAATCGATACGCCTTTAAATGCCCTGTACTCTGTGATCATCCTCATTATAGGTATGCCTGTGTACTGGCTGCTTAAAAAAAGTGAGCGGAATAATAAACGGTCATATTAATGAAAAACCCTTCACTCAGTGCAGTGAAGGGTTTTTTTAGGATTGCTGGAACTGAACTTTCCCTTTGGCCATAAGTGGCGAAATAGACAACTCAGGAAGTTCGTATTAACATAGGGGGAAAGTTTAATAGTGAAGGGTCTGAACAAAAGTGAATTATATCGAGCCTGCTGGTAAATCATTCAGGAAAACAATCTTGGCTTTATTTCTTGGTAGCTTTGTAACGTTTGCCGATCTATATAGTACCCAACCGGTCATTCCGGTATTCGCAAAGCAATTCGGAGTCTCTCCTGCTATGGCAAGTCTTACATTATCTTTCGCAACGGGGACGCTTGCCATTTGTTTATTGCTAGTTTCCTTTTTCTCGGAAAATATCGATAGGAAAAAAATAATGGGAACAGCGCTCACCCTGTCTGCATTGTTATCCATATGTGTAAGCTTCATCCAGGATGACCTATACATACTTATTGCAATACGGGCGATTCAAGGAGCGGTGCTTGCTGGTTTCCCGGCAATTGCGATGGCCTATATCAATGAAGAGTTCCATCCGAAAAGTCTGGGCTATGTGATGGGGATTTACGTGAGTGGGTCGAGTATCGGCGGATTGGCTGGCAGGTTGATTGTCGGGGTGCTGACCGATCATTTCTCATGGAACATAGCGATTGGCAGCCTTGGAGCTTTAAGTTTGATCATCAGTCTGGCTTTTTGGTGGATGCTTCCGCCTTCGCAGCATGCAGTTCGCGTAGGAGTCTCATTGTCGAGAATAAAAACCTCCCTCATAAATAACTTAAGGAATGGCAGACTAGTACTCTTATTCGGTATGGCCTTCCTATTAATGGGCTCGTTTGTTACCGTTTATAACTTTGTGGGTATACCTTTAATGGGACCGCCATATCATTTATCACAGACATTGATTGGCTTCATTTTCATCATCTATCTTGTGGGGACATTTAGTTCTACATGGATGGGGAAGCTTGCCGATAAATATAGTCGGAGGCTTGTTCTTCTTATCGGAATCGCAATCATGCTGATGGGGGCCCTTTTAACCCTATTGGATCCACTTTTGCTGAAAATAATGGGGCTTGCCCTGTTAACATTTGGCTTTTTTGGAGCTCATTCAATTGCGAGCAGCTGGGTTGGAAGTTTAGCCGATAAAAGTGAAAAAGCACAAGCATCCGCATTATATCTCCTGTTTTACTATGCGGGATCAAGTGTAGTGGGGGCATCAGGCGGTTTATTCCTGATGAAGTTCGGTTGGGTAGGGGTCATCTCGGCAGTATCCATATTAATCATCCTGGCTGCTGCTTGTGCCATGATGGTTGAAAAAGTGAAAATCGTTAAATAAAATGATCTTTTCTATCATGATTTTCCGGAATCCTGAATATAATCTAGTGAAAAAGGATATTGAATAATAGATTGATAAGAGAAGAGGGTAATAGATAGAGTGAAACGAAAAGTAGTAATTCTCATTGGGTTAATAGTCGTATTAATTATTTTATTCGTTGTATACTTAACAAGTCCTGGCAGATTGGAAAAGGTAGAGATTGTTGAAAAATACTATCCTCATTTCTCCGATGGCAAGGCAGTCGGTTTTAAGACGAACGAAGTCATTGATGTGACGGAGACCGAAGAGGGATCCAATTGCGCAATGAAATTCGACAATGGGAAAACGTTGGAAATTGATTGTGACCGTTATTTAACATACAAAATTGATGAAACAGTCTATATTACCACTGAAGGGAACCATGTGAAGGAGATTCGGAGAAAAAGATAGTGACAGGAAGAGCTGAGTTTGCTTAAATAACAAACTCAGCTCTTTTATTTATCCATTCAAAAACCCAGACCACATTGGACTGGGCTTTTTCATTTTTTATCTTTGCTTTTACTTTTATCCTTTTTGTTACGCCGAAGTACATCCAATAATCTGCGGCTGTTATTTTTACTGTTTATGAGTTCGACTAAATCGCTCATGTTTTCAGATTCAAAGTCTTGTTGATCTTTTTTCATGGTAATCCCTCCAAGTCATATGTCATAATACCCTTATTCAGAAAAGGGTAAACGTCTATTATCATATTGGTAATAGAAGGTTTTATACCCATAACCATTAACTATTTGATAAAATGTGATGAAAGCCCTGTATGGGAGGTCTACATGGAAGAATTAAGAATGATCGGTGAAAAAATTCAAAAATTTAAATATATCTTAGTGGAGCATATCGAGTTGTTCGAAGAAGATGTCCCGCTCTATGATTTTGAAACCAGTAAAAAGGTAAGGTCAGAGCTTATTCAAATCCATGCAGATGCCTTAATCCATGGAAAGTCACAAGCGATGGAACGTATGAAAATAACGGGTATGGAAATAGGAAAGCGCGTCGTGGATATGGGTATTCCTTTAGATAAGAATATTGAGGAAGCTCAGCTGGTACGTAATCTTTTCTGGAGTTTCATTGAAGAAGAAGTAAGCAACCGCTACTACTCCATTGAAATTTTGCTAAAGGCAAGTTCGATAATTGATGCGATCCTGGACCAATTCATACACTGTGTGAGTATAAGTTACGTGAATCATTATAAAGAAATGGCAAGAATGGCAAACGATTCTTTGCAGAAGATAAAAGAAAACCAGGAAGTCATGGAAGAATTGGCCACTCCGATCGTTCAGACCGTTTTAAAGGATGTCCTGCTCTTACCATTGATCGGGCGCATTGATGATTGGAGAATGGAGCCGATGCAATCGACTGTACTGCAAAAATGTGCAGATCTGCATGCGGAAGTATTGATTATCGATTTCTCCGGGATTACCTTTACGAAGGAAAGCAATGTGCTCTCCCTTTTAGATAAACTAGTGGGGGCACTGGCGTTGATGGGTACGGAAACGATGTTTGTCGGTTTTACCCCTGATGTGGTGAAAGAGATAATCAAACTCGATTTCACTAATCAGGTAAAAGCTTTTCTATCGTTCAGGCAGGCTATGGAATATCTGTTTAAACAAAGAGGGCTGGCTCTTCAGCCGGTATGATGGGGGTATCCTTTTCAGGGTATCTTTTTTGTATGTCATGAAGTTGCATATCCCTCCATGGTATAGTGAAATGGCGTGAGGACGGACATGCCATTTAGATAATGAATGGGAAAAATAATATACAAGAAAAAGAAATAGGACATGTAAAGCGTGAAAGGAAGGTGGATGAATAGTGTTTTTCAAGAAAAATGAAGAACTGGATCATAATGAAAAATGGTATTGTATAGGAATCATGACGGATAATGGGTTGGAGGATGAAGAATATGATGTTTTGTCAAAACGCATCCTCGACTCGGTCCAAAATGTGGCGGTCATATCAGATTTGATAAGGGTGGAATGGGATCGGGGAAAATTGCAGGCATTGAACGAACGTTTTCAGGACCATTCATTTTCTGACCCATGTTTTATCATTAATGAATTCATACCAGAGGATATAAAAAGGGCAAGGAAACTTCTTGAGAAAAACAATAAATGGAAGCGGCTCTTTGGTTTCCTTTCCCCGGTTGAATACATGGAAGCCGAGACGAAGGCGGCCCATGACTTCGATAAGGCCCTCTTTTATACGGATGATGCGGAAAAAGTGATTGAATACATAATTGCAAATAGCTAGAATCCCCTGACGCATCGATACATAGTATCGGTGTTTTTGCATTTGACAATGTTTATCGAAGCAATTTCGCGGTAGTAATTCGACCTTTTTGGGGATAAATCCTTGAGCGGGATAATTCGACCTTCCTCGGAATAATCCGACCTTGGACGGGAACAATCCGCCCTTGAGCATATCTTCCCTTCCGGAAATAAAAAGAGAGAATGTCAGGAAGTTGGTAGGAAAGGTGGGTGGAAACGCGGAATATCTTAAATAGAAAGAAAGAGAGTTTTAAGGGAGAGGGAGATGTATCGATGGAAGTTGCCGTACCTCAGCAAAAGCCAAAACCGAAATGGAAAAGACGGGCGCTATGGAGTTTTGGAATCCTGATTTTACTTTTGCTGTCTGTCTTGATTGCTGCAAATGTATTTCTTTCAAGATCCTTGCCCGAAACAAAGGGGGAAATATCGCTTCCAGGCCTTTTGAAACCGGTTACGGTAGTGCGGGATTCCAGTGGGGTACCGCATATCAACGCAGCGAATGAACATGATTTGTATTTAGCCCAAGGGTATATCCAAGCACAGGACCGTTTATTTCAAATGGATTTAAGCAGGCGTCAGGCATCAGGAAGATTGAGTGAAGTGATTGGTGAGAAAACCGTCAAAAATGATAAATATTTTCGTACACTGGGGTTGAGGCGGGCGGCTGAAGCCTCTTATGGTGCATATACAAGTAACGGGAAAGAAGCCCTGGATGTGTTTGCCGAAGGGGTGAATCTTTATATCGATGAACTGAAGCAGAATGGGAAATGGCCGGCAGAGTTCACTTTACTTGGATACGAACCAGAGCCGTGGACACCAGTCGATTCGCTGGCCATCGGTAAATATATGGCCTTTGATTTAGGCGGGAACTGGGAAGATCAGGCGTTTAGACAGTATTTGCTGCAAACGTTCCCTAAGGAAAAAGCGTATGATTTATTCCCGAATTATCCCAATGGCGCTCCATATATCATCAGCAAGGAAGAACTGGATATTGAAAAAAGTTTCGCTGGGGCGGTTATTCCTTATGAATTCAACGGCAGCAATAACTGGGTCGTTTCAGGCAAGAAAACGGATTCCGGTCAGCCGCTATTGGCGGATGATCCCCATCTGGGATTAGCTACACCGTCCGTTTGGTATCAAATGCATTTGGAGGCCCCGACAGTCAATGTGAGCGGTGTTATTTTTGCCGGGATTCCGGGAATCATTCTCGGTCATAACGAAAAGGTCGCTTGGGGTGTGACCAATACAGGTCCGGATGTTCAGGATCTGTATATTGAGAAGAGAAACCCGGAAAACGAGAAAGAATTCACCTACAAAGGTAAATGGGAAAAAGCTGAAATCCTGGACGAGCCGATCAAGGTGAAGGATGGTAAAACACTTGACTATAAGGTGACGGTTACCCGCCATGGACCGGTTGTTTCCGAGTTTGCCGGGAAAAGCGGAAAAGATACCGTCCTTGCATTAAGGTGGACGGCACTTGATCCTTCTGCCGAGCTTGAAGCGGTGTTGAATATGAATAAAGCCGGAAACTGGAAAGAATTCGAAAAGGCCCTCTTGAAATTCGAAACCCCGGCACAGAATTTCGTCTTTGCCTCAGTCGATGGGACCATTGCCTATAAGGCGAATGGGAGAATCCCAATCCGGAAAAAAGGCGATAGTATGCTGCCAGTACCTGGCTGGACGGATGAATTTGAGTGGAAAGGCTACATTCCGTTTGATGAACTTCCAAAAACGGTCAATCCGGAAGAGGGATTCATTTCGACAGCGAATAATAAAGTCATCTCGGATGACTATCCTTACCACATCAGCAATAACTGGGCACAGCCCTACCGTCAGATGAGGATACAGGAGTTTTTAAAAGCCAATAAAAAGCTTACGGCCGAGGATATGCAAAGCCTGCAAATGGATCAGCTGAATCTGCAAGCTAGAGAGTTTGTCCCTCAATTTCTAGAGGTATTGAAAGGTCCTTCGGGAAAACAGGAAGAACAGGCACTTAGGATTCTTAAGAAATGGAATCATATTGATTCCGTTGATGAAGCAGCGCCGCTGATTTTTAATGTCTGGATGAAAAAAATAGGGGAAGTTCTGCTTACAGAAGAAATACCGGAGGAAACCCTCAACCTCTTTAATGGAAGGCGTTCAGCCATTGATGAACTACTAAGGCGGGCACTGGACGGTAAGCCGGGTCCTTGGATTGAAGAGGCAGGCGGACTGGAGCAGGTACTCGCCAAGTCGTTACAGGAGACGTTAAAGGAGCTGGAAGAATCGCAAGGTGACGATATAGCTGATTGGGAATGGGGTGACTATCATCAGGTAAGGTTTAACCACCCGCTATCAAGTGTCGCCCCGTTAAATTATTTATTTAACAGCGGCGGCGGAATGCCGGTCGGCGGCAGCAGTGTAACTGTACAGGCAGCGGCATTTTTAGATGACGGAACTGTTAATCATGGTGGCTCCTGGAGGTTTGTCATCGACCTATCCGACATGAACCAGGGGTATCACCTCGTTGGCCCGGGGCAATCAGGTAACGTTAAAAGTGAGTGGTACCACGATCAGCTTGATGATTGGGCAGAAGGTACTTATCACAAAACGGCATTAGACGATCCAAAAGGTGATAAGCTGACATTGAATCCATCATACTGATATTCAGAAAAAAAGTACCAAGTCCAGCATGCATGCTCTGGACTTGGTACTTTTTCATTATTTTTGCTTAGTCAGGAATTCTGCAAGGAATTCCTCGAAATTAGGTGCCTCGATTGCTGCAATTTTTTCATATGACTCAATGATCTTGAGTTTAATCTCTTGTTCCAGATCATTCCGGTCTTGATAGTTTGTGTTTTTTAACGATTTTTTTATTTTAGGATTTAAAGAATCGATAAGATTCACCAATTCTTCTTTTGAGAGTTTTTTATCCACAATGGCTTTTCTCCTTTCTATTATATACCTCATCCATATAGTGCTTTCGAAGTTTTTTTAGAGCTTGTTTACGGATGCTTGAGATATTCTGTGGCGACTCATGGAAATAGGCAGCAATTTCCTTGTTGGATAGGCCGTAGGAAAAAATCATGGTCAGCACCAGGTTTTGTTTGGCTGTTAACTTCTTCAAGGCTTTTATCATCTCTTCATCACTTATGTGTGAAGATAGATCATTCGTTTCTCCCATCTTTTCAAGTTGAACGTCCAAAGTGCCGATTCGATCGATCATTCCGCCAGTATCCCTTGGTGTCGCATCAAGTACCATTCGATAGCGTTCCCGCTGCTTCCGTGCCCTTTTATCAAAGTCAACGGAGAAAAAGTAAATTAAGGAGCACATGTATTTGTATACCTTAGCCCGGTAATAGAAAATTTTGAAAGTCTCGTTGAGTTGGCAAATGTTGTGTGAAGAAGGGGAATCAAGAGTTTCGGTGAAAATCTTTAAATGCTCTGGGTTCTGTAAAAATACTTGAATGATCGGTTGTTCAAAGAAAGATGAGTACTGTTGTTGCAGAAATTCCAATGAATGAGAAAAAAAATGAGAAGTTAATTGGTTCATCGCTATCCCTCCTTTAATTAATAAAGTGATGGACAAGTGGAATAAATCAATTATATACGAACATTCGTTCTTTTATCCATAAATCAATAGTGCTAGATTGTTTTTTTAAAACAAGTTTCACTTTAGATAGCAGATACAAGAAAAGGGGTGAAGAGGATGATGATTGAGGATGCTACTATGTGGGTGTCATTAGTTAGCGAATTTGGCTATCCATTCGTCGTTTCTATGTTTTTGCTCTTCCGCTTCGGTAAACAATTAAAAGAACTGACAACGGACGTAGAGAACTTAAAAAAGTCCGCTCACAAAACGAAAAAACGATAACCTCAGGACGTAATGTGCTAGGTAGTAAAAACCGAATTTCGGGTTCTGTTCAATAAAGGGTCCGGAATTCGGGTATAAAGAAACCGGTACATTGGACCATTAAATTCCTCCTTTAAAGTCAAATAAAAAAATGATAAACCATTATTTGGAATATAGCACAAAATGGGTAAAAAATAATCCTCAATTGGAATCATTTTACTGCTATAATTCATCCGTCAATGGAATTAGATAGGAAATCCTCCCCTCATACGATTTTAGTTTTATGGATTAAAGTGAAAATACTTTTAAAAAAACAACATTCATATATAAACTTATGTAAATATGCGGCATCCAAGTAAAAGGATGCTGCTTTTCTTATTTTTTGGTAATAAACTGATAGTATGGAAAGGGGTGACAATTTTGAATGAAATACAGCTAGAAGATATTCGGATTCTACAGCATGAATGTGAAGGGGAAGATTTTACATTAAAGCTGAACTGGGAAACGCTTCGTAGTCGAAATGGTTTGAATAAGAATGACTTTCTTCACTATGATGGAGTAAAACTTGTTGGTTTTCTTGGTCTTTACGATTTTGGAAACAAAGTGGAGATGTGTGGGATGGTACATCCTGATTTTCGGAGGCAAGGCATTTTTACAAAGCTGATGGATGAAGCTATAAGGAGTGCCATGGAGCGCAACTATAAGTTGATCATCTTGAACGCACCTTCCCAATCCCATTCAGGGACAGGATTCTTGAAAAAACTCCCATGTGAGTTTTCTTTTTCTGAGTTTCAAATGAAATGGTCTCAAACGGAACTGGATGATTATGAGGATGCAGTCGTTCGCCCTTCACGGAGAGATGATGAGGAAACGGAAATTCAGCTGGATATTCAATGTTTCCAATTTACGAAACAAGAGGCGAAGGATTATTATCAGCGCATCCTATATGAGGATACTCTGAAAACCATGATGATTGAAAAGGATGGCCGCGCGGTCGGTAAGATCCGTGTTGATCACTCAGACCGGGAAGCGTGGATTTATGGATTTTCCATTTTGCCGGAATACCAGGGAAACGGACTTGGCAGAAAGGCATTGAAAAAGGTTGTAGCCGAACAATGCCAGCTGGGATATGATATTTTTCTCGAGGTCGAGGCGACTAATGAGCATGCTTTAAGACTCTATGAATCTTGTGGATTCAAAACCATTCAAAGACAGGATTATTATCAATATAAAGGGAAGCGGTGCTTTAACGTCAAATAGTGTTGGGGGAAAAGGGATGTTGACATTATTCACTTATAACTGGCAGGTGCGAAATGAGTGGTTCAAGTGGTGCAGATCCGTACCGATTGAGGAACTGAAACGACAGCGTACTGGCGGGATGGGCAATATTTTAAGGACACTCGCCCATATAATCGATGTCGAATGCAGCTGGATCAGGGCCATACAAGGGAAGCCGGATGTCGGGATTGATTTAGAAGCTTATAATACGATCGAGAAAGTGGAGGAATTATCCGGGCGTTATCATTCAGAGGTCGTGGACTATTTGAACTCGCATTCAATTGATGGGAAGGAAGAGATGATTCAGCCATCCTGGATGGAGGGGACATACCAAAAGGGCAGGATACTGCGCCATCTGATAGCACACGAAATTCATCATATAGGCCAGTTGTCCATCTGGTCGAGGGAGATGGGAATCGAACCGGTTTCCGCCAGTTTAATAAATCGGGATTTATAGGTTTTCATGTTTTAATAACTGGTTACCAGTTTTTTTTGAAAGGAATTCTGCAGGTTTTTTCAAAAAAGGGGATTATGGAGGGGGACAGTTCGGGAATCCATATTGGGTATAATGGTCGTTTCACCGGCACGCCTTGGTCTGGATGGGACAGGTTAATTCCTAATATAAGAAATTTTTCGTATTAAAGCAGTAGAGTTATAACATATTAAATAAAAAGGATTAGCGTATTAGCTTAATCCTTTTTATTTATTTGTCATATACATTAATATTTACGCACTCAAATTTTTGTTAATTTTGGCTTATGTGTCGCTGGTTTAATGTATTTAGTTAATAACCGGCGTGAGATTGGTCCAACAATCAGTAACTGTGATGGTAGCGCCACGATAAAGTTTAGACCAACTGTTTTAAGGTAAGCTGTGACAATTGAACCCTCGATTCCTATTATTAACCTAGTTAAAATAACCCCATATACTGACATAATAAGGACCATTATTGGGACCATACAAAAGGCGATTGCAATAATAAAGTTGGTTTCTTTCGATTTATCATAAGGCAGTGATAATGCAAGTTTACGCGCCTTCGGTTCAACTATTGACTCTGCAATAAAAGCGACGATGAATGTTACCACAAATTGAATCACTGCACCCCCTACTGTAAACGATGAAAACCCGTGTAAAGCTGTGTTGTAAACTGACATAATAAGAACCATTCCAAAACACATAAAAAGCCCAAAGATTATGCCTTCCTTTTTATTACTAGGCAAATAAAAACATCCTTTCTTTTAAGCATAAATGTAATTATATATGCCAAAATTTTTTTACATAAGTGACATCTTTATGACTTTTATTTTAAGTTATTTTAATTACATTGTTGTTTTGATGAAACCTTGTTTATAGAGGTTTTGCAAAAAAAAACGAATTAGAAAAATTGATAGATAAAGAGAACCATAAAAGAATAATAGCGAATTTAATTTGTTTCAATGAGTTTGATGATTCATTAGATTCCCAGTAAGCATTTCATTATCAATTGGGAGTATGCTGGGGTGATTGCCTTGGTCCTATTATTATCAAGCGGATTAACTGCAGCGGCGCTTCCGGTTTCACTGAAGTAGAGAGCGTCGAAGAAAGAAGGAACGATTTTGAAATCATACGATGTAAGCAAGCTGGCTCATGTGCATGGGCCAGCCTTTTATTAAAAAGCACCTTTCTCCCTAAGGATTCCCTCGGATTCGGTGACGATTATATATATTTGAAGGAAAAACGATCCATGTTCAGTGAATGGGAATGGATAAATAGTACCAATTATTCAAAATTATTAATATTATGGTAAATTATGACGCGATTTCGACAAAATCATGTTATATTATTCTAGCATTTTACAAAAATAGAAGGGTTGTGAAGTATGTCGTTCAAGATGCATGTTAAAAAGATGCTTGCCCCGATTCTGGCTGTAAGTTTGATTACAGCCCCATTTACCGTACCGGGGGAGACGTCCGCCAAAGAGTCTAATAAGAAACCGGTCGCGACTAAACCATTCAACATTTCAGCTCCTGCCGTTAATTACACAAATGGCACCAAGGCGACTGTAACGGTCACACCGAAAAAAGGGAACAAAGGAAATGAAACAGTTGTCTTCCAGTTAATGAATGGGACGAAGGTCATTTCACAGTCAGCCGTTGAGGCGGATATTAAATCGGCCCAAAAGTTCTCTGCATACTTCAATACGTATAAAGCGGGTTATTGGGTCAAGGTATCGGTTGTCTCCAAGTATAACGGCAATACGAGTAACTTCGGCAACAGCCTGGCAACCTCCGTTTCTGATGCACCATTTGAACTAAGGATCATGGAGACGACAGATATACACACTAATCTAGTGAGCTATGATTATTATAAGGATGCCGTATCGGACTCCGTCGGCTTTTCCCGCACGGCATCTTTAATCAAACAGGCACGAAAAGAAGTGGAAAATAGTGTTTTAGTGGATAACGGCGACCTTATTCAAGGGACCCCCCTGGGTACGTACAAAGCGAAAATAGCGCCACTGAAAAAAGGTGAAGTCCATCCTGTCTATAAAGCGATGAACTTGCTTGACTATGATGTCGCTACATTCGGCAATCACGAATTCAATTATGGTTTAGCTTATTTGGACGAGGCCATCAACGATGCGGACTTCCCTTATGTGAATGCCAATGTTTATAAAAAGGATAAAGACAATAATCCAAAGAATGACAAAAATAAATATACCCCTTATAAGATCGTCACGAAAAAAGTAAAGGATATCAATGGAAACGAGAAATCAGTAAAAATAGGCTACATTGGATTTGCCCCTCCGCAAATCATGGATTGGGATAAAACGAATCTTGACGGTAAGGTCATTACAAAAGAAATCGTCACGACTGCAAATAAATATGTACCTGAAATGAAGAAAAAGGGTGCGGATGTCATCGTGGCGCTCACTCATTCCGGGTTTAATGGCGACACCAAGAATACCGAGGATGTCATCTATTCATTAAGCAAAGTATCCGGCATCGATGCCATCACGTTCTCCCACACGCATAAAGTCTTTCCGGCACAAGATGAGGCGTCTTTAGACAGCCTATTTAAAGATAGCCAAGGAAAAATCCTTAAAGGCGTGGATAATAAAAAGGGCACCATCAATGGTGTACCAGCCGTTCAAGCAGGATATGGCGGCAGTAATCTGGGGATCATCGATCTTGATATCCAGAATATCAAAGGGAAATGGAAGGTCGTTCATTCTGATTCATCAACACGGGCAATCAACGACAAAGTAACAGGAAAAAAAGCAGCTGAAGATGCATCTGTCGTCAAAGCCGTTAAAAAGGATCACGAAGGAACGATCAAGTATGTCAACACGCCAATTGGAACGACTACAGCTCCAATCCATAGTTACTTCGCCCTTGTGCAAGATGATCCTTCTGTACAGGTCGTGACAAGCGCGCAGAAATGGTATGTGGAAAAATATATCCAAAGCAACCGTCCTGAATACAAAGACTTGCCTATTCTTTCTGTAGGAGCCCCTTTCAAAGCGGGGCGCAATGGAGTCGAGGAATTCACCGAAATCAAAGAAGGCGGACTGACCATTCGCAGCGCCGGCGATTTATATTTATACGATAATACCTTGAAGGCAATCAAGATCAAAGGGTCCGTGGTTAAAGAATGGCTTGAGATGTCTGCCGGGAAATATAATAAAATTGATCCTGCCAAGTCTGAGGAACAGGAATTGCTTAATGGAAAGTTTGCCGTCTATAATTTTGATGTGATTGACGGCGTTACGTATCAAATCGATGTCACCAAGGCTCCGCGCTATGATGAAAAAGGGATTAAAGTGTCGGATTCAAGCAGGATTGCAGATTTGAAATATAATGGCAAACCAGTGGACCCGAATCAAGACTTCATCGTCGTTACGAATAATTACCGTGCTTCGGGCGGAGGAAACTTCCCGGGAGTGAAAGGCAGTGAATACGTAGTTGACTCTGCGGATGAAAATCGCCAAATCTTGATGGATTACATTACACAAGAGGGTGAGATTAATCCAACCGCTGATAATAACTGGTCGATTGCCCCGATTTCAGGCAAGGTGAACGTTACTTTCACCTCATCACCAAAGGGTGCGGAATATCTAAATGAAGAAAGTACGATTTCCTATACAGGTAAAACCGATGATAAAGGCTTTGGCATTTACAAATTCAATCTTGGAAAAGAAAACGTTAAGGTGCAATTGCTCGGAATCAATGATCTTCACGGCCAGCTGGATACCACTTCTGATTTTGGCGGTATCAAACAAGGGCGTGCTGATTATTTAGCTGCGCACATGAAGCAGCGTAAAGCTGAAAACCCTGAAAATACACTTTTACTATCAGCAGGGGATGCTGTTGGGGCAAGTGCTCCCGTTTCCTCTTTGATCCAGGACAAACCGACGCTACAGTTTTTGAATAATATGAAATTCGATGTCGGAACTGTCGGGAACCATGAGTTCGACAAAGGGGTAGAAACCCTGATGGCTCAAATCAATGGCGGAAAGTCGCCCACATCTGATGTGGTATTCGATAAATTGAACTTTCCGTATGTGGTTGCCAATGTCGTATATAAAGACACGAAAAAACCCATTTTGGACCCTTACGTCATAAAAAAGGTCGGCGGGGTTGATATTGGGTTCATAGGTGTAGTCACGAATGCCACACCTCAAAAAGTAAGTCCGGATGGCATTAAGAATGTGGAATTCATAGAACAGGCACCTGCGGTAAATAAGGCGGTTGATGAGTTGAAGGAAAAGGGCGTCAAATCCATTGTGATCATCTCGCATGACCCAGGCACTGAAAAGGAAGGGGTCATCACAGGCGAAGTGGCTGATCTTGCCAATGCAGTGGATGATGAAGTCGATGTGATCTTAGCAGGAGATAATCATGCAAGGGTCAACAACTATGTGGATAATAAATTGATTGTACAAGCTTACTCTTATGGAACGGCTTTTGAAGATGTTGATTTGGAAATCGATCCAAACACAAAGGATATTGTCAAAAAGTCAGCTGAAATTGTCACGGTTACACAAGATGGCATCACACCCGATGCCGGGACGACGAAATTCATTAACGACTATTTAGACATGTTCCCCGAGTTGAAAGCCCCACTTGGGACAACGGATGATAAAATTTTAAGAACCAATGCCTATACACAGGAAACTGCACTCGGTAATTTAATTGCCGATTCGATGAAAGCAGATTTGAATTCCGATTTTGCCTTCATGAATCCAGGTGGAATTCGTGCAGATATTCCAAAGGGGGAAGTCACTTTTTCCGATTTAGCGAAAATCCAGCCGTTCGGAAACGTATTGGTTAAGCTCGAACTGACTGGAGCCGAAGTGAAAACGCTGCTTCAACAGCAATGGATCGTTGAAGGATCTCCGAAAACTTTGCAAATTTCTGGACTGAGCTACACAGCCGACTTCAGTAAACCTGTCACCGAACGTGTCACCTTATTGAAGAAAGCGGACGGGACACCGATCAAGGATACCGAAACATACACGGTCGCCGTCAATGATTTCATGGCAAGCGGTGGTGATAACTATACCGTCCTGAAAGGAAAAGAGCGAGTATTTGGGCATGCTGATCTGGAAGCTTTCGTTAACTATGTGAAAGAAACCTTCAAAGGCGGAAAGATCACGGCAGAAATTGAAGGCAGAATTACGAATATCAATAATTAATTGAGGTTTACTCGTGAGTTTGAGGATTTACTCGTGAAAATTGAGCATTTACTCGTGAGTAAAGCGGATTTACTCGTGAAAATTGGACATTTACTCGTGAGTTAAGCGAATTTACTCGTGAAACCTAAAAGAGAGCGCTCCTTAATACAAGGGGGCGCTCCTTTTTGTGATCAATTGTTTCTGAAGATGGAAAAGTTTAATCCCAATGCAAAGGTGACCCATGCGATATAGGGAATCATCGCTAAACCTGATGTACGGTCTATTTTATAAAACTCGAATGCCGTTAATGTAATCAAGGTCAGCAGTGCAGCCATTTCAAAAAATGCTGTTCCGCGCAAGCCCCATTTGAAGAATAAAAAAGACCATAAGAAATTCAACCCTAGTTGAGTATCGTAGAAGAGTTAAGCTGACTTCGATTTTTTTTCTTTGGATGCAATGCGATATTTCGCTATTCCCATAATCGTATAAAGGCCGGTCCAAGCAACGGGGAAGGTTCAGGAAGGAGGAGCAAAAGCAGGTTTCTTGAGTTTGTAATAAATTTCTTTTGAATTCCTTGTGGCGAATATCCCCACAAGTGAACCTCCGACCACAGGTACCAAAACACTTTTAGCTAACTTTCCGTAGTACATCATGCAATCATTTTCTTTCTTCATTGTTTGGATATTCTTAATACCTTTACCTTTTCATCTGAAAATAAAACATGTCCTTTAATCAAGGAGTGTAACTTTCTTCCAAATTTTACGTCGGTACTATTAAGAAAAGGGGGAATACCGATGAACCGTAAAAAAATGATGTTTTTGTTCAGTTTGTTCCTTTTACTTGCTGCATGCAGCAGTAATGAAAAAGATGATTCAGCATCGGAATCACAGGATGAAAAGGCTACCAGTAAAATGGACGCTTCCTTTTCTGGGAATAAGGAGCCGGAAGAAGTCGCGGAAAAAGAAGGGGTGACGGATGAAAGAAAGGTCATCCATCAAGCCCAGCTAGAGTTGAAAGTGAGGAACCTTGAAAAGGCACAAATGAAGATTGAGAATAAGGTGGATGAATATGGCGGATATGTTGTCGAGTCCAATGTATACAGGGAAGATGAAGAATTGGTGGAAGGAACCATCACTGTTCGGGTCCCCGAGGCCCGTTTTCAGGATTTTCTAGCCGATAGCGAGGGCGAGGCTTCAGAAGTGGTCGGAAGGAATGTTACAGGACAGGATGTGACGGAGCAATATGTAGATTTAAAAGCAAGGCTGAAGTCAAAGAGGGCTGTGGAGGAAAGGTTACTTGCATTCATGCAGGACGCTAAGAAGACAGAAGATCTGTTGAAAATATCATCTGATCTTGCCGTGGTTCAAGAAGAAATAGAGCAGCTGACCGGGCAAATGAAGTATCTTGAAAACCAGACTTCATATTCAACGGTTACAATCACGTTCATACAGGACCGGATTGTTGTACCGGGCATTGATAATAAGGAATTGAATACATGGGAGAGAACGAAGAAACAACTTGCAACGAGTGCGAATCTATTACTTAAAGCGGGTTCAGGAATCATTGTTTTCATAATAGGAAACTTGCCTATCCTCATTATTTTAGGCGGAGCTGTAGCGGTGGTCCATTGGGCGCTGAAAAGAAGGGGGAAAAGGTAAAGGAAGAAAAAAAGAGGGTGCCCAAACAAATTCGTTTGGGCACCCTCTGGCATTTATCTTTTTCGTTTATGCAAACCGGTCACATAATACAGAACCACTAACAGTAAGATCCAGATCGGACCAACGATTAGAGCGATTCTTGTATCTGCTGAAAAGCCGAGTACAACCATTACGAATACTAAAAAGGCTAGAGTGAAATAAGAAGTGAATGGGAAAAGAGGCATTTTGTAACCTAAGCCTTGTTTTTCCGCCGGACTCATTTTTCGTCTAGACATAATCTGTGTGACAAGTATGGTTCCCCAAGTCCAGAGTGCACCGAATGTGGCGACACTTGTCACGTAACTGAAAACTTTATCGGCTTCCATGTAGTTAAGGTAAACACCGAAAAGTAGCACGACAGCCGAAACGATAATGGCAACGCCAGGAACGCCCGACTTTGTTGTACGTTCGAAACTTTTTGGTGATTCACCTTGCTGCGCTAGGTTGAATAACATTCTTCCCGTACTGAAGATCCCGCTGTTACAAGATGATAGGGCCGCTGTCAGTACGACAAACTGAATGATTCCTGCTGCGCCTGGTATACCGATTTTATCAAACATCATAACGAATGGGCTGTTTTCTCCATTCATTTGATCCCATGGAGTGATTGATAGAATGACTGTCAGAGCTAAAACGTAAAAAAGTAAGATTCGATAAAAGACGGTATCGATGGCTCTTTTTAGAGATTTTTCAGGATTTTTGACTTCACCTGCGGTTACACCGAGCATTTCAATTCCCAAATAGGCGAACATGACCATTTGGAAAGAGAGGATGACACCGGAAATCCCATTAGGGAAAAATCCGCCATGTTCAACAAGGTTGCCGAATCCAACCGCGATTCCGCCGTTCCCCAGTCCAAAGATGATCATGCCGAAGCCAAGAACGATCATTAGGATGATCGTAACGATTTTAACTAGTGCGAACCAAAACTCCAATTCACCGTAAGCTTTTACAGCAAGAAAGTTAATCGTTGTCATGATGGCAAGTGCGGCTAACGCCCAAGCCCATTGTGGAGTCCCTGGGAACCAGAATTGCATATAGATTCCGACTGCCGTAATTTCGGCCATACAGGTGGCAATCCAAACGAACCAGTAATTCCAACCGGTTATATATCCGGCAAGAGGGCCGACAAATTCGCTTGCATAGCGACTGAATGAGCCTGCGACAGGATTTTTTATCGCCATTTCCCCTAGTGCCCGCATGATAAGGTAGATCATAAGACCGCCAATTGCATAAGAAATAATGATAGCTGGGCCGGCTAGTTTAATCGCAGATGCCGAGCCGAGAAATAAACCGACTCCAATGGCTGCGCCAAGAGACATTAATGCGATATGTCTTTCTTCCAAACCTCTATGCAGTTGAGATTCTTTGGAGTTTTGCATAATTTTCCCCTTTTCTTTGTTGGAGTGAAGTTTTCTCTATCTAGCATTTTATCACTAGTAGAGCTGAATACATATTATTTATTGATTTTTCACATAATATTACAACTAAATAATATATTTTAATAGGGAGATTGTAAAGTGAAAAATGAAAACGCTTACCACAAAGGAGATCTTACCTGTTTTCATTATATAATAATCTTTTATAACTAAATGGAATGCTATTTAAACAAAATATAATTATGTGATTTTTCCAAAAATTTAGACTATTTTACGATGAAAAGCTGTCCCAATGTAAAGGAACAGCTTTTTGTTTATCATTGCCAGATGGCGGAGGCCCATTCCGGATGATCTATGAAAGGGTTGCGATTATGTTGATATTCATTATAAATGACCTCATTTCGGTTACGCTCGAAGGCATCTACAGGGTCCTGTTCATTCCATTCCAGTAAGACGGCTAATTTACCATGATACGGGGCTGTACCATTGTTCACTTGATTATTTAGCTCTAAATTGACTTCCCCTGAATCGCCCTCGTAACGAACCGCCATATAAAACAGCATTCGGGCGACATCCCCTTTGACACTATCGCGAGGTTCCCAAGAATCCGAGTCATAGTAATTTCCTTTCGCTTCGGTGTGTTCAGAACCTCCATTATCGAAGTCCAGGTTGTTTCTTGTACTATTGACGGACGCATCAGTCGGCCGAAGGTGATGTAGATCGGTGCCAGGTCCTAAAGTGGTGCCAAAATCGCCATGTGATTTTGCCCAGACATGTTCACGGTTCCAATCATTGACACCAGATCCGTTCATTGTTTTTCCTTGAGAACGCCCTGTATAAAGAAGAATGACATTATTGGCGTTATTCGGGTCCTCATCGGTTTTCCGTAAAGCGTCCCAGACATTTGTATACGATATTTCCGTATGGTCATCGATGATTTCATGGAGGGAACTCTTTAACGAAGCCCCTGATTTTCCGCTTGCTGATTCATAGTATGAGCCGACCCCGGGTGTCTCTGGTTCAGGTGAATCATTCCCTGAAAAAACCATGGCAGAAACATATTTTAAGCCTGGATGGGTGAAATATGCACTCAGTGCACCGGTTACGCTGACTTTTTTTCCTTTTAAAGAAGGATTCGATTTCAACCCAAATTCAGGTCGAAAGGAAGATGGGATCTGAACATATACCATATTGGCAATGTTTGTTTCCGCGGAACTGTCTGCTAAGGCTATGGCATAATCATTCGGATAGCTGTTCGTGACTACGGTGTTAGCAGAGGTGGGCTGTCCCACTACATAACCACTGACCGTTTTAATCGTGCTGTCTTGATTTGCAATGGCTTGGGAAACGGAGAAAGGAGATGACAAGCTGCCATCACCAGTCGCGGCTAGTGAAGGGGTGCCGAAAAGAGCGGGAATAAAGAATGCCAGCACGAGTAAAATGGACAGGATAAGTCTTGGTTCATGTTTTGTGAACATGTCATTCCTCCATAAATCGATTCATACCCATTTCCAGAAAAATCGGCATGTATATGTAAAGTTATGGATAAATGGTGCCTTCTCCTTCTGGATTGTCAAAAATGAGAGAATACAGCTAGTGAGGGTTAGCGAAATTTAGGGAAATAGCCCGGGAAATATCGAAGTCCGTTATGGAAATGACATGGATACGAAAAACCGTCAGCATCCTACTGACGGTTTTTTTTACTCTTTTTTATAAGAAGGCTTTGAATGAAACTCAATAGAAATGATCCGATTAAAGCTCCCCAAAAAGAATCTATTACAAAGCCACTCACTACATAGGAGGTGATTTGAAATGTGAAGGCATTGATAATGAAAGAAAACAACCCGAACGTCAGGATGGTGATCGGCAATGTGATAAGTTGCAGAATGGGTCTAACCAGCAAGTTCATGATTGATAATATAAAAACCGCCAGCAGGGCTGTACCGTAAGATTTGATCGTGATGGAGTCGAGAAGCCAGTCAATAACGAGCAATACCAACCCGTTGATAAGAAAGCGCATTATTATGTTCATGAAAAACTCCTCCTGAAGTCACTTTACTACAAGTCATTATACTAAAATTTCATGAATTTCAGTTATATGTTTACAGAATTGTCACAAAAAAGAGGGGGGCGGATATGTACTCCCCCCGGAAAAGAAAAGGACCCATTTTAGGGTCTTATTCTATTAGTTGTTGGCAATGATCTTTTCGAATTCACTTAACTCCAATGTGTTTTTCAGCTTTGGATTGGTGTTTAAGGAAAGCAGGGCACTTTCGATGAGGAAGGTTCGCGGATCACTGTTTTGTAAAAATTCCTCTTGGATAAAGTGAATTAATTTTAAGTTTTTCACCCGTTCAGCTTCATCATCTTGACATAGCTTCAAAATCATCTTTTTTAGGTCGTTTGCAGAGTGCAGGAGTGCTGTATGAAAATCCTGCTGTGTATTGAAGCACTCCGGCAGCCATTGCTTGATTTGATCGGGTTCTAAAAGCTGTACGCCGGACTGGCTAACATCTTCGAAAATGGTTTTGATCCGGTCCACACAATAACGGATAACTTCAGTAGGGTTGAAATCGGGCTCTTTAGCCAAGACATTAAAATGAATCGTTTGATGCATCATCCCCGAGTAAAGAATGGCACAGTCCAAAATATAGGGTTTTTTCTCAGCGCCGAAAATATCCAGAAACCGTTTTGATAGCCAATGTATATGCTGGAATTTAGCATGGGTTATGAAGTTCTTAAGTTCGGTATCATTCGAAATCATTACTTCTTCATATAAGGAAAAGAGTTTATTACTTTTATTGGAGTGCATTTGCAATTCGGATTGTTTGATGAATATTTCAATATCTCCAAGGTTTTGCCCAATCAGCAATTCATTCCGCTCTTTTTCTAATTTTTCTAGGGTAGTCAGGAAGACTGCCTTAAGCAATTCGCTTTTAGAAGAAAAATAGTTATAAAATGTTCCTTTTGAAATGCCGCTATAATCCAAAATGTCCTGAATGGATGTTGCTTGATAACCCTTTTCGATAAATAATTGGTGTGCATATTTAACTACCTGTTGTTTCCGCTCATTCATTTATATCACCCTTACTCTTATTGGACGGTCATTTTAACGTAATAGTATCTTATTTTCTATACGAATACAAACCAGTATGTTTACAATTTCTCTAGCAAAATAAGGGTGATGTCCTCATATGGATACCTTGTTTCAGCCAATTTTTTTATAGGAATTCATGGATTTTTGAAATCCAAAATGTACGCGAATGGATCAAGTCTGATGAAATCGGGAATCAACAAAATGCATCCTTCTACACTTTATGTAAATAAAGGCTAATGAAGTGAACAAAGTCACAGGAGAATCATCTGGATTGCTATAAAATAAATAGAAGGAACCAGGTGCAGCCGCATCGTATCAAGAAAGCATATATCTCTCATTCTCGTTTACTATCCCATTAGTAGGAGAAATGATAAAAACACTTATTACGAAGGAATATTGGGCATGAGGGTCGTATACCATTATTAGGAATATTAATTTGTTTATATGTTGTACAACCAACGTTTATAAAGTGTAAGTAATCCATATTATGGTTATGTTTTGGGGGTGCAATATTAATGGTGACTTAATGAATTGATTATTATATTAAAATTATTATAAATAAGTATTGATTTTTTTCTGAGAAGCTTTATCATTATATACATAAATAATAATGAAAAGGTGGTTCAATAATGACGAACAAGAAAAACCTTACTACAAGCTGGGGAGCACCAGTTGGAGATAATCAAAACTCAATCACTGCCGGCGAACGCGGTCCTGTACTCATTCAAGATGTACACTTGTTGGAAAAGCTAGCCCACTTCAACCGTGAACGTGTCCCTGAACGTGTAGTTCATGCGAAAGGTGCCGGTGCATTCGGTACTTTCGAAGTAACGAACGACCTTTCTCAGTATACGAAAGCTAAACTTTTCAATGGTGTAGGCAAGAAGACAGATCTTTTTATCCGTTTCTCTACAGTGGCCGGTGAATTGGGATCTGCCGATACAGTCCGTGATCCGCGTGGATTTGCTGTTAAATTCTACACGGAAGAAGGAAACTACGATATCGTCGGTAATAATACGCCTGTATTCTTTATTCGCGATGCGATTAAATTCCCCGATTTCATTCATACACAAAAAAGAGATCCTAGAACACATTTGAAAAACCCGACTGCAGTTTGGGATTTCTGGTCACATTCACCAGAATCCTTACATCAAGTAACGATCCTGATGTCCGACCGGGGCATTCCTGCTACACTCCGTCATACACATGGTTTCGGAAGCCACACATTTAAATGGGTGAATGATGAAGGAAAAGGCGTATGGGTGAAATACCACTTCAAAACAGAACAGGGCATCAAAAACCTTGATGTGAATCTAGCTGCAAAACTAGCAGGTGAAAACCCTGATTACCATACGGAAGACCTTTTCAATGCCATTGAAAAAGGGGACTTCCCTGCATGGAAATTATATGTTCAGATCATGCCTTTGGAAGATGCGGATACATACCGTTTCGATCCATTTGATGTAACGAAGGTATGGTCTCAAAAAGATTATCCGCTAATCGAGCTTGGCCGTATGGAATTGAACAGAAATCCTGAAAACTATTTTGCAGAAGTGGAACAAGCCACGTTCTCACCGGGGACCTTCGTGCCAGGAATTGAAGCTTCCCCAGATAAGATGCTTCAAGGACGTCTATTTGCATATGGAGATGCACACCGTTACCGTGTAGGCTCGAATCACAACCAGCTTCCGGTTAACCGTCCGAAAGTCGAAGCGAACAACTACCAGCGTGATGGCTTCATGCGGGCGGATGACAATGGAAAGGGATCTGTTTATTATGAGCCGAATAGCTTTGGCGGTCCTGCAGAATCAACGGAAAATAAAGTCACTCCTTTCGAGGTGACTGGAAAAGCTGCACAAGTGGGTCATAATAGTGATGATCACTACACTCAAGCAGGTGACTTATACCGTCTATTGAGTGCGGAAGAGAAAACCCGCCTTGTCGAAACGATTGTGGGCGCAATGAAACCTGTTGAATTGGAAGAAATCAAGCTTCGTCAAATCGGCCATTTTTACAAAGCCGATCCAGAATACGGAACGCGCGTAGCTGAAGGTTTAGGCTTGGTGGTACCACAAGAAGCGTAAAATATGGAACTCCCAATCTATTTTTAAAGCAAAAAGGCACCCATTCATGAATGGGTGCCTTTTTTTATACCGGGATGTCCTGTTCATCAGGAAGGCGATGATATTCTGACCATGACCCCAAGAAATAGGACGCCAAAAAGGTGGCTGCTGCAAGTTGATGAATTAAAGCCATCGTTTTATAAAGCGTGGAACAAGGTATCACTGACACCCAACAAGTTCGGTATGAATATATAGTTATAAATGTTCGTAAAGGAAATAATGCAGTCAGATCAATAGGGGGCTGGGTACTTAGTTTATCGGTAAAGGGTGGAGTTAATGACTAATAAAAAGAAACAGGTTTTAGTAGGCAGTCCAATTTACCATAAACCACATATTTTACAAAAGTTTTTACTCTCACTTGAACGCTTGGATGTGGAGGGAATGGAGATTGGCCATTTTTTCATTGATGACAATGAAGATGAGCGATCAAGAAAATTCGGTTATATGACTTTTGGAATGAAACCCATTACAGGGTGGATGAACTCTGGTGCGCTCACCAGTACTACCGGCCGTTCCTGGTCAGGTATCGTGAGGGGTTTGAATGCAAGTGGAACGATAGGCCGCAGCATACCGGAAATGTTTTTGAATTGCCTCACAAGTTATCTGACATATGCTTGAAGCATCTGGGCTGGGTCAAAGAAGAAGATCGGATGGCGAAATTCAAAAGATTTCAGGGATTGGAACCTGATGGTACCTATGGGAATACCAAGCATTATCTAAGCATTCCGGATGATGCCCCCAATTTGGTTCGATTTGAGGAGTGAGGATCATTAATCATGAAGTCCCTATCAAGATGGCCCGGGTGCTTTGGCAATAATTAAATCGAATCAGCATACATTTGGTTAAGAGGAGGTGCAGTATGGACGTTTTTGTGAGGCAGAATGATTCCTTGTGGTATTATAGCCAATTATTCAAGGTGAATTACCAACTTATCATTGATTCCAATAATGGGATTGATCCACTTGCACTTATGATTGGCCAACAAATCAAAATTCCTGGCTTTACGACTACCAGTTATAGCATTAAGCAAGGTGATTCGTTATGGGCAATTGCCAGGTCACGTAATCTTTCATTGGATGCACTATTTTTGGTTAATCCTAATCTCAACCCGAATGCCCTGCAAGTTGGTCAGACGATTTCTGTGCCATTAAGGATTACGTGGAGGCTAGTTCAAGGAAACCAGGAATATGATTATGAGATGATGGTGACTGATGTAAGACGTTTGAAAAATATCTATCCATTTATTAAAACATCCCCAATTGGGGACTCGGTACTTGGGAGAGATATCCCCGAAGTGCTGATTGGAAATGGTAACAAACGAGTTCACTATAATGGGTCCTTTCATGCCAATGAGTGGATTACGACACCTGTGATCATGACCTTTTTAAATGATTATTTACTCGCAATCACGAATCAGGCTGACATCCGCGGTCTATCCATGTATCCTTTTTATCAACAGACGATGTTATCGGTCGTTCCGATGGTGAATCCGGACGGAGTAGAGTTGGTTCTGAAAGGCCCGCCTGCAGATGAGTCATTGAAAGGTCAGCTCGTGGAATGGAATAATGGCAGCGAAGACTTCTCTGGCTGGAAAGCCAATATCAATGGAGTGGATCTGAATGATCAATTTCCCGCCAAATGGGAATTGGAACAAGCGCGCAATAATGTAACGGAGCCAGGTCCGGCAAACTATCCTGGGGAAGGCCCGCTTACGCAGCCTGAAGCGATTGCAATGTCAGAGTTGACAAGAAAACGCGATTTTGGCAAAGTCCTTGCTTTCCATACCCAAGGAGAGGTCATTTATTGGGGGTTTGAAGATTTGGAACCACCCGAGTCCGAAACGATAGTCAATGAGTTTGCGAGGGTCAGTGGATATGAGCCTGTCAAATCCGCCAATAGTTACGCAGGGTATAAGGATTGGTACATTCAGGATTGGAGAAGGCCAGGATTTACCGTGGAGCTGGGCAAAGGAACCAATCCACTTCCTATATCACAGTTCGATGAGATTTATCAGAAATCGCTTGGGATTTTCTTAGCAGGGCTATATATGTGAATTTTGACCAAATGAAAAAGCTCAACTCCGTTTCCTGGGGAAGAGCTTTTTAGTCTTATAAACTATTAGACATGAAACGATGAGGGCTGCTGCAAAGAATAAGTAAAGTTATGCTTTACTTATCGATTGCATGATTAACTCGCTTTAAGCCTAAAAAGTAAGGACGTTCTCCAGTATTCGTCCTAGTAATAATACAGCCCCTACCAAAAGGAATTCTAATAGTTTTACGGTAAGGAAGTTTGTCTCCCTTAGCGCTAGTATTGGCCCCACCTACGCCAGATACTTTGACGGCCACGCATGCCATCCAACCTAATTCCATTATAATAGAAAGCGCTTACATTTACAAAAATATTCGTATTGCAAATTTCGACATTCGCTTCTATATCCCCTTATCAGCATAGGAAAATGGGCTTCTTACTGATAAGGGCCCTATAAGATTCAGGTTAATCTGCAATGAATTCCTGCAACTTTTGCGTTAGTCCACCATTGCCGAATTTAATGAACTTTGTTTTTCCGGCATCTTGTTCAGGGGTAGAAGCGAATTCCAAAAAGGCTAATAAGTTGATCCGGCGGTAAAGAATATGGACAATGCCATATTCATAGAACCAACGATCGATCGTGTTGTAAACCCCTCTATTCAGTCGGTATTGCTGCTGGCACCAGTGGAAAAATATTCTGTCCGGCAGATTTAGGTACTCCATATCTTCTAAGCCCCCATTTTGCTTCTCATTCATGATAGGGGAAATGGTCCGTAGCGATTCCTTTTGCATAGTGCAATCCTCCCTCATTGATAAAAACGAAAAAACCCCCTATTCTTGTTGAGTAGAGAGCCTCCAGTGAACTAGTCAGCTTATATGTTTTCCTTATATAAAAGCAGTATAAAATACATTAATCCTATTTGTCAAGTTGGTATTTAGAATTATTGAAATAGATATGTTTACTTTATATTTTCTGGGAAAATTGATTGAAAATACGAATAAAAATTTATGTTTATTCGTTTATAGTTCGTATATAATGATTTTGAAGTATTAAGGAGGAGAGACTGAATGTATAAATCGAAAAAGATTTTATTATTGGGCTCGGGTGAATTGGGGAAAGAGGTCATACTTGAAGCACAGCGACTTGGTGTTGAGACCATTGCTGTAGACCGCTATGAACATGCCCCTGCCATGCAAGTCGCTCATCGCAGTTATGTGATCGATATGCTGGATGCGGAGCAACTAAGGGGAGTTGTAGAAAAAGAACAACCCGATTTGATTGTACCGGAAATCGAAGCCATCGCTACATCTGAATTAGTCAAATTGGAAGAAGAAGGCTTTCATGTCATTCCGACTGCAAGAGCGGCTAAATTGACTATGGATCGTGAAGGAATCAGAAGGTTGGCTTCTGAAACCCTGGAGATTCCGACCGCAGCCTACAAATTCGCCGATACATATGAAGAATTTGTCCAAGCTGCCAAGGAAGTTGGATTTCCCAATGTCGTAAAACCGCTGATGAGTTCCTCAGGTAAAGGGCAAAGTGTGTGCCGAACGGAAGGTGACCTGGAGGATTGCTGGAAAATCGCGATGGAAGGCGGCCGGGTTCAAAATGGACGGGTGATCATTGAAGAATTTATCCGATTTGATTCGGAAATTACGCTGCTTACTGTCCGGGCCGTGAATGGTACCATGTTTTGTGCTCCTATCGGTCACATTCAGCAGGGCGGGGATTATATTGAATCATGGCAGCCACATAATATGACAGAAGCGCAAATAATGGAAGCTAAAAGAATCGCCCATGCGATTACAGATGAACTTGGAGGGTACGGATTATTCGGGGTTGAGCTTTTCCTCTCAGGGGATAAAGTCTATTTCAGTGAAGTTTCCCCACGTCCGCATGATACAGGGCTAGTGACATTAGTGACTCAGAATTTGTCCGAGTTTGCCCTTCATGTTCGAGCGATACTAGGATTTCCAATCCCGGAAATCACGCTGATCAGCCCAGGTGCCAGCCGTCCATTAAAAGCGCAAGATGAGTTATCGGAATATTCTATAGTCGGTGTTGAACAAGCTTTGGCTTTACCGAATACACAAGTGCGTCTTTTCGGAAAACCGGTTACCAAGGTAGGGAGAAGGGTCGCGGTTGCCCTGTCAACTGCCGATTCAATCGAGTTGGCGAGAGTGAATGCGGCCCGTGCTTTGGAATGTTTAGTTGTAGAGAAATAATAGTGAAAAAAGCGCTCTTGGAATGGAGCGCTTTTTCATATAGCATGACCTCCATAACCAGGCCTCCGACAGAGTTCTATAAGCGAAAATAAAGCATCCTGATTGGATGCTTCAGTTTATCGACAATAGGGGATTCGGAAGGGTCTCATCCCGAACCATGTTTAAGACTAGGGTGGACTTTATGGTTTTTTCTTGTTTTATGAAACCCTCAATAGTTTGAAGGAATTTGCGACACTCCTGCCGAATAACTGGCTAGCCAAGACCCCGCAGACGCTTGCGTCGAGGAGGCATGGCAGACAGTCGGCGGAAAGGGAGCGGATTTCTGAAAACAACCGGAACTTTTTTTCTTTTCTCCATTAATTTTTTAGCACTTTCAAACTCCTAACAAATCACTCCGATTTGAAGACGTTGAATGAAAAGAACTTGGTTCAAGATCACTTACCCACGCTGGTGTTAACTAAATCTTTATCATTCCTCTAAAGCCTGTAAAATGACCCCACTAATGATGATTTTCATGAATAACCCACAACTTCAAAAAAGTGGCATACAATTCCGAGTCAAGCTGCCTTTACTTTGTCTTAACAATTATCCTGCTGCATTTTTACATAGCCTTGACATGGAGTTCATTTTCTTCACCTATAGTTTAATTAAAGAGAAAACATTAATGGGAGGTCATTCATTTGAATCGCACATGGAGTAAAAAGGTTTTACCCATCACACTCGTTTCTGCATTAGCATTTGGAAGTTTATCATGGTCCGCTACGGATCGTGTTTCGGCAAAGGGGAATCCAAAAAAAGAACCCGAAATCAAGAACGTGATTTTCCTGATCGGTGACGGCATGGGTGTTTCCTATACATCCGCTTACCGATATTTAAAAGATAACCCTGGTACCCAGGTGGCAGAACGGACAGAGTTTGATAAATACTTGGTGGGCCAGCAGATGACCTACCCTGAAGACGCTGCACAAAATATAACGGATTCAGCTTCGGCAGCAACGGCAATGTCTTCCGGAGTGAAGACTTATAACGCTGCCATTGCAGTGGATAATGATAAATCCGAAGTCAAAACCGTATTGGAAGCAGCGAAGGAAAAAGGAAAAGCGACGGGATTGGTTGCCACTTCTGAAATCACTCATGCTACACCTGCATCTTTTGGCGCCCATGATGAAAATCGGAAAAACATGAATTCAATCGCAGACGATTATTATAATGACTTGATCAAGGGCAAACATAAAATTGACGTCCTCTTGGGCGGTGGGGAATCCAATTTTGTCCGTCCGGATGTCAATTTGGCGAAAGCCTTCGAAAAAGACGGTTACAGTTATGTGACTGATAAAAATCAAATGCTCAAGGACAAAAATGAACAGGTACTGGGATTATTCGCTTCAGAAGGACTCCCGAAAATGATTGACCGCCCAAGTGAAACGCCTTCTTTGAAAGACATGACTAGTTCGGCCATCGAGCGTTTGAATAAAAATAAAGATGGTTTCTTCCTTATGGTCGAAGGAAGCCAAGTCGATTGGGCAGGACATGATAATGATATCGTAGGTGCAATGAGTGAAATGGAAGACTTTGAAAAAGCATACAAAGCGGCCATGGAATTTGCGAAGAAAGACAAACATACCTTAGTGGTGGCTACTGCGGATCACTCTACAGGAGGATTCTCTATTGGAGCCAAAGGAATCTATAACTGGTACGGTGAACCCATCAAGGCAGCCAAACGCACCCCTGACTTCATGGCGGATGCCATCGTCAAAGGCGCCGATGTTGAAAAAACTTTAAAGCAATATATTGATCAAAATGAAGTGAAGCTAACTAACGATGAAATCAAAACGGTTTCTGATGCTGCCAAAACAAAAAATGTGACGAAAGTCGATAATGCCATTGAAGCCATATTCGATAATCGGACTAATACTGCATGGACTACCGGGGGACATACGGGTGAAGATGTACCGGTCTACGCATACGGGCCATATAAAGAGCGTTTTGCCGGGCAAGTCGATAACACGGATCATGCCAAAATCATCTTTGATCTATTAAAGAAGTAATAACACTTCAGGGAGGGATTCAATGAAAAGACTGATGATTGGTGCCCTGTTATTAACGGCATTTGGTGCTCTTAATACCCAACCAGCTTACGAAGAAGAAACGACAGCTAAAGAAAAAACAGAGGAAAGTGCACGACCACTGGTAAAAAAGGATGTCTATGTTCCGAATCCACAGCTTCCTGATGATATAAACTTGAACCAGATCGGTCAGAACGTTTCCGATGCAAAAGGCGAATTAACTTTGAAGGCCTATAAAAAAGTGAATGAAACGTTGAATGTTGGTCCGATCGAGGTTAAAGTCAAAGAAATGAAAGTGATGCATGCCACTCCGGATTACAGCATGATCGATTTCTTTCATGGCTATACACATGATGAAGATTTCGATATCGTAAAAGTGAACGTGGATATCAAAAACAATTCGGATAAAAAAATCAAGTTTTCCCCAGTCGCTTTCCTTGAAACAGACAAAGGGGAACATCTGACATGGGAAGATGACATCTATTTAGAAGAACTTACTGGTGAAATAGAAGGAAACGGTTCAAAAAATGGAAACATTGGTTTCATTCTAAGTGATGGAAACATAAAGGGAATATCCCTCATGACAAGTGATGCGGTGGATGAAGAAGGGGAAGTCTTTGCAAAAGGCAAGTCAGCTGAATTCGCTTTTTAGAGAATATGGTGTATGAATGCCTTCCAAAAAACAAATACTAGAACAAGTGATAGGGATTTCTATCACTGAACGGAATCTCCAAATCCTAATGATGAGGTGACACAGAATGAGCTATAAAGATCAATTAGATCCACATTCTCAAAAGTTTCACCATAATTGGACAAGACCTAAGCGTTCAAATTCTCAAGTTAATGGCCATACGCAAGAATCGCAAACAAACATTATACTAAGAAGCAATGCAAAGGCTCACAGGTGGTAATGGATATTTCCGACAAAGAAGGAGGCTCTTAATGAGTCTTCTTCTTTATATTTAAAATAGTTCATCTATACCAATCAAGGCATACATGGCTTTTCATTGATAATTATGATACCATTTACCTTTAAGATTAAAGTGATGAGCTTGGCGTGAAACTGGAGTTTCGATCTCGATTGAAAGTTTCACCTTATACAAATAGAGGACGTGAATTGTAATGATTAAAATTGAAATCCCTGCAGCGGATATAAGCATCAAACAAAGAAAGCAAGTTATAGAAGGAGACGAAGCCGTCATTCCTGAAATTTACGGGTTTATCGATTTTCATTTGATTCCCCGTGATAAAGGCGGCATCATCTTGTTTTACAATGAAAACGATGAGCTGATTTTTGTCGGAAAAGCACGTAAATTAAGACAAAGGGTCAAAAAGCACTTCGAGGATAATGTTTCTCCAATTAAAGAGCATCGTAATGAAGTCAAGAAAATTGACATTCTTATAGTCGAAGATGCCATGGAACGTGAAATCTATGAAACGTACATGATCAATAAACTTCATGCTAAATACAACATCGACAAAGTGTTTTATAAATAAAAAGAACCTATGAAAAGCTGACTGCATATGCACTCAGCTTTTTTGTGTGCAAACTTAAGTTTACATATGTACAAAAATAATTTCGTACATTTACAGCTGCTCCATGTTAGGTTAACAATGTTGGTTTATATTTAGAGTATTCCAATACATTTTCAGGAGGAAGCTATTGAAGAAAATACTTTGTAAAAAGGTGTTAGTTATCTCAATCGGGACAGTGATTGCCTTTGGGAATTTAACGTGGTCCGTGTCACAAGCTTCTAAACTGGCGAAACAGAGAGAGATTGAAACTTTTGAACAAAAGACAGTAAAATCTTCAGGGTGGGAAATGGCGGAATAAGCAAAGTAACCAATAATTTTTTTCTTGATTTGCAACAAAGAAAAAGAAAAATGTATTGGATAATGAAACGTTGTTGATGATCAGCAGCTTGTCAATATGGAAGTACAATAAATGATAAAACTGTAATGGAGGTTCATTACACATGATGTTATGTGTGATTGGGCTTCCATTTAATTTTTTTAGTTTTAGGAAGAATGTCAGCACCTTTCATTTATCCGTGATTGCCTATGCTGAGTATTGGGTGCAATGGCTGATTACATATGTTCAGGAAAAGTATTCGAGAGGTAATTTTGATAAAAAGCTTGCAAATAGGAATGATTACGTTTTATTATTAAAGAGTGATTTTTCATTAGGTTAACTTTTGTATTTAAATCGTAATGATTTTGATTTGTGAACAAAAATAATAAATCAGGTAAGGAAGTGACAAGGGATGGAGAAGGAGAAAATTCCCGTTACGGTATTGAGTGGATACCTTGGTGCGGGAAAGACGACGCTTTTGAATCATATACTTGAAAATCGCAATGATCTGAAGGTTGCCGTCATCGTTAATGATATGAGTGAGATCAATATTGATGCTTCGCTGGTCAAAAAGGGAGGGTTTACCCGGACAGATGAAAAACTTGTGGAAATGCAGAATGGCTGCATTTGCTGTACGCTTCGTGAGGATTTAATGATCGAGGTGGAGAAATTGGCGAAACAAGGGGACATTGATTACATCGTGATTGAATCGACTGGGATAAGCGAACCGGTACCTGTAGCCCAAACCTTCTCCTATGTTGATGAAAGCATGGGAATTGATTTATCGGAATATTGCCGGCTTGATACGATGGTCACCGTTGTTGATGGGTATAACTTTTGGCAAGACTTCACTTCCGGAGAAACACTTATTGACAGGATGCAGGCAACTGATACTGCGGATGGCAGGGAAGTCGTCGATCTTTTAATAGATCAGATTGAGTTCGCCAATGTCATCCTGTTAAATAAAATCGATCTAATGGATGCTGACGCCGTGGAGGAACTGAAAGCGGTACTTCATAAAATGAATGCAGATGCGAGGATCATCGAAACGGATCATTCCAAGGTGCAGCTAAAGGAAGTATTGAATACGCATTTATTTGATTTTGAAAAGGCAAGCCAAGGTGCAGGCTGGATAAAAGAGTTGAATGAAGAGCATATCCCTGAAACCCTTGAGTACGGGATTTCATCCTTCGTTTACAGAAGGAAATTACCCTTTCATCCATCACGGCTGATGACGTGGTTAGAAAGTTGGCCGGTGGAAGTGGTGCGGGCAAAGGGCTTCCTTTGGCTGGCATCAAGAAATGATATAGCCGGATTGCTATCGCAAGCAGGACCGTCATTAACGATACAAGCAGCCGGTAAATGGGTCGCAGCTTACCCTGAGGAAGAACAGCTCCAAATTTTGCAGGAAGCACCTGAATTACTGGAACGATGGAATGCGGTATATGGTGACCGGATGACGGAGCTGGTGATGATTGGCATCGAGATGAATCAAGAGGAGATAGAACGTGAACTAGATCAATGTTTACTGACTTCAGCAGAGTTGCAGCAGGATTGGTCTCTGTATGAAGATCCATTACCTGCATTTACGGAAATAGTCCATTAAAATTTAGGAGGAAAAAAACATGAGAGTGAACATTACTTTAGCATGCACTGAATCAGGGGACCGGAACTATATCACAACGAAAAACAAGCGGAATAACCCGGACAGAATCGAATTGAAAAAGTACTGCCCGCGTTTAAAGAAACACACGCTTCACCGTGAAACGAAGTAATTTCGAGATTTAAATCGTAATGATTATGCTTTATGAAGAGATTGGATGTAAAAGGAGGGAAGTTCATGTTGGAATGGATCATTATTGGCGGAGGCATTCAAGGTACGATTATGGCAGCATTTTTACTTAAGTCTTATCCAGGCCCGTAATAAGGGATCCATTCCACCTGACTTACATAAAGCGCTGATGAATCAGGTTAAACAGGGATTATTGCGTGTGATGGATGTTGAAGTGATAAGCGCTGTGCGGAGGGACGGGCAAAAGTCATTGCAGTGGGGACCTGGTTTATATGTAACGGGAGCATTGGCTGAACTTGAAATGGGCCCGATATCCAGGAATATATCGGGAGCAAGACAGGCAGCGGAACGGATTGTGAACAGTTTATAGAATTTATAAAATCATTATGGTTAAAAAAGGAGAATATAAATGGCGAAAAAATCCAAAGTGGTAAAAGCACAAAAACAGTTGGCAATGGTCGAAAAATATGCAGAAATCCGTAGGGAATTGAAGGCGAAAGGGGATTATGCTGCATTGGCTAAACTCCCGCGTGATTCTTCGCCGACAAGGGTCAACAATCGTTGCGGAGTAACAGGGAGACCGCGTGGGTATATGCGCAAATTCAACATGTCCCGTATCGCTTTTAGGGAACTTGCACATAAAGGGCATCTGCCGGGTGTCAAAAAGGCAAGCTGGTAAAGCGTGGTGATGAAAGTGATTAGGGATAAAAGTCTTTCATTCACTTGAATCAAGTACTAGTACTACAAAGAACATTCATAAAAAAGGGAGCCCTTGTTAAACAGGGGCTCCTTCCATTCGCTCATCATTATAAAGAAGTGATGCTTACTTGACTGCCTTTAATGCTTGTTCAGATATATAGAAGTCTTTTCCATTGTAAACGGTGATGGCATTTATTTTCTTTTGCTGTGTAGACTTAGAAGTCTTCATGATAACGATATTCTTATTTGCAGGCAACTCCACTTTTTGCTTACCCTTTTTTGCTACGAAAACTGGGTTATTCGGGTCAGACACATCAATACGGGTTGAATATCCCTTTTTCTCAAAGGAATCTTTAGCATTCATGTATAGTTTATTCGATAACTTTTGTAAATCAAACCCCATGAATTGGGCCATCTTTTTAGCGAGATCTGTATTCTCCACTAATCCTGTCGGTTTTGATGGGCCATAAGAATACAGGAATACGTCTTCCCCTGTATGACCGCCTGTTGTAAAACCAATGTTGGCACGGTTAGCAAGCATCTTTGTCATGTCAGCCCCTACGTTTTTTGAAGAGGATAGTTTTGCTGATTCTTCAGCTGTCAGATCATTAAGTCCATAAAGGGCTGCAACTTCCTTTAGATTGGATTTATCTGATTTCAACTTACTTAAAGCTCCTTCAACTGTCATCTTCGCTTTCTTTAATGGATCGATGTAGGCTGATACGGGTGTTTCCGGGTAGGAGGAGTTCGTGTTTAAGTTACCCATTGTAATTCCGCTGTTCCCATGGTCCGTTACAGCAATAACCATCGTGTTTCCATCTTTTTTTGCAAACTTAAGTGCCTCGTCCACGGCATTATCAAAAGCTAAAGTATCACTGATCATTCCGATTGTGTCGTTTCCGTGAGCAGCCCAGTCAATCTTGCTGCCTTCAACAAATAGGAAGAAGCCGTCTTTATCTTTTTTCAAGGTTTTAAGGGCTTTATTGGTCATTTCTGCTAAAGTGGGCTCACTTGGCTTTGTTGTTTCACGATCAAAATCATAGGCTAGGGCACTTGGTGCAAAGCTTCCCCAAATTTTATTAGATTTAGAGTTTAACAGCTCATCTCGGGTTTCAACAAAGTCATATTTGCCATCATCAAGCACTTCCAAAAGGTTTTCCCCATCAATTCTTGCATTTTTTGTTTTACCTGGTGAAAGGGATTCCTTGCCCCCGCCCAAAACCACGTCAATGCCCTGATAAACCTGTTGTTCCGCAATATCAGCGTAATTGCTTCGATGTGTCACATGAGCTGAAAAGCCTGCGGGTGTAGCATGCTGGATTTCAGAGGTAGAGATGATGCCAGTTGCCTTTCCCGCTTGTTTCGCTCCTTCCAATACGTTGGCGACTGGTTTATGGGCATTTTTCGGATTAACCGGATCGAGCCCTGGGGAATTGACGATGGATGGCAGGACACCGACAAATTTATCATTGGATTTATTTCCTGTCGCAAGCGCTGTTGCTGCAGGAGCTGAGTCTGTAATCGCTGATTCAGCTGAGTATGTACGCATACCACCGGCCAGCATTTCGTCCATGGCCAGATTATCGCCTTTATACCACCTTGAAAGGGTTGTGGCACCTGTACTTGTTCCGTCCATAACCATCATGATGACGTTTGTTGGTTCTTTTTTCTTGTCTTTTGCCTGAACATCTTCCTTCAATGTTGAAATACCCAGTGATGAAAGGGCTACTGTACCCGCTAACGTAATTCCTGCTACCTTTTTACTCATTTTCCCCAAAATGCATACCTCCAAAAAATATACTTGATACATCTAAGGATAAATGGGATATATTAAGAAATTACTTCATTTAAGTAAAGAAAGGTTTTTTATCTGTAAATTTGATTTTCTCGCTATAAATGAAATGAACGTACCATTTGAAGGCGCGACTGTTATTTATCATGGAAAAGCTCATGGGAAATGGACTGAAGTGTTATTTTTGAAGGCCTTTTCAGAAGGAATAGCTTAAGAGTGAACGTTAAAAAAGCAGAAATCCCATGGACTCTGCTTTTTTAGTATGCTATTTACCTTTGGAAAAATTCAATCCACTCTTTTTCTGGTCCATAAACGTAGAAATAGCGATAACCATTTGGAAGTGTGACGATTTCCTCCTCAATAAGCTCGGTGTTATCCAAGCTTTTGATCCGGGCATATTCTTCTTCGATATCATCCACGGTAATGGCAAAATGGTGGATCGTTGCTTCGGATGGCAGTGTGTCGCTATATCCTTGAATCAATTCTATTTCTGTTTCGTCCGACTCTTCGTAACCCAGGAATGCCAGTTCGATTACCCCATTAGTATGAGGCATGCGTAATTTTAATTTTAAATCCAGCACATCTTGATAAAAGGCGATGGATTTTTCAAGATCTTTTACAACGATGCCAATGTGATCGACCCTTTTCGCAGCCAAGAAAACTTCCTCCTTCATTATGTCCATGTGCAATATGCTGATAAATAGTATGTATAACATTATTCGGAATTAAATTACATTTTTATAGACGTTTTTAGATAATATTTAAAATAATGTTAATTAAGAGGAATTATTGGTGAATATTGAAAGGTGAGCGGTGACGTTATGGATAATATTTTTTTCATAATATTGTCTATTCAGATTCGAGGTATAAAATTATTGCGTTTACATTACATTACATTATGTTGGAAAGAATAGAATTTATATTTTTACAAGGCAAAAATTTGTTTCTATATGGATTAGTCGATATACTATGGAAACAACACCATTATTAATGGATATGAGAGGAGAGGTAATATGGGGAAAATTCGTGAAGGTGAAGTTTTCACACTTGCTGATGACAATGATGAAGGCCATGAAGTTGAGGTTTTAGGATCATTGGATGTAGAAGGAACGGAATATGTAGCGGTAGGTCTGCTTGAGGATATTGAAGAGGATACTGAAGAAGATATCGATATTTTCTTTTTCAGGGTCGAAGGCGAAGGTGAGCTGCTTGATATCGAATCGGATGAAGAGTTCGAAAAGGTATCATTGGCGTTTGAAGCCGCATTTGAAGCGAAAGAATGATGGGACAAGATAAAAGACGGCACAATATGTGCCGCCTTTTTTATATGTATAAGAAAGTATTGGCCCCGCCTTCGCCATATACCATGATAGCCACTCGTGCTATCCAACCTTACTTAAGTATAGGATTGTATTATTGATGGGACATGTACTCTATATGTAGATTTTGTTAAAAAACGGAGCATTTTTCCATCTCCAAGGCATAGGATAAAAAAGTGGAGGTGATGGGATGGCTGTTGTAAAGCACACTGATGCCGATATTGCTTTATTGGCAAGGTTGCTTAGAGCTGAAGGCGAGGGCGAAGGCGATCAAGGCATGTTGATGATCGGGAATGTAGGGGTGAATCGGATCAGGTCGAATTGTTCCGATTTCAAAGGGTTAAGGACGATTCCAGACATGATTTATCAGGAACATGCCTTTGAAGCTGTACAGAAGGGGTATTTTTATCAACGAGCAAGGGATAGGGAAAAAAGGCTTGCACGCCGCAGTGTAAATGGTGAAAGGCTATGGCCCTCGAAATTTAGCCTATGGTACTTCAGGCCACCGGGAGATTGTCCGGCAACCTGGTATAATCAGCCTCTGGTTGGCCGATTCAAGCTTCATTGCTTTTATGAACCAACAGGTGCAGAATGTCAAAATATTTATAATACATTTTAATGAAGAGGCTGAACCTTATGGAGGTTTAGCCTCTTTGTGCATCAAACCCTAAATGGTAAATATCATATGATAAAACTGGCAAATGATTTACTGTTACTGTAAAATTGAGACAGTAAATTTCCGGATAAGAAAGGAATAAAAAAATTGATGAGTAAAGGGCTTATTAATTATGGACAAGGGCAAATGGGGGAACAGTCGGAGGAGAATACTTGGAAATTCAGGTCTTTCATGGAGAATAACCCGGACGCCATTTCCATTGTTGATCTGGAAGGTAAGACTCTTCAAGTAAATGCAGCTTTTGAAGAGTTTTTCGGTTGGACGAACGATGAGCTCATTGGCATGCCATTTCCCATTATTCCTGAATTCTTGAAGGAATCAGTCAAAGGATTGCATGACCAGATTAGGGCTGGGGTACAAAAGAAAGGCTTTGAAACGGTCAGGCAAAGGAAGGATGGCCGGTTAATCGATGTGAGCATCTCCCTATTTAATATCCGGGATAAAGAAAATGAGCCGTGTGCACTGGTCTTCGTTTATCGGGATATCACGAATCAAAAACTTGCTGAAGCTGCCTTGAAGGAAAGTGAACAAAGGTATCGCAGTTTAGTGGAGGTGTCACCTGAAGCGATATTTGTGCATCGCAATGGGATCATAGAGTATATGAATCCCATGGGGGCAAAAATGCTTGGGATGGATAGTGTGGAAGATATTATCGGTAAATCGGTTTTTCAATTCGTTCACCTTGATTCCCGGGAAAGTGTACAAAAAAGAATCGAGATAATGAGGGACGATTATCAAGCAGTTGGTTTACTGGAACAAAAGTTCATTCGACTTGACGGACAAGTCTTTTATGGAGAAACACTCGGGCTTCCGATTATTTATAAAGGTCAGCCAGCCATACAGGTATTCTGCAGGGATATTACGGAGCGTAAAAAGACCGATGAGCTGCTCTGTAAATCCAATATGTTATCAGCGGTAGGACAGATGGCTGCGGGCATCGCACATGAAATAAGAAATCCATTAACTACGGTAAAAGGATTTTTACAATTATTAAGGGAAGACCCTGAGCAAAAGGACTATCTTGAAATGACGGTCAGTGAAGTTGAGAAAATCGAAATCCTGGCCAATGAATTTTTAAGTTTAGCAGAGCCTGAAGCGAAGGTTTGTGAATCGATACAGCTTAACGAAATATTGGATAGTGTGATTACGTTAGCCGAGTTTCAAGCGATATTGAATGATGTTGAAATCATCAAGGAATTCAATACGGATTTGGCATCAGTCATTGGCGAACCGAATCAGTTAAGACAAGTATTCACAAATGTCGTCAATAATGCGATAGAAGCCATGCCGAATGGCGGCAAACTTCATATACAGTTAAACCATGAGGGCGCCTCCGCAATGATCCGATTCATTGATCAAGGTTGTGGAATCTCAAATGAGCGCATGAAGCATATAGGTCAGCCTTTTTATAGCACCTCGGAAAAAGGAACAGGGTTGGGGCTCATGGTCAGTACTAAAATCATCCATGAACATAATGGGGAAATTCATTTCAGCAGCGAAGTGGGAAAAGGGACGATTGTAGAAATCATTCTCCCAATCAATGAAAGTTCACAATGAAAAGTGACGAGAAGCCATGCTCTCGTCACTTTTTGGATTATAGCTTAACGATCGTTCTGCCTCTTGCTTCCCCTTTTAATAGGGTAGGAAGGATGTCAGGCAATTCATCAATTGTAATTTCCTGTTGAATGAGCTGTTCTAAATGCGTAAGTTTAAAGTCGGTGGCAAGGCGATGCCAAACTTTCAATCTTGTATCCATCGGGCAATTGACCGAATCGATACCAAGTAAATTAACGCCTCTGAGGATAAATGGAAAGACGGTGGCAGGAAGGCTTGTACCAGCCGTTAATCCACTGACCGCTACAGATCCGCCATACTTGATTTGGCTAAGGACCGAGGCTAACGGTTCACCGCCGACGGGATCTACCGCCCCGCTCCACTTCTGTTTGCCCAGTGCCCGCAGCTTGCCATCATATACATCTTCACGGGATATAATAGTCGTCGCACCGATTTCCTTCAGGTATCCATGTTCCGATTCTTTTCCTGTACTCGCTTCAACGGAATAGCCTAGTTTGGAAAGGATCGAGACAGCGAAACTGCCAACCCCGCCAGTTGCCCCAGTGACGAGAACGCTCCCTTGCCCAGGTGTAAGGTCATTTTCTTCCAGGCGCTGAACCGATAAAGCTGCAGTGAAACCAGCCGTTCCGATGATCATCGCCTCTTTCATTGTAAGGCCATCAGGAAGCGGAACGATCCAATCTGCAGGAACACGGGCAAATTGACTGTAGCCGCCGGATTGTGAAACGCCAATCCCATAGGAGGTCGCAATGACTGCGTCCCCTTTTTTAAAGCGGGAATCCTCAGATGAAACGACAACACCAGCCATATCAATTCCCGGAACGATCGGATAGCTGCTGACAATGTTTCCATTCGGAATGCTGGCAAGGCTATCTTTATAGTTCACACCGGAATAATGAACACGGATGAGCACGTCCTCTTGCGGCAGATCATCAACTGATAGTTTCTGAATGTTAACGGTGAATTGATCATCTTGCTTGTTCACGACTAATGCATCAAATTGCTGTATCATGGTTCGTTCCCCCTTTTATAATGAATCTATCCAATTATAAAAGAAAAAACGTTGTGATGTATAATGATACAAATCGAAATAAGTAGTGCTTGCTTTTCTTTCTGCTTCTAAAAATGTTACTATTAGATTTGATTCAGTTCATATTAAAGGAGATGTTTTACATGGCTAAAAAAGGATACATACTTATGGAAAATGGAGAAAAGATCGAATTCGACCTTTTCCCGAACGAAGCACCGAACACAGTTGCTAACTTCGAAAACTTAGCAAACACAGGATTTTATAACGGCGTAGTCTTTCACCGTGTCATCCCTGGTTTCGTAAGCCAAGGCGGAGATCCAACAGGTACAGGTGCAGGCGGAAGCGGCACACAAATCAAATGTGAAACAGTAGGAAACCCTCACAAACATGAGGCAGGCAGCCTATCAATGGCACATGCCGGAAAAGATACAGGCTCAAGCCAATTCTTTATCGTGCACGCACCACAACCGCATCTTAACGGCGTTCACACGGTATTCGGTAAAGTGACATCTGGACTTGAAACAGCAAAAGCTATGAAAAATGGCGACAAAATGGAAAAAGTCGAAGTTTTTGACGCTGAATGATAGAAGTGAAAAGAGGGGGCATTATGCCCCCTCTTTTTTTTCCATGTTCATGGGCAGCAGACTTAACCTATAAGCCCGCTTTAATGGGTGAGCATTTTAGTTAGGTTGGCGTAATGCTTTCAGTGAAACGATAGTTGACCTCTGTCATGGATTCCGAAATAGCCCATAATCTTTTCGAAGTTTCTTCAATATATAAGGTATCGATGATATCGTCTTTTCTAGGAAAGCCTTTTCTGCTTTTCTTGCCATCGGGACCGATATACTCCCCGCCTGTTAATGTAGGTTCCGTTGCGGCATAAAGAGTGGGCAGTGCGCCCAGATTTGCGGGCTGGGTGATGGTTTTGGAAAGAAAGTGGACAAATTTATTCATGGGCTTGCCAGATCCGCGTGACATGAGATTGGTATGGGCAAGGCCCGGATGACAGGCAATGCTAATCGGGTTTGCATCATGCTGGTTGAATTTGTTCTGTAATTCGCGGGCAAAGAGAAGATTGGCCAGCTTGCTTTGCGCATAGTATTTCATTGGTTTATAACCGTTTTCACCATTTAGATTTTCGAAATCCATGAATCCATTGTGGGCGGCCAAGCTGCTCAATGTGACCACCCGCGATTTTGGAGTAGAAAGGATACGCGGAAGCAGGAGGCCTGTCAAAGCAAAATGACCGAGATGATTGCTGCCGAATTGTAGCTCGAAACCATCCTTCGTCTTGCTGTAAGGCGGAATCATCACACCTGCGTTATTGATAAGGACGGAGAGTGAGTCATAGTTTTCCTTATAGGAATCAGCAAAATGCCGAATGCTGCTTAAATCACTTAAATCCAGCTGCATAACGCGTACATTTGCCTTAGGGTGGACCGAGATGATTCTATCGACCGCCTTTTCACCCTTTGAAGCATTCCGGACGGCAAGAATGATTTCTGCCCCCTTACCGGCCAGTGCAAAAGCCGTTTCGAAGCCAAGTCCACTATTAGCACCAGTGATTACAATGGTTTGCCCCGATAGATCTACCATTTCTTCGCCAGTCCACTTTTTAATCATCCAATCACACCTTTCCACACATTCTATACCTATCATATACCCAAATAATTCCTATATGTCACATTCCATGGCGGGAACTAAGTGTTGTACTTATTTTTTTGCAATTTTAAAGGATATTGTTGATTTTATTGGTGAACTACCGGGGAAGTTTAGTTGCACAAGTTATAAATTGAATGGTTTAAAGTTATAGAGCATTTCGCTGTAATGAGGAATGCTTTTTATCTTGTCTATAAACAATAACAATATAATTAAAATCAATAATATTTTATTGTGAAACAATAAAACATGTGTTAAATTCAAATTGACAATAAATAAATGAGGTGCTTTTTATGAAACCAAGTTCAACACTCTTTTTAAAGGTAGCTGTTATTTTTATTGGCATTCCTGTTCTTGCTTTGTGTCTATTTTTGTTGCCTCAGATAGCGAATGAAGCAAATGAAGCAGCAGAAAGAGGTTCAGATTTGGCTTATGTGGTATATGGAATTTTAATGGTTATGTATGTTTCGGCGATCCCATTTTACTTCGCTTTGTATCAATCTTTTAACCTTTTAAGCTATATTGACAAGAACCAAGCTTTCTCGGAATTATCTGTAAGAGCCCTAAAGAAAATCAAAAACTGTGCCATCACAATCAGTGGCTTGTACGTGGTTGCTCTGCCACTCGTCTATATCATGGCGGAGATAGATGACGCACCGGGTCTCGTACTAATCGGAATGGGCTTGATTTTTGCTCCCATGGTGATTGCGGTCTTTGCGGCTGTTCTTCAAAGACTTTTAAAAGAAGCCATCGATATAAAATCAGAGAACGACTTAATAGTCTGAGGTGAATAACATGGCAATAATAATCAATATTGATGTGATGCTGGCTAAAAGGAAAATGAGCGTAACAGAACTTTCGGAGAGGGTTGGAATAACAATGGCTAACCTTTCTATATTGAAAAATGGAAAGGCAAAAGCGATTCGACTATCCACGTTAGAAGCGATTTGTAAGGCTTTAGACTGTCAGCCGGGAGATCTTTTAGAATACAAAAGTGACGAGTACACTCAAGAATAATAGGCAACAAATTTCTTCAACTAATGGGTGGTTTAGTTCAAAAAGGGAGGTTGCTGCGGCAGCCTTTTTCTTATGGAACTAACGGGGCAGGTTAGTTTGAATAAGATATAAATAATTTTCATAATTTTTATTTCAAAAGAGCTGCATATCCGTTTCGAATCTATTCATTAATTCATATCCTATTAATACTAGGGAGGAGATGAATAGATGGCATCTAATGATGAATTAATTTGTCAAGAGTTTGCAAGAATTATCGGCGGCCAAGAAGGATTTGCGGGTGGAAAATGTGTGACAACCATAAATCGAAATGAAATAAAAGCAAAAATTTCAGGAAAACGTTTTAGAGTAACCTCTTCTTTCTCATTTGAATCAAGAGATAATAAGACTGGACGAGCATTGTGCCTAGGTAGGGTAGCACTCTTGCAAAAAGAAGTCGAGAATTTTGTTGCTTCCATTCTTAAACAAGGAATAATAGTTTCATCCATACACAATGAGTGGCTTTTTGATAATCCGAATTTGGTTTACGTTAATATCGAAGCTGTTGATGCCCCATTAGTTTTTGCAAGGAAAGTAAGAAAAGCGTTAAGGAACTAATGGATTTCTCACTAGTGGTAAACCGGAGGGAAAACCAAAAAGAATAATTAATAGTTGTAGAATAAATGAGAACAGAGAACAGAGAACAGAGAACAGAGAACAGAGAACAGAGAACAGATAAAGCCAATGGAATCCAGAATTCCATTGGCTTTATTCTGATGCTTTATGTAAACAGCGTGCGTGATTATCTATTCCAAAAAAATTTATTCCTTATCAAAAACATCCATTTTTAAGATGTTATCTAATACCTGATGACCCAAAGCCACCTTCGTTTCTAGCGGTTACTGATAATTCACTAACCTCATTAACTACCGCTTTATATGTAGGTTGTATTACCATTTGAGGGATTCTCATTCCAACTTCAATATGAAATGCATCTTTCCCGTGATTAATTAAAATAACTCCAATTTCTCCTCTGTAACCTTCATCTATGGTTCCAGGACTATTTAAAACTGTTATAGAGTGTTTTAAAGCTAATCCACTCCTAGGTCTAATTTGAGCCTCGTATTTGTTGGTAACCCGATTTTTATACCTGTTTTTAATAATGATGTTTCTCCAGGTAGTAATAATTTTTCCTCAACTGAATATAGATCCATGACTATTTTTCCTATATAAAGTGGTTTTTTTGAATTTTTTTTGCAAGGTGGTACAAGTTTAACGTCTACACATGACAAACGCTCAGTCATTCAAAGGCTTGTTGCATAAAATAGAAAGAATGTCCTATTAAAGATCTCTGTCCATGCAAATAGCAAAATGGGAAACCCATACACTCATGTTTATGGCTTCCTAAACTAAAAAAGAGGTGAATCATTTTGTCTTTTCCAAACATCCCTAATATTACACCAACCATTTCGATTACGACTGCTCAGACTGTACCGTTACTTTTGGCTTCCATTGCTCTTGAAGAATTAGCCCTCGCTCACATCATCAATGCTGAGGCAGAGAAGCTTCAATTTGTTCTAGGAACATTATCAACAGGAACCACACTTTCTCCTGCAGTGGTTTCGTTACCCAATCTTCTTGCTGTTGATGCAAGTGTTCAAAGAACGCTTCGTGATGTGATCAAGAAAGAAATGCTGCTGGAGTTCAAATTTGAAAACGTTCTGGATTTGTTAACAACTATTCCCCCAACTCCGCCTCCACCAGCTTGCGGTTGTCAGGTAACGGGCATGCCAGTAGCAGGAAATGCCTTTTCCATTAACCGAGGACAAGGCGCAGCAGGCACAACTGTTATATTTAACGGAGTCGTTCAAGATCCACCTGGAGGAGTTACCTATAATGGTCTCATATGTTCGAGCTGCACACCAGATGCCAACTTCTTTGACTTTGATTTCGATGGATCCGATGGTGTCGCTGCATTTATTTTCACGGCAACTACCTTTAACGTTCCTAATTGCCCTAACAATGCTACAGTAACAATAACAGGCCAAGGGACTATCACAGCAGGCACTAATGTGTTTGGTGCTAATCCTGTATACGCTCTCACCGTGAACGAAGTAACAGATGATATTAGCTTAACGATTACTGGTAACGGTAACACATTCATAGCAACGGTAACAGACCTAGGAGAAGGTGAAATCGCTCTCTTGAATTGTCCTTAAACTGGTTCAGCGCCCAAAACATTCACACATAGACGATTTTTCCCATTAGAGTAGGAAAAATCGTCTTTTCAATTGACATAATATTCACCTTTTATGATTCTAGTAAATCACTTTCGTTAATTGATTTCAGTTATTTGGCGTCTCCTAAGATTGAACTTACCCCATAAAGTTAGTCAGGTTATTTCGTTAGGGATTTCTTGAACTAGAACAAAAATTACTTATAACGGAACAAGGGCCGTGTCCCATTTACACCATTAACCATAATTTATATATAGTCTTAAAAATTGAAAGAGGTGAATGATTTTGTCTTTGCCGAATATACCTAATATCACTCCTACCATTTCTGTTACGGTAGAGCAGACGATTCCTTTACTGTTAAGTTCCATTGCTCTGGAAGAACTAGCACTGGCTCACATCATAAATGCCGAGGCAGAGAAGCTTCAATTTGTTCTAGGAACATTACCTACAGGAACCGCACTTTCTCCTGCAGTGGTGTCGTTAGCCGAACTTTTTGCTGTTGATTCGAGTGTTCAAAGAACCCTTCGTGACGTCATCAAAAAGGAAATGCTGCTGGAGTTCAAATTTGAAAATGTTCTGGATTTAATCGGAACTCTTCCTCCTGTGGTATCTACATTTCTTTTTGTATCGAATCGTGACGATAACATGGTAGCAATTTTTGATATTTCCACTCCGCTAAGTCCTTTACTTATAAGGAAGTTTGGTACAGGAGATTTTCCAGGATCTTTAAATGGTCCTACCGGATTAGCGATTACAGGTAACACTTTGTATGTCGCAAATCAATTCGATAATACGGTAGCAATTTTTGATATTCTTCATCCTACTGATCCTATACATGTAGGGCAGGTTAGTACAGGATTAAGTGAACCTATCGGATTCGCGATTACAGGCAACATTCTTTATATCGCAAATCAAGGCGATGCCAGTGGTGTAGCAATTTACGATATTTCTGCTCCGACTGACCCTATATTTGTGAGTAAGTTTACTGGAGAAGAGTTTCCAGGAGCTTTAAATAGTCCTACCGGATTAGCGATTACAGGTAACACTTTGTATGTATCAAATCAACTCGATGACATAGTAGCAATTTTTGATATTTCAGCTCCTATTGATCCTATACATGTAGATAATTTTGGTACAGACGATTTAAGTGGGCCTACCGGATTGGTGATTACAGGCACCACTTTGTCTGTAGCCAATTTTAACGATAGTACGATAGAAGTTTATGATATTACCATTCCTACTGATCCTATACGTGTAGCCGATTTTGATACAGAGGATTTAAGTGGCCCTCAGGGATTGGTGATTTATCCTGCTGATCCCGTTACACCTCCGCTTTTATACGTCGCGAATTTTAACGATAGTACGGTAGAAGTTTATGATATTAACAATTATCCTGTTGATCCTATACGTATAAGAGATTTTGGTACAGGCGTTTTAAATGGTTCTTTCGGATTGGCGATTTACCCAACTGGCCCTGTCTAAATGAATATCATATACATGTGAGGTTGACATAACATCACATTATTGGAAGTAGCTAAAAAAGCCAAACCCATGTGTATCAGGGGTTTGGATCTTAGTCGTTTTTTATCGTTTATTCAGGATTTTATACACCCTTGATGTAGCAAGGGTTTGCTAGCTTGTAAGACTCATATAACAGATCTATTCTTTGCATAAAAAATATAAAACACCTTATTAAGCTAACGGGTGCTTTACTTCAATAAGAGAGTTGCTTTGGCAACTCTTTTTCTTATGGAACTAACGGGGCAGTTTAGTTCAAGAGTACATAAGGAGTTGTTCAACAATTGGGCTAGATTGCGAAGGAAGAATTGCTGACTTTACAAAAGGTAAATTAGTTAAGGATAAATAGTGGTGAACCGAAAAGAAGGCGCTTTTGAGTGGAGCTATTATTTGGAATTTAATGCATAAGATTGGAACCGATGCCCATTTCAAACGTAAGTAATGTAAAAGACTTAAGGTTGGGAGGCATAGGTATGAGGCAGCTTTATATAAAGCAGAAGGTATTCAGTCTTAACGGGAAATTTACAGTAAAGGATCAGCAGGAGAAAGATATATATTACGTGGAGGGAAGTTTTATGCAAGTTCCAAAAACTTTCTCCATTATGAATACAGCAAGAGATGAAGTAGCACTCATTACGAAAAAGGTGTTCAGCTTTTTACCAAAGTTTTTGGTTGAGGTGAATGGTCGAGAGGTATTAACAATAAAGAAGGAATTTTCCTTATTTAAAGCACGATATACAATTGTTGCGGCAGGTATTGAAGTACATGGAAATTGGTGGGATATGGATTTTCAAATTTTACAGCATGGTAAAATCGTAGGTAAAGTGGGCAAGGAGTGGTTCACTTGGGGCGATAGCTACAAGGTTCAAATAATAGATGAAGAGATGGAAACCATTATTATTGCACTCGTTGTTGCAATTGATTGTGTGAAGGCTGATCAAGCAGCTGCTTCCTCAGCAGCGTCGATTTAAAGTAGAAGTGTAAAATTAAAAGGCTGACGGTTTTTAAAAAATCACTGCTTGAATAGGTGCGGTGAACCGTATCATAAATAAATAAATAAATAAATAAATAAATAAATGACAAGGCCATTTGGTACCAAGGTTTTATATTCGTTCTTCAGTAATCGAGCGCGATTCTTGAATAAGGTTCGCTTTTCTTATAGAACTAACAGGCTGAAGATCGGAGCTGTCTTTAAGGCAGCTTTTTCTTATGGAGCTAACGGGGCAGGTTAGTTGAATAAGGTAATATTTGGATTAAGGTAGATATAAGTAGAAAAGTTAATAACAAGGGGTGATTTTTTGGAGGGAAATATTGGGGATGTAGATTTTTTTAAACAAGTAGTAAAAAGACTTTGCAAAAAAAACAATATTTCCCCTCAGAAACCTAAATTTGAAATCATCGAGAACGTAATGGTTATTAGCATTAAGAACCATTTAAAAGATGGAGTAGACTTAGATTGTTTTAATATTTTAAACCTTATTTAACGAACAATTGGACCTTTAGAAGAGAGCTGAACAAACAAGAAATAGAATTATTGAGGCTTATGCAGAGTGTCAAGGCATTTTATTTTGATTATAGCAATGAAATGAATACCATTTGGCGGTGAATTATTTTACTAAGTTTTTAATGTTTTTACTGATATATGCAAAGTTAGAGTACACTAATAAAGTAATAAGGTTTACTTCAGTAAAATAAGGTATATTATATTTGTTGAATAGATTCTCTTTAAAGACATGAAAAGTAGGTGAACAAAGTGGGAAAATATCAATTGGATACCAAAGGTAAGGTAGCTGTGACAAAGTTTCATGAAAAACAGAAGCCTGCCAAATTTGATAAAAAGCAGCAACTTGAAAAAATACGTGCGGAGTATTTGAAAAAGAAGCAAAAACAAACAGATAAATAATATGAATGAAAACATAGGAAGACTAAGATCTCCCTATGTTTTTCTTATTCGAAGTTCTTTTTTTAATTGATGATAGAGTTTATTATTCCCATAAATTTCAGATTCGGTGACAAAAAACTCGTCATCAGATATCCATTCCTCACTAAAAATTTCAGTAGCAGAATCAATAGACCAGCCGTTATTTTGGATACACCAGTAATCTCAAGCAGAAATTTTTAAAACATTTGGATACTCACTTGGCTTAGGTAGCTGAATAAAAATATAAGTCTCGATCTTTTCAGCAAGATACTTTCTCAACACCCCACACTCAAAGAAAGTCAGGGAATACCAATGCGGCTTTAATTCATACTTTCAATTTTACGCTTGACGAGTTTTTTATAAAAATGGTTACGGTTTTGGTTATTCATCGTTCAAATATATACAGGCTATTTTTTCAAACCTCTTCCTTATGCAACTAACGCATGCGTTAGCTGAAGATCGGAGCTGTCTTTAAGGCAGCTTTTTCTTATGCAACAAACGGGGCAGTAGAGTTGAAGAAGGAATAGGTGTATAAAGAACGAATATATATGAAGGTTAGGATTAATTTCCAAGAGTTAAATAATGTGGTTTAGAGGGTGAAGATATGGGGTTAAGCTTTAAAAAGGTATGGTTTATGAATTAGCAGGTGAAAATCGCAAAGAAGCAAAAAATGATTGAAGCATATGAACACTCTGCAAAATATAATGCTTATTTTGTTTGCTTATTGGATGACACTAAATTAATTGGCTGGGTTCTAATCTATAAGGGGTATGATTTCTTAAATGGTAATCAAGTGGGTTGGATAAGTGATTTGTATGTAAAATCACAATACAGAGGTAATGGTTATGCCAAATTATTGATGGAAGAAGCCTTTAATGAGTTCAGAAAAAATGGAGATAATGATCCACCAAATTTTAATGATGGAAGTGAATTTATGACGAAAACATCAGATAACAAAGGTAGCGCAAAGAAAAAATATCCCCTCAGGAAGCTTGGTATCGCGTTGATTATCTTAGCCGTTATCCTGGCTTTTGTTGGAGTCGCCCTTATGCCTACGGCCGATGATGCGTTCGCTGCTGCAATGGTTGCATGGATTCCTGGCGCCATAGCACTTTGGGCTGGCCTGGTATTTACCTGGTGGGATGGCAAGCTGTCTGACGGCGGGCATATGGGCTCGTAGCAGGCAGTAAAGATAAAAATCCTTAATCAACTAACGGGTGCGTTAGCTGAAGATCGGAGCTGTCTTTAAGACAGCTTTTTCTTATGGAACTAAAGGGGCAGGATAGCTCAATAAAAATAAGGGTTACCCAATTAATGTAGCTTACCTTTTGCTATATTTTCTTTAGCTAGATATTCACATGGCTTGAGGTGGTCTTTCAACCAACCGTGCTTATATCATTAAGTTTTCAGCATCTCCATCAAATCGAAATGAGGGATGTAAAGTGTTTAATTTTGAAGCAGAAAAAAACCACTCAGAGTGGTTTTTTAATCGCGCATTGCTCCTGCCTCTCGGGAGGTCATTGCACCTTGTCCTTCGCTTACATCTTTTTGAATTTCTTGTTTTACTTTTTGTGCATCAGTTCCAGAAAATTCCGGTTTCATAATAGAACCCAAATTCTCTTTAGCTTGTTGATCCTTTTGCATATAAGTCCTCCTCAATTTATTGTTTAACAATCTTATTATTTACAAAAGAACACTCTTTATATCCCGAGGATTTGAGCGAATTTCTCTTAAAGTAAAGGGGGCTTTCGTAAACAATCGGGTTGCTGTGGCAGCCCCTTTTCGACTAACGGGGCAGGTTGGTTAAAGAAGTATTTCACTAAATTCAAGCCTTATTAATCACCTAATAACACTATAAATAGAGCGGAAAGAATATTAAACTGACATTGCCAATTAAAAATTTTATTTTGAAATTCAGAAGACCACAATAAGTGGTCTTTTTCATTTGTTCAAATATCAATATTATGTTTAATAAGGCATTTTTCAGATGTATGCAGTTCTTGCTGTAGCTGAAAATTTCTATTTAGCCAACCATTAAGTAATCGAATATATTTTTCATGATCAGAATGACGGTAACTATGATAAATAATACTCTTACATATGCAACTCCCTTCTTAATGGCAAATTTTGAACCTGCCAATGCTCCTGCTATCATGGAGATCCCCATCGGTATTCCATAGGAAAAGTTGACGGTATCAAGAAAGATGAACATGATCAGTGCTGCCAGATTACTTCCGAAGTTTAAAAATTTTGCGTTTCCTGCAGAGTGCAAAAAATCAAAGCCAATCATTAAAAAGGCAAACAAAATGAAAGATCCCGTTCCAGCCCCTAAAAATCCATCATAAAAACCAATGGCAAATATAGCGAACGTAAATAGTGCTGCCTTATACCATGTAAGCCTTTGGTAAGTCGATTCTTGTCCCCAGTCCTTTTTTAAAAAGGTATAAATGGCTATAGCTAGTAAAAGAACTAAGATCAGTGGTTTTAATAGTTCGGGTGAGACGAAATTGACAACCCAAGCACCTAGCAAGGATCCCATGAAAATAAGTGGGAAAAGTTTGGATACCAATCGAAAATCAACCTTACCTGAGCGAATGAAGGCAATGGTACTTGTTAAAGATCCCATGGAACTTGCCAACTTATTCGTTGCGATCGCTGCTGAAGGGGAAAGTCCTGAAAATAATAAAGCGGGTATGGAAATCAGGCCACCGCCGCCAACTACTGAATCAATGAATGCTGCCAGAAAGCCGAAAAATATTAGCAGCAAGAGTGTTGAAATTTGTATATCTTCCATTCAAGAAACCTCCGTAAACATTGGCATTATGGCGGAATCCTTGCTTTTTCTGTAGCCATAACCCAAAGTATTTCTATTAGTCACTATTTAAATAGTAACTAACAAAAATCGTTCTGTAAATAAGAATATGATGCATACCTTTTGAAATCGAATAAATTTCGATAAGAGATTTGGTATGATAGGCATATAACTTACTTAAAGCACTAGGAGGTACTATGCAAGATATCATTCAAAAACTACAGTCTCTCGGATTTAGTCAATATGAAGCAAAGGCTTATGTTTCTTTAGTTCGCCAAGGTCCAACCAGTGCCTATCAAGTAAGCAAGGAATCAGGAATTCCCAGGGCACGTATCTATGAAATATTAAATGGACTTCAAGAAGAAGGAGTCGTATTAAAAGAGGAAATCAATGACTCGATACAATATTCACCATTACCAGTCGATGTGTTTTTGGAATCCGTCCAATCGAAATGGAAAAATACCTATCAATCCATCAGTCATACACTAAAACAATTCGAGAAAATCGAGCCGATGTCCGACAATCGTGTAATGACGCTAAAAGGTGAGGGGCATATCCTATCCTTCTGTCGTACTTTGATTCAAAAAGCCGAGAAAAGGGTGGTGGTTTCCTTATGGGACAAGATGTATGGGAAACTTGAACAAGAGCTTAAAGGGGCAGCCGCGCATTGTACTCTCAAGGGGATTGCATTTCAGGTTGAAAACCCATTATCAGGTATAGATATACATCGCCAAACCAGCTATGTGGATAATATCGGAGAGAACAAATGGTTCATCCTATCCATTGATGGCAAGGAGACGATTTACGGGCCTTCTTCGGAAGCGAGAGAAACGGCGTTTTACACAGATGACCCCATTCATATCAATTTTCTCGAAAATTACATTTGGCATGATATTCTCGTTAACCGCTTAGTTAAAAAGGATGAAGAAGATGCCGAGAAATGGATTTCGAGGGAAAGAGACCAGTTTTTCTCCCTATAAATTTGAAAAAAAGCTGATAACCCCTTATGTAGGGAATATCAGCTTTTTATTTTTTGTACCAGAGTCATTCGGACAAAAGGGTTTTAGGAAATCTAATCGCCGTGGGTAAGCTTGATTTATCTCGATAAGATCTGTAAGACACAATCGTATGGTTCTGGGCTTGAACATCCAACTGGAGAATTTGAGAGCTCTTCATTTCCAAATAGTACGTAACATCTTCTTTTTGTAAGTGGTAAAAAGAAAAGGGTATCCCTAAATGGTTCTTGCTGATTAGTTTTGTTTCAGGCTGATTGATGATGTGCTCACTTAATTCTGCTATCGTAACGGAAGTTGTTCCTGTAATTGCTGTTATTTTTTGTTTTGCATAATCGACTGCATGATTTAAGGTAACGGCAATATTTTTCAAGATTCCGTTCATGGGGGGCATCTCCTTTTAATTAGGCTATGTTTGTAGTATGGTACCTGGCTAATGCTTTATGCAAAAAAATCCTCAATGATGATATAGAATGGTCCATTTATGAACATGATTAAGATAGTGTGCCGCGAAATCAATAAAAGGGCAATTAAGGAAGGAAAGAGAAAATGTCAATGAAGGTTAAAGCATGAAGAAAAGAAAAATATATATGAGCCTGCTTTTCATCGCAATCCTCGCTTTTTCAGTGGTGTTCATTCAGTTGAATATGGATGCGAATTCTAAAGTCGAAAAAGGGAAAGACGTCGATGCCATTACGGATAGCCATGAGAAAATAGAAAAAATGCTCGGAGAAATGACGCTTGAAGAAAAAGTTGGGCAGCTTATGATGGTCGGTTTCAGGGGAACTGAAAAGAGCAGTGAAATTACGGAGCTTATTGAACAAAAACATATAGGGGGCGTCATTTATTTTGACCGCAATATGAAATCACCCGAACAAGTGGCTAAGTTATCCAATTCGCTTCAGCAAACGGCAGATCAAAGTACACTTTCGCTTCCGCTGATGGTGGCCGTCGATCAGGAAGGCGGGAACATAATCCGGATGAGGGAACGGGTATCGCCACTCCCTGCGCAAAAGGATCTTGGGGAAAATGCAACTGTGGAAGACATGTACAAGGTGGCAAAATTGAATGGGGCAGAACTGGGTTCCATGGGGATTAACATAAATTTCGCCCCGGTTCTTGATCTATCGAAAACGGATGAGCGCTCATTGGGAAAAGATCCGGAAAAGGTCTATCAATACGGAAAGAAAGCCATTCAAGGCTTGAATGATGTATCCATAACGGGTGCATTGAAGCACTTTCCCGGAAACGGACGCAGCGAAATCGATCCGCATGTCGAAACATCGTCCGTGGAAGCAAACCAACTTGATCTGGAAAATTCGGATATTTATCCTTTCAAGCAAATCATAAGTGAAATGGATAATCAAAAGTTTTTCGTGATGGTGACCCACATTAAATATCCAGCCTATGATAAAGAAAAACCGGCAAGCCTTTCAAAAGTCATCATAGAGGACCTGCTTCGGGGGAAACTTAAATATGAAGGGCTTGTGGTCACGGACGATTTGGAAATGGGAGCTGTGAACAAGTATTTCTCCTATGAGGATATGGGGAAGCAAGCAATCCTTGCAGGAGCTGACTTATTACTCGTCTGTCATGAATATTCCCATGAGCTTGAGGTATATAACGGATTACTAAAAGCAGCAAAGACAGGGGAAGTTCCGATGGATAGAATTAACGAGTCAGTGAAAAGAGTTTTGACATATAAACTCTTCAATATGAAGCAAACGAAGGCTGATCCGGATCAAGCTGAAAAAGTGGTGAAAAGTCCTGAAAGCATAAATTATATTGAAAGTCTGAATTTGGATAAATAAAAGGGACACCGCACTCTCAACAGGATGCTTTTGTTTAATTCTGTTGATAGAGGGAATACTATATATGACTAACTTGAAGGAGGAAACTCACATGCCATCAAACAAAATGCTTGGAACCGTCCTGATAGGAGCTGCCGCATTTCTAATGCGCAATAAGAAAACTCGTGAAAAAACCATGACTCAAATAAAATCACTGACCACACCAGAAACCATTGACAAGGTTAAGAGCCAATTCCAATCAATGACTAAATCAAAATCAAGTAACCCATCCATACGTTAAGGTGAAATGACCACCCCATTAAGTTGTTCTTAATGGGGCGTTTTTTATTGCTTAATATCCAACAATTAAAACGATTAAAATCCAGCAGTGAATTCATCAAGCCGGTAAAAGGAAAATGAAAAAGCACCCGTTGCTTTCGAAGACCTTTGACAGGTCTTTCAAAAGCACAAGTGCTTTCATGAATGTTCAATGATCATTCAGCTACATCTTCACCGTCATCTTCTTTATTGAACCAAAGCGGATCCTCATTATCGACTTCACCATTATAATTAATCAGGATTTCTTCTCCTGCTTTTATGTCGGTGTAAGCAAAGAAATCAAACGTATGATTCTTAAAGTTTATGTCATACGTAGCGTTTGGGGTATAAGAATGATTAAACAGCATGCCATAACCTAAAAGCATGGCAGTATGGTTAATTCCATATTCAAACGCATAATCAGCAAGCAATGTTTTCTCTATGAAGACATGCTCCTCGTTTGGGTAAGCAATGACAGGTGCTTCATGCAAAAGCTCACCTTTTTTAATGTCCTGTGTTGCGAATACGCCTCTATTGAACTCACCATCACTGAGTGTGGAAGTTTTAACTTCAATCATGTTCGTCACCTACTTGTTCTATTCAATATAGTCCAGATCATCTAAGCTTGACAGTTAATAAGGAGAAAAGCAACTATTTTACGGAATTAATCATTTTATCATTTAAATGACACTAATGTATTTATTGAGGCTTAACCTTTATTTCATAGGTATACATTCACGAGAAGGACGAATTAAAATTCCGGACGGTCGAAATATACGAAGTCTGGTTATCTTTTTTTACTTTTTATTATGATGTATCGGAAAATCCATATTTATTCTAAAATCCAAACTCACGAGTAAATGCGCGAAACTCACGAGTAAATGCGCGAAACTCACGAGTAAGTGCACCAACTCACGAGTAAATGCGCGAAACTCCCGAGTAAATGCACGAAACTCACGAGTAAATGCGCGAAACTCACGAGTAAGTGCGCGAAACTCCCGAGTAAATGCGCGAAACTCCCGAGTAAATGCGCGAAACTCACGAGTAAGTGCGCCAACTTACGAGTAAATGCGCGAAACTCCCGAGTAAATGCACGAAACTCACGAGTAAATGCGCGAAACTCCCGAGTAAGTGATTCAAACTCCCGAGTAAATGCACGAAACTCACGAGTAAGTGCGCGAAACTCACGAGTAAATGATTCAAACTCACGAGTAAATGCACGAAACTCACGAGTAAATGCTTCAAACTCACGAGTAAGTGCGCCAAACTCCGTATAGCATGGATATTCATTATAGTACATACAAAAAAACACCTCCGCTAAAAGTGAAGCTAGGGAGGTGTCGTTCATATAGGTAAATCCCTTAATTCACACCGACAGCTGTAAAGGCATTTTTGACAGCTGTGACTTCGGCACTGGTTGAACCGTATAAATCAGCTGCAGCTTGTACGACTGCCGCTTTGGCTTGTGAAAAGGTTGATGAGGTAGTTAAATAAGTCGTGTTTGCCCGGTAAAAGATTGTCCCAAGTTTATCGATACCGATCCCGGAGACGGTCACGCCATGGTGAGTGCCGCCTGCAGAGATCAAATAGGCTGCCTTATTTATGATTCCGCTGTTCGTGTGGACTCCGCCATTATCACCCGTGCCCGTATAACGGTTCGAATAATGGTCAGGGTCACCATTCAATGTTGGGTTAGCCATTGAACGGAGTGCATCACCGGAAGTTTTAGGTGTGTAAATATCTTCTCCAATCAAATAATCCGCTTTGGCACTTTGATTCTTAAATTCGACCACTGTGCCAAAAATATCAGAAATCGCTTCATTCAAAGCACCGGATTCATTTTGATAGGTAAGATTCGATTCAGTGGAAGTCACAGCATGCGTCAGTTCATGTGCAACGACATCCAGACCGCCGGACAATGGGATGAACGTCGTGCCATCTCCATCACCGTAAACCATTTGGGTGCCATCCCAGAAAGCATTATTGTATCTCGAGCCATAATGAACGGTTGATTTCAGGATGGTTCCATTTCCATCATAAGAGTTCCGTCCAAATGTGGATTTGTAATAATCATAAGTTTTACCCGCATAAAAATGAGCATCTACAGCAGCTTTATCGGTAGAAGTGGTAAAAGTATTTGTTGTGTTGGAAAAGAGTGTGCCAGGTAATCTTGAACGGTTATTGGCATTGTAAGTGAAAATGCCTTTGCCGCGTGTATTGTCTTGTAAATAGTAATTACCGTTGGATAAGGTAGTGTTCAACGACACGGTGTCGTTTAATACTCCTGTGCCCGTTCCTACGGAATTGGTTCCCGTCACTTCATCCAGGGTATTATATTTATTCAGTATTTTCCCCGTTTTGACTGAGATGAAATAATTATGATTTCCTGGTTCCGGACTTAAGAAATTCAAATTGACTTTATATACATAATCCGCCTTGCCTTCATTTGCGTATACATATAGCTCAGATTCAGGGGATTGTTCATAGGCAGGAGTGAACCCCAGATCTGTTTCCGCTATTTTGATAGCTTCTGATTTACTGATGCCTTTTTTAGCCTTTTTCTCTAATTTCGTGTTTAGATTGGCTTCGACCGTACCGGATACGACCGTTAAAACCCCTTTAGCGTCAATCGATACTGCTTGTGTAGAATTCCATACAGGTACCCCTTTATAGGTTTGTTGCAATCTAAGGACGGTATTGCCAAGTTCATCCTTGCTTTCTTTCTGGATAATGAAGGAGTCTTTCGCCTTTTGCTTTTCTAGCTTGTAAGACTTTTTGTTTTCGTCAAAAAAGGTAAGAATGATATCTTCTGCCGTTTGCTTCGATGGGTCCGTAAGTTTCCCAGACTTGAATTCTAGCGAATCCTTATGCTTATTATACTTTTCAACACTTAACACATTTTTTGCCGCTAAAGCTTCTTGATGGGGAATAGCAGAAAATAATAGACCGATGGATAGTGCAGTTCCTAAAAATACCTTACCTTTCATAACACTCAACTCCTTCATGAGAATACCTCATTTTTACATTTGCTTCATATATTATCAAATGGAGAAAACATGCAAAAAATATGACAATTAAAGGAATAAAATGGGGAAAAATGGTTTTTAATAGAAATATTCTTTCTGGATATTCTTCTAGTAATATTTGGAATGTATTTAAATTGAACCATATGAATAAAAAGTGCAAAAAAACTTGGCATAAAGTGCAAAAAAACGTGGCATAAAGTGCAAAATGTTTTGTCTATTCTGTCATTTTTTCTGTTAATTTGTTGAATATTGCGGTTTTGTAAATTTGGCATGAAAATTGCATATATATTCAGTAAGGGAATTCAGGAAGGATTCAGAAAGGAAGATTCGAATTGTAAATTAGGTCTATTTGAAAGTCTATGAAATAGGAAAATTTATTAAATGGATTTCCCCATACATGTAAGCGCTTATATAGAAAGGGATGAAAATTTATGATACCAAAACAAGAAAATGACGTCTTTCAGCATCCTCCACAGCAAGAAGGACAAGAATTAAAGCGCGGTTTAAAATCCCGACATTTAACGATGATTTCCATTGGAGGGGCAATCGGCACAGGGCTGTTTCTTAGCAGCGGGGCAGCCATTCATACAGCTGGGCCAGGCGGCGCATTACTTGCTTATGCCTTAGTTGGGGCAATGGTTTACTTCGTGATGACAAGCTTAGGGGAACTGGCAGCCTTTATGCCGACAAGCGGATCATTCAGTACCTATGGATCGAAATTCGTCGATCCGGCATTTGGGTTTGCCTTGGGATGGACGTATTGGTTCAATTGGTCGATGACCATAGCGGCAGAGTTGGCAGCCTCAACAATGATCATGAAATTTTGGTTTCCGAATAGTCCATCATTGTTGTGGAGTTCATCATTCTTGGTGCTCATTTTCCTATTAAACTATTTATCGGTTAAAGGGTATGGTGAAGGCGAATACTGGTTTTCCTTCATAAAAGTTACAGCCATCGTTATTTTTATAATCGTTGGGATATTAATGATTATCGGCATTATGGGCGGCGAAGCAGTAGGATTTAAAAACTTCACCGTCGATGACGCGCCATTCCCGGGTGGGTTCATGGGTGTCTTCATCGTGTTCATAGCGGCTGGCTTTTCTTTTCAAGGTACTGAAATCGTCGGCGTGGCTGCCGGTGAAAGTGAAGATCCTGCACGGAATATACCAAAGGCCATTAAAAGTGTCTTCTGGAGAATCCTGCTCTTTTACGTATTGGCAATCTTTGTGATAGGACTGCTTATCCCTTATACAAGTTCAAGTTTACAAGGGGATAACGTCATGGTAAGCCCGTTCACGCTCATATTTGAAAAGGCTGGAGTGGCTTTTGCAGCTTCACTTATGAATGCAGTCATTTTAACAGCGGTGTTATCAGCAGGTAACTCTAGTCTGTATGCATCTACGCGTATGCTATATTCCATGGCAAAAGATGGCCAAGCACCGCGTATTTTTGCAAGACTTAATAAACGAGGGGTACCGGTTGCAGGGATGATTTTGACATGTTCCATCGGTATGCTAGCCTTTTTAGCTTCCGTATTCGGTGATGGTAAAGTGTATATTTGGTTAATGAATGCCATTGGAATTACAGGATTCATCTTTTGGCTGGGCATTTCCATCAGCCATTACCGTTTCCGCAAAGCATTCATCGCTCAAGGCCATTCTTTGGAGAAGCTGCCATATAAGGCATTATGGTTCCCGATAGGTCCGATTTTTGCCATTGCAATTGGCATGATCGTCATCCTGTCTCAAAATATCCAAGCCTTTTTCTCAGACCAGATTGATTGGGGCAGTGTTATAGCTGCGTACCTAGGAATCCCGCTTTTCCTTGGTTTATGGTTTGGCTATAAACTGGTAAGAAAGACTAAATTCGTTAAACTTGATGAAGTCGAGTTTGACTTCGACAAAAAATACGAATGAACAAGCTTAAAGTAAAAGCCGGATAATTTGTCCGGCTTTTACTTGTTTTCTATAGGCTCATTATCAAAAGCTAGGAAGCTGATTCCTAGCTTTTTATTTTTGTTAAATGGAAATTTATACAAATCTTGTAGGAGGTGTTATATGATAATCGTAAACTCTGCTAAATTGCATGTACAGAACGACGGGGAAAGCTTTTAATATTTCCAATGGAAAGGGAAGGTGCACGGCTGATGACCTTATTGACTCATTTAAAAGTATTGGACTTTTCAACGTTACTGCCAGGCCCATTTGCCACTTTGATGCTAGCGGATTTAGGAGCGGACGTTTTGAAAGTAGAGAGGCCGGGAGCAAAGGATTCATGGGGTGTGAACCAATATCTTAACAGATCGAAGAAGTCGATCACACTTGATTTAAAACAATCTGAGTCCATCGAATCCGTAAAAAATCTAGTGAAGGAATACGATATTGTCATTGAACAATTCCGTCCAGGTGTCATGGAACGCCTAGGACTGGGGTATGAGGCATTGAAATCGATCAATCCGAAGCTGATTTACTGTTCCATCACTGGCTTCGGCCAGACCGGTCCCTATAAAGACCGACCGGGACATGATATCAATTATATTTCGATTGCAGGCTTATCAGGCTATTCCGGTACGAAAAAGGACGGTCCGGCAAAAAACGGAACCCAAATAGCAGATCTTGCTGGAGGCTCACTGCATGCTGTTATCGGTATATTATCTGCAGTCATTCATAGGGAAAGAACAGGAGAAGGCCAAGCCATCGACATCAGCATGACCGACTGCAGTTTTGCCTTGAATGCCATATCCGCACCTCTGAATTTACAAGGGGGCCTCGAGCTTGAACCAGAAAAACTGATGTTAAACGGAGGGTCCTTTTATGACTTTTATGAAACGAAAGATGGACGTTATTTTTCGGTTGGAAGCCTTGAGCCCCCTTTTCGAAAAGCATTATGTGAAGCGATCGGTGCACCCGAATTGTATGAACTGAGCATGAAAAGCAATGAAGAAAGCGGAATCAGGTTTAAAACGGCCATCCGACTTGCTTTCCTCGAAAGAGATTTTCATGAATGGCAGGAAATATTCGCTGATTTCGAGGCCTGCGCAGAACCAGTGCTGACCTTCACTGAAGCGGCCGAACACCCCCATTTGAAGGAGAGGGGAATGATTGTCGAGGTACCTGACGGAAAAGGAAATGCCCAGAAGCAAATCGCATGCCCGATTAAAACATCGGTTTTCACCCCTGAATATAAACATGCAGGCTTGAGGCCAGGAGAAAACAACGCAGAAATTCTTCGCACCCCCAATCGCTAAATAATGATGTAAAGGCTATCACTTTTCCGAGTTTTTTTGAAAAGAGATAGCCTGTTTTTTTTGAAGGGCGAAATAAGTTGGAGTTAGGTAGAATTAAGAAGGAAACAGCCGAATTAAGCAGTGGAAGAACCAATTGTTCTCTTAACACTGACGGAAAGCAACATACTACTACTGTGAAAATTTACTAGTTATAACTATTTTGGACAGGGTATCAGAGTAACATCCCAGTAATAGGGTTTTTGAGAAAATTGCTCTGATAAGGAGGGTTGATTAAACATGTTTGGTCTCTCTGATATCTTTAAATTTCTATTTTCCTTTTTTTTGATCTTGCCGATCGTTACGCTGATACATTTGAGCGGGCATATTTTCTTTGTTACAATTTTTGGGGGATCAGAAAAGAAAATCTTGATCGGTTGTGGTAATAAACTTTTCTCCTTTCGGAACATAGAGGTGAGGAAATATTATTTTTGGAATGGGACTTGCGAGTTCAAAGGATTGAAACATGATAATCGATTAACGAATACGCTGATTTATTTAGGGGGGGCTATCTTTAATTTAGTCAGCATGCTGATCATATATAGCTTAGTGTATCAGAATATCCTGGACAGCTCGGTAATCTGGTATCAGTTCATATATTTTTCTTTCTATATTATGTTTTTCTCCTTGTTTCCGATGTATTTCTCGGACGGGTCGCCCAGTGATGGGAAGGCTGCGGAATTGGCCTTGAGGAACAAGCTGAAAGATAGGGTGACGGATGATATTTTTGTGAAGAAAATGGATGATGAAGATAGCTGCAAGTAAAAAGGGACGTGCTGGTGGGCGTTCTTTTTTTGTTGCTTTCGGCTTTAGGATTTATCATAAGGTAAAATCTAGCCTTATGATGAATGTTTATATAACGGTCTAGGATTTAATGGACTGTGCTATTTTACTGCTTGACGATGAACTTGAAAGGACCAGAACAATGACCATGGCAATGGCAACCCCCGTTGCACCGATCCAGGTTATGGAAGCAAGGGATACATGTTCTACAGCAACACCGCCAATCCCAGCACCGGCAGCCATGGCCAATTGCATCATCGACTGATTGAGACCGAGCATGACTCCTGATGATTCAGGCTCAAGGGTGGCTAAATGATATTGCTGTGTCGGCCCTGATGACCATTCATTAGAATATATCGATTATTAACTCAGGAAATGTTAACTGCATCCGTTAACCCGGCATATGTTATAACCGACGTTCCTTATGAACTGTGATATTGAAAGTTGGAGGGGAATACGAGGATGAATGCATTCGATCCATCCAATATATTTGGAAATGGCATACCGATAACGGTAACTGCAGCTATGATAGAGAGAATCATAAAGATGAAATCATCTGATCAGGATATTAAAGTCGAGATTACGCCAAAGTATATAGTGCTTTCCGGAACGACGGAAGTGAAAAAAATGATGTTTAAGAAAAACGTAGCTTTCAGGATTACATTAAAACCGGTTCACGTGGAAAAAAGAACGATATCATTTGAATTAGTGGAAATGGAACCGCTTGACAGGAGTTTCATCAACCAAAGGATATTTAACAGACCGCCATTTTTTGAATTTGAAAATAGAATGATCAAAATGAATGTTGATGCTTGGAACATCGTGAGAAAAATCCCGGTGGGCACAATTAAATCATTTGAACTGGTCGATGGTGCATTGAAAATGAAACTTTCTTTATGATGGAACGTTTTTAGCCGCAATATATAAAGGGGATGCCAGGTATGTTAGTGTAGGGATGGATAGGGTGGCGATTCATTAAAATGTGTTTGAAAAACCAAGCTCTTTAAAATATACTGAATTACTAAAAGTTTTAGTTTTTCCAGAGATAAGGGGGGAAATAATGGACCAGAAGATTTTGCCTGCTTCGGCAAGCATGAAGGATTTCGAAAGATTTTTAGAAAGTTCCTATGAAATAGGCGTGTTTCTTGATTTGCATATATCACAATTGAAAAATGTAAGTATGATGGCAAAGCAGCATAATAAGAAAATGATTTATCATGTCGATTTGATCCATGGCATAAGAAGTGATGAATATGCGACAGAATTCATTTGTCAGGAGTATAATCCATATGGGTTGATTTCGACTAAATCAAACGTTATTTTGAAAGCGAAGCAAAAGGGGGTCATTGCCATCCAGCGAATCTTTTTAATAGATTCACATGCGCTGGAGAAAAGTTATAAGCTGGTGCAGAAAACCAAGCCGGATTATATCGAAGTTTTGCCGGGGGCTATGCCGTGGATGATAAAAGAAGTGAAGGAACGACTACAAACACCCATTTTTGCAGGCGGTCTCATACGTACTTCTGACGAGGTCCTGAACGCCCTTGATGCTGGAGCGTCGGCAATCACCACTTCCAAAACTGAATTATGGGATATCGTCTAATAGGGTAGAACGAGGAATTTGAAAAAAATTACAGGAAAATAGATTAATTTTTCACAAAATAATTGACAGCGTTTTCACAACCTAGTATATTTTACATTACAAGTTAATATATGTGACGGAGACTAGGAGATTCACAACAGATCTATTCATAATTTTTTTATGAGGATAGTTCTGCTGTGAATCTCCTTTTATTTGTTTGCAAGGTTTTTTAAATTATCAGGGGAGGGGTTTTATTCATGACTCCATTTTGGGGAGAAGTAGTAGGCACAATGATTTTAGTTTTATTCGGAGCAGGTATTGGAGCGGGTTCATCCTTAAAGGGATCTTATGCTAAAGATGCCGGTTGGATCGTTATCACGATTGCGTGGGGACTGGCTGTCACCATGGGTGTTTTTGCAGTGGGATCCATAAGCGGGGCGCATTTAAATCCGGCGGTCACAGTAGGTTTTGCCATTATTGGAGAGTTTCCATGGAGTGATGTGCCTGGTTACATCGTTGCCCAAATGATTGGCGCAATCCTGGGGGCAACTCTAGTATTCCTGCACTATTTGCCACACTGGAAAGCTACTGATGATCCAGGAACGAAGCTTGGTGTGTTTGCGACTTCACCAGCTATCCCACATACATTTTCAAATCTATTAAGTGAAATGATTGGAACTTTCATCCTTATTCTTGGTTTATTATTCATAGGTGCCAATGATTTTACAGAGGGTCTGAACCCATTCGCTGTCGGTTTATTGATTGTCGTGATCGGGATGTCACTTGGGGGAACGACAGGATATGCCATAAACCCAGCCCGTGATCTGGGGCCCCGCATCGCTCACTTTTTGCTGCCGATACCGGGTAAAGGCAATTCGAATTGGGGCTATTCATGGATTCCGGTAGTTGGACCGATTGTTGGGGGTTCACTTGGTGCCGTTTGTTATAAAGCATTCTTTTTAGGGGATATAACAGTAGGATTTTGGTCTGTTTTGGGTGCAAGCTTGGTACTATTGGTATTAGCCTATGCATTTGGGAAAAAGCAGTCACATGAATTGGAAAGCAGGAATATCGCTAGTTAATTAAAAGGAGGGGCATACACTATGGAAAAATATATTTTATCATTAGATCAAGGAACAACAAGCTCGCGGGCGATTTTATTTAACGAAAAGGGGGAAATCGTCCATTCCTCCCAAAAGGAATTCACGCAGCATTTCCCTAAACCAGGCTGGGTCGAGCATAACGCCAATGAGATTTGGGGATCGATCCTGGCAGTGATTGCCGGTGTACTATCGGAATCCGGTGTAAAGCCAGAGCAAATTGCCGGTATCGGGATTACTAATCAGCGTGAAACGGCAGTCGTTTGGGATAAGGAGACAGGTACTCCTGTTTATAATGCGATTGTATGGCAGTCAAGACAAACAAGTGAAATCTGTGATGATTTGAAGGAAAAGGGACTTAATGATTTATTCCGGGATAAAACGGGATTGTTGATAGATGCATATTTTTCCGGAACGAAAGTGAAATGGATCCTCGATAATGTGGAAGGGGCACGACAAAAGGCGGAGGAAGGCAAGCTGTTATTCGGTACCATCGATACTTGGCTAATCTGGAAGCTTTCAGGAGGCAAGGCTCACGTAACGGACTATTCCAACGCATCCCGGACATTGATGTACAATATTCATGAACTGAAATGGGATGAAGAACTGCTGGAGATATTGACTGTACCGAAGTCGATGCTGCCGGAAGTAAGACCATCATCCGAGGAGTATGCACGTACGGTCGAGTATCATTTCTTCGGCCAATCTATTCCGATTGCCGGAGCAGCCGGTGATCAGCAGGCAGCATTATTTGGCCAAGCCTGTTTTAATGAAGGCATGGCCAAAAATACGTATGGCACAGGCTGTTTCATGCTCATGAATACAGGGGAAAAGGCTGTCAGTTCCGACCACGGACTATTGACGACCCTTGCTTGGGGATTGAATGGGAAGGTCGAATATGCACTGGAAGGCAGTATATTCGTAGCTGGCTCCGCAATCCAATGGCTGCGAGATGGTCTGCGGATGCTTCATGATGCCAAGGATAGCGAAGCCTATGCAAAACGGGTGGAAAGTACGGATGGAGTATATGTAGTGCCGGCTTTTGTAGGCCTTGGAACTCCATATTGGGACAGTGAAGTACGGGGAGCCGTTTTTGGTTTGACGCGCGGTACCTCCAAAGAACATTTCATTCGTGCCACACTTGAATCACTTGCGTATCAAACGAAGGATGTCCTTGATGCAATGGAGGCGGATTCAGGAATCGAGCTGCAGACGTTGAGAGTGGATGGCGGTGCAGTCAAGAATGACTTCTTAATGCAATTCCAAAGCGATTTATTACGGGTGCCTGTCGAAAGGCCGACCATAAACGAAACTACGGCATTGGGGGCTGCGTATTTAGCGGGACTTGCTGTCGGGTATTGGAAGGATCAAGAAGAAATCTCTCGGCAATGGGCGGTGGACAAAACCTTCAAACAATCCATGGAAGAGCAAGATAGTGATAAATTATATGAGGGCTGGAAAAAAGCTGTACACGCTGCAATGGCGTTTAAATAAAAAAACAAGGTGAATTCTTTCTCAAATGAGCTGGAGTATGCTATACTGAAATCAAGTTAATAACTCGGCCGGAGAACAGGAGAGACCATGAATGCGTTATCGTGAATACGATAATGTGCATTTATGGTCTCTCTTTTTTGTTTTTTAAAGGCAGATTAGGGATATTAATATCTATACGAATGAGAAACTATGAGAACAAATGAACCAATTGAATATAAGCGAACTCACGAGTAACCAGCACGAACTCACGAGTAAACGTGCAGAACCACGAGTAACCAGTGCGAACTCACGAGTAAACGTGCAGAACCACGAGAAAACAGTGCGAACTCACGAGTAAACGTGCAGAACCACGAGAAAACAGCGCGAATTCACGAGTAAACGTGCAGAATTCACGAGTAAACAACACGGACTCACGAGTAAACAGCGCGAACTCACGAGTAAACGTGCAGAACCGCGAGAAAACAGTGCGAACTCACGAGTAAACGTGCAGAACCACGAGTAACCAGCGCGAATTCACGAGTAAACAACACGGACTCACGAATAACCAGCACGAACTCACGAGAAAACAGTGCGAACTCACGAGTAAACGTGCAGAACCACGAGAAAACAGTGCGAACTCACGAGTAAACGTGCAGAACCACGAGAAAACAGTGCGAACTCACGAGTAAACAGCACGAATTCACGAGTAAATAGCGCGAATTCACGAGTAATTCAAGCTACACGACAATAGAGAGCATTACTTAAAGGAGGAGTCAGGGATGAGGTTTTCAAATATATATCGGGAAGAAACAATCGAACTTCTGAAAAAAGAAAAATATGATGTAATTGTCATTGGTGGGGGAATTACCGGTGCAGGAATCGCCCTGGATGCAACGACCCGTGGGATGAAAGTGGCATTGGTTGAAATGCAGGACTTTGCGGCAGGTACTTCAAGCCGCTCGACAAAACTGGTCCATGGTGGTTTGAGGTATTTGAAGCAATTTGAGATAAAAATGGTTGCTGAGGTTGGTAAAGAGCGGGAAATCGTTTATGAAAATGGACCGCATGTGACCACGCCGGAATGGATGCTGTTACCGATGCACAAAGGAGGCACCTTCGGGAAATTCAGTACTTCCATTGGACTCCGTGTATATGATTTCCTTGCAGGTGTTAAAAAAGCCGAACGCAGGAAAATGCTTTCGGCGGATGAAACACTAAAACGGGAGCCCCTCGTTAAGAAAGAGGGACTGAAAGGCGGAGGCTACTATGTCGAATATCGGACAGATGATGCTCGTCTGACGATTGAAGTGATGAAGGCAGCTGTCGATAAAGGTGCAACGGCGATAAATTATACAAAAGTAGATAAATTGTTATATGATAATGGAAAGGTGAACGGCGTCCAAGTTGCCGATTTACTTTCAGGTGATGCTTATGAAATATACGCAGACAAAGTTATTAATGCAGCAGGTCCATGGGTGGATTCCATCCGTGAGAAAGATCAATCGAAAAAAGGGAAAACGCTGAAGTTATCCAAGGGTGTCCATGTGGTCATCGACCAATCGAAGTTCCCGTTGAAGCAGGCGCTTTATTTTGATACACCTGATGGACGGATGATCTTTGCCATCCCGAGAGCCGGTAAAGCTTATGTAGGGACTACGGACACTTTTTATGATGGTGATCCTGCAGTGCCATCCGTTACATCCGAGGACCGTGCCTATTTATTAAAGTCGATACATTATATGTTTCCAGAAGTGAAAATTTCCGATGATGATATCGAATCAAGCTGGGCTGGAGTAAGACCGTTGATTCTTGAAGAAGGAAAAGACCCTTCTGAAATATCAAGGAAAGATGAAATATGGGAGTCCGATTCGGGTCTTATCACGATTGCGGGAGGTAAATTGACCGGTTATCGCAAAATGGCAAAAACGACGGTCGATCTTGTGGCAGGGAAGCTTTCCCAGCAATCTAATAAGACTTACCCAACCAGCAGCACTAAAGGAATGCCGATTTCAGGAGGGGATGTCGGAGGATCAAGCAACTTCTCCGATTATATCAAGCAACATATTCAAATGGGAGTGGACTCAGGACTTGCCGGTAAGGACTCCGAAGAAATATTGGCCATGTACGGGTCCAACGCACCTGTGTTATTCGATATCGTAAAAAGCGAAGGAGACGGAGCAGCAAGCATTGGCCTTCCGCAGAAATTGTTCGTTCAGCTGAAATACGCACTAGATCATGAAATGGCCGCAACTCCAGTGGACTTCTTCTTCCGCAGGACCGGGACCCTGTTATTCGATATCGATTTAGTCCAAACGCATAAAAGTGGAGTGATTGAATATATGGCTGGATATTTCGGGTGGACGGAATCAACAAAAATGGAGAGAACCAATCAATTGGAACGGGAAATACTCGGTGCGATTAGAGTATCTTGACTTATATGCAAAAAACATGATGCCGGCGGAATCGCTGGCGTTTTTTTCGATTCGGGAAGGAAATGAAAGACGAAACTATCATGTTAGGTTTTCCATGGTGCCTGGAAGCTCATCATACTGGTAGCCAGTTTCTATGGATCCGTCCGTACGGCAGAGCTGGCTTGGGCATTATGGTATGGCTTAATGTCATTGCCATTTTAATTCTGGCTAAACCGGCGCTTATTGTGTTAAAGGATTACGAAACGCAAAAGAAGGCGGGGGTGGTTCTGGTTTTCGATCCCAAAGCTTTAGGCATAAAAAACGCCTTCTTTTGGGAGCATGAATACACCGGAGACAAGGAAAACGTTTCATGAAGAGAAATGCCCTGAAATAAATTAATAAATATATGGAGATACATGAAAAACCAGCTTTAGGTATTTGAGAGCTGGTTTTTTATCATATTGCGATAACTAGGACAAAACTGAAATTGTGAACATAACCAGTGAGGCTTTAGTTTACATAGAAAGACTAAAAGGATGGAATATTATTGAGTAAATAATCATAGTATTTATGATTGTAATTATATAAGTGTGTGAGGGAGTTTGATTAAAGATGAAGCTGACAAAGGTCGATACAGTATATCAACTATCTTTCATGCCACGCGTATTTCCCGTAAACTGTTATTTCATAGAAGAAGAGGATAGCCTTACACTAGTAGATGCAGCTTTACCCTATAGCGGAAAAAGTATTTTGAAGGCGGCGCGGATTATTGGAAAACCGATAACAAGAATAATAGTTACTCATGCACATGATGATCATGTCGGTGCACTAGACGGGCTAAAAGCGTTAATGCCTGATGTGCAGGTGAGTATTTCTATCAGGGAAGCATCATTACTGGCTGGTGATTCCAGCCCCTTACAAAATGAAAATCCAATTCGCGGTGGAGTCCCCAAAAACATTCAAACTCAACCCGACTTACTGCTTAAAGAGGGCGACCGTATCGGTTCATTGGAAGTTATTTATTCACCTGGGCATACCCCTGGTTCGATATCGCTTCTTGATACCCGGAATCATAGTTTAATTGTCGGGGATGCTCTGCAGACAAGGGGTGGAACTGCAATTTCTGGAATCATTAAACCTTTATTTCCATTCCCGGCCTTTGCTACATGGGATAAACTCATTGCCCTTGAAAGTGCAAAGAAATTAAGAAGTCTTAATCCGCATTTGCTTGCTGTAGGTCATGGAAAGATGCTAGAACAACCTGGGAATTCCATGGACAAAGCAATAGTTGAAGCTGAATTAAAACTCCAACAATGAAAGAATGGGAAAGTGCCGGCATATTGAGGTGTTATTTCAAAAAGAGTGAGGAACACGGCTGATGGGTCTCCGTGCTCCTCACTCTTTAGCTGTTTGAATCTTTTAACCGTAAAAGCGAAATGCCTTAAGATTTTTGCTTTATAAGCTGTAAATCGATGTAGAGTTGTATTCTTGAGTGTAAGTCATCAAAATCGATTGAAGTGAGATCGGCTATTTGGTTCAATCTATATTTCAATGTGTTGGTATGAATGTATAGCTGCTCAGCTGTCGGTTTGATCCGGCAATTGTTCAACAGATATATTTCCAATGTTTGAAGGAGTTTCGTTTGGCTTTCCTGGTCCTTCTTTTGAAGAATCTGTAAATCCATATTGATATAATTCGTTTTAGTATGATGATGGGAGATCATTTCGAGGTAACGGAAAATCCCTAGCTTGCTATATTGGAAAGGAAGCTGTCCAGGTTTACCGATGAACTTCGCTGCATTGATCACTTCCAGGGCTTCGAGGTAGGATTTCCTTAATTGAAGAATCGAAGAATATTCATTTCCGATTCCCGGAAACACCCTTTGATCATTGAATTGGGAAAGAACCGTATTCGTTAAATCATTGGCGCTTTCAGAAAGGAGTTCTTTCCCTTTTCCGTTGCTGCCAATTAATACGATGATCTTCAATTGGTTTGTGAATACATGGGAAAAATGATTCAAAGCATTGGCGAATAGACTGACTGTATCCGTTAATTCATCGAAATGTTCCGCATCGGATTGAGCGATGGTAAAGACATTTACAAGGAAAGTTTCCGGAATGAGGAGATTCATATTGGCGGCTTCCCATTTTATTTGGTTTTCAGTTTGATAGACTTCATCAATGACCTTTTGATAAAACTCATTTTTTTCTTCATCTTTTTTCATGTTTATCTGTTTTTTCTGATAAAGGAGCTTGCCGATATGATGGGAAACCTCATGCAAAAATTCCAAGTCGGAATCAGTCATCATTTCCGTCTCTTGAACCCATATGAATCCGAAGACTTGCCCTTTGTGTACCGCGCTTACAACGACTCTTTGATTTAAACCGATTTCCTCGATTTGTTTCACCCTAAAGGGATGCTGCACCGTTTTAAGCTGTTCGACAATGCCCTCATCCATGAATTTCTCCAAGATTGGAATCGGCCAATGCTTTGTGAAAATGGTTTGCCGATTGGCTTGGTCGAAGTGATCGATATAATATGAACTATATGACAGCAATAAAAATTGGTCATTTTCGATGACCACTGGTTTTTTTAAATAAGTGCTGACCATATCCGTTATATCGTTGATGTTTGTGAGAGTAAGGATTTTTTCTAATGACATATATGGCCCCCTGTTTTTTGAATTGGATGATAACTTAGTCTAATAATACTTATAAACGGATGATGTGTATAGGGGCAAGCACAAAGAAGGCACGGTATATGAAAAAAATTTCATATACCGTGCCTTTCAGGGGATTTATTATTGTTTTAATGTTCTTTCGAATTCGTCGAACTTTTCTTCTACTTCTCTAGATGGTTTCGCTGTAAGAAGACTGACCACGATGATGGCAATCAAGCTCGCGCCAAAACCAGGAATCATTTCATAAAGCGTATCGGATAATCCTGCCATGGACCAGAAAATTACAGTCCCGGCACCGACGATCATCCCTGCTAAAGCGCCCCATCTTGTCATCCGTTTCCAGCAGAGGCTTAGTATGACCAATGGACCGAATGAAGATCCGAATCCAGCCCATGCATAGCCGACAAGTCCAAGGATCGTGTCATTCTGTTCCCAAGAGAGAATGAGCGCTATGATGGATATGGTCAGTACGGAAAGTCTGCCCAGGAAAACAAGCTCTTTATCTGAAGCGGAACGACGGAAGAAAGTTTTGTACATATCCTCCGTTAAAGAGCTGGCCGTAACCAAAAGCTGCGAAGAAATCGTGCTCATGATGGCTGCCAGTATCGCAGAAATCAAGAAACCAGTGATAAGTGGGTGGAATAGTATTTCACCTAACTCTATGAAAATCGTTTCAGGATCATCTAACTTCAGGTTGTTCTGATGGAAATACGTGATACCGATGAATCCAGTCAGCATGGCACCGACACTGGAGAAAATCATCCAGCCCATCCCGATAGTACGGGCTTTTTTGATTTCCTTAATAGAGCTGATCGCCATAAAGCGGACAATGATATGCGGCTGGCCGAAGTAACCAAGTCCCCAAGCAAATAATGAGATGATTCCTAAAAAGCTCGTCCCCGTGAAAATATTCAATAGAGCTGGATCAATGGAACGTGGCGTATCTATGGAAGGACCGAAACCGCCAACATGGAAAAGGGTGACGATCGGTACAAGAACCAAGGCAACGACCATGATGATTCCTTGAACGAAGTCTGTCCAGCTTACTGCCAGGAATCCGCCGAATAAAGTATAGGCAACGGTGACGCCTGTTAAGATCCATAGGCCTGTATGGTAATCAAGGCCAAATGTACTTTGGAATAAGACTCCGCCGGATACCATACCGGAAGAAACGTAAAAGGTGAAGAAAATTAGGATAACTAAAGCGGAAATGAGCCTTAGGATCCGTGAACCCTCGCCAAAACGATTTTCCAGGAAAGCGGGGATCGTAATGGAGTTATTGGCGACTTCCGTATAGGTTCTTAATCTTGGCGCAACATACAGCCAGTTCGCATAGGCGCCTAGCGTCAGGCCGATTACGATCCAGATGGAACTTAGTCCTGTTGCGAACATGGCACCAGGCATCCCCATCAAAAGCCAACCGCTCATATCCGCAGCGCCGGCGCTTAATGCAGTGACAGCAGGACCAAGGCCCCGGTCGCCCAACATATAATCATTTAAATTGGAAGTCCGTTTGTAAGCGAAGTAACCAATGAAAAGCATGCCAGCCATGTAAATGCTGATGGAAATTATTAATGCGTAATCCATAAAAGACTCCCTTCAGGTTGAAATATATATTTTTTTGTTTTAAAAGAGGAAGCAACCTATTTGTCACTTCCTCCATTTACCCTCATTTTGGTTTTGTATCGCAAAATGGAAGATACATAACCAAAACGAGTATTCAAACTGCTTGATGGAACATTATCAGAACGTTTCTGATGTTGTTTTAGCTTGCATATGAAGCTGCAAGTAGTCCGGTCCGCCTGCCTTGGAATCGGTTCCTGACATGTTGAACCCGCCGAATGGCTGATAACCTACGATTGCACCAGTACAGCCGCGGTTGAAATACAAGTTCCCCACATGGAATTCTTCACGTGCTTTTTCCATGTTAAGGCGACTTGTCGTAATGACAGCCCCAGTCAAACCGTATTCTGTGTTATTGGCAATTTCAAGAGCTTCGTTAAAGTCTTTGGCTTTTGTAAAGGCAACGACTGGTCCGAAGATTTCTTCTTGCATCAAACGGGCTTTCGGATCGACATCAGCGACGATTGTCGGTTGAACGAAGTAGCCTTTAGAGCTATCTCCTTCTCCTCCAGTCAGAATGCGTCCTTCTTGGTTCCCGATTTCAATATAGCTCATGATTTTGTCGAAAGCTGCTTGATCGATTACAGGACCCATGAAGTGGTTCTCTGTAGGATTACCGACAGTCAGTTGTTTAGTTAACTCGACAGCGCGATCCAAAACTTGATCATATACATCTTCTACTATGACAGCACGGGAGCAAGCAGAACATTTTTGTCCCGAGAAGCCAAATGCCGATTTCACGATCGATTGAGCTGCCAATTCCAGATCAGCCTCTTTGTCGACGACGATCGTATCTTTTCCGCCCATTTCAGCAATGACACGCTTTAGCCAAACTTGGCCTTCGTTCACTTCTGAAGCACGTTTGTAAATGCGCAGACCTACATCACGTGAACCAGTGAAGGAAATGAAACGTGTTTTTGGATGATCTACCAGGTAGTCGCCCACTTCGGCTCCGTTCCCTGGAACGAAATTCAATACTCCTGCTGGAAGGCCTGCTTCAAGCATCACTTCAACGAATTTCGCAGCGACAATAGGAGTGGTCGAAGCTGGTTTCAACAGGATTGTGTTACCAGTAACGATAGCTGCAACAGCTGTACCTGCCATGATGGCAAATGGGAAGTTCCAAGGAGAAATGATGATGCCGACTCCTAATGGAATGTAATCATAGCGGTTATATTCTCCCGGACGGCTTTGTACAGGCACACCATCTTTAAGCGTCAACATTTGACGGGCATAGAATTCAAGGAAATCGATTGCTTCAGCTGTATCGGCATCAGCTTCATTCCAAGGTTTTCCTGCTTCTTTTGTCAATAACGCAGAGAATTCATGCTTGCGTCTGCGAATGATGGCAGCCGCTTTGAATAAAACGTCAGCACGGATTTCCGGCTTCACTTTTTTCCAGCTTTCAAAAGCTAAAGACGCTTCCTGCATGGCTTTTTCAGCAAGATCCCTGTTCGCTTTCGATACTCGGCCGATGACCTCTTCCTTATCTGCAGGGTTATATGAAACGATTTTCTCATCAGTCGTCACTTTCTCTGCCCCGATATAAAGAGGGTAGTCTTGCCCTAAGTAGCCTTCAACAGTTTGAAGAGCTTCCTGATACGCTTTTTTGTTTTCCTCGTTTGTAAAATCAACAAATGGTTCGTGTTTATATGAAATCATTGATTACTCACACCTTTTTATAGATTTTTTGTAACAATTAGAATATTAAATGTATATTTAGCTTTTGACCATCCCTTTGAATGCAAAGGCAATATTGGATGGCCTTTCTGCAAGCCTTCTCATGAAGTATCCATACCAATCCAGACCATATGGAACATAGACGCGCATTTTGTAACCTTGCTTGACCAACTCGTATTGTGTTTTGTTTCTCATGCCATAAAGCATTTGAAATTCGAATTGTGTATTTGGAATGTTGTGCCTCTTAGCCAACTCTTTTGTATACTCGATGATTTTGTCATCATGTGAGGCGATGGCTGTATAATTACCGTTAAGAAGACTTTGCTTAATCAACTTTTTATAGTTTTCATCTACATCATCCTTTTCGGGAAAAGCCACCTCTGGAGATTCCTTGTAGGCACCCTTTACGAGACGCAGGAATGGCTTATATTGGGCAAGGTCCTCCAAATCTTTCTCTGTGCGGAATAAATATGCTTGCAGAACAGTACTTATGCAGCTGTATTTTTCCTTGAACTGTCTAAAAATGTCGATTGTTGCCTGACAGCGAACTTCATCTTCCATGTCGATCGTGACCATGACTTTATGCTTTTCTGCTGTATCAAGAATTTTCGTCATGTTCTCTATGACCAGATTATGATCGATATCGAGTCCCAAAGAAGTCATCTTCAGTGAAACTTGTGAATCAAGTTTTTCCCTGCTGATCATTTCGATGGTTTCGATGCATTCTGCCGTCCTTTCCTGAGTCACTTCCTTAGAATCAACGAATTCCCCAAGATGGTCGACTGTAACCGATAAGCCACTATTATTAAGTTGTTTAATAAATTTAATGGAACTTTGGAAATCAGTTCCCCCAATGATCTTTCCAGCAGCAAAACTTCCTCCGCTTTTTTTAGCAATATTATTAAGCAGATTATTTTTAGATAAAAATAAGAAAAAGTCCCTTGTAATGGCTTCCATATAAAGCGCACCCCCTAAGAAGATGTATTTCAATAAATTAAGCTTACGATTATTCGACAATATTCACAATGTTTCAAAAAAACAATAATTGTGCCTTCCGTTTGTCGGTTATGGACAAATGAAAAGGTTTACATTTTTTCTTTTATGATCGGAAAGAAACGAAGGTTTATATTTTAACTTAAAGAGAAACGCTAGAAATAAAGGCTTTATCAGGAAGCGATGATGTGAAGGTCATCAATAAATACGTTTAAAAGTGGCACCTCGACCATAATCATCCAATGCGTTATAATGAACCTAATTTAACGGAATGGGTGCAAATTTCGAAGATAAAACGATTAATGAAGCTTTCAGAAGTAAAATGGGTGATAAACCGTAAAATAAGTCGCATCGGCAAGCCGGGGAGGATAAGGAATGGATGCTGTACTTGAAGAACTTAGAGAAACATCGGGTTTGATAATAGGATTAATAATGGCCCTGGTAATATTGGGGCTGATCGGTTATGCCCTTACGAATGTACATGATTCCATTGTGTCGCCTGTGGTTCAGTTCATAAAGAAAATGGTTAGGCGAAAATAGCTGAAGCGAAATAAATAACCCTTTGTCCCTAATCGATAACAAGCCCTTGATAATAGAAATCCCTGCAGGGTTTGTCTAAAAGGAACAAAAAAACTGCAAGAAATAAGCATATCATCCGAAAATGAAGAAAATCCCCGCTCATAATGGAGGTGGGGGATTTCAGACTGTAGACAAATTCGAATAATTTGCCTACAGTTTTTTTATTTAGTAAACGTTCCAGTTGATTTCAGAAATCCACTCCCTTTCCTCCGACTGGCTGCCAAGCCTCCTCACCAAAAGCGCCTGGACAATCTCCCAACCGGTATGATCTTTGGTGTATGTAAGCTTGAAAATTGTTTGAAGGTAATTGAAAATAACGGGATGCAGGCAATACTGGAAGATGGACAAGTGGATCAAGGCAATGGTTTTTTTTAGGAGCCCCACAGTGGGAGAATACGCCTGGGAAGTTAAGGACATGCGGCTGTTCCAGCGAAAGGAAAGTTTGGACTTAGGGAGCATGGATAAGGAGAGTATCAACATTTAGCCCCGGCCATTACGCTGGGCCTTTTTGTTTATAAATCAAAGTAGTCATCTGCCTTTGCGCCAGCATCTATACTTCGAACCGCCTTCATGATTTTCTTTAATACTCCGGCTGACGGCACATACTTGGGATCGCTGCAAACTCTGCTTATCGTATTGCGTGAGATTCCGGACGCACTTACAAACTCCTCTTGTGAATATCCGTGCTTATCGATGAATTTGCCGACCTTACTTCGTGGCTTTCCTTTCCCGAATCTAAACATTTTGATAACCTCCTAGATTAATTTACTAGCAGTCTCGTCCAACTTTCACAAAAATATACGCATAGTTTCGCAAAAATTTGGTATTAGGGACAAAGTAAGCAATTGGATGTATAAAATATATGTGTAAGGTTGCCAGGGTTCCTTATACTAACGGCAGAATAATGAAATATCCATTCACTATAGTAAATAAGGATTAACGAAAAATGTTATAATACATAGGTGTCAGAATATTCAAAAATGAGTTGGCGTGAAAAAGGCAAACATAAATAAAAAAAGGGGATTTTTGTTTGAAGGTAACAATTGGCCCAGCTATGTATGGAAAGTGCGGGTGATGAAGAAGTGAATATGGTATTTCTTTATTACCATAAGTCGGTCTACCTATACATTAAAGCAGATGGAGATCAAAGGCTAACGGATAGAAATTTATGATTTATCTCTTAAAAAGGCAGCTATCCACAAAAATTGTGAGAATCAATTAAGGCTCGATTGAAGGAAGGGGTATGGTTGAAGTGAATGTTGAATCTTTTTTTCCTGAAAACATTAAAGCGGCACTTAAGAATGATCCGCCCGGTGCATGGATGTCAGACCTGCCAGGTGGTTGTATTCGTTTGAGTTCAGGCTATCCTGATCCTGCGCTCGTTCCTGCTGAGGAGCTCAAGGTAGCTGTAGCCGGACTTCTTGATGAGGAGCAGGATTTGCCGCTCCATTATATCGGAAGTCCAAGGATTGTAAGACTGAAGCAGCAACTCCAGAAAAGACTTGAAGATCGTGGAATTCGCGTTTTGGAAGAACAGCTTTTGATTACATCAGGTGCTTGCCAAGGGATTGATCTTATTGCCCGCATACTCCTTGACGATAAAGCGGTAGTAGCTGTAGAATCTCCCACCTATATGGAGGCTTTAGAGATTTTTCAAAACTATACGAAGCAGATTATTAGTATACCTATAGATGAAAATGGACTCCAAACGTACCTATTAAAAGAAATGCTGGATGAAAGGAAACGTAAAGGTCTAACCCTCCCGCGTTTTCTATATACCATTCCAACCTTTCAAAATCCAACTGGGACGACTATGACAACTGAGCGGCGGAAGCATTTATTGGAACTTTCCATCGAGTTTGATTTCCTCATTCTAGAGGATGATGCATACGGAGAATTAGCCTTCGATGAAAATCCGCTGCCAATAAAATCTTTTGATACACGCGGAAGAGTCCTCCACGTTGGTTCATTATCCAAAGTAGTGGCACCGGGAATGCGGATTGGATGGATAGCAGGAGAAAGTGAATTCATTAAGGCATTAGAGTGGTTTAAAAAAGATTTAGACCATCCATTTGCTCAAAGTACAATGGCTGTATACTTAGAAAACACGGATTTTGAGAAACGAATCGACCTTCTGAAAAATGTGTATCGTGCTAAATGTACTGCGTTAATCCATTCGTTGGAACAATTCCTTCCAGAATCCGTTTCCTGGTATGTACCAGATGGTGGTTACTTTGTATGGGTGAGAATTCCAGGTATGGATACGTCGCAATTATTATCACAGGCTCTAGCTGAGGGTGTTTCGTATGTTCCAGGGAAGTACTTTTTCTTGGATGAAAAGGATGGAACCGAGTTTCTCCGGCTCTCGTTCAGTTATGCTAATGAGGAAGAAATAATCGAGGGAACTAGAAGACTAGGACAGCTTATCGCATCTTTTTTTCATGAAATGTCCTGAAGGATTGTTAGTTTTAAATTTGAATGCGCCTACTTCCTTAAAGGGGGTAGGCTTTTTGTTATAAAAGGATTCTTTATCTCTTTCGCGATGATCATATCGACAAATTCTTTTAAATCTTAGCTGGGATAGGCATGCAAAGAAGTGGCATCTGGCAAATACATATTCACATGTTCTTCCAAACATGCAAGAAGAAGTGGCAAATTGTGACCGTTTTTATAGCCAAAATATGATCAGCGCGCGATGTTTTTCCTTTAAGTCAAAGAAAAAAACCCTTGCTACACAAGGGTTTTTGGATATGGAGCATAGCGGGATCGAACCGCTGACCTCTACGCTGCCAGAGGGGACTGGCTATTTTAGATTAGATAAACGTAATAAAATAAGAAAAAACAGTGCAGGTTTATTGGTTGATATCACTGATTTTTGATAAATGAGTTAGATAAATTAAATAAAAAAATTAGCTCTGTGCAATACAGTGCAATTGTGCACTTAGGTATGAGGTGGTCAAACTTGTATTATAAGTTTATAAAACAGAGTTAAGTACCATTATGTTAAATGGTACTTTTTTTAAAAAAAATATTGATGTAGATTTATCTTTCAACTGAATAGAAAACAAGCTTTTTCTTATTATGGGAAAAGGACTTGAAAAATAGATAAATTTGAAAATTCAACAGATTTAAATAGAGTTTTCCTTAACTTGGCATTATCTTATTTATTATAACTAAAAGTAGTACAAGTACCGAATGAGAAAAAATAAATTGACTTATCGGATAACTATGATTACTACATCTCTTTTTGAAGAAATTTAGTGGTAATTATTAACATATATATAGAGTGCTATTTTATATTTTTGTGTCCTTATTTTTTTTATGTTATTTGTGTATAAAAATTCATTGTTATTTATCTGGTTTTTTTATATTTCCTTTTATATTTTTATCTATTTTTTTTTATTATGTAAAAAATATATAAGCTTAAAACCTTATTAATAATAGTGTTTACACCTATTCATTATGGTACTATAATGTCACTTATCAGCGCGGCTACTTGGAGTGTTAGCTAAAAATATGAATATGATTATGCATATTTTAAGGAATGCTTAACTAAGCCAAAGGATCGCAGCTATAAAAGCAAGGGTTTGAAAACAAAAAATTATTAAGGAGCTAGAAAATGATTATAAATAAAAATGAACTCACCTCTGTCACTCTTAAGGCAGATTATGTTAATGAGATGATTATTGATGGTCGAAAAACTATTGTTATGGTTGTAAAAACAAATTACTTTTTGAAGACGAATATTCCTAATAAAGCTAATAGTAGAGAATATACCGGAAGCAAAAATAAAGCAGTTAAGGAAATGGTTCATACATTAAGAAATGATCCAGAAAGTTTTCGTTTTAAGAATTTAGGTATACGTATGGTAGCAACAGAAATTATTAGAAACGGGAATGAAGTTAAATTGTTTTTCTTACCAGAAGAAGGGATATTTAATGGAGGTCATACCTACAAAATATTGAGAGTAAATGGAAATTCTAACGCCTATGTATATGTAACGGTTGAAGTAAATTTACCAAAAGAAAAGTTAATTGATATTTCCGTAGCTTTAAATATGTCAAAAAAAGTAGAAGAATTTTCAAAGGGAGAAAAAATTGGTGCACACGATTGGATTAAAGACGCTCTCCCACAAGAATCAATAATTTACAAAGAAGGAGATGAAGGAGAACACCACGTTACGGATGTATTGAAAGTTGCCAATATATTTAAAGTTGGTAAAGGTAACAAGTATCTTGAAAGTTCATTTCAAATATCTTTATTAAGGAAAGCCAAGATAGTTAGAGAAAACAATGAAAAGCAGATTTTATCATACACAAGGTATCTTTTACCTGATATTTGGTATTTGTATAAAGAACTAAGAAGTAACAAGGTTATTCAAAGTAATTTGCCTGGCAGATTCTCCAAAAAGGGTGAACTGCTTCAGGGAATGGCTCTAGTTTTTATTTATGGGATTCAATATATGACAGAAGTGAATAAAAATAATATTCCTGTTTTGAAAAAAGACTATTCGATTGAACAAGCATTAATGACTTGCGAAAAGCTTTCAAAAGAGGTCGGTAAAGTTATTAATAAACCACCGTTTAAAGATACAAAAGCTGAATGGGTTTATAGAGAAACAAAATTTCAAGATAGAATCAAACGTTTATTTGCTGATGAATTGTTGTGATAAAATGGTAGCTTAATAGATATGAACATATGATTCTAATCAGCAATTAAAAATAAAATAGTAAGATTATAGAATAAGACAAGATAAGTTATGGGGGAATAAGTTGAAAGTCATCGTTTTTAGAATGAACAGTATGAAACTATATAGGAGAGTCCTAAAATGAAAATGAACTATTTAATCTTACATTTAACGATCATCTTTATGGTTGGTTGTACCAACGTAGAAGATACATCCAATACAGATGTAGAAATAGAGTCACAAGAAGTAACCACAGTTGAAACAACTAAAAATAATGAAAAAGAAGAAGATGAACCAGTAGTAGAGGAAACGCCGAGTGTTCCGGTTGCGGAGGAAACACCAACCCAACCAAATAATGAGCTGTTCTCAGGATACAAACTTATTGAAGTTGATGGTGGTGATTTGTCTGGTTATCGTGAACCTAACGTAGTTGTTGACATTGGTTATGGGGACCGTGAATATTGGGCATTTACTAATGAATACGGACAACTAGTACGTGTCATTGCTGACGAAATCATTCTGCAAGATGATAATATTGAAGCTGTATTATCGTCTGGCAGATACTATTCTGATGAGGCAAAGGTTCCGGGTGTTGAAAGTGACGTTTTAGATGAAGGACATATCATTGCTGATTCTCTCGGAGGGGTAGCAAATGCTTATAATATCACTCCACAAGATAGCACACTCAATCGACACGGCGATCAAGCTTATATGGAAGATTCAATAAGTAGAGCAGGTGGTGCTACTGACTTTGAAGCAATTATCACTTATTCGAATACAAAAACACAGATTCCTTCGAGTTATCAATATACTTATACGATAATGGGCAACAAGATTGTTGATACATTTGACAACGTGAACCCTGACGAAGTAAACGCATCACTCGGTTTAACAGACAGTGAACCAGTTAAATCAACTGAACCAGCTGAATCAACTGGATCAAACGCAAACGGTGATATTTCTAGTGTTGATACAAACGGTAATGGACAGGTGACGATTAAAGAAGCAAAAGCAGCAGGCTTTAGTATGCCAATAACGAGTGATCATTGGTTATACCCATATATGGAAGATCGTGATAACGACGGTATGGTAGGTGAGTAAACCCCTAGAACTTTGAGGCAAAATAAATGAACGTAAGAACATTTTCCTCGTTGGCGATTTATTACAATTTGCAAATGGGTGTCTATACAGGAACAACTGAAGTTAATGGTGATATCACCTATAAAAATTGTACGGTGGAAATTTAATTACTTTTCACTAACGGGTGCAAGAGTTTAAGAACGAGCTGTCATTGAGGCAGCTTTTTTGTTATTGAACTATAGGAGCAGGTTAGTTGAATAAGACAAAGAGAGGATACAGTAAATTCTGTATCCTCTCATTCTCTGTTACACACGGGAGGGATGACATAGCTTAACACCATTCCGAAATCATTTCAATTTAAGAACTTCTTATCAATTTACATATAAAATAAATGCATTAAAATGATAAAAATAATATAGTTATTTTTTTTCGTCCATTATCATCTCTAAATACATATTCTCATCATTAATCATTTCGACAATGTTTTGGTAATCATTCATTTCTCCTAAAATGTTTTCCATTTTAGTGATTAAATCTTCATTTTTATTCTCACGTTCTGTCCATTTAATAATGGATTCCACCTGTTTATATGTTTCTATATAAGTGGTTAGAGTATATAAATCTATTTTACTAATTATTGTGTTACTTGTTGATACCATTACCTTTATAAGTTTTTTTACAATTAACTCAATATTTTCACTCTTACTTATATACTTTGAAAGCGTCCTTCCTAATGTTCCATATTCATTTATTATAAAAGAGTTTAATTTTTTATGCTTTGCTAGAAAAGGGAATAATTCAACAAAATCATTGCAAAGAATAATGTTTAATTCGTCATTATTTTCTATTTCACTATGGAGCGTAAGTATATTATATGTAGAAAGGAGATGTTGATCAGGATTTTCCTCTAATGATTGTTTTAATAAATTGGAAAAGTTATAGGAGCCTGTGATAATCATTAATCGCTTCTGTTTACTACCTAATTTTTCACTTTTCAATATATAACTAAAAATCGAGTTATAAACAAATTTACAAGATGTAAAAACCTCATAATCTCTATTTTTAATAGCAGCTTCAGCAATACTATTTATTCTGGAAAATATTGTACTCCCTATATATTCCCATTGAGCACCTTTTAAGTGATCATAATTGATTTTTTGAGTCGCCTTATTATGCATTTGAAACACTAGCAACTCTGTTTCAGCGGGTAAATCGTATTCTATATTTTGAATCATAAAATCTGATAAAAAATGAACATACCTTCTTCCTAATTCTGAAAAGTTTGTTTTAATATGCCTAATACACATATCGTGGATAATTTCTTCATATTCTATAAAATCATAATATGGAACTTTTTTAATTAAACTGTATTTTCTAATTTCGATATACATAATTAATAAACGATGTAAAATCCACATTTGTTTCTGGTCTTCTGAATCTTTCATCAGTGCTTTAAATAATTTTACGAAAGCATTCATATAATCTCTAATTTGATTTGCTTCAGTCACGTTTGTAGTATCTATTTTTGCTTTAATTAGCTCAGTACATTTATCTAGAATATTATTAATAATAAGTTTTTCATTATTAATAATAAAATTTCTTGATAGCATTGTCAGTATATAAAAAGCATTGTTACTCAATTTTTTAAAATCCTGTGACATTAAAAAAATATTAGCAGAATCCTCATTTAATTCACTTAGCATCACTTCTACTGGTTTATTTGATTTTGATTCATTGATTATCTTCTTAATAGTAGGATATATTTGTAACAGACTATATACATATAGGATAAGTCCATATCCTAGCATATTAATACCAACATTTGAAAGGCTTTCATCAAGTAGGAAGTTTGCACTTATCATAACTAGAATAGTGATAAAACATAACTGGAAGTACCTAATTAATTGCCCTGAATTAACAAAAATGGAATATGAAATACTACTAAAATTCTTTTCGAATAAGCTAAAAGCTAAAATATAAACTGCTATTACTATCCCTAGAATTGAACTTATTGAGCCAATTACTATTGAGATCATTTCTCTAAGCATTGAAAGACTGACTTTTACCTCTATAAAAGAGTATTCACTTAAAGGGAAAATTAATAGATATATTAAAATAAGGCATATTGAAATTAAGTATTTGTTAAGAGATGAACTTATCTTTGCTTGCAATTTATACACCACATCATTTTTATTATTTTTTACGTACTGTAAAAGTTTTCTAAAGATATCCTATAATTTATACTACCAAATAATACTATTGTTATCATAGCTTTTATTTTTTTCTAAAGAATATTATTTCCAATACAAACTTTAAGTTTTGGTCAGATTATATAGAAATTATCGGTAAAAAGCTCATAAATTGTTAAATAATAACTTCAACGATCGAGCTCAATTGTTAAATAAGCGTCAATTTTTTTCTTCAACTAATGGGTGCGATTGTTCAAAAAGAATATCGCTTTTTTCTTATTGAGCTAACGGAGCAGGTTACTTGAAGAAGGATTTATAATGCTGATTGAAGAATAGAATCCCAAAGATATTTATTTTGGGGATAAATTTATGAATAAAGAACAATTAGAGGTTATAAAGTTTGAAGTTTAGTCATTATAGCAATCAGTTTAAGTAAAATCTCTTGGAGAATGGAAAGTGTGGTTAATTTTTAAAATATTTAGTCCTGGTATCGGGCAATAATTAAGAAAATGTAATCATAAGGTATAGAATAAATTGCGGAATTAAGAAAAAGGTGTGAGTAAGATATGTCAGATGAATTTGAAAAGACTAACGAAGTTGCTGACCGGAAAAACGAAATTGTAAAAGCAATGACAATGACAGATGTTGAATTTTACCCTAGCATTATAGAAGAACAGATCTCTGTAGCTAAATACACAAAGCTTCCTCTATCGAGATTTAAAACCCTCGGGACTGCCTTTGAGCCTTTGACTGCGGCGTTTCGAAATGTCATAAATGGAGGTGGAGCTACAAGTGGATTATATCAAGTAACGATCCCAAAAGGTGGAAACCTAGCAGAATTTAAAAATGGTTCTGGATACTTAGGTAGCGTTTTGAAGGAAAACGGTGCAGTAGGTGGCGGACAGGCCGTGTTGAATCCTCTTGTCTGCAATCCAACAATGCTATTTATGGCTGCGACTCTAGCGACCATTGATAAAAAACTCGACAACATCCAAGAAATGCAGAAAGAAATCCTTGATTTTCTTCTTCAAAAAGAGAGGTCTGATCTTAAAGGTGATCTCAATTTTTTGACGGATGTTCTTAATAATTATAAATACCACTGGAACAACGATACATATAAAAATAGCAATTATAATATAGTCCTGCGTATCAAACAGGAGGCAGAAAGAAAAATTGATTTATACAGTGCCCTGATAACTACTGAAATAAAGAAGAAGTCGTCTTTTGTTTATTTGGATCAATGGGTAGAAAAGCTATTAGAAAAAATTCGGTCTGAGTTTAAAGACTACCTACTTGCTTTATATGTGTATTCCTTTTCTTCATTCCTTGAAGTAATTCTTTTACAAAACTTTGAGTCAGCATATCTTGATGGTATTTCTAAAAAAATAGAAGATTATTCACTTAAGTATAGTGAACTCTTCACTATCAGCTATGACCAAATTGAAGGTTATTCTCATTCCTCAATACAGTCCAAAGGGTTAAAGGGATTAACAAGCTTGAGCAGAGATCTAGGCGATAATTTAATAAAGGAACGAGACATTAGCAAAGTATTATTGGGCGGGCCCTTTATATTTATTAGCAAAAAAATAGAAAAGAAAGGTTCAGAGAGAACAGAGCGGACTATGGAACAATTTAAAGAAAAGCAGAACGATTACATCCGACCTTTTGTTGAAAAAATTAATACAGTTAACAAGATATATAATCAGCCAATCGAACTCATTTTTGATAAAGAGAACATTTACATTGGAACTACAGAAGTGCAATAACAATTGCTTTATGTTTGATATGGACAATGAAACTATTAAAGCTTTAATCTAGGTCAAAACGAAGAAGAGAGCCTTAGTATAAGCATTTTCTAAATCTGTTCTGTCAACTCACACTCGTTGAGTTAGTTGCGTTACTCAAATTAAGAAACGAGTAATTTGCATTAAGTAAGTGGGTTTGAAATTTTTTTGAATGGAAGGGACCTTTTTAAAAGCAATTCGCAATACCACAAATGAGGGCAGATGAAAGGATATGAGTAAAGAAAAGGGTGAAGAGTTTTGAGGATATTAAAAAGATTACTTAAAGAGGCTGATGGCTCACTAGAGATGATTTTTTCCAAGGCGTTTAGTGAGAAAAATAAGAAATTTGAAATAGAGGATGCAGTTATATTAGGATTTTTCGAGGATATGGTACGAAAAATAGACTCATTAATATCTCTTTTAGATGCAGAAAAATTAGTATCAATTGATTTAATTACTCGTAGTATATTTGAGAGTTATATTTATTTAAAGCTTCTCCTACTGAAGGATAGACGATTATACGCAAAATCTTATATAGCTTCACAAAAAATGAAGGAATTTTCAATGTTTAATAGTTTAATCGCTGAAAATAAAGATGGGGTAAAAATTAGAAAACTGTTAGGGAAGAGAATTGAAGAAATAAAAATAGATATTAAATTTGAAGCTGAAGAAAAATTAAATAAGATACAACTTCAGTTTTCAGATGTGTTTGAGAAAAGAGGGAAAAATCAAAATTGGTATAACTTAGATGGTAAAACAAAAAACTTTGAGCAATTATGCAGAAAACTGGACTTGGTTGCTGAATATGAACTTGTGTACAGAATTCTTTCCTCTGAAGTACACTCAATGGACGTAATGAAAAGGTGGCGTTTTGAGCCTAATCAAGTATATGTATTAGAAGGATTTACGAATAACGAAATGAATATTTCAACAGTTAAAAAATTTTTATTAGAGGCAATAAACGATTTATATACTTTTTATGGTTTAATGAAGGAACTAAAAGACTTCAATGTTTTATTGTCATTAAATTACAGACTTTCAAGAAGTAAATAGTTCTACCAGCCAGCAGAGTTAAGATAGGGACTGTTGGAGGTTTCTGTATTACACATCGAAGATAGTGAAAAGTTGTGCAACAAACGGGTGCTATACCTAAAAATCGTTGAGTTGCTTAGACGCTCTTGGCAGGTTAGCTTAATAGCATTTGGAGCATTAATCTAAAGGATTTGTGCTCTTTTTTGTTGAATTAGTATCCTAATCGCTGTAAAGGAGACATTCTAAATGGAAACAGATAATAATTTAAAAGACCATATAAAACAGTTAGAGGAGAATTTATTAAATCCAGAAATACGTTCATCAAGAACTCAGCTAAAAAAATTATTGGCTGATGATTTCTTTGAATTCAGAAGTTCAGGTAAGGTTTTGTATAAAGATGAAGATATTGCAGATGTCGGAATAGGAATAGTTAAAATGGAATTGAGTCATTTTGAGATTCGCCTTTTATCGGATGGTATTGTATTAGCTACATACCGAATTTTCAATGAAATTAGTAACCAACATTCCTTACGTAGTTCTATATGGAAGTTAAATGAAGGTGTATGGAAATTGGTTTTTCATCAAGGTACCAAAACTGAGCCTTCGGTTTAAATTTAATCTCTCCTTAGTGTGCTTAATGGAGCAGGATAATACAATAAGAAGAATATGTCTTATGTCTCATCAGATGAATATTATTCATTAAGAAAGGGATGAATACGATGACAAAATTATCTTATAGTGGTTTAAAATATGGGGAAAGTGATGTGGAAGTAAATTTATTGGTGGATATACAAAATGATTGGTTTGAGATAAAGCATACGAAGGAAGTGTCTCAAGTAATGAATAAATCAACAGGTGAATATATCATAGTAAAACGAAACACCCTGAAATTTGAGGTTGTTTCATAGTACGATGAGATTGTGAAGTATTGTACTTAAAGTAACAGGGTGCTTTAGTTCCATAAGGTATTAAACACCTTTATTATCTGTTTTAATTTCAGAAGTAAAGATGAACTTAATCTTTTTAAAGAATTTTAAAAGGAGATACTGCAATTTAAGTAGTGTCTTCTTTACGTTTTTATATGTGAATCTTAATGACTTTATTATTCCCATTCACTTTTTACGGATAGGGTCAGGGGTGATATAAGAAAGAACGACATCGCATCTTGAATGGCCTAAGTGGAGTGATACAAGCATTAGTCTTAAATGTTCGTGAGAGAATCCTTTTAGGTCCTTCCCATTCATTTTTCGATATACGTTAATTCTTTCTAATTCTTTTTTCATTCTTTCTACTAAAATTTGCTGATTTGATCCTTGATTTCTTACATATTTACCAATTTCTTTTTTTAGTTGCTGTTTGCTCTTAAAATGAGTCTTATCATACATATTTTGAGCATATTTTTTTCTATTCGAATGTGTTGTGAATCTTCTATTTTCGCGATTTACACCAGTTCTTTTAGCTGCGACGTTTGTATATCTTTGAACTGTCTTCACTGATTTTTCTAGGGACATATCATTCCCTTTAGAATCTACCATAGTGAACACAGGGGATCCTGGTTTCTTTTCGTGACAAGCATTAAGCAAAATCTTTTCAGCTGCTACTGTCATTGGAACTGTACGAGTGAAGTTGTTTTTATCATTACGAAAGGTAATGGTTTTTTTATTAAAATCAATATCTCTAACTTCTAATTTGAAAATGGATTTTATTCTTCCACCAATTTCTACTTGTAATTCGTTAATAGCAAGTGAAATTTTTCCTTTTTTGGTTTTGGTATTTATGTTTGAATGGACTGCATTGATTTCATCATTAGAAGGCTTTATAGCCGTTATTTCGTCTTTAGAACGATATACTCCACGAAGTTTTAGATAATCAAGCCTTTCTACTTTGTTCCCGACACGTATTGTTGTGCCTTTTCCTAAGACATTTGTTTCTCTAACCATCACTCGGAATGCTTCAAGTGCATTAACGCGTCTTTGAATCTGTCCTGCCGAAAGTTTATCTTCCTCATATCGATTGGATAAGACTTCAAAATATTTATCCCAAGTTGTTCCATTCATAAATTTCGGCAATAGCCTTTTAAAATCTGAACCTTCTAATCTGGCAATATCATTTAACATTGTTATCACAGAATCTTTATAATCAGCATAAGTAGTTTTTCGCCACTTAGCTTTTTTTACTGTAATACCAGCTTTTTCACCTTCGCGGAATGCAGCCTCAACATTTTGGATTGCGATCTCCAAATTACTCATTTGGCTTCGTTTGTTGCCGGTGTTTTGCTTTTTCTTTTTGCTCATTGAATCGCCCCCTTGCTTGTAAAAATGAGTGAGCCCAAAAATTGCGTCCGCCAAGAGTCTGTAATGTTCGCCCGAAGGATGAAAGCTTCGCTGTATCACCTTCGATTACGAACAAACAGACTCTAGGCGATTTGGTATGGATTAAACCAAAATTTAGGTGTGAAAAAGCTATGTATATTTTGAGCAGTTTCCCTCCAGGATATCGGTTTCGAAATCTCAACATTTTCAGCGATACATCGCCTTAATGTTTCACTTTCTCAAAACTCTATCCGGAGAGAAACTGCTCAAGGCACGTCTGTCCCTGCCATTCGTAATTTTATCGACGCTTTCGGCTAAACGCCGAAACCATTCTCAAAATTACTTCATTCCAGGACCATTCGTGACCTAATCCTAAACCCATTATGCTAGTGCTTTGACCAAGTGAACGTATCTTACAAATGTCCAGATACATTCTAATCAAATATAGATCGTAATCCATATCTCATTAGAACATACCGTTTCATCGGCATTCACTTAGTTACGGACGCAGTTTTACCCACGCACATCGATGCCTCCATTACATCGATGCTCTCTCAGGTTTCCTCTGAGTTCACACTTATCCGTAGATAAGGTTAGACCGCCAATCATTTCCCTAAAAAGGACCGAGATTGGTGCATATCCACTTCTGGACTTAACAACGGTAAAAGCGGGCTGTTAACCCAATTTAAATCCAAATGTAACAACTAACGCTTTCCTTTGACACTACACATAATAAATTACAGATCATACATATTCTGAATTTTTCTGCCAAACATTTTTTTAATTCCTCCTATTGATTTTTTTAGTTTGGTTTTTTGTTTGCACATCACACGCCTAATTAAAATTTTCTACTTTTTCTTTCGTGTCTCAATTATCGCTTCTGGATGTTTTGAGAACTTCGTTCTAACGCTTCTAAAGTAGTCTTGCTGATATTTTGTTTACACATCACTCCTCTAAAGTTAAATTTTTTTCGTTATTGCAGTTTGTTAGTTTTGATTAAAATCAAATCAACTCCAATCCTTTTTATCCTTGTTATATCTTTTAATAAGATTATCTCTTTCACTTACGAGATGATTCACTTTCAGTAGTGAACAAAAATGGTATGCTCAAATTATAATTAGGAATTTGGAGATTTATGAAAATAATAAAAAAGATTTATAGTGAATTTGAAATAGTAATCAACCTCCTTTTTTATGATGGATAATTAAAATAAAAGGTCAAAACTACTGCTAATCTCAGTGTCACTTAGAGTGCCAGTACGGGACTCTTATTTAACTAAAGATGCAGGTTTTTTAAGAAGGATTTTATTTTTACTAAGAAATACAAACAGAGAGGTGATAATATGAATGGAAAAAAGAAATGTTTAGGGTGTAATTTAGCTAATAAAATTTCACCCGTAAATGTAGTTTATGAGAATAGGGGTAAATTGCTAAAATGTTCCCTATACCAAAGAACAACAACGTTTAGTGAACCCTTCGTGACCTGATGAGGTCTTGGCCTTGCATCCCCGTCTGAATCCAAAGGTACAAAATCATAATCATTCGATACATTTACTTGATCGTCCATTAGTCTATCGTCGAAAACACATTCTCCTTTAAGGGTATTTTCTTTTTCCTAACATATAAATTAAAATTAAATAGCAGCGTATACTCAATATTTGGTTTTATGTTGGAAAATATTCGAAAAAGGAGCAAAAGCAATTAGGTTTTTCTACTAGGTTTCGGTCATTATTTTTAATTAGGTTTTAACTGAGGAGGAATAATAAATTGAAGCAGTATGTTATTATTTTTTTTATAATTATATTATTAATTCCGGCTTTCTTCATTACGTTAGATATTTTTAACATAACTTCTTTTATCCATTTGACTAAAGAATATGATTGGTTAGGATTTTACGGTGGATTTCTAGGAAGTACATTAGGTGGTGCAGTAACCTTTTTGGGTGTTTATTTAACCTTACAGCATCAAAAAAAGACAGAAGATGAGAAAAATAGACTGTCAGTGATACCGATACTTGAATATAAAATAAGTTATAATCAAGAAGATTTTGATAATTCAAATGGACAATTAGCAGGTGAATCCTGGGGCCATATTAATATCGGGGAAGCAACGTATGAAGATAAGGACAGTTTGGAATGGTATTTTAATTTAATTATAAATAATGTTGGGATGGGCCACGCACAAATTAGGAGTATTACATTTAGATTTGTAGATGCAGAAAATAACCACAAAGTAATTAAAGAAGTGAAAGAGGAATATTCTTATAAATTGGTAAAGAAGGATGATGAAAAAAGTTTTAAAGCCCAGATATATGCTCCGGGGAAAGATGTTAAGGAACTTATATATGGATTAAAAATTATAGTTCACTATCAAGACCTTTTAGGGAATAAATATGTACAATTATTACACGCAGGTATAGCAAAATCCTCTGATATTAATTTTGTTGACCTCCATTTTTATGAACATTTTCAAACTAGTGAACTAGTAGATTTTTAGCTTTTATACATTTTAATATTGAAAAACCTCCCAAGATAAAAAAGATTCTTTTCCTACCTAAACGCTCAAAGTTAACAGTTCCAAGCTTTGTCCCACTCCAGAGAACGCTGTTGATCGGTATGGAGTTGTGCATTTGAGCTTTATAGGTCACTTCTTTCAGGTATCAAATGGACAATAAAACAATTTCATTTGGATAGAGTTCTTTAATTGATTGTCCTAGTTTCAGTTTGCTACCAATTAAGGCGGCCTCGGCTTTTTTTATTAGAGCGATGGGACAGAGGCAAATTTGTGAAGTAAAGTACTTAACTAACGGGTGCGAATATGAAAGAAGAAAAGAGAAGAATTAGCAAAGACATATTTTGATTATATTTTGACAATTCATAAGGAATTAAGAGAATACGGTGAAAAATTAGATGATATATATTCAAAATATAAATAGGACTTTAAGAAGGCACTAATTAACGAGTGCCTTTTTTTATTTGTTCGCAATCTTTTTCGCATCGTTCTGAATGAACAGCAAGTCGTGCCGTACAAAAAACTTATCAGAAAGTAAGAATTTTGAAAAACCTCCTTGTTCAACTGACGGTGCAGGTTAGTGGAAGATAAAATTACTGGTAAAACTAAACTGAATTTCTATCCCTTGATAATCAACTTTTAAAACAGGATAGAGACTGTGAAGAGCTATGCTAAGGACTTTATGAATGGATACAGGATGTAGGTTTATAAAAAAACAGACTTAATTCTCTAAGCCTGTATAGTCCGCTCTATATTCACCATTTACCCAAACTTTTTTCAGAGCTTCTTGTGGATCTTCATTTACATCAAGATGATGATCAAACCAAAAGCCTTGAATTTCAAATGTAGGGAAGTCATTATCACGCTCACCTAATGTAGCAATATAACGCAAATGATAAACGGATTGTATGCTATAACTGTTTCCTTTAGAGATATAGTAGGACTGTAAAGCGAAAGGAATATTTCCTTCTGCTACTAGTGCCTTTCCTTTTTCACGGGTGAATTTGGAATTTAAATACTCTTTCACATCCATAGTTAATACTGATGTTGGAAGCTCAAAATTCGGGAATAAAATTTCCCTGTTGGAATCTGTAAATGGTTCAGGGAAATAAATAAACGCACGTTGCATAACGATATGGTCGCTGTTTGAGATAAATGTAATACGTTCGTCTTTCGAATCAACTTTGCTTATCCAGACAGCTTTGTTTTCATTCTCATTTTGTTCAAATGCTAGATTAAACTGTTCAGCCGTTAATTTGTATGTGTTATGAGTAAGCCAAACACCTAATAAAGCAATAAGTGCCGCAGCTATGGCTATCACATTTTGGGGTGTAAAATAGCTATTTTTCTCCTTAGTTTGTGGAGGTTTTCCTTGTTGTTGTCTTGATCTTTTTTTACTCAACACCAACAATCCTTTACTAATTTATTTTTACTTTAACATCATAGCAAAATCAAAACTCAATTTTATAAAAATTGTGTTTTTTTTTCTTGTTTGTTGAAATAACAAGAGAGGAACGCCTTAAATAAAATGACTTTTAATGAGGTGAGCTTAAAGATTGTGGAGATATGTACTTAAACTAACCCGTACAATAGTGGAAGAACCAGGATTGCTGCGGCAATCCTATTTTGTTATTGAGCTAAGGGAGCAGTAGAGTTGAAAGAAGGATTGATATGATTATGATATATTAAGTGGAGGTTTTGTAAATGAATTCTTATAAGAGTGACAGTCTAATTATTCGCTCAATGGCTAAAAGCGATATAGAAAAATTTGTTGAAGAATTTGCAGCACAGAAGTGGCATTAACCAATCGAGTTGTTTTAGGATTACTATATTCGACAAGAAAGTAAGGAGCAGTTAGTTATAGTTGCAGAAGTAAACAATCAAGTTGCAGGTTACGTAACACTTTTACCAAGTGCTTCAAGAGGACCATTCGCATCTGAAAACATCCCTGAAATTGTTGTTTTAAACGTACTTATTAAATTTCAGAAGAATGGTATTGGGAACAAGATGATGGATGTGATAGAAGGAATTGCAAAAGAATATAGTGACTATGTATCGCTAGCAGTAGGTTTACATTATGGTTATGGTTCTGCTCAAAAAATGTATGTTAAGCGAGGATATATCCCTGACGGTTCAGGGGTATGGTATAAGGGACTACAGTTGGAGCAATATGCTCAATGTGAAAATGATGATGAATTAACTTTTTATTTCCTAAAAAAAAATTAAACAAAGCTTATTCAACAAACGGGTCTTTAGTTGAATAAGGATTCGGTTCTTAAACAAAGAAAACTCGCCATCACAATGTGGCGAGTTTTTGCATTTTTATATGCATATATTGATGGTCAAAACTACTTTCATTTTGGCACAAATTTTAAGAAAAGCACTCAAAAAGGAACCCTTTAGATTAGCTCTGTTTTCATATTCTTTAACTCAACTAGCAATTTCGAAACATAATCAACTTCTGATCGGAAGTCCTCTTTTTCTTCTGTCAAGGAAGTTCTTCTTTGCAGCTGCATAATATTCGGAAAAACTTCATTTGTATTTAAATCATATCCTATGTATCCCTTTAATATTTTTTGCTCATTTAATGATGTAGTAGGAAATTCCGTTGGCCTCACTTCTTTAAATTTTTGCAGGGCTTTTAAAACCTCTTCTTCTATAATTTTTATAATAGCTATTTCTTCTTCAGAAAAACTGCTTTTATCTAAATTGTATTCTTTGAAATTTTCTTCTGATAGGGAATTAATTTCTTTTATTATATCCAAACCTTTATAAGCCTTGTTGATTAAATTAATTAACTCCTTTTTTTGTTGATTAGCTCTTCATATTCCCTAGTTGTCACATTAGAATAAATTAATTTTATCTTTAAGTTATTACACATTGTTTCTTGAAGAAACTCTTTGTATTGATCCAAATATGATTCAAGAGAGCCAATTGTTATTCCACCGTCTCCATAAGTAAACTTAAACCAAGACTTCAATTCAGGTAAATAGGATATAGTTAGTCTGTAAATTCTTTTCTTTATTTCATCTAGTAATATTTCTCTTTTTATGTACTCTTGCACGCTTTCGTGATATTCCTCAACAATTTCCGGATTTCTATCCATTTTGAATCTACATTCTTCTAATTTATCTGAATAAACTCTTTGAAATTCCTTCTTGTCATAATCGTAGTAAAAATATAAATTTTCTCGATAGCCACGGCCTCTGATATCGTTAGATGGTTGGGTATAACGTATGTCTTTTCCTACTCGAATAATAGGTATTCCGGTCATTTCAACCTTAATTAATCCCAATGGTTTAATAATAAGTTCAGAGCTGCCGACTATATAAAAACCACGTTCAGGAAAACAGTCATTTATATTCTTTTGAAAAAGTTGAACTTGAAATTCGGATAGTTTTCTTTCGTCAAAATAAGGGACTACAATCTTGTATATACCGTCTTTTTTCTCGTATAAAATATATGGAGATAGTTCATCAAATTCAGCTTTTAAAGGCATTTCATAAGCAAGTTCATTCATCTCTTTACCAACCAATTGAATAGGACCTAAGCTAAATATTGATTTTATAGCAGCATCTAATATTTTTTTTGGTTCATTCTTTTGTATTTTTTTCATATCAAATAAGTCTTTAAATTCCAAAAGGTTAACACCTCCTAAAAATCCTTAACATTATACTTCATAGTCTTGCGTTTTCAAGGAAATAGCACTTCTAAGTAAAACTATTAACTTGATTCTTAAGATTTAATTTTTACTGTTAAGCTTTGTTTAATAGATGAATATGGTAATATTTACTTATGGTAAATTTTATAGAAAAAAAGGGGGTAGAGAGAAAAATGTTGTCAAAGGTTGTAATAAAAAACTTTAAGTCTTACGGGGCTTTCTCAATTGATTTTAATCCTGACTTAAATATTATAGTTGGGGATAATGATGCCGGTAAATCAACATTACTTGAAGCTATAAATCTAGTCTTAACTTGTCAACTTAACAATAGACACATATCGAACGAAATAAATCCTTACATATTTAATACAAATGTTATTGCTGGTTATTTAAAAGGAATAAAAGAAAAGAAACCTACACCACTGCCTGCAATACTAATAGAAGCATATTTTAACGATCCTGAAAATTGCTATAGCTCTCTAAAGGGTACGAATAATACTGAAAGTATTGACTGTCCGGGGGTGTATTTATCAATTGAATTTGACCCATCTTTTGAAGAAGAGTATAAGAGTTATATCGAAGACGAAGATAAAATAAATACAATTCCAATAGAATACTATACTTTTAAATGGTTTTCTTTTGCTAACAACTCCATCACATATAGAAGTATTCCTTTTAATTCTGCTTTAATAGATACCTCAACAATCAAGTTGCAAAATGGAACTGATAAATATATTTATAAGATTATTCAAGATACACTTGAGGTTCGAGAAAAAACAGAACTAGCTTTAAACTATAGACAATTAAAGGAATCTTTTGCTGCTATTCCATCTATCCAAGAAATAAACACAAAGCTAAATACAAAAAAGGGCGACATTACAGATAAAAGTTTAAGTATTTCTGTTGATATTTCTCAAAAAAACAATTGGGATACAATCATTACATCTTATTTAGATGATGTTCCATTTGATTTCATAGGTAAGGGTGAGCAGAGCTCGATCAAAATGAAAATGGCACTTGAATCAAATAATGATACTTCAAGCTTAGTTATGATTGAAGAGCCGGAAAATCATCTTTCTTACGGTAATATGAATAGGCTTATTTCAAGCATAAAAGATAAGAATGAAGGTAAACAAGTAATTTTAACAACCCATAGTAGTTTTGTATTAAATAAGTTAGATATTAGTAAAATGGTTTTGTTAAATTCCGATAAGAGTGTAATTACATTTAATGATTTAGATAATGATACAAAAAGGTTCTTTATGAAGCTACCTGGTTACGACACATTAAGGATTATTTTATGTGATAAAGTCATTTTAGTTGAAGGACCATCTGATGAATTAGTTGTACAGAGAGCGTATAAAGACTTATATAACAAATTACCAATTGAAGAAGGGGTAGACATATTTTGTGTTGATGCCCTCTCATTTAAGAGATTCCTCGATTTATCGATAGCATTAAAGAAAAAAATATATGTAATTACTGATAACGATGGAGATATAGAGAAAAACATAAAACAAAAATATGATGGGTATCTAAATAATGAATTTGTAACAATTAGTTATGATCCGGATACAAACTATAATACATTAGAACCTCAACTCATAAAGGCGAATATAGATGATACAAGTGTGCTAAAGGAAATCTTAGGGCATCCAAAATATAGTGATGAACGTCTAACTCAATATATGATAAATAATAAAACAGATTGTGCTTTAAAAATATTTGAGGCTGTCCAATCTATTAATATGCCGAGGTATATATTAGATGCAATTAAAAAATAAAGTCATTATAGCTGCTGCGGGATCCGGTAAAACAACTTATTTGGTACAGGAAACTATTCGACGTAATACATCAAGAGTACTAATTGTTACTTTTACAAATAAAAATAAAGAAGAAATAATAAAAAAGTTTATCCAAATTCACGGCTATTTACCAGCTAATGTTAATGTTAATACCTGGTATTCTTTTTTACTATCAGATTGGGTGAGGCCATATCAAAATAGTGTTTATCCTGAAAAAAGAATTGAGTCCATTTTTTTTAGAGATAGACCTGCAAGCTATTACATTAAGAAGACCAACATTAGAGGTTATTATTTTAATGAAAGAAATGAAATAGATAAAGACCGACTTTCAGATTTTGCAATTCAATGCTTTGAAAAAAGTGATGGAAAAGTAATTAAGAGATTAGAAGAAATTTATGATTACATATTTATTGATGAAGTACAAGATATGTCAGGATATGATTTAGATATTTTTCATATTTTCTTTTGTTCGAGAATTAATATGGTTTTAGTAGGAGATATAAGACAAGCAACATACTCAACAACAAATTCTTCTAAAAATAAAAAGTATAGAGGAATAAATATAATTGACTATTTTAAGGAACAAGAAAAAAGAAAAAGATGTCATATCGAGTATTTATATATAAATCATAGATGTAATCAAGCTATATGCGATTTTTCTGATAATCTCTTTGCAAATTTACCACCCACAAAATCTATGAATAGCCAAATAACAGGTCACGATGGTCTTTTTATTATTAATCCTAAAGAAGTAAGTGATTATATAAGAAGATTCAACCCCCAAGTCCTAAGATATGATTCGAGAACAAAAATTGTTCGTGCAATAAATTTTGGTGAATCCAAGGGATTAACATTTGACAGGGTACTTATAAAACCAACTAAGAAAATGGAGCATTATTTAAAAACAGGTGAAATGTTTTTAGACGACATTACTTTAGCCAAATTCTATGTTGCAGTGACTAGATCCAGGTATAGTGTTGGGTTTATTTCAAATATTGAAAGTATTAATGTTAGTGGGATAGAAAGATATTATTTAAATTAAAATGGCTTTCTTGTTTTGTAAAAAAGTTTTTTGAAATACGATCTGTTCATTAAACTTAAAAGTTAATAGGGTTTAAATTGATTATCGCGAATATAATTTCTTAATACCATTCTAAAATGGAGGGTTTTTATGGCTAAACATTGGAGTGAACAAGAAATTCCGGTATGGTCCGGGACAATCAGTTCTCCATCCAAAACTGTTCCATTTGGTAGATTAAGATCGCAAAGCTCAGGGAACTTTGCTGTAACTTCGTTATTATGCCTTGTATATAAACGGACCTTGTCCTGGAATTTGGTCCATATTAATCTAATTCCATCCAATTTCAACTCGGTAATGAAACTTGAATCATTAAAAGGTTGCTTTGATTTTTGTAGCAGCATAGGACTAACAAACATTTAAATACACCTCTCCTATAATAATTGTAGCAAAGAGGAAGGGAGGTTTAAGTGGTATTTAATTGTCTTATTTACCAAATTAATCAAAGGTATGGGATAGTTACCATACTGCGAAAAAAAGGAACAAGGGAGGCAATCCCTTGTTCCTTTTTTAGGCTTTAGCTAAATCTTCTAATATAAAAAATTATATAATCAAAGATTTTTTTATTCCTCTTGAAAATAAAAAAATTAAAGAATATAAGTTAAGTACCAATAGGGTAAATGTTTTGAAACACTAAAATGGAAACCTAGTATCAAGGGTTTAGCGTGTCTCATAAATTTGTCTTATAAAAGTTTTTAAAAATCGGGAGGGGCAAATCAACATTATGTCAGTTTTTGGATATATACGAATCAGCTCAAAGGATCAACAAATTTTCCGGCAAAAGGAATCGCTAATTAATTATAGAGTTCCGGAAGAAAATATCTTTGTTGATGTAATGTCCGGTAAAAATTTTGACCGGCCGGAATACCAACATTTAAAAAATACTGTTCAAGATTCAAACACTTTTGTTTTTCACGAATTAGATCGTCTGGGAAGAAATCTGGGTGAAGGTAAAAACGAAGTCGATTATTTTCAGAAGCACAATATTAAGCTCATATTTCTTGATATGGAATTCTTAAATACTATGATGGAAAACAGCGATATTATGGTTCGGCTGATGGGATATGTACAAGTGTTAACTGCCTTGGCCATTGCAGAAAAAGAGCGTAATTAAAAATATAATACGTAAAAAGTTGATATATTACTGTGAAATATTAGGATGTGTCGTAAGAAGAGGTTAACGGTTTGGATAAAAGATGAAGAAGTGGGCCCCAAAACCAAAGGTAAGTAGTCATCTAATCCTAATAATTTACGATGAATTACAAATGTTTACGGCCAAATTAGAGATTGGAAAGGATAAGGAATTAGTTGAGGATGGACTGGAATCTTTGAAACGGAAATATCAAAACGTATAAAGCCTCCGCTTAATTTATAAGGGGGGATATATATTATGAGCAAAAAACAGTTAGTTATAATTGATCCTGGAACCGGTGCGGTAGTAAATTATTTAAAGGAAAATGATCAAATAATTAGAGCTGAAAGTAGAAAATCATATCAAGAAAATAAGAAGAAACAAAAAGAACGTGTGATGGATTTCATAAATAGAGGTCTATTTGTAAGAGTCCTGCACAATAAAGATAGAGAAATCGAGAAAGAATTAAGTTTAACACAATCTGATGTATTACAGGAACTTTTTTTATGTGTCACTATTGATAGTAAGAATTATCTTGTTCACATAGATGGTGAAAAAAAAGGTCAAAAAATGAATTTAACAGATATATCTATGTTTTTAAGTAAAAGCGAAAGACAAACAAAGAGAGATTTAACGGCTATAGTTAAAATTGGAGCTTTAATAAGTGAACAAAATCCAAAAAAGAAAACAGAAAACTATTATTTATTGAATAGCGAATTTTTTTCTGCTACTAAAAATCAGGGATCGAAAGTTAATTTTACGAAAATGTTCCTTAGTAAATTAAAGGAAGTACGCTCCAAACTAAATAAAAATCAGCGTGGAGCTTTACTAAAATTCATTAGAAATTTTCATTATCAGACATATTATTTAGTGGCTAACCCTAATCATAATATTATAATTAATCCTGAATTAAGTATTTCTGATAATTTACTTTTAGAAGAAAATAAATTTGTTTTAAAACATTTAAATCAGCGTAAATTAGCTCTAATTATAGGAGTAGGAGAAGAGGCAGTTAGAGGTTATGTGGAAGCATATGAAAAAGCCGGTGCAATGATGGTGCATAGGCAACATAAAAGTTATCGTTTTATTATTCATCCTGATTTAATGTTTAGAAAAGATTATGAAGGTGAAGACGAATACACTAAAACGATTAGGTTCCAATTTAAACAACTGGAAAATAACGAAAAAAAACCACAAAAAAAGAAGTGTATATAATACTTCTTTTTCTTTGTTATTTAACGTGTCGGATTAGTGTAATAATAAGCATATATTTAAAGGAAGTGAATATATGAAAATACACTGGTCCGTGTTGTGGTTATAACTGCTTTTGTTACCGATATATAAATAACCACATAACTTCCCTTGGCGTGAAAAGGCTAAAATGCCCTATTTTTATGTCACCTATATTTAAAAATACCCCATTTTTATGTCACCTTTTAGGTCAATTGGATCCAGTAGTTTCAGCGTTTTAAAAAAAATGCTCTTAGAGTATCTTATTAAATCTTTATAATTAGATAAATTACTAAGTTATTAGTTTTCGTGTTCCCGCTAGTACAGGTTGTGATCAACTTATTGTTTTCGCTTTCATAGATGAAAAAGTGTAAAGTTAGCAGCTTCTTTGACCATAAGTTAAATGTTCATAGAATTGGCTATTTTTTCTATAATTAAATGCCCTTTAATAAAAACTATCCGTGGAATTTGCCCTCGAACCTAAAAGTAGCAATCTAATAAAAATAGAGCACCTTACTTAATATAGTGTATTTCTGCTTTTATATAATAAAAAACAGGATCTGGGGTTGAAAGGCACCCCAGTCCTAAAAACCTTTTATTAAAAAGCCTGGACTGAAAAACATTCTAGTCCTCGATAATAACGACATTAGAGCAGCGGATACACCGGAAAACCATTATATGCAAATCCCTCATTAAAATCATTGATGAGGGATTTTTATTAATATGATAAAAATAAAACTAATTTCACTAAACTATTGAAAAGTAGGAATTTTTAAAAATATAATGTGTTCGAATTAAATAACTAAATTGAATTAATTATTGAAAATAAATATGAGGAGCAAAAACAACAATGTATAAAAATCTTGAAGAATATCCAGTGGTCCTTACTGCTAGCCATATATCAGAAATTTTATTAATTTCTAAACCAACAGCGTATGAAATTATGGAAGATAAGTCGTTCCCGTTAATAAAAATTGGTCAACGAAGCAAGCGTGTCTTTAGAAATGATTTCATTGAATGGTTGCATCAACAGCAAGCAAAAACATCATAATTCGTATCGGTGAGCATAGAAATTCTAAAAAAGAAAGTTAATTCGAATATATTGGGGAATATAGTGGTTTACTTATCTCCTCCATTTTATTTATAGTGAATTTTTATAATGACAGGTATTAGGATGGTATACTTTAAGAGACCACCTTCATACCTGTCACAGTATATGGAGGTAATAATAAATGCGAATGCCAAAGATAAATAAAGATAAAAATGGTTATTATTTTAGGGCAAGGTTTACTGACTCAAATGGAAAAAAACATCAGAAGTATAAGAGTGGTTTTAAACGAAAACAAGATGCCATAGATTGTTACATTAATATGTATCAAACTTACCAAGAAGAATGTTGTAATGACCCGTTAAGAGAACCGTTTAATGAACATATTCGTAAATGGTTTAACTCGACTTATAAACGAAGTGTAGCAGAAACCACTGCTGAAACAAGATGGTACTCAATCGAGAAACATATTTTACCCTACTTTCACAATCAAATGTTGGATAATATTACTGCCCGGATGATAGACGAGTTCTATAATGATAAGCTGGATGAAGGTCTTGCATCAAAAACAGTCCGGGAATATCATAATTTGTTAAACCGAGCTTTTACTCAAGCGATCAAATGGTCATTAATAAAAGAAAATCCCGTTAATGAAGCTACACCACCAAAAATACAAACAAAAGAAGTAACTCCTTGGACAAAAGAACAAACTGAAACATTCTTGCGATTGGTAAAAGAAAGTGAAGATGAAGCATTTTATGTAGTGGCAATCTTTACTGGAATGAGGCGAGGTGAAATATTAGGCTTAAAATGGGAAGACATTGATCTATATCAAGGAAAAATACACGTCCAAAGAAGCTTAGCTCGTGTAAAGGGAAAGGGGTTAATTCTTAAAGACGTAAAGACAAAGAAATCGAAGAGACAAATTGCGATTTCTCCTTATGTAGTCTTTGTCTTAAAAAAACATAGGGAAAAACAACTTTCTTGGAGTAAAAAGATGAATGGAGAATTTATCGAACAGGGAATTGTTTTTAGTGCTATGAATGGGAATCTTAAGGACCCCAATAACCAGCTTCGACAATTCAACAAATATATTAAGCAAGCTGGAGTTCCCAAAGTGACCATTCACGATTTAAGACATCTTCACGCAACTCTTATGTTGAAAAATGGGGAAAATCCTAAAGTGGTTTCAGAGAGACTGGGTCATAGCCGAGTTGGAATTACATTAGATATATATTCTCACGTTACTCCTGATCTCCAAGATGAAGCAGCACTTAGATTAGAAAAATCCTTCTTTCAAAAAGAAACTGAATAAAATGTGCAATTTTTGTGCAATCAGAAAATTGTACGTGAAGTTGCAAATCAAAAGAAAAGAAAAAACCCTTGATATACAAGGGTTTCGGATATGGAGCATAGCGGGATCGAACCGCTGACCTCTACGCTGCCAGCGTAGCGCTCTCCCAGCTGAGCTAATGCCCCGAATTGAGGTACAATAATTATTTTATCGGATTTTGGGGAAAAGTCAATATAAAAAATGAGATTTTTGCAAAAATGATAAAAAAAACCGTTTGAGAGTAGTCAAACGGTTCTTTTATTATGAATTTTCGATTTCTACCCGTGCAATTTCCTTAAGATTGGAGACGGTGTAATACACTTCAGATGTTCTAACTTTATGATCGACCAAAACTTTAAGTGTCAAAAGGTGGAGGTCTTCTTCTACATCTTTGATTCTAAGGTTCTTGATGAATATCTTTTCCTCTTTGATTTTTTTCAATACGACGGCAATGTCATCTTTGTTTTTGACCACCAGCTGCAGAAAGATTTCTTTTTGCCGTAACTTCATCGGTCCGAGCCAGGTGACCATTGCTGGCACCAATTCCACACTGATGATCAATAGTATGACGCCGGCTATGGCCTCAAGAAAAAATCCTGCTCCTACGGCAATCCCGATTCCGGCCGCTCCCCAGATGATGGCGGCTGTCGTTAAACCGGATATGCTGTTGTTGCCCCGCCGGAGAATGACGCCTGCCCCGATAAAGCCGACGCCAGAAACAATCTGAGCGGCTAGACGCAAGGGGTCCATTGTTATATTTACGTCGTCACTTCCTGGGAACTTATAAGCGGACTCCATGGAAACGATCGTTAATAAACAGCTGACTATTGAAATGACCAGGCTTGTTTTTAATCCAACGGGTTTTCGTTTCATTTCTCGCTCAAGTCCGATAATTAGTCCTAGGAGAGCTGAAATCCCCAATTTGATAAGGATTTGCAGTTCCGATTGAGGGTCGAATGTCCATTCCATTTTGTTTCACCACTTCCGAATTATTATCGAAGAAAAAGATCGTCTGTTGCCATATACCCGTTTTTAAAAAAAGCTTACCCTATTAATTTTAACATAGTAGAATAGAGTTCAATGTTAAGTAATTCCCTTTGAAAGGAGGAGTTTGAAATGCAAATGCCAAAAGTGAATCCTTATGTTGCGTTGGCGATTGGTGTGGCATCCGTTTCATTTTCGGCCATCCTTGTTAAATTAGCGACTGCTCCATCGGGTGTTATAGCCTTTTACCGTTTATTATTTACTGTCCTTCTTATGCTGCCGGTTTTCTTGGTGAAATACCGCCATGAACTTAAATTCATTGGTAAAAAGGATTGGTTGTATTCGATTGCTGCAGGAGTGTTCTTGGCTTTTCATTTTATTTTATGGTTTGAATCGCTTAATTACACGTCTGTTGCGAGTTCAACTGTACTTGTCACCCTCCAGCCTTTATTCGCTTTTGCCGGAGCCTATTTGTTTTTTAAAGAAAGCTTTTCAATGAAGGCAATATTGAGCGGCATCATTGCGATAGCAGGCAGCCTTGTCATTAGCTGGGGAGATTTGAGAATCAGCGGCATGGCGCTTTGGGGAGATATTCTTTCGCTAATCGCATGTGCGCTTGTAACCGGTTATTTACTATTTGGGCAAAATGTTCGAAAACGCATCTCTTCTATAACATATACATTTGTCGTGTATGCTATCAGTGCAGTCACTTTGTTTTTTTATGTGATCTTCAAGGGAGAGGCATTGGCACCATATCCTGCTGCTGATTGGATTTATTTTGTTTTGCTTGCCATTTTCCCGACATTATTAGGACATTCTTTATTCAATTGGTCATTAAAGTGGTTAAGCACTTCGACGCTTTCGATGGGAATCTTACTTGAACCGGTTGGAGCGACGGTTCTGGCTTACTTCATATTAGATGAACCGATACTATGGACGCAGGTCCTGGGAGGTACCATCATATTGGGCGGTTTGATGATGTTCCTGAAGGATGAAAAGAAAAGTAGGGTACAGGAAGAAACACAAGTCTCCGTATAAAAGCAGTAAGTCTCCTGACTTACTGCTTTTATTTAATAGGGATGAAACAAATAGGTGATTCGTGTGAAAATCATAGCGAAAGTAAAGCTGAATAAAAATGTCGTACCATGCACCTTGCCTTTTTCTCTGCTGAACCTGATGGCTTCATAAAAAGCAGTACTGAATAAGTAAAGGGCCATACTGTAAGAAATGAGTAATCCGATTAATGATAGATTCATTGCTTCACCTCATGGGAAAAGATATCTTTATAAGTCTATTTGTGTTTCTTTGGAAATATGCTTCGTTCATTCATGTACCATGCTATTGGTCAAGGAAGCAGGGGGGATGATAATGAAGGATATATAGAGGGAAAAAGAAAAAAACGTTTTTTTTGAAAAAAGTTTTAAAAAACATATTGCAAACATTTTTGGTACATGGTATATTATTTCTTGTCGCTAAGACAGCAACTTAAACAGCTAACAAGTTGTTGAAAAATATTTTTAAAAAAGTTGTTGACGAAACGTGACACAATGTGTTACATTATAGAGGTCGCTTCTGAGAGAAACGACAGAAATTGCTCTTTGAAAACTGAACAAAACAAAGCGCCAACGTTAAATTTTAAGTGAGCACACACTATCAAAAAAGCAAAATGAGCAAGTCAAACATTTCTTCGGAGAGTTTGATCCTGGCTCAGGACGAACGCTGGCGGCGTGCCTAATACATGCAAGTCGAGCGAATCGACGGGAGCTTGCTCCCTGAGATTAGCGGCGGACGGGTGAGTAACACGTGGGCAACCTGCCTATAAGACTGGGATAACTTCGGGAAACCGGAGCTAATACCGGATACGTTCTTTTCTCGCATGAGAGAAGATGGAAAGACGGTTTCGGCTGTCACTTATAGATGGGCCCGCGGCGCATTAGCTAGTTGGTGAGGTAATGGCTCACCAAGGCGACGATGCGTAGCCGACCTGAGAGGGTGATCGGCCACACTGGGACTGAGACACGGCCCAGACTCCTACGGGAGGCAGCAGTAGGGAATCTTCCGCAATGGACGAAAGTCTGACGGAGCAACGCCGCGTGAACGAAGAAGGCCTTCGGGTCGTAAAGTTCTGTTGTTAGGGAAGAACAAGTACCAGAGTAACTGCTGGTACCTTGACGGTACCTAACCAGAAAGCCACGGCTAACTACGTGCCAGCAGCCGCGGTAATACGTAGGTGGCAAGCGTTGTCCGGAATTATTGGGCGTAAAGCGCGCGCAGGTGGTTCCTTAAGTCTGATGTGAAAGCCCACGGCTCAACCGTGGAGGGTCATTGGAAACTGGGGAACTTGAGTACAGAAGAGGAAAGTGGAATTCCAAGTGTAGCGGTGAAATGCGTAGAGATTTGGAGGAACACCAGTGGCGAAGGCGACTTTCTGGTCTGTAACTGACACTGAGGCGCGAAAGCGTGGGGAGCAAACAGGATTAGATACCCTGGTAGTCCACGCCGTAAACGATGAGTGCTAAGTGTTAGAGGGTTTCCGCCCTTTAGTGCTGCAGCTAACGCATTAAGCACTCCGCCTGGGGAGTACGGCCGCAAGGCTGAAACTCAAAGGAATTGACGGGGGCCCGCACAAGCGGTGGAGCATGTGGTTTAATTCGAAGCAACGCGAAGAACCTTACCAGGTCTTGACATCCTCTGACAACCCTAGAGATAGGGCTTTCCCCTTCGGGGGACAGAGTGACAGGTGGTGCATGGTTGTCGTCAGCTCGTGTCGTGAGATGTTGGGTTAAGTCCCGCAACGAGCGCAACCCTTGATCTTAGTTGCCAGCATTCAGTTGGGCACTCTAAGGTGACTGCCGGTGACAAACCGGAGGAAGGTGGGGATGACGTCAAATCATCATGCCCCTTATGACCTGGGCTACACACGTGCTACAATGGATGGTACAAAGGGCTGCAAACCTGCGAAGGTAAGCGAATCCCATAAAGCCATTCTCAGTTCGGATTGTAGGCTGCAACTCGCCTACATGAAGCCGGAATCGCTAGTAATCGCGGATCAGCATGCCGCGGTGAATACGTTCCCGGGCCTTGTACACACCGCCCGTCACACCACGAGAGTTTGTAACACCCGAAGTCGGTGAGGTAACCTTTATGGAGCCAGCCGCCTAAGGTGGGACAGATGATTGGGGTGAAGTCGTAACAAGGTAGCCGTATCGGAAGGTGCGGCTGGATCACCTCCTTTCTAAGGATAATTACGAGAGCGCTTTTGTTTTGTTCAGTTTTGAATGAGTAATTCATTCAAATAGGGAAGAAAAGCATCACGATGTGATGGATTCTTTCTGCTTTGTTCCTTGAAAACTAGATAATAGATAGAAGGCAATTAATTTTTTTCAAAGCATCTGTAAGATCTTTTTAACGGTTAAGTTAGAAAGGGCGCACGGTGGATGCCTTGGCACTAGGAGCCGATGAAGGACGGGACTAACACCGATATGCTTCGGGGAGCTGTAAGTAAGCTTTGATCCGGAGATTTCCGAATGGGGAAACCCACTGTTCGTAATGGAACAGTATCTTTACCTGAATACATAGGGTACTGAAGGCAGACCCGGGGAACTGAAACATCTAAGTACCCGGAGGAAGAGAAAGCAAATGCGATTTCCTGAGTAGCGGCGAGCGAAACGGAATTAGCCCAAACCAAGAGGCTTGCCTCTTGGGGTTGTAGGACACTCAACATGGAGTTACAAAGGAACGGGGTAAATGAAGTGATCTGGAAAGGTCCGTCAAAGAAGGTAAAAACCCTGTAGTTGAAACTTCGTTCCCTCCTGAGTGGATCCTGAGTACGGCGGGACACGAGAAATCCCGTCGGAAGCAGGGAGGACCATCTCCCAAGGCTAAATACTCCCTAGTGACCGATAGTGAACCAGTACCGTGAGGGAAAGGTGAAAAGCACCCCGGAAGGGGAGTGAAATAGATCCTGAAACCGTGTGCCTACAAGTAGTCAAAGCCCGTTAATGGGTAATGGCGTGCCTTTTGTAGAATGAACCGGCGAGTTACGATTTCATGCGAGGTTAAGTTGATAAGACGGAGCCGCAGCGAAAGCGAGTCTGAATAGGGCGAATGAGTATGAGGTCGTAGACCCGAAACCAGGTGATCTACCCATGTCCAGGGTGAAGTTCAGGTAACACTGAATGGAGGCCCGAACCCACGCACGTTGAAAAGTGCGGGGATGAGGTGTGGGTAGCGGAGAAATTCCAATCGAACCTGGAGATAGCTGGTTCTCTCCGAAATAGCTTTAGGGCTAGCCTCAAGATGAGAGTATTGGAGGTAGAGCACTGATTGGACTAGGGGCCCCCAACGGGTTACCGAATTCAGTCAAACTCCGAATGCCAAATACTTATTCTTGGGAGTCAGACTGCGAGTGATAAGATCCGTAGTCGAAAGGGAAACAGCCCAGACCACCAGCTAAGGTCCCAAAGTATACGTTAAGTGGAAAAGGATGTGGAGTTGCTTAGACAACCAGGATGTTGGCTCAGAAGCAGCCACCATTTAAAGAGTGCGTAATAGCTCACTGGTCGAGTGACTCCGCGCCGAAAATGTACCGGGGCTAAACGTATCACCGAAGCTGTGGATTGACACCATTAGGTGTCGATGGTAGGAGAGCGTTCTAAGGGCGTTGAAGTCAGACCGGAAGGACTGGTGGAGCGCTTAGAAGTGAGAATGCCGGTATGAGTAGCGAAAGAAGGGTGAGAATCCCTTCCACCGAATGCCTAAGGTTTCCTGAGGAAGGCTCGTCCGCTCAGGGTTAGTCGGGACCTAAGCCGAGGCCGAAAGGCGTAGGCGATGGACAACAGGTTGATATTCCTGTACCACCTATACATCGTTTGAACGATGGGGGGACGCAGAAGGATAGGGTAAGCGCGCTGTTGGATATGCGCGTCCAAGCAGTTAGGCCGGAAACGAGGCAAATCCCGTTTCCATTAAGGCGGAGCTGTGATGGCGAGGGAAATATAGTACCGAAGTTCCTGATTCCACGCTGCCAAGAAAAGCCTCTAGTGAGATGTAAGGTGCCCGTACCGCAAACCGACACAGGTAGGCGAGGAGAGAATCCTAAGGTGTGCGAGAGAACTCTCGTTAAGGAACTCGGCAAAATGACCCCGTAACTTCGGGAGAAGGGGTGCTTTTTAGGGTGAATAGCCCGGAAAAGCCGCAGTGAATAGGCCCAGGCGACTGTTTAGCAAAAACACAGGTCTCTGCGAAGCCGCAAGGCGAAGTATAGGGGCTGACACCTGCCCGGTGCTGGAAGGTTAAGGGGAGAGGTTAGCGCAAGCGAAGCTTTGAACCGAAGCCCCAGTAAACGGCGGCCGTAACTATAACGGTCCTAAGGTAGCGAAATTCCTTGTCGGGTAAGTTCCGACCCGCACGAAAGGTGTAACGATCTGGGCACTGTCTCAACGAGAGACTCGGTGAAATTATAGTACCTGTGAAGATGCAGGTTACCCGCGACAGGACGGAAAGACCCCGTGGAGCTTTACTGCAGCCTGATATTGAATTTTGGTACAGCTTGTACAGGATAGGTAGGAGCCTGAGAAGCCGGAGCGCTAGCTTCGGTGGAGGCGTTGGTGGGATACTACCCTGGCTGTATTGAAATTCTAACCCGCGCCCCTTATCGGGGTGGGAGACAGTGTCAGGTGGGCAGTTTGACTGGGGCGGTCGCCTCCTAAAGAGTAACGGAGGCGCCCAAAGGTTCCCTCAGAATGGTTGGAAATCATTCGTAGAGTGTAAAGGCACAAGGGAGCTTGACTGCGAGACCTACAAGTCGAGCAGGGACGAAAGTCGGGCTTAGTGATCCGGTGGTTCCGCATGGAAGGGCCATCGCTCAACGGATAAAAGCTACCCCGGGGATAACAGGCTTATCTCCCCCAAGAGTCCACATCGACGGGGAGGTTTGGCACCTCGATGTCGGCTCATCGCATCCTGGGGCTGTAGTCGGTCCCAAGGGTTGGGCTGTTCGCCCATTAAAGCGGTACGCGAGCTGGGTTCAGAACGTCGTGAGACAGTTCGGTCCCTATCCGTCGCGGGCGCAGGAAATTTGAGAGGAGCTGTCCTTAGTACGAGAGGACCGGGATGGACGCACCGCTGGTGTACCAGTTGTCTTGCCAAAGGCATAGCTGGGTAGCTACGTGCGGACGGGATAAGTGCTGAAAGCATCTAAGCATGAAGCCCCCCTCAAGATGAGATTTCCCATGGCGCAAGCTAGTAAGATCCCTGAAAGATGATCAGGTTGATAGGTCAGAGGTGGAAGCGTGGCGACATGTGGAGCTGACTGATACTAATAGATCGAGGACTTAACCAACGCTTTAAAAAAATGAAATACCTTCTTATTATCTAGTTTTGAAGGAATGAAAATTTCTTCTTGCATTTTTTCGAAAAGACGTTATAATAATATATGTCTTAAAAAAAATGTTAACATTGTTTGGTGACGATAGCGAAGAGGTCACACCCGTTCCCATTCCGAACACGGCAGTTAAGCTCTTCAGCGCCGATGGTAGTTGGGGGTTTCCCCCTGTGAGAGTAGGACGTCGCCAAGCAGGTTTCATATGGAGGATTAGCTCAGCTGGGAGAGCATCTGCCTTACAAGCAGAGGGTCGGCGGTTCGATCCCGTCATCCTCCACCATTTTACACCTGCCGGTGTAGCTCAACTGGTAGAGCAACTGACTTGTAATCAGTAGGTTGGGGGTTCAAGTCCTCTTGCCGGCACCATATTTTGAAATAGTACAAGCACGAGCCATTAGCTCAGTTGGTAGAGCATCTGACTTTTAATCAGAGGGTCGAAGGTTCGAATCCTTCATGGCTCACCATTTTATATGCGGGTGTGGCGGAATTGGCAGACGCACCAGACTTAGGATCTGGCGCCGCAAGGCGTGGGGGTTCAAGTCCCTTCACCCGCATCTTTCATGCGGAAGTAGTTCAGTGGTAGAATACAACCTTGCCAAGGTTGGGGTCGCGGGTTCGAATCCCGTCTTCCGCTCCACTTTTCGTATGTGCCGGGGTGGCGGAACTGGCAGACGCACAGGACTTAAAATCCTGCGGTAGGTGACTACCGTACCGGTTCGATTCCGGTCCTCGGCACCATCTTAATATGCGCCCGTAGCTCAATTGGATAGAGCATCTGACTACGAATCAGAAGGTTGTAGGTTCGACTCCCGCCGGGCGCACCATGTTTTTATTGCGGGAAGTAGCTCAGCTTGGTAGAGCACTTGGTTTGGGACCAAGGGGTCGCAGGTTCGAATCCTGTCTTCCCGACCACGTGATTTTTAATGAATGGGGCCTTAGCTCAGCTGGGAGAGCGCCTGCCTTGCACGCAGGAGGTCAGCGGTTCGATCCCGCTAGGCTCCACCATTTTTCAATCAGATACTTATATTATATTGGCGGTGTAGCTCAGCTGGCTAGAGCGTACGGTTCATACCCGTGAGGTCGGGGGTTCGATCCCCTCCGCCGCTACCAATAAATATAAGGACCTTTAGCTCAGCTGGTTAGAGCAGACGGCTCATAACCGTCCGGTCGTAGGTTCGAGTCCTACAAGGTCCACCATATGCATTTTTTAAAGCCGTGGAGGTATACCCAAGTTCGGCTGAAGGGATCGGTCTTGAAAACCGACAGGGGAGTCAAATCCCGCGGGGGTTCGAATCCCTCTACCTCCTCCATTTTTTTAAAAAGCAGCAAGTTGTTTTGAAACAACCTTACATAGAGGAAGCGAAAAAACAATATACACGAAAACTTGATGCAAATCGTTTCATTATTACCGTCGCGGGGTGGAGCAGTCCGGTAGCTCGTCGGGCTCATAACCCGAAGGTCGCAGGTTCAAATCCTGTCCCCGCAATTATTAGGTCCCGTGGTGTAGCGGTTAACATGCCTGCCTGTCACGCAGGAGATCGCGGGTTCGATTCCCGTCGGGACCGCCATTTTTTAAATTTAATACAAATGTGGCTCAGTAGCTCAGTCGGTAGAGCAAAGGACTGAAAATCCTTGTGTCGGCGGTTCGATTCCGTCCTGAGCCACCATATCTTTCATATTACGGCGGTTGTGGCGAAGTGGTTAACGCACCTGATTGTGGTTCAGGCATTCGTGGGTTCGATTCCCATCAGTCGCCCCATTTCGCGGGTGTAGTTTAGTGGTAAAACCTCAGCCTTCCAAGCTGATGATGAGGGTTCGATTCCCTTCACCCGCTCCAAATATGGGCCTATAGCTCAGCTGGTTAGAGCGCACGCCTGATAAGCGTGAGGTCGATGGTTCGAGTCCATTTAGGCCCACCATATTCATATTGTTCCGCAGTAGCTCAGTGGTAGAGCATTCGGCTGTTAACCGAACGGTCGTAGGTTCGAGTCCTACCTGCGGAGCCATGGGGAAGTACTCAAGAGGCTGAAGAGGCGCCCCTGCTAAGGGTGTAGGTCGCGCGAGCGGCGCGAGGGTTCAAATCCCTCCTTCTCCGCCATTTGGCCCGTTGGTCAAGCGGTTAAGACACCGCCCTTTCACGGCGGTAACACGGGTTCGAATCCCGTACGGGTCATAACAAAAAAGGAAGCATACATTCATGTATGCTTCTTTTTTTCATTTCTTTTCATTGATATAAGTATCTTTTTGTTTATAAGGAATGTTTCCAAGCTGGGAATCGATATTTTCTTCATCTAATGTATCTTCATATTCCTTTTGCTTTTTGTTCGGTATATCCACCCTATTTTTTCCCCTTCGATATCATTTGCTGCAAATCCTTCATAGTCTTCTGGAAATCCATCCGTTTCATCTTCGGTTTTATAAAGATCATTATAATTGTCATGATCGCCGGTGTAATCAGATGGCGTTTCGGATGTACCGAATTTGGCGACTTCACCAAAGCTATCCTCTTTATCCACTATTTCATTTCCATGACGATTTTCAAAATGATCACCCTTGGATGGAATCAATATATCCTCTTCCACTGGTCGGTCTTGTGTAGTAGGCCGTTCTGGGGCATGCTCGACACAGTAAAGAGTGCTTGGGATCGCTTCAAGCCTATCGATGGGGATTTCTATATCACAGGTTTTACAATGGCCATACGTACCCTCATCTATGGCATTCAATGCTTCTTCGATTTTCTCCATTTCAGATTGTGCATGCTCGTCCAGTGCTTGGTTCCGTTCCATCTCGAATAATTCTGTTCCTAGGTCAGCAGGATGATTATCATAGGATGATAATTCCCCTACGGATTCAGTCTGGCTTTTATCCAGAACGGATTGTTCATCATTTTGAATCCTGTTTCCAAGCTCATCTTTTTCTTGAAGCAGTTCTTTTTTGAATTTTTGCATTTGCTGTTTGGTTGCCATATCCGTTTCACTCCTTCTAAAGTCCATATCTCATTTTATATTGGTAAGATGGTTGTATTATCTATTACCCGAATCGTAGTATAGGGAAACAAAATGGAACGGAAGATAGAAAAAAGGACTGAGCGGATGAGCTCAGTCCTTGGAGATCATATTAGATAGCTGATGAATAATCCAATGGCCATGAGTAAGCCAAAGAAGGTGTTCGTCTGGGCCGTGGCTTTCATTGCTGGCACCATGGTGATTGGCTGCGTTTTACCTACGAAGCCTTTGATTGCGGCCATGGCTTTCGGGATGCTTAGGAAGGCAAGGAGAATCCACGCTGTTACGTTTCCGGTAAGGACTAACCCAACCAGCCATAGATAAGAGAAGGCAAACATGATTGCCATGAATTTCAGGGCGTTTTTCCTGCCCATCACTACAGGCATGGTTTTGCGGCCATGTGCCTTATCCCCATCATGGTCACGGAGGTTATTGGATAAGTTGATCAACCCGACCAATATTCCACTTGGAATGGCAATTAAGATGGCTGTTGAGGAAACATGACCGGTTTGAATGAAAAAGGCGATCAGGATTATCAAAAAGCCCATGAACAATCCCGAAAAAAGTTCCCCGAATGGTGTATATGAAATGGGTAGGGGACCGCCTGTATAAAGATAGCCGACAAGCATGCAAACCAGTCCTACTGCAGCAAGCCACCAAGATGATGCGGCACAGATATAGATTCCGATTATGAGTGCGATGGCATACATGCCAAGGGCCAAGGTCATGATGAGTTTGGGGGTCATCCCATGACGGACGATTCCGCCACCGATGCCTACGGATTCCTCCGTATCCAAGCCTCGCTTGAAATCATAGTATTCATTGAATAAATTGGTTGCAGCTTGAATCAGGATACTTGCAATCATCATGGCAGCGAATAGTAACCAATTCACTCCATCATCCAAAAGTGCAATCATAGTTCCAAGTAAGACCGGGACAAAAGCTGCGGTTAGTGTATGTGGACGAATTAACTCCCACCAAATCTTCCAGGTCCGTTTAAGGGGAAGTCCGTCGTATTCTGTTTGCATTATTTCTCTCCTCAAAATCATTATTGGTTCTCTCGAAATTATAACAAATATTGAAATGTTGCACAAAAGGTTATCCTAATAAGGATAGGAAAATTAGGTAAGGGTGTCAATTGATTTCGTGGACGATTCTCTTCCAAAATAAAGGATATTTCTCTTCATTCGCTAAGATTCATATAATAAGGAAAAAAGCAGGCATGAATCGCTCGGTATAGGGGCGTTTTATTGACATGAGGTTGAATGGAGGTGTATCTTTAAATAGGTTAAAAAGCTTTTAAAATGTACATTTGGGGGGATTTTTTTGGCTATCTCAGAAGAAACTGGGCAGTTTCAGGGACTGGCTTCAGCTATACAAAAGGCGAAGGACTTGAATGATCAAGTTCTATTCAGTCATATTAAGAAAGTTAATTGCACGAACCCCCTTTCATTTTATCAAGCTGGAAGAGAACGGTACGCGGGTGAACGCTTTTTCTGGGAGGACCCTGCAAAGGAAATAACCATCACCGGCTTAGGCAATGTTAAGAAACTCAAAGCGGCATCGAATGCCGAACGTTATAGAGAAGTCGAAAAGAGCTGGATCAAACTGCAGAATACTGCTGTCAAAACAGGATTGACTGATGTAGAAGCGACCGGTCCTTTACTGTTTGGGGGCTTTTCTTTTGATTATGAAACTAACAGTACGCTCCTTTGGAATCAATTCGGGGACAACCTGTTTTATATACCTGCCTTCATGCTATCAATAGTGGGGAAACAAGCTTACTTAACGACAAACTTACTTTGTTCGCCTGATGATTCAGAAAAACTCTTCATAGATATGATAAATGAACGGGAAGCTTTCCTTTTCGAAAGCTTGGATGACACTGGATTGGGTCACAATTCCCTGGTTAAGCAGAGGGAAGTCAAACCTGACGAATGGAAACGGACGGTCGCTGAGGCTGTTCAGGAAATCAAGACGACAGATCTCGACAAAATCGTTTTGGCGAGGGAGCTTCGACTGGTTTTTGAGCGTTCCATCGATTCAGGGAAAGTGCTTGAACAATTGATTGCTGAGCAGCCATTAAGCTATATTTTCAGTTTGGAAGCTGGTGGTGACTGTTTTGTCGGTGCCACTCCTGAACGTTTAATTAAGAAACAGGGAAATGAAGTATTTTCTACCTGTCTTGCTGGATCGATGGGGCGAGGGAAAGATGAGGAAGAAGATGTTTGTCTTGGTGATGAATTGCTTCATGACCAAAAGAATTTACAAGAGCACCAATATGTCGTGTCGATGATATCGAATGCCTTTGATTCTGTATGCGAAAAGGTAATTGTTCCGGCCGAACCGAAACTTATGAAAAACCGTCATATCCAGCATTTATATACACCGGTCCGCGGAATATCCAAGGAAGGTGTCACGATTTTTGAATTCGTCGAGAAACTACATCCTACACCGGCTATGGGCGGACTTCCAAAAGAAAAGGCCGTTGTCCGAATCCGGGAAATGGAAGGTCTTGAACGCGGCTTTTATGCGGGTCCTTTAGGCTGGGTGGATACGTATGGAAATGGGGAATTCGCTGTAGGGATACGATCTGCGCTTATACAGAACAATGAGGCATCGCTTTTTGCTGGATGCGGCGTAGTTGAGGATTCGACTCCCGAAAGTGAATTCCGGGAAACGGGGATTAAATTCAATCCGATGTTAAGTGCTTTAGGAGGAAATCTTAATGAATGACCGAGATGCATTGACAGCATATGCTGCTTCATTTGTCGATGAGCTGGCACAAAATGAGATGAAGCATGTGGTGGTGAGCCCGGGTTCACGATCCACACCCCTAGCTTTGTTGCTAGTGGAACACCCTGATATCGAAGTTCATATTAATGTGGATGAGCGTTCGGCTGCTTTTTTTGCCCTTGGTTTGGCTAAGGCCTTAAAGGAACCTGTCGGACTTCTTTGTACGTCCGGTACAGCCGCTGCAAACTTTTATCCAGCCGTCATTGAGGCTTTTTATTCAAGGGTGCCGCTTATTGTACTTACCGCTGATCGTCCACATGAATTGCGTGATGTCGGCGCCCCACAGGCAATCGATCAGATTCATCTTTATGGTAGACAAGTAAAATGGTTTGTCGAAATGGCACTACCTGAAAGCACGGATGAGATGATGCGGTATGCAAGAACGGTCGGTGCAAGGGCAGTGGCTACAGCGGCAAGTGAACCTGCAGGGCCTGTACATTTGAATTTCCCGCTTCGTGAACCATTGATTCCGGATCTGGAGCAAGCAAAGGAGTATCGGCAAAATAAAATGACGCCTGCAGTGTTGATTGACAGTGGAGAACGGTCATTGTCCGCATCACAAATAGAAGCTGTTGCAACTACTTTGTCACAAGCTAAGCAAGGGTTGATTGTATGTGGCGAATTACCGCATCCAGAGATGAAGGAAGCCATCGTCGCATTAGCGGATAAACTTGCTTTTCCGGTACTCGCTGACCCTCTTTCCCAGTTAAGGAGCGGGAGTCACGGCAAAGACGTCATAATTGATGCGTACGATACGTTTCTGCGCGATGAAGCGGTAAAAGCGGCTTTCAAGCCGGAAGTGATATTGCGTTTCGGGACAATGCCTGTTTCTAAACCCTTATTGTTATTCATGAAAAAACAAAAACAGGCAACCACTTTGGTCGTCGATGGCGGTGCAGGTTGGCGTGAGCCAGCAGGATTGGCAACTAACATGATTTACAGCGAAGAGAAAGATTTCTGCAAGCGTGTTGTTGAAAATATTACTGAGGCCAATGATGATGAATGGCTTGGTTTATGGCAAACCGTCAACGGAGCGACGAAGAATGCCTTAGCCTCCATCAAGGATGAAGGGGAGTTAAGTGAAGGCAAGCTGTTCTCCCTGTTAGCTGATATGATGCCATCGGGATCCACTTTGTTTGTCGGGAATAGTATGCCCATACGTGATTTGGATACATTCTTTTTGAATAATGGAAAGGGAATCAAGACCTTTGCAAACCGAGGGGCGAATGGCATCGATGGTGTCGTTTCCACTGCGCTTGGCGTAAGTACGGTATCGAAAAATACCGTACTGGCAATCGGGGATTTAAGTTTTTTCCATGATATGAATGGCTTGCTTGCGGCTAAACTTCAAAAACAAAACATCACGATATTGTTGATCAATAATGATGGGGGCGGCATTTTCTCCTTCTTGCCACAGGCGAATGAGAGAGAACATTTCGAAACGCTATTCGGGACGCCTCACGGTCTTGATTTTTCCCATGCTGCCCAGCTTTACGGCGGTAAATACAGCAAGGTGCAAAATTGGGATGAGTTAAAGAAGGTATTTACAGAGTCATTTGAAATGCAAGGTCTGAAAATCATTGAAGTACCGACAGAAAGAGAGTCCAATTTACAAAAGCATCGAAATTTGTGGAGTTTTGTTTCCCAGGAAATAAAAATGGTGTTAGACAGGGAAATATCATGAATTTTGTCATCAAGGATGTCAATTATGCTGTTGAAATAACGGGAAATGGAGATCCTCTTGTTCTTTTGCACGGATTTACGGGAAATCGGGATACATGGAAATTCCTCATTCCGCTTTTGCGTGAGCGGTATACCTTGATCATGGTCGATATCATAGGTCATGGCATGTCTGCATCACCAGTTGATCATCGAAGGTATGAGATGGAGCGAGTGGCTGAAGATATCAAGGATATTTTGGATGCGTTACATTTCACGAAAGCCCATATCCTTGGATACTCGATGGGCGGAAGGCTTGGATTGGGATTTGCCTGTTTATATCCTGGGTATGTTGATACATTGATATTGGAAAGCGCTTCACCAGGCCTTTTAACAGAAGAGGAGCGGGAAATCCGAAGGCGAAATGATAGGAAGCTTGCCGAAAGGATTCTTGAAAATGGCATGGAAGCTTTTGTGGATCAATGGGAAAGCATCCCGTTGTTTGAAAGTCAAAAACGGCTGCCGGCCAAAACCAGGTCGGCCATCCGGGAACAGCGGATGGCAAATGTCCCTGCCGGCCTTTACAATAGCCTTCTCGGTATGGGGACCGGCAGTCAAGCTTCTTACTGGGAAGAACTGAAAACCCTTGATTTTCCTGTGCTCCTTGTAACCGGTGATTTCGATCCTAAGTTTTGTGAAATTGCTGCCTCGATGAAAAAAAAGCTGAAGCGGGCTGAATGGAAAATAATAAATGGTGCGGGACATGCGATTCATGTGGAAGATGGAGAAAAGTTTGGTAAAATAATAAGTGAGTTTTTAAAGAGAAATCGAAGGAGGAATTAAGATGACGATACAATGGGAAACAATACGTGAGTATGATGAAATTTTATATGAAAAATATAACGGGATTGCAAAAGTGTCCATCAACCGACCGCATGTACATAATGCATTCACGCCAAAAACGACTGCGGAAATGATTGATGCATTCGCAAGGGCGCGTGATGATTCCAGCATCGGTGTCATTATTTTAACGGGTGTAGGCGGCAAAGCATTCTGTTCAGGCGGAGACCAAAGTGTACGTGGGAATGGCGGATATGTAGGTGAAGATAACATTCCACGTCTAAACGTTCTTGATTTACAACGCTTGATTCGCGTCATTCCAAAACCAGTCGTAGCCATGGTCGCAGGTTATGCAATTGGTGGAGGTAATGTCTTGAATGTGGTTTGTGACTTAACGATTGCTGCTGACAATGCAGTCTTCGGACAAACTGGACCGAATGTTGGAAGCTTTGATGCTGGTTATGGTTCTGGCTACCTGGCACGTATCGTCGGTCATAAAAAGGCACGTGAAATCTGGTACCTATGCCGTCAATACAATGCCCAGGAAGCATTGGATATGGGATTGGTCAACACAGTCGTACCTTTAGACCAATTAGAAGCGGAAACGGTTAAATGGTGTGAAGAAATGCTTGAGAAGAGCCCAACGGCACTTCGTTTCTTGAAAGCGGCAATGAACGCTGATACTGATGGCCTTGCGGGTCTTCAACAATTGGCTGGTGACGCTACACTTTTATACTATACAACAGAAGAAGCAAAAGAAGGCCGCGATGCATTCAAAGAAAAACGCAATCCGGACTTTGGACAATTCCCTCGTTTCCCTTAATGAAACGCGTGAATCGATGAGACTGACAGCTTGGCGGATATTCGCCGGGCTGTTTTCTATATCCAAATGGAGGAGGCTAAGCAAACATGGCAGAAGAAAAGTTGCCGAACTGGCTGAAAAATCGGGCGCATCTTTCACCAGATCGTCCGGCAATTGAGTTTGAAGGTCATACGTATAGCTTTCTTGAACTGCATACATTATCGGAGAAGATGGCTGGCAAGCTTTCTAACATTGGTCTGAGGGCTGGCGATTCATGCGCGGTTTTACTCCGTAATCATATTGATGGTGTTGTCGCTATCCACGCACTATTTTATCTTGGTGTGAAGATTGTGATGCTGAATAATAAGTTAACGGCAAAAGAGTTGTCCTGGCAGATTGAAGATAGTGAGACCGTTTATCTGGTTTCGGAAGGTACCTTCACCGACAAACTCTCGGATATTGGCGGTATTCTCCCTGATTTAAACCTTCACTTAATGGAAGAATTGCCGGATGAGGGCAAGGCAGAGATACTTCAAGAGTTTTACCTTGAGGATACCGCTACGATCATGTATACATCAGGTACGACAGGAAATCCAAAAGGTGTGATCCAAACCTTCGGCAATCATTGGTGGAGTGCCGTCGGGTCGGTTCTGAACCTTGGATTGCATGAGGAGGATTCTTGGTATTGCGCGGTTCCGATCTTTCATATTAGCGGCTTATCCATCCTGATGAAAAATGTGATTTATGGCATGAAGGTCGTTTTGGCGGAACGGTTCGATGAACGGGAAGCAAACCGGAGCATTCAGGAAAATGGCGTGACGATCATTTCGGTCGTGACGGCGATGCTGAATAGGATGGTGCAGGATTTGAAGGGAACTGGCTATCCGGAAACCTTTCGCTGTTTCCTGTTGGGCGGCGGCCCTGCACCCGTTCATTTACTTGAATCATGTAAGGAGAAGGGGATTCCCGTCTATCAGTCTTATGGGATGACCGAAACGTCTTCACAGATTGTGACACTGGCACCGGAGTATAGTATGACAAAAATCGGATCAGCGGGAAAACCTTTATTCCCTTCGCAATTACGTATAGAGAAAGACGGCAATATGTGTGAACCGGGGGAAGCGGGTGAAATCGTGGTTTCAGGTCCAAATGTGACAAAAGGCTATTTCAATCGGATGGATGCTACACAGCAGGCCATTACCGATGGATGGCTTTATACTGGGGACCTTGGTTATCTCGATGAGGAAGGCTTTTTGTATGTGCTTGACCGACGCTCGGATTTAATCATATCCGGCGGTGAAAATGTCTATCCGGCCGAGATTGAAAATGTCCTTAGTAAGCATCCGGATGTATTCGAAGCGGGAGTGACGGGGACTGACGATGAAAAATGGGGACAGGTTCCACTCGCTTTTGTCGTTTTAAACCAAGGTGCAGAGCTTAGTGAGAGCGAACTGCTGGAGTATTGCAGGGAATCCTTGGCGGCCTATAAAATTCCCCGGAACGTGATTTTTTGCCAGGAGCTTCCGCGTAATGGCGCGAGCAAGCTTCTGAGAAGGGAACTGAAGAAGGGAATGGGGGAATGGCAATGATGTTATCCTCCATTTCACTAAAGCTCATTAAGGCCCCATTAAAGCGGCCATTTAAGACGCATCTCGAAACGGTAAGCGACCGGGAAGTGATAATTGTCGAAGCCATGGATGAAGATGGATTGATTGGATACGGGGAAGCGGTGCCATTTGCAAGTCCTTGGTATACCGAGGAAACGATCAAAACATGCTTTCATATGTTGGAGGACTTCTTAATACCGCTGACATTGGCAAGTCAGATCAAGCATCCTGATGAGCTGCCGAACTTATGGAGCGGAATCAGACGGAATGCGATGGCGAAGTCAGCTTTAGAGCAGGCAATTCTTGATCTATATGCGAAGCAGAAAGAAGTCTATCTCGGTCGGCTGTTTGGCGGCGAACGAAGTGAAGTGCCCGCTGGTGTTGTCGTTGCTTCCAATGATATTGAAGACGCGCTGCGCCAGATTGAGGATTTTTCCGGATCTGGTTATCAGCGATATAAGATAAAAATCAATCCTCAAAATGATCTGGAGTTTTTATCGGAAATCCGTCGGGCCTATCCCGATATTCCGCTAATGGCAGATGCCAATTCAGCGTACACTCTTGATGACATCCCACACCTTCAGAAGCTTGATGTGTTTAATCTGATGATGATTGAGCAGCCGCTGGGACATGACGACATTGTTGAGCATGCCATTTTACAGAAACAGCTGCAGACACCCATTTGCCTTGATGAAAGCATAAATTCCTTTCATGATGCCAAAAGTGCTCTGTCGCTCGGAAGCTGTGGGGTGATCAACATTAAGATGGCAAAAGTCGGCGGCTGGACGGAAGCTGTCAAAATACATGATCTATGCCTGGGAAATGATGTGCCCGTTTGGTGCGGGGGCATGATTGAATTTGGCATTTCACGTGCACATAATATCGCACTTGCCACATTAAAAGGGTTCACGATTCCCGGGGATATATCATCCTCATCCCGCTATTGGGAAGGGGACATAATCGATCCGGAAGTCATTGTCAAAAATGGCATGATCCAAGTCCCCGATAAAGCTGGGATCGGTTTTGCCATCAATGAAAAGCGGCTAAAGGATTTGACTACATATAGTAAACTGTACAGGTGAAAACATCAAAGGAGGTGAATGCCGCACCTCTTTTGAACTAATATTGCAAATCCAACCACATTTTATAATAATCCTCTATCTCGCTAGAAAGCTAATGTGCTTCATCCATTCGATATCACGGTATATGGAACTCACCAATTTAGTACTTCTTGGACAAAAACCCCACCCTTTTGGAAAATGATTTAATAGGATACTAACAAATATCAGTTTGTCGATATAAGGAGCTCTCACCCCCGAATCATGGTGTTAAAAGTTAACTCGGATACTCCTGCCGAATAACTGGCTAACCAAGACCCCGCCAGATGCCTGCGGCAGGAGGCTTGGCAGAGCGGAAAGGGAACGGATTTTTTCTGAAAACGACTGGAACTCTTTTTTATTTGTCAGCAGACTACAAATATATTTTTTCTCCAGTATTCCCTATTAAAAATGGAGTTTTAAAGAAGAAAAATCAGTTAAATGGCCCGATCAGTCATATTTTTTTTCGTAAAATGGGGCTTTGTCTATTTTTTCTTCACTGGATTATTTTGTATAATGAAATAAAAAGTATGCAACCAAGGGAAAGGGAGGGGAGAGTATATGAAAAGACCGTACCTTATTGCGGAAATTCTACTAAGAAGAGGCATGCCGGACTATGTCATTAAAGAAGTGACGGCATTGGCGGAGTGTGAACTGTTTCTTTTGAAGAGAAAGTGGGGCCTATATGATCGAAAGACGGGTGCGTAAAATGGATAAAAGATAAAAGGTAAAAGGGAACCGTTTCGGTTCTAGCTGGTCCCCATGCGTTTTAAGATTTTTGAAGCCGGTACCTATTGACTGGACGGCCGATGCTGCCGTACTGAACGTCAAGCTGAAGGACTTCTTCGCCATGCAAGTATTCAAGATAGCGCCTTGCAGTAACTCTGGCGATTCCAATCCCATCAGCCACTTCTTCCGCAGATAAAGATCCAGGCTGGGTCTTTATAAATTTCGTCACTTGCTCAAGAGTCGCGCCATTCAATCCTTTCGGAACATCATATTTCGGACTCGATTCAGAAGGTGTTTTGGTTTGAAAGAGAATTCGGTCAAGCTGATTTTGAGAGATTTGATGGTCAGGTTCAACCTCCATCCGAAAAGCAAAATATTGTTCAAGCGTATGTTTTAGCCTTTCGAATTTGAATGGCTTGATTAAATAGTCAAAAGCCCCGTTCTGAACCATTTTTCGGATCGTTTTCTGATCATTTGCCGCTGAAATGATGATGACATCCACATCAATTTGCTCTTTTCTTATTTGATAAAGTGTATCTACCCCGTTTAAAGATGGCATGAAGATGTCCAAAATCACAAGGTCGGGTTTAGACTCCCTGATTTTTTTTAGACCATCAAGCCCATTGGAAGCTGTATCAACTACTTTAAAGGCAGACAGGCGCTCGATGAACTGTTTGTTGACCTCTTGGACCATTGGGTCGTCTTCAATTAAAAGTACACGAATTTCATTAGTCATTTTGGTTCTCCTCTATATCGTGCATGGGAAAAGAAAGAAAAAAGCTTGTTCCTTCGTTAGGGCGTGTCGTGAATTTCATTTCGCCGTTCGCTTTTTTTACAATTTGGTCTATTAGGTAAAGACCAATTCCTGATCCTTCCGCACCTTTTGTTGTAAAACCATATTCGAATATATCTTTATGAATGTCCTCAGGAATACCGGGTCCATTATCCTCAAGCACGATTTGACAATTACGTTCATCCTGGTAGATGGATAGATAAACCTGTTTCGTTTCCTCTGAAAAATGCTTTAGTGCAGCGAATGAATTTTCGATCAGGTTTCCGATTATCAAAACAAAATCGTGATGATCCATATCAGCTGGGAAGTGGTCCAATTTCGTGTGCTTGTCCATGATTAGTTCGATTCCGAGTTCCCGTCCCAAGGAAATCTTGCTTAATATAAGCCCCACTAAATTATCATCGTGAATGTGCTTCGTTAAAAACCTGGTCAATTCCTCTTGCTCTTCCGTGATTTGAAAAATGTAATGCAGTGCTTCGTCCAGATTACCTAGCTGGATCAATCCAGCTATCGTATGAAGTTTGTTCATATGTTCATGGTTTTGGACGCGCAGGGCTTCAACGAAAGCTTTGACACTAGTCAACTCTTCAGCTAGCTTCGTCACATCGGTGCGATCCTGGAAAATGGCCACGGCACCGATCGTTTTATCCGCAATCTTTATCGGTACCCGGTTGCTTACAATATTCCTGTTTTGAACGGAGATTTCCTGATTGAAGATGGGAGATGTCCGGTCGAGCACTTCCGGGAGACGGGTATCATGTATAATATCATTGATATTCTTGCCTATGACCGCACCGTCAATATTGAATATTTGCTTAGCCTTTTCATTGAAAATCGTGATTGTCTGATTATTATCTATGGCGATGACCCCTTCATGCATGGCATTGAAAGCCGCCGTCCTTTCAACCAACATCCGTGAAATTTCATGTGGTTCAAGTTGAAAGGTCTCTTTTTTTATCCGTCTGGCCATGAGCCATGAGCCGCATACACCGAATAGGAGTGTAAGGACCAGGATAATCGCGATTTCGCCTTTCAGATCCTTGATTAATTCCGGTATCGTAGGCAGGATATTCCCAACCAGAACGACGCCGATTTGCTCTCTATCTCTATCAAGGATCGGGACAAAGGCGCGGACGGAAATGCCAAGTTCGCCAGCGGCCTTCGAAAGGTATTCGTGTTCGGCGAACGCAGCGCTTTCGTCGCTGCTGCCCGAGGGGGTTCCCAATTGGCTGAACACAGGGTGGGAATAACGTATATGCTGATTGTTGAGCACAACTATATAATTCGCTTGATGGATTTTCCTTAAATTTTCAATAATCGGATTGAGCTGCGTCCATCCTTCGGGCTCACGGACCAATTTTTGTACTTCAGGGAGTTCGGCAATGGTATGGGCGGTGATCATCGATCGTTTGCCAATTTCATCTTCCCTGACTGAAACGATATTTCCAAATATAAAAATCCCGCCTATAAGTATCGAAAAAGCGACGATTACGAATGATAGCAGGGTGATTTTAACTTGAATGGGCATATGAAAGGATTTATCCATTGTTTCTCCTCCATTACTTCTATACTTAATAGTAACAGAATTACTATCACTTTTCGCTATTTTTCGCGCATTGTATTACGACAGAAAAAAGGCTGTGATAGAATAGTGATAACGTTATGTGAGCGGTAAGGAGTTGTCGGTATGCGTGCATTATGGGGGTACTTCATATTAATTGGCTTGGGGCTGTCGATAGCAGTATATATATCGTTTCAATCGTTCTTTACAAGCTTCGGTTTCAATTTGCCGAAGGATGAGGAGCAGGTAGGGATGAAGGATCAAATCGTAATTAAGTTCAGTCATGTCGTAGCCGAAAATACACCTAAAGGGCTAGCTGCGAACCGGTTTGCCCAACTAGTCGATGAATATACAGATCATCGTGTCAAAATTGAAGTTTATCCTAATCAGTCATTATATAGTGATCTTGAAGAAATCGAAGCATTACAGGAAAACAAGGTGCAGATGATTGCTCCAACTACATCTAAAATTACGAGTATATCAAAAAAATGGATGCTATTGGACCTCCCTTACGTCTTTCCAACGGACGCTGCCTTGCAGGAAGCTTTGAATGGGGAAGTGGGGGAAGAGCTGCTTAAGCAGCTGAATACCATTGATATCGAGGGACTCGCATTTTGGTCGAATAACTATAAACAGATTACAAGCAGTAAACCGATACGGCACCCAAGTGATTTTGCAGGAAAGAATTTTAGAATCATGCCAAGTGCAGTCCTGGAAAGCCAATTTAAGCATTTTGGGGCGACTACATCTCAGCTGGAGTTTAATGATACGTTTAAAAGCCTTGAAATCAATGAAACGGATAGCCAGGAAAATACGATTTCGAATATCTATTCCAAGAAATTATATGAGGTGCAAAAATATTTAACGATCAGTGATCACGGCTATTTAGGGTATGTCGTCATGATAAACAAGCCATTTTGGAACAAACTCCCGTTGGATATTCAGCAGCAAATCCAACGGGCGATGGATGATACAACGAAATGGCTATGGAAGAAATCAACTGAATTGAATCAGGAACAGCTACGGGAAATTCAACAAAAATCGAATATAGACATCTATACACTGTCAGATGAAGAAAAGAAAGAATGGATGGAAGAGATGACCGTCATCTATCCGGAATTTGAATCAACGATTGGAACCGAATTGATGACGAAAATGGAAAAGATTCGTGAGAAGCATTTAAAGGAATAACGAAAGCGACTCTTTAGTCCGTTTAAAAGGACCAAAAAAAAGCGGACCCATAAGGACCCGCTTTTTTTTTGACTATTGCAATGCAGTTTGCAGTGTCTTTATATTTTTTTCCATTAAACTGAAGTAATCTTCGCCAGCTTCGATATCTTTATCCGTCAGAACGGAAAGGTTATGGAGCTCAAGTGATTTCGCTCCCATTTCCTTTTGGATGATCTCGGTTAGTTTAGAACTGATATTCTGCTCAAAGATGACGTAATTCAAGTTCTCTTCATCGGCCATGGTTACGATTTTCCCCAGTTCCTTTTGAGATGGTTCGTTTGAAGACGTTAGTCCTGTGACGCCAATCTGTTCAAGACCGTAGCGTTCCTCCCAATACCCATAAGCGGAATGGGAAACGATGATCTTATTGGTACGGCCCGACTCGATTGTTGTCGCGAATTTTTCATCAAGTGACTTCAGCTTTTCGGAAAGCTTGTTGAATTGACTGTTGAAATATTCTTCCTGTTCAGGCATTTTCTTCGTTAATTCGTCCTTGATGGTTTTGGCCATCTCAATGGAATAGATGGGATCTAACCATAAATGCGGATTGACGCCCCCATGGTCATGACCGTCTTCTTCATGGGCATGTTCATCTTCGTGTGCATGCTCTTCTTCATCAAGATGAACCGTTTCGCCTATCGCGACTGTGCCGACGCCTTCTTTGCTTAAAATTGGTTCAGCTTTGGTTACAAAGCCTTCAAGATGATAGCCAATGTAGAAAAATAGGTCTGACTCAGCCATTTTTACAATATCTTTTTGAGAGGGTTCAAATGAGTGTTCATCCGTTCCGGGTGGATAAACCGTTTCGACGTTCACGTACTCCCCACCAATGGCTTCCGTGAAGTATTGCAATGGGTAAACGGTCGTATATATATCTAAGGTATCCTTCTCTTTTTTAGTGGATTCTCCCTTTGAGTTGCCGCAGGCTGACAAAAATAGCGCAGTAACAAGGAAAAGTGAGAGCAATGCTCGATTTTTCATATGAAATGCTCCTTTATAATTCGTATTGATTACGATTTGAATTTTATGTGTAAAAACGAAATGATTACGATTTGACTTCTGTATAATACAAAAAATTGCAAAGGAAAGCAAGGGTTTTTTCTAACGGTCCTCACTTTTTTCTTTTTTTTCTGGAACAAGGTCAATGCCTCCTGGATGAAACGGATGACATTTAAGGATCCGGATGAGTGCTAACCAGCTTCCTTTTATGGGGCCGAAACGGTTGATCGCTTCCAAACCATAATGGGAACACGTTGGGTAAAAACGGCAGGTTGGCGGTTTTATTGGAGAAATGGCAACTTGGTAAAAACGGATGATTCCCATTAGTACTTTTTTCAACACGATGCTTTCATCTCTTTTCGAGTAAATTCACTACCCTCAATTATAGCATATTTTCTAAATTTCCAATAAGGCATAAGCATATTGGTAATCCGATAGATATAATGAGAATTAATTTTAAAGGATGAAATATATTGTTATTCAAGGTAAAATAGAGATGACATACAATTAAGGAGTGAATTAAATGCCTTCAGTTGAAAGCTTTGAATTAGATCATGACGCTGTTAAAGCCCCATATGTTAGACATTGCGGTGTCCATAAGGTAGGAACAGATGGTGTTGTTAATAAATTTGATATCCGTTTTTGCCAGCCGAATAAACAAGCGATGAAGCCGGATACGATCCATACACTGGAACATTTGCTTGCATTCAATATCCGTAAGCATTCTGAGCGTTACGATCATTTTGATATTATCGATATTTCGCCAATGGGCTGTCAAACAGGATATTACCTTGTTGTCAGCGGTGAGCCGACAGTAACGGAAATCATCGATGTTCTTGAAGATACATTCAAGGATGCCGTTACAATTACAGAAATTCCTGCTGCAAATGAAAAGCAATGCGGCCAAGCAAAATTGCATGATCTTGAAGGAGCTAAGAAATTAATGAATTTCTGGCTTACACAAGATAAAGAAGAACTTCATAAAGTTTTCGGTTAATGAAAAAGGTTCCCGTCATTTTTTGACAGGAACCTTTTTTATTTTTCGGATTCTTCCTTTTTCCGCTCATCCTCTGGCAAAGGGTCAATGGGATCCACTGTATGTTTGTAGCTGTAACCCTTTCCGATGGTTAGGACGGATAATGCCAATACAATCAGAATCACAATAATGGAGATAACTAAAACCGTAATCATACTTTACAGCCCCTAACGTTCACAATTTAGATTCATTTTAGCATAAGAATCGAAATAGATAATGTTTCAATTTTTGAATAGAGGGAATTATAAAGGTATAACCAACTTACGGAGGTAGATATTTATGGCTCAGAAAAAATTAGGAACTTTAGTGAATAAGGAAATTGCAAACTTCAGTGTTCTTTATACGAAAATTCATAATTACCACTGGTTCGTGAATGGACCGCACTTCTTTGAACTTCACCAAAAATTGGAAGAGCTATATAAAGAAGTGACAACCAATTATGACGAATTGGCTGAAAGACTATTGGCCATTGGTGAAAAACCGGTCGCTACCCTTAAAGAATACTTGGAATTAACCACGATTGAAGAAGCGACAGGGAACGAAAATACAGAAGATATGGTTCAAAGTGTCATCAGTGATTTTGAGAAGCTTTCCCAAGAGTTCTCGGAAATTATCGAAGTTGCGGAACAAGAAGATCCGGTTACGGCTGATATGCTGACAGGCATGAAGAAAAGCTTAAACAAACATGCTTGGATGTTGCGTGCGTATTTAGGACGTTAAGGTTTAAGGAAAAGCTCTACTTCGGTAGGGTTTTTTTTTGGAGGAAAAAAACTAAAACAACAAAAAGGCATCCATCAAGAGAGGGACACCTGACAAGTATGTATTAATGAATATTCCGTGGCGGAAAATGTGTAGGTTTCGTGTCGTTCATGCTATTTTGTGCGAACTTCCCTTTTAAAGTTTCAATAATGTAAAGGCCCATTAGATTGGTTAGTTCCTGATCATCCATCTCTTGAAGCAATTCGAAAATTTCCTTACGATCCAGTTGTTCCAGAACGGCAAAAGTAAGCATATCAATATCTTCTTCATCACCAGTCATCTTATTGCGGTACATATTGTATAATTCTTCAATTAACTTCAAAACTCTCACCTCACATTTATTAGAAATCCGTTATCTCTTTATATGTAGGTTATCAAAAAAACCTCTGGGTGCATATAAAAATCTGAAGGGATGCTTGGGCTTATTATATGTTTTACCCTTTGAAAGATACTTTAATCTATTATTTAACATCTTTGTTCTTCTTTAAGCAAAATTTTCCATTGTATGAAGTGGGGAATTACGTGAAAAAATAAGCGTAGGATTTATGGAAAGGGTGGATGAATGTGTCTGAAAACAGGAAAAAGTATTACATTTGGCTTCCGAATGGGCAGATAACACAAGATAGGGAAAGTTCTCCATGGAATTTCGAAATCGAGGCTACTGATAATGAAGTCATCAAGTTACGTGAGTTATTTGATTATAATTATTCTGTAGGGGAAGAAAACTTTTACCGGGCACATGTCCCATACCTACAATATCATTATGACCGGGAAAATGATAAACAGGACATCACACTCCAAAAAATTTACGAGATGATTTATGCACTAGGTACTGAAGAAGGAAGACGGCATATAGAAAGTATGGGGATTTTACAGGCAAAACCAACAGACGATGGCCTCGAATATTGAGGTGCCATCGTTTTTTTGATGTGATGGAGATTCTTGCTGGATTATAATGAAAGATGGATCCAATAAAAATCAGCATTATTTCTTACATGGAGAGAAGGGGAAAAATGAAACGCTTTTTTGATAAGAACGGATATAAGGTGGAATACTCCGAGGATCCTGTTTTTGGAGAGTCCTGGCATGTTTTTGTGCTAAGCAGGTATAAGGGAACGTGGGTATTGACCAAACACAGAGAGCGGGGATTGGAGTTCCCGGGAGGTAAGCGGGAAGCAGGGGAGTCGATAGAACAAACAGCCATACGGGAAGTGTATGAAGAAACAGGGGGTTTAGTGGGGGAGCTGCAATTTTTGGGACAATATAAAGTGCATGACCCAGTTAAGCCATTCGTTAAATCGATATACTATGCTTCTTTGCGTGAGGTCGAAAAGAAGGAAGATTACCTGGAAACGGACGGCCCGATCTTTTTGGAAGCATTTCCGGATGTACTGGGTGAGGAGTTTAGTTTCATCATGAAAGATCAGATTGTGCCGTTGAGCTTATCAAGGCTGGATGGCAGTATATAACTGAGAAACGAGTAGATGGGGCAAATTTACGGATATTGGACAATTCATAGGTAAAAACATCAAATTCACGAATTAAGGCTCGTATTCACGAGTAAACGCACCAAACTCACGAGTAAAGCACCAAACTCGACTCACGAGTAAATCGCGCAAACTCACGAGTAAACCGCGCAAATTCACGAGTAAACGCACCTAATTCACGAGTAAATCGCCGAAACTCACGAGTAAACGCACCAAACTCACGAATAAACCGCGCAAACTCACGAGTAAAGCACCTAACTCACGAGTAAATCACGCAAACTCACGAGTAAAGCACCTAATTCACGAGTAAATCGCGCAAACTCACGAGTAAACGCACCTAATTCACGAGTAAATCGCCGAAACTCACGAGTAAACGCATCAAACTCACGAATAAACGCACCTAATTCACGAGTAAAGCACCAAACTCACGAGTAAACGCACCAAACTCACGAGTAAATCACGCAAACTCACGAGTAAAGCACCTAATTCACGAGTAAATCGCCGAAACTCACGAGTAAAGCACCAAACTCACGAGTAAAGCACCTAATTCACGAGTAAATCGCCGAAACTCACGAGTAAAAGCACCTAATTCACGAGTAAACCGCGCAAACTCACGAGTAAACGCACCAAATTCACGAGTAAATCGCGCAAACTCACGAGTAAACGCACCAAACTCACGAATAAATCGCGCAAACTCACGAGTAAACGCACCTAATTCACGAGTAAATCGCCGGAATTCAATAAATTCCTGACATGAATGAAAAACTGCCGAGGGTTATCGGCAGTTTGGTTAGTCTTTGATTAGTTTTCGCTCGAGCAGTTCGACAAGTTGATACATGATGGTGGCAAAGACGGCGATGATCATCAAGGCAAGCATGACGAGGGTGAAGTTGAAGACTTGAAAGCCATAAATGATCAGGTAGCCCAATCCTTTCGCCGAGACAAGGAATTCTCCGACGATGACGCCGACCCAGGAGAGTCCGACATTCACTTTCAATGTCGAGATGATCGTTGGGAATGAGGCGGGTAATATGGCTTCCCGAAAAGCTTGTGTTCTTGTGGCTCCAAAAGTTTGGAGCACCTTCAGGTAGTTCGGGTCCACTTCGCGAAATGCGGTGTAGACGACGATGGTGGTGATGATGATGGAGATGATTGCCCCCATCGAGATGATGGAAGGGAAGCCAGGGCCGAATGCTACGATGATGATGGGGCCGAGTGCCACTTTCGGCATGGCATTTAAAATGACGAGATAGGGGTCAAGTGTTTTTGATAATCTTGGCGACCACCAGAGCAGTGATGCCAGGACCGTTCCAAGAAAAGTCCCTATGATGAAGCCGAGGACGGTCTCGAATAGCGTCACTCCGGAATGGGAAAGCAGCGTTCCATCACTCAATTTCTGTATGAAAAGGTGCCACACTTTAGTTGGGGAGCTGAAGATGAGCGGGTCAATCCATTCCATTCTGGAAAACAGTTCCCAACTGCTGAAAAAAACAATGAAAATCAGGATCTGATAAAAGCGAATGAGCCTGTTTTCCTTTTTTAATGAGGTTTTATATTGGTTATGAAGTTGTTCAATATTCAAGGCTCTCAAGCTCCTTCCAGATCGTTTGGAATAGCATCGGATACTGTGGATGGTTGCGTGCATGGAAAGGCGTCAGTTCACGCAGTTCATCGGGAACATCTAAAGTTTTGTACACGCTACCCGGGTTCGCGGAAAACAGATAAATGCGGTCACTCATTGCAATGGCTTCACCGATATCATGGGTGACGAGCACGGCTGTCTTTCCGAAGGATTTCAAGGTTTCAAAAACAAGGTCTTCCAGCTTCAGCTTCGTTTGGTAATCAAGGGCCGAGAAGGGTTCGTCAAGCAAAAGGATTTTTGGATCGACCGCCAGTGTCCGTGCCAGTGCAGCCCTTTGCCTCATTCCGCCTGAGAGTTCGCGCGGATATAATTTTCCGGTGCCTCCCAATCCAACGTCACTTAATAGTTTCAGCGTCTTTATTCTCTCAAGGCCTTCATCCTTTTTAATCAGTTTCAATCCTAATAAAACATTTTCTTCTATCGTCTTCCATGGAAATAGATAATCCTGCTGCAGCATATAGCCGATTGAAAGGTCACTGTTGGCCTTCAGAGGTTTGTTTTCGAGCAGGATCTTTCCCGCAGTGGGCGGAAATAGCCCGGCGATGATGGAAAGCAGGGTGGTCTTTCCGCAGCCGCTGGGACCTAGAAAAGAGACGAATTCACCTTTTTCAATGTCGAGGGAAATGTCCGCGAGTGCGGTCGCTGCCGTCTGATTTGAAAAATAAGTATGGTGAATGTCTTGGATTTTTAAAAAGCTCATCGGACATCCTCCTTACCTTTAGCTATGCTATTTTGTGACTTCTTCAGCAAAATCGGTATTGACCAGCTCATCATGGCTTATACGTGAAGGCAGCTCTCCTGCTTCATCCATGATGTTTTGCAGATTGTTCCATTCTTCTTCATCAAGAATGGGGTCGGTGGCAAAGGATCCTTGTTCTTTGTAGCGGTTGATGACTGTTTCCATCGTCTCGATATTGGTATCTTCAAAATATGGCTGAATGACTTTGGCAATTTCGGCAGCGTCATTTTCCTGAACCCAATCCTGTGCTTTCTTCAATGCCTTCGTGAATTTCTCGACAGTCTCTTTGTCTTCTTTCAAATAGCTTTCCTTAGCCATATAAACCGTATAGGGAAGATGCCCGGACTCGGTGCCGAAAGAAGCGACGATATAGCCTTTTCCTTCTTTTTCAAACACGCTGGCTGTTGGTTCGAACAGTTGAACAAAATCGCCTGTTCCGGAAGCGAAGGCAGTTGCTACATTCGCAAAATCAATATTCTGGATGAGATTCAAATCTTCTTTCGGGTCTATGTTATGTTTTTTCAATACGAACTCGCCGGCCATTTGCGGCATCCCGCCTTTTCGCTGGCCTAGGAATGTAGAGTTTTTCAGCATATCCCATTTGAAGTTGTCGATTTTTTCACGTGAAACAAGAAACGTTCCATCCGTCTGTGTTAATTGGGCAAAGTTGATGACGGGATCGTTCGAACCTTGTGCCTGAACATAGATCGATGTTTCAGAGCCAACGAGAGCGATATCCGCACCATCGGACAGAAGCGTGGTCATCGTCTTGTCGCCGCCTGCCGTCGTTTTCAAATCTATGCTTAGGCCCTCGTCTTTAAAAAATCCCTTTTCAATCGCTACATATTGCGGTGTATAGAAAAGGGAGCGGGTAACTTCGGCCACCCTGACCTTCGTTGTTTCCTGGCCCTTGTTGCCACATGCTCCGAGCGGGATCACCAGCACACACAGAAGTAAAAATATGACACCTGCTTTACACCATTTTTTCAAAATTCCTTCCTCCTTGATAAATAGGTATTTTGCCTACCTTATCGTATGAATGGAAGAAAAAAATGTGAATGCCTCTTAGGGGATAAAAACAAGCGGATGTTTTACAATAAGATTAAAGAGAAAGGAGAGTGGAAATTGGAGAACGGGACGATTATTTCAAAACGGCGGTTTCCCTCACCGCATCCACAAATCCATCTTTATTCAGTTACATACATATCACAAGGCCTGAAAGTAAGGGGGTTACTGGCTGAACCGGTTGATGGTGAAATTCACGATGCCTTCTTATATTTACGCGGCGGGATTAAAAATGTCGGCAAGGTCAGGCCCGCAAGGATTGTGCAGTATGCCGTAGAAGGTTTTATCGTTTTTGCCCCTTTTTACCGTGGAAATCAAGGCGGAGAGGGAGATGAGGATTTTGGGGGAGAAGATAGGTTCGACGCGATATCAGGATTCAATCTTCTTGAACAGCACCCCCGAGTGAACAAGGACCACATTCATATCCTCGGATTTTCCCGTGGCGGCATCATGGCGCTTTGGACTGGGATATACTGCAAGAATGCAGCGTCGATCGTCACATGGGGAGGTGTGTCGGATATGTTTTTAACATATGTCGAACGTGTCGATATGCGTCGGATGATGAAGCGGGTCATCGGCGGAACACCAAAAAAATGCCCTGATCAATATGAATACCGTACACCATTGTTTGCGATTGAAGATTTGAATATACCCATTCTGATCATTCATGGTGAAAAAGATGACAATGTCGCCATTGAACACGCGTACAGGTTGGAGAAAAGGTTGAAAATGCATGACAAAGAGGTCGAAAGCTGGTATTTTCCTCAATTCACGCATTACTTCCCACCGGCCGTTAACAGAAAAGTAGTCGAAGATTTAACAACTTGGATGAAAAATAAAACCGAATAATGATAGAATGAAGTATATTCTAAGTATATTGGCAAGAGGAGGAGATACAACATGGGCATGCCTATGGAACTCAATACTATGATCGTTACAAAAGGGAATGAAACCCGAGAAGAAGAAAATATCTTTCGGCTATCGAAAGCAGGTTACCGGTTATACCCTATCGATATCCCAATCGATGTCCGCAAAACGATTCAATCTGACTCAAGCGGAACAGCCGTTATCCAAAAAATTGAATGGACCAGTGAAAAGACCATCATTACGTACCAACTTCTATCACTGAACTCAACTAACTAAATAGACAAGCGCTTGCCGGGATTTCACTGCAAGCGCTTTTTTTGGTTGGGTTGCCAGAATTCGACCTCCGCGCTGATAAATCGACCTCCGCGCTGATAAATCGACCTACACCCAAATAAATCGACCTCCGTACCAATAAATCGACCTCCACGCCGATAATTCGACCGTCGTCATTCGCCACACTGCAAAATTCCAATTGATATTCAATATTCGAAATGAATGATACTGAAAGAATGATAAAATGGATTAAAAAGCATGAGGTGGGGTGATTTGATGATTTTGGTGAGTTCTTGTTTAGCAGGTCTTGAGGTGAGATACAACGGTACACACAGCCTGGACGATAAAATTATGGAATTAATGAGGGAGAAAAAGGCTGTAGCGGTTTGTCCTGAGTTGCTTGGCGGTTTTTCGACACCTAGGGAACCTGCTGAGATAATTGGCGGTGATGGTGGGGATGTCCTTAATGGAAAAGCGAAGGTAATTGAAAAGTCGGGTCGGGATGTAACGGAGTTGTACATAGAAGGAGCCAATCTTACATTATTGAAAGCCCAGGAGGTTGGAGCGACGCTTGTCGTTTTAAAAGAAAATAGTCCATCCTGTGGAAGTGCGACGATTTATAATGGTGAATTCAAGGGGGAGAGGAGGGTCGGGAATGGAGTGACCGCGGCTTTGCTTAAACGCCATGGATTCACGGTTACATCAGAGGAAGGGTTAGTCGATTATCTGGACGAAAAATGATTTAGATAGTGCTTTTGAAAGAAGGGGAATACATGGAGGATATCAATCTCTATACTTTGCTATTTTTAATTATTGCGGGTTTTATTGCTGCATTCATCGATTCCGTTGTGGGCGGAGGCGGCTTAATTTCCATTCCGGCTTTATTGTTCACGGGGATTTCGCCTTCTGCGGCACTTGCGACTAATAAGCTTGCGGGTACAATGGGATCTTTAACGAGTACGATTTCATTCATTCGGGCTGGCAAAGTGAATTTCAAATTCGTCATCAAGCTGTTTCCGATTACTGTGATTGGAGCGGCATTAGGGGCTTTTGTTGTACATTTCGTTTCCGCTGAAATATTAAAGCCCCTCATTTTGATCTTGTTGGTCATTGTTGCGATTTATACGATGGTAAAAAAGGATTGGGGTAAAGATGCAAGGTATAAAGGACTGACAAGGAAGAAAATGTTACTTCTGATTGCCATAATTTTTGCCATTGGTTTTTATGATGGTTTTCTTGGACCAGGGACAGGCTCCTTTTTATTATTTTCATTTTTGATCATTGGATTTGATTTTGTCCAGGCAGCTGGGAATGCAAGAATATTGAACTTTGGAAGCAATATAGCCGCACTTATCATTTTCTTATCGATGGGGACCGTCAATTTTGCCTATGGAATTCCGATGGGTCTTGCAATGGTCGCAGGAGCATTGGTCGGAACGAACTTCGCAATTAAGAAAGGTGCTTCCTATGTACGTTTATTATTCATTTGCGTCACGATTTTACTGATTGGAAAAAATGTCTTGAATTATTTTCATGTGTTTTGATGATATAAAAAATGGCCGGAGATACAAATTTGTATCTCCGGCCATTTTTGAATTCATTTTGTGTAATTCAAGTCCCAGTGAACGCCAAATTGATCCTTGACTTTACCATACTTGGCCCCCCAAAAGGTATCTTGCAGTTCCATTAAGGATAATCCTTTTTCACAGATGGCATCATATAAATACTGGATTTCCGAGTCGCTTTCACATTCGAGGACCAACGATACATTATTCCCGACTTGAAGGGGATTGCCTGGAAACGTATCAGATACCATGATCAACATATCGCCTTTTTTGATTTTGGCATGCAAAACAAGGTCATTCGCTTCTTCAGGTGTTGGGAAATCAGCTTCACCGTAAGTTTGCAGGTCGATAATCTCTGCTTGGAATACCTCTGCATAAAAGGCTAATGCGTCCTTTGCTTGACCATCGAACATTAAATAGGGGGTAACCTGATTTTTCATATGGATCCTCCTTCTTGTACATGACTATCATTTCGACAGAGATATCTTATCCCCCTTTATTTCATCACAGGGAATATGATTTGTGTGTTTTTTATTATAAAAATTTGCCTGACGAACGTTCGTTAGGGTATGATGGGTTTATCAGAAATACAAAAAAGAATATTCGGCAATGAAAGGTGAACCTTATTATGAAAAGCGATGAAATAAAAAAAGCGGCACTCAAATATTTTACAATTCATGGGTATGAGGGGACTTCACTCTCACAAATTGCGGAAGAAGTCGGAATAAGGAAACAATCCATTTATTCTCACTTTAAAGGGAAGGACGATCTGTTTTTATCTGTCCTTAAGGATGCCAAGGAAATGGAGCTTTCGTCTTATGTGGAGTATTTCAAAATGATGCGCAACAGTGACCCGGAAGAGACGCTATACGGATTTTTGGAAGAAATGATCAAGATGTTCCAGGAGGTAGAAAGTTTGAAGTTCTGGCTTCGCATGGGATTCTTTCCGCCAACACATCTATACAATGAAATACAGAAGGAGACTGATGATCTTCAGGTTCAACAGGAAGCCTTAATGGAAGAGATATTCCGATCATGGGTATCAGAGGGGGCTTTAAACACAGGGAATGCGCGGACCCTGACATTGGCGTATTCAGGTGTCATCGTGGCCATTATGGTTGAACTGGTTTATGCCGATAATCGAGAGCGGGTGGCGGAAAAACTTGCAGCGTCATGGTCCATTTTTTGGAGAGGTATTTCAAAGTAAGGTCGAATAGCAGGAGATGGTAAACATGTCATTAAGAGAAAAACAACAACAAAATCTACTGGAGATGGAATCGACGGGAAGGGTCTTTTTACGCTATTTGATTCCTTCTATGATAGGAATGGTATTGATGGCATTGAACTTTGTTGTCGATGGCGTGATGGTCGGCAATAAACTTGGATCGGTTGCCCTTGCAGGAGTTAATATAGCAGGGCCCATTTATACGATTTTTGTAGCGATGTCGATTTGGATCGGGGTAGGCGGCGCAACACTTTATTCACAAAGCATGGGGGCAAGGGATTATGGCCGTGCACGCTTTATTTTCACCCATTCCATCATTTTGATTACGATATTCACCGTAATCATTGGTCTGATTGCCTACGCTTTTCACCATCAGCTTGTTTATGCACTAGGGGCCAATGAAGCAACGGCTCCCTTTGCAACGGACTACATGAATGTTTTCTTGATGCTAGGCTTTGTTTTCACGTTGGAAAACACTTTAAGCATATTCGTCAGGAATAATGGCAATCCGAATTTGGCCATGGCCTCCCTTATCGTTACAGCCATATCCAATTTCGTTTTGAACTTCATTATCCTTTACGTACTTGAACTAGGGGTGCGTGAGACAGCTTATGGTACGATCTTGGCAGCAGCGTTGGGGATACTGGTTCTCAGCCTGCACTTTTTCACGAAGAAGAACACGCTTCGTCTCGTCAAGTTCCGTTTTGAAAAGTCACTATTCATGATGACGATGATGATCGGCTTTCCTAGTTTCTTAGCGGAAATAGGTGTATCCGTCTTTACTATCGCTCATAATAATGCGTTCTCCCGACTTGCAGGCACCGATGGATTAGCTGCATTTTCGATTGTGAATTATGCCCATAGTGTCATGCTGTTGATGTTTCTCGGCATAGGGTCGGCAATCCAGCCGCTGGTAAGTTATTATCATGGTGCAAAAGATGAAAAGAGGAAGCGCGAAACGGTCCGCATTGCCATTTTTACCGCAATGGGGGCAGGAATATCCATTACCCTCATGGGACAGGTTGCGGCTCCTTTAATCGTGAATTTATTCGGTGATTTTTCAAGTGATGTTAAAGAACTTGCTACAATTGGAATTAGGATCTTCTTTAGCGGCTATATCCTAATGGGTGTCAACTTTGTCATGATGACCTATTTCCAATCCATAGGGCAAGTGAAGATGGCCGCCTGGATCACGATTGGGCGAGAGTTCATTTTCATGCTTATATTCTTGCTGACATTGCCGCTTATATTCGGGACGAATGCAGCATGGCTGGCCATTCCATTATCAGAGGTGGTCATATTCTTAACCGTCCTACTTTATTTAAAAAGAAGAGGTTCGAAAACTTGGGGAAAAGCCCAGTTCAATAAAATGATAAATTGAGGATCACCAATTTTGGTGGTCCTTTTTATGCAAGGACTTAGTAAGAGAGAGAAATTTAAATATCATATATTAGTTTTAAGCTTTATCAAAACACTCTTCACAGATGAAACTTCCTTCATTTTTTAAATATGCTTTTATTTCAGTCATCCCTCTACGCTTCGGATAACGCATTTTCACAAGAACAACTTCATCGCCTTTAATTTCTTTTCCACAATTAACACACTTTGGGTCTTCCCCGAACATTTAAACACCTCCAAGCAATGTAAAGTTTTAAATCCAATGAACTTTGATATATCAAAACTATCATAAGTATCTGCCATTTCAAATACAAATTAATAGTGGTTTTTTGTCCTTCGTTGCTTTGACTATTTTTGCGTCCCCTTTCGTAAATGAAATTCAAGTGATGATCCAGAATGTTAATGCTGGTGCGGATTCAATAATAGAAATAGCGGTTATTTCGGAATAAGGGCAAATGATACGTGTGCCGCGACTGAACAGGTTTTCGAAGGTGCTCAAGTATAGATCTAACTAATTGGAAAAAGCCTGCCGGTAAAGTGGCAGGCTGATTTAATCATCTTTTTTTATTGAACCATTTTCATATTGGAAGGGGGGATTTCATACTATGCTTTAATAGGATTTCAACAATCCGCTTTGAAGCAAGTCCATCTCCATATGGGTTGGAAGCTGTGGCCATTTTTTTATAGGCCTCTTCACTCGTAAGTAGGTCATTGGTTAATTGGTAAATTCGTTCTTCTTCGATCCCTGCCAATAATAGAGTGCCAGCTTCAATTCCTTCCGGCCGTTCCGTCGTATCTCGCAATACGAGAACTGGAACACCTAGAGATGGAGCTTCTTCCTGCACCCCTCCGGAATCTGTCAGGATCAGATGGGATCGCGCAGCGAAATTATGGAAATCAATCACCTCTAAAGGTTCGATAATATGCAGCCTATCGTTATCGTTGAAAATCTCATGAGCGATTTCGCGAACGACTGGGTTTTTATGAATCGGAAAAACAACTTGGATATCCCCATGTTCATCAAGAAGCCGTTTCACGGAACGGAATATTCCTTGCATGGGTTTTCCGATATTTTCACGACGGTGTACGGTCATCAATAGCATTCTATCGCCATTCAACCCAGAGAGGATCGGGTGCGTGTAGTCTTTTTGTATCGTTGTTTTCAAGGCATCGATGACAGTGTTACCGGTAATATGGATACGGTCATTCTGTTTGTTTTCCAATAGGAGATTTTCAGCAGCCTTCTTGGTCGGTGCAAAGTGCAAGTCAGCCAGGACACCAGTCAACTGTCGATTCATCTCTTCTGGGAACGGTGAATGCTTATTCCAGGTACGGAGACCAGCTTCAACGTGACCAACCTGTATCTTATTATAGAAAGCAGCCAAGCTTGCGATGAAAGTTGTCGTTGTATCCCCATGAACGAGGACGATATCCGGTTTTATATTTTTCATGAGCGAACTCAACTTTTCAATGCCTCGAGTTGTAATTTCTTCTAATGTTTGCCTATCTTTCATCATATCCAAATCGTGATCTGGCTTTATTTTAAAACATTGCAAGACTTGGTCGAGCATTTCCCTATGCTGGGCGGTGACCACCACGATGGTTTCTATTTCTTCTTGATGTTTTTTCAGTTCCAATACGACGGGTGCCATTTTGATGGCCTCCGGTCTTGTACCAAATACGGTCATGACCTTTAAACGTTGTTTAGGCATGCTCATTTCCTCCCCTTCTAAATGTCCTCCCCATTATAGCGGGAAGTTCATGGAAAATATGAAAATGAAACAATAATTAACGGAATATTTACAATATTAATGAGGACTTTATATTTCTTTAACTTTCAGTTAATATCTGGCATTTACAATGAAAAGCAGGAACATAACAACCCAAGAATAGAGGTGATAGGCGAATATGAAAAGCGTCCTGATGATCGTGCAAAACTTTTATCCGGAAATCGGAAGTGCGGGAAATAGAATGAAAAATATATATCTCCATTTGAAAAGAAACGGATTTGAGGTAACGGTCATCACATTGAAGCCGAGTTATCCTAATCAAAGTTTATATCAAGATACAAAGTTTTGGGATGAAGATAGCATTGAAGAAGATGTCATCAGGATAAAGCCGGACAAAGTGAAGAGGTATACAAGCAATATGGGAAAGCGGTTGCTTCATTATCTTGAAGCGATGTGGCTTTTCATTTATACAATCATCCGTCTCGAAAAAAAATATGATTATGTGTTTGCCACTACCCCGCCGATCTTCCCGACATTGGCGGCGTTGATCGCCAAGAAAAAGATGAAGGCGAAACTCATTACCGATGTCAGGGATTTATGGCCGGAATCGTTGATAGGAGTGGGAGTGTTTACAAATAAGTGGGTTTTGAAAATCGCTTTCTTTCTGGAAAGGAAGCTATATCGGCATTCGGATTTTATCATAATCAATAGTCCTGGTTTCAGGGATTATATCGTTTCAAAGGGAGTCAAGGAGGATACCATCCAATTCATCCCTAATTCGCTTACTGCGGATGAGCTGACTTTAAAGAATTTGCTTACACCCGCATCGGAAAAAATAATCAAGGTCGTTTATACAGGGAATATTGGACTGGCTCAAGACCTGAAAAAACTGATAGCCGTGGCTGAAAAGCTAAGGGAACATAAGCAAATCGAGTTCTCGATGATCGGATATGGATATCGGGTATCCGAAGTGGAGAAGGAGATCGGATCTAAAGGGCTGACTAATATCAAGGTGATTAATGCGATGAATAGAAGAGTGACTCTTCATGAAGTTTCAACTTCTCACATTGCATATGTAAGCTTGGTTGAAAAAGAGGTCTTCAACAAGGTGCTACCTGGTAAAATCATCGATTATATGTGTGTCGGAAAGCCCATTGTCGGTGATGTTGCTGGACGGGCCAAGAAGATGCTCACAGAGGCGAAATGCGGGTTGGTGGCAGACAGCCGAAATGTTGATGAAATCAGTCAGCATATCCTGACCATGGCCTCGGATCCAGCCCTTCGTAAAGAACTGGGGGAAAACGGTTATCAGTATGCTAAACAACATTTTCAATGGTCCAAAAATATTAAAGGTCTCATCAACGTGATGGAAGCGTCAGGCTGAAAACCTGGAAGTGGAGGACAACATGGCGAAGAAAGTATGTATGTTTGTGTGGAATCACTTTACGAACGATGCAAGGGTTCTAAGAGAATGCACAGCACTTACTGAAGCGGGTTATGAAGTGGATTTGATTGCCATTCATAACTGGAAGATCAAGGATTTGCCCAAAAAGGAGAAACATCAAAATGGTTTCACTGTCACTAGGGTGAATAACCGCTGGGAGGCGCTTCATAGGATTCTCAGGATCGTAGGCAAATTGAAGAAAAAGAAGTTTGAAATCGTTCTACTGGCATTATTGGTTTGGAATACGTTGTGGAACTTGAACTTGATCAATGGCTGGGTGGGATCGGGAATATTGTTCGGTTCCCTTGCACTCCTTGCGATCGGCACCTTGATCATGAGTAAAACGAAACTGCCGACCCTATTAACAAGGAGCTACATTTTTGGTCAAATGATCCACCATGGCCGGAAAAGGAAATATGATTTTTATCATTCGAATGACTTGAATACGCTAATGCAGGGAGCAATCAGCAGTAAATGGTTAAGGCGGAAAAAGCTGATATATGACTCACATGAGGTTCAAACGAGCAGAACGGGATATAATAGCCGACTTTACGGGATGATGGAGAAATTCCTATTAATATTTGTTGATGAAATGATTGCCGAAAACCATACGAGAGCTAAATATAACGAAGACTTATATGGTTTATATCCCAATGTGGTCCATAACTACCCAATTCCAACCAATCCGGAGGAAAGTACGGCCGTGAATTTGCATGAACTGCTCGATTTGCCAGCGAATGAGCCGATATTGTTATACCAAGGCGGCGTTCAAATGGGCAGAGGTTTAGAGCAATTGGTTGATGCTGTACCGATGATAGAGGGTGGGACAGTGGTTTTTATAGGAGATGGAAGAATCAAGGATGATTTGATGAAAAAAGTAAGCGACATGCATCTGGAACATCGTGTGAAGTTCTTACCGAAGGTTCCGGTCGACGAGCTGCTCCATTATACGAAAAATGCGTATTTAGGTTTTCAGGTATTGAATAATGTCTGTTTTAATCACTACTCCGCTTCTTCAAATAAATTGTTTGAATACATGATGAGCGGTGTGCCTGTGGTTGCCTGTAGTTTTCCTGAAATCCAAAAGGTGGTCGATGCGGAACAGATTGGCGTGTGTGTCGATTCACATGATCCAAAGTCAATTGCCGAAGGAGTCAATTACCTATTGAAACACCCTGAAAAAAGGGCGGAAATGAGCAGTAATTGCCTGAATGCCCGGCAAAAATACAATTGGAAACAAGAGAAGGAAATCTTTATCGATATTTATCAATCTGCCTAACAAAACGAGTGTAGCAGAAAAATAGGATAGGAGTGGTTAATATGAAACTTTGTACAATGGGACTAGGTTATATAGGGCTTCCAACTTCTTTAATGTTTGCGAAACACGGTGTCGATGTTATCGGCGTGGATATCCAGCCTGAGGTTATCTCCAATTTGAATGATGGTAAGCTCCATATCGAAGAACCTGGACTGGAGCAGGTATTACATGAGGTGCTTATTTCCAATAAGTTTCGAGCTGCTTTAAGCCCGGAACATGCTGATGTTTTCATTATTGCAGTCCCTACTCCAAATAAAGATGACATGCATCAATCATGTGATTTAACCTACGTCTTAGAAGCGACATCCACCATTCTTCCTTTTATCAAAAAGGGAAATGTCATCATTATCGAATCGACGATAGCGCCAAGAAGCATGGATGATCATATCAAACCGATGATAGAAATGACTGGCCTCACGATCGGTAAAGACATCTTCCTCGTTCATTGCCCGGAACGTGTTTTACCTGGAAGGATTCTTGAAGAGCTAGTTCATAATAATCGTATCGTCGGAGGGATCACGGAAACATGTTCTTATAAAGGGAGCTTAGTTTATGAAACCTTCGTTCAAGGTGAAATCATTCAGACGGATGCGAAAACGGCAGAAATGTCCAAGCTGATGGAAAATACTTTCCGGGATGTCAATATCGCCCTTGCAAACGAGCTGGCGAAAGTCTGCTTCCAGCTGGACATCAATGTCTTGGATGTCATAGGGATGGCAAACAAGCACCCACGTGTCAATATTCACCAACCAGGCCCTGGAGTCGGGGGACATTGTTTAGCAGTCGATCCGTATTTCGTCGTAGCAAAGGCACCAGAGTATGCGAGAATCATTAAATTGGCACGTGATACAAACGTATCGATGCCTTATTACATTGTCAATTGCGTAAGAATGATGCTCGAGGGAATCCGTCATCCAAAGGTAGCGGTTTTCGGACTTTCATACAAAGGAAATGTAGATGATATTCGTGAAAGTCCCGCCATTGATGTCGTCAATATCTTGATGGGAATGGAAAATGTGGATGTAGCCTTGCATGATCCGCATGTTCAATCTGGGAAGATGCCAATCGTTTCAGTGGAAGATGCTGTAAAAGGTGCCGACTTGATACTTGTCCTGACCGACCATGATGAATTTAAACGGATGGATTATGATAAGCTATCGGATCTTATGGCCAATAAATTGATTTTGGATACACGGAATTGCATTGATGCGAATGAAACCGATGTCCCGGTGGCCAACCTGGGCAATATATATCAATACAAAACGATGTCCATGAAAAAAGCCAGGAATAAAGCGATCATCTAAAAACTTGGACAAACATCGATAATGGAATAAGGATAAAGGGGGCGCTGACTATGGACAGTGCCCTTTTTGTGGTTGAAAGTCAAGCTCTGCAACTGGCACGGGGGGAGCGGAAAACCAATGAAGAAAGGACCAAGCAAGAGCTTGGTCCTTTTGTGTACAATTTATTAAGCTGTCGGTCCGCCAAGTTCTTCGATTTCACTTGGAACGCTACCGAATTTCTTGAAGTTTTCACGGAATTGAGCTGCAAGAGCTGTTGCTGCTTGTTTATAAGCTGCAGGATCTGCCCAAGTCTTGATTGGTTGAAGCACTTCGTCAGGAACTCCAGGAACATGAAGCGGGATATCCAAACCGAAGATTTCATCCTTGATCGTTTCGATGTTCGCTAATTCACCTTCAAGTGCCGCTTGTACCATCGCACGAGTGTAAGCAAGTTTCATACGGCTTCCGGTTCCGTATGCTCCGCCAGTCCACCCAGTGTTGACAAGGTATACTTTTGCATTGTGCTCGTCAATTTTATCACCAAGCATCTCAGCATAGCGTTGAGCGGGAAGCGGTAAGAACGGTGAACCGAAGCAAGTGGAGAATGTAGCTTCCGGAGAAGTTACCCCTCTTTCAGTACCAGCCAATTTACTAGTGTAACCACTTAGGAAATGGAACATTGCCTGTTCTTTGGAAAGCTTGCTGATTGGAGGCAGAACGCCTGAAGCATCAGCTGTTAAGAAAATGATTGTATTTGGGTGTCCTGCAATACTTGGGTTCACGATGTTATCGATCGCTTGCATTTGGTATGCAGCACGGGTGTTTTCAGTCAATGAACTGTCATCATAGTCCGCTTCACGTGTATCCGGGTCCACAACTACATTTTCCAATACGGCACCGAAGCGGATCGCATCGAAAATTTGTGGTTCTTTTTCACGTGAAAGGTTGATCGTTTTCGCATAGCAGCCACCTTCGATGTTGAATACACCGTTAGAAGACCAGCCGTGCTCGTCATCGCCAATCAGTTTACGGCTAGTGTCTGCGGATAAAGTTGTTTTACCTGTTCCAGACAGTCCGAAGAATAAAGCGACGTCCCCTTCACGTCCTACGTTAGCAGAGCAATGCATTGGAAGGATTCCAGCCTCTGGAAGTAAGTAGTTCATGATCGAGAAGATCGATTTTTTCATTTCTCCTGCATATTCCGTTCCGCCGATCAGGATGGTACGGCGTTCAAATGAAACGATGATGAAAGTTTCAGATGAAGTCCCGTCCACTTCTGGGTCTGCTTTGAAATTAGGTGCCGAAAGAATTGTGAATTCAGCTTCGTGACCTCTTAATTCCTCTTCGTTCGGACGGATGAACAAAGTATGGGCAAAAAGATTATGCCAAGCATATTCGTTAACAACTCGGATTGGAAGACGTGATGATTCGTCTGCACCAGCGAAACCTTTGAAAACGAAAATCTCTTCTTTTGCTTTTAGGTAGTCAACTACTTTATTATATAGTTTATTGAACACATCTTCAGAAATTGGCTGGTTCACTGAACCCCAATCGACTTTATCCTTAACGGATGCTTCTTCCACGATATATTTATCTTTAGGTGAACGACCAGTATATTTGCCGGTTTCAGCTTTTACTGCGCCAGTTGATGTTAGTACGCCTTCATTTCTGCTTAATACTTTTTCGACCAATTGAGGAACTGAAAGTTGAGTTTGAACATTGTTTCCTGTTAATAACTGGTGTAACTCATTAGAAACATCTACAGAATTCATATATGAGATACCTTCCTTTGTTTAAGTTTTTATATTACAATTAGTATAACACATTCATTTAAATAGTCTATACTATTTCTTTTAATTTGTGATTATTTTCAACTGGTTGCGTTAATCATTTTTCATTATTAAGGCGCAGGAACCGAGTCATTACTATTGCATATACTTACATGGAGTGAAAATTTTATTTTAAATAGGAAGTAATTAAGCAACATATTTCTAATTGGCCGTTCCTGTTAGTATGCTTTATTTTCTATTATTAATGGCAATTTTCAACATTTCTATTCGCAGTCTGCCTTGGAAACCCTTTGAAGACGCTGAAACAACCCGTTTTTTCAAGTGGGGGGATATGTTCTTTTTAGAAAAACATTGACAAGTTCCAACCTGATACGATATTATCTTAAATTGTACGGATTCTCTTATCCCGAGTTGGTGGAGGGACAGGCCCTTTGAAACCCAGCAACCTGCCATATTGAACTTGACTCCAAGATCGATCGCCGAAAATAAAGCGATGTTCTTCAAGGAATAGTGGTGATGGTGCTAACCTGAGCAAGGTAAAAAACCCTTGAACGATAAGAGTGAAAGGATAGAAGACAGAATTTTAAACCTTTCCTCATTTGCCAGGGAAGGTTTTTGTGTTTTTATAAGTAATTCTGTGTCTATAGTTGAAACTAATGAGGGAAACGAGTTCCGTAAAAATCAGGCTTATGCCTACAACATACTAACTTCCAAGGAGGAAATATGATGTCAAAGAAACGTCTATTTACTTCTGAATCTGTTACAGAGGGCCATCCGGACAAAATTTGTGATCAGATTTCAGATTCCATTTTAGATGCTATCCTTGCTAAGGATGCAAATGCACGTGTTGCGTGTGAAACAAGTGTAACAACAGGTCTTGTGCTTGTTGCTGGTGAAATTACAACATCCGCTTACGTGGATATTCCGCGTATCGTTCGTGATACCATTGCAGGAATTGGTTACACACGTGCGAAATACGGTTTCGATGCTGAAACTTGTGCTGTATTGAGTTCCATTGATGAGCAGTCTGCCGATATCGCAGCTGGCGTCGATAAAGCATTGGAAGCTCGTGAAGGAAACATGTCAGAGGAAGAAATCGATGCAATCGGTGCAGGGGACCAAGGTCTTATGTTCGGATTTGCTTGTAATGAAACAGAAGAGCTTATGCCGCTTCCGATTTCATTGGCACATAAACTTTCATTCCGCTTGGCTAAAGTTCGTAAAGATGAAACTCTTGCTTACTTACGCCCTGATGGTAAAACACAGGTAACTGTGGAGTATGATGAGAATAACCGTCCTGTACGTGTAGATACGATCGTTATCTCTACACAGCATGATGCAGAAATTACGCTTGAACAAATTCAAGCCGATATAAAAGAACATGTGATTAAAGCAGTTGTTCCAGCTGAATTGATCGATGCTCAAACTAAGTACTTCATCAACCCGACCGGCCGTTTCGTAATTGGCGGACCTCAAGGGGATGCTGGTCTTACTGGACGTAAAATCATCGTTGATACGTACGGCGGATACGCTCGTCACGGCGGTGGTGCATTCTCTGGTAAGGATGCTACTAAAGTTGACCGTTCTGCGGCATATGCAGCGCGTTACGTTGCGAAAAACATCGTTGCCGCTGGCCTTGCTGACAAAGCGGAAGTTCAATTGGCATACGCAATTGGTGTGGCAGAGCCTGTATCGATCTCGATTGATACATTCGGAACTGGTACAGTTAGCGAAGAAGTCCTAGTTGACCTAGTTCGTGCAAACTTCGACCTTCGTCCAGCTGGTATCATCAAAATGCTTGATCTTCGTCGCCCAATCTACAAACAAACAGCTGCATACGGACATTTTGGCCGTACAGATGTCGATCTTCCATGGGAACGCACGGATAAAGCAGAAACATTAAAAGCACAAGCATAATCCATAGAAAAAAGGTGTCCCGCAAAAGCGGGGCACCTTTTTTCTATGGATTAATTTTGCCTTCAGGGGGAATAATTCAAGAAATCGATAGTTACTCTAGAGTTAGGAGTTTACTCGTGAAATTGGAGCAAATACTCGCGAGTTAGGAGCAAATACTCGTGAAATTGGAGCATTTACTCGCGAGTTAGAAGCATATACTTGTGAGTCAGGGTCGTATACTCGTGAAATTGGAGCAAATACTCAGAGTTAGGAGCAAATACTCGTGAGTTAGGAGCATTTACTCGTGAGTTAGGAGTTTACTCGTGAATTGAGTATATACTTGTGAGTCAGGGTCGTATACTCGTGAAATTGGAGCAAATACTCGTGAGTTAGGAGCAAATACTCGTGAAATTGGAGCATTTACTCGCGAATTAGGAGTATTTACTCGTTAGTTTATTTTATTCGTTCTGCCGTTTTATAGTATTGTCCTTTTTCGGCATATTCGCGTACGATTCGTTCCATATCCTGGCGATCTTCTTCGTTGATTTCGCGAATGACTTTAGCTGGGCGTCCGAATGCCAACATGTTCGGTGGAATGACTTTACCTTGGGGAACGAGACTGCCGGCACCGATAAAAGCCCCTTCGCCGATTTCCGCTGCATCAAGCACAATCGATCCCATGCCGATCAAAGCTCCTTTACGGATTTTGCAGCTATGTAAAATGACCTGATGGCCGATGGTCACTTCATCCTCGATGATCAATGGATTATTTGGGCTTTGGTGCAGGACGCTATTATCCTGTATACTGACTTTTTTCCCTATGATGGTTGGGGATACATCACCGCGAATGACGGAATTGAACCAAATTGATGATTCGTCACCAATTTTCACATCACCTGTGACGACAGCATTTTCAGCAATATATGCGCTTTCAGCGATTTCAGGTTCTTTGCCTTTAAACGGATAAATAATCATTTTCAATCATTTCCTTTCCGAAGTTAATGTTTTTATGTATTATTTTAATATACCGTATGCAAATACACTTAGCTATTTATAATACCAATGTACAACTTGTTAGATTTCTTTTTTGTCGAAAATCACGAATATGGTTATAATTTATATATATTATTTTAACTATCATGGATCGTATACAACAAGTGAAATGTGAAAGGGGGATTTCGAATGTGGAAATGGGAGACAGAAGGAGACGCAAAAGGCGTCATTGTCATCATTCATGGGGCTATGGAGCATCACGGCCGTTATAAGTGGGTTACACAAATGTGGCTTTCAGCCGGATACCATGTGGTCATGGGCGACCTTCCTGGGCAGGGAATGACAACACGCGCCTACCGGGGACATATCGATTCCTTTGATGAATATTTAGATGAAGTGAAAAGCTGGATAGAAGATGCCTACGAATATTCGCTACCGGTGTTTTTACTTGGTCACAGCATGGGCGGTTTGATCTCGATACGCCTTCTTCAGGAAGAGGAATGGGACATTGCAGGGGTGATTCTATCTTCACCATGCTTAGGCCTCATGACGAAGCCGCCGAAGTTCATGACAGCCCTCTCTCATGGTTTGAACATCGTGATGCCAAAGTTCAGGGTAGATTCCGGGTTGACACCTGAAATGGCAACGAGAAGTTCTGAAGTTCGTGAATCCGATAGAAACGATACCCTATATATCACAAAGGTTTCGATTCGTTGGTATCGCGAGCTTGCACAGGCTATGAAGGATGCTTTTGAAGAGATTCCCGAAATTCAGGATGTACCGCTTTTGGTCATGCAGGGCGGAGATGACAAAATCGTGAATAAGAAGGCGGTTCGTGAGTGGTTTAATTATAACTTGGCCAGTGAAAAGCAATATAAGGAATGGCCGAAGCTTTATCATGAAATCTTTAACGAGCCAGAGCGTGATGATGTATTTCAATATGCACTGAGTTTTGTTGAAAATCGTTTAAAGATATTAGGGTATGTCGTTTGATCGGTACATACTGCGGGATATAATGAAAAAGCTGCCGAAGTGAGACCTTTGGCAGCTTTTTTTATTTGGATCAACCTGTTTTTGTAAGCAATTCGTTCGTCTTGATGACCGGTGCACGGAATACATTACAAGTATCTTTTTATAATGTGGAGGATATTGGCGAATAGGTCTAGTCATTTTCATATTTTGTTCCATGCACCCTTCGAGTGGGGGCTTAAACGAATGTCTAATGCAAAAACACCGTTACTAAAGAACGGTGTCATGCGTGATCATCTCTTTTCAATCGCCACGATGAATGGCGGATTGTTGGCTTGGTTGATGAAACCGTATTTCAGGATATGCGCTTTCTGTTGAGGAAAGTCCCGTACATAATCCATCAATGCATCCCGTTCTTCAGATCCCCCTGGATGTCCATGGTAAATGACGAGGATGATAATGCCTTCTGGTGCCAGCATCTCGAACAGCTGTTCAATGGCCGATATCGTCGTATCTGCTTGGGTGATGATTGATTTGTCTCCGCCAGGAAGGTAGCCTAGGTTGAATATGGCACCTGTGATCTTTCCGGAATGTTCTTGCCTGATGTATTTGCTCAATTGTTCATGCCCATCGTGAATGAGGGTGCAGTGCGCTTGTAAATTCTCGGCCTTCAGTTTCGCCGCTGTGGTTTGGAGGGCTTCTTTCTGAATGTCAAAACTATAGACATGTCCGTTTTCACCTGTAAGTCCTGCAAGAAAGACCGTATCAAAACCGTTGCCCATCGTGCCATCAATGCTTATATCCCCAGGCTGAACAGCCTTTTCAAGCAGAATCCTGGCGAATGGCAAAATTCGATCAAGCTTCATGTTTGTACCTCCGTCTGATGATTTTTCCCCTGCCAGCTGTTGCGGCGTTTCAATTCGGCGTCAATGGCATTCAAGACATCCCATTTATTGACGCTCCACATTGGTCCGATCATCAAATCGATCGGACCGTCACCCGTAATGCGGTGAACGATCATTTCTGGAGGGATAATTTCCAACTGGTCACATACCAGGCTGACATAATCGTCACGGTCGAGAAACTCAAGTAGGCCCTTTTCATATTGTTTGACCATTGGTGTCCCTTTTAATAGATGAAGTAAATGGATCTTTATACCCTGCACATCGAGTTTGGCGACTTCCCGGGCTGTTTCCATCATCATTTCGTAATCTTCCTGAGGAAGACCATTGATGATATGGGAGCATACGCGGATGCCGTGTTTACGCAGTTTATCGACACCCTCTTTGTAGCAATTGAAGTCATGGGCACGGTTGATCATCGTCGCGGTCTTTTCATGAACCGTCTGGAGACCGAGTTCCACCCATAGGTAAGTGCGCTCGTTCAATTCCGCTAAATACTCGACTACATCATCTGGGAGGCAATCCGGGCGTGTCGCGATGGAGAGTCCGACGACACCTTCCTGGGTCAATACACTTTCATATTTCTCGCGAAGCTCTGCCACGGGTGCATGGGTATTCGTGAACGCTTGGAAATAGGCCATATATTTTCCGTCTTTCCATTTATGATGCATCCGTTCGCTGATTTTCTTAAACTGGACGTCTAACGGTTCAACCCTGCTGCCCGCAAAGTCACCGGAGCCTGAGGCACTGCAGAAGGTGCAGCCTCCATGCGCAACGGTGCCATCACGGTTCGGGCAGTCGAAACCGCCATCCAGGGCAACTTTAAAAACCTTATGTCCAAAATGATTTCTCAAGTGGTAATTCCATGTATGATATCGTTTGTTATCCGTTGCATATATAAACGGGTTTGCTTGATTCAAATCAGCAACCTCCTAATTAAAAATAAAGCGCAACATATATTATACAACATTCTGGCAGCTAGGTCTTTTTTTGAAAAATAAGCGTATACTGTATACTTGAAGGTTAAAATTTAGCTGCTATTTTCAGTATATCTAATGAATGACTATATCCAATCGGGAGCTGATGGACATGACCGGTCAAGTTGAAGAAGCGATTAATCAAATGAAAAAGAAATTAGCCGAAAATAATCAGGTGATCGAAGTAAATGAAGATGGGTTCATATACAAAGCCACTTGCACCTTCAATTCACCTGCTTCGGATGAACAAATTCATTCCTTTGAAAAGAAAACCGGATTGCTTCTGCCCGATGATTATAAAGAGTTTTTAAAAATAACGAATGGATGCCGTCTATTCGATAATGTGGAATCTGGCGGGGAAAATGATTTATACAGCCTGGATGATATTGTTAATTACACATATGAAAATTCATACGAAGGATGCTATAAAGTGGCATGCATTTATCAAGATAATATCGTGATAGATGGGGAAGCCGTCGCTAAAGGTGATAAGGATTATTTAATGGTAAAAGGCCATATCGATGATTTTGAAGAAGGCGAGAAACTCCATATGAGTTTTGCCGAGTGGATCGAGCAGTTCATTTCCCATCATGGGGAGAAGTTTTGGGATAAAGGTTGATTCCTCAAAAAAAATGATAATCCACTCGATATTTGCTCAAACTAAACAAGATGATTCCGAATCATCCACATGAGACGCGAAGGAGAGGGTTTGTAATGGCAACCAGACAATCCGTCGATCATTTTTTAGAGCAATGTGAAGGAGCTCTCCATTTTGCAGAGTTTGAATTTAACGAGGCCTCACGGCAGGAGCATTATGATGATGAACAATTTCAAAATTCGCAAAGGTATATCGAAGAGGCTTTGACGGATATGGAACGATTGTATGCCAGTTCGAATGCCCAACAACGGGATATGCTTTCGCGGATGCGGCAGCAGTTGAATGAATTGAAAAATGAAATGATTTTACTGCGGCATTAAAGGGAAGCAAGGGAGCTATGGATGCATAGCTCCCTTTTTTGCACGATTTTCCTTGAATTCGCATATATAATGAAAAACCTGTCGATAATGTTTATGTACGGCTATTGCAATTATCGGTGAAATTGAATAGAATTAATATAATCAAATATTCTCATAAAGACTATGATGAGGAACAGTAGCGATTTGATTCCAGTAAAGAGAGTTGACGGGTGGTGCAAGTCAACCTGGGAGGGTCGTGAACTCCCCTTGGAGTTCCGGGTGTGAAGGTAAAAAGTAATGCCTGGCGTTTTAATCCATGTTACGGATGTTTTAAGCTGGGCGGATTTTAGCTATCGCCAATGTGGGTGGTACCGCGGGAAGATATACATAATCCTCTCGTCCCTATTTTGGGATGAGGGGTTTTTTATTGTTTTTTATACGGAAATTAGGAGGAAATCAAATGAGTTTTGACCATAGAAGCATAGAAACGAAATGGCAGCAGTATTGGGAAGGCAATAAGACATTCAAAACGGGTGAAGAAAGCGGCAAACGCAAATTCTACGCGCTGGATATGTTCCCATACCCTTCAGGCGCAGGTCTTCATGTGGGGCACCCGGAAGGTTATACGGCAAGCGATATCCTAGCACGTATGAAACGGGCGCAGGGGTATAATGTTTTACACCCGATCGGCTGGGATGCATTTGGACTTCCGGCAGAGCAATATGCGATCGATACGGGAAATGATCCAGCTGAATTCACGGAGCACAATATCAACACGTTCCGCCGCCAAATCAAAGCCCTTGGTTTTTCTTATGATTGGGATCGCGAAATAAACACGACAGATCCCGACTATTACAAATGGACGCAATGGATCTTCTTGAAATTATATGAAAAGGGCCTTGCATATATTGATGAAGTGGCCGTTAACTGGTGTCCGGCTCTTGGCACGGTATTGGCGAACGAAGAAGTCATCGATGGAAAAAGTGAGCGTGGAGGCCATCCGGTTGAGCGCCGCCCGATGAAACAATGGATGCTTCGAATCACGGCTTATGCGGACCGCTTAATCGACGATTTGAATGATGTGGATTGGCCTGAAAACATCAAGGATATGCAACGTAACTGGATTGGACGTTCCGAGGGAGCGGAGGTTACATTCAATATCGATGGCTTTGAAGATGCATTCACGGTGTTCACGACCCGTCCGGATACGTTATTCGGTGCAACATATGCCGTATTGGCACCTGAACATCACTTTGTCGATAAAATTACGACAGCTGATCAAAGGTCGGCAGTCGACGCATATTTAGATGAAGTGAAACATAAAAGCGATTTGGAAAGAACAGACTTGGCTAAGGATAAATCAGGCGTGTTCACGGGGGCATATGCCATTAACCCGGTAAACGGCGAAAAAATGCCGATCTGGATTGCTGATTACGTGTTGATCAGCTACGGAACAGGTGCGATCATGGCCGTTCCTGCGCATGATGAGCGGGATTATGAATTTGCAGTCAAGTTCAACTTGCCGATCAAGGAAGTCGTAGCTGGCGGAGATGTGACAAGTGAAGCATATACAGGCGATGGCCTTCATGTGAATTCGGAATTCCTTGATGGATTGAATAAAGAAGAAGGCATTTCAACCATGATCAAATGGCTGGAAGAAAAAGAAATCGGTACGAAGAAAATAACATACCGTCTTCGCGACTGGTTATTCAGCCGTCAGCGTTACTGGGGTGAACCGATTCCAATCATTCATTGGGAAGACGGCACGATGTCTGCAGTGAAGGAAGAAGAACTTCCATTGATTTTACCGAAAGCTACGGACATCAAGCCTTCGGGTACAGGCGAATCACCACTTGCGAACATTACGGAATGGGTAAACGTAACGGATGAAAACGGACGAAAAGGGCGCCGCGAGACAAATACGATGCCACAATGGGCAGGCAGCAGCTGGTACTTCCTTCGTTATATCGATCCGGACAACAAGGAAGCACTTGCAGATCCTGAAAAATTAAAAGAATGGATGCCGGTCGACATTTATATTGGCGGCGCTGAGCATGCGGTGCTTCACTTGCTTTACGCTCGTTTCTGGCATAAATTCCTGTACGATATCGGTGTCGTGCCAACGAAGGAACCTTTCCAAAACCTATTTAACCAAGGGATGATCCTTGGCGAGAATAATGAAAAAATGAGTAAATCCAAAGGGAATGTCGTGAACCCGGATGATATCGTTGAAAGCCATGGTGCAGATACACTTCGCATGTACGAAATGTTCATGGGACCATTGGATGCTTCGATTGCCTGGTCTACAAACGGATTGGACGGTTCCCGCAGATTCCTTGACCGCATCTGGCGTTTATTAGTCAACGAAGACGGTTCGATCACAGATAAGATGACCGAAACGGATGACACGGGCAAGCTTGAAAAAGTCTATCATCAAACGGTTAAAAAAGTGACCGAGAATTATGAAGAATTGAAATTCAATACGGCGATTTCACAATTGATGGTCTTCATCAATGATGCTTATAAAGCGGATTCGCTTCCTAAAGTATATATCGAAGGCTTCGTCAAATTGCTTGCACCGGTTGCACCGCATATCGCTGAAGAGCTTTGGTCTAAACTAGGCCATTCCGAGAGCATCACATACGGAACATGGCCGGCGTTCGACGAAGCGAAGTTAGTGGATAACGAAGTCGAAATCGTCATCCAAATCAACGGAAAAGTCAAAACGAAATTAATGGTGCCGACTGACACTACGAAAGAAAAGTTGGAAGAAATTGCGATGGGTGATGATTCCATCAAAGAACAAATCGATGGGAAAACCATCCGTAAAGTCATTGCTGTACCAGGTAAATTAGTCAATATCGTCGCAAACTAACCAAATCGAATGAGAGCTGTTCCGCATGTTTTAATGCTGGGACAGCTTTTTTTTTCGCGGGCATTGGCGGAACTTAGGAATTAGGTCATGTTAGGATATTCACCGATTTAAGTCCATTAGCGATGAATCTATCAAATATTGGCATCAACATCGTTATAAGGTGTCGATCGGAGCTCAAATATCTTGCTTAATTGGTACAGGAGAATCATTTTTCTGCTCGCTGTCCAATTGTATCAAGCATTTGTCATAAAAAAGGGAAAAAATTGGTTGATAAAATTATACAGTGTGATAGTTTGGTATAGTACTGTTATTTTATAACCAAATATTGGAGGCGAAACCGTGAAATTTAAGAATGTGAGTCGAATTACGGTGTTTGTGCTTATTTTTGCACTGATTTTCAGCTTGGTTCCACAAAATTCTCAAGCTGCAGCTGTAACACCTATTGAAAATGTAAATACGATTAAAAATGGGGACACTTTGGACGGAAAGTTTGAAAAACCGGGTGTTCAATGGTATCAAATCACTCCCACACAAGAAGAAATACAAAAATTCTCCCATATTGAGTTCGAAGTCAATTCGGATAAAATCTTGAATATTTCCGTATATCAAAATAAAGAAAAAGCAGAAAAAGATGAGAGTAATTATTTTGTCTCTTCTTATCCTGATGAAAAAGCTGTAGTTGATTTCCCATATGCTTGGGACGGCACATATTATGTTAAAGTTGAATATTTCGGCGATACGGATGATGAAGGAAATCCTCTACCGGATGCGGAAAATGTAGCTGAATACTCCATCAATGCCCATTCAGTGACATTGCCGCCATCTGCCGGGGACGAAGGGGAAGATCTCGAATCATGCCCGGTTGAATTGAGTGTAAACGATAAGAAAACGGGAGAATCCATGTTGAAAACACTCCGCGTGTTTAGAGATGAAGTTCTCACGAAATCATCTGAGGGACGCACCCTGTCCTCTTTATACTATAAGGCTTCTCCATTCCTGGCTCTTCATCTGGCTGGTAATAAAACGGCAAGGGAAGCCGTCTATAATCATTTAGTCGTCATTAAGCCCCTTATTGAGGATCTTAATGAAAATGGAGCAAGCAGTACGGCAGTCATTAGCAACAAGCAGCAAGAAGCGATTAAAGCTTTATTCACTAAGACGGCAGACGTCGCTCCGGCTGGATTGAAAAAGGATATGGACGGCATTGCAAAGAAAATCAATCTTGATAAGCTTGCAGGTGAGAGAATCGTCGATATCGCAAGCAAAGCGGGAATCGAACTTCCGGCTACGAAAAATATAAAGAACAAATATATCGTCAAACTTAAACCAGGGAAGTCATTAAGCTCTGTCCAATCCAAAGTAAGCGGAAAAGGATTCGGGACATTATCGGCACCTAAGAAACAAGAGGTTCTGTATGATGATATGTATGTCGTAGAGTTAAAGAATCAAGCAAAAATGAGCACAGCAGCTCTTTCCGGTATTGAAAATCTTCCAGAAGTGGAATATATCGAACCGGTAAAAACGTATAAAGCACTTTCAACCGATATTCAATCATCGTATCAATGGTCTTTGAATAACCTCGGTGGTGAAGAGGGCATAAAGGGTGCGGACATCGATAACGAAAAACTGCAAAACCTTATTAAGAAACGTAATCTAAAGGATACATTAGTAGCGGTTATCGACACAGGTGTCGATGATTCACTTGCGGATTTGAAAGATACGGTTCGCATGGACTTAGGCAAGAATTTCATTGATAAGAAGGGAAATGCAGTCGATGACAATGGCCATGGTACACATGTATCCGGAATTATCGCTGCAAAAGCAGACAATGGCTATTCCATGCAAGGAATCAATCCAGTAGCTAAAATCATGCCTGTGAAGGTCTTGGACTCTTCAGGATATGGAGACAATGAGAAAATTGCACTAGGCATTAAATATGCCGTGGAACATGGTGCCAAGGTCATAAACCTTAGCTTGGGCGGAGAATATAGCAGGACGATTGAACACGCCTTGAAAGATGCAGCCGCCAAAAATGTAATGGTTGTCGTAGCAAGCGGTAATGATGGGATGGAAGGTCTTTCTTATCCTGCATCATCTAAATACGCCATTTCCGTCGGCGCAACCAATGCCCTTGATTTAGTATCGGATTATTCCAATTATGGATCGAAATTGGACATGGTCGCTCCGGGGACAGGCATCCCGAGCCTTGTACCTAATGGAAATGTTACCTATATGGATGGTACATCAATGGCAGCTCCCCATGTTGCGGCAGCTACGGCCTTGTTATTATCCGGAAACCCTGGATTGAAATTGAATGAAGTAAGGGAAATCCTTCATGAGACATCGGAATATGTTGCTTTTGAAGAAGAAGATAATGTAGACCCTTATGAGGACTATCCACCTGAGGATGGAGAAATCATAATACCAGAAGAAGAACTTCCTGTCGGAAAAGATTTAGTATCCGGATATGGAAGGCTGAATGCATACAGTGCACTTAGTGCAGTGGATTTAAAAGCAAAAGTCAATCTTGTGATGGATACGCAAACAACACTGACTGGTACAGCTAAAAAGGATTCAGTCATCGAAGTGAAAAGCGGAAACAAAACGCTCGGTAAAGCAACGGCGGCAGCTAACGGAACGTTCACCATTAAAATTCCGGTCCAAAAAGCTGAGCAAATGCTTACTGTGAATATCTCTGATTCTTCCAAACTGGCAACCTCTTCAATCAAAGTATTCGTGAAGAAAGGGGAAACCCCTAATAAGCCAACCGTTAAAGCTGTAAGTGACAAAGATACGTATGTAACTGGTCAATCACAAGCGGACATGAAAATCACGATCAAAAATAATGCAAAAAAAGTGATTGGTTCAGGTAACACGGACAGCAAAGGGAATTTCAAAGTGAAAATCAGCAAACAAAAAGCTGGCACTAAACTTTCAGTCACAGCTACAGATCTAGCAAAACGGGAAAGTAAGGCGGCAACCGTAACTGTTCTGGATAAAACCGCCCCAGGTGCACCGAAAGTGAATGAAGTGAACGACAAAGCCACCAAAGTAACAGGTAAAGCGGAAATCGGTTCAACCGTCACCGTGAAGTACAACAATAAAAACATCGGAACGGCAAAAGCTGATAACAAGGGGAACTTCTCCATCAAGATCAGCAAGCAAAAAGCAGGGTCCGCATTATATGCCTCTGCAAAAGACAAAGCAGGCAATACAGGAAAAGCGGCAAAAGTAACGGTTAAAGATAAAACGGCTCCAGGAGCACCGAAAGTGAATGAAGTAAACGACAAAGCCACCAAAGTAACAGGTAAAGCGGAAATCGGTTCAACCGTTACCGTGAAGCACAACAATAAAAACATCGGAACAGGAAAAGCAGATAACAAGGGGAACTTCTCCATCAAAATCAGCAAGAAAAAAGCAGGATCCGCATTATATGCTTCAGCAAAAGACAAAGCGGGCAATACAGGAAAAGCAACAAAAGTAACGGTTAAAAAATCAAAATAGTTATAAGAGGTGAAGGCCGTTTAACTTACATGTTAAACGGCCTTTTTATGTGAGAAGACGAATGAAAACACCGCTCGATGATGAGTGGTGTTTTTGATATGAGCGTGTCTTTTGCCTGTGCGTTGTCATTGCATGATGTCAGATCTGGAGTTTCGCGTTTTAATTCTGAAATAGAACCTACTCTTTTTTCTTGTACTATAAATCTTTATTAGAGAAAAAGAGAGGAGAAAGAATAAAAGTCAAAGTGCAGTAATACCAAATTTCAGGTGGAATTATAAAGATGAAAAAAGGAAGAGTAATAGCATTAGGTACTATTCTAGCTTGCTCAATTGGTTTAGGAACGCTTTCGGTTGAAGCTGGAAATGAGAATTCAGGATATTCCTTTGAGATTAAGAAAGAGCAGGGCAATGAATATACAGGTACAAAGTATCGTCAAACGACTACGGAACGGAATATATGGAAAGTGAGAATGTATTATTCAAAAGAAGGAACTAATACCTATACGACTTATTGGCTGGAGAAAAGCAATGGAACGAATGGTAAGGATATTTCATTTCCTTCTAACATTAGTGTCATTATTGAAAACACATCCCTGCTTCACCAGTATGACGCCTATACAAATCTGAAAATATTATCAAAAATCAGGAACATCGCCACTGATGAGGATATTAAATTGGCGATAAAAAGAGTCGGTCTTGATCCTGATTCAAAAATGAAGGTAGGAAAGTTTTCGTTAGGAATGAAACAACGATTAAGTGTCGCCCAAGCGATATTTGAAAAACCGGATATTTTATTATTGGATGAACCAACAAATGCAATTGATGAAGAAGGTGTCATTCAAGTTTATCAAATCTTGAAAGAAGAAAAAGAGCGCGGGTCACTCATCATTTTGACAAGTCATCATAAACAGGATTTAGAAGCATTAGCGGATGAATATATAAAGATGGATAATGGAGGAATCGTTCTTGACTCTAAATAAAAGAATGGCAGCATTAAGCTTACTAGTATTAGTTGGAGGATTCCTTATCTATAAAGTGTACTTTGTTTCAGCAGCAATTAGTGCCGATCATAGAAATACTGAAAATAATATAGCATCCTATAAGGTTTTGGAGTCACAAAAAATCATTGTCGGGAAGGATATCGATCAGGGTTATTATGATATTAAAGCCCTCGATAATGAAGCGGAATTTTTTGGTGATAAAATGCACAAAAATGCCATTTTACATGCAGTGCCAGTTCATCTCAATGGGAATTTGTGGATTAAAGGAAAGGTTGAATTCAAGCCTTCTGAATTTGAAAAGGCAGCGAAAAAGGGTCAAAAGATCATCCTTAAAGATCCTGGTCATTATGTGGTCGGTGCAGAAATACAAGCGGGGAATTATGTACTATCAAGGACATCCGATAGAATCCGAGTGTTTATCGATATAAGAGATGGAACAAAATCAGGAAGTTTGCAAACCATTCAATGGAAAATTGGTGAAAAAGTAAAAAAGCCAATCGAAATTGAACTGAAAAATGGGTATAACGTGTATATTAAGAAAATGGATAAAGATGGTTTCATATCAAATGAGGATGATTTGATATTGGAGAGAAATAATGAGTAATTTAAGTGTATTTAATACAAGCTTAATTGAAAGATAAGTTTGAAATACTATCAATCAATATTGTCTTTATGCACAGATTCAAATCCCATGATCGTTTCTTAAAATGTTAATATTTATTGACTTGAAATTATAAGGAATCAAGCTCAAAAGCGGATTCCTTATTTTAAATGTATATACCTAGGGCGGGATTTTCGAGGGTCATTATATCCGCCGGTTATTTGATGTCCGAGAGAGCTCGCAATGACTACTGCTGCAAAGAGGAGGATGATTTTCTTCAATTTAATATCTTCTTTCCGTTTTTTTTTATTTTAAAAGATTACACCCAAATGCCTCTTCCTTCAACCCCTTTTTAAAATTTTCCCATACCCATTATTTGGACTTTAATACTTCATCAATTTGATTGCCAACCCTTTTTTGAATCTTCAAATGTCTCATTTATTTTCTTGAAACCATAGAGTTTTGTAGTATTAGCGTGCTAAAAATAAACTGTGCAGGTGCAAGTTCGATTCAACTTGCACCTGCATTTGTCAGCTCATTTAGTGAATTCACTTCTCAGGAGGTAGACAACATCGTATTCCTTCAACTCGTCCATATGGCCATCCATATCACCATAAAAATCAGTGGAAAGTGAACGTATGCCTTCATTTCCGCTTGAGTAGCATATACTCGCCAATGCAAGCTTAGTTGTGCTGTTAATATTGATTTTATCAGGACTGCCCCATACGCTGGTATCCTTTCTATCAATGCTCTCAGGATAAGTAGCTGAAATCAAACCGTCATCGTTTTGAATGCTGGTATTGAACATCGATTGATCTTGGTCATCATCCGTTTTGGATGTGGTGAAGATAATCGTCCCATTCTTTTCAACCCCAGTTGTCATGCGGCCTTTTTCATCCTCAACTAGTTTACCAAATTCATATTTCTCGACCCAGACGGACATCTCCTTATATGTATCATCAACTTTGAAATCGATAAGGAAGGAATGTTCACTTGAACTCTCCAGGATTGCTTTTTCCCTAGCGGTCAACTCAGGAACTGAAAGGATATTCTCGGGTTTTGGCCCATCAGCCTTACAGGCGACTAAAGATAATGATAGCAGGGATATGATGATGGATAAAAAGATCTTTTTCATGATTTTCACCTCTTTAATACTTTTGACCTAATTAAAACCAATTCTTATATATTATAACATTATAATGAAAACCGGAATCGGAACGCGGCAAAAAGGCAAGCAATCGGTATGCTTACCTTTTTTTGCATTTAGAATGGTTGGGAAAGAGCCTTATTGGCAACATCTACGTCATTTTGAAGCAGTTGGTTCAAGTCGTATGCAGGATAGAGGCTTCTTTCATAAAGTTAGTTGAAAATCTTGGCATGGGTATCGATGGCTCCATTTAAATGTTTCTTAAATACTTTTCGAAGAGAAGGGGTGGCTGTTTCAGTAATGGCAAGTGCATAACTTTTGATGGATGATTTGGCAAAGCCCAGCAATTCCCCGGCAGCAGCGGCCGAAGCGTCATCCCTTAATACATCGTCATCCCGGCCCGTCTTAGGCGCCAATGGGTAAAATTGCAGCAGCTCCATGATGTTTTGGGTAAGGGTATCAATCGTTTGCTTATATATCGTTTTTAAAATGGGGTCTTTTATTTTTGGATAAGCTTTTTTAAATTTCATAAGGGCATTGGACTGGGCGGCGACCAATTCATGAAGCTCGAGTGTTTCATGCCATGCAAGATGTGAATGGGTGGATGCCATTTAAATTCCTCCTGAACGAATAATCTTGAACAGTGGGCTATTTGTAAGTTGTCTAGTGAAATCATTTATGGAAAAGGCTGTCCCATCTTCGTTCACATTCACAGTTTAGAAGGGTCGGCATGTTTTATTGATATTGCTCGAGAACAGAGAAAAACTTTTTGGCAAATTCATAAAACACCTTTTCCGATGGTGCCAATTCCCTGTGTTTTGGAGTGATGATGCCAACAGTCCGTTTGACTTCGGGTGTATCGATCGGGATTTTGACGGTAAGCCTTGGAGTGACTTCATAAAACGTACTTTCAGGGAGCAGACTGACTCCGATTCCGGCTGATACGAGACCTTTAATGGAATCCATGTCTTCACCTTCCGAGGTGATGTTCGGTGCGAAACCGGCTGCTTTGCAAGCTTCGATAGCGATAGTGTGAAGGATGTATCCTTTCGGAAACAAAACGAATGGATCATTTCGTAAGTCACTTAGTCGCAAACTCTTCCTTTCCGCTAATGGGTGAGTTATGGGCAGTAAAGCGGAAATGTTTTCCGTGAACAGGATATGACCTTCGATATCTGGATCGTTTGTCGGGATTGGTCCAAGGAAGGCTAATCCGATTTCGCGATTTTTGACGGCTTCCTTTAAAGAGGAATAGGATCCCTGTCTTAAGTGGAACCCGATATTCGGCTGCTCATCTTTAAAAGCAGAAATAACGGTAGGTAGTAAATGGGTGGAAAGGCTAGTCGGGAACCCGATTTTAATGGTTCCGTGTTCAGGGTCCAAAAATTCCTCAATTTGATATTTGGCATATTCTATCGCTTGTATCGCCGTTTTTGCATGGATAAGGAATATTTTTCCGATAGGGGTTAACTGAATATTTCGGCCGATTTTTTCAAATAAAAGGACGCCAAGCTCATCTTCCAATCTGGAAATTTGCCGGCTGATTGCTGATTGTGCGATATGCAGGTGCTCTGCGGCTTCAGAGACGTGTTCTCTCTCGGCGACTTCAACAAAATAACGTAATTGCCGTAGTTCCATTTATTCATCCTCCAACCATTCATCTCAAATTGAGATAGATTCTATTAGAATTATATATTGTTTATATCGATTTGAAAACCTAGAATAAATGTAAGTGACATAACGGTGTAAGAATACGATGGGGGCGATTAATATGACATACAATCAAATACCAAAAGCACAAGGGCTCTACCATCCTGAATTTGAACATGATGCATGTGGGATCGGTTTATACGCTCATTTAAAAGGGCTTGCTACACATGACATCGTCAAACAAGGACTGAAGATGCTGTGCCAATTAGATCATCGCGGCGGACAAGGCAGCGATCCCCTTACAGGAGATGGCGCAGGATTAATGGTGCAGATTCCCGATAAATATTTCAGGCTGGCATGCCCGGAGATGAATTTGCCAGCAAAAGGGCGCTACGGTGTAGGCATGCTTTTTTTCTCTAACAATGATGATGAACGGATTGAAATTGAAGCTCGTTTGAATGCATTTATCGAACAAGAGGGCCAAACGCTATTAGGCTGGAGAACGGTCCCTGTTGATGCTGGGAAAATCGGGGAGGTCGGTAAGGAGACATGTCCGACGATCCGCCAAGTATTCATCGGTGCCAGTGAAGGGATAACCGATGATTTAGCTTTTGAACGTAAATTGTTCATTATTAGAAAACAAGCTGAAAACTGGGCTCGTGAACGTGGGAATCGTTTTTATTTTGCCAGCCTTTCAAGTACTACGATCGTTTACAAAGGTTTATTGACACCGGAGCAGGTGGATGCATTTTATCTTGACCTTCAACAGGAGGATTTCGTTTCGGCTTTCGCTTTAGTGCATTCCCGCTTCAGCACGAATACTTTTCCTAGTTGGGAACGGGCACATCCAAACCGTTACCTGATTCATAATGGCGAAATCAATACGCTTAGAGGCAATGTGAATTGGATGAAAGCGCGTGAGCAGCAGTTTGTTTCAGAAGCATTCGGAGATGACCTGCAAAAGGTCCTGCCCATTTTGGATATAGACGGCAGTGATTCCTCGATTCTTGATAATGCACTTGAATTCTTTGTCCTTGCCGGGCGTAAACCGGCACATGCGGCCATGATGCTCATTCCTGAACCATGGACGGAAAATCCGCATATGACGAAGGAAAAGAAGGCATTTTACGAATATCATAGCATGCTCATGGAGCCATGGGATGGTCCGACGGCCATATCCTTTACGAATGGCAAGCAAATCGGGGCAATCCTGGATCGAAATGGTTTAAGGCCTGCAAGGTATTATGTGACAAAAGATGATTACATCATTTTCTCCTCCGAAGTCGGCGTGATCGATGTGGAGCCGGAGAATGTATTATATAAAGATCGTTTAAGCCCAGGCAGAATGCTTTTAATAGATTTAGAGGAAGGCCGTATTGTTTCCGATGAAGAAATCAAGACGGAAATGGCTCAGGAAAATCCATACCAGCAATGGCTGGACGAACAGCTTGTTCAATTAAGTGACGAAGAACCAGTGACCGAAGGGAAGCCATTGAGTGATTTGTTATTCAGGCAAAAAGCGTTCGGATACACATATGAAGATGTCCAAAAATATTTACTGCCGGTCATTACCGAAGGCAAAGACCCGCTGGGCAGCATGGGGAATGACATTCCGTTAGCGGTCTTATCAGATCGTCCGCAGTCGCTATTCAACTATTTCAAACAATCCTTTGCACAAGTAACCAACCCGCCAATCGATTCGCTTCGTGAACAGATCGTCACGTCAACGATGACATTTCTGGGTGCGGAAGGAGATTTGCTGAAACCGGATGAAACGAACAGCCGCCGCATTCAATTGGATTCACCTGTTTTGACGCCAGGTCAAATGCAGCAGTTGAAGGAAAATGCCTTTCCGGAATTCAAAAGCAAAGTCATACACACTTTATTTTCAGAAGATTTAGAGAGTGAACTCGATCGCATCTGCCGTGAAGCGGAACAAGCGATCGCTGATGGTGTCAGCCTTTTGATATTATCTGACAAGGATATGAGCAAAGAAAAGGCTGCGATTCCTTCCTTGTTGGCTGCGAGCTCCCTTCATCAAGAGCTTATCCGTCATGGAAACCGTACGAAAGTGAGCATTATCGTTGAATCGGGTGAAGCAAGGGAAGTCCATCATTATGCGTCCCTTATCGGGTATGGAGTGGATGCGATTTACCCATACCTTGCTTATGAAACATATAAGCAAGCTGTATTGGAAGGCAGTTTAGCCATCAGCTACGAAGAAACGGTAAGGAAATATGTAAGCTCCTTGACGGAAGGTATCGTAAAAGTGATGTCGAAAATGGGGATTTCCACGATTCAAAGTTATCGTGGGGCACAAATTTTCGAAGCAGTCGGAATTGGTGCTGATGTAATCGAACGCTATTTCAGTGGTACGGCATCGCAGCTTAGTGGGATAGATTTGGAAACGATAGCTGATGAAGCGTTGATTCGCCATAGGAAAGCTGCAGCTGATTCCCTTGACCAAACACTTGAAAGCGGAAGTGATTTTCAATGGAGAAAAACAGGGGAACATCATGCTTTCAATCCTAAAACGATCCATACACTGCAATGGGCCTGCCGGAAAGGCGATTATAATTTATTTAAGCAATATTCCAACTTGGCGAATGAAGAGAGACTCGGGTTTTTAAGGAATTTATTCTCGTTCGATCAAAAGCGCCAAAGCATTTCAATAGATGAAGTGGAATCCGTGGAATCCATCGTCAGCCGATTCAAAACGGGTGCGATGTCATTCGGTTCATTGAGTCAGGAAGCACATGAAACATTGGCGATCGCGATGAACCGTTTAGGCGGAAAAAGCAATAGCGGTGAAGGCGGGGAACACCCAAGCCGTTACCAAGTGGATGAAAATGGTGATAACCGCCGTAGCGGGATTAAACAAATTGCATCTGGACGTTTTGGTGTGAAAAGCCATTACCTTGTCAATGCCGATGAACTTCAAATCAAAATGGCACAAGGTGCAAAGCCGGGTGAAGGCGGCCAGCTACCGGGGAATAAAGTATATCCTTGGGTTGCAGAGGTTCGTGGTTCCACACCAGGTGTCGGCCTGATTTCACCGCCTCCACATCATGATATCTATTCGATTGAGGATCTGGCACAGCTGATCCATGATTTAAAGAATGCGAATCGTGATGCCAGGATCAGCGTCAAGCTAGTATCAAAGGCAGGCGTGGGCACGATTGCAGCCGGTGTGGCCAAAGGAGCTGCAGATGTCATCGTTATCAGCGGGTATGATGGCGGTACGGGTGCATCACCAAAAACAAGTATCAAACATACAGGTCTTCCTTGGGAGTTGGGCCTTGCCGAAGCACACCAAACATTGATGCTGAATGGCCTGCGCAGCCGTGTAGTCCTTGAAACGGATGGAAAGTTAATGACGGGACGCGACGTTGTCATGGCAGCTATCCTTGGAGCGGAAGAATTCGGCTTTGCTACGGCACCGCTTGTGGTCCTTGGCTGTGTCATGATGCGTGCTTGCCATTTGGATACATGTCCAGTCGGGGTAGCTACTCAAAACCCTGAGCTTCGCAGCAAATTCACTGGAGATCCGGATCATGTCGTGAATTTCATGCGCTTCATCGCTGAGGAAGTGCGGGAAACGATGGCTGAGCTTGGTTTTAGAACACTAGAGGAGATGGTCGGCCGCACTGATGTTTTACAAGTGAGCGAGCGGGCACAAAACCATTGGAAAGCGAAGCATCTGGACTTGACGACACTTCTTTTCCAACCGGAGGGGATACGTACGTATCAACTTCCGCAAAACCATAAAATTGAAGAATCCTTGGATATCCGTGAGATTTTACCTGTGGTGCAGCCTGCTTTAAATGATCAAACCCAGGTGGATGTAAGCTTCCCGATTACAAACGTGAACCGTGTGGTCGGAACGATCGTCGGCAGTGAAGTATCCAAACGCTATGGGGAAGATGGGTTGCCTGAAGATACGATCACACTTCGCTTTACGGGATCGGCGGGCCAGAGCTTCGGTGCGTTCATTCCAAAAGGAATGTCGATGTATTTGACAGGTGATGTCAATGACTATGTTGGGAAAGGCTTATCTGGCGGAAAGATCATTGTCACGGCACCTTCTGGGAATCAGATTGAGGCCGGGGACAATGTAATTGCCGGTAATATCGCCTTATACGGTGCAACAAGCGGCGAGGCCTACATTAATGGCCGTGCGGGAGAACGATTTGCCGTACGGAACAGTGGAGTCAACGTCGTGGTTGAAGGGATTGGAGACCATGGCTGTGAGTATATGACAGGCGGTCGTGTGGTCATCCTTGGCGACGTCGGCAAAAACTTTGCGGCAGGAATGTCAGGCGGCATCGCTTATGTACTTGCTGATGATGCAGAAGAATTCAAGGCATTATGCAATGGTGAAATGATAGAATTCGAGACGCTGACGGATATGGATGATGCAAACGAGGTAAAAGAAATGCTTTACAGTCACCTTCATTATACAGAGAGTGCAAAAGCCTCTTATGTACTGGAGAACTGGGAGGATTTCGTCAAGAAATTCGTAAAAGTCATTCCGAAAGATTACAAACGGATGATGAAAAGCATCAATGAGCAGAAGAGCGCTGGGTTGTCGGATGAAGAAGCGACCATGAGTGCATTTCAGGCAAATTCCGTTCAAGATAAAAAAATCACTAAACAAGCTGTGATGCAGTAAGGAAGGGGAGAGAAAGATGGGAAAAGCAACAGGATTTATGGATTATCCGCGAGAAAAACCAACAGACCGGAATCCTCTCACTCGTTTAAGCGACTGGAGAGAGTATACAGCTCCTTTCTCTGATGAAAAGTTAAGTACACAGGGAGCGCGGTGTATGGACTGCGCGACCCCTTTCTGCCATATGGGCATGGAATTGAACCGAGTCACAACAGGCTGTCCGATTCATAATCTGATCCCGGAGTGGAATGATTTGGTTTACCGCGGCAGATGGAAAGAAGCATTGGACCGTTTGTCGAAAACGAATAATTTCCCTGAATTCACCGGGCGAGTTTGCCCGGCCCCGTGTGAAGGTTCTTGTACGGTAGCGATAAGCGACCCTGCGGTTACCATCAAGAACATTGAACGGACCATCATCGATAAAGGATTTGAAAATGGCTGGATCACGCCTCGCATCCCTGAGAGCAGAACTGGCAAGAAAATTGCCATCATCGGTTCAGGCCCAGCAGGATTGGCGAGTGCCGATCAGTTAAATCAAGCAGGTCATTCTGTCACGGTTTATGAGCGCGCAGACCGTGCAGGCGGGCTGTTGACATACGGCATCCCGAACATGAAACTTGAAAAAGATGTCGTTGCACGCCGGATCAAATTATTGACCCAAGAAGGCATCGATTTCATTACCAATACGGAAGTGGGCAAAGATATTTCAGCCGAGGAACTGCAAGATCAATATGATGCAGTCATCCTATGCACAGGTGCACAAAAGCAGCGTGACCTGGAAATTGAAGGCCGCGGGGCATCAGGCATTCACCTTGCTATGGATTACTTGACCACTTCGACTAAAAGCCTGTTGGACTCCAATTTTGAAGACGGCAAATTTTTAGACACGAAGGGTAAGGATGTCATCGTCATCGGCGGCGGGGATACAGGAGCGGACTGTGTCGCAACTGCCCTTCGCCAGGAATGTAAGAGCGTCGTACAATTCGGGAAGCATCCAATCCTTCCGACGGCCCGTACATCTGATAATATGTGGCCGGCCTACCCGAATGTATTTTCACTAGAATATGCGTATGAAGAAGCGGAAGCGAAATTTGGTGCAGATCCGCGTCAATATTCCATCCAAACAAAGAAAATCGTAGCCGATGAAAATGGCAACGTTAAAGAACTGCATACAATCTCAATGGAAAAAATCAAAGGTGAAGATGGAATATACATTTTCAGGGAAGTTCCAGGAACTGAAAAAGTATGGCCTGCACAATTCGTTTTCATCGCAATCGGATTTGAAGGCACTGAACAGCCACTATTAACTCAATTTGGCGTAGAAACAGTCAATCAAAAAATTGATGCCGTCTATGGCGAATACAGAACGAATGTCGAAGGCGTTTTCGCTGCCGGAGATGCAAGGAGAGGCCAAAGCCTCATCGTTTGGGCGATAAATGAAGGCCGTGAAGTAGCACGTGAAGTGGACCGCTACTTGATGGGCGCATCGGTATTGCCATAATTGTAAAAGAAGAAGTGCCATATCAATCATTATGGCGCTTCTTTTTTTGTGGTGGGAAATGTGGAATTCACGAGTAAAAGCATGAAACTCACGAGTAAACGCACGAAACTCACGAGTAAACGCACGAAATTCACGAGTAAACGCACGAAACTCACGAGTAAACGCACGAAACTCACGAGTAAAAGCATGAAACTCACGAGTAAACGCACGAAACTCACGAGTAAACGCACGAAACTCACGAGTAAACGCACGAAACTCACGAGTAAACGCACGAAACTCACGAGTAAAAGCATGAAACTTACGAGTAAATCACGAAAATTCATGAGCAAACGCTCAAAACTAACAATACTACGGCTTAAATATACAAGGAATTCATAACAAGTGGTCGGTAACTCAATAAAATGCATGGCAAAAAAACACGCTTAGGAGAATTCCTAAGCATGTTGTCTATTTTTTCACAGCATTAGATGGCAAGTATTGTTCCGAGGTGATGATATCATCGTCGGTTAGAACATAAGGGTGTGTTTCCATCAATATCTTTTTTAGGTAGTCTGGCATCCTAGCACCTTCGTACGCACAAATTAATGGAAATGACAGCAGATTTACTGCCTCATCTACTGTTCTCTCAAAATCTTCTATGATATGCAGTGGCTCTTCCATGGTCGCCCACTCCACATGTGCCCATGATCGGAAAGAGATTTTATTTTCCACATAGGGCTGTACTGTTTTATTAAAGTATTCTTCGATTGCAGGGGGATGATAACTGCCGCTTGAACAATAGAAATCGAAGTTGTTCACAAAGTGAATGAACTCCATTTGCTCTTTCGCTAATCGTGCACTCAGTTCTCTGTGAATAATGGGATAAATACGGTCATTTTCAATAAGAATAACGTAGTCTCCCGCCGCGACGCCATCTTGGATATAACTTAAAACCTGTTTGATGTAATTTTCCTTTTCATTATAGGAATACAGCACATGAACGTTCTTTTGGTCTTCAAACAACTGATTCATTTTACTTTTCAATATATCATTCCTTCTCTCATGTATCTCCTCAATTATACTAGATTTGTGTAAACAGAACAAAATCAATTGGTGACAGCAGGTAAAGGTGTTGATTGAAGAAGCGCCACGGCAGCAGGGGGATCGATAACTCAACAAAAACGGTAATGAATATAGAAGATAGTAATCATGCATGTTGTTATCGATTATTAGCAATTCTTTATATCTTTGAGAATACGAATTTCAAGGCCGTTCGAGAAAAGAGAATAAATTTTACCACAGCAATCTTTTTGATTCTATGACAATAGTACTTCGAATATTGTAAAGTTAGCAGGAAATTAGGAGGAGTCAGAAATGACAAACCGTAAACGCCGCCACTCCATTATTCTAGAGTCGCAGGAGTAGGGCTATTGCTTATGGCAATACTTGCGATGTTTTCTAACTTTTCTGTTCTTGAAGGACTTATCGTCTTTGATGATGCAGCAGCAACTGCCACTAACATCATGACCAATGAGATGTTATTTAGGACTGGATTCATTAGCTTTGTTATCGTGCTCATTCTTGATGTGCTGTTAGCTTGGGTTCTGTATGTTCTGCTTAAACCCGTTAATAAGAATCTGGCGATGCTCGCTGCGTGGTTTAGGTTGGTGTACACCGCCATCTTTGGGTTCGCCTTGCATAATTTCCGGGGTGTACTGCAACTGCTAAGCGGTACTGAATATTTGGCGGCATTCACACCTGAACAGATACATGCTCAAGTGCTGTCATTAATCGATGCTTTCAATAATGGATGGCTAATTGGGTTGGTGTTTTTTGGCTTTCATTTGTTTGTAGTTGGTTATTTAATAATCAGGTCAGGAGGCTACATGCCAAGATTGATCGGGATCTTCCTGGTCATTGCATCTGCTGGGTATTTAATAGACAGTTTTGCACATTTTCTTCTGACCAACTATACCGACTATAAAACGATATTCTTATTGATTGTAGCCATACCTGGTGTGATTGGGGAGTTATCATTAGCTTTCTGGCTTTTGATTAAGGGTGTTAAAGTTCAATAAAGGCGATAACCTTCCAAAATTAGGAGCTGTACTTATTGAGGCTGTTGAGTAAAATGCGTTAGTTCATAAAATGCACACATTCAAAAATAACATGAATGTATAACAAAACCCAAAAAAGCAATCCTTCACCATTTGAAGGATTGCTTTTCCGTATTATTTCAGCCGCTCGATTAAATCGGTCATTTTATCTAAAGTGGTTATGTTCTGGTTACATTTCATACTATCCAGGCAAATATAATTCCCTTTTTTAATGAATGTCCCTTGGACGGTTCCTTTTGTTTCAGACATGAACATCCCTACTTCTTCAAAGCGGCTGCATATGGCACAGATCCCTTTTTTGTTGGCGGGTTTAATAGTTCCATGCAATCCGGTGAGTTTATTATGATGGGGTGCAATGATGAATTTCTTTCCGGATCCGCCATCATCCCATCCCAAGTATGAAATCTCTCTCAAATCGATGTTTTCCAACAAAGGGGCTTTTAATTTCTTTGCTTTAGAAAACAATTTTTTTATCGTTTTTTCGCTTACTTCTTTAAATGGGATCACAAACGGTTTTACCTGTAAGAGAAAGGCTTCGGCTTGTGGGGGATCTTTAATGGTATCTACTGGATCCAGCAGTTGTTTTTGTTCTTCGCTCAAGTCACTGAATAAGCTTAATACTCTTTCTTTGGCAACAGTTTTCAGGGTGTTGATCACATCCTTATCGTTGGCCGTCGCGTGTCCATTTATAAGAATCTGCGTTTGGGATTTAATGAAGTTATATTGCTCGCTTCTGATAAAAGGTTCCATTTTCTTCACTCCTGTTTTTATTGCGCGATACTTGTAACATGATACCGTTTTTATATACTTTACAGAAATCGCATCTGCATTAAAAGGGGGAAAACGACTAAGAAACATTCTTGGCATATGAATAGCACTGATATCATTATCAGTGCTGCCCATGCAATCCTATTTAGAATAAACGATTTTCTTAATGGTTTCCGCGGAGAGAAAATGTTCCTCGGCTAATTGATGGATGGTATGCCCGTCCTTGAATGCATATTTTATAGAGGCATTTCGGTCATCGATCAATTCCCTTGATCCCGAACGGGTTCCCCATTTGTGATGGGCCTTTTCAGGTTTCGGGATATATATGGTTTCACCTTGCACATACTTTTGAATTTCAACGATCAGCTTTTCAGGCAACACGGCCGTTGCTTTTACATATTTCATTTCTGCCAGCCCCTTATTCTTTTTTAAGAATGAAATAAGGTGCAAAGCCAAATATTAGAAATGATAAGTCGGGCGATTAAGTTTAGCTTAATTTAACCCCATGCAAAGTATCGCCTCCAATACTAGGCTTTGCATGAGACGCTGCAGAAGGTGGCATTAACATTCTTATTGCCATCTTTACACCTCCCTTTTGTGTCCCAGAAGAACACGTACTGTCATTATTATAAAATATATAAGGGTGGTTGCCAAACTTTTTCCAATGAATGGCGGGCTGATTGTTTGATAATGATCTAAGTACATGAAATAATTTGAAATGAAATCAAACTAACCATTATGGGAGCTGACTTTCATGAAAGTATTCGTAGTTGGGGCAAATGGGCAGATCGGTAAACATCTGGTGGATTTATTAAAAGATAGTCCGGATCATACTGTACGGGCAATGATTCGCAAAGAAGATCAGAGGAAGCATTTTGAGAAAAATGGAATTGAAGCTGCAGTCGTCAGTTTAACGGGAACAGTGGATGAGATTGCGAATGCGGCGAAAGGCTGTGATGCCATCGTGTTTACAGCAGGATCCGGAGGAAGCACCGGCGCTGATCAAACGCTGTTGATTGATCTGGATGGTGCAGTTAAAACGATTGAAGCGGCAGAAAACTTGGGAATCAACCGATTCATCATGGTGAGTGCTTTTCAGGCCAATAATCGCGAAAACTGGAATGAAGCCATCAAACCGTATTATGTGGCCAAGCACTATGCGGATAGGGCATTGTTACAAAGCGATTTGAATTATACCATCATTCGGCCTGGCGGTCTGGTTAATGAACCGGGAACGGGCAAAGTGACCGCCGCCGAAGAATTGGAAAGAGGTTCGATTGCCCGTGAAGATGTGGCTCGAACTATTCTTGCTTCTTTAACTGAAGAAAATACCTACAAGCGTTCATTTGATTTAATCTCCGGTGATACTGCAATCGCGGAAGCATTAAGGAAAATATAACGAAAAAAAGGAGGCAGAGCCACTCAGCGTCGAGTGAGCTCTGCTATTTAATTCCCTCAATATGCTTGATGACCCTCGCTGGGTTTCCACCGTCAACAACGCCTTCAGGAACATACTTTGTTACGACGGCCCCTGAAGCGACGACGGAATGACTCGCTATTGTAACGCCAGGATTGATGATGGCCCTTCCGCCAATCCATACATGATCCCCAATCGTAACCGGTTTTCCGTATTCCACTCCAAAACTGCGTTCGAAGGGATTCAGCGGGTGTGTGGCCGTATAGATATGCACTCCGGGACTTGCCAATCTTCACTTCACAAACATCCAAAATGACACAATCGAAATTAGCATAAAAGTTTTCCCCGACAGAAATATTGTATCCATAGTCACAATAGAAAGTGGGTTCAATATAAACATTTAGTCCAGTGGAACCTAAAAGCTGTTTCAGTAGTGCCCTTCGTTCATCCCCTTCGCTTTCCGTTGTCTGATTGTATAACCGGTCATCTTTCTAGCATTTTCCCTATCTCTTATTAATTCCGGATCAGCGGCCATATAAGGTTCCCCGCTCACCATTTTTCTTTTTCAGTATTCATGTTTACTCTTCCTATTTTTTTACTTTTTATATAGTTTATTTAAATATCTGAATATTAAAACATTTTTCCTGCAAAATAAATTGCAGGACATTTTACTCAAATTTTCTGTTGAATCTGAATGCCTCTCTCAGTTTCATAAAAAGAAGTAAGAAAAGAAAGATTTTTCCGAATAATGAGTGAAATAGCTTTGACAAACGTTCCGCCGAATTTTATAGTAAGGAGAGTTATCAATAATCAATAGTTTCATGAAGGTGCATTTTAATAGATAAGTAGAATGGACCGAAGCTCATTTCACTTTTTTATCGGAAATGGATGGGCAACTCTTTTCTTCGTTAAGATAATCAAAATAATGGAGGGCTCAATATGTCACAGAAAGCACCACTTTCTTTTATCGTTGTAACAGGATTAATGCTTTTTGCTTTATTTTTTGGTGCAGGAAACTTAATTTTCCCTGCCATGCTCGGTCAATCCGCTGGGACCAATTTATGGTCGGCTAGTTTAGGATTCATCATTACTGGTGTTGGATTGCCATTCATTACAATATTGGCATTTGGTTTTTCGGGAAAAAATGATGTTCAATCGCTTGCAAGCAGGGCACACCCGTTATTCGGCATCATTTTCACAGTCGTTCTTTATTTATCTTTGGGACCGCTTTTCGCGCTTCCGAGAACGGGAAGTGTCTCTTACGAAATAGGGATCAAACCTTTCCTTTCCAATGACGTCGGTTTTTTACCATTGCTGGTATTCACTATCATATACTTTGGAATTGCCTGTTTATTGTCCATCAATCCATCCAAGATGCTGGATATCGTCGGAAAAATATTAACACCGTTATTATTGATTTTTATCGGGATTCTCATTGTAGTCGCAATTATTAACCCAATGGGTGAAATCCAGTCACCAGTGGCAGATTATTCAGATAATTCTTTCTTCAAGGGATTTAAAGAAGGATATTTGACCATGGATACGCTGGCCGGATTTGCATTTGGTATCATTGTCATCAACGCGATCAAAGACAGGGGGATCACTTCAAGAAAAGAAGTGTTAGGCTTCTGTATGAAAGCTGGCTTGATAGCTGCAACCTTGTTGGTGATCGTGTATACGGCATTGACTTATGTCGGGGCAACAAGTGTGGAAAAACTAGGTCAACTGGGTAATGGCGGAGACGTTTTGGCTCAAGCCTCGAATCATTTTTTCGGATCGGCTGGTGCCGTGTTGTTAGGGTTGATCGTGATCGCAGCATGCCTGACGACAAGCATTGGGTTGATAACGGCTTGTTCTGCGTATTTCAATAAAATACTGCCTGCTGTATCGTATAAATCATTTGTCGTCATCTTCTCCGTTTTTAGTGCGGCTGTTGCAAATGTAGGTTTGACAAAGCTCATTTCAATTTCAGTGCCTGTGTTAACCGCGCTTTATCCGGTGGCGATCGTTTTGATCGTTCTGACGTTCTTCCATTCCCTTTTCAAAGGGAAATCGGAGGTATACTTAGGAAGCTTATTATTAACGGCCATCATCAGCATAATGGATGGAGTAGTGGCATCAGGCATTAAATTGGATGCTGTTTCGAACTTTTTCACCCAATACCTTCCACTATATAGTGTAGGGATAGGATGGGTGATGCCTGCCATCATCGGCGGTGTATTGGGCTATATGATATACCTGATGAAAGGGGACCCTAAGGAAGCCTATTAAGGGTCAGCATTCACTATATGAGCATGAAAGGAGCTGTCTTGATGACAGCTCTTCAGTTTGTCGACAAAAGGGGATTCGGAATGCTCTCATCCCGAACCATGATTTTAAAACAAGACTAGATTATCCTTAATGTTTTTTTACTATAATCCTTATTGGATTGAAGAAATTTGCGACACTCCTGCCGAATAACTGGCTTGCCGAGACCCCACAGGCGCTTGCTTTGATGTGGCTTGGCAGACAGTCGGCGGAAAGGGAGCGGATTTCTGAAATCAACTGGAACGTCATTTAAATAAAAAACTGCAGGCAAACACACTTTTCTTCTAGTTTGTCACAGTCTGGGAGCTGTCTTGATGACAGCTCTTTTTCTTAGTGTTTGTTTTTAATGGGAAAGAGCCTTAAAATGTTCAGAAAGGGGTGTAGGAACACAATGATCAATCGACTACCAATAGAAATAGCAAATATATTAGAAGCTAATAAAAAAAATCCTGCTCAATACGAGGAATTGATCAGGAGCGGCGGATATCTGCCTCCCGAGATGGAGTTGATGGTAGATGCCATCACTGCCTTAAGCATGGGGAAGAATATCCTTTTGAAGGGTCCGACAGGGGCAGGAAAGACAAAGTTTGCCGAGACATTATCGAATTTATTCAACCAGCCAATGTTCAGTGTCAACTGCTCAGTCGACTTGGATGCCGAAAGTTTATTGGGCTTCAAGACGTTGGCTTATAAAGAAGAAAAACAGGTGATAGAATTCGTACCCGGACCTGTGACCAATTCAATGAATCACGGTCATTTCTTATATATAGATGAAATCAACATGGCAAAACCGGAAACACTGCCGCTAATCAATGGGGTGCTTGATTACAGAAGGACGATAACGAATCCGTTCACGAATGAAGTCATCACTGCAAAAGATGGCTTTAATGTGATTGCTGCAATCAATGAAGGGTATGTCGGTACAGTGCCGCTGAATGAAGCGTTGAAAAATAGGTTTGTCGTAATCGAAGTTCCCTATATCGAAGGGGAGCAGTTAAAGCAATTGATAGAAACCAATACAAAGTTGAAGGACCCAAGAAGTATTGAATTGTTCGTTAAACTGTCGAGTGATTTGATAAATGCCGTGAATCAAGGGAAGGTCGCTGAAGATGCGGCATCGATCAGGGCTTTGCTTGATGCTTGCGATCTGAGTATATTGATCCCGCCGAAACGGGCGATTCTTCGTTCCATTGTGGATAAGTTGGACGAGGAGCGGGAGCGTGAGTTTGTGAAGAACTTGGCTGACACATTATTCTAACTAGGAGAATGCCTCATGAAGTATATCCGGTTTAATGATTCAATAATCGATACGGCCCTTTTTTTACAGCTTCAGGATCTCTCGACTGTCTTATCCGGCATTTCTGAGCTGGAATTCGAATATAATTATGGTTCCTTCATTGATCTGATCGAGAATAAGGTCACAGCCAGCCATTTTTGGGAAAATGGCAATAAGGAAGTGAAGGAAGCGGGACTGAAAACGGACGTGCTCCTTAGAACGATAGGTACGCTGCATCATTCAACAATCCAGAGCATGAAGGAGTACCAGGACATCATCGGGGAAAGTTCGCTTCCGAAGTTTGGAGCCCAATTATTCGCTATAATGGAAGATTTGCGATTGGAAGAATTGGTGAAGAAAGAAAGGCCGGGCACGAAAAAATGGTTTTCGGTAAGGGGAGCTTACCTTAAACAATATTTCGAAAGCCAATTAGCAACGAATGTCACAAGAAGTTTTGCGCTGGATGAATTATACTGCCTCATCTATTTACTGCTTCAATCCGACCGTCCGGATCCGATTTTTCCCAGAGCCAATGTACGGCAGCTGGAAGAGCTGGAGAAAATCAAACCGTTCATCCATTCTGTCTTTGAAGCCACTAAAACCAGTGATATCACGAGGATTTGCGAGCAAATCGTTTTCCGTGTGAACGATGGATACGAGGATACGATCAATGAATATTTCATCTTCCCCATTGCAAATGTGGAAAAGTATAAGGCAAATACCTTATTTGATGAACTGACTAGAAATGATGAACTGGTTAACGATGATACAGAAGAGGTAGACGAAGAAAAAAGTGAGTTCATTGATGAGAAATTCTCAACTTGGCACCGGGAGAATAAGAACGGCGAGAGTAATTCGACTTTCCTTCAATTTGAATTGGAGCAGGGAACGAAAACAAGTCTTATGGGCGGCGGTGCCCGAGAAGCGGAAGATGCCGACCAAGCGCTGGCTTCGATCCAGGGTTCATCAGGGGAAAGTAAACAAAAGGAATACAATCAGCAGGAAACGCTGGAGAAGAAACAAACCAATATGGGCAAAAGTGGTGAACATCCATTTGGTGAAGAAAATAAAGACGTCGTCCAAGTAATCAAGGAAGCAAAAATACCAACACTTTCGGAAGAGAAACGCTACCGTGAGTTTGTTGCGGATATCGAACCGTTTAAGAGGAAACTTTCCAGTACAATTGAAAAGACACTGGAAAATAAAAAGAATGCACCAAGAAAAGATTTGGTTTTTGGTCGTTTATCGAAGAAATTACTGCCGCTTGTACTTGAAGAAAATCCAAGGGTCTTTTATAAAAAGAACCAGGATTCAAATGAATTGGATGCCGTATTCACATTGCTTATCGATTGCTCGGCCTCCATGCATAACAAAATGGATGAAACGAAACGAGGGGTCGTCCTGTTTCATGAAGTGCTGAAAAAATTAAGGATCCCCCATTCGATCGTGGGATTTTGGGAAGATGCGAATGAAGTGAGAGAAGGATATCAGCCGAATTACTTCCATGTAATCCAGTCCCATTCCGATTCTTTTTATCTGAACTCAGGAGCGAAAATCATGCAGCTTGAACCGGAGGAAGACAACCGGGACGGATACAGCATCAGGGTGGCCACAATGGAATTGGAAAAAAGGCGCGAAAAAAACCGTTTCTTGCTCGTATTTTCTGATGGTGAGCCGGCAGCAAGCGATTATGATCAAAATGGAATTGTCGATACACATCTTGCCGTATCGGAAGCCAGGAAAAAAGGCATAGAAGTCATAGGCCTGTTTTTAGCGGATGGAGGCGTCGATGAAAGTGAAGAATTGACGATGAAAAACATCTATGGCAAAGAACGGCTAATGATTCCGAGTGTAGCTGAATTGCCAGAGCAATTTACACCGTTGCTAAAAAAGCTACTGCTGAAGACCATTTAAGAATTAGGTGTATATAGGGAAAAACGCAGTAGGATTCTGATTTGGATCTTACTGTGTTTTTTTTTGTTTCATATCAGTTATTTGCAGTAAGTGAATATTTTGATGAGAAGCTTGAAAAGAAAAAAGGATGCGATTCTTTTGGTGGGATTGGGGTAAACAATAAATGAGGAAGTGATCGTGTTGATGAATTTACTGTTTATGTTACTTTACTTTATAATCATTGTTCTTGTTATTGAAATATCAGTTACCTTGCTGAAATTGACTGGATTAAAAAGCACAGTAGCCAGATTTCAGGTTATCTCCATGCTGACAGGTACTGGTTTTACAACTGATGAGTCAAAATCCATTATTGATCATCCCGTTCGCAGGAAAATAAGCATGTTTTTAATATTATTTGGTGCTTTCTCACTTGCTGTCATCATTTCATCGATCAGTACATTGCTTACAGATGACCTACGCTTGATGGAGTTAAGCATCATTATTGGTGTATTGGTGGTCTTAACCATTTTTGTGAAGACGCCATTCCTGAATAATAGAATATCGAATAAGTTGAAAAGTGAAATGTATAATCATTATGAATTATGGGAGCACCCGATAGAGGAGGTCCTATTTTTAGAAGATGATGACGTGGTCATGGAGATTGATATTTATGAGGACTCTGAATTCATAGATGTCAAAGCGTTTGATGTCATATCGGATGGAGCAGACATCAATATTTTATTTATTGAAAGCGGAGAAGTGAAAATCAGGAAAGAGTTATATGAGTATAAAGTTAAATTAGGGGATAACCTCTTTTTATATGGAAATAAAAAAGAGATAGAAGACACATTTTCAAAAGAAATCGAAGTGATGAAGAAGAAAAAGAGTACATCGGGGTGAAGAAATCCCTGCCTTGAAATAAGGCAGGGATTTTTTGAATTGCGATCTTCATTAATGTTTTTTATTCGGTAATTTCTGAGCGGGATTACCGTTACCTTGACGGCGAAAATTGCCTTCTTCCTTTTTCTGCTGCTCTTGAATGCTTTCCACAAATTCCTTTGAACTTTTCATGGAATGAACCTCCTCCGTTAGTTTCTTCTTTACTATAACCAGAAGAGGTGAAATTCATGAGTGTGGAAGAAATGTTGACTTTCTTATAAATAGGATAGATGGTAATGTGTGGAATTAAAATATTTTTTATGAAATGAAACCACCCCGACCTACTAGCATAGCACCAAACGAGACTTCTCTAAACCCTTCCTTAATATCCTTCGTGAATTCCTGTTACGTTTAACCCGGAAATTAAACCAACAACGATTACTATTATAAAAATATCCTGCCATTTCTAACATGAACAAACAACCTTATGCTAAAACGCCAGATACTTGTCTCAAATTTGGGGAATTAAATTTCAAAAATGAAACACCATGATGCGATTCAGATGATTTAATTGAATTATAAAAACAGGTACTCAATTAAAGCGAATCCAAAAAAATGGAGTAGACCTGCCATCTATGGAGATTTAATTGCTACCAGATATCAAGTAAAATCATATACAGGCGCTGGAAAACTAATAAGCACAACTTATGTAACGTACTATCATACAACAAAAACATATATAAAAATTTTATATTAGTATAAAGGGCTGAGGTGAAATTATTTTCAAAAAATCTTCATTTTTTTTAGTGGCAATACTATTAGTTGTTGGTTTTGTTAGCAGTGATAAATTGGGATTATTCGAAGATGTACCACCTTCAATTGTTTGGGAAGGGCAATCTTACAGAATTACTGATGAACCTGTTGAAGTTCAAGATATAGGGAATGAAGTAGGAGAAGTTATTCGAAAAATTAGTAGCAATAGCACTCCTAATGCGGATGGAGAATCTAATGTTTTAGAAAAGGGAACAAAAATCTTCGAATCTAAAATACAATTTGAGGATAAAAATTATAAAGAGTTAGTTCTTCAAATAAATAATAAAGAGTATATAAAAGCGTATCCAATGTTAGGATTATAATAGCAAGGAAAAAATGTTCTCTTAAAAAAGAGGACATTTTTTCCTTGCTATCTAATGTCAGGATATATAACATTTGAATATTTTGAATATTGACAAAAATAGGGACGGTATCTATAATAATCAATAATAATATCCATGAATAAACGTTATTGGGGTTTTGCCTATGGAACGGACAACTACAACTGCTGTCCGAGAATTATGTGAGATGCATACTCACCTACTGGACAAGGATATTCAAATTCTTGAAAACCTATCAACGAATTTATCGTTGATAGCCAATTTGAATAAAGCGAATGTCTTTATTGATTGTCCGGTGCGTGAAGGGAAGCATGCCATAGTCGTGGCAGAGGCAAGCGCATATTCTGTAAAATCGGCTTATGATCATCCGGTTGTCGGGAAATTTGCCTATGAGGCTTTCGAGCCGGCAGTATTTTATGTATTGCGCACCGGAAAGGAGATGTTCGTGAATCGGGCATTGACTCAAGAGGGGGCAATGGTCCAGCAAAGTGTCGTTCCGGTCAAGGGAGAATGCAATCGGGTCATAGCCGTTTTGATCATGGAAAAGGTGATTCAGGAAGAACCTGAAACTTCAAATCAGTTTGAAAGGCAAGATCAACAAAATTCCTTAGTTCCTGAATTCATCGAAGAGTCCATTTTCCTGATCAATAACCAGAACCGACTTGTTTATATGAATCCTGCTGCCATTAATCTAGTAACGGAAATAGGTTTGAGGGACTGTGTCTTGGGGGACTCCATTTTCGATTGTTTTCCTGACTTTGCCGATGTTCTTGCTTCAAAAGAAGAGATTTTAATGAAAGAAATTAATATTGGTAAAAAGACTTTCCAAATTAAGAAATTCCATTTAGGCAACAAGAATTCCGATGAAACATTCATCATCATCCGGGATCTGACTGAACTGCGGGATAAAGAGAGAGAGCTGATTAGCAAGTCAGTAGCCATTCGTGAAATTCATCATAGGGTGAAGAATAATTTGCAGACTGTTGCCAGTTTACTTCGGCTGCAAATGAGGATAGGGGCCCCTGAAGAAAGCAAGCCCCATTTATTGGTCAGTTTGAACCGGGTGTTAAGCATATCGTCGGTTTATGAAATCATTTTGGCAAGCAGCCATGCGGATCACGTGGATTTACTGGAGCTTATTAAGAAAATAGGCGATATGATCGTTTATACGGAGGATCATACCCGTAACGTCCTAAGCATTGAATATACGGGTGAGCTTCATTCCATTGATTCCGACATTGGCATTTCCGTCGCGCTGGTGGTGAATGAGCTGATTCATAATTGTGTGAAGCACGCTTTCATGGAAGGTACGGAAGGGAAGATTACCGTATGCTTTCAAAAGGATGGTTCTGAATTGGAGATTCAAGTAAGAGATGATGGCATCGGCTATTCGCCGGCAGTGAAACCTTCTTTGGGGCTGGATATCATCCGTATGACGGTGGAAAATGATTTGGATGGGGAGTTTTCGATTCATCGGATTAAAGAAGGTACCCTGGCTTCTGTGAGATTTCCATACAAGAGGTAGGTGGGAGAAGTGGTCAAGAGGATTTTGGTCGTGGAGGATGAATCGATCGTTCTGCTTGATATAACGATTATGCTCAAGGATGCAGGCTACGATGTGGTTGGACATGCACGTGACGGCGAGAAGGCGGTTGAATTGGCACATGCTTTACAGCCGGATCTCGTTTTGATGGATATAAAAATGCCTAAAATGAATGGACTCAAGGCTAGCGAAGTGATATCCAATACCTTTCAGATACCGGTCCTGCTTTTAACTGCATTCAGCCAGCGTGAATATATCGACGAGGCGAAACGGGCGAATATCGTCGGATATCTTGTAAAGCCAATAACGGAGGCGAATTTGATTCCGGCAGTGGAGATTGCTTTACTGCAAGCCGCCAATGTAAAAAAATATCAGGAACGAAATGCTCAATTGGATGAAACGCTCACAAATCGTAAAGTCATTGAAAAGGCAAAAGGAATTATCATGAAAAGGAAGAAAGTAACAGAAGAAACCGCTTACAAAAAACTGAGAAGGCTGAGTATGGATAAGCAGCTATCCATGGAGACAGTGGCACGAATGATCATTTCAAATGATCAAAAACAAGTAAATAGATGAAGCAATGGCGCTTTGATGGTCCAAATTGGTTATAGGTAGGCAAATCTACTGAAAAACCTAAGTTTGGGCTATAAGAGGCGTCTTTTTTTATACCCTTTTTTAAAAGTCGATAGGCCAAATCAAATCGGAATCCAGGGGGAATATGTATGGAGATGGTAGGTAAATTCGTTATTTATATCATTATGGTGTGTGCTGTTGTCGGTGCTTTTGCATCGATTAAGGACAGTGAGCGAGGATTGGGCAAGCAATTCATGGAAGGTTTGCATACCGTTGGCCATATATTCATCCCGGCTGCTGGAATCATGGCCTCAATCCCTTATTTATCATGGTTCATCGATACAGTATGCGGTCCGGTTTTCGCTGCAATCGGTGCAGATCCCGCCCTTGCTGCAACCACGATTTTGGCAACGGATATGGGGGGTTACCAATTGGCTGCCGAGCTCCAGGAATCATATGAAGGCTGGATCATGGCGATGATTGTCGGATTCATGTCTGGAGCAACGATTGTATTCTCGATTCCAATGGGGCTTGCCATGTTAGAGAAGCGTGATCATAAGTACATGGCTCTTGGTGTCATGTCAGGGATCCTGACGATTCCGATTGGCGCTTTCATCTCAAGTGTGCTGGTGGTGACAACGAATTCGAAAATCCGCGAAGTTATTTCCACGAATGCGGATTCTACATACGAATTCGCGTTGAGCTATTTGAAAATTGCCCTGAATCTTTCCCCCCTTATCATTTTTGTGGTATTGCTTGCGTTAGGTCTTTATTTCCTGCCGGATTTGATGATCAAAGGTTTCATGTGGTTTGGGAAAATATTGGATGCCGCGATTAAACTCGTACTTGTGTTTTCAATCGTGGAAATTTTCACCGGACTGTTTTCCACTGTATTTGGTGTTTGGGGGTTCCACCCCATCATGGCCGATAAGGCGGACCAGTTCCGTGCCCTGGAAACGGCGGGGTATATCGGGATCATGCTGGCAGGTGCTTTTCCAATGATTTACCTGATTCAAAAGTATGCAGGCAAGCCGCTTGAAGCGATGGGCGGGAAAATCGGATTGAGCAAAGCGGGGAGTGCAGGGATATTAGCCACGGTAGCCAATATATTGGCGATGTTCAAACTTGTTAAAGATATGCCGCCGAAGGACAAGGTCATAAACATTTCCTTCGCTGTGTGTGCGGCCTTCCTATTAGGCGATCATTTATCTTTCACAGCCAACTTTCAGCCCTCCTTAATATTACCGATCATTGTGGGCAAGCTATCTGCCGGTGTTATTGGAATCGGTCTTGCTTACTGGCTGTCCGTTCCGAAAGCTTTGGAATTGGAGGAAAAGGATCGTGCAGCAGGAGTTATCGGCATAAATGAATATAAAGGGGAAAACAAGGAAGAAGATGGAAACGAAATCCAAGTGGTGTAAAACTGAGGTGGAATTCTAATGAATGAACAGGTGGAACGAATCATCAGTGCAGGAATTGATATTGGCACCAGTACGACGAAACTTGTTATCAGCGAGCTTTCGCTTAGGAATGTGGCGGGTGGTGGACAGGTGCCAAAAATCGAAATTACCGAGAAGAAAATTCTGTATCGAAGTCCCATTTTCAGGACCCCGCTTTTATCCGATACGGTAATTGATATACCTGCCGTTCAAAGAATGGTGGAAAGTGAATATCATCAAGCTGGAATCATGATGGAAAACATACAAACAGGGGCTGTCATCATCACAGGGGAAACGGCAACCAAACAAAATGCAGAAGAAATGGTACACCAGTTATCCAAAGCGGCAGGGGAATTCCTTGTAGCGGCAGCCGGTCCGGATTTGGAGGGAATCATTGCCGCCAAGGGATCCGGTGCCTATCAACATTCCATTGAGACTGGAAAGACAATTGCGAACATAGACATTGGCGGGGGAACGGCGAATATTGCCGTTTACCGATCTGGCATGCTTTGCGGAACTTGCACACTGCATATAGGGGGCCGTTTGGTTGAATGGGAGGGAGCGAAGGTGAAGGTTGCTCCTTCAATAGGAAAATGGCTGAAATCAAAGGGGTATTCTCCTTTGAATGTTGATGGGGTAATCATCGCAAATGAAATGACGAAGGTGCTTTTGAGGTTTCTGGCTAGTTCATACACAAACGAAGATAAACTCCTTTTAGTGGGGAAGGAGCCATCGTGGACAGGACGAATAGATGGGTTAATGTTCTCGGGCGGGGTCAGTGATTGCATTTATCATGAAGAACGGAAGGACAAAAGCTTCCGGGATATCGGCATGATGCTTGCAACTTCTATAAAGGAAAATGAAGGATTGGCTGCATGGGAGTGGGAACAGCCCGTTGAAACGGTTCGGGCGACTGTCCTTGGAGCAGGCGCACATACAACTGAAATCAGCGGTGCTACCATCGAGGTGAATGATTCCCATCTGCCAGTTCGTAATATCCCAGTCTATCGGCTCGATTTTCAAGGCGTGCTGGATGATGGTGCCGAGAGAATGACACAAGCTGTTCTGGATGCGATCACGATATACGATCCCCAGCATGAGGGCCTGAACTTCGCCTTTTATTTAACGAATTTGCCTTATCTATCATTTCGGGACATTCAGCAGCTCGCAGTCGTTTTTACCGAGGCTTTGAAGCAAAAACCGAATCAGCAGCAGCCTCTGATCATTGTCATGGATAGTGATTATGGGAAGGTGCTTGGTCAAACATTTCTAGCGAATCAACCAGATTTGCCGGTCATCTGCATTGATCAGACACAAGTGGAACATGGTGATTATTTAGATATAGGAAGGCTGCTGCGGACAGGGGTCGTTCCGGTTGTCGTAAAAACGCTAACCTTTCACAGTTAGGAAAAGGAGGATTACACGATGAAATTATCCACTCAATACTTTGGGGAAATCCATCAATTCAAATCGTTGAAAGAAGTCTTGGCCAAAGCGAATGAAGAGAAATCAGGAGATAGGCTTGCGGGAATTGCAGCAGAATCGGTCCAAGAACGGATTGCGGCGAAAGCGGTGCTTAGCGAATTGACTTTGGCAGACATTAGGAACTATCCCTTACTCTCCCCGGAAGAGGATGAAGTGTCACGGGTGATAGATGGTCTCATCAATGGAACCATCTATCAATCTGTGAAGAATTGGAGCGTTGCCGAGCTGCGTGAATATATTTTAAGTGACGAAACGACTGGAGAGGATTTAAAGCGAATAAGCAGGGGGTTGAATAGTGAAATGATTGCTGCTGCCGCCAAGTTGATGTCGAACCTCGACCTCATTCATGCAGCCAATAAAATCGAAGTGCTCACCAAGAATAATAGCACGATCGGATATAAAGGAACGCTTGCCTCGCGCCTTCAGCCTAACCACCCGACAGACAATGTGGATGGCATGCTCGCTTCTTTAAAAGAAGGCCTCTCCTATGGAATTGGGGATGCACTCATTGGAATCAACCCTGTCGATGACTCAGTCGAAAGCGTAAAGCGGCTGCTTCATGCGACACAGGATGTCATCCAGAAGTGGAACATCCCGACACAAAATTGTGTGCTTGCGCATGTGACCACACAAATTAAGGCCGTACAGCAGGGTGCACCTGCTGATATGATCTTTCAAAGCATAGCCGGAACCGAAACGGCCAATCGTTCTTTTGGAATTAATGTTCAATTGCTCGAAGAAGCCAATGAGGTGGCAAAGGCCTATGGGACCGGAACAGGTCCACAGCATCTTTATTTTGAAACGGGGCAAGGCTCCGAGTTATCGGCGGAAGCGCATTTCGGAATCGATCAGGTGACGCTTGAAGCAAGGAACTATGGATTTGCCCGCTATTTTGATCCGTACATTGTCAATACGGTCGTCGGATTCATCGGACCTGAATATTTATATAACAGCAAGCAGGTCATCCGCGCCGGGTTAGAAGATCATTTCATGGGAAAAATGCATGGCCTGCCGATGGGAGTTGATATTTGCTACACGAATCATATGAAGGCGGATCAAAATGATATCGAGGACTTGGGTGTACTTTTAACTGCGGCTGGCGTGAATTTCATCATCGCCACTCCGATGGGGGATGACTGCATGTTAAACTATCAGTCTTTGAGTTACCACGATATAGCGACTTTGAGGCAAACGATGGATAAGCGGCCTGCCCCCTTATATGAAGCTTGGCTGGAGAAGATGGGGATTATGGAAAACGGCAAGTTAACGAAGCGTGCCGGTGATCCAACGATATTTAACCATTAGGAGTGGATGATATGGGAATGAATAATAAGGAAGATTTGGATGCTTTGATGGCGAAAACCCCTGCGCGGATAGGGGTAGGCAGATCGGGAACACGGCCGAAAACGGATTCTTGGCTGAAATTCCGTTTTGACCATGCAGCAGCTGTTGATGCTGTATATGGTGAGGTCAGTGAAATTCTGTTGAAACGCTTGGATTTATTCAAGGTGAAAACGAAGGCCGATGATAAGGAAGTCTATCTGCGGCGTCCGGATTACGGCAGGAAACTTTCGGATGAAGCAAAGCGGGTGATAGAAGCCAAATGCATAAAAGCCCCTACGGTTCAGATCATCATATCCGATGGCTTAAGTGCCAAGGCGATCGAAGAAAATATGGAGGACGTCTATTTATCTTTCAAACAATCTTTGGCAGTGGCAAAACTGGATACAGGTACCCCTTTTTATATTGAAAAGGGCCGGGTTGCCGTGATGGATGATATCGGTGAAATCCTTGGACCTGAGGTCATTGTCCTGTTAATCGGTGAACGGCCTGGTCTCGTCAGTGCTGAATCATTGAGCGCTTATATTTGCTATAAACCTCGCTTGGGCACAATTGAAGCAGAGCGGATGGTCATTTCCAACATCCATAAAGGAGGAATCCCGCCCGTTGAAGCAGGAGCACATCTTTGCACGGTCATTCAAAAGATCCTCAAATACCAAGCGAGCGGCATGTCCCTCGTGAAGAAAGAACATGACGAAGAAAAGCGTGAAAAACTCGGTTGAAAATAAAAATGGAGGAGCGAATTACTCCTCACAGTTTGTCGGCAAACTCGCTTTATTCGAATTTGTCTACAGTTTGGGAGGAGCGAATTGCCCCTCTATTTACTTGTCCCTAAATTCCACAATCCAAATGGGTTATAGAAGGGATGGTCTTCTTCGTATCTAAAGTCCTGAAGGCCCGTCAATATGAAGTCGGGTGCGTCTTTTTGTATGCTAAAGGTTTCGCCATTCTTAAAGAGAGGTTGTTCACCTACATGGTAATAATTGAATGTGTTAAGTAGAGCAGCCGCCTCTTTCGGACTCATTGTGTTAAGTGTCACGGCATCCGGAAGACCAAAAGCTTTCATTCCGAAAGAACAATAATAATCCTCTTCACCGATGATCGTGACAAAATGGGCATATACCGAGAGAATATCGGGGCTATGATGAAGTTGTTGCCAATCTTCCTTTGAATGGGCAATGCCAGCTGTTTCTATTTTCACTGCCATTCCGCCTGCCCTAAGGATTGCTACACCGGCATCGATCAAATCTGAAACATTTCCGACATTGGATATATCAGCAATTATATAAACGGTAAAGGTATGGTCATTGATTTCCGCTAATAAACTCTCTGGAAAGGCGCCTTTACTGGCGTGGGAAAAGGTCTCTGTTAAAGTGGGTTCATAATCCTGGATCTCCGCCTGAAAAGTTATGTTCTTATCCTTGTTATGAAAAATATTCCCGGCTAACAGATACCCTTCGCTTTGGGAGGCTACCGTTTGAATCAATTCTGTCCGGTCCTTCCACTTTCCGGGTATCCCGATGATGATTTGGTTTTCCGTCATGAATCATCTCTCCTTTCCAATCACTTCATACTATACCACTCTTGATGTATTCCATAGTATTTTATAATATATGGCGCCAAGCCGTCGATTTAATGCCAGTGGTTGATGTGCAGACTTTTTCAAATTTATACAATTGATGTATAATATAATCTAGTAAACGTACTGTCTATCTTTAAAGGAATTCCCTTAATGGGTTTTCTCTTAGAGCAGTATCTTAATAATCAATTCGTATATATTCAATGATGAAAGAGAGTGGAATATAATGGGTCGTAAGTGGAATAACATTAAAGAAAAAAAAGCGTCAAAAGATGCAAATACAAGTCGGATTTATGCTAAGTTCGGACGGGAAATATATGTAGTGGCGAAACAAGGTGAACCAGATCCAGAATCCAATCAGGCATTAAGGGTCGTACTTGAGCGTGCGAAAACCTACAATGTTCCGAGAGCGATCATTGACCGTGCGATTGAAAAGGCAAAAGGCGGTTCGGAAGAAAGCTATGACGAACTTCGTTATGAAGGATTCGGTCCAAATGGTTCAATGGTCATCGTGGATGCATTGACAAATAACGTGAACCGGACGGCATCTGATGTACGTGCCGCGTTTGGGAAAAATGGCGGGAATATGGGTGTCAGCGGATCTGTTGCTTATATGTTCGACGCAACGGCTGTGATCGGGATTGAAGGTAAAACGGCTGATGATGTGCTTGAACTGCTTATGGAAGCGGATGTTGATGTACGTGACATCATTGAAGAAGAAGAATCGGTCATCGTTTATGCTGAACCTGAACAATTCCATGCTGTGCAACAAGCATTCAAGGATGCAGGAATCACCGATTTTACAGTGGCAGAACTGACGATGCTTGCACAAAATGACCTTACCCTGCCAGAAGATGCACAAGCACAATTCGAAAAAATGATTGATGCATTGGAAGATTTGGAAGATGTTCAACAAGTTTATCATAATGTAGATCTTGGAGAATGAAAAAACAAGCAGACCTTTGCTGTATGATCAAAGGCCTGCATATTTTGTTTGGATGCAAAAGAGCCTGTTCCGAATGACGAAACAGGCTCTTTCTTTTGATTATTCATTTATGGTGATTCTGGAAAGTTCACGGTCTTTCTTAACCTTTTCCAATTCCGAAATAGTGACAAGTTGATAGCCTTTGTCATGCAGTTGTTTGATGATTTTTCCTGCAGCCTGGGCGCTAGTTTGATAGATATCATGCATTAATATGATACTGCCATCTTTGGCTTTACTCATCACATTGTTCACGATTTTCTTTTCATCGCGTTCTTTCCAATCTTCGGGATCGACATCCCAGAGTATGACTTTCATATCCTCCATGTATTCACGCGCATTATCGTTAATCGCTCCATATGGGGGACGGACGAGATTTGGCCCAGCACCTGTAGCTTTTTCTACAGCGTCTTGGGTCTTTTCGATTTGGCCTTTGATTTTGTTCTTGCTTAAGCGCGTCAGCTGCGGATGGTCCCATGAATGGTTGCCGATCTCATTTCCTTGCTGCAGCATTTTTTGCAGAACTTCCGGATAGTGCTGTACGCGGCTTCCAAGCACGAAAAAGGTCGCGTGTCCATCATACTTGTTCAGGTCTTCAAGAATGGACATGGTATGACTTGGATGCGGCCCATCATCGAACGTCAAGGCAATGACCTTTTGTGTTGGGTCAATCCATTCCTTTTGCTCGGGCAGTTGGGCGACGATATGTTTCGGCTGCCATTCCTTTACACGATCCTCATTCAAATCTTCACTTTGATATGAATCTAGCAAACTATCTTTAAAAAGTTCCTTCTTGATGGCTATTGTATGGGTCTTAGTTGAATCATCAGTCTTAACGTAGAATACAAGCGTATTTTTCAAGACTGAGAAAGAATTGAAGTTGGCCGCTTTCAGTTTGTGTTCCTTTTTAATAAGACTCTTTGAAATGCCTTCTTCTTCCTTCTGCGTTAACTCTTCAAAAACAATATCGGATAAAACGGATAAATAATCAGTATCCGTGGCAAAGATGTCTTTTATGGAGAGCTTTTGCTGAGATGGAACATCATAAGTGAAGATCCGGGATTCAGACTGCTTCTTTCCTTCCACTTGTTCATATTTATCGAAGGAAATCGTAATGGTCTGCTTGCTGAAATGGAGGATCGTATATGTGAGGTTTAGCTCGGATGCTTTTCCGTCGGATGCTTTCCATTTCTTTTCATAATTCTTAATTTCTTTCTTTATGTAAGCTTCTAGTTGCTTGTCGATATTTTCTATATGCAGAACGGGTCTGCTGGCTGAATACCCGCCTTTCGTATTATCTTTCACATACGTTTGAATATCAGCTTCTGGGTAATTTTTATCGTTTGTATAGGCCGAAACGGTTCGTTTCTTATCAAAAGCAAGACTTTTGATGGCTAACCCCATCGTTCCCACTGCAGCTGTTAGACAAAATAGAAAAATAAAGACTTTTTTATAATTTAGTTTCCTCATGATGCATTCCACCTCGATAATCATTCTACTATATAGACGCGCCAAAAGCCTTAAAAGTTTGTAAATATTTTCATTTTTTTATATAAAGATATTTCCTTGATCAAATTCAAACTTTTATGGCTGCACGAACGTCTATCCTTTGTACCTAGGATACGTAATTTAAATGTAAGGAGCTCTATCATGCAATGAAAAATCTAGATATGAATCAATTAATAACGGACCGGATAACCGAACGGCAAGAAAATTTGTACAGACTTGCTTTTTACTATGTCAAAAATCAAGAGGATGCGCTTGATATCGTGCAGGAATCGATCAGGAAAGCGCTGGCCTCCAGCAGCAAAGTAAAAGACGCTGCTTCTATAGATAGTTGGTTATATAAAATCATCGTCCGAACGGCACTTGATGTTTTGCGAAAGAAAAAGAAGCTGACAGTCGCCGATGACGAAACAATAGAGTACTTACGCAGCGGTGAGGAAGATCACTACGCTGACCTGGATTTGCAAAAGGCCCTTGAAGGACTTTCGGTCAAGTATAAAACGGTAGTCATCCTTCGTTTCTTTGAGGACCTGAAGTTGGAAGAGATAGCGGAAGTGCTGGAAGAGAACGTAAGCACGATTAAAACAAGATTATATAAAGCGCTGCAACTATTGCGGATCAACATGACTGAACGGGAGGAAACGAAAAGATGGAAAAAAAATTAAAAGATCTACGGGAAGAGTATCTTAAAACACCGATCCCAAAGGAATTGAAAGATGTCGTTCAAGCCGCCTTGAATGAAAGGCCAAGGAAGAAGCCAAGGGTTGGCAGGAATATCCTGGTGTCAGCAGCTGCAGCGCTTCTGATTGTGACAGCTTCCGTAAACATCAGTCCGGCAGTGGCGAAAGCCATGAGTGATATTCCAATAGTCGATAAGGTCATCGACGTGATCACCTTCGTCGAATGGAAAGAAGAAGCGAATAATTCCTCGGCAGTAATCAAAACACCTGCTATATCCGGTCTGGAGAATAAACAGCTGGAAAATAGCTTGAATGATAAATACTTATCGGAAAGCAAGCAGCTCTATAAGGAATTCTCGGATTCCATGTCAAAACTTAAGGAAGGGGAAAAGGGTAATATCTCGGTGGAAAGCGGGTATGAGATATTGACGGATAATGAAACGATCTTATCCGTACGACGTTATACGGATAAGATCCAGGCTTCTAGTTCTACAGAAAGTCAATTCGATACAGTCGACAAGAAAAACGAAGTACTTTTAACGTTAAATAGCTTATTTAAAGATGATCGTTATCTCCAGGTGATCAGTGAGAACATAAAGGAACAGATGAAAAGGCAGATGGCTGAAGATCCGGAAAAGATATATTGGGTCGAAGATGATGATTTTACTGCTTTTAAAGGCATAGATGAAAACCAAAACTTTTATATAAACGAAGATGGCAAGCTAGTCATCGCCTTTAACAGCTATGAAGCTGCCCCGGGATATATGGGGGCCGTCGAGTTCATCATCCCGACAAAGGTGCTAACAGATCTTCTTGTGGGCAATCAATATATCCATTAAAACGAACTTATTTGTAAGGTGCTTTAATCATTCTTATGACGGGCGGGATGGTTTTAAAACGGGGACCCCGCAATGCCCATAAAAAAGGACGAACCAACGTTACTTGATTACAGTAACCTTGGCTCGTCCCTTTTTTCATCGAATTTCATCTGATCCAGTTCCAGCCTCATTTTTTCCGTCTCCATAAGAAAGTTTGCATGTTTAAGTTTTTCAAGTTCCAATTCATCTTTGAGCATATTGTGTTTGGTTTTTGACTGTTTTTCGAAATGGGTTGTCAGTATGCCGAGTATAGGGATGGAAAAAATCATCACGACGGTTATGATACCGAGCATTATTGTGCCTCCTCATTTTTGTGTTATTTCTATTATACGGTGACCATAACGGTTTTGGTTGGGGTTTTGCGTTTTCCTTTTTTGACTTTCATTTAATTGGTAAATGGTTACTAATGAGGTATTAAACGTAATATCATTCGTGAAGTTAGGGCAATATATCATTGATGGCGCTTCCTATTGAATGGTGTTTTTTTCCGGAGGATTCGCAGTGTTACTTGCATGGTGAAAAGCCATTATTATTTACTTTGAAATTAATTATTTAAATATACTAAATATTTGTTTACAATAGAGAAAATAAAATGTTATTATACAATAATAAAAGGAGGACTGGGTATGGCAACGATAAATAAACAGAAAATTGTGGATAGTGTACCTCAAAAAGGCTTTTTTGGAAACCCCAAAGGACTATTCACCCTTTTCTTTACTGAGTTCTGGGAGCGTTTCTCCTATTATGGCATGAAGGCCATTCTTGTTTACTATATGTATTATGAAGTTTCTAAAGGGGGACTAGGTCTTGATGAAACCACAGCCCTTGCCCTTGTATCCATTTACGGATCTTTAGTTTATATGTCCGGTATAATAGGTGGCTGGTTTGCCGATAGGATTTTTGGGACTTCCAAAGCTGTATTTTACGGTGGTATCTTGATTATGCTCGGGCATATTGTCCTTGCTGTACCAGGCAGTCTCTCCATGTTCTTTGTTTCAATGGTTCTTATTGTACTGGGTACTGGTCTTTTAAAACCAAATGTCTCCAGCATCGTTGGGGAAATATACGCAGAAAATGACGAGCGCCGGGATTCCGGTTTCAGTATATTCTATATGGGTATCAACATGGGTGCATTCCTTTCACCGTTTGTTGTCGGTACAGTCGGAATGGACTACAGCTTCCATCTTGGTTTTGGACTTGCAGCAATTGGTATGTTGATTGGACTCATCGTCTTTGTTGCAACAAAGAAAAAGAACCTGGGCCTGGCTGGAACCCTTCCTGCTAACCCATTATCACAAGGTGAAAAGAAAAAAGTATTCACTAAATTTGGAATAGCTGCATTGATCATAGCTGCCATCATTGGCATCACTGCTTCTGCAGGCATCTTAACGATTGAAACCTTCATTAATCTTGTAGGTATCCTTGGTATCGTTATTCCGACCCTTTATTTCATTTTCATGTATCGCAGCCCGAAAACGACTTCTGTTGAACGTTCACGCTTGATTGCCTATATTCCTTTGTTTATAGCAGCTGTCATGTTCTGGGCGATTCAAGAGCAAGGTGCAACAATATTAGCAAGCTATGCAGACAAACGGACACAGTTGAATTTTGCTGGAATAGAAATAAACCCGGCATGGTTCCAATCATTGAATCCTTTGTTCATCATTACCCTTGCACCAGTATTCGCATGGTTATGGATTAAACTAGGAAAGCGCCAGCCGACCATTCCTCAAAAATTCTCAATAGGTTTATTGTTCGCTGGTTTATCATTCTTGGTTATCCTGCTTCCTGTTTATTTCGGTGGATCAGACGCATTAGTCAATCCACTATGGCTTGTACTTAGCTATTTCCTTGTAGTACTTGGAGAGCTTTGCTTATCGCCAGTTGGACTTTCTGCCACTACTAAATTGGCTCCAGCTGCATTCTCGGCACAAACGATGAGCCTGTGGTTCCTGGCAAGTGCAGCGGCACAAGCACTGAACGCACAAATCGTTAGATTCTACACACCTCAAACTGAAATGGCTTATTTTGGAGTGATCGGTGTTGCTTCAATCGTCCTTGGACTGGCCCTGATGGCCTTATCACCAAAGATTCAAGGTTACATGAAAGGCATTCGCTAACACTTAGCAAGCAATAAAAGAAAGATGACCTCCAAATTAAAAAGGGGTCATCTTTTTTTCATTTTTCGTGCCCTCGAAAATTCCCGAATGGGTGCTATATCGATTTTTATTTGAGGTCGTGATTCAAACCTTTAACTTTTTTTTAATAGGATCCACAGTGAACACTAAGACAAAAAACAAAATAATCTTGGAAATGGGCCCGATATCGAAGATAAAAAAAATACAATATCCTAAAATGAAATATATCGAAAATAGAATACCTAAGTACAATCTATTTTTCATTTAACCCTCTCCTTAGCTGAGTGTCCATCCCAATTCTAAACAAAATGGCATTGCCTGGCATTTTTAACATTAACAGCTGACATTAGTAATCCATAATAAACTAAGTTTCAACTTGATAGATTCCAAAAGAGAGCAGTGGAATTTCAGAAATGATACGGTTGCCATAAAGAAATAAGCTAATATGAAAAAAAGAGCATCCTTTATAGGATTGCTCTTTTTTCCAGTTGTAAGAACCTTTTCCTTTTTTGTTTTTAATAATACGGGTGGAGGGGGCAAACGCCCAACGCATTCGGCTATTTGTCATTTCACCAATGGTTTTTTTTATTGGTTGTAATCGTTTTAGTCATTGTATATATTCCTGTTTTCATAGATTATCCGAACTAAATGGACTAGCTTTGCACACCTTTGTTTTTACTCGCAATCATTGAAGCCACAATTGCAAAGGGAAGTAAAAAGAAAGCAAGTATTCCATATCCAGCTCCTTCAAACCCTCTGATGTTCACAAAACCAATGTAAAACAAAATAATTGACGCTATAACCGTTAATATGCCTGGTAAAAGCCTTACAAATAAAGATAAATGTAATTTCCTAAACCACCACGCCAAAAGTATTACTAACATCCCAGGGACACAAGCAACCAGGAGGGGAAATCCCAACATCATTTTGTAACCTCCTTAAAATCATTATGTAAAGAATACCATAATTAGTAAATTTTCTCTTTTTTATTTAAGGAGTGAAAAAGACAGCAGGAGGTCACCTTCTTGGATGTATGAGGGAGGAAAACAAAAAAGATAAACGTAAAGGTGAGGTAAATTAAATTCTTAATATTTGTGTACAAACAAAGTTCACTTACATTAGTGATCGGCCTTTTTCTTATCAAGATCTCCAAATAGCCAACTAAAAAGTAAAATAAATGCTACGAAATAGAATGCATATCCTAAATTCCCTGACCACTTTATCGGTTGGCCACTGAAGTATTGCAGACCAGAGTTAGCAAGAAACATGAGTATGATACCCACTATAGAACTTATGAAAAATCTTTTCTTTGTTATCGCCATACTGCAAATCCACTCCTTTGCTTATCCAGTTTACAATAAATATCCAATCATTTACATCAAGGATTATTAAAATTAGTCCATTAATGGTGCGTAATGAAGAAGCGGATAGGGATGAATGTTATATTCATATCGCACTCGATTTTTTAAAAGACAGGAGGTAAAAATGAAACGTTTACTTGGAATATGCATATCCATGCAAATGACCTTCGTGCTGCTTTTTATCTCGGGGATTTACTCCAAAGTTGAATTCCTATGTTGGAGCCAGCATTTATTTGATCATTGGGTTTGCAAGTCTGGTGATCAGCTTATATTTAGCAGGTAAGAAATTTCTCTTGGGCATTTCGTTTATTGCATTCATCTTTTCCTTGCTTATCATTTGTTTCACCATTTTCATTTATTTCTTGCCTGAAGCCGGGATGCCGCCGGAAATCCCTTTGTTTGAATAGGTGACTTCATCCAAAATTCAAGCGAAAAAAAGGGCATCCCATTGAGGGTGCCCTTTTTAATTCCACATCTTTTTGAATCAGTTTGCTGCTGGGATCAATCCTTTATGAATGGAGACTTCCTGAATGGCGCGGTAGACGGTTTCGACCATGAAATCGAGTTCCTTTTCTGACATGGAAAGGATCGGCATCATCGTGATGACTGGACCAAGTTCCCGGATGATCAGGCCATTTTCCCGTGCTGTATGGATGATTCCGGAAACGACATTCTCTTGGAGGGTGAACGTTTCTTTTGTTTGGCGGTCTTTAACGATCTCCACTCCAATCATGAAGCCGCGCTGGCGGATATCGCCGACTATCGGAAGTTCGTATAGCGCTTGCAGTTTTTCGGATAGGTATTTTGATTTTTTCTGGATGTCTTTAATGAGATTGCGGCTTTCCATTAGCTCGATATTCTTCAGGGCCAGTGCACAGGCTAGCTGATTTCCTGTATAGGTGTGGCCGTGATAGAAGGTTTTATGTTCTTCCCGTTCTCCCAAGAAGGATTGAAAGATCTGCTCGTTCATGATGGTTGCTGCGAGTGGCATATATCCCCCAGTGATCCCTTTGCCCATACACATGATATCAGGAACGACATCTTCCTGTTCGCAGGCAAACATCGTTCCGGTTCGACCGAATCCAACGGCCACCTCATCACAAATTAAGAGGATGTTGTACTTTCTGCATAATTGTTCGACTTCTTTCAAAAAGCCTGCCGGATGGGTTATGATGCCTGCCGCGCCCTGCACAAGCGGTTCGATGATCAATCCTGCAATTTCCTCTGATTGTTCTTGCAGTAACTTCTCCAGTTCCTTCAAGCAATGGTTTTTCACTGCTTCTGGATCTCCATACTCAGTCATGTGATAGGCATATGGTGAAGGGGCGGAAATCCGTTGAAATAAGAGTGGCTTAAAGATTCTATGGAATAGATCCATTCCGCCAACACTCACGGCACCGACAGTATCGCCATGGTATGCTTCGTCAAGGGAGACGAATTTGTTTTTATTCCGATGCTTGACGGGATCGATGTTCTGCCAATATTGATAAGCGACTTTAAGGGCGATTTCCACAGCAGCAGATCCCGTGTCAGAGTAGAAGACTTTCGATAAATGACCAGGAGTGATCTCTGCAAGTTTTTTTGCCAGTAAGATCGATGGTACATTTGCAGATCCCAGCAGTGTGGAGTGCGCGACCTTATTCACTTGTTCAATAAGGGCGCCGTTTAATTCCGGCTCGTTATGCCCGTGCACATTCACCCATAATGAAGCATAGCCGTCCAAATAGCGTTTGCCATCCACATCAATCAAGTAGCTGCCTTCCCCGCGCTCGATGATCAGCGGTTTACTTTCCCGATACGTTTTCATTTGTGTGAACGGATGCCATACATATTCCTTATCCCATTGCTCTAAATCCTGACTGTTCATGCTTGGAACACCTCTTTCAGTTGTTGGGTATAATCTTGATCATCAAGTAAATCAAGGATGCAGATCCTCAAGTCTTTTCTAACATCCGCCAGTGTTGGGATGCAGGCGAGGCCATTCAGCCCTGTCAGCTTTTCAATGGTTTCGATATTGTCTTTATGAATCCGATCCTCTGACCGGTAATGGTTATACAAAATGGTTTTCACGCATATATCATGGATTTGGGCATACGAATGCGTCGTCACGACATTATGAATCGCGCCTAAACCACTTGTAGATACGAATACGACAGGCATGCCGCAATCTCTTATGAAATCCGTCGTCATATAGAAACCGTCGGATCGTTCAATGAGCGGGACAGCCAATCCGCCAGCACCCTCGACTAATACGATGTCATACATTTCCTCAAGTTCATGAACCCTTTCCACGACTTTCTTCTCATCAATTTGCTTTCCGGTCAATTTAATCGCCAAATGTGGGGAGGTTTCAGGTTCCAGTGTGTAAAACCCTGATTCCTTTACACCGAGTTCCTGCTCAAACCAAGATATGTCCGGGTATGTATTGTTTTCCTCGTTGATTCCAGTTTGAAATGGTTTGAATATCGTGACGCTTTTTCCCAATGTTTGAAGAGACAGATAGAGTGCGCTCGTGACGATGGTCTTTCCAATATCCGTGCCAGTTCCGGTTATAAAGTAGGCTTGGCCCATGGATGATTCAGCTCCTTCACGTTTATATATCTTGCAATGCGCGGACGTACTTGTTGAATGATGACAGCACATATAATGCACAGCAGTAGATCACCGGGGACAGGTAATAAGAAGCCGTAAAGAATCGTTTGGTTGATTGAAAGCGGCGTTTCCACAATCCACTTCATTGCACCATAAAGCCAGATGCAGCCGAAGAAGTACACAGTCAGTAAAGAGGCGGCATTAGCAAAGAATATGGAACGAATCGTGGTGAGGGAAAACCGGTTGATCAGCCATCCATTTACATAGGCTCCCAGTATATATCCGAGCAAATAGCCGAAAGTGGGTTTGAATATATAGCCGAATCCCCCGCCTTCAGCAAACACGGGCACCCCGATAAGTCCGATCATGACGTAGCATAGCTGACTGAGCAATCCAAGACGGGGGCCCAATAATGCGCCTGCCAAATAGACTGCCAGAATTTGAAGTGTGAATGGTATGTAAGGGATAGGTATTTTAATAAAGGCGCCAATTGCGGTTAACGCGGTAAAAAGGGCCACATAAGAAATCGTCCTTGCTTTCAAGGTTTTCACCTCCTTTTTTAGAAATGATAGGCGAAATGCTCACTATTAGTTTGCCTGATTCCCATTTTATATGTCAACTAATTTATTATTTAGTTAACATATAAAAACCATACGTACACAGGTTTTAATGGACAGACTAGTAAAATATTGAAAAAAGACCATTGAATAATATTTTGTTTGTATGTTATTATTCTATCGATATGTTAACTTAAAATATTATAGGTTAACAAATTAAAGGTTCTATTTTCGGGAGAACTATTTAGATCACTGATTGGCATGTTTCCAGGCATTGTTGATCTTTCGGCGCTCATTATGGTTGGTGTTGCACGTTCGACCCGCGGGGAACTTCCGAACATTTTGGTTTGAAGGGAAAGATAGATATCGAAATGGGGCCATTCTGCTGAAAACCGGAACGAGCCAAGCTGCTTTCCTAGGAAGTACATAAGCCACGGAATCCATGCACCAGCGATTCATCACACTTTAATGGCAACACATCAGGAACAACAGATGTGATTTAGCGAGTGCAAAAATTATCCAATCCGTTCCAAGGGTCAGGTAATTAATCGAGTCAGTTTTATGAGAAGTAATTTAAAAGATTGTAAAGAAAAGAGGGATAAGGTTTGGATACATTAGTAAGGGATTGGAAGATGTTAGCGGAGAACGTAATTAAAGGATATAAAGTGACGGAGGAAGAAGCATTATCCATCGTGCAAGCTCCGGACGGCGATGTTTTGGAAATTTTGAATGCAGCCTATCTCATACGCAAGCATCATTATGGGAATAAGGTTAAATTGAATATGATCATCAATACGAAATCAGGATTATGTCCCGAAGATTGTGGCTACTGCTCGCAGTCGATCGTTTCGGAAGCCCCAATCGATAAATATGCCTGGCTGACTAAAGAAAAGATTGTCGAGGGAGCACAAGAATCCATTCGTCGTAAAGCGGGTACATATTGCATTGTTGCCTCTGGCCGTCGGCCGACTAGCAGGGAAATTGATCATGTCATTGAAGCGGTAAAAGAAATCCGCGAAACGACGGATCTTAAAATCTGCTGCTGTTTAGGTTTCCTGAATGAGGAACATGCCGGCAAACTAGCGGAAGCAGGCGTTCATCGCTACAATCACAACTTGAATACATCACAGGAAAACTACAGCAATATTACATCGACACATACATATGAGGACCGGGTAGATACAGTCGAAACTGTTAAAGATGCCGGGATGTCTCCATGTTCAGGTGCCATTTTCGGTATGGGGGAATCTGAGGCCGAAGCGGTGGAAATCGCTCTATCCTTACGCAGCCTTGATGCAGATTCCATTCCTTGTAATTTTCTTAATGCAATTGACGGAACACCGCTTGAGGGAACTTCCGAGTTGACCCCCAATAAATGCTTGAAATTGATTTCAATGATGAGATTCGTTAACCCGAGTAAAGAAATCCGTCTGGCCGGCGGCCGTGAGGTCAATCTCCGTTCCATGCAGCCCATGGCACTTTATGCAGCCAATTCCATCTTCGTCGGCGATTATTTAACGACAGCTGGTCAAGAACCCACGGCGGATTGGGGAATCATCGAAGACCTGGGATTTGAAATTGAAGAATGTGCTCTTTGATAAAGAAGGTTATAAAACTTTCATTTTTTGAGGAAAACTATATGGATTTGAAAAAAACACCCTTAGGGTGTTTTTTTCAGTTTGTGACAAAAGGGAGCGGATTTCTGAAAACAGCTGGAATATTTTTTGAGGGTTTGTAAAATTTGAACGCTGATTTACTCTCCGGGCACTCGCTTTCCGCGGGCGGTCCGGGAGCCTCCTCGGCGCTCTTTGCGCCTGTGGGGTCTCCCTTGACACGCTTTTCCCGCAGGAGTCTCGTACCTTCCGTTCCAATCAACTGGAATTTATAAAGGAAAAAACTGCAGTCAAACTCGACTTCTTCAATTTGTCTACAGTCAGGGTGTTTTTTTATTTAGCTGTAGATAGCTAGTGACCAGTCAATCTTTACAAAAATAAAAAAATGATTGATTAGTGAAAATAATTTTAAAAAAATGCTAAATTGTAAGAAGGGGTTTTTAATGTAATGAAAGACAGTGCAATGAAAATTGTAATTGCTTGAAGATAATAACATTTGCTGCATAGAGTTAAAAGATTATGATATAGGGAAAGGACCAGTATTGGTAATATAAATAATGAGAGGGTATGTTTTTGTGTGATACATATATGGATATTTAGTTTTATTATTTTATTTTTGCTATTTATATTTTATACTATTTTCCCAACGGTGCTTATTCGTGCATGCAGTCTGGGAATAACAAAAAAAATCAATTCGAATAATGGGATGGCGCTAACTTTCGATGATGGCCCAAACCCTGAATATACAATGAAATTACTTGATCTTTTAAAAGATTATGGGATAAAGGCTACGTTTTTTGTTGTTGGCAATAAAGTGAAAAGCAATCCTGAGATTATTAAAAGAATGCATGAAGAGGGACATACTATAGGTATCCATCATTTTCATCATGTTTCAAGTTGGGTTCTTTCTCCAATCCATCTGCGGAGACAGTTGGATATGACGGCAAAGGCAATAAATGAATGTACGAATGAAAAGGTAGTTTTTTACAGACCTCCATGGGGCCATTTCAATATTTTCACCCCACTTTTAAGTAAGAAATATAAGGTGATAATGTGGTCGGACATTTTCGGGGATTGGAAAGTGGAAAAATGCAAAAAAAATCTGCTTGATCAACTGCGAACCACTTCAACAGAAGGTTCCATTCTATTGCTTCATGACTGTGGTGAAACCTTGGGAGCGGATAAAGAAGCACCTGGCTACATGATTGAAATGTTAAAAATTTACCTGCAGGAGCATAAGGATAAGGGAACGCGCTTCATTACTTTAAAAGACTTATAACTAATTCTGGGGGTATTATGAATATAGATACGCTTTTACATTTTATTGATTTGTATGGATACCTGATCATTTTTCTTTTTTTATTCTTTGGCATTGTGGGAGTGCCTGCTCCAGAAGAATCCCTTCTATTTCTGATTGGGGTGTTGGTTGTCCAAGGGAAGCTCTCATTTGGTTTAGCGATGCTGTGTGCAATTCTCGGCGCCTTTATCGGAATGCTTGCAGCTTATGCATGCGGAAAATATGTGGGGTATCCATTTATAAATAAATATGGAAGATTCATTGGAATTACTAGTGAACGCTGGGAGAAAGCAAAGAAAAACTATACGGATAATGCACAAAAAACCTTAGTATTGGGATTTTACATTCCGGGTATAAGACAAATTAGTCCATATTTTGCAGGAATCTCTTCTATACCCTTTCGGAAATACTTCCTATTTTCCCTATTAGGCACTATACTCTGGACTGTCCCTTTTATAGTGGCCGGTTATTATGTGGGGGATGCTTTTAATGTTAATCCTAAATATGTTCCATATTTAGGGATTGTATTTTTGGTGATTTTTGTACTATATGTTACTATCAAATACATTAAAAAGAGAAAACGAATGTCGGAAAATTGAGTCGGCTCCTCGTTATACAGCACAACAATGATTCCCTCTCGGAAGATGGAACTTTTGCTAAACTTGATTTAAAGGAAATTGTTCAAAAATATCGATAATTATATTGTAAGAGGAAGATATCATGGACCTGCTAATACATTTCCCCATTATATATTTTCAGAATGATTTCTTAGGAGATGACACATATGAAGAAGATTTTGTTTTTACCTCTCTTTCGAATGCAATCGGGACATCATCAAGTTGCCGAGGCATTAATGGACATGTTGAAAAAGCATTCAAATGGGATTACTTATAAAAAAATCGATCTAATCAGTTATACCAACACCTCTCTAGAAAAAATAGTGGCAAATAGTTACCTGACATGGATTCGTTATGCGCCAGAAACCTATAATCTTGCCTATAAAAACCTTTTTTACATTCACTCACCAAAGGAACGGATATTTAAATGGTATCAGCAAATATTCATGAAAAAAATGGAACAGTTGATAGCTGAAGAAAAGCCTGATTTAATTGTTTGTACACATGGTTTCCCTTCCTATCTTTTGAGCCAGTTAAAGATGAAAGGGAAGTGCAGCACACCGGTTATAAACGTGTACACGGACTTCTTTATTAATAATGTGTGGGGAAGCGAAGGGATAGATGCCCATTTTCTTCCTAGTCAAGAAGTAAAAGAAAAGCTGATGGGTAAGCGTCAAATACCAAAACAAACGATGATGGTCACTGGTATTCCCGTGCACGAGGAAATCACTAAAAATGCCGGTGTACAAAGAAACACAGAACGACCAAAAATTTTGATATCCGGAGGAAATAGTGGTTTGGGAGGGATTTTGAACTTAGGTGATGAGTTAAAGAATTCGACCGACTTTGATTATTTAGTTCTTTGTGGCAACAACACCAAGCTGTATGATGAAATCCAAACGTGGAACTTAGCTCATATCAAACCATTGCCTTATATCTCATCAAGGTCTGAAATGAATAAGCTTTATGAAGAAGCTGACGCAATCGTTACGAAACCGGGCGGTGTCACGATTAGCGAAGCATTGCGAAAAAGGCTTCCCATTTTTGTTCATTCCAGGCTTCCGGGGCAGGAGGAAATTAATCTACAGTATTTAAAACAACAAGGACTTGTATTTAAACTTAATCAAAAAACGCCTTTTGAAAAACAATTGTTGAGTATATTGAAGGATCAGAAAAAAATGAAAAAATGGAAAACATCCATTGAATCCTATCATAAGGAAATAGAGTTGGAGAAACCTGAGCGAATGGTGGAGGTCATGAAATTGATCCTTAATCTTAATCAAAATGGTACGCCTTCCTATCTAGCCCGACAGCCCAAAGTTCTTTATAGCTAAGTTTTCACTTGCTGGCAAGGGCATCCTACAGTGAACCAGATGAAGAGGCGGTTTGAAAAGAACAGATTATAGTCAATGGCATACCAAACCCGGAAGGCTGCTTTATTAGTAGCTCTCCTGATTTCGTTTTTATAAGATATAACTAGATATAACTGGGCGGAAGGAAGAGCGATTTTGAAAAAAATATACCTTATGATTTTTGCGATTATGCTGCTTGTGGCAGTGGGTACAGGGTGTTCAAATGAAGAAGCGGAAAACACGGAAATGAAGGGGAAGCAGGTGGAATTGACTGTTTCCGCAGCTGTAAGTTTGCAAGATGCCTTAAATGATATAAAAGAGTCCTTTGAAAAAGAGAATGCAAATGTGAAAGTTAATTACAATTTTGGAGCCTCTGGAGCTCTTCAGCAACAGATCTCCCAGGGCGCACCTGTTGAACTGTTTTTCTCGGCTGCAGAAGATAAATTTGATAAATTAGTAGAGGAAGACCTTATTGAAGATAAAAACGGAATCGATTTAGTCGGCAATGACCTGGTGCTGGTGGTGCCAAAGGATTCCGATAAGGGACTGGGATCACTGAAAGACCTCACAAAGGCTACCAAAATTTCGATTGGCACTCCTGAGTCTGTACCGGCAGGGCAATATGCTAAACAAACCTTGGAAAACCTGAATCTCTGGAAAGAGGTTGAAGATAGATTGATTTATGCCAAGGATGTCCGGCAAGTGCTTACATATGTGGAAACGGGAAACGTGGACGCAGGGCTCGTTTATAAAACGGATGCGATGAGCTCATCAAAAGTTGATATCATTGCAACAGCCAAGGAAGATTTACACGATCCGATCATTTATCCCGTCGGAATGATCAATGACCTGGAGCATTCCAAGGAAGCCAAGCTATTCTATGACTATCTCCAAACGGAAGCCTCCATTAAAATTTTTGAAAAATACGGATTTAAAGATTTAAAATAACCACCAATCTGGTGGTCTTTTTTTTTAGTATAACAAGTAATATTAGGAGTATTTTACTTTATATTGAAACTTCATCTCGCTTTAAACGTAAGAGTAAGAACATGCATCTAATCATCTTTCAACATTAGCGGATAATTCGACCTACACTTGACTGCCAATGGTTCCATTCTTTTTGAAAACTGTGTAAAACAGCTTAATCGGCAGGTACCCTATAATCCCCCCGAGAGTATTCAGGATTAAATCATCGGTATCAAAACTTCCTAATTCAAATAAAAGCTGAAGAATCTCGTAGGTGAAGCTAAAACAGAATGTTGCAATCAAGATCGGTTTGAGTTGGGTAAACCTTTTTGATAGTAAAGGAAGCATGAGACCAAATGGTACGAAACCGATGATATTCCCCACTATGTTTTCAATCCGGATGGATGTATTTACATCCGCTAAGAACAGGTAATGGAAAATGGTTTTAAAAGGGATGAAGTTATGGGAACCCCAATAGCGGCCATTGAAGGAAAAACTAATATGATCGTTCATTTCGGTTATCGAGAAGGTTTTAAATAATATGAGCTTTGTAAGAATTAATAGATAAAGAACCATACATAGCGATAAAAGGACTTTTACAAAAAAATTCATGATACAACTCCAATATTAAAGTAGGAAATATATATCATTTTATCATAAATGGTATATGATGAGTTTAATGTAATATTTTACAAGTTTTTTAGGGCGAATTACCAAGGAGGAGTAAAAGTGGAGGAAGCAATAATTGATTTTCTCATTGTAGTCATGTTAATTATTGGTTTCACATACGGTCTCATTCGGCAATTTAGACAATGCGTCAGTATCAGGAATGGAAATAAATCTGATTATGCACATTACAAGAGGATGCTGATCGGAAACTATCTGTTTTGCTTATCCTATTCGGGTTTTCTTTTTTCCTACATTTTGAATTCATTACTGGGATCTCGTATTATACAGGCTTCATTTATTACAAGTGATAATACTAGTTTTTGCTGTTTCAGTTTTCTTGCCATTCTATTAATCGCTAAATTTGGGATTATTCCTAAGGAAAATGAACAAGTTGAATTACAAGAATACATAGTTGAGAAAGAGGAAATATGAAGAAAATTTCGCTTATCCTATTAATCGTATGTATATCGATCACTTTTCTAATGAATTTTGCCATGCCTGAATTTGCTGGCAAAATGAAAGGTAATATAAGTTCCATGAATATCCTTTATTCATACAGTGTCACAAAATCATTCTCGGAACAAACTCAAGATACGATCGAAATGGCATCCGTGCCTTCAGGGAAAACCGATACCAGGAGCGTTGATTTCCGAAGCGATGTTAAGCTTGAGGAAACTCCGTTGAATATTAAAAGTGTAGTGAAAGGGAGCTTGAACAAGCCGCAGGCGTATAAAACTAAAGAAAAATTAACCGGTCCCGAAAAAGGGTTTTCATACCGGAAATATTTTCTTACTAAAAATTATGATAAAGGAAGATATACAGTCATCCGAACCAATAAAATAACGGGAAAAGAAAAGGTGTATGTCGGAACTTATTATGAGCCGAGCACGCAAGATCCTATCGTCAAATGGTCACGTGATGAAAAGTGATGGCTGACAATACCATTTCATGAAAAGTTGAGTGATTAAATGGGGAAAACAGTAAAGGTCGAGGATTATAACCCTGATTGGGTTAGCGAATTTCAACAGGAAAAAGCGAGGATAACGGAGGTTTTAAAGAACTATTCCCCCCTTTGTGTTGAGCATATTGGAAGTACATCTGTAAAAGGGTTGGGGGCAAAACCGATTTTGGACATCATGGCTGGCGTCCGGCATTTAGATGAAGCTGACACATTCATTGAACCCTTGAAATCGATTGGGTATGAATTTGTCCAACATCAGGAGTTTCCCGAAAGGCGTTTTTTTAGAAAAGGTCAATGGAGAGCGGGGACACACCATTTGCATATCTATAGATTCGGAAGTGAACAGTGGAAGAATCAACTTTTATTTAGGGACTATTTAAGAACCCATCCTGATGTACGGAAACAATATCAGCAATTAAAATTATCCTTAGCTCAAAAGCATCGTGCGGATATAGTCGGGTACACGGAAGCGAAAGCACCATTTATCCAAAATGTCATAGAATCAGCTAAAAATGAGGTGAATGGTGGGTGATTTCCAAGTTGAAGGTTTAATCAGTATCTGTAAATTACCTGAAAGAAAAAGAAAATCGGTTAGCTTTTCTTTCATCATTCCAGTGTAAATGGTAACGGCAGTGTAACTAACCTGCCGTTTTTGTCTAATCCTTTAGCATGAACCTCGAACAATCAGTTCGGGGGCAAACCGATAAGTAATGTACGGGGTCTGACCAGAATCGGTTATCCGGTGCAATAATAACTCTGCTGTTTTAATTCCCATTTGTTGTATTGGTTGTCCGATTGTTGTGATCGATGGTTCATAAAACTCCGTATAAGCGACATCATCAATGCTGACAATGGCCACTTCCCCAGGGATCGAGATTTTTTGCTTTTTCAAATAGCTAAGGATTTCACGTAACACTAAATCATTTCCTGCCACTATGGCTGTTGGAGGTTTTTCTGCATCGAATATCTGGGCCAATTTTTCTTGAATTCGATTTCTGGGTAAAGAATGAATATCATCCTCCCTGACTTCCAATTTATGAGATGCCATCGCTTTTTTAAATCCTTCGATTCTCTCCAATCTTGGTGTTATCGGGATATCAATCGGTAAGGTTAAAAAAGCAATATTTTCGTGTCCTTTTTCAGCAAGCATGGAAACAGCTAAAAAGATTGCAGCATGATTGTCCAAAAGAACGGAATCGGATGTAACTCCATCAACTAATCGATCAACGAATACCATTGGAATGGAATGATCGATCAAGTAATTATAGACTTTAAAGTCATTTCCTACCGGAAAAATGATGATTCCATCTACTTGTGTAGAAACCAGCAAATCAAGGTATTCCTTTTCTTTCTCTGGATCATCGGCAGAGTCACATATGAATACTTTCATGCCATGCTGCTGAAGCTGTTGTTCAACGGTACGAATGATTTCAGTGGATAAAGTATGTAAAATATTAGCTACGAGTATGCCTATCACTTTTGTTTTTTTTACTTTTAAATTCCTGGCATTATCGTTGGGACGAAAGTCAAGTTCTTGGATGACTTGCTCGATTCTTTCCTTTGTTTCAGCACTCATATAACGAAAACGTTGGTTAATATATTGAGAAACCGTACTTTTGGAAACACCGGCCTTCTCAGCAACATCTGATATTGTAGTTTTCTTTTTTTTCATGATGTTCTCCTAAAGGGAATAATTTCTTGAAATAGAACGGGATACCTACATCATAACAAAGGAGTCCGATTTTGTTAAACATTGGATGAAAGAAACACCCTAAGCGCTTTGGCTAAGGGTGTTAACCTTAAACATATTCATTTGTCTTAATCGGCGGATTAACGAACGAGCCAGCCTCCATCAACAGCGAGGATATGGCCATTCATATAGTCAGAGGCCTTGCTTGCAAGAAATACGACGGTTCCCATGACATCAAAAGGTGTTCCCCATTTTTCAGCCGGGATCCTTGAAAGAATGTCTTTGTTTCTTGACTCATCTGCACGAAGCGCGGCTGTATTGGCCGTTTCAATATATCCAGGGGCAATCGCGTTTATTTGAATGTTTTTAGCGGCTAATTCATTAGCGAATGCTTTAGTCAGCCCAGCAACGCCATGTTTACTCGCAGTATAGGCCGGAACGAACTTACCTCCTTGGAATGTGAGCATGGATGCGATATTTATGATTTTTCCGCTGCCTTGTTCAACCATTTCTTTAGCAACGAGCTGACTAAGAAAATACAGGGAATTAAGGTTAATGTCCATTACTGCATTCCAATCTTCATCTGTATATTCCAATAAAGGAGCCCTGCGAATCGTTCCTGCATTATTAACAAGGATATCGATTTTCCCGTATGCATCAAGACAACCTTTTACAACACCTTTAAGGCTTTCCTTGTTCGTAAGTTCTGCTTGGTAAAAGACTGCCTTTTGTCCGGTCGTTTCGATTAAATCCTTCGTTTCCTGCCAATTATCACCATGGGCAACGATAAAAACATCTGCACCTGCTTTTGCTAACGCAACCGCATATCCTTGTCCTAATCCAGTGTTTCCTCCTGTTACGATGGCAACTTTACCTTTTAAACTGAAAAAGTCCATTGAAAAATCAAGTAAACTCATCTTTTTTCCTCCATCCCCAATAAGAATATGATTGTCTTCGGCAATTTTAGTTTTAGCATTCTTTGGTGTTACTTCATTTCTGAAATAGGAAAGGTATCCATATCCTCATATGTATAATTCTCTCCAGCCATTGCCCAAATGAAGGTGTAGTTGCTCGTAGCGGAACCACTATGTATGGACCACGGAGGGGAAATGACAGCTTGCTCATTTTTCATTACAATATGCCTTGTTTCATCGGGTTCACCCATCATGTGGAACAAAATGGCATCTTTAGCTAAGTCAAAATACATATAAACTTCTACTCTGCGGTCATGAACGTGAGGAGGCATCGAATTCCAGACATTTCCTGAAGCCAATTCAGTCATTCCCATACAAAGTTGACAGCTTTGGATTCCTTTTTCATGAATCATTCTGCGAATCGTCCGCTTGTTTGCCGTTTCCTGTGAACCCAGTTCATCCCCTTGCACTTCCTTGAATGCAACGTGTTGAACTGGGTAATTTTTATGGGCTGGAGCAGAGGCTAAATAAAATTTAGCGGGTTCGGTGCCTGAATCACTAGTGAAAATTAGCTCTTTACAGCCTAATCCTATATACAGACAATCGCGGTTTTCAAGGGTATATATTTCCCCATCAACTGAAATCTTCCCTTGGCCCCCTATATTAAATACGCCTAATTCTCTTCGTTGTAGAAAATAATCAGCTTTTATGAAATCATGGCCCTCAAGCTTAACCCCTTTAGAAACAGGCTTGATTCCCCCTATGATGATCCTGTCATCAAGGGAGTAGCATAAAGAAACGTCATCATCGAGAAATAAATTTTCCACTAAAAAATTTTTGCGGATTTCACTTGTATCAAAATGTTTGGCTTGTGACGGATGAATGGAATAACGTTTTTCCATATGCATATAAATAACCTCCTAATTTAGTAAAACGGTTTATCGTATGATTAAAAAATGTTAACGTTACCAATATTTAAAATATATATAATGTTTTCCAAATAGTCAATATTAATAGAAAATTTTAGTAGTAAATCAGTATAATTGAGGGAAAATATGTTAAATTCTATGTTTTTATGCAAAAAAAATATAAAAAATTAGTATTGTTAATAACTGGTTTATATGATAATCTGATTTCATTCAAAAGAAAGCGCTTTCTAGTAGTCTTGGTTTACTAAACCATAATATACCTTTTTTCAGGAGGAATTGGGAATGAAAGATTTAGATGTGATCACCTTTGGGGAACCGATGAACATGTTCTATGCAAATGAAGTAGAGCCTTTACATGAAGTTAAATCCTTTTCCCGAGCGATTGCGGGAGCAGAATCAAACGTTGCTTGCGGATTGGCACGGCTTGATTTAGATGTTGCTTACATGACGAAACTTGGCAAAGACAGTTTCGGTAAGTTCATCATCGAAGAATTGAATAAAGAAAAAGTCGACACGACAGGGATCCGATTTACAAGTGATCACCCGACAGGAATGCTAATGAAGTCTAAAGTGCTTCAGGGAGATCCGGAGGTGGAATATTTCAGGAAAAATTCAGCTGCTTCCACTCTGGATATTGACGACCTTTCAGAAGAATATTTTCGGCAAGCCAAACATCTGCATGCAACAGGTATCCCATCCGCATTATCTGAAAGCTGCCACGAATTTACAGTTGCTGCCATGAAATTTATGAAGAATCAAGGAAAAACGGTTTCATTTGACCCGAATTTACGACCTAACCTATGGCCGGATAAACAAAAAATGGTGGATTGCATTAATCAGCTTGCTTATATTTGTGATTTATTTCTTCCAGGCATGTCCGAAGCGGAAGTTTTAACAGGACTTAAAAGACCTGAAGAGGTGGCTGAATTTTATTTGGACAAAGGAGTTAAAATGATCGTCATCAAGCTTGGAGCAGAGGGAGCCTATTATAAAAATGCGGATGAAGAAGGGTATATTAAAGGTTTTGTCCCCGAAAAGGTTGTTGATACAGTAGGTGCCGGCGATGGTTTTGCCGTCGGGGTGATCAGCGGCTTGCTTGAAGGTAAATCTACGATTGAAACCGTTACTCGGGGTAATGCGATTGGCGCTCTTCAAGTCATGTCACCTGGTGATATGGATGGTATGCCTAGCCGGAAAAAATTACAGGACTTTATTGAAAGCCAGAATGAACTTTTAAACGTCGAATGATCGATGACAGCAACCAGTTAACTCCACACCTAGACTTCCAATTACAAATAATCATAAATTTGATAATGAAGTGGAGAGATTGCGATGAGAATAAAAGCTGCAATAGAAAAAATACCTGGTGGCATGATGGTTGTCCCTTTGTTCATAGGAGCCTTGATACATTCTATTTTTCCTGATACGGCAACCTTCTTTGGAGGATTTACAGGTGCCATGCTAACAGGTACCGCATCGATATTAGCCGTCTTTTTCTTTTGTGTCGGAGCTACGATAGATGTTAAGCAATCCGGGTATATTGCCAGAAAAGGATTTACGTTGCTTATAGGTAAAGTCGTATTTGCGGCATTATTAGGATATGGGGCAGCTTTGCTGCTTCCAGAGAATGGGATTCAAACTGGTCTCTTTTCCGGTCTTTCGGTTTTAGTGCTGATAGCAGCTTTTAATGAAACGAACGGCGGTCTTTATACCGCACTTATGACTAAATTGGGCAGAACGGAAGATGCTGCCGCATTCCCGTTCATCAGTATTGAAAGCGGACCGTTCTTCACAATGATCATCCTGGGAGTAGGTGGTCTTGCTACATTTCCATGGCAAACAATCGTCTCCACTTTGATTCCATTTGCAGTCGGCATGATTGTAGGGAATATTGATAAAGAATGCCGGGAATTCTTTGGCCAGGCGGTACCGGTCCTTATCCCGTTCTTCGCATTAGCTCTAGGATTCGGGTTGGACTTTGGCATGATCTTAAAATCCGGATTCATGGGTATTTTAATGGGTGTTGCTGTCGTCTTCCTTTCCGGAGGTGTCTTATATTTACTGGACCGCTACGTTACAGGCTCTGATGGTGTTGCTGGGGTCGCCGCTTCTTCCACAGCGGGTGCAGCAGTTGCTGTACCATTCATCATTGCCGAGTTAAACCCGCAATTTGCTCCTGTAGCGGAATCGGCAACAGCGATTATCGCAACAAGTGTATTGGTAACGGCGATTCTAACACCCATGCTGACGATGTGGGTCGCAAAGAAACAAGAAGAAAGAGGCATTCCGCACCGTAGAGGCATGAAACCAGCCATATTAAAAGATCCAAATGTAACTTCCATAAAAAGAGCGAAGTAAAACATATGAAATGTAAGCGTTAACTAAAAGCAACTGGGAATGTAGTCCCAGTTGCTTTTTTTGTGATGCATATAGATTGATGTTAAAATAAGGAAATGACAGGACCTCCCTCATTATCAATCTATGAATTTGGCTAATCAATGGAGTTCTTCGATAGGGAAGGCTCCTGGATTGCAGTTCTTAGCCGTTTTAAGAATGTAAGCATGATAGTATATACCAGCTCTTTAAATGTTTATAAGAATCTATTATACAGAAGGTGATTATATATGAAACTAAATTATGATACACAGTACATCAGGGGCGTCTACCTGAATAGAGACCGAATATCTTCGTATGACCATTTTCCTCTTGATCTTCCGGTTATCAACCACCTTAAAGAAGTGACCTTTCATCCCAGTGTTACCTATGTTATCGGGGAAAATGGAATGGGGAAGTCCACCTTGCTTGAAGGTATTGCGATTGCGTATGGCTTCAATCCAGAAGGCGGAACGTTGAATTTCAATTTTTCCAATTATGATTCACATTCGAATTTGGACGAATACCTCCGTTTGAAAAAAGGAGTGTACAAACCGAAGGATAATTTTTTCTTTAGGGCGGAAACTTTTTATAATTTAGCTACGAATATAGAGGAATTGGACAGGGAGGCATCGTTTGGTTCGAAAATCATCGATTCCTTCGGTGGAAAGTCACTTCATCAACAATCACATGGGGAATCTTTTTTCTCAGCCTTTGTAGAACGATTTCAAGGCGATGGATTGTATATCCTTGATGAGCCTGAAGCTGCTTTGTCGCCGCTAAGACAAATATCGATGCTGGCCAGGATAAATGAGCTTGTTCAACAAGGTTCCCAATTCATCATTTCCACCCATTCCCCGATCATCATGGCCTACCCGGATGCTAAAATCCTTCAGATTTCAGAAGAGGGAATGAATGAAGTGACTTTAGAGGAGTCCAATCATTATTTGTTAATGAAACAGTTTTTTGAAGATAAAGATCGGCTGCTACATCATCTATTCGAATGAAACTTTGGCATCTCCTTCTATAATAAATAATGAAACCCCGACTGCACCGCGCTTTCGGGGCTTTCATTTTGTGGAAAGTTAGGATTGACAGTTTAGGTGTATTACGGGTATAGTACATCTATAAGGTGTATGAACCACTTAGTACATACACAAGTGACTACACGTAATTCTAAATAAATAGGGGGTGTTTTTAATGAATGTTAATACCCGGGAACCGGTATATCTGCAAGTCGTTAGGCATTTTAAAGAACAAATAGCCATTGGTAAATTCGTTGCTGGACAGGAAATTCCCTCCCGCAGAGAACTGGCGGCTTCACTGAATATAAATCCTAATACCGCTCAAAAAGCGTATAAAGAAATGGAGGAACAGGGCTTGATTCATACAGAACGAAATTTCCCAAGTCAAATCACGACGAATGAAACGATTTTACAGGCTGTAAGGCAGGAATTGATTCTGGCAGCCGTTGATTCGTTTGTCGATGCGATTCGTCCGATTAATGTACCAGTTGATGAACTGCTTCGTGTTGTTAAAGAAAAATATTCGGAAGAAATAAGGGAGGAGGAAGAAAAATGATAGAAGTAAAACGGATTTCCAAGAATTACGGCCGGAAAAAAATCTTGGATAGTGTTTCTTTTACAGCTAATAAAGGGGAAGTCACGTGTCTGATCGGGATAAATGGTGTCGGTAAAACAACTACACTCAAAGCCATTATGGGATTGACGCCATATAAAGGTGAAATCCTGATCGATGATCAAAAGATGACAAAGGACAGTTATGAAAAAATCACCTTCATTCCGGACGCACCGATCATGCTTCCGCAAATGACCGTTAAACAGGCAATGGTTTTCATGGAGGATTTCTATACGTCATGGAATTCGGAAAGAGCTAACCAATTGATGGGATTCTTCAAGCTGAAAGAGGAGACCCCCATTTCGGAACTGTCAAAGGGGAATACAGCTAAGCTCAACCTGATGCTTGGTTTGTCCCTTGACGTGGATTATGTACTGATGGACGAACCATTTTCAGGCATCGATATGTTTAGCCGCGAGCAAATCGCCGATGTCTTTGCGAGCCACCTTATTGAAGATAGAGGAGTCATCATCACGACCCATGAAATCGGTGATATTGAACATTTAATCGATAAGGTCATTTTATTGGATAACGGTACAGTGCTTAAAGAGTTCAATACCGAAGAAATGCGTGAAGAGGAAGGAAAATCGGTAGTCGATGTAATGAGAGAGGTGTATCAATCATGATGCGATATTTAAAGCTAGTGAACTTTGAAATCAATCGATTTAGTAAAATATATATATCCTTATTGTTGATAACCTTGGTTTCGCAATTTGCTGGAGTGATCATCGTAACGAAGAGCCTTCTTAAAGATGCCAGGAAGATCATGTCGGATGAAAGACTATCCGAAGCTGCCTATATTGCGACTTATAATGGCATTGATTTTAGCCATATCGCCCATACCCTCTTGTTTGTAGGACCGATTGCGCTGAGTGCGGTTGCCCTTATTTTTTACATTTTCCTTATTTGGTATCGTGATTGGTTTGGTAAGAATACATTCATTTATCGTCTATTGATGTTACCGACATCCAGATTATCGATCTACCTTTCAAAAGCTACGGCCATCTTCCTTATGGTATTAGGGTTGATTGCTTTCCAGATCATCATTTTACCAATGGAAAATGCCCTATTTAATTCAAATGTGCCGGAAGCGCTCTTGAATGAAATGTCAATTTCCACCATCACAAAAGCCAGTCAAGTTTTGGCATTGATCATCCCAAGCACGTTCACGCAATTCCTACTTTCCTATGGCATCGGTCTTATGATCATGTCGATATTATTCACGGCGATCATGTTTGAAAGAAGTTTCCGCATAAAAGGAGTCGTAATGGGCTTGGTATATTGCGGAATCGCTGCTGCATTGTTTTTAGCTCCTGTTTTCGTAATGGCGCTTGGTAAATTCCATTTTTATCCTAATGAATTATTTGGTCTGCTGCTCGCATTAGGAATCATTGTGACAGGACTTTCGATTTGGCTTGGTTCCTGGTTATTGAAAAACCGCGTTACCGTATAACAACAACTTTAAAGGAGAGTGAACAAGGTGAAACGTTATTTATGCAGCATCATTATTGGAATGGTTGTCATCTTAAGCATCGGGACCTATTATGTCAAAGTAGCTTCCTCCGCTTCCAGCCTTCCAAAATATACCTTCAAGACACTGGAAGGCAGCGATAAAGAGCTTGATCCGGTAATCATAAATGCAACGCTTGAAAATGGCTCTTTTTATGAATCGTTAACATTTGAATCCAATACAACGACATATGCCAGCGAAAGGTCTTACTTGGAGAACTTATATGGAAGACAAGATCATCAAATTGAAAGATTAGTAAAAGAACATCGTGCATTTATGCGTGGCAAGGATTCCATTAGTTCTTTATATGAAGACGATGATTTTCTCGCTTACGCTTGGGTGAATAGCGATATTACGAATAACGGGAAAATGGATGCGGAGTTTGATATCGGTTTACTGGAGAAGAAGGACGAAGAGGAAACTTCTTTCCAAATTGAACTTCCCGACCAAGAGAGAATCATGAATGCTGATGTCAGGGATGTGCAGTTGGTCCATTCAAAACTACAGGTTTTAACGATGAATGATGTGAATTCAAGTGATGATAAGCAAACGAAAGAGGTTCATCTGTATACGATCGATTTAGCTAATAAAAAAGTTTTGACCGATAAAACCCTTTTATCCGAAACCTTTACTTACCCCAATCAAGTAGATTTTGAGATGCCAATTGATATTGCTCCTTCCCAGCCAAACAATATGGTTTTAATTTCTGTAATTAAAGGGGTAAATCATGAGGACGGTCCCTATGAGGAAAAATTAAATGAAAGCAAACTGTTATCTTATAATTATGAAACGGAAAAAGTAGAAACGGTTAAATTACCCAAAAGGGAATCTCTTAGCCTTGGTATGGTTGAATCAGGATATGTGGACGGGAAAAACCTTTACCTAATTGATAAGAAATCCGATAATTATCGCATTAAAATGTTTGACTTAAGCAGTCAAACATTAACGAATGACATGGAGCTAGATTTAGCTGTAAATAAAAAGGAACAAAACTTCGCTGCCATTAAGAATGGGCGTGTGTACTTCCTATTAGGCAACGGAGTGGATCAAATGGACAATTTAACATACAAGCCTGCCAAACTTCTAATCGCTGATATAAAGACTGGAAAGACTTTATATCAAGGTGAAACGGTCATGCAAGCAACAAATAAAAAGAATGGCAGAAAATTTGGAATCTTTATCGATGAATTGGAAGTAAAACAATAAAATGAAAGGTCCCCTCATGATGAGGGGACCTTCATTTAATTGGTCAAATAAAACGGCATATATAGGCTATTGGCTTGGTGAAGATTTTCAAGGGAAAGGGATCATGACTAAGGTGGCCAAGGCCCTGACTGATCATGCCTTTTCTAATCTCAAACTAAATAAAGTGGAAATTAGAGCGGCTGCCGAAAATGAAAAGAGCAGGCGAATTCCCGAAAGGCTTGGCTTTGTAAAGGAAGGGTGCATTAGAAAATCTGAATGGCTGTATGACCATTATGTGGATTCCATAGTTTATGGGGTACTGGCAGATGAGTGGCAAGGGAAATCTGAAATATTTTGGGTTCGAAAATCGTGAAAAAAGGGATATCCACCAATGGGATATCCCTTTTTTCATTTAAATGGAAGCTAAGTTTGTTTTAGCTGTACGTTCTTTCTTGCCGTGCAAGAAGTAGTAAAGAACGGAAGTTGCGATGACGACAACGCCCAGGATGACATAAAGTGTGCTGTACCCTGTTACTGGAATGATGAATCCTAGAATATAAGGGCCGAATCCAAGTCCTGCATCAAGCATGATAAAGAAGGTGGATGTTGCCATCCCCATACGGTGGGGCGGTGTCAGTTTAACGGCAATCGCCTGCGAGCTTGATTGCATATTACCGAATCCAAGGCCAATTAGGAAACCAGCAGCCAATAAAGTGAAACTATTGGTTGATATACTTAGAAGGAGCAAACCGACTCCGAAAATCATGAAAGCTGGATACATAATGAAGTTCGATCCTTTCCGGTCCATTAACGGTCCTGAGAAAGGACGTGATAACAATACGGCTACTGCGTAAACTACAAAGAAGAAGCTTGCTGTATTGACCAGGTCGATTTCAATGGCATAGAAACTGATGAAAGAAAGGACGCTGGAATAACAGAATGCCAATACCAGAGTAATGAATGAGATGGGCAGTGCCTTAGGTTCTATGAAATTGGAAAGCTTGAATCCTTTACTTTCGGTTACTTTTGCCGTCACTTTCAATGCCGGGACATATAGGAAGAATGCAGTAATCAGGCTGATCAACCCTAAAGCCAGGCAGAAACTGAAAATTACTTGGAAGCTTGTATTTTGAGCCATATACAGACCGATGAAAGGGCCGATTGCCGTCGCAAGTGTTGCGCTCATACTGTAATAGCCGATGCCTTCGCCTTTTCGTGTTGCCGGGATGATTTGGGCGACGATCGTTCCTGTCGCAGTACTTGCCATACCCATCGCCATACCATGGATGAGGCGGTTAACAAGCAGGAAGCCAATTCCAAGGTCCACAAAATATAGAAGTGTTGTCAAAGTGAAAAAAATCAGGCCGATGAATAATGTTTTCTTGCGTCCGATCGAATCAATGAAACGGCCGATGAACAGACGTCCGATTAACGTCCCGATTATGAAAATACCCGATATGAGTCCGGCTTCGCTTGTAGAAGCATCCAATTCATTTACAGCATAGATGGCAAGTGTCACCATCAGTAAATAAAAGATTAATGTTATGAAAAAATTAATGGAAGAAACGATGACAAAATCCTTCGTCCACAGTCTAGATCTGGATTGTTCCATTTTATTATCTCCTTACTTTAATATGTTATTTCTTATTTCGCCCATGATGCGGATGGCTGCGAGTTGTTCCTCTTCAGTTATCCCTTTCAAGATATCCTGTTCGTATTGATCGATTGTTACGCGGACTTCAATGTAGACCTTTTTTCCAAGCTCCGTAAGCCGCATTCTTTTTTCGCGTTTATCTTTACTTGGCACATGTTCGACATACCCCAGCTCTTCCAAGCGGGCAATGGTCCTCGTAATCGTGGGTTTCTCCACACTTTGGTAATTAGCAAGCTCTACAAGCGTCGCCGAACCATAATTGGTTAAGTAATACAAAATGGACCATTGCGCCCTGTGTAAATCATGCTTGTTAAGCTGTATATTAAGATTATTTTCAAACGGTCGGTACAGCAGTAATAATTGCTGAAAGAATTTTTGGTAAGTCTTTATCAGAAACACCCCTTATACTTAATATATAGTTACCCTAAGTAATTGTTACCCTGAGTAACTATAATAGCAAAATGAATCCATTCTGTCCACTCAGATTTGTAGTAGTAATTTGATAAAATGAAGGGGAGGAGCGATCCTGAAACTCACGAGTAAAATTCCCGAATTCACGAGTAAAAGCCCCAAATTCACGAGTAAAGAGCCGAAACTCACGAGTAAAGAGCCAAAACTCACGAGTAAAAGCCCCGAATTCACGAGTAAAGAGCCAAAACTCACGAGTAAAGAGCCGAAACTCACGAGTAACGCCGAAACTCACGAGTAAAGAGCCCAAACTCACGAGTAAAGAGCCGAAACTCACGAGTAAAAGGCCGAAACTCACGAGTAACGCCGAAACTCACGAGTAAAAGCCCCGAATTCACGAGTAAAGAGCCGAAATTCACGAGTAAAAGCCCAAAACTCACGAGTAAAGAGCCGAAACTCACGAGTAAAAGGCCGAAACTCACGAGTAACAGGCCGAAACTCACGAGTAACAGGCCGAAACTCATGAGTAAAGAGCCGAAACTCACGAGTAACGAGCCCAAATTCACGAGTAAAGAGCCAAAACTCACGGGTAACGCCGAAACTCACGAGTAACGAGCCCAAATTCACGAGTAAAGAGCCGAAATTCACGAGTAAAAGCCCCAAACTCACGAGTAAAAGCCCCGAATTCACGAGTAAAGAGCCGAAACTCACGAGTAACGCCGAAACTCACGAGTAAAGGCCCCGAATTCACGAGTAAAGAGCCAAAACTCACGAGTAACGCCGAAACTCACGAGTAAAGAGCCCAAACTCACGAGTAAAGAGCCGAAACTCACGAGTAACGCCGAAACTCACGAGTAAAAGCCCCGAATTCACGAGTAAAGGGCTCATTTTTACGAAAAGCGATGATAATTTTGAGCTGTATGTATCAAATTTAAACAGGACCATTGGTTTTTGGAGGGGATGGGCTATGAGCCATTCCAGGAGTGTGGAAGCGGGAAGAGTTGGAAATTGGATGAGAAGTATATGCATTGTTTTTGTACAAGCGGAAACAAGGGTTCTCGATGAAAGTCGAACTTGCAGGCACTTAATTACCAGTCAATTTCATGCGTAATAATTTACATAGCTATAATGGCTGTTAAGTCCTTCCTTACCTTTCTCAGGTTGTTCGGGTTCTGGTCCAATGGAAAAGGCATCGATTAATATGAATGCACCGATAACTTGGGTCCAGCTGCCGAGCAAAAGAATTTGCTCTCCCATCCTTCGTTTTTCATTCAAAATGAAGATATTTCCGATCGATTCCAAAAAAGAACCTGCAGCAATGAGGCCATTTCCCTTAATCTCTAGAGAGCGTGAAAATGTCGCCTCCGTCAGTGATGCCCCGAATGCTTCAAAAGTGGCACCCAGGCCTTGGATTCCACTGCCGAGTGCATCCGTCCGGGTGCCCTCCTCCTCTGAGCCATTCAACTGAATATCTATTCCAACTGCATTTGCGGTATTACCAGCAGCCTCAAGCCAAGCACCGAATATGAAATAGGTTTCCGAATGTTCATTTTCCGAATTCAGCATTTTCGTCCGGCCGATTGCTTGCAGCGAATTCCCAACCGCTTCAATGACATTCCCTTTGAGGACCAGATCTTTGCCGAGATTAGTGCCCGTTAAAGTTTGCCGGGTTTGACCGATTGCACCTACGAGTGTACCCAGGCCCAGTAACCATGCTCCTGAAATAAGGAGGTCATCTCCATGAGTGATCATATCTTAAACGCTCCTTAAAAGTGGTTACATTATATTATTCAGGAAACAGTGTATGTTTACATATTGCTTTGGGGTATAAAGACAGTTTTGTTTCAAGATTGGGTGTGGATTTTACCCATTTATTGGTATGATGACAGCTGGAGGAGATGGCATTGACTTTTAAATATTTTTTGCAAATAATAATCGCTGCACTTTTCTTTATGGTATTTTCATTTTGTGCATGGTTTGAAGGCAGCGAAATTCTGGATGAACCTTGGGAATGGAAGTATTCCGCGCATTTTTCACAAGTAAGTGATGATGAGGTGATGGATGCACATGATATCTCGAATTTGGATCATTTCGTGTATGCTGCAAAATTCAAGCCTTTATTTCCATTTCTAATGGCCCTTACCGCTTCATATATAATCATATTTACGGGTTATACCTTATTCAAAAGAAGCATTAAAAAAACAGCACTATTTTTGTCTGGATTTGGGGTCCTTTTTCTGATTCCAAGTGGTTTCATATCCACTTCCCCGACTGTTGGAGGAAATATCTTTCAAGCTTTTTTCCTGATAGGCGGAATGATAGCCGTAATGGGCGCAGCTCTATATTATTTCCGGATCCCAAAAAGATTCAATACTGAAATATAAAATCACTTCATCCGTTTTTATGAAGTAAGCGAGGCTGCCGATGAGGCAGCTTTTTAATTTGCAGTGGCAAAGGTGACACAAAATAACGAAAAATAATAGCCATATTAGCGAAATTCTTAGATTGAACTTCACTGAAATATGGTTTAAAGTTAAGTCCGAATTAAGTAGACCAGTTGTTATATTGTCAGCTGTGGAAGTTTCAATTTCTAGTAAGCATTAATGTCCCCACCTTTCAAAAAAACGGTATGCGGTAAAAAGCCTTTTGAAAATCGAACGGAAATGACTCCAGGTCAAACGTCATTCCGTACTTTTCATGTAAAGGAACGTGTTGCAGTATTGATCCGGTTTTTAGCTAAGCCCTTGAAAGGTTAATAAAGTGAGAAGGTGATAATATGTCAGGCAAAATCAAAATTGAACAGCCAAAGATCCCCCAAGACTTAACTCAAGCGAACTTTCAGGAAATATATTATCAGGATGAGCCTTATCTTGAGTCCTGTATCATAACCAATTGCACGATCGATAGAGAAAAAATGGACAAAATCGTACTATCACAGGTTGTTTTTAAAAATGTGACATTCAGCGATGTATCATTCAGGAATATCGAGCTGACGGATGTCATTTTTGACCATTGCGATTTGACGAATGCCGATTTCATGGGTGGCTCGATTCATCGGGTGGAATTCAAGGAGTCCAAACTTTTAGGCATTAACCTGTCTGACGCAAGTTTAGGCAATGTCTCCTTTGAGAATTGCAACTTGAATTTAAGTGCATTTGGTTATTCCGGTTTGAAGCAAGTGAAGTTCGATCATTGCTCAATGGAAAGTGCTGATTATTATGAGTGTAAATTCATCAAAGTGAAGTTCGAAACATGTAGATTAAATGAAGCGAACTTTTCCCGGACACCGCTCAAAGGAATCGATATTAGCAGTTCTACATTTCAAAGACTTACCGTATCCCTGGAGGATTTAAATGGATGCGAAGTTTCCCCGGACCAAGCGATAGGCTTTGCAGCCATGCTTGGAATGAAAATTAAAGAATGATCCTTTTTAAGATGAAAAGATGAAAATACATGACCAAATGGAGAAGGAGAAATGATTCAAAACAAAGTGGTTTAAATTACTGGTTCTCCAACAGGGCCGAACATTTCAGCTACGGCAGAAGAAATTGCCGACATGGTCATTTTTGCTTCAACAACAGGGGCGATCATCTTAAATGGAACCATCGTAAACTGCGCTGGCGGAGAGATTTTTTCAATACGGGGGACCACCGATTTGGTGGTCCTTTTTGAGTTGGCTGGCCGAAAAATTAAGGGATATTCCATTGGTTATTTGTGGTAAAAATAGGTAAAGTGAATATGAATATATATATTTTAATATGTAAATGAAGAGTACGGGTTTGGGAGAAGGGGGATTAAACTTTGATTATCAATAAGGTCACTTTGTATAGTCATGCATTGAATGATATGCGGAATTTTTATGTTAATGAGTTAGGATTTGAGTTACTATCGCATACTGATGATGGTTTTGAAATTAAAGCAGGGGACAGTGTGCTTGAAATTAAAAAATATCATCTCCAGGAAAAGCCTTTTTATCATTTTGCCATGAATATACCGACCAATTTATTCACTTCGGCCAAAGCATGGGCGAAATCAAAAGTGGAATTGACTAGGGAAGATGAAGTGGACGAAGTTTATTTCAGTTATTCAAATGCACATGCCTTTTATTTTTCAGACCCTTCAGGCAATATTGTCGAGTTCATTTCCAGATATTCCGTATCACCCAAATCTGAGGCGGAGTCTTTTTCAGCTCAAAACGTCCTGTGTATTAGTGAAATAAACATTACGACGAATGAAGTCAGGACCTTGGGAAATCAGTTGGTCAGTTTTGGTGTACCCGTAAGGAAGGCTGAAACGATAAGTGAAAATGGATTGAATTTCATGGGGGAACATGAAGCAGGTTCGTTTTTACTTTTAGGTCCAAGTAAACGGAGGTGGATCTTTTCGGATAGAGAGTCGGAAATCTTTCCGCTTTCGATAGTCGTTAATCAGCAATTTGAAATTTCATTGGATGGCGAAGGCCTTATGGAGTTGAAAAAAGTGGAATGACCAAGGGGAAAGATTGATATGTCCGGAATTTGATGAAAGAGGTGAGTTAATTGAGGAATTTCATTTTTTTGACAATGGTTATTATAAGTTTAATTATCCTATTCGGATTAAGATATTCATTTCTTTTGTCTTCCGGAAAGGAAGAAAAGTCATGTTAATAGATTGAAATGCTCATAGCCAAACATAAAAAAGAAGTGAATACTGCACCATAACCCAAGGAGCGAGCCATGAAAAAAAGAAGTTTATTGATAGCGGTGGGCTCGATCGTTTTTGTGATCATTGCCTCGCTAGCATTGGTATCTCAAACCACAAAGAAAGAGATTGCCGGTAAAAGGGCATTTCCTCAGCATACAGTCTATCAAGCGGGTACGATAAAACCTGACAATCTATCACAGGAGGAGATGGATGATGCCGTAGCGAATTATTATGAAACCTGGAAAAATGAATATTTGAAGCAGCCTGCTGATAAAAATGATGAATATTATATCTTTTACAATGATAAAGGATATGCAGAACCCAAGAACGCAGTGACCGTTTCTGAAGCGCACGGTTATGGGATGATGGTTACGGCAATAATGGCAGGCAGCAAGGACAAACAGTACTTCGATGGTCTGTATCGTTTTTATAAAGCGCATCGAAGTGACAATGACCCTTCATTAATGGCGTGGCAGCAAGTTAAGGATAAATCGGGCAAAATCATAAATACTCCAGGGGATGCCGATTCAGCAACTGATGGCGATATGGATATCGCTTATTCGTTATTATTGGCTGATCGCCAGTGGGGAAGTGAAGGGGAAATCGACTATCTCGCCAGAGCAAAGGACATCATGGATGCGATCATGTCGAATGAGATAAATAGGTCGCAGTCCCTGATTAAACTAGGTGACTGGGCGGAGGATGAAGATGAAGTATACGGACAATCGACTCGTTCATCGGACTTTCTTCTGAATCATTTGAAGTCATTTGAGGCGGCAACTGGGAATCATGAATGGAAAGGTGTTACGGATAAGGCCTATGCGATCATTCATTCCATTTATAAGGAGAAAAGCGGCAATACTGGCCTCATGCCGGACTTCATTGTACAATCCAAGGGAGAGTATCAGCCAGCACAAGCTGACTTTTTAGAAGGGGAGAATGACGGCAATTATAGCTGGAACAGCAGCAGGACCCCTTGGCGGTATACGCTCGATTACTTACTGACTGGTGATGAAAGGGCGCTGCCGCAATTAAAGCGGATGAATGATTGGATTAAAGAGGAAACGGATGGAAACCCTGAAAATATCCAATCGGGCTATACGCTAAGCGGAAAAGCCTTGGAAGAAGGGAATAGTACAAGCTTCGTTGCTCCATTCATGGTAAGTGCCATGGTTGATTCCTCCAATCAGCAATGGATTAATCAGTTATGGAATCGGACGATACAGGAACAAGATGATGATGATTATTTTGCCAATACGATAAAATTACAGACAATGATCGTGGTTTCAGGTAACTGGTGGGCGCCATGATTCAATGCAAGAAACTAATTAAAGATGAAAAGGGGTTTGATGAGAATGATGAAGGTCACACCTTTCTTGATGTTCGAAGGAAATGCGGAAGAAGCAATGAATTACTACATATCTTTAATCGAAGGATCGAAAATAACCAGCATGAAACGGTATGGTGCAAATGAATCAGGTACAGAGGGGAGTGTCATGCAGGCTACCTTTACCTTGAAGGATCAGGAATTTATGTGCATCGATAGCAATGTTAAGCATCAATTTACGTTTACACCTTCGTTTTCAATATTCCTTACATGTGATAGTGAAGAGGAAATTGACAGGCTTTATTCGAGCTTAACTGATGGCGGACAAGTGATGATGCCATTGGGTGATTATTTCTTTAGTAAGAAGTTCGGATGGGTATCCGATAAGTTCGGTGTTTCCTGGCAACTAACTCTCCCAATATGAATGAAGTGAAAAGACCACTGGATAGTGGCTTTTTTCATGAATAAACACTGATTTGTGGATTGCTAGATTAAAAGTAATATCACATACCTGTCGACGGAAAAAGGAGAATTTTTCATAAACAATCAACATAAACCGGGCAATAGTGGGATAGATCGAGGTTAAACCGTTTGAACTGGGAAGGAATAAATTATATAGTAATTCTTGAGTACATATATTCATTGATTAAAGTATGATGATGATAAGAAAAGCTCGGAGGAGACAATCATGAAAAATATTAATACAGAACAAGAATACCGTGAACAAATCAAACAAGAGGGACTGACGGTCGGGATTTTTACGACTACGTGGTGTCCAGACTGCAAACGTTTAGACATGTTCATTGATGAGATCACTCAAGAACATCAAGACAAACAGTGGTTTACAATCGATCGTGACGAGTTCCCAGAGATTTCTGAAGAGCAAACCGTAATGGGAATTCCATCTTTATTAGTATTTAAAAATGGAGAAAAGGTTGCACACCTGCACAGTGCAAATGCTAAAACTCCAGAGGCAGTCAATGAATTTTTAAATGACCTATAATAGATCCTGCCAAAGGTGAACCCCGCATGATGTTGTCATGCGGGGTTCACCTTGTTTTGAGGACCCAAAACGCTTTTTTAGAAATTTTTTCTGGAAATAACTTGATTTCTAAGATGAAACAGGGTTTAATTATAGATACCGAATATCCATTATGGATATCAAACATCCACATACATATTTGAAGAGGTGAACTGAATTGCAATTAACAAAAGGTGTCGAGCAAGCTATATGCATCATTGTTATACTCTCTACCCAGGATAAAAATGTACCGCTTTCGTCTAATGAGATCAGCAGGCGGTTAGAGGTGTCTCCTTCTTATTTGAAGAAAATCATTAGGAAATTGGTCGTTAAGCAGATAATCACTTCCGTTCCTGGTAATAATGGCGGCCTTTCTCTTGCCAAAAGTGTAGATAAGATTAAAAACCTTGAAATTATTGAAGCGATGGAAGGCCCCATTTCGATGTTTCCAGATACAGGACTTATAGAAAAAGCGTTTAAAGATGGAGAGTATGCAGAAAAGGGCATGGACGTTCTTCGTCGGATGTTTTCTCAGGCGGATGAACTTTTAATGGATTTCTTTTCCAGTCAAACAGTAGCAGATTTGCTTAAAGAAAGCTTTGGCACCACGGATATACCGACTGTTAATTGGAATTCGGGGTCATTGGGTGAATTAATGCGTGAAAAGAAAGGTGAAAAAGAGTGAACATGCTTAAACAAGAATGGAAGCTTTTACTTACAAATCGAAAACTGATCGGGGTCGCAATCGTATTACTGTTCGTGCCGATTATTTATGGGGGGTTATTCCTAAGTTCTGCTTGGAATCCATACGGAAATACTGGTAAATTGCCTGTTGCAGTCGTGAATAATGATGTGAAGGCGGAATATGAGGGTAAAACCTTATCTGTCGGTGATGAGCTAATCGAGCAATTAAGGGACAATGATGATTTAGAATGGCATTTCGTAACGGAAAAAGCGGCGAAAAAAGGATTCGATGATGGTACATATTATATGGTCGTCACCATTCCTGAGGACTTTTCGAAAAATGCTTCAACCGTAATGGATGATAAGCCACAAAAAATGAATTTAACGTATGATGTGAATCCTGGACGCAGTTTCGTTTCTGAAACGGTCGGAAAACAGGCAACGAATAATTTGAAAACTGAAATTGCAGAAAGTGTCACAAAGGAATATGCAGAAGCGATCTTCTCACAACTGGATGAAATCGGAGATGGATTCGGTGATGCAGCAGATGGGGCATCAAAACTGGATGACGGTGCTGAAAAACTGAATGATGGAAACAAAGAAGTGACAGACAATCTGAATAAATTGGCTTCCAGTACATTAACGTTTAAAGATGGCGCGAATGAACTTCAAATTGGCGTTGGCGAGTTTTTGGAAGGCGCTAATAAACTTGAACGTGGGGCGTCGGAATTAAGTAAGGGAATTTCACAATACACGTCTGGTGTCGGTCAGTTGCAAACGGGTGCTAACGAACTCGCATCTGGCACAGGGGAGTTGACTAATAATAGTGAAGCGCTTATACAAGGTTCTTCCCAACTTTCCACTGGGCTTGCAAAAATGGTTCCAGGAGCCCAAACATTAAATAATGGATTGGCACAAGCGCAAACAGGCAGTGCGAATTTGAATGATGGCTTGAATCAGTTATCACAAAATGCAAGCCAGCTGACTGACGAATCTACGGGAATCCCAAAAATGGCAGCAGGTCAGCAGAGCTTAAATGAGGGAATCACTAAACTTTCAGAAGGAAGCCAGGCATTAAATGACGGCCTGAAAAAGATGGATGGCCAATTGCCCGCGGAAGAACAGCTGAGTCAGCTTAAGCAAGGCCTGACAAGCATTCAAAGCGGTGTAAATCAATTGCAAGAAGCGGTTCCTGCAGGAAGCGGCGCGTCCGGTACCGTATCGGGAATTACAGCAGATCTCGAGAATAGCCAAGCAGCTTTAACAGAACTTCAATCAACGATTGCGAATAATGGACAAAGCACAATCAATACTGTACAAAACACTGAAGCATACAAAAGTATGACCAGTGAACAACAATCCGAATTAATCGGAGCCATTCAAAATGAACTTCAAATGCAAGCGGAAGCACAAAAACAAATTGCATCGACTCTTGCTGCAAGTGTATCCGACTTATCAACACAATTAACGAATAAAGCAATGCCAGTATTGAATGGATTAGGCCAGCTTCCAGAACAAGTGGCCAATTTAAATAATGCGGTGAATAAAGTCAATCCAAACGCCGTATCAGCGTTAAACGGATATACGGCGATAAGGAACGCACTGGAAGAACAATTGATTCCTGGTGCAACCCAATTAAATAGCGGCTTGAATGAAGCAGTTAAAGGCAGCAATCAATTAACAGCGGCAACCGAAAGCTTAAATGAACGAGCACCGGAACTTGTGAATGGGATCAATCAGTTAGCACAAGGCGGTTCCTCGTTAAATAATGGCTTGTCAAAACTAACTGAGGGATCTGGTCAGTTGGTTGATGGAGTTTCACAACTTCAAGCAGGGTCATCTTCTTTTGGAAATGGTCTGGAGAAGTATGCTTTTGGTGTTAGCAAAGTTGGCGAGGGGGCGAACAAACTTGCTAATGGAGCCAATCAACTGAATGCCAACTCAGCATCCTTGAACGATGGCTCATCAGCACTTGTTAAAGGCACTGAGCAATTGGCAAGCAATCTGCCTACTTTAAGCAATGGTGTGATCCAACTTGCTGAAGGCGCAGGTAAGATCAATGAAGGTTCATCAGCACTAGCTGAAGGTTCACATAAATTGGGTGATGGAATCTCCTCACTAAAAGATGGAACGGTCGAACTTTCGGAAAAACTAAGTGATGGTGCAGAAGAAATAAGGGGAAATAAAACAACCGATGATAATTACAGCATGATTGCTGAGCCGACACAGGTTAAAGAACAAAAAAGCAGTGAAGTGCCTAATTATGGTCATGCTCTGGCTCCTTACGTATTGTCTCTAGGGTTATTTGTAGGAGCGATTGCCTTCAATATGGGATACCCGACAGGCAAGCCATCTACAAGACCTACATCAGGAGCGGCATGGTGGTTCAGTAAATTTACGGTCCTATTTATACAAGCCACGATTTCAGCATTAGTATTGGATGCAATCATGATTTGGGGTATGGATTTACAGGTCGAGAACATGGGGCAATTCATAGGGGTTTCCATATTGACTTCCCTTACTTTCATGTTCATTGTTACTTTCTTAACTGTAGGATTTGGAAATCCAGGTCGTTTATTAGCGATGATATTCCTTGTATTACAGCTAGGAGCAAGCGGAGGAATGTTCCCTGTGGAACTGACCAATAACTTCTTCAGTCATGTTCACCCGTTCATACCAATGACATACTCAGTCATGGGCTTCCGTCAGGCGATGAGTACGAGCCTTGGAGCGGATGCATTGACAACGAGTATCGTGTTCCTTACTGGATGCATAATTGTATTTAATTTACTGTTGTTGTTAACGATGGTCATCAAGAAGCGCAAAGAACACAATATTGAGATGGATGCATAAATTAATGAAGAAAACCCCCCGGTGCAATGCGCCGGGGGGTTCTTCATTATGATTGTTCATCCGTGTCCTTTTCTTTTTCGGCGGCTTTAAATCCATTTCCCCTTGGATTTTCAATCACATGTTTAAGGATGGATAGTTTGTTATCCCAAAATTGATCGTAAAAAGAAAGCCACTGTTTCAATTCCGCTAAAGGTTCTGGATGAAGCCGAAAGCGTTTCTCTCTTCCTACCTTCCGGCCACTGACCAATTCAGCTTCAGAAAGGATATGAAGATGCTTGGCAATCGCTGTACGGCTCATGGAAAAGTGAGAAGTGATTTCTGAAATGGGTAAATCCCCTTCAGCAAGCAATTGCAGGACCTTTCTGCGGGTTGGGTCCGCGATAGCCTGAAATACATCATGCTTTTCTGCTGCAGTCACTTAGCCCTCAACAGCCTTTTTAAGATTTTGATTAACGATCTGTTCCCAGCCATGATCCATTCTATCGCGAATGACTGAGCTTTTTTCGTTCGGTTTCGGAAGAATTGTGTCAGGCTCTTTCCAACCACCATGAATAAGGGTAAACTCCGTTTTGCCATCCAGTTCTTTTAAAGTGAACGATATGATCCAACCGTCCGTATCCCAAGCGAATGAAAGCCGATTAGGAGCATCTAACTCTAATACCTTACAAGGAGAAGGACCAAAAGGTGATTGGACATGGAACTCATGTCCAACTTTCGGTTGAAAATCATTTGGCATGAACCATGAAGCTATACCCTCGGCAGTCGAAACTGTATCCCAAACTTTTTGGATGGGTGCTTCAAGAATAATCGTCTTTTTGATATCTTGTAATGTATGTTGATTTTCCATACTGATTCTCCTTTTAATTAAAAATATAAAACCAATTGGTTTCGCTTTTTCGATTATATAAAACCTTTTGGTTTCATGTCAATAATTTGTTCCGAACATTCCTTTTTAATTCATGATTCCTTGAAATTAAAAGGGACATCGGTACGAGGAGTTCTTCATTTTAATGGAGTAGGCTGCTTAATTACCCAACTCTTCAATTTGCTTTGCCAATCCTGTTATATTATCGATTGATTTCATTATCTCTGAATCTTCCAATGCCTTAGGGTCAATTTGGCCATTTTCAATATTATTCAGGTATAATTCAATTCCATCTGAAAGCTGTTGATTTGAGCTGACGATCTTCTCATGGATGCCTTCAGCGATTTGGGGTGGTTCAGTTGCATTGAATTCTTCAATCTCCGTTTTCATCAATTCCAGTTCTTTTTCAAGATTTGCTCTTGCTTCGGTATTCGCAACGGCGTCTTGTGACAATGCGGGCACCTCATTGGCAAAATCCTTAACGGTACTTATATACTCTGTGGCATTATCTGCATACTCCAATGATGAATTGACTTCTCCCAAAAGCGAGCATCCGCTTAATGTAAGGATGGACAGTAAAGAAATGGTTATGATTTTTTTCATATGTGCCTCCAATGTGATTTTTTTATAGTGATGATCAGATGGGCAAGAATCTCTTTTTATAAATCGCTGCTATGGAATTCAGTATGAAGCCTGGGATTTTCTTCGGGAAAAATGACTTCGAATAGAAAAGGTGAAAAGCACTTTTCAGGTCGTGCCACTGTTTGCAGGATTTCACTTGCTTAAACCTCGCAACGTCAATGATCTTCACCTTCTTTTCGGAAGTGATGAAGATGTTTCGTAAATGAATATCCGAAGGGTTCAATCCCTCTTTCCTTGCTAATTGTAAGGCATGGTCAATCTCCTTGATATTTTCTTCCGTTATTGGGATTCCCAATGTTAAACATTCAAAAAGAGTGTTGCCTTCGATGTGATCTATTACCAGATAATTTACCCCCGCATCATATAGGGTTGGATAGTAATCGATCGATTGAACGGTTTTGTATATTTCAGCTTCTACTTTAGCTGTGTGAGTATGGTCAGGGAAAAACACTTTTAGTGCTTTATTGGTGGAATGTATTCGGAATACATAAGCGCTGCGGCCTTTTCCGATAAGTGATAAAGATGGGTCGGCATCAAGCAATATATGCTTTTTATCATCGGAAATCTTAACGCTTTGAGCTAATTCATTATAGTTCTGCATACTTTTCACCTCTATTGTGCAATTTTTTCGATTAAAAAAGACGGTATAACCGATTTTTGGTTATACCGTCTTTTAAAAATTTAAAAGACCTCACCAAATAATCGGCAAGGTCTTGCAAACAACTAAAATCAGTTGCCAATAAAGCCGAGGATTAAATCCTGTACTGACGACTTTATTGTATAGCTACTCCCCTTAACAGAAGGATTCATATAAGTTATTTAGAGTAATTATATAGGTTATGGCCTTGATCCGTCAAATATAAGGATTGTAGGCTTACCCTTTATGTATATTCGGTATGCGTAGAAAGATGCTCGTCTCATAAACATTACTTTGAGTATGAATAAATTATTTCAATATATCTTATTTTACGTCATTAAGCTTGTATCCGCTTCTTATGGAATTTAGTGAAATGGATTACATTTCTAATGTTACTAATTAATAACTTAAATGTCTATTAGTTTACTATTGTGTTACAAATCTCGTCCATCTCTCTATAGATCTAAAGGAATATGTTATGTTTTTAATGAATAAGCACAATTGCCTATATTATTATACTGAATTTAACCGATATTTAAATAAATGTTAAAAATATAATTCTTTAGTAGGGAGAATGAGATGAAGAAATTAATTATACCAACTTTCTGTTTTGCAGTGTTGTCTACAGTTGCTTTCGAAGAAAAAATATCTGCAGCTCCACTACACGCAGAACATGCCAATATTGAAAAAAGCGTCATGTTTGTAAATGTAAATTCCGGTTCGCTAAATATGAGAAAAACTGGTGCGGATAGTGCAAGCATAGTTGCAAAGCTGGCAAAAGGCACACAAGTAACGGTATATTCGGAATCCAGAGGCTGGGCGAAGATCAGAGCCAATGGAAAAGATGGATATGTCAGTACCAAGTATTTATCGGCAACGAAGCCAGGGACTTTAACTAAAGCTGCAGTAACCATTAAAACGGCAGAGAAATATGTGAATGTCAGTACAGGTTCACTCAATATGCGCAAAAGTGGAATGGATAGTGCAAGCGTAGTCGCGAAGCTGACAAGGGGCACACAGGTAGCGGTGTATTCGGAATCCAAAGGCTGGGCGAAGATCAAAGCCAATGGAAAAGATGGATATGTCAGTACCAAGTATTTATCGGCAACGAAGCCTGGAACGGTGACCAAAGCTGCGGCACCCGTTAAAACGACAATGAAATATGTGAATGTGAGCACAGGTTCACTTAATATGCGAAAAAGTGGGGCAGATAGTGCAAGCGTAGTCGCGAAGCTGACAAGAGGCACACAGGTAACGGTGTATTCGGAATCCAAAGGCTGGGCGAAGATCAAGGCCAATGGAAAAGACGGATATGTCAGTACGAAGTATCTATCGGCAACGAAGCCTGGAACGGTAACCAAAGCTGCGGCAACCGTTAAAAAAACGGCAAAATATGTCAATGCAAGCACGCTCAATATGCGAAAAAACGGGACAGTAAGTTCAAGCATAGTCGCGAGGCTTTCAAAAGGAACGAAAGTGACGGTGTATTCGGAATCCAAAGGCTGGGCAAAAATCAAAGCCAATGGTATAGACGGTTATGTCAGCACCAAATATCTGTCTGCTGCAAAGCCGGGATTGGGATCTACAGTAGCCACACCTGAAAAAACGACGGTAAAATATGTGAACACGGGTTCACTCAATATGCGAAAAAGTGGTACAGAAAGTTCAAGCATAGTCGCGAGGCTTTCAAAAGGAACGAAAGTGACGGTGTATTCGGAATCCAAAGGCTGGGGGAAGGTCAAAGCCAATGGAAAGGGCGGATATGTCAGCACCAAATATCTATCGATGTCAAAACCGGGATCGGGATCCACAGTAGCCACGCCAGAAAAAACGACGACGAAATATGTGAACACGGGTTTACTTAATATGCGAAAAAGTGGTACAGCAAGTTCAAGCATAGTTTCGAGGCTTTCAAAAGGAACGAAAGTGACGGTATATTCGGAATCCAAAGGCTGGGCGAAGATCAAGGCCAATGGAAAAGACGGACATGTCAGCACCAAATATTTATCGACAACAAAACCAGGAACGGAAACCACGCCTTCCATACCTGATAAAACGACGACAAAATATGTCAACGTAAGCTCAGGAACGCTTAATATGAGAAAAAGCGGGTCGGAAAGTGCCAGCATAGTCGCGAAGCTTTCAAAAGGAACGCAAGTAACGGTGTATTCGGAATCCAAAGGTTGGGCGAAAATCAAAGCCAATGGGCAAGATGGGTATGTTAGTACTGACTTTCTTTCAACAACAAAGCCAGAAGCCAAACCCTCCATACCTGAAAAAACGACGGTGAAATATGTAAATGTAAGCTCTGGTTCTCTGAATATGCGGAATAAACCGTCAGAAAGTGCTTCCGTTATTGTGAAATTGGCAAAGGGTGTGAAGGTGGGAGTCATCTCGGAATCAAATGGCTGGTCAAAAATAAAAGCGTATGGCGGGGAAGGTTATGTCAATACGCAATATCTATCAGCAACGAAGCCTGGTTCTGTACCGGAAAGCCCGAATCTCAATCCAGACGAGGAAGAAACCACGTTAGTTAAATATGTAAAAGTGAATGATGGCTCCAGTCTTAATATGCGCTCTTTTGCATCAGCTTCCGCTTCAATTATAGCCAAACTCGTAAACAATACGGCCGTAACGGTGTATTCTGAGTCCAATGGTTGGTCAAGGGTCACGGCTAATGGAAAAACGGGATATGTCAGTACGCAATATTTAACAGCTAAAGCACAAGGTCCAGGAAGTTCGGATGGATCGATAATCAGGATCGATAAAGAGTACAATCTTACGATGAACAAGATGGTTGAAATTCAAATGGCCGTAAATGGTCAAACGGATAAAACGTATAAAACCTACATACGTGAGGATGGGTTAACTTTAATCAATTCAACAAAGGGAACGGTAAAAGGAAGCGGATGGCGTGTTAGGGGCGGAGCTGGATCTAATTATTGGGCAGTCGGTGCTGTCAGCAATAATCAATCATTGAATATTAAATCAAAAGTAAAGGGCTCTGACGGATACTATTGGTATGAAGTGAGTTATAACAAGACATGGGTAAATGCCAGTCCGGATGATATAAACTATAATCTCAACCCAGATAATTTTGTGAATGATCCAATCAAATCGTTCCAGTTCGTTAAGCTCTCCCAGGTCACCAACATGAACGTTTCTGAAGTGAATGCTAGAATCCTTTCAGGTAAAGGGATTTTACAAGGCCAAGCTGCAACCTTCACTACGGCAGGGGAAAAATATGGGGTCAATGAAATTTACCTGATTTCACATGCTTTGCTGGAGACCGGGAATGGTACTTCACCGTTAGCAACTGGAGTTAAGGTGAATGGGAAAATGGTCTATAATATGTATGGAGTGGGAGCTTTTGACGGAACAGCGGTAAGCAGCGGCGCTCAATACGCATATAAAGCAGGCTGGTTCACCCCGGAAGCGGCCATTATAGGTGGTGCCGAATTCATCGCCAAAGGGTATATCGCTACTGGACAGGACACGCTTTACAAAATGAGATGGAATCCTACAGCTGCAGAGAAAAATGGATATGCTTCACACCAGTATGCAACTGATATTGGCTGGGCAACAAAACAAGTGAAACAGATTCATAATTTGTATAGTTTACTAGATTCCTATAAAATGACGATTGAAGTTCCTAAGTATAAATAAGAAAACAGGAAAAAACACATGAGTCCGACCCATGTGTTTTTTTGCTATTTAGTTTTTATCCTTTTCCAGAATACCTCTAACGACATCCTCTATAGTCACCACTCCAAGCGCCTTTTCCAAGGCAAGTTCAGCGACTGAAAAGATGGGCTCTATTGTATCTTGTATATTTCTTCCAACAGTGCATGCTGGATTAGGATTTTCATGGATTCCAAATAATTCTTTATCGGAGACAACGTTAACAGCCTGATAAACATCGAGCAAAGTAATATCCGATAAGTCCTTGGCCAATGTCGCCCCGGCGATACCCGGCCGAACGTTCACTAAACCTGCATTCTTCAGCATGCCGGTGATTTTTCTAATTAAGGCTGGGTTTGTGTTTACACTTTTTGCTATAAAATCAGAAGTGTTAACGCCTTCTTTGTTTATTTCTAAAAGAGATAATATATGGATTCCTACGGAAAAGCGGGTACTGATGGACATCTCTTTTTTCTCTCCTTTAAAATCTCTATTCTTATATAGTATAAATTATTTAACATGTAATTCAAGTGGTTACAAGTTATAATGGCCTGCAAGAATAATATTTATCCATTAACCGTTTCCTTGTCAAGTCACGCCGTTTTTGCAAAGGCAAAAATAAAAGGTATGTGTAATTGACAAACCATCATGATGAAACTTATATTATAACGTGTAAATGAATCAGTTACAGGTGAAAGCTACAGGAAGGGGGAACTGAAATCGGCCGCTATGGCTGGATAAGGAATATCGACACAACTACAAGTGATGGAGGTATATGATGGCTAATAAAAAAAAGGGTAATCAAAAACAATCTTCTGCATTCACGTTTTGGATCATAGGGTTAATCGCTGTAATCATTATTGGCTTTATATTTTTAGCAAATGGGAAGGACGAAGATACAGCCGTTAATGAAATAGATTATAAATCACAGCCTTATTTGGGAGAAAAATCGGCTCCTGTCCAAATAGTGGAATTTGGTGATTATAAATGTCCAGTATGTAAGACATTCGAGGAACAATTCTTTCCTTCCATACAAAGTGAACTAATCGAAACAGGAAAAGCGCAATTTTATTTCATGAATTATTCGTTCATTAACGTCGATTCAACCAGATCCGCTAAATTTGCGGAAAGTGTTTATCAGGAATTAGGAAATGATACCTTTTGGAAATTTCATGAGCTGTTGTACGATAAGCAGCCAGATGACTTGAAATATGAAAAGGAAGATGTCTTTACGGACAAATTCCTAGAAGAAACATTGAAAGAAATCGCAAATGACAAAGATGTGAAAAAGGTCGTTTCCTCTTTTAAAGCCGAAAAGTCCGAGGACCAATGGAACAAGGATATGGAGTTGGCCGACGAATTGGGCGTTTCTGGAACACCTTCCTTATTTGTCAATGGCAAGAAGTTTGAAGGAAATACAATTGATGATTTAGTGAAAATGGTTGATGATGCAGCGAAGGAGAAATAGTGATGAACAAACCACTATTATTTTCGTGGATCCTATCCATCATTGCCACTGCTGGAAGTCTCTACTTTAGTGAGATTCTCCATTATGTACCTTGTACCTTTTGTTGGTATCAAAGGATCTTGATGTACCCGCTCGTTATTTTATTGGGCCGGGCCTTTTATGAGCAAGACCTGAAAATCCATCGATACATCCTCCCATTATCGATTTTGGGCATGTTGGTGTCAGGGTATCACTATAGTCTGCAAAAAATTCCGGCACTACAGCATTTCGAAATGTGCCAAAGCGGTGTTCCCTGCTCAGGCGAGTATATAAATTGGCTAGGATTCATCACGATCCCGTTTTTGGCTTTTATTGCTTTTACTCTCATTACTATCTGTATGGGATTGCTAATGAGGAAGAATGGAAAGAACTGATCAATAAGTGCACCATTCCTTGTATCTGCAAGGAATGGTGCATTTTTTATCGACGAAAATCGGGATATATCTATCGAAAATGGTAATATATCGACGAAAAATGAAATATATCAACGAAAATCGGTATATATCTATCGGAAATGGTAATATATCGACGAAAATCGGATATATCTATCGAAAAATGAAATATATCAACGAAAATCGGGATATATCATCGAAAATGGTAATATATCGACGAAAATCGGTATATATCGACGAAAATTGCAATATATCTCCGAAAAATGAAACATATCGACGAAAATCGCAATATATCATCGAAATACTTCCTCGATAAATAAGTTGACAAAACAGCAACCTGTAACTTATATTATTACATGTAAGTAATTTGATTACAATTAAAATTCAAAAACGATATAGGAGGAAATTGAAAATGAAAATCGGTATTATAGGTGCGAGCGGAAAAGCTGGAAGTCTGATTTTAAAGGAAGCATTGACTAGGGGACATGAAGTTACGGCCATTGTCAGAGATGAAGCCAAAGTCCAAATTCAAGGTGCATCCGTACTGGAAAAGGATCTATTCGCTCTGAAAGCGGAAGATATTAAAGAATTTGATGTGGTAGTGAATGCCTTTGGCGCTGCTCCAGGGAAAGAACATCTGCATGTGGATGCAGGAAAAATCTTAATTGACGCCATGAAAGGGGCTCCTCAAACTAAACTGATCGTTGTTGGCGGAGCTGGAAGCCTTTTCGTTGACGAGGCGAAAACGATACGTGTACTGGAAACGCCTGAATTCCCTAAAGAATACTTTGCAACGGCATATAATCAATCTAAGAACCTTGAGGATTTACAAAATGCCACTGGCATCCAATGGACGTTCATCAGTCCTTCAGCCTTCTTTGATCCGCAAGGAAATAGAACCGGAGGGTATAAATTGGGTAAAGACAACCTTCTTGTAAACTCAAAGGGTGAGAGTTATGTAAGTTACGCCGATTTTGCCCTTGCAGTACTTGATGAAATTGAAAACCCGCAACACATCAACCAACGCTTCACCGTTGTTGCCGAAGCTGAATAATTTGTAAGGTGATCCATCATAGTGGACATCGCTCCTGTTTACAGGCGGTGATGTCCACGATTACCGCAACATCGCCATCCTCTATTTTTGCCTTCCAACAAATTTTTTATGTTGAGAATATTGACTGATGTCTATTTATTGCTGATAATATAGCGAAGAAAGTCGTATGAACGGCTTTTTTTTTATTTCAGCGGTAACTGTTATTTTTTAGTGAAAACATCTAGATTTTCCAAGGGGAACTAGAAAGAAAGAAGGACTATGTGAAGATGGATTGGAAATGTTCTTACCACTCATGGGTGAATTTCGAAAACCTTGATGAGGAAATGAAATCATTACTTAACAATATGCAAGATGATGAAAAAAATATTGAAGATGCGTTTTATAAGAACTTGGAATTCGGCACAGGCGGTATGCGCGGGGAAATTGGGGCAGGTACCAATCGGATGAATCTATATACAGTCCGTAAAGCAACATTGGGATTAGCCCATTATCTGCAATCGATGGGTGATGAAGCAAAACGCAGAGGTGTCGCGATTGCCTACGATTCACGTTTCAAATCGCCTGAATTTGCCTTGGAAGCAGCCAAGACCCTGGCTACAGAAGGTATCAAGGCTTATCTATTCGATGAGTTAAGACCAACGCCGGAGTTATCCTTTGCCGTTCGTGAACTGAATGCTTATGCTGGGATCGTTATCACAGCAAGTCATAATCCCCCTGAATATAATGGCTATAAAGTGTACGGGCCTGATGGTGCCCAGCTTCCTCCGGCAACGGCTGATAAAGTGATTGAATTCGTGAATGCGATTGAAAATGAACTTGCCATTTCGGTAAAAGATGAAGACACATTGAAAGCGCAAGGCCTCATCAAGATGGTCGGAGAGGAAATAGATACCGCTTATAATGATAAATTGCTTACTGTGCCCGAAAATAAAAACCTAAGTGAAGAAGTTGATGTGACAGTAGTATTCACACCGCTTCATGGCACGGCAAATAAGTCGGTTAGAAGGGCTTTACAAGATCTGGGATACGACAAGGTACATGTTGTAAAAGAGCAGGAATTGCCTGATCCCAATTTTTCGACAGTCAAATCCCCGAACCCTGAAGAGCATGCAGCATTTGAAATGGCCATTGAATTAGGAAATGAGGTATCGGCAGACCTCTTGATCGCAACAGATCCTGATGCAGATCGACTCGGTATCGCCGTTAAAAATAAAGATGGCGAATATGTGGTGCTTACAGGTAATCAAACAGGTGCACTAATATTGGATTATCTTTTGAAAGAAAAGAAATCGAAAGGCACTTTACCTGAAAATGGAGTTGTCTTAAAAACGATAGTAACCTCTGAAATAGGCCGCAGAATCGCAAAGGAATATGGTTTAGGGACCGTTGATGTATTAACGGGTTTTAAATTCATCGCTGAAAAGATCAACGAATATGAGGAAAGCGGTAAGCATACTTTCTTATTCGGATATGAAGAAAGTTATGGTTATTTAATCAAGGATTTTGCCCGTGATAAAGATGCTATCCAAGCGGCCATTCTTGCGGTGGAAGTTTGTGCCTACTATAAAAAACAGGGTAGGGACCTATATGAAGGATTGCTTAATATCTTTGAAGAGTACGGATATTACCTGGAGGGACTTCAGTCATTGACTTTAAAGGGGATTGAAGGCGCTGGGCAGATTCAAGGGATATTGAATCAATTCCGCAATGCTCCTCCAAAGCATATAGCCAGAAAAGCTGTAACGATTCAAGAGGATTATCAAAGTGGCGTGAAGCTCAACATGGGCACCAATAAGGAAGAAGTCATTGATTTACCTAAATCAAATGTAATTAAGTACTTCCTTGAGGATGGTACATGGGTATGCTTACGTCCATCTGGCACAGAACCTAAAATCAAATTCTATTTCGGGGTCCAAGGTGAAAAGATGGAATCAGCCGAGCTGAAATTGAAGCAGGTCATGAATGCTTTCATGGAAAAAATTAATGGGATAATCAATAGTGCTACATAAGTCAGATCCTTGGACCTGACAGCCATATATATTGAAGAAAATAAGGCCTTTTCCTGCTTTCATCGGGAAAAGGCCTTTATATTTCCTGAAGAAGGTTTTGGGGAAAAGTTACAATTATATATGGGATTACAAATGTTTTATGCTAAATTATTTACAAAAAACAAGTCTATGTTACTATGAAAAGGGTGAATAAGTAAATTTTGTAGTTTTATATTAATGTGGAGGAGTTACAAAAGAATGAAAAAAGTTAAAAAGGCTATTATACCTGCAGCGGGATTGGGAACTAGATTTTTACCTGCTACGAAGGCAATGCCAAAAGAGATGCTGCCAATAGTGGATAAACCAACTATTCAATATATTATAGAAGAAGCCGTAAAATCGGGAATTGAAGATATAATCATTGTCACAGGAAAGAATAAACGTGCGATAGAAGATCATTTTGATAATGCATACGAGCTAGAGAATAACTTGAGGGAAAAAGGGAAATTCGATTTATTGGAGAAGGTACAATACCCATCCAATTTAGCAAATATCCACTACATTAGGCAAAAAGAACCGAGAGGCCTTGGACATGCTGTATGGTGTGCACGTAACTTTATTGGTGATGAGCCGTTTGCCGTACTATTAGGCGATGACATCGTTCAAAGCGAAATACCCTCTCTAAGTCAATTAATCAACGAATATGATGCGACGGGTTCGTCCATCATTGGAGTGCAGCCAGTAAATGAGAACGAGACACATAGATATGGCATCATTGACCCGCTTACCCAAGAAGGCAGAAGATACGAAGTGAATCGTTTCGTTGAAAAACCCAAACAAGGAACGGCACCATCCAATTTGGCCATTATGGGAAGATACATACTGACTCCGGAAATATTCGATTTCTTAGCTAAGCAAGAAACGGGAGCTGGCGGTGAAATCCAGTTAACGGATGCCATCCAAAAACTGAATGAAATCCAAAAAGTCTTCGCATACGATTTTGAAGGGAAACGCTATGATGTCGGAGTTGTTGATGGCTTTGTGAAAACGACAATTGAATTTGCCCTGCAACATCCTGAATTAAGAGATGACATTATAAAGGAAATGGAAAAAATCCTCGAACTGCACAAGGCAGTGGACAAAAAATGATTTATTGAGTTACTGTATTACCGCCAAATCGATTTTTTCAGTTTAAAGAAAGATTATCTACATAGCAAATGATGGTTGTAGTCATTAAGTTTTAAGTTTAATAGAGTTTTAGAAAAATCTCCAACTATTGATCATTCATAGTTGTTATTTTTTGTTAATTAAATCATGATTTTGAATGGTGAATACTAAATTTATAAAAGGGGATGCCTATTTAGTGAATAAGAAGGTAATAAAAAGAAAAATCGATTTCCTTAAACAGCCGCTTGCCAATTTCCTATTGAAGGAGAACCATCAGCGTGTAAATAGATATGCGAAGTATTTTGAGAAATTAAATGTGCAAAAAAACACGATTTTATATGAGAGTCGTGATGGAAACAGTATGACTGACAGTCCATACGCGATGTTTAAATATATGCTGGAAAAGCAAGACTTTAAAGATTTCATGCACATTTGGTCAATCCAGGATTTTAGTGCCCTCTCAGGTGTAATATCGAAGTATAAGGATATGCCGAATGTGAAATTTGTTCAACGTAATTCAAAGGAATATTTAAAGTGGTTGGCAACAAGTGAGTATTTAATCAATAACTCCACATTCCAGTCCTTCTTCATACCTAAAAGCGATCAAATTTACATGAATACCTGGCATGGAACGCCCCTTAAGAATATGGGCTTTGATATACCCGGTAACCCTTCGGTCTCTCAAAACGTTGTAAGGAACTTTTTGAGTGCAGATTACATTTTGAGCCCTAATACCCACACTACTAAAATATTTACAGATAGCTATAAGTTAAACGGATTGTATAAAGGTGAAATTATAGAAGAAGGATATCCGAGGATCGATTTAACGCTGAATACGAATCCAGGGGAGTATAAGGAATATCTAAGGACCCTGGGTTTGAACATCAGTGATGGTAAGGAGAATATTTTATATGCTCCGACTTGGAAGGGAACGAACCTTGCCAAAGTGGATAACGACCTTCTTCAAATCATTGCAGATATTAATTATTTACAAAGTCAAATCGGTGAACAATATAACTTATTCATCAAGGTGCATCCATTTCTATATAAAGAAGCTGCCAAGCATTCAGAAATCATGGATAGATTGATACCTGATCATGTGGATACGAATGAATTACTTGCTGCTGTTGATTTGCTTATCACGGATTATTCCAGCATTTTCTTTGATTTCCTTGTTACCAATAAGCCCATCCTATTTTACACATGGGATACGGACGTTTATACAGAACAAAGGGGACAGTATCTCCAAAATGATGAACTCCCAGGCCCGATGCTTTTTAACTCGAAAGAATTGGCTATCGCAATTAAAGATATCAATAATGTTAAATTGAGTTATTCCGATAAATATAAAAAGATGCAGGAAAAATTCACTAACCATGAGGATGGACATGTAACGGAGAGAATAGTTAACTATCTCTTCAATAAGTCTGCGAAAGAACTAAACACAATTACTGGCCTGGATTCCGCAAAGGAAAAAATATTAATTTATCCTGGAGGATTGAGGGATAACGGAATTACATCCTCTTTTCTTAACCTAATGAATAATATTGATTATGAGAAATATGATGTCAGCTGTTTTACTGCCACTCCTCACTCATACGAGGTTTTGAAAAATATGGACAAAGTAAATAAAAATGTGCGTTTTCTTTTTAAACCTGGCTTACCTGTGTATAAATTTTTGGAAGTCTATAAAGATAAATTCATCCATAACAGAGGGGAAAGAGGTTTCTTAGGGAAAAAGCTTTACCCGGAAAATGCCTATATTAGAGAACATGCACGTTTATTCGGTAAAACTAAATTTGATTTTGTTATCGATTTTAGTGGTTATAGCCATTATTGGACTAAATATCTGCTAGCAGCAGATGCAAAAAAGAAAGTTTGTTATATGCATAATGATTTACTGTCTGATAGTGAGCGTATCATTAATGGAAAGAGACCTCACCGTATTAATCTAAGAGGGATTTTTTCTGTATATAATCGATTTGATAAACTTGTAAGTGTTTCTGAGGGAACGATGGAATTAAATCGAAAAAACCTAATGGAGTATGCAGACTTTGATAAATTTGATTTCGTAATGAATTCCATCAACCCGGATAAAATCCTTCAACTCGAGTCAAATAACTCTGAAGTCAGCGATAATGATGAAGATGCATTGACCACTGAAAACTTCAAAGCAAGAGCGATATTAAGGAATGTGAAGGATAATCAGGTTTGGAATACCCTTCCGGGAATTTCAAATGCCACTCAATTTCCTCTGGATGAACGATTTGAAGAAGCTGAAATCATGATTTCGAGGAAAGTCCATGCAGATCAAAATACTTTCTACAAATTCAGTCATAACAATCAAATAATTGGCTGGATTAGTGAAGAAGCTGTTGAGTTGTTGCCAGACAGCATTATTTACGAAAAAGAATTGGATAAAATTGCAAGGTTAGTAAGGCCTCGATCGAACTATATTTGGTCCATGCCATATAAGGTTGAAGGAACGTACAAGGTTTCTGGCAGTCAAGATTTTAAAGGGATCATTGTAAAAATAGATAGGGAAGTAAAGACCCAACATTCGATTTATAGCAGGATATCTGTGAAAAACAAGATAATAGGTTGGATAGATAATGCAGCTTTATCCATGCTTGAACATTGTACGATCAATGAAAACACGAGCTTAGGTGACAAGCTTCAAATCATGGTGAAAAGAAAGTATATAATATCCAGAAACTATAAAAACAATAAAAAATTCATTGATAAGATCGATAATAGAACGTTGAAGGAAATAAACACAGGTAATCAGAAGTACGGTAAAATAACGGAACCGGAAGACCATACAATCTGGACGAAGGCTTATCCGAATTACAAGGCTAAAAGAGTATCTAAGGCTATCGATTTTGAAGGGCAAATCGTCAAGATCATAAAATATAACAGAACCAGAAAAGGCGGCTATTACCTTTTCGAAATGGATAATAAGAGAATTGGCTGGTTGAATACAAGGGCATTCGAAATTATGGAAGAGCCAATACTGTTAAAAGAGCGGGAAGTGCACGGTACCGCAGAAATTAACTTGGGAGATTATAATATTTGGGATAAGCCTTATGGGTTACAAGATGCCATGGTCGTGGAGAATGGGCCAACCTTTAATGGCCGGATTGTGGAGTTCGATAAAGAAGCGGTTACTCAACTTGGTACTTATGCTCATATCTTATTGGACGGGATATCTCTAGGTTGGATAGATGAACAGGCGTTGATCGTACAAAAAGTGCATGGGTTGGAAGTAAACAATCAATTCGTTCCATTTCCTGATAAAAATGATTTCAATTTTGTCAATATGGGAAGGTTATCTCCTGAAAAAGGTCAGGATAATTTGATTCGTGCATTCGCAGGCTTTCATGAGAAATACAGTAATAGCAAGCTGTATATTTTAGGACAAGGTCCATTAAAGGAAGATTTGCAGGCAATCATTGATGAGCTGGAATTAAATGATTCCATTCATCTTTTGGGCCAGCTTGAAAATCCATTTTCGTTCATGGAAAAATGTGACTGTTTCGTTCTTTCATCACATTATGAAGGACAGCCTATGGTATTATTGGAGGCAATGACTTTAGGAATGAAAATCATGGCTACTGATATAGTTGCTAACCGAACCGTTTTGGAAAACGGTAAATATGGTTTACTTGTTGAAAATAGCATAAATGGACTTGAAAAAGGCTTATCTACTATGGTTAGTACTGATAATCCTAAACTAGAAAAGTTTGATTACAACCAATATAATGGATTAGCCATGGAAACCTTCAAAAAATGCTTATAAAATAAGGGAGGGGCTCTTTTTCAATAAAAAGAGCCCCTCAAACTCTAAGGACATAAATAGGTTACGAATAAAGCTTAAAGTAAAAGGGGAAATTCTATATGATTTTGGTCGTTGGCGGTGCAGGATATATTGGAAGTCATCTTGTAAAAGAGTTAGTGAATACAGAAGAGGTTGTCATTCTGGATAATCTCTCAACCGGTTTTCGTTCGCTGGTCGATTCGAAAGCCATCTTGGTTGAAGGGAATTTAGGGGACGAAGCGGTTTTGAATGAAATATTCCTTAAATATCCCATTAAAGCCGTTATGCACTTTGCTGCTAATAGCTTGGTTGGTGAGTCTGTTCAAGACCCTTATAAATACTATGAGAATAATGTTGGTGCAACTCTTACATTATTGAATACCATGCTCAAGCATGATGTTAAGAATTTCATTTTTTCATCAACGGCAGCTACATACGGGATACCAAATGTAGATATGATTGATGAAGATCAGCCAACTAATCCGATTAATCCATATGGCCGCTCGAAATTGATGGTAGAGCAAATCTTAGGTGACTTTGCAAAGGCATATGGACTCCATTATGTCGTTTTGCGTTACTTTAATGCGGCAGGAGCACATGTATCGGCAGAAATCGGTGAAAGCCATGATCCGGAAACACACCTGATTCCTATCATTTTACAGCATTTATTAGGTCAACGTGATAAGATTTCCGTGTTTGGTACGGACTATGACACAGAAGATGGCACTTGCATCCGTGATTATATTCATGTAACGGATTTAGCTCAAGCTCATATAATCGCGCTTCAAGCCCTATTGTCCGGGAAGAAGGATACGGCCACCTACAATCTTGGGAATGGAAAAGGATTTTCGGTTAAGGATGTAATCGACACTTGTGAAAAAGTCACAGGAGTGAAACCGACCATAGAGTATGCAGACCGACGCCCTGGAGATCCAGCCCGTCTGGTTGCTTCTGCTAATAAGATATATGAAGAACTAGGATGGAAGGCATCAATAGATTTGGAAGAGATTATTGAAAGTGCATGGAAATGGCATAAATCTCAAATGAATTAAAGGTCCCTTTGGACTCGATAGTCGTTTCAGACTGTAGACAAACTCGAAGAATAGCGAGTTTGCCTGCAGTTTTTTTATTTAAAGAAAGTTGCAGGTGATTTCAGAAACCCGCTCCCTTTCCGGCCAAGCCGACATACCTAAAACAATGAGGAAAACCTAAAAAAATAGCCCACCATAGAGGGAGGCCATCTCCAATATGTATTAATTATTCATATCTCTCCATTTTCTAGTTTTTTGTTTAAAAGTATATAATCATTTTTGTTAAAGGTTATCGCTACTCTATCTAATCTATCTCCAGTTAGATATAAATATAACTGTTGATTGAATTTTATACCTAAAGGTACGACTGTTAGGTTTTCGAGGAGAAATATTATCAGCTTTACAAAGTCTTTTTAATAGATTTTGATAATAATCATGATTTTGTTTCAAATTAACCACCTCATTTTTTATTAAATAAAGCTAGCTTTAGCGTACTTCGTTTAGACCAAATGAATATTATCGTTTGGACAATTTAATTGGGGAGTAGTAATGAGATCAGTCTTCTTACTTTATTCGACCTACCGCGTACTTTATTCGACCGTCCCCGCAGTAATTCGAGCTACACACACTTCATTCGACATACTAAGCTTCCAGTGCTTTCTGGATTGATTTTTTCAGGGATTTTACGAAATTCTGGCGTGTTTCATCGGTTAATTCCAACAAAGAAAGATAGGGGTTTAAATCTTCCAGTTCAACTAATAATAGTTCACCATGCTCATTCCGGCACGCATCAACTCGTTGAATCCCCCAATCAAGGTTGTTCCATTCAATAAATCGTTGAGCAAAAGCTAGATCTTCTTCAGTAGGTACATATTCTTTCAATTCCCATCTTTTCTCTTTATCCGGTGCATAAAGAGCATACTGAAATTCTGTATCGATAAAGTAAAATGAGACTTCATATTCAAAATTGATAAATGGTTGTACCAATGTATTTTTCAATTCTGAATCAACTTTGCCATTCAATGCATCTTTCGTAACAAATTCCAAACCGATGGAATCCGCTCCATCTTTCGGCTTTACGATATACGTGTCTACATTAGGCAGTTTATCTAGGGAGTGAACCGTATCGATTGTTGGAATGACAGGAAATTGAGCATTCGTTAGTTCTATTAAGTATTCCTTTCCGTTCATATCAGCCTTTCCTATAAATGAATTGTAAGTTTTCAAATGATCGGTAGCCACTCTTTTACGGAATGCTTGATACTTATCTTTAAAATTCGCTACTGGACCAGCATTTCGAAATACAATTAGGTCAAAATCCTTTTCAAACGTTTCAATATCTTCAGGATGACAAATGACCAATTGAAAATCTTTCCTAAGTTTTGAAGTTAGATATAAATCCTCCTCGTAATAATTTCTTCCTTTTGCTTCATAGTTTAAATCTGTTACGAATAATAGTGTCTGCATTAGACCTTCACCTCTTTGCCTTTATTTTCATTGATTTAAATACAAAAAATCCCGTCTCATTAAGAGACGAGATTTGAACTCGCGGTACCACTCTTGTTTAATAAAATGCTTCGAAAGCAAATTACTACCTTTACGAACGTACAATAATACGTTGTCCCTTATAACGGGGGAAACCGATAAAGCTTACTAAAGATTCGGCTTTACTTCTCAGGGATGATCTTCGGTTATATTCTGGACACTGGCTTTCAGCAAAGCACCAGCTCTCTTTGGAACAGAAACTATAACGTACTTTTTCCCTTCATGGAATTTTAGATGAAATTAGATGAATTTGAGTCATTGTACAATAGTCAGAAAATAAAATCAATGGTTGTTTCTCTTAATATAGGTAAACTGGACGAAAAAGGGATTTTATAAAGAACATAGAATTACTATTCAAGAGAAGCACCATTCAGTTAATAGGAGATGTTAGATTTGAAAATGGTTAGGGTTTTTCATTACGATGCGTTCAGCAGTAAACCGAATAAAGGAAATCCGGCAGGTGTGGTTTTAGATGCGGATGGACTGACGGAAAAGGAAATGCAGGATATAGCGCTGAAGGTGGGGTTCAATGAAAGCTCTTTCCCCATGGAGTCCGAAATTGCCGATCTTAGAATCCGTTATTTTACACCAAGACACGAAATGAATCTTTGCGGACACGCGACAATGGCTGCCATTCATGCACTGAAGACCAGGGGATTATTGGATAAAGATGAGCTGATGATTGAAACGGGAGCGGGAATATTGCCAATCAAGATCCATACGACGGCTGAGCAAGAGCTATACATTACGATGAAGCAGGCTACCCCAACGTTTGAAGAGTTTAGCGGAGATAAGCGGGATTTAGCGAGTTCCCTCGGACTTGATATAGAAGATCTGGAAGCGGAATTACCTATTATTTATGGAAGTACAGGTTTATGGACTTTACTGATTCCGATAAATGACCTCAATGCATTCAAAAAGATGAAGGCGAACAATAAACTGTTTCCACAAATTTTAAAGGAAATGCCAAGAGCTTCTGTTCATCCCTTTTGCTTGGAAACGTACGATCAGGATGCCCATATGCATGCCCGGCATTTTTCCTCGCCATTTTCAGGTACGCTTGAGGACCCGGTTACAGGAACGGCTTCAGGTGTAATGGGCGCTTATTATGCAAAATACATAAAAGATGACCGTGAAAATGAGCTGCACCTGTTAATAGAACAGGGAAATGAAATCGGAAAGGATGGCAGGGTCCGCGTTACGGCTATAAAAAACCATGACAACTATGATATTGAAATCACAGGGAATGCTGTCTACGTGAATGAATTTGAAGTGGAAGTCTAAAGGTTCATGCAGGGGAGGATGGGCGGTTGAATGAAGAGAAAGGTATATTGAAAATACGAAAAACCCTGTGCCAAGACGTTTCATGTCTTAGCACAGGGTTCTTGATGAATCATTCCCCCATGCTCATTCCTTTTAAAACGACCGCAGTCAGAAACACGGTCACGCAAATGATTGAGGTGGATACGACAATCGCTAACGGTAAAGTCATTGGAAATTTCTCCTTAGATGATGGTCACGCCGCTAAGATCAACCTTACCTCCATGTAAAAAGTTGTAAGTGAGTTTATCCATCGAAGCTCCCGTAAAGTCAATTTTCTTTAAATCGGACATCCGAAATTGAACATTGATGAGTGTGGCGTCGCGAAATGATGCCTTTTTCAATGAAGAACCCTCGAAAACGGTTTGGTTGAATGTTTCCCCATCAAATATAAGACCAGATAAATTACAGCTTTTAAAATGGGTTTTGTTATAAATGCTGTTCTTGAAAGTTACGCCTTTTAAATTGGCACTTTTAAATAAGGTACTAGTTAAATTGGCGTTTTCAAAGATGCAGTCATTTAAGTTACTGCTTTTAAATGTGCTGTTCGTCAGGTCCGAATGGCTGAAGTCGGAACGGCTTAAATCACAGGAATTAAATTTCCCATCATGCACGGAAACCGAGCGGAAGTCGGAATCCAATAAACGGTGTCTGGAATAGTCCATGGATATCGCCTGCTCAAGCTCGTTATACTGAAGGTTGAGTGATTCCATTAGCTCTGATACTTCTCCAATTGAATCCACAGTCAGCTTATAAGCTTCTTGCTCACTAGAGCCATTCCTTTTATGGTCATTGTATTTTTCCAGTAAGTTTTGCAGCAGTTCTTCTTCCAATTCCTTTGTGGTTTTTGCATTTTTGTACGGGGCAAAAATGCTATGAACATGTGCATGCAGTTTTTCAATCACATTTCATCTTCCTTTCTTACAAGAGGCGTTCAAGTATTCGCTTGGCCTGCTCCCAGTCATTTTTATTTTGCGTATATGTCTCTTCCCCGATTGGGGTGATTTTGTAATACTTCCTTCTTCCGCCTTGTGTAGCATCTCCCCAATAAGAGATGATGCAACCATCCTTTTCTAGACGTTTTAAGCTGGAATACATCGTAGCTTCCTTTATTTCATATTGCTCATTTGAACTCACATATATCAGTTTGCTGATTTCATAACCATATTTATCGCCACTTTGCAGGAGTTTTAGAATCATCGTATCTACATGTCCGCGAAGCAAGTCAGAGGATAGTTTACGTTCAACCAAATCCTCACCTCCTTTGGTATATCTTATAATGTATTACTATGACAGTCAAGGTAATCTGTATAATATGGAGTGTGTCAGTTGGGGCTTTATATTAGGAGGGTCGTTGATTATGAAAAGAAGCATGTCCGTTATCGCGGACCACTGCGTCGCATACTATTTTTAATTTTACTAATTTGCCAGATAAAATATCCGCTTGGAAGGGATTTATTATGCTACATAGAAGAAGTATGTAAAGAGGTGGGGATGCTGAATAATTCGTGGAATAAAGTGATTTATAAGTTTTGGTCGCCGATTTATGATAAAATCTTCAACTCTCATCTCTTTTTAGATGCCAGGAAAAGAATATTTGAAGAGATACATTTTCATGATAATGCGAAGGTTCTGTTTGTAGGCGTAGGTACGGGTGCCGATTTGGAGTTGATCAAGAACCTTGACCTTGAGATAACGGCGATAGATCTATCAGCCGATATGCTAAAAAAAGCGATGGGGAAATATGAAAATACAACGATCAATTTCCTGGAGATGGATGCACAGAATATGGAATTCGATAATGAATCGTTTGACTATGTAGTTGGAAGTTTGGTCCTTTCCGTCGTACCTGATGCCAATCAATGCCTTCAGGAAATGATCAGGGTTTTAAAAGGAGAGGGGAAAATAATACTATTTGATAAGTTCATTTCTAAAGATGAACGGCTTTCATTACCGAAAAAGGTTCTGAGACCCATCATTGGATTGTTAGGTACAGATATTGGCTTGCGGTTTGAGGACTTGTTCAGTAGACATGAAATGAATATGAAAATTGAAGAAGATCGACCGATCATGCTGAATGGAATGTACAGAAAGATAATCATCAGTAAACGGATATGACATGTAAAGACCTATAAAGGTTGGAAACATACTCGAAAATGAAAGGGCTCAACATGAAAACAATTAAGAAGGTTATATTCTTATAGATTTGGTAATCTGAATGTTTTCCAGTCATCGTTCATATACTCTTCAATCTCACTTATTACGTCATCCATCATACCTCCTTAGGTTGGCTTATTTTAAAAGGATTTTTAAAAAAGAAATATTCCGATTAAGTCTTCTAAGTGTCCTTTCTTTTCTATACAGCCTTACATATGGATCAGTCTGTTTATATAGGAAAACGTAAGCCTGATCCGCTGTAAAGTACATGTAATGATTGACATGTAAATAAAAAGCCCCTGTCTTATCTATTATGGATATAGGACTGATCAACGGGGTCCAATAGTGTGTGAACGCCATCTGTAACGCATTTTTGATGCAGCTGTTACATGGGCACCGACCGAAATCGATATAATTAAATGGTGGGATTTAATGGGAAGAGGTGATGGTTTTGTCGGAGACGATTACAACCTATGAAGATCTATTGAACATGCTGGACTCGTTATTGCGTGAGCCAACTGCATTCTGGAATGGTTTTTATGAAGACCGTGAAAAAGGGATTCCCTTTTTCGGAAACCTCCCTGATGAGAATTTGGTTCAATACTTTGATAGTGGGTTACTTGGGTCAGGAAAGGTTCTTGAGCTTGGGTGCGGACCTGGAAGAAATGCTATTTACCTTGCTCAAAAGGGCTGTTCCGTTGATGCGGTGGATCTTTCAAAGGAAGCCTTGGAATGGGGGAAAGAAAGAGCGGAAGAAAGTAAAGTGCACGTGAACTTCATTCAAAGGAATATATTTGAATTGGACATTGGGGAAGGGCAATATGACTTTGTATATGATTCAGGTTGTTTTCATCATATTGCTCCACATCGAAGGATCAATTATTTGGAGATGGTAAAAAAGGCGTTAAGGCCTAAGGGAATGTATTCGATTACTTGTTTTGTGGAAGGTGGCATATTGGGTGGTGCAGATATCTCGGATTGGGAGGTATATAGGCAAAGAAGCCTTAAAGGCGGATTAGGTTTTACTGAAGAAAAACTTAGAATGATCTTCAAGGATTTTGAAGTGGTGGAAATACGTAAAATGAGGAAAATGGAACAATCTGATGAAACCTTTGGGGTGCAGGGTTTATGGACCGCAATATTTATGAAAAAGTAATTCTCATGAGGTTAATTAGGTTATGTGGATAGTGTAGCTCAATGTCACTGAACGGAGGATCTGGGATCAGGTCCTTTTTTTGCGTGATAAAGAAAAGGGGCAGGATGGCGGTGAATTTGTTAACAAAAAAATAAAAATGGTAAACTATAACAAAAAAATACGATTTGGTGAATGCCGCTTTACCAGAATGATAGATGAATGTTCTTGCAGATTTTTTTTTTTTTGAAAAATCAGTGGTTGTATGGTTTCAAAAACAGCTGGGAAGGTATATGGAATGAAGGGACCATTGGCATGGGATCTTAAGTATTGAAGCGGTTATCTTCGATGCTTCTTTTGTTGATAAAACGGTTAACTTTCAATACCCTGACAATGCTGATTCAGTCTTTAATAGCATTAGATATTATAAAAAAATTAAATAGGTGGAGGAGTTTATGCACAGAAATAAAGAACTATATTCCTTTTTATTAGGTGAGGCAGCTCAATTGACTGAGGATTGGTACGCAACTTTGAATAAAAATGATAAGTCGGGGGTTTATAGCTCACCCGATCCCAAAGTGATTAAAAAACTGAAGCAACAAAATAATGAGTTCCACTTACATTTCTTTCAGATATTTGTTACAGAGGAAAGGGAATTCTTTAAGCGTCTTGATGAGTGGATTGAAGATATCGGTCAGGATGAGCAGCATTTAAACACACCCATCTATTTTATATTGAGGGAGTTTTTTCGAACGCAAGAGCAATATCTGGATTACATTGACCGATTTGTGGGATTGCATGGAGATCGATATACACGGGAGGAAGTAAATTCCTGGTATCGGATAGTGGTCAAGGTGTTCAGTGAAGTGATGGAGAGGTTTACGGAAGCGAATCATAAATATGCCAATAAAATTATGAAAGCCCAACAGGCCACGATCGATGAATTGAGCACGCCCATCATTTCCCTTAAAGATAATACCGCGTTGCTTCCCCTGATAGGCGATATTGACACGACGAGGGGCATGTCCTTGCTTGAAAACACCTTACAAAAGTGCGCTGAAAAAAATGTCACCAGGCTTTTCATTGACCTATCGGGCGTTCATGCAATAGATAGTGCATCCGCCCACCAACTGTCACAATTGATTGAATCCTTACATTTGATCGGAATTCATACAACCCTTTCAGGACTTCGGCCGGAAATAGCAATGACTGCCGTTAAGCTTCAACTGCCTTTTGATAAAGTGACGATAAAGTCCACTCTTGCCCAAGCGATCAGTACGATAAAATAATACATACATATACTTGGCAAGGGTATGCTCGTTATAAATTTCATCGAGAAGACCTCCATATGGCGGTCTTCTCGCATGTATAGGTGAATGCTACATTCAAAATAGGTGGCGGGCTCCATAAGGCAAGAGCCGGAACCTGCCGGATTATTCAATATTTGCAAAGACGGCTAGGTCTTCTTTATTGCCAACGACCAAAAGCATATCTTTTTCATGGATATCCTGATCTGGTGACGGTGCTATGATAATTTCTCCATTACTCACGATGGCAATGACGCTGATATTATATTTTGCGCGTAAATCAAGTTCCCTGAGGCTTTTTCCCTTCATACTCATGGGGAGGATGATTTCCTCGATATTGTATTCTTTAGACAGCTCTATATAGTTCAGCATGTTAGGGAACAGGAGCTGGTTCGCGACCCGTTCCCCCATATCCCTCTCAGGATAGATGACCCAGTCGGCACCAACTTTAGTGAGCACCTGACCGTGATTTTTATTAAGTGCTTTGGCAATGACCTTTTTAACCCCAAGCTCTTTTAAAAGCAAGGTAGTCAAAATGCTTGATTGCATATCATTTCCGATGGCTACGATGACACAATCGAAATTACGAATCCCGATGGATTTCAATGTCTCTTCTTCAGTGGTATCCGCCATGACTGCATGGGTAACGCTCAGTTCCGCATTCTCGACTCTTTCTTCGCTGATATCAATACCCAATACCTCTTGGCCAGCGGTATATAATCTATCTGCCACACTGCTTCCGAATCTGCCTAAACCGATTACGGCATATTGTCGTTTTCCCATCATTTACACTCCTTCATTTATGGTTAACCAATCATGATTTTCCCTTTTGGATGACGGAAGGGATCTGGCTTACGCCTCATTGCGATGGCAAAGGCAAAAGTCAAAGGACCCACCCGGCCTGCAAACATCGTGAAAATGATGAGCATTCGGCCAACCGGTGATAATTCGGGGGTCAAACCCATTGAAAGTCCCACTGTGGCGAATGCTGAAGTGGCTTCAAATAAAATCATCAAGAAATCACTTCCACTTTCTGTGATGGTCAGCAGAATGGAAATGATTGAAACAAGGAAGACCCCGATGAATGTAACGGATAATGCTTTAAAGATGGTTTCATTCAAAATGCGGTGACGGAATAATACCACATCGCCCTTTCCTTTAATCTGTGACCAAACCGTTCCAAGAAGCGTCGCAAATGTTGTTGTTTTAATCCCGCCGCCAGTCGATCCGGGTGAAGCCCCAACGAACATCAAGAAAATGATGAGCAGTAATGTAGGTTGAGTTAAATCAGGGATATTCAACGTATTGGAGCCTGCTGTCCTTGGTGAAACCGATTGAAATAAAGACGATAAGGTTTTACCCATGAAAGATAAAGGCTGCAATGTTTTGGCATTACCGAACTCGAATAAAAAGATTAAAATTGCGCCGACGATTGTAAGGGTCAAGCTAGTCATCAGAACAACCTTCGTATGTACGGATAAACGATGGGTTTCACGATATTCGTATAGTTCATTCATTACGATAAAACCTATTCCGCCAAACGTGATGAGGAAGGCGACGGTAAGGGTTACGAATGGGTCCGATACATAAGGGGTCAAACTCCTGAATTCCCCCATTAAATCAAAGCCGGCGTTATTGAAATTCGATATGGAATGAAAAACCCCGTAATAGATCGCCTTGCCGATTGGCATGTCAAAAGAAAAGCGGATCGATAAGATCAGGGCACCCACGCCTTCAATGATGGCCGTGAAAATTAAAAGCCGTTTTACTAACTTGACTACACCTGCCATGGATAGATTATTTAAGGACTCCTGCAAGAGTAACCTGCCTTTTAAAGAAATCTTTTTGCCTAATAAGAAAAAGAAAAACGTGGCAAATGTCATGAACCCTAGGCCGCCTATCTGAATCAGTGTTAAGATGACCAACTCACCAAAGGTGGTGAAAGTCGTCCCCGTATCCACCACGACAAGCCCTGTTACACATGTAGCGGAGGTTGAGGTGAATAAAGCATCCAGAAAAGAAAGACCATTCCCATTTTCAGTCGAAATCGGCAGGGTCAGCAAATAGGCCCCAATAAGTATCAGGATGGCAAAGCCGAGTACAAGGATTTTTGGCGGATCCAATAAATTTTTTGTTTTTATCAAATGATCATCCCTACCTATAAAAATATTGTGTAAAACTTATGAAATCTTAACCATCAATCCTCTTTATGAATCTTTTTCAAAGCATAATAAAAAGACCTGCGAAAACATCGAAAGGCTATTTTGCCACAAAAAGCGTGCAAAAAAAGCTCCCGAAATAGGCGGTCTTATGACCTCCTTCGCTTTAGCCGACGAAGTTAGCTGACGGGTAGGATGGCGAAAGAGCTGATCTCATCCCTTCTGCAAGGCAGAATTAACCCCAAATGATTGGGTCCTCCGTACTCAATTCCTTGAGTTTTGGCCGAAATGCATTAAATTGATAAACGTATTCTACTCCCATCATTTAGCAGTTGTAAACCCCTAAAGTGTAAAAAAATATTTCTTTAACAAAACTGAAAATTTACGTTTTATTTACATTTGAAAAACGTATTGACAAATATTAGTTAGCACATTATGATAGGTTCGATTAATCCGATTATGATAACCAACAGCGATGTACTTTATTCAACACATTCAAGCAGAACATGTCATTGCAAATCTATTTTCTAATATAAATAAATTATTTTTCTTTTGAAAATCATAAAGAAAAAAAGTATGGCATTCTTATTAAAAGGTTTCAAACATTTTATAAAAAAGGCGGGCAATTATGGAGAAGACGTTCAATAGATATGTTATTAACGCTACAGGCAAGGGTGGACAGACATATTTAACACAATGCCAGGATAAAGATGCACTAAGGAAATGGATAGCCGATCATGAGGATCAAATCATAATGAATGAGTTAAGGATAACGGATAAGAAAAAGAATCCGTTGTTAAAATTGTTTTCTCTAAGGTAAATCAACTGAAATTATGTCATCCTGTGTACTATCCGGGAACTAGAGCGAAAAATCCATAACTTGTTTTGCTTTTAAACTCATTTATTTTTGAATGAGTTTTTTTGCGTTGAAAATTATGACGTTTACACTATTAATACAATAATGTTAAAATTTAGAAAATGATGAATATGGATGTAATGAAGAGAAAGCAAATGAAATGACCACTTTTCAGAGAGCACCGTCAACTGGAAGGAGTAGTAAGCATAAATTGAAGCAATTCTCGGGAAGGGGATGCTGTGACGGGATCTTCCGTTATGGTGCATAGTAACACCGCACTATTGATCTCGTCCCCCGAGAAGCCTTTCCTGGGGATGGGATTTATATTTCCTTTTCTAAGGAGGAGAAGCGTTGACATTCAAAAATTCATTAGTAGCTTGGAAATATCCCTCCATCCTATTGTGCGGCATCGGGATTTCGAACTTTGGTGCATGGGTTTATTTTATTGCACTTAATTTAATCGTGCTGGATATGACTGATTCAGCTTTAGCGGTAGCTGGACTTTATATCGTTAAACCGATGGCTGCCATATTTACGAATGTTTGGGCAGGCAGCGTGATCGACCGGATAAATAAGCGGAATCTTATGGTGGCACTTGACCTATTTCGAGCGGTATTCATAGCCTTGCTGCCATTGACTTCTTCTATTTGGGTCATCTATTCCCTTGTCTTGGTGATCAATATGGCAGGGTCCATGTTTGTAACGACATCCAGGTCGTATATAACAAAATTAATACCCATTGAACAGAGGAAACGATTTAACTCGTTGCGAAGCTTAATGGATTCTGGGGCTTTTTTGATTGGACCTGCGATAGCGGGTCTCCTATTCTTGATCGGTACACCCGTTATAGCCATTTACATTAACGCGGCTGCCTTATTATTATCCGGCATCATAACTCTATTCATGCCCAATCTTGAAAAGGAACGTTCCCTTGAACAAACCAGTCATTACCTGTCTTGGACCATCATGAAAAAGGATTGGGGCATCGTCATGGACTTCAGCCGGAAATTTTCCTATATCATGCTCATTTATTTCTTATTCAGCTGCATGGTAGTAATGGAAACGGCCATGGATTCCCAAGAAGCGGTGTTTGCCAAGGCCGTGCTCCTTTTGTCGGACAGCGATTACGGATTCCTTGTAAGCATCGCCGGGGCAGGCATCATTGCGGGTGCAATAGTCAACGCGATATTCATTAATAAAATACCAATATCGTACCTAATTGGACTTGGATCTTTATTTGTATCGATAGGTTATGTGATCTATGCCCTTTCAAATTCCTTTTCGATGGCCGCCATCGGATTTTTCATCATTGCCTTTTCACTGGCTTTTGCCAACACAGGCTTTCAAACATTTTATCAAAATAATATTCCAGTGGAGATTATGGGGAGGGTTGGAAGTATTTTTGGCTTGTTGGAAGCTTTACTGATCATCATGACTACAGCGATTGTTGGTGTCTCAGCTCATTTCATTTCGATTAGGTTCGTGGTCATTTCAGGTACCATGATCATGTTCGCCGTATCAATTTTACTGTCCATACTTAGTGTGAAGGCCTCGAAGAGCAGGTATTATTCCGTTGGGGATGCCGGGGAAAAGATGTAAGTTCTTATAAAAGGCATGTAAATGGAACATGCCTTTTATAAAAAGTTCATTGAACGAATGTGCGCACTTGGCTGATGAAGTTCAAGATTTGAAAATGAATTTTCGCCATTTCTTCCACCGTTTGCCCGTCGCAATTCTCCAGCCACTCCTGTATCACCCCTAAAATCGCTGATGTCATGAAGGCATGCATATACTTACGAAACGCCTCATCTTTTGCTGCTGGATGCTGGCTGATTAGTCGCTCCAACAGCACTTCACCGAATACACGCTTTATTTTTTTTGCAAAAGAAGGATCGCCCTGATCACCAAGAATGGCCCTTAATGCATGTGCATGTTCACTAATGAATTGAAAAATTGCTACGAAGGGCGGGTAAAGTTGTTGCTGATGTAGAGCCAAAAAAGCCTCTTTCGGCAGAATGGCAGTAATCCGTGTTTGAAGTTCATTTAACAATTTCTGCTGTAAGTGATCCATCAATTCATATTTATCCGTATAATGCAAATAAAATGTGCCCCGATTAATGTTAGCGCGTTCCGCAATTTTCTTCACTGTTACATGTGAGAACCCCTCTGCCTCTACGAGTGCAATAAAATGATGTTGTATCTGCAGTTTCGTTTTATGTACCATATCCTCATGAATCGATCCCATGAAATGTCTCCTTCACTTAACATTTTTCCAAATATGTTGATTGTATTGGACCAAATGCTACCTTAGAATGATGATACACTCAACACCGTGTTAATTAAAGAGGAAGGATGTGTGTACAATGAAAAATGCGATTTCCATTGAAGGAATTGCTAAAGGTTTTCATAATAAAAAGGTCATTCAGCCATTGAACCTGAATATAGAAAAAAATGGGATTTTCGGCTTGTTAGGTCCATCCGGATGCGGAAAGACGACCTTGATTAAAATGATTGTCGGATTGCTTAAGCCCGATGCGGGTAAAGTCACGGTTCTTGATCATGAAGTGCCAAACGAAGCACTGTTAATGGATGTCGGCTATATGGCACAGTCCGATGCTTTATATACAGAACTGACGGGAGCTGAAAATCTCGCATTTTTTGCGAAGCTTTACCGTTTATCGAAGAAGGAACGAAGGGAACGCATTCAATATGCAGCTGAAATCGTACAATTGACGAATGATTTGAACGTTCGGGTAGCGTATTATTCCGGTGGGATGAAACGGCGTCTGTCACTGGCGGTTGCACTCATCCAAAACCCGGAAATCCTCATTTTGGATGAACCGACCGTAGGGATAGATCCTTTGCTGAAACAGTCCATTTGGCAGGAACTTGAACGTTTAAGAAATGAAGATCATAAGACGATCATCATCACGACTCATGTGATGGATGAGGCGGAACGATGCGATAAACTGGCGATGCTGCGTGAAGGTGAAATCATCGCATCAGGAACACCGGCAGCTTTAAAAACACAATATGCAGTGGAAACGCTTGATGATGTTTTTTTGAGGATTGGAGGTGGACTATCATGAGAATTGCCTCTCTTGTTACTCGAATTATACAGCAGATGCGCCGGGATCGAAGGACACTCGCTTTATTTTTCCTCGCTCCATTGCTCATTTTAACGCTCATGTATTTTATTTTCGATACAGAAGCGAGTGATTTGGAAATCGTTGTTACAGGCAGTGATGAAACTCTGGTTAAAGCATTGAAACAAGCGGATTTTCAAGTAACGGCTGCTGAGAAGTTTTCTAAGGAAAGAATGATCGAAAATAATACGGATGGCTGGTTACAAGTTGAAAATGGCCAGATAAAACTGACGCTGTTGAACGACGAACCGGCTCGTGCAAAGGCCGTTCAAATGCAAATGATGCAAGCGTTGCAAGGGAAACAAAAAAATACTCCTTCAATTGAGGAGCAATATGTTTACGGGGATGCAAACACAAAGGGTTTTGATACTTTCAGTCCGATGCTCGTTAGCTTTTTCGTTTTCTTCTTCGTATTTTTAATAGCGGGTATTGCGCTTTTGAAGGAGCGAACAAGTGGTACGTTGGAACGTCTGCTTGCTACACCGATTAAACGATACGAAATCGTAGCGGGTTATGTGATCGGATATGGTTTATTTGCTCTTATTCAAACGATAATAGTCGTACTATATGCTGTAAATGTACTGGATATCGTGCTTGTCGGCTCAATATGGCTCGTTTTATTGACGAATATACTCGTCGCGCTCGTTGCATTATCGCTTGGTACATTACTATCGAGTTTCGCAACATCTGAATTCCAAATGGTACAATTCATTCCTCTGGTCATCGTGCCGCAAGTCTTCTTTACAGGGATTTTCCCATTAGATGGCATGGCAGACTGGCTGCAAAAAATAGGCAAGGTCATGCCGCTCTATTACGCGTCGGATGCCATGAACGGCATTATGTACAAAGGTTTCACATTCAATGATATTTTACTGGATTTACTCATTCTCCTGGCATTTTCAGTCGTTTTTATAACCATCAATATCATCAGTTTAAAAAAATACCGTACCTTATAATGAGGATTAATACCGATGATTACATCTGCATAACGTAAAACAAAGCCGGATTCCTGGATCGTGAGGAACCGGCTTTTTGTTTTACTGGAAGAAGATCGAATTATTCCACACAACAGTCGAATTATCCGGAGTAAGGTCGAATAAACCCACACATCGGTCGAATTATCTGGATGTAGGTCGGAATATCCGGCACATCAGTCGAATTATCCGGAAGAAGGACGGAATATCCCACACATCGGACGAATTATCGGGGATTAAGGACGAATTATCCTTTCCATCGGTTGATTCATACTAAAAAGCTTCCCTTTGAAGTAGTTTGTTGACGGGGTGTTAAAGATGTCCTAGGATATAATGATATGCAGTGATTTGGAAAGAAATAGAAGGGGAGGGAGTTACATGTCTCTAAAATCGGTCATGCTTTCCCTTTTGCTGTCGCAAGCACTGTTTTTATGCGGTTTGCCTCTTTTCCTTCAGCTCCTATTATATTTGAATCCTTTGGTGATCATGGTTGTCTGGTTTTGTATCCTCATTTTCGTTTCGCTTGCGGTTCTTTATTTTCGAGGTGAAATGGTCAAGGTTCCGCGCCTTTTGTGGCAGGCAGCCTTTAGTGGCTACAGTTTATCATTAATGGTTTTGTTGTTCTTTCGGCCAAAAGGGCAGGTTTATTCGTATAATTTGATTCCTTTTTCCACGATTCTTTCATATTTATCGAACGAAATGAACGGGCTTGTGTCATTTTATAATCTTAGCGCCAATGTGGGACTGTTCATTCCATTCGGGCTATATTTGTTGTCCAAGGAAGGGAAAGATCTATCAGCTTCAAGGAAATTTCTTTATCCATTACTTTCGATTTCGGGCATCGAAATCTGTCAGTTTGTTTTTCGGCGCGGCAGTTTGGATGTCGATGACCTAGTACTGAATATGATTGGTGTTTACCTGGGGTACATCCTGTATCCATTGTTCACGAGAGTGGTGGCGATCCATTCTAGAGTAGATTCATAAATAAGATAACTGAAAGGATGAATTCCATGTATAGCACTTTAGAAGAATTAACGGGCCATCCCGTGTTTCATTATTTTGCAGCGATTTCCGAAATCCCGAGAGGATCAGCCAATGAAAAAGCAATCAGTGACTATTTGGTTCGCTTTGCTAAGGATAGGGACCTGGTGGTGATTCAGGATGAAGCACTAAATGTCATTATCAAAAAGCCTGCCACAATTGGATATGAAAGTGCACCTACCGTCATTATCCAGGGGCATATGGATATGGTTTGCGAAAAGAACAAGGGTACACTTCATGATTTTGAGAAGGATCCGCTTCAATTAAGGATTGTGGGTGACATGTTGTATGCGACGGAGACAACTTTAGGGGCGGATAATGGGATTGCCGTTGCTTATGCTTTGGCATTATTGGATGCAAATGATATTCCGCATCCTGCTCTTGAAATAGTCATAACGACTGAAGAAGAAACGACAATGAACGGTGCACTTGCTGTGGATCCGGCTCACTTCAAGGGAAAAATGATGATCAATATCGATTCGGAGGAAGATGGAAAGCTGCTGGTCAGCTCAGCAGGAGGAATACGCGTTCGGCAAATCCTGCAAATCGGATGGGAATCGGCTTCAATTGTTGAAGCTGTATCTTATAACATCAGGATTAAAGGGTTAAAGGGCGGACACTCCGGTATGTCCATCCATAAGGAAAGAGGGAACTCCAATAAACTTTTGGGCAGAGTATTACATGAATTAACGACAGACTTTCCTTGCTTCATACAGCAAATGAACGGGGGCCTGAAAGGGAATGCGATTCCTCGTGAAGCAGAGGCGACTGTACTGATTCATGTAGAAGATGTTCAGAAGATAGAGGAGAGACTCCAGCAATGGGAAGATACTTTTAAAAATGAACTGCAATCTTCCGACCCTGAGGTATCGATTAGGTTTGAAAAGATCGAAACGATTTCTTCAAACGTTTTTTCCAAAGAGACGGTATCTAAAGCCATTACCTCTTTACTGGTAATCCCGCATGGCGTTCAAGGAATGAGCATGGGAATAGAAGGATTAGTGGAAAGTTCGACGAATCTAGGGGTCGTTACGACAAATGAAGCGGAAATGATATTCGAAAGTGAAATCAGGAGTTCGGTCAAAAGCCTCAAATATAATATGGTCACTCAGGCAAAGGCGATAGCTGATATGCTTGGATGCGAGATATTGGTAGATGCGGATTATCCGGAATGGCCCTATAATCCCGATTCGAAACTCAAGAAATTATTTGAAGAAACATACAAAGAAAAATATCATGAAGATATTGAAATCATCGCTGTACATGCAGGGATCGAATGCGGGGTTTTCATAGATAAGATTCCAGGGCTGGATACTGTTTCAATCGGACCGGATATATTTTCCGTACATACACCAGATGAACACATAAGCATCCCGTCCACTATAAATAACTGGGGGTATTTCCTTTATACATTAAAAAGGATGAAGGATCTATAATCAACTGCAAGTTTGGGGAACAGGTAAAATGATAATTGAATAGATTTTGAGACATCCTATCGTAAACGATTTGATGTCTCTTTTTTTGGTTGAAATAAGGAACAGCACGAGGATATGGAACATGGTCAATTCCATAAGCCTAGTAAAAAATATAATTGAAGTTATATTAATTTTAGAAAGAGTAAGAAAGGCCATTAAAGAGAACCAGTCTATCAAAGGCAGATATTATCCTGTTTTGTTGACTTGATCTGCAAGTGAAAAAAGCGTTTACATTTTTATGTAAACGCTTTATAATTCATTTGTACCTATAAATTCATACCAATGAATTTAATGTATGCTTATCAATCTTAATTAAAGATGCCAGAATTCCCTTTAATTAAGGATGGAAGTCATTAATGAAGAGTAACTTTTGAATTCAGAACATTCTGTTTTTTTATCCGATCATCATCTTCTAAATAATTAGATTAGCAGAAACATATTTCATATCTTTCTTTAAAGGGGGTGACATGCATCTTCATTTCGTTTTGAGATTTACCTGGATCAGAAGCAAAAAGTAATCTAAATCAAATAATGGAGGAGAAAAATGAGAAAAACCATTACGATAATAATTTTGTGTATTTTTACCTTTACTTTGTTCGTCGGGAATATACCAGGAACAGTCAAGGCGAAGCAAGCAGGGAAACCATTATATATGAACGAGAAGGCACCTGATGAAGAAAGAATCAAAGATTTGTTAAAACGAATGACAATCGATGAAAAGGTCGGTCAGATGATCCAGGCTGAGCGAGCCTCAGTAACCCCAAATGATGTAAAGGAATATAAATTAGGTTCGGTATTAAGCGGGGGAGGTTCTTTTCCGGATGGAAAGGAGGAAAACAGCACCCGTGAAAAGTGGTCAAACTTAGTGGATTCATATCAATCCGGAGCTGTTTCTACCCGATTGGGCATTCCACTATTATATGGAGCAGATGCTGTCCACGGTCATAATAACGTAAAAGGCGCTACCATTTTCCCACATAATATTGGTTTAGGTGCCACTAGGAATACAGAATTAATAGAGAAAATTGGACATGCTGCCGCATCAGAAATCAAATCTACAGGCGTGAATTGGACGTTTGCCCCGACAATGGCCAATGTCCAAAACATCCGATGGGGAAGAACGTATGAAGGGTTTGGAGAAAACTCAAAACTTGTTGCCAACATGGGTGCAGCCTATATTGACGGGCTTCAAGGCAAAAACCTTAAGAAAACGGAAAATGTTCTAGCTACCGCTAAACATTTCATTGGTGAAGGATATACAAAAGGCGGAGTCAATCAAGGTGATGTGACTGAGTATACAGAAGAAGAGATACTTAAGAATGATAGGAAGATATATGAGGAGGCCATCGAATCAGGGGCCAGAACGGTGATGGCTTCTTTTCATAGTATCGAAGGGTTGAAAATGCATGCCAACAAACGGCTGCTTACCGATGTATTGAAGAAGGATATGGGCTTTACGGGATTTGTCATTTCTGATTGGTATGGGATACAGCAAATCACGAAGGATCAAAATGGGAATGCGGTTTCCGGGTTAAAGCAGCAGATTGAAGTGGCAGTGAATGCTGGGGTCGATATGTTGATGCAGCCTGAAAACTGGAAAGAGACACTTAAACTTACAAAAGAACTGGTGAATGAAGGTGAAATTTCAGAAAAAAGGCTAGATGATGCCGTTACACGGATTCTTCGGGTCAAGTTTGAGTCTGGTGTTTTTGAAAAACCAATGACAGATCCAAAGTTGGCTAAGTCATTTGGGTCTGAAAAGAACAGGGAAATAGCGCGTCAATCCGTCAGTGAATCTCTAGTCCTATTAAAAAATGATAAAGTGAATGGTAAACCGATTCTTTCTCAATTAAAGAAAATGGACAAAATATTTGTGGCAGGCAGAAGCGCTGATGATATCGGAAAGCAGTCGGGTGGCTGGACGATATCATGGCAAGGGAAATCAGGTGATACGACTGAAGGTACGACTATTCTAGAAGGATTAAAAGAAGTTGGTGGAAAACAAAAGAAAATCACTTATAACAAACATGGAAGAGGAGCAAAAGGAAATGATGCTGCTATCGTTGTTGTAGGTGAAGATCCATATGCAGAAACTGATGGTGATGCCACTGATCTTCATTTAAATCGGATGGATCTATTAACATTGGAGAATGTCCGCAAGGCAGATCCGAATATTCCGATCGTTGTCGTATTAGTATCTGGCCGGCCGATGATCATTACGGATGAAATGAAGGATTGGTCAGGTTTGGTTGCAGCGTGGCTTCCTGGTACTGAGGGTGCAGGAGTTGCTGATGTCTTGTTCGGTGGTGAGGAATTTTCAGGTAAATTGCCAGTTAGTTGGCCTTTCTATTTGGAAGCCTATGAAAATAGGGAAAACAAAAAGGATCATTTTATGTTTAATTATGGATATGGTCTGACGAAGAAGCAGGCTACGCCAAAGCTGCCTGAAAAACCAGAGCTCCCTGAAAAGCCTGGCTTAAAAGTACCAGGGAAAATTGAAGCAGAGGATTTTGCCGCCCAATACGGATTGCAAACGGAAAATTCATCTGAAGGGTCATTAAATATGGGGTATGCGGATGGAAGAGATTGGTTGGAGTACGAAATAAATGTAGAACAGGATGGCCTTTATCAAGCCGATTTTCGTTATGCGGCCAATCTAAGTGGTCAAACCGGGATTAATATCGTTAGCGAAGAAAAGAAGCTGCTTGGTAAGTTACGAGTCGGATCCACTGGGGGATGGCAAAATTGGGACACATCTACGGTTGATGGCGTCATCTTGAAGAAGGGTAAACAAAAGATCAAATTTGAATATATCGAGGGATCATTGAACTTAAACTGGTTCGAATTTAAGCGGGTTGGCAATATTCCGGAAACACCTCCTCCGACTGAGGATGTACCCGCAGAAGTTATTAAAGCAAAGGCAGTTGAATCATGGATCACGAATGAACGGGAACCAAGTGATGTTGCTTGGTACTTTGATTCCAGGTATCAACCAGATGATAAGAAGTTGTCCAAGCAGGAAAAAATGGATATCACCAAACCGGATGCATCAAATCTTACCACCATAAACATTGATCCGACCAAACAATACCAAAGCATATTGGGGATCGGTTCTTCAATGGATGAGTCGACCGTTCATAATTTGACGAAAATGTCTCCTGATAAGAGACAGGAAGTTCTCGATAAATTGATAGATCCGGATAAAGGCATCGGAATGAGCCTTATTCGAACAACGATTGGCACATCTGACTTCACGGCACAGAAATTTTATACGTATGACGACATGCCGCCAGGGAAAACGGATGTCAATCTGAAGCATTTTTCAATCCAAAAGGATATCGATTATAAGATTATTGAAACGTTAAAACAAATTAAGGAAATTAATCCGGATGTTACATTCTTTGCCTCCCCATGGAGTCCTCCAGGCTGGATGAAAACGTCTGACAGCATGATCAAAGGACAGGTGAAAGACGAATACCTGCCAATCCTGGCAAAATATTATTTGAAATACTTTCAAGCCTATAAGAAACAGGGAATCGATATAAGTGCAATGACCTTGCAAAATGAACCGATGCTGGAGATTGAGTACCCGAGTACCAATATGCCTTACAGCCAGGCAGCGGAATTAGCGACACTCCTAAGAAAAGAGCTCGATAACAACGGTTTTAAGCATGTAAAACTTTGGGGATTTGATCATAACCCAAGTGATACAGGAGCATACGCGGAACAATTGTTAAAAGATAAGGGAGCCTATGATGCTTTAGATGGTACGGCTTTCCACGATTACGGCGGATCCTTGTCTGAAATGACTAGATTACACAACTTATTCCCAGAGAAAAACGTGTATTTAACGGAGCGTGCAGTTTGGGGAACGTATGGCGCGGATCGAATTGCGCAATACATGAGAAACTGGGCGAGGAGTTATAATTCCTGGGTGGTCATGCTGGATAGCGACATTCAAACGCATCAATGGGTGGGTCAGCCGGATCCTACACTATTGATTCAAGACTCAGCTGATAAGGATAATTACTGGTTGACTCCGGAATATTATTTAACTGGGCATTTCTCCAAGTTTGTTAAGCCAGGGTTCACTCGTGTTGAAAGTGATTATGGTTCTTCGGATACGGTCACAAATGTAACATTCTTAAGTCCTGACCAAAAGACACTTGTATCTATAGTTATCAATCAATCCTATGAACCTCAAAAATTCAAGTTCATTAGCGAGGGTGAACAAATCAAGGGTGAGCTGCCGGCCAAATCCGTGGCTACTTACCAATGGCAAAGATAATGAACACCAAGATTGAAGGAAGGGGCCAATCAAAAAGATTGGCTTCTTTTGTTGCTGAATAAAAACGCAATAAATTATTTGAATAAATAGAATATAAGCGTTTACATTTCTGTGTGTACGTTTTATACTATATTTATACCAATGAATTTGTACCAATAAATATAAATCATTCTTATGAAATGGAGGGGTATTATAGATGCCTTATACTTCTGAAGAAGATGTACAAATGATCATATTTGGCTTGATTGCTGGAGCGGGAGATGCCAAATCCAACTTTTATCAAGCGATTTCCCTTGTGCGGGACCATAAATATGAAGAAGCAGAGGAATTGATACATCAAGGGGAAGCAGCCTTACTAGAAGCACATAAAGCCCAAACTAGATTAATAACAAATGAGGCAAATGGAAACAAAACGGATATTGGCATCTTAATGATTCATGCTCAGGATCATTTAATGAATGCCATTCTAGTGAAAGAATTATTAAACAATCTAATTTCGATGCAAAAAGATATAAATGCATTAAAAGAAAAATTGGAGGGAATTGAAAATGGTTAAAATCGGTTTGTTTTGTTCGGCAGGAATGTCAACAAGTATGTTAGTGACAAAAATGAAAAAAGAAGCTCAAGCAAATAGTTTGGAAGTAGAAATCAATGCATATCCAGAATCTGAATTGGAACAAATCGCAGATTCAATTGATGTGGCTCTATTAGGACCACAAGTTAAGTTCCTTCTGTCTAAAGCAAAAGCCGTTTGCGAACCGAAATCGGTTCCTGTCGAGGTGATAAATACAATGGACTACGGCATGATGAACGGAAAGAAAGTTTTAGAAACCGCATTGAATCTAGTGAAAAAGCAATAGTGGGAGGTACAACATGAAATTTCCAAAAGACTTTTTATTCGGAGCTGCATCTGCATCATATCAAGTGGAGGGTGCCTGGAATGAAGATGGAAAAGGGCTGAGTAATTGGGACGTCTTTTCAAAGATTCCAGGTAAAACATTCGAAAATACAAACGGTGATGTAGCGATTGATCATTACCATAGATATAAAGAAGATATAAAACTAATGGCAGAAATGGGATTGGAGTCTTATAGATTTTCAGTTTCCTGGGCGCGCATCATCCCGGACGGTGACGGTGAAATAAACGAAAAAGGAATCGAATTTTACAATAATGTCATAGACGAATGTTTGAAATATGGAATCGTCCCGTTCGTTACACTATACCATTGGGATTTACCACAGAGTTTAGAAGCGGACGGGGGCTGGGTGAATAAAAGAACGATACGTGCATTCGCTAAATACGCCGAGGTTTGTTTCAGGGCTTTCGGTGACAGGGTGAAACATTGGATCACTTTTAATGAAACCGTTGTATTCTGCACATTAGGATATTTGAATGGAGCCCATCCACCAGGCCTTGTAAACGATCAAAAAAAATACTTTCAAGCTACCCATAATGTATTCGTGGCTCATGCTGAAGCCGTTCAAATCTATAAAAGCTTAAAGCACTATGGCGAAATTGGCATAACACATGTTTTTAACCCCGCTTTTAGCATTGATGGCAAAGAAGAAAATATTTTTGCCTCGATGCATGCGAATCACTATCAAACATTTTGGTATTATGATCCGATTTTAAAAGGGGAATATCCAAGTTATGTAGTGGATGCCTTAAAGGAAAAAGGCCTGACACCTGATTGGACAGAAGCAGAGTTGACTTTGTTGAAGGATACGGCTGATTACAATGATTTCATGGGCTTGAATTATTACCAGCCAGCAAGGGTGGCCAAAATTGATGGAGCCATTGAAAACACGAAAATTGATCGTGATAAGTCGACCGGGAAACCTGGCAACCCATCATTCGACGGTGTATACAGAACGGTCATGATGGAGGATAAAGTATATACAAAATGGGGCTGGGAAATTTCTTCCGAGGGCTTCTTGGATGGCTTAAGAATGCTGAAGGAACGTTATGGCGATGTAAAACTTTATATCACTGAAAATGGTCTGGGCGACGAAGATCCAATCATAGATGGTGAAATTGTCGATGTCCCAAGAATCAAGTATATTGAAGAGCATTTAACCGTGATTAAAAGTGCAATAAGTGAAGGAATTAACTTAAAAGGCTATTATGCTTGGTCAGTCATTGACTTATTAAGCTGGTTAAACGGCTATAAAAAACAATATGGTTTTATTTATGTGGATCATAAAAATAATTTGGAAAGAAAGAAGAAGTTATCGTTCCATTGGTATAAGCACATTATTGAAACAAGAGGAGAAGAGCTGTAACGCTTTCAGTCATCATGAAAAAAAGACCGACCTAATCCATTTCCAGGATAAGGTCAGTCTTACTTAGTAAGTATCATTCACTTTTACTAGGAGGGGTAGTTATGTCGCATATTGAAAAACTATTCGAGAAAATGATGCCTGCATTCATGAAATTTTCAAATGCAAAAGCAACCGTCGCACTTAAGGATGGTTTCGTACTTACGATGCCGTTGACACTTATTGGCTCCATTTTCTTATTAATAGCAAACCTGCCGATCAAGAATTGGAATAAAATCATGGCTAATTTATTTGGTGCAGATTGGATGGTGCCATTGAATCAAGTTACAGGAGCCACATTTGACATTCTTGCTCTCATAGCCGTTTTTGGAATCGCTTACTCCTATGTGAAAACAAGCAATATTGAAGCCGTTCCAGCAGGGATAATCGGTATCATTTCATTTTTGATTCTCAGCAATTCATTTGTTGAAAGTCCTTCTGGGGAAGTGGTTGGCGGAGTCATTCCTAAAGCCTGGACAGGCGGACAAGGGATGATAACATCCATATTGGTAGGGTTGGCTGTCGGTGCGATCTACACATGGTTCATCAAAAAAAATATCAGAATCAAAATGCCGGAAAGCGTGCCATCTGGTGTTTCAAATGCCTTCTCGGCATTAGTTCCTGGATTTGTGATCATGTTATTATCGATGTTCATTTTCCTCATTTGTGATAAGATTCAAGGCGTATCAATGACTGAAATCATTTATAAAGTATTACAGATCCCCATGCAAAATCTATCAGATACATTACCTGGAATCATCATTATCATGGCATTAATCTCCATTTTCTGGTGGTTTGGATTACACGGTCCGAATATCGTCATGGGAATCATGGCACCTATTTTAACTTCAAATGCCTTGGCGAATCAAGCTGTCATAGATGCCGGTAACACGCTGGCCGTAGGCGGAAATGCAAAAATCGTTACGGTTCAGCTAGTGGATATTTACGCGAAATTCGGTGGTGCGGGCATAACATTAGGTTTAATTGCAGCAGCGTTGCTTGTCGCTAAATCACAGCAAGTGAATCAGTTATCTAAAATGTCGCTGGTTCCAGGTTTATTCAATATTAATGAACCAATCATTTTCGGGCTTCCCATCATATTTAACCCTTTAATGATCGTTCCATTTGTTTTGGTTCCTGTCATTGCCGTATTGATGACGTATTTTTCAATTATTTTAGGGTTTATCCATCCATTTACAGCGGTACAGGTCCCGTGGACAACCCCGCCAATCATTTCAGGCTTTTTATTATCGGGATGGCAAGGGGCAGTCGTCCAACTAGCTATATTGGGTATGGCTACCATGGTATATTTCCCATTCGTTAAAATGCTTGATAAAGTAGCGCTGGAACAAGAAACCCCAATTGAAAAAGTTAGTTGATTTAAAAAGAAACAGAGGTTTCTTTACAATCGTTATGAAATAAACTATTGTAAAGAAAACCTCTCTTTTAGTCTAAACTATTGTTCGAAAACGTTCGAAATCATTATGTATAGAGGAAGGTATATGGAAATATGGGTGTAAAGTATAGAATGGTCGTAGAACAAATGGAGAAAGAAATATTAGATGGAAAATATACATTAAATACTAAGTTACCTACTGAAGATGAGTTGATGAAGAAGTTCGATGTCAGCAGGAATACCATAAGAAAAGCAATCAATATATTGGTTGAACAGGGTTATATATACCAAGTTCAAGGAAGCGGCATATTCCTAAGGGAATTTTCCAGACCTGGCTGTATTTCTATGAAGGATATGAATGGCTTAACCAAAGAGTTTGCAAAGGATGAAATGACAAGTAAAGTGCTGAAGTTGGAATTAATAGAAGCTGATGAAAAATTGGCCGAACAAATGAAATGTAATGTAAAAACCAAAATCTATAACCTCAAACGGGTTAGGTACTTAAATGGTGAACCCATTGTAATAGAAGAATCCTTTTTCAATAAAGACATCATTCCCATTTTAAATAAAGAAATCGCAAATGGTTCCATTTATGAATATATCGTCGAGGATTTAAAGTTGAATATTGGTTTTGCAGATAAAATCATTTCATGTGAGAAACTAAATGACGATGATGCAAAGCTTTTGGACTTGCAACCAGGAGATCCGACTTTAATTGTTGAAAATACGGTCTTCTTAAAAGCGGGAGTCGTTTTCGATTTTTCAATTGAGAAATATAATTATACTTCCGCCAAATTATTAACATTGACCACGAATTAAAATGGGCTTTCGGGATCTGAATGGAAGATTCGAAACAAAAAAAGAGCGACTGCATTTCTTAGCGATCGCTCTTTTTATTTATTTTACCTGGTTCTATAGTAGTTTTCAGCTGTGTATATAGGCCAGCTCCAAAACGGTACACCTTGTGAAATAATGTAGCGGTCCAAGAAGATTTCAAAATTAAGATTTAGAGATGAAAGCTCTGTAAACTCCAATATTTGAAGGTAATTTGGATCCTCGACCTTTAGTTTTTCTTTATCTAATATTAGAAAACAATCTTCCAATAAATGTCCAATCGGAATCCCCTGTTCACCTATAATCTCAAGTTCTTGAGCCTCTTTTACTTCATTTAAACTAAATAAATGAAGACCGCCCCCTATATTAACACCGTCGTCATCAATCAATTCATATATTCTTGCCCCATTATGGAGTGTTAAGAATGCCTTGTAGTCTTCAGGAAGCTTGATATTGTTTTCACTTTCAAACATTTCAACTTCAGTTGGCTTTATCGGAGCGTTAAAAGAACACGAAACGTTACCAACTTCTCCTTCGTCTGATACTGTCTTCATTTGGTCTTTCTTATTCAACAATTCTTTTAGTCCCGACAATGTATTATGTATAAAATGACTCAATTCACTAATCCCTCCATAACGAATGATTATTACTAGTTCCTATTCATGATGTAACAATAATTACCAATTCTATCTTGATATGCATCGGAAATTTCATTTAACAGGAAAGAAAATTATAGCGTAATTCATGAAACGGGAAACTTTGTCCATCGTATATCATATATATGGAAAAATACGGAGGGGTTAAGCTTCAAGAAGATTATAGATGGGAAAACTTATTAAGGGGTGAGAAGGGGAATCTTATGCAAAAAAGGGTGAAAAGAAAATTATTTCATTTATATACAGGCGAATTGATGGCAACTGTGATTTTTGCTGTACTTTGGGTTTCGTTTCTGATGCAACATGATTGGACCGATTCCTACTTAACTTCATTTTCATCTGTTTATGCGTTCGTCCTATTGGAATTTATTTTGCTTCAAGGAAGTTTATATTGGTTTCTTAAATGGAAACGGGCAAAAGAAAACGATTACGCCCATTTACCTTATACGCAATTACGGATTTTTCTATTCTTTAAAAGGATCAACCTATTACTTATTGCCACAGGAATAGCAGTCTTTTTTTATCAATTAAAAGTAGTTGGATCAGGAATTTATTGGTATTTATTTCTTTATGTTTTCGCCATCATCGAGCATATAAATTACTACCACGTCAGGCTTTCTTATCAAAGTCCAAAGGAAATGAGAGAATTCAATCGCCAAAAAGGATTAAGGAAATCCATTTTGGCAAAGGAATTGAATGATCTTAAAAAAGATTTTACGGTGTGAATCGATTCACACCGTTTTTTTTATTCCGGGGTTTTGGTTCATTCATCATTTTTTCCGACTATCCCATAAAATAAAATCTTCATGATATCCTCAGTCAAAGGCAGGATTTTTTGATAAACCTCTTCCCGTTGGATATATTCAGTCATCGCTTTTATATAAAATAAAATGGCTTCATTAGATAAGTTTGGATCTACATATCCTTGTTCCTTTCCCTGGTCAAACAGTTCAATAAAGCGTGGCAGAGCCTTTTCTGTATATATTTTTTCCATATAATCGATTCCGGAAGTATATTCCCTCATTAAATATTGATAAAAATCTTCATGAATTTGTTTCGCAGTTTCATTCTTAGCAAACATGATTTGCTTTATTTTCTCAGGGAAAGCCATGTTGCTATTAAGTATTTGTTCAAATTCATCCAATGCCTTATCCGTATAATAAAGAAAAACCTCATGAATTAAATTATGTTTACTTTCAAAGTAATTATATATCGTTACTTGAGATACATTTGCTTTTTTGGCTATTTCCCCAATGGAAATCTTTTGTACACCATACTCCATGAATAATGTTAAAGCAGCCTCAAGTATATTCAATTTTTTTTGTTCCCTGCGTCGTTGAAACCCGTCCATTTATTTCACCTCAACCTTAGTTTAATTAAAAATATGTAATAGAACAATTAAATTAGTTCATAAACTATTGTCAGGATTCCTTATTTTATATATTATGAACTAAATCAATTAAAATATTTCATAATATCATTTCATATTTAATCAATGAGGAAGAGGTGGATGAGGGATGTCAGTATTGAAAACAACGGATTTAACGAAAAAGTTTGGAAAGTTTACAGCTTTAAATGGTGTGAACATTGAGGTGAATAAAGGTGAGGTATTTGGATTCATCGGTCCTAATGGTGCCGGAAAATCAACAACGATTCGTGTGCTGCTCGGGATTTTAAAAGCGACGGATGGGGAAGCGAAGATTTTTGGCAAGGACGTTTGGAAAGACGCGGTTGAAATTCACAAGCGAATTGCCTATGTTCCAGGAGATGTGAACCTATGGCCCAACTTAACAGGCGGGGAAGTAATTGATCTGTTTGTTGAACTACGTGGCACGAACAATAAAAGCAGACGCGAAGAACTAATAAAAAAATTCGATTTGGATCCTTCCAAAAAGTGTAGAACCTATTCTAAAGGGAACCGGCAAAAGGTTGCTTTGATTGCTGCTTTCTCATCTGATGCCGACTTTTATATATTGGATGAACCAACATCAGGTCTGGATCCATTGATGGAAAGAGTTTTCCAGGATTGTGTGATGGAGGCGAAAAATGAAGGGAAAAGCATATTACTTTCCAGTCACATTCTTTCTGAAGTGGAAAGGTTATGTGATAAAGTGGCCATCATTCGGCAAGGACAAATCATTGAAACGGGAACATTGGATGAGTTACGTCACTTAACCAGAACAAGCTTGCTCGTCGAAACGAAGCAACCAATTACTGCTTTAGGGAATGTAAACGGGGTTCAGGATATAGTGAAGAAAGATCAAGCACTTTCATTCCAAGTGGATACAGATGAATTGGATAATGTGATGAAGTATATAAGCCAGTTTGGAATTGTGAAATTGGAAAGTGCGCCGCCTACATTGGAAGATTTATTCATGAGCCATTATGAAGGAATAAGGAAGACTTCCGATTCAGGGTCGGGAGGTGCGTTATAATGCCGATGCAGTCCTATCATAATACTGGAAGACTCTGCCGATTAATAGTACGGCAAGATCGGATTCGGATCCCTGTTTGGTTAATTTCCCTATCTGTCCTTTCATTTATGGTTGCAATGGCATTCACTGATCTGTATCCTACTGGGCAAGCAAGGCAAACCATTGCAGAAACGATGAGGAACCCGGCAATGACAGCGATGGTGGGGAAAGGTTACGGCCTGGATGACTATACAAACGGAGCGATGATGGCGCATCAAATGTTACTTTTAACCGCTATTGCTGTAGGAATAATGAGTATTTTGCTAGTTACGCGCCATACACGCGCAGATGAAGAGGACGGCCGTATTGAGATGATTCGTTCTCTGCCAGCTGGCCGTTTGGCTAATTTAAATGCAACCATCTCCATATCGTTTGGAACGAATGCATTGATTGCGTTAATAACGGGTTTTGGATTGTATGCTCTGGGAATTGAAAGCATGGATTTGGAAGGTTCCCTTATGTATGGAGCTGCTTTAGGGGCAACCGGTATTTTCTTCTCGGCGATAACGGCATTATTTGCTCAGCTTACGGAGAGTGCGCGAGGTACGATCGGGTATTCCATCACTGTATTGCTTCTCTCCTATCTTATTCGGGCAATTGGGGATGTTGGCAATGAGGCACTTTCCTGGTTTTCACCATTGGGTTGGGTTTTGGGTTCAGAAGTATATGTGAATAATTATTGGTGGCCAATCATACTGACGATCGGTGCAGCAATTATCTTGGTTGTAATTTCTCTCTATCTCAATTCCATCCGTGATTTGGAAGCTGGATTCATACCGGCTAAGCCTGGCAGGAAATATGCTTCATCCTTTTTAAAAAGTCCGCTTGGTCTTGCACTAAGGCTTCAGCGTACAGGATTGATTGCGTGGGCAGTCGGGATGTTCATTTTAGGAGCATCTTACGGTTCCGTTTTAGGTGATTTGGAATCCTTTTTTGCAGAAAATGAAATGATGGCTCAACTATTAACGCCTGTTGAAGGTTACTCGATGACAGAGCAATTTTTAACCATGTTGATGTCGATCATCTCCATGATATGCACCATTCCATCTTTAATGGCGATGTTAAAGCTTAAAGGGGAAGAGAAAAAGAATCATACTGAACATTTACTGAGCCGCGCTGTATCACGTACAAGGCTTATGGGCAGCTACTTTATCATCTCCGTTATTGGCGGCTTTTTCATGATTACGCTAGCTGCAATTGGTCTTTGGGCAGTCGGGAATTCAGTAATGAATGAAGGGATTGCTTTTGGCACTTTATATCGTGCAGCAATGGTCTATCTGCCTGCGATGTGGATCATGATTGGCATTGCAGTGCTGTTTATCGGTATTGCACCAAGATTATCTGTCTTGACTTGGCTTTACTTGACATATTCAATCTTAGTCGTCTATTTAGGGGGAATGCTTCAATTCCCGGAATGGATGGGTAAACTAACACCATTTGGCCATATTCCGAAACTTCCTATTGAAGATATGGACTTCATGAAAGTATCCATACTTACAATCATAGCTATAATATTACTGGCTGTTGGCTTTATCGGATATAACAAACGGGATATTCAAGGTTAAAGATTCAACTTTGATTGATGGGGCTGGAATGGAATAAGCGTAAAGTTTTTTGAGGGGTTGTAAACTTCGAACGTTCATTTCCACTCCAGGCACTCGCTTTCCGCGGGCGGTCTGGGAGCCTCCTCGGCTTGCGCCTGTGGGGTCTTCCCTTGGACGCGCTTTTCCCGCAGGAGTCTCGTACCTTCCGTTCCAATCAACTTTGTTTTAAGATTTTGATGAAGTCCCTTTAGTCTACAACTTGGCAATCTTTCTTAATGAAGGATCGAACCCGTTGCCCTTTTTCATTGTACAAGAATCGAAATGGCGCTATACACTAATAACAAAGCCATGATTACATTAAACTGACTTCTATACTTTGATAAAAACGTTTGAAAAACCGAACCGAACATACTCCAACAGAACGTACTCATAAAACCAACAAAAGCCAGAAATAATGAAAAGAATAGTAAGCTGAAATTTGAAGAGTGATAAGGTAGTATGAAGGTTGATATTGCCGTGATGCCATATAAGATGCCTTTTGGATTTATGAATTGTAAAAGCATGCCCGCTATAAAACTGTTGTTCCTGTCATCATTATCGTCGTTATCTTTATTTGAACTGGAAATGATTTTTATGGCCAGATACAGCATATAAATTGCACCTAGGATAGTCATGATAAATTCAATCTTTGGTATGAAATTTTCAAGCAAAACATTAAAATAACTACACAATAACATTATTACAAAAAAACCGGCACCTACCCCGAAACAAAATTTAATCGTCTTTTTTAACCCGTACTTGTTCGCAAATAACATTGCCATGATGTTATTTGGACCTGGAGTGAAACTTGTAACAAAAACAAATAACAAAAAAGATAGTAAAGGCATGGTTGACTCCCCTTTGTATGTTATAATGACCAAAAGTGACACTATAACGACTTCCTTTTTATTGTACAATGCCGACGTTATATTGTAAATAAGGAGCATTTTATGGAAGAAATAAATTTTATTATTGCTAACAATTTAAAAGCCATCAGGGAAAGTAAGAAATTAAGTCTTGAAAAGGTTGCTGAATTAACCGGAGTAAGCAAAACGATGATCGGACAAATCGAAAGGGGCGGATCGAGCCCTACGATTACAACAATTTGGAAAATAGCCAATGGATTAAAGATTTCATTTTCTTCACTGATAAATAGTCCGCAGCCGGATACAAAAATTGTTTTAAAAAGTGAAATCCAATCATTATCTGAAGATAACGGCAAATATCGAGTTTATCCCTACTTTCCCTTTGAAGATGAGAAGCGCTTTGAAGTATATTCAGTCGAGATAGAAAAAGGTGGATTCCTAAGTTCCGATTCGCATAGAGAAGGAACTGAAGAGTACATAACTGTTTTTGAAGGGGAATTGACTGTACGTGTAAATAACGAAGAATATACAGTAAGGAATGGTGATTCTATCAGATTCAAGTCTGACAGACCGCATACTTACCATAATTCAGGGGAAACATTAACTCGCTTAAGCATGATCCTATATTATCCAACTTAAAAATATGGGAGTAATGTTGTTCTGCTTGTTATGGATTATTAAAAATTCATGTTCAATGATGCAGCTCAAAGACTGGGAGAGATTTAAATCTCTCCCACAGACTGTACAAGTTGGACGTTGAATTCCGCTCCAGGCACTCGCTTTCCGCGGGCGGTCTGGGAGCCTCCTCGGCTTGCGCCTGCGGGGTCTCCCTAGACTCGCTTTTCCCGCAGGAGTCTCGCACCTTCCTCTCCAATCAACTTTGTTATAAAATTTTGATATAAACCATACCTGAGGAGTTGAAGGTATTGCTTTGGGTCAGTTGGTTCTTGATCAAAGTTACGTTTTCCGAAGCCCTTTTGTCTACAAACTTGAGAGAGAGATTTAAATCTCTCTCTTTTTTTTGATCTTCTGTAGGTATAAAGACCAAAATTGATTACGGAGAAATAATGATACTATTTTACCATTAAATAATTTTGTTGATATATCATCTAGATACAGATGGGTATTTTGGGGTGATTATAATGATAATATTCTGTTAATATTCCGTGTGTCATTGTAAATTTGTTTTAAAATTGGATTATTTTGTTGTAATATAGGATATACACGAATCTTTAGAGGAAAAAAGTAGGGTGGATTTGTGTATAAGCAATAAAATTTATTCAGGTTTAATATTTTGAAAAATGTGTAAAAACCATGGATATGTTCGCGAAATGTTATGCCAGTATAGAACTTATGGGGGGATTACTCTAATGGGGAAAAAGAAAATCGTTAAAATTGCATCAGCAACCATAATGGCTGCGACAACGATCGTAGCAGTAGCACCGGCACCATCGGATGCTGCCACTAGCTTGAATAGTAAAATCAAAACGGCAAAGGCCACCATCAAAAAACCATTCGACACCTATTTCTACTCTTCTAAACTCGCTTCCGTATCCACTGTTGAGAAACAAATCAAGTCTGCAATACAAGCAAAAAAAGACATCAACTCTACCATTAAAAAATCAATGCTAAGCAAAAAAGAAAAAGACGCCAAATACAAAGAAATCGTAGCTTATGATAAGTATATCACTCGTTCAGAAGGATATGTGAAAGGGTATAAAGCGGCAGAAAAAGCAAAAGCTGCCCATGATAAATCGATTAACGCCCTTACGAATTCAATCATAGCCAAGAAATCAATTGATATCAGGGATCAATATGAGGCACTGGATAAAGCCGTGAAAAAGACAGACAAAGATATTAAAGATACGGTTTACGGTGCGAAAATCGAAAAGCTCTTATACGATAAATTCACTAAATCGACCAAAACGGCTTTGAGCGGTGACCTGAAAGTGCCGTACTACTATGAGAAAGCTGCTTACTGGGTGAAGAAAGGTGATTTAAAGACGGCGGACAACCGGATGAATACCGTTTCTTCGCAGGTGAAAAAGGTCAGCAAAACATCCAAACTCGGTAAAGCCATTCATGCTTATGTTAAAGAGGTGAAAGGTAAGTATGATGAAGCGGTATATGCAGAAAAGAAAAAAGAAGTGGCAAAACGGGTCAATGCCTATGTAGATCTTGCCAATGGGGAACTTAAAACGAAAGAACAGATAAAAGCGGCTAAAAAGGCGAGAGCCGACATCCATTTAAATGGGATCAAGGAGTCGGACCGAAAGGAATTCGAAGCGAAAATAGCATTGGCGGATAAGAAAGTGGCAGCTGCTAAAGAAGCTTTGAAAAATCCAGCGAAGGCAATCACGCTTTCCTTGATGCATACGAATGACACGCATGCCCACTTGGACAATGTAGCCAAAAGGGTGACGGCTGTTAAAGAAGTGCGTAAGAGTAAACCGCAAGCTCTTTTGGTGGATGCTGGTGACGTATTCTCGGGAACCCTCTATTTTAATGAATTCAAAGGGCAAGCGGATCTTCGCTTCATGAATTTAATGAAATATGATGTCATGACATTTGGGAATCATGAGTTTGACTTGGGATCAAGCGCTGAAGGGCATCAAGCTTTAGCTGACTTCATTAAGGGGGCTCAGTTCCCATTTGTCAGTTCGAACGTGGACTTCTCCAAGGATGATAAGTTTAAGGGACTATTTTCGGACCTGATTTCAAGTAATCCGGAGCAAGGGAAGATATACAATGGAATCGTAAAACAAGTGGATGGTCAGAAGGTGGGTTTCTTTGGGCTTACGACTGAAGAAACGAAAGATATTTCAAGTCCTGGAAGTATAGTATTTGAAAACTATCTTGAAGAGGCAGAAAAAGCGGTCAAGGCGTTCAAAGGCATGGGGGTTAATAAGATAGTTGCCGTATCCCATATTGGTTATGATGACAATGCAGCTTATGACAATGATTTAACATTAGCTGCCAAGGTCAAAGGCATCGACGTGATTGTGGGCGGACATAGCCATACGCAGTTAAACGCCCCCGTTGTTATTGATAAGGATGATAAGGGAAAAACCAAAGATCCGACAGTCATCGTTCAAGGGTATCAGTATAGCGACTTTTTAGGAACGATCGATGTGGAATTCGATAAGAAAGGCAAGATTGTCGGACAAGCCGGACAGCTGATTAAGCTTTCTGAAAAACAGGATGATCCTGAAGCGGCAACAGTGCTCGAAACATACTCCTCGAAGATTAAGGAGCTGAAGGAAACGAAGACTGGGGCAACAGCTGTGAAGGCTTTGGACACACCGCGTGATGCAGGGGATGAAACGAAACCAAGTGTTCGTAAAAATGAAACAGAACTGGGTAATTTAATTACGGACGGAATGCTTAGTAAAGCAAAAGAATTCAATAAGGATGCGGTCATTGCTTTCCAAAATGGCGGGGGCATCCGTGCAGGTATCGATCAAGGTGAGATCACTTTAGGGGAAATACTGACCGTTTTACCGTTTGGGAATACGTTAGCGACGATGGCGCTTACGGGTGCAGAGATCAATGAAGCATTAGAGCATAGTGTAAGCTTGGCTCCTAAGGAAAATGGCGGCTTCCTGCATGTATCCGGAATGAAATTCAGCTACGATAGTTCAAAGGAATCAGGCAATCGTGTGACAAAGGTTGAAGTCATGGGACAAGATGGAACATATTCCGAATTGGATACAGCGAAGGAATATGTCGTGGCGACCAACGCTTTTACAGCTAAGGGCGGAGATGGATTCACCGTTTTCAAGAAGGCTTATGAAGAAGGAAGAGTGACGGATATCGGACTCGCTGATTGGGAGAATCTACGGGATTATGTAAGTGGGCTCAAAACTGTCGATCCAAGCATCGAAGGACGCATCAAAGATGTGGCCGGAAACTCTACAGACCCGAATACGGTGTTGGCCAAAGACTTTGGCGGAACGGCTGATGCTCCAAAAAACCATGAGGGTAATGTAGTTGTGGACATCACGGATATTGCTTCATTGGAAAATGCAGTGGTTAAAGGAAATCTTACATTAACGGGAACTCCTCCAGACAGCTTTACTTTTTCAGATGTTACAGTCGAGGGTAATTTGGATTTATCGGGACTTAACGGTAAAACCGTGAGCCTAAGCGGTGTCACCGTGAATGGCGAAACGATTTTTTAATCGGTATGAATGCTGAACCTACGTAAAAAGTTGGAGGGGTTGAGATCTTGAAGAAGAATGGGATATGCAAGCTTTTCTTTGCCATATTGATCGTGCTATCAACGGTCTTGCCATATGCAGACGCTGCAAATGCGGAAGGGACTATAACGGTAACGGAAGCGATTAATAATAACAGTGGCACGGCAACGGTGAAGGGATATATTGTCGGTACAGCTAAAAGCGGTACAAGCTATCAACAAACATCGCCTTTTACTGAAGGTACGAATATAGGTATTGCGGATAGTCCGGATGAAACGGATGTAAAGAAAATCATGCCTGTTCAGCTTCCGGCCGGTAATATCCGTACGGCGTTGAATCTAGTCGAACATCCGGAATTACTCAAAGCACAGGTGTCGATTACAGGAAAGCTGGAAAGATATTTTTCAGTGCCAGGTCTGAAATCCGCAACCGATTACACAATCATCACTGATGGAGGAACACCTCCTGAAGAGCCTGATGTGAAGGTTCTGGATTCCATCGCCGAGGCAAGAACGAATACTGAAGATGTAGTGCAGGTCGATGGGGTGGTCACCACAGGGCTAGGTTATTGGGGAGGAAAAGGCTTTTATATCCAAGATGAAACGGCTGGGCTATATGTTTATGGTTCTTCATGGCCTGTGGATGTAAAGCAAGGGGATAAGGTTCGTTTAATCGGACAAGTATCCGCTTATAATAAGGAATTACAAATCCAACCAACCTCCCTTGAAGTGGTTTCTTCCGGGAATGAACTTCCTGAAATCCAAAAAATCGATGCCGCTGGCGTCAATGAAGAAACGCAAGGTGAGCTGGTCACGATTGAAAAAGCGACCATTACTGAATTGGCGGCATCGGGAACATACGGAACATTCGAATTCAAGGCGGCAGATACTGAAGGAAACTCTGTTACCGTTCGCCATGATAACCGGAACGGTTCGAATTATGAAGATTTCCTGAGGAACTTTAAAGCGGGGGATGTCATTTCCGTAACCGGGATAGCATCGCAGTTCAATGACACGTATCAACTGAAGCCACGTGGTCTTGAAGATTATGAACTGGTGAACAAACCAGCTGTTTACCCGGATATTTTCCCTGGTACGGTTAGTGAAAATACAAAAGTAACACTTGAATCGGGCTGGGAAGAAGCAAAAATCCATTATACGCTAGATGGATCCACTCCGACGTCTTCAAGTGCCTTGTACACAGATCCTATCTTCTTAACGGAAGATACTGTCATAAAGGCAATCGCTGTCAATGATAAGACATCGGAAGTTTTCACATTTGCCTATACGGTTATCAAAACCAATGAATTGAAGATCCGTGACATTCAGGGGATGAATCATTTTTCATCATATGAGAATCAACTCGTCTCAGGTGTTGAAGGTGTCGTCACTTATGTAAAGGATGCGAATAACTTTTACATGCAAGATCTGAATCCGGATAAGGACTTAACGACTTCAGAGGGAATACTCGTGTACAACAAAGCGCATGGTCTAAAAGCGGGAGATCATGTCAAAGTGGCAGGTAAAGTCGTGGAGTGGTATATCGAAGGGTACGCTGAAATGAAAACGACGGATCTGCCAACAACCGAATTGACGAATACGACTATTGAAAAGCTTGGAACTGTAGCAATGCCAGAACCGATCATCATTGGAAAAGATGTCATTCCGCTGTCTGAGAACATCGATGATGATAGATTGACAGATTTTAATCCGAACGAGGACGGCATTGATTTTTACGAGAGTTTGGAAGGAATGCTCGTGCAAGTATATAACCCGAAAGTGGTCGCTCCTCAAGACTATGGTGAATTGGTCGTGATTCCGGGGAATATGGAAACGACGACTGCAGTTAAAGGTGTCAAAATAACGGAAACGGATTTCAATCCTGAAAGAATAACCCTGGATATGGATGATGAATCTTTTGTAGCGAAAACGGGTGATTCTTTTGAAGGCTCGGTTACGGGTGTCATCAGTTATGGATATAGCAACTATAGGGTATTGACGGATAAAAATCAGCTGCCGGCATTAAAGGATGGCGGTACGGCCCGGGAAGTGACATCCTTGGAGAAGGATTCCGATAAATTATCGATCGCTTCCTATAATATCGAGAATTTCTCCACACAAACCGCTGACTCGAAAGTTGAAACGATCGCAACATCCATCATTACTAATCTTAAACAGCCGGATATAATCGGCGTAACGGAAATGCAAGATAATGATGGGGCAACAGATAGCGGGACAACGGATTCTGCTCAAAGTGCCAAGAAGCTGACCGACAAAATAAAAGCGTTGGGCGGACCGCAATATCAATTCATCGATATCGCTCCAGAAGATAAACTTGATGGCGGGGCACCTGGCGGGAATATCCGTGTAGGCTTTTTATATAATGTGGACCGTGTCAAATTAACTGAGGGGACGAAAGGAACGGCGACGCAATCCGTTGCCTTCAAAGATGGAAAACTCACCTTGAATCCTGGACGAATAGAGCCTACTGATTCTGCCTTTACTTCAAGCAGGAAGCCTTTAGCCGCTCAATTCGAATTTAAAGGGGAAAGTGTAGTGGTGGTGGCCAATCATTTTAACTCCAAGGGCGGCGACCAGCCATTATTCGGCAGGAACCAACCTCCTATCCTTTCAAGTGAGACGCAGAGGCTACAAATTGCCTCCATCGTCAATCGGTTTGTAAGTGATATCAAGTCACAGGATGCCAAGGCGAATATCGTCTTGCTTGGAGACTTTAATGATTTTGAATTTTCGGCTCCGCTTAAAACATTAAAGGGTAAAGATTTAACCAATATGATCGAGAAAGTTCCTTTTGAAAAACGTTATTCTTACACATATCAAGGCAATTCACAAGTACTGGACCATATCCTTGTATCGAATAATATGGCAGCGGCAACAAAAGTCGATATTGTCCATATTAACTCATCCTTCATGGAAGCTCATGGAAGGGCAAGTGATCATGACCCTGTATTGATTCAAACATCTTTATCTGAATCAGGGGGAGTTGAACCCGCTGCTCCAGATAAAACGTATCATTTAACAAACGTTAAAACAAAAAGACTTACGATTGCTTCACCTAGTGTTTTGATCGATCTTGACGAAACATCCAACATCGAGGAAGGGATCTGGTTAAAAGGTTCCTATGCCGTACTCAAAGGCCTTGGGCTGAAGGATGCAACTGTGACGATAAAACCGGCTAAGGAAGGCGCAATCATTGATTTTGGAGGCATGGCGGTGAAGGAAGTCATCATTGATAACGCCAATGTAAAAGAAATCAGGGGTGCTGAAAATGTTCAGAAATGGACTGTAACAGAAGGTGTCGACGCGTCTAATATCAAATTTGTCGATTCAAAAGGGGAAGCAATCGCTTCCCCTTTCGACCCTAAAGAAAACCAAGCGCCTGTTGTAACGAAAAAACTGGAGAATCTTGAAGTGAAAGCCGGTTCTAAGGTCACTATCGATTTGAGTGAGCACTTCTCAGATCCGGATGAAGATAATCTGACCTTTTCATCCACTATCGGTACTGTCGCCGGCCCAATATTAACCCTTCCTGCAAATGAAGCTGGAACATACCTTGTTGCAGTCAAGGCTGAGGACCATCTATCGGAAGTGGTTGCCCGCTTCACGTTGACCGTAACGGATGATAAGCCGCTTGAAGCTTATTACGAAACGGCGACAGGAAAAACAGGCCCGGAATTGAAATCGGTTCTGCACTCGATTATTAAGGGTCATACGAAGTTATCTTATGATCAAGTGTGGAATGCCCTTAAAGAAACGGATGAAGATCCGGAAAACAAACAGAATGTCATCTTGCTTTACTCTGGAAAATCGATTTCGAAGAACGCTAATGGAGGCAATGCAGGACAATGGAACCGTGAGCATGTTTGGGCCAAGTCCCACGGTGATTTTGGAACAAGCATAGGTCCCGGGACCGACCTTCATCACCTCCGTCCGGCTGATGTTACAGTCAATGGTAAACGGGGCCATCTGGATTTCGACGATGGCGGTCAAACATATAGCGGTTGTGAATGTAAGTTTGATTCAGATTCATGGGAACCGCCAGATCATGTTAAAGGTGATATAGCCCGGATGCTCTTTTACATGGCTGTCCGCTATGAAGGAAATGGTGAATTGGATCTGGAACTATCCGATACAGTCAATACGTATCCGAAGCCGCTTCATGGAAAGCTATCGACACTTTTGAAATGGAATGCTCTCGATCCAGTCGATGATTTCGAGAGCCACCGTAATGAGGTCATATATGACTGGCAGAATAACCGCAATCCGTTCATCGATCATCCTGAGTGGGTCTCCGAAATTTGGGGAGCCGCTAAATCCATGGATGAGAAAAAAGCGAGTTAGAGCGGAGAGATAGAAGGGAAAGCAGCCTGATGGCTGCTTTTTTACCTGTTTAATTGTTGTAAGTGATTTTATTAATTATCTTAAAATACTGAAAAATCAAATACTATCTCTACGATAAATAATAAAAGTTTTTGGTAGGTATGTTATGTAATATATGTTAATATGGGTATGCAATGAAAGGGTTTTCATTGCAGGAATGATAAAAATATCTTAATATAGTAATTATGCCGCTTTTTGATCTTCATTCACCCTTATTTGAGATGAAAGACGGTTAAAAAATATATTGCCAGAAAAGGGGCATTACAAAATGAAATACAGATCTGCATTCGATATAATCGGTCCCGTTATGATTGGACCTTCAAGCTCACATACAGCAGGAGCTGCCAGAATTGGCAGAGTAGCAAGGACGTTATTCGGAAAGCAACCGAAGAAAGCCATTATTTCTTTATATGGTTCTTTTGCAAAAACCTACCGGGGACACGGTACGGATGTTGCTGTCGTAGGCGGGATATTGGATTTCGATACGGATGATGAACGAATCCCTACTTCTTTGACGATAGCGGAAGAAGCGGGTATGGAAGTTTCCTTTACAATCGAGGATACTGTGATGGATCACCCTAATACAGTCAAAATCAGACTGTTTGACGAAGATAAAGAATTAGAGCTTGTTGGAATCTCCATTGGCGGAGGAACGATAGAAATAACGGAGTTGAATACGTTCAAGCTTAAATTGTCGGGTGAAAACCCAGCCATTTTAGTTGTGCACAACGATGTGTTTGGAATCATATCTTCCGTTTCAACAGTATTGGCCAATCATGAAATTAACATTGGACATATGGAAGTTTCACGAAAAGAAAAAGGTCAAATGGCCCTCATGGTGATTGAAGTCGATCAGAAAATCAAGGTCGAAGTCATGAAGGAAATTGAGGGACTGGAAAACGTGTCGCAAGTCATAAGGATGGTTGAGTGAGAATCATTAAAAGTGTTGGTATAGATATGGAGGTAAAAACATGTTCCGAAATGTAGCAGAGTTGGTTGAACTTGCTGAAAGTAAACATGTAAAAATCGCGGAAATCATGATTTTACAAGAAATGGAGTTCTCGGGCTTGTCGAGAGAACAGATCATTGAAAAGATGGACAGGAATCTGACAGTGATGGAACAGGCGGTGGAAAGAGGTCTGAAAGGCGTGCAATCCGTTACAGGCCTAACGGGCGGAGATGCCGTTCTTTTGCAAAATTATATCAAGACGGGCAAGGCACTCGGAGGCAATTTATTATTGGATGCCGTCAGTAAAGCTGTTGCGACGAACGAAGTGAATGCAGCAATGGGAATGATTTGTGCCACTCCTACAGCCGGTTCTGCGGGCGTGGTTCCCGGTACGTTATTTGCCGTGAAAGAAAGACTTAACCCGACCCGAGCAGAGATGATTGATTTTCTTTTCACTTCCGCTGCCTTCGGATTCGTAGTTGCAAACAACGCTTCCATTTCTGGAGCAGCTGGTGGCTGCCAAGCAGAAGTGGGCTCGGCAAGTGGAATGGCGGCAGCTGCAATTGTAGAACTGGCCGGCGGTACACCAAGTCAAGCCGCAGAAGCGATGGCAATCACACTGAAAAATATGCTTGGATTGGTTTGTGATCCAGTGGCAGGTTTGGTTGAAGTTCCTTGTGTGAAACGTAATGCAATGGGTGCATCTAACGCGATAACGGCAGCTGATATGGCACTTGCAGGCATTACGAGCCGCATTCCATGTGATGAAGTCATCGATGCCATGTATAAAATTGGATTGACCATGCCAGTCGCACTTCGTGAAACGGCAGAGGGCGGCCTTGCTGCCACTCCGACTGGGCGTAAATTGGCAAAAGAAATATTCGGTTCTTATAAATAAACATTCATCCCATTGACAACAAGTTTGTTAATGGGATTTTTAATTTGTTTAAAAAAATGACTTCATTCCTATCTACTTGCTCATAGCTTTGAACAAATTAAAAATTTATCTTTACGGTTAAAAATGGAAAATGGAGGAAGAGGGAGGGATATGGCGTTTATGTACATGGAGATAGGAACAGCTGTAGAGAATTCTGAATTATCAGTGAATATGGAGCCGTAGCAACTTTGTCAGTTAGCATTTTCAATGATAAGATGAGTACGAAATTCACTATGGAAAGGATTGATTCTTCATTAATTTTCTCGAATTAACGTACACGTCGGCAATGGAAAAGGCAATGTTTCAGGCTCATGGAATCAGCTATGCACAATATGCTCAAAAACTGGAGCAACGTATAATGGTTGAACAAGAACGGGAACAGGATCATTTACAAAGCAGGCGTATAACAGATGAGATGAGGGCCAATCTTTTTATGGGGAGTTAATATCGGTTTACGATATCAGTTAAAATAAAACGAAAAAATCATACACAAACGAAAGGGCAATCTGATGATTGCCCTTTTTGTCCTGCCTTTACCGTCAATAAAACTAAACTTCCCATAAAGCATGCCATTAATTAACAGGCAATTTTTCATGTAAAAGAAGGAAACGAACAATTTAAATAGAATGTACGTTCAATAAGAGGAGGATGATCTTTTTGGAGAAAAGAGCATTACTGGTATCTGCATTACCGGAATTTGAAGAAGAAATTGGGCGGTGGCTATGGTGTTTAGAAGATGTTCGCCGTACGCTTATAACGGAATTAACTGGAATTAGCCAAAATATACTCGATTCGAAAATGGATGAACGGCAAACGATTGGCTCGATGTTATATCACATAGCATTGGTCGAGGCGGATTGGTTATACGAGGAGGTACTTGTTACGGAATGGGATACGGAAATACGCGCTTTGTTTCCATTAGGATGCCGTGCGGAAGATGGCTCCCTAACCCACATTGAAGGACAAACATTAGAAGAACATTTCTATCGCCTCAATAAGGTACGTGAAGTATTCCTTTCAAACTTTCGTTCAATGGACCTAACGGATTGGCGTAAACCGAGGGTGCTTGAACAATATGATGTCACGCCTGAGTGGGTCGTTTACCATTTGATTGAACATGAATCACATCATAGGGGGCAGATTTTTCAATTGCTGAAGAAATTACGGAATGAATAAGAAGTGAAAAGAAATGGGATTGGGATTTTATATCCCTGCTATCTAGCTTAGCCGGAGTTGCCTTTTTGGCAGCTTTTTTCTCGTTGGGAGACAGGCAGCTTAGGTAAATTAGGGGGATTATCCATAATATATTACAGTTTATGGTATATTGGTTAATATCACAACGTAATAAAGCTGCAGTGAAAATAATTCACCTACACAGAGATATTTCGATCTACAGAAGATTAATTCGTCCTAAATGAAAATAAAAAAAGTCCAGGAAATATTCCTGAACCGATTTTATACCATTTAATCTATTTGATGATTAGGACCGAATTTCGACCGTAAGACGCTGCTGGCATACCCAATGAATCCTCCAACAATGGCTGGGATGATCCACCCTAGTCCTGTCTCATACATAGGAAGGATTGCAGTGAAGAAATCATTGATGAATGAAATGTGTATACCCGCTCCATTTAATCCATCCATTAAACTGACGATGAATGTTAAAAATAAGCTGCCTTGATAAACTTCAGGTCTTCCTTTAAATAAAGAATGAAGGAAAGTTAAGAAAATCAAAACAATGGCTAATGGATAAATGGCTGTCATTACCGGTACAGAAATGGCAATTAACTGGGTTAATCCAATATTGGCAATGATTGCACTGAATATGGATAAACTTATTGCAATTGTTTTGTAAGGCAGGTTTGGAAATAGTTTATGGAAGTACGTCGAGCAAGATGTAATCAACCCTACGCTCGTCGTTATACAAGCTACTGTGATCATTAATCCCAATAAAAGCCCGCCATATGCACCGAAGTAATAATCCGAGACTTTCGCTAAGATAATGCCTCCATTATCCAAACGTCCCAGTTCCTCAACACTTGAAGCACCCATGTAAGAGAGAGCTGTATAAATGGTGGCAAGGATAACGGCAGCAATTGCAGTCGCTTTTCCGCAAACAATCATTATTTCTTTTTTTGTTTTAGCACCTTTTTCTTTAATGGCATTAATGATGATGATGCCAAAAACAAAAGATGCAAGAGTATCCATGGTTAAATACCCTTCTCTAAACCCATTGAAAAATGGTTGAACCATATAGTGTTCGGCAGGTGCTTGAAAATCTCCAATTGGATTAACAAAAGCGACTACCACCAGGATTCCAATGAATGTCAACTTGATGGGTGTTAATATTTTCCCCACAATTTCGACAATTTTCGCAGGATTGAGCGAAAGAAGGCACGAAATCGTAAAAAAGATGATGGTGAAAATAAGTAAAGGCAGTGGCCCTGAGTCTTCAGGCAAAAAAGGTTTTACACCGATCTCAAAAGAAACGTTTCCGGTTCTAGGCATTGCGAATAATGGACCAATCGCTAAATAAAGAACGGTTGTGAATACAATTCCAAACACGGGATGGACGCGGCTTGCTAATGATTGTAAATCATCTTTTCCCGAAAAACCGAGTGCCAGTACACCAAGTAACGGTAATCCTACACCTGTGACTAAAAACCCTGCATTAGCTGACCAGATGTTCGTTCCTGCAGATTGACCAAGCATTGGCGGGAAAATTAAATTCCCTGCCCCAAAGAATAGGGCAAATAACATTAACCCAATCACTACTATAAATGAAAATGGTACCTTGTTAGACAAAATAAACCCTCCACGAATAAACCAAAATTTACTATTTTAGAAAATTATTAAATTTTCTAAAAATTATATACAAACTAATATTAAGAACGTATCGTATTATAACTAAATTAAATTGATATTTCAATATATTTTTGTTTTTTTATTAATTACTCTGGATGATCAGTGATCCGCCCTTGTCTTATTTTGAACATCTAAAGGTAACTCATACCATTAATAAAATTCATTTTGATGAAATTCAAAGGAAAAGGTGTTCTAACATTAAAGAAATTCTTGGCTCATTGTTTTTATCCGTATGGTTCATAGGGGCAGGGGCGTGTAGTAAGAAAATTGTCAAAGGAAACGATGATGTTACAGAGGAAAAATTAAGGGGTGTTTTATAATGGGAGTATTTTTTGAAAAAATGTTGGGAGTGTTTTTTGAAAAAAGGAAACAAGGCAAAAAAGATGTTTTACTAATGGTTTGCTTATTCGGGCTTTCCATATTGAACATTGTTGAGTATTTCTCGGATATGGACTTATCATGGTTATCTACCATTGTATTGATTGCATTCATTGTTCTTGCGGTACTCATATATATGGAACGAAAAAGGAACAGGGAAAGCGATGAATGAATTCCGGGTCTCGTTGAGCTAACTGTAGGCGTGAAGGCAGGCTTTTTTTAATATTGTACTTAGCCACACCGGCAAATGGTTCGTTAACAGTTTTCAATGAAAACTTTAAATATTTCATAGTATACTTAACTTATGTAGGTCAAACACCCTTCCAAAGATCCGACTTTTTGGAAATTTTTGTGATGTTCATCTGAACTTTTGAACTACGTTATTTTTTTCTTTTAAAAGTGGATAAAGCCAACCTGAAGTATTGTGTTGGTTTACAGTCCATGTTAGAAAGTCTATTATTAGATTAAGGCCTAGTGAAAGTTAGATTCTTTTCAATTTTTTTAAGTTACAGTATACGATGATTTTAGAAAAGAATCCTGATAACGATGTAGGATGTGAAACAGATGAAGATTACCGATATAGATAAAAAAATATTAGAGATATTAACGATAAATAGCCGAACGTCTTATGCGGATATGGGTAAGGAATTAAACATATCACGAAATGTTGTCCGTGACCGTGTTCAGCAGCTAGTAGAAAAAGGCGTAATTGAAAAATTCAGTGTTGTTATCAACTCTGAAGCTGTTGGCCAAAAGGTATCAGCTTTTTTTGAAGTGGATTGTGAACCTGCATACTTAGTGAAAGTAGCAGAAAAGTTGGCTAAGAACCCAAGTGTTGCAAGCTGTTACCAAATGACAGGTCCCAGCACATTACATATGCACGTTTTAGTTGAAGACTTTCCTTCATTAGAGTCATTCATTAATAACGAATTATATGGGATAGAAGGCATTTCCCGAGTTGAAAGTAATATCTTGCTTCGGCGTTTCAAAAGCAGGTCTGGGTTAAAGTTATAATGAACGCTTCATAATTGTAAAAAGTATACGCTCAATGCAGCCTGAATTCCCGATTCATAGGGACTCAGGCAATTTTTTTGATTTCGTTATTTCCTCTTCAGCAAAACCTTCATTCTTCTGTAATCAAACCTCTATGAACTTTTTCCCTTCTCCATTGTTTGTTGTTTTACCATTTGTAATTAACCAGTACGAGCTACTTTTGCCAACTAACATTGCAATTAAACAGGATGGCATTAATACTCATCCCCTCCTTAAGATATAGATCTACTGCCCTTTTCTTAAACGATATAGAATGTCTTATCCTTCATTTTATTAAATATTTATAATATTCAGAATAAACTTTACTTTCGGCGATAAAACATGCTATTGTTATTTTATTGAGCCGCTTTTATTAACAAACGCAAAGAAAAGACTATTATTTCGAGCGTTTGATTATTTTTACCCCGATTAATAAGCCCATATTGAATTAAAGGAGAGCTAGTAGTATGACTTTACAGCTTGACCCTAATTATTCACCTTATCCATCACAGCGAAATGTAGTTTATGCAAAAAATGGAATGGTCGCCACCTCTCAACCCTTAGCTGCACAGGCAGGGCTAGATATTCTAAAAAAAGGAGGAAATGCGATTGATGCTGCCATTGCAACTGCTGCTTGTCTTACAGTAGTAGAGCCCACCTCAAATGGAATTGGCGGAGATGCATTTGCACTCGTTTGGACAAAAGGAAAAATGCATGGTTTAAATTCGAGTGGCCCGGCCCCCATGAACATATCGGTCGAGAAGGTAAAGGAAGCCGGATACGAAAGCATGCCAAAGTATGGCTGGTTACCAGTCACTGTACCAGGTGCCCCTGCTGCTTGGGTTGAATTATCAAAACGTTTCGGGCGTTTGTCACTTTTGGAAACCATGAAACCTGCGATTGAATATGCAACAAATGGCTTTCCCATTTCCCCTACACTTGGCCGCTTTTGGCAGAAAGCATATGAACAATACAAACAAGAATGTACAAGTGAAGAATTTGAATCTTGGTTTGATACATTTGCTCCTAAGGAAAGAGCACCTGAAGTAGGGGAAATATGGTCTTCTCTCGACCATGCCATCACATTGGAAGATATTTCAAGGACAGAAGGGGAAAGCTTTTACAGAGGGGCAATTGCAGAAAAGATCGCAGCAGCCTCTGCGAGTTACGGAGGCTATCTAACAAAAGGTGATTTAGCTAGGTACAAGCCGGATTGGGTTGATCCTATTAAGGTAAATTACCGGGGCTATGATGTTTGGGAAATCCCTCCAAACGGACAGGGGATAATAGCTCTAATGACTTTAAATATACTGCAAGGATTTGATTTTCCAACCAAAGATTCAACAGATACATACCACAAACAAATTGAAGCCATGAAACTTGCGTATTCTTGCGGTAAACAATACATTACAGACCCTAAGCATATGGGAGTAACTGCAGATGAGCTATTGAGTACTTCATATGGGCAACAACGCCAGGCCCTAATCGGAAGTCAAGCATGTACTCCAGCTCCAGGCAACCCGCCGCGTGGTGGAACAGTATACCTCGCGACAGCAGATGGAGAGGGCAATATGGTTTCATTTATCCAAAGTAATTATATGGGCTTCGGTTCGGGGATTGTAGTGCCTGGAACAGGAATCGCCTTACAAAATCGCGGCTATGATTTTAGTCTTGATCCCACTCATTACAATTGTCTCAAGAGCGGTAAGAAAACATACCATACCATCATTCCTGGATTTTTAACAAAAGATAATCAGCCTGTTGGACCGTTTGGTGTAATGGGTGGATATATGCAGCCGCAAGGACATGTACAAGTCATCATGAATACGATAGATTTTCATTTGCATCCACAAGCTGCCCTGGATGCACCAAGGTGGCAGTGGCAAAATGATAAAACAGTAGAGGTGGAAAAATCATTCCCATCACACATTGCAGAAGAATTAGTACGAAAAGGGCATGACATTAAAGTGGCGGTGGACTCCGGTTCATTTGGCCGCGGTCAAATTATATGGCGAAATCCTGAAAGCGGCGTGCTGATGGGAGGGACTGAATCAAGAACGGATGGTGCAATTGCCAGTTGGTAGTGATTGTAAGTAAAAATAATCTAGAGTCTCTATTTCGATTAGAGGCTCTACAGATTACGTATAGCAGGACCTCAAGAGGAACTTTATGCGGATGTAAAAATTGAAGGATGAACTTCATTACCCCGCTGGTTACAGCAGCTTATTTTGTACGGTTCCCATGGTCTGAGTTCAATTAATTGAATATTCAGAAATCAAAACTGTGTATATGTCCGTTTTTAAGAGGGAAGTTGGAATGTTGACCATAAATATAAGTTAGTAAAAAAGATAAAATGAAAGCGCTTAATATAGAAGGAGGAAGATGAAATGACCAGATTATCAGGAGGAGAGGCCGTCGTCCATGCGATGGTGCGGGAAGGGGTAAAAAAAGCTTTCTGTGTTCCAGGGGAAAGCTATTTGGGGGTATTGAATGCTCTTTATGAGCATTCCTCCATCCAGCTTATCACCGGACGTCATGAGGGAGGGGTTTCCTTTATGGCGGATGCCTATGCGAAGGCATCCGGTGAAGTGGGTGTGTGTATGGCTACAAGAGGACCAGGGGCTTCCAATCTGTCCATTGGCCTTCATGCAGCAATGCAAGATTCTACACCTTTAGTCGCTCTCATTGGTCAGGTGGAACGCCCATTTAAAGGAAGGGAGGCTTTCCAGGAGGTTGATTTCGCTGCTTACTTTAGTCATTTATGTAAATGGACGGTAGAGATTGATCTAGTTGAACGGATCCCGGAACTATTGCATCGGGCTTTTCATATCGCACGGTCAGGTCGGCCCGGTCCAGTTGTCGTGTCGTTACCACATGATATGTTAGAAGATTTCGCTACATTTATAGAACATAAACCTTATGAAACCGCACCGTTGATTCCACATGAAGAATCGCTGGATGAAGCGTTAATGGAAATTTCCAAATCAAGAAAACCGATACTCATTGTCGGCGGCGGAATAACCCAGTCAAAGGCGACTAAGCCGTTAATTCAGTTTGCCGAGGCTTTGGGGCTTCCAGTTGTCACTTCTTACCGGCGCATGGATGCTTTTCCGAATAACCATCCTTGCTATGCAGGTGGGTTAGGGTTTGGCACTCCTGCTAACCTGCTTGACTACATCCGAAATGCTGATTTAGTAATAGCTGTTGGTACACGTTTTTCTCAAGTGACGACACAAGATTATAGTCTTTTAGCCGACAATCCACGTCTCATTCATGTTGATATCTCTTCAGATGAACTCGGAAAAGTATATACCCCAACCCTGCCGATTTTAGCCGATGCAAAACAATTCTTATTAAAAGCGGTAGAGAAAGTGACGGAAATAAAAAATGCAGAAAGGGAGGAACTGCTTAATAAACTGCATTCTAATTATCTAGAGTTTTCAACTACAAAAGCAGATTATTCTACGGATTATGTTGATTTGGATGGCATGATGCATGACCTAATACAATTGCTTCCAAAGGATACAGTGATTACAAGTGATTCCGGCAATTTCTTTGGCTGGATATCTCGATATTACCGTTTTGTCCAAGAAAATACGTATATAGGGACAACTTCAGGATCAATGGGGTATGGTTTGCCTGCTGCGATCGGGGCGAAATTAGCTCATCCTCGAAAAACAGTTATTTCCATTTCTGGCGATGGCGGTTATACGATGACAATGCAAGAGCTTGAGACCGCTGTGAGGGAGAATATACCGGTAGTCACCATCGTAGCGAACAACAATATGTATGGAACGATTCGCATGCACCAAGAGAAGCAATTCCCGGATCGCGTGGTTGCAACGAGTTTATCCAATCCTGATTTTGCTAAAATGGCCATGCTCGTCGGAGCTCACGGGGAACAAGTGGCAAAGAATGAAGACTTTATCCCTGCACTTGAAAGAGCCTTGTCAAGCGGCCGTCCTGCCGTGATTGAAGTACTTACGAATCCTAAAATTCTGTCCGCCGGTCAAAGAAAAGTAAGTGGTTTAAAACTATAAGAACGTGCTGCGATTTTTAGGTTTTTTATTTTTATAGTTTAAAGGGGGAAAAACGTTGAGGGAATTATCCGTGATGAAGGCCACTACATTATTGCTTGTTTCAATTGCAGTTATTTTTGGGGGGTTATTGGTTGTTAAAGCCCCTTCAACCATGGTGCTTGCCGCTGCAGGAATAACGGTTATCATTTTATCCCTGCTTTGGGGGATTAAATGGGAGGACATCGAAAAGGATATTTACGACACCCTAGGAAAGATGTTGCTTCCCATTTTAATTCTACTTGCTGTAGGGGTCTTGATTGGTGCCTGGATGTTATCCGGAACGATCCCTGTCATTATTTATTATGGTTTGTTATTGTTGAAGCCTTCAATATTTTTACTCGTAGTCACCATTGCCTGTACGTTAATGTCATTAATGACGGGAACTTCCTGGGGGACGATTGGAACAGTTGGTGTTGCGTGCATGGGTGTTGCGATCGGACTTGGGATTCCCCCTCACTATGCAGCCGGAGCAATTGTGACAGGAGCCTTCTTTGGTGATAAGCTGTCACCTCTTTCTGAAACAACGATTATGGCGGCTGCTTTTACAGACGTAAATCTTGTTGAACACATTAAACATTTGTTGTACACGACTATACCGGGTTTTGTCATTTCTCTGGTTCTTTATGCAATCTTAGGTTTCCAGTTAAACGGAAAAGATAACAACAACGAAGAAATCAATCTAATTTTATCTACATTAGAGACTCACTTTTACTTGAATCCGATTCTTTTGTTGCCTCCTATTGTCGTGTTGTACTTAATTTATAAGCAGAAACCTACGTTACCTGTCTTTGGAATTGGAATTTTACTAGGTTGTGTGTTAGCGATGGTCTTTCAAGGAAGCAATTTGCTAGAAGTAGCTAATACTATGAACGATGGTTTTACGGCTAAAACAAATATAAAAGTGGTTGATGAAATGTTGCAGCAAGGCGGACTATCCAGTATGTATAGTACACTCGGGATATTATTTGCAGCAGCTATCTTCGGTTCACCTATGAGAACTGCCGGTGTGATTCAGGTGATCCTAGATAAAATCACGGAATTGGCCAAAACCGGAAAAGCGATGATGACTTCTTGCCTTACGCTACACAGCCTCTTTTTTATCATAACAGGCAGTTTTTATGTATCGTTTTCAGTATTAGGGCCAATGCTGGCACCATTATATGATAAATATAATCTGCACCGGAAAAATTTAGGGAGAACACTTGAAGATACTGGATCAGCTTTTTCCCCGGCAGTACCATGGGGGATAACAGGTGCTTTTGTCGCAAGCACGCTGAATGTTTCAACAGGTCAATTTATCCTCTATGCACCAGTTATTTATCTAGGAGTTGTGTTTGCCCTCATTTACATTTTTACAGGGTACGGCATTGCCAAAGCCGATCCAGATCAAATCAACAAAGAAGTGAAAAGCGGAAACGTGGAAGCTACCCTGTAATTGATGAAGTATATTGGTTATCGAAAGCCGGAAGGTTCATGAAATTATGGAGAGAAAATAATAAAAGGTGTAATGGGAAAGTACCTACAAATAGGTGAAATCCATAGTTTGGAAAATAATCTTTTAAAACAATGATTATCCAATTAAATAGTATTAGAGCGTGTTTTGATCAATCTTTTTTCAAAAACAGGCTCTTTTTTTTTAGCCTTTGGTTCGAATATTATATTCCAAGGGGTGGGAATGAGGGAAGACAGCTGTGAAAGCCCTTGGCTTACAGGTGCTTAATTGCGGCAGCCTTTTTATATAACGTCCCGTCCTAACGTACAGGAAAAGGATTTTTTTGATGAGATTTGCTAAGCGTACAAGTCTTACATCCTTTCAATAAGATTGATAATGATATATTGTAAAGTATACACACTTATATCATATACTTATCTAAAGGAGAGTGTAAATTGTGCGTGAAACCTGTGTTCCGACTGGCGTGAAACCAAATGACACTGGCTTTGGATATACGTTGTCCTTAATAGGGGGCAAATATAAAATGATCATTTTGTATTGGCTGTCTGAAAATAAGGTTATGCGACATAATCAGCTGAAGCGAAGTATCGGTACCATTTCCTTTAAAACGCTAAGTGTCATGTTAAAAGAGCTGGAGGCAGACGGCCTCATCGTACGCAAGGAATTTCCCCAAATACCTCCAAAAGTTGAATATTCATTATCTGAACGTGGTCTTTCTCTCATTCCATTGTTAAATATGATGTGCGAGTGGGGAGAGAAAAACAGTTTGCCAGGTCAGGAGGCTGTACAGCCATAGGCCTAGCTAATTTGTTTGGAAAACGTCCTCGTTGGTTTCAGAAATCCGCTCCCGATTTTGTCGACAAACCGAAAGAAGTATTTCTTTAAAAAAGAAATACTTCTTTTTTATGGGTTTAATAAACCACCCTAAACCTATTACAGGTTGTCAACAAAATCCAAATAATCCTGAGCGCTTTTTTCCAATTGGATTGAACCCAGCCCATTTTCTTCTTCTTCGTTTCCACCCGGCTCATTTTCTTTACCATAAAACGCAAAGGGCGAACGATAATCTGCATTGCAATACCGGAATGTCGTTTCAAATGGAACTAATATTTGTTCAAGTGTATAGCGATATCTTCCGTTTTCACTATAATCTTCTTTTATGATTCCTGCAGATACAGCTAAAGCAACTTTACGATTCTTTAATTTATCGCCTCCATTTGAACCATAAGCCCATCCATAAACTAAAACATCGTCAAACCATTTTTTAAGGAGAGGCGGACAATTAAACCAATATACAGGGAACTGCAAAACAAGATCACCATGTGATTCAACCAATTTTTGTTCTTTATCCACGTCTATGTTTCCATCAGGGTAAACCTTAGACAATTCGTGAACCGTATACTTTTCTGGATGTTTTTTGAGTTCTTCTACCCATCGCTTATTAATGGCGGAAGTTTCTATGCTTGGGTGTGTCACGATAACAAGAGTTTTCAAAGATTTGTCCTCCTTAAGAATATTTATCTTGAGTATAAAGTGCACACCGTAAATATGTAAGTATGCACTTTTAGTACAGGTACTTACAAAAAGGTGAGTGTTAAATCAGTCATTAATTATGCGTGAACAACTATACGCCACGATATAGTGTTGCCCCAGGTAAGGAAATTTTGGATTGTTGTTTGGGGGATTTTTAGTGGAGGGTATTATATTTTTTGTTTTTTTGATTGTTGGGTTATTCATTCTCTATATAGTTATTGAAACAGCAGTAAGAAAAGGAATTAACAATTCAATTATTGGTTCAATTTCATGAAAAAAAGTATGGAGTTAAAGATGATAAAAAGTCTTTTATTGATGATGATTTAGATAATGATAAATAAACCGGGTTATTAAAATAGGTGGAGGTTGCTGCGGCAACCTTTTCTAGTGGGAAGGGAAATTCCATATGAAACTGTGGCTAGTTAATTAACAATCTCTTTTTTAAAAACAAATTCAACAAGACAACAATGATCCTTACAGGCGCTTTCCTGTAACAAGGAACAGTGCTTTTATTCTTTTCTGGTCCAGATTGCGGCATAGGGACAATTATTCAGAGTCTTTCCCAGGGCGACGAAATTCGGCGTAGTACACCTTTCGCTTTTCTGGTTCGGATTCAATATTTTCGATGAAAGCTGTTTTGGCTTCCTCCAGTAACAAGTCCTTTAATTTCCGAAGCTTTATTGGTCCCACTCCTGGGAACTTATCAGGTATATGTACTTCGAAATCCCCCTGCCGTTTATAAAAGCGAATGCTACCATGCCCGGTTCTTTCGACTTCCCCCAAGGTATAAGCAAAACTAAATCGTTGCTGAATGAATGAAGATAACTCAGGCAGCCCTAAGCCTTCATAGAGGGGAGGGAATTCATGATAAACTGGAGGTTCTTTGAATGAAATTGAAGAGATCTTCAAATCGATACTCCTCCTTTAGTGGAATAAAGGCGACGTTGCCTATAAGAGTTATTAAAGTCAAAATTAAAAGCACCTATTCAATCCTTTCATTAAATATTATTGTGCCATGGGCCAATTTTTTAAACATCTTGGTTAAAGGTGAAAGAAGTTTGCAGTATGTAAGAAAGCCAAATAAATCCGATATAAGGATCCATTGGAAACGGTTAGAGTAAGGGCACATATATTAATTGATTATTTTGTTCGTTAACTAACAGCTGCTTTAATTCAATAAGAATTTTAATTGGGACTACACATTATAGATATGTCTAATATGTGTAGTTCTTTTAATATCAACTGTTAAGCTAATTTAAGTTAAATATAAAAAAGTGTTCGTTTTTTGAAGGTGATTCATTTATTTTGTTGTATTTTTAATAATTGGTAGATTAATTCTAAAAATAGACAAAAATTGGAGGAAAAATCACATGGTTAACAATTGGAAAAAAATACTGATGGCTGGAGTGATTAGCTTATCCTTGCTAGGTACAGGGTACGTCGGTCACGACCTAATCTCCTCGCAAAACGTATCGGCTGAACCTGCATCGGAAAATGCACCAGGGCATTTGAAAAATGTTGAGGCTTCCCAGCTTGATGAGATAATCGAACGAGGATACATTCGGGTAGGAATGACCGGGGACTACAAACCATTTACCTATTTGAACCCAGAAACAAATGAGTATGAGGGCTTTGACGCGGACGCTGCCAAAGAACTTGGCAAAGACCTTGGGGTGGAGGTGGAATTTGTCGCTACCACATGGCCTACGATGATGAAAGACCTGCAAGCGGACAAATTTGATATCGCTGTGGGCGGTGTGACTCGCAACACAGCCAGACAAAAAAGCGCTTATGTATCCCAAGGTTACCTTTCATTCGGTAAGGTGCCTTTGATTCGCAAGGAAGATAAAGATAAGTATCTTACCATTGAAGATATCAACAAGCCTTCTGTGCGCATCGGCGTAAATCCAGGCGGAACGAACGAAGAATTTGTCCGTCAGTATCTAAGCAATGCTAACGTAACTGTTGTAGAAAACAATCTTGATATCCCTCATCTTGTTTCAGAAGGTACGTATGATGTTATGATCACAGACACAGTAGAAGCAATGCTATATGCAAAAGCTGATCCCAGATTGTATGCAGCTCAAACTGATAAGCCTTTCACAAACAGTGAAAAAGGTTATATGATTCCAAGAGGTGATTTCATTTATGCAAGCTACTTGGAAATGTGGATGGATGAAATGAAGCTCCAAGGAAAATTTGACGCACTCTACAAAAAGTGGATGGAATAGAATTTAGCGATGCTCCCAATAAATCTACCCTTAATACTGCCGTGTCAGGGAAGCACTTTTTCGAAAGCCACCAATTTGTCCCTTTTTCTTAATTGGCGATTATTATTATGGTTTGGGGTACGAATTAGGTAAGACCTTCCGTGCTACAAGGGAATGATTCCATCTTTAACAAAGGGTCTTGAGATTCATTTAGGGCAGCTTTTTCTTTATGCAACTATCAGCCAGGATAATTGAATAAATATAACAAATATAAGTATTAGGGGGAGTTGAATGAAAATGAATGACGAAAAAATTGGCGCGGATAGTGGAGTGGTAATAGCTGTAAGTAAAAGTGATAAACACACGTTCAGTAAGGAAAATTGCAATAGTATAAAACTGTTGAAAGGTTTGGGCGTTGAAGGAGATGCCCATTTAGGTAAAACGGTTAAGCATCGTTCGCGTGTAGCGAAAAACCCAAATCAACCTAACCTGCGACAGGTTCACCTAATCCACTCAGAATTATTAGATGAATTGAAAGATAGATTTAATGTGACAGCTGGACAAATGGGTGAAAATATTACCACAAAAGGTATCGATCTGCTTGAATTACCGAGGGATTCGTTACTATATATTGGAGAAACAGCAGTTATTAAAATAACAGGCTTACGAAATCCATGTGTCCAAATTGATCAATTTAAATCAGGACTTATGAACGCTGTTTTAGATCGGGATCAACATGGGAACTTGATACGTAAAGCAGGAATAATGAGCATAGTTTTGGAAAGTGGTGAGGTTCACCCGGGAGACCAGATTAGAATTCAATTACCACCTTTACCTCATACACCTCTTGAAAGGGTATAATATTTTCAATAGAACGGTTTTTATTTTCAGTAAAAAAAATTAAACTAGCTAGTTGCTGAGGCATCCTTTTTCTTATGGAACTATCGGGATAGTTCCATAAGGAATACTTATATTAGATCTAACGTGCTGAGAGTATGAGTTTTACCTAATTTCTAACACAACTGATATGAACGTTATATCTATAAAAGAACGAAAAAATCTCTAATCTAAACTTTTAGAGGTTTTTTTATGCAAAAACACAACTTTTATTTAGCTAATACGTCTAAGTATTGAACATTCAAGAAAAGGAGGGTTGGTAACTTGTCGGAGTACAGAAAAGAAGAAATTGCAGATTGGTATGACCAACATAGTAAATCCATTTTAAGCTTTATTTTATTGATGGTTAAGGATTATCAACAAGCAGAGGATTTGACCCATGATACCTTTGTAAAAGCGTACTTATATCATAATTCATTTAATCAGCATTCTAGTGAAAGAACATGGCTATTCAGTATCGCTCACAATTTAACGGTTGATTTTTTAAGAAAACGGAAACCCAGCAAGTTCTTTAAAGAAGTATTTCTTTTGCAAAAGGACAATAGCTCATTGCCTGAAGAAATGATTCAAATAAAAGAGGAATCATTTGAACTATATAAAGCGTTAGGGGAAATCAAAGATACATATCGAAAGGTGATCGTTTTAAGAAAAATCAAGGGTTTTTCTATTGAGGATACGGCAAAGATATTGAGTTGGTCTGAGAGTAAAGTCAAATCGACTCTTTTTAGAGCGATTCCAGCATTGAAAAAACAATTAATAAAGGAGGGGTATTTGGATGAAAAGGCAATATGAAGATACCGATTTTGATAGTTCCTTAAAGAAATTAAATTCTGATCTAATGTGGAAAACAAAACAAAAACAAGAACTCAAAAACCGAATCTTAACTGATATTGAAAAATTGGATTCCCAAGAGAAAAATAAAAACCCTATCCTATCCACTCGTATCAAAAAAGTAAGTTTGATTAGGAAGTTAGCATACTCTAGTATCGCGTCGATCATATTATTTGGTTTATTTATAAGTTCTGCATTTGTTTCACCTGTAATGGCAGAAGTAGTCTCAAAGATTCCTTTTTTAAGCTCAATTATTAATACAAAATCGATTGGTCCTATTATTGATGAAGAATTAAGCGAGAGGGGCTACAAAGTTAGAGGTCCTAGTATTAACTATCCCAATAAAATGATAACTATATCTGTTGATGGTTCTAATCAATATTATAAAAGTGTTAAAGGTGAAATTGAAGGTATTGTGAAGGATGTATTACAATCAAACAATTATGATGCTTATAAAGTTAAAATAGAAAAAAACGTGGATGTTCCTTATAGCGAAGAAGAAAAGAAACACATTGAAGAGCTAGAAAAACAGCATAAGAAGGACATGGTACTTTGGAAGCCTCTTGATAAAGTGTTAGAAAAGTATCACATCTTACAATATGGTGTGAATCCCAATAAGACAATAGAATTAGCCATACCGGACACCGAGACAAATACAGATGAAATTAAAAAAGAAGTTAGTAAAATAGCACAGACCATAACGAACGAACAATACACAGTTAAAATTAATAAAATAGACATGGATAAAAGAGATCAAGACAAAAGATGGATGACGATTCTAGATTATATTACTGATGAATTAATCGGTAAAAAGGAGTATAAAGTTACGTTGACTGGATATTCAATTAACCCAAAACCCAGAATTAGTATACAGACTTCTTTAAATAGCTCGGATCCTAATTCAAAGAAACATGGTAATAATATCGAAAAGGTCCTTAAAGAATATCTGAATTCTAAAGAAATGCAACCATTGGTTAAAAATGATACATACAAAATTAATGTATACAGCAAGGATAAAAAGAAGATAAATTAAATAAAAAGGCCCCAAATTGGTGGCCTTTTTAATGTACGATTCTAACCTTATCATACAGTAGAATTAAAGTGAAAAAATACCCTTAATGAACTAACAGGGCAGGTTAGTTGAACAAGCTTTGAAGATCCAGCTGAATACTTATGGAAAAAGAAGTTTTTGACAGTTGTGTGAACTGGTAGGATTAGCGACTAGAAATAAAGAATACCTATTTATCAAAAGGGGGCATTTTTAATGGAAAAAGAAAACTTACTAGCTGTAAAATGTTCGTGCTGCAAAAAGGAATTGGGCGCAATAGACTTGGTCATCATCAATGAATCACTTCAGCTGACGCATATTCAATGCCCTGATAAAGGAGAAAAAGCAATTATTGATGTAGGATATTTTAATGCTATATCCCGAAAATACCTGACCTGTACTCATGAAGAAGCCCCTATAAGTTTATAGTGGAATGTAAGTCCATGGCTTTAAGAACCTTCTATAACTAACAGGTGCGTTAGCTGAAAATGAAGGCTATCTTTAAGGGAGTTTTTTCTTTTTACTATAATTACCTTTTTAAATCTAGCACGAAATTGTCCAGGGTTTATTTGCATTCTAATGGGGCACGATATTAGTAATTTTATCAATTTTAATGTTTTATCATGATGAATTAGAGGTTATATATCCGAAATAATAAAAAAATTAAAGTATACCAATTAATCTGTTTCTTTCACATTTGGTTGTCTGGCTCCTGCAAGACACAGTGTATTCTTTAGGGTACAATAGTCATATAATAGCAGGATCTTATTCCTTTAGGACACAACTCCATATTAGTTAAATCCCAAATTTAATAAATCGGAGGTATGAATGTTGAAGGACAAATTAAAAAAATTAATAAATGATCCAAAAGTACAAAAAGCAGTAAAAGAAAAGGTAATTCCTTTGGTGAAAAAAGAAATTGAAAAAAGAAAAACAAATAAAACATAATCATTTTGAAGGACCTAGGCTGCACCGATGGTTTCGAAGTGATTAACTACGAACACACGGATGTTTCCGATATTAGAAAGATACCATTTGAAGCCAATTAAAATATAAACACTTAACTAACGAGTGTGTTAGTTCATTTAGAAGGCCACCAAATTGGTGGTCTTTTGAATGTGAGTTTCCATTCAAATTAGAGAAGAAAGTACCCTTATGCAACTAACGGGGCAGGAAAGTTCAAGAGAGTATATGCCATATTCTGAATAACTAATTGTGGAAAAATGGCAATTTGAGATGATTGTTATTAAGGGAAGGCAGTTTAATAACATCAGTAGCTTTATTCAGAAATAAATGCTGTAAATAATGAAAATATAAAAAAACTTGGCGGGAGAAACTATATCTAATTGATTAAAGGGAGGAAGAATAATGTCCAATAACATAAGACCAAGAAGAATAATTTTAGATTTAGCAATTACTTTAGATGGTTTTATTGAAGGGAAAAATGGGGAAGTTGATTGGTGCATCATGGACTCTGAGATGGGGTTTATTAATTTCTTAAATCAAATTGATACTATTTTATATGGAAGAAAAAGCTACGATTTATGGGGACAATTTACTCCAGAAATTGAAGATACAGATAAAGAAATGTGGGAATTAGTTCATAGTAAAGAAAAATATGTGTTTTCCAGAACGCAAAAAGGGACTGATAATAAAGCGATATTCATAAATGATAATATTCTTGAAGAAGTAAATAAATTAAAGAATAAGCCTGGTAAAGACATCTGGTTATATGGTGGAGCAAGTCTTATTACTACTTTTATCAATTTAGGGCTTGTTGATGAGTTTAGATTATCCGTTCACCCTGTTATTTTGGGAGAAGGAAAACCGTTGTTTATTGATATAAAACAGAGGTTGAATTTAAAAGTGGTTAATACAAGAACATTCTCCTCTGGCGTTGTGCAACTAATCTATCATTTGAATGGGGATTAATAATATTGCACATTCCAAAGATAAAATACCTCGATAGTAATAGTCACTTATTCAGCAAACGGTCCAGATAATGGAATTAGACTTGGATATTTATTTTAATATATAAGATTGTAATAATGTACTTAAAGTAACGGGCAGTTTAGTTGCATAAGAATAGATTCCAGAAGATCGTCATTAGAGTCGATCTTTTTTTATTTTTGCAACCAAATTAATAGTAATAATATTTTATGAATTAGAAAAAAATAGTGTTAGGGAAGGAGGGATTGCGAATGTCTGTGAAAAAGTGGGTAACAGGATTGGTCGTTGTGCTTGCAATGGTTGTAGTAGTGACAACAGTAGGTTCACTCGGCGTATTTGCCGAATCCGGTGTTGTAACTCAGCCTATGGAGACGGGAAAATTGATTGAGGTCGAGATGAAAGATGATTTCTTTAATCCGAAAGTCATCACTATTCCGAATGGAACAGCCACAACGTTGATATTGAAAAACAAAGGTACAAAAGAGCACACCTTCACAGTGGAAAAGCTCGGAATTGACGCCGAGGTCCAGCCAGGTACAGAAAAAAACATTACCGTGAATCCGAAACAGCCGGGTACATATGAACTGATATGCCGGTACCATTTCCAGGAAGGAATGGTTGGAGAAGTAATTGTCAAATAAGAAGCAGGGCCTATAAGGCCTTGTTTTTTTTATAGGCAAAGGAAATTACTTTTTACCCAGACATCCTCATAACAGCTAACTTTCCTCCACAGATGTTCTCTCCTTTGTATTACCGGTTAAGTTTTAGAGAGATTTTTTATTAAGTTTTTCATTACACAGGATATTGATGTTTGAATCATTAATAATTGTTCCACCTCTAATAAATGGTAATACAATGTATCGTAACGTATATACCATTTAGAATGAGGTGGAAAGGTGTATTTTTTTAAACCTATTTCTGATGAGGTTCGTTTATCTCAAATAATATTCAATAAACATAAAAAAACGATGAAGCTCATTTTAGGGTCTATTTTTGCCTGTATTGCTGCTATTCTACAGGCTGCTGCTGGCTTTTTACCAGGTATAGGATATTTCTTAAGTCCGCTAGCCACTGCACCTATTCTGTTATGTTCCATGTTTTCCATTCCATTTGGAGTAATGTCCTACTTTCTGACAATTATGTTGTTATTCATCCTACAGCCAACTGAACTAATTGTATTTCCTTTTACAACAGGATTGTTAGGACTTGGCATAGGGGCATCTTTTTACTTTTTTAGGAAGAGATTAAGTATTATTGCTACTGGTGCAATTCTTTTAATGTTAGGAATTATGAGTCTAATATTTATTTTTCACTTTCCAGTTTTAGGTCCAGCCGTCCCTGTTTCCTTTTCATTTCTTACAATTGGCTTTTTATTGGCTTTCATTTATAGCTGGTTATGGGTTGAAATTGCTTTAATCATTTTTAAAAGATTAAAAATGATTATAATTTAGTGATTCTCCATCACTTGGTTTTAATTTCGATTACTTAGATTCATGTAGAGATTTATCAAGTAGAATTTTATAGTTATGATTCATGGAATTATTTCAAAAACAGTGCCTTGGTTAAAATCAGTCACTTTCATTGAGCCATAAACTGCTAAATATAATCTGGTTTGATTGAGGTTCGTTCCCAAACTAACATAATAGGCTGATTGAGACCCAAATTCATAATCGGTTTGTATCACACTAAAATCATTTTGTTCACCATTTGGTCTTACGTTGGTATAAGCTAAGGCCCCTCGAACCTGAGGTTGAGATTCTTTCCGGGCAAGGTCGGTAAACACAACGCTTCCTGTTAAACCAGGGATACTTTCCCCCATATAGGCTTGCACTCCTGTAAGTGCAGTTCCTCCAAACTTATCGGGTCTGGTATCTTTATGAAAATAACTAGTTAAAGGCTGAAGACGACTACCTGAAAGTGTTACTGCTTCATTGTAAAAAGCAATTGTTTTCTCATCCAAATTCGAATTTTCAGTGCAGCCTCTTATAATCGAAGCAGGAAAAGCACCTTCCCAACCTCGCCAGCCAAAGTTAATAAACCCTTCTTTGTCAGGTTCAGAATTCATGAAAGAAGCTTGAATAAGCTGAGTAACCGGTATTGGTTTATAATGAACGAATGAAAAAATGGACTCGACCAAATCCTGGCCGACATTTCCCGCATATTTAATATACTGGTTATAAAACTTTTGAAATGAAATGCCTGGTATATTGCGAACCCCTTTGGCCATTACCATGAGCGTTTCCTGAATAGTTGTGGGAAGTTCATTAAAACGTGTCACAATGGGTGGATTATTGATGTATATATCCTTACCTACATCAATTTCAATTATTTTACCAGCGATTTCTAGATCGTCCTGGCTTAAGTTAAATGGATCATAGCCTGATCCACCATCTCCGGTTGTTAAAACAAGTTTTCCTGTTTCAGGTGAAAAGTTTAAACTATTGACCCCATTATGATTTGAAAATGGTCTTCTTAAGTTAAGTAATGTCCGTCGTTTTTGGGGTTGACCATTCGATTGTAAAATCCATTCTTCAATTGTATCAATATGATCATATTGCGTTTCTCTATTAATCCACCTTAGGTTTAACGTTCTAGGATCACACGGGTTAGGCTTAAAAGATTCACGAAGAGCACCTGGTCCTTGTGTTCCAGCTACTGAATAATGAAGATAAAACAGACCGTTATAATAAAATTCGGGATGAAACGCTAGCCCCAGCAATCCCCGTTCATCATATCCGCCACCAGAAACACCTAGTTTTAGGATGCGCGGGCGAATATCTAAAAAAGTCCTTATAACTCCGTTTCCTATGTAAAAGATCTCTCCTACCTGGGTTGCAATAAATAATCTTTCAATTGAGTCACCTGGAAGTATAGTTGTTTTCAAAACAGTAGGTAAATTTATCTTACTTGCAATGGGTCGTAAACCAACCTTAACTTTTATCAACTGCTTTGCACTCCTTCCTATTGTTTTCTTTTATAAGAATATGATTAGAACTGTCTATTAGTACCCAATTAGGCCGGGGAATCTGATAAGGCATTGCACCACTTTCCGCACGAGCGTAATTAAACGAAAGGAGTGCGTTAGTTGAAATTTTTAAGAATGAGGATAAATTCAAGTTATGCCAAAAAAGGACGCTATCCAGGAACAAGGATAAGCGCTAATTTTTCATTTTAGGGCCATATTCTTGAATAAGGGGTAGCATCAGGAAAATGCGTATTTACAACGATGAGCATTCAGATACAAGTTATATGAGACATAATGAACTCTATTTTGTAGGTGATTGGATTGTGTCTCAAAAGGCTCTGCTCTATTGGGGTTGTGAAAGAATGTACTTAAACTATCGGGGCAGGTTAGTTCATTAAGAACTACCTGTTTTTTTCTGAATAATACCTTGCATTATAAAGTAATATAAAATATATTTATACCAAGAGGTGGGAAAATTGGAAATTAATAAGGAAGTCTTAAAAGGCCATATAGACACTCTCATCCTTTCTCTTTTACATAGGAGGGATATGTACGGCTATGAATTAGCCAAAATTGTTCGAGAAAAGAGTGATAACCAATTTGAATTAAAAGAAGGTACGCTTTATCTGTCTTTAAAGAGATTAGAAAAGAATGAATGGATTTCTTCTTACTGGGGTGATGAGCAAGGACCAGGAGGAAGAAGAAAATATTACAAACTTACATCAATGGGTGAAGAAGGATTTAAAGAAAAGCGTTTGGAATGGGAATTTGTAAGAGATGTTATTGATTCGTTTTTAGAGGGGGGAGAAAAAAATGAATCAAATTGAAGAATACGTTCATTCGGTTTACCGAAATGTTGATGGAGATAAAGATGAAATCGAAGAATTAAAACAAGAAATGCGCTCACATTTACTAGAAGCTGTTTATGAGTTAAAAGAAAATGGAGTGTCGGAAGAAGAAGCAAATAGAATTGCCATTGAAAACTTCGGAGATAAAAAACACATTATAAAAGGATTATCGGAATTTTTTAATGTTCAAAAGCGATTTGCTCGGTATATCTTATTATTTTCATTGGTTTCACTTGTGCTAGGAGCTATCATTTTTGTAAATACCTCCTTAGAAATATATAATTTCAAGGAAGAAAGAAGCATCATCATGAACGATGTGTTAACCATTGTAGGTGATGATGATGTTATTTCTGACTCCAAAAAAGAGGATATTCAAACTCTTTTCGACGAACATAAGGATCATTTGAATTATCTTGCAATATTTAACACAGAAGAGAACGCTCAATTAAAAGATTGGTTGAAAGAATTTAATATAACACAAAAACCTTCTACCACTTACCCCATTGAATATCAGTATGCAACATTTATGATTGAAGATCCGTATGAAATTTTTAATAAAGAAGGAATTGTTAGCGATGATTATGATTTAGGAACAGTGGCGAGTACAAAGGATAATTGGATTGTTCAATATGAATATAAGGATACCTACCAGAATGTTATTGAAGCAAATAATTCATGGGCATTAGGAGATTACATGGATATTTTTCAGCTGCCGATTTTGTTCTTTGTAGTGTTTGGGGTGCTAATTATTGTTTGGGGATTCTTAAAAAAATATCATAAAAGATATTTAAAAGGACTTATAAACTGAATTTCTTGAATGAACTAACGGGTGCTTTACCTCATTATTAGGAGCTGATCAGAAGCTCCTTTTCTTATGCAACTATAGGGGCAGTTTAGTTGAAGAAAAAAATTTATATTTGTGTTCAACAATCGGGCCATATTCTTGAATAAGAGAAGAATGGAATTTTATGATGCAGTATTCAGGGGATCAACCCTTCTCTCAACCAAGTTAAAAAAACACCGATTATCGGTGTTTTTTTAACTTGGTGAGGAGTCTTTTTGTTCCTTTTGTTTTTTCTCCATATATTTTTTACCCCACTCTCCCATAATGTCCAGTGCTGGGATAAAGCTTTTTCCTTGTGGTGTTAGCGAGTATTCTACTTTAGGAGGAACTTCTTTATACACTTCTCTGTGAACCATTCCGTCCTCCTCCAATTCTCTCAGTTGTCTGGTCAATATTCCTTTTGAAATACCTGGTAATAACCTTTGAAGTTCGTTAAATCTTCTTGTTCGTCGACTTAGATACCATAAAATCACAATTTTCCATCTTCCAGCAATTACATTTTGAGTAAGTGTCAATGAGCATACTTCTTCTTGTTCTTCAGTAGGCGGTTCTCCTTGAAAATTAAATCGAGCCATGGGTATTTTCCCTCTCTCTCATAATGGTACTGTTTTTGTGACTAGGTCATTTAAAAATGCCTACTTTTATTATTGTGACTATGGATATAGTATATTCCTAAGCTTCATAATTCAATATGGAAATTTAATTGGAGGGAAAGAAAATGAAAATATTAGTTACGGGAGCAACAGGAGAATTAGGGTCAAATGTTGTAGAAACGTTATTAAAAACTGTACCAGCGAGTCAATTAGCTGTTAGTGTTCGAAATCCAGAGAAAGCAGAAGGATTTCGAGCTCGCGGAGTAGAAGTTCGACACGGAGATTTTGATAAACCAGAAACATTAGATTCTGCTTTTTCAGGAATTGATCGACTTTTAATTATATCTACGGTTGGGGATTATGAAACAATAATTAGACAGCATAATAATGCTGTAGCTGCTGCCCAGCGTGCTCAAGTTAAATTTATTGCTTATACTAGTGTAACAAATGCAAGTGAAAGTAACTTAGTTCTTGCTCCAGGTCATCGAGCAAGAGAAGAAGCTATTTTAAAAACAGGCATCCCATACTCATTTTTACGAAACAATTGGTATTTGGAAAATGAGATTGGTAGCATACAAGGTGTGATGGCAGGAGTGCCTTGGGTTACATCTGCTGGAACAGGAAAAGTAGGTTGGGCACTTAAACAAGACTATGCGGAAGCAGCAGCAACCGTATTGTCTGGGAACGGACACGAGAATACCGTTTACGAACTTTCCGGTCAGCATCTGACTCAAGAGGAATTAGCATCTGCCCTTGGAACTGTATTAGGTAAAGAAGTACCTGTACAACAAGTCGATGATGCTACTTATGCCGATATTATGAAAGGTGCAGGGGTACCTAAAGCCTATATTCCTATGCTCGTAAACATGCAAAAAGGTATTCGAGATGGTGGATTAGAGATAGAGAGCAATGATTTAGAAAAATTACTAGGTCGCCCTATTACAGCAATAAACGAGGATTTGAGCCAAATTGTTAATCAAATCTCCCAAACAGGGAAATAAATTTAATCAAAAAAACGACCTTCTTATATGTAATGGAGGTCGTTTTTTATATAAAAGGACTAGGAAACTTTACTTCCTAAAGAATGTGAAAACAATGTACTTAAACTAACGGGGCAGGTTAAATTGAAGAAGGTAATTGTTTTTTTCGTCTAGAATATGTCTATTGAGAACTGTTGAAAGATGTAAAAACCCTGTGTTGCCAAAAGGCTAATTTATCAATGCAATTGAAGTATCAATCAATATTTTAGGAGGGTTCAAATGGAGAAAAGAGTTCAATTTGACTTTGAAATAGAGTTTACTAATGGCGGTGGGCTTCAAGGGCAGGAATTCCGCCTTGATATTGATGGAGATGACATCACTGACCAAGAGTTAGCAAAGTATATTGTAGAGGATATGAGGTTACTAATGGTTGGAGAAGTTAAGATATTTAATAAAAAAATAATTAATGAAAAACATAAACGAAAACCTGTTGATGAGAACTCTGGAAAGTAACCGACTTCTTCAGCTAACAGGTGCGTTAGCTGAAGATTGGAGCTGTCTTTAAGGCAGCTCTTTTTCTTATGGAACTAACGGGGCAGCATTCCTGTAATAACTGAAAATGAGGTTTGAACGAAAAAAGACCTCTTGATAAGATGAATGTGTCCTAAGCTGGCCAGCTAAAAAAGGACAAAACATCTATTTGGAGGTCTCACAATGAATTATAACCAAAATCATAAAATCACTCAAATTACTTCTGAAACCTTAATTGTCGGAGTAGATATAGCCAAGCGCAATCATGTCGCGAGAGCACAGGATTTTAGAGGATTGGAACTGGGTAAAACGTGTTTCTTTGAAAATACGAATGCAGGATTTCATTCGTTTCTAGATTGGATTAACCAACTTGTTAAAGAGTGTAAGTTAAATCAAGTGATTGTAGGCATGGAGCCAACCGGTCACTACTGGTTAAATCTAGCTCATTTTCTAAAAGAGAATAATATTAAGTTCGTATCAGTCAATCTACTACATGTTAAACGAAGTAAAGAATTAGACGATAATTCACCTACAAAGAATGACGTGAAAGATGCAAAAGTCATCGCACAATTAGTCAAAGTTTGAAGATAAAGGTTTCAGCTCGCAAAAAATCAAGGGATTTCCTTGGTTTTTTGTTTTTTTAAAGGCTATTTAAATACATTATCAAGTAAAAACTATTAGATAGAAACTGAGTAGCTTTACAGAAAAATTTATGCAGTTTAGTAGCCTTTGTAAAAACAAATTTTTTTTGAAAATGGATTGTAAAATGGATTGTAAAATGGAAAAAAGTGATGTATTATTAAATTGTGAAATGTTTCACAAACAATATTTTCCTTTTACAAACTTAATGAGATGAAAGGATGAAAAACTTATGACAAAAGAAAAAGTAAGCCGTGTCGCATTAATTGGAACAGGATTTGTAGGCTCAAGCTACGCCTTTGCTCTTATGAACCAAGGAATTGTAGATGAGTTGATTATGATTGATTTAAATAAAGAAAAAGCAATTGGTGATGTGATGGATTTAAATCATGGGAAAGTTTTCGCTCCAGATCCAACAAATATTCGCTTTGGAGAGTATGAAGATTGTGCAGATGTAGATTTAGTTGTAATTTGTGCAGGAGCGAACCAAAAACCAGGAGAAACACGCCTTGACCTTGTGGATAAAAATCTGAAGATTTTTAAAACAATAGTCGAGAATGTCATGGCTAGTGGATTTGATGGCATCTTTCTTGTCGCAACCAATCCCGTTGATATCTTAACATACGCAACATGGCATTATAGTGGGTTACCTAAAGAACGAGTCATTGGATCTGGTACCATTCTTGATACAGCTCGTTTCCGTTTCCTACTAGGTGATTACTTTAAAGTCGCACCGAAAAATGTGCATGCGTATATCATCGGAGAACACGGTGACAGCGAGCTACCTGTTTATAGTTCTGCAGACGTGGGTGGTATTCCCGTTTTGAAAATGATTGAACGCCAAGAACACTATAAAAAAGAAGACTTAGATGAGATTTTTATTAATGTACGTGATGCAGCCTACAAAATCATTGAAGGAAAAGGTGCTACTTACTATGGCATCGCTATGGGACTTGTGCGAATTACAAAAGCCATTCTCCACAATGAAAATAGCGTGTTAACTGTCTCAGCTCATCTGGATGGCCAGTATGGTGAAAAGCATGTGTACATGGGTGTTCCAGCAATCATTAATCGTAGTGGGATCCGAGAAATTGTCGAATTAGAACTCAATGAAGAAGAACAACAGAAATTCCAACACAGTGCTTATGTCTTAAAAGACATTTTGGCGCCTCATTTTGAAGAATTAAAATTATAACATTAAATAGAAAGAAGGAAGCATCATGTGGATTCAAGATTATAATCCATTGAATAACACGTACTTATCAGCCTTGGTTGCTGCCCTTCCTGTCATATTCTTTCTTTTGGGTCTGACTGTATTCAAAATGAAGGGCATTATCGAGCCCTTCTTACACTAATCATTAGCATAGGTGTTTCGGTATTTTTATTCCAGATGCTTACCAGTTGGATCGTTGTTAGAAGGCCAATATGGTCAAAGTAATGTTCATGTTGATACTCCAACTGTAATTAATCGTACAGGTGCAAAAAATATTGTGGAGCTTTCCCTAAATGAGAGCGAAAAAGAAAAGTTTGCACATTCTGTTAAAACACTTAAAGATATTCAATCTCTATATTGGGAGTATTTTAATTCTTAAGTAAGAAATTCTTAAGTAAGAAATTCTTAAGTAAGAAATTCTTACGTAAGGGAGCTGTTATTATGTTAGTAGAAACTATCGATCCATTTAATAATCTTGCTATTTCAGCGTTAGTTGCAGCTATACCGATCCTTTTGTTTCTCTTATGTTTGACGATCTTTAAAATGAAAGGTATTTATGCAGCGCTTCTAAATTTATTTGTAACCCTTCTTATTGTACTTTTCCTCTTTAAGCTACCTTTGGGTGAAGCAATCGGGAGTGTTGTACAAGGTACGATACAAGGGATATGGCCGATTGGTTATATCATTGTGATGGCCGTCTGGTTATATAAAATCTCTGTTAAATCCGGGAAATTTGATGTTTTACGCGGAAGTATTGCGGGTATTTCACAAGACCAACGTCTTCAGCTCTTACTTATTGGGTTTTGCTTTAATGCCTTTCTTGAAGGGGCAGCAGGTTTTGGTGTACCGATTGCAATCTGTGCCGTTCTATTAGTTTCATTGGGATTCAAACCTTTACAGGCAGCCATGCTCTGTCTAGTAGCAAATGGTGCTTCAGGAGCATTCGGTGCCATTGGCATACCGGTTGGAATCATCGGTACATTTGGGCTGGAAAATGTGACCTCCATGAATGTGTCAATGATGACTGCCTTAACACTGCCGATCATTAACTTTACCATTCCGTTTTTATTAATATGGTTAATGGATGGATTTAAAGGGATTAGAGAAGTATTGCCGGCTATTTTAGTGACATCTATTACTTATACAGTGGCCCAAGCGATCATAACAATATTTGTAGGACCAGAGTTAGCTGACATTATTCCTTCTCTATTAACAATGGGTTTGTTGGCATTATTTCTTAATAAGTGGCAGCCTAAACATATATTTTTACTCAACGGCAAAGAATATGAATTTGAAAATCATTCAATGGGTGATGTTGTAAAGGCATGGTCTCCATTTTATTTATTAACAATATTTGTATTGATTTGGAGCTTTCCTGCATTTAAAGGTTTGTTTTCTCAAGGAGGAATTCTTGAATCGGCTGTACTGAAATTTATAGTACCAGGATCTTCGATCAATATTGGCATTGATTTAATCGGTGCAACAGGAACAGCGATATTATTAGCTGCTTTAACGACGATTGTAACGACGAAAGCAATCAATTTCAGTGAAGGTCTGTCTCTCCTAAAAAAAACTGTTTCAGAATTTTGGATTCCAATCATTATGATCTGTGCAATTATTGGTATAGCTAAGTTAATGACATATGGTGGATTAACAATTGCTTTAGGTGAAGCAGTTGCTACAACAGGAAATATCTTCCCTTTACTATCACCACTATTAGGATGGATTGGAGTGTTTATGACTGGGTCTGTAGTAAATAACAATACGTTATTTGCGCCTATACAAGCTACTGCAGGTAATATCATAGGTACAAACTCATCATTATTAGTTTCTGCTAACACTGCCGGGGGAGTTATGGCAAAGCTTGTTTCTCCACAGTCAATCGCAATAGCAGCTGCAGCCGTTGGTGAAACAGGAAAAGAATCTGATTTAACGAAAATGACATTAAAATACAGCTTTGGGTTATTAGCTTTTGTGTGCATTTGGACATTTATATTATCGCTATTTTATTAGTAATACTTTTATATAACTAACTAGTAAAAAGGAATCAGAGAACTACTCTGATTCCTTTTTCAAAGACAAAGCTGCTTTTAAAAATTAATCTTACTGCTCACTTATTCGAAAATAAATTGAAATACAATCGTTACGGTGAACCGTATCATAAATAATTCCAACCTAAATTCATCATATTTTTGTTAAAGTCTAGTTAACGCTTTGTAGCAAGCAGCCATTCATATTTTCATTTTTCAACAAACGGGCGCGATTGTTGAACAACATAGGTAGAAAATGATCAAACTTTTTTATAAAAACCAAACTTAAATCTGCTGAGAAGAATCCATTTTGATCAATCTTTTTTCAAAATGGATTCTTTTTATTTATCGTAAAATACTGGTTTGTGAGTTATTTTTGATCAAACTTTATTTCAAAGCAACACTACGAGACATGATGCAATATTGGCCATAATCTTTTCATTCATTGTTGCTGTTTTAACCCTTAATGGATAAAAGACTATTTAGACCTTATTGAAATATCAGTGCGTTAGCTTAAGATCGGGACTGTCTTTAAGGCAGTTTTTTTCTTTATGCAACTAACGGGGCAGTTTAGTTCAGTAACGTCGCATAAGAGACATATAGTGAACAAAAAAAAAGACAGTGTACCACGCTGCCTCTTTTTGTATGGTTAAAGAAAACGAAGAATTATTTAATCTTCTCTAGTGAACAATTATTCTATGTTTTAATTCTGAATTCATATCTAAAACACCTATCACAATTTGATTATCTTCCGTCAATGTTATGTATCTGAAATAATCATCATCAGAAATCAACAAGTCGGTGTCATTCGTCGTTTTTTCCATTTTGGCAAATACATCTAATGTGTACTCAAGGTGAAAAAAATCATCCAATCCCTTGCTTGAGTTACCTACCCAGGTATACAGAAAATCTTTCAGTGTGATTTGTTCAATCACCGATAATTGTTTCTTGAATTTTAACTTATCTACTGTAACGCTTATCATCTTTTAACACTCCTTAACGAGTATTAATTATATACATTGAAGTCTCCTCCAACAATGCTATTTGCGTAACAATCTGTTTACAGTTAAGTTACTACACTAACGGGGCAGTTTAGTGGAAGAATAATGTTATAATTTGGATGTGAGGAATTGTGTCTACTTGAACAAACGGAGTGCGTTAGTGAATCAAATTAATGAACTACTGCTACGTGCAGGGGGGTGTAGAGAAAGGAGTTGAAAAGACTTGATAATTTATGCAGAAACCTTACGTGCAATTTCCATAGTAATACTTATTATTAGTTCTTCTTTCTATCTTCGGCATTTGGTAAAAACCAAAAAACAAAGGAAACTTTCAGCCTTTGAATTTACAATGTATACAACCATTCAAATAGCATATATCTTCTTTGCAATTAGTTTATTGATTTCTATATTCGTTAAGTGATTGGGAAGGGTAGAAAAGATTGTGAAGGATTCTACTTAAACTAACGGGTGCGTTAGCTGAAGATCAGAGCTGTCATTAAGGCAGCTTTTTCTTTATGCAACTATATGGGCAGGATAGTTGCATAAGGTCCATTTTTAGTACCAACTATTAATACCAAGTTACAATTACATAAAAAATCAAAAATAGTGAATTGTTAATTGAAAAGGCTTATGTAACCTATTCACTAAGACCTTCAAGTGCTAACGCATTATTCTTAAAAGGCGAATTAAGGGAAGTCAAAGGGCTTCCCTTAAAAATCGCTTAATTTTCAACACTATTTTATAACATGGCCTTTTATTTAGAAGGTTCCAATCGTTAGCGAATAGATTATTGCCATCAGCAGATAATATAAGCGAAGGAGTGAATCATATGCCACAAGATTATAATGATCCATTAAATAATGCCGAGAACCTTGATAAACGTAGAGACCCAACTAATTATCCTACTGATAAGAATGAAGACAACGATACAGTTGACAGATCTGTAATGATTGATGGTGGCCCTGGATTTGATGGAGAAGAACGTTCTAGGCGTGGTGATAATATACCAACAATAGAGGAAGCTGCAAACTTTAGAGATCGTTTCAATTCCGACCATGAGAAACTTATGGGCAGAATCATTCTTGGAGATACACTTATTAATCGAGAAAATACACATTTTGGACGGTTTGAAAGATAAAAAAGAGACAGCCAATTTACTTGGCTGCCTTTTTCTTTTCTGTTAATTTCTTTTGAGACCTTGCTGATAACACGAAATATATGTGCGAAAGTTTAGGAGTCAGCGAAGCGAAGAAGAATTGCCTCCTATGCATTAGGATAATATTGAGCTGTATTCTTCAACCAACGGGAGCTTTACTTCATAACCAGCAGCTCCTTTTATTATGGAACAAACTGGGCAGGTTAGTTGAATAAGGTCCAGATTAATCCTTGAAATACAATACATTTGAAAAACGTGCTAATATTGTTATATCAGTGTGTAGAGATATTGGTCTTTTTTATTGACCAAAAATATATGTCTCATGATACGTCTGCCATCTGAAATATTTTTAATGGAGATGATCAATATGCACGAGGAAACAAGATTACCGCGAAACGGCAAAGAATTTGTATTATTCTTAGCGATCATATCAATACTTTCAGTCAACATTATCGCACCTCTTATTATGGGATTTAAATTTGGATTCAGTAAAGAAGTGTATTTTGAAACCTTACAAGTAATTCCGTTTGTATGGATTTGTGTCATTTTATTGGTAACACTTGTTGCAAATCCAATTGTTAATAAACTCGTACAAAAGTTTACTGAACCTACGGACGGTTTTAATGCAAGAGTATTATTCACGATATTATTTAGCGTAACCATCCTGTCCATTTTGCTGACAGTTATCGGATCTTGGATTGGCATGAGAGAAATTAGTTTGGAGCCGATTCAAACGTTCTTTTATGATTGGCCACGTAACTTTTTCATCGCATTTTGGGTTGAAGCTTTGATCGCACAGCCGATAGCAAGATTTGCAATGGAAAAATTACATGCAAGTCAGGCACGTAAAGCAGTAAATGCGTAATAATCAAACAAAATAAAAGCCTATATAGCCGATTGTTTTTTTAAAAGCAGTCGGCTTTTTCATGCAGAAAAATGTATGTGTTAGAACATATCATTAGTTTTTGCATTATACGAGCTAAAGAGGAAGATAGTTATAATTGTATTAAATAAAATGACTAACGGGTGCTTTAGTTGAATAAATTTAATTCAGGTCGATTCCTTAACTTGGAAATCAGCTTTTTTTTATTTCGGAGAGTTTCATAACTTAAAAATTATGAAACTCTTTATAAGATGTGATAAATATCAAGCCTAAAAAGTGTCACTTTGACCGATAAATGCGCTTATTTTAAGTGTTATTTGACACATCCGACTTTAAAAACCCAGCTATTCTTCACATTAGAAGATTAGCTGGGTTTCTTAATTATTTACATCCAATCATTTATAGCTCTATCTGATCTTTTTAGAAAAAAGCGACTTCTCATTGTTCATCAATCGCGCCCGATCGCGGAACAAAGAACTCCTGCATATCAGGAATTTTAATCAACATTCATTCAGTCATACCTAAAATACCACTCCTAAGGATTCAAAGGATAGTTAGATTTCATTCGCGAACAACCTAAGCTCTTGAGACTCATTAGAAAACTTAACCATTCGTTCAAATTGCAACCCCAGCTTTTCAAGTAGTTTAGCAGAACTGTGATTGTTTGGAGAAGTTATAGCCACAATGCGATTAATACCTAAAACGTTTTTTCCATGCGCCATTACTGCAGAGGCTGACTCATAGGCATATCCTTTCGCCCAAAACCTGGGAAGAAAGGCAAATCCAATATCCACATCTTCCAAGGTGTCCCTTTTTATCAGACCGCAGATCCCAATAGGAATACCTTCCTCTTTCAATTCGGTCAAATACAGACCGAAGCCCAATCGATTATACATTTCAACGGGTCCGTTCAAAATATAATTTCGGGCATCTTCGAGGGTTCTCACACCCTTATCCCCGATAAACTGGATCCATGAAGGCTCATTCAAAAGCTCAAGTATAAACTCCGCATCATCAGGTGATATCCAACGAAGGATTAATCGATTTGTTTCAAGAACTTTCAAAGTAGATACACCCCTTTATAATGTCTATAAATGATTCAATATAAGTCAGAGTCTGGTCTTCCATCACCACGGGTATAGCTACCAAACTCTCTTGTCGTATGAAGAAAAACATGAATCTTCCTTTCATTCTGATGGGAAGTCTGTCCTTTTCTCCCTGGGATACAGACACTGGTATTACCCCATCGCCCTCAGGCTGTTTTTACGACGATGCGTCAGGACGCCTGTTAGTCATAATAACAATTATTTCAAATTCCAATAAAATGAACAAGGAGTTATTTCATTATATAGCCCAATACACGAAAAAGACGCGGTATAAAATAAACGGGGCAGTTATTTAATAAGAAACAAGGATTTATTCTTTATTGTATCGAAAGGATTAATAAAGGAAAGTAGTGAAAAAATGATTATTAATAAAAAGATTAACACACAGTTTAATTCAGTTGTATCAAATGTTAGAAAGACATCTGAATTAGTTGACTGTTCAGGTGCATCTGTTTTTATAATTCACAACGATAATATTGTAACAGAGGAATATTGGGGTAAACATTCTAAGGCTCCTGATTTGAGGGGAATCCAAGAAGATACCCAATTTCATGTTGCATCAGTTAGAAAAAGTTACATAGGCTTTGCAGTTGCCTATGCGGTTTATGAAGGATACATAGACTCAATAGATGATTTAATAGTTAAATATATTCCAGCGAATAGTATGCCAATATTTAATGGGACAACAATAAGACACCTACTAACACATACGCATGGTTTAAAGAGTATTAATGGAGAGGTACATCGGGAATTTATACCTGGAACTAATTGGTCATATAGAGGTGTCGGAATTGATATGTTGACGCAAATCGTTAAAAATACAGCTGGTAAATCGGTTGCTGAAATAGTTGCTGATAACGTATTTAAACCTCTGAATTTTACAGAGACTGGCTGGTATGGAGAAGTAAATGAAAAACTTGTTTCTGTAATACGGAAGCCTAATGACCCAAATTGGACTACAAGTAAGAGTACAGACGGCAATAAGATGAATATGTATGTATCATCAAGAGAGTTGGCTAAATGGGGGTACTTTCATCTTAAAAAGGGAAATGTAGATGGAAAACAAATCGTATCAAATGAAATTATAGATATCGTTACAACCGTTCAAAGCCCAAATTCATTAGATGTGGAACTTCCCCAAAACGGATATTTATGGTTCGTAAAAGATTTACCTGCAAGAAAATCAGAAATTGGTGAACTTGTATCTAAAGGATCCTTTCAAATTTTAGGCTATACAGGAGTAACTCTTTTGGTTATACCTCAACATAACCTCGTGGCAGTGCGTGCGTTTAATAGTTTTGGTTCTCCTAATGGATTTGATTACTTAGCTGATGTCCGAGAATTTGGTAATACTATTATGACCTGCTTAATATCGGCATCCCATTGATGGATTGAGCCTCGAAATAATACGTCTTGAGGCTATCAAAATTTTTTTTAGATAGAGTCATATCTTCATGTGTTCTTTAATTGAAAGTGACTTTTCACTTCATTACCAGGAGCTGATCAGCAGCTCCTTTTCTTATGCGACAAATGGGGGAGGCTTGCTTAATGATAAATATTCCAAAATCTGTTTAATTCCAAATTAATAATGTTAAAATTATCCTATGATTCGGCTAAATAAATGTAAAAAAGGGAGTAGTTTATTTGTTAAAATCGAAAGCATTTAGAATGTTAGTACTAATATTCATCCTATTCTCCATCTTTATAATTCTAAAAAAAGATGTGATATTTCAGGAAGGAAACCCTATTCCGTTTGCTGTGGCTATATCTAAAATAATTATTCAGGATAAAGAAATTACTGAAGTAAAAGGAACAGAGGAAGTGGGGGGGATTTACGGATATTTAGTAAAACGCGGGGAAATGAAGCCTTTCATTAAAATGATGGAAAAGGAAGGCTGGGAATTCGAAGAAAGAAACGAGATATCAAATGCTTTAGTTTTTAATAAGGGCGATGTTACTACAAGTATTGGTTATCAATATTATACAAGATACTACACAATAATTTATTATTCTCCTTGAATTAACGGTTGCGTTAGCTGAAGATCGGAGCTGTCTTTAAGGCAGCTTTTTCTTTATGCAACTAACGGGGCAGGATAGTTGAGGAAGGATTTCTACAATTTTTAAAGAATTATCTATAATTAAATAAGGTATTAAGAGTGGTGAAATAAATGGGGAAGCAAATTAATTTTGATACGGACGACGAAATAGAAAAATGTATAATTTCCAGGCTTCGGACCGCAGGTTGTGTTTTCGCAGAAGATGAGACCAGGTTGCTTATCTCAGAAGCAAGGACGCCAGACTCCCTCGCCGTTATGGTGGATCGACGTGAAGCAGGTTTTCCCCTTGAACATATAATTGGTTGGGCGGATTTCTGCGGTATTCGTATAGCTGTGGAACCAGGAGTCTTCGTACCCCGTCGCCGCACCGAGTTTCTCGTCCGCCAGGCAGCTGCCCTCGCCATGCCAGGAGCCATCGTCGTTGATCTGTGCTGCGGCACGGGTGCGGTGGGTACCGCGCTGACCGCAGGTTTGGGATGGATAGAGTTATATGCAATAGACATTGACCAAGCTTCTGTGCAGTGTGCCCGCCGTAACGTTACTTCCGTCGGTGGTAACGTGTACGAAGGGGACCTCTATCAGCCACTGCCAACAAAACTGCATGGCCGCGTCGACATCTTGGTCGCAAACGCACCTTATGTACCTACCGAGGCAATCAAGCTGTTACCCCAAGAAGTGCGAAAACATGAGGCACGGGTGGCGCTCGACGGGGGCCCAGACGGGCTGGACGTCCAGCGACGGGTCGCCTCTGAGGCGCCCCTCTGGCTGGCACCCGGCGGTCATTTACTGGTCGAGACTAGCCAGCAACAGACGAAGCAAACTGTTGAAATCTTTGCTCGAAACGGGCTAACTCCTCAGGTGGCAAATTGCGATGAACTGGACGCTACTGTCGTAATTGGAACCAGGCCCGCCCTCTAGAGTGAATAAAGGCAGCTAGTCCTTACCGCAAATGAGAGTATAAATGCTTGGGACTGTGCCTCTAGAAAAAAATTTCTTTGTTCAACTAACAGATGCATTAGCGCCATAAGAAGGCCGCCAATTGGCGGCCTTTTGAATGTATGATTCTTACACTTATCATACATTCAATCTAAAGTGAGAAAGTACCCTAAATTAACTAAATGTTGGCGGTACCTTTTCTTTGCTAGGGGGCGTCGATCGCGATGAAGCGAAGTGCCGTGTTATGTATGATTTCACTGTTCTTAAGATAGATGACATCCAGCGTAAAATTAAAGATCTCAAAAGAATTGAACAGATGCTGATGGATCTTAAAGAAAGATGTCCCGAAAACAAAGATATTTACGAATGCCCCATTATTGAAGCATTGATGAGGAAATAAGAGGCGAAACAGGATGAAAAACACAATAAAAAGTTCAGGTTGGTTTATTTGTCGAACTAATCACATGCCCGTGCCATCTGGTTTTACTGCTTCCGTTGTTTGCATGAACGGCACTGGGTTCATACTTCACGGAATTTAAAGATGTTATTTTCATTATGATGGCTCTGTAATTTGTTTTTGCTCTTTTCAAGGGCTGGAGAAAACTTTATCCAGAAACAAAGAAAGAAACAAACAACGCATGATTGTTACAGCATGGAGAAGTTTAAAGCATGAAGGAAAAAGTGTCGCAGTTAGCCACTGTATTTTCGGGTTTTTTTAGGGCTGCACGCTGCCTTGGTTCACTGATTTTCATCCCTCTTGGATTAACTGGATTTGCAGGAGCATTATCCTTCTACTCATTGAAGTATCGGTTATTGTTCACCATCGTTAACATCATTCTTCTTGCTTACTCCCTTTACATGGTTTACGGGAGAAATGGCCCAAAATCCGGACGGAGAGATTCACTGACAAATCAAGACTTGTTAGTGTGAAAAGGAATATGAGGATGGAAAAATTATTCAATCATTTTGCAGCAGACCTGGCTGCATTTTTCTTAGATGCATGGTGAAACCTTTAATAGTGCATATTAATTTCTAGAACCATTGGAAGGGGGTAATCGCCATGAAAAAGCAAGTAAAGCAAAATGAAAAGGATACTGAAGAAAGACAAGAGGAGCTGCAAACAATTAATGATATTTCTAACAGCGAAAACGGGCAGCCGGTCCCTCAGCCTAAAGATTACGATGAAATAGAGTATTAAGATAAAAGTAAATCCCCGGGATAAATGCGTTTAAACCAATTCCTTCAGTAGCTAATTCAAGGGTGCATTTATGAAAAAGCAGATTTACAACATTAAGATATTTTCATTATTAAAAGCCTGATATATCTCTATATTATCTAGAGAAATCTGGCTTTTTTAATTAATCACTAAAGTCTTTAAACGGAGACTTTAACTAATTAACACCCTGAAATTATCCACTTTTTCACCTCTGCAATATAATACAAGCTAGTACCGTCCACATCTAACATTGGCATTTATATTATCACCTCAATAATCTGATATCGTTTCTAAGATCTTCAACTATTCTTTATTCAGAATGGTTGAAGTATGTATTGCTATACTAAATCCCATAAATCTAATAAAAAGATAAGTGCTTTATCTTAATGACAAGCGACTTGGATTTAGAGATATATTGAAGAGGGTATGCATAAAATAAAATTCCCATTAAAAGAGTAATTGCGCAATTACCGACTGTTTTTTCTATTATATATTCCTCTGAAATTTTTTATATTTTATTTTTCCTTTAAAACATTATTTTATTACTAATTGTTTTGGTAACAAACACCTTGAATTTTTAAGTTTTTTTTACCCAAGATATTAAGGTTCAGGAAATGAACCAAAATTTTATGAATAAGGTGATGTAGATGAAGACAAACATGGATAAAATTTTACCCGTTTTCGCTTCAGTTGGAGTAGGTATTGCTGCTTATCAAATGTTGAGTGGAAATGGCGGAAAAATGAAAAATATGATGCCACTTGCCTCTAACATGATGGGAATGGGGACTGGCATGCAAGAACAGAATCAACAACAGTCCGGAAATCAATAACGCTTATAAAAATAACAATTTTCCAATTAAGGTAATTCCTTCTAATCCATAAATAATCCCCTTTCCATGTCAAAGATACGGTTGGGGGACTTATCTAATTTATTCAAGAAAAGGGTTGTTAAAGTTTAATAAGAACTATTACCAAAAAACATAGTTTGAGGGTAGTGTCACATGCCCATCAAGCTAAGGCAAATCATTACCCCTAAAACGAAAAAAATTACGTTCTCCCCAAATCATCCTCTGACTTTCTTTGTGCTCTCTCCAACACCTCAAGACGTCCTAAGTGTAAAAATAGACGGTCAAATGTAAGAAGATGAATCCCGATAAATACAGCCCCTAAGCAAGGGGAAAAAGTGGATTATGCCTATAATGATCGGGAGATTGAAGAAATCATGGCTAGTATGCCAAGTACTCCAAAGCCTAACCTGCAGCGTTATAAAGGGCTGGGGGAAATGAATCCAGAGCAAGAGCAATTGTGGGAAACGACCATGAACCCAGATACAAGAACTCTACTCCAATTCAATTTGAAAGAGAGACTGAAGAGCGAGTGGAAATTTACGAAGATCGCATAACAAAAAAGAATTGGAAATCAACTTGGAATAAGATAAAAGTTAACCACATCAAAATCCCTTCAAAATGTACGATTCTTACAATAATCATACTGTACAAAAGGGAGCCTAAAAGGCTCCCTTTTATATGCAGCTTAACTTTTTAATGATCGCCATTCTGCCCATTTGCAGAACTTGATGTTTTATGGTTCCCCTTTTTACCCTTATGCTTTCCTTTTTTACTCATGAAAGAATCCCTCCTCAATACAAGATGTTATTTCTTGATTAGTGTTCGTTGAAGTGCTTTCAGGTATTACGGGAACTGAAGGAAGCTCATTCACATTTTGGATGATCTTCATTTATGAAGGCATTGATTTCTCCCCCTATAATGATGATGAGCGCAGATAAATAAAACCTGATCATTAACACAATGATGCCACCAAGACTGCCGTATGTAGCAGACTTAAAGAAGTATTCGCAAAGGACTTTGATATCATTAGTTTTAGGGTAATGAAAAAGATTACTTAATTAAGTGAATTTTTCGGAGAAGAATTTTTGTGGACAAGCTTAATGCAAATGAAATAGTTGTTGAACTAACAGGTACGTTAGTTCTATAAGGGGTACCGTCAGCAAAACTTGGATTTACAACGTTAAGGGGATCTGAATGCAAAAATAGCCACTTCCGTCCAGTTTGTTAAATCTTACTGAAAAAATCAAGCCCTTACAGTTGTTGTAAAATAACTGTAAGGGCTTTTCCTTTTTGAAAGTTATCGACTTAATGCAGGTTTGATTTCCGTCGGAATTGGACAGACATAGTTAGCTCCATCTAAATTTTCCTTCAGTTCAGCTTTTGCCTGGTCAATGACTTCTGGTTGGAGCAGTATATCGACTGCGGTAGCAGCCATTACTTTGCCGGCATGCAGCATACCTTTGTGGCCGATCGATGTTCCCCCCTGCGCCACAGCCTGCCAGGAATGAAGCTGTGTCCCCATCGCAAAGCAGTTGACTGCGCATTGCACAGTAGGTACAATCCAGCTTACATCTCCAACATCGGTCGAACCGGTCATACGAAAGGTTTTGTTTATATAGGGCATTAACACAGTGGAAAGCTCTTGTTCCTTTATCTTTTGAATTAAGTTTTTGTCTACTGGTAGCTGAGAAAGCATGCGCAAAATACTTTTCTTATCGGGTTCTGACATGGTGGTGCGAATTTGACGGGCAAATGCTTTTTCTTCTTCGTTAAATTCTGGGACGCCAACCTTGCGATAATTATCGTACATAACAGCTGCTAATGTTCGATTAGGAATCAAGTTGGAGCACCCTTTATCAAAAATGATGTCAACTTCTGTTTCTGTCATCATGGCAGCACCACGGGCAATCTTGCATACGCGGTGATAAATCTCATCTACCTGCTCCAGTTCTGGAGCCCGCACCATATAGAGTACTTCCGCTTCTGCCTGCACAACATTGGGAGCCAGCCCGCCCGAATTAGTAATAGCATAGTGGAGGCGAGCTTCAGGAATAATATGTTCACGGAGAAAATTAGCCCCGATATTCATTAACTCTAAGGCATCCAATGCGCTGCGGCCGAGATGAGGAGAGCCTGCTGCATGGGCCGCTTTTCCTTTGAATTTAAAGTACACCTGATAGTTGGCCACGTTTGTTACCGATGCAACTGCGTTAAAGGAATACGGATGCCAGGAGATAGCCGTGTCCACATCATCGAACAAACCCTCTCGGACCATAATAGTTTTTCCTGAGCCCCCTTCTTCAGCCGGACAGCCGTAATAGCGAATCGTTCCTTTGATTTGATTTTCTTCCATAAAGTGGCGAACAGCTACTGCAGTCGCCAACGAGCCGGTACCCAGGAGGTCTACATCTAAAGTTGTATGGAAAATTTAGCCTTAAGCCGTATTAAAGATTTCCATTAAATTGTTATATTTAAATAAGTGGAAAGCTTTTTATTTAATGAGTTTGTATCGATCGTCAGTTCTTTTTTATTATGCTAACGGTGCAGTTTAGTTGAAGAAGGAATGTAAATGAATAGTTAATTTTTGTAAACCATAAAGGGTTTTAGTATCCCCAATCGAAGTATTAAAAGATACTGGGTTTGGCAGAGGAAAGAGTGAGTTTTAATAAATATCTTCTTATATGTTTAACGTTAATTTTGTCATTCTTGCTTAGTACTTGTTTTGGAAATGAAAAAGTTTAGAAATAGAAAAAATATTATCTATGGAGGAAGGAGGGGAAATTTTGTTTTTAAAAATTGTAAAGAATGATTTCATCAGGAATAAAATTGTAAATATATCAGTATTTGTATTTATAACAATGGCAGTTATTTTGGCAGCTAGTGCAACAAATATCATTGCCAATCTGATTCAGTCGATGTCGGAACTTCAGGAAAGTGCAGTCCCAGCTGATATTACGCAGATGCATTCCGGAGAATATGACCAGGAAGAAATCGATCAATTTACGGAAGTACACCGTGAGAATATAGCGATGCAGGAGACGATGGTTCTTCTGACTTTTGATGGAAGTAATATTCATTTTGACCAAAATCAAACGATGGCTGGTACTATACAGGATATTTCATTTGTCGTACAGAATAAAAATTTTGATTTTATATTGGATCTGGATAATGAAAAGCTGGATGTAACGGAAGGGAAAGTGGCGGTTCCCATCTATTTCATGCAGCAATATGACTTAAAAATAGGTGATACGATTACGGTGAAAAGCGGAGAGTATGAGAAAGAGTTTGTCATTTCAGATTATGCAAGAGATTTTGAGATGAACTCTTCCCTTACTTCTTCGAAACGGTTTGTGATTAATCAGGCAGACTATAATGAAATGCTTTTAAAGCAGGCAGGGGAACTGGAATATCTGATCGAATTCAAACTGCATGAAAACGGGGATTCTCAGGCTGTTCAGACGGCATATATCGAAGAAGGTCTTCCAGCAAACGGTCCTACAGTCGGAGGAAAGGTATTTCTGTTGTTTAATGCCATGTCAGATGCGGCAGTTGCAATGATTATTATACTTATCAGTATTCTGCTGATTATTATCGCTTCGCTCTGTATTAGACTTACGTTTCTGGCAACGATTGATGAAGATTTAAGAGAAATCGGTGTGATGAAAGCAATCGGAATATCCAAAAAGGCTATAAAGAAGGTTTATCTTAATAAATACAGAGTCATGTCAGTAGCAGCAGGTATCATAGGCTATCTGCTTTCCTTTGCAGCAGTATATCTGTTTAACGGTAATATGAGACTTTACCTATCTTCGGATTTATCAGGAAACTTAAAATATGTTCTATCTTTTATCGCTCCATTATTTGTATATTTCATGATTGTGTTGTACTGCAAGAAAGTACTGAAAAGAATCGATAAGATTTCTGCGGTGGAAGCATTGCGTTCAGGTATCATGGACCGTGGAAAGAACCGCAAATACAGTTTTCCACTGCTTAAGAACAAATTCTTCAGCACCAATATTTACATGGGACTTAGGGATGTATGGAAACGATTCAAATTATACAGGTTACTGTTCATTATTTTTATCGTATGTACGTTTATTGTCATACTTCCCATAAATATTTATAACACCATGAATTCACCGGAATTTTCCACATACATGGGAATAGGAAAATCCGACATGAGAATCGATCTTCGAAGGACAGATACGATTACAGAAGATTTTAAAAAGCTGCAGGAAGAGCTGAAAAATGATTCTGATATTGAAAAGTATGCGGCCTACATCACATGTTCCTACCAGGTCAAAAATGCGGAAGGTTCCTGGGACTATATTAATATTGAAACCGGAGATTTTTCCATATTTCCATTAAAATATCTGGAAGGAAGAGCACCGCAGGGTGAAGGGGAAATCTCACTTTCCTATGCCAATGCGTCAAAAGATGGATTAATCAAGAAAGTGGGAGATGAGGTAGTCGTAAAGGTTGCCGGGACAGAAAAGACTTTGAAAGTAACGGGAATTTATCAAGATATTACAAATGGCGGGGAAACAGCAAAGGCGCATACCAGTCTTGGTTTAAATGAAGAGTCCGTTCTTTGGTATATTGTGAGCATGGATGTGGCTCCAGGCGTTGATATTCGTGAGAAAATGGACTACTACCAGAATACCTATGATTCTGCGCAGGTAAATGATATCAAAGAATATACCCAACAGACTCTTGGAAATCTTATTGATCAGATGAGCACAATTGTTATAGGTGGAATCGCAATTGCAGTAATAATTGCAGTATTGATAACTGCATTATTCCTTAAGATGATATTGTCAAAGGATATGTCTCAGATTGCAATCATGCGAAGTGTGGGATTAACTTCTAAAAATGTTAGTCATCAATATATGGCAGGAACTTTGATGGTACTGATATTGGGAATAATATTTGGAGTGTTGGCTTCTAATTATTTAGGGGAGTTTCTTGTAAGTATGGCCATGTCCTCTATGGGAGCTGCAAAAATTGAATTGGTTCATGTTGCATGGCAGACTTGGCTGCTATGTCCGTTAGCGCTGATTGTAGTAGTTGGATGTACTATATCTGTGTGCTGTAAGGTAACAGTAGAAGATGATTTATCAGTAGTTTTAAGAAGTTAGAACTGCTGAAAAAGGTCCGGGCAGGAGGCGTAACTGCGAAGGTAGAAGAAGTCTCCTGCGTGAAGGCACCGATGCAGAAAAGAATGCAGATTCCTGAAAAATAAGGCAATTCCGGGGTGACATTGGAGGAATATATATGAGCAATATATTAGAAGCAAGAAGTATGAACAAAAAAGTAGAATTAGGAAAAGATAATGAGCTTGATATCTTAAAAGATGTAAGCTTGGAGATAGAAGAAGGTGAATTCGTATCAGTCATGGGGCCATCCGGAAGCGGGAAATCAACACTGCTATATAATGTAAGCGGTATGGATAGAATGACTTCTGGTAGTGTGAAATTTAAAGGCCGTGAAATCGGCAGACTAAAAGAAGAAGAACTGGCGAAGATTCGAATGAATAACATGGGATTTATCTTTCAGGATATTAATCTTTTAAAGAATCTGTCAGTGATTGACAATGTTATGTTTCCTGCTCTTGTATCAAAAGATGCGGATAAAAATGTGGTACATCAAAAAGCAAAAAAACTGTTGGAAATGACAGGAATTAAAAAGCTTGCAGATCATAATATCACCCAGGCATCAGGTGGACAGCTGCAGAGAGTCGGCATTTGCAGAGCATTGATAAATGATCCGGATATCATATTTGGAGACGAACCGACCGGAGCATTAGATTCCAAATCGACAGAAGAGATAATGTCAATTCTTGCAGAGATTAATAGAAAAGGGACAACCATAATGCTCGTTACGCATGATGCAAAGGTGTCAGCAAAAACCGAAAGAGTATTGTTTATGGTAGATGGAAATATTGTGGCACAGAAGAAAATGCGTAAATACGATGCGCAGCATGACGATATTAAGGAAAGAGAAGAAAGCATTATGAAATGGTTAGTGGAAAATGGATTCTAATTTTTCATCCACATTATTACAAAGAAGATTCAACACATCAATTTCTAGCGAATTAAATATGATTAATATTCCTCGTAACAATTATTAATTGTTAAATTTATGTAAATTACCTAATAACTAGATTAATGATGGTATAATTAACCAAAAAATGACGATAAATATTTCTGATGCAGTTTATAGTCTTTTAAGGAGAATTGGATATGCGTAAGGTTACAGTTGGGATACCTTGTTACAATGAAAGTAAAAACATTTTAAAATGCCTAGATAGTATAACATCTCAATCAGATATATTTCAGGGTATCGAAGTACTGATAGTAGATGACGGGTCAACGGATGATACAGTAAAAATTATTGAGAATTATAAAAAACAGTACAATATAAATGGCAATATGAAGATATTAACTCAAAAAAATACTGGCGGCCCATCAACCGCTAGAAATAGAATTATCGATGAAGCCGAAGGGGAATATATCTTCTTTGTTGATGGAGACGATTATCTTGCTGAAAATTCCATTTCAAATATGTATACATTAGGTAAAGAAAATGATTCAGATGTTATTATCGGAAAATATGAGGGCGTCAATCGTAGAGTTCCTGTATATGTATTTAAAAGTACGCAAATAAACACGAATTTTTTTGATTCACTAGTAAAAGACACGATGTCAGTATTGAAAATGTTTAAAACTGAATATCTCCGTTCTTTGAATATTCGTTTTAGAAAAGATATTAGATTGGCAGAAGATCACCCCATTGCTATGAGTGCTTATTTACACACTAAAAAAATTAGTATATATGCAGATTCTCCTTGTTATTATTGGGTGAGACATATTAATTCTGAGAATAAAACTCATTTAACTGGCGGCGTCATCCCAGTAGATGAATTTTATAAGTATTTATTTGAAACATTTGAAGTAATAAAAAATGCACGAATCACTGAAAAAGAAAGAACAGAAGCTTATAGAATATATTGGGACAGATTACTTACACTTGATATAGTTAATGAGTTTAAGCGTAATAGAACTGAAATGGAAAGAAATCATTCATTTGCGATTTTACTCCGTTTGTTTAATAAGTATGAAGGCCCCTTAATAACACCGTTATTAACAGGTTATAAACGTTATACTGCAATGCTACTTTGCAATGAGGATTATCTTTTATTTACTGAGTATTTGAAAATAAAATAATGTTAGTTGATTTTTATTGAGGCCATTATAGTAAATAGAAATACACTTGAGTATTTTAAAGCTAGCAAATTCTAATTCCAATTGCTAGCTTTCTGATACAAAGTATAACAAACTAATCGACGTCATTCTCGTACCTACACAGGCAACCTAAAAAAAGGTTCCCTGCTTTTTTTTATTTATTAATCATCATTACGAACTATATGCATTCACTTTTCCTTCTCCGAAATAACTATCTCTACCACGCTTACCGATATCAGAACTTCCTCTGTCAAATATTTAAGCACCTCATTAACAGAATGCTTACCACCCGTTCATTAAGAAAAGCGATTCTTTTTAAAGAATCACGCTCGATTGGAACTACCATGAAAATAAGTTTCTTTAATAATGAAAAATGACAATACTTAAGAAGACCCTGCTCAATCGTTTAAAAAAAGAGGAGAGCGTTAATTAATTAGTCTATAGATTAGGGTTGAGGTCAGTATCAGTATTGACACTTCCTAACCATTTTCATTCTTTGTGGTGAATCGCCGATTTTTGCGATTCATGGATGGCTAACGGGTCTATATATTGGGTCAATCTCTAAAGAAAGATCATTAATTCATAAGTCTGATAAAAATATTTAGGAAATATTTACCTTATAATCCATATTTTTAATCTGTAAACTAATACTTAGTTGATAAAATTATTTTTTAGGGAGGAAAGGAGAAAAAATGAATTTATCCCTCAAGGAACTATAAGAGCTGTTACTGTTTGTTTTATGCTCTTCAATGCTTTTTGGCATTTTTCCACAGTCTAAGGACCAAAAAGCATCATCCCCTGACACGTTTCATATAAATGGTTGAGGAGCGAAACGGGATTCATTCATTGGTTTCCAGGCTGAAAATATATTGGGTCAAAGATTTATTTATGTTCGGTAAATTTAAAAAGACAAGGCACTTAAATATTAGGTGTCTTTCTGGTTTAATAATTTTTAGAATATTCAGCATTTGTATCGTTTGGAATAATTCCCAATATATACTTTTGATGGGTACTGACTAGTTGCTATTAGAAAATAACAACTTGTAAAGGAGTTGATTTAATGAAATTAACTCAAGGATTTTGACAATATTCTTTGGATGGGAACCACGATATCGTATATAGGTTAAATTAAAATTTTTATAGAGGAGATTATCACGTTGAAAAATAAAGTAAAAAGTATGTTGAGTTTTTTATTGATCTTTGCAATGATTTTCGGCGGATCTGGGCAAGCGGTGGTTGCCAAGGGCAATAACCATGCTAATCAAGGAAAACATAAGAATTCTAGTGAGCAAAATGTAAAACAGTGGTTAAGTGAATATCAATTCTATGAGGACACCAGAATTGCAAAAATCTATGATCAGACTGCAATAAATGAATTAAAGCGTTTCGCGACAGTCATAAAAGAAACTAATGCTAAGTTTGATTCTAAACTGATAGCGGAAATTGATGAAACCGGAGACTTTAAACAAAAAGATATTAATGAACTTGATGTACTTCAACAATTGATTAACCAATATGAACAAGCTGTTCAAGAGGAGTATATACAAGAGTCGGTTCTTAAAAGTGATCGGCTCTTGGAAATCAAACATAAGTTAACCATATGTCTATGGGGGTATGTAACAAAAAACGATTTTAATGAACCAACTGAAGTATTACTTGCAGATATACTCTTTAATTTTTATTTATCGGATAAAATTGTCAATAAAAATGCTATCGGCATCTTAGAGGATATCTCCGATCAAGCAGATCACAAAGGAAATAAACTAAAAGCTCATTTGAATAACGCTGGGAAAATGTCTGAAAAAGGTAATGAGTTTCTAGAAAAAGATCTAGCTATCCCTGCATCAAAATCCTATCAAAATGCATATAAACAAGTGTTATTCGGACTTGAAAAAGCAGGCTATTCATTTAACACAGAATTCTTTGAATCTACCTCTGACACGGATGGTGATACTATAACAGATGGAATAGAATTCCTAGAGGGTATGAATCCATTTAAAAAGGATACAGATGGTGATGGATTGCAGGACAATATTGAATATGAGGTTAAATCATTTATTTCCCCAACAAAATATGATTCAAATCGTAATGGCATAAGTGATGCAGATGAAGATATCGATGAAGACGGCCTGAGTAATAAAGACGAGCAAGCTAATCAAACAAATTTGATTAAGGGAGATTCAGACCAAGATGGTTTAACTGACGGATTTGAAGTACATCAGTTCGATACATTACCTAATAAGTATGATACAGATAACGATGGGTTAAGTGATGGAGATGAATATGCTTTAAAGACAAATCCGAATGCTACAGACAGCGACAATGACGGAAGCGAGGATTCACAAGAACTCTATAAACAATCGATTAGTAAATCATTGATTCAGCCTGATAAATCAGAAATTAAAAGCGTAGAAGTTGGATTTAGTGCAAAGGATAATATTAATAAAACGACTAGAATTAGCAGCACAAACAATATAAATATTAAAACAACTAATTTACACGGTATTATTGGTTCTCCTGTAAGCATCAATACGCAATCAAAATTTGAGAAAGCAAGCATTCAGTTTACTTATGATGAAGCGAAGCTAGGAGACACGTTGGAAGATGATCTAGCCATCATTTGGTACAATGAAGACGAGGAAATGTTTGAAAGCCGTAACGCTGAGTTAGATAAAAGTAAAAATACAATAAGTGTGGAAACTACTCACTTTGGTGAATATCTGGTTGTTGATAAGGCAAAATGGTTGGAGCTATGGAATCGGGAAATAGACTACTCAAGGACGCATGATCTAAATAACGCTCTGTATAACAATCTTGCAACGAAGACAGTAGGTGATGTAGAAATTGATATAACAGATTCAGATGGGGATGGCTTATACGACATCTATGAAATTGAAGGAATGAAAACACCATACCGTATAATTTACTCAGATCCTAACAAGAAAGATAGTGACGGAGATGGATTAACCGATGGGCAAGAAATGGGGCAATTAAAATCATTCACGGTAGAAATTTTTGGAGTTGAAATTCATTTTGAAGGTTTCTTTCCAACCAGTTTCCCTGACCGAAAAGATAGTGACGGAGATGGAAAGTTTGATAATGAGGATTTGAGACCGTTGTACTCTGATTTTACCGATACAGAAATTTATCAATCAGATAGACCAGAAGGCTATGATGAAAATGGAAATGTAGCGAATGATATGAAAACAAATGATTATACAGAAGATGAAATAAAAGACATTAGCTGGATGTTCAGACTCCAATTACTTGAATCTTATTTCCCAAGTATTCTCTTTTATGAGTTCGAGGATATGACAACAAGCTTGTTTTCCATGGGAGATATGGAAGATGTTATTTTAGATATGATTAATCATTTTAGAGAGGGAACTGGTAAAGAGTACAGAAACCAGACTTTAACTAAAGAAGCGAGTGAGCATGAAACAACGAAAGCCTATGTTGATTTTGTCAAAAATGCCTTAGTTGATGAGCTAAAGAAAAATGGAGGTAATTTGGCAGCACTTAAGTTGGATAAAAGTACAAAGAATACAAATGAATTTTATAATTTGATACAGAGAAATGCTAGTTATCCGACGTTTAGCACTTGGAGTGATCGAGTAGGTGGACTTACAATTACAGTAAATGATACTTGGGGGAATACGGTATCCGTAAAAGATTTTTCTGTAGAGAATAATCACTTTAAAGGAGTCATGCGTGTTCGTTTATATGATCATTTTGGGTTGGATCGGCCAGATGTTGAGAAGGAGTATGTCAACTTAGCAGGATTCCGTTCCTGGTTTGTCTTACAGCATTATGATGAATATAATGGGAAATATAAGCCCTTTGTTACTGTAATGGAAATGGATGTACCATTTGAGGGGAAATTGAGTGATTAAAGTTAATTTAAAAATTATAGTTTTAATGATTTGTATATTCTTAATTCCATTAAACTTAATTGGATGTAAAAAGAATGAGGAATCAAGTGGGGAAACAAAGATTTTCGAAATTGACAATACAGAAGAGATATTTGGTAAAAAGGATGAAGAAGAGGTGACTGTTAAAAAGCATTATATGATTCTAAATCCACCAAAAGATCTAATAGAATTAAAAGAATTAGTTGAAAAATACAGTAAGGAACATCCAGTTGGAGAAGAAATGAAAGTAATGGAAGGCAAAAACAGGATTTTTGATATGTCCTTTTATAGGGAAAGTGAGGATTTACCAAGAGACTGGCAGCTTGATGAAAGTTACATGAATACAGATCGGCTAGAACATCATAAGAATGATCTAATTGCATATATAATTTGGTCAGATGCTGAACCACAAAAAGAATACAATGTTTATGATAAAAATAAGGAAGGAAAGGTAATTAAGAGGATGTATTTTATTGAGGATCAGCTTGTTGAGTGATACACTATCCATACACTAAAAGAAAAAAACAATGGAATTGTTAGGGAATATAACAAGAACACTACATGATAGACTGGGGATCACTATGAATATTTTCCATTGGCCCCTCATTACTCGAATCGTATCCATACCCTATTAAAACTAATTTTTTCTTTGTTCCGTTAAAGGGCGCGATTCTTTAATAAGAATCGCTTTTCTTATAGAACTAACGGGTGCGTTAGTTGATTAAGATATGAGATCCTTGAGGATCCTAAGCGTAGGAAATTAGGGGCTTTATTTTCCATAAAATTTATTATCATATTTTTTCGCGTTTTGTCGTCTGGACCATAATTAGAGTCCTCAAAATAGCTATCATTCCCTAGAAATAGGAATCAAATTTGAAGAAGCCGACCAATAAAGGTCGGCTTTTTTCATACTATTTTTAACAACAGGCGCCATATCCGTAACCGCCGCCGTAGCCGTCGCAGCCACCAACAAAGCTAGCTCCAACAATGATTAAGAGTATAAACAAGACGACTATAAAGGCGAAACCTCCACCAAATCCAAAACCGTCATCACAACTTGATTCACAACGTGACATATAGAAACATCTCCTTTTTGTTTTTAAGGAGGAAATTAATTAAATGGGTAATATCACCTTATACTCTAATTAGGAAAATGACACAATAGTCTCCATCTCTGTTCATAGGATAAAATGTTGGAGGTACCTCTTATTGAGCTAACGGGTGCGTTAGCTGAAGATCGGAGCTGTCTTAAGGCAGCTTTTTCTTTATGCAACTAACGGGGCATTTTAGTTAAAGAAAAAAAGGCAATAAAAACTAATCTTGTCCAAACCAATTAAAGTAAAATTGCATCTCCTAATATAGAAGGAGATGATAATTATGTCAGAAGATATGGATAAAAAATCTGGTTCTGATAAATTCAATATTTTTGATTATATCGTGATTGGTGCCGGAACTGCCGGAGGGGTAATCGCCAAAAAATTAACGGATGATAAACATACCTCTGTACTTGTCCTTGAAGCAGGAACAAATATGACGAATGAGCTAAGTAACCCTAGCGTTCTGGCTGCCATTAATACAACCCGCGGTAACAGGTTTAGCTTTAATGTTACTTCTGAACTAGAGTCAACTATTGCACGTACACTTATTGCAACAAATGGTCGCGCCATAGGGGGAAGCTCAGAAATTAGTGACATGTACGCCGTACGTGGGAGTAAAGAGTTGTATAACCAGTGGGCAAGTCTTGTTGGTAATCAATGGAGTTATGACAAGATTAGCTCCTTATTTGTAAAAAATGAAACCTATACAGGATCGACACAAGACCCTAATGGACGAGGAACACAAGGGCCGATCTTTATTAGGCAACAGAGTATTCCCCCTAATGGATTGATCAATTCGTTAGTTCAAGCAACAAACACTGTATTGGGAACGCCGATTGCTGTGGACTATAATACCGGCATAAGGGATTGTACATTTTATAAAACGCAAATTATTCAAAAAGAGGTTAGCCCCGGTCAATTTGTCCGATCCTCAACGGCAACAGGTTATTTAAATGACCATATTGTCAGTCAAGGAAACCAGTTCCATCCAGATGAATTTGGAGTTGGTGGAAGAAAATTGGTTATTTTAGCTAAAACAACTGTTAACAAAATCTTATTTAAGAAAAAAGATGGATTGAACATTGCGGTTGGTGTTGAATTTGTCAAGGATGGTGTTTCACATAGAAGGTTTGCAAGAAAAGGAATTATCGTCTCTGCAGGATTTTTTTCCTCAGTCATTCTACAACGTTCAGGAATCGGTAAATCGGATGATTTGGCTAAAGCAGGTATACCAACATTGATAGAGAGTCCAAATGTGGGTCACAATCTTCAAACTCAGGGTTATGTTGGATTGGGGGTTGAGATAGATACCTCCCAAATTCTTCCAATATTTTTTGCTGATCCCAACTTTCCACTTATCTTAGGTGCTTTCCAAGCAGAGAATCCAATGAATCTACTAGAAGGTCGTCGTCTCCAACTGATAGGGGCTCCTATCCCATTTTTTATCCCTGCTCCAGATGTGATCAGCAATGGTTGGAGTTTAGATTTAACTTTCCAAACCACTCCAAGTATCATGAGTTTTGGTATTGTAGACGTGAATACAAAAAGCAGGGGTACAGTGCTAGTGGAACATAGCGATCCAGAGGCTTATCCATCTCTTAACTTCAATCCGTTGGAAGATCCCAATGACCTAACGTATATGGTCGATCAATATAAGAGAATTTATAATATTATTGTAGAGGCTAGAGATCCACTGAAATACCCAAATAACGGCATCGGGAAAGTTGTATATCCTCCCGAGAGTATATTCCAGCTACCTGACAACGATCCTAACAAACAACAGCAGCTTGAAAATTATGTCAAAGCCTCTTACACAAACTTTTCTATAGGCGGGCAGTGTCGGATGGGACAGACGATTCAAGAAGGGGTTGTCGATGGATTCCTCAATGTGTTTGGTACCAAAAATCTTAAGGTTGCCGATCTGTCCATTTCGCCTATTTTTCCGGATGGTCAGCCGTCCGCCGCTGCTCAGATGATCGGACTAAATGCGGTACGGTTTATTCGAGAGGACTCTTCCCCATGTGTGGTGGATGATGATGATTTTAAGGATTACGAAGAAAGTGAATCAGAGGATTATGAAGAAAGTGAATCAGAAGATTGAAACAGGGGAAAAATTTTGAATTATAGACTCGAAGAGAGGTTGACTTTTATTTATGTAGAAAATATCGTAATCTTCTTCAACTAACGGGTGCTTTAGCTTAGGATCAGAGCTGTCTTTAAGGCAGCTCTTTCTTTATGCAACTAACGGGGCAGGTTAGTTCATCAAGCGTAGTGTATTCAAACTGTTCATTAAACCCAAAATTCCCTACTGCAAATCTTCATAATAACAACCTCAAATCCATAAAATTGTTTATAAAGATTTATTAAAAATCAGCCATAATTAAACAACTAAGTATCAACCTAAAAGGAGCTGGTTAATTGTTAAATCTATTCCTAGAGTTTTTTTATATTTTGGTTACCATAGCTGACGCACTTATTTCTTATTTTCGGGATAAAAACAAGAAACAAACCAGATAGTAAAATAACTCTTTTTACGTCACAATATGTGCCAGCTCTACAATAAGCCTTATTGAACTATCGGGGCAGTTTAGTTGAAGATAAGCTGGAACTATTATGAAATGTAAACGTCTAAATTTATGGAGGTGAATGATGAAAAAGATAATAAATTTTACTTCTCTTTTTGTCTTTATGGTGTTATTGGTCGGTTGTATTGGGGAAGAAAAAGGACAATTATCAAGAGTAGATGTTCAAAAAATTGATACAGAAGGAAAATACGAAGATGTGGTAATGATCACAGATAGCGAATCAATAGAACTGCTAAGGCAGGCATTTGAACAAATCAAATGGGATGATAAAGTGGTTAAAATGGCTAGAAAACCAGACGTAGAAGCAACTTTGTTTTACACTTTTGATGAAAATATACCTGAAAGACTTTATGAATATGAAATTTGGTTTAATGAAAGTGCAGGTACAGCAACAATTATTAGTAATAATGAAAATGAAAGTTATGGAGAGTTAGATAAAGATAATGCACAAGCCCTAAAAAATAATTTTCTTAAGTAACGGGTGCTTTAGCTGAAGATCGGAGCTACCTTTAAGGCAGTTTTTTCTTTATGGAACTAAAGGGGCAGTTTAGTTAAAGAAGGATAAAAATAGATGAAGGTAGAACATTTATTTAGGTGATTAATAATGATATTAAAACATTTTCTTTTATATTCGGAAAACGACGATGGGGTTGCCGATGTAAAATCAAATTTTTCATTTCAATCAAGATGTATTACTGCCCTTTACGAAAAGTGCTTTTCAAAATTCAAGACCGAAAATATTAAGCAAATCAATATCTTTTGTGTTAAAGACTCCCCAAACCCTTCCTTATCAATTATAGATGGGTTCTGTGATGTGGAGATTGGTTATGATGTAAGTGAATTTTTTAAACTAGAAGAGCAAGAGAAAAAAGAGGTAGTATTGGACATTTTGAAGCAAGGCATCGATAAGGTCGTTAAATTAAATAACTGGGAAAGCAGACCTTTCGATGATGCCTATAACTGTGTGAAAGAAGCAAGTTACAAAAATGAATACGTTTGGAAGAAACCAAAGAGTAGTCCCAATCGTACCTATAAAGCTGAAGTTTTTATAAACCACGGTCTCTATTTATGTGAAATATATTTAATTGTCAGGGATAAGAACGGACAAGAAATAGTTAAAGAACTTGTGTCATCTACTAAACCAGATGAGATAATATTCAGTTACTATCTTGGGGAATTGAATTGGTTATCAAATTATGAGGTTGCTTTATTTAATAGACCTAAATCCAAATATGTTTCTGTTCATCTAAAATAGGTCTTCTTCAACTAACGTGTACGTTTGCTGAAGATCGGAGCTGTCTTTAAGGCAGCTCTTTCTTTATGCAACTAACGGGGCAGGTTAGTGGAATAAAAAGTAAATTAATCCATTATTATCTGTATTATGTTAACTGCATAAATCAGTTGTACAGAGATAATAAAGTTGTTTAATTTGCAATTATTTTGCGGTAATGAAATTAAATATCAAATAAAGGAAATATCTTCTTGAAAGTCGAATATTAGCCTAGAACCATAACTTAACTATTCCGATGAGGAGGATTCTTGTGCGTCCACGACCATTATCTATTGAAAATCCAGAGTATGATAGGTATGTTAGTCTTGTGCCAGATGGAGATATTGAAGAAATACTTAGTAAGCAACGAACTAAGACCATTACCTTCTTGAGCAGCATATCAGAGGAGTCAGCAAGGAAGGCGTACGCACCAGGGAAATGGACTTTAAAAGAAGTGATTGGGCATTTGGCCGACGTGGAACGTGTGATGTCGTATCGAATGCTTGCCATTGCACGAAATGAAAGTGCACCACTCCCAGCAATGGATCAGGATCAATACGTTTCTGCGGCAAACTTCAACAAATTATCCTGGGAGCAGCTACTAGCTGGTTTAGACACGGTACGCTCCAACACGTTAAGTCTTATTTCAACCATTGATGATGCAGCGTGGGATCGTAATGGAACTGTAATGAACAGCCCAGTTTCGATAGGTACCTTTGCATATGGCATTGTCGGGCACGAGTTACACCATCTGAAAGTGATTAGTGATAAATACTTATAAGTCTTTTTCTATTAATGAAAAAACCTAATTTCTCATTTAATGCTGAGAAATTAGGTTTTTTAATATTGAAACTTCCTTAACGTTGTAAATCCGCATTTTCCTGACGCTACTGTACAGAGATAATAAAGTTGTTTAATTTACAATAAAGTCATTAAAAAATAATAATGTTGTTTAAAAATCCTTATGTCACTAACGGGGCAGGTTAGTTCCATAAGGAATACTGTTAATTGACATTAAAGTCGTTTAAAAACGTCAGTCCTGTTATTCCATTAAAGGGCCGGATTGTGGAGGATTGGAAAATTTTGATTCTACAAATAATTGGGGGATTGGAAGAAGGAAAGCTATGTATAATTAGTGATGTAAGTTTATGCTTTTTATGTAATAATTATTTTGTAGAAATGTAAAGTTACAATACATACATAGTGAAGGTGGGGATCATAATGGCAACGGGAACGCATACTGTAGTAGTTCCAGTAGATGTACAGGCAGTTTGGGATTATGTCAGTGATCTCGAAAAATGGGCAACGACAGTACCAGCCTATAAAGAACATGAAATCATAAATGACAAGCAATCTATTTGGACATTTGAAGGTAGTGTGAAAGGTATTAAAAAAACAATACAAGCGCAGGTAGATATTACCGAATGGAATGAACCTTCAAATATTAAGTTTGAACTAAAAGGTTTATCAGATAATTTTACAGGAAGCGGTCACTTTACTGCAGAAGATGTTAATGGTAAAACAATAATGACTTGTACGGTGGAAATCCATGCAGGCGGATTATCTGGTGCGGTGTTAACACCAATTATTAAATGGGCTGTTCCAAAAGTAGCCTCTCGTTTAACAGAATCTATCGCACGTAAAATTGCAGTATTCTCATAGTTTTCAAAGATTGAAAGCCAATTCATTTTGGAGATACCTTCTCTGAAGTATAGATGGTAACATTCTGAAGTGACCAATATAATGATATCGAGCTCTACTAGAAATTTTATAATTAGCAGAAAGGGGGCTGTCCAAAAAGGATGGCCTCTTTTTTTCAATATTCCAGAATCGCTTTTCTTAATGAACTAACGGGTGCGTTAGCTGAGGATCAGAGCTGTCTTTAAGACAGCTTTTTCTTATGCAACTATCGGGGCAGGTTAGTTCAATAAGCGATTTTGTAGAATAAAGTGTAAACTCACAACACCTTTGAGTTGCAGAATACACTCAACAAATTCAAAAGCTATCAAAAAAAAGCAACAGTTTAAATAAGCAGAAATCGCAAAGTGGTTTCTGTTTATTTTTTTAAACTTAGGTTTTTATTTGCATGTTATGCTTTTTCTAAAAATACTTTAACTTTTTGAAACTTTTTCTGAAGATATATTCCACTAATAGTTGAAAGGAGTTGAGAGAGATGGAGTTTGAGAATGATAAGATGGTTAAAAAAGCAATCAGGGGCAATAAAAAAGCTTTTGAACAACTCATAAAGCAGCACTATGAACGAATCTACCGGACTGCTTATCTTTATGTACATAACGAAGAGGATGCATTAGATGTCGTTCAAGAGGCAACGTATCAGGCTTTTACGAGTATTCATTCGTTAAAGCATCCGGAATATTTTATGACTTGGCTTACAAAAATCATTATCCGCTGTGCTGGCCAAATCCTTAAGAAAAGAAATAATATTGTGCGGCTAACAGACGAAGTATTGTCTAATTTAACGGTAACCTATCATTCAGGTCATGACGAAGCAATAGATCTATTAAATGCGATCGGACAGTTAAAAGGGAATTATCGAACCGCCATTATTTTGTTTTACTACTATGATTATTCTATTAAAACCATTAGCGAAATCATGGAGATCCCCGAAGGGACTGTAAAAACTTATTTAAGCAGGGGGAAAGCCGAATTAAAAAAGTCCTATAAAGAAGAGGAGGGCAAATGCAATGGATAACAAAGAAGTAAAAAGTGCTATTGAAAAAATAGTTGTACCAAAAGAAAAAGTGTTTAGCGCTATTGATAAAGGCTTAAAAATGTCAGGGCAAGGTAGGAAAATAAAGAAAAAGAAAGTTCTTGCAGGTTCAGCTGCTGCAGCTGCTCTTCTTGGAATCACCATTGCTTCTGGATTTGTTAATCCTACAATGAATAAAGTATTGGCTAATACCCCTTTAATAGGCGGGATTTTTCAAGAATTCAATGATTCAATGGGCGTTGAACTTGCGAATCAAGATGCAGTTACAGAATTAAATCAATCCTTAACTAAAAATGGAGTGACTGTAAAACTCATCAGCGCTTATTTTGATGGCAATGTGGTATCAATTACAGGATTTGTAGATGAAGATGTTGAAAAAGGGCATAACGAAAAAGGGGAAGTAAGCTTTGATATGAATTTTGAACACAACAAAGGGGATAATGACCCTTGGTTGAATGGAAAGTCGACAGACATTAGGAAGGTCAAGGGGGGATACAATTTCCAATGGAAAATGGAATATCCATATAAATCATTTAAGGAGAATTCTACTCTCCCCATAACTATTCATAATATTAACGGGATAAAAGGTGAATGGAATTTTGATATCCCAATTCAGCAAGAAAAAAACAGTACACTTGTTATTGATCAGGAGCATGGATACCCGGATGATGAGGTCAAAATCCGTATTAAAGAGATCCTCACCGCAAGGGCGTCATCTTCGCTTGTTTATGAGACCGTGGAGAAATACAAGGGTGATGACATTATTATATTAAAAGCTGTTGATGATAAAGGAAATGTGTATAGGTTTGGAAACCAAACAGTTCTCGAGGATTCTGAACAAGAAGATGGATATCAAAGTACCATGAGAAGAGAAATGACCAAGCTCAATTCAGATATTACTTCACTTACCTTTTATCCTCAGTTATCTGCAGCAGATCCAAAAGTACAACAGCTTTTGAATATTAAATCTTTCACCTTAAAAAGCAAACGGCTCAATTTAGGCCTTCAGGTAAATGATATAACCAAAAAGGGTAGTAAACTAGTAATCGATTATCAATTTACAGGGCTCTCCAAGGAATTGAGTAAACACCAGCTTGATTTATTTGAAAATAATTTGAAATATGAATTATTGTTGGTAGATAAGGGATATTTAGGGGAAATAGATCCTGAAAATCCAGTACCACCTAAAAATCATAGCATTCGCATGAATAAAGTGAAAACTATCGATAAAAAGACAGCGCACTTCCGATCTACATTCGATTTAAATGGAGAAGAAAAAATCATGAACTTTAAGCTGGAAAATACAATGTTGCAATTTAATTTTTCAAACTTTGTCCCAGCTAGGGAATTAAAACCATTTACTGTTGTACTTCCAGTGGGGAATGAATAAACAAGTAAAGTAGCTCGTTTTAGGGACCATATAGTTGACGAGTGGAATTCTACTAGGCATTGAATAATTAGAATATCGGGGCGATGACTTATGTAAGTCACCGTCTTTTTTTTATTAGTTAGAAGTTTGTGAAATATTGTACTTAAACTATAGGGTGCGTTAGCTTAAGATGGGAGCTGTCTTTAAGGCAGCTTTTTCTTATGGAACTAAAGGGGCAGGTTAAAAAATGAAGTTTTTGATGTTAATAATTGAAATTAATTTTAAATTAAGTGTGAGAGTTATTTTTAAATAATAAATTTGAGGGTGTTTAATATATTTAGGTTTAGTTTTTTGTTTCAGTTCGGTATAGCATCTATTTTACTTTTAATTTCTACTGTTTGTGCTTTATATGAAGGTAGTGCAATCGTAGATCATCCTAGGGAATGGAAGTACTCAACACCATTTTCCCAATTTTTATACGGTGAGGTAAATAGTAATAGCTCTATATCACAACTTGACTACTTTATATACGCAGTTAAATTTCAACCAACTTTTCCTGTCATTATGGTAATAAGCAGTTTATATTTGTTAATTCTTATTGGATACCATTTATTAAAGCAACAGCATAAACGGTTTGCTTATTATTTATCTTTTTTGGGTGGAGTATTATTCTTACTTAGTTATTTTATTTTTAATTCTCCCACATTTGGTGGTCAAATTTTTTTCTATATTTGGTTAGTGAGTGGTGTATTGTGCATTGTAATTGCTGTAATAACTTATTTTCAGATTTTAAATCGTAACACAAACGAAATTACAAATTAAACTTCTTGAACTAACAGGTGCTTTAGTTCATTAACAGGGGTTGCTGCGGCAGCCTTTTTCTTATGGCACTAACGGGGCAGTTTAGTGGAAGAAGGGTTTTTTTATTACTTTGTGGAATATATTACCTTGAAAAGTCTGGTGTTGATGTAATATTCAAATTTGTAATTAACCAGACATTAGGAGGAGTTTAAAATGTCATTAAAAGCAGGAGACATAATTACGTTTGAACGAACTTTTACAGTAAGGGATGTTGAATTATTTACTGAGATTTCAGGGGATGAAGGGATACATCATATAACCCCAGATGAACAAGGAAGACTTGTCATTCAAGGGTTACTAACGGCAACTCTGCCAACAAAAATAGCTGGAGATAATAACGTACTGGCTCGTAGTACGAGTTTTGAGTTTTTAAGACCTGTTTTTACAGGAGATACCATAGTTTGTAAAGTTAAAATTGAGAAATACGAAAGGCAAGAAAATAATAGAACAGCGTTTATTGCATCCTTTTTATGTAAAAATCAGAATGAAAAAGAAGTATTGAAAGGAGATGTATCAGGCGTAATTCTTTAAACCTTATTATAATACCGGGAGCAATATCGAAATCTATGGGACAGCATTCCTGTAATAACTAAACAGAGTTAATATATGTAAAACCAGATAGATTGTGAATAAATATACTTAAGCTAACGGGTGCGTTAGCTGAAGATCGGAGCTGTCTCTAAGGCAGCTTTTTCTTATGGAACTAAAGGGGCAGGATAGTTCCATAAGAAATACTGTTAAGTGACATTAAAGTTGTTTAATTTACAATAAAGTCGTTTAAAACATAATAAAGTTATTTAAACGTCATTCATATTATTCCATTAAAGGGCCATTTAATGGAGGAAGAATCTGAAGAAAAATTGATTACTTCTGGTAATGATATTGAACTTAAATTATAGAAGCAGTTAAAGAAGGATGAGGTATATTCTTTTGAATATGCCTATTTTTATTTTGATGAAAATTAAATATATTATGTTGATCCTGAATCATTTGGAGATTGGTAATCGAGAAAATAACATAATTGCCCAGTGTAAAATATTTAAATATTTTTGTAACGTAATTAAATTCTAGGAGTTATATAAGTGAATGGGGTGAAAAGAGATCGACTTTGAGGAAATCTATCGCGAATACTTTAAAGAAGTTTATTTGTTTATCAAATCATTAAGCCACGATGAGAGTATAGCTGAAGAAATTACGCAAGAGGCATTTTTTAAGGCGTTAAAAGCAATTGAAAAATTCGATGGTTCTAAAGATATTAGGGCGTGGCTTTTTACAATTGCAAAAAATACATATTTCTCTCATTACAAAAGAAAGAAAAGGCAAATAGATTTAGATGTTAAAGAAGAACCAAGTACGGGAGTTCAAATTGTAAAACATTTGATGAATGAAGAAGATGCCTTTACTGTTCATCAATTTCTTCACTCTATGGATGAGCCATACAAAGAAGTCTTTTCACTACGCACTTTTGGCGAATTACCTTTTGAGAAAATAGGAAGACTCTTTGGGAAAAGTTCGGGGTGGGCAAGGGTAACTTTTTACAGAGCGAGGAAAAAAATTATTGAGTATATGGAGGAGTTGAATCATGAAAGAGATTAAATGCACAATTATTCAAGATGTTTTACCTCTTTATATTGATGAGGTAGTTAGTCAAGATACAAAAGAAATGGTAGACCAGCATTTACAGCATTGTGAAAAATGCCAAAAGGAATATGAAACAATGAAACGTAAACTGTATATTCCAGCAGAAAATAAAGCCCCTATTATTAAAAAGATTAATAAAAAATGGCGTAAGAAAAAAGTAATAATTTCATTTGCTTCCATTTTTGCTACGGCTATAATTTTATTAGGAGCGTTTGCATATACTTTTTATTATGAAAGGGTTATTCCATACTCGAAAAATCTAATTAAAATTGAAATGCAAAATGATAATCAATTGGTTTCTCATTATTACGGTAAAAGTTATGCTAGTGTTAGCGAGACCCATCCTATGCCACTTGAAATTGACGGAGAGAAAAAGAATGTAAGTTTTATCTCTTATAAAGAAACAATTGCTGATTCCCCTTCAAGAAACCTAATTAATAACGAGAAGAATCTTAATGAACAGGATTATATCTGGGAATTTTCTGAAAGTGAAAAAATTGATGCTGTTTATTATGTAGATTATGATGTAGAAAAGATCGCTGCTGGAAAAGATTCTTGGGATTCAATTTTAAAACGTGCTGTATTAATTTGGGAGAAATAATTTATTTTATGATTGAAATCATATTTAGTTATTCCATTATAGGGCGCGATTCTTGAATAAGAATCGCTTTTCTTAATGAACTAACGGGTGCGTTAGCTGAAGATCGGAGCTGTCTTTAATGCAGCTTTTTCTTTTATCAAGGCAGGTTTGTAAAAGAATGTAGGTACTAAGATTTTTCTGAAACTGAAAAAATTAAAATCTTGAGGGAGAGTAAAATGAAAGATATTCATGATGAAAGCACATGGCCCGTTTGGGCTAATGAGACAATAGACATTGACGAACCAAATCCCAAGTGGGTAGAAAAAGGTAATCAGGAAAAAGCACTTCTTCTTAATCTTCTTTCAACTTTCGGCATAACGGAAATTCAACATTATGGAAGTACATCTATTCCAAATTTACCAGCTAAACCAATCATTGATTTAATGGCTAAAATTGATTCATTTCAAAAAATAAAAGAAATATCTTCATTGTTAGCTAATCACGACTGGAATTATGTACCACCTAACATAGACAATCGACCTTGGCAAAGATTTTTTGTGAAAGTAATTAACGACAAACGAGTAGTACATTTACATATTTTACTTGAGGGAGAAGAACGGTGGGATAATCAGCTACTTTTTCGTGATTTATTACGGACTAATCAGCAGTTTATTGATGAATACGCTATTCTTAAAAGAAATTTAGCAAAAAAATATAGCAATGATCGTGAAGCGTACACTAAAGCAAAAACAGAATTTATCAATTATGTTCTTAAATCTTAGTTGCGAACTAATATAAGTTTGAGAAGAATGTACTTAAACTAACGGGTGCGTTAGCTGAAGATCGGAGCTGTCTTTAAGGCAGCTCCTTTTCTTATGTAACTAAAGGGTCAGGTCAGTTCAACAAAGATAAGATATAATTTGGATTAATATACAAAATTTTAATGAAAATAGAAAGGAAGCATGAATATGACAGAAAGGTTACCACTGACATCGGAGAATTTAGAGCCATGTATCGAACTCTACATGAACGTTTTTAATAGTGAACCATGGAATGAAAGTTGGACATACGAGACTGCTAAAGAAAGACTTACTGACTTACTGAATACTCCTAAGTTTCTTGGTTTTTTATTCCATGTCGATCACAATCCAGTAGGTTTTATTGCTGGAAATAGTAAGGTGTCTTATCAAGGTTTAACTTTTTATTTGGCGGAACTTTGTGTAAATAATCAATTGCAAGGTAAGGGATACGCTCAAAAATGCTTCATTCTTTAGAAGATGAACTACAGAAGAGAGGGATTAAAAGTTTATATTTATTAACTGCTAACGACGGGCATGCAGAAGCATTTTATCGAAAGAATGATTATGTTGTAAATGAACATAGGATAGTTATGAAGAAAAGTTTATAATTGTGCGATTTTTAGGGTTTTACTTCAAATTGAAAAATGTTGTGAAAAGTAGCCAAGGAGTGTGGTGGAACAATGTCGAAATCTGTAAAGTTGTATCAATTTAGCCGAAAAGTACATAAATGGTCAGGATTAATTTTATCTGTTTTTTTTATGTTCATCGCAGTCACAGGCCTCGTGCTTGTTTATATGATACCACTCGGAGTGGCTGATGAGTTAAGGACGGGGAAAGAGTCGAGTCCAAATCAAGCGATACCAATGGAGAAGGTCGTGTCGATTGCTGTTTCCCAGGGACTTCCAGGTACAGACTCGGTTGATGATATATTTAGAATTGAATATAGACCAAGTGCAAATGTTTACCAGGTTCGCTTTAATAACAGTCAAGGTGTTCAAATCGATGCAAGTACGGGAAAAGTTTTATCCACGAACCCGGATTACTCAACTTTCCTCATTACTTTGCATGATGGATCCTTCTTTGGCAATTGGTATAGATACACGATCCTCACAATGACAGGTTTAGCCTTAATACTGCTGTCATTTTCAGGGTATTATATGTTTGGCTTTCCTCTTTATAAGCGTCTGATGGCGAAAAGAAAAACAAGAGATTCGGAGATTTAGCCAGGGGTCTTGGGGAAGAGCAAGCATCTTTAAGTTCCAAGTGCATAGTGTCTCTATAAAGTGAATATTTTTATAGTTATGGAGATATTGCTGCTTAACGGAGCAGTTAATTGAAAATAAGGGAAAAACAACTTTTCATTGAATTAATTAGGATCAACTGAATGAAAGGAGAGACTCGTCTATTCATGGGTTTATCAAGGGCACAACAATTTGCTTTAAAGCATTTTACAAAGTATGCAAGTAACCATAAACATGAAGCTAAAGCAATAATTAATCACATATTAAAAATGTCCAATATCTCGGAAAAGGTATTTGAAAATGCTGTTGTTAATTTAAAGGCTCATGCAAATATTTGTCTGCATTTTCACCCAGATAGACCAGATTCGACTATGAAAAGCGTTGCTGAAGCAATGCTTGAGCAGGGAATATATAAGAGCCAGTTTGAAACATTTTTATCGAATGGCAGCGTATCCGCATACTCTGGCGGTAATCGCGACATTTGGGAGAAGAGAATTTTTGGAGGAGCATATCAACTGGAGGGCACAACCAATAACCAACGGCCTAAATATGGGGCGCTAAATTTGATGTTACATCCTGATGGGCCTGCTCCACGGTTTGGATCATGCTATTTTGTTCTTTCCCCTGAGGTCTCTTATCGTTCCACCTACACGTATTTGGATTCGCATCAAGACCCAAAAGAAAAGGGCACTTATGAAGAGTTTGACATCATTTTGGCTGCACTCTTGGAAGAAGCGTTCTTAAGGGATTTTGCAATCGGTGAAAGAAATCTGACGCCAGCAAGATTAATCAATCATTTACTGGTTAACCTAGAAAGCCCGTTTATGGATCCAGCAAACAAAGAGCCAAGCCGCAATCTTAACCACTATCTTGAAGCCCAAGTTCATGGGGACATATCACTTAAAGAAGACGTGGAAGTGCTTGTTGCAGATCCTTCATTCAAGGACAATCATGTAGGGAGAACAATGGAACAAATATGCCTTAAGTATTCTATTGATCTTTATTGGCACAAGGGCTCTGTACTTATGGTAGACCAGGTCCCTGCGGATTTTAGAGGCCCATCAATGACTTCCTTGGCAAAACGAATTGCACATAATAATTTAATCGATGCGAACATAATTGGATCTGCTGTAATGGACTTGAAACGCAATCCAGGGTCTTGGAGCGATCGCGGAACGTATCCAGAGGTACTTCAGGAATTAAAACTATTGTGGCATATTTTGGTGAAATATGGGAAGGGAATTTAAAATTGACCTAAAGGGTTTGAGTCGAACATGGAGTTGCTTAGGCAACCTTTTTCTTAACCAACTATCGGGGCAGGCAGTGGAAGATACATGTTGATATTAACTTGTAAGTTACAAAAATCCAGGGAGGTGCTTTTATGGAAAAACCTATATATTATACAATGGAACCCCCTGAAAGTTTCAAGCAAGTACTAACCTTATATGAATCTTTAGGATGGAATTCACTTAAATTAACAGTTAATGAATTGAAACAAATGTGCAATCAAAGCTGGTATGCAATTTATGCTTTTGATGAACAGCAGTTAGTGGGTATGGGACGTGTTATTTCAGATGGTGTGATTACTGGAGTTATATGTGGAGTTTGTGTACTATCGAGCTATCAGTCCAAAGGAATCGGTAAAGAAATATTGAATCGAATAATTGAACATTGTGAGCAAAATCGAGTAATTCCTCAACTTATGTGTGTAGAAAGTTTGGAATCATATTATGAAAATTTAGGATTTGAGAAGTTTACCATTGGTATGACAAAGAATATAATTCGATGAATTTAAAGGTTGGTCTAATAATCGGGGTGCTTTACTTCAATAAGCGAGGTTGCTCGGCAGCCTTTTTTCTTATTGAACTAAAGAAAGGTTAGCTTAATGAAGATGGATTTGCTAGTTTATTAAAATGGATGGATAAGATTCAAAGATTAAATAAACTGGAGGTGCCATTGTAGGAATGGAACCTAAAATCCATTAATGGATAATCTCTCGAAGTGGCTATTTAAACAAGGAATTGAGGTAGTGACGGTAAACTTCACTTAGTAAAAAGGAATAAAGAAAACAGTGATGATTCTCAGTCTAAAAGTGATAAGAAAGATGCCCTGGTCATCGCTAGAACGGTTACTACACCGGAGAAATTACAGAATGATATATGAATTGAGGTCATAACAAATGTCTAGTAAAACATATCAATTGAACCAGAGTTATGTAGATTCTCAAGAAAAACAAAAAATGTTATACAAACGTACATTGATTATTATAAGTATTTCACAAATTTTTGGTGGTGCTGGGTTAGCAGCTGGAGTTACGGTGGGGGCACTTCTTGCACAACAAATGCTTGGCACAGATGCATTTGCTGGACTTCCTTCGGGTTTATTTACTTTAGGGTCTGCAGGGGCTGCTTTAATCGTAGGGAGACTTTCTCAACGTTACGGTCGTCGTACAGGTCTAACAGCTGGTTTTATGGTAGGTGGACTTGGAGCGATAGGAGTCATAACTGCAGCCATAATAAATAGCATTTTCCTTTTATTCGCTTCCCTGCTCATTTATGGTGCAGGAACAGCGACAAATTTACAAGCTCGTTACGCTGGTACGGACTTAGCAAACAATAAACAGCGAGCTACTGCTATTAGTATTACTATGGTATTTACAACATTTGGTGCAGTTGCAGGTCCGAATTTAGTGAATGTAATGGGGGATTTTGCTCTTTCTATTGGTGTTCCATCACTTGCTGGTCCTTTCATTTTATCAGCTGCAGCATTTATCTTAGCAGGTCTTGTACTTTTCATCATGCTTCGCCCAGACCCATTGGTTATAGCAAGAACAATAGAAGTGTCCAACCAAGAAAGTAATCGAATAGAACATTCGACAGATACTGAAAAAACGGAAAACAAAAGAGGCATTATTGTTGGTGCAACAATCATGGTTCTTACTCAAATTGTCATGGTGGCTATTATGACAATGACACCAGTTCATATGAGACATCATGGACATGACTTGGGTGAAATAGGTCTTGTTATTGGCTTTCATATAGGTGCAATGTTTCTCCCTTCACTGGTTACAGGTTTCCTTGTTGATAAGTTTGGTCGTACTGCCATGGCTATTGCTTCTGGAGTTACGTTGCTTCTGGCAGGTTTAATATCAGCGGTTGCACCAGGTGATTCTATGATTCTCCTAGTTATTGCTCTTTCTTTACTTGGATTAGGATGGAATTTTGGTTTAATAAGTGGGACTGCTCTCATTGTTGATTCAACTGGAACTTCAACTCGGGCTAAAACTCAAGGTGCAGTGGATGTTTTAATTGCGTTATCAGGTGCTGCTGGTGGAGCCTTTTCTGGAATGATTGTGGCCGGTTCAAGTTATACAACATTATCATTTATTGGAGGGTTATTATCTTTATTATTGATTCCTGTAGTTATCTGGTCTCGGGGAAGTGAAAAATAAAATAACCAATTTCTCTTGAAATCAGTTTTTTTGTTGAACTAACAGGTGTTTTACTTCGATAAGGAAGGTTGCTGCGGCAGCCTTTTTCTTATGGATTTAAAGGGGCAAGTAGCACAAGTTATTTAAAGTTATGGAGCTTTCTTTCTAAGGAGTATGCTTTTCTTCTTTTTTTTAAAGGCTATGTTAAAGTTCTTGGTTGATTTTACGCCTATAATTCTCTTTGCCCCTTAGGGCTACATCACTGAATTAAGATATTTCCTACATATTGGGCAGTACCTCTTGAACTTGTGAATACAACTTCTAAAACATAACTCCCTTTGTTATTGGGGATTTGAAATTCCCTATTTTCATGCAATTCGAGTTCAATTCGTTGTTCATTTTTCAGTAGGGCAACTGTTATTTTTTGGTCAGTCCAAATGTCTCCACCATTTCTTACGTTCTCTTGAAAATCCAAGGAAACTTTTTCGTTGGCAGTAACCTTCATTTTTTCTTGTGATAATCCTAATTTTTGAATATCATCTATTTTTTGATCTACATCTTCACTTGATGAACTCCAACTGATATTTCCTTCTGTTAATTGCACAGTTGTAGCAAGGTCTTCTGAATATAAATGAGCAGTTGGACACCAACATCATAATCTTCTCCTATGCATCCTGTTAATGTAAATATTAAGAACATTCCTATAAAAAATCTAAAAAAACCTTTCATTTCATCCCCCCGTATTCTTTTGCAATACAAACCTTATTTAACAATCCTGAACCGTTAGTTGTAGTGGAAATCCTCATAATTTCATATATATTTTAACATAAATTACCATTCCGTTCTTTACTTATATATTTTTAAAAATCAACCTTCACCTTTAACATAGCCTTTTTTTAAAATGAAAGGGATAATTCTGTAACAATAATAATATAATAAAAGACAATAATACTTTATTGTAAAACGATAAAACGTGTGTTAAAGTCAAATTAATAATAAATAAGTGAGGTGCTTTTTATGAAACGGGGAACAACACTCTTTTTAAAGATAGCTGTTATTCTTATTGGAATTCCAGTTCTTGCTTTGTGCATATTTTTGGTGCCTGAGATAGCGAATTTTGCAGCAGAATTGTATCCGGATATTGCTTATATGAAATATCTCGTTTTAATCGATTTGTATGCATCGGCGATACCTTTTTACTTTGCTCTGTATCAAGCTTTTAAACTTTTAAGCTATATTGACAAGAACAAAGCTTTCTCGGAATTATCTGTCAGAGCTTTAAAGATTATCAAATATTGTGCAATCACAATCAGTATCTTGTATGTCGCAGGCATGCCACTCTTTTATCTCATTGCGGAGATGGACGACGCCCCAGGTATCATATTAATCGGAATGGTCGTTATTTTTGCTTCAATGGTGGTTGCTGTCTTTGCTGCCGTTCTTCAAAGGCTTTTAAAAGAAGCTATAGATATAAAAGCGGAAAATGATTTAATAGTCTGATCTGAGGTGAATAATATGGCAATTATAATCAATATTGATGTGATGCTGGCTAAGAGGAAAATGAGCGTTACAGAACTTTCTGAGAGGGTTGGAATCACGATGGCTAATCTTTCCATATTGAAGAATGGCAAGGCAAAAGCGATTCGATTATCAACTTTAGAGGCGATTTGTAAGGCTTTAGAATGTCAACCCGGAGATATTTTAGAATACCGAAATGATGAAGGCACAAAAGATTAATAAAGTGGGGAAATGCAACATTGAAAGGAAAAGAAAGATTTTTAAAAAGGGGAGTTACTCATGAATTTAACGATTCAAAAATGGGGGCACCAATCATGAGAGCACTAAAACAACTCGTTCGTTTTGGTTGGGATCAGGCCCTATCATGTTTGTTTCCTGTCGTTATTTTTGCCTCTTTGGCTTTTACAAAAATCATGCCGCTTCCCTTCCTGCCACGGTATGACTGGCTGCTCATCATCTGTCTTCTGATGCAGTGGTGGATGGTGCGTTCTGGACTTGAAACACGGGATGAGCTAAAGGTTATCACATTGTTCCACCTTATCGGACTTGCTCTTGAACTTTTCAAGGTACATATGGGCTCCTGGTCTTATCCAGAGGAAGGCTATTTCAAAATTTTTGGAGTGCCTTTGTATAGCGGATTCATGTACGCAAGTGTAGCGAGTTATCTTTGCCAGGCGTGGAGGAGGCTTAAGGTTGAACTGGTTAAGTGGCCACCGTTTTTGGTAGTTGTACCTCTTGCAGCTGCGATTTATTTGAATTTTTTCACCCACCATTATTGGATTGACGTTCGTTGGTGGTTATCTGGACTTGTAATTATCGTCTTTTGGCAATCATGGGTCACATACGAGGTTGATGGAACTCGTTACCGAATGCCACTCGCGCTTTCTTTTGTGCTCATCGGATTTTTTATATGGATAGCCGAAAATATCGCAACATTCTTTGGAGCGTGGGAATATCCAAACCAAACCGATGCATGGAGTCTGGTTCATCTAGGAAAGGTGAGTTCATGGCTCTTATTAGTGATTGTTAGCTTTCTTATAGTAGCGACGTTAAAACAGGTTAAGGGAAAAAGTTCCACTAGGGTAGATACCAGTCAATTTTTATAACTGTTAAGATCCCTCATAAAAAAAGTCGAATCCTTAGAATAGTAAGGAACTCGACTTTTTTTAGGTTGAAGTTCTCCTGACCTTCAAAATTCCGAAATGGATAAATTGGAAAAGGCAACGTTCGAGTTGTTGCTTTTCTCTTTATAAATACTTTTGATAATACCGTCTTAATGGATAATAGAAATGAAGCAGCCCGATCCAATGGAGCTGCTTCATTTTTTTGGGGCTTTTATGAGTCCACACCAAGCACAAATGACATAATTTTTAAAAAATTTGCACAAGTAGTATTTTTTTGTTGACGTAGCTATTTTTGTAAGCGTATACTAAATTCAATAAAGCACAAATGATTAGGGTTGCACAAATGTGCGTATTTAAAAAGGAAGTGACGAAATGGATAAAAGAGAAGAAAAAAGACTCTTAGTTAAAATTGCGCAAATGTACTATGAAGAAGATATGACGCAAGGCGCCATTTCAAAAGAATTAGGTATATACCGAACATCCGTCAGCAGACTTTTAAAAAAAGCAAGGGAAGATGGGGTAGTTAAAATTACTGTCAGCAGCGATATTGATGGAGCTTTTGAATTGGAACGTCAATTGGAAAAGTTGTTTGGCTTAAAAGAAGTAATTATTGTTCCTGAAAAAAGAGACAGTACCGAACTGGATAAAAAGAAAGTGGTAGCGATGGCCGGGGCTGAATTACTAAAACGGATTATTAAAGACGGTGATGTCGTAGGCTGTGCCTGGGGAAGCACAATGGCCAGTCTGATCGGTGAATTTACCAACGCCGGAAAAAAAGACGCTCATTTTGTCCCTTTAGTAGGCGGGCCTGGACCTATGGATACGAAGCATCACGTCAATAGAATTGTTTATAATATTGCAGAAGATTTTGGAGGAACTTCTTATTTTATTGATGCTGCGGCAGTAGTGGAAAAAAAAGAGACAAAGGATGACATTGTTCAATCTCACTACTTCACTAAAATAACGGAGCTTTGGGACAACTTAACAATTGCAGTAGTAGGGATTGGGAACCCAAACCAATCATCTAATTTAGTCTGGGCCGGCTTTTGCGGCAATCGGGAAATTGAAGATTTAAATCAACAAGGTGCCATAGGTGATATCTGCTCACGATTTTATGATATAGATGGAAACCTGATTCAATCTGACTTATCTGATCGAACAATAGCCATTGAGCTGGAAAAACTAAAAAATATTCCATACTCAATCGGTATTGCAGAGTCTGTTGAAAAAGCTCCTTCCATTATTGGGGGATTAAGAGGAGGATACATCAACACTCTGATCACCACTGAGGAAACGGCAAATGAAATCATTGAAATCATAGAAGAAAATGGAACATCCTTATCTTAAGGAGTATTGATTAATTATCTGATTGTAACGGAAACAAGATGTAAGCTTCAGTTCATATGAAAAGAGGAAATCAAAATGCTATGGTATGTCATTATATTAATTGGTTTTTCTTGGCTCCTTCAAAGCATTTTTGGATTTTTGCAAATCAAGCATTTCAATAAAAGGTATGCAGAGTTGAGAAAGCTTGGAAGGGTCGCGATTGGGAAAAGAACGGGACTTTTTAAATCTGGCACTGTCGTAATGTTTGCAATTGACCGAAAAAACAACATATTGAAAGCCGCCAAAATGCAGGGAGTAACCGTGCTTTCAAGAGTAAGGAACTTAAAAGGATTTGAAGGGAAAAATCTCTTACACCTCGGTGAAGAGGATCTTCATAAAGTAAATAAGTTAACAAGGTTAGCCATTGAGGATGCACTGAACAGCTATCATATTATCTCTAAAGGGGGTGAATTGAAGGTTAAGAAAGGCTGGATTGATTTACTCTTATCAAAAAAATAGGAATTATTGAGGTGAATTGAATGGATTGGCTTACAAATGCAGCAGATGGCTTTATGAATTTATTTAGAGCAGGTGCCGAAACTTTTGTCGATTTAGTAACAGGTATTGTTCCACTCCTTATCATGCTTTTAGTTGCAATGAATGCCCTTATACGGTTGGTTGGAGAAGAAAGAGTGGAACTGATCGCGAAGAAATCGAGTAAGAACCCACTTACAAGATATTTTGTCCTTCCGGTAATTGGAACGTTTGCTTTGGCAAATCCAATGACATTATCACTTGGGAAATTTTTGCCGGAAAAATACAAACCAAGCTATTATGCTGCTGCTTCTTATTCCTGCCACACGCATAACGGACTTTTTCCACACGTTAATCCAGGGGAGCTGTTCGTATTCTTGGGAATTGCTGCAGGAATTACAACACTGGGATTTGAAACAACAGAACTAGCCCTTCGTTACTTCTTGGTGGGGGTTTTCACAAACTTTTTAAGAGGTTGGGTAACAGATTTAACAACTTATTATGTATCTAAACAGCAAGGCGTTAAATTGAAAGAAACAGTGGATCTCTAAGGAGGGGAAAGGAATGACTCAAACGGTTACGAAGTACAAGTCAATTATCGTCAATGCAGGGCAAGGCGGATTTGGCGGGCCATTAGTGATTTCACCGACAGAAGAAAAAAATAAAGTGGTATATGTAACAGGCGGAACAAGACCGGATATTGCAGACACCATTGCAGAATTAACAGGCTGTGAATTAGTCGACGGTTTTAAAACGAGTGTACCCGAGGATGAAATGGCGTGTGTCATCATTGATTGTGGCGGAACGCTCCGATGTGGCTTATACCCCAAAAAAAGAATCATGACGATCAATATCATGCCTACTGGACAAAGTGGCCCGTTAGCAATGCACATTACCGAGGACATTTACGTTTCTGGAGTAAAGCCTCAAAACATTGAATTGCATGAAGGTGCTGCAACACCTCCAACATCCAATGTGAACAATGCTAACGGACAAATTGAAAAAACAATTTCTAAACCTAAGTATAGCGCAGATAAAAAAATTAGTGAACAAAGAAAGCCTAAAGGCGTCATAGTACGCATTGGGATGGCGATGGGTTCCATCGTCAATGTCTTTTATCAGGCTGGCCGTGACACGATAGATACTGTCATTAAAACAATTTTACCGTTTATGGCTTTTGTGGCCATGTTAATCGGGGTGATTAAAGCATCTGGAATTGGGGATGTGTTCGCACAATATTTATCACCATTTGCAGGATCTTTGCCGGGCTTGCTCTTAATCTCTTTAATTTGCTCATTCCCATTATTATCACCATTCTTGGGACCGGGAGCTGTTATTTCACAGGTCATTGGGACATTAATTGGAGTGGAAATTGGAAAAGGAAATATCCCGCCGCACCTTGCATTGCCAGCTCTTTTCGCGATTAACTCACAGGCTGGAGCTGATTTTGTTCCAGTTGGGCTAGGTTTAGCAGAGGCAGAAGTGGAAACCATTGAAGTCGGAGTTCCTTCCGTTTTGTACGGACGTTTTTTAACCGGAGCACCAACCGTTTTTATTGCTTGGCTCGCAAGCTTCGGGTTGTATGAATAATTACTAGAATAGATTCTGAATGAATGATGTAAAGCAAAGAATTGGAGGAGTTTCTTGTGCAGACAGTTTATCAAACTAAAATTAACCAACTTGGTCCATCTGTCTCTGATTTTCTTGGAGAAAAAATGTTCATCCTATTCGGAGCAAATGCCCCGAGTGAATTAGCGGATTATTGCCTATTAATTGATGTAAATGAAATTAATGGAGAAATCGAAAAGGGTGACATTCTCATCTTAGGCAATCAGCAATATACCATTACCTCTGTAGGTGACGTGGTGAAAAAGAATTTAGGTTCACTTGGACATATCACGTTAAAATTCAATGGTTCTGAAACGGCAGAATTACCTGGCACTTTACATCTTGAAGAAAGAGATATTCAAATGCCGCAAGCAGGGACAACTCTTCAAATCTTGAAAAAATAAGCTTTTCAAAGATTTATATAGAATAATTGAATGCAAGAAGAGGGAAGTTCCCTCACCGGAAAATTGCATCAGTAAGACACAGCCAAAACAAGAAAAAAAATTTAGAGTTTGTTACTCATTTTTAAATTTCACCTATGATTCTCGACTCTATATATAATAAGGAGGAAAAAGAATGAATGAATCATGGCCTCAATTAGAAAATAAAGTGGCAATCGTTACGGGTGGTGCCTCTGGAATTGGCTCGAAAATTACAGCACATTTAGTAAAGAACGGTACAAAGGTGATTGTTTCCGATCTAAATGTAAATACTGGCGAACAAACTGATGGAACTTATCATATCCAATGCGACGTTACCAATAAAGAAAGCGTTGAAAAAATGGTCACTAAAGCCACCGAGTTATTTGGAACTGTAGATATTTTAGTTAATAATGCTGGTGTAAACCTACCACGTTTACTTGTTGATTTCCGTGGCGAAAAGCCGGAGTATGAGTTAAGTGAAAAGGACTTTGATTTCATGGTTGCCGTCAATCAAAAAGGACCTTACCTTTGTGCTCAGGCAGTTGCGAGAGTAATGGTGAAAAATAATAAAGGCGTTATCATTAATATTTCTTCCGAGGCAGGTATGGAAGGATCTTCCGGACAAAGTGTTTATTCGGCAACAAAAGGTGCTGTCAATGGCTTTACCCGTTCTTGGGCAAAAGAGCTGGGGAAATTCAACATCCGCGTAGTCGGTGTTGCGCCAGGGATCAATGAGCAAACAGGTTTAACAACAGACGCTTATAATGAAGCATTAGCTTACACACGTGGAGTGACAGTAGAAGGTCTTGGAACAGATTACAGCAAAACGATACCACTTGGACGACCTGGTAAATTGGATGAAATTGGTGAATTGGTCACTTATCTAGCTTCAGACCGTTCTAGTTATATTACAGGTACAACCGTTAATATTTCAGGTGGAAAATCCCGCGGATAAATAATGGCATCAACCACTGAGATCCCTTTCATCCCAATTATGAAAACGAGGGTGTTGGTTGGTATTAGTAAGTCTTTAATTAACAAACAGGTTTGTTCGTATTATAAGGTTAGCCAGTTTATTTTACTGGTTGACCTTTTTTTAATTGAACCTATTATATCAGTAGCCAAGGTAGGCTGTCTTTAAGGCAGCTTTTTCTTTATGCAATTAACGGGGAAGGATAGTTCATTAAGAAATGTTATAATATCACTAATTTACTTTTGGATTCTCTATTGAGAGGGGATAAAAATGTTCGTAAACAAATATAAGAATATAATGGTGGATTTTTTAGAGAGGAAGATTTCTGCAGATGAATTTCAAACTCGTTATATGAAAAATTTCATAAAGTGGAATGATAAGTTGGATGAGACGTTTTTTGAAATACTGAATGGGGTGTTTGAGACAGCAGATTGTTACTGGCACGAGTGTCTTCCTGGACAAGAGACTTCCTTTGAAATTTCTGAACAACAACTAAGAAATGATATAAATGAATCATAAATTAAATTAAATATATTGTTAGATAGCCGATAGCTCTTATTCAGCTAACGGGTGCGATACTTCAATAAGAGGTATCGTTTTTCTTATAGAACTAACTGGTGCGTTAGGTGAAGATCGGAGCTGTCGTTAAGGCAGCTTTTTATTTATGCAACTAAAGGGGCAGTTAGTTTAATAAGTTCAAATGATAAGATAAAAGAAATAATGATAGGGGCGATTCAAAATGGATAACTGGAGAAATAATACGATTTGGTTTGAACAAATACCAGATAATCTTCAATCTTACTTAAACTTAAAAGAAGATAAGTTTAATGAGATGCAGTTTGAAAACATTGAGTATTTAACTCTTTGGCATCATAAAAAGAATAAGCTGGGTAACTTTGATGGTATTCCTGAAAATCTCCTCTATCTAGAATTAAACTGGTCCAATATACAAGATTTCCTTGGGGTAGAAAAAATGAATAAATTAAAGCGTTTAGAATTACATTATTGTACTAAATTACAAAATGATTTGGGTTTGTCTGGATTAGCCAATACGTTAGAACATTTACATATTAATCAATCTAAGAAATTTGTACCAAATGACGAATTATTCTCTCTGAAAAATCTTCGGGTTCTGTGCCTTAATTCTTGCGGTCCTATTAAGAATTTGGATTTTTTAAATCAATTTCCTAATCTAATTGACTTTAGATTTGTTGATACTAATGTGTTAGATGGTGACCTATCACCAATTTTAGACCATCCAACAATCCGAAGTGTAGGCTTTCTGAATAAGAGACATTACAATATTAAAGATGATAAGATGGATGCTTTGTTAAAGGATAAAAATGGTGGGGAAGAATTTAAAACTGTTATCAAGTATGGAAAATATGAGACTTTTAGATATATTTATAACCTCAATTGTTAATGAACTACGGGTGAGTTAGCTCCATAAGAAGGCCGCCAATTGACGGCCTCTTGAATGTACGATCAACTTATTTCTTCCTTAACCAACGGGGCAAGTTAATTGAAGAGTTATGTTTAACTATAAAAAAGAAAAACAAACAACTAAGAGGTGATTTCATGAAATATACTTGTCCTTGCTGTGGATATAAAACTTTAGATGAAGAACCTCCAGGAACGTATGATATTTGTGAAATCTGTTTTTGGGAAGATGATGGTTACCAATATGAACATCCAGATGAGGATGGAGCAAATTATGTTTCCTTTAGAGAAGCACAACAAAATTTTAAAAAATTCAGGGCTAAAGGTGAAAGAAGTTTGCGGTATGTAAGAAAGCCAAATAAGTCCGAAATAAAGGACCCAAATTGGAAACCGTTAGAGTGAGGGGGTACATATAGAAAAGCATAAACGAAGACCTGCTGATGAGAAATCTGAGCAATAACCTCAGCAAAATATAAGAGTGAATCAAAAGTTCCTTTTCGAACTAGAAAGATGAGTTAAAGGGTTTAAGAGTGCTTTACTTCAATAAGGAATGTTGATGCGGCAGCCTTTTCTTATGCAACTAAAGGGGCTGGATAGTTGAACAAGCAAATCAATGTTTATGCTACAATTATTACAAGCATAGCCATTAATATAAGTTGATGTTTGGGAGATCACTATGAGAAGAATAAAAATAGCTTTATTACACCTATTGCCTATCGCTGGTGATGTGGAGTATAACCAAAAACTAATTGAACAAGCCATTCATATAGCATCAAATAATAATGCGGAATGGATTATAACACCCGAACTATGTGTCAGCGGGCTTCAATTCAATCATAAGATTGGGACTGGATGGATTAACAGGCAACCTGATGCTTGGATGAGTAATTTGAGCCGTAAACTAAAGAATTTGAAAAGCACTGTATTTTTGGGTTGCCCTGAAAAAGGCAGTAACGGAGAGTTGTATAATTCTGTGTTTGTCATAGATAAAAAAGGTCTTTTATTAGGTAAACAGAGAAAAATCAGTGTTATTGATGATTGGTCAGCTTCAGGTGATGTAATGGAGCCTATAAAAACAGACAATGTTGAGGTTGGTATCATGATTTGTGCAGACGCATATACCAAAGGTATTGCATACAACTTATTTGAAAAAGGAGCAGAAATATTAATTGCACCGTCTTCCTGGGGTCCCGGATTACATGGTCCAGAGGGAGAATGGGAACAAAGGTCATTAGAAACAGGACTGCCCGTAATTGTCTGTAATCGTACTGGTGAAGACGAAACTGTCCGTTTTTGGGATGCAGAAAGCATGATCATAAAAAATGGTGTACGCCTCCTAACACATAAATCGAAACAATCAGCTATACTTACCTTTGAATGGGATTTACAAAGCATGGAATTAATATCCCCTCATTTCGACATCCATTACATATAATGAGAACTTCACTTACTATATACATTACACTCTTGTTGAACTAAAGGGTGCTTTACTTCATAACCAGGAGCTGATCAGCAGCTCCTTTTCTTATGGCGCGAAAGGGTCAGTTTGGAACTTACAACTACCTAATTTTTAAGGTCCGTCAAAGAATGAAAACCATAAAAATACTCCCCATAGCAGCACATTTCCGTTGGGCTGCTGTATGGGGAGTATTTTTATTTTTTGCACTGTTGGATAAATAATCCATAAAAAATGGAGCGTTTTTTTAATTGACTTTGCAAAAGGAATAAAATAAACTATAAAAGTACTTTAATTAGAGTACTTCAATAAAAGTGCTTTTATTAAAGTGGTATGATTTGATTTAAATAAATTCTTACTTAAGGAAGGATACAACATATGAAATTTACTCAGTTCTTAAAAACAAAAGGTGCAACTGCGACAATCTTCATGGGGATTTTCTATGCCATTGCAATGCTAGGCATCTTCTTGCCTGGTTATACATCAATTCCAGGGAATATCGATAAATTACCGATTGCTATTGTCAATGATGATGCCGGTGAATATGGGGCAAAGATTGCCGACCAGTTACAAGAAAATTTACCGTTTAAAGAAATCGATAGGGATTTAACAAATAAACAAGCCTTAAACAATTTAGAGCACAATGATTTATCATTAGTCGTACACATTCCTGAAACATTCTCTGCAGATATGCAAAAAGGTGAAGCATCATCAGGTATCGACTTTACAATTAATGAAGCAGGGGCAACAACTGTTTCTTCTACTATGAATTCAGTTGTTAACGAAATTAACAATCAATTAAGTACACAATTCTCAGAACAAACAGCCCAAGGTGTATTAATGAACTTTAATGTACCAGAAGAGCAAGCTGCTGAATTAGCAAAAAAGATTGAAACGGCTTACGTAGGAAACGTAGTGACAATCAACGAAGTACCAGACGGTATGAATAATAATATGCTGCCAATGTTCTTAACGATGGCTGGTTATACGGGTGCGATGATCGGAGCGATGCAATTAGTAGGTGCGTTTAAAGAAAGTCGTGGAAAAGCAAGTAAAACACGTTTATTCAGCTATGTACAATTAACTGCGTTATTGGTTGCGGTTGTATCATCTTTAGTTGCTTTAGGTGTAACATATTTAATCAATGAGCCAAGTGGTGACCTGTTCTTCAGTTTAGTAGGACAACAAATTTTAAACTATATGGTATGTTTCAACTTTACAGCGATTATTATCTTCTTAATTGGTGAAGGCGGTATGATTTTAAACTTACCAATTTTATTAATACAAACATTAGCAAATGGTGCCACAATTACACGTGATATGATGTACTTGCCATATGAATGGATGAGCCACATTTCACCAATGTATTATTCGGTACAGGCATACTTCGCAAACCTATATGGCAGCATTAGTCCAAGTCCATATATTTGGTCAATGGTTGCAGTTGGTGCAGGTGCACTGTTAATTAATATTGCTATTGTCGCCTTTATCCATAAACCAATGCCAATAGAAGATCCGGAAACAAAGGCTGAAACGGAAAGTGTAAAGAATGCAACGGAAGTCACAGCTTAGTTTTGCTATAATAAGGAGATAATTCTTCTTGAAGGAGCAAAGAGAATGCCCATTCAAATTTTTATATTGAGTAAATTGATGGAGGATAACAATTATCCTTATAAATTGAAAAAACAGCTATCTGAACCCATTCCAATGGATCGACTAGGCGGGTTAACAGAAAGTAAACTGTACTACCATTTTGATTCATTAGCAAAAAAAGGGTTAGTTGAGGCAGTCGAAATCATAAAAGAAGAGCATCGACCTGATAAGCAAGTATTTGCAATTACAGCTAAAGGTCGTGAAGAACTACCAAAACTAATCTACAAGTTGTTTGAAAATGCGGATGAAATTAAGGATATGGTGGCTGGTTTAGCAAACCTAAAGTATGTTGATCGGGATGAAGTACTAGTAATACTGAAAAGAAAATCAAAAAATATCAGGGATCGTTGGGAGCAAATTAAGGATTTTGAACAGCAGATTCAGATCGACGAAGGTCACGAGAAGTTTATTGAATTTATGAGTGGCTATGTTTCAACTAGAACAGAGCACACAATTTATTGGCTTGAAGAGTTAATTAAACGAATTAATCAAGGGGAAATATAATGGTATTGGTCTAAATAAAGAAAGCCAGTTTTCATTACTATAGGGAAAACTGGCTTTTTTCTTAAAACTGATAGTTGTGAAGAAGCCTACTTAAACTAACAGGTGCTTTACTTCATTACCAGGAGCTGATCAACAGTTCCTTTTTTTATGCAACAAATGGGGTAGCATTCCTGTATTAACTGAAATACTAAAAAGTTTGTGAAGAAATCTACTTAAACTAACGGGTGCGTTAGCTGAAGATCAGAGCTGTCTTTAAGGCAGCTTTTTCTTATGGCACTAACGTGGCAGTTTTGTTGAATAATAAATGAAGAAAAGGCTCACATTTATGTGAGCCTTCAAGTATTTTGCTAGTTAATTATTATCTCTTTTATTTTTTGTATTTTTTCAGTTTATTATCTTCCCCATATAACTCATCTAAATGCTCTAAATGTGATAATCCCCAATTTCTCATAGCTACTAGAACAGGCATTAACCCTCGACCATATTCAGTCATTGAATATTCAACTTTCGGTGGTACTTGTGGATATACCTTACGATTTATAATGTCATGATATTCTAATTCTCTTAGCTGTGTTGTTAACATTTTTTTAGTAACTTCTGGAATGGCCCTTTGAAGTTCACTAAAACGTAATTTTTCATTACTCATAAGGTGAAATAGAATTACAGGCTTCCATTTCCCTACTATTAAGTCTAGAGCGACTTCAATATTACCACAATTATTTGTCATTACTATTTTACTCCTTAATCATTTTTCACGGGTATCTTTTACGATATTAGGTTACTTAAAAGATACTATGTTTAATTATTGTGCCTTCTTCCCAAAATGATACTTGGGTTTTATTATAACCTTAGTAGTTATTTTGAAACAACAAAATTGCTGAACATCTTGGTTATATATACGGATGAACAAATTAAAAGAGGTGATGTCTTAAACAAATAAAGCCGATTCAAATAATCCTTAAAATTTAGCCATGAGGTGGTAAATATGAATAAAACAAGGTTAATTTATAACATCCTAAGAATAGTTTTAGGGGGGATAATTACATCTTCAGGAATAGCTGTACTTTTGTTAGGTGGGGCACCAATTGAATATGCCAGTATTCCTGCCAATGAATTTATGAAGGCACTTGAAGATACAGGATATTTTATGGAGTTCCTATCCATCGTAAAGATTATTTGCGGTATTGCTTTATTAAGTAACAGATTTGTTCCATTGGCTTTGGTAATCTTCATGCCAGTTTCTGTTAATATGGCAATGTTCCATATTTTCTTAGAGTTCTCTTCTGGTATAGCAGCATATGCCATTTTAGCAATTAACACTATTTTACTATTTATGAACATTGAAGAATATCGTTCTTTATTAAAAATGAAATCTAGAATATAACTAATAAAACTAAAAATAATAAATAAATAATATTGAAAAGAAGGGTGATTAATAATGGACAAATTATGGACAGAAATTAAAATTGGAAATATGACTTTACCTCACCGTTTAGCAATGGCACCTATGACACGCAGTCGCGCAAATGATGATGGAACTCCAGGTGAGTCAGCTTCACTTTACTATGCACAACGAGCTTCAATGGGATTAATTATTAGTGAAGGAACACAACCTTCTGAAGATGGTCAAGGTTATTTATGGTCACCAGGTATTTATAACAAGGGACAAGTCGAAGGTTGGAAAAAGGTTACGGATGCTGTGCATGACGCTGGTGGCTACATGTACATTCAATTAATGCATGCTGGTCGTATGTCTCATCCTGACAATACACCTCACCACCGCCAACCAGTTGCTCCTTCTGCCATTGCACCTGGTGTACCAATGTTTACAAAAGCAGGTATGCAAAATGCACCTGTACCTCGTGAATTATCTGTAGAAGAAATTCAAACAACAATCGATGATTTCCGAAAAGCAGCAGCTTGTGCTATTGAGGCAGGAGCAGACGGTGTTGAAATTCATGGTGCTAACGGTTATTTAGTTCATCAATTTATTTCAGAAAATGCCAATACACGTACAGATGAATATGGTGGATCAATTGAAAATCGTGCTCGCTTTGCCATTGAAGTCGCAGCTGCGGTTGCAGATGAAATCGGTGCAGATCGTACAGGATTCCGTATTTCTCCGGGAAACCAAGACTATGTGGGAATTGATGAAGGTGAAAACGGCCTAGATGTATATCGCTATCTAATTCCTGAATTAGCAAAATTAAATTTAGCTTACTTACATGTTCTGCACTTAGGAAATGACGATTTCTTAAAAGAAGTTCGCGATATGTGGCCAAATTCATTACTAGTAAACCGTTCTGGTCGCCCTCTTGAAATGATTGATGCAGACATTGAAGCAAACCTTGCAGATGTAGCACCTGTTGGCGCATGGGCATTAGCAAACCCAGATTTAGTTGCACGCTTAAAAGCTGGTGCACCACTCAATGAACCAGATCGTACAACATTCTTCAGTGGCGATAGTAAAGGATATACTGATTACCCATTTTATAAATAATTAATTTATTCTTTGATTCTAGATTTGAGTGCTTGACTGAAACAAGAACTGTTATCCATACAGTTCTTGTTTTTATTTAATATTTCTTATAGAACTATCAGGTGCTATAGTTCAAGAAGCTAAAGGCAGCAATTATAATTATTATTTTGTTCTTCCGCAATCGGGCGCGTTAGTTGAAGATGGAGTTGCGATGGCAGCTCTTTATTCTTGCTGTTCAACTAACGAATAGGTAAAAGGACCACACATATTAGACATATCAAAAATGTGTGGTCCTTTTAATATCAAAGGTTAAACTTACATTACCTAAATATAACATTTGATCGTTTGCCAATCTGGATATTTTGAATTTGCTTTCTATACACATTCAATTATTTCTCTTTTTGTATGTCTTCCCAAGGTTCAAACGAAAAGGGAATTCCAATCATTTTAGCAGTCAATTCATCATAGGAAACTAAATCTTTTTTTGACAACTCCTTTAAGGATTGTTTCCCCATCGCTCTTAATGCCATTTTCATTTCTTCTATACTTGCTGTAAAGAATTTCTCTGCTGCTTTTACTCCATCTTCTATCTTAAATTGATCCTTGAATTTACCTTGATTCCAAACAACTTGTGTAGGTGGTTCAAAGGGAAGAGCATTCAATGCTTGACTATGCGAGACAGCAAATAATATGGCAGATCCTACATAAACAGCATCAGCACCGAGTGCAAGTACTTTTAAAAAGTGCCCAGGTACTAATAGCCCTCCTGAGACAATTAAACTAATTTGCCCCTTCATTTTTCTCTTTTCTAAATGATTAACAGCCCGGACAACTGCATGCAATGTTGGTATTCCCATGTCATCGGATAAAATGGGGGGGGCACCGTGTGTGGCTGCTTGGCCGCCGTCAATCGTAATGAAATCAACACCGAGTTCAATTAAATGATCTATATCTTCTTCGATTTTTCCACCTGCCCCCATTTTTACACCAATGGGAACACCACCAGTTATGCTCCGAAGTTCATTAACAAGTTTTTTAATATCTTTCAATGTTTGATTTTCAAAAAAATGTTCAAAAATGACTCCATCCTCATTTTCTTTAAGCCCCATCACTTCACGAGCCCGACCTGTTAAATTTTTGGGTGAAATTTTCCCACCCATCCCAGCTAGTGCTCCTTGTCCGAACTTAATTTCAATCATGTCGGCACGCTTAATAAGATCTTCTTCCTTTGACCATTCTGTTTTTGAAAACTGTAAAATATATTTTCCTGCTTTATCTAATTCTTCAGGTATTACTCCGCCTTCTCCGGAATTAATCGCGGTTCCTACATTTTTTGCTGCTTCCGCCAAAGAAAGCCTTGTTTGTTCACTAAGTGCGATACCATAGGCCATCCCTGTAATCATAAGAGGAATTTTTATTTTCATTGGTTTTTTTGCTTTTGGTCCAATGGTTACCTTAACATCAACGTCTTCTTCACCATCAATAGGAAATGGTGTCGTTTGTGCAGGGATAAAGGTAATTGGATCCAAATGCGGCCATTTTTTTGAAGAGCCAAGTGGTCGATGCAGGACGTCGCCTGTTTCTGCACGCAAGCTATTTTCAAGCATATTTTGAACGCCCATATGCCTTAGTCCTGGCATCAACTCCATAATATTTTCTTGATAGCTGTCGGTTAAAATGATTTTTCCCATTTTCTTAACTATACGTTTCATAATCCAACGCCAACCAACAAGCATGAATAAAAATAGGACAAATATTATTGCAACCATCACAAAAGATAAATAGGATAGAATGTTCGACATATTCACTTCTCCACTATCAAATTAATTTAACAGCTCAATATTGTTGTTATTTCTGAAAAAAGTAAAATTGTGTTATTTTATAAAGATATCAGCCACAACTTTATAGGGTGAAAGTCAATACAGAGAGCAATTGAAAAATACAAGCAACATCAAATGATTTTCTGAGTTTTTTTCACCCCTTAACTAAGTAGATATAAAGGAGATACTTTTCATGAACCTACTAGATGATAACGCTCACCGTCCTTGGCCAATACCTTCAAAAAAATGGATTATGCGACAACCTTGGAGAAATCTCTTGTTTACCCATTGGCCTATTCCAGCTGAAACACTAAGACCGCATATTCCTCTTCATTTAGAAATTGACACCTTTGATGGATATGCCTGGTTGGGAGTTATTCTCTTCGTTATGGAGGGAATTTATCCTCGTGGATTGTCATCTGTATCACTAACCCCTAAATTTTCAGAAATCAATGTAAGGACATATGTTCAATGTGATGGTAAACCCGGTATCTTTTTCATGTCTCTTGACGTTGAGGACTGGGCCTCCTATAAAATAGCCAAGAAATGGTTTCGTTTGCCCTATTATTCTGCACAAATTTCTTTAGAAAAAAAAGGACAAACCTTTCATTGTCAAAGTATCCGTAAAGGAAAAACAAGTACTCCAATTAGATTTAATGCAAAGTACGCTCCAATACCAGAAGTTTATTTTCCTGAAAAAGGAACTTTAGACCATTGGCTCACAGAGAGGTATTGCTTGTATAGTACGGATAATGGAGTCAATATCTATTGCGGAGAAATACACCACCGTCCTTGGCCGCTACAAAAAGTAGAGGCAGAGATATGTACGAATACACTTTTTACTCCCTTTAATTTTGACCTTACTGAAGTCAAACCGCTTTTTCATTTCTCTAAAGGTGTTGATACACTTATATGGAATATTAAGAAAACACGGTTCTAGTGTAAAAAGATTCCTTGAACTATTCATTTCTTTCGAATTCGGGGATTAAGAAACTTCACTTAACTTCAATACTCAATATCCCTCACATCTAAAACTTAAATGTAATCGGAATGCAAATAATGAAGAATCCATTTTATTTAATTAGTAATCCCTTAATGGTCGTTTTGATATTATAAAATAACCCTTAGCGTGTAAGTAATTTTGAACCTCCCCGCAAAATACATAAAAATCATTAAATATTGTCTGAGGTATTTTTAATCAAACTTTATTTGAATTCAACACTTAGCTTAAGATCGGAGCTGTCTTTAAGGCTCTTTATTTAACTATCGGGTGCTTTACTTCAATTAGGGAAGTTGCTGAGGTAGCCTTTGTCTTATGGCACTAACGGGGCAGGTTAGTTGAAAAGAGTTTGGGTTTTTATGGTAACATAAAGTAATAGGTCAAAGAACTATTTTTGAAGTTTAAAGCTAGGATAGATATCGCTAGGAAGAAAGGGATTACTTATGAAGAAAATAATGTTTAAACCAGAATATATTACAATGTTTTTGGGGTGTTTAGTAGGGATAGTGCTTCTCATAGGAATAGCAAGTAGACTGTTTTCTATGAAAGAAATAGTTTCTTTTTTTCTCATAATATCTTTACTTTTTGTTTTTAGTATTGATATAAAAAAAGGTGCCTTTAAGAAGGAAAAAAACAAATTCCCTATCAAATATTTTGTATTGATTTGTCTATTTTGTTTATTAACCATTATCTAATTTATGCTGTATTATTCTATTCATTGAACTAATTTCAATAAATTTGTGAAGGATTGTACTTAAACTAACGGGTGCTTTACTTCAATAAGAGGGTTGCTTTGGCAGCTCTTTTTCTTATGGCACTAACGGGGCAGGTTGGTTCTATAAGAAAATGAATTAAAGTATGGTTTTTTGAATGAAGAACAAAAGGATGTAACCGAAAAGAAATTGACAAAAACATTTATTTAAAGAGTATTAGTGGTTTCAAATTATCTTAAAGTTGCCGATTTCTATTACTATGCCCTGATGGTTTTTACAGTAATTAAAAATAAAAGCAGACGGTACATCGAGGATCTTATAGAGATTCGAATGACCATCTACTTTTAAATGAACGTAAAGTTGTTGAGGCATTTCAAATGTGCAAGTAATATTACCAGCTATTTTTCAAAACAATTTTTCCTATCGCCTTGCCTGACTCCATGTACTCATGGGCTTTTGAGACTTCATCAAACGTGAAAATGTTTGAATCCAAAAGCGGGCGCAGCTTCCCTTCCTCAACCACCCTGGCAACCTTCTTCAAGATTTCTCCATAATGTTTATGCAGGTCCTTGTTTAATATCTTCAACAACATAAAGGTAACATGGAGAGAAAGTCCCTTTGAATGCACTGGGGAGAGGTCATGAGTCGAACGTGCAGCAATGGCTATTATCGTTCCATGTACCGCGGCCGCCTCAAAGGAGCGATCAAGGTTTTCACCCCCTACTGTGTCAAATACAACGTCAAATCCTTTTCCGTCTGTATATTTTTGTACATAATCGTGAACGCTTTCTTCTCGATAATTAATGGTTACATCAGCACCAAGACGCGTGCCAATCTCCAGCTTCTCTTGCGAAGAGGCAGTTGTATAGACTGTCGCTCCTCTCCATTTGGCTAGTTGAATGGCAATGTGTCCTACACCGCCGGTGGCTGCATGAATCAGTATATCTTGTCCTGGTGTAAGCCTTGCCCGATTAAATAATGCTTCCCAAGCGGTAATGGCAACTAACGGTAAAGCTGCGGCTTCTTCCATCGTCAAATTTTTCGGCTTGTGAGCAAGTAAATCAACATCTGCAAGCATAAACTCTGCAAGTGCACCGCCAGTCCCTTTAAATCCACCCGCGCATCCAAACACTTCATCCCCAATATTAAACTCGGTTACTCCTTCACCCACAGCAGAGACCAAACCGGCCACATCCCCATGTAATACTGCTGGAAACTCGGGTGCAACGGCCGGAACTGCACCAGCACGGACTTTCGTATCAATTGGATTTACACTTGTAGCCTTTACTTGAATAAGTACATGTCCAGGTTGTAGTTCAGGTTTTGAAATCTCTTTATATTGAAATACGGATGGTTTACCAAAAGATTGTATGATTTGTGATTTCACTCTAGTCACTCCTTTTTATTTTATGGGAAAATGTCTCATCACCTATTCATGTTAAGGATTAATACACCGGAGACATTACCATCCGATTTTATTAGGAACATCTTTAATGATGAATAGTATGAAAAGAAGGAATATTTAGTCTTCTCTTGCAAAATTAATCATACTTTATATAATATAAAATTAAAAGTACGCACATTTTTGTTGAATAGGATAAAATTTGTAATATAGTATACAATTTGATACTTAAAAAGATTGGGGTGTCGATATGAAGGACTTTAAAACGGAAAAGTGTCCTGATACCACTGCTTGTCCTGTTGCCGTTACAGTGGATGTGATAGGAGGTAAATGGAAAGGGATCATATTATATAACTTAATTTCCGGCCCTAAACGTTTTAACGAGTTAGGGAGACTTATGCCCTATACCACACAACGTATGTTAACGTTACAACTTCGGGAATTGGAACAGGATGGTATTGTACATCGTGAAATATATCGGGAGATTCCTCCAAAAGTTGAATATTCTCTTACTGCATTTGGAGAAACATTAAAACCTATCATCTACCTCATGCGAGATTGGGGAGATATTTACCAAAGTGAGGTTTTAATGAAACGAAAGATCTCAGAAAATGTGTCGCATCAATAGCAATCCCTCTGACAAAACCGAAAGTTAGCTTTCAGCATATCCATGACTTATGTTTTTTTACCAATAAGATAAAAATAAAAAGGATGATAATTGAATACAAAAATGAAATTCAGAAATTATATTATGAAATATTGTACTTAAACTAACGGGTGCTTTACTTCAATCAGGAAGGTTGCTGCGGCAGCCTTTTTCTTATTGAACTATCGGGGCAGGTTATTACAATAAGATTTTACTTCCTTTGTATAATAATTAAGAATTCTTATTTTGAGGTGATATGGTGTCTATAAAAGGTTTGAACCACTTTTTATTTTCAGTTTCTAATTTAGAGAATTCCATTGAGTTTTATAAAAATGTTTTTGATGCAAAATTGTTAGTTAAGGGAAGAAATACTGCCTATTTTGATTTGAATGGAATGTGGATTGCCCTAAATGTAGAAAAAGATATTCCCCGTAATGAAATAAGCCATTCATACACACATATAGCTTTTTCAATCGAAGAAGCCGACTTTGTAAAAATGTACGAGAAACTAATGGAATTGAATGTAAACATCTTGTCAGGTCGTCCAAGAGATGAAAAAGATAAGAAATCTGTTTATTTTACTGACCCCGATGGCCATAAGTTTGAATTTCATACAGGTACTTTACAGGATAGAATGGATTACTACAAACAAGAAAAAGCACATATGGAGTTTTTCGATTAAAGGATTTCCTTGTTGACTAACAGGTGCTATAGCTTAAAGCGACTTATGGCCAAGGTATCATAAATGATGGGAGTAAACTCGCTATTTCAGATGGTTTTGGCAGCAATCCTCCTAATGCGACTATCTGTAAGATCATTGACAATCAGTTATTCAAAAATCTTATTAGAATTATTGGTCAGTTAAAATCACGAGGTTGAAGAAGAATCTCAAATAGCATAGCCTGCAAAAAAGAACGCAAACTAAAAATACTGGTTGCCGATAACGAAAAAGGATAAATATTACACAGTATCTTTAAAGAGTGTATTTATTGGCATCCACGTTGTATCACTAACTCAAACTACAGGGGGGTGGAAAAATGTCTAAAAATAAAAATAAGCAATTGAAGAATAATGATGCTTTACCTAGAAAAGATGTAGAATTTGCGCATAATGGACTTGAAAAAATAGCATTAAAAGACCAGGAACGCCAAAAAAAGTAAATATATTTTGAATTCAAACTGTCCCTCAAAAAATTTGAATTGATGTTTTTTGGGGGATACAAAAATTATCGTCACATTTGTTTACCTATATCTCTAGTATACCTCTGTGAATTCGATCAAAAAGTTAGAACTTATTATTAAAGAATACAATGTTCATCATTATCAATAGAAGAAACTCGTCAAAAAAAGCCTTTGCTCCACGGGAGTAAAGGCAATAATTTATCATTTTTATCTTTCGTAGAAACGCTTATCTCTATAAGACTGACACAATATCCTCTCGCTGCATCCTGATTGTAAGAATCACTAGGACTACCATTCCCCTCAGGAAACTAACTTATTGGTCCTTATCTAATTATCCCATTGAACTACGTCCATAAAGCTTAGCAAGAACTATATTGTTCCCAGGGATAATTTGCAGTTAAAAAGGCAGCCAATTCCTTACTTTTTTGTTTCCTTTCCTTGCGAATTCTTGCTCGATCAGATGCGGTTTCATGTAATTTCCGCTCTTCTTCTGTTTCTAGAATGACTTGTGGAACACGTGTTGGCCGGTTATGTTGATCAAGTGCTACAAAAGTCAATAGTGCCGTTGCTGCAATTTTACGATTACCGCTTTTTAAGTCTTCTGCAATGATTTTCACAAAAACCTCCATCGACGAGGTACCTGTCCATGTCACAACAGATTCAAACGAGACTGAATCTGTTGTTCGAACTGGATGTAAAAAATCAACTGAATCTGTCGAGGCGGTCACACATTCCCTGCGGCTATGACGCGCTGCAGAAGTTGAGGATACCTGATCCAGGTGATCTTATAACTCTTGATTCTTTACAGTATTTAGTTTCCATAAACATATCTCTCCTTTAATTTATAAACCTCTTTATATCCATACCTATAAAGGTTCTATTACATCTATCTTTCTTCCTGACTAGTTCAAAAAGAAGGAATGCTAATAGTTATAATTAGCGAAAGATTCTGAAATTTTATATTTTAACTAATTCATGATCATTAAAATAAATGACTTCTGTTAGGAATTTACAACCCTGCATCCCTCTGAAAGCATCTTTAGCTTCTTTTTCAGAGTCAAACTCATAAATTTTAAAGTTGTTCTTTGAATGAACAGTGATTACCCACATAAAAGGCCTCCAATAATAAGTTTTTTTAAATCTGTTTTTCCATTAGATGTTTTTAAAACCAGCACCGGAAACGAAAAGATTCAGCGATCTTTCTTATTCCAAACAATAAGCCGCTATACGCACATCGACTTTGACTTAGTCTATAAATGGTTCATTATTTTAGGATTAAGGACATATTTTCTGTACCTCCTAAGTCTTTAAATCTTTATCAATCTACAATGCAAGTATCGCGCCAACTTGTAACTCGCAGAATTAAAAGAGTTTAAGCGACTATAGACTGCCAAATTTTTTTGCATGAATAATTATTATGTGTCGATAGCAAAATTTTTTTGCACCCTTCTGCCACTTTCAAAAAAAGATTAAGCTGTGTCTTTCCACCCAATTTACTTTAATAAAGTTACTTAAATAAATTATGCAGTTTAGTTTCTTCATCAGCTAGCGGAGGCCTTACTTCAATTAGGGAGTTTCTGGGGTGCCTTTTTCTTATGCAACTATGCGGCAGGTTAGTTAAATAAGGGTAATGGTTTTTTATGGTAATATAAAATGGAGACGAAAACAGGGGGCTGACTATGGAAGGGTTAGACATATATGATTGGTCTAGATTAGTTTTTTACTTTTATAGTTAGTTTAATTGTTATTTTCATGACTTTATTGATTCAGAGAAAACGAAACAACATTGTTAAAGGATTTACAATTACTATTTTTCAATGATTTCTATAATTGTTTCTGGAATTAACCTAATTATCACGGGATACATAGCTGATGAATCAAATTTACCAGGAGACATCATGTCTTCAAATATGTTTCTTATAATTTTAGGGTTAATACTTCAGCTCGATTCCTTAACTCGGAAATCGGCTTTTTTTGATTTAGGATAGTATCATAACTTAAGGGAAATTATGCAATAAAAAGAGGATTATTTTATGTTAGAATTACCTGAATGAAAGAATAATTTTCTAGTAAAACTAAGTGGTGGAAACATCATTAAGGAATTCTATTCATTGCATCACAGTTAAGGATAATGATCAAATTGTGGGTATGGGCAGAATTGTTGGCGATGGAGCTATCTATTTCTATATTCAAGATATAGTGGTTCATCCAGATTATCAGAAAAATGGTATTGGAAAGGAAATAATGAATATCTTGGATGAATACTTAAAACGGAATGCCCCAGATAAGGCGTTTGTCGGTTTGTTTGCATCACAAGGTAAAGAATCTTACTATGAAAAATATAATTTTAAAGATTACTCACCCAACATGACGGGGATGTTTACTGTGATTTCAAAAAAATAGACATAATAGATTTGAAATTCATAGAGAAAACATCAATCAACATTTAAGCAATTGTTCTCCCAGTAACCCTTTTTCCTTAACAAGTTAACAGGTGCTTTACTTCAATAATGAGGTTGCTGTTGCAGCCTTTTTCTTATGGAACAAAGGGGGAGGTTCCTAAGAGGATGTGATTGGAAGGTTGCATCATCTTTGAATATTTCGGTATTCAATAAGTTTTAAAAATGAAAGATGGGAAGAATTTGAAACGATACAAATAAAAATACGTATAAATATAATTATTCAATATGTGTAGGAAGAAGGATTAAAATGTATTATGGTTTACTAATTATGGGTGTAGTGTTATTTTTCGTTAGTATTTATGTGTTTATTTCTATGTACATTGAAAGAGAATTTACTTTTTTCGATACGTTTAAAGCACTTTCTGCATTAATATTAGGCGGGTTATTATTGGTTATAACACTCCCTAGCCTAAAATATATGCTATTTAAAGAGTATGATGTTGTAAAAGGAAGTTGCATCATCGATATAAGTTCTTCTGGGCGCTCCAGCGAAGCGACATTTGAAATGCCGGTTACGGACGAGCAATTTTATTTTGAGGATATTCCTGACTTGGATGCCTATGGAAGGGCAGTTCCCTATTATTGTGAGGTCACCGTCACAAAGGATCATGAGTTTGAAGTAAGTTATAAGATTTATGACGCTAAATCAAGAGATCTTATTCTAACAAGTGAGTAGCTCACGTATACAGTTGATAACATAGGGAGTTAATGAACTAACGGGTGGGTTAGCTTAAGAGCAGAGCTGTCTTTAAGGCAGCTTTTTCTTTATGTAACTATCGGGGCAGGTTAGTTATATAAGGAATTGGTTTATTATGGTATTATATTTAGGTTATTGTCTTCAACACTCAATGTTAGGGTGGATAATTTAATGGTTCGAAATTTACATTCATCCTATAGGAGGACATACCTTTGTTTAATTTAAAAAAATTCACCGTAGGACTCTTGGCTTTAGGAAGTCTTGCTGCTTGTGACAACGAACAAGAACTAGTAAATTATGAAAAAGAAGAGGCACCCAAACAAAACGTTGTTCAAGATTCTACACAACAGAACAAAGAGTCTTCTTTCAATTCACCAAAGTATCATATGTCTGGAGGTTGGACAAATGATGAATTTTATATAATGATCCACGGCAGCAGTGACATTAAAGGTGCTGGCAAGTATACACTGCAAAAAATCCCGAAAAAGGGAAAAGAGAAAGTTGTAAAGCATTTACAGTTAACGGAATCAACGGGAAATAAGCTAACTGCTATAATTTATAGTGAGGATTCTAATAAGACTTCTTTTCTAACATTAGAGATGAACAAAGAAAGAAATGAAATAACTATAACGATGCCAAATGAAAAACCCACGACCTATAGAGAAACAGATATTATGCCATTCGAATTTAATCCTGAATATGTACGGGGAGAATAAAACCAAAATAAAAAGACACCCCATCAACCATAGTGGTAAGCTTTGTTAATGAACTAACGGGTGCTTTAGTTCTATAAGGATCACTAAAAATAATAAAACTATTTTATAAAAACCGTATACTAAATCACTAGAAAAGAATCCATTTTGATTATTTTTTTTAAATGGATTCTTTTTATTTACGCTAATATGTGGGTTCATGAGGACCTTTTGATCAATCCCTACAGTTGATTCTTTTACGTGCAAATTAGCACTTAAAATAAGTGCAAATTATCACCTAAAGTAACAAGCATTTTTAATTGTCTACTATGAGTGTACTCAAAATTTACAAGATATTTTAAATATGTGTTATGAAATCACTCACTAAATGATTCTAGTAAATGAGCCTAAAAAAGCCCCTCTCTATATGAGAAGGGCTTTTATCCGATATTCAAAGTGGTCACATATGATTGGTGCCCATTTTTTAAATTAGCCATTCATTGAACAGTGACAAGTTAGCTCACTTCTAGTAAGTCTATTCATCATTCGCTTCGTTCGCGATTTGCTTTAAGTATCCTTTGGAATGGACTGCGTCAAACTGAAAATGCTTTGTATACGACTGATGAGATAGCAAGCACATCTGACATAGCAACACATGATATGTCTAACTTTTTTTCCTATTTCGTACTCTGTTTCAAACAAATGATGTGTTCATTTTAAATATCAAATAGATATTTTTGTTGTTATTTCCTAAAAACACCCTACTATAATAGTAGGAGGTAGCATTTGCCATGAAAAGAATACTAGTGTTTCTAGCTACATTTATATGTTTGTTATGGATTCTTGCACCATTTGTAAAAGGTCAATTTCAAGAGGAACCAAAAGTCTCGGAAACAAAGGCAGAAAATAAAAAGAAACTTAAACCCGAAAACGCTTCATCTCACGTTCATACACCTGTTCCGAAACAAAAAGTAACTGCAGCAACCATAGGCGCTGTGGGAGATATTTTAATTCACGATAGGGTGTATATACCCGCCCGCAAGTCAAACGGCTCGTATGACTTTAATCCGATGTTCCGATTCGTGAAGCCCTATCTGGGAAAAACGGATATTACGGTGGCTAATCAGGAAACGATGATTGGCGGGAAAGAAATAGGGCTTTCCTCATATCCTTCCTTTAATTCACCAGTAGAGGTGGGAGATGCTCTAAAGGCAAACGGGGTTGATCTCGTGACAATCGCCAATAACCATACACTTGACCGAGGAGAAAAGGCCATTTTGAATGCGCTTAACCACTGGAACAGTATTGGGATGCCTTATACAGGAGCTTATCAATCGTCTGAAGACCAGAAGATCATTCGGATATTAAAAAGAAACGATATTACCTTTTCGTTTCTCAGCTATACGTATGGAACGAACGGGATTCCTGTTCCTGAGGGGAAGCCGTATCTTGTGAATTTAATTGATACCACGAGAATCCAGACGGAAGTTAAAGAAGCAGAGAAAGTTTCAGATGTCGTTGTGGTCAGTCTGCATTTCGGCAAAGAGTATGAACGGTTGCCTAATGATGAACAAAAGCTGCTTGCTCAAACGACAGCTAATGCAGGTGCTGATATTATTATTGGCCACCACCCACACGTTTTGCAGCCTGTTTCATGGCTTACAAAACCAAACGGCGAACGGGCATTTGTTGCTTATTCGCTTGGGAATTTCTTGTCCGGCCAGCAGGGAGATTACAAAGACATCGGCGGTATTATGCAAATTGGCGTAAAGAAAATCCAAACCGGGGATGATGTGAAAATCGAACTGCAAAATCCCAAATTCCTGCCAACCTGGGTCAACCGGCCATATGAGATCATTCCAATGAAAACCTTGAGTGATCAGTCTGACAAATATAACGAAATCCAAAAACATATGAATCAATTCATGCCTGAACTGTCATTTGATTTTTAATGAAGGTACAGTCTTTGGCATTGGAAAAAACTAATTGTTTTACATAATGAAAAAGCCACCGGCTATTTAGCCGGTGGACCGCATATTCCTCCTAATAAGGTAAACACTATTCACCATGTTCCAGCTAAACGGCTTGAACCAACAGACGAACACGACTCATTGACAAAGAACCTATTCCGCAAAACATATACGAAAAACTGTCATATGAGCGAACTATATGAGATTACATTAGATGAACTGATTAAAAATGATCATACATTTCAAAATGAGGAAAACGAATAATTATTATTCAACTAATGGTCATTGTTGCTGTTTTAACCCTTAATGGATAAAACACTATTTAGACCATGTTGAAATATCAGGTATATAGCTTAAGAACGGGACTGTCTTTAAGGCAGTTTTTTTCTTTATGCAACTAAAGGGACAGGTTAGTTCAAAAAGTATGGATAATTTTTCGATTTGCACCAAAACCATACAAGTTCTTGAACAGGCAGGAAGAGAAATGCGGAAGGAACAACAACGTCAAAAGGTAATGGGAAATGGAACAAAAACAATTCAAGGATAATAGTTAAGGTATCTGTTATGATAGTAAATGTAAACTTTGCCCATAAGAGGAATTAACTAAAATCAGCATGAATAATCAAGCTACCATCTGGAGGAATTTATTATGAAAAAGAAAATTATGTATGGAACACTTGGCGCAGCAGTATTAGCTTTTGGAACTTACGCTTCTCTATCTTATAACAGCCCTATCGCAGAAGCTCAAGCTGAACCTGAACCCAACGGCAAAATTGTAGCAGATGCTGAAAATACTCAAACTGCAGAAGTTGATTACAAACTTAGCAGTGAAGAACTTCAAAAAGCTCAAAAGGAAATCGGTAAAGTTAACCACGAAGGAGATGTCATCGTTAGAATGATAGGAATGACACTTCAAAAAGTTAATTTCGGTGGAGAATCTGAAACTCCTAGAGGTATTGATCCTAATTCTATTAATAGAGCTCAAATGACTAAAGGCAACATCCAATTCTTAAAAAATCAGTTAGACTCTATTGAAATCAGTCGTCTTACTAAAACTGACGGATATGAAAAAATGTTAGATAAATGGGCCGAAGGTAATTTTGACCAAGTTGATAAAGATGCAGAAAGCCTAGTAAGTTTCTTATCCGAGCCATACGGTAAATATGAAGGCGATAAAGTAGGGAAGAAAGGCTTTTTACAAGAGGAAAACTACGTTAAAAAAATGTTTGGTGAGAATTCACTAAAATTCCAATAATGATCTTCAGAAGATAAGCTACGAGAAATCGCGGCTTATTTTTTGTTTATAAAATAGGGATTTGAATGTGCGATTTTTCTTCTTTTCTCATATATGATAATTTGTAAAATCATACTTTCAAAATAGAGAATAAAATACCCTTCTTCAACTATCGGGTGCGTTAGCTTAAGAGCCGAGCTGTCTTTAAGGCAGCTTTTTCTTTATGCAACTAACGGGGCAGGTTAGTTAAAAAAGGGTTTTGCAATCCTTATGCAGAATAAGGTAATGCTTAAAATCTTAGTACATAAAGGGTGTGTATGAGGATGGATTGTAAGAATGTTACCGGAGAAAATGATACAGGCAAATCACAATTAAATATACTTCTTGAAATAAATGAAATTTGCTTATCACTTAATTTTAACCTGTGGCTACGAGGCGGATGGGCGATAGATTTTCTTCTTGGAAGGATTACTCGGTCACATTCTGATATTGATTTAGTTACTTGGTTACAGTATCGTGAGCACTTGGAACAGGCTCTTGTTAATGCTGGTTTTCAAATAAAGCCAGTAGGCCAGTTTCAAACCGATTTCCTCAAGAACAATGTCGATGTGAGTTTTGTATTTGTTAGGTATTCTGATAATGGCGATATAGTCGCTAACGGTTTTCCAGATTGGGTATGGAGGAAAGATGCCTTGCCAATGGAACTTTATAATTTACAAGGTGTATCAATAAATGTTCTAAACCCATACCAATTACTTGAGGAAAAAAGAGTTTACGAACAAGGAACAGGAAGAACACTTCGTCCAAAGGATCTTAAAAGCATAGAAATTATTCAACAGATAATTGATGCAAAAAGTTAGAGGTTAAATAAAATTCTTATAGAACTACCATGAAAATAAGTTTCTTTAAAAATGAAAAATGACAATACTTAAGTAGACCCTGCTCAATCGTTTAAAAAAAAGAGGAGAGCGTTAATTAATTAGTCAATGGATTAGGGTTGACTGGATTAAGGTCAGTATCAGTATTGACACTTCCCAACCATTTTCATTCTTTGTGGTGAATCGCCGATTTTTGCGATTCATGGATGGCTAACGGGTGCGTTAGTTGAGAACCGGGGCTGCCATTTGGTGGCCTTTTTGCTTAATGAACTAAAGGGGCAGGTTTGTTCAATAAGGGACTTGAGTACAATCTGCTAAAATAGTTAGAAATAGGCAGGGAAGGGTGAAGTAAATGTGTGGAATCAATTTCATTTTAGCTAACACCTATAAAGAAGCGTATAAGGAAGAAACATATGTAGAATTTGAAGAGGGAATACACTCATATCTTTTAAGCAAGGAAAAGGACTCTAATAATGAGTTTGGTTTACTTCTAAATCTTCATATTTATGGTGAAACAATATTGTATAGAGACGAGATTAATGAATTAATAGGTATATGTGATGGCGTAATTAATAAATACACAGGGGAGGACAAAGAACAAAAAGTTAGATGTTTTGCTAAAGAGTTAAAATTTATTTGCATAGAAGCGTTACAGCGAAAAAAACATATATTTGCCATAGGTGATTAGTTTTAAATAGTCTTAAACTTGGTGCGTTAGCTCAAGATTGGAGCTATCTTTAAGGCAGCTCTTTTTTTATGCAACTAAAGGGGCAGGAGAGTTCCATAAGGAAATGAAGACTAATGTGTAAATTTATACTATATTGGACATATAACGTCAATAATATTAAACCTAAATTTGCAAGGAGAAATAATGAAAATACACTATTTTGTTGTTTTAGTTTTATCTTCAGTTTTATTGTTTGGTTGTTCTTCCAAATAAAAGTATGACAATGCTGCGAAAGCAGAAGTACAAGATGGCCTAAAGGAACAAAGTATTAAATCTAATTCAAGCTCTAAAATTATTTCATCTAACAACAACTCAGAACAAACACCAACATTCACAGTAAATGAAAAAGTAAGAGATGTAATAATGGTAAATGAAACAAGGGGTGAAAATCGGAAATTTGTTTTTTTAGATAAACCTTTGATAGGGGTACGACCGAGATACATGTAAAAAAGGGTCATGAAATGGTATTTATTACCATTAATAACCCTTTTTTACTTTGTGCTGTTTTCTATTTCTAATTAAAGCAACATCCAATTCTCCTCGCATAATCGTTAAGGAAGTACGAAGTTCATGAGAAACATCGGAAGTAAACTGCTGGATTTGAGTGAAAGAAGTTTCTAACCTGTCAATTATGATTGACAGGTTTAGATAAACTCTGCAATTCATCTTCCTCCTCCTTAATTAAGACGTTTTCTTCATTTCAATGACAATATCCGATTGCTTTTTTAATTTTTTTCGGTATACGATTTTTGATAATGTAACACTACATTCGTACAACACTAAAAGCGGTACGATAACTAATATATCGGATATAAAATCAGGTGGTGTAATTAAAATAGACACAACGATAAGCAAAAAGTAAGATATCTTTCGCGCTTTTGAAAGAGTCATAGGATTAATGACACCAAGAGAGGTGAGGAACATGACGACAAGCGGGATTTCGAATAAAAATCCAAACGGCAGTGTCAAGTTAATCATGAATTTAAAATATTTTTCAGATGTGAACATCGTTTCAAATTGTCCTTCAGACAAGGATAGTAAAAAGGAAAGTACGGTTGGATATACTACAAAATAACCAAATGATAAGCCGGTAATAAAGAGGACAAATAATCCAGGAATGTACGATAGGGTCGTTTTTCGTTCTTTTTCAGAAAGCCCCGGTTTTACAAATAGCCATGTTTGATGGGCAGCAATCGGAATAGTAAGAGCAATCGCGATCACTCCTGAAATCATGAAATACACCCAGAGGATTTCACTTGGCCCCAATACTGCTAAATTATGGTTGAGGTCACGGATAAGCCATGTGTAAATTTCCTGTACATAAATGAATGATCCAAATAAGAAAACGATAAAAGCTACCAAAGTATAGATTAACCGTTTCCTGAGTTCTCCGAGGTGCTCAACCAAAAGCATTTCTTGATTAGTCATACAACTTCTCCTTTTCTAAAAACAAGAGGAAGATGCAAGCTTGTTGCCTACATCTTCTTCAAAATTACTTGGATTGCGTCTTTTCTTCTTCGTCTGAAGAAATTAAATCTTTCGTAGAGTTTTTAAACTCTCTTAATGTACTTCCAAAAGCACGTCCAATTTCGGGCAACTTAGATGGTCCAAATATGATGAGGGCAATGACTAAAATTAATATTAATCCAGGTATCCCAATATTTTGAAACATAGTGTTTCCTCCTTAAAATTTAAATCCTTTTTTCTTCGGTTTAACACGTAATAGGGTGTCAGTTTGGGCATTGGCTGTCTCACTTAAAATACCCAGACCAGAAGTGGCAGCCGCACCTGTTCCCATATATGTTAAAAACGTACGACGATTTAGCGGTTTGTTTGCCAAAAAATGTCCTCCTATTAATCTCCTGAAATGTAAAGCTAAATTAGAGAGCGGCCTATGCTTTCGTTATTCCATCTATTTTCAAAAATGTGTCACTTATATTCCCAAATGAATCAATTGCATATACTTCGATACTATAGCTTGTACCAGGCTGTAACCCCTTAACTGGCTGAACGAATGGATTAGGTACTGGATCTTTGTAGAATTCTGAGAAAGCACGAAACTCTTTTGCTATTTGTCCTGTTAGATTGTTCTTCGCTACTACTTTATAAGAATGTACCAGCGAATTATCATTGGCCTGATTAAACATGATATTCATCTCAGTACTAGTGGTATCAACAATCGAAATGCTTGACCCTTTTGGGAAACGAGGTTTTACTTGATCTCTCATTTCTGTATATTTAAATGAATTCTTTTCACCTCGACAGTCAATTACCCATGGTTCGCCTATCCAATCATTTTGAGTAAAATCACGACGATGAATGAACACTTTGTCTCCATGAACCTCTACAATTAGACCTTGGCTAAACGTTTCGGCTCCTTTAGGTAATTCTCCTTGAATATACCCAGCTTCAACCCACATATTTTTTAGAGAAGCAGTTGCAAGTGTAGTAAAATCCTTTTGGTGGATTGTTCTTGGTTCATCTAATGGATAATGTGTATGACCAGAAAACGTGATTACTTGCGGATATTCTTTTAAAGTATCGTAAAAAAGGTCTCTATTTGCAGAGAAGCCCCATTCGCTTCCATAAATGGTTCCTTTGATAGGCTGGTGATGGAAGACAAAAATTGGTTTTTTCGGATCATCAGTGTTTGCTAACTTTAATTGTTCACCCAACCATTCAATTTGCTTCACTGAAAAGGTTCCCTCTGTTTTACCATCTTCCGTACCAAGAACAATGAAATGATAACCTTTGACGACCTTATGGTAGTAAATCGACTCCATTCCCGTTTTCTCAATAAATCGTTTTTGAGAATCTATTACTGATAAACCATTCCAATAGTCATGATTTCCGATTGCAATCATAGATACAGCCTTCGGTTGTTTTTTGATATCATAAATCGACATAAATCGATCATACTCTTCTATGTAACCATTCTCTGTTAAATCACCAACAACAACGAGAGCATCTTGTTTTGGTACTAATTCATTCAATTGATGCAATGCGCTGCCCCACTTTTGCAGATCCGTTGTCCCACTCTTCAAAATATGCACATCACTAATAACTGGAAACACTAAATCGGGGTTTTTATGCAAACCAAGCTTCGACGTTGCTCCAGCTGACTCAAGATTTAGTGAGTTTACTAGCGATAATCCAAGGGTAAGCCCAGCAATCTTCGTTGTACCTTCCAAAAAACTGCGTCGATCCATTCCTTTTTCAAAGATAGTATTCGACGATTTTTCTGATTCGTGTTTTAGTTGCTCGTCTTTCATTGATATCTGCTCCTCTTAAGGTATTTTTGGTTGATTTTGCTAATAATAAATCGGTAATATAGGTGAATTCATATCATGATGCCAGCGCTCAAACATCACCATCTATTCCGTTTTTCAGTAGATAACTCTACTCTTAATGCTGGAAAAGGCTCGTTTTTAACATAAACCGCTAAATGATTCGTGAATGTTTCGATTTGATGTCGACCACCATAAGTCATTTCTAATCCACACAAAAAGACAACTTTTATCACAAATTACCTCTTTTCGACATAAATATACACAAAAAATGTTAAGGAAATGTTAGTCTAAAGTGGATTATTTTTGGTTTTAGTGTAAATTGCCACAATATCCATTTTTTTCACAACTTTAACCAAATAAAAAGAGGAAAAGCTAACATTCGCTTTTCCTCAACGTAACATGCATGATTCTATTTATTTACGATTTCTATACCCTCTTTTTCATACTTCTTCAATATTATTTCCGACAGCTTAGAGTCGGAAATAATACGGTCAATCCGATCAAACTGGCAACCTTCAATCAGGAGGCAATATCAAATTTGCTGCTGTCTGCTAAAACAGTACAATTTCGAGAAATCTCTAGCATCTTCATTTTTACCTGGTATTCACCTAATCCGTAATCCGTTAGTCCTTCCGTCAACGAAATGCCGCTGATACTCATAAAAAATGCATCGATATGAAATCCTTTGAAAAACTCCTCCGCGTTCCTTTTGTCAATAACTGCAATCAGGATATTATGATATTTTCAAAATCACCCAGAACTTTAACATAGCCTGTGACATTAATCCTTACTGCATTATTTTTTTTTCAATAATTCTTAATGAACTAACGGGTGCTTTACTTCAATAAAGGAGTTGGTTTGGCAGCTTTTTTTCTTAGGCAATTTAGTTCATTACAGTTTATACTACAAGCAGACTTTGATTTAGATTGAGGAGATAAAATAATGCGTTCTTTTTTAAGAAAAGAATTTTGGGATGACAGAAATAAACCTATTCTGTTTATACAATGGGTATTGACAATCTTTGCAATAATATTATATTTCCAAACTTATAACAGTATAGATTATTTTCACTCTGGAATTATAAGACTAATTGCAGGGATAATCACCTTTCTAATAGGAATTGAAAACTACATTGTTAAAAAAAGAGAATACATATTTTGGTTCATCCTAACGATAATGTTTTGTGGAATGGGGATAGACATATTAATCAACTAAGGGGAGAGTTAGCTGAAGGTCGGAGCGCAGGTGCGTCTTTCTAATTCAAAGACTAAATAGGGACCCAGTATATTAAGAAGCAATATCAAATATTGTAAGTAGCTATTGAACTAATAGGTTTTTTACTTCGATAAGGGAGTTGCTTCTGCAGCTCTTTTTCTTGTGGAGCTAGCGGGGCAGGATAGTTTAATAAGGGGAAGGATATAATGGGTACAGCCTGGTGTACCAACAAACAAGAAAACTATCATGGAGATAGAAAATAACGATTCACCTCCCCTAGCTATACTAAGTTAGTTCAAGATAAATAATTTCTTCAATATTACTTGATGGGAATATTCCTATTCGTTTATATTCTAATCAAGGGAATATAATTCTAATAAATCGTGGTGTAAAGATGAATACTACATTATTAAGTGCTCTTGCCGAGCCAAATCGATTAAGGATTGTTGAACTCCTTAGAGACAGACCTCTCACCGTGGGAGAAATTGCAGACCGACTTCAGATTCGCCAGCCATTGGCATCTAAACATCTAAGTGTGCTTTATAAATCAGGAGTGGTGGAATTTTATGCGGAAGCAAATCGTCGAATTTATAAACTTCGTCCAGAACCCTTTAAGGCATTAAACATTTGGTTGGAACAGTATCGTGAAATATGGGAAGAAAAACTCGACAGCTTGGAATTTTATCTGAAGGAGCTACAAAATAAAAAACAATAATTGGAGGAATAAAATGTTTCCAAAAACCGAAATCACCCGTAGTTTCAATGCTCCTCGTGAGCTTGTATTTAAGGCATTTACCGAATCAGAACATCTGCAGAACTGGTGGGGCCCTAAAGGATGGGCTTTTGATATTTCTAAGTTCGATCTTCGCAAGGATGGTGTCTTCCATTACAGCCAGACATCTCCTGACGGTAATGTAATGTGGGTCAAATTTGTTTATCATGAAGTAAATGCTCCAGAGAAACTCGTTTACACCTCTTTCTTTTCTGATGAAAAGGGTAACATCGTACGTGCTCCTTTTAACGACAACTGGCCATTGGAAACTCTCAATACTTTTATATTCACTGAGCATGAAGGTAAAACAGTACTTACGATGATTGGGACACCTGTATCCCCAACTGAGGAGGAAATGAAAACATACGAGGAGTCGCAAGAAATGGTTCAGGAGGGCTTTTCAGGAACCTTCGTTCAACTGGCTGATTACCTCTCTAATATTTCAGAAAACTGATATAAGTCGATGACGAACAAAAGAACAATGGGAACACTGTTAATAGCAGTGTTCTCGTTTAAGGAAAGGTAATAACAGTTCAATAATTGGTCATGGAATTAAAGAAGATGAAAAGTCTTTTCTAAAACAGATCTTTGAACTAACAGGTGCTTTGCTTCATTAAGGGAGTTGCTTTGGCAGCTCTTTTTCTTATGCAACTACCGGGTGTGTAGTTCAAAAAGGAATAACAAGGAGTGAGTGGAAATGAGTTTGGCTTCCTATATTGATATGCCCCACTCCTGCTAACGTCTTGAACATCATGTATCCGATTATACACGTGAACCATCTCGTGCATAGGGTATCCATTGTTACGTAGAAAATCCAAGTCAAGAAATTATCTGGAGTTAAGTTAATTTCAAACATCTTATGTAAAAACGGCAACATTGTTGGTATATAACTTATAAAATAACCGAACTGGAACTTATTATTCACTTTGTTTTTTTACCCGAATTACTTGACGGATTCATGTTATTATCGGTTTTAATTCGGGGTATATTTCTTCTTTCTGATCTCATACTAAAGATAAGAAGGAGGGGTATCCATGGCAAAACGAACAAAGAAAAATGATGCAGACCAAAAGAACAAACAAGGATTTGATTCAAGCAAATCTGATTCAGAATTCTCTAAAGAATTTGGCAGTGCAAACGCTAATCAAGCACATAAAAATAAAGCAAAAAAAGAAAAAGCATCTAAAAATCAAGGTGAGTGGAAAGGCATGCATTAATTAATACTTACCAGACTCGACTCTTGATAAGTGATGCCTGCACCGAGTATAAAGGGTGGAGGCTTATCATGCTTCAAACTATTTACTGAACTTTATGTAAAGGAGCTTATTTAGATGACTCAATCTAAGCAACAACAAGAACGCCAATGGAAAGATCGTAAACAATCGCAGAATCCACATGGTAAGGTCAAATCATTTGAACAATTAGCTGATGATATGGGAAAAAATGAATCAGAAACTAAGTAAAACTGTTTAAGAATGAGAGGCTATCCCAAAGGCCAGAGCCCCACATAATAGTGAGGTCACTCCCTTGGGATACCTCTCTTTGTCGTTACCTAAAAGGTCATAATTACCTGGAGTGTAATTATTCATACAGAAATACCGATTAATGATGATGAATATTCAGGTTATTTTTTATATTCGCGGTTGTTTTGCCGGTGAGTTTGACTTGCTAAACGTAAAGAAATATCAGTTTACTACTCCTTACGTTTATGAGGTATCCAGTCATGCGCCAGCCCATTTTCTTATTCGACTAAAGGGGCAGGTTAGTTGCATGAGAAAATGTAATTTTATGTTAAAATAATGGCAGGGATAAAAAAGGAGATAATTTAATATGCCAGCCTGTCATAAATGTGGTTATAAGTGAAGCAGGAATGAAAAATAATATAATTTTTGGACTTGTCATATTTAATGTCTTAGTATTTATGAGTACTCTCATTTGAATACTATTTTTATGATGGCTTCTTAAGTGCAAATTTCATTTATGTAGTATTCCACGTATTATACTCCTTACTGTTTGCTTTACTTTTGTTTAGGTTTCTATTTCTAAAGATGTTTGAAGAGTCAAAACATAATAGTAGAAAAAGCATGAACCAATGAAAATTTAGGCTTAGAAGGTTGCTGAGGCAGCCTTTTTCTTATGGCAATAGCGGGGCAGGTTAGTTGAACAAACAGGATTTGTTTTACGGTTTATAGAAAGTAGATTAGGGGGGGATATTTAGATGTCAAACCATGAAAACGAAGAAATGCTAACAGGGGGGAATGTCTCTAAGGTTTATCGTTCAGGAAATACTGTGCGACGAGAATTAAAGCCAGACAGTACCAAAGTTCATAAGCTATTAAAGCATTTGGAGAACGAAGGTTTCAGTTATGCACCAAAGTTTTTAGGTATTGATGAAAAAGGAAGAGAGATATTATCCTTTATTGAAGGGGAAGCTGGTAATGATCCTTTAAAAGAATATATGTGGTCAAATGATGTTTTAAAAGAAATAGCGAAGATGCTCCGTCTTTATCATGATGCTGTGAGTGATTTTCCATTATCAGATGATTGGAAACCGATAGATAATACTCCACACAAAGTGGAGGTATTATGCCATAATGACTTTGCCAGATACAACATTATTTTTAATCATGAAAGACCAGTAGGTATCATTGATTTTGATGTTGCTGGACCTGGTCCAAGACTTTGGGACATAGCTTATACTCTTTATACTTGTGTCCCCTTAAGTAGATTTTATCTTTCTGAAACAGGTGAGAAAGTTTATTATAAATCATTACAGCAGGCTAACCGTATAAAACAAAGAGTTAAATTGTTTTTTGATTCTTACGGTGAGGGAGTAGAAGAAGATTATTTGGAAATGGTATTGCTGCGATTGGAAGGGTTATGTAAAACAATTACAAGAAAAGCCAGTGAAGGTGACATTGCTTTTCAAAAGATGATAGATGAAGGGCATCTTGAACATTATCAAAACGATATTAAATTCATTCGTGAATATGGAAAAGAGTGGATTTGAGGTAGGTTTTTGTTGAACTAACGGGTGCTTTATTTCAATAAGTAAGGTTGCTACAGCAATCTTTTTCTTCAGGAACTATAGGGTCAGGTTAATGGATGAAGGAGGAGTATTAATAGAAAAAATACCTGTTAAAACCATAAAGAAGATAGAAGAGGACATTAAAAATAATGATTTAGGAAAAGCAAGAGATAGAATACACGGGTTAATTTTCACCTATCCAGATGAATTAGAACTCCGTAAAAAGTTAGGGGATATCTATTTTGCATTAAAATATCCCTCGATGGCCGGTCGATATTGGTATCTAGAAAAGGATAAGACTCCTGAAATGGTAGATGCGTGTATTCAGTTCGAAAAATCAATGGGTAACGATCCTAATAGAATAGCAAGGGTTCTAAAATTTAAAGGAGATAGTGAAATTATAAAAAGACTGCAAGATAAGGAAATTTCTCCTATACAAAATAAAGTTAAAGAAAAATTGACGGAAGAACCTGATGAGACATTGGAGGATAAGTTATTTACTATTGGGTGTATCACGATATTAATATTAATCATTTTCTTTACATTAATCGGAATTTACACTCTCTTTAGCTGGTTTTTTTGATCCCTAGAGTCTTTATTCAAGAGGTATTTATAGTTATTGTTCTTCAGATAATAGGTGCTTTACTTCAATAACAGGGGGTTGCTGCGGCAGCCTTTTAGTTTAATAAGAAAAATAAATAAAGGATGCTATTATAGCATCCCTAAAGATTTCGGCTTTCAAGGTAATGTATTTGAATTTATTTCGGAAATGGTCTTTTTATCACATATAACGAAAAGCTGTGCATCATCAGGAATTCTTTCATCTAATTTTTGGTTTATGGTAAGATTACCACGATCTGCTACCAGTGTGGCTCCTTTGTCAAGAAGATCTATAAACGCATCACGATAGGTTCTCCATTCATCTTGTTTAGAAATCTCATACATGGTTTCTTTATACTTTGTGCTCATAAGTTCAGAATACATGTGGGTGACTCCATGAGAAAATAATGATCTTACTGCTGCGTGGGAGATCATCTCTTGTGTAGGAATAAACTCATCCACTTTTACACGCTCGAATAAACGAATATGCTTTTGATTGATTACCTCGGCGGTGACATGAATAGATGTATTCGTTTTTTCTTCAATGGATGTTATGGCAGTGGCAACTAATAATGTCTTTCCATCGACAAGCAAAGGATCCTTTGTAGCATAATTATCTTGTGTTATTTGGTCAGCAAAAATGATAACGCCTTTTGCTCTAGGCAGGTTTGCACGGAGTAATGTTTCTTCATCGGTAGCATCCCCACGAACATAAAACAGACGCTCTTCCATCATAGGAGCTTTTTCCAAGTTATCAATGATTACAATATCAATGATTTCATCAGATTTTATAATTTCTTGGATGGCGGATTTTGACTTATCACTCCAGCCAATCAGAATGATCTGATTTTTACCTGTATATTTCATTTTTCCACCAACTTTAAATTTTTCGATAAGATATACAGATTTAATGATTTTTCCAATAAAAAGACTAACTAGCCCAATACCCGTGATGTAAAGACCAATGGTAAATGCTTTTCCAAGATCGGTGACCGGTGCATAGTCTCCAAAACCGACCGTAGCAAGCGTTGTAAGTACCCAGTAAACAGAGGTTAAATAAGATTCGAACGTCTCTGGCTCTATAGAATAAGCAACATACGCAGCAACTAATATGTATAAAATGGCAAATGGTAAAAAGATTCTACCTCTTAATTTAATAAAGTAATACATTATTTTTTTAGCCGTAATTCTCATCAATATCCATCCTAGTTTTCAAGTCATCGATTAGATTTATATTTCCCCAATTTAACAATTAATTAAACGTAAGCGTAAAAGTAGTTTACCCAAGTGGGGAGCAAGAACAGCATATAAAAGGAGAATTTTGTATGTTCACAACATATTACGGATAAAGTGAGAGGATCGTGTTATGTAAGAAGATCTTGGGGAAGTAAATGGAAAACTGTTGAATCCCGCTTGATGGCATTTTGGATATCTGAAAACCGAACTTTTTAGTCATCCTTTTTTGTAATGGAGTGGATAATTGAGCATGGGGTCTGAGTTCATTACACAACAACCATAAACTTTTCTTTTGTGATATAGAATGTATCAGCACCCTGCAATAATATACTATAGCCATTTAATTTTAAGATGTAAGATATGAGATACTTGAAAGGAGTATTCCTCATGAATATTACATCTTTTTTAATTTACTGTTTTATTGTTACTTTTACACCAGGACCTACTAATATCATCATTTTATCCACAGTTCATAATTCAGGTACAAAAAAGGCAATGGAATATACGTATGGAGCAACGATTGCTTTTGGTTTATTACTTGTTATTTCTGCCATGTTGAATACTATGCTTGTAACGATAATACCGAAAATCTTGATCGGTATGCAGATAATCGGAAGCTTTTATATGTGCTACCTCGCTTATCAAATTTACAAAATGGATACATCTAAACCAACTGTAAACCAAACTGGTACCTTTATGTCAGGCTTCCTTATGCAGTTTTTAAATCCAAAGGTGTTACTATTTACAATGACTGTAATTCCTAGCTATGTTATGCCCCACTATATCGAAATGACTGAGGTGACAATAAGCGTTATAGCTATAACTATTATTGGATTTTCAGCATTTACTACATGGGTTCTTTTCGGTACAATCTTCAAGCAGTTTTTACAGAAGCATGAAAAGACTGTTAATGTAATGATGGCATTGTTTTTAGTTTATGCTGGAGTAATGATATGGATGTAGGTAAGCCAATTAAGAGGTGAATTAAATGGACAAATTTATCTATAAAAAATCGGCAGGTATTACTGCGTTGTCAGCAAGCATTACTGATTTTAAGTATAAAAAGCACTCTCATAAGGAGTATGCAATAGGGGTAACCTTGCGTGGCATTCAACAGTATAACCTGAATGGCAGTTTACAATTATCCTATCAAAATGGAGTTATGCTTTTTAATCCAGAACAGGCACATGACGGAAGGGCACATGATGAGCAAGGCCTGGATTATGTGATGCTATATATTGAGCCACAATTGCTTTTAGAGGTTATTGAGAAAAAGGATATAGTACGTTTTTCAACCCCTATTGTGTATGATTATAGACTTGAACAAAGAATATTAAGTCTTTCTAATGCAATATTGAGTGAAAAAGATGAGGCTTTGTGCAGCGAATTACTTTTATCCCTCACAGATAGCCTTATTCAAACTAATCTTTCTACAGACTATAAGAAAGATAACGCTCTAATTAGAAAAGCAAAGGATATGCTTCATACCAACTTAGAAAATGTACTTAAACTTGACGAGATATGTAAAGAGCTTAATTTATCAAAATTCAAGTTTATCAGATCATTCAAGGCTCATACCGGAATTTCACCATACCAATACTTTCTTAACTGCAAGATAGAACGTGCAAAGCAGTTAATAGAAAAAAATGGAGATATTTATTCAGCAGTAGCTGAATGTGGTTTTGTTGATTTAACCCATTTAAATAAACACTTTAAAAGCGTATATGGAACAACAGCATTTGAATATATATCACATTTAAATTGAGGAGGGATTTTTTAAAATAAAGGGGGAATAAAATTGTCTTTAAAAACAGGCGATATTCTTACATTTGAACGGACTTTCACAGCAGAAGATGTTGAAGTGTTTACTAAGGTTTCAGGTGATGAAGGCTCACACCATGTTACTCCTGATGAACAGGGAAGACTTGTAATACAGGGATTACTAACCGCTACATTACCAACAAAAATAGGAGGCGATAACAACGTACTCGCTCGTACAATGACTTTTGAGTTTTTAAGGCCTGTGTTTACGGGGGATACAATAATTTGTATAGTCAAAATTGAAAAATACGAAAAGCAAGAAAATAATAGAACAGCTATTGTTGCATCCTTTTTATGTAAAAACCAGAATGAAAAAGAAGTATTAAAAGGGGATTTTTCAGGTGTGATCCTTTAAATTTATACTTTCTCTAAAACATTGAATATCACTTATTGTGCGTTGATCAGCGAGGATTAACGCCTTTTTTTTGTTGGGCCCCTTATAATAAACTGGGAGAAGGACTTTAAAACCATTAAAATTACACCGAAAGTCAAAAGTTGAAGTCATTGAAACTGGAATTGCAAATTGATGTGCTGAGAATACTTCCATTACAATCGAGGAACCAATGAGTTTAAGATTCAGAGAGCTGAATGTAGCTCTTTTTTTATGGCTGTTTTCGTATGGATTTTTGTTTTTTAAGTAATAGCACCCGATTAAGCAAGCAAATCAAACATCAACCCTCTTTCTAAAGGAACAATTGCGGAAGAAATAAAATTAAATCCAAACGCCTGGGAAATCCTCATCGTGGATTGGTAATTGTAATCCTCTAGTTCTGATAAGAACACTCTAAGTAAATTATTAAACTAAAGCACCTGTTAGTTAATCCAAAAATCATTTCCAGCCTTCAACGTTTGAAAAAGACTCATAATCACATCCTGTGATATATTCAAACTCTTTTCCAGTTCTTCTTATATATGCATCGGATGCTAATGAAAGCAAGGATTCAAATGAGTCATCCTTGGGCATATTTTTAGGATTATCGAGAGTTGATTCGAAAAATTCTTTTCCTCTAGCAAGCACGGAACATCTGAAATATAAGAATAAATCCGCAGAGAAATAGTCTCTTTCTTTATCATATGAGTATTCCCCTATGTTTTTTGCGTGTTCTTTCGTATCTAATAAATAAAGTTTGTAAGACAAGGCTTCTTCGAACTGCTTAATGTCTCTTACACTCATCTTTGCCAGTTTATTAACCGCAGGTTCGATAATTTCTTCTTCACATTCAGCATTAAAATTAAGAAGGGAAATAATTGACCAAAACAATTCATCTTTCATCATCTCTTTTGGTTTTTGAATTGTATGGAATTCTTCTATATACCTTTCCTCTTCTTCCCGAATTTCTCTTTCAAAGTTTTCTCTATCATTTTCCCAACGCCACTCTAAGAAAGCTTCTATTCCATCGGAATTATCCCACTTTTCACCGAAAGAATTACATTTTATTTTTCTTTCCTTTTTAGTCAGAGGAATATTACCAATGTAAATAACATCTTTAGGAACCTTGCCATCAACCCATACTAATGCAGGATTATTATCGTAAAAAAATCGATTTTGAATAAGAATTTCTTCTAAAATGTCATTTTCAATTGAAGGAATTTCAGTTCCATTATAAGGTGTTGTAGCTAAAAGGTACGAATTATCCGTTTGATCAAGGATTCTAATTGCCCCGAATTTACCATTTGGCAAATTTACGGCATATATATCTCCAGTCGTTACAGTTTTTTTTGTTTTATTTTTTTGATTGTCCAATTTTCATTACCCTCCTTAAGCCCTACAAGAAGTATTATTGAATACATTCAATAATATAGATTAGCTATCCTTTTTCAACTAAACTGCCTTATATTTTACCATAAAATACAAGTGGTTAGATTTTTATCATGAGAGCAACAATCTTTTAGAAAACACCCTTTTTTATCGTGGTATCAGGTGCTTTACTTCAATAAGGGAGGTTGCTGAAGCAACCTTTTTGTTATGTAACTATAGGGGCGGGTTAGGAACAAGGAATGCTATAATAAAAGAAATGCTTTGGAGGGGAACCACTTGGACAATGAACAATGGGAAAAACAAATGTTAGAAGAATACGGCTGGTATATGGATGCTATTTACGCTGAAGAATACGATGAAATTCACGCTAATTATCATACACACGGAGTCCAAGAGAACTTTAATCATATGGATTTTCAAATAGTACTTAATATGGACCCTGAAATTGCAAATGATGTCTTCTTTACTTTAATTGATGACATACGCCGTGGAAAAAGGTTTGAGGAAGGCAAAAAATACACTGACATACTAGAGGGCTTTGAAGTGATGTTAAAAAAGTATAGAGAAATGGGACGGGACGTATTAAGAGTTCTTTTGCCTGATGAAGACGGAATGCTTCCAACTGAAGAGAATTGTGATGAATATTATAAAACTCAGCTTGATGACTATGATTTTGATAGTAATGATTAAAAAGTTGTTGATATAACCGGTGCTTTACTTCAATAAGGGGTTGCTTTGGCAGCTCTTTTTCTTATGCAACTAAAGGGACTTGTTAGTGATCTATAAAATTTGGAGATTAAGGATGTTTAAAATAACTACATTTCTAGTTAAAACCAGTGAAGGTGATGAGAGTTATATATCCTTAGATGATTCTTTAAAATTAAGAGAAATTTTTGAACATCGAAAATTCACTCAGGAGCATATTCAAATGCATATAAAGATTCAATATAATGATCAAATTATTGTAGGAAATGATATTCCTAGTGGGTTAGATTTATGGAGTGATTATATAGTTGGCATAGAGCAATATTTAGACGGTGAGAACATTGAAATACCTTATGGTATCGATCCATATCTTATGAAGTTAATCTCGATAAACAGCAATTTATTGGAATTTTCCATTGTTGGGGATTGGGAACCTGTTGAGGTGTTTGCACAAGCTAGATTACCTAAAAATGAATTCTTGGAGGCCATTTTAGATGGAGCAACACACTTTTGGAATACATTGAATGATTACAAGGTGTTTGAAAAAAATACAAAGAACACAACCCCTAAAGAATATCCAAAATTAATAATAGAAGAAATTGAAAAACTAAGGAAAAAGGTAAAAACCATAATGAACTAACAGGTGCTTTAGCTTAAAATCGGAGCTGTCTTTAAGGCAGCTTTTTCTTATGGAACCAAAGGGGCAGGTTAGTTAAACATGTGATTTATCTATTAATCATATATGTTAATATACAAAATAAACCAATAGAATAATTAGGGGGATGAGTATGTTCTTACATAAGATTGATGAGGAGTTATCATTGAAACTGTTAGAATTAAAGGATGCAGAAAAAGTTTTCGAAATAACAAATCAATCGAGAGAATACCTACAAGAATGGCTTCCTTGGCTGGATAATACAACAAAACTTGAAGATACAAAAGGGTTTATTAATATGTCTTTAAAAGGTTTTGCTGAAAACAAGAGTGTCAATACAGTTATTATGTATAAGGGACAAATTGTTGGTGTAGCAGGTTATAACCAAATAAATTGGTCAAATAAAACTGCATATATTGGTTATTGGCTCGGAGAAGAATATCAAGGAAATGGAATTATGACAAGAGTAGCTAAGGCATTGACCGATTATGCATTTTTTGAATTGAAACTAGATAAAGTGGAAATAAGGGTTGCTGAGGAGAATAAGAAAAGTAGAGGAATTCCCGAAAGATTGGGTTTTGTTAATGAAGGTTGTATAAGACAAGCAGAATGGTTGTATGACCATTATGTTGACCATATTGTTTACGGTATGTTAGCTAAGGATTGGAATAAGTAGTAATACCTTATAGAACTAACTTCTGCGTTAGTTGATTAAGGAACACAAAAAAATGATCGATCTTTTTTATAAAGGCTGTTTTCGTATAGATTGTTGTTTTTTCCACATACTAAGTAAACGTTGATATAATCCGTTTTAAGGAGGTGTTTAGGTATGTGGGAAAATGTATACGAAGGTTTCAGCGAATTAACGAAGACACAGCAAATGGCTTTATTTGAGGCTATAAAACAAGATTTGTTTCCAGAAGATCCTGATAAAATTGATAAGTTGCTCAGATCTATTCGTGAAGCCCGATTTGCTTCAGGTATAGGTTGTGTTCATTGTGGAAGTACATCTGTTAAACGCAATGGGAAATATCGTTCAAGGCAACGCTATTTATGTAAGGATTGCAACAAAACCTTCAATGATATGACGAATACTCCATTTTCAGGCTCGAAATATCCAGAAAAATGGGTGAGCTACATTGAGCTTATGGTGGAGGGTTATACATTACCCAAGATCGCTAAACGCCTAAAAATCCACATCTCCACTGCATTCTATTGGAGACATAAAATTTTAAACGCATTAGGTAGCCTTGGCTTCAAACAATTAGAAGGTATTGTCGAGAGTGATGAAACATTCTTTCGTGAGTCATTAAAAGGCCGCCGCGAAATCAACCATAGAAAAGCAAAAAAACGCGGAGAAAAAGATAAAAAAAGAGGAATATCTAATCTTAAGGTTGCCGTGGTAGTAGCACAAGACCGTAATGGAAATATGATTGCCCGTAAAGCAGGTACGGGGCGGGTTAAAGCTGAAGAAATCGATGCAGTGATAGGTGAATTTATTCACCCTTCTGCTTTGTTATGCACTGACACGGCGACAAATTACAAGAAATTCGCTAAGATTAAAGGTTTGCTGCACGAAACAATTAACGAACGTCAGAAGCAACGTGTAAAAAAGGGTATTTATCACATACAACACGTCAATAACTTCCACCACCGACTAAAGGGTTGGATGGAACGTTTTCAGGGTGTCGGAACATATTATCTGGATAATTACCTTTACTGGTTTCGCTGGCTTGAATCAGGAAAGAATTTGGCATTTGATAAACGCGTGGAACATATGCTGATTTCGGCTTGTCAAAGATCCAACTATCATACTGTTGAAATGATAAGAAGTTAACAGCTTTGGGAGTTTAGTGGACGAAAAAAACGCTCAGAGCAAGTTTACTCTAAGCGTTATAGTTTAAGTAGACGAGTATTTAATTAAAGCAGCCCATTTATTTAACAAGGGTATGAAATATTTTAGTCGCCAGCAATATGTACTTTACCTATATCTGACCTGGTAATTTCACTGATAAATACTTCATATTCCTCCAGATTATTTCGGGGAAGAAGGTACTTGTAATTATTTAGGTCTGTTATTAGACTAGATAATCTATTACCTGAAAAGGTTTCATCGGTAAGATAATAATCGCTTAACTTCCTAAGCTCCGAATAACTACGCCAAATTTTCTTTGAATTAAAAATCTCACTATGGAGTTCTTCTGATAATTCAAGGATTTTAAGCTTGTCACCTTCACGATTGTATAACACTACATCAAATCCCATATAATCTACCACCTTAAATATTTGCTTACCACAATCCTGCCCGTTTATTGAATAAGTTCCATTTGTATTTTACCATAAAATTCAAGACATTAGTTTTTTATCCTAAGAGCAACATTCTTTTAGAAAACAGCCTTTATAAAAGACTAATCCAATTAAATAGTATAAGGGCATGTGTTGATTCATCTTTTTTCAAAACATGCCGTTTCTATTTATTCATTTATCAAGGTTGTTTGTATTAATTTGATCAAACTTTGTGGTGATCCCATGATCCATTCTTTTTTTTATTTTTGCTCTGTATAAATTAATCGCTCCCAAAGCTACAGATATTCCGGCCAAATATAGGGCTTGTTGATAACTGTTCAATAGATTAACGACTAATCCGAATAAAGAGGGTGCTATGACAATGAATAATTGATTTAATGTCAATGCTGAACTCACCGTTAAACCTATAAAACGTGAATCCGATTGCTCTGTGATACAAGCAATAAAAATGGAATACCAACCAATGGCTACAAAACCCAAAAGAAAACAAAATAATAGCATCAAGATTTCCATTTCAACAGTCATGATGAGTGGCAGTATCACTGTAAGAATTACGGTAACAGCCATCACAATAAGCAATAATCTTTCCCTTTTACTTTCAAAGAATTGATCACTAGCCCATGCGATGACTACCCGTCCAACCATACCACCTATTAAAACGACGCTTAAATATTTTCCTGCCTCTGTTAATCGATAGCCTCCTTCGTTATGCAAATAACTCATAAAATGCGCAATGATAATCATCTGTAATGACATCATCACAACACCGACTATATACATCGGATATAACTCTTTATTATTTTTGATGACACTCATTTTCTCCTTGAACCCGACCGAGGTTGATCCCGTTTCGCTCGTTCTTTCTGGTTCGTTATATAATAATAGGAAGAGCAGCCCTCCCATTATTGCTACGATCCCTTGTACTACATGTACTGATGACAAATTGAAATGATAATATGTATAGGATAAAACTGCAGAGGCTAAAGATCCTCCAATCGGTATTCCCGTCTGTCTTATCCCTAGAGCCAGACCTCTATGTTCGTTTGGAAACCATTTTACGATGGCCGTGCTTCCACCGGTTTGAGCACTTCCGTACCATATACCAACCAACAATAATAAAAGCAGCAATACAATATAATCATTAACAAAAACTAGCGTTAAAGCTGAGAGCCCCAATAAAATGTTCCCCCACCCGATAATGTGTTTTTCCCCTTTTTTATCCATCAAGTAACCGAACGCCAGCAGTGAAAACATCGGACCAATATTGACCGCTGAAACAATGAAGCCTGTTTGAAGTGGTGTTAAATTCCATTCAATTTGATAAAATGCAGCGATGGGTCCCATGCCATATGTCACAAAGGTTGCTGCAGTTTGGGATAACGTGGCCACCAATACGATTAACCATTTATAATATGTATGCATTAAGAAAGGCCTCCCTTATGCTTGATGTATCGTTCAATAATAATTCGGTGGGATAAATTCTTATTTTTAGCTTCTAGCATTATCTAGTCTCACTTACTTTTTAAGCTAACTAGAGTTTACTCTGACTGCCCAGAAGCGTAAAATGGAGGAAAATGATAGGGTTCATAAATATTTTTTATAGGGTGTGCCAACTATATGAACATCAAAGAAATAGCATTGAAAATTGAAATATTAAACCGTCAAAATTTAAGTAAGTCTGCAGAAATCACGAACTATACTCAATCCGCCCTTACGGCTAAAGTGAAAAAAATAGAGTCGGAAATTGGCAAACTTGTTTTTAAACGCACGCCGCAAGGATTGAAAATCACTAGCGTAGGAATACAGTATAAAAACTATCTTCAACTTATTGCACAAGAGTACGAAGGATTTTTACAAAACATTGGTGCTTTTCAAACTAACTCTAAAGTGGATTTTGGCACATCACATACAACCTTGAAAATCTATGGTGCCCACATCGCGAATACTTTGAATATGAACGACATTCAAATGGATGTGGATTTCGCCGTAGATTCCAGTAATGCCATAAACCAAAAAGTGCACAATTCCGAATTAGATTGTGCACTCATTAGTGAACCTATTAAGAAATATCCCGACTTAACTTATGACATCGTTGCAACTGAAACATTCGAGATCATTTCAAGTAAGGACCATATCATCAATTTTGATTGGAAAACACCTATTACATTGCTCGTATTGAGTATAGGTTGTATGTATACAAGAGCTGTGACCGAATGGCTTATGAATAATCAAATACCATATAAATTAAAGGAAATAAAATCAATCAGCAGTATCCAAGATTTTTTGCAAATCAGCAATACCATTGCAGTATTGAATACTAAGCTTATAGATTTATATAACTATACAAACATTCACTATTACAATTTAAGCTTTAACAATGTCATTAATACCGTTTTCGTTTATAAGATGAACGACGCCGAACAGAACAATATCGTACAATTAAAAAATGTTCTGGAGACGATTGGTTAATTATAAAAAAAGGGTTTTATAATTGTATGACTTGATGGGCTTTTTGATATTTTACATATAACATTATTTTTACTTGTTGAAATAATTTGTCCTGAAAAAGAAATATAAAAATGTCTTGGGAAAAAGTACTGATTTATGCTTTGATTACATTAATCTTGGTAGCAATTTTAAACCAACCCTCAGTAAAAAAGATAATTAAAACTATATAAAAAATAGGTGTAATGAAGCTTCAATTATTATTAAAAACAATTAAGACTTTAGTGGAACTAACAGGTGCTTTACTTCAATAAGAGAGTTGCTTTGGCAGCTCTTTTTCTTATGGAACTATCGGGGCAGGTTAGTTCTGTAAGAAATTGGTTTATTATGGTATGATATTTAGGTTATTGTCTTCAATACTCAATGTTAGAATGGATAATTTAATGGTTAGAAATTTACATCCATCTTTTAGGAGGACTGGCCTTTGTTTACTTTTAAAAAAATCTCCGTAGGACTCCTGGTTATATGGAGTCTTGCTGCTTGTGACAACGAACAAGAACAAGTCATAAAAAGTGAAAAGGTGGATGTAGAGCAAAAAAATGAGGTACAAGATTCTACACAACAAGAGGATGTACCCTCTTACGATGCACCCAAGTATCATATATATGGTGGCTGGATGAACGGTGGATCTTATATACTTATCAAAAGTGATGGTGACGATGGCGAGGGTAGAGCCAAGTTCACATTAGAAAAATTCACTAAAACGGGAAAAGATAAAATCATAAAGAATTTCCAGTTATCAGAATCTACTGGATCCAAACTAACCGGTATAATATCTATCAAAGAATCAAACAAGACTTCTTTTCTAACGCTAGAATTAAATAAAGAAAAAACTGAAATAACTGTCAGGTTGCCAAATGAAAAACCCGTTAAATATAAACAAACAGAAATAAATCCGCAAGAATTTAATCCCGATTATGAGTGGGAAGAATGAAACCAAAGTATAAAGAAAAATAAAAAGACACCTCCTGAACCGTAGGAGGTGTTTTTTAGAGGGCAGCCTTTTTCTTAAGCTCGGGGCGGAAGAATACCCGTTTGCGTTATGCTATAGTTTATTCAATGTTAGAGGATGGAGTTTGAAATGAAGAAAGATATGTTTAGTTTTACGGCAGCCATCGTTGGAATTATGGCTCCGTTATTTTTATTTGCTGCAATCGAAATGATGAATGGCAGGTTAGATTATATATTTCTAATTAGTAGTTTGAGTCTGTATGGTGTTTCCATTGTTTGTACGATTATAGCTTTGAAAAGGAAAGAAAAAAATAGGATAAAGTACTTCCCATTCGTTACACTAATCCCCATTGCCTTGTATCAATTATTAATTATTTTCGCTTATAAATTATTAGAATTCATAAATGGGTTGATATTTTAAGATAATCAACAGGGGGTAATCCAGTACCAAAATAAATCGTTCATTATAGGAATGTTGACAAAATTTGCAAAAATAGCGGTGGTGGATAGATTGAAAAAATGGGAAAATGTAGCGAGGGGCATTTCATTTGTAATTATACTAACTTTTCTTCCTTATTTTCTTGAAAATATAGGAATCTCCTTTTGGCTTATAGGGTTATGTATATTTGCTGTGATTTATTGTCTCTTTTTTATTTTATCAAAAATCGAATGCCTTCAGAAATCGGTATCAAATAAAGTAGGATGGTTGACTTATATTATGGTATTTATAATCATAATGGTTTTGTATTTTATTATAAAATAGGCAGTGTGTTATGCCCATGACGGAAGTATGAGAGTTTCGGTAGCTTTTTTCTAGGAACTATCGGGGCATATTAATTGAAGGAAAATAGGAATGTAATCTTATCAGTGCGATTCATTATTATGAGGGATCTGTTTTTTATAAAGCTAGAGGTGCTAAGGTTAGAGAAAAGGAGACTGCAATGAAAATAAATTTACTGATTTTCATATCGTCTGTAAAAGAACAAGAAAAGAGTATATCGATGATGAAAACATTCGAATCTGATATTCGTCCTGTCAGAGGGGATATAATCGATGATCCGGGATTCGATCCGGGGTTTCATAATGGATATGAAGTTGTAAAAGTTTCGATCAATTATGCTTTGAATGAATGTTTTGTTTCGCTGCACCCACTTGCGTTAGAAATTCAGGAAATCAAGATAGAAACCTACATAGGGAAACTTGATGCACATGGTTGGTGTGCTGTCTCAAAAGAAGAATTAAAAAGTATGTAAAAAGGTAAAAACCCTTCATTTTTCACGAAGGGTTTTTTATTTGATGTAGTGCATACATTCATATTTAACCAAATGGTTGAATGTAAATGGCGAAAAACTGTTATATTAACTATATGGTTAAGCAAAATGAGGATAATTTAAATGAAATTTTTCATGCTTTAGCTGATTCAACAAGAAGGGAAATGGTTCAGATGATGGCTCTGAAAGAAAGGACGGTTTCTGAACTAGCGAAACCATTTGAAATGTCTTTGGCTGCTATTTCAAAGCATATAAAGGTCTTGGAGCGGGCAAATCTAGTCGATAAGATTGTCGATGGAAGAACTCACATCTGTCGATTGAATACCGAATCATTATCACAAGCTACAGAATGGCTGCATTTATATGAGAAATTTTGGAGTAATCGTTTTGATCTTCTTGAGAATGAGTTATTGAAAGCAAAAAAGAAAGAACATTAAATTATGTAAGGGGTATGTAAATGCAAAAACATTCAACAACCACTTTAAAGATGACAAGAAATTTTGATGTAGTACCTGAAAGAGTTTTTGATGCATGGTTGAACCCTGAGATGATGAGAAAATGGTTTTTTACATTGGAGGGGACAAATAAGGTGGCACAAAATGATTCTCAAGTGGGAGGCACTTGGGAAATTATTGATCATCGCGATGGAAAAGATTATCGGGCGATAGGGGAGTATCTTGAAATAGACCTTCCAAACAAATTAGTGTTCACCTTTAAAATGCCGCAGTTTAGTGATTCGGAAGATACCATTACAGTTGAGCTGAAGGAACTTCAACTGGGCTGTGAAATGACCTTTTCACAAAATATCAACGTTCCTCATGAAGAAAATTGGACAGAAGCGGATATCGAAAAAGCTCTTGGAGAATATCATGATGGATCTGAACATGGCTGGAATTTAATGTTCATGGGACTGAAGGAATTGGTTGAAACTGGACAAGTTAGCTATAAAGGCTAATAGTCGTTAGCATAATCCAAAGTTGATTCAATGACTCAATTTGAAGGCACTCCAAATTAACTGGAGTGCTTTTTTAATTCAGCATTAATGGTCGCATCTTTTCTTGAAAAGTCGTTTAAATTGACAATTCCCTCATAGCTGGTAACATTTCTTTATTATTCCATTATTCTAGGCGATTCCATTAAAAGGCGATAAAAAAACTTTAGGAATAATGGGTGAAATAATCTAAGAAAGTGGGCAATATCGCTTTATATGACTAACTTTATGTATTTATTTTGTTTATTGGTATGGGGGCTTAATTTTATTGCCGTAAAGATTCAAGGTACGCCTGTGAGTTTAGAATTATCTTTAACGTATCGTTTAAGTTTGACGGCCATCCTATTCTTCATTCTATTGTGCATTCTTAGACCTAAAGGAAAACCAATGAAAAAGGATGTTCCATTTATTATTGTGTTTGGTATATGTAATTTTGCCTTAAGTTATTTATGCCTTTATTACGCCACTATCTTAAGTTCAGCGGCAATGGTTACATTGATATTTTCATTGAAAGTCATTTTAACACCCATCGCCCTCCGTATTTTTTTGAAAGAACCATTACATCCCCGTATCTTAATTGGTGGGGTAATTGGAGTGCTGGCTGTTTGTATCGTTATTTCCCCAAGTTTGAATGACATTCATGGTTTTAATGATATAAAAGGTATCATGATAGCTGTTCTTGGTACGATCCTTACTGCATTGGGCGATGCTAGCTCAGCTAGAAATGCCAAGAATAAAGTAAATCCAATCTATGCTAATGTACTTGGATTTGCGGCAGGGGGAATTCTTTTAGGGGCAATTGTGTTCATTAAAGGACAGGCAGTCAGTCTGCCAACATCTATTACATATTTATCTGCTTTGTTCTATTTAACTATATTCGCTTCCTTTGGAGCTTGGCTATTCTACCTAAAGCTTGTAGAGAAAATAGGTGGGGCGAAAAGTGGATACATGGTTGCCCTTTTTCCGGCAATCGGAGGTATAGCTTCAGTGATGATTGGTGAATCAGATCCATCCATTATCTTGGCTGCTGGCTGTCTTTTCAGTTGTTTAGGTGCTGCTATTGCCTTAGGATTAGGCACGCGTATTGGTAAAATAAACTTGAAGGAAGAAAAATCGACCTTTAAATAAGGGTTTCCGCAGTAATTGGATATACAGAGAGGGATGGGACAATGGAAAGTAAATGGCCAAAAGAAATGAAAGTATCGCAAATCCGAGTTGCACGTCCTACTGATCAACTAAAAAAGGTTGTCAACTTCTATTGTGAAGGATTAGGTCTGAAAAAAATCGGTTCTTTTGAAGAGCACGAGGGATATGACGGTATCATGATCGGGCTACCTGATTCCGACTATCATTTAGAGTTCACTCAACATAAAGATGGCAGTCCTTGTCCTGCCCCATCAAAGGATAATCTGCTTGTCTTTTATATTCCTGAACGTAAGACCATTGAAGAAATCGCAAATAGATTGAAAGCGATGGGGTATGATCCAGTTTCTCCGGAAAATCCATATTGGGAAAAGTCAGGTGTTACCATTGAAGATCCGGATGGTTGGAGAATTGTATTAATGAATTCGCCCGGCATAGGAAATTAAAATAATAAAAGTGTACAGATGGGACTCGCCCCTAGCAATCTGATGAAGGAATTACGGTGTTCAAAGTTGAATGTAATGTTAATAAAATTTTTAGGGGTGTTAATGTGAATTCAACGGTAGAAACAATACAAGAATTAACAGAGAAAGAACAATGGTTAGAAGCCTTTCCAATTATGAATCAGTTACGTACTGACTTAACTCAAAAGACATATCTGGAGTCACTAGAAGAAATGAGGAAAGATGGGTATCGTTTGTATGCTTTATATAAGGATGACCGGATTGTATCCTTGGCTGGTTTAAGTTGGAGAGTTAACTTTTATAATAAACGTCACGTGTTTATTTATGATCTGGTAACAGATACTTCGCACCGTTCATTTGGATATGGAGAGAAATTATTAAGTTATATACATAACTGGGCAAAAGAAAATGGAGCTGCATATGTGGCATTGGAATCTGGAATTCAGCGAAATGAAGCGCACCGTTTTTATGAAGAGAAATTTGATTATGATAAATGGTGCTATTCATTCAGGAAAACGTTGTGATTTAAAAATAGCGGTAATCAAGTATAAGAGCTGAGTAATCAGCTTTTTTTTATGTGACTATCGGGGCAACGGTCGTTTTTGAAGGTGTTTGCCACGGGAACAGTAATTTCATTCCTTGCATAAAAGCCGCAAACTCATGTATCGACCAAACTTACGGGTAAAAGCCTGAAACTCACGAGTAAAAGCCTGAAACTCACGAGTAAAAGCTCGAAACTCACGAGTAAACACCAAAAATCATGAGTAAAAGCCTGAAACTTTATGAAAAACGGGTGTGCTGTAGTCGTACTTAACATTAATTCGGAAAAATTTTGTAATGATTTTTTTAGCCTTGGACATACTTAGTTAAGACTCTTAAAGAAAATTTTAACTTAAGGAGGAACCCCAATGCCTGACGAAAATATACAAATGAAAATGGAAAATATTTGGCAGGATACATGTGGATCATGGGAAAACTGTACGGAAACTACAATTCAGTCATTCTTGGCAAAATCCGAAGAAAGCAATATAGACCCGCAATATTGCATGAGCTGGGTGGAGCAGCATAAAAACCAAATCCCTGAGTGGCCTGCCGTTTCAAAAGTGTCGCTTGACTGGGTTAATCAACATACTTCAACTGGTTCACCGATTTCAATGAAGGAAGAGGATCTTTAGAGGCAATTAAAACTTTTTTCATTTAGATTTTTGGGCTTTACAAACTCTAATGTGTGAAGAGGTGAAAATAGTTGTCGAATAATGAGAAACAAAACGGTCAATCAAATCGTCGGCAAGGTTCAGAAGATACCAGGGAGCATTCGAATAATGATCCAGAGTATAGAGCTAATGCTTGGGGCGAAACGAATGATGCGGATTCATTTGTACAATCAGCCATCCAGGAAGAATTCAACAATCCAGTAATCCAAGAATCCATCTTGAAGTTCAATAAAATAGCAAATGAAGAAGAGAAGGAATCATGATTAGGCGCCCTATTGGGCGTTTTTTATATGGGGCAAACTCTTACTAGCCTTTCCGCTGAAATTATGTAAATTAACAAAAAAAAGATAGTGAGGGGTATCCTCACTATCTTTTTTTTGTGATTTTATACTATATCTGCCATCTGATCTAGCTCCAAAGGCAAAAAGGCATATTCTCCATCCTTAATGATCTCACATTTACGAACTGGAATGGGATGCTTGAAAATGGGCCCATCTATTACCGTGGTATGGAACTCTCCACCTTCTCCGCAAGGGTCGATACCACGGGCTTCAAGCTCCTTCACGTATTCATGGGTCAACGTTCGCCCTAAGTCGTCCTCTCGCATTCCCAATGATAAATTAACAGTTACAATGATCGTTACAAATCCTAGATTCATGAACTCTTCGACAGCTTCACGATGGTTCATTTCCCATAAAGGCATCCCAAGCTTTAATCCCGCATTCTTCGTAACCTTTTCATGCCAACAGCCATGAGCAGGCATATCCAAGTCTCCAGTTACTAAAACTTCCGCTCCTTGATTTTTAGCTTTTTCTAAAAGGCGCATAAATACTTTTTCATAATCTGTCCAACTTGCAGCTGCAGTATATACGGGCAAACCTATGGAATTCGCTTGGGCACGTATGAGCTCAGGAGGCATTCCATGGGATCTGGAACGTTTCCCTTCCTCCTCCAGCATGACGATCAGTCCAACAGCTTCCCCAACCTTCATTGCTTTATACAGAGCTAGGACACTATCTTTTCCGCCGCTAAAAGAAGCTATAAATTTATGCCCGTGAGCACCATGTTTCCAATCGATTAATTCCGCCATTCATATCTTTCCCCTTTATTCTAATGACTTATTTCAAGATGCCCCTGTTATTAGCCAATTTCCTATTTTATATATGAGGTTTCTAGTCCCAAATTTCAGGAAAACCTCTTTACTGGAAATTCAGGACTTGTTTTGTAAAAACAGTGAAATCACTGAGATGATTCACTACGATTTGTTTTAAAATATCTAAATTAATGGTTTGGTAATCATGCACGGCAATATTTCTAAATCCAACCATAGCTTTTAAGCGCTTTGCTGTATCTTCATCAATGACCGAGTGTTCCTGCAACATATCAAAAGCATCCCTGCTTGACTGAGGCAACCCGAGTCTTTGATCAGCTACAATATGCATGGCCAAGTCGATCGAGGATTCGCAAGCACGTTGTATATTTAGGATGATGGAATCTTGTTTGGTAAAGTCCTTTAGGTTTTCTGGATTATTCGCGTATACCACCTTAACGCGGTTCATGCAACGTTCTATTGCATTGATTTTGTTCAAAATCACATCATTCTTCATATATGGTCCCACTTTCCCCTATTTTTTTAAGATGTTTTCACGTTCCTCATTCAATTTAGCTTACATGCTAAGAACAGTCATTTGTTGGTTTTTAAGAAGGGGGTCATCCTTTGAACATATCACAGTACCAGTCGTGTGAATCTGTGCCTGAAAAATAAACATCTATTTCAAGGATATCTGCCGGTTCCTGGGCCAATAAAAAAGCTCATAGGTACTGTAGAACGCCACATCGATGTCACTATCCCGATGTGTAGTATTCTTCGCGTATGAGCCAAACACGATTATAAATGAAGGGATCAATTTTGCCGATTAGGAACTCTTGGATACTTTGAAACATTTCTGTTTTCATAAGATATGCTCCCTAATGATTATACGAATAGTATACCAAACATTAGTTTTCCTTTGTACTGACCACAAAGGATCCTATGAAAAATATGGTTTCATTTATATAGGCTTCTTTATGAACCAAGTGATGCGTTAAACTTTGGGGATAGAGTGATAACTGGTGGGAATCCGTAATTGCTTCATCCCTATAAACATATCTTTATCCTGGTTATCATAAAGTTTTATTAAAGAAGAATGATATACAAATAAAGGGAAAAGGCATCATGATATCGTATAAAGCATAGTATAATTCGTTTTTTTATTAACTAAGTTAGCAACATCATTAATGGGAGTGAAGAGTATGGAAGCGTCGGTAGAGCGGATTTTTTCTAATGAATTGGTGGGAATGGCTGGGCATTTTTTTCAAGTGAGTTCAGGGAGTCCAGTAAAACTTGGAGATGCAGAGAACTATGTATTTGAGGTTTACCGGAATGGAACGCCATACATCTTAAGAATGACACACCAATCACATCGTACAAAAGGCCAAGTGCTTGCTGAGTTGAAGTGGATTGAGCATTTACAGAATAATGGAAGTGAAATTCCGAAAGTCATCCCTTCGACAGGAAATAATTTAGTTGAAATTGTAAATGGCCTGGATGGCACGGATTTTTATTGCTGCCTGTTTGAAAAGGCTCCTGGTGTAAGGATGAAAGTCACCGATGAAAATTTCGACGAACATTTATTTTTTGAATGGGGAAGAACAATAGGGCAACTACATAAAAAAACAAAAAGTTACAAGCCTGAAACGGAATATAAAAGGCTGGATTGGCATGAAGAAGAATTATTGAATGCCGAACTCTATCAATCTGATGTTCCAGAGCAAGTGAAGCACCAACAAGAATTAATCATGAAGAAATTAAATGCGCTTCCAGTTCATCAAGATAATTTTGGATTGATTCATTCTGATATACATAACGGCAATTTCCATTTTCATGAGGGGAAGATTCATGTGTTTGACTTTGATGACTGTTCTTATCACTGGTTTGCCAGCGATTTGGCCATACCCCTGTATTATCTGATATGGAGCTTGGAACGCGAAGGTGTAAAAGAACTCGATGAATATGCTGCAAAATTCATGAGGGAATTTATAAAAGGTTATGAGACGGAAAATAAACTGGAACGTGCAGATTACGAAGCGATCCCGCTATTTTTAAAATTAAGGGACTTGACGTTATATAATTTTTTTCATAAAAAGTACGATTTGAATAGTGGGGATAGTCAATTATACAAAACCGTTCAAAAAATCGAACGCAGAATTATGGAAAGCCGTCCTATTGTTCACTTCGATGCGAACGTGATTCATTGAGGGTTCGAAATGAAAAGTTAAATTGATAATGGCCGTATAAGAAAGTTAGACAAGGAGACTTTAGAACAAATATGAAATTCAATGCTCTAGTACCTGAATTATCAGTATCGGATATAAGCGAATCGAAAAAGTTTTATATGGCTATTTTGGGGTTCCATTTAGAATATGAGCGTGTTAATGATAAATTTGCTTTTCTTTCTTTAGGCGAAGCGCAAATGATGCTAGAAGAAATAAATGGGAGCTGGGATACAGGAGAATTAATCTATCCATTAGGCAGAGGGATTAATTTTCAGATTGATATTGATGATGTTGAAAAATTGGCGGCTGCTTTAAAAAGAAATGGAATAAACTTATTTAGAGAAATGATGGAAAATCATTATGAAAGCGATAAAGGGGTTTTTGTAAAAAAAGAGATTTTAGTTAAAGATCCAGATGGCTACTTACTAAGGTTTTCACAGTCATTGAATCCGAGCGGGAGCAGTCAAGGGGGATTGGAATGACAGAAATGAAAAATGATAGTCTTTCGTATATGATTCGGACTGGTGAATTGGAAGATGCGGAAGCTGTTTTGGAGTTACAGAATTCCGTTATTTCCGAAGGGGAGTATTTCATTGCAGTATCAAACGAGTTTAATAAAACAATAGAACAACAAAGAGATTGGATACAAAGGTCATTGGAAAATGAACGGGAAACCATCATCGTGGCCGAAATCAATGGTGAAGTGATTGGATGGATTGGATTTGAATCGGAAAATAGAAAGAGAATGTCTCACAAGGGCTCATTTGGATTGATGATCAGAAAAAATTACAGGGGTATGGGAATCGGAAAAGAGCTTGTTCAAGCATTATTGGACTGGGCAGAAGCCAATCCGTTAATAGAAAAGGTGAGTTTAGGGGTTTTTTCGACAAATCATCGGGCAATAGCCTTGTACAAAAGTATGGGGTTTGTTGAAGAAGGACGAAAAATAAAGGAATTTAAGATGAGCGAAAGTGAATACGTCGATGACATTATCATGTACAAGTTAGTTTGATAAGTCGGATACTGGCAATCCATAGCTCCAGCAGGATACAGAAAGAGCATGTATTGATTCCATACATGCTCTTTCTGTTTGTTATGTATCTTTTTATATTAAAATGACGTTTCCGTCATGCATCATTTAATTACTTTAACCTTCACTTGCTTTCTTCCCCATGTTAAAGCATCTTCTTCTTTAGCGATGAATACATCGATTCTGTTTCCTTTGATCGCTCCGCCCGTATCTGCAGCGATGGCTTGTCCGTAGCCTTCGACTTCAACGATCGATCCCAGCGGAATCACGTTCGGATCGACTGCTATCAGTTTGGCATCATCATATTTAATTAAATCGACGCCCATTCTTGTTGTGCCTGAGCACCCTTCGCAGCTCGCTGTATAAGCTGTACTTGTAACCGTCAGTTCTTTAACGGCTGAACTTGCTGAAACTGCTTTTTCATTTAATTTACTGAAAGTCCGTGCACCGGCTATTCCATCAGCTGATAATCCCTTTTGCTTTTGAAAGTTCATAACTGCTTGCTTTGTACCTGTTCCATAAATGCCGTCGATCGTTGATGTGTAAACATTCCAGGCTTTCAATAGCCTTTGCAGTTCAGCTACAGGTCTTCCCATATCCCCGCTTTTCAGGGTCTGTATTTTCTGATTCGTTTGTGTTCCTGCTATTCCATCGACTTTCAGTCCTGATTTTTCCTGAAATTTCCTTACAGATTCCTTTGTAATCGGTCCGTAGTAGCCTGTTGCTTCATGATAGGGAAAAACCCCTTTTGTCAGTAATAATTCTTGTAGTTCTTTTACATCGCCATTACTCATTCCAAATGAAAGTGTGCGATCCAAAGCAGCGGCTTCGCCTTTAGTTGGCATGCAAACTCCTAGAATGAATACAGAAGCCGTTAGGATCGTTAATAAAATTTTCTTCATGTTTATCCTCCTCGTTGTTTCCTGCAATTAAACCATTCGTTAAACTATCACTCTTTTAGGCGCAGTTAAGGAAAAACACCGCAAAGGCACTAAGGAATTGTTAAAACATGTAACATAAAGAAAAGAAATGAGGCGGAGAACGGGTTACCATGTCCTTAGTAATTAACGGATTCTGGATTCTATGAAAAATAATCACGCTTCCCATGGAACGAAAAGAACCGTTTGGTTGAACAAGGGGATTCATTCATGTACGTTTATGTTAATAGAAATTCCATTTCACGGTTAGAGGAGGAAACTATTTTGATTAAAGCAGTTATTTTCGACTTTGATGGTTTAATTTTAGATACAGAAACGGCTTGGTATCAGGCTTATAAGGAAACGATGGCTTTTTATAAATCTGATTTGCCTCTCGAACAATTCGTTAAATGCATCGGAACGGATAATACTGAACTTAATCAGTACTTCAAAGATCAGCTGGGGGAAAGGTGTAATATTGATGAAATTGAATCCAGAGCAAAAAGCCTCCATGAAGTAAAGATGAAAACATCACAGGCACGTGAAGGTGTAAAGGATTATTTAGAAGAAGCAAAAAAAAATGGATATAAAATCGCCCTCGCTTCAAGTTCAACAAAAGAGTGGGTCACGCATCATTTGGGGGATCTTGGACTGTTAAACTATTTTGAAGTAATTATCACAGGGGATGATGTGGATAAAGTAAAACCATCTCCTGATTTGTATTTAAAGGCAATTGAAGTTCTGGATATTCAGCCCACAGAAGCCGTAGCATTTGAAGATTCGTTAAATGGGCTTCAAGCGGCCCTGACTGCTGGATTAAAGTGTGTAATCGTACCAAATCCCGTGACGGAAGCTTTAGCTTTTGAAAACCATCATTTACGCCTCCGATCCATGGTGGATAAGAGCTTATCTGACGTTATAAAACATATTGAGCAATAAGCGTTCGCGGTAAGTATAGTATGATAAAGGAATGAAACCACGCCGAAGATGGCAGAGTCTTCGGTTTTTCTGGGTTTTTATTGAATGTTATATTTAGGTGGGGAGGGTGAATTTATGGGATTGCATATCAATGACGAAGGAGTCCGGCTGCGGGAGGTAAAGGAAAGTGATCTTCCTATCTTTTTCGAGCAGCAATTGGATTTGTCCGCAAGTTATATGGCTGCTTTCACATCTAAAGATCCAACAGACAAAGTGGCTTTTCTGACCCGCTGGAAGAATATCTTATCGCACCGGGATATTCAAAAAATGACGATAATCTGCAACGGATGTGTTGCGGGCAGCATTCTCAAGTTTGAACAGTTTGGTAACCCGGAAGTGAGTTATTGGATTGGGAAGCAATATTGGGGTAAAGGAATTGCTACAGAGGCACTGGTCAATTTTTTGCCGAAAATAAATGTTCGTCCTCTTTATGCCCGGGCGGCCAAGGATAATCTAGCATCCATCCGGGTACTGGAAAAATGCGGATTTGAGAGATTCGGTGAGGACAAAGGGTATTCCCATGCAAGGGGTAAAGAGGTTGAAGAATTCATTTTGAAACTTGAATCCCCAAACCCAGTTAAGATAAGAATATAACAATATCGTTTAACCTATGAGGAAACAGGTGACATACAATGGGGTTTAAGATTTTTTCCATCATTTTTATTTTATGTGGTTTTTTTGTAATGTGGTTCGCCGTTTTTGGCAAAAAGAAAGAGATCAAAGAGTTCGGATCCGGAATACCAACGAATTTCATCGATGTAATTGTAATGATGATATATAGGCTTTTTCCTTCTTATATTAGAAGAATCTTTCTTTTTGCCTTAGGTCTTGCCATTTCTATATTCTTTACCTATTTTTTGCTTTTTTTATGATTTTCCATGAATTTTCCTTATTAGATAAAATAATCCTGAAACTTTATTCTTTCGGAAACGTATTAAAAGGTAACGATACATAGGAGTTGTGGCTATTTCGAGGAAAAAAAGTGATGGCAGTGTTATTGATAATGGGAATTATGGGGCGGGATGTCATTTTCTCTTTTTTTAGCAAAAAGGATTTGACATTAAGGTCAAAAATCAAGCAGTGGAAAATATATCAGGATTATATTTGAGCTATCAACACATTCCTCTATACAGGCCGGCAAAGAGTTTAGGCTGAATGTAACCCCGAAGGAAGAGGTTTAACGAGAGTTCGATGATATTGCACTATAAGGATAAAAAAGGGAAGCGGCATACGGAAACCATCATTGGGTATTTGGAAAAAGGGTAAGTCGGAGAGACTGCCATCACCTTGGATTCCATCGATGGTAACGGTGAAAAAATCTATTGATTGTAGCTGATATTGAAAATAACTGTGGCCCATTTGTTTTGATATCAAAGTCCTAATGGGCTGCTCCATATCCAGATGGAAAAATATCAGTATAGTAATAATATGCATAATATGGTAATGTTGGATTTGTGTTACTTTGGAAAATATAAAAAAAGGAAGGTATTATATGTCTGAATCGGTTCTTAAGGTTCAATCCTTAACTAAAAAAATTGGAAAAGCAACCATTGTAGACAATGTTAGCTTTGAAATAAAAAGTAATGAAATATTTGGTTTGCTTGGTCCGAACGGGGCTGGTAAGACCACTATCATCCGTATGATCACAGGTCTTATCAATCGTACGGGCGGCACTGTCATGATCAATGGCAGTGACCTCGATAGAGATTTCGAAGGTGCGATGAATCAATTGGGGGCCATTGTTGAAAACCCGGAGTTTTATAAGTACATGACAGGCAGAAAGAATATCCTGCATTATGCCCGAATGTCATCCAATGAGATATCCAATGAGAGAATAGAAGAGGTCATAAAGCTTGTAAAACTGGATCATGCCATCGATAAGAAGGTTAAAACATATTCATTAGGGATGCGTCAGCGCCTTGGCGTGGCACAGGCCATTTTACATAAACCGTCGTTATTGATTTTTGATGAACCGACGAATGGCTTGGATCCACAAGGGATTCGCGAGTTTCGCGATTATTTGAAAGTACTGGCAAGTGAAGGCGTCGGGATATTGATTTCATCCCATTTACTATCGGAAATGCAATTGATGTGTGATAGTTTTGCCGTTATCGAAAAAGGAAAACTGATACATACGAAAGAACATATATTAGATGAAAAAACCGAAACGATCAATGAAGTTTCATTTACTGTGAGTGATGGGAAGCTAGCTAAAAAAATCCTTCAAGAACAGTTTGTCGATATTACGATTTTAAAATATGATGCGAAGACAATCTCCGTATCAGCCACTCGTGAACAAACGGCCGATATAAATAGGAGTTTTAATGGAAATCAGCTGGATGTCTATGAAATTGGCATTACTAGAAAATCACTGGAAGATAAATTCTTTGAAATCACTGAGCAGGAAATGAGGGAGTCTGTATGATGTCCTTAGTAAAAAATGAATGGATGAAAATCTTTTCAAAAGTTTCAACTTATATATTCATCGCTTTTCTTTTATTGGCAGCATTAGGGGCTGCAGTCATCGATTATAAACTAAGTCCCGAAGAATCAGGTAAAGATTGGAAGCAAGAGTTAAAGGCAGGTATCCAAGAACAGCAAAAGGCTTTGGAAGCTAAGGATATCAGTGACGAGGAAAAAGCGATGATCATGGAAGACATTGATCTCAATAAGCAACTTTTAGCTGATAATATAAACCCTGACTTAAACACGAATTGGACCTATATGGCAGAATGGACGACATCATTAACATCATTTGTCACTTTATTCGTCGTCATTGTTTGCAGCTCGCTCGTTTCCTCGGAATTTTCGGATGGTACCATAAAACAACTGTTGATCAGGCCTTATAAACGGTGGAAGATTCTTCTTTCCAAATACATTACTTCCCTGTTATTTGCTGCGTTATTACTGGCGAGCCTACTTATATTTAGTTATCTAATCGGAATCATATTCTTTGGCAATGGCTCGTATTCAGACAAAATCATGGATCCCGCAGCTTTCGGTGAATTCAGTCCGGTGGTAGTCGGCGAATATTTCGTAGACATGATCGTTTACTGGATACCAGGATTCTTAGTCATCACGACCATCGCTTTCATGTTAAGCACATTATTTAAAAACCAAGCACTTGCAGTAGGTATATCCATTTTCATCCTATTTGCTTCTTCGACATTAAACATGGTCATTCAATCATTCATCGGTAAATACGAGTGGTTAAAATTCGTCTTATTCCCCCATCTTGATTTAAGGGGCTATATTTCCGGAACCATAGAAATGTTTGATGGAGCTACCCTTGGATTTTCAATGGGTGTACTGGGCATCTATTATCTTATCTTTTTAGCGCTAACTTTCTTCTTCTTCCAGAAAAAAGATATCACTAATTAAATAGAGCGAAAAACCGAAATCAGTGGCTGATTTCGGTTTTTTCTTTGGTTAACACGCACAAAAATACGGCAAACGAATTGATAATTCGACCTACACGCTGATAATTCGACCCACGCGGAAACAATTCGACCTACGTGCCGATAATTCATTCGATGCTCAAATAGAAGATCGACCGTGTTAGTTATTTAGTAGATATATTTCTTAATCTTCAACGAATTGGATTAATCCGCAGCGTCATCCCCTCAAATTCCACACTAAAACTACTAAAGCGAAACTCTATATTGAGTGCAAACTGGAAAAAGTTCTTCGAAATTTATCGTTACTTAAAATTTTATTTCCAATGAATCTTGATACCAGATAAGTATATAAATTGAGTTATTTTACCGATAACAGGTATTTTAACCTAATCACTTATGATTATATAAAATTCATTATATATGAAGGGTTCTTTTGTAATGGTTAATAAGTATCTATGTTTTGTTGTATTTTGTTAATATTCTGATATTTTTACTAATTTACTAGATATATTTACTGATGTATAATCTGTTAGAGTTAATTGGAATTTGAGGAAATATTTTGTTGAAATTCAGAAAGTACATTGCATCGATTTTGATTTTGGCTTTGTTATGTAGCTTGTTGCCAACCTATACAGGTGCTTCAAGTGAAAATACGAGTCAGACGAAAGAAAATGAAAAGGAAACAATCAACACTGACAATTTGGATGAAGTGGTGAAAGAAAGAACGGAAAGTTCAAAAACATTCACTGATGGAGAAGGAAACTTTGTTAAAGAGATTTATCCAGAAGAAATACATAACAAAGTAGACGGAAAGTACAAGACCATTTCCGAAGAGTTAGTGGAAAAAGATAATAAGGGCTACATAGAGACAGAAACAACAAACTTAGAATTTATGTTTCCAGAAAAATTAGGGGAAGATAAGCCTTTAATTTATCAATCTGGTGAACACAAGTTATCATTTGAGTTAACTTATGCCTCTGATGGAGAGAAGCAGACTGAACCAACTTATACATCGGGGTCAGTAAAAGAAGAAAATTCAATAACTCATAAATCTATATACCCGAATATTGATCTTCGGCATGTTGCCTTAAATAATGAGGTAAAAGAAGATTGGATTATGAATGAATATCATGGAATCAATGAATTTCACTATACCATTCAAACGGATTTATACGGTCAAGTTGAAAAAGACGGATCTATAGGATTCTATGAAAACGAATCTAAAGAGAAATCAATTTTCACCTTACCAAAGCCTGTAATGGTGGATTCAAACTATAACGACACGTTAGGCGACGGTGTTCGATCAACAGATATCCATTATGAGTTAAATAAAAAATCAGACGATAGTTATGAGTTAGTATTAAATGCTAGTAAAGAATGGCTATCTTCGTCTAAGCGAGTCTTCCCTATTTATATTGACCCTTCAGTATCGATTGATGCATTGGGAGATACATTTGTGATGAGCGCCTATCCAAATAACAATTACAATAAAGAATGGGATCCATCACAAGGAGAATATGTATTAAAAACAGGATATTATGATAGCACTAAAGGAACCAATTACCCGTTTGTTAAATTTAGTGTAATTGGAGATTTAAAGGGTGCAACCATTGATTCTGCTGAATTAGCCGCCTATGTTACCCATTCTTATTATGTCGATACAAAAACGGATATATGGGTAGATGAGGTAAAAGCACAATGGTATGTAGATGAATTAACTTGGAACAATAAGCCATCATCCACCAAAATAACGAGTACATCTGTTGCTAGAGATCAGTGGGCTTATTTTGATGTTAAGAATACCATCCAGGCTTGGGTGGACGGTACCAGAGAAAACTATGGATTTAAATTCCATACGAACGGAAATGGCAAAACACATTGGAAAAAAATCACGGCTGCAGAAAGTGCGAAAAAAGCTAAATTGGTTATTAGTTACCACTATGAAAAGATGAAGAATCCTACAGTCAGTTCTTTCTCCTATGGTGAGGGGAAGGCTGATGGATATATTGATGTTAAGTGGGGTTCCGTTCATGGGGCAAAGTCTTATGATTTACAAATGTATGATGGTAAGGGTTATCAGACTATTTATTCTGGTACATCTACAAGTTGGTCATCAAAGGGCAAAAAGATTTTCCCTAAAGCTCCTTATTCAACAAGTTCCACGTATAAAACGGATAGCACGGGTGTTGAATTACCGGTAGATCCGAGTGCTTTTTATAGTGCGAAAAGTGGAACGACAACTACGAAAAAAGATTACGGATTTCGTGTAGTAGCAAAATTTGCAAATGGAGATAGCCCGGCTTCAACAGCGATTTACAAATCCATACCAGTTGTGCAAGTGGGAATTCCGGATATTCCAACAGTAAAACCATATGCGTACCCGGAAACAGATACAGTAAATAAAGGGCGTGGTTGGCTTGATATTTCCTGGAAACCAGTGACTAATGCAACGGGTTATAAAGTTCTTATTTGGAATGGTACAAAATATAAAGAATTTTCGGTAGGTAAAGTAACCAGTGTCAGTACAAAGGGGAAAAAGATCTGGCCTACGGATGCGGATTTGAAAAATGGGATTAAAGAACTTTATCCAGTAGAATTAGACAAATCGACAAGTATAGGTAAAGGAACAGAATTACCAATTGACCCTAGCATTACTTATGGAAATGGTTCAAATCGTTATAGTATTCGAGTCAAAGCAATTTCTGCAGCAGGAGATTCAGCTTCATCAGATGTTAACTATGGATACATACCATTATATGCACCTAAAAATGCAAAGCTAACTAGTAATTTAGAGGATATGGTCAATAACAAAAGTAGTTTGACAGTGAAGTGGGATGCGACAACTTCAGCAAAATATTACGAGGTACAGATTTCCGATGATAAAACAACTAAAACATATCAAGTAAAAGGCAAAACATCTTTCGCAACAGAACCCATTTATGGTGTTTCATCAAATTATTCCGCAACGGTTAAAGCCTATTATGTGGACGACGACAATGCTCCAGAAACAGAACAGGGTAAAATTACAGGAAATCGTGGTTTAAGTCCTGCTTCGAATAAAGGAACGGTATCAGTTGATCCTAGAGAGGATATAAATGGTTTAGAAGATTATTTCACTTATGAAGACCATTCATTTGGAAATGCAACTGCTTCCGTCAATGTAACCACGGGAAATATGGTCATGGAGTTCACGGATCAATCCCTATTCACTCGAGGTCTCTTAGGATTTGATTTTACCCGTTACTATAATTCACGGTCCACTCGTACTTCTGCGCTTGGGCAAGGTTGGACATTTGCAGGAAATGAAAATCTTGTAGAAGTAGATGCTACGAGCACAGAACCAGCAAAAGTCATTTATTATGATGAAGATGGAACCAAACATGAATTTAGCTATGATTCTAGCAATAAAAAATATATCTCTCCAAAAGGGAAATATTTAACCTTAACAAAGGAAACGGTTAATGATGCACAAGGATTTAGCCTGAAAGAAAAAGATGGATTTTCCAAAATCTTCGAGGGGAATTCAAGTAAAACTAAAGAGTATCGCTTATATGCCTACAAGGATATCAATCAAAATACAATCCGCTTTTTTTACAATCAAGATAAGTTATCCGAAATCTCTGAAGTAAATCAACAAGGCGAAAAAATTCGGACTAGTATTCAATTAGCCTATAACACGGACGGATTAATCAATAAAGTAGGATACGGAAGTAATAGGAAGGAAATTGGATATCAGAATAAGCAGTTGGCATCCATTGTAACGAAGGATACGCGCACAACGGATAGCATCACAGAAAAGCTTACCTATAATACAACTGGCCAACTAGCATCTTATGTAGATGGCAAGGGGAATGAAACCAAGTATCTATATGATGAAAATGAATTGAAAATATTTGACAAACAGGAAAAAGATGCGTCCATTTCTGTCTCTACTACGTATCGTTATGATCAGGCAAAAAATGAATTTACGGTAACAGATACAGACGACAATGAGACGGTTTATAAACGAGATACTGGAAATAACAATTTTACCGTGAAAGAAATACTGAATAGTAATGGTACAACATCGAGTTTTGTATTTGACGAACAATTTAATGTTTTACAGTCTAATGATGAAAATGACATTAAAAATTCATATACCTATGATTCAAACGGGAATGTTAAAACAGAGATAGATCCTAGCGGGAAGACGATGTATGAATATGATGACAAAAATCGTTTGAAAAACAGTACTAATCCAGACGGTGTCAAAACAATATATATTTACGATGGTGAAAATTTATCTAGTATTCAGAATGACGATGAAACGGTCACCTACAAACATGATTCATTTGGTCGTGAAACTAAAGTGATATTTCCGAATCAAACTACTTTGGAAACAACCTACGATGATACAGTTAACGCCATTAATGTAAAAGAAGGTAATGGTCAGTCCACTAAGTCAACCTATGATCAATATGGAAATATCATGAGTAAGGAAGTTGGTGGAGAAAGAAGTATTTCGTATGAATATGATCCATTATACCCTAATGTGATAACTTCAATAAAAGATGGAAACGGAAAAACCACCCGGTATAAATACGACAAAAATGGTAATTTGAAACACATTACAGATGCCATGGGACGAAGTAAAACATTCGATTATAATGATAATGATCAATTAATAAAAGAAAATTTGCCAGGTATGACAACTGCATTTAAACATAATTCAAATGGATATTTGGAACAGGAATCAAAGCCTTCTGGCAATAAAATAAACTATTCATATAATGATATGGGACAATTAGAGAATGTAGAAGTTTCAACTGCCTCTAAAGGAAAAGTATTAGAGAGGGCCCAAACATACAATGATAGTGGTGAATTAGAAAGTATAATATATAATGACATAGTCTCTGGGCAAAATCTTCTAAAAAAAGAATTCTCCTATAATGACCTTGCTCAACTGGAGTCTTTTTCACAGGGAAAATATAAAATAGTATATAATTATGATCAGAACGAACAGCCACAAAAATCATCAGTAAGCTACAATGATAAAGATGATCAATGGAAGATAGAGCAAACACTTATCTATAAAGATGACGGAAAAAGGGATGTTCTGTCAGTCGGATTAGATGAACAAAAAATTATGATTTTTAATTATGATTATGATTTAGTGAAAAATCAAAAGAAAATTACTGTAAATGAAAACTTGTATCAAAAAATCAATACTCAAAATCAAAATAACCTTATTAAACGTATTGAATATATTCAAGGAAATAATACAATATTATTTTTTGATTATTCTTATGATGCTTCAGGAAATGTTCAAAAGGAAGAAAATCCATATGGAAACTTGAGTTTTATCTATGATAAGAATAATCAACTAACTCAAGAATCTTTACCAGATGGAAAAAATATTAAATATAGTTACAACGATGTTGGAAACCGAATAGAAAGAAAATACGGTGAGAAAACTGATTTATTTAGTTACAACAATTCTAATCAAGTAGAATCCAAAAATGGAACAAATTATAAATATGATGCAGATGGAAATCTAATTCAAGATGAAAATTATAAATATGAATATAATGCAATGGGTTCTCAAATAAGAGTAACTGATATTAAAGACAATGAAGTAGCTAGATATGAATATGATGAAGAGGGAGAACTTCGAACAAAGAAAATCGTGGGCACTAAAACCTACGAGTATTATTATGATGGAGATCAATTAACTCTAGAGATTATACGGAATGCTAATTCAATTGAAGAATATCGAAATTACCTATGGGAAGAAAACACTCCGCTTGGAATGGTAATATATGAAAAAGATAATAGTGATCTCTGGAAGAAACAAATCTATCATTATTGGACTAATCACAGGGGCGATGTTATATCAATTAGTGACAATGATGGGAAAATTATTGGTTCTTATTCTTATGATGCATTTGGTAATATATTGCATGAAGAGGGGGAAGTAGCGAAAAACAACCCTATAAGGTATTCAGGATATTATTATGATAAAGAGACAAAAAACTACTACCTTAAAGCGCGGTATTATAGTCCAGCGAATGGGAATTTTTTAGCACTTGACCCAGACAAAGGAGATATTGAAGATCCACTATCTCAAAATGGATATACGTATGCTAATAATAATCCTGTGATGTACATCGATGATAAGGGGCATAGAGGACAGGCTCTAAAATATGTATGGAAGGGCTCACAATGGGTTTGGAAAAGCTTTTTTAAGAAGAAGCCAAAACTTCCTAAAAAAATGACTATCACCGATAAAGGAAGCAGCCATGTTAAAGAAAGGCATATAGGGTATAAAAATAAAAAGTGGGATGATAAAAGTAAGTGGACTGTGACGGGAGGACAATGGAAAACTTTCTCAAGAGATACTTTTAAAAATCCAGATAGGACTCATGTACAAAGTAACGGAAATATTGCATATGAGAAAAAGTTTAAAAAGTCTCCAGGAGTCGACAAAAATGGTAAGAAAGTTTATTATGTGAGGGTAGTTGTTGACAAATCAGGTAATATTGTTACTGCATTCCCTCAAAAAGGATTTATGTGATAAACAGTATTTGGAGGTTTAAAATGGGTCTTGATATAGTAATGTATGGAAAGAGTAATGAAAAACTAGGGTTAAAAGAGATAGATTATTTTTTTTATGAAGCTTTGTTTATCAAAAATGAAAATTGGAGAAGTTATTCTTATCTTAGAAAAATAAGCGATTATTATTTAACTGATATTATGTTTAATAGGGAAGAAATTAATCATCTACTAAATGACTTTAGAAATATAAGAATGTTTATACCAATTGAATATCAAAGCAGTATAGATAAACTTGTAGACCTTCTAAGTGATATAAATATCAATGAAATTCATATTGCTGGAGACTAACTTATATTCTAGGCGATGAGAAACCATCTTCTGGTTAGATAGTGACTTTATGATTATTACTGATACAATAATATGGATAAAGCTAATAAGCATTTAATATTATTAGAATTACGATTAAAAGCCGGTTGTACTTGGGCTTGATATTATCCCCCTTAAGGTAGACAGTGTAAAAAGACCATGAACAAACATGGATGTTACACTTATACATGAAGGGGATTTTTTTATGCTAAAAAGAGGTTAAGTTTCAAACCTATTCAGTTGAATTAAAGATACAAGCCGTAGAAGCTAGAAATTTATTTAAATGGTGAGGGTAGCCATGAGCTGTACGAAGAAATACGAGCTTATTAGTAGAACGCAGTTAAATGGATTGGGTACGGAAATATCAAAGAAAAAAGCGGTGTTTCAGACTCACGGGGAAAAAGAAGCGGCAAAAAGGGGAAGTTTAAAATTCTACCTGGGAGCCAATAAAAACAGTACTCAATGGAATTTACATATTTTTGCATGAGTTCCGAAACCATTTATCACTTTATCCGTATATTTAATTATGAACGGTGCTGGGAAGCTCCGGTATTTATCAGCATTATTATTTATAAATTGGGAGATGAAGGATCATGAATGAAAAGGGATGCATGAAATGCGGAAGCAATGATGCTGCTAAGAAGGACGTAGCCATGACTGGAACAGGATTGTCAAAAATGTTCGATGTCCAGAATAATCAATTTACGGTTGTGTATTGCAAGAATTGCGGTTATTCGGAGTTTTATAATAAGCAATCATCAGCAGGCAGTAATCTGCTTGACTTATTCTTTGGATGATCACTGCACGAAAAGAATCCCCTTTTTCATGAAAAGGGGATTCTTTTTTTCTTCATTATGTTTTTCTACTTTCGGAAATAATCTTGAACGACGTTTGAAAATTCCTTTGCTGCTGGTGAAAGGTCTTTGGATGATTTCATGACCAATCCGATCTCCCGGGAAATTTCCGGAGTCAAGGGCAGGCTTTTTATACGTTCCGGTTTTTCAGGTATAGCCAAGTCGGGCATAATTGAGATGCCTAATTTTCCTGCCACCATTGAGAGCACCGTTTGATTGTCTTTAATGTCGTATGAAATGTTTGGTTTTATTTTGGCATCAAGGAATCTATCCTCTATGAGTGTTTCACAGCCGGATCGCAGCATGATGAATGGTTCATCAGCGAAGTCCTCAAGATTGATTACGGTTTTCTCCGAAAGTGGATGGCCTTCGTATACGACGGCTGATAAAGGATCTGTTAGCAGAAGGATGAATTCCACATTCTTAACTGGTTTTGCTGCAAAGCCGATGTCCACTGTTCCTTCTTCTATCCATTTTAAGATTTCATCATATCCTCCTTCATGAATCAGCAATTCAATAGTAGGGTATTTTTCATTAAAGATAGAGAATAGTATCGGTATGAATCTGGCAGTGAAGCTTGGAAAACTGCCAATCGTTATCTTCCCGATTTCCATTCCATTCACAGCTGCAATCTTTTGTTCGATATGTGCAAGATTGGCAGCAATGGCCCGCATATGTGGAATAACCTGTTCTCCAGCAGTGGTGAGTGTTACTCCTTTTCGATCACGTTTTAATAAAGTCACACCAAGTTCCGTTTCAAGCGCCGTAATGTTATGGCTCACGCCTGATTGAGTCAGTCCGATCCGGTCTCCCGCTTTCGTGAAACTTCCGTGTTCAACAACATGTAAGAAGACTTCCAACTGAAAAAAATTCAAATGCCCCACACCTTTCTTCTAATGAATTATACATGAGAAGTTCTAATGTAAGTGATGAAAAACATTCATTTTACTTATGTTAGGGTCGAGAATACAATAAAATTAGAAAAAATAAAATACGAATGGGTGATGGGAAAATGATGAAACGGAAATACAGCCAAATTTTTTCACCGTACACGCTTTCTAATGGAACGGTTCTTAAAAACAGGATTGTAGTTGCGCCAATGACCACTTATTCTGCTCAAGAGGATGGCTTGGTTTCTGACCAGGAACTAGCTTACTATAAAAGAAGGGCAGATGGACCTGCCATGTTCATTACTGCTGCGGCCGCCATATCCCCTGTTGCTACAAGCTTTCCCCGGCAAATGAAAGTATATGATGAACAAAGCATCGCTGGACTCACACAGCTTTCAAAAACAATCAAATCAAAAGGTGCAAAAGCAATTCTCCAGCTTCATCATGGGGGAAGCGATAGCCTTCCAAGCTGTACAGGCGGAGAACGTATGGTTAGTCCGAGTGGAATCATTGCAAGCGTTTATAAAGAAATGGGCGGGGAATACATTCCAAGGCCAATGAGTCACACGGAGATCATCTCCACTATTCAAGACTTTGGAAGAGCCACTCGCCATGCCATTCGTTCAGGATTCGACGGTGTGGAAATCCATGGTGCGAATGGATATCTCCTTCAGCAGTTTTTCTCACCCCACTCTAACAGGCGGAGAGATCAGTGGGGCGGGAATTTGGAAAATAGAATGCAATTTCCACTTGCAGTCATCGCGGAAGTGAAACGGATACGCGATCTATACGCAGACAAAGATTTCATTATAGGCTATCGCTTCTCCCCTGAAGAACCGGAAGAAGGCGGAATGAAAATGGATGACACAGCTGCATTGGTGGATAAATTGGCTAGCCAAGAGCTTTCCTATTTACATCTTTCCGTTAAAAATGTCTGGTCCATCGCTAGAAGTGGATCAAAGTTGGGGTTAACAAGGACGGAAATCATCCGTGATATCATTGCTGGCAGAACCAGTTTCATATCACTCGGATCGATTCATACTCCAGAAGAAGCAAATGCTGTGCTTGAGAAAAATATACCGCTTTTCGCGCTGGGGAGGGAATTGCTGATGGAACCGGACTGGGCCGCCAAAATAAAGGAAGGTAAGGAAGAAGAAATCATGACAACCTTGCCGCGCGATAGCAGGTGTAAATTGATGATTCCAGAGCAAATGTGGGCCAATATCATCACGCGTGACGGAATGCCCGAGAAGTGATAGTATTAGTTACATTAATGTAAAATAATAGGTGATTATATAAGGGGAAATTAAATGAATAAAATAGCACTTATTCAACTGTCTTTAGCAATGACAATCTTTGGTTCTGTCGGTTTCTTTTCAGAACTATCAGGACTCCCAGCACTGGAGTTGGTATTTGTTCGCTGCATTTGTGCTGCCATATTCTTATGTGCAGCCTGGATGATTACAGGGAATTTCAAGAAAGAAATATGGAACGGTAGAGAGGTGATGCTAATCATATTCTGCGCCGTGGCCAACTTGTTAAACTGGATATTCCTCTTTAAATCATTTGAACTGATATCCGTGACAATTGCCATTTCGCTCTATCATTTAGCCCCGATCATCGTACTCATCATAGGGAGCTTCATCTTTAGGGAGAAAATGACTTTATTCTCCATCCTGGCCATTTCATTATGTTTCATTGGCACATTATTCATTATGGGAACAGATGGATTTCGATCATCATCTCCTGAATGGGAAGGTATCATGTATGGAATCATAGCTGCATTTTTCTATGCGGCAACCATGCTTTTAGGAAAGAGCATTTCAAAGACGAGTGTATATGCGACCACTTTTCTGCAAATGTTCATTGGATTTCTATTACTGATTCCTTTTGTTAATTTTTCAATCTATACAACCCTGCAATCTTCCGAATGGATTTATACGATACTTACCGGCATCATCCATACAGGCGTCGTGTATCTTCTGTTTTTTAATAGTATCCGTCATTTGCCCACAAATGTAGTATCCTTCATGATTTTTGTCGATCCGGCAGTTGCCATCCTTTTGGATATTCTGCTTTCAGGATTTCAACCTGACAGGATTCAAATCTTGGGCATTTCATTAATATTCATTGGGGTGGTCTATTCACTTAAGACGACAAGACCGACTGAAAATGATGTCATGCAGAAAAGGCCGCACACAATGTGAGGCCTTTTTCCTTTATGATTTTTCTATTAACCTATTTCTTAAAATGATATACATCCCAAATGTCAGGAGTTTCTGCTCCAATGTACCAAGCAGCTACACCGCCTAGATGATTTTGTTTTACCAGGTCAAGACGAAGGGCCATCGATTTTTTATCTTCTATCCATATTTGATGCTTTTTCCCTTTGGAGGTATACTCCACATAATTTTGTGAGGTCTTTTTATCCCATACCTTTTTAAGTCCATGAGATGAAATGATTTTGTTGACCTCAGCCATGGTACGGTCATGACTTTTCACTTTATTGGTCGATAAATCGGTTACCCATTCTCTCGTATAAAATGGTACAGCCAATATAATCTTATGAGCTGGTACTTCTTTCATTAAAAGCTTAGTTCCTTCTTTGATCCAAGGTAACGAGGAAACGGACCCAGCTACTGGGCTACCTCCCCAATGCTCGTCATAACCCATTATGATTATGTAGTCCGCTATTTTGCCAAGTGCTTTCCTATCTAGACTTTTTGACCAAAAAGGATCGTCATTTTCTCGGGTGACATCCACAGATAGTTTGATGCCATGGGGTTTTAGGGCCTTTTTTAGTTCGCCTATGAAAAGTACAAAGTCTTTCTTATTTTTTGGATCGATGTTTTCAAAATCTACATTTAATCCATCACTTTTAGTTTGAACAAGTGAATCACGTAAAGCTGAAACTAGTTTCTGACGTTTTTTTGTATTGCCTAGTATAGAACCAGTTAAAACAGGATCGAATTTATTACCGATAAGTTGCCAAACTTGTTTTCCTTGTTTATGAGCGTATTGAACGTATTTTGTATCTACAGAAACGGAAACGAAATTTCCGGTATTCGTCAGCGTATAGGAACGGGGAGATACTACATTTAAATTGGGGTGTTTAAGTTGTTGGGTGTAGTTTTCTTTCGATCCATTATGTTTCCAGCCCATGACGATGCGGTTTTGCGCTTTTTTTTGAAGATGGGATTTCTTTATCCATCCCTTTTTACCTCCAAGCAATTGAACCTGGTAGTAATATTCCGGAATCTTCAATTTTTGGCCAACTTTAAGGGAAGTTGTACGTAAGTTATTCAATTTAGTCAAATCACTTGTGGCTACCTTATATTTAGAAGAAATCTTCCACAATGTATCGCCTGATCCAACCGTATGGATCTTATATTTTTGAGGAATCTTCAATTTTTGGCCAACAGTAATTTCGGAAGAGGTTAACTTGTTTTCTTTCTGTAACGCACTTACTGAAACTCCATATTGATTTGCTACTTTCCATAAGGTGTTTCCAGTCTTTACTGTATGTATAATAGGCTTCGCAGAATCCCCGGCGACAGAAGAAATGACGGGAAATTCCTCGCCCTTTTTTAAGGTCTTTAATATAGTGGAACCTAGTTTAGGAGAACTGAAAACCTTCGTATTGCCTTCCTTAACGGAACCTATGTCAAGGGTTTTACTTGATGCTTCACCACTGGCAGGACAGAGACATATACAAAGAAGGCTTAACATAATAAGACATCCAAAGAATTTTTTCACTATTATTTTATTCCCCTTAAATTACGTCAATTTTAACTTTACTAGTTTACTATGGTAAATAGCTTTAAAATAGAGGTACATTGTGGAAAGGCCCTATATAGAAGGAAATGGGGAATCTAAAAAGGATTACGATTCTGCTGTTATGTTGGTCAAATCGTGCCTATTTACTGTGACCGACACGAATACCAAACTTCGGCTCTCTGCTTATTCTTGTTAAGCTAACGGGCAGTTTTGTTGAACAAGTTGTAAATTTAACATTTTAAAGTAAGAGCATTTCTTTGTAATGAGAAGTGCTTTTTATTTTTGTCAAAATTAGAAGGATATTTCAATAACAATATAAATAAAAACAATATAAATTTATTGTAAAACGATAAATGATATGCTAAAATCATGTTGTCATTAAATAAGTGAGGTGTTTTAAATGAATGTTAAACGAGGTTCAACAACTTTCTTAAAGGTAATTATTTTTCTGGCTGGAATTGCAGTGCTTGCTTTGTGTATCTGGTTGCCTGAGATAGCCGTTAGAGATGCAAGGGTACATCCAGATACGGCTTACTTCCTAATCCCCTTTTTAGTATGTGCATACGGATTCTGTATTGCGTTTTCTGTTGCGTTGTATCAAGCATATAAACTATTAACCTACATCGAAAAGAACAATGCTTTCTCTGAATTATCCCTTAAATCTTTGAAGATTATAAAGAAATGTGCTTTTACAGTCATTTTCCTCATTTTGTTAGGAATAGTAAGCTTAAGGGTGCTTGCTAAAGTTACAGGTAGTGATGATGCAGCGGGTCCTACATCATTATGTCTAATGGGTATTTTAGCAACAAGTATCATCGCAGCCATTGTGGACGCACTTCAAAAGCCATTAAAAAATGCCCCAGATATAAAGTCAAAAAATGAATGATTAACGGATATGTAAGACTTTGGATTGTCAGCCAGGTAATTTTTGGAGTACAAAAGCGACGAAGACACTCAATAAAAACAGACACAACTAATTTATTTAACTACGGGGACGATAGCTCAATGAACCGCCTTTTCACCAAGGCGGTTTTCTTATGGTCAAATATCAACATTAGAATTTAACATAGCCTAAATAAAAAAGATTAGCCATGAGCTAATCTTTTTTTTTTTAGATTGATGGTTTAATAGTCGACAAGTTTGTGTATTCGCCGTGCTTAATTTTATTGACTTTATCTTTTTTCTTAGAAATGATATCCCCATTGTAGATATTGACTGTGTGGTTTTCGCCTGTTTCGACAGCATATCTCACTCTATATCCCATATAGACTTGTCTATTAGGACCTACATTTAGCGTAATTGAGAACCCATCTGGCGGCCTAATGAAAACAAGTGTAGCCGAATTGGTGCCACATGTCGTGAATCATGGAACATATCATCGTGGCAATATCACAGCCATGTTACGCCAAATGGGTTACGCTTCAATTTCGACGGATTATGGTCTTTATTTATTTTTAAAAGGGGAGTGACTAAAGGTTATTGTTGATTTTTCATCTAGAAATAGGACTATTTGTGTATGCAAATATTTATTGTTTTCTTTTAAGTAAAAATCTTGGAGATGGAAGGACTTCTTGTTCAGCTTCAAAATAAGCGAGTTTATTTGGGATACAGGATATGATTGACGGCATTCCCATCCCAACGGATTTTTCTAAGGCGGTTAATAAGGGGAGCTCCTTACCATCAATATCTTCATCCCAGGATATTACATAACAAGAGTCTTCAGCACCATTCTGTTTCAGTAACTTTGCTATATCTACTGGATCTGAATTAGGTTTTGGGATCTCAATGATATATTCTTCACGAAGAGTTGTTCTGTAAGTATGACAAAGTCGACTTAAGGCATCTTTGCGTTTCTTGTTTGAAGACAATTCGAACAGAACTCTATCTTGGAGCCTTTTGGTGAAAAATGATTTTACAATTATTTTTTCGATTTCCTTATCCATTTCAATCCTCCTTTACAGTTTTTTACCTGATAAATACTTATAGTCTAAGCCTATCATAAGTAGCATTTGTCGATAATAAACATCTCTCTAAAATCATTTTACTACTGTTGTATTGTCAAAAAATATTGCCAAGCCTTATTGGAGAACGATATCGAAATCCTATATTTATGAACAGGTTAACCAGCTGTCACTGGTTGGCCTTTTCTCGTTTTTGTTTTTGGGTAAGGTTTTCATATATGTGCAGGCTAAAGAAAAACTTGTACATGACATTTGTCATCTTCTAGTCATGACACCTGGTACTAATAATTTAAGGTTGATTTCTTTATAATATGAAATAACGACAAATAAAAGGAAGTGCAATTGATTAATGACTATACAAAACACTAAAAACTTGAGAAAACAAATTGCTCCTTTTGAACAATCAACGACAAAGGAAAGTATATGGCAGATCATCAATACATTGGGACCGTTCATCATTTTATGGTACCTAGCATATATAAGTCTTTCCGTTTCTTATTGGTTAACTTTAATTCCAGCTGTGTTGGCTGCTGGCTTCCTGACAAGAATTTTCATTATTTTTCATGATTGTACGCATCATTCATTTTTCAAAAGCCGCCGTGCGAATAGAATAGTCGGGACAATCATGGGTGTTTTGACTTTATTCCCTTTTGATCAATGGGGGCATGAGCATTCTGTGCATCACGCAACAAGCGGTAATTTAGATAAGCGGGGTACAGGAGACATTTGGACCCTTACGGTGGATGAATATTTGGCTGCACCGCTTAAGCTTCGTTTTGCCTATCGTTTTTATCGCAATCCATTGGTTATGTTTGGAATAGGTCCAATTTATGTTTTCCTTCTTAAGAATAGATTTAACCGTAAAGGTGCTAGAAAGAAGGAAAAAATGAATACTTATTTGACGAATGCAATAATCGTTGTTTTAGTGGCATTACTTTGCCTGGCAGTAGGTTGGCAGTCGTTTCTTTTAGTACAAGGTTCCATTTTCATGATTTCTGGTTCAGTGGGCATTTGGCTGTTTTACGTCCAGCATACATTTGAGGACTCTTATTTTGAAGAAAATGAGGAGTGGGAATATGTATTGGCAGCAGTGGAAGGAAGTTCTTTTTATAAGCTTCCAAAACTGATGCAGTTCCTTACTGGTAATATCGGTTACCATCATGTTCACCATTTAAGTCCAAGGGTACCTAACTATAAATTGGAAATGGCGCACAATAATACGCAGCCATTAGAGAACGTTCCAACGATTACTCTTGCGACAAGCTTGAGCTCACTCCGTTTCCGTTTATGGGATGAGAAAAACAAGAATTTTGTTGGCTTCAAAGACATAAAATATTTAACGAAAAAAAGCGTTTCCGCTCAAGTGAAATCTGAACTGTAACGTTCATGAATCATTCCAGACTCCCTTAATAATCCTTGGATTAGGGGGAGTCTTTGCTTCATATAAGCGACTCGATAAAGGAGAGAACTTAAAATGATTCGAATTGTCATTGCAGAGAATCAGCAAATGCTGTTAGAGGCAATAAGTTCTCTACTCAATCTTGAAGAAGATATAGAAATTGTCGGGCAAGCCAGTAATGGAGAAGAAGCGATCACTCTTGTGAACCAATTACAGCCTGATGTTTGTATCATGGATATGGAGATGCCTGTAATGAGCGGACTTGAGGCAGCAGAAGCTTTAAAGTCATTTGAATGTAAAGTGATTATATTAACGACATTTCGAAGGACTGGTTATTTTCAACTTGCGTTAAAAGCTAATGTAAGTGGTTATTTATTGAAGGATGGCCCGAGCGAAGAGTTAGCCTGCTCGATTCGCAGCATAATGGACGGCAAGCGTATATACTCCCCCGAACTTACAGATGAGTCTTCCAACAATAATACCCGGGAAATGGGAGTGTTAGGCCTGTTAGCCGATGGTCAAACCACAAATGAACCATCTAATCAGCAAAGAAACCCAATTGGTACCGTAAGGAAATATTTTTCAACGATCAAGGATAAAATGAAGTTACCGGCTGGTTAGTCATATTGAGACTTAATAACCGGTTGGATCTGAAATCCTGTGTTGACACGTATTTTTAAATTGTGTACGATGGATTAAATCATATATTGAAAATTCTGTGATAAAGAGAGTAGTTCATTTTGAAATGGAAAGCGAGTTAGGGATGGTGTGAGCCTAATGCAGGACGGATGAATGAAGCGCACTTTGGAGAAATTTCTTGAAACGTTTAGTAGGGAACATCGGGGAGTCACCTCGTTAACAATGGAAAGTGGTCACGATTTGTGGCAACTAGAGTGGTACCACGGGAATCCATGCTCTCGTCTCTTATTTAGAGACGGGGGCTTTTTTGTTTTTTTAGGAGGGAAAATGACGATGAATAAAACAATTGCAGCATTAATTTCAACTGCTTTAAACAATGAATTGCCAGCAAGCGAAATAGAAAAATTAATGGAAAAGCCTAAATTAATGGAGTTAGGTGATGTCGCCTTTCCATGCTTTACACTTGCAAAAAAATTTAAAAAATCACCTCAAGTTATTGCGTCTGAAATAGCTGAACAATTAACCGGTCATTTGATCCACGAAGTGAACGTAGTGGGTGGCTATCTGAATATCTTCGTCAATCAAAAGATGGTGACGGAAAATGTGCTGCAAACCATATTAAGTGAGAAGGAGCAGTATGGTTCGAAGCAGCCTGTACAGGAAAATGTCGTGATTGATTATTCATCCCCGAATATTGCCAAGCCTTTTTCCATGGGGCACTTACGCTCAACGGTCATAGGGAATGCACTGGCTAACATTGCTGAAAAAAATGGCTATAATGCCGTGCGTATTAATCATTTAGGGGATTGGGGCACGCAATTCGGCAAATTGATTGTCGCGTATAAGCTGTGGGGAGACAAAGAGGCAATCGAAGCATCCCCGATTCAAGAATTATTGAAAATCTATGTGAAGTTCCATGCTATGGCTGAAACGGATGAATCGTTGAATGACCAAGCACGCGCTAGCTTCAAGTCGCTTGAAGATGGAGACGAGGAGGCACTGGCACTATGGAAATGGTTCAGGGATGCGTCTCTAAAAGAATTCGATACGATTTATGATTTATTGGGCATCCGTTTTGATTCCTATGCTGGCGAAGCGTTTTACAATGACAAAATGGATGTTGTTGTCGAGGAATTGAATGAAAAAGGCTTACTTACCCTTTCCGAAGGTGCTTATGTCGTGGAATTGGAAGATATGCCGCCTTGCTTGATTAAGAAAACGGACGGTGCGACACTTTATGCGACGCGTGATTTAGCAGCAGCACTGTATCGTAAAAAGCAGTATGATGCAAAGAAAACATTTTACGTTGTAGGAAACGAACAATCCCTGCACTTTAAACAACTCTTTAACGTCATTGGGAAAATGGGTTACGATTGGTCAAATGACTTACAGCACGTAGCCTTTGGCATGATGTTAAAAGACGGTAAGAAAATGTCGACACGTAAAGGGAAAGTCGTGCTGCTTGCGGATGTATTGGCAGAGGCAATCGAAACTGCAAAGCGCAATATCGAAGAAAAAAATCAGGCACTTGAACAGAAAGAACTGGTTGCGAAACAGGTTGGTGTCGGTGCGGTAATCTTTAATGATTTAAAAAATCACCGCATGAACGATATTGATTTTTCATTAGAGCAAATGATGAATTTTGAGGGAGAAACGGGTCCTTATGTACAGTACACATTTGCGCGAATTTCATCATTGCTTGAAAAAGGTGAATATAAAGAGCAGGCCATCCATTTTGAAGCTTTAGGAGAATATGCTTGGTCAGTACTCCAGCTGCTGGAGCAATATCCAATCATTGTCCAAAAATCATTTGAACAAGCCGACCCATCACAAATCGCGAAATTCAGCTTGCAGTTATCACGCGCATTCAATAAGTATTATGCACATACGAAAATCTTGGTTGAAGATGAATGGAAACAAATGAAGCTCTCATTCGCTTTCTCCGTAGCGATAGTATTAAAGGATGCGCTAAGTTTATTGGGAATTTCAGCGCCGACTAAAATGTAAAGTTAAAACGAATAAAGAATCCATTTTGAAGAAAGATTGATCAAAATGGATTCTTTTTAAATGAAATGGCAAAAACCCCCACTCGATGACATAAAACCATAAGGGGATTTATCATCAATTTCGATCGTGATTTCCACGCCAGCCTTTATATCTTTATGTGCATAAAAGTCTATCGTTAAATCTTCTGAATTATGATCGAACGGCGCATTCGGAGTGTAAGAATGATTGAATAGTGATCCATTTCCTAAGGCAACCCTGGTGCAGTGATACTACTTTGTTTTCCAGATGCTGCACGGTAAATGTAGTTTCCAATGTTTCAATCAAGAGTGTTTTGTAGTACTTACGGTATTGATTCAGGAACCTGCAAGAGAGATTGATTGATGGATGAACGGACCGGAAGAAGAAGCTCCTTTTTCAAAAGCAGGCTCTGCTATTAAAATTTGATATGGGAAAAATATGAATAAAATGGATTGACATTCATTGGGAATGTGTTAATATTTATAAAAATGGAACCGGTTCCAAAATTCGCGAATGGATGAATGAAATGGTTAAACGAGAAAATTCAAAAGTTACAATTTACGATGTCGCTAGAGAAGCAGGTGTTTCAAAAACCTCCGTTTCCCGGTATTTAGGGGGGAGATATGATGAACTCTCTGACAAAACCCGCAAGAAAATCGAGTTTGCGATCAACAAAATGGATTACCGCCCAAACACGATGGCCAGAGGGCTTAAAAGCAATAAGAGTTATTTGATTGGAATCATCGTGGCGGACATCAACAATCCATATACGACGGCCATCCTTCGGGGGGCTGAAGATATATGCAGCCAGAATGGATATAATCTGATGATTTGCAATTCGGATAATAATCCGGAGAAGGAAAGAGGATATTTTGATATGCTTCTATCCCATCGCATTGACGGTCTTATCATTCATACGACTGGCGGAAATCACGACATGTTAAAACAGATGCAAGACCAAAAGACACCGATCATCCTTTTGGATCGGAAAGTGCCGGATCTTGAAATCGATACGGTAGGATTGGATAATTTACAGGCTACTTCTCAAGCGGTCAATTATCTTGTCGGCCAAAATTATGAACGGATTGCGTTTTTCAGCGAACCTGCAAGCAAGGTCAGTACCAGGTATGAACGGCGGCTATCGTTTCAGCAAACGCTGATGAGCCACAGTCATCCGAGTTCAGAAGATGTTTATGAGGTAAATGTCGACGATTTACATGATGTCGGGTCCAAGCTCCAGCATTTTTTAGATGACTCAAAAGGCGTATCAAGAGTTATATTGACGGCAAATAGCGTCGTGCTATTAAAATTAATTTTACTTTTTCAAGAAAAGAAATTGGCGGTACCTAGAGATTTAGCAATAATGGGATTTGATAATCCGGATTGGAGTACCATTGTTTATTCGGGTATTACAACGATTGAACAGCCCACATACCAAATCGGGGTCGCTGCTATGGAAATGATCCTGCGCCGCATTGATGGTCAGGTGTCTCCAGCCCAAACAATGGCATATCAAGCGAAGTTGAATGTTAGACAAACGACGCCTTTTATACAGAAGTAAGTCTTCTAAGCATGGAAGACTTTTATTCTTCACCCAAAATGGTACCGATACCATTTTAGTTTGTTAAAGCGTTCGTTAGGAGGAGGAATCATTATGAAAGTCTTTGTATGCATGAATTCATTACCGCTGGAATTGCTTCAAACGCTCGGACATCTTGAAATCATAAAAGCAGTGGTGGCTGCTGGAGCTGATGGAATCGAAATCAGAAGAGAGCTATTGGGCCAGGATGATAGGTTGGAAGAATTGGGTGCCTTATGCAAGGAGCTTAACTTGGACATTTATTATTCCGCTCCGGAATTCCTGATCGGACCTAACCATCAAATCAATGAACAAGGTTTTAAGCGACTGGCAAGGGAATCGGATGAACTGGGAGCGGAATTGTTAAAGATGCCTCTAGGAAACTACCACTTCTCGGAAACCGATATGGCTCAAGTGAAAGAGGTCTTGACGGAAAATCTGCAAAACGGCGGATTAAAAATCACCATCGAGAACGATCAAACGCTAGACGGCGGAAATGTAAACCGGATCGCCCATTTCCTGAACCGCTCCGAAAAGTTTGATATCCCGATTAGATTGACGTTTGATACGGGGAACTGGCTGTATACAGACGAGGTTCCAATGAATGCTGCAAAAGATTTAGCGAGATATGTAGACTATATTCATCTGAAAAAAGTGAAGCGGGGGAAAGAGGAATGGGTGACCGAGCCGGTATCATTGCCGCTGCAGCCTGGGGTGATAGAGTTATTGGAAAGGTTCAGTGATGCCTGTCCGAGAGCGATTGAATTCCCGGTAACCCTGGAAAATGTAGAGAACTATATTTCACATATGAAATCGGAACGGGAGGTTAGCCATGAGCGAGCTTAAGGTATTGACGATGGGAGAGGCAATGGCGATGTTCATAGCTGATGAGCCAGGAAAACTTGAAGACTGCTTTAGTTATAAACGTTATGTGGCGGGGGCGGAAACCAATGTAGCGATTGGTCTGTCAAGGTTAGGGATCAAAACTGCATGGATGAGCAAGGTGGGGGACGATTCGTTCGGGCGCATGATATTGAAAACGCTAACAAATGAAGGGGTGGATGTCTCCAATGTTTTAGTGGATGCGTTCAATCCAACTGGGTTCCAGCTAAAATCGAAAGTCGAACAAGGGGATCCGGTCGTTGAATACTTTAGGAAGAATTCAAGCGCCAGTAAGATTTCCCTGGAGGATTTTCCCCTGGAGAAGCTCCCTTCAACTCAGCATCTGCATTTAACGGGGATACCTCCTGCGATTTCCAGCAGTTTCAGAGAGTTGTCGTGGGAAGTCTTGAATCATCTGAAACAAAAGGGTGTAACCGTATCATTCGATCCAAACCTTCGTCCATCACTCTGGAAGAATGAAAGGGAGATGATCAACATCGTCAATCGGTTTGCGGAAGAGGCGGATTGGCTGCTTCCCGGAATGAAGGAGGGTGAAATTCTTACAGGATACAGCAAAAAAGAGGATATCGCCAGTTACTATCTCGAACTCGGTGTTAAGCTTGTGGTGATTAAACTTGGGGAAGAAGGCGCCTACTTTGCGACCCAGAATGAAAGGAAAGAGGTACCGGGTTTTGCTGTAACGAAGGTCGTAGATACCGTAGGGGCAGGAGACGGGTTTGCAGTCGGGGTAATAAGCGCTTTATTGGAAGGGGCAACGTATCAAGAAGCCGTTGTACGGGGAAATGCGATAGGGGCCAAAGCTGTGATGTCTTCTGGAGATCACGAAGGGCTTCCTGATATGGCAGAGCTAGAACACTTTATGAAAAAAGGAGTGGTTCAATCATGTCTCAATTACAGGTAGCTTCGCGAAAAAGGTGGATGAGATTGATCCCCTTAGTGTTCATCACATACAGCCTCGCCTATCTCGACCGTGCCAATTATGGGTTTGGTGTAGCGGGAGGGATGGGGGAAGACCTAAATATCACAGCCGGGGTATCTTCCTTTCTGGCCGCGCTGTTTTTCCTGGGTTATTTCTTCTTTCAAATTCCAGGCGCGCATTACGCGGAAAAGAAAAGTGCCAAAATTCTGATTTTCTGGAGCTTGATTCTCTGGGGAGGACTGGCCACATTGACGGGTATGGCGACAAGTGTGGAATGGCTCTATCCGATTCGCTTCTTTCTGGGTGTCGTTGAAAGCGCTGTTATGCCTGCGATGCTCGTTTTCCTTAGCCACTGGTTCTTAAAAGAAGAACGTTCCCGGGCCAACACCTTTTTGATCCTGGGGAATCCTGTTACTGTATTGTGGATGTCGATCCTTTCCGGCTACCTATTGAAGGCATTCGACTGGAGATGGCTGTTCATCATTGAAGGACTTCCGGCTGTCCTGTGGGCGTTCATCTGGTATAAGGCCGTCAATGACCGTCCAAAAGATGCCAAGTGGCTTACCGATCAAGAAAAGAAAGATATGGAAATGGTCCTCCAGAAAGAACAGGCCGCATTAAAACCCGTTAAAAATTATAAGGAAGCTTTTAAGTCGAAGCAGGTCATCGTGCTCAGCATCCAATACTTCATGTGGAGCATTGGGGTTTATGGGTTCGTCATGTGGCTGCCGTCCATTATTAAACAGGCGTCCAATATGGATATAGTAGCAACGGGCTGGCTTTCATCCGGACCTTACTTATTAGCGGTCGTTTCAATGTTGGCACTATCCTATTATTCGGATAAAACATTGAATCGGAAAACGTTCGTTTGGACATCGCTGCTAGTGGGGGCCATCGCATTCTTCGGATCCTTCATGATCGGCACATCGAATTTCTGGCTTTCATATGCACTGTTGGTCATTGCTGGCGGAGCGATGTATGCCCCGTATGGACCGTTCTTTGCCATCATTCCTGAAATACTTCCAAGGAATGTCGCTGGCGGTGCAATGGCCCTGATTAACAGCATGGGGGCGCTTGGCTCATTTGTAGGTGCCTATTTCGTCGGATATTTAAACGGATTGACTGGCGGGCCTGGAGCATCCTATATTTTCATGGCGGGATCTTTATTGATTTCAGCGTTACTGACATTGATGGTTAAAAAGCCAGCGGTTACATCAGTCAAGCAAATGGAGGTGGTTTCGTCTTGAAAATTCAGCTGGCGTTGGATCGCATGAATATGGGGGAAGCCATTGAAATGGCACGAACCGTGGAATCTTCGATTGATTGGATCGAAGTGGGGACTTCCCTGATCAAAGAGTTCGGAACGAATAGCATCAAAGAAATGAGAAAACACTTTCCCGATAAAAAAATCGTTGCAGACATGAAGACGATGGACAATGCGGCTTACGAAATGGATCTTTGCTTTCAAGGCGGGGCCGATGTAGCTACGGTAATGGGGGCTGCTTCAGATGTAACCATCCAAAAATGCCTGGAAAAGGCACTTGAATACAATGGGAAGATCATGATTGATTTATTGAATGTATCCGATTCCCGGCTTGAACAGTTACGGATTTACAATCAGGCGATTTTCTGTGAGCATGTAAGCAAGGATAGCCAGGAGATAGCTGATCATGCCATGATCCATATGAGAAATCACGCTGGATCCATGAGCGCGGCTGCAGGAGGGATCACACTTTCATCCTTGCCTGTAATGATCAGGCGGGGTGTGGATGTCTTGATAATTGGCTCGGCGATTACAAAAGCAAAAAATCCAGCAGAAGCTGCCCGTCTATTTAACGAAACGATGAATGGGGAGAAAGGTGTGAAGAAAGTTTGAAAAAGGAAATTGCGGTTATTTTAGAAGAAATGAACGGTGTATTTCACAAAATGGACGGAACGGAAACGGATGAGCTCCTAAAGCAGTTACAGTCGGACAACAGGATTTTCATCGTAGGTGAAGGAAGGTCGGGCTTCATGGCTAAAGCCTTTGCGATGCGATTGATGCATCTCGGCTTAAACGTTTATGCAGTCGGCGAGACGATTACCCCTTCTATTGCGAAAGGCGATCTAATCATAGCCATTAGCGGGAGCGGCTCGACAAAAAGTGTGATTTCGGTTGCGGCAAAAGGCAGGGAAATGGGATGCAAGGTGTTTTCCATCACGACGAATGATCAATCCGATTTAGCGAATGTCTCTCATGAGGTCTTGTTGATTCCAGCTGCAACGAAAAATCGCTTGGACCATGAAACGAAAAGCGTCCAGCCGTTAAGCTCATTGTTTGATCAATGCGTACATGTTTTATGTGATGCAGTATGCTTGGACTATTCATTAACCCAGTCCATAAGCCACGAGCTCACTTATTCCAAACATAGCAATGTAGAGTGAAATATGGCGGGCCCCCTTCAAGTAGGGGGCCCGCCTTTTTTTCTGTAGGCCATCAATAAAAAGTTAAACCTCGTGAAATAAAAATGCCCTTTACTCCCAATGACGGGGAATAAAGGGCATGTACCGCGGACATGTAAATGCATGTCACGGCTATAATAAATTAATAAGCCAAGCTGAATAGGGCTTTGATGTGTGATAGATAGCGAATATTACTTGCTTCTTTCATCAAAGTAGCGGGCAGACCTTTTAGGGAAGTGTTATTGGCTCCAACAGTTGCCACCGCATCCTTACGGCCAAGGCTCGCAAGTGTACCTGAGTTTACAGGTGAAAATTCTTCGAGTTTCTTGCCTTCAAACGCTGCATATAGGTTGTATCCAACAAGCTCACCCATTTGCCAAGCATTTTGTGCAGTAGGAGCGTATGGACGTCCGCCTTCTGGAGGGAAAGCAAGGGCACTGTCCCCGACGACGAATACATCATTATGGGATTTGGATTGCAAATACTCATTGACGGCCGCTTTGCCGCGATCCACTTCAAGGCCTGATTCGCCTACGATAGGAAGGGCTGCAACTCCGCCTGTCCAAACAAGCGTATTGGCAACGATAGTTTGTCCATCTTTTAATTCGATTTGGTTTCCTTTAACACCCGTAACAGGCAGACCTGTCAAGAATTCAACGCCGCGTGCTTCCAAGCTTGTCATGGCACGTTCGATTAAGTGATCAGGCAGGACCGGAAGGATTTTTGGACCAGCTTCCACAAGCTTGATTTTCAAGTCCTTGAAGTCCACTCCGAACTTTTTGGCGATTTTAGGGAAATGATCCACGATTTCACCGATTAACTCGACGCCCGTCAAGCCGCCGCCGCCGATCACGATCGTTGCGTCCGCTTCATTATTCGTTTGTGCATATTCACGGATGCGATCTTCGATATGTTTGTAAATCTTGTTTGCATCATTTACGGATTTCAAGACCATGCTGTTTTCCTCAAGTCCCGGAATGCCGAAGAATCCTGTTTGGCTTCCCAAAGCAACAACCAGGGCATCATAAGATAAAGTGGAGCCATTGGAAAGCTTCACTTCTTTTTTATCGACTGAGAAAGACTCCACTTTTGAAATGGCAAGGTCGATATCTTTTCCTTTGAAAAGTTTTTCCAAAGGAATGGAAACAGCTTGTTCAGAAATGGATCCGCCTGCAAGACGGTGCAATTCGGTGATGATTTGGTGCGTCGGAAATTGGTTCACCACTGTAACCTGCACTTCATCCTTCTTGTAATATTCACGTACGGATAAGGCAGATAGTAATCCAGCATAACCTGCACCTAAGATGACGATTTGTTTTGACATAGTTAATCCCCCGTCCTTACTGATTGAAAGTTTATCAAATTATTTTTGGTTTTTACGTTCTGAAGAGACTTCAAGAAAAGCTTGGGCGAAACGGAAAAGCTTTTGCGCTTGCGGGTCTTTCATCATTCTTAACAGACCAAAAAGACCGATCACATCATTATTCACTTCGGCGCGATCCTTAGCTTCGATGGAAGTGGCCGCAAGCCCTTTCACTGAATCGACCACAGGTCCTGCGATCTCCGAAATGGCGCTGACCGTATCATTTTTCAAAACATCATCAGTCGTTACTGATTGAGCAAAATCATAAGACTTTGTTAAAATATTCACTATCTCAGTCAGCTTTGGTAACTGCTCAACTAAAGTGTTCAAGGATTCCTGAACCTCAGGCTTTAATAATTGGTCCAGTACATCTAATTGTTTTTGGCGGTCATTAAGTTGTTCAGTCTGTGATTGGGTAATCGTTTCTGACATATCCAATTCTCCTTTACAATAAGCATTTTGTTAATATAATTAGAAAAACTTGTAAAATATTGCACAAAGTGCAACACAAAAAAAATACTTTTAAAAATTAAATAAAAGCTATCCTTTAGTATATCCTTTTAGCTTCATGAAAACAGCTGATTTTTTAAAAATATCCATAAAATAAGCTTTTCCTTCATATTTAAAGGATCTAACCTAATGGAAGGTCTTATGTATGGCCTGGAATTTTTCACTAAAATGGACCATTTTGTAAAGTGTCTATCATCGTCGCCTGTCATACATATTTCCATCTTTATTTGCCATCCTAAATGATGGAGGTGAATATTGTGACTGATTCAGAATCTAAACTTGTAGAAGAGAATAATGATGAGAAGCATAATAAACTGGTTGGCAATATGGAATATACGAAAGCGCAACTATTGGAAGGCATGAATGGAATTTCTGAAGTTTACCTCAAAAACAGTGAGGAAGGCACATCGGAAACATCTGATAAATAATAATTTCGTAAGCACAGCGAACCAGTTATGCTTACTTAGTGTTGCTTATTTTTGTAAAAAAAACTCCTTAATCCTCACTATGCAGCTGTTCGGATATTCTGAAAGTTAACTCGACTTTATGGTGAATTGACTCTAGAAATTCTACTCTCCATCGCCCTAAAATGGACTCGGTGAATTAAATGATTAATCTATAAATAACTGTCGAATCTAATGGACTTCGCCAGCCAGCGAAGCTAAACCTAGATCAAAAACCAGTTCTATCAATTATATCTAATTGATAGAACTGGTTTTTTTATTTCATCATTCATCTTGTTCCGTTTTTGGCCTTCGAAAATCCAGCGGTTGGCTGATACTTTTTCACACAGTTCTATTTGAAAAGACTGTAGGAGAAAGGGAGCGGAAAACGTATCTTTCATAAAATAATTTCCGAACCTATGACCAAAGCAACACCTTCAACTCCTTGGGTTTTGATTGGAGAGGAAGGTGCGAGACTCCTGCGGGAAAAGCGCGTCTAGGGGAGACCCCGCAGGCGCAAGCCGAGGAGGCTCCCGGACCGCCCGCGGAAAGCGAGTGCCTGGATCGGAAATCAACGTCCAAATTGTATACAGTCTGAGGGTTCCGAATTCATTCGGATAAGAGCCATTCTTATTGGAACCCCATCAATTCCTTCACATGTTTACAATTTTCTTCGGAAGTGAGCATTTCCAAGAGCGTGAAGGCAACATCGAATGCTGTTGAAGGATTGTAGGATGTAATGATATTATCAGTGACGACAATCGGTTCATTAACGACAATCGCACCATAATCTTTTAGCTGACCCTGTCTCTTACTAGTCGGATGGTTGTACGTAGTGGCTTTTCTTCCATTCAATATCCCGCTTTTTCCTAATGGGAGAGAACCTACACAAATCGTTGCTATGATTTTGTTCTTATTGTGAAAATACTTTATAACATCAAGAAACCTCTGATCATATGCATCATCATAGAAACCGGCTTCTTCAAAGCCTCCTGGAATGGCCAAAGCATCGAAGTCATCAAGATTTACTTGATCGATGGTAAATTCGGGCTGCACGATGAAATTCCATGTGCATTTCAATTGTTCATGAAGTCCCACCGTAACTAGATCAGTGGTACCATCACCCTCCAATTTATTCCATCCCAATACATCTGTAAACACACTTGCTTCAACCGCTTCGAATCCATTGGAAAGCAGCATCAATACTTTTTTCATAGCAGTATCCCCCTTAAATTTATTTGTATTAATTATATAAAAATGAAATTCCCCATTACATACGATTAATTATGTATTCAATACATTTCTATTTATTTTATAATGTATTTAGATGATTTTTATTAATAATGAAAAGTGAGGGCGATTGAGTTGGATCGAACGGATAAAAAGATACTTTCCCTGCTGGAGAATAATGGGCGCATGTCAATGAAGGAACTGGCACATGAAGTTTCCTTGACAGCTCCAGCCACTAAAGAACGTGTTAATAAATTGGAGGAAAGCGGAGTGATAAAAGGATATAAAACGGATATATCCCTTGAAAAACTTGATAGGAGCATCACAGCTTTCATTTTATTCGAAACGGATCGATGTAAAGACTTTTATAATTTTAGCTTAAGTCATCCAGACGTTCTGGAGTGCCACCGGTTAGCCGGACAATACAGTTACCTTATTAAAATAAGTACATTTTCCATGGAAACACTGGAAGAATTCGTCGATGAAGCCATCAAATACGGGAAATCTTCCACCCATCTGATTTTTTCTTCAGCAACGAAGAATGTCTTTTCAGGCGAGGATGTAACCCAGCTTTAATTATATGCCTGCCATATCTCTAATATTTTAGCAGGAAAAAACTCCACCAATATAGAAAGTAATTAGTAACAAAAGTCACAGTTGAAAGTTACTAAAAGGGAGTGGAGACTAATGAGTTTTGTTTATGAGGAAGAAAAAATAATGGAATTCCTTTTGCAGAATAAAAGTGAGTTTGAAGAATATCTTTTATCGGAAGCTGTCAATGTCAGGGATAAGATTGAAGAAATTCTGCTGATTGGAAATGTCGACCTTTTGAATAATGCTCATAAACTCATCCGTTATATAGTGGAACAGAATGAAGTGGATATGATTGCCTTTGCCGAACAAGAGGGAGTTACGTGGGCAACCCACTCCTTGACGCTTTCATTCAAGCTGGAATGGATTCAGGCCATCCGCCGAACACTTTGGACCTTTCTTTATAAGTTCGAAAGTGCAAAAGTAGTGTTTAGTGAATCCAAAACCTTTTTTGAATTAGAGAAAAAAGTGAATGAAAAGGTTGATGTATTTCTTAAATCCTTTTTCGTCAGTTATTCCGATTACAAAGACAAATTGATTCTGGCCCAGCAAAACTTGGTGGAAAATCTGTCCGTCCCGATTATTCCAATCACTTCAACCACCTGCGTCCTTCCTTTAATTGGGACAATCGATGATTCACGTATACGGATAATCGAGGAAAAGGTATTGCTGGAGATAGGTAAACTACGGATACAGACCTTAATCTTGGATTTATCCGGTATCATTGAAATGGAGGTTGAAATCATTAATGTTTTATTGAAAATCCTCGATGGAACGGCAATGATGGGGTGTAAAGCTGTAGTGACTGGTTTACGCCCTGAAGTGGTTACCAAAATGATCCGTTCAGGGGTTCAAATCGAAAGTAGAGCAGAAACAAAGGGGACGCTGCAGCAGGCCTTGAAAGACTACCTTGTAGTCACCTAAATCGGAAGTCGCCATGATTTTAGTGACTTTTTCTTGTGGGTAATTTGGTATATTAAGAAAATCAATTCGCTGTTTTTTTCGACTCGAATAAGTAAATGGAATCGGGGAACGGATGCTTCGAAGCAATTGAACGTTGAATTCAGCGGATTGCTGAAATCAACTGGAATTTTTTTTAGAAAAAACTGTAGGCAAACAGAATTTTCTTCGAATTTGTCTACAGTCTTGAACCCTCACTTCAGCAGTGAATAGACATATGTATCATGTGGGACACCATTCTGGTATATATAACTCCTTAATATTCCTTCCTGGATGAAGCCCAGCTTAACCAATAGATCACTGGATGGCTGGTTTTCCAGAAAAACAACCGCGCCGATGCGAGTTAAGTCAAGGTCGTTGAAGCCGTAAGCGATAATTTCTTTAAGAGCCTCTGAAGCAAATCCTTTGCGCCAATGTGCAGGATGGATTTCATAACCGATTTCGGCCCGTCTGTATTTGGGACTGTGGGCATGAAAACCTATTGTACCAATCAATTCTTGCGTATCCATGCGTTCAATTCCCCATCTAATCGCTCGTTTTTCAAGATAGTTTTTCGCAAAAGTTGCCACAATATCCTGCGCCTGCCCGACAGTTTCCAATGAATCCTGACCATAAAAGCGGGTGACTTCATCTTTTGATAAACATTGGAAAAGGGCTTCCGCATCACTTTCACGAACTTCCCTTAATCGTAACCTTTCCGTGTTCAATACAGGAAACATATTATTCCCTCCACATATATCAGTTTTCTATCTATTCGGTCTCAGCGATGGTTTTTCCTTTATTATGAAGTGCCTATTTTGCCGGTATTTTCGGTGATAATCGGACAAGCTAACATTAGAAAACGTAATAAATAGCATTATGAAGGGGAGATGCATCATGGGTAAAAAACATCGCAACCGTACCGGTTCACCGAAAAAGAATAACCATATTCCGAAAGCGGACATCATTGCAGAACATGAAGCACACGGTAAGGAATATTCTGCGAATAAACGAAAGAACGGCCCTGGTTCCAATACCGATTGATGGGTCAAACTTAGTGACCGCTCTAGCCTTTAAGGGCAGGGCGGTTATTTGTGTTTCTTGCCATCAAGGGGTTCATCCTATATCTTTAAGATTGTAAAGAACCATTGAAGGGAGTTAGGATGATGAAAGCACTTGTCTTTGATAATTTCGGCGGACCGGAAGTCCTGTCTGTAAGGGAAATTGCAGAACCTGAACATTCAAAATCAGCCGTGATCGTTCGAATGAAAGCAATCGGATTGAATTTTGCTGATGTATATAGAAGGAAAGGGAATTATCACTTGGTGGGTGATCCTCCATTTATTCTAGGTTATGAAGGGGCGGGGGTCATCGAATATGTCGGGGAAGATGTTCATCATGTGAAAGCAGGTGATCGTGTAGGATTTGCTGATGTTCCCCATGCCAATGCGGAGCTGGTTTCAGTTCCAGCGGATAAACTATTACCGCTGCCTGAGGGTATTTCCTTTGAAACGGCCGCTTCCGTTTTACTTCAAGGATTGACTGCGCAATATTTAACTCATGACAGTTATCCAGTAAAAGAAGGGGAAACCATTCTGGTCCATGCAGCTGCAGGCGGAGTCGGTCAATTACTGACACAGATGATCAGGATGAAGGGCTGTCAGGTCATTGGATTGACTTCATCAAATGATAAAGCGTCTGTTGCCAAACAAGCGGGTGCCGATCATGTTTTCCTTTACGGATCCGACTGGGTGAATTCCATTAAGGGTGTAACCGGCGGGAAAGGCGTTAATGTCGTTTATGAATCAGTAGGACAAACTTTGCTGGATAGTTTCGAGGCGACCAAGACTGGTGGAACGGTCGTTTTCTTTGGAATGGCGGGCGGAGATCCAGAGAAAATTGATCCGAGAATGTTGATGGATACATCCAAAGCATTGATAGGTGGAGACCTCTGGAACGTCTTGACTACCCATGAAGAACGGAAAAGAAGGACCGCAGAGTTGTTTGAATGGATCATGTCAGGGAAAATCCTCATTGAAAAACCGACTCTTTTTTCGTTGGAAAATGGGGCGGATGCACATAGACTTCTTGAAAGCCGGAAAAGTACGGGGAAGATATTATTAATACCATAAAACGTATGAGGGTCATCCATTCAAATGGGGGCCTTTTTTCATTCCTTTCTTAAATGGGCCTGCCACAGTCAACTCCTTGTTCATACTGATGATCAGAATCTTTTTCAGTTCCTTTATATAGACCTTTCCTTAGACCCTTGGATAACTCATTTATAAATGCCCATGCCCTTACAGGGGTTAGGGTCTGCTGTCAAAACAACCTGCTGACCAAGTTCCCTTATCCACATGATACATATGCAACCCACGAATTCAAAGGGGAAATCAACAGTGGGCCATCCCCAAACCACAATCGTCACTCTGCAATTCACAGTCGACATTCGTTATCCACATACCCCAAAGACCGCAAAAAAAGAGAACGGATTCGTTCTCTTGAACAATCTGTATGAAAAGGCATGGGGAATCACACGAAACTTAATGCTCCGTGTGAATGTTAGCAAGTGGAAATAGAGAGAACATCCAGACGCTCCTTTTGGATTGCGAAATAGGATTGGAGGGTTTCCTTTTTCTTTGTGAGGGGAGAATTCCGGGCAGACGGGGCCACTGCATGGTTGCCGAATTTAAGGATCAAGGTTAACAGCCTGTCCAACTGTCCATATGTATCGTTTCTAATACGTGTCATATATTCGGCAGCGATCTGCTTATCATCATGCGTACTTTTCTTTTTTCCTTCTGCTTTCAGTTCTTCGGTCACTGTCTTCACACGGGAAATGAGCCATGTCTCGCACCAGCCGTTCAGTACATTGCGGATGAATTCCGCCTGATGGTATTTATGGAGAATGGGTTCGATATGGTCAGCCATTTCCAAATCATTCACTTCCCGGCCTAGAGCTTTCTCGGAGATGTCCCGATGAAAATGAACACGTTCAAGCAAGCTTTTGATGGATTCCGCCTGGTGTGAAAACTTTACCATCTGTTCCAGGGTTTCGTTATAAATGATCTTGCTTAAATAGGCAGATGCTTGTTTTGGTGCCAGTAGTAACTGCTTATTGGCAGGAAGGGCCTTGCCAAATTTCTTAAGGGAATGAGAATAGACGAAACGGGCTAATTTCAGCAGTTCCTGTTGGGTATCATTGGAAACCTCTGGATTTGTCGCTTCTTGTAGAAATGAACGGAAAATATATTTGCCGATCCGTTCCAATTCCCTGCATACAGAATCATTGATATGCCCAAGGAAACCAGAGTTGAAAATCGTTCTTCGCAACAATGTCCGTTCCGCCCGATTTTCCTTATACTGCTCCAAGACGCCTCCGGTAAAGGTGAATACCAGAACTTCTTTCTTTGAAAAAGCCCTGCTTGCAAAAGAAATCCTCACTAAATGGCCTAAAGCGTCATGGACTGCATCGATTGCATCCAATAAGCGCTTCCTAGTGAAGAGCGAGCTGGAATCAGGAACGATTTCACTATAATCGAATAGTACTTCTTCAGACTTCAAAACAGACATTCGAAAAGCGCCCATCAGCAGCAGCCGTTTTCCATGAATCGTTAAGATTTTGAAAGCATCGCTATAAAAGAAACGGTATTTCTTGCAGTAACGGTCCGTCTTCCTGTTAAAACCAAGATTGCTTGCAGGCCCCAGGTTAAACTTATATAAAATGTCTTCGCCCTGATGAACAGGCACAAACACTTTTTTTAGTGATCCTTGAGGGGCGGTGAATTTATTGATGATCTGCCTTAAGTACTTTTCTGTTGTCCCGACTCCTCTGGCCATCATATGAAGCGGGCTCTGGATGACCCCATCCCAATCACTGTGAAGCAAGGCGTACAAACACGTATCGAATTCAGTGGAAGATACATTTCTTAATAGGTATTGGTAGGTTTCTTCATAAATCATACGGTTTTGTCCCCTTTGGTTTTTCTATGACGCAGTGTCATTTTTCAAAGATAATGCGATGTTCTATCTGTGCCATCACAAATATCAATGGCTAATTCGTAACGAATGCTGTACCATTTCGTTTTATTCATTTTCCATTTGTTATAGTTGCATGAAACAAGGCATCCATCCTTTTCAAGAATAAGGATTGTCCGTTTGACTGTACCCTTCGACCAAAAGGGCATCTGCCTTTGCAATTGTTCATAAGTCTGGCAAATCCAATCCCTCCCGTCCCGTTCCACGCCATAAGCTTCAATCAAAGAATGAAGATGTACCAGCATCAGAGCTTTTTGCAAGCCAATCGCTTTCGCCAAATGGGGGTTGAGCCCCATCTCATATCTCTGATCGAGTATCGTTTCCAATTCCATTTTCATTTACATCCCTCCCGAATGGTTTGGTTCGACCCTATCGAATATCTGGTATTTATACATCGAAAAGAACGAACTTCACCATCTATATAAACAATGAATCGGAAAAAGTAGCATCGTTGGAAAAAATAAGTTTTATGATTTGGAAGAAATGATATTTCGACATATTTCAAGAATAGTAAAATTGTTTCACAAAAGTGATAAACTGGGTAAATGGAAACATATTTGACAAGGAGAGATTTTTAAAACCATGATACTTTCACTACTCGTTTTCATCTTAAAAGGAATTTTAATGAAAATACCATTTGCCATATTGGGACTTTCCTTGATTCCGCAGAGATGGACAAACGCAATCACCAAAAAGGATATACCCTTTTTCATTGAACAGGTGCTGAGACTTTTAGTTTCTGCTGCCGTATTATTTTTCGTTATCGATATTATGTTAGTGGATCTTACTGCCGCAGCATTCTTTTCGAGTTTTGCCATCATTCTTGGGCTCATTCTCATCATTGATTCAAGAATGTATGTGTACAGTGCCAGGGAATCTTTAATGACCCGACGAAATCGGAGGGAAAATGAAACTGCCAAGAAACCAAAAACACCATGGAACGTACATTTCAACAGTTTGTTAGGGGGCATTTTGATTGCAGCATGGGTTATCATGTTGTTTTACCCCATCACTTTTGCCGCAGGTCTGCATGGCTTGGCAAAGGTCGATAAGAAAAATGAACTGGAAGAAGTTCAAGATATTAAAACCATGCCGCTTGTTACAGTGAAAATGGCAGACGCAAAAGGCGATGCCGCGATTAATAAAATAGAAAATGCATCATATTTCACTGAAGGCGAATACCGTCTAACCAATATAAATGATAAATTGGCTTATACTTCACCCATTGAAATGGACGGATTTTTGAAAGCCGGGAAAGCGGAGTACACGCCAGGTTATAATCTGATTTCCGCCGTATCGACGGATAAAGGGGCAAGTATGGTAAAAGGGAAGATGTTGTATGCTCCCTCACAGTACCTCGATCATGATTTGGAAAGGACCATCCGGAAGGCCTATCCGAATAAAATCATCCATGATTCATATTTGGAACCGAACGAAGATGGAAAGCCCTACTTCGTAGCTTCTGTGGGACATTATTTGAAATACCGCAGCGGGTCCGTAGTGGACGGGGTGGTATTGGTGAATCCGGAAACGGGGGATACGAAATACTACCCAAAAGGAAAAGAACCTGAATGGGTGGATCGAACATTCACGCTGGAAACAGCCCTGGAATATTGGACCTACTGGGGGAAATATGTTCACGGGTGGAAAAACCAATCCCTGATCGGGCCGAAGAAAGATGTCTTGATACCTAATGAGGATAATATGCAGGTCACGTTTAACGAAAAAGGCGAATTGATTTATGTAGTGGACTTTACAAGGGCTAAATCAAAAGGAAACTCCAAAACCTTGGTAGGTTACGGTGTTTTCAATGCCAAAACCGGTGAAATGACGTACTACAAAGGTGTCACGTCCGTTCTAACTGGAAAGGAAGCAAAATCCAACGCCAATGCGAGTGAATTTTTGTCTAAATATCCAGGCTGGAAAGCCACTAATGGAATTTTCTATACGATATACGGTGCTCCCACTTATGTCATTCCAGTTACAAAGGGCAGCAAGTTTCAAGGTGTCGCGATCGTTTACGCCAATAGCGATAATCCACAAGTGGTCTTCGGGAAAACGAAAGACGAAGCTTTCCGGAATTATAAAAAACTGATTGCATCTTTAGGGAAAGTCAGCGGTATAACGCCACAAAAAGGATTTGAGATGAAAGAAATAAAGGGGAAAGTAACAAGGATCAACGACGCCAATCTCCCAAATGGATATGTTTTTCATTTAATCGTCGAGGGTAATGCCAAGAGATTCTCAGTGGACCCTGGGGTCAATGCGCTATCCGATGTTGTATTGACGAATGTAGGAGACCGGGTTGTACTGAAGGTGATGGATATGGAAGAAGATGTCGTTCCAGTCGATCAATTCACTAATCTGGACTTACCAAAGAAATAAAAGCATTAGGATGGAACGGGTGGATACAGGCTGGCCATCTCCACTATATGAAACACTAAACCAATTATTAAAGCATGAAAAAAAGCATTGTAATCAGCAATGCTTTTTTTCATGTCTTCGAATGATTGTCATTATAAGTCCGATAGATTGAATGTAAGGATGGATTCCATATAATATCCCTTTTGAATTACGGCTTTTATGGCGAAGTGCCCATTTAACCGTTTCCGTACCCGGTACAGGAGTGAAGCGATTTCTTCTGCCGTCACGATTTGCTCGGGATCACCGAGTCTCTCTGGCCATACATGCTGGACAATCTCTTCCTTCGAAATAAGGTTGTCCAAATTCTCATAAAGTAACTTAAAACAATTGAATTCCTTTGTAGGCATTTTAATGGGTGCTTCTTCATTGATGACCACGGTCTGAAGGTGCTCATTGATAGCCACGGTTTGCTTGATATCGGGGTTCACCGGCGTGAAATCCCGTGTTAAGTCATTGTCGATGGAGATCATGAATTCAATCAATCCATTAATCAAAGTAATGGAATCCCCCGGTTCAATGAGACAGGGATTGCCCGGTACGAGCGGCATCTCGTTCACCGAGGTACCGTGTTTGCTTGCCAAATCCTCAATGAAGAGCTGTCCTTCCTCCATATAAATCCGGCAATGTTCCCTGGAAACGAAGTCATTGTAAAGCTTGAAATCAGCTTTGGAGTGCTGGCTTGCACGGCCAATCAGCAGGCTTTTCCCTTCAAAAACATAGGCGAATTCCTCGGTTTGACCTTTGTGCAAAGCCCTCAATACAACCTTGAAAGTTTTATAGATCATTCACTTCATACCCCTTAAAAGTCTGAATATTTAAATTATTTTTATGGATTTATCATTTTGGCTACATGGCTGTTTAGTGGGTTCAATCTTATAATTATAAATTATCAGTCGCTTACTTACTAACGAAAAATGAAAAAATACAAATTAGGCACACAGCCATTATAACAAAGAGAAATGATGGATGAAGAAAGTAACTCTATTTTTGCTGATATTCGCTTTGACTGTGGGAGGAGTATTTTTATGGCGTTTCCTCAAAGCCGACCAGGCAGCACCGGAAGAAGTATGCGATGAAAATGTACCTTACGCTTGAACGCAATGGAAAAGGAGTTGACCAAAGGTGAGTATGTGGAGAGATAGGATAAATGCCTTCAGCATCCTGCTGATGATCATTAGCATGATGGTATATATTATTTTTCCCCAGCCCTTTACCCTCATTCTGTACTGTATATTTGGCATTGCCTTTATCAGCCTGACTTTACTGAATTAAGCATATCCTGGATTGGAGAGGGATGTTGGAGACGAAACGGGAAGGAAGAAGATAGAAAAAGGTGGGGGAGCATGGTGAAAACATCAAGACCCATATTTTTTAACCTTTCAATCGCTTTTTGAGAGGTTTCTTTAATAGTATCCGCGACAGCAATCACGTTGGGTTAGCTTAATGGGCATGTGGCGGTACCCCATTATAATTATAAAAAAAAGTACCCTATAGGTAGACTTTTTTAGTGTCTACTCTATAGGGTACTTTTTAGCAGAATACTCACGCTGTTTTTAGTAGGCTAAATTCCTCAATACGACCCTTGTCAGTAGAAAAGTAACAAGAAAAACTGTTAACTAGATTTCAAATTCGTGGCTATTCCTGAACTGTCTTGGCGTAACGTCTGTATGTTTTTTGAATACTTTTGTAAAGTAACTTTGGTCATTAAAATTAAGTATGAAACTTATCTCTGATACAGTATAATCGGTAAGAATTAAAAGCCTTTTTGCTTCCTCGATACGCTGCCTCTGAATATATTCACTTACTGGAATACCCGTTTCCTTTATGAATAACTGTGACAAATAGCTTGGATTTAATCCGGTGTGCTCACCAAGGTTTTCCAGGGTTATCTTCCTATATAAATGCTTAAAAATATAATTTTGACAGGACAATACCGGTTTAGAAACAATTTGCCCCTTATTTCTTCGCTCGACATCAACAAATTCAAGAAGTGCGTCAATAATGGCATTTTCTACCTTATAGATTGCTTCTAATTCTTCAATATGCTGAATGTGAATATCACTCATTGTATATGCGGTTTCCCAGTCTAAACCTCCGTTTATAGCGGCTCGTGTCCAAAGCGTAACAGCAGTTATGGCAAAATTCTTCCTGCTTCTTAAATAGCTTTGTTTGGATAAAGTTCCAATCGATTCCTTAGGGAAAGACAGATAGGCCTTTAACGCTTCATCCTTTTTTCCAACCTTAATGAGGTGGTACAAATTTTTCTCAAAACTCGGATCCATATGGAAGAATTTGTTTTCACGCTGATTCGACACTATGACATCAAGATGGTCGTTTGGGGTAACTTTGGGTGAATAAATATAGGACTGCTCCAATACTTCGTTCACCTTAAGAGTTTTCCCACAAACAAGGTAATAGAGGAGCGTTCCGATATAAGCCAGCCTCTTTTGGTTAATCACTGGGATGTTCTCGTAATATTGGAACCACTGATCATGATAGTTGCCTGGCACCTTGTTATCTATTATAAGGATTTTTTTGGATTCCTCGGTTAATTCTTTATAGCAAGATGGTCCAATCACAATGGTTCCCAAAGATGGATGACCAGGCAGGCGTAGAACAAGAAAGTGCTCCAAAAAATTAGTCATATGGATAGCTGGCAATAAAGTTCCTTGGTAAAAATGTGTAATTTCACCAAGAAGCTCTTCAATCCCTTCGAATAAGGGATTAGCTTTAAAAGTTTCAGGTAATTTAATTGTGACTTTTTTATTCTCATTTAAATAAAAAACAGGTATGTCGAATGTTTTGAACATAAGATTGCAAATATATGGAATATCCTTCCTGTTAACCATTCTATTCATTTTCATATCACTTACCTTTTTTTACATAACTTATTTGTTTTAAATAGATATATCAAAATAACATTAGCTTACTGTAAAAGATCCAAGCCCCATAGATAATGGAATAGCCTATTATTGATTTATAGAACTCTACTTTTCCCGCGCCAATAAGTCGGAAATAATACTCTTTCTAAATTCTTCGAATGATTATTTTGACCCGTTTTTTAAAAAATCTGTATAATTTTCAACTTACTAACCTTTAATATAAAACCCTTTCATTTCACCAAAGTCCAGTTTCGACAAATAATAAGGATTATGAAGCAAAGTTAGGCATTTTCACCTGTTTCCTTCGACACCTTGAAATTATACCAAATACCTACTAATTGTACCATATATATTAAATATTGTTCTGTAACATTTAGAAGGCAATAATAATTTTGAAAGAGGAGCTGGAAAAATGGTTGGTTTATTAGATGGGAAACGGAAACTTACCGTACTAAGCCTTATTTTTACTTTGGTTCTTAGTATGGTAACTATTCCACTGACGACATCTGCTGAGGCAAATTCGTTTCCGTGGATGAACAAGGAACTTTCTGCTGAAGAAAGAACTAATTTGTTGGTGGATGCAATGACACTGGAGGATAAAGTACATTTTATCACCGGTAATTTGAACAATTATTATGGCTTTTATAATAAGGGAGAAGAGAAATATGGGATTCCCGCGTTAACAATGGCAGATGGGCCTGTCGGGGTCCGGATTGCAAATCCGGATGTGCAGAATAAACAATCGACTGCTTTGCCTGCTGCGATTGGATTAGCTGCAACCTGGAATACGGAAACGGCTAAAAAATATGGGGATCTACTTGGGAATGAAGCATTTAATACAACACACAATGTATTGTTAGGACCTGGATTAGATATTGCTAGAAATGCTTTTGGAGGAAGGAACTTTGAATCCTTAGGAGAAGATCCATACTTACAATCACAAATGGCTACAAATTATGTGAATGCGGTTCAAAACAACAATGTATTAGTTACAGCGAAGCATTATCTATTAAACAATCAAGAAAAAGATCGCTTCACAAGTGATTCACAAGCAAGTGAGAGAGCAATAAACGAAATATATGCAAGACCTTTCGCAAGTGTGATAAAAGATGCAGATTTAGGTAGTGTGATGTGTTCCTTTAACCAAGTAAATAGTATGTATGCTTGTGAAAATGAAGATATCCTAACGAAACTATTGAGAGGAAATCTAAATTTTGCTGGCTTTGTCATGAGTGATTACGGGGCAAACGTAAGTACTTCAGAATCAATTAATGCTGGGTTGGATCTTGAAACGCCTGGAGACCCTAATGGTTTTTGGGGCGATCACTTAGTACAAGCAGTGAAGAACGGAAAGGTAAGTGAAGAAACAATAAACCAAAGTACGTATCGCATTTTATATCAAATGTTTGATAAAGGTTTATTTGATAACACTGTGCAAAATAATGAAATTGACGCAAAAGCACATGGTGCAATTGCTCGACAAATCGCTGCAGAAGCAATGGTTTTACTTCAAAATAAAAAAGATGTCTTACCGTTAAATACGGAAAAACTAGATTCAATTGCTGTAATCGGACCGGATGCAGATACTGCTTCTGCTGCGGGTGGGGGTAGTTCTCTTGTGAATCCTACTTATACTGTAAGCCCACTTGAAGGGATTAAAAACCGTGCAGGGAAAAATGTAAAAGTAGAATATGCGGCTGGAACAGATCCAATTAGTGCGGGAGATATTCTTCCAGGACCAAATTCTATACCATCTGCATTCCTAAAGCCATCAGCTGATGCAATAGAGAATGGATTAAAAGCAGAATACTGGTCGAATAAAAATATGGAAGGCGACCCGGTCTTTGAACATACAACAAAACAAGTTAACTTAAATCTAGGATTTTATAATTTCGAAGGCTTTAATGCTCAATCTTCTAAATTAGATAAACTTCCTACAAATTTAAATGGCATGATGTCGGCAAGCTATACAGGAGTAATCAACGTACCAAAATCTGGTGAGTACAAACTTTCTACCACTAGCTATGGTTCTAGTAAAGTATATATTGATGGCAATCTCGTTATAGATAATGCTGGAGAAGAACTTGGCACTGAAGAGAAAACTGTAACATTAGAAGCAGATAAAAACTATGATGTTAAGATTGAATATAAAACAGATTATCCAAATGCTTCTAGAAATGATGATGGCGGTCAATTACGTTTCGGCTGGGAAGCTGCTGACGATGTTGTAGATGATAATATTGCTAATGCAGTTGAGCTGGCGAAAAAATCAGATGTAGCTGTTATAGTAACAAGAACGTTTGATAGTGAAGGTTATGTAGATCGTTCCGATATGGAATTACCAAATAACCAAGAACAACTTATCAAAGAAGTTGCAAAAGTGAATAAGAATGTGGTTGTTGTAAATGAAAGTGGTATTGCTATTGAAATGGGAGCTTGGAAAGATAATGTTGCTTCTATTGTACAAGCTTGGTATCCCGGACAAGAACAGGGGAATGCTATTGCTGACGTATTATTTGGAGATGTAAATCCATCAGGTAAATTACCTGTTACTTTCCCAGTCGATGAAGATTCAACACCAGTATCATCGGAAGAACAATACCCTGGTATCGACGAAGTGTCAAAATACACAGAAGGTATTTTTGTAGGGTATCGTGGCTTTGAAAAAGCTGGGATAAAGCCAGCCTTCTCCTTTGGACATGGTTTATCTTATACAGAATTTGGCTACCAGAATTTAAAAACAAAGGTAACCTCTTCAAAAGACTCAGAAGAACCTACCTTTAAAGTATCATTAAACTTACGTAATACAGGCGATGTAACCGGATCAGAGGTTGTACAAGTGTATACTGGCAAACTGCCAACAGACGTAGAGACTGCGCCAAAACAATTAGCAGGCTTCCAGAAGGTAGAATTAAAGCCTGGTAAACAAGAAAGAGTAACTATTAAACTCGATGCAAAAGCCTTCGCTTATTATGATGAAGAGAAAAATGAATGGGTAATGCCTTCGGGTCAAGTACCTATTTACGTTGGTAGTTCTTCTGCTGATATTCGCTTAGAAGGTAGTATCACTGTTTCCAATGATAACAGTAAGAATTTTAATCAAGTGAGCAATGCAAATTCAGATAAAAATAATCTAGCAAAAGCAAACACGAATAAAGCAAACAAAAACAAACGTATTAACCCAAATAATAGGGACAGTCTATCTAGAAGATAATCCTTTTCCCCACAATGAATTTACGTTCATGTGGGGAATTTTTTTCAGATGAGGTGAGAAAATGAATTCCTATCGGAAAAGAACGATCTTAATCCTCCTTCTCCTGGTGTTATTTATAATGTTTATTAGTCGATTCAATTCTTATCTTGAAAGGGAAGAAATTTCGCAGGAAAAAGAAGTTTCTGTTTGGCTTACGACTGGTGATCAAAAGAACTTGTTAACTAGTAAATCCCCTATTCTTTTTTCAGACAAGGAAAAAACAAATGTGCAAACTATAACAATTGATCGTAATACAACTTATCAAACAATGGACGGTTTTGGAGCAGCCATTACTGGTTCTTCTGCCTATTTGATTCATAAAAAAATGGATGAATCGAAGCGGGAATATTTATTAAATGACTTATTCACCTCTAACGGAATTAATATCAACTATATTCGGCATACCATTGGGGCTTCTGATTTTTCTGTAGATGAGAATGGGAATCCAAGCAGCTACACATATAATGATACAAATGGTGAGCTGGATTTGGAACTAAACCATTTTTCCATCGAAAAAGATCAAGATGTAATTACTACCTTTCAGGCTGTCCTGGCAAAGAAAAGAGATATTAAGATTGTTGGATCTCCATGGACAGCCCCACCCTGGATGAAATATGGTGTAAAAATATTCAATGGCCGGTACTTAGACTATACCAATGAGGAAATATATAGAGCCTATGCTAATTATTTTGTTCGTTATGTACAGGCCTACGAACAAAAAGGGATTCCTATTGATAGCATTACCATTCAAAATGAGCCTGAATTTACTTCACCCAATTATCCGACGATGAGCATGAGTGCAGAAGAACAGGCGAAATTCATTGGACATTATTTAGGTCCAGTATTTGAGTCGAACGGTATCGAAACGAAAATCATCTCCTATGATCATAATTGGGAGGGGGCTTTAGATTATACTACAGCTTTGTTTCAAAATGAGGACGCAAAAAAATATACAGATGGTACTGCGTTTCACTGTTATGAAGGTACTCCGGCTGCAATGACCCAAGTCCATACAAATTTTCCTGATAAAAATATTTATTTTACCGAATGTAGCAGCGGGGAATGGAGCGAAGACTTTGGGGATAATTTAAGCTGGCAAATGTCCAATATTATCATTGGTGCCCCTCGGAATTGGGCAAAAAACGTATTGATGTGGAATATCGCACTCGACGAAAATGGAGGGCCCACAAATGGCGGCTGTGAGAACTGCCGTGGGGTTGTAACGATTAATCAAGCAACCGGTGAAGTGAAGAAGAATGTAGAATACTACGCCATTGGACACGCCAGTAAATTTGTTAGGTCTGATGCCGTTCGGATTGCCTCCACCACATACCTGAGAACAATTGAAACCGTAGCCTATCAAAACCCTGATCACTCTAACGTTTTAATTGCCTCAAATCCAAGTGAAAAAGATCAAGAATTTCAAGTGAATGATGGAGGGGCATTCTTTACTTATACTCTTCCTCCTAAAAGTGCTGTTACTTTTACCTGGGAGTCGAAATAATAAGTTTATTTATACTTTGATGCAATCAAGGTAATAAATCAATGGAGACAAAAAATTAATTCCTGGCACCAAGGCATTCGGATATAGATTAGTGAACAGTGTGGATCCAAAGTTTTAAAGTAACCAACGTCAGCGTTTTTGCCTTCGTGCCAAGTTTTTAAGGTTATCCTTTTCAACTTTTAGTAATGTATCCATTTTCGGATTTAGCTTATCAAGGGGTACAGCCAACATTTTAACAAAAATATACGCTAAGACAATATTTGGAACAAAAAATCTGATTAGCCCTACTCTAAGGGCAATCAGATTTTTTAATCAAAATGAAATTACATTTAAGTAAACCATTGCAAAACTAGGAGCACATATCATCCAACAATATTTATCAATGTTTGTATATTTTCGGCAAGGAATTCTTTGTTCTTTTCAATACCACGTTTTTTGCACCAAGCTACTCCACTAAATGCGTGGTAAAAAGAATAAAAAGGTAGAAAAGTTTCTAAATTTGGCAAGGTCCGGATGCTTTTGTATCCCAATATAAATTCCTCTTTAGTCTCTGGGTACACGTCCCATTCATACTGCTTTATCTTTGTGAAGTCTATTTCAGATGGACCTCCATGGGCACTTTCAAAATCAATAAGCCCAGATATCTTTGATTCATTAAGAACTAATATGTTACCTGGACGAAAGTCCATATGAACTACGCATGGACCATCCACTTCCTGATGTCGAGACAAAACTTCGTTGTAGTAAGCGATACATTTTTTCAATAAATTAGTATCCAGTATCTCCGAACATGGTGTTTCTAAATCTTCTAATTGATGACGAATATATAGCCACCAATTATTACCTTCGACATAATGAAAACCTTCTTTGTGTCATGCCCAAACCCTGGCATTTTTATATTATGTCGAATCCTCCACTCGATTGGCAAGTTTCTGTTCACCTGTTTGGGAAGATTGTAGATAATGTAAAAAAGCCCGCCGAATCAAAGGCTGGCTTCAGACTGTAGACAAAATCGTAGAAAGCGAGTTTGCCTACAGTTTTTTTCTTTGAAAAACGTTCCAATTGATTTCAGAAATCCGCTCCCTTTCCGCCGACTGTCTGCCAAGCCTCCTTGCCGCAAGCGTCTGTGGGGTCTCGTCTAGCCAGTTATTCGGCAGGAGTGTCGCAAATTTCTTCAATCCAATGAGGGTTTCATCCATATAAAAAAGTAAAAAAACATGGAGGATAACCAAGTCTCATTAAAATCATGGTTCGGAATGAGACCATTCCGAACCCCCTTTTGTCGATAAACTGAAGCCTGCCGATTTAACGGCAGGCTTTTTTTGCACAAGCTAATTTTATAACGTCCCTTTTCCTTGTTTTATAGTAAAAATGATGCTAAAAGCACATATTTCTGTTGTTTTTTCAATTTATTGTGATTTTTATAATTAAAAATACCTATATTAACCATTACTGTAGTAATATCACTTAAGGAGGGTGCTGGGATTTTTTAAAATATTCCTATCCCGATTTTTTGAAAAGAGAATTAAAAGGAGGGAATGATAGTATTTGAAAAAATTAATATTGGTAATAGGTGCTTTCATGCTGCTTGGACTAATCTTAATGAATACCTTAACAGATTCAGGAACAATGGCACGGGATGGCATTGAAATTAATACAACATATTTAAAAGACTCAACAGAATTAGTGGCTGATATGAGTATCTCAGGTAACCTTCGTAAAGAGAAAACGCTTGATATAAAAACTCTTTTAAAAGAAGATAATACTATTTCAATAAAGAACGATCAATCTGGTAGTGAAATAGAATGTATAGTAATTAATTCAAAGGGAGAAAAGGTATTCTCTAAAAAAATAAAAGGCGATGCAATTCGTTCATTTGAATCAATGTCTGGAGAAGGAATCATCAAAATAGTTTTAAATAGTGGGAAACATGATGCAATGTTTATTATTAATGGGGATGAGCTTAAAAAAGAATAAATGAGCAATTCTGTATGTGGAATTAATCAGGAAATCATACTTCTTTCGTCCTGATTTCATTTAATCACGCTGAGCAGTATCACAATTTTAAACGGGAATCGACTATATTCTTAAGCAGGAACCCAGTAAAGGTACCTGCTTTCTTTATTTCTAAGGGACAGCGAGGTTATTGGCGCTTTACACAATCGTTTTATGAAATCCCGGAAGGCGCCATTGATTTTACATGACTTTAAAAGAGCCATTTTTATCCTGAGACGGTATAATTAATTGGCAGAAGTAGACATTAAAATGGACTGCACCTGTGCTTTATGACGTTTATTAATTGAATCATGAGAGAAAGACCTTTATACAATAAAGTCAAAACAAGAAAAGGAGAAACCATGACAAATGAAACTGGATGGAATTTAGATAATAGTTATGCCCGTCTTCCGGAAAAATTTTTCACGAGCACGAACCCGACTCCTGTACGTTCACCGGAGTTGATCATTCTCAATGATCGTGTGGCTGCATCCCTTGGTTTGGACGTTCAAAAGCTGCAAAGCGATGATGGCGTAGCGGTGTTTGCCGGCAACGAGGTTCCAGAAGGTGCTTCGCCTCTTGCCCAAGCCTATGCTGGGCATCAATTCGGGCATTTTAACATGTTAGGCGACGGCCGGGCGATACTGCTTGGCGAGCAGATTTTGCCTCAAGGCGAGCGGTATGATATCCAGCTGAAGGGTCCGGGAAGAACGCCGTACTCCCGCGGTGGCGATGGCCGGGCTGCACTTGGACCGATGCTGCGCGAATACATCATCAGCGAAGCGATGCACGGGCTCGGCATTCCTACCACCCGAAGTCTGGCAGTGGTGACGACCGGTGAAACGGTAATCCGTGAAACCGGGCTGCCTGGTGCCATCATGACTCGTGTGGCTTCGAGTCATCTTCGTGTCGGAACCTTTCAATTCGGTGCAAAATGGGGTACGGTCGAGGAACTCCGGACCCTTGCCGACTATGCAATAAAGCGTCATTTTCCAGATATTGAAGCCGGTGAAGGCCGTTATCTTGCGCTCCTTCAGGAAGTGATCAAGCGTCAGGCCAAGCTTATTGCCCAATGGCAGCTGGTTGGCTTCATCCATGGGGTGATGAATACCGACAACATGACGATTAGCGGGGAAACCATCGATTATGGCCCTTGCGCCTTCATGGATGCTTTTGATCCTGCAACGGTATTCAGTTCAATTGATACCCAAGGTCGCTATGCCTATGGCAACCAGCCGGTTATCGGGGGATGGAATCTTGCGCGATTCGCTGAATCCCTATTGCCGCTGCTGCATGATGATGAGGATCAGGCGGTTACGCTGGCCCAAGATAAGATTTCCGTTTTTAATGATCTTTATCACGCTAATTGGGTAGCGGGAATGAGAGCAAAACTGGGGATATTCAACGAAGAGACACAGGATGAAGCCCTTATTAATGGCATCCTCAGCATGATGAAAAAGCATGGTGCCGACTATACCAATACCTTCCGTGCTTTGACCTTTAATACGATGGAGGAAACGGTCCTTTTCGGGACACCTGAATTCGCTCAGTGGCAAGAGCTCTGGCAGGCGAGACTTGGCAGGCAGAAGGAATCGAAGGAATCTTCGAATCAGTTGATGCAGAACAGCAATCCTGCGGTTATCCCAAGGAACCACCGGGTGGAAGAGGCATTGGAGGCGGCAGTGGAGCAAGGGGACTACAGCGTGATGGAACGGCTTTTGGCGGTTCTTTCAAATCCTTATGCACACTGCAAGGAACAAGCTGAATACTCGACACTACCTGAGTCAACAACACCTTACCGGACCTTTTGCGGTACCTGATTATAAGTTAGTTTTATGCGTAGAAGCTCCCGCGATTGAAGTTGATCAGTTGTCAACTTCAATCGCGGGAGCCTATTTGTGTATTCATGCATTAAAAAAGTTTTGTGTGAAGAATATCCATGGCACGCTCAATATCCTCTAAGTCTTCCTTCGATGCATGCTGCAGTCGGCTTTGGAAACGGGATTCCACGATTGCAAAGGCTTCGTTCATCATCATTTCCCCTTGTTTCGAGAGACGGATGTATTGTTTCCTTCGATCTTCCGAATCACTTAATTTTTCAATTAGATTCTTTTCGCTTAATTTTTTTAGTTCACGGCTCGTGTTAGGCATCGAAATATGCTGACAGTCACTGATTTCACTTGGAGTGACAGGCTGACTGACTGTGATGTATTCAAGAATATTATATTGAACTGGCGTGATCGAAGTAGATTTAGCATGTTGTGTTAATTCGTGTGTCACTTGATGTACGGAAGTTGTAAATGAGACCCATTTATCAAATAGAGCTTTTTTGTCCATAACTTTCACCTCTACAGAGAAGATAACAAAAGTGTTATCAAAACACAATTATCATTTGACAACAAAAAAAAGGGAGTGCTATATTATTGTTATCAAATGATAAGTAAATAGGGGGGACGTCATGAACATGTTGGTCATTTACACATATCCAAATCATAAGAGTTTAAGCTATGCCTTTTTACAAAAAGTCATCAAAGGTAGTAAGGAGAACACCAACATAAAGGGGCTGCAGGTGTTGGATTTATATGCTGAGGGCTTTAATCCACTCTTGGAGTTCAATGAGCATAAACGAAGGCGTGATATGCATCGTGATCCTCAGCTTGAAAAATATAGAAACCAGATTACTTGGGCTGACAAGATTGTCTTTGTCTATCCAATCTGGTGGGGGAGGCCTCCCGCCATGCTCATGGGATACATTGATCAATTATTTTCTGCGAATTTTGCCTACAGGGATAAGAAGGGACTGTTACCAGAAGGTCTTCTAAAAGGAAAGTCGGTCGTATGTGTGTCCACGATGAAGGGCCCTGTAAAGTATCCACTTCTCTGGTTGAATGATGCCCATAAAATATTGATGAAGAGAGCGTTGTTCAATTTTGTCGGAATCAAAAAAGTGAAGTTTTTCGAATTCGGTAATATGGAAAGTCCGAAGGGGAAACAAACCCAAAAACTAGAAAAGGTTTATCGGTACTTCAAAAAGGTGGATAGCTAAGTTTTTACGAGATTAATAGTGTTACTTGAATTTTATATTATCGATGAACCTTGATTTAAAGGGTTAAGAGTCTATCTTTATAAAGATCAAAACTCCAGACTGTAGACAAACTAGATAATAATTGATTTTGCCTACAGTTTTTTTGAGGGTTTGTAAAATAAGAACGTTGCCTCCAGGCACTCGCTTTCCGCCTGCGGGGTCTCCCTTGGACGCGCTTTTCCCGCAGGAGTCTCGCATTTTCCGTGCCAGTCCACTTTGTTTTTTTGTCTCTAAAACTGCCTAGATCTATATAGATCAAGCTCTTTTTATTTGTTGTGTTATAGACTCCCTCAAGACATGCGGAGCCAAATGCACGCAGGTCACTTCTGAATATGTGAATGATAAAAATATTTCCAAAAATACCATACAGTAACATTAATTTATTGCATAATGAAAATATATGGAATTTGTTGTCGATATACTTATTGGTTGTAAAAATTTAATAAGAAAGATGGTTTACTTATGAAGAGGAATTTATTTATTAAAGTGATTGTCATGTTGGTACTATCACTATCGATTGGGTTAGGAAGTAAGACGGCACAGGCTGTAAGTAGTCAATCTTTAAGTGATGGGACATATACAGCAGGGATGGATATATCTGCAGGATTAACTAAATTCAGTATCCCTGAAGGTGCGGCTGCCATTTCCATCAGCAGAGGAAATAACGATATCATTTTTGAAACGCTTAGTGATGATGAGTACTCGTCCAAACGATTTACCGTAAGTTTAATAGAAGGAGACAAAATAGATGTCAATCTCTATGATGCTACTACTGTAGAGGTACAGCAAATCCCGAAACTGGATTTAAAAGGTGTATCTGCAGGTTATTATGAGGTCGGTACTGATATTCCGGCAGGAACTTATACATTGGACATTGATCGCCCAATGGATGACTATGATACGGCATATATAGACATTTTTGATGAAAGCTATAATGAAAAAGATTCCTTCAGCCTCTATTATGAAGATGATGCTTTGGAGTATAAGCTTTCAGAGGGAGAAAAAGTCTATATCTCATCTTTAATCGGTACGATGAGTTTTAAAGAAAAGATCCTTGTTCCTCAAAGTATCTCGTTAAGTAAGTCCAGCTTGTCCCTAGTGGTAAACCGAACCGAACAGTTAAGGGCTACGGTAAACCCTTCTACTGCCGTTAATAAAAGCGTCAGCTGGACAACCAGTAATCCGGAAATTGCGACAGTGGATACGAAAGGCAACGTAAAAGCACGTAAAGCTGGCAGTGCGACCCTGACCGCTATAGCAAATGGTGATGCTTCCATTAAAAAAAGTATTCAAGTTACGGTGACGAACATTGTACCAACCAGTTTGAAGTTAAGTAAATCCACATTGAATATTACAAATAATCAAACTGTAAAAGTAACTGCGACGGTAGCTCCGGCTGATGCGGCGAATAAAACGGTTTTATGGAAAAGTTCAAATGCAAAAGTCGCAAAAGTGGATTCAAAAGGCAACATCAAAGGAATGGCTAACGGATCCGCTACCATAACGGCGACTGCAAAAGATAACACGAAAGTGATGAAAACGGTAGCTGTAAAAGTTTCTGCTAAAACAGTAAAAGTACATAAAACGAGTTTATCCATTACAGCAGGCAAGACTGGAACACTGACTGCAACCGTTTCACCCTCCGATAGTACAGATAAAACCGTGAAGTGGAAATCCGCTTCCACCAAAATTGCAACGGTGGATAGCAAAGGGAAGGTAACCGGCAAAGCAAAAGGAACGACAACAGTTACGGCAACTGTTAAGGGTGCAAAGGATGTAAAGGTAAAAGTAACGGTTACAGCTCCGATCATGGCAAAATCAGTTAAGCTGAACAAGACTTCCGCTACTATATATAAGGGTAAAACCTTAACTTTATCTGCAACGGTAAGCCCAAGCAATACAACGAATAAAACAGTGAAATGGAAATCTTCCAATTCTAAAATAGCGAAAGTGGATAGTAAAGGGAAAGTCACGGCTGTAGGTGTAGGGACGGCCAAGATTACAGTGACCACTATAAATGGTAAAGCAAGTACAACTACGATTCATGTACCTTATAGTAAAAGTTTAAGTGCAGGGAAGTGGAAAGCGGGCAAAGATTTACCAGCAGGCCGTTATAAAATCACTACGAAATCGGGCAGTGGTAATTTATTTATCGGTATGAATACCTACGACCGTTTTGTAAATGAGATTCTATCAAGTGAAGATGATGGTTTTGGCGTAACCGTTGTTACAACGGATATAAAATCGGGGGATAGTATTGAAATTTCTGGATTAGACAGTGTCCAGTTTGTCAAAGTCACTAATGTTAAATCGAATACATTGCATGCTGGATACTGGACAGTCGGTAAAGATATAAATGCGGGAAAATATAAAATAACGACAACCAGTTCATCAGGGAATTTAATTATATACAGGGGACAAAATTTACTTGTAAATGAAATCCTTTCAAATGAACGTGATGATTATTCAGTAACAAGCGTGACCACCACACTAAAATCAGGAGATCGCATTTATATTTCCGGTTTGAATAAGGTGAGTTTCTCGAAAAGGTAATTCGTAAGTGAAATGGATCATCCTTCTTCTTTAACTTTGGGTTGCCGACTTTATGTCGGCAACTTTTTTTACATGTAACAGATTGCATCGGTAGGTGAAATAACGGCTAATATGAGCCAGGTTCATCACACGCTTTGATGGAAGCTATATCGTTTTCGAAATCCAATGAGTCGGCCTTCGTCATACATGCCGTTTTGTTATTACGAATCTCCATTTTTTCTTGATGAACGTAAGGATCGTACAAATCACTATGATGGTCAATGAAGCCAATCCGCTAAACCATATGCTTTGGAATTCACTTACATAAGGCTGGATGATGTATGAAGCGGCAATGGCCAAGACCGCGCTTATCGGTATGAAATCAGCGATTTTCCCTTTACTGAATACGATTACCAGAATTGGAGCCAGCAATGCTGAGTATACATTACCTGAATAAAATAAGAGCTCTAACAGGTTTGGGGAATAGAAGAGCGTAGCTACGAAAATCAATCCACCCATACAGACTGAAAGCAGGCAGGCCATCCTTATTTTTTGCTGGTCGCTTTTTTGGGTTTGGAAGGGTTCAAGAATATTGGCGACGATCAGGCTTACCAATGAATGCAGGCAGGCACCGAATGTCGAGGTGATTGCACTGAAAGCACAGAGCACAAAAAGGATGAAAAAGAATGGAGTCGTTATCTTGTTTGCCAATCCAGCCAAAATCGAGTGTATATCAGTGAATCCGCCCGTAAAGATAACCATTATGAACAGGGATGAAAATGAGAGTGGGAATATGATCCAAATAAGGCCGGATAAAGAAAATGTCAATCGAACCTTTTTCATTTCCATCATAAATAATCGCTGCCATGATGTCAGGTCAAAGAAAAACTGGCCGAATCCAACAAGAAGTCCTGCAAAAAGAAAACTCCATAGATCATACTTATTGATCACCAGCATGTAAGGATGGTATAAACGAATCCCATCATAAACAGGCTGAATGCCTTCCTTGACGAAAAAGTATAAAGGAATTAAGATAACGGCGGCAAACATGAAGACGACTTGAAAAGCTGCGAATCGATGAATGAGCTTTAACCCGCCGAAGCCAGCAAAAAGAACACAAAAACCGTAAAAGAAGAACAGCCCTACATAGAGCGGCGTGTCGAAAAGAAACTGCAATAGGGTGGACGCGGCCATTCCCTGAATGAATAAAATGTGTAAGCTGGTCATGACCAGAATCACGATCAATATCCAATATCCCAATGGATGAAGCCGGGTTTTTAAATAGTCCCCGATGGTCAAACCGACGGGAAAATCCTGCCTGACCCTCTTCCCGATGAAACTGAACATGAACAGGGCGATCGCTCCCATCAGGGCATAGCCGATCCCTCCGAAAACTCCATACTTCACCATCGATTCAGGGGAGGATAATATCGTTGTTCCCGTCACCCAGCGTGCCAGGAGGGAGATGATCCCTAAACCCATCCCAATTTGAATGGGGCCTTGTACGTATTCTTGAAATGTACGTGGTCGCAATGTTCATTTTCCTTTCTCGCGGAACTCCTTGGGCGTGATTCCCTCTATCTTCCGGAATAAAGTGCTGAAATAATGCTGGCTATTGAAACCCGAGTTTTCAGCGACGTCTGATATGCTCCAACTGGTGTTATTGGTTAAGGCCCTTTTAGCTGCCTTTATTCTATATTGCATTAAATATTCCGAAAAGGAAGTGCCGACTTCTTCATGGAATTTCCTGCTTAAATAAGTCGGGTTGGTATGCACTTCACGGGCGATGTCCGAAAGGGAGAGTTTTTCAGCATAATTTTCATGAATGAATGAAAGGGAATGGTGAATCAGGGTTGAGTAGTTATGGGAAGACTCCCTTTTATCATACCTGGATAGCACTTTATGCAAATCGCTTTCAATTACAGGTTTCGTTAAATAATCAACTACGCCTATCCTTATGGATTGCTGGGCATAATCGAAACTTTGATGTGCGGTCACCATGATGATTTCCACTTCTTTGTTCAGTGCCCTTAGGTCTTCACCAAATTCAAGACCCGATCGCCCCGGGAGATTGATATCCAGGAAAGCGAGGTTTATTTTAAAATTTTGGGTGAGGGTCAGTGCCTGACAGGCATCAGCAGCTTTATGAAACTTCCAAAAAGGGTATATGGACTGAATCATATATTCCATTTGTTCAAGGACCAATGGTTCGTCATCAACTAATAATACATTCATTCCGGCGCCGCCTCCTCCATTTTCTTATCATGAACCAGTGGCCATGATACCTCTACCTTTGTTCCAGATTCATTAGAAGATATATTCAATTGTGCACGGTCATTGAAATACAAATATAAACGTTTTTGGATATTATCCAGGCCATGGCCGCCTTCGATTGTAACGGAATGTCCCATTAATCCATTATCCATCACTTCGAGATACACCATCTGCGAATCCTGATGGAACCGGATATGCAGAAGGGCTTCCCCCACTTTTTTTTCCAAGCCGTGTTTAAACGAATTCTCCACTAAAGTCTGGAGAATGAAAGGGGGTACCATTGCAATTGATAATGGGTCTGGGCACTCCATATCGATCTTAAGGCGATCGCCAAAGCGAAGGGTTTGGATGTCGAGATAATGCTGAGTATACTGAATTTCCTGGGAAAGGGGGATTAATGGTTCAGTTGCTTTATATTTGAATTTCAAGAATTGCGAAAATGCCTCTAAGGCCCTTATCAGTTCAGCCGTCCTGTTCAGGCGGGCCAAGCCCAAAATGACATTTAGTGTATTAAACAAAAAGTGAGGCTGGATTTGCTGGTTCAATTTATTATATTGTGCTTCTTGAAGTGCTTGCTCCAGACGTATCTCTTTGTTTTTATTTTCAAGGAGATCGATCCGCTTCTCGAATATGAATAGAAATAAAAGAGCGATAGCTCCCATGATGGGAGCTAATATGAAGAGCATGATAATTAACGTGAATCCCTCGTAACTAAGCATGGAGAACCTCTGCTGGTTATATTTTTATATAACTTTAATTATTCTGTCTATTAGTATCATACTAAAGACCCCTTGGGAAATCTACAACTTATGACACAATGTGACAAGCCACTTGATGATTCTGTTCAGATAATTTTAATTCGGGTGCCTCTGTTTTACAGATGTCCAATGCAAAAGGACATCGTGTATGGAAGCGGCAGCCGCTTGGAGGATCGATGGGTGAGGGGACATCACCCGTCAATAGGATCCGTTCCCTTTCATGCACTGGATTCGGTACTGGGATGGCAGATAGCAATGCTCTCGTATATGGATGCTGTGGCTGCTCGAAAATGGACTTTTTATCGGCTATTTCGACTATCTTTCCGAGATACATGACCATTACACGATCCGAGATATGTCTGACCACACCCAAATCATGTGATATGAAAAGAAAGGTAAGGTCGAACTGTCGCTGTAACGATTTTAATAAATTCAGTACTTGCGCTTGAATGGAGACATCGAGTGCAGATACGGCTTCGTCACATATGATCAATTTTGGGTCCACTGCAAGGGCCCGTGCAATGCCGATCCGCTGTCTCTGGCCGCCGCTGAATTCGTGCGGGTATCTTTCCGTGGATTCAGGTCTCAGCCCGACATGTCCCAATAATTCTTCAATCCTGCTCTTTCGTTTTTCTTTAGGCACTACATTTTGTATGGCTAAGGCTTCTCCGAGAATCTTCCCTATGGTCTGTCTGGGATTAAGAGAGGCAAATGGATCTTGGAAAATAACTTGCAAGTCCTTCCTGGTGCTCCTCATTTCCTTTTTTCCTAAACTCAGTAAATCCCTATCCTGAAAATGTATACTCCCGCTTGTAGGTTCGTCCAATCGAAGGATCGCCCTTCCGGTAGTCGATTTTCCGCAGCCGGATTCGCCAACTATGCTTAAGGTTTCACCCTGATAGATATGGAAGCTGATGTCATCAACGGCTTTTACATGATTGACGGTTCTTCCGAAAAATCCACCCTTGATCGGAAAATATTGTTTCAATTGATCCACTTTAAGCAGAACCTTTTTCTCTGCAACTGGTACACCCATCATTAAACCCCTACCTTCTCTTGAGTGTCATATTCCTTCTCCCATTGGGGGGTGAACATCCAACAGCTGACCTGGGTGCTTGGGCCGGTCGCTTGTAGATCCGGTACGGCTTGTTCACAAATGCTCTTCGCATGTGCACAGCGGGGGGCAAAGCTGCAGCCCTTAGGCATATTGTAAGGACTCGGAACAGTCCCGGGAATTGTAGTCAATTCCTCCTGGTCCATGTCCAGACGCGGAAGGGAGTTTAATAAACCGATGGTGTATGGATGTTTAGGGTTTGTGAATATTTCCTTGGCCAATGTGTATTCAACGATTTTCCCTGCGTACATGACAGCAACCCGATCACAGGTTTCATATACGACACCCAAATCATGAGTGATCAAAATGACAGCCGTCCCGAAATCCTTTTGCAGTGTCTTAATCAGTTCCAGGATTTGGGCCTGGATCGTCACATCCAATGCTGTAGTAGGTTCATCGGCTATTAAAACCTCAGGGTGACAGGCAAGTGCCATGGCAATCATGACCCTTTGCCTCATTCCGCCGCTTAGTTCATGCGGCTCCTGTTTTGCCCTTTTTTCAGGTGAGGGGATTCCGACGAGCCGAAGCATGTCGACCGCTTTGTCCCATGCTTCTTTTTTTCCGAGATTTTGATGGAGCCGGATCGCTTCTGCAATTTGCTCACCTGCTGAATATACGGGATTCAATGATGTCATCGGTTCCTGGAATATCATCGAAATTTCATTGCCGCGTATGGACCGCATCTGTTTTTCAGTCTTCGTAAGCAGATCCTCCCCTTTAAAAAGGATGCTGCCCCCGGCAATCTTTCCGGGTGGCGATGGAATAAGCCTTAACAATGATAAGGATGTTATACTTTTGCCGCTTCCCGACTCCCCGACGATTCCAAGGGTTTCCCCTTTATTTAGGGAGAAACTGATTCCGTCGACGGCTTTACTCGTGCCTTCGTCAGTGAAAAAGTGGGTCTGCAGATTTTTTACTTCCAGTATTTTATCATCAACCTGTTTCATCATCATACCTCCTTAATTCAAATCTATTCTTTTGTTAAAGTATCGATAGAGGACATCCACTGCCAAATTCATGAATACGAAGATAACGGAAGCGATAAGGACCCCGCCCTGAACCATTGGTAAATCCCTCGTTCTGATTGCATCGACTATCAATCTCCCAAGTCCATTGATGGCAAAAACGGACTCTGTCAATACAGTACCGCCGAGGAGTGCACCGAACTGGAGGCCAACGACTGTAATGACGGGGATAAGCGCATTTTTCAGGCCATGTTTATAAATGATGACATATTCTTTTAATCCCTTGGCTCTTGCTGTCCGGATGTAGTCCTGGCGAACGACTTCGAGCATGCTCGACCTGGTCATCCTGGCAACTATGGCCGCTCCGCCGGCCCCAAGGGTTATCGCTGGCAGGATCATGTGCCTGATGGTTCCCCAACCTGAAACCGGAAACCACTGAAGGTTTACGGAAAAGAAGTAGATAAGCATCAGACCCAGCCAAAAACTAGGTAAAGAGATTCCCAGTAAAGCAACGATCATGATGGAAATGTCAGCTGCCGAGTATTGCTTGGTTGCCGAGATGATTCCTGCAAGCATACCAAGGACAACGGTTATGAAAATGCTGGCGAGTGCCAGTTCCAGGGTGATCGGCAAGCGGACCATGATTTCATCCAAAACAGGCCGGCTGCTGCGGAGTGATTCCCCAAAGTCTCCTTGAACGGCATGAATGATATAGTCGACGTATTGATAAAGGATTGGGCGATCCAAGCCAAGCTCATGTCGCAGTGATTCAATCGTTTCTTTAGTCGCTCCTTCACCTGCAAGCAGTGTTGCCGGATCTCCAGGGACCATTTGCATGATGAGGAAAACAACAAGACTTACTCCTAGTAAAACCGGTATGGTTTGAAAGACCCGTCGGATTATAAATACGAACATTTTCTCTCCTCCTTATTTTTTCATTCTTGGATCCAGGGCATCTCTAAGTCCATCCCCGAAGACATTGAAACCGAGTACCAGTGTTGATATGGCTATTCCCGGAAACAAAGCGATGTGAGGGGCGCTGAACAAATAATCCCGACCGCTGCTCAACATGGCTCCCCATTCCGGTGAGGGAGGCTGGGCTCCCAGCCCCAGGAATGATAATCCGGCTGCCGATAGAATGGCTGTTGCCAGACGTAATGTAGCTTGAACGATGACAGGTGATAGAATATTCGGAAAAATGTGCTTGGTTATGATCGTGAAGTCAGTGGCTCCCAATGCACGAATGGCATCGATATATTCAAGCTTCCTGACTGACAGTGTGGAGCCGCGGACAATTCGGGCAAACATGGGTATGGAAAAGACACCGACCGCTACCATTACATTGATTAAACTTGGGCCAAGGGCACTAATGATGGCAAGTGCGAGCAATATTCCCGGGAAAGCCAGCAGAACATCGACAATCCTCATAATGACGGTATCAATCCATTTTCCGTAATAACCAGCCGTTAACCCAAGCAGAATGCCAATGAAAGCCCCGAAGAATACAGAGACAAATCCAACGGTTAATGAAAGCCGGGTTCCATATAATAATCTGCTTAAAATATCCCTTCCTTTATCATCCGTACCCATCCAATGTTCAGCCGACGGAGGCTGGAGTTTGTTGACTAAATCAATTTCATAGGGATCCTGCGGTGAAATCAAAGGTGCAAAGATAGCCAATAAAATATAAAAAAGTACGATATACCCGCCTATCAATGCCAGTTTATTTCTCTTGAATTTTTTATAAAAGGCTTTCCAGTGGCTTAGTTTTGGAGATTTTCTTTCGTTTACCTTCAATTCGGTATTATTAATGACGATCTCTGGCTTCATTGCACTTCCTCCTTTTCTTTCATTAAATTTATTCAAAATAGGTATTGAAGTAAATATGATGCGGAAAAGCAGTAAAGATAATTAAAAAATGTGTAAAGATTCTGAAAATATAAAATTCGGTTTTTTTTTATAATTTGAAGTAAGCCCGATGTACTCATAGCTGAAAGTTACTTGGAGAAACAAAGGCAGGTTGAAAAGGGAGGAAATAGAATGAGAAAAAGTATGATGGGGTTACTGTTTGCATCGTTATTAGGCATCTCATCCGTTTTATCTGGGTGTGCAGCAGATCAAACCGGCAGCAAGGAACCGGAAGAAAAAGCGAAAGAAGGAGGTACACTGATCGTCGCGAGATTATCTGACGCGACCATCCTGGATCCTCATTTCATAACAGACATTCCATCAGCAAACGTCGTTTATGAAAAGGTTTATCAAACGTTGGTCGTTCCTGATAAAAACATGGATCCTAAACCGCTGCTGGCAAAAGAGTGGAAACAACTGGATGATGTCACTTGGGAATTTAAATTGCAAGAGGGAGTCAAATTCCATGATGGAGCTCCATTCAATGCCGAAGCGGTGAAAACCAATTTCGACAGGATACTTGATCCGGCAACAGCTTCTCCGCAGGCTGGTAAATTGGAAATGATCAAAGAAATTAAAGTGGTTGACGAAACGACCGTACAATTCAAGCTGAAATATCCTTATGCACCGCTGTTATCGATTTTAGTGAGTAATGAAGGAAGCATCATCAGCCCTAAAGCGATTAAGGAACATAGTGACAAGTTAGGTCAAAACCCGGTTGGGACAGGGCCCTTCGTTTTTAAATCGTGGAAGCCAGGTGAAGAGATCGCACTTACGAAAAACGAGGAATACTGGGGGGATGAACCGAAGATTGATGGCGTAGTATTCAAGGTTGTCCCTGAAGATGCCACGAGGATTGCGATGATTGAAACCGGTGAAGCACATGTGACCGATCAAGTGCCAGTGACTGAGATTGATAGGATCGAAGCATCGGACACGATGAATTTATATCGCACGGAGGGACTTGCGGTTGAATACCTAAGCTTCAATGTTAAGAAAAAACCTTTCGATGATGTACGTGTCCGTAAAGCGGTCGCTCATGCCATCGAGGTCGATTCGATTATTAAAGGGGTTTATAACGATGTCGGTACGAGGGCAAATTCGACAATGAGCCCAAAAGTGTTTGGCTATGATCCGGATATAAAAGGCTACGACTATGATATTAATGAATCGAAGAAGCTCTTGACTGAGGCAGGGGTCAAGGATGGCTTGGAGTTTACATTGACGACGAGTGACCGTAAGGAAAGGATTAATATGGCCGAAGTGATTCAATCCCAGTTAAAAGGAATTGGAATCAAGGTCAAGATTCAAGTCCTTGAGTATGGGGCCTACATTGATGCGACCGCTAAAGGCGAGCACCAGGTATCGATAGGCGGCTGGGGCAATGCTACCGGGGATGGAGATTATAATCAATTCAATCTTTTTGATAGCAAATCCCAAGGTGCTGCTGGAAACAGTTCATTCTATAGCAACCCGGAAGTGGACAAATTGATTGAAAGTGCACGTAAAGAATCGGATGGCGATAAACGTAAGGAACTATATTCGAAGGCACAGGAAATTGAGAGGGAAGAAGTTCCATATGTTCCTATCCGTAACTATGAACATTTGGCGGTATATGGTGGGACGGTTAAAGGGCTTTGGCTGAATCCGGCAAATTATTTAATGCTTGATGACGTAACCGTGAAGTAGGGAAATCATCAAAAAAGGAAGGCAGCATAAGGGTGTTATGCTGTCTTCTCAATTAGGAGGGGAAATATGATAGATTTACTGCTAATCCATGGAACCGTGATAACCATGGATCAAAACAGGAGAATTCTGCAGGATGGCGCTATCGCCATTAATCAAGGAAGGATTTTAGCCGTTGATTCAACCGAAAAGCTGAAATTGAAGTATGAGGCTGTAAAAGTCATTGATTGCAGCCATCAGTGTATATTGCCCGGATTAATAGATGTTCATGGTCATGGGGGACATTCCATGTTCAAAACGATTGCAATGGAGAATATTGATTTTTGGATGCCCATCATGACAAATACGTACAAGCATTTTGTTACGGATGACTTTTGGTATTACGAAGGAAAGCTATCCTCCCTTGAGAGATTAAAAGCGGGCGTGACAACCGGGGTGAGCGTTTTAGGGTCCATGCCACGATCCGATGAACCGATTTTCGCCATCAATCATGCAAAAGCATACGCCGAAGTGGGAATCAGGGAAGTGGTTTGCACGGGTCCTTGCAACCCTCCATGGCCCCATTCATTCAGCCGTTGGATTGACGGAAAGAGAGTGGTGAAGGAAGTTTCCTATGAAGAAGTATTGAAGGGGGCGGAAGCGGTGATCGAGGCACTGAACCATGCGAATGAAGACCGCACGAGAGCCTTCATTACACCATTTGTCATTGTGACATCCGTTGATCCTTCCAATCCCACATCACCTGACAGGCTTTATGGGCTGAATGATCATGATCTTTATCAAGCGAAGAAAATAAGGGAGATTGCCAGGAAATATAACACAAGGATACACTCCGATGCCTTTGGCGGGATGATTCATTTAGCGATACAGGATAAGGAAAATGCCCTATTGGGTCCGGATGTCCATTTACAGCATTGTCGGGGCATTTCCTTCGATGAAGCAAGAATACTGGCAGAAACAGGTACCAACGTTAGTGCATCACCTGGATTTGGACAGGTTCATGCACGTACCCCGATAACTGAATTATTGGAGATGGGTGCAACTGTGGCGATCTCCACGGATGGGACTTCCCCTTCCACAAGTTTCGATATGTTTCAGGCAATGAGGAAAACGCAGTTCGTTCACCAGGCAGCCCTTAGGGACTACTATTATTTACCCCCAGGCAAACTGTTGGAAATGATCACGATAGATGCTGCGAAATGCATTGGCTGGGATGATGAAATAGGCTCCCTGGAGATCGGGAAAAAAGCGGATGTCATTACGGTCAATCTGCATCAGCCTCATCTGACCCCTGAATTCATGCATGTTCACCGGCTTGTATTCCAAGCAGTGGGGAATGATGTGGAGCATGTCATCGTGGATGGGAAATTGATCATGGAAGGGAGGAATGTACGGACGGTTCATGAAAGTACAGTGCTGAACGAAGCGAATGAAGAGGCCTTTTCAACGATAAAGCGTGCCGGGCTCGAAAAGTATATGCAGCCGACGAAATATTTCTGGGGACATGCCAGGGCATATGTAGATGAAAAAAGATATGACGAACGGGAAGACGCTGCCGCAATGAGGAAAGGGGAATAAGATGAAAACCAAGCTTAAAGGAAGATATGTAATTGGGTATGACGGGTGCGATCATGTCATTTTGGAAAACGCAGAGATCGTTTATGAAAAAGACACGATTCTGTATGTCGGAAAAAATTATCCGGAAGAAGTGGACGAGGTAATGGATGCCGGTAACGCCATTATCAGTCCCGGGTTCATCGATTTAAATGCATTAGGGGACATTGACCATGATATTTTACATTTTGAAGCCGGTTCCAACAGACAGAAAAACCTTCTCTGGTCAGAGAATCATATACAAAGCGGACATCCAGAATTAATGACCGAGGAAGAAGAATCCTTTAAATCTTTATATGCTTATTCACAACTCATTCTTCATGGTGTAACGACGGCCATGCCCATCACTTCCGTTTTTTATAAAAGCTGGGCCGAAACCTATGAAGAATTGGCAGCTGCGGCAAAACATGCAGCTGAATTGGGGTTAAGGATTTACCTGGGCCCAAGTTTCCAATCAGGAATGAGAGTCGTCGAGCCTGACGGAAATATAAAACTGCATTGGGATGAAAAAGCCGGGGAAGCGGGATTGCGGAAAGCGGTGGAGTTTGTAGAAAAATTCGATGGAGCCCATGGAGGCATGGTCAGAGGGATGCTCGCTCCAGAACGTATAGAGTCTCAAACTGCAGAGCAATTAAAACAGATCAAATATTACAGTGAAAAATTGGATGTACCGATAAAGCTCCATGCTGCACAAGGAAGTTTTGAATTCAATACCATATGGGAAGCTTATCGTGTCACACCGATTAGATATTTGTACGACCTTGGCTTTTTGGGTCCAAGAACAGGAATCCCGCATGCCCACTTTGTTTCAGGATACAGTGGAGCGAAATATGGACAGGGTGATGACTTGGCGCTGCTAAGAGAAACGAATACAACAGTGATTCATTGCCCTCTGATTATCGGGAGGCATGGGGAGGCGTTGGAATCATTCGCTAAATATAAAAGGGCAGGGATAAATATCGCGCTTGGAACGGACACCTTCCCTCCGGATATGTTTCAGAACGTCAGGACAGGAAGCATGCTCTCACGGATGATGGAAAGAGAAGCGGAAGGCTCTGCATTTGCCGACTTCTTTCGGTCAGCCACTCTTGATGCGGCGGCTTTTCTTGGCAGGAATGATCTTGGCCGCATTGCAGCAGGGGCCAAGGCGGATATCATTGCGATTGATTTGGACAGTTATCATATGGGTGTAATCGATGATCCCATTCGAACCATGTTCGTAAGCGGATCAGGAAGGGACGTTAAATTATCCATCATAAATGGAAAAGTAGTCATGAAGGATCAAAAAATCCCCAATCTTGATTTAATGGAAATCAAATATAAGGGGCAAAAGTATTTCGATAAGATGAGAAGAGGATATATGGAAAGAGATTATCAGAAGCTTCCTGAGAAAGAATTGTTTAAGCCATCATTTAAGGTCGTCGAATCGATAAGCGATACAGAAGTGAAAACCATTTACGAAAACAAGTAAAGAAAATGAAAAACATAGTAAAGATTTTCAAAATAAATAGTCAGAATATTTCCTATAATTAGATAAATGCTCAATTAAATGAAATCGGGAGGTCGAAGTCCATGGGGTTAAAACGTGGAACAGGAAAGCTTTTTCTAGTCATGATCATGGTTATCATAATTACGGGCTGTTCTTCTAACAATGATGTAAGCAAGACGGCAAATGATCAAAGCAAAGCATCAAACGAAGGGGGTACATTGGTCATTGCCCGTTTGTCCGACGCTGAGAATTTGGATCAGCAGTTCATGTCCACGATTAACGCCGCTAGTGTCACTCACCATAAAATCTATGAAGGTCTTGTACAACGGGATGAGAATAGTGAGATACAGCCTATGCTAGCAGAAAAATGGAAGCAAATAAATGACACGACCTGGGAATTCAAGCTTAGGGAAGACGTAACGTTTCATGATGGCACGCCATTTAATGCAGATGCAGTAAAAAAGACGTTTGATCGACTATTGGATCCAAAGGTCGCTTCTCCTAGAGCGGTAGTATTCGATATGGTAAAAGAGGTGAAACCGATTGATGAATTTACCGTGCAATTCATTCTGAAGGAACCTTTTTCCCCGCTCCTTTCCATATTGGCGAATCACGAAGGCGGCATCATCAGTCCGAAAACAATTGAAAAGTTTGGCAAAAAGATCATCCAGGAACCGAATGGAACCGGTCCTTTCGTTTTTGATTCATGGTCCCCAGGGCAAGAAATCACATTGATGAAAAACAAAAGCTATTGGGGAGACAAGCCAAAATTGGACAAGGTCATCTTCAAGGTCGTCCCTGAAGATTCCACGAGGATATCGATGATTGAAACCGGTGAAGCGCAGATTGCTGAACCTCTTCCTGTAGCTGTCATGGACCAGGTGGAATCTTCACCGGCAATGGATGTTTACCGCAGTGAAGGGTATGGCACCGAATATTTAGGGTTCAATGTCAATAATGAACCGTTCAATGATGTCCGGGTCAGAAAAGCCATTGCCCATGCCATAGAAATGGATTCGATCATCAAGGGTGTCTTCAATAATGTGGGAGTAAAGGCGAACTCATTGATGGGCTCTAAAGTATTCGGGTACAACGAAGATCTGGAAGCCTATGAATACAATCTGAAAGAAGCAAAGAAACTGATGGCTGAAGCTGGATATTCAAAAGGTTTGGATGCGACCATCCTGACGATGGACAGTAAGGAAAGAGTGAACTTGGCTGAAGTCCTGCAATCCCAACTAAAAGGGATCGGAATTAATTTGAAGGTACAGGTCATGGAGTACGGTTCGTTCGTGGAACAAGTGAATAAAGGGCAATCGGAAATGTTCATCATCAGTTGGAGAAACGCGACCGGAGATGCTGATTATAATCAATATAATCTATTTCATACGGATTCACAGGGGGCGGCTGGAAATACATTCTTTTACAGCAATCCAAAGGTTGACAGTTTAATAGATGCTGCCAGAAAAGAAAAGGAAGAAGGGAAACGAAAAGAACTATACGCAGAGGCACAGGAAATCGAGATGGGTGACACCCCGTATATTCCTGTAAGGGTCATTGAAAATGTTGCTGCAGTCGCGACAGAAGTAAAAGGGTTTTCGATCAGCCCTTCAGGCTATCTGGATATAAATGACGTAACGATAAAATGATGGTCGAAAAAAATTCGTGAACGGTCGAATAAAGTGCTGGGTAGGTCGAATGCTGTGCGTGAACGGCCGAATAATTTGTGGTTTGTCGATAAACTGCGTCAACGGCCCAAGACAGTGCAGCGGGTCGAATAAAGTGCTTCGGTCTTTACGTTTTTTACTGTAATCCTCATTGGATTGAAGAGATTTGCGACACTCCTGCCGAATTACTGGCTAGCCGAGACCCCACAGGCGCTTGCGCCGAGGAGGCTTGGCAGGCAGTCGGCGGAAAGGGAGCGGATCTCTGAAATCAATTGAACTTTTTAAATAAAAAACTGCAGGCGAACTGAGTTTTCATAGAGTTGCCTCCAGTCTGAAAGGGTTCATCCATTTTAGGGTGAGCCTTTTTCTTACAATAAGTAAAAATAACATAAAAATGAGTAAAAATTCTGAAATTATTAATTGACCTTTAGAACTATAATGAAATGGATGCATGTTCAATCTGGAGTGGAAGGGTGAGTTTAATGTCACGATCGTATTGGTTGACGAATGTACGCTTGGAAAATGGTTTTACTTATAATGAAAATGAAACGGTTACCGGCACTGAAACCGGAAATTACCACATCAAGATTGAAAATGGAAAAATATCCTCGATTTTATTAGCGGAGGAATCGATAACAGATCAGGATCCACAGCATGATGTTCAAGGACTCCTGATGGTCCCTTCGTTTAAGGAAATGCATATTCACATTGATAAAACGTACTATGGCGGTCCGTGGAAGGCTTGCATGCCTGCCATAAATGGCGTGAAAACCCGGATAGAGGAAGAGCAGGCTTTACTTCCTGAGTTATTGCCCACCGCTAAAGCAAGAGCAGAAAAAATGCTGGATTTATTATTGGGCTTCGGATCTACCCATATACGCACCCATTGTAACATTGACCCCGTTATAGGTCTGAAAAATTTAGAGGCCACCATTCAAGCGCTCGAAGGATATAAGGATAAATTGACGTATGAAATCGTCGCATTCCCACAGCATGGACTATTACGCAGCAATTCCGCGGGACTAGTAAGGGAGGCCATGAAGAATGGGGCGAATCTGGTAGGAGGCGTGGATCCCGCCACCATTGATGAAAATATAGAACGCTCTCTTGAAACGATCATGGATATCGCGGTTGAATCGAATTCCGATATCGATGTCCATTTACATGATCCGGATCACCTTGGACTCTTTACCATGCAACGCCTCGCTTCGATGACGGAAGACGCAGGGTGGCAAGGAAGGGTAACGGTTAGCCACGCCAGCGGTTTGGCAGATCTTTCCGTTGCAGAGGCTACGGGTATAGCCGAAAGGTTTTCGGAAACAGGAATATCCATTACATCCACAGTGCCTATCTTCAGAACGATCCCCATTCCCCTGCTCCATGAAAAAGGGGTGAAAGTTGAACTGGGCAATGACAGCATCACTGATCATTGGACACCATTCGGCATCGGTGACAATCTGGAAAAGGCCGGTCGCCTTGCTGAGAGGTTTCGCATGATTGAGGAACGTTCTTTAGCTAAAAGCCTGCAGTTCATAACAGGAGGGAAGACCCCATTAAACCAAGACGGGGTCAAGGCATGGCCCAATGTCGGGGATGAGGCGAATATCGTTTTGCTTGAAGCAAGCTGTTCCGCGGAAGCGGTGGCCAGAAGGTCAAAGCGTGCCGCTGTCATTTTCAGGGGCAATGTTGTAAGCGGATCTATTTCATCTTTCGAGACGACAGGTGTTTAATCTTCTATTAAAGAGAGTGATTCAATGAATGAACCATACTGGCTTACAAACGTTACACTTGATAGTGGATTTGTTTTTGAGAATGAAAGAATCGATCGAACGAAGACAGCTTCATACAACATGTATATAAAAGACGGGATCATTGAGGAATTGCAATTGGTTTCAAGTATGCCTTTGAAAACGGAAACGCCCGTCCAAGATGCGGGAAACTTGCTTGCACTTCCGCCTTTTAAAGAGATGCATAACCATCTGGACAAGACCTATTTAGGACTGCCATGGAAATCATGCACTCCGGTTCCAAGTTTAATCGAACGCTTGAAATTAGAAGCGGAAGAGCTTGCCGAACTGGCTGAAACTGGGCAGCTCCGGGCTGAACGGATGCTTCAACTATTGTTGAAAGGCGGTGCGACGCATGTAAGGACGCATGTTAACATTGACCCATACATCGGTATGAAGAACTTGGAAGAAATTCAGAAGGCGTTAAGCAGTTTTAAAGGGAAAATGACATACGAGATCGTGGCTTTCCCGCAACATGGACTGCTAAGAACGAATTCAAAAGGGTTGATGAGACAAGCGATGAAAGAAGGGGCGTCTTTGGTGGGAGGCCTGGATCCTGGCGGAGTGGATAATAATATAGAAGCTTCCCTCTATGAAATGATGGATTTAGCTGTTGAATTTGATGCAGACATTGATATTCATATACATGATCCCGGTCATCTTGGTTTTTATACGATTAAGAAACTCGCTTCTTTAATCGATGAAGCAGGCTGGAAAAACAGAGCGGCTGTCAGTCATGCCTTTGCACTTGGGGATGTTTCCAGTGGGGAATCAAATGAATTGGCCAGTGAATTATCAAACCTGGGGATAGCCATAATGTCCACAGTTCCGATCAACCGGGTCATTCCCCCAATTGATGTACTGCATGAAAAAGGTGTCCGCGTTGCTCTCGGATGTGATGGCTTTTATGACTCCTGGTCCCCATTCGGTACAGGGGATATGCTGGAAAAGGCAGGTCGATTGGCAGAGAGGTACAACTGGAAGGACGAGTATGGATTGTCTCAATCGCTCCAATTCATTACGGGCGGGGTCAGGACACTGGACCATGAAGGAAATCGTTTATGGCCGAACGTGGGAAATGAAGCAAGTATGGTATTAGTGGATGCATCTTGTGCTGCCGAGGCAGTTGCCCGGAGATCCACGCGTTCTGCGGTCATGGTCAATGGGAATCTGGTTTACGGCGGACTCGACTGTGAATCCGCCTTGAATGTGAAGGGAATGTCTATTTCAAGAAGGGAATGAAGGGCATGAATACAATCTATTGGTTAAAGAATGTTCGTATGGAATGTGGTTACCGGAAAGAGAATGATAGAGTTACAGGAACAATAACCGGTCTATTCCATCTGTTGATGGAGGATGGAAGGATCACGAAAATCGTTAAAGATGGGGAGGCCATACCTAATGATCTGCCAGCGGAAGATGCAAAAGGATTGCTGGCGTTACCCTCCTTCATTGAAAAGCATGTCCATCTTGATAAGACACTGATGGGGGATGTATGGAGAGCATGCACGCCTTCTAAAAGTGTCATTGAACGCTTTGAAAATGAGAAGAGGGTGCTGCCTTCCATTGCAACAAGCACATGTAAACGGGCAGAGTCTTTACTGGAAATACTTTTAGCTTCTGGCTCTACACATGTACGGACCCATGTTGATATCTACCCGGAAGTGGGATTGCAGAACTTAGAACAAGTCCAACAGGCGCTTGCTGGCTATTCCAATAGACTCAGTTCAGAAATAGTCGCATTTGCGCAGCACGGATTGTTGCGGTCGGGGTCTGTCCAGCTTGTCAGGGAGGCATTGCGAAACGGAGCGGGAATCGTCGGGGCAGTCGACCCAGCCACAGTCGATAACAATATTGAAGCTTCGCTCGTGCAATTGATGGATTTGGCAGTGGAAGCGAACGCTGATGTGGACCTGCATTTACATGATCCCGGCCACTTGGGCACGTTCACCATGAAACGTTTGGCAGCCCTGACCAAGCAAGCAGGCTGGGAAGGCAGGGTAGCATTAAGCCATGCGTTTGGCATAGGGGACGTATCCAGGGAAGAAGCCTTTGAGCTGGCTGACATCCTTAGGGATGCGGGGATTTCCATCGTCACAAGTGTCCCTATTAACAGACAGATGCCCCCTGTTGGTTTATTACATGAAAGAGGGGTTGAAGTATCAGTAGGGAATGATAATATCTTTGATGTATGGTCACCTCTAGGGAATGGTGACATCCTAGAGAGAGCCGGCAGGCTGGCAGAACGCTTCAAATGGATTGATGAAGTCTCCCTCTCCCAAACACTAGGGTATATAACTGGCGGAAAAACCCCATTAGACGAAAAGGGTAACCAGGTATGGCCGAAAGTGGGGGATGCCGCAAGCCTGGTGTTAATTGACGCCAGCTGTTCTGCAGAAGCAGTTGCCAGGCGTTCTGAACGTAAAGCGGTCATTTACAAGGGTAACTTGGTTTCCGGTTCACTATATAAACAAAAGCAGTCAATAGACTTGTAGGGCTAACCCAAGGATCTCTGGATACTTCCGGATTTCCTTTTTCTTTTGGGGATTGAAAGTCTCGGAATGCAGGTAGTCTGCCATGTTCGCTCCCGTGTACTTTTACTTACTGTGATTTTTTTTGCTATATTGGTTAAGGACTTGCTTCCCATGTCATTATTTTTTTGCCCAATATGCTTTAAACAGGATAAAATGGACTACGATTCCAAAAGGGCTGGTTAACAATGATCTCTTCTATCAAACTAAAGGGTTTGGCTTCCGCTTGTCCATTTGCCTTGTAATCGAGTCCAGCCAACAAATTAGCAAGAAGCCGCGGCCTTTGTTACTATTAATGGTAAACGCTGTCATTTTGCATGGAATCTGCATCTTTATTTTGGCATGATGATGGCAGCAGAACCGCAAAGCGTAAGAGGACTTTGATCCCCAGATTGCCATGTGTTCAAGAAATGGCAATCTGGGGACCGCGTCCATTAGCATGGTGTTGTCCTATGAAGGGCGATTAAACCATGTATTCACCATGAGCTTAAAAAAGTATCATGTTCAAAGGAGATGGAATCTATGAAAAGTTGGAGATCTTCCGTGACTCTATTTTCTTCTTTTCAATGGTTGTTTTTTATTTTTGCAAATACGGTAGTGGTGCCCATATCGATTGGCGCAGCTTTTGATCTTCCTCCCAATGTTACGGAAATGACCATGAGAAGCTCACTCATTTTCACCGGGATCGCTTGCGTGATTCAGGGTTGGAAGGGGCATAAGTATCCCATTATGGAAGGGCACTCCGGTCTATTGTGGGGAGTGATGCTGAATTTAGGGTTATCTGCACCATCCATAGGGCTCGGTTATGCTGAAATAGGAGGGGGAATAGCTACTGGTCTCATTGCAGCCGGTGTCGTGACCCTCATTATATCTGGCTTCAACCTGATTTCTTATGTCCAGAAGATTTTTACTCCCATGGTCATGACCGTTTACTTATTCCTTCTGACGTTCCAGCTCATTTTTGTCTTTTTTAAGGGGATGCTGGGGATTACGGAGGATGGGGAAATTAACATCCCGGTCAGTTTCCTATCATTGGGGATTGTCTTTTTAGTAAGTATATTAAAAATAAAAGGACCAAGGACCATAAGCAATTTCTCCATTTTGATCGGAATTGTTGTGGGATGGATTTTTTACTCGCTGCTATTTCCAGAGGACGGGGGAGAAATGGGATCGACGGGTGCCTCTTTTTCCTTGTTCCCATTAGGCACTCCAAACCTGGAATTCGGGATAATAGCGATTTCTTTTTTTGCAGGCTTACTGAATTTGTGTAACACGTTCGCTTCCATTCAAGCCGCATCCGAGTTAATGGGGGATGACGCTGACCACAAGCAGTATCGAAATTCTTTATTCATGACTGGCGGATTTACCATTTTCGCTCCGGTGCTTGGCCTTGTGCCGTATACACCTTTCACTTCATCCATCGGATTTTTGCAAAGCACGCAAATCTATGAGCGGAGGCCCTTCTTATTCGGAGGCATGTTGTTGACCATGATTGGTCTCATTCCTCCGTTTATCTCTTTCCTGGCCAGCATGCCAATAACAGTCGGGAACGCTGTATTGTTCGTCGCTTACCTTCAACTGTTTGGAACGGCTTTCAACAGCGTCAAGGGTCAGCATTTCACTTCAGACACGATATTCAGGCTTGCCGTACCAGTATTGATCGGAGTGAGTTTGATGAATATCCTGCCCAATGCATTTGCGGGTGTTCCCACGCTTTTACAGCCCTTTTTGACGAATGGGCTCATAATGGGTGTATTGATATCAATCGTGCTGGAAAAATCGGTAAACTGGAATCGCTATGAACAACTGCAGAACTAAGGTGTCTTTTCATGCATATCCTGATGACCGATTGATATGGCTATACATAAATGATCCTCCATTGAAGTGTCTTGTAAGGACCTAATTTAAGAGGTGAGCATGAAAACCGGAAGGATATTATCCTTCCGGTTTTCTGCTTTTTCATTTGGTTTTTAATGGTGATCAGGCATTCGACGTGAACGGGATTTAGTAAAAATAGGCTTTTTCATCAGTGGCAATACCCACTCCCCTTACATATTTTGTTGGAGGGATACTTGATGTGGTGTTAATTCCCTGACCATTTCGTCCCGGTTTTTTTTATCTATTCCAGGCACTACCTTATAAATAATATACGGAGGTTTAATAAAATGTATGAATTTCAAAATCAATTGCAAAACCTGAATGTTGATGATTTCCAGGTAACCCAGCCAGTTCCTTGGGAACAAAACCAGTACAATTTGGATGATTCGTCTCGACAATTCATTGGTGTGGGTGGTTGTTTTGGTTGTTTTGGCTGTTTCTTGTGCTTTGGTTGCTTTGGTTGCGGCGGTCGTTGCGGTCGTTGTGGTGGATGCGGACGCTGCGGACGCTGCGGAGGGTGCGGCGGTCGTTGCGGACGTTGCGCTGGTTAAGGTTTCAGGTCTAATAAAGAAAAGTCCCTGCGGTGCAGCAGGGACTTTTCTTTATTAGACATAAGGGACAAATTGTCGTACATAGGATTAAAGTGAAGTGCTGAAGCAGAACGTAGAATGCTTTGGGTTAGGAGGAGCGGAATGGTGAATTTGACCCCTTCTATGCGTTTGAAAGTGAAAAGGGATACGTTTTTTCTACCAGAACCAAACAGAGGTGTTTATTTCAGGAATAACATAAGTTCGTTCCGAATGGAGGGCAGCACGATCGTCCAATGGATTGAAAAGTTATTGCCGATGTTCAACGGGGACCATACATTAAGCGATTTGACGGATGGATTGCCTGGCCCGTATCGGAACCGTGTCATGGAAATTGCCGAGGTTTTGTACGCGAATGGGTTCGTTCGGGATGTAAGTCAGGACAGTCCCCATCAATTAGGGGATCAGGTTCTTGAAAGGTATGCTTCGCAAATCGAGTTCCTCGACAGCTACGGCGATTCCGGGGCATACCGTTTTCAAGCTTATCGAAAGGGAAGGGCTCTGGCAATAGGCTCTGGCCCACTGTTCCTTTCAATGGTGTCCGCGCTGATCGAATCCGGACTGCCCACATTCCATATCCTGATTACGGACACGGTACCGACCAATAGAGAAAGGTTGAAGGAAATCGTTGCACATGCTCGTAAGTCGGACGAAGAGGCAGCGATAGAGGAGGTCGTGCTTGACAAGGGAGCGGGGATTGAATGGCAGGAGATCGTGCGGCCTTTCGAATCGATATTATATGTGTCACAGGAGGGCGATATTAAGGAATTAAGAGAACTTCATTCGGTTTGCAGGCAAGGGAAAAAGGTCCTGTTTCCTGCATTGATCATCAATCAAATAGGCATGGCTGGCCCGCTTGTCCATCCGGATTCCAAAGGATGCTGGGAGTCAGCGTGGCACCGTTTACATCAAACTGTGCTGGAAAAGGATCAGGCTTCGACTTCTTTTTCCTCCACAGCCGGAGCGATGTTAGCCAATATAATGGTTTTCGAGTGGTTCAAAGAGGCCACAGGTGTCACAACTGCAGAACAAGCCAATCAATTCTATCTGTTGGATATGGAAACATTGGAGGGAAAGTGGCATCCATTCATTCCCCATCCGGGGGTGACGGGAAAAGGGGCTGCTAAATGGATTGAAGATTTTGATCAGCGGCTTGAACAGAAATCGGGCCGGGGTGAGCCGGGGAAAGTGTTCATGCATTTCAGCCGGTTGACATCGGCGGAATCCGGAATCTTTCATACTTGGGGAGAGGGCGATTTAAAACAGCTGCCGTTGGCTCAATGCCGCGTTCAGGTTGTGGATCCGTTGTCGTCAGGTCCAGCCGGACTTCTGCCTGATATTATCCGTTCAGATCTGACGCATGAGGAAGCGCGGAGGGAAAGCGGTCTGGCAGGGGTTGAAGCATATGCATCCCGGACACTCAGCCAGCTCGTTCAGACTCTTCCTCCGATTGAGGGAGCAAGCGGAATTAAGGAATCCATCGGTGTCGGAGCAGGTGAAACATTTGCTGAATGTATTTGCCGTGGGCTGCAAAGCAGTTTGGATACAGAGTTTGGAAATAAGGAGTTCAACCAGGAGAAACTTGTGTCGATGCAGTTGGCCGATGTGGATGATGAACGCTGCCGGTATTATCTACAAGCGCTGACCCGGCTGCAAGGAGATCCAATCATCGCGTTGGGTGAGGAAGTGTCCGGTTTCCCAGTTGTTTGGGCAGGAACGAGCGACGGCTGGTCTGGCGCTGTCGGTTTGAATGTAACGATCGCATTACGGAACGCGCTGCAAAAGGCAATCATGAAAGTTCAGAACCAGACCGTTTGCCTCACAGCTCCAGATCTAGTGGCATCGTCTATTCTTAAGGAAAAAAAGGTGAATCTTGTGATTCCTTCGTGCGAGGTAACAGGGAACTCCGAGGTAGTACAGACCGCCATTCAAGTCCTGAAGAAGAATAAGAAGCGGATCTTCGTTTTCGAATTAGAACTAGAACCATTCTTTAAGGAAGAACTGGCAGGTGTGTTTGGGGTATTTTTGCGAGAGGAGGAATCAGGGTGAAAACTGACGTATTGGTTGTCGGGGAAGGAGTGTTGGCCGACCATGTTCATGGGGACCTGTCCGGCCAATATCAGGTCAATCGCCAAACCGATTTCGAGGCAGGAATACCGCAAACGACGGCTTTGGTCCTTGTGCTGCAAGATGCTTGGAATCCCACTGTCCATCAAAAGGCGGAAGAGGTGATAAGAACAGCTGGCATTCCATGGCTGCGGGGGTTCGTATCATTTGGAGAGGGAGTGGTAGGTCCGCTGGTGCGCCCGGGTATTACAGGGTGCTCACAGTGTGCAGACCAAAGACATTTTATGGCCGGGCGTGATCGTAAAGAAATGTGGGGAATCCGCAAACAGCTGCAAGAAAATGGGGGGATACAGCGTGATGTGGCGGCATCACGCACAGGCCTTTTGCAGATGGCTCACCTGATTGGTGCAGAGGTAAGGAAGGTGATGAAAGGAGAACACGCCCGTTCGGAAAGGCGTGTATCATTAATCAATCTGAAAACGCTGAACGGCTCGTGGCACTCTTTTTTACCTGATCCCTTGTGTCCTGTTTGCAGCCAATTACCTGATGACTCGAAGGATCGTGCAAGGATTGCGTTACAGCCAAGTCCGAAAATAAGTCCCGACAGTTACCGGACCCGTTCAATGGAGGATCTGAAAGAAGTTCTGGCCAAGGATTACTTGGATCACCGCACAGGATTCTTGAATAATAAAATGATAGACCTTGTGCCGCCATTTGCCGATGTAAGTGTTAATTTGCCTTTATTCATAGGAGATGAGGGGGCGGCAGGCCGGACTCTCTCATACGCCGTCAGTGAGATGACTGCCATATTGGAGGGATTGGAAAGGTATTGCGGAATGGAGCCCCGCGGCAAACGGACAGTCATACATGACAGCTACAATAACCTGAAAGATCATGCGCTCGATCCCATCAAGATAGGGGTGCACTCGAAGGAACATTATGCACAGCGGGATTTCCCGTTTCAACCGTTTGATCCTGACCGCTCGATAGATTGGGTGTGGGGCCATTCATTTTTGCAAGAGCGGCCGATTTTGGTCCCGGAATTGCTTTCCTATTACAGCTTGGGCTGCGGAGATGGATTCGTCTATGAAACTTCCAATGGCTGTGCATTAGGGGGAAGTTTGGAGGAGGCCATTTTCTACGGCATCATGGAAGTGGTGGAACGTGATTCGTTTCTGCTGACCTGGTACGCGCAGTTGCCCCTCGCACGTCTTGACCCCTATTCTGCAAATGACAAAGAACTGGAATTGATGATTGACAGGGCAAGGGCGGCAGCGGGATATGATATCCATTTGTTTAATGCGACCATGGAACACGGTATACCAAGCGTATGGGCGTTGGCAAAAAACAGGAAACAAAAAGGATTGAATCTCATATGTGCGGCAGGGGCTCATCTGGACCCGATCCGGGCGGTGAAAAGCGCGGTCTTCGAGTTGGCAGGCATGATGCTGACCCTTGACGATAAATTGGAAGAGAACCAGGAGGAGATTGAGAAAATGCTGCATGATTCCTCAATGGTACGGAAAATGGATGATCATGGCATGCTGTACGGTTTACCGCAGGCCGAGGAGCGACTGCAGTTTCTGCTGGATGATGACAGGCCGATGCGAACATTCGATGAAGAATTCGGGAAAAAGGTGAATCATTCGGACTTGACCGAAGATCTGCAGGATATCCTTCAGGAGTTCCGCCGATTGAAACTCGAGGTGATCGTGGTGGATCAGACGACACCGGAGATCGAACGGAATGGATTACATTGCGTGAAAGTGCTGATCCCGGGGATGCTGCCGATGACATTCGGCCATCATCTTACCCGCATAACGGGGCTTGAGAGGATACTGAGGGTTCCGATGGAACTTGGATATGCAAAACGGCCGCTTGAATTCGAACAGATCAATCCGCATCCGCATCCTTTTCCATAAGCGGTGACTTAGGAGGTAGGAGGATGAGTCTAGAGGCATTTTTGCACAATTTGCATTTTGACATCGAAAAGGCAAGTCCGCCGGATTGGGAAGTGGATTGGGATGATGCACCACTAACGTATAAGATTTACCGTGACTTGCCTGTTTTTCCACTATCACTGGAGGTGCCGCTGACGCTTGAGGTGGGCAATGGACCTTCAAAGCTGGACCTCGAAGGAATCGGTCATTTCCTCTGGTATGCATATGGCCTGACCCAAGTCAGTCAGGTACCGAGATCCTCGGAATCCGAGGACCTCATGCAGTCATTCAGGCGTTTTCCGGCATCAGGGGGAGCTTTGTATCCAAGTGAATTGTACGTGTACTTGAAGATGGAGGAAGTGCCTGCTGGCGTATACCACTATGATGCGGCACACCACCGGTTGGTATTGCTGCGGGAAGGGGATTTTGATTCATATGTAACAAAGGCTCTTGGTGAAACCTTTGATATGTCCTCATGTTTTGGGACGGTTTTTGTATCGACGATGTTTTGGAAAAACTTCTACAAATATAATAATTTTTCATACCGCCTGCAAGGTCTGGATGCGGGGGTGCTCATTGGACAGTTACTCGAAGTTGCGAAACGATTTGGAATCGAATCTGGGGTTTGCTTCCAATTCCTTGACCGGGCCATCAATCATCTGCTCGGGCTTTCGGAAGAGGAGGAGAGCACGTATGCGGTGATTCCCTTATCGGCAGAACCAGCATTTTGGTGTACGGATGAAAGCTACAGTGACGGACTTTTCACTTCGACGGAATTATGCAGGGAATTGACGGGGATTCAGCCTGAACACTATGTTCGGTCGAAGAGGATCAGGGAATTTCCGATGTTAACTAAAATGAATGAAGCATCCATGATCGAGTCCACCCAATCATTCCGGCCGATCGCTCCAAAGAATGGGGCCGAATGCGAAGGGCATGTAGTAACCCTACCTATCGTTAAAAGGTTATCCCATGATTTGGCAGCGGTTTGCCGAAAGCGGTTTTCACCTGAAATGGACTTCGCTCTAGGGAAAGTCAGTCAACTGCAACTGGCGGCTCTCCTGCAGGAGGCAACCGCCTCGTTCTCCTATCGAAATGATTTGGATGGAACAAACGAGAACAACGAACATCGCGTTTCCTTATATGTTTGTTTGTATAATGTGGAAGACATTCAAGATGGTGCATACCATTATGACAGCACGACACATTCATTACGACAGATACAATCAGGAGATCATCGGCTCCGACTGCAATACGGAATGTCCCTCGATATCATGAACTTTCAGGAAGTGCCGATATGCATACATGTAGTTGGCAATCAAGATCATTCCAAAAAGCAGCTTGGATATAGAGGGTACCGCATCCAGCAAATGGAGGCGGGGATGCTCGTACAGAAATTACTGATAGCGGCCTCAGCTCTCGGAATGAACGGGCACCCGCTGCTCGGTTTTGATGTGAATATGTGTGATGAACTTTACAAGATCGGTGGTGGTCCCCAAGGAAAAACGAGCCTTATCCAAGTCCCGATCGGCCACTATCGGAATCGTCCTTGGCTGAAGGGGAGTCTGCATTGTTGAAAAAGATGAAACGAAAGCTTCCATTTCATTTAAGAAATGGAGGCTTTCGTTTTTATTTTGTAGTGCAGCTTCTATCCTAAGAGTGCAATAATCTCTACTGAAGATTATACTGAAATAAAAGATTTTACTACTTTTGGGAATGAATAAGTATATAAAGTTAATAATTTAGTACGCTTTAAACTAAACATTTTAAAGGATGTAGCTTATGGAATGGAAAACTGACAGAAAATCCAAGAAGCCTTTATATAAACAAATAGCAGCTTACATCGAGAGTGGCATTGCTGATGGAACATTTTTATTGGATAAGCCGCTACCGTCTGAACGCTTCTTGGCAAGTGAACTGGGAGTTAACAGAAGCACAGTTGTTGCGGCTTATGATGAATTGGAAGCAAATGGGCTAGTTGAACGAAAAAAAGGAAGCGGAACGATGATCAGCAAGGATATCTGGGGAATTACTCGAAAACGTATACCTAGTTGGAATAGATATATCGAAGCGGGTTCTTTTTTGCCCAATATGCCAGTAACCCAAAGAATTCGTAAAGAGACGGAAGGGCATAACCTTATTAACTTAGCTAGTGGGGAACTTTCAGAAGACTTATTTCCAGTCCAATCCTTACGTGAAATCATTTCTAACAGGTCCTTCATTGGTAGCTTAGGTTATGATCACCCTCAAGGCAATGCGGTTTTAAGGGAAACAATAACCAAACATGTTAAACAGTATAGGAGAATTGACACGCATCCATCTTCTATACTCATTACGTCTGGTGCACAGCAAGCCATACATCTGGTGGTCCAATGCTTGTTAAAGCCAGGAGATGCCGTTGTATTGGAAGATCCATCATATAGTTACAACCTTCCCATCTTTCAATCCGCGGGGCTAAGAATTTTTCCTTTACCAGTTGATAAAGATGGCATCAACCCAGAGGATTTACTGGAACTCCATAAAAAACACCGGATCAGGATGATCTTTTTGAACCCTGTATTTCAAAACCCTACAGGAACTGTCCTTCATATCAACCGTCGTAAAAGGATTCTTGAACTTTCATCCGAATATGGAATACCTGTCATAGAAGACGATCCTTATAGTTTAACTTCCTTTGCTGGGGAAGAAATTTCCACTCTTAAATCGATGGACAACAACGGAAATGTTTTATATATAAGCTCTTTGTCAAAAATTGTTGCTTCCGGTTTAAGAATTGGGTGGATTATAGGACCGAAACCAGTTATAGAGAGACTATCTGATGCTAAGCAGCAGGTTGACTTCGGTCATGGCTCATTCACTCAATGGATAGCAAACGATTTTTTGGATTCAGAGTATTTTCCTGCCCATATTGCCTACTTAAGGGGGCAACTGGAAAAAAGAAGGGATGCAATGGTTTCGAGTCTTCAACAATTCCTCCAAAAAAAAGTTGATTATAATTCGCCAAATGGTGGAATTCATTTGTGGTGTAAGCTGAAAGTGCCATTGAACGAAATAAAGTTACTGGAGGAATCCATCAAAAGAGGAATCATATACGTTCCGGGTTCAACACTAGGTACAAATAAGGAATACGTACGCTTTACTTTTGCAAGGGAAAATGAGGAATCCATTCACGAAGGCATCAAAAGGTTTGCAGAGGCTGTAAAAAGTTTATAATCATATGCTTTGATATTCACGAGAGAGAGTCATGATGATTCCATGATTCCAGACTGTAGACAAACTTGTTCGGTTTGCCTGCAGTTTTTTAATTAAAAAGTTCCGTTGATTTCAGAAATCCGCTCCCTTTCCGCCGACTGTCTGCCAAGCCTCCTCGACGCAAGCGCCTGTGGTGTCTCGGCTAGCCAGTAATTCGGCAGGAGTGTCGCAAATTTCTTCAATCTATTGAGGGTTTCATCCATAAAAAGTGAAAAAACATGAAGGATAACCAGCTCTTCTTTAAAATCATGGTTCAGGATGAGACCATTACGAACCATGATTTTAAAACAAAGTTGATTGGAACGTAAGGTACGAGACTCCTGCGGGAAGAGCACGTCCAAGGGAGACCCCGCAGGCTTGCGCCGAGTACGGATTAAAAAAACTGTAGGCAACTCCATTATTATCGAGTTTATCTACAGTGTGTAAGGTGCCGATCATGGCACATTCCTGTTGTCGACAAAAGAGGTTCCATCTATATGTTAAAACAAAGTTGATTGGAACGTAAGGTACGAGACTCCTGCGGGAAAAGCGCGTCAAAGGGAGACCCCGCAGGCGCTTGCGCCGAGGAGGCTCCCGGACCGCCCGCGGAAAGCGAGTGCCTGGAGTGGAAATCAACATCTAAATTGTAACCATAACCGAGGAGTTGAAGGTGTTGTTTGTTTTGGGTCAGTTGGTTCAGGAACATCATTTGATGAAAGTTACGTTTTCCGAATCCCTTTTGTCTACAAACTGGAATCATGACGAAGTCATGATTCTTTTTTTGTCCTTTTCGAGGAAGCAAGTTAGGTCAGAGTTCCTGCAATACGTGGTATCTTAGCCATTTCTTCAGTGGCGCTTTGCACTTTTCTATGTAAATGAACGAAAGAATTCAACAAGTGGATGGTGAAAATTTCACTTAATTGGATGGTCCGAAAATTGGCTGTTCTTTTATTATAGAGAAGTAGGCTTGTTCTAATATATTTACTCAGTAAACACGAATCGCGAACTACTTGGACAATATAATTTTGACATGCAAATTAGGTGCGATTTTTTATGTAGTTACACTACGATATACGATGAGAATCGGAATAATTTGAAATGGTTCAAGGAAATAGATAATAATATTGGGAGGCGTTGAATCATGACGATAAGTGTAATATTAGTAGTAGCCATTAGTTTAGTTGCTCTGGTTGGCACCCTTTCTTTAACGGGGAAGAGTGATAGTGATTATTCTGCAGCAACGAGAGGGAATTTGTTGAACCTTAGTTATATTTATATTGGTCTTGCCCTAGTATTAACTGTGGGCATCATCTACTTCGTAATAAAATTAGCCTAAGATACCACGTGAATGATTATTATAATAGTGTATCAAAATGCATAGTAATATAGGCTTAAATGTATAAAGGTCATGTTTTGTACGAGTGATTTACAAGACATACTCTATTTGTTAAAAAATGTGAATTCGTTCACAAACCGTGGCGAAAATATGAATAAAAAAATCACCTTTGTAAGCTGAGTGAACAATCAAATGAAGTCTTTGACATTTATGGATAAAAAATTATATTGATTGAGTTTAATTATGTTTTGTGCCCTCCTTCAAGTACAACTTTTCACCAAAAATGAAACGTTAATAGAACGGTCACTTCAAAGAAAAACTGACCGCCTCTTTCATTTAATAATTAAATTATAACGTCGCGGAGATGATCAAATATGACAGTGCCTGTATTGATTTTGACAATTATCTTAAGCTTGCTTAAATTATTAGTTACCTGTCTTCCAACCGATGCAGTGAATTGGATTATGAGTAAATTTAAAATGCATTCAGAAATTAGTGATGCTAATGCAATCGTAACCTTTGATGAAAAACGTTTGGAAGGTGAAGACAAAATTCAAGTAATTAATTATTTTAACGAAGCTAAGTTTTTGAAAAAAAATCATATATTCCCAGGGAACGAGAAATTGTTTTTACATCCAGAGAACAGTGGGACTCCAATAATAATTGATACTAAAAGAGGAAAAAACGATGTTAGATTATTTGTCTACATTTACAACGACCACGTGGATGTAGTCAAACAGCACAAGAATAAAGTAGTTGCGTATAGTCTTCTTTCCGAGAGCCTCCAAGAACGTTCCATGCCAGTAATAAGGAATTTAGTTTAAAAGGAACAAAAAAAAGACGTCTTTTAAAGTGAACTGCACCCCAATTGTTAGTAACATCTAACCAATTGGAGATGCAGTTTTTTTATATGATGAATAACGAAAATGACTTTCGGTCAGGTTTAGCTAAACAAACAAACTGATAAATTTCAGCGGCCGAAAGTCAGTCGGTCGCGGTTAATACCTTTAAAGTCTTTTCCCTGATGCTTATCCTGTTTTTATAATCTTTAGCAACCAACTCTGTATATATTAAATCGAAAAGTAATAGTAGCGGAAGCAATGGAGAGATGTTTTGTCCCATATGCAGGCTATTTTTGCTGGTGACCGATAGCGATATATCACCAAGCTGTGAGAGCTCGGAATTTTTATCACCAGTAAAAACCAAGATGCGCGAGCCTTGTGCCTTTGCGATTTTAACTGCGCGAATCACTTCTTTTGTTGCTCCGGAAATGGAAATGCCGATGACAACACTATTCTGGTCACTTAAAGCTGCGTCCATCATTGACTGGTGGGGATCTGTAATAGCCTCAACAGATAAGCCAATCCGGAAAAACTTGGATTTGAACTCCTGGGCGGCTAAACCCGAACTCCCTATTCCATATACATGTATCTTATTTGCCTGTGTAAGGAAAGATACCGCTTTCTGGATATCGTCATATGTAGTTATATGAAAAGTATTATCTATGATACCTAAGTGATCTTGGTACAGTTTAGCGAAATAATCCACCTGCTTGATGTCCTTCATATTTTTCGGTGTTTTTCGGAGATCCACGAACCTTTTTAACTCATGCCTGAACTCATTAAACCCAGAAAAGGCTAATTTTTGGCAGAAACGCGTAATCGTTGCAGGCGAAATATGAAGCTTTTTAGCTATTTGACTAATGGTTAACTGACTTACTTCTTCAGGGCGTTCCAGAATGTATTTGGCCAATTCTTCTTCTGTTTTGGTGAATTTGCCCATACTGCACTCGATGCCATATATGAGGTTTTCTGCTAGATATTCCATCTGATCCCCCATTTCAAATTACTTATATGTATACCTTTTATAGTTTAATGTATCCATTAGGGACGTCAATAACCGGAACGGATGGCTACAGGAATATGAATCAAAAAAGAGACCCAAACTATTGACAGTCTGGGTCATTTCATTACTATGTGCAATTTTCTATTCTTGGATAGCATCCACGAACCTTTTAGTGATTTGCTGCGGTCTGGTAATGGCACCGCCCACTACTACTGCATGGACATTCATATCCAATACAGAGCGGGCGATTTCTGGTGTTATGACATTTCCTTCAGCGATCACTTTCGCTTTTTTCACTGCTTTTACTATCTCTTTGAGCACAGCATAATCATCCTGATATATTTTTTGGCCAAATGTTTCGTTCGTATAGCCGTATAAAGTGGGTGCTACAATATCGAATCCTAACTGTTCGGCGTATACTGCTTCCTCTATGGTGGATACATCAGCCATTAGTAAAACATCCGGATATTTAGCTCTTATTTCGCAATAAAACTGTTTTAACGTTTTACCGTCCGGTCTTACCCGGGCTGTAGCATCCGTCGCAATGATTTCCGCTTTAGTTTCCATCAATGCATCAATTTCGACCATGGTGGGAGTGATAAAGACATCATTTTGTCCATACACCTGTTTAATGATCCCTATGACTGGAAGGTCCACATTTTTCTTGATTTCCATTATGTCAGCTACGGAGTTTGCACGAATGCACTTCGCACCGCCTTCTTTGGCAGCAATAGCCATGCGTCCCATAATAAAAGAGCTGTGCAGCGGCTCATTCTCCAATGCTTGACAAGATACAATTAAGCCTTTGTGAATTTGATCCAGCACCTGTTGCATGTTTAACACTTCCTTATCGTTATCTATGTTCTCAGTGACCCAAGAATTCTTCCACTTCATTTTTGATGATCGTTACTTGGGGACCGTAAACTATTTGAATGCCATTCCCTTTTTTTACGACGCCTTTTGAACCGGTTTGTTTGATGACGTCCTCTTTCACCAATGATTCATCCTTTACCGTGACACGGAGACGGGTTGCACAGCAATCGACTATATCGATATTTTCCTGTCCGCCTAATCCATTAACGATGGTCTGGGTTCTCTCTGATGCCGTTACTTGTGTAACAGCGGCCTGTTCATCATCTTCACGGCCAACCACTTTTAAATTCTTCTTCCTGATCAAGAATTTAAAAGTGAAGTAGTATAGGAAAAACCATGGAATGCCGACGAGAAGTACATAAACCCAGTTTGTTTTACTGATACCCTGGAGAATCCCGAATAAAGTGAAATCAATAAATCCTCCAGAGAAGGTTTGACCGATTGTTATATTGAATATATCTGCCATCATGAAGGCAAGTCCGTCAAACAAGGCATGAAAAACATAAAGGATTGGGGCGACAAATAAGAAACTGAATTCAAGCGGTTCGGTAATGCCTGTTAAGAAAGATGTTAAGGCAGCTGAAAGAAGCAAACCGGCCACGACTTTCTTATTTTTAGGTTTAGCGCAGTGATAAATGGCCAGTGCCGCGCCAGGTAAACCAAACATCATCGTGATGAACCGCCCGGACATGAACCGGGAAACACCCTCATAGTACTTGACAGTAGTTGGATCGGCCAATTGCGCAAAGAAGATATTCTGGGTCCCGCTTACAATCTGCCCTTTAATCTCCATCGTACCGCCTAAAGCTGTTTGCCAGAAGGGAAGGTAGAAAATATGATGCAACCCTAACGGCCCGAGCATCCGTAATATGAATCCGTAAAAGAAAGTCCCAATCGTACCTGTGCTCGTTACCAGCGCACCTAATTGGTTAATGAGAAGTTGGAAATAAGGCCATACGATAAAAAGCACGGCTCCAACCAAGATGGACGCGAAGGAAACGATGATTGGAATGAAACGGGAACCACCGAAAAACCCTAAAACTTGCGGAAGCTGAATTTTATTATATTTATTGTGCAGAAATGCAGCAGAGATACCTACTACGATACCGCCAAACACACCAGTCTCCAGTGTTTGGATCCCGACCGCCATTCCCTGTCCGGCACCTGCCAGATTCTCTTTGGCAAGTTCCCCGTTTATTAGAAGAAGTGCATTTATTGTACTGTTCATGACGAAGTAGCCGATCATGGCTGCAAGTGCAGCGGTCCCTTTATCCGAGCGTGCCAAGCCCACTGCAACACCTACGGCAAAAATAACCGGCAAGTTGCCGAATACGATGCTTCCTGCAGAACTCATGATCGTGAAAATGGCCTGCAGCCAAGCAAAGTCTAAAAAAGGATAGGCCTCAACTGTATTTGGATTAGAAAGAGCACCGCCAATTCCCAGCAATAAACCGGCCGCTGGCAAAACGGCAATCGGGAGCATAAAAGATTTACCGAACTGTTGCGCTTTCTCAAAAGCTTTCTTCATATTAATTCCTCCCTCATTTAACGAGCCCTTTGATACTCTCTATTTTTAATCGCTCTATACTAGCTATATTAAATCCTTATGAGAGCGTTTTCAATGCGATGCAAGGTTATATCAATGGTTTTCAATCTTGCGCTTATTTCTCTGAAAAAGTTTTCATTAATAGAAGGTGCTGGCTTGGATATAAAGTTATATGAATATATTGAAATCCTCATTTGTTTATTTTTATAATTCGTGTATTGGTAAGTAAATGTACGTTTTTTATGAAAAAAAACATTTTTTTGTACGAAATCCGAATATTATCTTGTGCAATTCTGAAAAAGTATATATAATTACCTCAAATGATAGTTTGGCAGGTGATAGTCATCTTACCGATAAACTCTAACGAAACGAAGAAATTGCTTTCTCATATGTATAATGAGGTATCGAAGGAATTGTTCGGCTTTGGTACGACTTTGCTAAAGGTTACCATTGAGAAGAATGTGATTACATTTCAGGCCAAACATCGACGTGCCCCGCGCTCTGAAGCTTTAGAGGGTGAAGTTCCCAGCCTGAAGCAGGAAGTTGACTTCCATATGTCACTGCTTTATAAAAAGAAACTGAGACAAAAGTTGGAAACGCAAACGGATTGGGATATTGAAGCCGTTCTGAGGGATTATGACTCAGCGACGCAGCTGGCATTCACCAATATTGTATTGAAGGAAAATTAATATAATCATATAAATGGATTTCCACTCGGATTTATCTGGAGGGAACGCCACAATAGAACCAAATGATAAGTTTTATCTTTGTTTACAAAGAAAAGACAATCTTGGGTAGAATTTCAATTCTATTTAAGATTGTCTTTTTTTACATTTATATCAGTAAAAAGGAAACTTTAAACAATATGAAAGTGGAGGTTTGAATGATGAAAAAAATGATTAGCGTATTGATGGTGTTATCCCTTTTCACATTTGTTTTAGCTGCATGCTCTTCAAAGGAGGATGGAAAGAAAAAAACAGCCAAATTAGTCGTTTCCACTTGGGGATTCGCTGATGATTTCTTCCGGCCGGAAGTCTACGCACCATTTGAAAAGAAGCATAATGTCGAGATTGTCGTTGATTCAGGAAATAATGCAGATCGACTGAACAAGGTACGCCAAGCGAATAGTGATGTGGATGTTATCTATTTATCCGACTACTATGCACAGCAGGGCATCGATGAAGGCTTATTTGAAAAAATTGACCACAGTAAAATTCCGAATATTGATAATATATACGACAAAGCAAAAGCACCAAATGGCGAGGACTTTGGACCAGCCTATACCATTGCACAATTTGGCATTGCTTATAATCCCGATGAAGTGAATAAGCCAATTACGTCTTGGAAAGATCTTTGGAGCAAGGATTTGGCAGGGAAGATAACGATCCCGTCAATCACATCAACAACTGGACCGATGTTTTTGGATGCCGCTTCAAAAGTCAGCGGAAGTAAAGAGTTCAATGAAGATAAAGCCTTTGATCAAATGAAAAAGATCATGCCGAATGCGGTAAAGGAATATGGGCAAACATCTGAGTTCGTAAACATGTTCTCGCAAGGGGAAATTGCTGCAGGCCCGATCATGGAAATGTATTTTGGCGATTTACAGGAAGCCGTTCCTCAAGCTAAGTTCATTTCACCTGAAGAAGGCGGTTACGCAGTGATGAATACGGTGAATATTGTAAAAGCCAGCGATCAAAAAGAATTGGCCGGGGAATTCATGAATTACATCTTAAGCAAGGAAGTTCAGGAAAAATCAGCGAAAGCGAAAGTGGATTCTCCTGTCAATACCGAAGTCAAGCTCTCTAAAACGGAAGCTAAAGGCTTAACATATGGGGATGACGTCATAAGCAGCTTGCGTGTGTTAGATATGAAGTTTGTAAATCAAGAATCTAAACAATGGATCGACCGTTGGAATCGTGAACTTACACACTAAGAAAAAAAAGAGGTGTGCTTGATGAAGAAAAAAATGATTCTTGATGTGGATACTGGAATAGATGATGCGATCGGGATCATTCTTGCTGTTAAAAGCCGTCAATTCGACATATTGGCGATTACGACAGTGAACGGGAATGTATCACTTGATACGGCCACACTGAATACATGCAAAATATTGGATTTATTGAATGAACAGGACATTTCAGTCATTAAGGGGGCAGATAGCCCAATTATCAGGAGACCCTTTTTTGAACACCGGATCCATGGCGAAGACGGGATTGGCGGAGCCTTGAAGGATGTGCCGGTCAAAAAGCAGCCTGATGATGGATTTGCTTCTGATTTCATCATCAATTCCATTTTGAATTTTCCTGATGAAGTGACGCTTGTCATGACGGGACCTCTTACGAATTTGGCATTAGCGGTGAAAAAATGTCCGCAAATCACCAAGCTTGTTAAAGAAGTCATTTTCATGGGCGGTGTTGTACAAGGGGTTGGCAATGTCACGCCAACTTCTGAATATAACACGTATGTCGATCCTGAAGCAGCCAAAATCGTCTTACAGGCGGGATTCGAATCGATCACGCAAGTGGGTCTTGATGTCACGAGAAAGGTTCTATTGGGTGAAGAGCATATCCAATTGATTCAAAACGATGCACTTGCTGGCTATATAAGCGAAAGTACATCCGATTATCGGAAAAGGTATTTTGAACGTAATGGTATATGGGCTTGTGCAATGCATGATCCATTAGCTGTAGCCATTGCTTTGCAAAATGATCTTGTCACTAGAGAAGAATATTATGTGGATGTAGAAACAAAAAGTGAAATTTGTGACGGACATATGGTTTGCGACTTTCAAAATAGGCTGAATAAGCCGCCAAATGCGCATGTTTGTCTTGACGTGAATGCGGAAGCGTTTTTCGACCTGTTCATTCGCATAATCAATTCATAAATAATACGAACAGGGGGTTCCGAGGTGAAAAAACGCTATCTATACCTGTTGCTGTTGCCAGGGGTTCTATTTTTAACGATATTTATGATCATTCCAATCCTATTGACGATTGGCACGACATTTTTTACTGAAAGCGGCTTTTCCATACAAGGATATCTCGATTTTTTCAAAGATCGATACTTTATTGAAATACTGCTCACGACACTTAGGGTGAGTCTGTTCACGACCATCATTTGCATTCTATTAGGATTTCCAGCAGCTTATTATATTTCAAAACTGAAACAACGAAAAAAAGCGATCATGCTTTTACTGACGATCTTTCCGCTATTGACAAGCCCTGTGGTTCGCTCATTTAGCTGGATGGTGATTATCGGTAAAAACGGCGTGGTGAATAAATTGCTTATGGGCATGGGCCTGATTGAAAAGCCGCTTGATATTTTATATACGCCTACTGCAATCATCATCGGATTGGTCCATTTATTCCTGCCATTGATCATCGTGACGCTGGTGGGAGTTATGGAGAACATCGAGACGGATTTATTAAAAGCGGCGGAGAGCCTTGGAGCGTCAAGATTGGCAGTATTCTCAAAAGTGATCATTCCGCTTTCGGTTCCAGGTTTGGTCATTGGCAGCATCCTTGTTTTTGTAGGGAGCTTCACTGCCTATACGACGCCTGCTTTACTAGGTGGGAAACAGCGGGTCATTTCGACATTTCTTTATCAAAACGCCATTACATTGAACGAATGGCAAGTGGCATCGATTGTCGCCACCATCATGATTGCCGTGACCGTTCTAATCATATCGATCATGAATGGTTTGGCAAAAAAATTAAATCCAAAGGGGTAGAGGTGTATGCAGGAAAAAAATCGAGGATTGGCCCTGTTTACTCTCCTGGTGTTTCTCTTTTTACTAGGGCCTTTGCTTATCATATCCGTTACGTCATTTGAAGGCGGAAATATTTTGAAATTCCCGCCGGAAGAGTTTTCTTTAAGATGGTACGAAAATATTTTTAATGTGGAAATGTTTTTGGTCGCTTTTAAAACTTCCATCCTTGTTTCACTCGGAGGCAATCTTTTGGCACTGTTACTGGGAGTGCCAGCTGCCTATGCATTGAGCCGATATGATTTTAAAGGGAAAAGCGTGATTAATGCATTTTTCGTTTCGCCAATATTAATTCCGGGAATTGTGCTGGGCTTTGCATTTTTACGTTATATTGTCGGAACTTATCAGCTTCCGATATATGCGGCCCTGTTTGTTGGACATACTGTTATCATGCTGCCGTTCATCATCCGTGTGATTTCTTCAAGCTTATCAAACTTTGACTTTTCCATTGAAGAAGCGGCGGAGAGTCTCGGAGCGAGTAAATTGGGGACATTCTTTACAGTCGTCCTCCCGAATATAAAATCAGGAATTCTAGCGGCAGTCATGATCGCCTTCTTGGAATCCTTCAATAATGTAGACATTTCAGTTTATATGACAGGCCCTGGGGTAAGTACGTTTCCGATCCAGATGCTGACGTATGTAGAGAACTACTTCGATCCTACCATTTCGGCCATTTCCGTATTACTCATGTTCCTAACGGCTTTCTTCATGTTTATAGTAGAACGGCTCATGGGCTTGTCTTATTTCACAAAACGATAAAGGAGGTAATGATGGATGGCTTTATTCACTTTACAAGATATATCTGTAGCTTATAACAAACAGAATATATTAAAGGATTTCAATCTTGAGATAGAAAAAGGGAAACTGGTATCCCTTCTTGGCCCGAGCGGCTGTGGGAAAACGACGACCCTGCGTTTAATTGCCGGGTTTTTACAGGCGAACGAAGGGAAGTTTTTATTTAAGGAAAAGGACTATACGAAAGTGCCCGTTAACAAGCGGAATTTTGGCTTTGTGTTCCAAAACTATGCATTATTCCCGCATTTGTCGATATTCGATAATATTGCATTCGGTCTCCGCCTTAGAAAGAATTCAAAAAGTGAAATTGAAAAAAAAGTGATGAATGTGCTCGAAATCGTTAATTTAAAAGGGTTTGAAAAGAGATATCCCCAAGAGCTTTCCGGGGGGCAAAAGCAGCGGGTTGCGATTGCCAGGGCACTGGTGATTGAGCCGGACATCCTATTATTCGACGAGCCATTGAGTAATCTTGATGCGAACTTAAGGGTGAATATGAGAGTCGAGATTCGCCGTATCCAGCAAGAGCTGGGTATTACGACTGTGTATGTCTCCCATGACCAAGAAGAATGCTTTTCCATTTCCGATCAGGTAGCGATTATGAATAAAGGGATCATCGAGCAGCTTAGTGACCCTGCCACCATTTACAAATATCCTGAAACCAAATTTGTCGCAGACTTCATCGGTTTTAAGAACTTCATTGAGTTTGATAAGCGGACGGATCATGAAGGCAAAATTGAACTGAATAAGTCTGGCTACTCATTTGTGCTGCACAAGGATGCACAGATGACCAATTCGACTGGAAAAATAGGCGCCATCAGACCGGACGATCTGTTGATCAGGGAAAAAGACAATGTTGGAGCGGTCCTGGAAAATAGTTTATCAGGCCGGGTTAAGGTAAGTACGTATCTGGGAAGAAGCTATCAATATGTCGTTGAAACGCCAATAGGGGATTTCACTGTGAACAAGGAAATGACGGAATCCTACCGGACGGGGCAGGAAATCATCCTTGAAATTCCGAGAAACCAGATGGTGCTTGTTGACTAGCTTAGGAGGGTAAGTTATGCGAATGGATATGCTTGTAAGAGATATCAACGTGTTTAACAGCTATTTTAAAAGATTCATTAAAGGGAATGCAGCCATCAAGGATGGAAAGTTCTATTATATTGGAGAACGGGAATTGGATGCCTTCGAGCCGGATAGAATCGTCGATGGACAGGGGAAGTATATGGTTCCAGGTCTGATCGATATCCATCTACACATTGAAAGTACAATGGTCACGCCGGCCACGTTTTCCTACGGGTTAATCAAAAACGGCGTGACGACAATCGTGCCGGAACCGCATGAAATGGCCAATGTTTTCGGAATTTCAGGTGTGAAGGAAATGATCAAAGCGAGTAAAGATTGCGTAGCGGATATGTTTTATGCCATCCCGAGTTCTGTTCCTGCGACATCGATGGAAACGACAGGCGGTTCTATCGAAATAGGCGACATAGATGAATTGATGCAAACAGAGGACATTATATGCCTCGGCGAGATCATGAATTACTATGAGGTCATATCCGACCCGGATTGCAAGACGAACCGGATCTTGTCCCATATCCGTTCCCGCTATCCAAATCTGATCATAGAGGGGCACGTTCCAAAGCTGCTTGACTTGGAACTGCAAAAGATTATTTATGCCGGAGTGAATTCAGATCATACACACCAGACCGTAGAAGGGATGGATGCGAGGATCGCAGCCGGAATGTTTATTGAGATTCAAGAAAAATCAATGACTGAAGAAGTGATTGAGTACTTGAAGGAAAAGCAGGTGGATGAGCATTTCTGCTTTGTCACCGATGACGTCATGACCGACTCTTTCCAAAAAAGAGGACACCTGAATGTCCTTTTAAAGAAAGCCATACAAATGGGGATGTCCCCGGAAAAAGCCATCTATGCATGCACATATACACCTGCACAGCGGATGAGGATGTATGACCGCGGCGCCATTGCGCCAGGAAAAGCGGCAGATTTTCTGCTTGTATCCAACTTGGAAACATTTGATATTGAACAAGTATACAAAAAAGGCGAGCTAGTCTATGAATCTTCCCGGCCATATGTGCAAGAAGTGAAGGAAAGACAATTTCCTGAACATTTCTATCAAAGTGTGAAACTAGCGGAACTTACTGAAAACGATTTTAACATCCCAATTTCAGACAAGCATGGACACAGCAAGTGCCGGATCATCAACGTGCAGAATGGTTCCACTTTCACAACGGAAACCCATGATTTTATTGATGGGAAGAATGGTGAATTATGCTGGGAAGAAAGCCCTTATGGTTTAATCGCAACATTCGAGCGATACGGGAAAAACGGCAACAGGGCGCACGGATTAATCACCGGCGATGTTTTGAAGCGGGGAGCGGTTGCCACAACCTATTCGCATGATAACCATAATCTTTTGGTGATTGGCCATAACAAGCAGGATATGCTGCTTGCCGCCAACGAAGTGATAAAGAAGCAAGGCGGAGTCTGTTGCGTTGAAGATGGCAAAGTCCTATCCATGATACCTCTTCCGGTAGGGGGCATCCTTTCCGAAGAGCCAATGGACATCGTATCCGAACAGGTTCAGCACCTGACAGATGCACTTAAATCGTTAGGCTATGAACATTATAATGTCATCATGTCATTAAGCACCTTATCGCTTCCTGTCAGCCCGGCCCTGAAAATAACCGACCATGGATTAATCAACGTGAATGAAGGGAAAATAGTCCCTCTCATAATGAATGATGAAGCTTAAACCGCAAAGGGGATTATCCAATGGATAATCCCCTATTCTTAATGACTTAACAGGATCAATAGAAATTTGAGTTAATTAAAACGGTCTCATTAGGGCGCCTTATCGTCATTTATTTCTAGCTAATCAGGAGATATGTTCAAATATTAGCTGTACTTGTAAATAAAGGGGAATAATCTGAGCTAGAATACGTCCTCTTATTTATTTTCATATATTTTCCATAACGTGAAAGATATGATAAAATAGAGGGACAACTGAGGATAGAGTGGGAGGTCACTGTTTTGCTTTTCCATCTAATTATAGATGGGAAAGGGGGTGACCGTATGATGCATTTCTTATTGAACTTAATTACAGATATGGGTAAAGAGATATTTGTTGCTGTAGCAACCAGTCTAATCCTGTCTGCGTTCGCCAAGAAAAGGAAAAAGAACCACTCATCCTCGCAAGATCGCAGTGGTTCTTCTTCTGACCAAGATTAAATTGTTTAGAAAAGTGATCGCTCACTCTTGCAGTTGTCACCCTCATGTTACCAGCATGGGGGTGTTTTTAGTTTATGTTAATATAAGGATATCATACCCCAATTCTAATGTAAATATTCAAAACTGAAAAGGGGAGGTACTGAAGCATTATGGATGTTAAAGCCAATTCCCCCTTTGTTTTACATGAATAGATTCGAAGGATGGCCCAAAAATGAAAAAATGAATTGACTCTTTCTTACTTATATGGTATGTTAATTCCAATCTAAGAAAAGGTGTGGTGTTTTATGTCGGGAGTAGGTATCAACTAATTTAGTTGAATAAGGTTTTTAATCACTGATATGTCAGTGGATTAAGTATGCCTTTTTTCATAGTGCAACTCTGCATTGTGAATACCTACCTTAAGACTGCTTCCTTTTCCATAAATCGTGTAACATGTAGGTGTTACGACGAAAAGCATGGTGGGATTTGTCCTATCATGCTTTTTTGTGTACGCAGGTCTATTCGAGCTGCCTTATTTGTTAACGATTTTAGGTCCTTATCTATAGATAAGGCCGATGCCCGCAGGAGCTTTCTACTCAAATGGCTTGTTCATTTGTAAAGGTAGGGGGACCATTGCGGGCATTTTTTGGATTCGGGAATTTTAATCACTCACTCATTCAAGGAGGATCATTAGATGTATACAATGACTTATGAAAAATTACAATATATCCAACTCAAGGAAATGGTGAAAAACCATTGCGTAAGCGGTTTAGGAAAAGCGTTATTGGATCAGCTTAAGCCGAGCAGCATTTTGAAGGTCGTTAAAAATCGTTTGAACGAGACTACGGAGGCTAGGAACTTACTGAATGCGGAAAGCCATATTCCCTTAAAAGGCATTTCTCATATTGGCCTCCATATCGACAAACTGGAAAAAGGAATGATTTTGGAGCCGTCAGAGTTAGTGGCGATAGCAGACTTCTTAAGAGGCTGCAGGAATATCAAGAAATTCATGACCGATAAAGAGTTCTTTGCACCAACACTGCATTCCTACGCCCGCTCCATGACTGAATTCAGGAGCATTGAAGAAGAAATCCAATTCACCATCAAAGGAAATGCTGTTGTTTCCGAAGCCAGCAAGGATCTGAAACGGATCAGGAACCAAATCATCAAGACAGAAGGTAAAATAGAGGAACGACTGAATAAGTTCTTGAAGAGCGGAGCCAATAAAGAGTTCATTCAGGAATTTTTCATCAGTAAAAAGGATGATCGCTACACCATCCCGATCAAAGCCTCCTATAAAAATCAAGTGGCCGGAACGATCGTGGAAGTATCCGCAAAAGGGGCTACCGTGTTCATTGAACCTGCCTCGGTAACGAAGTTGAATGTAGAATTGGCCAGTTTAAAAGCGGAGGAATCGATGGAAGAGTATCAACTTTTGGCTACATTATCCGGAACGGTTTTCGAACAGTTGAAACCGATCAAGATAAACATCGAGTTAATCAGTCAATATGATATGATCTTCGCAAAAGCCAAGTTCAGTAAAAGCACGGATGCCATCGAACCGAAAATCAATGATCATGGTTATATTAAATTAAAGGGCTGTAAACATCCCCTTTTGCCACAAGACAGCGTACCTTTGGATTTCGAAATCGGTAAGGACTATCGCAGCTTGATTATTACCGGCCCTAATGCCGGGGGTAAAACGGTCGTCCTGAAAACGATCGGCATCCTTACATTGGCCGTCATGTCAGGGCTGCATGTTGCTGGGAAAGAGGGGACGGAGCTTGCCGTCTTCGATCAGGTATTCGTCGATATCGGTGATAACCAAAGCATTGAAAATGCACTGAGCACTTTTTCGTCGCATATGAAAAATATCTCGGAAATCATGGCGGCATTAACCAATAACTCCTTGCTGCTGTTCGATGAAATCGGGAGCGGAACGGAACCGAATGAAGGTGCCGCGTTAGCGATTGCCATCCTTGAGGAATTTTACCAAAGGGGCTGCATTACCGTTGCGACGACCCATTATGGTGAAATCAAGCGCTATTCGGAAATCCACAGTGATTTCATGAATGCGGCCATGCAATTCAATAGTGAAACACTTGAGCCAAAGTATAAGCTGTTGATCGGTCAATCCGGGGAAAGCAATGCCCTGTGGATAGCGAAAAAAATGAATGTACGTGAAAAGGTTTTGCAAAAGGCAAAGCTATATATCGACAATAAAGACTACGACTTGGAGCGTGTCCAGGAAGGTAAAATCAAAAAAGCGAAGCCAGCTGCCGTTCCTAAGGAGGCATCGTATGAATATGAAGTCGGCGACAAAGTGAAGGTAAGCGAACTGAATGGATATGGGATCGTTTATAAGAAAAAGGATTCATACAATAATGTCACCGTTCTTATCGAAGATACCTTCAAGGAGGTTCATGCCAATAGGCTGGAGCTTGAAATAAAGGCCATCGAATTATATCCTGAAGGCTATGATCTCAATTCCCTATTTGTCAGTTACAAAGAAAGGAAATTGAACCACGACCTTGAAAGGGGATCAAAAAAGGCGCTAAAGAATGTAGCAGCGGATATACGGAAGAAACTTGGTGAATAGTACGATCATCTAATATGCAAAAAAGCCTCTCTAAAATGAGAGGCTTTTTTGCGTTGTATTGGCAAAAGTCTATTTTACTGAGCCCTTTTATTTCTATCATTATACAGATTGATTAATTCTGCATTTTGCTCATTCATTTTTTTCACATTCTTATTAATCGTTGCCAATTCCCATAGTACAGCTAATCCAAAGATTATCATAAGCGTTAATAAATCCATTGTTGCCCTCCTATTGATGTTTTGTACCTTTATGTTTAAACGACTCTCTTTACTTTCCTTGGATTCAATTCCTCAACTTGGGAAGGCGAGTTTTTTCTTTGATAATAATTGTTTTGAATCAATGCATATATCACTAAAAAAGTTCCCAGTAATTCGAATGATGATAGTGATCCTCCTTGAATGAAAACGATGGCCAACGTGGTTATTGGCACTAAATTGATAAATAGGATTCCATTGATCGGCGTTAAAAGTTTAATGCCTAAATTCCAGCTTAAAAGGGCTATGGCACCGGGGAAAATAATCATGAAAATCATTTCACCATAAATGGATTGCATAACCTCTGCTGTAGGGACAGACAGGCCCAGTACAGTTGCAAATAATGTTATGATTCCTGATACCGAAGTTCCTAAAATACATGTTAAAGTCGAATAGCGGAGTGTTGACCATCCATTGAATTGGTTGCCGCCCATTGTATATATAACCCAGCCTATCACCCCGATGAGAATGAAAAGTAGAGGAATGATGCTATCGTTCAATGAAAATAGGAATGATAATTTGCCATTGGTAATGACAAGAATGGCCCCAATTAAGGCAAGGAGCATACTGGCGACGTTATATTTCATGGGTTTGGAATTTTTGAAGACCCACATTATTAAAATTGAGATCATGGGCATTAATGATTCCATGATGGAAGCAACAATTACCCCGTTATGTCCCAGTAAGTCCTGACCTGCGAAAATGAGAAAGTTATATACTGTAAAAGCCATCGTTCCGAAAAACAATAACCTCTTTCCTTGCCCTTCCAGCTTGAATGACTCCTTCCCCTCTTTCATTAAAAGCAATATCCCTAAAATTACGCTAACAGCTAAATATCGCAAAAAAGAGAAATAAAAAGGATCAATATACATTAATGCCCTTTCTGCAACTGGAAACATGGCTCCCCAGGAAATACTGGCTGTCAAACATAAAAGTGCACCGATTAAAACTTGATTTTTTTTCATAAAAGCTTCCCCTCAAAAAATAATGATTGATTAAATTCCTATACACACCTTATGATAAAGTCATTATCATGTAAAATGACTTAAAATGAATATAACCATCATTATTAATGATAGTTGAGGAAGGGGGTCACTTTTATGGAAATACGGGATTTGCAAATATTCCAGTGCGTCGCTAAATATGGCAGCATAAGTAAGGCGGCTGTTGAGTTGAATTACGTCCAATCCAATGTAACGGCGAGGATTAAGCATTTAGAGCAGGAGTTACGGACGCCTTTATTCAATAGACATAAACGTGGTATGTCATTAACTGCAGAGGCCCGAAAAATGTTGGAGTATGTAAACAAAATTTTGCTTGATGTGGAAGAACTCAAGCAAGTATTCCTGGATAGTGAAACACCTACAGGGATATTGAACATAGGTACAGTTGAAACGGTCACCGATCTTCCCAAGATTCTAGCCTCTTATCATAAACAATATCCAAATGTCGATTTATCCATAAAGGCGGGATTAACAGAAGACCTAATTAAAGATGTCATTGAACATAGGTTGGATGGAGCTTTTGTTACAGGGCCGATTAAACATCCACTCATTCAGCCATATGATGTATGTACGGAAAAACTTGTATTGGTTACAAGAAATGAAACATTTGACCTTGAAGAAATTATAACAGAACCATTTTTGGTATTCAGTCAGGGATGTGGCTATCGCTCTAAACTGGAACAATGGCTGAAAGAAGAAGAAGTGATGCCCAAAAGGATCATGGAGTTCAATGTATTGGAAACGATCTTAACCAGCGTATCACTCGGTCTTGGCATTACTCTCGTACCACAATCAGCAGTAAATCACCTTGCAGCCAATGAAAAAGTGCACGTGCATGCAATTCCGGAAGAATACGGCAATATTTCGACTGTCTTCATTCACCGTAAAGATGCTTATATGACAAACTCCATGCAAAGCTTCTTACAAACGATCGAAGTGCATCATGACAACCGATTTAAGCTAAACCCTGGAACTGCGCCTGAACTAATATGAAGGAAGGGGGAGCAGCATATCGCTTTACATAGAATGATAGAGGATCGCTGAAACCGTTGATTATTAGGCTGCGAAACTATTAAGGGTGGGGAAATCGTATGGATGAAAAAGATTGTTTAATTTTACAATATTTATATAAAGACCAGAATCTGACAAAAGCTGCAGAGCGACTTTACATGACCCAACCCGCATTAACGTACCGCGTAAGGCAAATTGAAAAGGAATTCCAGACTGAAATACTAGCTAAAAATGGGAAAAATATTAAAATGACTCCTGCTGGAGAATATTTGGTAAGCTATGCAAACAAAATGCTCATAGATTTACGTCAAACAAAAGAGTATTTATTGAGTATGGGAAGTGAAACGAAGGGTAGTTTGAAATTAGGTATAAGCAGTCATTTCGGACTTTATAACCTGCCTTCCATTTTGGAAGAGTACATGGTTAATTGTCCTAAGGTCCATTTAAATGTTGATACGGGATTCAGTACGGAAATGATGGAATTGCTTATGCAAGGTGAGATTGATGTTGCGATTGTAAAAGGCGATTATGAGTGGTTCGATGAAAAGTTTCTTCTTGAGGAAGAAAATATATGCATCATTTCAAAAGATGAGCTACCTGTTGATAGCCTTCCAGATTTTCCGATGATTAATCGTAAAGAACCGAATGTTTTGCTGAAATATAGAAATATATCGCAAATTCCCTCTGAAAAAAGTATTGATTATTGGTGGAATGAAAGGTTTACATCGTCTCCTCTGGTAATGATGCAAGTGGACAGCTATGAGACATGCAGGGAAATGGTAAAAAGAGGGCTGGGGTATGCCATTATTCCTCGTGTTTTTTTGCAAAAAAGTGATGATTTATTTTCCCATGATTTGATCTTAAAAAATGGTGAAGAGATAAAAAGAAGAACATGGATGTTATACCGGCAATCATCTTTACAATTAGCCAGTGTTTCCAAGTTTGTGAGTGAAATTAAAAAGCTATATTGCTAAAAGGAGATATTGATTGTTCTCCTTTCAGACTGTAGACAAACTCGAGGAAAAGCGAGTTTGTCTACAGTTTTTTTATAAAAAACGTTCAGCTTGATTTCAGAAATCCGCTCCCTTTCCGCCGACTGTCTGCCAAGCCTCCTCGGCGCAAGCGCCTGTGGGGTCTCGGCTAGCCAGTTATTCGGCAGGAGTGTCGCAGATTTCTTCAATCTAGTTAGGGTTCGACTCCATAAAAAAAGTAAAACATGAAGGTTAACCAAGTCTTCTTTTAAAATCATGGTTCGGGATTAGACCATTCGGACCCTACAGTTTTTTATTTAAAAAACGTTCCAGTTGATAGGAATGGAAGGTACGAGACTCCTGAGGGGAAAGAGCGCGGAGGAGGACTCCCTATGCTTATTACATGGATGAGAATGATGCAGAATCCGTTGCAGCATGGCAATATCTTTGGTCGCCTTGTAAAACCAATAGCCAAACGTTTTTCGCAAGGTATGGTTGCCGACATGTTCTAAGCAGGTTTGAAGGCTATAAGATGAGAGGTAAAACAAAATAGACCCCTAAAAGCTTAAAGGAGTCTATTTCTTGTGTCGTTGATTTGTATTAATTTTTTACATCTTTTGAGTTACTAAAAATTTTAAAAATAAAGAGCGCACTAAAGAAAATAACCGGTATCCCTATAATAATATAAAAGATATGGGGATACTGGGCCAGCGATATAGCATAGCAGTGGTATTTATTATTGCTTCGGTTTCCTTATGTTTTTCGTTTATTAATCTTGTTACCTCTAGAAAGTATTTAACATTAACCATAGGTGAAACTAACGATAACTTGGAAAAGCATTTGTGAATTATTTAGACAAAGAGCCAACGATTTCGTTGGCTTTTTGTCTGTACGATCATTTCAATTATCATACATTCAAATTAGAGAAAAAAATACCCTTCTTAAACTAAACTGGTAGTTTGGCTAAAGAAAAATTGTATTAATTTTCATCAATTAGGAAAATATATAAATAATAGCAATAAGGAGGGAACAGAGATGGAAGTAAATATGAGTGTTGAAGAAGTCGTGAATCAAATTTCTCAATTAGTAGAAAAAGAAGGGAAGCCACCTCGAAAGAAAGAGGTAAAGAAGTCAGATCCGGAGTTAATGAAAAATGCATTGTATTATTTTCCTAGTTGGGATACTGCAGTAGAACATAGCATTGGATCTTAACCATAAACGATACATAAACATTTTATTTTTCAAATTAGTATATAAGGCAAGGAAAGTTATGAAGGCCGCCAATTGGCGGCCTTTTGAACGTGCGATTCTTTACATTATCATACATTCAAATTGGTTTTAAAAAGTACTCCTTATTCAAACTTTCTATTGGGTAGTTTAGTTGAATAAAGATATGGACGCATCAAAGGATACCTGGTCTCAATTAGGGAAAGATTATTTCCGGCAAGCCCGTATTAATGTCGATGGCTTACGGATGCGTGAAGCGTTAACTGGTGAAAACGATGTATTAGAACAATTTTTTGATGTTGAACATGTTTTTGATTCCACACGACCAACAGCTAAATTACTTATTCCTTAAGGAGTAACTGTACAATTCGAAATTAGGGATGGAGTGGAGTATCGATCTTTTTTAAGTCTATAAAGTCTGATACTTGCAAAGAAGCATAGTGTAACTTTTTTACATATGGGACCGTATAATAATTTGTTAAAACACTTGAAAAGAGGGTTCCAATGAAAAAGATATTGTTGATTTTGGCAGCCGTTTTTTTGGTAACAGGACTTAGTGCTTGTAAAGGAGTACAGGAGGAAAATAAGGAATCTCCACCAATTTCAGAAAAGCCAAATGATAATCCTAAGCAAACCGACGGGCAAGATGAAGATCCTACAGGTGAATCGGTCGATGATCCGACAAAAGATCGGCCAAATACGAAAACGGATATGATCATATTAGAAGGTATGGAAGAATCATTCCAATTCACGCTTCATCATAGTCAGGCATTGGGATTCTCAACCTATATCGTGGATGACATGGTCGTTGAAGAGGCTAGTTCTGGTGAAGGAGATGCAATGATTGTTTTTGCAAATTTTGCAGGCAAGAGAAATGAGGATGCCAAAGTTCAGATATTTTCCAAAGGGGAGGGTACGAATGCGACAATAGAAGAACAGGCGGAGTTTGCGAGGGAAGTTGTGATAAGCAACGACTTTGAGATTAAACAGCGATCTGATAATACGCCTAACCGATTTGATTGGTCTGAGGTCGAATTTGACATTAGTCAGAAGGACAGTAATTATTCAATATTGGGTACAGTGTCGGTTTTTCAACATGGCGACCGCGTTTACTATGCGATAGTTCAATACCCGGAAGATTATGAAGAAGGCTTCATACCGCGGGTTGTAAAAATGTTTGATGATATCGTATGGTATGAAGCACCTTGATAAATGAGTATCTGAAATTGGGTACCATTTTAACAGAGAGTGGTAATATATTTGTCCAAAAAGGGGGGCATAAGAAGGAATACTGTTGAACGGTAGGGAGCTACTAGACCTAGTTCATTCAAAAAACTTTGATAGCAGCCCTTTTTTTCTTTCTTTTGACTAGTTAATTGAGCCCAATTGACTCTAATTTCACCTCTAATTCAGTCTTAGCCTAATTTCTCAGAATTTTAGTGAGAAATTAGGCTTTTTTACCTTTCATTATCCTTAATGTTGTAAATTCGCATTTTCCTGACTTTACCCCATATAAAACAGTAAAAAATCATGGATTATAACTAGTTCTTGTTTTGAAACTATGAGGATCCCCAATGAGTTAATCCCGTTAAAGCTCCATGCTGGTTCAAAATGAGACCACTCCTAACCCCCTTTTCGTATTCAGAAATTTCGTTAAATTTATAAATATTCATAGTTGTTACTATATTGAACTATAAAAAAATTTTTTAGTTTCATAAAAAAACCTTAATTTTACTTATCATTAAAGTGAACGTAATATTTAAAAAGAAACATTTAATTTTCTGAATTTTTTGGAGGTTGTATATTTATGTCAATACATATTGCTGAAGGAAAGAATTCGATTCAAATGGCAGTTGATGCCCGTGATGATCAATTACGTGAGCTTGCATTGAACATTCATGCTCATCCAGAACTTAGTTTCCATGAATACCAGGCAGTGAAATGGTTGATAGAGCCTTTAAAGAAGGCCGGCTTCTCGATAGAAAAAGGGGTCGCAAATTTAGAAACTTCATTCAGGGCAACATGGGAGGGGCATCCTGGTGGTCCAACGATTGCCATTTTAGCTGAATATGATGCACTGGCAGGACTAGGCCATGGATGTGGCCATAATATTATTGGAACATCTGCCATTGGAGCGGCATTGGCACTGAAAGATGCTCATCCTGACCTTCCGGGGAAAATCGTCGTATTGGGGACGCCTGCGGAAGAGGAAGGCGGAGGGAAAATTTTGATGGTCGAGGATGGCATTTTCGATGATGTGGATGTAGCCATGATGTGTCATCCGCAAAAACAGTCCATGGTATTGCGTGGCGGACTGGCATGTGTGGATGCATCTTTTAAGTTTTATGGTAAAGCATCACATGCGTCTTCTGCTCCCGAAAAAGGAATCAGTGCTCTTGATGCAGTCATTAATACTTTTGTTGCCGTCAATTCTTTACGTCAGTTTTTTAAAGATGATGTGAGAATCCATGGAATCATAACAAAGGGCGGGGATGCAACAAATGTAGTTCCTGCCAATTGCGAGGCTGAATTTTTACTGAGGGCAAGCACTGTGGAAGAGTTAAATGTTGTTCGTGAGAAAGTATATGCTGCAGCTCGTCATGCTACAGAAGCCATAGGTGCCAGGATCGAGATAACCGAAGGCCTGATATATGCTGAACGAAATAATAATAAAGCATTAGCCGCCTTATTTAAAGATAATCTAGAGATGTTAGGGGAGGTTGTATGTGACCCGCCTGCAAAAGGAGGAATCGGTTCATCGGATATTGGTAATGTTGGACAAGTAACTGCAACGATTCATCCGTACATCAAAATAACGGATGACGCAATTACCCATACTCCAGAGTTTGTACAAGCTGCAGCTTCAGAGAGGGGAATGATTGGATTAAATAAAGCAGCAAAGGCTTTAGCGATGACAGCATACGAAGTATGTATGAACCCTCAGCTTCTTCAAGAAATTCGGGAAGAATTCGAAGGGTGGAAAGCTAATAAATCATGTATATGAAAATAAGGGAAGATTCCGTTTTGCGGGGGATCCAGGTGAAAATAATGTAAAAGGTGGTACAAAAAATGAGTAAAGTGAGTGCTGAAAAAATAAAGAGTGAACCCCCATTCAAAAAAAGTAAAATAAAAATGCCACACACATTTGTAATTATTATTTGTATGATCCTATTTGCAGCTGCTCTAAGCTATTTAGTGCCCGCAGGTGAGTTTGACAGAGTGGAAGATGAAAAAACTGGTAATACAGTAGTAGTGGAAAACTCTTATCATTCTGTAGAGAACAACCCCATTGGTATATTCGAGGTTCCTTTAGCAATTGTTCATGGCCTTGTAGATGCAAGTGACACAGTTTTCTTTATTTTCATTGTCGGTGGAGTATTTCAAATCATTAATTCCACAGGTACGATTGAAGCCGTGGCTGCGAGGGTTGGAAAGACTTTCATGAACCAAGGAATCGTCATCATTCCCATTTTTTTAACTCTATTTTCAATCGGCGGATTCACGATTGGAATGTCGGCAGAAGTCATGGCATTTGTACCCATTGGCATTGCAATTGCAAGGTCATTAGGCTATGATGCTTTGACTGGAACTGCCATGGTGACGCTCGGCGCAGCTGTCGGCTTTACAGCTGGACTTCTTAATCCTTTCAATGTAGGAATCGCTCAAGCCATTGCAGAAGTTCCGATGTTTTCCGGGATGTGGTTACGTGGAATCATTTTGGTGGTTTTACTGATTGTCACGAGCATTTATATCATTAGATATGCAAAAAAAGTGAAGAATAATCCACAAGCCGGTATTGTGTATGACTTGGAAAAAGAGGAAAAGCATGAGAATTTGGATATATTCTCTTTATCCTCCATGAAGCTTAGACATTACTTAACGATTATTGTCGTGTTGATAGGATTTAGCTTCTTGATTTGGGGTGTTTCCGAAAAAGGCTGGTGGATGGAAGAATTAGCTGCATTTTTCTTATCTTTAGGTGTTGTTGTTGGGTTTTTATCTAAATATGGTCCGAGCAAAATTGCCAGCGAGTTTGTACAGGGGGCAAGGGATATTACATTCGGTGCTTTTATTGTTGGTCTGGCAAAAGGTGTGGTCGTAGTGTTAGAGCAAGGACATGTTATCGATTCAGTTGTAAATGGACTTGCAGCAACGGTAGGTCATTTGCCTAGTTCGATCCAAGTTCTTGGCATGTATGTATTTCAGACCATCATGAATGTGTTCATCACTTCAGGAACGGGTATGGCAGCAACGACCATGCCGATTTTGACACCGCTTTCCGACCTGATCGGTGTTACAAGGCAAACGACCATACTTACTTATCAGTTGGGAGATGGTCTATCAAACTGCATTCTCCCTACCTCTGCCATGCTTATGGGAAGCTTGGCAGTCTCTAAAATCAAATATCAAGAATGGGTGAAGTTCTTCTGGCCCTTGTTATTGATCTGGATTGTAATAGGTGCTGTGTTTATATTAATAGCGGATTTCATTAGATACTAAACCTTAAAAAACGAATGGCTCTTTGGTTGCTCTAAGTTTGTAGACAAAAGGGGTTCTATCTAAAGTTTAAAAAAAGCTGATTGGAGCGGGTGTTCGGGACTCCTGCGGGAAAAGCGTGTCTAAGGGAGACCCCACAGGCGCAAAGAGCGCCGAGGGCGGACCGCCCGCGGAAAGCGAGTGCCCTACGTTCCAATCAACGTTCACTGTAGAGAAAATCAATCGAGTTTGTCTACAGTCTGAGAGCAGCTCTTTAGCTGCTCTTTTTTATGTTGTTTGAATTACTGCTTTAAACGAGGTGAAGAAGGATAAATGATTGGTTTAGAGAATAATTATGGAAAGGGTCATACGTTCTCGAAAAATGAATTTGATAGAAAATAGGTGAAGCAAGTGGAGTTGGATACTTTATATAAGACATATCAACCTTTTCTTTTTTCCATCGCATACCGGATGCTTGGATCGATTACCGACGCAGAAGATATCGTTCATGATTTATTCCTGCAGCTTAAGCTTGATACCGACCAAATTAAGGACATGAAAGCATATCTTGCGAAAATGACGACAAATCGCTGTCTAAACTTTTTAAAATCAGCCCATAAGAGAAGAGAGGTTTACACAGGACCTTGGCTGCCTGAACCTCGGGTAAACGAAACAGAGCAGCCTTTAGATAAGGTTGTAACGGATGAAACGGTTGCTTATGCTTTCCTCGTTTTGCTGGAACAGCTGACACCTGTTGAAAGAGCGGTGTTCGTGCTTAGAGAAGCATTCGCTTACAGCTATGAAGATATTGCGGAGATGCTTGAAAAGACTGAAGTGAACTGCCGAAAAATCTACAGCCGGGCTAAGCGGAAATTAAAGAATGATATGCCAGTCCTTCCGGAGGATACAAAACATGTCGATCTTTTGGCAAAAACATTCATAAAAGCATCAATGACAGGGAACTTTGAGGAGTTTTTGGATATTCTTACAGAAGATGTCGTTCTTGTCACTGATGGCGGAGGCAAAGTGCTTTCTGCATTAAATCCAATTGTAAACAAACAGCGTGTTTCCTCCTTTCTTAAAGGAGTTTCTGCTAAAGGAGGTTTCATAGGAGAGCTTCTTCCGGTGATGGTCAATGGTCAGGAAGGAATTTTGCAAATGAAAGACGGGCAGCCTATCAAAGTCATCTGCTTTGAATTAGATTCAAAACAAGAAAATATCCGGAAAATTTTCATTGTTTCCAATCCCGATAAATTAACTAATATTTCTGTTCCTTAATAGAATGGACAGAGGGCTCATACGGGCTCTCTATTTTTATGTCACAAATCAATCCTCTATTTTGTCTTATAAGTGAAACCTAAAAAGATTTAATGGAGGAGATAGACATGGAACAACGCATTAACTACATGAAGACAAATCGGGAAGTAGTCAAATTGATGATGGAATTCGAGGAGTACAAGAAAACAACGGAAATCGATAGCAAGTTAATCGAATTGATTAAAATTCGTGCGTCTCAAATCAACGGCTGTGCGTACTGCTTGGATATGCACACAAAGGATGCCCGGGCAATGGGTGAAACGGAACAAAGAATTTACTGTTTAAGTGCTTGGCGTGAATCGCCATTCTATCTTGAGTCGGAAAGGGCAGCGCTGGAATTGACGGAAGCGGTCACGGCCATTTCAGCAAACGGTGTCCCGGATGATCTGTATGAGCGGGTCCGCCTTCACTTTGATGAAAAACAATATATCGATCTCGTTACCATAATCATCACAATCAACGGCTGGAACCGATTGGCCATTTCGGCAAGAAGCATACCCGGACACTATAAGCCTGTAATGGAAAAATGATTTTGAACAAAAAAAACCCCTTGTATGGTTATAACGGGTTCCGTTTACAGGGAGAAACAATGCAATTAGCATATAAATTAGATGACCAATTCGCAAAGCGATTTGGTCTCAATTTTTCCCATAAACCTTGATTTAACGGGAGTTTAGCACACTTCTGCGAAACAACTAATGGAATTGATGGAAGAATTAATACCTGCTCAAAAGTTAAGGATAAAATAAAAACAATAAAAAGCCACGTTTTTGTATAAATCGTGGCTTTTTATAATTATTTTTCTTTTTTATAAAAGCGTTCACCCGTATCAGGATTATAATACACCCTTGTTTTTTCTCCAGTCACAGGGTCTATATTTATTTCATCTGTCGATTGAAATCCATCAGGAACTTTTACACCGTGATTACGATTAAGCCGTTTATCATAGATAAAGTATCCTAGTAAAATGCATAAGATAACTATAATAATTTGTAATATATAGTACCCTATGATGAATTTCATTATATTGTCTCCACAATGACGGCAGTTCCATATGCAACTATTTCACTCATATTTTTACCGATTTCCCCAGAATCAAATCTCATCATTACAATTGCGTTTGCACCCATTTGATTGGCATTTTTTATCATACGGTCCATTGCTTCTTTTCTTGAATCTTCAAGCATAGCTGTATATTGCTTGATTTCTCCACCTACTAGGGATTTTAACCCTGCCATGATATCGCCGCCAAGCCCTCTGCTTCTTACAATTAGACCAAAAACAGGTCCTTTTACTTCTACAACTTTGTAACCTTCAATTTTTTCTGTGGTAACTACCAACACATTAATCGCCTCCATCTTATGCGTATATGTATGTTCTCTTGTCATAACGTAGCACTGCAATTCCTTTTTCCGACCAAACCTTCAGCGGGGTCTGACTTTATAAGGGTAATTATAACTTTTTCATCCCTATTACTTGGTCCAGCGAATACAACGGAAGGAACCAATCCATTAATTTCATTAGTTACTTTATTTCAGCACCCATAACACTTTTTTTATCAGCCATTGTGTTACCTCCAGTGAATAATAACAAATAATAATTACCTTTTTATCAAGGGCAAAAATAATACCTTTCCTTTAAATTTTAACATAATATAAGCTTTATCCTTCTTATACAATAGGAAGTGCACTTATTTAACACGTAGCATATTTCGAGTAAACATAAAAAATCCCATTTCGTAAAAAAGAAATGGGATAAAATTTATTAGTGTTATTTTCTGCGGATTTGATTGTTATTTGTGTGTAGATTTATGATGCTAATTGCACACCTTTTCAAAATGAATTGTTCTCCCTCATAACGGAACCGATTAGTATGATTACGAGGGGTTTGCTTTTTATAAAAAGCGGTTTTTAATCTTTATTTCGCTAAGAATGTCATACAATTTATTTTCATAGTACAAACTGATTAATTGTGATCTGGAAGTTATCTCTAATTCTTCAAACATTTTATTTACATAGTTACGAACTGTAGAAACACTTATATGCAGATTATCAGCTATTTCTTTATCTTTGAGACCTTGAGTTATATTCTTTATTATTCGCAATTCAACTTTATGTTGTTGTTCCCTGGTAATTAAAGATGATGTATCTGTTTTTATTATATCTTCAATTAATAATTTCTCACGATGCACATGTAACTCGTAGGAGATTTGATTAGCTAGCATCTCGGAAATCATTTTGAAATTTTCACTATCATCCGTTGTGATTATACCTACATAACCTTGCAATTCCTTATTTTTAATTTCATGGATGGGGGAAGATATGACACTAAAATCCTTCCCGTAGATTTGGTTTTTAGTTCTTACAGTAGTATTTTGCAATGTACTTAAAACAAATGCATTATTTTCAACAGATTCTTTTATAACCACTTTACATATATCTTCATTTTCAAAATTACTCTTAGAGTATAAAACATTTAGCTCTTTATCAAAGATAAATATAGAAGTTTCAAAATTAAATTTGAAATTCTTAATACTATTCAATACTTTTTTACTAATATAAATGATTTGATTTTTCAATTCCATATTCATACCTCATAGTTATAAAAGATAATATTTTTGGCATCTAAAAAGGGTGTGAATGCACTGTATCTTTAACCCATCAGGTTACTTTTTTTCATGAAATAACCTATTTATTCTCCTCGTTTAACAATAAACTATTTTTCAGTATGATGGATTCCAAAAATGACGAATGCAATTTCAGAAATGATACCGGGGGTGCAAATGTGGACTTTCCGATAATTAACCTTTTTGTGACGGACCGACAAAGGTAATTTCGAAGGCGTAGTTAGAGCAGAATAGATCTAGTGGACAGAAGCTATAGGGCAATTCTATTAAATATAAAAAGGGCAGGTTTGCATTAATCTTTTTTCAAAACATGTCCTTTCCATGTTATTGTTTAGCGCCCCTAGGATTATCAGTGTTAATCGTAAAAACAAAATTCGACAAAGATTTCATGGCTGTTGTAAGATGAATGAAAAAGCCAGAAATGGGGTGAGTGAGTTGGTTCATTTATTACCGTCGCTGTTTGAAAAAGTGGGGATCATCGTGATTGCTGCATTCCTGCTTTCTTATATGAAACCCTTTCGGCAAATGATAGGCCATGAACATGAAATGTCGAAGAAAATCATGTTTATCGCACTTTTTGGAACTTTCGGCATCATAAGTAACTATACAGGAATTGAAATCGGGAATCATGCCATACCAGAGGGTGCTTGGCATACTGAGATAGCTCCGGATAACGCGATTGCCAATACGCGGATCATGGGTGTGGCAATCGGCGGTTTGCTGGGGGGACCATTTGTCGGTTTGGGCGTGGGTTTGATTGCGGGGCTTCACCGTTATTCTCTCGGGGGTTTTACAGCGGTGGCTTGTGCGATCGCAGCGATTTTGGCTGGAGTCTTATCGGGGTTTTTGGGAAAAAGGCGCCGAAAGCATGGGACGATCACCCCTTGGTTTGCCCTCCCAATTTGCATGGCCTTGGAAGCGATCCAAATGGGGATCATACTAGTGACGGCCAAACCATTTGAAAAGGCGTGGGAGCTCGTACAAGTAATCGGTCTCCCGATGATCATCATCAACGGGTTCGGCACTTTACTATTCATGCTCATCATTCAATCGATCACGAGGGAAGAAGCACGGACGCGGGCCGTGCAAACGAACCTTGCATTCCTGATTGCGGATCAGACATTGCCCTATTTCCGGCAAGGGTTGAATCAAACTTCCTGTAAGAGAATTGCCCAAATCATCTTGGGGCTTACTGAAGCCGATGCCGTGGCCATTACCAATGAACATAGTGTACTTGCCCATGTGGGTGCTGCGTCCGATCACCATGTCCCGAAAGTGGGAATAGCGACAGGCTTAACGAAAAAGGCCCTTGAACAAGGCAAAATCATCGTGGCCAAAACAAAAAAGGACATTTATTGTTTTCATGATCAATGCCCATTGCAGGCGGCCGTAGTCCTGCCGTTGCAGGTACAACAGAAAGCGGTGGGGACTTTGAAGATGTATTTCAAGCATCCGGATAAATTAAGCCAAGTGGAGCAAGAGCTAGCGGAAGGATTGGCGAAACTATTTTCCACTCAATTGGAGCTCGCTAAAGCGGAAATGCAAACGAAATTATTGAAAGATGCTGAAATTAAGGCCTTGCAGGCACAGGTCCATCCTCATTTTTTATTTAATGCAATCAATACGATTTCCGTTTTATGCCGGATGGATGTCGAGAAGGCAAGAAATTTATTGTCGGAGCTCAGTGCCTTCTTTCGCTCAAATTTACAAGGGGCCCGTCAAATCCTGGTACCGCTTGAAAAGGAATTAGAGCATGTCAACGCTTATTTATCACTGGAGCAGGCCCGTTTTCCAGATAAATATCATATCGACTATCGCATTGAGCCAAGGCTTAAGGAAGTCCTCATCCCTCCATTCACGTTACAGCCACTTGTTGAAAATGCGGTACACCATGCATTTCCACATGTGAAAAACAAAGGTGAAATCATCATACACGCTTTTTTCAAAGACGATAAGATGCAGATTGTTGTGGCAGATAACGGGAAAGGGATTTCAAGCGGGAGATTAGATGAATTGGGTAAGCATGCTGTAGAATCGACTAAAGGTACAGGAACGGCCCTTCATAATATCAGTGAACGGCTGGATGGGATCTATAATGGTCAGGCCAGTCTCTCGATAGAAAGCGAAACGGGGCACGGAACACAAGTGAAAATATCAATACCACTCAACGAAAAAGGAGCATATGTCAACGATGATGAAAGCATTTATCGTAGAGGATGAACCACTGGCAAGAGATGAATTGAAATATTTACTGAAGAGAAGCAGGCAAGTAGAAGTTGTGGGTGAGGCCGAAGGGATAGAAGATGCCATGAGGGATATCTCCCACCTTAAACCTGATCTTGTCTTTTTGGATATTGAGCTAGCAGAGGGGAATGGTCTCCAATTGGCTAAGCAATTAGCGGAACTTGACCCTGCACCTTCGCTCATATTTGCGACCGCTTATGATGAGTTTGCCCTCCAAGCCTTCGAATTATATGCGTTTGATTATCTATTAAAGCCCTATAATGAAAATAGGATTCGTCAAACATTGGATAAGCTAATGAAGCTGGGTAAAAACAGGGAAGATGGATCCAGAACAGGACCTCTAGCCAGTCGGACGGCGGTGGAACAGACAGGTAAATTGGCTGTAGAGATAGATGATCGGATTGTTTTGATCGACCGGGACACTATTTTATTCATAGGACTCATAGAAGGAAAGACGATCATTAAAACCGGGGAAAATGAATATAAAACCGGTGACCCTCTCATCGTACTTGAAAGGAAGCTCGACAATCGCTCATTTTTACGGGTCCATCGCGGTTTTATCGTGAATGTCATCCATATATCTGAAATACAGCCTTGGTTCAATTCGACTTATAACCTCATTATGAGTGACGGATCAAACATTCCGGTAAGCCGCACCTATGTGAAGGAGCTAAAGCAGCTAATCGGTTTTTAAAAATTTTCACAATTCTGCATTTTATCTTCTATATAATGCAGCCCATCCCTCATTATCTGCATTATAACTTGAAAACCCATTGAATCCGCTTTCATCGTGATATCATCAGTTTACGATGTAAGTAATAGAGGGGGTTCAAATATGAATGCGGTTCCAATCGTCATAGGCTCCATTTGTATATTAATGATTGCCTACCGTTTATACGGGACATTCATAGCACTTAAAGTATTAAAACTAGATGACTCCAAGCCTACTCCTGCCCATAAATTAGAGGATGGAAAAGATTATGTTCCAACAAATAAATGGGTGGCATTCGGCCACCATTTTGCAGCCATTGCAGCGGCTGGTCCATTGGTGGGCCCGATCCTTGCTGCACAATTCGGGTATTTACCAAGTTTATTATGGCTTTTAATCGGGGCCGTAATCGGGGGAGCCGTCCATGATGCCGTCGTGCTTTTCGCGTCGATGCGTAAAGACGGAAAATCCCTATCGGAAGTTGCGAAAGAAGAACTTGGACCTGTAGCAGGCTTCTGTACAGGACTTGCGATGCTTTTTATCATTACCATTACGATGGCAGGACTTTCAATGGTCGTTCTGCATGCTTTGGAAAATAATCCATGGGGGACGTTTGCTGTCGGGATCACCATTCCCATCGCCATGGGTGTTGGGCTTTACCATAAAAAAACTGGCAATCTGAAAGGTGCGACCATCGTCGGGTTCGCGCTCATCATGGCCGGAATTTTACTTGGTCCGAACATTCAAGGAACGGCATTTGGTGAATTATTGACACTGGAAGCGAGCACACTTGCCATCATTTTGCCAATCTATGCTTTCTTTGCTGCCGCATTGCCTGTTTGGCTGCTGCTGGCACCTCGTGATTACTTGAGTACATTTATGAAAATCGGTGTATTTGCTGCATTGATTATCGGCGTTTTCGTGGTGAATCCAGAAATCCAATTTCCTGCGTTTACCGAATTCATTAATGGCGGGGGCCCAATTGTAGCCGGACCTGTCTGGCCATTCATTTCAATAACCATCGCCTGCGGAGCGATTTCAGGATTCCATGCATTTGTTGGATCAGGCACAACTCCAAAAATGTTAAACCGATGGAGTGATATCAAATCCGTTGGTTTCGGAGCGATGCTTGTAGAATGTGTCGTTGCCATCATGGCCCTGATTGCTGCGGTTTCGCTACAGCCAGGAGATTATTTTGCCATTAACTCCACACCTGAAGTATTTCAAACATTAGGCATGGAAACCGTACACCTTAACGAACTCAGTGAAGAAATCGGCATGAATCTAGAAGGACGGACAGGCGGGGCAGTTACACTTGCTGTAGGCATGACCTATATTTTTACCGAAATACCCTTCTTTGACAAACTGGCTTCGTTCTTCTTCCAATTCGTCATCATGTTCGAGGCGGTGTTCATATTAACCGCAATCGATTCGGGGACACGTGTTGCCCGTTATTTAATCCAGGATTTCTTCGGGGAATTCTATAAACCATTAAAAAGAGTCGACTGGTTGCCAGGTAACATCTTCGCCAGTGCGTTAGCCTGCTTTATATGGGGATATCTTCTTTACTCTGGGGACATTGGATCGATCTGGGCACTCTTCGGTGTATCCAACCAGCTCATGGCTTCGATTGGACTCATCATCGGTGCGACCGTCGTTTTGAAAATTGCAGACAAACGCTGGTATATCTGGACATGCCTCGTACCCCTAGCCTACTTATATGCAACCGTTAATGTAGCTGGGTACTGGATGGTGAAAAATGTATACCTGAATCCGGACTCTGCAGGATTCAGCATCTTGAACGGAGTATTATCGATCATCATGCTATGCCTAGGCTTGGTCATTCTCATTGCAGCCTTGAAAAAATGGCGGGAGCTTTGGAAAATCCCACAAGCAGAACTACTGAAAAGATCAGCATGATCATAAAAAAATCCGGGCGGAAGCTGCCCGGTTTTTTTTGTCCTTAGATTCCACACGAGAATGAAATTCTTTCATCGAAAAGCGTTTTACTGGTGAATTTCTGCGTTTTACAGGTGAATTTGGTGGTTTTACTCGTGAGTTAGAGCGAGTTACTCGTGAATTTGAGCAATTTACTCGTGAGTTAGATCGATTTACTCGTGAATTTGAACGATTTACTCGTGAGTTAGAGCAATTTATTCGTGAGTTAGAGCAATTTATTCGTGAATTAGAACGATTTATTCGTGAGTTAGAGCAATTTATTCGTGAGTTAGAGCAATTTACTGGTGAATTGGCGGTTACTCGTGAATTTGAACGATTTACTCGTGAGTTAGAGCGATTTACTCGTGAATTTGATCGATTTACTCGTGAGTTAAAGCAATTTACTCGTGAGTTAGAGCGATATATTCGTGAGTTTGAGCAATTTACTCGTGAGTTAGAGCAATTTACTCGTGAGTTAGAGCAATTTACTGGTGAATTGGCGGTTACTCGTGAATTTGATCGATTTACTCGTGAGTTAGAGCGATTTACTCGTGAATTTGATCGATTTACTCGTGAGTTAAAGCAATTTACTCGTGAGTTAGAGCGCTCTATTACACGAGGTTGGCGGTTTTTTTAAAATGAAGGAACCTGAACCTTAAAAAGGAAAGTATCAATAACCCCAATTTTGTTAATGATAGCAAATGAGGAGGTGTGATACGATGGCAAAAGATGTTCTATGTGAAGTGAATAATTGTAAATATTGGGATTCTGGAAACAAATGCAGTGCAGATGCTATTTATGTTGTCAGTCATAAAGGGAACCAAGCATCAAATAGCAAAGAAACGGATTGCAAAACATTTGATCCAGAAATTTAAATCATCGGGGGTAACCATCAAACTGGTTACCCTTCTTTCATACTTTATTATTGATAATAAAAATCATTTTCATTCAAGATTATAGAAATTCATTTTATTTTTTCTTCAAGACTTAGTGAGTTTGATCGAAAAATTGGGAAATTTGATCGATATAATCCAGAGTTTGATTGATAAATTCGAGAGTTAGGGCGATATACTCGTGAATAAAGCTGTTTACTCATAAGTTAGAGCACTTTACTCGTGAATTAAGCTGTTTACTCATGAGTTAGAGCACTTTACTCGTGAGTTTGGCTGTTTTACTCGTGAATTTAGCAGTATTACTCGTGAATTTTGTTTTTTGACTTATATGTCTTCGTGCACGTACTTTTAATCAAACTTCATTCCATTCTTTATTTCTTTACTTTTGAAATGGTCAGTCCATCACCGATCGGAATGAGCAGGGATTCCAATTGAGGATGATTGGCCACAGTTTCATTGAATGTCTTCATGAATGCAGTATAATGTTTAGGTTTAGCATCCTGGTCTGCGACACTGCCTCCCGCAAGTACGTTATCCATGACGATTAATGCACCCGGTTCTGCCAGGCTAATGCAATATTTCAGGTAATTTTCATAATTGTCCTTGTCAGCATCTATAAAGAAAAAATCAAATTTCTTGTTATCACCAACGAGTTTTTCCAGGCTTAGCAGAGCTGTTCCGGTCATATATGATACTTGATCGCCAAAGCCCGCTTTGGATAGATTGCCATAAGCTAACTTTGCGTACTCCTCCTTTAATTCAAGGGAGGTTAATTTTCCTTCGCTGCCGAATCCCCGGGCAAGGCAAATCCCGCTATATCCTCCTAGAGCGCCTATTTCCAAAATGTTTTTTGCCCCTGAAATGGATACAAGCATGGTAAGTAGTTTTCCAGATGAGGGAGATACCGATATGGACGGCATTCCGTTTTCTTGTATGGACGTAATGACTTCTTCCAAAAGGGCATCTTGGGTATAAAACACTGAATCGATATAACTGTTAATTTGTTTCATTGCTTTCCATTCCTTTCTTACTATTATTGGAAGTTTCCTTTTCTTCACTTTTCTTATCGGCTGCTTCACTTTCTTGTATTTCAAATAATTGAATAAATTCGTTGATTAACATATCAATGGCTTTTAATTCACCGACTAAGATTTGATTAATGGATTGAAACTCTGGTTTATCTAACTGTTCCTTAATGGTTGAACGTTTAAGGTTCATCATGTCTAAAAAGGCAATTGCCCGCCCTCGGCGAAAGGTTTTTGGACCATGGCCTTTGCCACTGTGATGCTCCCCACGGTGATGTCCCTCTTTCTTGAAATCCTTGAATTTTTCATTTCTCATGTTAAAACCTCTTTCTGTGTATACGTATGTATACAATTTTTATCTCATATTAAATGTATACAAATGTATACAAAGTGTCAACGCATACAAATAGGAAAAAAACATCTGCTCAAAGTACAAATTCGATTATCAATAGAAAAACAGATCACCATTAAACAGGTGATCTGTTTTTATTTTTGAACTTTATTAAGTAAATCTAAAAGCTGTTGTTTTTCCGTCTCATTCAAGTTGGCAAACTGTGATGCCTGAAAATGCTCTTGTTTTGGAACAACTTCATGAAAAAACTCTTTTCCTTCCTCAGTCAATGAAAGGTATTTTGTTTTCCATTCCTGTTCCCGTTTAATCAATCCCAACTCTTCCATTTTCCTTAATAGTTGAGTGATATTGCCTTTTGTCACAAAAAGCTTGTTTGCAAGTTCTTGCTGAGACAATCGTTCATGGGAACCAATTTGAACCAAGATATCGAATTGGGCTGCCGATAGATTCCATTTTTTTAAATGTTGATTGGATTCCCGGATAATCTGGTTATATATTCGTGTTATTCGGAACCATAACATTAAACCCAGTCGTTCCTCATTATTAGATGTGGAGGGATTCGTTGTGTTTTCTTTCATGAATGTCACCTCATTCTTCTTTTGTCACAATCAGTTTATGAATAAACTAATTCGAAGTCAAATGCAAAAACTTCCAACTCCCATACAAAGAAACCAGTATTATCGTTTGATACTGGTTTCTTTGATTCCTTTATTATGTGGTCGTCAGTTTAGCAAAGATGATAAAAAACAGTGTTAATTCGCCTATTATCACAATATTCGGTACCACGACAATCAAATTAAAAATAAAAAAGACCGCTAAAATCCCTAAAAATAACCCTAAATGATATATTTGCAACCGCTGGTGCTTATGTCTATATTGGTGGAAAACAAAAGTGGTTGAAATGAAATAGAGCAATACGGAACCAAAAACAAAGTAGAGGATAAATGAAAAATGGACTTCATGTAAAAACAATAATCTGATGGCTGCTGCAATCATGCTTATAGACATTAAAATAAACAGATGACCGTAAATGATGATTTGGCCGGAAGACTGTACAGACTTGTCGACTTTCTTCTCCATGTTATCGAAATATTGCCACCACATAGCTATTATCAAGGTAAATGAAATGATGGAAAAGGCTATCGAGTCCCAATTTCCTTGTTTAGGTTGAATTACGGCAAGAGTGCTGATAAGCGCTTCCCCAAAGAGAATGATGGTAAATAGACCAAAGCGCTCTAACAAGTGGGCCGTATTTGTAGGAACCTTTTCTAAACATTTTCTTCCAAGGATTGGGACAATGATATCGATCAGGATGCCCAAATACAACACAGCATATCGAAGCCAAGAATCAAATAGGACGGAGAATAATGAAATGACAATCCCAATCCAAAAATACCTTCCCAAAAAGAGTGCCGCTTTTTTTCGAAATCCCTCTTCTATTCGCTGTACAACAAGATATTGGATAGCAGTCACGGCTCTTAATCCAATATAACCAATTAAAAAAGAAAGATAATAAGGATCAAAATCAGCTGATAAGCTTGATGTCATAATTAGGACAAAAAACATTTGCAGTATCAAAAATAGCCGTTGATGAAATAAATCCTTTCCAAACCGGTTAATAAAGATGGTTTGCCCTACCCAAGCCCACCAGATAGGAATAAAAATCAACACGAACTTCAATAAATACTCCGGATGGATATATCCATCTTCAACATGCAGTAAAACATGAGTTGCGCCCGCAACGGCCGCCACAAATAACAAATCATAAAAGAGCTCTAACCATGTGACTTTCTTTTCATCCATTTCTACACTCCTCCCAATACCCTTCTAGTTTATAGTATGTTGGAAATATTCAGAAAATGGAAGTGGGATCAATATAAGGAAGTTCTTTTTACCCAGCAATCATGTTACGCCATATTTAGATCACAAGCTTAATTAGGAATAACGTCACTTTTTTATAGTTGGTAGATTATGGTACTATAGGAGATGATTTCAAACAAGGAGGGAAGTAGATGACTAGAACCATCGGCCTTATTTGCGGCAGTTTACGGGAAAATTCTTATAATCGAATCATTGCTCAATCATTGACAGATATGGTTGATTCTTATCAATTTCGCTGGATCGAAATTAATGATCTTCCTTTGTTTAACGAAGACTTGGAATTAAGTGGGGTTCCAGAAACAGTGACATCATTTAATTCCGCCATTCAGGACGTTGACGGTATCATTATCGTTAGTCCAGAGTACAATTCTGGAATACCAGGCGTATTAAAAAATGCATTGGACTGGGCATCAAGACCTCGGGAGTCCGCTGTTCTTACCAAGAAACCAGTTGGCCTGATTGGTGCTACTCCTGGGGGATTAGGTACTGCATTTGCTCAAATGCAAATCAGGCAAGTACTTGAAGCGATGCAAGTTCATGTTCTTCCATTTCAAAAAATGCTGATATCGCAAGTACATAAAAAGATTGATTCTGATCGGAAAGAGCTTACTGACGATCAAACAAAACGTTATCTTGAGCGTTATTTACAACAATTCATTCATTGGATCGATCACACTCCAGTTCTAGATTAATTATCAATAATCAATGATTCTTATTATATATATGATTGACAGGCTATAAGTTTATAGATAAACTTAAAACAACAGTCAGTTAAGTTATAAACTGACTGGAACCAACGAAGGAGTTGGGGGAATTTCCCTACATATGAACTTTCTTCGATAGCTTTAATAAAAGGAGGACTTTAAAAATGTCTGATCTCTATTCTCGTCTTTCCAAAGATGATGCTGCCGTTCTTCTAGTGGATCATCAAACCGGTCTTATTTCCGGGCTAGTGCGTGATTATGGTGTTGATGAATTCAAGAACAATGTTATGGCTCTTGCCAACACCGCCAAGTTTTTTGATTTGCCAGTTATTTTAACAACAAGCTTTGAAAACGGACCAAACGGACCGCTGATGCAAGAATTGGAAGAACTCTTTCCTCACGCACCAAAAATAGCTCGGCCTGGACAAATTAACGCATGGGATAATGAAGAATTTGTTAAAGCAATCGAAGAAACTGGAAAAAAACAACTGATCATCGCGGGCGTGGTTACAGATGTCTGCGTTGCTTTCCCGGCACTTTCCGCTTTGAAAGCTGGTTATGAAGTATTTGCTGTCACTGATGCTTCTGGAACAGTCAGCAAACAAGTAGCTGATGCGGCATTATCGCGTATGGCCCATGGTGGTGTGCAGCTTATGAACTGGTTTAGCGTAGCATGCGAATTACAACGTGATTGGCGCAATGACGTTGAAGGTTTTGGTGCTTTACTTTCCAGCCAGCTTCCTGGTTATCAAAATATAATCGGAAGCTATAGGGGAGCTCAGCGCAATCTCAGCAAGCAGATATAACTCTTATACAAATGGTACTTTAGTTGAATAAAAGAGGGTGCTTTTTGTTCCCTCTCAGACTGTAGGCAAACCCGATGAAAATCGAGTCTGCCTACAGTTTTTTTAGTATTAGTACAATTTGTCCACTCCAGAGACACTCGCTTTCCGCGGACGGTCCGCTCGCGGCGCTCTTTGCGCCTGCGGGGTCTCCCTGGACACGCTTTTCCCGCAGGAGTCTTGCACACCCGTTCCAATTTTTAAAAACAATACTTGGTTATACTCCATGATTTTTTTATTGTTTTATATGGGATGAAACCTTATTGGATTGAAGAAATTAGCGACACTCCTGCCGGATAAATGGCTAGGCGAGACCCCACAGACGCTAGAAAATATGAACGTTGATTTTCCTTTCATTTTGATTTGATGAAAGATATGTTTAGCCCCTTTAAAACGGCTCATCATTCCAAAACCTCAGTTTCACCCAGAACCCCTTTCACGCTAGGTCTCATGACTTCACTGCGACTCCGAACTAAAAAACAAAAGATGTATGAAGTACATAATATCCTCTTCTGAATATAGTCTGTATTTAAAATTGATTACATGCGGTATTGTGCACAAATTTATAAAGAGTTTATTATTGTGCAGTACCCATGACAACATTCGGACTTAGAAACGCTATAATTCTAATAAGAAGTGAGATATCGTAGAAGCAGGGAGAGGGATAGAGAATGTTTTTAGATGAAAGAAGCGCCAATTTACTAAAACTATTACAGCATTCGCCCATTTCAAAAATGAAAGAACTTGAAGCCCAAACAGGTCTGACGAGAAGGCAAATACAATATGGTCTGAACAAAGCGAATGACTGGCTCCAATTTCATGGATATCAACCGATTCAATATAATCGTGAACTGGGCTACTCCTTTTCCGAAACAATCAGGGATGAAGAATTGAACGTAAAACTGACAAAACGCAATTATATATTTTCAGAGACAGATAGGGAAAAGGTTTTTTACCTCATGATCCTGTTAAGCCATGAAGAATTGTCCGTCTATCATTTCCAGACAATCACCGGGCTTTCACGAAATACGGTGTTGAAGGATTTAAAAAGGCTTAAGGAGAAAAACAGGGACATAGCGCTCAAAATCCAGTATTCCAAACAAGATGGCTACGTGGTGATTGGGGAAAGCCGGGTAAAGAGATATATCATTGAACGTCTCGTGCATGATGTACTGAACAGTCCCAATAGTGAATTGATCATGGAGTGCATATGGGGAAATCATGAAAAGCAAATCAGCTCAATCCGGTTCCAGCTTGAAAGGATCGAGCGTAAATTAGGCATCACCTTTACGGATGAACGGCTTCATGAACTGAGCTATTTATTTTTATGTACAGATCAGCTCATAGGTAAAGGGGAAGAGTTACAAGCCGACCAGAGCTGGGCTCCGTTTGTAGCGACGGAAGAATACAAAATGGTTGAGGAAATGACCATGACGGATGCCTTTCAATCAGTGTGGAGCGAAACGGAAAACTTATACGCAACGTTACATTTACTGAGCATGAATCGAACGAAGGACATTTCCCCTCTTAAGGATGATGAAGTCATTCAACAGCTTTTGCAGGAAATCGTGGAAGAGTTCGAGAGGCTGGCGTTTGTTCACCTGAAAGACAAAGAGCAGCTATGCCAACAATTATACGTTCATTTTAAACCGGCATATCATCGCCTGCGGTATGGTCTCCCGCAAATGAACCCGATGACGGGCCGGGTTCAGAAAGTATATCCTGAACTGCATCATTTGACAAAAAAATCCCTGTGGGTGTTGGAGAAAGAGATCGGCTGTCCAGTATCAGAAGAGGAAGTGGCATACTTCACGATCTATTTTGGCGGATGGCTGCGCAGGCAAGGAACCACATTGGATGATCGAAAACGGGCGATTGTCGTATGCCCGAATGGTATCGGCATCAGCAATATCCTCATTTATACATTGAGGGAATTATTTCCGGATATTTTGTTCCTTGATGTTCTGTCAGTAAGGAAAGCGGCTGAATACCCACTGTCGTACGACCTTGTTTTTTCAACGGTGCATATGAGAACGAAAGCGGCCTTATTCGTTGTACCGCCCATTTTGGAAATGCAGGATAAACATACATTGCGCCAGCAGGTCATGCAGGAATTGTATGGATATACGACGGAAAGTGTGGATGTTTCAGCTTTATTAAAAATCATTTCCAAGTATGCGACAATCCATGAACCGGATCAGCTTGAAAAGGCACTGCAGTCGAATGTGTTTACTCACACGCCAAAAGTAACCCAATTTTCTTTAAAGGAGGCAGAGAAGCCTGTGTTAGAAGAACTGCTCAATATGCAAACGATTCAATTACAGCCGCATGTTTCCAATTGGAAAGAAGGCATTCAAGTCGCGGCCAAGCCTCTCGTGGACTTAGGAACCGTCGAAGAACGATATGTGGATGCAATGATCGAGGCCATAGAAACGAATGGCCCATATGTAGTGATAACGCCTGGAGTGGCGATTCCCCATGCACGTCCGGAGCAGGGGGTAAGATCTTTATCCATGAGTTTGCTGAAATTGGATGAAGCCGTGGACTTTGGTCCGGATAAACCGGTTCGCCTGATTATCATTTTGGCAGCCGTAGATAACGATTCGCATTTGCGGGCATTGATCCAGCTCACTCAATTATTGAATGAACCAGCCAATATAGAGGAAATCTTACGCACTTCAGATAAATCGATCCTTATGGAGTACGTTCATAAATATTCGAAGGAGGAAGCGGAATGAAAATCATGGTAGTATGCGGAAACGGATTGGGCAGCAGCTTCATCATGGAGATGAATGTGAAGAAAGCATTGACGGAAATGGGAAAAACGGCCGAGGTGGACCATACGGATCTTACATCCGCAAAAACGGTTCAGGCGGATATTTTCCTGGGAGCGGCGGATATTGTCGGTCAGCTGGATGATGGAACCCGGACGATCGTCACACTGGAAAACATGATGAGCATCCCTGAAATCAAATCTAAATTAGACAAGCATGTAGGATAAAAAAAGGAGAGATTGATATGAAGAAAATCATGGTAGTATGCGGAAACGGATTGGGCAGCAGCTTCATCATGGAGATGAATGTGAAGAAAGCATTGACGGAAATGGGAAAAACGGCCGAGGTGGATCATACGGACCTTACATCCGCAAAAACGGTTCAGGCAGATATTTTCCTGGGAGCGGCGGATATTGTCGGTCAGCTGGATGATGGAACCCGGACGATCGTCACGCTGGAAAACATGATGAGCATTCCTGAAATCACATCGAAATTAGCGTCACATCTATAACAAGAAAACTTAAAAAAGAGGGGGAGAGGCAATGCTGGAACTTATCATGAATGACATCTTGGGTACACCTTCCATACTAGTGGGACTGTTTGCTCTCATTGGCCTGCTGTTACAGCGGAAATCCAGTGCGGATGTTGTATCTGGAACGTTAAAAACAGTCATGGGCTTCATTATCATTGGAGCGGGAGCGGCAGTGCTCATCGGCGCCCTTGATATATTCAGTAAAATGTTCGATCATGCATTCAATGTACAAGGCGTCATACCGAATAACGAAGCCATTGTCGCAGCCGCCCAAAGTGATTTTGGGACCTCGACTGCACTTATCATGGTTTTTGGTATGGTCGTCAATGTATTGCTAGCTCGTTTCACGCCATTTAAATATATATTCTTAACGGGGCACCATACCTTATTCATGGCTTGTTTACTTGCAGTCACCCTATCGGTCGGCGGGCTTGACGGATTTCCGCTTATCTTGGTCGGTTCCATTCTATTAGGGGTATGCATGGTGATGTTCCCAGCCCTCCTTCAGCCATACGTACGGAAGATTACCGGAAGCGATGATTTTGCCATCGGCCACTTCGGGACCATCGGATATTTTGTATCCGCGACTGTTGGAAAATGGTTTGGGAATAAGGAGAAGACGACCGAGCAGATCAAGGTTCCTAAATCTTTAGGATTCCTGAGGGACACATCAGTCGCCGTATCGCTTACGATGACGTTGTTCTTCGTGATCGTCGCTTTGTTTGCCGGACAGAACTATATTGAAACGGAATTATCCGGCGGTTCGAACTTCATCGTATTTTCTTTCATCCAGGCGATAACATTTGCAGCAGGGGTCTACATCATCCTTGCAGGGGTACGGATGTTAATTGCTGAAATCGTCCCTGCATTCAAAGGGATTGCTGATAAAGTGGCGCCGAATACAAAACCTGCATTGGATTGCCCGACCATCTTTCCTTTCGCTCCAAATGCAGTGATCATCGGGTTCCTATTCAGTTTCCTGGCTGGCCTATTATCCATGTTCCTCCTTCCGGCAATCGGATTGAAAGTCATCGTTCCGGGGCTCGTACCGCATTTCTTTACCGGAGCGGCAGCGGGTGTTTTTGGAAATGCCACAGGAGGCAGACGCGGTGCGATGCTAGGATCATTTGCCAACGGGCTCATCATTAGTTTCCTGCCGGCGATACTCCTGGTCTTCTTGGGGGATGTAGGTTTTGAAGGAACCACATTTGGTGATTCAGACTTCGGCGTGGTCGGTCTCTTCATCCTAAGTGTCATGAAACTTTTAGGATTATCCTAAACTGATATACTGATAGGGTACATGAAAAAACATAAATCAATGAAACCAACAGCCTAAGATCTTTTTGATAATGGGCTGTTGGCATTTTCATATCATTCGGATTTTAGAGGTGATTTGCATGACTAACAAGGCAATTGTGCTGGATTTGGATGGCACGACATTGAACGAAATGAATAAGGTGAATGAGACGCTGGAGCAGTACATAGGCGAACTTAGGGAAAGAGGTAAGCTGATTTTCATTGCAACAGGAAGAACGCTGGAAGAAGCGAGGGACGTTTTGCCGTCTGGCATGGAAGCCGATGGAATGGTGACAGCCAATGGAATGTCCGTATTCATCGGAAAGGAACAGATTGTCGAACACGCCCTGTCGCCGGAACTTGTGGAAGAATTGGTCGCCAAAGCAGGAGCTGGAGAGATTTTTTACGAAGTGCATCCGAACGCTGGAACACGGATGGCATTACTTAAAGATAAAGACTATATGGTTAAACAAGGCTTGGTGCCAAAGCCCGAGACAGTCGATGAAAATGAATGGCTATCAAGACAGGATGCAGTGGATGACAAAATAAGATGGTCAGAACAAATGGATATAAGCAGTGTTGCCAAAATCTACTTTTTCAGCAATGAAATGAATACCATTCGAAAATGGAAAGCGGATTTGGGGAAAATCAAGCAATACAATGCCTTCACAACAGCTTCCTCCACCCATCACAATGTAGAAGTGACAGTGGAAGGCGTCTCAAAAGCAACAGGGGTCCAACTATTACTGAAGCATTTCCAGCTAGCACCGGAAAATATCCTGGCAGTGGGCGATGGTGAAAACGACCTTCCCCTATTTAGGCTCGCAGGACATTGCGTTGCCATGAAAAACGCCACTGACCTGGTCAAAGAACAAGCCGATGAAGTGACGGAGCATTCATATCGAGAAGATGGGCTGTATCGCTTTTTGAAGGGAAAGTTTCACTAAATAACCTGGAAAGCAAAGAAAATCCAATATTGTTTCTCAACCCGAACCATGATAGTAAAGCAAGACTAGATAATCCTTATTGATTTTTTACTATTTTATGAAACTCTCAATGGATTCAAGAGTGCGACACTCCTTCCAAAAATGGCTAGCCGAGACCCCACAGGCGCTTGCGGCGAGGAGACATGGCAGACAGTCGGCGGAAAGGGAGCGGATCTCTGGGATCAACTGAATCATTCTTATAATAAACTCCACCTCCATAAAACCCTCAAAAGGGGAAGCTTCTAATGAAGTATATCCTATTGAGGAAATGCTGATGGAAAGAAAATGAGGACGTACATTGATCAAAAGAGCAGACCTTAACGGGTCTGCTTTTTTTACTTTTTTTAAAGTTCAACTTCAAGCCCTTGCCGAATCGGTACTTCAACTTACTTCACGTAATCAATAAAATGCATGCAGGTTGCCTTAATGGCCATAATGATTTTTATTCACAAAATTTCATTAATATTGACGGTATCAATCGATGACTTTATCATAACAACAGGATAATGATAATCATTTTCAATTATGATTAACACGTTGGATAAGAAGTTAAATAGATATAGATGAGAGAAAGGGTGCAAAAAATGCGAGAATCTAAAAAAGCAAGAACATTTGGGGGAGGAGTATTAATCCTGTTATTGACTATTATGATGATGTTATCAGGATGTAATACCTCTCAAAAAACAACAGAAGCAGAGAAGACATCTGCCGAAACAAAGAATCAAGAAATAAGGACGATTAAGCATGAAATGGGAGAAACGGAAATTAAAAATACTCCTAAAAAAATTGTTACCCTTGAGTTATCTTTCGTTGATTCTCTAAATGCTCTAGGAATAAAACCTATTGGGATTTCAGATGACAACAAAAAAGATATGATTACAAAACTTGTAGGTCAAGAAATGGATTACACTTCAGTGGGAACACGTGAACAGCCTAATTTAGAGGTTATCAGTTCTTTACAGCCGGATTTAATCATTGCAGATGCTGAGCGGCATAAAGGTATTTATAAAGATTTACAGCAGATCGCTCCTACCGTTGTCTTAAAAAGTCGGGAATCTACCTATCAAGAAAACTTGGATTCTTTCAAAACGATTGCAAAAGCAGTAAATCAGGAAGAGGCTGCAGATAAAAGATTAAACGAGCATGAAAAAACGATCAAAGAACTTAAATCAAAGCTAACAGTTAATTCAAATATGACGGTTTTACCTGCTGTTGTACGGGATACTTCATTCCAAGCTCATACTTCTTCTTCTTATGATGGAGAATTGCTTGAACGAATGGGATTGAAAAATGCCATTCAGCAAGACCAACCACATGCTGAGATGAATCTGGAGCAACTTGTCGAGATTAATCCGGATGTGCTGCTTTTGGCGAACAATGAGGGAAAGTTACTTACTGATGAGTGGAAAGACAACCCTCTTTGGAAAGACCTCAAGGCTGTAAAAAACAAACAAGTTTATAGTGTTGATCGGGATTTATGGACGAGATACCGTGGTGTTGTATCCGCAGAGGCCATTGCTAAAGACACTTTAAACATGCTTGATAAAGAATAAGGAACAAAAGCGAAGTAAGAGATCCAATTCTTACTTCTCTTTCTATTAGTATGAAAATCTTGTTAGGAAGTGTGTTGTATAGTCAATGGAGACCGTAGTTAGAAGTAAAATGAAAGTGTATTGTACAGCTGTAGCCGGAATCGTTTTGTTAATTTTGGGAGTCCTAACAAGTATTTCTGTGGGTGCGGCCGACATAAATTTAGCAATGGTTTTGAAGTCCTTTTTTGAGATGGACTCGTCAAAAGAACAGGTTATTATAAGGACTCTTCGTTTACCTCGAGCTTTGGTTGGAGCATTGGTCGGTGCTAATTTAGCGGTGGCGGGTGCTCTCATGCAGGCTATCACCCGGAATTCATTAGCTTCTCCACAAGTATTTGGTGTTAATGCCGGTGCGTCATTTTTTATTGTTTCAGCTTTTGTTTTCTTTCCTAACCTTTCTTCCGTCTCTCTAGTTTGCGTTGCATTCATTGGTGCAGCAGTGGGAGGGATGGCAGTCTATTCTTTTGCTTCAGGAGGGGGAATGACCCAAGTAAAGCTGGCATTGGCGGGAATGGCTGTTCACTTTTTTTTATCTTCTTTAACGCAAGGCATGATCATCTTTAATGAACAAGCGAAAGATGTGCTCTATTGGTTAGTCGGATCTATTAATGGGAAAACATGGGCGCACGTTAACATGATTCTTCCTTGGTCTCTTTTTGGGCTATTTGTCGCTGTCGTGTTCTCTCGATCTGTTTCCGTCCTTGTATTAGGAGAAAATATGGCGCAAGGACTTGGGCAACGGGTGTACCGAATCCGTATTTTAGCAGGAATATTGGTCATTATTTTGGCAGGATCTTCGGTTGCCGTCGCAGGCCCAGTGGGCTTTGTTGGTTTGATTATTCCTCATATCGTCAGGAGGCTGGTGGGGGGAGATTATCGAAGAATCATCCCTTTTTCTGCATTATTCGGCGCTTTACTCTTAGTTTATGCAGATATTATCGCCCGGTTTATCGCTTATCCTTTTGAATCGCCAGTAGGAATTGTAACAGCTATGATCGGTGCGCCATTCTTCCTTTATTTAGCGAAGAGAGGGAGGAATATTAAGCAATGAAATTTAATCGAAAATCCGTGTTGAAACCCAAGTTTCACCCTTATTCCATTCTCCTTATGCTTATGGTAATCATGCTGATTTTATCAATGGTGAGCCTGGGATTAGGGGCCATTTACATCTCACCTTTGGAAATCATCCAAAATTTCCTTGGAAATGGCATGCAAAGTCAGGCATTCATACTGCACAACTACCGGATACCCCGTATTTTGATTGCCGTGATAGTGGGGGCCGGATTGGCAACGGCTGGAGCCATTCTGCAAGGGGTCCTTCGAAATCCATTGGCTTCTCCCGATGTGATTGGGGTAACAAAAGGTGCCGGATTAGCAGCTGTTATCGTCATTGTTTTATTTCCGCAATCGCCAATTATCATACTACCCCTTTCAGCTTTTATCGGAGCAGCGGTCATGGCGGCAATTTTGATGATATTTGTTTATAAAAAAGGAGCTCAACCAAATACAATAGCTTTGGTGGGAATTGCTTTAGGGGCAATATGTCAAGCAGGCATAGAGTATTTCATGGTCAAGTTCCCGGATGATGTGAATACGACTCTCTTGTGGTTAACAGGGAGTCTATGGGGAAGAGGATGGGATCAAGTATTCATGTTGCTTCCATGTCTAGTTCTTGTCCCGGTATTAATTGCATTAACTTCTAAAATGGATGTACTGAGCCTTGGAGACGAAATAGCTACAGGTCTCGGTGAAAGATCAAAATTACTGCGTTATATTTTACTAGGTGTTTCTGTCATTTTAATTGGAGTCTGTGTAGCTGCGGTTGGTTCCATTGGATTTATTGGTTTAATCGCCCCCCATATTGCCCGTAGAGTGGTTGGATCTAAATTCAAGGTTTTACTTCCTGCTTCAGCGCTCTTTGGTTCTATCTTTCTACTCGTTGCCGATAGCTTGGGCAGAGGATTGTTCCCTCCAATAGAAATACCCGCCGGAATTATCACTGCGGTGATTGGGGTGCCATACTTTTTATATTTATTACGTCGTGAACGAAAAATAACATAAGGAAGGCGGGAGATCATGACAACATTATCAGCAGAGCATCTTTCTCTCTCTTATGGATCAACTCAAATCATTGATAATATCGATTTAGTAATTCCTGAAGGTAAAATCAGTATAATCATAGGTTCCAATGGTTGTGGCAAATCTACCATTTTACGGTCTCTAGCTAGATTATTAATACCTCAGCAAGGCACGATCTATTTAGATGGAAAGGCCATTCATCAGCAATCTTCCAAGGAAGTTGCGAAGAAATTGGCTATTTTACCGCAAGCTCCGGAAGCTCCGGAAGATATAACCGTTAAAGATCTATGTTATTATGGCAGGCATCCACACAAAGGCTTGTTTTCGAGACAAACTCCAGAAGATCATGCCATTGTCGACCGTGCTTTATCTGCAACGAAAATGACTGAATTTGCTGATCGGACATTGGATGCATTATCTGGAGGACAAAGGCAAAGAGCATGGATTTCGATGGCTTTAGTACAAGAAACCGACCTTTTACTGTTAGATGAACCGACAACCTATCTAGACTTAGCACACCAAATTGAAATATTGGAATTACTGCGCGATTTAAACGTAACTTATGGGCGTACGATTGTCATGGTTCTGCATGATTTGAATCAAGCGGCACAGTATGCCGATCATCTGATTAGCATCGTTAAGGGAAAGATCTATAAAGAGGGACCGCCTGAAACGGTATTTACAAAAGAGATGATCAAGGACGTTTTTAGACTGGAATGCTGTATTATTGAAAATCCAGTTGATCAAACGCCTCTATGCATTCCAATTGGTTTATCTCAAGATCATTAGAATAACTATTTCTAATAAAGGTAGAGATGCATTTAGAATCTATCGGAGGCAAGAAAACATCAGGGGGATTTCCCATCCCCCTGATGTTTTTTCGTTCTTATTTATTTCCTGGAGCAGGTTGATCGACCCCTTTAATTCTATGTCTATGCCCATCATCTTCCGTTGTGTAAAAATCATAATAATGAACGTGCATTCCATTTCCAATCGGAATGGGTGGTCCCGAATATGCCTTATAATAATGGGAATGCCCATCCTCAAATAACACATATCCTTCAGTATAATGAATATGTCCTCCCTCTTGTGATGGAATAGGCGGGGATGTTACATCCAAACATTGATGGACATGGCCGTCCGCTATGGAAGTATAATCAACAGAACCATGATTATGATGTGGTACAAACCCAGATACAAAATCATTTTTCCCTACACTATTCAATCTCTTCCCCCCTTGTACATAAATTTATAAACTATATGCTTGGAACAATAAGAAGATTCTTAACGAGAAATTCATGGAAGATGTGATCATAAAGCGGAAAACCAGAATCATCATAAAATAAACCACAGTTAAATGATAAAATAGATAGACTTATACATAAAAGGAGACTTATTATTTTGGAAGCCAAATGTGTTACATTCTATGAGTTTGGGAATCCGCAAAAGGTTTTAAAAGTTGAAAATAAACTTATTCAAAAACCTTTCGAGGGGGAAGTCCTCGTTCGGATGACCACACGTCCCATTAACCCGTCTGACTTGCTGCCCATTCGCGGTGCCTATTCCCACCGAATCCCCTTACCTGCCATACCTGGTTATGAAGGTGTCGGCATTGTAGAAGAGGTGGGTCCATCGGTTTCGAAAGAGCTGATAGGCAAGCGTGTACTGCCTTTGCGTGGTGAAGGGACCTGGCAGGATTATGTTAAAGCATCTGCGGAGCTGGCCATCGTCATTCCTGATTCGATTGAGGACCATATAGCAGCGCAATTATATATAAATCCGATAACCGCGTGGCTAATAATCACAGAAGTATTAGCATTGAAACCGGATGATGTATTACTCGTAAATGCTTGCGGATCTTCCATTGGCCGTTTATTTGCCCAGTTATCCAGGATTCTTGGTTTTAAGCTGATTGCTGTAACGAGAAACGATAAGTATACGAAAGAGCTGCATGAACTTGGTGCTGCATATGTAATCGATACGTCCCAATCATCCTTGCATGATACCGTGATGTAATGGACGAATGGGCGCGGAGCGAATGCGGCCATAGATTCAGTGGGCGGCATTGATGGTTCAGAGCTAGCTTTTTGTGTTCGGCCTAACGGCATCTTATTAACGATTGGACTTTTATCAGGAAAGTCTGTAAATTGGGCGGAAATTTCACAAAGGACAAAAGTGAATGTTAAAATGTTTCATCTTCGCCATTGGAATCAGCAGGCTTCCGTTCAAACCTGGCATGAAACGTTTAACCTTTTGATGGGTTTCATTGCTGATGAAAGATTGATTTTCATGAAGCCGGATTCCTACTACGGCCTTCAAGATGTGCAAGAAGCCATTCGTATCACCGAAACCCCTGTGGGCAATAGAGGGAAGATTTTTTTTAACAGCTGATTTGCCTGCTGAATTTGCAATGGGCATTTCTATGTGGTTTGCTGATTGAACGGACATATTGAAGGAAGCATTCATCTTGAAGCTCTTCCAATAGGTTCCTAAGGTAAATGGAAATGTCCCCTGATAATATAGAATTACTTGATTACCTGTAAGATGCTAGTTTAGAATGCGGAATAGAAACTTGTTGATACATGAAACGACTTTGGAGGAAATACTTATATGAAAACGATATATATGAATGCTACCTTTTTTACTATGGATAAAGAAAATCAAATCTTTGAAAACGGCATGATGATTGTACAAGATCAAACCATATCCTACATTGGCCAGCACTCTGAAGAACAATTGACAGATGCTGATCAAGTGGTCAACCTTGGCGGAAAATGGATTATGCCAGGCCTTGTGAATGCCCATTCGCATATTGTCATGACCCTTTTACGCGGAATCGGGGACGACATGCTGCTGAAGCCTTGGCTTGAAACGAAAATATGGCCGATTGAAAGCCAGTTTACAACGGAAATCGCCTCTGTAAGTTCTCAACTTGGCCTTATGGAAATGATGAAATCAGGAACTACGACATTTTCGGATATGTTTAATCCTAATGGAATAGATGCGGGTGCTGTCATGGAGACGATAGGCGAAACGGGAATGCGCGGAGCCTTTTCTTACACAATTTTCAGCTTGGGTACGGAAAAAGACCAAAAAGCGAACCTCATGGGGGCTGAGCAGTTTTCAAAAAACTATAAAACGTTTGCCGATGGCCGCCTGACCACCATGGTCGCGCCACACAGCCCTTATGCCTGTACACCTGAAGCGATTATGGAAAGTGCACGGATTGCAAAAGAGAATGATTTGATGGTGCACATTCACGTATCGGAAACGGACTTTGAAATCCTCGACATCGAAAAACGTTACGGATCCCGTCCTGTCGAGCACCTTCGCCGTTTAGGACTGTTCGATCAGCCTACCGTAATGGCCCATGGTGTGGTTCTAAATGATGAAGAGCGAGCGATACTAAAACAGCACGATGTACGCGTTGCCCATAATCCAATCAGTAACCTGAAGCTCGGATCTGGAATAGCAGATGTCGTCAGCCTCCTTGATGCAGGCATTAAAGTTGGGGTTGCAACAGACGGCGTCGCCTCGAACAACAACTTCGATATGTTCGAGGAAATAAGGACAGCTGCATTACTACAAAAAGGCATCTATAAGGACGCCACTAAATTCCCTGCACAAACAGCACTCGCCATGGCTACCAGAATGGGTGCAGAAGCGATTGGAATGGGTCATACGGGATCACTTGAAGCTGGTAAAAAAGCAGACTTCATCACCATTTACCCATATAACAAAGAACATCTGCAGCCACTGAGTGAAGCCTATTCGCACCTGCTTTATGCAGCACGCGGAAATGATGTATGTGATGTATACATTGATGGCAAAATGGTCGTGAAAGATGGCGGATGCTTAACGATCGATGAAGAAAAAGTGATTGCCGAAACGAATCGGCTGCAGGGGACCCTATCACGATAAACATGAACGGATGCACGAAAAAAGGAGCTGCCATTGCAGCTTCTTTTTTTTATGGACTCAATGATAAAAATGGGATGTGGGAGTAATTATTTTGATGAAGGACGGAATAAATCGGGTGTAGGTCGAATTATTTCTATGTAAGACGGAATAAATGGGGTGTAGGTTGAATTAAACTGATGTAGGTCGAAATAATCCGATTTAGGACGTAATAAATCGATTGGAATAATTCGTATCGGATGGCAGTTTAAAAAGGAATTACCGCAATTATTGTGGAATAAATTGTTCTTAACACTTAGAAATCCGTTTTGAGTCAAGTTTCTTGGAAATATTGAGACAAAGTAAGCCGGTTGAAAATATTAATAAGAAAATAGGTATGGCAAAAACGGTTAAAAACGAAAAAATGAAAAAAATGCTGCTGACCGCAAATATTAGCCAACTGGTAATCAGCAAACAACTGGATAAAAAATCTTTGACAGCATGGATCATGAATTCACCACCGTATGAAAGTCTTTGTATGAATTATACACCATTTTCCAATCGTATTGAGAAGCAGTCAACTCGAGGAAAGTAGTTGAAAAAGGAGGACGAGATGAATGGAAAGTGATTCTTCGTTGTTAAAAGAGCATTTGTATCAGCTGGAGGAGAAATTGTTAAAATCTGAAATCCGTACATCTCCAGAAGAACTTTCATTATTATTGAAAGATGATTTCTTTGAGTTCGGCAGTTCGGGTAATATATGGACTAAAAGCGATTTTGTGGGAGAAGAGGGAGCCGGTGCGGTGAAAATGACCTTAAGTCAATTTGACATGCATCAATTGTCAGAGGATACCGTGTTAACTACGTACCGGATTTTTGATGAAAGTAAAGCGGAACATACATTAAGAAGTTCAATCTGGAAATGTGCGAATGGAAGATGGCAAATGTTTTTCCATCAGGGCACAAAAACGTAAGGGCCTCTTTAAGCCTTTTATTTATGAAATTGAAAATGGTGAATTAGCGTAGGAAAATGAGTATTACCTATCTAGAAACTATTCCAATAAAATGATAGGGGTGGATGAAGTTGCTTTTTCGTACCATTGATACGGACAAAGATAAAGATATTATCGTTAAATTCCGGAAAGATTCCTTTGTTGTAAGTTTTGGATCTGAAGACGGTTTTGGAGATGAAAATACATACTTGCAACGAATGAAAGAACGGGTCCGCAAATTTCCTGATGGACAGGTGATCATTGAAAAGGACCAAGAACCGATTGGACAAATGGAGCTTCAAATTCGGGAGTATGAAGGAACTGAGATCGGCTATGTGAATTTATTTTATCTAATTCCCGAATACCGCAGTAAAGGCCTTGGCAAGGAATTGGTTCGCTACGCAGAAAACTTTTTCAGGCAATTTAATGTATCCGAATACCATTTAAGGGTTTCTCCGGATAATCAAAGGGCGATTCGTTTATATACGAGTTCAGGCATGATGAAGATAAGCGAAGAAAATGAAAAACACCCTGTATGGAGAATGAGCAAATCATTATAAAATAGAAATAAAAATTATATTAATATAATTAAAAAGTATCAATTCACTATACTATGAAAATATTTAGAGCGCTTAAAAATATGGTTGACTTTAGAGAAATTAGAATATATAGTGAAGGACATAATTAAATATAACGTTAATTCTTATCAAGAGATGTGGAGGGACTTGGCCCTATGATACCTCGGCAGCGGGTTTTTACTTTTGTAAAAATACTGTGCTAATTCCAACGGACGAAAGTTTGAAAGATAAGAAGGAGCTTTTCTTAGATAATTAAATTAAGAGTTTACTCTTTTTTATTTCTAAAAGAGGCCTCTTCTGTCTGATGACGGAAGAGGCCTCTTTTGTTTATTCAGAATGTATATGGTTATTTGGAGAATTATTGATTTACTCGTGAGATTCGATCATTTACTCGTGAGTTTGGCGCATTTACTCGTGAGTTTCATGCTTTTACTCGTGAATTTCGAAATTAACCCTATCATTATGAAACTTTGCAAAGCTCTTCTCTGATAATGAATTCGTAAAAATAAACAACATGGGGGGAGATTGGATGATTGAGTTTCAAAATGTTAAAAAGGTTTATCAAACAAAGAAACAGACCGTTGAGGCTTTGAAGGGTATTAATTTGACGGTGGAAAAGGGGGATATATTCGGTGTCGTCGGTTATAGCGGGGCCGGTAAAAGTACGTTGATCAGGTTGGTCAATCTGCTTGAACAGCCTTCAGATGGTTCGGTGATTGTCGGGGGTAAGGATTTAACTTCATTGAATCCGAAGGAATTGCGGGCAGAAAAGAAAAAAATCGGAATGATCTTTCAGCATTTCAACTTGCTAAACTCAAAGACTGTTTTTGATAATATCGCCATGCCGCTGGTTTTATCAGGAACTCCTAGTAAAGAAATCAAACAGCGGGTAGGCGAGCTGTTAGAGTTCGTTGGCTTATCAAGCAAGGCAAAGAGTTATCCGGAACAATTATCCGGCGGTCAAAAGCAGCGGATCGGCATAGCGAGAGCATTGGCTACCAATCCATCGATCTTATTGTGTGATGAAGCTACATCTGCATTGGATCCACAAACAACGAGTGCGGTACTGCAGCTCTTAAAGAAAATTAATAAAGAATACAATATTACGATTCTGTTAATCACTCATGAAATGTCTGTTATTAGGGAAATTTGCAATAAAGTAGCGGTCATGGAGGGAGGATGCGTGGTTGAACAAGGTTCAGTTTTCGAGGTTTTTGCCAAGCCGCAGACGGATATTGCAAAAAACTTCGTGAGAACGGTCATACATGACGAGATTCCACAAAGTTTCCTAAAAAGTATAGGGTCCCATATCCCGATTATTTGGAAAATTAATTTTATTGGGACTACTTCGGGTACTCCTTTACTTTCTACCATCTCGAAGAAATATGATGTTCATTTAAGCGTATTATCAGCCAATATTTCTGAAATTCAGGAAACGCCTTTTGGGAATTTGATCATCGAAGTGACAGGGAACAAAAAAGAGGTGGACAAGGCTTATCAATATATTAAAGATGAGGGGATTCTCGTCCAGGAGGTGCAGATAAATGGGTAATACACTTTGGGGAATGGAAATAACGGCAGAGCAGCTGTCGACAGCTTTCGGTGACACACTTTATATGGTAGCCATCTCATTGGTGTTTTCCGGATTGATTGGGCTTCCGCTCGGTATCCTGCTTGTCATTACAAGAAAGGGTCACATCCTGGAGAATAAATGGATCTTTAATGTATTGAATCCGATCATCAATATATTGCGGTCGGTTCCTTTCATCATCTTGCTTGTAGCACTTATTCCGTTTACCAGAATGCTCGTAGGCAGTGCGATCGGAACGAATGCGGCCATTGTTCCGCTTATCTTTTACGCGGCTCCTTATATTGCCCGGCTTGTAGAAAACTCCCTTTTGGAAGTGGACAAAGGGATCATCGAGGCAGCTCAGGCGATGGGGGCGACGACATGGCAAATCATTTATCGCTTTTTGATTCCCGAGGGACTTAGTTCGTTGATCCTTACATTTACAACAGCGACAATCGGGCTGGTCGGATCGACGGCCATGGCAGGTGCCGTCGGAGCAGGCGGGGTAGGAGATTTAGCTTTGGCTTACGGTTATCAAAGGTTCGATACGATGACGATGGTCGTCACAGTAGCGGCGCTCGTGATCATCGTTCAATTACTGCAATCCACCGGGAATTTTGTTTCAAGAAAAATCAGAAGAAGATAAAAATAACAGGAGGTAGGAGAAATGAAGAAAATCTTATTAACGATCATGGTATTGGCATTGGCCATCGTGGCTGCAGCATGCGGGAACGAAGAGGGTGCATCAGGCGGTTCGGATGATGTGAAAACAGTAAAAGTCGGTGTCAGCAGCGGGGATACGAGAACATGGGAATACATTGTCGACTTAGCAAAAGATAAGGGGCTGAATATCGAACTGGTCACTTTCAATGATTATATCCAACCGAACCTTGCGTTAAGTGAAGGGGAAATTGATGCGAATTCATTCCAAACGGTCGCCTACTTCGATGAATTCGTTCAAGATCAAAATCTGAAATTAGAGGCCATCGGGTCGACTGTCATTGCACCTATGGGCCTTTATTCGAAAAAACACAAAGATCTCAAGGATCTTCCAGATGGCGCTACGATAGCGGTTCCGAATGAAGCAACAAACTTTGGCCGTGCGTTACTCCTTCTTCAAGAAGCTGGATTGATTACATTGAAAGAGGAATTCAACGGATCGGGATCATTGGAAATCATTAAGGAAAATCCGAAAAAATTGAAAATCAAACCTGTTGCTGCCGGCAATACACCGCGTCTATTGGATGATGCCGATGCTTCAGCCATTAATAATAACTTTGCTGTCGAAGCAGACCTTACTTTAAAAGATGCATTATTCCATGAAAGTAAAACGGCGAAACCATATATCAATATCATTGCAGTTAAAAAGGGAAATGCCGATCGTCCTGAGCTGCAAAAATTAGTAGAGCTTTATCAATCGAAAGAAGTGGAGGAATTCATTGAAAAAACGTTTAATGGAAACACCATTCCTGCATATGTTTCAGTAGATGAATTAGTGAATTACCAAGATGCTTGGACAAAACCAGCTAACGAAAAATGATGAATAGAACAATGTGAAGGGAATGCCGGAAGGATTCAAAATGCTATCTGGCTTTTTAAACCAATAAATAAAAGGGGAGATAAGAGTATGGCGAGAGAATTAGTGCAGAAGCAGCATCAGCAAATCATTGAAGATCACATCGACCTTCATTCCAAATTATATATCCAAACGAGTCAAGCCATTCATGCCAAACCCGAAATTGGGAATCAAGAGTTCTTCGCTTCGGACACGTTAACCGAAATACTTCAACATGAAGGATTTGAAGTGAACCGCAATATAGCTGGACATGAAACAGGATTCATCGCCAAAAAAACCTCTTCAAAGGAAGGACCTACCATTGCCTTTTTAGCCGAGTATGATGCATTGCCGGGTTTAGGCCATGCTTGTGGCCATAATATCATCGGCACAACGAGTGTTGCAGCAGGCATTTCCTTGGCTCAAGTGCTGGAGGAAACAGGCGGAGAAGTGATTGTTTTCGGTACACCGGCTGAAGAGGGCGGGCCGAATGGAAGTGCAAAAGGCAGTTTTGTGAAACATGGTCTATTTGATGGGGTGGATGCAGCCATCATTATCCATCCTGCCGGGCAAACGGGTATAACTAGTCCATTTTTGGCCGTCGATCCCCTTGATTTTCATTTTTACGGGAAGGCGGCACATGCGGCTGCTGCTCCTGAACAAGGCGTAAATGCACTTGATGGGGTGATTCAGCTATTCAATGGCATTAATGCTTTGCGCCAGCAGCTTCCAACCGAAGTCAAGATCCACGGAATAATCACCAATGGCGGGGAAGCGCCTAACATCATTCCTGAATATGCTTCAGCCAGATTTTACATTAGGGCAACAACATGGAAACTTTGCCAAGAAGTGTCCCGTAAAATACGTGCTGTCGCTGAAGGGGCAGCACTTGCCACAGGAAGCACGGTTAAGGTCGAGCGTTTCCAAAATGAAGTACTCGATTTTGTCATTAATCCAGTCCTTGATGAACTGTTAAAAGAAGAACTGGATCAATTGGGGGAAGCGGTGGCCCCTCGAAAAGAGAGTGGTTTTGGTTCGACGGATGCAGGTAATGTAAGCCATGTAGTGCCGACAGCCCATCCTTATATTAAAATTGGACCGGATGAGTTGATTGCCCATACGAATGAATTCCGCGACTGTGCTAAATCAGAAGCTGGAAACAAAGCCATCCTGACTGGTGCAAAAGCACTTGCGCTTACAGGATATCGATTGCTATCGGATAAAGATCTGTTGGGTAAGGTGAAAACGGCATTTCATGAAGCGAAGCAAACGGAAAAATAAATAAAATCAAAATTTTTGTTGACTACGGAGCTCGGAGTTTGTAATATAAGAAATAACAATACCGAGTAATTAAATAGGAATTATGGGTTAATTGACCGGAAAACCGGAGACTTTTCTTTAAACAGAGATGTCTCCGTTTTTTTTGGTGTATGAGCCAGGTTCCAAGGCTGTTCCAATACCGTAGTTGTTCATATAATAAAGGAGGATTTATTATGGGGATATTATTACGTAAAGCAATTGAAAAGAAAAGAAACTTCTTGATCAACAAGTTGATTAACGAGGGAGTCTATAAAAAGAATGACATCCATCTATTTGAATTAACACTAACCGATTTAGAGGAAGAATATATTAAAATAATTAAAATTGAAGAGAAGGAATCCGATGATCATTCCCCCTGTCTGAAGATCCATCATTTCATATAAATCAGTGGAAAAATAATGAAAAGGGGAGGGTGAAATGAGGAAGGGTGGGGAAGAAAGGCGGAAGGAATTAATCCATAAACTTATGATCCATACTGTAAATAAGAGTGTGGAACAGCTTATGACGTTAACCTTGAAAGAATTGGAAATGGAGTACAAAAAGGTTCAAACGGACAGTCATCCCCATAGTGATGCTGGTTCGATACAATGGATCAATACAAAACGATATTAGAGAATATAACACCTCAGTTCATCATGAAAAACTTCATCATTTTGCTAAATGCGTTTTGTGCTGATTCTACATGATACTTTGAACTGTAAGGGTCACTGAATCCGTGTTTTCCGTTGAATTTATGCACTTCGATATTCTTTATTTCTAAAGCTGAAATCAATTCGTCCACATTAAATGCTGATTCTTCTTGGGGAAAGAATAGCAGTGTAGGGCATTGTGGCGTTAATTCTACATAATTCCTAATACGGGAACCGTAGTATCCAACCATTCCATCGACACATTCGTCCTCACTACACAGCCAAGCCACAGTTGCCCCTGCACTAAATCCAAGGATGAATAATTTTTGGTATTCATCTTTAACATCCGATAATATATCCTTTATTTTATGTAAAGCGCCTGTAAAACCTACATTCTCCATAAAATGACGATAAGCAGCATCCTCTTGGGAATAATCAAAAGGTGTCTCTCGATCTAACAAATTCGGACAAATGACATCAAAACCCTGATTCGATAATGATTCACAAAAACCCTGCATATGTTCGTTCAGTCCATAAATTTCGTGGATGACAATGATTACAGTATCGGAATCTTTCTGTATGTGCAGCATTTTTACCCCCCATTATCCTATTGCTTCATTATATATTGATCTTCAGCTAACGCACTTGTTAGTTGAATCTTTTATTTGAATACCCCGTCTATTTCATTTCTGTCGTAAGCTAATATCCAATCGTTGTAGTTGTCATAAACATCTCTTATTGTTTCGGGCGAGGTCGCCACTAAATCACAACCCCTGTCATCATAAACGTGAAATATAGTTTTCCTGTTGATGTTGATAAAATAGACCATATTAAAAATACTTGGTCTTATCCCCATATCCTGATTGCAGATTGCTTTCAACATAGGAATGTAATTGAAGTCAGATGTTTTACATTTTAAAGTAAATCTATGTGTTTTATATGTTCCTTCTTCATCATCGTCATGAATAATAGTCTTTTGATTTAACCCATATAAGACCGATTTCTTCTTAATATAACGAGAAAAAGTTTTTGATTTAAGTTTAAAATCATCTGCATAATCGCTAACGTCAACTACAATATAAATATCATCGTTATTAGAATGCAAGGACTTAAATAAAGTGATCGACCTTTTATATACTCCTTGTAGATATGGGCTATTTTCATAAGCAAAATCACTATCATAGTCCACACCTAATTCAAAACGGATACCAATTTTCCAACTATAAAACACGGGTGGTCTAAGTTCTAAGTTTGGGAAATTCTCATTCATAAAGTCGTTTAAAAGCATTTTTGCACCTCGTTAATTTCCCTCATTCCTTATTAACTTGTCCTTTATTTCGGAAGAAAAGGGTTGCCGCAGTTGGTTTTACGACTGTTTGTGATAATTTAAATCTTTCCACCCTTCAAAAGTATTTCTGGAATTTCTAGATAAATCATCATCTTTACTAAGAAGTAAAATCAATGAAGTGTCCCACAGAACCAATTCAACCCTAGCCTTAGGATGTTGGATAATTGGATTTTTCACCCAAAAATTTGGATTTCCATCAGCATATGGTTCTTCTTTAATGTCATCTAAATCAATTTTTTCGTTTTTATCGAATGCCGAAAATACACCCCATATAAAATGAAAATCTTTATTATTGGCAAGTTCCGTTAGGTTTTCACCTGTAATCCGGAAGTTATTATGAGGGTCGTCAATAATTCGATAATCTTCGAAGTAATCAAGGTAATTTTCAGGGTAAGACCAATCTAAGTCGGTAAGTAGCCAATTATAATCTTTATTGAGGCCATTGAAAGAGTTTAATATTTCTTTTAACTCCAAGAACTCTTCTAAAATGGTGTTCATTTCTTCCACCTCACAACTAAATTCCCCTTTTTTTTATCACTTCTTCTTCAACGAACCTTCTCTATTGGTTTAAGTAAATTACTCACATCTTTTAATAAACGTCATGACTTTATTTTAAAGCCACATTGTTTTATACTTTCCTAAAAAATTTTCATTCCATATAAATATGAAATCATAATGATTAGCACCATCCAAACAATAGACACCCACAAATCATTTCCAACAGCATGTGAATTAAATAGATTTCTAATTGGTGTCATAGGTTGATTTTCTGCGAATAAGCGAACTAACTTGGGCATTCCACCTACAAGAACAAATTCGGAACTGACAAAGAGCATCATCGTGTTTATTTCATTTTTAGGTATGGGGAAGTTCTCTTCCTTCTGAAAATGCTTTTAGGTTTGCCAGACTAAGTTCAAATCCGTCCATGTTAATGGATACTCTAGTTCCTTCAGGTTCTGGGTATATTTCGAAAGTGAAAACGAGGTTATCAGAATCCGAGGAATAAGAAAACTTTTCGTTAGGAATTACTTCTTGGATGGTAAAGCTCATAGGTATACTTTCGTTATCTTTAAGATTGTTATGTGCACTAGGCATTAATACGAAGATTGCCTTCTCGCCAACCTTGAGTTTAGGAATATTCCATTTTGAACCCGGGGCATACCATTTTGAAATGTTTTCATCATTTGTAATCGCATGCCAAACGGCTTCTTGGTTTTTATGAATTAGAACAGAGTTACTATCATTATTCACCTGACTAACCTCCTGATTTTTCTATGGATTATATAGAATGTCTTAGAAATATACAAGAAGATTTATACTCTAGCGATAGTTGAACACGTGACAATATTGTAAGGTTGCAGCTAAAACTGTTAGGAAAATCGATGGCGATTTACACCTCTTTTCTTTTACTATGAAAGAAAAAGAGGAAAGGTGGATATGAAATGAGTCTTTTTGAATTGAATGTCAATGTATTTAGAATGATAAATGACTTAGGGAAACAATACTCTTATTTAAACCCTTCTGCCATTTTCATTGCCGAGTACATGGTATTTTTATTAGCTTTAGCAGTCATCGTAATATGGTTCACTCGAAATAAACAGAGTAGAATGATGGTTGTTTGTGGAATGATCACGTTTGTAATAGCTGAAATGATGGGGAAAATGGCAGGGGGATTACATTCGAATAATCAGCCATTTGCCGAATTGACCAATGTTAATAAGTTGATTGAAAAAGCAGTGGATAATTCATTTCCAAGCGACCATACCATCTTGTTTTTCTCGTTTTGTGTATCCTTTTGGCTTTTCAAAAGAGGATGGTGGATGCTATGGATCATGCTGGCTTTCCTTGTTGGCATATCCCGTATTTGGGTAGGAGTCCACTTTCCGGCAGATGTGCTGGCAGGTGCTATACTGAGCACCATTTCAGGCTTGGTGGTTTACTTTGTTGTTCCTAAGATAAGCTTGATTCATACAATATTAGCGGGTTATGCGAGGTATGAACAAATACTTCTATCCCCATTGACTAAATCGAAGGAAAAAAAATCAAAGGATTTTTAAGCGAGACTCAAAAACAGGGTTGCTCAGGTAGCCTTTTTTTGTTGAAAGAAGTGTAGTGTGGTAAATACAAAAATATCCATATGATGATTCTGATGGTAAAATAAAGAGAAAGAATTCATCACAATGGGGGGCTTAATATTGGTTGATATCCAAGAAATCAAAGACATTATCAGGCATCGCTATCCATTCCTTTTAGTTGATAGAGTACTGGAATTGGAAGAAGGAAAGAGAGCGGTGGCCATTAAAAATGTAACAGCAAATGAAGAGTTTTTTACTGGACACTTTCCAAATCACCCAGTGATGCCAGGTGTATTGATTGTTGAGGCTTTAGCACAGGTAAGTGCTGTTATTATGCTTACAAAAGAAGAAAATCAAGGGCGGATCGGGCTTTTGGCTGGGATCGATGGATGTCGTTTTAAAAGGCAAGTAAGACCAGGGGACCAATTACGTTTAGAAGTGGAGATTACTCGCTTGAAAGGCCCTATCGGGAAAGGAAAAGGAAGGGCTACTGTCGATGGAGAAACTGTATGCGAGACAGAGCTCATATTTGCTTTTGGTGATTGATCTTTCAATAGGGGTAACTTGAACAACGGGGGTATGAAAGTGATACCGATAAAAAAAGCCTATGGGTATGTGACAAGAATCAAAAATGGAGAAACTCAGGTATTGGTTTTTCAACATCCCATTAGGGAAGCGGGTATACAGATACCCAAGGGAACAGTGAAGCCTCAAGAAAGTGCTTACCAAGCAGTGATTAGGGAAATGAAAGAAGAAACAGGTCTTGAGAATTTTCATGTGGAGAAATTAATTGCGGAAGATTTTTGGGAGAGCGCTGATGGTGCCATACATAATAGATATTTTTATCAATTAAGTGTATCGATTGTTCCTGATGAATGGGACTATCAGCCAACGGGTGGAGGAGATGAAGAGGGGCTGACATTCCATTTCTTCTGGATTTCATCCCAACATGAAGTGGAACTTATTAAAGGGCATGGAGATTATTTAAACCTGATATTTACCTAACCCTTCAGTGCACAGCAGTATATCACAACAGGCCAAGGTCATTATTGATCTTGGCCTGTTGTTTTTTTATGATCAGGTCTGTTTTTCGGTAATGAAAGTTTTTACGGTTGGCGGTTCATATGTATTGAATTGATCAAGAAGTCCATTTGGTTCAACATCTACCAGCGCCATCGAACGGAATTTTTCATGAAGGAACTGTTCGTCGGACATATGATTGAATAAAGCGACCAAAGGATCATAATAGTGATTGATATTTAAGAGTCCGCAAGGTTTTTGATGAAGACCAAGTTGAGCCCAAGTGAAAATCTCAAAGAATTCTTCCAATGTTCCTGGCCCGCCTGGCAAGGCAATGAACCCATCTGCAAGCTCAGCCATTTTAGCTTTTCTTTCATGCATGGATTCCACGACAATCAGTTCGGTTAAGTTCTTATGGGCTATTTCCTTTTTTTCTAGAAAATCTGGCATTACGCCAATTACATTTCCGCCTGCTTCCAAAACGGAATCTGCAACTGCACCCATGATTCCTACACTTGAGCCTCCATAAACAAGGGTAATATTACGTTTTGCCAGTACCGCACCCAGTTTTTTAGCCTCTTCTACATAGACAGCAGATGCACCAATGCTTGATCCACAAAATACAGCTAGACTTTTCAAAATATCACATCTCCCATTTAGTAATCTTCCTTTCTTATCATACATAATTCAGGGGGTTTTGTTAAACTTGAATTATCTAAATGAAGGGTGGATGAATATGAACGTCACTGAATTTCAACAATGGGTAAAAGATTATTATGAAGCACGAGGATGGTCAGAATTGGACATTTTCATTCGCATTGGCTTTTTGGCAGAAGAAACTGGCGAGGTGGCACGAGCCATTCGCTCCCTTGAGATTGGCAGGGATAGACCTGATGAAGTTATTGGATCGTTTGAAGAGAATAAACAGGAGTTAACCGAAGAATTGGGAGATGTGCTAGGTAACTTGATTGTGATTGCGAACAAGTACGATATTCCATTGGAAGAAGTGTTTAATGCCCATAAAAAGAAACTATCCGAACGCTATCATCATGCATAATTTCCGTCATTATTGGTGTACATGAAAAACATCCTGTTTTTAAACTTGAAGAGCTGTGACGATCAGCTCTTTTTCTTATGGGTCTAACGATGGTGATTTGTACTAATTTAACTCATTATAAGAAAAAACATCAGTCTTTTATCCCCGTTCATTAACAAAGAATTCACAAAATATGGGTACTATGCGCGATTGAGATGGGATTTTATTGGGTATACACTTACATTAATAGGAATGAACATTCATTCCGCATCTTATAAAAAGGGGTGAATCATTATGATCAATGCAGTAAATAAACGAGACAGTATAGTATCCAGCGCTTTGGAACTATTCGCCGAACGGGGATATGATGCTACGACGATTCCGATGATAGCTACATCGGCAGGGGTTGGAGCCGGTACCATCTATCGTTACTTTGAGAATAAGGAGGTGCTGGGCAACAAGATTTTTCAAGAGTACTTGGATATTTTCACTGAAACGATCAAGAATGGCTTTCCCCATGATGATTCGATTCGCAATCAGTTCCACCATATTTTTAAATCTATGGTTCATTTTACAACTGTGCAGGACCAAGCTCTTTATTTTATAAAGATACATAGTGGAGCCCATTTTTTAAATGAAGATAGTCATGCTAGTTTTCAAGGGCTATTGAATATTTTTAAAAATTTCTTTGATTCTGGAAAAGAAAAAAAAGAAATTAAGGAGCTGCCTTCTTCAGCTTTGATTGCCATCATTTACGGAGCATTTCTTGAGCTTGAGCGACTTGTCCGCATTGGGGAATTGGAACCTGAACCAAAACTATTGGCAGATGTGGAAGAAAGCTTTTGGGATGCAGTCCGATTGCACGCTTGACACATTTTTAACAATTAAAATGAATGAACGTTCATTCCGGATTCTAAACTATTAAAAGAGGTGCTTATAAAATGGAAAATACAACTCAGTTTCCACAGCCAAAGACTTACGGCCCCCTTGGCAGCCTGCCTATCATTGATAAGGATAAGCCGCTTCAGTCTTTCATGAAGCTGGCACGGGAACTTGGGCCGGTTTTTCAATTTCAATTTCCTGGTCGCATCGCTACATTCGTATCCAGTGCTGACCTCGCTAAAGAAATTTGTGATGAAGCAAGGTTTGATAAGAAAGTTGGACCTGCCCTACAAAAAGTGAGAGCGTTCGGCGGCGATGGTCTCTTCACAAGTGAAACCACGGAGCTGAATTGGAAAAAAGCCCATAACATCCTGCTGCCAAGCTTTAGCCAGCAGGCAATGAAGGGCTACCATGCTAAAATGGTGGATCTTGCAACCCAACTCATTCAAAAATGGGCTCGCCTGAATCCGGCTGATGAGATAGATGTTCCTGAAGATATGACACGATTGACCTTGGATACGATCGGACTCTGCGGGTTCAATTACCGCTTTAACAGTTTTTATCGGGAGACCACCCATCCTTTTGTCACCAGTATGGTGCGTGCGTTGGATGAAGCGATGAGCCAAACGCAGCGACTTGGCATCCAAGATAAACTGATGATCAAGTCTAAAAAACAATTCAGGGAAGACATTCAATATATGTTCTCTCTAGTGGATGAAATGATTGCTGAACGAAAACAAAATGGCGATCAAGGAGAAGATGATCTTCTTTCCCATATGTTGAAGGGAGTCGATCCTGAAACGGGCGTTTCCCTGGATGTTGAAAATATTCGTTTTCAAATCATTACCTTCTTAATAGCCGGGCATGAAACGACGAGCGGTCTCCTATCGTTCGCCATCTATTTCCTGATGAATAACAGGGACAAGTTAAAAAAAGCGCAGCAGGAAGTCGATGAAGTGCTTGGTGATGATGTTCCTGATTACACACAAGTGAAAAAGCTGAAATATGTCCGGATGGTGCTGAATGAAACGCTTCGTCTGTGGCCGACAGCACCGGCATTTTCCGTTTATGCTAAAGAAGATACCGTGCTGGGCGGAAAATACAAGGTGAAGAAAGGCGATGTGTTCTCGCTACTTATTCCTGAGCTTCACCGTGATCCATCCGTTTGGGGTGATGACGTTGAATCGTTCATTCCTGAGCGGTTCGAGGATTTGGATTCCATCCCTTATCATGCTTATAAACCGTTTGGAAACGGGCAGCGCGCCTGTATCGGACAGCAGTTTGCCCTTCATGAGGCAACACTGGTGCTTGGCATGGTTTTACAGCACTTTGACTTGATTGATCATGAAGAATATCAATTGGATGTTAAAGAAACGTTGACTCTCAAACCGGACGGGATGACCATGCGCGTTTCACCGAGGAAGCCGGAGATGTCGTTTACCGTTTCTTCTCCAGAACCAAAGTCTGCGGACAAAGGAGCCACGGCATCTTCAATCGAATCTGCACATGGTACACCATTACTTGTCCTGTTTGGGTCAAACATGGGAACAGCGGAAGGGATCGCCCGTGACCTTGCTGAATCAGGTAAGCGGCAAGGCTTCAATTCCGAGATTGCCCCTTTGAATGATTACACGGGTCGGCTACCTCGAGAAGGGGCTGTTCTCATTGTCTCGGCATCTTATAATGGAAATCCCCCTGATAATGCGGGTGACTTTGTTTCATGGCTGAAGGAAAGTCAGGATGACACATTGGATGGTGTTCACTATGCAATCTTCGGCTGCGGGGACCGCAATTGGGCCAATACGTACCAACGCATTCCACGTTTCATTGATGAGCAGCTGGAACAAAAAGGAGCGGTTCGGCTGTCAGAAACAGGCTATGGAGATGCAAGCGATGATTTTGAAGGTGATTACGAAAAATGGACAGAAGCCCTTTGGCCGAATCTTGCCAAAACCCTTAACATTGAAGTGAATATGAATGATCGGGTAGTCAGCTCGATTACGATGAACTTCGTAAGCGATGTGAGCGGCACGCCACTAGCCCGTACCCATCATGCTTTTACAGCCATTTTAAAAAGGAATTACGAATTACAACATGTGGAAAGTGGAAGAAGTACACGGCATATAGAGTTAACTTTGCCAGAGGGAATACATTATCAGGAAGGCGATCATCTCGGGGTTCTTCCACAAAATCCATCGGAACTTGTCGAGCGAGTGCTCAGTCGATTTAACCTAAACGGCCAAGATTACGTGAATCTGACTGGGGATTCGGGAAAAGCTGCCCATCTTCCTACAGGAAAACCAGTAAAACTCGAGGAGTTACTATCAAACCATGTGGAGTTCCAAGAACCCGCCACCAGGTCTCAAATTCGGGCGCTTGCCACTTACACGGTATGTCCTCCACATGTAAAAGAACTTGAAGAACTTCTTGAGGACAGTACCTATAAACGAGAAATCCTGAACAAGCGCATAACCATGCTTGATCTTATAGAAAAGTACCTTGCATGTGAAATCCCATTTGAACGTTTCTTGGCTTTACTGGCACCTTTAAAAGCAAGATACTACTCTATTTCAAGCTCTCCACTTCACAAGGAAGGAGAAGCAAGCATCACCGTCAGCGTCGTCCGCGGGGAAGCCTTGAGCGGCAACGGGGAATACAAAGGAATTGCATCGAATTATTTGGCAGAACGCTCCTTAGGTGACAAGGTAGCCTGCTTTATCACTACGCCGCAATCCAATTTCCAACTTCCAGAGCAAACAGGAAAACCAATCATCATGATTGGCCCTGGAACAGGAATTGCACCATTCAGAGGATTCATTCAGGCTCGTCGCGTTCTGAAGGAAAAAGGTGAAACGCTAGGGGCTGCCCACCTTTACTTTGGATGCCGTAATCCGGAACACGACTTCCTCTATCAAGAAGAACTCGTGCAAGCCGAACAAGAGGGACTTGTAACAATGCACACCGCTTTCTCAAGATGTCCCGGCCAAGAAAAAACGTATGTCCAGAACCGATTAGCGGAAAACGCTCATGACATACTTCCTTTATTAAAAGAAGGAGGAGGGCACCTATACATCTGCGGAGACGGAGGTAAAATGGCACCCGATGTTGAACGAACATTAATCGACAGCTATATGCATTTCTATCAAAAACCTCAAGAAGAAGCCACGGAATGGCTGCAATCATTAGAGGAGAATGGCAGATATGCAAAAGATGTTTGGGCAGGAGCATAAATAGGAGGGAGCAGCGATTCCAAGAGAATCGCTGCTTTTCTTGTGTGGCAATGATAAAAAATATGAATTCGCGAGTAAAACACGCAAACTCACGAGTAAACAGCACGAACTCACGAGTAAAACAGCAAAACTCACGAGTAAACAGCTCAAATTCACGAGTAAAACAGCAAAATTCACGAGTAAACAGCACGAACTCACGAGTAAAACACGCCAAACTCACGAGTAAAGTACGAACTCACGAGTAAAACCGCAAAACTCACGAGTAAACACGAACTCACGAGTAAAACACGCAAACTCACGAGTAAACAGCACGAACTCACGAGTAAAACACGTAAACTCACGAGTAAAGCGCAAACTTACGAGTAAAGTACGAACTCACGAGTAAAACAGCAAAACTCACGAGTAAAACACGCAAACTCACGAGTAAACAGCACAAATTCACGAGTAAAACACGCAAACTCACGAGTAAACAGCACGAACTCACGAGTAAAACACGCAAACTCACGAGTAAAGCGCAAACTTACGAGTAAAGTACGAACTCACGAGTAAAACAGCAAAACTCACGAGTAAAACAGCAAAACTCACGAGTAAACAGCACAAATTCACGAGTAAAACACGCAAACTCACGAGTAAACAGCTCAAACTTACGAGTAAAGTACGAACTCACGAGTAAACAGCACAAATTCACGAGTAAAACAGTAAAACTCACGAGTAAACAGCACGAACTCACGAGTAAAGTACGAATTCACGAGTAAAACAGCAAAATTCACGAGTAAACAGCTCAAACTCACGAGTAAAACACGCAAACTCACGAGTAAAGCGCAAACTTACGAGTAAAGTACGAACTCACGAGTAAAACAGCACGAACTAACGAGTAAAACAGCAAAACTCACGAGTGAAATAAGCTATTTTTCGCAAAAATAGAAGCGTTGGTTGCAAATGGGGAGTACAACATCCATTGAGGGAGGACGGACGTTTACGGATTCTTTATTCATTGTTAAAATTTGAAGGTGTGTTAATAGTGGAGGCAGATGACGCTCTCTATGGTCAACATTCGTCACGGCCATGTGGTGGGGTTAAACTAACGATAAAGGGGTCACTTTATATAATGTTTAAGTATACAGTTTGTTTTGTTAAGAAAGATAATGAAATACTCATGCTCAATCGGGAGAAGGCTCCAATTATGGGTGTATGGAACGGGGTAGGGGGTAAAATCGAGAACGGTGAAACACCTGATATAGGTGCACGGCGTGAGGTGTTTGAGGAAACGGACATTGAAGTAGAGACCTATTTTTCTAAAGGAACGGTAAATTGGGAGACTCCAGAAGGTGAACTGGATGGGATATATGTGTATTTGTATGAAGTGGATGCAGATTTAATATATGAAACACCGAAAAAAACGCGGGAAGGTATTCTGGAATGGAAATCGATTGAGTGGATCCTTCATCCAGAGAATCTCGGAATTGCTGAAATGGTCGCACAGTACTTACCGGTTCTATTGAAAAAAGAAGGAAACTACACATTCACTTACAAAAATGGTCAAACGTATCATTCATGAAACTAACCTTCCTTAAAAAAGGGATACTACCATTTTGAGCAGTATCCCTTTTTGGGCTGTCATATGAATGTTGATTGCGTCTACAAATTAACTTTCATTCTCGAATATCGTACCTTTTTTGAATCTTGAATCCTTAAAGGCGAACTTCATCAGAATAATATAGGCAATGCCTGCCACAACAACGCCGATGATCCAGGCAAGCTCCACTTTTATAAAGGCGGCACCGGCGCCGGTAAGGGTGGCGAGCAGTGCGCATGGATTATATCCTGCAAATGGTCCGTCTTCTCTGTATAAATCGGCAACATTCATTTTTTTCTTTCTTAATATATAATATTCGACTAATAAAATCGAAACGATCGGGCCTAAAAAAGCGGAATAAATCAGAATGAACATACCGAGCCCCTTCGCCGAAGAATCCTGTACAAGCACCCAAGGGAATGAGCAAAAGGCAAGAAGTCCGGTTAATTTGTTACAGAGGACCCATATGTCATGAAGTTGTATCTGATGTCCTTTTTAATTGTCTTAACTGGTTTTCAGTTGTTCTTGGAATGGAAGTACTTGAAAAACGCAAAAGAACATGTCATTACAATAGTTCAGCTTTTGTTAGCCTTAGTGATTATGTATAATGTGGATTATTTTATATAGGTTGGATGGTACATAAGGAGCGGATAATTTGAAAATAATGAGAGAAGCAACAAGCGGGGATATGGAAGCTGTGTATATGATGGGCCATGATGTTTGGGGAGACAAAATGGCAGCTAACGAATATATAACGATGTGTCGGAATTCCAGTAAATATAAAAAAGGTAAATGGCATGTTTTAGAAGAAACGGCTACAAAAGAGCTATTAAGTTCCTTGATTGTATATGAATTAAATCCCTCGGAAGCCTTGATTGTCAGAGGGATCGGTTCAATTGCCACCCCGATGCATTTGAGGAAAAAAGGATATGCATCGCTATTGATCCAGAAAGTGATAAACGATTTAGAGCAGAGGATGAATTGTACTGACTTTTTCCTATATAGCGATATTGGAACGGCATTTTATAAAAAATTGAACTTTATTGAACTCCCTTCCACTAAGCAAAAATATGAAGATAGTATTTGTATGTATTATTCGAATGAAAAGGATATGGACTCCATATCCTATGAAATCCCAAATTATTTTTAGTGGAATAGATATAGGGCTTTTAACATGAGAGTTGCTCAGGCAGCTCTTTTTTTTATGGAGCTAACTGGGCAAATAGCGACTGTAATTTTAAAAATTTAAATGCAATAATTGGGACATTCGTTTAAATAACTAACAAGTAAATGAGGGGGAGTCTTATGGAGAGGATTAATTATTCTATTGTTGATGTGTTTTCAAATGGAAAATATACAGGAAATCAACTCGCGGTTTTTAAAAACGCTGGAAATGTTCCAGATAATGAAATGCAACAAATAGCCAAAGAAATTAATTTTTCAGAAACTACCTTTATCTTGTCTGATTCAAAAATTGATGGCGGTTATGATGTCCGGATTTTTACACCTAATGAAGAGGTTCCTTTTGCTGGCCATCCGACTTTAGGAACTGCATACATCATTCAAAACGAAGTATTGGATGAACCATTGGAAAACATTATTTTAAACTTTAAAGGTGGTCAGATAACAGTATCATTCAATAATCAGGAAGAACTAATATGGATGAAACAAAATGAACCAACTTTCGGCCGGATTTTAGATGAAAATAAAATTTCTGAAGTTTTAAATATACATAAAGAAAACATAGATGATAGATTTCCCATTCAGGAAGTTTCGACTGGACTACCAGTGATTGTTGTCCCATTAAAATCATTGGATGCCGTTAAAAAAGTAAAGGTGAATAGAGAAAAATATTTTAAGTTAATTGAACATACTGAGGCAAAAGCCATTATGGTTTTTTCTCCAGAAACGTATAACTCGAAAAATGATTTAAATGTTCGAGACTTTGCAGATTTTTATGGTATCCCCGAAGATGCAGCTACTGGCAGTTCTAATGGATGTTTAGCTTCCTACTTAGTTAAATACCGGTATTTTGAAAATAGTGAAATAAACGTTCGCGTAGAACAAGGATACGAAATCGGAAGGCCTTCTTTGTTGTTTTTAAAAGCAGGGGATGTTAACGGGAAAATCAACGTTCATGTAGGAGGTAAAGTAGTGAAAATTGCTCAAGGTGAATGGTACCTTTAATAACCTAACATTCTAACAGGTGCTTTGCTTCGAAATAGTAAGGTTGCTGAGGCAGCCTTTTTCTTATTGAACTTAGCTTCGCTATTAATCTCGTGATCTTTAATGAATCCTATTTTTCTTTCGCAAAATAAAAAGTCCCACAAAAAAATCCCCCCAAAAGGAGGCATTCAATATGAATAAAGAATCAATATTAATCGTAGAAGACGAAGAGAAAATCTTGAGACTGCTTGAATTAGAGCTTGAAATCGAAGGCTACCGAATCGGAAAGGCAATGGACGGGAATGAAGCACTTGAAGTATATGGATCAGGAAAATGGGATTTGATCTTATTGGATGTCATGCTTCCAGGCATTAGCGGGATCGAGCTGCTTCGTAAAATTCGTACGAAAAACACTTTTACACCTGTCATCCTGTTAACGGCAAAGGGGTCGGTTGAAGATAAAGTTTCTGGTCTTGATCTCGGCGCGAATGACTACATTACAAAACCCTTCCAAATTGAGGAATTGCTTGCTCGAATCCGTGCGGTTTTAAGAATGCGAACTTCAGCACCTTTAATGGAAGATGACGGCGATGAATGGCTAAATACTGCTGATTTAAGGTTAAATGTCAAAACGCGCGAAGTCATCAGAGGCGAAAACGAAATTGACCTAACCCCAAAGGAGTATGATTTACTTCTTTATTTACTGAAGAATAAGCGTCAAGTGCTAAATCGGGATCAAATTCTGGAAGCGGTCTGGGGGTATGATTTCTATGGAGAAACAAACGTAGTGGATGTGTATATCCGATATGTTCGAAAAAAGCTCGAATATGGCTTTGATGCGCCACTTATTCATACTGTAAGAGGCGTTGGCTACGTCATGAAGGAAGCCAAATGAGACTTCGAAGGAAAATAAATTTATATACAACGGTGTTATTCATTTTCCTGCTGCTTTTGATGAATGTTTCCATTTATTTTGTTTTCAGTAAACAGGTGATGATGAATGAACTTAATCGTGCGAAAGCGGAGACAGAGAAAATGGCATTTGATGTTAGTGAAAATGTAAATCGTATTTCGCCAAATGATTTACTCCGTGCCTATGTGCCTATAGATGGCATGGTTGGTATTGTAATAGAGGGTCAAAGGCAAGGAACAGTTGTTACATCCAATTCTGAAAAACAGTTATGCAATCGACCTAGCAGCTTTTACCCAGGTGAGGAGAGCGCGATCATCACTTTTGATCAGAAAAAGTATGTGTTCGTTTCAAACCCGATCGTTTGGGGCGATGGAAGTGTAGTTAATCTTCAAATTACCAAAAGCATTCAAGCAACAGAAGAAATGCTCGCTGTTCTTCGCATTGTATTAATTGCTGTAACGGTCATCGCCATGATTCCTGTTTTGATATCAAGCAGTATTCTCAGTAATTTCATTGCTCGTCCGATTCGCTCGATGATTGAAACGATGAAAGAGATTCAAACAAGTGGCCAATTTAAGCGACTCAGCCTAGAAGAAAATTCAAAAGATGAACTTGTGGAAATGGGGAAAACCTTTAATCACATGATCGATTTGTTACAGGCTAACTTCGAGAAACAGGAGCAATTCGTATCAAATGCTTCACATGAATTAAAAACACCGCTAACTGTCATCGAAAGCTATGCAAGTCTTTTGCAAAGAAGGGGTTTAAAGCGTCCTGATTTGTTTGATGAATCAATAGATGCCATTCATTCTGAAGCCATTAGAATGAGAGAGATGACAGAGCAATTGCTCCTGCTTGCAAAGCATCAGGAAAAATGGAATATAGAGAAGGAAAACGTAAATCTGACTGATATCATGGCAGATTTAGCAAAAGTGTATAAAAATGCGTACGATCGAACAGTGGAGATTCATAGCAGCGATGCAATTGAAGCATTAACGGACGTTCAAAAGTTAAAACAGCTTTTGTTCATTTTTTTGGACAATGCAAGAAAGTATAGTGACGAACATATCTCAGTTTACATAGGAAAAACAGGTAATGAAGCATATATCCGCATCGAAGACAGAGGGGACGGAATCCCAAAGGCTGAATTGCCAAAAGTGTTCGATCGCTTTTATCGTGTAGATGAAGCAAGAAGCCGAAAGCAAGGCGGATCAGGATTAGGGCTTTCCATGGCAAAGGAAATTGCCGAGGCAATTGATGTCCGGATTGAAATGGATAGTCTCGAAGGCAGGGGAACAATCGTCACTCTTTTATTTACTTAAGTCCCTTTACTGAAAGAGATTTAAATAAAAGAATGGGTGAATTCTTATTTAATTAAGCCAGAATGACGTTGGATGGGTGATACGATGAAGAGTAGAAGATGGCTGGTACCAGTTGGGTTAATTGTCGTGTTTGGTCTGCTTTCATTTGTCGGATTTCAATGGTGGGCTCCATCATTATCCGCGGAAAACTTGACTATAGAAGAAGTGAACCAGTTAGCAAAGGATAAATATCCTGGAACCATTATTAAGACAACGAAAAATGATGGTGAAGAATATCAGATTGAAATGCAGCTTGAAACTGGGGTATATCAAATTAGGATGGATGCAGAAAGTGGGGAAGTTAATTTCATAAAAAGGAAGAGGTTGACTAAAGAAACTTCAGATCATGCAACTGAAGAAACGACGAAAAAAACACCTCAAAAGCAACTAACTCAAAAAGAAATAAAGGAAAGTATTTCCACAAAAGGTGATCTGGAACAAATTGATTTTGTGCAGGAAAAAGACAACTCCTATTATAAAGCAGTTGTAAATAAGAATAATGAAAAAACCACATTAATACTCGACCCATATACAGGAGCCATTATTGACTCAACGAAGGTAGCAGATAGTATCATTACAGAGAAAGAAGCAATTGCGATTGCCGAAAAACATGTAAAAGGAACAGGTGATGATACGGAATTTTATCAACCCCCGAATCAGACACCCTATTATTTGGTCGAAGTTGAATTGGAAGACGATCGTGACGCAGTTGTCCAAGTGGACGGTTACACAAAAGAAGTAAAAACAGTCACATGGGAAGATGATGATGATGATGTGGATGATAATGATGACTCTAAATAAAACAGTTTGCTCAAAACTGAGAAAAACCAAGAGATGTTTCCCATCACATTTCAATTTTTCTTTCCGCTAAAATAAAAAAGGGTGATACCAATTAGATGTCTAATGGGTATCACCCTTTTTTGTTGAGTAAGGGAAATGCAAAACAAAAGAGAAGAAATTGTAATAATTCTCACCATTTTCTAATCCTTCTATCATTTAACTCTAATTTACTAACTTTAACATGGAATTAGCTTAAAAGAAGGTTCCATCCATGTAAAACGAAGCCAAATAAGATCATTGGAAGAAAGGCATCTGGATCATTGTACATACCCTTTTTTAGAACATTACCTTCTATAACAATTTAACAAAGAATTGCAACGGAAAGGAGAATGATGAATGTCAATCATTTCGAGTATTTTGGATTATAACAAGACGTTTGTCGATCAAAACAAATATACAGAGTTTCAAACGACAAAGTATCCAGATAAAAAGATCGTCATTATAACGTGTATGGATACCCGACTGTTGGAATTGCTTCCAAAGGCGTTGGGTTTAAAAAATGGGGATGCGAAAATCATTAAAAACGCAGGAGCTATTGTTTCTCACCCCTTTGGCAGTATTATGCGCAGTATCCTTGTCGCTATTTATGAGCTGAAAGCGGAGGAAGTATGCGTGATCGGACATCACGGATGCGGTATGGTGGGGCTTCAATCCTCTTCACTTCTTGATGCCGCAAAGCAGAAGGAAGTCAGTCAGGAGCATATTGATATCCTAACAAACTCTGGTATTGATTTATCAAAATGGCTGTCAGGTTTTCAATGCGTGGAGGAGAGTGTTACAAATAGTGTCCGTTTGATCAAAAACCATCCCTTATTACCGGATTCCATTGCCGTTCACGGTATGGTCATCCATCCCGAAACCGGTAAATTGGATCGAATCATAGATGGATATAGCAACGTTGTCAGCAAGGATGAAATACATATTCAATAAAAGAAGGAGTGATAAAATGATGGGTTCTAGCAGGCTTGAAGGATACAACTTTGGCCATTTTCAGAAAGACCTGGTTGCCGGTGTGGTAGTTGGGATTGTAGCAATTCCTTTAGCGATGGCTTTTGCCATTGCTTCAGGGGTAAGACCAGAATACGGACTATACACATCAATCATAGCTGGAATCATGGTCTCCCTTTTAGGCGGATCGAGATATCAAATTGCAGGCCCGACTGGAGCCTTTGTCCCGATCTTGTTGGGAGTGGTCATGCAGTACGGATATGAAAAACTGTTAATCGCCGGTTTCTTGGCAGGTATCATGATTTTTCTTTTAGGTGTGTTCAAACTGGGGAGATTCATCAAGTTCATTCCGCGTCCAGTTACCATCGGCTTTACTGCTGGAATTGCTGTGATTATCTTTTCTGGCCAGATTGCCAATTTCTTTGGACTCAGTAACTTAAAAAAAGAAGAAGTCTTTCTTTTAAACATGAAAGAAATCTTATTGAACTTCAATACAGTTAATATCTACAGTGTACTGGTGGCTATCATAAGTTTAACTCTCGTCATATTAACTCCAAAATATTTACCGAAAATCCCTGGAGCATTGCTGGGATTGATTGTATCAACTCTAGTGGCCACCTTTTTCTTTCCTGATCAGGTAGCGACCATTGGATCGGCTTATGGCGCCATCCCTAATGCATTGCCCCATTTTCAGTTCCCCCATATCACTGGCAGCCTAGTGATTGAACTCCTTCCGGCAGCTTTGGTCATTGCCATGCTTGGAGGAATTGAATCACTATTATCCGCTGTAGTGGCAGACGGCATGACCAACAGTAAACATAACAGCAATAAAGAGCTGATGGGGCAAGGATTGACCAATATGATTACGCCATTATTTGGAGGCATTCCGGCTACAGGTGCCATCGCCCGTACCGCAACGAATATTAAAAACGGTGCAGTTTCCCCTATATCAGGTGTGATACATGGGTTGGTGGTATTGCTGGTGTTAGTCAGTTTAGCTCCTTATGCTTCTGCCATTCCTTTGGCAAGCATGGCTCCCATTCTTATGTTTGTCGCATGGAACATGAGCGAACGCCAAGAATTTTCGCATATCTTAAAAGCAAAAACCATGGATTCGGTCGTATTGATCGTCACCTTCTTGTTAACAGTTTTGATTGACCTGACAACAGGAGTTGGAATCGGTTTACTATTAGCTATTCTATCTTTTGTTAAACTAATGAGCGGTACACTGAAATTGACAAAGGTTTTACCAGATCCAGCTGATAAACTAGTTAAACCGGAAATGGTGCAACAAGGTTCAAGCTGCCCGCAGATAAACATTTATACGATAGAAGGACCTTTATTCTTTGGTTCAATCGAAAGGTTGCAAGAAGAAATCGAAGAAATGATGCGTTCTAAACCAAAAGTCCTCCTATTAAGAATGAGCAATGTGTCATTCATTGATACTTCGGGTGAAGCACTTCTCACCGACATTGTGAAGCAATTCAAGTCCCACAAACTACAAGTGTTGATTTCCGGGATTCAACAGGAACCTAAAGAAATGCTCGAAAAAACCGGTTTTATTAAACTGGTTGGTGAAGAACGGTTCTTTTCCAATACGGGTGATGCCATTAATGAAGCTTTATCCAAACTGGATGAGAACCGTTGTAAAGGGTGTAAACAATTTGCTTTTGATGAATGTACGGTACTCTCCCAGCAGGTTCCAAAGCCTGCGGTATTAAAACAGAAAAGAAAACGGGAGATAGGGTTAACATGACCCTTATCAAGAAAGATCAATTCACGAAAATTAAGGCATCCGCTTTTGGCAGATGCCCTTTTTTCTAATCAACTATCTTCTTGATTCACCATGGCTATAAATGAATACGGTAGTAGTCAGGAAGGTTACAAGTAGAAGTAACTCAAATACAAATAGATTCATGAAGACACAATGGAGAGGGAGGGACAGAAGCCTCTCAGCCATAGCGAAAAGCCGGATTTCAATACTTCTTGAATCCGGCTGTTCGTTATTACTCCTTATTGAAGAGTTTTGGGTAGACATGGTGAATTGTGGTCAAAGTATACCTCATAGTATCGCCATTCATAAATGATGTTCAATTAATCACTGAGGTGTTTGATCTTAATATTATGAAAGACCGCTTTGCCTCCCTCTGAGAAGAGGGATATTCCTTTATCATCAAATTCAGGGAATATTAAATTTGAATGTGCAATCTTTCCATCATCCACAAACACCTCAATACTTGTTTTATCAATGAGGATCTTTAAGTGAACATGTTTCTTGCTAGCATCATATGGAGCAATGCTTTTAATATATTGATTACTTTCGTCAGGGTGTTCGGTAAAAGTTCGATTGACATAAGAGTAGTTTTCTTCTACAAAAATTCCTACGTCAATGTGGCGTGTTCGATCTGCTGATTCTCGAAGCCTTAAGCCTACATTGTTTATGTCTGACCAATTGATATCCGTCTCCAATTGATATACATCACCTTTTACATCTAGTGTTTTGGAACCATTCACTTCAATTTGTTCATAGGAATCCGTTGAACTCGTCAATTCTTTCAATGCTTCGATAGGTTGTGAAGATAAATAATATAGGTTGTTGCCCCCATGTTTTAGCCCGATTTGGCGAACGATGGAATCCATTCCATTAAAGCCCTCTTTCAGGGTCGGAGTATTATCAGCATAGGCCCAATTATTCATCCAAGCGAGAGCATAACGTTTGTTGTATTTATCGCTTTCTGTCCCATCTTCAAATGTAACTCCACCATACCAATCGAAGCCATAATCCAACCATTGCGGTTCATTGTAATCTGGGAAGAATTCCATTCCATCAAAGCTTCCAGTCCAATAGGCATATGTGTTTGGTTTACCATTCGATTGCCCATTAGCACTGACACCAAGTACCCATTTTAAAGTCCCGTCATCCGCCCGTAACAAATAAAGGTCCGGGCACTCTACAATACCTATGTTTTTCGTGACAAAACCGCTCATATACTGCCAATCTTTTAGGTTGTTAGACTTATAAAAACCTATTTTTGTTCCCTCAGCCATGACCATTATCCATTTATGATCACTGTCATCCCAGATGATTTTTGGATCTCTAAAATCTTTCGTTCCTGGATTTGAAATGATGGGATCATCACTGTAGGAGGTAAATGTTTTACCGTTGTCCGTACTATACCATAGAAATTGTTCCTGTTTACCGCCATCCTTGGAGGGCTGCGTAACAATTGCCACAAGAGCATCTTTTCCAAAGCCTGCCGTATTTTCCTTGTCCACAACGACTGATCCCGACCATGGATCTCCATTATCATTGGTATATTTCGGAATGGCTATCCCTTGATCACTCCAATGCACCAAGTCCTCTGAGGTTGAATGACGCCATTCTGTTCCATTTCCATCCGGATAATCCCCATTATAGAGGTAAAAGTAATGGTACTCACCATCAATGAAAATCGGCCTTTGAGGATCGTTTTTCCATTTGTCAGGTACAGTGAAATGGTAGTTAGCTCGATACGATTCCTCTTTATGCTTAACTGGTAAAGTTGATTTGACTAGATAGACTAATAATCCGGCAATGAACAATCCAAGTAATAATAGAGCCAACGACTTAAAACCTTTCTTAGTAAAAACTATTTTGTCCAAGTAAATCACCACGCTAATAAAAAAAGAAAATGCCAATTTAATAGACATTTTCTTTTTTTGATTTATTTTGTAAAAATTAGGGTTAACATTGAATTATTGGTTATTCGTTAGTTGACCCTGTTCCTGAATACTATCTTCTATCACAGCTGTATTTGGCCCTTTAATGTTAAGTGAAAAACTTGGGGCAAAGGTAGATTTATGGTCTTTAAAATAACCTCTATTTGTCATGTAACTTGTAATAACTACATTATCGCTTTCCGGTTGTGGGATAGCATAGTGAGCGTATGTCCAAGTAATATCATAAGGATTAAGATCTTGATGTAAGACAATTCCGGTTTTATTTAACGGTTTGTATGGGCCAGTTAAAGAATTTGCCACGTAGCCTAACATGTAAATATCTTTATCATCAATTCCATCAATGGTCATTTTTGATCCTCTTGTACTTGTGAATAAATACCATTTTCCGTCCTTTTTAAATATGTTAGGACGTTCAATTTCATCTGTTACTGTATTCGAAACAATCAAGGGTTTCATTTCGTTTTTTAATGTATAATCATCGTTTATTTCAATGATGCCAATTGCACCATTTGCTAATTCAGCTAAACCTTTTTTAGAGCTTTGCAGAAGTTTATCCTTTTCAGCTTGGAAGAATTTATTGCTGTTGCCATAGTAAGCACTGTTGTAAAGGGATTCTTCTCCTTGGTAACCATATTCAGTCCCAGTATTCGCTTCAAAAACAAGGTATTTACGACCCTTATCTTCAATATAGTGAGGATCTCTTAATGTATGATTATCACTAAAATTTTCATCAGCGAAAGCTTTATCATGTGATTGATAAAACTTGCTGTCTCCGCCTTCATAGATGGATTTGTAATCTTCTACGCCATCCACTTGCAATGTACCAGCACCTGACTCAGATAAGTTTACTTGAGCTGTTGTTAATGTTTGTTTACCGTATTGCTTGGAATCTGGTGAAAACTGTCCGCGATTTGTATAGAATAAGCGAACTTCTCCTTCAGACGTGAAGGTTGCAGAACCGGACCACTCTTCTGATTGATTTTTTAAATAAGGATCATTTGGAACATTTTTATCATTATCATCAAATACTCTGCCAGCATTTTTCCAAGCATCAATGGATGTTTCTCCAACTTTTTTGTAGAACAAGTAAATGAACGTGTCACTACCATTTTCAGGGTCTCCAGCCAATCCGAATACGATATGATAGCCCTTATATTCTGCCACTGTACCATCAGCGTTTTGTAATGGCCAGGTATCCCATACATCCATATCAATTAAATTTCCTGATTTGTCATACTTTTTTGCGGAGGGAATGTTTTTTATTGTTGATTCGTCAAACTTGGGAACTGTAAACTTTGCATCGCCTTGTTGATTAATCATTTTTTGCATGTCGTAACGAGTGATTTGTGAAGTGCCATACTTTTCATTGTGATCTAATGGGTCTTTTGCCGCCGCGAAAGTTTCTGAGCGACTGCCTCCTAATAAGATAACTGTACTAAGTGTTATTACTGTTGCTTGTTTGGCAAGTCTGTTAAGGTTCATATGCCTTCCTCCTAGAATGTTTATTAGTATATAAAAATAAAGTCTAGTGGAACGATTACTTTTTGGGAGTAACAGTCCCGCCTGTTTGAAGTACTAATAAAATTATAGGTTAGTCTTAATTCTATGGATATGTCATATATTGATTAGAATTTAGTCTTATATTGATATCATAGTTTTCGCCGTACAAAAAAATGCCCCAACAAAGGAGGCAAGAAGTGTACAGAAGTCCTATTTTATTCGTTGGAAGCCCTTTCCCATGACCTCTGAAACTCGTGCAGTAATTGATCACGACTTAGCTTGTTTCCTACATATAGTTGCATGGCAGCCCCGAATTCTTCTCTTATTCCGACAGGGAAATCATACCAGTTTGAGTATAATGTTTTTCCTTCTTTATAATACTGAATTGTTTCATCAGCAAGAGGTCCTAAATTGTCAGCTTCAATGTTAGTGAAAGCAGGTATGAATTTAAAGCGTTCTGTCAAAAACATTTTGCCTTGTTCGGAAGAAACCATCCAATTTAAAAATCTCTTCGCTTCTTTCTTCTTTTCTGGTGTGGTTTGTTTGTTTACAACCCAATAATTCGGTACGCCGACCATCAAGGCTTCCTTCTTAGGTTGATCATTTATTGGTATTGGCATAAATCCGATGTTCATATTCGGGGATTGTTGATCGATCATCGGCTGTATCCAGTTTCCTTGTTGGATAATCGCTGCATTTTCTGAAGTGAATAGATTCACTTCCATGTTGTAATCGGTTGTTAGCGGGTTATTGTTTCCATACTTTAATGTTACATCCAACAAATTGATTAGATCATTGAATTTTTGATTATTATATATTTTTTCAGTTCCATCATTTAGGCCTTTTATAAAAGCCGGTGGATCTTCTTGCTCTGTAAAACCGACATTCATTAAGTGGTCACCCAATTTCCACTCTTCATAATATCCAGTTGCAAAAGGAGTAACCCCTGCTTTTTGCAATTTTTCAGCCACTGCTATTAATTCAGTCAGCGTTTTGGGTAATTCATCGATTCCTTCCTTATTAAATATATCCTTATTATAGATAAATCCGTACCCTTCCAGATTAACCGGCATCCCATGAATTTTCCTATCGAATTTCATAGGGGTTAACGCATCTTCATATGCATGTTCAACCCAGGGTTGGTCAGAAAGATCCTCTAAATATTCACTCCACTGTTTGGCATTTTCGTATCCGCTGTTTGTGAAAATATCAGGACCATTGCCAGTGGCCATTTTTGCTTTCAAATCAGCAAGGTTATCCATAGCCCCGCCAACCGTGTGAACCTTTATATCTACATTTGGATTTTCTTTTTCATAAGCAATCACCATTTGTTCGAACTGCGTAGAAATTTCAACTTTCGGATTCCTTACATTCAAAGTGATTTTTCGCTCTGAAATTTCCGGTTTTTTTGTTCCGCTCTCGGTCTTTGTTTGACATGCACAAAGTGATAGGCTCAATATTCCGATTAAAAATATGTTTAGTATCTCTTTTTTCATCATGTCACCCCTGCAATTTTCTAATTAAGGTGAATTATTTACTTCTGATCTGCATTCTTTTCACCGTTTCGGTACTCGAATGGTGTCATGCCAACCACTTTTTTGAATAGTTTTGAAAAGTATTTCTCATCCTGATAGCCGAGCATTAAAGAGATGGAGTAAATACTTTTTTCGGTTTCTCTTAACCAGCGTTTTGCTTGGTCAGTTCTTAGTTTAGTGACGTATTTGGACAGGAGCATTCCGGTTTTTTGTTTGAACTTTCTTGAGATATGTTCGCGACTTAAGAAGAATACATTCGATAGTTTTTCTAAACTCAATTCTTCCATGTAATATTTTTCAACATATGAAACTATGTCCTCTATGCGACGTGCAACATCCAAGTCATCCAAACGGTGGATGGATCTGAAGTTTTGATTTTTCATTGCTTTTTGTAATGACTTAAAGGAATTGTGTATATCCCCTAATGATTCCAAGGGCTTGCCACAAACAAGGCGAACAGGAATATCAAATTGATGACTGATCCACTCTTCAACGGATAACCAATGGTCAGGTATGGTGATCACTAGACAAAGATTATGATCATTCTGAAGCGCAAATACATTTCCGATTTTCCGCTCAACAAGTTCGTCAGCGAGTAACTGGATGTAGGGGGCAGGATGGTGCATTTGATAAAAGGAAATTAATGTAAGGGTGTATCCGTCTGCTTTTGGAAGATATGACTCAATATCGTTTTTGTCGAAGTGTTCCCCCATACAAGCGGCAGTAACTAATTGATTACTCCGAAACCTTTTAACATCTTCATATACACCGGTATCTTCATTAGCACGAACTTCCTCTTCATTCGCCCATGATTTAACGGCTTCTTCCAGTGTTTTGTTAAATGCATCAGCTTCAATCGGTTTCAACAAATAATCGAAGCTGCTAAACTGAATTGCTTTACGCATAAATGAATAGTCGTCAAAACCCGAAATTAAAATCACTTTACCAGGATAAGAAATGGAATCTAGCCACTCGATTAGTTCCATACCGCTCATTCCAGGCATTTTCACGTCTGTAAAGATGATTTCCGGACTTTCCTTCTCTATCATTCTTTTTGCATCATCGCCATTACTTGCTTCTAATAGTTGGGTGATACCGAATTTTTCCCACTGCCCCAAATGGCGTATTACGTCACGTACATTGAACTCATCATCGACAATTAAAGTTTTCACAGATTTCATCTCCTTATATGAATGAGTTAAAGTGTCCGTTTTTGAATAGCTACGAAGCAATCTATTCATTAGCAAGCGGAAATTCTAGTGGAATCACTATTTTAACGGAAAATCCTTGTCCTTGATACGTATCCACTTCCAGGCCTGCTTTTGATCCATAATTTAGAACTAAACGATCATAAATATTTTTCAGACCGATATGATTATGTGAATATGTGCTTTCATGTGGGGACGCGTATATATTTTCCCGTAATATTTGAAGCTCCGCCTGAGTCAAACTAGGACCCGAATTTTCAACGATGAGGTGTAAAAATTCTCCTTGTATTTCTCCATGAATAGTTAAATGAGCATGATAGAAACCTTCTTCATAACTGTGTTTAAAAAAGTTTTCAACGAGGGGCTGAAGAATCATACTTGGAATCGTCATATCAAGAATCGTCTCGCTTATTTTAATAGAATAGTTCACATTGTCTCCAAAACGCTCCATTTGAAGGTTTAGGTATGCTTCTATATAATTCATTTCATCTCGAACCAACACCCATTGGTTTGCCTTAATGGAGTAGCGCATCATTTTAGATAGTGACGTCAATAAATGGTAAACTCTTGGAGAATTAGATCTTAGGGCAACTGCACCAATAGATTGTAACGAATTAAATAAGAAATGCGGATTAACCTGTGATTTTAATGCTCTGAATTGGTTTTTTCTATTTTCTATTTCGAGTTTATATTCTCTTTCAATGTGTAGATTGATTCGGTTCATCATATCCTTCATATGTTTTTCCAGCTCACCAATTTCGTCTTTTCTTCCATCATCAAAGGGGACATCCATATTTCCACCTTTTATTGTTCTCACTTTCTTGCTAAGAAGTTTAATGGGACGAGTGATTCTGTATGAAATAATACCAATCATTAATAGCCCTAACAAGCCGACTATTAGTCCAACGATTATATTTGTATAGGCAGTCTTCCGGACATCATCGAATAATACATGATTAGGGGTTATCTTAACTAATTTCCAATGATTTAGTGTTCCTGATAATGTTTTGGTTAAGATAATATCTTCACCCGTAATCTGCTTTTTAAATTCAGGAGTAACGGATTTTCCTATAAGGGACCGATCATTTGCATACATGACATTGTTATGTGAATCCATAAGTATTACAGATTCTTCATCCTTTTGAACAAGGCTGTTACATATACGGGCATAGGCATCCAAATCTATATCAATTGTAATTATTCCGAGATATTCGTTTGAAGGCACATCGACTATTTTATGGTGAAAAGTCATCACCATTGTGTCGTCCGATTGGGGAATGATCGCTGTGTCATTGTAATTTTGAATTTGATGTGGCGGCTCAATCATGTAATTGGAGTCAGAGCTATAAAATTGTTTTATCGGTTCCTCATTTAATAAATCGGGTTGAGGTTTCCGGGCGCTGACCGTCGCATTATAAACTGTAAACGATTCTTTATCCTTATCAATATAAAACCGTACTTGACGGATTTCGTTTCGCATCAGATAAAAGGTTTCTATGCTTTTTTCCATCGCAATCGGGTTAAAATATATCGAGTCTTCAAAACCATTCTTGAAAATCCGGAATAAATCGGGATTTCGATATAATAGATAGGGAAGGTTAATCATGTCATCAAAGTATTGCTCCAGTTCTTCAGCGTTATTCTGAAGTTGTTCTTGGCTATTTTCAAGCTCATGTCTCTCCACACTATTTTTTGTATAGCTGTAAATCAGAAACACTGATAGAAAATACGGTAAGATGATAAAAAGAAGTAACATTAACAATAAGCGACTTTGAATGGTTTTCACAGAAGGTGCCCCTTTCGCTAAAGGCCCATTATTTATTTCATGCAGAGTTTATATAAACGTTACAAACAAATAATCCTTAGCTCCATTTTATTATGATGCAGTTTTTTTGCTTTATTTAGTCAGTCTTGAATACTATTTTAAAACTATATCAAATAAACACGTATCGTCAACAAGGCATAAACACGTGATGCGCATTAAGAACATGGAACAAAAAACTATTCGATATAAAAAAACGGGAAATTCATAATTTCTCATTTTTCAAAAATGGAAGAAGGAAGAGTATAAATGATTACGACTATAGGAGCTTGTCTAGAGGAGTTTTGAATGTGTGTGCTGACAAATCAGGTGAAGTTTCATAAACTAAAAACGCATGCCCGAATTAAGAGCATGCGTGAACTATTATTCTTTTATGATATCCAACTCTTTCAGGGTATCCAGTGTAATCGTTTTGGCTTTACTTCCGCTGCCATCCAAGTTGGTGGCGAAGGCCCATTTACCTTTGTCCGTTTCGATGTAACCCACATACCAGCCCAATCCCATATCGGAAAGGCGTGTACCGGTTTTTCCATGGAGGACATATGAGTCTGCTTCTTCATTGATCATGATTCTCTTAACGGTTCTCATATGCTGCTTATCGATAGGCAGTTTTTCCTCTACAAGGTTTTCGATGAACTGGACTTGTTCCCGGGCAGAAATCTTTATGCTGCTGTCCAGCCAGAACTGATCGATCCCACCGGAGATATCATGATTGCCGTAATCGATTAGTTTCACATATTGCTGCATGTTTTCCGCCCCGATATCGCGGGCCATTGCTTGATAATACCAGATCACAGAATGCCTCATGGCTGAAGCCAGCGTATGGTCCCTGTTCCAATCTTCAAATTCCCGGATTACGCCATCCCAGCGCTTCACTTCATATTCATCGCTCACCGCTTTTGTCTGTAAGCCGATTAATGCATTCGCCACTTTGAATGTCGATTCTGGAGTGTAGCGTACTTTACTTCGCTGTTTGTTATAGATAAATACTTTATCATTTTTTAAGTTTTGGAGAACCATCGTACCTTCCGCACCATCGAAAGACTCCCCGATATCCATTTCTTTCACCTTTTGATCGTTTGCACTTGCATGAATCGAGCCCATGGAACCAGTGACTAGCAGGACAAGAATGAAACATAACGCTTTGATTTTCATTACACACTCTCCTTTAAGGCATGGATTGATCGATCATCAGAAATACAGAGTAATTCCCAAAAAATAGGTTGATAGCTAAAGTATACCTATTCCCGGTAAAAAACGAAACCTTATTCTTGGATTCTATCTAGATGTATCAATCAAGGAGGAATGCAGCGGGTAGCTAATGAATATATAGAGCAAACGATAGAATGGATTCAATGGGAGGAATCTATCATGAAGGTTAACCAAGGAAAAATAAATAGTAATGAAAAAGAAATTACATACACGCATATTGAAAATGGAAGCCCAGCCGTTTGTTTTATGTTTTCTGGTGCGGGTTACACGTATGAGAAGCCGCTATTTTATTATTCGACAATGATCATGCTTCAAACTCAGTATGATGTCGTGCATGTTCATTACTCTTACGACCAGGATATATTCAAGCATCCGTTGGTAGATATTACAAAAGTGATAGTTAATGATATTAATCCCGTCATAACTGAAGTTCTTCAAAATCATGAATATCAAGAAACTGTATTTTTGGGCAAATCACTTGGTACCATACCAATCATCAACGGAATTATGAAAAGTGAGCAGTTTATGAATTCCAAGATGATTTTGCTTACGCCACTATTGAAGTTCGATTCGATTTTTGAAGGGTTATTAAGCAGCCACCATTCAGTACATATAATAATAGGAGAAAAAGATCATCATTATATTCCAGGTAAAATTCAAATGATTGAAACAAAAACGAATATAAGTATGGATAAAGTCCCCTATGCTAATCATTCTTTGAATAGTGAACCTTTGAATACTTCAAGGTCGATTACCATGCTAGAAGGTGTAATGAAAAGAATGGAAGAGTTCTTAAAAAATGACTCTCTTAATATAGGTTAGCGAGCTAACGGGTGCTCGGGGAGGGAAATGTTATAATAAGTGTATTGTAGTTTGGATTGATGGAAGGAGAAATCATGGAAGGAACCAATACATTTCATTCAATTGATGAATACATTATACAATTTCCCGAAGAAGTTCAGGAGATATTAAAAACGTTAAGAAAAGTCATAAAGGATGCAGCACCGGCTGCAGAAGAAAAGATCAGTTATCAAATGCCCACTTTTGTTTTAAACGGAAATCTGGTGCATTTCGCTGCCTATAAAAAACATATTGGATTCTATCCAACTCCAAACGCGATCTCTGCTTTTGAACATGCTTTATCTGAATACAAATGTTCAAAAGGGGCCGTTCAGTTTCCACTTAACAAACCAATTCCTTATGAAATAATAACCAAGATGGTTACATTTAGAGTGGAAGAGAATAAGAAGAAAGCAGAAGGCAAATTGAAAAAGAAAAAATAATTTCGACTATTATCAGAATTTACAAAACACTAAATGTAAGCTGTAAGAAGCTTAAAATCAACTGGAAAGAGAAAGGAAGGAATAATATGTTTAAAAAATTATTCGGTAACAAAGAAAAAGTGGAACAACTGCTTGCTCCTATAAATGGACAAGTAATAAATATTGAAGATGTTCCGGATCCGGTATTTTCCGGTAAGATGATGGGGGACGGAATAGCGATTCTTCCTGAGGAGGGGCTGGTTGTTTCTCCTATTGATGCAGAAGTGATCCAGGTTTTTCATACTAAACATGCTTTGGGCCTTCGCACGAAGCATGGCATTGAATTGTTAATTCATATTGGATTAGAAACAGTGAACCTGAAAGGCGAGGGATTCGAAGTCCATGTCACAGAAGGGCAAAGGGTAAAAGCAGGGGACAAGCTTGTTACATTTGATATTGAATTTCTAAAATCCAAAGCTCCAAGCATCGTAACTCCGATTGTTGTCACGAATGGCGACCTGGTTGAAAAAATAGAAAAAACAGATAGTACACAAGCAAATATTAAGGAAACACAGATTATGAGTGTTTATTTGAAGTGAAATAGAACGTCAAGTGCCTTCTATATTAGAAACTTCTAAACAAGAAAAACAGTCCTTGCTGGCGAATGCTGGCAAGGATGTTTTTACTATAAACCCATCACATACAGCTGCAAGACTTCAGCTTCACTTAGCACAGTGAACTATTCCAAGTGCACATACCCCAAATCACTACTAAAAGATTTAAGATCGTTAATTAACTGGTTAATATTTTGGCTTGGACCGCTATCATATAGAGCATTTCTAAATTTTAAGAACTTAGTCCCCTTTTCTATTAAACTATTCAATAGCACATTTTCAGGGAATCTTAGTGTGGATATCTTAGGCATATCATTCCATTCCTTGCTAGCGAAACCATGGTTCCATGTAAATGATATATAGGGATTTTTTTTCATTAGCCTTTTCATTTGCCAATCCATAGAGCGTTCTGAATAGTCGCAGCTGCCAATACCGGTATTTAAACAATCATACATTGCCTGTAAAATTGAAAGCCAAATACCATCAACATCATCCCAATCATAAAAGCTCGAGAGAAATTGATCTTGATAAGATATAATGACTGTGCCGTATAAGGAAGTTCCTTTTGAAGTAAATAACTTTTGATTTCCCAGTTGCTTGGCGCTTGAGTGATGGATTGGGATAAAATCTCCGTTAGCTAATAAATGTTTATTAATAATTGCATCATAACTATTTTTTGATATATATGTTTGAATGGTAACCATCTATGAACCACCTATCCCATAAGGTAATGTTGTCGTTTCCCATCTGTTTTTGACCTGTGCTAGATTTGTAAAACGTGGATTGCTCTACTTGCATAATAGGTGGTGCTTCGAGCGTTTGTTTAGCTATCGGAGAACGAAATGATTGGGCTGAATCCTGGTAAAATAACTGAAAGCAAAACCAGTAAAGAAAATGTTCCGGATACTTTATGTTTTAATACTATTTTTCATAAGCTTACCTCCTTGAAATAATTATTTAATTTTAGTAAAACATGGAATTATAAAGTTATTATTTCAAAAAAGAAAAGATGTGTTTTAGTTATGAAACCCAAATTGAACATCTGGTATACGAATGCAAAAGGGCGGCAGTCTGCTAATTTTTATGCGCAAATGCTACCACCATCCAATGTTGAAGCAACAAGGGAAGAGGCAAATACTCCTTGAAAATTTCATAAGGTAAACTCTCAGGTTGTTTTAAAATTGAATTATCCTGTTTAATATTTGAAATTCACTTTTAAGTAGGTGAATTATGGATGTTCCCAGTGGCTAAGGTTGTATCTGTTCAATTTGAATGCAATGACTGCTGCAAGCAGGAAAATCGAAAAGTGCAGCGAATAGTAGGTGAATGAACATAAAATAAATCAAGCGAGGGTGAATTTGATGGGAGTTCAAGCAGAAAAGATCTTTGTAAACTTGCCTGTTAAAGATTTGGATGCCTCAATGGAATTTTTCACAAAGGTCGGCTTTGAATTTAACGAGCAAATGACCAATGAAAATGCAACGTGCATGGTTATCAGTGAGTCTATATATGTCATGTTATTGGTGGAAGATTACTTTAAAACGTTTACCAAGAAGGATATCCCGGATCCAGCAACAACTACGGAAGCCATCGTGGCCCTATCGGTTAAAAGTAAGGAAGAAGTGGATGAGGTCGTGAATAGGGCACTGGATGCCGGCGGAAAGCCTTTTAATGAAGCAATTGATCATGGTTTCATGTACGGTTGGAGCTTTAAGGATATCGACGGTCATTCTTGGGAAGTGTTTTACATGGACGAAAGCGGATTTAATCAAAATTAAATCAAATGAAAGACACAATCCTTCACTTAGGATTGTGTCTTTTTTTGAAGTTCGGTGCCGTAGGTTTATTCATAACAATACCGGGCTAATATCCTTCCATTCATAAACCAATAGATTTATTTCAGCGCCAGCGATTTTGATTTTTTCGGTTTTAAGCAATTCAGCACCAAATGCCTCATAGAAGTATCGAGATTTATTATCTTCAAGCACCTCAACGAGAATGGTCTTGAATCCAAGTTCTTCAAATTTAAAAAATAACTCTTTGATAAGTTTCTTTCCTATTCCCATTCTTTGAAAATTTTCGAGGATATAAATTGCAGTTAAATCACCCGAATCCTCAGCCTTATTCGTTTCCCTTTTCCCTCCACTTATAAATCCTACTATTTTTCCCTCGTTATTCTCTGCTACATAAATATGATTCCCTTCACTGGATATATTCTTTATCCATAAATCTTTCCTTTTCTCATAAGACAGATTATCTAGAAAATCACTTGGCATTATATTTTCATAAGTGGTTCTCCAGCAATCCACATGGACTATTGCAATACCTTCAGCATCAGCAAGCGTTGCCTCTCTTACTAACATATTAATTCCCCCTAATTATCTTTTAGTTTGCTATACTTTCTATATTTTACTAATATTATCCATTTTACAACAAAGCTGTCCGAGATAGTCCAAGAATATCAACAGCCACTTTCGACAGTGCCTTTTTCCAACGATTAATTTCGTCGATATATTCCTAATTTCGGAGATAAAACGATAGAATTCGTCGATATATTCCTAATTTCGGAGATAAAACGATAGAATTCGTCGATATATCTAATTTCGGAGATAAAACGATAGAATTCGTCGATATATTCCTAATTTCGGGAGATAAAACGATAGAATTCGTCGATATATTTCTGGTGAGTTGTGACTTCTGCAAAAAAAGAGATAAATCTTTAAAATGATATTGAAGATTGCTGAATAATTTGATAAAATAAAATAAATGAAAAGACTATGTGCAACTGGCGAAACACGGATAACCGTGAGGGAACACATAGTGTCGTAGCCGTTCGCCTGGGCAGAGGTAAGGGATTTTATCCCTTGCCTCTTTCTGTGTATTTACAGAGGATAGTAAAGGTTTAGAGAATGCAGATTTTCATGGTTTCAAAATTTTGTCATTATTTTGAAACTTCAAAACTATCATAACCAAAAAGGAGCAAACAAAATGAGCACAGTACTTTTAGAAAAAGTCAAAACGATCAAAGCGTTAAATAATATTGCCGAAAGCGGGTTAAATGTATTCAACAAAGGCGATTTTAAAGTCGACAATGACAGTGAAAACCCTGATGCAATCGTACTTCGCAGCTTTAACATGCATACTATGGAATTCGGCGATCAGTTAAAAGCAATCGCAAGGGCAGGTGCAGGAGTCAATAATATTCCGGTCGACAAATGCACAGAGCAAGGAATCGTTGTTTTCAATACACCTGGAGCTAACGCAAACGCTGTAAAAGAAATGGTGCTAACGTCATTAATGGCTTCATCTCGTAACCTGTTTGCCGGTGTGGCCTGGACAAAGACGCTGGAAGGCGAAGGAGAACAAATTCCAAAGCTTGTAGAAGCAGGAAAGAAACAATTCGTTGGTAAAGAAATCAAGGGAAAAACTCTTGGCGTAATCGGTTTAGGAGCGATCGGTGCACTTGTAGCGAATGATGCCCTGGATTTGGACATGGATGTCATTGGGTTTGACCCGTTCATCTCTGTTGATACAGCTTGGAACTTGTCCCGCAATGTACAACGCGCCATGACAATTGAACAATTGTTTGCAGAATCTGATTACATTACAGTACACGTTCCATTAACTGATGACACTAAAGGAATGTTTAACCAAGAAACATTTGGCATCATGAAGCCTGGTGTACATATCTTGAACTTCTCACGCGGCGAGCTAGTGAATGAAGCGGATATGGAAGCGGCACTTGAAAGCGGAAAAGTAGGCAGGTTCATTACAGACTTCCCGAATGAAAACGTGTTGAAAATGAATAATGTCATTCCAATTCCGCATCTTGGTGCCTCTACACTAGAATCAGAGGAAAACTGTGCCATCATGGCAGCTCGTCAGTTGAAGACCTTTTTAGAAACAGGGAACATCAAGAACTCTGTGAATTTCCCGAATACTGACATTCCTTATACAGGAAATCGTCGTGTGGCAACTTTCCACGAAAACGTTCCTAACATGGTTGGGCAAATCACACTGGCTGTATCTGGCTTTAATTTGAACATCGCTGACATGGTTAACAGAAGCCGTGGGGGATATGCGTATACGATCATCGACATTGACGGTGAAGTAAACGGCGATATCATTCCTGGTTTGGAAGCAAAAATCAAACAAATCGAAGGTATCGTCACAACTCGTATTATCTAATTGGTACCGGAAGATAGATGATAAATAGTGAAAGCCTCAATTCCTTTAAGGAGTTGGGGCTTTTTTTAGGCTTTGTTAATGTTTTTGAACAAAAAAAGCCACTTATTGTGGTGATATCATATTAAACTGACTCACGTGTTGAGAACCTAGGGATTACAACGAACTCAGCCTGGCACGGGTTATGCCAAGCAGCTCGATACAGTCAGTTGAAGTCAAAACTTCTTCCATCACGAATTGCTTAAGATCGAACTTCTCCAAGATTAAAAATCTGTCATGGTTTCACTTCCGTTTCTTCTTCATAATGTACAAACAACATCAAGTAGATTGCGAATAGAAGATGCAAATAAAGTGGAATATTCTTATCGTTTTGAATGACAACAAATATGAAAATTCCATATAGCAAAATTGGAATGGTTAAAAGGATTCTGAGCTTAGTCACATGTCATCCTCCCATTTATCCTCAAATATTAATACATCAAGCATTTGAGCCACTTGAAAATCCTTTTCTGCAATTGCTTTTATTAAACTTGTACAATTATTTTCCCTAAGAACATCTGCTAATAATTGTAAATCCATTGTCATTACAGTTGGTTTCATAGTTTTACCCTCCTAATTTACCAAATATTCTGTCAGTTCCGTTATTACAATAGTATGAAGTACAGAGAAAATGCTGTCAATCAATATTCCATCTGTACTCATTTTGAGTTAATGGATTCAAAAGTTATCTACCAAAATCACTATCTCATATATTAATCTGCTTAGTTAGATAGTCACTGGTGTGTCTCCTTGCTTCCGTTCACTTCAGCGCATCGCCTTTTCCGTTTGGGAAAGGGTTTATTTTTTGCCTTCTTTTGTAGGCATCAGGATTACATCAAAATGTAATATCATGATGGGAAACATTTGAAAAGATGACGTATCAGAAAATAATCCCTAAATTCTCAACCAACCTGTCAGTTCAATAAGGCTTTTGGTAATTTGCTATAGTAAAGAATCGTCCCTAGGAAATACAGAGACGATTCACACCCTTTCTACACAGAAAGGATTACCCTATATTGTTCTTCCCCAAAAATTCTGATACTGATGAAGGATATTCGATGTTAAAAAAGCTCCAACAGGAGGTAATTGCTCGGTATAGGTATTACCACTAACAGGAAATTCATTCAGAGCTATATCAGTAGTGGCAATCCATGATCCAGACTCACCTGCTTGTAAAGAGGGAGGCTTCATAAGAAAACGTCCGCGTAAAATAAAATGTCGAACTCTAATCTGGAAATCATCAATAATGGTTAAGTTGCCAGAGAATGTGGCATAAGGTGAATCGAATGTGAGTTGTTTGGTGCTTTCATTCCAAAAGCCACTAATCGGAATAGGTGTACCACGAAAATTAGCCGTACCACTTACTCTATTATCTGTAATGGAGTTAATGTTAAGTGTTCCCCAAATAATCGTTCTGCCAGCTATTGAAGAGTGGATACCCCATACAGATGGGAATGGAAAGCTAACCGAAGCAGTTCCCTGTGAAGTTACCAATGCTATGCCCTCCCTTAAAGTTTGTTTATGTTCTGAGGAAGCTCCCTTGTTTATAGGAACAATCCAGTATATGCGGCACGAGCAGAATAATCCAATAAATAAAGGTGAAGCATTACATACCCTGCCTGTAAATACATTCTCTCCGAACCACCGTGGTAAACAAATATCCATAAAAAATCCGGTCTTCAAATGAAAACCGGATTTCAAATAAATTTATTAATGATGATGTTCATGACTTTCTTCTTGTTTTTGGCTCCCTTTTTGCAAGAATTTCAATTCACTTTCAGACAGTTTTCCTACGATAAACTGTTTTTGAGGCATAATGATTGAACCATCGTTACTAGCATGTACTTTTATATAGTATAGGCCATCACTATCAAAGTTTTTACGTAAAGTATAAGTACCGTTTCCCTCTTCCTCAGCTTGTTCCATACTATATTTGAGAGAGCCATCTTGTTTCCATATCTGAAAATGAACATAATCTGCGTTTTCAACCTTTTTACCACCTTGAGTAAGAACAGCCTTTATCGTCTCCTGTGTATTAGCTGAAAAGGATGCTGGTATAATTATTTCAGCTTCAAGTGGTGTTTCTTCTTTGTATAGATTAGTGACATCCTTTTCAAGTGAACACGCACTTAACAATAGGCTGAAAATAAAGATTAAAGAAATACATATATTTTTTTTCACGGCAAAAGCCACCCTTTACATTTCCGAATTATGCATTCAAAAACTTCTTAACTGCAGATATTCGTTTAATAATTAACCAGTCAATTAGCCAAACAACAATAAGAGACAAACCAACCAAAGGAAACAAAATTCCTAGACCTATTAACAGAAATAGAAAGAATCTCATGTTCTTTATAGGAGGAGCTTTTGGTGCACCTAATCCTTTTTTCGGCTTTCGCTTCCACCATAAATAAAAACCACTAAATGCAACAAGGATAATTCCTAAACAAATAAGAAGGCTGATTATTTGATTAATCAAACCAAATTGAGTCCCTTTATGCAAGGTAATCCCCCAAGCAACTATTTTTCCTATTAAACCGTAATGATCATAACGATAATCAGCTAGAACCGCACCGGAATATTGGTCAATATGAATAGTTGCTTCATCTTGTGCTTTCGGTGGAAAAGCTGACAATGTATAAACGCCATCCGTTTCTTTTGGAATATTAATGCTATAACTTGGATGCATACCCTCACGATTCGCTATCGTGACTACATCATCAATGGACAGTGGGATAAAACCTTGAATATCTGAGATAGGTACATCTAAATTTTCTGCTGCCCAAGGAACATCTGCAATGTCTTTTGTTTTAATTAAGGATGTTGGAGCACTTCCTGTCCATATGGAAGGAGGATACCCAGATCCGGAATTGGTAGCTAACGATTGAAAATTACTTCCCCAAAAACCTGACCAAGGCAAACCTGTCATAATTAAAAATAACATTCCTGCTGATATCCAAAATGCAGGTACTGCATGTAAATCTCTTCTGAAAGTATTTTTCCCTTTATTTATTCTTGGAAAAAGAACACCAGAAAGACTTAGCTTATTTTTGGGATACCATAAATAAAGACCAGAGACAATTAACATAACTGCCCAACACGCAGCTAACTCTACAATTCTATCTCCCAAGGTGCCAGCCATTAGTTCACCGTGAATTTCCTCGATTTTATCCATAATTCTGTCTTCATCATTTAACTCTCCAATAGATTTACCTGTATAGGGGTCTATAAAAATGGTAAGAGACTCATTATTAGAAGTAATGCTCACTTCGCTTGAACGGGAGGCATTTTCACCGGGATGATATTTTGTCACCACTGCATCTTGGTATAGCTTCTTCACTTTCTCAATCTGCTGGGATGCTGGTAATTTATCTCCTTGCGGTGTTACCTCTTGGTAGTCTTGATAAAGCGCTTGTTCAATCTGTGGCTTAAATAAATAGATTGAGCCAGTAACTGCCAGAATGATAAGTAAGGGTGCAAAAATAATTCCAGCGTAAAAATGCCATCTCCATACAGTACTATACAGAGCGGCGTTTGGTTGTTTAGTTTCCATTTATACAGGACCTCCAAGTAGAACTATTAAATTCACCTATATAGATGATAAAAGAAAATTGTGAGAAAAATATGAAATTTATTTAAAAAAAGGAAGTTTGAATTTGTTAAAGATGAGATGGTCATTCCAAATAAGAAGAACAATTGGAACAAAGGAGCGAACATATTGAGTAAGAGTTTGCGATTGTAGAGTAGGAAGGAATGGAGGGAAATGGGGTAAGTGCGGCGAAAGTAATCTATAGAATGTCTTGAAGATAGGAAGAGCAGCGAGACCACAATGTGAACGGATCAGAGATAAACTGCTAAGGAACATGAAGAAAAACGCATGAAGGGAAGCAGCACTGAAACTGCAATAGATCGTAAAAAATCATGAAGGGGTGTCAAATATGCACAAAAGAGATTGTTCCAAATTGAAGTGTCAGTGTTTCATTGTACCTAACTATATTCTTGAGAATTTGGCACAAAATGAAGTGGAAGAAGCACGGATCAGTTTAGCGAAAAGCCGTCAAATGCGCAGGCGCAGAATTTTGAAAGAATATGATATTGACGGGGTTGTTGCTTTAACTGATGCAGGATCTGGGCGTCATGGTGAATCTGCCCGCCATGTTTATGATTGTAAAGGAGGAACCAAACTCCGGGAGAATGAGGCTAGGAAAGAAGGAGATCGATCAAGTGCAGACTCGGTAGTTAACGCTGCATACGATTATAGCGGAGTTGTGCGTGATTATTTCAAGGATGTCTTGCACCGTAATTCAATTGATAACCAAGGCCTTGATATCATTCTGAACGTTCATTATGGGAATAAATTCACGAATGCCTATTGGGATGGGGATGAAATGGTATTTGGTGACGGCGACGGGGTCATCTTTAGCAATTTTGCCAATTCACTCGATGTAATCGGACACGAACTGACACATGGGGTTACGCAGTTCACAAGTGGATTGGAGTATGAAGGTCAGTCGGGGGCTTTGAATGAACATCTTTCGGATGTGTATGGAGTTGCCATAAAACAATTTCATTTAAAGCAAACAGCAGGTGATGCCGATTGGCTAATCGGTGCTGATATAATGGGACCAACACTGAAAGGACAGGCCCTACGTTCGATGAAAGCACCAGGTACTGCATTTGACAATAAGTTGATGGGTAAAGATATTCAGCCAGATCACATGAGGAATTTCTATAAAGGAGAGCGGGATAATCATGGTGTCCATATCAATAGCGGCATACCGAACAAGGCCTTTTATCTAGTATCCATGGAGATTGGAACGGACAGAGCGGCTTTGATCTGGTTCAATGCAATGCAGAATTTATTTGCAACGGCAAACTTCAATCAATTTGTACAAATAGTCATCAAGGCAGCACAAAAACTTGTTGATAGCGGAGAAGTTACCAAAACAGCCATAGAGACAATCGAAAATGCTTTTAAAGCGGTTGGACTGCCTGAGTAGTCATATTCCATGAATAGGAGGCTTCATCTACAATGCATATCAAATTTAGCTGCATGGGGGGAATGGCCAACCTCGACTTGAACTTTCAGATAGATACAGATGAATTGCCGAAGGAGAAAAATGAGGAATTACAGAACTTAATGAAGACAGCGGACCTTCCTAATGCTCAACTAAATAAAATGGCTGGAGCTAAAGCTCAAGGGTTCGACTCGTTTTCATACCAGCTGGATATAGCTGATGAAAAGAAGGAACAGTCTTTCTCATTTACTGACACAACAGCTCCAGAGGAAGTTCGGCCCTTATTGGATTACTTACGTAATTTGGCCATTGAAATAAAGATGGCAGAATGAAATGAAGGTAATGAAAGAAGGTCTATCTATTCAGATAGACCTTTTTTTACGTGGTTTTAAAACTTCACAAAAATGTCATTTCATTTCACTTTTTACATAGATTTTGGCAGTTAGTTCTCTAAATGGACACAGATTAACAAGAAAAGGTCGATCTAGAGCAGAAAGTTTGAAAAGGAAATTGGAAAGTATGGCCGTTTGATGGCAACTTGTAAAGAGTTAGCTATCAAACAGGTAATGGAGTCACAAAAGGGAATGAATTTTGCTAGAGGTAAAATCAGAGCGATTTTACAAAAAATGCATAAAATAGGATAATGGTCGCAGAGAGGTGAAGTGAATGACATCTCAGGAAATGAAAGTGACGATAGCCGGAAATAAAAACCCCTAGGTGAGTACGTCCGGTCAGACAATCACCTAAGAGCTTGCGAGCAGGAGTATACCTGCCTCTATATCCAGTATACTCCAAGAAAGTGAATAGTAAATGGGGAGTGAATGGAATGATGATCCGAAAAAATTATTTAATGAATATTGAAACGGTGGGAATGATGGAGCGTTTTGATTCAAATGGTGCCGAGATGACCATGGTAGTGGAAGGAGAAAACACATTCCATGTTGCACAACCGCGCCAGGAAATCCTGAATAACACGCTAAACCACTATGGATTGGACCTTGACGGCGGGCTTGCAGCAGCAAAATCCGTGCTTGGCGGAAAATACAGGCTGCCCGTCTGCATAAACGCCCAGCTTGGAATGGTCTGGTTCTCCTCCCGCTCTTTCCGGAAAAGAGGAGGGGTCTGGTTTTCCTACATCCACGTTCGTGATTTAGAGGAAATGAACGAAAAAGAAACAATGGTCCACACAAACTATGGACATTGCCTTCCTGTATCCTTAAGCAAAAATCAGCTCGCCTTCAAAAGGGACCAAGCATCCTATCTGCATACGACCTTCCATGAACGCTCATTAGGAAAAAAAACCTTTTATTACGAGCCGGGAAGCGGAATCACCTTTTGCAAAGAACCTGGTGAGGTCCATTACAGGGTGAAAGGCAAGGAAATCTAGCCAAGGAAAATGTAAAGACAGACCACCTGAATTAGCCATGAAAAACAACTTAAAAGAGCATGATTTCATTTGAAATCTTGCTCCTTGTTATTATTGATTGGAAACGTGACAGCAATCCAATGTAATAAAATTCACGTCAAACATCTCACTCTAGGTACTGTTATTTGTTATTTTGCGATAACGTCGTTTTATAAATTTTCCATTTTCACAAAGAAAGATTTGCTTGTTTAAGAGAATGTAAAACGAAAAAAGTCTGACTCCATTAAATATTGGGAGTCAGGTTTTTTTACTTTGTAAAAGAGTAATTGGTTTCTAAGAGAAAGAATGGTTGAAGAAAAGAATATTCAAGGATTTTTGAGGCTGCCCGTCTGAAATATAACGTCCTGATTTATCAACTAATTAGAAAGGTCATAAGGCTTTTAATGGTTTTATTTTTAAAGAATATTCTAAAATTTATTATTGACTTACATTTTAATTTGTCTTACAATTGCGTTGGTAATAGTCGAAACATTCAATTAAATGGAAGGGGAGCTTTTTTAAGGAGCTGATTCACTTCAACATGAAGCATGACAACATCCTGAGTGTAAACTCTATGTAAATTTCGAAATCATATTTTCAGAAAGTTTTGTCATATTTTCAATATCTGTATGTCTTGAGTAAGCAATTTATTTTTTACTCAGGGAAATGAAAGCGAATACATACTCTTTGGGATGGAGTTGAAAAACTTGAAAAATCAATCTAATCTTGCTGAATCTACTGTAATGGCTCCTGAGGTCGAAAGTAGGAAACAAAATTTTTTCACGAAGTTTAAAACAGCTTATGGTCCAGGAATACTTGCCGTATTAACGTGGCTTGGAGCTGGTGATCTGGTGACTTCTTCTGTTGCCGGGGCAGATTATGGATATAGTTTAATGTGGATTTTAGCTTTATCATTAATCCTTCGTTTTCTTATCGTTAATATCATTGCTCGGTTCCAGCTTTGTAACACAGAGGGGTTAACCATTCTTGAAGGATATGGACGTATTCATCCATTTTTCGGTTACTTCATGTTTGGTTATGCATTAATAATGGGTCATCTTTTTAATGCATATATGATTAAGGGTGCGGGAGAGGTATTATCGACCCTATTCCATGTTAATCAGCCATTCTTGGCTTCAATGGTAGTTGTAGCATTAGTTTTCATGCTTATTGGCAGAAATATTTATAATAGAATTGAAAGTGTAATGAAAGTGCTTTTGGCATTATTGACGATTGCCTTCTTGTACCTGGCCATTTCAGCAACACCGGATGTGGGGCAAATCATTAAAGGGACGGTCGGTTTTAGCATTCCAAGTGATACTGGCGTTCATGGAGCATTATTGGTGGCGATTTCAATTATAGGTGCAGTGGCAGGATCCATTTCGAACTTTGTTCATCCATATTTCATGAGAGAAAAGGGTTGGACGAAACCGAGTCACGTCAAGGTTCAAAGAAATGATTTACTGTTTGCCATCGGAGTTTGCATTGTGATCAATTTGGCCATTTGGGTTGTAGGTGCAGAAATTTTAAAACCAAATGGAATTCATGTGGAAACGATTGATGATTTGGCAATGGCATTACAAATGTCTTTAGGGCAATTTGGCTGGTACATTTTTTATCTTGGTGTATTTGGCGTATTGTTTGCGAGTATAGTAGGGAAGTCAACTGGTTTTCCAAGATTGATTGTAGACGCCTTTTACGTAATTAATAAGGACCGACGCGAAAAGTACAATGGAAAATATGAAAAAGATCCAATGTATAAATGGATTACGATTTTTGTTTTAGTTACTCCAATCATTTGGTCCATTCCTGGCATGCCTGGTTTTATTGCATTGACAATTGGTGTAAATGCAATAAACATAATCGGTTTCCCTATTATCGCAATAGGAATGCTTGTACTATCAAATCGAAAAAGCTTGATGGGTAAATATAAAAATAATTGGTTCGAAAATATTGTTCTGACCCTAGCCTCCGTTTTAGCGGTCTGGTCAGCAGTCCAATTGGCTCTTACCTTTATTTGAAATAATGGTAGATTATAGTTAGGGGATTTGTCTGCTTGGGTAATGAACATCAAACTTTATTCGAAGTGAGGGATCAATGATGAAACCGAGAGTAATCATTTATAAGAAAGTGGATCAAGAAGTGTTGGATTATATTCAAAAGACATGTGATGTCGTATATTTTGAGGGTCTTGACTCACAAAATCAACCTGAATTCCTTCAAGAGTTGAAGACAGCACAAGGGATATTAGGTTCAGGATTAAAAGTGGATAAAAGTTTACTGGATCAGGCACCGCAATTAAAAATCGTCTGTAATTCGTCGGTTGGTTACGACAATCTGGATGTAACAGAGCTGTCCAATCGGGGAATTATGGCTACGAATACTCCTGAGGTATTAAATGAGACAGTCGCCGATACGATTATGGGCTTGATGTTATCCACAGCGAGAAGAATGCCAGAGTTGGATCAATTGGTGAAGTCAGGGCAATGGACATCGAATATCGGGGAAAAATGGTTTGGGGTGGATGTCCATCATAAAGTATTAGGAATCATCGGTATGGGAGGAATAGGATCTGCCGTTTCAAAACGGGCTCATTTTGGGTTTGGCATGAACATTTTATATCACAACAGATCCAGAAATGAGGAAGCGGAACAAAAGTATGGGGCTACATACTGTTCAATGGAAGATCTGTTAAAGCAGTCTGATTTTGTCTGCTTGATGACACCGCTTACTCCCCAAACTGAAAATATGATGGGGGAAAAAGAATTCAAGCTCATGAAGGAGTCCGCCATCTTCATCAATTGTTCAAGAGGGAAAACAGTGGATGAAGAAGCATTGATCCATGCGCTAACAACCGGTGAAATTCACGCGGCAGGACTTGATGTCTTTGTACAAGAGCCCGTCATGGAAGACAATCCATTGCTTTCCATGAAGAATGTTGTCACTTTGCCTCATATCGGTTCCGCAACATATGAAACCCGCTTGAAAATGGCGATGCTGGCAGCAACCAACCTTGTCGCCGGATTACAGGGGGAAACTCCGCCTACCTTGATTAAAGCTGGTGTAAAGGTAAAGTAATTTATAATGGAATGAATTACGCTGGATAGTCCTTTATGGGGCTATCCAGTTTTTCAATTCCGGATTATTCAATATTTTTACTCATCCTGTAAAGCAAAAAAAGCCCTCTATAAAAGAGGGCTTCAGGGAGTTCGGATTTACTGTTTTATGAAATCCTCATTGGATTGCTGAAAACAACTGGGGTTATTCATCAACCACATCTGCCATTCCATCAAAATCGGAAATTACGATCTATCGAACAGCTCAGCCCCAGAAATACCTGGGTTTGTCATCTCGTAAGGATTTAAAATAAGATCAAGCTCTTCCTCTGTTAACACATCATACTGGAGGCATAGTTCACGTACTGATTTTCCTTTTAAAATGGCTTCCCGTGCGATACGGGCTGCCACTTCGTATCCAATATGCGGATTAACAGCCGTGATAATCCCTACGCTTTTTTCCACATTCTCTTTTAGACGGTCTTCGTTTGCTTCAATATCCACCAGACAGTAGTCTGTAAAGGCACGGAATGCATTGTTCATAATGCTGATGGATTGAAGCAAATTGAACACAAGCACAGGTTCCATCACGTTCAGTTCAAGCTGACCCGCTTCAGATGCCAGGCAAATGGTATGGTCATTGCCAATAACCTGGAACGCTACTTGATTGATCATTTCAGGCATGACCGGATTGACTTTTCCCGGCATGATGGATGAACCTGGCTGACGTGCCGGCAAGTTAATTTCCGCAAGGCCCGCACGGGGACCTGAGGCCATTAAACGTAGGTCGTTCGCTATTTTGGACATATTCATCATACATATTTTCAATGCAGCAGAGACTTCTGTATAAGCATCTGTATTTTGTGTCGCATCAACAAGATGCTCTGTCCCAACAAGCGGAAGCCCACTAATATCAGCCAAATGTTCAACCACACTTTCGATGTAGCGAGGGTCTGCATTTAATCCTGTTCCCACAGCTGTTGCGCCCATATTTATCTCATATAAATGCTGGCGTGAATGTTGAATGCGTTTAATATCACGCTCTATTACACGGCTATATGCTTCAAACTCTTGACCAAGACGGATAGGCACTGCATCTTGAAGATGTGTCCGTCCCATTTTAATCACATGGTCAAATTGTTGGGCCTTTTTCCTGAAGATAGTAAGCATATATTCCATCGTATTCAACAATTTTTCGAGTGAAATAAGAGTGGCGATATGAATCGAACTCGGGAACACATCATTTGTTGATTGTGACATGTTCACATGGCTATTTGGACTTAATTGAATATAGTCACCTTTCTCTTTTCCAAGCAATTCGAGTGCACGGTTAGCAATGACTTCGTTTGCGTTCATATTCATGGATGTACCTGCACCGCCCTGGATGGGATCCACGATAAAATGATTATGCCATTTGCCTTCGATTACTTCGTCTGCTGCCTGAATGATCATCTTACCAAGACCATCGTACAAACGTTTAGTATCCATATTTGCTAAAGCCGCTGCTTTTTTCACGATAGCCAACGCTTTAATCAATTCTTCATGAATGCGATAGCCTGTAATCGGAAAGTTTTCGACTGCACGCAATGTTTGGATACCATAGTATGCATGCACTGGTACTTGTTTTGATCCTAAGAAATCTTTCTCAATACGTACGTTATGATTTATATGGACTGTTGACATCGTGTTTCCCCCTTTATAGTTTATGCTACGTCTGATTGTTTAATAGAATCAACGTAATGGTCTGCTTTTTCCTGGTCAAATTCGCCTTCCCACTTCGACATGACAATCGCCGCCAATGAGTTCCCCACGACATTGACCGCTGATCTTCCCATATCCAAAATTCGGTCGATACCGGCAATGAACGCAACACCTTCCACCGGCAGTCCCATAGAACCAAGTGTTGTTAAAACAACAACAAATGACGCTCCCGGAACGCCAGCCATTCCTTTTGACGTTAACATCAGTACTAGTAACAAGGTAATCTGTTGTGTAATGGATAGATCAATACCATACATTTGTGCCACGAAAAGTGAAGCGAGTGCCTGATATATCGAAGAGCCGTCCAGATTAAACGTATAGCCTGTTGGAATAACAAAAGAAGTAATGGATTTCGGGCAGCCAAACTTCTCCATTTTGTCCATAAGCCTTGGTAATACCGACTCTGAACTTGCTGTTGTAAAGGCCAAAATCAGTTCATCCTTTAACACTTTCAGGATAACGAAAATGCTTGTCCCAGACATTTTCGCGATAATTCCAAGAATGACGAACACGAAGAATACCATCGTCACATAAACGGCAACGACTAGGTTCCCTAAAGGAATTAATGTTGCGATGCCAAATTTGGCAACGGTTACACCAATGAGTGCAAATACGCCAAAGGGGGCAAATTTCATGACTAGATTCGTCACCCAAAACATTACTTCCAACACACCTTCAAAGAATCCTAGAATAGGCTTTCCTTTTTCGCCTATCGCAGCCACGCCTAAGCCGAATAAAACAGAAAAGAAGATAATCGGTAATAAATCCGCTTGAGCCATTGATTCAAATACATTTTGAGGAACAATATGAGAAATTGTTTCTCCAAAGCCACTACTTCCAGCCGTTTTTGTTGTTTCTTCATATTTTGAAATATCACTTTTTTCAAGATTGCTTGTATCTAAACCAGCCCCCGGATGGAACAAGTTTGCCGCCAATAATCCAATGACAATGGCAATTGTGGTGACAATCTCAAAATATAGAAGAGTCTTCCCGCCTAATTTTCCTAGTTTTTTAATATCGCCGACTCCCGCAATGGAGACAACTAATGCAGCCATGACGATCGGGATGACAATCATTTTAATTAAATGAATGAAAATATCGCCGATAGGTACCATAATGGCCATGGCTGTTTCATTACCATGGAATAAAGCACCGACAACGATACCTAGTACAAGTGCAATAAAAATTTGAGTAGCTAAGCCAAACTTTTTCATTTAAATTCCTCCTATGATAGTTGTATTATTGATAACGCTTTCAATTTTTAGATTATTTTAAGTTTATGATCATCCTACTGGAACCTACTGAAACCTACTGATACTTACAAGGGCCAGAAAAAATAATAATTTCAGTCAAAACCCTTCTCTCCTTTTTACCATTTCATGTGTTATGTTTTTACTATAGTGACTGGGAGGGACCGTATTGAAAAAGAGTATAAGGATATTACTATTGATTATGATTGCGGTGCCTCTTGCGGGTGAATTCAAGTTTTATCCATTCGACGATACATTCAGAGTTAGTTTGGGAACCCCCGTATTTTTCTTGTTTTTACTATGGGGGAGGGGGATCCACCCGATTATTGCAGGCATATTAACGGGAATGAGTGTGTTTGTTTTTCGTTTTTCAATGGCTGTCGGGATACGGGACATATCTGTTGAGGAAGCGATGTATCTTTATGTTCCAGCCTTTTTCTATTACTTCATCTACGCGTTCGCATTTCATAAAACGAAATTGAATGAACGGCACGATCAGCCGTTTATGATTGGTCTTTTAGGGGTATTGATCGAGCTTTTTGCAAGCGTATCGGAAATGATGATCCGTTCTTTCTTGGCGAATCAGGGCACACCCTTGCTAGCCATTGACCAACTCGTTTTAATCGCCTTTATTCGAAGCTTTTTCGTCCTCGGCTTTTTTAATATATTAAAGCTGAGAGAAGCAAAATTCGCAGAAGCGGAGCAGCGCATGCAAAAGGAACAAATGCTGCTTTTTATTTCAAGTTTGTATGAAGAATCGGTTCAACTGAAGAAAACGATGCAAAATGCGGAAGAAATCACCCGCACTTGTTATGACTTTTACCGTCGGTTAAAATCAGAGGGGACTAATGGAAGCGATGCCCAAACTGCGTTGCAGATTGCCGGTCTCGTGCATGAGATCAAAAAAGATAACCAGCGGATTTATGCGGGGCTGTCGGAACTCGTGTCTTCCGAAAACCTGCAGGAATATATGAATATCGAAGAGCTTGGTAACATCATGATCGTGTCCAATAGACGATATGCAGAGTCCCTTCGCAAAGATATTTCATTTTCCTTGCATATAGATGGTGACCATCCGCCCTACCATGTATATATGGTATTATCATTAATAAATAATTTATTGGCCAATGCAGTGGAAGCCATTAAAGAAGAGGGGTACGTATCACTGCATGTGAAAAGGAAAGATCAATTCGTGGAGTTTTGCATCAGTGACAATGGCCCCGGCATTGCACCGAAGCAGAAGGAACTCATTTTTACAGCAGGATATACAAAGAAATTCGATGCGGCGGGAAACCCTTCGACGGGAATCGGTTTATCGTATGTGAAACAAACTGTTGAAAAATTTGGAGGACATATCAGGCTAATGGATAACTATAAAGAAACCGTATTCATCGTAGAACTTCCGATTGATGCGATTATGGAGAAAGGGTTAACGAGATGAATTATTTCATTATAGATGACGATCCTGCCATTCGAGGAATGCTGACAGAGATGATTGAAGATGAAGATTTAGGAAAAGTGGTAGGAGAAGCAGAAGACGGATCGCTAGTGAATAATGGCTTGCTGTTTTTAAAAAAAGCAGACGTTGTCCTAATTGATTTGCTCATGCCAATAAGGGACGGAATTGAAACGATCAGGGCTCTTGCTGATGGATTTCAAGGGAAGTTTGTGATGATTTCGCAAGTGGAATCGAAGGAACTGATTGGAGAGGCGTATAGATTAGGGGCGGAATACTACATTACAAAACCGCTGAACCAAGTTGAAATTTCAAGCATATTAAACAAAGTGAATGAGCGAATACTGGTGGATCAATCGATCCAGGGCATTCAAAAATCGTTGAACGTTTTTACGGGCCGCCCGAAGTCTTCGAAAGTGTCCTCCTCCCATACAAAAAATATTATGGAAGCCGGACGTTCCTTAATTTCCGATTTAGGTATGATTGGCGAAGGGGGAAGCGAGGATTTACTAAACATTTTAGGATTCCTCCAAAATGAAAAGCAAAGACTCGGTTCCGCCTACACGTTTCCATATTTAAAGGAAATTTTTGCAGGGATTGCTACTGGAAAGCTGGGAGATCAAGCGAAAGAGGCCGAAATCCAGAAAGAAATGAAAGCTTCTGAGCAGCGTGTCCGTCGCGCTCTTAACCAGGCCCTCATCCATATCGCTTCATTAGGATTGACGGATTATATGAACCCAAAATTCGAAGCCTATTCATCCACATTTTTTGATTTCTCGGAAGTCCGCAAAAAAATGCTGGAGCTGGAAGACAAGAGCAAAAAAGTAAGCAGCCAGAGCCGTAATAACATGAAAAAGTTTATCCAAGTGCTGTTTATGGAAGCAAGACAGATGATGAAATAATAAACCAGAAACACAAGTGGAATTGATTGAAAATTCACTAATTCACTAAAACATGATAAAGACAAATCCGTTTATATGGATTTGTCTTTATCGCATTTTTCTTCGTATTTTTTATGAACAGTATGACTTTCTTTCAAATCTACAGAAAAAGATAAAAAAGTTATTCGTTTTCTAATAGTTTGACTAATGCCATCGCTCTAACTTTGGTATTCCTCTAGTAAAAAACTTAGCAATAAATTTAGGCATTTTCATATTTTCCATCAAATGATTTTGAACAAATTTTTGCATTTCTATCGCAGTAATATTTTGAGTGAATTCCCCATTTATATAACAATGACTACAATATTTAGTACTTTTACTACCTTCTTTTTCAGTTCCTCCACCTAATTCATCTTTAGAAAGCGGCATTCCACAACTCTGGCATGTTTTATATCTTTTCATTATAAATTCTCCTACAAAACGTTTTAATCTAAACAAATTATAAGGCAAGAAATTATGAGTAGAACTGACTGAAGTTTGGGACAAGCCCCACATATGTAGGACAAATCCATCAGGCAAGCCTTTTTTTGAATCGTTCTGTTTATTTGACAATGCATGCAGATAAGGAGGCAGTAGAATTACGGATTACAGAAAGAAACTCGTCTTTAATATAGACCAGATCGGACATAATATACTTGGAGATGAAGGAAATGAGTAAAAAGATAGGAAGCGCCAGAATCGCACCAAGTGTTAACCCGCAGGGACATGGAAAAGATGTCGAATTCTCCACAGAGCCAAAAAGCGAGCTTGAAAACAAGCAAAAAGGTCCAATACAAAATAAGCGGAATAATTAAGCACACTTCATATAAGAAAGCCCTTCTCTATATCGAGAGGGGCAATTGTAATCCTCTTATAAGGAGGTCCTGATCATCATCTGTATGCAGGTGTAGGACAATATGAATCACATGTCTCGATACTACGAGTCAAACCGTTGATGAGAGTGTCGTAGCTACCATGAAATCAGTGACCAGCGAAGCAATGAGGCCTTCAAATATGTAAATGGACAAAAAAAATAACCAGCCATGCGACATGCTGGAGTGGTTACTGACATCAAATGTTAAGTTGGATTGTTCCTCCATGCGTTAAAAACGACGGATCTTTCATGGCAACTGTTATGCAATATTCATTGATATAATTCTGGAATTGTGATAACTTAGTATAGAAACACATTTATGAATTATATATAAACAGTTTATCCCTTATTTTAATTATAAGGTTAAACTCACCTCTAGTCAACCCCTAATTTCTTTTTTTGAAGGAGTGTCTGATATGAACAATGAAATTCGGCAGGAGCAAGAACGTTTGGATGAGGTGATAGAAACAATTACAAAGCAAATCAGCAAAATAGAAGGAGAGACTTTACAGCGTAGAAAAGAAGTTGTTAATATCCGGAAACACTTCTGGGATGACCTCAAGGTTAATGTGGATACTTTCGATGATTACCTCGAGACGATCATTGGCTTAAGGCAACAGGCTCAAGACTTGTCACAAAGCGAAGGTGCACATAGATATTCCTTCAAGAGGTTGTCAACACTGCGCCGCATGCAGGGGGCACCTTATTTCGGCCGGATTGATTTAACTGAAGAAGGGGCTTCCCTTACGGAACATATTTATATTGGGACCGCCACCCTTACTGATACAACAGGAGAAAACTTCATTGTCTACGATTGGAGGGCTCCGATTTCGAGTGTTTATTATGACTATCCTCCCGGTCCCGTAGAATACTCTACTCCCGGAGGCGTAATTCGGGGGATGCTGGAGAATAAGTGGCAATATATCATCAAGGGAGGCGTTATCGACTCAATGTTCGATACGAGTCTCACCATTGGAGATGAGATACTGCAGCAGGTGCTTGGTAAGGGGACGGATAAGCATATGCACAGTATTGTGTCCACCATTCAACGGGAGCAAAATAGAATCATCCGGAACGATCGCGGACGTCTGCTCATTGTTCAAGGAGCCGCTGGCAGTGGCAAGACATCAGCTGCCCTCCAACGGATCGCTTACTTGCTTTATAAGTATCGAGATAGGATTAAGGCCGATCAAATCATTCTATTCTCACCTAACTCAATGTTTAATAACTACGTATCCAATGTACTACCCGAACTGGGCGAAGAGAATATGCAGCAGGTAACATTCCAGGAATATTTGGACCATCGTCTGGCTGGCTCATTTCAAGTTGAGGACCCTTATGAGCAATTAGAATTTTTGTTGACTGGAGCGGATGATCCTTCATATAGCACTAGGACAGCGAGTATCCGATTTAAGGCTTCAATTCGCTTCTTTGAGATAATCAAAACATACAGTCAATCACTGGAATCATCTGGAATGATCTTTAGAGGGTTCAAGTTCCGAGGGGAAACGCTCGTCTCCGCCAAACAAATCTCAGAAAGATTTTATAACAGAGACACCACACTAAGATTTCACAATAGGATTGAAAAGTTGAAAGAATGGTTATGTGAGTTACTTGATGAAAGGGAAAAGTTTGAGTTGAAACAACCTTGGGTCCAGGAGGAAATCGAGTATCTTAGCAAAGAAGACTATCAAAAGGTATATACTCACTTAGAGAAAAAACGCGGCGTTAATGAAGATTCCTTTGACGATTATGAGATGGAGAATAAAATGCTCGCGCGTATGATTGTTCGTAAGAAATTGAAGACGTTACGCAAACGGATAAAAGCATTTCATTTTATCAACATTAAGGGAATATACAAGCAACTTTTTGACGAACAGATACGGATCGAACTGTGGAATGAGGGTAAAACACCTATCGAAAGGGAAATTTGCTTATCAACGCAAAAAATGCTGGACGAAGGTAAACTGCATTACGAAGACGCGACTCCATTTTTGCTACTGAAGGAGCTAATTCTAGGATTTCAGACGAATACCTCTATAAAATACGTGCTTGTAGACGAAGCACAAGATTATTCTCCATTTCAATTCGAGTTTTTGAAACGGTTGTTTCCTTCTGCAAGGATGACCGTGCTCGGTGACTTTAACCAGGCAATATTCGCTCATGCCAGCGAACGGGTGGATTTCCAGACTCTTACCAGTTTATACGGAATAAGTGAAACAGAGAGTATAACCTTGGATCAAAGCTACAGATCCACAAAGCAGATTATAGAATTTACACGTGAACTAGTTCCTGAAGGCCATCGAATTAAGGCATTCGACCGTGAAGGTGAAAAGCCTGTACTGACCCAAGTCTCCAGCCGTGATGAATTGCACCACAAAATCGTGTCTAAAGTCAAAGACTTTCAAAGTCGTGAGTATAATACAATCGCAATAATATGTAAATCTGCTGCGGAAAGTGCCGCTGCATACGATGCCCTTAGTATCATCAGTGAAATTAAACTCGTACAGAAAGGCACAAATGAATATGAACAGGGTGTTGTTGTGATACCGGCTTATTTGGCCAAAGGCATCGAATTTGATGCTGTCATCATTTATGATGCATCTGTGCAATCATACGGTGATGAGAGCTTACGAAGATTGTTCTACACCGCATGTACCAGGGCTATGCATAACTTGCAGATATATACGGTTGGCGAACCCAGTCCTTTCTTGCTCAACAACGATGCAACGAAGAGTTTACTTCTGACCCTAGATTGACAAAGAGGGCCCGAATATGGAAAACAACTTTTTTGAAACCTGTGTAGACTTTAGTTCTATGCAGGTTTTTTATTGAGGTACTCTTTATAAATTCCTGATCGCAGCCAGAAGTTCAAGAAAGAAAGGACCTCCATTTTAATTTACAACAGTTCGGACATAATATACTTGGAGGTGAAGGAAATGAGTAAAAAGACAGCAGGAAGAGGCCAAATCGCACCAAGTGTTAACCCGCAGGGACATGGAAAAGATGTCGAATTCTCCAATGAGCCCAAAAGCGAGCTTGAAAACAAGGCAAAAAAGTCCAATACAAAATAAGTGTATTGGACAAAAATATGGTCATACTTCGTAAAGAATGCCCTTCTCTTAATCGAGAGGGGCTTTTATAATCTATAAGAAGGCTTTAATCATTTTATTGATTATGGAAAAAAACCTATCCTAAGTCCACGATTTTTGTCGATGAATCATACGTTTTTGGAGCAGCGGAATGTGAAAGAATAGTAAAATGGAGCTACCGTTAAAAAAATACCAAATACATTTGTCGCTGTGCTAATATGAAAGACTGAGCTTAATAAAATGGAGAGGAGTTACAAATGAAAATAAATCGATTAATAGCGAACAATATAAACCATTTAGATGCAGCACTTCAAGACGATCAATCATTAGGAATTGCTGGGTTATCCGGTTCCGGGAAAACGACTTTTTGCCAAACCATTGGGGAAGAATCCAAGAAGCGTCTCGTTTCCTTATTGCCCAAGTCTGAATATCAGTATTTATTTCCTAATATTATGGAAACCAACTTCAGCGCCATCAAGATGGAGGAAATGCCGCTGGTACTTTTTCTCGGCAAATCATCCATTTCAGCCAATCCCCGTTCAACCATTGGCACACATACTGGTGTGTTTAAAGAGATTCGTGTTTGTCTTGCTGAAAAATTCAATCTTTCTCCGGAAGTTTTTTCATTTAATAATGCCTTAGGCTGGTGCCCCACTTGTAAAGGACGCGGTACGACTAAAAATGTCGAATGTCCAAAGTGTGAGGGGAAGCGCTACAATCAAGAAGTCGAGCAATATACGATTGAATTATTAGATCGCCCGCATACTATTTCCGATATCAACAACTTAAGCATCGAAACGATCCTATCACTCGCAGAGACATTACATATTAGTGAAGCTAAACAGCATATTCTCCAAAATATAATCAATATGAATATTGGTTATTTAAGTTTAAATCGTATTATGGGGACAGTGTCAGGGGGAGAATTAACACGGCTTTACTTGGCCGAATTTATGGCAACAAGTGAAAATACCGTGATCATCATTGATGAAATCTCCGTCGGTCTTGATCATCAAACCCTATTGAAAATTTTAGAACAGATTAAGCAATTAGGATACAAGAATCAAATTTGGCTCATTGATCACTCAGACACGGTTTTAGATAGCACAAATGAACAATTGTTCTTTGGACCTGGCAGCGGGAAATATGGCGGGAAAATTGTTGAGGAATCACCACGTCCCAAACCAATCGCGTGGGAACGAAATGAAGCAGCGCCAACGGAATACTATCAATTTCAGGATCTTTACTGCCGTAATATTCAAATGGAAGAAATCCGGATTCCCAAGAATAGGCTGGTTACCTTTACGGGTGAGTCAGGTTGTGGTAAATCTACACTTGTCAATGAATGCATCTCTAAAGATTTTCAGAAGCGGTATCCAAAAGATAAACTGGTCATGGTCGGGCAGGATCGAAACAAATCGATTACCAGTCGATCAACCGTTGCGACATTTCTTGATATTAAAAAGAAACTCACCAAATACAGTGATGAAATTGATGATATTTTTCTGCGTTCGATTGAAGATATCATCGAAGAATTGCCAAATGAAGACATCGCTCATAAACGCTTGAGCTTATTGATCAAACTTGGTCTTGGTTATTTGACGTTGGAAAGAAAAACACAAACACTATCGACGGGTGAATTTCAATGTGTCCACTTAGTTTCCGAGCTTTTCGCGAAGACAAGAAACCCGCATACGCTGTTCATTTTTGACGAGCCTTCAAAAGGGTTATCGCAAAATATATTAAACCAATTCATCGATAGTGTCAGGGTCATCCTGGAGGATGAATCCGTCTCCATCATCATGATTGAACATAATGGTTATATGCTGGATAGCTCGGATTATATCGTTGATTTTGGTAAACGACAGCTAACACCTGTCCAACATCTTGACGTTGTCAGTCATGATGATCATTTTCGACACAATAACAGTGAGGATCAAGTGGAACCATTGCAAATCACTTCTACACTCCGGTCAAAAAATGGCATCAATTATTTACAGGAAAATCATCTGGACTATTTCAAAAAGGCAGAGAACGTCTATAAGGGTGGCATTTTAAAAAGCTTATCACCAATTGCTCGTGTGATTTATGGTGAATACGAGTCAGACACGATCGCACCTGTGATCGCCATCGATCTTGAACGGCACTTGTATAGTCAATATACGTTTCTTTATGAATTGGGCGGCATGATCAACCATCTAGTGGCTGCACATCCAACCAATAAAGATACAAGAAGCTTCGATTTCTATTCTGCAGAAAATCATTGTCCAAGCTGTTCGGGCCGCAGGGTCATTGAAAAATTTGATTTTGATGTCGTCATTCAAGACAAAAACGTGCCATTCTGGGATGGCTTATTACATCCAGACGTGATGGAAGTACTAAAATATTATCAACATTCAAAACTGCAATTCCTGTTTGATGAGATCAAGAATGAACTCGGTCACGACATTAGTAAAAGCTATAATGAGATGACAGATGCCGAAAAGCAGACCTTCTTATATGGGTATTGGGAAAAGTCCTTTTACGATAAAGCAGGCAAGGCATCAAGAACATGGGAAGGATTCAATTTCATCATTGGACGTTATATGTTCATTTCGAAATCGATCATTAAAGAGCAGATGAAAGCATCAAAAGAGATGATCGCCTGTCCTGTCTGTCAAGGAACGATCCTCAAGCATCATAAAAAACTGACATTTGGTGATACAGACATTCGCGAGATCATCCAACAGCCGATTGATCAAGTCATCAAAATTGTAGGGAAGCTGCCAGAACTGGAAAAATTAAAAGCGATTGTGGGCGGCGATATCGCACTTACAGATGATGTCTCATTCCTTCCTCGGGAAACAAAAGCGGCGTTGAAAATGCTCGAACTGGAACTGGCAAGCTTCGTCGGCTATGAAGTGGTTTTACAAAATACCCTACCATTCTGGGGCAGCATTAAAGGCAATATCGAAGCAATCAGCAGCAAAAACCAGATCACCATCTGTGACTTTGCCAATATTAACGAAACAAGAGAAACCATTATTGATAAATACTTCACCAATGGTAAATACAAAAAACTAACCTATGTCTATGAAGCATTTGGCTACAAAAAAATCGTTACCCAAATCAATAAAATTAAAGCAAGTCATAAATGCCCATTCTGTAATGGGAAGAAGGTCATTTCAGAGGATAACATCCATGACGGTGTGTATAAATTAACGATACCCTGTGTGAGTTGTCATGCCAGTGGCATCGATGATGAAGGGCGTAAAGCAATCGTCGAAGACATCGACGTGCAGACCTGGCTGACAGGTAAAGTAAAAGATGTCGTGGCTGAAAGTGAACGTACCGAAGCCGTTGCCGATATTCCCATTTTCAACCGGATTCGTGAATTGAACAAACGGGATATGATGGCGGTTCATCAATGCCTTGAACAGAAAAAATAAATTTAACAGCACTCAATTGAAAAAAGTCCGCCGATAAAGGCGGGCTCAGACTGTAGACAAACTCGATGAAAATCGGTTTGCCTACAGTTATTTAAGGGTTTGTACAATTTAAACGTTGATTTCCACTCCAGGCACTCGCTTTCCGCGGGCGGTCCGGGAGCCACCTCGGCGCCTTTGCGCCTGCGGGGTCTACCTTGGACACGCTTTTCCCGCAGGAGTCTCGCACCTTCCGTTCCAATCAACTTTGTTTTAAAATTTAGATAGAACCCCTTTCGTCTACAAACTAAAAGTCCGCCGATAATGGCGGACTTTTTTTTATGAAAAGATTCTTCATTTATTTTTTAGGATTATCTTCATGATAAACGGGAAGTGTTACTGAAATCGTTGTTCCCTTATTCAAAAGGCTATTTATATGAAGTGAACCATTCATCGTTTGGATGGTCTTAACAGCTACCATTGATCCTAACCCTGTCCCTTTTTCTTTGGAACTGTAATAAGGTTCGCCAAAACGATTTATTTGTTCTTTGTTCATTCCTATTCCATTGTCACTTATTTCGATAATTATGCCAGAGTTATTTATATAGGAAACAATACTAAGTTCCCCGCCGTTTGGCATAGCCTCGATACCATTTTTAATCAGGTTTAGGAAGCATTGCTTGAAATGTTGAATATTCCCGCGGGTAGTGCCTGGAGTCAACTGTTCTGATATATTAACTAAATTCATGTTAGCTAATGGTTTTATCATTTCAATTACATATCCTATTTCACGGTTAATTAAAATAGTATCCACTTTTTCAATTGCAGGTTTGGCAAATGCTAAGTATTCACTAATAATTGATTCTGCACTATCAAGTTCTCTAACAATATGTTTTATATATTGTTCTTTTACTTCTTGAGAAATATCAGAATCCTTTAGCAGTTGAACAAATCCTTTCACAACCGTTAAAGGATTCCTGACTTCATGTGAAATACTAGCTGCAAGCTGACTAACTATCTCCATCTTTTCAAGCCTTACCATTTGTGTACGGATTAAAATTGCATCTTTTAAAATTTCCATGATATATACAGCTAAACCTATAATGAAAGGAGGAAGGATAATAAAGTAAAATACATAGGCATCCGTTATTCGAAAATAATCAGACATAACGAGTGAAATAGAGCTGGTTAGGATTCCTAGAAACAAAATTAATAGTATCGAGCTATTTAGCTTATTTTTTCTATTAAAATTTTTGAATTTGGAAGAAAATAGAGCCGTTATAATAAAAATAACGATATAAACAATTAACGTAAGGAAATTGAAACCATAAAAAGCAAACCTAAAAGTTAATATTATGACTAACAGGGCAGCCCCTACAGGCCAACCACCATAAAGTGTCCCAATTATAAAAGGAATTTGCCTGAGGTCATGGACACAATATTCATCTATATAAATAGGGAACTTCATACATAATATAATGGGAATGCTCATGCATGCAGTAATAAGGGTCTTGCGATACTGATTTAACCTTTTGCCATGATCTAATAAAATGTAATAAATCAAAATGCTTACTAAAATATAAAAGAGATTATCTAATATGTTTTGATTAATATAAATAAAATTCATTGGATTCTCCTGAAAATTACAATTTGGTCTATTATACAAGAATAACACTAAATGGTAGGAATTTAATAAAGTAATTTATTGGCAGAAAGAAAATTCTAAAAAGAGTTGTTTAACAATGCCATAGGTAATAATGTCACTTGGGCTAGGACATATTCTACACCTTATGATAAATGGACGTAATGATCCCCAGTTTCCAATGATTTATCAGTGTTAATTTGGTTTTACATAGGAAAGTGAATATAATGTAAGTAGAGGTGATTTTCTTTGAAAAAATGGACAAAAGAAATTGAAATAAACGCTCCAATTGAACAGGTTTGGAAATTTCTTGATGGTTCTGTAGAAAATATGCAACGAATCATGCCTCAAGTGGTTGAACAAAAGCCCGTTAAAATAACGGAAGAAGTGGTTGGAAGTGTATATCGCCAAAAATATAGAGAAGGAAAACGAACAGAAGAGTATGATATAGAAACATTAGAATATTTGAATGAAACTAATGAGAAGAAGCTAAAAGTAGGCTTTATACTTGCTAAAATGTTTGAAATTACAGCTTTTTATGAACTAAATAAAATCAATGACAATAAGACTTCCTTTACATATACAGTCACCAGTCGCCCGTTAAAATGGTTTTTAAAAATATTATTATTGTTTGCTACCGATAAAGTGGTAGTTGAATTTTTAGAACGTGTCAAAAAGGTAGCTGAAGCAGAAACAAGTGGATCATGAATTAATTAAGTCAATCTTCCGCATTATGGGGGTCATACAACTTGCCCATGTTGGAGGGTGTGCTTTGATCGTTTCATTCCACTGCAGGCACTCGCTTTCCGCGGGCGGTCCGGGAGCCTCCTCGGCGCTCTTTGCGCCTGTGGGGTCTCCCTTGGACACGCTTTTCCCGCAGGAGTCTCGCACCTTCCGTTTCAATCAACTCTGAGTGAAAACTAAGTAGACACAGCAACACAGATAGAAAATGATCCATCTTTTTTCAAGATGGATTTTTTTTATTTGTCGTAAAATATAGGGTCTGAGGAGGAGTTATTGACTGGTGCTTACTCCAAATAGGGAGTTGCTTGAAGTTATTTTTCTAAAGTTACGGTATCGGAATAGGAGTAAAGGCAGGATTAGAAGATGATAAGTAATTCTAAAAAACAGTGGTTAAAACAAAATTAAAATTAGGTGGTGAATTTTGATATTGATGTCGACAAATAAAGAGAATTATAAAAAGGCTTTAAATTTCGGATTATTATTTTATGCGATATTCGTGGGGTTAAGTGGAACAATTTCCTTTGCAGTTCTATTATTTTGGGTTGTCCCAAAAGATCAAATATCAACAATATTAGTACCTTTACTTTTCATAGCTTTATTTCTCTATGGTACTTGTGCTTTATCTATACTTATTCGTTCAAAAATCAATAAAAAATGGATTTTGAATTTAAAACTTCTACCAATATAAAATGATGGAGTAATGGGTTTATGATTATTCAAAGGCAACATACTAAAGAGAGGTAATAAGTTTTTATGAATAAAACTTTTAAAATAATTCTTTTAATATTACTAAGCATTTTAATAGTAGTTCAAATATTTATGACTAAAGCAGTATTTGATGTTGTCTACCAACTGACAAATATTTCTCAGACTTTACCTGGTATATTAGACCGATAAAGTTATCAAGAAAACGAAACTGCTATTTTAATTGGTAGTGTTTTTTTTGGGTAGTCATAATAAAAAAAGCGACCGTAATAAAGACTTGATCGCTTGTGACAAGATAAGGATTATTCAGAAGACCCTTCCGAAAGAAGGGTCTCTTTTTTTAAAGATGAAATGTTACTGCAAGCTTAAACGTCTCTTGTTTCGGGTTGTTATAACATTCAGCGATAGCAAAATGTATTGGCTTCTGTTATACCTCAATCTCCATCCCGATGTTCCGTTCTTTGGATTGGCAGTAAACACCTTTTGCCACAGCGAGGTCAAAGTAAGCAGCACCGACTGATTTAAAGAAGGTAATTTCCTCATCATTTTCCCTGCCTGTTTTGGTCAGCATTACAAGTTCAAAAAGCTCCCCATGAATATCATTAAACGACCAATTTCCCTGATTGGCTGCATGAATGAGTTCTCCTGCTTCATCCTTCACTCCCGCCAAATCGTCGACGATAATTTTAGCAGCGCGTGAAACCGTGGTATTATCCACTTCTTTCATATACGGCAAATAAGAACCGACCCCGTTAATGTGTGTGCCCGGCTTTAAATCCAGCCCATTAAATACAGGCTCGTTCGAGCGGGTTGCACAGCAAATAATATCTGCTTGACGAACAGCTGTTGAAACATCTTCGCAAACTTCAAAAGGAACGGTTACTCCGAATGCCCGCAGCTTTTCACCGAATTTCTCCGCTTTCTCAGGTGTGCGATTTACTAATAATATACGCTCAATGTCCCTTACGGCTAACACACCAATTGCTTGTTCAAATCCCATAGCTCCTGTTCCAATAATCGTGAGAACCCGGGCGTCTTTACGAGCAAGAAAGTCTGTGGCAATGCCGCTCAATGCCCCCGTTCTGAGACGTGTTAAATATGAGGCATTCAACAATGCTAAATGTTCGCCATTTTCCGCATCTGACAGCAAGATGACTCCTTGTGTTGTTGCCATCCCCCTTGAAGGATTCTTTGGAAAAATGGTAACAACTTTGACCGCCGAAACTTCTTCAGATAAATCAGCGCTTGGCATGTAAAGTGCCGATGCCTCGTGTTGAGGGAAAGCAAGAACTGTGCGATGAGGGTTGTCTATTCTTTGAGCACCATGTGCACGTAATACGGCCTTTACATCCGAAATTGCGTCCTTCATTCCATATGATTGTTGAATTTCCTTTTCACTTATAACCAACATTCAATTGTCCTCCTTGAAGTAAAAAACCATAGGTTACATGGCGCTACTATTATGCGTTTCGTCTAATTTCTGATTGCTGCGATCCTTAACTGCCCAAATCGCCGCTAGGGAAAGGACAGATGCAAAAATAATATAAATGGCGACAGGAACATAGGAGTTATTAAACCTATTAAGTAAAGCAGTTGCAACTAGCGGCGCTGTTCCTCCTGCCAGAGCTGCCCCGATTTGATATCCAAGCGTGATGCCAGTATAACGAATCCTTGCATCGAAAATTTCCGAGAACATCGTTCCAAGAACAGCTGTGATTGGAGCCCAAATAACCCCTAAACCTATCACTGTTGCAATGATTAATAGGAGTACCGATTTTTGCTGCAGCAACCAGAAGTATGGGAATGCAAACAGTGCCATCCCAATCGTTCCTCCTATAAACAGCTTTTTGCGGCCAATTTTATCGGATAACATCCCCATGAATGGTATTAAAATTGTCGTTATAATTGTTGCAATCATGACTGCAGTCAAGGTAGCTGTCCGTGAGAAACCGAGATTCGAAGTAGCATATGATACGACAAATGTGCTGAAAATATAAAATGGCGCTGTTTCTACCACTTTGGCTCCCACGGCGATAATCACTTCACGCCAATAATTCTTAAGAGTTTCTACAATCGGTAGCTTTGGAACTTCTCCGGATTCCTTTACTTTTTTGAAAGACGGTGTTTCATCGATTCCTTTACGAATCCATAAGCCAAAAAACACAAGCAAAGCACTAAAAATAAATGGTAAACGCCATCCCCAAGTCATGAATGCGCTTTCAGGAAGCAGTGTCATAATAGATAAGGCAATGGTTCCAAGCAGCATTCCTATTGTAACACCCATCTGGGGAATAGCTCCGAACAAGCCCCGTTTTTCAGCGGGAGCATATTCAACGGCCAATAAAAGCGCGCCTCCCCATTCACCGCCAATTCCTAGACCTTGAACTAAGCGTAACGTGATTAATAAAATCGGCGCCCAAATACCAACGGCTTGATACGTGGGAAGAAGCCCCATCCCAAATGTTGCGACCCCCATTAAACTAAGTGTTAAAACAAGTGTTTTCTTTCTCCCGATACGATCGCCAATATGACTAAAGATCACTCCGCCAAAAGGGCGGATGAAGAATGCTAACGCAAAGGATGCATAGGAAAGCAACAGCCCTATTGCCGGATCCTCATTCACGAAGAATAGCTGGTTAAACACGAGAGCTGCAACGGTCCCATATAAAAAATAGTCAAACCACTCAATCGAACTTCCGACTAAACTCGCGATTAATATTCGCCGCATTTGTTTCTTTTCCATCATGAGTCACCCCTTTAAAATTGAAGTATCACTTCAATTTATTATTTTCTTCATTTTAAATAATTAGAAATTTTCTGTCAATATTTTTTTAATAAGTTATTAATGACGGAGCATTCATCAAATTTTGTCATGTATAATGAAGCTAGATACTATGTAAAAAAGGGGGCATCTGTATGCCTTTTGATTCAATCGGAAAAAAACTCAAATTATTGAGGAAAGAGCGAAAACTAACATTAAAGAGTCTGGCTGAACAAACAGGCGTTTCGATCAGCTTTTTATCACAAGTAGAACGGGGAAAATCAAGCGTCACATTAGAGTCATTAAAAAAAATCGCTGATACATTAGATGTCAATCCAAGTTTCTTTTTTTCTGAGGACCGCTCCCAAGTAAATTCAGATTATAATCATGAACAATTTCATTATCAGAATTTATCCAGCGGCATTCGTGATGCTGTTTTTTCGCCTATTCTTGTCACTTTAAAGCCAGGTGAAAATAAAGGAAGCGCTTTTTCTCATAGCGGACATGAATTCTTATTCATTATCGAAGGGAAGTTAACAGTGGAAATAGAGGGAGAAAGAATGGAACTCCATGAACAGCAGTCGTTCATGTTCGATGCTAGAAAAGCCCATTACTGGTTTAACTTCTCGGATCAAATTGTCCGGTTTTTGGTAGTGTCGTCGAAATAACGTCACGGTGTTCTGGAATGAAAGTATATCCAGTTAACGAAATAGTTGGTTGTTGTTGTAAATGAGGTCATATGTCGTACTAAAGGATAGATGTAAACAGGTATCCCTCACTGTTCATCTATCCTTTCTTTTTACCGTGTTAATTGTGTGACAGTAAATCAAATCATTAAAGTAATAAATTATTTATCGGAAAGAAAGGGGAGTTTTCCATATGTGAAAATCCTCAATTCAATTTTGGAATCTATCAATCTGGATTTATGGTTATTATGCCATTATAGGAATGAAAATTAAAAATGGGGGGAGAAAAAGTGAAAAACAGTTGATGATTATACACCTTTCCTTACTGAATGATAAATAGGATTATACCATTCTATAAGTTATTATTCTTTTCCTTCTTGCAGAATAAACGTTACAGCAGGTATTTAAAGCTTATACCGCTGCTTATAAGAAATACTAACACGAAGAGGAGTAATGAAAACGATGGGTAAGAAAAAAGTTCAGTTACTTGCTTCACTATTATTTATAGTTAGTCTTTCTTTGATAGTTTCAGCTTGTTCTAGTTCCAAGAAAGATGTAAGTTCGGAGGATAAAAAAAATCTAAAGGTAATTCAAATGGATGGTACTTTTGCTGTAGATGTGGATGATCCAAATGAAACTGTAGGTGATGCAGATTACGTTTTTATAGGCCGAGTTGATGAAGATGTTGACACTGTATACAAAGATCCTGTAACAATTGAAACTAGTGACGGTACTAAAGAGGTTTCAACACCGTATACATATTACAAAGTTACTGTCCTACAAAATATAAAGGGTGATTTAGTTACAGATTCTTCCATTCCTATTCAAAAGGCTGGAGGGATAAATAAAGACGGCTCTTCTGTTGTTTTGTATGAAGATGATACATTACCGGAAGAAGGAAAATCTTATGTGTTTTTAGCGTATGCACAAGATGATGGATCTTTATTAATATCAGGTCCAAATTCGAATGAATACGTCGATGGTATTAAGCGAGATGTGACTAGCGAAAAAATGGAAAAAGGTAAAGCTTCTTTGAACGAGGAAGCCACAGAGGTAGTTTCTGAGTATGAAAATGAAATACCTAAAGATAGAGACCGTTCAGAATCCGAATTTGATGCTGAGCAATAAAAATGAAAAAACTGGCGATGGTGATAGGTAGTTTATGTGTTTACTGAGTATGTTTAAAATTGAATGCTGATGATGTCATGCAGCTAATCCACTTACTATTTATAAAAGTTCTTGGAATTTAGAACCGTGGCAGCCGTACTTATATTAAGGCCTGTAATCCATCATAATTTATTTTTAGGAGGGGGTTTAAGATGCTAATTGAAAGTATGAGTGATTTTTTTTATGAGCCCGTATACATACCTATTTTATTGCTGCTGCTTGGATTATTATATTTAGGTATTTTAGTATATAGTTTTACAAAAATTAAGTATAATATCATAGGATATTTTTTAATAGGAATATCTATAATAACGTATCTTCTTGTTGGATTGTATATGACCGGAAAAGGATATTATTCAGACGGACACGCTCCAGACATGTTTCTTTTTGGAAGTATGGGTTTTTTAGAGCTTACTTTATTAACTTATCCTTATATATTCCTTACTTTGGCGGTAGCTCTTGGAAAAAAGGGCGTATAATTCAGGCAGCGTATATCGCAATTGTCCGCTTGGTTTTTAGAGGTAAGCACCTAGTTTTTTTAAAAAAAGAAGTATCAAAGAACAACTAACGTTCTTGATACTTCTTTCTTCAATTTTATTTGAAGGATTAACTGTAATCCCTTTTATTAGGACATGGAAAGATTTTAGTTCTATTGAGGTACCCTAGGAAGCATACCAAGGCGTTCTTAGCTTTCTCTTATGCTGCTTTCTTTTGTTTTTGGTCTAAGCGATGACTTAGGAAAGTTAGAAGACTTGCACAGATAGCAACTAGCCCACCGACCAATGCCACACTCATCAAATTTCCCTGATGGTAAACAATTCCGCCTAATGCGGAACCAAAGGCGATACCGACATTGCTTGCTACTGGCATCAGTGAAGCAGCTAGTCCTGTAGCTTTTGGTTGATAAATACCGGCAAGGTCTATCAAATAAAGCTGGGTGGATGTTGTTAAGAGGATGGCCATTAATGACATCAAGCTAATGTTAACCAATCCCAAGATAAAATTATTTGTCGTCCAATATAAACTGATCAAAACAATTGCTTGCACGAGGAAAACAAACCGGAGGCGTCCGATAGCATTGTAGCTGGCAATTTTACCCGCGAGTATGTTGCTGAAAATGGAAATAAATCCGTAGCCAAACAAAATCAAACTGATTGAACTACTTGGTGCTTCCATAACTTTCAGGATTGGAACGAGATACGTATAAACAGCATACGTCGCTCCAAATCCAAGAGATGGAATGAAAAAAGCCATTAGAATTCGTGGGTGTGTTAACAAAGAAAATTGATCACGCATTGAACTGCGAATTGGACTGTGCATAGTAGTAGGTAAAATGAGAAAAGATGCCAAAAACGCAATTCCACCGAGAAAAGTCGTTAACAGGAAGGTTGCATTCCAGTCGTACCATTCAGCGATGACAGTGCCTATTGGTACTCCAATCACGTTTGCAAGAGTAAAACCACCGAAAACGAATGATATAGCAAGTCCACGTTTAGCGATCGGTATGGTTTCACTTGCAACAACCATGGCAAGAGAAATTAAAACCCCTGTTACAATCGCAGTCATCATCCGAAGTGCAAGGAGCATGATGTAGCTCGTCGAAATCACGCACAAAGCATTCAGGATGATGAACGAACCTATCAAAAACAACATCCATTTACGCTTTGGAAAATGGCTTGTTACCGACATCACGAGTGGTGTGGCAATGGCAAACGTAATCGCAAACGCAGAAACGAGTGTGCCTGCTTTTGCATTTGTGATATGGAGACTCGAGGAAATATCGGTTAAGATCCCGATGATAACAAATTCGCTTGTCCCGAGAACAAATGTTAATAAAGTAAGTGTTAAGATAAGTAACCAATGTCGCTTGGATAATTCTGTGGCGTGCATAAATACCTCTTTTCTTAGATGAATGTAAATGTGTCACAGGGTAGATAAACAATTTAACTATCATACCACAAAACATTTTTACGAGGAAAACCCTTGCTTAGTTATCGTTGGTTATTTCTTGCTAAAAAACTTGTAGCTGAATCATTCACTAATTTTACCGGACCTGATAAAGGTCTTTGAAAAAAGCAGCCCCGAAGACTGGAGGAAAATCACCAGTCTTCGGGGCTATTGTGATGCAATCGATTAAGGCCAATTAACGATCCAGCTTTTCGGTTTTATTTTCTATGCCAAATAACCAACGAAGTGACTGAATGAAGTAGGTAGAAAAGAATAGGTCATCATGAGTTCCTTCTGGATCTGACTCAAATATTAGATTAGATTTCAAATAGCCTTCCTTGATAAATTCTTGATGGGCCTTCTTCGTGTAGTTAACCATATGCTGTTGAATCGTTTCTTTATAAATTCCCTCTAATTCCCCAACATATAAATAGAGCTGATGATCTTGACGATTCACAGTTGGTTTGATATAGATATTTCCTTGCCGTTCAATCTTTTCCCCTTGAAGATAGCGAAGAACATCCTCGTACCAAAAGGAAGCAGATAATGAGATATATTGATGGAATACCTCTGGATAATGATAGGAGGCGAAAATCGAAACAAGTCCTCCAAGTGAGCAGCCGGAAATAGCTGTATGTGAAGGTTCAGGATTCGTAGGAAAATGCGCATCTATATAGGGCTTTATTTCGGTTACAACAGTATGTAAATAAATCTGTGCTTGTCCTTCAAAGGTAGAAGCATGCGGTGCAAGTGATGGTGCTTCCCACGGCGTATAGTCATTGTTGCGGTTAATTGGTTCAATTCCAATAATGATAAGTGGTTCAATTTGACCTGAAAGAATTAAATGATCGATATAGTTTGCAGCTTGCTTGGCAGTTTCACCACCATCATGCATATAGATCGTTCGGTATTTCTTGGTTTGATCGTAACTTGAGGGTAAGATGACACATACCTCATAGTTGGCAATTTTCTCATCAAGGTATCGAATCATGTAATTTCCTCCACGTTCTTTAGAACATTCGTATTTTGTGATAAATGATAATGATTATCAATTATAATACACTCTCTATTATTTTAAAATGAATTGTCCCTTTTAGGTTAAAATTTAGTGAAATTCCCCTTCGTTTCTTGAATAAATATAGAAACTCTTCTAAAATATAATCTAGTCCATAATTTTACAGTGAATAAAAATATTACATACAAATGACATCTAGTTATAAGAAAAGAAGTTGAAAGGACTTTCCATTATGTCTATGATTTACGAATCTCAAACACTAGTTTCTGCCATGGAAACGCGTGTCGGACAATATAAGGACCTGAAAGAACAGCTCACGGAATTAAAAAAAGGATTTGAGAGTATCGTTCATTTGGATGATGAGCTGCAGGGGCGTGGCGCAGAGGCAATCAAAGGGTTTTACAAAGCACAGATCGATGTCGTGGATTCTTGGCTGCGTCTGATCAATCGGCATGTTGCCTTTTTAAGTGGAATTCAAGGAGATACAATCGAAGCGAACCTTAGTGAAACCGTGGTCACGGTCCCTTTTTTAGAGGAAGAGCTGACAAATGCCACTCGAAATTCCAAGGAAATGGTCACAGCCCAGAAAAATGATCTGAAAAAAATATTGGCTGGAATTGATGATATCATTCAGTTAGAGCCTTTTTCCGATGATGCGTTCTTTGAAAATATCGAGAAGGCTGAAACAAAACGGACCGAAACGATAGACAAAGTAAACGAAATCGATCATAAGTGGACGACTGAATACGCTAAATCCGAAGAAGACCAAGCGGCAGTGACGGCACTTATGGAGCAATTGAAAGTATCCAGTACAATGGGAGGAGTAGTATCCCCTCTCTATTTTAATGCAGCAGCATATAAAAATAGTGAAGCCTATAAAAACCTAGAAGTAAGGAAAAAAGAAACCGCGCAATATCTCAAGGTTAAGAAAGAGGAAGCGGAGAATCGCCGGATCAAAGACTTGAAGGCGCAACTCGATCATGTAACAGATCCAGATGAGTTCCTCAAAATCGCCAAGCAGATCGGGTATGAAAACTTAGCGCCCACCCAGCAGCAATATGTCATGCAGCTAGAAGCATCCAAGCAAACCGCAGACATCGCAAAAGGAATCGGCGTAGGCCTCTATGATGTAGGGAAAGACTTTGTGACAGGAGTTTGGGACTTTGTCACAGATCCTGGGGAAACGGTTGAAGGTGTAGCAAATTCGATCATGCACCCGATAGAAACCTATAAATATATATCCAAATCCATCTCGGACTCATATGAACGGGATATGGTAAATGGCGATGCCTACTCGCGGGCTCACTGGGTATCCTATGCCCTCGGAACAGTCGTCACTTCAGTAGTAGGAACAAAAGGCGCAGGAGCCGTAACAAAGACTGGGGTAGCCACTACAAAAGCCGCTGCAGTAAAAGGCGTTACGAAGGCAAAAGAATTAGCCTCAATTCCTAACCTATTGCCATACAATCCAAAAAACCAACTGTCGTTGGCTGGGGGAGTACCTTATAATGTGGTTAATGGTGCGGGGTTAAAAGAACAGTTAATTTTGATGGCGAAAGTGGAGTCTCAAGTCAATGGAGATGGTGGGAAAAAGTTTACTATAGATACTATGAGGCATGTTTATCATGGAGAGATTAATCGACGTGGAAAAGCTGTTGGTTATCATCACGAGAGTATGATGGGTGGTAAGATAGTTCCAGGTACAGAAAAGAAACCTGATAAAAACGGGGTTTATATGGCGAAGGTCGAGATTGATGGTGTTAAAAAAATAGCAGATTCAAGTTTCTTCCCAAAAGAGTGGAACCGTGCCGAAGTATTAAAAGCTATTAATGAGGCTTACCAATCTAAAGAACAAATCGCCTCAAATAAATATAGGGGTATTACTTCATCAGGTATTAAAGTAGAAATGTACTTGAATAAAGATGGATCAATTGCAACTGCATATCCATTATATAAAAAATAATCTAAAAGGGGATCAAAGCGTATGAAATATTCATATGAGTTTAAGAAAGATCCATTTGGCGATTTAGGAATAATTTTGCCGGAAGAAATTTGTCTTTTCTCAGATTTCATTGAGAATATTGCAACAGTAGACCAAGTCGATGAATATATAGAATATATCGAAAAGGTTTTAAACGGTACATATGAGGACTTTGAAATTGAATTAAATGCTACAAGTGTACTCATAAAAAAAGATGTAACAATTGTTGAAAACTTTTTTAGAATTGAAGAACCTCATGAAAATAAGATAGAAACAAAGCAATTTATAGAATTACTATTAGTATGGCGAGATAAAATTCCAGAAATATTCAAAGGATAAATTATGCGGACCTCGATTGATAAAGTCAGTCGAGGTTTTTTATAACTTATTTAGAGTTGTAAAGTTGCCCGAAAGGAAGGAAAGAAACAGTCTATAGGGGATTGAGGCACTTAGGAATGTTGTAGATATTATTAAATTTGAAATGACTATTGATATTCAATATTAGAAGGTGATTTAGTTGAATTATTCTGAGTTACAAGTATTTATAAAAGAATATGGCAAAGATGATGATTTTACAGGTGGAGTAAGTGATGAAAAAGTTAAAGAAACCGAAATTAAACTAAAAGTCCCACTTCCGGAAAGCTATAAATGGTTTTTAAGAAACTATGGTTATGGTGGCATTTTTGGTGTAGAAATAATTGGGTATGGTTTAACAGGTCCTGCAGTAGTAGATGCTACCAAAGGTCATCAAAAGTATTATGATTTAATAGGTGGACTTGTGGTTATAGAAGACATTGATGAATTTGCCTATTGCCTCGATACTAATAAAATGAAAGATGGAGAATGTCCAGTTATAATGTGGGATAATCATGAAGGCTATGGTCGAACGCTTGCCGATAATTTTTTAGACTATTTTATTGAACGCCTTGAATTGGTAAAAGAAGATTGGGATGAAGATGAAGAAGATTGGTAAAAGTAGAGGGTAATAGTTATATTGCTTTGTTATAAAGTAAGAAACGTTTTTATATAAGAAGAAGTGGATAGAGCCTTTCGAAAATCAAAGGGACTATCCATTTTTTTATTCATTTTGAGGGCACCCAATACCGTAATAGGAAAACATAGTATTGATGCTTTGGGGAATGCTTTGAACCGTTAAGGGTTGTTGAAACTCTTGAAGAATTAGGTGAATTAGCTAGTAGAAGATAATTGAATGTAAGGAGGATATGTTTTGGATAAAAAAAGTGTAAACAAAGCAATAAGGAATGCAATTAAACTTGGTGATATTAATGAAGTAAAGCGTTTAATAGGCGATAATCAAGAATCTTTACATACAATGACACCATTTGGTACGTGGTTACATGTTGCAGCAAAGAAAGGGCATTTTGATATAGTAGAATATCTGATTCTTAAAGGAATTGATGTCAATACAAAAGGTGATATATTTGATGCTTCTCCTTTAAATGTGGCTGCAGGAGCGGGGCATTTGGAGATAGTAAAGTATTTAATAGAGGCAGGCGCAGAATTAGAGGAGAGCTTAGCGAAAAGAAATCCATTATTTGGAGCAATTTATGGTGGGCATAAAGAAGTAGTTGAGCTTCTAGTTGAAAAAGGAATAGATTTTTCAATTAGATATACGGGAGAGAGTATTAAGAATATGGATGCATATGAATATGCTAGAGAATTTGGGCAAACAAAAATTGCTGATTATTTAAAGCTGAAGATGGATGAAAAAGAATAAAGGGATCATACTGTTACTATAAAACTTACAAATTTAATGCTACTTAAAAACAGATGAACTTAAAGCACTTGATTGTCTATTAGTGCTTTTTTTGTTTATTAACGTGAAAAGTTAAAAGAGCATGAAGTGTCCAACATAGCGTAAGGGTAAAATTGATTGCGATTTAGCTAAAGATTATATTAGAAATATCGAGACAACAAGATTAAAAAATACAAAGCGCAAACGGAACAATTAATTTACGTCCTGCCAAATTTCCTGATGAACATCAGGCAGGCATTCATTCATGGTAAAGGATCTCCATCAAATAAATTGTTCCCAAGGAGGTAATTGATGGTGGCTAAATTTGATTATATAAAAAATAATCATAAGTTTTTTCCATTAAAAGAAAAAGATCTTATAGAAGCAGAGGAAAGACTCGGATTTAAATTTCCCCCTGAACTAAGGGAGTTTTACTTAGAAGTTGGATATGGTTTTTTAAAAGGCAATAATGAGAATTCAATAAGTAGATTAATGGATCCTGATACTATTGCAGATATTACACTAAGGGAAGGTATCTTTGAGTATGACCCTGACTTAGAGGGGATATATGATGAAGCAGACAAACTTGTTTTTTATGAAGTAAACGAGGGTGTATATTTAACACTTGATTTAAATGATACTCAAAGGTCCTCCATACACTTCTTTGAGACTAAAATAGCTGATTCATTAGATGATTTTATAAGAAAAATTGATGAAGATAATGAATACTTTTTTGATATTTGAGGATGGTGTTTACCCTTCAAAACGGTTTTAAAGAAAGGAAAAGTAGATATGCCCAAGTGGCAAGAATTATTGATAGAAGTAGAAAAAATTGAAGGGAAATATGATGGTTCACTTAGGAATCCAGAATCGAATTCAGAAATTATAAAAATGAAACAAACTATTCAGCAGAAACTAGGAAACATTATTATTCCTGAGTGACTTCGTATCTAACATTAGGGGAAAACGATGGGACTAGAAACTTTAGGAGGGAATTAAAAATGAGCAATTTGCCTGAGAAATTAGTTCAAGTTCTTGGAGAAGACATATTTAAACGTGAAGACAAAAGTAAAGTAAACGAGGCTTTAGATAGTTTAGAAGTAGATGTATCAGATACATTCCGTGAATTCTATTATTATTATGCTGGACCTTTTTGGGAAGAGTTTGTACCTTTTGAGTTACTTGATATCGTAGATGAAGAGAATAATATTGAATCATATACATTTATTTGCCGAAAAGAGCATGGCTTTCCGAAAAAGTATTTGATTTTAAGTGAAATGTCAGCAAATGCTGTATTAGTGCTTGATACTTTAACGGATAAAGTCTATACGGTGAATTTTGAGGGCGGAGATGAGCTGCTTTTAAAAGGAGAATTAAAAGAAACGTGGCCTACATTTTATGAATTTGTGAAAGCATATTTTAACTGCTAGTAGAAGAAGTTCTGCCGATTCATCTAATTGGACATGCCTTTAGGTTTATGTGGAAATTAATTGGGGATAGAAAATTATAAGGAAACGTAGTTTCTGAAATTTGTATAAAAGGATGTGGTTATAATTGAATAATGATATACCTCTTAAATCAGAAACCCCAATATTAGGAACAGACCATACTATTTTAGATTTTTGGCAATGGGGATTTTCAAAAATATTAACAAACAACCTAAGGGGAATTTTTGCTGAGTTTTTAATTGGAACGGCTCTTGGCTGTTTAAATCAATTACGAGTTGAATGGGACGCATTTGATTTAGTTTATAAAGGCATGAAAATTGAGGTGAAATCTTCTGCATATATCCAAGCATGGCATAAGGAAAATATTCAAACATCAGTTTTAGTATTGGGGCAAAAAAAGAATATGATTATGAAACAAATAAATATAGCCCTACCATAAAACGGAATGCAGATATATATGTCTTTTGTTTACTTAAAGAAAAAAACTTAGAATTAATTGAACCCTTAAATATGACACAATGGGAATTTTACGTTGCATTAACTAAAGACTTGGATATGCATTTTCCCCATCAAAAAACAATATCTTTAAATTCACTAAAAAAAATAGCTCAACCAAGTACATATGAAGAATTGAAACAGACAATAGATGGTCTATTGTAGGGGTTTTTTAACGTCTCTTGGTGTTAGGGAATAATAACAATTAAGGATAATTCGATAAATATAAATATTTAAAAATATAACAACAAAAATGGTCTTTTAAGAAATATGTAATATAGAAAAAGTTAAAGACTTACTAGAACTACTTGATGAAGTAAGAATAGAATATATTTTCCTATCTGATAAAATAGTTGAAGAGAAACCATCGCTTTAAGAAACAAGCCAGAGTACTGTATTATTGTTTTACGAGTTATTGAAATTACATCTGAAAATCCCTTATATATATAACCAAAGTCAGGAGCTAGCTATGATCATCGAGAAAAAGCTAATTGTCAATTCAGACAAGGGTAATCTATTAAATGAATTAATCTCTTCTATAAATGAGTGTGAAAAGTTTTATTTCAGTGTAGCTTTTATTAATTATAGTGGTCTTCAACTTTTGTTGGATACTTTCAAGAACGCGGAGAAAAGGGGAGTAAAGGGAAAGATTATTACTTCTACTTATCTGAATTTTACTGAAGCGAAGGCTTTAAAGAAAATAAATGAGTTTAGTAATATCCATTTGAAGATTTTTGAAACAGATAAGGCGATTGGTTTTCATACGAAAGCGTATATTTTTGAATTTAAGGATAGTTATAAGGTGATTATTGGTTCTTCGAATATTACTCAAAGCGCCCTTAAGAGTAATATTGAGTGGAATGTTGAGATTATTGCTAAAGAGGATGCTCAATTTCTTAAAGATGTATTAAAGGAATATGATGGATTATGGAATAGTAGCGTCGTTGCGGATGACAATTTTATTAGTAAGTATGAAGAGTTTTTGAGTAAATTAAAGGGCTATACGAATACACACCAATTTATTTATGAAAGCTCTGAATATATCATTCCTAATAACATGCAAAAACGTGCGGTTGAAAACCTTGAGAGAATTAGATCGTTTGGGGAAAAGAAAGCTCTCGTTATAGCAGCAACAGGTACGGGTAAAACATATATGTCTGCTTTTGACGTAAAGGGATTCAAGCCTAAAAGATTACTGTTCATTGTACATAGAGAAGAAATATTAAAAAAAGCAAAAGAGACCTTTGAAAAGCTCCTTCCGAATGAAAAACTGACATTTGGGTTACTGACTGGGAATCAAAAGCAAAAAAATGCTGATTATATTTTCTCCACCATACAAACTTTGTCTAAATGTTACGAGGAATTTAAACGAGACGAATTTAATTATATTATTTTTGACGAGGCACACCATGCAACAAGTCCTAGTTATCAAGCTGTACTAGAATATTTCGACCCACAATTCACATTAGGAATGACAGCTACTCCAGAGAGAAGCGATCAACAGAATGTCTTTGACCTATTTGATAATAATGTTGCTTTGGAAGTTCGTTTACATGAGGCTTTAGAGGATGAACTGGTTATTCCCTTTCATTATTTTGGTATTACTGACATTGAGGGAATTGATTTAAGTGATGTAGATATTGACGATGTAGCGGAGATAACGAAGAGATTAAAGGTTAACGAGAGAGTCGACTTTATTATTAAGAATATGAATTTTTATGGCCATGACGGTGAAAAAAGAAAAGGTCTAGGGTTTTGCGTAACCGTTGAACATGCACAATATATGGCACAAGAATTTAATAGTAGAGGTATTCAAAGTATCTGTTTATCTGGAAATGACTCAGTCGAGCTGAGATCACATTATATAAATAAGTTAGAAGAAGACCATGATGATTTAGAATTTATTTTTACGGTTGATATTTTTAATGAGGGTGTTGATATTCCTTCTGTAAATACCGTATTAATGTTAAGACCTACAAATTCTCCGATTGTTTTTATTCAACAGCTAGGACGAGGACTTCGTAAACATAAAGACAAGAGTTTCCTAACCGTACTTGATTTTATCGGGAACCATAGTAAAACCTTCTTGATTGCCATCGCATTAAATGGAAGCCGTTATTATGATAAAGAAAGCTTAAAGGTTGCTATAGCGACTGGCTTTGCAAATATTCCAGGTTGTACGCATATTCAAATGGATAAAATCTCTGAAGAACGGATATTAGCGCAGATTGATAAGGAAAACTTTAATTCTTTGAAGTATTTGAAGGAAGAGTATTTTGAATTTAAAAAAATGAATCAAGGTAAAATTCCTTTATTATTAATGGATTATATGAAATTTGATGGAGCTCCAGATCCGATTAAGTTTATTAATCGCGATAAAACATATTTGCAATTTGTAGCAAAAGTAGAAAAAGAAGATTCACTGAAAAGGCTATTACTAGACGAAGCTTTTGAAGGGGTATTAAGGGAATTATCGAGTAAGTTACCTCTAAAGCGAGTGTATGAATTTGCTATTGCTAAATATCTATTGGACCATGATGAGATCTCTTTAGATACCGCAAAACATGAGATATTGAAATTGGTTAAAGAGGTAGATGAAGATAGCATATTGCATGCCCTTCAGTGTCTAAATCAGGATTTCTATGATCCTGGTCAGAAAAAGAGGAACTTTAAGTTATTTACTCTTGAAGATGGTCATTTATCTAAGACAGCTTCTTATCAAAAGGTTCTACAGAATGAAGAATATAGAACATATATAGAAGATCTTATTATTTATGGAATCTTTAGATATGAAAAGGAATTTAAAGAAGACTACTATGGTGTGCCACATTTGAAGCTGTATGAGCAATATCAAATGGGTGATGCTGCATTACTATCAAATTATCGCAAAAGTCATAGTGCTTTTAGGGGTTCTGGTCTACTTTCAAATGGAAATGACTATTTCTTATTTATTGATTTACACAAGGAAGAGGATATTAAAGAGAGCATTAATTACCACGATGAATTTATAAACGAACGCATTTTTCAATGGCAGACACCAAATAGTACAGCCCCAAGTTCTGAGAGAGGAAAAAATATTGTATTCAACCAGGATAGAGGGATACATTTACATTTATTTATTAGAAAGTATAAAGAAATAGATGGAAAGACAGAACCTTATATTTATATCGGGAAGGGTAACACCGTGGAATATGAAGGGGAAAAGCCCATTACCGTTACAATGGAATTAGAGAATGAAGTTCCGGCTAGTTTATATACTGAGTTCACTAAAAGAGTATAGTCTTCTCATTTGAGAAGACTATTTTTTTCATTGATTAATTGTTCCACAGCTGGAATGTCAGCAGGGGCCCATTTTAAAGAGCCTAAATTCTCTCGGTTTAACCATATGAGTTTAGAATGTTCATTGGCAGTTGGGGTACCTTCAATAATTCTACATTTTATTGACAATAAATTAATTATAAAGGTTTCATACTCATGCGTATTATCATTAAAGATTGAAGTCTCTGTTTCAACCTTGCATTGTAACTCTTCATCAATCTCTCTTTTTAAAGCGGTAAAAATATCTTCCCCTTTTTCTACTTTTCCACCTGGGAATTCCCACATGTTCGGGATGCTCATCTCTGGAGAGCGTAACGCACATAGTATTTCATCATTTTCATTTTCAATAATAGCTGCAACTACTTTAACTTGCTTTTTCATGTTATCCTCCTATAGGTTTGCTATGAATAAATAATATCATGATTAAGGGGGGGAATAAATTACAGAGTCAAGAAAACTGTCCTCCTCTCTTTACCCCAAGAACAACCCGGGTGCTATCCACAAAAAGGAAATTAAGGAAAAAGATGTGTAATGCGGTCTTTTGGGGAGGGGGTTCGTGTTCTGCGGTCTTGCTCGGTGCCCTTGCTACCCTCTTTATTCGATAAAGAAATAACATTGGCTATATTAGGTCATTTGGAAAGGGCGTATTGATTGGTGCGGCAGCTTATGAATTGCTTGTTGATTCGGTACGAGATAGAGGAAACTGGGCGACGCTGGTAGGTTTTATAGCAGGGGCCTTCGTGCTTTATGGGTTGGGATTTCCTTGTTTCCAAAAATAGGTGCGGATAAAAAAGAGTATAAGAGAAACGTGCTTGCATATATAGCAGGTAATGTCATAGTTTAGTGACATTTTATTTTATCTGATCCCATTGGTAATTTTTCCGTTTAATGGATAAAATTAATTTATTATCATGATATAATCGAGAATTATTACAGGATGAAGGGAGCTGTCGATTATGGAAGGTATACTAAAAGCCTGGCATTTTGTTGAGAATTTGACGCCTGGCGCAGTGCCAACTATACCGGGCATGAAATTAGGAAAACGTATGAAAACACAAAAGCAACAACGCGTTTGCCAAACGAAGCTTAGAGAGCAGTTATGGAATGAAGTTGAGCTAACGGATCCTGAACAAGATCACCTTGTGTTTACTTATTATCTAGATTGTTATGTTCAAAACACGTTAATTGAGCTTCTTCGAAAGCTGTTTGGAATCAAAGATGAAATTATTAACGCCAATTGGAATAAAAATTTTAGTATGACATTTTCGGTAAATCAGAAAGGTGAATATATAGAAGAATCGCTATTTATCCCTCCTCTTCAGCTATTAATTACGGAATTGGTTAATAAGGGAGACTATGAGACTGATACTTTTTCGGAACAGCATTTTTTAATGATGAAAGAATGGGAAGAGTTTGCGAATTCGGTCTTTACAGACGGCGTGAATGAAGTAAGCATTCTTAAGCTTCTTAAGAAATATGAGGAAACAATGTATAGACTTTCAACTCAACCGATCCAGGATGCACAGCATTATATTGAAATCGCCATTATAGAAAAAGATGAGCGGCTGGAGTTGAAAAATTTCACGAGCTTTTATACGGGTGATTTAGAGCGTATCTTGCGCCGTAAGCCAAATGAGACGCTGCAGCAATTTCTAGAAGGTCGCCAATTAGCTGTTAATATTAATGAAAATCGATCTGCCATTGAAAATATGATCCAACCGAAAAACTTGCCAGTAGGGCGCTGGCCTTCGACAAATGAGTATCGTTTATCGTTAATGCAGCAAGTAGCGGTGAATCAAATTGTTAATGAGAACGAAAAGGTTAATTCAGTGAATGGCCCACCAGGTACAGGAAAAACGACACTACTGAAGGATATTTTCGCGCAAATAATAGTGGCCCGTGCAACAGAAATGGCGAAGTTTGCTGACCCGACGCAAGCATTTGAAGGAAGTAAGTTATTTTTAAAGAAGTCGTTAACGAAATTTAAAATGGTTATTGCTTCGAGTAATAATGGAGCGGTTGAAAATATTTCAAAGGACTTGCCGAAATTCGCGGAATTAAAATTAAACCCAAAATGTCCAAATGACAATGATTATTCAACAGAAATTAAAGAGCTAGCGTTTTTTCAAGAGCTTTCAAAACAATTAGTGTTTGGTCTATATGATGCGAAGAAATCAAACGATGTTATTTTTGCACCGATATCAGTAGCGCTTGGCAAGAAAAGCAACCATACACAAGTAGCAGATGTATTGGAAGTGGATACATTTACGAATTTATTGAATGCAGAAGTAGAAAAGCTACCACCATCGTCATGGTCGGAGGCAGTGGAGGAATTTGAAATTTTATATCAAGACATTGAACGTGACAAGCGATCCTTGCAGCAATATATTGAAACGCTAAACAAATCGCCTGATTTTGATGTACAACTAGAGCGTCTTAGAGCGGCTAAACTTCAATACGCAGAGCAAGAGAAGGTGACAAAGCAACATCTTCATAACATTTCCTTACGTATAAAAGAAAAGACACAAGCGTTACAGCTGCTACCTAAGCTGACATTTTTGAAGCGGCTATTCAATAAAGAGAATGATGAAAAGAGTTCTCTTGAGCGAGAACTGGCAGGTTTGTCCCAATTAGAGTATGAACAGCGAGCGACTTATGAAGCTTTAGAGCAGCAATTGAAGCAGCTTGTTCAGAAGCAGCAAAAGCTTGAGCAGCAGCGACAAAACTTTGTCACGATGCAAAATGCGTGTGAAAAGGAGCGATTAGAGCTTTCAACCAATGCACATTGGACAATCGAAGCTTATGAAAAGCGTCAAAAGGATATTATTTGGCAGACGGATTCGCTAAACTTTAAACGTGGGTTATTATTTATAAAGGCCTTAAAGCTTCACAAGCTATTCCTTGTATATAACGTTAAGGCGTTAGAACGTCCGCTTAAGATTTTTGGCGATCGCAGCGAGGTCGATTTAAATACGAGTGAGGGTATTCGTGAGCTTGAAAATATGTGGGATGTAGTGCATCTAATAACACCGATTGTTAGTACGACGTTTGCTAGCTTTTCTCAAATGTATAAGGGCATTGATAAGGATTTCATCTCGTACTTATTTATTGATGAAGCCGGTCAGGCGACACCACAGCAAGCGGCAGGTGCTTTATGGCGTTCTGAAAATGCAGTCATTGTAGGAGACCCAATTCAAATCGAGCCTGTTATTACACTTGATACGACGATTTTAAATGATGTTCGAGGTCGTTTTAAAGTTGAAGATCATTATTTAAGTCTGGATTCCTCCGTGCAAAGTTTAGCTGATTTGGCCAACCCTATTGGGACATTTACCGATAATAATAAACGCATTGGGATTCCACTTTGGGTGCATAGGCGCTGTGCCAATCCGATGTTTTCCATTGCCAATGAAATTGCGTACGGCAATAAAATGGTGCTCGCTAAAGACTCTGATCAAAGTGTTGGCGTTTGGTATGACTGTCACGGTGTAGCAACCGATAAGCATTACGTTAAGGTACAAGGACAATTTGTTCTAGAAAAAATTAAACAACATTTCCATCAGATTCAGGCATCAACGAAAGAGACAACTACCTTTCCAGATGTCTTTGTAATTACGCCTTTTACAAAGGTAAAAACGGAGCTTATTAAATTATTGAAGGCTAAATTGAAAACGGAATTAACGAATGTAGATACTAGTAAGCTAAATAAATGGATTGAAAAGTCCATTGGGACTGTACATGCGTTCCAAGGGAAGGAAGCGGACATTGTGTATTTTGTTGTTGGAACAGATGAACAATCAGACACCGCAGCGGATTGGTCGTGCAAGAAGCCAAACCTACTCAATGTAGCAGTGTCACGCGCAAAGCAAGAATTTTATTTAGTTGGTGATATCAAGCGATTAGGCAACAAGAAGAATTATAGAGAATTTGCTTTAAAATTGAAGTGTGTTGAACAAGCCAAACGTATTTAAAGTTATATAAACCTTTAACTGTTCATTTGAAATTAATTTAGAATGTTTAAAAGTAAGGTGTCCATACATAGGTTCTTAGTGACCAAAAGGTGATTTTGACAGATTGATTGGATGCAAGACAGAAACAAATAAAAAGGGGAAACCTTTATATATCAAGGATTCCCCGCTTCCTTTTTATATGGAGCATAGTGTGATCGAACCGCTGACCTCTACGCCGCTAGGGTGAAGAAGGTTAATTAAATAAAATAAGTCCTGGTTTATCAAGGGAAATTGCGATTTCTGATCAATTTAGTTAAATAAGTTTAATCAAAAAATTACAGAAGAAGGATTAGATGCCTTTTTAAAGAGTTTAAATGATAGTTTAATATAGAAGTCTTTCATAATTACTTAACAGAGACAGAGTGCTCCGGAATTTATAATGGCAGCAATGGCAGCCTTCTTTTATTAAACCAATGAGCCACTAATGCCTAACCTATATCATCAAAAAAAAGAGACATCCCACACAAAAGGAATGTCTCTTTCCCCTTATAAACTAATAGCACTCATCATCCCTTCATGCGTCGCTTCTTCGATGGTACGTGGGCCAAGACAGTCTCCTATTTGTTTCACGATGGGAGCATGGCCTTTCATTTCCTCGAATAGTTCTGTGTTGGGAATGCGGCCAAGGGAGAGGACGATGGAGTCCCAATTGGTTAGTTCTTCTTTTTGTTGGGTGAATAGATTCCGGATGATAACGTGATCATCTTTGATTGCCCCGATATCGTAATGGGGAAGCAGTGTGACGTTTAGGTTGTATAGTTTTTTTAGGTATTCATTCCTGAGATATTGGTGGACGGTTTCACCGACGTGCAGTCGTGATGATATAAGTGTCACTTGGTGGCCTTTTTCGGCTAGGTAAATGGCTGCTTCCATGCCAGGCCAGTCACCGCCAAAGTCGAATACTAATACGTTGTCCCCAACTTTTTTAGTTGAGCTGAAAAGGTCATCACTCATGATGATCCGTGGGTCATCCATTCCTTCGATGGCTGGTGTATAGGGCCGTGAGCCGATTGCACAGATAATGGCGTCCGGTTTCGATTCGGCTATTTCTTGGACAGTGGCCGTTTTGCCTAATTGCAGATTCACGTTGCTTCTCATTAATTTCCGGGAGTAGTTATCGAGCATGGATTCTGCTAGTTCATGACGCATGGGTGCTTTGCGCATGGTGCGGAGCAGGCCGCCAATTGATTTACTTTGGTCGATCAATGTAACGGAATGACCGAGTGAGTCCGCTGTTATGGCGGCTTGTAATCCGCCGGGTCCGGCGCCAATCACTAGGACATTCTGTTTGTTTCTCGTTTTCTTTAATTCTGGTAAAATCCATGCTTCTTTACCTGTTGTTGGGTTTTGGACACAGCCAATTGGCAGTCCTTTATGATAGTGACCGATACAGGCTTGTAAACAGCCGATGCATGCATCGATTGCTTGCAGGTCGCCGTTTTTTGCTTTGTTTGGCATGTCTGGGTCGACGATTAAGGCCCTGGTCATTCCTACGACATCGGCTTTTCCGGTCGATACGATCTGTTCCGCTTCAACAGGGTCCACGATTCTATTCCCGACAAAGACCGGTACGGCTCCTGCCATCCTGATTTTGAAGCCATGTGGTGATAGGTAAGCGTGCTTTATCGGTGATGGCGGCACGATATGTGTTGATCCCTCGAAGGTACTTGAATCCCCGGCTGTGACATTTATGAAATCCAATCGAACCTTTTCCGCGAGATACTCAACGATTTGCACGGAATCCTTCATCGTTGTCCCGTCCATCGTCAGTTCGTCTGAACTCATGCGAATGCCAACGGTAAAGTCTTCCCCGACTCTTTCCCATACTTTCTCCAATATTTCCACGATGAATCGCATCCGATTTTCAAATGACCCGCCATAGAGATCGGTACGCTTATTTGTATGCTGCGACCAAAACTGGGCAGGAAGGTATCCGTGTGAACAGCAAATTTCGACTCCATCAAGTCCACCATCCTTTGCCAGCTGTGCTGAATGGGCGAACCCTTCTATCACTCCTTCAATATCCTCTAAGCTCATGGGCTTTGGCATGACGCCGAAGCGCAGGCTGGGAACGGCGGATGGTGCCCATGCTGCATTTCGGTAGTCGCTCGATACGACTTCCCTTCCGCCATGAAATAGCTGGGAGAAAACCTTCGTTCCATATTTATGGAGCATGTCGGAAATCTCTTTGTATGCAGGAACAATTTTTTGGTCATATCCTGCGATTGTTTTGGACGTAAGCATGCCGGATGGATGTACAGATGCTGCTTCAAGGATGATCAATCCGACGCCCCCTTTAGCGCGGGCCTCATGATAGGCCACCATATCCGAAGTGGGGATTCCGTCCGTGACATGATTTGTTTGATGTGCTGTACTTAAGATCCGGTTTTTTAATTCAGTAGAACCGATCGTTAATTGGGTAAACAGATTCTTGAATTGAGCCATGATCATGACCACTCCCTAATTTTAGATAGAATGAGAGTATAGAGGACAATCCACCCTCTACCTATCCCTATATAGGTTCAATATGCAATAATCATGCCGGTGGGGAATTTGGGTTCATCATCGTTTTTTTACTTTTATAAGAAGGGTATGGCCTATGAATCGAGTATTTTATATAGATAACTGAACCTTTTTTGAAAAGTGGTGATTCATAATAGGTTCAGCATTAGATTGGTTGATAGATGGACATTCGTTGCTAATGAAAGGGTCACTTATTTTTTTGCGCACCAAAAAGTGTAACAAATTCGGTTCGAAATCAAAATGTGGGGTGATTATGTGGATACGGAAGTAAAAAAAGAATCACTAATTGTATTTTCCGATATTTCTATTTTGGATGTAAAAGCATTACTGAAAATTCATTCCTCGCCTTTTATTGTCATGAAAAATCACTTGGAAATCCTCGGCATATTAGATGAAGGTTTCTTTTTGAAGAGGTTGGATAGTGAGGGTCAAAATCAGGAAATCACGGCTTTTCTTAATACATCGTTTGTCGTTGTAGAGAATTTAGTTAGGCTAAGTGAAGAGGATATGAGTACCTATGATTTTGTGATTCAACATGGCGATAACCAATATAGATGCTATCCGATTCATGAAGTCAGGGAAATACTGCTTAAAAAGAAGATTAAGAGCTTAATAAGTCTAAATGAATCCCTAAATGAAGAGCTGGAGGTGACAAGAAGGAAGGTGAAAGAGCTAACGCAAATCCTGCATTCCAGCTATGATGAAATTTTCGTAACGGATGCAAACGGGGACACGTTATTCGTGAGTGAAGCGTGCAAGAAGCTTACAGGGCTGCCGCCGGAGGCCTTTATTAATAAGAACATTAAAGAGTTGGTTGAAAAGGGACTTATCGTCAATTCGGTTACATTAAAAACAATGAAAACGAAAGCGATCCATTCAGCGGAACAAACCTATCCACATGGGTTGACTGTATTCTGCACAGCGAAGCCGATTTTTGATGAGGAGGGGAACTTATATAGAATTGTTTCGAATTCCAGGGATATCACGGAATTGGTTGAGATGAAGAGTAAATTGAACAGAGTGAATCTTAGGAACCAGCGGGCCCAGCATGAAAATTCCCATGGCAAGAGAACCGTTTCGTTCAATAACTTCATTACAAATTCCGATAAGATGATAAAGGTTTTGGAGTTAGCTGAAAAAGTCGCCCCAATGGATTCATCGATATTCATCCATGGTGAAACCGGGGTCGGGAAAGGGGTTTTAGCAAGGATCATTCATGATCTCAGCAATAGAAAGGATAAGAAATTCATTCAAGTTAATTGCGGCGCGATTCCATCCGCTTTAATTGAATCCGAGCTGTTTGGTTACGAAAGCGGTGCTTTTACGGGAGCTAATAAGCACGGGAAACAAGGACTTGTTGAGAGTGCTGATGGCGGAACGTTGTTTCTGGATGAAATCGGGGAAATGCCGCTCGACATTCAAGTGAAAATCCTGCATCTGGTTCAGGACAGAACATTCATGAAGGTGGGAGGTACCAAGGAGAGAAAGGTAAATATTCGTATTATCTCCGCCACGAATAAAGACTTGAAGCAAATGATCAAGAATAATCAGTTTCGCGAAGATCTATATTACCGGTTGCATGTCGTTCCAATGGAAATACCGCAGCTGCGTGAGCGAAAGGAAGATATCCTTTTATTAACCGATTATTTTCTGAAGAAATTCAATGAGAAATACGGTCAATCAATCAGTATCGATGATCATTCGAAGTTAATTCTGCAGCTGCAGGATTACCCGGGTAATGTTCGGGAATTGGAAAATGTAATTGAACAAATTGTCGTGACGGCGAGAAAACCTATCGTAACGATAGAGGATTTACCTTCCGAATTAACCTACAAAGATACGGCACTGGTCAATTTAACAGGAATCATTCCCTTGAAAAAAGCGTTAGAGGAAACGGAAAAGCAATTATTGTCACAGGCCCTTTCTACATATAAATCAACCCGGAAAATGGCCAAGGCCCTGGAAGTTAGTCAAACGACGGTCATGCGCAAACTTGGCAAATACCAATTTACCTATCATGACGATAAATAAATATTTATTAACCTCTTATGAAATCTGAATATTCAAAAACTTGGTACGGATATTGCATATTAAACTATTGATTATTTCTATTTTGATAAGGGGGTCAAGAAATGGGTGAGTTAATTTTCTCTTTAAGTTATGGGGGTTCCTTAATTGTCATGGGGTGGGTCACGAAGGTTTTCCTGATAAAAATGAAAAGAAATCAAGAGGAAATAAAAGAAAAAGATCCGATTGAAAAGGTGGGGATGTAAATGGCCTTTCTACTTGGTATTATCATATCTTTTTGTGTGTATGTCTCGATCGGCATTTTTTTATTCAAGAAAGTGAAAAGTTCAGAGGAGTATTATGTATCTGGACGAAGTGGGAACACATTGATGATAACTGGCACGCTTGTTGCATCTTTCTTAAGCACGGTATCCTTCATGGGAGAGGCGGGATTTTCCTATGAAGGGTATCCGATCCTGCTGCTTATCCTCGTTATTTTTAATGCAAGCGGCTATATATTCGGAGTATTCCTGTTTGGCAGGTATTTAAGAAGAAGCAGATCATTGACGGTTCCTGAATTTTTTGGTAACCGCTTTCATTCAAAGAAGGTAAGACTGGCAGCTGCCATCACGACGATTCTCGGAATCTCTGCATACTTGGTTGCCGTTACTCAAGGGGCAGCCGTTTTATTGGCCGAGGTTTCTGGTGTTTCCTATCCAATGGCATTGGTGATCATGTGGGTGGTGTATTCATCCTTTACCATTCTCTCAGGAGCGAAGGGGGTCATGGTGAATGATACCGTGATGTTCTTTTTATTCTCAATCGCAACGTATCTTAGTTTTCCTTATATTATCAAATCCGCAGGCGGTTTCCCTGATGCCGTTACTAAAGCGGCAAACCTGGCTGAACGACCTGATTTATTAAGTTGGCATGGCATTACCGGATCTGCCGCAACGATGGGCACTCCTTTGGAAGCATTGGCCTGGGCAGTCATCATGGGCTTGGTCTGGGGCATTGTCATTGCAGTGAGCCCGTGGCAAAGCAGCCGATATTTAATGGCAAAAAATGAACACGTAGCGATCCGTGCCGGCGTTTGGGCAACCATATCCATTTTGACCGTCTATTTGTTCCTCCATATCAGCATATCGACAATCACCACCATCAAAGCGGATATTGCCCCGACGGAAAAGGTATTCATTTGGGCTGCGATGAATATTGTCCCGACATGGCTTGGGGTCATCATTGTTAGCGGCATCATGGCTGCGGCATTATCATCCTGTTCGAGTTTCCTTCAGATAATAGGAAGCAGCATTACACGGGATATCATGGAACAATCACGGAAAAAGGAATATACAGATCACCATCTATTACGGGCCAGCCGCATTTCCATGGTCGTAATCAGCTTGATCATCTTATTGATTGGATTATTCCAGCCGCCTGCCGTCATGTGGATCGGCTACTTTGCGGCTACATTATTTGCAGCATCATGGGGACCGATTGCCATATCAAGCGTATTTTCAAAGAAGGTAACGAAGGAAGGAGCCTTTTGGAGCATCGTATTCGGATTCTTTGGCGTGATACTCGGAGAAAGCCTAGGCATGTTCGGAATTAGCCTCCCTGTATACTTTAATCCTGTAATCATCGGTTTAATCCTAAGCATCGGCGCACTTATCATTGGCTCCAAGTATGGAACAATTACCATCGAAGAAAGGGAGTTTCAGGCAAATATCCTTCAAACCCCGATTGAAATAGACGAGGAAAAAGAAATGACTATCACTCGCAGATACCCAGCCTATTTAATGATCAGCGGCGTCATGATCATCATGGTTACACTGGTGTTTTATTATTGGCCTATGAATATGAATTGAAAGAAATGGCAGGGGAGATACCTGCCATTTCTTTACTGATAATTAATCATCTATTATATAAAACAAAAAATAATTGACTATTGGAAATATCCTGGTTAGAATAGGGGCAAGAATTGAAAGGAGCGATAAACGTGGCATTTTTACAACTATACTGATATACACACATATTATGGAAAAAACCACTTTGCATAAGGGTTATTTGCTGTGTGTATAGGGTAGGTATGTTGTAGAAGTTTTGTCGTTCTACCGAATATCTATGCCGTTTTTTAGTACACAGAGCCTTCTGTGTACTTTTTTATTTTGGAGGGATTTTTACATGATGATGTTACTTTTCTATTGATACGATCTTATGTCAGTGGTGACTATGAATATGAAGTGGGAGGGAAGGATATTGCAATTTTTATTATTCTTTTGATGCGAGCTTGAAATAGAAGCTCGTATCGATCCTAGCTATCGATACGAAATCACAAATTTCGGAGGTAGCGAATATGGAACAAATATGTTTTGAATTAGAAAATGTCGAAGTGACATATTTAGATAAAGAGATATTGAAGATTGAAAGATTAGCTGTACATCAATTTGACCGCATTGGCATCGTCGGGAAAAATGGTACAGGGAAAAGTACGTTATTAAAGTTACTTGCTGGAGAAATTCAACCGACAGGCGGAAAAGTAAAGTGTTACGTTGATCGTGGCTATTTTGAGCAAGTTGAAGCTCCTGCTGTTGCAGAGGCAGATCCAGCGTTACTGGGAAGATTAGCAGTTCCGCGAATTTCAGAATCGCTAAGTGGCGGTGAGCAAACGAGGGTGAAGCTTGCCCAATTGTTTACGCACTATTTTGAAGCGTTACTTATCGATGAGCCGACAACCCACTTGGACCAGGACGGCATTTCGTTTTTACTTGATGAATTACGCTATTACTATGGTGCGCTTGTATTAATTAGTCATGACAGGGCTGTACTGGACGAACTTGTTACAACGATATGGGAAGTACATGAAGGCGAGGTACACGTATATTCAGGAAATTACAGCGAGTATATGGCACAGAAGCAGTTACAACGTGAACAACAGAGGCAGGCTCATGAACAATTCATTAAAGAAAGAAGTCGACTTGAAAAAGCAGCGCAGGAAAAAATGAAAAAAGCTGAAAAAATCGCTCAAGCTGGAAGATTGTCAAAAAAAGAGGCGAATGCAAAACCGAATAAGTCGTTTATGACGAAATCGAAAGGCACAAGCCAAAAAGCCGCACAACGTGCAGCGAAGGCAATTGAGCATCGAGCGGAAAAACTTCAGGAAGTCGAAGCTGTACAAGAGGAAAGGCAAATCGTATTTCGCCAGTCGAAGCAATTGGAATTGCATAATAAGTTCCCGATTATGGCAGACCGATTGACGCTTCAAGTGAAAGAGAAAGTATTATTAGATGAAGTGAGTTTCCAGCTGCCACTCGGTAAAAAAATAGCCATTACAGGCAACAATGGTAGCGGTAAAAGTACTTTGCTTCACCATATTGCGAATAATGGTGCAGGATTGGCGCTTTCTCCAAAAGCAAAAATTGGTTACTTCCGTCAAATGAGTTATAGATTTGCCAATGATGAAACGGTTCTGCAATTCTTGGGAAATCGCTCAGAATATGATGAAGGATTTTTAAGAAGCGTCCTGCATTCGATGCAGTTTGTCGGTACGGATATTCTGAAAAGTGTTCAGTCTTTAAGTGGTGGAGAAGCGATTCGCCTCCAACTTTGTCAGTTGTTCTTAGGGGAATACAACATTCTGCTATTAGATGAACCGACGAATTTTTTGGATATTACTGCCATAGAAGCATTGGAACGATTTATTGCGGCATATGAAGGGACGATAATATTTGTATCCCATGATCAAGCGTTCATAAATCATGTTGCCGATCTTCAGTATAAAATTCATGCAAAAAAATTGACTTTAGTGTAATTTTTAAATTAATGCCAAAATAAGCCGATGAGAAAATCTCGTCGGCTTATTTATAATAATTCCCTAAACACATTAAGGATGAATTGTAACCAATGTCCCGATTGGAACAATTCTTGATAATTCCTCCACGTCCCGATTATGCATTCGAATACAGCCTTTTGAGACAGCTTTACCAATCGAGCTGGGATCATTCGTTCCATGAATGCCATAGTGTTCTTTTGATAAACTCATCCACATGGTACCGAATGGGCCTCCAGGGTTGGGGGCTTTATTAATGATGATGAACTGTCCTACTGGTGTACCGAACAGCATTCTTCCAACGGCAATCGGATATTGTTTTTGCAGTACTCCATTTTTTAGCAGCCTTAGCTTACGATTGTTAACGGACACATCGATTTGAAATGGAACGGTATCGGCAGGAGGAAAACCAGGTATTAAAATGGGTTGACCAGGGTAAATGACATTTGGATTTATTGACGGGTTGGCAGTGATGATTGCCGATAGCGGTTTCCGATAGTCCCTTGATATCTGTGTCAGTGTTTCACCTGGTTTAACTGTATGGATCAGTCTGAACACCTCCAAATGTTATAGTTGTCATGTTACATTCTATGTAATTATTAAAAAGTGTTTCGTAACTGCCACAAGACTATGACAGGCTGTTATCTTTTTTTAATAAAACTTATTTGTTAAGTAACTAAGCAGAAAAGAAACCGAAATGAAGTTTTGATAAAATAAGTTTTTATGGAGACGGATTTTGTTAGTTAAAGAGGGGGAACAAAGGTGGAGGAACATGTGAAAAAGGCTTTAGTTGAATGGAATGAAGAAATTAGTGATGTGTTAAATGGGATAGAAAAAGAGTATGAAGAAGTTAAGCGTGACCTTCAGGTTTATTCCTATAAATTCAATATCACCAAACAAGTTGTGCAATCCACTATAAATGATGAAATTATTCGGAACATCCGCGAGCTCTATCATAAACCTTTTGAACAAAAGTTGAACGAATTGAAAGAATCGATAAAAGAGCTGGAAGAGAAGAGAAAGGTTTTCCAAATGTTTGTTGATAAAATTGAAAAGGTTAGTGAAAGAGAAGAAGGAAAGCCTCAAATATCAGTCATATAAGGCAGAGATTCAGAGCCTCAATCCATGGAATCCTTATGGGATAACCGGATCGGCTCTACTATTTTTTTCATACTCATCTACCATGGCAGGGATTTATAACTGCTTTTTTTTTGAGGGAATTTGCAAAAAAGCGCAATCTTGATTGGCAGATACAAAGCTCTCCATCATCCTTTAGCAGTTAGGAGAATTAAATTGCAGTAATGCTTATAGGTAGTAAGCCATTTCATAAGAAGTGATGAATTAAATAGGAACTCACACCTTTTTTGTGAGTTCCTGTTTATAGAAAATATTCTTTTTCTGAGCAAATTTTAACCTGCTTTAAATGGTTTAATACCAAACATATTCGGCGAGTTTTCTTAATGCCTTGGATCTTCTATCTATTTCTTCTTTATTCCAAGATACTTTGACAGGCTCATAGTCATAATGTTTTACTGCCTTGTCGTGCTTTGTATTTTTTGTTCCCGTTTCTATTTTTTTAACGATTGAGCGTGTAAAGGACGATTGATTTTCATATACTATTTTTTTTTCTTCGAAAGATTTATTTTTTAGAGAGCTATTATCAGATTTGGATAGTAGAGTTAAATTTCCTATTTTAGAAACTAATGCCTTATAATCAGAGCCTTCTTCCTTAATAAATCCCCAATGATCTTTTTTATCTTCTGGCATTATATGCTCAATGGTTAGGTTAGAATAATCTGCTTCATCAAAAGAAGATGCAAGTTTAGATAGAATATATATTACTTTTTTCTTATCTGAACCTTTTAATTTATAACTTTCAAAAGAATTTAAGGCAAATTCTTTTTTTTCATCGATTAAGGTTTGTAGACCTTTAATAGCGTTATTAAAATGGACATCCCGCCCTTGAGATTTTCGTATTTCTTTTGCTATACTTGGAAATTGCTTTTCTAACTCATTAAATCGGGATGAGGAAATAACATAACTAAATATTAGTGTTTCTAGTTTATTATATAGTTCATGGGATAGCTCATTATTTAATTTGTGAGCAGCTAAGGCTATAATATAGGTTTGTTTTACACCTAATTGTAGGCAGGCATTAATAGAAGGACTAATATTCCCCTCATAAGTTTTTAAATAAATAGCAGCGGCTTCTTCTAAATCTGATACTAAGGTTAGAACACCAGAGTAGGATTTTAAATTGTAAGTTTTTTGTTTTTTACTATTATCCGGATCAGAAACTTGTTTCTCAAACCAATTATATAAATTCTTTTTCTGAACTAAATATCCTTTTGACATTAGAAAATGTTTTAAGAATGTAGATGTGTTTACAATAGGTCTTCCGTTACTATCTGTTAGATAATTAACGAATTTATCCCATATATTTGCGACTCTATCGTATTCATCATCATTTAGATCACGTAGTAACATGTTTTTTAATAAATCCTCTGGTTGAAGCTTTGTACCGCGATCATTTAATGTTTCAAAAATACGAAATGCCATATTTATACTTCCAGAAACCATAGAAACGATGTAAACTTTACTTGTTAGATAACCCATAAATTCTTTAAGAGGGAAACCATTAGCTGGGTCAATTGATTCAATTAAAGTTTCCATAGCATTTAATAAATTTAGTTGAGAAGTGGAATTAACTGAATATTTTTGTGCTGGATTATAATCTAATATTTTTTTGTAAAAATCATTATCTCTAGTATGGTGTGTAAGTCTATAGGTATTTATAAATTGTCCATTTGGTCCAGGATAACTTGTTTTTAAAAATCCTTGATAATAATTTACAAAATCAGTAAATCCTTCATTATTGAAATGATATATTGCTGCAGAAATTAATAGCGTAATTGATGTAATTCTCTGTTGCCCGTCAATGACCATTTTAATTTTGGGGTCATCTTCTGAAAATACCATGCTGCCAATAAAATAATCTTGTTCATTATCTTCTTCCATACTGTCTTTTATGTCAGAAATAAACTCCTTTAAATTTTCTTTACTCCATACATAATTACGTTGCATGATCGGAATTTTATAACGATCTTGTCCGTGTAATAAAGAAGTGATATTAACTAATCCATCTGAATGAAACTGTTTGTTTATACTCATTATGAAGTTCCCCTATTTTTAAATTTAATATTATAATTGTAGAGGAGATTTTAATCAGGATCAATTTTTTTAGAAATTTCCATTCCAAATTTTTCAAAAACGAACTTCATGTATGAGATTACTGTTTGACAACAAGGCTCCAATATTTTAAAACTTACCGAACAAACAGCTACAATACAAGTAACTTTAAACTATATTTACTTATTCTAAGGAGTCTAATAAATGTTAAATAATAAAGAAAAATACCATGAATCGATTGCACTAGAGTTAAAGGCAGAGATTCAGAGCCTCAATCCATAGGATCCTTATGGGATAACCGGATCGGCTCTACTATTTTTTTCATACTCATCTACCATGGCAGGGATTTATAACTGCTTTTTTTTGAGGGAATTTGCAAAAAGACGCTAACGGCCTCTATTCCCGGATCACCGTTTACCCCAACATCAACCAGGGTACACTATCCTATAAAAAGGAAATGGGGGAGTAGCATGTGGAATGCGGTCTTTTGGGGAGGGGTTTCGGGTTCTGCTGTCCTGATTGGCGCACTTGCCGCCATCTTCATTCCGATAAAGAAAAACATCATTGGCTATATAATGGCATTTGGTACGGGAGTATTGATAGGGGCAGCGGCATATGAGCTGCTTGCTGATTCGGTGCGGGATGGAGGAATCTGGGCAACGGCGATTGGATTCATAACAGGGGCCGCCGTGTTTACTGGCTTGGATATTCTTGTTTCCAAACAGGGTGCGAATAAAAGGAAACGGTCCAATAACAGCTCTTCAAAAGAAGCGGGCCTAGCCATTTTTATTGGGACGGTGATGGATGCCATACCGGAGTCGATCATGATCGGCGCAAGCTTAATAAGCGGTGGCTCGGTAAGCTGGCTATTGATCATTGCCATCTTCATCAGTAATATCCCCGAGGGACTCTCCAGTACAACTGGTCTGCTTAAAAGTGACTATTCAAAGAAGAAAATCATGCTGCTGTGGTTTTCCGTAATGCTCATTTCAGCTTTATCTTCGATGTCGGGCTATCTATTTCTCGATCATGCCCCGGAATATGTCCTGGCAGCGATGGCAGCCTTTGCAGGCGGTGGGATCATCGCCATGATTGCGTCAACGATGATGCCTGAAGCATATGAAGACGGAGGACCGATCACGGGCATATTCACTGCAGCCGGCCTGCTTGTATCTTTGGTTCTGGATTCGATGTGATAACGAAAAAGTGAGATTGTCCCCTTGGAAAAGGGGGCATTTTTTTGTGTGGGAAGTAGTTTATGGAGAATTAGAAAGCTGTTGTGGAAAAAAGCCAATTTTATAAACCTGGGTCTATTAGTAAGAGTTTATCATTCCTATCTTTTTACAATTAAGACTTTTGATTATTGATTTTAGATAAAAGTTCATCCCAATTGGAGGGAAACCCAATATGTGAAAATTCCAAGCTATCTTCATACTCTAAAATAAGTGCGTGTATATTAGTAATGAATCTTCGCCCTTCGTCCTTGGTCAATAATCTTTGAATAATGTATATTGCAGCAAATGTAAATCTGTTATCAAATTTTTTTACTTCTTCTTTAAACAAGCGTGGCTTAAAAGTTAACTTTTTATTGTATAACCGTCCATAATGAGCACAGACATTTCGAACATTGGATAATGTTTGCAACCAACTTTCTAAGTATAGATAAGGAACGTTATAATATATTTTTGCTATGTGTTTTTTTACATCTTCGCTTAAATTTCGATATAGTTTAGACAGGAAGCCAAACGGAGTCACTTCTATTGCCACCCAAATAGGAATGTTACCATCATAATTTTTGTAATGATGTTGAATAAATAGTTCACCTTTACGACTTTTTTTAATTAAGTTGTCCAATTCATCCAGAGATTCTTTATGAAATTTTTCATTAATAAAGTTTTCTTTATCTTTATAGCCCAGAGGTCCAAATCTATGGGCAATTTCATAAGAAGTATGAGTTCTGAAGGCTATTTCAATAGTTTCTAATACACTTATAAGCAATACTCTTAATTTACGATCAAATTCATATAATGATAGTAATTTATTAAATGATGCTCCGTTTACATATTGATCATTATTAATTGGATCCTTTAAAGTTAGTCCGTAAGCAGATAGACGATAATAATTAATCCTTTGTAATATTTTTTCTGTATTTTCAGAATTCTCTACATGTAAATTTTTGCTCCTATATAATTCCACTTGTTCTTTATACGTAGTGGGGAGTTTTCCAGTCGGCTTATCTTTTTCAGGATCAATACATACATTTCTCCTTGAATAAATAAAATGACCCACCTTGGTCCGCATTGTTAAGAGGCGTGGTGGGTTCTGTTACTTTTAACCTATCATTCAATATATATAATGTCAAGGAACAAATTAGTAAAATAAGGAAATGTCGAATAGGCTTTTCTATTTAGAGGGCGAGTTCTAGGTTTCTTTGTGTATGCAATACCTTGTCGATCAATATTAAAGCAAGTTTAATTAGAGGTGGCTCGGTAATGGTCATTGTCATCATGACCAGTAATATTCCATTAGAACTTTCAGTATAGCAAGGAAATCTATCTTTAAAGAATAATTGTTGGTGTTAAAATATCATTTCAAATCATACACTTTTCATATATTGGATTTTGGAAATTGAGGTGATGGAGAAATGAACTACGAGATGCAAATAGCGAATATGTTGGCTAAAAACATAAATGGTTTCATTACATTCGTTCGGGAAAATCATGAAAATGAAAACAATTGCTTTTGTTTAAATAGAGATAAATTGTATCAATTAAAGCTTCTTGTTGAGGAGTTTAAGTTTCAAGTATTGGCCGATGAACTTAAACGAATCAATCGGTTTACCTGGGATGAAAACTACACTACTTTATTAGTAGATAGATTCAGGAAAGGAATGGGCATAATTGAAGAATACGTAGAAAATAACTACAGTGATTTATTCATTTTTACCGCTAGAATTTACACATTGAATAGCCTCAGTTTAACCTTTTGTAACGAGGAAGAATCAATATAACCACAAAAAAAATAGTCCGTTAATTTGGGCATCCGCGAATAAAAGAAGAGCACATATTATCGTATATAATATGTGCTCTTTTTCTATTTCATTATAGGGATAGTTGACCAAAAAAATTCTCATTCTTTTATATGCTCCGAGCCCGATCTTATTTGCTTGGCATCGCAGAGATATATTTTTTGACTACTTCATAAACATATTCTTGATTGGCTGCTGCTGTATTAGGGTTATATTTACCGCCATTCACTTTATTATTGGATAGCACTCGTATACCTAAGAAGGGAATATCGTAAGCTTTGGAGATTTGTGCTGCCGCAGCTCCTTCCATTTCTTCAACAGATGTACCATATTTCGTATGGAACCACTTTATCCGATCCACTTCATTATTCCAAACGTCTGCAGAACCGATAGTACCATCGACAACCTTACCTTTTGTGTAGGTATCTTTAACTGCATGAGCAGCTGCGAGTAAATCCTTATCTCCCTCATAGAAGCGTGGTTTTTCAGCATTAGGATCTTCTCCTGCACTTCCTTCGGAAGCCATTAGATCCATTGGTTTCCATATGGTTGGATCGATTCCTTGGTTTTCATCTTTATCTGCTGTTTTTAACGAACCTAGGTTTACTGTTCTTTTTCCTAAAACAATATCAAAAACGTTTAAACTTGGATCATGTCCACCTGATGTCCCTTGATTGATGATGGCAATGGGGTTATATCTTTCAATGGCCAATGCTGTAGCGGCAGCTGTGTTTTCCATCCCTTTACCTGTTTTTGCAACGATTACAGGATAATTGTCTAAAGTTCCAATGTAAAATACAAAATCTCCAGATTTTTCTTCTTTGACATTTTTTAACCTTTTCGCGAAATTTTCAGCTTCGATCGGCATTGGACCTTGAATCATGATAGGCCTTTGAGTCTTTTTTTCGGCCGTTTCATTTTTGGAAGCAGAACTGCATGCTGCAATCACCGACACGAAAAGTAATGTAATGATTCCTAATAGAGTGTACTTTTTTAACATGTTTTTTCTCTCCTTAAAAACAAATTATCCGATTGTTTGAAACACTCGCAGTTGTGGTCAAAGAAAAAGGTCCAGAACGGCAGAATGTTTTCTGCCTTCTAGACCTACGATAGTCAAAGTATAGATGATTAAGCAAAATGATTATAATGCTAAATCATTAGCTGCTCAAGAAAGCGGGCAGCCGAATACTTTAACTCGTAGTCTAGTTCTTTCACTGGGAACCAGGTAGAAACGCTCAGACCATATTTCCGAGCATATACGAGTAAATTACGATTATTACTTTTCTAATATAACAAACAAATGATAGATAATCAATGAAAAAAGTGAACATTAAAATATAAATATAATTTAATGTTCGTGTTTAAGGAGGCGTAGTTCGTTAAAATCGCTAATTTCTTAAAAGGTAAATGGGGTTTTAGTGGGGGCTTGGACACAATCATTATGTGGATGCTTTTCGAATAGTATAATTTAAAGGAAGAGATAGAAGATTCGGAAGTGTCTCATCATGAACCATAATTTTAAAACAAGACTATGGTTTTCTTAATGTTTTTTTGAGGGTTTGTAAATCTGATCGTTGATTGGAACGTAGGGCACTCGCTTTCCGCGGGCGGTCCGGGAGCCTCCTCGGCGCTCGCCTGCGGGGTCTCCCTTGGACACGTTTTTCCCGCAGGAGTCTCGTACCTTCCGTTCCAATCAACTGGAATGTTTTTAAATAGAAAAATGAGGAATTTTCGTTCATTAATGAATAGGGCGAAAAATGATTACAGGATAGAAGAATAGGTGCAAAGGGGTGATCCTATTTAGTTAATCGCCCATAAAAAGATGGCTAAAGCGATCATTGAAGAGATGATACCAAGCATTGCTTTCCACTTTGAAGAAGCGTTCAACCATATAAAGACACTGCTCACTATCATTCCAATAGAAAAAAGCACGCCGCTAATCACTTTCATCCATGTCTTTTCAAAAATTGGTTCGACCAACAAGAATATCAAACTGAGTGCGACTAAACCATATGTAGCGATAAAACGCATACTCGTAAAATCAGTCTACAGGTCATTTCGTTCTTCTTCTGACATCTTTTTATAACCCCGCCACATCATGAAGGCCGGAATCCCTAACATTAAAACTAATCGTACGATTGCATCTATATTCATTGAGTCCTCAGGAAATGCTACATATCTTCCATATACGTTTGTATCTGGTTAAAGTTTCAACATATGAAAGGACACCTTTGATAATGATCACGTGACGAAATACCCCTTTAGATCCATTGTCTAAGGGGTATTTTCATGTCCAAAAGGGTAGTTAAAACATGTGCAAGGTTTTGTCAGGATTTATCATGATCAACCAAAGTTATGACTACATTTCCCTTTTTATGTCCTTGTTCTACATATCTATGAGCCTCGGGAATCTGTTCTAGCGGGTAGCGTTTATCAATGACGGATTTTAACTTTTCTGTTTCGATTAGCTCTTTGAGAAATAGTAAATCTTCCGTACGTTCCTTTGCTATCCCTTGTCCTTCAACAGACACGAATCTCCCGTTCGGGGTTAGTGCCTTCTTGCAAGTGGCTTTCGAGCTTTTCCCGACTGCATCAAAGATGATATCATATCGTTCTTGTCTTTCCGTGAAGTCCTCTTCCGTATAATCAATTACCTTATCGGCCCCCAGCGATTTCACCAATTCAAAATTAGCGGCACTGCATACTCCGGTAACTTCTGTTCCAAAGTATTTGGCAAGTTGTACAGCGGAAGTCCCAACCGAACCGGATGCACCGTAGATGAGGACTTTTTGTCCGTCCTGGATATTGGCTTTTCTGAAAAAATGCAGGGCTGTCGTTCCCCCAAAAGAAACGGCGGAGGCTTCCTCAAAGGTCATATTGGCAGGCTTCAGTGCCATGGGCCCATCTTCAGGTAAGCATGTGTATTCGGCATGTGCCCCAAAATTCATGCCAGTCATGGCAAAAATCGGATCACCTTTTTTGAACTTTTTCACATTCTTCCCTGTTTCCTCTATCTCCCCGGCCAACTCCACTCCGAGTATCGGTTTTCGCGGTTTTCTAAGACCCAGGAAGATCCGCATCGGCAGCCATAACAAGAAAGGGCTCTTGAAACTCCGGACCCTTATGTCCCCTGAAGCCACTGTTGCCGCATGGACCTTTACCAGAACTTCTTTGTCCTTGGGAGTTGGTTTTGCTACCTCTTTGAGTTCCAGAACATCGGGTGAACCGTATTTCGTGCATATCATTGCTTTCATCGCGAGTCTCCTTAGTTTTTGGATTCAATCTTTTAATACTATGAAATAAGCTGAAAGATAAAACTACATTAATACGAAACTAAAGAAACTTTTGAATGAATGCTTAAAAGCAGTGAGATTTCACATCCGAAATCCACTGCTTTTACATTTGTTTAATCTGTTAAAGGCTCATTTTTCATGTCACAATTCATGTATTTTTCCAGACTAACTCCCTCATTCAGCATCTTCAATAATTCCTTCAATGCGAAGGAGTGGTAGGCGTCTTTTTTGGTGATGATCCCGAGTTTCCAGTGGAGGTTCGAGTTTTTTAGCGGGATGACTTTAACATTTTCGTTAGTTTGCTTATGATAAATCGATTTCGGCAGGAGGGTGATGCCCAGTTTAGATGAGACGAGTTCAATGATTAGATCCCATTGTGAGCTTTGGTATGAGATGTCAGGTGTGAATCCTTCTTTTTCACATGCCTGGATAATGTAATCATGTAATGTGAAGTCTTCTGAAAAAAGGATGAATTTCTCTTCCTTCAATTCAGTCAAGGTGATGTCAGAATGGCGGGCAAGTCTGTGCTCTTCATGAAGGAATAAAACGAATTCGTCTTCAATGAAGGAGTAGATATTGAATTTTGTTTCACTGGCCGGCAATACGACGATGCCAAGGTCAATTTCGCCTTCTTCGACAAGCTTTTCGATTAGCTTTGCCCCAAGTTCGACCAACTCGAGGGAAACTTTCGGATAACGTTCTTGAAAGCTGCGGGCAATTTCCGGGAAAAACAGGGTGCCGATCAGCGGCGGGATGCCGATTTTCACTTCGCCTGTTGTAATGTCCCTGAGGTCATCCAAGAGTATGTTCAATTCAGATAATGCCGCGAAGGCTTTTTGGCCTTGCTGGAACACGATTTGTCCGGCATCCGTAAGACGCAAGTGTCTCGTTGAGCGGTCGAATAGTTCGACACGCAGTTCTTCTTCGAGTTTTTTGACGGCTTTACTTAAGGAAGGCTGTGTTAAATAAGAATTTGCGGCGGCATTCGTAAAACTTTTATGAAGGGCTACCTCCATGAATGATTTTAAATCTCGTAATTCCATATCTGGCTCCTATTTATTCGTCATTAGCATAGAACGTATTCTTTTTATTCATTTTACTTATAAATAAAGTGGATGTAAACTATATGAGGATAAAAAAGCAAGTATATATAACCCTATTTTAATAAAATATTCTCTCTTGTAGAAGTATAAGTGGAAAAGATTGCTTATGAGCTGTTTTGGTTAATGAATATATTTCCAACTTATCAAGCGCCATATTCATCTTTCTCAGAATGCGGACAAGTTATGTTTATTAAGTTATTTTAGAATACCAAAAAAAGAGGATGTTATCGTATCCGCTTTCACATTTTTTGTAATGGCATTTAGGGTTGATTTTGATGCTTTAAGACAAGGATTTTGATGTCTGCAGCAGAGGGATGTACACAATCAAGGGGGATTTATGATGGAAAGCATAACTTTTTACATCACCTTAAAAAGAGGTGATTTCGAGTGTTAAGTATAATTGTAGGCTTAGTATTGCTGATGGCTTTGGCTTATTTGGGTTGGTCCATCATTTGGGTGGCCCCCCTGGTGGCTGGAGTAGTCGCATTGATGAGCGGATTGGATGTATTTGATACGTATACTGGTACGTATATGACCGGATTGGTCGGATTCGTACAGAAGTGGTTCCCGATCTTCTTGCTGGGAGCGATTTTCGGTAAGTTGATGGAAGAAACGGGTGCAGCGAAATCCGTTGCCAAGAAGGTAACGCAAATCATTGGTAAAAAGAGGGCGATTCTTGGAGTACTGATCGCTTCCGCTTTATTGACGTATGGCGGAGTTAGTTTATTTGTCGTCGTGTTTGCCGTCTATCCGATCGCGTTGGCGTTATTTAAAGAAGCGAACGTTACGAGAAGGCTGCTTGTTCCTACATTTGCACTTGGGGCATTCACTTTCACGATGACGGCTATACCGGGTACACCGCAAATCCAAAACCTGATACCGATGGAGTATTTCCATACGAAACCTACTTCAGGGATGATCATCGGGATTGTCACTTCATTAATAATGGCAGTTGGCGGGTATTTCTGGTTATCCTATCGAGAAAGATCTCTTTCTGCCAAAGGAGAAGGATTCATCGAAAAAGATGATTCGGTTACGGGTACGGAGCAAGGTGAAATAGTACCGAATTGGTTATTGTCTTTGGTTCCGCTTCTTATTGTTGTCCTCTTGCTTAATGTTGTGAAATTAGAACCTATTTATGCTTTATTATTAGGGGTTCTGAGCATCATGGTCATCAATATCAAGGATTACAAAAAGTTCATTTTCTCTGTTAACGAGGGAGCGAAAGGGTCAGTGATGGCCATCCTGAATACAAGTGCCGCTGTTGGATTTGGGGCTGTCATTGCAGTTATACCTGCATTTGATAACATCACTACTTGGTTGCTTAATATTTCGAGCAATCCGCTGGTTGCTGAATCTCTTGCCGTACAAATCATGGCGATCATCACTGGTTCTGCTTCAGGCGGTATGGGTATTGCACTTAATGCCCTTGGCGATACTTTCTACAGCTTATCCCAATCGACGGGAATCAGTCCGGATGTGTTCCACAGAATGGCTGCCGTTGCTTCGGGTGCATCCATTTTCCCTAACAATGGTGCGCTGTTAACACTTTTGGCGGTTACAGGATTGACTCATAAAGAAACATATAAAGATGTTTTCGTGGTAGCGTTCATCATCCCGACCATTGCCATGATCGTCGGCATTATCATGGGTGCCATCGGTATCGTTTAATAAACCTGAAACATTTTAATTTACTATAGGAGGAATTTATGATGGTTGAAAATAAAGTCGTTATTATTACAGGTTCTGCTCGTGGTATTGGATTTGAAATTGGTAAGCATTTCGCTGAAAGTGGAGCCAAAGTGGTTCTATCCGACATTAATGATGAGGCGGTAAAAGAAGCTGCGGAATCATTGAAACAACTAGGTTACGATTCAATTGGAATCAAAGCCGATGTAACAAAAGAAGAAGATATCGTAAATATGGTGAAGGAAGCTAAAGAAACATATGGTTCAATCGACATCGTGATTAACAATGCCGGACTGCAACATGTATCACCAATCGAAGATTTCCCGACAGATCGATACGAATTGATGATAAAAATCATGCTGACAGCGCCATTCATTCTAACTAAAAACGTGTTCCCGATCATGAAGGAACAAGGTTTCGGCAGAATCATTAACGTCTCTTCCATTAACGGTGTTATCGGATTCGCAGGTAAAGCGGCTTATAACAGCGCAAAACACGGAGTCATCGGTTTAACGAAAGTGGCTGCATTAGAAGGAGCGGAACACGGTATCACGGTTAATGCTTTATGCCCTGGATATGTCGATACTCCACTTGTTCGCGGACAAATGGCAGACTTGGCGAAAACACGTAATGTCCCGGTTGAGGATGTATTGGCAGAAGTCCTTCTTCCATTAGTGCCTCAAAAACGTTTATTGGATGTTAGTGAAATTGCTGATTATGCATTGTTCTTGGCAAGCGATAAAGCGAAAAGTGTAACAGGTCAAGCTGTAGTCATCGACGGCGGTTATACAGCTCAATAATTGATGAATTATAAGAAAAACCATGGTGAACCTTTCTGACAAATTTTAATTTGACAGAGAGGTTCACTTTTGGCGTATTTTTGACTAAGTTGGGCAAAATTTTCAGACTTGGAATAAATGTTAAGGGGGACTTTCATGGACTTAATGATTATATTGCTGGCGCTGGGGCTATTGATGTTTGCAGCCTACCGCGGTTATTCTGTCATTTTATTTGCACCCATCTTTGCACTTTTACCGGTTTTCTTCATTGACCCGGGTAATGTTCTGCCGTTCTATTCCGGCGTCTTCATGGAAAAGATGGTCATTTTCATAAAAAACTATTTTCCCGTCTTTTTATTAGGGGCCATTTTCGGGAAGATCATCGAAATGTCGGGAATCGCCGAATCGATTGCGAAGACGATCGTTCGCCTGATCGGTGCCAAACAGGCCATGCTGACGATTGTCCTTTTAGGTGCCATTTTAACCTATAGCGGCGTGAGTTTATTCGTAGCGGTTTTCGCCATTTATCCTTTTGCCGTTCAATTGTTCAAGCAAGCCGACATACCTAAAAGGCTTATGCCGGCTACCATCGCACTTGGTGCATTCACGTTCACGATGGATGCTTTGCCGGGAACTCCGCAAATTCAAAATGTCATTCCTACGTCCTTCTTTGGTACGGACATTTATGCGGCTCCGATCCTTGGAATCATAGGGGCCATTTTTGTCTTATCGGTTGGATTGGCCTACTTGGAGAGCCGGAAGAGGCGAGCCAAAAAAGCGGGAGAAGGATATTATGGGCTTGCAGAGGAAAATCCCTCTGGACCTGAACATGACAAGGGAAAAGAGGAACCAGTTCCTGATCTGGATTCAAACCAATCTGTTTTACGGCAGATTTTAGCATTCGTTCCGCTTGCATTAGTTGCGATCATGAATAACTATTTGTCTAAAGCCATACCGAAATGGTATCCGGATGGATTCGATTTTTCTGCAATTGGGTTAGAGGATTACTCTGTTGATGTAGCGGCCAATGCTGCAATTTGGTCAGTGGAAATTGCACTGATCGTCGGTATCATCACAGCCCTTGCCTATGATTGGAAACGAGTGACGAAAAACATGAAAGAAGGACTGAACAACAGTATTGGCGGCTCACTGCTTGCCGTCATGAACACTGGTTCGGAATATGGTTTCGGCGGAGTCATCGCTGCCCTTCCAGGGTTTGTAAAAATCAGTGATGGAATTTCTGGCGTATTTTCGAATCCGCTAGTCAATGGTGCTGTCACAACTAGTGCACTGGCAGGTATAACGGGGTCGGCATCCGGGGGAATGGGTATTGCATTAAGCGCAATGGCCGATAAATACAATCAGGCGATCGCTGCGGCAAATATCTCACCCGAAGTGATGCACCGTGTCGTCGCCATGGCATCAGGCGGCATGGATACACTTCCGCATAACGGAGCCGTCATCACCCTGCTTGCCGTCACAGGATTAACGCATAGACAATCATATGGCAGCATATTCATGATTACCATCATTAAATCATTGGCTGTCTTTGTGATCATTGCCCTCTATTCTTGGTTTGGTATTGTATAAATAACGAATTCACGAGTAAATCCTTGAAATTCACGAGTAAAACTCCAAAACTCACGAGTAAAAGCCAAGAATTCACGAGTAAATCCCCAAAACTTACGAGTAAAACCCTAAAGAGAAGGGATATCCAATTTGGATATCCCTTTTTTGGGGTCAACAGAGGAATTTATCAGCAAATAATGGGGGAAGTTATAAATGGAGCATACAAAAAATCTAACATTCGAGAGGGATGGTAAGATGGATCGTACGATTGGTTACTTACGCGAGATATTGTCTAACTATACGGACCAATATCCTGAAGCGCAGGAAATTTATAATAAAATCAAAAGTGGACATTTTCATTCTGAAGAAGAACTCGTCAATAAGCTTACTGGTAAAGAATCCAGTCTCCTTAACCATATTCTTCCCCAGGAAATCAAGCATGCAAAGGAAGTCAGTGATACGGAACGGGTCACTCAATTGTCGGAGGTATATGAACTGCTTCTTATTTAATAAAACCTTGTCCATGATGATCATGGACAAGGTTTTGTTGGTTTTTTTACTCCATTTCACTAAGTGAATCCATATGACTGGCTATCATGGCGATGATCGTGCTAGCTTCTTCCCTGCTGAAAATGAAATTTGTTTCATCCTTTATCAGGTCATCATCCGCTGTCCGAATTCGATTGATCCGTTTCAACACACCATCACCCGTTTCCTGTACGATGCCGAATTGATAGGTGACCTCCACTTCATTATCCTGGATATAGGCGGTCACTTCAGGCGTTTCCCAATCTACATCGATTTCGTATACATCGGATTCTTCGCCGCCGTCTGTATCATAAGATTCATCATACTCATCATCCAATTCAAATTCATAATCGTTGTCATCCTCTTCCAAATAATTATGGAAGCTCTCATGGACAGCATCGACGATATCTTCAATATCTGAAAGGATCACCTTGCTAATCTGCCCTAAATCCGGATCGAAGGATTCCATATAAAATTCCTCATTATACGGATCGAAAAACAGCGTGGAAAAATAATCTCTCTCATCGTCATCCAGCTCTGTATAAAATTCGATGCGTGGATGCTTAGACCCGCGTTCCACGATCATGCTGCCATTGCGGTCGTATTTCTCACAAATTGATTTAAGATGATCCTGCAATTCCCCGCTTACTCTGTCAAACCATTCTAATGACATCCAACATCCACTTCCTTTCACCATTATTATTTCCCAGAAAAGACGAACATGACGTTCCATTTAAAGCCAAATGCAATTTAACTTCAAAAATGTCAGTTATAAAAAAATAATTTAAAGGAAAAATAAAGTGAAAAGTAAAAACGGTATTCTAATCAGAAAAAATTCCAGGATTTTTTTATGAAACAAGCAACCGGGACGGGATAAGGCTAAATGTCTGGTTGTACTATTCCATCAATGGCAATGCTTTTTGCAAACTGCATTGCCTTACTAAATAAAACCAAACCATCTAATGGAAGAGTGTTTATCGAAGCGAATTAAGGCTTTATTTATTGAATTTTTTAATCCAGCCGTTATTGTAAGGTTCCATTTTTGGATAACGTAGTTCTGAGTATTCATTTTTATCTAGCTTCCCTATACCTTTCAATAATGAAGTCAATAAAATACCTACTTGCTATTGGCAATACCCTTTTATCCTTGTATGCCAAAGTAATTGTTCGAATAATAGAAGGAGTGATAGTTTTCGTCACAATATTATAGGGACATCTATTTAAGAGAAGTTTCGGTAAAATCGAAATGCCAAGCTCTTGTTCAATCATGGACATGATCGCATAGGGATCATATACTCGGTATTGTGTATCAGGTTCAAAATTGTACTGTTTAAAAACTATTAAAGGTTCATTTATCACTCCCTCATCCAACAGGATATAAGGATCTTTTAGCAATTCTTTTAATGAGACTTTTGTGGATGATGCTAAAGGATGATTTTCTGACAATACAGCCAGCATTTCATCTTCTTGCAAGGGTATCGTAGTTAGATCCGAAACATTTGAATTCACAAAGCCAAAGTCTACGCTGCCTTCTTTAATCCAGTTTGAGATTTCCGTATAATTTCCTTGATGTAATTCAAAATGAACAGTTGGGTAAAGTTCCTTAAAATCTTTGATCAATCCCGGTATCCAATGGCATGTAACACTGGAAAAGGTGCCAATTCGAATAAGGCAACTTTGCAGTCCTTCCATCTCTTTATGCTTTTCAGTCAGTTCCCTATGTGAATTACAAATCTTCCTGATATAGGGCAAAAATTCCTCGCCATCCGGTGTCAGTGTAATACCCTTTCGAGAACGTAAAATAAGAGTGGTAGAAAGCTCTTCCTCCAATGAATGCACCATTTGGCTAATGGCGGACTGAGTATAGCCAAGTTCTTCAGCAGCTTTTGTAAAACTGCCTGTTTCTATGGTTTTGATAAAAGCATAATACGAATTCAACCTCACAATCCCCTTTACATTAGTAATCCTAATAGATCTATTATAAAAATTGGTTTTACTAATGTAAATGGAGGAAATAAAATATAGTTGTGAACAGGACTACGTAAAACAAGCATACTGATTTTGGTTGGGAAGTAATGTTTCACTTGTTAAATTAATTAAAAATATCAGGAACCTATTAGATCAGGAGTTGAAGTAGAAAGATAATGAATATTAACGTTAAATACAGAAATATTATTTATGCATTTTTAATGGCTTTTAGTATGTCCTTTTTTATTTCATTTATATTAGTCTCAATAAATAGTGGGTATGATCATATATTCTTATCTACATGGTTAAAAACTTGGTCCCAGGCTTTTATCTGTGCTTTCTTTGGAGCTTACTTTTTTCCGAGAGTAATACAACAAATAATGAGAAGAATTAATTTTGTGGAAAAACCGCTAATAATTGAGGAAGATTTTTTAGTGAGAGAAGAAGACAATAGATGATGGCCAGTAGAGAATTTGTGGATATTGTTTTAAAGGCATTCCTGAAAGACGGTAAAAAATATGGTTTTTAAGAAGACTGATAAAGAGAGCTGCTCAAATGATGAGCGGCTTTTTTTATGTCCTAATTAAGAAATTTCAAGGCCATGCTACTTTCATCCCGTAAAAGTTTATATAGAGTGTGAAAGGGGGTGAGTGGCATGGCAAACCAGATTCCAGTATCAAGTACGTTGCGGATCGATTTTGAGACGGGGTTAAATGAAAAAGGGGCTCTCGTTTTCAGACGGAAGTCATTTTCGAACATCAAGGTCGATGCGACGGCAGATCAGTTGTTTTCGACAGCTGTTGCAATCGCGAGTGTGCAGAATTATCCAATGGGCGAAGTGACTCGAGTGGATACGTATTCATTGTTTGGCTAATTGGCTTTTGGAAAGTTGGAAGAGGGGGAGGTGACATGAAATGGCTAAAGTACTGGAAATGATTTTCGTTACGAAGGAAGGGCAGTCAGCGACGATTTCTGTTGATAATCCGAAGGAGCCGGTCAGTGTAAATACGGTTAAACAGGCTATGGAAAAAGTGATAGCGGGGAATGTGTTCGTTACATCTTCCGGGGATTTCGTAGATTTGAAAGCGGCGCGCGTTGTCGAGCGAAATGTCGAGGAAGTGGAACTTATCTAAAGAACAGGTAGTTCATCTTTGAAGGACACCCTGGAAGAGAGGTGAATGAAAAGTGGATCAAATCCTGCCATTTGTCAGTGATATTGGGTTCCCGATCATTGTTACCCTTTATTTGCTTCATAGGATTGAAACGAAATTGGATACTTTGAATGAAACGCTTGTGGAGCTGCCAAATCGCTTGCGAGAAGGGATTTCCAAGTCAGGTTAACGAAAAGCGGGGAGCATCATGAGTGATATCATTCATGATGCTCTTCCTTTTAAAAGGGCAAAGTTTTAATAGATTCTAGTTTTATACTGAAACTATCGGGTATACATAAAACTGTAGCTAGTTCATGAAAAATCCAAATAATAAGGAGGAGTTTTAATGACTAACAACAATGAAAAAATGAGCAGGGAAGAAGCTGGCCGCAAAGGCGGGGAAAAGAGTCGCCGTTAAATAGAAGAAGTGACCTGAAGTATTTGTAGATTCTAGTTTTATGGCCGTTCAAGCGGGTATATGACACATGTAGCTAGTTCATGAAAAATCCAAATAATAAGGAGGAGTTTTAATGACTAACAACAATGAAAAAATGAGCAGGGAAGAAGCTGGCCGCAAAGGCGGGGAAGCGACAGCCAAAAATCATGATAAGGAATTTTTCCAGGAAATCGGCCAAAAAGGCGGAGAAGCCACTTCCGAAAACCATGATAAGGAATTCTATCAGGAAATTGGACAAAAAGGCGGAGAGGCGACATCCGAAAATCATGATAAGGAATTTTATCAGGAGATTGGCCAAAAAGGCGGAGAAGCGACATCCGAAAGTCATGGTAAGGAATTCTATCAGGAAATCGGCGAAAAAGGCGGAGAGGCACGGGCCAATCAATGAGATGGCGACGGCAGCTCTGACGGTTCCGGTAATGGAAAAATGAGCCGGGAAGAAGCAGGACGCAAGGGCGGGGAAAAAAGCCGCCGTTAAAATAGAAGGAAAAATCAGTAAAACACATAAATGACCGAGGGAAGTAATTCCCTCGGTTTTTTTATGTTTGTTCAACATCGTGTCCCGGGGAAATGCCTATCACAGCACATTGCAAAGTGTGCTTGGAGTTTAAAGTGGGTAAAGAAATAACACCTAGAAAAGGAAGAGGTGATGAAGAAGTTGATCGTTCATTATTCATTTCCCCGTTTAAAAGTGGGCGGAGTTACATTCACTGCACGGCATTCATTGCTTGCTCTTGGTCTTGCAGGAATCGCTTATCTCCTTTCCAATAAGAGGAAGCATCAAGCTGTATTCAAAACGGCTTCATTGATGTGTAAGATCGAACGGAAGGAAGATTCGATTAAGTTTATTTGGCCTGATGAAGGTGGTTTCTATCGGGTATATAGGGGGAAAGAGCTTATTTACAGCGGCTCGGAGCCAAGTATTGCAGATCGGGGTTTGACTCCAGGAACCATCTATACGTACACGATAGATAGCTTGAATGAAAAAGAACAGGCAGTGAACAGGATGAAAATACAGACATCAACGACCGCCAAGAATAAAAAAGAGGACAATATCCTTTTGGATTTGGTGTTCACCACGATTGTCGCAAAAGGCCAAACCAGCCTGGAATGGGAGCCCATCAAAGGGATAAAGGAGTATAGGGTTTACCGGAACGGCGTGGAGGTTGGGAAAGTGGATGGATGTTCCTTCAGTGATCGGGGCATTAGTGAAGATCGAGCATACACCTACACCATCAAAGCTAAGCGGCCCCTGCCACTTTCAGAGCAAGAGTCCTTTGCGGTGAAATCCCTTTTGGCGAGTATTGTCGGAGCATTTAAAAAAGGTTCTTCCCAAGCACAGGCAGCGATCGAGGAAATAACGAATACCAAAAAGATAGGACCTGTGAAACAACTTTTACAGTCAGTTGAAAACGATGTGGATGGTAAAAAGAAAAGAAATAGGCAGCTTCGCTATTCCACCTTTTTACCGGAAGAGTGGCTGAAAAACCCCAATCTTGCATCAATGGTTCCATATTTTAAAGGTGACAACCGCGGGTTTGATCCTGAATCATCCCGTTACAGGACTAGGGTCGATGTGTATATTCACGAAAATGAGAAGGAAGCCGAGATCGAATTTTTCAAAGCCGTCGGAAAGAGTGAGGCCTACAACCATGATGGGGATTTCCTCGAAGAAGGAGTGGCATCCGATGAAGACATTTTAGTGAAGCGCATATTATCCAATCAAGAGAAAACGACGATACAACTGACACACTCTGTAGGCAACCCGATCATCATCTCTCCTGCCGTGGACTATAAAGTAATCGGGACCTTTTACCGAAATGGCGAAATCAATATAGCCGGCTATCATGACCAGGCACCCCATCACGAAGTCTACCTAAAGGAGGCAGACGAACCAAACTGGCAACCCCTGCACCAAGCGGAAAACAAAGGGCTCGAAATGATGGCGCATCCTACGGCGAACCATTTATGGAGATACTCCACATTTACACAATGAAAAGGACGAAAAGCCATGACCGCTGATTGTCCTTCTTTTTTTGACCATTTCTAATATAACAAACAAAAAGGACCTCGAATACTTTGAAGTCCTTTTTTTTGTTGATGAGGTCTTTTTATAAAAACCGCTTTCGAACACTTGGCGACGGCAACATACAGCTTTCTTCTTTCTTTCCGAACCATTTGTAACGGTTCTTGGCAATGAAGTCATAAACGAAGTTCCGGATGAAGCTTGGAACGATGATGAAACCGTAAAGCAATTTCCATGCTCCTTGTAAGCGGCGGCAAATCCTCAAGGCTGCAGACGATTTATAGTAGGCCTGATCCTTTTCGATCAGCACCATGCTATCTATATCTGCAGGAACATCGTACTTCTTCAGCAACTCTTGACCCGCCTCACTTTGAAGCGAAGCGTAATGAAAAAGCCCCTGTGGATCCCGCTTGATAATGAACTGGACACTCGAATCGCAAAAGTTGCATTCACCATCAAATAAAATGACCGGATTCATGAACATTCCTCCTATAGAGAGACGTTTATCATACTCATGCTTATATAATACACTACCCGTTTTGGTAAGGCGAAAACGTCTGATCAAGTCTCATTCATTTGTAGCCTTTCTGGCTAAAATAAGTGTTCTCTACGTTATTTGAAGAGAAAGTCATGAACCCACTAAAAGGGCAATCACCCTTATAAAGTTATTTCAGGAAAGAAAATGAAAGATATTACCCGAAATGTTTCCAAAATTATTAAAGGGTAATTACTGTTTTATTTCAATTTCAATAATCCATCTCTAAACATTCAGATTTATTTTATTATGACTATATAGGATTTTACTATCATTAAAGGAGCGGCATATGAATAAGTTTTTCTTCATCTTCATTTTGGCTTTAATCCCCTTCGCCTCTACGACTGTAAGTGCAGAATCTGACTTACCTCTCAATAGTGAAGCCGGAATCATTATTGATGCGAAAAGTGGGAACGTATTATACGAAAAAAATATGAAAAAAAGTATGTATCCAGCCAGTCTAACGAAAGTTGCCACTGCTATATATGCTATAGAACATGGGGATCAGAACGAACTGGTGACTGTTAGCAAAAAAGCAGCGGAGGCAGACGGGTCTTCGGTATTCATTGAACCTGGGGAGGAAATAGAGCTTTCCAAATTAATTGCAGGGATGCTAATCAACTCCGGAAATGATGCAGCCATCGCAATTGCCGAGCATATGTCTGGTAGTGAAAAACTGTTCATGGAGGATTTGAATGAGTTTTTAAGAAAAGAAGTAAACGTCACCGATACTCATTTTACGAACCCCCATGGATTGTTTGACAAAGACCATGTAACTACAGCCAGTGACCTTGCGAAAATTACCCAATATGCAATGAAAAATGAAACTTTCCGTGAGTATTTTGGGGAGAAGGAGTTACCATGGGAAGTGGAAACATGGGACACAACTCTAGTTACCCATCATAAAATTTTAAAAGGCGAACTCCCCTATAAGGGAATAACCGGCGGGAAAACCGGTTTCGTCAGTAAATCCGGCTACACCCTGATATCTACTGCTACTAGAGGAGAGCAGGACTTGATTGCCGTCACTCTAAAAGCTCCTTCAGACAAGGTTGCCTACTCTGATACTGAGCTTTTATTCAACTATGGCTTTGAAAACTTTAAATCAGCCAAAATTGATAAAAAAAGCATACTGTATTCAGCAGACTACTCTAATTCCTACACGCTGAACGAAGACTTATACTATACTCATTTAATTAATGATGTACCCAGTGTAAAAACGAGCAATGATGGAATTCTCTCAATCATGAACCAAGAAGGGGAAGCAATAGATTCCTTTGATCTTAAAACGGTCGCTGATGTTAGGAATACAGTATTGCCTGCCCCGATTAAAAAAGAAACAATCAATGATAAGCTAATAAAATTTTCTGTCCCATCTCTAGGATGGGGAGGATTTTAGAACTCGTTACTAAAGAAACATACCGACTGGCTATCAGAGGCGTTGCTGTCTTATACATACCCCAGACACTAAAGGGGAGCTTATAAAAAACAATAAAAGAGTGCACTTATTAACATGAAATAGGTGTACTCTTTTAATTTTTAACCCTTTTTATGATTTAGGTCTAGATGATCCGGACAGAAATATTCTTTTCGTACTGCAAAAAGGTCGTGTTTATAGTTAAGACAACTTAATTATGTGAATCAAGAGAATATTACTTAATTCGATATATTTCCCTAAAATATGTGGGGAATATGTTTTCTATTTATAAAACTAATGGGGCAGTTTAGTTGTAGAGGAGAGTATGTCGCATTTGCTACAAAAAGTGTAATAAAAGCTAAAATAATCAACCGAATTGGAAATGGATTATCTGACCATAATAGTATTAAATAAAACTATTAGGGATGATATCATGATGTATATCTATAATGATTATGGGGGTACACATACCACGTCTTTGGCTGCCGCATATCATTTAAAACAATTACCTCAATCGGAAAGAAAATTAACTTCGGAAGAAATATTAAATGTAAAATATTTTAATAAATTAACGAAAGAAGATTTTGGAAAGCTGATTTTTCGCGGGACCGATGAGGATGGCGACTCAGTTTATACAATTGGACATAAAAGAGACAAACTTGTTGTTCCAGCATTAAAAGAATTGACTTTACTCCTAGAAGAGAAATTTCATTTTAACGAAAAAATAGTATTCTCCAATACATCACCAACTGTACCTATTGCTATGTCCATAGGGGGATATTTATCAAGAGCATTAAAAATTGATTTTATAGGTGTACCATTATTAGTTATAGGTACCAAACAATGCTGTGATAATATTTTTCGGTTGGTTGAAAATACGAAACAAATAGGGAAAGCAGCGAATGGGGAAAAAGTGATTATATTGGAAAATGAAATATATAAGTAATAATGTTTATCTCTGTTAGTAAAAGATTGCTTAGCCCATAGGAATTCGAATGTCGATATATATATTAAGTCAACAATTGATGTTGGCTTTTTTTGTTACGCTTTTGATGAATATGTGCTATAGAAGAGGTGGTGCTTGTTCATCTAACGGATGCATAGGGGATAGATTAATTAATAAGATGGTAATTGAATTGAACCGAACAATAAACCACCACCCGAAAGTGGAGGTTTATTATTGAATCGAGGAAATTACTGCTCTTGTAAGCTGGTTACAGAAACACTTTGTTTTTTATTTGGATCATCAAGGGGATGGATTGTAGCCGTTCCATTTTGTTCATCCACATGCTCAATGTAGATACTTTCCTCATTATAGGTTACAGTAACCATATTTGGTGAAGAAGCAATTTCTTCCGCTCGTTGTGCGTTCATTTTAGCCACCTCCTTTGGACTTGCAACATGTATAATATTTGTTTCTAATTACTTAGATATACCTGTTGTAATTAAATGCTTGCAAGAATCCCTTACCCCCGTACTTAACTAACTGGTGCGTTAGCTGAGAATCGAGTTAAAAGGTTGCTTTTTTATTGAAAGTCTATAAAAGATTGTGAGGGCTTGTACTTAAACTAACTGAAGTTTAGCTGAAGTAGGATTATACCCTGCATAATCGTGCACAGAAAGTCGGATGATTAGTTTCAACTCCTGCTATTCTGTTGATATAAGGGAGGTCATTGAATGGATTTGCTCAAAAATATGAATGGTGCCATTAAATTCATTGAAGACAATCTTACGAATGAAATTGACTTTAAAGAAGTTGCAAGGCTAGCTTATTGTTCGGAATATCATTTTAAAAGGATGTTTTCCTTCCTGGCAGGTATTTCCCTATCCGAGTATATCCGCCGAAGACGACTTACGCTTGCGGCGTTTGAGCTTAAAGATAACACCATAAAGGTCATTGATATAGCGATAAAGTACGGGTACAGCTCACCGGACTCTTTTACAAGGGCGTTTCAACATTTGCATGGTATCACACCATCAGAAGCGAGAAGTAATGGCCATTCACTTAAAGCCTTTCCACCGATGTCCTTCCAATTATCCATTAAAGGAGGCAGCGAAATGAACTACCGAATTGAAGAAAAAGAGGCGTTTCGCATTATTGGAATTAAAAAAAGAGTTCCGATCATTTTTAACGGGGTTAATCCAGAGATTGCATCCATGTGGCAAAGTTTAGACGAGAAAACGATAAATGAACTTAAAGACCTTTCGAATGTCGAGCCAACAGGACTGCTTAGTGCATCTGCGAACTTTTCCGAAGGCAGGCTGGAGGAAAAAGGGGAGCTTGATCATTATATAGGCGCAGCTACAACGAAGGAATGTCCAGATAACTTAACACAGCTTGAAGTTGATGCATCTACATGGGCGGTATTCGAAGCAGTCGGACCTTTTCCTGAAACACTGCAAAATGTATGGGGACGTATTTATTCCGAATGGTTTCCATCCTCTAACTATGAACAAATCGAAGGGCCGGAAATCCTTTGGAACGAAAATAAAGATGTAACCTCACCAACATTTCGAAGTGAAATCTGGATTCCCGTTTTGAAAAAGTAAGCATAGGCGTAAGATTTATCCGAAGAGCTGTTTCGACAGCTCTTATTTATTTTTAGCTGGGGATCGTAGCTGCCTTAGGCAGCTTTTTTATTATGGAACTATCGGTGGCAGGACTAAGCAAAAGAGGTCTTTTTAATATGTTCCGGGAATTAATATTAATAGATTATTGCTAGAACAGGAGGAGGAAATGAATGAAACAAAATATTTATGATAATCAGATTTTCTTTAATGAATATACGTCGTTACGTGAGAGTGGTGTTACCTATAATGATTTTGTCGAACAGCCATCAATTAAATCTACCATTTCAAACCTTAAGGGAAAATCAATATTAGATTTAGGTTGTGGAACTGGTCATTTTTCAAGTTATTGTATAGAAAACGGTGCTTCGAAAGTTTTAGGTGTAGATATTTCAAGAAATATGATTGAACAGGCGAAAAAAGATAACAATCACGAGAAAATAGATTATATGTGTATACCAATAGAAGACCTGGATCTACCGAATCAAAAATTTGACTTAATCATAAGTTCTTTGGCTATTCATTACATAGAAGATTACCCAAACCTAATTAAGAAGATTAATGGATTATTAAAAAAGAACGGTGAATTTATCTTTTCAACTGAACATCCGATAGTTACAGCTCGAAAAGAGATGGATAATTGGATTCACGATAATGAAGGGGTTAAATTACATTGGGCATTGGATAATTATCAGGAAGAAGGAAAAAGGGAACAACATTGGTATATTGACGGTGTGATTATATATCATAGAACCATTTCAACTTTAATAAATACACTTATAGATAATGGGTTTGTAATAGAAAAGATTATTGAACCACAATCAATCCCTGCTGGATTAGAGCAAATGCCGAAATTAATTAATGAAAACCGGAGACCATCTTTTATTATTATTAAATCAAGAAATTGGGATAGGAGCTAACTTGGCAGTTTAGTTGTGAAGGCTCTATAAAAAAAATGTGGGGGCGGAATAATGAATATTGGAAACGAATATTTAAAAATTGTAATTGAAAGATTTAAAAGTGTAAAAAGTCTTGGAGATAAAACGATAAACCAATTATCTGAAGAGGAAATCTATTGGGCTTATAATGACGAGTCAAATAGTATCGCAATAATAGTAAAGCATCTGAGTGGAAATATGGTTTCAAGGTGGACTGACTTTTTAACAACAGACGGAGAGAAGGAATATAGAAATCGTGACGAAGAATTTTCAGATGATATATCTTCAAAATCAGAGCTCACAATTGTTTGAGAAAAGGGTTGGCAAACCCTGATTGATACATTAACTGGTTTAAGTGAGCAAGATTTATTAAAAAAAATATATATTCGTGGAGAAGGTCATTTGGTATTAGAGGCTATTGAGAGGCAAATGGCACATTATTCTTATCATGTGGGGCAAATTGTTTATATTGGTAAACAAGTAAAAAACAATAAATGGGAAAGCCTCAGTATACCAAAGGGGAAATCTGAAGAATATTTAAAACAAATGCTTGATAAACACCGAGAGTAGATCAATCGTTATTGAGTTAACTGGTGCGTTGAAGATAGGAGCTGTCTGTAAGGCAGCTTTTTCATTATGAATAAGAAGTCGAATTTGCACGCATTATTCCTTCTAATACGATTACAATATCGCCCCAACCAAAAATGTTAGTTGATTTCGCACAATTGATAAGGTTTTGGTCACATTTACAACGACCCGGGTATGATTTGTAAGTACCAAAGCAATAATCGTGAGTACGGCAGCAGGTATCAAGAGAGTGAGCTAAATAGAGATTTGAAGAAAAAAAGAAAATTGTCGTTGATGAAGAATGTTTGGTTCAATCCTTTAAAGTTTAAACAAATTAATGGGTGCGTTAGCTGAAGTTCGGAGCTGTCTTTACCGGCACCCTAGAGCAATTGGCTCGGCTCAGCGGTACAACCGTGTAAGGCCCGCGGATACAACCGACCTTTAATTATAATTACGGATCAAATCGTTTGGTAGGATCAAATCTTTTTTTTGTTTTTATAATAATAACATAAATAGAACAGATGTTCCAGTGGTTGTGTGTAAATATATTACATTTTTTTAAACCAGCTCTGTTAAAGGGTATGTTGATTTTCTTGTAGAACTAACGGGGCAGTTTAGCTCAACAAGAAAATGTTAAAATAGGGAGTTGAAAGGTGGTGATGGTGAGTGAATGTATTCCCGGATGAAGACGATCTTCTTTCGTTGTTTGAGTGTGAACCTACATTATTTGATACCACTGAGAAAGGTTTACCATTTTATTATAATAAAGCAACATATCAATTTTCTAATGGAGAGGAAGACTTTATTGTTACACTATCTCCATCTTACGGTGAAGTAAAAATACAAGTAACTCAACCGACTTCAAATAAATTGTTATCACTTTTGGATTTAAAACGAGTTGACAAATTTGAGATTACAGCAGACAAAAGGGAACTTTCAAGTGTACTTTTAACGGTTCTGAATGAGGATTCCCAACAAACAATAGAAATTGATTTTAGGCCAAAATATAAACTGATTTTTAGGGAACATTATACACGGTAAAACTCAGTCTTGTTCACTAACGGATGCTTTACTTCATTACCAGGAGCTGATCAGAAGCTCCTCTTATGCAACGAACAAGATTCATGCAGGTCTAAATTGTAACGGATGCCTCTGTTTTTATTCTGTTAAAGGTTTTATTAAAGTTGAATAGAATTAATGATTTGGATAAATAAACAAAATTGAGGTGTTATCTTGCAGATACTATTAATTCGACATGGTGAGTCAGAAGACGATTTTTTAGAAGAAAATTATGAAGGATCTACAGATTTACCGCTGACTATTAAGGGCGTGGAACAAGTAGAAAAAATGTGTCGTCGTGTTTCAGAAGAGTTTCCACCGGAATTCATATGGTCAAGTACCTTGATTCGTGCCAGTAAAACTGCCGAAACTTTATCCAATACTATCAGATGTCCAGTAACATTCTTGGATGAGTTACGAGAGATGCAAGATAGGGAGAGTGAATCTGATTTTAGATTACGAGCTCAAAATGTACTTTCCCATCTTAGAGAAAACAGTGCAAACTATAAAAGGATTGCGGTTGTGTCCCACGGGGGTATGATTACAAAACTGATTGAAAGTTTTCTTCAATTGCCACACGAAATTGATGATGTGTGGTTTAATTCCAATAATACTGGCATTCATCTTCTTGAGTATACCGAACATCCATATAAACTTATTAGATTTTTAAACAGTACCACTCATTTGAATTAACGTTTGTATGCACTATATAACAAAGGAAGCCCAATTTCTCGTTTGTAACACTGAGAAATTGGGCTTTTATTAGGGTCATCTTCCACTTATTCTTTTATCACGAACTAAGCTTTATAACTGAATCTATAATTTTGTCCCAATCTTCACTATGAATCTCATGCCCTGATCCATCAAGAGTCACTAATTCTGCATGAGGGATGGCTTTCGCAAGTGCAAGCCCGTGCTCGTATGACAGGGCCGGATCTTCTGTGCCATGAATAATGACGACAGGTACGCTGATCTCACCCATTTTATCGTAATACGTGTCCCCGCCTTGCAGCATGGCATGATTAAATCTGCTCGGTAGCTGTTTGGCGCGATTAAACTCTCTTTCCGCCAGCTTACTCATTCTTTTCTGCTCATAAGGTTTGGAACCGGCTAATGTTTTCCATCCTTCCGCAAGGTAAGGGATGACCGCCTCCCGATTTGACCAATCGATGGAAGCACTCTTCGCATGGTGATCCAATATTGTCTGGTCCATTGGAGGCAGTTTTTCCATCACAGTCCCGAACACACTTGATGCAATTAGCGTAAGCGTAAATACGCGTTCCGGATATCTTAAGGCAAGAATCTGACCGATCATACCGCCTAGGGACATTCCGACGATATGAGCTTGCTTTATGGAATAAGCGTCCAGGACACCCACGGCATCGTCAGCCATGTCCGTTATTGTATAGTTGGAAGTACCGGGTTCATAAACGGCCGATCGTCCCAAATCCCGATGATCGTACCGAATGACAAACCTCCCCTGACCAGCGAGTCGGAGACAGAAATCCTCATCCCACCAGTCTAAAGAAGACATGGCCCCCATGATCAAAAGCACAGCAGGGTCCTTAGGGTTTCCAAAGCTTTCCGTACATATATCGACTTTATTTATTTTCAGTATCTGTTCACTCATGTTTTTTACCTCCGTATTAAATATTATCTAATTGCGCAGATCAATAAATTCTTTCCGGAGCATGATTGGCCTGCCCCTTTAATTATCGCAGTCTAACCCACTTAATAATCATGACGAGGCCTCCTTTTATTTTTGTGAAAAGGGGAGGTATCCCTATATTACTGTAACATGGGGAAATCCTTTCTACCACCAAAATTTTCCACATTTTTTCCTCAGGAAAAGACTGCCATGTTATTCCATGAATACAGAAAAGCCCGAATAAAAGAGCACCTTTTTGGTGCCGTTCATTCGGGCTTTTGTTCTTTTGCAAGATGTATTTTATTGTGCTGTATACCCGCCATCTAACACAACTGCCTGGCCGGTGATGCCTCTTGCTTTGTCGCTTGCAAGGAAAATGGCGTAGTCGGCAATTTCGCTTACGTCGAGCAAGCGGTTTTGTGGGACGAGCGGATAGATGACTTCTTCCAAAACGCTTTCCAGCGGTACTTGCCTTGTTTTTGCCAGGTCCTCCAGTTGACCGCGGACGAGAGGTGTGTCCACGTATCCTGGGCAAAGGGCATTTACGGTTATGCCTGAAGAGGCGCTTTCCAAGGCGGCTACTTTCGTTAATCCGATTACACCGTGTTTTGCACTATTGTAAGCTGCTTTGTTGGCGAATCCAATTAGCCCGTTAATGGAAGAGATGTTGATGATTCTGCCGAAGCCTTGTTCTTTCATGATGGGCAAAACGTTCTTGATCGCGATGAATGGAGCGGTCAGCATGATTTTGATCATCAGTTCGAATTTTTCAGTTGGAAACTCTTCGATTGGTGCAACATGTTGAAGGCCGGCGTTATTAATGAAAATATCAATTCTTCCATATTTGTCTTTAGCGTGTTTGATTAGTTGGATAATATCTTCTTCACTTGTTACGTCTGCTTTTAAGCCGATAACATCCAAGCCTTTGTTCCTTAGGTCCAAGGCAGCCTTTTCAACAGTGTTTTGATCAAGGTCGGACAAAACGACCTTTGCGCCATTTTCAGCAAATATCTTTCCAATCTCAAAGCCAATTCCTCTGGCAGATCCGGTAATTATCGCCACTTTATCTTTAACCATATTACATTCCTCCAATAAAAATGTAATGGTCCAGGTCTGTCATTTTAAGTTGGTGAACAGGGATATTTAACTAGGGAAGGGAATATAAAGGGAAGGTTATGAAAATATGGTATAGGTTATTGAGTAAGAGTCTATCATGATTTTCAAAATAACAAAAGAATTTTTGTTTACCCAATTTGCTGGCACAGATATTGCATACATAAAAAGGTGAGTAAAGGCAGGTAATTTAAACGGATAAGAAAGGAGAATCTGGATGATTAAAAAAATAGCCATTATCGGTTCAGGTGTAATGGGGAGTGGAATCGCTCAATCATTTGCAGTTAGCGGGTATTCCGTCACCATCAACGATATAAAGGAAGAGTATCTATCATATGCCCAAAATCGAATCTCTGAGAATCTAGCATTGCTCATTGAAGAAGGGGTTTTGACTGATCGGGAAAAGCAAGGTGCCTTAGCTAATATTACATATAGTGTAGATTTGGAAGGGGCTATAAGGGATGCTGATTTTATCATTGAGGCCATTCCGGAAGTCATCGGGTTGAAGTTGGATCTTTATCAGCAATTGGAGAAGATAATCAAACCGGATGCAATTGTAGCTTCAAATACATCGACCTTTCCGATTTCCCAATTGATGGAGGAGGCCTCGTTTGCGGACCGAATGGTAATCACGCATTTCTTTAACCCTGGCCATTTGGTTCCTTTGGTTGAAGTTGTTCAGCATAACGATACAAAGCCGGAAGTCGTCAAGACAACACTTGATTTGATGCGTAAAATCGGTAAGTCTCCGATTCTCTTGAAAAAAGAAATAGCGGGATTCATTGCTAACCGTTTGCAGACTGCCTTGATGCGGGAAGCCTTTTATCTATTAAAAGAGGGCGTTGCCAATGCTGAGGATATTGATACAGCGATAACGGCAGGACCAGGTTTTCGATGGGCATTTACAGGGCCAATCGAGATTGCCGATTTTGGCGGACTGGATACATGGCAGCGTGTTTTTGATAATGTTTCACCAGTGTTGGATCAGAGTAAGGAAGCCCCTGTTTTGATTCGTGATTTGGTCGAAAAGGGGAAGCTTGGGGCGAAGTCGGGTGAAGGGATTTTCACATATGAGGAATCTACCGTTTCTCAGAAAATCAATGAGAGGGACCGTAATTTTATTAAACTAGGTAAATTAAAAATGGAGAAGGAGGAAGTATTATGAGAGAAGTAGTGATAGTAGGGGCAGCAAGAACACCAGTAGGTGCGTTTGGAGGCAGTCTTGCCAATGTTTCAGCAGTTGACTTGGGAGTTGTGGCAGCAAAGGAAGCGATTAAGCGGGCAAATATCTCGGCTGATATGATCGATGAGGTATTGATCGGAAATATTCTATCTGCTGGATTAGGGCAAAATGTGGCACGTCAGGTTGCGATTCATGCAGGGATTCCGGAAACAACGCCGGCTATGGCCGTTAATAAACTTTGCGGGTCTGGCCTCCGTACGGTAATAATGGGGGCGCAATTCATTGCCCTTGGTGATGCCGATGTGATTCTTGCTGGGGGGATTGAAAGCATGAGCAATGCCCCGTATTTACTTCCAAATTATCGTTTTGGACAGAAAATGGGTAATGCCGAAGCAGTGGATTCAATGACCTATGATGCCTTAACGGATGTTTTCAATCAGTATCATATGGGCGTGACTGCGGAGAATATTGCGGAGCAGTGGGACATCAGCCGGGAAAAGCAGGATGAATTTGCTTTAGATAGCCAATTGAAGGCTGAAAAGGCGCAGCTAGAAGGAAGATTTGCAGATGAAATCGTACCTGTTGAATATAAACGCAGAGGAAAGACGATCTTGGTAGACCAAGATGAGCACCCACGTCATGGGCTGACGATAGACCAGCTAACGAAGCTGCGTCCTGCTTTTAAGGAAAATGGAACGGTTACGGCTGGAAATGCATCCGGAATCAATGATGGTGGGGCGATGTTGGTCCTGATGTCCAAAGAAAAAGCGGACGAGCTGGGACTGGAAACGTTAGCGACAATTAAGTCATATGGAAACGCTGCGCTTGATCCGAAAATCATGGGATACGGCCCAGTGCCTGCGACAAAAAAAGCTTTGGCAAAAGCGGGATTATCAATAGATGATATTGATTTGATGGAAGTGAATGAAGCCTTTGCGGCCCAGTCACTTGCCGTGCTGAAGGACCTTGAATTGAATCCGGAAAAAGTGAATGTAAATGGCGGGGCAATTGCTCTGGGCCACCCGGTAGGTGCATCTGGTGCCCGCATCTTAGTGACATTGTTGTATGAAATGAAGCGCAGAGATGCAAAAACCGGCCTTGCCACCCTATGTATCGGGGGAGGACAGGGAACTGCGCTGATTGTGGAACGTTGATGCATTGGCCTCAATTTCCTATGATATAATGGGGGAAACTTCAGACCGGTTAAGGAGAATGGGAATGGCCAGCGATAATAAAACTGTTCAATTGGAATTGGTGAAAGCGATATTGGAAGAATTACCTTTTGGGGTTTTGGTAACGAAAAACGAAAAAGAAATCGTTTTATGCAATAGCGTATTATCTGAGGCTTTTGCCGAGAATCAATTTGACCTGCAAGTAAATTTAATTATCGAAAAAAACCTTATACCAGACGTAAATACTCCTATTCGTTTGAACGGTAATAATGGGATTGTCAGAAAAGCAATCGTTCAAATGGTTGATGAGGAATATCAGATTTATCTCCTATTGTTTACAAATAATAAAAGTGATTTCCTTAATATCGATAATCATGAAGAAATTCTGTTTAAAGATATCATCGAATTTGCCTATGATGGCTTGGTGATGGTCGATACGGAAGGGTATGTCCAAATGCTGAGCCACGCTTATGCGGATTTTCTTGGAGTCGATCAGGAAAGCTCTATTGGGAGACATGTAACGGATGTCATTGAAAATACCCGTATGCATGTGGTCGCCAAAACTGGAAAGCAAGAGGTCGCTGAATTACAGAAGATTAAAGATAATTATATAATTGCGACACGCTCCCCGATACGGAAACAAGGTAAATTAATGGGAGCGGTCGGGAAGATTCTTTTTAAGAATGTCGGGCAGTTCACTGCTCTTTCCAAGCGGATAAACTCACTTGAAGTAGAGCTGAAAAAGTACAAAGGCGATTTTCGCGAGAGAAATAAGGCCTCCTATACGTTTGATCATTTGATGGGAAGAAGTCCAGAATTCATGGAAGTAAAAGGTCAAGCAAAAATTGCTGCTAAAAGCGACTCAAATGTGTTGATATTGGGTGAAAGCGGAACGGGTAAGGAACTGTTTGCGCATTCAATTCATAATGCCAGCAGACGGGCCATGGGTGTGTTTGTCAAAGTGAACTGTGCCGCCATCCCAGCAGAGCTGCTGGAGTCAGAGCTTTTTGGCTATGAAGAGGGTTCTTTCACTGGTGCAAAAAAAGGCGGAAAAGCAGGTAAGTTCGAAGCGGCTGAAGGCGGGACGATTTTTCTGGATGAAATCGGTGAGCTGCCACTGCATATGCAAGTGAAATTGCTACGTGTTTTACAAGAAAAAGAAATTGAACGGGTCGGCTCGACAGGAAGCATTCCCATTGATGTACGGGTAATCGCTGCAACAAACCGTAATCTGGAGGAAATGGTCTCGAAAGGGGAATTCCGACTTGATATGTATTACCGGTTAAAGGTCATGCAAATCCACGTACCTTCCTTAAGGGAGCGACCGGAGGACATTGAAATACTGGTAAATCATTTTGTTGAAAAGTATCAGAACCTCATGAAAAAACGCGTACAGGGCATGAGTGATCAAGCATTACGGCTCCTTCGCCTTTATAAATGGCCGGGTAATATTCGTGAGTTGGAAAATATCATTGAACGTGCATTGAATATTGTCGATGAAGAGGAAATGATACGTTCCAAGCATCTCCCTAAAGAAATAACGGGACATAAAGAACCAGTATCTATCCGCACTTTGGCAGAAGTAATGGATGAAACTGAACGGTCTGCAATCGTTTCATGTTTGGAAATGACTTCTGGTAATAAATCAGAAACGGCAAAGAGACTCGGAGTGAGCCGAACAACACTGTATGAAAAAATGAATAAATATGGTTTATGACTGTAGAAAAGAACCCTTTTGCAAAGGGTTCTTTCTGAATTTTAAAACAATATTGATTGGAACGGGTGTGCGAAACTCCTGCTTAGAAAAGCGCGTCCAAGGGAGATCCCGCAGGCGCAAAGGCGTCGAGGGCGGACCGCCCGCGGAAAGCGAGTGCCTGGAGTTGAACGCAACGGTCAATTTATACAAATCCTCAAAAAATCATTATTATGGAGTTTGTCTACATTCTGAAGTGCCCTTTAGCCAAAGGGTACTTTTTTAATACTTTAAGAATAGATACACATTTGTGCATGTTTTACACCGTAAATCTTTGGGTGTGTTAAGAAATCCGTACACAAAAAAAGAGGGAATTTGAATGTTGTAAGAAAAGGTTTACACTTTTTTGGGGTTTATGACTTTTGTGTATTGAAACCTTGACAGTTTTAAGAGGTTTCAGCTTTTACAATTTATAAAAAGGGAGATAAAATCTTTGAAAAGGCTTTAAAAGATGATGTTTTTTTAAGTTAGGATAAGTTGGCACAAGAATTGCATAAATACTTTAGTGAATGGCCTATCTGTCATTTTATATGGTGTTTCCACGTAAAATGAAAAGGGATTTTTAATTCAACAGTTTGTTGAAAGCGTTCTCATAAATGAGAAGCACTTAGTAAAATCATTCAGCTTGACTTGGGGAAGGCAGGTTTGGATGGTGAAAGCGGAAAAATTAAAAATATGGAATTTAGGGAGATTAATGTTTCTACTTAAAGGCTTCCGAAATAATTTGGGGGCAAGGGGAGAAAAGAAAAGGGGGAATTAAATTGGTGATTCAAATCTTAGCCATTGCAGTGGCTTTAGGACTTTTAATCTTTTTAGCCTATCGGGGCTATCCGGTCATTATCATAGCGCCGATTGTTACGTTATTGGCGGTCATTTTATCTGGCGGGCATTTGCTGCCGAGTTATACAGAAACATATATGACGTTTGCTGCTAACTATGTAAAAGCATTTTTCCCGATATTTTTATTAGGGGCCGTATTTGGAAAGGTCATGGAGATGAGCGGTGCAGCAGCATCCATTGCCAAGACCATCGTAAAATCACTAGGTTCAAAGCAGGCTATTCTTGCTGTAGTGCTGGCTTGTTCGGCGCTGACATATGGTGGGGTTTCGCTGTTTGTTGTGGCATTCGCCGTTTATCCATTTGCAGCTGCAATTTTTAAAGAAGCAGACATTCCAAAGCGATTATTGCCAGGAACGATAGCATTAGGCGCATTCACTTATACGATGGATGCCCTTCCTGGAACACCACAGATTCAAAATATCATTCCCACGAACTATTTCGGAACAGATACTTATGCAGCTCCATTAATGGGGATTATTGGCGCGATCATGGTATTCACTGGCGGAATGATCTGGTTAGAACGTCGCCGTAAACAAGCGGTGGCAAATGGTGAAGGCTACGGGGAAGGACATATTAATGAACCGGAAAGTGCCGAAGAGCAAAACCTGCCTAACTTTTGGCTGTCCATCGTACCGCTCGTCCTTGTAGTAGTGTTTAATTTTGCTTTCAGTCGCAGTGCCATTTCGGTTAAGCACTGGTATGATGCATCGATGTTGAAGGAATCCTTCAATATTGCCGATGTAAGCACAGTCACTTCATCCTGGTCTTTGATTGTTGCACTGACAATCGGTATTATTGCAGCGATGCTTCTGAATGTTGGGCGTATAAAGGTCAAATTGGCAAGTGGATTAACAGCTGCTGCAATGGGATCTTTGCTTGCAATATTCAATACCGCGTCTGAAGTTGGTTTTGGTAATGTCGTGAAGACGCTTCCTGGATTCTCGGTGATTCAAAACTGGGTGTTCAATGCAAGCGGTAATCCACTCGTATCGGAGGCTATTGCCGTCAATGTACTGGCAGGGATTACAGGATCTGCATCTGGTGGACTTTCGATTGCGTTAGAAGTAATGGGCGGTCACTATTTACAGGTGGCTCAAAGTGTTGGAATCAGCCCGGAAATGCTGCATCGAATTGCATCCATGGCATCTGGCGGAATGGATACGCTTCCACATAACGGTGCCGTTATTACTTTACTTGCTATTACAGGACTGACACATCGTCAATCCTACAAGGATATCTTTGCGATCACGATTTTGAAAACAGTGACTGTGTTCATCCTTGCTTTTGCAACTTCCCTATTTATTTAATAGAATAGTATTAGGAATGGAGATGATGGAAAATGAGTAAATTATTAACATCTTTTGAAAGCGCTATTCAACAAATCGAGGATGGAGCAACGATTATCGTTGGCGGGTTCGGATTAAGCGGAATTCCAGAAAATCTGATTTTTGCTTTGCGTGATAAAGGTGTAAAGGATTTGACTATTGTCAGCAACAATTGTGGAGTCGATGATTGGGGTCTAGGTCTTTTGCTGGAAAATAGACAAATCAAAAAAATGATTGCTTCTTATGTAGGGGAAAATAAATTATTTGAGCAGCAATTTTTAAGTGGAGAGCTGGAGGTCGAGCTAGTTCCCCAAGGAACGCTTGCTGAGCGTCTAAGAGCGGGTGGAGCAGGAATCCCTGCCTTCTATACAGCTACTGGAGTAGGAACGGAAGTCGCCAAAGGTAAAGAACATAAAGAGTTTGATGGTCGCACATACATTATGGAAAAAGGAATAGTCGGAGATTTTTCCTTTGTGAAAGCTTGGAAAGCAGATCATTTCGGTAATCTCGTCTATCGGAAAACGGCAAGAAACTTTAACCCTGTCGTTGCCACCGCGGGGAAAGTCACGATTGTTGAAGTGGAGGAGCTTGTGAACACAGGAGAGCTCGATCCAGATGAAATTCATACTTCAGGGGTTTATGTACAAAAAGTACTTGTAGGAAACCGTTATGAAAAACGAATTGAAAAACTTACAACTGCTAACTCATAAAAAGGAGGAGTATTCGAATGACTAGACAACAAATTTTAGAACGGGCCGTTAAAGAAATCCAAGATGGTATGTGTGTAAATTTAGGAATCGGAATGCCGACCTTGATTGCTAACATGATTCCAAATGACTTTAATGTTATGCTTCAATCGGAAAATGGCTTACTGGGAATCGGACCATATCCAGAAAAAGATGCAGTCGATCCGGATTTGATTAATGCAGGAAAAGAAACAGTAACGGCAAAAGCCGGGGCATCATTTTTTGATAGTGCTGAATCGTTTGCAATGATTCGCGGCGGCCACATCGATCTAGCTATTTTAGGCGGGATGGAAGTTTCCGAAAATGGGGACTTGGCAAACTGGATGATTCCAGGGAAGATGGTAAAAGGAATGGGAGGAGCGATGGACCTCGTCCAAGGAGCAAAACGGATCGTTGTCATCATGGACCATGTGAACAAGCATGGGGAATCCAAAGTGAAAAAGAGTTGTACACTGCCATTGACGGGTGAAAAGGTCGTCCATTGCCTGATTACCGAATTGGCCGTATTTCATTTTACAGAAGCGGGTATGGAATTGATTGAATTGCAAAATGGCATAACACTTGATGAAGTGAAAAGTAAAACAGAGGCTGACTTTACCATAAGCCCCTCTATTGAAATTAAGGCATAGTAAGAGATTACTTGAATTGACCTATCAGGGAAATGGATAAAACTCATTATTAGGCTACTTTCAGTTCGTAAACGGGCGGACGGAGGTAGTCTAATTTTTTTGTTGTTGAAATAAATTCCCTTTCTATAGTTAAAAAGCAGTTTGTATTTTACTAGAGATTGTGGAGGGAAAACAGGCTTTTCAATTCAGTTATCAATCTTAGGTAAATTATTATCTTCTCCATTTTTTACATAGAGTTTGTATGGAGAAATAAAAAAATTGTAGGTAAACACGGTTTTCATCGAGTTCGTCTACAGTCTGAAAGAAGGAATTCTTATTAAAAGAATTCCTTCTTTGCATATTAATTGTTAAGAAATGATTTTTCGAAGAATTCCAGAAGATACTCTAGAGTGATTGGATCACTGTAAGTTGATGCTTTACTATTTATTTCAAATACACGATCGTTCTTAACGGCAGGTATATTTTTCCATGAATCAGTCTCCAAAAATGAATTAACAACATCCGGATTTTTACTAAAGATCATATAATCTCCAGCATACTCAGGAAGCACTTCCGATGAGAGGACATAAATGCCTGATTTAAGTGCCTTTTCTTTTACTTTCTCAGGCATTTTCAAATCCATTGCTTGATACAATATTTCTGTCCCGCGTGCATAATTATTTCCAAATACATAAAACTCCTTAGCATCATTTTCAATCACGGAAACGGTTGCATCTTCACCAATTTTTGCACGTATCGCTTCTCCTGCGGATTCTGCACGCGTTTTGAAATCATTAACCCATTCTTTTGCTTCCTTTTCTTTGTTTAAGAGTTTTCCGATTTCTATCTGCTGTGATAAATAATCCAATTTTCCCCAAGTGAATACTACAGTAGGAGCAATGTCGTTTAGTTTGCCAATATTTTTCATCTCGGATCCTGCTATGATTAGGTCCGGTTCCAGTTCGATGATTTTCTCTAGGCTATCTTCTGAAACGACTTCCACTCCCTTAAGCTTTTCTTGAAAAAGGGGGTTCATATTAGTCCATTGATCTATCCCAACGATATTACCTTCTAAAGCCAAAACATTAGGTCCATTAGAGAGAGCAATTATTCTTTTTGGGTTTTTAGGAATCTCAATAGGGCCAGTTTCTGATTGATAGGTAAATGTTTCTTTTTTAGTCTTGGATGCATTATCTTCGTTCGCTGTCTCGTTGTTCCCACAAGCACTAAGAATAAGTACGAACAAGAGTAGGAATGGTATGAATAGTTTTTTCATTCTGATTTTCTCCTTGCTAATTATGGTATAGGTTAAAAAAATGTATGTAATTAGTAATGATATTCATTTTCAATTACTACTTAATATGTTAATAGGAATGATAATCATTGTCAATTACTTTCGCCAGATTGCTAAACTCATTGAACTAAACTATCCGCCCCTACTTGTAGAAACATGTTTAAGGCTGGTTGGGGCGAAGCTATGAAAATAAATGGAGGAGTAAGGGGACTGGTAAATGATCGGCAGTGTTGGTCTAGATGTGGCAAAGGAAGAGAGCCAAGTAAGATGGATCAGAACTGAAGAACCTTCAATAGGCATAATCAATTAACGAAGCCTTTAATAATAAAATGGAAATATTCCAGCCATGCTACTTTTCCGTTAAAAAGGCTTATATAAGGTTTAAAGGAGGGATTACATTGACAGTAGCATTACAAACATTATTGGATAAATCAGTGAAAAAGATGGGCACAGGGATGAATCCAGTGGTGAAGGCATCAGCATTGGAAATGATCGAACGTGCTTATAATGAAGGGATTTATGTACAGATAAGTGCTGGCCACCGCTCTTTGGAAGAACAAGCTGCGCTTTATGGCCAAGGAAGAGTTTACAGCTACAATGGAAAAAACTATAGTAATCTAGCTAAGCCTAATGTGACAAACGCTAAACCAGGCCAGTCTTATCATAATTTTGGACTGGCTATTGATTTTTTCACTGTGAGTGATGATGGCAAGAAAGCGAACTGGACAGTGAATTCAAAGTGGCAGCGTGTAGCTGCTATAGGTAAGGATTTAGGATTTAAATGGGGCGGGGATTGGAGTTCATTCAAGGATTATCCCCACTTGGAAATGACGGGTGGGCTATCCTATTCACAGTTACAAGCAGGGAAAGAACCTCAGCTTACCTTTAAATTCGAAAAAACGGATATCCCGAAAATCAGCAAAGGAGATACCCATATAATTTCCATGCAAAAAACGTTAAATAGCCGGTATAAAGCAGCAATTTCCGTTGATGGGTTTTACGGTCCCGAAACTCGATCGGCCCTTATAAAAGCTTTACAAACGGAACTGAATAAGCAATTCAATAAAAAGCTTGCTGTCGATGGAAAATGGGGACCTAAAACCAAGACTGCGCTCGTCACCGTAAAAAAAGGAGCTGCAGGCAATATCACATGGATTCTCCAAGCAGCACTTTACATGGAAGGCTTTAACCCTGGGCCCCTTGATGCAGAATTCGGGGAGAATACAGAGATGGCATTATTTAAATACCAAAAGGCAAGCAAGATTTCTGCAGATAAGCAAGCAGGTAAAGAAACATGGAATGAATTGTTTGCTTGATAGAGAATGCGGGTAAATGATGGCGGATTTGATCCTACACAGCAATAATTCGACCAACATCGTAATAATCCACCTACACCAAATCCGGCCTGCACACGATATTATTCGACCTCCCCCCGAACCTTACCCGGGAAATAATTCACCTAAACTCGGCATAATTCGACTTACCCGGGAATAATTCACCTAAACTCGGCATAATTCGACTTACCCGGGAATAATCCGTCCTACATAAAAATGCCCCTTTTATCTAAAGAATTCATTCAAGTTCAAAGCACCAATCATTGCATCGCATTAGGCTTCCTGGCGGGTATTCGAATTCACATTCAGAGATGAGGTTGAAGTCTAGCTTACGGCAAATTGCGTTTGACGCAGGATTATTGATTGACGGGAATGCGTGAATATATTTATATTTTCGTTCGGTTTTGATTTGGGCTATCAGAGCCTTCACGGCATGGGATGCGATTCCTTGTTCTTGAAATGAAGGGAGGACGCTCCAACCGATTTCGTACACATTTTCATTATTCCATTCGGTTTGCCAGTAGCCAACGGAACCAGCCGCTTCTGTCTCTGGAAACAGGATGATGCTAAACATGCATCCCTTATTTCCCAGCTGAAGATACCGTTGATGCCGTTTCATGATTTGTTCATTACTTTCCGGACCACCAAGATGTGCCATCATTTCTGGGGCATTAAGTTGAAAAAGTAAATCAAGGTCCTTATCTTCCCATGGTTTAATTTCTAATCTGGTTTCTTTGTTTCGTTCTGAAATACGACTCACCCCTGCCTTTTAATTTTCTTATAGTAACTTTCTTTGCTGGATGCGAGATACCTTTTTTTATATGTGAAATTACTATTCTATTGGGGTATGATTTTATTAAAGATAAAGAGATGAAAGTTTCCCATTAAATGCTATAATTTACAGGTGATTCTATCAAATGACAGAGAACGGAGATGAAGAAATGAAATCTTCAGTGAATCAGTTTTCCACTCAATTTGAATGGATATTGAATGTGATCAATGTGGGTGTCCATATAGTGAATAAAGATGGGGATACTGTTTTCTACAATGAAATGATGGCACATATCGATGGGCTTGATCGTGAACAGGTATTGGGGGAGAATATCTTTCAGCTTTATCCATCATTGACTGATGAATCCAGTACGCTGCATGTAGCATTGGAAAAGGGCATGGAAACGATTGAGTCCATTCAGACGTATGTCAATTTAAAAGAGAAAAAAATAACTTCCATCAATAGTACATATCCTTTATATGAGGATGGTGAGATTAGTGGGGCAGTGGAAATAGCGAAGGATATTACGAAGGTCATGAATATGTACGACCAAATTGTTGATTTGCGTTCCCAGCTGGCCGAGACCCATAAGAAAACCAAGTTCCTTGAAGGGACGGCGACCTACCATTTCAGTGATTTAATCGGTGATAGCCCTGCATTTAAGCAAGCCATTTCATTGGCGAAAAAAGCGGCCAGAACACATTCCCCAGTCATGATTTATGGACCTACAGGGACGGGGAAAGAATTGGTCGCTCAAAGTATACATAATGTAAGTGCTCAGCGAAATCAACCATTCATAGCGCAAAACTGTGCGGCTGTTCCAAAGGAATTGATGGAGGGGTTGCTGTTCGGTACGACGAAAGGGGCTTTTACCGGAGCGATGGATCGCCTGGGCATTTTTGAACAGGCAAATGGCGGTACCCTTTTCCTTGATGAGTTGAATAGCCTCGATCTCGGCCTGCAGGCGAAATTGCTGCGTGTGCTTCAGGAAGGCGAGGTACGCCGTGTTGGGGGGGCGAAGGAGCAAAAGGTTAATGTGAAGATCATTGCTGCGATGAACATTTCTCCAGAAGAGGCGTTAGAGCGGGGAATCATTCGCTCGGATTTATTCTTTCGCCTGAATGTCGTGACGATCCAAATGCCTTCACTGCTGGAGCGTAAAACGGATATTCCGGAAATCGTCAATCACTTTATTCAGAAATTCAACAAATCATTCTTTACGGAAGTACGCGGGATCAGTCATAAGGCGATGCAGCGGCTTCTTCAATATCCATGGCCCGGGAACATTCGTGAACTGGGACATGCCATCGAGTTAACCTTTAACGTCATGGACGCAGGGGAAGATATGATTGATGAACACCATCTTCCTGCATATCTTTTTCCTTCAGGGAATTACGCTGCAGCAAATGCGCAGAACCATCCTTCCCCATTGAAAAATAAGATTGATTTACCTGTCGTTCTTGAAGAAATGGAAAGGGAAATGATCATCAATATGTTCGAGAAATATAACGGGAATATCAGTAAAACGGCTGAAGCCCTCAATATTAAAAGACAGGGATTACAATATAAGTTAAACAAGTACGGCATTGAAAAAGTTTATACGGCAGGGTCGCGAGAATCAAAATAAATTTGGTAGTATTTGAAAACGCTGTCACTGCGTGGATAATGATGGAACTTGAAGGGGGCTCTTGTGTAAAGAGACCCTCTTTTTTTTGCTTGGCGCAAAGAATCTGGCTGCAAAAAATTAGGCATAACGAAAAATTTTTTGCGATTTAAAGGTCGATTTGTCCCCGTTTTGCTTATGTTTCCCTTGTTATGAATGTTGGCATCATTCTTGCAAATGTATATAGATAAGTTCTTAGAATAAGGGGGCATATTAAATGAATTTGATGGGATTGGATGTAAAACATAAAGAATACCTAGGTGGACGCAGGCATTATAATGATATCGAACTTTGGAAGGATGTAACGGAAGAGCAGTGGAATGATTGGATCTGGCAATTGACCAATACGATTAAAACACTGGATGATCTAAAAAAGGTCGTCAACTTGACACCGGATGAAGAGGAAGGAGTTCGGATTTCGACTCAAACGATTCCGTTGAACATTACTCCTTATTATGCTTCTTTGATGAATCCGGATGATCCTCGCTGTCCGATTCGTTTACAATCGGTACCGCTTTCGGCAGAAATGAACAAAACTAGATACGATTTGGAGGATCCGCTGCATGAGGATGAGGATTCCCCTGTTCCTGGATTGACGCATCGTTATCCGGATCGCGTTCTATTCCTTGTAACGAACCAATGCTCCATGTACTGCAGATATTGTACGCGACGCCGTTTTTCAGGTCAGGTTGGCATGGGTGTTCCCAAGAAGCAGCTTGACGGGGCGATTGAATATATCCGGAACACTCCGGAAGTGAGGGACGTGCTGATCTCTGGAGGGGACGGCCTGTTGATCAATGATAAGATCCTTGAATACGTATTGAGTAACTTACGTGCAATCCCGCATGTGGAAATCATTCGGATCGGCACACGTGCCCCGGTCGTTTTCCCGCAGAGGATCACGGAAAATTTATGTAATATTCTGAAAAAATATCATCCGATTTGGTTAAATACGCATTTCAATCATTCCCTTGAATTGACGGATGAAGCGAAAAAGGCATGCGATATGCTGTCGATGGCAGGCGTGCCGCTTGGTAATCAGGCAGTCATCCTGGCTGGTATCAACGATAGTGTCCATATCATGAAAAAGCTTATGCATGACTGTGTTAAAGCAAGGGTAAGGCCTTATTACATTTATCAATGTGATCTATCTGAAGGGATTGGCCATTTCAGGGCGCCGGTTTCAAAAGGACTGGAAATCATTGAAGCGCTTCGCGGCCATACATCAGGATATGCGGTGCCAACCTTTGTGGTGGATGCTCCTGGCGGTGGAGGAAAGATTGCCTTGACTCCGAATTACCTGCTTTCGCAAAGTCCGGATAAAGTCGTTTTACGGAACTTTGAAGGAGTGATCACTAGTTATCCGGAGCCGAAGAATTATGTTTCTGGCAGTGCGGATGCTTACTTTGATGAAGTGTATGGTACTGAGGATAGGAAAGAAGCCGTGGGGATTTCCGCTCTCATGACGGATGAGAAATTCAATTTGGTGCCAGAGGGCCTTCGCCGTCTTGACAAGAGAAAGGCGTATGAAAGCACTGATGAACATGCATCATTGAAGGATCGCCGTGATAAACGGGATGAAATGAAGGAAAAATTAAGGTTAGCCCAAGAAAAAAAGAATGCCTTGGTCGGAAGCGGCTCGGTGAAATCTGAAGGCAAGGAGGAATGAAGATGGATTGCTTGTGGTGTAATGCCCCAAACGTAGAAGAAAGTGAAAAAAAGGATTGTTACTGGATCATGCCTGATGGGAAACGCTCAATAAGAGTCCTTCAAGTTCCAGCCTTGAACTGTCCGGAATGTGGAATCTATGTGTCTGATTCGATGAATCAAAAGGTGGACGAAGCCTTATCCATATATGATGTGAGTGAATACCCTGATGAGTTTACGTATGAGCAGCTTCTTCAGGCACCCGTCAAAAAATTATTCAATTGGAAATAGAATGCCGGGAGAAGCGGATGATATGCATCTCTTCTCCCGAATTCTTTAAATAAGGGGGTTACATAATGCCTGTTCAAAAGCTGCCTTTTTTCACCCAGATCGAGACTGGGGATTGTTATACGATGGAACTCTATCATGATCATGCCAATCAGCGCTTGCGCATGGATGATTATCGGGGAAATATCAAAAAAGCGATGGCCCGGGCGCTTGTCATCGCAAAGGAGCAGGGCTTTACTAAAGTGATACTTAAAGCTAGAAACGAAGATTTATCTACGGCATTGGGACAAGGATACATGCTGGAAGGAATATTAAGCAGGTATTTCAACGGGAATGATGCCTATTGTATGGCTTTCTATTTAACGGATGAAAGGCGAACGAGCGACTTTTGGGTGAAGGAAGATAAAGTCATCCAAGATGTAAGTGAGATTCCCAGACTGATGGATATGCAGAAAATTCCTGAAAATTATATCCTCCGTTTTGCTACAGATGAAGATGCGCAAGAGCTGGCTAATTTATATGGTGAAATTTTTGAAACCTATCCTACACCGATGAATGATGAGCGATATATCAAGAAAGTGATGGAGGAAGGTACGATCTTCAGTGTTATCGAATATGAAGGATCCATTGTGAGTGCTGCATCCGCGGAAGTGAATGAGATGTATCATAATGCTGAATTGACGGACTGTGCAACGATTCCCCATCATCGAAAGCATGGTTTCATGAAGGTGCTAATCTCCGCTTTGGAACAAGAATTGATCAGGAAAAACATTTATTGCTCTTATTCATTGGCGCGATCATTGTCGATGGGAATGAACGCCGTTTTTCATCAGCTTGGTTATGAATATGGCGGCAGATTAACGAAGAATTGCAATATTTGGGATAAGTATGAGGACATGAATATTTGGGGTAAAGATTTATCTTTCAAGTAGGAGGATTGTTTCTATGGCTAAATACACATGGGTTGATAAAGAAACCTGTATTGCGTGCGGGGCATGCGGTTCAACAGGTCCTGAAATTTATGACTATGACGATCAAGGGATTGCTTTTGTGATCTTGGATGATAATCAGGGGATTGCCGAAGTTCCTGAAATCCTGCATGATGACATGCAGGATGCTATGGAAGGCTGCCCTACAGAGTCAATCCTGATTCAGGATGAACCTTTTAGCTGGTAAACTAGTTTTTTTTAATCTGCGAAATTAATTGATTAATAGAATGAAGCACGTGGGTACGAACGTTAAAAGGAGAGATGACATGACACGCAATTATTTGATTAAGCCTACTTTAGATCATGACTATCCCACTATCTCTCATGGGAATGGAATTTATCTTTATGATACAGATGGAAAGCAGTATATAGACGGATCATCAGGTGCTGTTACGGCAAGTATTGGCCATGGTGTAATGGACGTTGTCGATGCAATGACGGAGCAGGCCCGCAAAGTTTCTTTTGCATACAGGTCTCATTTTACGAGTGAAGCCGCAGAAGCATTAGCCAAAAAGCTAAGTGATTTGGCTCCAGGGGATTTGAATTGGTCATTTTTCGTGAATAGCGGATCCGAAGCGACCGAAACGGCGATGAAGATAGCGATTCAGCATTGGCAAGAAAAAGGATATGAGCGTAAAAATCGTATCGTCTCCAGATGGACGAGTTATCATGGGATTACGATGGGCGCTTTATCGATGTCAGGTCATGTACCGAGGAGAAAGCGTTTTGTTCCGCTATTGGAAGATTTCCCTAGCATTTCCGCTCCCTACTGTTATCGCTGTCCTTATAATAATGAATCTTCCGGCTGCAAGCTTCAGTGTGCAAATGAACTGGAAACAGCCATTCAAAGGGTCGGCTCCGAGAATATCGCAGCTTTCATCGCAGAACCGATCATCGGGGCATCCGCTGGTGCTGTAACACCGCCGGATGGCTACTATCAAAGGATTAAGGAAATCTGCGAAAACTATGACATTCTCTTTATCGCCGATGAGGTAATGACGGGAATCGGACGGACAGGAAAAATGTTCGCGATGGAACATTGGGGAGTCGACCCGGATATCATCGCATTGGGTAAAGGAATGAGCGCCGGTTATACTCCAATGGCAGCCACAATGGTTAGTGACCGTGTCATGGAGCCCATTTTAAAAGGCTCGAATTCAATCATGGCTGGACACACATATAGTGCAAATCCTCTATCTGCAGCCGTTTCATTGGAAGTGCTTTCCTACATTGAGGGAAATGACCTGGTTCAGGCGGCTGAAGATAAAGGTCAATATCTGTTTAAGAAGCTGCAAGGGTTGGCTGGGAAATTCGACATCATTGGTGATGTACGGGGGAAAGGGCTTCTCCTTGGACTTGAGTTTGTCTCCAATCGGATTTCAAAAACGCCATTCGACTTGCAAATCGGCCTGACCACTAGACTTGTCAATAAGGCTTTTGCGAAGGGATTGTTGATCTATCCTGCTGCAGGTGCGATTGAAGGAATCGCTGGTGATGCGGTTATCCTATCTCCGCCATTAATCATTACGAATGAAGAAATCGATCGCCTCGTCAAGATACTGGAAGCTTCACTTGAAGAGTTGCAGCGTGAATTGCACTCGGAAGGTTTGATTGAGGACATGCAGGCTATTTAGGAGGAACGGTATGAAGCAGGTCATTACGAAGAAAAACAAAATTGTGACCCTGGAAGAAGCACTGGAGCATATTTCCGATGGATGCACGCTCATGTATGGCGGATTTGGCGGAGTGGGGACTCCCCCCACGCTCGTGCAGGGTATCCTGGCCAAGGGTGTTAAGGATTTGACCTTGATTGGCAATGATACTGGATTCCCTGATATCGGCATAGGCCGGCTAGTGACTGCTGAAAGGGCAAAGAAAGTCATCGCCTCACATATCGGATCCAATCCTAATGCAGGCAGGCTCATGACTGAAGGAAAGCTGCAAGTGGAGTTTTCACCGCAAGGGACATTAGCAGAACGGATTCGTGCTGGCGGTGTAGGCTTAGGCGGGATTTTTGTCGATGTCGGGATTGGCACGATAGCCGAAGAAGGCAAGAACAAGATGGTCATAGAAGGAAAAGAATATTTGGTGGAAACCGCGTTGACCGCTGAAGTCAGCATCGTCCATGCGAAAAAGGCAGATTCACTGGGGAATTTAGTGTACGACAAGACTGCATGCAATTTCAATCCGTTGGTAGCGATGGCTGGGGCCTTCACGATTGCGGAAGTGGAAGAAATCGTTCCTGCAGGCGAATTGGATCCGGAGTGTATTGCCACACCAGGCATTTATGTAGATATGGTGATTCCGACAAAAGGGGTGAATTGGAAATGGGCATGGCAGTAGATGTACGAAATCGCATCGCGAAACGCGCCGCCAAGGAAATCGATGACGGATTGATCGTCAATTTAGGCATCGGCATCCCTACCTTGGTGGCCGACCATATACCTCAAGATATCCATGTGCTGTTCCATGCGGAAAATGGCGTTCTAGGTACAGGTCCAAGTCCGGATCCGGGGAAAGAAGATCCTGCCCTCTGTAATGCGGGAGGGTTCCCAATCACCACTGTAATGGGCGCTTCTTACTTTGACAGTGCCACTGCATTTGGAATGATCCGGAAAGGATACATCGACATCACCATCCTTGGAGCCCTGGAAGTCAGTGAAAAGGGAGACTTGGCGAATTGGATCGTCCCAGGTAAGCGGGTGCCGGGGATGGGCGGTGCGATGGAGCTTGCCCAGAAAGCCAAAAAGGTGATCGTCCTGATGAATCACGTGAATAAGCAGGGTGAATCGAAGATATTGAAGACCTGTACGCTTCCGTTGACGGCAAGGCAGAGTGTGGATTTAATCATCACGGATATGGCAGTCATGGAAGTTACGGAAGAGGGATTGGTACTGAAGGAAGTCATGGCGCCATATACCGTTGATGATGTGATAAGGAATACGGAGGCAACGTTGAAAATCCATGCTGCTGTCAACACCATTGAATAGGTAAGAGGAGGAAAAAAGCATGAATGAGGTTGTCATCGTTGCTGGAGCGCGAACTGCAGTTGGATCCTTTGGCAAATCACTACGGAATGTTAAAGCTACCGAATTGGGCCGTCAAGTATTAGAAGGTTTAATGGATAATTATGGGTTAGGTAAAGAAACGGTAAATGAAGTGATTTTCGGACATGGCTATGTCCATGGAGGCGGACTTAACTCGGCCCGAATTTCGTCGCAGATGGCATGTTTCCCACACAGTGTCCCAGGCCACGTTGTAATCAAAGCATGTGGATCAGGTTTAAAGGCCATTACCAACGCCGCTTTAACTATCGCTGCTGGTCAAGAAGACGTAATCATTGCCGGCGGAGTGGAGAGCATGAGCAATGTGCCTTATATCGTGAAAAATAGATGGGGCGGTAAATTTGGAAACGTAACGATGGAGGATGCTCTGCTGGCAGATGGATTAATATGTTCCTTGGGAAATGAGCATATGGGAATAACTGCCGAGCGCTTGGCTGAAAAATACGGTATCCGTCGTGAAGAACAGGATCAATTTGCTTATCAAAGCCACAAGAAGGCTTGGAAAGCTATAGTAGAGGGTCGCTTTGATAGAGAAATTATTTCGCTTAAAATCAAGGATCGAAAAGGACTTCAAATCTTCAACCATGACGAAGGGGTACGCGAGGACATTCTTCTAGATCAACTAGCCAGTCTTCCAGCAGTATTCAAAAATGAAGGAACCATTACGGCAGGAAATGCCTGTCCTATGAATGATGGAGCTGCAGCTGTACTATTAATGTCCAAGCAGCAAGCAGAAGAAAAGGGATTAAAACCGCTCTTGAAAATAAAGGCTTTCGCCAGTGCAGGAGTTGAACCTGGAGTTATGGGGATTGGACCCGTACCAGCGACTCGAAAGGCATTGGCAAAAGCAGGTCTATCGTTAGAGGATATCGGACTGATTGAACTTAATGAAGCCTTTGCTGCCCAAGCACTTGCAGTGATCAAGGAGTTAGATTTGAATCAGGATATTGTCAATGTCAATGGAGGGGCAATTGCACTTGGTCACCCTGTAGGAGCAACAGGTGCAAAATTGACAGTCACACTGATGCATGAAATGTTGCGTTCACAAGTTAAGTACGGAATGGTAACGTTGTGTATGGCAGGTGGAATGGGACTTTCAGTAATCTATGAGAATATGTGTATTTAAGGAGGATAAAAGTGCCGGATATAAAAAAACGGATAAACCAATGGATTAAGGATCATCGGGAAGAAGGAACAGACCTATTGCAAAAAATGGTACAAGCCCCGAGTACGCAAGGAAATGAAGCCGGGGCACAGGCCATCGTCGCCGAAAAGCTGGAGGAAATGGGTTTGCAGATCGATAGTTGGGAACCTGACGGCGGCGAACTGAAGAAGCATTCTTATTTCCATTCTCCACGAAGTGATTTCTCCAACAGCCCTAATGTGGTGGGAATCATGAAAGGGACTGGAGGCGGCCGTTCCATCATTTTGAACGGGCACATCGATGTGGTTCCTGACGGTGACCGGGCACAATGGGACGACGATCCATATAGTGGAGCCATTAAGAATGGAAGAATGTTTGGACGTGGCGTAACCGATATGAAAGGGGGCAATGTATCCCTGATCCTTGCCATGCAGGCATTGAAGGAAAATGGTATCCAATTAAAAGGAGATGTCATTTTTCAAAGTGTGATTGAAGAAGAAAGCGGCGGGGCCGGAACATTAGCAGCCGTCCTGAGGGGATATAAAGCCGATGCTGCCCTTATCCCTGAACCGACGAATATGAGGATTTTCCCGAAACAGCAGGGCTCGATGTGGTTCCGGGTCCATGTTAAAGGACGGTCAGCCCATGGCGGAACAAGGTATGAAGGCGTTAGTGCCATTGAAAAAAGCATGACCGTCATCAATCATATTCGTGCCTTGGAAGAAAAGCGAAATGCACGTATCAGTGACCCGCTTTATCAGAACACGCCTATTCCGATTCCAATCAATCTAGGTGTCATTGAAGGTGGCAATTGGCCGTCATCCGTTCCAGACCTTGTGAAAATCGAGGGGAGGATGGGCGTTGCGCCGGAGGAAACGATGGAGCAGGCGAAGGACGAAATGGCTGACTGGTTAGTGCAGCTGAAAGAAGTGGACGAATGGTTCAAGGAAAACCCGCCCGTATTGGAATGGTTTGGGGCACGCTGGGTTCCAGGAGCAATTGATGTAGAGCATGAACTGATGAATGCGCTTGTTCATCAATATCGGCGAGTTGCTGGCAAGGACCCGGTCATTGAAGCCTCCCCGTGGGGAACGGATGGGGGATTGCTGACACATGTCGGTGAAACGCCCGCAATCGTGTTCGGGCCTGGAGTGACCGAGGTTGCCCATTATCCAAATGAATACATCCTACTCGACAATGTCTTCTCGACAGCGGAGATCATTGCCCTTACTTTAATTCAATGGTGTGGAATGGAACAAGATCAGGATGAGGCTATTCCTGTAGGGAATAAGCTGACGATTCAAGGCAATGGCAATTAAACCGGATAGTAGACTAGCCAGTAAATATCAGGATTTTCCTTAACTGCAATAAAGTCTTCCACAAAAAGGTTGTGGGAGACTATTCATATCTAAAAATATCTCTTTTACTATTTCTTGAACTTTTAATATTAAAAGAAAATGAGGTAGGAACCATATGGACATGAATCTCATTAATAAGCAAGAACCGACAGTTAAAAGGAATCTCAATGATAAGCAAGAACCGACAGTTAAAAGGAATCTCAAAGCAAGGCATATGACCATGATAGCCATTGGCGGTTCAATAGGAACCGGATTATTCCTGGCAAGCGGGGCAACCATCCAGAGTGCAGGGCCCGGTGGTGCCCTCGCTGCATATGCATGCATTGGAATCATGGTTTATTTCCTTATGACGAGCTTAGGGGAAATGGCGACATATATGCCTGTATCGGGATCATTTTCCACCTATGCCACACGCTTTGTAGATCCCGCATTCGGCTTTGCACTTGGCTGGAATTATTGGTTTAACTGGGCAGTCACCCTTGCCGTGGAAATAGCTGCAGCAGCCATCATCATGAAATTCTGGCTCCCTGATGTACCCAGCCTTATCTGGAGTGCACTATTTCTTGGAATCGTCTTCACCCTCAACGCCCTGTCCATTAAAAGCTTTGGTGAATCTGAATATTGGTTTGCTTTAATAAAAGTCGTCGCCATCATTTTCTTTATCATTATTGGATTATTGACCATCTTAGGGGTTTTTGGCGGAAAGGTGATCGGGTTTGAAAACTTCACCATGGATGAGGCACCATTCAAAGGAGGATTTTTATCGATCATCAGTATCTTTCTAATAGCGGGATTTTCTTTTCAAGGCACGGAACTGGTTGGTATTGCTGCCGGAGAAAGTGAGGAACCCGAAAAAAATGTTCCGAATGCGATCCGCCAAGTATTTTGGCGCATCCTATTGTTTTACATCGGGGCCATCCTGATACTCGGTCTGTTAATTCCTTATACGAGTCCAAGTTTGCTGAACGGGGATGTAGAAAACATTTCTGTAAGCCCTTTCACACTTGTTTTTGAACGCGCAGGACTTGCATTCGCGGCATCCGTCATGAATGCTGTCGTGTTAACTTCCTTACTATCCGCAGGGAACTCGGGGCTTTATGCATCAACGCGGATGTTATGGTCGATGGCAAAAGATAATCAAGCTCCCAAATTCCTCGCCAAGGTCAATCGCAGGGGAATCCCGATGAATGCTTTGCTTATCACGGCATTAATTGGGGGACTCGCCTTCTTGACCTCCATTTTTGGGGACCATGTATTTACATGGCTATTGAACGCATCGGGGCTTACCGGCTTCATCGCCTGGATTGGAATTGCCATAAGCCATTATCGCTTTAGACGTGCCTATGTTGCACAAGGTGGTGACTTAACCGAATTGAAATATAAAGCAAAATGGTTTCCATTCGGTCCGATTTTTTCATTCGTCCTTTGCATGGTCGTCATAGCAGGACAAAACTATGAAGCATACCTAAGCGGCAGCATCGACTGGTATGGCGTCGCTGTCTCCTATATCGGATTACCGATATTCCTGGCAATTTGGTTAGGTTACAAGATTTATCATAAAACCAAATTAGTTTCATTGAAAGATTGCCAATTTGATAAAACCATTTAGCTGATAGGAATAGAAAAGCCTGAGACCCCTTTGGGGACTCAGGTTTTTTGTTAATTAAGAAATTGCTTAATTAGACGCCGATACTGTATGAACCTAGTTATATCGACGAAAGTAGAATTATATCGACGAAAACCCAGTTATATCGACGAAAGTAGGAATATATCGACGAAAACTCAGTTATATCTCCGAAAGTAAGAATATATCGACGAAAAGGGCAATTATCTCATTATGGAGGTAAGTAGACATATTCTCTTAGGTCCCCGATAAAAAAGGTCGTTTTATTTGCTGCCAGCCCATTCAATGTTGGCTGAAGGTGAAGTGGCACCATAATAGTCAATGCTTTGGCATTTTTGCAGTTTGGGCTGCATGGCTTAAGACCGTGATGATGAATAATCGGGGAGTGAGCGCAATACTATTATTCTATGTACGATATTACCTGTGGATGAAAGGAAACTGATGATGCAAACCTCAAGACTCATATCGAAAGAGGCGTTTCGCGGTTCTGGAATTGGCGTCATTTTCATGGCATTATTCGGCACGTTGTGGGCAGGTACCGGTGTAATGGGATTGCAAGGGTGGGGGTTTCCTTACGTGGAACTTGCTGCCATATTCGTAGGAATCATAATGGTTATAGAGGGCATTTCATTAATATATGCATCACAAAAAATGCCCGATCAAGTTTCAGAAAATGGGGCTAGGCGTTTGAAACGTATGAATTTCTGGTTTAATATCGTTTTCATTGCCGAAGGTTTGCTGATTGGGATTGCCATCGCCATCTGTAATATGATCAATCAGACCGATCTTATTCCTGGAGTCATCGCCATTATTGTAGGGATTCATTTTTTACCTTTGGCGGCGCTTTTCCAAATCAAGGTCTACTATGCAACAGGAGTGCTTCTCTGTTTATTGGCGATTATCACATTGCTTATTGTGCCAGACACCGTCATGTTTGGGGAGCATCAAATCCTTGCACCGTTATCCTTGCTTGGCTTTGGATGCGCGCTAATTCTTTGGACCACTGGACTGACAGTATTGCTTAGTGTAAAGAATCCAAGGGAAGCGAAAGAGGAAGATTCACACAATGAAAATCAATAGGAAACATACAAAAACCCGTCGTGGCGAACGGGTTTTGATTAATTTTTCATCCAGGTTAATAGCCTGACGATTTGAAATGGTTCATTCCAAACCAGAATGAAACTTAAAAGAAAGAAGGCAGCCACAGCCAGAAGCTTCGTCTTTCCTTTTTCACTTTTTAACATGGCCCCGAAACTAAATAACATACCAATAAGTAACGCACCGAATCCTGAGACCATTAGAAGCTCGAAGGATTTTGGTAAAAAAAAGCGCAGCAAAATGATACGGCACCAATCACTGCAAATACGAAAGACCAATTGCTTAAACTTTTCATAGAGACTCCTTTTTTACTAATTATACCAATTTAGTGTTTGTAATGAAATGAAAAAATTTGAGGTTGTCACTTATGGGAATATATTGTAATATATATAACAATATAAAAATCCATTTACATTTTAGAAGCATTGATAAGGACATGAATCATTTTTACGGTCTGCAGAGAGGGAAGGGCAGCTGCGAACTTCCTGGCTTAGGAAACTGATTTACCGCCTTTGAGCCATATCGGTGAACGAAAGTAACTGATATCGTCTAAGCTACGTTACAGCTCCAGAGCCATAAGTAATCTACTTATGGGAAATTGGGTGGAATCACGGGTATAACGCACTCGTCCCTTACTTAGGGATGGGTGCGTTTTTTATTTTTATAATTATTGCCATGATAAGGACATGAATCATTTTTACGGTCTGCAGAGAGGGAAGGGCAGCTGCGAACTTCCTGGCTTAGGAAACTGATTTACCGCCTTTGAGCTATATCGGTGAACGAGAGTACCTGATATCGTCTAAGCTGCGTTACAAGCTCCAGAGCTATGAGTGTTTCTTGCTTATGGGAAATTGGGTGGAACCACGGGTAAACGCACTCGTCCCTTGCATAGGGATGGGTGCGTTTTTTTATTTTTATAATTATTGCCATGATAAGGACATGAATCATTTTTACGGTCTGCAGAGAGGGAAGGACAGCTGCGAACTTCCTGGCTTAGGAAACTGATTTACCGCCTTTGAGCTATATCGGTGAACGAGAGTACCTGATATCGTCTAAGCTGCGTTACAAGCTCCAGAGCCATGAGTGTTTCTTGCTTATGGGAAATTGGGTGGAACCACGGGTAAACGCACTCGTCCCTTGCATAGGGATGAGTGCGTTTTTTTATTATAAAAAGGGGTGTTTATGTGATGGGTGAAAAAATGATTAAGGTTCAATTCCCGGATGGGCAGCAAAAGGAATATCCGCAAGGGATGACAGTGGAAGGTGTGGCAGGGTCAATCAGCTCAAGTTTAAGGAAAAAGGCAGTAGCAGGAAAACTGGATAAGCAACTGGTTGATCTAAGTTTCAAGTTGAATAAGGATGCCGAACTGTCGATTTTGACTCTGGATTCGGATGAAGGTTTACAAGTTTTACGACATACATCGGCGCATGTTTTGGCTCAGGCTGTGAAAAGATTATACCGAAATGTGGAATTAGGGATGGGGCCAGTCGTGGAAGATGGTTTTTACTATGATTTTAAGTTAGATCATCCTTTGAGCTCAGAAGATTTACAAGCTATTGAAAAAGAGATGGAACATATCATAAGTGAAAATCTGGAAATTAAAAGGATCGAAGTGTCTTATGCAGAAGCTGTGAAGTTATTCCAGGATAGAGGGGAGTCATTCAAGTTGGATATAGCAAAGAATATCCCTAAAGATGAAAAACTAACGCTCTATCAACAGGGGGAATTCGTCGATCTTTGCAGAGGACCGCACCTTCCATCCACATCATTTGTAAAATCGTTCAAATTGACTCGTGTATCGGGAGCCTATTGGCGGGGAGACAATCAAAATGAAGTTCTTCAAAGGGTGTATGGCGTGGCTTTCCGAAAGAAAAAAGATTTACAGGATCATTATAAATTCTTGGAAGAGGCGGCCAAACGCGATCACCGCAAATTAGGGAAGCAGTTGGAGTTATTCATGTTTTCGGAGGAAGCTCCTGGAATGCCGTTTTATTTACCGAAAGGACAAATCGTTAGAAATGAATTGGAGAAGTTCTCGCGGGAGCTTCAGACTGAAGCTGATTACGACGAAGTTCGGACTCCTTTCATGATGAACCAGCGGTTATGGGAACAATCGGGTCACTGGGATCATTACCATGAGAATATGTACTTCACTGAGGTGGATCAAACAAAATTCGCTATGAAGCCAATGAACTGTCCAGGTCATATGCTTATTTTCAAAAACAACCTTTATTCTTACAGGGATTTACCCATCCGGATGGCCGAGTTCGGTCAAGTCCACCGTCATGAATATAGCGGTGCATTGAACGGGATGTTGCGGGTCCGTACATTTTGTCAGGATGATGCCCACATTTTTGTTCGGCAGGATCAAATCGAAAGTGAAATTAAACAAGTGTTTCATCTGATTGATAAGGTGTATCGCACTTTTGGTTTCGAGTATTCGGTGGAACTCTCGACACGTCCAGAGGATTCAATGGGCGATGATTCCCTTTGGGAAGCTTCTGAAACAGCCTTGAAAAATGTTCTGGAAAGCATCGGGATACATTATCAATTAAATGAAGGGGACGGGGCATTTTATGGACCGAAAATTGATTTTCATATTAAAGATGCATTAAAACGAAGCCATCAATGTGCAACAATCCAACTTGATTTTCAGATGCCCGATAAATTTGATCTGACTTACATCGATGAAAATAATGAAAAAGTTCGTCCGGTCGTCATTCATCGTGCCATATTTGGGTCGATCGATCGTTTTTTTGGAATCCTGATAGAACATTTTGCCGGTGCTTTTCCGGTATGGCTTGCCCCGGTGCAAGTACAGATCATCCCTGTCTCACAAGTTCATTTGAATTATTGTTTAAAGGTTCAAAAAGAACTGAAGAATCAAGGCATAAGAGTGAAAATTGATGATCGGAATGAAAAGCTGGGGTATAAAGTCAGGGAAGCGCAGATGGGGAAAATCCCATATATGCTGGTCCTTGGCGATAAAGAGGAGAAAGAAAATGAAGTGAATGTCCGGAAATACGGGGAACAAGAATTTGAAAATGTCGCAATAGAAACGTTCATCAAGAAAATGGTCCAGCAAATAAAAGAACGCAGCATCTAATATGAAAGCAGCTTAATCCAAATTCACGAGTAAATGCACGGAATTCACGAGTAAATGGGCGAAACTCACGAGTAAATGCACGGAATTCACGAGTAAATGCGCGAATTTCACGAGTAAATGCCCATTGGATTAGGTTTGGATAAAAAAAGACAGCCGAATATATCGGCTGTCTTTTTTTATCTATCTACAAATCCATACCCAGCCAACGCCAGGAATGAACTGTTGGAAACAGTTAAAGTAAGATTATTAATACGAACTCACGAGTAAAGCATCGAAATTCACGAATAAATCCGCCAAACTCACGAGTAAATGCCTGAAATTCACGAGTAAAGCACCAAAACTCACGAGTAAATGCTTACAGCTCCTTAAATCTTTATGTAAACAAAACTTTGGCTGCCTGGATGGCAAAGTAAATGCCAATCCCTATAAGGGATATTCCTGAAATGATCGAAATGCCCATTAAAATAGGTTTGGATAAGAAACGTCTGAAGGTGCTGGCGATGAGGGCCATTGTGAAATCCCAGGTTAATAGGCCGATAAGGATGCCTGAACTGTATAAAAGTAAATGATCCATATCATATTTAGAAGCGGAGTTAGCGAGAATGGATCCATAAATTCCTAGCCAAAACAAAATGGATAAAGGATTCGAAAGGGACATGATGAATCCTGTTAGGAATGAAGAAAAAAGGGAATCTTTCGCTTTTCGTACATTCACTTCAATCTTACCTGCACTAAGCAGACTTTCGATTCCGGTATAGGTCAGGACGAAAAAGCCAAAAAGCCACAAAAATGTCTTCATGAAGGAGTTGTCCAAAAAGTGGACAACACCGAAAAAGACGAGGGCTATAAAAACAAAATCCGCTAAAATGGCACCCCAGCCAAAAATCCAGGCATGCCAAAAACCTTTCTTGATCCCTTTGTCCAATTGTGCAGCGTTAATGGGACCGATAGGAGCCGCCAGTGATAAGCCCAATAATACATAGCTGAAAAAAACACCCAATTCATCACCTCATCGTTTGTTACATCTTCGCTTATTTGAATGTATTCAAACAATTAGACTTGTACCACCTTTTTAGTCCTTTTTTTGAGTGGATATGGTGAATTTAGTCGGGTTTGCTGCACTCGGTAGAGACCCTTTTTGTACCAACACAGAAAGGTCCTTCATCATGTAATTTAGTCAAATGGAAAGACGTCAAATATGCATGCATTAAACCAGGGTTCAAAAGGGAATTGGAGGATAATTATGCCGGAATTATCAATGCCAAATAAGTACAAAACAATCTTTGATATCATGCGTACTGATATCGCTATTAATGAAATAAAGGATCATTTTGAAGAAGGACTTTCAACTGCGTTAAACCTAATAAAAGTATCAGCCCCTATTGTTCTAAAAGAGGGTAATGGTAATTAAAGTTTCCAAAAACGAAAATCATACGGGGCTCGAATATCATAAGTCCGTATTGGAAGGAAATCTTCCATATTCAATAGGTGGAGGTATAGGCCAATCCAGTTTATGCATGTTTTTGTTGAAGAAAGCACATATTGGCGAGGTTCAGGTTTCGGTATGGAATGACCAAATAGTAAATGATTGCAATGAAAAGAATATTATTCTTTTATAGTTAAACACGATAGCTGATTAATAGCAGGGACTCTCGAAGGAATGCGAAAGGATACATGTTAGGAAGCGCGTAATCGAGTGACATTTGAAATGCAGGGAAACCCATTCATTTAAAGAATGGGTTTTTTGGTTTAAAGTAGAATGAATCCATATTTTAAAGTCGAGGCAAACTAGAAGGGGGAAGTCCTAAAGGGGTAATTTTGGCACTAATAAATATTATTGCCCTATAACATAATAATTAAAGACATCTAAAAAATGATGCACAACAAATTGATTACACAGATATGTTACCTTTTATGCAATAAGTTGCTTTTATAATGGATGAGGAGTGTAAGTATGGAAGGTCATGAGAAGCAAAAAAATGATGTGAGCGTGTGGTGTCTCATCAGTATGGCATCGATTCCATTAGTAATGACACTAGGAAATTCAATGCTTATCCCTGTTTTGCCGATTTTCGAGGAAAAGGTGGGAATATCTTCATTTCAATCAAGTATGGTGATTACAAGCTATTCTGTTGCATCTATTTTCTTAATTCCTATTGCTGGTTATTTATCAGATCGATTCGGAAGGAAGATGGTGATCCTGCCAAGCCTTGTCCTTGCCCTGATCGGCGGCTTGATCGCGGGTTATGCATCATGGAAAATGGATGATCCCTATACATGGATCATCATTGGGAGAGTATTGCAAGGGATTGGTGCGTCTGGAGCCTCGCCGATTATTTTGCCTCTAGTGGGGGACCTATACAAGGATGATGATGAAAAAACCAGTTCTTGCTTGGGTATCATTGAAACCTCGAATACATTTGGTAAAGTCCTTAGTCCAATATTGGGTTCCCTTTTTGCCGCATTTATCTGGTTTTTACCATTCTTCTCGATTTCATTCTTCAGTTTAATATCTATTGTCTTGGTCTTTTTCTTTATAAAGGTACCAAAGGAGAAGGATGAACCGAAGAAATTTAAAGAATTCTGGCATGATACGAAAAAAATATTCAAGCAGGAGGGAAAATGGTTATATACAGTTTTCCTGATTGGTGTATTTGTCATGTTGGTTTTGTTCGGTGTTCTTTTCTTTTTGTCTGACAACCTTGAAAAAGTCCATGATTTGCATGGAGTCAAAAAAGGTTTCGTGATAGCGATCCCGCTGTTTTTCCTTTGTGTATCTTCTTATGTTGCAGGGAAAAAAATCAAGGGAGAATTACCAATCATGAAAATGATCATCATGATCAGTATAGCTGTCCTTTCTATCAGCCTTGTTTTTGTCGGTTTTACAAAAGAAAAGGTTTTCCTTCTATTACTCATAACGAGCCTAGTTGGCATAGCAATTGGTGCGTTATTGCCGACACTCGACGCAATCATCACTCAAAATATAAAAAAGGAACAGCGGGGGACGATTACCTCTTTCTACATGTCATCAAGGTTCATCGGAGTTGCGGCAGGCCCGCCGGTTATGTCCCTTGTCATGAAAAATCATGTCAATATGACCTATATCATTTCGGGAATCATTGGCATATGCATTGTATTGATTGTTATGAAATTCATTAGTTCAGATAAAAAAGAAGCAGCTGTTAGCTAAAAGGCTTCGAAAAGCATACCAAGGAAAATTCTAAAAAGCCGGGTTTTTCCACACGGATTTTTTTATGTGTAATTCGCGTGAAATGTGTTATCCCCTCGCGGGATGATTTTTCTTGGTCTTACCTGCTGGGATTTTTTTGTAGAGGCATTAACGAATGGATTTCGCAGGTTCTTAAATGAAAAAAGCTTAATGGCGATTTCGATCATCTCTGGATCATCACTGATCGGCTTTGGGATTAATTTTGCTGCCATCCTAACATAATTCTTAATGCTTAAGTTTATTACATAGGGTATTTGATTAATCATCTGGAAAGATTCTTCCTTGCATAATTCATTGTGGCATTATCAACACTATGAATGATGGAAGGGGGTAATGTTATGACAACAAAAGCCAATTGCAGTTCAGCGAAAGGGAAGGCTGGTCAAGATTCCAAGGCATCAGGTGAACAACAAGGCGATATGAAATGGTGGCAGCTATCATTGGTCGGTGTAGGCTGTACGATCGGGACAGGGTATTTCCTCGGATCGACCATTGGGATTAAAACGACGGGGCCATCCATTGTATTTTCATTTTTATTGGCTGCACTAGGTACCTACATCGTTTATAATCTGCTTGCTAAGATGACGGCAGCCGATCCTCAAGAGGGTTCTTTTTGTTATTATGCCAATAAAGCATTTGGAAGATGGGCTGGCTTTAGCTGTGGCTGGAATTATTGGTCCTCCAATATATTGATCATGGGAAGTCAACTTACTGCGCTTTCGCTATTATCACAATTTTGGTTCCCTAAAGTACCGCTGTGGCTATTTGCATCAGGTTTTGCCATAGTTTCAATCGTGGTGGTATTGCTGGGAACAAAAGGGTTCGACAGAGTGGAAAACATCCTTGCGGTAATTAAGACAGCAGCGATCGCAATGTTTATCATTATTGCAATATGTGCCGTTTTCGGCTGGTTTGGTCTTAATGGAGGGAAACCGCCCTCATTTCCTAATACGTACAATGAATTATTCCCAAAAGGGCTAACAGGGTTTTGGACATCCCTTATCTATGCTTTTTATGCGTTTGGCGGCATTGAGGTCATTGGACTGATGGCGATGCAGCTTAAAAATAAAGAAGATGCGCCAAAGGCAGGGACAATCATGCTCTTGGTTCTTACTATAATATATGTCGTTTCATTGGGATTAGCCGTGACCATGATATCGTTAGGGGCATTCAGTGAAAAAGAAAGTCCATTCGTTTCGGCATTGGACAGTTATCACCTGACATTTTTCCCGCACGTTTTTAATGGTGCGATCATCATTGCCGGATTCTCGACGATGACCGCTTCACTATTTGGTGTAACCAATCTATTGGTAACGCTCTCCAATGATGGGAATGCACCCTCGGTATTCATGCAAAAGATCAAGAAATTCAAGGATCTTCCACTGCCCTCACTGGGGCTTGGAGCCTTAGGTCTTTTAGGATCGATCATTACTGCCCTGCTCCTGCCAGGCAAGATTTATGAATACATTACAACATCTGCTGGAATATTACTTTTGTATAACTGGGCATTCATCATTCTTTCTTCATTCAAAATCTTGGAAAATAAGATGTGGAGTAAGATTACGGCCGTTTTCGGACTTCTTTTAATTTTAGCCGCCGTAAGTGGTACCCTGCTTGAAAAAGAAATACGACCAGGGTTCTTCATCAGCCTTTTATTCATCGTGATCATCGGTCTTGCTGCCGTTTTCATGAAGTTCAAGGTTTGGAATAAGAACAAGGCGATGGCCGCAAGAGCCAGTAAATCGGAACTGGATTGAAAAAAGGAACTCGACTATATGAAGTCTAGTTCCTTTTTATGTGTTGGCGCTAAATCTCAATGATTATCGGAAGGATCATTGGTTTTTTCTTAGTTTGGGTAAAGAGATATTGCCCCAGTTCCTTCTTTATGGTTTGTTTAATGATATTCCATCGGTATATTTTATCACTTTGTAAATCGTTGACCGTTTTCGTAACAAGACGATTTACATGTCTCAGGAGCTCTTCGGAATTTTGAACATATACAAATCCACGGGAAATGGTATCGGGTCCTGATACTATTTTTCTTTCCGTCTTGCTTAGTGTTATGACGATTACGAGCATCCCATCTTCGGAGAGCTGCTTACGGTCCCGCAGAACGATTTCTCCAACATCACCAACGCCCACACCGTCAACAAAGGTATTGCCGGCAGCGACCTTTCTCGTTTGACGGGCGACCGAGTTTTCAATATCAACGACATCGCCATTATTGATGATGAAAGTATTGTCCGTCTCCACCCCGACAGACTCAGCTAGTAGTCGATGTTGGTGCAGCATCCGATACTCCCCGTGAATGGGTATGAAATACTTAGGTTTCATCAGGGTAAGCATGAGCTTTAACTCTTCCTGATAGGCATGACCGGAAACATGCATGCCTGTTACAGTTCCAGATCCGTAAATGACTTTGGCTCCCAGTTGAAACAGGTTGTCGATGATGCGTGAAACATCGCGTTCATTTCCCGGTATTGGAGTGGAGGCAAGAATCACGGTATCACCAGCTAAGATACTCATATCCCGATAATTCGAACTGGAAAGGCGAGACAGGGCAGCAAACGGCTCTCCTTGACTTCCCGTACATAAAACCGCGACTCTTTCAGGAGCATAATTATCGACTTCATGTGCTTGGATCAGCATCCCCTCAGGAACGTCGAGGTAGCCGCGCTCGATGGCAACGGATACGACGTTCACCATGCTCCGTCCAAGTAAGGCCAATTTTCGGTTTGTCTTCTGAGCAGCGTTCACCACTTGTTGAACGCGATTGACGTTTGAAGCGAAGGTTGAAAGAAAAACTTTCTGTTTAGCCTGCATAAAGGCTTCTTCAATATGGCTGCCAACCAGATGTTCCGAGGGACTTGAGCCGGGACGTTCTGCGTTCGTGCTTTCAGATAATAAAACCAGTACACCTTCACTCCCGATTTTCGCCATTTTATGAATATCAGGATACTGATCATTCATGGGAGTCAAGTCAAATTTAAAGTCCCCTGTATGAACGACCGTGCCTTCCGGAGTATGCATGGTGACTCCAAGGCAATCGGGTATACTATGATTCGTTTTGAAAAAGTCCAGACGCAACTCCCCGAACTCCAACTTTGAATCCGAGTCGATCTGGATCAATTCAGTATCACCCAAAAGGTTATGTTCTTTTAATTTCAATTCAATCAAACCAAGTGTTAAACGTGTGGCATAAATCGGTACATTCAATTTTTTCAAGAAATAGGGGATACCGCCAATATGATCTTCATGCCCATGAGTCACAATTAAAGCCCGGATCTTCTCCTTATTTTCCTGAAGAAAGGTAATATCAGGAATGATCAAATCGACTCCTAATAAACTTTCATCAGGAAACTTTGCACCACAGTCAATAATGACCAAATCGTTTGAATATTGAACCACATACATGTTTTTACCGATTTCATTCACTCCGCCTAGAGCCAGTATGGACAAAGCATTTTCATTCACACTCAAATAGCTAGACCTCCCTTTAATATAATAAGGATAGTGTTTCCTTAGGCCCCTCTTATAAAACCAACTTCTTTTTTAAAATGACTTCCCAAGCAATTAAAAACCAAACCTTAAAGGGAGGAGGGCTGAGAAACATGCGTTAACAAGCTACTAATGCTCATAAAAAAAACACCTACCGTTTTCAGTAGGTGCATGAGTAAACCATTCCATCCTCATTAGAGAAGAATCCGCTCTCGTTCCTTCATTGGCTCAAGCAAGAGTTGATGCTTTCCTCAAAAGTCTCAATGTATCCTTGGACCTGCTCTGCATATTGAGTCTTTAAAGAGTTCAACAAACTTTCTATCAAAAATTTTCGCGGTTTGTCTGCCTGCATCAGCTCATCTTGGATAAAATCGACCAATTCGATCGCTCTTGTTCGATCTTCACCGCAAGGAAAAGCTTTGTTTATCGCTTTTTTCAATTCCGCGGTGGCGTTCAGCAAATCATTATGGCAAGGATCAAGATGGTTTTTAAAGTTGGGAAACCACGTGTCCATTAGTTCCGGATCAAGAATCTGTTCTCCGCTTTCAGCCACTTCATTGACTAAATGGACAATTCGGTTCATGCAATAGCGAATAGTTTGTATGTCCGGTGTACCGGCCGCATTAGCACGATAGCTAAAATGATTCATGTGGGTCATCATCGAATGAAAGATAATGACGCTATCTAAAAGAAAGGGTTTTTTGCTTTCCCCGAATATATCGAGAAAACGGTTATACATCCAACGTATGCTCAACAATAGCGTCTGATTGATGAATTGTTTTAATTCTTCATCGTTGGAGACACGGACTTCCTCGATCAGGATAAGTAATTTGCTTTGCTTGTTCACCATCATCTGCAGTTCGAGCTGCCGGATGAAAATTTCAATATCTGCGGAATCTTGACCAATCAACAGTTTTTCCCGTTCATGGCGAATCTTTGTATAGAAGGAACGGAAAATCGCTATAAATAATTCACCCTTCGAAGGGAAATAATTATAAAATGTACCTTTTGATATACCGCTGCCGTCAAGAATGTCTTGGATGGACGTGGCTTGGTAGCCCTTGTCAATAAACAGCTTATGAGCCGTGTCGATGACATTCTGCCTTCGATTATTCATCATATCACCTAATTTTCATTATACTGCTTGTATAAATGTAATCGTACTCTATTTTCCATTACAGCACAAACCCTTATTTTAACCAGTAAATATTTATTGCAAAAAATGAACTAGGGGTATATTATTGATTTTATGAGATTGGATTATACCACTCGTACAATTAAATGAACCAATAGTTTGAATGGAGGAATAGATAAAAAGTGAGTACTGCACAAACAACTGAAAAAAAGGGTTCGTATGGCATTTTGATCATACTGATGGTCGCGGCGTTTATATCGATACTGAATTCAACCCTTTTGAATATTGCACTGCCATCAATCAAAATAGACCTGGGGATAGAGACTTCCACAGTACAATGGTTGACGACGGGCTACATGCTAGTGAACGGAATCATGATTCCGACAACAGCTTTCTTAATAAGAAAATATTCGGTGCGTAATCTGTTCCTGACAGCCATGCTCCTATTCTCAATCGGGACGATCGTTGCAGGTGTTGCGCATGAATTCCCGTTATTATTGAGCGCACGTATGGTTCAGGCTGCAGGTTCTGCAATTATGATGCCGTTATTAATGAACGTGCTTTTAACTGCGTTCCCTGTTGAAAAACGGGGTTCGGCAATGGGATTATTCGGTTTAGTCATGATGTTTGCCCCTGCAATCGGGCCGACGCTTTCAGGCTGGATCATCGAACATTATGATTGGAGAATGCTATTCCATTTCATTACTCCGCTAGCTTTACTAGTGCTTATTTTCGGCTACTTTAAACTTAAAGACAAAAAGGAAAAAGTCGATATTCAAATTGATAAATTATCAGTCATCCTATCTAGCTTGGGCTTTGGCGGTCTGCTTTACGGATTCAGCTCGGCAGGCAGCAAAGGGTGGGATAGCCCTTGGGTATATGGAACACTGATTGTCGGTGCCATTTCCCTGATCCTTTTCATTACACGCCAACTTAAAATGGAAACACCGATGCTTGAATTCAAGATCTTCAAACATCCGATGTTCGCTTTATCCGCAACGATTTCAATCGTGCTGAATATGGCGATGTTCTCAGCGATGATCTTAATGCCGCTGTATATACAAACAGTCCGTGGCATTTCACCATTCGATTCAGGATTGCTGATGCTGCCTGGAGCGCTATTAATGGCCATCATGTCACCAATCACCGGAAAGCTCTTCGATAAATTCGGTGCTCGCGTGCTTGCATCGATTGGTTTGCTTATCACCGTGGTCACAACGTATTTCTTCAGTAAATTAACAATGGATACTTCTTATACACATATTGTGATCCTGTTTTCCGTACGTGCATTCGGACTATCCATGGCAATGATGCCAATCATGACAAATGGATTGAACTCACTGCCAGCCCGTATGAACCCGCATGGTACAGCGATGAATAACACGCTGAACCAGATTTCAGGCGCTATCGGAACGGCATTGCTTGTTACGGTCATGTCTAACCATGCAGCATCTTCTGGTGAGAGTTTAATGACCAAAGCGATGAGCAAATTAACAAGCCAGCCCACTGCTGAGATGATGGAACAAATGCAGGCCCAAATCGGGATGCAAGCGATGCTCGATGGAATTAACTTCTCCTTCTTTGTATCTACCTTCATTGCTGCTGTGGCACTGATTCTGACATTATTCATTAAGCGTGCATGGCCGGCTGAAGAAAAACCAGCTGTGAAAGAAGATCAAACCGCTTAAAGGAAACAAGCAAAAAGCCCCTATGTCACCTGAATACTCAGGCAGCATAGGGGCTTTGTTTAAACTTCAGCCGATTTAGTTTGGTTTATCACCCAATTTAAATCCCGGGATGGAAATAATTCGACCTAGAACGGGATAAATCGTCCTACCACCAAAAAATTCGTCCCACAGCGGAATAATTCGACCTACACCCAATATAATTCGACCAACGATCCATAAGCCTCATCCGTTAGTATGTTTTTTCCGTGAGTTCACTTCTGACTTTATGTATGCAAAAAAGCGCAGTGCCATTGGCAATGCGCTCTTTTACATCAGGATGTCACTTCCTCTGAAGTCGCCTTTGCATGCTGGATATGACTCGCTATCCAGCCAATGATCGCTGCAGAAACGAGATAGGCAAGTAGGATCCAAATCTGCGTTCGCAAGTTTTCCCAGCCGCCTAATGAGATGACCTCTTGAAGCTCCTTGAGTGAGTGGGCCATTGGCAAAAATTGACCGATTTTCGTCAATATCGACATGCCCAGTTCGCCTGGGAATGTTCCGCCGCAGGTAGCCAATTGGAATACGAGAAGGGTCACGGCCGCGAATTTGCCGATCACTCCGAATACGGTAACCAACATAAGAATGAACGTCATGAAGGTAAATGAAACGATGATGCTTGATAGAATGAATACAGGGATACTGGCCACATGTAAATGGAATCCAAGCAGGACGACTGCATCCACTAGAAGTGCCTGAATCAAGCCGATTACATATACCAGCCCCAGTTTATTCGTGAAATGGACGGTTCCGGTAACCTTAAGATTCTGCCTGCGGCCAAGCGGCAAGATATTGGAAGCCATGATGCCGCCTACATAAAAGGCCAATGACAGAAAGTAAGGGGCAATCCCGGTTCCATAGTTAGGAACTTCCGACAGGTTGGATTGGACCAATTGCACGGGTTCAGAGAACATCGAGGTGGTCGAATCGTCGTACTGAAGACTGGCCGTTTTATCCGCAGCTTCATTTAGCTTGGAAGATAACTTGTTTGAACCCGTTTCCAATGAAGCCAGTCCGTCTTGAAGTTCCGTAGATCCGCTGGCTAGTCGGCTGCTGCCGTCAGCTAGTGAATCGATTCCGGTATTTAAAGTGGAAAAACCATTAGTCCATTTAGAGAATCCATTCCCGAATTCTTCAGACCCCTCGTTCAATTGTTTAGCACCCGAGGTAGCTTGTGCCATTTTATCACCAAAGGTTTTCATTCCCGATTGAATGGTGCCTTGGCCATCTGCCACTTTAGCTGCACCTTCGCCCAATTGCTTTTGTCCGGCATTTAAAGTGGTGGCTGCTTTTGATAAGCCTTCCGATAGGGCAAGGATTTGCTTGAAGTCTTGATCTTTCATTGCATCGGGATGACTTTTGATATAGGCATCCAATTGTCTCTTAAGAGTATTCGCTGTATCGGCAGCCTGTTCTTGCCCCTGCATCAATTTTGCATTTCCGGCTGCCCAGTTCTCAACACCCTGACTTACTTCATTCATCCCATTTTCCAATGAGCGATGTCCATCCGTTAGCTGCTTCATGCCGGAATACAAGTTCTGGGAACCTGATGTTAATCCTTCCGCACCATCAGCCAAGGCTTCTTGTCCATTCAAGAGCTTGGTGCTGCCTGATTGCAGCTTCTGGGCACCATCATTCAAATCCTGAATGCCATCAGTCAATTTCTCACTGCCGCTTTTCGCATCCGCCGTTCCAAGATGAATCTCTTCCGCTCCATCCCCGGCATCCGCCAAGCCTTTAGAAACGTCCTGGAATTTCGAAAGGATGCCTTCCGAATATACCTTTGTAATGCTTGCGTTGATTTTTGCAGTCATCTTTTCAACAGCAGTTGTGCTGATCTGTGAGGCAACGAAGTTCTTACCTGGATTGACCGTATATAAAAGTTTGGCCGTTTCCGGTTTTTCATCCATTAGTGTCGTGACATTTTCCGAAAAATCATCCGGAATCGTGACAACCATATAATAGGTACCTTCTTCAAGGCCTGTGTTAGCCTCCTCTGCCGAAACAAAGTGAAAGTCCAATTCTTTCTGCTTCTTCAATTGCTTAACGAAATCATCTCCAGCCTCGATTGGCTTATCGTCCATTTCCGAACCATTATCGAGATTGACCACCGCTACCGGGAGCTGATCCAACTTTCCATAAGGGTTCCAATATCCTGCCAAGAAGAAACCTGAGTAAATCAACGGAACGACCAAAAGGAAAATCAACGCGATTCTCCCGTGTTTATGTTTCCACATTGCTGTTATATCATGAAGTACAAGTTGTAAACCTTTCATTATAGAGCCTGCCCTTTCTAACTAAATGAGATTATTTCATCATAAAGGCTTTTTAAGATACTGTATAATACATAAATGATTATGTAATAATAGATTTAAATCTATGTGAAAAGAGTGGGAAAATGGAAATTTTACAGCTGAAGTACTTTCAAACCGTAGCACGACTGGAACATATGACGAAGGCTGCGGAACAGCTTCAGATTGCACAGCCATCCCTCAGTAAAACCATATCCCGCCTAGAAGAGGATTTGGGAGTCGCACTCTTCGATAGGGAACACAGGAAAATCAGGCTCAATGCAGCCGGAAGAATATTCTTGAACCGGGTCGAACGGGCTTTCGCGGAACTGAAAGAAGGAAGGCGCGAAATAGAGGAATTAACAGATCAAGACCAAAAGAACATCACCTTGGCCGTTACCATTCCCAGGGTCCTGCCTGATCTATTGGGTACATTTTTATCTCAATACCCGGATGTCCGTTTTCAACAATTCCTAAAATCCATATCATCCATGAAACAGCTACTAATTGAAGGGGAAATCGATTATTGCATATCATCCGTTCCAATTGAAGGCCCCGAATTAAAGTGGGAACCGCTGATTACCGAAGAAATATATCTGATCGTGCCCCCCAATCACCGGCTGGCAGGCAGGGAAAGCATTCAACTCCATGAAGTGAAAGATGAACCATTCATAAGTATGAACACAGGCTTCGGATTCCGAAACCTAACCGACCAATTTTGCCTCGAAGCTGGATTTGTCCAGCACATCGCATTCGAAGGAGATGAACCTGCTGTCATCTCGGACCTTGTCAGGAAAGGATTGGGCGTCGCCTTCGTATCCGAATTGACATGGCTCCACCAAACTGGATCATTATCCCATAAAATCCGGATAACCGAGCCTGCCTGTCAAAGAACCATTGGGCTCGGCTGGTCAGAAAAACGCTACTTCACACCAGTAGCCAAGCAATTTCGTTTATTTGTCATGGATTACTTCGCTGCTGTCAACTCTGCTAGGCTGATGGATAAATAATGGGACAGAGGCAGGATTGACCGTTCGAAGGTCGAATAAATCGGATGAGGGCCGGAATAGAAGGGATGAAGGCCGAAATTAGTGGATCTAGGTCGAATAAATGGGTGAAGGCATAAAAAGTATAATTTAATTATAGTGAACATAGTATTTTAGGAGGTTTTTATTAAATAGATCGGGTTCAAAATGACAAATCCGATCTTAGGAGATGAATGGAGATGGAAGTACGGGTTAATCAAATTGAGTTGAATGGCCTCACTTTTCAATATCGGGAGAGTGGGGAACGTTCCGCACCACCGCTTGTCGCCCTTCACGCGCTGGGGAAAAGTGCAGAATCATGGGATCAAGCGGCTGCCGTATTAGGGGGAAATTATCGCGTATTAGCTTTAGATCAACGGGGTCACGGTGGGAGTTCGAGAACTGATACATACAGTTTTGAATTGATGTGCGATGATTTGCTTCATTTTGCGGATGCTATGAATTTGGAAAGGTTTTCGTTAATGGGTCATTCCATGGGGGGAACGGTTTCCTATCTTTTCTCTCAAACTTATCCTTCGAGGATAGAAAGGTTGATTGTCGAAGACACGCCTCCTCCTTTTTCGGATAAACCAATCGAATTTCCTTCCAGACCTTCTGGCCCCCTGCCGTTTGATTGGCAAGTGGTGCCTTCGATTCTACAGCAACTGAATGAACCCAATCCCGAATGGTGGGCACGTCTTACGGAGATTACCATGCCTACTCTTGTTATAGGAGGTGGGGCGAGTCATATTCCCCAAAACAAATTACAGGAAGTTTCCGAGCTTATTCCGAATTGTGAATTGGTGACGATTGAGGACGCCGGGCACTTTGTGCATGATGATAATTTACCAGCTTTCTTAGCTGCCGTGAGAAGTTTTCTTATTTCGTGAATCCACCTACTTATAAGGCCCTTTTAATAGATAAATGATTAAATTCCATCCAAATAGCATTTTGAGGGAGGGCTGCCAATGCAGCCCTCTTATTTTTGCCTGGAATCTTTCAATGTTTGGTTTATTTTATAAACGGCGTTTACCGGCTTATTATTAATGATTTCCAGAAGCTGTTCAGCCATATAGTCAGCGCTGTATTTAAATCCAGTGTTGACCCATTCGATTATCATGCCTAAAATCGCGTAAGCTTGGTAACTGGAGGCAAGTTCTGTATTGATCTTTGGGTTCGGCCGGTAATCTTCTAGGTCCTCTAAAGGGAGTTTCTTTAATTCATTACAAATCCTTTCTAGTAATTTTGGCCATGCATTCGACTTTAGAATGAGGGTATAAATGTTTGCATAGTTAGCTACGTGTTCAAATATTTTGATGACGGAAGCCGTCAGTTCATTGATGGTGAAAGTATCCACATCTTTATAAGGTTCCCGGTAAGATATGATCAAATCAGCTATGACATCCTCCATGACCTCTTCAAGCAGTTCCTCTTTGTACTGATAGTGTTTATAAAATGTACCCCGATTAAGGTCGGCGAGTTCTACAATGTCAGTGATCGATATCTCCCTGAAATCCTTATTTTGCATTAATGATATGAGGGATTCTTTTAAAGCCTTTTTGGATTTCCTGATCCTTCTATCAATCCCAGTGTTATTATTAGACATTTTCTTCACCCTTTGTTCGTTATTGTACTTTTGATAAACAATATAACTCTTTCTGTTCATTGTTCAACATCGAGGTCATCATTTGCTGATTGTATAAGCCTGCTGAAACTAATTATACTATATGGGAAGGTAGTTAATGAACATCTGTACAATAAGTATCACTTCACTAGAATGAATGGGGGAGTTTGAATGAAATTACAAGACAAGGTTGCAGTAGTGACTGGCGCAGCATCAGGCATGGGGAAACAAATTGCTATAGATTATGCTAGAGAAGGTGCTAAAGTCGTCGTATCGGATTTAAATCTCGATGGTGCGAATGCAACGGTAGAAGAAATAAAAGCGAATGGCGGAATGGCATTTGCCATTAAAACGAACGTAGCGGTAGAAGAAGATATTCAACATTTGATCGATACCACGGTCAGTACGTATGGTACGGTTGATATTTTGGTGAATAATGCGGGTATCATGGATGGCATGGAACCTGCCGGGGATATAGAGGATTCTGGATGGGATCGGATTTTTGCAATTAACACGACAAGCGTCATGCGTTCGACTAGAAAGGTTTTACCAATCTTTTTAGAAAAACAAAAAGGGGTCATCATAAATATTGCTTCTGCTGGCGGTTTATATGGTGCTCGAGCAGGCGCAGCATATACTGCCTCTAAACACGCAGTGGTTGGGTTCACAAAAAACACGGGCTTCATGTATGCAGATAAAGGCATTCGCTGCAATGCAATAGCACCAGGTGGAGTTGAAACCAATATTGGTTCCAGCATGACGAATATCAATAAGTTTGGCGCATCCCGCCAACAACTGGGTATGGCTATCAATCCACGCAATGGCAAACCTGAAGAAATCGCTAAAGTGGCTTTGTTCCTGGCTTCTGACGATTCCAGTTTTGTTAATGGTACTGTCATCACTGCAGATGCGGGCTGGAGTGCTTATTAAGCCGTATATTAAAAAGAGGATGGTCAAAAACTAAGAGACTATACATGCATTCCTGCCAATAAGCAGGGATGCATTTTTTTGAGTGGGTCATTGGCAGGTTCATTGGATGGGGATTTTGGTTAGTTAGACAATTTGCAAGAGGAAGGTTTCGACTTCATTCGGGAGTCCTGACATTGTCATTTCAATCGAACTGGATAAGTGGGGGCTGGATAGTTCAACTACTATCCAGTTTTTCTCAAAAAGAATTATGCTATCAATTGGATTTAAAAGATGAGATGAACTCTGAAATCTTGGAAGCAAAATTGGTTCCCTGAAAAAATCCACTTTTCCTATTAAATTGGATCATTGAGTGATCCATTAGTTTGCTGCGTCCTAACAAACGATATATTATTTTGCGTGAGAATATTGAAGGACTTTCTGACGAACGTAATCAAGGTGCTTGTACATTTGGTTGAATGCTTCATGGGGATCATGTGCTGCAAGTGCCGCATAGATTGCTTTATGATATTTTACAGTCAACTCCCGTTCCCTGAATTGAATCAGGCTGTTTATTTTATTATGGGTAATCAATAAGGAATCGATCATCCCTTCGATAATGGGATTGTTCGCGCTTAAAGCAATGATTTTGTGGAATTCTTTATCAGCCTCTCCATAATCGTTGTCTTCACTATTGGCAATCGTGTCGATCGTAACTTGTAATTTCTCAAGTTGTTCGTCGGTGATCTTCTCGGCAGCCATTGTTACCAATCCCAATTCCAATGCCATTCGTGCTTCGATGATTGCTGGTAAATTATCGGTAGCCAGCGCCAGCATGACAGAGAATGGATGAGTTCCGATTTTATCGTTAAAAAAGGTTCCTTCACGCGTTTTCCGTGTTATGACACCCAGGGTATCAAGTGCACTGAGGGCTTCCCGTAAAACCGGCCGGCTTACTTCAAGTTCTTTCATAAGTTCCATTTCAGGAGGCAGTTTGTCACCCGCTTTCATTTGTCCAGTGACGAGCAGATGCACAATTTGATCCACTACTTGTTGTGAAAGAGTGTTGCGATGTACCGATTGTACGCCTAATTTCTTTGACGATTCTTCCATTATGTAACCCCTTTTCTGTGACTTCCTATATGTAACCCTACTGTAAGACTAATTATATAATATAATAAACTTATTTGCATGTAGACCTATGTCCAAAAAAAGTAAAATGCGCCGCTCTTAAGAGAGTGACGCATGCATTCCTTTAAAAAATCATCTGACAAGGCAAGGTAATTTTGGATTGAACTTCCATCCGGAGACCAGGTATTGCATAGCGATTGAATCATCACGGGCACCAAGCCCTTTTTGTTTATAAAGCTGATGCGCCTTCTCGATTTGTTCCATATCCAATTCAATTCCAAGTCCGGGTTTGGAAGGAACATCCACCATTCCGCCGACAATTTTAAAAGGTTCTTTTGTTAAGCGTTGACCATCCTGCCAAATCCAATGGGTATCGATCGCAGTGATTTTGCCTGGCGCTGCTGCTGCAACGTGTGTAAACATGGCAAGTGAAATGTCAAAGTGATTATTGGAGTGGGATCCCCATGTCAATCCCCATTCGTTGCACATTTGAGCGACACGGACGGAGCCTTGCATCGTCCAAAAATGCGGATCGGCAAGAGGGATGTCCACGGATTGAAGTTGAATGGAATGCCCCATTTGCCTCCAGTCCGTTGCAATCATATTCGTTGCGGTGGGAAGACCCGTTGCGCGCCTGAATTCCGTCATGATCTCCCGGGCGGAAAAACCGTTTTCCGCTCCGCATGGATCTTCCGCATAAGCTAAAACATGATGCTGATCCCTGCAAAGCTTAATCGCATCCTCCAGCAGCCAGCCGCCATTTGGATCAAGGGTGATCCTGGCTTCAGGGAAGCGTTCCGCAAGTGCCGTCACCGCTTCGATTTCTTCTTCCCCGCGCAAAACCCCGCCTTTCAATTTAAAATCATTGAATCCATAGCGAGTGTGGGCAGCTTCTGCCAAGCGGACAATCGATTCTGGTGTCAGAGCTTCCTCATGACGGAGGCGGATCCAGTCATCTTCCGCTTCAGGTTCGCTTAAATAACCAAGATCTGTTTTATTACGGTCACCTACATAAAATAAGTAGCCCAGCATTTCTACCTTATCCCGTTGCTGTCCTTCGCCGAGAAGGGCAGCGACTGGAACGTCCAAGTATTGGCCAACTAAATCAAGAAGTGCCGCTTCCAATGCTGTTACGGCATGTATGGCAATACGGAGATCAAACGTTTGAAGGCCGCGCCCTCCTGCATCCCGGTCCGCAAACTGCTTACGGATGGTATTTAGAATGTTGTTGTATGTCCCGATGGACTGGCCGACAACCAATTGTTTGGCATCTTCGAGTGTTTGGCGAATTTTTTCGCCTCCAGGAACTTCACCTACACCCGTATTACCCGCATTGTCTTTTAGAATGACAATGTTCCGGGTGAAATAAGGAGCATGGGCACCGCTCAAGTTCAGAAGCATGCCGTCATGGCCCGCAACTGGAATGACGCTCATTTCTGAAATGACCGGTGTGCCGATTTTTACATTATCCTTAAGCAATTGATTGTTCATAATTTTTCCCCCTACCAGAATATTTAATTGACTATGATTTTAACTCGACACGTTTAATTTCACCAACTAGGAATAAATAACTTAAAATCGCGACAAGAGCATTAGCACATACGAAGACTAGCGCCCCATTGAACGACCCTGTCGTAGCAATGATATATCCGATGATAATCGGTGTTGTAATGCCTGCAATGTTACCGAATGTGTTGAAAAGCCCCCCGCTAACACCGGACATTTCTTTTGGTGAGGTATCGGCCACTACCGCCCAGCCGAGTGCCCCAAATCCTTTACCGAAAAACGCAAGCGCCATAACGAAAATAACAACCCATTCCGTATCTACATAGTTTGCAGCTACCAAGCTCATCGATAGAATCATCCCCACAACAATTGGCACTTTTCGGGCGACAGTCAATGAGAATCCCTTCCGTAACAAGAAATCCGAGAATGTCCCTCCGAGAATGCCGCCAAAGAATCCACAAATGGCTGGAAGGGAAGCGACGAATCCAACTTCAAGAATGGTCATGCCTCTTTCTTGCACAAGGTACACAGGAAACCATGTCAGGAAAAAGTACGTTAACGTTGTAATGCAATATTGTCCGAGATAAACACCCAGCAGCATACGGTTCGATAAAAGCTGCTTAATATGATTCCAGTTGACGCCTTTCTTTTCATCTTTATTTGTATTGGTTTGATCCATATTGATCAAAGCGCCGCCTGCTTCGATATATTCAAGCTCAGCTTTGTTGATACGCGGATGTTCCTTTGGGCTATAAATCGTTTTCAGCCAGATGAAAGCAACGACGATTCCTAAAGCGCCCATAAAGAAGAAGACGTATTCCCAACCGAATTTATACGTAATGTAACCCATGATCGGTGCAAAGAGAACAGTTGCAAAATACTGGGCGGAATTGAACGTGGCAGCCGCGGTTCCGCGTTCATGGCTTGGGAACCAGGTAGCAACGATTCGGCTGTTGGCCGGGAAGGAAGGGGCTTCTGCCAATCCAACTAAAAAACGGAGTCCGAACAATACCATGACCGCTGTTCCGGCAGAACCGAAAAATCCGAGGAATCCTTGTAAAAGCGTAAAGGTAGACCATAGCATGATACTCCAAAAGTAAACTCTTTTTGAGCCAAAACGGTCTAAAAGCCATCCACCTGGAATTTGTCCAGCTACATAAGACCAAGCGAAAGCGGAGAAAACATAGCCCATCATGACTGAATCGAGACCAAGCTGACCAGACATGTCCGTACCCGCGATTGATAGCGTCGCACGATCCGCATAATTCAGGGCGGTGACCATAAAGAGCATAAAGACAATGAACCATCGTGTGCGTGTTTTTTTCTGTGCACTTGGCAGTATAGGAGAAGCTTGAAAAACCTTTTCTTCAGCGTTCATATACTCACTTCCTTAAACTTATTTTATTTTCTTGATACCGCTTACAATGTAGTTGCTTCCCCCTTTGCGAAAATTCTAACTATTTAGTTTTGTCCAATGGTAAGACAAATGAAATTGTTTGTCAATGTGTTTTTTGTAAATTCGTTTTTACATTTTAGCTCCTTAATTATCTATTTTTTTTGTATATATTAGAAGCGAAATTATTGAGGTTTGATTTGATTTTGCATTTTTCAGAAAATAAAAAATATACGATTGACCATTTGGTGTATTTGTCTTACAATAAAATAATAATACACAAGGAGGAATCGATAATGAATAAGATTCGCAAAGCACCTAAAGGGATCCTAGGTTTTCCTGTGGCTCCATTCACGACGAGTAATAAGCTTGATGAACAAGCACTCGCCCAAAATATCCAATTTTTATTAGATGAAGGCCTCGAGGCCATTTTCGTGGCATGTGCGGCAGCAGAGTATCCATCATTAAGTAAAGAGGAATATGAAGTGATGGTGGATGTGGCCGTATCCGTCACGGGTGGAAAAGTACCTGTATACACAGGGGTAGGGGGGAACATTCAAACTTCCCTGGAACTTGCCAGAATATCAGCAGATAGAGGGGCGGATGGTTATTTAATATTGCCACCATATCTCGTTACTGGAGAACAGGCAGGTCTAGCGGCTTATTTCAAAGCCATCGCAGAGAGTACAGACTTAAATTCGATTGTATATCAGCGTGATAATGTTTCCCTTTCAATTTCAACTTTGGAAGCGCTTGCGGAGGTCCCGCAGGTGGTCGGCGTCAAAGATGGTCTAGGCAATATGGAGTTGAATGGACTGCTTACACAAACCTTCGGAAAACGTTTCGGCTGGCTGAACGGAATGCCGCTTGCGGAAGTTACCATGTCGGCCTATGTTCCACTTGGTTTTGACTCATACTCATCTGCGATATCCAATTACATCCCGCACATCTCACGAAAATTCTATAATGGCATTTTGAGTGGAGATCAAGAAACGGTCAATGAAATTTACCAACAGGTCATCATGCCAATCAACAACATTCGCCGTCAGCGAAAAGGGTATGCCGTTTCTCTCATTAAAGCAGGTATGGAGATCATGGGAATGCCGGTTGGGCAAACAGTCAGATTACCGATTCTTCCGGTTGAAAAAGAACATTATGCAGAAATGCAAACGATATTAGAGAATGCCTTAGATCGTTTTCCAAAAGAAACAACCATCCAATCAATCTAATAAAGGCGGGATTATATATGATAACTACAGTTCAAACAAAAACGCATCTAAATTATATTAATGGTGAATGGGTTGCTTCCATTTCAAATGAAGTTGAAAAAAGTTTAAACCCGGCAGATAAACAGGCCATTGTCGGATATGTACAGAAATCTACAAAGGATGACTTGAACCTGGCTGTGGAAGCTGCAAAAAAGGCAAAAGATAAGTGGCGCAAACTAGCTGGATCTGAGCGTGGGGAGTATCTATATAAAGTAGCTCAAGTTCTTGAAAAGCGGATTGATGAAATTGCTGAATGTGCAACACGGGAAATGGGAAAGACCTTTGCTGAAACAAAAGGGGAAACGGCACGCGGCATTGCGATCCTGAAATACTATGCAGGAGAAGGAATGCGTAAAGTGGGAGATGTCATTCCGTCTACGGACAGTTCAGCGCTTATGTTCACGACACGCGTCCCGCTTGGTGTAGTGGGTGTCATTACACCTTGGAACTTTCCAATCGCCATCCCAATCTGGAAGATGGCCCCTGCTCTTGTATATGGGAATACGATTGTGGTGAAGCCCGCAACCGAGACGGCCATCACTTGTGCGAAGATTATGGAGTGCTTTGAAGAAGCCGGTTTACCGACGGGTGTAATCAATATGGTCACAGGGCCGGGCAGTGTCATCGGGCAGGGCATCGCCGATCACGAAGATGTTAACGGGATTACCTTTACCGGCTCAAACGGCGTTGGTAAAAGGATTGGACAAGCGGCGTTAGCACGTGGAGCGAAATACCAGCTTGAAATGGGTGGGAAAAACCCGGTAATCGTAGCGGCAGATGCGGATCTTGATCTGGCTGTGGAAGCAGTCATTACAGGTGCGTTTCGTTCAACGGGGCAAAAGTGTACAGCGACAAGCCGTGTGATTGTTGCTGCTGAAGTCTATGAAGAGTTCAAGCGGAAGCTGGTGGAAGAAACGAAAGGCATTTCCATCGGGGATGGATTGGACAGCGGGACATGGATGGGGCCATGTGCTAGCGAAAATCAATTAAATACGGTACTTTCCTATATCGAAAAAGGAGTGGAAGAAGGCGCTACTCTTCTAATTGGCGGAAAGCGTGCTGAAGAAGGCCCTCAGGCAAATGGCTTTTATGTAGAGCCGACGATTTTTGATAACTGCACGTCAGATATGGCAATTGTACAGGAAGAAATTTTTGGTCCGGTGATTGCCTTATTGAAAGCTGATTCAGTGGAAGAAGCCCTGCAACTTGCGAACAGCGTGGAATACGGACTTAGTGCTTCGATTTTTACAGCCAATATTAAACATTTGCTCTCATTTGTTAACGATATGGAAGCGGGATTGATCAGGGTCAACGCGGAAAGCGCAGGCGTTGAATTGCAGGCGCCATTTGGTGGCATGAAAAACTCCAGCTCCCACTCCAGGGAACAAGGGGAAGCGGCAAAAGAGTTTTTTACATCGATTAAAACGGTGTTTGTCAAATAAGGGGAAAAGAAGAAGTGTGTGTGTTACCATTTTATTAAACTGATATTATATCGGAAATGAAATGATAACTGGCCCGTGAATCTTTGTTAGCTTTCTTATAATGAAGGGAGTGGTGAAGTGGATACTAAAATGCAACTCAGGGAGGTACCGCTTTATATTAAGGTAAATTCGATAGACAATGTCGCCATTGTGGTTAATACTGGGGGCTTGGATCAAGGAACCGTTTTCCCTTGTGGGCTAGAATTGAAAGAAAGAATACCACAAGGTCATAAAGTAGCTTTAATGGATATAGACAAGAATGAAGCCATCATCCGCTATGGAGAAGTTATCGGCCATGCAGCTGAATCAATCAGGAAGGGCAGTTGGATTGATGAGTCATTGGTGATACTGCCGGCATCCCCGGATTTAAAGGAATTAACGGTAGCCAATGATGTACCCAAAACTTTACCACCACTTGAAGGATATACATTTCAAGGATTTCGCAATGAAGATGGCAGTGTTGGAACTAAGAACATATTAGGCATTACAACTAGCGTTCAATGTGTAGTAGGCGTTCTGGATTTCGTGGTGAACCGCATAAAAAAAGAGATTCTCCCGAAGTATCCCAATGTTGAAGATGTTGTCGCTTTGAATCACAACTATGGCTGTGGAGTCGCAATCAATGCACCGGAAGCAGTTATTCCCATTCGCACGATTCAGAACCTGGCGAAACACCCAAATTTCGGCGGTGAAGCCTTGGTAGTTGGATTGGGCTGTGAAAAGCTTTCTCCAATGAGAATAAATCCAAGCGGAGACGACTCGGATATCATTTCACTTCAGGATCAGCAGGGATTTGCGGGAATGGTCCAATCCATCATGGAAATGGCTGAAGAACGATTAATGAAGTTGAACCGCAGGCAGCGCGAAACATGTCCAGTTTCCGAATTAGTCATCGGAACGCAATGCGGAGGAAGTGATGCATTCTCTGGTGTTACAGCTAACCCTGCAGTGGGATATGCTACAGATCTGTTAGTTAGAGCAGGGGCGACCGTTCTATTTTCTGAAGTCACGGAAGTACGGGATGCGATTCATTTATTGACGCCTCGTGCAGTGAATGAAGAAGTAGGGAAGGCTTTAATAAAGGAAATGGATTGGTATGATGACTACCTCGCATTAGGTGATGCCGATCGAAGTGCCAATCCGTCGCCAGGAAACAAAAAAGGCGGATTGGCCAATGTAGTGGAAAAATCATTAGGGTCCATTGCCAAATCAGGAGGCAGCCCTATATCTGGCGTACTGGCTCCAGGTGAAAAGGCTACGGAAAAAGGGCTGATTTTTGCAGCTACACCAGCTAGTGACTTTGTTTGCGGAACGTTACAGCTGGCTTCCGGCATCCATCTTCAAGTTTTTACAACCGGAAGAGGGACACCCTATAATCTGGCAATGGCTTCCGTCATCAAAGTTTCTACACGAAATACATTGGCTGAGCAATGGAAAGACTTGATTGATATAAATGCCGGAACTATCGCTACTGGAGAAGCAACCATAGAGGATGTTGGGTGGGAAATATTTCACCTTATATTGGAAGTGGCCAGCGGTAAAAAGAAAACCTGGGCAGAGCATTGGGGCCTGCATAATGATTTGGCATTATTCAATCCAGCTCCAATTACCTAATAATGATTTTCTGGACGGACTTCCTTATAAAAGAGGAAGTTTGTCCTTTTTTTGTTATTCCTATTTTTAAAGCTATCATTATTTTTCCTCGAGAAAAGAGGAACGCCGAACTATTGGCAGAAGTTATACATGAATTTATGGTTGAACTAGATTAGTATTTCATCATGACGAAAAAGTGTGATGATGAAGTACGTATTAGGAGGCATTGTATGATTACATTCAGGAATGCAGCAGCAAAGGACTTAAGTGAAATAGTGAAGATGCTTGCGGACGATATATTGGGGAGGGAAAGGGAGCGCTATGAATATCCCCTTCCTGAAAGCTATCAAAAAGCATTTGAATCCATTGATTCAGATGAGAATAATGAATTGATCGTAGCATGTCTTGGTGAGGAAATCGTTGGGGTGCAACAAATCACGTTCACTCCTTATATTACCCATCAAGGCGGTTGGAGAGCTACGATAGAAGGGGTTCGGACGGCATCTTCAGAACGGGGGAAAGGAATAGGAAGCAAGTTGATCCAATATGCGATTGAGCGTGCAAAAGCGCGGGGCTGTCATATCATTCAGCTAACGACCGATAAAAATCGGGAAGAAGCGCTGCGTTTTTATGAACATTTAGGATTCAAAGCGACTCATGAAGGTTTGAAAATGAAGCTTTAATTCAACGTTTTTTGTCCTGTCATTGGGGAAGGTTGCTGCGGCAACCTTTTTTGTGCACAACTATCGACTGGTATTATATGTAGAAATTATTTGTGAGATATTTATAGATGTGTAGGATCTATCTGGCAGAGATTTTGAACGTACAGAGTATCAAAAAATGAAAAATATAATCCATTTTGATGATGAGTTAGTTATTCATAATCTTTCTAGGTTTGGCCGTAATAAGGAAGAGATACTCAAAGAATGGAAATAAATCATGGAACTAGAATACAGCGTTAAATATGCCACAATAACGAGAATGACTATCCATAATAAAAAGAAGAAAATATTAATTTGTGTAATTGTACTACTGAGTAGTTGTGTTAATATTACTAATGTATGAAATTAGAAAGGTAGGAAATACATATGAAAAAAAGCATCATAGCTTCACTTGCACTTGCACTTGTTTTAAGTCTTTCAAGCTTCGGAGGTGCTCAAAAAGCAGAGGCAGCAGATTGGTCAACTACAGGAAGTATTTGGACTACATATTATCATTCTGGTTCATTCTCCAATTACGTTTACCAACGTACTATGACAACTACTGTGTCAGACGAAATTTGGACTGCTGTAAATGCAAAGAGCTCTGCATCTGGAACATTCAAAGCAATTCTTCAAAAAAAGACTAGTGGCGTTTGGAAGAATTACCGTACAAAATATCCTGCTAAAAATGGCTATACAAGAATGGACTGGACAGGTGTTACCAAAGGCGCTACATACCGTATTAAATTCGAAAATGCAAGTTCTTCAAAAATAACGTATACATTTAACGTAATGCAATAATATTAATTCAATAAAAGCCTACATCCTTAATCGGGATGTAGGCTTTTATCGCTCTATTCACTTACTAATTTCATTTGCAAACCTATGAAAATGAAGCTTTAATTCAACGTTTCTTGTCCTGTCATTGGGGAAGGTTGCTGCGGCAACCTTTGCACAAACATTCGCTGGTATTATATGTTAAAATTATTCGTGAGATATTTATAGATGTGTAGGATCTATATGACAATCATGAAAGGGTGTGCTCGATGGAAAACGAAGCATTTATTCAGAAGAGGTACGGTGTAATTAGTTTTATTTCATTCATCATCGGAATTATTTGCTTTTTTATTGTTTTTGTTACACCTATTGGAATTGCCAATATCGGGAGCCTGACTGGATATTATATAACATTTTTCCTTACGATTACCGGCATCGTCCTTTCTATCATAGGTATTTTGAAGAATACGGAGAAAAAAGTGATTCCTATTATCTCTTTGGTTTTTTCTTCGTCTTTCTTCATATTATGGGTTATCGTCATCACTTTGTTATTAACGGGTGAAATTGAATTTGCCCCGTAGACCAAATTGGATCTGACTAAAAAGGTGGTTTTTCAATGATAAGAGGTTTATATGAAGCACATTTACCGGTCCGTGATTTGAAACGGTCCATCGAATTCTATGAGGGACTTGGTTTACAGTTGGATCATAAGGTTGAAGACAACCTGGCTTTTCTATGGATTGAAAAGGATAAAAGTTGGTTGGGGCTTTGGGAAACGGAAAAAGTGGAGGTTGAGTATCATCCCTCTTTAAGGCATATAGCATTTCAAGTATCATTGGAAGATTTAAAGAGTTCAGTCGCATGGCTTGAAGATAGGGGCTATTCGCCAAGAGAGGCGTTCGGATTTCAACCAATTGAACCTTTCGTGATGCCTCACGGGGAAGATGCCCACGCTAAAATTCACTTTAATGATCCAGACGGCAACAGTTTGGAATTTATCAGTAAATTGGCAAATCCAAAAAAAATCACGAATCGTATGTATTTAAGTGAATGGGAACGGTTAAATGAATACAGAAGTGAAAAAAGCGAATGACAGTTGGGCGGAAGTTTTAAGAATGAATCGCTTTAATATGCTTTATGTTAAAGCAGAATGGGGGATTTATAGAATGAATGTCAAAGCGGAATTATATTGGAATGAATTTTGGCAGGGGAAAGACGAAGGAAAACCCAAGTCAGTCAGTGCGTGGCAATTCGGGGCTGATCCCGATCATTTGGCTCAATTAGTGATCGAAGGGAAAAAAACGGCTACGTGCTCTGGTTATGTTTTTTATGAAGAGGAAAATGAACCATTACCATCCGTGGGTGATTATAGCATTATATTAAGCAGTGAGGATGAGCCCTTAGCCATCATACAAACAGTGAAAGTCGAGGTATTGCCCATGAATGAAGTGAGTGAAGGGTTTGCGATTGCAGAAGGGGAAGGCGATGGAACCTATACATACTGGTGGGATGCTCATGAAAAATTTTTTAAAGAAGCACTGGACAAAATCGGCCACACCTTTAAAGAAGATATGCTGCTTGTGTGTGAGCGTTTTGTATTGATACATGTAAAGTGAATGTAGACGGTTCGATTGAAAGAGAGCAATAAGTTTTTTCGTTCAGTGATTTGCTATAATATCATTGGATTAAAAAACTTATAGAAAGATAGGTATTTGCCATGAAAAAGAAACTGACATTCATTGGATTGGGTATACTGGTTGTTTTCCTGCTATTGCTTGGTACGTATAAATTGATGAATTCGAGAACCTATCAGGTATTCGGAGGATTAACGGATAAGGTCGAGACGAATGAAAAAGTGGTCGCTTTGACTTTTGATGACGGCCCATCGGAGAATGTAAATCAGATCCTTCCGTTGTTGGATAAATACGATGCAAAAGCTACATTCTTCCTGATTGGTAACGAAATCGAAAATTATCCAGAGGAAGCTGGGAAAATAGCGGAAGCCGGACATCAGATTGGGAATCATACGTATGCCCACAAGCGAATGGTTTTTAAATCCCCTTCCTTTATAAAAACGGAAATCGAGAAAACGGATAAATTGATTCGAAACTCAGGATATAAGGGTGAAATCGACGTTCGCCCACCAAACGGGAAAAAGATCTTAGGTTTGCCTTATTACTTAAATAAAAATGATAGGGACACCATTACCTGGAATCTGGAACCGGATAGCTATTACACTTCCGCTTCTGACAAAGTGAAGTATGTGAAGGAAAATATAAAACCAGGTTCGATCATCCTGTTGCATCCGATGTATGATGATACGGGTAAAGAACTTCAAGCGATTGAAGAAATTTTACGAGAGTTAACGAACGAAGGGTACACGTTTGTAACGGTCAATGAACTTCAAGAGTTATAGGGTTTAATTTTACAATATTCTCGAAAAAATGGGTTGCTGCGGCAACCTTTTTTTATTATTCCGCTATGTGAAGGATTAATAATTCCCGATATACAGAATAGTACAAAATGGGGGAGGCATATTGTTTCATAACGGTATGTTGATGTAAGAGGCAGGATTTCCTGTGAATTTTCCTTCATGTAAATAAAGCTATTAAAATGGGGCTGGTTACGTTGTATCGGAATAAAAATACCGCTCTGATCATCATTTTGTGTTTCCTGTTATTCCTATTTCTTGTCGTGCTCGTTTTTCGCCACATCACGGTATACTTCGTGTATAGCTCGGGCATCGGACCTATATTATTTATCGGGATAATGATTTTCGCTATCGTTATGCTTTTTTTAAAAGGATTTAAATAATCAAGATTGTTTCTATGAGGCTGCTGTGCAGCCTTTTTTATGTTATGTGGAAAAAGTTCTTCATACCAAGTTGGTTTATCATTAATTTATAGAGTCACAAAAAAATATAAAAATCAATAAAAAATTAACACTCCAGTATTAGTAAAATATGGTAAGATTTAAAATGGAATTATTTTCTTTTAAATTATAATCAGGGGTGATTTGTTCGTGGAGTTTTTTACTAAGTGGTCGTTTAACAACAAGGCTGCCGTTTCTTTGGTAACCATTTTTATTTTGTTGATAGGTGTGGTCAGTTATTTTAAATTGCCAATGGAATTTTTACCATCTGCTGATAATCCACAAGTTACGATTATCACAATGGGGCAGGGCACTGATTCGAAAACGATGGAAACACAAGTTACAGATCCGATTGAAAGAGCAGTAACGGGAGTTAAAGGAAAGAGTTCAATATACTCCACCACTGGAGATGGATTTTCAAAGGTAGATCTATTTTTTGAAGCCGGATCGGATATGAAACAAGCGAAACTGGATGTTCAAGAGGCTTTAGGTAATGTAGCATTGCCACAAAGCATGGCAAAGCCTACTGTTACACAGCTAAATACATCAATGATTCCCATTTCATTTATAGCTGTTACTTTCAAAGAGGGATTAACAGCTGAAAACATAGACTTTACCAAGAAGGAATTAGAGCCTCTATATAAAGATATTAAAGGAGTTTCGGATGTACAGACATTTGGAGTTTCCCAATCTGTACTTTCAGTCAAAGTGGACAATAAAGAATTGGCTAAAAAGAAAGTCTCCATTCAAGATATCATGGGCGTCCTTAACGGTCAGAATACAGCTCTGGCCGTAGGCGAAAAAGTGATTGATGGGAAGGCAAGTAACATTAAGGTTATTGGGGATTTAACAAGTATTGAAAAATTAAAAGCGTTAAAAGTCACTCCAAATGTAACTCTTGGAGAGATAGCAAAAGTTGAAGAAGCGAAGGATGGTAAACTCATCAGTCGTTTTAACGGAAAGGAAAGCATTGATTTAAGCATTATCAAGGACAGCCAATCAAATGCTGTCACAATCAGTAAAGAGGTTGAAAAAGTATCAAAAGAAATTAATGAAAAGTATGGTGACCAGAAATCGACCATCTATTTATCTACAGCAGATATGGTGGAGACTTCCGTTCAGACGATGGTTAAAGAAGTGCTGCTTGGTGCGCTATTCGCCACCATTGTGATCATGGTCTTTTTACGAAATGTACGTTCTACATTCATTACAATCGTATCCATACCGTTATCTCTTGGCTTTACGTTATTTTTGCTGTCATTGTCGGGAGTGACGCTGAATATTTTGACGCTAGGCGGTGTCGCTGTAGCGATCGGGCGATTGGTGGACGATAGTATTGTTGTTATTGAAAATATTTTCCGGAAAATGCAGCAAGAGAAGATTTCAATCGAATTGGTGATGGATGCAGTAAAAGAGGTGGGAGTGGCGATAACAGCTTCAACCCTTACTACTGTAGCCGTTTTCTTGCCGGTAGCTTTATTGAACGGAGGGCTCCAAGAGTTTCTTCTGCCTTTCGCTTTAACGGTCACTTATTCTTTGCTGGCTTCCTTAATTGTCGCATTGACGGTTGTTCCGTTAATGAGTGCGGGATTGCTGAAAAGAGCGAAGCTTCCAAAACATCGACCAGCCAAGCGTTTCACCAAGCTGGTTACATGGTCATTAAACCATAAATGGGTTGTCTTGATTGTTGCTTTGCTATTGTTTGTCGGTTCTGTTGGTACATATTTTGCCATGCCAAAAGGGGCGATTGATAATTCGTCAGCAGACTATGTCTCCGTGACATTAACTTATCCAAATGATCAGCCATTTGATGAAGTAAAAGAAAAAGCGATTGAACTCGAAGCAACGATGCAAGAAATGAGTGATGTAGATAATGTGTTCATGCAATTAGGAAACTCTGCAGAGGCGGCACAATATGGCGCGGTCACATCACCTACAGAAGCGACTTTCGGCCTCCTGGTGAAGGATAAAGCAAATATTGATGCAATCCTGAAAAAAATTGAAAAGGAACAAGAAAACTATCCTGATGCGAAGCTTACGTCCACCGCTTCTTCATTCATGATGGGGGCATCAAAGACGAACATTACGATAGATGTGATCGGCAGTAATGTTGAAGATTTGGAACTGACTGCCAATAAGGTCAAAGAAAAAATTCAGGATATTAAAGGAATTGAAGATGTTACAACGAACCAGGACGAAAAGAAAACCATTTATTCATTCAAGGTAGATCCAGCTAAAGGCAATACAGAACAAATAGGTCAACAATTAGGGATCATGCTTAATAAAACCCCTATCGGCAATATAACGTTGGAGGATAAGCAGACACCTGTCGTCCTTGAACCAATCTTAGATCCCAAAAAACCAGAGGATTTAAAAAATATTCCCATAATGACAGATGGCGGTCTAGCTCCGGTGTCAAAGGTTGCCTCTTTAAAGAGCGAAGAGAGTGCAACAACGCAGTTCCATAAAGATGGGGAAACGTATCTTCAATTAACGGCAACGGTCGATCCGACTAAACTTTCCGATATTGCAAGCAAAATAAATCTTGAGATATTTGGAGATAAGGAGAACAAAGGCGGCCTTGATATTCCGAAAGATGTAGAAATTTTAGTTGGAGGAGCCAGTGCTCAGCAAACAGATGATTTTACTGATTTGTTCCTTACGATGTTAATATCCATAGGCATTGTCTTTCTAATCATGGTTATAACTTTCAAATCGATTAAAGCACCTGTCGCCATTCTATTTTCCTTGCCATTCGCTGCGATTGGAGCGGTATTAGGATTGGTTATCAGTCGAATTCCAGTGGATATTACAGCACTGTTGGGTGCGCTCATGTTGATAGGAATTGTGGTGACAAACGCAATTGTGCTTCTGGATCGAGTCAAACAAAACGAAGAAAAAATGATTATCCGTGATGCGATCATTGAAGCGACAGCTACAAGATTCCGTCCGATCATAATGACGGCTGTAGCAACCATTTGTGCCATGCTGCCGCTTTTATATAAAAAGGCGGAAACAGGAAGCCTGGTTTCACAAAGTTTAGCGATCGTGGTCATTGGCGGGCTAGCTGTTTCAACACTGCTCACACTTATCGTCATTCCATGTATATATGAATTGCTGTACTATAAAAAATCGAAAAAACAGAGGAAGAAAAAGAGAGAACCCGTTAACGAACAAATCGAGATGTAACGGAGAATAACTGAAAAGTTTGTAGAGAAAGCGACGCTTCCTTTACAAACTTTTTTTCTTACTTCCCGAACTGAAGGTTTTAAAGATTTTTTTATATAATGCTTGACTTATCTTCAACCTGTAACTAAAATGATTACAGCAGAGGTGAAAGACAATAAAGTAAAATCGCAAGAAGCAATCGGCTACGAGTTACTTAATCCAATGCATTCTATATCGTAGAGAATGCATATTTTTTTACTCGTTGTTGTAACTGATTTGGTTACAAGTGAGAGCTAATGATGAAAAGTGAGGGAATATAATATGACAGTGAAAATTAAAGCGTATTCTGATTTTATATGTCCATTTTGTTTTTTGGGCAAAGGTCCTTTAGACGAAATCGTGAAGGAAAAAGATGTGGAAGTGGAATGGATGCCATTTGAACTTCGTCCTAGTCCATATTCCAAAATTGATCCATGGAAGGAACCGGATAAGTTGAATTCATGGGATTCTTACATTCTTCCTGTTGCGAAAAAGCTGGGAGTTGATATGCGTTTACCCCGTGTTTCTCCGCATCCATATACACATTTGGCGTTCGAAGGGTGCCATTTTGCAAAGGAGCACGGAAAAGGGAACGAGTTCCACAACAGAGTATTTACAGCGTTTTTTCAAGAGGAACAAAATATTGAAGATATTGAAGTATTGACAAAATTAGCGGGTGAAGTTGAACTTCCTGTAGATGCTTTTAGAGAAGCATTAGTGTCACGGAAGTATCGGGAAGTGCACCAAGAAGCACTCAAACATGCTTATGAAGAAGCGGATATCAGGGCTGTCCCGACGTTTATTATTGGTGATGAAGTCATCCAAGGACTTGCTAGCAAAGAAAGGTTAGCGCAAGTCATTGAGAAGGAAGAAACCAAGAATAAACTGAATGAATTTGATGGCCTGCAATGCGACGTTAAGGGGAATTGCTAAAAGCTTTTTGAGATATTAAATAAAATTAAATGAAACATAATTTGGAGGAATCAAAATGTCAGCAACTACAACAAATGTAAAAGAAGCAATCATCAATCGTCGTTCCATCCGTATGGTGAAAAAGAACGAAAGTATTACGAAAGAAAGAATTAATGAAGTGTTAAAAACCGCTTTACATGCACCAACTTCATTTAATATGCAAAGTGGACGAGTAGTGGTAGTGATGGATGACGAGCATGAAAAGTTCTGGGATATTGTAAAAGAAACACTACGTTCCCGCGTTCCGGAAGAGAGCTTTGCGGCAACTGTAGAACGATTACAAGGATTTCGTGATGGAGTGGGGACCATTCTATTCTTTGAAAATAAAGAAACGATAGAACAAATGCAAGAAAAAGCACCCTCCTATAAAGAACAGTTTCCATATTGGTCCCATCAAGGAAGTGCTATGCTGCAGTATGCAATATGGGTGACTTTATCAGCGGAAGGCATAGGGGCATCTTTACAACATTATAATCCAATAATTGATGAAGCAGTGATGAAGACTTGGGATCTTCCAGGGAAATGGTCGTTGATAGCTCAAATGCCATTTGGAGAGCCGAATGAACAACCAGGCGACAAAACGTTCCTACCTTTCGAAAATATTGTGAAATTTTATTAATTCAAAGATTAAAGAATAAAGATTTAGGATAATAGATTAACCAAGAGCCCGTTTACTCTTAATGAGTAAAACGGGCTCTTTTTTTGAAGAATGAGTTTGAACGTTCCGGCCACAACGGTGCGTCAATCGGTGTTTTATTACAGATACAGGACAGGGAAAGTGAAGCGAAAATATCCGTTCCTGATTCATCCTTCATATAATTAGCGGAGGTAAATAATTGACATTGAGAATCATTTTCATCTATAGTGAGATGTGTAATGAAATTAATTCTCAATTAGGAAGGTGATATAGATGAAGGTATTCATTGGTTATGTCAGTTTATCCGGTAATACCGAGAGAATGGCTATGAACATAAAGAATAGAATGAAGGCTGTCGGCTGTGAAGTATATATGGAAAGATTGGATACTGTTGAAGTTGATGCCTTAAAGGATTTTGATTTGGCCTTTATTGGTTTATATACATGGAATCTTGAAGATTTACCGTATGAAGCAAACGAATTTTATGAAGAAATTGACCAAGTGGACTTTGCTGGAGTGAAAGTCGCATTCTTTGGTGCCGGCGACTTGACCCATTCGAAACCGTGCGCCGCGATAGATATTCTTTCAGATAAAATGAAGGAATTGGGATTTGATGTACATGATCGAGTATTGAAAATTCACCAGGAAAGCACTAGATACGAACAATTAAGGAAATGTGAAGACTTTGCAGAGCATGCCCTTATATGGGGAAGCAAGAGGAAGAAGTGGAGATTCTTCATGTGGGATCGGATGCTAGGCAACCCAAAATACCAAAAATCAGCATTTTTGTTAAGGAGGGCCCTTGATGATTACCCAATTAAGTGCAAAGGGAGAAGCAAAAAAAGAGGAACTTATCCAAGAACTTCTGAAATTCGGGATTTTTAAAAAATATAATAAACAACTATACGAGCTTCCGTTAGTTGTCCTGCAAAAGGAATTCAATCACTTGAGAGGTGAATTAAAAAATGTCTAGGAGAAAGAAATCTTATACTGAACTGCTAAAAGAAAACCGCGAACTTCTGTTGCATGACAAAATAGAAGTGGAACGCATCTATACAAAAATCGATCAAAAAGCTATCAATGAAAAAAAGGAAAGTAAGCAAGTGCAATCATGACTGGTTAAAATTTGAACGTTGCCTCCAGGTATTGAAGAAATTTGCGACACTCCTGCCGAAAAACTGGCTAGCTGAGACCCCACAGACGCTTGCTTTGATGAGGCTTGGCAGACAGTCGACGGAAAGGGAGCGGATTTCTGAAACCAACTGGAACGTTTTTTAAATTGCAGGGAAACTCGCTTTTTTTCGGGTTTGTCTGCAGTCTGAACCGAAATCCATTTTTGATTTCGGTTTTTTCTTTTGGGTCAGTTATTAAATGCTGTTGATTGAAGAAGAAGGTATTTTCTGGTTGGTTGCCGAATAAAAATCCTTTAGGTAAAACTTAGGGGGAGTGCAACTTGAAAAATGTAATAGATGGAATCAATAATTGGATAGGTTTTATACCAGAAGAGTTCAACCGGATGACAGAAAAAGAATTAAATCATCGACCAATGCCACACAAATGGTCCAAAAAAGAGATTTTAGGACATCTATGCGATTCTGCATTGAACAATATGAATAGGTTTATCAAGATTCAGTACGAAGAACAGCCATATGTTATACAATCATATAATCAAGACCAATGGGTATTAGTCCAGAATTATCAAGAGCGACCAATGGATGAGATAGTTAACCTTTTTTGTACTTTAAATAAGCAAATCTTACATATAATAACGAATACACCAAATGATAGATTATCTAATCTTTGTGATATCGGCAATAATCAACAAAAATCATTAGAGTGGCTAATAAATGATTATCTAGAACATATGGAACATCATATTAACAATCAAATTCTAATTAAAAAATAGTGATCTATATAGATCACTATTTTTTTAATTTATCGTTTTTCAGAGCCTTTCTTTTTGTTTTCTTCTCGATTTTTCACTTTTCGTAACAGCTTGTCATGAAGTTTGGACAAGGTGAACAATACAATGATAGAGCTGATTAAGGTTAACGACATATCCCATTGTGCGTCCCAAATATCACCCTGTGTTCCTAAAAATTCCTTTGAAGCCTTTCCGCCTTTTGAAATGATGGCAGCTATCCATTCGATGATTTCATATAAGGCTCCAATGGCAAGCGCAAAACTTAATGTGACAGCAAATAACCAGGGTCCTTTTGTTAGAGGGGTTTTACGTATTACTATTTCTCTAATCACAATCGCAAATAAACCTTTTAGGAAATGTCCAAACCGATCATAGTGGTTCCGGTTTAGATCGTAATGATCTTTTATCCAATTAAATAGAGGAACTTTTGTGTACGTATAATGGGCACCGATGAACATGGTAATTGAAAGAACGGCAATAACGAAATAGGATAATGTAGTAAGGCGGAATTTATTATATGTAGCCATTACATAAATCAGTAACACAACGGCAGGAAGTACTTCCATTGTCCATATCAAGTATCCTTCAGGCTTAATAACTGACCAAATAAAAACTGCAGTTACTAGCAATAGAAATAATAAATGAATCAGTGTACTTTTATCTCTTCCCAATTTTTTCACTCCATAAATTTATGATATGTACAATAGTAAAAGATTGAAATTTTCTACATAGTACTTGATGGATTGGTTTATTCGTTTATAAATAGAAAGAATCAAACAGTTGTATGGATAAAATGCTTAATACTTTCATTTAAATCATTAGCCGCTTTTGTAGGGATCTGATGCTTTACATGATCAATAAATTTTAATTCCGTACATGGCAATTTTTCATGCAATAAATTAGCATAATGATAAAGTGGTTTATCTTTTTTACCATAGATCAGTAAAATTGGCAGGGTGATTTTCTCTAGCTGATGGGTACAGTTATAATGCAAACTATAATAGTAATACTGCTCGATATTTCTGGCATCTCCTTTTAGGGCTTCATTAAACATTTTGTTGAACAAATTTTCCGTATTTGAATTACTCCATGAAATGGATAGCGCAAGAATTGGAACTGCGTCTTTATTTGCAAGTGATATTCCTAAAGAGATCTTTTGCTTAAAATATTTATCCCTCACTTCAGACATTCCACCTATTACAATGCCTCCTAGAGCCCTATCGGCACAACTCAGCAAAAATTCCAATACGATAGAGCCGCCGGTTGAATATCCGCATATGATTGCTTTTTTAATTTTCAAATGATCCAACAGTTGTTTGATATCTTCTATAATCAGGGGATAAGTTACTGGCAGTTTTGAATACTGACTTCTTCCGTGACCCCTAATATCAAAAGTTATAACTTTGAATTCTTGGGATAATTCCTCCATTTGGTATTGGAAATTCACACTAGTCAGTACTGGAGGATGAATAAAAACAATAGGAACCCCTTTTCCCTTAACAGAATAATACAAGCTAATACCGTCCACATCTAACATTGGCATGAATATTCACCTCAATAATCTTAAATCATTTTTCAATCATTGAATGGCTATACTATTTAATAAACAACTTTTTGATAAGCGTTTGGATTTTAGCATAAAAATAAATTTCCATTCGAAGGGTACTTGCATAATATCCCTCCTAAAAGAATTTTCCCTTAAAAACATATTTTTATTACGAATTGTTTCGGTAACAAACATCTAGAATTTTTTGGGTTCTTTTGAACAAGATATAAGAGTTCAGGTAATGAACAAAAATATATAAAATAAGGTGATGAAAATGAAGGCAAACATGGATAAAATTTTACCAGTTGTCGCTTCGGTCGGGGTAGGTATTGCCACTTATCAAATGTTGAGTGGAAATGGCGGGAAAATGAAAAATATGGTACCGCTTGCCACTAACTTGATGGGAATGGGAACTGGGATGCAAGGGCAGAATCAACAACAGTCAGATTATCAGTAAAAAAATAATCCCCTTAAGGGGATTATTTTTTTATTCAAGAAACGAGGTCTCCATCAAATAAGCTTTGGAAATGCACCCGTAGATACTATTTACCATTTTTTATAATTTAAGTAATAAAACACCAAATAAATAAATCCATACGTTATAATGAATGGGCTCCAAGGAAAGTAAGTCAGAAACCTGCAGGAGTGATTATATGAATGGAGGTTATTTGTGTTGAAGAAGAAAGTATTGGTCATCATTCCAGCCGTTGCCCTGATGTTAGCCCCCTTAGGAACGGGAACTTCAATTACCCAAGCAGCATCTAAGGGCAGTCAAACCCAGAAAATCGAAACGAAGGCGGAAACGCGCCCGACCCTCCGGAAAGGCTCGCGTTCTAGTTATGTAAGAGACTTACAGCAAAGCCTTAAAGATGTTAAATATAATGTAGGCGTTGATGGGATTTTCGGCACCCAAACACAAAATGTCGTAAGAGAGTTTCAAGTGGATCATAACCTGGGTTCAGATGGTATCGTTGGACCATTGACATGGGCAGCCTTAGATGAAAATAAGGTAGAAAGAAAACAGTTCACGGAGAAAGACGCGATTGCGTTAGGTAAAAAGAAGCTGGGTAACAATATCGTTTTCAGCGGTGATGGCAGATTGCTGAAAGACGGCAAAAGAAAATCATATTACAATTATAAAGCAGCTAATAAAGATTGGATGGATCAAGGCGGGTCAGGAACGATTGGGTGGTTCCACATTTACAAAGATGGCCGTGTAGTGGAACAATAATGGGATATACAATGGTCTCACTATAAGTGGGATTTTTTTATGTATAAGCATGGATTTTATAAGGGGAATGAATATATCTATATTTTTCTATAAATAACAAGTAAATACAGATATAATAGAAAGTGGACAGCAATTTGGTATAGTGGGCAGCGGTCACTCCTTTAATGAAAGGGGGTGTCGCTGGTGATTTCTATTATGGACGGACTGATGCTTATGATTTCATTTGCCTCTTTAATCGTCGCAGTAATCGCGGTTACATTAAAAAAGTAACCCCCTCCATACCATCCGGCCAGATGTATGTAGGAAAAGGGTTACTTTCATGATTGAGTAGCTACTGACTTACCACAGAAAGCCGCTGCTCTTTATGCAGTTTGCTGTTCATTAAGACGCTGGTCTAACCAGTGTCTTTTTTTTATATATGTTAGTTATCTTTATTATATCCTCATTTTACCTATACATTCAACTAATAAACATGGAAAGAGACTAAAATCCATTTCTCGATTAGCTTCTTAAATAACGAAGCTTTCGGATTTCAAAGGAGTTCCACTAAATCATTTCCAGTTTGAATAATTTCCTTCCTTTATAAGATACAATCGAAGGAATCAAACAAAGCAAGGCCATCGGTAAACAATAAAGAAGATAGAAGTGCCCCCCGTTTTCCAGCAAGGGAATATAGGCTAAAGCTGTAAAAAATAAGACGGAAAATATGATTGTGAAAATCCCGAAAGACTGATGATAGAACGCATGAATTTCCCTTCTTCGTTCCGCTTGATTGGGTAAAGTCATTGCTGCTTTATGCGTTCGAAGGAATAGGTACAAGGAGAACATTAGAAATAATGCGGAAAATGGTAAAGCGACTGCAAATAATGAAACGTCTAGAATGGAAAGATAAAAGCTGGATAAAAAGAATACCTCTGACACACCTAAGGCAAAACAATAATTGAAAATACTTATTCTATCAGGTTGTTTAAGCATGAAATCCCTCCTTCTATATCATATTATGCAACTGCTTACATGTTCACCACTTTGTCACATTTAAAAGGAAAATAAATGCACCAATTTCTACCCAAGAATGACCTAGATAGGCGCCGCTGGCTAACTGATCAGAGGTGTTTTTATTTATGCTTGAAGATGTTGAATAGAGTACTTCCTTATTACGAATAGTAATAAAATATCGGTTAAAGGGGGGAGTGCGCAATGACGGCAAAAACGGCAATTAAAGGAGTTCTGCTCGTTCTTCTAATGTATTTGCTTTATGTAGTGGTGACGGCAGTGGTTCTTTTCCCCAAAGAAGAAAAAGAAGAAGATAGGCCGATTAATCAAGTAAGTGCATATATGGGAGAGAAGGAAGCCACCGTGGATCGTGTCCTTCTTCTCGAAGACGGTTATGAGTCGGGACTCGCCCGAATGCGAATGATCCAGGAAGCCCAGAATTCAATCGATATTGCCTACTATGCTTTTGGAAAAGGCAAATCAACCGAACTTTTTCTTGGAGCCTTGATCGAAGCGGCTGACCGAGGTGTCAAAGTCCGAATCCTTCTGGATGGAATATCTCATGGACTCAGAGGTCAATTAAGCAGTGCCCGTTATGCATTGGCCTCTCATGAAAACATTGAATTAAGATATTACGAAACCTTTAAGCCATTTAAGCCGTGGACCTGGCATAATCGCCTTCATGATAAGATCATCACTGTAGATGGAAAGTTAGGCATCATCGGAGGGAGAAATATTGCCGATAAGTATTTAGCTAGCAAGCCGCCGAGGAATTTTGTCTATGACAGGGATGTACTCATTTTCAATGTTAAAGAGGAGAAAGATAGTGTAATCGTTGAAATGAAGGACTATTTGCATGAATTATGGACCCATCCGTATACGAGCGATGTTTTTTCGGACCTCTCGAAAAGGCAAACGGAGAAAGGAAAACGTGAAAGAGATGCATTAGCGAATCAATACAGTAAAGCTTTGAAAACTAATGTAGATTTCGTTAATCCTGCCGTCGATTGGAGCAAGGCTACAACACCTACTAAAAAAGTGTCCTTCATACATAATCCCATCGAACGTTTCAATAAACACCCAATTGTTTGGAGATCTCTAGTGGATCTTGCGGCGAATGCCAATCAATCGGTACTCATCCAAAGTCCCTATATTGTTCCTGCGGATGCCTTGAAGGAATATGTACCGAAGCAGATGGATTCAAAGGCTAATTGGACGATACTTACCAACTCGGTGGAATCAACCCCGAATGTGATCGCTTTTTCAGGGTACTTGGCGCTTAGGGATAGTATCGTTGAGACGGGCGCAAGGCTTTATGAATATGCAAAGCCTTATTCTTTGCATGGTAAATCGGTTGTCTATGATCAACGATTAAGTGCAGTGGGTTCCTACAATTTGGATTCTCGATCTGCCTTTTTAAATACAGAATCGATGGTGGTCATCGATAGTGAAAAATTTGCAGCGCAATTGACAGGAGCCATCGAGTCGAAAATCTCAACTAGTACACTCGTTGCGGACAATAATAAATATATAGAACCACCTGAAGATCAGAAAAAGGAAGAGTCTTTTTTTAAAGCCACCTTTTTAAATGCCCTCTCGAAAGTTACGGTATATTTGAATAGGTTCATTTGAATGATGACGAAAAGACAGCAATCACGGTTATTGTTGTCTTTTTAACCTTTTGCGGAGATTATCTTATGAATAGATGGGTAATTTGCTATACTTGAGCAAGCTAATCATAACAATCGTAAGGAGAACAGAAACATGCAAACATTACAGCATCTATCGAAACATATCGTCTATCTGCCGCCAGTTCAGGTAACCGATCGGCCGGTTCTTGCCGCCGTTACGGGAAACAAGAAAACGCTCATCATCGATGTCGGGAATTCCGTCCAGCATGCACAGCTCTTTAAGGACGAATTGCTTCGGAATGATTTAAGCGGGAATTTCCTTGTTCTTACCCATTCCCACTGGGACCATGTTTTCGGACTGGAGCATATCGGGATTCCGGTAATTTGTCAGGAAAAAACATACAACAACATTAAAGATATGCAGCAGCTTTCATGGGAAGATCAGGCACTTGATCAACGGGTCGAAGAAGGGACAGAGATTCCCTTTTGCGCCGATGCAATCAAATTGGAACATGGGACGAATAGAGAGATTTCCCTGCCCCTGCCCGATATCATCTTTGAAAAAAAGATGACAATCGATCTAGGCAATGTAACCTGTGTAATTGAACATGTCGGCGGCGACCATGCCAAAGATTCCTGCATCATTTATGTTCCAGAAGAAAAAACATTATTTCTGGGAGACTGCCTTTATGCCAATCTTTATGCTGAAAAATGGAATTTCACGGCTGAACAGGCATCTCTGCTCGTTAAGAAAATTGAAGCCTATGATGCCGATACATATATACTCTCCCATCATGAGCAGCCTTGCACGAGACTGGAAATGGAGGCGGAGCTTAAGCTAATGAAAGAATGTGCCAGAACCGTAGTCGAACATCGGGGAAACCGAGCTTTAATGGAGCAGGAATTGGCTAAAGAGTTAAACCGGGATTTAACTGAAGATGAGCTCGAAACGATTGGATTTTTCGTGAATGGGTACATTGAGTGATTTGAGCACCTGGTAAGTTAAAGAACACAAAAAGTTAAACACTTTTATTATAAAGGTTTGGGTTTGGTAATGGGCTCATACCCTTTAATTTGACCTTTTTCCGCAACGGACCTACACAAAATCGATAATAATCGATATTAGTACTGAAACAATAAGAACGGATAGGAAGCCTGATATAATTTTCCCTGCTTTTGCTCCGCTATTATCGGGATGAATATGACCAATAATAAAGGAAGGGATGAAAAATATAGCTGAATAGATCATTGTATAATGAATGCCTGTATCTCCATTTGACCAAGCGCTTAGGCCGCTATTATTTAGAATAGTATCTCCAATGCAAAATTCATCACCAAATCGAAAGGTAAACAATATTCCGATTAAACATAGCGCGAAAGAAAGTGAACCTAATCCGATATCTTTTGTTTTCCTAACGGCAATAGTTTTCATGTGTATCTCCTTGCTTACAGGAATCTCCTGAATTTAAAAACACCAAATTATGGTTTTTGTAGTTGTAACATAACTCAGCAAGTACTTAAATCCCTACACCTGTATCAGAACCCAAATAGACCACTATAAAAACTGCACCTCCAATTGTTAGATGGTGTCTAACAATTAGGGTGCAGTTCTAATTAATTATGAGCTTTTTCCAAAGCTAGTTTTATCCCGAAACCAATCAAGACCGTCCCGGTTATACCCTCGAAAATCGCTTGGGTTTTAGGCTTTTTCATAAAAGCACTGATCTGGTTCAACAGATAGATATAAAATACAAACCACATTGCAGTTAAAACGGTATACGTAATGCCCATGATCAGGAACGGTAAAAACGTATCCTTGCCAGGATCCACGAACTGAGGCAGAAACGTTAAGAAGAAAACGGCCACTTTAGGGTTCAGCAGATTGGTAAGGAACCCTTGCTTAAAGCAAGACTGGTTTTCGTACCTACTTTTGACTGACGTTTCCGCCGCTGCAGCCACTTGCTTATTCCTTAATCCCCATAAGGTCTTGAAGCCTAGATATACCAAGTAAACGGCACCGACATATTTGAAGATGGAAAATAGTAAAGCGGATTTCACAATGATTGCCGAAAGTCCGAACACGGCAGCTGATGTATGGATAAGCAGGGCACAGCATGTGCCGAACATGGTTTTAAAACCTCCCGACGTCCCCACGGTAACGGTGTTCCTTGTGGCTATTGCTGTATCTGGACCAGGTAAAATGATGAGAAGAATGCACATGATGATGAACAAATAAAAGTTTTCCATATTCGAACCTCCACTCTTAGTGATGAATTCTGAAAATTATAACATAGATGTACTTGGTTTAGGGAGATAAATTCGATAGAGAGGGGGAATCGTCGGCTTGACTAATAAATACGGTGTTTAATGAAACAAAAAAACAAGCCAAATCATTTTTTGATCTGGCTCGTTTTTTTTATTAATTCAATACCAACACTGTTATATATTAGGGTAACTTTTTCAACACAGCACGTACCGGACTTCCATCTGCTTCAACTAATGGAAGTGGGAGGGCTGCCAACTCATAATTCCCTGGTCCTATATCATCCAATACAAGCCCTTCCAAAATGTGAATTCCATGACTGGCAAGCTCATGATGGGCAGACAGTTCTTTACTATCCAATGGATCTACGGATGGCAAATCAAGACCGATAAGACGAACACCGAGTTCTGAAAGATATGCCGCTAATTCTGGTTGGATATGAGGAATGGTTTGTGGAAACACACGTTTATCCTTCCATGCGTCTGTCCGAATTAACAGACGGGTCACGCCTTGTAGATCCAGATTGGATAATTCATTGACTCCAATGCTCGTTCTGTTTGGTAAATGGATGACTCGGGCATTCCCCATATATAAATCGAGATCCAGTTCAATCACTCTTTTTCCATCGTTATCAAAATGAAAAGGTGCATCAATATGGGTACCAGTGTGAATGCTCATATTGATTTGACCTACATTGACAGATCCACTCTCTTCTTTACTCCAATTGACTTTGTATGAGAAAGGTGTATCTCCAGGCCAGACTGCAACGTTTTCATCCAGACGTTGTGAAATATCAATCCATGTTCCCATGCATCTTACCTCCATATCTTCTGGCTGTTGCTTTCTTTAAAAAATAACCTGCCTATTTTCCTCTTATAGCTTCGTTCTTAGGCTCCAAAGTTCTGGGAAAAAGTGTTGGTCCAAGGCTCTTTTTAAATAGTTGACACCTGATGATCCGCCAGTACCTTGTTTATTACCAATAATCCTTTCCACTGTGGTCATATGATTAAAACGCCATAATTGCTGTTGATGGCCAATGTCCACTAACTTCTCGCCCAACTCATATAAGTCCCAATATTGCTCGACATCGCGGTAAACTGTCAGCCACGCTTCTTCTACACTGGTATTTGGTTCATATTTTTGTGACCAATCCCTGTTAATCGCTTCTTGATCAATGGGTAATCCACGCGCCACAAGGGCATTAATCGCCGCATCATAAATACTTGGCTCATTAAGGGCCTCCAGCATTTGTTCGTATAGGTCTGTCTGATGTTGATAGACAGATAGCGTATGGACATTTTTGTTTCCTAGAGCAAATTCAATCAAACGATTCTGATAGGATTGGAATCCGGAAGATTGTCCAAGTTTATCCCTGAACTCCATGTATTCAGCTGGTGTCAAAGTTGAAAGGACATTCCATGACTGAATCAATTGCTGCTGAATCCTTGAAACACGCGACAGCATTTTAAACGAGGGTTCCAACTTGTTTTGGCGAATAGACTCAGTAGCAGCTGCCAATTCATGTAAAATGAGCTTCATCCATAGCTCACTCGCTTGATGGATAATGATAAAAAGCATTTCATCATGATGATCGGAACATCTATGTTGACTAGTTAAAATCTTATCAAGGTGGAGATAATCTCCGTAAGACATCGATTTTTGAAAATCGGTTTGAATTTCTTTCTCAAGCCCAGTTATTGTTTGTCCATTGTTATCCATATTCTTCATTCCGCAATCCCCTCACTTTTCATATAAAAAACTGTGATCAATTTTTTCCGTCATTCTATTCTATCTTCTCTGCCAGAGTTTCCTCCACTACATTATGATTAATATTTCTTCTTTTCGAAATAAAATAAGCGACAGATAAAAATAGTAACCAAGGAATCCCGAATTGAAGCATGATTTTGAAATCCGTAAACCATGAAGTAATCATCAAACTAAATAGAAGAACGGCTCCTAGTATCGTTAAATAGGGGAAACCGATCATCCTTACCGGTAACTTGCGTCCGCCCGTTTTATCCCATTTCACCCTGAAAAACAAATGGGAAATGAAGATCATAAGCCATGTGAACATGGCACCGAACATGGAAATCCCCATCATGAAGGCATAGGAAGAACCAGGAAGTAACGCATGAACACCTGCAGCGATAAAAATCCCCGTTGAAGAGACAGCAAGTGCTTTTGTCGGAACACCCTTTTTGTTTAACTTTCCTAAAAAGCTAGGTGCATTTTTCCCACGTGCCAATGAAAACATCATACGTGTTGAAGCATAGAGCTGAGCGTTCATGGCAGAAACGGCAGCCGTTAAAATAATAAAGTTCATGATCCCGGATGCACCTGGAATGTTCAATATTTCCATCACTTTTACGAATGGACTTACCTCGATCCCAGCCGTTTTCCACGGAACGATCATCAACATGATCCCGATTGTCAGCACATAGAAAGTGGATAAACGGAACACAGTAGCTTTTAATGCTTTTGGAACAGCTGCATCTGGATCTTTTGCTTCCCCTGATGTAACCGCTATCAATTCAGTTCCAAGAAAGCTGAATAAAGAAATGAATACGGCTATCCACATACCCTTCAAACCAAATGGGAAAAAACCGCCTTCATTCACGAAGTTTTCCGGTCCTATATGTGGCTGTTCGGATGAACCGAATAGTACATAGGCTCCAAGAAGGATAAAACCAACAATGGCACTTATTTTAATAAAGGAGAACCAATACTCAAATGTAGCGAATGTATTCACGCTGGTAGCATTTACATAAATCAGGACACCTGCAAACAACAAAATCCATACGATTCCCGGAACGGCCGGAAACCAATAATTCATATATACGCTGACTGCACTCACTTCAACCCCAACAGCCAAAACATTGCCAATCCAATAGGAATAGCGGACAAGATAGCCTGCCATGGGAGTCATGTACTTTTCAGCAATGGCTCCAAAAGATCCGGAAGTAGGATGGGCAACCGTCATTTCGGCTAAACAGCCCATCAATAGTAAGACAATGAACGCCCCGAGAGCATAACTAAGCAAAACACTTGGCCCTGCAGCTTGAATGGCAAGCCCGCTGCCAAGGAATAGCCCCGTCCCGATGGCACAGCCCATCGCGATCATGGAAAGCTGGCTTGTTTCTAACTCACGTTTTAATCCTTTCTCTGGCTCATCTTTAATGTTCAATTGAGTATTTTTGTTCTCCATAGTTCATCCCCTTTTTATCCAAAAGACTTTATCCTGCCCTAATGGGCAGTCAGTTTTAAGCGTAGACTAATGACGGGCTGATTCAACTAACCATTGGAGGGAAGAAGCCTCATCTGCCGAAAAAATTCAATTTATGCAACCACTTCACGTTCATTCTTGAATTTTTCGTATTGTTTTTCTGACATGATTTTCTTGAGTATTTGTACCACTTCCCAAACTTCTGCGTAGGAAGTATATAGTGCAACTGGAGCAAGGCGAATGATATTGGGTGCGCGGAAATCGGGAATGACACCGTTTTCCTTCAATGCCTTACATATCCGTGCAGCTTCTTTATGCTCAAGGCTTACATGACCGCCGCGACGTATGTCTTCTCTAGGCGTTCCAATGAAAAAACCCATGTCTTCCAATTCGAATTCGACTAAATCCATTAAATATTGATTGATTTTCAGTGATTTTTCGCGAATATTCTCAATTCCCGCTTCTATAAAAATGTCTAATGACCCAATCAAAGGTGCACAACTTAACACATGCGGCGTTCCAATTTGATATGCGCCTGCTGATTCAGCTGGTGTTAAGGTATGTTCCATATCGAATTGTTTTTCTTTTTTGGAGCCGAACCATCCAGCCAATCCAGGCATCGTTCCAAAATGTTTTCGATTTACATATAAACCGCCAACACCGCCAGGACCGCCATTCAAATGTTTATAATTGCACCAATACGCAAAATCCACACCCCATTCGCTGAATGAATGCGGGATAGCACCAATAGAATGACATCCGTCAAAACCGATTACTATTCCTCTATTATGAGCTTCCTCAGTTAATCGTTTCATATCCAATATTTGACCGCTGCGATAGAGGACTGTAGGCAAGATGATCAAAGCGATGTCATCAGTCATTGCTTCGATGATGTCATCCTCTTCAAGAAACCTTCCATCGCGGCTTTTCACGCGGATAAGATCGATTTCCGGATTGTATCCATGTGTACGCAGCTGACTTTGAAGAGCATAAATATCAGTCGGAAAGGTTAGTTCATCTGCCAAAATTTTTGTACGCATGCCTTCCGGCTTATAAAAAGTAGCTACAAGTTGATGCAGATTTACAGTTGTGGAGCCGGTTACAATAACCTCCTCGGGAGAAGCTCCGACCAATTGGGCCATCTTCGCGCCCAATTTCTCTGCCATGAAAAACCATGGGTGATTCCCTTGTGTCCATCCATCAATCCCATGTTCCTTCCAATCTTCCAAAGATTCCAAAAGAGTGCGTTCAGCCCTTTTCGAAAGAAGCCCCAATGAGTTTCCATCCATATATATCGAATCCGGCTTTAAATAAAACTCTTCTCGAAAACCTTTAAGTGTATCTATCTCATCCAATTGTTTTGCATAATCCAACGTGAATTCTGAAACCATAATCATCCTCCTATATTAGTTTATCTAATATTCTAGGAGAATCGTACCAAAGAATATGACATGATGTCAATAAGTTAATTCAGAAAATTATAAAGATTAAACTATTCATAAAAAACATTTTCCAACAAATGTTTTTTATTTTGAGTAAAATCCATTATGCTAGAAGATAAGGGGAGGAATAGGCATGGATAATGGTAAAGTAGGGGATAAACGACATTTGCGCTCAATCATGACACGTCAAAAGTTATTGGAAGCTGCAAAGGAAGTATTTCTTGAAGAAGGTTTTCAAGCTGCGGTTATCTCCCAAATGATCAAAAGGGCAAACATCGGATACGGAACTGCCTATGTTCATTTTAAAGGAAAAGAGGATCTTTTAATTGTACTAATGGAGAACGTAATGGAGCAATTTTACGAAATTGCCGAGACCTCTTTCTTTCCAAAATCAAAAGACGAAGCAAAACATATCATAAACAAACAAGCCAATGCATTTTTAAAAATGGCAGAGGCTGAACGCTATATGATGCAAGTTTTCGAACAGGCCATTGGGGTTTCAACCGTCATATCAGATAAATGGAAAGCGATCCGCATGAAGTTCATCCAGCGAATTTCAAAGGACGTCGCCTACGCACAGCAAAATGGACTGGCAAGAGCTGAACTGAACCATGAGCTTGTGGCAAGAGGGTGGTTTTTCACGAATGAAATGTATCTTTGGGAAATTGTCCGAAACGAACATAATAGTTCTGTCGAAGAAATTGCTCAAACCATCACGTCAGTTTACGTCGAAGGTTTGTATTTGTAATGATAATAGCAGTGCAAAAATCTTCCGGTTATATACAATCGGAAGATTTTTATTTTCAGCATAAATAGCAAAAACAGCTGAATTCACGAGTAAAGTGTCCAAACTCACGAGTAAAACAGCTAAATTCACGAGTAAATCATCAGAATTCACGAGTAAAGTGTCCAAACTCTCGAGTAAACCATCCAAATCCACGAGTAAATCATCAGAATTCACGAGTAAGCCGTCCAAACTCACGAGTAAGCCGTCCAAATTCACGAGTAAAGTGTCCAAACTCACGAGTAAAACAGCTAAATTCACGAGTAAAGTGTCCAAACTCACGAGTAAATCAGCTAAATTCACGAGTAAGCCGTCCAAACTCACGAGTAAACCATCAGAATTCACGAGTAAGCCGTCCAAACACGAGTAAAACAGCTGAATTCACGAGTAAAGTGTCCAAACTCACGAGTAAACCATCCAAATCCACGAGTAAATCATCAGAATTCACGAGTAAAGTGTCCAAACTCTCGAGTAAACCATCCAAATCCACGAGTAAATCATCAGAATTCACGAGTAAGCCGTCCAAACTCACGAGTAAACCAGCTGAACTCACGAGTAAACCATCAGAATTCACGAGTAAAGCGTCCAAACTCACGAGTAAATCAGCTAAATTCACGAGTAAATCATCAGAATTCACGCGTAGCGTCCAAATCCACGAGTAAACCATCCAAACTCACGAGTAAATCATCAGAATTCACGATCAAAACGCCCCTCATTAGCCTGGGACTTACAGCGTCTACGCCTTAAGTCTTACTAGAAAATATAGCTAAGGCTCATTATACGAACTTGTAAAAGTAGATAAGATATAAACAAGGAAAGGAGGACGAAAACAATGAAGAAATTTGGTTTATTTATTGTAGGACTGATCGCATTATTCCTGTTACTGGCGAATGTGGGTCCATTGATCAGCCTGGCGATTTGCTTGGCGATCCTATACTTTGGATTCAAGCAGTTCATGAAGTCCGAATCGACAGGGGCAAAGGTTGCGTGGGGATCAGTCTCCATTATCGTGCTAATCGTTTCTATTTCCCATATCCCGGCAATATTGGGATTGGTGGCAGCTTATGTTCTTTACCTGGTTTATAAAAAATGGAATGAAAATGATGAAAGTGCATCATCGAATGAAAATGACCCATTCTCAAATTTTGAAAGAGAGTGGAAAGAGTTGAATAAGAACTAATAGAAGGGATGGAATTGAAATGGGTAATTTATTTTCAAGAATGAAACAAACGATTTCAGCGGATTTTCATGACTTGTTGGATAAGAAGGAGCAAAAAAATCCAATTGGGATGTTAAATCAATATTTGCGTCAATGTGAGCAGGAGACAGAAAAGGTCGGTAAGCTGCTTGAACGTCAATATCTTTTGAAAGAAGAGTTCACGCGTGAATATAATCAAGCGCAAAATCTAGCTGAAAAACGTAAGCATCAGGCGGAAATTGCTAAGCAGTCGGGAGAAACCGATTTAATGGAATTTGCCATAAAGGAAAGCCAGCACTATGAGGATCGGGCGCTTAGTTTGAAGGAGGCGCATAAAAGTGCAGAGGTTCAGTTGGATGAACTGGAGCGGAAGTATGAAGAAATGAAGCATAAGCTGAAGGATATGCATCTAAAGCGGTTGGAACTGATGGGCAGGGAGAATATTGCCCGGGCAAACAACCGGATCAATCGGGTTTTGGACGGAAGCAGTTCCGACGCGAAACCGGTAGCGATGTTTGAAGAAATGGAGCATTATATCGATCGCATTGAGCACCATGTCCATACAGATTTTAATCGGCATACGATCGATGCCAGGATTGTCCAGCTTGAAAAAGAATTGGAACAGAAAGAAGCGTAAACGTACATTGAAGAATTGCTGTTATCCCCTGGCTTATTGGAATGGAGGGCGGGGGAAAACAGTCTTCAGAACGTGATAATTTCATGGTATTCTTAAAAGGCACGGGTTCCTGTGCCTTTTAAGAATATCATGATCATACAGGGGAGGCGAACCGATGTTGAACAAGATGAAGACGGACTATATGGGATGGATATTTCTCATCGGAGTCGTCCTGCTTTTTTTAGAGATTTCATTTACGGGTGGAGGTCTCCTTTTTTCCATCGCTTTTTCGATAGGATTTATCTATTTAGGCAGGAAATTCACAAAACGGTCAATCGGGAAAATCCTATTTTTTATAGGGCTGATTTCCCTTATCATCACAGTCTTGAATATGTTCGTCTTTAGATTTTTCCTTATGGCGATCCTCATTTACCTTTTGCTTTTATATTATCAGTCCAAAAAGAACCCTGATTGGATCAGTCCCATTTTAACCAATGAGGATTTGGACGAAGAACGGATCAAGAAGGAACGATTGCTGAAAACCGATTATCTATTTAAAAATAAGTTGTTCGGTCATCAACAAACGGCCGAACATGTATATGAATGGAATTCCGTTAATGTTCAGGGCGGGGTCGGTGATACGGTTATCGATTTAAGCAAAACGATTTTACCGAAAGGCGACGCTGTCATTTCCATTAGGAATATCATTGGCAATATCACTGTCCTTGTACCATATGGCATCGAAATCAGGGTCCATCATTCTGTCGTTGCAGGCAGGGCCCGAATCTTTGAAAATAAGCCTGAATCCAGGGTCTTTAATCAAATTTATTCCTACCAAACGGAAGGGTTCAATGAAACGGATCACAAGGTTCATATCATCACTTCAATCCTAGTTGGGGATTTAGAGGTGAAGCGGGTATGAGCATAATGACACGGCAGATATTGACTGCCCTTGGTGTTTCTTTTGTTCTTTCCCTAGCTTTGCCGACGGTGGTTTTTTTTATCTTTCCTTTATCCGACTGGAGTTTATTGTGGGAGAAAGTGGTCATGGGGTTACCCTTCGTCATATTCCTGCCAAGTCTGGTCATTACGGTAGGGCTGATCTATGGAGTCGTTTCGGGGATGTTTTGGAAGAGGCAGCTGGAAAGGGTGGATGAAGGGCTTCATTTACTTGAACAGGGCCGCTTACCTTCGCAACAGGAGACGTTTCCGGTCCAAGAAATGGCTAAAATGGTGGAACGGATGCATCTGATTCATAAGCAAATCAATGAGCAGACTAAATTATCGCAAAAAATGGCGAATGAAAAGGCCATTGATCAGGAGAAACAGATCCAGGAAATCGTTTCCCAGGAACGAAACCGTTTGGCGCGGGAACTGCATGATTCGGTGAGTCAGCAATTGTTTGCCGCTTCGATGTTCATGTCGGCCATTACCGAGTCACAATCCGATATGGAAAAAACGGAAATGAAACAATTCAAGATAGTGGAAGAGATGATTCATCAATCCCAGCTCGAGATGAGGGCTTTATTGCTTCACTTGAGACCCGTTGCATTAAAGGGAAAATCTTTACAGGAAGGAATGAAGGAACTCCTTTTGGAATTGGCCCAAAAAGTAACGATGGATATAAATTGGAAGATGGAGCCTGTCACTCTGGATAAGGGGATTGAAGACCATCTGTTTCGGATTTTACAAGAATCGATTTCCAATACACTAAGACATGCAAAAGCGGATTCGCTTGAAGTGCTATTGATCGTTCGTGATGGGCTGATCATTTTACGGATAACGGATGATGGTATCGGTTTTAAAGTCGAAGAGTCGAAAACGGGATCATATGGTCTGCAAAACATGCATGAACGGGCTGTTGAATTAGGCGGAACGATGCAGCTTGTTAGCGTTCCGAATAAAGGAACGAAACTTGAAGTGAAAATCCCATTATTAAATGCTGGAGGTGATCATGATGATTAAAGTATTATTTGTCGATGACCATGAAATGGTAAGAATAGGGGTATCGGCCTATTTATCCGCACAGGCGGATATCGAAGTGATTGGGGAAGCGGACAATGGTATGAAAGCTGTCGAACTGGCAATGGATTTGCGTCCGGATATCATTTTGATGGATTTGGTCATGCCGGAAATGGACGGCATAGAAGCGACGAAACGAATTATCGAAAAATGGCCTGAAGCAAAGATCATCATTGTGACAAGCTTCCTTGATGATGAAAAAGTTTACCCGGCATTGGAAGCCGGAGCAACGAGCTATATGTTGAAGACATCTAAGGCCAGCGAGATTGCGAGAGCTGTCCGTTCCACGTTCCAGGGGCAAAGCGTACTTGAACCGGAAGTGACGGGGAAAATGATGGAAAAGTTGCGTCGTCCAAAGATTTCACAGCTTCATGATCAATTGACCAATCGCGAAATGGAAATTTTACTGCTGATGACACAAGGGAAATCGAATCAGGAAATTGCGGATGATCTATACATAGCCCTGAAAACAGCCAAAGTGCATGTCAGCAATATATTAAGCAAGCTTGCCGTGCAAGACCGTACGCAAGCAGTGATTTACGCATTTAAGCATTCGCTCGTACAAGAAGAACAGTGAGAGCGTCTATTTACCAATAGGTGAAAGTTTGTTATATTAAGGGAATTATCCCACTATATTGGAAAGTTCTTTTCACTATCAGGGGTTGCTGCGGCAGCCTTTTTTTCTTGGATAATAAATCAGCTTAAAAGCAGAAAGCGGGTGAATGATGTTAAGAGTCATCTTAGAATTATTTCGTATCGTCACCATTATTTTCGTTATTGGAATGATTTTGGGGTTCATCATTAATTCAATCTATGCGATTTTTGGTATAACCGTAGAGAATACCACGGGCGGATGGATGGTTGGTCTGGCAATTTTTCCATTACTTTATGTACTCTATAAAAATCGGCTTCAATTTTCAGGGTTCTATAAAAATGGCGGACAAGTAAAACTCTCAAAAAGGACAACTACAATTCTGCTTTGCATCTCCGTGCTAATGTTAACGGTTGCCCCCTTATTTCGCTAATGGAAACTACATTCGAATGCAAAAAGAGCATGTTTTGATCAAAACATGCTCTTTTTTATACCGTTTTTTGGATTATACAGCTTCTTCTGCAGTATCGAGCCTCTTGCCATATATCCGATAAAGAACCAAAGCAAATATCATTCCTATGAAGGAGATGGAGGAGATGAACAGGTAAAGGGTCTTGCCTCCGAAAGCCCCATATATGGCTCCGCCTATATAAGAAGCAATGATTCCCGAAACCCCGAAGAATAGCAGCGCCAGTACCGTCTGGCCTGTAGCACGCCATTCCACCGGAACGATCCGATACAGATATTGGATGGCGGCCGAGTAGAAAATGGGGAACGTCAATAGCTGCATGACCTGCAAATAAGCTAATAGCTGTGGATCGGTTATCCACGCAGAGACGAAATAACGGATAAAGAAAAACGCTGCTGCAAACGAAATGATGATGATTTCCTTACCCTTGCGCAGCCACCAGAAGCTTAGGGCGAATACAACGATTTCACTTCCTGCCGCTAAGAACCAGGTCAAGCCTACAAGCTTGGCACTTCCTCCAAGTTCCCGGATATACACTCCGAGGAAAGTATCGTTCATCCTTGCTGGAACAGCACAAATAAACACCAATAACAGAAAGAGAAGTGTCTCTTTATTGCTGAAAAAGTGCTTAAGACTGCTTAAAGTGACAGGTTTCCCCGAAACGGGTGCATCAGGCATCATCCAGCTGACGATGAAGCTGATCAAACCTATGCCGGCAAAAAGGAAGGCCAGGCTGTTAGCTCCGAAATATGACATAACATAGCCGGTGATCAGTGAAATGACCGCATAACCCAAAGCACCATATGTCCGGATGGAACCGTAACTGATCCCGGATTTCTCTGCAATCGTGAAGTTGAGGCTTTCCGTCAGGGGATCGATCGGCATCAGAAAGAAATATAGCAGCATGGCAAACAGGATGAGCTGAATATAACTGCTTGAGTCATAGAGAAAATAACCGATTACGCTCGAGAAAAAGATGAGTAACAACAGGACTTTTCGTATAGTCCTCGTTTTGTCGCTGATCATTCCCCATAAAGGCTGGGTGATGAGGGTGACAAAACCTCCTGTACCGATGATGAATCCGATTTGGGCTGGACGCAAACCTTGATCAGCCAGATAAACTGGGAGAAACGGAATGAAAATGGCAAGCAGTCCAAAATATAAAAAGTTAAAACTTTTTAATAATCGTAATGCTTTCATAAAAAGTATGATACCTCACGTGTTCTATAGATTGGTTGATTAACCTTGTTATTGTAACATTGATGACAGAATTTGAGAAAATAGTTTTAATATTAATGGATGGAAATAAAATGGTAGAGTTGGTTTCGAGGTGGAATTTCACTTTTTTAAAATGGATGTAAATGATAGAATTAACACTTATTGTTAAATGCAAGGAGTGGTGTAAATAATGGATCAAAACACAAAAGTGGTTCAAGAGTTGAGTTGCAGGAATTGAAGCAAAAAGTCGGTCATCTTGAAAACCTATTAACGGAGCAAGCGAATAAAAAGGAAAAAGCAGGACCCCTTCGAATCTTCATGGATGCAGTAGTCTCTTTGCTATTCGGCTTAATTATTGTAGGACCGGTTGTGGTGGTTGTCGTTGGGGTGTTGATGGTGGCTGCATCATGGTTAGGGATAGGGTTTTAATAGTTTGATTTGATTAGGCAAACATTATCTGAGCAAAGAGAATACCCAAATAAAAGGTCATTAATTGTTGCAAGAGGACTGAATATAGAGCCTAAAAATGAAAGTGATGTTGGTTGGCTATTTTTATGGAAGACTTTAGATAAGGAACTTTTAGAACATTACGGACTTTCATAGAAAAAGATAAAGGGACAAAAGATGTCCCTTTATCTTTCACTAAAAATCAACATTAAAATTTAACAGAGCCAAGATTAAAGTATCAGTATGTCCAAGATTTAGAGATTAATTGCTATTATTGAAGTTTTTGCACCAGAACCGCTGTTAATATTATTTAACCTTAATAAAGATTGGGTTTGAATAAAACCAGAGATCTGACCATGGATTTTCATCTTTTGGATCCATTTTCGGCTCTAACTCGTGAGTATTTGTTCCCCGTACGCGAATGTAACTATTTGGATTGATATCGTCTAGTTTATAAGATACGGTAATATATTCACCATGACGTTTGAATTCTTTTTCGTTAAATCTTTTGATTACTTTTGTTGTAGGATTCTTGTCATCTTTACTCTCTCCTGTAATCTCACCCATAATTAAGTCAACACGGTTTACTTTTGGATTTTCCTTATTTGCATTTTTGCTGTTTGGATCACGGAACGTAATCTCAACTTTTAAGTTGTTTCGATTATGCTTCGAAATAACGATTTCTTCACCAATTTCAGCCGTTTTTTTCTTTGTGTTTACTGTCACATCTAATTCGCTGATTAAATCACCCGTTGTGACAAACATCCTTCCATTACGCATAGATTCCATAACATCATTATAGTCTTTTTCTGCTTTTACATAAGTCTTTGTATATTCGCCAGGCCAAAATTCTCGTCCACCATCAGAAAAATGTTCATGCATATCAGATGTACCAGTAATCCAATATTTTCTTCCCTCACCCAACATTGCATCCCAGAATCCGCCTAATGTAGCAGACATTTGATCGTAACCGCCAAGCGTCGGAGCTTTTTCATAAATTCCTCTTCCCCGTTTTTCTTCACTATAGAAATCAGCCTGGTGTCCTGGTGCGCCTTCCATTCCTGTAAAAATTGATGGTGCTGCTTCATTCCATCTTCTTAACTCTGCAGGAGATGTTTTTCCATCATAAACCCCAATATCTGAATGATCGCGCGCTGGATGGTTAGCAAACACTAAAGGTTGATCTTTCTTAGGAAGAGATGCCATGTATTGGACAGCCCGATCCATCTTAGCCTCATTATTATCCTCTGGATTTCCAGGAATTTCTCCTCGGCCAAATTCTTTTTCAATTCGATATAAACTATCGGATTCATTTGCATTTTTTGGCATAATTAAAGATACATGGTCTGCCCCGGCCGGATTAAATTCCAGCCCGTAAAAGTGTAATAAATCAGGATGTTTTTCACGGGATTTTAGAACGTCTGGATAAGCGCCCACCAAGTTATCCGCTGAATGATTTGGTCCACCATGATCTGTGGTTACGATCCAATCAAGACCAAACTTTTTAGCCATTTCTGCCTGTTTCTCGATCGGATAAACTGCATCTCCACCTTTGATAGCGGTGATTGGATTTTGAGTATAATCGTATTTAAAGCTCCATTCCGTATGAATATGATGGTCTCCAGCAAGCCATGTGCTTTTATCTTTTTTTTCTGAACTTTCCGCTTCTGTATCAGTCAATATAAATCCTGTTGCAGATATAAGAAAACCGGCTGCCAATGTTGCTGCTACAGGAATAGACTTTTTCCTCTGAAAGAATTTCATAGAATATAGCTCCCTTTGCTAGTAATTTAGAATCTTTTAAATTATATTGATTGTTTGTTATTAAAAAATTAATTTAATGTAAATATTTTATAAAATTCGAGGTCCTCCAATGCCCTCCTTTAGAAGAAGCTTCTTAGTTTGCTCTATTGTGGAGAATAGAAAGAGCATGTTTTGAAACAAGTTGATCAAAACATGCTCTTAGTTATTTAATAGATTATTATTTTTATAAAAAAATTAATTTAAAGTAAGTATATGATTAGCGGTAAACAATAATAGATGGTCAATGTCTTGGTATTAGAAGCGCACTTTCAACTCCCAAATAATGATGATAGAGACAATTAAGCAGAGCGATGCAGGGATGATCATTGCAAGCGATTGATGAGCTCGGAAAATGTGTGCATGAATAGCTCAATAATCCTGATCCAACAGCCAACCAGCGATACCAAATCCCACCGAACATCCCAAATGCCCCAACAATTTCGAGAAACCCGGTAACAGACAGGAACCACAATGGGTATTGATAATGCTGCCAATGTTCTACCTGAAAGGGTACGGCGTAACAGGTGCGTTAGCGCCAAAATAAAGCCACAAAGTGCCTTTATTTTAAATAGTATTTTACTGTTTCAAAAAGCTTTCCAATCATGATTTCCGATGATTTGTTTCTTTAAAAATATTATCCTAAGAAAATTATTGACAAATTTACTTCGAGTCCGTATAGTATTGGATATTATTAAAAATATTCAGATTTAATTTTTGAAACGCAATGATCAGGAGTAGTAAAAGCATATTATTCGGTAAAGAGAGCTGCGGGTTGGTGCAACGCAGTCCAATGATTCTTTGAACTTGCCTGGGAGTGGTAAAGCGGAAGATTAGATGTAATCTACTCTTTTGTTTTAACGATTGACCTTCGTTACAAGGTTTTTAGAGCAGGGTTCGAAAAGAGCCAATAAGAGTGGTACCGCGGTAAGCTTAAGGCATATCGTCTCTTTCTTCATTTGATTATGAAGGAAGAGACGATATGCTTTTTTTGATTTTTGGGAGGTTAGGATATGGAAACTGAAAAACGGAATTTACAGAGGACAATGACTTCAAGGCATATTACGATGATGGCATTGGGCGGTGCCATCGGCGCAGGTTTATTTAAAGGAAGCAGTTCAGCCATTGATATGGCAGGACCATCAGTAATCGTTGCTTATTTGATAGGAGGCATCATCCTATTATTCATCATGCAAGGTTTAGCTGAGATGGCGGTCCGCAATAGCGGTGCACGAACATTCAGGGATTTGGTCCAATCGATTTTAGGAAAGTATCCTGCCTATTTCCTGGATTGGATCTATTGGAAAATGTGGGTATTGAACATCACGGCCGAATCAGTGGTTGCGGCGATTTTCATTCAATATTGGCTGCCTGGATATCCGATCTGGATTCTGGCATTAGCTGTTTCGGTGTTAGTTACTGCGGTTAACTTGCTGTCGGTAAAGGTTTTTGCTGAAACGGAGTACTGGCTTGCATTAATTAAAATTACCGTCATCATTGTGTTTATCATGGCTGGATTATTGTTACTGCTCGTGACTTTTGGTGATCATACAGCGGTCGGTTTCTCTAACTTGACTGAGCATGGCGGTTTCTTTCCGAATGGATCGACAGGTTTAATCACGGCGATGCTGGTGGTAATCTATTCATATGGCGGTACGGAAATCATCGGGGTCACATTGGCTGAAACGAAAAATCCTGAAAAAGTTGTTCCAAAAGCCGTTCGCAGTACATTGGTCAGGATCATTTCTTTCTATATCATTCCATTTTTCATCATCGTTAGCTTGATTCCTTGGAACGAAGTAAACGGTGTGCCGGAAAGTCCGTTTGTGATGGTCTTTCAAATGATAGGGATTCCAGGTGCCGACCATATTATGAACGCCGTCGTTCTACTGGCAATCATTTCATCGATGAACTCTGGATTGTATGGTTCATCCCGCGTACTGTATACACAAGCCGTGGACGGTCGCATTCCGAAAATCTTTTCACGTTTATCCAAGAAGAAAGTTCCTGTTTACGCAATATTAATGTGTACGTCCGCTTTATACGGCGGTGTACTGATTTCCTTGTTTGCAGGAAGCAAGACTTTTGATTTCCTAATGGGATCGCTGGGATATACCGTATTATTCATCTGGTTGATCATTGCATTCGCCCATTTGAAATCACGTAAACAACAGTCCGGAAAAACAAGTGGCTATGCAGTTAAATGGTTCCCGTATACGACATGGGCTGCGATCATCGCTTTAATAACGATCCTGATCGGAATCATTTTCACGACATCCATAATCGTAACGATCATTACACTTTGCATCTATATCTTCATTACCTTGACGTATGTATGGAAAAGAAGGCTTAACAAGATCTAGCAGTAAGCGGGGCATAAATAAAGTTTCAGTTTCAAGCCGTGGTATGCATACCATGGCTTTCCTTATGTCATGCAGCTGAATGGGAATTTAGTTATTTTTGGTCTACAACTGGAAAAGTAAGAGATATCCATTTTACTAGTTCATGGGAATCATTAACTTTAGCATATTAATAATCAATCTAGCGAAAAATGTTGTATAATAATCTTTGGAAATTACCCAATATATTGAAAGCCGGAGCGAGCTATGAAAAACAATCCTATCTTATCCTTTCACCCGCTATGCTATTTATTACTTTTAATGATTACTAGTTCCATCTACTCGGTAATCAATCAATCTTCAGGTCACGCTGTCGATGTTACGACTATAATAGATGGGGAGATTCCCTTTATTAAAGAATTTGTCGTTCCATATTTACTTTGGTATCCGTATATTTATGGATTGCTGATTTACTACTGTTTTGTTGACCGTAAGCACTATTTTGTGGCATTAGGCAGCTTGATATCGGGGAAACTTCTCTGTTTTCTTGTATATTGCCTATGGCAATCGACAGTCCCGCGTCCAGAAGTGGTGGGGAACGATATCTTTGCCCATTTAATGCGATTCGTTTATAGTCATGATCAACCTGTCAACTGTCTGCCGAGCATTCATGTACTGACTACATTCATCATGATGATCGTCGTCCATAAGCGGAAAGAACAGCATAAATGGGAGTATGCCAGTGTCACTGCATTCGGAACACTGATTATCCTTTCCACGCTATTTACGAAACAGCATGCTGTATTGGATGTGCTGGCCGGAATACTCCTTGCATATGGGGTGTATGCTTCTATCCAGTATATGTACCAAGCGTTTTCGGCTTATCAGGCCAATCATTATCCAGCGAGGCAAATAAAAAAATGATCTCAGGCCACATTACATGAAAAATGCCACTGTAAGATATTCGCTCCCGTGAGCTGATATTTTACAGTGGCATTTTGTGTTTCTATTAAGGATTTGGATATTTATGCTAAATTATATATGGTATTATCTTTTTAACCGAATTGAAACAGTGGAGGGGAGGTAAAAAATGACTCATTATCTTAATCGAATTGCTGAAGACTTAGTTAAAGAGAAATTGGAAAAGTATTGGCCGGGTTTTGAACTTGTTGCTTATGCATTATATGATAAGAGAAATGTTTATCTATTCAATCATCCTAAATTTAGTAGCAATCAACAAGGTAGATTTCATATTTTAAGAGGGGATGTACAGTTTACTGGAGATACAATCATTATATATGAAGAATATCCCACTGCGATTGTCAATATGGAATCATATGAGGAATATGAAGGTTTGTATTCAATACTGATTCACGAATTATTTCACGGACATCAGTATATAAAAAGTGAAAAACGGTTTCCAGATGAAATGATGGGAATTACATATCCGTTGTCAAAAGGTAATGTGGAATTACGAAATCAGGAAAGAACAAATCTTTATAATGCATTGTTGGAAAATAACATAATTAAGAAGAAACAATATCTTAATACTTTCATTGCCTTAAGAGAAAAAAGAACAGCCAAGATTAGAGGGTACCTAACATATGAAAAATTAATTGAAACCATTGAGGGACCTGCGTTGTATGTGGAATTAAAGGCTTACTCGGAAAAAAGCCCGCTTGATTACGATTCAGTTTTAAGAAAGTATGGACAGGACTTAATAAACAAATATGAATCTACTTCTAATATAAGAAGGAGTAGTTATAGTTCCGGCTTGTTTATGTGCTTGTTACTCGAAGAGCTTTCGCCAGGTTGGATGGAAAGTTTTTTTGATATAGAAGATACATTATATGACCTATTAAAGCAGCAGTCCGGTGACTATATGGAAAATTCAATAGCTGATGTTAAAATAAGTTCTGAAACAGAGGAAGTCGTTAATTTTGCTATGGAAAAGAGATTTAAAGCATTTGAAGAGTTTAATGAACAAGCAGGTATTCATCTATATATTGAAGGGGAAATAACTGCTAAATCCTTTGACCCTATGAATATCATCCCATTAGAAGATAGACTTTTACATAAGAGCTTTATAAAAGTAAGAATGAACAATCAAGATTTTCTTATTCAACAACCTGTTATTGCCCATGTTGATAATGGAATTCAAAACATAAATAAATTACACCTGATATTAGAGAATGCCCCCATTGAAAACATTGATTCGATTACAATTAATGATGTTGGAGAAATAAAGGGAAGATATAAGAAACAAGAAAATATCTTGCATTTACTTATTGATTAAAATGTATCCTCAACTTATTAAACTATCATGTTTAACTATAAAATGGACAGTAAAGTGAGCTTGGAGATCACTTTACTGTCCATTATTTATATGAAATCTTTTCGGGAGTGTCCCTTTTTGTTAAATCGCCAAAAATTTTAAAACGCAAAAAAGAATAAATCTCACTACAGGAATAATAAGGAATTAATGACTTGCAATACAAGGTAATAAAATGTAAAATAAAGTATATCTTGCTTTGCAAGGTAAATATTTTTGGGCCCAATACCTTGTTATACAAGACAAAGGAAGAAGTGATTCAATATCCATGTCATCAACTCAAATGCTTAAAGGGATTTTGGAAGGTTGTCTGTTAGCGATCATTAAAGAAGGGGAAGTTTATGGGTACGAATTAGCCGAGAAGCTTGGGGAATATGGGTTTGATTCTTTAAGTGAAGGTACCATCTATCCCTTATTAATACGCATGCAGAAAGAAAAATTAGTCAATACCACTTTAAAGAAATCAACAGCAGGACCTAGCCGGAAGTATTACTCGTTATCTGAAAAAGGCGAGAGCGAACTGGAAGTCTTCATTGACCGCTGGGATAAGCTAAGTTCAAATGTAAATAAAATAGTGAAAAACAAAGGGGGAATGTAGCGGTGCTTGATGTTAACAAAACGTTATCCAAGGAGAGTCAAACCTTTTTGGAAAACCTCAGATTATATCTTTTTTCGAGTGGGAAGAAAAAAGATGCAATTGAGGATATCATTGAAGAGTTAGAGGTCCATCTTTTTGAAGCGGAGTGTGATGAAAAAAGTGTAGAACATATCATAGGCAGAAGTCCAAAAGAATACATGAAACTTCTTTCTGATGAAATGTCAGTTGATTTTAAGGGATGGTTTAAATATATATTGATAATTTTATTTGGGGCATTTTCCTATTTGATTATTGATAAGGCTTTAAGTGGTGGAATTGAATTTTCGTTTTTGGAGATCATCGGTTATCCTATGGCTGGAATCCTTTCAATATTAGTTTATATGATATCTTTCAGGTATATGGCGAGGCATAAATTATCCATGTTAAAGCAAGGTGTACTCCTATTTGCCCTAGGCATGATTTCGATAGCATTGTTTGCAGGTATAATTATTTTTAGTGGAATTCATAGCACAACTTTTATAAAGCTTGAAAACACTGGTACTATTGTTGCTGTAATACTAGCCATTTCTATATTCATCCTCATATCCATATGGAGTAAAAGCTGGGTTTCCATCATCATTCCAATATTGCTTTTTGTACCAAAACTTTTATTGACCAATTATCAAGGGAACGTAAATTTGATATTGAGCAGTATCATAACGATGCTGGGTATCCTTCTTTATTGTGGATATACCATCAAGAAAACCAAAAGTGATTGAAGTGATTATATAGTTCCAATTTACAAGCAAATAAAAAAGCATCAAACTTCCCATAAGGCAGGAAGTCCGATGCTTTTTTATTTTACATTTCAGCTTCAATTTTCAAAGATGATTCTTCGCTGAATTGTTCTTTATCCAGGTCACCCGTTATTTTACTTGTCAGAATACCGGAAGTCATGCTGCCGCTGACATTGACAGCCGTTCTTCCCATATCGATCAATGGCTCGACGGAAATCAATATACCGGCCAAAGCGATTGGCAAGTTCATTGCAGATAATACTAGAATGGCAGCGAATGTTGCTCCTCCACCTACACCTGCAACCCCGAAAGAGCTAATGGCCACGACGGCAATCAACATGGCTATAAAGGAAGGCGATAGTGGGTCGATTCCCACCGTTGGAGCGATCATGACCGCTAACATGGCCGGATAGATGCCGGCACAGCCATTTTGACCGATCGATAAGCCGAAGGATCCGGCAAAGTTGGCAATTCCTTCGGACACCCCTAGTTGTTTCTGCGTTTGGATGTTCAATGGAAGTGCTCCTGCACTTGTTCTCGAAGTGAAGGCAAACGATAATACCGGGAAAGCTTTTCTCAAATATACCATTGGATTCAATCCTGAAATCGTCAGCAATAACAAATGGATGAGGAACATGACAATCAGGGCGACATAAGAGGCACCGACGAATTTCCCCAATTTCAGGATGGCATCCAAATCACTCGTAGCTACTGTCTTCGTCATGATCGCCAAGATTCCGTATGGTGTTAAACGAAGGATCAATGTGACTACGCGCATGGTGATGCTGTGCAATGTATCTACTATTTTAGCAAAAAATTCAGCTTGTTCAGGCTGCTTCCTTTTGACCCCTAAATAGGCAATCCCAAGAAATGCGGCAAAAATCACAACTGAAATGGTTGATGTCGGTCGTGCTCCCGTTAAATCAAGGAACGGATTGGACGGAATCAATTCAAGGATTTGCTGCGGCATCGTTTTATCCTGAATCGTACCGTAAGTTTCCGTTATTTCATCCCCGCGGCTTAACTCTGCATCCCCTTGGTCAATTTGAACGGCTTCCAAATTGAACACAGTTGCCGAGGTAATCCCGACGGCTGCTGCAATCGCAGTCGTTCCAAGCAGGATTCCGATGATCAGGATACTGATCTTTCCGATATTGCTGGTTAGTTTCAATCTTGTAAATGCGGATAAGATCGAAATGAAGACAAGCGGCATAACGATCATTTGCAGGAACTTGACATAGCCTGAACCTACAATGTTAAACCAATCGACCGATTTAACGATCGCTTCTGATTGAGGTTCATAGAAAAACTGCAAAAGAAGTCCGAATGCAATCCCTAAACCAAGTCCAGTAAAGACCCTTTTTGTAAAGGAAACATGCTTCTTATTCATGTAAAATAAAACGCCTAAAAGAACGAGCATTATGGCAAGATTTAAAAACACATAACCAATCATATATATTCCTCCTAATTCCGATTAACCAAATGAGAATAATGAATATCTGATGACTATGATACATCATCCGTTGATTTTTTACCAGAAGAAAATAATTTATTTTTGACTTTTGAAGTAATCCATGTATGTATCCATATTCATGGACTGAATAAGAAGTCACAAAAAAGAGGTATACAAATCTTTAAGCTTAGAATACAAATCTTCCATTATATATCTTTATCAGGAAGGAGAATCCCTTGTTTTTCTTGAATGATATAGCAGGCCGTAGATACTTAGCTTTTTTTGAAAGGATGAAGGAATGATGGATATATATATTGAGAGGCTTAATGAACAGGATGCAAAAGAGTTATTTGCATTTGAATGCCATAATAGAACGTTTTTCGAGCAAACGCTCCCAGCCCGGGGAGATGATTATTATAGCTTTGGAACGTTTGGAGTCAGGCATAAGGAATTATTAAAAGAACAAGAAGATGCTATCTCTTCTTTTTATTTGATTAAGGAAGGCTCAGGAACAATCATCGGCAGGATTAATCTTGTGGATATTGATCCCATCAATGGTACGGCTCATGTCGGTTATAGAATCGGTGAAGCGTTTACGCAAAAGGGGATTGCAAACGAAGCTTTAAAGCTTTTGGTTAATCTGGCGCCGGAATTGAATGTGACTCAAATACATGCCAAAACGACAACCGACAATATTGCCTCCCAAAAGGTTTTGGTGAAAAACGGTTTTGAACGGATTTCGATTAATGAGGAAATTAGTTCGGATACGGGTCAAAGGCTAACATTCTACCATTATAGTAAGAACTTATAAATCCATTTTCTTCTATTAATAATAGGGAAAGGGCAGGAGTGACGATTGTAAGGGATCTTGGGAGTTGTAGCAATGAAGACATATTCCCGAGATATTTTCCCGGCATTGCTGGGATTTTTGATAAAATGGTAGAAAACAAAAAATCTACTAGTATGAAACGATTGGTTTTATAGAAGGAAGTGTAAGTATGTTTAATCAATTAACGAATAACGATAGTATTCTTAATCAATTACGTGCAGACTGTGAGAATTGTTTTGGTTTGTGCTGTGTAGCTTTGCCTTATGCAAAATCTGCTGATTTTGCATTGGATAAAGATGGAGGTACACCATGTTCAAACCTGCAATCGGATTATCGTTGCGGCATCCATGAAAATCTCAGAGCAAAAGGATATCGAGGCTGTACGGTATATGAATGCTTCGGTGCAGGTCAGAAGGTATCTCAACTCACTTATGAAGGAAACGATTGGAGAGATAACCCAGCGTCAGCAAAGGAAATGTTCGAGGTATTTCCTATTATGCAACAACTTCATGAAATGCTTTGCTACTTATATGAAGCGCTGAATTTAGAAGATGCGAAACCTCTTCATCGAGATTTGCAGGCCGCTTTTGAGGACACGGAATATCTCACTCAGCAAAGCCCAGAAGCTATCATGAATCTAAATGTACCAGCCCATAGAGCGACCGTTAATGAGTTACTTCTGCGCACAAGTGAACTGGTACGTGCAAAAGTTTCAATTAAGAAAAATGGAACTCGAAAGAAACAGAACAAAATAGGCAGGGGTAGTGACCTTATCGGTGCAAAGTTGAGAGGTGCAGACCTTAGAGGAGCGAACTTAAGAGGGGCCTTGTTTATTGCAACTGACCTCAGAGAAGCTGACATGAGAGTGACTGATCTTATCGGTGCAGACTTTAGGGACGCTGATTTGCGCGGTGCCGACCTCACCGGAAGTTTCTTCATCACACAAGCACAGGTTAACTCGGCTAAAGGTGATATGAAAACGAAATTGCCGCTTTCTTTAAGCATTCCCGATCACTGGAGAAAAGAAGGCTAGCTAAGACCGGAGCTAACTTTTATGCAGAGTTCATAGATAAGAAAATTGTTTAATTCACGAGTAAAAGCATCAAACTCACGAGTAAAAGCTCCAAATTCACGAGTAAAAGGCCGAAACTCACGAGTAAAAGCATCAAACTCACGAGTAAAAGCTCCAAATTCACGAGTAAAAGGCCGAAACTCACGAGTAAAAGCATCAAACTCACGAGTAAAGCCCGATTCACGAGTAAAAGCTCCAAACTCACGAGTAAAAGGCTGAAACTCACGAGTAAAAGGCCGAAACTCACGAGTAAAGCCCGATTCACGAGTAAAGGCTCCAAACACACGAGTAAAAGCATCAAACTCACGAGTAAAAGCTCCAAATTCACGAGTAAAAGCATCAAACTCACGAGTAAAAGGCCGAAACTCACGAGTAAAAGCTCCAAATTCACGAGTAAAAGGCTAAAACTCACGAGTAAAAGCATCAAACTCACGAGTAAAGCCCAATTCACGAGTAAAAGCTCCAAATTCACGAGTAAAAGGCTAAAATTCACGAGGAAAAGGCCGAAACTCACGAGTAAAAGCTCCAAATTCACGAGTAAAAGCTCCAAACACACGAGTAAAGCCCAATTCACGAGTAAAAGCTCCAAATTCACGAGTGAAAGGCTAAAACTCACGAGTAAAAGCTCCAAATTCACGAGTAAAAGCTCCAAACACACGAGTAAAGCCCAATTCACGAGTAATAGCTCCAAACTCACGAGTAAAATGCCGAAACTCACGAGTAAAAGCTCCAAACTCAGGAGTAAAAGGGAATTTTAATACTAACATGCGATTCTTCATAAGGAAGGATCGTCTTTTAAAATTGGGCGGGAAAATTTCAGTTTTCCATTTGACTCTCACGTTGCGTAATACCTTACAGTAAATGATATCGAAAGGAGGTAAAGGGCAGTGGCAATGAAAGTGAAAGAACTGGCCGATTTAGTTGGCATTAGTGTGCGGACACTGCATTATTATGATGAAATCGGGTTATTATCGCCAGAGGAAACAACCGATTCCGGTTATCGCCTTTATTCGAATGATAATCTTGAGATGTTGCAGCAAATCCTGTTTTTTAGGGAACTCGGCATGCCATTAAAGGAAATCAAACAAATGGTAAGCAGCTCTTCGTTTGATAAACAAGAAGCGTTAAGGCAACATCAAAAAATGTTACTGGAGAAACGCAATCAACTTGATAAATTAATTAACACGGTCGATAAATCGATTAAGCATATGAAAGGGGAAATTCAAATGACGAATAAAGAAAAATTTGAAGGGTTTGACTTCAGCCAGAATCCATATGAAGAAGAAGCTCGCAAGCTTTGGGGGGATAAAGCTGTCGATGAGTCGAAAGCTAAAGTGGCGGGCATGTCCAAAGATGCACAAAAAGTTGTATCGGAAATCTATATAAAACTTGCGTCAATGCGAAATGCCTCGCCCGAGTCGGAGGAGGCACAAGAAGCGATTAAAGAATGGTATGACTGTTTGAACAATAACTTTGGAACATACTCATTGGATGCTTTCAAAGGATTGGGTCAAATGTATGTGGATGATCAACGCTTCACCAAAAATATCGACCAATATGGTGATGGTTTAGCAAAATTCATGTGTGATGCGATGGGTCACTTTGCCGATTCTAACAAAAATTGATTATTGTTCATCAATCTTGGGTGCCCAAGATTGAAGGAATTTCATGATGGGAGGTTGCTGCGGCAACCTTCTTTTTGTGCTGAAAATCAGGAGCGAATGGCACGTTGTTTCGCTCCAAATTAAAACATCTCCGCGTTATATAGTATAATGATTATGTAAAAATTACCATAATATTATTGTAGGCTGCGCTGTCCGTCTGCATTATAGCGAGGTGCTGGTTTAAATGGAAACTTGGAAATTGAGTGTAAAGGTATCGGAGCTTAGCGATGTGATTCCTTATTATTTTTTTAGTCTAGTCTCTTCCTGTCTATCGCTTTCTACGGTGTTGGTAATTTTTAGCGAGGGTTCTAATTGGGGGCTGCCTGGCATTATCGTGTTTTCTTTTTATGTGGTTATCCCTTATTTATTTTTTGCTGTTCCGGTACAGGTCCTTTTCAATAAGTATCCTAATAAATTCAATTTAGTTTATTTATGCCTTTATGTTTTTTTCTCTTTGGTGGCTGTATTCCTTTATAGTTCGGTGTTAAACTTTGATTTCAGCATGGAAGTTTTAACTACAAAGGTTTACTATGTAATGAGTTTATCCGCGGCCCTGATTTTTTGGTTTTGGGACTCAGTCTTTTTACAGAGAAAGAGATCTGCATCATAAAAGGGACCAAAGTAGCGGTCCCTTCCGACATTATTTCTTCAGCATGTTTACGATTTCACTAGCTTTTTCTAATTGAACGTCTTCAATGATACTGTTATTTTTTCGAACAGCCGTACCGAAATGATAGTAACCGGTATGCAGTTCGGAATCGATGGAAAGGATATTATCCTTGTTTAAGCCGCTTCCCACCAATATCGCTATGTCGCCGCAGGCTCTTTGCATTTGTTGAATGGTTTTCATGCGGCTGGGGAAATCCCCGTGTCCACCAGAGGTCAAAATCGTTGTGATTTCTGGATATTGGGCTAGCATTTCAGCTGAACGGACTGGGTCGTACGTATCATCGATGGCTCGGTGGAACGTAATCTCCAAACCTTCACATTCTGTCAATAGCTCTTCGAGGTATGGTCGATTGATTTCATTTTTTTCATTTAATGCACCCAATACGACCCCGTTCGCTCCCAGTGATCGAATGATTTGGATATCCTTTTTCATAATTCCCAAATCATTTTCAGTATAACAAAATGACTGGCTATGAGGCCTTACCATCACGTTGACTGGTATCTTTACTGAGCTGACGACAGCTTCTATCAGGGCGTGGCTTGGAGTTAATCCCCCCTCGGCTAAAGCACTGACAAGCTCGATTCGGTCTGCTCCCGATTTTTCGATTAAAAGTGCATCTTCTATGGTTGTGGCAATGAATTCAATATACATTGGATTTTCCTTTCCCTGCATGCAAGTGTTATAAAGAATAGTATGTATAAGATTATTAAATCCATTAAGAATAGTAAAGTCAATCCATTAATGAATACAATGAGTTTTTTCACTCACCGTTATTATAACCGGATACCTTATTAAATAACTGCTTCGGTTTTCCCAAACTTTCCTCAACTGGATTTCTTTATTTCTCATATTTATGAAACGAAATCAACATTCAAACGTATAAAAAAAGAATATATTCAAGATGGTAGATTAGAAAGTCGAAAGTTTTGCAGAATAATCAAATGAATATCATCATGACGGAGGTTATTTAATTGGATAAAAAAAGTAAGGAAGTAACGAAATCGAGGTTTTACAAAGTAGGGATGGGTTGCCTGATCATTTCCCTTCTCACTTGGATCATTCCTGTAATAGCACCTTTTACGCCTTTTTCGACTGCGGTTAAAGCGGGGGTCATAACAGGTGCGATCGTCTTTGCGGAAGTCATGTTCTGGGCAGGTGCACTTTTGGTTGGGAAAGAAGTGGCTGCTAAATATAAAGGTTATTTAAACCCGAAAAATTGGAGAAAAGAAAAAGGGTGAAGAAACGCAGCCAGTTAAGCAGTTTTTTATAAAAAAGCGCTAGGAGTGAAGCTCCATGGAAACTGAGATGTTGAAGATATTCGATTCCAATCGCATTCAAATCGGCGTGGCTACGCGTGAGGAAGTACATAGAATGGGACATTGGCATGAGGTTTTCCAGTGTTGGTTCGTTAGTAGGGAAGCCGGGGTGGATTACCTATATCTTCAACATCGCTGTGCGCTGAAAAAAGATTATCCGAATCTATTGGATATTACGGCTGCCGGTCATTTACTGGCTCATGAAACGGTATATGACGGAGTAAGGGAAATAAAAGAAGAAATAGGCATTGAAATTTCCTTTAACGAATTGGTTCCGTTAGGGATTATCGAATCCCATCAAGCGAAAGAAGATTTCATCGATAAAGAACTAGCTAACGTCTTTCTATATGAAAGTGCACATAGCTTCGATGATTTCACCTTGCAGCCAGAAGAGGTTTCCGGGATGGTGAAGGTTGTACTGAATGACTTTGAAGGGCTTTGGACCGATGCGAAGGAAAAAGTGAACATTAAGGGATTTGAAATGAATCAAGAAGGCCGCAGGATGATGATCGATCGATTTGTCGGGCAGGATGAGTTCGTGCCGCATGAGATTTCCTATTATGAAAGCATCATCAGATTGATTAGGCAAAACTTATCGATGTAGCCAGGTGCTGGCGCCGCTAAATGATAAAATATTCCCCAACGAAACGATTCTTGTTTTGTTGGGGTTTTTCTCTTTTCTAAATCGAATCCCGTTAAAAACATTAAGTATATCGACCTGTGACCATTCCTGGTCAACGGTAGCCTATTGGCTCGTATTGTCCCAACGTGATACGCATATGTCCTTAGTTCATCTCTCATTTCCCTGAATTTCTCATAGGGATAATGACTTTGTCCATGCGGTTATTTAAATGATAAAGCGAGACGTACCAGACTGTAAGGGTGCTAGCGTGATGCAAGTTAAAGGAGGTTTCCGTAGTTTTTCATAATCTAGGGAATTTATCACTTGTAAGAATATTACAAAAATGTAAGATGAACAGTGTATAAATTTTGTTAAGGGGATGAGTGAAACAATGAAAAAAATGGTTTTATGCATTTCATTTCTTGTAGCTTTTTTAGTCCTTTTTGGCTCCCTTGATTCATTTACCAGCAAAGCATCAGCAGAAACACACATCTATGATGGAAAAAGTCCTTACTATAATAGTTGTGCGAATAGCGCAGTCACGAAGAAGGCCGTGAAAATTTATGCCAACGGTGCGTCTGCCAATTTAGAGTTGAAATTCAGCACAACTTGCAAAACGGCTTGGGCAAAGATCACTCTAAGCAGACCGGCTAAAGCTGATGGGGAGGCAACAGCATTGGTTGTCCGAAATACTGATAATAAACAATTTAGCTGTGCATCTCCTGGAGGAAATGGTGAAATAAATAAAGGTCAAACGACATGCTATACACCAATGGTATATGATTTAGATCCGCGAAAAGCAAAAGCGGTCGCGTTTTGGCCATATACAGCAGGTGAAACCGACTGGTATTAATGAAAAAGGAAAAGCCTTCATCTACTTTTATGCAACGAAAGGATGAATGATTTGAATAAAAAGCTTAAAATGATAGGTTTATCGATAGTGATGACACTGTCGATGTTCATTGTTGATTTTGGATTTGGTAATGATCAGGCACTGGCAGAAACACACACCTATGATGGAAAAAGTCCCTACTATAATAAATGTGCAAGTTCGGCGGTGACGAAGGATAAAAAATGGATCGATTCCAATTCGTACGTAGAATTGAAATTCAGCACTGTCTGTAAAACCGCCTGGGCAAAAGTGACCGTAACACGCCCCGCCGTATACAACCATGAAGCGGATGCCAGGATCGTCCGAAGTACTGATGGTAAAGCCTATACTTGCGCCAGTTCCGGGGGAAATGGTGTTGTGAATATCGGGCAGACCGCGTGCTACACACCAATGGTATATGATTTGGACCCGCGCAAAGCACAGGCGCAAGGGATACATGCGATCCCTAATAGTGATGCATATAAAAAAGCGGTGACCATTTGGTACTAGAAAAACTTGGGGAACGTCAAAAGCAGTTTGCAAGCATCCGCATGACCGGATGCTTTTTTTTTCGGTCAGATTGAACTCACCCCTCATTCATCCCCACCATGTTGTGCTTCCAATTGAAGTAGATATTGTTTCATCTCCGTACCTCCCCGGTAACCGGTAATGGCCCCGTTTTTTCCGATTACCCGATGACATGGCACCGTGATCAGAACAGGATTGGCACCAATGGCCGTTCCGACCGCCCGAACAGCTGCGGGTCTTTGGATGATTTGGGCAATATCGGAATAGGAACAGGTTTTTCCATAAGGTATTTGATTCAATGCTGCCCAAATTTCTTGTTGAAAGGGAGTACCTGTTACATCTGCGGGAATAGAGAAAGTCTGCCTGCTCCCTTCGAAATATTCTTGGAGTTCTTTTAGATAGGGTGTTAGTGCTTTTTCATTTTCAACAAGGCTCGCCATTGGAAAGCGTTTTTGTATCCAAGACTTCAGTTCTTCATGCGATTGACCCGGAGAGCCTACATAGCACAGTCCTTTTTCCGTCTTTGCGATATATAATTGCCACGTATCATAATGTAATATGGCCCAGTCAATGGTTTGTTGTTTAACATTCTTCATCTGGCTCACGCTCCTTGGCTTTAGTTTTGGTGATAAGCTTTCCGATATCCTGAAGGTGTATTCCCCATTTTCCTTTTGAATAGCGTTATGAAATATGGTGTGCTTGAGAAACCGGCAGCCAAGCCTATTTCATTTATCGACTGTTCGGAGTTTTCAAGGAGCCTCGTTGCTTTTTCAAGGCGAAGCCGTTGAATGTATTCTGTGGGCGATATCCCCTTCACACGCTTAAATGATCTTTGCAAATGATAGGGGCTGCCGTGGGAAATATCCGCCAATCTATTCAATGTGAGGGGTTCGCTGTAATGGGTGTCGATCCATTCGGCTATTTGTTCAACCCATTCTTCTGTCGGCAAGTTCAGTCCTTCGGGTTTACATCGTTTACAAGGCCGGAAATCATCTTCCAAAGCCATCTTGGCATTTTTGAAAATCTTCACGTTTTCCTTATTCGGCACCCTGGATTTACAGGAAGGCCTGCAAAAGATGCCGGTCGTTTTTACTCCGTATAAAAATTGATCATCATATGCGGCATCACAATCCATAATGGCTTTCCAATAATCATTTGGGATATCGGCCTTTTTCGGATTCATCACATTCACCTCTCTTTTTAGTATACAAGAAAGGGTTGATATACAAACATTTTGATAATATAAAAGCAAGATAACGTAATTAATCATTTTAGAGCTATTCTGTTAAAATAAGGGAGTTGGATGAAATTTCCGGAACATTGCTAAGCTTAAAAGAAAGAGCAAGATAACGTACTCATTTTTTCATTAGAATAAAGCTAAAGGAGGAGCAGAATGAAAGAGACATTATCAAATGATGAAGGCATGACTAAATTGAGAATTCGTGCACCAAAAGAGTTTAGTTTTTCGGAAAATCTTAAATACTTATCAAGATCCTCCAATGAATGCATGTTCGAAATTGTTGATCAAAAGATTTATCGTGCTCTTGTTGTCGATAGCGAGACACTTTTAGTCGAAATCAGTTCAATGAATGAAACGGAGCTGACCGTTCGATTTCTAGGACGAACTGCACCGGTGAAAAAACATGTAAAAGATACTGTTTCCCAATATATTCGTCATTGGTTCGATCTTGAAACGAATCTGCTTCCTTTTTATGAGCTTGCCCAAAATGACCCATTACTGCAAAAGCCGGTAAACCAATTCTTCGGTTTAAGAAATATGGGCATTCCGGATTTATTTGAAGCCATTGCCTGGGGAATACTTGGACAGCAGATAAATTTGACTTATGCTTATACCTTGAAACGGAGATTGGTAGAGAAATTCGGGACATCCGTTGAATATGAAGGGAAACGATTTTGGCTGTTCCCGACGCCTGATGTGATTGCGAATTTAACGGTAGAAGATTTTGTGGAAATGAGAATGACCGTAAAGAAATGCGAATATTTAATTGACGTGGCACAATTAATGGTACGCGGTGAACTTACAAAAGAAAAGCTGTTGAATGCAAAGGATGTAAAAGTTGCTGAAAAAATGCTGACCAAAATACGTGGAATAGGTCCGTGGACTGCCAATTATGTACTGATGAGGTGTCTACGTTTTCCAGCAGCTTTTCCAATCGATGACGTCGGGCTGCATAATTCCATGAAACTGGTCATGGAAACGGAAGCAAAACCAACGAAAGCGGAAATCCTGAAACTATCGGAAGCGTGGGCCGGTTGGGAATCATATGCGACCTTCTATTTATGGAGATTGTTATATTGACTTGAATTATTCTTTGGAACGGATTCAAAAGGTAACTGTAAGTTTCGTTGATATATTTCTATTTTCGGAGATAAAACTGTAGATTTCGTTGATATATTCCAATTTTCGGAGATAAAACTGTAGATTTCGTCGATATTCTCTATTTTCGAAGATGAATTGCAAATCCCCTTCGATGTCAACAGCCCAAACACCTTAAGTCATATTACATTCAATCATATAGAGGTGCATGACCATGTATATGACCCAACGTATTATTATGAAGATCAAGTTTTTCTTGAACGACAGGTTTCCTGGTCTACCGGGCATTCCAGGTTTTCCTCAATTTCCAGGTCAACCTGGACCATCGCCGTATTCTCAAGCACCAGCAGCCCCACCACCAGCGTTTATCCCTCAACAAATCGGCTTCAACATTTGCTGTAGATCCAGGGGCCATTTCGTTTTGTCTGTTCAGGAATACTTTTATCTGGCTAAACAATGGTGCGAGATTCTGGTATTACCCCATATTCGTCGGTCCGCGTTCTGTTGCCGGCTTTAGATGGAATGCCAGGTTCTGGACAATTTTTGGTGTCGATACAAGACAAATCAATTCATTTAGTTGTTTTTGAAAAAATGCTCAAAGGAGATGTCGGTCTCCTTTGAGCATTTTATGTTTTTTTCGAAGTTAGACGGTCAACAATCCCACTAGGGAAAGGAGATACAAGGTGCAAAGCAATTGCTCCTTGAACTTCGCACGATGATTGTTTTGTCTAATAGGAGACTGAGAACTAATCCGATCAGCACCTCAGGTGAAACGATCCCAGATAGAAAAGGTTTGGAAAAAAATCGTAAATAAGCGAAAGGGTGATGAGGGTCATATAGACTATTTGAAAAGGATTCAAGAAATTCATTTTCCCCTCCCTTTTTGTTAAACTATCCCTTGTTTTGGAGGCAGGTGCTCTTTCGTTTTTGATTGTGGCGAAATAAACGGCCAACAATGTTCAATATTTAATAGAAATGGTAAAATCATTATGCTCCTATAAAATTTAGTGAATGAAAATGAAAATAGAGGATGCTGTTGAATATGAGGAAAGTATCACTGGAAACCAAGATTCTCGGGTTGGTCCTATCGTTGAGCCTGTTTTTGATCCTTTTATTGACGACTACTTTTTCCTATATGGAAGGAAGGCAAATAGCGAAGGATAAAGGTCAATTGGCTTTGGAACTCTCAAAGACGATTAGCTTCATGCCTACAGTTACAGAGGCCTTTGAAAAGGAAGATCCCGCTGCCACAATCCAGCCGATTGTCGAAAAGATCCGCGTGGAAACAGGGGCTGAGTTCATCGTTGTAGGGAATAAAGAGGGCATTCGCTATTCCCATCCTCTGGCTTCCGAAATTGGAAAGCGGATGGAAGGAGGAGATAATAGCAGGGCCATTCGGGATGGTGAATATTATGTTTCCGAAGCCGCTGGATCACTTGGTCTTTCCATTCGGGGAAAGTCACCGGTTTTCAATGAGGATGGAAAAATTATTGGAATCGTCTCGGTCGGTTTTTTAGTGGACGATGTCCGCGCCCAAATTTTCAAGGATTTGTCCAGAGAGATGATTGTTTCTTTAGTGGCCATCATGATATCGATCATTGGCAGTTATATGCTGGCAAGGAGCATACGTAAAGATACATTGGGGCTGGAACCTTTTGAAATCGCCAATTTATATAAAGAAAAAAATGCAGTGCTTCAATCGGTGAAAGAAGGGATATTGGCCATTGACCAAAATGGGTTGATTACCTCGATGAATCAGCCGGCGAAAAAATTGCTCGATATAAAAGAGTCCGTTCGCCATTTGAACGTTGATGGCCTATTTCCTTCGAAATATTTATTCGAAGTGTTGAAGTCCGGTAAACCGCAAATAGATAAGGAGATTTCATGGAAAGATAAATCCGTTATTGTTAATTGTACGCCAATCTTCGATAGTGAAGGCGTAAGCGGTGTTGTCGCTTCGTTCCGTGATCGAACGGAAATTGAGGAAATGGTCAACACATTATCGGAAGTGAAGATGCACTCAGAGGATTTAAGGTCACAAACCCATGAATTTACCAATAAACTATATGTCTTATCCGGATTGATACAATTAGGGGAATATGATGAAGCGATAGATATGATCCAAAGCGAAACGTCCGAATTGCATTCCCTGAACCGTGTCGTGTTCGAACAGATAAAGGATACAAAGGTACAAGCCCTGTTACTTGGTAAGATAGGGAAAGCATCGGAAAAGAAGATATTCTTTGAAATTGACGCACAAAGTTACCTAGAGAAACTTCCGGATCATATAAAATTGTCGCAGCTGACATTGATTCTAGGCAATATTATCGATAATGCACTTGAAGCGGTTTCAGGCATGGAAGAGCCCCTTGTGAAATTTTTCGCCACCGATATCGGAAATGATATGGTATTTGAAGTGAGTGATAACGGAAAAGGAATACCTGAGGATGCGATCGCCCATATTTTCGATCGGGGTTTCACTTTGAAAAACAAAGGAAATCCGAGTGGGTATGGACTTTCGAATGCTGATCGTGTCGTAAAAGAGCTGGGCGGCATCATCGAAGTTCAAAGTGAGGGTGGAAACACCATATTCACCGTGTATCTTCCCAAAGAACAGAGAGGAGGGAAAGAATGCTGAAGATAAGAGCAGTCATCGCAGAAGATGATTTTCGTGTAGCGGATATCCATGAAAAATTCTTGAAAAACTTTGATGAAATAGAAGTGGTCGGAAAAGCTGTCAATGCCAAAAAGACGCTTCGGATTTTGGAACAAAAAAGCCCTGATCTGCTTTTGCTTGATGTGTATATGCCAGATCAGCTTGGTACAGACCTCCTTCCGGACATACGGCAAAAATTCCCGAATGTGGATATCATCATGATTACCGCTGCAACGGATAAAGAACAACTTGAAAAGGCGCTTCACTACGGTGTAGAGAATTATTTAATCAAACCAGTGGAAATGAAGCGCTTCAACCAAGTTATCGAAGAGTATCTCAAGAAAGCGCATCTGATGAAATCCAAACAAGAAATAGACCAGGATTTTGTTGATCTCATTTTGAAAAAGGGATCTGCCGTTTCGGAAACGAACGATGGGCCCGCCTTACCGAAAGGCGTCGACGAAATCACTTTGGCGAAAGTGATCGAGGTACTCGAAGCAAGCGATATCGGTTTGTCGGCTGAGCAAGTGAGCGGACAGATCGGCGCTTCCAGGACAACCGCGAGACGCTATCTGGAATACTTGATATCCGTAAAGAAATGTAAAGCGGAAGTCGTATATGGGGTAGTGGGAAGACCCGAGCGAAGATATTATAAAATTCAATAGAGATTATATTAATTGAAACACCTTCATTATGGAGGTGTTTTTTTTATGCATGCATGGTTTGAAAGATTTCAAAAAAAGCAATATATGTCAAAAAAACGATGTTTTAATCTGTTATCTTATTCTTAAGGAGGTTCGGAAATGAGATACAGTCCCATCATTCAAAAAACGATTGAATATATAGAGAATAGCTTACAAGACGAATTGTCCTTGGAGAACATCGCACGATTCGCAGGTTTTTCGAAGTTTCATTATCATCGTATTTTTCACAAGGAGGTTGGCGTGACCGTATCAGAATATATTCGATATCGAAGGATCGCCAATGCCGCAAACATGCTGCTTTATACGGATGAAAAAATAATTGACATTGCTTTATATTACCGCTTTGAAACACAAGAATCCTTTACTCGTTCATTCAAGAAATATTATGAACTGCCGCCAGGGCAATATCGGAAACTCGTAAGTAAATTAACCTTGCAAAAGGAGGAAATGACGATGAAAAACGAACAATTATTAAAAGGATGGAATTTAAGTGGGAGTCATCCATTCAATTATAAAATGGGAATTGACCGGGAGACATTCCATAAAGGCCGGGCATCAGGTTTCCTGAAATCAGTCACTGCGGAATCCAAGGAGGAATTTGCAACGATGATGCAACAATTCAAGGCGGAAAATTACCTTGGTAAAAGAATGAAACTGTCGGGTTTTTTAAAATCAAAAGATGTTGATGGATTTTGTGGTTTATGGATGAGGGTGGATAATGCCCTTCATGATGTTTTGCAATTCGACAATATGGGAAATCGGCCCATCGTTAACGATACGGAATGGAACCATTATTATATTGTCTTGGATGTACCCGAAAACAGTGCCATCATTTCATTCGGGGGTCCTTCTTTCAGGGCGTGGCCAAGTATGGATCGATGAACTGGAATTCGAGGAAGTCAATATAGATACGCCAACGACGAATATAGATTACGGCTGTGACCTATTGGATGGACCGGCAAATTTATCATTTGAAGAATAAATACGAAGCCTCTGCCTTGCATAAAGATTTAGTCACTGTTTGCTTAATAATCATATCTTTTCCTTAAAGAACCCGCCATTCAACCCGGGGGAATGGCGTCCGGTTCACTCTGGAAAATCGCGTCTGTGAACACAATGAACACAATTAACAAAATAGTTTTAAAACACAATAAATTGAAAACGCTTACAGATAAAGCGATTTCATATACAATTTATCTTATTAGAAGATTAGGAGTGATAGATATGCTCGCTTTATTAGGATACTTGATGATAGTAGTGTTTATGATTTTAATTATGACAGGGCGACTTTCAGCCATGATAGCTTTGATTGCAGTACCAAGTGCCTTTGCACTTATTGGTGGGTTTGGCGGTAAAATGGGTGAGATGGCGTTGGAAGGAATCAAAGACGTCGCGCCAACGGGAATCATGATTTTATTTGCGATTCTTTTCTTTGGCATTTTGATCGATGCTGGCGTTTTTGACCCGATCATCAATACGATCCTTAAGGTTGTAAAAGGAGATCCAGTGAAAATTGCCATCGGTACGGCAGTCCTGGCTTTGCTGATTTCCTTGGATGGAGATGGTACGACTACATATATGATAACGATTTCAGCCATGCTTCCGCTATATAAACGGATTGGAATGAGACCGTTAGTATTGGCCGGTATTGCCGTATCGTCATCTGGAGTCATGAACCTTCTTCCTTGGGGAGGCCCTACAGCACGGGTGATGACCGCTTTAAAACTTGAAATGTCCGATGTTTTCACCCCTGTCATTCCAGCGATGATTGGCGGAGTCCTATTCGTCCTTTTCATGGCATATTGCCTGGGTAAAAAAGAAAGAAAGAGAATTGGGATCATAGAAGTCGATTATCAAGCTGTGGCACAGCACGCGGCTGCAACGGAAGATGCTTATCTTAAACGTCCTAAATTGATAATATTCAATTACGCATTGACTCTTACCTTGCTGGTGGCACTGATCATGGAACTTATGCCTTCGGCGGTCCTGTTCATGATAGGTTTTGCCATTGCCATTACGGTTAATTATCCGAAACTCAGTGATCAAAAAGAGCGTGTGGCAAACTATGCGGACAATGCTTTATCTGTAATTTCGATGATTTTTGCAGCAGGTGTCTTCACTGGAATCCTTGCCGGTACGGAAATGGTGGATGCCATGGCAAACTCTTTGATTCAGCATATTCCAGACCAAATGGGTGCACATTTTGCCGTCATCACAGCCATCATCTCAGCACCTTTCACGTTCTTCATGTCTAATGACGCTTTTTATTATGGAGTACTCCCATTACTTGCTAAAGCGGGAGCCGCTTATGGAATTGACCCTGCATTGATTGGAAGAGCTTCTCTTTTAGGGTTGCCTGTTCATCTATTAAGCCCGCTTGTTCCATCTACTTATCTATTGGTTGGAATGGTAGGGGAAGATTTCGGTGCATTGCAGCGCACTTTCCTGAAATGGGCATGCGGATCGACGCTTGTCATGATAGTGGTAGCTGTCCTATTGGGAATCATCCCACTATAAGAAATATTTTAAAAGAGTCCCGTTCGTAAAGATGCGAACGGGACTCTTTTCTATCTGCATCAAGCGCTGAATAATTCTGGTAAATTGAGATACATTATGTTTGTCTTCCCTTCCGCGACAAAGTTAGCTTTTTCTTTTATTGAATGCGGAAGTTACGTACCTTAAGATTAATGGAAACTATATTAATATGAAGGGAAGAGAGCAAAATGGCTCACTTTAATATAAAGGTTGCCGTTCAAAAGTTCGGTAACTTTCTAAGTTCAATGGTCATGCCGAATATATCAGCTTTCATAGCATGGGGGTTAATCACTGCCCTATTCATTCCATCGGGTTTCCTGCCAAATGAAAGCCTTGCCAAAATGGTTACACCAATGGTCACGTTTTTACTGCCGCTTTTAATTGGTTATACGGGCGGTAAGCTAATCCATGACCATAGAGGTGGAGTAGTTGGTGCCATTGCGACAATGGGTGTCATCGTTGGATCTGACATCCCTATGTTCCTTGGCGCAATGATAATGGGACCGTTCGGCGGTTATGCCATCAAGAAATTCGATCAACTGATTGAAGGGAAAATAAAAGCCGGATTCGAAATGCTTGTTAATAATTTCTCGGCGGGGATACTTGGCGGCTTATTGTCCATTCTATCCTTCCTGGCCATCGGGCCTGCTGTGGATGTATTTACAGGCTGGCTTGTAGCAGGAGTCGATTGGCTTGTCGGTACAGGTTTACTGCCGTTGACAAGCATCTTGATCGAGCCTGCCAAGGTATTGTTCCTGAACAATGCCATTAATCATGGTGTACTATCACCAATTGGTGTAGAGCAAGTTAAACAAACAGGGGCTTCAATCCTGTTCCTTCTGGAATCGAATCCTGGACCAGGTATCGGCGTACTGCTTGCCTATTGCTTTTTTGGAAAGGGAACGGCAAAGAAATCGGCGCCAGGAGCAGCCATCATTCATTTCTTCGGCGGGATCCATGAAATTTATTTCCCTTATATCCTAATGAAGCCAATGTTATTCTTAGCCGTCATTCTTGGAGGCATGAGTGGGGTTTTCACATTGGTCCTACTAGGCGGAGGATTGTTCGCCCCGGCTTCTCCAGGCAGCATACTTGCCATTACAGCAGTAACTCCGCATAATGCGGGCGCATATATTGCTAACTTTGCAGGCGTGATCGTAGCGGCCCTTGTTTCATTCATCGTCGGTGCATTCATCTTGAAAACAGGAAAGCAATCCGAAGAGAATATTGAAGATGCCGCGAAAAAAATGCAAGAAATGAAAGGCAAGAAAAGCTCAGTAGCCGATGTATTCGCTTCAGATCCGGGAACGATGCCAACAAACGTCAGCAAAATAATATTTGCCTGCGATGCTGGCATGGGATCAAGTGCGATGGGGGCTTCGCTGCTTCGCAAGAAGGTGAAGGAAGCCGGATTGAATATCGCGGTTACAAATACGGCGATCTCAAACATTCCTGCTGATGCACAAATAGTCATTACACAGGAAGAGTTAACTCCAAGGGCACAGAATAAAGTTCCGAATGCTTATCATGTATCCGTCGATAATTTCTTATCGAGCCCTGAATACGATGCATTGCTTGCACGGCTTCAGGATGACGGTACCGATGAGCTTCATGAAATCGTCGAAGATGCCGAAGAGAAAGTTCCCGGTGTTCGTGAGCATTCAATCGAGCCTGGCATCAACGAAGATGAACAGGATGATAATGAATTGCTTCGCGAAGAAAATGTTTTCCTTAATCAACAATTTGCCAATAAAGAAGAAGCGATCCGCTTTGCGGGAAGGGCTTTGTTCAATGCAGGTTACGTGAAGGAAAGCTATATTGAGGCAATGATTGCCCGCGATGAATTGACTTCAACCTATATGGGCAATGATGTAGCCATCCCGCACGGAACCGAGGAAGCGAAGAAAGATGTTCTTAAATCCGGATTTACCGTTTTACAGATTCCTGATGGTGTCGACTTTGACGGCCAAAAGGCACGATTGATATTCGGCATTGCCGGTAAGGATGGAACACATCTTGAAATTCTATCTGGCATAGCAGTTACCTGCTCCGAAATGGAGAATATTGAAAAGATGGTTAAAGCCACATCAGCCAGGGAATTGATGGATATCATAAACGTCGGAAATAATTAAATACTCTTAACCATGAATAGAAAAGCGTTTTACGCTTTTCTATTCAGTATTTTCTCGTGTTACTCCACCTGAAATGAGTTGGTAGCATGTATATTACTTCAAGGGAAAAATCAATCATAGAATTGATCATAAAAACTTCAGGGAAACATTCGGCCATATCCATTGCGACACAACTGAATGTAAGTGTCCGAACGGTTCAACGTGATCTGAAGTCGATAGAAAAAATCCTGCAATCTTTTGAATTGCATTTAACACGCAATACGCATGAAGGGCTGTCCATCGATGGAAAGAATCAACAAGTCTTTCGGCTTGTACAGCACCTGATGGGTAATCATCCGATCGATCAAACGCCACAAGAAAGAAAGTTGCATCTCCTTTTAGCTTTACTGCAGGAGGAATCATATAAAACTCAAGCACTTGCGGGGGATCTCGGTATAAGCATAACCACTCTTACCACCTATTTAGACGAACTGACCGAGTGGTTAAGAAATTTTAATATCGTGGTTACCAGAAAAAGGGGAGTCGGAATTGAGCTTACCGGAACTGAAGAAAATAAACGGAAAGCCCAGGCCGCCTATTTCTTGCACTTCTTTAATGAAGAGCTGATTGAAAGTTTATTTTTATTGCAAGAAGGAAAATTTCCAGAAGCGAAAATCCTCGACTATTTCGATCCCGAATATCTTCAGGCTATTGATGGGGTGCTGAACTCGACTTTTAACAGTGTCCATTCGCGGTTGGCGGATAGCGGGTATATAGGGTTGATTGTACATATTTATGTAACCCTGCAAAGGAATGAAGGCCAATTTCTTTTGGAGAAGGACTTCAAGAAAATAAGCGAACTCTCGGATGAAAATAATCTCATGAATAAAATAGGCAAGGAACTCAGTGCCATGCTGGAAGTCTCATTTACCATCGATGATATTAGCTACCTTGCGGCCATCCTTAAAGGTTCCAAGCTTCATGCGGCGGATACCGTTCCCTATGACAGTGTGGTGCTGGGCCAGCTGATAAGGAACTTGATAAAAGATGTTTCTGCTCAACTGCAAATCGATTTGACCAAGGATTTCCCATTGTACCAAGGGCTCCTTGCCCATATGGAACCATCGCTCTTCCGGATCAAACAGGAAATGGGATTGTATAATCCCTTAACGGAAGATATTAAACGAAAGTATCCGGTTCTCTTTTTAGCAGTGAAGACCAGTCTGGAAAAGGGATTCAAAGAAATCAAAGAATTTCCTGAAGATGAAATAGCTTTCATCGTCCTTCATTTCGGATCTGCCTTAGTGTTGCGGGAGGAAGAAATATCAATAAGGGCACTCATCGTTTGTCCGACAGGTATAGGCACGTCGAAGATGCTTGCAAGCCGGATCAAAAAAGAAATCATGGAAATCCAGACTGTAGAAATCAAGACGATCAAAGATATCCAGCAGCAGGGCAGCCTGAATAACTATGATGTGATCATTTCTACCGTTCGGCTTCCATATATCGATATGGATTATATCCTCGTGTCCCCTCTTTTGAGTGAAGAGAATATATTGAACATCAGGAATTATTTAAGGAAGAATATTGAAAACTTCACGAAGAATAAGCGTTATGGCAGTCATACAGGCCATAAGGCTTCCCAGCCGAAAAAAGAGGATGGCGAATTGAAGGAAGTGCTACAGGAATTGAAAGATGTCCAGCAGAGCATCGAGTCGATCACGGATAACTTCCGGTTTTATCGGCTTCCGCACATGAAAGGACATCCGCGGATCATCGAAGAAATGGTCAGGCTGGCTGAAAAGGAAGAATTGCTAATTGGTGCGGATGATGTGATCCGATCACTGAACGAGCGGGAAAAAAAAGGCGGATTAGGCATTCCTGGCACTGGAATGGGCCTATTCCATACCAGACATAAGAATGTGAAAGAACTGATATTCCAGGTCGCCCACTTGGAGGATTATTGTCTGGTAAAAGGTATGGATGGAAATGAAGTCCATATGAAAAATTTGCTGCTGATGCTGGCGCCTGAAGAATTGAGTGTGAAGCAGCAGGAAATCGTCAGCTTAATAAGTTCAAGCTTAATTGAAAGTAATGAATCCATCATGATTTTTTCATCTTCTGACGAAGAAATGATCAGCAGAAGACTGGAAGCCATATTTTTGGACTATTTATATACTAACTTGATAAAGGGATGATTGTAATGAAACAAGCAGTACATTTTGGAGCAGGGAACATAGGAAGAGGATTTATCGGAGCACTCTTTTCGCAATCTGGATATCATGTGACATTTGTAGACATAGCTGAACAAATCATCGATCAGTTAAATGATAAAAAACAATATCAAGTCAAATTGGCAACTGATCAACAAGAATCGGTTACTGTAAAAAATGTTTCAGGTTTAAACAGCTTAAAGCAGGAAGAGGAAATCATTAAGGCAATATCAGAGGCAACCTACCTTACCACTGCAATCGGTCCGAATATTTTGCCTCATATCGCTCCTTTAATTGCAAAAGGGTTAGCTTCAAGAGTGAAGGAAACCGATGAAAAACTATATGTGATCGCTTGTGAAAACCAAATATCGGCAACGGACCTTTTAGAAGGGTACATTCTCGAAAACATGGATCAAGAAACGAGGGAAAACCTAGCTGGAAAAGTATTCTTCTTTAATTCAGCTGTCGACCGGATCGTTCCTTTACAAAATAACGAGGGATCACTAGATGTATTGGTGGAACCTTATTATGAATGGGTCGTTGAAACGAATGAAAGCATTCCTGCCGTCGAAGGGATGACCATTGTAAAAGAACTAGCTCCATTCATTGAGAGAAAACTGTTTACCGTTAATACAGGACATGCCGTCATTGCTTACCTAGGTTATCTCAAAAATAACAAATCGACGATTGACCAGTCTTTGGAAGATGAAGGCATTGTAGAGCAAGTCAAGAAAACCTTAGGGGAAACGGGCGAATATTTAATAAGGCAATACGGGTTGGACGCAGATGAGCATAAGCAGTATATCGAAAAAATCATTAATCGATTTAAAAATTCCTACCTAAATGACTCAGTGAATAGAGTCGGCCGTTCACCGCTTCGTAAGCTTGGGCCAAACGACCGTCTCGTCCGTCCTGCCGTAGAAGCTAAGAAAGCCGGTCTTTCCTATACTAATCTGGCGAAGGCGATAGCAGCCGCTTTACTCTTTGATTTTAATGAAGATGAAGAAGCGCTTAAACTGCAAACGATGATCAAAGAACATGGTGTAGCTAACGCACTTAATGAAGTTAGCGGATTGGACGAAAATAGCGAAATAACCAAAATAGTTATCAATCATTACAACGAATTGAAAAAATAAAAATATACAAGATTCGAAGAACTCCTGAAATTTATTTTTCAGGAGTTTTTTTTAAATCAAAAGCCAATTAAAGAAGGTACCTCTTAGCCGATATGGCAGCAAAATTTTGAAGCTCAAAGGAAGAAGTGGAAGCCGTTTAACAAAAACGAAAAAAAACCTTGTTAATAGTAATCATTACGTTTTATAATGAAAGACGGTCAAGACAAGAGTCACTTTTTAATTTTCACAAAGTTTAAATCGTAACGATTTTGATTTATTTGATGGAAGGAGCTTTTAATGTTGGAGGATATAGCACTTGCTTGAGTTTAAGACTTTACATAAGAGGATAAGTGCCGTATTACGAGCGATTCGTGCAATTGCTCAAGAATCTGGGCTATTAAACAAGATTTAGAGAGCTGTTACTCGAGAGTTTGGTGTTTAATCTCGAGTTTAGAGTATTTACTCGTAAGTTTGAAGCAAATACTCGTGAGTTTGGCACATTTACTCGTGAATTTAGAGCAAATACTCGTGAATTTGGCTGATTTACTCGTGAATGGGTGTTTAAGTTGAGTTGGTTGATTTTACACAAGATTTTGCGTCTATTGCACGAGATTTAGAGCTGTTACTCGTAAGGGCGCATGTATTCCGAGTACGGTGCAAGTACATAGGCTGATTTCTGATTGGGGTAACATCAGATTGGTTCGTCATGACTACGGTGTAAATCGTAATCAATACGATTTTACAGCGTAAATAAATATGAAGTAATGGAGGAATATATCATGTTCAGAAAATATAAATCGATTTTTGTGCTATTTCTCTCATTCTTGCTCTTGGCTGCTTGCTCGACGGAGTCTGCGAAAGAGCAAGGGAGTGGGAAGAAGGAAGTGAATTTACTTTTTAATTTCGCAACTAGCTCGCTTGATCCGAATGTTGATACTAGTTATGTGTCACTAAGGGCTGGCATCACTGAGACATTGGTGCATCTCAATGATGAGGATTTGACTATCGAACCTTGGCTGGCGAAAAGCTGGGATAGCAGGGATGGTCAATTATGGAATTTCGAGTTGAGGGAGGGTGTGACTTTTCAGAATGGAAAGCCCATGGATGGCAAAGCGGTGAAGGCATCCTTGGAGCGGGCGATGAAAGATAGTTTAGCTATCAAGAATGCCTTGCGCATTGAATCGATTGAAGCGAACGGAAATGAGCTGACCATTAAGACAGAGGTTCCCTTTCCGGAGTTTCCATCTGAATTGGTCCATCCAAATACATCGATTATTGATGTAACGGAAAGTGACTACATAAACAAGCCGATAGGAACAGGGCCATTTGCCGTTTCGAAGTTCATACCAGGTACGGCTGTTGATCTAATCCGGTATGAGTCTTACTGGGATGGAGCCGCTAAGCTTGAGAAAGCCAGGTTTTCATTTAATGAAGATGCCAATGCACGATCTCTTGCCCTGGAATCGGGAGACGCCGATATTGTTTTCCGTCCGGAAGTGGAAAGCCTGGAAAATTTAGAAGCGATAGATGGGGTGAAGGTGGAATCCACATCGACTTTCCGTGTACATCAAATGACGATGAATTTGGAGCGTAAACCCCTGCAGGACATACACGTCCGAAAGGCGATAGATGCCTTGATCGACCGCTCTTCGATTGCGGATACGATTTTACATGGTCATGCAGAAGTGGCAACAGGGCCTTTTCCATCCACTTTCTCGTTTGCTCCGGACTATCCGAAAAAAGAGAATGGAATGGAAGCGGCTAAGGGGTTTCTTGATCAGGCGGGATATAGGAAAGTGAATGGTGTCATGCAAAAAGACGGCAAACCGTTAACGTTTACACTTCTTACATACAGTTCTCGTGCCGACCTGCCGTTAATTGCCCAAGTTTTTCAATCGGATGCCGGCCAGTTGGGGATTGATGTGAAAATCAAGCAAATAGAAATCCCGGAAGAGTATATGGCTGCCAATCGGGATTGGGATTTAACGACCTACAGCAATTTAACGGCTCCGCGCGGGGATGCCGGTTATTATTTAAATGCAACTTATCATCCAAAGGGAGCTTTGAATTTCAGCGGGGCCGATGATGATCACCTGACGTCCCTTATTGACAAGCTGAATGTAACGGTCGGACAGGAGAAGCGCTCGGATTTAGCTGAAGATATTGCAATGTATGTGGATGAACAAGTGTATAATTCGTTCATTTTACATCCGAATACACTTGTTGCCTATGACGCCGATAAAGTTGAAAACTGGATCACTTCGAGAAGCGAATACTACATGCTGACGAATGAACTGGATGTGAAGTGATGTTCCGCATCTTGTTCCGGCGATTTATTGAGGTCGTGATTTTTGTCCTTGTGATTACATTTATCTCTTTCCTTTTTGTTCGGCTTGCTCCGGGGGACCCGGTTCTTTCGATACTTCAAGTGGATGATGTTTCGATCACAAACGAGCAAGTCAATGAGCTTCGTGAAGAATTGGGGTTCAATGATCCGCTGTTCGTGCAATATGGCGATTGGTTTGCGGACTTTATCCAATTGGATTTTGGGAATTCCTATCTTACGAATCAGCCCGTTATGGAAATGATCATGGGCGGACTGCCTGCTACACTTGAGCTGACGATTGGGGCATTGCTTGTCATGCTTGGTATAGCCATTCCTTTAGGGGCGTTTGCCGCATTGTACAGAGGAAGCTGGGTTGATCAATTAAGCCGTACCGTTTCTTTGTTGGGGGCAGCCATTCCTAGCTTTTGGCTGGGCCTGCTATTGATAGATTTATTTGCGGTGCGATGGGGGGCGCTTCCAACAATGGGCAGGGACGGATTCCGTTCTTTGATTCTGCCATCAGTCACGTTGGGGCTGGCCATCACTAGTGTGTACGTCCGTTTACTGCGTTCGAGTTTGATTGATTCCCTTAGTCAAGATTTCATTAGGGCTGCCCGGTCAAGGGGAATTTCAGAAATCCGGATATTCTTTGTCCATGCATTTCGTTATAGCTTGCCCCCAGTCATTACCGTATTCGGTGTCAGCCTTGGCAGCCTGATCGGCGGTGTAGTGGTGATCGAAGTGATTTTTGCCTATCCAGGCATAGGTAAGATGGTCGTGGACTCGATTCGGTCTCGGGATTACCCAGTTATTCAAGGGTACCTGTTGATCATGGCCATCATTGTATTCATGGTTAATAGTGCCGTTGATTTATCTTATCGATATTTAAATCCGGAGCTAAGACTGAAGGAGAGGAAGCATGGAAAATGGAGTTAGTGTTCAAAAAACAATCCAAAAGACGTTGGAGAGTGACCCTCCTATTTACGGTGATGGTTTTGGTCCTTACCGTTGCGGCTTACACCTTTCTTATCCTGAAACATGATCCGACATTGGTCAATCTGGGAGAAAGGCTATGGCCGGCAAGCATGGAACATCCATTAGGAACGGATCATTTAGGGCGTGATGTATTGACACGCCTTCTGCTAGGTGCACAGCTGACGGTTGGCTACGGGCTCTTATCCTTGTTAGCAGCTGTTATCATCGGCGTCCCATTCGGGGTGATTGCCGGATTTAAAGGAGGACTGATCGATCGGATCTTCATGCGCATTGGCGACGCGTTTCTCGCATTCCCTGATACGATCGTTGCCATTGTGCTGAGTGGCCTATTAGGGCCAGGCATCGAAAATCTTCTTTTGGCGATTGTTCTAGTGAAATGGGTGAATTATGCCCGGCTTGTACGAAGTACGGTGATCACCGAACGCCAGAAGGATTATGTCACAGCTGCTAAAATCAATGGATTAAGTTCATTCAGGATCATGCGGAAGCATCTATTTCCGCATCTCATCGGCAACGTGCTCGTCCTTTCGAGTCTCGATTTAGGGAAAATCATTTTGCTCATATCTTCCTTATCATATATCGGGCTCGGGGCGCAGCCGCCGGCACCGGAGTGGGGGGCCATGCTGAACGATGCCCGTCCGTATTTTCAATCCAATCTGTTGCTGATGATTTACCCGGGGCTAGCCATCGCATTTGTCGTCCTTTTATCCAACATACTCGGTGATTATTTGCGCGATGCATTCGATGTGAAAAAGGAGGTGGAATCATGAGCATTTTATCCGTTAGGCATCTAAATATCATGGGAAAGCAAAATCATATCGTCAAGGATCTTTCATTGGATGTGCATGAAGGTGAGTGGTTCGCACTTGTCGGACAAAGTGGGAGCGGCAAAAGCATGACGGCCATGGCAATCGGCCAGCTGCTTGCACCGAATCTCCAAGCGAAGGGGGAAATATGGTATGGGGAAAAGAATCTTTTAACGCTATCCACTTCTGAAATCCGGCATTTTCGCGGAAAGCGCCTGGCTTATATTTTTCAAGATTACCAGGGTTCATTCACACCGTTCCATACCATCGGTCAACATTTCGAGGAATATCAGCGGACACATTTGAACCTTTCCAAAAAGGCAAGGCGCAAGCAAGCGGTCAAGGCGCTCATATCGGTGGGCCTGAATGAAGGTATCTACAGCAGATACCCTTTTCAATTAAGCGGTGGGCAACTTCAACGTGTATCCATTTCAATAGCCATGCTGCTTGAACCGGATATATTGATAGCTGATGAACCGACCACTGCCTTGGACAGTGTATCTTCCTTTAAGGTCTTGCAGCTGTTATCAAGGCTCCAAAAAGAAACCGGATGTGCAATCTTGTTCATCACCCATGATTTACGTCATGTCAGGAAATATGCGGACCGCATTGCGGTCATGAAAGACGGAGCCATCATTGAAACCGGTGATAAGGATCAGGTATTGAATCATCCACAGCATACTTACACGAAAAGACTGATTCAATCGTCGCCTACACTGAGAAGAAGTCCATTTAAGCTTGAAGGAGTGTCGGGATGAGTTTATTAGACGTTCGGAATGTCCATAAAACCTTTGATAATGGAGTAAAAATACTGAGGAACGTGAATTTTAGCATCGAAAGGAAGGAATGCCTGGGATTAGTGGGAGAGAGCGGGTGCGGAAAAAGCACATTGGCAAGAATCATCCTTCAAATAGAATCTATTGACCAAGGAAGCATCCTATTTGAAGGAACCGCGCTGCAAAATAAAAGTGAAAGCAGTTTAAATCCATACCGCAAGAATATCCAGGCCGTTTTGCAAAATCCTGCATCAGCTTTGAATCCAAAACTAAGGATAAAAGATTCACTAATGGATCCATATCTTCAATATGGCAGCCAGGTCAATATGAAACATTTTACGTATACAAGTGAAGGGAACTTTATCGGACAACTGCTGGAAACCGTGGAGCTTCCAAAGAACTTAGCTGAACGTTACCCGCATGAACTAAGCGGCGGACAAAAGCAGCGGGTGACCATTGCGCGCGCAATCAGCATTGAACCTGCCCTCATTATATTGGATGAACCGACTTCAAGCCTTGACGTGCTGTCACAAGCGGCGGTGCTGAAATTGTTAGGCGAGCTGAGGGAGACTTTGGACATTTCTTACCTTTTCATTTCCCATGATCTGTCGGCAGTACAGGAGATGAGCCAACGGATCATGGTGATGAAAGGGGGTGTTATTGTGGATTCTTTCGAAAACGAACATCTCTTTTGCAACGATCGCCATTCATACACCAAAGAACTGATTTCGATGTTTGAATAAAGTGGTTATACCACTTTTAGGTTTTAAATCGTAACAATTTCGATTAAAGGGAACTTAGGGGGGAGTAAAGTGAAGTCGGGAGAACCATTGCGGACTCTTTCATCATCAATTCAACCATTTATTACACATTTAAACCGTGATACCAAAGGAACGAGTTGCTTCGGCAATTCGTTTCTTTTTATATTCCAATAAACTTACTTGACATTATAAACTTATTTAAATATAATTACTTACATAAAGTAACCGATAAAAAAAGGAGAGTTCATACATGAATAAAAATGAAGCAGGTCAAGTTTTTTTAAGGGTGATTTTAGGTCTTACCTTTTTCATTCACGGCATTTCAAAGTTTCAAGGGGGCATAGGAAACACGGCGGGATTTTTTGATAGCCTTGGTATTCCTGGGTTCATGGCTTATATCGTTGCAGGTATCGAATTAATCGGAGGACTTGCGGTTATACTTGGTTTGGGAACACGAATCGTTTCCGTCCTGTTTGCGGTCATTATGGCGGGGGCGATTTTTACAGCTAAATTATCTGCTGGTTTTCTTGGAAACGGGCAAGCGGCGGGCTACGAACTGGACTTGGCACTACTAGCCATGTCTGTCTATCTAGCGTGTACAAACCGCATAGCCCTCTCTTTGGATAACATGATTTTCAATAAAAAAGGGAAGTGACATTATGAAGAATTTTCATCAAAAACCAGTTACTTTTGTTGGCGAAGTCAGTATAAATGTTTTGGATTTAGATAAAACCATCACGTTTTATCAAGATATCATCGGCCTTCAAGTATTGAAGAGAAATGAAAGGCAAGCTGTTTTAACGACTGACGGAAAAACACCGTTGCTTACACTTGAACAGCCTGCTGATGTGATTCCGAAAGAAGGGCGGACGACGGGCTTATATCACTTTGCCCTTTTACTGCCGACCCGTGCCGACTTATCAATTTTCTTACGACATTTACTTCAAACGAAATATCCATTTGGAGCGGCGGATCATGAAGTGAGTGAAGCGCTGTACATTACCGATCCTGATGGCAATGGCATTGAAGTGTACTCTGACCGGCCATCGACTGATTGGAAGTGGGCCAATGGGGAGGTCGCGATGGGCACGGATCCGTTGGATGGGAATGACCTTCTGGAAGAAAGTAATGGCGAGTGGAGCGTAATGCCTGCAGGTACTTTAATGGGACATATACATTTGCATGTGTCAGATTTACGTAACACGGAGGAGTTTTACATGCAAGGTCTTGGGTTCACTGTTGTGAATCGATACGCAGGAGCACTCTTTACTTCCACCGGGGGATATCATCATCACATCGGATTGAACATTTGGAATGGTGTTGGCGCCCCAGCTCCTAAGGAAAATAGTGTGGGACTAAACTGGTATACCCTCGTTTTTGCAAATGATGAAGCGAGAGATAAAGTGATGGAACGACTGAAAGGAATAGGAGCTGTCGTTACGGAAAAAGAAGAGTTTTATGTCGTAACAGATCCATCAGGCAATGAGATTCATTTAGTCGTCTAAAAAGGGCTTATTGTAATGGAATTAAAGTAGAAAGCAATGGTGAGGAAAAATGGGATTCTTAAACAGATTATTTGGGAAAAGAGAAACGGTAACAGAGGAGAATGGGGAAATGACAAAAGTATTATTCGTAAAAGTGAACGATCGCCCTGCAGATCAGGCAATCAGCTCGAAAATGTATGACACATTCTTAGAAACATATAAAGAGAGCCACCGTACAGATGAAGTGATCGAGTTGGATTTATTTAAAGAAGAACTTCCTTACTATGGGAATACAGCCATTACTGGTTTGTATAAACGCAACCAGGGTCTTGAACTGACAGCTGAAGAGGAAAAAGCGGCAAAACTGGTTGACCAATATTTAAATCAATTCCTAGCCATGGATAAAGTTGTATTCGCATTCCCTCTATGGAACGCAACGGTTCCTGCACCGCTGATCACATACCTTTCCTATTTGTCACAAGCAGGTATTATGTTCAATTATACGGCGGAGGGACCGGTTGGGTATGCTGGCGATAAAAAGGTCATGCTATTGAATGCCCGCGGTTCGGATTATGCATTGGAAGGAATGGCTTCTGCTGAAATGGCTGTGAATTTAGTTAAAAATATCATTAGCCTGTGGGGGATCAACAATCCGGAGGCAGTGGTCATTGAAGGACATAATCAGTATCCGGATCGGACACAGAAAATCATCGCGGATGGTTTGGAAAACGTTGCAAAAGCTGCTGAAACATTCTGATTGCGAAGTGAAAAGAATAGCAGGTAAAGGAAGGCCCTCACTATCAAGGGGGGCCTTCAGACTGTAGACAAACTTGAAGAAAAGCGAGTTTGCCTGCAGTTTTTTTATTTGAATAACGTTTCAGTTGATTTCAGAAATCCGCTCCCATTCCGACGACTGTCTGCCAAGCCGCATCAAAGCAAGCGTCTGCTAGTTATTCGGCAGGAGTGTCGCAAATTTCTTCAATCCAGTGAGGATTCCATAAAGCAGAATTAAACCATTTATTAAAATCACGGTTCAGGATGTGACCATTCCAATCTCCCTTTTGTCGATAAAAAAAAGGCCCTCATATATCAATGGGGGCCTTCTTTGTGCTTATTTGTCCTGATACTTTTTCAAACGGTATTGAAGACTTTGGCGACTGATATTCAGGGCTTTAGCTGCTTTAGAGATGTTCATGCCATGTTCCTTTAATACCTTCTCCAAGTATTGCTTTTCAGTATTGGCGATATAATCATCAAGAGATAATGTCGACTCCTGTAAATCTCCATTCGTTTGGACATCTTTTTTATCGGGATGAATGTCTTCAAAATGGGCCTTCTTTCTAAATAGGGTAGGAAGGTGATTGATGGCAATCTTGGTATCGCCAGGTTCCAGTAAATTCATGGACCCTTCAATGATATGTTCAAGTTCCCTTACATTCCCGGGCCAGTCGTAATCATAAAATAGTGAGTAAACCTCTTCGCTGATCCCTTCAATATTCAATTCGAACAGCGCATTGAATTTCTCGATGAAGGATTGAGCCAGCAAAGGGATATCCTCTTTCCGCTCACGAAGAGGAGGTATGAATAACGAAACGACACTTAATCGATAGTATAAATCCTTTCGTAAATGATCATTTGAAATGGCATCTATTGGATCCTCATTTATCGTTGCAATGACCCGAACGTCAATTTTTTTATCTTTTGTATCCCCAACACGACGAATCGTCCTTTCTTGAAGGGCCCTTAATAATTTCGCTTGCAAATTCGGATTTAACGAATTGATTTCATCAAGCAGGATGGTTCCGCCCTGTGCCTGTTCGAATAATCCAGGCCTTTCGATCGATCCGGTGAAGGCCCCTTTCTTTGTGCCAAAGAGTATTCCTTCAATTAAACTATCTGGCAGGGCAGCACAGTTTTGGCTGATGAAAGGATGTGTCGAACGGCTGCTGCCATTATGGATACTTTGGGCGAAGAGTTCTTTTCCGGTTCCCGTCTCCCCGACGATGAGGATGGAGGATGTGGTCCTGGTCGAGCGCTTGCTCTTTTCTATGACGTCCAGGAAGTTCTCACTGGTACCGATGATGCTGTCAAACGTATATTTGGTATCGCCTTTATTTAAGATATTGTCTTTAATGATTCTTTCGAGATTCGTTATATCCTTTGCCACTTCAATTGCTCCGATGATCGTTTGGTTCGGATCCAAAATCGGAAACGTATTATTGATTGTTGTTATTTCCTGTCCAAGATTATTGAAGTATGTCTGCTTCGAGTTCTCGGTAGCCTTACCTGAATGAAGCGCCCGGATTAATGTACTCTCCGTTTCTTCCTTAAATTTAAAGATATCGTGAATCTTTTTCCCTAATACCTCATCTGATTCCATTCCTTCAATTTCAGCCATTTTCTTGTTATAAACGATGGTTCGACCCTTTATATCGATTATATGTATCCCAATATCGATTACATCCACAAGCGAATAGAGGATGGTTTGGAAACCTTCTATTTTAATGATTTGATCTAAATGCATGAATGCCTCCCGTTTTTATTCATTTCTTAGAGCTATTGTAGTGGAATTGAAGAAAAGGCGCAAATAAAATTTGCATAGCAAGGATATTTTGCATCCAGGTGCAAAAATATTTTGCGGAAAAAGTGTAAAAACACTGTTTTTTATGGTTTTATGAGTTGGCATGAATCTTGCATTAATAAAAAGTGTAAGGTTTAAGCGACAAAAACAGGGATTAGAGCAAAAAATAATGGCATACTATGTCAATTTTGCCCCGGAAGTGCTGAATTTCATTGCATATTTCATAAAAAAACAATATTTTTACGAAAAAATGAAAAGTTGGCACGGAACTTGCTTATTAAATAAGTGAGAAATTAAAAACATAAACTTTAGGGAGATGAGCCATAATGGTCCAACCATATAAACACGAACCATTTACTAATTTTAAAATCGAAGAAAACAATAAAGCTTTTCAAGTGGCATTGAATGATGTAGCTAATGATTTAGGGAAGAAATATCCGCTGGTCATTAATGGTGAAAAAGTGTTTACTGATGAAGTCATTACCTCTGTAAACCCAGCAAATAAAGAAGAAGTAATTGGAACTGTGTCCAAAGCAAATAAGGACCTTGCTGAGCAAGCCATGCAAGCGGCAGATAAGACATTCCAAACTTGGAGAAAAACGAAAGCGGAAGTGCGTGCAAATATTTTATTCAGGGCTGCAGCCATCGTTCGGAGAAGAAAACACTATTTCTCTGCCATATTGGTTAAAGAAGCAGGAAAGCCTTGGAATGAAGCGGATGCAGATACAGCGGAAGCGATCGACTTCATGGAATACTACGCACGCCAAATGCTGAAGCTTAAAGACGGCATGCCAGTGGAAAGCCGTCCGATTGAACACAATGCCTTCAGTTATGTTCCACTTGGTGTCGGTGTCATCATCTCACCTTGGAATTTCCCATTTGCGATCATGGCAGGCATGACGACAGCAGCCCTTGTTTCAGGTAATACCGTCTTATTGAAACCGGCCAGTACAACACCGGTCATTGCAGCAAAATTCATTGAAGTATTGGAAGAAGCGGGCTTACCGGCAGGAGTCGTGAACTTCATTCCAGGAAGCGGTGCTGAAGTTGGTGATTATTTGGTAGATCATCCTCGCACACGTTTCATCAGCTTTACCGGATCTCGTGATGTTGGAATCCGTATTTATGAGCGTGCGTCTAAAGTTCATGAAGGCCAAATTTGGTTGAAACGTGTCATCGCTGAAATGGGCGGAAAAGACACGATCGTTGTTGATAAAGAGGCTGATTTGGAATTGGCAGCACAATCAATCGTCGCATCTGCATTCGGATTCTCTGGTCAAAAATGTTCTGCTTGTTCACGTACCGTCATCGTGGAAGATGTATATGACCAAGTCTTGAATCGTGTCATTGAATTAACGAAAGAAAAAACAGTCGGGGAACCAACCGATGTAAACAACTTCATGGGTCCGGTTATCGATCAAGCCGCTTTCGACAAAGTCATGAGCTACGTTGAAATCGGTAAACAAGAAGGGAAACTTGTTGCAGGTGGAGAAGGAGACAATTCAAAAGGTTTCTTCATCCAGCCAACCATCATTGCTGATGTGGATGAGAATGCACGAGTCATGAAAGAAGAGATTTTCGGACCAGTGGTAGCGTTCTGTAAGGCAAAAGATTTCAATCATGCTATCGAGATCGCCAATAACACGGATTATGGATTAACAGGTGCGGTCATCTCGAACAATATTGAACATATCGAACAGGCGCGTGAGGATTTCCACGTAGGTAACTTGTACTTCAATCGTGGCTGTACTGGTGCCATTGTAGGATACCAGCCATTTGGCGGATTCAATATGTCAGGTACAGATTCAAAAGCGGGCGGTCCTGATTACTTAGTTCTGCATCTTCAAGGAAAAACAACATCTGAAACGCTATAATCTGAGGGGGAATCAACATGACAACAGTAACGGAAAAATTAATCGAGCAAACAGAACAATATGGTGCAAACAATTATAATCCACTTCCAATCGTCATTTCGAAGGCAGAAGGAGTTTGGGTGGAAGATCCTGAAGGAAACAAATATATGGATATGCTAAGTGCCTATTCAGCAGTGAACCAAGGCCACAGGCATCCGAAAATCATCGACGAATTAAAAAAACAAGCAGATCGCGTGACATTGACGTCCCGTGCATTCCATAGTGATAAATTAGGCCCGTGGTATGAAATGGTGTCCCGCATTACGCAAAAAGACATGGCGCTGCCTATGAATACAGGTGCTGAAGCCGTTGAAACAGCAATCAAAGCTGTTAGGCGCTGGGGTTATGATGTTAAAGGGATTGCAGAAAACCAAGCTGAAATCATTGCTTGTATCGGGAATTTCCATGGCCGTACGATGGCAGCCGTTTCATTGTCATCCGATGATGAATATAGAAGGGGCTTTGGACCGATGTTACCAGGGATCAAGCTTATCCCTTATGGTGATCTTGATGCATTGAAAGCAGCGATTACACCGCAAACGGCTGGATTTTTAATCGAACCGATTCAAGGTGAAGCGGGAATCATCATACCGCCTCAAGGATTCTTAAAAGAAGCTTACGAACTGTGTAAAGAAAATAATGTCCTATTCGTTTCTGATGAAATTCAATCAGGACTTGGACGTTCAGGAAAAATGTTCGCCTCTGACTGGGATGGAGTAGTTCCGGATATGTACATTTTAGGCAAGGCGCTTGGCGGCGGGGTTTTCCCAATCTCTTGCGTAGCTGCAAACCGTGAAATCCTTGGCGTATTCAATCCTGGTTCACATGGTTCCACATTCGGCGGCAATCCATTGGCATGTGCGGTTTCCATCGCTTCATTGGAAGTCCTTGAAGATGAGAAGCTTGCGGAACGTTCATTGGAGCTTGGACAATATTTCATGGATAGTTTAAAAGAAATCAAGAATCCGATGATTAAAGAAATCCGTGGTAGAGGTCTATTCATCGGGGTTGAATTGACAGAAGCTGCAAGACCTTATTGTGAGCAACTTAAAGAAGAAAAACTGCTATGTAAAGAAACACATGATACAGTCATCCGTTTTGCTCCGCCGTTAGTGATTACAAAAGAAGAATTGGATTGGGCAATCGAACGCATTAAAAGAGTTTTATCCTAATATCCCTATGAGGTGAATTCCATTGAGTACAACGATCAAAGAAGAAAAAGAAACTGCCAGCTTGCTTGAATCAACACAGGTCGTAATCAAGGAGGCGCTGGATAAGCTTGGATATTCTGAAGAAGTGTTCGAGCTTTTGAAGGAACCTCTTCGTATGCTGACCGTCCGGATTCCAATTAAGATGGATGATAATACGACGAAGATATTCACTGGGTACCGTGCCCAGCACAACGATGCAGTTGGTCCGACAAAAGGTGGGATCCGATTTCATCCTGAAGTAGATGAGGAAGAAGTCAAGGCACTGTCAATGTGGATGAGTTTGAAATGCGGAATTGTGAATCTGCCATATGGCGGAGGAAAAGGCGGCATCATCTGTGATCCGCGCCAAATGTCCATTGGTGAATTGGAAAGACTTAGCCGCGGGTATGTTCGGGCGATCAGCCAAATAGTTGGGCCGACTAAAGATATTCCGGCACCGGATGTTTATACGAATTCACAAATCATGGCATGGATGATGGACGAATACAGTAGAATAAGAGAACACGATTCTCCAGGTTTCATTACAGGTAAGCCACTGGTACTTGGCGGTTCACACGGTAGGGAAAAGGCGACTGCACAAGGTGTCACCATCTGTATCGAAGAAGCGGCAAAGCGTAAGGGCATAGAATTGAAAGGTGCACGCATCATCGTCCAAGGGTTTGGGAATGCAGGAAGCTTTTTAGCCAAATTCATGCATGATGCAGGTGCGAAAGTGATTGGCATCTCGGACGCATATGGTGCAATATATAATCCGGATGGTCTGGATATCGATTACTTACTTGATCAAAGGGATAGCTTTGGAACGGTAACGACACTATTCGAAAACAAAATCACCAATCAAGAACTTTTGGAACAAGATTGTGATATTTTAGTGCCTGCTGCCATTTCCAACCAAATCACCAAAGATAATGCACATCTTATCAAGGCCCAAATTGTCGTGGAGGCAGCGAATGGACCTACCACTTTAGAGGCAACCAAGATCTTGACGGAACGGAATGTGCTTCTTGTACCCGATGTATTGGCAAGTTCAGGCGGTGTGACTGTTTCTTACTTTGAATGGGTTCAAAATAATCAAGGTTATTATTGGGAAGATGAAGAGGTCCAAACCAAATTAAAAGCGTTATTGGTCAACTCATTTAATCAAATATATGAAATGTCCGAGACTAGAAAAGTGAATATGAGGCTGGCGGCATATATGGTGGGTGTCAGAAAAATGGCAGAAGCCTCGATATTCCGTGGCTGGGTTTAAGCTTTAGTCTAATAATGGAGAGTGGAGGAGTGATTCCGTGTTAAAACCGATTCATACCATCGAGTGTGTACATGATGGGACCATCGAACAAGTTTACGTTCAAAAGAATTCCTATGTTTATGAATGGGAGAGGCTCTTTTTAGTGAAAACGGAGGATGGGAAATTGATTGATGTTTCAATAGGTGCCAGTGGTCACATTACTGAAATCAATGTCACGGCAGGGGATCCTATAAACAGAAAGCTACCTTTAGCTTTGCTCCAAGACGATTTTATTATAACTGGCTCTGATTGATTATAGGAAAAAGGGTGTTCCAAAGGCGGAAACTATTCGGCTTTTGGGATGCTCTTTTTTTGTTGTTTTAAAGCGCAATCGGATCTTTAAGGGTAAGTCAGGAAAAATTTCGAAAAAGATATTTTTCGATCGGACCGGAGGAAATCGATAGGGTTCAGGTGGAAGGAACTTATATGGGCGGTTCTTTGGTTCATCAGTACGAAAGGGGGAAAACTAAGTAAAAATAATAGGGGACGAAAAGGGGGAGATTTCCTTTTCGTCCCTTTTACTATCTTGGAACGGATGAAAGGAACTTTCTATAGTGAGAAACTTTTTACTCTTTTCTTGCAAGGGGGTCTTGGAATCTATTTGAGAGTAAATGGCGCACAAAGTCTTATTGGGGAGAAGGAAAATGGAACTAGAATAACAATAGTGAAAAATAAAAGCGCCTTCGCTGACGGTATTCTTAACAAGCCATGGTTCAGCGAAGTTTTTGGAAGGAATTGTTGGGTTCGTGGCACTGAAAGTGATTAATGGCATATTGTCATATTCGCTTTCATAAACTGTTATGGGATACAAACAAGCCAAGGATCATTTAATTGCCCAGATGGGAGGTGATCGTGATTGCCCGAAACCGATTCAACCGCTTGTCGTGCTTTCTAGGAAATTAAGCCCATAGCTCGAAATATTATGTTAAAATACAACTTGGAATCTAAACATCAAATAAATAGTGGTTTTTCTTAATTCAACCAAATATGCAATAAAATGGTGAATATTCAGAATTCCACTGTTTAAAAAAGGGGAGTAAAATAAAATATGAGAATCTCAGAATTAAAAAGGAAAGCCCTGCATTCGTTGGGAGGTAAATGGGGAACAGCTGTATCGCTTATGTTGCTCTTGTTCTTAATAAATCTCATTTTACCTTTAATTGTCGAAGTGATCGGAAGCGGTGGGTTTTCACAATGGTTCATGCAAGAAGAAACACCGGTATGGTCTGATATCTTCAGTACGGTCCTGTCCATCGCTTTAATCCCGCTAACCATTTCAACCACTTGGTTCTACCTGAATTTGGTTAGGGAAGGAAACCCTGATATTCCAGAGGTATTCGCAATCTATAAAGATGGAAGAACCTCTTTCAAGCTTATTGGGGCATCCATTTTACAAGGTATTTTCATTTTTTTATGGTCATTATTATTAATCATTCCGGGTATCATTAAAAGCATCGCCTATTCGCAGCAGTTTTTCTTATTGAAGGATCATCCAGAATACACTGTGCTTGAAGCCATTACAGAAAGCAGAAAAAGAATGAAGGGCTTGAAATGGAAGTATTTCCTTATGCACCTAAGCTTCATAGGGTGGGGCATCCTTTGCATGTTCACGCTGGGAATTGGTTTACTATGGTTGATTCCTTATGCAGGAACAACAATGGCTGCATTCTATAATGAATTAATCGTGCCTCAAGAAGATCTTGACGATCAACAAATAGAGGTATAAATGATCAACCGATAGCAATTGGCTATCGGTTTTTCAATTATGCCGTTAATTCTCGATTCCTCTTAAAAAGGTTAAAATGTTCATTTTTCCTGGTGTATAATAGTATACTGAGAATGCCGTTTAGGGGGATTACATAGTGAGTGGTTTTAATATTGCGGATCTGATATACCAATTGTTTTGCCTTGTATTTTTAATTCTGATCATTGTTGGGACCGTATCCCTTTTCCGTTCCGTCAAGCATCGTAAAACCAGAATGGATATCATGGAAAAGAAAATGGATGATTTACATGAACTGATTAAAAAGGGCAAAAATTGACGGCTGCATTGTGCAGCCATTCAGACTGTAGACAAACTCAAAGATAAGCGGGTTTGCCTGCAGTTTTTTTATTTGAAAACGTTCCAGCTGATTTCAGAAATCCGCTCCCTTTCCGCCGACTGTCTGCCAAGCCACATCAAAGCAGTCCCTTCAATTTTTACAAACTCCGGAAATTATTAAATTATCTATACTGAAATAACTTAGTGAAAAGCACTGTCTCCGAATTTGAAAAAGAGGATTGGATTTTAAGCATCGATTGAGAGACATAAAAAAATAGAAAAAGAAAGGGAATTGTCAAAAATAAGCAGTTTTACATAGGGTTGTTGGGATTGTGGGGCAAATTTCATGTAAGGCTGCTGGTATGGAAGATGCATGGTTTGTTGCGGGATTTTACCCTATAATGGAATAGATGTGTATTTAAGGATTTGGTGAAAAAGTCTATCAGGAATGCTCGACCCTACAACAAATCGACTGAGGTGGGAATGCTGAACATTCGATCCTTTTGTTAGGTATCTTTGAGAAGTGGGAGGAGTCGGTATCATGAAAGAAGTTATAGCAATAAAAGAATTTACTAGGTTTAAAACACGTACGGAGGAATTTAGTCCATACGCTTGGTGTAAACGGATGTTAGAAAATGACCCTGTGAGTTATCACGAAGGAACGGATACGTGGAATGTTTTTAAATATGAAGATGTTAAGCGTGTTCTCAGTGATTATAAACATTTTTCGAGTGTCCGGAAACGTACTACCATATCGGTTGGAACGGATAGTGATGAAGGTTCAGTGCCTGATAAGATCAAAATCACTGAAGCGGATCCACCGGAGCATAGAAAACGCCGTTCACTGCTGGCCGCAGCATTCACACCTAGAAGTCTTCAAAACTGGGAACCTCGCATTCAGGAAATAGCGGATGAATTGATCGGAGAAATGGATGAGGAAACGGAAATCGATATTGTGCAATCATTGGCGAGTCCGCTTCCGATCATTGTCATGTCAGATTTGATGGGCGTTCCTTCGAAAGATCGTTTATTGTTTAAGAAATGGGTGGATATCTTATTCCTTCCTTTTGATAAAGAAAAACAAGAAGAAGTAAATGAATTGAAGCAAGTGGCAGCAAAAGAATACTATCAGTATTTGTATCCGATTGTAGTGCAAAAACGATTGAACCCGGCAGATGATATCATCTCGGATCTTTTGAAGGCGGAAGTGGATGGGGAGATGTTTACGGATGATGAGGTTGTCCGCACGACCATGCTGATTTTAGGAGCAGGTGTCGAGACAACAAGTCATTTACTGGCCAATAGCTTTTATTCCCTGCTATATGATGACAAGGAAGTTTATCAAGAGTTACATGAAAACCTGGATTTGGTTCCGCAGGCGGTCGAAGAAATGCTCCGTTACCGTTTCAATCTCATTAAATTAGATCGCACCGTAAAGGAGGATAACGATCTATTGGGAGTGGAATTGAAAGAAGGGGAAAACGTGGTTGTTTGGATGAGCGCAGCTAATTTGGATGAAGAGATGTTTGAAGACGCCTTCACCCTTAATATCCACCGCCCAAATAATAAGAAACATCTAACCTTCGGAAATGGTCCTCATTTCTGCCTCGGAGCTCCGCTAGCCAGACTGGAAGCAAAGATTGCGCTTACTACATTCCTGAAGAAATTCAAGCATATTGAAGCCGTGCCATCGTTCCAGTTAGAAGAGAATCTTACCGATTCAGCGACCGGGCAAACTTTGACATCACTACCGCTTAAGGCATGCCGTACACTATAAAAAAAACGAAAAACCTTGTGCACTAACCTGCATAAGGTTTTTTCGTTTTAGATTAGACACTTGAAATAGTGGTGATCCAAAAGGGTACTTTTTGATGTACAATCGTATTCTTTTCGTACAACCGTGTCATAGTCTCCCTATCCCAATTCTTTGCACAATATGAATACATAACGGTTTTAGATAATCCCATAAAACTCACCCTAATCATAATTGTCAGATGATTTCCTTATAGGGAGTTGAATTTTTGAAAAAAGTTTTTTCGGGAAACTGGTTTTTCACCTTTCATTTCAAAATCATATATTTTTGCTTGCACAATATAAGAAGAGCCTAAGTAGCTGCAACTACCTAGACTCATGTTAAATATGCATTTTTCCAGAAAAGTAACTTAATAGAGACTTGAAAAGACCATTAAGTCCCTAGAAAATCTAGGAGAGTTATAATTACATTTTGTAGTTTTATTTACTTCTTGGTCTTTGGAGTTTCAATATCATTAGTAATAGCAATAAAATAACTGGTAAGATCAAAAATAAAGTCTGAGGAAATATATCATTCGGGTTGAAGTATGTGTAAGCACTCATTGTGATGCCTACAACAGCAATCAATACTAACAGCGATTTTAATACCATTACTTTTTAATCACCATTTTCATAATTTATTGTGGTTTTATCCAATACGGATAAAATCATCTGCAGCATTAATACAAAATATGTATATTTTGATTGTACCATAATCAATCATTAGTGAGTCCCTGAGAAACGAATACAGAAGATGAAACGATTCAAGTGAATGAAACTAAAGTAACCTGAAGTTGAGGTGACAATGACGAATAGAGTAGTATGAAAAAGTAGAAGATTTGAGCATGTGCATGATCATAAACACTGGATGGGTTGTGGGCAATGAAGCAAATATATTCATTCTGCAATGAAGAAGATATGATAAAATAGAAATTTCCAGATGAAACGGTTTTCAAAAGTGAAAGGATGTTATTATGAAATTAAAGCAACAATTAACCATTGCTTTTATAGTAAGTGTACTTTCTTTAATTGGGTTCAGTTTCATGGCATTTACCATTAGTGCAAATGAATACCTGAAGTTTGATGAAAAGGTGATTTCCTTAGTGCAGGGATGGGAGTCCCCCTTACTGACGGGTATCATGAAGTTCTTTACCTACATAGGTTCAACTTGGTCCTTGATCATCCTCTCTTTGATGATTTTGTTTTTCTTATATAAGGTTTTGAAGCATCGTTTGGAGCTAATCTTATTCAGTGCCGTCATGGTTGGTTCACCTCTTCTCAATTTGATGGTTAAGCTTTTCTTTCAACGCGCCCGGCCCGATTTACATCGGCTCATCGAAATAGGGGGGTACAGTTTCCCTAGTGGACATGCCATGAATGCATTCTCTTTATACGGTATTCTCACATTTCTGCTATGGCGTCACATCACGGCTAAGTGGGCGAGGATCCTATTGATTCTGTTCAGTATGATGATGATCCTATCGATTGGTATAAGTCGAATATACTTGGGAGTCCATTATCCTAGTGATATCATTGCGGGATATTTGGCGGGTGGTTTTTGGATTGCGATTTCCATTTGGTTTTTCCAAAGGTATCAAGAACGGCGGAAGAAAAAAGATATTTAATAAAGGATCAAGATTATTGCAAGATAAGCAGCCGGCGGGTAACAAGTCAGCTGTTGATTCAAATCAGTTAGGAGCGTAATAAATGGAAAACTGGATTACGGAATTCATGAATGATTTTGGGTATATGGGAATCTTTCTATTAATAGCATTGGAAAATATTTTCCCGCCAATCCCGTCAGAGGTCATTCTTACTTTTGGCGGCTTCATGACGACAACAGCGAATATGACGATTATGGGCGTCGTGATTGCATCAACTATAGGGTCAGTGGCAGGGGCAGTCGTCCTTTATGGAATTGGTTTGCTTCTTGATGTTAAGGTCATTGAAAGGTTCGTGGAAAGATGGGGCCATATTCTTCGGTTAACGGTATCGGACGTCCATAAGGCGAATTCATGGTTTGACAAGTATGGGGCATGGACCGTGTTTTTCTGTAGACTGGTTCCGCTGATCAGAAGCTTGATCTCGATTCCAGCAGGCATGTCCCATATGAGCTTTTGGCTCTTTTTGCTTTACACAACATCCGGTACGTTAATTTGGAACATCATTTTAGTGAATATCGGGGCAGCTGTTGGATCTTCGTGGGAAGATATTGTAGGATATATGGACATTTATTCAAATATCGTTTATGCGATATTGGCTTTGCTATTCATTCTTTTCGTTGTTTTGATTTTCAGAAGGAATAAAGGCAAAGTGAAATAATCTCAGTTTAGTTGATTAGGCCGTTCGAATCGTCACTTGCATTACATAACCGAATATAACCGCGAAAGGCTGTCATTGTGACAGCCTTTTTCTTATGTGAGGAAGAAGGCTGAACCCAGAATAAAGGGGGAGTGCTTTGGACAAAATGAGTGAAACGAAAAAGGAATGAGGTTCGGTGCTATGGCTTCTTTTTTCAAACAAAAAAGACAAATGAAGCAACTTAAAAAGAAAAAGGAAGATGCAGGTCAATCCAAAAGCAAAACGCCTGAGTATATTGAAAGCTCCATTTCGGCCAATCTGGAAATCGTGAAAAAAAAGACGGGAAACAGTCCGGACATTATTATCCGAAGTCTGAAAATCGGTAAAAATCCGGAGATAAAAACGACTATTTTGTATGTGCAGGGTCTGATTGATAATCCAAGCGTTACGGACTTTTTAATTGAATCAATCATGAAAAATCCTCATCTATCAGAAAAAATACTTCCACAAGAAGCGTTGGATGTAATCTCTGAGGACGTGGTTTCCCTCGGTGGTGTAGAAACGGTCACGGACTGGGAAAAACTATTTTTATCCTTATTATCAGGGGACAGCATCATTTTTGTTGATGGTTTAAACAAAGCCCTGGTTGCCAGTACAAAAGGGGGGGAACGGCGCTCGATTCAGGAACCAAGTACGCATTTGACTGTCCGGGGATCAAGGGAAGGGTTTACGGAATCGAATGGAACGAACATCGCCATGTTACGCCGCATCATCAATACCCCGGATTTATGGATAGAGTCGATGAAAATAGGCACGGTGACAAAAACGGATGTTTCCATCATGTATATAAATGGGATTGCCAAAGAGGGGATCGTCGAAGAGGTCAAGAAGCGCTTAAAACGAATAAACATCGATAGCATTCTTGAATCAGGATATATTGAACAATTGATAGAAGACCAGGTCATGACCCCATTCCCAACCCTTAACCATACAGAAAGACCGGATATGGTCGCAGGAAATCTTCTGGAAGGAAGAGTGGCGATATTCGTTAATGGAACGCCTTTCGTCTTGGTAGCCCCGGCAATATTTGTACAGTTTTTTCAATCTGTCGAAGACTACTATAATCGCTTCGACATTGCTTCTGCCACACGTTTTTTACGGATCATCGTTTTCATTATTTCTATAGTCGGACCAGCTGTCTATGTTGCAGCCACGACTTTTCATCAGGAAATGATCCCAACGAAGTTGCTGGTCATTGTTGCAGCCCAAAGGGAAACGGTTCCTTTGCCGGCCGTCATTGAAGCACTTCTCATGGAAATGACGTTTGAAATATTAAGGGAAGCAAGTCTTAGGATGCCAAAGGCCGTTGGTTCGACCATGTCCATTGTCGGAGCATTGGTCATCGGGCAGGCGGCTGTCCAGGCTGGTATCGTATCGCCGGCAATGGTCATCATCGTCTCGATTACGGCGATTGCCAGTTTTGCAACCCCTTCTTATTCCATAGCCATATCTGCCCGTATCGTGCGCTTCGGCTTTATCATTTGTGCCGGAACTTTAGGTTTTTATGGCATGATTTTGGCCTTTTTCGTGCTCATTGTCCATTTATGCAGCCTCCGTTCATTCGGTGTTCCTTATATGACACCGCTCGCCCCTCTGGATCCGGAAGGGTTGGGCGACACATTCTTCAGAAGACCTATGTGGGCCTTTAAGGAAAGGCCAAAATTTTTAACCAACGAAAATAATCTGATAAGGGAAGGCGAAAATCAAAGACCCTTGCCTCCTGAATCGCGTGGAATGAAAACTGCTGACGAGAAAAAAGGTGAAGGCAATGAATCGTAAAAAGCTAATTCTTTTCTTGATGTTGATCTGTACCACATTCACCACCGGCTGTTGGGATAAAACGGAGTTAAACGAAATGGCCATCGTCTCGGCGGTTGGACTCGATAGAAATAAAGAAGGAAAGTTAGTGGGAACTTTCCAAATCATTAATCCGAGCAATGTAGCGGGAGCTCTTCAGGGCGGCGGCGGAACGAATCCACCGATATCCACTTATAGGGCCACCGGAGATAATGTGCTTGAACTGGATAGTAGGACTTCAACTAAAATCTCGCGAGATATGTATTTTGCCCATGCCAATCTGATTGTCATAGGTGAGGAACTAGCAAAAGAAGAGGGCCTCAACGATATTTTCGACGCATTTGAGCGCTCACCGGAATTCAGGGCAACTACGAGAATCGTGATTGCCCGGGGTGTGAAAGCAAGGGATATTGTCGAAACGTTAACCGCAATCGATAAGGTATCAGCTGAGAAAATCATTAGGACAATTGAAATCACTGAAAAAATTCAGGGGAAAAATATTAGCATCAATCTCCAAGAAGTGATCAAGAATCTGCTTAGTACCGGGAAAGAACCGATAATAAGTGGTTTTACCGTGAAAGGAAACACAGGTAAAGAAGATAAAATGGAGAATACCATGTCCTCGGATATTGAGGCAAACCCTAATGCAGCAGGAATAGGTGTTTTTAAAGATGGAAAATTGATTGACTGGCTGGATGGCAATATGGCAATAGGGTCAATGTGGGTATTGGATAGGATCGAAAATACCCATTTAAACATTGATTGGGAGGGTAGAAAAGACGCAGTCACCTATTCGGTTATTCGCCAAAAAACCAACGTCGGAGCAAAATTGGTAAACGGCAAACCGAAAATATCGATAAAGGTCCGTGCAGAAGGAGATATCCGGGAGGTGAATGTTCCTGTGAATCTAACCGATACGCATGTTCTGATTGATATTGAAAAGAAGTTAGCGAAAGAATTGAAGAAGGAGATGGAAGATGCGATCGTTCGGGCACAGAAAAATAAAGCCGATATTTTTGGCTTTGGTGAACTCATGCACGAATCCCACCCGAAAGAATGGAAAAAAATCGAAAAGAACTGGGATGATGATGCTTTTCCCAAGCTTGATGTGGATGTGCAGGTAGAGACTTTCATTCGCCGTACCGGATTACGTAATAAGCCTTTTCTTTCAAATTTAAAAAAGAAAGATCAATAATGGAAAGGAAGTGGCATTCTCATGGAAAAGGCAAAAATCAGCGGTTACCAGCTGTTCGTCCTTATTTTCCTGTTTGAAATGGGCAGTGCACTTTTGGTTCCGCTTGCAGGTGAAGCCAAGCAGGCTGCTTGGCTAGTCATCCTTATTGCGATGATAGGCGGATTTTTATTATTTTTCGTTTATTATGGCCTTTGTCGATACTACCCTGAGCAGCTGTTAACAGAGTTTGTAAAACATATATTGGGAAATTTTCTAGGCAGGATCGTAGCTTTTCTATACATCCTTTATTTCATCTATCTTGCTGCAAGGGTGCTGAGGGATTTTGGAGATACACTGCTTACTTTTGCCTATCCTCAAATTCCGTTATTTGTTGCGAACGCTGTATTCATTTTAGTCGTGGTGTATACGGTCCGTAAAGGGATAGAAGTATTGGCGAGGACGGGGGAACTATTCTTTGTCTTGGAGAATTTACTTTTAATGACCTTCATGCTTCTGATTATTGCTTCAGGCATGATCCATTTAAACAACTTAAAACCCATTTTTGAAATCAGCGGGACAGAGATGATGAAAATGGGTTTCACTAAAACCGTATTCTTTCCATTTGGCGAGATCATAGTGTTTTTAATGATTTTTCCTTATTTGAACGAACCTCAGCGACTGAAAAAAATTGGGATAGGGGGCTTGGCGACAAGCGGTATTTTTCTCGCGATAATAATGGCTGTGAATGTTGCTGTACTTGGTGTGGACCTTACAACACGTTCGCAATACCCTCTTCTTACCCTCATTCAGTCAATAGAGGTCGCTGGCATTCTTGAACGTCTCGATGTGTACTTCTTGTTTTTGTTGTTGATTGGCGGGTTCATCAAGATAAGTGTATTTACTTATGTAGCGGTAACGGGTACGGCGAATGTTTTCAATGTTAAACAGCCCTCTAGACTTGCATACCCTGTTGGCATGGTCATTTTATTGATTTCGATTATTATGGCAAGCAGCTATACGGAACATCTCTATGAAGGGCTAGATGCCGTACCAAAATACATCCATCTGCCATTTCAGGTGATCATCCCGTTGCTTCTCTTGATCATTGCCTTTTTTAAGAATCGAAAAAAAAGCAAGACAAGCACCAAAAAAAGTTCCTAAAAGGTGGAATTGATGAGAAATGAAAATCTTTGGTATTACAGTTTTGATCCTAGCTCCTTTAGTGGTCATATCTTTAGGTATGGATATATTATTGGGATTTGATTTGGATAATTCAATAAAGCATGCCTTTAACCCATTTTTGGTGAAGGACCCCGCTGAACTCATCCTTTTTCTCATTCTTCTTGCATTCCTTGTGATCAGCTCCTTTTATCGAAAAAAAAAGAAAGGCAACACCAAAGGACAACAATGATGGTGCAAATTCCCCTTGCTGAAATAGAGATGAACTCCGAATATGGGAGTTTGTCTTTTTGCTTTTTTACAACCCCATATACCATTTTCATAGTATGATGATGAAATGAGCTTTATTTTTCAACGGAATGTAAAATCGCTTAACAAAAAAACCTCAGGAGGGAGGACGGCAATTTGGATATCAAGTTGAATCAAAAAATCATAAAAGACATGTGCGGGGCCGTCTCCTTCAAAAGAGGGGAAGCTTTTCATCGTGCGAATAAAGTGACATTTGAAAGTTACCAGCCTGATGGTTGTGAAGCAACGGTTAAAGGCAAGGAAGACTTCCATGTTACGATCGAAGTGGATGCTGTCGGCGGATTTCAGACGAAATGCAGCTGTCCTACGCTAGCTTCCTTCCAAAGGGATTGCCAGCATATTGCAGCCGTCCTGCTGTCGGTTTTAGACCATCAGCGAGATGGAACGATTCCAGAGGGCCTATATGCATACAGTTCTGATAAGAAGTTGTCAGAGGGCTTGCTGACCCTTTTCAATAATCAGCCTATACGCAAAAGCGGTCATCAGCGCCACTTTGAAAAAAGAAAGATGATTGATGCAGAGTTTACGTGTAAACCTGTAAGGATAGGCACGGATCAATATATGTTAGGAATGGAAATGAAAATCGGTTCTTTCAATGTAGCGAATGTCCGGGAATTCCTGAAGCGAGTAAAAGAAGGAAAACCTACCCAAGTGTCACTTGCATTTATATATGACCCGGAACTGCATTGTTTTCAGAACGAAATGGATTCCGTACTTCAGGAGCTTATTACAGTGGTATCGGATGAAAGAGTCTATGTTGACGCATTGGCGGACAAGTCTGAATATACGTTGGACAAACACTTATTGCTTCTGCCTCCATCTTCTTTTCAAAGGCTTGTCCCCATCCTTGAAAGAGCACCATTGGTAAAGCTTTCCCATGGGAGCCATACATTCAATGGTTTTTGTTTATCCAGCGGACCGCTTCCTTTACAGTTTGACTTTACCCAAAGCGAGGGAAAAGGTTATCAACTGAATATTAAAGGGTTGAATGAGATGATCGTCATGAATGCATATAAAATGGTTCTATTCGAAGGGAATTTGGTTCAGCTCGAAAACGAGGATTGCCAACGCCTTTCAGAATTGAAGCAAATGCTGGAGAATTCGGGCATGAATCGAATTCCAATCCATCATGACCAACTGGAATTATTCCTCGACAAAGTGGTGCCAGGTTTGAAAAGACTAGGTGAAGTCCGTATAGCAAGGTCCATCACCGAACTGTTTTTCAAGACACCGCTGGTTGCAAAGCTATTCTTGGATCGAGTGAAAAACAGGCTGCTTGCGGGGCTGGAATTCCACTATGAAAATATCGTGATCAACCCTTTGGAAAAACAGGAATCCAAGGCAGTCTCCATGCTCATAAGGGATGTGGAGAAGGAAGCTGAGATACTAAAGCTTATGGAGGATAGCCTGTTTGCCAAGACTGATGGCGGCTATGTCTTGCATAACGAAGAGTTGGAGTATGAGTTTTTGTACCATATCGTTCCGAAACTTCAAAAGCTGGTACAAATCTATGCCACGACCGCTGTAAGAAACCGGATTTCCCGTGGGAATGCTGCACCGCGCATTAGGGTGAAAATCAAAAAAGAACGGACCGATTGGCTGGAATTCAAATTTGAAATGGATGCGATTCCCGATAAACAAATACGTGAGGTCTTAGCAGCGCTTGAAGAAAAAAGGAAGTATTATCGTTTAAAGAATGGATCGCTGCTTTCCCTTGAAACAAGGGAGTTCGAGGAAATCAATCGGTTTCTGAATGCACTTCCCGTTCAGGATGAAAACCTGGAAAGCAGTCTGAACATGCCAATCGTAAAAGGGCTGCAACTCCTTGATTCCGTAAATGACAGCCAGACATTCACAATGGAGGAATCATTCCGTCAGTTTTTGGATAACATCAGGAATCCGGGTGCCTTGGAGTTCGAGGTGCCAAATAGTCTGGGACCGATATTGCGCGATTATCAAAAAAACGGCTACAAATGGATGAAAATACTTGCCCAATACGGTTTTGGCGGGATACTTGCTGATGATATGGGACTGGGAAAAACACTACAAAGCATCACGTTCATTTTATCGGAGCTGCCTGACATCAGGAAGAAAAGGGTTCCTGCGCTTATTATCTGCCCATCATCATTAACCTATAATTGGCTGAGTGAATTCACTAAATTCGCTCCTGAAATACAAGCCGTCGTCGTGGATGGCCACAAATCGGAAAGGTCGAAGCTGCTTAAGGAAGTAATGGACGTGGATGTAGTGATCACCTCTTATCCATTGCTCCGGAAGGACATCACGTGGTTTGAAAAAGAGGAATTCCATACGGTGTTTTTCGATGAGGCACAGGCCTTTAAGAACCCGGGGACACAAACTGCACGAGCGGCTAAGAAGATAAAAGCGGCCCATCGCTTCGCGTTGACCGGTACGCCCATCGAGAATTCACTAGAAGAGCTCTGGTCCCTTTTTCACGTGGTATTCCCTGAACTATTCATGGGGTTAAAGGAGTATAGTAACCTCTCAAGGAAGAAGATTTCACGTAGGATCCGTCCATTTTTGCTGCGGAGAATGAAAGAGGATGTGCTTGCGGAACTTCCGGAAAAAATCGAGTCGCTTGAATCGATGGAACTGCTTCCTGATCAGAAGAAGCTGTACGCCGCCTATCTGGCGAAGCTGCGGCATGATACACTGAAACACCTGGACAAGGATACCCTCCGGAAAAATCGGATCAGGATCCTCGCTGGCCTGACCCGGCTCCGGCAGATTTGCTGTCACCCCGCCTTGTTTGTGGACGGTTATAAAGGCAGCTCGGCAAAATATGAGCAGCTGATTCAAATTGTTGAGGAATCGAAGCTTTCTGGAAGAAGGGTGCTGATTTTCTCGCAATTTACAAAAATGCTGCAAATTATCGGCAGGGATTTGGCTATTAAAGGACAGCCCTTTTTCTACTTGGATGGACAAACCCCATCAAAGGAACGTGTGGAAATCTGCAATCGGTTTAATGCAGGAGAACGGGATATATTCCTCATTTCATTGAAAGCGGGCGGCACGGGTCTCAATCTTACGGGGGCCGATACAGTCATTCTATACGACCTTTGGTGGAATCCCGCAGTTGAAGAACAAGCTGCGGACCGTGCCCATCGAATGGGGCAGAAGAATGTGGTTCAGGTCATCAAACTTGTTGCCCGTGGCACAATCGAAGAAAAAATGAATGAACTGCAAGAGAAAAAGAGACACCTTATTGAAGAAATCATCGACCCTGATGAAAAGTCGTCATCTGCACTTACAGAAGAGGATATCAGGGAAATCTTGATGATATAGGGATAGGGCTGCCGTTCTCCTACAACTTTAAAAGATTGGGTAGCATATTGCCAGCCCAAGAAGGCCGCCAACTAATTGGCGGCCTATTATATAGAAGGGTAGCATGAATTCATATATCGGGGCAAACCAACGACTAAATCGATTTCTTCATGCCGCACTCCCTGCATTTACGAATATATACATAATCCTTGACCGAACTCTCGAACTGGGCTTTCCCGCAATTGTCACACCGTCCACTAACGATGTCAGGATGGTCTTTGTAGTCATAAATGATTGTGGTGTCATATTCCTTTTTTTCTTCTGGAATTTCTTCAGACAAAGTAAAATCACCTTCACTAATTTATTTAACTCATGTATCATACCAAAAATTCAATGGAGCAGGTAGGTGGTTTTCAATAAAACGGGAATTCAGTGGGGGCGGTCACCTATGAAACCAGTTTTAATCCCACTGCCGCACCTAGGACCATGGCAATAAAAACGACCCTTCTCCAATCTTTGGATTCCCCATATAAGAGCATCCCGATTATCGCTCCGCCAGATGCGCCGATCCCTGTCCAGATTGCGTAAGCCGTCCCCATCGGCAAGGTTTGCATGGCATAAGCAAGAAATAGAAAACTTGCTCCAAATCCGATGAATAACAGCAGCAAGGATTGCCAATTTCGGTCTTTATGCAATTTATTTATCATCGCAACCCCAAACATTTCGAATAGTCCCGCTAAAATTAAAGAGATCCAAGCCATTAGGATTCATCCCCTTCCTCGACCTTATCGTCAGTCACTAGTTTCAACCCGATTACCCCTGATAATAATAGGAGGATCAATAGCGTTTTGCTCAGTTTGAAAGATTCTCCGAAGAAAATGATTTCGGAAAGAACGGTTCCGGCCGTTCCCATACCTACAAAAACGGCATATACCGTTCCGACAGGAAGCTTCCTGCCAGCCATTATCATCATATAAAAACTGATGATGATGCAAATGGCCGTTCCAGTCCACGTCCAAAAATCATCTGCATGTTTTAAGCCAATCACCCAAAAAACCTCAAAAAAAGCTGCAATGAACACTTTAATCCAATTCGCACTCATAGAATAACACCTCCGATTTTATTCTTTACAAAAAAAAACAAAAAAAGCCAAAGAGATAACCGTTAAACAGTTTTCTCCCAGGCTTTTATCCTTCCGTGACACAGCAAGCTGTGAGTTTTCTCTCGGACCAGACCAGCAATTGGATACACTGCGGAACCCTAGAAAACATTTGAATTATGCAATTTACATTTCATTATACATACTTTTTGAAATAACTCAAGATAAAAGTTTTGTCAACTCGAAAGCCCTTGATCCAATCCATTCACCTTTTTGAGTCATGCCCATTTTGCCTAATATCCGCATTCGTCATGTAGCGTTTCCACTATGGATGACTTAATATATCCCAAGGTTTTTAGTTTAGATGACCAACCAGAAATGAGGGCAAATCATGGCTCCTGAATATAACATCAGAAAAATGCACAACATCTTTCTGAAAAGGAAAAAAGGAAATATATCAATGCGGTTTTGGAGTTAAAAGAAAAAGGCATATGATCGGTACGTAGCGTGGCATGCTACCGCAGGAAGGTTTCAAACCCCTCCCGTAAAGCGCCCGATAGCTGGGAACGCTCCAACAGAATCCACCCGCAGTCATAGTGACCTGTCAATGGAAAAAAGAACGTAATCTATACCAATAAAGGTGCAGATTACGTTCTTTTTTTTGACTTACTATTCAGGCACTCACTGTCCGTTTCCGGGATGGACCTTCTTTTTTATGTGATACATAGCTATGCAGGATCATTCCTATGATAACTACAAAGATGCCGAACCACGATAACGGAGAAGGGATCGGTAAAGATAGGAATAGTAATTCGCCAGCCAGGGCAAAAAGGACCTCCATCGACTGTGTAGCTTCGACTGAAGCTAATTTCTGCATATTTCCACTTACCAAATCGGTCGCTTTGAAAAAAAGGACCGTGGCAATGACACCTGAAAATAGTGCTACCAAAAGGGATTGGAAACTCTGCATCTTCGTCGGTGCCCCTACTGTAAAGAATCCGTACAATGAAAGCAGGAACCAGAATGGCAGGCTCGCCAAAGTCATTCCCAATACACGCTGGTAAGCATCTAAACGTCCTTCGGATACTTCCATCATTTTGCGATTCCCCAAAGGGTATGCAAACGAGGCGATGACGATGGGAATCACTCCCAACCAAAGATTGGCCATTGAAATGTGCTTGGTGTGTTCCAATTGCATCAGGATGATCCCAAGCAGAATGATCATTGACATGAGGAGGCCTTTCACAGATACCTTTCCTCTTTGCCTTTCGAGCCCATCTTTCGTTTGGACATTTTCAAAAAATAGCGGGGCAAGTAAAGCACCCGAAATGATCGTGATCTGCCAAGTGCCGGCGATCAGCCAGCCAGGTGAGTAGGCGGATGCAAAGCATAAAGGAGCATAAAACAACCCGAATCCGACAAAACTCCAAAGCAACCAAGGCCCCGGCCGTTCTTTCATCACTCGTAAAAGGGGACGCAGGTTTTTTCTGCTTAATACGATACACAACAGGAAAGGCACCATAAAGATGTAACGCAGCGAAGCACTCCATATCCAACTTCCACCAGACAACTCCATGGCCTGATTTAAAACAAACGTAAATGCAAAAAAGAAAGCAGAACAAATACCTAATATAATCGGACGCAATTGACTCACCTCAATCTGTTTTATGAGCCAGTAATTAGCCAAACTCTGGAAGTATGGCAATCGTTTCGGCTTTCCAAGTATTAAAAAAGTTTAAAATACACTCATGTTTAACTGCGTTAAAGGCAGAAGAATGAATTTTCGAAATATAATAAGCCATCAGTTTCAATTTTCCTTCAAATGTAAAAGAAAATCAACTGGATTCTTTTAAACTACTGAAATTCCATCTTCATCATTCGACATGGAATCGAAAGAATGGTTGTGGAAAATAAAATGGAAACGTTGTCATTTTTGTAAATAAATTAACAATAAGTACCATTAAATAATTCGATAGATGGCGGTATGACGCGTTTTATAAAGGGTTTACTGTGAATTTATATAAAAATCATATAAAGGCAGATAATATATGAGGATACGAGAATTGACGAAAATGGTAGGGAGTGGTATCTTTATAGAAGTGCAAATAATGTCGAATGGTGACGAAATATATAAATGCAACATTCGAAAGAAAATTAGTGGGGTAAATTAAATGAAATCTACAGGTATTGTACGTAAAGTTGACGAATTAGGACGGGTAGTCATTCCAATTGAATTACGCCGTACATTAGGAATTAATGAGAAAGACGCCTTGGAAATCTATGTAGAACAAGAGCGCATCATCCTTCAAAAATATAAACCGAACATGACTTGTCAGGTAACAGGTGAAGTGTCAGATGACAATATGAAACTTGCTGCCGGAAAATTAATACTTAGCCCTGAAGGTGCCGAACTTCTAATTAAAGAAATTCAAGCCAGCATGGAAACTGTTTAATAAAATCATCCGGAGTGTAGGGAAAAGAAAATTTCCCCTGCACTTTTTTTAATTAAATGGCGAAATGATAAAAATGGTTCGATTCACGGACGAAACCAATTCTTTCGTAAAGTTTTTGTGCTTTTACATTATCTTTACCTGTCTCGAGGGAAACCCCTTTGGCACCTGTTTCCCGAGCAAAAGCGATGGCTGCGTTCAATAACTCCTCGCCAAATCCCTTTTTGCGGGCGGACTCCTTCACGAATAAATCATTCAATATCCATGAACGTATCATACTCACAGATGAAAAAGAAGGATATAATTGCACAAAACCAATCGGATTCCCTTCATCAAAGGCCATAAAAACGACAGACTCTCCATTTGTCAGCCTTTCTCTTAAAAATTCCCTTGCACGATCAGGATCAGATGTTTGCTCATAAAACACTCTGTATAAATCAAAAAGTTCTGTCAGAGATTCGAGCTCAAGTAATGTCGCTTTCTGAATGCTCATATTTGGAAACCCCCATTTTTAGAATACTCTTAATTTACCATTTGTTTCTATTTAATGATATATTCAGGACTCAATTTTAGCGCCAAAATTCAGGATGGAGCCTTAAAAAGGATCCATCCTGAATTTTTTTATAATTAAGAGGGCTTTTAACGAGCAGTAAACTTGGGGGATATAAGCGTTTACTCGTGAGTTTATAGCAAATACTCGTGAATTTGTTCGACTTGCTCGTGAATTGAGCATTTACTCGTTTGAATGAGCAGCAAACTCATGAGATATAAGCGTTTACTCGTGAGTTTATAGCAAATACTCGTAAGTTTGGTCGATTTACGTGAAATTGGAGTAAATACTCGTGAGTTTGGTCGATTTACTCGTGAAATGAGCATTTACTCGGAATGAGCAGCAAACTCATGAGATATAAGCGTTTACTCGTGAGTTTATAGCAAATACTCGTAAGTTTGTTCGACTTACTCGTGAGTTTGGTCAATTTACTCGTGAAATTGGAGCAAATACTCGTAGTTTGGTCGACTTACTCGTGAATTGAGCATTTACTCGTTTGAATGAGCAGCAAACTCATGAGATATAAGCGTTTACTCGTGAGTTTATAGCGAATACTCGTGAATTTGTTCGACTTACTCGTGAATTTGGCACAAATACTCGTGAATATGGTCAATTTACTCGTGAAATTGACCATTTACAAATAAACAGGCTTTCAATCACCAATCCTCTTTTTTTCCTTACTGCAATGGTTTGGCTTCTAATCCGCCTGTGTTAAGGATATGTACCTTTACGTTTATATCATGTATCGAATCCTTATCTAGGAAATCAGCCGGTTCTTTAATATGATTTTCTTGCCAGTATTTTGTCTCTTTGATATAAAGTGTTTTGCCTAAGCTTAATGGGTCTGCGTTCTTTTGAATCCCGCTCTTGAAGGTTGTTTGGATGTCTTTTTTTATTTGACTTTCGAATTTTCGTTTAATTTTATCGATATCCATTTGGGTATCTAGCCCCAGTATTTTACCTGATACATCAACTTCAATATCAAATTTGTACTTTCCATCCTTGAAAACAGGTTTTACTTTATGTTGTGGATGGGAGAAAGAGGCATAGATGTCTTGTTTATTCATGTTAATGCTTACGGGAGTTTTGTTGGTCCTTTTAGTGAGCCAGCGTACACCGCTCAGTTCCTTTTCAGAGAACCAGGGTTGGGACACTTTATAGTAAATGACAAATGCACCATCCATATAGAGGCTCTTTCGATTTTTATCTTTTTCTTTCCAAACTTTATCGTTCCAGGATATGGAGGGTAAGATGGTTGTAGATGCTTTTTCCCTCTGGTTAGAATAATACCTTTGGACCGTAATGGGTTCGATGTATGATCTGCTCCGATAGACATCTTCTGGTAAATATAATGTCGTGTATAAAGGCGATAAATTAAAATAACCATTAATGGAGAAAAGCTCATCCATGGAACTTTTTGTGCCAAAGATATTGGCTGAGTACCTAAGTAATTGGTTTCTGTATATATAATCCACTATTTCTGAGCTTTGCTGCTTCAAAACATTTTCACTGATGACAAATGTGGAAACATGGCCTATATAAAGAGACTGTTGAGTATCGCGCATTAGTTTATTAATGGCGATCGAGATGGAACGGCCTTTTTGTTTTCCTACATATACGGGGGGACTTTGCGTAGGCTTGGCCTCCGTTTTAGCTACCGCAGCGAAGTCTACAAGTTGCGTATAAACAATGTACTCCCCATCCTTGAAATCAATCCCGATGGCCGTTATATAATGAAAGTCCTGAATCGTTTTTTCATCCCAACAGCCTGAAAGTAAAAGGATTAAAGGTAGGGTCAAGCAAATTTTACAGATGCGGAACATGCCTTACTGCCCCTTTCTGGTCTTATCGTTAGCTGCCAAGGATCGTTTGCTTATGGAATTCCATGGCCTCTTTATGAATGCATCCAGGATTTTTGTGAATTTTGGTGGGTTCAGTCCGCCAATATAAGAAACCCCGAATGATTCAAGTCTGGATAATAAAGTGACAATCGAGAGTAAACCGATTATCATGCCATAGATTCCATAAATGCAGCTTAGTAACAACACAAACATACGTAAAATTGTTACGGCACCTGTTAAAGACTGGTTTACAAGGGTATAAGATGCGACAGAGGTTACGGCAGTAACCACAAGCATGGTTTGTGAAGTTAGCCCGGCCCTTATCGCGGCATCACCGACAATGAGACCGCCTACAACTGCAACTGTCTGTCCAACGGCTTTAGGTAACCTAACTCCGGATTCACGGAATAATTCAAATAAAATGAGCATGAGAATGAATTCCATGGTGGCAGATAAGGGGAGTCCCAGCCTTGAAAGGGTTATGGTGGCTAGTAACGGAAACGGCACCTGTTCAATATTGAAAGCTGAAATGGATATCCAAAACCCTGGCAATAAAATGGTAATACCAAGCCCCATAAAGCGAAGAAGTCGCTCAAGGCTAACAAAAAGATAAGGGAGATTCGAATCTTCTGCGGTTTTTATTTGCAATAGTAATGTAGAAGGAGCTACGATTATCGTTGGCATACCGTCCACGATTAGAATGAATCTTCCTTGATTGAGTGCTTCCACTACAAAATCAGGGCGACTCGTATAATGAGTGAGTGGAAAAATACTATATTTACTGTTTGTAATCAATTCCTCTAATTGTTGGCTGCTAACCAATATATCAATATCAATGTTATTAATTTTCGACCTTACATTGTTAACCAGTTCTTTATTGATGATGTCATCCATGTACATAAGTCCGACTTTCGTTTGACTGCGTCTGCCAACGATAAAGTCTTCATAGGCAAGTGATTTGGTTTTCAGCCGCTTTCTGATTAAAGCTGTATTGATGGATATGTCCTCGACAAATCCATCTCTTGGACCTCTTACCGAGACCTCGAAGGAAGACTCCTCAGGCTGCCGGTTCGGAACATTGGACAAATTTATTGAAAATAAATCTTGGGTTGATGGTATGAATAATAAGGCATACCCAGAGAAAATCAGCTGTTGGACGTTATTGAATTCGCTATCAATGGTTACTTTCGTCAGATCTATCAAGGGTTTTAGCTTGTTGATTGCTTCTTCTTCATCGATTCTCTCATCCAATTCCATCATCTTGTTTAACTTTTCCAAAATTCCCTCGTTCAATAAGCTGATATCGGCCATACCCGAGCAATAAAAAATAAGGACAGGAATAAGTCTTTCGGTTTCTCCGATATAAATCGTGTCAAACATGATATCTGAGCTTGAACTGAATAACTCCCGAAATGTCTCCTCCCTTAATTCAGGCGGGGGTGGTTCATTTTTGGATCGTTTCATTCGCATGTCGTTTACCCTCCTTAGAACTGATGAAAGTGCCGATAAACAAAAAGGTGGACAAAAGTAACAGGAAATAAAAAGCGCCAGGATAGTAGAATGTCTGACTTACATGTAAGAACTTGAAATTACTGAATGGTACGATGGAGATGACGACCATAAGAAAGCCTACAGCGAAAAGGATTCCGAGCTTCATATTATTAGTTTTTCCTTTAAAGACTTCCGTTATTAAGAATAACGCCAGTGAAACACGGATATAGGCTCCTGCAAGCCATTGATAAATGGAAAAGAAGTCTGTATGTTCGATATATTTACCAATTGTCAGCAACCGCCATTGTTCATAGGCGGGGTACCTCATGACTTCTGCTAAGGTCGGTCCGAATTCGGCAATTGCAGCTGTTAATGGGCCAAGAAGTAAAAACACTAATCCGAGGCATAAGAAAAACAATGATTTCCAACTGAGCTTATCAGAAAGCTTTTCCTGAAAAAAGACGATTAAAATCAGTTCGGCAAGGCCATAACCAGTATATTGAAAGGTTTTAACGCCATGAAAATAGCCATTCTCGAAAAGGGGAAGGAGGTGGCTGTAGTCTTTTGTCGGTATATTTCCGGTCGCAACGAAAATCCCAAGAATGACGACTATTGGTAATAATACAGAAGAGCAAATGGCGATGGAGCGCATACCTGAATGGGCAAGGAAGATGCATAGCAGTGTAAACGGAATGATAATGGCTAAACTTGGGGTTTCAAAAAGAAAGCTTGTAGTGATCCAATCAATCGTTTCCTTGGTTGTTGCCAATACAAGGCTAATCAGATAAATCACAATAAAGAATAAAGCGATATTTTTAATAGGTTTCCCAAATCTATTTTCAAGCCAATCCGTCAGGGATTGATTATTCATATTCTTGATTATCCTCGATAATATGTAGACCCAAATCGGTATTATTCCAATAGTAAGGATGGGAAAAAACCAAGCATCCCTTCCGCCGGTGGATAGGAGGAAAGGGATCAAAATAACGTGATCAAGAAGGCCGATTGATAAAAAGAAGATGCTAAGGGTTTGTATCGAACTGATTTTCTTCAAGATGATCCTATCCCCATTTCCATTGTTTAAAGATTGGATTGATGCACATGGCATTCTTTTGTTATGGTTGCTAAATGTGGAAATAGTATACGTGATAATGATATGGATTAATATTCCTGAGGATCAATGAAAACAGGATTGCAAGCCAAGAATTGCCGGTAAAAAGGGTTTGTCTCAATCGACAAAGAATATATATTGGATGCTATTTTTATTGAACATCAAGGGGGAATGAAGATGGATTTAAGATACCCGATAGGAAAGTTTCAGTTTGACGGGGAAATTACTAATCTTGTGGCCGAGGGATGGATCAGGGAGATTGAAGCTTTGCCTGGGATGCTGCGGGAGACAGTGGGTAACATGGATGATGAACAGCTTGATACGGCTTATCGACCTGGAGGATGGACAGTCCGCCAAGTGGTGCATCATGTTGCTGATAGTCATATGAATGCGTATATTCGCTTTAAATTGGCCCTTACGGAAGAAAGTCCGGTCATTAAGCCGTACGAAGAGGGGCAATGGGCAGAGCTGCCTGATTATGATTTGCCGATTGAAATTTCTCTATCACTGCTCGAAGCTATACATATCCGAATGTGCAAACTTTTATCGGGACTTCATGCAGACGACCTGAGCCGAACATTCATCCATCCTGACTCAGGTGAGGTGACTGTCGGTGAAAATATAGGCATTTATGCATGGCATGGACGCCATCATCTTGCTCATATTACTTCTTTATCAAAGCGCCAGGGATGGTGAATATATATTGTATCTCCTGAAAGTGAGGTGAATACTGTGAGTACTGATGTGAAAGTCGAACAATTAACATCGATCGGGCACCATCTTAATGAGCTTTCGGACCTTTTGATGCAAGTTGTGGAAGATGGCGCGTCAATTGGTTTTTTGCCTCCCATGAAACGGTCCGAGGCCATTGACTATTGGGAGAGTGTCATTAATCCTGATGTGATTCTATTTGTCGCTAAATTACATGGGAAGATTGTCGGGAGTGTACAGTTACATTTATGTACAAAGCGGAACGGCGGCCATCGGGCGGAAATCGCAAAATTAATGACGCATACTGGTTATAGGCGAAAAGGTATAGGCCGTTCACTCATGCACCAGGCTGAGGAGAGTGCCAAGCAGGAGGGGCGGACATTATTGGTCCTTGATACAAGAGAAGGGGATCCTTCTAATTTCCTGTATAATTCATTGGGATATATTCAGGCAGGGAGCATTCCTGATTTTGCGAAATCTGCAAATGGTGAATTCCATCCGACCATTTTTTATTATAAAAATATGATTGGGTAACGAAATTGAATGGGGGAATCTACGTGCAAGCAGTAATCGAAAAAGAAGGTAAAGGAATCATCGCAAGATTCGATCGCCAGCTCCATCATTCGGTGGAAAAGGTATGGGGTGCTTTAACGGAGAATGATAAGTTGGAAAAGTGGATGTCCAATCTGGAAATAAAGGACCTTCGAAAAGACGGGAACATAAAATTCAATTTTAATGATGGGTCAGGGGAATCCTTTGATATGAAGATAAGGGATTTCCGGGAATCTGCCGTTTTAGATTTTGAATGGGGGGACGGCTGGGTTCGTTTCGAGATATCCACTGAAAAGGATGGATGCTCATTAGTATTGAAGGAATCCATCACGCCGGTTAATGATCATACATCAAAAGATTTGGCAGGCTGGCATGTTTGCCTCGATATGTTAAGTGATTTATTGGATGGTCAATATCAGGACTTTCAAATGGATGAATGGGAAAAATGGCATAAGGAATATACGGCCGCCGTCAAACGATTGGATGGATGAATGGAATGCAGGTGGTTACATAAGACGGCCTTAAACCGAAGTGATGCTTCTGCTATGAAGGAAGTTTTTTGTTGATATACCAGTTGGTGCCATGTTAATATTATTTTAACTTTTAAGAAATGGAGGTTTTCCTTGTGACATTTATCAGACTGCGTTTCCTATCTTTGAACCGTTAATTGAATACGTTCAAGGGCTCTGCATGTCCGCAGGGTAAATGGGAATGGTCTGTCTATTTTTAAGGAAACCTTCATTTTACGATTTGTGAAAAAAGTTGGGACGATTCTATCCTCTTTTTTTGCTGTCCAGCTGAAGCATAAAACCTTTGTGGATCAAGGGCTTTCGCTATTCAAGCTGGTTTTTAAAAAATAGAAAAAGATTATTAAGGGGAGAAACTCCACTTATCCAAGAGAGGTTATTTTGGATTCGTGTCATTTCTCCATTTAATTGACCAAACCGAAGGCCAGTGAGGGATTATTGTTTTCCGTGATGATCAGTTCCTCTCAGGTTTCCGTTAGATAGGTTTTTATCCATTTACTCTAAACACAGGCAGATAGCCTGTGTTTTTTTTGGGGCATTATTAAAAATGGAATGGGGTGTTTGTAAGATGGAATCATTAAATGAAAAAGTAAAGGAAAAGTGGAAAAAGAATATCATTCTCTTTCTAGGCAGTCAGACCATATCGCTCTTTGGATCGTCCTTGGTTCAGTATGCCATCATGTGGTATATCACATTGAATACACAGTCAGGTGTCATGATGACGATATCCATCGTTTGTGGTTTCGTGCCTACCTTTATATTATCGCCAATCGCGGGAGTATGGGCGGATCGCTACAATCGGAAGATGCTGATCATACTTTCGGATTCATTGATTGCCTTTTCAACCCTGATATTGGCCATCTTGTTTTTAATCGGATACGATGAGCTTTGGCTGCTTTTCGTCATGTCAGCCGTTCGCGCAATCGGAACTGGAATCCAAACTCCGGCTGTCGGGGCCATTCTTCCGCAGCTTGTGCCGGAGGATAAGCTTACTAAGGTGAACGGGACAAATGGAAGCATTCAAGCGCTCGTGATGCTCGTCTCCCCCATGGTGAGCGGAGCGCTGCTTACGATGGCTTCAATCGAGACCATTTTCTTCATAGATGTGATCACTGCTGCAATTGCCATCTTCACATTACTGGCATTTTTGAAAATTCCAGCCCATGCGAAGGCATTACAAAAGCAAACAACCAGCTATTTCACCGATTTGAAAGAAGGATTCAGTTATATCAGAAATCACGACTTTCTTAAGAAGTTCTTTGTTTTTTTCGCATTTTTCTTTGTGCTAGCCGCACCTGTTGCATTTCTTACACCGCTACAGGTCACACGCTCTTTCGGGAATGATGTTTGGCGGTTGACTGCGATAGAAATCACCTTTGCCATCGGTATGATGCTAGGCGGGATTTTCATGGCTTCCTGGGGAGGCTTTAAAAATAAGATCCATACGATGACACTTGCAAGCCTTATGATTGGGGCTTGTACATTCGCGCTTGGAATCATCCCCGTTTTCTGGATTTACTTAATCATCATGGGAGTAGTCGGATTGGCGATGCCCATCTTTAATACGCCGTCCATGGTCTTATTACAGGAGAAAGTCGAGGAGGATCTTCTCGGGAGGGTTTTCGGTGTTTTAGGGATGATCTCGACTTCGATGATGCCGCTGGGCATGCTTGTATTCGGACCGGTATCCGATATCATTAAAATTGAATGGCTGCTTATAGGAACTGGTGTATTGTTGTTCATTCAAGGTTTTTTCTTACTGGGAAGCAAAGTGTTGATCGAAGCTGGAAAACCGATTACGAAAGATTCCCCCGAATAAAGGGTACACAGAATGCCTGGTCAGGATAAAGGACGGCAGTATTACAGGGTTAGCTGAAAAGGACTTGTCTTAATTGGATGTTGTGAATATAAAAGGTTATTAGATAGTGGGCAGAGCTCTTGTGGAAAGGTAATTGGCGGATCGAGGTGGAATCTGCATGAAAGTCAACATTAGACCGGTAAGGGGGAAAAGATGAATTCTTTGGGAAAATTATTTAATTGGATGGTAGTTATCGGAGTGATTCTGCTAATAGGGCGACTGGTTACGGTGGTATTTTTATTTCTGGACATTCCATTCACGACTTTTTTTAAGGACTACAGTCTCATTTCAATCATCATTTTAATAATAGGTGCAATTGGTCAGCAATTCACCAAGCCGGATAAAAAGTAAAAGGAGTTATCACCTTTCCTTCTCACGGAAATGATCAGCTTCGAATTCAAAAGACCGGCATATTCTATTGTCGGTCCCAGAATGCAGTCAAACTCGATGAAAATCGAGTTTGACTGCATTTTTTCATTTGGAAAACGTTTCAATTGTTTTCAGAAATCCGCTCCCTTTCGCCGATTGTCTGCCAAGCCTCCTCGCCGCAAGCGGCTAGCCAGTTATTCGGCAGGAGTGTCGCAAATTTCTTCAATTTAAAAGAAAAACAAAGTTGATTGGAACGGGTAGGCGAGACTCCCGCGGAAAGCGAGTGCCCTACGTTCCAATCACGTTTAAAATGTACATCATTTTCTCGGATCATTTTCACTGGCATTCATTTCATGTTTAATTTCATTCATTCTGTTTTTCGCAGCTTACACAGTTAATAAATGATTTGGAGCATACGCTGGGGGAATTCCAGAAAAAGAACTAGGGGATAACATAAACGCTGCAAAAGGGGAGGCCACTAAAGTGGTTTCCCCTTTTTTGTTGTATGGCCATTTTATCATTCTGCAGGCATTTAACCCTGATTCGCTGAACGTTGCATTTCTCTTTAGTGGATAAAATCACTAGAAGTACAAAAGTACAATTTAGAGGGACTGGTCAAGTATCCATGCTTTTTTTACGAAGGGGAATAATATATAGGAATCGGACAAGTAGGCTCCAATGGCTCAAGACCCAAAAAGCGGGACTATTTTTGGGTTTGTCATGACAAGGAGGGTCATACCAATAACATATTAAAGCGGTGTATATGCCATAGATTCATAGAAATGTGGGGAAGGCCATTTAAGCTTTCCCCTTGTTTACTTTTGCTAGATGATGGGTGATACCAATGGATTCGGGTTCCTGATCAAAAATCCATCGCCTTCGTAATCAATTTCCGTTTGATCTGTAAAATGGGAGTCCGATGGATCTATCAACATTTTTATATCATGTAAAATCAGTATTTCCTCGTGCTCCTTTTTAGAGATTGCCAAACTTAATGTGTAGTTCATTTGGTTACAGCAAGGTCTGTGTATGCCAAACCTCACATACGTTTCCCCTCCCAAACTATGTTGCATATCTTTAAGTGCACGCTGGGCTTTCTCTGTCATTTTTATCAAGATGTTCACTCCAATATCGTTAGGCTCTTCATAGGGCACCCGTATATGTACAACTTTATCATGACCGGGAAAAAAACCGATAACATTCTTATCTTTGGATGTTTCCAATGTAACTTTACCCATATGATTGCACGATTAATAAATGAATAAATTGCGCTGTCCCATGATCTTCTTTGAATCTTCGATTTCCAAAAGTATATCCACTATGAACCTTTTTCTATCTCCATTACCTTACATTTAAAGGATAAATGCAAACAGTAGGTATAATGGTTTGTTTTTAGGCCGTTTGATAAACGATGGTCAAATAATAGGCTAAAGGTTTCGGTTTATTCACCGATAATACACTCGTGGTGGGCATTAAGGTATATTTCCTGAGAATGATGATAGGGTAAAAGGTTTATATAGAACTGGTTCAGCTTCTTATAATGGAGTATTTATTGGAAAATCGTAAATTTTAAAATATTTGAGCGTATAAAGGAAGGGTTTAAATGTTTAAAGGGAAATTAAGCGTTATAGTACTTTCATTGGTATTCATGGTTAGTTTCACTTTTTTACCTGGTTTAAAGGTCGAGGCGGCAGATCGTGTGCATACTGTGATTTCTGGCGAAACGGTAGAATCGATTGCCGATACTTATGATATATCGGCAGAGCAATTAATGAAATCGAATGGTTTACCGGATGATAAGTTATTTGTGGGCCAAAAGTTGACGATCATTCTAACGGATTATACTCCTTCCATCTATCAATGGTCGGAGAGAGGAAAACAAATAGCGAACTATGCGAAATCCTTTATAGGGTTTAAAAAGACAGCTGGAGAGGAGACGCCTGAAAAGGGGTTTGATTCGAGCGGATTGATTCATTGGGTGCTTTCCCAGCAAAATGTGCCGGTCGACCGTTTGACAGTAGATGGTTTTTATAAGCAAGGGATGGATACAGCCACTCCGAAAACTGGGGATATTATATTCTTTCTGGAAAAAGACAGCTTAAAAGTCGTGACTGCGGGTATTTATGTCGGCGAAAACCAATTTGTCAATTCTGGATATGGTGCAGAAACGGTTCAGGTGAGATCCACTACAGAAGATTACTTTGCAAAATACCAAGTGGCGTACAAAACATACACGCCTAAAGGGGAGCATATCGTCCAAACGGGAGAAACGCTTAATAGTATATCGGAGAATTACAGCATTTCCATGAGTACGATCAAAAGCCGTAACGCGTTAAGAACTGATGAGTTAATGAAAGGGCAGTATCTTCAACTATACAGCAACCCGTTATATCCGTTTTATGTAAACCAGGAGGCTGCCTATGATAAAGCATATGATGTCATCAAGTATGCATATACTTTACGCGGATTCACTTATGTTTTCGGGGGAGAAGATCCGATGATCGGAATGGATTGCAGCGGTTTCATTTATTGGGTCATGAAGGAGCAGGGCCTTTCAGTAAAACGGGATTCCGCAGCGGATTACTTCTCATTGGTGCCCAAAATCGAAAATCCAAAGGCAGGGGATTTAGTATTTTTTAGGGACACAGGAACTAGGCTAGGTGTGACCCATGTAGGTATTTATCTAGGTGATGGCCGTTTTCTCAATACAACGGAAAACACCGGCGTTCATATCTCCAATCTTTCGTCAGGTTATTTTGCCGAGAAATTCGAAAGCTTCGGTCAAGTTGAAAGCCTCATCGACTAAGAAGATCATTCAATCTCTTTATATGCTAGAGTCGCTTTTTCAATGGCAGTAACGAACTGTTTAAAAAGATCACATGGATTGACCCTGTTCTTACTAGTAAAGTCATCACCTTTGAAAAAGCTTTTTCTAAGCTTTGTGGAAAGTTCCAATTGCACGCCTGCACCCGTTTTGGAAGTGTTGGTGATGTTGTTTCCTTTCATGCCTGAAAGGTACTGCGGTGCATGATCAGTTTGAAATCCAGCTTTGTTGAGGCATTGCTGAATAAGGTTCTTATAGGGTTCGTTCCTTCCGCCAATGTAAACCAGCGCATTATGTACATCGTAGTGGCCATGGATGGAAAGGGTGGTCTGTGCGTTCGCTGCCATTGAAACGCCGATCGGTTCATTAAACAAGCGGGATGTTATATGGAGGACCTGGTTGCCCCTTGGTTTAAGTCCTTCGAATAGATAGGTGCTTGCACAAAGTCTCTCTCCAAGTGCGGCTGCAATCTCGCTAGTTCCCGGTTCGATGTTCCCGCCATGTATGGCTAGAACTGCAATATCAGGATTCCTGTGATGAACGATGATGCGGTAATCGAGGTCTTCTTGTTCATTTTGCTGCAGTTCAAAAAAATCAGTATAGTTATTTTCAATCATGGTTATCCTCCATATCTCTAGTGTATTTCATCTTCCATACCGTTGACGGCAAAAATAAAAAAAGCGGGGATGCCCCAGCTTTTTTATTCTTCGACAGTCGTATATTGTTCTATTTTCTTTTGCTCGTCGGGTGTTAAAGTTTCTGTCCGTTTAAACGTATTCATGGTCACAAGCAGGGCTGCTACAAGAAGAACAGGTATAACCCAGCTTGTTATTTTTTTTACGATATTCATATTCAAAATCCCCTTATACATCGATAAAATTCATATGATATTTAGGAAAGGAGGGGCTGGATTGCACTTTTATTGCTGAGCTTTCCAGCTTCCATTTCTTCTTTTATCCCCAGCTCCGGATAATCGTCCATTTTTCTCGTTTTTAACGAGAACTTGAACCCCGCCATAATACATGGGGGAAATCTTCTGGATGACTTCATATCCTGAATCTTCCAAGTTGGATATCATTTCATCCGAAAGCCTGGATTCCGTATAAATCTTCTTTCCATCAAAGACGAACCGATTACGGTCGACGATATCCTGAAATGAGCCTTCATTCTCTGTATAAGAATAAAGGACCTGCATCAATATTTGCGGAATCCTATCACCGCCTGGTGAGCCGATCCCAATCGATTCCTGCCCTGGTTTCTTGAGAATGGTAGGAGCGGTGAAAGTTCTTGACCGTTTATATGCCTCTTGAGAGTTCAAGCCGGACCGGAAATTTTTCAATTGATCGTTAAGGAAAAATCCATTCGTATAATCACCAGATCCGAAAAAGTTACTGAGCGTATTTGTTGTGGAAACGACAGTGCCATACTTGTCCATGATCACAAAGTGTGTCGTACTCTCATGTTCTTCGGAGCCATTCGATTCTTTATCTTCCCATTTTTCACTTTTGATCTTACTTTTAAGATTATCCAAGTGAATGGGGGAGAGCAATTTTTCCGCCTTAGAGTGACTTATTCCATCTCCAATGTGGTCGGACCGATCTTGATAAGCAGTATCTGTGATGCCCCCCAAGACTTTCATATAAGCTGATTTGCTTGAAGAATCACCTAGGTTCATTTCCTCCGCCAGTTTTAACATTTCAAGAACTGTGATTCCTGAAAAGGGTGGAGGGGCGGTAAAAACATCATAACCGGCAAATGTTCCTTGGACCGGCTTATGTTCTTTCACCTCATAGCGCTTTAAATCCATCAAGTCGATATCTGATTCTCTTTTAATATCTCGCGCAATTTCCCCTTTATAAAAACCATCAGGACCATCCTTTTGAATCTGCTTCAATGTTTCAGCAAGTCTTTCTTGGACGAGGGTTTTTCCTGGTTCAATGGCATCACCATCAGGATAAAAAAGTGAAGTCGCATCGGAAGATATCCTTGGCTGAGCTGATTCTAAGCGTGATGATAACGATTCGTCGACTTCAAATCCGCCTTCAGCCAACTCTATCGCCGGCTGAAGAAGATCTGCCATTGGTACGCTCCCATACTTATCACTTATAACCTGCATGCCGGCCACTAAGCCTGGAATCCCTGTATCGTGTCTCGAACTCGGGTCTTCTGGAGAGGATTCACGATAATCGATAAAATTGGGATCGCCGGATTCCGGGGCAATCAGCATACCGCCGCCGCCACCCACGCCAGATCCATAAGGTTCAACTACACCTAATACATAAGATACGGCAATGGCAGCATCCGCCGCCGTTCCGCCGTTTTCCAATATATCCATCCCGACATCTATTGCGATTGGGTTTGAAGAACTGACCCCATATGATTGAGCGTTTTTACTATCTATCGGTTCATTCGTGTCAGAAATAGGGGGTGTCTTCGAACATCCAGCAATAGATATGAGCATGCTAAGGGATATAATCACTTTTCTCGTCATACGGTTAATCATCGGTTGATCCCCCTTTTCGTTGAGCTTCTAAGTTGTGTGTCTTTTTTCTTCACGTAGTAGTAACAAAGCGTTCTTTACTGAATGGGTTGTATGTCCTGTTGTTTAGCTTGTGCTGCTTTTTTCTCTTGTACAGCTTTCTTTTCCATTGCTGCTTTCGCTGCTTTTTCTTCTTGTTCACGTTGTGCCTTATGGTCGATTATCTTCTTGTGATCCAAGGTAATCTCGATGCGATCCTCTTTTTTCGACCATTGGGCTTTTTCACTCGTTTCTTTCGTCAACTGACGGTAAACACGTGATTTGTCGATTGAAGAGGTAGCTGGTCTTGGTGTGGCTTCTTCAATTTGCAGTGGAACGACATCGATTGTAGCTTTGCCGTCTTCCGCTAAATGGTATTGAACCATGGCTGAATCCTTTGTCCGTGTCCAGCCTTGATCGAATATGAAGTTTCCTAAGCTATAGAAAATGATTCCATCTTTATAAACATCAAACGATTGAAGTACATGGGGGTGATGGCCGATGATGATGTCAGCCCCCGCATCGATGATAGCTTTAGCCAAGTCTTTTTGCCGGGTGGTTGTAGATGTTGAATACTCTTGCCCCCAGTGCATATTCACGACAACCAAGTCTGCGTTGCCTTGCTTGGCATCACTTGCTTTTCCGATCATTTCAAATAATAAATCAGGGTTGGAGTTCAATAGGCCGGCTTGATTATGTTTTGGCACGGCATCCTTACCGTAAACATCTGTGAAGCCAAGTGTTGCGACACGAACGCCATTAACATCCGCATAGTCGATGCTAGCTTTAGCATCCTCAGTGTTCGACCCAACACCGACATAGTGCATGCCCGCATTTTTGAATTCATCGATCGTGTCAAGGAGTCCCTGTTCTTCAAAGTCCTTCATATGGTTATTGGCCAAAGTCATCACAGAGAAGCCAGCATCTTTAACGGCTTCAACACCACTAGTATTGGAGTTTAAATGGATGGGCGTATCTGCTTCCTTGTAGTTGGCTGCCTCTTCTTTTAAAGCTGGGTGTTCATAATTCCCACTGACATAGTCCGAATCGGAAAAATAGGGCTTCATATAACGGAAAAGGTATTCATATCCGTGCCTTTCCGTCACTTCTTCAACATTACGCCCCATCATTACATCACCGACCATGGTCATCGTCAATGGTTGCTCGGATTTTGAAGCGGTTGTTTTCACTTCCTCAGCCCGTCCCATCCAAGTGGTAATGACTAAAGCGATCAGTAATATAGGTAGTATGATTCCAGTGTATTTAAGATTCTTTTTCTTCGTACGTTTAATAAAGATAAGTGTTTTTTCTTTTGCATTTAAAGTCCGTTTCATTTTTTGCACCTCAGAATAGGTAGTACACGTTCATTAATCCGAAAGTCAAGCCGGATAATAAAAGCGTGCTGCCAAGTGTCAATGGCATTCCTTGTCTTTGAATGGTATTCGCTATCAAACCGGGAACGATTATACCGATTCCCCGAAACTCGAATATTTCAAATGGCATGACGGGGTAGACGAAGTCCAATAGGAGTTTCAAGCAGATCCCTGTCACCATCATGGCTGCGAATTTTCTTCTTCCATATAAAATCACCCATCTTGAAAGGCCGTGAGTGACGATTAAATAAGTTACGACACTAATGATCAGGATGGTCAGCATGATTTCCCATTGATCAAATACCAATGCCAAATAACCTGGCACAATAAGTCCTGCGGGTACGACACCCGTTTTTTCTGAAAATATAAGGCTAAGCGTTACTCCCAGCACTAGGGCTACATATAAATCCGATCCAAACATTAAGGTTCCTCCTACTTAACTCGCTTTTTGCTTTGTTTTAGATTTCATGAATGCTTCAATTAATGGTTCCGCTGCACCGTGAATATTCCCGACACCGTAGACGATTCGATTTTTCATCAATGGGCGGAGACGTGCCACGATTTCTTCAGTTGACCAGTTTTCTAAATCCCAATATTCTTTTGTATCCAATTTACCTTGCTCGAATGCCTTTGTGATCGGTGAAGTGGTTTCACCAATGGCAATGACGATTTCAGATTTTATGTAAGGCAATACATCTCTTGCAAACTGCTCTGTACGGTCCACACGGTCGGCACGGCAGTTCATGATGACGATAGGAGGTTCTGTGCTGTATCCGAACGTATTGACGCGTTCCCAGATGTTCAGCGTCGATGATGCGTCATTTGCAGCAAACCCATTGACAAAGAAAGTTGGCTGGATGGAATCCCCGAATTTGGTGATCCTCATGGCACCTGGATCGGGATGCGCATTTAACATGCCGCGAAAAGCCGTTTTCTCATCGATGCCCAAAGCTTCTGCAACGGCCAACGCCAGTGACGCGTTATCGGGAAATACCATATAGTCGAATTCGCGTAAGAATTCTTCCGAAATTCTTGAATTATCAGCAACGATCACTTTAGAGTTGCGTTCTTGGGCAATTTGCTTGAAAAAGTCCAAATATTCACTTTCGATGGTTATTAAGTGACCGTTATAGGGTATGGTAGCAGTGAAAGCCTCTGCAACCTCATCCAAGGTCGGTCCCATGACATCCATATGGTCTTCCAATACATTCACGATGACCCCAATGTTTGCTTGGATCATTTTATTTTGGAAGATTAGTTGATAGTCAGGCTGAACGGCCATACATTCACAAACCAGTGCTTCCGTGCCTAAATCGGCAACTTCTTTAACTACACGCCTTTGTTCTCCAATGTTGGGTCCTTCTGGGCGGCGTTTAATCGGTTTTTCCTTGTCGGTAAACCAATAGATCATTCTTGCTGATGTTCCGGTTGTTTTACCTACAGTTTTGTACTTAGCTTCCTGGATCACCCCTGTAATTAGACGCGTCACAGTTGATTTCCCTCGAATTCCATTCACATTCACACGTACCGGGATGGAGTCGAGACGCTTCTGGTGGCGTTTTTGTTCGAATATGCCATAGCCAAGCAAAAAGATCGCACAAATAAATATTGGTGCCATTTTTTAACCTCTCTTTTTTTAAATATTTGATTTACTGAATACACACTACATGATTTTAAACTTAATAGGCAATAGTCAATTATTCTATTGTAATATAGTTAATGTCAGCTTTTTCAAATAAATGTATATAGAAGTGTAATAGTATCTAAAGGGATAAAATGCTTTATGAGTACAAAGAAATGGCTAAAAAACACGTAAAACCTTGGAGTTTTACACTAAAATATGGAAAGTGTAATAAAAGCTCATTTTTGAACAGCATCAAAATAGTTTCATGAGCATTTGAGCCCGATTCATAATGGCTATATTTATATAATTAATTGTTTTTAAAAGTGAGGTTTATTACAGAATGGTAATTGTTTATACCCATTTATTTGACCTAAATGTAACAATGTTTATGCATCTGTCATTCAATGTAAGATATTGTATCTATCGACTCAATTAGTTGGACTCTTTTGAATATGGACAAAGATGAGTAAAAGAACACATCTCTTTTTTTTTGTTATTTTTTGGTTTTTTCATTGAAAAATACCCATGGGTCTATAAAGTGATCTTTTCCTTAAACATGAAATAAACTAAAGTTAATCCAATTTTTTAAAAAAATACCTAGTTTCTTCTATTGATATAGTGTTAATAGAAGAATGAAAAATAGAAAAAGCTCAGATGTATATCTGAGCTTTCGGCTTATATATTTTGAATGAATCCGAATGGGTTATAATCCCGTTTGTGGGTTAGGAGCTACAACATTAGTGGCTGATTATGGAAGGGATCTGTTTAACTGGATTTCTTTCTGTCGGAAATCTCAAGGTTGGAGCCTTTTTTACCGCCATCAATTACATAAAATCTAGGAGCTAATCTCCTTTTTCCTTGATTTTCAGGATTCATCTTCATATAATTTTCGTATTCTTTGCGAAAGAATTCTTCGGTTTCCCGTTCCATTGCTTTTCTTTCGTTAAAATCTGCGATGAATTTGAAAAAACGTTTCATATGAATTCCTCCTTATGGGGTTAAAAGGTCTTAGTTTAATAGTAACGTATTGTTAGTGAAGTTTAACCTTTTTTCAATTTTGTAGAAAAATTTATGATTTTGTGTGAATAAAGTTGTGAATGGTGTGGTTTGAATGAAAGTATGTAATGGATAGGTACCCGTGCATTGTGTTGAAATGAACTGTCCGGATCAAGTGAATCCGTGTACCGGGATTTGCGGTAAGCAGGTATTGGAAATGATGATTATTGCAGTTAAATTATTCCTATAATAATATTTATTATACACTAAATATTCTGAAAATAAACGAAAATATTCACATCTAACCGCTTTTGACGGATTTGTCTTTTGATGAATCATTAATGTGTATAGTGTTTTATTCCCCGAATATACGAAAACGAAACAATTCACATCATGGAGGGAAAATAAGCAATTTCCCGTATTAAGTGACGGGAAATTGCTAGTATCATAATTTGAATTTCTTAACCTGTTCAGTCAGCAGTTCAGCAGACGATGCAAGTTCACTGGCATGATTAGTGATTTCATCCATTGAAGAGCTGGACTGTTGGGCGGAGGCGGAGACTTGTTCGATTCCTGCCGCGGAATCTTCGGAAACGGCTGCGATATCTTCGATAGCCTGATTGATTTTTTTACTATTAGTAGAGATATATTTCAATTCATCTGTAATATGCTGTATTTTCATGCCTATATTCCCGACAGAGTGATTGATTGTTTCAAAGGTTCGTCCAGTGAGCGTAATCTGTTTCGTGCCTTCATCCACTTGTGTATAACCATCTTCCAGGGAGTGGACGACCGTTTTTGAACCTGTTTGTATAGCGGAGACAATATCGGTGATGTCCCCAACCGAGTGTGTGACCTCTTCAGCGAGTTTACGCACTTCAGCTGCGACGACGGCGAAGCCCTTGCCATGTTCACCTGCGCGTGCAGCTTCTATGGCCGCATTCAGCGCCAATAGATTGGTTTGATTGGATATATCCTTGATGACCAGCACAAGCTGCGAGATTTCCTGTGATTGAGAATCGAGTCCTTTCACTTGCTCAACGGCATTTTTGACAATCCCATCTATAATCTCCATTTGTTGGACTGAACTGCGCATTAAAGTGGTGCCCTCCTTAGACAAGGAAAGGATCTCGGTTGAACTTTGAGATACTTCCACTCCTTCAAGATGGGCCTCCACGATCTTGCCTGTGAAATCATCCATCATGCGAACCATTTCAGCTGCCCGGTTGGCTTGTGACTCCGAACCTTCGGAAAGTTCGTACATGGTAGTCGCTATCTGCCTGCTGCCCTGTTGGACTTCATTTGCCGATTGAGTCAGATCCTCGCTTTGGCTGGAAACGGATTCGGATACAACCAGCATTTTTTCGATCGTATCACGAAGGTTTTTCTGCATTTGGTTGGCGGATACCGTTAATTCGCCTATTTCATCCTTGGACTTTTGCTCCAGGGGCTCATGATTCAGCTGCCCATCAGCTATCATTCTCATTCTGTCCCTGATTTTAAGGAGAGGGGTGGTAATGAGGTTGGCAGTCACAAGCGCGAGCAGAAGGCCGATAATGACAGCCGCAATCGAGATGATGATACTTGTCGTCTTGACCGATTTCCCGCTTGCGATCACGCTTTCCCCTGAAGCGACAATCAATTCCTCACGTTCCAAAGTCAGCTCCTTGAGCCCTTCCGTCACTTCATCGCCGACCGGTGCCACTTCATTTTTGAGTATTTCTTTAGCGCGTTCTTCATTTCCTTTATCATATTGAGTAAATACCCGGTCTACAATCATGGTCCTCCAATCCACGCTTTTCTCGATCAATTCCTTCGCTTTATCAGAATCGCTTATGGCCAAAAGATCCTCCTGGATGGCCTTGCTATCCTCTGTATATTGTAAAAACCTTTCTTTATAACTCTCGTCGCCATATAAAATATAGGCTCTTGCTAGTGCGGTTCTTTGTGCTAAATTATATAGTAGCTTTTCGTCTTGGATAAGAAGTGGAAGTTCCTCATCAATGATATCCTGAGACTGTTTAAGTGACTTGTTGCTGCTATAAATATTGAATGCTCCTAAGATGATACATAAAGATATGATGAGAGAAAATGCCACCAATATCTTTCCTTTAATGCTTTTCAAATTAATGATCCCCTTTATCGATATTTTATTCACTCTTTTTTATCGGATGAATAATGGGATATTTAAGCAGAAGAGGTGATGATCAAGGTTTCCATTAGGTCTAATTTTCAATAAATATAAACATCTTGATTTCTTTTTGTTTTCAAGTTACTATTGACTTGGAAAAATATTATATTCCGCGTTAAGGCGGAAGAGGTTCTAGCTACCCTCTCAAAAAAACTAAGGAGAAACAGTGCTCTATTCTTAGGGTGCTGTTTTTTTCCGTAAAAAGGAGTTTTATAGAAATGAAGAAGAAAGAAAAGGCAGTGGTTGTGTTTAGCGGAGGGCAGGATAGTACGACGTGCCTGTTCTGGGCGATGGAGAGATATGAGGAAGTGGAAGCGGTAACGTTTGATTATAATCAGCGGCACAGCCTGGAAATCGAATGCGCTCAAAAGATTGCCAATGAATTGGGCGTGAACCATCATATTCTTGACATGTCGCTGCTGAACCAACTGGCACCGAATGCGTTGACAAGAAGTGATATTGCAGTGGAGGACGGAGAAGACGGGGAATTGCCGTCGACGTTCGTACCAGGGAGGAATTTGCTGTTCCTTTCGTTTGCCGGAGTGTTGGCCAGTCAGATTGGCGCTAAACACATTGTCACCGGTGTCTGTGAAACGGATTTCAGCGGATATCCGGACTGCCGTGATGTATTCATCAAATCGTTGAACGTGACCTTGAACTTGTCGATGGACCAGTCATTCGTGATTGATACGCCGCTTATGTGGCTTAATAAAGAGGAAACATGGGAGCTTGCGGATCAGCTCGGAGCGTTCGACTTTGTTCGCGAAAAGACCCTGACATGCTATAACGGAATCATATCCGATGGCTGTGGAGATTGCCCGGCATGTAAGTTGCGGAAAAAAGGACTGGATGACTATGTAAGCAGACGGAAGGTGCTTTCATGATGTACGGTTTTACTATAGTGGATAAACTCCAAAAAATAGATGAAGATATTCAGCGCAGCCAATTGAAATATACCACCAAGAGGGTTCTGGTCAGTAAGGAGTTCACCTTTGACGCAGCGCACCACCTACATGACTATGAAGGAAAATGCAAGAACTTGCATGGCCACACGTATAAGGTCATTTTCGGCTTGAGCGGGTATACGGATTCACGTGGTTTGATGATAGATTTCGGGGACATCAAGGATATATGGAAAAATGAAATTGAAGTCCACCTTGATCATCGTTATTTGAATGAAACCTTGCCACTCATGAATACAACGGCTGAAAATATGGTTGTCTGGATTTATGAAAAAATGGCCGAAGCCCTTTCATTAAAAGATTATGAGGGTGCTAGAGTCGAATTTGTCCGACTATACGAAACGCCAACAAGTTATGCTGAAGCCAGACGGGAGTGGATGGAAAGTGAGTAAACTCCCGGTTATGGAAATCTTCGGACCGACCATCCAAGGTGAGGGAATGGTCATTGGCCAAAAAACCATGTTCGTTCGGACGGCAGGCTGCGATTATTCCTGTGCCTGGTGTGATTCCGCATTTACTTGGGATGGCACCGGTAAGGAAGATACCGTCCAAATGACTGCCGAAGAAATATGGGATGAGCTGAAGCGAATTGGGGGTTCCGGCTTTTCCTTCGTGACGATATCAGGCGGAAACCCGGCACTGCTGAAAAACCTAAATGGCTTGGTAGAAATCTTACATGAAAATAAAATGAAAATAGGTGTGGAAACACAAGGGAGCCGATGGCAGGATTGGTTTCTCGATATTGATGAACTGACCATATCACCTAAGCCGCCGAGCTCAAGAATGAACACGGACTTTACGGTGCTTGACCGAATCATATCGAACCTTGCCAATCGAAACCCTGAAAACCATGTCTCATTGAAAGTTGTCGTCTTTAACGAAGAAGATTACCAGTATGCCAAAAATGTGCATGGCCGTTACCCGGATATTCCGTTTTATCTGCAGGTCGGCAATGATGACAGCACGACGGCTGATGATAATCAATTGATCAGCGGTCTTTTGAAGAAATACGAAGAGTTAATTGATAAAGTGATAGCCGATGATGAATTGAATGATGTGAAAGTGCTGCCCCAGCTGCATACCTATATATGGGGTAACAAGCGAGGCGTGTAAAGAAAAGAGAGCAGGAGGCAGTGTGATGCGTAATCACACTGCCTTTTACATGTGGAAAGCTTCCTATACCTTTTGAAGGTGTGTAGCTTTGAAGGATGATGTGTATTTAAGGCCATACCCAAATAAGCGGTCCATTCCAATATGTGCGGTCCAAATTAAACCAATCATCATACATGCATCCGACTTTAGAAAAACGGCTAGCAAAATCATGAAGATCGACATGGTATAAGTATGGAAAAAGTTATAAACTTTTGCTCCAACTCGTTCATCGATCGAATAGGCCAACATGGAAACATCAGGCGACAAAATCAATAAAAGGAAAATCCACCAGCTGAATTCAAATAACGAATAGACGTAAATCATTGCTAAAAGGACCATGAGTCCTTCGATATGAAGGAATTTCTTTACCATTTTAAAGCCCCCTAAAATTCAATTAACCATTGGTCAATAATATTCATGAAAAATTAGATAATGTTCTTGATGATATTTTTCACGTGAAAATCAGCTAAACCTTTTACATCCGGATAAGATAGATCAGAATTAATATAAAACGTTATGAATCCGTGAAGAGACAGGAAAATGGACCATATGGATGCAGGATTCAGTTTGTTGTCGGTAAGGTCTGTCAAGGACTGTATTAGCTTTTCGTAGGTCTTATTGGAATCGATTTGAAGTAAATGCTGAATTTCTTTTTCCTTGGATAAAAACATGATGGAATAATGATTCTGTTGGGTTAAACCGAACTCTATGAAGCACAATAAAATCTTTTCGATTTTTCGGGAAGGGTCATTTTCCGACATGATGATATCATCGATTAAAGTATTTAAGACGGAAAAATCCGTTTTAACCAAACTATAAAATATTTCTGCCTTATTTTTAAAGTGATAATAAATGGCTCCATGGCTGCAATCCAATGATTTAGCCAATTGTCTCATTGAGACGTTCGAATACCCTTCGGTGGCAAAAAGATGTCTAGCTTCATTCAATACCATTTCCCTGGATAATTCTTTACCTGCCATTTTCCTTGGCGACATTATAGCACCCCCTTATTTATTGACCACTGGTTAATTAGGATGATATCGTACTGATTTTTAAATGTCAAATATTAGACATTCTTCTGAATAAATGTTTTTTTAGTGGACTTTTCCATTGGAAGCAACCGAAATCGCCATCGCCAATAGTAAACCTGAAACCGAAAGGAACACTTGCAGTCTTACGGTTCAAGGGGAGGATAAAGTTGCAAAGGCAGCAGTGGGCGAAGATGCAGAATTCATTTCCAGTTCCCTTTACCAGAAATTTGAATGTCCTTGTAACTGAAAGAAGGAACCCGCTATATATGAGCTTGACTAATTTTTTTAACCAGTTATATCCTTTTGTGGTAGTGTAAGGTCATACAGATAGCTTGGAAGGGATGAATAAATGAAAAATAAATTCGGTATTTTGTCTTCAATTATCATAGTCTTGACTGCTTTTTTTTTATTCACTAAACCTTATAAAAATAAAACAAAACCTGTAGAAGACATTTTTGAAGTGTATCCGACAGATCAGGTAATAAAAACAAATGAAATGATATTCATAGAGGGTATTGATGAGGTCAATCCAGGGAATATCGATTTGAATGATGAAGAGGAGTTAGAAAAATTGGTAAGGAAGCAATATGAGCAAAATCAAAAGGGGGAAATAATTTTCACAGAAGAAAATCAGTGAAATCACCTGCCTGTAATGAGTAAACTAATGGGGGAGGTGGCAGTTATTGATAGTTTCGGATAGTATCTATGGGAAACACATTGTAGAGGGAGTTCTCGAAGAGTTGATAGTAAGCAAACCGCTCCAAAGATTGAAGGGGATACATCAAGGCGGGGCAAGTTATTTAGTTAATGAGAGGTGGGACGCCACACGGTTTGACCATTCAATAGGTGTGATGCTTTTAATAAAATCGCTTGGTGGGTCATTGGAGGAACAAATCGCGGGCTTGCTGCATGACGTATCCCACACTGCATTCTCACATGTAATTGATTTCGTTCTGGATTGTAAGGATGAAGATTATCATGAAAAAATATATGAACATGTCATTATGGAATCCGAAATCCCCTTAATACTGAAGAGGTATGGATATGAATGTGAAGATATTTTTCAATCAAAATGGGAATTCCTTGAACAGCCAGCACCTGAGTTATGCGCCGATCGGGTAGATTATACTCTCCGGGATATGTATCAATACGGACATATCACACTGGAATCCGTTCATGACTTTCTAAACCATGTAATCATAATTAATGGAAGGATGTATTTGGATAATATTGAATCGGCGGAATGGTTTGTAGAAACGTATTATAGCGAAGTTATTGATTTTTTCATGGACCCACTTAATATATATGGCTATGATATCTTGGCAAAGACCTTAAAATTGGCTTTGGCTAACAACCTGATCAGCCTTGATGACTTACTAGGTACAGATGAAGAAGTCATGTCCTTATTAAGCTCCACTGAAGACCATGAAGTGCAAAATCTGTTAAAACGGATCCATGGTAACGTAAAGCTGAAAGAAGATCAATTGGACTACGATATTCATCTGAAAAATAAAGTGCGGCGCATTGATCCTTCCGTTATTCAAGGAGCCAATTTAGTAAGAGCCTCCAATTTATCGGGAAAAGTCAAGAACATGGGGATTAAAGCCCATAAAAAAGCTTCGAAGGGCATGTATCTAAAAGTGATTTCCGATTGAATTTCGTGTCACAGCATACGGTAAATGAAAAACCCAAGGGTGACATCCATCCTTGAGTTTTTTCTCCCGTATAATACGGAAAAATTAAGAATATCATATAGTCTAACCAAGACTTGTAAGCCTTCTTTTTTTAAACATCGAAGAAAAAGCCTTTATTTAGTTGGGCATTCCCAACTGCCATTGATTCTTTTAATAACTAAAAAACTATTGACGCTCTCAAATTATTAACGCCATTTTCTAAATAACCCTTTAAACAGGTTAATGTATATACCCAACCTTCTTTTTGTCCTATCATTTTGTTTATTATTTCTGGGTCATCTTCATTCAAACCGGATTCGTTTACTTCGATAATTGTACTCGTATTATCCAACTCTTTAAGTGTGATGGTAACAACCGTTTCTTGATCATTTCCTCCCCACGAAAACACGATTTTCCTATTTTTCTCGACTTCTAAAACATTGATTACCACTTCTGCATCGTATTCGTCATATCTCAATGTAGGCGTCCGGCCTTGTTCCCATCTTTCCGAACTCGATGAGAACCAAAAATTCCCGATTTTTTCAGGGTTCACTATGGCTTCAAACACCTCATTAGTTGGCTTGACTATTTTAAATTTCGTAGTTATTTGAGTATCCATACTAAATCAACTCTCTTTCAATGTGTTTTTATCGTTTTCCACTAACACCTGATTCTCCCGATCTACATAGATTGGCGGCAAGGTCCGTCCAGTTTCAAGCAAGCTCTTCAGGTTACTTAGAATGGCAGGCCATCCATTATTTAAGCCTTTAAAGGTATTGTCATCGTATACGAAATCTGTCTCCAATAGCTCCTCATGCTTTAGCGTTAACTTCACGGTTGAACCATCCATTGGCTGTAGTTCAAAGGTGACCCGTGTAGGATGGTCGCGAGGGGTTTCGTCTCCTGCCATGTTCCATGTAAACGAGAGCAGGTGCAACGGCTCACACTTATGTACAATACCATGATCAGTAACCCGCCCATCTTGCAGCAAATATTCAACGGTTGAGCCTTCTTGCCAATCAGACTGGACTTGGCATCCGAAATGATACTTTTTCGTAAATTCACCACTCGTCAGGGCTTCCCAAAGCTTCTCTGGAGTGGTTGCGATATAAATAGGATAGAAAAACGTCGTTTTTTTCATTATTCTTTTTCCTCCTCGCGTTTATACTTTTGTCATTCCTCTTAAGACCGTGGCCAATTGAGTTTCTTCTTTTACAAGGAAAGACCGTAACATAACTCTATCAATGATTGTCGCTTTTCATATACAGCTGGTCAAGCAGTTTTCTGCGACAAGAATCGGCAAAAGTCCTAAAGTGTTAACAAAGTGGGATGTTCGTATTAATTTCACTACTTACAAAGCTTTGGAAAAATGGATATTGACTTAACAATTCGGCAAGGAAAACCTTGGTTTCGCACCATTCCCAGCGACTAAATCGAAAATACGATGCAACAGGGAAACTTCTTGATTTCCAATCGTTTTCAAGCTACGATAATTAAGGAAAATGATAATCCGCTCGGGCGGAAGAGGTTCTAGCTACCCTCTCAAAAAAACTAAGGGGAACGGTGCTCTTTCTTAGGGTGCTGTTTTTTCTGTATAAGGAGAATGTAAGAAATGTTAAGAATTCTATTGTATTTAGTATCCATCGTCACGGCGAATGTGGTTACGGCAGCTTTTGAGCCATTGCACTTTGGTATGTTCATCATTCCTATGGGTACATTGCTCATCGGGGGAACCTTCATCTTTCGAGATCTGGTCCAAAATAAATTCGGCCGCGCGAAAACCTATATGTGCATCGTTACCGCACTGATTTTATCTGCGTGTGTATCATTTTTATTAGGAGATACATTATTGATTGTATTTGCTTCCGCATTATCTTTCGTGGTGGCAGAAACAGCGGATACCGAGATTTATACCCGGTTAAAGCTCCCGATGAGTTGGAGGGTGTTTTACAGCGGGATCGTTGGAGGATTTTTCGATTCAGTGATATTTGTCGTGATTGGCCTAAGTCCACTGGGTGCCAATATATTGCCATGGGAAGCTGTACCCGCTGCGGTTATCGGCCAAATCATCGTTAAAACAGTCATTCAGTCAATCGGTGCCACATTGTTGGGCCGAATCAACGTAAGGCTGGAGAAGCGAGTAGTCTCCGGTTGAATGCTAGGAGGGATGCACTCGATGGATGGAACCAAAAAGGAAGAAGACAAATGCTATTGCCTCGAGGCCTTTCGTGAAAAATATGGCCCGCAAGTTCAAGGGGATTGTATGAAGCTCTCCTGCGCCAATTATCGGAAGCATAAAGGAATAGACAAAAAAGGACCTAATTAGGTCCTTTTTTTGCGTGATCGGAGTAACTTACGAGTAAATAGCACGAATTCACGAGTAAATGACCCAAACTCACGAGTAAATGCTCCAAACTCACGAGTAAAACAGCAAAACTCACGAGTAAACAGCACAAACCCAAGAGTGGCGCACGAATTCACGAGTAAATGCTCCAAACTCACGAGTAAAACAGCAAAACTCACGAGTAAACGTGCGAAACTCACGAGTAAAACAGCACGAACCCAAGAGTGGCGCACGAACTCACGAGTAAACAGCACAAACCCAAGAGTGGCGCACGAACTCACGAGTAAATGCTCCAAACTCACGAGTAAAACAGCAAAATTCACGAGTAAACGTACGAAATTCACGAGTAAACAGCAAAAAAAGCTTCTTCCACCGTTCCAATCATGGGTGCAGGAAGCTTTTTATCTTGTTTTTGGTCAGAATTGCTCTGCGCTTTTCCGAACTAACTTTTCCAGGGTGAAAAAGCATTTCCGTTTCCGTTCAAGTTCGGTTTGTCCAGTTTCCGTGACATGATAATATTTCCTGCGACTTGATTCGGACTCTTTCCAATGGCCTTCTATGAAGTCCTTTTTTTCCAACCGTTTAAGGGCGGGGTAGAGGGTGCCTTCACTGATTTCGTATTTGCCCATGCTCATTTCTCTCAAAATCTTTGTGATTTCATAGCCATATAGCTTTTTTTGTGAAAGAAGTGAAAGCAAAAGGAGGTCAATGCTTCCCTTCATTAGTTCTTTATCCAAATAAAATCGCCTCCTTTTCATTTTAAAAGTGTAATACTTTGTGCATCGTAACACAAGGTGCATTTTACTTTTCTTAAAAAAAATGGTTAAATGACGATTGCTAAATAAAATCAATCATAGTAAAATGTGCTTCGGAACGGATGAGTTGTAAAGCGTGTGGTAAGGATATTATATACATGATTTAATTGTTTTAATGAAAATACGGAATAGGATAGAAGAAATCCCACTCAAGGGGTATTAATTGATTTTTTTTTGAAAATCATTTAGATTCTATTTATCAACAAGAGTAGAAAGAAGGTCCTAGAAAGATGAAAGTGAAAGCACCTGAGTCATTCACATACAGAGGTGGAAATAGAGCTGTTCTTTTACTTCACGGGTTTACCGGAAGTACAGGAGATATGAAGAAATTAGGGAAATACCTGCATGATCGCGACTATACTAGTCACGGGCCTCTTTATAGAGGGCACGGAGTATCAGCCGAGGAACTTGCTAAAACAGGTCCAAAGGAATGGTGGGAAGATGTAGTCAATGGCTATAAATTCCTTAAAGAGGAAGGTTACGAGGAAATTGCTGTTATTGGAATTTCTTTAGGAGGATTGTTCTCATTGAAAGTGGGAATTGAACTTCCTGTAAAAGGCGTAGTTTCAATGTGTGCCCCGACACAAGGAAAAAGTAGCGATCGACAAAAAAACCGCTTGCTCAATTATGCACAGGCCTATAAGAAGTTTCAAGGCAAAGATGCTGACCAAATTGCTGCAGAAGTGAAGCTGTTGGAAGAAGACCCGATGACTTCACTGAAAGATGTGGTGAATGTAATAAATGAGACGGGTGAAAATTTAGATCTAATCACATCACCAACTCTTGTTTTACAAGGGCGCTTGGATGATCCTGACTATACGAATAGTGCTACAGCGATTTTCAATGAAGTCGATACGCAGCATAAACACTTGATATGGTATGAAAACTCTGGTCATATAATCACATTAGGTAAAGAACGTGAGCAGGTTTATGAGGATGTGTACAAGTTCTTAAATACTCTGAATTGGTCGGAGTAATATTTTCTTGAAGGCATGAATGTGATATTATCCCCTTTTAAGTTTGAAAGTGTAAAAGCCGACATTTTATATGTAGGTGTTACACTTCCATCTTGAGGGGATTTTATTTTGGGAAAATCGGGCTGCCAATTAGGGCCTGACTATAATAAGTTATACTCTTAAGCTCCAAGTATTTATTTGTAGAAAAAGACCTTTAAGTTATCGTTATTATCAAGAGTTGCTAATAAAATATCGTTTACATCCGCATGGTATGTTATTTTGATTCTGTTTTTCAGCCATTCTTCGTCTTTTCCGCCTCGATTTAATTCTTTAAAATCAATCTGCCCCTCTTTAATGATCGTTTTAGGAAAAGTGAAGGCATTTGTTGCTAGATGCATATCTGCTGGGGTTACCGCTTCATATTGTGGATCTAAAAACAATGAAATGGTACCACCCGGTTCCCATAGTGCGAGGGACACTTTTTGAATATCTTCGACTTTTTCTTTTCTTAATTCCGATAATAAAAAATCGATGGAGATTCGGGCCCTTGCTAAGCTTTTGTAAATGATTTGTCCATTTTCGATAAGTGGAAAGGGGGCGGAGTCAAAAAACCTTCGGAGTTTGCCCCACTTAAGACCCGTAAACACACTAATTATATATAAAATCACTAAAACAAAGGTCGTAATCATTGAGCCCTTCAAACCTAACTGTTCATCAGACAAAGGGTGGGCAAGAATGTTTCCAATAATTAATGCCATTATGAAATCAAGTAATCTTAACTGGGAAATGGACCGTTGCCCCATCAATTTAACCGAAAAAAGTAAGAAGAAGAAGGATATAATGGCTCTTAAAGTCCACTGAATTGCAGTAAGAGTTTCCTGGCTATTAAAAAAATCCACAAAAAATTCACGTCCTTATTTCCTATAAAGGAGATGTAATAGTTAGTATGATGAATTGAAGCAAGGATTATCACAACTGTGAAGGTTATTTAAAGTCCTCTATAGATGGGGCCGTTTATACTTAAGCCAACTCCTTTATAAGTATTACCCAACATTGGACCCTAGGAGACTTTCTTAACTGTTTTCGAAAAATTTATATTAATATAACAATTGTAAAACGTATTGTAATTGAAAATAAACTGCTTTAAAATGATATCTTTCCTAGAGAAATTTATTTTAAAAATATCCTTGTATAGTATCAGTGACAATGGTCTGATAGTTTCTACCTGGCAGCCGTAATAATGCCGGACTACAAGGAAGTATGAAAATAGAAGAGATGAACAGGTTTATGTTGGTTTCAGTTAAAAAGTTTGATCCAGCATCTAGTGTTTCAATGAAGGCTCTTACCTTTTCACACTTTCTTCCTGCGGCTGAAAGTGTAAAAAGGTAAGGGCTTTTTTATATAAAGAAAATGAATGGGAAATAATATATCCAAAGGGGATGAAAGCATGTATTTCTTATTGAATGTACTAGGTGTTTTAGTTGTAATGGGCATCGTTTACCTTTGTTCACCTAATAAAAGGAACGTTAAGTGGAAAGCCATTCTTACCTTGCTGGTTCTTGAATTGCTTATCACATGGTTCATGTTATCGACTAAAATAGGGGCGTGGGTCATTAATCTGATCGCTTCCTTCTTCACCTGGTTGATTGAATGTGCGAATGAAGGGATTTCTTTTGTCTTTCCTTCATTAATGGCAAATGAACAAGTGGATTTCTTTTTCAGCGCATTGATGCCAATTATTTTCATCATCACGTTTTTTGATGTTTTATCGTATTTCGGTATACTTACCTGGATCATTGACAAAGTGGGATGGCTCATCTCAAAAGTATCCGGTTTGCCAAAACTGGAGAGTTTCTTTTCGATTCAGATGATGTTCCTTGGGAATACCGAGGCACTTGCCGTTCTGCGCCTTCAACTTAGTGCGATTAAAGATCAGCGACTTTTGACATTTGGAATCATGAGCATGAGCAGCATCAGTGGTTCAATCATTGGAGCCTACTTATCAATGGTACCGGCAACCTATGTTTTTGTAGCCATACCCTTGAACTGCTTAAATGCCTTGCTGATCGCTAACATGCTAAATCCTGTCGATGTCAGTAAAGAAGAAGACGTCGTTTATGTACCTTCTAAAGAGGAACGTAAAGATTTCTTTTCCACCATTTCTAACAGTATGCTGGTTGGGGCCAAAATGGTCTTCGTCATCATGGCCATGGTTATCGGTTATGTGGCGTTAACGGCCAGCGTAAACGGCATTTTCGGTTTCTTTGTGGATGGCTTGACCATTCAAAAGATTTTCTCTGTCATTTTCAGTCCATTTGCATTCCTGCTTGGACTATCTGGACATGATGCCATGTACGTCGCTCAATTGATGGGAATCAAGCTTGCCACGAATGAGTTCGTTGCCTTGCTCGATTTAAAAGATAAAGTCAGTACACTGCCTCCGCATACAGTTGCTGTGGCTGTCACTTATCTGACGTCATTTGCCAACTTCAGTACAGTGGGCATGATTTATGGAACATTCAATTCCATCCTCAATGATGAGAAATCGAACATTATCGGAAGGAATGTTTGGAAACTGTTGGTTAGCGGGATGGCTGTTTCCTTGTTAAGTGCCATGGTCGTTGGATTGTTCGTTTGGTGATATTTTATTAAAAACAAGAGAAAAAAAGCTGTGCAGGTTTCCCCATGCACAGCTTTTTTTGTTTATTTCCTTAAATAGTTCTCCGTATAATATGGTTTTTCTTCACCATCGAAGGCAACTCCGACACCGAGGGATTGAAAATCCTTCTGTAATTTGTTTTCCCGGTGTCCAATGGAATTCATCAGGCCTTCATGGGCAAAGATACTGCTATTTTGACCGGCAGCCAGGTTTTCCCCAGCCATTCGAAAATTGATTTTGTCATCTTCCATCCGGTCGAACGGGGATTCTCCTTCAAGGTTTGTATGGTTGAAGTATTGATTCACGGCCATATCTTTACTGTGATCCTGTGCAGTGACCTTCACTTGTTTATCCCATGAAAGCACGGAGAGATTATGATTGACCCGTGATGCATTGGTCAAATCGAATAATTGATATTCAAAGCCTTTCTTTAACCCGGGGCTGGCTTCTGCAAAATAGCTGCTCTTTTGCTTTTCAAGGTTTGCATCGATGATTTGGATCGATGTGACTGTATTTTTCTCATGTTTGTCGTAAAAAATGGTTACATAGCTCTTATCCATTTCAAACATATCGTATTCCCCATCGCTTCGAATCTGGTAATAGACGTTTCCTTTAAGCAATTTCGTAACAGGCTCCCCCAATTTCCCTGTCACACTTTCTTTAGGGGTACCGCGTTTAATCCCTTCTTTTGAGGAAATCAAATCTTGGTTCGTATATAAACCAACAACTTTATTGTTGGTATCGTAGGCAACCATGAAAAAGTTTTGATAATTTTCGTGATAGGTGAACCAGTCCACGCCATATTCATTCCGCGTATTCCGCTTTGCTTCACCAGCGAGTTTTTCTACGGCATCCTTCGTGTCGCCTATTTCAATATTACGGACTGAAAAGGATGCATCAGCAGGTGCTTCCAGTGCTGGTTTTTTCACTTTTTCCGATTCCTGCGGTTCTTTTTCCGAAGCGGTATCCAATGTTTCCTTAAGCGAACTTATCAGGTTGCTGACTCCAGCACTCAGTTTTTCCAAGGCAGTTGAAACCTCGGGCCCGTTTATAAAGGTGCGAACATCGGATGCAAAGGAACCAACCCCCGCCTTGAATCCAGACTCCTGAATATCTTTACCATATCCATACCAAAATCCACCGAGTAGGAGTATGAGAACCAGACTATTAAACAATTTTCGCAAATCGTTCACTCCTGCTCTATCTGGGATATAGAATCCCGATTATTGAAAGATCATTTGCAGCACACTTAAAACAGGTGGGGCACATAAAAAAAAGAGTGAACACATGATGAGTATTCGGGATGCCGTTTTTGGAAGCTTTTCCTTCCCTTTTCCCGAATACCAGCCACTGAACTGAAGTTTATTTCTATACCAGACAAACAATAAAATGAGTATTGCTATCGAGCCTAGCCAGCCATACTGATTCATATTAACTCCCATGTTTATATATATGCCGTTTACAATGATCGAAATGATCGATCCGGCTATCCCGAATATTAATATGATGCGTATCAATTCTAATAAGACCCTCATATGTCACTCCCTGGTTTCACCATTATACTCATTCGTCTACAAAATAAAAACTTTAAGTGATCAACACTTCCTGCTTGATCAGATAAAAGAGTTTGGATATCAAATGGTATTACATATTATACCAAAAAGTAAGAGAGGAATAAAACGGGTGACTCTTAGTGAAATTTTATTTACATGCACACCAATTATATATTTGCATTTATGATAAATTAAGGCGGAATGTTTATGGATAAAAAAACTCAGCTAGCTTTAATTCTTATTTTCATACCTCCCGTAGTTAAATTAGGAGAATTCTTTATAAACAAAAAATATGATTGATGGTTCATCAAAAAAAACGGAATCCCTTAGTGGACTCCGTTTTTTTATGTTGAATTACTTCAATTGATCATTCAATACACTTTCCTCGAGAACGGAAAACTTATCTCCATACACTCTAGTAATGTGATTTTCCCCCCACGTACATAGTGCGGATAGGATGCTTTCGAGGCTTTGTCCATACTCACTTAGTTCATATTCCACTTTTGGGGGGACTTGGTTATAAACGATCCGATTGATGACACCGTCCTGTTCCAACTCCCGCAATTGTTGGGTCAACATTTTTTGGGTGATGTTTGGCATTAGGCGCTTCAATTCACTAGTCCGCTTTTTTCCGTGGGTCAGATGGCAGAGGATTACGCATTTCCACTTCCCGCCCAGTACTTCCAGTGTCGCTTCAACGGATATATTGTACTTCTTTTTTTGCATGATTTGCATACTCTCCTTATTTTATAGGAACTTTAAGGTACCTATATTACTTTAAAGTACGTACTGTTTTTTATTTGTATTATATCTCATAATAACATTTGTACACCGAATTCCACTGTACCATTTATAAAAAAGTTGCTAAGGCAATTTCAATGATAGTACAAAACAACAAGAAGGAGAAGAGGATATGATTTCAAATAAAAATAGAAGTACATGGGCATTGCTCGCTTTAGCGATCAGCGCCTTTGCGATTGGAACAACCGAGTTCATCAGCGTGGGATTATTACCGCTCATTTCTAAAGATTTACACATTACAGTCACGACGGCGGGGTTGACGGTATCTCTATACGCCTTGGGGGTCATGTTCGGGGCACCTATCCTTACATCCCTGACATCGAATATGTCGAGAAAGACTTTATTGCTTTGGATCATGGTCGTGTTCATTGCCGGAAATGCATTGGCGGCTTCTGCGACCACGATCAGTGTATTATTGATCGCACGTGTCATTTCAGCGCTTGCACATGGTATCTTCATGTCGATCGGCGCTACGATTGCGGCTGATTTGGTCCCTGAAAACCGCAGGGCAAGTGCCATCGCCATCATGTTCACAGGTCTAACGGTGGCAACGGTGACCGGAGTTCCGTTTGGAACCTTCATCGGGCAGCAATTTGGCTGGAGATTCGCTTTCATCATCATTGTGGCAATCGGCCTGATAGCTTTCATCGGGAATGGCATCCTTGTCCCATCCGATTTAAGAAAAGCTGCACGGACCACGTTCCGTGACCAAATCAAATTGGTGACAAATGGCCGATTGCTGTTAGTATTCATCATTACAGCGTTAGGATACGGAGGTACATTCGTTGTCTTCACGTACCTGTCGCCATTACTTCAGGAAGTAACAGGGTTTAAAGAAGGAACTGTGGCCTTGATTTTGCTAGTATATGGAGTAGCCATAGCGATAGGGAATACTCTCGGCGGGAAATTGGCCAATCGCAATCCTATTAATGCCCTATTCTATATGTTTCTTATACAAGCCATTGTACTGGTGGTCTTGACCTTCACGGCACCGTTTAAGATAGCTGGTTTAATTACGATCATTTTAATGGGATTGTTTGCATTCATGAATGTTCCAGGGCTTCAAGTCTATGTCGTCATGTTAGCGGAGCGTTTCGTGCCGAGTGCAGTGGACGTGGCGTCAGCCATCAATATTGCCGCCTTCAATGCGGGAATCGCCATTGGTGCCTACTTAGGAGGGGTGATTACCGATTCGATCGGACTGATCCATACGGCGTGGATAGGTGGAGTCATGGTGTTTGCAGCAGTGATTTTAACAGGCTTGAGCCGGGCCTTGGAAAGTAAAGACCGTACCAAGGGAACTGACAAAATAGCATAGGAATGAAAAAGTGATGCATGTTAGAAAAAGCATGTTCCATTTCTTGAAAAGCGTATAGAGTATCAAAACCCTAGTATCATTGCATCCCTTCAGCGAATGTGGAAGGTTCCTTGAAGGGATGTAATGATACTGATACTTAAGCGCATTACAATCTATAAAAACAATGAAGAAAAAATTTGGAGGTAGAGTGATAATGGTGAAACATTTACAAGATACAACAACGTTGCATAACGGCGTTAAAATGCCTTGGTTCGGATTGGGCGTATTTAAAGTGGAAGAAGGACCTGAGCTGGTAAATGCAGTTAAAGTGGCCATTAAACATGGTTATCGCAGTATCGATACGGCTGCCATTTATGAAAATGAAGAAGGGGTTGGACAAGGGATCCGTGAGGGATTGAAAGAAGCTGGAATCTCCAGGGAAGAATTATTCGTAACATCAAAAGTCTGGAATGCTGATTTGGGATATGAATCAACAATCGCGGCTTACGAAAAAAGCTTAAAGAAACTTGGCTTGGAGTACTTGGATTTATATCTTATCCATTGGCCAGTGGAAGGGAAATATAAAGAAGCTTGGAGAGCGTTGGAAACTCTTTATAAAGAAGGAAAAGTGAAAGCGATCGGTGTGAGCAATTTCCAGATTCACCATCTTGAAGATTTAATGAAAGATGCAGAAGTGAAGCCGATGGTCAATCAAGTAGAATGCCATCCGCGTTTAACTCAAAAAGAAGTTCAGGCATTTTGTAAGGAACAAGGAATACAACTTGAAGCATGGTCTCCTTTGATGCAAGGTGAACTGCTGGATAATGAAGTATTACAAGCAATTGCGACCAACCATGGCAAGTCTGTTGCACAAGTCATTTTACGCTGGGATTTACAAAATGGGATTGTAACGATTCCAAAATCCACTAAAGAACATCGCATTGTAGAAAACTCATCTGTATTCGATTTTGAATTGACGGAAGAAGAAATGAACCAGATTGATGGATTGAATCAAAATCACCGTGTAGGTCCAGATCCTGATAATTTCGACTTTTAATCATGTAAGAAGGAGAGAGACGGACCTATCCGTCTTTCTCCTTTTTTTACTGGATATTCGCATTGGAGGGGATGGACATGCAAAAAAGGCCTCAAATTGAATGGGGCACAAAATTTCACATCATACATCGCCACTGATTCATTCATTCTCCTGGAGACCGCTTTTTGCATCCACGAATAGTTTCAGTGCTGTGTCAATATCACTGTTTTTTAAGGACTTTTCCAATGTTTCATTAACGGTATCGAGGATTTCCTGAAGCCTTACCTCACCGCGGTCCGTTATGATCGCACACACACCGCGACGGTCGTCTTCATATCCAAGCCTTTGGATGACACCGCAGCTTTTATTTTCCATTCTAACAGACAGCCTGGACATCGCACTTTGGCTTAATCCGACCAATTGCTGCAATTCGAGGAGCCTCAGTTTTTTTTCTGGTGTTTTCGATAAAAATAATAGAACATAAAATTCGTTTAAAGTCGTTTGGTGTCTTGCTTGCAGCATTCGATCAAGCTCATTGGAGAGCTCGGCATGAACACGTGTAAACGATAGCCATGTATTGATAAGGTTCTGTTCACTGGACATTTATATTCGCCTTCCTCTGCTTACTTCCATTAAATATAACACATATTAACTGAAGTGTACCAACAGACGATAGCGTTTACAATGACAGCTTCGGGTGTTACGGGGAATCTGATTAGTTGACACAGTATTATCCAGATGATATAAATGCATGTGCATGCATTATATAAAAAAGGAGATAAAAATATGAAAGATTTATTTTCACCTTATCGCATAAATGAACTTGAACTTAAAAATAGGATCGTCATGCCGCCGATGTGCCAATACTCCGTCGAAGCGGAAGATGGTATCCCGACAAACTGGCATCAGCAGCATTATGTAAGCAGGGCAGTTGGCGGCACAGGATTAATTATAGTGGAAATGACCGATGTAGAGCCTGATGGACGTATTTCGAATCGCGATCTTGGATTATGGTCCGACGATCAAATTGATGCTTTCTCCAAAATCGTTAAGGAAGTACATCAATACGGAGCAAAAATAGGGATACAAATTGCCCATGCAGGACGTAAAGCGCAAGATGCCGAAACTCCGGTAGCACCATCAGCCATAGCATTTGATGAAACGTTTAAAACACCAAGAGCTTTAGAAACGGAAGAAGTAAAGGAAATGGTCGATAAATTCCGTGCTTCCGTCAGAAGGGCTGTTCAAGCAGGATTTGACGTAATTGAATTACATGGTGCACACGGGTATTTAATCCACCAATTCACATCACCGCTTACGAATAAACGTGAAGACGAATACGGAAAAGACCTGACCAAATTTGGAGTGGAAGTCATTAAAGCAGTGAAAAGCGAAATGCCTGCCGACATGCCTTTAATCATGCGCATTTCTGCAAAGGAATACGTTGAAGGCGGATATGGTCTTGAAGAAAGCATTGCATTTTCAAAAGTCTTTAAAGAAGCAGGCGTGGATATGTTCCATGTAAGCTCTGGAGGAGAAGGCCCGATTGGAGCAGACGGAAGACCTGGTACGCATGCCAGCTATCAAACGCCGTTGGCCAGGGAAATCAAAAAAGCTTTGGATATTCCGGTGATTGCTGTAGGTCGATTAGATGATCCGATTCTTGCAAATTCAATCATTGGTAATGAAGAAGCGGATTTGGTTGCCGTAGGCAGAGGGATGCTGCGAAACCCTTACTGGGCACTTGAAGCGTCTAAAGCTTTGAATAAAGAAACGGAGATCCCTAAACAATATCAACTGGCATTCAAGCATTGATACAAATTTATTCCTTAAAACGCCGGCGAATATTATATTCGCTGGCGTTTTTAGTTAGACTCAAATTATCGAAGGGGAAATTTCATCAGGGGATCCATTACGTGATGTTTATCTGGAAATTTTGTTATAATGAATAAGATAAATCAAACTTAATTCGAGGTGCTAATTATGGAAGAAATCAAAATCATTACAACTGAAGAAGTGGAAGCCAAGCTTGAGGCAGGCGAAGCGATGGAACTTGTCGATGTTCGTGAAGACGAAGAAGTGCAAGAGGGAATGATCGAAGGCGCGAAGCATATTCGCATGAATGATATCCCGGAAAATCTTGACTATTTTGATAAAGAAAAAGAATATATTTTTATCTGCCGTTCTGGACGCCGCAGTGAAAATGTATGCCATTATCTTCAGGAACAAGGATATAAAGTGGCAAACATGGTTGGCGGAATGCTTGAGTGGGACGGCGAAGTCATCGTTAAGTGAAGTTTTTCAAAAAAACCTGTTACTTTTGTAAGCGAAAATCCAAGAATGTTACGGCATATCTGAATGAAGAAAGAAAAAAGATCGCGGTTTGTTCACAATGCCGTGAATATGCGGAAAGACGCGCATTTTTGAAGGCGTGAAAAAAAGGTCCTTTCATCATGAAAGGGCTTTTTTTCTGCGTTATGGACATTTTCGATAAAACTTTGCCGTTCACCTGTACGCGTTCCATTAGGGCCTGGGAAGCATACGTTATATGTTAAAATTAGGTTGTTGAAATCAGAAAATATAGAAAAAGGAGAGTTGAAGAATGAATGTTCATAAAATAGCGGTCATTGCGGGTGACGGTATAGGTCCTGAGGTGATTAATGAGGGTGTGAAGGTCCTTAAAGAAGTGGCTGGAATTGCCGGGGATTTTTCTTTCGAGTTCACATATTTCCCATGGGGCTGTGAATTTTATCTTGAGCACGGCAAAATGCTGCCCGACGACGGACTGGAACAACTGATGAAGTTTGACGCCGTGTATCTTGGGGCGGTCGGTTATCCTGGTGTCCCGGATCATATTTCATTACGTGAACTCCTGCTGAAAATCAGAAAGCAATTTGACCAATATGTGAATGTTCGACCAGTCAAATTGCTTCAAGGTGCACCTTGTCCATTAAAAGACGTGACTCGTGACCAAATCGATATGGTTGTCATCCGTGAAAACAGTGAAGGGGAATATTCCGGTGCCGGTGATTGGCTTTTTAAAGGCAAGCCAGAAGAAGTCGTACTGCAGACTGGGGTCTTTTCACGAAAAGGAACGGAGAGAATCATCCGTTATGCGTATGAACTGGCGCGTAAGACAGGAAGGACGCTAACGAGTATAAGCAAGGCGAACGCATTGAATTATTCAATGGTCTTTTGGGATCAGGTTTTTGAAGAAGTCGGACAGGAGTATCCGGATGTAGAAACGAATTCCTATCTGGTCGATGCGGCGAGCATGTTTTTTGTCAAACAGCCCGAACGATTTCAAATCGTTGTCACTTCCAATTTGTTTGGTGACATCATCACGGATTTAGGTGCGGCCATTGCAGGGGGGATGGGTCTGGCAGCAGGAGCCAATTTAAACCCGGAACGGATTTATCCTTCAATGTTCGAACCGATTCATGGCTCAGCCCCGGATATTGCACATCAAGGCATCGCCAATCCACTTGCGGCCATATGGTCCGCCAGTCAGATTCTCGATTTCTTCGGGCATGAGGATTGGGGAGCAAAAGTGTTGGACGTGATCGAACGGGTGATGGTCGATAAAAAGTCGCTGACACCCGATATGGGCGGGGTAGCCTCTACAGAAGAAGTCGGGGATGAAGTGGTTGCATTATTATCCGCTTTACAAAAAAACCGAGTATAATCCTCATGAAAAATGGGCATCCTGCACAATAACTATCATTATAGTAAAAGGGCAGGGGAAAGCCGATGATTCAAGTTAAATTATTCGATTATGAGCATGAAAAGGATCTAGAGGATGAAATGAACGTTTTCTTGGAAGACATCCGTGATAATCAAATCGTCGATATCAAGTACAATGTCGCCACTACAGGTGAAGAGGAAGAGGAACAGATTTACTGTTTTAGTGCGATGATCATCTATAAGAAAAAATAAAGGGGGCTTTGCCCTACCTTTATCCGTACATATAATCAACATTAGACTACCTATTGCTGCAAGGCGGGCAAACCAAGGTAGTCTTTTTCCATGAATGCAAGAAAGTGGACTCCCAAAACCTCTTGAGTTTCAGGGAAGGGAGAATTATTCGGTGTGGAAAGTTAGGATGATGTAGCTTCCCCGCCGTTGACATGAAGTGTTTGTCCTGTCACAAAACGGGAATCATCGGAAGCGAGATAGACAAAGGTGGGAGCCAGTTCGAATGGCTGGCCTTGACGCTCCATCGGGTTATCGACCTGTGTCACTTCGTCTGCCGAGAAACTTGCCGGGATGAGGGGTGTCCAAAACCTTCCAGGCGCAATGGCGTTCACCCGTATGCCTTGATCGACAAGACTGTTTGCCAAGGCACGGGTAAAACCAATGTTGGCCATGGGGAGCCCTCCTAAAAAAGAATTTAGTCGGATTACTTTATGTCGATCAGGTAAATGCCGTGCATGAAGAACATGTTTGGGTACGGGCTCGTTGCGTGCAGTTTCAAATATGCTGATGGGGAGAAAAAAGTTTTTGGAGGCCTCTATATGCCCTATTATTATAGTGAAGAAGTGAAGTTGCTATTGGTCGAACAATCCGATGAAAAAGTGGAGTTGTTATATGATTCCAACCCAAATACCTTTGAATTGCCCCTCATAGGACCAAGACCGCCCTATTATTATAACCCGCGCTATGTGCCGTATTATCCTGTGATTTAGGTACGTGCATCAAAAAGGAAAATGCATTTAAGAACGGAGTCTGCTGAATTGGGCTGCCTTGGTCTTTTGATGAGTGGACTTGAAGCAGCCTCAGTTCGACTTCCCAATCAAAAAAGATAGTAGGTATAAATTAGGAAAAACCAATTAAATTACTCTATGAATTTTACAAACACAGAGATAATGGGTAAAGTTAAACATAATACATAGTGCGAACTGGTGTATTTAAAGGGGAGATCCATTTTGGATAACAATATGAGACAACTAATAGAAACTATACAGCAATCGGATGGGGGCCATATCTTATACTGTTTTAATGAATTGGAAGCCTACATAGAAAATGAAGCAACATTCATCATTGCGGGTGTTGAACAGGGAGACCACATCCTGATCGTCGAAAATGACCGTATCTTTCCTTTGGTGTATAAAAAATTGCAGCTTCATTTAAATGAGGAGCAATTGGAGAAAGTGCATCTTATTAATAATTTTGATTTTTATTGTTTTCATGGAGACTTCCATCCTTCGACGATGGTTAATTATTTCTTGGAAAATATCGATACATACTCTAAACGAAATCAACTCGTGCGGACATGGGGACATGTTGAATGGGGCCATGACGATCAAGTCAGCGTAGCAATAGGTGAATATGAAAAAGGAATCGATAAATTGATCAATGAACGAGGATTGATTTCTGTTTGTGCGTACGATGACTGCAGAGTGCCTTCCGAGCTAAAAGCAAACTTGATCAAGCATCATGGGGTCCTGGTAACCGATGAAAATATTACGATTTTGGCTAACGGATAGAACAAAGGGGAGAAGTATTTTGGAGAGTTTTACTGAACGGGTGATTAAAATCATTCAACATATCCCTTCCGGTAAAGTGATGACATATGGTCAAATTGGACAGCTCGCCGGAAGTCCGCGCGGTGCAAGGCAGGTCGTAAGGATCCTTCATTCAAGCAGCAAAAAACACGACCTTCCCTGGCATCGGGTAATCAATGCAAAAGGCGAAATCGGCATAAAAGCGGACGGCGCCGCAGAACACCAGAAAGCGATGCTCGAGAGTGAAGGCGTCATATTCACGAAACGGAATACCATTGACCTCGAAGCTTTTCGCTATCATCCAGAACTTTTTAACGGAATGCCGGAATAAAAGAGGCGGTGGCCGAAAAAAGTGCGCCTACGCCGGAAATGCGAAATCACATCTAAAAGAGGCTGATTCAAATGGATCAGCCTCTTTTAGAATTATGAACGGGCATATATGGCAGCATTCATTCCGGCGAGTCTTCCGGTTACTAATGCCGAGGTGATATTGTAGCCGCCTGTGTATCCGTGTATATCCAGGATTTCACCGCAGAAATACAGTCCAGCCATTAGTTTGGATGCCATTTCTTTTGGGTGAATTTCTTTGACGGATACGCCGCCGCCCGTGACGAAGGCTTTTTCCAGCGGCTGGGTGCCGTGTACTCCGAATTGGAAGTCCTTGCATAGTTCAGCAAAGCGGCGGATTTTTTCATTTGATATCGTCGCTCCTTGCTCTTGAAGGTCGATGCCGCTACGCTCAAGCAGGAAGTGAAGGTATCGCTCAGGAACTAAACCTTTTAAGGTGTTCTTAATGGCTTTTTTCGGTTCGGCTTTGATTTCCTTCATGATGTCTTGAAAAACCTCTTCCTTGTTTCTGTCCGGAAGGGCATCGAGTTTCATTGTCACTTCCGATAGGTTCCATTTTTTCATCGCTTTCACGACGAATTGGCTGCATCTTAGAACAGCTGGACCGGAGACGCCAAAATGGGTGAAGAGCATATCCATTTGGTGTGTAATCAGGGCCTTGCCCTTTGGGTTAAGGATACTCAATGAAACATCCCGAAGTGCGAGACCTTGAAGCGTCCGATCTTTAATGAATGTTTCATGGCTTAGTACGGGAACTTCAGTTGGGAACAGTTCGGTAATCGTATGCCCCGCCTTTTTAGCCCATGCGTAGCCGTCGCCGGTTGAACCGGTGTGAGGAACTGATTTTCCACCGACTGCTATCACGACTGCATCCGTGTCAATGGTCTGTCCATCTTTTAACCGGACACCGCTTGTTTTTCCATGTTCATAGAGAACTTCCGCAACTGGGGAGTTCTTATAGATCGTTACTTTTAAATTCGACAGGCGCGTCAGCAGGGCATCCACGACACTTTGCGCTTTATCGTTGACCGGGAACATCCGGCCATGGTCCTCTTCTTTGAGGGCCACGCCCAATTTTTCAAAGAATTGAATAATGTCTTCATTATTGAACTCTGAGAAAGCACTGTATAGAAATCGCCCGTTTCCAGGGATATGCTGAATGATTTCATCGATTGAGAGCCTGTTCGTCACGTTGCAGCGTCCGCCGCCCGAGATTGCAAGTTTCCTGCCAAGCTTCTCGCCTTTATCCACTAACAATACATGGGCCCCTTTTTCCCCGGCCGCTATTGCTGCCATCAATCCGGAAGGACCGCCGCCAATTACCACTACATCATATTTCAAATTGATCACCACTTTATCATTTTCAGTCCCTTCATTATATAGCAAGTGCCCTTCAGATTGCGAATGTAGAAAAAAAGGGATTATTTGTTTGTGTATTATCTTCGAAAACGATAAACTTGATTGTAGTTTTCTATAGAAAAAATACTTTAATATGATAAGATAAAGAGCGTGTGAAACGTAACTGACAGAGGCAGGAAGGGATTAGATGTCATCTAAGTTTTTAAAAGGGGCTTTTATATTAACGCTGGGAGCGATTATTTCCAAGGTACTTGGTTTATTTTACGTCATCCCATTTGAACATATGGTTGGGAATAAAGGGGCTACCCTCTATCAATATGGGTACGTTCCATATACCATTTTCATTAGCTTTGCAACGGCAGGCATGCCGCTTGCTGTTTCTAAATTCATTTCGAAGTATAATGCGCTCGAGGAATACGCCGTCGGTGAGAAGTTATTTAAATCGAGTCTGAAATTAATGGTTGTCACCGGTTTTCTCGCTTTTTTGGTTCTTTATACCATGGCACCGATGTTCACTGGAGTCTTCGGGGTCAAGAAGGAAGATGTCAGTGATGTCACGGAGATCATACGGGCAGTCAGCTTCGCCTTGATTTTTGTACCGTTCATGAGTATCATCCGCGGCTTCTTTCAAGGTCATGAAGCGATGGAACCAACAGCCATTTCGCAGGTTGTCGAACAAATTGTCCGCATCGTGTTCCTTCTGGCCGGGGTGTATGTTGTTTTAAATGTCTTGGATGGAGAGTTAGTGAAGGCCATCCAAATGGCTACATTCGCGGCGACGGTCGGAGCTGTCGGCGGTTTAGTGGTGTTATTTTGGTATTGGAAAAAACAAAAACCCCATTTAGACAGCTTGATGAAGAAAGACCGGGGGACGATGGACATTTCCCTGAAGGAAATCTATAAAGAAATATTTCTTTCGTCGATTCCTTTCATATTTGTCGGAATCGCGATGCCAATGTTTCAGTTGGCGGACTTGCTGTCTTTCAATAAGGCGATGTCGGCCATCGGGCTGCAGCATGTCGCAGAAGATGCACTTGGGGTGTTGAATGTATATGCCCAGAAGCTTGTCTTGATTCCGATGACCCTTGCAACCGGGTTTTCGATGGCGCTTCTGCCCTCGGTGACGAAGGCTTATGTAAGCGAGGATTCGGAAGAGTTAAACCGCCAGCTTAACCAAGCCTTTCAAATTTTGTTGTTCATTACGATCCCTGCGGTCGTTGGCATGTCGGTACTGGCCGACCCAATCTATAGTGCATTTTACAGCCATGATCCACTTGGAATCAGCGTCCTGAAGGCATATGCGCCCGTTTCCATCTTGTTTGCGCTTTTTTCCGTTTCGGCGGCCGTTTTACAAGGCATCAATCAGCAGAAATATACGGTGCTCAGCCTGCTTGTTGGCTTTTTAATCAAATTGAGCTTGAATATCCCGATGATCAAGTTGTTTGAAACGGAAGGATCCGTTTATGCCACGGCATTCGGCTACTTGGCTGCTGTACTGCTGAATTTGTATGTCATTACTTACTTTACTGGATATCGTTACAGCCTTACCATCAGAAGATCTGTTTTGATCTCTGTTTTTTCAATAATTATGGGACTGGCTGCATGGGGCATGAACAGTTTATTATCGCTGTGGCTTACAACGGAAGGGCGCTTTCAAGCGATTTTGATCGTGGCCATTTGTGCAATCTTTGGAGCGCTCATTTATGCGGCACTTTCCTTGAAAAGCAAACTTGCCCATCGTTTGTTCGGTACCCGGATCGATCGGTTAAAAGCTAAATTGGGATTATAAGATAGAAGTTTGATATGTAAAAAAAAGGGTATGATAAAATGAATCCCCAGATTAAAAATATATTGGCCTTGCCTGTCATTAAAGTGGGCAAGGCTTTTTACTGAAAAGGCTTTAGGAGGAAACGATGAGAATTGATAAGATTTTATCCAATATTGGTTATGGCAGCAGGAAAGAAGTGAAAAAGCTCCTGAAATCCGGCGCCGTGAAGGTCAATGAAAGTGTGCTGAAGGATCCGAAAGAGCAAGTGGACCCTGATACGGAAATCGTGACCGTCCATGATGAACGGGTTGAATATAGGGAGTTCATATATTTAATGATGAATAAACCGCCAGGCGTATTGTCGGCAACGGAAGACAAACACCAAGAAACGGTCATCGACATCTTGGAGCCAGAGGATTCAGTATTCGAGCCATTTCCTGTAGGCCGTCTGGATAAGGACACAGAAGGGTTATTGCTTATCACGAATGATGGAAAGCTTGCCCACCAATTGCTTTCCCCGAAGAAACATGTCCCTAAAACATATTTTGCGGTCATTGATGGCGAAGTGACGGAAGAGGATATTGAGGCATTCCGCAACGGCGTGACCTTGGATGATGGGTACGAAACAAAACCAGGTGAATTGAATATTTTAAAATCAGGTCTGACATCGGATATCGAGCTGACGATCATGGAAGGAAAGTTCCATCAGGTGAAGCGGATGTTTGAGGCCGTCGGCAAACGTGTCGTCTACCTAAAGCGTCTTTCCATGGGAAGTTTACAGCTTGATGAGGAGCTTGAGCTTGGTGAGTACCGTGAGCTAACGACGGAAGAGCTTGAACAGTTAAAGGCGGGCCAGCCTGCTGAATGAATATAGGCATAAAAAATGAGGCGGACAAATATTGTCCGCCTCAAAGTATTTTACATATCGATCTCGTTCGGGTGGTCGTTCTTTTTACGATGACATCTTCACCTTTTTACTTGTTGTCGTCCAAAGGCCACGGCTTGGGCTTTGAACAAGGTCATTGTATGCTAAGACATTTAAATCGCGCTGCACAGTTCGAGGAGTGATGCCAAATTCTTCTACAAGCTCTTGAGTAGAAACCGTACCGTTATTACTGATGAACATATAAACGGATTTAATACGGGTTAACATGCGATTTGTTGAAGGTTTCAAAAAATCACTCCTTATTCTTTTCATTGTTATTTTGAACAAATGAAAACAACCGATATGTCGGACAGCATTTCAGCTGTCACTATGTACTTGCTATACCCACCCTATAACTCCTCGGAAACATTGGAAAAAATAAGATGTCATTAGCATCATTTTACTCCTTTACAAAAGCAAATTCTATAAAAAGATGCTAATTGACTAAATATTACATTTATTATATCAAATTTTAACAAAATTATTCTCTTTACATATATAAAAATTAATAAGATTGTGTTGTTCCATTTGTTCATACTCATATTTTGCCAATAAACGATTCTAAATATGCATAAAGGGATGTCACACAGCTCGAACGTTGACTAAGAGGCATATACATGTTACTTTACTTAAAAAGGATCATAAATCGTAACAGTTACGGTTTGTGTGTGGATACAGGAATTGCTTGATGGCTTGGGGTTACGATGTCATAATGAGGTGTTGAGGGCAGTATAACTTTTTCATACATGATCTAAAAAGAATGTAAATATAAACAAATTCGAGGTAGAGCCATATGAACGAAAGATTAATGGAGTTTTTATTGCGCGACGAAGTGACCAGACTTTCTGGCGTGAAAAAACAAGTGTATGAATTCATCGTGAATGAGGAAGATTATCTTGCCTCGAAGGCGGACACGGTCGATCAATTCATGAGATTGCTGGTAAAGCATTCTCCGCCCAGGCTCGCAGCCCGTCATTTCAATATGCCTTATGGGGAAATCATTCGTTTCATGAATGAAATAGAAGATGAGTTGAATGAGAGATTAGAGGAAAGATGCAAGAAAGTGAAGTGGATGGACTACACGGAAAAGGACCAGCAGGCATTTGTGGAATATCATAGAAAGTTATATCTTTTCGTAAATTAATAAATTGGATTATGAAAATGCCCTCAGTATGAAAGGGCATTTTTTTATTTGTCCGGAACCATTAACGAGAACCCAGCACAACCATTCCTTTAAATTCAGAGATCCAGTAGAAATTCATCTTGATATAAACGTAAGCATATGTGTGGACTTTCTGCAGCAGTATAGGCGGGCGGGTGGCTTATGGAGAAAGGAATGGCTGCTTTTGCATGAAAGGAACTTTAAATAGGATATGTTATTTGCTTAGGTGATTTCTATCAAAATTTAAATCAATGATTGAATTTTCCAAACCCTCAAGAAAACGTTCCAGTTGATTTCAGAAATGCGCTCCCTTTCCGCCGACTGTCTGCCGAGCCTCCTTGACGCAAGCGCCTGCGTCTCGGCTAGCCAGTAATTCGGCAGGAGTGTCGCAAATTTCTTTAATTCAGAGAGTTTTCATCATATAAAACATTAAAAATACATAAAGGATATCCAAGTTTTGTTTTAAAAATGTAGTAAAAATCCCCTCGGTAATCATGAAAGGGATTCGGGATGAGACCAATCCCATTAGGTCGACAAACTCAAAGAAAAGCGAGTTTACCTGCAGTTTTTAAAAAAAAAGCATTCCAGTTGATTGGAACGTAAGGTACGAGACTCCTGCGGGAAAAGCGCGTCCAGGGGAGACCCCGCAGGCGCAAAAGCGCCGAGGAGGCTTCCCGGACCGTCCGCGGAAAGCGAGTGCCTGGAGGGGAAATCAACGTTGTGTTAAGGGTGTGCCTTTGGGCCAATTGGTCCCTGAACATCATTTAGTCTGGCAGTTATTGATTTCCCCGAAGGTGATCGCCAAAATTAGACTTGTTAAACGTCCTTCATTCCAACTGTATTTGACATTCGCCGAACTCCTTTTGTCTATAAACTGAACGGGAACTATACTACTGTATAGTTCCCGTTTTTTCGACTATTAAGAAAGAATCAAATGTGTGTCGGTCTCTTTAAACGAAGAGATGAAATCTATATGTAAATGATCGTCGGTAATGATGTAATCGATTTTATCCAGTGAAGAAATCCCGATGGTCACGTCTTTCCCGAACTTGGTGCTGTCAGCGGCAACATAGACTTCTTGGGATAATTCAATGATTTTTTTTCGTGTGTTCGCTTCTTCTAAATTATAGTCGGAGATGCCTTTTTCAATGGTTATGCCACTAGCACAAATGAATGCTTTCGAAATATTCAATTCACTAAAGTTGAATAAGTAGTCAAATGCAACAATGGATTGTTCATTTCTCCTCACTTTCCCCCCTATGATCAATATCTCGATATCGCTATGAATGAGCTCATTTACAACAGGGATCGAACTGGTTATCACAGTCAGTTTCTTTTTCTGTTTTATATATTTAGCGATTTGATAGGTTGTCGAACCACTATCGATATAAATGCAATCACCATCGTTGATATACTCACTGCATTTTTGGGCGATGGATTCCTTTTCTTCTAATTGACTGAACATCCGTTCATCTATCGTCGATTCTCCAAACTTCGATTGAACCAACTTAACGCCGCCATAGATCTTTTCTATTTTTCCTTGCCTTGTAAGAAGGTTTATATCCCTTCTGATGGTTTCGATGGAAACTTGCATTTCTTCAGTAAGCTCGGCAATCTTCATGACTTTTCTAATCGTTAATAACTCGATGATCTTCTTTTGCCTTTCCAGAGGAAGCATAAGTTTCACCCGCCTATTCTTCATATCTATCTTCCTGATATTCATGTTAAGTGTACTGTTTACCGCGAACATATTCAACAAGTAGATGATAAAAATATCATTAATTGGTCAAAAGTTAGTATGAAGTTGGTAATAAAGTGTTCAATATTTACAGAGTATTTACAAAAATCTCAAATTCGTTTTACAAATGGCTTTTATACTGAGGGTGTATTGAAGGAGGTGAACGGTTTGCTAAAATTACAAAATATTAGCAAGCAATTCGATGGAAAATCAGTTTTGGATAATATAAATCTTGAAATTAAAACGGGGGAGATCGTTTCACTATTAGGACCAAGTGGAAGCGGCAAAACTACTTTATTACATATTATTTTGGGCCTGACGGGTATCAATCATGGAAAAATCATTTTCAATGATACCGATTTGAGTAACGTGCCCATGAAAGACCGGGGATTTAATATCGTTTTCCAGGATTACGCTCTTTTCCCTCATTTAAATGCCTATGAAAATATCGTTTATGGATTGAGGAACAGGAAGGGATCGGTTTCCAAGGAAGAGCTTCAGGAATACATCGATTTCCTGGAACTAACACCGCATTTGAAAAAGAGGATCAGCGAATTATCAGGTGGTCAGAAACAAAGGGTATCGATCGCAAGGACTCTTGTAATGAAACCGAAGATCCTTTTACTAGATGAGCCACTGAGTGCTTTGGATGGTGTCATCAAGGAATCGATAAAGGAACGCATCAAATCCATTGCCCGAGAATATAAGCTGACGACGATCATAGTGACACATGACCCTGAAGAGGCTTTGACGATGTCCGATAAAATTTTGATCATTAATCAAGGGAATATTTCTCAATTTGGATCACCCCAAGAAATCATCAATCAGCCAGCCAATGATTTTGTAAAGGAATTCATTCTAAAACAACTGGAGATCAAGAGAGAAAATATTTATAACTTATTCGGTGAAAAGTATGCCTGATGTAAAACCGGCAATGAGAGTCATTTATATACCTATCTTACTGCTATTTGCCGCTTTTCTTTTTTTGCCGCTTGGCATATTGTTCGTCCGTTCTTTTGAAACGGCAGATGGAATCAATCTCTCGAATTATCTAACGGTCCTTTCAAATGCAGAGCTGATGAAGTCATTTGGAAACAGCGTGAAAATTTCAGGGCTCACAGCCGTCATTACGACCGTTTTAGCCTTTTTCCTGGCCTATTCCATCCATTGCACCCGATTATATAGGCCATTAAAAAGTGTAATTAAAACAGGGATCCTTATTCCGATGCTGCTTCCGACGATCACATTCGGGTTTGCGATCATCTACTCTTTCGGCAATCAAGGAATCATAACGAAGATCTTTGGAAGGAATCTATTCGATATATACGGCTTTAATGGATTATTGATAGGTTATGTGATTTATACATTGCCATCAGCTTTTCTGCTCATTAATAATTCCTTCAAGTATATGGATAAAAAGTTCATGATCGTTTCGAAATTAATGGGTGACGGAACGATAAGAAGTTTCATGAATACGATCATACGGCCATTGTCGGGAACTTTGGGAGGAGCCTTTGTCCTTTCCTTCATCTTGAGCTTCACCGATTTTGGGATACCGGCTTCAGTCGGCGGGACCTACTCCGTTGTTGCGACGCAACTGTATCAAGTCATGCTAGGTTCAATCCCTGATTTCAATAATGGTGCAGTGATTGCCATTCTCATGCTCATTCCGGTAGTATTCAGCGTTTTCCTATTAAACTATCTGGAGAAACTTAATTTTCATTACGACAAGTTCAGCGATATCGAAATGACGCAGCACAAAGGGAGGGATATATGTTTTGGGGGTATCTCGCTGCTGGTCTTAATAGGGATGTTTTCTGTATTTGCGGTCATGTTCATTGCACCATTTTTAACTAGTTTCCCTTACGATCTCTCGTTCACCTTAAAGCACTTTATCGACACATTCCAATCGAGCGATTTAACGGCAGTCTATAAAAACTCCTTATTCGTTGCCTTGATGACGGCCGTACTGGGAACGTTCATCGCCTTTAGCTCGGCAGTTTTGAATGTCCGAACGCCCCTTAAGGGGAAATCGTCAATGGATGTCATTTCAATGCTGACGAATACAGTACCAGGAATGGTGTTGGGTTTATCGTATTTACTGCTGTTCAACGGCAGCAGCTGGAAGGGGACCTTTGCCATCATCATTCTATGTAACATGGTCCACTTCTTTACGACACCCTATTTAATGGCGAAAAACTCTTTATCCAAAATGAATCCTGCTTGGGAAACCACCGGGAATCTATTGGGGGATAGCTGGATCAGGACAATCTATCGTGTCATTCTGCCAAACTCGGCATCTACGGTAATCGAGATGTTCAGCTACTATTTCATCAATAGTATGGTGACGATCAGCGGAATCATCTTTTTGGTCACGGCCCAAACCACATTAGTGGCCAGTAAAATTAAAGAGCTTCAGCATTTTGCCAAATTCAATGAAATATTCATCCTGTCTTTACTTATCTTTTTTACAAATTTAATCGTTAAGTTGCTTTGTGATCATTATCAAAAAAGACAATTCAAACATTAATGAGGGGGATATTATGTTTAAAACGATCAAGATCGCCTTACTTTCTTTAGTTGCTTTAAGTTTGGTATTTGTATTGGTGGGCCGTAACAGTGGCAAAGCGGATGAAGAAAAGGTGGTCATTTACACGAATGGCGATGAAGAAGCCACTGCAGCAATGGAGACTTCCCTGAAAAATGCCGGTTACGAAGGGAAATATGTCCTTCAATCGTTAGGCACATCTGAATTAGGAGGGAAACTGCTGGCAGAAGGCGATGAAATCGAGGCTGATGTCGTGACGATGAGTTCCTATTTCATCGAAAGTGCACAGGATCAGCATTCCATGTTCAAGGACCTGTCATTCAGTACAAAAGCATTGGAACAAAATCCAGCCTATTATACGCCGATTTTGGCCAATACCGGTTCCATTTTTGTGAATACGGAAGTACTCAAACAAAAAGGCCTGCCGATGCCGATTTCGATTAAGGACTTAACAAAGCCGGAATATAAAGGGTTCGTTTCAATTCCTAATATCCTGGACTCTTCAACAGGGTGGCTGTTAGTTCAAGCAATTATCAGTCAATACGGTGACGCAGAAGGGAAAAAGGTTCTCCATGATTTAATAGCAAATAGCGGTCCGCATCTTGAGAGCTCAGGTTCAGGTCCAATCAATAAAGTGCAAGCAGGGGAAGTGGCTGCCGGTTTTGGTTTACGCTATCAAGCCGTGATGGCTAAAGAGTCGGGATTACCGATTAAGTTTGTCGATCCGATTGAGGGGAATTTCTCATACACGGAATCCGTCGCTGTCGTGAATAAAGATAATGAAGCTAAAACAAGTTTAGCGATGAAAATGGCAGAAACGATCAGTAAAGATGCTAGAGAAGAACTGTTGGAACATTACCCGGTCGCACTTTATGAAGGTGAAAAGGTAACGGAAAAGAACAAACCGGCTCACCCGATGAAATTCAAGCAGCCTCTAACGGTCGAATTATTAAAACAGCATCAAGAGTTCTTTAAATCAGCACAATGATAAATACAGTGAGGAGTGAAGGAAAATGAATACCTATAAACTTTTAACGCCTGGACCATTGACCACTACAAGTACGGTGAAACAGGAAATGCTTGTTGACCGCTGTACTTGGGAAAATGATTATAAAGAAATCACCCAAAAAATCAGATCCCAGCTTCTTGAATTGGCATATGCTGCAAACGGAGAATATACGGCTGTACTTATGCAGGGAAGCGGCTCGTTCGTTGTCGAATCTGTGCTGACGACCGCACTTTCAAAATCCGATAAAGTGCTGATCATAACGAATGGCGCATATGGAAAACGGATTGTGAAAATGGCAGAGTGCATCGGACTGAATCATGTTGAATATGGCGTTGAGTATAATGAATTTCCAAAAGAAGCTGAAATTCGGAACATGTTACTGGATGATAGGGACATCACACATATTGCCATGGTTCATTGTGAAACGACTACTGGGATTTTGAATCCGATAGAAATGGTTTCGAAGATATCAAAGGAACAAGGGAAAACCTTGATCATTGATGCGATGAGCAGCTTTGGCGGAGTTGAGATGAATGTGCCTGAACTCGGAATTGATTATTTGATCAGCAGTGCAAATAAATGCATTCAAGGTATCCCAGGTTTTGGTTTTGTCATCGCAAAGCTTGATAAATTGTTGGCTTGTGAAGGCAATGCCCGCAGTTTGTCCCTGGATTTATATGATCAGTGGAAAGAAATGGACAAGGATGGGAAATGGCGTTTCACATCTCCGACACATGTAGTGGCCGCGTTCGCTAAAGCGTTGGAAGAATTGACGGAAGAAGGCGGCATTCCAGCCAGATTCGCCCGCTATAAAAATAATAATGATAGGCTGAGGGAGCTGATGGGTAAATTGGGCATTCGTACATATATCTCACCTGATAAACAATCGCCCATCATTACAACATTCCTTTTTCCTAGTGAAACCTTTGATTTTGAGGACTTTTACAACTTTATCAAAGAGAGGGGTTACGTAATTTACCCTGGAAAGCTGACTGACATAGATACATTCCGGATCGGTAATATTGGCGAAATCCATGAAGAAGATATCGAGGAACTTGGCAGAATCGTAGAAAAATATATGAAAGTGGTGACAGTATGAATAAGGTAGAGGGAATCATTTTGGATTGGGCTGGAACAGCTGTGGATTTTGGATGTTTTGCGCCAGTGAATGTTTTTGTGGATATTTTTAAGAATGCTGGACTGGACGTGACGATGGAAGAAGCAAGAGCTCCGATGGGCATGCTGAAAATCGACCATATTCGTGCGATGCTGACCATGCCAAGGATATCTTCGTTATGGGAAAACCAATACGGAAGGCCATTCAATGAGGAAGACGTTGAAAAACTATATGCTGAATTCGAACCGGCACTGATGATGTCATTGGCGGATTATACAGATCCCATTCCGGGGGTTATCGAGACGGTGGAAGCATTAAGAAATCGCGGCCTGAAGATTGGGTCGACAACGGGATATACGGATACAATGATGGAGGTTGTCGTAGCAAATGCTTTGAAAAAAGGGTACCGGCCGGATTTCCATGTAACCCCGGATGCAACCCATTCAATTGGAAGGCCTTATCCTTACATGATATATCGGAATATGGAAGAATTGAAGTTAACGGCATCAAGGAAGGTAGTGAAGGTAGGGGATACCATTTCCGATATGAAAGAAGGAGTGAATGCTGGGGTATGGACGGTCGGAGTCATTGTCGGAAGCTCCGAGATGGGATTGAGTTTGAATGAGTATACAAGTTTACCAGAACTTGATAAACAAAATCTCATCTCTAAAACCGCAGACACCTTTATGCAAAACGGTGCCGATTTTACCATCAAAACGATCGAGGAATTACCTGAACTCATAGATACCATCAACCTTCTTATAGCAGATGGGAAGAGACCTCGTTCAAGCTAACTCCCAGTGCCAAAAAAAAGTGCAGCATCTCGTTCACCCATGAGTGGGGATGAGGGATGCTGCACTTTTTCACTTTTGGACTGGGTTCTATCTCGATTCTCTTTATTTCTTTTTATAAGGTGAGGATTGACTTACTACATCAATCTTTTCGTTAGATATCCATTCGATAGATTAATCCAGTAATGACCTGTATGTCTCATACCGACAATAGTCGTGTCTAAACTGTATTTTTTATCTTATTTTCAAGCATCGTGGCTTTTTAAATCTACATCATAACTTTCTTCGATTTTCAATTCTGGTGGCTGTTTTTTAAGTCCTTTTGTCAATACAAGTAAATAAATGAAGCCTAGTATTAACCAACTTACTCCAAGTACTTTTGAGTGCACATCAAGATTCACAAGTAGTAAAATATCAAGAGCGGCTCCAATAAGAGGAACAAATAAATATAAGACAGTTCCTTTTACCGAACGTTCTCTATTTCTAATATAATAATGAGCAATTACGGCAATATTAACACAAGTATACGCAAGAAACGCCCCGAAATTAATAAATGATGCTACAAGATCTAAACTTAAAAATAAAGCAAGCAAAGAGACAGAACTAATGATCAGGATATTATTTACGGGTGTTCCATATCTCGGATGCAGGGTGCCAAAAAACTTTTTAGGAAACTGTCCATCTCGCCCCATCGTATAGAGGACCCGTGATGCACTTGCCTGGGACGACATGGCACTACCCAATACAGCTAATGCGTAAAGCGCAAGATATATTGAGTACATCGCCTTTCCACCAACAAGTTTAATAATTTCGTAGGCAGCCGAATCAGGATTATTAAATGTGTTATATTCTGGCCATACAAGATAAGAGAAATATGCAACACTTGTAAAGATTAAACCACCACCAAGAGTAATTAAAATAACAGCTCGGGGAATTGTTTTCTTAGGGTTCACTGTCTCTTCAGCAAACGCTGTAACTGATTCAAATCCAAGGAAACAAAAGCATAATAATGCTGCTCCAGCTATTGTATAAGAAAAGGGTTCATTCGAATTATAGAATGGCTCAAGAGATAAAAGAGTTGCCGTGCCTTCGCCCATAAAAATTTCCTTAATAGAAAAACCTATAAAGATAAGGATAAAAAGTAAAGCGAAAATCGTTATGAATGCGTTTACATTTGTAGCAAACTTCAATCCTTTAATATTAATAAAAGTGACGAGCACCAGCATACCTGCAATCCAGATGTAACTTGGAATTGTAGGAAAGGCTGCTGAAAAAAATATACCAAATACTAAATAATTTACCATTGGCATAAATAAATAATCCATTAAGATTACCCATCCGACAAGAAATCCAACAGAGGGATTGATCGATTTTTGCGTATAAACATAAGCAGAACCGGAAGATGGAAACGCAATTGCCATTTTCCCATAACTGTAAGCAGTAAACATCATTACCACTAGAGCAACTATCATTGCCCCCGGAACCATACCGTGGGAAATATTAGCCGCAATACCATACGTAGTAAAAGCTGTGGTTAACCCCATAAATGAAAAACCAAACAACACAACTGGAATGAGTGTCAGTGTTCGATCTGTTTTCCTTAAATTTGACATGTAAAATACTCTCCTCTTTTACCTGATTTAACCTTTTACAAGAAGGGGATCTATATTATTACTTCCATAGCTTTTTTAATACGTGGTTTTCTAGTAATCATAAAAAAGTCAGAAAGATGCCAGGGAGCCTGCTTTGAATTATCCATGAATTTGTTGTGTAGAACTTATCTCCCCATTCCTCGTAAAGAATGCCGTCTGCCGAATGACAAAGATAATTCATTGGAATGTATATTATATCTTATATAATTCCTGCAAAAATTTTCTCGCTGGCATCTTTCCTGAATCCTGGAATTTCTTTAGTAGCGACTTGTTCAATAACTTGTATACTGATTTCTAATCAATAGATATGAAACGTAGAATATGAGATGACTCTAAGGACGCTTTATTATTTGGACAATAGTAACTCCGTTTTTATATCTGTATAAGGCATGTTATGATTGATCCCAACTTCGTGATGAACAATTTCACCGTTCAAAGTGCTGATACAATTTCTTACTATTGCATCATTTACTACCACCTCTTTCAAACCATTATTCGCAATGTTCATAATATATGGGCCGGTTGTCATCAACATCATGTTTGTCGAGGTTTGTGGGCATAGAGCCGGCATATTCGGGACACAGTAATGTAGGACTTCTTGTTCGTAGTAAACTGGTTCCTCTAAAGTCGTATAACGTGAGGTTTCAATTATACCCGTTCCTGCAATATCAATAATAATAGAATTAGGTTTCATCTTACTGACCATCTCTCGTGTTATGAGAGATTCGGTTACCCCTGGCATTGGATAAATTGTATTAATTAAAACATCACTTTGAATAAGTTCTTCGAACATCATATCTTTATCCCAACACAAAATGTCCACCTGTGGCAACTGATTGTTCAAATAGTCAATGCGTTTCATTGATGCTTCCATGATTGTTACATTCAATCCAAGACCCACAGCAACTTGCGCAGTATTGAGACCAGCGTTGCCACCACCAAGTATGAATACTTTGCTCGAGGGCAAACCGGCCAGTTTCCGGAGAAGTATTCCTTTTCCGCCATAACCATATTGTGCATATTTGACTGCTTCAAGCATTGCTAATGTTCCTGCAATTTCACTCATTGGTTTAATCGTAGGTCTAGTCCCATCAGGTAAAACGATTAATTCCATTGATAATGATATTGCTTTTTTATCTAGTAATGCCTGAGTCATTTCATGATTAACATCTTCCGCCAAATGAAACCATGCCATTATCATTTGATTTTCTCTAAGAAGGCCGTATTCATAGGGTTGAAGTTCCTTCACTTTAACAACAAATTCTGCCTTCTCATAAACTTCGTCAATCGTGTTTACTATTTGTGCTCCAGCCAAAACATATTTCTCGTCACTAAAACCACTAGCTTCACCGGCCATGCTTTGTATTAGTACTTCATGACCGAAAGCTGTCAATTTTTTTACCCATGTTGGATTTAATCCCACTCTAGTCTCTGCAGTTTTTAATTCTTTAGGAACTCCTACTATCATTGTTCATTCTCCTTTTTAATTGCATTTAATTTATTGAACATTCTAAAATCTTACAGGGGAATGATAACCCTTTCATTAGACACGAGGTTAAATTTATATTAGTTTTTTTTTAACCAAGCACTTTAGGTCATCTTGAACTTTTCAGAATACAGCATTGGTGAAAAAGTGATAATTTTTCATTGTTTATCTAATGTTTAGGTCGTTTTAAGTTTCAGTACTCCACCGTTCATTCGCATATATAACTGATGAAAAACGGTGTAAATGGATTACATTATGAAAGATCCTCAGGTTGATTAGGTACTTCATCAAAGCACGTAAAAGAACGCTCTTACAGATACTTGTCGTATTACTTGGGGTTAAACAGAGATAGGGATCCATATTTTATGGGCTTAGACATTCTAGTATAATTATAATAAGATGATACAGCTAACAATTATTAAATGTGGAGGTACATATGCTTACAGTACAAGATGTTCTTAAGCGTTCACTCTTTTCAAAGACGGAGGTAGTTGCGGGGGCAAACGGGTTGCACCGTCAAGTCAAATGGACACATGTCCTTGAAATTCCGTTTTTTGATGATACCATCTTTCAGGGAGGGGAACTGATACTCTCCACCGGATTTGGCTTTGAATGGAGAGACTCCTCTAATACTTCATTTTTGTTAAATCTTATCGAACGCAACGCCTCATGTTTATGTATAGAACTTGGACACTACTTCGAAAAGGTCCCTAAAGAAATGATCGAGATGGCAAATGAGTATAACTTTCCGATTATTATTTTCAAAGAATTCATAAATTTCGTCGAAATAACACAGGATCTGCATTCGTTTATCATTAATGCTCATCATGAGAAGTTGGTTACATTAGATTCGATTTCAAGAAAGTTCCATTCATTGTCACTCACTACTCATGGGTTATCCAATATTTTAAAGTTGTTGCAACAGAAGACAGAAGCACCAATTATCTATCTTCCTATAGAAGGAACACCTTTTTCGATTCCAGGATTGAAAAATGAATTTATGGAACAGCTACTTCAAACCATTTATGAAGATAAAGAACACTGGCACGACCGGATTACAAATGATTCGCCCGTTGAATGGAAGGCATTAAACCATACTATTCTTCTCCAACCGATCGGGGCAATGGATCAAATCTGGGCGTATCTTGTTATGGTTTTAGATCGTGAATCGGATGAATTTGATTTCCTAATCCTTGATCGTGCTTCTCTAGCAATCTCACAAGACTTATTGCGTAAACATTATTTGGATGAAAAACGATTACGTTTAGAATCTACATGGCTAAATGATTTACTTTATAGACGCATCAATAATGAGGAACAAGCAAGGGGATTTATTTCGTTAAAATCTAAGCATGCTTCGATACGTTATCGAATTGCAATCATTGATATCGAAGATGTTTTTCATCCGACTTCATTAAGTTTATCGGATGAAGAAAATGAATCTGCTATTTATCATTATTCTTTAAAAATTCGATCTGGGTTCGCAAAATATTCTTTTACACCCTATATCACATCAATAAGAAATCAGATTATTGTATTAGCTATTGATCTTGGAACTGCCGATTCCTCAAAGGCGCGCTTCTTGAAAGTGATCGAAACCTTGCTATATGTTAGAGAAGGTGAATCTAGTCAAATCCGTATAGGCGTTGGGCGACAATACCAGTTACTTTTGGATGCTCATAATGGTTATCGAGAAGCGCAGTTAGCTTTAAATTATCGTACGTTTTCAACAAGTGCCTTTTACGAAGACCTTGGCATCTTTCGGCTGATTCAATTAATTCAGCATGATCAAGATACAGCCCATTTTATTGAGGACTATCTCTCTCCTTTAATTTACTATGATAAGGAATATGGAACGGAATTGCTTCTGACTTTAACGAAATACTTTGAGTTTGATCGCTCAAAGAAGCTTACGGCTCAAAAATTGCATATTGTAAGACAAACACTCTATCATCGGATGGAAAAAATAAAAAAGATACTTGATTTTGATTTTGATATGCCTGAGAACAGATTAAACGTTGAAATGGCTTTGAAAGCATATCAACTTATACAACAAGGGGGAGTACCTACGAAGTAGTTATCAACCGCCAATCACGGGGCGCATAGCAACGTGTTCCGCAATATCTCTAGTCTGCTTTCTAAGATTAATTATACGAAAAGAAAAAACTCTCTATACGCTTGTAGCTATTTCACTGGATGTGCCCTTTGAGGAGAACAAATCTTGGATTGGATTTATTCAGAATGCAACGAACAGATATGTTGAACACTTTATTAAAACGGGTCAACTTTTCTAATATAGTAAAAACGGGCATATGATAAGAGCGCTATCCTGTTAAACTACTTTATCTATGAATAAAGCAGGTTAATTTTTAATATTACACCCATACCCTTACTCCATTTTCAACCTAATTTTTCATTCTAATGGTAATACTCCATTTATCATTCATACGTTCTTAATGAATGGTAAGTTTTAGTGATTGGAAATAAACAACTCTGTTGATTTTTAAAATGAACAGAGTTTTTTAATAAATCCATATTGTAAAAAGTGAGAAAAGAGTGTACGATTAAATGAGAATGATAATCAATCACACTTGATTACCGAGGAGTGGACATAAATGGATCAGCAAGATTTATTTGATGTAACGGTTATTGGAGGCGGGCCAGCGGGCCTTTACTCCACTTTTTATAGCGGACTTAGAGAAATGAAAGTTAAACTGATTGAATACCAGCCACAGCTAGGCGGGAAAATTCATGTTTATCCAGAGAAAATGATTTGGGATGTAGGAGGGCTGACGCCCACTACGGGGGAAAAATTAATTGAACAGCTAGTGGAGCAAGGTTTAACATTCAATCCAACGGTCGTGTTGAATGAAAAAGTGGATTCGATCACACGTAATGAGGAAGGTATCTTTGTTTTACATACAGCATCAGGTCAAAAGCACTTTTCCAAAACGATCATTGTCGCGGTCGGCGGTGGAATCCTGAATCCGCAAAAGTTGGAAATAGACGGTGCAGAAAGGTTTGAAGTCTCCAATTTAAACTATACTGTGAAGTCTTTCAATCGTTTCAAGGATAAAACGGTGATCATTTCAGGCGGCGGGAATTCTGCAATAGACTGGGCAAATGAATTGGAGCCCATCGCCAAAAAGGTGTATCTGACATATAGGAAAGATAGTTTAGCAGGTCATGAATCACAAGCGAAACAATTGATGGAAAGCTCTGCGGTATGTTTCTTGAATACCACGATCACAAAATTGATCGCTTGCGCTGATCATGAATCAATTGAACATGTTGAACTGACGAATCATGAAACGGGAGAGGTTTCTTACTTGCCGATCGATGAAGTCATCATCAATCATGGTTATGAGCGTGATACATCACTGCTTAGAAATAGTAAAGTGGATATTGCCATAGTCGACAATTATTATATTGAAGGTACTGCCGCCAGTGAATCCTCGATGGATGGAATATACGCTGCCGGTGATATCCTAAAGCACGAAGGTAAATTGAACTTAATAGCAGGTACCTTCCAAGATGCAGCAAACGCCGTAAACAAGGCAAAGCAATATATCCAGCCTGACGCTAACGGAGTGGGCATGGTCTCTTCCCATAATGAAGTCTTTAAAAAGCGCAATAGGGAATTGATTAAGGAAATGATGAAGAAACCGGCTGGGGTCCTTTAAAGGGGAACGGAAACTGAAAGCTGGTTCGAAATGTCTCACCCCGAACCATGATGATAAAACAAGACTTGGTAATCCTACATGGTTTACTTTTTTATGGTTGGAATCCCATAGGATTGAAGAAATTTGCGACACTCCTGCCAAATAACTGGCTAGCCAAGACCGCACAGACGTTTACTTTGATGCGGCTTGGCAGACAGTCGGCGGAAAGGGAGCGGATTCCGAAAACAGCTGGAACTTCTTCGGATTTTCTAAGTCTAAAAGCTCCAGGGCTTCATGGGCCCTGGAGCTTTTAGCATCTTCGACATTATAGAGATTCTTTGATGACCTTCTTGTAATGGAATACGGATAGGATTGCGAAAATCGAGTACAATGCCGTGTATAATGCCATTACGATGATCATCGGTGTCCAAACTTCGGTACCGAATAAGAACCATCCTGATTGGACTGCGAAATAACTGTGAAGCAGTCCGACGACTAAAGGAATGCCGAAATTGAAAATTTGTTTTGCTTGGATTCCCCTTAGTAAGTCACCTCGTGTGAATCCCAGTTTTCTTAAGATGGTATAATTGGATTTTTCACCTTCACTTTCATCCATTTGTTTGAAATATAGGATACAGCCGGATGTGATGAGGAAGGTTAACCCCAAGAAGCCGACGATGAACATGATAAGACCCATGTTCTTCTTCTGGGTGTTGAACATTTCAAATTGGGAATCATTCACATGTTCTTCTTTAAAACTCATTTTATTGAATAGATCATTCGCTTTTTCAACTTCAGCTTCATCCTTCACATCAATGCCGATATTTACAGATGATACTTTTTGGATTTTCGGGTCGACATCCTTTTTCAAACGGTCGAATATCGTTTGGTCTACAATGGCAACGGGCAATCCGCCGTTCGTGAAGTAATAGGAAACGAAGGTATCATCATTCAATCCCATATATGTTTGCGGAATCACTTCGTGTTTGCCCTTCAGTTCAATCTTTCCGGAATCCTTCAAGGACATGACCTTCTCCATCATATTACTGTATCCGCTGAAAAGGGTCTCATCTTCAGCGACGTTGATTCCTTTAACGGATTCATCACTGATGACAGGAACGGTCATGATGTCCGGATCAAAGTTCACACCTTCCAAGCTAGTCTCCATTATTTCCTTTACATTGACATCCACTTGAATGACATCAATCATCTTTTCGTCGTAATCAATTTTACTGTCTGATAAAGCTTCTTTGAATGCATCCGCATCTCCCTTATCCGTCATGGAAAAATCGGTGGGGATACTGCTTTGTGCCATTTTCTCCGCTGAGTAGTAGGAGATATAGCTTAATGATAATAACCCAATCGCCAAAGCCGAAACGGTCGTGATGATCGTCAATAATATCGCATTCGATTTCATCCGGAACATGATGGATGAAAGGGACAATACTTCATTGATGTTCAAATAGCCATTTTTCTTTTTACGGACGATATTAAAGATGAAGCTTACGGATCCTTTATAGAATAGGTAAGTACCGATGATGACGGATGCCAAAATGAAGATCATGGCCATAAAAAGCTCGGTCATCTCTGAAAAGGCTCCATCGAATAACTTGGATGAAACGACATAGCCGGCAATGATCAGGATGATGCCGAATATCCCGATGATCATTTCGAGCATGGAAACCTTTTTCACTTTTCCTTCCGTCATTGAAGTCACCCTAAATAATGATAGGATGGTCTGCCTTTTAATGAAGGCATAATTCATCAACATGATGAAAAGATAGATGGCGCCAAAAACGAGAATGGTTTGAACAAGCGGCTGAAAAGAAAATTTAAGGGTCGCGATCGCCTGGACACCCATTATTTTAAATAGTATCATGATGATCAATTTTGAAGCGGCAAACCCTACAAAGATTCCCAGGAATACGGAACAGAAATACAGGATCAGGTTTTCCACACTCAGGATCCGGAATATCCTGTTCTTGGTCATGCCGATCAATTGGAATAAGCCAATTTCTTTACTGCGTCTTTTTATGAAAATGCTATTGGCATATAAAAGGAATATGGAAACGATCGCAACAAGCAGGATCGATGCAGCCTTGATGGAGGCGGCCCCTTTCACCGTACCCTCCGCTTCATCCAGCGATGGGTCATATTGCAAGGTGACAAAGGCAAAGTAAAGGGAAGCGCTGAAGACCAGGGCAAACACATACAGATAATAGTTCTTCAGATTCTTCTTCAGATTTCGAAAGATGAGTTGATTAATGCTCATTTTGAACCCCTCCCAATACACCTTGTGTTTTCATGATGTCCTTGAAGAAGGTTTGTCTGGATTCTTCACCTTTATTCAATTGTGTATAGATTTGTCCATCTTTAATGAAAATGACCCGGCTGCAATAACTGGCGGCCACTGGATCATGGGTTACCATGATGATGGTAGCTTTGCGCTTTCGATTCATTTCGCTCAGTTTGTTCAGTAAATCGGATGCTGATTTGGAGTCAAGCGCCCCAGTCGGTTCATCCGCAAATATGATGCTTGGATCATGGATGAAAGCCCGTGCTGCAGACGTACGCTGTTTTTGGCCACCGGAAATTTCGTTTGGGTATTTATCCTTCACTTCATATATGCCCAGTTCTTTCGCTACGTTTTCAAACTTTTGTGCCGCTTCATTTTTGGGTGTTTTTGTAATGGATAAAGGCAGAAGGATATTTTCTTTGACAGTCAGTGTGTCCAATAAGTTATATTCCTGGAAGATGAAGCCTAGATGGTTCTTCCGGAATTCCGCCAAGTTCTTTTCTTTCATACCTGAAATCTCTTTTCCATCGATCGTAATGGTGCCGTTGCTGATTTTATCGATCGAGGAAAGGACGTTCAGCAAAGTCGTTTTTCCTGAACCGGATGCACCCATGATACTTACGAATTCACCTTCTTGTATGCTTATATCGAGACCCTTTAATACTTCTTGTTTATTGAATTTATTACCATAGCTTTTATGGATTTTTTTCGCTTCTAATATATTCATTTGGATACACTCCTTTTTTTCTATATCCTCATTATAAAAGGCCATGTATTTCTTTTCCTTCGTTTGGACGAACAAAGAATAAAAGCATGTGACATTTTTGTCACATGCTTGTGATATTCACGAATTCATTTCTTTTTGGGAAGGTCAAGGTAACGGTCGTTCCCACTCCAAGCTCTGATTTTACGTCAATGGAGATGAATAGGGACTCTGCTGCATTCTTGGTTAAATATAAACCCATGCCAGTTGCAGCCGTGTCACGATGATTCGTCGTGGATGTAAATCCTTTATCAAATATGCGGGGTAAATCCTTTGGGTCGATGCCCCGTCCAGAATCCTTCACTTCAAGAACCGTTTGTTCAGCTTGATCATGGCTATATATCGTGATATCTGAGTTTTCACTATATTTAATGGAGTTGGTCAAGAGCTGCCTTATAATGAAGGCCAGCCATTTGGCATCACTTAGCACTTCGGTTACATCCAATTGTATGTCGAAGCCGATGCCTTTTTGAATGCACCATGATTGCAACGTTTTAATCTCATCAAAGATTATTGTTTCCAAATCTGTATTTTCAATATACAAATCATTTTCGATGAAAGGCATGCGCCTTTGATGGAGCTGCTGATCAAGAAGGAGGTGAATGCGCAGCCACTCATAAGTCAAATGGGATTTCAGCAATTCATCATCCAAGCGGTCAATCATTAAATGCATCGCCGTCAATGGTGTCTTCACTTCATGAATCCAAGATAATAATTCATCCTTCTCCTGCTCTAAAGTCATTCGGCCAATTGATGCGGATTTCTTCAATAATTCGGTTTGGTTAATGATGCTGTTTTCTATTATTTTTTCGAAAGGGCTTTCTGGTTCGGCTATATTCGTTATATCCAGGTTGTCTTCCCGCGCTTCCAAACTTTGATAGAAAAACGTTTCTTTTTTATAACGGAAAATCAAAAAGATACTGAACATGATCAACGATAAAAAGACAATATACAGTATTGGCTTTAATGGTATGGCCGAATCAAGATAAGCGACAAAGATGATGAATAGATGAAGCAGTATGTAGAATGTGATCCAGCTGAACCTTTCCACGAGATACTTTCTGATCATGCATTTGCCTCTTCCACGGCGATATAGCCCTGTCCGACCTTCGTTTCGATAAAATGGCCTAAACCCAGTTCATCCAACCTCTTCCGTAAACGGTTCACATTTACTGTAAGGGTGTTATCGCTTATGAAGCGTTTGTCATCCCATAAGCTATTGATCAATTCCTCCCGGCTTACAATCTTGTTTTTCTGTTCAATAAGCTTTTTCAAGATGAAAATTTCATTTTTCGTCAATTCGATTGAGCCAGTCTCGGCCGATACTGTGTTCTTCTCGTAATCCACTGTTGCACCGCACCAGGTTTTCAATTCGATCTTTTCGGTATTGTAATTATATACCCGGCGGAGGGTGGCCTGTATTTTTGCGATGAGTACATCGAAATGAAAAGGCTTCTGGATAAAATCATCAGCTCCAAGCTGCATGGACATCACCATATCGGTCGGATGATCCCGTGATGATAAAAAGATGATGGGAACATTGGAATGGGCCCGGATCATTCTGCACCAATGAAACCCATCAAACTTCGGCAACTGTATATCAATGATGACTAAATCAGGTTTTATATCCGTGAATTCCTGAACCACTTTACTAAAATCCCCAATACCGTAAATATCATAAGACCATTGCGCCAATCTATCTTTAATTTCATTGAATAACGTCGTATCATCTTCTATCAATAGTAGTTTAAACAAAGGTTTCACCGCACTTTCCAGCTTTTTCTTAAAAGTATATAGTAAAACCTTTGTAGGTTCTATAGGAGGGAGGAAACGGGAGCTGAAATAGCCTGTCCATCGTTACAAAGAAACGATCAACTCTAAAATATTACTTGTTGTATGTAAACCATTATTATATTAGAATTGACAATAACGAATGAAGGAAGTGAATTTATGTCTGCTATTCCTAATTGCCCTGCATGTAATTCAGAATATACATACGAAGACGGAAGTCTTTTTGTTTGCCCAGAGTGCGCCCATGAGTGGACGATGGAATTGGAAACTGAAAATAGTGATCAAAAGACTATTAAAGATGCAAATGGAAATGCCTTGAATGATGGTGATACCGTGACGGTAATCAAAGATCTTAAAGTGAAAGGGAGCTCATCCGTTTTAAAAATGGGCACAAAAGTCAAAAGCATCCGTTTAGTTGATGGAGATCATGATATTGATTGCAAGATCGATGGTTTTGGTGCAATGAAATTAAAATCCCAATTTGTTAAAAAGGTATAGTGAACTTATATAACGAATGAAAGAACGGTCTAATCTATTGATTAGACCGTTCTTTTTTATGAGATTGGATACTCAATTAATAAACTTTGTCACCGTTAAAGATTGAATTCTTAACGACCACATAATCCACGTTCCGGATGGCTTCCAACTTGGTTCCTCCGGCATAAGAAATGGAAGACTGAAGATCTTGTTCCATTTCTTTCAACGTATCTTCCAAAGATCCTTTGTGCTCGACAAACATCTTTTTGCCTTCAACGTTTTTCTTTTCACCTTTTTGGAATTCAGAAGCTGAACCAAAGTATTCTTTAAAGGCCTTACCATCTTTCTCGATCGTTTGACCTGGAGATTCTTCATGTCCAGCAAATAATGAACCGATCATGACCATGGAAGCTCCGAATCTAACTGATTTAGCTATATCACCGTTTGTGCGAATGCCGCCGTCAGCTATGATTGGCTTGCTAGCCGCTTTTGCACACCAGCGAAGTGCAGCTAATTGCCAGCCGCCCGTTCCAAATCCAGTCTTGATTTTAGTGATGCATACTTTCCCTGGTCCAATTCCTACCTTTGTAGCATCGGCACCGGCATGTTCCAATTCCCGTACCGCTTCCGGAGTTCCCACATTTCCTGCAATGACAAAACTTTCAGGTAAATGTTTTTTAATATGCTGTATCATCTTTATCACGGCATTGGAATGACCGTGTGCAATATCTATCGTAATGAATTCAGGCACAATATTGTCTTCTGATAATTGTTGAATGAATCCGTATTCTTCTTCTTTAACGCCGACACTGATGGACGCGATTAACTCACGTGAATGCATATCTTTAATGAAAGTCAGTCGTTTTTCTGGTTCAAAACGATGCATTACATAGAAGTAACCGTTTTCAGCCAAGTAAATCGCAATCTTTTCATCAATGATCGTTTGCATATTGGCAGGTACAACAGGTAACTTGAAAGTATGTTTACCCAAAGTAACGGATGTATCACACTCCGAACGGCTATTTACTACACATTTTGCAGGAATTAATTGAATATCTTCATAATCAAACACGTTTTCCATACTATGCACCTCTATATACGAATATTTTTGTCATTTTATATAAAAATTGTTCGCCCCATTAGGTAATGTACATCATTTTTATCAGTAAGTCAAAATTTTTAATGGTTTTATTTTGTGTCACTTCAGAAAAGTTATGACAATTAGATGGAGAGAGGGGTAACTCGAACGTATGCCATCGTATAAATAATGATAGAGGAAACCGATATTTGGCTGTATGGAATGCTCAGTGGGAAATTGGATTTTACAAATATGTACAGAAAAACATGTCTGTTATTTCTAACTGGATAGTAACGAGTTCTCAAAATAGTAAAAGCTAGACACTTTAGAAATGAGTGTCTAGCTTTTTAGTCCATTCAGCTCAGGTGGAAGGGATTATAATACCGATGATTTTATTTCTTGTATCTGCTTGATATGCCTTTGTTCATGTAAGGATAATAATTCAATCCATTGATCTAAAGAGAGGTCCCCGAACAAAGGATGCTTGGCTTTCTTTCTATTCAAGATGATATCTGAATCCATATCGTAAAGAACCTGTAATAACCGATCCCTTGATTCTGCCAGTAAATCCATAAGGCTCGATAATTGAAATGGGGCTTTTGAGGGTGAAATGATATCAGGAGTTGCGAATTTCTTTGTTCTATTAGTAACCAAGTAAATGTTTTTTTGGATGATATTATTAAAGTCCCTTTCCTGAATGCCATTTGCTATAGCTTCTGTAAATACCTGTTCAGTAAGATATAAATGATGGCAAATTTGGGCGATGGTCCATACTTCAGGTGCAGTCCTATGGTGGAGCATTTTTTCATCCAATTCCGTAACTTCCTCTATTAACTGGTTTCTTGATTCGAATAGTAAATCATACTCGATAAAATTCATGGGAACTCCCCTTTTGTGACACCCCATTTGAAAGCATCACTGATTTTTTTATATAGAAAAAACAAAGGGATATCGACTGCATAAAAACTATGACATACGATGAGGGAACTTATTAAAAAATACACAGATTTAAGTGGATTCATGGTTTTTTTCAATGTTGGGTTATGGGTGCTTTTGCAGAGGTGACACTATGCATCTAAGAAAGGCTTCGATTTGAGTAAGAGTGAAGAAAAGGCATATTTCATGGGTAAGGACATTGTTCAATAATCGGCTTTAATGTTGTCTTGAGGAAGAAATGCATAGCTGAAGTCAGGTCAGTACTTCCAGGGACCATATCTTTTCTGGAGCGTTGATACCCTATCATGCCTATGCATAAAAGTTAAATTTATGCCTGCAATCTGAATGTTGAGCTTCAAAAACTAGAATGCGGCGTCTAAGGCTTTCTCTGGTGAATCCGAAAATGTAAGTTGGCATTCAAAAGGGAAAAAGAAACTATTAGAAGCTAGGCATTGGAATTGATTATATCTGAAGTATAGCACAGTTAATATTTTCCTAGAAATGATTATATGAAAAAAGACGGAAGGTTTACTCATCGTCATTTTGCTTTTTATATGGAAACGATTATCAAAAGTTGCGAACCGAATGGGGAACTTTTAAACTGTAGATAGTCAAAATGAAATGGGATGGGTGAATGCCGATGGCTAAAACAATAGTTGAAAAACTGAATTTACATAAATATGAACGGGTGGCAGTCTTGGATTTGCCAGCCGGGGCGGATTATTTAGCGGAGCTTCCGGATTACGATACAGAGCTTACTGAAAGAGCGTATGATCTTATATTTGCCTTTGTATTGGATATGGATTCTTTAAAAGGAATCGTGGATAAGGTGATCGAGAAAAATCATTTGAGTAAAAACGGCTATATCTATTTGGCATATCCCAAGAAGGGGAATAAAGAATATGCCACATTTATTCATCGTGATGATTTGATGCAAGGCCTTGGTGCGGATGAAAGCGGTTATATTGGATTGAGTGACATGAAGTTTGCACGTATGGTGGGATTGGATGATGTCTTTACGGTAGTCGGACTGAAAGAAGATTCGGAAAATAGAAACCGTCCATCTACCAAAGCAAGCCAATCAGTAGATGATTATATCGAAATGATTTCTGAAATTGAGGAAGATTTGCAGGATTCTCCTGATTTGCTTGCGTTCTATCAATCACTTACCCCAGGGTATCGTAAAGATTGGGCCCGCTACGTGTATAGTGCGAAACAAGAGGTGACCCAAATGAAACGGCGCCAGGAAATGAAAATGATTTTAGGAGAGGGATACAAGAGCAGGGATCTTTATCGAAGAAAGAAATGAGGGTGGAGGAATGTCTTCCATTCTCTTTTTGTTTCTTGTCATGTTCATCCTATCAAAAGCATATACTAGACCGAATCAAAACTTAAATCGTAATAATTATGATTTGTGAGGTGGTTGAACATGCTTTTGAAACGATACACGGGCAATTTGCTGTTATTGATTCTATTGTTTTTGCTGCTGGCGTTCTTTTTTCTAGGCGATGTGTTCATTCCAAAAGCGATTGATTTCTCGGGCTATCCGATGCTTCACTCTGTGCTCGTCGTTTTTTTGGGTTTGTTTTTAGAATCGATTCCTTTCCTGTTCCTGGGTGCCATTGCATCTTCGTTCATTCAGTTGTTCATCAGTGAAGAAATCATTCAGCGAATGATACCAAAACGACCCCTGACGGCTATTTTTGCTGCGATAGGGGCAGCGCTGATCATTCCGGTCTGCGAATGTGCAATCATCCCGGTCGTACGGAGATTGATTCAAAAGGGTGTCCCGGTCCATGCAGGTGTTGTCTTGCTTGTAACTGCTCCAATATTGAATGTCATCGTGTTCGGCTCAACTTATTATGCGTTCCAAAATAATCCGTCCATTCTATATGGAAGAATCATTCTTTGTGTCTTGACCGCCGTGATCGTTGGTTTATTCGTTTATATATTCAGCACTAAAGATGTGGTTAAAGAGGAGAAGGTGGAACTGGTTCATGGGCATGAACATGATTTTCGGTCAACTAAATGGACAAGCTTCATTGATCATACTTCACAGGAATTTTTTATGGTCGGCAGATACTTTATCATCGGGGCTTTGTTTGCCAGTATATTTCAAGTGATTATGGATCGGACCGTACTGGCCGATATTGGTCAGGTGCCGATAAAAGGTACGGCGTTGATGATGGGGATTGCGTTTGTGCTTTCACTCTGTTCTTCAGCTGATGCATTCGTTGCCGCTTCCTTTTCCCATAGTTTTTTACCAGGTTCGATACTGGGTTTCCTAGTATTTGGTCCAATGCTGGATTTAAAAAATGTCCTGATCATGATGTCCTGTTTTAAACGGAGCTTTGTCGTCACATATGTCTTGCTTGTTTTCGCAGTCGTCTTCAGCCTATGCCTGATTGCAGGCGGATTGATCAGTAAGGGGGGCTTCTGATGAAACGTTTTTTTATCCAAAGATTAGAGGGATTGCTACTGCTTGGACTGGGCCTCATGATTTTTAAATTGTATGTTTCGGGACATTTAACGAAATTGATTGCACCCAAAATGGTTCCATATGCATTGGCGGCGCTTTTTGCTTTTTTAGTGATCAGTCTTCTCCGTCTAAAAAAACAAAAACAGGGTACACATCATTGTAATTGCGAATCGAATGGAGAGTCTTCCTCGTCCGCGTTGGTCCTGAAATATAGTTTGTTTTTCATTCCGATCCTTCTCGGCTTCATCTTGACCGATTTTACACTAAGCGGTGAAGTGCTGGCAAAAAGAGGGATGGCGAATCAGCAGCCACAGAAGGTAAGTTCGTATGATACTGGGAAACATGTGAATGGGGATAAAATCACCGTTACGGATGATAATTACTTTGAGGTACTGGATGATTTGCTGAACAACCTCGATGTGATTGAGGGGAAAGAAATAGAGCTTTCGGGATTTATATATCGTGAAGATACTTTTAGGGACAAACAAATGGCCGTCTCCCGCCTCTCCATGTCCTGCTGTGTAGTCGATGCGACATTATACGGATATTTGGTCAACGGGAATGTGGAGGGCATGAAGACGAATGATTGGTACACCATAACGGGGACATTAAAAAAAGGAAGCTATAAAGGGGAATCAGTACCGGTGATCGATTTAAAAGAGTCGAAGAAAATAAAGGCACCGGAAGAAGCTTATTTATATGAAAATGTGCAAATCATTCAATAGTATTGGAAAACCCGGCAAAAGGATTTTTGCCGGGTTTTCAGCTGGTGCCGAAAGGAGTATTTTGCCTGTACGAAGATACCCTTTTCATGTAAAAAGACCTTAAAGCCATATATTCCATCATAAGATCCCATTCCGCTTTTTATTTACACCGTCGAATGGCAGAAAACGTGGGCGGCGAGAATTCTCTTCAAATTCATACATTGAAGGCATAAATTGTTTTGATGGGCACCTGGTTCTCTGTTATTCATACTATATGGGATAAAGAACAGGGAGGGGTTATGCCATGTATGGGCATGATATGTATGAAGGTGATTGGAACAGACAGAAGGATATGTTGATTCAACTAGAAAAGGCGATAAATGGCGAGTACAGTGCCATCCAGTGTTATGAGAAATTGGCAGCATTAGCGCCGGATGAAAAGCAGAGGAAACAAATCATTGAAATAAGGGAAGACGAAATAAAACATTTTCAAGCATTCACCCGGATATACAACAGCTTGACCGGGATGCAGCCACAGCCTAAAGTGACTGAACCATGCCCGGACTCCTATGCAGCCGGATTGGAATTTGCCGTTGAAGGTGAACAGGAAACAGTGGATTTTTATCTGGATGTCGCAGATGGTGCGGCTGATAGAACCATCAGAAAGGCGTTCCGGCGTGCTGCCGTCGATGAACAAAACCATGCCGTCTGGTTTTTGTTTTACTTAGTAAAACTCAAAGGCTGATTCATTAGTAAGGAAAGTTGAAAAAAAGCCAGGAAATTATCCTGACTTTTTTTCACTTTAGGACAGCTCCTGGTTCATCAATCTAGTTTTTTTTCGTACCCCTGGTGAAATCGTCAATGAGATGATTCCGCACAAGAGTAATCCCACCCCGATCCATGACATGGGGGCCAAGCTCTCACCGACAAGGAAGACACCGAGAAGAGCGGCTGTCAGCGGCTCGGCGAGTGATAAGGAAACGGCTGTTGATGAAGGAACGGATAAAAGCCCTTTATTAAAAAATAAGTAGGCTGCTGCTGTGGCAAGAAGTCCAAGGTGAAGGCTGACGGCCATCCCGTTCGCTGTGCCGATCCAGCTGATATCCAGTATGAATAAAGCGGGTGCCAATAGCAGGGCGCTAAAACTAAAGATGACAGCGGCAGTTGCTTCTGGAGGTTGTTTATCCAAAATCCTTTTACTAACCAATGTGAATACCGTAAAGGAAAATCCAGCCCCAAGCGCAAGCAGCGCACCTACAGGATCGATGGTAACGGATCCTTTATTTGAAAATAGCAGTAAACACCCGGCAATCGATAAACCTGTGGCGGTCCACCAGCTTGTTGATGGCCGTTTTTTACTGAACAGCCATTCAAGGAATCCGGCGATGATGGGGGCACTGCTTAAAGTGATGATGGTGCCAATGGCAATTCCGGTCATGCTGATAGCCATGAAAAATAGCGGCTGGTAACAGGCCATGCCTAACGTGGCTAAGATGGTCTCCTTTAATGGCCAATTATATCGCGTTAATTTTTTTTTCCAGATTGCAATGAGCAATAATGCGGCCCCGCCGACTGCCAAGCGGACGGCACCTATTGCTATGGGATGGGCTCCATCGGGGGCGAATGACTGGGCAGTTCCGGTCGTTCCCCACAGCATGGCACCAAGTATGACGAGTAAATAGGGGTATTTTTCCTTCATGGGAGTTCTCCTGTAATAAAGATTTACTATTCAGACTATATGATTGTATCGATTAAGTCAAAGCGTCCATTTGTTCGGGAGAACGTAACATAGTATAATGGGCTTACTATGGATAGTGGTGTAAGGGGGATAAGCATGTCTTCAGGTAATCGTAACAATCAAATTGGACCGCCGCGGTTTGCAATTGCCATTCACTCTCTGGTTTGGCTCGCACAAAGCGAAAAGCTCCTGACAAGTTCGGCAATCGCCTTGAAGGTGAATTCACATGCCACTTTTTTAAGAAGGGTGATGGCTCAGCTTGCAGCTGAGGGGATCGTCGAAACAAAGGAAGGACGGGAAGGCGGATATAGCTTGAAGGTACCTGCCTCACAGCTTACTTTGGCCGATGTGTATCAAGCGGTACGGCCGGAATGCCTTGTTTGTATGGAAACGAGCGAATGCGGTGAAGTCGGGAAGCAGTTGGATACGGCTTTGGAGGAAATCATGAACGAAGCCGAAAAGGAAACATTGCGCCTATTAAAGGGCTATACATTAGAAGAATTCATGAAAAAAATCGACTTCACCAATTTTGAAAATGAGTGTCTTGGGTAATATCCTTGCAAGAGGATACCCAAGGTTATATAATGTGCTTAATTCGATTGCATTTAAAATGAGGGGGTATTTACATGAAGGTGGAAATTTGGTCGGATTATCAATGTCCGTTTTGTTATATAGGGAAGCGTCGATTCGAAGAGGCTTTGAAGCAGTTTGAAAATAAAGATCAGGTAGAGGTTTCATTTCGCAGTTTTGAGTTGAACCCAGAGGCTGAGCGGGATATCAATATGACTCAATATGAAATGCTGGCCCAGAAATACGGCATGTCCCAAGCGGAAGTGGAAGCGAACACCCAAAACCTGACTCAACAGGCTAAAGAATTGGGACTCGATTATCATTTTGACAAAGTGGTCTTAACGAATTCGTTCGATGCTCATCGCTTGATGCACCTTGCTGAATCGAAAGGCAAAGAGAACGAAATGAATGAACGCCTATTTAAAGCATACTTTACGGAAGGCAAACATATTGGCGATCATGCTACATTGGCTAGTTTGGCTGAGGAGGCCGGCCTTGAAAAGTCTGAAGCAGAAGCGATGCTGGCAGGAACGGCATTCACGGCAGAGGTTAGAGGAAATGAGCAAGAAGGAAGCCTGCTTGGAATTACAGGTGTGCCATTCTTCGTCATTAACCGCAAGTATGGAATCTCCGGCGCTCAGCCAACAGAAGCGTTCCTTGATACGCTGAAAAAAGTGTGGGCTGAGGAGAATCCGCTTCAAATGGTGAATGATCCAGCAACGGGCGAAGCTTGTACGGACGGTTCTTGTAACGTGCCGGAAAAATAATGAAGATATGAAGAAGGAGACCCGAAACTGGGGTCTCCTTTTTTTACTTAAAAAGGAAATGTTATATATGGCAAAGAATATAGTGTACAGGATGTCTTTTCGAAAAAGTCCGAAATGAAAGGAAGTTCTAGGGTGTATATAATAATTGGAATACTAGTTTTCGTGCTTGCATGTATATTAACTGCCAAAATCATTTCCTATAAATATTGGACATGTATTTATACGGCATTCGGAAATGATGATTATTTTAAGGTGATTGCGAAATTGGAAAGTGAAGGGATACAATTCAAAACGAAAACACCTATGAATTTAGGTTCCGAAAACCTTCAAAATCGCCATGAAACTACTCAATATGATGTTTTTGTAAAAAAAGAACAGAAGCAAATTGCCCAAAGGGCCATTCACAACAATCAATAAATGCTAAATCGTTGAAATTGGCTGTCCTGGTGGCAGCTTTTTTTAGTGACTGGAAAAGGTAAGATTCATGTAGGAAATCGGATTATATTTAATTTTAGAAGGGCGTGTTTTGATTCATTCTTTCACAACACGCTATATTATTATTGTTGTAGATTTTATCTTCGGTTAATTGGATAGCTAAGGTTTGGAGATTTGTAGCTACTTGATCAGGTCTTGTCGTCCCTGGGACTATAAGATCAACTGCTGGCCGGGTCAATAACCAAGCAAGTGCAATTTGGGCAGGTTGTGCTTCTTTCTTTTTTGCGAATACTTAAATTGGTCAATACGGTTAAGGTTTGCAAGCAATGCCCCTCCTTGACAAACTGGGGTGAACACCAGGTCAAGTTTTACTTTCTTGGAAACTCACGAGTATTTGCTCCAAACTCACGAGTAAAATCCCGAAACTCACGAGTATTGCTCCAAACTCACGAGTAAGATCCCGAAACTCACGAGTATTTGTTCCAAACTCACGAGTAAAATCCCGAAACTCACGAGTATTTGCTCCAAACTCACGAGTAAAGGCCCGAAATTCACGAGAATTTGTTCCAAACTCACGAGGGTGGGACTTATAAAAAGCAAAGTGCTGCTAAACTATCTTTCCTTTGAATTCATATAGGGTATTAGAAAGAAAAAGCGTTGATTTTGATATGGAATTCGTTTTTTATAGTTTCAAAGACTGAAAATTTGTATAATGGTTGAGATGGATAAGAGGTTTCAAAAATGAATGTACATATAGGAGGGGCAAGGATGAGTAAGCTTAATGGCAGGACCGTTGCTTTATTGGGAGCGAGGAAAACGGAAGAACTTAGTAAAATCGTTCATAATCTTGGGGGAGTCCCGCTGGTTCGTCCAGCACAGGGGACGGTATTCCTTGATGATTCCCATTTGGAAGAGGATGTCACCCGTTTGATGGCAGGGGAGTTCGATTGGATCATCCTTACGACGGGAGTGGGGACGGAACTATTATATAATACGGCAGTGAAGATGGAAGCGGGAGATCGTTTCATAGAAGCTTTGCGGTCCCTGAAAATTGCAGCTAGGGGTTATAAAACGGTGAATATGCTGAAAAAACTTGGCCTGCAGCCATTAATCCGTGATGATGATGGCAGTACGGCAGGGCTCGTTCGTAATCTGGAAGGCCATCTGTCCGGAGATGTAAAGGTCGCTTTGCAGCTTCACGGCGATCCGGCGCCTCTTTTGATGAACTGGTTGGATGAACAAAAGGTGAAACATAAAGAAATTCTTCCATACGAGCATATACCGCCCGAAAAAGAAACGATGCAGCAGCTGATCCAAGAAATCCTTGAGGGCAAAATTGATTCCGTTGTGTTCACGAGTGCACCGCAGCCACGAAATTTAATGAGATTTGTCCGTGAACAAGGTGTGGAGGATAAGATAATCGACCTGTTTGCATCGGATGTAATTGCTCTTGCAGTCGGAAAGGTAACGGCGCAGGTGGTAATCGATGAAGGGATAGAGCGGGTCATATATCCTGAAGATCAACGGATGGGCAGTGCAATGGTGGAGCTGGTGAAATATTACCAGGGAATTGCAAGCAGATAGGGGTGAGTGCGGTATGACTAAGGGGAAGGTCTATTTTGTTGGTGCAGGTCCGGGTGATGTGGGCCTGATTACCGTAAAAGGTCAAAAAGAGATTGAAAAAGCGGATGTCATTTTATATGACAGATTGCTGAATCCCAAACTATTGGAGGCTGCTACCCTCGATTGTGAATTGATTTATTGTGGTAAGACACCTTATGCGAATGGCATCAGTCAAGGGAATATCAATGAGCTGCTTGTGTCCAAAGCACTGGCAGGGCATCGGGTCGTCCGTTTGAAAGGCGGTGATCCCGCCGTTTTTGGAAGAGTCGGGGAGGAAGCGGAATCGTTGAAAGCTCAGGGTATCCCATTCGAAGTCATTCCGGGGGTTACGTCCAGCATTGCCGCATCCATGTACGCAGGAGTCCCCGTTACGCATCGGGATTATGGACGTTCCTTTGCGATGGTGACGGGCCATGACCAAACGAAGAAGGATATAGATTGGAATGGGCTTGTGAATAGTATAGATACGGTTGCATTTTATATGGGTGTGGCCAACCTTCCGTATATCCGCGAGAATTTGATTAATCATGGAAAGCCGGGGAACACGCCGGCACTCGTCATTCAATGGGGCACTTATGGAAGACAGGAAACGGTCGAGGGGACCTTGGATGATATCGTCGAAAAGGTAAGTGAAAGGTCGCTTAGCAATCCGGCGATCACCTTGGTCGGGGATATCATTTCACTAAGGGGAAAACTGCAATGGTTCGAAAAGAAGCCACTATATGGTCAACGGTTTTTAGTGGCCCGGACCGGGACGGCAAAGAGTTCCTTGGCAGAAGCACTGTATGAACTTGGCGGCGATGTCATCGAGTTTCCTAAATGGAATGCGGCAAAAGTGAAAATAGAAGAAAGTCAGCTGCTCTCTTTTCTTTCGTATGATCGAATCCTCTTCACTTCGCCCGAAAGCGTCCATGGATTCTTGGATTCACTTACTGAACACGCTATTGATTTCCGTCGGATTTCTTCAAAACTTTATGTGATCTCGCGGAAGTCGAAGAAAGCTTTACAGCAACGTGGACTAATGGCCGAGCTCAAATCCGAGATGCCGGCAGCCGGAACACTGTTGGTCATTGGAGATCGAAACAAGGATCAAAGAGATCCGGCTCATGGGGAAGGAGACTATTTTCAAACCATCACTAAATTTGTTGATGGAAGATTCCTTGAAATCCTTCCGAGAATGCTAGACGGGAAAGCAGTCGGAACGGTACTTTTTTCGAATCAGCATTCGGTTGATATGCTGTTGGAATTTGGGAACCAGGCAGACGTGGATATTGAAGGGCTGCTAAATCATGTCTCTATCGGGGTAATTGGGGAAAGTACTGGCAAAAGACTTAAAGACTATGGATTTAAAGTGGATATGATGCCCGAGGAACCGTCTGTTGAACAATTGGTGGCTTTGATCGTGAATAGGAATGGTTTTTAGGCTCTGAAAAAAACAGAGCCTTTTTCCTTTTTTTACCCAAAAGACCAGTGTTAAATGATATGATTTTCCTTTGGAAGGGAGTGTTTTCATGTTTAATATTGGCGATATTTTATGGCAATTATTCTATCTTGCTCTACTCGTTTTGTTAATCGTAATGGTTGTGAAGGTTGTCCGTTTCTTTATAAAACATATGACAAAAATGCATAACCTGGAAAATAAAGCGGATGAAGTAAATGAACGATTGAAAAAGAAGGATGATTGACGGCCATATATCCGGCTCATTTTCCCTATTCTTTTTTCAGAAGAGCCAAGCTCCACGGGTACTTTCATCGGATTGATTTTTCCATTCATCATGCCTTATCGATCCAAGTAAGGAAAATGATAATACCAAATGGACGCTCACAGATTTTGAAAGGAAGGAATAAAAGTCTTTTATTCCTTCCCAAATTGGGTATATATATAAGTGACTTTTCTAGGGAGGCGAAGTAAATGAAACGCACATGGGAATTCGTATTAAGTATCATAGGCGTGAGTATCGCTGCGATTTCTTTAATCGTGACGATTATAACGGCAGTTTATCTCAACAGTATCGATATGACAGAAATGATGGACTACTCATTAATGTCAGACTCCGAGTTTTCGACGTCTGAGGTCGATATGTCAATCAAGTTTTTCATGGGCTTACTATGGGCTGGAATCATATCGCTGTTCATTGCCTTGGCAGGCGGCTTGATCGCTATCTTTCTATTAAAAGGCGGCAAAGCGAAGGCAGCCGGAATCTTATTGATCATTACGGGCATTCTGACGATCTTTCATGTTTGGCCGCTTATCTTCTTCATCGTGCCGGGAATCATGTGCTTGGCAAGGAAACCGAGGGAAACGGTGGAAGTGATCGTATGATCCAACACCATACATAGTTTGTGATTCAAAAACAAAGGAGCTGATCCGAAAATGCGGGTAAGCTCCTTTTGTCATGCAAGGATATTTTAGGGTAATATACCTATTTATACCTGCATTAACCAGTCTATCATGTTACTATTATTATAGATTTAAATATAAATAGACTGGAGTTCGATCGATGAAGATACCTTTAATGAAGATTGGGATAATGACCTGTTTGACACTCGGTTTGTTCAATGGACAGGCTGCTTTTGCAGAGTCCGGAATAACCAATGCGTGTTCATCATTTGGTGAAATTCAACCCAATAAAAATCCTTCCCATAAGCAGATTAATTGCTTACTGACGAATGCGGCAATAGAGGCTGAAATCCCCCCTGAAGTGGTAAAAGCGGTGGCTACGCAGGAAAACGGGGATTGGAGGCAATTTAATGATGCGGGCAAACCGATTATATCCGGCGATGGCGGTATCGGTCTAATGCAGCTTACCAATAAAAGTGGGTATGACCAGAAAAGGCTGGGAAATGATATAGTCTACAATATCGAGGCTGGCGTCGAGGTACTGAGCGGCATGTATTCAAGAAATGATCATGATTTGCCGAAAATCGAAGGTGCAGGACGCAGGGTCATCGAAAATTGGTATTTCCCTGTCATGGCATACAATGGGACAAAGCCGGTTAACAGTCCTCTTTACCAGGAAAGCGGGAAAAGAAATGTGAATGCTTACCAAGAGGAAGTTTTTGCCAAGATAGAAAACCAAAGTTATTTGGATGGAACTAAACTGGCAATCTATCCATTCAGCACATCGGACTTTCAATATGATCGGGAAAGCACTGAAAATATCATCTTTAAAAAGCTGGAATACACACTGACCGACCAAACGCATGACTCTGTTTATTGGTTCATGCCAGAAGACAAAGTGGTGACGACATCCAACGCGAATATTAGGAAAGAAATAAGCACTACGGTAGGTGCAGTACTTGTGCCTCCAAATACAAGCTTGATCATCAAAGGGAATTTTGACTATCACGAATCTAAGGGAAATAAATTTGTCTTTTACCCCGTACAAACGGAAGACGGGAAGATTAAGGGGTATGTTTCATCAGCTTACATCTCCAATAGGCCATCGAGTGTCGTGCCTATCAAGGATACGAATATACCTGTGATTTCAGGGGCTACAAATAAATCCATTCCGTTCAACTCAACTTTCAATCCTAAAACCGGCGTAAAGGCGAAGGATGATAAAGATGGTGACTTAACGAGTGCCATACGTGTGGATGGTAAGGTGGATACCAAGAAAGTGGGTACCTATAATTTGACGTATACGGTAGCTGACAAGGCTGGGAACTTTGCCAAGGTCACAAGGAAAATAACCGTTTATGATCAAGTAAAGCCAGTGGTTTCAGGTGCCGGGAATAAAACCATCAAACTTAATTCTTCATTCAATCCAAAAACGAATGTGAGTGCCAAGGATAATGCCGATGGTAACTTGACCAGTAAAATCAAAGTGACGGGTACAGTGGATACGAAGAAAAAGGGGACCTATACATTGAAGTATACGGTCACCGATCAATCGAAAAATACTGCTACAGTCACAAGAAAGATTACGATAGACAGCACCAAGCCAGTCATCTCGGGGGCCAAAAGTAAAACCATTGCCTATAACTCGACATTCAATCCTAAATCAGGCGTATCCGCTAAAGATAACCTGGATGGCAGCTTGACCAGTAAAATCAAGGTGACGGGTACGGTGAATACGAAGAAAAAGGGAACGTACACATTAAAGTATACAATCACTGATTCATCGAAAAATACTGCTACAGTGACCAGGAAGATCACAATCGACAGCACCAAGCCGGTCATTTCCGGTGCCAAAAGTAAAACCATTGCCTATAACTCGGCATTCAATCCTAAATCAGGTGTATCTGCGAAAGATAACCTGGATGGAAGTTTAACAAGTAAGATCAAAATAACAGGGACTGTGAATACAAAGAAAAAGGGTTCCTATACATTGACTTACACAGTTACGGATAAATCACAGAACAAGGCAGAGGTAAAAAGGAAAATCACGGTTAAATAGATGGCAAAAAGGGATTCCGTTAATAATGGAATCCCTTTTTTGATGCATGAATGTTTTTGGCCGAAAGCCATGCATATATAATAGTAGAAAGTGTTCATTGAATGATCTTCAAGGGTGGAGTGGGTATAGATAAAAATGTTATAATTGTAAATAGATGTAATGATAAGTGGTCTGAAGGGAGATTGTTTATGGGCAAAGAACAGGGGCATGTAAACTGGATGGATCAGATTTTTAAGGATTATGAAAAGGACGGCGGACTGAAGAATAATCCTGGCTTTGGAAAACCGCTTCCGGAGTCGGTGCTATCGGGAAATATCTATGACAACTTCTTGACGAAGGCCAAGGATGCCGGTTACCTTCCGCTTTGGATAAAATGGCAAAAAGAAATTCGGGAAGAGCTATCCGAAGTGGTTCGATTGAAAAAAATGAATGGACCTGAATCGGAATTAATCAAACGAATTGACGATATAAATGAGAAAGTCCGTACATATAATGCGATTTGTCCTCCAAAGATGCAGCGCAGGGAAATAGAGTTGGAAAGCATCGAGATCCAGTATGGAAAATGGAAGTAATTGATTATGTGCAAAATGTGGGTATTTGTATGACGTGATCATGAAGGGATTATGATATAATTGCATGAATAAAAAACAGAGAGAGGGACTTCGATTGGAAAATAGAAAAGAAGTTTTTTCATGGATAAAAGCGATATTGATTGCAGTCATTCTAGCTTTTTTAATTCGAACGTATATTTTTGCACCGATTGTCGTGGACGGTGAGTCAATGATGCCGACCCTGCAAGACCACGAACGGATTGTTCTTACCAAGTTTGGAACGAAAATTGATAGTATCGACCGGTTTGATATTGTCGTTTTTCATGCAACGGCAGATAAAGATTATATAAAAAGGGTTATCGGTCTTCCAGGTGACCATATTGAATATAAAGATGATACGCTTTATATTAATGGGAAAGCTTATGAAGAACCATACTTGGACAAATATAAGAACCAGATGGCAGGAGTGCCGCTGACTGAATCCTTCAAGCTCGAAGATATTACAGGCAGTATGACAGTTCCGGATGACCAGCTGTTCCTTATGGGGGATAATCGCCAAAATAGTTTGGATAGCCGTGAAATCGGCACGATTTCCGTCGATGAAATTGTCGGCAAGGCGAATCTAGTGTATTGGCCAATCAAGGAAATAAAAATTGTGAAATAAGAGGAAGCGGACTCGGTCATCGGGTCCGCTTTTGTTGCCGTCACTCATCGCGGAAAGGGGGAAACGTTGACTGTCATTGCCATACAAACCTTTCAACAAAAAACGTGTTTATTCTTCTTTTTTTTCTTTTTTTATGAAAATCCACTCATTTGGGTTAATTTAGGTTATCCTATTAAAAAGAAGTAATCACTTTACCCAGGCCCGCATAGAAATTGGATTACTTTAAAAAAGGGTGCTGAGATGGAGTACTATAGATGGATATAGTAAAAGATTTAATCTCAAACTATGGTTATTTTGCGATATATGGACTGTTGGCCATTGGAATTATTGGCTTGCCGGTACCTGATGAGTTCATGATGACTTTTGTCGGCTATTTGTCATCCATTTCCGTTTTGAATGTCCAGGGGGCATTCCTAGTCAGTTTCCTTGGATCGATATCCGGGATGCTTGTCAGTTATTTCATCGGGAAAAAGGTGGGTAAGCCTTTTTTGAGAAAGCATGGTAAATGGATCAAAATGACTCCCGCGAGGTTGGAAAAACTGGAGAAATGGTTCAATAAATATGGCCCATGGACCATTATCATTGCCTATTTCATCCCAGGAGTTCGCCACTTCGCCAGTTACATATCCGGAATGAACGGAATGGGGAAACGAAAGTACTTTATATTTGCAGGTGCTGGGGCTTTCAGCTGGTGCTTGGTATTTACGACTTTTGGCTATTTCATTGGTGTGTTAACGTAACCGCCAAATTTTCATGTTATCAGAAAATCCCGTTTCTGGATTTCAGAAACGGGATTTTCCATTTCCACCTTTTATTATTGAGCAGAGTATCCACCGTCGATGACGAGCTCGGCACCAGTAACGTATGAAGCGTCATCGGATGCTAGATAAAGCACGGCATTTGCAATATCCGCCGGCTGCCCCAAACGCTGTAATGGAGTTGCCTTGATCATTTGGTTCACTAACTCTTTTGACTCTTCTAATTTCTGTGTCATTGGTGTTTCGATGATACCAGGGAAAACGGCATTAACACGGACGCCCATGCGGCCATATTGAGTTGCGGCAGCCTTGGAAATAGCACGAACGGCACCTTTAGAAGCTGAATAAGAGTTTAAGCCCATTCCGATTTGAGCAGTAAAGGAAGAAATGTTCACAACAGCTCCTTTACCTTCTTTAACCATGTAAGGAACAACATGTTTCATTCCAAGGAATGGTCCAAATCCATTAATGCTTAACATTAGCTGCCAATCGGCCAATGTCGTATCGTTAATTCCTTTTTCTGTCGAGATACCGGCATTGTTAACCAAAATGTCGATTTTGCCAAATTTAGCGATGACTTCATCCGTCACCTTTTTCCAGCTTTCATCTGAAGATACATCAAGGACAGTACCATGGACGTTATCCAATTCGTTCACAGCAGCTACAGCTTTTTCATTGATATCAGCAGCAATGACTTGTGCTCCTTCTGTTGTGAATAGGTCGACCATTTCTCTTCCCATACCAGATGCTCCGCCAGTGATAATGGCTACTTTATTTGTCAATCTTCCCATCATGATCACTCCTGTTTAGTTGATATAACGATGAATATATGTTCAAGCATAGTTCAAAAGTTATTTTATCAACGAGCAATACTATTACTCCATCATCAATCCGTCAAGCATTTTGTTTTCCCGCTTGCGAATGTTTTTTCTTTTCTTGCTGGATGAAAAGTAGATGTATATCTGAAATTTTGCCGGAAAGTTGATATATTTAAATAACCGCTACAATTTGAAGGCACTATCAATCTTTAAATATTCAAATTTTGATTCCGTGGATTGTCAATATCAAAAATAGCCTAACAAGTTGTACTTTTATTGCAAAGTTCTTTGAACTTTTCAGACATGAAAAAGGAGGTCATCCATTTATGAATAACAGAATGTATCTTTCCTTGGCCATTCCGCTTACGATTTCGACGATGAGTACACCATTGCTCGGTGCGGTTGATACGGCTGTGGTTGGAAAGTTGAGTGATCCCGCTTATATAGGTGGGGTAGCTGTCGGAACCATTATCTTTAATACGATGTATTGGCTTTTTGGATTTCTTCGGGTCAGTACATCTGCCTTCGCTGCACAAGCTGAGGGGGCAAGGGATGACAAGCAGAGCCTGATGACCTTGATTCGTCCTTTTTTCATAGCAGCAATCATCGGTCTTCTTTTTATCGTGATCCAAAAACCCATATTGAATGTTTCCCTAGGTGCAATCGGTCCGGAATCGGACGTTTCCTCCTTTGCCGCCGATTACTTCAGCATCCGGATATGGGGTGCACCTTTTGCATTATTGAACTATGTCATCTTAGGCTGGTTAATCGGGAAATCCAGGATAAAAACATCATTGTTCATACAAGTTTTCATGAACGTGATCAATATTATTTTGTGCCTCGTTTTTGTAAATGGCTTTTCATGGTCCGTATCAGGGGTTGCTGCCGCTTCATTGATATCAGAGATTGCCGCTTTTTTCCTGGGCTTGTTGGTGATTTGGAAAGCGGTCATCATACCGGATGCTTTTTCGTTCCGGGAGGGGTTCGATCATGCTTCCCTGAAAAAAATGATGGTGGTCAACAGGGATTTATTCATCAGGACCATTTGCCTGATTACGGTTTTCAATCTTTTTACGGCCAAAGGAGCCACTTTCGGGACAGAGACACTAGCGGCCAATGCCGTACTCATTCAAATCCATTACCTGATGGCCTATTGCTTTGATGGCTTCGCGAACGCGTCGAGTCTCCTGATTGGGAGGGCCATTGGTTCGAGAGATATACACCTTTATAAAAAAACGCTCTCACTTTCGGCGCAGTGGGGCTTGTATGCTTCGTTCATACTTGCCGGATCATACTATTTATTTAGCGATAAGGTCATTCTCCTTTTCACGAATATTCCAGGCGTCATCGACCTGGCCCATGAATACGGGCTTTGGATTGTCCTATTCCCTTTCACTGCCTTTATCGGACTCATTTTCTATGGAGTGTTTACCGGTGCGACTGAAGCCGTTCCTGTAAGGAACTCGATGCTCCTTGCACTATTGGCCTTTTTATGTTTCCAATTCATGGCAGTCCCGCACCTTGGCAATCATGGATTATGGCTTGCATTCCTGGCGTTCAGTTTAGGACGTTCCTTGTTTTTAGCGTTATACATCCCAAGACTGAACCGAAAAGTAACAGAGTCGATGGATGAAGATAGCCTATTGAAAATACCCTCTTTTAATTAAAAGGGGGTGTTTTTTTATTTATGTTAGGAATTTTATCGGTAGTTTGACCTTAGCAATAATACGGGAATAAGAAGAAAAAGGTAGCTACGCTTGGCGAATCAGATAGTAAAAGTGATAAAATGAAATATATATATACAAGAGGAGTTGTCGTATTATGAGTGAATTGAATTGGCGAGAAGAAGTTGAAAAACGGAAAATGGACTTATTACTGGACACACAAAACTTACTGAAAATAAAAAGTGTACTGGATGAAGAACATCCGACAGAGGAGGCCCCATTCGGTAAAGGGGTGAAGGAAGCCCTTGATTACATGCTTCAATTAGCCGAAAAAGACGGTTTTACCGTGAAAAATGTCGATAATGTCGCTGGCCATATTGAAATGGGTGAAGGTGAGGAGTTAATCGGGATATTATGCCATGTCGACGTGGTACCCGAAGGAGATGGATGGAGTTCGGATCCGTTTGGTGCTGAAATCCGTAATGGCCGCATATATGCTCGTGGGGCAATCGATGATAAAGGGCCGACGATGGCAGCCTATCATGCAATGAAGCTGGTCCGGGAGCTAGGAAAACCTTTGAACAAACGTGTGAGGATGATCATTGGAACGGATGAAGAATCGAACTGGCGCTGCGTTGACCGCTACTTTGAAGTGGAGGAAATGCCTTCGATGGGCTTCGCGCCAGATGCTGACTTCCCGATCATCAGTGCGGAAAAGGGAATCTGGGATTTCTCGGTTATACACCCTGCCGATGCAGGAAATGGTACGAACTCAAACGTGAATGTCATGGAATTTTCTTCAGGTAGAAGGACAAATATGGTACCGGATTTTGCTACGGCGATTGTGGAAGCGGCTAACCCTGCTGAAGTGGTGGCAAACTATCAGGATTATTTGCAAAAATATTCATTGAAGGGCCAAGCCGTTCCACAAAAAAATCAAGTGCTTCTAGAAATGAATGGTGTTTCGGCACACGCGATGGAACCGAAAAATGGCATTAATGCAGGTCTGCATTTAGCCGTATTTCTAGCTGATCTTACTCTGGATCCCCATGCTAAAGCTTACTTCACTTTCATCAAGGATCGCTTGTTTGAAGATTCCCGTGGAAATAATTTAGGCGTTGCATATTCGGATGAGCAAACAGGTGAATTGACGATCAATGCAGGCGTTTTCAATTATTCAAAACAAGGGGACAGCTCGATTGGTTTCAGTATGCGTTATCCGGTGACGTTTGAGTGGGAAGAGGAAAAGGCGGCATTGGAAGATAGGTTAGCGGCATATAATTTGAAAGTGAAGACCAATTCGCATTCCACTCCGCATTATGTGGACAGCGAAAGCTTCTTGATTAAGACGTTGCAGCAAGTTTATGAAGCGGAAACAGGTGAGAAAGCTGAACTCCTTTCCATTGGCGGCGGCACCTACGCCCGTTCATTGAAGGAAGGCGTTGCATTCGGTCCGCTTTTCCCTGGCAGCGAAGATATTGCGCATCAGAAAGATGAATATATTGATATTGAAGATATGCTTAAGGCTACGTCCATTTATGCACGTGCCATTCATGAATTGGCTAAATAAGAGGCAAAGAGGGAGAAAGACATGGGAAAAATCATTTTCAACGGCGACCTTAAAAGCAGGTCCGAAGTAAAGGTAGATATTGAAGACCGGGGATATCAATTCGGCGATGGCGTCTATGAAGTCATCCGGGTTTATAATGGCGAATTATTTGCGGGGGACATGCATCTGAACCGCCTGATGGACAGTGCGAAGTTGATTCAGATGAAAGTTCCCTATACTGTAGCGGAAATCAAAGCCCGCATGAAAGAGCTGATCACTGAAGATCAACTGAAGGACGGCATCGTCTATATGCAGCTGACAAGGGGAGCATCGCCGCGTACACACTCTTTTCCAACTACAGAGGTGGAACCGGTCTTTGTTGCCTATACCAAGGAAATTCCTTATACAGGAAAAATGAAGCCAGGGGTCAAGGCCGTTACGACCGACGATATACGCTGGCTTCGCTGTAATATCAAAAGTTTAAATCTACTGGGGAATATAATGGCTAAACAGCAAGCGGTCGAAGCTGGCTGTGATGAAGCGATCCAGCATCGTGATGGTACGGTGACGGAGGGAAGTTCGTCCAATGTTTCAATCGTGGTGGATGGGCTACTTAAAACGCATCCGGCCACCAACTTGATCCTGAATGGAATCACCCGTCAGGTGATGCTGAAACTTTGCACAGATCATGGAATTCCCTATGTCGAAGAAGCCTTCACGGTCGAGGACATGATGGCAGCAGATGAAGTCCTTTATACGAGCACAAGCGTCGAAGTGACTCCAATTATTAATATTGATGGCCATTCGATTGCAGCCGGGGAACCCGGTCCGATAACCCAAAGACTGCAAAAACTGTTTTCCGAGGAAATCGAGAAGCAATGCGGTTCCCTTAAATAGATCGATCAAAGTCCCCTTTGCCGCAATCGGCAAGGGGTTTTTATTCTTCAGCAATTACTCGGAATGAATCTTGCATGTCCAGACATTTTCATTGCCTGACTTCAAGTCTGAAGTGAGATAAATCATGTCCGGATCCCTTTTTACATGCCTTCGTTCACACCCTCCTTATGCAGTTTAATTCAGTTTGAACTTCCCGATTTTCCTTTTTGACATTTTCAAGATCCAGGAATATACTTGCTATTAACTTAAAAAGTTTACCTGTTGCAACAATTTGAGTTGCGTGTAAAAAGGAGTTGAAATAGATATGTCCGATGTGTTGCATCATTCTTCTTCGAGAGGAATCAAAAAACTGCTGCCCTATCTAGGGCCGGCCTTCATAGCAGCTGTGGCCTATATTGATCCAGGGAATTATGCTACCAATATCACAGCCGGATCTAAATATGGCTATACGTTATTATGGGTTATCTTCGCATCCAATTTAATGGCTGTGCTAATTCAATCACTATCAGCTAAATTGGGGATAGCCACGGGAAAGAACCTTCCTGAGTTATGCAGGGAGAGATTTTCGAAAAAGACATCTTTCTTATTATGGATTCAGGCCGAAGCCGTTATAATGGCAACCGACTTAGCTGAATTCATAGGAGCGGCACTAGGAATTTATTTGCTATTTGACTTACCGCTTATTACATCGGCCATCATTGCAGCGATTGGTTCTTTTGCCATTTTGGAAATCCAGCGCAGAGGTTTTCGAACATTCGAAGCCTTGATCACGGTCATGATATTTGTTGTGGTGATTGCCTTTGGTGCTCAAGTTTTTTATGCAAAACCTGATACTTCAGCCATTGTTTTAGGACTCTTCACTCCAAAATTCGAGGGAGTGGACAGTATATTACTATCGGCGGGTATGCTTGGAGCTACCGTTATGCCACATGCGATTTACCTTCATTCCTCTTTAACTCAAAAGCGAATTGTCGGTAAAAACGATTTTGAAAGAAAAAGGATTTTTCGTTTTGAACTAATTGATATTGTCATCGCCATGTTGATCGCAGGCGGAATCAATGCCGCCATGGTAATTGTTTCAGCTGCCCTATTTCATAAGAATGGAATGCTTGTAGGGGATTTGGATATTGCCTATCAACAATTCGGTGCCATGCTTGGACCATCAGTCGCGATGTTCTTTGGAATAGGATTATTATTTGCCGGTTTATCCAGCTCATCAGTCGGTGTAATGACAGGTGATGTGGTCATGCAGGGATTCATTAAGAGACATATACCGATTTATTTGAGAAGGATCATTACGACCGTTCCGCCTCTGCTGATAATATTATGGGGAGTGAATCCTTCTAAAGCACTTGTGATGAGCCAAGTAGTACTCTCGTTTGGCATCGCATTTGCCTTAGTGCCATTGATCATGTTTACAAGCAATAAGAAAATCATGGGGAACCTGGTCAATCATAAAATCACTTCAAGCATTGCTTGGCTTATTGCCGTACTTATCATCGGACTGAACTTGTTCCTGCTTTACGAAACGCTGTTCAGCTAAACGGCAGAAAAAGACCAATATTGAACTGCACCCCGATCGTTAGACAACATCTAACAATCGGGGTGCAGTTTTTTAATCCGTCCTTGCGCATGTATCAATAATCCGCCATAGCTTCGTTCACAGGATGGAAGACTGGGAATATACCAGTTTTTTTGATGGAGGGAATATTTATAAGGATGTCCATGAAAAGGTATATACAATTGAAATATGGTAAAATTAAAGGGAAAATAGGAAGGAATGTATTTGACCATGAATACTCATTTTTTCTTTGCTTTAGTATTACCTGATGATATCAAGTCCTATTTAAATGCTGTTACGGAACAACTTAAGTTAGACTTTCCATTTAAGAAATGGCTGCATCCAGCCGATTATCATATTACGATGGCTTTTTTGGGCAATGCTCCCGATACATTGAAAAAGGATGCTTTGGGGCGTGTGGAAAGCGAGCTTGCCAATGAGGCCTCATTCGGTTTGGAACTCGGCGATATCGGCGGTTTCGGCAAGAGTGATAGTCCAAGGATTCTATGGGCAGGTGTCAAGCAGCAAGAAAGGCTTTTTACCATTCAAAGGAAAATCTATAATTCTTGTGCCGGGGCAGGTTTTGAACTTGATAAAAAGCCGTTTAAGCCTCATATAACGCTAGCAAGGAAATTCGAGGGGGAAAGTCCCTTTTCGTTGGAGAGCGTCCGGCAGATAGCGGATTTGGAGGATAAGCATTTTGAAGCAGACCAGGTTGCGTTATATCAAACACATCTTGGAGCTTCTCCTTCATATGAGAAGATTTTCGCGATAAACCTCCAAAAATAGAGAGAGATGGTGGTGGTCGAATGGCACAGCTCATAAAGATGCAGGATTATATTTCCCGGTATGAGCAGGATATTTATCGTTATCCAACACAATTTGCCCGGTTGAAAAAACAGCAATGGGATAAATTGAAGGCTGCCTATGAAGCGGGCGAGCTAGATCGGCTCTATAGTGAACATGCTGAAAGGGAAACACAGGTCAAATTTGATACGCCTCGGGAAGAGTCAAAGGGCATGTTTAAAAAGGTGAAAGGCATATTCCACCGGACAGGAAAACAGGACGTAAAGGCAGATGAGCTGCTCATACCGAACCAGATTGAAAATACTAATGTTTTTTCATTAAGATTTCCGTTCCGTCCGGCCAGTCTGGATGAATTGAAGCAGAATTTTTTAAATCAATTGCTCCGCTTTCAAATGAAATGGGGAAGTTCTACGCTTCTTGAAAAGTCATTTGTGGACCAATCATTCTTTTTGGATGAAAGGCTCCGCTTTTTTCTGCAACGTTTTCCGGATACGTTTCTCGTATTATATAAACCTATCTTTCTATTGAAAAATGCACCTGTTGAAGTCGATGTCATTTTATTGACCCCTGTTGATGCTTGGTGCATCACTTTTCTGGAAGCGGAAGAAAACGCTGCTTTCATCGGTTCGGGTGACCGGTTCTGGGTCCGCATGCATCATAAGCATCCTGATAAAAAAGTGCTCAACCCCATGCTGGGCGCAAATCGGATGGCGAACATCGTCTCCCGGGTATTTGAGCTTTATGAAGTGAACGTACCGATTAAAAAGGTGATTCTTTCCCGGAATGGTTATGTGGATTATCCCGAAGCTCCTTATGATATTACGATATTGGATAAACGGACCTTCCCGGAATGGTTTGAAAGGATGCGGGCAATATCATCTCCTCTTAAGGCACATCAGCTAAAGGGGGCGCAGGCATTGCTTGAATATTGTCAAACTACATCGAGCATGCGACCTGAATGGGATGCTGAATATAACCAAACAGAGGAAAATGAGCATGCAAAACCTTAATGATACGCTGTATTTCATTGTCAATCCAATGGCAGGAAATGAAGAGAGTTTGAAGGTTTGGAAAAAAGCCGAGGAAATACTGAATTCAAAAGCTGTTCCCCATAAGGTGTTTTTTACGGAGGAAAAGGGTCATGCGCTAAGATTGACGAAGGAAATTCTATCAGGGACGAATCAGGAAACCCGGATGATCGCTGTTGGGGGAGATGGAACGGTCAATGAAATGATAAATGGCGCGATTGGTTTTCCTCATGCAATTATCGGCTCCCTTGCGGCTGGATCTGGCAATGATTATGTAAGGGGCATTCAAAAAACTGAGAGTGTGGAAGAAGCGCTTTCTCTATTTCAGGATAACTCCTTTAGTGCCGTTGATATTGGACAGTTCGAGACGAATGGTAAGGTTGGTTATTTTATTAACAGCCTGGGAATGGGCATTGATGCTGAAATTTCAGCTGAAGCAGACCGTTCGCCTCTGAAAAAATGGTTTAATTTTGTCAGAGCGGGTAAATTAATTTATCTGTTCATTTTTATAAAAAAAATATTTTCTTACCAGCCCAGCTGTATGGAATTGTTCATTGATGGAAATCGGCATCTTTTGAAAAAGGTATGGTTCATCGTCATTGCTAACCAGCCCTACTTTGGCGGTGGCATGAAAATTTCACCGATGTCAAAGCTGGATGATGGCAGGTTGAATGTGATTGCGGTTCATGATATTACAATGTTGAAATTATTGACCGTATTCATCACCGTTTTATGGGGCGGTCACCTACACATTAAAAATGTTGATTCTTTTTCTGGTGAAAGGATAAAAATGAAGAACCACGGGTCAGTGAAAATCCAGTCTGATGGGGAAATTGTTGGAATGGGTGAAGTAGCTGCAGTGGTTCTGAAAGAGAAAATTCGCGTCATGTTCAAGGATGATATTCCAAACAAAAATATGAAATGATTTATTTGTTTTTGTTTTATGCGTATAATCGTTTTATAGTACTTGACGAAGAAACCGTTTTTCAACTAAAATTTAATTTATGGCTATTGTTTAATTGCTCAATAGCTATTTTTTTATTTCTCTAAAATGAGGATGTTTTTAATTGCGGGTATCATCCCGATGCAAGTATAAATGCAGCTTCGCCGGCAGGCGGATTTTTTATTAAACATGGACTCAAAGTAGTGGTAATACATACACTAGGTGAACGTACCCACATTTGTATGATTAAGCGAGGAAATCGAAGGTGAACCAGTTGGAACATTTATTAGGTCAGGAGTGGGATATATCCCCTGCTGGAGGAGCTACGGGAGAAGCCTTTATTGCCGAGAAAGAGGGGCAGAAGCTCTTCCTTAAACGAAATTCATCGCCATTTTTAGCTGTTCTTTCAGCTGAGGGCATTGTTCCAAAGTTAATGTGGACAAAACGCCTGGAAAATGGGGATGTAATTACGGCCCAGCATTGGATGGAAGGCAGGGAGCTATCTCAGCAGGAAATGAACAATATAAGAGTCGCAAAGCTGCTTCAAAAAATTCATCAATCCGATCCTTTGTTAAGCATGCTCAAAAGGCTTGGGAAATCCCCTTTACGACCTGAAAGTATACTTACAGACATAGAAACCGGGTTATCTTCGGATGTTACGGATATTCCGATTATCAAGCAGGCCATCCATTTTTTACAGAATAATCTCCTGTTGATTGAATGCGACGAAAAAGTAGTCTGTCATTGTGATGTGAACCATAATAATTGGCTCATGACCGAAACCGACGGATTGTTCCTAATTGATTGGGACGGAGCGGTCATTGGCGATCCGGCCATTGACCTGGGCGTACTCCTGTATTCATATGTCCCAAGGGAAGAATGGAATCAATGGCTTGCCCGTTACGGCAAGAAGCTTGACGCAGGCCTGGAGATGAGGATGAAATGGCACACGGTTTCACAACTAGTGCTTTCCATCCAATGGCATCATCGTAGAAAGCGGTACGAGGAAAGAAATGAATTACTGCAAAAACTTGAAGCGTTAATGATGGTTGGCTGATCAGAATTGATCTATATCATCCACCCACTGGGACAAGTCGTTCTGGTGGGTTGAAATATGTGCTTCTAAATCGGCGGTACCGATGCCTGTCTGGCTATATTCGTAAATCTCCGTCAGTATCGTTTTTACATTGCTGTCAATATCAGTATTGACCATTAAGGATTTGACGAGCCTTTCAACCTGTTCACATTCAGAAACGGATCCGCAGCAATCTGTTTGATGATTGGTTAATATATCTTTTAATAGTGACATTTGATGTTCATGGGAAAGCGGCATATAATACCTCTCCTATCTTAAATATGGATTCAAGGGGTTCCCAGGTGGTTCTCGCCTGCCCTTCACTTATTTATGGTGTGTTTTGCGGAAAGTTTTATACATGAAAACTACAGAGACTGTCGCCTGGATGGCCGGCAGTTTTTTTATTTGTCAGTGGGTGCATGCAGGCTTTTCCTGAAAAAATCATCTTGCAGGAATCCATCCACTCGTGTTATGGTTTGAACGATTATATTATAAATAGGGGTGTCATCATGCGTTTAAGAAATAAACCTTGGGCTGAAGACCGTTTGAATGATTTTCCACAATATGTAATTCAGCAGCCAGTGAGCCATAAAGGTAAATGGCATGAAGTTTTCGGTAACGATAATCCGTTATATATTGAAGTGGGTACGGGGAAAGGCCGTTTCATTACAGAAATGGCAAAAGCCCATCCTGATGTGAATTTCATTGGAATTGAAGTATATAGAAGTGTCATTGTAGCTGCATTGGACTTGCTGATTGAAGCGGATGTTCCAAATTTAAAGCTGTTGAATGTTGACGCAGCGAACTTAGGGGAATATTTTGCAAAAGGTGACGTGGATCGCGTCTACTTGAATTTCTCTGATCCATGGCCGAAATCACGTCATGCAAAACGTCGGTTAACGTATAAGACATTCCTCGAAGTATATGAAGGCATCCTGCCAGACAAAGGCGAGATTCACTTCAAGACGGATAACCAAGGGTTATTCGAATCTTCCTTGAAGAGTATTTCCGAATACGGCATGCTCTTGAAATATGTAAGCCTTGATCTGCATAACAGCAGTTTTGAAGGTAATATCATGACAGAATATGAAGAAAAGTTCTCGAGTAAAGGCAACCGGATATACAGATTGGAAGCAATGTTCCAATAATCATCGATCAGAAACCAGGTGCACAGCATCTGGTTTTTTATTTTGTTTAAGCCGAATAAAATTTCTTAAGATCACACCAATTAACTGCTGCCATATACATGTCCAACATAGTTAATAAGCAAGGATGTCAAGGAAACTCAACGGAGGTTTAGATAGAAATATATCCACCATTTCGTCTACCATGAACCATGTTTGCCTTTGTGATGGCTCTTTCGTTTGGGGGAAATCGTAAAGGTTTGATATGGGAGGGGGGCATTCACGAGGATGAGATGATTGTTATCAATTTCAATATATGGAAGTGGGTGTTAAACTATAGGGGAGGAGGGGTAAAATGGAAACGATGCAAATAGGGGAAATGAAATTAACATGGTTGAACGGCGGTGTGACTCACTTGGATGGGGGTGCGATGTTCGGTGTTGTACCGAAACCGCTTTGGTCCAAGAAGTATCCTGTTAACGAAAATAACCAAATCGAGTTACGTACTGATCCGATTTTAGTGCAGGCAAATGGATTGAACATGCTTATAGATTCCGGTATTGGTAATGGAAAGATGAATGAGAAGCAAAGACGGAATTTTGGGGTGACGGAGGAATCCAGTCTTGTCGAAGATCTTGGCAGACTTGGGATTCAACCAAATGATATCGATTACATTTTAATGACCCATCTACATTTCGACCATGCCTGCGGTTTGACGAAACGTGAAGGTGAAATTTGGGTGCCTGTATTCGGGCGTGCCGAAATCATTACGACTCAAACTGAATGGAATGAAATGAAAAACCCGAATATTCGTTCAAAAAGTACATATTGGGCAGAAAACTGGGAGGCTGTCGCTTCGCAGGTACGTCCTTTTGAAGGTGAACAAGAAATTACGAAAGGCATTAAAATGATCCATACAGGGGGGCATAGTGATGGACATGCAATCATCATCATTGAAGATGGTGGGGAAAGATTGATTCACATGGCAGATATCATGCCGACGCACGCGCATGCGAATGTCCTCTGGGTGCTTGCTTATGACGACTATCCCATGACTTCCATCGAAGCGAAGGAAAAGTGGATGAAATCCGGACTGGAAAATGGGTCCTGGTACAGCTTTTACCATGATGCCCACTACTGTGCCATCAAATGGGATGTAACGGGTAAAGAGATAATAGCCGAATTGAAACGGAATCGGTAAGCAGGAAAGCAAAAGGAGGACGTCATTTTGACGGCCCTCCTTTTTGTTTCAATCATTTTGCGCATTAAGCTCCAATATCGTTCCTGTAGAGGCATCTGCAACAAATTCGAATTGCTCGCGTTTTCCCTCTGTGTTTCTAGTGATCCCGCCTTTGTACACTTCATAGTCCAAATCATTTTTTGTATAGTTTTCCGGCTTCATCAAGATCCATGAGCCATATATATTTCCGTCCTTTTTGACTGTTTCCTTCACTTGGGCCAAGACTTTATCCGGAGAAGGTTTAATTGATTGATCCAATATTTGTTTTGTCGCATAGCCAGCAGCAAACCCGGCTACAGTACCTAGTAAAAACGTTTTCCAATTCATTGATTTCTCCTCCATTGCATTTTTTCAATCACTCTTTCTAGTATACAGAAGAACGCTTTATTTGACTAATAATTTGAAATTTTAACCATTAACTGATAAATTAGAACTTTCTAGTGTAACATGATGCTAAGTTCTGTAAAATAGTATAAAACAATACATAGGTTAGGGGTAGAAAAATGAATCATGAGACTTTAGAACTTTTTAAAACATTGACGGAATTACCGGGAGCCTCAGGAAATGAACATGCAGTTCGGAGTTTCATGAGGAGTGAGCTGGAAAAATATTCGGATGAAATCGTCCAAGACCGCCTTGGCGGAATATTTGGCGTAAAAAGAGGTAATCAAGAAGGGCCGACTGTACTGGTTGCCGGGCATATGGATGAAGTGGGATTCATGGTCACTTCCGTAACGGATAATGGAATGATTCGTTTTCAGACCCTTGGAGGCTGGTGGAGTCAAGTGCTTTTGGCCCAAAGAGTCGAAATCATTACCGATAAAGGGCCGGTCATTGGTGTCATCGGTTCGATTCCTCCTCATTTGCTTGATGAATCGCAACGCTCAAAACCAATGGATATCAAAAATATGCTGATTGATATCGGGGCGGATGATAAGGAAGATGTGAAGAGAATCGGTATTAAGCCCGGTCAGCAGATTGTACCGATTTGTCCGTTCACGCCGATGGCCAATGAGAAAAAAATCCTGGCAAAAGCATGGGATAACCGTTACGGTTGCGGACTTGCGATTGAATTGTTAAAGGATTTAAAAGATGAAACATTACCGAATATCCTCTATTCCGGAGCAACCGTGCAGGAGGAAGTGGGATTACGGGGTGCGCAAACAGCAGCTCATATGATCAAACCGGATCTTTTCTTCGCCTTGGATGCAAGTCCTGCGAACGACATGTCCGGCAGTAAAAGTGAATTTGGGCAGCTGGGGAAAGGGGCGCTTCTCCGTATTTTGGATCGTTCGATGGTTACGCATCGCGGCATGAGGGAGTTCATCCTTGATACGGCCGAGTCGAATGACATTCCATATCAATATTTCGTTTCCCAAGGCGGCACGGATGCAGGGAAGGTCCATGTTGCAAACGAAGGCATTCCAAGCGGGGTGATTGGCATCTGTTCCCGCTATATTCATACACATGCATCCATGATTCATATTGATGATTATGCCGCTGCACGTGAACTGATCGGGAAATTGGTTCGTTCCTGTGATAAAACGACATTCGAGACATTGATAAATAACGGTTGATAGAGGAAGCTGAAATGGAAAGGGAGCTGTCATGAATCCTTTTCCATCAGCTTTTTTTTACATGGAAGGAAGGTAACCATATTGAAAATAGCAGTAGGCAGTAAGAATCCGGCGAAAGTAAAGGCAGTGCTTGACGTATATGAAGAAGCTGAAATCATATCGCTTCAAGTGGAAAGCGGTGTCTCGGAACAGCCATTTTCAGATGAGGAAACGATGGATGGGGCAATGACGCGTGCCCGGAATTGCTTAATTCATAGTGATGCCGAAATCGGTATCGGACTTGAAGGCGGTGTCGTGAAAATGGAACAAGGACTGTTTCTATGCAATTGGGGTGCGATGGCCACGAGGGACGGTGAGGTCTTTGTAGCTGGCGGAGCAAGAATCCCGCTGCCCGGAATTGTTGCCGGGAAGCTACTGCACGGTGAAGAGTTGGGTCCGGTGATGGACGCTTACACAATGCAGGAGAATATCAGCAAAAAGGAAGGAGCAATCGGCGTGTTTACAAATGAGCGAATCACCAGGGGGGAAATGTTCCTTCATATCATGAGGATGCTTGCGGGTCAACACGAGTATAAGCTGAAAATGAAAAAGTAGGATTTTTGAATCATGTCATGACTGAAATTGCTATGGAATGATGATAGAAGAGTACATATGTCGGTTCGAATCAGGAAAAAGAACACTGCCAAAACAGAGCAGAATCTGACAGGATTTTAATGAGTGGGGTTGCTAGTATAGATGACAAGGGGTGAGCGGAATGGGGTGGGTTGAATCAATCCAAAAGGCAATCGAGTATATCGAGGAGCACTTATTGGAGGACCTGACAATCGAGAGTATTTCCAGGCAGGCGAATGCCTCAGCTTTTCATTTTCAACGGACATTCACCATTTTAACGGATATTTCCATTGGTGAATATATCAGGCGTCGAAGACTGACCTTAGCGGCCCAGGAGATTTCATCCACAAATGGCAAGGTCATTGATTTAGCCTACAAGTATGGCTATGACACTCCCGAGGCATTCTCAAAAGCTTTCCGAAGGCAGCATGGAGTATCTCCAAGCGAAGCACGAAAGTATATGGGGAAGCTGAAATTCTATGAACGCCTGGTGATACAGGTGATTTTGAAAGGGGCAAAACCGATGAAATACAATATCGTCGAAAGGGATTCCTTTCAATTGATCGGAATCAAGCAAGAGTTTTCCTTGGTCAATGAAGAGAATTTGGTTGGGATCCCGATGTTGTGGGATAAAGTGAATACGGATGGAACCAGCGATAGGTTAGGAAAGTTGAACAATGGCCAAATAGATGGCTTGATTGGTGTATGTGTCGATAAGCGGGCAGTGGAAAAAACTGAAACGATGGATTATTGGATAGGTGCAGAGTATGCCGGGAAAGTGCCTCAAGAGTTTTCAGCCCTTACGATACCGGCTTCCAAGTGGGTCGTATTTGAAGTTCATGGACCTATGCCGGATGCCATTCAAAAAGCTTGGAAGCAAATCTTCTCTGAATGGTTCCCTACCAGCGGTTATGAACATGCCGGAACTCCCGAAATGGAAGTATACGCGAATGATGACGCTTCAAACCCTGACTATTACTCGGAAATTTGGATTCCCATTAAAAAGGGATAAGTTTCAACCCATAAATATTTGCTTTTAGCTTGTAGGGTAATTTTCCCTACAAGCTTTTTATTGGGGTAAAGACCTTTTCTCGTTATTGATATAAGGGGGAAAACTCCTTGGGCGGGAGATTTATAACCCTTCTTCAAAAATATAAGAAAGCACCTTCATGGCTTGGTTCACGGATTCGACCGTTACACTCGCCTTTTCCGATAATTCCTTTAAGGCATGGTGATGGGATTCCGGGCGAATCAAAATAAGCGGTTTACCCAGGGAAAGGGCGGTGCTTGCGTCCATGGCAGTATTCCACTGTTTATATTTCTCTCCAAACAGGGCGACGACAAGATCAGCTTTTTTCATCAAAAGACCTGTCCGCAAATTATTGATTTGGGAAGCGGCCGCATCCTTCAGAATAGGGTCCGGCTGTTCTCCGAGAATATCTTCACCGATATTATCGGAGCGTTCATGGTTCTCCATCGGACCGACGAATTCTAAAGGAAGCTTCAGTGCAGAAGCCTTATCTCTCAACTCATTTCTCCAATTTGAATGGATCTCCCCAGCAAGATACACGGTTAATTTCATTGTTTTCCTCCTCGGTATTTAAATTGTTTTCATTGTATCATGTTTTTTAGAAAATGGATGAATTCCATTAATAAGGATAATAGTATCCATAAGTGAATAAAAGAGACGGCTGGAGGAATGAAGATGGCTTTATCGAATAAGAAATTTCTTGTTTTCCTGTTAATAAGCAGTTTGCTTGTTGGCTGCTCAGGTATCGAGAGACAAACCGAAAGGGCAATGAAGGCTGCTGAAGTGGCTTTTCGTGACGATGAAAAACAGCCCAATCTCGAGGCAGGGCTTATTCAAGTCTATCTGCCAAAGGAATATAGGGTAGTGGAAGAACATGATAATAATTTGATTTTACAAAAAGGTGATAAGGCTTATATATTATTTGTCAATCCGAATGAAAAAGAAGACAGCTCCGTTTTATATTTGGCGATAAAGGAACAAGGAGATCAATATTTGGTGCTGCATTCCTTTCAAACTGATGATAAATTCGGCTTTATCTCGATTAAGCAGATACCGAAAGAAAAGTATGAGCTTGCAGTGGGGATCGGTGGGGTCAAGCTGACAACCGAAACGGATAAAGACCATTTAAAAACCGATGCGAAACAGATGATGGAAATCGTATCATCCGTGCCCCAGAAATAAGATAACTCCCCAATTTCCCGGTAATTTAACCGATCCGTATTAATGGTTGATTCGCGGAGAGTCTGGTATGATGGGATTATAAAAACTAAGGTGACATATAGAGCAGGAGGAATATTCAAATGGAAAAGTTACAAACCATTGAGCAATATGATGCATTAAAAAATGAAGGCAAACATATTTTTCTTTTTTCGGCGACATGGTGTGGAGATTGCCGTGTAATCGAACCGATAATGCCGGAGATTGAAACGAAATTTCCTGACTTCACATTCATTTATGTGGACCGTGATGAATTCATCGATGTGTGTGCAGCTAATGATGTATTCGGAATACCAAGTTTCATCGCTTATGATAATGGCAAAGAGCTAGGTAGATTCGTGAGCAAGGATCGCAAAACACAAGAACAAATTGAGGAATTCATACAATCACTATAATCAATTTCCCCTTCTCGCTGGGGATTTTTCAATGAAGAGGAGGGTCAATCATGAAAATGGACAGCACAAAGCTGAAAAATATCTTGAAGGAACGGTTAAAAGATGATAATCGGACTTTCAAATTCGATAGCAAGCAAGATACGTTACGCGTGGAAAATGTGAAGACCGGGAAGGGGATCACCATCGAGCTGCCTCCTGTACTTGCTAACTATGAAAACGTACAGGAAAAAGCCATCGATGAAATCATCTATTACGTGGAAGAGGCCCTGAATGTGATGGGGGAGGAACACAGCATGGAAGGCAAGGAGAAATTCATTTTCCCAGTCATCCGCTCTACCTCCTTTCCAATGGAATCGGAAGAAGGAAATCCATTTTTATTCGATGAGCATACGGCTGAAACCCGGGTTTTTTATGCCCTTGATTTAGGGAAAACCTACCGTCTTATAGATGAAAAGATGATTCAACGGGAAAATTGGCAGGGTGACAGAATCCGTGAAATTGCCCTTTTCAATGCCCGTTCCCTCTCCACTGAAATGAAGTCGGATATCGTCGCGGATAATGCATTTTATTTTTTGAACACGAATGATGGATATGATGCCAGCAGAATCCTGAATGAATCCTGGCTTCGGGAAATGAAGGAAAAGATCGAGGGGACCATGGCTGTGGCCATTCCGCATCAGGATGTCATCATCATTGCCGATGTGAAGAATGATACGGGTTATGATATTCTTGCGCAAATGGCCATGAGCTTCTTTGCCAGCGGTCATGTACCGATAACGGCTCTATCATTCCTTTACGAAGATAATGAGTTGGAGCCCATTTTCATTATGGGTAAAAACAAAAAGCGAGAACAATAAATCATCGCAAAACATAAGGACCGTGTCAGCATTGGGGAAACTCCATCTTGGCAGCGGTCCTGTTTTATTATCGAGAAGTATATACAAGTTTAATAGAGTTTATTTACCAGACCGAAAGAAAATTTTAAGCCTTGTTAAATACACACTATACAGGGCCATCCTTTCCTTCCACTACGGAAGGCATTGCTGAAAAACTACTTATAATGAAATAAGGGGGACAATTATCGTGAATGTGAAAAGTAAATTATTGAACATGCTGGAAGCCCGTAAAGAGGAAATGGTTCAAATCCGCCGTCATTTACATGAGAACCCGGAGCTATCTTTCAAAGAAGAGAAAACGGCACAATATATCATTGATTTTTATAAAGGGAAAGATGTGTCGATTCAAACGAATGTAGGAAATGGATTAGGGATCATCGTAACGATCGAAGGCGGAAAACCAGGGAAAACGATAGGTCTCCGTGCGGATTTCGATGCATTGCCGATTACAGAAGAAGCGGAGGTCCCATTCCGTTCAAAAAATGAAGGTGTCATGCACGCCTGCGGACACGATGGGCATACCGCTTATTTATTGGTACTGGCCGACTGCATCAACGAGTTGAAAGATTCCCTATCAGGCACTATCAAAATTATCCATCAACATGCAGAAGAAACACCCCCAGGAGGAGCAAAAAGCATTATGGAATCAGGTTTTTTGGATGAACTGGATGCTGTTTTTGGAATCCATTTATTTCCATCGCATCCAGCAGGGGTCGTCGGGTATCGCGGCGGCTATTCGATGGCTGGACGGACCTATTTCAAGTTAGCGATAAAAGGTGTAGGCGGTCATGGTTCCTCCCCGCATATGGCTAATGATGCCATCGTGGCAGGCGCCCATTTCGTGACAGCCGTACAAACCGTAATCAGCCGTCGCTTGAACCCTTTTGATATGGGCGTAGTCACAATCGGCTCCTTCGATGGAAAAGGAAGCTTTAATGTCATAAAGGATCGTATAGAAATTGAAGGGGATGTCCGTTATATGACAGCAGAGACCCAACAGCTGATAGATAAGGAAATCCACCGGATCGTCAAAGGGGTGGAAACGGAATTTGATGTTCAGTGCGAACTTACCTATGTGCCTGATTATCCTCCGTTATATAATGACCCTGAACTGACTGGATTCGTGAAAAATAGCCTGGAAAGCATGCATGATAAAGATATTAAGAAGGTCGTGGAATTTCCGGTATTCTCAGGTTCAGAAGATTTTTCGTATTATGCGGAAAAGATACCTGGATGCTTCTTTTACATTGGCTGTAAACCGAAAGGGGTGGAAAAGGCATATTTCAATCACCATCCTAAATTCGACATAGATGAAGATGCCATTTTGATCGCTTCCAAATCAGTGGCGCAGGTTGTATGCAGTTTTTATGATTGGGCTTAGTGCCATTGGTCTTGGTTTGCAAAAAAAAAACGCTTGAACCCACAAACACCGTTCGATATTAACGAACGGTGTTTTATAGGTTTCAGCCGTTATTTGGATGCCACAGGAGGTTTCGTGAAGGATGATGCAATGAAATGACCAGCTTTCATCCTGGGCTACATGAAAACTTAATCTCTTTGTAAACGCGATTTAACAGCGGTGTTTTATTTAAATAGTAGACTAGGGGCTAATGTTATTTCGCGATGGATAGGTTTAAACTCATTCCAGAAGGGGTTTAGTAGGGTAGGGGTTCTGCGAAATACGTAGAGTTGGTAAAGAATACGATTAAAAAAGTAGATACAAATCCCAATTTAGCTTAAATTTTCTCGATATTTTAAAAATAACTGGTAGAATTAGTTACATAACTACAGATGTAGAAAGAGTGATAGGTTTGAAATGGCTAAATAAGATGAAAAAATGGTTCCAAGCAGAGGAAATTATTGAAATCGAAGAAATTATTATAGATGAACCGCTTGATGAAGAGACATTAAGGAATATGGATTTTTCGAAGCTTGCAAAGTCAAAGAAAGAAGAAATAAAAGTTTACAATCAAACAGTGGAAAAAATGTCACAGACTCCAGATCCTGATACGAAAATCCTGTTTCAATATCCAAAAGGACAGTTCAAGTTTCCGCTCATCCCTGACCGGGAGCAGAACAAAAGAAAGCCTAGGGAAAGAAACAGGGAAGATCACGAACCCAAACAGGGGAACGCGGCCAAAGAAACGAAAAGGCCTGTGAGGGATCCTGAACCAAAACGGAGAAACTTCGATCGGGAGCAAATCCCTAAAATAGTCCCGTCGAATACTCCATTCCGCCCAACGGAAATCCCTTCACCCATTTATGGATTCCGTCGCCCGGAAAAAAAAATAGTCCCTACTGAAGAAATTGTCGAATATGAATTGGAAAGTAAAATGCCGGTCCGTAAAAAAGAAGAACCCGATATTGAGATTCCGATATCCATCCCTGAAATCCCAAAAGCCAATGAGGAATTGACGATAGAGCCATCCGTCCTTGTACCAAAACAAACGGAAGAAAAAAGGGAAGGTTCGGAGATACCCGCTTTCTTTCGTAAGCATTCCATTGAGTCACCGCCTGAAGAAGCAGTAAGCGAGCCTGGTATAGATGAGCCAGCAGTAGAAAAAGAGGCTTATGAACAGGACCAAGTTGATTTTGGACGCGAAGTCGCTGTTTCCATCATGGAACATGTGGACGAAAAAACGCCTGAAGCTATTTCGGTTCCTGGGGAGGTCACTGTACAATCACCTCAGCCATCCGTCAGTCAAGGGGCACAACCGGAAAGTGATCCATCAGAGGCAATGCCGGAAGAACAGACTAAACGTCCGAAAAAACATATCCCATTTAATGTGATGATGCTTAAGCAAGATAGGGAAAAAAATGGGTTCATCAATAAAATGATGCCGGAAAAAAAAAGCCCTGATGTCGAAATTGGAGTAGTATCATCTGATAAACGACCTCTGATTAACGCTGCTGAAACGGAAGCGGGACAAGCGAAACCATCCTCCATCCCTGAAAGGAAATCAGAGGAAGGCAAAGTGATGTTTAAAGAGGAGGAGACTCCGGTCATTCAGCCAACGTTAGTGGACACTAAGCATGGAACCGAGACGGTTGCCGTGCCTGAAAATACAGTTGAATCCAATATCGGTTCGAACCCGGTCCCAGCAAAGTCTTTCGAACAGGGATCTCCCATTTCTGAAAATGTAAATCAGGAACCGGTTTATACAGAGGTGGTAGCAGAAGCTAAGCAGAGCGAAACCCCTGAAGTGTTTTGCTCCGTGGAAGCCGCTGATAATCCATACTATGTGTTTCCGGATATCGGGTTGCTGACGCCTCCCACCTATGCTGTACATGATGATGAATGGCTCGAGGAACAGACTTTATTACTTGATGAGACGTTGAAAAATTTCAATGTCCGTGCAAAGGTCGTCAATGTCACGCAAGGACCGGCAGTAACTCGTTTCGAGGTGCATCCGGAACCCGGAGTGAAGGTGAATAAAGTGACGAACTTGATGGATGATATCAAATTGAGTCTTGCCGCTCAGGATATGAGGATGGAAGCGCCTATCCCGGGTAAACATACAATTGGCATCGAAATTCCAAATAGGAAGAGCAAGCCGGTATTTTTGCGCGAGGTTTTGGAAAGTACTGAGTTTCAAGAGCATGAATCACCGCTTGCCGTAGCTTTAGGCCTCGATATATCCGGTCAGCCTATTATCACGGATTTAAGAAAGATGCCGCATGGATTGATAGCCGGGCAAACGGGATCGGGGAAAAGCGTCTGTATCAACACGATGTTGGTCAGCTTGCTGTATAAAGCGACGCCGCAGGAGTTGAAATTACTGTTGATCGATCCGAAAATGGTCGAGCTTGCCCCATATAATCGAATCCCGCATTTGGTCAGTCCAGTCATAACCGATGTAAAAGCCGCTACGGCTGCGTTGAAATGGGCGGTTGAGGAAATGGAACGGCGTTATGAATTGTTTGTACATGCAGGTGTACGTGATATCACCCGGTTTAATGACCAAGCGGAAAAAGCCGGTCAATATTCAAGCAAGCTGCCTTATATCCTGGTGATCATCGATGAGCTTGCGGATCTAATGATGATGTCGCCTGCTGATGTAGAGGAAGCGATTTGCCGGATTGCCCAAAAGGCCCGTGCCTGTGGCATTCATTTGATTGTGGCCACTCAGAGACCTTCTGTCGATGTCATAACTGGATTGATCAAGGCAAATATCCCGACAAGGATCGCTTTTTCGGTTTCTTCACAAGTCGACTCCCGTACAATCATCGATAGCGGTGGTGCAGAAAAACTGTTGGGAAGAGGAGATATGTTATTTGCTGAAAACGGCTCTTCAAAAACGGTACGCCTGCAAGGGACTTTTGTTAGTGATGAAGAAATCGATCAAGTCGTAAACCATGTCAAATTGGAGCAGCAGCCGAACTATCTGTTTGAACAGGAAGACTTGTTGAACAGGGCACAGGTCACGGAAGAAGCGGATGAACTGTTTTTCGAGGCATGCGAATTCGTCGTGAGCCAACAGGCTGCTTCTGCATCGAGTGTACAAAGGCGCTTCCGTGTCGGTTATAACCGTGCAGCGCGTTTAATAGAAATGATGGAGCAGCAGGGAGTCGTTTCCGAATCCAGGGGCTCAAGGCCCAGGGATGTTTTGATTACGGAAGAAGAACTGGAATTTTTACATGTTAATTAAGAGAACCTATCAAGAGGAAATTGTATATAATGTGAAAGGGTGAAAACCCGTTATTATCACCTTAATTGAGGAAAAAACCAATGATTTGATAAATTGGCATCTGCCTGACATGGATGAATGGATAAAAAAGTGATATAATAGTTTTTTGTTATGAATGATTGAAAATATATGCATGAAAAACCAAAGAAGAAATTGCGTTTCTAACAAGTCTCGTAATGAAAAAACAAATAAAAGATGACGTCATATACTGTCATACAGGTAGACGATTGGTGGAGGTTCGCTTTATGACTGCTTACCATTTTGTGGGAATTAAAGGGTCGGGTATGAGTGCTCTTGCACAAATACTGCATGATATGAATATTGAAGTGCAGGGTTCCGATTACGAAAAAGAATTTTTTACACAATTGGCATTAGAAAAAGCCGGGATTAAAATCCTTCCTTTTAACGAGGAAAATATTCAAACTGGAATGACCATCATTGCAGGAAATGCGTTTCCGGATAGTCATCCGGAAATCGTGAAGGCAAATGCACTTGGTTTGCCAATCATCCGTTATCACCGTTTCCTAGGTGATTTCATGAAAAACTTTATCAGCGTAGCCGTTACGGGAGCGCATGGTAAAACATCGACGACCGGCTTATTGGCCCATGTAATGGGGGGCGCTAAACCGACATCCTTCTTGATTGGGGATGGAACGGGTAAGGGAATCGCGAATTCTGATTACTTCGTATTCGAAGCATGTGAATATCGCCGTCATTTCCTTTCATATTATCCGGATTATGCAATCATGACGAATATCGATTTTGATCATCCTGATTACTACGCCAATGTCGAAGACGTGTTCGAGGCTTTCCAAACGATGGCCCTTCAAGTCAACAAAGGCATTATTGCGTGCGGGGATGATGAGCATTTACCACATATTCAGGCGAAAGTACCGGTTATTTTTTACGGATTTGCAGAAGGAAATGATTTTCAAGCGAAAAATGTTTCCGTCACTCCGGATGGCACCACTTTTGATGTGCACGTAAGGAACAATTACTATGATACATTCACAATTCCTACTTTTGGAAAGCATAATGTGTTGAATGCACTTGGTGTCATTGCACTTTGTAAATATGAAAACTTGGATACGGAAGCTGTGAAAGCCCAATTGCGGACTTTTGGCGGAGTTAAACGCCGGTTCTCCGAAAAGGAAATCGGAAGTCAGATCATCATTGATGATTATGCGCATCATCCGACTGAAATTTCGGCAACTGTTGACTCTGCTCGTCAAAAGTATCCAGAGCGTGAAGTTGTAGCGGTATTCCAGCCGCATACTTTCTCGAGAACGCAAGCATTCCTGGATGAATTCGCCGACAGTTTGAATTTGGCCGACAAAGTATACTTATGTGAAATTTTTGGATCTGCTCGTGAACATCAAGGGAAATTATCGATTGAGGATCTTCAAGATAAAATTCCCGGTGCCGAGCTGATTACGGAGAACACAACATCAATATTGCAAAATCATGAAAACAGTGTCGTGTTATTCATGGGTGCGGGGGACATTCAAAAGTTCCAAGCAGCCTACGAGCATTCACTGCAGGTAAAATAAAAAAACGACCGACCCGTTAGTTAGTGCGGGTCGGTCGTTTTTTTATTGGTATTTTTTTTATTTTAAATTTTCTGGATTTAAATTTTCCAGTTCCGGTAAAACGAAGCGTCCGTCCTTACGTATCAAGACGTCATCAAAATGGATTTCCCCGCCGCCATATTCAGGGCGTTGAATATTGACCAGGTCCCAGTGAATGTCTGAATGATTTCCGTTAAAGGCATCATCATAACATTGTCCGGGAGTGAAATGAAAACTTCCATCAATTTTTTCATCAAAGAGGATATCTTGCATCGGATGTAGAATATAAGGATTTACACCAATTGCAAATTCACCGACATATCGTGCGCCTTCGTCAGTATCAAAAATTTTGTTGATGCGTTCCGTATCATTCGCGACCGCTTCAACGATTTTTCCATCCTTGAATGTTAACTTCACGTTTTCAAAAGTAAAACCCTGATAAGGGGACGGAGTATTATACGAAATCACTCCATTGATGGAATCTTTAACTGGAGCCGTATATACTTCACCGTCAGGAATGTTCAGCTCACCTGCACACTTGATGGCTTTAATGTCTTTGATGGAGAAGGTTAAGTCCGTACCGGGCCCGGTTATGCGGACCTTATCCGTTTTATCCATCAATTCAACAAGGTTGTCCATTGCTGCGCTCATTTTGCCATAGTCGAGGTTGCAGACTTCGAAATAAAAGTCTTCGAATGCTTCTGTGCTCATTTTGGCTAATTGGGCCATCGAATTTGTCGGGTAGCGAAGAACGACCCATTTTGTTTTTGGCACGCGGATATTTCTATGTACTTTACCGACTGTCTGTCCATGAATCGCCATCTTTTCTGAAGGGACATCGGATTGTTCATTGATATTATCCCCGGCACGAAGCCCGATATAGGCATCCATCTGGTTCATTACGTTTGCTTCAAACTCACCCATCATCTTGTACTGTTCTTCTTTGGCACCCATCAACAAGGCACGATCCACTTGGTGATCCTTTAAAAGGACGAATGGGTAACCACCTGCTGCATAGGCTTCATTCACAAGAGCGTTAACAAGTTCACGCTGCAATCCAAAGTTTTCGATCAAGATTCTTTCACCTTTTTGAAGCTTTACGGAGTAATTGATTAAGTTTTTGGCCAATGTTTCAATTCTGGGATCTTTCATAAAAATACCTCCATTGTTTAAATTCGACTTATGTTTCTATCATACCCGATTTCCTGCCATAAGTGTCACCCATGAATTTCATGGAGGAACTGGATACAGACAACAATATTTCCAGATTAGGGTTTGATAGGGTATATTGAAAAAATAAATACGTTTATAATAATAGGGAAGGGGTAAGTAATAACTAACAGCTACTAAATAAGTCGATTTTTCGGAGGTGTTCCAATGGAGATTATTTTATACCTAAGTGCTGCTGTTGCAGCGATAGCTTTCCTCGTCCTTGTTATTTTCCTGACAAAGGTACTGACATCACTTCAAACAACCCTGGACAGTGTGGCCCGGACGCTGACAGGACTAGAGAGCCAAATGCAGGGCATAACGCTCGAAACTACCCAGCTACTACATAAAACGAATACGTTGGCTGAAGACTTGCAGCATAAGTCAGAAAACCTGAACACAGTGGTGGATGCCGTGAAGGATGTAGGTACATCCATCTCTAGCTTCAATTCTTCCATCCAAAAGGTTTCCCATAAAGTGCAGGCTGAGATTGATAATAATCAAGAACGAATCTCACAAATTGTACAATGGAGTAATGTAGCCATGGAGATTAGGGACAAATGGAAAGCCAGAAGCAAACAGGCTGCCCCGACCCCAACTGAAAGGGCGGAGTTAGAAAGGGAAGCACTGGAAACTGATAACCTACCTAAAAAAAGGTTTTTACGTTCTAGATCTTAAAATCTAGTTAAATAAAAATGAACTGAAAATTGAAAGGGGAATGTATTATGACTCAAAAAGAATTTCCGGCAAAGGACTATCAGAAATCATATGAGGACGAACGCGACTCGATCAATTCTAAGGACTTTATGATTGGCGCCTTAATCGGCGGGATGATCGGAGCGGCTACAGCTTTGTTCATGGCTCCGAAAACAGGCAAGGAATTAAGGAATGATTTCAATGAACAAGCTAAAAACATTTCAGAGAAAACAGAAAAATTAAGACAAACCGCGATAGAAAAAGGAACAGTGCTTGCTGATACTGCAAAAGAAAAAACAAGCTCCGTCACGGAAATCGTTTCAACTAAATCTTCAGATATCGTCAATAAAGTGAAAAGCTTGAAAACGGGAAAAGAAAACGGCAACGCGGCTGATGATACGACAAATTCGAGCAATAAGGATATAGATGTAACGGGAACTTCCGATTCTCCTATCGTATCCGTTGAAACGAATTTTGCTAACGGCAACGACCTAGAAAATAACCCTGCCGATCCTACAAGCGGTAACAAGAATACGGCAAAATTAAAACTCGATGAAACGAAAAAGGCATTTGATGAGACAGAGAATAACCTTAAAATATAAACTCTTACATTCCTTTGATGGGGATGGAGAGGCATGAAGGTACGAAGAATAAGGCGGTGAAGTGCTTCGATGGCTTCATCGCCTTTTTGATGGTAAAATTTATATGAACAAGAAAAGGAGATGTATTATGACGATTACCAAGATTGAAACAGAAGAACAATTCAATGAGCTTTTAAAAGAGGATACATTCCTACTTTTCAAGCATAGCGTGACATGCCCGGTCAGTGCTGAAGCATATGAACAATATGAGAAGTACATCTTGGAGAACGAACAACTTAAAACGGCCTATTTAGCCGTTCAGGAAGCTCGTCCACTATCCAATTATGTGGCAGAAACATTTGATATCAAACATCAATCACCTCAGGCCATCCTTTTTAAAAGTGGAAAACCGGCCTGGAATGAATCTCATTGGCGGATTACATATGATTCATTGAGCAAGGCCATTACTGAATGATTGATTAAGGCCGGATCCCTTAGGTAAGGGATCCGGCCTTTTATTATTCCATCATTCATGGGTCAGGGGATTTTTTATCGATCTCCAGGGGAACCTTTTCTTGAAAGGTCGTTAACTGATATCAATTATATTATAGCTTTCCTGTTCCATTTCCAATATAATTCCTACAACGGATCGTGTTCCAATAGCTAGTGCAGATCGTTTTTCTTACATGGGTAACACCTACTTTTATGCATTTATAACTTTAATGCTTAAAAGCGTTTAATTATTAAAGAAAAATATAGTGACATTTAAGGACACTTCATTTATAATTGATTTAATTATACATGAAATATTCTAAATTTTTCATTGATAAAATAATCGGGGTGGATGATCGAGGATCCAGATGGGATTTTCGGGTTAGATTTCCGCTGTACCGATTTCTATTTTAAAAAACGAAGGGATGGATTTGTAATGAGCAACAAAGAGCTTGATGGACTTCGTAATCAACTGGATGATGTGAACATTCAGTTATTACATCTTATTAATCAACGTGCTGAACTTGTACAGGAAATTGGTCGCGTTAAAGAAAAACAAGGTGTTAACCGTTACGATCCGGTCCGTGAAAGAACAATGCTGGATCTTATCGAAGCCAATCATCAAGGACCGCTTGATCTTGGTTCGATTAAACATATTTTCAAAGAAATCTTCAAATTGGGCTTGGAGCTTCAAAAAGATGATCAGAAGAAAACGCTTCTGGTATCAAGAAAACAAAAGGCTGAAGACACTATCATCGACATTAAAGGTGAATTGGTCGGTAACGGGATTCCTAGCTTCGTGTTCGGACCATGTGCCGTTGAATCTTATGAACAGACAGCTGCGGTGGCGGAAGTCATTAAAGCTAAAGGTTTGAAATTGATGCGCGGCGGTGCATTTAAGCCACGTACATCTCCATATGACTTTCAAGGACTTGGTTTGGAAGGCTTACAAATACTTAAACGTGTTGCTGATGAATACGGCTTGGCTGTCATCAGTGAAATCGTGAGTGCTAACGATATCGAAGCGGCGATCGATCATATCGATGTCATCCAAATCGGAGCACGCAACATGCAAAACTTCGACTTGCTAAAAGCGGCAGGTGCCGTAAATAAACCAGTTCTTTTAAAACGTGGACTTGCTGCAACGATTGAAGAGTTCATTCATGCAGCGGAATACATCATGTCACAGGGAAATGGCAACATAATCCTTTGTGAACGCGGTATCCGTACTTACGAAAAAGCAACAAGAAATACACTGGATATCTCTGCTGTACCGATCTTAAAACAAGAAACTCATTTACCGGTCATGGTTGATGTAACGCATTCCACTGGACGTCGCGACCTCTTGCTTCCGACAGCTAAAGCGGCTCTTGCAATCGGTGCTGACGGTGTAATGGCAGAAGTGCATCCGGATCCTTCCGTTGCTTTATCGGATTCTGCACAGCAAATGGACTTCAAACAATTTGATGAATTCTATGATGAAATTAAACGTTTGAACTGGGTAACTGTATAAGCTGGAAAATCTTTAAAATATCTACTTACGGCCCTTACCATATTGGCAAGGGCTATTTTTAATGGTAAAATACTTGTTTTTGCAGAAAAAGCATCGAAATAAGCACTATTGGATTGCAGGAAAGATTCGACTATCGTATGATAAATAACAAGAATGAGAACTGTTCGGAAGATTGAGTCATACATAAAGAGATATCTATGTGAATTTTATACTTGAATAGGGTATTGAATCTTTGACTGAGAAGAGAGAGGACTGCAAATTTTTTGTTAGGCAGATCGTTCCTGAAATAATCTTCCTTATAGAGGAAAACGCATAAAAGAATATTTTCGAAATAATTCGGGTCTTTTATGGGAAAAATGAAAGAAATGGAGGAATGGATGAATGAATAATATAACCATTTATGATGTGGCGCGTGAGGCGAATGTTTCCATGGCCACCGTTTCCCGCGTAGTTAACGGGAATCCAAATGTAAAGCCTGCAACAAGAAAGAAAGTTTCGGATGTGATTGAGAAGTTAGGGTACCGTCCCAATGCAGTGGCAAGGGGTCTTGCAAGCAAGAAAACGACTACAGTCGGGGTCATTATTCCGGATATCTCGAGCATCTTTTTTGCCGAATTGGCACGGGGCATAGAGGATATAGCCACAATGTATAAATACAATATCATTCTAAGCAGTTCTGATGAGAATATAGATAAGGAATTCCATTTGTTGAATACGATGCTTGGAAAACAAGTGGATGGTATCGTATTCATGGGCGGTAACATTTCTGATGAGCATGTCAAAGAGTTTACGAATTCACCGGTTCCAATCGTTCTGGCAGGCTCGGTGGATGAAAGCGGGCAAGTTCCATCGGTTAATATTGATTATGAGGCGGCGGCATTCGACGCAGTGACCTTCTTCGCTAAAAATGGCCACAAGCATATCGCTTTTGTAAGCGGAAACCCTTCCGCGCTGATTAATGAAAAGAAATTGGCTGGTTATAAAAGAGGATTGAAAGAAGCTGGGCTTTCATTTGATGAAAGGTATATTATTGAAGGCGATTATACATATGATTCAGGAATTGAGTCTTTTGAAAAGTCCCTGGAAACTGAAGAGAAACCGACGGCATTCATCGCCGGTGCTGATGAAATGGCGCTTGGAATTGTCCATGCCGCACAGGACAAAGGGTATAATGTACCGGAAGACTTTGAAGTGATCAGCTTCGATAACACGAGATTGACATTGATGGTGCGTCCGCAAATCACGACGATCGTTCAACCATTATATGATATTGGTGCGGTTGCGATGAGGCTTCTGACAAAGTTGATGAATAAAGAACAAGTGGAGGAAGGGCATGAAGTGATCCTGCCACATCGGATTGAAAACCGTCAATCCACGAAATAAGCTGGTTTAGAGAGTGTCCCGAGGGCACTCTCTTTTGTTTTTCAAATATATTCACAACCAAAAAAGATCGTTTTTCAACGATCTTTTGGTTAACTTTGGTCATTGCTTGTCGATGTTTTCCTGGAAGACCTGATGGGATAAAGGGCCTTTTCAAGCGTCAGGGCATTCTTCTCGGTAATTTCAGGCTTTCTCGGAATGGGTTCATATATATCCTCCATGTCATCCCACTCGTTCGGTAGCGGAACAGGGGACTCAGGCTGCCAGCATTCAAGCCATTCCTTTGCTAGGGGCCCTGAAATATCATTATTCGTCATTTCAAGCCAGACCCTCGACCAAGCCCTCGGGACGACACGCCATATATCATATCCCCCGCCACCTACTGCAATCCACCGGCCCTCGCAATACTTATGGGCCATTTCGTGGGCCAACTTTGGTATTTCCCTATAAATCTTCATGGTGGCAGATAAATGGGTGAGCGGATCGTAATAATGGGAATCGGCTCCGTTTTGCGTTAAAATGACATCCGGTTTGAAGAATTCAATGACCTCTTTAAAGGAAGCACTGTAGCATTCGAGCCAGGACTCATCTTCAGTGAACGCATCGACCGGGATGTTGAATGAATAGCCGTAGCCTTTTCCTTGACCCCGTTCGTTAATATTGCCGGTGCCGGGAAATAAGTAGCGTCCCGTTTCATGAATGGATAGGGTGCATACATCCGGATCATCATAAAATGACCATTGGACTCCGTCGCCATGATGTGCATCGGTATCGACATACAAGACTCGTGCTCCATATTTTTTTTGCAGGTATTTAATCGCGACCGAACTATCGTTATAAATGCAAAAGCCCGAGGCTTTTCCGCGGAAACCGTGATGCAGGCCACCTCCTAGATTAAGTGCGTGCAGGGACTGACCGGTCATGACGGCATCCACTGCCGTCAAGGTACCGCCTACAAGCAAGGCGCTTGCTTCATGCATTCCCGGGAAGATTGGGGTATCTTCTGTTCCGAGCCCGTAATTTCCGGCCTTTTCAGGGGGGAGCTTTCCCTGGCCTGCTAATCTGACAGCGTTTACATAATGCTGATCATGGATCAGTTCCAATTCTTCATCGGTGGCCATTCTGGGCTTGATAATTTGATCATCACTGATGGCATGGTGTTTTTTTAGCAAATCCAGAGTGAGTTTAAGACGTTTTTGATTGAACGGATGCTCATCGTTGAATTTATAGGTGAGGAGTTCATCCGAATAGATAAAAAGGGATGCATCATTCATGGGAAATCCCCGGCAGACTAGGCCATAAAACGGTATAGCCTTCTTTCTTCAAATCCTCCACCACCATAAATGGATTCATCGTCTGCACACGAATTACAAGAATCTTATAATCGGTCCCATCTTTATCCGGGTAAACGAGAGTGCTCAGGATATTCGAATTGCGCCTTTTGAAAATATGGGCAATATCATGAAGGGTACCTGCCTTATCCGGGATTTTGATTTCGATTTGGGAACCGGGCTGATTGACTCCTGTCAACTCAACGTATGAATGAAGTAAATCAGAACCGGTTATGATGCCGACTAACTTCCTTCCTTTTAAAATTGGAAGGCAGCTGATATTGTTATCACAAAAAACAGCCCCGATTTCTTCCACGAAATCTAACGGGTGACCTGTGATTATATCCGTTCTCATGATGCTCGATAGTGGTTTTTGTAAATCACTTTTGTATTCTGCGGTGCGGAATATAGAAGGGGCAGCATCCCGTATATCACGGTCGCTGACTAATCCCACAAGTTGAAAGCTGTCATCGACAATGGGGATATGGCGAATGCGTTTCTCCTTGATGATCATGACAGCGCTATGGATTGTATCCGTTGGAGTGAGGGTGATGATATCCTCATTCATTATTGTTTCAACAATCATTTTCCTTCCTCCTCTTTTTCACCTCTTTAATACATATACCGATTCATGAAACGCAATTGGTCGAATTTCTGGATGGATTCGGGCGGTACTCTTTTGCCAATACGGGCCATCAGGCAGTTGGCCGGGTGGGAACTGATTTCAGGATCATCCGTTGCAAAGTAGACCAAGCCGCCGGCACTCATCATTTTTTCCATGACCTTGCGATAGTCCCAAATATTCAGCCCTGTCCCTTTCAAGTCCCAATGCCAATAGTATTCAGTGGTGATGATGATGAAGTCTTCAACCGAATCGTCTTCCATGGAAAGGCGGATTAAGTTCTTCCCGACGGAAGCACCCCGGTATTTAGGGATGACCTCGATTGCACCAAGCTCAATCAGATCCTTCATCTCGATTTCCGACCAGCGCTCCAAGGGATCGGGATATAAATAAGTTACATAACCCACGATCGTTTCATTTTCACGGGCGATGAAGATCCTGCCCTCAGGCAAGTCTGCAATCTCTATTAACGCTTTATGCTGCAAAGCAGGCTGGCGAAAGGCGACCAAGTCTTCGTGAAACTCATAAGCGGACATCTTTTCGCCGTTTAACGGCCCCTCGATGATGAGCGTTCCGCTTAATGTCTGCAGTTCCTTGGTATAAAAGGTCTTATTATATTCCATTCTTTCACCACCCTCATTATATAGTAATCTTACACTCTCGCATTCCGAAGCATAAGGAGCATTGCTTTTAAAACTGAACCAATCGAAGCCTACATTAATTATACTTAAAAACAAGTGGCATAATTCAGAAAGTTCAAGGCATATATGAATCTTTTGTTACAGTACTTCTCATATACCCGCCATCGCTATGATGTCATCTTAACTATACCAATATACCTGTGTTTTTCAAAATTAGGCCAAGAAGGAATTTCCCTATTATGGAAGGTTTTAATATTTTAAAAATTGAGATAATTGGTTTCTTATACTATAATGAAAATATAGAGCCGAATAAAGGGGGAGTTTGTCGTATGAATGTGAAAGCGCTGCCAGTAGTGGAAGGTAATTTTAATTTAAAGAATTACGATGAGAAATACAATAAGTTTGACTGGTCTGAGACGGAAAAGGAATTCTCCTGGTCTGAAACCGGTAAAGTGAATCTTGCGTATGAAGCCATTGACCGCCATGTCGAAACATACAAAAAGAACAAAGTCGCCCTTTATTACAAAGACGATAAAAGAAATGAAAAGTATACATTCAAGGAAATGAAAGATTATACGAACCAAGCGGCCAATGTGTTTAAGAACATTGCCAATGTGGAAAAGGGTGATCGTGTTTTCATCTTCATGCCACGCTCCCCGGAGCTTTATTTTGCATTGTTGGGTGCGATTAAAACGGGGGCGGTCGTAGGTCCGTTGTTCGAAGCCTTCATGGAAGGCGCGATAAGGGATCGCCTTGAAGATAGTGAGGCAAGTGTGATAGTGACGACCCCGGAGCTTTTGCCGCGGGTCCCGGTAGAGGAATTACCCCAATTAAAACATATTTTCTTAGTGGGGGAAAATGTAAAAGAAGAAGGAAAGTATCATCACTTCAACAAAAAATTAAAAGAAGCGGACAAAAAATTCGAAATTGAATGGGTGGATCGGAATGACGGTTTGATTCTTCACTATACTTCCGGTTCCACGGGAAAACCAAAAGGCGTGCTTCACGTTCATAATGCGATGATCCAGCATTATCAAACGGCAAGATGGGTCCTTGATTTGCAGGAAGAGGATGTGTATTGGTGCACAGCGGATCCTGGATGGGTGACAGGGACGTCTTACGGTATCTTTGGACCGTGGCTGACAGGCACCTCGAATGTCATTGTAGGTGGGCGATTCAAGCCTGAATCCTGGTACAAGACCCTGGAAGACTTCGGTGTCACTGTATGGTATAGTGCCCCGACTGCCTTCAGGATGCTGATGGGCGCAGGTGACGAAATCGTTAAACGGTACGATTTGAGTTCTCTCCGCCATGTTTTAAGTGTCGGTGAACCGTTGAACCCGGAAGTGGTGCGCTGGGGAATGAAGGTATTCAATCACCGTATCCATGATACATGGTGGATGACGGAGACCGGGGCTCAGGTAATCTGCAATTATCCTTGCCTGGAAATCAAACCGGGCTCGATGGGTAAACCGATTCCGGGTGTGAAAGCGGCAATAGTGGATGATCAGGGCAACGAGCTTCCTCCGCATAGAATGGGGAACCTTGCCATCAAGAAAGGGTGGCCTTCGATGATGAAGACCATCTGGAAGAATGAATCAAAATATGAATCTTATTTTATGCCGGGTGATTGGTATGTTTCCGGAGATTCCGCTTATATGGATGAAGAGGGGTATTTCTGGTTCCAAGGCCGGGTTGATGATGTCATCATGACGGCAGGGGAAAGAGTCGGACCTTTCGAAGTGGAAAGCAAGTTGGTCGAGCATCCAGCCGTAGCTGAAGCGGGGGTCATCGGTAAGCCGGACCCAGTTCGGGGAGAAATAATCAAAGCGTTTATCGCCCTCCGTGACGGATACGATGCAAACGATGAGCTGATTGAAGAAATTCGTCAATTTGTAAAGAATGGTCTCGCAGCACATGCGGCGCCGCGTGAAATTGAATTCAGGGATAAGCTTCCTAAAACAAGGAGCGGAAAAATCATGCGCCGTGTCTTGAAAGCTTGGGAACTGGATCTGCCAACTGGTGATTTATCATCGATGGAGGATTGAAAAGCTGAGTCATACTGATTATTGAGAAGGTAAAAAGGCATCCATGTCAATGCATGGATGCCTTTTTTGGAGTTTGGGTCATTCGCCAAACCAGTGTGGGAGATTAAAATGAAACAGGCTGCCGGGTCATCCCCGACAGCCTGTTTTCCTTCAAAAGAGTGTCATTCTTCCACTTCTTCAGCTTTATCCGTGTCTTGTTCTTTATCGTTGACTGTATTCTGATCTTTGTTGGTTTCCGGATCTTCTTTATCTGTATTGTCTTTGTTTTGCTCTTCGTCTTGAGCTGGCTCTTTATCTTGCTCTTTTTCTATTACTTTTTCCTTTTCTGGTGTAACGTTCACTTCTTTTGAGTCTGGTTTTTTATCTTCGTTAGTTATTTTATCTTTTCCTTGAGCATCTTTATTTTTTGTGGAATCTTCTTTTGAACCTTTCTTTGTTGCGCCGCTTTCAACACGTTGAGAAGGGGCGGATTCTTTACCGACTATGTCCACGGCCGTTACATAATAAGAACCGCCTGAGCCGACTTTGTAAACAAGATTCTCCCCAGCATTGATGCTCGCCACTTTTTTGCCGTCTTTATAGACACGATAACCGACGACATCACCTTCATGATGCAGCCCCCATGTAATCCTATCGTTACTTTTTGTTATGGATAGGGCATCCGGTGCTTTGCCATTATCATTCAATTTCGCTGTCGCCCCGACGACATTTCCCGATTTTTCGCCTCCAGGAATCACGGATCCCGGGTCATCGACATATTTCAATCCGATATCTCCAAAGGAATCGGGATTCAACATGAACCCGCCGCTTGTGAATTCGCCTGGCGTTTGCGGAAGGGCTGCGTAGCGTTTGCTGCCGACTGATACATATTGTCCATTTATGAAACTATCATCTGCCTTGGATGGAGCATATTTGGCGATGAATAAATCTGATTTTACAAGCCCGGCCTTTTGGCATGAACTTGAAGGCAGCAGTCCTGAAACGCCACAGAAGGAACGGCTGACAATTCCGCCCGGCATTTCAAAGCGCTTATCGGGGTCGATTAGTTTAGGATCGACTTTGTATGCGGCATTGATCAAATCTGCCCAATAATACATATTTCGTTTATTATATTCCAGACCATTATAGGTCCCTTGCAAGGATTTCGGTGTGTCATAACCCAGCCATGTACCGAATGATACATTAGGGTTGGTTGCGACGAACCAAGCGTCCCAATAGTTTTGGGAAGTTCCGGTCTTACCTGCCCAATCACTTGAGAAAGCAAGTCGGTTCCTGACCGAAGCGGCCGTCCCGCTGTTCACGACATCACGCATCATATCAAGCGTCAGGTAAGCGGCTTGTGGAGAAAATACTTCCACTGGTTTCGCTTTATGCTGATAGATGACCTTGCCATCTTTCGATACGATTTTATCGATCATATAAGCATCGATGAACTCACCTGAGTTGGCAAATGTGCCGAATGCATTGACGTTTTCTTCAACGGTAACACCTTTTGACATAGCTCCCAATGACATGGAAGGGTTAGAGTAATCTTCTTTCGTCACTGTTGTAAAGCCCATTTTTTCCAAATAGGAAGCTGGACCATGGTTGATTATTTTCATGTAAAAGAGCGCAGCCGGAATATTATAGGAATTCTTCAGGGCTTCACGAGCTGTCGTTACCCCTGTATAGCTTCCGCCGCCATAGTTCCCTGGTCGCCACATTTTTCCTGCTGGAATGGAAATGGGGACGTTGGCCGATACGCTTCCAGGTGAGATCTTTCCTATCTCAATGCCTGGGCCATATACGAGCAGCGGCTTCATCGTTGATCCGTTCGATCGCAGTGATGCGGTTGCATGGTTCGTCTGTTCCCGCTTGAAATCACGGCCACCTACGAAACTGATGATTTTTCCTGTTTTATTTTCGATTAGAATAGCTCCGGCTTCAACGGGCTCACTTACCGTTTTCATTGCTTTTGTATCCGGATCGACGACTTGTGCCGTTTTATCGTATCCGTAATTCGGATAGTTTTTCGTTACTTCCTGCATCTTGTCATAAATCTTTTTATCGATTGTCGTATAAATCTGATAGCCGTTTTGACGTAGCTTACGATCGGCAAGTGCTAGATATTGATTTTTTAAATCATCATTCTTTAAGTCTTTTTCTTCATATCCGTCTTCTTTTGCCAGACTGACAGATAGGATTTCGATGGAGCGTTTTTCTATTTCATAGGTGAGCCATGGGTATTTCTCGGATGGCAGCTCCTTTTTACCGATAAAGTCTTTTGTTATGTCGTATGCGGTTGCTTTATCATATTCATCTTTTGTTATGTATCCATTACTATACATCCGCTTTAAAACGGTTTTCATCCGGTTGATGCCGGGTTCTTGATTTTCTTTCAGTTTCCCTTTCTGGGTATATGGTGTATAACCGAAAGGACTTTGCGGCAATCCAGCAATAAAGGCTGATTGGGGCAGTGTCAGATCTTTGGCCTCCACACCAAAAATACCTTCAGCAGCGGACTCGACACCAGCGATGTTACGACCGGAAGAATTTCGTCCCAAAGTGGAGACGTTTAAGTAGGTTTCCAAAATCTCTTCCTTTTCAAAGAATTTTTCGACCCGGAGTGCAAGAAGGATTTCTTTTGCTTTCCGTTCAAATGATACTTCGTTAGTCAGGACCTGGTTTTTAATGAGCTGCTGTGTTAATGTACTTCCCCCCGATTGGACGGATGCATTAGAAAATTCCTGGTAAATGGCCCGCAGGATTGCTTTCGGGACAACCCCGTCATGTTCATAAAAATACTCATCTTCGGTAGCGATGACGGCATTTTTAAGATGCTCGGACACTTTATCGATGGACACTTCTTCACGCTCAAGGTCACTCTTAAGCTTGCCCAAATATACTTTATCAGCAAAGTATACTTCAGAGGTCTCTTCATAATTGTAGATGTCTTTTTTCAAATCTTCTTTCGAGCGTACCGGCTCATCATTGACGAGGGCAGCGAAATAGCCGGCTCCTACGCCGCCGGCGAATGAGAATCCTAGAATCCCGACAATAATGAGGATCAGCGTTAAATTCCAAATGACTTGGTATGTAACCCGCGCGTTCTTATGTGTTTTTTCATTTTGAAAAAAACGGGTCAGCTGCTTCCATACTGTTTGAAATCTATCTTTTTGATTATTATTCATCGTATCATACCCCCTGAAATCACATATATTATAGCATATAACAGGTAAGGGAAAGGGCATCTTTCTTATTTTTCTAGAATCTGTAAGGGGGATGTTGACAAGAATTCCTATGTATGATAAAAGTTTATTAACAACAATAAATTGATTAAATGATCGCGATGATAGGACCCAGTAGTCAGACTATCCCTGTTTCAGAGAGCCGGTGGTTAGTGGAAATCGGTACAAATGGTATGATGAATTACTTCCTGGAGCATTTGCTGTGAAATGATTAGTAGCAGGAAACGGCTGACGACCGTTATTCGTCTTGAGCGGAGGGCATATTATGTCCTCAAGTTGGGTGGTACCGCGAATTTATTCGTCCCTTCATATTTATGAAGGGGCGTTTTTGTGTGCTTTTTGCGGGGTTTTTCTAAGATGGAGGAGGAATATTTAATGGAATTGCTTAATGACCTCGAGTGGAGAGGGATTATTTATCAACAAACGGATGAAGAAGGTTTTAAGAACCTTTTAGAAAAAGAGAAAATTTCTTTATACTGTGGTGTAGATCCAACTGCGGATAGTATGCATATCGGACACCTATTGCCATTCTTGACGATGCGCCGTTTCCAGCAGCATGGCCATCGCCCCATTGTGCTAGTAGGCGGTGCGACTGGACTTATCGGTGATCCAAGCGGTAAAAAAGAGGAACGCCAGCTGCAAACGTTGGAAAAAGTGCTCTATAATGCCGACTGCCTAAAAGGGCAGCTATCCCACATCTTTGAATTCGATGGTGAAAATGGTGCGGTCATGGTCAATAACTATGACTGGATAGGTAAAATCGATATGGTTACGTTCTTGCGAGATTACGGGAAATACATCGGCATTAACTACATGCTTGCAAAAGATACGGTTGCTTCCCGCTTGGATACGGGAATTTCCTTTACTGAATTTGCGTACACGATCTTACAAGGAATTGATTTCAGTCATTTATACAGCAATTACGACTGTAAATTGCAAATTGGCGGCAGTGATCAATGGGGCAACATTACGACCGGCCTTGAAATGATCCGGAAATCCAATGATGAGGATGCAAAAGCGTTCGGCATGACGATTCCGCTCGTAACGAAAGCGGACGGAACGAAATTCGGTAAAACGGAAGGCGGGGCTATCTGGCTTGATCCGGAAAAAACGACTCCTTACGAATTTTACCAATTCTGGATTAACACAGCGGATGCTGATGTCGTAAAATACTTGAAATTCTTCACATTCCTATCACGTGAGGCGATTGAAGAGTTAGAGCAATCCGTACAGTCCGAACCGCATTTGCGTAAAGCGCAAAAAGCTTTAGGGGAAGAAATGACCCGTTTGATTCATGGTCAGGAAGCTCTTGACCAAGCAATCAAAATCTCTGCCGCCCTATTCAGCGGTGAGGTGAAGAATTTAAGTGCAGCGGAAATCAAATTGGGCTTTAAAGATGTCCCTTCCTTCGATCGTGAAAGCAAGGAAGACATCGGTTTGGTCGATTTAATTGTTGAAGCGAAAATTTCGCCATCAAAGCGTCAAGCCCGTGAAGATATTCAAAATGGGGCAATCTCCATAAATGGGGAGAAAGTGACTGACCTGCAATATGTAGTGACCGAAGCTGCCAAGATTGAAGGGGAGTTCATCCTCGTTCGTCGCGGCAAGAAGAAATACACATTAGTGAAATGATTGTTCAAAGCCCGGCTGAATCCCAGCCGGGCTTTGTCATGCGCTAAAGTGTTTACATGCGAAAAAAAACCCCATCCAAGGATGGGGTTTTCGAAGTTATTAACGAGAGTAGAACTCAACGATAAGAGCTTCGTTAATTTCAGCAGGCAATTCAGAACGTTCTGGTAAACGAGTGAAAGTACCTTCTAATTTCTCAGCATCGAAAGTAAGGAAATCAGGAACGAAGTTAGTTGCTTCAACTGATTCTTTAATGATTGAGAAGTTGCGTGATTTTTCACGAACTGAGATAGTTTGTCCAAGAGACACTTTGTAAGATGGAATGTCTACGCGGCTTCCGTCTACAGTGATGTGACCGTGGTTAACAAGTTGACGTGCTTGACGACGTGTACGAGCTAAACCAAGACGGTAAACTAGGTTGTCAAGACGTGATTCAAGAAGAACCATGAAGTTTTCACCATGTACACCTTTAAGTTTGCCAGCACGGTCGAACATTGAACGGAATTGACGTTCAGTGATTCCGTACATGTGACGAAGTTTTTGTTTCTCTTGTAGTTGCATTCCGTATTCAGAAATTTTTCTACGTTGGTTAGGACCATGTTGTCCTGGAGCATAAGGGCGTTTTTCTAATTCTTTACCAGTACCTGTAAGGGAAATTCCTAAACGACGGGATAGTTTCCAGCTTGGGCCAGTATAACGAGCCATAGGATGACTCCTCCTTTAAATGTTTTTATTTTGGTAAAATAAAAACCGTGTGAATGTACGATCATGACCATTTTGTTTTCATGTACCTTCGCCCTAGCAGCAGAGAGTTACGAGATACACCTCTGTATTGAGGAACAAAATGAGAACATAAAGGCTGTCACATAGGCTGCAATATTTTACACAAGGAGTATTGTATAATATTCTGCTCATTGAGTCAAGGACAGTTACGATTAATTAACGGAAAAGGTGAAAGAGAATAGTAGACGGGAAAATACAATATATTTATATTGCCATGAATCAAGGGGGGACAGGGGACATGTACATGGGGTCCTGTAATGTTCAAAAGGGAGCAGGCGAGGATTGCCGCTCCCTTGAACTTTATAAATGTCTGGAAAGGATATCAGCGAACTTCTCCAGTCCTTGTTGATCGATTTCGTCAAATCGGTCCGTGACCGGGCTGTCGATATCGAGTACTCCGATCAATTTGCCATCCTTCATGAGCGGTATGACAATTTCAGATCTTGATGCCGCATCGCAGGCGATATGTCCAGGGAATTGGTGGACATCCTCGATGCGCAAGGTTTTTTCAGTTGCCGCTGAAGTCCCGCATACACCCTTACCCATTGGGATGCGGACACAGGCTGGAAGTCCCTGGAAGGGTCCTAGTATTAATTGGCCTTCTTCGTATAAATAAAAGCCAACCCAATTAATCTCATCGAGAAACTGATTAAGTAAAGCTGCCGCATTGCTTAAATTGGCTATCCGGTTGGTTTCATCCTCGATTAAGGCTGAAAGTTGTTTTTGGACCAGCTCATAATTTTTTTCTTTTTTTCCTTGATACATTTCGACATTAAACAAAAGCGTTCACCTGTCTTCCGCATTTTTTTACAGAACTTTCTAATCATGTTGCTTCATTGTTGGGAAATTGTCGAGAACTTACTAAAGGATTCAGGCTCTTCCTTGCAGAAATAGTCCACAAGACTTGTCTCAAAGAAAGCGAGGGATTGCCTAAATGAATCGCCAGACGCCAACGAAACAAGCCATTGTGGAAGCTGCACTGCATTTATTTCATTTAAAGGGCTATCATGCGACATCCATACGGGATATAGCGAATAAAGCGAAAGTGAACGCTGCCAACATTGCCTACTATTTCAAGAATAAGCAGGGATTGCTTGAATTCTGTTTCACTTCCTATTTAGAAGAGTATATCCTGGTCCTTGAGACGAACATGACACTGCTGGAGCTTAAAGGCCCGCAGCATTGCTTGATGAATCTAGTAAAGGATATTCTCACTTTCCAGAGGGAAAACTTCCTGGCTGCACGGTTCATATATGGGGAATCTTCACTCGATTCCAATTTAAACCGGGAAATTCATTCGACTTATTTTACAAAGGAAAAATTTTATTTTCAATATGTTTTGGAACAAGGGATTAAGAGCAGGAGTTTCCAGCAGGTCTCCATTCCCATGTATATGCTGCAGTTGAAGGGCCTGCTGACAGCTCCTGTCCTGCATACCCATTATGCGATGGATGTGCTGCATGTGTTCCCGCAGGAAGCCTATTACACGAATATTTATGCCAATGAAGTCGGGCGTTTCCTGCAAGATACCCTTTTCATTGCAGAAGACCTGCAGCCACTGTTAGCGGGCCGGCCTGTGTATACATGAGCTACCCATTGAAAGCTGCAATCAGTGCCTGATAGCCCTGACCCAAATCTTTAGCCTGATGGGCATCGGAACCGTAAATGAGCGGAATGCCGAGTTCGAATGCACGTTTGGCAAACCGTTCTGGAGGATAGGGCTCACCGCAAAGCGGCTTTACAAGCCCGGCTCCATTATAATCAAGTTCATACTTTTGTTCCTTGATCATGTCCAGCACCTTGTAAACGCGGTCGTCAAAACTTAATGCTGGTGGATATCGATGCTGGAATTTATGGACAAGCGTAATATGCCCGATCCGTTTAGGTTTATAAATGCCTAAATCAGCTTTTATCGATTTTTCCAGTGTATCAAAATATTTGGCATACACCGATTCGACTGAACCTAGTTCATTAACGATTTCACCAAACCCATTTTCGCTGAAATCGAGGCAATGCCAACTGCTTTGATGCTTGATGAAGTGGACGGAAAGTATACTATCATCAAGGAATTCTCCGATTTCGTCGAGGAATTCTTTTGTTTCTTTTTCATAACCCTCTATAAAGTCAACCTCTAGACCACTTTTGATCAGGATTTTGTCTTTATAGCTTTCTTTCAGTACGCGGAGCTCCTGAAAGTAATCCAGGAGCAGGGCAGCGTCCATACCGCTGTCTTTTTCAGGCGTAGGATCTTGAAAATCTCGTGGCAAGGGAGCATGTTCCGTAAATGTGATTTCCTTTAATCCTAGCTCGATTCCCCGCGTAATATATTCATCGAATCTATCCGTAGAGCCGTGAGGGCAAAACGGAGTATGCACATGACCGTCAACTTTCATGGTCCTTCCCTCCCAAAAAACAGGTATTTGTAGCAATTTTCTACAAAAAAATCATTTTTGTCGTCAAAAATTATTGCTAACATGGTATCATAAAAGCATTAAATTTAACATTTTTATAATTGATATATAAACGAGCAAGACTGTAAGGACTAGAACAGGGGGCTTACCATGGAGTACATACTTGGGGTAATTGTATTAATTTTGATTTTCATCATTTGGGGTTATTTTTTCAAAAAGAGATATTTTAAAGAAATCGATAAACTGGAATCCTGGAAAATAAGCATCATGCACCGCCCCGTGCTGGAAGAGCTTTCTAAAGTCAAACAATTGAACATGACAGGTGAAACAGAAGAAATGTTCGAAAACTGGCGCATTGAATGGGACGCTATCATTACGGACCATATGCCGGAAGTCGAAGTGCTTTTATTCGATGCCGAGGAATTCGTCGATAAATACCGTTTCAGCCGATCAAAAGAGGTACAGCGCAAAATTACAGTCAAGCTGAATGAAGTCGAGGAAATAATCAAAAAGATCCTTTACGAATTGAATGAACTCGTAGGCAGTGAGGAAAAGAATCGATTGGAAATTGAGGATATTAAGGAATCCTACCGACAATTGAAGAAATCCCTGCTTGCGCACAGGCATAATTACGGGAAAGCGGCTGATAAGCTGGAAAATTCCTTGGATGAAGTATTGCTGATCCTTCAGAAGTATGAAGAAGAGACTGTGAACGGGAATTATTTGAATGCGAGGGAGCTTGTCCTTTCCATTAAGGAAAAATTGGCGGTCTTGTCCGTTAAAATGGAAATGCTCCCAAAATTATTGGTCGAAAGTCAATCCGAGCTTCACTCCCAGCTTCATGAATTGAAGGATGGGTATGAGGAGATGTCAGGTCAGGGGTATATGCTGAGCCATATCCAATTCGAGCAGGAAATATCACGGCTTGAGGAAGAACTGGACCTATATAAAACTCAGTTGGATAATGCCGAAACGGAAGCTGTGGATAAAGGCATTAAAGATATGCGCGAAAGCATTGAGGTGCTTTATGACCTTTTGGAGAAAGAAGTGCTTTCAAAACAGTATGTCTTGAAAAATGATGAAGTCCTCAGGAAAACGATAAGTGACCTTGAATATGAAAACGATAAACTTAAAGTAGAAACCATCCATGTTCAACATACGTATCATCTAACGGAAAATGAGCTCGATGCACAACGGAAAATGGAAAAGCAGATTGCCCAGATTTCGAAACGCCATCAATTGCTCGTCTTGAAGATGGAGGATAATGTGATGGCAAGCTCGCTTATCAGCGAGGAGATGCAGGGACTGGCTGTGCAGTTGAAAGAATTACAGGAAAATCAGAAAGACTTTACCGTTAAATTACAGGCTTTACGAAAAGATGAAATGGATGCCAGGGATTCACTGGCCGAATTGAAACGCAAAATGGTCGATACTGGCCGTTTAATTGCAAAAAGCAATATTCCAGGTCTTCCCGAAGACTATAAAATGGTGCTTCAGGATGCCAAAGAAAGCATGGATGACGTTCAGGGGAAACTTGAAGAAAAACCGCTTGATATGGCCGCTGTTTATATTTATTTAGAAAAAGCGGTCCAACAGGTGAATAAGGTCCACGAAAAAGCCCATGAATTGATCGAGCATATGTATTTGGCCGAAAAAGTGATTCAATTCGGAAATCGTTATCGCAGCAGTCACGAAATAGTTGCCGAGAGTCTCAGGGAAGCGGAAGCGAAATTCCGAAGCTATGAATATCAAGCTGCATTGGAAACGGCCGCCACGGCGATTGAAAAGGTCGACCCGGGAAGTTTAAGTAAAATTGGAGCGAACATAGAAGAAGTCCTATCCTGAAAACCCGCCATGGCGGGTTTTTTCTTTTACCGGATCCTAAATTAGTTTACTTCCGATAGCGTGGGAAGTTGAATATTCTGCAAGAATCCATAGGAGGCAGGTCTCCTTTCATCCATGGTCCAGTGTTTTACATTCTCTTTCAATTTCAATTATGTTAATATTAGAAGTTGCAACAGCAACATTTGAAATGACATTTAAGAAGTATGACCATATAGATACAAAAATATGGAAGGTGAACCCATGATTTATTTTGACAATAGTGCAACAACTAAACCATATCCCGAAGTGATCGAATCGTTCATGAAGGTTACTTCGGACTATTTTGGGAACCCCTCTTCGCTGCATGGACTTGGGGTCCAATCCGAAAAACTGCTTTCTGCTGCAAGAAAGCAGATCGCTGATTTATTAAAGGTCAAGAGTTCGGAAATATATTTCACTTCCGGGGGGACGGAAGGGAATAATCTCGCCATTAAAGGAGCCGCCCACTCCCAGGGAAATCGGGGCAAACACATAATCACGACAGCGATCGAACATCCTTCTGTAGAAGATGCATGCCAATCATTGACGAAAATGGGTTATGAGATCACATATCTCCCCGTTAACGAATTTGGACAAATTGATCTAACTGATCTTAAGCATGCATTGAGGGAAGATACCATTTTGGTTTCCGTCATGCATGTAAATAATGAAGTTGGTTCGATACAGCCGATTGCTGATATTGGAAAATTGTTAAAGCAATACCCACACGTACTCTTTCATGTCGATAATGTGCAGGGAGCAGGCAAAGTTCCTTTATCCTTACGTGATGCCAATGTGGATTTATGTACAATTTCGGGACACAAGGTTCATGGCTTGAAGGGGACGGGCATCCTTTATGTTCGTGAAGGCGTTCGGGTCGATCCGCTTTTTCACGGTGGCAATCAAGAAACGAAAATCAGGAGCGGCACCGAAAATGTTGCGGGAATCGTCGCTCTTTCCAAGGCTTTACGCATTAGTATGAACAATCAATTGCTGTATCATGATAAGCTGCAGCAAATCAAAAGTTATTTATATAAAGGTTTGAAGGAAATGGACGGGGTGCTGGTTAACAGTCCTGAAGCGGGCGCACCCCATATTGTGAATTTTTCCGTTCCGGGACTTAAATCAGAGGTATTGCTTCATGCACTTGAATCGGAAGGAATATATGTTTCGACGACTAGTGCCTGTTCCTCGAAAAAAAGGACGGTAAGCAAAACGGTGGATGCGATGTTCCATAATCAAGCTCGCTCCGAAAGTGTCATCCGAATTAGTACTACCTATGGCAATGAGTTGGAAGAAGCGAAGAAAGTTCTGGCGGCGATACAGAAAATAGTCGCTAATTTAGAAAAAATAATGAGGGTTGCAAAATGAAATTTGATCATATAATTATCCGTTATGGAGAAATCTCCACGAAAAAAAGAAACCGTAAAGGCTTTGTAGACAAAATGAAGGCACATATCCGCTGGAGTTTAAAGGATATTGAAGGCGTAGTGCTTACGGCCAACCGGGAGCGGATGTACGTTCTCCTGAACGGTGTGGACCATAAGCCTGTCATTGACCGATTGAAAGGCATTTTTGGAATCCAGTCTTTAAGCCCTGCGATAAAAATAGAGCGTGATCTTGAAGTGATGAAAACGGCAGCATTATATTACCTTAATCATACCCTTGAAGATGTAAACACGTTCAAAATCACGACAAAACGCGCAGATAAGGATTTTCCATATAATACAGATGAAATTAACAGGGCACTTGGCGGGCATTTGCTTCGGAATACAGAAGATTTAAAAGTGGATGTAAAGAACCCTGATTTGAACTTGCTAGTGGAAGTGAGACGCGAAGCCGTGTATTTGACGGGTGAAATCATCCAGGGGGCAGGAGGACTTCCTTTTGGTTCTAGCGGAAAGGCAATGCTGATGCTCTCAGGCGGGATTGATAGCCCTGTTGCGGGTTTCCTTTCGATGAAACGCGGATTGGACGTAGAAGCGATCCATTTTTATAGCCCACCTTTCACAAGTGAGCGTTCACGTCAAAAGGTCATTGATCTGGCGGGCAAGCTAGCAGAAATAAATGGAAGTATGAAAGTGCATATCGTTCCATTTACGGAAATTCAATTATTGATTCAAAAACAGATCCCGGAAAATTACTCAATGACTACAACTCGTCGTTTAATGATGCGGGTCGCCGATCAAATCCGTGAAAAAGAAGAAGCTATGGCACTGATAACAGGTGAAAGCCTTGGACAGGTTGCGAGCCAGACCATGAGCAGCATGTTTGCCATCAATGAGGTGACGAATACACCGATCCTGCGCCCGCTGATTACCATGGATAAAACGGAAATCATCAAAATTGCAAGAGAGCTTGATACTTTTGAAATATCCAATCTGCCGTACGAAGATTGTTGCACGGTCTTTACGCCGGCAAGCCCAAAAACGAAACCCAAACGTGAAAAAGTCAATTACTATGAGAGCTTCGTCGACTTTGAATCTTTGATTGAAAAAGCGGTCTCCGAAACAGAAATATTGACGGTTAAACCGGGTCAGACATTCGATGAGGAAGAAGCGATGGAAGACTTGTTTTAATATCCTGTAATTACCAATAAAATAGTGCGAATGAAGCCATGTGTTTTAACACACTCTATAATCACAAGGAGGTGAAAAACACATGGCAAACAACAACAGCTCAAACGAATTATTGGTACCTGGAGTGGAACAAGCTCTAGAACAAATGAAATATGAAATCGCTTCTGAATTCGGCGTACAACTTGGTGCCGACACAACATCTCGCGCTAACGGTTCAGTTGGTGGAGAAATCACAAAACGCCTTGTTCAAATGGCTGAACAACAATTAGGCGGAGGATTCAAAAGATAATTTAATAAATATGGCTACAGAGAGCGGGTTCTTACACCCGCTCTCTTTATTTATTTGTAAAAATAAATGGATATATCAGAGAAGTATCTTGTATAATGAGTAGGTACTAAGAGTTCATAATTGGAGGGGAAGAAAATGAAGCGTGAAGATTTATTGGCTCCGGAACATTACAACTTAGTGAGTGAAATGGAACGTTATGCAAAAAATCCAGAAAAAGTTGCTGTACTTTGGGAGAACGAAACCGGAGATAAAAAACAACTTACATATGAGAATTTATTAAAGAGTGCAAATAAAATTGGAAATGCCTTCAAGAAAAAAGGACTGGGTAAAGGTGATACGGTCCTTATCATAATCCCTCGTTTGGTGGAAGCTTATCAAGTGTATTTAGCCGCATTGAAAATTGGCATGATTGTCATACCTTGTTCTGAAATGCTTCGTGCGAAGGACCTGCAGTATCGGGTCAACCACGGCGAAGTAAAAGGAATTGTCAGTTATCATGAATATACCGAAGAATTGAATGAAATAGAGGGAGCGGAAAGCCTCCTGAAATTTTCGATCGGAAAACGGATGGAAAATTGGCTGGATTTGAATGAGCTTGCCGATGATGAATCCGATCAGCTGCCGATGGCCGACACGAAGAGTGAGGATATGGCGTTCTTATCGTATACTTCCGGCACGACAGGCAATCCAAAAGGGGTCGTCCATACACACGGATGGGCATATGCCCATTTGAAAACGTCTGCTGCAAACTGGCTGGGCATCAGCGAAGGGGATGTGGTTTGGGCAACGGCAGGCCCAGGGTGGCAAAAGTGGATATGGAGTCCTTTCCTGGCTGTTCTGGGAACGGGAGCGACCGGTCTTGCCTATCATGGGAAGTTCGAGGCGAAAAAATATCTTCAGTTGCTACAGGACTATAAAGTGAATGCGTTATGCTGCACACCAACAGAGTATCGATTGATGGCAAAGGTGAATAATCTTGATGACTATGATTTATCCCATCTTCATAGTGCTGTATCAGCGGGGGAACCTTTAAATCAAAAAGTGTACGAGGTCTTTAAAAACCATTTCCATATTGAAGTGCGCGATGGATATGGACAGACCGAAAATACCTTGTTGGTAGGTGTAACAAAAGGCATGGAAATTAAATTGGGCTCCATGGGCAAACCGACTCCGGGGAACCATGTGGAAATCATTGATGATTTCGGTAAACCCTGTGCTCCTGGCGTAGTGGGGGATATTGCCGTACATGTCGATACACCCGCTCTCTTTAAAGAATATTTTAAAGATCCCGAGCGGACATCGAAGCAATTCCGTGGGGACTATTATATCACCGGCGATCAAGCGAAAAAGGACGAAGATGGTTATTTCTGGTTTGAGGGTCGTTCTGATGATATCATCATCAGCTCGGGATATACCATTGGACCGTTTGAAGTGGAGGATGCACTCGTTAAACATCCATATGTGAAAGAGTGTGCCGTTATAGCAAGTCCTGATGAAATAAGGGGAAATGTGGTCAAGGCGTATGTCGTCTTGATGGAGGATATCGATCCGAACAGCCAAGACTTGATCAAGACGCTCCAATCGCACGTGAAAGAATTGACTGCTCCATATAAATATCCAAGGAAAATCGAATTTTTAAAAGAGCTGCCCAAAACGACATCGGGTAAAATCAAACGGGTCGATTTACGGAAAAGGGAAGAAGCACTCTTTAACAATTAATCGAACGCATTAACGTCAGCCCCCGGCTGGCGTTTTTTTTTAACAGGGGCTGCTTAAAATCATAAATATGGGAATTCGTGAAATGAGATGGTAAACTTACTGCATATCTGAATAGCAAGAATCATTTTATAAGGAGTGTAAAGCCGGAATGGGAACGTTATGGTTCAATGGGTCGATTTATACGATGATTAAAGAAAAGGATCAAGTGGAGGCGCTCTACACTGAAAAGGGGGTAATTGTTGATACCGGAAGCATTGACTATTTAAAAAATGAATATGCCGGCAATATTTCCAGGGAAATCGACTTAAAAGGACAAACCATGCTGCCGGGGTTAGTGGATAGTCACCTACATTTGGTCGGGCATGGTGAAAGACTGCTTCGTCTTGACCTCTCCTTGATGGATAGCAGGGAAGCCATCATGGATGCCTTGAAGGAAAAGTGTTCTAAGACCTCGGCTGGAAAGTGGATTGTCGCCGAGGGCTGGAATGAAAATGAATGGCCCAGTCCCGAATTGATATTACGGGATGAGCTTGACGCGATATCGACGGAACATCCCATCATATTGAAAAGGATCTGCCGTCATGCCTTGGTGGTCAATTCCCGTGCCCTTTTGGAAGCGGGTATTAAAGAAGGTATAAAAGAACCGTCTGGCGGGGTGATCTGCCGTTATCCTGATGGACGGCTAAATGGTTTATTTAAAGAAAGCCAGGCGCAGAACCTGATTTTAGACAGCCTTCCTGGCATTGACCAAGACTATATCGAAACCGCACTCACAGAGGCCATAGAAGACGCATATAGGCTAGGTTTGACTGGAGGGCATACGGAAGACCTCCATTACTATAATGGCTTCATGCCGACATACCAGGCGTTTAAATCGGTAATCGAGGACAGGGAAATGGCCTTTCGCGCCAATTTGCTCGTCCATCACGAAGCGTTTGAAGAAATGCTGGCAGCAGGCGGTCGTTATCAAGAAGGTACGCAATATATCAAATTCGATAGCATGAAGATATTTACTGACGGCTCCTTAGGCGGACGCACAGCCCTGTTGAGCGAGCCTTATGTAGATCAACAGAATACGAATGGTGTCGCGATATTCACTGAAAATGAGCTTCAGGAATGGGTGGGAAAAGCAAGGGATGCCGGAATGCCGATTGCTGTCCATGCCATTGGCGATCTCGCTTTTGAATACGTCTTGAATGCGATTGAAGCCCTCCCCGTGAAAGAGGGACAGAGGGACCGGCTCATCCATGCGCAGATCGTCCGGCCGGAGCTGTTGGAGCGGGCAGCAAAGCTGCCGGTCATCTTTGATATCCAACCGGGTTTCGTCCCGTCCGATTTTCCGTGGGTGGAAGAAAAGGTTCCAGCCAATTTATTGGAATCCTCCTATGCCTGGAAAACCTATTTGAATTTGGGCATCATTTGTGCGGGCGGGTCAGATGCGCCCATTGAGCCATTAAATCCAATTTTGGGCATTCATGCAGCTGTCACAAGAACGAAAATCAACAGTGAGGACAGTACCGTATATGGCTTGGATGAAAGGCTTTCCGTTTATGAGGCCTTCGCACTTTATACAAAAGGGAGTGCTGCGGCAATCGGCCAGGAAAAACGCCGCGGTCAGATCATCAAAGGGTATGATGCCGATTTTACCGTGTTTAATCTGGATGTCTTTGCTGTTGCGCCGGATGATCTCCTAAAAGCTGAGGCGGTCATGACGGTCATCGATGACAGAATCATGTATGATAATAATTAACGGTTACAAAAAAAGAAATGGATATACAAAATAGTTAAATGGAATTCGGTTAAAGGAATGTAAATGGAAAGAAGGCAGGTTATGAAAGTGGATGAACAAAAAGAAGGGGCGATCTATGCAGCCCTTTCTTACATGATGTGGGGAGTCGTGCCGATTTACTGGAAGTTCCTACAGGGAGTCGGTGCTACGGAAATTTTAGCTCAGAGGGTATTATGGTCTTTCGTTTTCATGCTGGTTTTATTGATGTTCATGAAAAAATGGCAAGCGTTTCTTGATTATGTCAAAATCATTTTGCGAAATCCCAAACTCTTTGCAGCATTACTAACGGCGTCACTGCTCGTTACTGCTAATTGGGGTGTGTTCATCTGGGCCGTTAACTCAGGACGGATCCTCGACACGAGCCTTGGATATTATATCAACCCGCTAGTTAGTGTACTATTGGGAGTGATAGTCTTAAAAGAAAAATTGAGCGGAGCACAAATCATATCGTTCCTGCTTGCAGGAATCGGAGTCTTGATCCTTGGCATTCATTTCGGTACGATCCCGTGGGTCTCTCTTGTTTTGGCCATGACCTTTGGATTATATGGTCTGGCAAAAAAAATGATCAAGGCCGAGTCGGCGATCGGACTGACTCTCGAAACGATGATGGTAACGCCTCTGGCCCTGGGTTACCTGATATACTTGATGAACCAATCAGAAATGCAATTCTTTACAGCGGGAAGCACAAGCTTGCTGTTGGTGGGCGGTGGGATTGTCACGGCCTTGCCACTTTTATATTTTGCAAAAGGGGCGGAGAAGATCCCGTTATCGATGCTGGGCATTTTTCAGTATATCGCTCCGACCTTATCCTTATTGATCGGGGTATTCGTCTATCATGAAAGTTTTACTAAAGCACATCTTTTAGCGTTTTTATTCATATGGTCAGCCTTGGCGGTTTATACGTTATCCATTACGAAATGGGGTCAGGCAAGTGCCCGAAGGTTTAAAGGCAAAGGGAATATTGGTGCGTGAATAAGAAAAAATGCTTGGGAGATCTCTCCCAAGCATTTTTTTATGCCGGTATATAATAAAACGGTTTTACGGCATAGGGGAAATGCCAGGGTCATGAAAGGTAAATCTTCGGACCTATTTCAGAAACAATACAATTGGAAAGGCTGACAGGACTGTCAACGGGCATTGCACGAGGATTATTTTCCAGGAATTGGCTATAGAAGGAACTATCCAAGTTAATGATATGCGTTGTCAGGAATGCCGATATGGTGGCGTTCGGCTTTCTATTGCTATTTAATTCATCGATGATTCCCTGTGCAGTGGTAATCCCGATCCCGTGTCCATAAAAGAGGTTGTTCCCTAATAATATGGCATTTTCACCTTGCCATTCAGGAGTTTCCAAGTCGTGATCAGGGTTTTCGAAGTAAACGCAATCCCCTGGTAAATAATCCGTTCCTTGATGAATATCAAGAGCCATATTGCTTGGAGGGCGAAAGTCATATAGAAATACGTTTGAAAAAAGATAGTCAAAATTCCTAGGACCGATTAAATCCAAAATGGCCTTTAAAAAAGTGACGACTATCGCTGTACCGCATTCGAAAGCGTAAAGCCTTCCATTCAAAAAAATGTCCAGGAGTGCGGCATGAGGGGGAATCCCTGGCTGAAGGGTAAATGTGCCATCCTTTGAAACGCGCCAATATTGTTCATTGCTTGCCGATTCATCAAGCGTGGAAAATTCTGGACTGCTTTTATCTAACGAAATGGCGGCCTCGATGACTCGGTGCCTCAGTTGTATATCGAAATTAAGGTATCCGAAGTTCCGGTATTCAAAAACGTTAGAATCTTCCGCCAGCAATTGGAGAATTTCAAGCGATGTATCAGATGCTACACCTGGTTGGATTTGACTGACATCTAACCATTTGTGATTAATCTTTATCATGATCATATCCACCTTTTGTTTATGAAATGAAGGGTTTATAAAACCAGTACACAAAAAAGTCTACAGGTAATGCTCATTATATGAATGCATGCAAAGAAATGACCATTTGGAGCATTTCAGGCATCATGGCAACCGAGAATGATTGGTATGGCAAGAGGGATGATCATTTTGCTTACAATGATTATCATTTTCCAAAAAGATGTTTTGGTGGCTGTGCTAAACATTTAGGAGGAATACCTTTCCAATTAGGGAGAAGGAGCAAATTAGTATTCCCTTTTCTGAATGAATTGATATAATGAGAGAGAAAAGTTCATATGTGCGAGAAATGTAGGGGGGCCAGTAAAGCTGGCTGAGATTGCGTCCTTTAGATGCTGACTCTTTGAACCTGATCTGGATGATGCCAGCGGAGGGAACATATTATTACTGACTTTCTGTTTTGTATGTTAACGTCCGAATTCATCTTCGGGCGTTTTTTGTATTTTTATAGACCCTGGCGCCCCATTATGGTTCCGGCATATGGATCTTATATGATGTGTAGGAGGATAATAACTTGAATAAATTTTTACCACTGTTGACTTCGTTGTTCCTTTTGGCTGGATGCGGTGCAGGCGGAACTAATGAAAAAGAAGAAGCATCTAAAAATGAAGGCAATAAAGAATTAAAAAAGGTATCGGTCGTGCTCGATTGGACACCGAATACAAACCATACAGGTTTGTATGTAGCCAAGGAAAAAGGATATTTTAAAGAACAAGGTCTGGATGTGGATATTATCATGCCAGGTGAAGCTGGAGCTGATAAGCTTGTCGCTTCAGGGAAATCCGAATTTGGCGTGGGCTACCAGGAGGGCATTACGCAGGCCCGCGTGCAAGGCGTCCCGATTGTTTCGGTAGCTGCTGTCATCCAGCACAATACATCTGGATTTGCTTCACCTGAGGCAAAAAACATTAAAACACCCAAGGATTTTGAAGGGAAAACGTATGGTGGCTGGGGGTCTCCGGTTGAAAAGGCCATCATTGATTCACTCATGAAAGAAGAAAATGCGGATGTAAATAAAGTGGATATAGTGAATACAGGAGACACGGATTTTTTCACTTCGGTTAAAAGGGATATAGATTTTGCCTGGATATATTATGGGTGGACAGGTATTGAGGCTGAGTTGCGAAATGAAAAGCTTAATATGGTTTACTTAACCGAATACTCGGATAAGCTCGATTACTATACACCTGTTTTGACAACGAATGAAAAGATGATAAAAGAGGATCCCGAGACTGTTAAAGCATTCGTTCATGCAGCTTCGAAAGGGTACCAGTTTGCGATAAAGAACCCTGGTGATGCAGCAGACATGCTAATTAAGTCTGCCCCGGATCTTGATGCAAAACTAGTGAAGAAAAGCCAGGAGTGGCTTGCAGCTAAGTATCAGGATGATGCTCCGCGTTGGGGTGAACAAAAGCTTGAAATTTGGAAGAATTACAGTGATTGGATGACGGAAAATAAGCTTCTTGAAGGTGATTTCAATCCTGAAAAAGCATTTACCAATGAATTTTTACCAAAATAGGAGGAAATACAATGGCCAATTCATTAATTAGTATACAAATCATTCCTAAAGGGGATGTCATCCCTTTGGTCGACGAAGCAATCAAGATCATTGATGAATCAGGTGTCAAGTATGAGGTTCACCCGCTTGAAACGACAATGGAGGGTGAGCTTTCCGAACTTTTTGCCGTGATAGAAAAAATGAATGTAAGAATGATTGAATTAGGCTCGCCGAATGTCATATCCCAAGTGAAAATATTATTTCAGCCGAGCGGAATTACGATGGATACGTTAACGGAGAAATATCGGGCATGACCGGAAGGGGAATTTGGAAGAAGGGGGCTCCCTTCTTTCTTTTATTATTGTTGCTGATAATATGGGAGTCAGTGACAGTCTTATTAAAGGTTGAAAAATGGCTGCTTCCCGCTCCGTCGGCCATTTTCATTGAAGGAATTGAGTCGTCCCAGAATCTTTTTGGTCACCTTACATCAACAACTGAGCTTGCGTTATCGGGTTTTTTTATTGGAAGCTGCATTGGATTATTAATCGCGGCAATCCTACATCTGTTTCCAGGCGTGAAGGACGCGGTTTACCCTCTGCTCATACTATCACAAAATATACCTATCATAGTTTTGGCACCGCTTTTAGTAATTTGGTTTGGCTTTGGCATGATGCCTAAGTTAATCGTCATTTCGCTAGTATGTTTTTTTCCGGTTGCGGTTGCTTCATTGGACGGTTTTCGCCAGACACCATACGAACTCAAGCATTATTTCAAGATGATGGGAGCGGGAAAAAACCAGTTATTTTGGAAGCTTGAACTTCCTCACTCGATCCCGTTCATTTTCTCGGGCCTGAAAATTTCGGCCACCTATAGTGTAATGGGTGCGGTTATTTCGGAATGGCTTGGGGCAAAGTCGGGGATTGGTGTTTATATGACGCTCGCTTCCTCTGCGTTCAGGACAGATCGGGTGTTTGTTGCCATTTTCATCATTATGGGAATGAGCCTGCTCTTTTTTGGAATCATCACCTTCCTGGAGAAACACTTAGTTTCATGGAAGATAAAGGAGGGTGCAAAGGATGAAGCTGGAAATTAAAGATGTCTCCTATTCTTTCGATGGTAAACAGAATATTTTAGAGAATATGGATTTCCATGTGGGAGATGGGGAATTTGTCACAATCCTTGGGCCATCCGGCAGTGGTAAAAGTACATTGTTCCACTTGATAGGCGGTATTTTGAAGCCGGATCATGGCAACATTTCGCTGGACGGTAAAAAGATAAATGGCTTAAAGGGCCATATAAGCTATATGCCGCAGCAGCCTTCCCTTTTACCTTGGAGAACGGTATTGGAAAATGTTTTGCTTGGAAGCGAGCTTGCTGGGATCAGAGATAAAGAAAAGGCAAAAGCCCTTTTGGTGAAAGCTGGATTAGCAGAGTACGAGAAAGCATATCCGCATGAATTATCTGGAGGCATGAAGCAAAGGGCCGCATTCATTCGGAGTATCTTAAGTCAACAGGACTTGATGTGCCTGGACGAACCCTTTTCTGCCTTGGATGAACTGACAAGATTGCAAATGCAAAAATGGCTGCTGTCCGTTTGGGAAGAAAATCGGAGGTCGGTGCTTTTTGTTACGCATAGCATCGATGAAGCCGTTTTCCTTTCAGATAGAATATATGTGTTATCAGCAAAACCCGCTGCTGTCATCAAAGAAGTGGCAGTGCCATTTCCAAGGCCAAGAAGTGAAGAACAGCTGCTTAGTGATGAATTTTTCCATTTGAAGAGAGAATTATATGCAGCACTAAAGCCAACTGTTTCGACTTAATTAAGGAGGCGACTAAACTTGAGAATCATCGACAGCCATATCCATTTGGATAGGTATGAAGAAAGTGAGCAGAAGCAGATTCTAACTGATATGGACAAGGTTCATGTGGAATCGTTACTGACTGTTTCCATGAATTTGACCTCTTCCATTAACAATTATCAGCTTTCACGCAAAGATTCACGAATTAAGCCTGCCTTCGGTTTTCATCCAGAGCAGCCCCTCCCGAGTAATGAAGAAGTGGACGAATTATTGAACTGGATAAGGGTACATGTGCACAATATGTTTGCTATAGGTGAGGTTGGGCTGCCCTATTACTTAAGGCAGGAAAATCCCGATATTGATCACTCAGCGTATATAGAGATACTGGAGAGGTTCCTGGCTTTAGCTAAAGAGGTTGAAAAGCCGGTTATTCTTCATGCCGTCCATGATGATGCACCTATCGTTTGCGATCTTTTGGAAAAACATCAAATCACAAAGGCACACTTTCATTGGTTTAAAGGTGATATCCGGACAATCGAACGAATGGCCGAAAAGGGCTACAGCATTTCGATTACACCTGATGTTTGTTATGAGAGGGAAATACAGGAATTGGTTTCGGCATACCCACTTAAGCTGATGATGATTGAAACGGATGGCCCATGGCCGTTTGAAGGAGTTTTCAAAGGGAAATGGACCCATCCCGGCATGATGCATGACAGTGTGCGTCAAATCGCTTCGGTTAAAAGATTGCCTATTGAGGATGTCTATGAAATCCTTTATCAAAATACCAAAGATTTTTATCATATATAAAGGTACCGGATATCATATCCGGTACCTTTAGTTCGTTATAGAAAGGTCCTTTTAACCTTTTCCCAAAAGGAATTGTCTTTTAGCTTGACGGTCTTGATGACTTTACCGCTTAACCGGACCTTTACCTTTTCGACATGGTTGATGCTTAATGCTTCATTGTCCATTCCGATGATCGGATAGCTTGGCCCGTTTTGTTCAAGGTGGACGGTCAACGTCTTGTCTCCGCTCAGGATGAATGAAGAACCCAGGGTCCGATAGGTATTGTTATTGATGGAAGCAAGCTCACTCACTTGAAAGCAAGGGAGAAGGGGATCCACAACGGCCCCATTGACCGATTTATTATAGGCGGTGCTTCCGGTCGGAGTCGCAATGATGATACCGTCCCCGCGAAAAGTTTCAAAATGGAGTTGATCAATGAAAATATCCATGATGAACGTTTTGGTGATGGAAGACCGGATACTTAGTTCATTGAGGGCATAAAAGGAGGGCTGATCGTCCAATTGGATTTCGATGGTTGGATATTTACGCACCTCGATTTGCTCTCTTGTCATGGCATCGATCATTTTATCCGTGTCTTCCAAGTGGAAATCGCAATACATATTCAAGTTGCCTGTGGTGGAAATACCCGCATATAAACAGTCATCCCTGAATCCAGTTTTACGGGCTGCCTGTAAGAATGTGCCGTCATCACCGATGCTAACGATGATATTCGCTTTTGTGAAATCTTGGATGACTTCATACGAATGTTGTTTCGCCAAGCCTGATAAGTATTCGACCTTGTTAAGCATCTCTGCATTCGGAGCATGGAAAAAATAAATATTCCTTCGAGTGTTCATCATGTTCCCCCCTAGTATGAATAGTGATGAAAAGGCTTACTTTTTCCGCGACAAAGGAAAGCGGAAGTACAAAAGCGGCTACACACTTCGTACACGTTTATGTGATTTATTTTAGCATGAATGAAGCACTTTTGTTATTCCTTTGAGGAAGGGTATCGAAAAGAAAGAATGTACACTCTTGCATGAATAAACGGATAGCGCAAGCAGTTCTTTTTAGGAAGTGAAAAGAGAATGATGGTATAATGAATTCTCAATAAGGGCTCTTTCAAACCCTGCCATACAATGGTTATATCACTAAATGGAGAATAGGGTTCGGATATATAAGAAAGGAGGTTATGTGTATGAAAGTGCATATTATTGCCCCGTATGAATCAATGATTCCAATTATAAAAGCGTGTGTACCTCTTTATCCAGATTTAGAAATAAGGTATTCCATAGGTGACTTGGAAAAGGGTGTGGAACTTGCAAAATTGGAAGAGGAAAACGGAGCGGATGCCATAATCAGCAGGGGAGGAACGGCTAAGTTAATTAAGAAATCCGTCAATATTCCAGTGATCGACATGCACCTTTCCGGTTATGATATGATTCGTTCCCTGACATTAGCCAGTGAGCTTAAAGATAAAACGGCCATCGTAGGATTTTCAAACATAACATCAGGCGCCCAATCGATTATCGACTTATTGGACCTTCCTTTACAGGTTTATACGGTCCGTGAATCAAAAGATGTAGCTCCGCTCATTTTGACTTTAAAAAACGAGGGTTATAAACAGATCGTTGGTGATGTGATTACAATAAATACAACCATCTCTTATGGAATGAAAGGATTCCTCATTCAATCGGGAAAGGAATCAATCATAAGGGCTATCGATGATGCTAGAGAAATGATTACCTATCTTCAATACAAAAGCGACATCAATAGGATGTTTGAAAGGCTTTTAGTCAAAGAAGTACATAATATCGTCATTTTAAATAGTAATAATCAAATCGTCTATGAGCATTTAACTGATTTTGACTCCAATCCATTGACCGATGATCAATTTAGAAGCATGAATGGAGAAGTGAACGTAAGTAAGCAGCTTCATACCAGTTTTTCGCAGGATGGCAGCAGTATAGAGGTAGACGGCTTTTGGCATGATGGTTTGTACTCGTCATATGTGGTTTATGTATTAGATGCCAGTCCGGTGAAACGATTCGATCAAAAAGGTGTGCAGATCAAGGCGGCTTCTATCTCAGAACCGATTGCCATGGATACCGTTCTGATAAATAATGTAACAGCACTCTATAAGAACCATGAAATCATTCACTTAAAAGGAAACCGAGGGACGGGTAAAGAGTTTCTTGTCAATCAAATACATAATGAACAAACGAAAAATGGAAAGCTCCTTACAATTGATTTCAAAGAATTCAAGGAAGCCGATCTTAACAAACTGCCTCTTGAGCATATCTGCACCATAACTTTGAAGAATATCGATTGTCTACAGGATTATGAACCATTAAGAGAATTTCTAAGCACTTGCAGCAGAAAAAATCTATCGATATTCATTGTATCAAATGTTCAAATCAACGAAGCCATTACTGGAAATTTTGCAATAAACACGATTCATATGCAGGATTTATCGCAACGTAAGGGCGATATAGGAAACTTAACGAAATTCTTCTTATCCCATTATCATCAAACGTATGGAACAACGGCAATGAATATAAAAAATGATGCCCTTGCTCTTCTGGAAGAGTATTCGTATCCTAACAATATCGACGATTTAAAACAGTTAATTAAGCAAATAGCCTTAAATGAAAAAGAGTATGTAATACGAAAGGAAACCATTGAGAAAATAATAGCAGATAATAACATTCCGACTGATATCTTCGTTTCACAAAAAGCGACGCTAAAAGAAATGGAAAAGTATATCATTCAGCGAGTTCTGAAAGAGGAAAATTATAATCAAACGAAAACTGCCGAACGATTGGGGATCAATCGGGCAACATTATGGCGCAAACTTAAAGAATGACTTTAAGTTTGTTTTTTTTTGCATAAAGTGTTGCATTTTTAAACTGTTTTCATTAAAAATAGTTTTATATTTTTATAAGTGTTGCTTTTATTAACATCATATTTTAATATGAATCTTGTAAGCGCTTTAATAATAAAACAAAGGGGTTTTTATTATGAGAATTAAAGCAACGCTTGAACGTATCCCAGGGGGGATGATGGTTGTTCCACTATTGCTGGCAGCGACTATCAATACATTATTTCCCAGTCTATTAAGGATTGGCGGTTTTACTGAAGCACTGTTCGTGAACAGTTCAAGTGCTTTAATTGCATTATTCCTTTTAATCGCCGGAACGCAGATCAATCTTCGTACGGCAGGTACTTCGGTCAAAAAGGGCGTTACACTTTTAACATATAAGTGGGTATTAGGGGCATTGGTCGGTCTACTTGGATTCTGGCTGGCCGATAGTAACGGATTGTTTTTAGGAATGGCACCATTGGCAATCATTGCTGCCATGACAAATTCCAATGGCGGGCTTTATATTGCATTAGCCGGTCAGTATGGAAAGGAAGAAGACAAGGCTGCCTACCCATTTCTCGCTTTAAGTGACGGGCCATTCTTAACAATGGTAGCGCTTGCTATTTTCGGAACAATGGGCTTCGCGGATGGCATGTTCTCTCCAACTTCGTTCATAGCCGTATTGCTTCCGCTGCTAGTCGGGGTGGTATTAGGGAATTTAGATTCCGAGATGAAAGATTTTCTTTCTAAAGGGAGCGATAAGCTTGTTCCGTTCTTTGCTTTTTCATTAGGTATGGGGATTAATTTCACAGCGATTATCCAAGGGGGATTAAGTGGGGTATTACTTGGTGTGATTACAGTTCTCCTAACCGGTGGAGGAGGGTATCTGATCTTTAAATGGATAGGATGGAACCCGATTGTCGGTGCTTCTGAAGGTTCTACTGCAGGGAACGCTGTCGGGACTCCGGTGGCTATCGTGGCAGCGAATGCTTCATTCGGGATCCATGCAGAGCTTGCTACTGTACAAATTGCAGCAAGTGTTGTGACAACAGCTATCCTTCTCCCGATATTCATCGGCTTCCTATCCAAGCACTTGGATAAGAAGGGTGGAGTGGCTAAATACAATAATTAGGCTAGCCCATGTTTTGGAGGGGATTGAAATGAAATTAGCGATCATCGCGGATGATTTAACGGGTGCCAATGATAGCGGTGTCCAATTAGCTCGACATGGTCTTAAAACGACCGTACTATTTGGATTGGATGAAGAAAATGTACGGGATTATGATGCTGTCGTATTTGATACGGACAGCCGATCCCTGGAGAGGCAAGATGCTTACGATAAAGTCAGGGCAGCAGCAAATTTTCTAAAGCAGGCTGGCTTCTCAACGATCTTCAAAAAGCTGGATTCGACAATGCGCGGAAATATCGGTGCTGAAATTGATGCCATGTATGATGCTCTAAAACCGGATTTAGTCATGATTGCTCCAGGGTATCCTAAAAATGGAAGATCCATTCTGGATTCTACCCACTATTTAAATGGTATTCCTCTTGGAGAATCAGAGATTTCCAAGGATCCAAAAACGCCTGTGACACAATCATATCTGCCAGAGTTGATTGGTGCCCAGACATCACATCAAATTGGTACAATTACAGTGAAGGATTTGGAAAAAGGCAAAAACCATGTGTACGATAAGTTAAAAGGTTTTATAGAGGATTCGATAACGTATATCATCATCGATGCAACAGAAGAGCAGCATTTAAAGGACATATTGAATTATGCAAAAGAAATGAATCTTGAAGTGGCCTGGGCGGGATCGGCAGGGATCGCCAATTACCTGCCTGACCATTATTCCATTCCACAAAAGGAAAATCGATTGAATATCCCTATTTCACCTTCGCCGGTTCTTACAGTGATCGGAAGTGTAAATAAGAATTCACGGAAACAATTGAAAAAAATGTTGGAACGGACCCAGGTACATGCCATATCATTCGAGTCCCATAAAGCTGTAGGGGACGACCGGGAAAGAACAGAGGAAATCAGGAGAGTCTATCATGAGGCCATCCAAAAGGCAGCGGAAGGGCAGGATGTCGTCATTTATTCCACTGCTGAAAAAGCTGATATTGAAATGGCTTGGGAAAAAGGAGAATCTAAAGGCCTTACTCATACACAGATCAGTAACGAGATTGTGAAAGCGATTGGTACAGTATGTTCTGTCTTGTTGGAGAAACAATATTTTAAAGGTGTGACCATGACTGGCGGCGATACAGCCAAGCAAATATGCAATCTATGGGATATAAAAGGATTCGAATTGCTGGATGAACTGGAAATAGGAGTCCCTGTCTCCAAATTCCTGGGTAATGACGATATTTATGTCGTCACAAAAGCCGGCGGATTTGGTTCAGATGACGTATTTATAAATGCGATGAAAAAGTTGAAGGGGGAGAATGCTTGATGAGACCCATTATCGGAATTACCATGGGGGATGCGGCGGGAATTGGCCCGGAAATTATCGTAAAGGCATTGGCTCACGTTGAGGTGTATCAACAGTGCAGGCCGCTTATTATCGGAGATGCGAAAATAATAGAAAAGGTAAAGCCCATCGTCGGCTTTGAGGGGATGGTGCATGCCATAAAAGATCCTGCAGAGGCGAAGTATGAGTTCGGTTCGATAGATGTTTTGGATTTGGATATCCTACCTTTGGACCTTCCGTTTGGAGAGGTTTCTGCTCTAGCGGGAGACGGCGCCTTTCAATACTTGGCAAAGGCCATCGAATTGGCAAAGGAGAAGAAGATCCATTCAATCTGTACCGCCCCTTTGAATAAAGAAGCGCTCCACAAAGGTGGTCATATGTATCCGGGACATACAGAGATTCTTGCTGACCTTACCGATACAGATGACTTCTCGATGATGCTGACCACTCCCAATTTAAAGGTCATCCATTTGACGACTCATATGGGATTGATCGAAGCGATCGAAAGCATTAATCCTGAGAGGACGTACAAAGTGATTAAGCTTGCCCATGAAACACTGACAAAGGCGGGGTTCCAAAATCCAAGCATCGCTGTTTGTGGTATAAACCCTCATGCTGGGGAAAATGGTTTATTTGGAAATGGTGAAGAGGAAGAGAAATTAATGCCTGGAATAGAAAGGGCACAGAATGAGGGAGTCAATGTAACGGGGCCGCTTCCTGCAGATACATTGTTCTTCAGGGCTGGCCGTGGAGATTTTGATATAGTCATTGCCTGCTATCATGACCAGGGACATGCTCCGATCAAGGTTATGGGAATTGAGGCTGGGGTCAATATTACCGTAGGGCTTAAAGGCGGTATTATCAGAACTTCCGTAGATCATGGAACAGCCTTTGATATCGCTGGGAAGAACATCGCTGATGAAAAAAGCATGCTTGCGGCCATTCAGTCAGCAATTGAATTAGCTCCAAAGCTATAAATGTAGAGCTGCCGGGATTAATCCCGGCAGCGTTTTATATTGTAATTATTAACCTTTCCGAAATAATCCCTTGAATGATAACGATGCTATTTTTTTTTCGCCATGAGGGAGCAAACTTTTCTACATCTATGAATTGTAACTTGAAAATAATATTTTTTCGCTGTATATAATGTTTCCCCCTAGTATGTGCAGCGATGAAAGGGCTTACTTTTTCCTGTTTAGGTAAATGCAGATCATGCAAAATGCACCAATTCATTTCCAATTTGAGGATTATTTGCTACAATTTTATATGTCTTGTTTTATCATGGAATGAAACATTTTTGTATGCAGTTCGTATGGTAAGAAGGATACATATATTTAAGGGGGAAAACAGATGAATGGAAAGCGTTGGGCAGCACTTGGAATTGCAGCCGTTTTATTTTTTGTTTCCATTGCTGTAGGGGCGGCTACGACTCTATTTACAGCGGATACGGAAAATATCATTGATGGATTATTTGCTTCCGAAAGTGCATTTTACGAGGAAGTCATAGAAGGCGATGATTTAACTAATGTCATTGCCGTATTTGATGTAGAGGGCACGATTCAAGATACAGGAGAAGCTTCATTACTGAGTTCGACAACATATAATCACCGTGCCTTCATGGATAAGTTGAAGATGGCAGAGGAAAATGATGATATCAAAGGAATCATACTAAGGGTGAATTCGCCAGGCGGCGGAGTCGTCGAAAGTGCGGAGATCCATGACAAGATCCTTGATATTAAAAAAGTGAAAAAACCTGTATATGTTTCAATGGGGTCGGTGGCGGCTTCCGGTGGATATTATATTTCTGCACCAGCCGATAAGATATACGCTAGCCCAGAAACGATGACGGGTTCACTTGGTGTCATCATGCAGGGGTATAATTACGAAAAGTTAGCCAAGAAGTATGGTGTTGAGTTCGAAACCATCAAAAGCGGACCACACAAAGATATAATGAGTCCGACCCGGGAAATGACTGGAGATGAACGTGAAATCCTCCAAGACATGATTGATAATTCTTATGATCAATTTGTAAAAATCATTGCAGACGGACGCGGTATGACAGAGAAGGAAGTAAGGGAAATCGCCGATGGTCGCATCTATGATGGGCGTCAGGCTAAAGAAAACCATCTAATAGATGATTTCGGCCATTTGGATGATGTAATTGCCGCGATGAAAACGGATATCGGTAATAAAGATGCACAAGTTATCCGTTATACAGATGAGGCAGGTTTCGGTTCATTATTCAGTATGGGAGCGCAAAAAATGTTGGGAAATGATGTGGAAACGGCAGTCTTGACAAAAATCCTTTCCTCTTCAAATTCTCCACGCTTAATGTATTTGTATGCGGAATAGGGGGGCTGAAGGATGACGGAACGAAATGAAAACAATGAACAAATCGCTTCATCCAATCTAAGGGCAGATCAAGGGGTTCCCGTTCAGCAGGAATTTACACCAGCCAAGAAGGCAGTGGATGATGGCGAAGTCACGAAAGTGCATTTTGCTGGTTTTTGGATGAGGTTTTGGGCCTATTTAGCCGATCTGCTGGTTATCGGAAGTTTGAACCGGATTTTGATTCATCCCATCTTCAAGTTTTATGAAGGGACAGATGATCTTTGGTTTTCCGCAGAGGGTTTCTTAACAGGGATCGTATTTTTCTTATACTTTGTTTTGATGACCAAATTCTTGAACCAAACCCTTGGCAAGATGATTTTTGGACTGAAAGTCGTTGCATTGAAGGAAGGGGCAAAAACCATTACATGGGGTACGGTATTGTTCAGGGAGTTGGTGGGTCGCTATATTTCAAAAGTCACTTGGATTGGCTATCTCTTGGCAGGCCTATTACCGAAGAAACAGGCTTTGCATGATGTTTTTGCTGACACGGGTGTTGTTTTGATCAGAAGGTGATTTTCTCCCATTAATAAATCTGTAAGAGCGGATATTCGCTTTTGCAGGTTTATTTTTTTTGCATATGCCGATAATGATAGCTTGAAGGGGTGTGGGTGCATGAAGTGGCTTTTGTTGATTATGGGTATCCTCATTTTGGTGCTGCTTATTGTTGTTTTTACTAAAGTAAGAGTGTACATCGACTACAAACGTGTCCAAACGAATGACCGAATACATATTAAATTATCAGCTTGGTATGGGCTTTTTCACTATACATTCAAGGTTCCGGTCATCAAAATGGAAGCTGACTCGGCAACTGTAGTAGTAAAGGAAGAGCAAGAAATGAACGGAAAAACCGAAAAGAAAGAAAAGAAAAAAATCACACCCGAAGATATGCGTGACGGATTCGCAGACAGTCTGGAAATGCTTCAGCATATTGTCGGATTTCATAGGATCGTCCGTCAATTCGCAGGGAAAGTCCAAGTCAAAAAGTTCACCTGGCATAGTATGGTCGGTACTAAAAACGCTGCACACACCGGTGTTTTAACAGGAGCATGCTGGGCACTTAAAGGTTCAATCATCGGTTTGCTGACAACCTATTTCAACTTCCGGATCATGCCCTCATATTCCATTACACCCGACTTCCAGAGATGGCAGGCCAATACGTCGATTTCCTGCATATTACAATTTAGAATCGGGCAGGCTATGGTGACTGGAATAAAACTGCTTCGTTATTGGAAAGGCGGAAAGCCGCGTTTCAAGTCCAGGAAATTAGCGAAGCTATCAGGTGATTCCAATAAACAATCGTTCTAGAGTGGAGGAATTTAAATGTCAGATCATCCGATCCAAGGTTTAATGAAAGAAGCGATGGAAAATCTGAAAGAAATGGTCGATGTGAACACGATCATCGGAGATCCGGTGGAAACTCCGGATGGAAGTGTCATTTTAACCGTTTCCAAAGTTGGATTTGGTTTTGCAGCCGGTGGCAGCGAATTTGTTATGGATGGAAACCATCAAGGACAGCAAGGTGTTTCCAAGCAGCCTTTTGGAGGCGGTAGCGGCGGTGGGGTTTCCATAACACCAATTGCCTTTTTGATTGTCGGTTCCCATGGCGTGAAAATGATTCATCTGGATGAAGGGACGCACCTTCTCGAAAGAATGATGGATTTAGCTCCACAAGTCGTCGATAAGATTCAGTCCATGCTATCCAAGAAAGACAGTAATCAAAATCAAGGCAGTAATCAAGGCAGTAATCAAGGCGGTAATCAAGGCGGCAGTCAACCAGCTGTAAAGAGGTACCAAGAACCTAAACAGGATATAGATTTCTAACAGCGACTCGGCATCCGCCGAGTTTTCTTTTTGCTGCAGTCTGCATTACACCATAAAAAGCTTGGATGTCATTGCAAGCACCATTCACATTTCCCAATTCAATTAATTGCAAAATTCCGGTAAAACAAATATTATTATGCTTGTACATATAGCAGAAAAGGGAGGAATTATTAATGGCTTCAGTTACATTTAAAAACAACCCGATCACTTTAGTGGGACCAGAACTAAAAGTTGGGGACAAAGCACCGGATTTTACAGTATTGGCTAATGACTTATCACCGGTTACATTAAGCGACTCCAAAGGTTCTGTCCGCATTATCAGCGTGGTTCCATCCGTGGATACAGGTGTATGTGATGCACAGACACGTAAATTCAATGAAGAAGCGGCAAAATTGGATAATGTGAAAGTACTGACGATCAGTAACGATCTTCCTTTCGCGCAAAAACGCTGGTGTGCTGCCAGTGGCTTGGACAATGTTCAAGTTCTTTCCGATCACCGTGACCTTTCATTCGGTGAAGCATATGGTGTCGTCATGCAGGAACTTCGTCTATTGGCTCGCTCTGTATTCGTAGTGAACAGCTCTGATGAAATCACATATGTAGAATATGTGAGTGAAGGTACCAACCATCCAAATTACGAAGGTGCAATCGAAGCGGCTAAAGCGGCAAAATAAGATGCGAACTCTAAGAAACCGGGCACAAAGTGCCCGGTTTTTTGTAGTTGATTTTCTTGTTGATAAACACCTTGTCGTTGAAGTGGGCAGGGCATTCGTTTCTAATACACTGGTTTTTTATGATTTTTGACGAGTTTCAATTATTATATGCTGGATTTAGTTAAGGCTCTAAAGTCGGACCATTTTGTGGTAAAACAATCTTGCCAGACCACTCTTGACCATTAGGTGTACCAACTTTTATGTCAATTTCATTAGGCCACGACGGCATTTGTCTTTGATGAGGTCCTGGAAAAAACCCCGCTTGTTGCCCTGCTCGAAATCCTTCACGATACCCTTGTCGATACCCTTGCCGAAATCCTTGTCGAAAACCTTGTTGAAATCCTTGTTGCTGCCTGTTAAATTCATCTGCTGACTGTGTATCATGTTGCTGATTTATCGGATTAACCGGCCCATGATAGTATTGATATTCATTATCCATATGATCACCACCTCCTGTATGGTATTCTGTTTGGGCATTCATTGAGCCTTTCCAAGTAATAAAAAATACAGGGCAACAACCCTGTATTTCAGTTTGTAGACAAAAGGGCTTCGGAAAACGTATCTGTGATCAAATGATGTTCCCGAACCAACTGACCCAAAGCAATATCTTCAACTCATCGGGTATGGTTTATATCTAAATTTTATAACAAAGATGATTGGAGAGGAGGCTCCCAGACTGCCCGCGGAAAGCGAGTGCCTGGAGCGGAAATCAACGTCCAAATTGTACACCCTGTATTTCATTTACCTTTTAATTACTCATGGTTAAAAATTTTGAAAAAAGTGGCGCGCGAGAGATTCCTTATATCCGGACTTTCATATAGGAAAACAGTGCGTTAAACAAACGAAGGTTGATAAGTAGGGCGTCCGGCTTGTATCTCTTTCTTCTTACCTTTAAAATAGGGACAGAAGCAAACAGGAGGAATAAATAAGTGAAGTCTACCCCAGTTGAACAATTATTTTATGAATTTGATGAAACAGCCCAAATATTGCAAAGTGAACTATCATGTACGTATCTGGATGCCCTAGGTGAAACGGGCGAGAATTTCTTCCAAGGGAAAGTCCTGCAGGAGGAAATCAGTGAAGTATCGAAGAAAAGGTTAGTGAAGCATTATGCAGATTTTTCACCTGAGAAATATGAGAAGGAAGCAATTCGTAAAGCGTACCAGCTTGCTATTTTAAAAGGCATGCAGCAGAGTGTTCAACCGAATCATCATATGACCCCGGATGCAGTCGGCATGTTCGTCAGCTATTTAGTCGGTAAATTCACCAAGGATCAAAAAGAGTTAGTCATGCTCGATCCGGCCATCGGAACGGGGAACTTACTATTTGCGATCTTGAATCAACTTACAGATAAAAGCATCGCATCATATGGTGTCGAGATTGATGAAACCTTGATCAGGCTTGCTTATGCAGGTGCCAACCTGCAAGAACATCCGGTGCAATTTTTCAACCAGGACAGCTTGGAGCCGCTTTTCATCGATCCTTCGGATGTTGTGGTCAGTGATTTGCCGATTGGTTATTACCCGAATGATGTGCGTTCAGCTGAATATGAATTGAAGGCCGATAATGGACATTCGTATGCACACCATTTGTTTATTGAGCAAAGTGTTAAACATGTCAAGGATGGCGGACACCTATTCTTCATTGTCCCGAATAACTTGTTCGTCTCGGAGGAAGCGCCGAAACTCAATGATTTCCTGAAGAAGCATACACATATCCAAGGGATGGTGCAACTGCCGCTTTCCATGTTTAAAAGTGAAGCGGCTGCGAAAAGCATCCTGATCCTTCAAAAGAAAAAAGAGGGTATCGAAGCCCCGAAGAAGGCACTGCTCGTACAACTTCCGAAGCTTTCGGATTTTGAAGCGACAAGGTCTGTCATGCAACAGATGGATGACTGGTTTAAAGAGGAAAAATAGTCAATGAAAGCTGATGCCATAGGCATTGGCTTTCTTTTTTTTTGGAAAGAGTGTTTTTTTCATTTTTCATTATATTTGGTTGAATCCGCTTGCCATGATAAGATTGTACAATACACTGCACGGTCGTTGGAATGAACAATGGAAGTACTATCTTAGAGTAAAGGAGCAGGATGGATGTCGAAAATCATGGCTATTAATGCTGGCAGCTCATCATTGAAGTTTCAACTTTTTGATATGCCAAGTGAAAACGTAATTACAAAGGGTCTTGTAGAACGGATCGGCTTGGAAAATTCCACATTCACTTTGAGCGTCGAAGGCGAAAATGTATCTGAAACGGTGCATATACCCAATCATGATGTGGCTGTAAGGCTTTTGTTGAAAAAGCTGATTGACCATCGCATCATTGACTCCTTTGAAGAGATAGATGGCGTAGGGCATCGGGTTGTGCATGGTGGTGAGGTATTCAGTGACTCCGTCTTGATTACGGAGGACGTAATCAAGGAAATCGAAAAGCTTTCCGAGTTGGCACCCCTTCATAATCCCGCCAATATCACGGGAATCAAAGCCTTCAGGCAAATACTTGGTGATGTTCCTGCGGTTGCCGTATTCGATACTGCTTTTCATCAAACGATGGAAGCGGGTTCATATTTGTACAGCTTACCCTTTGAATATTATGAAAACTATGGAATAAGGAAGTATGGGTTTCATGGCACTTCTCATAAATATGTGTCACAGCGGGCTGCCGAAATGATTGGCCGCCCAATAGAACAGCTTCGCTTGTTATCCTGCCATTTAGGGAATGGTGCAAGCATTACTGCCATAAAGGGCGGTAAATCGATTGATACATCAATGGGATTTACACCATTGGCGGGTGTTACAATGGGAACGCGTTCAGGCAACATCGACCCTGCGCTGATTCCTTATATCATGGAGAAGACGGGAAAAACAGCAGATGAAGTGCTGGATGTCCTGAATAAGAAAAGCGGAATTCTAGCCCTTTCCGGATTTTCCAGCGACCTGCGCGATATTCAGGTTGAAGCGGATAAAGGCAATGAGCGTGCTGAACTCGCACTTGAAGTGTTTGCAGATCGGATTCATAAGTACATAGGCTCCTATTCAGCTAAAATGGGAGGTGTGGATGGCATCATTTTTACAGCGGGCATCGGTGAAAACAGTCAAACCATTAGGGGGAAAATCTTGGAGGGACTTGAATTCATGGGGGTATATTGGGATAAGGATCTCAATCGCACTTTGGGTAAGGAAGCGTTCATCAATACACCTTATTCCCCCGTGAAAGTTATGGTCATCCCAACTAATGAAGAAATCATGATTGTCAGGGATACCATGAAAATAGCTTTGGAAAACATGACTTCCTGATTTTTTTATTAGGATCTCCTTACCTATCAATCCTCTGGTAAGGGGGTCTTTTCTATGAATGCGGCGATTCAAATGATTTCACCCCCAATAGCCGTCCTCTTATGGATTTTCTTTATGGATATCTTTCATGAAACCCATCCTCTTGAACTCTGGATCCCCATCATCTATTCTTGAAAAGCCGTCCTCTATGGTATACTTAAGGGAGAATCCACCAATTCTGTACATAGGAGGCTTGATGCATGGAATTCACGAATCGGGAAATGGAAATTTGGAATGAAATTAGTGAATGGCAGGAAAATCTTTATCAGTATGAGCCAACGGATCTGGCTGCATTGTATGATAAATGGTTAGAGCAGGGGTTTGCCCTGCTTCCGGAAAACGTCCAACAACAGTTTTTTGAAAAGCTGGATACCTGGCTTTTTCATTTGCATGCCATGGTTCAGAGCTCACAAATTCAAATAGATGCAAGAGAGCGGACTTTAGCATCTGCGCGTGTGTTTAATGAAGATATCGAAACGCTGAGTGACTTGAATCTCTTATCGATCGATCAGTTGAATTACATAGCCAACCAGCATATCGCTAAGCATCGCTTATATTCATTTGCACAAGGTGGGATAAGCGGATCGGGAGGCCTTCTCCTGCTAGGGAGTGATATTCCGGCCATGACGGTCATCAATGTCAGGACGGTACAGCTGATTGCGATGTCTTATGGTGTTGAGGTGAATACACCTTTTGAAATGATGATGGCTCTTAAGGTATTCAATGCAGGAGCGATGCCAAAGAGACTCCAAGGAATAGCCTGGGAAGAATTGATTCGGGAAGTCCAGAACGCAGAAGATGACTACTTTTATTTAGGAATCGAGGAACTCACGAATCCAAGCTGGATGGAACAGCCGCTGAAGCAGCTGTTGAAAGCCGTATCCATTACTGTCTTTCGAAAAAAACTGTTTCGGGGCATACCGTTCATCAGCATGGCCATCGGGGCTGGGTCCAATTATCAAATGACCCGGAGTGTCAGTGAATTTGCCCAGAAATTCTATCAATATAGGTATTTACAGGAGAAGAAGGCTGATGAATAATGAGTGTCAAGAATCATAAAAAAGCCATCACGGAGGCAGTTCGCTGCAAGGTGATAACCGTTAGCGATACTCGTAATGAAGAAACGGATAAAAGCGGAGCACTGATGATGGAATTATTGAAAACGAATGGGCATGAAGTGACGGAATATGAAATAGTAAAAGATGAGCGGGAAGCGATTCAAGATGCGGTCACTTCTGGCTGCCAAAGCAGTAAGGTCGATGTCATATTAACAAATGGAGGCACTGGCATTGCTAAAAGGGATGTAACGATCGAGGCGGTCAAAGAATTGATGACCAAGGAAATCCCCGGTTTTGGCGAGATTTTCCGAATGCTCAGCTATCAAGAGGATATCGGGTCGGCCGCCATTCTATCCAGGGCTAATGCCGGAGTCGTGAACAACAAAGCGGTTTTTTCCACCCCAGGCTCATCAGGGGCGGTTCGGCTTGCAATGAATAAATTGATTCTCCCGGAATTGGGACATGTCGTTGGTGAACTTCGGAAGGATTTATAAGAGGGATGCAAAAAAAGCCACAGTTTAAAACTGTGGCTTTTTTTGCATGGAATAGGCCTTAATTATGCATCTTTTCACTCACGGCTTGATTGGCACGATACCAAAGCCATAAATCATTGATGATGGAAGCCAGATCGGCAATTTCGGAATTGAGCTGGCATGATTTGGTGAAATTACTCTCATCGGATAGCTGAAACTGCTTTCGGTTAATGGTGGATTCCAGTTCCTTGATGCGGTCGGGGATGCTCCCCCGGATATTCTCCCAATGTACGAGTATTTGCTGTTGCTCGCCTTTTGTATATTCATCCCACTCCAGGTTGAAATCAGGAATGGGGATGCCAAGCCGTTCATCATAAGTAAATAGTTCTTTCATATTCCCTCCATTATTCGATTATTAATACTCCTAGTTTACTATATTCTTGCGGAAGCATCCAATGTGTGAATTTCCTTAAAATATTAACGGATTTTTTAGCGAAATCTTTAAAATACCCCTTGTATTCCTTTAATAAAGATGATAAAGTACTAATCATAGAATGAATAAAAATAACAAACGATGAATTTTTATTCATACGAAAGGACGATGAAAATGAAAAATCAAAAAGTTGTTTTAGCATATTCCGGAGGTTTGGATACTTCCGTTGCAATTAAATGGTTACAAGATCAAGGGTACGAAGTTGTGGCATGCTGCTTGGATGTCGGTGAAGGGAAAGATTTGGACTTCATTAAAGAAAAAGCGATCACTGTCGGTGCGGTAAGTTCTTATGTAATTGATGCGAAGGACGAATTCGCTGATGAATACGCGTTGACGGCTCTTCAAGCACATACTTTGTATGAAGGGAAATATCCTTTGGTATCAGCTTTATCACGTCCGCTGATCGCTAAGAAATTAGTGGAAGTGGCTGAAGCGGAAAACGCGGTAGCCGTTGCGCACGGTTGTACGGGAAAAGGAAATGACCAAGTGCGTTTCGAAGTATCCATCTCGGCATTGAATCCTAATTTACAAGTTCTTGCACCTGTTCGTGACTGGAAATGGTCCCGTGAAGAGGAGATTGAATATGCAGCTAAAAATGGCATTCCTGTTCCGATCGGCTTGGCAAGTCCATTCTCGATTGACCAAAACCTTTGGGGAAGAAGTAACGAATGTGGAATCCTGGAAGATCCATGGGCAGCTCCACCGGAAGAAGCGTATGATTTGACTGCAAGCCTTGAAAATACCCCAGATACTGCTGATATCATTGAAATTGGTTTTGAACAAGGTGTGCCGGTTACATTGAATGACAAAAACTATAAATTGGCTGACATGATTGTTGAATTGAATCAGATTGCCGGTAAACACGGAGTTGGACGTATCGACCACGTGGAAAATAGATTAGTTGGAATCAAATCACGTGAAGTCTATGAAGCACCCGGTGCGATGACATTGATAGCTGCACATAAGGAACTTGAAGATATCACACTTGTAAAAGAATTGGCTCACTTCAAACCGGTGATCGAGAAGAAAATGACTGAATTGATATATGAAGGACTTTGGTTCTCCCCGCTTCAAAAAGCATTGGCTGCTTTCCTGAAAGAAACACAAGTGAATGTAACGGGTACAGTCCGTGTGAAACTATTCAAAGGTCATGCGATTGTTGAAGGAAGAAAATCAGAGTACTCCCTATATGACGAAAAATTGGCTACCTATACAAAAGCTGACGAATTCGATCATGATGCAGCAGTTGGTTTCATTAAGTTATGGGGACTTCCAACGAAAGTGAACAGCATGGTCAATAGCAAGAAGGTGACAGTGTGAGCAGCAAGCTTTGGGGAGGAAGATTCACGAAGTCTGCCGAAGAATGGGTAGATGAATTTGGAGCTTCCATTTCCTTTGACCAGGAACTTGTGCTTGAAGATATTCAAGGGAGTTTAGCTCATGTAACCATGTTAAAGCAATGCAGCATTTTACCTGAAGAAGATGCGGATCAGATCATTGCAGGTCTGAAAAGTTTACAGGGAAAAGCTGAGAAGGGTGAATTGACTTTTAAGGTTGAGATGGAAGATATCCATCTTAACCTGGAAAGTATGCTCATAAGCGAAATCGGTCCAGTTGGCGGAAAGCTTCATACAGGAAGAAGTCGTAATGACCAAGTTGCAACCGATCTTCATCTGTATATGCGGAATCAAACGAAAGTGATTCTGGAACTTATCAATGACCTGCAAATAGCGATTTTGGGACAATCCAAGAAAAATGTGGAAACGCTAATTCCAGGTTATACACATTTGCAGCGTGCACAGCCCATTTCATTTGCCCACCATTTAATGGCTTATTTTTGGATGCTTGAGCGTGATAAGCAGCGCTTCACCGAGAGTTTCAAAAGGATCAATGTTTCTCCATTGGGTGCTGGGGCATTAGCTGGGACGACTTTCCCGATTGACCGTGCGCTCAGTGCCGAGCTATTGGGGTTTGACGGAATTTACGAAAACAGCCTTGATGCGGTAAGTGATCGTGACTTTGCCATTGAATTCATGAGCAACAGTGCGACGATGATGATGCATTTATCCCGTTTCAGCGAAGAAATCATCCTTTGGTCAAGCCAGGAATTCCAATTCGTTGAATTGGATGATGCGTTTTCAACGGGAAGCAGCATCATGCCGCAAAAGAAAAACCCTGATATGGCGGAATTGATCCGTGGTAAAACAGGACGGGTTTATGGTAATTTAACGGGGTTATTGACTGTCTTGAAAGGACTGCCGCTTGCTTATAACAAAGATATGCAAGAAGATAAAGAAGGCGTTTTTGATACGGTTAAGACCATTGTTGGTTCACTTAAAATATTTGCCGGCATGATTTCGACAATGAAAGTGAAAACGGACGTCATGGAAAAAGCAACAAGAAATGACTTCTCGAATGCGACGGAATTAGCTGATTACCTAGCTTCAAAGGGAATGCCTTTCCGTAAGGCGCACGAAGTGGTCGGGAAACTTGTATTGTTCTGTGTCCAGAAGGGCTGCTATTTAGTGGACCTAAGCATTGAACAATTCCAGGAAGCTTCCGAGTTGTTTGAACATGATATTTACGATGCATTAAACCCATACGAAGCCGTTAAACGCCGTAACAGTGCGGGCGGTACAGGTTTTGCCCAAGTGTTGCTCGCGATTGAAAAAGCGGAAAAACTTGTAAGTGAATAATCACAAAAAGCTCGTTCACCAATTTGGCGAACGAGCTTTTTTTATGATTATTTTTTACAATTCGTACGCACGACCATTACATCACAGTTTGAATGGCGAACGATGCCTTCCGACACGCTGCCGATAAGGAAACGTTCGACTGCGTTAAGGCCTGTTGCACCGCAAACAATTAAATCGATAGAATGTTTTTTCGCTAAATCCCTTGGAATTTGAACTTTAGGAGAACCATATGCAACTTCTGTTTGGACCTTTGCAATCCCGGATGCAATGGCTTCCGTTTTATACTTGTCCAATAGCTCATTGGCAAAGGTTTCAGAGTGATCACGGATAGTCATATCATAAGCTTCGACAGTAGGGAAATTCCTTGTATCCACGATATGTGTGAGCACAAGGGTAGCGTCACTGAGTTTTGCTAAATAGATTGCCTTTTTTAAGGCCCACTCTGCTTCTTCCGAGCCGTCCACTGCTACAAGAATATTTTTATAATCTATACTATTCAAGTGAATCTCCTCCTTCTATTTCATTCCTATTATACAATGATTTACCTAATGGATCTGATTTCAATTGTAACAAATTAGCGAATGTTTTAGCCAATGATCTGGAAATCGCAACATGAAAAAAATGATTCTAACCTTATTATGATGAAAAGATAACCACAATCATTGCATGAACGAAACTCTCGACTTTTTTACCTTATTTGTTCATTTATGGTAAATTCAATGAAGGAGGGGAGTTTTTTAATTTGAGTGTCTCAAGAATATTAAACTATGCATTATATTTATACGTGCTTTTGTATGCTTTGATCTATTTTATTTATATTTTTTACATCAATGCTGTACATGCTTCGATCAGTTTAATGAGTATATCAGCCATGCTGCTTCCATTTGTTCTTTTACTATTTTTTCAATGGATTTCATGGAAATATACCGATCAGCATAATAAAAGGAAAATCAAAATTAGATTTATAGTCATATCGATCCTTGGCTTTTCTCTTTTATTTTATTGTGTTTTTTTGTTAGGGGTAAATGAAAATGAATCAAGGTTCACCACTGAAAGATGGTTAAATGATGATGAAGGAAGAGTATATCTGGTTGATGACTTAATGAATGAACATGAATTGATAGGCATGACAAAAGAAGAAGTGATCACGCTTTTGGGGTCCCCAACAGAAACGGAATATTTTAAAGAGAAAGATAATGTTGTTTATTTTCTTGGTGCCGAGAGGGGACTCATAAGAATAGATAGTGAATGGCTGGTCATTTGGTTTGACGGCCGTGATAAAGCAGTGAAGTATGAACTGCGGACCGATTAGTAAAATGAATTTTGATTAATAGATACCCCCGTCTTAAATGAAGGCGGGGGTATCTGGGTTACGTTATATTAAATGGTCAATACATTATCACTTTATGATTTGCAGGCTCTTCGGGAATTTGGTCAAAATCTCACAGCCAGTATCGGTGATCAATAGATCATCTTCAATCCTGACGCCTGCAACATTCGGAACATATATGCCCGGTTCGATCGTATAAACCATTCCGGATTGAAGCTCGAGGGAATTCGTTTCAGTCAAGGATGGGTATTCATGGACGCTGATCCCAAGTCCGTGGCCGAGCCTGTGCGGGAAGAATTCACCATATCCTTTATCCCTGATGATGTTTCTGGCAGTCAAGTCTATCTCGGAACAGGATACACCAGGTTTACTGGCTCTAACGGCAGCTTCTTGTGCCTTAAGTACAGTTTCATATATTTCTGCCTGTTTATCATTGATATCTCCGTAAGCGACCGTTCTAGTGATGTCAGAGCAGTATCCTTCATGAACGACGCCCAGGTCAAAAAGGACAAGGTCACCGCGCTGAACTTTCGTATTCCCAGGTGTGCCATGTGGGGAAGCGCCATTTTTACCGGTCAGGACCATGGTGGAGAAAGACATTTGGCTGACTCCGGCCTTTTTCAATTCGAATTCTATCGCTGCAAGGATTTCCATTTCCGTTTTACCTTCATGAATTTCGCTGACACCCACTTCAATCGCAAAGTCGGCAAGGCGGCAAGCTTCACGGATTTTGACCATTTCATCTTCCGATTTGATCATTCGCATCCTTTGAAGTTTTTCTTCTGCGGAAACGAGCTTTGGTGCTCCGAAGTATTGTTGGACCTTTTCATAGCGTTCTACATTCATATGCTCTTTTTCAATGGCCATTGTATTAATGCTTAACCCGCGATTCCCCACTGCTTGCTTAACTTTTTCCCATGGATTTTCAATGTCGGTGTAACCGATGATATCTCCAGCCCATCCAGCCTGTTTAGCATCCGGAACTTCCATCTGCGGGCAGACAAGGATTGGGTCGGCATTTGCAAAAATGGCAAGTGCTAGCAGTCTTTCGTGAGGATCACTAAAAAAACCGCTCAAATAGAAGATGCTCTCTGTAGATGTAAGTAAAGCGGCTTCCGTTTCATTGGCCTGTAGCCAATTTTGTAGTTCTCTCAAACGTTCATTCATGACGATACCTCCATTAATAAGATATAATTACCTTAGCAATATTTATAAGTATAGTAAATGGGAAAGGCCTGATAAGGCCATTTAAAAAGTGAGTAAGGGAAGGGAGCATCAAAAATGAAAGTATCTTTTCATGGACATGCAGTTGTAAAAGTCGAAACGAATGGTAAAACGATTTTATTCGATCCGTTCATTACTGGAAACGCTTTGACCGATTTGAAGGTGGAAGATGTGAAACCGGATGTGATCATCTTAACGCATGGTCATAATGACCACGTCGGTGACACGGTTGAATTAGCCAAGAGGCATGATACACTTGTCATTGGCATAGCAGAGATTGCCGACTACCTGGGTGCTCAAGGGATTAGGACTCACGGGATGAGCATCGGCGGAGCTTTCGAGTTTGAATTTGGAAAAGTGAAATTGACGCCTGCTTTCCATGGAACGGGATTCGTTAACGGGGATGGACAAATCGTGTATTTGGGAATGCCTGCTGGCGTGTTGCTTACGATAGAAGGGAAAACGATCTATCATGCGGGGGATACATCTGTATATTCCGATATGAAACTGATCGGGGAGCGACATCCGATTGACTTGGCATTTTTGCCAATCGGCGACAATTACACCATGGGTCCGGAAGATGCCGCACTTGCAGCGAAATTCCTTCAAGCCAAACAAGTCGTGCCGATTCATTACAATACTTTCCCTGTCATCAAACAGGATCCTAACAAATTCATCGACCTGCTTGAAGAGGGAAATGGACTGATCATGGAAGCCGGGGATGAAATAGAATTTTAATAAGAGCGGGAGCCTGCAGGGGCTTCCGTTTTTTATGTGGATTGTATGGGGATAGCCGACCGAAATGACGGATTTCCCTTTAGCATTTGCCTTCTACGCAGATGATTCCCAGCGATAGGAAAGTTAAGTCTCGTTAAGTATAAGTAGTCAAGTCTTTTTTCCTTTCACAGGCATAAAATGAATAGATGAGAAAAAAGGGGGGATTGGATGAAACAGAGGTTATTACTGTGTTTGCTTTTATGCGGTGTGATGCTGTATTATGCCGTGCCGCGCTTGTCGTTGGAAAGTGGCGGTCTGGAGAGTCTGTTTGCTGGGTCCTGGCTGTTGTTTGCCTTGTTGGCGGTGGCTGGCAACTTGACGGGGATACTATATTCCCCGAAAAAACAAAAGGTAAATCGCCTGCCGGAATACAAAAGGTTGCGCCAATACTAGTAGTTGTTTGATAAACTAGGCTCTTTGACCTTATAATGGGGAATAGGAATACCGTGAAAAGGGTGAAGCGCTTGGCTACAAAGCATGAACAAATATTAAAACATATCGATGGGCTCCCTGTTGGCGAGAAGATTTCCGTCCGTCAAATTGCGAAAGCATTGAATGTTAGTGAAGGTACGGCATATCGGGCAATTAAAGAGGCGGAGAACCAGGGCTACGTAAGCTCGATTGAGCGGGTAGGCACGATTCGTATTGAGAAAAAGAAAAAAGAGAATATTGAAAAGCTCACTTTCGCAGAGGTAGTTAATATCGTCGACGGACAAGTTCTTGGTGGAAAAACGGGACTTCATAAGACATTAAATAAATTCGTCATCGGGGCGATGAAGCTGGATGCCATGATGAGATATACGGGTGCAGGCAATCTGCTGATCGTCGGGAACCGTACCCAGGCCCATGAGCACGCGTTAAAAGCGGGTGCAGCGGTGCTGATTACCGGGGGATTCGATACGGAAGAGCCCGTTAAAAGGTTAGCCGATGAATTGGAGATGCCAGTCATTTCAACGAGTTACGATACCTTTACCGTCGCAACGATGATCAATCGGGCGATCTATGACCAATTGATCAAAAAGGAGATCTTGCTCGTGGAGGATATTTTGACACCCGTACAGGAAACGACCTTTTTAACAGTGGGTGACCGGGTCCAGACTTGGCATGAACTGAACCAGGAATCCGGGCATAGCCGTTTCCCTGTTGTCGATGACAATATGAAGGTTCAAGGAATGGTCACATCAAAAGATATCATGGGTCAGGAAGAGTTGACGCTCATTGATAAGGTGATGACGAAAAACCCGATGACCGTAGGGGATAAAATGAGTGTTGCATCTTCTGCACATATGATGGTTTGGGAAGGCATTGAGTTGATTCCGGTCGTGAATGACAGTCATATCCTGAAGGGAATCGTGAGCAGGCAGGATGTGTTGAAGGCCCTGCAAATGAGTCAAAGGCAGCCTCAGGTCGGCGAAACGATCGACGATACGATCACGAGTCAGCTTGTGATGACTTCGAATCGTGGCAAGGGCGAGGAAGTGTATAACTATGGCGTCACTCCGCAGATGACCAATTACCTTGGAACCATTTCAAGCGGTGTGTTCACAACATTGGTTACGGACTCAGCGAACAGGGCACTCCGAAGCTATAAGCGCGGTGACTTGGTCGTGGAAAATATGACGATTTATTTCATCAAGCCAGTCCAGATTGACAGTACGCTTGAAATCCATCCGCGTGTCCTTGATGTAGGACGTAAATTCGGAAAAGTGGATGTCGAAGTGTTTAACCAAGGCAAACTAGTCGGCAAGGCGATGTTAACTTGCCAATTGCTTGATAGATCATGAAAAAAATCAAAAAGGATAATCGAAATTCGATTATCCTTTTTGATTTGCGGCTTCTTCAATTGCATGCGGCAGGTAAAATCTATACATTTTATAGCCTCCCCAAATGCTGAATAGACCAACGGAGATGAAAACGGCAGAAATGATATAAGTGGTGGTCGTGTGGAATAGAAAAAGCTGATTGATTCCGAATAGTGCGACAAACGCTCCAAGGGCAATGGAAGACTTCCCTGAAATCCACTTTTTCTCCATTGGCATTTTGGTTCGGACCATTTTAATTTTATAAAACAGATAGACCCCTAATGATAGAACGATCAAGGTGACAAGAATAGGCATTGTTTAAAATTCCCCCAATTTAACATATGTACCTTTTTATTGTAGCGGGAAATGAAAGAGAATGCCACAGTAAACAAGATGACTCTTCCTATTTCCGCAATTTTTTGATTAAATGAAATATATCATCTTTATTAGGCTCGATAATACATATGTTGAGGGGAGATCAATATGAAAGCTGAAATTTTAGCAGATATAAAGCGTTATGATACTATCATTCTCCATCGTCATGTCCGTCCAGATCCGGATGCTTATGGTTCACAGGGTGGATTGGCGGAAATCCTGAAGGCATCTTTCCCTGAAAAGCGCATTTTTACGGTTGGGAAAGAAGAACCGTCATTGAATTATTTAAGAAGGCTCGATGTGATTTCGGATGAAACATATCAAGGTGCATTGGTCATCGTTTGTGATACGGCAAATACGGACCGGATTTGTGATGCGCGTTATAAGACGGGGGATAAACTGATTAAGATTGACCATCATCCTAATGAAGATCCATATGGGGATATGCGCTGGGTCGATACATCAGCAAGTTCCGCAAGTGAAATGATTTATGACTTTTACCAGTTCGGTAAAGAACAAGGCTTGAAGATGAGTGATGAAGCGGCACGTCTTCTATATGCAGGCATCGTTGGCGATACAGGTCGATTCCTATTCCAAAGTACGACTGAAAAGACATTTGCCTATGTCAGTGAATTGATTCACTATTCGTTCTCCCGCCCGCAGTTATATCAGGAGATGTATGACGTCAATGAAAGCATTGTCCGGTTGAATGGCTATGTGCTGCAGCATTTTGAAATCCTACCATACGGCACGGGGAAAATGATCATCACCAAAGATATTCTTGAAAAGTTCAATGCTTCGACATCTGAGGCATCTCAGCTCGTTTCCTCGCTCGGTTCAATTAAAAATGTTAAGTCTTGGGTCTTTTTCATTGAAGAGGATAAAGAAATCCGAGTCCGTTTCCGTTCTAAAGGGCCAATCATCAATACGATTGCCCGTAAATATAACGGCGGTGGCCATCCGCTTGCAGCAGGGGCTTCGATCTTTTCTTGGGATGAAGTGGATAATATCCTTGCCGATTTGGAAGAGTTGAATAAAGCGAATTAGAGTATGGTATACGATTTTTGTTAAAATGACTTGAAGACCAAATCAAAGTGATTTGGTCTTTTATCTTTGCGAAATTAAGGATTGTCAGAAATCGTTTTATCACGAATTTCTCTTTACTTTTATTTCTATGTTCATTTTCGTATAAAACATGATTTCCACGACTTCAAGATCATAACGCTTTTTATTGATGATCAGTTTTTTATTTTCGATGGATTTTATCAATAGCATCTTTCCGTTATATACACTGACGACATCTTTGGCGAGAAGAGAGGAAAGGTCGTCCTCTATCACATCCTCCGCTTCAGCAATACTCAACTGATCGAGACTGTATGTTTTTCCATTCGTTATCGTCACTTCGACTTCTTGAATCGTTAAGATCTCTTCGTTTTGCTGGTTCAATTTTTTATAATCCTGCTCCCAAATTGCGATTTCCCCGTTTAAATCCTTGATCTCTTCTCTTTGTTCGTGAATGGTCCTGATCTGCTTCTCTTGCTGGACCCCATGCATATAAAAGAACATCACCCAGCTGATCAGTCCGCCAAGCGCAGCTCCGGCAAAAAAACGCTGCCAGGTGGGTGCCCGGTGATAGGGGGGAATCCTCATGATGATATATGCTCCTGCGTAAACCAGTTTATGATCAGTGCTCCTGTCTGTGCTCCGCCAAGTGCAGATAGAATCAAAAGGACTTGCTTGACTATATCCTTCGTTTCTCCGTGGAAAATGCCGCGTTCGAAATTATAGACCATATCAAAGGTGCCCCCGATGGCAGCGACAATCGCCCATATACGCAGGCTGTCCGATAGCCGGAACACAGTCGTCATCGGGGCTTGTCCAGTAAAAAAAGCGGCGAGGCCCCCGATTATCGAACCGCCAAGCAAAACGCCAAGCGATATGAAAAAGCTGTTGAGAAAGGCTGGAACAAAGGCTTCATTCATATATCATCATCCTTTTTTGCTTGATATTCTTCTATTCTATTTATATGGGAAGTGCAGAGGTATTATGATAGTCGGCGGAAATCAGGATGTTAAATTGCATTGGTAATGAGAACATATTTTCTTTTTTTGAAATAAACACTATAATGAAAAGAAACATGCCTTACAAAGGTGGGAGAAAAAACGTGTATACTCATCTCCATATTCAGAGCGGATACAGCTTGCTGACAAGTACGGTTAAAATCACTGAACTTGTGGCCAAAGCGAAAGAGGATGGCTGTGAAAGTCTTGCCTTAACCGATCGAAATGTTATGTACGGTTCGGTCTATTTTTATAAAGAATGCAAGAGACAGGGAATAAAGCCAATCATCGGCATCCTTGCAGATGTTCTTGATGAACAGGAATCGGCACATGGCCTTCTTTTATTGGCAAAAAACCTGCAAGGATATCAAAACCTGCTTAAAATAAGCAGTGCCATAAAAACGAAATCCCCGTCAGGCATTCCAATGAACTGGCTTAAAGCCTATTCCAGTGGCTTGATTGCAATCACCCCGGGTGCGGAGGGGCAAATAGAAACACTTTTGAGAGAAGAAAATCCTGAAGAAGCCAAACTGGCAGCAGGGCGTTTCCTGCAGATTTTTGGTCATGAAAACTTTTTTGTATCCATACAGAGACTTTCGATTGCGGATGAGGAGAAAGGTAACGAAGCCATTAGCCAGTTGGCGAGAGATTTAGAGATAAAGATTGTCGCTACGAATCCGGTCTATTATTTGAACGAAAGCGATGCACTCGCTCAAGAAGTCCTTCTGGCAATAGGAAATGGAGACAAGCTGGCGGATGAGGCGCATATGGTTCTTGAATCCAATCAATTTTATTTGAAAAGCCGGGCTCAGATGGCTGAACTATTCCATGACAGACCTGATGAACTCGAAAATACACTTCATATAGCCGCGCAATGCAATCTGGAAATTCCGTTTCATCGATCACTGCTGCCTAAGTATCCTACTGAAGAAGGAATAACAGCAGAGGAAATGCTCGAAGCCGTCTGTTTCCAAGGGTTGAAGAAAAGAATGCCGGAGCCATCCATTCAATATGAAGAGCGCCTTCGGTATGAATTGGATGTCATTGCCAAGATGAAATTCAGCGATTACTTTTTAATCGTTTGGGATTTCATGAAATTCGCTAAGGACCATCAAATCCTGACTGGACCTGGAAGGGGATCGGCCGCCGGATCGATGGTCGCTTATGTGCTGTCGATAACGGATGTCGATCCAATCGAACATTCCTTGCTGTTCGAGCGTTTCCTGAATCCTGAACGTGTCTCGATGCCGGATATCGACATTGATTTTCCTGATAACCGCCGTGAAGAAGTGATTGCCTATGTCGCGAAGAAATACGGGGAACTTCATGTAGCGCAAATCATTACGTTCGGAACATTAGCTGCCAAAGCTGCCTTAAGGGACACAGGACGTGTATTCGGCTTGAATTCAAAGGAACAGGAAGCGGTATCAAAAATGATTCCAGGCCGTCTGGGCATCACGCTTCCTGAGGCATACAAGGAATCGAAAAGGCTGAGGGAGTTCGTTAATGAGAGTGACCTTAATCAAAAACTTTTTCAAACGGCGTTATTGCTTGAAGGGCTGCCCCGACATGCTTCGACACATGCGGCGGGCGTCGTCATCAGCGATCAGGCACTCACCGAGCATATCCCGATTCAGGGAGGGCATGACGGTATCCATCTGACTCAATACCCAATGGACCTCCTCGAAGAACTGGGACTGCTTAAAATGGATTTTCTTGGACTCCGTAATTTGACGCTCATCGATAATATCTTAAAGAACATCCATAAAGGAACCGGGAAAAAGCTGGACCTGTCCCATATCCCAATGGATGACCCCGAGACGTTAGCCCTTTTAGGTAGAGGTGAAACAACTGGCGTGTTTCAATTTGAATCAGATGGCATCCGAAAGGTTTTGATCAAGCTGAAACCGAACCGATTCGAGGATATCGTTGCGGTCAATGCCCTATATCGTCCAGGTCCGATGGAAAATATACCGCTGTTCATCGAGCGGAAACATGGACTGGCCCCCATCGATTACCTGCACCAGGATTTGAAGGATATTCTTGAGCCTACATACGGAGTCATCGTTTATCAAGAACAAATCATGCAAATTGCTTCCCGCCTAGCCGGATTTTCACTTGGCGAAGCTGATCTGCTCCGCCGTGCCGTTTCGAAGAAGAAGAAGGATGTGCTGGATCAAGAGCGGCAGCATTTTGTGAGCGGCTCGTTGAAACAAGGGTATTCCGAAAGAACGGCAGATGAGATTTATTCCTTGATCGTCCGCTTCGCTAACTATGGATTCAACCGAAGCCATGCGGTGGCGTATAGTGTCATCGCTTATCAGCTGGGTTACTTGAAAACCCACCATCCGGAATATTTCATGGCAGCACTCATGACGTCGGTCGTCGGGAATGATGAAAAGATTTCCCAATATATCCGTGAGGCAAAAAAGAAAGGGATAACGGTTTTGACACCCTCGATTAACCGGAGTGGATACCCGTTTTTACCGGAAAAGGAAGGGATCCGTTTTAGCCTTGGGGCCATAAAAGGAATAGGCGGTACGGTTTTAAAAGAAATCTTTGCTGCGAGACGGCAAAAGAAGTTCGCTGATTTATTCGATTTCTGTTTACGCGTTTCAGGAAAAATCGTAAATAGAAAAGTGTTGGAGGCGCTTGTGCATTCAGGTGCATTTGATGAATTCGGTGAAGACCGGGCAACATTGTTGGCGAGTTTGGACGTAGCGATCAGCCATACGGAATTGGTTAATCCAGATGATGATCTATTCGATATGTTTTCGGACGGCGAGTTTTCACTCAAACCGAAATACAACAGGGTCGAGCCTATTCCAATCGAGCACAAACTCTCATTGGAAAAAAGCGCCTTGGGGCTTTATCTATCGAATCATCCGGTGACCAGCTACAGGGAACTTTTTCAGTACTTCGGATGTTTGACCATAGACGAAGCGACCAATAAAAAGGAATCGAAAGTCTTACTTGGCGCATACATTACGTCGGTTAAAACCATAAGGACAAAAAAGGGCGATGTGATGGCTTTTTTGAGCGTTAGTGATGAAGAGGGAGACATTGAAGCGGTCGTTTTTCCCAATGTTTATAAAAACCACTCTGCCGACTTGAATAATGGACAACTCGTTATGCTGCAAGGGACATTTGAAGAACGGGATGGAAAAACACAGCTTCTGATCAGGAACGTATACCCGCTTGAAAAAGTGAAGCAGATGAAAGAGGAAAAAAACGGAACGATATTCCTGAAAATTGAGGCTGGCAAGCAAACGAAGGAAACACTGCAAAAAATAAAAAAAATTTTAATGCAGCATAGCGGTGAAACCAAGGTGATGCTTTTTTACGAGAGGGAAAACCGCTATGTACAGCTATCTTATTGGGATTGGGTCAATCCTACAGATAGTCTGATGCAGGCACTATATGACATGGTCGGAAAAGGGAATGTGGTTTACAAGAGCGAATAACTGTTTTACAACTTTAATAGTTATGTTATATTGAAAACAGGCCGCTGTGGTCTGACCACTAGATTTCAGCATATATGATTTGGGTTACCCAATTTGTTTTAGGAGTGAAACTATGACATTAAGAGAAGAAGCATTACATATGCATCGCTTGAATCAAGGAAAATTAGAAACAGTTTCGAAAGTACCGGTAAGGAATGCAGTGGATTTAAGCCTGGCTTATTCTCCTGGTGTCGCAGAACCTTGTAAAGAAATTTACGATAAGCCGGAAACCGTTTATGACTATACAATGAAAGGGAATACTGTTGCAGTTATTTCTGATGGAACGGCTGTGTTGGGACTTGGAAACATCGGTCCTGAAGCTGCTATGCCGGTTATGGAAGGAAAAGCCGTTTTATTTAAAAGCTTCGCTGGAGTGGACGCTTTCCCTATCTGTTTAAAAACGACGGATGTGGACAAAATTGTAGAGACCGTTAAATTACTCGAACCGACTTTCGGTGGAGTGAACTTAGAGGACATTGCCGCACCAAATTGTTTTGAAATTGAAGAACGTCTTAAGAAAGAAATGAATATCCCTGTTTTTCATGATGATCAGCATGGTACAGCCATTGTGACTGTTGCCGGTCTTGTAAATGCATTACGACTTGTGAATAAATCAATGTCAGAAATTAAAGTGGTAGCGAATGGGGCAGGCGCTGCGGGCATTGCCATCATTAAATTGCTTTATAGCTATGGAGTTCGTGACATAATCATGTGTGATACGAAGGGTGCCATTTATGAGGGCCGTTCGACAGGTATGAATGATATAAAAGAACAAGTGGCGAAAGTGACCAATCGAAATAAGATTTCAGGACCTTTGGAAACTGTCATTCAAGACGCTGATGTATTTATAGGTGTTTCTGCTGCAGGTGCATTGACCAAAGAAATGGTTTCTTCGATGAATCGGGATGCAATCATTTTTGCGATGGCTAATCCAGATCCGGAAATCATGCCGGTAGATGCGAAAGCAGCGGGTGCCAAGGTTGTTGGAACAGGTCGTTCGGATTTCCCGAATCAGGTCAATAACGTCCTTGCTTTCCCAGGGATTTTCCGTGGAGCGTTAGATGTACGTGCGACTCATATCAATGAAAAAATGAAGGTTGCTGCAGTACAAGCCATTGCCAGTTTAATACAGGAACATGAGTTAAATGAAGACTACGTTATCCCTGCTCCTTTTGATGAGAGGGTAGCGCCTGCCGTTGCGGCGGCTGTTGCCAAGGCAGCGATGGAAACGGGAGTGGCTAGAATTAATGTGGATCCCGAGGAAATTAAAGAAAAAACCAGGAAATTAGCGATCATTGGAAAAAGTGAGGAATAATTAATTTGGCAGGTCGTACTTCTTCATCCAAAATTTATCTCGATGTCGTTGAGAGCCTGCGCAGCATGATTGAAGCGGACAGCCTCTTGCCGGGAGATAAAATCCCATCAGAACGGGAGTTATCGGATCGTTTTAATGTTGGTCGTTCCTCTGTCCGTGAAGCATTGCGTGCCTTAGAGCTATTAGGATTAATAGAAACAAGGCGTGGTGAAGGGACGTTTATCAGGGATTTCCAGGAGCATAAGCTAGTCGAGCTTCTGGGAACCTTTTTTTTGCAAGATAAAAAGGTTCAAGAAGATTTGGCTGAAACGAAAAGGCTGATTGAAATTGACTGTTTGCGGATCGTCGCCTTCTTCGCTAAGGCTGAGGACATCAAATGTTTAATGGTCTGGGTCAATGAGGATGAATTTCATGATGATGATTTCTTCTTAAGAATTGCCATATTGAATCGTAATCGATTGCTGGAAAGAATTTGGCGTATTGTCAACAGCTATGCTAGAACATCAGAGATGGAACAGGGTAATGTGAAAAAAGAAGACTATCTGGCACTTCTTACATATTTGCTCGAACGGGATGAAGAAAAAGCCATCGAAACGTATCTTATTAGAATTAGAAATATGTCGAAGGACGAATGACACCTTTTTACACGATACTAATTTTATTTCTGATATAGTTTGTACCAAGTATCATAAAATAGATAATTGGTGGTAAAGGGAGGATTAAGCTTGCTTAAAGAGCTATTTGCGAAGTCTAAGAAGAAATATGCAACAGTTCCTTTTGATCGGGAGAAACAAGATGTACCAGAAGGAATCATGACAAAATGCTCCGGCTGTAAAAAAATCATGTATACAAAAGAATTAGTGAAAAACAAGAAAGTCTGTCTGCATTGTGGGTTCCATCATCCGATGTCTTCCCATGAGCGTATCGAATGTTTATTCGACGCCGGCAGCTTTAATGAATTTGATAAAGAAATGATTTCAGTTAACCCACTTGAATTTCCGGATTACTTGGATAAATTGGAAAAAGATAAAAAGAAAGCCAAGATTAATGAGGCAGTTGTTACAGGAGTAGGAAGCATCAATGGGTACCAAGTTTCAACAGCCATCATGGATTCGAATTTCCGGATGGGAAGCATGGGATCCGTTGTTGGGGAAAAAATCACCCGTGCCATTGAACGTGCAGGCGAATTGAAGATTCCGTTTATCATTTTTACGGCTTCAGGCGGCGCTCGGATGCAGGAGGGTGTTTTAAGCTTGATGCAGATGGCAAAGACAAGTGCAGCACTTAAGATGTTCAGCAATGAAGGCGGACTGATCATATCAATGATGACTCATCCTACCACAGGTGGGGTTTCGGCAAGTTTCGCGTCACTTGGTGATATTAATCTAGCCGAACCTGGAGCCCTTATTGGTTTTGCGGGACGAAGAATCATTGAACAGACGATTCATGAAGAACTTCCTGAAGATTTCCAAACGGCTGAATTCTTGATGAAGCACGGCCAATTGGATGCAGTCGTCAACCGTACGGAAATGAAAGAAACCTTGACGACGATCCTTAAAATCCATGCCCCGGGTGGTGAATGGTCATGATTTACGAATTAGAGTTCGAGCGTCCCGTTACGGACCTGAGAAATAAGATTAAAGAACTTAAGGCAATTTCGAAGGATGCCGACGTAGACCTTACAGTTGAAATCGAAACGTTGGAAAAGCGTTTAGAGAAGCTGGAAGTGGATATTTATAACCATTTAAAACCGTGGGATCGCGTTCAGATTGCCCGGCATCCAGCCCGTCCGACGACGCTTGATTACATTCCGCTATTATTCAATGAATTCATGGAGTTTCATGGTGATCGTTATTATGGGGATGATGAAGCAATTGTGGCTGGAATCGCAGAGTTTGATGGACTTGCCGTGACTGTCATCGGTCATCAACGAGGTAAGGATACGAAGGAAAACATCCGTCGCAACTTTGGCATGCCCCATCCGGAAGGCTATCGAAAAGCTTTGCGTCTGATGAAACAGGCGGAAAAATTCAATCGGCCTATCATTTGTTTCATTGATACAAAGGGAGCTTTCCCGGGTAAAGCTGCTGAAGAGCGCGGGCAAAGTGAAGCCATTGCGAAAAACCTTTTCGAAATGGCAGGGTTGAAGGTGCCGGTCATCAGTATCGTCATCGGTGAAGGCGGAAGCGGCGGTGCATTGGCACTTGGCGTTGGAGACCGAATTTTCATGCTTGAGAATTCAACATATTCGGTCATTTCCCCTGAAGGGGCTGCAGCCTTGCTGTGGAAGGATGCTTCTCAGGCCAAGAGGGCTGCGGAAACAATGAAAATCACGGCTCCCGACTTAAATCGCTTAGGAGTCATCGATGAGATCATTCCAGAAGTGAGAGGCGGCGCCCACCGTGATGCAAATGTACAGGCAGAAGCCATCAAGGAAATCCTTAAACGTTCATTCAATGAACTTCTGCCATTGAATAGTGATGACCTCATCAACCAGCGTTACATGAAATTCAAGAAAATCGGTGAATATGAATTTGCAAAACAACCTGAGGGCGAACCTAAGGAAGAAGTGGAACAGCATTCATAAACACATTTTGCAAAAGGAAAAACGTGCTGCCTGGGGCAACACGTTTTTTCATCCTTTCATTGAAGCAAAAGTATTCATTACAGAACGAGTGAAGAATATGGTTTGTGTGAAGAATGTAAACTTTTACGCCGTTTTACTTCAATTTCTGAAGAGAATCGGTTAGGCTTATAACATCAAGTGAGTATAAGTGAAACAGTTATTGCTTATTGAAGCTTGAAAAAGGGTACAATGATATAATGAAGCTTATAATTGATTAGTGCTGTAGAGAGGTGACATTTATGAAAAGAATTGGTGTATTGACAAGTGGAGGAGATTCTCCAGGCATGAATGCGGCAGTCCGAGCTGTTGTTCGGAAAGCGATTTTTCATGAAATGGAGGTCTTCGGAATTTATCATGGCTATCAGGGTTTGATAAATGGCAATATAAAGAAGCTTGAACTTGGGTCGGTCGGCGATATCATTCATCGAGGCGGCACAATGTTACATACGGCTCGCTGTCCGGAATTCAAGACGGAGGAAGGCCAGCTGAAAGCGATTGAACAATTGAATAAACTTGGTATCGAGGGCATTGTCATAATAGGTGGCGATGGTTCTTACCGCGGAGCGAAAGCTTTAACGGAAAGGGGCTTCCCTTGTATCGGCGTTCCAGGAACGATTGATAATGACATACCGGGTACGGACTTTACGATTGGTTTCGATACGGCACTGAATACGGTCATCGATGCTATTGATAAAATTCGGGATACGGCAACTTCCCATGAAAGGACTTATGTGGTTGAAGTGATGGGAAGAGATGCCGGCGATATCGCGCTTTGGGCTGGATTGGCTGGCGGAGCTGAAACGATTCTTTGTCCCGAATATGAATACGATATAGAAGAACTGATTGGGAAGCTGAATCGCGGACATGACCGTGGGAAAAAGCATAGTATCATCATTGTAGCTGAAGGTGTTGGAAGTGCCGTTGATATTTCCAGGAAAATTGAGGCGAAGGCAGGATTTGAAACCCGTGTAACGGTCCTGGGCCATGTTCAGCGTGGAGGATCTCCTTCTGCAAATGACCGGGTATTGGCAAGCCGACTTGGAGCAAAAGCTGTTGAATTGCTTCTTGAAGGCAAAGGGGGCAGGGCTGTTGGGATAGAACAAAATCGATTGGTTGATTATGATATCATCGAAGCTCTTGCCAAACCTCATACAATCGACCAAAAAATGTATGATTTATCCTCAGAGCTATCCATTTAATCAGTATTGATCAATGATAGGAACCGCTCTGGATGAAATTTAGTATTTGAAAGATGAGACTAAAACACTACGCCCCTGTCTTCAAAAGGTGGACAGGCGGCGAGTTTTCCTTAGAGGAGGATGACACTATGCGTAAAACCAAGATTGTTTGTACGATTGGCCCTGCAAGTGAAAGCATAGAAAAACTGGTTCAATTAATAGAAGCGGGGATGAACGTGGCCCGGCTTAACTTTTCTCATGGAAATCATGAAGAACATGCCGCTAGAATCCGCAATATCAGGGAAGCAAGTGAAAAAGCGGGTAAACAGGTCGCTATCCTGTTGGATACAAAAGGACCTGAAATACGGACAAATAATATGGAAAATGATTCCATTGAGCTGATGGCAGGCAATGAAGTCATTATTTCCATGAATGAAGTCCTGGGAACCCCTGAAAAATTCTCCATTACCTATGAAGGGCTTCTGCATGATGTCCACCCGGGATCTAAAATCCTTTTGGATGATGGATTGATCGGTCTTGAAGTGTTGAAGATCGATGAGGTAAGAAAAGAAATCCGTACCAAAATATTGAATAGCGGTACACTTAAGAACAAAAAAGGCGTGAATGTTCCAGGTGTTTCGGTTAACCTGCCAGGCATAACTGAGAAAGATGAACAAGATATCCTTTTTGGGATCGAACAGGGTATCGACTTCATTGCTGCCTCATTTGTACGTAGGGCTTCCGATGTGCTTGAAGTGCGTGAATTATTGCAGCAAAATGGAGCGGAACATATTCAAATCATCCCTAAAATCGAAAATCAAGAGGGCGTAGACCGGCTTGATGAAATCTTGGAAGTTTCTGATGGTTTGATGGTAGCCCGTGGCGACTTGGGAGTGGAAATTCCTGCTGAAGAAGTGCCATTAGTCCAAAAACAAATGATCAAAAAATGTAATAATGCCGGGAAACCTGTCATAACGGCTACACAAATGCTCGATTCGATGCAGCGTAACCCAAGGCCAACCCGTGCAGAAGCAAGTGATGTCGCCAATGCCATATTTGATGGAACGGATGCCATCATGCTTTCTGGTGAAACAGCTGCTGGTACCTATCCTGTCGAAGCTGTGCAAACGATGCATAATATTGCTTCACGTGCTGAAACTGCGCTTGATTATCGGGATATATTATCAGTCAGAAGCAAAGTGAACCGTCATAATGTCACGGATGCAATTGGTCAATCCGTTGCCCACACCGCGCTTAATCTTAATGCCGGAGCAATCATCACCCCTACAGAAAGTGGCCATACGGCACGAATGATTTCTAAATACCGCCCTAAAGCACCGATCATTGCCGTTACATCCAATGATCATGTTTCAAGACGGCTTGCATTGGCTTGGGGAGTCTATCCGCAGATTGGTCCTAAAGCGACGACTACCGATGAAATGCTTCAAACCGCAATAGATGAAAGCTTGCATTCCGGCTTAGTGTCCCATGGGGATTTGGTCGTCATAACAGCCGGTGTGCCTGTAGGTGAAACAGGTACGACTAACTTGATGAAAATTCATGTGTTGGGAGAAGTTCTTTTGAAGGCTCAAGGAATCGGCAGGAAGTCTTCGAAAGGTGAAGTGGTTGTTGCCAAGAATGCCAAGGAAGCTTTGGAAAAAGTGACGGCAGGCTCTGTATTGGTTACAATCGGTTCGGACCGCGATATGATGCCAGCGATTGAAAAGTGTGCGGCATTGATTACGGAAGAAGGCGGTTTGACAAGCCATGCCGCTGTCGTAGGAGTCACATTGGGCATTCCGGTCATCGTGGGTGCGGAGGACGCAACAAAAATTTTCACGGATGGGCAAAGAATAACAGTCGATGCAGGTCGTGGAGTCATTTATGATGGACATGCCAACGTTTTGTAAAACGAAATTTTGGCTGATTCCGTGCCAATGAGGTAAGATGGATGTACCGCACCAGAAATGGGCTGTGCAGGAGGAATGTAGATGAAATATTTTTTATTGTTTATCATTGCGATGCCGGTCGTTGAAATCATTGTCCTATTGCTGTCAGGCAATATGATTGGTTTTTGGCCAACGCTGTTCCTGATTGTAGCCACAGGTTTAATCGGAGCTTATTTGGCTAAACGGCAAGGGATGGAAACATGGAAAAAGGCACAGGAACAGATTCGTTATGGAATGATGCCTGGAAATGAAATCATTGATGGAATCTGTATCTTTATCGGATCTGCACTGTTGCTGTCCCCTGGGCTCATCTCGGATATCATGGGATTGATCCTTGTGCTTCCGCCAACCCGGAATCTCCTCAAACCGATAGTTATCCGGTTTATCATGAACAGGATGAATAAAGGGAAAGTTACCATCATTCGGCATAAATAATACAAGGCTGTCTAAGGGCTCAAGCTTTTAGGCAGCCTTTTTGGTTTGGATAAAAAAAGAATTCATCAAAAGCATCCAAGGGTAATCATTGGATGTTTTTTTTTGCATTTAATTGAAATGGGACAAGACATTGGGCAATTTAATGTATTTGGATTTTAACTGTTTCACCATTAAAAGATGATTTCAAGAGGTTGAAACAGTGTATAATAACAGAATTTTTGAATTTTTTATCCCATGAAAACATTGATAAATTAGGCTTTTCCATTAAATAATTCTTTTTTTGAGATTTTTTAGAAAAAACTGGTGACAAATTTATACAACGTGTTATATAATACAAACAGGAAATAAAACAACTGTATTATAACATAGGATAATTGGAAAGGGTGTGGAAAGGCAACATGATTACGGGAGCAAAAGGCTTACAAATTACAGGCAACATTAAGCCTGGATATGAACAAATACTTACAACGGAAGCTCTTCAATTCATCGAAAGAATTGAACGGCATTTCGGTGAAAGAAGGAGAGAACTTCTAGAACGGCGTAAAATCGTTCAGGAAGAGCTGAATAAAGGTAAGCTGCCTGATTTCCTTGAAGAAACGAAGCATATTCGTGAAAGTGATTGGACGATTGCGCCCCTTCCGAATGACTTGCAGGACCGCAGGGTTGAAATCACTGGACCAGTTGACCGTAAGATGATCATTAATGCCATGAACTCGGGTGCCAATGTATTCATGGCTGACTTTGAAGACGCCAACTCACCAACTTGGGAGAACTGCATTGATGGTCAACTGAATTTGCGCGATGCCATCCGCGGTACCATTTCATTTAAAAATCCAAATGGTAAAGTGTATGAATTAAATGAAAAGACGGCTGTACTAAAGGTAAGGCCACGCGGCTGGCATTTAGAGGAAAAACATATCATGTTAGATGGACAGCCTATATCAGCCAGCATTTTTGACTTTGGACTGTACTTTTATCACAACGCAAAAGCATTGGTCGAACAACAAAGCGGTCCATACTTCTACTTACCAAAAATGGAAAGTCATCTGGAAGCAAGATTATGGAATGAAATATTCGTGTATGCACAAAACGATTTGAGAATTCCGCAAGGAACCATCAAGGCGACGGTCTTGATAGAAACGATTCTTGCCGCATTCGAAATGGACGAAATTCTGTACGAGCTGAAAGAACATTCGGCAGGCCTGAACTGTGGGCGCTGGGATTATATCTTCAGTTTCCTGAAAAAATTCCGTCACTCGGATGATGTGATCTTCCCTGACCGGTTACAGGTCACGATGACTGTCCCGAACATGAGAGCTTATTCCTTATTGGCAATTAAAACATGCCACACCCGTAATGCTCCGGCAATCGGCGGGATGGCAGCACAAATTCCAGTTAAAAATGACCCGATTAAGAACGATGAGGCTTTTGCGAAAGTCCGGGCAGATAAAGAACGCGAAGCAAGAGACGGTCATGATGGAACATGGGTTGCCCACCCAGGTATGGTAAGAACGGCAAAAGAAGTTTTTGACCTGCTTGTTCCAAAACCGAATCAAATTTTCCGCAAACGGGAAGATGTCCATGTAACAGCCCAAGAGTTGCTGGCTGTACCCGAAGGAACGATTACAGAGGCAGGATTAAGGACTAACATTAACGTAGGCATCCAATATATTGCCTCCTGGTTAAGTGGCAGAGGGGCAGCACCCATTAATAACTTAATGGAAGATGCAGCAACCGCTGAAATTTCAAGAGCTCAAGTCTGGCAATGGATCCGTCATCCTAAAGGCATTCTCGAAGATGGCAGGAAAATAACCGAAGAATTATTCCATCAAATCAAGGAAGAAGAATTAGCTGTCATTAAATCGGAAGTGGGGGAAGAAACTTTCAAATCAGGAAAGTTTGAAGAGTCTACTAAACTATTCGAAGAATTGATAGAAGCGGATGACTTTGCAGATTTCTTAACCAATCCGGCATACGAACAATTATCATAATATTTAAAATATTAAATATAAATTAGGAGGAAAATATAATGATGAATGAAAGAGCGCAACAATTAAAACAAAGCTGGGAAAATGACTCACGGTGGACTGGGATTAAACGTCCATATACGGCGGAAGAAGTTATTAAATTAAGAGGTTCCATCGATATTGAACAGACCTTGGCACGCCGTGGTTCTGAAAAACTATGGAATCTATTAAATACAGAGGATTTCATCAACGCATTGGGAGCATTGACTGGTAACCAAGCAATGCAGCAGGTGAAAGCTGGTTTAAAAGCAATTTACCTAAGCGGCTGGCAAGTGGCTGCCGATGCTAACATTGCAGGGCAAATGTACCCCGACCAAAGTTTATATCCAGCCAATTCCGTGCCGCAAGTGGTTAAACGCATTAATCAGACACTTCAGCGTGCAGATCAAATCAGCTTTGCTGAAGGAAAAAGTGATATCGATTGGTTCGCACCAATCGTAGCGGATGCTGAAGCCGGCTTTGGCGGTTCTCTTAATGTCTTCGAATTAATGAAAGGCATGATCGAAGCTGGAGCGGCAGGCGTTCACTTTGAAGATCAGCTTTCTTCCGAGAAAAAATGTGGCCACCTAGGCGGTAAAGTTCTTCTGCCAACCCAAACGGCAGTACGTAATTTAGTTTCGGCCCGATTGGCAGCAGACGTAATGGGTACACCGACTATCTTAATTGCCCGGACGGATGCTGATGCTGCAGATTTGATCACCGATGATATCGATCCGGTCGATGCACCATTCATCACTGGCGAAAGGACTCCAGAAGGATTCTACCGTACCAATGCAGGTCTTGACCAAGCGATTGCAAGAGGCCTTGCTTATGCACCGTATGCCGATCTTATCTGGTGTGAGACTTCTGAACCTAATCTAGCGGATGCCCGCCGCTTTGCCGAAGCGATCCATGCAGAGTTCCCGGGTAAACTCCTTGCTTATAATTGTTCGCCATCATTTAACTGGAAAGCGAAATTAAGTGATGAAGAAATTGCGAGCTATCAAGTTGAATTAGGTAAATTGGGTTATAGATTCCAATTTGTTACCCTTGCAGGATTCCACTCATTGAATCATAGCATGTTCAATCTTGCCCTTGGTTATAAAGACCGCGGCATGGCTGCATACTCAGAACTTCAACAAGCGGAATTCGCCAGTGAATCCGATGGCTACACAGCAACACGTCATCAGCGTGAAGTGGGAACAGGTTATTTTGATGAAGTGGCACAGGTCGTTTCTGGTGGTACATCATCCACTACAGCACTTGCAGGTTCTACTGAAACAGAACAATTCGAGACGTCAAAATAATTTTAGCTTGAAACCAAAAATCCGCCTCGTACCCGAGGCGGATTTTTATATGGAGATGGGAGAATGCTATAAGGTATAAAGGTAGTGGGATTACTTATGTGGTTTTCTTTGTATCCGGTCCGATGATGAAAGCCCATATGGCCTTGAAGACATTGGCACGCTGAAGTGTATTGAATATGACAAGAACGACAGGTCCTGCGATCAGACCTAGGAAACCAATCAATTTGAAGCCGATGAACAAGGCGATGAGAGTGGCAAGCGGATCCAAACCAATACTGGAAGAAAGAACTTTTGGCTCTATTAACTGACGCTGGACAACAACGATTATGTAAAGGACGGACAAACCGATTGCGAGACTTGTATTTCCAGCGATGAATTCAAAGATGATCCAAGGAATGAAAATGGTTCCTGTCCCTAAATAGGGGATGATATCGACCAATCCGCATATCAGGGCAATGGTAATTGAATAATTCACCCCTAAAATGAGAAATCCGATTAGAATCGTAACGGTCGTCAATGAAACAAGAGTGAATTGTGCACGGATAAAACCAAACAAAGCACGTTTTAAATCCCTGAATAAACGCTTGGCACCTGCAAAAATCTTATCAGGCAACACTTTTCCGGTCATGCGCCCAAAGGTATCCCAATCTTTACTGATGAAGAATGTGCCCAGTAGGGTAAAGAGGAGTGCCGTTGCTGTAGTGGGGAACCATCCGATGATTGTCGGAATGTTCTTCAAGAACGCTTGAATGAAGCCGCTTACTCCGGTAGTGATGGATTCACCGATATTTTGGATATTCTTGAGGACTGTATCTTGCTGTTCGATATCCAAATTATTGAACATGGCAGCTATTTGATTATATAAAGGGATGACGGTGGACGCGATGTATGTTTCTATATAGTCCACGATAGTCTCAATGTGCTTTGGTATGACTCCGGCAAGGTAATTGGTCCCTGATATGATCTCGGTAACCAGTAAGGTGATAAGACCCGCAAATAAAAGGAAAATGAGTAAAAGGGAAACGAATACAGCCAATCCCCTTGGCAGCCTTCCTTTCCTTTCGAAAAAAGTGACCAGAGGGTTCATCAAGAAAGCGATTATCAAGGCAATGATGAATGGATATGTATATTTAGATAAATAAAACAAGGCAATTCCACCTAAGATTATCCCTCCGACGACCAGTAAAGAACGAATGAAACGATTTATATATACTGGATTCAAGACATATCCTCCTTCAATCATAAAGTTTGTATTATAATTGTAACGAGTATGGAAAAGAAAGGAAAGATTCTTTCGTCTTTCGCTTAAATTTTTTCCGATGATGCATTGCTCCAGAATTCGATCTTTTCTCAGGAAAGAGGGGAGTTTGTTATGTTAAAATAACAAAAATGACGAAAGAAGGTGAAGGGAGAATGATAAACGGTCCTGTTGTATTTTTAATTTTACTTGCAGCAATCGGTTGGTTTGGCAAAAATACGTCACTGATCATGGCTGCGGGTTTTCTTTTAAGCATGAAACTGATCGGCCTCGATACTAAAGTGTTTCCGTATCTGGAAGCGAAGGGAATAAACTTGGGCGTTACGATCATTACGATCTCCGTACTCATACCCATAGCGAATGGGACGATAGGTTTCAAAGAGCTCGGTGAAGCCATTAAATCTCCTTATGCCTGGATTGCGCTTGCATCTGGTATAGCGGTTGCACTCATAGCGAAAAATGGGATTACCCTCCTATCACATGATCCGCACATTACCACGGCTCTTGTTTTTGGGACGATTCTTGCGGTCGCATTATTCAAAGGTGTGGCTGTCGGTCCGTTAATCGGGGCGGGAATTGCTTATTTATGCATGCAGATCTTCAATTTTTTAAAATGAAGCGTTGGCAAATGATAGATGGGGTCGTCAATCTTGAGAATGAAATTTTCTATCTAATGTTTCATTTATTCTGCTTTGTGGCATTTTTTCAAAATCCCATAAAAAAAAGCAAGAGAATATGTAGCTAATTTTTCTAATAAAATAATAATTTTTTCACATTTTAGGTGCTTTTCATTCCCAAAAAAGTGTTTATTGTTTATAATAATCATGTAACTGCTCTGATTTATTAAAAAGGGATTCAGAATATCATTGATATTTTGAGGAATCTTAAAAAAAAGATGTAGTTATTGAGCAAGCGCTCACTAGGAATAGCTACAAGCATTATTTTTAGATTTTCTTATTAAAGATTATCGTACATTTTACTATTGTTGGGGTCATATTCTGTGAACGCTTCCAATACAAGATGTATGTCTTCTGCTAAAAAATAGATGGTTGTATATAATAGCTAATTCCTTGGAAGCGCTATATTTATACGCAATGAGCAAGGGCATAGGGGAATACTTAGGAAAAGGAGAGATTTAGTATGACAGCAACAAAAGGTCTTGAAGGTGTGGTAGCAACAACTTCATCAGTAAGCTCCATTATCGATGATACATTAACGTATGTAGGATATGACATCGATGATTTGGCTGCAAACGCAACATTCGAGGAAGTAATCTATCTTTTATGGCACGGAGCTCTTCCGAACAAAAGCCAACTAGAAGAATTAACTAAACAACTTGCTGAAAATGCTGAAATTCCAGCTGAAGTGGTTAATCACTTTAAAACATACCCAATTGATAAAGTACATCCAATGGGAGCTCTTCGCACAGCAGTATCTCTTCTTGGTCTTTATGATGAAGAAGCAGATGTAATGAGTGAAGACGCTAACTATCGTAAAGCAATCCGCATCCAAGCAAAAATCCCTACATTGGTAACCACTTTCGCTCGCACCCGTCAAGGTAAAGAAGCGGTTGCGCCACGTACAGATTTAAGCTTTGCTGCTAACTTCTTATATATGTTAAGCGGTAATGAACCAACGGCAATCGAAGAAGAAGCATTCAACAAAGCATTGGTTCTTCATGCTGACCATGAATTGAACGCTTCCACATTCACTGCACGCGTTTGTGTGGCTACTTTAGCTGATATCTATTCTGGCGTAACTTCTGCCATCGGCGCTTTAAAAGGCCCACTTCACGGCGGAGCTAACGAACAAGTCATGAAAATGCTTACAGAAATTGGTACAGTGGATAACGTTGAGCCATATATCAACGAAAAATTAGCCAATAAAGAAAAAATCATGGGCTTTGGCCACCGTGTATACCGTAAAGGTGATCCACGTGCTAAACACCTTAAAGAAATGTCTCAAAAACTGACTGAACTTACTGGACAACCGCAATATTATGATATGTCCATCAAAATTAATGAAATCGTAACTGGTCAAAAAAATCTTCCGCCGAACGTGGATTTCTATTCTGCTTCCGTATACCATAGTTTAGGTATCGAGCATGACCTATTTACACCAATCTTTGCTGTAAGCCGTGCTTCAGGCTGGATTGCTCATATCCTTGAGCAATATTCAAACAACCGCCTTATCCGTCCGCGTGCAGAGTACGTTGGACCAGGTATGCAAAAATACGTACCGATCGAAAAACGCTAATTAAAAGTTTTTCGAGAAAATATTTTTTATTTCAACGAATTTGTAGTAAATTAATAGATGTGAGTAAAAAGGGTTAGTGGTTCTGCCTCATTTAATGGCAGGCCATCTAACCTTTGAATTTGAATCGGAGGTAAGAGACATGACACAAAGCCAAAAAATCACAGTTACTAACGGTGCTCTTAACGTACCAAACAACCCAATCGTTCCTTATATTGAGGGAGACGGAATCGGTCCTGATATCTGGGCAGCAGCTTCTCGCGTTTTAGACGCAGCAGTTGAAAAAGCTTACAATGGCGAAAAGAAAATCGAATGGAAAGAAGTTTTAGCTGGACAAAAAGCATTTGACCAAACAGGCGAATGGCTTCCACAAGAAACTCTTGATGTCATTAACGAATATCTAATCGCTATTAAAGGACCCCTTACAACTCCAATCGGTGGCGGTATCCGCTCATTGAACGTTGCATTGCGTCAAGTATTGGACTTATTCGTATGTCTACGTCCAGTACGTTACTTCGATGGTGTACCTTCACCAGTTAAACGTCCAGAAGACACTGACATGGTCATCTTCCGTGAAAACACTGAAGATATCTATGCTGGTATCGAATATGCAAAAGGTTCTGACGAAGCTAAGAAGTTAATTGACTTCCTACAAACTGAATTCGGAGTTAAAAACATTCGTTTCCCTGAAACTTCAGGTATCGGAATTAAACCGATTTCTGAAGAAGGAACAAAACGTCTTGTTCGCTCTGCACTTAACTATGCGATCAAAGAAGGCCGTAAATCATTAACGCTTGTTCATAAAGGTAACATCATGAAATTCACGGAAGGCGCATTCAAAACTTGGGGTTATGAAGTTGCAGAACAAGAATTCGCTGAAAAAGTGTTTACATGGAACCAATATGACAAAATTAAAGATGCTGAAGGCACTGAAGCTGCTAACAAAGCACAATCTGATGCTGAAGCTGAAGGCAAAATCATCGTTAAGGATTCCATTGCTGATATCTTCTTACAACAAATCCTGACTCGTCCTAAAGAGTTTGATGTTGTTGCAACAATGAACTTGAACGGAGATTACATTTCTGATGCATTAGCTGCACAAGTTGGCGGAATCGGTATCGCTCCAGGAGCAAACATCAACTACGAAACTGGACATGCCATTTTCGAAGCAACTCACGGAACGGCTCCTAAATATGCTGGCCTTGATAAAGTTAACCCATCTTCAGTACTTCTTTCAGGCGTTCTTTTACTTGAGCACCTTGGCTGGAACGAAGCTGCAGATAGCATCACGAAATCAGTGGAACAAACAATCGCTTCAAAAGTTGTTACATACGACTTTGCCCGCCTAATGGAAGGTGCAACAGAAGTTAAATGTTCTGAGTTCGCTGACGAGCTTATCAAAAACCTTAAATAATAATTGCTTACATGCTTTCTGGAAAATTGCCTTAACGGGCTTCTTTCCAGGAGGCTTATATTATATGTGCATGAAAATGTTTAAAGTATTCCAAAAGTATTTACATATTTTAAGGAGGAAATTAACATGTCTAAACGAAAAAAAATCACAGTGGTTGGTGCCGGCTTCACTGGTGCTACAGCAGCATTCCTAGCAGCTCAAAAAGAACTTGGTGATATCGTTTTAGTTGATATTCCACAAGCTGAAAACCCTACAAAAGGCAAAGCTCTTGATATGGCGGAAGCAGGCCCGGTTCTAGGATTTGATGCTAACATCATCGGTACATCCGACTATAAGGATACAGCTGACTCCGACGTAGTGATCATCACTGCCGGTATTGCTCGCAAACCTGGCATGAGCCGTGACGACTTAGTGCAAACTAACCAAAAAGTTATGAAATCAGTAACTAAAGAAGTGGTTAAATATTCCCCGAACACGACAATCATCGTATTGACCAACCCAGTTGATGCAATGACTTACACTGTTTACAAAGAATCAGGTTTCCCTAAAGAACGCGTAATAGGACAATCAGGTGTTCTTGATACAGCTCGATTCCGTACTTTCGTAGCTCAAGAATTAAACTTATCCGTCAAAGATGTAACTGGTTTCGTACTTGGTGGACACGGTGACGATATGGTTCCTCTTGTACGTTACTCATATGCTGGCGGAATTCCTTTGGAAACATTGATCCCTCAAGATCGTTTAGAAGCAATCGTGGCTCGTACTCGTACTGGCGGCGGAGAGATCGTAAACCTTCTTGGGAACGGAAGCGCATATTATGCACCAGCTGCGTCTCTAGTGGAAATGGCTGAAGCGATTCTTAAAGACCAACGTCGCGTTCTTCCATCCATCGCTTATCTTGAAGGCGAATACGGATTCGAAGGAATCTACCTTGGAGTGCCAACTGTACTGGGCGCGAACGGTATTGAACAAATCATCGAACTTGAATTGACTGAAGACGAAAAAGCGGCACTTTCAAAATCAGTTGAATCTGTTAAAGCAGTAATGCAAGTTCTTCAATAAGGGATAGTGAAAACAATCTCTTGATCAGACTGCCCGGATACTGGAAGGGAAGGCCAAGGCCCCTTTCCAGTATCCGGGCAGTTTTTTTATCGGCTTAAAAAGGCGGCGGGAACCACTCTAGCGAGGTGCTGAATGTAGGAATAACTTTCTAAGTGTTTTTTTTATGTGTAAATTTCATATAATATTCTTTATAATGGAAGTGGATGAGTAGACTGAATTTGGTCTATGGGGTAATACATAATTCAGGAGGATCTAATGTCAAAGAAAATTCTCGTAGTGGATGATGAACAATCAATAGTTACCTTACTTCAGTACAATTTAGAACAAGCGGGCTATTCGGTGATTACGGCCTTGGATGGGGAACAAGGGCTCCAGGCTGCTGTGGATATACGCCCCGATTTAGTGGTATTGGATTTGATGCTGCCTAAAATGGATGGGCTTGAAGTATGCAAGGAGCTTCGCCAGCAAAAAATCAATATACCGATCTTGATGCTGACGGCAAAGGACGATGAATTTGACAAAGTGCTGGGACTTGAACTTGGAGCGGATGATTACTTGACCAAACCATTCAGTCCACGGGAGGTAGTGGCCCGGATTAAAGCCATATTAAGAAGATCCCAGTTTCAAGCGAACGGCAGTGACTCAAGTCAGGATCAGGAAGATGGTCTCTTGAAATTAGGGGAATTGAAGGTATTCCCGGAACGATACGAAGCATTCTTTGATGAACAGCAATTAGAATTGACTCCAAAGGAATTTGAATTACTTTTATACTTGGCGAAGAATAAAGGAAGAGTGCTGACGAGGGACCAACTGCTCAGTGCGGTATGGAATTATGATTTCGCGGGAGATTCACGAATCGTCGATGTGCATATTAGCCATCTGCGTGAAAAAATAGAGAAGGATACAAAAAAACCTCTATATATTAAAACGATAAGGGGCTTGGGGTATAAGCTTGAGGAGCCTAAAAAAGAATGACGACCTACCGTAAAAAGCTCTTATATACCCTCATCACGCTAGTGATGGTCGTCCTGATGGCCGTGGGCTTTTTATTAGGACATTTGTTCAAAAGTTATTATATTAAAACGTTCAATGAGCGTATACAGAACGAAACATTTTTCATTTCTACATATATTCAAGAGCATGGGGGGATCGTGTCTTTTTTGGAAAAAGGCAAGACGGCAAAACTGACACCCCTTTTAGATTCGAACTTAACCATACTCTCCACGAATGGGGAAATATTATACGATTCGACATCATCCCATGAAATACTTAAAAGTCATGCCAATGTCCTTCGAAAAATAACTTTGGAAAAAGGGCTTAAGCATGGGGAAGGGTATGAAGTGGTTGAAGGGGAATCGGACCTCCATTATTATTGGAAGACGGTTGAAAAGGATGGCGAGATTGAAGGTTTTGTCGTTCATAGCAATGAAATAGAGGCCATCAATCAAGTGAATAAACAAATGTGGCAAATATTGATCATTTGTTTAGGAGTCGCCCTGATCATCATTCTCATGCTTGCGAGTAAAATCACTTCATATTATACCCGTCCGATCGAGGAAGCGACGATGGCAGCCATTGAACTGGCAAAAGGGAATTATGGAACTCGGACATTCGGGCGACATTCAGATGAAACGGGAATGCTGACAACTTCCTTGAACATATTGGCGAGGAATCTTCAGGAAACAGAGATAGCGAGGGAAATGAATCAGGATCGTTTGGAAACACTTGTTGAAAATATCGGTAGTGGAGTCTTGCTGATAGACAGTAAAGGGTATACCACCTTAATCAACCGTGAATTCAAGAAAAGCTTCCATGTAAACGCCGCTACGTTTTTGTTTCAGGAATATTACTCGGTCATTAAAGATCAGGAAGTGATTGCCATCATCGAAGAGATCTTTCGAACGGAAAAAACGATAAAACGCCAGGTGAAGATACCACTTGCCATCGAACGTAAACATTTTGAAATTTACGGGGCTCCAATCATCGGGAATCATGATGAATGGAAGGGGATTCTCCTCATTTTCCATGATATCACCGAATTGAAAAGGCTCGAACAGATGCGGAAGGATTTCGTGGCTAATGTGTCCCATGAATTGAGAACCCCGATTACATCTATTAAAGGCTTTTCAGAAACTTTGTTGGATGGGGCTTTAAAAGACGAAAAGACCTTAAAGCACTTTTTATCGATTATCCTGAAAGAAAGTGATCGGCTGCAAGAACTTATTCAGGAGCTTCTGAATTTATCTAAAATGGAGCAACAGGAATTCGTTTTGAACGCAGGCGTCGTGGATATTACGAAAGTGCTTGGCGAAATCCAAGAAATGCTTATTGGGAAGCTGAGGGAAAAAGAAGTCTCGCTTGAAATTAAAGCATCACGGGAACCGGTATTCATTGAAGGGGAATCTGACAGGATCAAACAGGTTTTCATTAATTTGATAACCAACGCATTGACCTATACACCTAATGGCGGGAGTGTCACCGTGAACATCTTGGAGAAAGAACAGACGGTTGATATTGCGGTTCAAGATAGCGGAATCGGCATCGAAGAAAAAGAACTGCCGAGGATCTTTGAACGGTTTTACCGGATCGATAAGGCAAGGAGTCGCGATTCAGGAGGAACTGGCATTGGACTTGCGATCGTCAAGCATATAATAGAAGTCCATAAAGGTAAAATCAACGTGGAGAGCACACCTGGAACGGGGACGACTTTTACAGTCACTTTAAATAAAAGCTTAAAAGGAAAAATGTAGTGGGTTTGTCAATTTACATTCCCTTTACAATTTCTTAAAACCCGCTTCATAATGCAGGGGTACAATGGTTGTACAACCCCTCATCCAAGGAGTTAAACATCGACAGAGACACATAGTCTCTGTCTTTTATTTTTGGCTATATTCCCCGGGAACCATTCCTCTATCCTATTTTCTTAGGAAAATATTTGATTTTTATGAAACTTTAGGCCCTTTCTTGCGTAAATAAGATATAACACAGCAAAGAAGGGGTGATACATATCGTTAGCTTAAAAAGGATATATACGATCACGGGACTAGTCTTTCTTATTTTAATTTTGGGTGTAGTTGCGATATCGACCTGGTACACGGTTGATGAATCCGATCAAGCTGTCATAATGACGTTTGGTGAGGTGGAGCAGACGATAACAGAACCGGGGCTTCACTTTAAACTGCCTTGGCCGATCCAATCGGTCGAGAAATTATCGAAAGAAACATTCAGTCTAAAATTTGGATATAAGGAAGAGGATGGAGAGGTGACGGATTACCCGAGTGAGACCAAAATGATTACGGGTGATGAAAATATTGTGCTGGCAGATCTAGTGGTGCAGTGGAAAATAACAGACCCTCCAAAATATCTGTACAATGCAGATGATCCTGAGAAAATTTTATATGATACGACGTCAGCCGCGTTACGGAGCATTATCGGCAGTACGAAAATCGATGATGCACTTACATCTGGAAAAGCGCAAATTGAAGCGGATGTAAGGGATTTGTTGTCACAGCTAATGGAAAAATATGATGTTGGGATTTCCATATCAGCGGTTAAACTCCAGGATGTGGAGCTACCGAATGAAGAAGTTCGGAAAGCATTTACCAATGTAACGGATGCCCGTGAAACGGCTAATACGAAAGTCAACGAAGCGGATAAATATGAAAATAAACGGATGAATGAAGCGGAAGGGGAAAAAGACGCCATCATTTCACAGGCTAATGGGGATAAAGCTGCCCGGACGGAAGCTGCCCGTGGGGATGTTGCGGTCTTTGAAAAATTACTCAGTGAGTATAAGGGCAATAAGGGGATTACGAAGGACCGCCTTATTATTGAGACCCTCGAAGGAGTATTGCCGAATGCGGAGATTTATATCATGAATGATGATGGAAACACAATGAAGTACTTGCCGCTTCGCCCGCTTGAAAAGGAAGAAACGAAAAAAACGCCTGCTCCTGATGAAGCCGCTACACCTGAAGAAGGAACGAAAAAAGGGAATGCATCGGAAGAAAAAGCGACAGGGGAAGGGGGCGTTAAACAATGAGCGGAAAAATAGTAGATTTCTCTGAGCTTAAAAAAGGTGATTTTCATTGGAGAGGCTATGTGAAATTTGGCATTTTCCTGATTATTTTCATCGCGTTGCTGCTAATCATCTTCACCAATGTATATATCGTCAAAGAGGGCGAATATAAAGTCGTCCGTCAATTCGGAGAGGTGGTAAGGATTGATAAGTCCCCGGGATTAAAGGCGAAGGTGCCATTCATTCAGAGTGTGATGACCTTGCCGAAGTATCAGATGAGTTCTGATGTATCTGAAGCGGAAATCAATACGAAAGATAAAAAGCGGATGTTGATCGATAACTATGCAGTATGGAGAATAGAAGATCCGAAGAAATTGATTACAAATGCAAGGACGCTCGAGAATGCCGAAACGAAAATGGAAGAGTTCATCTATTCGGCAGTTCGTTCAGAGCTTGGACAGCTGAATTATGATGAAATCATCAATGATGAGAAGTCATCCAGGGGAAGTCTAAACGACCGCATAACGGATAAAGTCAACGAACTGCTGCAAAAGGACAGTTATGGCATCAGCTTGACGGATGTCCGGATAAAGCGGACCGACCTGCCTGCCGAAAACGAAGCATCCGTCTTCAAGAGGATGATTTCCGAGCGGGAATCGAAAGCGCAAGAATACCTATCCAAAGGTGATGCGAAGAAAAACCGTATCATTGCGGATACTGATCGGAAAGTGAAAGAATTGCTATCGACTGCAGAAGCTGATGCAGAAGTGATCAGGGCTGAAGGAGAAGGGGAAGCAGCGAAAATCTATAATAAGTCGTTTTCCAAAGACCCCGAATTCTATAAACTATACCGGACTCTTGAATCCTATAAAAAAACCATTGGAGATCAAACGGTTATCATCCTGCCGTCGGATTCCCCTTATGCCAGCTTGTTAATGGGAAATACTAAATAACCGCGTCGCCGTCATTTTTCTTTCCGCTTCTACTCATGGTAGAATAGAGAAAGAAAATGAACGGCTTTTTGCGTTTTTAAATAGAAGCTAAAACTACATAAACCTGTATTGACTGGAGGAAGACGGATTTGGATAAAAAGTTAGTACTCATAGATGGAAATAGCATTGCTTACCGTGCATTTTTTGCGCTTCCGCTCTTGAATAATGATAAAGGGGTCCATACGAATTCCGTGTACGGATTCACCATGATGCTCAACCGCATCCTTGAAGAAGAAAAGCCAACGCACATACTTGTTGCATTTGATGCGGGTAAAACGACATTCAGGCATGCGTCATTTAAAGAATATAAGGGAGGACGCCAAAAAACGCCGCCTGAATTATCCGAGCAATTTCCATTCATTCGCGAGCTGCTTGATTGTTTTCAAATAAAAAGGTATGAACTGGAGAACTACGAAGCCGATGATATTATCGGTACGCTTTCTTTACAAGCGGAAAAAGATGGTTTTGAAGTGAAGGTCATTTCCGGTGATAAGGATTTAACACAATTATCCTCCCCTAGTACGACGGTTTCCATCACGAAAAAGGGGATTACTGAAATTGAGGAATACACTCCAAAGCATATACATGAAAAATACGGTCTATCCCCCTTGCAGATCATTGACTTAAAAGGGCTGATGGGAGATGCCTCAGACAATATTCCCGGCATACCGGGTGTTGGTGAAAAGACTGCACTTAAGTTATTGCATCAATTTGAAACGGTGGAAAACCTTCTGCAGTCGATCGATGAGGTAAGCGGACAAAAATTGAAAGAAAAAATAGAAGAACATAAAGACCTGGCCCTATTAAGTAAAGAGCTGGCTACAATTACGAGGGAAGCTCCGCTTGAGGTTTCTGTAAATGAGACCGAGTACAGTGGCATAGATCAGGATCGAGTCATCTCATTCTATAAAGAGCTTGGCTTTTCGACTTTGCTCGATAAATTGGATGTAACGGAAAGTGAACCTCTTGAACAGGAAAAGATAGAGGTTCACAAGGGTGAAATGACAGAAGGAATGTTTACAGATGAAAGTGCTTTATATGTTGAGACTTTAGAAGATAATTATCATCGTGCAGATATTATCGGGATTGCCATCAGTAATGAACAAGGTCATTTTTACTTCCATGGAGATGATGCCTTGAGTTCCGCGGCATTTAAAACTTGGGCAGAGGATGAAACAAAAAAGAAAACGGTTTTCGATGCGAAGCGTACGGTTGTGGCACTCCGTCATCGAGGCGTCGAAATAAAAGGCATCGATTTTGATGTGTTTTTGGCTTCCTATATCCTGGATCCGGCAGAGTCAGTGGACGAAGTGGCCGAAATCACGAAAACTCAAGGTACAATCCGTCTTGAAACCGATGATGTTTTTTATGGGAAAGGTGCAAAACGCAAGATACCTGAGCAAGCTGAACTAAGTGAGCATATCGCCAGAAAATCAAAGGCGATCCTTTCTCTTAAAGAACCGATGATCGATAAGCTGCAAGAGTTCGAGCAATATCATCTATTAACGGAACTGGAGCTTCCACTGTCAATCATCCTGGCGAATATGGAATGGCAGGGCATCAAGGTGGATATAGGCCGGCTGAAAAACATGGGGCAGGAATTAGCCATTCGTTTAAGAACCATCGAAGCGCGAATTTTTGATTTGGCTGGAGAGGCTTTCAATATCAATTCACCTAAACAGCTTGGGGCCATCCTTTTTGAAAAGTTGGAGCTTCCGGTCATGAAGAAAACTAAAACAGGTTATTCGACTTCAGCCGATGTGCTGGAAAAACTGGAGAGCCAGCATGATATCGTTAAGGAAATATTACTTTACCGCCAGCTTGGTAAGTTGCAATCGACTTATATTGAAGGCTTGCTTAAAGTGGTCAATGGTAAATCGGACAAGGTTCACACCCGGTTCAACCAAGCATTGACCCAGACCGGCCGGTTAAGTTCTACAGACCCCAATCTGCAGAATATCCCGATCAGACTGGAAGAAGGCAGGAAAATCAGGCAGGCATTCATTCCTTCCGAAAAGGATTGGATCATTTTTGCTGCTGACTATTCTCAAATCGAGTTACGCGTGCTGGCGCATATCGCCAATGACAGCGGATTGGTGGAAGCATTCCAGGCCGGGATGGACATCCATACAAGGACAGCTATGGATGTGTTCCATGTATCGGCGGAGGAAGTCACTTCGAACATGAGGCGCCAAGCCAAAGCGGTCAACTTCGGAATCGTTTATGGTATAAGTGATTACGGGCTATCTCAAAGTCTTGGCATCACGAGAAAAGAAGCTGGAGAGTTCATCGAGAAGTATTTAAGGAGCTTTCCTGGTGTTCAGGAATATATGGAAGAAAGCATACATGAAGCCCGTCAAAAAGGGTATAGTACGACCCTGATGCAAAGAAGGCGATATATACCTGAGATTACAAGCAGGAATTTCAACATCAGGAGCTTTGCCGAACGGACAGCGATGAACACGCCGATTCAAGGCAGTGCCGCGGATATCATCAAGCTTGCGATGATAAATATGAATAAGCGCCTGAAAAGTGAAGGGCTGAAAACGAGAATGCTTCTTCAGGTACATGATGAATTGATTTTTGAAACTCCTCCTGAGGAACTCGAAATCCTTAAGGTGATCGTTCCTGAGGAAATGGAAAATGCCATTGAATTGAACGTCCCCCTTAAGGTGGATTATGCTTTCGGGCCGACATGGTTTGATGCCAAATAATAAAAGATAGGTGATTGCAATGCCAGAACTTCCAGAAGTGGAAACAGTCAGAAGAACGTTAGAGCAGCTCGTACTCGGAAAAGAGATCAAGGAAGTGTCCGTCTTCTGGCCAAAAATCATTAAAGCGCCCGAGCCTGTCGAACAGTTTCAGGATGCTTTAAGGGGTCAGACAATACAGAGTATAGGCCGTCGGGGAAAGTTCCTCATTTTCACATTGGATGATTATTCGATGGTTTCGCATTTAAGGATGGAAGGGAAATACGGGGTGCATCCAAAAGAAGAGCCTTACGATAAGCATACCCATGTAATCTTTACTTTCACGGATGGCAGTGAACTTCGATACAGGGATGTCCGGAAATTCGGTACGATGCATCTGTTTGCAAAAGGGGAAGAACTTGAGCGGTTGCCGCTATTGCATTTAGGGCCTGAACCGTTATCTGAAGATTTTACTGTCGAGGGGCTTAGTGCGAAATTGGCAAGAACCAACAGGAAAATCAAGCCGGTTCTCCTTGATCAAACGGTAGTTGTTGGGATTGGGAATATATATGTGGACGAGTCGTTATTCCGTTCTGGTATCCATCCGGAGAGAATCGCTTCTTCACTATCATTGCAGGAAATAAAAACGTTGCATGCAGAAATCATTGCAACGTTAGCTGAAGCGGTGGAAAAAGGCGGAAGCACGATTCGTTCATACCTCAACTCTCAAGGGCAAATCGGCATGTTTCAGTTGGAACTGAATGTCTATGGACGAAAGGGCGAGAACTGCAAAACATGCGGCACGCCACTTGAAAAACTGGTTGTTGGAGGACGCGGCACACATATTTGCCCGTTGTGCCAGCCGCTTATTTAGCTAATGTTTTTTCAAACACATCGGATGGGCTCCTTCCATATACTAGGGTAGCAACGAGAAGGGAAGGAGTAATATTCCGATGTGGCTACAAATTATTTTTCTTGCTTTTGCAGTTAGTATTGACGGGTTTGGCGTAGGTTTGACATTCGGTATGCGGAAGATGAAAATCCCCTTAAAGTCAATAGCGGTCATCTCATTTTGTTCTGCATTGAGTTTAGGTATAGCGATGGTCATCGGACAATTCATCAGCCAGCTCATATCTATCGGGGCGGCTGAAAAAACGGGGGGCATCATCCTCATCTTTCTTGGTGCCTGGATGGTATACCAGTATTTTAAGCCTGAAAAAGATCTGAAAGATGATAGATACCATGAAAAGATCATCTTTAATTTTGAAATTAAATCACTTGGGGTAGTCATTAATATTTTACAAAAACCATTGAATGCCGATTTTGATAAATCAGGTACGATCACCGGTATTGAAGCACTTGTTCTGGGGTTTGCACTTTCGCTGGATGCGTTCGGAGCTGGAGTCGGAGCGGCTATGATCGGGATTTCACCGATTATCCTCGCAGGATGCATCGCTGTTATGAGTTCGATTTTCATTTGGAGCGGAATTCAAAGCGGGAAATTGCTTTCAAATAATAAAGTTGTCCAGCATTTGACCTTTCTTCCAGGTGTACTATTGATCATCATCGGTTTATTCAAGTTATGATACGTGGTTTAAAAGGGGGAGCTTATGGGACAAATCATCGGAATCACCGGAGGCATCGCCAGTGGGAAAAGCAGTGTCAGCCTCTATTTACAGGAACTGGGATTCACGATTGTGGATGCAGATCTGGCTTCCCGTGCTGTCGTTGAGCCAGGTGAAGAAGCCTATCATCAAGTTGTGAAGGCATTTGGTGAAGATATCTTATTGAAGGATGGGAATATAGACCGCGCAAAGCTTGGGTCGATAATTTTTCATGATCAGGAAAAGAGATTGCTATTGAATGGCATCGTGCATCCTGCCGTCAGGAATTGGATGCGCCTCAAGACGGAAGAGGCACTCGCTTCAGGGGAAGAAACTGTGTTCATGGATATTCCGCTCCTATTTGAAAGTAAGCTGACATTCATGGTGGAAAAGACGCTTTTGATATATGTGGATGAGCAAGTTCAACTGAAACGATTAATGAACAGGAATGGTCTTTCAGAGACGGAGGCACTTGCCAGGATCCATTCGCAAATGCCCTTGGCCGATAAAAAGGCTTTAGCGGATGCCGTCATCGACAATAATGGAGACATTAATGATACGAAGAAGCAAGTGAAGGCCATACTTAGCGATTGGCATGTCATATAATTGTGATAAAAGGAAGAAACCTCAGGGTTTCTTCCTTTTATGTTGAAAAAATAAGAACAATCCGCATTTTTCTTAGCACAATTCAACTGAATTATGTTATACTAATTACATAAGAAAGGTAATAAGTATAACATTAATATTTTTTGGAGGGTCCGAACAATGAATTCAAGAATAGCGATTAACGGATTTGGGAGAATTGGAAGAATGGTTTTCCGAAAGGCCATATTAGATGAGAGTTTGGACATTGTTGCCATTAATGCAAGCTATCCTGCTGAAACTTTAGCCCACTTACTAAAATATGATACGATACATGGTAAATTCGACGGTATCATTATAGCGGAAGATGATTCACTTGTAGTGAATGGCCGCCGAGTAAAACTAATAAATAACCGCGATCCAAAGCTATTGCCTTGGAAAGAGATGAACATAGATATTGTAATTGAAGCTACGGGTAAATTTAATGACCGTTCTAAAGCGGCTCTTCATTTAGAAGCAGGGGCAAAAAGAGTGATTTTATCTGCGCCGGGTAAAAATGAAGACGTTACCATTGTCATGGGCGTCAATCAGGAAGTGCTGGAAATCGACAAACATTTTGTCATATCCAATGCATCTTGTACAACTAACTGTCTTGGACCGGTTGCAAAAGTGCTTGATGAAAAATTCGGCATAAACAACGGTTTAATGACAACGATACATTCTTATACAAACGATCAAAATAATATCGATAACCCGCACAAAGACTTAAGACGAGCCCGTGCCGCTGCGGAAAGCATCATTCCTACCACCACAGGGGCTGCAAAAGCCATCTCCCTGGTGTTGCCTCAATTAAAAGGCAAACTTCATGGAATGGCGATACGCGTACCGACACCTAACGTATCTCTAGTCGATCTTGTTGTGGACCTAAACCGTGATGTCACGATTGATGAAGTGAACCAAGCGTTCATCGACGCTTCGGAAAATGAACTTAAAGGAATCATGGAATTCACGATGGAACCTTTAGTTTCCAGCGATTTCAAAACTAATCCTCACTCTGCCATCATCGATGGTTTGACAACGATGATGATTGGGAACAGGAAAGTGAAAGTCCTGGCTTGGTATGATAATGAGTGGGGTTACTCCAACCGGGTAGTGGACCTTGTGAAATTAGTTGCGTCCGAGTTGAAAAAAACTTCAGAAGTCGAGTTAACAGTAAAATAATGAAAATAAACGGGCCTGCTAAAATTTTTTTAGCGGGCTCAGTTTGTAGACAAAAAGGTTTCAAAATGGTGATTCCGAAACCTTTTTGATTTTTTATTGGATTTGAAGCAGTTATAGAGAATAGTTGACCCATCGCATATCATGTTTTCTTTTGTATCTGCAGCAACTGCTTCTGGTTTTCCAATTTTCTCAATCACTTGTTCAACCAGAGGCTGATATGACTATCATCCGTATTTCCGGGTGTTACTATCGTCCTCAACACAAATCCATAACGGTTTATTGCCGCATGAACCGAATAGGCAAACTTGTTTTTGTCGTTCATCTTTCACATAGTAGCTACTCACAGGATCAGTTGAATTGTCCTTAATCTCCTTGGTTTTCTTCCTTAAATAGACTGTGAGAGTTCCATCTTACTGTTAAAACAAAGTTGACTGGGGCGGGTGTACGAGACTCCTGCGGGAAAAGCGCGTCCAAGGGAGACCCCTCAGGCGCAATGGCGCCGAGGGCGGACCGCCCGCGGAAAGCGAGTGCCCTACGTTCCAATCAACGGCCAAATATTAAAAATCTAAAAAAACAGTAAGCAAACTGAATTATTATCGAGTTTGTCTACGGTCTGGGGTCTGCTAAAATTTTTTAGCGGGCTATTTTTCATTCATTGATCAATCAATTCTGACGGTTTTAAGGCGCTGAATAAACCGGAAAACAGTAATCTGCCTCCCATTTGACCCTTCACTATATCCCTATTACATTTAAAGTTTATCTTTCCTAAAATTCAATTTGGAGTTGCAAAAAAAATTCAAACCATATATACTATGAATCGTGAACTTCTTCAAAAGCGGTTTGCATGATGGCTACTTAAAGGGTTAGGACCTCTTTGGACTAACTTTCCCCCGTGGTAGTTATCAGACTTAATTTTTAATCATGGTAAGGGGGAAGCTTAATATGGAAACAGCTTACACTATGGAAACTATGGGTAGACATGTCATTTCTGAACTTTGGGGTTGTGACTTTGAAAAACTGAACAATATCGATTTAATTGAAAAGATTTTTGTTGATGCTGCTTTGAAATCAGGTGCAGAGGTACGAGAAGTTGCCTTTCACAAGTTTGCTCCACAAGGAGTTAGCGGGGTTGTCATCATTTCTGAATCACACTTAACGATTCACAGTTTTCCAGAACACGGCTATGCTAGCATTGATGTCTATACATGCGGTAACTTGGATCCGAATATTGCGGCAGATTATATTGCAGAAGCTTTGAACGCGCAAACACGTGAAAACATAGAATTACCACGTGGATTAGGTCCTGTACAAATGAAAAAAGCCAATATAAGTGCCCTATAAAAAACACGTATACACAGAGATGCCATGGGTGCATCTCTTTTTTAATTCAGCAATCTTGCTCCAATTTATAGGGTAAGATAACCATGAACACAAAGACTTTGATAAAGGTGCTTCAAGTGCATGACAAAAAGTGCCTACTGCTGGAAGTTACACTTTTTACTTGTACTGGCCGTTCCTTTTAATATAAGATTAAGGTAGAAAAGTAATTCCTTGGGGAACATTTAGATAGGGGAGTCCTACATAAAATACGGAGCTGATAATGATGAAATGCCCATCATGTCAATATAACGGAACAAGAGTGCTCGATTCCAGGCCAGTCGATGAAAGTAAATCGATTCGACGACGCCGTGAATGTGAGGCATGTGGTTTTCGATTCACGACATTTGAAAAGGTGGAGGAAACACCTCTTATTGTAGTGAAAAAGGGCGGGACACGGGAAGAGTTCAGTCGTGATAAAATCCTGCGTGGCTTAATCAGGGCTTGCGAAAAACGTCCGGTTCCCTTGAAAGAACTAGAGCAAATTACCAGTTATGTAGAAAAAGAACTGCGCAATCAGGGCATAGCGGAAGTGAAAAGCGACAGTGTCGGCGAAATGGTGATGGATAAGCTGGCAGAAGTCGATGAGGTGGCCTATGTTCGGTTCGCATCCGTCTATCGGCAATTTAAAGACATCAATGTCTTTATCGATGAATTGAAAGATTTAATAAATAAAGAAAGAAAGTAGAGCTGAAGATTTACTTTGGCTCTTTTTTCACTACATCTTTTGAAAGGTTTGAATGGAGATGTCAATGCATTGGCAAGAATTGCTCCCAGCGGATTCATATTTGGTCTCATCTGCGGGGCTGCTTCATGATTATGATCGGAAAATACTGACCCGACTATATCAACCTCTTATTGGACCTATCTGTATCAGCCTTTATATGACGTTATGGAGTGAGTTGGAGGAAAACAGGCTATGGTCGGAAACCTCCTCACACTATCAATTAATGAATACCATCGGCCTTAAGTTAGGTGATATTTACGAAGCACGGCTTTTACTTGAGGGAATCGGTTTGTTGAATGTATATAAGAAATCGGAGAATGACACGAAGGAATTTATCTATGAGTTAAACCCGCCGCTTTCCCCCCAGCAGTTTTTCACGGATGGAATGCTGAATATCTACTTATACAAAAAGATCGGTAAAGTACAATTCAACCGGTTGAAGAGATTCTTTTGTGATGATCATATTTTAACGGATCAATATGAAAGTGTGACTAAATCTTTTGCGGAGGTATTCTCATCAGATCACTTGGACTCTTTATATGTAACGGATGAAGCGAAAAATGAATGGAAACCGATCCCTGAACAGCAATTCATCGATCGGGCGGATGGCGTCGAACCAACGGGGTTTGACAACTTATTTGATTTTGAACTTTTATTTGCCGGGATGAAATCCTCGATCGTACCGAAAAAGGCCTTTACCCCGAAAATAAAAAGTACGATTGCCAAGCTTGCTTTTTTATATGGCATTGATCCGCTTGAAATGCAAAAACTAGTAATGGATGCCGTTTCATTGGATGATGAGATCGATGAGGAATTGCTTAGGAAGGCGGCAAGGGACTGGTATCAGATCGAACGGCAGGCCGATATGCCTTCCCTTGTCAATCGTGTGCAGCCGATCCGTGAACGGACACAAAAAGAAGAACCGAAAACGCAGGAACAAGAGCTCATCCGTCATTTGGAGACGATTTCTCCAAGAGAGCGGCTGATGCAATTGTCAGGCGGTGCTGAGCCATCAAGCGGTGATTTGAAAGTGGTGGAGGGCGTGATGATCAATCAAAAGCTGAATCCGGGTGTCGTCAATGTCTTGATTGAATATGTCATGCTCAAAACGGATATGAAGTTCACGAAGGGCTATGTGGAAAAGCTGGCAGGCCATTGGGCACGGCTGAAGGTCTCCACGGTCATCGAGGCGATGGAACTGGCTAAAAATGAACACCGGAAATATCAGGACTGGGCTCAGGGAAGCAGGAATGTTGCGAAGGGCGGCCGGAAAAAGACGATACGGGAAGAAGTGGTTCCGGAGTGGCTTGAGAAAAAAGAAGAAGCACAGCAGGAGCAGACTGCGGATCAACCTGAATTGAATGCCCAGAAACGTGAGCTTCAGGAGAAATGGAAGCAGTGGAAAGCTGGAGGTGAAATGAACGATGGAAAAGATTAATAGATCCCTTAATAAATTGGCCAATACAAACCAATTTCAAGAGCGTTATGAAAAGCTGAAGCAGGAGATTTTTGAAGACGAACAGGTGCGGTTATTTTTGAATGCCAACAGTTCGACTGTCACGAAGGAAATGATAGACAAAAACTTGGGGAAGCTTTATGAGTTCACTTCACAAAGCAATAAGTGTGATAAATGTCCAAGCTTGGATGGATGCATCAATATGATGCATGGGTATTATCCTAAATTGGTCGTTCAAGGGAAGGCCTTGAATCTGAATTATGAAATCTGCCCGCGGAAATTCGCAGAGGATGAAAAGCGAAAACGGGAAAAATTGATCCGTAGCCTTTACGTGCCGAAGGATATTTTAAAGGCGACCATCGAGGACTTCACTCAAACGGATGATGAAAACAAACGCTTGGGTGTTTTAAGTAAGGCGATGTCGTTCATTATGGAGTATGAGCCAGGTAAAAGGCAAAAAGGCTTATATATATACGGGAAATTCGGTGTTGGGAAAACCTATTTATTAGGTGCGATTGCCAATGAACTTGCAGAAAGGCAAATTTCCTCCCTTATTGTCTATGTGCCTGACTACTTGAGGGAACTTAAAGGGTCGATAGGTGATAATACGGTCAATGAAAAAATTGAGATGGTGAAAACGGCACCTGTCCTCATGCTGGATGATATTGGAGCGGAGTCCATGACGAGCTGGGGACGCGATGAGGTTTTTGGTCCGATTTTGCAATTTAGGATGCTGGAAAACTTGCCGACGTTTTTCACTTCGAATTTTGACATGAATGGCTTGGAGAATCACCTAACCTTTTCACAGCGTGGTGAGAAGGAAGAAGTGAAGGCGGCCAGGGTACTGGAACGAATTCAATATTTAGCGGAGCCCGTCAAGCTGGATGGCGTGAATCGGAGAAGATAAAGGAAAGTGGTCTCTTAATGGAGGTCACTTTTTTCTTATTACAAGGTCCATCCTACTTCTAAACACGTCCCCATCCCCATATACATGAAAAAAGAAGCAAGGGGGAAGGGGGGATGTCGTAGTGCAAATTTCGTTTCAAAACGATTCAGAGGCTTTGAAATTACTGAATTTCGTTTCTGCCCATCCGCTAGGGGCAGAATTTCAACCATACATTCGATTTCTTCCGCAACAAGGCATGCATGTGGATATGACGGGGTCTTCAGGTGATAAATGGCTAATTCTGCTTCGTGATGCATTTCATTCTTTTTTATTGGAAGAAAAGACGCTTCCTGTTCTGGAGCAAATAATAGTCGGTAAATTTTTTTATAGGGAACGGGAAGAAATTGAAGCCATCACTGAGATTGCTTCATCCATCATTGAAGGGGAACGTGCAAGGAATCAAGAAGAAGTATTCAGTACGGAGAAACGATTGATTGAGGAAGGACTACAAAGCATTTTGGCGGGGAAGGTATCTTTTTCATTCGATTCTTTTACGACCTTCCGTTTAAAATCATTTCAGCACACTTTGGAAAAGTATGTCGTCAAGGCGATTGATGAATACAAGTTGGAACAGGATTATCAAAATTTCATTGCCACTCTCCGTGATTGCCTTCAGGGGCAGGAGTCGAAATTAAGAAAGCTTCACCTCGTCAATCGGGATGGTTTTCACTTCTATGATCAGAAATTCAGCAAGCTCGACCGTCCAAAAATCAATAGTATGATCGACAGGAGGCTTCTTGCCAAAAGTTCACTTTTTCTAGATACGGTGATACTTGCCCCACTTTTATCGATTGCTCCTGAAAACTTGTGTATCTATACCGATGACAAGGAAGAAGGGCTGATCCAGACCATTTCAAGGATTTTCGAAGAACGGGCAACCATCTTGCCACTTTCGTCTTTTTCTAATGCATTTGAATGATCTTTCTTGTAAAAAAGAAAATTAACCTTGATTTTCACAGTATAACAAATTATAATTTCCTACATACTATTAAAAAACAAAAAGTTATGATGAGGACAAGGGTATTCTAGTCGCCGATTATCAGAGAGGGAAGCCAACAGGCTGTAAGCTTCCTATTCGCATGGAACACTTACCACCTTTAAACTTCGGCTCGGAAAGCAAGCATTCTGCGAATATGAGCTGACGGGAAGCTGCCGTTACCAAGTTACAAGTGCCGTTTTGCCGTGAAAAGCAAGATGGAACGAGGGTGGAACCGCGGGTTAATGATATTTATTACTAAGCTCGTCCCTGTTTTATACAGGGGCGGGCTTTTTGTGTTGTAATGGAATCAAAAACCCTTAATTTGTTTGAACAATAAGAAGGAGTGAAACTGTATGTCTGAATTACTGAAAATATCTTTTCCTGACGGAGCGGTCAAGGAGTTTGCTAAAGGCACTACAACTGAAGACATCGCTGCATCCATCAGTCCTGGTTTAAGGAAAAAATCCATTGCCGGAAAATTCAATGGTGAATTATATGATTTGAAACGCCCGATTGAACAAGACGGTACAATCGAAATCGTTACACAGGACGCAGCCGATGCTCTTGAAATATTACGTCACAGTACAGCACACTTGATGGCACAAGCGATCAAACGTTTGTACAAAAATGCTAAATTCGGTGTAGGGCCAGTCATCGAGGGCGGTTTTTACTACGATATTGATCTAGAAGAATCATTGACTCCCGATGACCTTCCATTGATTGAAAAAGAAATGAAGAAAATCGTCAATGAAAACTTGGAAATTTCCCGTATCGAAGTGAGTCGTGATGAGGCCATTTCCCGTTTTAAAGAAATAGGCGACGAGTATAAACTGGAGTTGATCGATGCGATCCCTGCCGATCAGCAAGTAACGCTCTATGAGCAAGGGGAATTCTTTGACCTTTGCCGTGGAATTCACGTTCCATCAACTGGGAAAATCAAAGAATTCAAGCTTTTGAGCATCGCTGGTGCATACTGGAGAGGCGATAGCAAAAACAAAATGCTTCAGCGCATTTATGGTACGGCTTTTTATAAGAAAGAAGATTTATCCGAACACTTACGTTTCCTTGAAGAAGCCAAGGAACGTGACCACCGTAAAATCGGCAAGGAATTGAACTTGTTCATGAGCTCACAAAAAGTGGGGCAAGGGTTGCCGATGTGGTTACCAAAAGGCGCGACAATCCGCCGGACAATCGAAAGGTATATCGTGGATAAAGAAGAACGCCTGGGTTATGACCATGTCTACACACCTGTAATGGGAAGCGTGGACCTTTATAAAACATCTGGACACTGGGATCATTACCAGGACGACATGTTCCCTGTCATGGAGATGGAAAACGAACAGCTTGTCCTGCGTCCGATGAACTGTCCGCATCACATGATGGTATATAAAAACAGTATCCACAGCTACCGCGAACTGCCAATCCGGATTGCCGAGCTTGGCTTGATGCACCGCTATGAAATGTCAGGTGCCCTTTCCGGCCTTCAGCGCGTACGTGGGATGACATTGAATGATGCGCACATATTCGTCCGTCCCGACCAAATCAAAGAAGAGTTCAAGCGTGTTGTTAACCTGGTCCTGGAAGTTTATAAAGATTTCGATATCAAGGATTATTCATTCCGTCTGTCATATCGCGATCCGCAGGATACAGAAAAATACTTTGATGATGATGCCATGTGGGAAAAAGCCCAAAGCATGTTAAAAGGTGCTATGGATGAACTTGGTCTGGATTACTTTGAAGCGGAAGGTGAAGCGGCATTCTACGGTCCTAAGCTTGATGTTCAGGTGCGTACTGCCTTAGGAAAAGATGAAACGCTATCCACTGTTCAGCTTGATTTCTTGCTTCCTGAACGTTTTGATCTTAATTACGTCGGTGAAGACGGCAAGCAGCACCGCCCGGTAGTAATCCACCGCGGGGTCGTTTCCACAATGGAACGTTTTGTCGCTTACTTGATCGAAGAATACAAGGGGGCATTCCCGACTTGGCTGGCACCCATCCAAGCACAAGTGATTCCGGTCTCACCTGAAGTGCACTTGGATTATGCGAAAGAAGTCCAGGAAAAACTTAAAGCGCAAGGCATTCGTGTCGATCTGGATACACGTGACGAGAAGATCGGTTATAAAATCCGTGAAGCGCAAATGCAAAAAATCCCGTACATGCTGGTTGTTGGAGACAATGAAGCCAAAGAAGGCAGCGTGAACGTACGTAAATACGGTGAACAAAAATCGGAAACGATCGCATTTGAAGATTTTGTTTCAGCGATTAAAGCGGAAGTAAGCCGCTAACAGCAATGGAGGGGCACATATTATTGTGTCCCTCTTATTAATTAAGGCATGATAAAATGAAACCATCATGTGAATATATGTACAGCAATGAAAAGGAGGGTCAGCATGAAAAAGAAATTCACTTATCTATTCGGGCCAACATTCCTTGCCATCATCATCTTATTGTTATTGGATGATTATCGGCAATATGCCATTGTCCCGGTCCTGCTTTTTTGGATAGCCCTATTTTCTTGGGACAACATTGAGAAAAAGAAAAAGGCGAAAGAAAACTCTTGATTTTTGATGGCTTCGATCAGTATGGCCTGTAACCAAAGGGGGAGTGGGAGAAATGGAAATTCGAAAGGCTTCAAGGGAAGACACGGGTAAATTGGCAGCTCTATTCAATCATGTTGAAGATTCCGGATATATGCTGTTCAACCCTGGGGAAAGAAAAGCGACGGGGAAGCAAATGGAAAAGCAACTGGAGCAAATCGAAAAAAATCCTCTTTCCGTTTTCCTCGTTGCTGCGAGCGGCCATGATTTGAATGGTTACCTAATATTATTGGGCAATCAATTGGGCCGAACCAGACATTCAGCCAAAATCGTGATCGGGATCGCCGAACAGGATAGAGGAAAAGGCATCGGTACGAAGTTATTTCAGAAAATGGAGGAGCATGCACGGACAAACGAAATCAGGCGCCTGGAATTGTCCGTAATTGCAACCAACGCCCCTGCGCTTTCCTTATATGAAAAGATGGGTTTTGAAAAAGAAGGAATAAAGCGGGAATCGCTGTTTTTTGGTGGAAAGTATCATGATGAATATTTTTTGTCCAAATTACTTTAAAAAAACGTATTGTCAAATAACAGAATGTCTGATAATATTAATTTTGTTGTGAAAAACGAATAAATTAGCATTTGACAAGTCATCAGTGTTTATGATATATTTCTAAAGTGAATTGAATACGTGTTTGAGGAAAAGAAGAAGCACCCGCTTCTCACCTGGTTGACGCAAGCAATGCAGTTAACAGGTCATGATTTGATTATTTGGATCTTTCTGAATGAGTCTATCAGTGTGGGTGCAGCATGCATCCACACTTTTTTATTATGATTATATCCTGTAAGCGAGTTGTGAGCGTGACCGAATTGATTCAAATATTCGTATTCGCCAATATCTTTGGAGGTGGCTAACTATTAGTAAAGACGCGATGGTAAACGAGGGCATCCGAGCCCGTGAAGTTCGTCTTATTGACCAAAACGGAGAACAACTTGGAATTAAAACGAAATTCGAAGCATTGGAAATTGCCGCTCGTGTAAATCTTGATCTAGTTTTAGTTGCTGCAAATGCAAAGCCTCCGGTAGCCCGGATCATGGACTACGGAAAACACCGCTTCGAGCAGCAAAAGAAAGACAAGGAAGCACGTAAAAATCAAAAAGTCATCAGTCTGAAAGAGGTTCGTCTGAGCCCGACGATTGAAGAACATGATTTCAATACGAAGCTTCGCAACGGAATTAAATTCCTTGAAAAAGGCGATAAAGTAAAAGCTTCTATCCGATTCAAAGGACGTGCCATTACGCATAAGGAAATTGGTCAACGTGTACTCGTTCGTTTTTCTGAAGCATGTAAAGAAGTGGCTACAATCGAGCAACACCCAAAAATGGACGGACGCAGCATGTTCATTATCTTAGCACCGAAAAACGAAAAGTAATTGTAAAGTAATTTGTAATGAGGAGGAATACCTTATGCCTAAAATGAAAACTCACCGCGGATCTGCTAAACGTTTCAAAAAGACTGGATCCGGCAAACTTAAGCGTTCTAACGCTTACACAAGCCATTTATTTGCTAACAAATCTACTAAGCAAAAGCGTAAGCTTCGCAAAGCTAGCCTTGTAAGCAAAGGTGACTTCAAACGTATTCGTCATATGCTAGACAACATTAAATAAGTTCGATTTATCGAGTTAAATAGGAGGGAAATAACATGCCACGTGTAAAAGGCGGTACTGTTACTCGCAAACGTCGTAAAAAGGTAATAAAATTAGCTAAAGGTTACTATGGCGCGAAACATATTCTTTTCAAAGTAGCTAACCAACAAGTAATGAAGTCAGGAAACTATGCTTTCCGTGACCGTCGTCAAAAGAAACGTGATTTCCGCAAACTTTGGATCACTCGTATCAACGCTGCAGCACGCATCAACGGTCTTTCTTACAGCCGTTTAATGCATGGTCTAAAGCTTGCTGGTATCGAAGTGAACCGCAAAATGCTTGCTGATCTTGCTGTTGCTGACGAACAAGCTTTTGCTCAATTAGCAACTGCTGCTAAACAACAATTAGACAAATAAGTCTGACTGATATCAGCCACTCTCTTTTCAAGAGGGTGGCTTTTTACATTTAAAGGAGGGAATGAGGATGCAAGGAGTATGGTTCATTGTTGTTTATATGATCATCACGAACATCATGGGATTTGCCATAATGGGAGTCGACAAAAGGAAAGCGCGTAATGGGGAGTACCGAATCAGCGAAAAGACACTTTGGTTTTGGGCGGTCATAGGTGGAGGGACAGGATCCTTTCTGGGGATGAAGCATTTCCGCCATAAGACGAAGCATGGCGCTTTTAAATGGGGCCTGCCTATATTGATGATTCTTCAAATAGGCTTATTGATCAAGATATTCATTCAATGGTAATATGTAGCCCGTATAATGTATATGCTTGTAGAAGCAGCAAAGAGTAGCTGGAGGGAGAGCATGAATGATAAACTGACACTTGTGATGAGCTACATTCAATCCGGAAGCGTGTTTGCACCACTTATCTTTATCACTTTTCATTTATTAAGGCAATTTTTATTCATTCCCGTCATTGTGGTTTGCATGTCTGGCGGAGTATTATTCGGGGCCGCTTTTGGGACCATCTATTCGGTAATCGGTTTGACGTTGTCCAGTATGGCCTTTTATTTCGTGATAGGCAAATTTCCGAAAACAAAGGAAAAGCTGCTGCGGCTTAAGAATAAGTTGTTTGGAAACAGAAAGCTAAACAGCCGGCAAATTGCAGTACTGAGATTAATACCATTCATACATTTTTACTTATTATCGCTTTGCTTATTGGAATCCAATAAAGGGTTGAAAAATTACTTTTATCTATCTTTCATGACTAATATCCCTGTAGCATTCGTATACACGGTTTTTGGCCACTATATTGCCGATTTCAGTCCAACACTGATCGTCATTATTTTATTATCATTAACCTTATTACTATATTTATTGAGAGAGAAGCAGACGGTCGTTCCCTGGAAGGAATTTTTCCGTTCCCATGATTAATATAGAGCCTTGAGTTCATTTTTCTCAAGGCTCTTTGTTGTGTGTGATATTTTTCATTTTTGCAAAAATTCCTTAACCGGGCTTTTCCAATCAATGACGGCATCCGGATATTGTTTTTTTATCGCTTCCTCGATTTTTAAAAAGTCATTTCGCTTCAAGCCTTTCAGGCCCGCAACTTTTTTAGGCCATATGAAGATGGATATGACCTCGAAGGAGCGCTCCGTCGTCCCTAAATACTTTTCCCCTTCAAACATCACCCCGTTGTACGTCAATAAAAAATTCTTTCGTATATTGGCTGTATCGTCGAGCAGAAAGAACTTTTTCTGTTCATGTGCCAGCTCTAATTTTCTTTTCGGGTTAAATAGGTATTTGATGACTGTATATATTAAGAAGATGATAAGAGCCAAAAGAATGAACCGCATGATCAATACCATGGAGCTACCTCCCTAAACAGAGTGATTCCCTTCATTTACGTATGGGTTTTTAATAAGTTTCATTTATTTGATATAATTTAAAGGAAGACGATAGAAAGTAGTGATGAAAATGAACATAGGTAAATTAATGGACATGCAGGCAGCGTTAGATGAGCATATACAATCAAAGCATGATTTGGGTGCTGAAGACTTGGTCGAACGGAAGATACTTGCTCTATTGGTGGAGCTTGGGGAGTTGGCTAATGAAACGAGATGTTTTAAATTTTGGAGTCTCAAAGGCCCCTCTGATAAAGAAACGATTTTGGCTGAATACGTGGATGGGATTCATTTCATTTTGTCACTCGGGATCGAACTGGGATTTGAACCTGAAGTTCCATCCGCCCTCAAGATGCCTCAGGAGGATTTGACGGCTCAATTTACTGCTATTTACGGCTACATCAGTGAATTTCGCACGCAATTGACAGAGTCATCTTTCCAAAAGGTTTTTACTGAGTATTTACATTTAGGGGAGTTGCTTGGATTTTTAGCAGTGGATGTCGAAAAAGCATATGTAAGTAAAAATGAAGTGAACTACGAACGGCAAAAGCAAGGCTACTGATTGTTGATTGTTTATGCAATCGATTTTCTGTATAATTATTCTTGTAATGTAAGTAATAGGGAGGTAGAGGAATGACTCAATTAGACGAAACGTTAAGAATGCTGCGGGACTTAACGGATGCTAAAGGCATTGCAGGAAATGAAAGTGAAGTAAGAAAAGTGATGACCGAATACATAGCACCATTTGCCGATGAAATATCGACAGATGGCCTGGGAAGTTTGATTGCCAAGAAAACGGGTGATGAAAACGGACCGAAAATTGTCGTTACTGGGCATATGGACGAAGTCGGTTTCATGATTACCCAAATTGATGATAAAGGATTTTTGCGTTTTCAGCCGGTAGGGGGCTGGTGGTCACAGGTCATGCTGGCCCAACGTGTGACGATCGTTACAAGTAAAGGGGATGTAACTGGCGTTATCGGTTCCAAGCCGCCACATATCCTGTCAGCGGAGGCGAGGAAAAAGCCGATTGATATTAAGGATATGTATATTGATATTGGTGCAGCAAGCAAAGAAGAGGTTAAGGAATGGGGCGTCAAGCCAGGGGATATGGTCGTGCCATATTTTGAATTCACGGTCATGAATAATGAAAAGATGCTGCTGGCCAAAGCCTGGGACAATCGAATTGGCTGTGCAATCGCCATTGATGTGCTTAAACAGCTGAAAGATAGCGACCATCCTAATGTAGTTTATGGAATTGGCGCGGTGCAGGAAGAGGTCGGGCTGCGTGGCTCTAAAACATCCACATTCAAAATTCAGCCGGATATCGGTTTTGCCGTCGATGTCGGCATAGCTGGTGATACACCGGGGGTATCCGATAAAGAAGCGATGAGTAAGATGGGGGAAGGTCCGCAAATCGTCATATATGATGCGTCGATGGTAGCACATAAGGGATTACGCGATTTCGTTACCGACACGGCTGATGAAATGGAAATTCCTTATCAATATGAATCGATTCCAGGTGGTGGGACAGATGCAGGCTCCATCCATTTAACGGCAAATGGAGTACCTGCCCTGGCGATCACGATTGCAACCCGCTACATTCATTCACATGCAGCAATGCTTCACCGGGACGATTATGAGAATGCTGTTAAGCTTATTGTCGAAGTGATCAAACGCCTCGACCGTGAAGCGGTTGATCGGATCATTTACGAGTGATATAGTGAAAGTTAAAAATGGAGAGGCCTAATTAGGTCCTCTCCATTTTTTCTTTTCCTTATTTCTATTTATCTTCTACGATTATATAGACAGCTCTGATGGGCCCATGGACGCCGACGACAAGGTCCATTTCAATATCGGCGGAATTGCTCGGTCCTGTTATGAAATTAATGCAGGAAGGAACGACTTCGCCACGGGTAACTTTTGAACGGATGGCCGCAGCAGCCTGGGTCATTCGCGGAACGATGGTGCTTTTTGGAATGATGGAAACATGGCAGGAAGGAAGGAAGCTGATGGAACGGCCGTGGTCCTTGTCGCTGAACAAGACGACGGTCGCTGATTCTGCCAATGTCATTTCACTGAATGTGATTCCGATGTTGGCACTCTCGGCTTTCTTGATATTTTCTTTCCCTGCTTGGTAATCCCAAACATGGACATCTTTTTCTTTTAGGATATCATCTAACTGATAGGCAGAAAATCGATCGTCCTTAGGGATGATCAAGGGTCCGTTTCCAAGTTCCTCGATCACCTGTTTTAAACACTGCATCACTTGTTTGGAGTCGGTAAGGTGAAACTGAGTATGTACCCTTTTGCACTGCTCCTCCAATTCCTCGACAAGATCATTTGGTGTCGCATGTTTCAAAACTTCTTTTTGGGGGGCATGCTTCCATACCGGAACGGAAATGCCTTCCTTAATAGGAGCCCTTCCCAGGTTTTTGGCAATATTGTTTAAAAACGTCTCTTCATTGTGGATGGTTCCATTCATGATGGTTTCCCTCCTTTTTCCCGATTTTTGAACCAGTCCCGAAAGCTTTCTTTTTCTGGAGCAGGGAACTCGCGGCTTTCTGTCCAAGTTTTGAGTGGACCAGGTCCCTTTGAAATGAAATCCCCCGTTTTAAAAGGAGACATCGCTGATGGGGCCATTTTGGAACCGAACTTATAAAGCATAGGCGATGCCGCACCGATTCCGAAGGCTTTCATGGCCATCTTTTCTGAAAATGGAGCCATTTTTTCCTTTTCAACGATGACTTCACGATGCTTCCTCAGTAAATCGTGAAGAGGAATCTTTACCGGACAGGCATCTGTACATGCTGCACAAAGAGTTGAGGCATATGGAAGCTCCTTGAAATCATCATACCCTCCGAGCAAGGGGGAAAGCACAGCACCGATTGGTCCCGGATATATTGAACCATATGAATGGCCGCCAACCTGGCGATAGACCGGGCATACATTTATACAGGCAGCACAGCGAATGCATTGAAGAACGGATTGAAACTCAGTTCCCAAAATGGAGGAACGTCCATTATCTACAATCACAAGGTGAAATTCCTCGGGTCCGTCTGCATCGCCTTCATCACGCGGGCCGGTAAGTGCGGTGATGTAACTGGTCAATCTTTGGCCGACAGCGCTTCTTGTCAATAAGCTGACAAGGACTTCGAATTCATCGAATGTAGGCACAAGCCGTTCCATTCCCATCACGGTGATTTGCGTTTTCGGGAGGGCAGTGACCAAATCGGCGTTTCCTTCATTCGTCACCAAACCGATCGAGCCCGTTTCCGCAATTGCAAAATTACAGCCGGTTATGCCCACATCGGCGCTTAAGAAGTCTTTCCGCAGAATGCCCCGGACATGGGCAGTAAGCTCTTCCGGTTTTTCGGTTTGCGTATAGGCGAGCTTCTCTTTAAAAACATCCCTTATCTGTTCTTTATTTTTATGGAGAGCAGGTGCGACGATATGGGAAGGGGGATCATGATCATCCACTTGTAAAATGTATTCACCAAGGTCCGTTTCGACGACATCGAGGCCAACCGCTTCAAGAGTTGCGTTTAAATTGATCTCTTCCGTGACCATCGATTTGGATTTCACGACTTTTTTGGCATTCTTCTTTACAATGACATCCTTGATGTATCCGCTTGCTTCTTCAGCCGTTTCAGCGAAGAAGACATGACCGCCCCTTTTCGAAACATTTTCTGCAAGCTGATGCAAATAGAAATCAAGGTTACTGAGCACATGCTGCCGGATTTCTTCACCAAGGGAACGCCAATCCTCCCAGTTTCCCAATTCATCAACGGCCGTCAGCCGCCGTCCGTGTAATCGTTCCTGGGCACTCGATACTGCCAATCGCATAAAATCATTATGTATTCCTTCATCCACCCGGTCTTTAAACTTGGCAGAGCTGGTTTTCATAGCCATCGTTTTTCCCTCCTCACTTTCTTTAAATACTATTCAGGACTTCCGCAATATGGAGCACTTTCACCGGTTGCCCCTTCCTTTGGATCCGTCCGCCGATATTCATCAAACATCCTGCATCCCCACCAATTAAAAAATCGGCCCCGGTCGCTTCAATATTGCAGACTTTCTCCTCCACCATTTGCCCGGAAATGTCCCCCATCTTAACCGAAAAGGTTCCCCCGAACCCGCAGCAATTCTGAGCACCGGGAAGAGGTGTCATTTCCAGACCCTTAACATGGGTTAACAAAATGGCAGGTGCTTCCTTCACCTTAAGCAGCCGTGTCATATGGCATGAAGTATGATAAGTAGCCTTTCCCTTAAGGGTAGCCCCGACGTCGGTCACTTTTAAGACATCCACGATGAATTGGGTCAATTCATATGTTTTAGCCGCTAATGAAGCTGCTTTCTTTTCCCATTCGGCATCGCCTTTGAAAAGGACCGGATATTCTTTGAACATCGCTGCACAGGAACCGGAAGGGGTTACGATGTATTCAGCATCCGCGAACGTTTTAATCATCTTTTTCATAGCTTCCTTCGAATCCTTCGTATACCCGCTATTATATGCCGGCTGTCCGCAGCATATCTGGGATTCCGGGAAATCAATCTCACAGCCTAATCTCTCGAGCAGCTCCACTGTCGCCTTGCCGACATTGGATTGAAACAAATCAACCAAACAGGTTGCAAAGAGAGTAACTTTCAATCTGAACTCCTCCTTTAACAAAATAGGTTAACAGGTCATCTGATGACTAAAAAATAGAAAAAGGAAATGGTTAAGAGAATATACCAATTTCCAAGATTTTTAAATGAAGTAATCGTTTTCAAAATAATATATCAATTTTATCTTTGTTTGTATAGGGTATTTTTCAAATTTAAAGGAAGATCAACGATTCTTTTGCTGATTCTTTTGGATGACCCGGTTCAGTGATTCCTCGACGCTTTGAAGGTGAAACAGCATGGCATTGCGGGCTCCGGCTTCATCTTGTGCCACGATTGCATCATATATCCGGGCATGCTGCTGGTAAAGCTGCTTAAGTGTCATCTCTTCGGAATAAAGTGCAATCCGCCGGATATCACGCATCTTTTCCGTCATTAACTCTGAAACGTGGTTCATCAATGTTATCAGCAGCTCATTTTGGGAGGCATTTGCCACTGCGACATGGAAGGCGATATCCGCTTTATCACTAAGTTCTTCATCGTAGGATACCTTCTCAATATCAGAAAGCCTTTCTTTGAGTTCGATAAGGTCTTCTTCCGATCTTTTCTTCGCTGCCACCTCTGCCGTGCCGGACTCAAGGATTTTCCGAACTTCCAGCAAATGCTGGATATTGTCTTGATCCATCAAAAGGGCAGCGGACAAGGGATGATTCATGATAGTAGGGTCGAAGGTTTTAACGAATGTTCCTTCCCCTTGTTTTATTTCAATGAGGCCCATTGAACTTAATGCACTTAATGCCTCACGGATGGCCGGGCGCCCAACTTGGAAATTTTCCGCAAGCTGCTGAATGGAATCCAATTGTTCACCTGGTTTCAGGATACCTGACCGAATCATTTCATAAAGTTCATCGCTGACTTCTTCATAAATTTTTTTCGGCTTTATTTTTTTATATACCAAGGGTAGCACCTCTATTTTCTATGAGTTTCTCTGGTTAATATTATATAACACAAATGATCTTTCACACTTCCAGAAGGTTAAAAATCAACAAAAAATAAAAAAAAAATCTTGATTTTATATTTTTAATCATTTAATTTTAATGAATACTCATCAAGTCATCTGATGACTTTGAATATTTAGATATGTAAGGGTTTTCAGTTAGTGGCAGATTTCTGAAATTTTAAAAAAATTTATAGTAAATGGAGTCGAAATGAATGACATGGACACAAAACTTTACGCCGATCAACGATAATTTAGTTTTATCATCTCTTGTCGCACTCATCCCAATTATTTACTTTTTCTGGGCACTTACCATCAAACGGATGAAAGGGTACATTGCTGGTATAACCACGTTGCTTGTAGCTATTGCAGTGGCCGTATTGTTATATGGAATGCCGGCAGGAAAAGCGGTGATGTCTGCTTCACAAGGAGCGGTATATGGGCTGCTCCCAATCGGATGGATAATCATCACTTCAGTATTTTTGTACAAAATGACTGTTAAAAGCGGGCAATTCAATATTATTCGCTCTTCTGTGCTTTCGCTTACCGAAGACCGCCGCCTTCAGGCATTATTGGTGGCATTTTCTTTCGGGGCCTTTTTAGAAGGTGCCGCGGGATTTGGAGCACCGGTCGCCATTTCAGCCGCGCTTTTGGTTGGTCTCGGTTTTAACCCGCTATATGCTGCCGGGATTTGTTTGATCGCGAACACCGCACCGGTAGCATTCGGGGCGGTTGGCATACCGATCATCGCCATGGAAGGCCCAACTGGCATAGCCGCCATGGAGATTTCAAAAATGGTCGGCCGTCAATTGCCATTCCTTTCGGTTTTCATTCCGCTTTATCTCATTTTGATAATGACTGGGTGGAAAAGGTCGCTCGAAGTCTTGCCGGCAATTTTGGTTTCCGGATTTTCCTTTGCCATCACCCAGTACTTAAGCTCAAATTTCCTTGGGCCTGAATTACCGGACATCCTTTCTGCGTTAGTGTCACTATTTGCATTGGCGATCTTCCTTAAATTCTGGAAACCTAAAACGATCTTTCGCTTTGCATCCGAAGAAACGGCAGCAGCTGTCGAACCTTTGGATGATACAGCCGAAGCGGAAACAACGTACACGAAATGGCAGATCTTCCATGCTTGGTCACCATTCCTTCTGTTAACGCTTTTCATATCAATATGGGGGATGAACCCAATTAAGCCTGCGCTCTCCGGACATTATGAAGGCAACAATGTGTTGCTTGGCGGAATCAATGAAATCGGGAAACTATTAACCTTTCAAATCGAAGTGCCAGGTTTGCATAATGAGATAATCGGAAGCAACGGATTGCCGATTGCGGCTTTCTATAAAATAGAACTGCTTGGAGCAGCCGGAACTGCCATTTTACTGGCAGCCATCGTTACGAAGTTCATCGCACATATGTCTGCAAAAGACTTTTTTAGCACCTTTGCGGAAGCGATGAATGAGTTGGCAAAACCAATCTTGATGATTTCATCCGTGGTGGCTTTTGCCTACATAACGAATGCTTCAGGCATGTCGACAACATTAGGGATGACCCTTGCAAAATCGGGGGATTTGTTTCCGTTCTTCGCACCGGTTCTCGGCTGGCTGGGTGTGTTCATTACCGGGTCGGATACATCAGCCAACCTCTTATTTGGCAGTCTTCAGAAAGTTACCGCACTTAAAGTGGGGATGGAGCCGGTCCTGGCGCTTGCGGCGAACTCATCCGGAGGGGTCACCGGAAAGATGATTTCACCACAATCGATAGCGATTGCTTGTGCCGCCGTTGGATTGGCCGGCAGGGAATCAGAATTATTGAGATTCACGCTCAAACATAGTTTATTCTTGTTGCTGCTTGTTTGCGTGATTACCTTCTTGCAAAATGGCGTCCTTTCCTGGATGATTCCATAAGTAGAAAGAGGCTCCCTTTCGAAAGGGAGCCTCGAAGTATTTTCCAAGCCCATTCAATAAAGGAGGACATATAATGCAATTGGCAGCCGTGGCAGAAAAATTGGTTCATGAGGTTCGAAAACTGATTGATGAGGAAATCATCATTATTGATCATGCTGGCACGATTATCGCAAGTACCGATGGCAGCCGTATCGGATCTTATCATGAAGGAGCCATCCACGCTTTCAACAATCGTGAGAAATTGATCATCAACAAACAGGATGAACGAAGTTGGAAAGGGGTGAAGGCAGGAATAAATCTACCTATTTTCTTTAATCAGGAAGCCGTTTGTGTAATTGGAATCACGGGAGACCCCAAACATGTTTCCCCCTATGCAGAACTTTTAAAAAAGATGACGGAGATGTTCATTCAGGAAAGCTATCATATCGAACAAGCAGAATCCCAATCACGTCTGATGGAATTCTTTGTATTTGAATGGCATCAGCTGCAGACGTTCAATGAGTCATTCCTTCAGAAGGCTAAGTTGCTTGGGGTCGATGTTCATACAGACCGGATCATAACCCTTGGTGAATTTAAAACTGAAAAAATCATCGAACCTCATGTGTGGAGAACGCTTCAGATATACATAAAACAGCAGCATCCCAAGGACATCGTGGTCCGTTGGGGGAGGAACCAATTCGTCATTCTTTCGATAGCCGATTTTATCGGTTCAAAAATCCAACAATTAAAGAAATTAAGTAAACTGATAAGAAATCTGGAAGAGAGTTCGGGTTATAAAGTGAGCGCAGGGGTTAGTTCACGTGCACCGGGATCCGCATTCAGGCAAGCATTTTTTAAAGCGGAACGTTCCTTGAAAATCGCGTTACCTTCATCGGGAATAATATTTGACGAAGACTTGAAGCTTGAGGTCCTGCTTGATGAAGTTACCCCTGAAACAAGACTTGATTATTTATCCCGGACTATTCAGGATTTGCTTCCTAATGAGGAGCTGCTTAAAACCCTTTCCATGTATTTTGCAAGTGATCTATCTTTGAAGGAAACCGCTGCAGCCCTGCATATCCATATCAATACCCTCCATTACAGGCTCAAGCGCATAGAAGAAATGACCCAGTTGAATCCTAGGAAGCTAGCCGATTTGGTCACTATGTATCTAGCACTAAGAGTATTGGATAAACATACAAATTAATTCTATGGAAAGCTGTAAATTCTATATGTTCATACATAGAAGGTTGAATGTTATTTTCTTATACTTAAATCATATAAAAAATATCGAATTCCATTTGTTTATATGAGGAGGATATACATGTTAACAAAGCAGGTTAAGCAACTACTTCTTACCATCGTCGGTCAGGAGAATTACGATGACTCGAAAGTTGAATGTCTTGTCTATTCATATGATGCCACGCCAGGGTTTCAAGCGATGCCGGATGCTGTCATTAAACCGGGCTGCACAGCTGAAGTCGCAGCCATCGTAAAAGTTTGCAATGAATACCATGTTCCGATCGTTCCACGCGGGTCGGGGACGAATTTGAGCGGAGGCACCTGCCCGACAGAGGGGGGGCTTGTCCTTTTATTCAATCGAATGAATTCATTACTCGAAATAGATGAGGAAAATTTAACGGCGACCGTACAACCTGGGCTCATCACATTGGACATGATTTCAGCAGTTGAAGGAAAGGGCTTGTTTTATCCGCCCGATCCAAGTTCGATGAAAATCTCTACGATTGGCGGCAACATTAATGAAAACTCTGGTGGACTGCGTGGGTTAAAGTACGGAGTCACCCGTGATTATGTCATCGGGCTTGAAGTGGTCCTTCCGAATGGGGACATCATCCGAACAGGGGGCAAGCTTGCCAAAGATGTAGCCGGATATGATTTAACGAAGCTTTTTGTCGGTTCAGAGGGGACGCTGGGCATTGTTACAGAAGCGATCTTAAAACTGATTCCAATCCCGGAAACCACAAAGACGATGCTAGCCCTATATCAAGATCTGGATGCTGCAGCCCAGTCAGTGGCCAAGATCATTTCAAATAAAATCATTCCCGTCACACTGGAATTTCTGGATCGGCCGACGTTGATCGTGGTTGAGGACTTCGCGAAAATCGGTTTGCCCACCAATGTGGAGGCGGTCCTGCTGATAGAACAGGATGGTCCGCCGGAAGTGGTGGAACGTGATATGAAAAGGATGGCCGATATCTGCCTAGAGGAAAAGGCGGTTTCCGTGGAAATTGCCGAAACGGAATCTGACGCGATTGCCTTGAAAACGGCAAGACGGACAGCCCTTTCCGCACTGGCACGCCTCAAGCCGACGACCATTTTGGAAGATGCCACCGTTCCCCGGTCGGAAATTGCCAAAATGGTTAGGGCGATTAATGAGATTGCAAGCAAGCATAACGTGGACATTTGCACTTTCGGTCATGCGGGTGATGGGAACCTGCATCCAACGTGCATTACCGACGCTCGTGACCATGATGAAATGGAGAGAGTGGAGCTCGCCTTTGCCGACATTTTTGCCGTGGCTATCGACCTTGGCGGGACGATTACCGGTGAACATGGTGTAGGAGCGATGAAGGCCCCTTATCTTGAATGGAAGCTGAAGAAAGAAGGGATTGCCGCCATGAGAGCGATTAAACAAGCATTCGATCCCAATAACATCATGAATCCCGGTAAAGTATTTGCCAAGGAAAGCAGGAAAAGGGTGGTGGTATCTTCATGACGACAGCTCAGGAAAGGGAAACCATTGCCCAACAATTCGCGGAAAAAATGAATGAAGATGAATTGTTTAATTGTATGCGCTGCGGTTTTTGCTTACCCCATTGCCCGACATACATGGAATCGGGGTTAAAGGAATCCCATTCACCAAGAGGCAGGATTGCACTTATGAAAGCGGTGGCCGATGGTGTGATTGCACCCGATGAGGATGTTGAACGTTCTTTGAGTCTCTGTCTCGGCTGCAGGGCTTGTGAGCCTGTCTGTCCTTCAGGTGTGAAATATGGACATCTTCTAGAAGAAGCAAGGGATATCATCCATCAGAATAAGAAACACAGTCTCCCTGTAAAAACGATTCGCAAGGCCGTTTTTAGTGGATTATTCCCGCATCAGGAGCGGATGCAGGCCATGACGAGTTTGCTGGGCTTCTATCAGAGATCGGGACTCCAATATGTGGCCCGTAAAACGGGAGTCCTGAACATGCTTCCTGATAATTTGGCAACCATGGAAAAAGTGCTGCCGAAGGTCCCAAAAAAATCAGAAATGAAAAATAGGCCAACTGAGCTGCCTGCAATCGGAACAGCACTCAAAAAGGTGGCTTTCTTTTCCGGCTGCTTGATGGATACGATGTTTTTGGAAACGAACAAGGCTACACTAAAGCTTCTTCAGCTGGCTGGATGTGAAATCGTTATTCCGAAATCCCAGGCTTGTTGCGGGGCACTGCATGGGCACAGTGGTGAAAAAGAAGGGGCAAAGCAACTGGCCAGGCGTAATATTGAAGCTTTTGAAGCGGACGAAGTGGATTATATTATTACAAATGCCGGCGGTTGCGGAGCTTTTCTCATAGACTATGACCATTTGCTCCAAGATGAACCGGAATGGAACGACCGGGCAATCGCATTTAAAAATAAGTTGAAAGATATAAGCGAGATCCTTGTGGACTTGCGTTTTCAGGAAAAAGTCCGTCTGAAACTGCCAGCACAATCAGTAACCTTTCAGGATTCCTGTCACTTACGGAATGTGATGAATACCTCCATGGCTCCGCGAATTCTCCTTCAATCGATAGAAGGAATCGACTTCAGGGAAATGAAGGATGCGGATCGGTGCTGCGGCTCGGCAGGGATTTATAATATTGTTGAATCAGAGATGTCCATGAATATCCTCGACACTAAAATGGAGCACACTAAATCGACACAGGCCGATATCGTTGTCACGGCAAATCCTGGCTGTCTGTTACAAATGCAATTGGGGATCGAGAGGGAAAACCTGGGGGCATGTACCAAAGCGGTGCATATAGTGGACCTGCTAGTGGAGGCCGTGGATTTATAATAGAAGAAAAAAGATTAGATGAAAATAATGAAATGGGATTATTCGGATAAATATTACATTTTTAAAAATGGGGGAACCCTTATAATACTTGGATTTCATTTGAAAAATTGTTCTGTGCTGAGAACAAATTGTAATGATATAACATAAATGAAATATTGATTTCTCGTTTACTTAGGTGTATGGCGGGTAGAGTTTATATATAGCATCACTAAACCAGTCAACAAAACCTAAGGAGGAATGTAAAATGAATAAAACAGTATATGGAGTATATGAATCAAATGCAGAAGTGATCCAAGCAATCAATGCACTTAAGGCCAAGGGCTTTGAAGGGGACGATATTACGGTCGTCGCAGACAAGGAAGAAACATTGGATTTCACGAACCAGCAACGCGAAACGGATGTTCATACAATGACGAATGTTCCTAACGACGAATCATTCATGGACAAGGTGGCACGCTTCCTCATGCCGGAAGATACGGCAGACCTTTCAACAAGATTGGCGAATGCTGGTCTTTCGAATAGTGAAGCGGCTGAACATGTCTTTGATGTAGAAAACGGAAAAGTCCTGGTTCTGGTCGAAGAAGGTGAAGGGCACCTGGGGACGGCAAGAGATAAATTCACGACAGGAACAATGGACACTGCCGGTACAAGGCTGGATACGAACTCCGCCAACCCGCTTTATAACGGGACTGAAAAAACCGATGCACTGAATAAAGAAGATGTTTATGGAGTGAACGGGCAAGGCCGTGAATTGCCTGAAGATGAAAGGACGCTTAAACTTCGGGAAGAACAACTGAACATTGACAAAGAAAGAGTTCAGACAGGTGAAGTGGTCATTAATAAAGAAGTCAATGAACAACATAAAACGTTAAATGTTCCTGTTGAACACGAAGAAGTGACGGTCGATCATAGATCGGTTTCAGGACGTGAAGAGAATCTGGAAACTGGAAGCATTGAAGATGGGGAAACACTACGTATCCCAGTAGTTGAAGAAAAATTGGAAGTTTCGAAAAAACCTGTTGTCACAGATGAAATTGTCATCAGGAAACATGCTGTACAAGAAACGGAACAAGTTCAGGATACCCTTAAAAAGGAAGATATCAAGCTTGATAGTACAGATGAATCGATCGTAAATGAGAAAAAGGCAACTGAACGAAGAAGCGACCGCTTCTAAGAAGTGATGGGAATGGCCTGCAGTTTTTAAAACTGCAGGCTTCTTTCTATTTTAAAGCCTGATAGAGGTTCGAACTTAGGGGAGGAGAACCTTTGAATGGGCCATTTTTTGTTTAATTAGCACCCATCGGGGTATAAATACAGATAAGAAGAAATATCGGAATAATAGGAGGAAGATGCATGGGAAAAACATTATATGGTGTTTTTAATTCGGAAGAAGAAGTAATCCAGGCTATACAATCCTTCAAGGAAAAAGGAGTCCATGAGGGAGAAATAACCGTAATGGCTGATAAGAAAGAAGAGTTGGGTTTCGTCAATGAAAAGCGGGATCCGGATGTAGACGTCGTTACTAACTCGAACGACGATTCCTTCATTGATAAGATGAAACACTTTTTCCTGAACGAGGGTTCTGGAGATATAAGGAACCGACTAGGTGACTTAGGGCTTGCCGATAGTGAAGCCACCGCTTATATAAACGAAGTGGAAGCTGGAAAATTCCTGATTCTTTTAGATGAATCGGAAACTTTATCACAACGAGAAGGCGTAACTTCCAACGGCATGCAGGGTGCAGACGAACTACCTGCAGAGAATCCGCTTAAAACAGGGGTGGTGAACAATCCGGACCCGAACCTTTTTCCTGAAACAACTGCGAATGCATTTCAAACAAGGGAAGTGGAAGCACAGCCAGGAAGAAGCGAAGAACTTCACGGAAATTCTGCCAACATCTTTGATAAGGAAGAGCTGGATACGAAGCGAGCCCAAGAAAGGGAAATCAGGGGGAACTCCACCGAAAAGTATAAGGAACAAAGGCCAGGGGATCATAAGTCTCTGGATCCTCAAGGAGCACTGGATCGGACCTTAAGCCCGAATGCTAATAATGGGCAGCAAGAGAAAGAGGACATTTTGAAGGATGAATACATTAAAAATCGAATTAATACCGATAATCTATAATACGCAAAATAGCAGCCTGCACAAGGCTGTTATTTCAGTTTGTAGACAAAAGGGATTCTAAAAAGTGGAACGGGTATGCGAGACCCCGCAGGCGCAAAGGCGCCGAGGGCGGACCGCCCGCGGAAAGTCAGTGCCTGGAGGCAACGTTCGAATTGTACAAACCCTTAAAAAACTGTAGATAATTTTAATCTGAAACCTTTTAGGCAAAGGGTTCCCTCGTTTATTAGTCAGGAATTCTCAATAGACTATTTGCTTGTTTATTGATAAAGCCGCAAGGTATAATTACAAAGGAATTTTATTATAAGTAAAGTAACAAGGAGGGGGAAAAACATGGAAAAAAACATATATGGTGTTTTTGACTCTAATCCGGAACTACTTGCTGCAATTCAAGATTTACAAGCAAAAGGCGTGACTGGCTCCCAAATGACAGTAGCAGCTGATATAAAAAATGATGTGCAGCTTGGAAATGAACATACGGATATCCTGATCATCGCCAATCAGGATAAGGAGGATACTCTTTTTTTAAAAATCTTCCACTACTTCACTGATGAAGGGTCTGGGGATTTACGCAGCTTTTTCACGAAATACGGCTACTCTTTTGCTGAGACAAAAGCGATGCTTAAAGAAGTGGGCGCTAAGAAATTCATTCTTCTTATCGATGAAGAAGTCTCTATCGAAGAATTGAAGGCTGGCGCCGGTAAAGTGGTACCAATGAAGAAGTAAGCTAACTAAAAAAATAACAGCCTTTGAGGGCTGTTATTTTTTTAATCCTGCTTCGAGGGCAGTGATCATTTCCTGTTTTTCCTGTTCAGATGAATTTTGCCAGATGACCTCGAATAATACTCCCAATCCAGGAAGCATTTTTTCCTCGCCATTCTGTATGGCATCGACAATCGTGTCTTCTAGCTGCTCTTGCGAATTTCCAGATACATTTTGGATAATCGCATTACGTAGGTTTAAATTCACAATTATTCCTCCTCTAACACATAATGACTGACATTAATAGCATTTCACAAACTCGCATGCAATATGTATGTGAATTGCGTTATAATAGGAAAATCAGTGTTAAGTTAAAGGAGCGTTTACCCTTGAAATATATCGAATCGGTAAAAAACCCGCAAGTGAAGCAATGGAAAAAGCTATTGACGAAAAAAGAACGAGATAAAACAGGCAAATATTTAGTCGAGGGTTTTCACCTAGTTGAAGAAGCCTTAAAAGAAGATATCGTCATGGAAGTGATCGTCAATGAAGAAACTGAAATGCCAGCCCATTTTAAGCTGGAAGGTACAGAAGTCATCTATGTGAAAAATGATATTATGAAAGCGATATGCGATACCGAAGCCCCACAGGGAATTGCAGCTGTTTGTGAACAGAAATCAACGAGCATGACGTCCATTAATCCGGATAAACTATTGTTGATCGATGCCGTCCAGGATCCGGGGAATATTGGAACGATGATCAGGACAGCGGATGCAGCTGGAATCGATGCGGTCATTCTTGGCGAAGGGTGTGCCGACTTGTATAATCCCAAAGTGGTACGTTCGACACAAGGGAGCCTATTCCATATGCCTGTCATAAAAGGGAACCTTTCCGAAATCATCGATGAGCTGAAGCAAATCGGCACACCGGTCTATGGCACGGCATTAGAAGGCGCATCCCCATTTGAAGAAGTGGAAAAGTCTTCCCGATTTGCCCTGCTGGTCGGCAATGAAGGCCAAGGAGTATCGAAGGAATTACTGGAGAAAACGACTAAAAACCTTTATATTCCCATCTACGGAAAAAGCGAATCTCTGAATGTGGGGATCGCTGCCGGGATTTTAATGTACCATTTACGAAAATCGATTTGAAACGGCCGTGGAATTATAATATAATAAAACAGAATTTTATATTGAAACAACGATGACAAAGAGTAGTAACTTAAGTTATCCATATCCAGGGAAAAAATGCCTTGACTGAAAGCATTTTTATGGCACTGCTTAAGGGAATTCACCTTTCGAGTTGGCATTGGGAAGACAGAATGTCCGAAAAATGTTCCGGTGAAGAGCCGTTATTTTTAATGAAGTGAGTGCAGAAGTTTATTTGTTCATGCACTAATAAGGGTGGTACCGCGATACATAAACCTCGTCCCTTTAGGGATTGGGGTTTTTTTGTGTTCATTTTTACAAAAGGAAAATAAAGGAGGAAGACATGATGCAGGAACGTTTACTAGAACTGCAGGAAGAAGCGTTGCAAAAAGTTGCCGCCGCTTCCGAATTAAAGGAACTGAATGAAGTACGTGTCGCTTATTTAGGGAAAAAAGGACCAATCACTGAGGTATTGCGCGGCATGGGTAAATTATCTGCCGAAGAACGTCCGAAAATCGGGGCACTAGCCAATGATGTTCGGGAAGCGATCGCAACAAAGATCGAGGAGAAACAAAAAGCACTTGAAACTGCGGCGGTCAATGCTAAGCTAGCAACTGAAACGATTGACGTCACACTTCCAGGACGTCCGGTTAACAAGGGGAATCTTCACCCATTAACACGTGTCGTGGAGGAAATCGAAGACTTATTCATCGGTATGGGTTATACGGTTGCGGAAGGTCCCGAAGTTGAAAGCGACTACTACAACTTCGAGGCACTTAACTTGCCAAAAAGCCATCCGGCACGTGATATGCAGGACTCCTTCTACATCACGGATGAAATCCTGATGCGTACGCACACTTCACCGGTTCAAGCCAGAACGATGGAAAAACATAAAGGTCAAGGTCCTGTTAAAATCATCTGCCCGGGTAAAGTATATCGCCGTGATAACGATGATGCGACACACTCCCATCAATTCCAGCAAATTGAGGGCTTGGTCATCGATGAGAACATCAGCATGAGCGACCTGAAAGGAACGCTTGACGTATTTGCGAAAAAAGTATTCGGGCAAGACCGTGAAATCCGTCTTCGTCCAAGTTTCTTCCCATTTACGGAGCCTTCCGTCGAAGTGGATATTTCTTGTAAAATTTGCGGTGGTAAAGGCTGCAGCGTATGTAAACAAACAGGCTGGATCGAAGTGCTTGGAGGCGGAATCGTTCATCCGAACGTCCTTGAAATGGCTGGCTTCGATTCCAAGAAATACTCTGGATTCGCATTTGGAATTGGCGTGGAACGGATTGCCATGTTGAAATACGGTGTGGACGATATCCGTCATTTCTATACGAATGATGTTCGATTCTTAAAACAATTCAACCATCACGAAGCATAAATTTTTATTTTAAAAAGGAGGACCTACCATGTTTGTGTCATATAAATGGTTACAAGATTATGTTGACCTTTCAGGCATCAATGCGACGGAGCTAGCAGACAAAATCACGAAAAGCGGCATTGAGGTTGAAGGGGTAGAAAAGAAAAGTGAAGGGCTTAAAGGAGTCGTCATCGGGCATGTCATTGAACGTGAACAGCATCCAAATGCGGATAAGTTGAATAAATGCCAAGTTGATATCGGGGCTGAAAATCCCGTTCAAATCATCTGTGGGGCACCGAATGTCGATAAAGGCCAAAAAGTTGCAGTCGCTACTGTTGGCGCAGTCCTTCCAGGTAATTTCAAAATCAAGAAAGCGAAACTTCGCGGAGAAGAATCGCACGGGATGATTTGCTCGCTTCAAGAATTGGGCTTCGAATCTAAGCTCGTGTCCAAGGATTATGCTACAGGCATCTTCGTCTTCCCTAATGATGTGGAAGTGGGGAATGATGCATTGGAGGAACTCGGATTAAGTGATGAAGTGCTGGAACTTGGACTGACTCCCAACCGTTCTGATGCATTAAGCATGCTTGGTGTTGCATACGAAGTGGGTGCCATTCTAGGCCGGGAAGTGAAATGGCCGGTTGTCGAGAAAGAAGAGGCAGCTGAAAAAGCTTCTGATTATATCAGTGTCAAAGTGGAAGCGAAAGAAGATAACCCGATATACATTGCAAAAATCATTAAAGATGTTAAAGTCGGACCCTCACCGCTTTGGATGCAGACTCGGCTAATGTCTGCAGGTATCCGACCTCATAATAATGTGGTCGATATCACGAACTACATTTTGCTTGAATATGGTCAACCGCTACATGCCTTTGATTATGACCGCTTTGGTTCAAAGGAAATCGTCATCCGCAGAGCGAAAGATGCAGAAAAAATCGTAACGTTGGATGAAGCTGAACGCACTTTGACACCAGACCATTTAGTGATCACAAATGGCAGCGAGCCTGTTGCAATAGCTGGTGTAATGGGCGGAGCGGATTCCGAAGTGAAAAATGATACAACGAACATCATTATTGAAAGTGCATATTTTGCAGGTACAGTAGTTCGTAAAGCTTCTAAAGACCATGGCTTACGCAGTGAAGCAAGTGCCCGTTTTGAAAAAGGCGTCGATCCGGCCCGTGTACGTGAAGCTGGAGAACGTGCAGCACAATTGATTGCACAATATGCTGGCGGAACAGTCTTACAAGGAACGGCAGAAGTGGATGAATTGACAATGGAACCTGCGGTCATTAGCATCACACTTGAAAAAATCAACACACTTCTTGGAACAAGCATGACCGTGTCAGTTGTGGAGTCCATCTTCAAACGCCTTCAATTCGGCGTCGAACTTGACAATGAAACGTTCACCATCACTGTCCCGACGCGCCGTGGTGATATTACGATTGAAGCTGATTTAGTTGAAGAGGCTGCACGTTTATATGGATATGATAACATTCCCGCTACACTGCCGATCGGTTCTTCTACTCCAGGCCAATTGACTGACTATCAAATTAAACGGCGGAAAGCACGCCGTACACTTGAAGGCGCAGGCCTTTATCAAGCGGTGACCTATTCACTGACAAGCCAGGAAAAAGCGTCCCAATTCGCATTGGAAGCTAGAGAATCCATTCGTTTAGCAATGCCAATGAGTGAAGAACGGAGCCAATTGCGTTTGAGCATCGTTCCTCAATTGCTGGAAGTCGTGAAATATAACAATGCCCGCCAAATTGATTCACTAGCCCTGTATGAAATCGGTTCGGTTTTCTTTAAGCAGGACGAACAAGAACTACCTGAAGAAAAAGAACATATTGCTGGAGCCATTACAGGCCTATGGGAGTCGCACCTATGGCAAGGTGAAAAGAAACCAGTGGATTTCTTTGTAGCCAAAGGCGTGATCGAAGCGTTATTCGATACACTTGGATTAGCTGATCAAATCAGTTACCGCCAAGCGGAAATCAACGACATGCATCCAGGACGGACAGCGGAAGTACTTTTGAATGGTGATGTGATTGGCTTTATCGGCCAAGTGCACCCAACCGTCCAAAAAGACTTGGATATTAAAGAAACATACATTTTCGAACTTTCCTTAAAAGCATTGGCCGAAGCCGAAGTAGCGCCGATTGCCTACAAAACCATTCCGCGCTATCCATCAACAACACGCGATATCGCGCTCGTTGTGGACCAAGCTACGAAAGCCGGGGACATTCAGGATATTATTGAAGAAGCTGGTGGCAAACTACTGAAAGAAGTAAGCATCTTCGACTTATACGAGGGTGACAGAATGGAGGAAGGCAAGAAATCCATTGCCTACTCACTGAAATACTTCGATCCGGAACGTACCCTAACGGACGAGGACATTACAAAAGCACATGAAAAAGTGCTTGAAGCCGTCAAAGAAAAAGCTGGCGCAGAACTAAGAGGATAAAACCAAAAAGACAGCTCCCTGAATCCAGGGAAGCTGTCTTTTTATGAACTTACGAGAAAAACGCCTAAATTCAGTAAAATGTGCAAATTCACGAGTAAAGTGCGGAAACTCACGAGTAAAACGCGTAAACTCACGAGTAAAACGCGTAAACTCACGAGAAAAGTGCGTAAACTCACGAGTAAATCACGTAAACTCACGAGAAAAACGCGCAAACTCACGAGTAAATCACGTAAACTCACGAGAAAAACGCGCAAACTCACGAGTAAATCACGTAAACTCACGAGTAAAAAGCGCAAACTCACAAGAAAATGCGCACATTCACGAGTAAATCAAGTTCTTCATTAAACAAAAAAAGGCGGCTGTACCCGGAAGGTCAGCCGCTTTCCCTTATTTATGATATTTCTGTTGATATAATCGCTTCGCTTTTTCTGTATTGGCGAAGTGGGTTTTCGTGAATTCGTTTAATGAATCGATTCCTTTCTCATGAATCAATCTTGCGGCCGCTTCATCGACTGCAAAGCCGGCACCTTTAGGGATTTTGAATCCGGCTTTTTCACTCAGCAAGTCAAAGCGTTTGACGAATGCATATCGGGCCAGGATGGAAGCGGCTGCCACTCCAAGGTGTATGCCTTCCGCTTTTGTGCATAAATAGGTGGCATTGGCTTGAAATAGTTCTTGGCCTTTTAGGTAATTGAAAAATACATCTGGTTGAGCGAATTGATCAATAAGGACCGCTTCCGCTTCTTCCGGCTGGATTTTTTGCATGAGATTCTTGATCGCCTGGTTATGGAGGATTGCCTTCATTTTTCCTTGTGACATTCCCTTTGCCTGCAGCGTATTATATTTCGGGTTGTCGCATGTGAGCAGGCTGAATGGCACCACATCCTTAATCTGTTTGGCAATTTCGATGATTTGTGGATCCTTCAGATTTTTGGAATCCTGGACACCAAGTTCCTTCAACAGGGCGAGTTGCTCCTTTTTTGCATATACGGCCACTACGGTGATCGGACCGAAATAGTCTCCTGTTCCGACTTCATCGGAACCAATCACTGACATGGTTCCGATATTTGAAGGTGGTGAATAGCGGTGGACGTTTACTGATGCAGATGAAGCCGTTTTTTTCTTTGGGGCCGCAGCAGTGGTATTTTGTTGCCATTTTACCGCTTCCTGTTCGGCATTCTTACCCTGAAAGAGTACCTTTCCGGATTTATAGGCGGTCACCGTACATAGCGGCGGTTTTGCGGAAAAGATGCTCCCCGGCGGCAGCTTGGCGGCCAAGGATGAAGAATAATGGGATTTCATCGCCTTTATTTGTTCAGGGCTGATAAGTAAAACAACATGGGACATAATGGGTAAACTCCTAACTTCATTTTGTTTTTTAGGTAATCTTCTTCCTTAAGTCGTTTTTTTTTGACAAATTATTGTATTTTTTATGCAAGAAATGACGCTGTACTCTCTTTCGTGACGAAAAACTTCATGATATGATAGAATTAGGATTGTTTAGATTGGGGGCATCATTTTGTCAGACGATAAACGAAATAAAACAACAGTTGATATATACGGACAACCATACACAATCGTCGGTACAGAAAGCGCGAGTCATATGCGCCTGGTCGCTTCGATGGTTGACGAAAAAATGAGAGAGATCAGGATGAAAAATCCATATTTGGATACAAGTAAGCTAGCGGTACTAACGGCCGTGAATACGATCCACGAATATATAAAATTAAAAGATGAACTAGACCAGCTTCAACTGGAATTAAAGAGAGAGAAGGACTGAGTACATGCTTGATTTAGCAATTCTGGCCATTCTTTTAATCGGTTTATTAATCGGTTTAAAGCGTGGCTTCATTTTACAAACGGTTCATATGACTGGGTTCATAGTAGCCTTCATCGTCGCCTATGTATTTTACGGAGATCTTGCTCCCAATTTGAAATTGTGGATTCCGTTTCCTACTATGGGTGATTCCTCGACCATTAATATGTTTTTCGATACAGTCGGGCTGGACACGGCGTATTACAATGCGATTGCCTTTGCAATCATTTTCTTTGCTGCCAAGATTCTTTGGCAAATGATCGGATCCATGCTGAATTTCATTACCCATCTTCCGATTTTAAAACAGCTGAATCGCTGGGGTGGAGGGATATTGGGCTTTATCGAAGTCTATCTTATCATGTTTATTATATTATATATAGCTGCCATGCTGCCAATGGATTCCATCCAGAAACCATTAACGGGATCTTTTCTGGCAGAATCGATCGTGAAACATACACCGTTCCTTTCCGAGCAAGTGAAGGAACTTTGGTTTCATGATTTAAAACAATCTTAATGTCAGTATACGAGGGCCTGCCTCCCTTTCTCAAAGTCCTAGATTCCTATACTTTGAATGGGGGAGGCCCCTTTTTATGTAGCAGCATGTAACTTCCCCTGATTGAATCGAAAGTTAAGAATCGGACTGCTTGTACTTTAACTCCAAGAAAGGTATCTTTAAGAAAGTGAACATGGGACACCCTACTAATTTTTTCGGCGGTGAATGAAATGACGATTAATAAAAAAGATATCATTAAATTATTAGAAAAAATCGCAATATATATGGAATTAAAAGGAGAGAACCCGTTCAAGGTTTCAGCTTTCCGAAAGGCAGCAGGCGCCTTGGAAACGGATGACCGGAGCCTGACGGCCATCGAAGACTTTACCGCTTTAAATGGAATCGGGAAAGGAACGGCATCCGTCATCGAAGAGTATATGAATGAGGGGAAATCGACTGTACTTGAAGAGCTTCAGGAGCAGGTGCCAAAAGGTCTGATTCCGCTCTTGCAGCTTCAAGGTTTGGGCGGGAAGAAAATTGCCAAGCTTCATAAAGAGCTGCATGTAAACGATGTGAATGATCTTAAACTCGCCTGTGAAGAAGGCAGGGTCGCGGCGCTTGCCGGTTTCGGCAAAAAAACGGAAGAGAAGATCCTGTCTGCTATTGCCGAGGCAGGTTCAAGGCCTGATCGGCTGCCCCTTGCCTTCATGAGGCCGATTGCGGATGATATTGAAACGGCCCTTGCTAACATGGAATACATCATCCGTTCTTCCAGAGCCGGCAGCATCCGGCGTATGAGGGAAACGATCAAGGACCTCGATTTCATCATCTCGACAGATCATCCCGAAGAAGTTAAGGATCAACTGCTCGCATTAAAGGGCATAAAGCAAGTGATTGCAGCGGGTGATACAAAAGTATCGGTCGTGCTAGATTATGAATATGATATTTCCGTCGATTTCCGGATCGTGAAGGATAAGGAATTCATAACGACACTCCATCATTTTACCGGTTCGAAAGATCACAATGTGCGGATGCGCCAGCTGGCTAAAGATCGCGGTGAGAAAATCAGCGAATATGGGGTGGAAGTGGCTGAAACCGGTGAGGTATTGACGTTTGAAACGGAAGAACGTTTTTATAATCATTTTGGTCTTCCATTCATTCCCCCAGAACTGCGTGAAGACGGAACGGAAGTGGAGCATTATGATGCAAATGAACCTCTCATATCTTTGGAGGCCATCAAAGGTGACCTGCACATGCATACCACATGGAGTGATGGGGCTCATACCATTGAAGAAATGATTGAAGCGTGCCGTGCAAAAGGTTATCGATATATGGCCATAACCGATCATTCGCAATATTTGAAAGTTGCGAACGGCTTGACCGTGGAACGTTTACGTGAACAAAAACGGATCATCCATGAACTGAATGAAAAATACGATGATTTTACCGTTCTTTCGGGGATTGAAATGGATATACTTCCTGATGGGACACTTGATTATGACGATGAGCTGCTTGCAGAGATGGATTTGGTTATCGCATCGATCCACTCAAGCTTTTCACAGCCGCGGGAAACGATCATGGAGCGCTTAAAAACGGCTCTGAATAATCCGCATGTTGACATAATCGCCCATCCAACGGGAAGGATTATCGGCAGACGCGCCGGATATGATGTCGATATAGAGATGCTGATCGAACTGGCACGCGAAACGAATACCGCCTTGGAATTGAATGCGAATCCGAACCGATTGGATTTGGCACCTCCCCATCTGCGCAAGGCACAGGAAGCAGGCGTTCCGATTGTTATCAATACAGATGCCCACAGCATCGATATGCTTGATCATATGCCTGTTGGGGTCTCGTCGGCCAAAAAGGGCTGGATTAAAGAATCAACGGTTCTTAATGCAAGGGATACGGATGGATTATTAGCGTTTTTAAAGAGAAATGATTAACTATTTGCCCATAAATAAGGAGGAGCTTTAACTCCATGCATAATAAAGCTTTAAAGACATTGGAATTTCATAAAATAAAAGAACAATTAATCTCACACGCATCCTCTTCCATAGGAAAAGAGAAGGCACAGCACTTGATGCCTTCTACTGATTTTGAAGAGGTGTCGAGATGGCAGGAAGAAACAGATGAGTCAGCAAAAATCGTCCGCTTGAAAGGTAACTTGCCATTGGGCGGGATTTTTGATATCCGTCCTCATGCAAAAAGGGCACAGATTGGCGGAATGCTCTCACCTATGGAATTGATGGAACTTGCGAGTACGATTCGAGCCGGCAGGATTCTCAGCCGTTTCTTCGAAGAACTTGCAGAACAGGAAATTGAAGTTCCGCTTTTAGCCGAATATATCGATTCCCTTCATCCATTGATTGATTTGCAGCAGGAAATTACGTATGCAGTAAGCGAGCATGGCGAAGTGATGGATTCTGCTAGCGATAAGCTCCGTACCCTAAGAAACCAAATTCGGACGAACGAAAGCCGTGTCCGGGAAAAACTGGAAAGTATGATCCGTTCTTCCAATGCATCAAAGATGTTATCGGATGCCATCATCACCATCCGGAATGACCGTTTTGTCATCCCGGTAAAACAGGAATACCGCAGTGTGTATGGCGGGATCATTCATGATCAATCCTCATCTGGGCAGACATTGTTCATTGAACCGCAAGCAATCGTTCAACTGAATAATGTCCTGCAGGAAACCCGAGTGAAGGAAACGCAGGAAATAGAACGGATCTTGGTCGAACTTTCGGAAAAGGTAGGTGCGTTCACCCCTGAATTGCTTCATAATGTCAAAGTCCTTGCACAAATCGATTTTCTTGTCGCCAAGGCAAAGTATGCAAAAGCGATAAAAGGGTCCAAACCGATTCTGAATAATGAGGGACGCGTGAAATTATTCAAAGCGAAACACCCGCTCATTCCGAGTGATGTTGTCGTGGCCAATGACATTTTCCTTGGTGATGAATTTACGACAATTGTCATCACCGGACCGAATACAGGAGGTAAAACGGTTACCCTGAAAACGATTGGCCTCTGTACATTAATGGCCCAGTCAGGTCTGCAAATCCCTGCGCTTGATGGTTCCGAAACGGCAGTGTTTTCCTCTGTTTATGCCGATATTGGCGATGAACAGTCGATTGAACAAAGCTTAAGTACATTCTCTTCGCATATGGTCAATATTGTCGATATCCTTAAGAATGTCGATTATGATAGCCTAGTTTTATTCGATGAGCTTGGAGCGGGAACTGACCCTCAGGAAGGTGCCGCTTTGGCCATTTCCATTTTGGATGAAGTGTATAAGCGCGGTGCACGTGTGATTGCCACGACACATTACCCGGAATTAAAAGCTTATGGATATGATCGGGAAGGCGTCATTAATGCAAGTGTTGAATTTAATGTGGAAACCTTGAGTCCCACCTATAAACTTTTGATCGGTGTACCGGGACGGAGTAATGCGTTTGAAATTTCCAAGCGCCTTGGTTTGGAAGAAAGCGTGATAAGCAGCGCCCGCAGCCATATTGGTGAGGATACGAATAAAGTTGAGAATATGATAGCGTCCCTTGAAGATAGCCGCAAGAAGGCCGAAGAAGAGGAGCAGGAAGCCAAGAATCACCTGAAACAGGCGGAAATTCTTCATAAAGACCTTCAAAGGCAAATTGGTGAATACCATGAAGAACGGGATGCTATGGTTGAAAAGGCAGCAAAAGAGGCAGCGGCGATCGTTGAAAATGCACAAAAAGAAGCGGAAGCGATTATAGCTGACTTACGTAAACTGCGACTCGAAAAGCATGCCGATGTAAAAGAACATGAACTGATCGATGCCAAAAAACGGCTCGAAGAAGCAGCGCCTAAAGTGAAAAAAACATCAAATAAAGTGGCGAGGCCTCTGGATAAAAGCTTGAAACCTGGTGATGAAGTAAAGGTCGTAAGTTTTGGTCAAAAAGGTCATTTGATCGAGAAGGTATCAAGTAATGAATGGCAGGTTCAGATCGGCATCATGAAAATGAAGGTGAAGGAGTCTGACCTAGAATTCATCAAGGCCACGAAAGTAAAAGAAATAAAGCCGCTTACTACGATAAAAGGTCGCGATTATCATGTTAGCGTGGAACTTGACCTACGTGGTGAACGCTTTGAAAATGCAATATCAAGAGTGGAAAAGTACGTTGATGATGCTCTTTTGGCCGGTTATTCCAGTGTCTCCATCATTCATGGTAAAGGAACGGGCGCTCTCCGGTCCGGGGTCCAGGAATACTTGAAAAATCACCGCTCTGTCAAAAGGATTCGCTTCGGCGAAGCCGGTGAAGGCGGAACAGGTGTTACGGTGGTGGAATTTAAATAAAGGAAAGTGGTCATTCCGGCTAACTGCCAAGCCGGGTGGCTAGTTACCATTCGGGAGTTGGACCATGGAGAACATGTGGGAAAATGAATATGTATATATAGCTGCTCGTTACAGTGTCGTCATTCTTTGCATGATTGTTTTTTTAGCCATTTTTGAACTTGTCACAAAGTACAAGAACTGGGAGGAAATCAAACAGGGAAACCTTTCTGTCGCGTTGGCAACAGGTGGTAAAATATTTGGAATCGCCTATGTATTCCAACAGTCCATCCTCCATCAGAATTCGCTGCTTACCATGATTGGCTGGGGCGTATACGGATTTATCCTTCTGTTGATCGGTTATTTCATTTTTGAATTTATGACTCCTGGATTTAAAATAGATGAAGAGATACAAAAAGATAATCGGGCAGTAGGATTCCTATCGATGATCATTTCAATCGCATTATCTTTTGTCATCGGCGCAGGAATTTCTTAATGCCCTTCATGAGAGGGAGAAAACTGTGGAGAAGCTTGCAAAAGTCTTAATTGTTTGTTGCGGAATCTTTTTTCTGTTAGGAATTTTTTATATGATATTCTTCAATTGAAGCGGCCATTGTGCCGCTTCTTTTATTTGAATTCCATTTTAAAATAGGAGGTGGTGTGTAAAGTGAAACTTTCGAAACCAAGGCTATGCTGCAAATCTAATTCGTAACATATTGAAATGGGACAAAAAAAGCTTTTCTTCAAGTTTGTTTACAGTCTGTAAGGAGTAAAACACTCCTTTTTTTGTTTTCCTTTTTAAGTGTTTCCAATCCTCTCTTGTACTCTCGTAGGATATATGGACCACCTTAACGCTCATCATCAGCCTTTATGCTTATTTTTCTGAATTTAAGCAATTGTAAGAAAATCCCGATTGTATTATAATGATAAAGAGTATTGAGAATATTCAGAAGGAGGGGGCAAATGAGCAATAAGCCATGGCAAGCTATTTATCCAGAACAGATACCAGCGGTTTTGTCGTACGAAGATAAACCTCTTTATTCTTTTTTGAAGGAATCAGCCGAAGAATTCCCTGATAAAGTATCGATTCATTTCCAGGGAAAAGAATTAACTTTCCAGGAAGTATATGAATCTGCTTTAAAGTTCGCAGCGTATTTAAAAAGTATCGGTCTTCAAAAAGGAGAACGCGTTGCCGTCATGCTTCCGAACTGCCCTCAGGGTGTCATAAGCTTTTTTGGGATATTGATGGCTGGCGGTGTCGTGGTTCAAACGAATCCAACCTATACTGAACGTGAATTAGAGTATCAAATGAAAGATTCAGGAGCTAAAATAATTTTAGCGATGGATATTTTATTTCCCCGTGTCACTGCAGTCGCTTCAAGAACGGATATAGAACATATAATTGTAACCGCTATCAAGGAATATTTACCTTTTCCGAAAAATCTTATCTATCCTTTTATTCAAAAAAAGCAATACGGCATTGTCATCAATGTGGAGCATGCGGGCAATCATCATTTATTTTCCGAAATCATGAAACAAAAGGTCCCTGAAGAAGTCGCTGAGCCGATCGATGTGAATAATGACCTTGCACTTTTGCAATATACTGGCGGGACAACAGGCTTTCCCAAAGGGGTCATGCTTACCCATAAGAACTTGCTGGCAAATACAAAAATGTGCAATGCATGGCTTTATAAAAATAAGCGCGGTGAGGAAAGGATCCTTGCGATTCTCCCATTCTTCCATGTGTACGGTATGACGACAGTCTTGGTTCTTTCCGTCATGGAAGGGAACACCATGATCATCATGCCGAAGTTTGATGTTGAAGCGACGCTTAAAACCATCCAAAAACAGAAACCGACCATGTTTCCAGGAGCGCCAACGATGTATATCGGCCTCTTGAACCATCCGGATATCGCTAAGTATGACCTTTCTTCCATCAATGCCTGCATAAGCGGTTCTGCACCATTACCTTTAGAGGTTCAAGAGCAGTTTGAGAAAATTACCGGCGGGAAGCTGGTTGAAGGCTTTGGACTGTCGGAAACCTCACCGGTAACCCATGCTAATTTCATTTGGGATCAGCCGCGTGTAAAAGGAAGCATTGGATTGCCATGGCCAGATACCGACTCGGTGATTCTGTCCCTGGAAACGGGCGAAGAGCTACCTCCGAATGAAATTGGTGAGATTGCCATAAAAGGACCTCAGGTAATGCAAGGTTACTGGAACCGTCCGGATGAAACGGAAAGCACTTTTAAAGATGGCTGGCTACTAACAGGCGACCTGGGTTACATGGATGAGCGGGGGTTCTTTTATGTAGTCGAGAGGAAAAAGGATACAATCATTGCTGGTGGTTTCAATATATACCCACGTGAGGTGGAAGAGGTACTATACGAGCATGAGGCCGTACAGGAGGTTGTTGTGGCAGGTATCCCTGACCCATATCGCGGTGAGACCGTCAAAGCCTACGTCGTACTGAAAAAAAATGCCAGGGTGACTGAAGATGAATTGAATGATTTTGCTAGAAAAAGCCTGGCTTCCTATAAGGTGCCGCGCAGCTATGAATTTAGGGAGGAACTTCCTAAAACGACGATAGGAAAGATCCTGAGAAGAGTCCTTATCGAGGAAGAAAAGAAAAAAATATCGGAGGAAAGAAAAGAAGCGTAAACAAGCAACCCCTTCATACGGAGCAGCGGAATAGGGCTCCGTGTTTTGCAGAACGACTGGACAACCTATGGATTGGGGCTGTACAATGAACATAAGTGGAATGTCAGGACTCTTAGAAGTTTTTGCTTGACAGTAAAGGGTCGTCATTCTATGATAGAAATATGAATGATGATTCATTCATTTTCTGAAAGGGGACATCCAGTGAAACGCAACAGACCAAAGTATAACCAAATTATTGATGCGGCCGTTATCGTCATTGCCCAAAACGGTTACTATCAAGCCCAAGTATCCAAAATCGCCAAGCAGGCAGGCGTAGCGGATGGCACCATATATCTTTATTTTAAAAATAAAGAAGATATCTTAATATCATTATTCCATGAAAAGATGGGCTATTTTGTGGAACAGATCGAAGAAGAACTAAAAGGAAAGACCACAGCTTCGGATAAACTGCATGTGCTCATCCAAAAACATTTTCAAAACCTTTCAGAAGACGTGAATTTAGCAATTGTCACTCAGTTGGAATTAAGACAGTCGAATAAAGAATTACGCCTAAGGATTAATGATGTGTTAAGAGGATATTTAAATTTAATCGATCAGATCATTAAAGAAGGAAAAGAGAACGGCGAATTTTTGCCTGATTTAAATAATTTACTTGCCAGGCAGATGATTTTTGGAACGATTGACGAAACAGTGACGACTTGGGTCATGAATGAGCAAAAGTATTCGCTCCCAGACCTTGCACCAGACGTTCACCGCCTTCTAATTGGCGGCTGTGGCTTGAAAAGTTAACGATTTTAATCGAGGATGGCTAGCCATCCTCGAAAGAATCGGTTAATATGCTTTCCGGCTTACCGGGAAGTGATACATATAGAATTTTCAAAAAAGTTTGACTAGATGCCAGGAGGGATAGATATGGAATACCTTAAGCTTTCTGTCGAAAATCATGTAGCATTTATAACGATTGATCATGCACCAGCAAATGCGCTTTCCACGGCAATCATCGGAGAGCTGTCACAGGCCTTTGATCAAATTGAGCAAGACGAAGCCGTACGGGTTGTCCTTCTTCATGGTGAAGGAAGATTTTTCTCTGCAGGAGCAGACATTAAAGAGTTTACGGAAGTGACAAACGGTAAGGCTTTCGAGAAGCTGACCAAGAATGGTCAATCTGTATTCGAGAAAATCGAATCTTTTCCAAAGCCGGTCATTGCAGCCATCCATGGTGCGGCGCTTGGCGGAGGATTGGAGCTGGCCATGTCCTGTCACATCCGTTTGGTAACCGAAAAGGCTAAACTAGGTTTGCCTGAACTGCAGTTGGGCTTAATCCCTGGATTTGCTGGCACCCAGCGTCTTCCTCGTTATGTGGGTATGGCAAAGGCCGCTGAAATGCTGTTTACAAGTGAACCGATTACAGGTATCCAAGCTGTGCAATGCGGATTGGCCAACCATGCTTTCCTGGATGAAGAACTGATTCCAAAAGCGAAGGAACTAGCCAATAAAATTGCCAAGAAAAGCCCTCTGGCTTTAAAGGCGGCTATAGAATTATTAAATTATTCCAAGCATGATTCCTACTATAAAGGTGTGGAAAGGGAAGCCGACCTCTTTGGCAAAGCTTTCGATACTGCTGACGCAAAAGAAGGAATTGGCGCTTTCATGGAAAAAAGAGAAGCTGTATTCACAGGGAAATAAATAACTATTTTTATATATCATGCAGGATTTTGATGAAATTTGAAGAATACAATAATATATATCAATAAAATTCATAATCTTCAAAACTCAAATCATTCGGGAGGTATTATCGTGAACATTTATGTACTGCTGAAAAGAACATTTGATACAGAAGAAAAAATTACACTATCCAACGGGAAAATTAATGAGGATGGAGCAGAATTCATCATTAATCCATACGATGAATATGCTGTTGAAGAAGCAATCCAGGTGCGAGATGCACAAGGCGGCGAAGTAACGGTTATTTCTGTCGGAACCGAAGAGGCTGAAAAGCAATTACGCACAGCGCTTGCAATGGGGGCTGACAAAGCCGTATTGATAAATATTGAGGACGACATAGAAAATGGCGATCAATTCACGACTGCCAAAATTATAGGCGAATACTTAAAAGGTAAAAATGCCGATCTAATCATTGCAGGGAACGTTGCAATCGATGGCGGTTCTGGTCAAGTGGGTCCACGAGTTGCCGAGATTTTAGAAATTCCTTATATTACAACCATTACTAAACTGGACATTGCAAATGGAAATGTAAGCGTTATCCGGGATGTCGAAGGGGACTCTGAAACGATCGAAGCATCTCTTCCATTGTTAGTGACAGCTCAACAAGGGTTAAATGAGCCACGTTATCCTTCTTTGCCGGGAATCATGAAAGCGAAGAAAAAACCGCTTGAAGAATTGGAATTGGATGACCTGGATTTGGAAGAGGAAGATGTTGAAGCAAAAACAAAAACGATTGAAATCTACCTTCCTGCGAAAAAAGAAGCTGGAAAAGTATTGAACGGCGAAATCGGTGCCCAAGTCAGCGAACTTGTTCAATTATTACGCAGCGAAGCAAAAGTGATTTAATCGAAACGGTACTTTTAAAACAACAACACACGACAAATAGATAAAATAGAGCACAGGAGGTTTTTATAAATGGCTAGAAAGTTTCTTGTATTGGGCGAAGTTCGCGACGGTTCACTAAGAAATGTATCATTTGAAGCTATCGGTGCGGCTAAACTTGCTGCAGATGGCGGGGAAATCGTAGGTGTTTTAGTTGGTGACAGTGTTCAAAATTTCGGAAATGAATTGATCCAATATGGTGCAGACCGGGTTGTTGCAGTCGAAAATGATCTATTGAAACAATATACTTCAGATGGTTATGCGCAAGGCTTGCTTGCCGTCATCGAGCAGGAAAAGCCAGAAGGGATTTTCTTTGGACATACGGCTCTGGGAAAAGACCTTGCACCTAAATTGGCTGGAAAGCTTGAATCAGGATTGATTTCCGACGTTACATCCATTGAAGAAGAAGGCGGAAATATCGTTTTCACCCGCCCGATATATTCTGGTAAAGCATTTGAAAAGAAAATTGTTACAGATGGCGTGATATTCGCGACAATCCGTCCGAACAATATTGAACCGTTAGCGAAAGATGAGTCCCGCTCTGGTGATGTTTCTGCATTAAGTGTGGATATTAAGGATTTACGCACAATCATCAAAGATGTTGTTAGAAAAGCTAGTGAAGGGGTCGACCTTTCAGAAGCAAAAGTAATCATCGCAGGTGGCCGTGGCGTGAAAAGTGAAGATGGTTTTGAACCATTGAAGGAACTGGCACAAGTACTGGGCGGAGCGGTAGGTGCTTCCCGCGGTGCATGTGATGCGGACTATTGCGATTACTCTTTGCAAATCGGGCAAACGGGTAAAGTCGTTACACCAGACCTTTATATCGCCTGCGGTATTTCTGGAGCGATACAGCATTTAGCGGGGATGTCCAACTCCAAGGTTATCGTTGCCATCAACAAAGACCCTGAAGCTAACATATTCAATATAGCTGATTATGGAATTGTCGGGGATCTTTTCGAAGTCGTTCCATTACTTACGGAAGAATTCAAAAAACTAAAAGTTAACGCTTAAAAGAAATAAATTCTGATGAGGGGCAAGACATTTGGCATAAGCCGATACATGTCTTGCCCCTTCATTTTTTTTGGCTTTTAGGCAAGGTTTGAGCCTGCATATTTACTCTTTTTTTGGACATCCTACCACTGAAGCAAAATATTAGCATCGTTTCTAGCAATAATGGTATACTGACTTTAGTTATTTGAGTAATTTTGAGGAGGAAATATATATGGCTATTGTAAATGCAACTGACCAAACTTTCACAACAGATACTAGCGAAGGTGTAGTTCTTGTAGATTTTTGGGCACCATGGTGCGGACCTTGTAAAATGATCGCTCCTGTTCTTCAAGAGCTTGATACTGAAATTGGCGATACAGCGAAAATCGTAAAAGTGGATGTAGATGAAAACCAAGAAACAGCTGGGAAATTCGGTGTGATGAGCATCCCGACATTAATCGTCCTTAAAGACGGTGAAGTGGTGGATAAAGTTGTTGGTTTCCAACCTAAAGAAGCACTTGCTGAACTTATTGCAAAACACGCGTAATAGTAAGTTAGCTAAAAAAAGCTTCAAGTCTGCGGACTTGAAGCTTTTTTCGCTATCTTGATATATAATAATTGTAAAATGGGAGAACAGGAGGCTGAATGCATGAACCAACAAATAAAGAATAAACTTGCCCTTCTTCCCGATCAACCTGGTTGTTACTTAATGAAAGATCGTCAGGGAACGATCATATATGTAGGCAAAGCGAAAGTGTTGAAAAATCGTGTCCGTTCTTATTTCACGGGTTCTCATGATGGAAAAACATTTCGGCTTGTGAATGAGATAGAAGATTTCGAATACATCGTCACCTCTTCCAATATCGAGGCCCTTATTTTAGAGCTGAACTTAATCAAAAAACATGATCCAAAATATAATGTCATGCTTAAGGATGATAAGACGTACCCTTTCATCAAGCTTACGGCGGAACGTCATCCACGTCTAATCATTACGCGAAAAGTAAAAAAAGATAAAGGGAAATACTTCGGACCATATCCAAATGCTTTTGCAGCTAACGAAACGAAAAAATTGCTCGACCGCATCTATCCTCTTAGAAAATGCAATACCCTACCTGATCGCGTTTGTCTTTATTATCACCTTGGCCAGTGCCTGGCCCCATGTGTTTATGATGTTGAGGAACAGGAATATAAGAAAATGGTGGATGATATCAACCGCTTCTTGAACGGTGGACATACTGAGATAAAAAAAGAACTGACTGAAAAAATGCTGGAGGCATCGGAAAATCTCGATTTCGAGAGGGCCAAGGAGTTCCGTGACAAAATTGCCCACATCGATATTACGATGGAGAAGCAGAAAATGATGACGACTGATTTCATCGACAGGGATGTATTTGGGTTTGCCTATGATAAAGGCTGGATGTGCGTTCAGGTATTTTTTGTCCGACAGGGTAAATTGATAGAAAGAGATGTTTCACTTTTTCCTGTCTATGATGAACCGGAACAGGAACTACTTACATTCCTCGGTCAGTTTTACGAGATTACCAACCACTTTAAACCAAAGGAAATCTTGCTGCCTGAGTCAGTGGATGCCGAAATGGCCGAGGGGCTCCTTGGTGTCAAAACGATTCACCCGAAACGGGGATCGAAAAAAGACATGCTTAAATTAGCGAATAAAAATGCCTCCATCGCCCTTCAGGAAAAATTCTCCTTGATTGAACGGGATGAAGAAAGAACCATCAATGCGGTGGAAAACCTCGGGAACCAATTAGGCATCTACACCCCGCACCGAATTGAAGCTTTCGATAACTCCAATATTCAGGGAAGTGACCCTGTTTCCGCTTTAGTCGTGTTCATTGATGGGAAACCGGAAAAAAGGGAGTACCGTAAATATAAGATCAAGACGGTCCAGGGACCTGATGATTATGAATCGATGCGTGAAGTGGTCAGAAGAAGGTATTCACGAGTATTGAAAGAAGGGCTGCCACTTCCGGACTTAATCATCATCGATGGTGGAAAGGGCCATGTGGAAGCCGTTCGGGATATATTGGAGAATGAATTGGGCCTTGATATTCCACTATCAGGTCTCATAAAGGATGAAAAGCATAGGACCTCGCAGTTGATGATTGGAAATCCGCTTGAACTCGTACCACTTGATTCACGTAGCCAGGAATTTTACTTATTGCAAAGAATTCAGGATGAGGTGCATAGGTTCGCGATTACGTTTCATCGCCAGCTACGCGGGAAAAATGCGGTTCACTCCCAGCTAGATGATATTCCAGGTGTTGGGGAAAAGCGAAGGAAGCAATTGTTAAGGCATTTTGGGTCATTGAAGAAAATCAAAGAGGCAACGGCCGAGGAAATTATGGAAGCGGGCATGCCAAAAGGGGTAGCCGAGGGAATCGTAAGAAAATTACAAGAATAATCTTGCTACCGACTATTCCCTATGCTATGATTAAAAAGAATTTTTAACTAGACAACTTAAAAGTGCTGATAGAGGTGCGGAATTCAAGAGTAAAAACCTGGAGAAGTATGAGCTTCCATGAAAGGTTTTGAAAGGGGATGACGCCGAAGGAAGACAAGACTCATACCTTGTTTTTCTGGTCTGACATTTAATAAATGGCGGATTGTCAGGGTTAATACCCTGGAGAGCTATCTCACTGTGTTTACAGTATTAGATATGTGATCACAGCAATGAGATATTTCTCATTGCTTTTTTTATTGCCTAAAAAGGTAGAGAGGGTGCATTAGGATGGCATTAATCGTTCAAAAATTCGGCGGAACATCCGTCGGAAGCGTAGAAAAAATCAAAAATGTTGCCAATCGGGTAATCGAGGAAGTGGAGAATGGAAATGGTGTGGTAGTCGTTGTTTCAGCTATGGGGAAAACCACAGATCAATTGGTTTCCATGGCCCAAGATATTTCCGGAACCCCGAGCAAGAGGGAAATGGATATGCTATTGACGACGGGGGAACAAATCACGATATCCCTGTTAACGATGGCATTGATTGAAAAAGGACATGAAGCCATTTCGTACACAGGCTGGCAGGCAGGTATGCAAACGGAATCCGTTCATGGGAATGCCAGGATTTTAAACATCGATGCTACAAGGATTCAAGCCCAGCTCCAGGAAAAGAAAATTGTGGTCGTAGCCGGTTTCCAGGGGAGCGATGCAAATGGGGAAATCACTACCTTAGGGCGGGGTGGTTCCGATACGACGGCGGTTGCCATCGCTGCAGCGCTGAATGCGGATAGATGCGATATTTATACGGATGTAACGGGTGTTTTCACTACGGATCCACGCTACATAAAAGGTGCGCGAAAACTTCAATCCATTTCTTACGATGAGATGCTGGAACTAGCAAACCTGGGGGCGGGCGTCCTACATCCAAGGGCTGTCGAATATGCAAAGAATTATCAAATCCCGCTTGAAGTCCGTTCGAGCATGGAGAGAGAATCAGGAACGATCATAGAGGAGGAAGCAACTATGGAAGAAAACTTAATTGTACGGGGCATTGCTTTTGAAGACAGTATTACTAGGGTCACAATTTATGGTTTGCCCCAATCACTTGGTGCATTATCCACAATTTTCACGACACTTGCGAAAAACCGGATTAATGTGGACATCATCATTCAAAGCATGACTGCCGAGGATACGACCAATCTATCATTTTCCACAAAAAGTGAAGATACGGAAGCGGCATTGATCGTGCTGGAAAACAATAAAGAACGATTGGCATTCGACCGAATCGAAACGGAGGGTGGGTTGGCCAAAGTGTCCATCGTCGGATCTGGTATGGTATCCAATCCAGGAGTGGCTGCCGAGATGTTTGAAGTGATGGCCAATACAGGCATCCAAGTGAAAATGGTCAGCACATCGGAAATTAAAGTCTCGACTGTCGTCAATGAAAAGGAAATGGTGAAGGCGGTCGAATCTCTTCATGAAGCATTTAAACTTGGGCAGCATGCAAATGTGCTAGCTTGAGTGTAAGGAGTCCAATAAAAAAACAGACTTCCGGTAAAAAGGGTAAGTCTGTTTTAAGGGCTTAATAGATTGGATCTCTGGGATCCCATTGGATGGTGAATATCACTTTTTTTGCGCGGCGTTTGATTTCTTCCGTTGATTCGCTGAGGAATTTTTTTTGCAGTGTAAACTGCTCGGCAAGGAAACCGGCTTCAAGTTGGAAGTGACAATCAGGGTGTAAATCCAGGCGGCGGCTGATTATTTCACCCGTCAGGGATAATTCCATCTCGTGTTTCGTATACTTCATGATTTCCAGATTGCCCCATCCAGCGCTCTGGAAAAATTCAATCACTTCCTGATCGCCATTCAATGGGAATTTTCTTGCTAATTGTTTACCTGCCCAATAGAGGATTTGATTAGAGTCTTTTCCGAGAATATCGTTCAATAGAACTTCTCTGATTAATTCGTATCCGAAAGCTGGAACTTGGAATTCTTCAGTTTGAATTTCTTCAGCTTGAATCTCTTCTTCTATCGCAGCAGCAATATTTTTTTTCATAGTTTATCGCCTCTTTCTGTAAATCTATTATAAACGTATTTCTTTTGCAAATTATACTGTTTTTTATTTATTTAAATAACAATTGGGAAAAAATGAGAAATTATACCGAGATATTAATAGTTAAATTTGAAATTTCTTCAAAATATCATCTTGACAAACAAAAAATATCCAATTTAATCCAATAAAATCTATTCTGAAAAAGAGATTTCTTGTATCCGTTTTCTTGACGCACATAGAAGTCAGGAGTAAAATGGACATGTCACATAATTGTAAAGGAAGTATAGAGGAGTTTTTTTGACTCTATACTGTATTTTCACGCGGAGATAAAAGGTAGCCACCAGTTTATCTTTGCATGATTTTTCACAAATTAAGGGGGGGCACTTAGTGGCAAAAAATCGTGAGTTTGGGAATCGCAGGCTTCATTCACTTCTAGGAGTAATTCCAATTGGTCTATTCCTAATTTTTCATTTATCGGTAAACTTTATGGCAACAAAAGGAGAAGAGACTTTTAATGGGGCAGTTCATTTAATTGAGTATACGCCCGTGAAGATTTTGGTAGAATGGGTCGTCATCTATCTACCGCTCATTTTCCATGCTGTGTACGGAATTTATATTGCCTTTACAGCAAAAAACAATTTAGGCAGATTTAGTTTCTTCCGTAACTGGATGTTCATGTTGCAACGTCTAACTGGAATCATAACGTTGATTTTCCTTGTTTGGCATATATGGGCAACTAGAATTCAAGCAGCTATGGGTGCTGAAGTTAACTTTGACATGATGGCTGAAATTTTCTCTAGTCCATTTATGATTGTGTTCTATATTGTTGGTATTATCTCGGCAATTTTCCACTTTGCTAATGGATTATGGTCATTTGCAGTGAGCTGGGGTCTTACAGTTTCACCTAAATCGCAAAAAATCATGACTTACTTTACATTGATCGTTTTCGTTCTTCTTTCTTATATCGGAATTAGCGCAATTTTCGCTTTCGTATAAGAAGATAGAGTTCATTTATAAGTATTAGGAAAAACATAGCTTGGCTAATGGAAATAAGGGAGTGACAGAATTGGGTAAAGGTAAAATAGTTATCGTTGGTGGAGGTCTAGCTGGATTAATGGCTACGATCAAAGCAGCAGAGCTGGGACAACAGGTTGATTTATTTTCTTTAGTGCCTGTTAAACGCTCTCACTCAGTTTGTGCCCAAGGCGGAATCAATGGGGCAGTAAATACAAAAGGTGAAGGGGATTCTCCATATATCCACTTCGACGATACAGTTTATGGCGGAGATTTCTTGGCTAACCAACCGCCGGTTAAAGCGATGTGCGAAGCAGCACCATCTATCATCCATATGTTTGACCGTATGGGTGTTATGTTCAACCGTACTCCGGAAGGTCTTCTTGATTTCCGTCGTTTCGGTGGTACTCAACATAGCCGTACAGCATTTGCTGGTGCAACGACTGGTCAACAATTACTTTACGCATTGGACGAGCAGGTTCGCCGTTATGAAGTTGAAGGCCTTGTAACGAAATATGAAGGCTGGGAATTCCTTGGAGCTGTTATCGATGATGAACAAACAGCACGTGGTATCGTAGCTCAAAACCTGACTTCAATGGAAATCAAATCATTCCCTGGCGACGCAGTCATCATGGCGAGCGGTGGCCCTGGAATCATTTTCGGTAAATCAACTAACTCAATGATCAATACAGGCTCAGCAGCTTCCATCGTTTATCAACAAGGTGTAAATTATGCAAATGGTGAGTTCATTCAAATTCACCCGACTGCAATCCCTGGAGATGACAAACTTCGTCTAATGAGTGAATCCGCTCGTGGTGAAGGTGGACGTATCTGGACATATAAAGACGGAAAACCTTGGTATTTCCTTGAAGAAAAATACCCTGCTTATGGTAATCTAGTACCTCGTGATATCGCGACTCGTGAAATCTTCGACGTATGCATGAACATGAAGCTTGGCATTAATGGAGAAAACATGGTTTACCTGGATCTATCACATAAAGATCCTAAATTACTTGATATAAAACTTGGCGGAATCATTGAAATCTACGAGAAATTCATGGGTGAAGATCCACGTAAAGTTCCAATGAAAATTTTCCCTGCCGTTCACTATTCCATGGGCGGACTTTGGGTGGATTATGACCAAATGACTAACATCAAAGGTTTATTCGCTGCTGGTGAGTGTGACTACTCTCAACATGGCGGTAACCGTCTTGGTGCGAACTCACTTCTTTCTGCAATCTATGGTGGTTCAGTCGCTGGGCCGAATGCCGTTAAATATATTGAAGGTCTTGATAAAACTTCAGAATCCATTTCTTCTTCGTTGTTTGAAGGGTACGAAAAACAAGAACAGGAAAAATGGAATGAAGTCATGTCCCTTGATGGTAACGAAAATGCGTACGTTCTTCACAAAGAACTTGGTGAGTGGATGACACAGCATGTTACTGTAGTTCGTTACAATGACAAGCTGAAAGAAACGGATAACAAGATTCTTGAACTGATGGAACGTTACAAGAAAATTAACATCAATGACACGGCAAAATGGAGTAACCAAGGAGCTGCATTCACTAGACAGCTGCAAAATATGATGCAATTGGCTCGTGTAATCACAATTGGTGCGTTAAACCGTGACGAAAGCCGCGGAGCGCATTACAAACCTGATTTCCCAGAACGTAATGATGAGGAATTCATGAAAACAACTATGGCAACATTCAAAGGCATGGATCAAGCACCTGAATTCCATTATGAAGATATTGATGTATCACTGATCGCACCGCGTAAACGTGATTACACAACGAAACACTAAAGAGGGGGAGCAAAAAAATGGTTGAAACTAAATCTGAGACTAAAACAGTCCGTTTTATAATCACTCGTCAAGATACACCGGATTCAGCTCCTTATGATGAGGAATTCGAATTAGCGTATCGCCCGAATATGAACGTAATTTCCGCTCTAATGGAAATTCGTCGTAATCCGGTAACTGTACAAGGCAAGCACACTACAGCAATCGCTTGGGACATGAACTGTCTTGAAGAGGTTTGTGGTGCTTGTTCAATGGTTATCAATGGTAAACCAAGACAATCATGTACAGCTCTTATCGATCAATTGGAGCAACCGGTTCGTCTAGCTCCAATGCGTACATTCCCTATCGTTCGTGACCTACAAGTCGATCGCAGCCGTATGTTCGACTCATTGAAAAAGGTAAAAGCATGGATTCCAATCGATGGAACGTACAATCTTGGACCAGGACCGCGTATGCCAGAAAAGAAACGTCAATGGGCTTACGAGTTATCTAAATGTATGACTTGCGGTGTTTGTTTGGAGGCATGTCCGAACGTAAACAGCAATTCAGACTTCATGGGGCCACAACCATTATCACAAGTTCGTTTATTCAACGCACATCCAACGGGTGCAATGAACAAAGCTGAACGTTTAAATACAATCATGGGTGATGGAGGACTTGCAAACTGCGGTAACTCACAAAACTGTGTGCAGTCTTGCCCTAAAGGCATTCCATTAACAACTTCGATTGCAGCATTGAACCGTGATACTACGATCCAACAATTCCGTAACTTCTTCGGAAGCGACGAAGTTTAATAATGAAAATGAAAGAACCCGTATCTTAGGATATGGGTTCTTTTTGTTTTACATTCGTAGAGAATGGCAATTCCTTAAAAGATTGATAAATTTGCATGCACCCTGAAAAACCGGGATCGAAGTGTGATTGGTTTGGGCAAATGAGTTTGTTGTAACCCAACGTCCTTACGCAAAGGCTGAAGGATTTGATTAATAAAGTGAGCAATAAGCAAATTAACCTGCTTTCAATAGAAAATCCTTTTCAATATCGTTGTTTTCTTATAAAATGAGTGAATAGTCATTCAATTCAGAAAGGGTGTGCACAAGATGGGCAGGATATCATATATCGATAATATAACGGAGTGGATCAATGATTTTTCTTTTAAACATGAGATTAAGGTCCGTTTTTCAGAAACTGATATGTTTGGGCACTTGAATAACACGATTCCTTTTACTTATTTTGAGGAAGCTCGGATTGAGTATTTCAACAGTATGGGGTTCATGAAGGACTGGACCTCGGCTGAATGCAGTGAGATGCCGGTTGTTGCCAATTTACAGTGTGATTACCTGAAGCAGGTGTTCTTCAATGACCAATTGACGATTCATGTGAAAGCTGACCATATCGGAAACTCTTCAGTAGACATACATTATATGGGAACCAAACAAGATGGTTCAATTTGTTTAACGGGTAGGGGAACGATTGTCCAAGTTTCCAAAGCCACCGGAAAGCCGATACCTTGGACGGAAGAGATGAAGCGATCGATGTGGCAAACAGAGCTCGAACATTCCTGAAAATATTTTCATTTTAGACAAGTAAAAGAGTCACTCCCTTGCCCTGGCCGACATACTATATCTTGACTAAATAGACACCCACTCCGGGTTTTATGCTGGTGAAGGCAAGGAGGGTAACATTACTTGAAGGAGAACGAATTCACTCATAAGCCACTACTCACCAAAAGAGAAAAAGAAGTATTTGAGTTACTAGTACAAGACAAAACAACAAAAGAAATCGCAGGTGAATTGTTTATTAGCGAAAAAACAGTTCGAAACCATATTTCGAATGCGATGCAGAAGCTTGGAGTAAAAGGACGTTCGCAGGCAGTCATAGAACTCCTTCGTATGGGAGAACTTAAGCTTTAATGTGTTGACATTTAATACGTAAGCCTTATAAATATTTTCTCTCCCGTTCGTTGGCAGCATATAAGGAAGGCCAAAACAATTTGGTTGTTTTGACTTCTTTGGATGCTGCTTATTTTTATGAAGGGGGTTTCATTATGGATTCCGGATAATCATTCTTGAAAATCATTTCACTTTCATCCAAAATGGTAGTATGATAAGTTTCATGAAGTGGGGAGCTGTGTGTATGGATGAAGAGAAGCAGGTTGCATATGTAGCCGATATCGAGAGGGAATTGCGCTATGTATCGACATGGCTTAAGCAAAGGGGAAGAGAAATTCTCAAAGATTATAAAATCACCATTCCTCAATTCGTGGCTTTGCAATGGCTTTTTGAATCAGGCGACATGACGATTGGCGAATTGTCCACAAAGATGTTTCTCGCCTTCAGCACAACGACAGATCTGATTGACCGCATGGAGAAACATCAGCTTGTCCAGCGTGTCAAGGATGATAAGGACCGGCGCGTGGTTCGAATTCACCTTCTTGAAGAAGGTGAACGGATTATTGAAGAAGTGATTAATAAACGACAACAGTACTTGAGTGGGGTATTAGTCAATTTCAACGAATCTGACATCGTGTCCCTGCAAGGTATTCTAGCAAAACTACATCAAGAAATGAAAGAAAAATGAGGCGAGTTTTTTGAAACAACCGATAGGAATCATTGATTCAGGGGTAGGCGGCTTGACAGTAGCTAAAGAAGTCATGCGTCAGCTTCCAAATGAAAATATTATATACTTAGGTGATACAGCAAGATGCCCTTATGGGCCTAGGACCAAAAAAGATGTCCAGACCTTCACATGGCAAATGACGAGGTTTTTGATGAAGAAGGATATAAAAATGCTGATCATCGCCTGCAATACAGCGACTGCAGCTGTTTTGGATGAAATCAGGGCATTACTTCCGATTCCTGTATTAGGCGTCATTCATCCTGGGGCAAGGGCGGCGTTGAAAGTTTCCAATTCCTTGCATATTGGCATTATTGGTACGGAAGGCACAGTAAAAAGCAAAGCGTATGACGATGCACTTGCCTCCATCAATTCCGATGTGAAAGTAGATAGTTTAGCATGTCCGAAATTTGTCCCTATCGTAGAAAGCGGCGAGTTTCAAGGGAAGATAGTCAATAGGGTCGTGGCACAAACCTTGAGTCCGTTGAAGAAAACGAAGATCGACACATTAATCCTTGGCTGTACCCATTATCCACTGCTGGGGCCTGTAATCTCAACCTATATGGGGGATGAAGTGCAAGTCATTTCCTCTGGGGAAGAGACGGCCCGAGAGGCAAGTGTCATTTTGGATTACTATAAATTAATCAATAAAAGCAAGCTCCGTCCAGTTCATCGCTTTTATACAACCGGTTCAAGAGATATGTTCGGTTCCATCGCGGAGAGCTGGCTCGGTATTCATATCAATACAATCGAAACAATTAAAATTGATCACTTATAAGGCTTCCATATGGAAGCCTTTTTTCTGAAGGGAAAAAATGGGGAATCCTGCCGTTATGTATATAGCTACAAGCCTGGATGGATATATCGCTAGGGAAGATGGAAGCATAGATTGGCTTGAAGAGACAGAAGGGGACAATGGGTACGGCGATTTCTATAAAAATATCGATACGGTGATTATGGGAAATACGACATATCAACAGATTCATACAATGGCAGAAGAATTTCCCTATCAAGATAAAGCCTGCTATGTCTTTTCAAAGGGAAAGAAGAACATGTGGAGTTTGTGATTGGAGTTGTGGGTGATTTCATTGGAAAACTGAAAGGCGGATCAAGGATCTGGCTTGTAGGAGGTGCGGAGTTAGTGTCGGATTTCATGAAGAAATCGCTGGTGGATGAAGTGATCCTGTCCATCATACCGATTATCCTGGGGAATGGGATTCGTTTATTCCAAGCAGGAAGTCCCGAAATCCAAATAAGCTGACAAAGATGCAGCAGTACAGGTAAATTGCCCAGCTCCATTATCGGAGTGAAAAATAATTGGTCTATTTTCGCTTAGGGCTCGTATAAATAGGAGTACAAACTGTCCTAGGAGTGATTTTATGTCCAATAAATCAAAAGTAACAATGGCTGTGACCATTCTGGCATCTTCTTTTTGGCTTTCAGGCTGCGGATTATTTGGCGGTGAAGAGAAAAAGGAAATTGATCCACCAAAGGATGTTTCATTAGTCGAGGATGAATCTTCATTAAAAGAAACAGAAACGAATGGTGAAGAAAAGCCTGCAACAGATGGAGAAGAAGGCGCTGTTGAGTCGAAAACTGTGAAGACAGAGTTATATTTAATTGATAAAAGTGGGTATGTGGTTCCACAGACATTGGAACTTCCTAAATCGGAGGCCGTAGCTAAACAGGCTCTTGATTACCTTGTCGCTAACGGACCAGTCACGGATAAACTTCCTAATGGATTCAGGGCCGTCATTCCTGCCGATACCCAAATAAGCGTGAACATTAAAGAAGGAGTGGCTGTTGCGGACTTTTCGCCGGAGTTCAAAAACTATCAAAAAGAGGATGAACTCAAAATCCTTCAAGCCATTACATGGACTCTGACACAATTCGACTCGGTCGATAAAATCCAAATGAGAATAAATGGGGAAGATATTTCCGAAATGCCGGTCAATGGCACACCGATAGATGAGAATATCTCAAGGTCTTCAGGAATCAATATCGATACGAGTGATGTGGTCGACATTTCGAATTCCAAAGCACTGACCGTTTATTATGTAGGCGGTGACGAGGAGCACACCTATTATGTTCCGGTGACACGCAGGATCAGCGAAACGGTGTCTGATAATGTAACGGCAGTCATACAGGAATTAACGAAGAGTCCTTCGGGTTCTAACCTGCAAACAGGGTTCATGAGTGATGTAGCTTTACTTGACGAGCCTAAAGTGGCAGAAGGTAAGGTCAGCCTCAATTTTAACGAAAATATCCTTGGAAGCTTTAAAGAGAAAAAGGTATCACAAGAAGTACTTGATGCATTGGTCCTTTCGTTAACGGAACAGAAAGGAATTGAAAGCGTTGAAGTACAAGTGCAGGGCAGCGCCGATGTTCTTAATGAAGAAGGAAAGAAATTATCCGAACCAGTGGTCCGTCCAGAGAAAGTCAACACAGGTAGTTTTTAAAGAGCGATATTATATATAGTAATAGCACAATGAGGCAGCCTGCAGCTGCCTCTTATTTTTTTACCTGTATTAGTTGAAAACTAATACCCCCGCCAAGCAATTTCTCTTATCGTGAGAAGTTTTTACATAAATAAATTTTTAAAAGGGGAAATTACCTTTAATGATGTAATTAATGGGGGGGGATATTATGGATCAAAAGGTAATTCAGGCTTTACACATCTATGTTTTAATCATTATGAATACAGGATTCATGGTACATGTCCTGCTCATTCCCAATATCTTATCCGCATCTCAACGCGACGCATGGGTAAGTGTCATAATAAGTGTTGTTCCCTGTATCGTTTGGACGCTATTTATTTTTTATATTTATAAAAAACTAGATACAGAAGATATAATCTCTTTTCTGAAAAAATGGTCTACACCTTTTGTTACATATATTTTCACTATAGCATTTGGATTGTACTTTATAATTAACGCCTTCATTACCGTCAAATTTACTGTGATTTGGGCAAAAGCTAATTATACTCATGACATACCAAACATCGTAGTCGTCAGCATATTCACTTTTATTTGTATTTTTGCAAGTTATAAAGGAATACGCACTATAAGTACTTTGGCTTTCCTATTTCTTCCGTTGGTCACTTTTTTGGGGATATTTGTGGGGCTGGGGAATACGAGTAATAAGAATTACGAATTATTGTTCCCGATATTTGAAAGCGGGTATCACAATACTCTAAATGGAATTCTGTATACGAGTGCAGGATATTTAGAAATTATCGTTTTTTTATTTTTAACTCCTTACTTGAAAAATAAGCTAAAAGCCAAGTGGCTTATACTGGTTGGTATTATCTTAATCATGCTGACGTTAGGGCCCCTCATGGGAGCGATTGCAGAATTTGGTTCTGTGGAAGCAGCGAAAATGAGGAATCCAGCTTATGAACAGTGGAAGTTGTTAAGGTTTGGCTATTATATTACTCGACTCGATTTCCTTTCCATTTTCCAATGGCTTTCAGGTTCCGTGATTCGAATTAGTTTATGTTTATTTATAGGCTATAAATTAATCTCAAATTCAAAACATCAGAAGTGGATACTGCTTTCGCTATATTTGTTAATTGTTTTTGGAGCGCTAATCCATTGGGATGCTACTTCCTTTTTTTATTTTATATACAAATATTTCTTTCCAATCAGTAGTCTGTTTCTTTTAAGTGCCGCAATTATACTGTTATTTCTTGTTATAAAAAAGGGAAAAGGTAAAGGGAAAGGTGAAACATTATGAAGAAGGGAAAATGGAATGGAACTCCTTCTTGCATTGACCAAATCCAAAAATGGTTCGAACATTCTTCTGATGTTGTTTTAAGAACAAAAACTTTTGATAATGAAGGTCGTTATTTGTTGGGATTTTTATATGCGCCAAACCTAGTGGATATGCAATTTATCAATGAAGTGATACTGCCTACAATATCAAAAGCGGTTCAAGAAAATGGCGAATTAACAATTGATCAATTAAGCAATATTATGGAGATCAGTACGCTTAAAAAGGGCTCCGATTTAAAAGAGGGAGTAGAAAGCATTCTTTTTTCAGGAGACCTAATCATTATTAATGAATCTTCTAATGAAATTTACTATACCCCATTAGCTAATTCCCCTAAGCGTAGTCCGGAAGAATCCAATATAGAATCTTCCATTAGGGGACCTAGAGATGGATTTGTTGAGAATATATCGGATAACATGTCTTTAATTCGCCAAAGGTTAAAAACGGCATCACTTAAATGTATAGAATATACAATCGGGAAAAGAAGTAAAACTAAAATATTGCTACTTTATATAGATGACATTATTAATCCCTCGATTCTTTTTGATATTAAACAACGATTGGATTCATTAAAGGTTGATATCATAGTCAGCAGTTACCAGGTTGAAGAACTCCTATATGATAATCAATTTTCCATCTTCCCCTTAATGGATTACGTTGGTCGACCGGATTATGTTGTTGAATCCTTGAATCAAGGGCGCTTTGCCATCCTGGTAGACGGGAATCCCACATGCTTAATCGGGCCAACGAGTATTAATCAGTTACTGTATTCTGCTGATGACGCACATGCAAGCTTTTTTTACATTAGTTTCATGCGCATCATTCGTGTAGTCGCCTTATTTGTAACGGTTACGTTACCGGGGTTTTTTATAGCGTTAGTTTCCTATCAATTCGATCAAATTCCCTTTTCGCTTCTTGCAACGATTTCAATCACTAGACAGGGATTACCCATACCTGCTTCTTTGGAGGCATTCATGATGATCATATTGTTTGAACTATTTAAAGAAGCTGGTCTTCGCCTGCCGAAAGCTGTAGGTCCGACGGTTTCTGTGTTGGGTGGATTGATTATAGGTGATGCAGCGATTCGGGCAGGGCTTACTTCACCCTCCATGCTCGTAATAATAGCTGTTACAGTTCTTTCGAGCTATACCTTAATCAATCAGAATATTGCTGGGAATATCGTTATTATAAGGTTATTCATATTTGCATGTTCAGCGTTTTTAGGCTTGTTTGGATTCTTTATGGGAATATTCCTTATCTTGATTGTTGTGGTTTCCTTGGAAAGTTTCGGCCAGCCTTTTGTGAATCCACTTTCCAAACCAAATAAATCGGATATGTTAAAAGTCTTATTTAAGCTTCCGTATGGGATGTTAAGGCAGCGGAATCAAGCTATACGGTCCAGTGATAATGAACCGCAAAAGGAGTCGAACAAATGAGAAAGCTATTTGCAGTCATGATTATTGGCTGTCAACTTTTACTGACGACAGGATGCTGGGGAATGAAGGAAATTCAAGCTCAAACATATGGATCCGCTCTTGGGATCGATTATAAAGAGGGTGAATTCATCTTATACTTTCAAGCATTAAATTTTGCGGATATAGCAAAACAAGAAGGGGCAACTGCATTACAACAAAAATCTTCTGTTGTCATTGGGAAAGGTAAAGGGGAAAGTATCGAAGAAGCATATACTGAATTAGAACAAAATGCAGCATTACCACTTTATATCGGGCATATTAACTCCTTCATTTTAAGTGAGAATGTAATCAAAAAGAAAATGAAGGATTTCATTGAATATGTAGGGAAAGAGCCCTTATTGCGATACAATTCTTGGCTGTTTGTTACAAACGAGGATATTAAAAAGGTGTTTGACAGTGATAGTTTCTTTAATCTTCCTAACTTATTCACGATCATTCAAAGGCCAGAGACCGTTATTAATGAGAACTATTTTATTTCCCCGTTAAAATTCAGTGAACTGGTTTCGGAATTTTATCAACCGGTTGGTTCCATTTTAATTCCCTCTATGGTCATAAATGAGCATCATTATTCAGAGGACGGGAAAGAAAAAAAGATACCATCGTTGAATGGCGGCTATGTATTATCAAAACAACAATACAAAGGGTTCGTAAGTAAACAAGATTTGATCGGTTTAAAATGGGTTGAAAACAAGGCGACAGTAATGTTTTTTTCTCTGGACAAACAAAAGGTAAGTGTTGAAATCATGGATCCCAAAACAAACATCATAGTATTGGAACAACAAAAGAAACCTTTGTATGATTTAGAGGTTAGAGCAAATGGAATATTGAAACAAAATATAGATAACTTGGATATGGGAAAAATCGAAAAAAAAGTAGAAATAAAAGTTAAGCAAGATATTTTGAAGACATTGGAGACGGGGGGGGAAATCAATACAGACCTTTTTAACATAAGTGAAAAGGCATACAGATACCATGTCAATAAGTGGGATAATAAAATTATAAATTCCTTTGATAAGACTTCAATAAATAACATAAAAGTTAATATCCATATTGAACATAGTGAAAATTACAAACGTTAGTTTATAAGTTTCGGGTTATTGCAGATGAGGGAGTTGTGTTAGACTTAACTTATCAGGAAAATTCAGCGGCCGTTGTTGATTATGAAAGGCAGCGCTGAATTCATCCGTTTGGCACTGGAGAAGAAGTGGCTTTTACATATAACAAGTTACAGCAAATTCTTGCTTAGCCCCAAAAGGGCTCTCATGCCGATAAAATAAAAAAGGGTGAAATGAAAAAATGAAGACAGTAATCATTGCAACGAAAAATAAAGGGAAAGCCAAGGAATTCGAAAGCTTGTTCTCTGCTAAAGGATATGAAGTCAAAACGCTTCTCGATGTACCGGATGCACCGGATGTGGAGGAAACAGGTACAACCTTTGAAGAAAATGCAATCCTGAAAGCAGAGGCCATAGCCCATCAGCTAGGCCACTTTGTCATTGCGGATGATTCCGGATTGATTGTAGATGCATTGGATGGCCGTCCGGGCGTATATTCTGCCCGCTATGCTGGAGAGTCCAAGAGTGATGAAGCGAACACGGAAAAAGTCCTCGGGGAACTGGAAGGCGTCCCGGAAGAGGAAAGAACAGCGAGATTCTATTGCGCCTTGGCCCTCGCGTCACCCAACCAGGAAACGATTACGGTTTCGGGAACGATGGAAGGTTTGATTACAGAACAGCCTTCAGGAACGAATGGATTTGGTTATGATCCAATCTTTTTTGTTAAAGAACAGGGTAAAACAAACGCCGAATTGACAAAAGAGGAAAAAAACCAAATCAGCCACCGTGCCCACGCATTGAGGGCCCTAGATGAAAAACTTGATTTATTTCTAAAAAGGGAAGAAGGAATGTGACGATGAAAGTGCTAATAATGAGTGACAGTCATGGCCTAACTCATGAAATAAGCATGATAATCGACCGTCATAAACAAGAAGTTGCTGCCATGATCCATTGTGGTGATTCAGAGTTGGAAAGAAATGATCCTCACATGGCAGATTTCTTAGCTGTTCGTGGGAATTGTGATCATGATTCGGCATATCCGACTGACATTGTGGAGAACATCGCAGGCAAGCGTTTCTTCATTACGCATGGACATCTCTATAACATAAAGATGACCCTGATGAATTTATCTTATAAAAGTGAAGAGGCCGAAGCGGATATTATTTGCTTTGGTCACTCCCACGCTGCAGGTTCCGAATCGATTGACGGCAAGCTCTTCATCAACCCGGGAAGCATACGCCAGCCGCGTGGACGAAAAGAGAAAACCTATGCCATTTTGGAAATGGGAACAGGCAAACTTGAAATCACCTATTATGACCTTGAAGGAAAAATCGTTGAAGAATTAAGAAATGCTTATCAAATGGAATGAATTCATGTATAATGAACAGGAAGCGTTTTTCCCCGCTTCCTGGTACATAAAAAAAGAAAAAAACTTTTTATGAAAAACCGTTGACTTTCTTTTGATATCCTACTATAATAAGAAGTGTCCTAAGGGAACAGTTAAGGTAATACATAAGTTTTACCGCAACTTATATCATAAATGTCTCAGTAGCTCAGCTGGATAGAGCAACGCCCTTCTAAGGCGTCGGTCGGGAGTTCGAATCTCTCCTGGGACACTAACTTAAAAAAGCCAAAACCTTTAAAGGTTTTGGCTTTTTTTTCTTTTTGCTTTACGTGAACGAAAATATGGGATGAATATAGAAAGAATGCCTTTCGATTTGCATCCTTTGAACCATTATTGTCCCGTTTTGACGATAAGAAGTTTTTTATTTCATATTTATCGCAGGTGGATGCTCTTTTTATGTCGAACTTGTTATAAATAAGGAGTTGTTTAAATGAATAAAGATAGATTGTTCAAGTTCATTCAAACTTCCACTCGGGGCAATTTCTTCTCAGTCGAAATATCCGAAGATGGAACTAAAGTAGTCCAATTAGCCAAAGAGTTAGAAAAAGAAGGAAGAATCAAGTTGAGGGAATGCACACGAAAAGATCAAGGTGTTTATCTGGAAGGAATACTTAAGTTTGTGCCTAGCTAATACTTAATGAGCTTTAACGAAGGACTTATACTACGAATTCCATATGCTCCATGGAAAAAAGGCATCCAACATTGGATGCCTTTTTCTATTTTAATCAAGTCCTATTTAATGTTTGAAGATTTTTTTTAATGGTTTCACGGTTTTTGATTATTGCCGTCTTCAATTCTTCAACGGGTGAACTTTTATCATCTTCTTCACTAAGTTGCTGCACACTTGATTGGTTTTGTATAAGTATTTCAATCGTATCCCGTAATTCTGGCAGTGATACCTTGAATTGTTCAGATAAATGATGTAATGCCTTATGTAAATCGGGGTTATGGATTGAAGAAACAATCCCTTCATGTTCATCTTTCAATGTTAATCCTCCTCTAAGCTTATTCGCGCTTATATAGCATATTATTGAGGATAGATAATTATACAATGAAGGCTCTATTTCGACATGGGAAATTACACTCATTATTCAATGGATTATATCGGCATAGTGCCATGGAATCATGAACTTGGTTGAAGTCAGTAAAAGCTCAATCCCCCGACTCCTTGCTTGCAATGCCTGAATACTTTAGTGAAATTATAAATAAATCAGAAAAAACATTGACATATAGCAAACAAATTAATAATATGTTTATTATATTATAAACTTTATGGGGAAGTGTTTGTTTGATGAAGGACGCTGAAATGTTTTGGAGTGCATCTCAGGATGAGCTTAAACAAGGGTATAGCGAAGAAGGGCATCAATATATTTGTTTACTATGCGGAAATGCAATTGAAAAGGGGATAGTATACCCGAAAGATGGGGTTCTTTATGAAGCTGAGAGGTATATGCGAATTCATATTGAACATGCACACAACTCCGTTTTTGAATACTTGATTGATCTCGATAAAAAACTTACAGGGCTTACTGATCACCAAAATCGTCTCCTTCGCCTTTTTTATCAAGGGAAGAATGATGCTGAGGTTCAGGAGGAAATGGGAATTGGGAGTCCTTCCACAATTCGGAACCATCGCTTTGTGTTAAAAGAGAAAGAGCGTCAGGCTAAGTTGTTTTTAGCACTGATGGAACTTTTGAAAGATAAAGATGAACATGCACAGGCATTTATCCCCCTTCATCAAAAAGCAAGGATGGTCGATGATCGTTATAACGTTACCGAGGATGAAAAGATGGCTGTACTGAAAAAGTATTTCCCTAAAGGCAGTAAGGATGCATTAAAGTCTTTCCCGCCAAAGGAAAAACAAAGGCTGATCATTCTCCAAGAAATTATGAACCGTTTTGAGAATGAGCGAAAATACGAAGAAAAGGAAATCAATCAAATATTGGGTGCCGTTTATCATGATCATGTTCTTTTGAGGAGATATTTAATAGAATATGGATTCTTGGATAGAAAGCCTGATGGGAGCCAATATTGGCTGAAGAAATGATGACTGGAGGCAAGGAAGATGGATCGTAAAAAAGAATTGAAGCAATTATATAAAGAAACGAAAGTTGAAGCGGGTGTATACCAAATAAGAAATACGGTAAATAATAAAGTCTTTATCGGGAGCACCAGAAATTTAAAGACGTTGAAGGGGAAACAATTTGAATTGGAAATGGGAACAAACACCAATAAAGTGCTGCAAGGTGAGTGGAATCAATATGGGAAAGAGGCTTTTTCTTTTGAAGTACTGGAGGTAATGAAGCCGAAAGAAACAGGATTTTTCGATGCTAAACGGGAATTGAAAAAACTTGAAGAATTGTGGATCGAAAAAATACAGCCATATGAAGAACGGGGATACAATAGAATGAAATCCAACTGACTTTTTGCAGTTAATCTTTAGAACTTCTTCCGTAATTCCAGCTCTCGATTTAGCGTTTGCGCATCTCATCCCTTTATGGAAATGGGATAAATGAGGTATTATTGAATAGGATGGTAATATATTCAAGTATTTAGCTGAGGAGGTGCTGGGATGGAAAATGAAAATGGATATCTAAGGGCGAAAAAAAGGGTGGAAAACCTTAAGGCGTTCTACATCCATTTAACGGTGTATGTATTGGTGAACGTAATGCTTTTTGCCATTAACCTATTAACGGATCCTAGTTATTGGTGGTTCCTTTATCCCCTTGGAGGGTGGGGGATTGGAGTTCTGATACACGGAATTACTACCCTTGCAGATGGAAACTTCGGGACTGAGTGGGAAGAAAGAAAGATAAAAGAATACATGGAAAAGGATAAAAAGAACGGCTGAATTTGGATATTTTCAAAACCGGGAGTCATTTATGGCTCTTTTTTTATGTGGAAAGATAATTATAATATCTCACTTGTTGTTAGTTTTTAAATGGTTTAAGCTAGTAATGCGGGACCTGTTTGTAAAACAGAGGGGGAACCTGTGAAGGACCTTCACTAAATAATTAATAATAGGAGTTGCTAATGAAAAAAATAGGATGGGCCATAACGGGGATAGGGGCAATCATTGCACTGGGTGCCTTGCTTTATCCTCTGAATGTCATTAATAAAACACTATGTATATATTTTTTGCTTGGCGGTGCAGGGCTAATGTTTGTCGGGTCTATGATCAGGGCCTTTTCGCTTCTTAAGAGATGACTGATTAAAGAGTCTTTTAGTTACATAAATGATTGATCAAAAACGTTCAATTAGGGTGATGACATGGAGAAAAACCAATTGAAATATGCCCAGCAGCATCTGGCTAATGAACGCACCTTTTTAGCGTGGATAAGAACGGTGATTGCGATAGTGGGGGTTGGTTTTCTCACGACGAGCCTGCATTTTACGATAGGTGTGCATCGGGATGCCCGGATTGACTTGATCAGTATCATACTGGGGATGTTTACATGTGCTTTGGGCCTTGTGATTACAGTACTGGCGACGTTCGGGTATCTGCAGAAGAAGCAACAAATCATTGAAGGGACGTTCCGGCCCTCGAGTGCACACGTAATTCTTATCGCTGTTTTTATGGTCATATTGTTATTGATGATCATTTTATATTTTGTTTTCATAAAAGTTTAAAAAACTGTCCTATCCTAAATAGGTCAGTTTTTTAGTTTCTACTATAATATACTTATTCTTACGTCATTACGGTAAGATTTCTTCCATTAATTAAAATGCAATCAAAAAACAGAAGCATGACATACTCTGAATTTCATTATGGTCATGAAGGAGTAATAAAAACCTTGTAATAAAAATCATGCAGTATCGTACACCTCAGCCTTAGTGAAATCTAGGGTTTTCAGGAATGATATATCATCGGTCAGGAATAATCGATCAAGATTTCCTTATCATGTCTTATGCCTTCCTGAAAATATTATTTATCAGCCGTTTTTTATTTGTAAATAAACTTCACATCAACAATGCTGGCTTTCACTCCATTGAATTTTGATCACGTTTTAAATATTTGTTTAATTTCCATTTTGTGAGATATGATAAAGGAAACTAAAAGGAGGTCAACAAGATGGTGGATATCAAAAAAGGTGAAAGTTCTTTTTTTGTCGAAGAATCTGGCGAGAAGCTAGCGGAAATCACATTCTTTAAATCAGGTGATGATGTAATCACGGTCGATCATACCGTAGTTTCTGACAAGCTTCGCGGACAAAAGGTAGGAAATGCCCTTGTTGAAAAGGTAATAGGGTTCGCACGTGAGGAAAAACTGAAAATTGTTCCGGTATGTTCGTTCGTTCAAAAACAGTTTGAAAAAAATGCTGAATATGAGGATGTTTTGGCTAAATGAACCAGAGGGCTGGACACAGTGGGATGATATATTTCACCTGTGTTCGGCCCTTTTGCATTCAGGCAGGGGGTGTAAATGGATATGAAAGGATTTTTTCATCAATCAGCCCCCTTCAAGTTCTTCCAGTTTAATAATATATAAAGCGCCTTTCCGTCTAGGGCATTTTTCGCATTAAATATAGGGGAGGTGCCAGGATGGCTATCAAATTACAAACCCTATTGAATCGCGCAAAGGAAAATATGGGAAGCGGTATGAACCCGGTCGTGAACGAAGCGATACTTGAAGTGGTTAAATTGGCTTATGAAGTGGGGATATTTGTTCAAATCACGGCTGGTTATCGAAGTTTCTTGGAACAAAAAGAATTGTATGAACAAGGCAGAACGAACAAATCAAAACCAATCGTGACTTATGCGAGAGCGGGCCAATCCTTGCACAACTATGGACTTGCTGTAGATTTTGTCATTATCAGTGATGACGCTAAGCGGACATTGTGGACAGAGGACGAAAAGTGGACAAGGGTGGCAGCCATAGCGAAATCCCTGGGATTTGTTTGGGGTGGGGATTTTGAATTGTACCGGGATTTTCCGCATCTTGGAATGTCGGGAGGTTTATCCACGAGAGATCTTCAAAAGGGATTGAGGCCGAATCTTGTATCAAAAGTTACGTTTCCAAACCCTTGTCACAAAGGAGATTGACAGTGGGAAATGAAGCTTAAAGGAAAAATGGATGTTTCCACATGGAGAAAACATTACAAGTGACTTGAATAGTATGGGTAATACATGGATGGATACGTAAGTGGAGTTCCGATAATAAGTTATAAAAAATAAATGGTGTACCTAACGTTTTAAAAATTAAAAATTGAAATAACTTTATTTTATAGAATGTGGTAATGATAGGTATGTAAGCGTATACAACAAATCTTTCAATTTAGAATTATCAAAAAATTCTCAAAAACCTGTTGACTACTACCGGAAATACGCGTAAGATAATCACAAATACAAGACATCAAACATAAGCGATACGAAAAATAGAATAATGCGAAAAGCATTGAAGAGGATAAGTAGTCTTTTTAAAAGTCATTTACAGAGAGCCGGGTTGCTGAGAACCGGTATTGTCCCGAAAGATGAACTCACCTTGGAGTTTCAGCTTGAACGTCAGACTAGTAGGGCTGAACGGGTGCGTACCAGTACCCGTTACCAAAACAGAGAATAGTGTAAACTATTCAAAGTGCGCATGGAGTTTCATGCGAAAAAGGGTGGTACCGTGGAGTGGCTCATCAAGCCTTTTCACCCCTTTAACTTGCTAAGTGCAAGTACATTTGGGGTGAAAAGGCTTTTTTGTATGCGTAAAAAGCTGAAAATTCTGAATCTTGAGAAAATACTTAGAAGAAAAGCGAAGGAGGTCTTTACGAAATGACACAAAAATCAGTGGTAGCTGATCGGAAAAGTGGAAAGACACATTATAGTGGTGCCGAATTTCTGCTGGATGCATTGAAAAAGGAAAATGTTGAAGTCATCTTTGGTTATCCAGGTGGTTCCGTATTGCCGATTTATGACAAGCTTTACAGTTCAGAGCTTTTTCATATTTTGACAAGACACGAACAAGGTGCCATCCATGCAGCGGAAGGATACGCCAGAATTACCGGCAAGCCGGGGGTTGTCATAGTCACTTCCGGACCAGGGGCAACGAACATTGTGACCGGTTTGGCCGATGCAATGATCGACTCTTTGCCGCTTGTGGTAATTTCGGGTCAGGTAGCCACCAGTGTAATTGGTACAGATGCTTTCCAGGAAGCTGATGTACTGGGGATTACTACACCTATTACAAAACATAACTATCAGGTGAGAAAGCCGGAAGACCTCCCGCGCATTATAAAAGAAGCTTTTTATATCGCTTCAAGCGGCCGGCCCGGCCCAGTATTAATCGATATACCTAAAGATATGGCCATTTTAGAAGGTGTATCGACGGATGTGGAACCAGAAATGGATCTCCCTGGTTATCAGCCGACGACCAAGCCTAATTACTTGCAAATCAGAAAGCTTGTTGAAGCTGTAAGTGGAGCGAAAAGACCGGTCATTCTTGCAGGGGCAGGTGTCCTGCATGCAAAGGCGTCCAATCTATTAAAGGACTATGTTGAGCAGCAAGGCATTCCAGTCGTCCACACTTTATTGGGTCTTGGAGGTTTTCCGGCGGAACATCCTCTCTTTATCGGAATGGGTGGCATGCATGGCTGTTTTGCAGGAAACATGGCGTTATCGAAATGTGATCTATTAATCAATATCGGTGCCAGGTTCGATGATCGATTGACTGGGAATCTAGCGAAGTTCGCACAGCATGCAACAGTGGCCCATATCGATATTGATCCAGCAGAAATAGGTAAAAATGTACCGACGAAAATTCCAGTCGTCGGAAGTGCTAAGGAAGCATTGACGGAGTTGATTGCACAAAATGGCAAGAAGCCGGAAATTGATGAATGGACCACACAGCTGGCTGCATGGAATGAAGAATTCCCATTGCGTTATACACATGAAGAAGGCGTCCTGAAACCTCAGCGGGTCATCCAGATGCTTCATGAAAAAACGAATGGGGAGGCCATTGTTACGACGGATGTTGGACAGCATCAAATGTGGGCAGCACAATACTATCCGTTTAACAAACCGAATTCATGGGTCACTTCCGGTGGACTGGGGACGATGGGCTTTGGCTTACCTTCGGCTCTCGGAGCGCAACTTGCGAATCCGAAAGCGACGGTGCTTTCGATATCGGGAGATGGAGGATTCCAGATGTGCCTCCAAGAACTTTCGGTCATAGCCGAATTGAATCTGCCGATCAAAATCATCATCGTCAATAATGGGGCACTCGGGATGGTAAGGCAGTGGCAGGAACTCTTTCATGATAAACGTTTCTCACACAGTATTTTTCAATCGCATCCGGACTTCGTGAAATTGGCCGATGCGTATGGAATTCCGGGATACAAAGTGACGACGGAGGAAGAAGCAAGCAACTGCCTGGATGTAGCGTTGAAAACTGATGGTCCCGTGTTGATCGATTTCCGGGTAAAGCAAAATGAAAATGTCTTTCCGATGGTAGCACAAGGAAAAGGGCTTGATGAAATGGAAGGAGTTTAATCAATGAAGGGAATTCTTAGCCTCACCGTGAACAACCGTCCAGGCGTCCTGAATCGGATTACGAACCTGTTCACGAAAAGAAATTATAACATTGAAAGCATGGCTGTCGGGCCCTCCGAGCAGGCCGGCATTTCAAGGATGACCTTTGTGGTCGATGTTGATGACGAAGCTGTCGTTGAACAGATCACCAAGCAATTGAATAAGCAGATCGATGTATTGAAAGTAAATGATATTACGAATCAATCGATTGTGGCCAGGGAACTTGCACTCATTAAAATATTGGTGACTACACAGACCCGAGCCGAGATTTATTCAGTCATCGAACCCTTCCGAGCATCAGTTATTGATGTCAGTAAAGATAGCCTGACAGTTCAAATCACAGGGGAATCGGATAAAATCGAAGCCTTCATTGAACTGATCAAGCCATATGGCATTAAGGAATTGGCAAGGACAGGGACTGCCGCCATCCCGCGTGGAATGCAAATAGTACACGCTAAGAGCGCGACAATCGTATAAACAAAAAACAAAAAACAAAAAAACAAAAAAACAAAAAACTATGAAAAGAAAAGGGAGATGTAATTATTATGGCAAAAGTATATTATAACGCAGAGGCAAACGAGAATTTTTTCAACAATAAAAAGGTAGCGGTTATCGGATATGGTTCACAAGGACACGCACACGCACAAAACCTACGTGACAGCGGTGTAGAAGTAATCATCGGAATCAGGAAAGGTAAATCCTTCGATAAAGCCGTGGAAGACGGGTTCAATGTTTACACAGTTAAAGAAGCCGCTGAACAAGCAGACGTAATCATGAACCTTTTACCGGATGAAACTCAGCCGAAAGTATACCAAGAAGAAATCAAACCGGTCTTGCGTGCTGGTCAAGCGTTAATGTTCGCACACGGATTCAATGTCCATTTCAATCAAATCGTTCCTCCGGCAGACGTAGATGTTTTATTAGTCGCTCCAAAAGGTCCTGGACATCTTGTTCGCCGTACATATGAACAAGGTGCAGGAGTGCCGGCATTGTTTGCCATCTATCAAAATGTTACGGGGGAAGCAAGAGAATTGGCACTTGCGTACGCTCGGGGGATCGGATCTTTAAGAGCTGGCGGTTTGGAAACTACTTTCCAGGAAGAAACGGAAACGGATCTATTTGGAGAGCAAGCCGTACTTTGCGGCGGATTGACTGCCCTTGTGAAAGCTGGATTCGAAACCTTGACAGAAGCTGGATATCAACCGGAAGTAGCATATTTCGAGTGTTTACATGAACTTAAATTAATCATCGACCTTATGTATGAAGGCGGTATGGAAAACATGCGCTATTCCATTTCTGACACAGCTCAATGGGGAGATTTCGTTTCTGGACCACGCGTTGTGACGGAAACTACGAAAGAGGCCATGAAAGCGATCTTGAAAGACATCCAAGACGGTGAGTTCGCTAAAGGATGGATTTTGGAAAACCAAGCGAACCGTCCAGTCTTCAATGCTATCAATAATCGTGAAAACCAACATCAAATCGAAGTGGTGGGTCGTGAATTAAGAAAAATGATGCCATTCGTAAAACCTCAACAAAAAGAGAAAGAAGTGGTAGCCGTTGCGAAAAATTAATATATTTGAAACCACACTTCGAGATGGGGAGCAATCCGCCGGTGTAAATTTGAATTTTACCGAAAAGCTTGAAATTGCTTATCAGCTTGAAAGATTGGGTGTTGATATTATCGAAGCCGGTTTTCCGGCAGCATCCAAAGGGGATTTTAACTCCGTACAGGAAATCGCGCGCAAAATTAAAAACAGCTCTGTTACGGGGCTGGCGCGTGCTGTAAAAGGAGATATTGATGCAGCTTGGGATTCATTGAGGATCGGTGCAGAACCAAGGTTGCATACGTTCATCGCCACTTCGCCCATTCATCGTGAATATAAGTTGAAAATGTCGAAACAGCAAGTGATTGAAAAGTCCGTTGAGATGGTCAAGTACGGGGCAGCACGTTTCCCGATCGTACAATGGTCTGCAGAAGATGCCAGTCGAACAGAGCTTGACTATTTGGCTGAAATCGTTGAAGCGGTCATTCAAGCTGGTGCCAAGGTCATTAATATTCCAGATACTGTAGGATACGCAGCTCCAATCGAATACGGAAACATTTTCCGGTACCTTCGTGAACATGTTCCTTCTATTGATAAGGTTAGCTTATCTGCACACTGCCATGACGATCTTGGTATGGCAACCGCCAATTCATTGGCCGCCATCGAAGGCGGGGCTACACAAGTCGAAGGTACAATCAATGGCATTGGTGAACGTGCCGGAAATGTGGCACTTGAAGAAGTGGCTATGGCACTCTACATCCGTAAAGATTTCTATCAAGCGGAAACGGGCCTTGTATTGAATGAAATTAAAAGAACCAGTGATTTGGTCAGCCGACTTACCGGAATGCAAGTTCCTGCTAATAAAGCCATAATTGGTGCCAATGCATACGCACATGAATCTGGCATTCACCAAGATGGCATGTTAAAAGAAAAAACGACATACGAAATCATTTCACCTGAACTCGTCGGAGTTTCGTCCAATTCACTTGTTTTAGGGAAGCATTCAGGACGTCATGCTTTCAAAGAAAGATTACAAGAGTTGAATTTTTCGGTTACGGATGAGGAAATGAACTCATTATTCGTTCAATTCAAGGAATTGGCCGATAATAAAAAGACTATGACGGATGAGGATATCGTGGCACTAGTGCTTGAAGAGAAAGCGACGGATATCAGTTTCTATGACCTGATTTCCTTACAGATTTCCCACGGTACACATCAGACGGCAACAGCGACGGTTACACTGAAAAAAGGCGATAATGAAGAGATTCAGGAAGCGGCAACAGGTGCAGGAAGTGTTGAAGCCCTTTATAACACGCTTGAAAGATGTTTGGGTAGCGAAATCAACTTGCTGGACTATCGGATTCAATCGGTAGGTGGCGGAATGGATGCACTTGCCCAAGTTTTTGTGAAAATTGATTTTAATGGTGTGGAAACAAGCGGCCGCGGTCTGGATCAGGACGTCTTGGAAGCATCCGCAAAAGCGTATTTGAACGCTGTGAACCGAGTGATCATCATGAAGGAACTGGAAGAAAAAGCAGTATTACAATAGGAAGGGGAGATTTCGATGAAAAGGAATATTGCGGTGCTTCAAGGAGATGGCATCGGTAGAGAAGTAACAAGAGGCGCTGTAGAAATCCTCGAAGCCGTTGCCCAAAGATATGGACACGATTTTGAATTTCAATATGGTGAGATTGGCGGCGGGGCCATCGATAACACGGGTTCGCCCCTGCCGGATGAAACAGTGGAGATTTGTAAAAACAGCGATGCGGTATTGTTAGGGGCCGTAGGAGGACCTAAGTGGGATGCCCAGCCTGCGCACCTAAGACCGGAACGAGGTTTGTTGAAAATCCGAAAAGATTTGAATCTTTATGCTAACATCCGTCCAATCAGCTACTATTCCAGCTTGTCGGAATCTTCTCCTCTTAAAAAGGAATTCATTGAAGATGTGGATTTCGTGATTGTCAGGGAACTAACTGGCGGCCTTTATTTCGGAAAGCCAAGTGAACGAGTTGAAAAAGAGGGGAAAGAGGCGGTTGTCGATACTCTTTTCTATCAGAAAAGCGAAATGAAGCGCATTATTGAACTTGCTTTTGCATTAGCATCGGATCGCAAGAAAAAAGTAACATCCGTGGATAAAGCGAATGTTCTTGAATCCAGCAGGATGTGGCGTGAAACGGCTGAAGAAATCGCCAAGGACTATCCGGATGTAACCCTTGAACACATGCTTGTGGATAATGCAGCCATGCAACTGATCAAAAACCCGAAACAATTTGATATTATCGTGACGGAGAATATGTTCGGTGATATTTTAAGCGATGAAGCATCCGTGTTGACTGGTTCGCTTGGAATGCTACCATCCGCCTCTATATCAACCAAAGGGCCAAACCTATATGAACCGATTCATGGCTCAGCTCCGGATATCGCGGGCAAAAACTTAGCTAACCCAATCGGGACCATTTTATCAGCGGCGTCCATGCTGCGTTTATCCTTTGGCCTGGAAGATGAGGCACATGCCGTTGAGCAGGCAGTGGAAGCGGTCCTTGATTATGGTTTGAGAACAGGTGATATCGCAAATGGCCAACCGAATATTACGTCTACTTCAGAGATGATTGCAGAAATAAAAGCAAATCTTTTAGACCAGGAAGCCATTTCCAACATCATGGGAGCTTACGCATAAACTTCTTTCACGGCCTAACATTAGGCCGTGTTTTTTAAAAAAATACAAGATTGATCGAGGTGGGATAAAGATGGGAAAGTCGATAATAGAGAAAATATGGGATCGCCATATTGTGAATGAAGAGGAAAATAAACCGGATTTAATTTATATAGACCTTCAATATATTCATGAAGTGACCTCTCCGCAAGCATTTGAAGGATTGAGATTAAAAGGACGTACAGTCAGGAGGCCCGACCGTACTTTTGCGACAATGGATCATAATGTGCCAACCGTTAATCGTTATTTCATCGAGGATGATATTGCAAGGAAACAATTAGAGGCACTTGACCAAAACTGTAAGGAGTTCGGTATCCGCCTTGCTGATTTAGACAGCCCGGAACAAGGGATCGTTCACGTTATCGGACCGGAATTGGGTCTTACACAGCCAGGGATGACGATTGTCTGCGGTGACAGTCATACTTCCACACATGGTGCGTTTGGGTCGATTGCGTTTGGAATCGGTACGAGTGAGGTTGAGCATGTTTTAGCCACACAAACCCTATGGCAAACAAAACCCAAAACATTAAAGCTTGAGGTTAATGGCAAGCTTGGTCACGGCGTGATGGCGAAAGATGTCATTTTATATGTGATTTCTAAATTCGGCGTCGATTTCGGCACGGGACACATCATTGAGTATTGTGGGGAAGTTTTCCGGGATATGTCGATGGAAGAGAGAATGACGGTGTGCAATATGTCGATCGAAGGCGGGGCAAGAGCGGGGCTGGTAGCTCCCGATGAAACAACTTTCTCTTATTTGAAAGGTCGTAAGTATTTGCCAAAAGGAGAAGAGTTCGAGCGATGTGTACAAGACTGGAAGTCACTTTCCAGTGATGAGGATGCTGTATACGACCAGGAAATCATTCTTGATGGTAGCCTGATCTCGCCAATGGTCAGCTGGGGTACAAATCCTGGAATGGCTAGCGGAGTGGACGGTAAAGTACCTACCTTCGCGGAAGATATCATGGATCCAAAGGAATTGAATCGTGCACTTGAGTATATGGGTCTTGAGGAAGGCATGCCGATTACGGATATTCCCGTTCAGCATGTATTCATAGGATCGTGTACCAATTCACGCATTGAGGACTTACGGCAGGCTGCAGAAATGATCGAAGGCCAGACTGTTCAAAAAGGAGTTCGGGCGATGGTCGTTCCCGGTTCACAGAGTGTTAAAAGGCAAGCGGAAGATGAAGGGTTGGATGAGATCTTCAAATCTGCGGGCTTTGAATGGCGCGAATCAGGTTGCAGCATGTGCTTGAGCATGAACCCTGATGTGGTTCCAGCCGGTGAGCATTGTGCCTCCACCAGTAATCGGAACTTTGAAGGAAGGCAAGGAGCTGGTGCCAGGACACATCTAGTTAGTCCGGCAATGGCTGCCGCGGCCGCCATTCATGGGAAATTTGTCGATATTAGGAATTTGAAAACGACTGAACAAGTCCATTAAGAATACGAATTAACCGGAGGTGCAGAGAATGGAACCCATTACTATATATAAAGGAAGAGCGGCGGTACTTGACCGTAAAAACGTGGATACGGACCAAATCATTCCAAAGCAATTTTTAAAACGAATTGAGCGAAGTGGATTTGGTGAATTTTTATTCTATAACTGGCGTTTTGATGAAAATGGAAAAGAACGTCCTGAGTTTGAATTGAATCAGCCCCATAATCAAAACACGTCCATTTTAATAGCCGGTGAAAATTTCGGCTGCGGTTCTTCACGTGAGCATGCCCCATGGTCCTTGAAAGACTACGGATTCGATATCATCATCGCACCGTCCTATGCTGATATCTTTAAAAGTAATTGCATGAAGAATGGCATGGTCCCCATTGCTTTAACCCAAGCTGAAGTGAAGTATTTAATGGAGAGAGTGGCGGCACCTGACTATGAGTTAACGATTGACCTTCCCAATCAGACATTGAAAGATGGTCAAGGGTTTGAAACAAGTTTTGAAATTCATCCATATTGGAAGGAAATGCTCATTAAAGGTTGGGATGAAATTTCCATAACCCTTCAATATGATAAAAAGATTTCCGCCTATGAATCACAAAAAAAGGTTGTATCGAGCATTTAATTGAAGATGGGCATTTTCCCGTCCTCCTTTCATATTTGAAAGGGGGACGGGATTTTTTTATGGGGGAAAGCTTGAAATGGACGGAAAAGGCATTTATTCTCCCATATAAAATTTTGTGTTTCCTGCTATTACATGCTAAACTGTTTTTCAAAAAGCGAACGGTGAGGCGGAAAATAGGATGGATAATGAGAACAACCAAAAGAAGTCTGGAGAAACCAAGATTATCGCCTTTCCAAATCTCGGTGAAAGGCTGATTGTAAAAGGGCTGGATGAGCTTGGAAACAGAAACTTTAAAGCGGCTGCACAGCTTTTCAGCCAAGCCAGGGAATATGAGCCCGAAAATGATGAGGTTTGCATGGGGCTAGTGGTCTCTCTAGTCGAACTTGAGCACTATGAGGAGTCAAAAGAGTTATGTATAGAGATGCTGAATAAAGGCATCGGCGACTATTTTCAACTTATCAATATCTATTTGATGGTCCTGCTGCAATTGGGCGAACATCAGGAAATGGTCACGACGATCGAACTGCTATTTGAAGAGAGCCAAATTCCCTTTGATAAAGAGGAACATTTCGAAAAGATGCTTCAGTTCAGCAAAAGGGCCCTTGAGGATAAAAAAGAGGAAAAGGAAAGGCAAAATCAGCAGCTTGCAGAAGAATTGCAAGAGGATGATCTCTTTGAAGGGAAAACAGATAATGAAATGTTCTTGGTCATTTCAAAACTCACGAATATCAACATTCGACCATTCATCCCGCAAATCGAACAATTTCTACAAAGAGACGAGGGACACCCTTTCTTTAAAACGATGCTCCTTAACATCCTTATTGACCAGGAATATGCCGAGGAAGTGACACTAAGGAAATTAAATCAATCGAAGTCGGTCATACCAAGGGAATTGAAAAGTTTGAAGGAGACGGACTTCTATAAGACGGTAACCGGCCTGACAGAAGAGGAAATCAGTCAGGAAAACCCGAGCTTATTTGAAATGGTCCATAGTTTGATCGAACGTCATTCCTTTCTGTTATATCCTTTTGAACCCGGACCTGAAAACTTGCCGGCTTGGGCAGCTGCCTACCATGCATTAGCGGAGGAATACATGACTGGGGAAGTTTTCGGGAGGGACTTAGCGGACCTTTATCTGGCTGATGAAGAAACAGTTGCGGATATTCTATCCTATTTAAAAGAAATTGAGGAAATTTCTTATCCCATTATTTAAGCTATTGCTGTTGTAACAGATTAAACCTGTGGTATAATGTAGTGGTTGTAATGTATAAATCGTCGAGTTTTGACGATTTCCCAATATTTTTTTGGGTATATTTGAAGGATGACTTGTTAACACTTGCAAAGCATATTCATCCAATGCTTATTATTGAAGTATATAGATTTTTTGGAGGGAAACACATGTCTGTAAAATGGGAAAAACAAGAAGGTAATCAAGGCGTACTAACAATTGAAGTTGACGCTGCAAAAGTAAACGAAGGTTTAGACGCAGCTTTCAAAAAAGTAGTGAAACAAGTAAACGTACCTGGCTTCCGTAAAGGTAAAATGCCACGTCAAATGTTCGAAAAGAAATTCGGCGTAGAATCACTATACCAAGATGCGCTTGATATCATTCTTCCAGATGCTTATGCAAATGCTGTCGAAGAAGCTGGAATTCAGCCTGTAGATCGTCCAGAAATCGACATCGAGAAAATGGAAAAAGGCGAAAACCTGATCTTCACTGCAACAGTAACGGTTAAGCCTGAAGTTAAATTGGGAGATTACAAAGGTGTTGAAGTTGAAAAATTCAATACTGAAGTAACTGACGAAGATGTTGAAAACGAATTGAAAACATTACAAGAGCGTCAAGCTGAGCTTGTTGTTAAAGAAGAAGGACAAGCTGTTGAAGGCGATACAGTCGTTCTTGACTTTGAAGGATTCGTTGATGGTGAAGCATTCGAAGGCGGAGCTTCAGAAAACCATTCATTGGAAATCGGTTCGAACTCTTTCATTCCAGGATTTGAAGAGCAACTTGTTGGTCTTGAAACTGGCGCTGAAAAAGATATCGAAGTTACTTTCCCTGAAGAATACCATGCTGCTGAACTTGCAGGTAAACCAGCTGTATTCAAAGTGAAAATTCACGAAATCAAAACAAAACAACTTCCTGAGTTGGATGATGAGTTCGCGAAAGATGTCGACGACGAAGTTGAAACTTTGGCTGAACTTAAAGAAAAAACAAAACATAAATTAGAGCATGACAAAAAACACGAAGAAGAAAACTTCATCCAAAACACTGTAATTGGTAAAGCTGTTGAAGGTGCGGAAATGGACGTTCCTGAAGCAATGATTTCAAATGAAGTGGACCGCATGATGAATGAGTTCTCTCAACGCATTCAATCTCAAGGACTTAATTTGGAACTTTACTACCAATTCTCAGGTCAAGACGAAGAAGCTTTAAAAGCACAAATGAAAGAAGAAGCTGAAGGGCAAGTTCGTACGAGCCTTACTCTTGAAGCAATTGCTGAAGTTGAAAAACTTGAAGCGACTGACGAAGATGTGGAAGCTGAACTTGGACAAATGGCTACAATGTACAACATGGAAATTGATGCGATCAAACAAGCTCTTGGAAACTTAGAAGGAATCAAAGGCGATCTTAAAATTAAGAAAGCTATTGACTTCTTGGTAGAAAACAGCAAAACAGTTGACGCAAAATAATTTTTATAAATAAGTAGATTTAAATATTTCCTTTAAAAAAACAAGGCGCGAGTAATCGTGCCTTGTTTTATACATATTGAGAATTAGTGGAAATTTCAAATATCGGTTATTTCCTGATTGATTTTTTTTGGATTTCAGTGTAGATTAGTTCTAATACCGCATATACATATTTATACAGCAAATCCTGATTTTAAAAATCAAAAGTTTTGGGCATACTGGTAAAGGGCAAATACATATTGATTGATTATTGTACTTATTTAACAACTCGGACGCGTGAGCATTTTTGTTACTAAACTTCCAAGAACATGATAAAATGCAAAACATACTAGGAATGTTGGAATGCTTAAGTAGATGTGTGCCTAGTTTTTTCATTCGATTGGGTACCGCTATGTAATAGAGTTGGAAGAGTATTTAAAGGGGTGAACGTACATGTTTAAATTTAATGATGAAAAAGGACAGTTAAAATGTTCTTTTTGCGGTAAAACACAAGAACAAGTTCGTAAACTGGTTGCTGGTCCAGGTGTCTATATTTGTGACGAGTGTATCGAGCTTTGTACGGAGATCGTCGAAGAAGAGCTGGGCACTGATGAAGAAGTGGAATTCAGGGATGTTCCTAAACCTATGGAAATCCGTGAAATTCTTGACGAATATGTGATTGGACAAGAACAGGCGAAGAAATCTTTGGCTGTCGCTGTTTACAACCATTATAAACGTATCAATTCCAATAGCAAAGTCGACGATGTGGAACTTTCTAAAAGTAACATCGCCCTAATCGGACCGACGGGAAGCGGGAAAACCCTTCTTGCGCAAACATTGGCACGATTACTGAATGTTCCTTTTGCCATTGCTGATGCGACTTCATTGACGGAAGCTGGATATGTTGGGGAAGATGTCGAAAACATCCTTCTAAAATTAATCCAAGCAGCTGATTATGATGTGGAAAAAGCGGAAAAAGGCATTATTTATATTGATGAAATCGATAAAGTTGCCCGTAAATCGGAAAATCCTTCCATTACACGTGACGTGTCTGGTGAAGGTGTGCAACAAGCTTTATTGAAAATTCTTGAAGGAACGGTTGCAAGCGTTCCGCCTCAAGGTGGGCGTAAACATCCGCATCAGGAGTTCATCCAAATCGACACGACCAATATTTTGTTCATCTGTGGCGGTGCCTTTGATGGCATCGAACCGATCATCAAACGCCGTCTTGGTCAAAAAGTCATTGGTTTTGGCTCTGACGTGAAGAAGGATGATGTTGCAGAAAAAGAATTGCTTTCCAAAGTCCTTCCTGAAGACTTGCTTCGTTTCGGTTTAATTCCGGAATTCATCGGACGTCTTCCGGTAATTGCGACTCTTGAGCAATTGGATGAAGCTGCTTTGATCGAAATCCTGACAAAACCGAAAAATGCCCTTGTTAAACAATATCAAAAATTGCTTGAACTAGACGATGTTGAATTGGAATTCGAACAGGAAGCGCTTAGTGAAATTGCTAAAAAGGCAATTGAACGTAAAACTGGTGCACGTGGCCTGCGATCCATCATTGAAGGCATCATTCTTGAAGTGATGTTCGATCTGCCTTCACGTGATGATGTTGCAAAATGTGTAATCACAGGCAGCACGATTTCAAAAAATGAATCTCCAAAGCTCGTCCTAAAAGACGGTACTACCATCAAAGGACAAGAAAAGAAGACATCTGCTTAATTAATAGGAAAAGTAAGACTGCCAGTTCATCCTGGCAGTCTTTTTCTTTTGTCTTTTTTTATGTTTATTGAAAAATTGTTGTTCTTAAGGATGAAAACCCCAAAATTTACAACACGAATTTCTTGGATAATATCGCCCTTCCAAAGGAGATACTAACAGAAATGACAAACTAGGAGAGTGCAGGAGGGAATACGATGAATTGGACAGGATTGGCGTTGTTTATCCAGCTGTTTTTTGGGATTATTATTGGATTGTATTTTTTGAACCTATTGAAAGGCCAGCGGACACAAAAAGTTTCCATTGACCGTGATTCACGTAAGGAAATGGACCAATTACGGAAGATGAGATCGATTTCGTTAACTGAGCCATTGGCTGAGAAGGTTAGACCAAGCTCATTTAATGAAATCATCGGTCAGGAAGATGGCATTAAATCTTTAAAGGCTGCTTTATGTGGGCCGAATCCCCAGCATGTGATAGTTTACGGTCCTCCAGGGGTAGGGAAAACAGCAGCGGCCAGACTTGTTTTGGAAGAGGCTAAGAAAAACGGGAAGTCCCCTTTTAAGAATTCGGCAGTGTTTGTTGAATTGGATGCCACCACAGCCAGGTTCGATGAACGGGGGATTGCCGATCCGCTGATTGGTTCGGTGCATGATCCAATTTATCAAGGGGCCGGGGCAATGGGACAGGCTGGCATTCCGCAGCCAAAGCAGGGTGCAGTCAGCAATGCTCATGGAGGCGTATTGTTCATCGACGAAATAGGGGAGCTACATCCAATACAGATGAATAAACTATTAAAGGTATTGGAGGATCGTAAGGTCTTTCTGGAAAGTGCCTATTATCAAGAGGAAAACCAAAATATTCCCACTCACATCCATGATATTTTTAAAAATGGACTTCCGGCTGACTTTCGATTGATTGGCGCCACAACGAGAACGCCAAATGAAATTGCACCTGCAATACGCTCGAGATGCATAGAGGTATTTTTCCGCGAACTTGATCGGGAAGAAATAATCACCGTGGCTAAAAATGCATCAGATAAAGTGGGAATCACCATCAGTGAAAAAGGCTTGCATTCGATTTCGGATTATGCCCGAAATGGCAGGGAAGCCGTCAACATGATTCAGACTCTTGCAGGAATTTCAATTAATGAAGACAGGACTTTTATCAGAGAAGAAGATATAGATTGGATGGCACATAGCAGCCAACTGACCCAAAGAATGGACAGGAAAATAGAATCGAATTCTAAAATAGGCCTTGTCAACGGTCTTGCAGTCTATGGTCCCAACAGCGGGGCATTGCTTGAAATCGAGGTTACGGTCATGGCCGCCTCTGATGAAAAAGGCTCGATAAATATTACCGGCATCGTTGAAGAAGAAAGTATTGGCGGTGGTAGCGGCAAGTCGATTCGCCGTAAGAGCATGGCAAAAGGTTCGATTGAAAATGTCATTACGGTTTTACGGTCGATGGGAGTGCCTGCCGATCAATTCGATATCCATGTGAATTTCCCGGGCGGAAGTCCTGTAGATGGTCCTTCTGCCGGAATCGCGATGGCAACTGGCATATACTCGGCCATTTATAAAATCCCTGTTGATCACACAATGGCGATGACTGGGGAAATCAGCATTCATGGCGGTGTTAAACCGATTGGCGGTGTCATTCCGAAAATCAAGGCCGCAAAACTTGCCGGCGCAAAGAAAGTAATCATCCCAGCCGATAACATGCAGCCTTTGCTATCTGAAATCAAGGATATAGAAATCATTCCGGTTACGAATGTAAAAGAAGTGCTCGATCAGGCACTGAAAAAGGAAATGATATCGGAACAAATCCTCACATCCTTGGACCTATCGAAAAAAGAAAGTGTATAAACGAAATGCCCCGGCTAAAATAGAACCGGGGCATTTTAAGGACCATATTGGAGTCCGTCTTAAACCTAAAGAAAAAATAAACACGTGTTCAGACGTGCTTTTTTATCTAATATTGGAGATAATAATAGCAGTCGAAACGTGTTAAGGTAAACGAATAGACACTTCTATATAAATAGGATAGAATTGTTAAAAGGTTGAGTACATGGGTAAATAGTTTACAACGACGATACTAATTAGATGGAGGTGTCAGGAAATGACTGATAAAGAAATCATCGTCCCCCTCCTGCCGCTTAGAGGACTGCTTGTATATCCAACGATGGTACTTCATTTAGATGTAGGCCGAGATAAATCGGTACAAGCCCTTGAGAAAGCAATGGTGGAAGACCATCTTATATTTTTGACGACACAACAAGATGTTTCGTTGGACGAACCAGGTGAAGAAGATTTATTTACAATGGGAACTTTAACAAAGGTAAAACAGATGCTGAAGCTTCCGAATGGTACAATCCGGGTGTTGGTGGAAGGATTGAACCGGGCAGAGGTCATTGAATTTTACGATTATGAGACACATTATGGTGCCAAGATTAAAATATATGAAGACAGTGATGAAAAGGATGCTGAACATCAAGCATTAATGCGCACACTATTGGATTATTTTGAACAATACATAAAAATGTCCAAGAAAATAACCGGTGAAACATTTTCTTCCACTTCCGATATTGAAGAGCCTGGGAGATTAGCCGATATAATCGCTTCCCATTTGCCTTTGAAATTGAAGGAAAAGCAAGAAGTGCTCGAGACCATTGATATGAAAAAGCGTTTAAGCCGGGTAATCGAGATCATCAATAACGAGAAAGAAGTTCTTTTCCTCGAGAAAAAGATCGGCCAGCGTGTTAAGCGTTCGATGGAACGGACTCAAAAAGAATATTATTTACGTGAACAAATGAAAGCGATCCAAAAGGAATTGGGCGATAAAGAAGGGAAGACAGGGGAAATTGAAGTCCTCAACGAAAAGATAGAAGAAGCGGATATGCCGGAGCACATCAAAGAAACGGCATTAAAGGAATTGGACCGTTATGAAAAAGTACCGTCCAGCTCAGCCGAGAGTTCTGTCATCCGCAATTATATCGAATGGTTGATCTCGCTTCCTTGGTCCAAAGCTACTAAAGATGACTTGAATATTCACAAAGCTGAAAAAATCCTGAACCGGGACCACCATGGATTGGAAAAGGTGAAAGAGCGGGTGCTTGAGTATTTAGCCGTCCAGCAATTGACCAATTCATTGAAGGGACCTATCCTTTGCTTGGTTGGACCACCAGGTGTCGGGAAAACCAGCCTCGCTAAATCGATCGCGTCATCACTGAATAGGAATTTCGTCCGTATATCTTTAGGCGGGGTGCGTGATGAATCGGAAATCCGCGGACATCGCCGCACATATGTAGGGGCGATGCCGGGACGGATCATCCAAGGCATGAAAAAAGCTGGAACGATCAATCCTGTCTTTTTACTGGACGAAGTGGATAAGATGTCCAATGACTTTAGGGGAGATCCATCTGCAGCGATGCTGGAAGTACTCGATCCTGAGCAAAACCATAATTTCAGTGATCATTATATTGAAGAAACGTATAATCTTTCCAAGGTCATGTTCATTGCGACGGCGAACAATTTGGGATCGATTCCTGGCCCTCTTCGTGATCGTATGGAAATCATTTCGATTGCAGGTTATACTGAGATAGAGAAACTTCACATAGCCAAGGATCACTTACTGACTAGACAGTTGGAAAACCATGGTTTATTGAAGACACAATTGCAAATCCGTGAGGAAGCTCTTACCAAAATCATCCGTTATTATACTCGGGAAGCCGGTGTCCGGAGTCTGGAGCGACAGCTTGCAAGCATTTGTCGTAAGACTGCAAAAATCATCGTGTCCGGAGATAAAAAGCGGGTCGTCATTTCTGAAAAGAATGTCGAGGAGTTTTTAGGGAAAACCATGTTCCATTATGGACAGGCGGAAGTCGAGAACCAAGTCGGTGTTGCTAATGGATTAGCATACACGTCGGTTGGTGGCGATACGCTGCAAATCGAGGTTTCCTTATCACCAGGTAAAGGCAAGCTTATCCTGACAGGAAAGCTTGGCGATGTAATGAAAGAGTCAGCCCAGGCTGCTTTCAGCTATGTCCGTTCAAAAACCGAGAAACTTCATATTGATACGAACTTCCATGAAAAATATGATATTCATATTCATGTCCCCGAAGGTGCCGTCCCTAAAGATGGCCCATCTGCAGGCATCACGATTGCAACAGCGTTAATATCGGCCCTAACTAATAGGCCGATCAGAAAAGAGGTAGGCATGACAGGCGAAATTACATTACGCGGACGGGTTCTTCCGATCGGCGGGCTTAAAGAAAAATCTTTAGCGGCCCATCGCGCAGGACTTACGAAAATCATCATCCCGCAAAATAACGAAAAGGATATTGATGATATCCCGGAAAGTGTCCGTAAAGCATTAACATTTGTTCCAGTTTCACACGTCGATGAAGTCCTTGAGCATGCATTGGTAGGTGTGAACGAATGAAAGTAACAAGTTCAGATATTGTCATCAGTGCTGTGAAGCCTGAACAATATCCCAATACTCCAATACCGGAATTTGCCTTGGCAGGCCGTTCCAACGTTGGGAAATCCAGTTTCATCAACAAAATGATCAATCGAAAAAACTTGGCGCGGACATCCTCTAAACCGGGTAAGACGCAGACCTTGAATTTTTATATCATAAATGAAGCACTCCATTTTGTGGATGTACCGGGTTATGGTTATGCAAAGGTATCAAAAACGGAGCGCGATGCTTGGGGAAGGATGATCGAAACGTACTTCACTTCCCGTGATCAGCTCCGCGCTGCGCTTCTGATCGTCGATTTGCGTCATCCTCCGACTAAGGATGATATCGCAATGTATGAATTCCTGAAGCATTATGATCTGCCCAGGATCGTCATTGCCACCAAAGCGGATAAAATCCCAAAGGGCAAATGGCAGAAGCACTTGAAGATCACGCGCCAAACGTTGAATATGGAAAGAGAAGATGAATTGCTTCTTTTCTCAGGGGAAACAGGAGAAGGTAAGGAACAAGCATGGGGCGTCCTTAAGAAATATATGTAAAAGAAAAGGGTATTCCGCATCTGGAATACCCTTTTTCATTATGGAATTCACATAAAATGCGAATCGGTCCATATTCACTTTTTTCGAACCAAAAAGAAAATGCCGATCGCCATCAAGGCAAATGGCCAAAACCTTTCGATGTTCGCCGTGCTTGTTTCAACAATCCCGAAAGACGTTGTGATTTTATCATAGAACAAGAAAAGGATCGAGATGATGAGTATTACCATCCCGTGAAACATTCCAGAATTTGTTTTACGTGCACGAAGAATAAATCCCAGCGAGATGATTAAAATAAAGATACCTATATTGTCCGGCCAAATATCCAGGTTCTCGACAATGTGGAAGTGGGCCCCGAACCCCAGTAAGATGACGCCAGGCAGGATGGACTCATATTCATTACCGCTATAAGCCTGAATCAAGAAGGCGGCACCAACTATACATAATAAAGTGGGCCAGCTAAAAAAGCCTGGAAAGATCTCCATTTGGGAATGTTCAAGAAAAAAATAGAGTCCGAAACCGATTAAAACGATTCCAGGGAAAATACGCTGCGTTTTCATTTTATCCTCCTATCCAATTCGATTACTTGAAGTTTTTTGCCATTTTTGATATGGTACTTTTGTACACAATGTCGAAATATGTATGTAACTTACAAATCCCGCTTAGACACCTTTTGTAGCAATCAGGCGTTTTGGCTGTCTTTTCATGGTAGCATACGTTTTCATAAACTGTTCATATTATTTGCGTGAATCAATTTTAGTACATGGTATAATAAATTTACATGAAAAATTTTGGGGGTGCAAAACAAAAGGATGCATATTCTAGCGGTTGGTATTAATTACAAAACTGCCCCTGTAGAAATTCGGGAAAAACTATCGTTCAGCGAAGCCGAACTTGCCGAGGCAATGAAAGCTCTTAAAAATAAAAAAAGCATCTTGGAAAATATTATTATTTCAACATGTAACAGAACGGAGATATATGCGGTCGGTGACCAGCTTCATACAAGCAGGTATTATATAAAGGAATTTCTTTCGGAATGGTTTAATATCGATAAAGAAGAATTTTCTAAATATCTCTTCATATATGAAGGCGATGGGGCTGTCGAGCATTTATTTTCTGTTACCTGCGGCTTGAATTCCATGATACTGGGAGAAACTCAGATTTTGGGACAAGTACGTTCAAGCTATCTGTTAGGGCAGAAGGAAGATACGATCGGTACCGTTTTTAACCATCTCTTCAAGCAAGCCCTTACATTGGCTAAAAAAGCTCATTCGGAAACCGAAATCAATACCAATGCCGTTTCCGTCAGCTATGCGGCAGTCGAGCTTGCAAAAAAAATCTTTGGAGGCCTGAACGGCAAGAATGTCTTGATTCTTGGGGCCGGTAAGATGGGTGAGCTAGCCATTCAAAATCTTCATAGTAATGGAGCCGACAGCATCACAGTCATTAACCGCACCTTTCAGAAAGCGGTCGACCTGGCGGAAAGATTCAATGGTACAGCAAAACAGCTTCAAGAGCTGCAATGCGCTTTAGTGGAAGCTGATATCCTGATCACTTCCACTGGATCAAAAGATCTTCTCGTAACAAAAGAAATGATGTCATTCGTGAATAAGCTTCGTAAAGGCCGTCCTATTTTCATGGTCGATATCGCAGTGCCGCGTGACCTCGATCCAACATTGGGCGAGCTGGAAAATGTATTCCTGTATGACATTGACGATCTTGAAGGGATCGTGCAAGCCAATATCGAAGAACGTAAAAAAGCTGCCGAGAAAATAGAATTGATGATTGAATCTGAAATTGTGGATTTCAATCAATGGATTAATTTGCTTGGTGTGGTGCCAGTCATTTCTTCTTTACGGGAAAAATCCCTTTCGATACAAAAGGAAACGATGGAAAGCATCGAAAGAAAGCTTCCGCATTTAAGCGAACGTGACAAAAAGGTTCTGAACAAGCATACGAAGAGCATCATCAACCAAATGCTAAAAGATCCTATTCTTTATGCAAAAGAGCTTGCAGATGAGCCTAATGCAAAAGAGCAATTAAATAATTTCGTTAAAATCTTCAATTTAGAGGAATTGATAGAAGACCAGCTGGTTGCGGATGATGAAAAAGAACGGAACAGTTCCAAGGCATCCCTATTGAATCCAGTTCCTGTCCAGTAATGAGGTAGATATGGAATTACTAATGACAAGATTGCATGAAGCCACTGTGTTGTTGTATGCCATCAGTATGCTTTTATATTTTATTGACTTCCTTAATAATAACCAGAAGGCTAACAAGGTCGCCTTCTGGTTGCTTTCTATTGTTTGGGTACTGCAAACAATTTTTTTGTTTCTGTATGTAATGAAAACGGGAAGGTTCCCGGTATTGACGATTTTTGAAGGCTTATATTTTTATGCATGGGTCCTTATATCGTTATCTTTGATCATTAACCGATTGCTAAGAGTCGATTTTACGGTCTTTTTTACGAATGTATTAGGTTTCATGGTTATGGCCATCCATACCTTTGCACCTGTTCAGATAGAATCTCAAGTGCTTGCACAGCGTCTGGTTTCAGAGCTATTGCTCATACATATCACTTTTGCCATCCTATCTTATGGGGCATTCACGCTTTCTTTCGTTTTTTCACTACTCTACTTAATTCAATATGATCTGTTGAAACGGAAGAAGTGGGGGAAACGGCTGCTTCGACTCGGCGATTTAACTAAGCTCGAGCAAATGTCCTATGTCCTAGCAGTAATAGGTGTTCCATTATTGGTGGTCTCACTTATCTTGGGGATTCAATGGGCTTATATAAAAGTGCCTGGGGTATCCTGGCTGGATATGAAGATCATCGGCTCATTTATTTTGCTTATCGCATACAGTGTATTTTTATACTTGAAAATTCGGAAACAAATGTATGGAAGGACGCTAGCCTTTCTGAATATTGGATCTTTCATGATTGTGTTAATTAACTTTTTCCTTTTCGGAAGCCTTTCAACATTCCACTTTTGGAATACATAGGAGGAAACTATGAGAAAAATAATTGTCGGTTCTAGACGTAGTAAATTAGCGATCACCCAAACGAACTGGGTTATCGATCAACTTAAAGAGCTTGGGGTTCCATACGAGTTCGAGGTGAAGGAAATTGTCACAAAGGGTGACCAAATCCTTGATGTAACGCTTTCCAAGGTAGGCGGAAAAGGCTTATTCGTTAAAGAAATCGAACAAGCGATGCTGGACAAAGAAATTGATATGGCTGTACATAGTATGAAAGATATGCCGGCAGTGCTTCCTACAGGCTTGACGATTGGGTGCATACCACCGAGGGAGGACCATCGGGATGCCTTGATTTCCAAGAACCATGAAACCCTTTCTGAACTGAAACCCGGTTCCATCATAGGTACAAGCAGCTTGCGCCGTGGCGCTCAAATTTTGGCTAGAAGGCCGGACCTTGAAATTAAATGGATTCGCGGGAATATCGATACCCGTCTGAATAAGCTGAAAACGGAAGATTATGATGCTATCATTTTAGCTGCAGCAGGACTATCAAGAATGGGATGGGAACAGGACATCGTATCGGAATTCTTAGATGAAGATATTTGCATTCCGGCAGTTGGACAAGGAGCACTTTCCATTGAATGCCGCGAAGATGACAAAGATCTGCTGGCAGAACTTGCGAAATTGACCTGTGAAAAAACGAAAAGAACGGTTGAAGCGGAACGTGCCTTTTTGGATAAAATGGAAGGCGGATGCCAGGTTCCGATTGCCGGATTTGCGGTAGCAAAAGATAATGGATCCGTTTCCTTGACGGCTTTGGTCGCTTCTCCTGACGGAAAGGTGATTTATAAAGAAATGGTCGAGGGGGCAGATCCCGTGACGGTTGGGCATGATGCTGCCAAGCAGATTAGTGAAATGGGCGGTAAAGAATTGATTGATCGCGTAAAAGAGGAGCTTGACCAGTAATGAAACCCTTTCAACCTCTTAAGGATTATCGGGTATTAATCACGAGAGGGAAAGGGCAGGCAGATGGTTTAAAAGATTCGATCGAGAAAAATGGCGGAACGCCGCTTCTTGTGCCATTGCTTGAGTTCACTCTTCCTGATCATATGGAAGAGGTTCATCAGCGTTTAGGTGAGTTGCTTACCTATGACTGGATCATTCTGACAAGTCAAAATGGGGTGGATTTCTTCTTTAAGCTTCTTGGTAAACAGCCTTTAAAGCTTCCGAAAATAGCCGTTATCGGCTCCAAAACGGAAGCGGCCCTGAAACGGCATGGGTATAAGGCGGATTTCGTGCCAGCTCAGTTTGTTGCTGAAGGGTTTGTTTCGGAGTTCATGACCTTGCTTGATCCCGGGTCACGCGTGTTGCTGGCAAAAGGAAATCTCGCCAGGGCGGTTATTGCGGAGGCAATCAATGAAGGTGGAGCATCATGTGATGAAGTGATTATTTATCATACCGTGCTTCCTCGAAGCAGTGAAAAAAAACTCGTGCAACTTATAACGAATCACGAAATCGACATCATAACCTTTACGAGTTCTTCGACGATCCATCATTTTTTGCAGATTATGGAACGCTGTGAGTTGGATACATACATAGACCGGATCATCATCGCATGCATCGGACCGATTGCCGCTAAAACGGCTGAAAAACATGGGCTATCCGTCGATGTTTGTCCAGATGTTTATACGACGGATGCCATGGTTGCTGATTTAATACGCTTCATCGTGAAAAGAAATAATAAGGGAGGAACTTTAAAATGAAAAACATTCCATTCAATCGCCACCGTCGCTTGCGTGCAAGTGCTGGCATGAGGGCTTTAGTCCGTGAAACACAATTGCATAAAGAGGATTTGATCTATCCGATTTTCGTCATCGACGGTGAAAATGTAAAAAATGAAATCAACTCGATGCCGGGTATCTATCAGTTATCCATGGATAATCTGGGAGCGGAAATGGATGAAGTCGTGAGTCTGGGCATAAAGTCAGTCATTTTATTCGGTGTCCCTTTTGATCATGATAAAGACGAACAGGGCACAGGTGCTTTTCACCATAACGGACTTGTGCAAGAGGCAACCCGCTTTATCAAAAAACAATATCCTGAAGTCATTGTCATTGCTGATACCTGCCTTTGTGAGTATACAAGCCATGGACATTGCGGGGTCGTTGAAGGGGAAAAGATCCTGAATGACGCTTCTCTTGACCTTCTTGCCAAAACGGCAATCAGCCAGGCTGAGGCCGGTGCCGATATCATTGCCCCTTCCAATATGATGGACGGTTTCGTTGCGGCCATCCGTGCAGGTCTGGATGAAGCGGGCTATGAAGATATTCCGATCATGTCCTATGCAGTGAAATATGCCTCGGCTTTTTACGGTCCATTCCGTGATGCTGCGAATGGTGCACCACAATTTGGCGACAGGAAAACTTACCAAATGGATCCCGCGAATCGCCTTGAAGCATTCCGTGAAGCTGAATCCGATGTTGCTGAAGGTGCGGATTTCCTAATCGTAAAACCAGCCCTATCCTACATGGACATCATCAGGGACGTTAAGAATAACTTTAATCTCCCGATTGTTTCCTATAATGTCAGCGGTGAATATTCAATGGTTAAGGCAGCTGCCCAAAATGGCTGGATTGATGAAAAAGCGATAGTGATGGAAATGCTGACAGGCTTGAAACGCGCAGGTTCCGACTTGATCATTACGTATTTTTCAAAAGAGGTAGCACGCTGGATAAACGAAGATAATCAAGGATGATGACAAATAAAACCTGTAATGGAAAAGGGGATTGAATCATGCGGTCATATGAAAAATCGAAAAAAGCGTTTGCCGAAGCAAAAAACTTGATGCCAGGCGGCGTGAACAGCCCGGTACGTGCCTTCAAATCTGTGGACATGGATCCAATTTTCATGGAGCGCGGAAAAGGCTCAAAAATGTATGATATCGATGGGAATGAATATATAGACTATGTTCTTTCATGGGGACCGCTTATCCTGGGTCACACGAATGACCGTGTCGTGGAATCATTGAAAAAGGTAGCGGAATCAGGTACAAGCTTTGGAACCTCTACACTGATTGAGAATGAACTGGCTAAGTTGGTCATTGAACGGGTGCCTTCGATTGAGATGATCCGGATGGTATCTTCAGGAACCGAAGCGACGATGAGTGCCCTAAGATTGGCGCGAGGCTTTACAGGCCGGGATAAAATCCTGAAATTCGAAGGTTCTTATCATGGGCATGGCGATTCATTGCTAATCAAAGCGGGATCCGGTGTTGCAACATTAGGTTTACCCGATAGCCCGGGAGTACCGGAAGGCATTGCGAAAAATACGATTACCGTACCATATAATGATCTTGCTGCAACCAAATATGCGTTTGAACAATTTGGCGAAGACATCGCCTGTATCATCGTAGAACCTGTTGCGGGGAACATGGGCGTCGTTCCGCCACAGCCAGGTTTCCTCGAAGGCTTACGTGAAGTGACGACCCAATACGGGGCTCTATTGATCTTTGACGAAGTGATGACCGGGTTCCGTGTCGGCTATAATTGTGCACAAGGCTATTTTGGCATCGTACCGGACCTGACTTGCCTTGGGAAAGTAATTGGCGGTGGCTTGCCGGTCGGAGCTTTCGGAGGAAAGCGCGAATTCATGGAACAAATCGCCCCGAGTGGGACAATCTATCAAGCGGGAACATTGTCTGGAAACCCTCTGGCCATGACGGCTGGTCTTGAAACGCTGAGCCAATTGACTCCAGAATCTTATGAAGAGTTCACCCGAAAAGGTGATATCCTCGAAAAAGGCATTGGAGAAGCAGCGGAAAAATACGGAGTTCCCCATACATTCAACCGTGCCGGTTCCATGATTGGACTTTTCTTTACAAATGAAGAAGTCGTAAATTATGATACAGCAAAAACATCCGATTTAGAGTTCTTTGCTTCTTACTATAGGGAAATGGCGAATCAAGGCATCTACTTGCCGCCATCCCAGTTTGAAGGTTTATTCCTATCAACAGCACATAGTGATGAAGATATCGAAAAGACCATTGAAGCGGCAGAACAGGCCTTTGCAAAATTAAAAAAATGATGCAAAAAAACTATCTGGCTAATTAAGCAATCATAAATATTAAACAGGCTACCATTTTCCCAAAAACTTTGGGAGAATGGTAGCCTGTTTTTTTGAATTCAATCAGTAAGCGGCAGAATGCTGATTAAAAGTTGAAGGCCGAATAAAAGGGTGGTAGGACGGAATATAAGGTTGAAGGCCGTATTAATAGGGAGATAGGAAAGAATAATAGGTTGAAGGCCGAAATAATAGGGAGATAGGACAGAATAAAAGGTTGAAGGACGAAATAATAGGGAGGTAGGACGAATAAATAGATTGAAGGTCGAAATAAAATGGAGATAGGACCGAACACTGGTTTTAGGACCAAATTTAAATGGTTTCTGGCCGATTGATCCAATTCTACATTGATTTTAGCCTGGAAAAGTAGAATCTCCTCCTTTTTAGTGGTTCAGGATAAATAAGGTGGATGGCGGCAAATGAAATTAAGGAATAATCATCTTCCTACCTTCATAGATTGATAATGGTATAGGTACCGTTTCCTGAAGCTGAAAGGAGGAGTTGTCTTGTCGCAAGAAAATGAATCGTATTTACGATTTTCTTTAGAGGAATCCGTTTGGTTCCAGAAGGGACAGGAAGTGGCTGAGCTCTATTCCATTTCCCTGGATCCGAATGTGACGATTCAAGAAAGTGATCAATATGTTTTTATACGAGGCTCGTTAGATTTATGCGGTGAATACAAAGACTCGCAAAATGGTGAGGAAGAGGAGTTTTCGCAGACCTTTTTGCCAAAATCCGTTCAAAAGGTCGAGAGGCATCCCAATGGACTTAATGAGTTCACACACCGTTTTCCGGTTGATATAACGATTCCGAATAATCGGATTGCCTCATTAGAGGAGATCGATGTCTCTATTCAAAGCTTTGATTATGCCCTGCCTGAGCTAAACTGTTTGAAATTGCAGGCGGATTTGTTGATAACCGGAATCTATAATGATTCATATGTGGAAGAACGGTTCGATACGGAGCAGGAAGTTGGGGAAACAGAGGGAGAAGAAACGGATAGGGAAAACGAGTCATACATTCCTTATGCGGCTGCAGTGCCGCCAATCCCGGATTTTCAGCCTGTTTTCCGTGATGAGCAGGAGGAAGAGTTATACACGCCTTTTTCTGCAGAGGCAAGGCGAGTATCTGAAGCGAACGAAGAAGAAGAAGAGGAACCAATCTATTTAAGCGATCAGCATAGTGCCCCAGTTTTTGAAATTCCCGTTTCACCATATCCTGAAGAGGAGGAGTGGGAAACGGAAGTGCACAGACAGGAAGATGCTGAAGCTGAAGAGGAAGAAGGGAATTTTATAAGTGATCAGCCTGACTCCACAGAGGAGGTACCTGTGTCATTCGTGGATGAGGAGAAACTGGAGGAAGATGTAAGCAGGCAGGATTCCATAGTGGAGACGGAGACTCCTAGAGTGACTTTGAAAGAAGAAGTGGTAGAAGAGCCTCATCAAGATAGCCCAGTTTCAAATCTTGAAACCGAGGACGTCATCCGGCAGGAAGAAAATGACGTTGTAACGGGACCTATCCTAAATGAACATGTGAAGGTGGAACAGGAAGAGGAGTCCAATTCATCCATAAGCGATTTATTCAAAAAGAGGGAAAGACCAGCGCCCCCAGCCAAGGAAGTCAAAAATTTCAAAGGCAGGAAACAAGCAGCTGAGCGTGATGATAAAGATACGGCTGATCATGATGAAAAGCAGATTTCCATCATGGATTTATTCGGACGGAAACAAGAAGAAGAACTGGTAAGGATGAAGGTTTGCATTGTCCAGCAAGGGGAAACGATTGATGACTTGGCTCAACGTTATGATGTTACGGTTCAATCCATACTTTTCAGCAATGAATTGGAGTCGAATCAAAACGTCCATGAAGGGCAAGTCATCTATATACCGAAGGCGGTTGCATATAAGAATTGACCAGGACAGAGAGCAGAGCATATGGTCTGCTCCTGTTTTTTACTAGGATAAAGTTGTTGAACGGCGTTAGAGCAGCCTGATTGGCCACTGGACTTTGGTGACTAGAGGAATCGGGTTGAGTTTTTTTAGAGAAAGTGAGTGAGTCTCGTGAGGGAAAACGAGAATCAGCAGCCTGCTAATCGGGATCTTGACACGGAAACCGTCTTGAAGGAATATGCCATGTATGTACAATACATTGAAGATTTCGGGCGTGTAAAAAAAGTATACACTGATCGCGGTACATTTGCCTTGAAATCGATTTTACCGCATAACGGCATTGATTTTATAAAAAATGTTCAAAAACTGTACCATCGCGGCTATAACCGGATCGTTCCCATTTATCAAACGATGGATCAGCGTTACGCCGTTCTTCATAATGGACGTTTGTATTACCTGATGCCCTGGTTGAATAATGAAGGGGACGGGGAGCGCGTTGAAAAGCATAAGCAAATGTTCAGGGAGCTTGCCCGGATGCATACGCTGTCCGTTAGGGAAATACAGGTGGATCCAGAGGAACGGGAAGCCCATTATGAGCGGACGCTTGATGCCTGGAATAATGAGAAGGACTTTATGGATGAGTATATTGTCAGCTGTGAAAAGAAGTGGTATATGTCTCCAGTCGAAATGACGGTTTGTTCTTTCTACACTGATATTTCACAGGCAATGAAGTACTCGATCAAGAAGTTTGAAACTTGGTATGAAAAAACGAAGGAAAGTGAAAAGGTTCGAACCGTTGTCACGCACGGAAAGGTCTCTTTGAAGCATTTCGTTTATGACGAACGCGGATATGGCTACTTCATCAATTTTGAGAATTCGAATACGGCACCGCCTCATTTCGATTTACTGCCATTTCTCGTTAAGTCGGCCAGGACCTATCCTGTCCAATGCGATGACTGCGTCGACTGGCTATATAACTATTTTCGTTATTTTCCGTTGAAAGAAGAAGAATTGCTGCTCATGCAAAGTTATCTGGCTTTCCCCGGATCAGCTTTGGAATTAGTGAAGGGTTATTCCGATGGCAGGGGACATCGTTCAGAGCTTGATAATGTTACTCAACTGCAGCGGCAATTTTGGCTCCTGAAGAATATTGAGTATATGGTGATGAAAATCGAAGAGATCGAACAGAAGAAAAAGGCGGCTGCCGAGGCTGCCAAAGAAGAGCAATCACCCCCAAGCTAAATATACATGATTGGATAATCTCCAGTCATGTATATTTTTTTGCTGTAAGGGAATAATTAAATCCATTCGAAATACAAAGACATGGCCAAGAAAATAAAGGCGATTAGCAGGAGCATATCGAAGAAAGTAGGGAAGATCAGCGTACGCAATCCTTGGAATACGACAAAGGGGATGATGAACTGCTGGCAAACACCCCTGAATTTTTTCATCCATGGCGGTAAAGTATAGGGGGTATATCTTCGCTTCATATTATTACCTTCCTTTTTAGGGCTTCTTATATTCTATGGGCTGGTAGTGGAAAAGGTGAAAAAACCGTCACATTCACTGTTCCTGGAGGATAAAATAAAGAAAATGGCCGGGCAGCGGGATCGAATGCATGTAATGGAATGTTTCCTAAAGAAAGAAAGCGAAAAGATGATTGACTGGAGCCCCATATTTTTTGTACTATATACTATATGCATTCAATGATTTTACATATGAATATAAATCAATGCAAAGACCGGAAATAGTAAGATGAAATGCACTTTTCAGAGAGGAAACCAATTGGTGCGAGGTTTCCAGGCAGCAGCATCCGAAGTCGTCCGCGAGCAGTTTTCGTGAAAGATCTTAAGTAGCGAAGGCCGGTGAAGAGCCGTTATCCGATTTGAGAGCCGAAAGAGATTTTTTACTTTTTCGGAAAAAAGGTGGCACCGCGAACAACTTCCTTCGTCCTTTTGTGATGATGGAAGTTTTTTTTATGCCTAAATAAGGAGGAAATGACATGGAAGAGAACCAAATTTCAATGCCGACTAAATATGATCCGCAGACGATAGAGAAAGGCCGCTACAAATGGTGGCTTGATGGGAAGTTTTTCGAAACGACGGGTGACGATAAAAAAGAACCATATACGATTGTCATCCCCCCGCCGAACGTGACTGGTAAGCTGCATCTAGGCCACGCATGGGATACGACACTTCAAGATATATTGACACGCATGAAAAGGATGCAAGGCTATGATGTTTTATGGTTGCCGGGCATGGATCATGCCGGTATCGCCACTCAAGCGAAAGTTGAACAGAAACTTCGTGCGGAAGGCGTGAGCCGTTATGACCTTGGACGTGAAAAGTTCGTGGAAGAGACATGGAAATGGAAAGAGCAATACGCGAGCCATATCCGTGAACAATGGTCAAAGCTGGGTCTTGGACTTGATTATACCCGTGAACGCTTCACTCTTGATGAAGGGCTTTCAAAAGCAGTGCGCGAAGTGTTCGTTTCGCTTTATAAGAAGGACTTGATTTATCGCGGTGAATACATCATCAACTGGGATCCATCAACGAAAACGGCGTTATCCGATATCGAGGTTATTTACAAAGATGTACAGGGCGCATTTTACCATTTGAAATATCCGTTAGTTGACGGATCAGGTGAAATTGAAATAGCCACCACCCGTCCGGAAACGATGCTTGGCGATACTGCGGTTGCTGTACATCCTGAAGATGATCGGTATAAACACTTGATCGGCAAAAAGGTTCGCTTGCCAATTACAGGCCGGGAAATCCCGATTGTCGGTGATGACTATGTCGATATGGAATTCGGTTCAGGCGCGGTTAAAATTACTCCTGCTCATGATCCGAATGACTTCGAAATCGGGAACCGTCACGATTTGGAGCGCATCCTTGTCATGCATGAAGATGGCTCAATGAATGAAAAGGCCGGTAAATATGAAGGCATGGACCGTTTTGAATGCCGTAAACAAATCGTCAAAGACCTTCAGGAAGAAGGAGTACTATTCAAAATCGAAGATCACCTTCACTCAGTCGGTCATTCAGAGAGAAGCGGTGCTGTTGTTGAACCATATCTATCGACTCAATGGTTCGTAAAAATGCAGCCTCTAGCTGATGCATCCGTTGATCTTCAAAAAGGATCCGATGAGGAAAAAGTTCATTTCGTACCGGATCGTTTCGAAAAAACGTATCTCCATTGGATGGAAAATATCCGCGACTGGTGCATTTCCCGTCAGCTTTGGTGGGGTCACCGCATTCCAGCCTGGTACCATAAAGAAACAGGTGAAGTGTATGTAGGACATGAGGAGCCTGCGGATGCTGAAAACTGGGAACAGGATACAGACGTTCTGGATACATGGTTCAGCTCGGCTTTATGGCCGTTCTCGACTATGGGTTGGCCTGACAAAGACAGCGTCGATTTCAAACGATACTACCCAACAGGAGCGCTAGTGACGGGCTATGATATCATTTTCTTCTGGGTTTCACGGATGATTTTCCAAGCACTTGAGTTCACGGGCGAACGTCCATTTGAAGATGTACTGATTCACGGTCTTGTTCGTGACGAACAAGGACGCAAGATGAGTAAATCGCTTGGTAACGGTGTCGATCCGATGGATGTCATCGATCAATACGGTGCCGATTCGCTGCGTTACTTCTTATCAACGGGCAGCTCACCAGGTCAGGACCTTCGTTACAGCACGGAAAAAGTGGAAGCGGTTTGGAACTTCTCCAACAAAATTTGGAACGCATCCCGTTTTGCATTAATGAACATGAATGGCATGACGTATGACGAAATCGATTTAAGCGGTGAAAAATCTGTAGCCGATAAATGGATTTTGACACGTTTGAACGAAACGATTTCAAACGTGACAAGACTCGCTGACCGTTATGAGTTCGGTGAAGTCGGCCGTGTGCTTTACAACTTCATTTGGGATGATTTCTGTGACTGGTATATTGAAATGGCGAAGCTTCCGTTATATGGCGAAGATGAAGCGGCTAAGAAAACGACGCGCTCGATCTTGGCTTATGTACTGGATAATACGATGAGATTGTTGCACCCGTTCATGCCATTCATTACCGAAGAAATCTGGCAGAACCTTCCGCATGAAGGTGAGTCGATCACTGTTGCCGCTTGGCCGGAAGTGAATGAAGGATTGACAGATACAGCTGCAGCCGAGGAAATGAAGCTGCTTGTTGAAATCATCCGCTCCGTCCGTAATATCCGTGCTGAGGTGAACACGCCGCTAAGCAAAAAAATCAATTTGATTTTAAAAGCGAAAGATGAGTCCATCTTAGAAACGTTACAGAAAAACAGCAGTTATATCGAGCGTTTCTGTAATCCTGAACAATTGACGATCGGTATCGAAGTCGAAGAACCTGCTCAAGCCATGACAGCTGTCGTAACTGGCGTAGAACTAATCCTTCCGCTGACAGGGCTGATCAATATCGACGAAGAAGTGAAACGTCTTGAAAAAGAACTCGACAAACTTAATAAAGAAGTTGAACGCGTACAGAAAAAATTAGGCAATGAGGGCTTCGTTAAAAAGGCGCCGGCAAGCGTCATTGAAGAAGAACGTGCCAAAGAAAAAGACTATAGCGAAAAACGCGACTCTGTGATCCACAGGATCAGCGAACTGAAACAACTGTAAAACAAAAGGATGAACCAGCTAATATGCCGGTTCATCCTTTTTTGTGTTGGACGACATTGATTCGAAAATCAAATGTTCCGTTAGGAGGATAGACTATCTTTTATGAATGTAAGGTACTCCGATACGATATTGATGTCACTTAGTGCACTTAATGTCCGGCTGCCGACGACATCCTCGATTTCGTTGAGCATGAGGCTGCCATCCTCGGCAAATATGAAATCGATCCCGACCAGACCGAAATCAAACGCTTCGATAACTCTTTCTACAAGGGCTAAATCGGAAGCGGTCAGCTCATATATGGAAGCCGATCCCCCTAGCGTATAATTTGCCTTGAAACTTGAAGCGGATTCCCTAAGTACAGCAGCCTTCACTTTTTTACCAACTACAAAAACGCGGATATCCTTTCCGAATAAGCCGGGTTTTTGGACAATCCAATTTCCGTCATTCAGTTCGGCCAAATCATCGGCATGCTCGATTAAATACACTTGTTTCCCGCCGCGGCCACGTGTTTCTTTAGCAATGAAAGGGAACTCCATGTCATCGGCATTCGGCTTTCCGTTGCAATATATGGTATCGGCCATTGGAATTCCCATCGAGGACAAATATTGATGCGTCCTTGCTTTGTCATTAGCGATTTCCGATACGAATGAGGAGTTAAAGCAGGCAATCCCCATTTGCTCCAGTTGCCTTGTTAGAAAAGGATCGATGGCCCGGACGATAGCAAAGTCTGGCAATACGATTGGCTGAGCTGTATGTTCCACGTACAATTCGTTGGAACGATGACCGATTCTAAGGTCTTCCCGATGGTAAAAGTGTAAATCAAGATCAAGCTTACTGGCTTCGTCAAGCATCCAATCTATGTATCCTTGATTTTTCACGGCATCCTCACGGTTATAAATCAACCAACCTGCTTGTTTTTTCATCAGATGCACTTCCCTTTCCTAATTTGTTCAAGATATAATCGAACATGCTATCAGCAATGTTGATGCCAGTACATTCATAAATATTTAGTAAATGCGAATTCGAATTCACTTCGCACAAAAGCGGACCCTCTTTACCGAACAACAAATCGACGCCAGCGAAGTCGGCACCTAGTATCTCCGCACAACGGATGGCAAGTTGTGCTTCTTCCCTAGTGGGTGTATAGGGGGCAGCCTGACCACCGGCAGTCATATTAGCTCGGAAGTCGTTCTCGGAATGGCGTTGCATCGCTGCTATGACTTGATTGCCGACGACATTCACACGAATATCCCGTCCTTTACTATGTTCGATGAATTCCTGAATGATAAATGGTTTGTGGCCAAGATTGCGGATGGTCTTTAGTAACTCATCCTCTGTTTGGATCAAATATACTTGTTCCCCAAAAGAACCGTATGCTTCCTTAACGATAAGTGGATACCCAAGTTCAATGCCGATTTGTATGAAGGCATCCATATTGACCCTTTCAATACCTTCGTACGTGAAAGGTGGAAACAAGGTTTTTGGCATCGGTATGCCATGACTGGCCAATGCTTGATGTGTTTTTGCTTTGCTGTCGCAAATATCGATTGCCGTACTGCTGTTATGTACGGGGATGCCGAGCAATTCCAAATGGCGTGCCAAATGAATGTCTTTATCCATGAACAGAACAAAATCAGGCAGCTTATCAAAGGCTCCTTTAATTAGCGGCACTCCTTTTTCGATTATGGGAATAAGATCTGAATTGCGGATAAGGGTTGCCGTGATTTCTTTCCTTTCAGCCGCCTCTTTAATGAACAAAGCTAAACTGGAAAACTTATCATGCTGTAAATAGCCGTTAACGACAATCCAACAGTGGAAATCTGAAGGTTTCATGGTAAAACACTACCTTTCATCTAGGTTAATCGTTCATATATTGATAAAATAATCTTAACGCATAAGAGCGGTATAAAGAAAGAGGAGGCTCAATGATTAATGGTAACAACCATGAAAGACATCAATTATTTTTTTGAACGGCGCCAAGTTCAATTTGGCATGAATTTTGGCCTATCACGGATGGAAACATTGTTAACTGAATTAGGTGACCCCCATAAGGAGCTAAAGTATATTCACATTGCAGGATCAAACGGGAAAGGATCAACCTTGCAATATATTAAAGAAATCCTTCTTGCTGAAGGGATCCGGGTCGCTTCCTTCACTTCACCATATTTAGTGCGGATGAATGAACAGCTGAAGATAAATGCGGATGAAATAAGTGATAAGGATTTTATCGCTGCCTTCCGCGCGCTGTGGCCGTTCATCCAAGAGATGGACAGTAAGGGGAATGGTCCCACTCAGTTTGAAATATTGACTGCGATGGCATTCTCTTATTTTAGCAAAAAGGAAGTGGATTTGGTTTTGATGGAAACAGGGCTTGGAGGCAGGCTCGATACAACGAATGTCATCCAGCCGTTTCTTTCGATCATTACCTCGATTTCTTTGGAGCATACGAGCATCCTGGGTAACACACTTGGGGAAATTGCTTCAGAGAAGGCAGGCATCATTAAAAGCGGGGCGCCGGTCATCAGCGGAGTCAACGCTAGGGAACCAGCAAAAGTAATCGAAGAAAAAGCATCTTCATTAGGCGTACCCCATTACCAATTAGGCAAAGACTTTCATGTAGGGAATGTGAAGCAAAGTGAGCAAGGACAAAGTTTCTCCTTTTCGCTTGCCGATAGGTCCATCGAAAATGTGGAAATGCAGATGTTGGGACGTCACCAAATCGAGAATGCGGCACTGGCCATTGCTGCTGTCCTAGTAGGAATGGAAAATATCGATGAAAAAAGCATCCTTAAAGGAATAGGGGAGGCGAAATGGGAGGGGCGTTTTGAAAAAATATCGGATGAGCCGTTGGTGATCATTGATGGTGCACATAATCCTGCCGGCATCGATGTATTGATGGAAACGCTAAAATTGAATTATCCTGAATATAAGTACCGGTTCATATTCAGTTCATTTAAAGATAAAAATTATTCCCAGATGCTTCGTGGACTGGAAACGGAAACGATTGAAATCATCATTACCGAATTCGAACATGAACGGGCGGCGGATGCGCAAACGCTTTATGAAGAATGTCGTCATGAAAATAAAACAATAAACAAGGATTGGCAGACGGCGATAAGGGAAGGCAGAAGAAAAACAGGGGAGAAAGAGGTTCTTGTCATAACAGGTTCCCTTCATTTCCTTTCACTTGTGAGGGGATTTCTATCTGAAAGATAAAAAATTCAAAGTGGATGATTGATGTGGTACCTCCATAGAGAATGCTTAATGGATAGATGGTGAACTGGTTATTTTTTCTTCTCCATATGCAGAGGCACGATTGGAATTGAACTAGTGATTAATTAACTTACATCAGTAACAGTCTCAAAAAAAGGACCTTTTCAATGGTCCTTTTCCCTTTTTAAGAAGGACAGCTCATTTCTATTTAACAGAGACTTCGAAAAAGAAAAAAACTCTAATAGAGTGATTGATAACAAAACACCACGTATATTTGTTAAAATATGTTTATATATTGATTCTGAATAGTAGTTTGGACTTAACGCCTTTAAGCAGAGCCGGTTAGGGAAAATAAAATATGGGAGGAATGAATAATCATGAAGAACCCAAATGATTATTACAAAGTCGCATATCCTGTGAAAGGAATGGGACATGACCTTAGAGATACAACGAAAGTGAATCGAATCCTCGTGCAATCTGTATAAATGATGGGTATCCATTTCTATCTCTTCGTCCTGGGCTTAATTTTAGGCTCATTCTTTAACGTCGTCGGTTTAAGTGTTCCAGCAAATAATCCATTTGCGAATCGTCGCTCCGCTTGCCCATCTTGTGGGCGTACATTGACCTTCTTCGAGTTGATACCGGTTATTTCTTATATGTTGCAAGACGGAAAATGCCGGGGCTGTAAAGCAAGGATTTCCCCCCTTTATCCGGTAGTGGAATTGCTGACCGGTGTTTTGTTTGCCTCAGCTCCCATATTTCTTGGCTGGTCGGGTGAACTCTGGGTTGCCTGGACATTGATTTCATTATTTATGATCATCTTGGTGTCTGATGTAGCCTATATGCTCATACCTGATATAATACTGCTTTTCTTTACGGTGATTTTTATGGTTTTAAGGGTTTCATTTCCGCTGTCACCCTGGTGGGATTCAATTTTCGGGGCAGCGGTTGGTTTTAGCCTTCTGCTATTAATCGCTGTTGTGAGTAAGGGGGGCATGGGTGGCGGTGATATTAAGCTCTTTGCAGTGATTGGCTTTGCATTGGGGATGAAGATGGTCCTGTTATCATTTCTTTTTGCGTGCTTTTATGGGGCATTCCTTGGCATCATCGGGTTGCTAACCGGAATTCTAAAAAAGAAAACGCTGATTCCTTTCGGTCCGTATATCGTTTTTGGGACATTGACTGCCTATTTTTGGGGCGACTCCATTTTATATTGGTATATAACTTTTCTAAGATGAGCTTAAAGGACCATCACAGTTCACGGGGAATTTGTCAAAAATCATCTGAACAATGGGGCAGTAGGGAACTATCCCCATGCGGCTGCAAGTGAAGGTGACATGGAAGAGGAATGCATGTAATTGTTGAGAGGCAATATTAAAATGTTATGAAACAGAAGCACCAGTACCTGGAAGGCCCTTTTGGTTAACGGGATATGAATAGGGAAATTTGACGAAACCTATTAATGACAAGACGACAAAAGTCTTGTTATTTTTTTTTACCTCTATGATAGGATGAAAAAAATGACCTGGAGGGGAGGAAAAAAATTGGGCAAGCCGGAACAAAGCAAGGGTGTAACGATTAAAATAAATGGGGAAGAAAAAGTATTTGCCGATAAAAAGATTGAAAGTCAAGAGGCTGCGAGTGAGGAGCAGGAACATCCAGATGAGAGTTTCGAATGGATACTCCCTGAGGATTCAAACGAGAACAAGATCGTATTGGTTCCCACACCTCCAAAGAAGAAAATGCCAAAGCTGATCGGTTTTGGTACGAGTTCGCTGAAAAGCTCGGATAAAAGACCGATCAAGACATTCATGATCGCCGTCATTTGTGCTGTTTTTTTTGGGTCGATTCTTGGCTTGATTGCCGTTAAAACGATTACAAAGGAAAAAGCCGCAGTATCTTCGGTCGAGACCACGATTCCAACGGAAGCCACTGTTGAGGATAAAAAAGCGGCAGTGAATGAACCAGGTACCCAGCTGAAGACATTCCTTGTACAGGGAGGTGTATTCAGCAGCGAGGATGCGGCAAGGCAAATACAAAAGAAAATCATTGAAAAGCAGGTTCCAGCTGAAATTTTCAAATTGGAAGACAGCTATTATTTATTCTTGGGATCGGCAGAGAGTCTAGTTGCAAGTAAGGAGCTGGCCTTGTTCTTAAAGTCCTATGATGTGGACGTATATTGGAAGGAAATCAATTTTGAAGCTGCTGGGACAAGCCAGGAAGATGAGAAAACCCTCGACAAGATGAAGGAAGTATATGCTTCATTGGCAGAAACATCTTCAACCAAGCTTCGTGGAAAGGAAGGGACGGTAAACGAAGAAACCCTGAAAAAAAACATGGATGAACTGAAGGCGGGGAAATTATCGCCGGAGTTTTCGAATTTGAACGATGACTTGACTGCTGCGGCAAAGTCGATTGACGAATATGAGACTTCCAAAAAGGAAGAAAAGCTATTCAAGGCTCAAGAAAGTCTTCTTGATTTTTTATTGAATTACCAAAACATATCGAGTTAAGTAAAGAAAAAGGGGAGCTGTCTAATGGGACAAGCTCCCTTTTTGAACTCTCAGGTGACACTTTTTTTATTTTCCGGGAAATACTTACAGATATTTGTCGATTCCTAGTAAACAATAATTGTGGATTGCACCATAATTTGATAGGATAGATATGTATCTCCCTATGTAAAGAAAGGTGACTTTTTTATTATGCAGCCATTGATTTTAGCTTCTTCATCACCACGTCGTAAAGAACTTCTACAATTTCTTCAAATCCCCTTTGAAAGCATGAATTCCAATGTCGATGAAAGTATTGATGAAAACATGTGTCCGGATGCTGCTGTGAAAGAGCTGGCCTCCCGTAAAGCGGAAGCCATCTCAGCAAAATTTCAGGAAAGCTGGGTTATCGGCTCGGATACCGTTGTTGTCCTTGATGGTGAGATATTGGGTAAACCGACAAGCCGGGCGGATGGAAAAAGAATGCTGGAAATGCTATCAGGACGGACACATGAAGTATACACTGGTGTCGCGATCCTATTCGGCAGGCATCGCAGAGTATTCGCAGAAAAAACGGAAGTGACATTTTGGGAGTTGCCAGATGCTGAAATCGAACGTTATCTGGATAGCGGTGAACCCTTTGACAAAGCTGGCGGCTATGGGATTCAAGGATACGGATCTCTTCTTGTCGAACAGATCAAAGGCGACTATTTCTCTGTCGTCGGGCTTCCGGTCTCAAGACTGGCCCGGGAACTTAAAGCGATGCAGGCAGACTTAGGATAATGGATTTCCTCTGGCATCTTCCCTTTTCTAAGGAAGGGTGGATCTTTTGAGTGAAAAAATGTTAATACGGGATTACCCGAAAGAAGAGAGGCCGCGCGAAAGGTTTCTGCAGGACGGACCGCAAAGTCTCTCCAATCAAGAATTGCTTGCACTGCTCTTGAGGACGGGATCGAGGGAAGAATCCGTTCTGCAACTATCCGGCAGGCTCATCAATTCCTTCAAGGGCCTGCGCCTGCTAAAAGAAGCTTCAGTGGAAGAACTGACCGTGATGAAAGGGATTGGTGAAGCGAAAGCGATTCAAATCCTGGCCTCTGTCGAACTTGGCAGGAGAATTAATAAATTGAATGATCAAGACCGTTATGTGATTCGATCTCCTGAAGATGGGGCCAATTATTGCATGGAAGAAATGCGGTTTTTGTCACAGGAACATTTCGTCTGTCTCTATTTAAATACGAAAAATCAAGTGCTACAAAAAACTACGGTCTTCATCGGCAGCCTCAATGCCTCAATCGTGCATCCGCGTGAGGTTTTTAAAGAAGCTTTCAGAAGGTCCGCTGCCTCTATCATCTGTCTTCATAACCACCCCTCCGGAGACCCCTCTCCCAGCAGAGAAGATATTGAAGTGACAAAAAGATTAGTCGAATGTGGTAAAATTATCGGGATCGAAGTATTGGACCATATCATTATCGGGGAGCATAAATATGTTAGTTTGAAGGAAAAAGGTTATTTATGACACTATCAAAATTTTTGACGATACGATATAATATTATTTATGATTTTTAAAAGAGGAAACTTTTTCAAAACTCTTATTGTCAAAAAACGACAAATTATTATTTGAACTTATAAAAAGGCATTTTTGTTTACGAAAGGGAGATACCATAATGTTTGGAATTGGCGCTAGAGATATAGGGATTGATTTAGGAACGGCGAATACGCTTGTATATGTAAAAGGAAAAGGGATTGCTGTACGTGAACCATCAGTTGTAGCTGTGCAAACAGATACAAAGCAAATCGTTGCAGTCGGAAACGATGCGAAAAACATGATTGGCCGTACACCTGGTAACGTGGTTGCCCTTCGCCCGATGAAGGATGGGGTAATTGCCGATTATGAAACGACGGCTACCATGATGAAGTACTATATGAAGGAAGCTCAAAAGAAGGGCGTATTCGGCAACAAGCCATATGTCATGATTTGTGTGCCTTCTGGAATTACGGCAGTTGAGCAGCGTGCTGTCATCGATGCAGCTAGACAAGCTGGAGCCCGTGATGCATACCCTATCGAAGAACCGTTTGCAGCAGCGATCGGGGCGGACCTTCCTGTTTGGGAACCTACAGGCAGCATGGTCGTTGATATCGGCGGAGGAACAACGGAAGTGGCAATCATTTCCCTTGGCGGAATCGTAACAAGCCAATCCATCCGTATTGCCGGTGACGAAATGGATGATGCCATCATCGTTTACATCCGTAAGAACTACAATTTGATGATCGGTGAGCGTACTGCTGAAGCGATTAAAATGGAAATTGGTTCTGCTGGAGACACGGAAGGCGTAGAAAACATGGAAATCCGCGGCCGTGACCTATTGACTGGATTACCGAAAACGATCGAAATTACTGCTGAGGAAATATCCAAAGCATTAAGCGACACAGTTTCCGCAATTGTGGATTCCGTGAAAAACACTTTAGAGAAAACACCACCTGAATTAGCCGCTGACATCATGGACAGAGGTATTGTATTGACAGGCGGGGGTGCTTTGCTGCGCAATTTGGATAAAGTCATCAGTGAAGAAACGCAAATGCCGGTGATCATCGCTGAAAATCCGTTGGATTGTGTTGCAATCGGAACGGGTAAAGCGTTGGACCACATTCATTTGTTCAAGACTAAATCAAGAGATTCCCGATAAGCATTACTTCTCAAATAGGGCCGGCTCAACAAAAGGTGCAATTTTGAGCCGGTTTTTCTTATGTTTTGCTGTTTAATTTAACAGTTTTTTGGTCTGGATGAACAAGATAATTAAGTAAATTTTAGACCATTGAGTGAATTTTAGACCATTGAGTAAATTTTTAGACCATGGAGTAAATTTTTAGATAGAGGTGCAATTATCATGCCACAGTTTTTTAATAAAAAGCTCCTTCTCTTGCTCGTTAGTATTATCGTTCTCGTGGCATTGATCGGTTTTTCATTAAGAGAAAGAGAAGAGTTGACATGGCCGGAGCAATTCCTGAAAGATACGACAGGCTGGGTCGGAAATGTGTTTAATAAGCCGGTATCGGGTATAACAGGTTTTGTAGGGGGCTTAAAAGACCTTCAACATACATACGATGAAAACAAAAAATTGAAAGCCCGCTTGGATGAATATGTATTATTGAAAACCCAAGTCCAAGATTTAAAAGAAGAAAATGAAGAACTTCGCGATAACCTCAAAAAAGAAGATGACCTGCGGAAGTATTCGCCCACTCAGGCGACGGTCATCGGACGTAATCCTGACCGCTGGCATGAAATGCTGACGATTAATAAAGGGAAGCGTAATGGGGTAGAAAAAAATATGGCTGTCATCACTGCCAATGGATTAGTGGGTAAGGTAAAATCCGCGACGGATTTCACCGCTTCGGTTCAACTCTTAAGTTCGATCGATAAAGCCAATCGTGTCTCAGCCATTGTTCAAGGCGATGATAAAGCATATGGCTTGATTGAAGGATTCGATGATAAGAAGAACCTTTTGCTGATGAAACGTATTCCTTACGATAAAAAGATCAAGAAAAATTCATTGGTCATCACATCCGGTTATGGAGGGATCTTTCCGAAAGGTCTGCTGATCGGGAAGGTTGTCGATGTCAAAGTGGATCAATATGGGTTGAACCAGACCGCATATATTGAACCTTCGACGGATTTTTATGATATTAACAATGTTATGGTCGTTCAGCGCGAAGTGGACGGTGCACCGGAAGAAAGTGAAGGGGAGGATGAAGCTGAGTGAAATATTTCATCCTTTCTTTTATAGCCTTGGTTTTTTTTGTTTTTGAAAGCATCTTCGCCCAGATGTTCGCTGGAGATGCATTCGGGGCAGATAAAATCCTCGTGCCCCATTTCATGATGGTTTTCGTTTTTTTCCTGACCATGTTCGGGTCCAGGAAAATGGGTATGCTTTATGGAGCAATTCTTGGGTTGACCTATGATGTCGTATATACGGAAATCCTTGGGACTTACATGTTCCTGCTGCCTTTTCTTGCCTATCTGATATCGAAATGCATGAAAATCCTGCAAAATAATATATTGATTGCCTGCCTTACTGCGTTTTTATTCACGGCAGTTTTAGAGGTTGTCATCTTTCAGATGAATATCATCCTATCTTTTGCAGATATGGGATTTGGTGAATTTGCGGAACGAAGATTGCTGCCGACATTATTATTGAATCTCGCATTCATTATTATCAGCTGCTATCCTTTAAAGAGAATGATTGAAATGCTTGATTTACAAGGAGAAACGGAATAACGTTCCTGTGTCTTAAGAAGCAGGAGGAAATGTATTTTCTCTTTTCCGTGTACGTAGAAAAAGGAAATTTGTTTTCCTATGTCGAATTATATTTCATTGAGGTGAAACAAACGTCATGAATAAAAGAATTCAGCAAAATGTCATGATTAAGGGAACAAAAGACGGGTTTATGCTTCATCTCGATGATTCTTGCTCATTTTCCGAGTTATTGAAAGAGTTAGAAGTGAAGCTTTCGGCAAACTATCAGTTTCAAGAAAATGACCCGTCCATTTCCGTTAAAGTACATACAGGGAACCGCTATCTTGATGAACAACAAGAAGAAAAGATTAAAGAGGTCATCCATAAAAAGAAGAAGCTTTTCGTAGATGAGATGATTTCGAATGTCCTGACGAAGGATGAAGCGAAACGATGGAAAGATGAAAACCAAGTGACGACCGTGACCAAGGTGATAAGGTCAGGACAGGTTTTTGAAGTTCCCGGAGACTTACTGCTAATAGGGGATGTCAATCCCGACGGAACGGTTCGTGCGGGTGGCAACATATATATCATGGGACAGCTAAAAGGAATAGCCCATGCCGGATATAAAGGGAATAATGAGGCCATTATAGCTGCCTCTGTCATGAAGCCTGCCCAGCTGCGCATTGCCGGACAAGTGAATTTATCTCCTGACCAATATACGAAATGGGGACATGACTTGGAATGTGCCTTCATGGATGAAGAAGAAAATATCATAATAGAAAAACTGCAAGTCTTAAAGAAATATAGACCTAATTTAAATAGATTAGAAGGGGGTCTCTAATCGTGGGAGAGGCAATAGTTATAACATCCGGTAAGGGTGGTGTCGGGAAAACGACCACCTCCGCCAATTTAGGAACATCTTTAGCTCTTCTAGGCAAAAAGGTTTGCTTGATTGATACGGATATTGGTCTTCGGAACTTGGATGTGATCATGGGATTGGAAAATCGCATCATCTATGATTTGGTCGATGTGGTCGAAGGGCGCTGTAAGATACACCAAGCGCTTATTAAAGATAAACATTTCGAGGATTTGCTTTATTTGCTTCCAGCTCCACAAAATAGTGATAAATCAGCGGTGGATGAAGAACAGATGAGGAAACTCATAAGTGATATGAAGCCTGACTATGATTATATCATCATTGATTGCCCTGCAGGCATTGAACAGGGCTTCAGGAATGCCATAGCTGGGGCAGACAAAGCGATCATCGTTACGACTGCAGAGAGACCGGCTGTCAGGGATGCAGACCGTATCATTGGCCTGCTTGAAAAAGAAGAGCATATTGAACCGCCTCAATTGATCATCAACCGGATACGTGGCCATTTGCTTCATGAGGATGAAGAAATGGATATCGATGGAGTTGCCGATTTTCTTAAAATTGATTTGATCGGCGTCATTCCTGATGATGACCAAGTCATTGTGGCAGCGAATAAAAAGGAACCCATTGCCTATAATCCGGACAATAGAGTCTCGCTTGCCTATCGGAACATTGCCAGGAGGATCCTTGGTGAATCTGTACCCTTGACTCCAATTGGCGGCGAACCTAAAGGCTTCATGTCCAAATTGAAAAAATTCTTTAGCGTGCGGTAAATCTATATTTCATATTAAGAAGCGGGAGCACTTGATGCCCTCGCTTTTTTTTATGCTGAACATGTAAAATAAAAAAGGCAAGCCATATCCTGGCTTGCCTTATCCATATGCTGAAATCCAACGGGTTATCCGCGTCTTCCGCCTCTGCCGCCGCGTTTTGATTCGGTGCTGCGTTTAAGAGTCGATAAATTTTCTTCACTAGTCTTTAAAAAGCGAACCATTTTATCTTCGAAATTTTCCTTTGGTTGGAAATTACCTTTTGAACGAAAATCTTTAGAACGGCTATCCCCTTGGCGTGGTGGGCGTTTGGTATAAGAAGAGGTTTGCCCTTCGGGTCTATCTATAGCCTTTTTGATGGACAAGGCAGTTTTTCCGTCTTTCTCACTAATCACTTTTACTTCAATTTGGTCGCCTACTTTAAGATGGTCATTTACGTCTTTTACATAGCTATCTGCTACCTCACTGATATGCACAAGACCTGTTGAGCCTCCTGGTAATTCTACGAATGCTCCAAAATTAGTGATACCTGTTACTTTACCTTGTACTTTGCTGCCTATTTCGATTGACATAAAAAAATGTTCCCCCTCAATAATGTTAAAACCACTTTATTATAACAAATTCAGGGGAACAATATCAATTGGATTTTTCCCCAATTATTCGTTTTTCTGAATCGATGCCCAAATCACCATGGGAATTCATAAGTTTCTGGTTAATTTTTCATCAAAAAAATATTTTTCTGTCAATAAAAATTCAGGGGTGTGCAGAAAGAAATTCTTTTCTCCGGCATAGTCTGGACAAGATACTCATACGTTGTAATATAGCGCTTTGACATGAGCAGGGGGGAGATCTGGAATGGATGATCGCAGGAAAGATATCCGTAATCGTATCGCCAAGAGACGTAAGTTTAAGGATAATCCGGCAGGAAGCAGTAGTTGGACGGAGATCAATAATGAGGAACCATATGGGATTGATTCATATAATGGGTATTCCGAGAAAGATCATCCGCTCTTCAAGAAAGAATATTTTTTCTTTAAAATCCTTGCCAGTGTATGCCTGTTCCTGATTATCGCGGTGATGTTCAAACACCCTTCTGTGCGGCTCGACCCTGCCAGAAGTTTTGTCACGGAGAACATGAACAAGGAATTTCAGTTCGCTTCAATCTCCAATTGGTACGAAAGTGCATTTGGTAAACCAATCGCTTTCTTACCGAATGAAGCCGGTACGGAAACTGTCGAATCGGGTGAAGGCTATGCAATGCCAGCATCTGCGAAGATTACCCAAACTTTCGAAACGAACGGTGAGGGTATCATATTGGAAACGAGCAAAGGCTCGAAGGTCGAGGCAGTCAATGAAGGGGTAGTCATTTTTGCCGGTGAAAAGGAGGGGATTGGAAAGACGGTCGTCATTCAGCATGCCAACAAAAGTGAATCTTGGTATGGGCAGCTGGAAGAGATTGATGTGAAATTGTATGAGTTCGTTAAAAAGGGCAATGAAGTCGGACAGGTTACAGTAAGTGAAGATGGATCCAAGGGCAGATTTTATCTAGCGATAAAAGAAAATGACGCTTTCGTCGATCCTAAAAAGGTGATTTCCTTTGAGTGAATATGGGAAATTACTGTTTAAAGTCAGGGTGCACCCGACATTGTGGTTTGTCATTGGAATTGCCATCCTCACTGCTCATTTCGTTGAAGTGATGATGCTTCTGCTCATCGTCTTCATTCATGAGATGGGGCATGCCGTTTGTGCCCAGCACTTCAAATGGCGGATAAAGTCAATTCAGCTGCTTCCTTTTGGAGGCGCTGTCGAGACGGAGGAGTATGGTAATAAGAGTTTGAAGGAGGATTTGGCGGTGGTGCTTGCCGGTCCGCTTCAACATGTTTGGCTCATTGGTGCAGCTTTTTTGCTCTATTTCTTTTCTATTATTCCCTATGAGCTGTATCAGCCCTTTTTGTATATGAATCTTATGCTGTTGGTTTTTAATTTGCTGCCTATTTGGCCCTTGGACGGGGGACGGCTGCTATTCATCGGTGTTTCCCTATACTGCACCTTTCTAGAAGCGCAGAAACACACACTTCATTTTTCTGCAGTATTCGCTTCCCTGGCTTTTTTGACCTGGATCATTCTTGATCCGCTCAACTTGAACATCTGGCTCATCATCTTTTTCATAAGTCTCTCACTCGTCATGGAATGGCGGCAGCGGTATTATGCGTTTATCCGATTTCTTTTGCAGCGCCATTACGGGCATACGAATGATTTGGCGAAACTGAAGCCGATCTCGGTAGATTCACAAGAACCGATTTATAAAGTGCTGGAACTGTTCCAACGCGGATGTAAACACCCCGTCATCATCACGAAAAACGGGAAAGAGAGCGGTTCGTTGGATGAAACGGAGATCCTGCATGCCTATTTTTCCGAAAAAATGACAAACGGGAAAATCGGCGACCTATTATATTCTTATTAAATATGTTATCCTTTCTTCAAATTGAGGAGAGGATTTTTTTTGATGAAAAAGATGATCGCGAACCTAGCTTCACGCGAAAAAAGAGTGGCCGTACTTGAGAATGGTGTTTTACGTAAACTTGAAATCATGCCGCCCCACCAGCGCAGTACGGTCGGTAATATTTATCTTGGGAAAGTGACGAAGGTGTTACCGGGTATGGATGCCGTCTTCATTGATTATGGTGCAGAGAAGAATGGTTTTTTACACCGTGACGAGATTCCCTCTTTCCAGCTGACAAAAAAAAGCGATGGGAAAGCATCCATCGGTCAATATGTCCGTCAAGGAGAAAAGCTGCTCGTTCAGGTGACCCGGGATGAAACGGGCACAAAAGGAGCTAAATTGACAGGGCTGATCGAATTTTCAACGGATTCCCTCGTATACATACATGGAATGGATTATGTTGGCGTTTCAAAGAAATTCAAAAACGATGAATTGCATCAGCGGTGGCGGGAAACGGCCTTGCAATATAAAAAGCCTGATGAGGGATTGATTGTCCGCACCTCGATGGAGAACGAAAGCGAAACGGTCTTCCTGGACAGGTTAACCATATTGCGGGAGCTCTTTAAAGGACTTGAACTAAAGGCTGCGTCGGTCAAGGCCCCGACCCTTCTCTATGAGAGGGACACATACCTCGACATGATCATTTCTGAAATGTCGGGAACGGCTACCGGAGAACTTGCCATCGATGATTTCAAGGCCTATCAGGAATTGAAAAAATGGGTACAGGAAAACGGTAAGGAGTGGGAAATATCCCATGAATCGGGTAAGAATATTTTTTCCGAATGGAATGTGGAAGCGCAAGTGGAGAAACTGGCCAAGAAAATTGTCTGGCTTGATAATGGTGGATATTTAATTTTTGAAGAAACGGAAGCTTTCACCGTAATCGATGTCAATTCAGGTAAGTTCACCGGTAAGGTGGCGAAGGAAGCAACATTGTTTGCGGTGAATCAGGCTGCTGCGAAAGAGGTCGCCCGTCAATTGAGATTGAGGAACATCAGCGGGATCATCTTGGTAGATTTCATCAATATGGACCAATCGCGACATGCACAAGAAATCATCGACATCGTCAAAAAGGAAGTGGCGAGGGATGAGAAGCGGGTCCAGGTCATCGGCTTTACGGAACTGGGGATTTTACAAATGACGAGAAAGCGAACGTCCCCGTCTTTAAGTGAAATGATGACGGTGCCTTGCCCTGTGTGCAGTGGAAGCGGTAAAATCGAGAGCCCTGAAACGGTGGCTTTCCGGTTGGAACGTGACTTGCTGGAACACCGGAAGACTGATGATGAAGCGGTCTGGGTGGAGGTCAGTAAGGCGGTGGCGGACGTGCTGCTTGGTGAAAAGGAATCATACCGGCCGACACTGGAGGATTTGATCGCTAAAAAGTTATTTCTATCTTTAATCCCCGGTTCCAGTAATACCTATTCCATCAAGCGTTTCGGGAGCATTCAGGAAATCGGGCGGGCTTTCGAATGAAGGACGGGAATTCTTACAAATATATTGACAGCCATTCCAGTTTCATGTTAGGATTTTAATGTTATGTTTGTAGCACCCGTGCTACAACCGCTCAACAACAGGTCATAAGCTTTTGCCTTTCTGGTAAAACGCCTGTGATTGGCGAGTCTGAGACATTTAAGGAGGTGCAAGTATGTACGCAATTATCGAAACTGGCGGTAAACAAATTAAAGTAGCAGCTGGCGAAGCGGTTTACATTGAAAAATTAAACGCAGAAGCAGGCGAAACTGTTACATTTGACAAAGTTTTATTCGTAGGTGGCGAAGACGTGAAAGTCGGTGCTCCACTAGTTGAAGGCGCTACTGTAACAGGTACTGTCGAAAAACAAGGTAAGCAAAAGAAAATCACTGTTTTCAAATACAAAGCGAAGAAAAACAATCGTAAAAAACAAGGTCATCGTCAACCATACACAAAAGTTGTTATCGAAGCAATCAACGCGTAAGGGCTGATTCTAGATGATTAAAGTTGTCTTTGACGCTCCGCAGGAACGGATTACTTCGTTCACTTTAAGCGGACATGCTAATTTTGCTAAAAAAGGTTCTGATATCGTTTGTGCAGGTGTATCGGCTGTTTCCTTCGGGGCAGTCAATGCGATCATGTCCTTAACGGACGTGGAGCCTGAGATTGAGCAAGGGAGGGAAGGCGGCTATCTTCGCTGCGTCATTCCGGGGAATCTTTCGCCGGAATCGGAAGAGAAGGTTCAGCTCCTTTTGAACAGTATGCTCATATCGTTGCAAACCATCGAACGTGATTATGGTAAATACATGAAAATTATCCTCAACCAATAGGAGGTGGAACAAATGTTAAGATTAAATCTTCAGTTCTTCGCTTCGAAAAAAGGAGTAGGTTCTACAAAGAACGGACGTGACTCAATCTCTAAGCGTCTTGGCGCTAAACGTGCAGATGGTCAATTCGTTTCTGGTGGTTCTATCCTTTACCGTCAACGCGGAACAAAAATCTATCCTGGTGAGAACGTAGGCCGTGGTGGAGACGATACTCTATACGCTAAAGTAGACGGTGTTGTTAAATTCGAACGTTTCGGACGTGACCGTAAAAAAGTAAGCGTATATCCAGTAGCACAAGAAGCATAATTGGCATCTTTGAACAGAGGCTGACTCAAAAGGGTCTGATTCCTTCTACGAAACACTATATACCGCGTCATTTTTAATAATGGTATGTGATATAGTGAAGAAGGGGTCCGGCCCTTTATTTATACTATAGGAACGATAAATAACCAGCATTTTGCAGGAGACTTTAGTCATTAGTATAAGGAAAACAACCTCTGACTTAAAAAAGGCTCGCCAATCGGCGGGCTTTCTTAAACTTTCAGGGGGGAAATCCAAGATTACTCTTCCATCCCATTTGGTTAAACCAAATAGACAGTCCACTTCAACTATAATATCTCCAATTGGTGCATAAAAAAGGCCCATTCTCTTTTTTAGTTCAAATGGCTCTACCATCGTCCAAAGAACTCAGGGTGTGTGGCTGTATTTTTTGGACGGGGGCTTTCATGTGAAGGCATGTGAATCGAGCTTCATTTCCTGTTTGTTGTTTTTTTGATATACTGTACAAATGGAAGTATTCAACATGATAGAGCTGAAAAAAGTTTCTTTATCATAATTGAAGGTGTTAATAATGGATAAAAATTGGACGACTATTGAAACTCTGCGTCAAACCAGGCATGACTGGCTGAATAAAATTCAAATCATCAAAGGGAATCTGGAGTTGAACAGAATTGATCGTGTCAAGGGAATCATTGATGAAATCATTGTTGAAACCCAGAATGAAGCACGCCTTTCCAGTTTGAATTTACCTAAGTTCACCGAGATGCTGTTGACGTCGAATTGGAATAATGGATCATTTTATTGCGAATATGAAATCATTGATGTTTTTGAAGGCTCTTCTGAGATGGACGTGCTGATGCATCGCTGGACGAACGATTTCTTTAAAATTCTGGATAAGAATCTGGACCCCTATTTTGAAAATATACTAGCTGTTTCTATGTGTAAAAAAGAAGTGAGTGATATGCACTGTTCATTTCATATGCAAGGGAGGTTCATTGATCAATCCGCAGTGATGGAGTTTTTGGGAAGTTCATTAACGGCAGAGCAATCAATTGAAATTCTTGAATGTAATGAGGATGAAATATTTTTAAAGATGGATATTAACTTTTAGAGAAGTATACAGCAAGAAATGACTTGCAGAAAACAAGGAAGTGATAGCATGTTTGTCGATCAAACGAAAGTCTATATAAAAGGCGGAGACGGTGGTAACGGGATAGTTGCTTATCGTCGTGAGAAATTCATACCAAAAGGCGGACCTGCCGGCGGAGATGGCGGCAATGGAGCCAATGTCGTATTTGAAGTGGAAGAGGGCTTGCGTACGTTAATGGATTTCCGTTATCAACGTCACTTTAAGGCACCTCGCGGAGAACATGGCATGTCCAAAAACATGCATGGTGCGGCCGCAAAGGATATGGTCATCAAAGTTCCACCAGGCACGGTTGTCATTGATGAAAAGACGAAGGAAGTCATCGCTGATTTAGTTGAGCACGGGCAGCGCGCCATTATCGCTAAGGGCGGTCGCGGAGGCCGGGGGAATTCCCGTTTTGCTACACCAGCCAATCCTGCACCTGAAATCGCGGAGAACGGCGAACCTGGCCAAGAACGCGATATAATCATGGAATTGAAATTGTTGGCTGATGTCGGTTTGGTTGGTTTCCCAAGTGTAGGGAAATCCACTTTGCTTTCCGTCGTATCCGCAGCAAGACCTAAAATTGCCGAATACCATTTCACGACGATCGTCCCTAACCTCGGAATGGTGGAAACGGAAGATCACCGCAGCTTCGTCATGGCCGATTTACCGGGTCTGATTGAAGGTGCTTCAGAAGGAGTGGGCCTTGGACATCAATTCCTGCGCCATATTGAAAGAACGAGGGTAATCGTTCATGTAATCGATATGTCGGGTCTTGAAGGCAGGGATCCATATGAAGACTACCAAACAATCAATAAAGAGTTGGAAGAGTATAACCTACGCTTGACTGAACGTCCGCAAATCATTGTGGCAAGTAAAATGGATATGCCGGACTCAGCAGATAATTTAGCGGCATTCAAAGAAAAACTGGAAGAAGATTATCCTGTCTTCCCGATTTCTGCCGTAACGCGTGAAGGGATCCGTGAGCTTCTTTATGCAATTGCTGATAAAATCGAAGAAACGCCTGAGTTCCCTCTTGACCATGAAGAAGAGAATACTGGAATCCACCGGGTTCTTTATAAACATACATCACAGTCTGATGAATTTAATATTGAACGCGAATCCGATGGCAGCTTTGCCGTATCAGGATTCAAGATCGAGCGTTTATTCAAAATGACTGACTTCACCCGTGAAGAGTCCATACGTCGTTTCGCTAGACAGCTTCGTTCATTCGGAGTCGACGAAGGCCTTCGCCAAAAAGGTGCGACAAATGGCGATATCGTCCGTATCCTTGAATATGAATTTGAATTTGTTGATTGATTGGAGACCATGATGGCAGGCAAAAGGAGGCGTGCGGAGTTTGAATAAGTCCGATCAGAAGTTTTTCCTCGTTCGAGAGGATGTCCTTCCCGAAGCGATGAAAAAAACGCTGGATGCAAAAGAAATGATTGAACGGGGAAAAGCAGAATCAGTTTGGGAAGCGGTACAGCGGGTGGACCTAAGCAGGAGTGCTTTTTACAAATACCGTGACACGGTTTTTCCGTTTCATACAATTGTTAAGGAAAAGCTGATTACACTGTTCTTCTATCTCGAAGATCGTTCTGGTACTCTATCGTCGCTCTTACGGCTCGTCGCCTCATCCGGTTGCAACATCATGACTATCCACCAAACGATTCCCTTGCAGGGACGTGCCAATGTTACCCTATCTCTTAACACGGGTGGGATGACAATGGATATTAATGATCTGCTCACTAAACTGCGTAAAATGGAGTTCGTCGAAAAAGTCGAAATTATTGGTAACGGCGCATGAAAACAGCCTGTACATTTTAAATGTACAGGCTGTTTTTATTTGTAAGAGGAAGATTTAACGATTAAGTATTGTAAAAAATCAGAAAATGGCATAACATAAACATTAGATTTTCCGTGAAAAGGAGTTTATAATATGACATCAAAAATTGCATTTCTTGGACCAAAAGCAACGTTCACGGATTTAGCTGTTTCGCGACTATTTCCTAATGATATTAAAATACCGATGAACACGATTCCAGACTGTCTTGATGCTGTCCGGGACGGGGAAGTGAATCACACGCTCGTACCGATCGAGAATGCTTTGGAGGGGTCGGTAAATATAACGATGGATTACTTAGTCCATGAAGTTCCATTACCGATAAAAGGGGAAGTGACGATTCCCATCCAACAGCATTATATGGTGCATCCGGATCATGCATATCCTGGTTTCAAACCGGACATGGTTTATTCGCATTCCCATGCCATCGCTCAATGCCGTAAATTCCTACATAATGAACTTAGGGGTATTCCGTATGAGTATGTCACATCCACAGCAGCCGCTGCGAAGATGGTGATGGAGAATCCCGATATCAATATTGCAGCGATTGCAAATGATATGGCTGCAGCGGAGTATGGTTTGACGATTGTAAAACAAAATATTCATGATTACGAACATAATCACACCAAGTTTATTGTCGTATCCAACAGTGAAGTCGACTATGAAGGGCATTTGACCGTTGAAGGGAACAAGAAAACGACCCTGATGATTCAGCTGCCTGCCGATCATTCAGGTCAGCTGCACCAAGTCCTTTCCGCTTTTTCCTGGAGGAAGCTAAATCTTTCCAAGATAGAATCAAGACCCATGAAAACAGGATTAGGCAATTACTTTTTCATCATCGACATTGAAATGGGCCTTGACGATGTTCTCATTCCAGGAGCGATCTCTGAGCTCGAGGCCCTTGGGTGTACGGTTTCGATCATGGGAAGCTATACATGCTTTAAAGTTCAAAATGGTGTGCCGCAACGATGATTTCCCAGGAATAAAGAACGCTTAAAGCAGAGGTGGAAATTTTCCTTGGGTTCACAAAGTTATCGTTTTCCAAGTGTTGAATGGTACAACCTCAGTTTTTTTTACAATGTAAAAGGGAAATAATGAATAAGAAGGGTGTCCCGGAAGTATTTCCGGGGCATTTTTTTGTGAAGGTTTACGTTAAGGTTTGTATTTCCCTTCTGTACAAGTTCCTAAATTGGTTGGCTGTCATTTTATGAAAATATGGAAATAGGCAAGTAAGGAACGATGAAGGAATGAATTTAATTTTTTGGATTTTGAGGATGAGAAGTAAATAAACACCGTTCATGATGAACGCGTATACAATAGGTAAATCCCGGTAGGCTCCCTGTGGAAATAGGCATATGAATACATACCTTGATGACTAATTCAGTGGATGTACCATTGAGAAGTAACAATGAAGAAAACTCCGAGGATGGCAGCTCCAATGCAAGCAATTCCAATGATGGAGCGAGCATATAATCATACATGCGCTTTGGAGCCATTAAAAAAAATCCTCAAAAGATCTGGCTTTTGAGGATTTTTCGTTTATTCAATCGACCAAAATGCCGGCATCCCTCAATGCACCCTCCGCTTCGTCAAGCAGCTCTTCAGATGAAGCGCTCAGTGTATGGAGATGAATGCCACTCGTTAGTTCCGATAAAAAAGATGCGTTCGTTTCCGTTACCCTAGAGAGAAATTGCTGGACTTCCTTACGGCTGCTGACCATGATGGAAGCAGTAAGGTCACCGTATACGGGGTGCTCGATTTTGACATCTTTCACCGTGATGCCGATATCCACGAGTAAATATAGCTCTTCCTGGGTCCGGGAAGGATCATGCTGGCAAGCAATGATCCTTTCCGGCTTTTGAGTGCTCCCTGTTTGTAAGTACATATAGCCTTGGCTCGTGGCAATGATAGGTTCATTCCGCGCTTTCAGGAGAGTTATGTCACCAACGATAACCTGCCGGCTTACATTCGTTAATTGCGAAAGCTCGCTGCCTGTTACTGGCTGCGCGCTCGTTTGCAATATATGTAAGAGTTTCGTCCGTCTTTCTTCCCCGAGTAATTTCTTTCTTTCCATAATCATTCACCTCTTTATTTACAAAACATTCTACCACAGAATGGAGGGTTTTATCGAATGCCAGCTATTCCTTCGATGCAGTCTGCCAACTTGTGAATGTCATCGGCCGTCGTATTTTTCCCAAAGGAAAAGCGGACGAATTGATGGGCTTCATCTTCGCTTTTCCCGATGGCCATCATGGTTTTTGAAGGATCCTGTTTACCGATTTGACAGGCGCTTCCAGTCGATACAGCGAATCCTTTCTGGTTTAATTCGAGCATGATGTACTGTCCTTGCAATCCAGCAAAGGTCAGCGCCAGAATGTGAGGCAATTGGTTTTTCGCTTCGATGATTTGAAAATCGACTTTCCTTACCGTGAGCTGCTCGATCAATTGCATCCTAAGCATGCAAATCCGTTTCCGTTCATCTTCCATGTTATCCCCTAATTTCTTGGCAGCGGTTACGAAGGAAGCTATACCGGGGACGTCCACTGTCCCTGGGCGGAAACCATATTCATGGGTAATATTCGGTACCGGAGCCTTCAACTGATGGATGGCTGGGAAAAAGACGGCTCCAGTCCCTTTTGGACCATAAACTTTATGGCTGGAAACTGATAATCCATCACATAAGGCAGATATCTTCCCAAGCGGCAATTTAGAAAATGATTGGACACAATCCACATGTAAAAAAGCTTGGTGTTTTCGAACGGCTTTACTTATTTGCTCAATGGGTTGAATGACCCCGATTTCTGAATTCACATGTTGGACAATGACCAAGCAAGTTTTCTCCGTCAGACATTCCTCCAGATGTTCAATATCAACGCGGCCATCTTCCAAATGCCGTAAATATGTTACATCGAAGCCTTCTTGTTCAAGCTTTGCGACAAAATTGGCAATGGATGCATGTTCAGTTCGACTAACGATCAAGTGGTTCTGCCAGGATGGTTTTGAAGCGATAAATGTATCTATGGCAAGCATATTGCTTTCTGATCCGCCGCTCGTAAAGATGATTCCTTCCTTTTTTATGTTCAGCATATCTGCGAGTTGCTGCCGTGACATATCCAATAAACGTGCCGCTTCAGAACCAATATCATGCAAGCTGCTCGCATTCCCGAAAAACTTCCGGGATGCTTGGCTGAATACTTCGAGTGCCTCATCATCAATCGGCGTTGTAGCTGCATAATCCAAATAAATCAAGAAATCACTTCCATCCTTTAATCTTAAAAAACTCTTGATAATAGTTTAATAATATGTAAATATAGTTGTCAAGACACCTGTCATAAACAGGAGGAATGAAATAATGGTAAAAGCGGAAATCATCGTGATAGGCAGCGGGATTGCTGCCTTGAAAACGGCATTGGAAGCAAGTGAACATAAGCATGTGATACTCATCACAAAATCAGATATCCGTGATAGTAATTCCTATTTGGCTCAAGGTGGGATTGCTGCTGCAATATCTGATCGTGACACAGTATCCTTTCATAAAGAAGATACGCTGACGGCAGGACAGCGATATAACAAGGTGAAGGTAGTGGAAAAACTCGTTGAAGAGGCCCCTTCGATCATAGCTGAACTTATTAGATCCGGTATGCAATTTGACCATGATCATGACGGCACTCTCATGCTTGGCATGGAGGGCGCCCATAGTGAAAGAAGAATCCTTCATAGTCACGGGGATGCTACCGGAAAGTATATCATGGAACATCTAATAGGGTGCTTGAAAAACTCATCGATTACTGTGATCGAGAATGTGGCTGCAGTTGAGTTGATCATCGGGGAGGATGATTCTTGCATAGGCATCAAAACTCTTGATAAGACAGGGGAGCTAGTAACCTATCATGCAGAACAAACGGTTTTGGCAACAGGCGGCTGTGGTTCCCTATACCATTTCACTTCAAATTCACAAACGGTTTCAGGGGATGGAATAGCACTTGCATTCAAGGCTGGGGCAAAAGTTCGTGACATGGAATTCATTCAGTTTCACCCGACACTGCTTTTTATAAATGGTAAAGCGGAAGGGCTGGTTTCAGAAGCGGTCCGCGGGGATGGTGCAAGATTAGTGACTGAAACGGGAACGCCGATCATGGATGATGTCCATAGCATGAAAGATCTAGCTCCAAGGCATATTGTGGCACAGACGATTTTTTCTTATTTACAGCGCGGTGAAAAGGTATTTTTGGATATTTCGATGATTAAGGATTTTAAAAAACGTTTTCCGACTGTGAGCTCATTATGTGAAAAAAGTGGGCTTGACCTTCAATTCGGGAAAATTCCTGTTGCACCTGGAAACCATTTTCTAATGGGGGGGATTGAAGTGGATGAATGGGGGCAAACCTCTGTACCCTCTCTGTATGCAGTTGGAGAAGTGGCATGCACTGGTGTACATGGGGCGAACCGGTTGGCAAGCAACTCCCTTCTCGAGGGTCTGGTTTTTGGCAATACGCTTGGTCAGCTGCTTGCTAACATGCCAGTAAGGTCGATACCGGAAGAAAAAGAGCTGTCCAAAAGTTCCTGTCAATTTACCTTTTTACCTGATTTCACGACATTGCAGGAAAAATTAATGAGTGAAGCGGGAATCGTTCGAAATGAAGCGGGTTTAACGCGACTGAAGGATTATCTAGAGACATTTAATATCGAAGAATTGCTGCAAATGGAAGTAACTGCATTATCGATAAAAGAAATAACGAAAATCAATGCCATAATCGTAGCGTGGCTGATTGCCGAATCTGCATTGACCAGAACGGAAAGCAGGGGCGGTCATTTCCGCAGTGACTATCCAAGCGAAGATGACTCCCAATGGCTTGAAAATTCGGTTATCCTTGCTCGCACGGATGTGAAAAATCGAGTGAAAGGGAGACGACTAGATGAATATATTGAAGCTTAAGCAGATGCTGCAACAATTTTTAATGGAAGATATAGGTGAATGCGATGTAACGAGTGATACGATTTTTGATCAAGGTGAACAAGGGACCTTGACATTCATCGCAAAAGAAGGCGGGGTCTTTAGTGGAGGTGACGTCATCAAGACGGGGTTTGCATTGTTGGATGAACAAATCGAGGTTTTCCTTTTTGTTCAAGATGGTGAAGTTTTTGCAGAAGGACAGCAGCTTGCAAAAATGACCGGCGATATGGCCTCTCTTTTAAAAGGGGAACGGGTGGTTTTGAATTTAGTGCAGCGTATGTCCGGCATTGCGACACAGGCTCATAAAGCTACCATGATTTTAGCGGGGACGAAGACGAGAGCTTGTGATACGAGGAAAACTACTCCGGGCCTGCGGATGCTTGAAAAATATGCGGTCCGTTCCGGTGGTGCATTCAATCATCGATATGGTCTGTATGATGCCGTGATGATAAAGGACAACCATATTTCTTTCGCTGGGTCCATAACTAAAGCGGTTCAAACGGTAAAATCCAAGCTGGGACATACCACTAAAGTGGAAGTGGAAACGGAAACAATCGAACAGGTGCTTGAAGCAGTGGAAGCCGGTGCCGATATCATCATGTTCGATAACCGGAGCCCCGAAGAAATTAAGCAAATGGTCAAATTGGTTCCTGCCCACATCATAACTGAAGCTTCTGGAGGAATCCATTTAGGCAATCTAGCTTCATATCGGGAAACAGGGGTTGATTATATATCGTTGGGCAGCCTGACACACAGTGTCAAGGCACTTGATATTAGCGCAAAGGTCAAAGAACGTGAGGGGATAATGAAATGAACATATTGGAGATGGCTAGCACAGCAGGAAATGTATTGCCTGAAAAGTATAAAACGATGACTAAGGAAGATATGGAGAATCGGGTCCATGACATTAAGAAACGGTTGGGGAACCGTCTTTATATCCCAGGTCATCATTATCAACGGGAGGAAGTCATTCAATTTTCGGATGTAACGGGAGATTCACTTCAATTGGCCCAACTTTCCGCGCAAAATCGCGAAGCGGATTATATCGTGTTTTGTGGCGTGCATTTCATGGCTGAAACAGCAGATATTTTGACAGAGGAAAGGCAGACCGTTATCCTTCCTGACATGCGTGCAGGCTGTTCCATGGCAGATATGGCGGATATTGAACAAACGGAACGGGCCTGGACAAAGCTTCAGGATTTATTTGGCGATACGATCCTTCCGCTTACTTATGTTAATTCGACTGCGGCCATCAAAGCATTTGTAGGGAAAAATGGCGGGGCGACGGTGACTTCTTCAAATGCACAAGGGATGGTCTCATGGGCCCTCTCGCAAAAAGAACGGATCCTTTTTCTTCCCGATCAGCATCTTGGGAGGAATACAGCCTTTGACCTTGGCATTCCATTGAATGAAATGGCTGTCTGGGATCCTTATAAAGACGAATTGATCTATGAAGGAGAACTCGAAGATCTGAAGGTACTTCTTTGGAAAGGTCATTGTTCGGTGCATGAAAATTTCACTACGTCGAATATTGAAACGCTTCGGGCGGAGCAGCCCGAAATGAATATCATCGTCCATCCCGAATGTCGCCGTGAGGTAGTCGCCGATTCAGATTATGCGGGTTCGACATCGTACATCATAAATATGATCGAAAAGGCTGAACCAGGTAGTTCTTGGGCAATCGGCACGGAAATGAACCTTGTTAAGCGACTTATCGCCAATAATCCTGACAAGAACATCATCTCGTTAAATCCGAATATGTGCCCATGTCTTACGATGAACCGGATTGACCTGCCACATCTGCTTTGGGCGCTTGAATCAATTGAAGAAGGTATAATCATTAATCCGATAAAAGTGGAGAAGAGCATTGCGGATAATGCCATCCTAGCTTTAAACAGAATGCTGGAACGCGTTTGAGTTAGTCTTTTCAATGTTATGGACCCAAGAAAAAAGAGGGGACAGGAACCAATGGGGAATGGAATGGTCTCCTCCCCAATCCCTTTCATGATTTTATCAAGGGAATTATTGCCATGATTTTAAACCAAGACCTAGTTATCCTCATGTATTTTTACTGTTTTATATAACTGAAAACTCACTGGATTGAAGAAATTTGCGACACTCCTGCCGAATAATTGGCTAGCCGAGACCCTACAGACGCTTGGCAGACAGTCGGTGGAAAGGGAGCGGATTTCTGAAATCAACTGCCATTTTTAAAATAAAAAACTGCAAGCAAACTCGCTTTTCTTCGAATTTGTCTACAGTCTGAAAGGGGGCCAAGCCCCCCTATTTCTTATGTAATCGAAACATGTAAGAACTTTTAAAGATTACTCGCTTTAAAAGTATTGCCTTCATTCATATCACCGGATTTAAATCCTTTATTGAACCACCGTTTCCTCTGTTCGGAGGTACCGTGCGTAAAGCTGTCTGGAACCACGTACCCTTGTGCCTTTTTTTGGATACGGTCATCTCCCACACCACTTGCTGCATTCATGGCCTCCTCAAGATCGCCTTCTTCAAGCAAATTCTCTCCCTGGACATGATGTGCCCAAACTCCAGCCAAATAATCGGCCTGTAATTCTAGGCGGACAGAATACTTATTATATTCGGTCTCGCTGACCTTTGAACGATCGGGCATTGCCTTTTCCGTTGTCCCTAAAAGTGTCTGAACGTGATGTCCGACTTCATGGGCAATGACATAGGCCATGGCGAAATCCCCGGGTGCCTGGAATTCTTGCTTCAACTCTTGATAAAAGCTGAGATCAATATATAGTTTCATGTCACCTGGACAATAAAATGGCCCAACGGATGAACCTGCCAACCCGCATGCAGATTCGACGCTTCCTGAGTATAGGACAAGTTTCGGTTCCTTATATTCCAAGCCATTTTTACGGAATTCATCTGTCCAGACCTGCTCCGTATCTGCAAGGACGACAGATACGAACTGCGCAAGTTCCTTCTCTTCATCGGTTTCCACATAAGTACTGCCGTTGTCCGAATCAGTGGAGTTCAAGCTGCCTAGCAATTCGCTGGGATTACCGCCAAGGAGCGTCACGATCAGGATGATTACCAATCCAACCCCTCCGCCGATCCCAGCCATACCCTTGCCGCTCATACCTCTTTTGTCCTCGACATTTGAGCTGCCTTGCCTTCCTTTCCATTTCATTATTATTCCTCCCAGAATGTAAGATAAGTGCCTGAAGACAAAGCCTTAGGTCATTTACTTTCTTATACCCGGATTTCCATGAGTTTAGACAGGAGCTTGAAAGAAGCGTTTCATTCATAATGGCTTCCTAACCTAAAAAACCACTGTCTCCTTTTCTTGGGATGTATGCAATGGTTCATTTTTAATTATATATTCTTATTCGATCAATCAACCAGAATGGGTTCCAAAGTGGTGGTTCCGAGATGGCATATCGAATATTTCCTCTCCAAAAAAACACCTTTCATGTCCATAAATCATTGATCCAATCATAAAAGTCCTTTTTCAAGCATAAGTTTTCATGATAAAAATAATAGCAATTCATCCACTGCATCATAGAATATATGGACATATGCACAGGAGGGGTTAACAGCGTGAAAATTCATATAGTCCAAAAAGGCGATACACTTTGGAAACTCGCCAAAAAATACGGCGTCAGTTTTGAAGAACTTAAAAAAGTTAACGCGCAATTGAGCAACCCGGATATGATGATGCCCGGAATGAAAATTAAAATACCAGGGACATCCGGAGCTGTAATAAAAGAAAAGGCTACACCAAACGTGAATATTCAACCGGGAATGAAAGAATCCCAAGTTCAACCGTATCAGGCTCAGCCTGCACTTATGAAAGAGCAGCCAATCATGCAAAAACAGCCGGTCAAAGAACAGCCGGTCAAAGAGCAGCCGAAATTTCAGCAGCCAGTGAAAGAGCAGCCGAAGATTCAACAGCCGGTCAAAGAGCAGCCGAAATATCAGCAGCCAGTGAAAGAGCAGCCGAAGATTCAACAGCCAGTGAAAGAGCAGCCGAAATATCAGCAGCCAGTTAAGAAAGAACAGCCGAAATTTCAACAGCCAGTTAAGAAAGAACAGCCAGTTAAGAAAGAACAGCAAATCGTTCAGCCAAAGCCAATAAAAGGAAAGGAAATGATCGTTCCAAAAGAAGTACCGGTACCCATGCCGGTGATTCCGGAAGTTGATATCAATAATTATTATATGGTCAACATGACCAATATGAGTGTGCAAAAGCCTCCTGCACCGCCACCTTTACCAAAGAAAAAGGAAGAGCCGGCAGTCACTAAAAAGAAGAAGAAAAAGCCAGCTGTTCAGCCAGTTCAGGAAGAGCCAGTGGATGATTGTATTCCAGTAACGCCAATCATGCCTGGAAGTGGTTATTGTATTCAGCCGCCACCGTGGGCGCATATGCACATGCAAGGGATGCAAGCCCCATATCAAGACGCTCAAGGGTATCAGGCGGCTCAGGAACCACAAGGTTATTACATGATGGAAGAAAGCTCTGATTTTTGGGAAGAATCTCCTGACATGCAAACGATGGGTCAAGGATTCGTTCAAGGAGCAAGTATGAATCCACCAAGCCAGCAACATTATCCATATCAAGCCTCAGCACCCGTTCCGCACCATTTATATGGGGGGATGAATCAACAGGCTCAAGTAGCAGGTTCATATATGCAACAAGATTATGAGTCACCAGCCGAATCGCCATCTTCATACAATAACAATAACAATAACTACCCTCAGCAGTATGCCCAGACTGCCGGTGAAGAAGATTGCGGTTGTAATAAGGGGCTACTTGGAACCTATGGGCCGGAAGTGAAGGGGCAGTATCAAGCAAACAAAAAAATGGATTCCAATCCAAAACTTCATCCAGATTATCACCAATATCAATCCGTACAATCACAGCAGCAACATCAAGGGCAGTATCCAGGGGTACCAGCTAAAGAGTCTCAGATGGGAAAAGAGATGCAATATCAATATGAATCAGAGTCAGCAGAATCGCCTCAAGCGCAACCATATGAAGGATTCATGATGATGGGCGGTCAAAACGGAGGCCAGCCGGGCATGATGATGGGTGGTCAAAATGGAGGCCAGCCGGGCATGATGATGGGCGGTCAAAACGGAGGCCAGCCGGGCATGATGATGGGCGGTCAAAACGGAGGCCAGCCGGGCATGATGATAGGCGGTCAAAATGGAGATCAGCCAGGCATGATGATGGGTAGCCAAAATGGAGGTCCTCCAGGCATGATGGGCGGTCAAAATGGAGATCAGCCAGGCATGATGATGGGCGGCCAAAACGGAGGCCCTCCAGGCATGATGATGGGCGGCCAAAATGGAGGTCCTCCAGGCATGATGACGGGCGGCCAAAATGGAGGTCCTCCGGGCATGATGATGGGTAGCCAAAATGGAGGTCCTTCAGGCATGATGGGCGGCCAAAACGGAGGCCCTCCAGGCATGATGATGGGCGGTCAAAACGGAGGCCAGCCGGGCATGATGATGGGCGGTCAAAACGGAGGCCCTCCAGGCATGATGATGGGCGGTCAAAATGGAGGCCCTCCAGGCATGATGATGGGCGGCCAAAATGGAGGTCCTCCAGGCATGATGATGGGCGGTCAAAATGGAGGCCAGCCGGGCATGATGATGGGTAGCCAAAATGGAGGTCCTCCAGGCATGATGACGGGCGGCCAAAATGGAGGTCCTCCAGGCATGATGATGGGCGGTCAAAATGGAGGTCCTCCAGGCATGATGATGGGCGGTCAAAATGGAGGTCCTCCAGGCATGATGATGGGCGGTCAAAATGGAGGTCCTCCAGGCATGATGATGGGCGGTCAAAATGGAGGCCCTCCAGGCATGATGATGGGTGGCCAAAATGGAGGCCAGCCGGGCATGATGATGGGCGGCCAAAACGGAGGTCAACCGGATATGATGGGTGGCCAAAATGGAGGCCCTCCAGGCATGATGATGGGTGACCAAAATGGAGGCCCTCCAGGCATGATGATGGGCGGCCAAAACGGAGGTCAACCGGATATGATGGGTGGTCAAAACGGAGGTCAACCGGATATGATGGGCGGTCAAAACGGAGGTCTACCAGGCATGATGGGTGGTCAAAACGGAAGTCAGCCGTGGATGATGGGTGGTCAAAACGGAAGTCAGCCGTGGATGATGGGCAGTCAAAACGGAAGTCAGCGGAGCATGATGCCGGGACAGTTTGGCGGTCACCCGGAAGCTATGTTACCTGGACAAATGGGAGGCCAGCCTGGCCAATTCGGGGGCGTTCGTGCGCCTGAAACATTTGGGATACCGACATATGTAGATGAAAGCGATGACTACTAATTATCAAGGAGACAGTGTTTTTAACACTCGTCTCCTCTCTTATTTAAATCGTAAGCCAAAGAATGTCCAACATCTTCAAAGTAGTGTCTATTTAATAACTTTTGACAAGGGCCACCCAATAATCCTTAAAGGATTCGACAGTTTTGAAAAATGGGATCGGCAAAGAGAATTGACTACTTTGTTAAAACAAAAGGGATTCCATCAAACTTATTATATTCATCAGAATTTAATGCCCTTTCAATTTAAAGGGAAATGGTATGGCAGCATGGACTATTTCCAGCCGAATAAGAAAAAATTTCGATTTTCCAATCATAAAGACCGATTGGAGGGGATTCAGTTACTGGAAAGCTTCCATGATGTGTCGGAACACCTCTCCATTAACGCACCTGTTTTCAATCAATCAAAAAAATGGAAAGAGCGTTTATCACTATTTAAAAAGAACTTTTCTTATGTTCGCCAATATGTTTCCGAAGATACAATCAAAGAATGGATTAGATGGGGTGAGTGGGCACTAGAGGGTTTTGAAAAAAATCAATCTTTATGGAATGAAGAAAAGAAAGTCATCATCCATGGTGATTGTGCCCACCATAATTTCTTGCGGAGAGCAGACGGCACATTGACCTTAATCGATTTTGACCTAATGGCAAGTGCTCCAAGGTGCATTGACTATTTACAGTATGCGAATCGAATTTCGCATCATTTGGAAGATGCAGCCACTACGCTGTGGGAAGTGCCGCAATTGCAAAGGTATCAGTCAGACCTGGCCTTTTTATATGCTTTAACTTATCCAACGGATATTTTCCGTGAATGGAATCGCCTTAATAAAAGTTCTTCCCAGCTTCATTCGGTCTGGAAAATGACTGTGGAAGGCTTTTCGGAGCGGATGCAGATGAATGAAAAATTGGAGAAAAAGATTTCTTCCCTAAATAGGAAATAAAACGGGCTTTTGGCCGTAACTTACAGAGTACATTTCCCGTTCGACACCCATGCTAATTATGAGCGGAATATAGCTCATTCTATCGCAATGGGAGGGTTATTGGTGCAGAAAATAAAATGGGCACTGCCGCTTTACACGGTATTAGCCGCCGTCAGTTTGGTTGGATGTGCTAATAATGATACAGCGGAGAACGAAAATATCACGAATGATACAGGGTACCATTCAACTGAAAAAGATGTATTGGTACGAAACATCAATTATCGGAATATGGCCCAAGGTCTATACGATAAAGATGATGCGTACAGTGAACGTGACCGTAATTACCATGGCCATGAAAGTAAACCGCTTAGGGCACGATCATCTTATTATAATTCTTATGAAGGCACTTTAGCTGACAAAGTTAATGGGGTTGCCAATGAAGTGGGGGCGGTCACCGATGCCAGGACAATCATCATGAAAGACGAAATGCTGGTTGCCTTGCTGCTTGACGACTACAGTCAAGCAAAAGATGTTAAAGAAAGGATTAAGAAGGAAATCGGCCCCCTTTCTAATGGTCGAACCATACATGTCACCACCGATGAAGGTGTTTATTTTAGGACGATGACACTTGATAACAATCTTCGTGATGGCGATACGAGGGAAATGGTCATTCAGGATGCCAATGACATGTTCGATAACCTTAACATTCACGAAGACCACTTAAAGTAATTCGTGAGCTGACCCGATCAGGAGTCAGCTCTTTTTGATTTTTTTCTGGTTAATAATCCTTATTTGGGGTCAAACTATTTAAAAAGTAAACGCCTTAAGAGGTGAGTAAATTGACTAATCAACTAAGAATTCAATTTTTCATGATCCTATTCATATTGCCATTTTGCTTAACCGTTTTTGCTGAAGAACCAGTTCAAAAGGAAAATGAACCAATTGAAAGGAAGGTCATCCTTCAGCGTATGTATCTGGATGGCGAGTTAAGTGAGGAGAAATTGACAGAAAAAATTTGGTCGATGGAAGACTTTTGGTCAAAATATCAAGGATGGAAAGTAGTCGATCAAAATGAAGAGCAGATTGTCCTTAAGAAAATAGAAAATGACATATCTCCGCTTTTAAAAGCGAATGGATACCTTGGGATGAGGGAAGATGGTACGTTATCCATTTTTATAGGAAGGCCGGAGCACGCCAAGATCATTCATACTTTCTACCAAATAGACGTTGGTAAACTTGAAGTATACAAGCAGGAGGAACTGCAAAAAGGGATACCGATCATGAATAAAGACCAATATAAACAGCTCATTAAAGAATATGAGCCATATTCGGTAAACTAGGATGGGATGATATCCCATCCTTCAGACTGTAAACAAACCCGATAATAAGGGAGTTTGTCTACAGTTTTTTTTAGTATTTACAATTTGACCGTTGATTTCCACTGCAGGTACTCGCTTTCCGCGGGCGGTCCGGGAGCCTCCTCGGCGCTTTTACGCCTGTGGGGTCTCCCTTGGACGCGTATTTCCCGCAGGAGTCTCGCACCTTCCGTTTCAATCAACTTTTGTTTTAAGAATGATAGTAGCACCCGGAAATCCCTGTGAATAGACTTTGCCGATTATGAAATAACTTTTAATGAACAACCCTCCCTTTTTATGATAAAATGAGAGGTACAGCAAAATCAGGGAGAGAATTAATTTGTATGATTATATAAAAGGCAAGGTCGATTATATTGGACCTGAATACATAGTTGTGGAAAATGGGGGGATCGGATATCAAGTGATGACACCGAATCCTTTTATTTTTTCCGCTCAATACCAGAAAGAGATCCAAGTTTTTTTGTATCATTATGTGCGTGAGGATATGGCTGCATTTTACGGTTTCCAGACTCGTCAAGAAAAGGCATTATTCACAAAACTTTTGAATGTAACTGGAATCGGGCCGAAGGGTGCACTAGCCATATTAGCATCAGGCCAGGTTGATCAGGTGGTGCAGGCGATCGAAAATGAAGATGAGTCGTTCTTGGTGAAATTCCCGGGAGTCGGTAAGAAAACGGCACGGCAAATGATTCTCGATCTAAAAGGGAAACTTGAGAACATTATTCCGGATGCTTTTCCAAGCTTGTTTAACGAAGGCGTCACGGCTGCACTCAGTCCAAATGGTTATTCGGAGGAATTGGATGAAGCCATTCTTGCCTTGAAGGCTCTTGGTTATTCTGAAAAGGAAATCCAAAAGGTTGCCAAGAAATTGCAGACGGAAGATATGACGACCGAGCAATATATTAAGAAAGCATTGCAAATGATGTTAAGATAAGGAGTGGCGCAATGGAGGAGAGAATATTCAATCAGGAAGCCGATTTGAACGAACTATCCTTTGAACAAAGCCTGCGGCCCCAAAACTTAAAGCAATATATTGGACAGGATAAAGTTAAAGCGAATTTGAGTGTTTACATTGAAGCGGCAAGGATGCGTGAAGAAACGCTCGATCATGTACTATTATATGGACCACCCGGTCTTGGAAAGACGACGCTTGCCGTCATCATCGCCAATGAAATGGGTGTCAATATCCGCACGACTTCCGGTCCCGCCATTGAGCGGCCGGGGGATCTGGCGGCCATTTTGAGTGCACTCGAACCCGGTGATGTATTATTCATTGATGAGATTCACCGTCTTCCTCGTGTTGTCGAAGAAGTGCTATATCCGGCTATGGAAGACTTCTGTCTGGATATTGTAGTCGGTAAGGGACCGGAAGCCCGTTCGATCAGAATCGACTTGCCGCCGTTCACCCTCGTGGGGGCCACGACACGTGCAGGCTCACTGTCTGCACCGCTCAGGGACCGTTTTGGCGTTTTGAGCCGTCTGGAATATTATACGGAAAACCATTTGACTGATATCATCATCCGTACATCAAGAATCATGGATACGGAAATGGATGATCAAGCAGCTAGCGAACTTGCTAGAAGGTCAAGGGGCACCCCGAGAATTGCTAATCGGCTATTACGGAGGGTCAGGGATTTCGCCCAAGTACGCGGTGATGGTACGATTACGGCCGAGCTTGCCGATTATGCGCTTGAATTAATGCAGGTCGACCGTTTAGGACTCGATCATATTGACCATAAATTACTTAAAGGGATCATTGAAAAATTCCGTGGTGGCCCCGTGGGTCTGGAAACGATTGCCGCAACGATTGGCGAAGAGGCACATACGATCGAAGATGTGTATGAACCATATCTGTTACAAGTCGGTTTTCTTCAGCGGACCCCTAGAGGCCGGATGGCAACACAGCTGGTTTATGAGCATTTCGGCATGGAGATGCCTGAATGATGAATATACCAAAAATGGTCATGATGCTTGGTGTGATTATATTCGTGATTGGTTTTGCGATGAAATACATTCATCTCGGCAAACTGCCGGGAGATATTTTGCTGAAAAAGGGGAATACGACGTTTTACTTTCCTATCGTCACATCAATCATCGTCAGTGTTGTGTTGTCCGCCATTTTTTATTTGATTGGCCGTTTTAAATAAATATTACAGCTTGAAAGACAGGTTAGGAAGTGGAACAGATGAAATTGGATATGTTTGATTTTCATTTACCGGAGGAATTGATTGCCCAAGTTCCTTTGGAGGATAGGGAAGCAAGTAGATTGATGGTGTTGGACAAAGGAACCGGTAAGCTCCAGCATGATGTATTCAGCCATATCACGGAATATATCAAGCCGGGAGATTGCTTGGTTTTGAATGATACGAAGGTGCTGCCGGCCCGACTGTACGGCAGTAAGGAAGAAACAGGTGCAAAAATCGAGGTATTGCTGCTTAAGCAAGAGCATGATGATGTATGGGAAACGCTTGTGAAGCCAGCCAAAAGGATTAGAGAAGGCTCGACAATCATTTTTGGCGATGGTAAGCTGAGTGCCGTCTGCACAGGTGTACTTGAGCATGGAGGCCGAATCCTTGAATTTAAATATGAAGGCATATTTTATGAAATACTAGAAAAGCTTGGCGAAATGCCATTACCTCCATATATCAAGGAACAACTCGACGATCAGGACCGTTATCAAACGGTATATGCACGTGAACGGGGATCTGCAGCGGCACCAACCGCAGGCCTGCATTTTACGGAGGATTTGCTCGAGAAACTTAAAGGGATGGGTGTCCACATCGCTTTCATCACGCTTCATGTAGGGCTTGGTACGTTCCGTCCAGTCAGTGTCGACGATATTGACAGCCACGAAATGCATTCGGAGTTTTATCAAATGACGGAAGGCACAGCCAGGTTACTGAATGATGTGAAAGAAAAAGGCGGGAAAATCATCACGGTCGGCACAACGTCCACAAGGACATTGGAAACGATTGCGTCCCGTAATGATGGGGTGTTCAAGGAAGAGAATGGCTGGACGAGCATCTTCATCTATCCTGGATATGAGTTCAAAGGGATCGATGCGATGATAACGAACTTCCATTTACCGAAATCGACTTTAATCATGCTTATTTCTGCACTTGCAGGCAGGGAGCATGTCCTTCATGCCTATGAAACGGCCGTGGAAGAAAAATATAGGTTCTTTAGTTTTGGAGATGCAATGTTAATTAAGTAATATAAGAGTGAGAAGCTCTTGAAGGGAGTTATTGCGTTGACTGCAATACGATATGAGTTAATCAAAACATGTAAACAGACAGGGGCACGGCTAGGCCGGGTTCATACGCCGCATGGTTCTTTTGACACGCCGGCATTCATGCCGGTTGGAACGATGGCTACTGTCAAAACGATGTCCCCGGAAGATTTGAAACAAATGGGGGCAGGCATCATCCTGAGCAATACGTACCACTTATGGCTGCGTCCGGGGCATGAAATCATCAAGGAAGCTGGCGGATTGCATAAGTTCATGAACTGGGATCGGGCGATCTTGACGGACTCTGGCGGCTTTCAAGTCTTCAGTTTGAGCGAGTTCCGTAAAATTGAAGAAGAGGGCGTACATTTTAGAAACCATCTGAATGGCGATAAATTATTTTTATCTCCGGAAAAAGCGATGGAAATACAAAATGCACTTGGCTCCGATATTATGATGGCATTCGATGAATGTCCGCCATTTCCGGCGACTGAAGAGTATATGAAGAAGTCGGTTGAACGGACATCACGCTGGGCAGAACGCTGTTTGAATGCCCATGAGCGTCCAAATGACCAAGGGCTGTTCGGGATCGTTCAAGGCGGGGAGTTTGAAAATCTTCGCAAACAAAGTGCAAAAGACCTTGTCTCCCTTGACTTCCCGGGTTATGCTATTGGAGGATTATCCGTAGGGGAACCGAAGGATATCATGAACCGCGTTCTTGAGTTTACAAGTCCGCTGCTGCCAACTGACAAACCGCGTTACCTGATGGGAGTCGGTTCGCCGGATTCATTGATCGATGGTGCACTCCGCGGAGTCGATATGTTTGACTGTGTACTGCCGACGCGAATTGCGCGTAATGGTACGCTGATGACGAGCAATGGGCGGCTGGTTGTGAAAAATGCGAAATATGCACGTGATTTTGGTCCAATCGATGAAAATTGCGATTGCCATGTTTGCAAGAATTATAGCCGGGCATATATCCGCCATTTGATTAAATGTGAAGAAACCTTTGGGATTCGTCTTACGACTTATCATAACCTTCATTTTCTGTTAAACTTGATGGAACAGGTCAGACAAGCTATTCGAGAAGATCGTCTTGGAGACTTTAGGGAAGAGTTTTTTGAGCAATATGGTTTCAATGAACCTAATGCGAGAAACTTCTAATTCCATAAATATTTTAATGTATGAAAGGAGTGAATTTTACAAATGGGTAATTTAACACAAATACTTCCGTTGATCTTAATGTTCGTATTGTTCTATTTCTTATTGATCCGTCCGCAGCAAAAACGCCAAAAGGCTACGCAAAACATGCAAAGCAGTTTGAAAAAAGGTGATAAAGTTGCTACTATCGGCGGCATGCACGGAACAATCGATGCGATCGATGAATTGCAAATCGTCATTAAATCACCAGACGGTACAAAACTAACTTTCGACCGTGCGGCAATCCGTGAAATTAAGGAAAGCGCACCAAATAAAGAAGCAACTTTATAAGACAAACGAAAACCGGGCCATGTGCCCGGTTTTTTGCTGTGCTTTTTTAATTGGTACGTTGTTCGGAACTCATGTTGACCCCAAGCACGCCACCCATCATGGCCGTAATGACAAAACAGCCATAGTATATCCATTGCTTGATGGTGAAGAGCGCATCGTGACCTAAATATTGAAAAAGGAACACGACCAACAGATAAAGCAGCCCAGTACTACCGCCTAAGAATAGTCCTTGCTTTTTCCCTTTGCCTCCTGAGATGAATCCACCAATGAACAGTGATAAAAAGGACACGATCATGATCACGTATGTCAGGGATGATTCCGTCAGTGAAGTGAAACGTAGAAGGATGGAAACGATTAAACTTGCAATCATCACTATGGCAAAGATGGAGCCTACGCCATAAATTACGGCGACACTCATTTTTTTAGTTTCGATTGGTATTCCTCCTTTTTAAAAGGCTGATACGTATAGCCTGTTTATGTGTTTGTACAAGCATATTCCCCGTATCGAACCTTTAGACCAGGTTTAAGAAGCTTCCCGCAAAATTAGCAAAGATTATGGAGTAATTTTTCAGTTCCCAAGCCATGCTATGGATGAAGGAAGTGTTATTGAAGTGGATATCTATCTAGGGATTATTTTCCGAACGACGGTAATCTATCTAGTCATCTGGTTCCTTTTTAGAATGATGGGTAAGCGGGAAGTTGGGGAACTGAGCGTTCTTGATTTAGTGGTATCCATCATGATAGGGGACATTGCTGTGCTATCCTTTGAAGATTTGGAAAAACCGTTTATCCGACAGACTATCCCAATGTTTGTCCTTGCGATCCTCCAAATTACATTGGCATTTGCCTCATTGAAAAGTGTCAAATTTCGCTATTTCATGGACGGTAAGCCGCAGATCATCATTAATCAGGGGAAAATAGATGAAAAAGCGATGCGCAGACAACGATATAATTTTGATGACTTATTGACCCAGCTTCGTGAACAAGGAATTATTGATATGAACGAAGTTCAATTTGCCATCCTTGAAACTTCAGGAAGGCTCTCAGTGATTAAAAAATGCGACGAAGAAAGGTCGGAAAGTGAGGTACCATTTCCGCTAATTGTCGACGGAGAGATACAGGAAGAAAATCTTGATAAAATTGGGAAAAACCATTTTTGGCTCCGGCATCAGTTGAAAAAATTGGGAGAAACGAATATTAAAGAGATTTCGATTTGCGGGTACATAGATGGCCAATTTTACATTGATAAAAATGAAGTGAAGAAATGACCGAAGCCTTTGAATGCTTCGGTTCATTTTATTTCCAAGCCAATTTTGATAAAAAGCCTCCCACTACAGGTATCCTGATTAGATCCGCCTTTTTTATGCTGCCGGTCATGAGCAGGAAAAATGTGAACAGCAGGATAACGACCGTCACGGAAAGCAAAAGCCGTATGCCAAGAGGCTGTGAGGAGAGCGGGAATTGATAAAGATAATAACCGCCCCATCCGGAAATTAAAGCAAGGACCAAAGCTGACATATAGCTGCGGAAATGAAGCGTGAAAGGGACGACCTTCAGCACGGTTGAAAAATGCAGGAAGGTAACGAGCATCGTACCGACGGCTATCCCGATTGCGGCTCCCATGATCCCGAAGCTTTCCTTTGACGCCAGCAGCCAGATCACACCGATTTTAAGGATGTTCCCAGCCAGGCTGTTGAACATTGCGGCCTTTGCAAGATCCAGTGCTTGCAGCATGGATTGCAGCGGATATTGAAAGTAATAAAGGATGAAAAAAGGTGCCAGGAATTTAATGAAAACAGCAGCATGCGAAGAGCCATACATGACTTGTAAAATCGGTTCGGCAAAGATAAACAGAATGACGATAGCTAAACAGCCTGTGATAAAGGTGATTTTCAGGGCCTGCTGAAGCCTGTGTTCAACGAGTAAAAAGTTTCCGGTCGTACGGGCTTCGCTCACTGCCGGGACAAGAGCCGTCGCCAAAGAGGATGTAACGAATGATGGAAGCATGAGTAAAGGCAGTGCGTATCCTGTCAACTCCCCGTATTGACTGGTGGCTGCACTTGCGGTGACGCCGGCGATTGCCAAACTCTGAGCGACCACTATCGGTTCGAAAAACCACGAAACCGATCCAATCATCCTGCTTCCGGTGGAAGGAAGGGCAATCCCCATCAATTCGGTGAGCGTTCCTTTTCCGGATTTGACATTCTTGAAGAAACCTTTCCGGAACTTAAAATGTTTCTTTAATTTAAAACTAGTCAATAAGTAGAAGAGAGATACAAGCTCTCCGATAATAGAAGCGAACATCGCCCCGGCTGCAGCGTATTCGATTCCATATGGTAAAAAGGCCTTCGTCAGGACGGCTATGAACGTGATTCGCGCCACCTGCTCGATAACTTGTGAGAAAGCGAAGGGCTTCATATTTTGCTTGCCTTGGAAATAACCGCGCAGTACGGATGAAATGGCGATGATCGGTACGATAGGAGCAATCGCCATGAGCGGCCATACCGTCCGTTCGTCAGTGAATAGATATTCTGAGAGCACCGGCGCGAAAAGCAGCATTGCGGGAGTGAAAATCATCGATAGCGTAAAGGTGCAGGCCAAAGAGACGACAAGGATTTTCTTTATTTTCCGTTCATCACCTCTGGCATTTGCCTCTGCCACGTATTTGGAAATGGCGATAGGCAGGCCTAACTGGGTAATGTTTACGACGAGAAATAGGGTCGGTAAAGCCATCATATATAAACCAACGCCCTCTTCGCCGATGAAGCGGGCGATGACAATGCGGTTAATGAAACCAAGAACCCGTGTTATCAGGCTTGCGATTAATAAAATCAGCGTCCCTTTTAAAAATTTGGACATTGAACTCCCTCCCTTCTCAAAAAAGCGGTTATGCTATACAATTATCTATATGCTTGTACTTGGACAAAGCATGACAAAAGTGTTTGTTTGCGTTCTAACAAATGATTGAAACCCTTCTAAGAAAATGCGCATTCATTTGAGAATCATTTTTACTGGAGGCAAAGTGATGGCGAAAAAGAATCATCCCTATCAAAGGTATTATCTAAAGGTACGCCCATTTTTGAAGAGCAAGCGTGAGGAATTCGAAATGGTCGGATTGAATGCCGTAACAGAGGAAGACATATGGGGAACCTTGACCAAAAATAAATGGAAGCGTCCGCAGGAAAACATTCACCTTCATGAACTTGTCGCAGATATCGTGACATTTTCAAGCAACCAGTTCATGACCTTCCAAATGGTCGAAGCTTATAAATCACCAAACCTATTTGAGCCGCTTTCTGAAGAGGAACTGAAGGAACTTTTAAAAGAATGATGCAAAGATATACTTAAATTGACAGCTGTTTGTATATGACTCATAATGGTTATGGTTATGCTTTTTTTGGGAAAAAGTATGGGAAGCTGTGTCTTTTTTCTCTAGAAGCAAAGGGTATGCAGTTATCATATGAACTTTTTTTAAACTTCAGGAACAGGCGTATTATAGAAAGGGGCCTACTACATAATGGTAAAAAGAGGCAGGATCGTTGCATTTTTTCTAATTGCACTTTTGATTTTCGCAGCGATGGGATCGACTTCAAAAGGAATCCTAAAGGATATCAAGCTGGGTCTTGATCTTCAAGGCGGTTTTGAAGTGTTATATGAAGTAAAACCGCTGTCTGGGGAAAAGATCACCCCGGATGTTTTACGGGCTACAGTAAGCTCGCTTGAGCGGCGTGTCAATGTTTTGGGCGTTAGCGAACCTAACATTCAAATCGAAGGGAAAGACCGGATCCGCGTTCAATTGGCTGGAGTCAAAGACCAAAACAACGCTCGGGAAATCCTTTCGACACAAGCTAAATTATCCTTCCGTGATTATAACGATAAGGAAATGATGACAGGTGCTGACCTGAAAGAAGGCGGCGCGAAACAAACGTTCCAAGATAATAAACCGGTTGTCGAAGTCACATTGAAAGATGTGAATAAATTTAAGGATATCACCCAAAAAATTTCCTCGATGGAAAGTCCGACTAATGTCCTTGCAATCTGGTTGGATTTCGAAGAAGGAAAAGATTCCATTAAGGATACAGCTTCACAGGACAATATGATTTCAGCTCCAGCTGTCAGTGAAGTTTTCAATACGAAGAAGGTATATATTACCGGTCAATTCACGGTGGAAGAAGCGAAAGAGCTTGCAGCCCTTCTGAATGCAGGTGCACTGCCAGTAGATTTAACAGAAAAGTACTCCACTTCTGTAGGTGCCCAATTTGGCGCGGGTGCGCTGAATGATACCATTTTTGCGGGAATCATCGGGATTGCACTTGTTTTTATTTTCATGCTTGTGTATTACCGCTTCCCGGGATTCATTGCAGTCGTCACTTTAAGCATATACATTTTCTTGACGCTATTAGTGTTTGATTGGATGAATGCAGTCCTTACGCTGCCTGGTATTGCGGCATTGGTACTCGGGGTCGGGATGGCTGTCGATGCCAACATCATAACCTACGAGCGAATCAGGGATGAGCTGAAACTTGGCCGTTCAGTTAAAGCAGCTTATAAAGAAGGTACGAAAAATTCACTTGCTACGATCACGGATGCGAACTTAACGACCTTGCTGGCTGCGGCCGTTCTGTTCTATTATGGAACAAGCTCGGTTAAAGGGTTTGCAACAACTTTGATCATTTCGATTTTAATGAGTTTCATTACAGCCGTCTATGGTACACGTCTTTTCATGAGCCTGTGGGTGAATAGCGGGTTCCTGGACAAACGTACATCATGGTTTGGCGTGAAGAAGAAATACATTCACGATTTATCCGAGAAAATTGAATTAATGTCATTGCCAACGCGCTTTGATAAAATCGATTTCGTCAAACATCGGAAAGTTTTTTATGGCATTTCAATCGGTGTCACGATTATCGGGATCATTTTCCTGCTCGTCTTCAGATTGAATCTAGGGATTGATTTCACGAGCGGTACCAGAATTGAGATTGCGTCCAAAGATGTCTTGACGACTCAGCAAGTCAAAACCGAAATGAGCAAGGTCGGTATTGATAAGGATGACATCAAGGATGTCAGGCTCGCTGGAAAAGAAAATAAAAATGCTGTCGTTCGGACAGTCGGTGTCCTTGATAAACAGGAAATTGCTGAATTGAAGGACCATTTCAAGGAAGATTATGGAGCAGAACCGAATGTCAGCACCGTTTCGCCGACAGTCGGGAAAGAACTTGCGAAAAATGCCATGTTTGCGTTAGCGATTGCATCAATAGGAATCATATTGTATGTATCGATACGATTTGAATGGCGAATGGCTGTACCGGCCGTCGTAGCGCTAATACATGACGCATTCTTCATCATAACGGTTTTCAGCTTACTTCGGCTTGAAGTGGATATCACCTTCATTGCTGCGGTTCTGACGATCGTCGGTTATTCGATCAATGATACGATCGTAACCTTTGATCGCATTCGTGAAAACTTACGCTTCAGTCGTAAAGTCAAAACCGTCGAAGAGCTTGAGAACATTGTAAACATCAGTATCAGGCAAACTTTGACGAGATCCATTAACACAGTATTGACCGTTCTCATTACGGTTATCGCGTTGGCGATTTTCGGCAGTGAAGCTATCCGAAACTTCTCCATTGCACTGTTTATCGGTTTAATATGCGGCGTGTATTCATCACTATTGATCGCTTCCCAATTCTGGCTTGATTTGAAAATCAGGGAATTGAAGAAGAAAGGTCCGCTGAATACCGCAAAAGAGAAGAAACAAAGTCTTGAAGGACAAGTTTAATAGGTGAGAGGGGGCTGGCATGATGCCAGCCTTCTTTTTGTGAGACTAACTTGTTGAATAGGGAATTACAGCCATTTTTGAGTTTAAAATAAATTGAAACCGTTATTGCCGTTTTGTATAATGAGTAAGTTGAGGGGTGAATTAATGTTAAAGCCAAAAACTCGGTGGAACCTGCGAACTGCCGATGAAAACAAAGTTGCTGCACTAGCTGAAGAGCTCCATATCACACCTTTGGTTGCAGCGTTGCTTGTGAATCGAGGCCTGGATACGATTGAAAGTGCCCGATCATTTTTATTTGTAAAAAATCAAACTTTTCATGATCCATTTTTATTGAAAGATATGGATAAAGCAGTATATAGAATAAGAGAAGCCATTCAAAATGGAGAAAAAATACGTATATTCGGTGATTATGACGCGGATGGCGTGACATCGACCACAGTGATGATGACGGCACTAACGAGATTGGGAGCCGATGTGGATTTTTATATCCCGAATCGGTTTACAGAGGGGTATGGACCGAATCCAATGGCGTTCCACCTTGCAGCTGAGCAAGGGGTGAAGGTATTGATAACCGTCGATACAGGAATTTCTGCAATCGATGAAGCGAAGCTTGCCGGAGAGCTTGGAATGGATTATATTTTGACCGACCACCATGAACCGGGACCGGAATTGCCTGAAGCATTGGCAATCATCCATCCTAAACTAGAGGGCAGTTCCTATCCATTTAAAGACCTCGCGGGAGTAGGGGTCGCCTTTAAGCTGGCACACGCCTTGCTTGGAGAATTGCCTGAAGATTTGCTTGAAATAGCGGCAATTGGCACCATAGCGGATTTAGTGCCTTTACAAGGGGAGAACCGCGTCATTGCTGCAAAAGGCATCGAGCAGTTACGTTTGACCCGCCGTCCGGGACTTGTTGCATTAATGAAAGTGGCGAATGTTCAGCAGGAAGCATTGAATGAAGAATCGATCGGCTTTGCGATGGCACCACGGATCAATGCTGTCGGACGTCTTGGAGATGCCGACCCCGCTGTGGATTTATTGATGTCTGCAAGCTTGGAAGAAGCGACGGAACTCGCCAATGAAATCAATGATATCAATAAAGAGCGGCAGGCTATGGTTGCAGAGATGGCGGAAGAAGCGATTTCTGAAGTTGAGGAAAACTTCCCGCCGGATTCGAATGGTGTGCTCATCATCGGCAGGGAAGGCTGGAACGCTGGTGTTGTGGGTATTGTGGCCTCTAAACTGGTTGAACGCTTTTACCGGCCCACGATTGTATTGAGCTATGACCGGGAAAAGGGATACGCTAAAGGTTCTGCCCGGAGTATCGCCGGTTTCGATCTTTTTGAAAGTCTGTCCACTTGCCGTGAATTACTGCCTCATTTTGGTGGCCATCCTATGGCTGCTGGAATGACATTGAAAATTGAAGATGTTCAGGAGCTTAGGGACCGCATGAACTTGATTGCGAAGGAACAACTGAATGAAGAGGACTTCACACCCATTACAAATTTGGACGGTGCTACGACTTTAGCTGAAGTTTCCGTTCAAACGATTCAGGAGATGAGCCTGCTAGCGCCATTCGGGGTTACGAATCCTAAGCCGAAGATTTTGATAGATTCCGTACAACTTTCAAGCGCCCGTAAAATTGGTGCCAACCAAAATCACTTGAAGGTCCAGCTGGAAGATGGCGAAAATCATAAACTTGATGGCGTAGGCTTCGGTCTCGGTCATTTTGTGGATGAATTAGCTCCGCACGCTGAAGTCTCGGTGATTGGAGAGCTTTCCATCAATGAGTGGAATAATATGAAAAAGCCCCAGATCTTTGTCCAGGATGTCTCGGTGAACCATTGGCAGTTATTCGATTACCGCGGTAAGGGCCAGGCAGAGAAGTGGCTTGCCGACATTCCGGCACAAAACCGGAAAATCGTCATTTTCTCGGAAGATATTTATAGCAGATATCCATTTTTACAAAACCATCCGGATCTTGTTCATATCAAGAATGAACAGGATGCAGATCAGCTCGACTGCCTCGAAGGACATGTGGTTTTTATGGACATGCCACCGTTAAGGGAATATTTGAAACGGGTCATTGCCAATAAGAATCCATCGCGTATCTACGCTCACCTTTCACATGAACAGGACCATTTCTTAAGTACGATGCCAACAAGGGACCATTTTAAATGGTTTTACGCCTTCCTTGCCAAAAAGGGTCCGCTCGATGTGAAAAGATATGGTGATGACCTTGCCAAATACCGCGGCTGGTCAAGGGATACCGTGGATTTCATTTCTAAGGTGTTTTTTGAGCTTGATTTTGTTACAATAGAGAATGGGTTAATTATGCTTACAACCAATGCGAAAAAACGCGATCTCAGTGAATCTGAATCGTATATAAGAAAGAAAGAGCAATTTGAGCTTGAACAAGAGCTAGTTTATTCTTCCTATCAGCAATTATTCGATTGGTTCAATCATTATTTAGTCCATGAGGCAACAGACCTTGAGGAGGAAACAAAGCAATGGATTTAAAGCAATATGTAACAATTGTGCAAGACTGGCCAAAACCGGGTATTGTCTTCAAAGATATTACAACATTAATGGATAACGGCGCAGCTTATAAATACGCAACAGACCAAATCGTCGAGTACGCTCGCGATAAAAATATCGATTTAGTTGTCGGACCGGAAGCACGCGGATTCATTATCGGATGTCCAGTCGCATACTCATTGGAAGTCGGCTTTGCGCCAGTGAGAAAAGAAGGAAAACTTCCACGTGAAACGATAAAAGTCGAATATGGATTAGAATATGGCAAGGATGTTTTGACAATCCATAAAGATGCCATCAAACCGGGACAGCGTATCCTGATTACGGACGATTTACTTGCTACTGGCGGAACAATCGAAGCGACGATCAAATTGGTTGAACAGCTTGGCGGAATTGTAGCCGGGATTGCATTCCTTATTGAATTGACGGACTTGGATGGTAAAGATAAATTAGACGGCTATGATGTCTTGACATTAATGAGCTTTTAATAAAGAAGAGCACTCTGACCAGGGTGCTCTTTCTGTTTTACTCGTTTTAACTGGATTTTGTCGAATTTCCAGTGAAAAAATGCATTATTCTTTATAAAATACACGTTTAACCCTTTACATCCTTGCCTTTTTTTTCGATAATAGTAATAATAAAGAGTTTTTCTGCTAATAAGTTTATTTGCACTTGTATCCGTTTAAGCGGATTTATTTTTTTTCGCAAAAATTGTCACGTTTTGCAGAATAAAGGGAAGTGCTACCAATCATACTCAATCCGGATCATACCGGTGGCAGTTAAAGTGGGGTTAAGGTGATTAAATGGCTAATGATCAAATATTGACTGCCGAGCAGGTTGTAGAACGTGCCAGCTTATATCTTCAGCCGGAAGAAGCTGAATTTATTCATAGAGCGTTTAAGTATGCAGAATATGCTCACCGAGAACAATTCCGTAAATCGGGAGAGCCGTATATTATTCATCCGATTCAAGTGGCGGGCATTCTGGCTGATCTTGAAATGGACCCTGCAACTATTGCGGCAGGTTTTTTACATGATGTTGTTGAAGATACGGAGATCACTCTGAAGGATATTGAAGAAAATTTCAGTCCTGAAGTCGCCATGCTCGTGGATGGCGTGACCAAATTAGGGAAAATCAAGTATAAATCACAGCAAGAGCAGCAGGCGGAAAACCATCGGAAAATGTTCGTGGCGATGGCCCAGGATATCCGGGTAATCTTGATAAAGCTTTCCGACAGACTGCACAATATGCGGACATTGAAGCATCTGCCGCAGGAGAAGCAGAGAAGGATATCGAACGAGACGTTGGAAATCTTTGCACCGCTTGCCCATCGTCTTGGTATCAGCACGATTAAATGGGAACTTGAAGATACTGCACTAAGGTATTTGAATCCTCAGCAGTATTACCGAATCGTCAACCTGATGAAGAAAAAGCGTGCAGAACGTGAAGAGTATCTGGAAGAAGTCATTGATGAAGTGCGTAAAAACGTTGAGGAAGTCAACATTAAGGCTGACCTTTCCGGCAGACCGAAACATATATACAGCATTTATCGCAAAATGGCTTTGCAAAATAAGCAGTTCAGTGAAATTTATGATTTGCTTGCAGTTCGGATCGTCGTCAATAGCATAAAAGATTGCTATGCGGTTTTAGGGATCATCCACACATGCTGGAAGCCGATGCCTGGCCGATTTAAAGACTATATCGCGATGCCGAAGCCGAATATGTATCAATCGCTCCATACGACGGTAATCGGTCCGAAAGGCGATCCGCTCGAAGTGCAGATCCGTACTTCCGATATGCATCGCATTGCCGAGTTCGGGGTTGCCGCGCACTGGGCTTATAAAGAAGGAAAAGATGTCGGTGAACAGCCTTCATTAGAAGAAAAATTGACTTGGTTCCGGGAAATTCTTGAATTCCAGGATGACGCGACTAATGCCGAGGAATTCATGGAATCCCTTAAAATAGATCTTTTTTCTGATATGGTATTCATTTTCACACCTAAAGGCGATGTCATCGAACTCCCATCAGGTTCCAACCCAATTGATTTCGCTTACCGTATCCATTCGGAAATTGGAAACAAAACGATTGGTGCCAAAGTTAACGGGAAAATGGTACCGCTGGATTATAAACTGAAAACTGGCGACATCATTGAAATCTTAACATCGAAGCATTCATATGGTCCAAGTCAGGACTGGCTAAAACTCACGCAAACATCTCAAGCTAAAAATAAAATCCGCCAATTTTTCAAAAAGCAACGCCGGGAAGAAAATATCGAAAAAGGCAAAGAGCTTGTTGAAAAAGAAATCAAGGATATGGAGTTCGATCTGAAGGAAATCCTGACTCCCGAGAACATCAGGCGTGTTGCAGATAAATTCAACTTCCTGAATGAAGAAGATATGTATGCAGCAGTCGGATATAACGGAATAACTGCCCTTCAGGTAGCTAACCGCCTTACCGAAAAATGGCGAAAGCAGAAAATGGTCGAGCAGGAAGCAGATATTTCAGAAGCGGTAGCCGATCTGAAAACCTTCTCCAATTCAACTAAAAAACGTGACTCAGGTGTACAGGTGCCGGGGATTGATAACCTGCTTATCCGTTTATCACGCTGTTGTAACCCAGTTCCTGGAGATGAAATCGTTGGTTATATAACCAAAGGCCGTGGAGTTTCAGTCCATAGACAAGACTGCCCGAACCTGGAAAGCGGGGATTCCGATCATCGCCTGGTACCGGTTGAATGGGAAAGTACAATTAACGAACGCAAGGAATACATCGTTGAAATTGAAATCAGCGGGTATGACCGTCGCGGCTTATTAAACGAAGTGCTGCAGGCAGTCAATGAAACCAAGACCAACATTTCAGCGGTCTCTGGTAAATCCGACAGGAATAAGGTCGCGACCATTCACATGTCGATTTACATTCATAACATTGCCCATTTACAAAAGGTCGTCGACCGTATAAAACAAATTTCAGATGTTTATTCCGTCAGAAGGATAATGAACTAAGGAGTTTTTATTACCATGCGTGTTGTTTTACAACGTTCCAAAGCGGCAAAAGTCGTTGTTGCAGACCAAGTAATCGGGCAAATCGACAGCGGACTCGTTCTTCTGGTTGGTATTACCCATGGGGATACAATCGATGACGCCGTATATTTGGCCGATAAGATTGTCAATCTCAGGATATTTGAAGATGAAAATGAAAAGATGAACCACTCACTATTGGATGTAGGAGGTTCCATTTTATCAGTTTCGCAATTTACCCTATATGGCGATTGCCGTAAAGGCCGTCGACCGAACTTCATGGACGCCGCCCGTCCTGAAGAGGCGAATGAATTATATGAAGCATTTAACGAGGAACTCCGCAAGAAAGGCGTCCATACGGAAACAGGTCAATTTGGTGCCATGATGGACGTTCAGCTTACTAATGATGGTCCCGTTACATTAATACTTGAAAGCAAAAAATAACCTGCTGCGGCAGGTTTTTTTGTTTGGGTAAATAAATGCCGACGAATGGAAAAGCCAGCTTCGATGGGAAGCTGGCTTGTCTTGTCTTTATTTGAAATACCGCGCCAATCCATTATAGATGGCCGATGTGATCTTTTCTTGATACTCATTCGATGTTAACGTCAATTCTTCAACCGGATTACTTAAATAACCTAGTTCAATAAGTGTAGCTACACGTTTGTTTTCACGGGTAACATGAAAATTCCCGTAACGTGATCCGCGGTTGGGCACCTGCATGGTGGAACCGAGTGAATTGGCCAGTGTAGTGGCCAATGAACGTTGGTAGTCATGATAGTAGTATGTAGTTATCCCGCTGGTGATCTGGTCCTTGGTGCTATCATAATGGAGGCTGATGAAAGCATCCGCGTTATGGATATGTGAAGTGCCGACCCGGGAAGGAAGTGGAACATAGGTATTGCCGCTTCTGGTCAGGATAACTTTTGCTCCTGCCGCCTGAAGTTTGTCCCGCAGCAACTCAGCCGTCCGGATCGTCAGGTTTTTCTCAAGAGTGCCACCGACCCCTACTGTACCACTATCCCTGCCGCCATGGCCGGGATCGATAACGATGGTTTTATCCTTTAAATATTTTTCAACGCCTGGTCGCTGGATCTGTTCGGAATTCCCTTCGATCGTCACGATCCATCCAGCCACATAAGCGGTTTTTCCGCTCTTTAGTTTAATGGAATACCAGTCGCCTTCCTTACCTGATGCGGAGAACGTTTCACCTTCATTGACCTGCTCTACGATCTCCGAGTCGCCATCAGGCTCACTTCTAAGGATCGTTCCGTCATGAATAATGGTTATCTTGTTTCCTTTTACATCAATCTTCTTTTCCTTAGTCGTTTGTTCAACATTCTCTTTTTCCAAGTACCAACTCACTACCCAGCCCTTTTTTGTACCGGAAAGCTGGATCTGCGTCATTTTCCCCTTTGTTTGCAAGATGGCGTATGTCTCATCCTTGTTCACCGAACCGATGACCTTGCTGCTCAGAGAGGCATCTTTCCGGACATTTAAACCTTCAGCGGTCACCCTTGCAGTCGCGCCTGCCATATTAATTTTCGTATCATCTTCATCTTCGCTTATTTGTATGTAAGGTTCAGCTACCCAACCCCGGACTCCTTGGAAATCAATTTCAGCCCATTCATTTTCAACCCTGTAAACGGTCACTGCCGTATTTTTATTCAGCTTTCCGAGCGCGGCACTGCTTTTCGATGGTTCCGAACGGACATTGAGCCGGTCCACCAAAGTGACTCCGGTTTTTACGGATTGATTCGTTTCTTTTTCCTTAGTAGAATCTTTCTTCGCTGCATTCCCAGATGAGGCGGGAAGCTTAAGGTAGTCAGAAGAGACCCAACCTTCGATATCCGCCGTTTTAACCTTTATCCAATTTTCATTCTTTTCGATAATGTCAACAGCTGTTCCTTTACTCAAGGAACCAACCGTTTGAAATGTAGTTCCGGGACCTGTACGGACGCGGACGGAGCTACCGGATATCATACCTTGTCCGGATTCCTTTTTGACCTGATTGGTATCCGACTCCGATTTTCTCTCCACTAACCAATTGGCGACCCATCCTGTTTTGCCGACGCCAATCCGGATTTCAATCCAGTCGCCATCTTCTTTCAGTATTGGATACGATTCCCCTTTTGCCAGTTTTTTTACGATAGGGAAACTGAGACCTGCACCTTCACGGACATTGACCACTTTGGACGTCACGATAATTTCCCCTTCTTCTTTTCCAAAAGCATGATTGACGGGGAACATTGCTGAGATCATCAGCATCAGGATCAGGCAGAATAAACCCGATTTCTTCTTCATAAGTTGTCTCTCCCTTTTAATGTCTATATGTATGTATTCTCGTTCAATAAAAATTTCCCTCTTTCCCAGTGCAAAAAACATTTTTTTTTGGAAAGAATAAAGCTTATATAACTCGAGGAGGGAACCTACATGAAATTCAGCGAAAAAGATCAAACGAGCTTAAGCGGAGGCAATCAAGTATTAGGTGTCGATTTTCACGATTTCATCCAGAAGGAACAAAGCGCAAACCTTGTTGAATTGGCATCCGAATTCGGAGTCAATGTCCGGACGGTCAAAAATTTGAAAAAACATTTGAACCAATAAAATGCGACAAAATCCTCAGCCTGCCTTGACATTTGATGTTAACGTCCGTATGATTATAAAATATCAGACTTATTACTGCAATAACCAATGATGGAGAAGAGTAATTAAGAAACACATGAAAAGAGAGGAAATGCCGAGGCTGAAAGCATTCCACATGATGACTTAATGAAAGAACCCTCCGTAGGCTTCACTCCGAACGGTTTTACTTAATAGGAGATGGACGTAAAACAGGCGTTAACTGTTTTTGAGCGGGGGCACTTATTTTTTGTGCTTCAACTAGGGTGGCACCACGGGATATCCAAACTCTCGTCCCTTGTAACGGATAAGTTACAAGGGGCGGGAGTTTTTTGTTTGGAAAAAATCAGTATAGCGCTGGATAAAGGGCGTTTTGCTTTAAAGGAGGAAACATATATGTCTATTCAGATTCCTAGAGGTACCCAGGATTTATTGCCTGGCCAAACGGAAATTTGGCAGTATATCGAAAAGACAGCGCGTGATATTTGTCACCGTTATCAATATAAAGAAATCCGCACACCGATTTTTGAACACACCGAATTATTTTTACGTGGTGTAGGTGATACAACCGATATCGTACAAAAAGAGATGTATTCATTTCAAGATCGCGGTGAAAGGAATTTAACCCTTCGTCCGGAAGGCACCGCATCAGTTGTTCGGTCATATATCGAGAACAAAATGTTCGGGTGGGCCAATCAACCGGTCAAGCTTTATTATATCGGACCGATGTTCCGTTACGAACGTCCACAAGCAGGCCGCTTCCGCCAGTTCGTTCAATTCGGCATCGAAGCTTTAGGTAGTAAGGATCCCGGAATCGATGCAGAGGTTCTTTCACTTGCGATGAACCTATACAAAGAACTTGGATTGAAAAAGCTGAAACTTGTGATCAACAGCCTTGGTGATAAGGAAAGCCGGACAGCGCATCGCAATGCTTTAATCAAACATTTCGAACCTCGGATTGGAGAGTTTTGCGGCGATTGTCAGAACCGCCTGGAAAAAAATCCATTGCGTATCCTGGATTGCAAAAAAGATCACGATCATGAATTGATGAACACCGCGCCATCCATCATTGAATATTTAAATGATGAATCCCGTATTTATTTCGAAAAAGTGAAACAGCATCTTACGGATTTGGAAATAGAATTCGTCGAAGATCCTACACTTGTGCGGGGCTTGGATTACTATAATCATACCGCTTTTGAAATCATGAGTGATGCAGAAGGTTTTGGTGCCATTACTACACTTTGCGGAGGCGGCAGATATAACGGGCTGTCTGAAGAACTTGGCGGACCGGAAACACCTGGTATCGGCTTTGCTCTTAGCATTGAACGCCTGATTGCAGCATTGCAAGCAGAGAACATCGAGCTTCCGATCAAAAAGGGAATTGACTGCTATCTTGTTTCATTAGGTGAAACAGCCAAGGATTATAATGTCAAACTTGCCCATCAATTGCGGAAGGCCGGTTTTACTGTCGAAAAAGACTATCAAGACCGTAAAGTGAAAGCTCAATTCAAATCAGCCGACCGCCTGGAAGCGAGATATGTGGCGACACTCGGGGAAGATGAATTGGCAAATAATAAAATCAATGTAAAGTTCATGGAAACTGGTGAACAAGTCCAAATGGACCTTGCCACATTCGTTGAACAATTCAAAAAGCTACAGGCTTAAGGGGGAAATACCATGTTTGGCAGAACATACTTCAATGGTGAAGTGACAGAAGCAGCTATTGGTGAAAAAGTAACATTAAAAGGATGGGTACAAAAACGTCGGGATTTGGGCGGGGTAATCTTCATCGACCTGCGTGACAGAAGCGGAATCGTCCAAGTCGTTTTCAATCCGGACATTTCGGCAGACGCATTGGCCACAGCTGAAAAGATCCGTAATGAATACGTCCTTGATATCCAAGGGATAGTCATCAAACGTGATGAAGCCAACTTCAACCCGAATGTAACAACAGGTACCATCGAAGTTCAAGCAGAAAACGTTACAATTTTAAACGAGGCTAAAACCCCTCCATTCATCATTGATGAAAGAACGGATGTTTCAGAAGATATCCGTTTGAAATACCGTTATTTGGACTTGCGTCGTCCGGCGATGTTCGAAACGTTGAAAATGCGTAACCAAACAACAAAAGCAATCCGTGATTACTTGGACGGTGAAGGCTTCCTTGATATCGAAACACCTATCTTAACGAAAAGTACACCTGAAGGAGCACGAGATTATTTAGTGCCTAGCCGTGTACACGAAGGTGAGTTCTATGCACTTCCGCAATCACCGCAAATCTTCAAGCAGCTATTGATGGTATCCGGTTTCGAACGTTATTATCAAATTGCCCGCTGTTTCCGTGATGAAGATTTACGTGCTGACAGACAGCCTGAATTCACGCAAATCGATATTGAAACAAGCTTCATGAGCCAAGAAGATATCATTAACACCGCAGAAAACATGATGGCTAAAGTGATGAAGGATGTTAAAGGACTTGACGTAACACTGCCATTCCCTAGAATGACATACAATGAAGCGATGAGCCGTTACGGTTCAGACAAACCGGATACGCGTTTCGGAATGGAACTTAAAGATGTTTCGGAAATCGTGAAAGACAGTGATTTCAAAGTGTTCACCGGCGCTGTTGCAAACGGCGGACAAGTTAAAGCGATCGTCGTTAAGGACGGAAATGCGGACTATTCCCGTAAAGATATTGACGGATTGGCTGAATTTGCAGCGATCTACGGTGCAAAAGGCCTTGCATGGCTGAAAGTTGAAGAAGACGGAGTAAAAGGGCCAATCGCTAAATTCTTCGCAGAAGATCAACAGCAATTAGTATCCGTATTGGAAGCTGAAGTGGGCGATCTAATCTTGTTCGTGGCGGATAAAAAAGGCATAGTCGCCGATGCACTAGGAGCACTTCGTAACAAGCTTGGTAAAGAAAGAGGCTTGATCGATCAAAGCAAATTCAACTTCCTATGGGTGACGGACTGGCCATTATTTGAATATGACGAAGAAGAAGGACGCTACTATGCAGCACACCATCCATTCACAATGCCATTCCGTGAAGACATGGACAAACTGGAATCAGACCCAGCAAGCGTCCGAGCACAAGCTTATGACCTTGTCTTGAACGGCTACGAACTTGGCGGTGGATCACTGCGGATTTTCGAACGCGACGTTCAGGAAAAAATGTTCAAAGTCCTTGGATTCTCGAAAGAAGAAGCAAACGCACAATTCGGCTTCCTAATGGATGCATTCGAATACGGAACGCCACCACACGGCGGAATCGCCCTTGGATTGGACCGTATGATCATGCTGCTTGCAGGCCGCACGAACCTTCGCGATACCATCGCATTCCCGAAAACAGCAAGCGCAAGCGACCTACTCGTTGACGCACCGAGTGCTGTAAGTGACAAGCAATTGGCCGAACTTAACCTAAGGCTTGCTGCACTAAAAAAGTAATAAAACTGGGAAAAAATATGAAAAAATACCTAGATGCTTTCTCTTGAAACGGAGTTAAGCATTATGATATGATATCTTCAACAAGTAAGAGTCCTGATGTGTTCGTTCTTTAACCTATAAGTTTTGACCGAACACTTATAGTTACCGGGAGCACTAGTTTCCTGGCCGCGTAAATGCCTCCCTCGAAGAGGACTTACAAACGCGAGGAACCGAGCACCCACCTGCGGAGAGCGGGTTCAAAACAAAGGCGTAAACGGCACAATTGGGACTCTTACATATTACAAAGCAACTCATGTTAAATAACATGGGTTTTTTTGTGCGTTAAAATAGCGTAACTTACGAGTGAATGGCGTGGATTCACGAGTAAAAGCCGAAATTCACTAGTAAGAGGCGCAAATTCACGAGTAAAAAGCCAAAACTCACGAGTAAAAGGCCAAAACTCACGAGTAAGGAACAGATTCACGAATTAAACAGAGCAAACTCAGGGTAAAATGCTGATTTTCAGTTTACCAGCAGGAAAAGAGTGCATTAACAAAGAAGCTAAAGGACAAGGAGTTGATGAATGAATGCTAAAACCGTGTGAAAAGCCATTGAAAATGCTCAAACTGGAGGCATTAAGCAGGAGGCTATCACCAAACCATCCAAAACAGGAAAAGATAAGGAACGATTTCCGTAAAATCGATACAGGTTTTAACGGGGAGCGGAGTATTGGAAATGAGTTGAAGGATCTTTCAAAAGAATATCAAGTATTGCATGACTTGAGGTTAAGCAACGATGGGAGTCGTTATTTTCAAATGGATTTCCTTATAATCACCCGGAATGTCTGTATCATCATCGAAGTGAAAAACTTTGCGGGAATGCTCTACTTTGATCGCACCTATCCTCAATTGATTAGAACAAAAGATGGTCAGGAACAAGCTTATCTGAACCCGCTAATCCAGGTTGACGTGCAAAAATCCCGATTATCGGATTGGCTCGCTTTTCATAAATTCCCCGCGCTTCCGATTGAAACGCTTATAGCCAATGCAAACTCGAATACCATCATCAGGACTACCCCAGGTTTTACCCCCATTTTCAAAAGAATCACGGGAAAAGAAACCCTAATCTCCAAAATTCACACCCTTGAAGAAAAGTATCCTTCTGAGCAATTAACTCAAAGGCAGAGAAATAGACTTTCGAACACAATGATGCTAACAAACACTCCACATAATCAGGATATACTCGAATGGTATCAAATCGATGAGCAAGATCTGCTCAAAAGCGTTCAATGTCCTAAATGCTCAACTCTCCATATGCAATATCACTGGGGCAAATGGTCATGCGGTCAATGTTCTTACGCCTCCAAAGATGCCCACATACAAACTCTTCGTGATTTCGCTCTCCTTATAAAACCCAAGATTACGAATAAACAAGCACGGCTCTTTTTACAAATAGATTCAATCGATATCATGCAACGAATGCTATCTGCCCTGGGGTTGCCTTATTCAGGGCAATTTAAAAATAGAGCTTATAGTCTTGAAGGATTAATTCACGAGTAAACGAGCCGAATTCACGAGTAAAAAGCCAAAACTCACGAGTAAAAGCCCCAAATTCACGAGTAAGAAGCCAAAACTCACGAGTAAAAGCCCCAAATTCACGAGTAAAAAGCCAAAACTCACGAGTAAAAGCCGCAAACTCACGAGTAAACCCCAAAAACTCTCGAATAAACTTCAAATATCCCCATTTAAGTAACATTCCGCAATATAGATTCGTAAATTATAGTAAGGTTGGAATTATAATCAGCCAATGATAGAAAGTAGTGAGGGCTTTGAAAGATTTATTGAATGCAAAGAGGAACGAAATGCTTCAATTAGTGGAGCGGCTAGTGAATATAGATAGTGGTTCTCATACGAAAAAGGGTATTGATGAAATTGGTTCGATTTTAAAAGCGAAATTTGAAAGCCTGGATTTTATTGTGAATACCGTTGAGCAGCAGAATTATGGAAATCAGCTGGTCATCCAGCATCGTGAGGCACATCAACCGCATATTCTGGTCGTCGCCCATATGGATACGGTTTTTCCAGAAGGGACAGCGCAAAAACGTCCTTTTAGAGTGAAGGGAAATCGGGCATACGGTCCTGGTGTAGCTGATATGAAGGCTAGTTTAGTTGAGATTTTTTATGCGGTCCTTTGCTTGAAACAGACGGGGCAGACAGGCTATAAGCATATTCAAATCATTCTCAATAGTGATGAAGAGATCGGGTCTCCGTCTTCCGCTTCACTCATATCGGAAAAAGGGGCCAATAAGAAGTTCGCGTTAATTCTTGAACCGGCAAGGACGGATGGTTCACTTGTCACGGCAAGAAGGGGATGCGGTCAATTTAAAGTGGATATAGTGGGGGTGGCAGCCCACTCAGGGATCGAACCGGAAAAGGGTCGGAGTGCAATTGAAGAATTGGCTAATAAGATCATTGCCTTACACCGATTGAATGATCAAAAGAAAGGTATTAGCGTTAATGTCGGCATGATTGAAGGAGGTTCTGCTGTCAATGCCATCGCTGCCCATGCGGCTGCTTTTGTGGATGTACGGATCTCGGAAAAAAAGCAAGAAGCTATCATTCTTAAACAGCTGAAAAAAATCTGCGCTGAAACTTATATTCCAGGGACGAAAACGACATTAAGCGGGAAAATGGACCGGGCTCCCATGGAAAAGAACGAGAAAACGAACTTGCTTTTAGAGACTATCTGTCAGGCCGGGGAGGAAATCGGCATAAAAATCACAGATACGGCCACGGGTGGAGGTTCGGATGCATCTATTACTTCTGTATTGGGGATAGCGACAGTAGATGGACTCGGGCCCATTGGAGGGAATGCACATAGTGAAGAGGAGTATTTGGAAATTCCCAGCCTGACAGAACGGACTCTCCTGCTGGCGAACGTCATTCAGAAATTAGCAAAAATGACCTAGTACACTAATTCCGATTAGACTGCTCATATTTCGCTTGTCATAAATGATGTTTATGATATATTGTTAATTGGGAAGCTAAATAAGAACAGAATTTATTGGAGTTGAATATATATGCTGCATCAGTTTTCACGAAATGAATTAGCAATAGGCAAGGAAGGCATCGATATCCTGAAAAACACGACCGTTGCTGTCCTGGGTGTAGGAGGCGTAGGTTCTTTTTCGGCTGAAGCATTGGCACGCACGGGGGTCGGCCGTATTATTCTTGTGGATAAAGACGATGTCGACATCACAAATGTAAACAGACAGATTCATGCACTATTATCAACAGTCGGTCAACCGAAAGCGGAATTGATGAAAAATCGCATTCAGGACATCAATCCCGACTGCGAAGTGATTTCCCTTAAAATGTTCTATACAGAAGAAACGTTTGAAGAATTCTTCAGTTATGGACTGGACTATGTCATTGATGCATCCGATACGGTCATTTATAAGATGCATGTGATGAAGGAATGCCTGAAACGGAATATCAAGGTGATTTCAAGCATGGGGGCCGCCAATAAAATGGACCCGACACGTTTTCAAATTGCCGATATCTCCAAGACGCATACCGACCCGCTTGCCAAGGTCATTCGTACTAGATTGCGTAAAGAGGGCATAACAAAGGGAATTCCCGTTGTCTTCTCCGACGAAAGTCCGATTGTCATTCGTGAGGATGTCCGAAAAGAAGTCGGCAATGATGAGGCAAAAATCCGTAAGGCCCAAATGCCGCCATCTTCGAATGCTTTCGTACCATCTGTTGCAGGCTTAATTGCAGCAAGCTGGGTGATCAATGATATTTTAAAAGATATTGAAGTACGCCGTGTAAATGATTGATAAGTTGACTGACTCTATACAGGGTCAGTTTTTTTTGTCTAATAGGAGATATTCCCTTTTAATAACTTTTTTATCCATATCATATAGACGGGGTCGAAAGAATGAGATAAACTATTTTCAGAATATTATTTTTTATTCAAATATTCTATTTATTAAAAAGAACATACAAAACAAGGGGGTTTCAAATGAAGAAGAAAAAGCTAGCAGGAGTGTTCCTATCACTTTCTTTGGTTGCAGGGGCGCTGGCAGGTTGTAGCGGCGACTCGAAAACTAGCAGTTCAGGCGGGGGTTCATCCAAATCGGGTGACACGATCAAAATTGGGGCCAACCTTGAACTGTCCGGAGGTACGGCATCATTCGGCCAATCGGCTGCCGATGGTTTGAAGCTGGCCATCGATGAAATTAATAAAGAGGGCATCGACGGTAAAAAACTGGAAATCGTCAAGGTTGATAATAAATCAGATGCAGCAGAAGCTACAAGCGGTTCGATCAAGTTAGTCAGCCAGGACAAGGTTGTGGCTGTAGTCGGATCAGCGACAAGCACAAATACATTGGCACAGGTTCAGGTCGCACAGGATAATAAAGTTCCTCTTCTCACACCAACTGCAACAAATCCCGACATCACCAACAAAGCTGGAAAATTAAACGATTATGTGTTCAGAACTTGCTTTATCGATCCATTCCAAGGTACGGTGGCAGCCAATTTCGCATCTGACGAAATAGGGGCGAAGACAGCTGCGATCTATGTGGATAGCGCAAGTGATTATTCTAAAGGATTGGCCGCCGCTTTTAAAGAAGCGTTCACTGCCAAGGGTGGTAAAATCGTGGCGGAAGAAGCTTATGTTACAAAAGATACTGATTTCCGCTCTACATTGACACGTATCAAATCCGCCAAACCAGAGTTCGTTTTCCTTCCTGGTTATTATGAAGAAGTCGGATTGATCTTAAAGCAGGCACGTGAAGACGGCATAGACCTTCCATTCATGGGTGGGGACGGCTGGGATTCCCCGAAAGTCGTTGAAATTGCCGGAGCGGAGGCTTTAAAAAATACCTACATCACGAATCACTATTCCCCTGAAGATGAAGATGCAAAAATCCAGGATTTCGTTGCAGCCTTCGAAAAGGAATACGATAAAACACCGGATGCCTTTGCCGCACTTGGCTATGATACTGGTTACTACCTGGCTGATGCCATCAAGAGATCTGGAGATGCTTCCCCCGAAAAAATCAGACAAGCGTTGGAAGAAGTCAAAGATCTTCAATTAGTTTCCGGAACGCTGAACCTGGATGAAAATCATGATCCGATCAAATCGGCGACCATCTTGGAATATGTAGATGGCAAACAAACATTCAAGACGAAAATCAATCCATAATACCTACTTGGATAGGGGGCAAGTCCCCCCTATTCTATATTCACTTAAAAAACACCTTATCGGGGAGAGTGCAATATGGAACTGATTCAACAATTGGTAAATGGCATTTCACTCGGCAGCATTTATGCATTGATCGCGCTTGGTTATACGATGGTATATGGAATCGTCAAACTGATAAACTTTGCCCATGGCGACGTATTCATGGTTGGTTCATTTGTAGGGTTTTACGCCATTACCGTAATGGACTTATCCTTCATCCCGGCTTTATTGATTTCGATGGTCACTTGTGCCATCTTTGGCGTTTTAATTGAACGGATCGCTTATAAACCCCTTCGTAATGCAACACGGATTGCGGCCTTGATAACGGCCATCGGTGTTTCCCTTCTAATAGAAAATGGGCTGATTTACATCCGGGGCGCCCAGCCGGAAGCCTATCCAAATAATGTCCTTCCGATGGATAAACTCGATATATTGGGAGTTTCCATCAGCAGTCAATCGATATTGATCTTATCTGTATCCATCATTTTAATGATCATCCTACAATTCGTTGTCCATAAAACCAAAATCGGCAAAGCGATGCGTGCCGTTTCATTCGATTCCGAAGCCGCTAAGCTTATGGGAATCAATGTGAATAATACGATTTCAGCTACCTTCGCCATAGGCTCGGCTTTGGCAGGGGCTGCCGGCGTCATTTTTGGGATCTACTATATTAAAATCGAGCCGTTGATGGGTGTCCTTCCTGGCCTTAAAGCGTTTGTTGCAGCAGTCTTGGGCGGCATCGGCATCATTCCGGGAGCGATGGTCGGTGGTCTTCTGCTTGGAGTGATCGAGGCTTTGGTCAGTGCTGCCGGTTACTCATTATGGCGCGATGGTGTGGCTTTCGTCGTTCTTATCTTGATTTTGATTTTCTTGCCTCAGGGACTATTCGGTAAAAATAAAAGAGAAAAAGTATAGGGGAGACAAGGCGATGACTACTTTAAAGAATTCAAAGGGTTTTTGGCTCTCGATCGTGCTCGCACTTATTTTTTTCGGAATCATGCAGTACACCATTACAAACGGTATGCTCAATCCATTTTATATCAACACACTCATGTTCATAGGCATCAATATCATGCTGGCAACGAGCCTTCATTTAATCATTGGAATAACCGGGCAGTTCTCGATCGGACATGCAGGGTTTTTAGCGGTAGGGGCCTATGCTTCGGCGGTCATGACAATGAAACTGGAACTTCCTTTCATCATGGCGATATTGACAGGGGGCATCATCGCCGCAGCTGCCGGTATGGTGATCGGGATACCCAGCTTGCGTCTGAAGGGGGATTACTTGGCGATAGCTACACTAGGTTTTGGGGAAATTGTCCGAATAGTCCTCTTGAATATTGAATATGTAGGCGGGGCAAGCGGGATGCAGGTTTCCCATCTGACTACATGGCCATGGGTATTTGCCTGTGTCATGATCACCGTCATAGTCATCCGGAATTTCACCAATTCGACTCATGGACGTGCATGCATATCCGTAAGGGAGGATGAAACGGCGGCTGATGCGATGGGAATCAATACGACCTATTATAAAGTGGCGGCTTTCGTCATCGGAGCTTTCTTTGCCGGAATTGCCGGATCGCTTTATGCCCATAATTTCTATATTATCCAGCCATCGAATTTCGGTTTCCTAAAATCCTTCGATATACTGATTTTCGTCGTACTTGGCGGTCTTGGAAGTCTTTCAGGTTCGGTTTTGGCTGCCATTTTACTGACGATCGTGACGACATTCCTTCAGGATTATCCGGAAACGAGGATGATCATATACAGTCTTGTCCTGATCTTGATGATGATCTTCCGCCCACAGGGTTTAATGGGAACAAGAGAAATCACGACATTGTTCACACATAAAAAAACGAAAGGGGGACCAAAGGATGGGAGCCACAATACCGTTGCTTAAAGTAGATTCGGTGGGTATCCGTTTTGGCGGATTGAAAGCCGTGTCCGATGTGAACATGGAATTATTTCCGGGGGAACTTGTAGGCCTGATCGGACCGAATGGAGCTGGAAAAACGACCTTCTTCAATTTGTTGACGGGTGTGTATGTCCCTACAGAAGGGACGATTGCCTTGAACGGGGAAAATCTAAAAAAGCAGCAGCCTTATAAAATTACCCGAAAAGGGATTTCGAGGACCTTTCAAAATATCCGCCTCTTCAGTGAGTTATCTGTGATCGATAATGTGAAGGTTGCTTACCACTCGCTTGCCAAGCATATGATCCCAAGCTCCATATTCAGGCTACCGGGACATTTTTCCGGTGAAAAGGAAATGGATGAAAAGGCGTTGGAATTCTTGAGGATTTTCAAGCTTGACCATTTTAAGGATGAAAAAGCGAAGAATCTTCCATACGGACAGCAAAGGCGGCTGGAAATTGCACGTGCTCTCGCGGCAAACCCCAAACTGCTTTTACTGGACGAACCCGCAGCAGGTATGAACCCGCATGAAACGAAAGAATTGATGAATCTCATCGCTTTTATCAGGAAGGAATTCAACCTTACCGTATTGCTCATCGAACATGATATGTCACTGGTCATGGGGGTATGCGAACGGATTTACGTACTTGATCATGGACAGCTTATCGCTCATGGAAAGCCGGAAGAAATCCGCAACGATCCTAAAGTTATCGAGGCGTATCTAGGCGAGGAGGTTTCATGATGCTGAAAATAGAGGACATCAATGTATATTACGGCAATATCCAAGCGTTAAAAGGTGTTTCCATGGAGATTAACGAAGGGGAGATCGTGACTCTGATCGGGGCGAATGGAGCCGGAAAAAGCACGTTGCTCAAAACGATATCCGGGCTGTTAAAACCAAAGCAGGGAAAAGTTCTGTTCGAAGGCGATCCGATTGGAGGAAAAGCTGCACAGTCCATAGTGAAAATGGGTATATCCCATGTACCTGAAGGCCGCCGTGTCTTTGCGAACATGACGGTTGCCGAAAACCTGGAGCTTGGTGCCTATTTGAGAAACGACAAAGAGGGCATCAAAAAGGATATGGAAAAGGTCCATGAGTTATTTCCGAGGCTGCTGGAGAGAATCAAACAGCAGGCCGGCACGCTTTCAGGTGGTGAACAGCAGATGCTTGCTATGGGCCGGGCTTTAATGGCGAAGCCACGTTTATTACTGCTCGATGAACCTTCGATGGGCCTTGCACCGCTGCTGGTAAAGCAAATATTCAACATCATACAGGAAATCAGTGAAGCCGGGACAACGATCCTTTTGGTTGAGCAAAATGCCAACCTCGCTTTATCCATTGCAGATCGGGCTTATGTCGTTGAAACGGGCCGAATCGTCCTTTCGGGCAATGCCGAGGAACTCACTTCAAGTGAAGAAATTAAAATGGCCTATTTAGGAGGCCACTGAACCGCCGTTTGGCGGTTTTTTTTGTGGGGAAATGAGGATTGGGATATAAAAAATATACGAAGAAGCTTAAAAATGGGGTGGAGGTTCATGCAGGATTTTATACATTCAAATAGTATTATTCAATTTTGATATAGGAATTAAGACTAAAAAAGAGCAAAGAAACTGGGTTTAATTCCCTATCAAGATGCTTGTATTTTGGCAAAAATGTAATTAATAGGATGATATAAATGAAAGAATGAATAAATTTTTTTGAGTAGTAATAAAGGATTTTACAATATTAATATAGTTAAATTATCAGTTTTTTCTGATTATATCCACTGTTTTCGCAATATTTAAAATATATAAAAATAAAAACGACCTGTACATGCTGTGAAAAATATCCTATTTAGCGAATTCTTCTCACAATTATTGTATAGACGGAATGAAAATTATGCGGTAAACTATTTTTCGAAATATTAATTTAATTTGAAAAATTTCATCTAATCAATTTCTTCTGAAGCATCGTGAATAAATATTCACGCATCAGAGCTATGATTACAAAATGGAGGGATTATTTATGAAGAAGAAAAAACTAGCAGGTGCATTCCTTTCTCTAACACTTGCTGCAGGAGTTCTAGCGGGTTGTTCCGGCTCCGGTTCATCAGATAAATCAAGCGGGGACGGTGATACGATCAAGATCGGTGTCAACCTTGAATTATCAGGTGGTGTAGCTTCATATGGTCAATCGATTGCGGAAGGCCTGGAACTTGCGACTGCAGAAATCAATAAAGAAGGCATTGACGGAAAAAAAATCAAACTAATAAAAGTCGATAATAAATCTGAAGCGTCTGAAGCGACTAGCGGAGCAATCAAGCTGACATCTCAAGATCAGGTTGCAGCTATCGTAGGTGCAGCGACAAGCACGAACTCGATTGCCCAAGTGCAAATTGCACAAGATAACAAAGTGCCGGTCATCTCACCTTCCGGTACAAGCCCTGAAATCACTTTCAGCAAGGATAAATTGAACGATTACATTTTCAGGACAAGCTTCATCGATCCGTTCCAAGGAACGGTTGCTGCGAATTTTGCCAGTACTGAAATCAAAGCGAAAACTGCAGCCATCTATATTGACAGTTCAAGCGATTATTCAAAAGGTTTAGCCGCAGCCTTTAAAGAACAATTCGAAAAAAATGGCGGAAAGGTCGTGGCTGAGGAAGCTTACATTGCGAAGGATACTGATTTCCGTTCCACATTGACTCGTTTGAAATCGGCAAAACCTGATTTCATCTTCCTTCCTGGTTACTATGAGGAAGCTGGTCTGATCGTGAAGCAGGCACGGGAAACTGGACTTGATGTTCCATTTATGGGCGGCGACGGCTGGGACTCTCCTAAGCTAGTAGAAATTGCCGGTACAAAGGCTCTAAATAATACGTTCATCACGAACCATTATTCTTCAGGTGACCCTGATGAAAAAATTCAGAATTTTGTGTCAGCATTTAAAGCGAAGTACAAAGATAAATCCCCGGATGCATTTAACGCTCTAGGCTATGACACAGGATATTTCCTTGCAGATGCGATTAAACGTGCTGGATCGGCGGATTCAGAAAAAATTAAAGAAGCACTGGAAAAAACGGCGGACCTTGAGCTTGTAACGGGTACATTTACATTGGATGAAAAACATAATCCAATCAAATCCGCTACCATCCTTGAATTTAAAGAGGGTAAACAAGTATTCAACACTAAAATCAATCCTTAATTCCGGAGAACAACTCCAACCCTTTCGCCGGCCCTTCGTCAATCTGAAGGTGCTGGCGAATTCTCATTTTTCAAGCATACCAGGTCGCTGAACTTCCCCTTAGCGGAACGAGAAGAGTCTGGAATTATCACTTATAAAATTAGATTTTTCAAGGAGAGTCGAACATGGAATTGATACAACAGTTAATAAACGGGGTTTCACTAGGAAGTATTTATGCCCTTATCGCTCTCGGATATACGATGGTTTACGGGATTGTTAAATTGATAAACTTTGCCCATGGGGATGTCTTCATGGTTGGCTCATTCGTTGGATTTTACTCGATAACGGTTCTGGATCTGTCATTCGTGCCCGCTCTATTAATCTCGATGACGGTGTGTGCGCTCTTTGGGGTATTGATCGAGCGAATCGCGTACAAGCCATTGCGTAACGCAACTCGTATTGCCGCACTTATCACGGCCATCGGGGTTTCCCTTTTGATCGAATACGGATTCATCTACGTCCGCGGTGCACAGCCGGAAGCTTATCCGAATGATGTATTGCCGGCAGACAAGTTCAATATTTTTGGAGTTTCCATCAATAGTCAATCGGTCTTGATTTTTGGAGTGGCTGTAGTCCTGATGATCATTCTTCAAATCATCGTTCATAGAACAAAAATAGGAAAAGCCATGCGTGCCGTTTCCTTCGACGCGGATGCAGCTAAACTGATGGGAATTAATGTTGACAACACGATTTCTGCCACCTTTGCAATCGGTTCCGCATTAGCTGGGGCAGCGGGCGTCATTTTCGGTATTTACTATATTAAGATCGAGCCGCTTATGGGAGTGCTTCCGGGATTGAAGGCATTTGTTGCCGCCGTACTTGGAGGGATCGGAATCATACCGGGCGCGATGGTCGGTGGCTTATTGCTTGGTGTCATCGAGGCATTGGTCAGTGCCGCCGGTTACTCATTATGGCGTGATGCCGTAGCCTTCGTCGTACTGATTCTTATCTTGATTTTCTTGCCACAAGGCTTATTCGGTAAAAACAAAAAAGAAAAAGTATAGGGGAGACAAAGCAATGACTACAATTAAGCGAGCAAAAGGTTTTTGGCTCTCGATTTCACTATCATTGATCTTTTTCGCCGCAATTCAAGTGTTAATCGGCGGCGGATCGCTAAATCCTTTTTATCAAAATACGCTCATGTTCATCGGGATCAATATCATTTTGGCAGCGAGCCTTCATTTGATCATCGGGATAACCGGGCAGTTTTCCATCGGACATGCAGGATTCCTTGCAGTCGGTGCCTATGCTTCAGCCGTTTTGACCATGAAGCTGCAAATGCCATTTGCTCTAGCGTTGATAGTGGGCGGTTTGGCGGCAGCGTTGGCAGGATTGATCATCGGAATTCCAAGCTTACGCTTAAAAGGCGATTACCTGGCGATTGCAACCCTGGGATTTGGGGAAATCGTCCGGATCATGCTTTTGAATATCGATTATGTTGGCGGGGCGAGCGGCATGCAGGTTTCCCATTTGACCACCTGGCCTTGGGTATTCGCTTCCGTTATCGTTACGATCATCGTCATCAGGAACTTCACAAGTTCTACCCATGGAAGAGCGTGCATCTCGATCCGTGAGGACGAGACGGCTGCCGATTCGATGGGGATCAATACGACCTATTACAAAGTTGTCGCGTTTGCGATCGGTGCTTTTTTCGCCGGAATTGCTGGAGGGCTATACGCTCATAACTTCTACATCATCCAGCCATCGAACTTCGGATTCCTGAAGTCATTCGATATCCTGATCTTAGTCGTACTGGGCGGTCTTGGAAGTCTGTCAGGAGCCGTATTGGCTGCCATATTACTGACTGTGGTCACGACATTCCTCCAGGATTATCCCGAAACGCGTATGATCATCTACAGCCTAGTGCTTATCGTCATGATGATCTATCGTCCACAAGGTTTAATGGGGACAAAAGAAATAACTTCCATGTTCAAACGTAAAGGAGGCAGCAGCCATGAAAATAAAAACACCGCTGCTTAAAGTCGATTCGGTCGGCATCCAGTTCGGAGGGCTTAAAGCCGTTTCCGATGTTAACGTCGAGCTGTACCCTGGGGAATTAGTTGGCTTGATTGGTCCGAACGGAGCCGGGAAAACCACCTTTTTCAACTTGCTGACAGGGGTTTACGTCCCGACGGAGGGAACGATTTCTTTAGAAGGGGAGGACTTGAGAAAAAAGCCTCCATATAAAATTACGCAAAAAGGAATCAGCCGGACATTCCAGAACATCCGCTTATTCAGCGAACTATCCGTAATCGATAATGTAAAGGTGGCCTATCATTCCCTTTCGAAGCATAGCATTTTAAGTTCGATCTTCCGGATGCCGATCCATTTTAAAGGCGAAAAGGAAATGGATGAAAAGGCGATTGAGTTCCTGAAGATTTTCAACCTGGATCAATATAAGGATGAAAAGGCGAAGAACCTGCCATATGGTAAACAAAGACGTTTGGAGATCGCCCGTGCACTTGCAGCCAATCCGAAACTGCTTTTGCTGGATGAACCGGCAGCGGGGATGAACCCCCAGGAGACTCACGAGCTCATGAACCTGATTGCCCTCATTCGTGAGAAATTTGATTTGACCGTATTATTGATCGAACATGATATGCCGCTTGTCATGGGTGTTTGCGAACGCATATATGTACTCGATCACGGACAACTGATCGCTCAAGGAAAGCCAGAGGAAATCCGTAACAATCCAAAAGTCATCGAGGCCTATCTGGGCGAGGAGGTTTCATAATGTTAAAAATAGAGGACATCAACGTCTATTACGGAAACATTCAAGCCTTGAAAGGAATCTCGCTTTCTATTAACGAAGGCGAAATCGTAACCCTGATCGGGGCGAACGGAGCCGGAAAAAGCACGATGCTGAAAACCATTTCCGGCCTATTAAAACCAAAACAAGGGAAAATCATATACGAAGGGCAATCCATCGGCGGAAAGGCAGCACAATCCATCGTGAAAATGGGCATTTCCCATGTGCCTGAAGGACGGCGGGTCTTTGCTAACATGACGGTTGAAGAAAACCTTCAGCTTGGTGCTTATTTACGTAAAGATAAGGCAGGCATCAAGCAGGATATGGAGAAAGTCTATGAATTATTCCCGCGTTTGCTTGAGCGCCTGAAACAGCAATCCGGAACCCTTTCCGGCGGGGAACAGCAAATGCTCGCAATGGGCAGGGCACTCATGGCCAAGCCCAGGCTTCTATTATTGGACGAGCCATCCATGGGACTCGCCCCATTATTGGTGAAGCAAATCTTTCATATCATCGAAGAAATCAATAAAACCGGTACAACCATTCTGCTAGTCGAACAAAATGCCAACTTAGCCCTATCCATCGCGGACAGAGCCTATGTTGTCGAAACCGGCCGAATTGTCCTATCAGGTAAATCAGAGGAACTGACCGCAAGCGAAGAAATCAAGAATGCCTATTTAGGAGGACATTAAACCGCATATGGCGGTTTCGGACTGTAGACAAACTCGAAGTAAAGCGAGTTTGCCTGCAGTTTTTTTTGTTTGTAAAACTCGAACGTTGATTTCTACTCCAGGCACTCGCTTTCCGCGGGCGGTCCGCCCTCGGCTTGCGCCTGCGGGGTCTCCCTTGGACTCGCTTTTCCCGCAGGAGTCTCGCACCTCCGTTCCAATCACTTTTGTTTTAAAATTAGATAGAACCCATTTTGTCGACAATCTGAGACCGGTTTATAGCGGTTTTTTTGTTTTTCAAATAAGTTATTTTAACTAGTTAAAAAAGGTTAGTAAAACCAAATCACGCGGTATACAATCTAGTTAGGGATAATAGTAGAATGGGTTCATGATCAAACCTCATCCGTAGCTATTCTTAATCTTATTTTTTTGGAGTGATTTCATGCACAAACATATTCAGGCCTTACTGCCGGTATTATTGCTGTTTATGATTCTGCCAATCTGCCAGCCGGATGCTGCATCTGCAGAAGAGACCCCGCAATCAGATGGTGTCATCGTCAAATATAAAGAGACGAACGATGAGCCGATCAACGACTTGATAGAAAAGGTGGAGGTTCCTAAAGGGGAAACGACCGACAACCTGATCAAGGAACTTGAAGAACGGAAGAATGTGGAATATGCAGAGCCAAACTATCTTTTCAAGAAGATGGAAAGCCCGAACGATCCAGCCTACAATGACCAGTGGCATCATAAAAAGCTTGGTACGAATGCAGCATGGACAAAATCCATGGGTTCCAAGGAATTGATAGTCGCCATCATTGACGACGGTATCGATCGCAACCACGATGATTTAAAAGGGAAGATCGTCAAAGCCTATGATACTGTAAACAATCGGAAGAATATCATACCAAAAGGTGAACATGGAACGCATATCGCAGGCATCATTGCCGGTTCTGCCAACAACGGCATAGGTGGAACGGGTGTTGCGCCGAACATTAAACTAATGCCGATCAACGTTTTTGATGGGGAGTATGCCGATACTGCCGATATCATAGACGCCATACATTATGCCGTTGAGCAAAAGGCGAACATCATCAATATGAGTTTAGGAGACACCAGTTATTCGGAGGCTTTGAACAAGGCCGTCCAGGAAGCCTATAAAAAAGGCATACTGATCGTTGCGGCTGCCGGTAATGAAGGAGATATGGGGAAAAATGTACAGCGTGTCTACCCAGCTGCATTCAGCCATGTCATTTCCGTTGCCGCCACTGACTCAAAGGACAAGCGTCCCAGTTATTCCAACTACCATTCAACAGTCGATATTGCAGCACCTGGGGATGATATCCTTTCAACCTTACCAGGTGAAAAATACGGCTGGATGAGTGGAACGTCGATGGCCACGCCCATGGTGGCGGGTGTAGCGGCACTGATTTGGTCCCATGAGCCCAAACTCAACAAATTGGAGGTCGAATACCGCCTATATGATTCAGCCGTGGACCTCGGTACGAAAGGGAAAGACATATACTATGGAAACGGGCGGGTCAATGCCAAGAAAGCGCTGGAAATGAAGACGCTGACCAAACCGGCCGTGACCGCGATTTCCGATAAGGAAACCAAGATCAATGGGAAAATCCCAACCGATTTCAAAACGGGGACCGTCTCCATTTATACCGATAAAAAACAACTCGCCACAGTGAAGATCAACGGCGAAAAGACGTTTAAAGCGACGATCGGAAAACAACCAGCAGGCACGACCATCTCTACTAGGGTCATTGATAAATCGGGAAATAAAAGCATACCCGTTTCATTTAAAGTGGTTGATAAAACGGCTCCAGCAAGACCTTCAGTAAATTCGGTAGGTGACAATACCGTAAAAGTTACCGGGAAAGCGGAAGCGAGCACTACCGTCACTGTCAAAAATGGCAGCACGATTCTCGGTAAAGCAACTTCCAATAGTGCTGGGAACTTCACCGTAACGATATCAAAAAAACAAAAAGCCGGAAAAGTCCTATCCGTTACAGCAACGGATAAAGCAGGTAATATAAGCTCGATCAAAACAGTGACCGTCACAGACAAAACAGCACCAAGTAAACCGACGGTCAACACAGTGACGACAAAAACGACAAAAGTAACAGGCAAAGCAGAAGCCAACTCCACTGTATCCATCAAAGCATCAGGAAAAGTGATCGGTTCTGCCACTGCAACGACTAAAGGCACATTCTCGGTTAAAATCCCCAAACAAAAAGCGGGGAAGAACCTATATACCTATGCAAAAGACAAAGCGAAAAACGTAAGTGAATCGAGGAAAGTCACGGTTAAAAAGTGATAAAAAAACGGCGGCCCCCAATATTCGATGTGGGGGCTGTTCTTATCAATCTTTATTTCCATACATCAATTCCGTGCTTCAGCTGTAAAGTTCAATGATATTGCCGAAAGGATCTTCACAATATATTGAATAATAGGGATTGTTCTCCCATGTACTCCATATATCGCTACGCCTTTTTCGCCAGAAGAAGCAATTTCACCAGTCAGACTTTCAATATCATCCGCTATTAAGCAAATATGAAAAAAGCCCTCATAACCGCGACTCTTACTTTTCGGCATCCTTGCCTCCTCAAACTCAAAAAGCTCAATCCTCACTGAATTATCCGCCATCAAATGAGCATTTCGCATCATTTTAACAGTATCACCAAGAAGATCATTCGTCATATTATTTTCATTCTCCTCAGCTACATCAAACGAATAGGGACCCGCCAATAACCTGAATCCCAACACCTGCTCATACCACTTAATCGCAGCATCCAAATCAGGTACAGCCAATCCAATATGAGTAATTGCTGTCATATGTATCCCCCTGATAATTAAAATACCCTTTTAAGGTGAGGGGCAAACGGTACCGTTTTGGGACAAAAAAAAGAAGCAATAGCCAATACTGCTTCTTTGATTACATATATCGACTTCACGAAATTCTTTAAATTTCACCCTCTTCAAGCCTCCTATTATACTCAACTTTACTAATTAATCCTTTTGCATTACAGGTAAGACAATCTGTATAAATATCATAGGCACCTGTTCCTGCACAAACATGGCATTTAACATGAGTTTCCGGTATATCCTTTTGCATGAATGAAAAAAGTTTTTCAATATACTGCAGAATAATCATTACCAAAACTCCTTTTTTTTCTATCATACAACGAAAAAGAGAGAAGGAAACAGGGAATACAATAACATTACTTAAAACAAATAAAACCATTACATACTTTACATAGGGTTAAAAAATTGACTGGTTATGAAAGCATTTTTAGAGTATTAGGATAGTAGAGTTTCATGGTGAATAAAAATAAAAAGAGCCCTTGGGCTCTAAAATAAACTATTAATGATTAATTTTACCCATCCAATAAAAGAAATCCATAACGGTATGCTCAAAGATGTACCAAACAAAAGTCCTTTTAAGAAATTCCCTTCATTTTTACCTACCATATTGAACACACCTTTCGGCTTGGTTTTCTTATGATAATTATAAAAGAAAGCGCTTTCTTTGTATATGAGGCATTTGATGCAATTACTTTACAATTTGATCCTTAAGTGTTAGCCGACAAGTGGAAATCAGTCATGTCTAGAGTTTAAAACAAGGGAAAATTAGCGTACTGCTTAAAAAGACACATAGGACATACCTATTGAAATAAGTATTTAGTTATAGTTATTTCAAAAGAGTCATGCCTTTTTCCCTATTGTTCATTAAAAAGAACGGATGTAAGATTTATAAAAAGTGAAATAATTCACAATTCTATGGACTTCCAGCGTTTAATAGTAATTCCTATTAATTTTATTTGTATAAAATTCATTAAAATGTTAGATTTATGTGTAAATAATGACGAAGTTTGTCCGACGGAGCGGAAAGAGGTTTTTTATAGATGATTGATATACACTCTCATATTTTACCAGGTGTTGATGACGGAGCTAAACACATTACAGAGAGTATAGCCATGGCGAAGCTTGCTGTAACGGAAGGTATACAGACCATCATTGCCACTCCTCATCATAAAAATGGTTCTTTTGAAAATGAGAAATTTGATATTATAAAAAAAGTGGCAGAACTAAACAAAGCATTGAAAGCTGAATCAATTGATTTGGAAGTATTGTCAGGTCAGGAAACACGAATCTACGGGGATCTTTTAGCGGATTATCAGGAAGATAGAATTTTAACACTGAACGATGGCGGAAGATACGTGTTCATCGAATTGCCGTCAGACCATGTTCCCGCCTATACTGAACCCTTAATATATGAGGTGCAAATGAAAGGGCTAGTTCCTATCATTGTTCATCCAGAAAGGAATCTGGAGTTTTTAGAATCTCCAAATCTCCTTTACAAGCTTGTTAAACATGGAGCTTCGACTCAGATAACGGCAAAAAGTATTGTTGGTGGTTTTGGAAAGAAAACGAAAATGTTTGCCTTCCAACTCATAGAGAAAAATTTGACTCATTATATAGCATCTGATGCCCATAACACGAAAAGCCGTGCTTTCCATATGACCGAGGCTTTTACTGAAGTTGAAACTAAGTTTGGTGTCGATATGAGGTATTTTTTCATGGACAATGCAGAGCTTCTGGTTCAAGGGAAATTTGCTTACAAGGAAATGCCACAAAAAATAGAATCAAGAAAATTCTTAAGCATATTTTAAATGCAAAAAAGCCACATCTCCGTGATGGTAGATGTGGCTTTTTTTGTTTTAAATCTGCTTAATAAAGAATTCTTCCAGATACAAACTCCATATTTTATAGCCCTTTTCATTAGGTAATTCCCGGTCTTCGTTCAAGAGATCTATCATTTTATCTGATGTTTGATCAGGCCAGTTACTCCAATGATTGAGGTAAGGAATATCGTTGTCTTTTGCATACTTTTCCAATTCATCCACTTGGTTAGGATAGTATGTTGCATTATATAGTGGGTTAGGGGGCTGCAGGATGAATTGTGTTTCTTCATTTACTGCTGTGACATCCTTAATAACCGACGTGATATTTCCGAGAGAATCCTCAATGGCGACATTGCCATTGTCCTTTAATGTGAAAGGTTCGAATAAAATTAAATCGGCTTTAGCTTCTATTAAATCTTTTTGTTTGTTTTGACTTACAAATTGTGAAGACATCATTTCGTAAATTAAACCGTCTACATGAACGGTGTTCCCATAAACATGATTCAGCTGGTCAGCTAAATCATCAGGCAAGTTATACTCCTCATTGCCAAGGGAATTCGAACCAACCATCAAAATCTTAAAAGGTTTCCCTTCCGACAATCTTTTATTATATAATTCTTTGCTTTCTTTCGGCCAATTCCCTATGTATTTTACTAATTCTTCATTATCGGGACTTGGTTTACTAGATTCATCCTTCGACTGTTTTGTCCCAGGCTGGCTTACACCAGCATCAGAGATTTTATCGTTCCAATGAATATTACCTATTACTAAGGATACGATGCATGTTAAAATGATAAAAGTGGGTAAGAAGACCTTCATGTGATTCCTCCATAATATGCCGGATTTAGACACTTTTTTTTGTAATTTATACCAATTATCAAATATCCATACCAATTTATAGGGAAATGAGATTTAATATAGATATCAAATTACCTAAAATTATGACAAAAAAAACAATGAATGGCAAGGTTTTGTGTTATAATACCAATGCTGTTATTTAAAAGTTGGAGGGAATCATGGAAGAAACAATAAGTATAAAAGACCTAGTTTTAACTTTACGGAAACGTTTAAGTCTAATCATCATCATTACAGCACTTGCTGTTTTAGTAAGTGGAATTGTCAGCTATTTTCTATTAACGCCAATCTATCAAGCTTCCACACAATTACTAGTCAATCAATCCAAGAATGAAGAAGCGCTTTATAACAATAATGAAGTACAAACCAATCTACAATTAATAAATACATATAATGTCATCATTAAAAGTTCGGCGATATTAGAATTAGTTAAGGAAGATCTTAATCTAGACATGACAGCAGCAGAGCTAAATGAAAAAATTTCGGTAGCGAGTGAACAAAATTCACAAGTTGTCAACATCATTGTCGAGGATGAAAATCCCAAAACAGCAGTGGATATTGCGAATAAAACGGCAGAAGTGTTCCAAAAACAAATTGTCGAGATCATGAACGTAGATAATGTGACATTATTGGCAAAAGCAGAAATTGCAGATAATCCTTCTCCAATCAAGCCACAACCGTTACTTAACATTGCGATTGCTTTGGTGGTAGGTTTAATGGCAGGTGTAGGTCTTGCTTTCCTATTGGAATACTTGGATAACACGATAAAGACAGAGCAAGATATCGATAAGCAACTAGGTTTGCCTATACTTGGTGTCATTGGGACAATTGATGGTCAGGGAGATAATAGCTTACGTTCGGAAAGACCAGCAACGCGTGGAAGAGGTGAAAAAATTGGCTAAAAAGAAAAAGTTGGATTCTAAAAGAAAATTAATTGCTAAATTCAATCCAAAATCCCCGATATCGGAACAATTCCGTACCATCCGGACGAATATTCAATTCTCTGCCGTTGATGAAGAGGTACGTACGATCATGGTCACATCTACAGGGCCAGGAGAAGGAAAGTCAACCACAGCAGCCAATCTTGCAGTCGTATTTGCGCAGCAGGGAAAGAGGGTTCTGCTTGTCGATGCTGACTTAAGAAAACCAACTGTTCATTATACCTTCAATTTACCGAATGCCTTTGGAATGACGAATGTATTAACGAAACGTATGGATTTGAAGGATGCTGTCGTTGAAACGGATGAAAAAAATCTATATGTGTTATCCAGCGGTCCAATCCCACCTAATCCGGCTGAATTACTAGGCTCAAATTCGATGACTGAGTTATTCGAACGGTTCTACGAAGAATTTGACGTCATTATCATGGATACACCTCCAGTCTTAGCCGTTACGGATGCGCAGATTCTATCGAACAAATGTGATGGAACGATTCTAGTAATCTCGAGCGGAAAAACAGGAACCGAACAAGCGATAAAGGCAAAAGAACTATTGAATGCAGCTTCATGTAACCTTTTGGGTGTTGTATTAAATAACAAAAAAATGCAAAAAAACAGCGATTATTACTATTATTACGGAAATAAGTAAAGTCACTACTTATTTCCTGGTTTTTGTATTATATTCACAATAGGGAATTATTGTAATTTAAGTAGGTTAAAAGAATCAGGGAAAAGAGGTGGAGGTATGATAGATATCCATTCCCATATATTACCTGGGGTAGATGATGGTGCTAAATCGATTGAGGATAGTTTAGAGATGGCGAGAATGGCGGTTTCAGAAGGTATACATAAGATCATTGCTACGCCGCATCATATGAATGGTAAATATGAAAACCGGAAACAAGATATCATACACAGAGTGGCAGACCTTAATGCCGCATTAAAAGCGGAAGCCGTCCCATTGGAAGTACTGCCAGGACAAGAAACAAGGATATATGGAGAGATTTTGAAAGACTATGAACTAGAAGAAATCATCACCTTGAATGATGGAGGAAAGTTTCTTTTCATTGAACTGCCATCGGCACATGTCCCGCGCTATACGGAACAATTGCTCTCAGATATACAATTCGAGCGTCTGACACCGATTATCGTCCACCCAGAACGAAACCAGGAATTAATCCAAAATCCGGATCTTTTATACAAGTTTGTGAACAACGGAACACTTACCCAGGTAACTGCTGCCAGCGTTTCAGGTGCCTTCGGAAAGAACATACAAAAGTTTTCGATGCAATTAATTGAGTCTAATCTAACACATTTCATTTCATCAGATGCTCATAACATCACAAGTCGAAGCTTCAAAATGAACGAAGCTTTTGATGTGATTGAAAAGAAATTCAGCGTGGATTATGTTGATCTTTTTCTAGCTAACGCGGAATTGTTAGTGGAAGGTAAAACGGTTTATAAAGAAGTTCCTGAGAAGATTAAAAAGAAGAAGTTTTTGGGGATTTTTTAATGTCCGAAACTTTATATGGTACTGAATCCGATTACTAATTTTCTGGAATCTTTATTTTCGGTGAATTCTAATAACGGGCAGATAGATTTCTTTTTTTTGAATGTTGCTAATTTTTAAATGAATAAAAAAATTATGGCATTTTATATATCGGATTAAAACTCTAAATGTTTAATCCTTTATGAATCATTAGGAATATACATAAAATTTATCGGCATCCAGATTAATACTTAATTTAATAAATGATCACGAATAACATGAGGGGGAAAAAAAATGAAAAAAGTAAAAAAAGCAATAATACCAGCAGCAGGGTTGGGGACAAGGTTCCTGCCAGCCACTAAGGCTATGCCCAAGGAAATGCTGCCTATCGTGGATAAACCAACCATTCAATATATCATCGAAGAAGCGGTTGCTTCAGGTATTGAAGATATTATTATTGTTACCGGAAAAGGTAAGCGTGCAATTGAGGATCATTTCGATAATGCCTTTGAACTGGAAAATAATTTAATGGAAAAAAACAAATTCGAATTACTAGAAAAGGTCCAAGCTCCTTCCAAAGTTGATATTCATTACATTAGACAAAAAGAACCAAAAGGTCTAGGCCACGCAGTTTGGTGTGCAAGAAAATTCATTGGAAATGAACCCTTCGCCGTTTTATTGGGTGATGATATCGTCCAAGCGGAAACACCTTGCTTAAAACAGTTAATGAATGAATATGATAAAACCTTATCTTCAGTCATTGGTGTACAAACCGTTCCTAAAGAAGAAACCCATCGTTATGGAATTGTTGATCCAAGCAACCAAAACGGACGACGCTACGAAGTAAATAACTTTGTCGAAAAGCCAGCAAAAGGGACAGCCCCATCCGACTTGGCAATCATGGGCCGGTACATTTTCACTCCTGAAATATTTATGTTCTTGGAAAAGCAAGAACTAGGAGCAGGCGGAGAGATTCAGCTGACAGATGCCATCCAAAAACTAAATGAAATCCAACGAGTTTTTGCTTATGATTTTGAAGGAAAACGATTCGATGTTGGAGAGAAATTAGGATTCATTCAAACAACGATTGAGTTTGCATTGAAAGATGAAAATCTTAAAGATGATGTTTTAGAGTTTATAGAAAACCTACTGAAAAAACAAAAGATATAAAAATAAATCAGAGTAAGGAGGAGCCAATTTGAAGGCTGTAGCAGTTGAGCAGAGAGTGGCGTCATCTGAACACATTTTAACAGCAGATCAAGTAAATGCTAATTTGAGCTATTTAAGAATGAAAAGATTAATTGATATTTTTGGATCAATTATTGGACTTATCTTACTATCACCCATTTTTTTGATTGTAGCTATTTTGATCAAATTAGAAGACCCAAAAGGACCTGTTTTTTTCAAGCAGGTTCGAGTAGGGAAAAATGAAACTGAATTTCAAATGTATAAATTCAGATCAATGGTTTCCGATGCAGAAGAGAGATTAAAAGAATTACTAGCATTAAACGAAGTCTCTGGGGCTATGTTTAAGATGAAGAATGATCCTAGGATTACGAGGGTTGGGAAATTTATTCGGAGAACAAGTATAGATGAATTACCACAATTGTTGAACGTATTAAAGGGAGAAATGAGTCTTGTAGGTCCAAGGCCTCCACTTCGTCGCGAAGTTGATGAATACTTACCCTTCGATAAACAGAGATTGCTAGTAACACCTGGATGTACAGGATTATGGCAAGTAAATGGTAGGAATAGTTTGGGGTTTGAGGAAATGGTTAAATTAGATATCTACTATATTTATAACCGCAATTTATTATTTGATATCAAAATAATCTTGAAAACCGTGAAATGCATGATTAACTCGGATGAGGCTTACTAAAAAAATGGAGATGATTAAATTGAATAAAAAAGTATGTATAGTTGGCTTGGGTTATATTGGTTTACCAACAGCTGCTGTATTGGCAGATAAAGGGTTTACGGTCCATGGCGTAGACGTTAATGAAGAGGCTATTAATTTAATAAATAATGGGGAAGTTCACATTTATGAACCAGACCTAGAAAAAGTTGTGAAAAAAGTTGTAACAGCAGGGAAATTGAGTGCTGATATTGAGCCAATAAAGGCTGATGTTTATATTTTAGCAGTGCCTACACCATTTAAAGAAAATCATAAGCCAGATCTAGCTTATGTTGAATCAGCAACGAAATCAATCATTCCGTATATTGAACCAGGGAATCTAATAATCCTTGAATCTACTAGTCCAATTGGTACTACTGAAAAAATTGTTGAATTGATATTAAATGAAAGAACAGATTTAAGTATTGATGAAAATAGCTCTAGTCAAATATATGTATCGCATTGTCCAGAACGTGTTCTGCCTGGAAAAATACTAAAAGAACTGATTGAAAATGATCGTATTGTCGGTGGCATAAATAAAATGTCCACGCAAAAGACCGCAGAGTTTTACGAATCATTTGTTGATGGTAAGGTCCTTCAAACAACTGCAAAGACTGCTGAATTATCAAAACTAACTGAAAACTCGTATAGAGATGTAAATATTGCTTTTGCAAATGAACTTTCAATGATTTGTGATGATTTAGATATAGATGTTTGGGAACTGATAAAATTAGCCAATCATCATCCTCGCGTTAATATTTTACAACCTGGACCAGGAGTAGGAGGACATTGTATTGCGGTTGATCCTTGGTTTATTGTTGATGCTGCACCGGAGAGAGCACAACTAATTTATACTGCCCGTAATGTAAATGATACTAAACCACAGTTTGTTATAGAAAAAGTAGAAGAAGCTATAAGTAAAATAATTAATCCGACAATTGCTTGTTTAGGGCTTTCTTTTAAAGCAAATATTGATGATTTACGTGAGAGTCCAGCTGTAGAAATTGTTTCTAAGGTAGCTTCATTAACAAAAAATATGGTTTATGTTTCTGAGCCACATATAAACGAATTGCCCTTAGACCTTCAAAAATTAAATATTAAACTTTCTAGTACAGAAGATGCACTAAGGCACGCAGATGTTGTTTTATTATTAGTTGAACATGATTATTTTAAATTAATTGATAGTATAAGCTTGGAAAACAAAGTCGTTATTGATACAAAGGGAATATTTCAAATTAATAATAAAGGTATAGAAATTACGTCCAAAGCAAAATAACACTTTTAGTTTGATTTGGTAAATTGAAGAATAAACCAATGGGTGAGGGATAATGTGAGAACAAGTAAAATATATGATTGTGAAATTGCTGCAATAAATATGAATGAGACTTTAAAAGTTGTAGGAGATATTATTGATAAAAAAGTCTATACTCAACATGTTGTGTTGAATGCAAGTAAAGTAGTTTTAATGAAAGAAGATCCCGAGTTAAAAAAAATTATTCAAGATTGCTCATTGATTAATGCTGATGGGCAATCAATTGTATGGGCCTCTAAATTATTAGGTTATCCTTTACCAGAAAGAGTAGCAGGTATTGACTTAATGGAAAGAATTATAGAGATGGCTTCAGAAAAATCTTATGGCGTTTTTTTCTTTGGAGCTAAAGAAGAAGTAGTGGAAAATGTTGTGAACCATTATAAGGAATTATATCCTAACTTAAAAGTTAGTGGTTATAGAAATGGTTACTTTACTGATGATGAAAATCCTGAGATAGTGGAGACTATAAAAAAATCGAAAGCAGACATTTTATTAGTAGCTTTTAGCTCCCCCCAAAAGGAATATTGGTTATCAAAATATGGAGAAGAAATGCAAGTACCGTTTGTAATGGGAGTAGGTGGGAGTTTCGATGTCGTTGCTGGTGTTACTAAAAGGGCACCTAAGTGGATGCAAAATTTAGGACTTGAATGGTTTTATAGGTTCACCCAAGAACCTGGTAGAATGTGGAAGAGGTATTTAGTGGGAAATACCAAATTTATTATTTATACCTTGGAAGAAAAATTTAAAATGTTGAAGGGATAAGTCCAACAACATATAAATGGAAATGGTGAAAAAGTATATGAAAGTTATTATGATAGGCTCGCATTTGCGAACAACGGGTGGTATTACAAGAGTAGTTAAGAATTACTTTCAAGCAGGATTAAACAAAAAAGTTGATTTAGAATATTTACCGACATATTTTGGAAGTAATCATTTTGTTAATATTTTTTACTTTTTTACAAAGTTAATAGGATTGTATATTAAATTGTATTTTCTCAATAAAAGGTATGATGTCGCCCATATTCACATGTCATATAAAGGTAGTTTCATTCGAAAGAAATATATAATTAATTTATTAAAAAACAAAAAAATACCAATAATACTGCACATGCATGGATCACAGTTTAAAGAGTTTTATGATCAAAGTGCCGACAAGAAAAAATCAGATATTTCTAATACACTGAATAAAGTTAGTATCATTTTAGCTTTAGGGACAGAATGGAAGGAATACTACGAAACGATTTGTCAAACTAAAGTTGTTTCTTTAGATAATGCAGTATTCCCCAAAAAATTAGATAGTGATGATTCTAATAATAGAATTTATATTACAACTATGGGTATATTATCGAATCGTAAAGGTACATATGATTTAATTGAAGTGGCCAATAAATTAAAAGGTACAATTGATCCTAAATTTAAATTTCTTTTAGCAGGCGACGGTGAAATAGAAAAGGTTAGAAAGAAAATTAATGAATTAGGATTAAATGATCTCTTTATTGTTCCTGGCTGGATTTCAAATGAAGACAAAATCCAAGAAATATATCAAAAAAGTGTTATTTATATACTTCCTTCCTATAATGAGGGAATGCCAATGTCAATACTTGAAGCAATGAGTTTTGGCCTACCTATTATATCTACAAAAGTAGGTTCAATTCCTTCTGTAATTATAAATAATGAAAATGGTTTCCTTGTTGAGCCCGGAGATATTCAAAATTTAGGTAATGCAGTTGAACAATTACTAAAGGATGAACAAATGATAGAGAGAATGGGAAACAATAATATTAATAAAATAAAAGAGCAATACAATATCCATGAATCTATTGAAAACATTGTTAAAATTTATTCACAATTATAGATAGCTTCCATTTTTGAGTATGAAATAATATTTATACTCAAAAATATAAAACTAATACATTAAATTAAGTTGAGAGGCAATAACATGATTTTGAAGGCAGTAATAGTATTGTCCATTTTTTCTAATTTGTTGGCAGAACATATTCCTTTTTTTACTAACTTTGATGAATTATTAGCAATAGTCCTCTTTTTTAGTGGTGTTGTGCAATTATTCATAAATGAGAAAAAAGGAGTAAATGTATTTACAAAGTTAGAAATTATAATATTTGCATTGTTTTTTATATTTGTATTTTTTGGAGTTTTTTCAAGTGCTTTTTATGATATTAAAAATACATTTGTCCTTAGCGCATATACTTTATTCGCAGACATTAAATATATGCTTATTTATTTCGGAATCCGTATTATTTATCAAAAAATTGATATAGAAAACATTGGGAATTTCTTAATTAAGTTAAGTGTTTTTTTCAGTTATATTTGTTTGGTTCTATTCATATTCAATGTTTTTTTTAACATTCTACCTTCTTTTGGAGTAAGATTTGGAATTAATAATATTGCATATGGGTTTGGTCATCCTGCACAATTCGCTGCATCTATAATAGTACTTACAACTTTTAATTTATATTTCAATTATGTTCTTTATGATAAAAAAGTTAATAAATTATATTTAATGATAAATTTATTTTTAATCTTCACAGCAGGAAGGGTTACATCTATCTCCTTTTTTATAGGGATTATTTTTATTTTAGTATTCCTCTTTTATTTTAAAAGGATATCAATAACTAGTTTAATAATTGCTATAATATCTATTTTCGTATTTGCGAGAGAGAGAATATCTAATCAGTTTTTTAATCCAAATGAAGCGAGAGGTGTATTATTAAGAACCTCAATAGAGATTGCTAAAGATAATTTCCCTTTTGGAGTGGGACTAGGTTTGTTTGGCTCTCATGCATCACGATTAAACTATTCTCCACTTTATTATCAATATGGATTATCTAACTTATGGGGTCTTTCACCACTTTATTCTATGTTTGTTACTGATTCCTACTGGGCTATGATAATAGGAGAGTATGGTTTTTTTGGGCTTATTACAAATCTAATTATTTTTATTTTGATAATAACTAATGTTTTAATATTGTCAAGAAAAGTATTGGGATTCCTTGCGGCAGTTCCTGTAATATATTGTTTAATTACAAGCCCAATAGATACATTAATTGTCTCGAATAGTATAGTTCAACTAATTCTAGCAACTACTTTGTTAGTTAATATTGAGCAGTCAAAAAACTCTTTATTACAAAACAAATAGTTTAATTAATAAAGGCAATTATGGGAATTTACGGTTTGCAAAAAGTAGATCGAAGTTATTTTCCTATTAAGATAATATAAAATCCTCCAAGGGTAGTATGTTTATTTTCCCCCAATTTATTATGCTAAAAGTTAGTCCAATTACTCGAAGGTTTTTTTATGTAAGAATATTATAGCAATCTACCTAAGAGTTTATTTTTTGATTTTTAGTGGAGTCTACCAAAGTAAATTTATATAAGAAAGGAAATATTATGATCCCTAAAGTAAGTATAATAGTGCCGATATATAATGTAGAAAAATATCTAGTACGTTGTTTGGATTCCCTAGTAAACCAAACTTTTAACGAGATTGAAATAATTTTAGTAAATGATGGGTCTACTGATAACAGTATTGATATAATTGAAGAATTTCAAAAAAAATATGAGTTTATAGAAGTAATAAATAAAATAAATGGAGGCTTAAGTTCTGCAAGAAATGCAGGGATAGAAAAGGCAAGAGGGGAATTTTTGTTATTTATTGATAGTGATGATTATATAGAATTAAATATGGTAGAAATGTTGTATAGTGCAGCTAGTACTTCAAATAGCGAAATTGCAATATGTAAATTTTCGTATGTGTACAGCAATAATAACGATAAAGAAATTAATACAAATGAAGACTATAATAAATATAAGTTTGTAAATAATAATCAATTAATTAAACTTTTTTTACTAAATATTGTATCAGGACACGCTTGGAATAAATTAGTTAAAAGGGAATTGTTTATAAAACATAATATAGAGTTCCCATACGGTAAGTATTATGAAGATGCACCTACTATGATGAAATTATTTAGTGTAGTTAATAAATGCACTCTAATAAATGATTCTTTATATAATTATCTACAACGAGAAGACTCAATTATTAAAAGTACAGATATTAAGAAAGTGAAAGATCATTTAAATAACTTAACTGAAATTAAAAATCAATTAAGTATTCAACAAAAAAATGAATTAAATCATGAAATACAATATTTTAGTATTAATCAACTCTTTTATAATTCATATTTATTATCCAAAATAGAAAATAAAGAAAACGTTCTTGAACATAAACCCTTATTAAAGAAAAATATTAAAACAATTGATTATATCTCTTTATTACGTATAAAAAGTCTAAGAGCAAAAATGAAAATTATATTAATGAAATCTTATACCTTTAATATTTGGTTTAAATTTGTAAAAAAAATCTAAATATCCTATTTATATTAGATATAAAAATGTGAAAAAATCTACATTATATGTGAAACAAAATAAAAAACATCAACTCTAGGAGTTTTAATCATGAATAAATTAAAAAAGAATGTTAAGAAATTTGTTCCAAAATCTCTGAAATATAAAGCATACTTCAATTTTGGAAGTAATTATTCTGCACGTTTTAGTAATATTAATAAACCGAAAGTTTTTTTAATGCTTGCAGGGGATTACGGTAATTTGGGTGATATAGCAATTACACAAGCTCAAAAAGAATTTATAAAGAAGACTTTACCTGAACATCATATAGTTTCCATAAATCTAAAAGATACATATAAAATGATTAGGACTATTAAGAAAATTATAAGACCCGTAGATTTAATTACCATTATTGGTGGGGGAAACATGGGGGATTTATATGAAGGATTTGAAAATTTAAGAAGAAATATTATTTCATCTTTCCCTAATAATAAAATTATTTCTTTTCCACAAACAATCGATTTCTCTAATACAAAAAATGGGGCAAGGAGTTTTGAAAAAACTATTAAACTATATAGCCGTCATTCGAACTTACATTTATTCGCAAGAGAGTCTACTTCATATGATATTATGAAAAAGTCATTCCCTAATACTATGGTCAGTTTGATACCTGATATTGTATTAAGTTTAAATGTAAGTAAGAAACAAGAATCCACAAGAGATGGAATAATCTTATGTTTAAGAGACGACTCAGAGGCACAGCTGAAATCTGACACTAAACAGAAAATAATTAGTACGATCAAAAATAAATTTAACAATGTTTCTTTTCAAGATACACACATTGGAAGAGATGGAGATTCAATAAGTTCTTTAAATGAGGAATTTAACAATTTATTAGAGAAGTTCTCAAATTCTGAATTAGTTATTACAGATAGGCTTCACGGGATGATATTTTGCGTAATTACAGGTACACCTTGTATCGTTATGCCTAATAGTAATCACAAAATTACTGGCACATATAATGATTGGCTTAAAGACGTAGAATATATATGTTTAATGACAGAAATTAAGGATATTGACTTATTTTTAAAAAATGTAAATATTATCAAGGGTATTGACACAACAAAGATAGAAATACCAAATCTTAATGAATTTTATGAATCGTTAGAAAAATCACTGAAATTTTAGGGGGATTAATTAACTATTATTTGGCCTTATTTCTATAAGTTTTCTTAATAATGATTAAAACGTTAAGAATGGAATATGGGTATATACTTACTGGCAAACAAAAAACGTAATTTTACTTCAATTTGACCAAAATTTTGATTTAATAATTAGAAATACGGAAGATCTATAACACAGAATTATAAATTTCAAAAGTAAAGTACTACTTAATTGTAGTATTAATGATCCATACATAAATCCAGTAAGGTTGTTAGGTGATTATGAACGTATACAAGAAATTAGTTAATAATTCTCTTATTTTTGCAATAGGGAACCTTGGCACAAAATTAATAATATTTTTACTTTTGCCGCTTTACACAACGTATTTAAAGAAAAGCGAATTTGGACTAGTAGATTTATTCACTACGACATTAAGTTTTTTAATACCAATTTTCACATTGAGTATTTTTGATTCAGTATTAAGATTTGCCATGGATAAAAATTATGATAAACAAGCAGTATTAATTAACTCTATAGTTGTTACGCTTGGTGGCTTTATTTTGTCAATTTTAATTTACCCTATTTTTATTAATATACTACCATTTGATGACTTAATATTATACTTTTATTTAATATTATTCTTTCAATCTATTAACGCAACACTTACACAATACGTAAGAGCTCAAGGGAAAATCAAACTATTTGCAATTAGTGGCATTATAAATGCTTTTACCTTATTATTTTGTAATATAGTTTTACTTGTGATTTATCAAATGGGCATTATCGGGTATCTTGTTTCATTAATTTTTGCTAATTTAATTACAGGTATATTTTTAATATATAAAGGGAAACTTAAACAAAGTTTCAAGGTAAGTAAAATCAATATTAAATTAACAAAAGAGATGCTTTTATATAGTATTCCTTTAATACCTAATGCTTTAATGTGGTGGGTTATGGGGTTGTCAGATAGATATATTATTACCTATTTTCTGGGTTTAAGCGCAACTGGTGTATATGCTGTAGCAAATAAAATCCCAAGTATATTAAATATGGTCAATTCCATCTTTTTCCAAGCGTGGCAGATGTCTGCAATTGAAGAGCATGATTCAAAAGATAAAGATAAGTTTTTTTCTAACGTTTTCAATATTTTTTCTATTGCTATGTTAGTTTCTGCTTCAATAATACTAGTAAATTTGAAACTAATTATGAAATTAGTTGTTGCAGATAATTATTTTGAGGCATGGAAATATGTACCTTTCCTGCTTTTAGGTGTTGTTTTTTCTAGTTTTTCAGGTTTTTTAGGTACAAATTATATAGCAGCTAAAAAAACAAAGGGTGTATTCAAAACATCTGTAATTGGAGCAATAATAAATATTATAATAAATGTTATATTAATCCCAAAAATAGGAATTAATGGGGCAGCCATTGGAACTATGGTAAGTTTTGCGGTAATTTGGATCTTACGGATTATTGATACGAAGTCTTTTGTAGATATAAGTATTAATTATAAAAAAATTATATTAACGTTTATTGTTTTGTTTATTCAAATTAAAATATTATATATGAGTTTAAACTTGGAATATATTATTCAAATATTTTTATTCCTAATTATTGCCTTGTTAAATTTAAGTGAAATTAAAATATTGATTAAAAGGATACTACTGAAACTTCAAAAATAAATAAAGAATATTAGTATTAACGTACTTGTATCAGTAGTAAATGTGCCCAAAAAGTTTGATTGGACTCATAGTTTCCATCATAAAAATAATTAAGGTAAGGAACTCGAAAAAGATGAATATTGAATTAAAGAGAGGGGCTTTTAAATGGACAATAAAATAAAGATAATGACAATATTTGGTACTCGGCCAGAAGCTATAAAAATGGCTCCTTTAGTAATAGAGTTAGAAAAAAATAATGAGATGATTGAATCTATCGTTACTGTTACAGCTCAGCATAGAGAAATGTTGGATCAGGTTTTAGAGGTTTTTAATATTAAGCCAGATTATGATTTGAATATTATGAAAGAGCGACAGTCTTTAACAGGAGTAACTATTGGTGCATTATCAGGTTTAGATAATGTAATGAAAGAAGTGAAACCGGATTTAGTCCTAGTACATGGGGATACTTCAACCACATTTGTAGCAAGTCTTGCTGCTTTTTACAATCAAATATCAGTTGGGCATGTTGAGGCAGGTTTGAGGACTTGGGATAAGTATTCTCCATACCCAGAAGAGGTTAACAGACAATTAACAGGAGTAATAGCAGATTTGCATTTTGCTCCAACCGGACAATCCAAAGAAAATCTAATATTGGAAAGTAAAGAGGAGAAAAAGATTTTTGTAACAGGTAATACAGCTATAGATGCCTTGAAAACTACAGTAATTTCTTCATATAAACATGACCTATTAGATAAGATAGGTTCAGATAGAATGCTATTGCTAACTGCTCACAGACGGGAAAACCTTGGAGAGCCTATGAGAAATATGTTTAAAGCAATAAAGCGCTTGTTAGAGGTGCATAGTGATTTACAGGTTGTATATCCAGTGCATCTTAATCCTGCCGTCAGAGAAGTTGCCGATGAAATACTAGGGAATGATGAAAGAATTCATCTAATTGAACCTTTAGGTGTTATTGATTTTCATAACTTTGCTTCACGTGCATTTATTATATTTACTGATTCTGGTGGTGTTCAAGAAGAAGCACCCTCTTTAGGAGTACCAGTTCTTGTTTTACGTGATAATACAGAAAGACCTGAAGGAGTCAAAGCAGGTACATTGAAGTTAGTTGGAACAAATGAAGATAATATTTATCAGGTTGCAAATGAGTTATTAGAAAATAAAGAGGTATATGATGATATGGCAAGAACAGCTAATCCATATGGTGATGGAAAGGCAGCATACCGTATTGTTCAAAATATATTATATTGTTTTGATAAAATAGATAGTCCTCCAATAGAGTTTGAATAAGTGAACTGTTAATTTTAAAGGTAGGGCATAGTAAATGACTTTATTAAGTAATTTGTAGTAATCGCTCAATCTAGGGCTTTAATTTGGCTCTTAATATTTAAATAGGGAGGACAAAGAATAGAATGTGAAAAAGTGTCAAGTAGGAGAATCGGCTTAAGTATAATCATCTATAAAAATTATCAAGACATAGGCTGGGAGATTTTAATTAGATTCTCGCTATTATATTATGCTATATATACATTTAGTTAAAGTCACGCTGTCGAAAAACTTATTCGACAGCTTTTATTTTAGAGAGTGTCCAAAAGTGGATTAGCTTTTGTAACTCTGGTTATTCAATATCATTATTCAGATAGATATTTAGTATTAATTTTACTTTTCGTAATTTTATTAGAATTTATTAAAAGTTAAACAGGCAATTTAATAACTCGATGATGTCTCAATAACTTAGTTTTGGTTTGATTTGATAAGTTGTTAGATTACCTGCAATAGGAGTTAATTATATTTTGCAAATTTAGTGTTATTTTCCACGATAAAATTATATTTAATATATTATTTTACATTAGTTTTATTGAATTAAAGTTTGCTTAATTATGAATTTTAATGACGATAATTTCTATCAGAAAGTGAATAGTTCTATGCTTTGAAAGGGTGATATACAATGAAACGAAGAAACTTTGTACGTAATATTTTTCTTTTTATATTTGCTCTAATATTTGGTTATACATTAAAAAAAGAGGGAGAAAGTATACTATTAGAACGAAGCGATTCTTCCATGGTAAAAGGAAAAGGCGAGGAGGCAATTGCTGATATAAAATTATTAGAAAAAGAATTGTTGAGTATTTCAAAGTGTTATGATGAATTGAATGTCAATATTTCAAAATATGGAGCAGTAGGGGATAATTCTACAGATAATGCTCCTTTTATTAACCAAGCTATATCTGACTTAAAAGAAAGAGGTGGTGGTATATTATTTATACCAGAAGGCTATTTTAGAATTAAAACACCTATTACAATATCTGCTCCAGGTGTTTATTTAAAGGCAGCAAGTGCCTATAAAACAAGAATTGTTGCAGATTCATCTTTTGTCGGAAATGAATTAATCCGTTTTGAGCAAGATGAAATTACTTTTAATAAAGGAATAGGGATAGATGGATTATATATAGATTGTAATAATGTAGCTGCAAACGGCATTACGGTTGTAAATGGATATGATCAATTATCATTTAGGAACGTGGAAGTTCGGAATTGTAATGATAAGTTTATAAATTTTAACTTTATTCAAAATAAATCGAATCAATTGGGTCAAACGGTACTTCTTGAAAATGCTATTGGAGATCATTTTGGAAATAAGTCTTTACAACCTATTTACTTTTTTGATAGATACCAAGAAATAAACTTAGTGGGTTGTAAAGCGTTTGCAAATAAAGCAAATAGTTCTCCTTTAAACAGAACTTCACGTGTTGGGGATGGGTTTTATTTTAAGGATTGTCGAGGGGTAACTTTAATAGGATGTTCTGCTGCCTTTGGAGAAAATGGTGTTGTAATTCACTCAAAAACCCGAAATATTGCTGGATTTACTATAGTAGGGCAAACTCATGAGCAAATCACGGGGTATGCAATCAAAACGGTTAATCCCAAAAAGCATTCAATAGAAAATATTACTTGTTTACCCATACGAAGAGAAGGAAGTACTGGTGGGTTTTTACTAAGAAAAGCAAGACAATGTACTTTATACACTTTGGATAACAATGTTGAAATAACTAACGGATCAGATCAAAATACAATTTTCACAACAGATAGGAGTAAGGTAATAAATAATGGAATAGGTAATAGTGTCGTGGGGCTTGCGAACGTAAATGTATCTGGATTTTCAGTAAATGATATGTTAAACGTTCAGAAAGGCTCCACTCCTTCTATCCAACTAGAAGTTGAAAAAGCAGATAAGAAAGCAAGAATTGTATATAATGCTTCTGATACAGAGGATAAAGGAATTTCAATTGATAAAATGGTAAGTGGGAGCTATGTAAAGCAAGTTGAGGTTTTAAATGATACTATTGTTTTCAAAGATACAACTAAAAACGCTTATGCCAGTATGACAACTAATATTGCAAATGACAATACAGGACTATTTTTAACGTATAGAGTTTCGGGTGTTAATTATTACAGACAAGTAAGAATAGGAGAGGTGGATAGCGGGGGTACAGGGTTCAGACAATTAATTATACCTAATTAATTTTGAATTTTCGATATCCAGAAGCTAACCCCTTTAATATTATGGATTTTTTTAAATTATTACCAGATGTGTAAAATCCTCCTCTTTTTATCTTGCCAATACCCATAATATATGTAATTATCAAATAAATGAGCTATATTCCTTATTTTTGAAAAAAGGATTAGGACAACAGTATGAAATGGTGGCTCAATTATATTGGAGTGGAAATTTCGAATGGATTTTTTTGATATTTTAAGAGACACTTTTGCAAAGGGAGAGTCTGGGCAGGATGTTACTGTAAATGAACTTGTGGATGAGCTTAAGGAGAAATTAGGTGGGATCATGGAGGAGCCTGATAGAGTATGATCCGAAATTACATATTCCCCGTTCTACTCATTTTATGGGCGATGCTGATCTTCTTTTTTTCCACGCAGACGTATGAGGAGCAAAGTGTTACCCCTTTTTTAGCGCAGTTCAATACTCCGTATTGGTATGATAAGCTAAGTGGCATTTCATTCATGTATGGAGGGGTTGAGGTGAGTGCCCATACTGCTGGAGTGAGTGGTTTTGTGGAGTTTTTCATTCGGAAGGGTGCCCATCTTTTTATCTTTTTTGTGTTTGGTTTATTGACGTTGGGTGTTTGGCGGAGTTTTGTAAGGAATCCTATTCTTTCTTTTTCAGGGGCTCTTATATGTGTCCTTTTTTATGCGAGTGCAGACGAACTTCATCAGAAACTAACGGGTGGCCGTACCCCTTTATGGCAGGATGTCATGCTTGACACATTTGGCGGTTTGCTAGGAATCTTCTGTTTTCTTTTCTTTTATCGGAGAAGGCGTCATAGAATCTAAGAAATCTTTTTCGGTACATATACGTAAGGAGCATGTCTACCAACATGCTTCTTTTTTGTCGTTATCCTTATATATAAATGAATGATAACCTGTGAGGGCGATGAGGTGAGGAGACAAAATAAGATTCCTATAGGAGTATCGGCGAGCTTGTATCATTTTTTGGGAAGTCCAGGGATATGTTAAGTTTTGAAGTGAAGCTTCGGTTTTCCGAACCTGCGGATGTGCAAAATCGGTCCAGCGCGAGCATATGGAAGTGCAGACCTTTCAGTATGATGTAGGCCAATTTAAGAAAGTGAAGAACTGGAGGCTGGATAAGGATGGGAGGCAGCATAAAACGGCCTATGAAATTCCAGTTACACAGGTCTTCAATTCTCGCTTTGGGATGTTTACATGGAACAAGATTGCTATGTCGTGAAAGAAAAAGGCGAATGGCGTTTGTTATGGGATCACCAGTTTGAATAGATTCCTCTCCTTTTTCAGGCTCGAGTTCGTTTTATTGAAAAGGGAGAGGCGATGCTCTCATATAGCGATGATAAGATCTACTTCTCATGAAACATATTTCATTCTTGAACGATCACTGATGGCTTTAAGAATAAACATTTTGTCCTGTGTGCTTAGCATAGCCCAGCTGCCTGCTTTGATTTTCATGTAAATCCGCTCCTTTTGTTTAGGATTGTTTATTATAGTTGATGAATGGTGGTTGATGGAATTCTGGGTCCATAGAATAATAGGTCTAGTGATTTAAAGGGGCAAGGGGAAGATGGAATTTTCAGCTCATATTAGATTATACCGTCTTTTCATGCCTAATAAACAACAAAAATTCCTACAAATCTCTACAATTGGTGTTCGTTTTTTGTCAGAATATTGGACGGGAAAAATGAAAAAGCTGTCAGGATGCGGGTCCGGACAGCTCTTTCATTTTTTCTTATTTGATGGATAATTGTTCTTTTAATTCGGATTGAACCTTTTCTTTTTGTTCATCCGACACAATATTATAGTAGACTCCGTCGATTTTCGTTCCATTTCCTGGAATAGTTGCTTGGGTTATGCTTTTGCTTGCGTCCCTGTAGTTCTTTTGGATGTCCATCATGTCATCAAACGTCAAATTCGTCTGGATATTTTTACTTAATGCAGCGAAGACATCATCGTATTTCGTCAATGATGAAAGGCTTGCGCCTTCCTTGATGACAGCTTCGATGATGGAACGTTGTCTGGATTGACGGCCATAATCACCATTCGGATCTTCATATCTCATTCGCGAATATTTAAGTGCATCTTCCCCATTTAGATTAATGCTTCCCTTTGCAAAATGGACGCCTTCATAGGTGAAGTCCAAATCGTTTTGGACAGTCACGCCGCCGACTGCGTCAACGATATCCTTAAAGCCTTCCATATTGATCTTCATATAATAGTCGATCGGGATATCCAGGAAATTCTCAACGGTATCCATGGACATTTTCGCTCCGCCGAAAGCAAATGCGTGGTTAATTTTATCCTGTGTACCATGACCGACTATCTCGGTCCGTGTATCACGCGGAATGCTAAGCATTTTTACCGATTTCTTTTGTGGATTGACTGTCAAGACGATCATAGTATCTGAACGGCCTTTGTCGCCATCACGTTCATCGACACCGAGCATGAGCATCGAGAATGGCTCCTGATCTGATAGTGCAAGGTCTTTGGTTCGTTTATCCGTGGTACGGTCTATTGGTGTATGCATCGTGTCAACGGTTTTTGTCAGTGAATTCCATACAGAGTAGGCAAAAGCTCCCCCTGCTAATATAAAAAGTAGGACAATTATACCGACTACCTTCAGCCATGTCCGTTTCTTTTTCTTCTTTTTTTCATGTCTCATATTTTACTTCCTTCCTCTTTTTGTAACCACATCATCTATTATATTTAATTTTAGTATAAAAGAATAGTATATTTTGTTATTTTATAATACCTTTGACATAATTTGGTGTAACTGTGTACTATGTAACTAGAACAATTATGAAGGGGTTGGGAAGTTGAATTCATTTAAAGGTTTAGTGCAAAAGGAGTGGTTGATTGGGAAATCCACACTTCTGTGGTTGTTGGTTGCGCAAGTCGGCTTTGTGTTCATTTCTTTTTTAGTATCCAAATTTTTGGAAGTTGCAGGTCTTTTTTATATGTGTACATGGGTGATCTTGTTCTTACAGCCATTTATTATGTTCTCTTTGATTTTTGGTTGTTTGAATTATGAGGGAAAGACGCAATTGTGGATTCACAATCCCCAGTCTGCAGCGATTTTGCTTGGAAGTAAATTATTGTCAAGTGTGCTGTTTCAAGTGGTTTCCATTTTATTTGCCAGCTGTTTAGTTATTGTGGCATTTAAGGTTCCGACTAGTTATTTTCAGCAAGACTTTCAGGTGGGAAATATTACAGAATTAGGTGGCTTGTTACAGATAGGCGGGGTTATGACGGCGGTTAGTATTGGCATAGCTGTGCTTATGATGTTTTTATGGGTAGTGTATCATGCACTCGCAAGGATTCAATTTATTAAAAATATTCGTTGGCTGTTAGTGTCTCTTCTGTTTATAGGAATGGTTTTGTTGAAAAATTGGGTTGGTCATACAATGGTATATCAGAAACTGGATGATATATGGGCTGTACCGGCTTTTAGCGGTTCGTCGTTTAGCTTGTCTCAAGCCAAGTTGGAGTTTTATATAGAAAGCGGGGGAAATATTTCGCTTTTGACAAGCGGGTTGGATGTTATTGGATTAGTGATATTGTTCCTCGCTTCATGTTGGCTGCTGGACCGAAAGATTGAGGTGTAAAGGATGCCAGAGGATTTTCATGCATCAAAGCCGATTTATTTACAGGTTGCGGATCGAATTTGTTATTCAATTGTACGGGGTGAAATAAAGAGTGGGGATAAATTGCCATCGGTCCGCGAAATGGCTGTCGAAATGGGTGTCAATCCGAATACGATACAGCGTACTTATAGCGAGATTGAGAGGGATGGAATTGTGGAGACGAGAAGGGGGCAAGGTACATTCGTTAAAAATGATTCGGCGCTGATGGCTTCACTGCGTACTCGGATTCAAACGGAAGTTATTGAGACATTCGTTGAGAACATGAAAGAAATTGGCTTGTCGAGAGAAGAAATGCTGACGGCGGTACAGCAATTTCTGAAGAAGCAGGGGGATGCGGAATGACAGTTGAGCTGCATGATGTAACGAAAAGGTATGGAAGCATTGCTGCCCTTGATGGTGTATCACTCACGTTTGAAGTGGGGAAGATTTATGGGGTGTTAGGAGCCAATGGTAGCGGTAAGTCAACATTGCTCAAACTGATTGCGGGTCTCGCGAAACCGGATCATGGTGAAGTGACGGTCGCTGGGATGCCGGTAAGCAGGAGGACAGCTTCTGTTGTTTCTTATCTGACAGAGCTTGATTTTTTCTATCCCAATTTTACGGCAGGTCAGTATATTGAATTTCATGCATCGCAGTTTGCTGATTTTAATCGGGATAAGGCAATTGAAATGCTGGCATTCATGAAATTGGATGACCGGAAGAAGGTCCGTACGATGTCGATAGGTAATCGGGGAAGGCTTAAATTAGTGCTAGCCCTTTCCCGTGAGGCACCGGTCATATTATTGGATGAACCATTCTCAGGGTTGGACGTTATGGTCAGGGAGTCGATTGTACGGTGCTTGCTGTCTTCTATCGATTTTGAAAGGCAAATGGTTATTATGGCGACTCATGAAATTGAAGAAATCGAGAACATCCTTGATGAAGTCATTCTGATTAAGGATGGCGAGATCATTTCCAAGGAAAATGTCGAGGACCTCCGCGAAAGTAGTGGGAAATCGGTGGTCGGTTGGCTAAAGGGACATCATAGCTAACATGAAGGGAAAAATGTAAAGTAGCTTCGATTCCGAGGCTATTTTTTTGTTTGCAAGGAGAAAAAACTTTGAGTCTAATTAAATTGACCAGGTAAAATTGAATCACCAAATATTCCCAAGAGAATGAAGTTTTACTTTAAAATGGGTGATAAGCAAAGTCCCTATTAGAAAGAAGGAGCATATATATGCAGTACGGATATCCCTAAAGAATAAATAAATAAATATTGGAGGTTAAAAAATAAATGGAATATTCAACTGAAAGTTCATCGTACGAAAGTGATTCAACGGAAAGCTCATCGTATGAGAGTGATTCAACGGAAAGCTCATCGTATGAGAGTGATTCAACGGAAAGCTCATCGTATGAGAGTGATTCAACGGAAAGCTCATCGTATGAGAGTGATTCAACGGAAAGTTCATCGTATGAGAGTGATTCAACGGAAAGTTCATCAGATGAAAGTAGTTCAACGGAAAGCTCATCATCAGATGAAAGTAGTTCAACGGAAAGCTCATCATCAGATGAAAGTAGCTCAACGGAAAGTTCAGCAGATGAAGGCAATTCAAATGAAATCCTTTCCGGCGAAATTGGTACAAATGAACTCACCGCAGAAGAAAATTCAGCTGAGGGACAAGAGAATGGCAGTCCTCGTCGTGTAAATGTATTTAAGAAAATGTGGCTGGAAAATATGATTAAAGCATCGAAGGGTATCTATAAAGAAGAAGATTGACCACACAGGTACAGCAACCAAAAAGTTGTTGTGCCTTCTTATGAAAGTGGACATGCCGCTAGCAATCGCAATTGACATATCCTTTTATTGGATACGAGGAAACCTAATTTTTCTGCGGCTAAAAGTGCGCGGATTGCAGTCTGCAATAATCTAAGATTAAATGCTGTAAAAGTTATCGGGCTAGAATCATATATTGAAATGTTGTTTCTGCCCTTGATGCGGACTAATTCCCGGGGAAAATTGTCCAAGTAAGGCGATTCAAAGGGAATTTAGCCTAAGCGTTCCGGTTTTTAACTAAGAAAGTCCTAGCCGGAGCGTTTGGCTGACAGGTGTACATACAAACCAATAAACTGGTCGTTCTCAATTTAGTTATGCATCCGCAGAATATTGGAATGAGTAATAAGGTTGATGAATGCTCATGAGGAGGCGGTCTTTGTCAATCTGAGGAATATTAAAAGTTTTCATTTCCCACAATAAAAAAACTCCGGGTCTGAAGTGATCCGGAGTTATTTCTTTTTCTCGATATTTTCATAGACCGAGGCAAGGGCTTGTTCAAATTTTCCGCTCTTTTTAGGTTTGTAATATTTTTTGCTGCGCAGTTTGTCCGGTAAGTATTGCTGCTTCACCCAGCCATTCTCGTAGTCATGCGGATAAAGGTAGCCGATGCCGCGTCCGAGGTCAGTGGCGCCTTTGTAATGGGCATCCTTGAGATGATCTGGTACATCTCCACTATGGCCGCTGCGAATGTCGGACAGAGCTGCATCAATTGCGACAATGGCCGTATTCGATTTCGGTGATAGGCATAACTCGACCACTGAGTTGGCAAGTGGAATCCGGGCTTCAGGAAACCCAAGTCGTTCAGCGGCTTCGACGGCAGCGAGTGCCCTGGGACCAGCCTGGGGATTGGCAAGACCTATGTCTTCGTAGGCAATGACCACCATGCGGCGGGCAATGCTGACAAGATCACCGGCTTCGACCAATCGCCCCAAATAATGAAGGGCTGCATTCACATCACTTCCGCGAATTGATTTTTGGAATGCCGACAGAACATCATAATGGGCATCTCCGTCCTTGTCATGTGAGAAGCTTTTTTTCTGCATGCATTCCTCGGCAATTTGCAGATCTATATGAATCGTTCCGGACTCATCGGTTTCGGTGGAAATGACGGCGAGTTCAAGAGCGTTAAGGGCACTGCGGACATCTCCGTTGGAAGCAGTCGCGAAATGGGTAAGGGCATCAAGGCTGACATCGGTTTTATACGCACCAAGCCCCCGTTCTTCATCATGAAGTGCCCGTTCCAGAGCTTTGGTTATATCATTGGTTTCCAATGATTTGAGCTCGAAAATCTGGCACCGGCTTCTGATGGCCGGATTGATTGCATGATAGGGATTGCTGGTCGTTGCACCGATCAAGGTGATCATCCCGTTTTCAAGATAAGGCAATAGGAAATCCTGCTTTGCCTTATCGAGTCGATGAACCTCATCAAGCAGCAGAATCACTTTCCCGGACATCTTAGCCTCGGCTGCCACGATTTCCATATCCTTTTTATTATTGGTCACCGCGTTCAGCGTCCGAAAAGCAAACTTCGTGCTTCCTGCAATCGCACTTGCAATCGATGTCTTGCCAATTCCCGGCGGACCATACAAAATCATGGAAGAAAGCTGCTTGGCTTTCACCATCCTTGCGATAATTTTTCCTTCACCGACCAGATGCTCCTGCCCGATGATCTCATCAATCGATCGAGGCCGCATCCGGAAAGCAAGCGGTTTAATATTCATTGCGCACCTCTCCTTTTTATATAAGGTATCACAACTGATAGGGGAAATGCGCTGATTATGGTGTAAAAGAGAGCGAATTCTTAATATAGTAGTCCGTTTGGGGATTTAATTTGTGCTATAGTTCGATAAATCGACCTACCGGGGCAATAATCCGTCCTAAAAAGAATTAATTCGACCTGCCAGCAGAATAATCCGACCTACCAGGGAATAATTCGATCTATCCTTCTAAGAGAGAATTTAATAGATAAACTCACCCTCTAGTATGGCCGGAAAGATTCAATTTCAGTGAAAGTAATAGTTTTTTTGCACTGGATGGGGATTGGAGTTGGACGAAGTTTCGAAATTCGCTGTTTGTAATTGTAGGTTTAACGAGGTATAGATAATCATAAATTGCCGAAATGTGAGCATCAAGGGAAATATCCAAACAGGTACGGCAAATCCACTTTTTTAATTTTCGCTCCATGGTAAATGCAGAACACTTAAAGATTTCACCAGCCATGTTTTTGACTTCAAGGATTAAAAGGAAAGAGGATGTGGATGTCCATTTGGAAGGGAAAAGGTGATCCAAATAGACGGAGGTCATGAAAGAGTAGATACTCTTTTTCAGGAAGGGATTTAAGAGATTGGAAGACTCTGTATTCACCGTTGTATCCTGCCTTGATTTTTTTGATATCTGCAATTATTGCAGGTTGCCTCGCATGTCCGGGAGGTAAGTGTCTCATCAGAGCAGAGCTTCTAGCATGTCTATCTTAAAAGGCATCTTGCAGTTTTTAATGATCATGATAACCACTCCTTATAGATTTAAGTGAAGTATTCTCGGTTAATAAAGTGATTTCCGTATTTGGTGAAAATAAATGTGGCATGGAACGAACTTTTGTATTAAATCGATCTAGGGCCCAATAATCCGGCCGTCCGAGCGGGAAATTCGACCTATCCCCACTATCCGACCGTGCGTACGAATAATCCGTCCTAACCCAAAATTCCGTCTACACCGGAAAAAAATCCGTCATCCGATCGGTTACATTTCATTCTTTTTTGCATTTTCCTACCTTTCCAATTAGGATAATTTGACAAATGAAGGGCGGGTGAATGCATTTCCGGCGGGAATATGCTATAATTTCAAAAGAATTTAGAAACGGATAAATAATTTGAGGTGTATATGTATGAAGATATCTACTAAAGGCCGTTATGGTTTAACGATCATGATCGAGCTTGCTAAACATTATGGAGAAGGCCCGAAAAGTTTGAAATCGATTGCCCAGACGCATAATTTGTCGGAGCATTATTTGGAGCAGTTGATTGCGCCGCTTCGTAATGCAGGGTTGGTGAAGAGTGTCCGCGGTGCTTATGGCGGGTATGTCTTGTCTAAAGATCCTCAGGAGATCACTTCGGGTGATGTTATCCGCGTATTGGAAGGGCCGATTACCCCGGTTGAAGGCATTGAGGATGAAGAGCCGGTTAAGCGCCAGCTTTGGATCCGGATTCGCGATGCTGTGAAGGATGTATTGGATAATACGACGCTTATGGATTTGGCTAGCTACAAGGATACGGGTGAAATCGATTCTTATATGTACTATATTTAAGTGATTAGCAATGCGCCTATTATGTAGGCGCTTGCGTTTTTTTAATGGAGGCGACAAAAAAGTGGACAGAATATATTTAGATCATGCTGCGACTTCACCGATGCATCCGAATGTGATCGATAGGATGATGGTAGTCATGAGCCATGACTTTGGCAATCCGTCGAGCATTCATGCTTTCGGGCGGGAGGCGCGCCATGTTTTGGATGAAGCGCGTTCGAGTATTGCTACGAGCATAGGTGCCGGGCGGAATGAAATCATTTTCACGAGCGGTGGAACCGAGGCAGATAATACGGCAATCATTGGTGTTGCCAATGCTTATAAAGAAAAGGGAAAGCACATCATCACGACAGAGATTGAGCATCATGCGGTCTTGCATACGTGCCAATTCCTTGAGAAGTCTGGCTTTGAAGTCACATATTTACCTGTGAATGAAGCGGGGCTTATTTCAATTGCCGATTTAAAGGCTGCATTGCGGGACGATACGATTTTGGTTTCGGTCATGTTCGGCAATAACGAGGTTGGAACGATCCAGCCGATTGCTGAAATTGGACAGCTGCTCAAGGGGCATCCAGCCATTTTCCACACGGACGCAGTCCAGGCATATGGTTTGATCCGTATTGACGTTCGTGAGTTGGGGGTGGATTTGCTGAGTGTATCAGCACATAAAATCAACGGTCCCAAAGGAATCGGCTTTCTATATATGCGTGAAGGTTTGAAGCTGAATCCGCATTTATATGGCGGGGAACAAGAACGCAAACGCCGTGCAGGTACGGAGAGTGTGCCGTCAATTGCTGGTTTTTCAGAAGCTGTTTTACTTGCACAAAGCTCGATGGAAGAGAAAACGGAGCAATACAAGCGATTTAAAGACGTATTGCTTGCCGTCTTTGATGAGGCGGATGTACAATATGAAATTAACGGATCTATGGAACAGTCGCTGCCACATGTGCTGAATGTTAGTTTTCCGGGTACGAATGTGGAATCGATGCTCGTCAATATGGACTTGGCAGGTGTTGCGGTATCGAGCGGATCCGCTTGTACAGCCGGGTCAATCGATCCGTCGCATGTACTAGTGGCGATGTTTGGGAAAGATTCGGAGCGGACGAAGAATTCGATTCGTTTCAGCTTCGGTTTGAACAACACGGAAGAGGACGTCAGGCAGGCAGCTGAAACCACCGTTAAAATCGTTCAAAGATTAGTGGGAAGATAATTCCTTCTTTAAATAAATGAGGTGACAGAATGAATAAAGCACCAAAGGACACCCGCGTCGTCGTGGGCATGTCAGGAGGCGTGGATTCTTCTGTGTCAGCCCTGCTATTGAAGAATCAAGGCTATGATGTGGTCGGGATTTTCATGAAGAACTGGGATGATACAGATGAAAACGGAGTTTGTACGGCAACGGAAGATTACAATGATGTAATTGCCGTATGTAATCAAATCGGTATCCCTTATTATGCGGTCAATTTCGAAAAGCAATATTGGGATAAAGTTTTCACTTATTTCTTGGATGAGTATAAAGCGGGCCGCACTCCGAATCCGGATGTAATGTGCAATAAGGAAATCAAGTTCAAGGCATTTCTTGAACATGCGGTAAGTCTTGGTGCTGACTATGTGGCTACAGGTCATTACGCACAGGTTGAATACCGGGATGGCGAATACAAAATGCTTCGCGGTATCGATAATAATAAGGATCAAACGTACTTCTTGAATCAACTTACTCAAGAACAATTGGAAAAAGTCATGTTTCCGCTTGGACATATTGATAAGAAGGAAGTCCGTGAGATTGCGAAAGAAGCGGGTCTTGCTACGGCAACGAAAAAAGATTCTACAGGCATCTGTTTTATCGGTGAACGTAATTTCAAAGAGTTTCTAAGCAATTACCTTCCAGCTCAGCCAGGAGATATGGTCACGATGGATGGCAAGGTCATGGGCAAGCATGACGGATTGATGTATTACACCATCGGTCAGCGTCACGGTCTGGGGATTGGCGGCAGCGGCGATCCTTGGTTTGTTGCGGGTAAAGACTTGAAACGCAATGTTTTATATGTGTGTCAAGGGTTTGATAATGATGTGCTGTATTCCAATTCGCTTCGTGCAGTGAATGTTAGCTGGGTAGCGGAACATATACCTGCGGATGAATTTACATGTACGGCAAAGTTCAGGTACCGTCAAGAGGATAGCGGTGTTAAGGTGAAGGTCTTGGAAAATGGTGATGTCGAAGTCATCTTTGACGAGCCAGTCCGCGCGATCACACCTGGACAAGCAGTCGTATTCTATGATGGTGAAGTGTGCCTTGGTGGCGGTACGATTGATGAGGTATTTAAAAAAGGTGAAAAACTGACTTACGTAGGGTAAAATAAGCATGTCCCCAGCTGTGTTTGCGGTTGGGGACTTCTTTTGGATTGCGGGTGTGCTGTCTGAATTCGACTACTGTTATGCTATACTTTTTAATATAAAAATGGAGTGTGAAATGATAATGGATAAGAATCAACTAGGAATTGAGTTAATGCAGCAAGGGAAATACGAAGAAGCGGCGAAAGTTTTTAATGAGGCGATCGAGGAAAATCCGAATGAGCCTGTTGCCTACATAAATTTCGGGAATGTATTGACTGCCGTTGGTGAAACGGATAAAGCGGTCAAGTTTTACAGAAAGGCGATTGAGCTGGATGAAAATGCAGCTGCGGCTTATTATTCATTAGGTAACTTATACTATGAATCCGATTCTAAATTAGTCGAAGCGAAGGATATGTTTGAAAAGGCAATCCGCTTGGGACTGGAGAACAGCGATGCTTACTTCATGCTTGGATTGACATTGATGGCGTTGGATCAACCGAAGTTGGCGATGCCTTATTTACAGAGAACGGTGGAGCTGAGCCCAGAGGACGTTGACGCGAGATTCCAATATGCACTATGTCTTGCCAATGCGGAATTATACGATGAATTGATCAATCAACTGAATTTAGTTGTGGAGCAGGATCCGGGACATGCCGATGCTTATTATAATTTAGGTGTTGCGTTTGCCGGGTATCGTGAAGATGCGCAAGCAGCGATTGCTTATTTTGATAAGGCTTTGGAAGCACAGCCTGACCATATGCTTGCTGCACACGGTAAGAAACTGATGGAAGAAATGAATGCTGAGTAAATAGTCGGCATATGCATGGAAAGGTGGGGAGTAGCGTTGAGCCAGCAAGATTCGTTGGATTTGTTTTCAGAGGAGAAAATGTTCATGAAAGGAAGTCATTTAGTGACGATCTTTCATAATGAAGAAAATATGTACTCGGTTGTAAGAATTCGTGTGCATGAAACGAATCTGAATTATGAAGAGAAGGAAGCTGTCGTAACAGGTTATTTTCCAAGGATGCATGAGGATGAGATCTATATTTTTTATGGGGCGATGAAGGAACATGCGCGTTTTGGCCTTCAATTTCATGTGGAGCATTTCCGTAAGGATTTGCCTCAATCCAAGGAAGGGATCGTCAGTTATTTATCCGGTGATCTTTTCAAGGGCATTGGGAAAAAAACAGCCGAAAGCATTGTTGAGACACTAGGGGAAAAGGCAATTTCCAAAATTCTGGCTCAGCCTTCGTTACTTGATGATATCCCGAAGCTATCAGGGGAAAAGGCAAAGGGCCTCTATGATACATTAGTCGAGCATCAAGGTTTGGAGCAGGTGATGATCGCCCTGAATCAATATGGCTTTGGACCACAGTTGTCGATGAAGATTTATCAAATGTATAAACAGGATACGATCACGATGGTTCAGGGAAATCCTTATAAGCTCGTAGAGGATATTGAAGGGATTGGTTTTGGACGGGCGGATGAGCTTGGGCATCAGCTTGGCATTTCCGGCAGCCATCCCGACCGAATCAAGGCTGCGTGCTTGTATACACTTGAATCACAATGCCTCCAGGATGGAAATATCTACATAGAAGCCGAGCAGCTATTGGAAGCGGTCAAGCGGCTGCTTGAGGAAAATAAACGGGATCGCATTGAATTCACAAACATTTCCTCGGAAATAATCGAATTGACGCAAGAGGGGAAAATAGTTGTCGAGGATCAACGAATTTATCCGCCTTCACTATTCTATTCCGAAAAGGGAATCGTCATGAACATCAAGCGGCTGCTTGCTCAAACGGAGTATGAGGACCAGTTCCCGGAATCGGAGTTTTTGCTGGCACTTGGGAAGCTGGAAGAGCGGCTTGATGTATCCTACGCCCCGGCCCAAAAGGAAGCGATACAAACAGCCCTGCAATCCCCCATGTTAATCTTGACGGGGGGACCGGGTACCGGTAAGACGACAGTGATCAAAGGAATTGTTGAGCTTTATGCGGAGCTGCATGGTGTATCCATGGACATTAACGATTATAAAAAAGAAGGAAGCGATCCATTTCCATTCGTACTTGCGGCTCCTACTGGCCGTGCAGCGAAACGCATGGCCGAATCGACTGGACTTCCCGCTGTTACGATCCACCGTTTGCTGGGGTGGAACGGGAGTGAAGGCTTTTCCCATGATGAGGATAATCAGTTGGATGGCCGGATCGTGATCATCGATGAGGTTTCCATGGTGGATACGTGGTTGGCCCATCAATTGTTTAAAGCCTTGCCGGAAAATGTCCAAGTGATATTGGTAGGTGATGAAGATCAGCTGCCATCAGTCGGCCCTGGGCAGGTTTTAAAGGATTTGCTTGCATCGGATTGTGTACCGACTGTCAGTTTGGAACATATATACCGTCAAGCTGACGGCTCATCGATCATTGAATTGGCGCATGACATCAAAAAAGGAAGACTCCCGGATGATGTTACGAAGCAGCAGGAAGATCGATCGTTCATTCGCTGCCAGACCGGGCAAATCGCCCAGGTAATCGAGAAAGTGGTTGCGAATGCCAGGACAAAGGGTTTCACGGCCAGGGATATACAGGTGCTGGCTCCGATGTATAGGGGGCCTGCCGGGATTGATGCACTTAATAAAATGCTTCAGGAAGTGTTCAATGGCAATGCGGATGAAAAGCGACGGGAAATTAAATTCGGTGACGTGATATACAGAACGGGTGATAAGGTGCTTCAACTGGTGAACCAGCCAGAGGAGGGTGTCTTTAATGGCGATATGGGTGAAATCGTGTCCATACTGTTCGCTAAGGAAAATACCGATCATGTCGATAAAGTTATCATATCTTTCGAAGGTATCGAGGTGACCTACACGAAACAGGACTTGAACCAGATTACTCATGCATATTGCTGCTCCATCCATAAGTCGCAGGGAAGCGAATTCCCCATTGTCATTTTACCTGTAGTGAAAAGTTATTATCGGATGCTCCGCCGAAATTTATTGTATACGGCGATTACCCGCAGTAAAAATTTCTTGATCCTTTGTGGTGAAGAGGATGCATTCCGTTTAGGGATCGAGCGTAATGATGAGATGCGCCGGAAAACGACTTTGCGTGAAAAGCTGCGGGAGATTTTGAGTGAGGAAGATATGCCGGTTGAAAAGGGAGAGGTACATGCACAAGAGGCAAGTTACCTTGATACTCTCATGCATGCTGACCCGATGATCGGGATGGAAAGTGTCACCCCTTATGATTTCATGTAGCTGGTGATCAATGTTTTGTTTCTTCATTTAATGAATTTTGTTTAAAATTCATAGTTTTGGTGGAACTAATATAGAATATAACTTAAACGTGAAAGAGCAGGGGGGATTTGATGAAAAAAGGGTGGATAATAGGTATAGTCGTTGTCGTTTTACTGGTCATTTATGGGGCATCTTCGTACAACGGCCTTGTAAGTGCCAATGAAGACGTCGACAATAAATGGTCACAGGTGGATAACCAATTGAAACGAAGGGCGGATTTGATTCCGAATCTTGTCGAAACGGTGAAGGGTTATGCTTCGCATGAAACGGAAGCCATTAAAGCGGTGAGTGATGCACGCTCAAAGTTGGCTGGTGCCAATTCGACTGAAGATGCGATTGATGCCGATCAAGAATTGAGCGGGGCATTGAGCCGTCTTTTGGTGGTTGTCGAGAACTATCCGGATTTAAAGGCCAATGAGAACTTCAAGGGTCTCATGGATAGTTTGGAAGGAACGGAAAATCGACTGACGGTAGCACGAAAAGACTATAATGATGAAGTTACCAACTATAATAAGATGATTAAACGCTTTCCGAAGAATATGATGGCAGGAGCGTTCGGGTTCGATGCTAAACCATATTTTGAAGTGACCGATCAAGAAAAAGAAACGCCAAAGGTTGATTTCGGGAGCGATAAATAATGAAAAGACTCGCTGTGTTTGCGCTATTCTTCATTCTCACGTGCAGTTTAGCAAACGTGGTCGCAGCACAACCTAACATCCCTGAACCAGTTGGGGATATATATGTTCAGGACTTCGCCGGAGTCCTGGATGATCAGGAAAAATCCGAACTCATCGAACTTGGGAAACGATTGGATGATGCCACAAAAGCACAAATTTCCGTTTTGACGGTTGATTCGATGGAAGGATCCGAGATCGAGGAGTACTCGGTCGAGGCATTGAGATCATTCAAGCTTGGTGATGCCGAGCAGAACAATGGAGTCCTCATTGTTCTGGCCATGGAAGAACAAAAAATCCGTATTGAAGTGGGTTACGGTTTGGAAGGGGCCATTACCGATATAAAATCTGGACAGATTTTGGACAATGTGGCTATCCCTGCGCTGAAAGAGGGTAAATATGATGTTGCCCTGACGGAAACCTATAAGGCCGTATATAAAGATGTCACGAAAGAATACAACCTAGGTGACGAGTTTTATCAAGATCTCTCCGTTCAGCCTGAGTCAGAAAACTTTCAGCCATCAGGTTTACAGATTTTCCTCATTATCATCGTAGTCATCATCGTATTCATCCTCGATGCCAAGTTCTTTAAAGGATTTTTCCTTCAAATGCTAATCAATATCCTTTTGATAATCATTAGTCGCGGAGGCGGCGGTGGCCGTGGAGGCGGCAGCGGCGGTCCACGGGGCGGCGGCGGAGGAAGTTCCGGTGGCGGAGGTGCCAGCAGGGGATGGTAAAGCAGGTGGGTCAGACCGGGAAACCGGTCTTTTTTTTATGCCTGTTCCCTGTATTTCCGGAAGATCGAGCAACAATGGAAAACCTTTCAGCACATCTATTTTCAGCAGAAAAGAGATAATAAGAATGTTCGGAAAGGCGGGATGACCTTGCGGACGTTTTCATTATTGAAAGGGATGCCGGTTTTTACAATCAAAGGAGAAAGAGTCGGCACGGTCCACGATTTATCAATTTCTGAAATGGGTCAGGTAACAGGCTTGGTCGTTCATCAGCAAGCATTGTTCAAAAGAGCTTTTCATTTGAAACTTGACGATATTTCTTCATTCGGTCCAGATGGGATCGTCATCTTGCAACAGGATTCAAGCTTAAGGAAAGTACCTGCGGATTCCATATGCCTTTCGAAGGACGAATTATTGGGACGCATGCTTTTTTCAGAAATGGGCGAAGAACTGGGTTTACTGCAGGATGTATATTTCAAGGAGAAAATGGGCACGATTATAGCGTATGAAACAACGGATGGGTTTTTCTCGGAGTCGACAGTGATAGAATCAAAACAGCCGCCTGCATTAGGGAAGGATACCATCATTGTTTCAGTTTATGAACAGTGAGGTGTCCATTTTGGAAATTAAATGTCCGAATTGCCGCAGTAAAGATGTTGGGAAGATTGGCGTGAATCAATATTATTGTTGGAATTGCTTTATTGAAATGACCTTATCCGAAGGCCTAATTAATACGCACCAAGTCGAGGAAGATGGAAGTTTAAGCTCATTGGACGATTTGTTTGAGGAAAATGACCGCCGCTTCAGTATGTAATTTAACGGAAGAGGTGTTTGCAATGGCTAGACGTTCACGGAATACTTTAATGAATATGGGTTCGGACTTGATGAATTCGAAGATAATCAAGCGGAACATGAAGAAAATACGCAAAAGATTAAAGTCATTATTATAGCGGGAATGGGTGTCCTGATAATGAGGACACTCTTTTTTATGTATGAAAACCTTCCGCCTTTCGAAGAATAAATGAGCGGGAGGTGTTTATAGTGAGTATTCGTCTAAAGTGGTTTTATCGCCTGGGTTTTTTATTGCTCTTATTTTTCGTTATCTATATTTTTATGAAACTTAAGCCCATGTGGGGACCTGCCTTTACTGTATGTGTGACGGTACTGCTGCCTTTTTTGATTGGTGCGTTCATCAGTTACTTGCTGCATCCTGTTGTGGAATATTTAAATGAGAAAGGGATGCGTCGCTGGCTTTCGATTACGATTATCTATTTGTTGTTTTTCGGAGGGATCGGCTTTGCTGTGTATAAAGGTATTCCAGTGATGGTCAGCCAGGTACGCGAGCTGTCGGAAAGCGTACCGGAACTGGTTGAACAGTACCGGGGCAGAATTGATAAACTCAACCATCAGACGGCGGCCTGGCCATTCGGAATTCATGAAAGATTCGAAGAAGGTGTCACCCTTTTCGAAAATTGGCTGAAGCGTATACCTGAAAAGGCGATGGAGTATGCAATGAGGATGATTGATTTCATACTCCTTATTGCGTTGATTCCATTCATTGCTTTTTATATCCTGAAAGATTTCACAGCTTTAAAAAAAATGGCATGGTATATGACTCCGAAGAAGTGGCGCAAGCAGGGACGGGCATTCGTTCGTGATGTGGATGCGTCGCTTGGCGGATATATCCGCGGACAAATCATCGTCTGTGCCGTGATCGGTTTGATTTCCTCGCTGCTCTTCTGGGTAGTCGGAATGCAATATCCGCTTCTATTGGGGGCGATAATCGGAATAACGAATGTCATTCCGTATTTCGGACCGATTATTGGAGCCATTCCCGCAGTGATCATCGCCGCGACAATGTCAGTTAAAATGGTGTTGATCATCGCCGTAATCGTGCTTGTACTTCAATTTCTTGAGGGAAATATCCTGTCGCCGCTAATAGTCGGTAAAAGCCTCCATATGCATCCGCTGTTCATCATGCTCGCATTATTGGCCGGAGGTGAAATAGGCGGTATCACGGGCATGGTCCTTTCGATTCCCATTTTGGCTGTGTTGAAAGTATTTGTACTTCATGCCCGCGTTCACTTTAGAAAGAAGCCGCCCCTTATTGACAAATAAAAGTCTTGTGAATATAATCCATTACATAAGATAATTCGTTGAAGGATGAAGTATGCTGAAGTCCATCTAAAAGAGAGGGGTCCCCCAGGCTGAAAGGGACTGCAAGGTGAAGAGCAGCAGAAAGCTAGTCCTGAGAGCAGCTAATACCTGCCGTCATGCCGCGTTAAGGCTTTTATGAAGGTGATGGACCCGGGAATGTTTCTGCGTCCATAATCAGGGTGGTACCGCGAGTTAACTCTCGTCCCTGTTTTTGGGATGGGAGTTTTTTGTGTGCTCAAAATTACATAATTTTAAAAGGAGGATATATATATGAAGTATTTAACTGGTGCTCAAATCCGCCAAATGTATTTAGATTTTTTTAGTGAAAAAGGCCATAACATCGAACCAAGTGCGTCATTGGTTCCTCATGAAGATCCATCATTGCTATGGATCAATTCCGGGGTGGCGACGTTAAAGAAATATTTTGATGGACGGGTGATTCCTGAAAATCCAAGGATTACAAATGCTCAAAAGGCCATCCGTACAAACGATATTGAAAACGTAGGGAAAACGGCACGTCATCATACGTTTTTCGAAATGCTCGGAAACTTCTCCATTGGTGAATATTTCAAAGAAGAAGCCATTACATGGGCATGGGAATTTTTGACGGATGAAAAATGGATTGGGTTCGACAAAGAGAAATTGGCTGTGACGATCCATCCTGAAGATGATGAAGCATTCGAACTCTGGAATAAGAAAATCGGTGTTCCTGCTGAAAGGATCATTCGCCTGGAAGAAAACTTCTGGGATATCGGTGAGGGTCCAAGTGGCCCGAATACAGAGATTTTCTATGACCGCGGACCAGCATATGGCGATGATCCGAATGATCCGGAACTATATCCAGGCGGGGAAAATGAACGGCATCTGGAAGTCTGGAATCTTGTGTTTTCTCAATTCAACCATAATCCTGACGGTTCTTACACACCGCTTCCAAAGAAAAATATCGATACAGGAATGGGCCTTGAACGTATGGCTTCCGTCGTTCAAGATGTGGCTACGAACTATGATACAGATTTATTCATGCCAATCATCCGGGCAGTCGAAGAGATTTCCGATGTGAAGTATGGTGTTGATTCAGAAAAAGATGTTGCATTCAAGGTCATTGCCGACCATATTCGTACGGTAGCCTTTGCAGTAGGTGACGGGGCTCTTCCATCCAACGAAGGCCGAGGTTATGTACTGCGCCGTTTACTCCGCAGAGCGGTTCGATATGCTAAGCAAATCAACATCAATCGACCATTCATGTTCGAGCTTGTGACGGTCGTCGGCGAAATCATGAAAGACTTCTACCCTGAAGTCCTCAATAATAAAGAATTCATTGCAAAAGTTATCAAGAATGAAGAGGAACGCTTCCATGAAACCCTTCATGATGGACTGGCCATCCTTTCTGAAGTCATTAGAAAGGAAAAGGAAAAAGGCGGTACAACCATTCCAGGCAGTGATGCATTCCGTTTATATGACACATATGGTTTCCCGATCGAGTTAACGGAAGAATATGCAGAAGAAGAAGGCATGACCGTCGATCAAGCCGGTTTTGAAAAAGAAATGGATGCACAGCGTGAACGTGCCCGTTCAGCACGTCAAGATGTTGATTCCATGCAAATCCAAGGCGGGGTATTAGGCGATATTAAAGTTGAAAGTGAATTTGTCGGCTATGATCAAGTTGCGGTTGAAGCCAAAGTTTCTGCCATCATTAAAAATGGCGAGCTTGTTACGGAGGCACAAGAAGGTGAAGAAGTTCAGGTAATATTGAACAAGACTCCTTTCTACGCGGAAAGCGGCGGGCAAATAGCTGATAAAGGAACGATGGCTAGTGAAGCCGTGAAGGTTGATGTCCATGATGTTCAAAAAGCTCCTAATGGCCAAAATCTGCACCGTGTAACAGTGGCTGCCGGCACTTTAACATCAGATTCCGATATCGTTGCTGCGGTAGATCAAGAAAACCGCATCCATATCACGAAAAATCATACTGCGACACATCTTCTGCACCAGGCGTTGAAAGATGTGCTTGGTACACATGTCAATCAGGCTGGTTCACTCGTACAAGCTGAGCGCCTTCGCTTCGATTTCTCTCATTTTGGCCAGATAACGGCGGAAGAGATTGAGCGGATCGAAACGATTGTAAATGAAAAGATTTGGCAAAGCTTACAAGTGAATACGGACTATAAAAACATTGAAGAAGCTAAAGCGATGGGTGCAATGGCCTTGTTCGGCGAAAAATACGGCAAGATTGTCCGTGTCGTTCAAATAGGCGATTATAGTCTTGAACTTTGCGGGGGTGTCCACGTCCCGAATACAGCGGTGATCGGTTTGTTCAAAATCGTTTCAGAAAGCGGCATCGGTGCAGGGACTCGCCGGATAGAAGCGGTAACGGGTGCCGGGGCATACAAATTGATGACTGATCAAATCGGTGTCTTGAAAGACGCGGCTGCTAAGTTGAAAACGAACTTGAAAGATGTACCTTCAAGAATTGAAACGGTCTTAGCTGAAGTGAAGGATCTTCATCGTGAGAATGAAAGCCTGACTGCAAAGTTAAGTAATATTGAAGCAGGAAGCCTTGTTTCTAACGTAAAAGACATAAATGGGGTTCAAGTATTGGTGGCAAAAGTTCAAGCTACCGATATGAATAATCTGCGTGCCATGGCTGATGATTTGAAACAAAAGCTCGATTCTGTCATTATCGTATTAGGATCGGCCCAAGGTGATAAAGTCAATTTGATTGCCGGGGTTACCAAGGATTATATCGATCGCGGTTTCCATGCTGGTAAATTGATCAAAGAAGTTGCTTCCCGTTGCGGCGGAGGCGGTGGCGGACGTCCAGATATGGCCCAAGCCGGCGGAAAAGACCCTGAAAAATTGGATGCAGCACTTAATTTTGTTGAAGAATGGGTCTTATCGATTTCATAATCAATGAAAAGTGTTGTACAATGTAGGTAATAGTGGATTCTGGACGCTGAGGAGAGGTGCATGTTAATGAGTTCCTTTGATAAAACGATGAAATTTAATTTTCCCGAAGAACCATTCGAAAGAGATGTACAAGAAGTATTGTCTCAAGTTTATGTTGCTCTTCAGGAAAAAGGTTATAACCCGATCAACCAAATTGTCGGTTATCTATTATCTGGTGACCCGGCCTACATCCCGCGCCATATGGACGCTCGGAACATTATTCGTAAGCTTGAACGCGATGAAATCATCGAAGAATTGGTTAAGTCGTATCTTAAGAACCATCGAGAGGAATACTAATGCGCACAATGGGACTTGATTTAGGTTCAAAAACCATCGGCGTTGCCGTGAGTGACGCGATGGGTTGGACTGCACAAGGATTGGAAACGATCAAAATTAACGAAGCTGGAAATGACTTCGGCTTTAAACGTCTCAATGAAATTATAAAAGAGCATGAAGTTTCTAAAATTGTCCTGGGGTTACCTAAAAATATGAATGGAACTGTTGGACCGCGAGGCGAGATCAGTCAAGATTTCGCTAAACGATTAGAAAAAAAATTCAAGCTGCCGGTGTTTCTCTGGGATGAACGGTTGACAACTATGGCGGCTGAACGTGTCCTTCTTGAGGCGGACGTGAGCCGAAGCAAACGCAAGAAAGTCATTGATAAAATGGCTGCTGTCATGATTCTGCAGGGATTCTTGGACAGACAAACAAATTCAATATGAGGTGAATACAAATGGAACACGGCGAAAACAACATTACAGTAGTAGATGAAAACGGAAACGAGCAGCTTTGCGAAATCCTTTTCACATTCGACTCAGATAAATTCAACAAATCTTATGTACTTTACTATCCGATGTCTGCAGAAGATGAAGAGGAAGAAATTGAAATCCACGCTTCATCATTCATACCAAGCGAAGATAATAAAGATGGTGAACTTACACCGATCGAAACAGAAGAAGAATGGGATCTAGTCGAAGAAATGTTAAATACATTCCTTGACCAAGAAGAAGCTGAAGAAGAATAATATCAGAAAAAACCGACCTCGATCGAGGTCGGTTTTTTCATTTATGTACCAGTAAACCCTTATCTTTTAGCTGCGAATAAAAGAATAAAAGTAGCGAGCGGACCCAAAAATAATGAGAGCAAGAACCAATTCAGCGCCGTTCTATTTTTACCTTGAGCAAGTCCTGCGTTAATGAGTGCCAATGTCCCCCAACCTACAAAATAAGAATTATCCAACTCCTTCACACCTTCCCTCATCTGAAAATTAATATCGGCATCACTACATGATATTCCTGTCATTGACTGAAATGCCTAACACATGCAGGGAAACAAATTTAAGGGCTTTTTCTATTAAATAATACCTGAATATTGACAAAACTAGTGCTTTTTTGCCATAAATAGAGTAGTAATGAATGTAGTTTTGCAAAAACCATGTAATTATTTGTTGATTTTAGTATAATGTTCGAAGCAAAGTTTAATTAGAGAAAGCATCATCGAGAAACCATTCTGTAGTTGGTGTGAGTTTGCAGGGGGAATGAAAATGGATGAAAAAGATAAAAATTTATCTAAAAAGGAACATATCCGTATGAAATTGTTAGAACAGCAAGGAGAAGCCAGGCTGGTCCGTAAAATCATCATGATTACGATAGCTTCGCTTATTGTATTAATTGGGATAGTTGGTCTTGTGGGCTTTTTATATATCAACTCAGCCATGAAACCAGTCGATCCTGATGATGATACCATCAAGAAAGTGAAAATCCCAATCGGTTCTTCCGTGAATGGAATTTCAACACTGCTAGAAGAACAGGGAATAATCAAGGACGCACGTGTATTCAAATATTACATTAAGTTCCGTAATGAATCCGGTTTTCAGGCAGGTGAGTATAAATTATCGCCTTCGATGCCAATTGAAGATATTGTCACAAGCATCAAAACCGGGAAACTCATGAAAGAAGCTGCATTGAAGATAACGATTCCTGAAGGAAAGCAGCTTATCCAAATTGCCGATATCATCGCAGTGAAGACCGGTGAAGATCCGAAAAAGGTCTTTAAGGTATTGAATGATAAGAAATTCGTCAAGTCCATGCAAGAGAGATTTCCGGAGCTCTTGACGTCGGAAATTGAAAATGAAAAGGTATTATATCCGCTTGAAGGATACCTTTTCCCAGCTACTTATGACTTTTATGAGGAAAAGCCGACCATGGAATCCATAGTCATCGAGATGCTGAAGAAAACGGAAGAGACATTACAGGCATACGAAACCCAGATGGACAAAAACGATTATTCCGTACACGAGATGCTGACCTTCGCTTCGCTTGTCGAAGAGGAAGCGACGGCACAAGTCGATCGCGGAAAGATAGCTTCCGTCTTTTACAATCGTATCGAGGAAGATATGCCGCTTCAAACGGATCCGACTGTTTTGTATGCAAAAGGTTCACATAAGAGCAGGGTATATTACAAAGACCTTGAAGTGAAATCCCCTTATAATACGTATAAGAACAAGGGGCTGCCGCCAGGACCGATTGCCAATGCCGGAACGACATCGATCGATGCGGTATTGAAACCTGAGAAAACAGATTTCCTATACTTTTTGGCAACACCTGAAGGGGAAGTCCTGTACTCCAAAACCTTGGATGACCACAATAACAAAAAGGCAGAGCATATTTCCAATAAATAAATAAAAAATGCAATGCGACTGAGGGGGGAGAGATATTACTTTCCCCTTGTTTTTATGATAGAATAGTACAAGTGAATTTTAGATCCGATTTTTATCGGTGACGTAACTCGGCGAATGCCGGGTTTTATTTTGAAAGATAAGGAAATGTAGATCGTCAAGCATACTTGTTTCAGCTCCTTGTGAAAAATTGTAGGCAATAGTTTTTGACCGATCAATTTCTTCATGCACTGACCAAGCGCTTTCGTTTTTCTTATAATTGGAGGAAACGTTTTGAACGGAAAAATAGAACAATATCTTCATTCCTTAATTCCGGAGCGTACGGGTTTGATTAAGGAGTTGGAAGATTTTGCAATGGAAAATAATGTGCCGATCATGGAGCCGGAAGGCATTGAGGTGCTGCTTCAGATTTTAAGGCTCCACCAGCCTAAGTCGATATTGGAGGTTGGTTCAGCGATTGGATATTCGGCCATAAGGATGGCTGAGACCCTTCCGGAGGCTAAAATCGTCACACTTGAACGGAATGAAGCCCGTATTGAGCAGGCAAGAGCTAACATCAAGAAGGCTGGGCTTTCGGAAAGGATTACCCTCATTGAAGGGGATGCCCTTGAAGCAGGACCGAAAGTCATGGAACATGGTCCGTTTGATATCATCTTCGTTGATGCAGCTAAAGGGCAGTACAAGCGATTCTTTGAACTGTTTGAACCATTCCTTGCTGATGCTGGCATTATCATTACTGATAATGTTTTATTTAAAGGCTTGGTTGCCGAAAACATTGAAGAAATGGAAATGACGAGACGAAAGCGAGCTCTCATCAAAAAAATCAGAGACTTTAACATCTGGTTACATGACCATCCTCATTTCGATACCGTAATTTTGCCGATTGGTGATGGTGTGGCCATAAGTAAACATAGAGGTGACAAAAATGAAAAAGCCTGAATTACTCGTGACTCCGACAAGTGTCGATCATATAAAAGAACTTATCGATGCTGGAGCTGATGCCTTCGTCATTGGCGAACAACGTTATGCGCTTAGGCTGGCAGGGGAGTTCAAACGTGAAGACGTCAAGAAGGCGATTGAGCTTGCACATGCCGCAGGCAAGAAAGTATATGTATCCATGAACGCCATTTTTCATAATGAAAAAGTGGACGAGCTTGAAGGGTATGTCACATTCCTTAAGCAGGCTGGGGCCGACCGGATCATATTCGGTGATCCAGCGGTCTTAATGGCTGTCCGTGCCGTGGCACCTGATATGCCCCTGCACTGGAATACAGAGATGACGGTAACGAACTGGTACACATGTAATTATTGGGGGAAACGCGGTGCTGTCCGTGCCGTGGCTGCCCGTGAGATAAGTATGGACGAGATAGTGGAAATGAAGGAAAATGCCGAAGTGGAGATTGAAGTGCAAGTGCACGGCATGACATGCATGTTCCAATCGAAGCGGACGCTCCTTGGTAATTACTTTGAATACCAAGGCAAGGCATTGGAAGTGGAAAATCGGAAGGAACATAGAAATATGTTCTTGCATGATAAGGAACGAGAAAATAAATACCCGATTTATGAAGATGAAAATGGTACACATATCATGAGTCCGAATGATATGTGCATGATCGATGAACTTCAGGAATTGATTGAAGCGGAAATTGATTCCCTGAAAATCGAAGGGATATTACAAACACCGGAATATATCAACGAAATGACAAAGTTGTATCGGGAAGCGATTGACGTTTGTGCAGAAGACCCTGAACGTTATGATGACCTGAAAACGGAACTTTTTGAAAAAGTAAAAGCGGTTCAGCCGGATACCCGTGAGTTGGATACAGGATTCTTCTTTAAGGAATCGGTTTATTAAAGAAAAGGGTAAGAGAAAGAGGAGGAATAGCCTTGAATGCTATTGCTGATAAAATTTCCAAGATCGTTGATGGAAAGAGAGTCATTGTAAAAAAACCGGAATTGCTGGCTCCGGCTGGCAACCTGGAAAAATTAAAAATTGCCGTCCATTACGGTGCGGATGCCGTGTTCATTGGCGGTCAGGAATATGGCCTTCGTTCCAATGCCGGCAACTTCACGTTTGAGGAAATGCAGGAAGGCGTCGAATTCGCTAAAAAATATGGCGCTAAAGTATACGTAACAACCAATATCTTCGCACATAATGAAAATATCGATGGTCTGGATGAATACCTGGAAGGCCTTCAGGAAGCTGGAGTTCATGGTATCATCGTCGCCGATCCATTAATCATCGAAACGTGTAAACGGGTCGCTCCGAACGTCGAAATCCATTTAAGCACGCAGCAATCGCTATCGAACTGGAAGGCTGTTCAGTATTGGAAAGAGGAAGGCTTGGAGCGGGTTGTTTTGGCACGTGAGACGAGTGCTGATGAAATCCGTGAGATGAAGGAGAAGGTCGATATCGAAATCGAGGCTTTCGTTCACGGGGCCATGTGCATTGCCTATTCTGGACGCTGCACCCTTTCGAACCATATGACGGCGCGGGATTCGAATCGCGGCGGCTGCTGTCAGTCTTGCCGTTGGGATTACGATTTATATGAGTTGGATCAAGAAGGGGAAAAGGCTTTATTCGATAAAGAAGATGCTCCATTCGCAATGAGTCCAAAAGACCTGAAACTGATAGAATCCTTGCCAGGCATGATTGAAATTGGCATAGATAGCTTAAAAGTCGAAGGAAGAATGAAGTCCATTCATTATATTGCTACAGTTGTCAGCGTTTATCGTAAGGTGATTGATGCGTATTGTGCCGATCCGGACAATTTCAGGATTAAACAAGAATGGCTGGAGGAGCTTGATAAGTGTGCGAACCGTGAGACGGCATCATCGTTCATGGAAGGGGAAATTCCTGGGTATAAACAGCAAATGTTCGGGAATCATACCGTAAAGACTCGCTTCGACTTCGCTGGTTTGGTGCTTGATTACAACGAGGAAACTCAAATCGCCACCATGCAGCAACGTAACTTCTTCAAGCCTGGAGATGAAGTGGAGTTTTTTGGACCGGAAATCGAAAACTTCACTCAAAAAATCGGTACGATCTGGGATGAGTCAGGTAAGGAGCTGGAGGCAGCCCGCCATCCGCTTCAAATTGTCCGCATTCAAGTAGATAATCAAGTATATGTGAACAATATGATGCGGAAGGAGAATTGACATGACAAGGAAGAAACCAGTGGTCATCGGAGTTACCGGAGGTTCGGGATCAGGTAAAACAAGTGTTACCCGTTCCATTTTTGAATTCTTTCAAGGACATTCGATCTTGATGATCGAACAAGATTATTACTATAAAGATCAAAGTCATCTGCCTTTTGAAGAGCGGTTGAAAACGAATTATGATCATCCGCTGGCATTTGATAATGATTTGTTGATCGATCACCTTAACGCATTGCTGCGCTATGAAACGATAGAAAAACCAGTTTATGATTATTCGATCCATACACGTTCGGAAGAAGTCATCACAGTTGAGCCGCAGGATGTCATCATCCTTGAAGGGATCCTTGTACTGGAAGATGAGCGCCTTCGAGACCTGATGGATATGAAACTATATGTTGATACAGACGCAGACTTGCGGATACTCCGTCGGATGACCCGTGATATTAAAGAACGTGGACGTTCCATAGATTCAGTCATCGAGCAATACATCAGTGTCGTTCGCCCGATGCATAATCAGTTCATAGAACCGACGAAGCGTTATGCCGACATCATCATTCCAGAAGGCGGTCAGAACCATGTGGCGATTGACCTTATGGTGACAAAAATTCAAACAATCCTTGAACAAAAGTCTTTTTTGTAATAACATAGCATAAATAATGATAGGTGCCATTTTCCTCCGTTTTTTAAATAATCCCATTTATTTATTGGGAAAGACTGGACAAATGCTGGAAAACGCAATACTCTATTCTTGATACAGAACGAACCGGCTGCCACCGCAGTCGGTTTATATACTAAGGACCGAGTTGTTCCTTAGTATAAATGCGCGTACTTTTTAAGTCGTGCAAATATATATTTTGACTCGAGTTTTAGAGTTAAGCATTATATACTACATAAACTTGTCACAGCGAAAGCTTGCTGTAAAGAATTTGAAGGAGTGAAGGGTTTTGGCAATCGAAAAAGAATATCCAATGACTAAAGAAGGTAAGTTAAAGCTTGAACAGGAACTGGAACAATTAAAAACGGTTAAACGTAAAGAAGTGGTGGAGAGAATTAAAATCGCCCGCAGTTTTGGGGACCTTTCCGAGAACTCAGAGTACGATTCCGCAAAAGAAGAGCAGGCATTCGTTGAAGGACGTATTACAACAATCGAAAACATGATCCGTAATGCAAAAATCATTGAAGGCAATGATTCGAATACAGATACAGTTTCACTTGGAAAGACGGTAACATTCGTGGAACTTCCAAATGGTGACGAAGAAACATATTCCATCGTAGGAAGTGTTGAAGCGGACCCATTCGATGGGAAAATATCAAATGATTCTCCAATCGCGAAAAGCTTAATAGGGAAAAGGGTCGGCGACAAGGTATCGATCATGACACCTGGCGGCGAAATGAGCGTCAAGATTGTATCCATCAGCTAATTAACGGCTTAAGAGGATGTCCATACGGGCATCCTCTTTTCATATCGGAAAAACGCCGCGTTAAATTTGTTCATAATTGTTTAAAAATTCGCACCTCGTCAACAATGGTTACGAGGTGTATTTTATGAAAAAGAAACGAATGAGGTTGCTGGCTCTTTTTTTGACCACTTTTATGCTGATGCTCATAGGCAGGCTTGCCTACATCCAACTTGTATCGACAGAATCTTTTTCGAAGCATGATGTGAACCTGATAGAAGCAAGTGTGAATCAGCGTTCACAGATATTAAAGATTGATGATGGGCGTGGAAAGTTTTATGACAGAAATGGGGAACCACTTGCACATGAAGAAATCCCAACACTCGTCCTATTTCCATTTTTGAACAAAATGACATGGCCTATAGATGAAATTGCCTCGATCATAGGCAGATCGGAAGCGGAGCTGAAACGGGCAATTGAACAAGCGGATGAACCATTCGTATTTGGCGGAGATGAACCGATAGAGTTAACGCCCAGCCAATCAAAGGCAATCAATCAATTGAAGATACCCGGAGTCTTTGCGGTGAACGAGAAATTATATCATGATCAAACCCCTGCAGCCCAATTGATCGGCACGACGAATATATCGGATGCGGAAAAGAAAAAACGTTATCCGGACATGAATTTATCTCCTGAAACGAAAATAGGAAATACGGGACTGCAAAGGACCTTTGATGAGTTCTTGCTTTCCGCTGGGGAATCGAAGCTCGTATTTCACGTGGACGCCAGTGGGGGCCCCATGTTCGGTGTCGATGTAAAATACGTAGAACCTGCTAATCCTCTTTACCCAGTGAAGGTCGTGACGACGATAGATAAAGAAATTCAGGAAAAAGCGGAGAAGCTCGTTGATGACCGCGGGATAAAAAAAGGCGGTCTCGTCCTCATCGATATCGAAAAAAGTGAAATCGTCGCCATGGTATCACGTCCGGCGCTTAATATAAAAGATCCGAATGGCGAAGGGGCCGTCAATATGATGTTGACTCAAAAAACGCCGGGTTCCGTCTTTAAAACGGTTACGGCAGCAGCTGCCATCGATTATGAAGCGGCAAGTCCCACTAGGACATTTAATTGTAATTTAACGATTGACGGCAAAACGGATAAGCAGAGGGAACTGGGCATACTTAATTTTGAAAATAGTTTTGCCCAAAGCTGTAACAGGACATTTGCCGAATTGTCCCAGGAAATAGCTGAGAAGGATCCCGAATTTTTGGATAAATATGCAAAAATGTTAGGGTTGGTTGGCGAAACGGGCTGGCAAGGGGACGTATATCACACGGAAGTTACTCAGTTGCATCATGAACAAACCGGGAAGGTCTGGCATGATGACGACTTAAAAAAAGATCCCAAAATGATTGCCAAAACAGCCATTGGCCAGCAGGATGTCCAAACGACACCGCTCGCGATAGCGAATATGATGGCCACGATTGCCCGCGGTGGCAAGAAGGAACAGGTCAAAGCCGTTTCCAAGGTCGAATTTAACAATAGTACGACCGTAGTCGATTTCCCTAATCAAAGTATTGGCGGCGAAACGCTGTCTCCATATACAACGATGAAGATGCAGCATCTTCTGAGGAAAGTCGTAACGGAGGAGAAAGGGACTGGCGCTTCTTTGAGAGATTTACCTGTGGAGGTCGCTGGCAAGTCTGGAACAGCTCAGACGAATATTAAAAAAGGAGAGCTCAATAAATGGTTTGCGGGCTACTTTCCATATAAAGATCCAAAATATGCCCTTGTTACCGTAAGTTTTGAAACAAAGGAAAACAGTTCCAGTATGACGCCGCTTTTTTCAGATATTGTAAAAGTCCTGTACTCCAAGAACCAGGACAATAGCGAGAATTGACGAAAAGTGTAGGAAACCCTTCCCTTCTATCTCTAGCTAAATCATGTTAAAATGAGGCAGTAAGAAATGGTAAGGGAGGAATGGACCTTGGGCTCACGTTTCAATCAGCGAGATCAAAAAAGAAAAGTAAATAAAATATATAATATTGCAATCACCATCGTTTCCATTTTAATTGTCATTGTCGCAGTCACGATTTTCTTAAGTGATGATGGCACAGAATCAAAGAAAACCACGACCGAACCTAAGCAAATTGCCGAAGAAAAGGGAAAAGTAGTGGACAAACCTGCTGGGAAAGAGGAAGAAACGGATTCAGAGAAGGTAGAGGCAGAAGAGGATAGTAAAGCAACAGAGGAAGAGGTAGAAGATAGTAAAGCAACAGAGGAAGATGAAGAAGATAGTAAAGCGACAGAGGAAGATACAGAAGAGAAGGCTGAAGATGGTTCAGACCCAGAAAAAGCAGGGGATGCCGAACTTGTGGAAGTGGAAGGCAGCGGAGATGGCAATGTCGCGGCTACATATACGAGTGAGGGCTGGAAACCAGTTGGAACTGAGCAATCCGGGGAACACACTACAAGCTTCGAAAAGGGCTCGGTCGATTGGAATGAAATGAGTAAAGCCATTGCTAATGGCGCTGGAATCGATGAAGGAAGCATGATGCTATGGTGGCTTCAAAACGGCGGTTCGCCTAACACGGCAATCGGAACCGTTTCTGAAGGGGACAATCCTAAAACCTTCCGTGTCCATATTGAATGGGTGGACGGATCAGGTTGGAAACCTGTAAAAGTCGAAGAGCTGAAGTCAAACGATAAAAAGTAATAGTTAAATTATTCAAACTAAAAACCCCCGAAAGGAATCTTTTCGGGGGTTTTTTCATGGAGATTACTTTTGGGCTTTAAAGTGAACGACTGCGCTATAAAATCGTCTGCCTTCCTCACTAACATACATTTGGTGTGACACGGATTGAACCTGAAGCATGATCGCTTTATTGATTTCAATTTGTGATTGGATTTTTTCTTCAAGATTCTTAATGCTTTCTGCCTCGAAAAATTCTATTTTATCTTCGAATAATTTTAAGTCGAGTTGAAAACCCATGATTGTTCCCCTCCAACATTTAGATACTGTTAGTTTAACATACCTTTTTGTTTGTATTTGAACCTAATGATGGATTTGCCTAAAAAACAAGAACTGTTTTTGTGTTTAATTCATATTATGCTTATAGGTTTTATTATTCCATCATAAAAAGGTGATTAAAATGGGCAGAGAATTTTTAGATTTATTCGAAGAATGGTCAAAATCGTATGATGATACTGTTGGTGGACACGATATTGAGTATCAAGAAGTTTTTAAACATTATGATAGGATATTGGACAGCGTCACGTATCGGGCACAGGGTCACGTGCTGGAGTTCGGCGTAGGTACCGGGAATTTAACGGAAAGGCTTTTGAAGAAAGGCCTAAAGGTATCGGGAATCGAGCCTTCACCCGCCATGAGGGAAATAGCGGTAAGCAAAGTGGGCGAAAAAACGGAAATTGTAGATGGCGATTTCATCGATTTTCCGAAGCCGGAACAGGTGGATTCGATCGTGAGTACGTACGCGTTTCATCATTTAACCGATGAAGAAAAAGAAAAAGCGATAGCCAACTATGGAAAGTTACTGAATACTGGTGGTAAAATAGTGTTTGCGGATACGATGTATCAATCAAGGGAAGCGCATGAACGAGCGATTCTAGATGCAAGGCAGGCAGGCTTTCATAATTTGGCGAACGATTTGCAAACGGAATATTATACTACGATTCCTTTTTTGGAAAAAGTACTTGAAGAAAATGGATACAAAGTGAACTTCGAGCGCTGCAATCAATTTGTCTGGATTATGGAGGCGGAAAAATTATAGGAAGAGGTTTTTACTAATGAAAGTAGCCATAATCGGAGCAATGGAAGAAGAAGTTACGATTTTACGTGATAAATTGGAAGGTTTGGAACAGGTGACCATTGCCGGTTCTGAGTTCAATACAGGCACACTGAATGGTGTTGAGGTCATTTTGCTTAAATCGGGAATCGGTAAAGTGAATGCGGCAATGTCCACTGCGATCCTTTTAGAAAAATTCAAACCGGATGCTGTCATCAATACTGGCTCTGCCGGCGGTTACCATCCAGCACTTAATGTCGGGGATGTGGTCATATCCACGGAGGTTCGCCACCATGATGTCGACGTGACGATTTTTGGATATGAGTACGGTCAAGTCCCTCAGCTGCCGGCAGCTTTCATTCCGGATGAAAAGCTTTTCGCAATCGCAGAAGAAGCAGCTAAAGAAATCGAGGATATACAAGTGGCGAAAGGGTTGATCGTGACAGGGGATTCTTTCATGAACGATCCTGATCGGGTTGAATTCGTCAGAGGGAAATTTACGGATTTATACGCGGTGGAAATGGAAGCGGCAGCCATTGCTCAAGTGGCCTTCCAATTTAAAACACCGTTTGTCATCATTCGTTCCCTTTCGGATATCGCAGGTAAGGAGTCCAATATTTCCTTTGATAAATTCCTGGAAACTGCGGCTCTTCATTCAGCGGCACTGATTTTAAAAATGGTTGAAAAAATGAAATGAAATGTTAAGTGATCAGCGGAAGACTTTCCGCTGGTTATTCTTTATTGCATAAACCTCATTAAATTGGTAGGATAACTATGAAAGGATGTCCGAATATGAAAGTCTTTCAAAATATTCATGAGTTGATAGGGGAAACGCCGATGATGGAAATCACCCATTTCCCGCTTCCGGATGAAGTCCGTATCTTTGCCAAACTGGAATACTTTAATCCGGGAGGCAGTGTGAAGGACCGGCTTGGTCAAGAACTGTTAGCCGAAGCTTTGCGGACTGGGAATGTAAAAAAGGGTGGGACGATAATCGAACCGACTGCCGGAAATACTGGGATTGGCTTGGCGTTGGCGGCGATAAACAGTGGAGTGGACGTGATATTTTGTGTTCCGGAGAAATTCAGTGCCGAGAAACAGGAATTGATGCGTGCCCTTGGAGCAAAAGTGATCCAGACCCCGACAGAGGAAGGAATGAAAGGAGCAATCGCCAAGGCTAAGGCGTTGCTGGCTGAAATTCCGGGATCCTATTGTCCCCAACAGTTTGCCAACCCATCCAATCCTGATGCATATTATAAAACGCTGGGACCTGAAATATGGGAACAGATGGATGGCGATGTGGATGTGTTTGTTGCCGGTGCGGGTACGGGGGGGACATTCATGGGAACATCGCGATATTTAAAAGATAAGAATGCTGCCGTCAAAACGGTCATTGTCGAACCAGAAGGATCGATTTTAAACGGTGGCAAAGCAGGACCCCATAAAACCGAGGGGATAGGGATGGAATTTTTACCTGCCTATATGGATGAAACGTATTTTGATCAAATTCATACGATAAGCGATCATGACGCTTTCCATATGGTGAAGGAATTGGCGATCAAAGAAGGCCTGCTTGTCGGCAGTTCTTCCGGAGCGGCATTTGCAGCGGCCATGAAGGAAGCGGCCAAGGCTTCCCAGGGTACGAATATCGTCGTCATATTTCCGGATTCCAGTGAACGATACTTAAGCAAAAAAATTTATCAGGGAGGTATATGAAATGAGGAAAAAAACACAATTGATCCATGGCGGCATTTTTGGTGATGAAAAAACAGGAGCGGTTTCGGTGCCGATATATCAAGTGAGCACTTATAAACAGGATGGTCCGGGGAATCACCGGGGATATGAATATTCCCGTACAGGCAACCCCACCCGCCATGCACTCGAGGAATTGATCAAGGACCTGGAGGAAGGAGAAAGAGGATTCGCCTTCGGATCGGGAATGGCAGCGATGACGGCGGTTATGATGCTGTTCAATCAAGGTGATCATGTATTGATGACCGATGACGTTTATGGAGGGTCTTTCCGGGTCATCACTAAAGTGCTTAACCGCTTTGGGGTGGAAGCTACGTTCATCAATACGAGTGACATACATTCGATCGAAAACGAGATCAAGGACAATACCAAGGCACTGTTCATTGAAACCCCGACGAATCCATTATTGAAGATTACTGATCTAGAAGCGGTATCAAAAATAGCTAAAGATAACGGCATCCTTACAATTGTGGACAATACCTTCAGTACGCCATATTGGCAAAATCCACTTACACTTGGAGCCGATATCGTACTTCATAGCGCTACGAAGTATCTGGGGGGACACAGCGATGTTGTAGCGGGTCTTGTAGTGGTGAATGATGAAAAACTTGGCAATGACCTTCATTTCATCCAAAACTCTACAGGAGGCGTGCTAGGGCCCCAAGATTCATGGTTGCTGATGCGTGGCATTAAAACGCTGGGAATCCGGATGGAAGAACATGAAAAAAATACATCTCGGATCGTCAGCTTCCTATCCGGGCATAAAGACGTTTCCAAGATTTATTACCCAGGTCTTGAAAACCATCCAAACCATGATATTGCAAAAAAACAATCGCGTGGCTTCGGCGGTATGGTTTCGTTCGATGTCGGCAGTGCCGAAAAAGCCGAATCCGTTTTGAGTAAAGTGAAATTCTTCACACTGGCTGAAAGCCTAGGGGCAGTGGAGAGCTTAATTTCGATTCCAGCCTTGATGACACATGCCTCGATTCCGGCAGAGCGCCGTGCAGAGCTTGGAATAACCGATGGGTTGATTCGTATTTCAGTTGGTCTGGAAGACGTTGAAGACTTATTGGAAGACTTGGAACAAGCGCTAAAAGGATAAATCGGAAAAGGAACCGCTTCATAGCTACCTGCCATTATTTACACCCTGTCATTTGGAATAAATATGGTAGAATGAGATATCGATATCTTATTAGCTTGAAAGAAGGTGGAATGGCATGAAAAACCGCAAAAAACAAACGGCGGCAATGCTCCGTTCGAAAATGGTCGATTTTAAACAATTTGCGATCACATTGTTATGTGTGGGCTCGTTCTTCTATTTAGGAACCATCCTTCCCTCGGGCGACAAAACGATGATTGACACATATGTCTATATGGGAGCGACAATAATGTTCCTTGGCATATCCATAGTATTTTTCCGATTATCCAATAAATATAAAAGGACCCTGGCGGAAATGGATGACCAGGATTCTTTACAACAATAGAAGCAAACCTGATTCTTTCAAGAATCAGGTTTTTTTGTTTTTTCTTACGTTATTGCCCGTTGTATGGGCAGATATATCATACTCATTGCCTCCTTGAGGTAATAGTTGCTCTTGAAAATGGGAAAAAAGAATGAAGTTTCAAAAAAATAGGCAAAAGCCGTTTACAAATATCGAATTTATGGATATACTTACCAGGTAATAAAAAATATTCCAAAGGGAGGTCGAAGAAAATGAAGTTGTATCTATATGATGGAATCGTTACTGATCAGATTAGCCGGTCCGTTTCAAATGACAATCACATACAATTCGACCTGTGCCAAGCGGAATATTTCTAAAGCAATTTTTTGGCTTTATTAATCATTCACATAGCGGCCGCAGGGAGAAGTGTTTTATCCTGCGGCCTTTTTATATTTTCTAAAAAATCCCGCAGGAGGACGTAACTTTCTGCGGCCTTTTTATGCCTTTTTGTTGGGCCGCTCCCTTAAAGGAGGTGATATTATGACACTGAATATGCTTTTTTTCACAATCACGATAAAAATGAAAAAAATGACTGCTGAGGAATGTTTGCAACAGGAGAGAATCCACAAGATTAGAGAAGAACATCTGGACAAAGCGATGAAACATCGTCCTTTTTTCTAAAGACATAAGAGGTTGGTATCCCGATAATAATTTAAAGAAAGGTGGAGGTTAATATGTTGAATCTGGTATACGCAAAAGGAGAGAAGCGTTGCTATTGGCAGGAGAAGGATACCGGCTAACGGCCGGAACTGTGATAGCCGTTTCCGTTGTTGTCGATCAGTCGCTACGCAATTTGAAATGAATAGTAAAAGAGGAAAACTCGGCACTCGGGCCGAGTTTTTTTCTTTGCTTGCATCAGCAGCACGGACCAGATCCGCCATAACCAAACCCACATCCGGTGAACCACCAAAACCCGAAAATGAGCAATAAAATCAAGAGGACGATAAACAGGCCATAACCAAACCCGTAACCGGATCCGGCATAACAAGGTGCAGGAGCCGGATAACCATAGCTGCACCCGTATGGTCCATAGTTATATCCCATCCCTAAAAACCCCCTTTCCTTAAAAATTCCCTTTCATTATATGAACGTTTGCCCGTGTCCGTTTGGGAATTCAACCAGTCTGGTTTGAACATTTAATACTTTCATGATTTCTTTTAGCTGGACAGACACGAACAAGCCCATTGCTGCATAGGTATGAATAGGGAAACCAAAGAAACGGGGGATGAAACCAATGCCCGGAATACTTACAGTTGTCGGTTACATTATCAAAGAATTTTACTTATTTGTTTCCTATGTGAAAAACAACGCTTTTCCCCAGCCCTTGTCATCTCAGGATGAAAAGAGATATCTGAAGCTTATGAGTGAAGGGGATGGTGATGCCCGTAACATCCTGATCGAGCATAATCTCAGGCTTGTTGCCCATATTGTCAAGAAATTCGAGAATACGGGCGAAGATACAGAGGATTTGATTTCGATTGGGACAATTGGATTGATAAAGGCCATTGAGAGTTATTCGGATGGAAAGGGTACGAAGCTGGCCACATATGCGGCGCGATGCATTGAAAATGAAATCTTGATGCATTTACGGGCTACTAAGAAAACGAAGAAGGATATTTCCCTGCATGATCCAATCGGTCAGGATAAAGAAGGAAATGAAATCAGTTTAATCGATGTGCTGAAATCGGAATCGGAAGATGTAATCGATACGATTCAGCTTAATATGGAAATTGAAAAAGTGAAAAAGTACATTGATATTTTGGATGAACGGGAAAAGGAAGTCATTGTAGGCAGGTTCGGACTCGATTTAAAAAAGGAAAAAACCCAGCGGGAAATAGCTAAAGAGCTTGGCATTTCCCGCAGTTATGTATCAAGGATCGAAAAACGTGCCTTGATGAAGATGTTCCACGAATTTTACAGGGCGGAAAAAGAGAAGGAAAAAAAAGCTAAAGGATATGAAAAGTAAAAAGAGTGCGGGGATCTTTCCCCGCACTCTTTTTTTAATATTTATTTCTGATCAAATCTGCAAATGCATGATAAATCTCGATTCCCTGAAAAAGAAACAGACGTGAAGCGGTTAAAGAAAAGACCCCTATCATAATTAGTCGGAACCACATATGAATCACTCCTCCATTTTATTTTTTATAAAATGTCAGAGCGTAAGGCAACGTAATTCGCCTGATAAAAAACTGGACTGAGATATCGTTGGCGGAGATTTGAGTGAAAATAAAGAAAACTTAAAATGGAAAATTCGAAAATGAAAACAATGATAATGGACTGCCAGGAACTAAGGAAAGGAACGAAAGGCAGCTTCTTGTCGGCCTTTTCCCATTGATGAACATCTGTATGTTCTTCAATGGTTAGCTGCTGTGCATGATGGTGGAACTGTATGGGCAGTGTCCATAGGAGAAGGATGATAGCAGACAGGTGGATAAATAATTTCATATGAATCAACCACCCCTTTCCCAAGAATATAATTATCATATCATGCTTTTATTGTGGGATATAGAAAAATGTTCTGACAAAAATACTGAAAATTCTTTTTAATTAGAAAAATTTTGAAAAAACCTCTATAATAGGATTATTGATAAAAAGGGGGCAATGCAGTATGGGATATTCTTTGACATGGGATTTGGATATCTTTTTTAAAGGAGGAAGTTCTTCCAAGGAGTTCCTGCTTTTTTTAGATGAAATTAACGAAGAGGTAAAAGAATTAGACCGACTTGTAAGCAATATCAATCCAGAAGGAAATGATGAAATCAGTTTAATCAGGGCATTTGACCTTTTAAAAAACACTAATATGAAATCGTCACAGGCCGGTGCTTTCATCGGGTGCCTGCAAGCTCAAAATGAGCAGGATAAAAAGGCAGGTCAGCTGCGGATCAAACAAATGAAGATAGTCGCTTCACTAAAAATGGTGTTAAGCAAGCTGGATGAAAAGTTGTTGCAGCTTGATGATGCGTTTTTTAAAAAAATCCTTGAAAAAGAACCATTGAATGAATTGAAATTCGTATTGAACGAACGTCGGGAAAGGGCAAAGGAAAAGCTTTCCGTAAAGGAAGAATCATTAATCACCCAATTGTCCATGGACGGTTTCGAAGGTTGGGGCCAAATGTATGATACGATCGTTGGTTCAATGACCATCCCTTATAAGGGTGAAAATCTTTCTGTAGGCCAAGCGGCGAATAAATTTTCTGATCCCGATGGAATGGCCCGAAAAGAATTATTTACTGCATGGGAAAAGGCTTGGGAGGAAAAAAATGATCTTTTTGCCCGGACTTTGAACCACTTGGCGGGATTTCGTCTCAGCGTGAATGAAAAAAGGGGCTGGGATGATATTTTGAAGGAGCCTCTTGAAATAGGGAGGATGAAAAAAGAAACCCTCGAAAGTATGTGGAATGTAATTGCCGACCATAAGGAGCCGCTTGTGAGGTTTTTACAAAGGAAGGCAGAGTTACTGGACTTGGATAAATTAAGTTGGGCGGATTTGGATGCACCGCTGGCTGTCACAGCCGAGTCCAAAGTGATGGATTATCAAGAAGGTGCGGACTTCATCGTGCAGCAGTTCTCTAAATTTGGCACTCAATTAGCAAACTTCACCCAAAAAGCTTTTGAAGATAGCTGGATTGAAGCGGAGGACAGACCAGGTAAGAGGCCAGGAGGTTTTTGCCCGGGCTTTCCATTAAATAAGCAGTCAAGAATTTTCATGACGTACTCGGGCACCCCTTCCAATGTATCGACATTGGCCCATGAATTGGGGCATGCATTCCATTCTTATGCGATGAGGGATATCCATCCATTGAATCGATCATATGCAATGAATGTGGCTGAAACAGCCTCTACTTTTGCTGAAATGGTTGTATCGGATGCAGCTGTGAAGGAAGCGGCCAGTGAAGAAGAAAAGCTGGTTCTTTTAGAAGATAAAATTCAGCGTTCCGTATCATTATTGATGAATATCCATGCCCGTTTCTTATTCGAGACAAGATTTTATGATGAGAGGAAACAAGGATATGTCAGTGCCGAACGGTTAAATGAACTGATGGTTGATGCACAAAAAGAAGCTTATGGTGATGCGTTAAGTGATTATAATCCAACGTTCTGGGCATCAAAGCTACATTTCTATATTACAGGTGTACCATTTTATAATTTCCCGTACACCTTCGGATACTTATTCTCATTAGGCATATACGCGAATGCCCTGAAAGAACCGGCAGGATTCGAAGAAAAATATATCGCCCTATTAAAGGATACCGGTTCCATGAAGGTCGAGGATTTGGCGGAGAAACATTTAGGCGTCGATTTGACGACCCGGGATTTTTGGGAAGAAGCGGTTAAGTCCTGTTTGGAGGATGTAGAAGAATTCATACGATTGACTGATCCCCTTGTCCGAAAGGCATAAAAAGCTTTAGGCTGAATATGAACGAAAAAAAGCGGATGTCCGGTTTAGGACATCCGCTTTCCTATTTAAACTTTCCTCATTTTAAATGGACTGACCATGAGTAATGATAATATAATCATAAGGGATAAGAAAAAGACCGGATGAAAATATGGAATGGCGAGATAACTTAAGGTAGCGATGCAGCCGGCAACCGTAATGGGAACTCCTGTAAAATACCCATTGCTTTCACTTATATTGAAGCGGGCGAGGCGAAATGCGCCGCAGCCGATATAGAAAACCGTGAAGAGTGTGCCAGGTGCTCCGAATTCTATTAATATTCCTTGGTATAATAATAGAGCTGGTGCGACGCCAAAAGAAATGATGTCACACATGGAATCAAGTTGCTTACCCAATTCCGATTCAATGTTGAACTTCCGTGCAACCATACCGTCAAAGCGATCTGCAAGGGCAGCCAGGAAGATTAAAAGCAGGCTTAAATTCAATTGGCCGTGCATCACGGCAATTATCGCAAATCCACCAAGGGATAAATTCATTAAAGTAAGTATATTTGCTGTTTGTGCTTTCACTTTTTTAATGGTTTGATCTAGGGCGTGTAATAAAAACATCTTTTCACTCCTTTCAAATGAAACAAAATAAAACAAAATATAGTAAACATAAGTATTTATTATATAATAATATTTTATTTAACACAATTTATGCAAGTCATTTTTGAATAATTTTACAATTTGGAGTGGTTTTATTTGTATCAGTCTTTGTATCGCATTCTTATTGAACTGACGAATGGTCGGTATTCATCAGGTTTATTAAAGCATTTTAGCCAATCTCGTTGGAGCAGGCCCTTAATTTTACTATATGTAAAAACTTTCAACCTTAATCAACAAGAATTTGGTAAGGATTTAAAAGGGTATACGAACCTGCATGATCTATTTACAAGGCGGTTAAAGGCGGACGCCAGGCCCATCACTGCCGTTCCTTCTGCAGTGGCTTGTCCCGTGGACGGTATACTCGAGGATTCAGGGGAGATATCCGCTGATAAAAAGATCATCGTTAAGGGAAAGGTATATTCAATGGAGGAGATGCTCGGGGATGAGCTTTATTTGGAAAAGTACCTAGGCGGCAAATATCTCGTGTTATACTTAAGCCCAAGTCATTACCATAGGATCCATGCACCAATCAAGGGTTCCGTAGTCAAACGATGGACGCTTGGAAGAAAATCGTACCCCGTTAATAAATGGGGGATGAAATATGGAAAAGAGCCATTGTCAAAAAATTACCGTACAATAACTGAACTTCAAAATGAAGCTGGAAGCCTGGCAATGGTGAAAGTCGGGGCCATGTTTATAAATTCAATCGTCATTACCGATGAATCGGATGAATTGGAAAAAGGACAGGAATTTTCATATTTCAGCTTTGGGTCGACAGTGGTACTTCTTTTTGAAAAAGGCAGTTTTGAACTTGAAGGAAACTTATCCATTCCGGCTGATGTCCGTGTCGGTGAAACAATCGGATTCATGAAAGCCGTCTAACTCCAAATGAAAATAAGAAGGCTGACATTTAATGTCAGCCTATGTATTTCATATTAAAAAATTGATCGGATTTTATGTGTTAAGGATCTTCGATGAATTTCCGTTTCTATGAGGCGGATGAAATCGGTACTTAACTTTAAATTCTGCGCTTTAAAATAGGATTCCAGCAACAGGTCATCAGATAGTTTTTGCATCAGAACGCCATTTACGGCTGCTCACCTCCAGTAGGTATTGCGAGGAATAATTTGGTTTTCGCTTGCATATATTGATAAGTCTTCCTTGATGTACCCCTACTGTATCAGAAATAAACGTGGAGAACAATCGTTCTGTTATCCACAGTTAAAAGTGGATAACCTGTGGTTAAGTTGTTTACAAGGTGGACGAAATGGTGCACATCAGTATGGAAAATGTTAGTAAAGTTATCCACAGGTTGAACAAATGAAATTTTTGTCGAAATCTTTTAGGAATAATTAGTTCTTTGGTTCTGGTCTACCTGCTAATTTTCCATTCCTTAATAAAAAATGCCTTTCCATATCAGAACACATACATTATGATGTTTTTTTACCGTCAGCCTTTCTTTCCTAATTTTTTTTGAAAGTAAGCCGGAAATTCGATATGATGGAGACGGTAAATTTTAATGAAAATACAGAGGTGTCAATATGCTTAAATTATTTTTGCCGAGTGAACATGTTAAAAGCATTTTTAATATAGATCCTCAAGAATTGAAAAAAAGAGGGATTAAGGGAGTCATTACCGATTTGGATAATACTCTCGTTGAGTGGGATAGGCCAACTGCCACCCCCGATTTGATCAAATGGTTCGACAATATGAGGGATCATGGGATTTTAGTGACGATTGTATCCAATAATAATGAAAATCGGGTTCGGTCTTTTTCCGATCCGCTTCACATTCCGTTTATCTTCCAGGCAAGGAAACCGATGTCAAGGGCTTTTCATAAAGCACGTAAGTCAATGGGATTGAAATTGGAAGAAACGGTTGTAATCGGTGATCAGTTATTGACGGATGTATTGGGAGGAAACAGAGGCGGGTTCCATACGATCTTAGTGGTCCCTGTCGCACAAACCGACGAATTCAGAACGAAAATCAATCGTTATTTTGAAAGAAAGATCATGGCGTTTTTTAAACGAAAAGGAATGATAGAATGGGAGGATCACAATTGAACAATCATCAAGAATTAGTGTGCATCGGCTGCGGTGTGAAAGTCCAGACTGAAGATCCGAAGGAGTTGGGCTTTGCCCCTACATCGGCTCTGGAAAAAGAGAGCATCGTTTGTCAGCGCTGCTTTAAATTGAAACATTATAACGAAGTTCAGGATGTATCCTTAACAGACGATGACTTCTTGAAAATCTTGAATAAAGTAGGCGAAACCGATTCTTTAATCGTCAAAATCGTCGATATTTTTGATTTCAATGGAAGCTGGCTGCCTGGCCTGCATCGATTTGTAGGAAGAAATGATGTTCTTCTGATCGGTAATAAGGTCGACTTATTGCCTAAATCAGTAAAACCGAACAAGTTGATTAATTGGATGAAGCAATCGTCCAAGGAATTAGGGCTTAACCCAGTTGATGTCCTGCTTGTCAGTGCGGAAAAGGGAAAGCACATACTTGAAGCGGCTGATGCGATTGAGCGGTATCGTAAAGGTAAGGATGTCTATGTGGTAGGCTGTACGAATGTAGGTAAATCGACTTTCATCAACCGTCTTATAAAAGAAGTGAGTGGTGAAGGGGATATCATCACGACATCCCACTTCCCAGGGACAACATTGGATATGATCGAAATACCTTTGGATGATGGACAAGCATTGATCGATACACCAGGAATCATCAATCATCATCAAATGGCTCATTATGTGGACAAACGGGACTTCAAGGTGATTATGCCGAAGAAGGAAATCAAGCCGAGAGTGTACCAACTGAATGAAGCGCAGACGCTATTTTTTGGAGGGTTGGCCCGGCTGGACTATGTCTCAGGCGGAAGGCGTTCACTGACTTGCTACCTTTCGAATGAATTGAATATCCACCGTACGAAATTGGAAAATGCAGATGAATTGTATAAAAACCATGCCGGGGAATTATTGACGCCCCCACGGCCTGAACAAATCGAGGAGTTCCCGAAGCTGATTCCACATGAATTTTCCTTGAAAGATGGTAAAATGGATATTGTGTTTTCAGGTCTTGGCTGGGTTACGGTCAATGAGCCAGGAGCGAAAATCGTTGCCCATGTACCAAAGGGCGTAAATGTGATCGTTCGTAAATCATTAATCTAAATATAGGGGTCGTCTAGGCTATGAAAAAGATATATGGGGTAATGGGAGATCCAATTGCACATTCGATGTCACCGGACATTCATAATGATGCATTTGAAAAAGAAAATATAGAAGCGGTTTATCATCATTTTCATGTGACGAAAGAAGGTTTGAACGATGCTGTAAAAGGCATGAAAGCCCTTGGTATAGAAGGGTTTAACATCACGATCCCTCATAAGACTTCAATCATTCCATTCCTTGATGAAGTGGATGAACTGGCCCTTGCAATCGGGGCTGTAAATACGGTTGTTAACAAAAATGGTCGGTTTATAGGGTATAATACAGACGGAAAAGGATTTTTTAAATCTTTATGCGATGAAATATCAGGTGACATTAAGGCTAAAAAAACGTTAGTGATCGGAGCGGGCGGTGCTGCGCGTGCGATTTATTTTACCCTTGTAAAAGAAGGGGTAAAGCAAGTTGATATTGCAAACCGGACAAAGGAAAGAGCGGCCCAGCTTGTTTCTGATTGCCCATATGATAAAGTATCGAAGGCACTCTCGATTATCGAAGCGGAAGAAAGCTTATCACAATATGATTTAATCATCCAAACGACTTCTTCAGGAATGAGCCCGGAATTGGATCATTCACCGTTGAAGGTCGACCAGCTTAAAACCGGTGCAATTGTCAGTGATATCATCTATAACCCTCTGCATACCAAGCTGCTGCGTGAAGCGGGGGAAAAAGGGGCGAAAACGCAAAATGGTTTGGGGATGTTCATCAACCAGGCTGCGCTCGCTTTCGAGATATGGACGGGCATTATGCCGGATACAGCAAGAATGACAGATATTGTCTTGAACAAACTAGGAGGTAACACATGTTAACAGGAAAACAGAAAAGATTTTTACGATCAAAGGCCCATCACCTCAATCCAATTTTTCAAGTTGGTAAAGGCGGGGTCAATGATAATCTCATCAAGCAAATTGGTGAGGCGCTTGAAGTACGTGAATTAATCAAGGTCAGCATCCTGCAAAACTGTGAAGAGGACCGCAATGATGTGGGACGTTCTTTATCAAAAGGTGCACGGGCGGAATTGGTTCAGATTATCGGCAACACAATTGTGCTGTATAAAGAATCAAAAGAAAACAAACAACTTAAATTACCTTAAGGAACCTATCTATGAAAAAAATTGGAATTCTTGGCGGTACATTCAACCCTCCACATATCGGGCATTTAATTATAGCGAATGAAGTGCTGGATGCCCTTGAGCTAGATGAAATCAGATTCATGCCAAATCACGTTCCTCCACATAAAGAAAAATCGGAGGAAGTAACCGATATGGACAGGCTGGCTATGTTGGAAAACGCGATAGCCGGAAACCCATCTTTTTATATTGAGGGTATTGAAATAGAAAGAAAAGGCACATCTTATACGTATGATACGATAAAATTGCTGAAAGAACTTGAGCCAAGCAATGAGTTCTATTTCATAATTGGCGCAGATATGATTGAGTATTTACCGAATTGGCACCGTATTGACGAGCTGGTGAACATGGTCAATTTCGTCGGGGTGAAACGCCCTGGCTATAATGAAAAGACCGTATACCCAATCACGATGGTGAAAGTCCCTCAGATGTTCATTTCTTCTTCCATGATACGAAGGAAGTTAAGAACGGGGAAAACCGTGAAATATTTAATAGCAGATCCAGTGGTGAAGTATATTAAAGGGAATGGTTTATATGAATCGTGAGAAAGCTTTGGCGCTGGTCAAAGAACAAATCACCGAGCGCAGGTACATTCATACCTTGGGTGTGGTCGAGTCGGCGATTGAACTTGCTGAACTGTATGGTGCCGACGTCAAAAAAGCGGAACTGGCAGCCATTTTCCATGATTATGCAAAATTTCGTCCAAAAGAGGAAATGGAGCAAATTATAATCGCTGAAAAAATGGATCCGGAGTTACTTGAATACAATATGGAGCTGTGGCATGCTCCTGTCGGGGCTTATCTTGTAAAAAAGGAAGCCGGTATCACTGACGCTGAAATATTGGATGCGATTGCCCATCACACGTCTGGCAGGGTTGGCATGAGCCTTTTGGATAAGGTCGTATACCTTGCTGACTATATTGAGCCGGGACGTTCCTTTCCCGGAGTCGACGAAGTCAGGCAGACAGCAAAGCGAAATTTGGATCATGCTGTCATCCAGGCTTTAAGGAATACAGTTGTTTTTTTAATGAAAAGAAATCAGGCAATTTACCCTGACACATTTAAGACATATAATGATTTGATCATGAATTTGAAGGAGAAGATGTAATGACTGAACGTGAACTTCTTGTAATTGCAGCAAAAGCGGCGGATGATAAAAGAGCGGAGGATATCGTAGCATTGAACATGCAAGGTATTTCCCTTGTAGCGGATTACTTTTTGATCTGCCACGGTAATTCTGAAAAACAAGTACAAGCAATAGCTCGTGAAATGAAGAGCAAAGCTGATGAATCAGGAATCAATGTAAAACGTCTTGAAGGTTTTGACGAAGCGAAATGGGTGCTTGTGGATCTTGGCGATGTAGTGGCCCACATCTTCCATAAGGATGAAAGAAACTATTATAACCTCGAACGTTTATGGGGAGATGCACCTTTTGAAGATCTAGAGAGTGAACTGACTCCATGACTTACGAACGCTTTGCCTATGTATACGATGAATTGATGAAGGACGCTCCCTATGAAAAATGGCTGATGATCCTTACGGCGAAGCTGGAACAGTACGGAATTGGTGGAAGGAAAGTCCTGGATTTAGCGTGTGGAACCGGGGAAATGACTGTTGGATTGGCGCAACACGGATTCGAAGTCACCGGCGTGGATTTATCCGATGAAATGCTTCTCGTTGCCAATGAAAAAGCGGTGAAGCTTGGATTATCGATTCCACTTTTCCAACAGAATATGGCAGAACTCGAGGGACTTGGTCAATTTGACTGTGTCACGATTTTTTGTGATTCGCTGAACTACCTTCGCGACGAGGCGGATATAGTGAAAACGTTCAGCCGGGTTCATGAGCATTTGAAGGATGGCGGATTATTCTTGTTTGATATCCATTCCATTTATAAAATGGAAGAAATCTTTCGTGATCATACGTTTGCTGTCAATGGTGAAGAAGTATCCTATATATGGGACTGTTTCCCAGGTGAAGAACCTTACAGTGTGGAACATGATTTAAGTTTTTTCGTGAGGGACGATGAAAGTGGTCTGTATGACCGTTTTGATGAGTTGCATTATCAACGGACCTATCCGGTTGAACAATATAAACAGTGGTTGCAGCAAGCAGGTTTTACCGTTTCTGACATTCTGGCGGATCTTGAAGAAGAACCGCTTGTAACGGAAACCGAAAGAATCTTGTTTGTAGCAAGTAAATGAATTAAGAGGTCAGTAATCGCCGTTCGTACATCACTGTACGAGTGGAGGTCTGACCTCTTTTTTTATTTTTAGAAGGAAATGAGATATTGATTACGAATATTAATAAGGATGGCCGAACTGTTTTTCCACTTCTTGAAGATCCTCTGCAAACTTTTCATGTGTAGCTTGAAAGAGATGATGGAACATTTCCCCTGTTTCAGCTTCTAAAACCTTGATCCCTTCACCCGTGATTCCACCCTTTACACAAACCTTTTCCTGCAAGGCCGGCAATGTATAAACTCCTTTACCAAGTAGTTCACCTAAGCCAATCAACATGTTCTCAGTCAAAGTCGTAGCGGTTTCTTTATTAATCTTCGTCGTTTGGCATGCCGCGTCAATGAAAGCTTGTGCTAAATAGCTGAAGAAGGCAGGACCGCAGCTGACGATGTCGGAAGCTACCCGGGTGATATCATTTTCAATGATGACCGGTGCCGATATGGCGGAGGCCAATTCATATAATTCCGACTTTTTTTTCTCACTACAGCCATTGCCGAAACTCAGTAACGATACCCCTGAGCCCACCCGGTTGGTTATGCTGGGGATAAAACGGGCGCAGGGGGCTTTCACTGCCGATTCAAGCTGGGACACTGAAAGCGGGCTTGTAATGGAGATAACTAGTTGTTCCATTTTTATATGATGTTTGATGCCCTGTAACAGGCTGTCAATTTGTAATGGTTTTACACAGAGAAAAATAAAGTCCGCTTGCTGGACGACTTCGGCTGCGCTTTCCGCCACCTTGATTCCGGGGTGTTTTTCTTTCAGCACCAATGCTTTGGAAAGCGTTCGATTTGTAATGATTAGATCAGCCGGATTCAAAATTTTCGCCTCCAGCCACGCCTCGATTAAAATGGTACCCATATTGCCGGTTCCGATTACACCGATTTTCTTCAATGCCGATCAACTCCTCTCACTTAAAGCGATTGATACTCCTAAAAACACTATGTATTTTTAATCTGTCCTATGACAATGTATCTTGAGAAATCAAACAAGGAGGCAAAGAAATGGATAAAATTTTAAAAAAGAAAATGGCGTTGATTACCGTTGCAGTGGCATCTGGGGCAGCGGGAATTTACTTTTTTTTGCAACCAGGGGAGGATCCGGTTGATACGGAAGATATATTTTCCGTTACGGCAAAAGGAGATGAAATCGAACAAAGTGAAAATGAAACGGAAACCGAACCGGTGATCATTAAAGTGGACGTTAAAGGGGCTGTACAGGTCCCAGGGTTATTTACGGCACAGGCAGGTGACCGGGTGATCGATTTGATTTCGGCTGCAGGCAGTTTTACGGACAAGGCCGATAAGGATAAAGTGAATTTTGCCCAAATCGTTGAAGATCAAATGGTCATTTATGTACCGGAAATAGGTGAAGAAGACAAAGGGAACTTGGAGGACATATCAGTCGTTTCGTCTGGTAATGCTGCTTCCAAAGGGACATCAGAAGGACGGGTGAACTTGAATACAGCTACCCAGGAAGATTTAGAAACCCTGACGGGAATTGGACCATCCAAAGCGATTGCGATCCTAGAATATAGGGAAACGGTAGGGAAATTCAAGCAGGTAGATGACTTGAAGAAGGTATCGGGAATCGGCGATAAAACGTTTGAAAAGTTACAGGAGTCCATTTCGGTGCAATGAATGATTGAATATGCTACACAAATGAACGGGAAGAGGGTAAAATTGAAGAAAATCATTGAGTAAGGGGATACAACATGAACAGGATTAGTTGGGATCAATATTTCATGGCGCAAAGCCATTTATTAGCTTTAAGGAGCACATGCACACGCCTCACTGTAGGAGCGACGATCGTCCGGGATAATCGAATCATTGCTGGAGGATATAATGGGTCAATTGCTGGCGGAACCCACTGTATTGATGATGGCTGTTATGTAATTGATAATCATTGTGTCAGAACGATACATGCTGAAATGAATGCACTTTTACAATGTGCGAAATTTGGAGTGCCTACTGATGGGGCTGAAATATATGTGACGCATTTTCCATGTCTGCAGTGCTGTAAATCACTCATCCAAGCTGGAATCAAAGCTGTTTATTATGCGGAGGATTACAAAAATCATCCATATGCTCTGGAATTATTTAAACAGGCTGGTGTCAAGACTGAAAAGGTTGAAGCAAAAGGGGCCATCGATGTTAATGGAAAAGAAAAAAAGGACTTTGTGTTCTCATTGCTAGCTCAACTTGAACGAACAGGTCTGGGAAAAGAAGCTGTATTGGAGCTGGAAAAGCAGGCCAAACAGATATTTGACAATTAAATCTTAAATCGGACGGGGGGCAGGCATGGCTAGGCACCTTCTCTTATTAGCCGTCTCGGCCACATTTGGAGTTTCGGCCCATTCATTTTTAAATGTAAGGCTTTTGATCATTATCTTTATTTTTCTCTGTTTCCTTTATTTTTCGGTCGGGTTAAGTGTGAAGGCCCTTAGCATTCATTTAATGATTATGGGGATTTTTTTAGGGGCCGCCTCCTTCTCCGATCACCGAAACAACACGGCCTATCATGGAACGGAAAGCCAATTTATCATCACATTTACCAATCAGCCGAATATAGATGGAAATTCATTAAAAGGATTCGTGGGCAGTGAGAAAGGCGAACGGTTAATGCTTCGTTATAAAATCAACACCGAACAAGAAAAGGAAAAGCTGGGCCAGCTTCTGCGTATCGGTTTATCCTGTCCCGCTGTAGGGAACTTGCAAATTCCCGACAAAAACAGGAATGAAAACAGTTTCGATTATCAGCGCTACCTTTTCCGCCAAGGCACCCATTGGATATTTAACGCTGATTCCATATCATTTCGAGAATGCCAAGAAGTTGGAAACTCGATTGTCATTTCGATTCGTAATTTGCGCCTGAAGGGAATTACGTATATTAGAGAACACTTTCCGGAAGAATCGAGCGGTTTTGTCGCAGCACTCATATTCGGCGACCAGACATATATAGATGAAGGTGACCTTGCTAATTATCAGCGGCTGGGTCTGGTTCATTTACTGGCGATTTCCGGTCTTCATGTCAGTTTTTTAACGGGGATGTTATTTTATCTTGGCATCAGGGTTGGAATTACAAGGGAAAGAATGATGGTGGCCATCCTGATTTTCCTTCCAGTTTACATGATACTCTCAGGTGCTAGCCCATCAGTGGTAAGATCCTGTTTAATGGCTATGCTTTTCTTTTTACTCCTGCTATTCAAGAAGCGGATCTCGGCGGGTGCCGCAATCGGATCGGTTTATATGGCACTATTGTTTTTTCAACCTAATATGCTCTATGATATAGGTTTTCAGCTCTCATTCGCAGTCACTTTCTCCATTATCATGTCTTCAAGCATTTTCTTAAGATACCCCCAAAAAACGATGCAGCTATTCATCATCAGTTCCATCTGCCAAATGGCAGCCCTTCCCATTTTGCTTTTTCACTTTTTTGAAGTATCTTTTCTTGGCGTGTTCTTGAACGTATTGTATGTTCCGCTTTATTCGATCATTTTGCTTCCATTTTCATTAATTACCCTCTTCATTCATTTATTACTGCCTTCCCTGGGGCAGCTCCTCATAACTATATTGAACTTCACCTTCATACTTTGTAATAAAGTCGCGGATGTAGCATCCGAGTTGCCACTAGCCTCCATTGCATTTGGAAAACCACCCTTCATCATGATGGCATTACTTGTTATTTCCCTTTTAGGGTTATACCTGACTTGGGATGAATCTTTTGGAAAAAGTAAAATTTGGTGCGGAATACTGATTGTCCTATTACTTCTTCAATATAATTTACAAAGGTTCTCACCTTTTGGTGAAGTACAGATGATCGATGTTGGACAAGGTGATTCCATTTTAATTATCCTGCCGTTCAATCGCGGTAATTATTTGATTGATACGGGTGGACAAATTACATTTCCAATCGAAACATGGGCAAAAAAGCGAAAGAAGTTCAACACGGCGGATGATATCATCGTTCCATTATTGAAAAGTAAAGGAATCCACCAATTGGACAAACTGATTTTAACCCATCCGGATGCAGATCATATGGGAAGTGCAGGAGAATTAATTGAGAATTTCAAAGTTGGGGAGATCGTCATAGGAGGCTGGAGTGAGGAGCATTATCGGAATTTGGATTTTGTGTCCATGGCAAGAGATAAAAAGATGAAAATGACAGTCTTGAAGAGGGGGGACCTTTGGGTAGTGGGCGGAGCGCAGTTTTCCGTGCTAAGTCCATATGAAAAGGAAGACAATAAGAATGATTCATCGATAGTCCTTCACTCAGAGATTGGGGGATTGTCATGGATATTTACTGGAGATATGGGAGAAGAGGGCGAAAGGGAGCTATTAAGCACATTTCCGCAGTTGCAGGCGGATATCTTGAAGGTTGGTCACCATGGCAGTAAAACTTCTTCTTCCACGTTATTCCTTGAACAGCTACAGCCGAAAGCTGCTCTTATTTCGGTTGGAAAAGAAAATGGCTACGGTCACCCACACGGAGACGTAATTGGGAATCTGGAGGGAAATGGCATTAAGGTGTTCAGGACGGATGAGGATGGATCTATAATTTATAAGTATTACAAAAGGAGAGGAACCTTTCGGAAGACACTTCCATAGTATGTAGAAAATCAAAAAGAAAGAGACTGCAACGGCAGCCTCCATCAGGAAAAATAAGTGCATGTAGTAATGAAATCAGGATCCGACAGCTTTAACGACGACAGCTATGGTGAACAAGGCAGCGAAAAATACAAAAGAACCGATGAATCCCATAGCGGAATCAGCGACGTCATCTGTCTTGGATTGGACATTCTTTTCGAATTCGTTCATTATTACCCCTCCTATTTCTGCTAATAGTATAAAACATTACCAAAAAAAAATCTACAGGCTTCATTTCTTCATTTCCTTTACTGACAAGAGTTGTCACAAATAGTTTGGGATTTTGAGGTCAAAATAAAAGTACAAACAAAGCAAGCGAAAAAAGAAAAGCCAATTTTTGTTCTACATGAATACTTTACCCGCTTTCAAGGAAGATTACCCGGGCCTTGCTTGAAAGTGTTCATATAGATCCGGAATTAGTCCTTTAGGGGGCTAGTTCCCTTTATAGCTTGTCAAATGGTCCATCCACCTATACCATTAGAGAAGAATACATAAAAAAGAGGCGGATTCTATTGGTATTAGACGTATGGAAAAGTATAAAAAAAGGGCAGTTCGCTCCAGTATACTTGTTATATGGAACGGAAGCCTACCTAATTAATGAAACGAAGCAGCTATTGATCGAGAATGTCCTTCACGAAGATGAGATGGATTTTAACTTTTCTCAATTTGATTTAGAAGAGACGCCTGTTGAAACAGCGCTTGAAGATGTCGAAACCCTCCCATTTATCGGGGAAAGGCGCCTTGTTTTCATGCAAAACCCATTTTTTTTGACAGCAGAAAAAACGAAGTCAAGAGTTGAACATAATGTGAAAAGACTGGAAGCTTATTTGGCTGATCCGGTTCCTTATTCTATTGTCGTTTTGACCGCACCTTATGAGAAACTGGATGAACGGAAGAAAATCACCAAGGAACTGAAGCGTAAGGCGGTTCTCGTTGAAGCGAAGAAGCTTGGTGATCATGAGTTAAAGGTGTGGGTGAAGGAGCGGGTAGAAGCTTCTTCTGTCCAAATAGATGAACAGGCTACAGAGCTTTTACTTGAACTTGCAGGAACGAATCTGATGATGCTGACGAATGAACTGGATAAAATGGTCCTTTATGCAGAAGCTGATAAACATATTACGGTCGAGATAGTGGAAAAGCTGGTCGCTAAATCCCTTGAGCAGAATATCTTCACGCTAGTTGATCATGTCTTACAGCGGAAGATGGAAAGTGCCATGACGATTTTACACGATCTGCTCAGGCAGAACGAAGAGCCGATCAAGATCTTAAGTGTCATGGCTGGACAAGTCAGGCTAATGTATCAAGTGAAAGAGCTTTCCCGTCAAGGCTATAGCCAGCAAAAAATTGCGGGACAACTGAAGGTGCATCCATACAGGGTGAAACTGGCACTCGAAAAGACGGGGAAATTCCAGGAACGCGAGCTGTTGTCCATCATGAACGACTTAGCGGAGGCGGATTATAAAATGAAGACCGGCCAAGCCGATAAGGCGATCACGCTTGAGCTGCTGCTTTTAAAAATCAGATCATAAAAAAGGTGGCAGGAACCCTGCCACCTTTTTTATACGAAAAAACACGCACAAAAAAAACGATCCAATTGGATCGTTTAATTTTTTGTCATTATGCGTTAAGAGCGTTAAGTCTTTTCGCTAAACGAGATTTTTTACGGGCTGCCGCATTTTTATGGATTAATCCTTTAGATGCAGCTTTGTCTAATTTCACAGCAGCTGTTAATAGAGCTTCTTTAGCAGCTTCAACGTTTTCACCAGCTAATGCAACTTCAGCATTTTTCACTGTAGTACGCATAGTTGATCTAACAGTAATGTTATGAACGCGTTTTTTGTCGTTGATTTTTACACGTTTAATAGCAGATTTAATGTTTGGCATTCCGTTCACCTCCTACAAAGAAATCGAGATTATATGAACTCGACTTTTCAAATCCATATCAAATAGCACAAGTGATATTCTATCAGACTGCTCATAAATATGCAATACTTCAGATTGAGAATCGAAAAGGAATTATAAAAGGAATTATAATTTCAGTAATAAATTCATCTCGTCATAATTCATTGTATCAAAAAAATGAATAATAAAAAAGCAAAAACGACAGAATGTTTAAGAGAGACCATGAAAATTACTAGATTAGATACAATTCAAACATCAGGAGGCCGTTATGGAAAATAATTTGGACCTTAGTGAATACGGAATTCGAACAGATTTGGCGATTGAAGCAAAGGAAATTGCCCTTGAACATAAAGGTGTCGTTGAGGAAGTGGATGTATCCCATATTGAAGGGGTCATAATTAAGGAAAAAGAAGTGGAAGATCTGAAGGTATCCTTAGTCGAGGTCACGGCTGAAGGGGAAAAAGAAATCGGTAAAAAACAGGGCAGCTATTTGACCATCGAAGTCCAGGGAATCCGCCAGCAGGATACGGATACTCAGCAACGGGTGGAAAAGGTGTTTGCCAATGAACTGGCGTACTTCTTGAAACGGAATAAAATCACCAAGGAAAGCAGTTGTTTAGTTGTCGGCCTTGGTAACTGGAATGTTACTCCCGATGCTCTGGGACCTGCAGTCGTTGAGAACCTTGTAGTCACAAGACATTTGTTCGAATTGCAGCCTGAGTCGGTCAAGGAGGGCTATCGGCCGGTCAGTGCGATCTCCCCTGGTGTGATGGGGATTACGGGAATCGAGACGAGTGACATCATAAAAGGAGTCATCGAAAAAAGTAACCCTGATTTCCTGATCGTCGTTGATGCATTGGCTGCCCGTTCGATTGATCGTGTAAATTCCACGATTCAAATTACGGATACAGGCATCCATCCAGGGTCTGGTGTTGGAAATAAACGAAAAGAATTGAGTCAGGCTACCCTGGGAGTTCCTGTTATAGCCATTGGAATACCTACCGTCGTGGATGCCGTATCGATAGCAAGCGATACGATTGATTATATCTTGAAGCACTTTGGCAAGGAAATGAATGAAGGGGACAGACCATCCCGTTCGTTGGCACCCGCTGGATTCAGTTTTGGAAAGCGGACAAAGCTGACCGAAGAGGATATGCCAGGTGAACAGGAACGCCAAACTTTCTTGGGAATGATAGGTGTCCTCCCTGATGAAGAGAAACGGAAATTGATTTATGAGGTGCTTTCGCCACTTGGTCATAATTTAATGGTTACGCCCAAAGAAGTGGATGTTTTCATTGAAGATATGGCCAATTTGATAGCTAATGGATTAAATGCTGCCCTGCATAATTCAATAAATCAAGAAAATACGGGCTACTATACCCGTTAAATCATTTTCAGTGCCCAAAAATGGTGTTCTACCCTTTCTAGCAAAGTCATAGGTATTAATAGACAAGCTATAGAGAGGGTGGAAAGATGAAAAGAAGAAATTCCCCAGGGATCATAACAGCTATTCACGGATCAACAATAATAAAAACTTTTCTAGGTATTCTCGCCTTGCTTCTTTTTGTATTTTCAGTCAGTGGTGTCATGACTTCCCTAAGACCGGAGTATCGGATATCTTCGAATTCCGTACATACTGTAGCCAACCAATTCTCGGGAAAAATGCTGTTCTCGATGCTGGCCAATGAAAACCATTATTTTTTTAATGCCCTGCCAGAAGGTAAGCAGGAATCGGTTATCACGAATCAATTGATAAAAGTCTCTACTAACATTTCATTGGAGGACCCGAGAAGTTTACTTGGCAGGGAACTTCCTGGCTTTTCGATTTTTGATAATGAGATCCTCGTGGCTGGTGAAGGAACGAATTATACGAATATGCCGTATGAATCCTCGCCGCCAGTAGACGTCCTGAATGAAGAAAGGGATGCATCCCTGCAAAACCTGGATGAGATTGAAGAACCGGAAAAAGGAGTGGCCAATCAGCCGAATCAAACGACCAATGGACGGAAAGTGGTCGAGATTTACCATAGCCATAACCGGGAATCGTATCTTCCTTATTTAAAAGGGGTGACAAATCCGAATCTAGCCTACCATTCTAAAATCAATATTACGAAATTGGGGGAACGGATGGTGGAGGACATGGCTGATAACGGGATAGGGTCATCGCTTGATAAAACAGATATCATGGGCAATTTGAATAATAAAGGATTGAATTATGCCAAATCCTATCAAGAGTCTCGTAAATCTGTTCAGACTGCGTTGGCTACCAACAAAGATCTAGAATATATCATTGATATCCATCGTGATTCTAAACGAAAAAAACATACGACCATTAACATTAACGGTAAAGATTATGCCAAGATTGCCTTCGTGGTCGGGGGCAATAACCCGAACTTCGAAAAAAATGCAGCGCTTGCCAATAAGCTTCATAAAGCTTTGGAGAAAAAATACCCAGGCATTTCACGAGGGGTTATGAAACAAGGCGGAGCGGGGCAGAATGGAGTATACAATCAGGATTTGTCAAGCAATGCCATGCTCTTGGAAATTGGCGGTGTTGATAATACTTTCGAGGAAATGTACTTAACCGTTGATGCCTTTACCGATGTTTTCAGTGAATTTTACTGGGATGCCAAAGCGGTTGATAAAACGACTGGGGAATCGGAAGCGAAGTAAGTTGAAAGGAGTTCTCTATCATGGTTCGGTTTTGGTTGAAATGTACAGGGATTGTGCTCGTATTATTTTTAGGTGTTCTGATTGGGATGCAGCAAGCGAACGATGGGATGAAAAAAATGAAGGGGTATGAAGATCCCACTTTGAATAGTGCATTCATTATTAACCAATCGGATCAAGGGGAGATGGAAGCGGATATTCTTGGCGAAAAAGTAACAAGTCATGATTTGGAGACGAAAAAAGAAAAGCTTGAAGAAATGAAAGCCTTCAACTTTTTCTCATCGGTCGGCAAAACGCTTGGAGATACGATATCAGGGGCCTTTCAAGCACTTATTGATATGATTTAGGTATGGAATAAGTTGAGTGTGCCTTATCAAAAGGTTGCATCCGAATCCGGAATGCAGCCTTTTTTTATCCTTTGCCCTACAATGATGCTTCTTTTGTAACTATTCTGTTGAATCTTGCATTTTCTATTGATATAATAAAAAATAGTGTATTGTGTCGACTAGTGGGAGTGAACGTCATGAATAGAGAAGAAAAATTAAAAAGACAATCAAAGATTCGTAACTTTTCCATCATCGCTCATATTGATCATGGAAAATCTACATTGGCGGATCGTATCATTGAAAAAACGAACGCAATGACTCAGCGTGAAATGAAGAGTCAACTGTTGGATTCCATGGATTTAGAGCGAGAGCGTGGAATTACGATTAAATTGAATGCGATTCAATTGAAATATAATGCGAAAGATGGCGAAGAATATATTTTCCATCTTATTGATACACCGGGACATGTCGATTTTACGTATGAAGTTTCACGAAGCCTTGCAGCGTGTGAAGGTGCTGTCCTTGTTGTCGATGCGGCACAGGGAATTGAGGCCCAAACGCTTGCAAACGTGTATTTAGCTTTGGACAACAACCTGGAAATCATTCCGGTCATCAATAAAATTGATTTGCCGAGTGCCGATCCGGAACGGGTACGTGGAGAAATCGAGGAAGTAATCGGATTGGATGCTTCCGATGCAGTTTTGGCTTCCGCTAAAGCGGGAATCGGAATCGAGGAGATTTTGGAGCAGGTCGTTGAATTGGTGCCAGCACCACAGGGAGATCCCGATGCCCCGTTCAAGGCGCTTATTTTCGATTCACTGTTTGATGCGTACCGCGGTGTGGTTGCCTATATCCGTGTTGTTGAGGGTTCCATTAAAGTGGGCGACAAAATCAAAATGATGTCCACTGGCAAGGAATTTGATGTAACCGAATTGGGTGTCTTCAATCCAAAAACCCAGCTTTTGGATGAACTTAACGTCGGTGATGTAGGTTTCCTTACTGCCGCCATTAAAAACGTTGGTGATACGACTGTTGGTGATACGATTACCAGTGCCGTGAATAGTGCGACAGAGCCATTGCCGGGTTACCGGAAGATGAATCCGATGGTATATTGCGGTTTATACCCAATTGACGCATCGAAATTCAATGATTTAAGGGATGCATTAGAGAAGTTGGAATTGAACGATTCAGCGTTACAGTTCGAAGCGGAATCATCGCAAGCATTGGGCTTCGGTTTCCGTTGCGGATTCCTTGGACTCCTTCATATGGAAATAATCCAGGAACGGATTGAACGTGAATTCAAAATTGATCTGATCACCACTGCGCCAAGTGTTATTTATGATGTGATCCTGACAGACGGAACGGTCCTGAAAGTAGATAACCCGTCCAATATGCCGGATGCTCAAAAGATTGAACGAGTCGAGGAGCCATATGTCAAAGCAACGATGATGGCACCGACAGAGTTCGTCGGAACGATCATGGAAATCTGTCAAAATAAACGCGGTAACTTCATTGATATGGAATATATCGATGAGACTCGTGTGAGCATTCATTATGAAATACCATTATCGGAAATCGTTTATGATTTCTTCGATCAGTTGAAATCCAATACTAGAGGCTATGCTTCATTCGATTATGAGTTGATCGGCTACAAACCGTCCAAGCTTGTGAAGATGGATATCTTACTGAACGCTGAAACTGTGGATGCGTTGAGTTTCATCGTTCATAAGGACTTTGCTTATGAACGCGGTAAAGTCATTGTTGAAAAATTGAAGAAATTGATTCCAAGACAACAATTTGAAGTGCCGATCCAAGCAGCGATCGGGCAAAAGATCGTGGCCCGTTCTTCGATTAGTGCAATGCGCAAAAACGTATTGGCTAAATGTTACGGCGGCGATATTTCCCGTAAACGTAAGTTGCTCGAAAAACAGAAAGAAGGTAAAAAGCGGATGAAACAGGTAGGTTCCGTTGAAGTGCCGCAAGAAGCTTTCATGGCTGTTTTGAAAATGGATGATACGACACCGAAAAAATAAATAAAATAAACGATAGATAGAAAAAAGAGGGTAGAGGAGATCTAGCCTCTTTTTCTATCGACTCATTCGATTAAAAGGTTGTGAACACAATGATTAAAAGCGCCTACCTCCATATACCATTTTGTGAACATATTTGTCACTATTGTGATTTTAATAAAGTATTTTTACAGGGACAGCCGGTCGACGAATATTTACAGATGATGAAAAGGGAAATGGTGATGCAACTTTCCAAATACCCGACTGCAGGTTTGGATACGGTTTTCGTCGGTGGAGGGACACCGACCTCCCTAAATGAAAAGCAGCTTGCTTTTTTATGTGAAGCGATCAATGAAACCCTGCCATTTGATCCAAAAAAGGCTGAATATACATTCGAAGCTAATCCAGGGGATCTTTCGCGAGAAAAACTCGAGATACTTTATCATTCAGGTGTCAATAGACTTAGCTTTGGAGTGCAAAGCTTCAATGATGAATTATTAAAGCGAATAGGCCGGACTCATCGGGCTTCTGAAGTATATGAAACGATTCATTTGGCTCAAGAAGTTGGCTTTACGAATATCAGCATCGATTTGATTTACGGATTGCCGGGACAAACTATGGAAGATTTCAATGACACGTTGGATAAAGCGATTGCCCTTCAATTGCCGCACTATTCCAGCTACTCATTGATCGTTGAGCCGAAAACGGTTTTTTATAATCAGATGCGAAGGGGTAAATTAAACCTGCCGCCGCAGGAGCTCGAGGCTTCGATGTATGAGAAGTTGATGGAAGAGATGGAGAAGCATGGACTGCATCAATATGAAATCAGTAATTTTGCCCGTGCTGGGTTTGAAAGCCGGCACAACCTGACATATTGGGATAATGTGGAGTATTATGGGATTGGTGCCGGTGCACATGGCTATACTGGAGGAAAAAGAGTGGCCAATCATGGACCGGTGAAGAAATATATCACACCATTGATGGCGAACCAGCTGCCTGTATTGGAGGAACGCCCAGTACCGCTTCATGAACGGATGGAAGAGGAGATGTTTTTGGGTCTCCGAAAAACGGAAGGAGTTTCATTGGAAACCTTCAAGAATAAATTTTTTGTTGAAATGACGGAGATTTTCAGGAAACCGCTCGAAGAAGAAGCGGCAAAGGGTCTGCTTAAGGTGGAAGGCGGGTTCGTGCGCTTGACGGAGCGGGGGAAACTGCTTGGAAATGAAGTGTTCCAATCATTTTTAGGCATAATTGATTCCGAGTGAAGTTAATCCATGTTATTTTAACGAGTAATTAGCGGTTTTCATTGTTGACATCATAAGCTTCATTTGATAATTTATTAGTATATTAGCACTCGAAGAGACAGAGTGCTAACAGAGGTGATCATACATGCTAACTGATCGTCAATTATTGATTCTACAAGTGATAATCGAGGATTTTATCCATTCTGCCCAGCCAGTCGGGTCACGAAGCTTGTCGAAGAAAGATGAAATTACGTTCAGCTCTGCCACAATTCGCAACGAAATGTCTGATCTTGAAGAAATGGGATTTTTAGAAAAAACCCATACTTCTTCCGGTAGGATTCCTTCTGAAAAAGGGTATAGATATTATGTGGATCATTTACTTTCTCCTCAAGCTCCGAAAAAGAATGAAATGAAGATATTAAAATCCGTTTTTGTAGAACGAATTTATGAATTGGAAAAGATCGTTCAGAAGTCAGCGAAAATACTTTCGGAACTGACGAATTATACGGCGATTGTACTGGGGCCAAAAGTGAATGAGCATAAGCTGAAGAAAATCCAGATCATTCCTTTGAGCCCGGAAACGGCAATAGCCATCATTATTACTGATACAGGTCATGTGGAAAATCGAATGATTTCCTTACCGCCTTCTTTTGATATAAACGAAATTGAAAAGATGGTGAACATATTGAATTCCCGTTTGGTCGATGTTCCGCTAGTTGATCTAAAGGATAAGATCTACAAGGAAGTGGCTGTTCTTTTGAGCCGTCACATCCATAACTATGGATCGATGGTCTCTGTCCTGGCGGATACCCTGACGGACACAAAGCCCGAAAAAATATTTTTCGGCGGGAAAACGAATATGCTAAGGCAGCCTGAGTTCCATGATATTGCTAAAGTAAGCACGCTTTTATCGATGATTGAGCAGGAGCAGGGTTTTTATGAACTCATTACTCAAAATCCATCGGGCATCCACGTCAAGATTGGCCGTGAAAATCAAAACACAGTGCTCGATGACTGCAGTTTGATTACGGCAACATACTCAATCGGGCAGGAGCAAGTGGGCACATTAGCCATATTGGGTCCGACGAGAATGGAATATTCGCGAGTGATCAGTTTGCTTTCGTTTTTCTCGAAAGATTTAACGGCCCTAATGACAAAACTGTATCAAAAATAGTAGCAAAGGTAATATTGTTAAGGTGGCGGAGGTCATATTCCGCAGCCTGACCTATTACTTTAGCATAAATTGTATAACCCTTTTAGGGAGGTGAGATTGTGACAGAAAATAAAAATGAAGAAAAAACATTGGAAAATGAAACAATCGAGGAAAGCGCTGCAGAAGCAGTTTTCGCTGAAGAAGAAACTCCAGCAGAACAAAACCAGGAGGAAACTCCGGTTGAAAAAGATGAACTTCAATTGGCTCATGAAAAGATTGCTGAGCTTCAGGCAAAAATCGAAGAAATGGATAACCGTTATCTTCGTCTGCAGGCCGATTTTGATAATTCAAGACGCCGTGCCAAGCTTGATATGGAGGCGGCTCAAAAATATAGAGTTCAAAGTATTGCCAGTGATTTAGTGGAAGCTCTTGATAATTTTGAAAGAGCTACAAAAATCGAAGCGGAAAATGAACAGACGAAATCCCTGCTTCAAGGCATGGAAATGGTCTACAAAGCGATTACTGATGCATTGACTAAAGAAGGCATCGAACCGATCAGTTCGGTTGGTGAAGAGTTCGATCCGCGTTTGCATCAAGCGGTCATGCAAGTTCAAGATGAAAACTTCGGTTCTAACATCGTCGTCGAGGAATTCCAAAAAGGATACCTTCTAAAAGACCGTGTGATTCGACCTGCAATGGTTAAAGTGAACGAATAAGATTATTACATATAGAAAATTGGGAGGTAGTGAAACTATGAGCAAGATTATTGGTATTGACTTAGGTACAACAAACTCTTGTGTATCTGTACTTGAAGGCGGGGAACCAAAAGTAATCCCGAATCCAGAAGGAAACCGTACAACACCATCCGTAGTGGCATTCAAAAATGGAGAAAGACAAGTGGGGGAAGTGGCAAAACGCCAAGCGATTACAAACCCTAACACAATCATTTCCATTAAACGCCATATGGGTACCGACCATAAAGAAGTAATTGAAGGAAAAGAATACTCACCTCAGGAAGTTTCTGCAATCATCCTTCAATACTTAAAATCATACGCTGAAGAGTATCTTGGCGAAAAAGTTACAAAAGCGGTTATCACTGTACCTGCTTACTTCAATGATGCAGAACGTCAAGCAACTAAGGATGCTGGTCAAATTGCTGGTCTTGAAGTGGAACGTATCATCAACGAACCTACAGCTGCAGCACTTGCATACGGTTTGGATAAAACGGAAGAAGATCAAACGATCCTTGTATTCGACCTTGGCGGCGGTACATTCGACGTATCGATCATGGAACTTGGAGATGGCGTTTTCGAAGTTAAGTCCACAGCCGGTGACAACCGTCTAGGTGGAGATGATTTCGACCAAGTCATCATCGATTACCTAGTTGAAGCATTCAAGAAAGAAAACGGAATTGACCTTTCAAAAGATAAAATGGCGGTACAACGTTTGAAAGATGCAGCTGAAAAAGCGAAAAAAGATCTTTCCGGCGTAACTTCAACTCAAATTTCATTGCCATTCATCACAGCTGGGGATGCTGGCCCGCTTCACTTGGACGTAACGATGACTAGAGCAAAATTCGATGAGCTTTCTTCAGGTCTTGTTGAGCGTACTATGGGACCAACTCGTCAAGCATTGAAAGATGCTGGCCTTTCAGCATCTGAAATTGACAAAGTAATCCTTGTTGGTGGATCTACACGTATTCCTGCAGTTGTTGAAGCGATCAAAAAGGAAATCGGTCAAGAACCAAGCAAAGGTGTAAACCCTGATGAAGTAGTGGCTATGGGTGCTGCAATTCAAGGTGGCGTATTAACAGGAGATGTTAAAGACGTTGTCCTTCTGGATGTAACTCCACTTTCACTTGGAATTGAAACGATGGGCGGAGTGTTCACGAAACTGATTGACCGTAATACTACGATTCCAACTAGTAAATCACAAGTATTCTCGACAGCGGCTGATAACCAAACGGCAGTTGATATCCATGTTCTTCAAGGTGAACGTCCAATGTCAGCGGATAACAAAACGCTCGGTCGTTTCCAATTGAGTGACATTCCACCTGCACCGCGTGGAATTCCGCAAGTTGAAGTGACATTCGATATCGATAAAAATGGTATCGTGAACGTTCGTGCGAAAGATCTTGGCACGAACAAAGAACAAGCGATCACCATCAAATCATCTTCAGGACTTTCTGATGAAGAGATCGAACGCATGGTACGTGAAGCGGAAGAAAATGCCGATAGCGATAAACAACGTAAAGAAGAAGTTGAACTTCGTAACGAAGCTGATCAATTAGTCTTCCAAACGGAAAAAACGCTTAAAGATCTAGAAGGTAAAGTGGACGAAGCGGAAGTAACAAAAGCAAATGAAGCGAAGGACGAACTGAAAGCTGCAATCGAGAAAAATGAGCTTGAAGAAATCCGCGTGAAAAAAGATGCACTTAATGAAATCGTTCAAGCTTTGACAATGAAGCTTTATGAAGAAGCGGCAAAAGCTCAGCAAGCTGGCGAAGCCGGTGCTGGCGAATCTGCTAAAGACGATAATGTCGTTGATGCAGAATACACGGAAGTTAACGAAGAAGAGAAAAAATAAAAAGTGACCCAATCGGGACACTGATAAATATTGGGCAGTTCATTTCTGCCTGCCATTGTAGAAAAGTCAAAGTCAGGTTATCTTGACTTTGGCTTTTTTTACAGTGAAGGGAATCATTGTCAGGGAGCGTTGGCATCTGGTTTTCTTTTAATCTTACAATCGCTGGTGGGGAATCATGGGATTTTAGAAATAAATGTGTGCAATTTGGGGCTGGCATTACCAATTACAAAAAAGTGTTAAAGCCTGTTTGTACTTTTCTAGTTGATTATTATCTTCGTTCAGTGATAATATTACCTTTATGTGAATCGAATCGGGAGTGGATTTTAGATATGAGTAAACGCGATTATTATGAGGTGTTAGGCCTTTCGAAGAGTGCTTCGAAGGATGAAATCAAAAAAGCGTATCGAAAGCTCTCCAAACAATATCACCCTGATATTAATAAAGCGGACGATGCTGCGGATAAATTCAAGGAAATCAAGGAAGCTTACGAAGTATTGAGTGACGAACAGAAAAAGGCCCATTATGACCAATTCGGACATACAGATCCAAATCAGGGCTTTGGTGGTCAGGACTTTGGTGGTTTCGGCGGTTTTGAAGATATTTTCAGTAGCTTCTTTGGTGGCGGCGGACGTAGGAGAGATCCTAATGCACCGCGTCAAGGGGCGGATTTACAGTATACGATGACGCTTTCTTTTGAAGAGGCTGCATTTGGAAAAGATACTGAAATCGAAATTCCGCGTGAAGAGAATTGTGATACATGTAAAGGATCCGGTGCCAAACCAGGCACAAAAGTGGAAAATTGTTCACATTGTCATGGAACCGGTCAATTGAATGTTGAACAAAACACAGCGTTCGGAAGGATTGTGAACCGGAGAGCATGTCACCATTGTCAAGGAACAGGAAAAATCATTCCTAATAAATGCTCAACATGTGGCGGTGACGGAAAAGTCCAAAAACGTAAAAAGATCCAAGTTAAGGTGCCAGCCGGAATTGATGATGGTCAACAATTGCGTGTAACCGGCCAAGGAGAGCCAGGAATCAATGGCGGTCCAGCTGGAGACCTGTATGTTGTCTTCCATGTACGCAGCCATGAATTCTTTGAGCGGGATGGCGATGACATCTATTGTGAAATGCCGGTTACTTTTGCTCAGGCAGCATTAGGTGATGAAATAGAAGTTCCGACCCTTCATGGAAAAGTGAAGCTGAAGATCCCTGCCGGTACACAAACAAGCACGCGTTTCCGTTTAAAAGGCAAAGGTGTTCCTAACGTCAGAGGATATGGCCAAGGAGATCAGCATGTAGTCGTATTAGTGGTAACGCCTAAAAAATTAACGGAAAAACAAAAGGATCTGCTTCGTGAGTTCAGCGATATCAGCGGACAAGGTATAGATGAACAAGAAGATGGCTTTTTCTCAAAAGTGAAACGTGCATTTAAAGATAGGTGAATAAAAGTAAAAGAACAAATTGGGAGTTGGTAGATTATGAAGTGGTCTGAATTTGCAATCCAAACAACGAATGAAGCGGTTGAACCTGTTTCTAATATTCTTCATGAGGCAGGTGCGAGCGGTGTTGTCATTGAGGATCCTCTAGAATTAGTCAAGGAACGCGAAAATGTTTTTGGCGAAATCTACCACTTAAACCCAGATGATTATCCGGATGAGGGTGTAGTCATTAAGGCTTATCTTCCCGTAAACAGCTTTCTTGGTGAAACCGTTGATGCTATTAAGGAATCAATCAATAATCTCCACCTTTTTGATATAGACCTTGGGAAGAATGTTGTTTCAATTAGTGAAGTGAATGAAGAAGAGTGGGCGACGGCTTGGAAAAAATATTATAATCCCGTCAAGATATCCGAACGTTTTACCATCGTGCCAACATGGGAAGATTACACTCCAGTAAGCAGTGACGAACTGATCATCGAACTTGATCCGGGCATGGCCTTCGGAACAGGTACACACCCGACAACGGTCATGTGCATCCAAGCGCTGGAACGTACAGTGCGGCCTGGGGATTTAGTTGTTGATGTAGGAACGGGTTCTGGTGTTCTAAGCATTGCTGCTGCATTATTGGACGCAAAACGAATCCAGTCCCTTGATTTGGATGAAGTGGCTGTACAGTCAGCTATACAGAATGTGGAACTTAATAACGTTCAGGATAAAGTGTCCGTTTCAAAAGGTAACTTGCTGGATGGTGTAAATGAACAAGCGGATGTCGTCGTGGCTAACATTCTTGCCGAAGTGATCATGCGCTTTACGGATGATGTAGCGAAAGTCGTCAAACCGGGCGGATATTTTATAGCTTCTGGAATCATTCAACCTAAGAAACAAGATGTGAAGGATGCGATTACAGGATCTGGCTTCACCATTTCCGAAACCATCTTGATGGAAGATTGGGTAGCGATAATCGCGAAAAGAAATGATTAATTGAAAAAAGTTACTCTGATTATCGGGTATTTTGATAGTCAGAGTACCTTTTTTTAGCTTGAATCTTTGCATGGCTTGCATTCGGGTAATAAGTCTCTGACTGTTAGCCTGTAAGTTTTTAGACTAGACGAAGTGGGTGGCAGTGTGCAACGGTATTTTCTTAACGAAGAAGACATCAATGGAAACACGGTGACGATATCAGGCGATGATTTTCACCATATCGCCAGGGTCATGAGGATGGGACCGGGGGAGCGGATCATCACGGTGAAAGGCAATGGTATGACAGCTATCACGGAAATTTCGGAAATTAGTGATGATGCTGTTATAGGGACCGTTATCGAATGGAAGAATGAAGAAAAGGAACTTCCTGTGAGGGTTGTGATAGCGAGCGGTCTGCCTAAAGGGGATAAATTGGAATATATCGTTCAAAAGGGTACGGAACTGGGTGCCGTTGAATTTATCCCTTTTATTGCGGCTCGTTCGGTGGTAAAATGGGACCACAAAAAGGTAGGTAAGAAATTGGAGAGGCTCCAGAAGATTTCAAAAGAGGCGGCTGAACAATCTCACCGCACAGTTATCCCTGCCATCAAGGAACCGATGACGGCAGTTCAGCTAGCTGGGTATGCTTCCGGTTTCAATCATAAATTAATCGCTTTTGAAGAAGAGGCAAAACGTGGGGAAACTTCTGTACTCGCATCTGTCTTGAAAGATATCACCCCAGGGCAATCGATCTTATTCGTGTTTGGTCCTGAAGGTGGGTTAGCAGATAAGGAAATTGAAAAACTGACTGATGCCGGTTTTGTGGCTTGCGGTCTTGGACCAAGGATATTAAGAACTGAAACAGCACCTTTATATGCACTTTCCGCTGTTTCTTATCATGTAGAACTTTTGAGGTGATGAAAAATGGCAACGGTCGCTTTCCATACATTAGGCTGTAAAGTGAATCATTATGAAACAGAGGCTATTTGGCAATTATTCAAAACTGGGGGATATGATCGTGTTGAGTTTGAAAACACATCAGATGTATATGTCATCAACACATGCACGGTGACAAACACTGGCGATAAGAAAAGCCGTCAGGTCATCCGTCGTGCCATTCGTAAGAATCCGAATGCCGTCATAGCGGTAACGGGATGCTACGCTCAGACATCGCCAGCAGAAATCATGGCCATACCAGGTGTGGATATTGTTGTAGGAACACAGGACAGGGTTAAACTGCTTGATTACATCGAGCAATTCAAGGTTGAACGTGAACCAATCAATGCTGTAGGAAATATCATGAAAAACCGTGTCTACGAAGAGTTGGATGTACCTGCTTTTACAGACCGTACACGTGCTTCATTAAAGATTCAGGAAGGGTGCAATAATTTCTGCACTTTCTGCATCATCCCTTGGGCTCGTGGATTAATGCGTTCCCGCGACCCAAAGGAAGTCGTTCACCAAGCTGAACAGCTTGTGGAGGCAGGATATAAAGAACTAGTCCTGACCGGAATTCATACTGGTGGATATGGAGACGATTTGAAGGACTATAATTTGGCGATGCTGCTGCGGGACCTGGAAAAAATCGATGGGCTGAAGCGCATCCGTATTTCATCCATTGAAGCCAGCCAAATTACAGATGAGATCATTGAAGTGCTGACGAAATCGAAAAAAGTCGTACGTCATTTGCATATTCCAATCCAATCGGGTTCCGATACGGTTTTAAAACGGATGAGACGTAAATATACGATGGATTTCTTCGGTGATCGAATCGAAAAGTTAAAAATTGCACTTCCGGGTCTTGCTGTTACTTCGGATGTCATCGTAGGTTTCCCGGGTGAAACCGAAGAAGAATTCATGGAGACATATAACTTTATAGAAAAATATAAATTCTCCGAACTCCATGTCTTCCCTTATTCAAAACGGACAGGGACTCCGGCTGCGCGTATGGAAGATCAAGTGGATGAAGATGTCAAAAATGAACGCGTCCACCGTCTTATCGCTTTGTCGGACCAGCTGGCAAAAGAGTATGCATCACGATTTGAGGGGGAAGTTCTTGAAGTCATTCCTGAAACGAAGTTGGAAAATGGCCTTTATGAAGGATACTCCGATAATTACATGAAAATCGTCTTCCCGGCTTCGGAAGAGATGGTCGGTGAAATCGTAAAAGTAAAGATTACAAAGTCTGGCTATCCATTTAGTGAAGGTCAGTTCGTGACGGTCGTGAAGGATTTTCCGTTGCAACAAGTTTCCAATATTTAAGACAGCCGTTTTCTGCTGTCTTTTTTTTTTTATCCTCTGCTTGCGTGTTTCTTGGTACATTCGGGTAAAGACTATATATATCGTCAAATTGGATAAACTATGGTATCATGAGAGGTACGTACAACTAGTTATAGATTGTTTTTGAGGAGGATTATTAATGTCACAAAATGTAGCAGGTTTAATTGACCACACGTTATTAAAAGCAGATGCAACCAAAGAGCAAATTAAGGTATTATGCGAAGAAGCGAGAGAATATAACTTTGCTTCCGTATGCGTAAACCCGACTTGGGTTAAGTATGCAAGCGAACTTTTGGAAGGTTCAGATGTAAAAGTTTGTACGGTTATCGGGTTCCCTCTAGGTGCAACCACACCGGAAACCAAAGCTTTTGAAACGAAAGATGCCATCAGCAATGGCGCCCACGAAGTCGATATGGTGATTAATATCGGCGCATTGAAGGACAAGGATGATGAGCTGGTAGAGCGGGATATCCGTGCTGTGGTAGCGGCATCCACTGGTAAAGCTCTATCGAAAGTAATCATTGAGACCGCTCTATTGACTGAGGAAGAAAAAGTCCGTGCTTGTGAACTTGCAGTAAAAGCGGGAACGGATTATGTTAAAACATCAACTGGTTTTTCGACCGGCGGTGCGACTGTTGAAGATATCGCGCTCATGAGAAAAACGGTCGGTCCCGATATCGGTGTCAAAGCTTCAGGAGGAGTCCGCAACACGGCTGATGCCCAGAACGTGATTGAAGCTGGTGCAACAAGAATTGGAGCGAGTGCAGGTGTCTCCATCGTAAAGGGCTTAACGGCTGATTCGGATTATTGATATTGCAATAAGCCGCATTCTTTCGAATGCGGCTTATTTTTTTATATGTGGCCGATGTGCCAAAAGAATGAAATTGGAGAATTGGCGTGCGAAAGGCAAGACAGCCAAAGAAGTCAAGATATTGAAAATGACACTCGCATGGGCGAGCTGTGTCCCCTTGTTTTCGGTGAAAAAGGCAGCCGCTCGTTCCAGGGTGTCCACAAAAGGCAGGAATGCGGCAACCCCGATGACGTTTAGCCAAATATGTGCATAAGCCGTGAAGGCGGCTTGTCTCCCAGAACCGATGCTGGCCATGTATCCGGTGATGCAAGTGCCTATATTGGATCCGAGCATGATGATGATTGCGGAAGCGACGGATAACTCCCCATTCATCAAAAAGCTCATGGCTATCCCGATGGTTGCTGAACTGGAATGAATGAGTGCCGTCAATAGTATTCCGGCTAATAGGGCATAAATCATATGACCCTCTATGTAATGGATGAGCGTCTGTATGGATGGATAGGCAGCAATCGGTGTCGAAAGCGTTTTAAAACCACTCATTGCCGCGAAGATGGCAGAGATTCCGATCAGGGACATCCCTAAGCTTCTCGGTAATACTTTAGGCATGAAGCAAAGGAAAGCGCCGCTGACAACTCCGGGAATGATCCAACGATCCAAAGAGAAGGTCATGAACTCTGCTGTAAAGGTAGATCCGATATTCGTTCCAAGAATAATCCCGATTGTTTGCGGGAATGTTAAGCTTCCTGCAGAAACGAGGCCGACCGTCATGACCATGACCGCCGAGCTGCTTTGCAGGATCCCCGTAAAGATGGTTCCGGCCATGAAACCTTTCCATGGCTTATCCGTTACCTTAAATAGAAAAGTTTTTAATGCTGCACCGGACATATTGAACAGTCCGATTCGTAAAACTGACATACCTGCCAAAAATATCGCAATGAATAGCAGGAATAAAAATAGCTCAAACATGACTGTCACCCCTTAATAATCTTATGGTCCATTATGAGGAGACATGCTATAAATTGGATTTCCATGCCGTTTTGAGAAAAGTTATGATAATAACATGATTAAATTCAAAATAAGTTTGATTTTATTGGTTGACCTGCTAAAGATGATATATTATAATTGTTTAGTACATGTATAACATGTTGACAACTTGAGTTAGTGTGTTGTTTTCGGAGGGAGGGAAAGAGATGTCTAAAACCGTCGTTCGTAAAAACGAATCGCTTGAAGATGCTCTTCGTCGTTTCAAACGTACTGTATCTAAAGCAGGATCGCTTCAGGAAGCTAGGAAGCGTGAATTTTATGAAAAACCAAGCGTAAAACGTAAGAAAAAGTCTGAAGCTGCTAGAAAACGTAAATTCTAAGAGAGGGTGGAAAGATGAGTCTTCTCGAGCGTTTAAATAATGATATGAAACAAGCGATGAAGAACAAGGAAAAGGACAAACTATCTGTTATTCGGATGCTGAAAGCTTCTATTCAAAACGAAGCTCTAAAGCAGAGACAAGAATTAACAGATGATGAAGAATTGACAGTGCTCTCTCGCGAATTAAAACAACGCAAAGACTCCCTCCAGGAGTTTGAAAACGCAGGTCGTTCCGATCTCGTGGATAAAGTCCGCACCGAACTAGTATACGTAGAGGCATATATGCCTGAGCAACTTTCAGAAGAAGAGATTTCTACTATTGTTAAACAAACGATTGAAGAAGTCAATGCAACATCCAAAGCAGATATGGGGAGAGTTATGGGAGCTTTAATGCCTAAAGTTAAAGGTAAAGCGGATGGTTCTCTAGTAAACAAATTAGTACAACAACATCTATCTTGAACTCGAAACTTAAAACTCGAAACCTAACCGCAGGCAAATTGCCTGTGGTTTTTGTGTATTTCACGGTTTTTATGCGTATATTTTTGAAGCAAAGTCCAAGATAATATAGGGTACTTTCAATTTTATTTGCTTTTTTTGAAACCTTTTTCATATACATACGTAATAACTAAAGAACAGAGTAAAGGGTTGCTTCATTTGCTCCTTATTCGAATTTAGTTGCGGCCTGAATTTTACTGGTAAGTATCTTCATGAAATTGGAGGCACTTACAGCGTTTAATACGGGAAAGGGGGCGTTCCGTTGAAAATTTGGCGTTATTTATCTGTACTCCTGTTTGGATTGCTGTTCACCATGTCTTCATTTGGGATATCGTCGGTTTCTGCAAAAGAAAAGATCGTTTACCATGTTCCAATTGAAGAAACGGTGGAAAAGGGGCTCTCGGCCTTTTTGGAACGTGCGCTGACCACTGCTGAAGCAGCTGATGCAGATCTTGTCGTATTCGAAGTGAATACCCCTGGAGGTGCTGTGGATGCGGCAGGGGAAATCGCAAAGTTACTGTCCGATTCACCAATTAAGACAGTTGCCTACGTCAATAACAGGGCACTATCTGCAGGTGCATATATTTCTCTAAGTGCAGATGAGATCTATATGGTTCCAAGTGCTACCATGGGATCGGCGGCTGTCATTGATTCAACAGGGAACGCTGCAGGTAAGAAAGCGCAATCTTATTGGCTGGCTGCCATGAAGACTGCTGCAGAACAAAATGGACGCGATCCCATTTTCGCTCAGGCGATGGCGGATGATGACATCAATCTTCCCGAATATGGAGCGGAAAGAGGAAAGTTGCTGACATTTACAGCTGAACAGGCAAAAAAGGCTGGATATAGTGAAGGCACCGTCTCTGGGGAAGCGGAGCTGTATAGTATACTTGGGGTTGAGGATGCCGATATTCGGTCAATCGAAGAAAGCTTTCCTGAGAAACTTGCCCGCTTTTTGACCAATCCGATCGTCGTTCCCATTTTATTGACGCTAGCGGGAATCGGGATTGTGATGGAATTGTTCTCACCTGGTTTTGGAATTCCAGGGGTAATTGGGATCTCAAGTCTCGTCTTATTCTTCTATGGCCATCTTGTCGCTGGTATCACCGGGTACGAATCGTTAGCTATGTTCATCATTGGGGTCATTCTCGTTCTAATTGAGTTTTTTCTCCCAGGGGGGATTATCGGACTGCTTGGATTTACAGCGATCGTGGGGAGTTTATTCCTCGCATCAGATGATCCTGTTCATATGACGATATCCTTGCTAATTGCGGTCACCGTATCCATTTTGGTATTCATCCTACTTGTAAAGGTGTTTGGAAAACAAATGAAATTTTTCAGGAAAATGATATTAACCGATGCAACAAAAACGGAACAAGGGTATGTCAGCAATCCGAATCGAGTTGATTTATTAGGTGTGGAAGGGAAGGCCATGACAGACTTGAGGCCTTCGGGAACAGCTTTGATCAAAGATGAAAGAGTCGATGTCGTGACTGAAGGAAGCTTTATTTCCAAAGGTTCGTCAATCATGATCGTTAAAGTTGAAGGATCTAGGGTGGTCGTCCGGGAAATTCCGGATTCGAATTAAAATTAAAAGATACAGGAAGGATGAATCATTAAGTGATAACTTCAGGAACGATATTTATTGTACTGGCAGTGATTGCTGCCATCATCGTATTGGCAGTGTTTTTCACATTCGTACCAGTAATGTTATGGATTTCCGCTTTAGCGGCAGGAGTCAAAATCAGTATATTTACATTAGTTGGGATGAGGCTTCGCCGTGTTATACCAAGCAGGGTTGTTAATCCCCTTATCAAGGCTCATAAGGCTGGAATCAATGTTTCAACGAATCAATTGGAGAGCCATTACCTTGCAGGGGGTAATGTCGATCGCGTAGTGAATGCTTTAATTGCTGCAGAACGTGCCAATATCGTCTTACCTTTCGAACGGGGTGCAGCTATTGACCTGGCAGGTCGTGATGTTCTTCAAGCCGTTCAAATGAGCGTTAACCCGAAAGTGATCGAAACTCCGTTCATCTCTGGTGTAGCGATGAATGGGATTGAAGTGAAAGCGAAGGCAAGGATTACGGTCCGTGCCAATATTGAACGTCTAGTCGGTGGTGCCGGTGAAGAGACGATCATTGCCCGTGTAGGTGAAGGGATCGTATCGACGATCGGTGCTTCTAAAATGCATACGGATGTACTGGAACACCCCGATTTGATTTCTAGAACGGTTTTATCAAAAGGGTTGGATTCTGGAACGGCATTCGAAATTCTTTCCATTGACATAGCTGAAGTGGATATCGGGAAAAATATCGGGGCCATATTACAGACCGATCAAGCGGAGGCAGATAAGAAAATAGCCCAGGCGAAGGCCGAAGAACGGCGTGCAATGGCTGTTGCACTTGAACAGGAAATGGTTGCCCGTGTTCAGGAAATGCGAGCGAAGGTTGTTCAATCCGAAGCGGAAGTTCCGTTGGCCATGGCCGATGCACTGAAAAGCGGAAATCTTGGAGTGATGGATTATATGAATATCCAAAATATCACGGCCGATACGGATATGCGCGATTCCATCAGTAAAATATCCGAAAATCCAAAGGATAACAATAATATCAACAACAACAATAACAATAATAATTAGGTCAGGGAAGGGAGGTCTTTAAATGGGAGATTTTATTGATTTCTTTCTCAAGAACCCATTCCTTATCATTGTCTTGATCGGTATTTTAACGTCCATGTTAGGAAAGAAAAAGCAGCCTCAGCAAAATGATGATCCAAACACGCCTCCGAAAAAGAAATGGCAGGAGGTCATGCGGGAGCTTCAGGGCGAAATGTCGCAAGGGGAACAGCAGCAAAGGCCTGCCCCTGCTCCCGTAAGGAAAGTCGATCAGCAGGCAACACAGGCTTTTGAAGTAATCGATGAGACGAATAACGAAGCGAACAAAAGGATTGCGGAGCTTAGACGGCTTCAGCAGAAGTACGATCAAGAGCGTTTATATCAAAAAGCGAAGGCAGATCAAATTACATCAGCGATATCTGATAATAACAGTCCGGTCTATCGCAAAGGACCGTCTTTTGGGAAAAAGCAGCTGATTGATGGCATCATCATGTCAGAAGTGCTGGGACCGCCAAGGGCGAAGCGAAGTCTTCAGCGGTCCAGAAGGTAATTCGGCACCCCGGGCCTTTTTCAGCCTGTCCTTGGTGCATGAAAAAAATAGACTTTCATTCCCTTATAATTTTGTGCTAGAACCCTCTTTCATTTCATACATTGAGATGAAAGGGGGTTCTTTTTTATGGCACGCAATTGGGGAAAAAAAGTGAAACAGCTTATGACCAAAACAATGGACCTTCCGCAAGATGTCATGATGGACCTGCCGCGAATTACTATGATCGGACAATTACATATTTATATTGAAAACCATCGTGGCTTATTGGCTTTTACAGACAGCGAAGTACGATTGATGCTGAAAAATGGGCAGTTGCTGATAAAGGGAAACGCCTTTGTCATAAAGACGATTTTGCCGGAAGAAATCATGCTCGAAGGCAAAATTGACAAGGTTTATTTTATCAATGAATGATCCCGGGAGGTCTCCATGAAAAACCAATGGACAAACTATTATACAGGCTATGTAAAAGTGAAGGCTTATGGCAAAGGTGCAGAACGGCTGATAAATATGCTGACGAGAAGGGGGCTTCATATCTGGGAAGTGAAGCGCGTCGGCAGCGAGGCCCTGATTTTCCATATGGATGTCAGGGATATCCCTAAACTCCGTCAGGTCATGCGAAAGAGCGATTGTAAAGTAAAGTTCATGCAGGGAAAGGGTTTCCCTTTCCTAATGAAGAGAATTATGAAAAACAGCGGGTTTTTAGTGGGTCTGATCGCTTTCCTGCTTTGCATATTTGTACTTTCCAATATGGTATGGGGCATCGAGGTGCAAGATGCCAAGCCGGCTACCGAGCATGCCATCCGAAAAGAATTGGACAAGATGGGTGTGAAGATCGGTAAAGTACAATTCTTTGTTGATGATGTGGATACGATTCAGCGTAAGCTGTCGGACCGGATTGGTGCATTGACATGGGTAGGGGTAGAGCTAAAGGGAACGACATACCATTTCCGGGTGGTTGAAAAACGGCAGCCTAAAGAGGTCGAGAAAACATCTCCACAAAATTTGGTCGCTTCCAAAAAAGCGATCATCACTGATATGTTCGTTGAAAAAGGACAATCTATAGTAAATGTGAATGATTATGTAGGAAAAGGACAGCTTCTTGTTTCGGGACTTATTGGAAAAGAGGATAAACAGGAAATTGTATCAGCCCAGGGAGTAATAAAAGGGAAAACGTGGTATAAAGCGAAAGTGGATGTGCCGTTAAAAACCAAGTTTTCTGTTTTTAACGGAAATGAAACGAGCAGGCACTTTTTGAAAATGGGGGACTTCTCCCTGCCTGTTTGGGGATTCAAGGACCCAGGTTATGAAAAACAGGTAAAAGAAACGACAGTGAGGCCGTTTCATTTTCTTCAATGGGAACTGCCCATTTCCTATAAACAGGTGACCTTAAGGAGCAAGGAAGATATAGTTCGAAGTTATACGGAGGAAGAGGCTGTGAAGGAAGGCAGGAAAATGGCTAAAGCGGAATTGAAAAAGCATTTAGACGAGGAAGATGAAATCGTCGAAGAAAAAATTTTGCACGAAAGCATGGAGAATGGTAAAGTTAAATTATCTATACATTACCAAGTTATTGAAGATATAGCGATTGGACAGCCAATCATTCAAGGAGACTAACGAATGGCAGATGATGTGAAAGTAATTAAGCTGGAAATAGAATCACCTAATGAAGCAATCGCTTTATTGGGCAATGGAGATTCAAATGTAAAAGTGCTTGAAGAGGAGCTTGGGATTTCCGTCATTACCCGGGGTGAAGCGGTGAGTGTTGCCGGGGAAATCGAGCGGGTAACGATGGGGCAGGATATCCTTAAGGCACTATTGACAGTGATCAGAAAAGGAATTGCAATCAGTTCCAGAGATGTGCTTTATGCGATTGAATTGGCTAGGAAAGGCACATTGGAGTATTTCGGAGAATTATATGATGAGGAAATCGCTAAAACGGCTAAGGGGAAATCCATTAAAGTCAAAACTATCGGCCAGAGATACTATATCCAGGCAATAAAGAAACAAGACCTGGTATTTGGAATTGGGCCTGCCGGTACAGGGAAGACCTATCTTGCTGTGGTGATGGCAATCAATGCATTGAAAAATGGACATGTTAAACGGATCATCCTGACACGGCCTGCCGTCGAAGCGGGCGAAAGCCTCGGTTTTCTGCCTGGTGATCTGAAAGAAAAGGTAGATCCTTATCTACGTCCGCTGTATGACGCTCTCCATGACCTTCTTGGGATGGAACAGACCCAAAGGATGATAGAGCGCGGAACGATCGAAATAGCTCCTCTGGCTTACATGAGGGGCCGTACGCTTGAAGATGCCTTTGTCATATTGGATGAAGCTCAAAATACGACAGAAGCCCAAATGAAGATGTTTTTGACCCGGCTAGGTTTCGGATCGAAAATGGTCATTACGGGAGACCGGACCCAAATTGACCTTCCAAAAGGCATGAAGTCAGGTCTGGTCCGGGTAGAAGAGATTTTGAAGAATATTAAAGGCCTTTCCTTTGTTTATTTTGAACAAAGTGATGTAGTGAGGCATCCGCTTGTCGCCAAAATCATTACTGCTTACGAGCAGGCGAAGTCATAAGAAAAAATCCGCCATTTTCAATCGGCGGATTTTTCGTGATGTGTCGAAATGACCTATCTTTTCGGTGAAAAAGTGGATATGGATCGAAAGAAGCTTTACATTTATTAATACGAGGTGAAAATTTATATGAAAACTGTTATGATTTTACATATCTAGAATAATAAACATCATTTTTTTTAGGAGGACCTTCCTTGAATCGTATCCAGAAATTTTTCACTCAAATAAAAGGGCTGTTGGTCCATCGTTTTTTTCAAGTGCTATTGTTTATCATACTTGGTTTGATAGCTTATGGGTTAATGTTCTCCAACGTAAAGCCGGAAAGGGTCCAGGTAGAGCTTTTTAAGCCTGCGGAACAAACAATCCGTTCAACCAAGACCGTGGAAGATACCTATAAGACGGAACAGGAAAAAGAAGAGATTTCAAAACAGGTGGCCGATGTTTATTCTTTAAAAAAAGAATATGCCAAAAATAAAGTCGACTTGATTTCATCCATTTTCGATTCAGCGATTGAGGTGAATAAAGAAACGGACCCCGATGAAGATCATAAAGAAGATGAGGGAAAAGAAGATAAAAAAGGGACCGTAAAGACGGATGCTCAAAAAGTATCCATATTAAAAGAAAAATTGACCGATGAAGTCAATAAAGATATTGAGGAATCCGTTTTTCTGGCTTTAGTGCAGGCGGATGAAGATGAGTTGAAAATTGCGAAGGATTCAACCATTACTGCCGTGAATAATGTGATGAGCTCCCGGATCGCTGCCAGTGACGTCGAAAATGCCAAGAAAAAGGTTGTAGAGGAATTGGGCTATATGAGCATCAATGGCGATATGAAAAAAGCCTCCAATTCCCTTGCCCGTACGGCAATCATTCAGAATGTGTTTTTCGATAAGGACAAAACCGAGGAACAGCGAAGGAAAGCGATCGAGAGCGTGGAGCCGATCAGGATCCTCCAAGGACAGATCATCGTTGAAGAAAATCAGTTAGTGGACAGGGATGTATATAGGCAGCTGGAATTGGCAGGCTTTTTAAATACCGAGTCTACCATCTACCCGTATATCGGCCTGCTGCTATTCATCTTTCTGACCATTGGCGCTTTTTATTACTTTTTCCACTTTTCCATTTCAAAAAAGGACAACAAGTACAATCAGTTATTGATCTTCAGTCTTGTCTTTATCCTTTCAATGGCTACCATGAAAACGGTCAGCATTCTGGCCGACCTTAAAAATTCGAATTTGGAATACATTTTCCCGGGTGCCATGGCGGCGATGCTCATCAAGATATTATTGAATGATAAGTTAGCGGTAGCCATGATCATATTGTTAGGTTCGTATGGTACGATTATATTTAATGGTGATACACCTGGAAATCTGGATTTCTCGATGGGGCTTTATATCATTTACGGGGGATTGACGGCAATCATCATCTTATCAAGACCCAATTTCAAATCAAAGGTGTTGGTAGCAGGGCTGCTATTGTCTTTAATCAATATCGCATTTGTTTTTTCTCTCATTTTTATTATGGACGGCCATTATACTAGAATGGAGTATTTATATTATGCTGCTGCTGCCATGGGTTCCGGAGTGGGCTCAGCCGTTTTGACAATGGGGCTGTTGCCGTTTTTCGAGGCTGGTTTCGGGATTTTATCATCCATTAAGCTTATCGAGCTTGCGAATCCCAATCATCCGTTACTGCGGAGGATCTTGATTGAGTCTCCTGGGACGTATCATCACAGTGTAATGGTCGCCAATTTGGCGGAATCTGCTTGTGAAGCCATCGGGTCGAATGGATTGCTGGCAAGGGTCGGCAGTTATTATCATGATATCGGTAAAACGAAGCGGCCGCATTTCTTCATCGAAAACCAGATGAATGAGGAGAATCCGCATGATCGGCTGCAGCCGGAAACGAGCAGGGATATCATCATTGCCCATGCCGTAGATGGCGGGGAGATGCTGCGCAGTCATAAATTCCCGAAAGAGATTGTGGATATTGCAGAGCAGCATCACGGGACCACTTTATTGAAATTTTTCTACCATAAGGCAAAAAAACAGGATGAAGCCACACTGGAAGCAGCTTACCGATATCCCGGGCCAAGGGCGATAATGAAGGAAGTAGCTGTCATAGGCATTGCCGATAGTGTGGAAGCTGCAGTGAGATCGATGCAGCATCCAACGCCAGAGAAGATAGAAGAACTGGTAAGTTTCATCATTCAGGATAGGATTCAAGATGGTCAATTTGATGAATGTGACATTACTATGAGAGAATTGAGTATCGTTAAGCATTCCTTATGTGAATCGCTGAATGGTATCTTCCACTCCAGGATTGAATATCCGGAGACGGATAAATTAGGACAGAAGGTGAAAGAATGATTTTAGCTATCGATTTAATGGATGAAACGAACGAAGTAACTGAAGAGGCCCAGCGACTTGTTGAAAGCATTTTGCAATTTGCTGCAAAAAAAGAAAACATTGAAAAAGATACCGAGCTGTCTGTTACATTTGTAGACAATGAGAGAATTCGGGAAATCAATAAAGAATATCGTCACAAAGATTCAGCTACCGATGTCATTTCTTTTGCACTAGAAGAAATGGGAGAAGATGAAGTGGAAATTGTCGGGGCGGAAATGCCACGCATGTTAGGCGATATCATCATTTCGATTGAACGGACGAAAGAGCAGGCTGAAGAATATGGTCATTCTTTTGACCGTGAACTTGGATTTTTAGCGCTGCATGGTTTCCTTCATTTATTGGGATTCGACCACATGAATGAAGAAGATGAAAAAGTGATGTTCACTAAACAAAAGGAGATCTTGGAAGAATATGGACTTTCAAGAGAAGGGTAAAAAAAGGTATCCTTTATTAAAAAGTTTCTCTTTTGCCTGTCAGGGAATTTTGGAGGCTGTTCGAACGGAACGCAATATTAAGATTCATTTCGCGTTAACGGCAATCGTCGTATTCTTTGGCTGGTACTTCTCGTTGAATGGGATGGAATGGCTTTTCATTTTGGCAGCCATTGCCGGTACGATTACGTTAGAGCTCGTTAATTCAGCGATTGAAAGGGTAGTTGACCTGGTGACGGATCAAATCCATCCCCTTGCCAAGCAGGCAAAAGATATTGCAGCCGGAGCTGTATTCATATATGCTATATTTTCTATAATAGTTGGATTGATTATCTTTTTGCCTAAGTTTGGCCTGTAGGTTGCCGAATGGTACTCAATTTGAAAGGAAGATGTGAATTGAATACGAATGAATTGATTGTTGAAGCTAAAAAAGCAAGGGAAAAAGCATATGTGCCTTATTCCAAATTTAAAGTGGGGGCAGCCCTTTTAACCGCTGATGGGAAGGTCTATCATGGTTGTAATATAGAAAATGCTGCATACAGCATGTGTAATTGCGCCGAAAGGACCGCTTTATTCAGCGCTTATGCCCATGACGATAAAAAATTCACTAAACTTGCAGTAGTGGCAGATACCGATGGTCCCGTTTCTCCATGCGGGGCGTGCAGGCAGGTTATTTCAGAACTGTGCGAACAGGATATGCCGGTTGTTTTGACCAACTTAAATGGAGATATAAAAGAACTAACAGTAAAGGAATTGCTTCCAGGAGCTTTTTCACCGGAGGATTTAAATGGATAAATTATTTGACGATACACAAGTAAAAGGTTACAAATCAGGTTTCATTTCGATTATTGGACGACCTAATGTTGGAAAAAGTACGTTTCTTAATCGTGTCATCGGTCAAAAGATCGCCATTATGAGTGATAAACCGCAAACAACAAGAAATAAGGTTCAGGGTGTACTAACACAAAACGATTCACAAATGATTTTCATTGATACACCCGGCATTCATAAACCAAAGCATAAGCTTGGTGACTTCATGATGAAAGTGGCAACGAATACATTGAAAGAAGTCGATTTGATTCTCTTCATGATCAATGCGACTGAAGGGTACGGACGCGGTGATGAGTTTATCATCGAAAAACTTCAATCCGTAAAAACGCCTGTTTTCCTGGTTGTAAACAAAATCGATGCGATGCATCCAGATGATTTACTTCCGATCATTGAGAAATACCAACAGCTTTACCCTTTTGCGGCAGTCGTTCCGATTTCTGCGCTTGAAGGAAATAACGTCGAGACATTGCTTGAACAAATCAAGGAACACTTGCCTGAAGGTCCCCAGTTTTATCCAGCTGGTCAAGTGACCGATCACCCGGAACGTTTTATCATTTCCGAATTGGTCCGCGAGAAGGTGCTGCACCTGACACGTGAAGAAATTCCGCATTCAGTGGCTGTTGTCATCGATTCAATTAAAAAAATGGATAACAGCGATACAATTAATGTCATGGCGACGATCGTTGTCGAACGTGATTCACAAAAAGGCATTGTCATCGGAAAGCAAGGGAAGATGCTTAAAGAAGTCGGCAGCCGTGCCAGAGTGGACATCGAAAACTTATTGGGCTCGAAAGTTTTCTTGGAACTGTGGGTAAAGGTACAGAAGGATTGGCGTAACAAAGCCAGCCAGCTTCGTGATTATGGTTTCAATGAGAGCGAGTATTAATTAACAAAATTTACGCGTCATGAAAGTTTGGAAAACGGTCAAGCTAATCATATGGTCGGATATTCATATTGCTAGTTAAAAACGAAAGGTGGGCTTTATATGTTGGATTTTACCTGGGAATTATTTAGTGAAACAGGTAATGTGGACACCTATTTGCTGTTTAAGGAGATAGAAGTCGAAAGACAGGAAAGACACTTGGTATTGAATGATGAGCTAGCAGAAATTGATTTTCCTGTTTCATAGGTTAGTCTTGGCGAGCATGGGTGGTGTCTTGGTATGCTCCAAAAATGTGAGGGCATTGTCATAAGGCGAACTGCATATGGAGAAAATAACAAAATCATTACTATATATACCCGTGAGCTAGGAAAAATTGGCGTTATGGCCAGGGGAGCCAGTAAACCTAACAGCAGGCTTTCTGCCGTCACACAGCTTTTTTGCTCCGGGTATTTTCTTATAACCACATCAACCGGACTCGGAAGTCTTCAGCAAGGCGAAATGGTCGATTCACTCCGTTTCATAAGGGAGGATCTTTTTGCCACTGCTTATGCCTCATATATTGTTGAATTGCTTGATAAAAGCGTCGAGGATAAGAAACCGAATCCATATTTGTATGAATTGCTTTCGCAAACCTTGCATTACATAAACGAGGAATATGACGCAGAGGTTTTGAAATTCATTTTTGAAATGAAGATGCTGCCCGTCAATGGGATTAACCCAGTGCTGAATCAGTGTGCCGTATGTGGTGAAACGGAAGGGGAATTCTCCTTTTCGCTTCGGGAAGCGGGCTTTATCTGTCACCGCTGTCTGGGGAAGGACCCTTATCATTATAAAATTTCACCTGCAGCCGTCAAATTGCTGCGGATCTTTTATTATTTCGATTTATCAAGGCTCGGAAACATTTCCGTCAAGCCTGAAACGAAAAAAGAACTGCAAAAAATCATCGATGCTTATTATGAGGAATATTCTGGTCTGCATTTGAAATCAAAAAAGTTCCTGAAACAGATTGATACGATGAAAGATATGTTTTAGGATCTGACCTATTGACATTCCATGCTAGTTTGTATAAAATTCTAATCATCAAAATAAGAAGATTGCGTTGATGGAAAAGAGTATCTGTCATTCTCCATAAAAAGCGAACCCGGGACGGTGGAAGCCGGGATATGGATTTACAGGGAAGGGCGTTTCCGGAGCATGTTGCTTTGAAAAGAGGCCGTTTTATAAACGGCAATTAGGGTGGAACCGCGGGTATACTCTCGTCCCTATGCATTTCGCATAGGGACGGGAGTTTTTTGTTTGCCAAAATGTGAATGGGTTCCGAACCTTTAATTTTCAAAGAGCCGTTTTAAATAACCTGGAGGTGTACGATGAATATTCAAAATATGATTTTAACGTTACAAAAGCATTGGTCTGAACAAGGCTGTATATTAATGAATGCTTATGATGTCGAGAAAGGGGCAGGAACGATGAGCCCATACACGTTCCTGAGAGCCATTGGACCTGAGCCATGGAGCGTTGCTTACGTGGAGCCATCCCGCCGTCCGGCTGACGGTCGTTATGGTGAGAATCCTAATCGACTGTATCAGCATCATCAGTTCCAAGTGATCATGAAACCCTCGCCTGACAATATCCAAGAGTTATATTTGGATTCCCTGCGTGCATTAGGGATTAATCCGCTTGAGCATGATATTCGCTTTGTGGAGGACAATTGGGAAAACCCATCACTAGGGTGTGCTGGTCTTGGTTGGGAAGTTTGGCTAGATGGAATGGAAATTACGCAATTTACATATTTCCAACAAGTGGGCGGCCTTGAATGTAAACCGGTTTCCGTGGAAATTACATATGGGATCGAACGTCTCGCCTCTTACATTCAAGATAAGGAAAACGTATTTGACCTAGAATGGACAGAAGGATTCACAGTTCGGGATATATTTGGACAGCCGGAATACGAACATTCAAAATATACATTTGAAACCTCCGACCTTGATATGCTGTTTCAACTTTTCACGATGTATGAAAAGGAAGCGCATCGCCAAATGGAAGAAGGGCTTGTACATCCTGCCTATGATTATGTTTTGAAATGTTCACATACATTCAACCTTTTGGATGCGAAAGGTGCCATCTCGGTGACGGAAAGAACTGGATATATTGCCCGGTGCCGTAACCTAGCGCGTAAGGTTGCCAAAACCTTCTATGAAGAGCGGGAAAAATTAGGCTTCCCGATTCTTAAAGTGAAAGGGGAGAATACAAATGAGCAAGCGTGATTTGTTATTGGAAATTGGATTGGAAGAGCTGCCAGCCCGTTTTGTGACAGCATCCATGAAACAGTTGTCAGATAAAGTGCAGCAATGGCTAACGGAAAAAGCGATTGATTTCGGAACGGTTGAAGCCTTTTCCACACCAAGACGTTTGGCCATATTGGTGAAAGAAGTGGAAGAATCACAAAAGGATATCGAAGAAGAAGCAAAAGGACCGGCTAAGAAAATCGCTTTGGACAGCGAAGGCAACTGGTCTAAAGCCGCATTGGGATTCGTCAGGGGCCAAGGCATGACTTCAGAGGATATTTATTTTAAAGAACTCAAGGGTGTGGAATATGCCCATGTGAATAAATTCATAAAAGGACAGCAGACTGTTCAGCTTTTATCCGAGCTGCAGGAAATCATCAGTGGTATGACGTTCCCGAAAAATATGCGCTGGGCCAATCAAGAGCTCCGCTTCGTCCGTCCGATTAAATGGCTGATTGCCTTATTCGGGAATGACGTAGTGCCATTTAGCATCGCTGATGTGGAAACGGGCCGTGAAACAAAGGGACACCGTTTCTTGGGCGATAGCTCAATCATCGAGCAGCCGGATCAGTACGAAGAAACGTTAAAAGAACAATTTGTAATGGCGGATCCAGATAAACGCCGACAAGTTATTTTAGATCAGATTAAAGGGCTTGAGCAGGAAAAGGGTTGGATTATCCCAGTCGATGAAGAACTGCTTGAAGAAGTGAATAATTTGGTAGAGTATCCAACGGTGTTATTTGGACAATTTGAGGAAGAATTCCTTGAGCTTCCAGCAGAGGTATTGATCACATCAATGAAGGAACACCAACGTTATTTCCCTGTTAAAGATCAGGACGGGAAGTTGCTTGCTTTCTTTGTAACCGTACGTAACGGGGACGATCGCCATTTGGATAAGGTTTCTAAAGGAAATGAAAAAGTCTTGCGAGCCCGACTATCGGATGCAGCATTCTTCTATAAAGAAGATCAGAAAAAAGGGATTTCGGAAGCTTTGAAAAAGTTGGACAGCATCGTTTATCATGAAGAAATTGGTACATTGGCCGAGAAAGCTGCCCGGGTAACTGCAGTGACCGGTGCCCTTGCTGATGCTTTGAATTTAAAGGCAGAAAAAGAAATGGCGCTTCGTACAGCAGAAATTGCCAAGTTCGATTTGGTGAGTCATATGGTTTATGAATTCCCTGAATTGCAAGGGTATATGGGTGAAAAATATGCGCTCCTAAAAGGAGAAGCCAAGGAAGTGGCCGCGGCTATCAATGAACACTATATGCCAAGGCATGCGGATGACAATGTGCCGCCTTCAGTCATTGGAGCGGTTGTGAGTTTAGCTGAAAAAATTGATACTTTGGCTTCATTCTTCGCTATTGGCGTCATTCCGACAGGTTCCCAGGATCCATACGCTTTAAGAAGGCAGGCGAGCGGTGTCGTTCAAATTCTAGCTGAGAAGAAATGGAATATCCCTTTAGAGGAGCTTATTGTTTTAGGCCTTAAAGGACTTGAATCAAAAGGCATCTTAAAACGTGAACTTGAGGAAGTTAAAGCGGATATGTTCACATTCTTTAAAGCCCGTGTCAAACACCTACTGCAAGAACAGCAAATCCGTTACGATTTGATTGACGCAGTTCTGTTAAATGAGATCGGTTATATCCATTCCATCGTGGAACGGGCACACGTCTTGGATGCTAAAAAAGACGAAGAAGGCTTTAAAGAAAGCCTGGAAGCTTTGAGTCGCGTTATGAACATTGCAGTAAAATGTGACAATAAAGTGACGGTCGACCCTAGTGCCTTTGAAAATGATCAAGAAACAGCGCTATACGAAAAATTCCAAAAAGTAGCCATGCGTTATACTGAATCTAAAGACGAGAATGAGCGCTTTGAACAGCTTGTTTCTCTCCAAACGGAAATAGAGTCATATTTCGAGAATACAATGGTCATGGCGGATGATGAAGCAATCCGTAATAACCGTTTATCCCTTATGAAGGAAATCAGTGATTTGATTGCAGGCTTTGCTGCCATGAATAAAATCATCCTTTCATAATTGAAAGGATGTATGGAAATCGGAAACACTTTAAATAAGGGTTTCCGATTTCTTAAAAAGATAAATGGTCAATAAATAGGACAAACATGCCCTTATTAAATAATTTAGTATATAATTATTAAATGAATAACTTTTGTTACTTTACTCTGCGAAAGCAGTGGGGTGGTGATTATAATCCAACTGAATAAGCGTCAGGAACATATTTTACAAATTGTAAAAGAGAACGGACCGATTACTGGAGAACATATTGCCGATAGATTGAACCTTACCAGGGCGACCCTTCGTCCAGATCTAGCCATTTTAACGATGGCAGGTTTTCTTGATGCCAGGCCGCGGGTGGGGTATTTCTATACAGGCAGGTCAGGAACACAGCTTTTGACCGACAGCCTTAACCATCTTTATGTACGAGACTACCAATCGATCCCTGTCGTTGTTGACGAGGGCATTTCCGTATATGATGCAATCGTCATGATGTTTTTAGAAGATGTCGGGACCATGTTCGTCGTCGATAAGCACGCATTGCTTGTCGGTGTCTTATCAAGGAAAGACTTGTTGCGTGCGAGTATTGGGAAACAAGAGCTTAACTCCATTCCAGTCAATATCATCATGACCAGGATGCCCAATATTACAATGTGTTCAAAAGAAGACCTTTTGATTGATGTTGCCAAAAAATTGATAGATAAACAAATCGACTCATTACCGGTCGTCAAAGACACAGAAAAAGGCTATGAAGTAATTGGAAGAATTACAAAAACCAATATAACGAAAGCATTCGTAGCTTTGGCTGATGAAGGCTATTAGGGGGCTTGCAAAAGGAATGACGGAGAAAATGAACGGTTCTATTATATATGTTGTATCGGATTCAGTAGGGGAAACAGCGGAATTGGTTACAAAAGCAGCTGCAAGCCAATTCTCGGGATCTGCTTTTTCCATTAAGCGAATCCCGTATATTGAAGATGAACAAAACGTGGATGAAGTGATTTCACTGGCTAAATTGGATGGGGCGATCATTGCTTACACCCTTGTGAAGCCAGCTATTAGAGCGTATATGAAAGCACAGGTCGAAAAAGAAAACCTGTCTGCTTATGACATTTTAGGGCCGCTCATGGACATACTTCAGGAAAGGGCACCAAAAGGCCCGCTTAATGAGCCTGGTCTGGTAAGAAAACTGGATGATGATTATTTCAAGCGTGTTGAAGCCATTGAATTTGCGGTAAAATATGATGATGGACGTGACCCTCGAGGCATTTTACGTGCTGATATCGTCCTTGTGGGTGTTTCACGCACTTCAAAAACACCATTATCACAGTATTTAGCCCATAAACGCTATAAGGTGGCGAATGTACCTCTAGTGCCTGAGGTGGAACCTCCAGAAGAGCTGTTCCTGGTACCTCCTGAAAAATGCATTGGTCTAAAGATCAGTCCGGAAAAGCTGAACCATATTCGCAAAGAACGATTAAAGTCACTCGGGCTCAATGACCATGCGATTTACGCAAATGTTGAGCGCATAAAAGAAGAATTGACATACTTTGATAAAATCATATCAAGGTTGAACTGTCCAATTATTGATGTGACCAATAAAGCTGTTGAAGAAACAGCCAATTTGATTATCAATATTCTTCAAAACAAAGATCGTTGATCCTTATAATTAAGGCAAACAAAATGTGAGCTAGACACTTTAAGTGTCGGCTCACATTTTAATGCAAAGGTCAAAAAAGGGAATATCAAGAATAAGTTGAAAATAATTACATATAATTCCTTTTGGATTCCAAATGTTAACCGTTGATTTGCATGAAAACATAATCGGAATTTAAATGTTGGCATCTTCTAAACAAATAGACTATAATAAAAAATTGTGAGAAAAAAGTAATCTTAAGGTTTAGACTTAATTAATAAGGAATAAACTAAAGGTTAATGAGATGTCAAGGTTTTTATCATAAAAATAATTCGACATGTTCCGTATAATTCAAAATGGGCTTGCCCTATTCAAGGCAAAAGAGGCGCTTTCACTTAAATAAGCAGGTATAATGTTGGCACTATTAAAGGGAACACTTGTGAGCTAATGCTGAAAATTCACTATATCTTCATAAAGTTTAGGGGAGAAAAAGGATTATGCAGAAAGATGTAGAATTAGAAGGTATGAATAATAAACCTACCATACACGTCGATGCCGATGCATGCCCGGTGAAAGACGAGATCCTTCATTGTGCAGGTTTGCACGATGTCGAAGTCTGTTTTGTTGCATCATATAAAAATATGATGAATAACCCTGAAGGTAAATGGGTTTATGTCGATGCAGACAAAGAAGCGGCAGATCTTTATATTGTAAACTCAGTAAAAAAGGGTGATATTGTCGTTACTGCGGACATTGGTTTGGCTGGGACCCTGCTTCCTAAAAGCGTTTATGTTCTTTCCCCAAGGGGAAAAGAATACACAGACGAGAATATTTTCATGCTCTTGGACATGCGTTATCAGTCGGCGAAACTCCGCAGGCAGGGTAAACATACCAAAGGGCCGAAAGCATTCACAAAGGAAGATCGTACAAGTTTTACAAATAAACTTTTGAAAACTTTGTCGAACTTTGCAGGGGATTAGGAAACAGTATCGAATTAGAAACTATCACCAATATTGCAAGGTGGAAAAATGATAAATGGCCGTATAGAAGATGAGAAAATTAACCAAATTCGCGAAGCTGTTGACATTGTTGATTTAATTGGGGAGTATGTCCAGCTGAAGAAGCAAGGACGCAATTATTTTGGCCTTTGCCCTTTTCATGGTGAGAACTCTCCCTCGTTTTCCGTTTCAACGGAAAAACAAATCTTCCACTGTTTTGGTTGTGGGGCAGGCGGGAATATTTTTACCTTCTTGATGGATATAGAAGGCTACAACTTTGTGGAATCTGCAAAAGTTTTAGCTGAAAAAGGAAATGTTCCTTTGGATGTTGAAATGAATAAGGATTCCAAGCGTTCTAACATGCCCGCAGGATCGCAGCAAATGGTTGAAGCCCATGATCTGCTGCGGAAGTTTTATCATCATCTCCTCGTTAATACGAAGGAGGGGCAGGATGCCCTCGAATATTTACTTAAACGCGGGTTTACTGAAGAGACGATAGAGAAGTTCCAAATTGGCTACTCTTTGGATTCATGGGACTTCGTGTCCAAGTTTCTTTTAAAACGTGGTTTTCCAGCGGAATACATGGAGCAGGCAGGGCTTATTATCTACAGGGAAAAAGACGAGTCATATTTTGACCGTTTCAGAAATAGAGTCATGTTTCCAATTATGGATCATCAAGGAAATACGATTGCGTTTTCAGGGAGAGCGATGGGGGACGATGAGCCCAAATATTTGAATAGTCCTGAAACGCCAATCTTTAATAAAAGTAAAACTTTATATAATTTCCATCATGCAAGACCTCACATACGAAAGAAAGAACAAGTAGTCATTTTTGAAGGCTTTGCCGATTGCATTTCAGCTGTTCGAGCAGGGGTAGAGAATTCGGTCGCTACAATGGGGACTGCCCTGACGGACCAGCATATCCAGCTTTTAAAAAGAAATACTGATCAGATACTTATTTGCTACGATTCGGACTCTGCGGGATTGAATGCAGCCAATCGTGCAGTTAATATGCTTCAGGACCATGAGTTTTCCGTGAAAGTCGCTCTCATGCCTGATAAGATGGACCCCGATGACTACATAAAGGAATTCGGTGAAAAAAGCTTTGTTTCTGAAGTAATAGGGGCCAGTTTAACCTACATGGCATTCAAAATGCATTATTTGCGTCGAGGGAAAAATGTAAATAATGAAGGAGATCGAATTCAATATATCGAAGAAGTCCTTAAAGAAATTTCGCGATTGCCCAATGCAGTGGAGAGGGATCATTATCTCCGGCAGTTATCCTCTGAATTTTCCCTATCATTGGATGCGCTGGAACAGCAGCAGCGACAGGTGTTCTTTACGGAACGCAAGAAGGGAACACTGCCGCAGCCCGCAACCCAAAAGAAAATGGCCCTGCAATATGAGCATAAGTTAAAGCCTGCTCATCATAATGCTGAAACGAAGTTGATTGCCCATATGCTAAAAAGCAGGGATATAACTTTCAAAATTCAGCAGTTGCTTGGGCAAACGGCCTTTCATGTAGACGAACATCAGGCAATCATCACCTATTTATATGCGTTCTATGAAGATGGACACGAACCGGATACAAGCTTTTTCCTTACTTATTTACCGGATCCAAACTTGAGAAGGATCGTTTCGGAAATAGAAATGATGTCAGTGAATGAGGAAGTTACCGATAAAGAACTGACCGATTGTATAAATCAAGTGTTGAAATATGAAAAGTTGTTAAAGATAAAAGAAAAACAAGTTGAAGAAAAAGATGCAGTGAGACGAAGTGATTATGTCACTGCTGCACAAATAGCCATGGAAATAATTAAATTGCGTAAAATGTTGTAGTCGTTTAGGTGTAAGTCCTGGAAGGAGGGGAACTAATGGCTGAAAAACCAGCACGTTCCAAACAAGTTGATAATGAATTTAGCCTTGAACAGGTGAAAGAAAAATTAATAGAGCTAGGTAAAAAACGAGGCTCTTTGACTTTAGAAAAAATCGCAGAAATGATTGGCGGTTTTGAGTTAGATTCCGATCAAATGGATGAGTTCTATGAGGTGTTAACAGAAAACAGTGTCGAAATACTCACGGATGGTGAGGAAGACGATGATGAAGATGATCCTGATGAGAAGAAACTTGCAAAAGAAGAAGAGTTTGACTTAAATGATTTAAGTGTTCCTCCCGGCGTTAAAATTAATGACCCGGTCCGTATGTATTTAAAGGAAATTGGACGGGTAGACCTTTTATCGGCAGAAGAGGAAATTTCTCTGGCTACTCGAATTGAAGATGGGGATGAAGAAGCGAAACGCCGTTTGGCTGAAGCTAACCTTCGTCTTGTTGTCAGTATTGCCAAGCGCTATGTCGGACGAGGAATGCTTTTCCTTGATTTGATTCAGGAAGGTAATATGGGACTTATCAAAGCGGTGGAAAAATTCGATTACCGCAAGGGATTCAAATTCAGTACCTATGCAACATGGTGGATTCGCCAAGCCATAACCCGTGCCATTGCCGACCAAGCAAGAACGATCCGGATACCGGTGCATATGGTGGAAACCATCAATAAATTGATCCGTGTCCAAAGACAGCTACTTCAGGATTTAGGACGTGAACCTTCTCCGGAAGAAATTGCGGAGGATATGGACTTAACTCCTGAAAAAGTTCGTGAAATCTTGAAAATAGCTCAGGAGCCTGTTTCCCTGGAAACGCCAATAGGTGAAGAAGACGATTCCCATTTAGGTGATTTCATTGAAGATCAGGATGCGACTTCGCCATCGGAACATGCAGCATATGAACTATTGAAAGAACAGCTTGAAGACGTATTGGATACTCTTACTGATCGTGAAGAGAACGTCTTGAGACTCCGCTTTGGACTTGATGATGGCCGCACTCGGACACTTGAAGAGGTAGGTAAAGTGTTTGGAGTCACCCGCGAGCGTATCCGTCAAATCGAAGCGAAGGCGTTACGTAAACTGAGGCATCCAAGCCGCAGCAAACGCTTGAAAGATTTCTTGGAATAAAATATATAAGCCCTTAACAGAGCCCTCTTTGAATGCCCAGCGTTCGGGAGTGGCTTTTTTTTTACGATCCGATGTAAAATTATCCATGTAATAACAAAATTTATCCAGTTACTATATAATGGAGATCTGTTTAACACGATAACTGAGTATCCACAACTTAGGCCAAGGTCCGTTAAAAAAGAAATGCCCGCAAGGATGTGAAATTCATGAATGAGATGAGAAAGAAAATCATCATTAAAGAAATAAACTCCTGGAAGGAAAGTCGTATGCTTCCGGAGCAATATTGTAATTACCTGCTTGCATTATACCGTCAAGGTGAACTGCCGCCATCAAATTCTAATAACACCGGGAGCGATAAAAAGGACATTCTTTTCGGGCTGTTGATTGGGGCTCTTTTTGCATTTATTGTATTTTTGAATTATTTTACTGAAATACCCATAAGAATGCAAATGCTTATGACAACAATTTCAATCATTGTCTTTGGACTGGCGGTCCGCCGCTTTATAGGCAGGAAAATCATTTTTCAAATGGCATTGATGGGAATGGCACTATCCTTGCTTTTATTAACAGTCAGTTTGGCTGAATTCATGGCACCCGGCAAAGTGGGCATCCTTTATGTTTTCTTGTTCATTAATTGCGGACTCTGGATTTTAATGGGCAAAAAACTGAAGCTGCTCCATTTCTTCCTGGCGGGAAGCTTGGGAGCAATGGTCACTCTTTACTCTTTATTAATATAATTTAAGGACGAGCAAACGGTTTTAAATTAATGAATTTAGGGTATTATGAAACATATGTAAGAAAAAGTAAAATTGTTTGGAAATATACATAAGTTTTTGACAATTTTAAGAAATTATATAATATCTTCTATTTTTGGGCTTTTACTTGAAACTCTTTTCAAGTAAAATAATATATAGCTGTTTGTATATAATATTAAATATGGTAAGTTTAGGTTCTACATAGGGGAGGAAATACTATGAATCGCAATCCAGTAATGCCTTTTATTATTATCATGGTTTTTGGTATTGGACTTATGTTTTTACTTTCGTTTAAAGGTTTGGGTGATGCCAAAGATCTTGCTAAGGAAAAAGAGGGCGGCGAAAAGACAGAAGAAACAGAAAGTGCCTCTGCATCACCTGAGGACATTTATAAGCAAAACTGTATCTCTTGTCATGGTGACGCCTATCAAGGCGGTGTCGGACCTGCTCTAAAAGGAGTTAGCGATCGACTGTCGGTCGACGAGGTTAAAGACGTGATCACTAATGGACGGGGTGCCATGCCACCAGGCTTAGTCGAAGAACAGAACATTGACGCCATGGCCGAATATATTCATGGACTGAAATAATTCACGAAACTGACTCAAGAAATCGTTGGAAGGCGAACTTTTTGAGTCAGTTTTCTTTTATTCCAAAAAGGAAGATTCCGGATGGAAGGTTTCCTTTGCCCAGTGATAGAAAGACCCATGTTTCTCCTTCCTGTAATTTTTCGATTGAACTTGGTATAATCGAATGGGAAACTAATTATATGCAAGACATTATTTGAATTAAGAGAGTTGATAAATATGAATCATGAGAAACTATCGATGAGATTAGAACGTGTTGCCATACATATACCAAAAGGAAGTATCCTTGCAGATATAGGGTCCGACCATGCTTACTTGCCGTGCTATGCGGTGACTAACGGCCTGTGTGACAGTGCTATAGCCGGTGAGGTTGTAGAAGGGCCCTATCAGTCAGCCCGCAAGCAAGTGGCCATAACGGGGCTCGGGGACAAGATAGAGGTACGTAAAGGAGACGGGCTTGAAGTATTGAATCCCGATGAAGCGACATGCATTACGATAGCAGGCATGGGAGGGACTTTAATATCAAGTATATTGGAAAGCGGAAAAGGAAAACTCGGCAAGGCGGAAAGGCTTATCCTTCAGCCTAATGTCGGTGCAGCGAATGTCCGCAGCTGGCTAATCGATAACGGCTGGGAACTTAGTGGAGAGGAAATCCTTGAGGAAGATGGGAAAATCTACGAAATCTTAATTGCTGAAAAAGGGGACCCGCTTCGCCCTTATCGTGTAAACATGCAAACCGGCCTGATTTTCGGTCCTTACTTAAGAAAGCAATTCAGTGACATTTTCATAAAAAAATGGCAGCTTGAGAAAAAACATTTGGAAAGAATCATCGAACAATTGGATGAAAGCGGACGAAGCGGATTGGAAACGAAACGCAATGAATTAAAATCCCAAATTTCCGTAATTGAGGAGGTGCTTATAGGTTGAAGACAGTAAATGGTCACAAAATCATTGAAATGTTTGAACAATTCTCCCCGAAGCAATATGCAATGGAGGGAGATCCTATCGGTTTGCATGTCGGGCAGCTGAATAAGCCGGTTACTAAAGTGATGATTGCCCTTGATGTATTGGAAGAGGTTGTGGACGAAGCGATAGAACATGGCGTGGAATTAATCATCGCTCATCACCCGCTTATATACCGACCATTGAAAAGAATCGATACAATGGCTGCTGGAGGCCGGATCATCGAAAAGCTGATCAAACATGATATCGCTGTTTATGCTGCACATACCAATCTGGATGTAGCTAAGGGTGGAGTAAATGATTTACTTGCCGAAGCGCTCCAATTGCAGGACACAGAAGTATTGGTTCCTACTTACGAGACGGCCCTAAAAAAATTGGTCGTATATGTTCCGGAGGCCGATGAACAAAAGGTGAGGGAAGCCTTAGGTAAGGCAGGTGCCGGAGCAATCGGGGATTACAGCCAGTGTTCGTTTTCTGGAAAAGGTACAGGACGCTTCCTACCAGGTGAAGGCAGTGAACCGGTAATCGGCTCCAAAGGAAAGCTTGAAGCGGTAGCTGAAATGCGGGTTGAGATGATATTCCCGGAAAATATCGAGAAGAAAGTGCTTGCTGCGATGATTAAAGCCCATCCATATGAGGAAGTTGCTCACGATATATATAAACTGGAGAATAAAGGGGAGTCACTTGGCTTAGGAAAGATTGGTGTACTTGCTGAAGAAATGACACTTGAACAGTTTGCTGAACATGTGAAGCGGACACTTGATGTGGAAAAGGTACGTGTCGTTGGAGATTTGCAAAGCCCGATAAAAAAAGTGGCCGTGTTGGGCGGAGACGGGAATAAATACTTTACGACGGCAAAATTCAAGGGTGCTGATGTATATGTTACAGGTGATATGTATTACCATACAGCCCATGACGCGATGATGATTGGCTTGAATATTGTGGACCCAGGCCACAATGTTGAAAAGGTGATGAAAAAAGGTGTGGCACGAATCCTTGAAGAAATGTGTCGCGAAAAGAATTACGATGTGGAATTCATTCCATCCCAGCTGAATACAGACCCTTTCCGCTTCATTTAAATAACACGAAAAAAGGCAGCCATAGTGGCTGCCTTTTCTTGTGTGTATCATTTCTTCACTTTAATCTTAGGTAAAATTTTATGCAATGGCGTTTTCTTTTCGGTATTCCAAGTCAATTCATCATTTGCTTCATATTGCTCTAGAAAAGCGATAACTTCCTTCGTTATCGGAGTTGGTGTAGAAGCCCCGGAAGTGACTGCAACCGTTTCTGCATCCTTTAGCCATTCAAGGTTCAGCTCGGAAATGTCAGCGATGCGATAAGCTCTCGTGCTGGCAATTTCTTCGGATACTTGTGCAAGGCGGTTTGAATTATTACTCTTGGGATCTCCGACGACGATTAAAACATCAGCTTCGCCTGCTTGCTGGGCAACCGCTTCTTGGCGTACCTGTGTCGCTAAACAAATTTCCTTATGGACTTCGGCATGTGGGAATTTTTCCTTAACCTTATCCATGATATCCAAAACATCCCATTGGCTCATCGTTGTTTGATTGGTCACAATGATCTTATCACTATTCAATGTCAAGGCTTCAACATCTTCATCTTTCTGAACCAGGTGTACGACATCGGGTGCAACTCCGACTGCGCCCTCAGGTTCCGGATGGCCTTTCTTGCCAATATAAATAATTTGATAACCTTCAGCTTCTTTTTCCCGAATTAAGTCATGAGTTGCGGTAACATCGGGACACGTTGCATCAAGCGTAACAAGACCTTTTTTCTCAGCGATCTTCCTAATCTCAGGGGAAACGCCGTGAGCAGTGAAGATGACGGTTCCGCTGTCCACCTGTTCAATGATATCGTTACGGTTGCTGCCGTCCAACGTGATGATGCCTTCCTCTTCAAACGCATCAGTCACATGTTTGTTATGCACGATCATTCCTAAAATGTAAATGGGGCGTGGCAAGGTTTTATCTAAAGCCGCATTTCGGGCGATGACCATGGCATCGACAACGCCATAACAATAGCCGCGCGGGGAAATTTTAATCACTTTCATCTATGTGTCCTCCTTCAAGGCAAGAAACTCTCACTTTTTATACCTTTCTATTATATAAGACCATAGATGATATTACAAAACATCCTATTTGCATAAATTCGGTTACTGGTAAAAATTTTTTATAACTTTAAATATAAAGCTTTGGACCGGATGACCTTTCCCTTTTGGTATTGTTACGAACTTGGGCGATGGGTTTAGCTTTTTCTTTTTTCTTCGAATCGGTTTTTACCTCACTGTTTTTTGCCTCTACATTAGGCCCGCTTTCAACGGAAGTTTCCTGGTCACCGGTATCACCGGCTGACGATATGCTCCGGAAAACTTTCCACATTGAAGGCAGGTTTTTAATCACTGGTCCGTATTGTTCCACCATAGGGGTGAATTGTTCGGCTGCCTGCAGCACCTTTTGCGTATTGGAAAGCATATTGTTCAGGGAATCGGGGTTTTTTAGTGTTTCTAAGATACCGCCTCCGCTGCTTCTTGAAGAACTTTGGTTAGTGGAACCAGCTGGAGCAAACAAGTTAGGCGAACCAGCTTTTTGTTTTGACTTACCGAGTATCTTTGACAATAGCCCTTCCTTCTTTGCAGGCGGCATTTCCTGGCGCTGCGGTTGGGTGAAAGGACCTCGGAAACCTTGAGGTCCCTGTGGCCCCTGCGGTCTGTTTTGTATAATTGGCCGCCGCATCTGCTGATAAGGGTGGGGGATTTGTGGTGTTTGCCTGAATGGAGCAGGGAGCTGTTGCATCCTTCGACCATTGGGTGGCTGAAAACCGGGTCCGAATTGACGATTTCTATCTGGGAACATGGGTTTCACCTCCTCTATTTTATTATGCTGGTGTATTCTTCTATATAAAATATGCAGCTCGACAAAAAAGGTTTGAGGAAAGAGTGACTGGGCAGTTGTGAAGTGACCGGAAAGAAGGTAAGATGGTAACGGTAGTCTTTTAGCTCCATGTCTGCGGGGGATACGCTATGACCAGGACAGGGGCTTTTCGTTTGCAAGAGTCCATCTTAAGAGAACTAACCTCAGCGCTTGCGCTTTTTGTATAATCCAGCTTCAGCGCCCAGCTCGTTGTGAAAAAGATGATGGACCACATAAGGCAAAAGAGCGCCTTATGGGTCAATCCCTATTTTCTTCACGAGCAACCCAGGCGCTTGCGCTTTTTGTATAAAATTTATTATAATAACAGGACATGTCTAATGACTGACAGGATAAAGGAGTTTTTTGATGAAACAAAACCAATTTGAACGATTTAATTTGAAAAGCTACATTCTAGATGCGGTTCGTACTTTAGGGTTCGATAAGCCGACGGAAATTCAAGAGCGCGTGCTTCCGTCGCTTTTAAAGGGAAGTAGCTTAATTGGACAGTCGCAGACAGGTACAGGAAAGACACATTCCTATTTGCTGCCGATTATGAACAAGCTTGATGCTGGTAAAAATGAGGTTCAAGCGATTATTTCCGCACCAACCCGTGAGTTAGCGAACCAAATCTACAAAGAAGCTTTGAAAATTGCCGACCATTTCCCTGAGGATGAGCAGATTCAAGTCCGTTGTTTCATCGGTGGTACTGATAAACAGCGAATGATTGATAAATTGAAGACACAACCTCAACTGGTAATCGGTACGCCAGGCCGGATCAAGGATTTGGTTGAAGCTCAGGCACTTCAAGTGTATACAGCAAAAATGCTTGTAGTAGATGAAGCGGACCTTATGCTAGACATGGGATTCCTTGAAGATGTCGATGTATTTGCATCACGTATGGCTGAAAAAATTCAAATGCTTGTCTTTTCGGCAACCATCCCGGAAAAATTAAAGCCGTTTTTGAATAAATATATGGAGAACCCAAAGTATGTTCAAGTGAATCCCAAGCAGGCGACCGCTGCGAAAATTGAACATGTTCTGGTACCGCTTCGCCACCGAAACAGAGAGCAGTTACTTCATGATATCATCGTTCGATATAATCCATATTTGGCGATTGTTTTCACGAATACAAAAAAAATGGCGGATCATGTGGCGAATTCCTTGATCGAAAAAGGGTTGAATGTCGGTCGTATTCATGGGGATTTAACGCCTCGTGAGCGTAAAAAAATGATGAAGCAAATCAATGATTTGGAGTATCAATTCATTGTTGCTACAGATCTGGCTTCCCGTGGAATCGATATTGAAGGTGTAAGTCATATCATAAACTATGAATTGCCTTCAGATTTGGATTTTTACATCCATAGGACGGGAAGGACGGCTCGTGCAGGATATTCCGGCATTGCCACTACCATTTATAATACATCCGATGAAGATTCATTGAACCGCCTTGAAAAAATGGGCATTGAATTCCGTGATGCCGATATCCAAAACGGTGATTGGGTTGATATCGATGAACGTAATAAACGGAAAAACCGTAAAAAACAAAAATCTGATATCGATGTTAAAGCGAGCAGGCACGTCAAGAAGCCAACTAAAGTCAAGCCAGGTTACAAGAAGAAAATTCAACGTGATGTGGAAAACTTTAAAAAACGTGAACGTCGTATACAGAGAAAGAAATAAGGGAGAAATCAGATGCTGAAGATTGGATCGCATGTTTCAATGAGCGGGAAAAATATGCTTCTTGCTGCGAGTCAAGAAGCGGCTTCATATGGCTCCAACACATTCATGATCTATACGGGGGCCCCTCAAAATACAAGACGTAAAAAAATCGAGGATTTAAATATCGAAGCCGGAAGACTGCATATGGAGGAGAATGGAATCAGTGATATCGTAGTCCATGCCCCGTATATCATCAATATAGGAAATACTACGAATCCAGCCACATACGAGCTGGGAGTCAACTTCTTACGTAGCGAAATCGATCGGACCGAAGCGATTGGTGCAAGGCAGATCGTACTTCATCCAGGTGCGCATGTTGGTGCAGGCAGTGAACTGGGCATCAAGAGAATCATCGAGGGATTGAATGAAGTGCTTACCGCTGACGATAAAGTTCAGATCGCCCTTGAAACGATGGCGGGTAAAGGTACTGAATGTGGCAGGTCTTTCGAGGAGTTAGCGATGATCATTGATGGTGTGACCCATAATGAAAAATTATCGGTTTGCTTCGATACTTGCCATACTCACGATGCAGGATATAATATCATTGAGGATTTTGATGGCGTACTGAATGAATTTGATAAATTGGTTGGTATTGAACGCATCAAGGTACTGCATATAAACGATAGCAAAAACGAACGCGGCATGCGTAAAGACCGCCATGAAAACATAGGATTTGGTCATATCGGTTTTAAAGCGTTGAATGATATTGTCCACCATCCTCAATTAAGCACTGTTCCAAAAATCTTGGAAACACCTTATGTGGGGGAAGACAAGAAAGACAAAAAGGCACCTTATAAATTTGAAATAGATATGTTCAAGAATAATCAGTTTGAAGAAGATTTATTGGAAAAGATCAGATTCCAACAATAATCATAATAGAAAGGGACGATTCATCTTTATTTTGATGAATCGTCCTTTCATTTTACATTGGTTTAAGTATGCCGTTCTAAGATCCTTTAAAAGGTGGAAGTAAGGTTGTTAAATAGGGATTCTATTTCCCTTGCTGTGCTTGCACCGGCAACTTTTGTAATTTGACCAAGTACGTTCTGTCTTTGACGTATATCAAAAATGTTAATATTTTTACCTGCTAGAAGTGCAGTGATATCCTGTGCTTGCTTTTGGGTGAGTGCAACCTTGTGCTGCTTAGCAAGGGAAAGCAGTTCATCTGGGCGTATGCTGTTGATTTTATGATTGACCATCATTTCAAATAATTTCAAACGATCTCCTCCTTTGTTAAAACATATGAAGGAGGAAGACGTATGTGAACATGAAACTTTGTTTGATTTGCGGGAATTTGGTTCCGCTAACGTTTTTTGGTGGTTCTGGGCGGATGGGCACTTGTTTTGAGGACCGGATTCTTTACATCTGGACTTCTTTGATTTATACTAACGATTGTTAATCGTAATGATTCTTAAAAAATAGGTGATCTCTTTGGATAATGTAGTAAACCCCATAGTTAAATTAGAAGATATATCTTACAAATATACAAAAGATCTAGTGCTGGAACATGTTTCGCTTGAAATTCCTAGAGGTGCCTTCTTAGCTATCGTCGGGCCGAATGGATCCGGTAAGTCAACACTTTTGAAATTGCTGCTTGGTCTGTTCAAGCTTCAAAAGGGAAAAATTGAAATATTCGGGGAAGACATACGACGATTTAAAGATTGGCAAAAGGTCGGGTTCGTTTCCCAAAAGGCGAACTCCTTCAACTCTGGATTCCCTGCCACTGTCTTTGAAGTGGTTCAAAGCGGTTTGACCAAAAAAATAGGATTATTCAAGTTTGCTGGTAAAGAGGATAAGCAAAAGGTGAAGAAGGCCTTGGAATCAGTGGACATGCTTGAATATCAGAACCGCAATATCGGAGAATTGTCCGGAGGGCAGCAACAGAGGGTATTCATTGCCCGTTCACTGGTCAGCGAGCCGGAATTGATGATATTGGATGAGCCCACGGTTGGCGTTGATTCAAAGAACGTCCACCAATTTTATGAAATGCTTGAGATGTTGAATAAAAAATTAGGAATAACCCTGATTTTAGTAACCCATGATGTTGGTACTGTGACCGATAAAGTCACACATGTCGCCTGCTTAAATAAAAAGCTTCATTTTCACGGGGATGCCTGTGAATATAATGAGTTGAATGAAGGCGAGCTCTCGTCCATTTATGGACATGGGGTCCAATTTTTAAATCATGATCATTAATATGTTTTGGAGGATAGCCCAATGATATCGGGGATATTGCAATTTGAATTTTTGCAGAACGCATTCTTGACCGGAATCATCATCGGAGCGATTGCGCCATTAGTGGGCGTTTTTGTCGTGGTAAGGCGGATGTCGATGATTTCCGATGCGCTCAGTCATGTAGCGCTTGCTGGTATAGCGTTTAGTTTACTGCTTCAGAAGAGCTTTCTATCTCTAGCAGGATTGAATCCACTTTATATAGGGATGGCTTTTTCTGTAGGTGGTTCATTATTCATTGAAAAATTAAGAGGGGTTTACAAGCATTACCAAGAGCTTGCAATCCCGATCATAATGTCCGGCGGCATGGGTCTTAGTGTCATTTTCATATCCATTGCAGATGGTTTCAATACGGATTTATATAGTTATTTATTCGGCAGTGTAAGTGCCGTCAGCCGGGCGGACTTGTATGTCATATTGGCAGTGGGGATAGTAGTTGCCTTGATGCTAACCCTCTTGTATAAAGAATTATTTCTGTTATCTTTTGATGAAGAGCACGCGAAAGCGTCCGGAATACCTTATAAAGCCATTCATTTTATTTTCATTGTCATGGTCGCATTGGTCATTGCCGCTTCCATGAAAATAATTGGCATATTACTGGTTTCTTCGCTCATGACGCTCCCGGTAGCAGCTAGTCTCCGCTTTGCGAAGGGCTTTAAGCAGATGATTGTTTTTTCGGTATTATTCGGTGAAATATCTGTCATAGGCGGATTGTTTTTATCATACAACCTTGATCTCGCTCCTGGTGGGACCATTGTAATAATAGCTGTGCTAATTCTCATCTTGTCAATTTTGTTTGATAAGTGGAAAAATCGATAGATGGGGTGATTTTTTTTGAACGTAACTACTGCCATGCAATTATTAAAAGATAAAGGTTTTAAACATACAGGAAAGAGGGAGGAAATGCTTCAGCTTTTCTCTTCCAGCGATAAATATTTAACGGCAAAAGATGTTTTGGAGAATATGAAAAAAGACTATCCAGGGTTAAGTTTCGATACGATTTACAGGAATCTTTCCTTATTTGTGGAACTAGGCATCTTTGAAGCGACCGAGTTGGAAGGGGAAAAGCATTTTCGCTTTACTTGCGGTCATTCCTCCCACCATCACCACTTCATCTGTTTGAATTGTGGAAAAACGAAAGAAATCGAATTGTGCCCGATGCAGGAACTTCAGGAAAGCTTGAAGGACTATGATGTTTCGGGGCATAAATTTGAAATTTACGGACGCTGTCCCGCATGTAGCGTATCTTTGGAAGCATAAAAAACCATCGACCCTCGGTCAATGGTTTTTTTTCTTGTATCATTTTATGGCTGCAGGTTTACCTGACATCCAATTATTCACCCAAACTGATGCTTCTTGCCAATTGTTGACCCGAATCACCCTTTCAGGCACAGGATCTTGGTTGTAAGGAGTATTAAATAAAATCACTGGTATTTTACACTCCTCCGAAATGGCCACTGCATTATCGTGCTTGTCCTCTAAAAACAGGTCGATATCAAATTTCTTGGCTGCAGCCACTTTATCGTGTGAACCTACAAGCTCTATATGATCATAAAGGACTTGATTCGTCGTGAACCAGTTCTTCGTTACATCCAATAAACGGGAGCTCCTGGCACTGATGAAATATAAGTTGGCTTTTTCTGTCCATTTTTCCAATACATCTTTCGCTCCTTCAGCCAATAAAGATTCGGAATAGATGAGTGGCTCGGTTTCAATGAACCATTTAGTGAATTCTTCTTTTGGAACATTCACGAAAGGGAATAAGTCATACTCCGTAATGTCTTCATAAGCTAAATTCAGCTGAAAAGCTTTATTTAAAAAGGGGACCATGGAATCTGGTCTCGTAACAGTCCCGTCTATATCAATGCCAAAACGTTTTTTCATGATGAATCTCTCCTCATTTTCAATACTTGTAATAGTGTAACATATACCATCATAGCTTTGGTAAAAACCCATATTTATTTCCAAGATATGAAACCATTTTCACGATGGATTCCAGCAATTTTTACATACACTATAAATGCTCCACAAACGAAAGTGAGGGATGCAAGAATGGAAAAAGATCAATACTCCAGTATTGACGATGAGATTCAATTGGCTAAAGAGGGCAGTGATCCATCCGTTGTGGATGATCAGCATCATGAGCGGTACTATAATGAAGATACACCTTCAGATGACAGACGATATGAAAGTCGCGGGACCAATACCAATATGGATAACCGTTATCAGGAAGAAACGTCTGCCGAAATTTCAACACCACCTCAGCGAATCAGGACATATAAGGATGACGAGTCTGCAGGTGCTGCTGATTCCGGGGATGTGGAATCAAGAGGGAAAGTTATTGGTGTCATAGCTTTGATCATCTCCATTTTATCGTTATTCATGATGCCTTTCATCTTAGGGGTTGTGGGTATCATTGTAGGGATAATGGCAAGAAGCCGAGGATCGAACATGGGTACTTGGGCCATAGTCATAGGTGCAATCTCCATCATCGTTGGTATATTCATCCTGCCATTCTTTTAAGCGTTATGAAACCCTTTGATGTCATTTCTCCAAAAATGCATCAAAGGGTTTTTCTAATGAAAAAAAAATCCCGAAAATGAAAATTCGGGATTTTTTGCTTTATTTATTTAGTAAAGCTGCAGCAGCAGCTTCGGCTCTTTGTTTTTCATAGTACTCTTCAGCAATTTTGTCAATTTCCTTTTTCAGTTCCTCGACCATCGTCTCTTCAGGCACTTTACGAACAATCTGACCTTTTCTAAACAGCAAACCTTCACCACGAGCCCCGGCTATGCCGATATCAGCCTCACGGGCTTCCCCAGGACCGTTTACCGCACAACCAAGCACTGATACCTTGATTGGTGCTTTAATCGTCTGGATGTACTCTTCAACCTCATTCGCGATGGAGATTAAATCAATTTCGATTCGACCGCAAGTAGGGCAGGAAATTAAAGTGGCCATGTTAGAAGCAAGGCCAAATACTTTTAGGAGCTCCCTTGCCACCTTCACCTCTTCTACAGGATCGGCACTTAAGGAAACACGCATCGTGCTTCCAATACCTTGACTTAGGATTGCACCTAGTCCGGCAGCACTTTTTACTGTTCCGGAGAACAGTGTACCTGATTCCGTGATCCCAAGATGTAAAGGGTAATCGAATGCTTTTGAAGCTTTTTCATATGCTTCGATGGCTAAATTCACATCGGAAGCTTTCATGGAAACGATAATGTCATGAAAATCGAGATCTTCCAGGATCTTGATATGGTGTAAAGCACTTTCTACCATTCCATCAGCAGTTGGGTACCCATATTTATCCAGGATTTTCTTTTCAAGAGAACCGGCATTGACCCCGATGCGGATTGGAATTCCTTTGGCCTTCGCAGCTTTCACGACTGCCTCAACCTTTTCACGGCGTCCGATGTTACCGGGATTTATCCTGATTTTATCCGCTCCGCCTTCAATGGCCTTCAGAGCAAGTTTATAATCGAAATGAATATCGACTACAAGAGGGATGTTAATCCGTTTTTTTATTTCAGGGATTGCATCGGCTGCCCTTTCATCCGGACATGCGACCCGTACGATTTGACATCCCGCTTCTTCAAGACGAAGGATCTCTGCAACCGTTGCTTCAACATCATGTGTTTTTGTAGTTGTCATGCTTTGTACTATAACTTCATTATTGCCGCCAATCGTTAAGTTTCCGACTTTAATTGGCCGCGTCTTGGTGCGATGTATGATTTCACTCAAGTGGAATTCTCTCCTTTAGGAAAAAATCAGTTTTGATTTTTAATTTGCTTCTCTCAAATATTGTATCAATGTACATACCGGTTGACAAGGAAATAGGACGCATTATCTTTTTTCAACAAGAAGGATTCCCTATTCCTGGATATATTCGTTGCTTGGAAACCCCTCTTAATGGTTCTTGGAAGGGGTAGTTCTCCATTAAGACGGTTATTTATAAACGGGTATCTTATATGTTTTGCCAATTTGCATATTTTCGGGCTGCAATCCTTCATTCAAACTTTGAAAGTCAGAGATGATCGTTTCGATTGGCTGATTGGATCCGCCTTTTTCCGTTTCAACAATGGAGAGTAAGGTATCCCCGGGTTTCATGGTGATTTCTTTATAAGCAGCAGTTGGTGCGGATGCTGGCTGACTGGCCGGGACGGCCGGTTCGCTTGTAGTGGCCGGTGGATGGGAAGCCGGCAGGGTCCCCGTAGTCAGATCGAAATAAATAATAAATAAAGTGAAACAGAATGAGATAAAAAGCAGTAGCCGTTTCAATTTTCCATCCTCCCAAGCTTGTCTTTAATTCATATATACTTGGAAGGGTCCGAAAATATGCCTAAAAATGGGCGGTTTTTCAAATGGAATGTGGAGTACCATTCAAATTCTCTATTTCAGTTGAGTAAAATCCTTATTTGAATGGGAGCTAAGAAAGGAGCTGATTTCCTTTGTAGTCAGACCAACCTCTCTTGCCTGCATTATAAGTAACAACCACTGTACATCAATATTACTCTCCTTCACGTCTATCACCTCTTAATTACTATTTCAACTATAAGTATAGGAATAACTTGGTGAGTATTTTGTCGAATTAAGTAGATATGAAAAAATGATGACTGTAGTCATATGCGGGGAAAGGATTACCCGATTATTAGCAAAAGAAAAAGATCCGCACCAGGATGGGTCCGGATCTTTTTCTTTTTAAAATCAATCTTCGATCTTATTAGTTGATGTTTCTTTAATGGATAAATATAACATCATCAATGTCACAAACCAGCTAATGATTGAAGCGAATGGAACCGTTGCTTGAAAAGCATCCATGATGGTGAAGAATATGGTGGCAAGCGTAATGCTGTAAGCACTAATTCTCCATAAATACCTATAGGAAAGCGAACGGCCAAGGGCATTTTTGAAAAGAAGACCGAAAGCGGCAAGGATTGTCACTTTAATGAAAATTCCGCTGGCAGTAAACAGGTATAATATAAGTAGTAGCAATGGAAGGATGATCGGTAGCACAGATTCGACTGAATCAAGCCAAGTGGATATGTCCTGATTATCTCCTTCCAAAAGTGAATATGGAGAGGATTGCACGTTGCCTCCAGATACGAAAACCAGATCAGACTTTAAAAGAGCGACGGCCTCATCAGCTTTTGCAGCCACTTCTTCCGGGGTTAAGGCTCCCGTACCATCTACAAAAATTTGATAACCGTTTTTATTCAAGCTAAATGGTTCACCTTCTTCAGTCGTCAACGTGCCATTTTTGATTTCAAATGCCGGTAAGTCTTCGGATACTGTTTCATGCATGGCATCTATCCCGTCAACTATCATTGTACCGAAATAATAAGCTGAAGGGAGAAAGGCGATTAGACTTATAAAGAATACGAATAAAATCGTTTTCCCGATACCTTGGTTTTGAAAGGAAGCGATATCTTTAGGAGAATATAAGCTTACCCAAAGTTGTTTGAATATGTTCAATGTTTTCAGCACCTAACTATATAAGATTCCTAACCAATTTTAACTATATGGGAAAAATAAAACAACCTGTATTCTGCTTCATTGGTTTCAACCATCAATAAAGAGGCAATTATGGAGAGATAAAGGCAATTTATAATTGAAATGAGAAAGGGCGTTTTTGGTTATGGATACACTATTTTGGATAATAATCATCCTCATGTTCATAATGGGCTTCGTCGGTCTGATTTTTCCGATCATCCCAAGTGTTTTATTCATATTCGGCGGAATATTGTTATATGGACTATTTTATTCGTTTGAACCATTTGGCTGGTTTTTCTGGACGGTACAAATTCTATTCGTCATCCTTTTATTCGCAGCCGATTATATCGCAAACATGGTTGGGGTCAAAAAATATGGCGGCACGAAAGCGGGGGTTTGGGGCAGTACGATTGGGCTTCTGGTCGGACCATTCGTGATTCCGTTCGTCGGAATTTTAATAGGTCCATTCATCGGGGCATTCCTGGCAGAAATCCTAGTCCATAAAAAAGACCCGGTCACTGCTTCTAAAATCGGCCTTGGTTCCGTCGTAGGTTTTATAAGTAGTGTAATCACAAAAGGCATCATTCAATTACTGATGATCGGATATTTTATATTCGTGGTATTCTCATAGGAAATAAAATCGAAAAATGAAAAATTGAGGCATAAGGTTTGAAACGGTTACAAAAATTTGATACTCTATTGCTAGCGAGCTTCAGGTATCTTTCGAGAACTGAAGCCCTCAAAAAAAACAGCTTACATAGGGAGGAATTTTATTATGGCTTTTGAACTTCCACAATTACCGTATGCATACGATGCATTGGAACCACACATCGACAAAGAAACAATGAACATTCACCACACTAAACATCACAACACATATGTGACAAACCTGAACAATGCTCTAGAAGGCAACCAAGAACTTCTAAGCAAAAGCGTTGAAGAAATTGTCGCTAACCTTGACGCAGTACCTGAAGCTGTTCGTACAGCTGTACGCAACAATGGTGGCGGACATGCTAACCACACTTTATTCTGGGAAATCCTTTCACCTAACGGCGGCGGACAACCAACTGGTGAATTAGCGGATGCTATCACTTCAAAATTCGGAAGCTTTGACAGCTTTAAAGAAGAGTTCGCTAAAGCGGCTACAACTCGTTTTGGATCTGGCTGGGCTTGGCTTGCTGTCAACAATGGCGAGTTGGAAGTAACAAGCACACCTAACCAGGACAATCCTTTATCAGAAGGTAAAACTCCTCTTCTTGGATTGGATGTTTGGGAACATGCTTACTACCTAAACTATCAAAACCGTCGTCCTGAATACATCAATTCTTTCTGGAATGTTGTAAACTGGGATGAAGTTGCAAAACGTTACAGCGCTGCAAAATAATTTGTAATTAATTAAAAAAGACAGGAACCCCCTTTCCAGGGAATCCTGTCTTTTTTTTGTTTCTTCTAATGAGGGGACTACAACAGTATAAGTGCAACTACTTCTCTGTCTTCGCCAATCGAAGAGTTTTCTGTACACTGTTCTTGATCCCTGATTTCAAGAGATAGGAAAACAGTGTAAGGGCAACTACTTCTCTGTCTTCGCCAATCGAAGAGTTACCTTTACACTGTTCTTAATCCCTGATTTCAAGAGATAGGAAAACAGTGTAAGGGCAACTACTTCTCTGTCTTCGCCAATCGAAGAGTTTTCTTTACACTGTTCTTGATCCCTGATTTCAAGAGATAGGAAAACAGTATAAGTGCAACTACTTCTCTGTCTTCGCCAATCGAAGAGTTTTCTTTACACTGTTCTTGATCCCTGATTTCAAGAGATAGGAAAACAGTATAAGGGCAACTACTTCTCTGTCTTCGCCAATCGAAGAGTTTTCTTTACCTTTTTTTACATAAATTCTTTTGTTTTTTCAAACACTAGAGTGGAATTTAAAGGAGAGTTAAAACAATGGGTATTTTAGAGAGATGGTTGGGTGAAGCGGGAGGGAAGAAGGATCTGCATCTCCTTTTGTTTATTGGCGGTCTGTACAGCCTAAGTATTGCTTTATCCAATACATTCGTTAATGTGTACTTGTGGAAACAATCCGGTCAAATTATTGATATTGCCGTATATAATCTAACCGTGGTGCTTTTTCAACCACTAACTTTTATCTTTGCTGGCAGGCTGGCGAAAAAAGTGGATCGAATCATTGTTTTGCGTCTAGGCGTTATCTTTTTGGCCCTATTTTATTTATCTGTCCTTTTGGTCGGCACACGTGCAACTGATTTCCTATGGCTGCTTGGTGCACTGTTAGGTATTGGTTATGGGTTTTATTGGCTTGCCTATAATGTATTGACTTTTGAGATCACTGAACCGGAAACAAGAGATTTCTTCAATGGTTTTTTAGGGATTTTATCATCCCTCGGGGGAATGGTTGGTCCGATTCTTTCAGGGTTCATCATTTCGAGGCTTGAAAAATTCACGGGATATTCCATTGTATTCGGATTGTCTTTGCTATTGTTTTCCATTGCGGTGTTTCTTAGCTTTTCGTTAAAAAGGCGTCCGGCTCATGGGAAATACTTTTTCCTTCGGATATTACAAGAACGTAAAAATAATCGAAATTGGCTCTTGATCACCCGTGCTCACTTTTTTCAAGGGATACGAGAGGGCACATTCATGTTCATCATTTCGATTACAGTTTTCATTCAGACGGAGAGTGAACTGGCCTTAGGTAGCTATGGGCTGTTAAATTCAGCCATTTCATTCGTTGCGTATTTTTTTGCTTCGCGATATATAAAACAGCCGATGCGGAAAAAAGCGATTCTTATTGGGGGAATCCTGTTGTATGCAGGGGTCTTATTGATTGCATTTGATATCACATTCGGAAAGCTTCTCATTTATGGGGCGATTGTTGCTACCGCTTATCCTATTCTTTTGGTCCCTTATATTTCATTGACTTATGACATTATAGGCCGCGCTTGGAAAGCAGCGGAAATGAGGATTGAATATATCGTTGTCAGGGAACTGTTCGTTCATATTGGAAGGATTGTATCCATATCGGGATTCATTCTTTCCGTCATGTTTTTCGACCTAAAGCAAGTACTGCCGGTTTACCTTTTGATCGTCGGGGCAGGGCATACAGTGATATATTGGTTTGTACGGAAAATCGATATCATTGACCAAGATTAGAGGCCTTAGTGGCCTCTTTTCAATATCCATGACTTACGGTTTTCGGAATTATGAGCCGTAAGTCACTTTTTATGTAAAGTTCGTTAGATGTTTAATATTTCTAGAACACTAAGGTAGAAAAAAATATAAATGTTCTATAGAATAGTATAGGACTATTATGACTATGTAAAAAGGATGTGTGGCTTAGTGTGAATAAAAAGAAAAAGAAAAAGACGCATGTGCCTTTCAGATTGAATATTCTTTTCTTTTTAGTGTTTGTTTTGTTTTCCGCTTTAATTTTACGCTTGGGTGTTGTACAGATTGTTTATGGTGATGATTACCGGCGTGAGATTGAAAGAACAGAGGAAGTGACCGTGAATAATTCGGTGCCCCGTGGGAAAATGTATGACCGGAATTTAAAACTGATGGTCGATAACCAACCACTGGATGCAATTACATATACACGAAAGCAAGGTACGAAACAAACAGAAATGGTGGAAACGGCTGAAAAACTCGCGAAACTGATCGAAAAAGACACCAAAAAAGTGACTGAGCGCGATAAAAAGGATTTTTGGATTTTAAATAATCCAAAGTTGGCCGAGAAGAAGGTTACGGATAAAGAGAGGAAAAAGGTGGAAGAGGGAGAGCTGGAAGAAAGTGATTTGTATAAGATTCAGCTTGATCGAATTACTTCAGATGAAATAAAGCTTTCGAAAGATGAGCTGGAAGTCCTTGCGATCTATAGGGAATTTGCTAGCGGATATGCCCTTACCCCGCAAATTGTGAAAAACAAGAAAGTAACGAAAGAAGAATTCGCCAAGGTGAGTGAAAACCTTGATTCCCTCCCAGGGGTCGATATATCAACGGATTGGGATCGTTTCTATACGTATAATAAAACACTTAAATCTGTATTAGGTAAAGTTTCCTCATCTGAAGAAGGATTGCCTAGTGAAAGCCTGGACTATTATCTAGCACGCGATTATAGCCGGAATGACCGAGTTGGCAAGAGTTATATTGAGGCGCAATATGAGGATATTCTTCAGGGACAGAAAGCTAAGGTAAGGAATGTGACCGATAAATCGGGAAATGTCGTCGATTCCGAAGTGATTACTGAAGGTTCGCGAGGAAAAGACCTTATATTGACAGTCGATATGGATTTACAGCTTGCAACTGAGGAAATCATTGAAAAGCAATTGATTGCCAAGAAAAAATTGGGCAACACCAAATTCTTGGATAGGGCTTTTGTCGTCATGATGGATCCCGATACAGGTGAAGTATTGACGATGGCTGGTAAGAAATACGAGAAGAACCCAGAAACCGGGAAATCTTACATTGAGGACTTTGCATTGGGAAATATCACGACTTCCTATACAATGGGTTCTGCAGTTAAAGGTGCTACCGTTTTAACTGGTTATCAGCAAGGTGCGATCCAGCCGGGTACTTACTTTTATGATACGAAGTTGAGAATCAAAGGTACCCCTCCTAAAGGTTCTTATAGTGACTTCGGGAACATTAATGATTTGACTGCGTTAAAAGTATCTTCTAACGTTTATATGTTCAGAACGGCAATTAATATTGCAGGTGCGAATTATGTGCCGAATGAACCTTTGAATATTAGTTCAAGCGCCTTTTCAACAATGCGGAATTCTTTCGCACAGTTTGGCTTGGGTGTGCGGACGGGGATTGATCTTCCGAATGAAATGAGTGGATTCAAAGGTTCTGAAACTTCTCCAGGTAAGCTGCTTGACCTTGCTATAGGACAGTATGATACGTACACACCAATGCAGCTCGTGCAATATGTTTCGACCATTGCGAATGGCGGTAACCGCATGAAGCCGCATATGGTTAAGGAAATCCGCGATCCTGTTGATAATAATGAGGAATTGGGTCCTATTGCCGAAGACGTTTCTCCGACTGTCCTTAATCGACTTGATATGAAGGAAGAATGGGTTGAACGTGTTCAGAGCGGTTTCGAGAAAGTTTCAATGGAACAAGGCGGAACAGCTTATACCTATTTTGGGAAAAAATCTTATACAGTGGCTGCTAAAACCGGAACGGCGGAAGCATTCTATGACGGCCCGAACCGGATGGATTATAGCGAGCCACAAGAAACGATGAACATCACGCTTGTTGGCTATGCACCTGCCAAAAATCCGGAGGTTGCTTTTGCAGTCGTTGTGCCTTGGGCATACCAAGGACATACGGGCCATAGCATGAGTAAAGAAATAAGTGAAGAAATCATGGATACTTATTTCGATTTGAAGAAAGAACGGGCAAAGAAGGAAAATACTGAAACCTCGACTGATTTGAAAGTGGAGAACGGTAAAGACGTCCAAAAGGACCAGGCTGAAGTTAGAAAAAGCCAGGAAAATGAATAAAAGGTTAAAACACGTTTTTGGGTAAACCGAAAACGTGTTTTTTTGCATTTTAAGAACGAAATCAGTTCAGTTTCTTTCATCTTTACAATAAGCACACAATAATTTACTGAATATTTACAAATGCTTTAAACGGAATTTACAGTCTGAAAGTATGATATGAGAGTAGTACAAAATATTCATATAAAATTCTTAGGGGGATTTACAAATGAGACGTTTCAAAGGTATGGCAATGACTGTAATGATGGGCGGAGTAATTGCAGTAGCGGCGGGTTGTGGATCCGATGACACTAAGACAAGCAGCGGTGAAGGAAAAGGATCTGGCCAACTGCAGGGAGAAGTGATTACGGATGGTTCTTCAACAGTCTTTCCAATCATGGAGGCAGTTGCAGAAGAATATATGGCTACACAGCCTGATGTGAAGGTTTCAGTGGGATCGTCAGGAACAGGTGGGGGATTCAAGAAATTCATCGCTGGTGATACGGACCTAGCCAATGCATCCCGTCCGGTCAAAGAAGAAGAAACTGCCTTACTTGAAAAAGAGGGAGTTAAATATACAGAATTGAAACTGGCATTTGACGGTATTTCAATCGTTGCCAATAAAGATAATGAATTCATCGATTCACTAACAGTTGAAGAACTTCAAAAACTGTGGGTTGATAATGGAAAGGTGAAGAAATGGTCTGATATACGTCCTGAATGGCCGAAGGAAGAAATTAAATTCTACTCTCCGGGAACAGATTCAGGCACATATGATTATTTCAATGAAGTGATCCTTGAAGAAAAACCGATGGTGGAAAATGCTACGCTTTCAGAAGATGATAACGTTCTTGTACAAGGTGTAGAAGGTGATAAAAATGCGATTGGATTCTTCGGTTATGCCTACTATTCAGAAAATAAAGATAAGTTAAAGATCATTTCCATCGACAACGGCAAAGGTGCCGTAGAGCCAACACATGAAACGATCAAAAGTGGCGAGTATGCCCCGTTATCACGTCCACTATACACATATGTAGCTAATAAGTCTGTAGCTGAAAAAGAACAAGTGGCAGATTATACTCAATTCGTCATTGAAAATGCAGGAGAGCTTGCTGAAGAAGTGGGTTATATCAGCCTGCCGGAAGAAGAGTACCAGAAAGATCTTGATAAATTAAAAGAACTGGAAAAATAACCGATATTACAGGCTACTGAAATCCCGCCTTGACTCGATTAAGGCGGGGGTAACAGCTTGTAAATCCAAAAATTGCGTGTCTGAAATGGAGGATGCAAGTTGGAACTTAGAAAAACAGAAACCTATTCTGTACAGCAAATGATCCTGGAAAAGAAAAGTAAGAAAAAAATGAATATGGAAAAAATCATACCTAAGCTTTTGTTCCTTACGGCGGCAATTTCCGTTTTCACTACACTCGGGATTATCCTGACGCTTATATTTGAAACATTTATCTTTTTTGACAGAGTGTCCATCGTGGAATTTTTTACAGAAGCTAAATGGCTGCCATTTGCATCTACACCTTCCTATGGGATTATGCCCCTTATCGTTGGAACGTTGAAGATAACAGTCATAGCAGCGGTGGTTGCAGTTCCAGTAGGGCTTGCAACAGCCATTTTCTTGAGTGAATATGCATCTGAGAAAACACGGAGAATCATCAAGCCGATTTTAGAAGTTTTAGCTGGGATTCCTACTATCGTTTACGGCTTCTTTGCCTTAACTTTTGTAACACCGGTTTTGCGGGATATATTTCCTTTCCTTGACATGTTCAATGCTTTAAGTCCAGGAATCGTTGTAGGTATCATGATCATGCCGATGATAGCCTCATTGTCGGAAGATGCCCTTGTATCAGTGCCGAAGTCGATTCGCGAAGGTGCGTATGCTTTAGGAGCAACGAAACTCGAAACGACAATCAAAGTGGTATTGCCAGCAGCCATTTCAGGAATTGTGGCATCCATCGTTCTTGCTTTATCCAGAGCGATCGGGGAAACCATGATTGTGAGTGTTGCCGGTGGCTCGACCCCAAATATGAGCATGGATGTGACTTCATCGATCCAAACGATGACTGCTTATATCGTACAGGTCAGTTCGGGGGATGCAGGGTACGGGACAACGATTTACTACAGCATATATGCGGTTGGAATGACACTGTTCGTCTTTACGCTTATCATGAATTTACTGGCGCAGTTCATCTCTCGCAAGTTCAGGGAGGAATATTAAGACATGAAACTGATAAACAAAAGTCATGTTGCAAAAAAGATGCCCGTTAGGCTGGCTGTTAACACGATTTGTAAAGGATTATTCTTCTTGGCAACATTGGTTGGCCTCGTAGTACTGGCCATCTTATTTTATCGGATATTCACTCAAGGAATTGGTAGTCTGAATGTGGATTTCCTTCAGAATTTCGCTTCCAGGAAACCAGAAGAGGCTGGTATAAAGGCAGCATTGATCGGTTCAATATGGTTGATGGTAGTCGTGGCTCCAGTTTCCCTGCTGCTTGGTGTCGGAACGGCCATTTATTTAGAGGAATATGCCAGGAAAAATTGGATCACCACTTTTATCAAAGTGAATATTTCCAATCTGGCAGGTGTCCCGTCAATAGTATTTGGACTGCTGGGCTTAACGGTTTTCGTTCGTGCTCTAGCATTGGACCGGTCCATATTGGCAGCAGGCTTGACCATGAGCCTACTCGTTCTTCCGGTCATCATAGTAGCTGCCCAAGAGGCCATACGTGCCGTACCGCGTGATTTAAGGGAAGCTTCCTTTGGAATGGGTGCAACAAAGTGGCAGACGATATTGAAAGTGGTCCTACCGGCTGCGGTACCTGGCATTTTAACTGGAGGAATACTGGCTTTGTCACGGGCAATCGGTGAAACGGCGCCACTTGTGGTGGTTGGCATACCGATGTTCATCGCCTTTTTACCACAAACGGTCATGGATACATTTACAGTTCTGCCAATGCAAATCTATAATTGGACATCTCGTCCACAGGAGGAATTCCAGCAGGTTGCTGCCGCGGGAATCATCGTTTTACTCATCCTGTTAATTATCATGAATTCAATAGCGGTTTTAATTCGAAATAAATTCCAGAAAAGATACTAATAGGAGGAAGGTAAGCATGAATATGACCTTAATGAGAGAAAATGAGTCACCGGCTATCGGGTTCGAAAATGTCGAGTCCGTTCCCTTATCGGAAAAGGTATATGAAACGTCCAATCTCAATTTATGGTATGGAGAAAACCATGCTTTGAAAAATATTAATTTGGATATGCATCAAAATGAGGTGACAGCCATCATAGGACCTTCGGGATGTGGGAAATCCACCTACATCAAAACATTGAACCGAATGATCGAACTAGTCCCGAATGTTAAAACGACAGGCCAGATTAAATATAGGAACAGGAATATCCTCGATCAGTCCTACAAGGTGGAAGATTTAAGGACACAGGTGGGAATGGTCTTCCAAAAGCCTAATCCCTTTCCTAAATCAATTTATGAAAATGTTGTATACGGACCGAGGATCCATGGAATAAAAAATAAAAAAATTCTTGATGAGATAGTTGAAAAGAGTTTAAAAGGGGCAGCCATTTGGGATGAAGTGAAAGACCGTCTGCATGAAAATGCATATGGACTTTCAGGTGGACAGCAACAGCGTCTTTGTATCGCCAGATGTTTGGCAATCGAACCAGATGTCATATTAATGGATGAACCGACATCTGCCCTTGATCCGATTTCCACTTTGAAAATAGAAGAATTGGTCCAAGAACTTAAAAAGGATTACAGCATCATCATCGTTACCCATAACATGCAGCAGGCAGCACGTATCTCTGATAGAACAGCCTTCTTCTTAAATGGGGAAGTCATCGAATATTCTGATACCAACACCATCTTCTCTAATCCGAATGATAAAAGGACAGAAGATTACATTACCGGACGCTTCGGTTAAAGAGAAAGGGAGATGCGATAATGGTCGTTCGTGAAAATTTCGAGCTTCAGTTGAAAGAGTTACAGGAGAAAATAGTGAAGTTGGCTAATTTAGCTTCAGGGGCAATATCAAAATCATATGCCGCACTGGAAAACAATAATGTTGATGATGCTCTTGAAGTTATTGATGATGATACAATAGCTGATTTACTGGAAGAGGAAATTAATGACTTTGCGATTTTACTGATTGCGAAGCAGCAGCCGGTTGCAATTGATTTGCGGCGTATCATTGCTGCCATAAAAATTGCCTCGGATATTGAAAGGATGGCGGACTTTGGCGTCAATATCGCTAAATCAGCCATCCGAATCGGTGACCAGCCATTTATTCTGCCTTTAACACCTTTAAGGCAGATGCATGATATTACATTAAAGATGATTGAACTTTCGATAGAAGCATTTGAGAAGGAAGATGTTGTCCTTTCAAGAGAAATCATTGAAATGGATGATGAGGTCGATCGCTTTTATGGAGAGATGATTCGAAGTCTCCTTCGGCTTTCAGATGAAAAAAACCTACAGCAGGTCACACAGCTTTCCTTAATTGCCCGATATTTAGAAAGAACGGCAGATCATACAACGAATATCGCAGAGAATATTTACTTCCTGGTAAGAGGGAGATATATCAGCAGGAATGAATGAATTCATTCCTATTTGAAAAAAAGAGAGGCTTTTTTTTCGGACAAAGTCCAATTAAAAAGTCTCTCTTATTCATTAATGGGTCAAAGTATTGGCCAATTGTCTATATGTCATATTATTCGTAACGACAAACTCGCCGATTTGAACTTTTTTTGAGAAATCATGTTCATACATATAAGCGTCAAATCCAGCAGCATCATCGATGATCTTTTCCTTGGAGAGCCTATCGGCAATTTCAGTTGTGTTCATATTCGTTTTCACTTTAATCGTATAGGAGACGATGGAGTGATCTTTTTTTGAAGCTTCATTCTCCATTAAAACTTTATCTGCATCCTTTGGTTGGACGGTCTTTTTTGTTTCCTCCATAGGAAGGGAAACGACGAATCCCTGCTTCACGAGCAATTCCTTAGCTTCCTCTGCAGTCGGAGTGGTACCTTCGATTAATCCGGTGCCATAATAAAAACCGGCAAAGATTGTTGTTGTAAAGATGATACCGGCGGAAAGACCTTGCAGTATTGCTTTGTTCATCTTCATTCACCCCGCAATCTTTGTTGCTCGATCACTGAAATGGTTTGTTCCTTCGTTAACGAGGATTGTCTAGCGATCTGGTCCAAAGAAAGACCTTGACTATATAAGGATAGAACCTGACTTTTTAGAATTTCATGAATAGGTTCAACTTCATTGGAAGTGACAAGTGATTTAGTCTTAACGGGAGGAACAGGGTCATCCTGGATAACGAATTCCTCTTCAAGAATCTTCACCTTCTTCTTTAATTGGTAGATATCCTGCATATACGTAATGGTCATCTGTTCTAAATCTTCTTCTAATTTGGCAACTTTATCTTTACTGAAAAAGGAAATGATAAGAAGGACAATTGCTAATGAAAAAAGAAGGATGATAAGTGTTTCCATGATTTCACCTCAGAAGCTAAATTTCGACATTTACTTATATTTTACACATATTATAAAAAAATTGGAGATTTTCATATTTTTATATCTTCGGAAGTGGCAGTTACCTTCAATTATTGTCTGTTTTGTTTCAAATTATTGTCGAAATGCCTCATGGTTATCGTTGAAGAAAAAAATTCAGGCACTAAAAAGGGGAAAAAACCCTTTAGATATAACATACATAAAATTCGACAAAATGTGTTTATTGTCCATCAGCCAATTCAGTGCTAACATAAAGATAGAATAAATCGAAAAAACGAAATATTTTGAATAGTTAAAATTAATGAACCTATAAGGAAATGGTGTGCAGATTCTAAAGTGGATAGTTTCACTGTCAGCGCCTAACGATAAGTTATATAAGGATAAAGAAGGGGAAGGGATGATTATATGAATTCGATCGCGTATATGCCGCAGGATAACCAGGATATGTATCGTAAGGGGTTAAAGGCTGGGTTATGGATGGATGAGAGTTTTGATTGGTATCCTGAGGAAGATATGATGAGTCATCCTAATGGGGAGATCCGGACACTTTCACAAACTTATACCCAAGGGCAGGTGACTTTTTCGAAGTTCACGATTAGGAATACCTCATTTGAGACTAAGCGCCCAAAAGTGTTTTTTCACTATGAAAACGCTTTCGAACGACAGGCGGTGGCTTTTTATAGCCCGAATGAACGGGCGATTTTACATGTAGCCCCTCAATCGATTGCCTTATTGGGTGGATTGGTGAAAGGGAAAAGCATTTCTCAATATTGCATCCAAGGTAAGGGAAGCCTTTATCAAGAGGGATGCTTCAAATCATTGAAAGAAGGGCTCCTGGCTTATTCACCGCTCGCCAAAGGGGAGGTAACCAGCGTTTTCACACTAGAGACGGAAATCTTACCGAAGGAATGTGTGGAAGCTGTGGCTTGGGTCATTCATGCTGAAACGAAAGAAGAAGCGAAAATCATTAATAATCAGCTCCTCCTGACGATGCAAAACGTAACCAATTAAAAATTAAAAAAAAGTTAATGTTGGATTTCCCAAAAAACATACTAGCAATTCGCATCGAATAATGCTATTATAGAAAAGTCCTATGTGAAAAAGTCAATATGTTTGGAGGGAAATACACAATGCGCGTGAATATTACATTAGCTTGCACTGAATGTGGAGACCGTAACTATATTTCTAAAAAAAATAAACGTAACAATCCAGACCGTCTTGAGCTTAAAAAATACTGCTCAAGAGAAAAACGCAGCACGACTCACCGTGAAACAAAGTAAGCAACAGGATTTTTCCTGTTGTTTTTTTTTGCATTTTTTTAATGTCTTCTCCCCATCTTTCCTTTAGTGAATATTTTCAGAATGCACTCGGCAATTTCCCATTTCGTATTTTCGTAAATGAACAAATATTATGAGATAATAATAGAATTAGACTAAAGGAGTCGGAAATGATGAGAGAAAACAAAAATAAGCTCCGCCAAGAAGTTAGGTCCCGTTTAATGGAGCTGACCAAAGAGGAACATAAAGAACTTTCGAACAGCATCGCTGAAAACTTATTTTCACTGGAGGAATGGAAAAAAGCTAAAACCATTGGGATCACCATCTCCATTCCGCCTGAAGTTCCAACGGTACGGATCATCGAACAAGCATGGAGTGAAGGAAAAGAAGTGGCAGTACCAAAATGTGATCCTGAAAAAAAGACAATGGAATTTAAAAAGATTTCGTCCTTCAATCAGCTGGAGTCTGTTTATTATGGATTGCTTGAACCAGTGGAAGAAACAGCCAAGGCCAGCAAAGAGGAATTGGATGTAATGATCGTCCCCGGTCTTGCTTTTACCAAAGAAGGGTATCGCCTGGGCTTTGGGGGCGGCTATTATGACCGTTTCCTCTCTCATTACCGAGGAGCTACATTGGCCCTTACATACGAGCTTCAATTAATGGATGATCTGCCGATAGAGGTTCATGATATAGCTGTCAGCAAACTCATCACCCCATCCAGGGTTTTACGCACGTACGCCCACTAGAAGAAGTTTATTAATTATCACTTTTTTGCTCATAAAAATCCTGTCCTGTATCACACTAATGATAGGAGGGATCGTTATGCTTCGATTAATTATTCAAATCTTCTTGGTTGGTTTAGTGGTTTATGCAGGTTATCAAAATCGGTACCGCTTGTTAAATGTTGTGCTGTCTAGCGGTATACTAAGAAGATTTCTAGTGACTAAATCCTTGGATATGCCAATGTTCAGGGATAAAATGATGCAAAGCATGTTCAGTCAGACCAAATGATGATGCCGGCATCTTAAAAGGAACCTGATCAGGGGTTCCTTTTTTATTTATAACCCAGAGGGAGAGAGGGGTTAAAACAGTCTCCTTTTTTACTTTTTTCATGATTTCGTCTATAGTTTTAATTATAGAAACAGGAATTTCAGAAGCTTAAGATTCATTGGAAAGTGGGGAAGGCATTGGGATTTAAAGAGGATTATTTGTTTTGGGAAACCATAAGGGAGTTGTCGGCCCATTATGATTATCGAATGATCACTGTCACGGAAAACCATCAGGAGATTTGGCTTGAGAGCGATAAGAATAAGGAGTTTCCAGTCATCAGACTCATTCGACATGATTTGGATTGGGCTAATTGGCTCAAGCGCGATATCGACCGAACATTGCAGAATGGGGAAAGGATCAGAAGGAAATTATACAAAAAGCCCATAGACATATTAAGTATCTATGTTAGTAAATTTGCCCCGGTCGATGATCATGACTTTAGTTTACAGGTGGCTTCCTTTAAAAAAACGAATGTTAACACGTTTATTCTAACTTGTGAATCATTTAATGATTCGTTGCAAAACCTTGAGCATGTATTGAAAAAACCACTTTCAATTCAAGTTCTTGAAGAAGATGAAATAGATGAGGAAAAGATTCTCGCAGTAAAGAAAGACGCAATCTCGGAGTCGGTCAAAAAGGCTAGGGCTGAGCAGAAGGTATTTCAAAATGCCAATAAGCCATTCTTTACATATATATTCATGGCGATACAAATAGCTGTGTTCATCTTGATGGAGTTCAATGGAGGCAGCACCAATTCCAAGACTTTGATTGAGTTTGGCGCTAAATTTTCTCCTTATATCATACAAGGGGAATGGTGGCGGTTCTTTACACCAATGATTGTCCATATTGGGTTTATTCATTTACTGATGAATACATTTTCATTGTATTTGATCGGTGCTGAAGTGGAAAGGATTTACGGTAATGCCAGGTTCCTTTTCATCTATATATTCGCTGGTTTCGCTGGAACTCTAGGCAGCTTCATCATGACCCCGAATCTTTCGGCAGGGGCGAGCGGGGCCATTTTTGGCTGTTTTGGGGCACTTCTGTACTTTGGCATCGTCTATCCGAAATTGTTCATGCGCTCGATGGGTTCATCGGTGATCGTGTTGATCATCATTAACTTAATATATGGTTTCACCGTTTCGGGAATTGACAATGCAGGGCATATCGGAGGTTTGATCGGAGGGTTCTTGGCTGCTGGAGTGGTCCATCTGCCAAAATCCAAGAATATCTTTCGGCAGCTGGCTTTTCTGATAGGGACGGCAATACTGACCTATGGCCTGCTTCAATTTGGTTTCAACCATCAGGACAGTGCAGCTATGGATGATAATACCATGGCCATGCTTGCCCAAAAGTATATTGATGATGAAGAAGAAGATAAAGCGGAAGAGATGTTATTCAAATATGTGGATGCAAACCCTGATGCACCACTATCGCTTTTTATGCTAGGGAATTTATCTTTTGAGAAAAAGGATATATATAAAGCGAGGGATTATTATGAAAAGGCGGTTGAAAGCAATCCGAATTTGCATGAAGCCCATTACAATCTTGCCTTAGTCTACATGAATCTCGAATCATTCGATCAAGCTAAGGAGCAAGCTGAAAAGGCTATTGAGCTTGCCCCGGATAATAAGTCATATACTAAACTGCTGCCAGAAATTGAAAAACGGCTATAACTTTTGACGTAGCATGATTGGGGTACCGTCTTTCAGTGTAAACAAGACAAGTATTTCACTTTGATTCTTAGCCAGGAGCAATTGGGGGATGGTGCTGCCCTGTGGACTCACAGTGGATCCATCCTCCTTTTTTATTCCTAACACATAATTTTTATAAAGCCCTTCCCACAGCTTTCCCACAATTTCTTCCCGTTTGAATTGGGGAAAGGCAGAAAGCCATTGGTTTTTTTTTGAGGGCAGGTCTGTCAATGAGATGATTTTGTACTGATCCAGATTAACTTGAAATGCTTGACCGGCTTTCTCCAAACCATTTCGAACCGTTTGATCGGTAAAGCCGTCCAGCGTTTTTTTCCACTGAATCTGTTCCTCTGAAAGGGGACGGTGGAAGTATTGAAAAGTTGGTGTAGTTACTGTATAAAGTTTTTCTTTACTCAGCTGCTGGGCACTGGTGAAAATTGTGTCGCTCGGATGAACCTCGGCATAATGAAAAGTTACCGCTTCATAACGCCCACTCTCGGTTTCTTTAGATTTCGCTTTTTGAGAGAGTTCTTGTTTATTTTGCCGCCAATTTTTTAACGCTCCTGCCAATTTTCCATTTTTGTATAAGAGCGATACATCCTGACGTAAGTAAGCAGGCTGGTCCAACGCAGAATTCACCTTCCAAGTGATTGTATAGGTGGAATTCCCGGTACCCTTCGGTGTCAGGTGGGTGGAAGCATGTTCAAAATGGAGCGAGGAATCGATGGGAAAAAAAATGATGGTTTCCTCTGTCTGTTCATTATTTGAAAAATAAAGGATGACAAAAATGGTAGTTAAGACTAAAAAGACGGTATACTTCAATTGTAGTTTCATTTTTCCCCTCCGTTTTTACGCATGATGAATGGTTTAAAAAAATATTAAGCAGTTTCAAATTTTCAAATCAAATCGAAAGAGTCCATATTGGGCGTTCACATTCTTGATATTTCATCATATGAATAGAGTTGGACATGTATGTGGAGGATGGGGAAAATTATCAAAAGTGGAAATGGACGCTTGTTACAATGAGGCTGATTCGATATACTTTCCTATAGAAAAGAGTAAAGAGGCTTACTATGAAAACATATTATGATCTTCAACAATACCTGAAAAGATTCGGCACATTTATTTACATTGGTGATCGATTAGCCGAGCTTGAACTGATGGAAGCTGAAATCAGGGAAATCCACCGTATGCAGATGATGGATACGAAAGATTATCAAATGGCGATCCTTTTAATTAGGCAGCAATTGTCTCTTGAAAGGGAAAAACAGAAAAAAAATTGATAAAAAAGGTGAGAATGATGGAAAAGTGGCTGATGGGTGTAGATTTAGGCGGTACAACTACCAAACTGGCTCTGATCAATTCATACGGAGAGATTATTCATAAATGGGAAATCAGCACGGATATCTCCGAAAAGGGCAAATTCATTACGATTAACATAGCCAAAGCGATTGATGCGAAGCTCGTGGAACTTAATGAACCAAAGAGTAAGATAGTAGGGATAGGAATGGGTGCCCCCGGCCCTGTGAAATTTGTTAACGGTTCCATATATGAAGCTGTCAATCTAGGTTGGAAAGACTATCCATTAAAAGATTTATTGGAGGTGGAGACATCTCTCCCTGCGGTGATCGATAATGATGCCAATATGGCAGCTTTGGGAGAAATGTGGAAAGGTGCCGGTAATGGTGCCAAAGACCTCGTTTGTGTAACTCTGGGAACGGGTGTAGGCGGAGGGATCATCCATAATGGGCAAATCGTCCATGGTACTAGTGGAGCTGCTGGTGAAGTGGGGCATATAACGGTCGTAACGGACGGCGGCGCACCATGCAATTGCGGCAAGACAGGTTGTTTGGAAACGGTTGCTTCAGCTACGGGAATCGTTCGTATGGCTTTAGAGGCCTTGAATACTGCCGATGAAAAGTCAATGCTTCAGCAGAAAGTCGACGAGGGAAATGTGGTTACTTCCAAATTGTTATTCCAATGCGCTGCAGCAGGCGATCCTTTGTCCAAAGCAGTGGTGGATAAGGTAGGCAATTACTTGGGGCTAGCACTATCACATGTTGGGAATGTCATGAATCCGGATAAAATCGTCATTGGTGGGGGCGTTTCACAAGCGGGAGACATTTTGCTCGATCCTGTCCGAGCTGCCTTTGGAAAGTATGCCTTTAAACGGGTTAGTAAATCAACGAAAATCAGCCTGGCAACACTAGGCAATGATGCAGGGGTTATTGGTGCAGCCTGGCTCATTAAAAGCCAATTGAATGGTTGATCCGTTGTTGTGCCCTTCTGGGGTGTGTAAATTATCGAATTTTCAAAAAGTTCCCCATTTGAAGGGGTGGGTGCATATTGCATAGCGGGGAGAACTATGACCCAAGTTTGAAGCGCTCTGGATCATAGCTCCATCGCTTCTTCGATGAGGAGGGACCAGGATTGAAAAGGGTCTTCAAAAAACAGGGATATTCATTGTTTTGGGTCGTATTAATATCACTTTGGCTTAAGACATACATTGCTTATAAAACAAGTTTTGAGATGGATATTGAAAATTGGATCCAGGAATTCATCCTTTTCATCAATCCGGTCAGTTTCCTTTTACTTACTCTTGGCGTGTATATATTTTTAAAAGAAAATAAACGGACGGCATACTTATTGATCATGAGTTTTTTCATCACCTTCGTCCTCTTTGCCAACCTTGTGTTTTTTCGCTTTTTTAATGACTTTTTAACGATTCCCGTTCTTTTTCAAACGAGCAATATGAACGACCTTGGAAGCAGTGTACATGAATTGATCAATCCGAGTGACCTTTTGTATTTTGCCGATATTCTGTTCCTGATGCTTCTGGTGAAATACAAACCGGAATCATTCCATGACCGTTCATACAATCCTCAGGACCGTAAATTCTTTGTGTTAATGGCTTTAGGAGTGACCTTCTTTAATTTAGCTTTAGCGGAAGCTGAGCGTCCTGAACTCCTGACGCGAACGTTTGACCGTGAAATCCTCGTCAAGAATATTGGTACGTACCATTATCACCTCTATGATGCAATATTACAGACGAAATCATCGGCCCAACGTGCCCTTGCGGATGGCAGTGAATTGTCGGAAATTGAAAATTATGTCCGTGCCAATCAAAAAGCGGTTAATGATGATCTATATGGTCTGGCAAAAGGAAAAAATGTGATTCTTGTTTCATTGGAATCGACTCAAAGCTTTGTCATCAATAAAACTGTGAACGGTGAAGAAATCACTCCTTTTCTGAACGAATTCATTAAAGATAGCTATTATTTCAATAACTTTTATCACCAAACTGGCCAGGGGAAAACATCCGATTCAGAATTCATTATTGAGAATTCCCTCTATCCTTTAGGCAGAGGTGCAGTATTTTTCACTCATGCCCAAAATGAATACAGAGCCACCCCTGAAATCTTAACGGAAAAAGGTTACTATACGGCTTCCTTGCATGCCAATAATAAAAGTTTTTGGAATCGTGACATAATGTACGATTCTCTTGGGTATCAGCAGTTTTATGATAGTGATGAATACAAAGTCTCTGAAAAGAATTCCGTCAATTGGGGTTTGAATGATAAATCGTTCTTCCGGCAATCAATTGCCCACCTGAAGGGGATGCCGGAGCCTTTTTATGCCAAGTTCATAACGTTAACCAATCATTTCCCATTCACTTTGAATGAAGAAGACCGGACATTGGAACCTTACGATTCGAGTTCCAAAACATTGAATCAGTATTTTCCGACCGTGCGCTATACTGACGAAGCATTGGAACGATTTATCGGTGATTTGAAACGTGAGGGGTTATATGACGATTCCATTATTGTATTATATGGCGATCATTATGGCATTTCGGAAAATCACAACTCTGCCATGGGCCAGTTCCTTGGGAAGGAAATCACGCCTTTCGAATCCATCCAGCTTCAGCGTGTCCCGCTCATCATACATGTCCCAGGGCAGAAGGGTAAAACGGTTTCCACCGTTTCCGGTCAGATTGATGTAAGGCCGACTCTCCTTCATTTATTGGGGATTGAAAATGATGATTATATCGAATTCGGCAAAGATCTATTTTCTGAAGAGAAAATAGAATTCACCGTTCTTCGTGATAGCAGTTTCATCACGAAGGATTATCTCTATACGATGGATACCTGTTATGATAAAAAGACCGGAGCGGCGACGGAAAAGGATCCATGTGAGAAGTACTTGGAAAAGGCGAAGCAGGAGCTTGATTACTCCGACAAAATCATATACGGGGATTTGCTCCGATTTTATGAGCGACGTTGAAAACCTGGAGCAATCCAGGTTTTTTTGTTTTTGTAAGGAGATTCAGGTCCATAAAAGGAGAACCTAGAATCAATTATGAAACATGGAGACTTCCTGAACATCTTTCTACCTTTCGTTTCATAAAGATTAAACAATGAAAGGGGCGGAGGCTGAATGAAAGTCGTGAGCAGAAACGGGGATAATTTGGCATATTACAGCCAAATGTTCCAAATTCCCCGAGTTTTGATTGAGGATGCAAATCCCGGTATTACTGACGGGGTTTTGCCAAATGGCATGGAAGTACAGATACCGGGGTACATTGTTCAGGAAGAGTCCCGGTTAGATATCGATTTTGCCGAAATCGCTTTACTATATCACCTGCCCATCGATGGGATATTATTATTGAATCAAGTAGAACAAAAAACGATTTCCGTACCCGTCCAAATTATGAATCCCATGCTTGTCACCGAAAAACCCTATGATTATCAATCACTTCTTAACGATCTTGATATTCTATCTTTTCATTACCCCTTTATTAAAGTTGAATCGATCGGAAAGAGTGTATTGGGAAAAGACCTCCTTGAGGTAAGAATCGGTCAAGGTGAAAAAATCATACATTATAACGGTTCATTCCATGCAAATGAATGGATCACTTCGGCGGTCTTGATGAAGTGGCTGAATGATTTTCTGCTGGCAGTAACGAATGATCGTACATTATGCGGTATGGATTGTATGCCCTTCTATAGGGATACTACAATTTCGATGGTTCCAATGGTTAATCCGGATGGAGTAGAGCTAGTCCTAAAGGGGGAGGAGGCGGCAGAGGGGAAAGTCGATGTTTTGAAAATGAATAATGGAAATCCTGCCTTTTATGCTTGGAAAGCCAATATCCGCGGTGTCGACCTGAATAATCAATATCCGGCCAATTGGGAGATTGAAAAGCAAAGAAAGATTCCAAAAGCCCCTGCCCCGAGGGATTTTCCAGGCGAGACCGCATTATCGGAACCAGAAGCATTGGCCATGAAGGAGCTGGCAAAAAGACGGAATTTTGAAAGAGTGTTAGCACTTCACACACAAGGAAAAGAATTTTATTGGGGATATGAAGGACATGAACCTGAACAGGCTGCGAATGTTGCGAGGGAGTTTGAGAAACGGAGCGGATATCAGGCTGTACAATATGTTGACAGCCATGCTGGGTATAAAGATTGGTTCATTCAGGAATTCAAACGCTGCGGATTCACAATTGAGCTGGGAAAGGGCATCAATCCACTTCCCCTATCCCATTTGCCTGGTATATATGAAGATTCCGTTAAGATTTTGATGGCTGGCTTGTATATGTGATGCCATTAATCCGAGGAATATACTTCCAAAAAAATATAAGGTAATTATTCGCCACATTTTCTCTTTTTTACTTTATAATGAAAGTCGTAAGGGTTCGATTGGTTAATCCTTACTCTCTTTCTAATGTCTCGCTCACATATGCCAGGCGTTTTTAGTTATGAAGTGGGAGGTGTGTGGAGATTAAAGTATCCAAAGCAGCACTTTGTATGCGGCTTTCCATTTGTAAGATGTTGTGTTTCATCCCATTATTTATCTCCACTATCCTTCTTATCTCGGCTTGTGAGCCTTCCAAGGACCTTAGTAAACCCGTAAATGATTCGGAAAAAGAACACTCCCAATCTACCAAGGAAACTTCAGTGAGCAAATTAAAGGTCCCGACTGCAGAAACGGAAAAAATCGAAGCCATTTTTGGATGGCTGGATTCTAAAACCATTTTATATTCTGTGAAGCGGGATGGTCATGAATTATCCCAGTTGATGTCATGGAATTTGGAAACGAATGACACTTCCGTTTTCTATCAGCCGGCTTTTGCGTTTTCTGAAGTATCCATCAGTCCGTCTGGTACGCATATTTTGTTATCGTCCTTCACCTCTTCGGGTAAAGCATCAATCACAATACTCGATAAAACGGGAAATCCACTGTATTCCGTGGCGATCCCAGCCTATGAATTAGCTTATGAGTGGAATTCATATCAAGATGGCATGTTGTTTTTATCGAGTTTTTATGAAGATTGGACATACAGCAGTTATGTATTGAATCCAGGTGATCAAACAATGGAAACACTGGACTTTCCACAGCCCTTTGCTCAATGGGCAAGTGAAAAAGAATTGATGTTTCTCGATTGGGATAAGCAAGAACCTGCTTTGACGGCTCCCCTAGAAAGAAAAGCGCTGAATGATGCTGGAGCGGAAAGCCTTATGCTCGATGTCATTCACTTTAAAAAAATGAAACAAGCGCTGATGACAATTCAAGTGGAGACAGAAAAACAAGATCGGGGTACATATGCATTTTATGATCGAACAAACAAACCGATCCACTCTTTTTCCGTGCCACTATTGAAAAGCTTTTCAGATTGGGTGATTCCATCCTATGATTTCATTGAAAAAAACAAGGAATTCATAACGTTTATTCCTAATGAATCAAAAGATGCGGACCAATATAAGGGAAGGTTTACCTTAACTAAATTAAATTGGGAAAAAGGCACACAAGAAGAATTGATGAAGGACATGGAAAATGAACCATTAAGCTGTTCGCTTGATGGCAACCTCTGCTTATATGGATATCAATTTGAGAAAATCATTGATATGAAAACCCATCAAATACAAAGATTGTTCAAACAAACATAATGACCTAAAACAAAAGCTCGCCGGATGGCGAGCTTTTTTCTTTAATGGGCAACAGGAAAACCACTGTTGATGACAGTCATGACAGTGAACCAGCCAAACACGACTGCACTGCCGGCTGCAAAAAGGAATCCTAAGAAGTTTCTCTTTTTTAATGAGGTAAACACAGCTGCAACTCCTAAGATGGCCACAAGTCCGAAAACAACCATTAATATCATATCAAAACCCCCTTTTTTGTAATGAATACCTAATCTCTAATAATATACCCAGAGAATAAAGCAACTACCAAAAATATGTAGAAAAGATTGCATTTGTTAATATCTTAATATTTTTTCAATTATTTGTCGAGGTTTAAAAGGTGACACTTATATGACTTGAGTAAACTGAATTAACATTAGCAGCTTTAATTGGTGTAAGATGAAGATAGAAAATCATATAGGAGTTGATGAAAATGAAATGGACACAAATACCTCTAGGCCCGCTGCAAACGAATTGTTATGTAGTTTCCGATGGACAGGATTGCGTCATTTTCGATCCGGGTGAAGAGCCTCAAAAAATCATACAGTACATACAGACAAAAAAATTGAAGCCATTGGCGATTTTATTGACACATGCACATTTTGACCATATCGGTGCTCTTGATGCTATTCGCGATTATTATGAGATACCTGCATATATTCACGAAAAAGAGGCCAAGTGGCTACTTGATCCCGCATTGAATGGTTCCCAAAAGTGGTTCCCTGAAAATCCAATGCGCATGAAGCCAGCCGATCACATCCTCGCAAATGAGCAAGAACTTACTATTGGAGGATTCACTTTCGAAGTATTCGAAACCCCTGGACACTCACCAGGGAGCGTGTCGTATTATGTGAAGGAGGAACGTCTTCTATTTTCAGGGGACGTATTGTTCCAGGGAAGCGTTGGCAGAACCGATTTAATAGGCGGAAGCGAAGCAGTGCTGTTAAAAAGCATTGAAACGAAGCTGCTGACACTTTCTGATGATGCTATCGTTTTTCCAGGTCATGGGCCAGTCACGACCATTTTAGATGAAAAGAATACCAATCCCTTTTTAAGATAATGACTATTGCAGGTGCCATATGGCACCTGTTTTATTTTACGTTCTTTGTAATGTAAAAATATTGAAATCGGTCATCTCCCGAACTATACTGAATATAAAAAATGTTTTGTCTCTCACCGTGATCGGGGAATGGAGGGGATGAAAAGGGAGGCCCAAGAAATTTACGGGACTTCCTGGGAGTGGATGACTTTCCTGATTCCTGCTCTGAAATAAGATGCTTATTTTAATGTTGGTTTTAGGGAGAACATTCCTTTTTTTCGATTAAAGTTATCAAGGTGCATCTTTTATGAACTGTGTCAAAAAAGTGAACATTCTGTGAACTTTAAAATACAGTTTTTTGCATGTTGGTCGATAAAAAAACTTATTCATGAAATAGAACCTATTTTTATTAAAGATAAAGGAAGGTTTAATTTTCCAATTGATGAAAGAGCGTGGAGACGGAGGCATTGTGTTGAAAAATCACTTGAAGGAATTGATTGCAAGCAGCCCCCAAAGGAGAATTTCCTATCATGACTATATGGATGCTGTTTTATATACACCTAATATAGGCTACTATGTGCGCGAAAAAGAAAAGATTGGCTCAAGAGGGGATTTTTATACGTCTGGTAATGTAGGGGATGCATTTGGGAGGTCACTTGCCAGATGGTTCGTTTATTTAATAAAAATGTGCGGAGTTTCACCAAGAATCATCGAAGTCGGTGCTGGGGATGGTAAGCTGGCTTATGACATCCTCGTTTTCATAAAAGAAATGGAACCGCTTATATGGGACTCCCTGACTTATATTCTGGTCGATGGCAGTCCGTATCATAGAAAGATCCAGCAAGAACGTGTAGGGATGTTCAAACAGGCAGTTTCTGTTGCCAGTTTAGAAAAATGGACGAAAGTAAATGGAATCGTCTTTTCAAATGAACTTTTCGACGCGTTGCCTGTACATGTCATTGAAAAGTATAAGGGAGCGCTTGTAGAGGTATTCGTTGCTGAAAAGGAAGGCGATTTGGTAGAAGTGAGGGAACCTTTGGTCAACCCTGGCATTCTATCTTACCTTACAGAACGAAACATCACATTAAATGAAAGACAACGATACGAAGTTCCGCTTAAAATGGTCCAGGAATATGAGAATATCATTTCCCATATCGATTCGGGCATGCTCCTTACAATTGATTATGGTTATACCGAACGGGAATGGAAGGAGCCAACCCACCTTCAAGGGAGCTTGAGGGGCTATTATCAGCATGAAATGATCAAAGATCCACTTATGTATCCTGGTGATATGGATTTGACGACACATATCCATTTTGACACATTAATCGAAATCGGAAAAAGAAAGGGTTTTTCCAATCAGAGGCTTTTTCTTCAAAATGAATTCCTGATTAAAGCTGGGATACTTGAGGAATTGAAGGACCACCAAGGAACGGATCCATTCTCCAAAACGGCAAAGCGTAATCGTGCAATTCGGGGGCTAATCGTTCCAGGGGGATTTAGTGAACATTTCAGAGTGTTGCTTCAATCGAAGAATTTAGCTGAAGATGCAAAGATCCTCCCTGAATGAGGACAAGTAAAAACCCATGAATTAAAATTCATGGGTTATGTAATATTGCTTGTTCTTAATGCGCAGTACCCGGAGTCATCATAAATACGCTCCAGTAGGAAAATCCTACAAAGAAAACGGTAAGATAGGCGCCGAAAACATAAATATACATGCGCTCAGATAATTTCAAATAACTTAAAAGTACGAAAAAGCCGGTTTGTGCAAAGAAAAGTAATGACGTTTGATGCATATGGCCAAGATAAAAGAAAATTGCCATAATTCCTGTCCAAAATCCACATACTCTGAACATGCGTTCCATCCGAATCCCTCCTTATGTCTAGTCGTGTACATTCTAAATAATTATAAATGAGATTGTAAGGTAATGTAAAGGATGCCTTTTGTTTCTATGTGAGAACCGAAGCCTGATAAGAGCATGTTGCGCAATTAGACATCATATTTTCTAATTCCACAATATGTACATTTTCAAACAAGGCTTCGAACATACCTTTTAAAAATGAATTGTGCATGGAACAGATCGCTCCTGGTTCTAATTCAGTAACTTCCTTAAACGGGCAATTGTAGATACTGAAGTAGATTTTATTTTCTTCTTCGCTAGCTTGTATTTCAGGCGACAAGCCTGCAATGGTAGCCGCATTTTTAAGCATGTTGACTTTTTCCGCAAAAGCGATTTGATCGATCGGTGTTGAGTTCATGGATAGTTGCTGATTGATCAATTCCTCTCCGAATACTTTTCCCGTTTCATAAAGAGCCTGTTTTCCTGGTTCCCCTAATGTCATAATCGTCTGGATTGCAATCTTTGAAAGGAGCTGGTAGTTCCTATATGGAAAATTAAGCTGAATGACTTTATCAGACAATCGATAAAGTCTGCTAGGGCGACCGCCTTTCCCAGTTTTACGGGCATCAGAGGTCAACATATCGATATCTTCCAGTTTTGACAAATGTAGACGGGCCACATTGGGATGGATTTTAAAAGAATCGGCGATTTGCTGAACCGATACATCTCCATGGCTTTTCACTATATGTTGATATATATAATATCTGGTGGGATCTGCTAACACGTTTGTTATTCTTAACGTTTGTTCCATTTTACCCTCCTCATGTTCCATAGTTTAACTATGTTCATTATAATGCAGGAAGAAAAAAATGGAATAATAGAAATGGCAAACTCCCCTTAGTTTAAAAAAAGTTCACAATTCAAACGGTTTTATAAGGTAAAATAATATACAAAAATTGTACAAATGTTATACAATCATTATATGGGTGATTATATATACAAAATGTGAACGGGGAGTGATAAGTATGCAACAGTTAACATTCTTTTCGTACCCAAGTTGTACATCTTGCCGAAAAACAAAAAAATGGTTAAAGGCCAATCATGTTTCCTTCGATGAGCGACATTTATTCAGGGAAACTCCAACAGTAGCAGAGTTAAAAAGAATTCTTGAATTGACAACGGAAGGACTTGATGAAGTCTTGGCAACCAGAAGTGAAGCTTACAAAGGCTTACATATTAATATTGACGAAATGATGCTTTCTGATGTCATCCAATTATTAACAAAAGAACCGAAGTTATTAAGAAGGCCCATCCTTATCAACGGGGAAAAACTGGTGATTGGTCATAATGAGGACGCATTAAGAAATTTGGTATCACACAGGATTAATTTGAAAATGAGCATGTAAGTCGATTCTCGAAGTTTCCTTTCGGGGATTTTTTTTATTCATAAGCAGGAATTTGTCGTGGATTGTCGAATTCATACAACAAGAAACATAGGAGGTGATGAATGAATTGATATCGATTGAAAAGACCGCAGAAAAAATACTTACCCGTGCCATAAAGTTATCAGCATCGGATATCCACATTTTTTTTCGCAGGGAGGGGCCTCTCATCCAATTCAGGATAGACAATAAACTCGTTCCCCAGGAAACATTATCATTCTTTGAAGCTGAAAGGCTGATAGCCCATTTGAAGTTCCTTGCCGCAATGGACATAGGGGAGAAAAGGAGACCCCAGAGTGGTGCCATCACCATCAATTTGGCTAATCAAGTGGTTGGACTCCGCCTTTCCACTCTACCCACTTCCTATCTCGAAAGTTTGGTCATCCGCTTAATACCCCAACAGAATATCCTTCCTCTAGAACAGTTATCCTTATTTCCAAACACCGTTCAAAAATTGATTGCACTTTTGAAGCATTCCCATGGCATGCTCATATTTACCGGTCCGACCGGCAGTGGGAAAACCACGACACTATATTCCCTGCTTCATCATGCCCATGAGATGATCAATCGAAATATCATAACGCTTGAAGATCCCATTGAAAATGTATCTGAAAAGGTACTGCAAGTCCAAATCAATGAAAAGGCGGGCATTACTTATTCTGTCGGTCTTAAAGCTGTGCTAAGGCATGATCCCGACGTGATCATGGTAGGGGAAGTCAGGGATGCCGAAACGGCCAAAATCGCTGTGCGTGCAGCTCTAACCGGCCATTTGATACTTACAACCATGCATACAAGGGATGCACAGGGTGCTATCTCCAGGTTACTTGAATTTGGTGTCAGCTTGCTTGAGATTGAACAGAGTTTGATTGGCGTGACAGCACAGCGGCTGGTTGAATTGAGGTGTCTTCCATGTAATGGGGACTGTGCTTTTGCTTGCCAAATGACTGCCAGGAATAAAAGGGCAAGTGTGTATGAATTGCTTTATGGAAAAAGCCTGGCCGAGGTTCTCCGGATGATGGGGGATGAAAAAGGAAAGGCAACGGCCAGCTACCGCCTATTGAAGGATGAAATAGGAAAAGCTGTTGCGATGGGCTATGTGGATTCGCAGGAATATGAACGGCTTGTATACCATGAAGCTAAAAACTAAATGGAAGTTAAAAGAACAGGCGGTCTTTATTTCGAAGCTAGGTGAATTATTACATCATGGTTATCCCTTGGCGGAAGCTTTACATTTTCTCGAATTTCAGGAATCAAAGAATAAAGCGGAAGACTTCACTCTGGCCATAAAGGAATTAAGGAACGGTTACCCGTTGCATCAAGTGCTTACCCATCTTAATTTTCATCCGCAGCTTGTAAGTTATATATTTTATGGAGAGCAATACGGCGACCTGGATCGGGCATTGAAAGAGGGAGGGCGATATTGGAAGAAAAGAACGGAGGATATGGATAAAGTAAAAAAGTTAATGGTGTATCCCGTATTCTTAATCTTTTTTGTAAGCATCGTTTTTTACATTCTTCAGAGTGTTCTCCTTCCTAAATTCCAGACCATCTATTTCACGATGGATGTTGAACAGAATACAATCTTGAAATTACTGTCAGCTTCTACATTCATTCTTCCGGCTCTCCCCTTCATTTTTCTCGTATCGCTCCTATTCTTGTTTGTACTCAAACGATTTTGGTTTAACGGATTATGCCCATTACGGCAGCGGAGGATTTTGATGGGAATTCCGATATTAGGAACCTTCATCAAGTTATACGAAACTTATTTTTTTGCAAGCCAATTCAGTGGCTTACTTTCCGGAGGGTTATCGATTAACGACAGCATCAAATTATTCTCTATAAATCAGCAGCAGCCTTTTTACCAAAAACTATGCTCGATCATTAAGGATGACCTTATCGAGGGCAGATCGCTTGAAATGATCTTTCGTGAACTCCCCTATTTTGATGGGAATTTACCGGTGGTCGTTGCAAATGGTCAAAGATATGGCAGACTTGATGCGGAGCTACTTCATTACAGTCGTTTTTTACTGGAGAAAATTGAAGAGAGAATGAATGCAGTCTTGAAAATCATTCAGCCCCTTATGTTTTTACTGATAGGTATTGTGATCGTGTCCATTTATTTAGCGGTTTTGCTGCCGATGTTCTCTCTGCTCGAAGGTATATAGAATTTGATTTTTGCATTCTGGAGGTGAAATTGCTCTGAAACCATCTAATCCATCTGGTATTCAGATGGTTTCAGGAGCAGGATGATATGATGAAGAAAGTGATGAATGAACGAGGTTTTACACTAATTGAGATGCTCATTGTTTTACTTGTAATATCCATTCTTTTGATTATTACAATACCCAATATCACAAAGAACCAATCGACAATCCAGTCTAAAGGGTGTGAAGCATTCGTGAAAATGGCTCAAGCACAGGTTCAGGCATATGAGATCGACAATGCTAAACTGCCCGTAAGTATCAGTGAATTGGAAAGCCAAGGCTATCTCAAACAGACATCCTGTCCTAATGGGGATGATATTAGTTTGGATAGCAAAGGAAAGATAACGGTCGTTGAGTAGGAGAAAAGTGAATGCACGGCGCTCCAATGGCGGGTATACCCTGTCTGAAACCCTTATAGTCCTCGTTATTTTTGTACTCCTGATTTCCATCAGTCCAAATTTATATCCAAGCTTCACTAAAGGAATGGAAAATAGGCTATTCATTTCCCGGTTCCATGAAGATCTTTTCCATGCACAGCAGTATGCCATCAGTCATGAGAGCCTGATTTACCTCCAGATTGATAATAACAAAAAGGTTTATACCATTTTGTCTTATAAGGAGGGAATCGTTCTAGAGAGAAGCATACCAAAGGATATACAGTTTTTAAATGGCACATTAGGGTTCAGCTTTCATTTTAATCAGTTTGGAAATGCTTCAAAAGCAGGAACGATGATCATTGACACTTCAAAAGGACAGTATAAATTGGTCCTCAATATAGGTAAAGGGAGGTTCAGGATTGAGAAATTGTAAAGGTTACGTCTACCTTGAGCTGATGGCCGCATTTTCCGTTTGTATTTTCTTGATCCTTTCCATTTTACCGATTATTGACGAGTTAATCACGCATCGGAAAGATATCGTCATCAGGACAGAAGCCCACCATTTATTATATGAAAGATTGACGGCTTTCATGGATGGGGAGATACAAGCAATTGGACAGGAAATCATCAACAAAAAAAAATCCTATGAATTGATTTGGAAGGATCATGGGGATTTCCCGGGGATGATTGAAGGGTGTGTACGTTATGAAAATGAATCGGGTAAATTTGAAACCATTTGTGATGCTGCGAAAAGATGATGGTTTTACGATGATAGAATTGCTTTTTTCTTTAATGATCTTAATGACGACGTCCCTTTTTGTCCTACAGCTTTTTTCAATCATTCACACCCAGATGAGATCCATTGATAAATTGCATCCTAAAGAGTGGGAGGTCTTTACCATGCAAATGAAGCAGGAGGTCCGGAGTTCCAAAGTTCAGGATGTAATGGGAAATAAATTATATTTGCTTTCAGGTGAACAATTATCATCCATTGAACAATATGAAGATAAGGTCCGAAGGAGAGTGAATGGTAAGGGGCATGAGGTCATCTTGCAGAACATTTCGGAATTCCAGGTTGAGAAGGATGGAAGTGTCATTGTTCTAAATATAACGGATAAAGCAGGGACTACTTTCAGTCGAAGATTTCATCCTTTCTTAAGACATGTGACGAAAGTCGATGAATAATCAAAAAGGAGTCGTTTTCCCGATGGTCATGATTGTAGCGAGTGTTTTCATCATGTTCACGATATTAATGATCGATCAGTTTATCATCGATAAAATGTTTTATAAAGAAGTGGAAGAATCGCTTGTGGCCGATCATCTTGTCCACCTTGCCGTTAAGGATGTGACGTCAGAGTGGGGGGAAGAGGTCCCGGAAATCATCCAGGGGGAAATTTTATACCCCAATGGTACGGTGCGATATTCCTTAATGGAGGAAGACGGTCCTTACGTCTATATAGAATTTTCATCGACGACTAAAAATGACCGAAGGGGTAGGGTCATCATTCAATACGATACAGAAGCGGGGCGAGTGATACAATGGATAGAAAAGCAGGCTGTGTAATACGTAAAATACACAGTCTTTTATAAAGGTTCAATCATGTTCAAGCGATAGATTCGCGTGTTTAGGGAACAAGTGAAGGAATAAAACAAGCGTAAACCGGGCATACTTTGTTTAGGGTGATTTTTATATGTCTACAAACGCTTATATTAAATATCTGACGCAACAGCTTGTCGAATATTTTAATCTGACCAAAAAAGAACGAAAAGAAAAGCGACGTCATAGAAAAGAGGATAAAAACCATGGTATGTCCCATTGGTTTGGCATTGTCCCTTTTGCTTTGTCGATGTTCTTAAGGAAAAATATCAAGAAATAGAACAGATGTCCTTAAATTAGGACATCTGTTTTTTTATTAAGGATCCTATCCCAACGCCCTATCTGAAAGGTAAAATAAACCTCCATTGATGATGGATATTCGGATGTTCGGTTCATATTGTGCTTTTAAGGCTTCTTTTTCGGTAAAATAGCTCTCACTTTTTTCGTCCATATCCTTGTAAAAATGCTCCAATAAATTCAAGTCATTCTGCCAGCGAAGCATTGCTTCTTCCGCCCAAGAATGGTCATCATCCTCGAAACTGGTTCTGATGTATGTATCCAGTCTTGCCAATCCACTCTTGGGCATGATGAGCGGTGAAAGCGTAAAGGAATAATCCGGAATTTTTGGGGTGACCTTAACCGGTAAAACCCGATGGTGAAAGCTTTCCATGATCTCGCCTGAGATTAAATTCAATCCGATGGACATAAATGTATCTTTTTTACGATCGCATTGATAGGATATTTTCACATTAAGGGTTAGCCAAGGAAACAATGGATTATTCCCGCCTTTTGATGGAGGAGTATCCTCAAAAAGTCTAGTATACCCTGCCAGATTTTTTGTTGATTGAATAATTTGATGAAGGCGAGGGGAGCCAAAATGAATCATTTCTCCCTTTAAATCGGGTGGAGCATGTTCTGGGTCGGTAATGAAAGTCATCTGGGCTGGGTTCGGAATGCCACCGGTTTTTTCTAGATAGTGCCAATAAAAGGGTCTGTTCATTAATTCTTTATCCATTTCAATTGTCAGTTGAACGGTAAGGTGGGTGGGTGTATTATCCAGTATTTCACAATCATTGGCTTTAAAGTAAGTTAATAAAAAATCATGAATTTCCCGTTGCTGCATGAACCTCACCTTCCTTCATGGATTGAGCGAATTGAATTAACGATGAGAAATTATCCATCTTGATTTTCATTTCGCCCTCTGTTTTGGACTCGCCGACTACATCAATTAAGTATTCTTCAATGTTGTTAATTTCCAGTTTGGTTAGAATATCATCCAGTTCACCAATTACTTTTTCAAATAAATTAATTTTTTCGTATAGTAACTTCAGAATATGTTCTTCAACTGTATTTTTCGTGGCAAAGTTATAAATCATGACATCTTCTTCCTGACCAAGCCGGTGAATCCGCCCAATTCTTTGCTCGAGTCTCATGGGGTTCCATGGTAGGTCAAAATTAATCAAGTGATGGCAAAACTGAAGGTTTATCCCTTCCCCGCCCGCTTCGGTTGCGATTAATACCTGTATTTTCTTTTGGAATAATTCGCGCATCCAGTCTTTCTTTCCACGCTTAAATCCGCCTCGGAAAGGGACTGAAGAAATCCCATTCTGTTGCAGGTACCATTGCAGATAAAGCTGGGTCGCTCGGTATTCGGTAAAGATAATCACTTTGTCATCAATTTTCTTGATCAGTTCCAAAGCTTTTTCAGCTTTGGAGTTCTGAACCGTTTCGTTCACTTTAGAAAATAAATCATCAAGCTTTGCCAAAAAGTCAGGGGAAGGCTGGTCGTATTTTGCTTTCATATTTTTTAAAGTATAAAAGACTGCCTCCCTGCTGCTGCAGGCTTCCCTTTGGAGAGTGAGAGCTGAAAAAGCGCTTCCTTTTGTTCCATCCGAAATAGGCTTGAATTTGGAAACGGCATCGTACAATGCCTGCTCGGTTGGAGAAAATTCAATTGTGATGGTTTCCACATGCCTTTTTGTCCATTCAATACCAGTATCGGCCCGCCGGTTTCGTATCATAACAGTGTTGACCAGTTCCTTTAGGTGTTCATCTTCAATTATGTTCCGGCCTTTCCCTTTATATTTTTCCGAAAAGAGTGAGGCATTTCCCAAGTGGCCTGGTTTCAATAACGAAACGAGGTGGAAAATTTCCTCGACTTTATTTTGAATGGGAGTAGCTGTCAGGAGTAAACAAAATTTCTTTTTCAGATTTTGGACGAATTCATAGTTCTTCGTCTTATTATTTTTAAGTTTATGAGCTTCGTCAATAATGATGAAGTCATATTCCTGATTGAAAATGATATCACGATGTGGATCGCGTTTCGCTGTATCAATGGATGAAATGACCACATCACAGGAGTCCCAAACATAACTTTTTCTCTGAACGACTGCCGGAATATGAAACTTGGTATTCAATTCAAAAGCCCATTGTGTGACAAGTGAGGCCGGTACAAGGATCAATACTTTTTTTACAAGGCCTCTAATCATATATTCTTTTAGGATCAAGCCGGCTTCAATTGTTTTTCCGAGCCCTACCTCATCAGCTAAAATGGCCTTTCCATTCATCTTTTCCACCACTTGCTTTGCTGCTTCCAATTGGTGGGGAAGCGGGGTTAACTGCGGAAGGTGCTTGGGCGCCTGTAATCCCTCAAAATCAGGGATGATGAGATTTTCCTCCATTTGAACCGCCAACTTATAAAGCTCCCAATTTCCCCATGGACCGTCATTTTCCATCTTTTGCAGAAACTCGTCATTCCATTCAGAATTGAAGGATATATTGATTTTCATAGAAATAACTCCCTCTTAAATCATAATTTCCTTAATAAAAGGTCAAAACCCGAACATTTCATATGTGAAGTAAGAAAAATATTTCTCTTCAAAAGATATTGCAGAGATAAGTTTCTTAGGGTAGGATATAAGTATATTTAGAAAATTCCAATTTCCAAACGCTGTAAAGAATCTTTGTATTTCAGTTTTGCAGTTCGCGTTTTCTTAGTATGCGCTACAGGCTCCTATTTTATCCAAGATACTGAAGGAGATCATTCAAATGGTTCCTGAAGTTTTAGGAGAGTTGGCAGAGAATGCATTCCATGATGCTCAAAGGTTTTACTAATGCTTGGGGCTTGTTCGCTTACTTTCATTGGTAGACCATTTATATGCGGGTGAAGATAAGGGGAGAGACTACGGATGTAGCGCCGAAGGAGCAAACTTAGCAGTGAATCTCTCAGGCAAAAGAACTCTTATTGGACGCAACTCTGGAGAGCGCCGCCCATTTTGGGACGGCCACCAAAGGGGAAAACCTATTATATAGGTAAACTTTCAGGTTTCAGGACAGAGAAAAAGCTCAAACGGGCTTTCTCTGTCCTTTTTTGTGCTTTTTTCACATCATGAATCAGGATATCTGATGCGTAATGACAAGAAGCTTTGATAATGAAGCCATTTAAATTAAAAAATCTGAGGGGGGTCATTTTTTGACCAATTTAAAAAGAACACCACTATTTGAAGTTTATCGTGAATGCGGCGGTAAAACGATCGATTTTGGCGGCTGGGAACTTCCTGTCCAATTTTCGGGTATAAAGGACGAACATGAAGCCGTACGTACAAAAGCGGGGTTATTCGATGTTTCCCATATGGGGGAAGTTGATGTTAAGGGGCTTGGGAGCCTTTCCTTTTTACAGAAGATGCTGACTAATGATATATCAAAGCTGCAACAGGGCGGTGCCCAATATACGGCTATGTGCTATGAAAACGGCGGGACGGTTGATGATCTCATCGTTTATAAGCGGGCTGAAGACGACTATCTGCTCGTGGTCAATGCAGCGAATACAGATAAAGATTTCGATTGGCTGCAAGCTAATCTACCGGAAGATGTCCAAATCACAAATGTATCGAGTCACTATACACAGCTAGCACTTCAAGGGCCATCTGCAGAGAAGATATTACAAAAACTATCAGAAAATACTGCCTTAAGTGAAATTGGATTTTTCAAGTTCAAGGAAAATGTCATGATAAATGGTATCTCCACGATGGTATCCCGTACCGGATATACTGGTGAAGATGGTTTTGAGATATATAGCGACAGTGAAAACGGTCCTGCCCTTTGGAAGGCGATTCTGGATGCCGGAAAGGAAGAAGGGATTCAGCCGATTGGTTTAGGTGCTCGTGATACCCTGCGTTTTGAAGCGAAACTTCCGCTGTATGGGCAGGAACTTTCAGCGGACATCACCCCAATAGAGGCCGGGATCGGTTTTGCGGTAAAAGTGGATAAGGAAGCAGATTTTTTCGGGAAAGCCGTTCTTGCTGAACAAAAGGAGAAAGGGGCTCCCCGCAAGCTTGTGGGAATTGAAATGATTGACCGTGGCATTCCACGTCATGGGTATAAGGTCTACAGCGGGGACAAAGTCATTGGCGAGGTCACGACTGGTACCCAATCACCAACGTTGAAGAAGAACGTAGGGTTGGCACTTATCGATAAGGAATTTTCGGTGCTGGATGCGGAAGTCGAAGTGGAAATTCGATCCAAACGTTTGAAAGCCGTTATCATACAAACACCTTTTTATAAAAAACCACGTAAATAGAGGGGAATGGTCATTAGATGAAACATCGTTATTTACCCATGACAGAGCAAGATAAACAAGAAATGCTTGAAGTGATAGGTGTACCTACTGTTGAAGAACTTTTCAATGATATCCCTGAAAGTGTTCGTTTTCAAGGCGAATACGATATCAAGCCCGCTAAATCGGAACCTGCCTTAATAAAAGAATTATCAAGGCTTGCTGCCAAGAATGCGGATCTTAAAAATTATGCTTCCTTCCTTGGTGCGGGTGTCTATGACCATTATGCACCGGTCATCGTCGATCATGTTCTTTCCCGTTCTGAGTTTTATACGGCTTATACACCCTATCAGCCTGAAATTTCACAGGGCGAGCTTCAGGCCATCTTTGAATATCAAACGATGATTTGTGAATTGACGGGTATGGATGTGGCTAACTCCTCCATGTATGACGGCGGGACAGCGCTAGCTGAAGCAGCCATGCTTGCTTCAGGTCAGACACGACGCAAGAAGATTCTCATTTCAGGGACGGTTCATCCTGAATCAAGAGAAGTTGTTAAGACCTATGCGAAAGGACAACGCGTGGAAGTGATCGAAATTCCTTATAAAGACGGTGTGACGGATATGGCCGCCTTAAGGGAGTTGGTGAAAGATGATATTGCAGGAGTGATTGTGCAATATCCGAACTTTTTTGGCCGTATCGAGCCATTGAAAGAAATGGAAGAAATCATTCATGGCGTCAAGTCCATGTTTATCGTTTCCAGTAATCCGCTTGCACTGGGAGCCTTGACATCCCCTGGTGCCCTCGGTGCAGATATCGTAACGGGGGATGCTCAGCCATTCGGCATTCCAGCAGCATTCGGTGGACCTCATTGTGGATATTTTGCCGTTACGAATAAACTTGTACGGAAAGTTCCGGGCAGACTCGTCGGTCAAACAGTGGATGAAAATGGAAAAAGGGGTTTTGTGCTGACGCTTCAAGCTCGTGAGCAGCACATTCGCCGTGATAAGGCCACATCCAACATTTGTTCCAATCAAGCGTTGAACGCCTTGGCAGCTTCTGTTGCAATGACCGCTCTTGGGAAAAAGGGGGTCAAAGAAATGGCCGTGCAAAATATTCAAAAAGCGCATTATGCGAAAAAAGCTATTGAGGCAAAAGGGATAAAAGTAATGTTCGACGGTCCTTCGTTTAATGAATTTGTCATTAAACTGCCTGCTTCGTTTTCAGAAATCAATAAAAACCTATTTGAAAAAGGGATGATCGGCGGCTTTGATTTAGGAAAGGTTTATCCTGAGCTGGAAGACCATATGCTGGTCGCGGTAACGGAACTTAGAACAAAAGAAGAAATTGATGCACTTGCGCAGGAATTGGGGGATCAACATGAATAATCAAGATCAATCACTCATTTTTGAAATCAGTACATCCGGTCGAATCGGGTATAGTCTGCCAGAAATGGATGTTGCAACTACTCCGCTCGAAGAAATTCTTCCTGCCGACTACATCCGTGAAGAAGAGGCGGAGCTTCCTGAGGTGTCCGAATTGGATATCATGCGTCACTATACAGCACTTTCCAAACGGAATCATGGAGTGGATTCGGGTTTTTATCCGCTGGGTTCATGCACGATGAAATATAATCCGAAAATAAATGAAAATGTGGCACGCTTTAACGGTTTCGCCCATATCCATCCATATCAAGATCCGAGTACTGTTCAGGGAGCCTTGGGACTATTATTTGATTTGCAGGAACATCTAACGGAAATCACAGGGATGGATCAAGTGACATTACAGCCTGCAGCAGGTGCACACGGTGAATGGACAGGGTTGATGATGATTCGCGCTTTTCACGAAGCTAATGGCGATACAGAACGGACGAAAGTGATCGTACCCGATTCTGCACACGGTACGAATCCAGCTTCTGCCACTGTGGCCGGACTTGAAACGATAACAGTGAAATCCGATGAAAACGGGTTAGTCGACCTTGAGGATTTAAAGCGTGTTGTGGGACCGGATACGGCGGCTTTGATGCTGACGAACCCCAATACGTTGGGATTGTTTGAAGAGAACATATTGGAAATGGCACAACTTGTCCATGATGCCGGTGGGAAGCTTTATTATGATGGTGCCAATCTGAATGCAGTACTTTCAAAAGCACGCCCGGGTGACATGGGCTTTGATGTGGTTCACTTAAATCTCCATAAAACATTCACTGGCCCGCATGGCGGCGGCGGTCCGGGTTCTGGCCCTGTAGGAGTAAAGTCGGATTTGATTCCTTACTTGCCTAAACCGCTTGTGGTCAAACAAGATGAGCAATTCGTTCTTGATTATGATCGCCCGCAATCCATTGGCAGGGTAAAACCCTACTATGGGAATTTCGGGATAAACGTAAGGGCATATACGTACATTCGTTCAATGGGTCCTGATGGCCTTAAAGCCGTCACCGAGAATGCGGTCCTCAATGCAAATTATATGATGCGTAGGTTGGAACCATTTTTTGACCTACCATATAATCGTCATTGTAAGCACGAATTCGTATTAAGCGGACGTCGGCAAAAGAAATTGGGAGTCAGGACTCTCGACATAGCCAAAAGATTGCTGGATTTCGGGTATCATCCTCCAACCATTTACTTCCCGTTGAACGTGGAAGAAGGAATGATGATAGAACCGACCGAAACGGAGTCCAAGGAAACTCTGGATGCATTCATCGATGCAATGATCCAGATTGCCAAGGAAGCGGAGGAAACTCCGGAAATCGTTCAGGAAGCTCCGCATACGACCGTTATAAAGCGGCTTGATGAAACTCTTGCTGCAAGAAAACCGGTTCTGCGTTTTCAAGCCGACTGAAAGCTTACATGAAAAACCCCCTGCCGGACGGCGGGGGTTTTCATGTTTATGTATCTTGTAAAGAACTAATCAAAGTCAATGAGTTAACTTTCATTTTCATTGAGCCCGCATTGAACATGTAGACGTTTTAATTAAAAAGAGCCCATGCGGAGATGGGGTCTTATTTCTTTGCTTTGATTTTCCCGGTCCACATTTTGAAACCGCCTTTTAGGTGAAAAAGTTCCTTGTAGCCCTTTTTGTATAGCATGGCTGCAGCTCTTCCGCTGATGATTTCGCTTTGAGCGTACAAGTATACAGGCTTGTCCGGCCTAATTTCGACCAAGCGAGTTTTCATTTGCGTCATAGGGATGTTTCTTGCGCCTAAGATATGACCGTTATCAAAATCATTCGGTTCCCGAACATCGATCAGCTGCACTTTTCTGTAGTTAGCGATAAATTCGTCCTGTGTTAATGTTTTAACGATTTTACGCTGGCGGTACCAATTAAAAAGTGAATACGCAATAACCACTCCCAAGATGATGAGCAGTGTATATAATAATTCCAAACATTAAAACTCCCTTCTACCTTAACGAATACAGACAATACTTATTATATAATTGCTTTACTTAATAATCAAAAAGAATTTTCATCAAATTCTTTATCGACTTGATAGCACTTTCTTTTTTAGAGTGTTAAAGTCTGTTAAACTACTACATGTGAGTTTTTTGTGGGGTATAACGTAATTACTGAAAAACAGTCTATTGAAACGAGGGTTTAGGATGACTAAAGAAAAATGGGGTTTTATAGATTCTGGAAATTGTTCACCGGCTTTTAATATGGCGATGGACGAAGCGCTTTTAAATTGGCAAAGCAAAGGGGAAATTCCGCCAATCATACGCTTTTATGGTTGGGATCCAGCGACATTGTCGATTGGTTATTTTCAAAAGGCAGAAGCGGAAATCGATATGGAAGAGGTCAAAAGGCAAGGCCTCGGTTTTGTTCGCAGACCAACAGGAGGACGAGCGGTGCTGCACGAGCATGAATTGACTTATAGCGTAATCGTTCCAGAAACCTATCCGGGAATGCCAACTACCGTTACTGAAGCATATCGCGTCATATCCGAAGGAATATTAATGGGGTTCAGGAATCTTGGATTGGATGCTTATTTTGCTGTGCCTCGAACCGAGCAGGAAAAAGCGGCTTTAAAAGTGCCCAAGTCTTCCGTCTGCTTTGATGCTCCAAGTTGGTATGAACTGGTTGTTGAGGGCAGGAAGGTCGCTGGCAGCGCACAAACCAGGCAAAAGGGCGTCATCCTTCAACACGGGGCCATTTTGCTTGAACTTGATGATGAAAAGCTCTTTAGCGTATTTAAATTCTCAAATGACAGGGTTAAAGAGAGAATGCAAAAAAACTTAAAAAACAAAGCTGTAGCCATGAATGACATTGCCGGAAGAAAGATTACCATCCCCGAAGCGAAAGTTGCTTTTGAAAAAGGTTTTGCCGAAGGACTATCGATCGATCTAGAACCATACGTCCTCACTGAACAACAATTGCTGGAAGTGAAGGCCATAGCAGAAAGCAAATATGAAAGCGATGAATGGAATTTCATGAGATAGAAGAAGCAGAATAATTAAAGTGGAAAATAAAAAAGTTTTTTCAGATTTGTTTACCAAATAAGCTATTCCTTGCGGGAATAAGTCCTAAAAGGGATGGGGAAAAAGCAAGGTCCAAATTAATTGAAATCTGATGAAAAATTATCGTAAATCGACATTTTCCTCCCTTTTGCTAACTATATTAATTGATTTATCGTTTGACAAAATTAAAAGTCATTCAAAACAAACACAATATATAGTAGTTGAAATATTTAATGCGACACTATATGTTGATTTTTGAGTTTCGCTATGATAAATTTAGGGTACTTGTTAAGCGAAACGGACATGTAAGGCTACATATAGATTTTTGCGGCGGCAAGAACGGATCTTGAAACATATAAAGGAGAGGGAATTATGTCGGTTGTAATAAAAGAAGCTTTAAAGGTTGATCTAGAAAGGTTGAATAAGGATATTTCTTTATTTCCCCAGGTTCACCCTGTAACGGCTGATATGAAAATGGCGCATAAGGGAGTGTCCCGTCTAGTCATGCTTGACCGCTATTCTTTTAAGGATACTGAAAAAATCACACTCTCGGCAGGCGATTTCGTAGTGTTGACGATCAAGGAAGATCCGAAATTCCCAGCACGGGGTCTCGGTCACATCGTTGAAATAGATTGGGAAACCAAAAAAGCCAAGGTATTGGTGGATGAAGAATTCCGCGGCGTATTGGATAGTCCGGAAGAAGTGGAGACCGGGATTGTAAACCGTCCGCTGGATATTATCGAAAAACCGCTTGAAATATACTATGAACAAATTGCGAAACGTAATGCAACAGGCTTGGCTTCAGTGGAAACCACTGAAGAAAAAAGAACGGAATGGTTCAATAAATTCTATGAAGAATTAAAGAACCTTAATTTTGTCCCGGCAGGTCGAGTATTATATGGTGCGGGTTCCAATACGGATGTTACTTATTTCAACTGCTATGTGATGCCATTCGTACCTGATTCACGTGAGGGAATTTCAGAACATAGGAAACAAGTGATGGAAATCATGAGCCGCGGCGGCGGAGTGGGTACGAACGGATCGACATTGCGTCCAAGGAACACTCTGGCAAAAGGGGTAAATGGAAAATCCTCGGGTTCAGTGTCATGGCTTGATGATATTGCGAAATTGACGCATCTAGTTGAACAGGGCGGTAGCAGACGCGGTGCGCAAATGATCATGCTCGCTGATTGGCATCCTGATATTGCAGAGTTCATCATTTCTAAAATGCAAAATCCAAGGATCCTTCGTTATTTAGTGGAAAACACTAAAGATGAGGCCATCAAGAAATATGCGACAGATAAATTGAAATTCACGCCGCACACCGAACAGGAAACGGCTATGTATCAAGGAATCATCAATTATAAAGAGATTCCTGGTCTAGGTGGATTTAGCGAGAAAATCATTAGGGATGCAGAGGAAAAGATCCATACAGGCGGTACGTATAGTGTCCATAATTCCGATTTTCTAACTGGCGCCAACATTTCGATTTGCTTGACTAAGGAATTTATGGAAGCGGCAGAAAAAGATGAGGAATACGAATTGCGTTTTCCTGATGTTGAAAGCTATAATGCCGAAGAAATGGCTATTTATAATGCCGAATGGCATAATGTCGGTGATGTTCGCGAATGGGAGAGAATGGGTCACAAAGTTCGTGTTTATCGTAAAATCCGAGCTAAAGAGCTTTGGAACTTAATAAACATTTGTGCAACATATTCTGCTGAACCAGGTATTTTCTTTATCGATAATGCTAATGAAATGACGAATGCCAAAGCATACGGTCAACAGGTCGTAGCTACGAACCCATGTGGCGAACAGCCATTGGCCCCATATTCAGTATGTAACCTTGCTGCTGTCAATTTGGCTGAAATGGCCGATAAAGATAAAAAAACCGTTAATTTCGAGAAACTTAGGCAGACCGTCGAAGTCGGTGTACGTATGCAGGACAATGTCATTGACGCAACTCCTTATTTCTTGGATGAAAACAAAAAACAGGCACTGGGCGAGCGACGGGTTGGCCTTGGTGTAATGGGTCTGCATGACCTGTTAATCTACTGTGAAACGGAATACGGATCTGAAGAAGGAAACATCCTGGTCGACAAGGTGTTTGAAACGATTGCGACTACAGCCTACAGGGCATCCGTGGAACTTGCTAAAGAAAAAGGCAGTTTCCCATTCCTGATCGGATCAAATGATAAAGAAACCGATGAGCTTAGAACGCGTTTCACACAAACCGGATTTATGGAAAAAATGCCGGAAGACATCAGGGAAAGTGTTGCTGCACATGGCATCCGTAACTCTCATTTATTGACAGTGGCTCCTACAGGAAGCACAGGAACGATGGTTGGGGTATCTACAGGTCTTGAACCATACTTCTCCTTCACGTATTTCCGCAGTGGCCGACTTGGCAAATTCATTGAAGTTAAGGCTGATATTGTTCAGGAATACTTGGACCGTCATCCAGAAGCTAATCCAGAGGAGCTTCCAAAATGGTTCATCTCCGCTATGGAATTGGCACCTGAAGCCCATGCGGATGTTCAATGCATCATTCAACGCTGGATTGACAGTTCGATCAGTAAAACGGTCAATGCTCCAAAAGGATATACTGTCGAACAGGTTGAAAAAGTATATGAACGTCTATACAAAGGCGGAGCAAAAGGCGGTACCGTTTATGTGGACGGCAGCCGTGACAGTCAGGTTCTCACGCTTAAAGCGGAAGAAAACCAAATGGACGAACAGCTAGAGATGGACGAATTGACAGATGTGGAAGTAAAGAAAAAAGTCGTATTGGTCGATACGATAAATGAACTCCGTTCGACGAATGTTACGATTGGGTCGGAAGTGGGCAACACTTGTCCGGTCTGCCGTAAAGGTGAAGTCCAGGAAATGGGCGGATGTAATACTTGCACGAATTGTGGAGCACAATTAAAATGTGGGCTATAAGCTAAGCTGATAGAAGAAGTCGTTAAGTGTGCTGAAAAGCTGATCTTAACGGCTTTTTTTTAATAAACATAATGGATTGAACTTGTAGGTTGTTAACTTCTGTTCAATTTACATTCCATTGAACTTAAATAAAGAGAAGCCGAATCGTTGGATTCGGCTTCTCTTTGCGTTCATTCATCCATTTTCATTTTGCTGGCCTATTTCCTTCTCGGCGAGATATTGGTTTCCATCTTTCAATACCGAAAATTCATCGACCGAGTCTCCAGGTATATTCCTGGGATTTGGATATTTATTATCTGTTTGGACGGTAATCGATTGTTTCCCCATTCCATTTGTCAAGAAGTCTCGTTTATTAGCCATACCATATCGCATCTCCTTCATCTTGGATTTTCCAATTAAAAACAATCATGAGGATAACAGAATAAAGAAAAACTATCCCTATTAATTAGATTGTGTAGTTCGATTGAAAGTATGAACAAATCCAGAAAAGAACGGAGAACGAAATGAAACCATTTATGCCACAGTTAGTATATATCGAGCCCAGGGCACTGGAATACCCGCTTGGCCGGGAATTGAAAAAAAATTTCGAGGATTTGAACATTGAAATCCGTGAGACTACCTCACATAACCAAATTAGGGATCTTCCTGGAGAAAATGATTTACAAAAATATCGTGTCGCCAAGTCCACGCTTGTGGTAGGGATCAGAAAGACATTGAAATTCGATTCTTCAAAGCCATCTGCTGAATATGCCATCCCTCTTGCAACCGGGTGTATGGGGCATTGTCATTATTGTTATTTACAGACGACACTCGGAACAAAGCCATACATTAGGACATACGTGAATCTCGAGGAGATTTTCGAGGCAGCCGAAAATTATATCAATGAGAGAAAGCCTGAAATTACACATTTTGAGGCGGCCTGTACATCAGATATCGTCGGAATTGATCATTTGACACATTCATTAAAAAGGGCTATAGAATATTTTGGGAAAAGTGAATATGGGGTTCTAAGGTTCGTAACTAAATTTCATCATGTCGACCACCTGTTGGATGCTGAACATAATGGAAAAACTAGATTTAGGTTCAGTATAAATTCACGTTACGTGATAAAGAATTTCGAGCCCGGCACTTCGAGCTTTGAAGAAAGAATGGAAGCGGCGCGAAAAGTGGCAGGTGCCGGATATCCCTTGGGTTTTATCGTAGCTCCAATATATCGTCATGAAGCATGGAAAGAGGGCTACCGTGAATTATTCGAACGGTTAAGTGAGGCGTTAAAAGGCGTGGATATCCCAGACTTGACTTTCGAATTAATCCAGCATCGGTTTACTGGCCCTGCCAAAAAAGTGATTCAAAAAAACTACCCGAAAACGAAATTGGAACTGGACGAAACGAAGCGTAAATATAAATGGGGCCGATACGGTATTGGTAAATATGTTTACCAAACCGAAGAAGCCGCAGAACTGGAAACGGCCATTCGTGGGTATATAGCAGAATTTTTCCCTAAAGCGGAAATTCAGTATTTTACCTGATGAAGGCAATCTTTCATATAAAACTGTCATAAATCGCTCTAATCCTGCTTAAAAATGTAAAGACCGGATTAGGGAGGGCAGCTATGATTATTGACGGCGTTTTTTCCGGAGGCGGGATTAAAGGCTATGGTTTAGTTGGAGCCCTGCAGGAATTAGAGGAACGAGGATTTGTATTCCATAGGACAGCGGGTACAAGTGCTGGTTCCATAATTGCAGCTTTCGTAGCCGCTGGATACACAGGTAAAGAGATGGAAGAGCTTTTTCTTGATATAGATTTAAGCGGCATGCTGGATAAAAGGCGTGGTCTATTGCCTATCCCGCTTGCTAAGTGGCTCCTTATTTACTGGAAACTGGGCCTTTATAAAGGCGACGCTTTGGAATCATGGGTTGCCGGTAAACTTGCCGAAAGGAATGTAGTTACCTTTAAGGATGTTCGACCGGAGTCTCTCCGTATCATAACCTCTGACATTACAAATGGGAAATTGGTGGTACTGCCTGATGAGTTACCGAATTATGGAATTGATCCGCTCGCATTTCCAGTGGCTAAGGCAGTGAGAATGAGTTGTAGCATTCCCTATTTTTTTGAGCCAGTAAAACTTGATGTCGGAAAAAGCACGTTCCTTTTTGTTGATGGAGGTGTGTTAAGCAATTTTCCAATGTGGTTATTCAATTCAGATCATGTAAGGAAGGAACGACCGGTCATAGGCTTGCGACTAAGTGTCGATGAGATATGGAAACCGCATGAGGTGGATAATGCGGTAGAATTGTTCTCCGCACTATTCAAAACGATGAAAGATGCCCATGATGCACGTTATATTTCCAAAAAACACGTCCAGAATATTGTATTTATCCCGATGAAGGGAATTTCTGCAATGGATTTCAATCTGAATGATGATAAAAAGGGTGAATTGATGAATCAGGGCAGACAGTGTACTAAAGAATTCCTTAAGAATTGGACATATTAATAATCATAAAAAAATCGGGCTCTTAAAAAGAAGCCCGATTTTTCTTTTTATTCTTTTTCCCCTCGATGACGGTTAAGTGACTATCCGTTTTCTTTCTCACTTTTATTTTTTTTGATGATTTTGCTGCAGAGAAGCTAGCCACATTATCCTTTTTCGAAGTTCGGTTTTTTAGCCTTTTTTTCGATTGGCGGGCAGCCTTTCGGAATGCTTGCTGCTCTTTTTTAACTGGTTTTCCCTTTGTTAATCCGGTATAAATCATATAAATAATCCCTGCGACAATGGCTATTATGAGAATGTTTCTAAAAAAGCCAATCGGGTCATTAAATAGTCGGCTCATTAGTCCGAGGACTCCGAGGGCGATGATTCCGTATATCATGAAAGATATGAAACGTTTCAACAAAGACACCTCCTTAAGAGCATCATAAGCATTTTTTGCTTATTTTAAACATTCTCCATGTAAAATATTTGAAATAAATGAAGATCATTCCTTAAGTTAGTATATGATTTACCATAATCAAAATGTGTATAGATGTTTTACACAATAACATCTGATTCTAAACCTTTTTCAGTTCTTTTTTCCATTTTTAACAGTTCATGGAAGGACGCCAATGCGACTTCGACTTGATCGTCGGTAGGGGCTTTGGTTGTCAATAACTGAAGCCAAAGGCCAGGATAGCCAAGGTAACGCAGGATGGGGATATCTCTTACTTTGTTGGTCAACTGCAATACCTCGAAGGCTATGCCTAGCACTACGGGGATAAGTAAAACGCGATCCACGACACGGAGCCATAATGGATCGGTCGGAACGAGCATATAAACAAACATACCTACAATGACTGTAAATAAAATAAAGCTACTGCCACAGCGATAATGAAGGCGTGAACTTGCCTGCACATTTTCAACGGTCAATTCTTTTCCGCTTTCAAAGCAATTGATCACCTTATGCTCTGCTCCGTGATACTGAAAGACCCGCTTGATCAATGGGGTCATGGATACTACATAAATGTATACCAGCAATAATATCAACTTGAACAAGCTTTCGATTAAAACCTGAGCCATATGGCCACTGAAGATGGGTCTTGTCAATTCGGCAAGAAAGACTGGAATCAAAGTGAAAAGCAGCTTCCCAAATAGGAAGGAAAGAACACCGATTACGGCAACTCCAAGCCATACACTTAATTTAGAAGATTCTTTTGTTTCTTTTTTCTTTTCGTCCTGCTTTTCCCCGTCTTCTTCTTCATACTGTTCAGTGGAAAAGTTCAGATGTTTCGAACCGGTGGCACTTGACTGAATCAGTGATACGATACCCCTTAGAAACGGCACTTTTTTTAATTGGTTGACAACAGGTTTTGATTCTCGCGGCAGGTGATAATATACAATCGTTGAATCTTTGCGGCGTACCGCAGTTACTGTGTGATGTTTGCCCCCGAACATGACGCCTTCCACAACAGCCTGCCCTCCATAAACGGGTTTTTGGACCTCAGACATTTCTACACCAACCTAATAGTTATTCACGTAGCTCTCTCATGGGTGCTAACATGTTTATTATCAAGCATCACAAGGGTTTAAAGGCGTTCCTCCAAAATTGAATGGCGGCTTTATCCCTGCGATTGCTTTATGAATGTTGACTCACAGGAAGTTAGTATCCTGTGTACATTATAAACTTCAACAGAGGATAGGTATTTTCCTCTGAAAAAAGTACAATATTTATGATTTAATCATACAGAATAAATCCCAAAACCTCTAGTGATTCTCCTCCTTAAGAATAAAAAAAAATAGTTCTATTTAACAAAGGGCATACTACGTAGCGGAGGTGTTTGATATGTCTTCTAATGAAAATGGACAAATTCAACAGGAAAATGAAAGCGTGTTGATCTACAATGTACTAGCTATCGGTTTTGTTGGCGGGGCTGCAGCCAGTTTTGCCGGAATCATCGCCCATTATGTTAATTTTATGGGGTTTAGCCCAAAATTCATACTTACTTCGTGGTCGAATATGACTTGGATCGATCACTGGCTTGGTACGGTAATGACCATACTTTTGTTCGGAATTCTATCCGTGGGGATCGCTTTTATATACTATGGTCTTTTTAAAAGGATGAAGAGTATTTTTTCGGGTATTTTTTTGGGAGTGGTTTGCTGGGCGTTGCTCGTATTTGTCCTGAAACCGATGTTCGCCGATTTGCCAACCATTTCGAAAATGTCGGCAAATACGATTATAACCAGTGTCTGCATTTTTATTTTATACGGTCTTTTTGTAGGGTATTCTATATCATACGATCATCAGGAATATATACGTCAACAAAAGCACGCCGAGAAACGAAAGGAAAGCTGATCGCTTCTTGGTTGTAAAAAAGTAGTAAGACAATTTGTAATTATGATAGAATGTTCATGGAAAGCATTCTTTTAATTATGAGCAGGTGTTGATGATGACAAAAATCTTACTAATCAATGGTCCGAATTTAAATCGCTTGGGGAAGCGGGAACCTGCACATTATGGATCCTCGACGCTTGCGGATGTGGAAGCTCTACTGCTGCAGCAAGCTCAAGGCTTGAATGTGGAATTTACCTCTTTTCAATCTAACCATGAAGGGGCGATTATCGACAAGCTCCATTGGTCAGAAGATCATGGGATCGACGGGATTATCATTAATCCTGGAGCTTTTACTCATTATAGCTATGCGATTCGTGATGCAATTGCCGGAATTGATGTTCCAGTTGTGGAAGTGCATATTTCGAACATACATGCCCGTGAAAGCTTTCGGCATGAATCAGTGACCGCGCCGGTATCGGCGGGACAGATTGTCGGCTTGGGGATACACGGTTATGAATTGGCGTTGCAGGCGATCACAAAGATTGCAAAGGGGAGAAATTAAATGAATAAACTAATGCGCTTAAGAGCCTCAATGGAAAAGGTGGGCATTGATGGTTTTTTGATCACCAGTACATATAACCGCCGGTACATGACCAATTTTACGGGAAGTGCAGGCGTCGTCCTGATTTCCCAAAAAGAAGCTAAATTCATCACTGATTTCAGATACGTGGAACAAGCGGGCAAGCAGGCTGCAGACTATGAAATCGTCCAACATAAGGGAACCATCATCGAAGAAGTCGGTAAGCAGGCAAAAGAGATGAATATCGGCACACTGGGCTTTGAGCAAGAGCATATGACTTTTGCGACATATAAAGCATACGAAGCGGGCATTGAAGCACAACTTTTGCCGGTGTCTGGAGTTATTGAGAATTTACGCTTGATAAAGACTTCATCAGAGATTAAGATATTAAAGGAAGCGGCTGCTATTGCTGATGCTGCCTTTACACATATTCTGGATTACATGCGTCCAGGGATTTCAGAACTGGATGTATCCAATGAACTTGAATTCTTCATGAGGAAACAGGGGGCAACTTCCTCATCCTTTGATATTATCGTAGCATCTGGTGTAAGATCCGCTCTTCCACATGGAGTGGCTACGGATAAAATCATTGAAAAAGGCGATTTTGTCACATTGGATTACGGAGCATACTATAACGGATATGTGTCTGACATAACTCGGACATTGGCAGTTGGCAAGCCAAGTGAAGAACTTATTAACATTTATGACATTGTTTTAGAAGCGCAACTGCGCGGAATGGCTGGGATTAAACCTGGGATGACGGGCAGGGAAGCGGATGCACTAACTCGTAATTTAATTGAAGAAAAGGGATTCGGGCAGTATTTTGGACATTCGACTGGACATGGAATCGGTCTGGAAGTTCATGAAGGTCCGGCATTATCCTTAAGGTCTGATATCATTTTAGAACCAGGTATGGCCGTAACCGTCGAGCCGGGGATTTACTTACCGGGGGTAGGCGGAGTGCGGATTGAAGATGATACAATCGTTACAAATGAAGGTAACGAAGCACTTACTCATTCAACGAAAGAGTTAATCATTCTGTAAACATGTACATGTAGGAGGACAATTTTATGATTTCTGTAAACGATTTTCGCACGGGTGTTACGATTGAAGTAGATAATGGAATTTGGCAGGTTATCGAGTTCCAACATGTTAAACCTGGTAAAGGTGCAGCTTTTGTACGTTCTAAACTTCGTAATCTTCGTACAGGTTCGATCCAGGAGAAAACATTCCGTGCTGGTGAAAAAGTTGCTAAAGCACATATCGAAAACCGCAAAATGCAGTACCTTTATGCAAGCGGAGATAGCCATGTATTCATGGATAACGAAACGTATGACCAAATCGAGCTACCAGCTTCAAGCATTGAACGTGAACTGAAATTCCTTAAGGAAAATATGGAAGTACATATCATGACTTTCCAAGCCGAAACACTTGGGGTCGAGCTTCCAAACACAGTAGAACTTGAAGTTGCGGAGACTGAGCCAGGAATAAAAGGCGATACATCTTCAGGCGGAACGAAATCAGCGGTACTTGAGACGGGCCTTTCGGTTCAAGTTCCATTCTTCATCAACCAAGGTGACAAATTATTGATCAATACAAATGAAGGTTCTTACGTATCACGCGCATAAATGAAAGAAGGCCGAGATGAATTTCTCGGTTTCGTTTGTAGACAAAAAGGTTTCGGAATGGTTTCATTCCGAAACCTTTTTGATTTTTTATTGGATATGGATGATTTGTACTCACGATAGCCCTCTTTATTTGTTGTTGTATACTTTAAATCCCCATTTTACGAACCAAATGTTTCGATGGCACCAATTGGTCTAAAGTAGTAATCATTTCAAGCTGATCTCGCTGAATAGAATCATGATCATGTTTAAAAAGCATCCTCATCACCTCAAGTTTTCAGCCTTTTATTTTAAAAAGACTGTAGGCAACTCGCTTTCTTCAATTTTGTCTACAGTCTGGAGGGTCCGTTTGGTCTAATCCCAAACCATGATTTTATAAGAAGACTTGGTTATCCTTCATGGTGTGGACCCCTCACTGGATTGAAGAAATCTGCGACACTCCTGCCGAATAACTGGCTGGCCGAGACCCCACAGGCGCTTGCGCCGAGGAGGCTTGGCAGACAGTCGGCGGAAAGGGAGGGATTTCTGAAATCAACTGCAACTTTCTTTTAATAAAAAGACTGTAGACCGAGATTAATTTCTCGGTCTACAGTCTTTTTTAGATCCAGGAAGTAATAAAAAAATCAATAAATGGTCGGTTTCTTTAATAGCCTGTCATCATTGTGGGCTGGTCGGCATATATTTTATTGAAAGTGGTGTATACAGGAGGATTATCAAAATGGAAACGATTCTTTCCTTTTTACCGAAAAAATTATACGAGCAACTCCGGGGTATGACACCGATGATGATCGAAAAGATGGAAGAGCTGCGGATTCGGGTTGGAAGGCCGCTTGAGGTCATTGTAGGTGGGGAACCTTTCTTCTTTTCCTATGAAGTGACCCATTCGGATGCAGATCAATTATTGAATCAGATAGGTCAATTTTCGTTATATACACTTGAGGAAGAATTAAAACGAGGATATATAACTATAGCGGGTGGACATCGGGTGGGTCTTGCTGGCAAGGTTATCCTGGAAAATGGGGCGGTCAAAGCGATCAGGGACATTTCCTCATTCAATATTCGGATTGCACGTGAAAAAATAGGTGCTGCTGAACCGCTCACTTCTTATTTATATAATGGGGAATGGCAACATACGATGTTGATTGGTGCTCCGCAAACAGGAAAAACGACGGTATTACGTGATATCGCAAGGATGATATCCAGTGGAGATGAAAAACGGGGCATTCCCCCTCAAAAGGTGGGAATAGTGGACGAGCGCTCAGAAATTGCCGGGTGTGTTCATGGAGTGCCGCAGCTCGAATTTGGAACAAGGGTGGATGTGCTCGATGGATGTCCCAAAGCGGAAGGGATGATGATGATGATCCGTTCGATGTCCCCTGATGTATTGATCGTGGATGAAATAGGCCGCGCGGAGGATACACAGGCTGTGCTGGAAGCTGTGAATGCAGGTATTAAACTCATGATAACTACGCATGGCCATACACTGGCTGAAGTTAAGAAGCGGCCCTTCATCACAGAAATATTACAGCAAAACATCTTTGAACGTTTTATAGAATTACAGAGAAGTAAATCCGGAAAGAGGGGCTACAAAGTCCTTGATGCAGCGGGGGTTCCCATTTTCTTGGGAGAAAGTGTGAACCCGCATGTTTAAGTTAATTGGAGCAGCGATCATTATCATTGCAACGACATGGGCAGGTTTCGAAGCTGCGAAAAAATTAAGTATGAGGCCCCGCCAACTGAGGCAGCTAAAAGTTGCCATGCAATCACTTGAAGCAGAAATCATGTATGGTCACACACCTTTGAAAGAAGCCACAAGGAAACTTTCTAAGCAGATGCCCAAACCTTTATCCATCTTTTTCGATACCTTTGCAAATCGACTCGAATCAGGTGAGACCACCGTCAAAGAAGCATGGGATGATAGTTTGAAGAAAATATGGCAATCCCTTGCTTTAAAACAGGGAGAATTCGAGATTCTTTCACAGTTTGGGGAGACGCTTGGAAAAAGCGATAAATATCATCAGCAAAAGCAAATCATGCTGACGATGGCACACTTGGAACGGGAAGAGAGCGATGCACTCGACCGACAGGGGAAATATGAAAAAATGATGAAAAGTCTTGGTTTTTTATCAGGTCTATTATTGATCATCTTGCTGATGTAGGAATATGTGGGGGGAATGAAAATGGGCATTGATGTGGACATCATATTTAAAATAGCTGGTGTAGGGCTTGTTGTGGCATTTCTTCACACGATACTCGATCAGGTTGGGAAGAAGGAATATGCCCAGTGGGTCACACTTTTCGGATTTATCTATATTTTATTCATGGTAGCTTCTGTAGTAGAGGATTTATTTCAAAAAATTAAATCTGTATTCCTATTTCAGTAAGGGAGGGATTCACGATTGAAATCATAAAAATCGTGGGCGTTGCCCTAGTTGCCACCTTTTTGGCCCTAGTCGTCAAAGAGCAAAAACCAAATTTCGCATTCCTGCTTGTCGTTTTTGTAGGCTGCTCCATCTTTCTTTTTCTAGCGGATAAGATATACGAAATCATTTTGATGTTAGAAAAAATTGCTGTGAATGCGAATGTAAATACCGTGTATCTGGAGACCATCCTAAAAATAATCGGAATTGCCTATATTGCCGAATTCGCTTCTCAAATTACAAAAGATGCAGGGCAAGGGTCGCTCGCTTCCAAAATAGAATTGAGCGGAAAAATCTTGATTCTTGCCATGGCGATTCCGATTTTGACGGTCATCATCGAAACGATTTTACAGATGCTCCCAAGTTAACGGATTACTTCTACTAGTCAATGAGGTGAATGTATGAAGCAGCGGATGCCTTACTTATCCATTCTATTCGTTTTACTCTTTTTTTTGCATACATCTATTGGACAAGCTGCCGAAGATCCTGAAAGTGGTGAAATCGATCAAGAGTCGATCATGCAGTCGGAACTGGTACAAGCCCAAATAGAAAGGCTCGGTGTCGATGAACTCAAACAATATTGGGATAACATCGTAACGGAATATGGAGGATTCTTACCGGAAAGCCAGAAAGGGAGCTTCATGGATTTTGTAAGCGGTGATAAGAAATTCTCCTTTGAGCAATGGATAAAGGGGATTACAAAATTCATTTTTCATGAACTGCTCGTGAATGGAAAGCTGCTGGGATCACTCATTTTATTAACAGTTTTCAGCATGTTCCTGCAGTCTTTGCAGAATGCGTTCGAACAAAGCTCCGTAAGTAAAGTCGCTTATGCAATCGTTTATATGGTGCTGATCATTTTGGCACTTAACAGTTTTCATGTGGCGATTGAATATACAAAAGATACGATAGATTTGATGATTTCCTTTTTAATGGCGCTCATCCCTTTACTCTTGGCCTTAATAGCCGCTTCAGGCGGACTTGTATCAGCAGCTTTCTTTCACCCGGTATTAATGTTTTTGATGAATACAAGCGGTATCTTGATCCAGTTTGTCGTCCTTCCGTTATTATTCTTTGCAGCGATTTTAAGCATCGTCAGCACGCTGACCGAACATTATAAAGTGACACAGCTGGCACAGCTTCTCCGTAATTTTGCCATCGGGATCCTTGGAGCATTCATGACCATATTCCTTGGCGTCATATCCGTTCAGGGAGCATCCTCAGCTGTAGCTGACGGAGTGACGATCAGAACGGCCAAATTCGTGACAGGTAACTTTATACCGATAATAGGGCGCATGTTTACAGATGCAACGGATACGGTCATCAGTGCTTCCGTTCTTCTGAAAAATACAGTTGGCTTGTCAGGCGTCATTATTCTCTTGCTCATAACCACATTTCCCGCCATAAAAATCTTGATGATTTCTTTTATCTATAAATTGGCAGCGAGTCTTTTGCAGCCGCTGGGCGGAGGGCCTGTAATAAAGTGCCTTGACATTATAAGTAAAAGCATGATTTATATTTTCGCAGCATTGGCCATTGTCTCACTCATGTTTTTTTTAAGTATCACAGTAATTATCGCCTCTGGAAACATTACATTGATGGTTCGTTAGAAAGGAGGAGGGCTTGGTGAGTTTTTTAGCTGGCTGGGTATCCAACATCATCATATTTGTATTGCTGGCTACTGTGATCGATATGCTTCTACCGAATTCGGCTTTACAGAAGTATGCCAAAATGGTAATCGGACTTTTACTGATTGCGATAATCATCACTCCTATATTGGGATTATTCAATAAGGATTTCGACGAAATCCTCTCTGCGGCTACAAGTGAATTTGAAGATCAGAAAAAAAAAGATTTAGGAAATTTGACAGAAATGAAGAAAAAAGAAATACAAGCAGCACAGGGTGCATATATTTTAGAACAAATGGCTGTCCAATTACAGACAGAAGTGGAAGAGGAGTTGATGGCGGATTATAACATGAAAATTAGTTCAATTGATGTAGGAGTCAAGAATGAGGAAAAGCCGGGCGTTGATGATTTGCAAAACATAACCATATCATTGGAAAAGGCAGAGGGGAAAGAAGACTCGGAGATAGAGGCAGTAGCGAAGGTTGATATCAATGCAGATAGACCTTCCACTTCGAATGATGCCAATCTGGATGCTGTCAAAAGGTTTCTGGCAACAAGTTGGTCCGTTGATGAAGAGATCATTGAAATCGCCGGGGAAAGGAAGTGACTGAGTATTGAACAAAGACAAAGGTCCATTATCCTGGCTGCAAAAACTATTAAATAAAGACCCTGACCAAAAAGAGCCTAAGGAAAAAAAACCTTCCCTGTATGTCTATGCTCTAATAGTTGTCCTTTTGGGAGCGGGAATTATGATGGCCGGGAATTTGTTAACCACCAACCAGACGGGACAAACACCTGAAGTGAAGACGGTATTCAATAATGATAAACAAGATGACGAAGGGGATGTTGAAACATTCGGCCAGAAGAAATCCGAATTCAAGACGACAAAAGACTATGAAATATATCTTCAGAATGAAATGAAGGAAGCGCTTGAATCCATCGCAGGCGTCCAGGATGTAAAAGTCGTAATCTACGTGGATGCATCCGAGAAAAAAGTATATGAAAGAAACAAAGTCACCCAAAGTCAAGTCACAGAAGAAACCGACCAGGAAGGCGGCAAAAGGACGGTCGAAGACACATCGGTTGATGAACAGCTCGTTTTGGTCAAAAGCGGTGAAAAAGAAGGGCCGATCATTTCGGAAACGAAAAAACCTAGTGTACGAGGCGTCCTGGTAGTCGCTAAAGGGGCTGAAAACATCCAAATAAAGAAGTGGATCATCGAGGCTGTCACACGTTCACTTGATGTACCGAGTCACAGGGTTTCTGTCATGCCTAAAAAATAAGGGGGAAAATCTACATGTTATTAAAAAAACAAACCGTTTGGTTATTGACTATGCTAAGTCTGGTCGTTGTACTTTCAGTCTATTATTTAACAGCTCCTGAGGAAAATGCTACCGATATGACGGCAACGGAAGAAATGGAACAGGCAGAAAATAAAACAGAAAGTAAAACAGATAGCAAAGCGGATACCAAAGGGGAAAATAAAAGTGATAAAGAAACGTCCAAAAATACAGAAGGTTCCTCTGTAACCATTGCATCAGGGGACGAGTTCGAATCGTTAAGGATGCAGATTGAAGATGAACGGGCTAAGCTGAATGAAGAATTGACTGCAAAGATGGGCAATACAGACCTATCCGCTGAAGAACGAGATGAGGCTTATGCGAAAATCGAGCAATTAAGTGAAACGAAAGTAAAAGAAAATATCATCGAAAACTTAATTGTAGCCATGGATTACAATGCCGCACTGGTCCGGGTGGATGGAACGGATGTAAAGGTGAGTGTCAAGGCCGATAAACAAACGAAAACAGAGGCCAATAACATTATCCGCCTCGTAAGGAAAGAAGTGAGCGATGCACAAAATGTAGTGGTAGATTTCCAACCGGAAAAGTAATCTCAGATACAGAAATAAGGGCTGATACACAACAGTTCATAATCGTAAAAATTTGAAAGTCCCCCTTAAATAAAAAAGGGAGGCTTTTTTATTATTATTTTTTCACTAACTTACAACCGGGAAACTTTAGAGGAAAAGTTTTTTTTATGTAAATTGATACCAGGAACTCAAACAGAAATGGGTATTATGATCATCCGTAATATTCTAGAAAAGTAATTTAGATGGAGATTAATGCAGGTTTCAAAGTGGGAATTAGCAGAATTCAAGTGGAAACGCTAAGGGTGCCCGGTTGAAAAATATTCACAATATTAGAATAAAGGTGTAATATAAAAGCATGGATAACAAGTTGCAACTAATCTATCATTGAATTTGTATAAGCTAATATTGTATGATGTTAGAAGCTGGTCATAAACTTTTCAATTCTCTAATGGGAACAATATTTTGAGAAAATGAAATATCTGTTATAATACAGACGGAGGGTGCATTCAGTTTATACGCTTTCGGATGGAGAAAGCGGCTACATTGTGCAGAATTGGACAAAGTAGGATAAGCTAAGGGTAAAAGGTTACATAAAATATTATTGCCTCACAAACTCATATTAAATTAGACAAGGGGTGCCACAAAATGAAAGTGCAAGAAATTCGTGAAATTATTAAGCTAGTCGGTCAATCAAATATCAGTGAATTCGTTTTTGAAAATGAAGGAACGAAAATTAAATTGAAAAAAACTGAAACGGGTATAGTATTACAGCCATCAGCTGCTCAAGAAGTTGTTCAAGCCAATGCAGCAGTAGAGGTCAAGCCCGCAGCGGCTCCTGTCTCTGTAGCGCCAAAAGCTGTTGAACCTGCAAAACCGGCTGCTGCCGTCACTGAACAGGAAAATTTACATAAAATCACTTCTCCGATGGTGGGTACATTCTACCAATCTCCTGCACCGGATTCACCTGCATACGTAAAAGCAGGCGATAAAGTAACAGGGGATTCCATTGTTTGTATCGTGGAGGCTATGAAACTTTTCAATGAAATCGAGGCCGAAGTAAGCGGTGAAATCGTTGAAGTCCTTGTAAAAGAAGGTCAACTTGTAGAATATGGACAACCATTATTTTTAGTAAAGCCGGAATGAGGAGCTGTTTCTAAATGATTAAAAAGGTATTAATTGCCAATCGTGGGGAAATTGCTGTCCGAATCATCCGGGCATGCAAGGAATTAGGAATCGAGACTGTAGCGGTCTATTCAGAAGCAGATAAAGAAGCATTACATGTTCAAATTGCTGATGAAGCATATTGCATCGGTCCTAAATTATCAAAAGACAGTTATTTAAATACAACGAACATAATCAGTACAGCCAAGAAGACGGGATCCGATGCGATTCACCCTGGATATGGATTCCTTGCTGAAAATGCGGACTTTGCTGAGCTATGCCGTGAATGTAATATCATTTTCATCGGTCCTAGCCCAGAAGCCATCAATAAAATGGGAACGAAGGACGTAGCAAGGGAAACCATGCGTAAAGCTGGTGTACCGATCGTACCAGGTTCCAAAGGCATAATTAAAGATACGGATGAGGGTGTAGCCCTGGCTAATGAAATGGGCTATCCAGTCATCATCAAAGCTACTGCCGGCGGGGGCGGTAAAGGTATCCGCGTCGCAAGGACCGAAGAAGAACTCATTAAAGGCATAAACATCACGCAACAGGAAGCCGCGACTGCATTTGGGAATCCAGGCGTGTATATTGAAAAGTTCATCGAGGACTTCCGTCACGTTGAAATTCAAGTCATGGCAGATAATCATGGCAACGCCATTCATTTAGGTGAGCGTGATTGTACGGTTCAGCGACGTTTGCAAAAACTTGTTGAGGAAACTCCTTCTCCAGCCCTGGATGGTGAAACACGGGCGGATATGGGGCAGGCTGCAGTTACGGCTGCTCTTGCCGTAAACTATTCAGGTGCCGGTACAGTTGAATTTATTTATGACTATGTGAATAGAAAATACTACTTTATGGAAATGAATACACGTATCCAGGTCGAACACCCAGTTACAGAAATGGTAACGGGCGTCGATTTGATTAAAGAACAGATCAAAGTTGCTTCAGGTGACAAACTATCACTTTCACAAGAAGATGTCACGTTTAACGGATGGTCCATCGAATGCCGGATCAATGCGGAAAATCCAGAAAAGAATTTTATGCCTTCAGCAGGTAAGATTCACATGTATTTACCGCCAGGTGGCTACGGAGTACGTGTGGATTCTGCGGCATACCCTGGGTACTCGATACCTCCGTATTACGATTCCATGATCGCTAAATTGATTGTCCATGCACCGACGAGAGACGAGGCGATTGAGAAGATGAAACGCGCTTTAGGTGAGTTTGTCATTGAAGGGATCAGCACGACAATTCCTTTCCATATTAAGTTACTTCAGCATGAACAATTTGTTTCCGGAGAATTTAATACCAAATTCCTTGAAATATATGATGTAATGAACTCATAATGTAAAGGAAGACAGGAGGTGCTTTTGAATGAGTGAAATGGAAGGCCAATTACTCGAAATGAATGATTATAATAGTGGTTTGGGCAAAGTTGAAATTGCGCCTGAGGTGATTGAGGTGATTGCGGGTATCGCTGCATCGGAAGTTGAAGGTGTTGCACATATGCGCGGGAATTTCGCTACAGGTGTAGTTGAAAAGCTTGGTAAAAAGAACCACGGTAAAGGTGTTAAAGTTGACTTAACGGGAGAATCCATCAAAGTCGAACTTTATTGTGTCATGAAGTTTGGTGTCTCAATTCCGAAAGTTGCTCAGGAAGTGCAAGATAACATTCGTGAAGCCTTGTTGAACATGACCGCTATCGACGCGGGCGAAGTGAACATTCATGTAGTGGGCATTGCGTTTGAAAACGCTAAACAAGAAGCGGATTACGAACAAGAAGTGTAAGTTGGCTTCATTCGATTCACACCTGCAAAAACCCGGCAAAAAGCCGGGTTTTTGTTTTTTTGAATTTTTGACTCAATGATACCCTGCTTTTGGAGCCCGCTAATAATATTACGTTAAATGAACATAATAAGGCGGTATCTGGAAGTTTCCCTTTAATTCAAGGGTGATTTCTGTTAGAGTGTAAAAGGTGAAATATGAGCATGAAAGCTAGGCAAGAGCTTTTTGACACTTTCAAAAAGTATATGACTGTGTTGGCCGTTTAACTGGAAATGAATCTTGAGATGTTGTCTTGAATCAAGATATTTGAGTCTTTTGGCCTTAATTCAAGTGGGATTCAGCTTAATTTATAAAAAAATAAGCGAAAATCTTAATATTTTTGAAAAAATGTTATTAAATGTTCGTTTGTTCTAGCGTTTTCATATATAATAGTAGATGTTAAAGGAGTAAGATTATGAAAAGAAGAGTAGCCCGTGAAAAATCCCTTCAAGCACTATATCAGATAGATATTGCCAAGTCGAATGCAGAAGAAGCAATGGAAAGCGTACTGGATGGTGCTCCTACTGATGAATATTTCAAGAAATTAGTAATGGGGATAACGGAAAATCGTGAACAACTTGATGGAATGATCAGGGACAATTTAGAGAATTGGACGTTGGAAAGACTGGCGAACATTGATCGGAATTTACTGCGGATCGCGGTTTATGAAATGGTTCACAGTGAAGATGTTCCTGTAAGTGTTGCAATGAATGAAGCTATTGAAATTGCTAAGAAATTCGGTGATGATCAATCGAGCAGCTTTGTAAATGCCGTTTTATCCAAAGTTAAGGTGAAAAGCGGCAGCTAAGGCTGCAGCCTTTAACCAGGGGATTCTCTCAGCAATTTCTTTAGCAAAATTATCTTGGGAGGAATATACACATGTCAGCTCAAATCATTAATGGTAAAGAAATTGCAGAGGCAGTTAGGCAAGAAATCAGTAAGGAAGTTCAACAATTACGGGAAAAAAATATCGTTCCGGGTTTGGCTGTAATCCTTGTGGGGGACAACCAAGCATCGCAAACCTATGTACGCAATAAGCAAAAGGCGTGTGAAGATCTGGGCATGCATTCTGTATTGATTAAAAAGCCTGCGGGACTCTCTCAGGAGGAATTAATTCAGAGCATTGATGAATTAAACCAGGATGACAGCATTCATGGTATATTGGTGCAGCTGCCGTTACCTGGACATATTCAGGAAAAAGCGATCATTGAAGCGATTTCCCCCGAGAAGGATGTAGATGGATTCCATCCCATTAATATTGGGCGGATGATGACTGGGCAGGATGCTTATTTACCTTGTACGCCATACGGGGTGATGGTGATGCTTGAGTATATCGACTATGACCTTGAAGGTAAGCATGTTGTTATCGTAGGGAGAAGTAATATCGTGGGAAAACCGGCCGGACAAATGTTTCTAAATGCGAATGCAACCGTCACATACTGTCATTCAAAGACAAAGGACCTTGCGTATTATACAAAGCAAGCTGATGTCGTTGTGGCAGCTGTCGGCAAGAGGGACACGATCACGAGTGACCATATTAAAGAAGGTGCTGTCGTCATTGACGTCGGAATGAACAGGAATGATGAAGGGAAGCTTTGCGGTGATGTGGCGTTTGATGAAGTGAAAACCAAGGCTTCATACATTACACCTGTTCCTAAAGGCGTTGGTCCCATGACGATTACGATGCTTATGAAGAATACGGTCAAATCTGCTCAAAAAACACTTGAACAGAATAAGCAAGCCTTAAAAAGCTAAAAAAACGTTAAATTATTTTAAAGAAGCGGACCTCTTGTTTTATAATAACGGGAGACCGCTTTTTTTCATTCATAGAATAAGCGAGTTTTCTTTAAATCCGATTTCCATCGGAAGGAGACATTATATGAGCAACCAACAATATTTGAGTGTATCGGCTTTAACGAAATACATCAAAAGGAAGTTCGATGCCGATCCCCATTTGCAAAATGTATACATAAAAGGCGAAATTTCAAATTTTAAACAACATACAAGCGGACATATGTATTTTACTCTAAAGGACGAGAAGGCCCGACTCCTCTCCGTTATGTTTGCCGCCAATAACAAAGGGATGAAATTCCTGCCTGAAAATGGAATGAAGGTACTTGTTAAGGGCGATATTTCATTATATGAGGCAGGCGGACAGTATCAGCTTTATGTGAAAAGCATGGCCCCTGATGGTGTCGGGGATTTGTATCTTGCTTATGAACAGCTGAAGAAAAAGCTGGAGGCGGCAGGTTTGTTTTTGGCCGAGCATAAGAAACAGATTCCACAATACCCTAAGTCTGTAGGGGTCATAACATCACCGACCGGAGCTGCATTAAGAGATATCCTGATCACCATCAAGCGGAGATATCCAATTGCCAGAGTCATCGTTTACCCAGCATTAGTCCAAGGGAATAATGCCGCTAAATCGATTGCCAAGGCAATTTCCATGGCTAACGCTAGGGCGGAAAGCGATGTACTCATTGTCGGAAGGGGCGGCGGGTCGATCGAAGAGCTATGGGCCTTTAATGAGGAGATAGTGGCTGAGTCAATCTATGATTCTGATATACCGATAATTTCTGCTGTCGGTCACGAAACCGATTTTACAATTGCTGATTTTGTCGCCGATATGCGGGCTCCTACACCGACTGGTGCAGCAGAGTTAGCGGTTCCCCACCTTAATGAAATACTTGAACGCCTGATGAACCGTAAGAATCGCTTGACCCGCTCCATTCGTGAAGTGGTGAATTTCGAACGAACCCGTTTGACCAGGATGGAGAGATCTTATGCTTTCCGTTATCCACATAAAATGTATGAACAGAAGCTTGAACAGCTAGACAAGACGGTGGACAGGCTCGGGAGGTCCGGCACGCGGTATTTCATGAAAAAGAGGGATGAGCTGAACCAGTTGAACGATATTCTGAAAAAGCAGCATCCTGAACAAGCGGTGCAAAATTCCAAAGATGAATTGCGGCAGCATGCAAAAGTATTGCGGAGGGCAATGGAAGCCATTTATCGGCAAAAATCACAGCAGTTCGTTCATATTACAGCCACTTTGTCTGCCCTCAGTCCATTAAAAATCATGGAACGGGGCTATGGATTGGTTTTTGCTGAGGATGAGACGTTAGTGAAAAGTACACAGCAAGTATCCAGAGGGGATAAGATAGCCGTTTCCATAAAAGATGGAACGCTTGAATGTGAAATTAAAGAAATAAAGGAGCGAATAGAACCATGACAAAAAAACAGGAAGCCACTTTTGAAGAAGCGATGGAGAATCTTGAGAAAATTGTAGAACAGTTGGAAGAAGGCGATGTGCCCTTAGAGGAAGCCATCTCCATATATAAACAAGGAATGGATTTATCCAGGCTTTGTCATTCAAAGCTTAAGGCGGTTGAAGATCAGTTGACTCAAATTTTGCGCGAAGATGGGGAACTAGAAAACTTCACTGTACAGGAGGAAGAATAACATGGGTACGGCGTCCTTTGATATGTTTTCTAAAGAATATAAGGCGATTATAGAACGGGAAATCGTTGAATATGTCAATAAACTTAATGCTCCTGCTGTGGTCAAAGAAGCCATGATCTATTCATTGGAGGCAGGCGGTAAACGGATTCGCCCTTTATTGGTCTTTGCGGTTCTGGAGGCCTTTGGAAAAAACTTGAGGATGGGGATACCTGCAGCTGCTGCCATTGAAATGATTCATACATATTCTTTGATTCATGATGATCTTCCAGCGATGGATGATGATGATCTCCGCCGCGGAAAACCGACGAATCATAAAGTGTTCGGTGAGGCGGTAGCAGTACTGGCAGGTGATGCCCTCCTTACATATAGCTTTCAATTGGTGACGGATATGAACGATCCAGATGTGACGGCTGAAATGAAGCTGAACCTTGTAAGTGAAATTGCTAAGTCTGCCGGTGCCGAAGGGATGGTTGGAGGTCAAGTTGCCGATATGGAAGGTGAAAATAAACAGTTGACCCTTCAGGAATTGGAATATATACATGAACATAAAACAGGGAAGTTATTGACTGCAAGCATCCTTTCCGGTGCTATATTAGCCGGTGCGAATGAAGAACAGCGACTCCATTTACGTGACTTTGCATACCACCTGGGACTTGCTTTTCAGATTCGGGATGATATTCTGGATATTGAAGGGTCAGTCGAGTTGATCGGCAAGCCGGTTGGCAGTGATGAGGGAAATCATAAAAGCACATATCCTTCTTTACTTTCGCTTCAAGGGGCAAAGGAAAAGCTGGAACATCATATTGAACTTGCTCATGCCGCTTTGGGAAAAACAACCTTACAAACGGGTTTGTTGAATGAACTAACCGATTTAATAGCGAACCGTAATCATTGATTGTGGCTAAATTTGTTATCAATTGAGGTTTTATGGTATACTCATTGTGCAAAAATATGCGAAAATCAAAATGAATTTTTTAATTGAGATACGTGATAAAATAGGTCTATTAAGCCGCCGAAATCACCTGGGTGTTGGCGGCTATTTTTTAACTTAAAACCAATTTTTCGGTCAAGTCTTCCATATAGCCCTCCTTATGAGGCTTTGTTTATGCTAACAACCGAAAATGACAGAAAGTGAGTGGTCCTGTTTGGATCTTCTATCTATAAAAGACCCTTCTTTTTTGAAGAAGATGAATAATGAAGAACTAGTCGAGTTAAGTGTGGAAATACGTAAATTCCTTGTGGAAAAATTATCGGTGACCGGTGGGCATATCGGTCCCAATTTAGGAGTAGTCGAGTTGACTATAGCCTTGCATAAAGAATTCGACAGTCCGAATGATAAAATATTATGGGATGTCGGACACCAATCCTATGTCCATAAAATCCTGACAGGCAGAGCAGGGGAGTTCAATACCTTAAAGAAATATAAAGGTCTTTGCGGCTTTCCTAAAATGATTGAAAGCCCCCATGATGTTTGGGAAACCGGTCACAGTTCGACTTCCCTTTCAGCTGCAATGGGAATGGCCGCTGCCCGTGATATAAAAGGTGAAAAAAGTTTCATTTTACCTGTAATCGGTGACGGGGCCCTAACAGGCGGAATGGCACTTGAAGCATTGAATCATATCGGGGATGAAAAAAAGGACATGATCGTTATCCTGAATGATAATGAAATGTCGATAGCGCCTAATGTGGGGGCTTTGCACACGATATTGGGAAGATTGCGGACCGCAGGTAAATATAACTGGGCAAAAGATGAATTGGAGTTACTTTTGAAAAAAATTCCTGCAGTCGGTGGTAAGCTTGCAGCTACCGCTGAACGCTTGAAGGATAGCATGAAGTACTTATTGGTCTCAGGAATCTTTTTCGAAGAACTCGGTTTCACATACCTTGGACCTGTCGATGGTCATAATTATGAAGAGTTGCTGGAGAATTTAAGATATGCCAAGAAAACGAAGGGACCCGTACTGCTACATGTCATCACGAAAAAAGGCAAGGGCTATTCACCTGCCGAGTTGGATACAACAGGAAATTGGCATGGGACAGGCCCCTACAAGATAGAGACAGGCGATTTCGTGAAATCCCCTAGTAAAGCTCCTGCATGGAGTGCCCTTGTAAGCGATACTGTCAGCAGGCTCGCCCGTGAAGATGAACGGATTGTCGCGATTACACCTGCAATGCCAGTAGGTTCGAAATTGGTGGGGTTTTCCCGAGAGTTCCCAGAGCGTTTCTATGATGTAGGGATTGCCGAGCAGCATGCTGCAACTTTTGCAGCTGGATTGGCAACGCAAAAAATGAAACCGTTCCTGGCCATTTATTCAACCTTCCTGCAAAGGGCTTATGACCAGGTGGTCCATGATATCTGCCGACAGAATTTGAACGTATTCATAGGAATCGATCGTGCCGGATTGGTTGGTTCCGATGGTGAAACGCATCAAGGCGTTTTCGATATTGCATTCTTACGGCACATTCCTAATATGGTGTTGATGATGCCGAAAGATGAAAACGAAGGCCAGCATATGGTCAATACGGCCTTAAGCTATAATGATGGTCCAATCGCTATGCGATTCCCTCGTGGGAATGGTTGTGGTGTTGTGATGGATGCTGAATTACAGCAGATTCCAATCGGTTCGTGGGAAGTTCTTAAAGATGGAACGGATGCTGCCATCTTAACGTTCGGTACCACCATTCCAATGGCCCTTGAAGCGGCAGAACTGCTAGAGAAAGAGGATTATTCAGTTAAGGTGATCAATGCCCGGTTCATTAAGCCTTTGGATGAGAACATGCTAAGCAGCCTACTTGGTGAAAAAATGCCTATCTTGACAATAGAAGAAGCGGTTCTTCAAGGTGGTTTTGGCAGTTCTGTACTAGAATATGCTCATGACCAAGGGTTTTATGGAGCAATTATAGATCGAATGGGAATACCTGATTATTTCATTGAACATGGCAGTGTCGATGAACTTCTTGAAGAAATCGGTTTAACGACTGAAACAGCCATCAAAAAGATTAAAATGATAACACCCAAAAAAGAAAAAAGGGCCTGACAATATGAAAGTGATGAAAGAAAGAGTAGATGTATTACTTGTAGAACAAGGCTTGGCAGATACACGAGAAAAAGCGAAGCGTATGGTTATGGCTGGTCTTGTCTACGCGAATGAAGAGAGGTACGAAAAACCTGGGGAAAAAGTACCGGTTGATCTCGAATTTACTATTAAAGGAAAAGTCATGCCTTACGTTTCAAGAGGCGGACTTAAACTTGAGAAGGCTTTAAAGGAATTCGATTTACAAGTGAACGGAAAAATCCTGCTTGATATCGGATCATCAACAGGAGGGTTCACGGATTGTGCCTTGCAAAATGGTGCCACAATGTCTTATGCCCTTGATGTAGGATATAATCAACTTGCCTGGAAGCTTAGGCAGGATGAACGGGTGAAAGTAATGGAACGGACGAATTTCCGTTACGTTACACCCGCCGATCTCGATGGGGAGATGCCTAACTTTGCAAGCATTGATGTTTCTTTCATCTCCCTAACGTTAATTTTACCGGTGCTGAAGACCTTACTCGTTCCGAATAGTGACGTCGTTGCCTTAGTTAAACCGCAATTCGAAGCTGGGAAGGATCAGGTGGGTAAAAAAGGGATTGTTCGTGATCCCAAAATCCATAAACAAGTGTTGGATAAGATCATTTCTTTTGCTAAAAAGGAAGGCTACGATATTAAAGATGCCTCATTCTCACCGATTACCGGCGGTGATGGAAATATTGAATTTTTACTTCATTTATACTGGCAAGGGTCAAAGGAAGATGGAGCGATATTGCTTTCGAAAACGGTTGATGACATCGTTGGGGAAGCCCATGCGCAATTTAAAAAAGAATAGCAAGAACGTGTACGGCTCCTTTGGCTGAATGGTTGGCTAAAGGAGCTTTTTAACTTGAAATGGTGTTGAAATGCACTTGAATCATTTAAGTGTGGATACATAATATAGGTAAGAATAAATAATAGACTTGTTATGCATTTTAGAGAAAAAGTTGTACAATTGCATAAAAATCCGATAACATTAATTTTAGCCACTTTCAAGAGCGGCCTATTTGCACGTACGGATGATACCGAAGCAATCCCATATTGGGAGCTTACTAAGTATGATATCGATTGCCATTAAAATGAGCAACAGATGAGAAGAGGTGCTACTACTTATGAATAAAGGACAACGACATATAAAAATAAGGGACATTATAACTAATAACGATATTGAAACCCAGGATGAGCTGGTTGAAGAACTGAAATTAGCTGGATACAATGTAACTCAAGCAACCGTTTCAAGGGATATTAAAGAGCTTCACCTAGTTAAGGTCCCTTTAACGGATGGAAGGTATAAATATAGCCTGCCAGCCGACCAACGTTTCAATCCACTTCAAAAATTAAAGAGAATCCTGGTTGATGCATTTGTACGTATTGACGCAGCCAATAATCTACTGGTTATGAAGATGCTCCCGGGTAATGCCCAGGCAATTTGTGCATTGATTGATAATTTAAATTGGCAAGAGATACTCGGGACGATTGGCGGCGATGATACTTGTTTAATTATCTGCCGTTCTGAGGAAGATGCAAAGATCATTTCCGGCAAATTCTTGGACATGCTCTAATAATTTTGTGAGGTGACCTAGTTTGTTAACAGAACTATCGATTAGGAATTTTGCGATCATAGAAAGCCTGTCCGTTTCATTTGAGAAAGGCTTGACTGTCTTGACCGGAGAAACAGGGGCAGGGAAATCAATCATTATAGATGCCGTTCATCTTTTGGTTGGGGGACGTGGTTCTGCAGAGTTCATTCGGCATGGTGAGTCCAAGGCCGAAATAGAGGGATTATTTCAAATTGAAGATGAAAAACACCCGGTATTTGCCAAAGCAGAAGAATTTGGACTGGATATGAATGATGGGATGGCCATTCTTCGAAGGGATATTTCACAGAGCGGCAAAAGCGTTTGCAGAGTAAATGGAAAACTTGTAACGATTGCCATTTTACGCGAGATAGGACGGACATTGATAGATATTCATGGTCAGCATGAACATCAGGAATTAATGGATGAACGACTCCATCTTCCTCTGCTGGATCAATTCGGCGGTGAAAAAATCGCCTCTGCACTCACGGAATACCAAAAGCTCTATAAACGTTATGAAACCGCTTCAAAACAATTGAATGGTTTGAGCCAAAATGAACAGCAAATGGTCCACCGTCTTGATTTGATCCAATTTCAATTCGATGAAATTCAAAAAGCTGATTTGAAACTACGTGAAGATGAAGAATTAATGGAAGAGCGGAAGAAAATTAATAATTTCGAAAAAATTCATGAAGCGCTGCAAACCAGTTATAATGCTTTAAATGGAGAGCAGCATGCAATTGATTGGCTTTCCGTAGCCATGAATAACCTGGAAGAAGCTGCAGGTCTTGATGAAGGTTTAAAAAACAGCTCCGAAACCGTTTCAAATAGTTACTTCCTGCTTGAAGAGGCCGTGTCAAACATCCGGGATCAATTAGACTCTTTGGATTATGATACAGAACGTGTCGAATTCATTGAAAGCCGCCTTAATGAAATAAATCAATTAAAACGTAAATACGGGCGGACCATCGAGGAAATCCTGGAATATGGTGCAGGCATAGAAGAGGAAGTCGAAAAGCTGCAAAATAGGGAAACGCATATAGCGAAGCTTGAAAAGGAAATGAAATCCATCAAGGCCGATTTAATTGTTGAAGCAAAGAATCTGTCTGAACTTCGTCAGACATTCGCTCAGCAGTTAACCAAAAAGATCCATCAGGAATTAAAAGATTTATACATGGAAAAGACCATTTTCGAACCACATTTCCTTCAAACGGCTTATTCTTTCGATGAGTTGTCAGATAGGGGCATTAATCAGTCGGGGCTGGATTCGATGGAATTTTATATTTCCACAAATCCAGGTGAACCGTTAAAACCTCTATCTAAAATCGCATCGGGTGGAGAACTCTCGAGGATCATGCTGGCTTTGAAAAGCATTTTCTCCAAGCACCAAGGCATAACGTCCATTATATTTGATGAAGTGGACACCGGTGTGAGCGGACGGGTTGCACAATCCATTGCTGAAAAGATCTATAAAGTGGCAACGGGATCTCAAGTACTGTGCATATCCCATTTACCACAAGTGGCAGCTATGGCGGATACTCACTTATTCATAGCGAAAAATGTAAGGGCCGGACGCACGAATACCTCGGTAAAGCCTTTAATTGAAACGGAAAAGATAAAAGAAATTGGCAGGATGATTTCTGGAGTCGAGATTACGGATTTGACGAAGCAGCATGCCAATGAATTAATCCAGCTGGCAAAAAGGTTGAAAATCACATCTTGATGGACAGGTAAAGTAGATAATTTAAACTTATCATAAGCATTCATTGTAAAGCTATCCAAAAACGGATAGCTTTTATTTTGTGCATCTGTTATAAATGACTGTCTTGAGGGCTAAATTAAAGGTGTAGCCATAAAGTTTCAGAGAGCGAGGAGAGTGAATGGGTTGAAATTTGTATGGATAAACAGGATCATCGGTGGAATTCTCCTTGTTTCGCTATTAACATTAGGGTTATACCAGCCATCTCGTGAATATTTTTTAATTCCAAATCATCTTGTACTATTTGAAGGAAGTCAATATAGTATTTCCAAATCATTGCCTGTTTCTGCAAAAGCTTCGGGATTCAGTGATGGGATTTCGCTTCATGATGAGCAAGCTTCAATTACGCTTGGTGCTGAGAAACCAGGTACGAATGAAGTGTTGCTGGATGTAGCAGGCTTGCCCGCCAAAAAGGTCGACATTAGGGTGTTGAAAGACTTTAAAGTCATGCCTGGAGGCCAATCCATTGGAGTGAAGCTAAATACTCTCGGAGTGCTCGTAGTAGGTCATCATCTTATTGATACTGCGCAGGGGAAAAAATCACCAGGAGAAAAAGCGAAAATTGAAATCGGTGATATTATTACAGAAATCAATGGTCAGACGATAAAGAAGATGGGGGATGTAACCCCTTTTGTTCAGCAGGCAGGTGAAAAGGGGGAGGCGTTGAATCTAGTCATCAACCGTGATAATGAAGTGCTTCAAAGCACCCTTTTACCTCTAAAAGATAAGAATGAAGGAACTTACAAATTGGGTTTGTATATCCGTGATTCAGCAGCTGGCATCGGAACGATGACGTTTTATCACCCGGATTCGAAAAAATATGGAGCATTGGGACATGTCATTTCCGATATGGATACCAAAAAGCCGATTGTTGTAAAGGATGGACAGATTGTTCAATCCACGGTCACGTCCATTGAAAAGGGAAGCAATGGTGATCCTGGAGAAAAATTGGCACGCTTTTCTTCCAACAAAGAAAAAATAGGAAATATCAATCGCAATAGTCCCTTTGGGATTTTTGGGAAATTAAATCAAGATTTTAAAAATGGGATTAATGACAAGGCTCTCCCGATCACCCTTTCCCATGAGGTAAAGGAAGGACCAGCAAAAATCCTGACTGTGGTGGATGGTTCTAAAGTGGAGGAATTCGATGTGGAAATCGTCAGTTCCATACCACAGAAGTTTCCTGCGATTAAAGGAATGGTCTTAAAAGTGACGGATAAAGAACTGCTTCAAAAAACGGGTGGGATCGTTCAAGGTATGAGCGGCAGTCCTATCATACAAAATGGGAAATTAATCGGTGCAGTCACCCATGTATTTGTTAATGATCCAACAAGTGGGTATGGAGTCCATATCGAATGGATGTTAAACGAAGCCGGTATAAATATATACGACAAAGATAATTATGAAAAGGCAAGCTAAAGAAACCGGGTATCCTTTTGGATGCCCCTTTTTAATTGATTAGCCCAAGTCATGGATGGTAATTAAATATGATTTCTCCAAAAAATAGAGGTTTTTTTGAAACGTTGTGATAAAATGATAACAAAATGAAGATTTTTCGACAATCGGTTTATTCGAATAGCAAACGAAGTCGAAAACAAGAGATATCCGGAGAATAATATTGAATTCCTTATATTTTTTCAAAAATAAAAGGAATTTAGTTTCCATTGTCGAAAAGTTCAATTACAATAGAATTTAGTCATATAGAAAAAAAGACCAATTGTAGTTGAGGAGGAAATCAAGCGTGAAAAAAATTAAGGTGTGCGTTGTAGACGATAATAGAGAACTTGTTGGCCTTCTGGAAGAATACATTTCAGCACAGGAAGACATGGAAGTAATTGGGGTGGCACATAACGGTCAAGATTGCCTGGGTATGCTTGAAAGTGTTGATCCGGATATATTGATCCTCGATATTATCATGCCTCATTTAGATGGGTTAGGTGTACTTGAAAAACTTCGTGAAGTAAAACGGGGTGCTATGCCTAATGTCATTATGCTTACTGCCTTTGGTCAAGAAGATGTAACGAAAAAAGCTGTTGATTTGGGCGCGTCTTACTTTATCCTGAAACCTTTTGATATGGAAAATCTGGCCAATCACATTCGTCAGGTAAGCGGTAAAGGGCAGGCGGTTTTAAAAAATCATAGTCAGTTTAGCTATCGTCCCCAAAATGAAGCCAAGCCGAAAAACCTCGATGCCAGCATCACAAGCATCATTCACGAAATTGGAGTGCCTGCACATATCAAGGGCTATTTGTATTTAAGGGAAGCCATATCCATGGTATATAATGATATTGAACTATTGGGTTCGATCACGAAAGTTTTATATCCGGATATCGCAAAAAAATACAATACTACGGCCAGCCGTGTTGAAAGAGCCATCCGACATGCGATTGAAGTGGCTTGGAGCCGTGGCAATATAGAATCCATTTCATCTCTTTTCGGTTATACTGTCAGCATGACTAAGGCAAAACCTACAAATTCCGAATTCATTGCCATGGTTGCCGATAAGCTTCGTCTCGAACATAAAGCTTCTTGACAGTAGGGGAACACCGGTTGTTCGGATTCAGGATAACAATTGACCATATAAAGGCTAGAGCCGCTAAATATAAATAGGAACTCTCCGTCTGGTGGTATGGACAGGAAGAAGTTGCTTTCTGATTTTTTCTAATCGGCAACTTCAATTTTTTTCGCTGCCGGTTAAAAAAAATTAAACGCCTTTTATTTATTGGATTTGCAGGAAATCCAATAAATAAAAGGCGTTTTTGTTTGCGTTAAAAAGCGACACTAATTAAAATGATTTATGAAAAAATGAGCATTTTGCATTAGAAGTGGATATTGAAATGGTTTTTATCACCGTTTTTCAAAAAGACTTTTCCATTCTTCAATTTAATCCCATCCTATTGGATTTTCCGCAAAGCATGCTGGAGAATGTCAAACAATAGCTGCTGATAAAATGTCCGTAAGTGTAAAACTCAATTGTTCTGATAACTACATTAAAAGGAACTTTTCAGTAATTATAGGGAATATTTCAGAAAACCTTCTACGAAGAAAATAATCACCTCTATTTCGATTGAAAGAAGATGAAAATAATTTATCGTTTCTGTTCATAAAATTGGGTTATAACAATTTTTGGGAGAGGCGGCTTTCATCATGACCTTAATCTTTGCACATCGAGGCTCTGCAGGAACACATCCGGAAAATACGATGTCGGCGTTCAAAGAAGCTGCCCGTGTTGGGGCGGACGGTATTGAAACGGATGTCCAACTCTCGAAAGATGGAGAAGTGGTCATCATTCACGATGAAAAGCTCGATCGGACCACGAATGCCTCAGGGTATGTAAAAGACCGGACCTTGATGGAGTTGAAAACTCTTAATGCGTCCTCAAGCTTTAAGGGTAAATTGGGTAAAGAAAAAATTCCGACGCTAGAAGAACTATTTATATGGCTTAACGATAACCAGCTTTTTTGTAATATTGAATTGAAAAACACGCTTATTCTGTATCCAGGCTTAGAAGAGAAAGTCATAAGGCTCATTCGTGCCTACGAAATGAAGGAAAGGATAATCCTTTCTTCTTTCAATCATTATAGTTTGGTTAATTGTCATCAATTGGCACCTGAACTGGAAACGGCACCGCTTTATAGAGATGGTCTATACATGCCATGGATATATGCCAAGGCAATAGGCGGGAGCGCAATCCATCCAAATATCAGGTCTGCCTCTGATGCACTAATTCAAGCATCGTTGAGCATGGGTGTTCCTGTACGGCCCTATACCATTAATAAGGAAGCCGATATGAAGCGATTATTCAAATTGGGGTGCAGTGGCATCATAACCGATTTTCCTGAGGCAGCCGTACGGGTCAGAGAAGAACTTAAATCAAGATAAAGAAAAAGAAAAAGGTGCCCATTTATACATGGCACCTTCTTTTTACGTTTAAAATTTATTGAACCTGCTTTGGACCTTATTTTGTTTTCGATCTCGATGAAGGACGAAGCCTGCGATAAAGGCTATTCCTCCAATCGTAATAAGCAGTCCGATTAAAAATTGCAGCCAAAGGACTGGATAGGGAGGCTGTAAAATACCGAACACCATGTCCCTCATTATTTTAATGCCATAGGCAGCAAAGGCCCCGGGTATAAAAAGAATCAAAAAAGCGATTAAACGTTTCATGCGGTCAAATCCCTTCCGAAAATTCCGTCTTTTAAAAATGATAAAGGATATAAAATATTTGTCAAGTTTCGGGAAACTAGAAAATGACTGGAAGTTAGAGGCTGTGTTTAAAAGATGCCAATATGGTAAAATGAGGTGTGAAGTATGAAAAAAATTGCAGAGATATATCTAATAATAGGGGTAATTATATATTAAGGGGGATGGCTCATGCAAAAAGTCATGATAGTAGGGGGAGGAGTGGGGGGGACAACGGTGTTGAAACTCCTCTCGGAAAGTGAAGTATTCTCAATTGTTTGTATGGCTGATACGAATGAATCCGCTGAAGGGATGCTTGCTGCAAAAGAAAGAAGGATTCCTACAGTGACTAATTGGAGCGAGGGATTGGATGGGGATTTGGATATCATTTTTGATACCACCGGAGACCCGACCGTCTATAGTAAGATAAAACGGGATATGAGCGATCAAACGATACTCATTCCTGGAAGTGTCGCCCTCATTATGACAAAGTTGTTTGAAGAGAAAAATCGTTTAATAAATAAATTGGAAAATACCTCGGCAAAAATGGACTTGATCCTTAATACGACCAGTGAAGGAATGGTGGTGATTGATCATGATGGATTCATCATCATGTTCAATGATAGTGCAGAACGAGCATCTGACACAAAGCGCGAGGACGTGATAGGCAAACATATCAAAGATTTCGTTCCTTCAACTGGATTACTTCGAGTGATGGAAACGAACCAAAAAGAAGTGAATCAGGAGATTACCCTTACTAATGGGATGGAGCTCATAACGACAAGGATTCCTCTGGTGAATGCCGATAAGGAAATCATAGGGGCTTTTTCCGTGTTTAGGAATAAAACGGAAGCTGTACAATTGGCGGAGCAGATCACTGATTTAAAAGAGATACAGACGATGCTCCAGGCAATCATTCAATCCAGTGATGAAGCCATCTCGGTCGTGGACGATCAAGGGAGGGGACTTTTGATCAATCCGGCATATACAAGAATCACTGGCTTAACCAAGGACCAAGTGATTGGTAAGCCGGCTTCCATCGATATTTACGAAGGTGATAGCATGCATATGAAAGTGCTTCAGACAAAAAAGCCTGTTCGGGGTGTCAATATGCGTGTCGGCCCAAAACATAAGGAAGTGATTGTTAATGTTGCTCCAATCATTGTGGATGGGTACCTGAAAGGTAGCGTTGGCGTCATTCATGATGTATCGGAAATTCAAACCTTGACTCACGAATTGAATCGGGCAAGACAGATTATCCGGACATTGCAGGCTAAATATTCCTTTGATGATATAATAGGGGCTTCCGAAGAGATGAAGCTTCCCATCGAACAGGCGAAATTATCGGCAAGGACACCGGCTACCGTCTTATTAAGAGGGGAATCAGGGACCGGCAAAGAGTTATTTGCCCACGCCATCCATAATGCGAGTGATAGGAAATTCAATAAATTCGTTCGTGTAAACTGTGCGGCCATCTCGGAATCATTACTCGAAAGTGAACTGTTCGGTTATGATGAGGGAGCGTTTACAGGGGCAAGCAGGGGCGGAAAGGTCGGTTTTTTTGAAGAGGCAAATCAAGGAAGCATCTTTTTAGATGAAATTGGTGAATTACCAGCTAACATCCAAGCTAAATTACTTCGGGTTTTACAAGAACGGGAAATCATCAGAGTGGGGGGGACAAAGCCAATTTCCATCAATGTCCGTGTCATAGCCGCCACGAATATCAATCTTGAACACGCCATTGCAAACGGATCATTCAGGGAAGACTTATATTTCAGGCTGAACCGCATGCCTATTTTCATTGCTCCTTTACGAAAACGAAAAGAAGATTTGAGAGAATTGGCGGAGCATTTGATTCATAAAATCAATCAGGAGTATGGACGGAGCATAGAGGGGATTACTGAAGCAGCTATACATAAGATGCAAATCTATAACTGGCCAGGGAATGTAAGGGAACTGGAAAATATCTTGGGACGGGCAATCATTTTCATGAAATTGAACGAGACAATCATTGATATACAGCATATTCCTGATTTTATCGAAGAGATTCCATTAAAACAGGAGAAACTCTTAATGGAGCCTTCGGGCTACGTATCGGGTAAACCGCTCTCGGAGATAATAGACCAGTATGAAGCCGAAATCATTCAGCAAGCGTTCGATACCCACAAGGGAAATAAAACACTTACGGCAAAAGCGTTGGGTATTTCAGTTAGAAATCTATATTATAAAATGGAAAAATTAAAATTGTGAAAATATTTGCATGCAAGGAATTGCATAGTATGAAAAAAACTGCGCAGAATTTTCTGATTTATTTTAATTTAAGCGAGAGTTCACTTCCAACATGAAATTTTTTTGAATTTGTTATAGGCTATAGTTGCCCAATATATTAACCAGCATCTCCTTTTTTTGGGTGAAAAGGCTCTCATTATTTCATTTATTGGCATGTTATTTGCATATTTAAAGGTGCATGGATTTTTCAAGGGAACCATTCCCAATGGGGGAAATATCATGTGATTAGCGGATTTTATTTAAAATGAACGTAGTGACCAGTAAGAATGAGGAGTGATTCAGTGTCCTCATATCTGACATTTATTAAAACATCTAGGGAGGATTCCTGTATGGAAATTTTTAAATATCTTGAGAAGTATGATTACGAACAACTGCTATTCTGTCAGGATAAACAATCGGGTTTGAAAGCGATTATTGCCATTCATGATACGACATTAGGACCAGCACTTGGTGGCACAAGGATGTGGACGTACGCTTCCGAAGAAGATGCCATAGAAGATGCTTTAAGGCTTTCGAAAGGAATGACATATAAAAACGCAGCGGCCGGCTTGAATTTAGGCGGGGGAAAAACCGTCATCATCGGCGATCCTCGCAAGGATAAAAATGAAGAAATGTTCCGTGCATTCGGAAGGTATATCCAAGGGCTGAATGGGCGTTATATAACTGCTGAAGATGTAGGGACCACGGTTGAAGATATGGATCTCATCCACGAGGAAACGGATTTTGTCACTGGGATTTCCCCTGCATTCGGTTCTTCAGGTAACCCTTCGCCTGTAACTGCATATGGGGTATACCGCGGTATGAAAGCTGCTGCAAAAGAAGCATTCGGCACTGATTCATTAGAAGGCAAGGTTGTTGCAGTCCAAGGCGTCGGGAATGTAGCTTATAACTTATGCCGTCACCTTCATGAGGAGGGCGCTAAGCTGATCGTTACCGATATCAATAAAGAAAGCGTGGCACGTGCGGTTGAATCCTTTGGGGCGACTGCAGTGAATACTGATGAAATTTATGGGGTTGAATGTGATATCTATGCTCCTTGTGCATTAGGTGCCGTCATTAATGATCAAACAATTAATCAAATTAAGGCGAAAGTCATTGCAGGTGCAGCCAATAATCAATTGAAGGATCCTGTTCATGGTGATCAAATTCATGAAAAAGGCATTATATATGCTCCTGATTATGTAATTAATGCAGGTGGTGTCATAAACGTGGCTGATGAACTTTTAGGGTATAATCGAGAAAGAGCCCTTAAGAAAGTGGAAATGGTTTATGATACGATTGAACGAGTCATGGAGATTGCCAAACGCGATCAAATTCCAACTTATAAAGCAGCGGACAGGATGGCAGAGGAGCGCATTGCTCGTATGCGGAATTCAAGAAGTCAATTCTTGCAAAATGAAAAACATATCTTGAATGGAAGAAAATGAATATAGTTGACAAGATATGGATTCCTGTGTTTTTTTAAATATAAACACAGGAATTTCAACATGGATAACGTAATAACGGTGACAATAGTGTGTATTTGTGAGGAGGAGTGGTTTTGGCTGAAGAATTTGACCTCGTTATCCTCGGAGGAGGAACAGGCGGGTATGTGGCAGCAATAAGGGCTGCTCAATTAGGATTGAAAACGGCTGTCGTGGAGAAAGGCAAGCTCGGCGGAACGTGTCTACATAAAGGCTGTATCCCTTCAAAAGCACTTTTAAGGAGTGCTGAAGTTTATCAGACTGCAGTGAAAAGTGAGGAATTCGGTATTGTAACCGGGGATGTAAAGGTGGATTTCCTTAAGGTGCAGGAAAGAAAGAATAAAGTCGTCGATCAACTCTATAAAGGTGTTCAGCACTTGATGAAACAAGGGAAGATAACGGTTTATGAAGGTTTAGGACGTATACTTGGTCCATCTATATTTTCACCGATGCCTGGGACAATTTCAGTGGAAATGAATAATGGCAGTGAAAATGAAATGCTCATTCCTCAGAATATCATCATTGCTACCGGTTCGCGTCCGAAAACACTGCCCGGTTTGACAATTGACGGGGAATTGGTGCTTACATCGGATGAAGCTCTAAAGCTTGAGAGCCTGCCGAAATCAATGATTATTGTAGGCGGTGGGGTTATCGGCATTGAGTGGGCTTCGATGCTGAATGATTTTGGTGTGGAAGTAACCGTACTGGAATATGCGGATAGGATCATCCCGACTGAAGACCAGGATATTTCCAGTGAAATGCTTCGTCTCCTAACTAAAAAAGGCGTCAAATTCATTACAGGTGCCAAGGTATTGCCTGAAACCCTGAAAACGGATGTTTCAGTATCCATTTCTGCTGAAGTAAAAGGATTGGTAGAGGAATTCACAGCTGAAAAAATGCTGGTATCCGTAGGCAGAGCAGCAAATGTTGAAGGGATCGGCCTTGAAAATACAGAAATTGTGAAAGAAAAAGGTTTTATTGAAACCAATGACTTCTTCCAAACGAAGGAAACGCATATCTATGCGATCGGTGATTGTATCGGCGGTCTGCAATTGGCTCACGTTGCCTCCCATGAAGGTATTACGGCCGTTGAACATATGGCAGGCCAAAAACCGGAACGCTTGGATTATTCGCTCATTTCAAAATGTGTGTATTCAAGCCCTGAAGCGGCAAGTGTCGGTTTGACGGAAGAACAGGCAAAAAAGGAAGGCTATGAGCTTAAAATTGGAAAATTCCCATTCCGTGCAGTTGGTAAGGCCCTGGTTTTCGGGGAAGCGGATGGTTTTGTCAAAATCATTGCAGATAAGAAAACGGATGATATATTGGGCGTTCATATGATCGGTCCACATGTTACGGATATGATTTCAGAAGCGGGACTTGCAAAAGTGCTTGATGCGACACCTTGGGAGGTAGCCAAGACAATACATCCACACCCAAGTCTTTCTGAAGCAATCGGAGAGGCGGCGCTTGCTGTCGATGGACTTGCCATTCATTCATAAAGAATAAGGTCAGGAGGTTTTATGATGGTAGAAAAACGTCATGAACAATTAGGCTTAAATGAGGAAACGGTTTTAGATATGTACCGGACAATGCTTTTGTCCCGCAGGATTGATGAGCGTATGTGGCTTTTAAACCGTTCCGGGAAAATTCCCTTCGTGATTTCCTGCCAGGGGCAAGAAGCTGCGCAAGTTGGGGCAGCGTTTGCGCTGGATCGGCAAAAGGATTATGTACTTCCTTATTATCGGGATGTAGGTGTGGTACTTACCTTCGGAATGACAGCAAAGGACTTGATGCTTTCAGGTTTTGCGAAAGAGGAAGATCCCAATTCAGGCGGACGCCAAATGCCTGGCCATTTCGGTCAAAAGAAAAATAGGATCGTCACTGGTTCATCACCTGTAACGACACAGGTCCCGCATGCAGTTGGAATTGCCCTTGCTGGGAAGATGGAAAGCAAGGATTTAGTAACATTCGTTACGTTTGGTGAAGGTTCATCCAATCAGGGCGATTTTCATGAAGGGGCCAACTTTGCAGGTGTACATAAGCTGCCGGTCATTTTCATGTGTGAAAATAATAAATATGCGATTTCGGTTCCTATTTCGAAACAACTATCATGTGAAAATGTTTCCGACAGGGCGATTGGCTATGGGATGCCTGGAATAACGGTGGATGGCAATGATCCATTGGAAGTGTATGCAGCAGTGAAAGAAGCGGCTGACCGTGCACGAAGGGGAGAGGGGCCTACCCTTGTAGAAACCGTCTCATATAGGCTCACTCCTCATTCAAGTGATGATGATGACCGAAGCTACCGGACAGCGGACGAGGTGGCCGAAGCCAAAACGAAGGATTCCATAATTACATTTGGAGCGTATTTAACAGAAGCGGGAATCATGGATGATGATCTTGAGAAACAAATGAATGATGATGTCATGAAGATAGTCAACGAAGCAACTGATTATGCTGAAAATGCTCCATATCCGAAGGCTGAAAGTGCTATGAATCATGTGTATGCACAAAAGTAAGGGGGTAATAGAATGCCAGTGATTTCTTATATAGATGCCGTGACAATGGCAATGAGGGAAGAGATGGAACGTGATTCCCGTGTATTCGTATTGGGAGAGGATGTTGGAAAAAAAGGTGGGGTCTTTAAAGCCACTAACGGTTTATACGACCAATTCGGTGAAGCCAGGGTCATCGATACACCGCTCGCTGAATCTGCAATTGCTGGAGTGGGAATTGGAGCCGCCATGTACGGGCTTCGGCCAATAGCTGAAATGCAATTTGCTGATTTCATCATGCCTGCCATTAACCAAATTGTTTCAGAGGCAGCTAAAATTAGATACCGTTCTAATAATGACTGGAGCTGTCCTATGGTAATCCGTGCTCCTTATGGAGGAGGGATTCATGGAGCTCTTTATCATTCGCAATCGGTTGAAGCGATTTTTGCTAATCAACCGGGCTTGAAAATTGTGATGCCTTCCACTCCTTATGATGTCAAGGGGTTGCTTAAAGCTGCCATCCGAGATGAAGATCCAGTTCTTTTCTTTGAACATAAACGCGCATACCGCTTGATTAAGGGTGAGGTACCCACTGAAGATTATGTACTTCCAATCGGTAAGGCGGATGTGAAAAGGGAAGGGGAAGACATTACTGTCATATCCTATGGCCTTTGCGTGCATTTTGCTCTTCAGGCAGCTGAAAAATTAGCTGCAGATGGAATCTCTGCACATGTTCTTGACTTGCGCACCGTCTACCCTTTAGATAAGGATGCTATCATAGAAGCAGCTTCTAAAACAGGGAAAGTTTTACTGGTTACGGAGGATAATAAAGAAGGAAGCATTATGAGTGAGGTGGCAGCCATCATTGCCGAGAATTGCCTTTTTGATTTGGATGCCCCTATAAAACGATTGGCCGGACCTGATGTACCTGCCATGCCATATGCGCCTACGATGGAAAAACATTTTATGGTGAACCCTGATAAAGTGGAAAAAGCGATGAGGGAATTGGCCGAGTATTAATGACTGTTAAGAAGGAGGAACGATTTATGGCTATGGAATTAATGAAGATGCCTCAATTAGGCGAAAGTGTCACAGAGGGAACCATCAGTAAATGGCTAGTAAAGCCTGGGGATCATGTCACGAAATATGATCCGCTAGCTGAAGTGATGACGGATAAAGTAAATGCTGAGGTTCCTTCTTCCTTCACCGGCATCATCAAGGAATTGAAAGCGGAAGAGAATCAAACGTTGGCAGTCGGGGAAGTCATTTGCTCGATTGAAGTTGAAGCGGCAAAGACGGATAACGAAAACGCAGGCCAAGCTGTTTCTCATAGCGAGGAAAATGTTGATGCACCTGTTACAAAAGATGTGCAGCAAGCAGGTGAACCATCAAGGAAAGCTCGCTTTTCACCTGCCGTGTTAAAACTTTCCCAGGAGCATGGGATCGACCTTTCAAAAGTGAAAGGAACGGGGAATGAGGGACGAATCACCCGTAAAGATCTACTGAAACTTGTTGAATCCGGAACTCTTCCTAAGGCGGATGAACCTTCCGCAATATCCGATTCGGCTCATGAAGAGAACACGCCTCCAATTAATCGTCAAACTAGTGCAGTGACTACTAACGTGCCGACTGCTATTGGTGACAAGGAAATACCTGTTACGGGTATCCGTAAGGCAATTGCATCCAATATGTTAAAAAGTAAGCACGAAATTCCGCATGCATGGACAATGGTGGAAGTCGACGCAAGCAATATGGTGAAGTTGCGTGATAATCTCAAGTCCGGCTTTAAACAAAAAGAAGGCTATAATTTAACTTACTTTGCCTTTTTTGTAAAAGCGATTGCTCAAGCCCTTACGGAATTTCCAGAGCTCAATTCGATGTGGGCTGGCGATAAAATCATACAAAAGAAAGAAATCAATATTTCTATAGCCGTTGCAACTGAAGATGCCTTATTTGTACCTGTCATAAAAAATGCAGATGAAAAATCAATCAAAGGTATAGCAAGGGAGATACAGGAACTCGCATCCAAAGTGAAGGCGGGTAAGTTAAAAGCAGAGGATATGCAAGGTGGCACGTTCACTGTCAATAACACTGGCTCATTCGGTTCAGTCCAGTCCATGGGAATCATCAATTATCCACAGGCCGCCATTTTACAAGTTGAAACGATCGTAAAACGTCCAGTGGTCATAAATGACATGATTGCAGTTCGGGATATGGTGAATCTCTGTTTATCACTTGATCATCGTGTTTTGGATGGATTGGTATGCGGACGTTTCCTCGCAAGGGTTAAAGAAATCATCGAAAAGATTTCCAAAGACAACACTTCCATATACTAAAGTGAAGAAAAAGGAAGGCCATTAGGTTCCTTCCTTTTTTTTGCACTTTATTTTTCAGTAGAAAAACATCGACAAAAATTTTATTTTTGCTATTATTTTAATTAGAGCTGTTCTAATACAGAGAAGGGGCTGTACTTCATTTTAAATAGGAGAAATAGGCTTTTGGTTTCCCATACAGCAGCTTTGTAATTTCTATTAACATAAATTTCAAGAAAATTATGATAGAATGTTAGTATAATCCAGATTAAATTGATGGGAGGGTGGTTTTCTTACCTAAACCGACTGAGCGTTCGTTCTCCAGTGGAATGGACCAGGCATTTGAGGCGGCAGACGATAAGAAAGCGATTACAGATGGAACTGAAAGATGTGAAAAACATAACCTTTCCTAGGCCTTCTTTTGAAGAGTGGAAAGAAGCTGCGGAAGCCAGTTTAAAAGGAAAAAGTATAGAAAAGTTAAAAACGAATACATATGAGGGCATCACGTTATATCCGCTCTATACAGAAAAGGCGGATTCGACAGTAAAAGTATCTGAATTGCCAGGATTCTTCCCTTTCACCCGAGGAACGTCCCCAATGGGTTATTATGAAAAACCTTGGCTTGTCGTTCAACCTGTAAGCGGTACCACGGCAGAAGAGGCAAATGAAAAGATGAAGGCGTCATTCAAGCGCGGTCAAAATGTTGTGGCATACCCTGCACGATTGCTTGCTGAGGGGGCAAGGGCCGAAAAGTTGTTTAAGGATATCCCATTAAAGGAAATCCCGATTTTCATTGACCTTAAGGGGAAACAAAAAGGATTATTCCCGCAATTCAAAGCTATTGCCGAATCGCAAAATGCCCAATTGACAGGTGTAGTTGCAGAAGATCCCATTGCAGAATGGCTCATTGGCGGACAGCTGCCAGAAGATACGGATAACTATTTTGCAGACTGGATGAAGACGATCCAAGATTATCAGAAGATAGGCCGGGATTTAAAGACAGTTCTGATTAATACGGCAGTCTATCATAATGGAGGGGCTAATGCCGTACAAGAAATAGCGTACGGATTATCCGCAGCCGTCCAATATCTATTGGAAGGGCAAAAACAAGGGCTTTCTATTTCTTCAGTATCCGAAAGAATAGTATTTTCGTTTGCAGTGGATTCCAATTACTTCATGTCCATCGCTAAACTGAGGGCTGCCAGGAGGCTTTGGGCAGGTCTTGCTGAAGCCTTCGATACAGCTCAGGACCATTTTAAAATGGCCATACATGCTGTTACTTCCGAATTGACAGAAACGCTATATGATCAGCACGTCAATATTCTTCGGACCACAAACCAAGCTTTCGCTGCAGCTATTGGAGGCATTCAATACCTTCAAATTCATCCATTTACTCACGCAACTGGTGAAGTTGATGATTTTTCAGAAAGAATCGCCCGCAACACTCACTTGATATTAAAAGAAGAAACAAATATCACGACAGTGGTCGATCCTGCTGGCGGTTCATGGTATGTTGAGCAATTAACGGATGAATTGGCTGAAAAGGCTTGGGCGAACTTCCTTGAAATCGATGAAGCCGGGGGGATTTTAGAGCTAATTAAGCAAGGCACCCTGCAAAAAGAAATAGCTGAAGTTTACCAAGGCAGAGTTCAAAATGCGGCTTTCAGAAAAGAAAGTATCATCGGAACGAATGTATATCCGAATCCAGCGGATAAGATTAAAACTCCGACACAGGATAACCAAGTGTCATATATGAAAGTCGAGAAACCGGTTGGCATTACGTCAATTTCCAGGAATAGGGTATCCATTCAGTTCGAACAGGTAAGACAACGTAGTGAAACGTATAAAGAAATAAGTGGAACGGCTCCAACGATTGGTTTAATTAACTTGAAAAATCTTAAATCCTATAAACCCCGTGCAGATTTCGTTAAAAGTCTGGCTGCAGCAGGAGGTATTGAAACACTCGGTAGTAATGGGTGTCAAACCACTAAGGAAGCAGTCGATTACGTAGCTTCCACCAAGCTCTCTGTTTATTGTGTTTGCGGCAGTGATGGTGACTACTCGGAATTAGCGCCAATCACCATTAAAGAAATCAAAAAGCAATTCCCGGAAATCAATATTTATATGGCTGGCAAGCAGCAAGAAGAATTGGATATTACACTAAGTGAAGCCGGAGTCAAAGATTTTATCCATGTTAAAACGAATGCAATAGCCATTTTATTGGAATTATTGCAGAAGCTAGGGGTGAGCTGAAATGAAAAAACCGAATTTTTCTGCTATAAATCCTGCCAAGGCTGAGATTAAAGGGACGGTAGAAGCATGGAAAAAAGAAGCCGAAAAAGCCGTTGGGGAAAATATCGAGGATCTTCTGTTTGAAACCAATGAACAAATAAAAGTCAAACCGCTTTATGTTAAAGAAGATAATCGCAACTTGGAGCATATGGAGAGTGTACCAGGCATCGCCCCATTTACAAGAGGGCCCTATCCTTCGATGTATGTCAACCGTCCTTGGACAGTACGTCAGTATGCAGGTTTTTCTACTGCTGAGGAATCGAATGCGTTTTACAGACGTAATCTCGCAATGGGGCAAAAAGGGCTCTCAGTTGCCTTTGATTTAGCCACACACCGTGGTTATGACTCTGATCATCCGCGAGTTGTCGGTGATGTGGGGAAAGCGGGAGTTGCCATTGATTCCATTCTAGACATGAAAATCCTGTTCGACGGTATTCCGCTTGATCAGATGTCCGTGTCAATGACCATGAACGGGGCGGTATTACCCATCCTGGCATTTTATATCGTGACAGCTGAGGAACAAGGCGTTACACAGGATAAACTTTCAGGCACGATTCAAAATGACATTTTAAAGGAGTATATGGTTCGGAATACGTATATCTACCCACCTGAAATGTCCATGAAAATCATAGCTGATATATTCGAGTATACATCGAGATATATGCCCAAATTCAATTCCATTTCCATCTCCGGTTATCATCTGCAAGAAGCGGGTGCGCCGGCGGATATCGAACTTGCCTATACGTTGGCTGATGGGCTTGAGTATGCACGTACCGGCATGAAAGCAGGTATTGATATCGATAAATTTGCACCACGACTGTCATTCTTCTGGGCTGTAGGTATGAACTATTTCATGGAAGTGGCGAAAATGAGGGCGGCTCGTTTCATCTGGTCAAAACTGATGAAACAATTCGAACCGAAAAATAATAAAGCGATGGCATTGAGGACTCATTCCCAAACCTCCGGTTGGAGCCTCTCCGAGCAGGATCCGTTTAATAATGTCGCAAGGACCCTGATTGAAGCGCATGCGGCCGCACTTGGACATACTCAGTCCCTGCATACGAACGCATTGGATGAGGCCATTGCACTTCCAACTGATTTCTCGGCACGCATTGCACGCAACACACAGCTTTATCTGCAGGAGGAAACCGGGATCACAAAGGTAATCGATCCATGGGCGGGTTCATACTATGTAGAATCGCTCACAAATGAATTAATCGAACGTGCATGGGCTCACATAGAAGAAATCGAAGGACTTGGAGGAATGGCAAAGGCAATTGAAACCGGCGTTCCAAAAATGAGAATCGAGGAAGCGGCTGCAAAGCGTCAAGCTAAAATCGATTCTCAAGATGAAACGATCGTCGGCGTCAATAAATATCGTTTGAAAAAAGAAGATCCGATTGAAATACTGGAGATTGATAATACTGCAGTTCGCGAGAGTCAGCTTAAGCGTTTGGGCGAATTAAAAGCGAAACGTGATCAGGCAAAGGTGGATGAAGCCCTTCAGGCGCTATCCTTGGCTGCTAGAACGGGTGAAGGCAACCTGCTGGAATTGGCTGTTCAAGCTACAAGAGTACGAGCTTCACTAGGTGAAATCTCCGATGCAATCGAAGAGGTGGCTGGACGTCACAAAGCAACCATCCGTTCAATCAGCGGCGTATACAGCTCAGCATACTCAAAAGAAGCGGAAATTGAGGAAGTCGTCCGCATGACGGAAGAGTTCCTTGAAAATGAAGGAAGAAGGCCGCGTTTGTTAATGGCTAAAATGGGTCAGGATGGTCATGATCGCGGAGCTAAAGTAGTAGGAACGGGTTTTGCGGATTTAGGCTATGATGTCGATATCGGTCCATTATTCCAAACACCGGAAGAAACTGCTTTACAGGCCGTGGAAAATGATGTGCATGTTGTCGGAATGAGTTCGCTTGCTGCCGGCCATAAAACATTATTGCCTCAGCTTATGTCGGAACTGAAGAAATTGGGCCGTGAAGACATTATCGTGATCGTCGGTGGCGTCATACCTGCACAGGATTATGAGTACTTAATGGAAAATGGCGCTTCAGCCATTTTCGGACCTGGTACTGTCATTCCCCAGGCAGCGAAAAAAGTGCTTCAGGAAATATACAATCGCCTTGGATATGAGGAAGTGGCCCAATAATGAGTGAAGACAAGAAGCCGGAATGGGTCGATGATAACAATCAGGAAGGTTTTGCTTCATCATTAAAGCCAGGTGTAGAATTAGCAGCCAGCCATAACAAAGCTTCAAAAAGCAAATTCGTCAAAAGACAAAATGTAAACGTACCGATCCTTGAACTTAAGGAGGGAATCATAAAAGGGGACAGGGCCAGGCTTGCTAAAGGGATTACACTGATTGAGAGCAATGCATCCCACCACTTCGATCCTGCACAGGAATTATTGCATGCCATCCTTCCTCATACCGGGAACTCGATTCGAATCGGGATTTCCGGAGTGCCTGGTGCCGGAAAAAGTACGTTTATCGAGACTTTCGGAACCTACTTATGTGAAAGGGGTCATAAGGTTGCTGTCCTAGCCGTCGATCCAAGCTCTTCGATAAATGGGGGAAGTATACTAGGCGATAAGACGAGGATGGAGGAGCTGGCAAGAAACCCCCATGCCTTCATAAGGCCCTCACCATCCGAAGGCACCTTAGGAGGAGTTCACCGTAAAACGAGGGAAACGATGTTGCTTTGTGAAGCGGCAGGATTTGATGTCATACTGATAGAAACCGTTGGTGTCGGTCAGAGTGAAGCTATAGTACGAAGCATGGTCGACTTCTTCATGCTCCTTGTACTAACAGGTGCCGGGGATGAATTACAGGGGATGAAAAAAGGGATCATGGAACTTGTGGACGGAATTGTGGTCAATAAAGCGGATGGAGAGAACATTCCGCTGGCGATTAGGACAAAGTCCGAATATAGCAGAATCTTGCACTTCCTTCAGCCAGCAACAAAGGGATGGGCAGGAAAGGCATATACTTGTTCTGCCATAACCGGTAAAGGAATTCCTGAGCTTTGGGATGTATTGAATGAATTTTCCGATATGACCAAGGAATCGGGTGTTTTCCAGGAACGGAGAAGAATGCAATCTAAGGAATGGCTTTATTCATTAATGGATCACCAGCTTAAAACGATGTTCTATAAAAATGAAACCGTCAAAGGTCTTCTCCCTATACTCGAGAATCAAGTGATGTCAGGGAATAAAACGGTCACAGCTGCTGTTAAGCAGGCGTTTCAATCTTTTACTGATACGTTTAAGCCGAATTAAACTAGAAAAGGATGGGGCATGCCCCATCCTTTTCTAAGAAGTCTTCTTGTTGTTACACATATAATTCCCGCTTCGCTTTCGTTTTAAACATATTCGGAACGCTTTATGCTGTTTAGCAGGTAAATTTATTGAATCACGAAGAGGCAATTGTTATGATAGGATTGAAGAGAAAACTTGGAAGGAGCACATACCATGAATATGGATTTTAATTTTTTAATGAACGACGTAGTCAAACAGGCTCGCGATGAGATTAAGACTGCTGGATATACAGAATTGACCACTCCCGAGGAAGTAGAAGAAGTATTTGCACAAAAAGGAACGACGCTTGTTATGGTCAACTCCGTTTGTGGCTGCGCCGGGGGTATAGCTAGACCTGCAGCGGCTCATGCGATTCATAATGATAAACGCCCAAATCAGCTTGTTACGGTTTTTGCTGGACAAGATAAAGAGGCAACGGAGAGAGCACGTGATTATTTCGAAGGGTATCCGCCGTCATCCCCATCATTTGCATTGTTGAAAGATGGAAAAATCGTCACTATGGTAGAACGCCATGAAATTGAAGGTCACCACCCGATGTCCGTAGTTGAAAAATTGCAAGACTACTTCGACCAATATTGCGAAGAAGTGTAAGCCATAGTCATAACTGAAAAACCCGCCCAATCGGCGGGTTTTAGTTTGTTGACAAAATGGGGTTCGGAATGCTCTCATCCCGATCCATGATTTATAAAAAGAAGACTTGGTTATCCTTCATGAATTTTTACTTTTTTATATGGAATGAAATCCTCTCTGGATTGAAGAAATTTACGACACTCCTGCCGAATAACTGGCTAGCCAAGACACCACAGACGCTTGCTTTGATGAGGCTTGGCAGACAGTCGGCGGAAAGGGAGCGGATTTCTGAAATCAACTGGAATATTTTTTTTAGAAAAAATCCGTAGACTAACTAGCTTTTCTTCTAGTTTGTCTATAGTCTGAAACCCGCCCAATCGGCGGGTTTTTTTATTCATGAACTTGCATAATTAAGGAACGTTTAGGAAAGAAGATAGATAAGGAAGCCAGATATATCCTCATGGAGGAAAGTCCGAAAACTCAGAAAGAAACTTGTGTAAATATTCTGAAAAATAAATCTATTATTTACGTTATTGAATAATTATTAGAGTGTGTTAAAATACACATTAGTGTATGAATATTAGTTATTCAAAATTTAACTAAACCAAATTTAATAACAAGAGAATTGAAAATATCATTTTGGAGGAATAATAATGAAGTTGAAAAAGCAGTTAGCATTGTTGCTTACTTCTGTTTTATTAGTAGGTATTTTAGCGGCATGCGGAACATCAGAGAAAGAAGATAAGAACACAGCTGGCAACGAAGACAAAAAGGTCCTGGTTATGGGAACATCTGCGGATTATCCGCCATTTGAATTTGTTGAAACATCTAAAAGTGATGAAATAAAAGGATTCGACATTGATATCGCTAAAGCAATCGGTAAAAAATTAGGTTATGAGGTCCAAGTTAAAGACATTGACTTTAATAGTCTTGTGCCGGCTCTGGAAAATAAATCGGTCGATTTCGTTATCTCTGGAATGACTCCGACAGAAAAACGTGAGCAATCCGTTGATTTCAGTGATATTTACTATACAGCTAAGAACATGATCATCACGACAGAGGACAGTAAGATCAAAACTGTTGAAGATTTAAAAGGGAAAACGGTAGGCGTACAGCTTGCATCCATTCAGGAGACATTGGCAAACGACTTGAATAAATCCAAAGATATCGGGATGAAAGTTGAAAAACGGAATCGTATTCCCGAAGTTGTTCAAGAAATGTCTACTGGACGTTTTGACGCCGTGATCATGGAAGATACTGTGGCTAAAGGCTATTTGAAAGATAACAAGGATTTGGTGGGCCATGTGATCGAGTCTGGTGAACAAGATGCCGGTTCGGCAATCGCTTTCCAAAAAGGAAGCGAGTTAACTGACGAATTCAATGCCGAATTGAAAAAAATGCTAGAGAATGGCGAAATGGAAAAATTAATACTAAAATGGTTCGGTGGCAGCGAAACTGAATAATGCAGAGAGATGAAAAACGTTCAGAAGAGATGCAATATGCCTTCTGAACGTTTTTCCGCGCTTTATTGTTATTAAAATGAAGCAGGAGGAAGGCCTGGGATAACGGCCTTCATAAGAGAGGATGAATGGAGTGAATCTGGAATTTGATAGGATTATACCCTCCCTTCCATATATCTTGGAGGGAATACCGACTACATTAAAAGTTGTAGCGGTTGCGGCTATAATCGGTTTTGTTTTGGGAATATTATTATCTATACTAAAAATCAGTAGAATCAAGCCCTTGAATTGGATTGCTGACTTTTATACATCCATTTTCCGCGGTACCCCTTTAGTGCTGCAATTAATGCTTATTTATTTTGGTTCACCACAAATATTAGGGATTCAAATCGAAGCATTCCAAGCAGCATTTTTAGCATTCGGGTTAAATTCTGCGGCATACATTTCTGAGATTATCAGGGGGGGGATTTTAGCGGTCGATAAAGGGCAACGCGAGGCTGCACTTGCACTTGGGGTCCCTTATTCAGGGATGATGCTTAATATTATCCTTCCGCAGGCCATCAAGAATATCCTGCCCTCCCTTGTGAACGAATTGATTTCCTTAACGAAGGAATCAGCCGTTGTCACAATCATTGGATTAGGGGATATCATGCGTCGTGCTTATATTGTCGGCGGTGAGACATATAAATTCTTCGAGCCTATTTTATTTGCCGGACTCATTTATTATGTGATGGTCATGGTTCTTACCATCTTAGGCAAAGTGATTGAAAGGAGAATGAGGCGCAGTGATTAAAATTGATGAACTCAAAAAAAATTATGGTAAGCTCGAGGTATTAAAAGGAATCAGCACCGAGATAGGGCAGGGTGAAGTGTTGGCGATCATCGGCCCATCCGGTTCGGGAAAATCAACTTTCTTGCGCTGTATCAATATGCTCGAGACTCCAACTGATGGTCAAATAAGATTTAAAGATCAAATTATCACTGAAAAAAAGACCAATATCATGAAAGTGCGTGAAAATGTCGGGATGGTATTTCAACATTTTCATTTATTTCCTCATAAAACCGTACTGGAGAATTTGACATATGCACCTATGAAGGTGAAAAAATTATCAAAGGCTGAGGCAGTGAAACAAGCTCGTGAGCTATTGACTAAAGTCGGTTTGGCCGATAAAGAATCAGCTTATCCGAATCGTCTGTCAGGCGGGCAAAAACAAAGGGTCGCCATTGCACGGGCATTGGCAATGAACCCGGAAGTAATGCTTTTTGATGAGCCGACATCTGCTCTTGATCCCGAGATGGTAAAAGAAGTGCTCGAGGTTATGAAGTCACTGGCACATACAGGGATGACCATGCTGATCGTAACGCATGAAATGGGATTTGCCAAAGAAGTGGCCGATCGTGTCCTTTTCCTGGATGGAGGTCTGCTCGTTGAGGAAAGTGCTCCGGAAGAATTCTTTTCCAATCCGAAAAGCCAGCGTGCAAAAGACTTCTTGGAAAAAGTTTTATAAGCTAAAGCAAATAGTATATAATTATGAAAAAAAGGTAACGTTTAGGTTACCTTTTTTTATTTTATTCCTATAATGTATTTTTGAGTGAATGTATTTTGAATAATTGGAAATTTCACTCGCAAAGGACTGTGAAAATATCTGAATTCCTGATAGTATTATAATAGATAGCGAAAGAGCCAGGTGATACATAACAATGTTTAAAATCGGATACAGAACGATTAAAACTGCTTTGGGGGTTACCCTGGCAATCATTATTGCACAAATGCTTAACCTGGAGTATTTTTCGGCTGCGGGAATCATTACGATCTTATGCATTCAAGTCACGAAAAAGAAGTCGGTGTATGCCTCCTGGCACCGGTTTTTAGCTTGTTTGATCGCAATGGCCTATTCATCCCTAATGTTTCAGTTCATCGCGTTCCATCCACTGATAATAGGATTGATTCTCTTGATTTTCATTCCAACGACAGTTGCCTTGAAGATTAATGAGGGGATTGTGACGAGTAGCGTCATCATCATGCACCTATATGGGTCGGGTGACATCACTTTCTCACTGCTGATCAATGAAACGATATTAATTGCCGTTGGTGTTGGAGTGGCGCTTGTCATGAATCTGTACATGCCCAGTGTCGATAAGAAACTGCTTGCCTATCAGGAACGTATCGAAACTAACTTTAGTGCGATCTTGATGGGGATTGTCCGCTATTTAAGGGATAATGATCACACATGGGATGGTAAGGAAATTACTGAAACAGCCAATCTTCTTAATCAAGCCAAAAGCCTTGCCTTCAGGGACGTGGAAAATCATTTTTTAAGGGAAGAAGACCTGTATTACCATTATTTCAAAATGCGTGAAAAGCAATTTGAAATCATTGAACGAATTCTTCCCCTAGTCACGAATATTCCATTGGTCGTCAAGCAAAGCGGGATAGTGGCTGATTTTATAGAAGATCTGGCAGAAAACGTCCACCCACAAAATACGGCCATTCTTTATCTTAAGAAGCTTGAAGAAATGGAGATTCATTTTAGGGGAATGGCACTGCCGCAGACACGGGAAGAGTTCGAATCCAGGGCCGCATTACTGCAGCTCATGAAGGAAATGGAACGCTATTTATTGTTGAAGCATTCCTTCAAGGGATTACCCAAGCTGACCAGCAACCGAATGAAAAAGAGGCACTTGGCTTAAACTAAGCAAAAAAGTAAAGGGATTGAGACGAATGAAATGGATCCTTTCTTTGTTGCTTATGCTATCTTTGTGGCCGCTGCAGGTACATGCCCAACCTCAACCTGTTAAGCCTGGCGATCCTTTTATCATCATCAATAAAGCCAACAATAAATTGGCGTTCATTGATGATAACGAGGTCAAGGAGATACTGCCGGTCGGTACGGGAAAGAGCCAGGAACTGACACCTGAAGGGATTTTCACGGTTAAAGTAAAAGCGGTCAATCCTTATTACCGTAAAAAGAATATTCCCGGCGGCGATCCCAGGAACCCTCTGGGGTCGCGGTGGATTGGCTTCGATGCACGAAATACCGATGGGAGGATTTACGGAATTCATGGTACGAATCAGCCATCATCAATTGGTAAATACATCTCAAATGGCTGTGTACGGATGCTTAAATCCGATGTAGAGCGTTTGTACGAAAAAGTCCCTATCGGCACTAAGGTGTTGATTACCATATCGAACGAGGATTTCAAAACTTTGGCAAAGAAAAACGGAGCGATAAAATAAGGAGAGGGAAGCTTTTTGCTCCCCTCCCCATTACGATGTCTATTACAAAAGAAATGCGATACCTGATAATAAGCTCGTTAATAACATTGAGATAAGCATTAAATACACGACGATCTTTCTTATTTTTTTGTTTCCCATATGCTCTCTCCTTCAAAACAGTTTAATTGATTTCATTTTAACTTGAACATTTAGTAGAAACAAGTAAAAGTATTATGTTCATATTATTCCGAATCTTAAAGGACTTTAATGCAAGATTAGTAGTGTTTAAATGGAGTCATCCAATAATACATAGCATGGGGGTTTGAATGATGATAAAAAATATCGATCATATCGGGATTGCCGTCAAGTCACTTGATGATACTTTGCCACTTTACACGGAAACGCTGAAATTGAAACTTGAAGGAATTGAGATAGTGGAGAACCAAGGCGTAAAAGTGGCCTTCATCTTGGCAGGCAATACCCGTTTGGAGTTGTTGGAAGCGTTATCACCTTCAAGTCCAATCGCCAAATTCATTGAAAAACGCGGTGAAGGTATTCATCATGTGGCGCTTGGCGTCGATCGTATCGAAGATCGAATTGAAGAAATTAAAGAATCGGGATTGCGCATGATTGATGATTCATCAAGAAAGGGAGCGCACCATGCAGATGTTGCTTTCGTTCATCCCAAGTCTACTGCGGGTGTATTATATGAGCTTTGTGAACGAGCCGAATCAAAGGAGGAGCAGGAATGACAGACATATATGAAACGATCAATGACTTATATGATAGACGCCGAAAAGTGGAAATGGGCGGTGGAGAAGAAAGAATCGATAAGCAGCATGAAAAGGGCAAACTTACTGCAAGGGAAAGAATCGAACTTCTAGTTGATCCGGGAACTTTCATTGAACTCAATCCTTTTATCAAACACCGTAATACCAATTTTGGCATGGAAAAGGAAGAAGGACCGGGAGAAGGGGTTGTCACCGGTTACGGAAAGGTGAACGGCCGCGACATTTACCTGTTTTCGCAGGACTTTACTGTATTTGGCGGTGCACTAGGGGAAATGCATGCTCTGAAAATTGCCAATGTTATGGATTTGGCAGCGGAAAATGGAGCCCCTTTCATAGGTTTGAACGATTCTGGTGGAGCGCGTATTCAAGAAGGTGTTGTTTCCCTTGACGGATATGGTCAAATATTTTATCGAAACTCCATTTATTCAGGCGTCATTCCACAAATTTCCGTTATTATGGGACCTTGTGCAGGCGGAGCCGTATATTCTCCAGCCATAACCGATTTTGTCTTCATGGTTGAAAAAACGAGCCAAATGTTCATAACAGGACCCAAAGTCATTGAAACGGTAACGGGTGAGAAGATTTCATCTGAAGGATTGGGTGGAGCGACTGTACATAATACCATAAGCGGTAATGCGCATTTCAAGGGAGCAACAGAAGAACAAGTATTGGCCGACGTTAGACGTCTCCTGAGCTATCTTCCACAAAATAATGAAGAGAAGCCGCCCGTTGTGGAAGCGGACGTAGGCGATGACTACCGTCCGGACTTAACGGATGTAGTCCCTTATGAAGGGATCCGTCCATATGATGTTCGGAAAGTATTGGAGCAAATTGTCGATGAGGATTCCTTTATGGAAGTGCAAGAGGGCTTTGCGAAGAACATAGTGATCGGTTTAGCGCGAATCAAAGGGAAATCAGTGGGGCTTGTCTGTAACCAGCCAAAAGTATTGGCAGGGGGACTGGATATTGATTCATCTGATAAGGCTGCCCGTTTTATTCGTTTCTGTGACTCGTTTAACATTCCGTTAATTACGTTTGAAGATGTTTCCGGGTTCTTTCCGGGCGTTAAACAAGAGCATGGCGGAATCATTCGCCACGGTGCAAAGCTGCTATACGCTTATTCGGAAGCAACAGTACCAAAATTGACGATCATTCTGCGTAAAGCATACGGGGGAGCTTACGTGGCTCTTAATAGTAAATCCATCGGTGCGGATCTTACGTTTGCATGGCCGAATGCTGAAATCGCGGTAATGGGTTCTGCTGGAGCGGCAAATATCATTTTTGCCCGTGAAATTCAAAATAGTGAAGATCCAGATGCGACCCGTGCAGCTAAAATAGAAGAGTACCGTGAGAAATTCGCCAATCCATATGTTGCCGCAAGTCTTGGAATGGTGGATGATGTAATTGATCCCCGTGAAACAAGGATTAAGATCATTCAATCACTTGAAATGCTTCGCAACAAAAAAGAAAAACGTCCATGGAAAAAACACGGCAATATCCCGTTGTGATCCAACTGCAAGGAGCCCAAAATAAATCCATTTTGGGCTCTTTCCATATTGGGAAGAAATCATGATTAAAGGAAATCATTTATAAGACATCATTCACCAGTTTAAAACGACCTTTTGGGAGGGAAATGACCATTAAGCAGGGTTCTTCATTTTCACATTATTTGCCGGGGCGCCGCTTTTAGAAGTATAATTAAAGAGGAAAACTTTTTTGGAGGTTTTATTTTATGATTAATGAAGAACGTTTAGTTAGTGAATTCATGGAATTGGTGCAGATTGATTCCGAAACGAAAAATGAAGCAGCCATCGCCAAAGTGCTGAAAGAAAAATTCGGGGCACTGGGTGTAGAGGTTTTTGAAGATGATACAACAGCAGTTACCGGTCATGGTGCAGGCAATTTAGTATGTACTTTAAAAGGAATGAAAGAAGGCGTAGATACCATTTATTTCACCTCCCATATGGACACGGTTGTTCCTGGGAACGGAATCAAGCCTTCCATCAAAGATGGATACATAGTGTCAGACGGAACGACCATTTTAGGGGCGGATGACAAAGCTGGATTAGCGGTCATGTTAGAAACGCTTAAAGTGTTGAAAGAACAGAATATCGAGCATGGAACAATCGAGTTCATCATAACAGTCGGTGAAGAATCTGGCTTGGTTGGAGCAAAGGCATTGGATCGCTCCCTTGTAACGGCTAAATTCGGTTTTGCACTTGATAGTGATGGAAAAGTGGGCAATATCGTCGTTGCTGCACCTACTCAGGCGAAAGTGTCTGCGACAATTTTAGGCAAGACTGCTCACGCTGGTGTCGCTCCAGAAAAAGGAGTTTCGGCTATTACGATTGCAGCAAAAGCAATCTCTAGAATGCCATTAGGCCGAATCGACGAGGAAACGACAGCCAACATCGGACGTTTCCAGGGTGGACAGCAAACCAATATTGTTTGTGACCATGTTGAAATCCTTGCAGAAGCAAGATCCTTGATTCCTGAAAAAATGGAAAAACAGGTAGCAAGAATGAAAGAGGCATTCGAGACTGCCGCTATTGAAATGGGCGGACGTGCCGAAGTTGAAGTTAACGTCATGTATCCTGGTTTTAAATATGGGGCTGGTGACCATGTAGTCGAAATTGCGAGAAAGGCAGCAGAGAAAATCGGCCGTCCATGCGAGTTGGTTAAAAGCGGCGGCGGAAGCGATGCGAATGTCATTGCAGGCTTTGGGATTCCTACTGTCAATCTCGCAGTGGGCTATGAAGATATCCATACTACGAATGAAAGAATTCCAGTTGAGGAATTAACGAAGCTTGCTGAGATGGTTGTCAGTATCATCAAAGAAGTATCCGGCGAATAATCAACCCGGAAAATGACAGGAGTTTCCTGAATATATCGAAGCAGGTTACCGACGGGAAACCTGCTGCATTACATTGGTTCCCACTTTCCAGGATTTGTTGCTGGCATGACAAAGTCTGGAATGAATTGTAACCACTGATTGATATGAATGAGGTATTATATCCAGGTAAATCAGGTATCGGCAGATGAACAGAGGGGGATTACATTAAAGGTGGATATCCCCTTCATTGTCCAGGCAGCCCGTGAAATACTTGATTTACGGATATACCCTTTGAACGGATAGGCTAATTAGGCAATCAAAAAACTGAATATATGCAGGGTGTTGCCAATGTGGGTAGCCGTTTGATTACGATCATTGATCCGCAAAAACTCGTATCATCTTTGGAAGGAGTTCAGGTATTGCAGGAATTTATGTACAGTCATCAATACATGATGGCTGTTTTTCTTGGAGTGGAAGCACTTTTACAGTGATTACCAAAGATAAATAGGGGTATCTTAAAAGAAATGTTTTTTTTATTGACCCTATTATCCGGTGTTTTTTATTTTTACAAGGATGTGACGGTCAAACATGAAGGACATGTATCCCAAAAATGGCAGGGTCATTCTCCATGTAGACATGAATAGTTTCTATGCTTCAGTGGAAATGTCATATGATGTTTCATTGAAAGGCAAACCGCTTGCCATAGCAGGCAATGTTGAAGAGAGAAGAGGCATAATCGTCACTTGCAGCTATGAAGCAAGGAAGTTTGGGGTTAAAACGACCATGCCGATTTGGCAGGCGAAAAAACTATGTCCTCAATTAGTCATCCAGAAACCGAATTTCGAGCGTTATCGAAAGGCATCACTGGCTATTTTCGATGTATTAAGGCAATATACAGAGATGGTTGAACCGGTTTCGATAGATGAGGGATATCTGGATATTAGTGAATGCGCCGAATTGGGTTCACCTTTAGATATAGCCAAGAGCATTCAGGAAAGAATTTATAATACGATGGATCTCCCTTGCAGCATCGGGATTGCCCCTAATAAATTTTTGGCCAAAACTGCCTCAGATATGAAGAAGCCTATGGGAATCACCGTATTTAGGAAAAGGGATATTCCGGAAAAGCTCTGGCCTTTACAAGTCGGCGAAATGCATGGCATCGGGGATAAGACCTCGGAAAAGCTTCATACTATTGGCATAATGACGATAAGGGACCTTGCACACGCCAATGATCATCAACTGAAACAGCTTCTTGGGATCAATGGCATCCGTTTGAAAGATAGGGCTAATGGAAACGATCCCAGGGTTGTCGATCCCGAAGCGATTTTTGATCATAAAAGCATTGGGAACTCGACAACTCTTCCACATGACACCACCAATCAAAAAGAACTGATCGGTGTATTGGAAAAGCTTTCCGGTAAGGTAGCCGTCCGTTTAAGAAATAAACGCCTGCTTGGTCAAAAAATTGGTGTGACGATCCGTTATAAAGACCGCCGCACTATAACGAGAAGCAGAACGGTTCCTAATCCAGTTTTTGAAAAAAAGGATATTTTGGATGTAGCTACCGATCTATTTATGAAAAATTGGAATGGGGAAGGAATCAGGCTTCTTGGTGTCACTGCCTATGATGTCATCGAGAAAGAGTCGGCCTTCAAGCAGCTGGATATTTTCTCCTTTAAAGAGGATGCAGAAAAAGAACCTCTGTATGAAGCGATGGAACACTTGCAAAATAAGTACGGAGAAAATATTATTAAAAAGGGATTACCCTTGAAGAATCGTTCGATTGGAACAGACACTAGCTTCAGCAAAGATTTCTTTGAGCAATCCAGAAGGCATGATGATTCTTTTGACAAAGAATAGCGTATAAGCTGTGTAAAGATATAGAGAAGGGAAAGATGATCATGACAAAACAACAGATTGGCGTTATCGGACTAGCTGTAATGGGCAAAAACCTTGCATTTAATATTGAAAGCAGAGGATATTCAATTTCCGTGTTTAATCGCTCAGGGTCAAAAACGGACGAAATGATGAAGGAAGCGGAAGGCAAAAACGTAACAGCCACTTATACGCTTGAAGAATTCGTCGATTCTTTGGAAACGCCACGTAAAATTTTATTGATGGTTAAAGCTGGTGCTGCAACAGATGCAACAATCGAGCAGTTAAAACCGTTACTTGATAAAGGTGATATCGTTATTGATGGAGGGAATACCTTCTTCAAGGACACTCAGCGCCGTAATGAGGAATTAAGCCAGCTTGGCATCCATTTCATCGGTACAGGCGTGTCAGGAGGGGAAGAAGGAGCTCTGACAGGTCCATCTATCATGCCTGGAGGTCAAAAAGAAGCATATGAACTGGTTGCACCGATCTTGAAGGATATTTCAGCTAAGGTCGATGGTGATGCTTGCTGTACATATATCGGACCGAATGGAGCAGGTCATTATGTGAAAATGGTACATAATGGTATTGAATACGGGGACATGCAGTTGATTTCCGAATCTTATTTCCTTTTGAAAAATCTTCTGGGACTATCCGCTGAAGAATTCCATGAAGTCTTTACTGAATGGAATGAAGGGGAACTTGATAGCTATTTAATAGAAATTACTGCTGATATTTTCAAAAAATATGATGAAGAAACTGGCAAGCCGATGGTCGATGTCATTTTAGATAAAGCTGGCCAAAAAGGTACAGGGAAATGGACAAGTCAAAGTGCGCTTGATCTTGGTGTTCCGCTTCCAATCATTACAGAATCCGTATTTGCCCGGTTTATTTCAGCAATCAAGGACGAGCGTGTTGCAGCGAGTAAAATCCTTCGCGGTCCAAAAGCCGAATCATTTACTGGTGACAAAAAGGCTTTGATTGAAAATATCCGTAAAGCACTTTACATGAGCAAGATCTGTTCATATGCACAAGGATTTGCACAAATGAAAGCAGCATCAGAAGAAAATGACTGGAACTTGCAATATGGGGAAATCGCGATGATTTTCCGTGGCGGCTGTATCATCCGTGCACAATTCCTACAAAAAATCAAGGAAGCGTACGATCGTGAAGCGAACTTGAACAACCTTCTTCTAGATCCTTATTTCCAAGGAATCGTTGAAAGCTATCAAGGAGCTTTACGTGAAGTAGTGTCAACGGCAGTGATGAACGGAATTCCGGTTCCTTGCTTGTCATCAGCTCTTGCTTATTTCGACAGCTATCGTACAGAAACGCTGCCAGCTAACCTAATTCAAGCTCAACGTGACTATTTTGGAGCTCATACTTATCAACGCATTGATAAAGAGGGAACGTTCCATACCGAATGGATGGAAAAATAAAAAGTTCAAGCCGGCTTAAAAGGAAATTTCCTTTCAAGCCGGCTTTTTTTGTATTCATCGATTGAAGTAACTTGTATGTACAGAAAAAGAGAGGGCGCCCCAATGCGCCCTCTCTTTTTACTATCTCCGATGCTCTACAAGGTCAATGACCCCTAATACAATATGTGCCAAACCGAAACCAAAGACCGTATTAGCCACCATTTTGTTTGAGCGCCTGTTCTGCTTCATTGCATAGCCCGCAGCTGTCACGGCTGTGCCCAAGGCTGTTGGAATTAATCCTTCACGAATGTCCATCGTTTAATCCCTCTACATCGAAGTTAGTGGTGCCTTAATATCACCTTCTCTAGTGTAACCTCAGCATTCTTTTCTTATAAAGAGAATAAAAGGGTGAAAATGGTAAAAATGAACTAATTGTAAATAGTGCTAATTGATTTACCTTTTTTATGGAAAACGTAGTATGATGTATGTCATTCATCCAGGCCTTTTAGGTTTAAACACCTGCGGAAAAAGGAATATAAACATGGAAAGCCATGGACGGACCCTAGGATACAGTAGGCAGATAAGAGAGAGAAGGAGCGGATGGCAGATGTTCATCATCTGGTTGGCTGTAGCCATTTTTTTATTTTTCATTGCCTTAGAATTTGGTGTTTCATTTTGGCTTAATTCAGAAATGGATGAAGAAATGTCCAAGCCCAAGGAAATGCTTCGTATTATCAGGGAGAAGTTGGTCAGGAAGAGTTTTTCATGAATGAAGAAGGGATGCAGATTCAAATCTGCATCCCTTCTTTATTTAATCAATCATCATTATTTTCGTTTTTCTTGATTTGCCACCAAATATGCCCATCCTTTTCCAGGAGTTCATCGGATGCAAGTGGACCTGTGGATCCTGCTTCATAGTTAGGGAAAGACTCTTCTTTAGTATTTTCCCATGCATTGGAAATGGTATCGACGAACTTCCATGAGAGGGCAACCTCGTCCCAGTGCGTAAAGTTTGTAGCATCGCCGCGCATACTATCAAACAATAGCTTTTCATATGCCTCGGGAGAATTGATGTGTTCGATCCCTTTGTTGGATACGGTCAGCTTCACTGGCTTTGTATTGGATGTCGTCCCGGATTTCTTGACATTTAAGTATAGTGTGATGCCTTCGTCTGGCTGGATATGGATAACGAGAAGATTCGGGTTCAACGTTTCTTCCGTTTTATAATACAAATTCATTGGGATATCTTTGAATTGAACAACGATATTCGTTGATTTGACATCCATTCTCTTACCGGTACGGATATAAAAAGGTACACCGGCCCAACGGAAGTTATCTATCATCAATTTGCCCGCAACATAGGTCTCTGTGTTGGATTCGGGATTTACGTTATGTTCATTGCGGTATGCCGGAAGTGTTTGATCGTCTACCGCTCCTTCACCATATTGGCCACGGACGAAGTATTGATCGACTTCGTCCACTTTCATTGGGCGAAGTGAACGCAAAGCCCGCACTTTTTCGCTTCGGATCTCTTCGGTAGTCAAAGCGATTGGGGGTTCCATGGCAAGCAAGGCAACCATTTGCAGCAGATGGTTTTGGACCATATCCCTTAGGGCACCGCTAGTTTCATAATAACGCCCACGTTCTTCAACGCCAAGTGTTTCGCTTGAAGTAACCTGGATGTTAGATATATATCTGTTATTCCAAAGCGGTTCGAAAAGGGCATTTGAAAAACGTATGACCTCAATATTTTGAACCATTTCTTTTCCTAAATAATGATCGATACGGTAGATTTCATCTTCAGCGAAGGCAGTTCGAATCTGCTCATTCAATTTTTGTGCTGTTTCGAAACTGTGTCCAAATGGCTTTTCTATGACCAGGCGCTTGTATCCTTTCGAGTCAGTCAGGCCTTGAGCTTTAATCTGTTCGGCAATCGTTCCGAAAAACTCGGGTGCCATCGCTAAATAAAAGATCCGGTTTCCTTCTAATTGATATTGTCCGTCTAATTTTACGGCAATGTCCTTTAACTGCATGTATGATTCCGAGCTAGTTACGTCATGGGAGTGATAATGGAAATGGGAAATGAATTCGTCTACCTTTTCTTCCGCATGTCCGAACGTAAGTATAGAGTCCTTGACACTTGTTTGAAACTCCTCGTTCGTCAATGGTCTCCTTGCTACTCCAACGACAGCGAATTTATTGATTTTCTCTTTTTGAAATAGTCGATATATGGAAGGAAACAATTTCCTTTTCGCTAAATCTCCGGTAGCACCAAAAATCATGATCAATGCTGTGGGTTTATTGTTTTCTGTCATGTTAAAACCTCAACTTTCCCTTAAATCTGTCTATAAAGTTGGAATTCCCGAATGTGTACCAATTTCTAATTTTACGTTTAGCTTTCCCTCAAAGCAATCAATTTGCGCATTTTTTCTCATATTTCATTAAAAGATTAATTTGGTTTCGGTTTTAATGGACCATAAATGAAAGAGCACCTTGGTTATGCTATAGTTAAGTCATAAAGTATTTGCAACGGAGGTAGTATCGTGGATTTTGTTTTATTGGGTACAGGCGCTGGCGTTCCGGCTAAAGCGCGTAATGTGACGTCAATCGCTCTTCAATTATTGGAAGAGCGGGGGAAGGTTTGGTTATTTGATTGTGGTGAAGCGACGCAGCATCAAATTTTAAAAACGGCAGTCAAACCGCGAAAGATCGAAAAAATTTTCATCACCCATTTGCATGGTGATCACATCTTCGGACTCCCTGGGTTTTTAAGCAGCCGATCTTTTCAGGGCGGACTGGAAAAATTGACCGTATATGGTCCACATGGCATTGATGCATTTATTAAGACGAGCTTACAGGTGAGTGGCACTCATTTAAAATATCCATTGGAGATCATTGAAATAGAGGAAGGCGTAGTATTTGAGGACGAACAATTCATAGTGACGGCGATGTCGCTTGATCATGGCATTTACAGTATCGGTTACCGGATTGTGGAAAAGGATCGTCCGGGAAGCTTACTGGTCGACCGGCTGCTAAAAGAAGGTGTAAAGCCGGGTCCGCTTTTTAAAGCATTGAAAGATGGACAAACGGTCAATCTCGATGATGGCCGTGTCCTAAATGGGAAGGATTATCTCAGTGCTCCGCAAAAAGGCCGGGTCATCACGATTCTTGGTGATACACGAGTGTGCAGCAATGCCCTCATTCTTGCTGAATCGGCGGATTACCTTGTTCATGAAGCTACATTTTCAGCGGAAGAATCTGAAATGGCATCCGCCTATTATCATTCGACCACGGTTCAGGCTGCAGAAACGGCTTTGAAAGCGGGAGCTAAGCATCTAATCCTTACCCATATCAGCTCACGTTATACTCCAGAGGATTCGGAGAGGTTAAAAGCGGAAAGCGAAGCGATCTTTGCAAACACGATCATGGCAGAAGATTTAATGACCATTAAAGTTCCTTTATATTCAGAGGAAGAGGGTAGCTGAAATCGATGCTGATGTTTGATATAATTAATCAATTGTTCATTGGATATTTAAAGGAGTGTAAATATGACTGACCAAAGTAACCTACATACTAAAGCAATGGATTTTCTCTTAAAAACAAGCCGGACTTTCTTCATACCAATCAGCTATCTTCCAAAGGGATTACAGGAGGCCATTGGAGCAGCATACCTTTGCATGCGCGCCATCGATGAGATCGAGGATCACCCAGGTCTTCCTGCTGATATTAAGTTTTCCCTGTTACAGGATCTCAGTGAGCTGCTTGGTTCGGATTATAGGGAAGAAGAACTTCAATCGTTATTTGAACCATATAAGGATGAACTGCCCGACGTGACCCTGCTTCTTTCGGACTGGATTCAATATTGTCCTCCCGGTGCAAAAGCCAAAGTCCTGGAGTCGACAAAGGAAATGGCCGAAGGCATGGCCAAGTGGGTTAAGAAAGATTGGCAAATCCATAATGAGGAAGAGCTCGATGATTACACTTATTATGTTGCGGGTTTGGTTGGAGTCATGTTGTCTGATATGTGGAACTGGTATGATGGAACGGAAACGGACCGTGAACTTGCCATCGCATTTGGCCGTGGACTCCAAACGGTCAATATCCTGCGTAACCGTGAGGAAGATGCAGAACGTGGTGTGAACTTTTATCCGGATGGCTGGGGTTTCGATGAGATGCTTGCCCATACGGAACATAATCTTACATTAGCCGATGCCTACATTGGGGAGATTGAAACGAAAGAGATCATCCACTTCTGTAAAATACCCTTGGAATTGGCAAAAGCCACATTGAAGGCCTTGAAAGAAGGCAAAGAAAAAATTGATCGTGCTACAGTTACCGAAATTGTTAACCAAGTAGTCGAACACTGATATTCCATTTAGCTGCTGTGAAAGTTATCCCCTTTCACAGCAGCTTTTTTGATGTTTTACAATTAAAACTCAAAAAATTCTAAAAAGTTAAAAAATAGATTGGAATAATTGGGACTAAACGATTATAATTTAGGACATAAAAGCTAAAAAGCTGGCGTCGTTATTAAATAAGAAAAAAGCGGGGGGAAACATATGAGAAAGAAATTATATTCAACTGCAGCCATGACATTGGTCGCAGGTTTATTACTGGCTGGGTGTGGAAATGACAAGGAAAAAGATACGGCCAAGGATGAAGGCGGAAAGGATACCTTCAAGATTGGGGTATCACAAATCGTTCAGCATGATTCCCTGGATCAGGCATATGAAGGATTCCAGGCGGCATTGAAGGACAGCGACATCAATGCCAAGTATGATCTTCAAGTTGCACAGGGTGACCAAAACAACAGTCAGACGATTGCCAATAACTTCGTTGGGGATAAAGTGGATCTGATTTTTGCGAACTCCACTCCTAGTGCCCTAAGCTCATTAAATGCGACCAAGGATATTCCAATCGTTTTTACATCGGTTACCGATCCCGTAGCGGCGGAGCTAGTTACATCTTTGGATAAGCCAGGCGGAAATGTAACGGGCACGACGGATTCCCATCCTGAAGCCATTGCAAAGTCAATGAAATTCCTAGCGGAAGAACTTGGCGCCAAGACAATTGGAACCGTTTATAATACAGGGGAGCAAAATTCCGTCGTCCAAATAAAAAATGTGAAAGCGGAAGCGAAAAAAGCAGGATTGAAAGTCGTGGAAGCATCTGTCTCGACTTCAGCCGAGGTAAAACAGGCAGCGGAATCATTAATCGGAAAAGCGGATGCTTTCTATATCATTACTGATAATACAGTTGTCTCGGCTCTGGAATCGGTCATTTCCGTCGCAGATGATCAAGATATCCCTTTGTTTGTTGGCGAGCTTGATTCCGTTAAAGCGGGTGGTTTTGCAGCCTATGGCTTCAGTTACTATGATATTGGTTATGAAGCGGGGCAAAAAGCGGTTGAAATATTGAAGGATGGTAAAAAGCCTGGGGATATCTCGGTTCAATATCCACAAAAACTTAAATTGGTCATTAATGAAAAGGCAGCAAAAGATATGGGTGTTGAAATAAAAGAAGAATGGAAAGCAGATGCTGAGTTTGTAAAATAAACTCTGCTTTTGTTCGGGGAAGGAAGAAAAAAATGTTCTCAGCCTTATTCAACTCTTTTGAGTCGGGAATGATTTATGCGATTATGGCACTCGGTGTCTATTTAACATTCAGGATTCTCGACTTCCCGGATATGACAGTGGAAGGTAGTTTTGTGACAGGGGCCTCTGTTGCCGCCATTATGATCGTTAACGGTTTCTCGCCAATCGTAGCCACATTGAGTGCTATGGTGGCAGGGTTCATCGCTGGGACAATAACGGGTTTCCTGCATACGAAAGGAAAAATCAATCCACTCCTGGCAGGTATCTTAATGATGATTGCGCTCTACTCCATCAATTTAAGGATCATGGGTGCATCCAACATTCCGTTGCTTTCTCAAACGACCATTATTACGAATATCCAGGATGCATGGGTCGGCACCGGGCTGGACAATTTGTTGAATGGTCTTTTATCGATCGTGGGTCTCGGTGATAGCCTGCCAAAGACGTGGGCCATATTAATCGTTATGCTGATTGTGGCCGTTGTCATTCAAGCTGGAATGTCAGCTTTTTTAAAAACGGAAATCGGTCTGGCTTTACGGGCAACTGGTGATAATGAAGCCATGGTCAAGAGTTTTTCAGCCCATACCGGCAACATGAAAATCCTCGGACTTGCAATCGGAAATGGACTTGTGGCATTCTCGGGATCCTTGGTTGCCCAATATAACGGTTTTAGTGATATTGGCATGGGGATAGGAATCATCGTCATCGGATTGGCATCCGTCATAATCGGTGAGGCTTTATTTGGGGCAAAAACGATTGCACGTGCGACGCTTGCGGTTATTGGAGGGGCGATTATTTATCGAATCGTCGTAACTTTGGCACTTCGCGTAGAATTCCTTGATACAGGTGATGTTAAATTAATTACGGCACTTATTGTGGTCGGGGCACTTGTCATTCCGAAAATTTCCGATAAACAAAAGGAAAAAAACCGGAAGAAAAGACGGCTTAAAGAAATACAGATGCGTCATGGAGGGACTTTACCGAAAGGGGGGGAAGGATATGCTTCGGTTAAATCAGATTTATAAAGTCTTCAACGAGGGAACACCGGATGAAAAACTTGCCCTTGGAAATCTGGAACTGCATATGACAAAAGGCGAATTTGTAACAGTCATCGGAAGTAATGGAGCAGGTAAATCGACGTTGATGAATATGATTTCCGGTAAGATTCTCCCTGATGCCGGTGAAGTCATCATTGATGGGGAAAACGTATCGGCAATTGAAGAACATGCACGTGCCAGAATGATTGGCCGCGTTTTTCAGGATCCCATGCTGGGAACGGCACCACATATGACGATTGAAGAAAATATGGCGATCGCCTATGGCCGAACCAATAGAAGAGGTTTAGGCTTCGGGGTGACAAAAAAACGGAAAGAACTATTTAAAGAATGTTTGGGTACCCTTCATTTAGGCTTGGAAAACCGGATGACAGCAAAAGTGGGATTATTATCGGGAGGGGAGCGCCAGGCTCTATCATTGCTGATGGCGACCTTCACCGATCCTAAAATCCTGCTTCTTGATGAACATACAGCAGCACTTGATCCTTCCAGGGCAGAGCTTGTTACAAATCTGACGAAGGAAATCGTCGAAAAGAACCAGTTAACGACGTTGATGGTGACTCATAATATGCAACAGGCGATCGATCTTGGAAATTCCTTGATCATGATGGATAAGGGACAGATCATTTTTGAAGCTAGAGGCGCTGAAAAGCAGAAGCTAACTGTTGAAAAACTGCTTAACGAATTCCAGCGCATCAAAGGTGAAAAAATGCTAAATGACCGTGCAGTGTTGATTTAAGATGATGAAAAGGCCCGACCCAGGTGGAAGATTAACCTTGGGGCAGGGCCTTTTTATTTTGGGCAATTATCAGATCAGGCCCTATTTCTGAACGAATGTCGATGAAGTACCTGAACATAGGGAAAATGGCTATGGTGGAGCAATCATTAACGATCTTGGATGATAACCGATGCTAATCGCTGTCGGCTGTGCTCCATGATGAAGTATCGTTCTTTCTGTAATTTCCAAAAATCATTTTTATGAATGGTCTTTTTTTCGGCTTTTTCGTGGCAGCAGCTTCTTCAGCCGCGAGGAAATAATCAAAGTGCTGGTCCATTGGTGTTTCTAACGCTTCAATACGGGCTTCGAGCTTCTTAACGAGTTTGTGCATTTCTTCCATTTCACTTCTGTGCTGTAAAAGTTGATAGGATACAACATCGTCCGCTTTTGTTTTCAGTCCATTTTCAAGCCTGACGACCCGTTCTATCAATTGTTCATGTTCTTTATTCGTTTCGGAGTGTTTCTGGACGGTTGCTTTTCTAATTTTTTTCTCTGATATGCTGACCTTTTGGAGAATGATGCCCTCGTTCAGCTGATCTTGGACTTTTCTCAATAATGCAATGTCATCATCTGAAAACTGGTAGTGGCCAAGTTGATTCCGTTCTACTTCCATGTTCAATTGGGTAACCCAGCGTTGAATCGTACTATGGGAAACATTCAGTAACCGGGCAACTGCACTTGTATTCATCGAGATTCCCCCTTTTGGTTGTTGAATTCGATAAGTATGAGGCAATTCCTTTACAGATGACAAAACATGTTTTCATTCGGCAAAGAAAGTGGATTTCCTACGTAATTTGCATGCGAAACGATCAATAAGGGGGAAATTCTCTTGGAGTCGGTTTTGGAAAATGGTGAGCCTTGTTAGGAGCTTTAAAGAGCATTTGTGAGTGCGTGGTTTGCCGGTCAATTAAGCTTTTAAAGGAAAAATGATTCAAATGTCGAATTACCAATGAACAATGTAAAAAGGAGGACTAGTATGAACAGGATCAACATTATAACTTTAGGTGTCAGGGATATTAATGAATCATTAAGGTTTTACCGGGACGGGTTGGGATTCCATACATCGATTAAAGAGGACGAACCCGCAATCGTTTTTTTTAATAATGCAGGAACGAAACTTGCTTTGTATCCTTTAGAGGAGCTAGCAAAAGACATCAATGAGATAGAACCGCCTAAGAAAAATGGTTTCCCGGGTCTTACGCTCGCTTATAATGCTAAATCAACTGAAGAAGTCGATGAGGTGATCAACAAGGCTGAAAAGGCCGGGGGAACAATCGAGAAATCACCTCAAGATGTTTTTTGGGGAGGATACAGCGGATATTTTTCAGACCCCGATGGTTACTATTGGGAGGTTGCGTATTCGAAGGATTGGAGTTTTGATGAATCGGATATGCTGATTATAAAGTAACGCTCACTGCAGCTGTGAAATCAAATTGACCTGGACCTTCCCTATGCCTCTTATAAGGAGTCCGGATCATAAAAAGGGCTGTTGCCTAGCCGCTGCCTGTAAGGGAGTGCTAGGCAACAGCCAATCATCATTTCTGGGCATTTACTGAGAAACTACATGCTTGGCAAGTTCTTTACTTATTTGATTGCCCATTCGCTTCGATTGCTCAGTCGCTTCTTGTACACAGGCAATGAATGCTTCTTGCACTTGATGTGCTTGAAGTGCTTTCAGACCTGCTTCGGTCGTTCCGCCTGGTGAAGTTACTTCCTTTCTTAGCACGGCTGGGGTTTTAGGTGATTTCTGCAACATATCGGCCGCACCCATCAGTGTCTGGAGAATTAATTGCTTCGCGGTTTCGGAATCGAGACCTATTTCTTCTGCTGATTTTTCCAAAGCTTCGACCAAGTAATAAATATAAGCCGGTCCGCTTCCTGATAAGCCTGTTACCGCATCGAGCTGCGTTTCGTCAACGACTGCCACCGTACCCACCGTTTCAAAGAGAGTAATCGCCGTTTGTAATTGCGATTCTTTCGTATGACCATTAGCCGCAAGGGCCGTTGCTGATTTTCCCACAGCTGCCGATGTATTAGGCATGGCACGGACAATCGAGAACCGCTTGTTGGCGATTCCTTCCAAGCTTGCAGTTTGAACCCCGGCCACAACTGAAATGAATAGCATTTCTTCCCGAATATATTCTTTTATTGATTGCATTGTTTCTAAAATATCTTTCGGTTTCACGGCCAGTACGACAAGGTTTGCATCCTGTACTAAAAGCTTCAGCGATCTTGTGGCAGTTACACCGTATTGTTCCTTTAAATAATTGAACCTATCATCATTGGATTTATTTGTTACAAAAATATTTGCTGGGTCAATTACCTGTTGGGTCACCAGCCCCGAAATGATTGCTTCTGCCATCGATCCAGCTCCGATAAACGCGATTTTTTTCATATTTCCCGCTCCTTTTCCTATTAAATTTCTAGCTTTTTTTGAAAAACAAAAAGACCCCTCATCCAATAAAGGACGAAAGGGTCTAGCTTCCGTGGTACCACCTTTGTTCAACTTTTCCATAATAAATAAACAGAAATGCTGCACTTGAATCCTCTAACGCGGGAATTACGTCAGGTTTTCCTGAAGGCTCATAAGGTAGGTTCAATAATGAGGGGGCGATGAAGCCTTTCAGCACATTCCAGCTTCACTCTCTTTACGCCATCAATAAATTTACTTGGCCTTAATCAAAGCCATGCCGTCTTTAATTACTTGTGATTATGAAGGATATATCAGTACTCTGTCAATGATAATATATGCATGGACGACAAAAAATAGACATGAATTATGTGAAAATAATGACAGTAATTAAAAATACATGTAAAATGGTAATTATACATGATAAGTATACTTAGAATCCTGTTTAACGTATAAAAAGATTTATATAAATATAATTTCTAAGGTGGAAAAGATTATGGCGAATTGGAATGGAAATATTGCGAAAATTGCTTTGCCCACGCCGTTTGCAGTGGGTGATGTGAATGTTTATGTAGTTAAAGGGGATGCCTTGACGCTCATTGATACTGGTGTTAAAACCAAACGATCAAAGGAAGCCTTGACTAACGGGCTTGGGGATTTGGGTCTGAAACTGACCGATATCGAACAAATCATTTTAACCCATCATCACCCTGATCATGCTGGTGCACTCGATTTCTTCGATAAAGAAATCCCGGTTTATGGACATAAAAACAATCAGCGCTGGCTTACTATCAGTGATGAGTTCCTTGAAACCCATAATCGTTTTTTCCTTGATTATGCCAAAAAGTTCGGAGTGGCAGAAGAGCTGAAAAATAAACTGATCCATAGCCGCGACGAAATCAGTTTCCTTAGTGAACGGAAGCTGCATGGATATTTGGCTGAGGGGGATGAGCTTCCTGGTCTTCCAGGCTGGAAAGTGATCGAGACTCCAGGGCATGCGCAAAGCCATTTATCCTTTTACCGGGAAAGTGACGGGGTCATGATTGCGGGCGATCACTTGCTTGCCAAGATTTCACCAAATCCATTACTGGAACCGCCTTTACTTCCGGGAGGCATGAGGCCTCGTCCGTTACTGCAATATAATGCATCACTTCAGAAATTATTGGATTTTTCGATTTCCACTGTTTATTCCGGACATGGATCTGAAGTGGAAGGAGATGAGGTTGCCGACTTGATTCAATATCGATTCGAGCGGCAGCATAACCGTGCCATGCAGGTGAAAAGCATGCTTCAAGATAAGCCTTTATCGGCCTTTGAAGTGTGTCAGCAGCTTTTTCCAAAAGTATACCTTCAGGAAGTGGGCCTGACACTTTCGGAAACGGTCGGTCAGCTGGACTATTTAGAAGACTTGGGTGAAGTCGAAACAGAAATCCAATCAGGGGTCATTCTGTATTCAATCGCTTAATGTTAGCAAGGAGGCCACTTTTTTTGAATAAGTTGCAAGGCAAAGTTATTGTTATTACCGGTGCTTCCGGAGGGATTGGCAAGGAAGTTGCCATCCGAAGTGCAAAGCAGGGAGCCCGTCTTGTCCTCTTGGCCAGAAGCATGGATAAATTACTACAGCTAAAGAATGAACTAATCAACCAATATGGAATTGATGTATATGCCTATAAGCTCGACGTTGCAGACACTGATCAGGTGACAAATGTATTTAATGACATCCATGCGCAAATAGGTGAAGTGGATGTGTTGGTCAACAATGCTGGTTTCGGCACGTTTAAAGAAGCGCAGGATACGGAATTGAATGAAACGAAAGCAATGTTTGCTGTCAACGTCATTGGATTAATGGCCTGCACAAAGCTGGTTCTTCCGTATATGAAGCAGAGAAAATCGGGGCATATCATCAATATCGCTTCACAGGCCGGTAAAATTGCCACTCCTAAATCAACATTGTACTCTTCGACCAAGTTCGCAGTTCTTGGCTATTCAAACGCACTTCGGCTTGAGCTGATGGATGATCATGTTTTTGTGACCACCGTCAATCCCGGACCCATAGAAACGAATTTCTTTAACATTGCGGATGAATCAGGGACATATTTAAAGAATGTCGAAAAGTTCATGCTTAAACCTGGAGATGTCGCGGCTAAAATCGTAGCGGCGATGCTGACCAATAAGAGGGAAATCAACCTCCCTGGCTGGATGAATTTAGCTGGGAAATGGTATAACATGTTTCCAAAGATCACCGAAACATTAGGGAAAAAAGCATTTTTTAAAAAGTAGGCTAGTTCAAAAAGGCGAAAGATGGTCTAATAATAGGCAAAGGGGAATGTCGATGACATTCCCCTTTTTTATGAAATAACGGAAGTTTTATTCCGAATAAATTGGTAACTATTTCATGGGGAATCCGTCTATTTCTTAGGAGGGATTTTCATGAAGATGATTGTAAACCTTTTTATATATATAATTGTTGCCTTTATTCTGGTTAGCTGTCAATCCTCTGATTGGAACATGCATGAAGCCATAGATAAGGGGGAAGAAGGTTTCATTACGGATCTTGACGATAAAAGGATTTTGATTAAAGGGACGTACTATAAGGTGACCAATGATACATATATTCAAGATCAACATGGTAATGACCTCGATTTCTCTGACCTGGAAATCGGGATGAAAGTGAAACCATGGCACCGGGGCGGGGTCAAGAAATCATTTCCTGGGAAAGCGGAAGCGGAATTGATTCTTGTTTTGACGGATGAAAAAAGTTTGGCCGAACAAAGGGCGGTCACTGCTGCCCTCGATCATGTCAGCAAAGCGGAAAGTCAGCGATTCATGGTTCTCGATGTCGTCCATTTGCCCTCAGAGCATGTGTATAATATTGAAATGATGAATCGTTCCAATTTGGATTCATCATTCATGGTGACTGTAGAGGATTTAACGGATGAAATATTATATATAAAATAAATCAATAAAACCGGACTGAATCATTTATGAATTCAGTCCGGTTTTTTTAATGGGATTTCGCTCACAAGGATGAGCTCATGTCCTGGATTTTATAACGTTTTCGCACCTAAATATTTTGGTTTCCAATAAGAATTATCCATATCCGTGATGGTTATTCCTTTAGAAGACGTAGCACTGATGAATTGACCATTTCCGATATAGATCCCAACATGGGATACTCCTGTTCTTCCAGAAGAAGTATCAAAGAATACAAGATCACCTTTAGCTGGTGATGATACTCTTAAACCTGTATTGGAATAGAGCAATGATGTTGTACGCGGTAAGGTAATTCCTTGTGATTTCTGGAATACGTAATAGACGAAGCCTGAGCAGTCGAATCCAGTCGGTGTTGTCCCGCCCCATTTATAGGGTTTGCCTATTAAGGTTTTTGCATAGCTAATCAGGCTTGTATTATTGACATTATAAACACCAAGCGCATTAAATGTGCCTCGGCCGGCAATTCCGTCGACAGTTAAGCCTTTGGCTTTTTGGAATTTTTTTACTGCAGATACAGAATACGTGCCGTAATATGTAGTAAGTGAACCTGAATATGTGAAATAACCTTTGGTTTTTAAAAGTTGTTGTAGTTGTTTGACATCGCTATGTGTCATTCCGGGTCTGAGGGTTTGATCTCCGATATTTGCAAAGGCTTGCAGTGGGGTTAGCATCATGGCAGATGCAACAGCAGCTGAAGCGATCCATTTCTTCATAATTTTCATTTCCTCTCTATCTATCTCTCTATTATTCTTAACAATATTATCCTACAATACCATTATGACAATTAGACATAATTTTGGTTACAATTACATTACAAAAAATGAGTAGTAAGACTAAAATTAAATAGACGAAAGCCTGTTGAAAAGGGTGGATGAATTTTAAAAAACTAAGCATATGGATCCACTTGAAATTATTCAAGTTACTAATTAATCTATTTTAAAAAAACTATATGGAAACATAGTTTAAATATGGTAATTTATCCGTTTTTAGGATCTATTATATTTTTCAAGGAAATTACAATAAAAAGTAGAAATTTGTATGAAAACTTCCATTGAATAAGAACGTATATTCGGTTAAAGTTATGAATATAATAAAAGCGAACGTATATTCTTGTTAGGGTGAAGAAATGATGGATTATGGGACGATGCCGAAACAATCAATTATGTGTATCGATATGAAAAGTTTTTATGCAAGCTGTTCTGCGGTCATGCTTGGTCTGGACCCACTCGATTGTTATCTGGCGGTGGTTGGTGATTTGAAGAGGACGGGGAGCATTGTGCTTGCAGCTTCTCCAAAAATGAAGAAGGAATTTGGCATCAAGACAGGTTCGCGGATGTTTGAGATTCCGAATGATCCAAGGATTGTCGTCGTTGAACCCAAAATGGCGACCTATTTAAGGGTCTCGACGGAAATCACCCGCTTGTTCAACCGTTATGTGCCCAAAGAAGCGATTCACGTGTATAGTGTGGACGAAAGTTTTGTGAAAGTCGATGGTGCCGCTTCTTTATGGGGAGATGCCCGGGTGATAGCTGAAAAGATAAAAGATGAAATCGAACGGGAATTACAGCTCCCCTGTGCCATTGGAATTGGTCCGAACATGCTTATGGCAAAACTTTGCCTGGATTTGGAAGCCAAACATAAAGGGATTGCAGAATGGAAGTATGAGGATGTGCCAAACAAACTTTGGCCGATTTCCCCGCTTCGTGAAATGTGGGGAATCGGCAGGCGCGTAGAAAAAACCCTTCATGGAATGGGAATATTCACGGTTGGACAGCTTGCCAATTATGATCTTGAATTACTTGAAGCGAAGTTTGGAATTATGGGCAATCAGCTTTACCACCATGCGTGGGGAATAGATTTATCGGATATGGGGGCAGTGATCATTGAAGGGCAGGTCAGCTTTGGCAAAAGTCAAATCCTGCTTAGGGATTATAAGGCGGAGCATGAGGTCAAGCAGGTCATGCTGGAAATTTGCGAAGAAGTTGGAAGAAGGGCACGTACCCATCGCAAGGCAGGAAGGACGGTCAGCCTAAGCATTGGTTACAGCAAGGATGAGTTTGGCGGTGGTTTCCATCGTTCGCGTTCGATCAGCGAACCGACCAACATTACGATGGAGTTATATAAAGTTTGCCTGGAGCTTTTTCATGAGAACTATAAGCAAAAAACGGTTCGGAGCATAGAGGTCAGACTCTCGAATATTGTGGATGATAACGAAATGCAGCTGACTTTATTTGATGCTCCGCGCTGGAAAAAGCGGGAATTGAGTTACACGGTTGATCGAATCCGCCATAAATATGGACCCAAATCGTTATTGCGTGCAGTTTCGTATACAGAAGCGGGTACAGCTGTTCACCGAAGCAGGCTGCTTGGTGGGCATAAGGCGTAAGGTTGACTTTGAAGGGAGGGAAAAGAATGATTCGTGATCGCGGCCGTATCAAATGGACATCGATGATGTTGCCGGAGCATGTGAAGATGCTGCGGGATTGGGTGGTGGAGGATGGCTATGAAACGGAGCGCATCCTGGATGAGCAGCAACTGGAAGAAATGAATGCGGTAATGGGGGAAGCGATGGAGGAAAGAAAGGATGTCGCGATTGCTCATTATGAAGGAAACCGGTATCAGCTGTTAATCGGCAGGATCCATTATTATAATGAGCTCACCCAAAAGCTTCATATCGTTGATCGCTTTCAGCAGGCTCACTATATCAGGCTTTCCGATATAGCGGATGTAAGGATAATGGAATAATGAGCGGAAGGGCTGTTCTCAAGGGACAGCCTTTCATTTTCGAAACGACATCGATCCTCTTTACTGTATTTTCTTCTTGATAAAAGGAAATCATTGGGCAAAAGAGAATCTGACTTGTAGCACGGTCAATGGAAAAAGTGATTTTCATGTCGGCCGATCTTGCAGAAGGAAGCAGGCAGTTTCGTTAACAGAAACATTTTTATCGTTTATAATGGGGGAATGCAAAGACATCGGGAGGCATGTAATCATGTATATTGAATGGACGGAAAGAGCGGCTGAGAAAATAGCCGATAAGGTACAGGGACAAGAAGGATATTTACAGTTGAAATATGATACTGATGGCTGTGGCTGCGTGGTAAGTGGTGTGACGGCGCTATGGTTGGTCAACGAACCTGAGGAAGGTACCGAAAAAGCGGAAACAAACGGAATCCCTCTATATGTGGAGAAATCAAAAATGATTTTTTTGGATGAAGTCATGAAAATAGACTTTGTTCCGGAAGCGAACAGCTTTCAGTTAAAAAGTCCGAATCAAATCTTAAATCCGAGGATGAGCTATTTTAATAAAATCTAACCTGAAGAAAATGAGAGGGAATCTTGGATCCCTCTCATTTTCTTCTCAGACAAGTTCGAGAAACTGATCGATTTGATTTTCATATTCTTTTGGATTTTCATTATAAGATTGAGCATGGGCCCCTTTTTTAGCGATGTACAACTGCTTTGGGCCCTCTTTTGCTGCATATAATTCCGCTGTCATGGAAGCAGGAATAAAGCTGTCATTCTCACTATGGATAAAGAGCACGGGGTTTCGGATATTTTTCATATAATCGATTGGGGACACTTCATTGGTCCAATATCCATCACGGAGTTTGATGAACGTACGCCCAAGCGGAAACACGGTCCAAGAGGGAAATGGGATTTCAAGCTTGAGTTGGTGTTTGATCTGATCCTCGAAATTTGAAAATGGACAGTCCGCAATGTAAAAGTCAGCACCATCTTCAAGCATTCCGGCATATAAAAGCAGGGTTACGGCCCCCATGGATTCTCCATGAATGCCAATATGAAGATCAGAACCTTTACGCCTTTTCAATTCATCGATTACGGCCTTCAGGTCGAATTTTTCATAATGTCCATAACTGCTCGTCTTGCCACCGGAATCCCCATGCCGGCGGTGGTCATAAATGATGGCATTGAAGCCCCGCTTAAGAAAAATATTCATGTACTTAATAGAATTGACTTTGTTCTCCGTCACACCATGGGAAATGACCACCCACTTATTGGTATCGTGCGGTTCGATAAACAAGCATTTCAAGGAATATCCGGATGGTGAGGATACCCAAATTTCCGTTTTAGGCAGATTATCAAAATCCTCCCTGATCAGGCGTTTAGCCGTGATTTCACGATTCTGGATAAAATCAGCTTCCTTTTTTTTCATGTACATGATCCGATTGGAAAAATAAATGCCGACGCCGATGATATAGGTTAGGATTCCAGCGAGTGTAAACCACCATTTCTTCATGAAGGATCCTCCTCGGTTGATTTTCTTTATTTTACCATGAGGGAAATGGGAAAACACTGTTTGAAAACCATAACGAGGAAAACGGCAGTCGTGATATAATAATTTCATAAATGGCCAGGAGGTTTTAAGGATGAAAAAGAAACAGCCGCGAAATCAAAATCAAAGCAAAAACCAAGATAAAGATTCATCATCATTGAAACTTGGTGATATGATCAATCAAGATATCATGTCCCAGCTTCGTCAAAAGCAAAAGGAACTGAATGATGCTGAACAAGAGAAAAGGGCAGCGGAAGAAGAAAAAAAACGCGAAGAAAGAAAGCAGCGGGAGAAGAACAAATCATTCGAAGAACTATTGGGTGAAAGCAATATGAACTGGAAGAACTATAAATGAAGAACAGGGAGCAGTTTAAGTTTTAAGAGGGCTGGCTCCCTTTTTCTGTTCAGGAGGACCATTCCTTGCTGATATTCCTTTATTTTATAAAGTATAACGATTATATTAAAGATAAGTTCGATATGCTTTCATATCGGATGGACTACTATTAGCTGGTGATATGATGCAAAGTAAAATAGAAAATGTACTGGAAAACCAATTATGTTTCCTGCTTTATGCAAGTTCAAGGGAAATGACGAAAAAATATAAACCGCTGCTCGATAAACTCGAAGTGACATATCCTCAATATCTGGTTCTTCTTCTACTATGGGAACAGGATACACTTACAGTGAAAAAACTAGGGGAGCTGCTTGCCCTCGACTCAGGAACGCTAACCCCCATGTTGAAACGAATGGAGCAGAATGGCTTGATTGTCCGTGAACGTTCCACTGAAGATGAACGGTCTGTCATGATAAAGCTGACGGAAAAGGGACATGGTTTACAGGAAGAGGCCTGTTTCATTCCCGATCGCATTTCGGCTATGTCGGGTGAGGATAAGAGGGTGGTTGAGGATTTGAAAGCTTCACTGCTCCAACTATTGAAAACATTACAGGAATTTTAGCAAAAAGGAAAAACGCTTGGGAATCCCAAGCGTTTTAGTTTGTCGAAAAAAGGAGATTCGGAATGGTCTTATCCCAAACCAAATTATAAAAGAAGGCTTGGTTATCCAAACCTTAGTAGATTGAAGAAATTTGCGACACTCCTGCCGAATAACTGGCTAGCCGAGACCCCACAGACGCTTGCTTTGATGAGGCTTGGCTGACAGTCGGTGGAAAGGGGGCGGATTTAATCCGTGGATCTTAAATAATTGCTTCGGCGTCCGAATAGTGAAATGAAGGTCGAAATAATTTGTGAAAGATCGAATAAAGTGCTGTGTAGGTCGAAAAAAATAGTGAACGGTCGAATAATGTGCGTGAACGGCCAAAAAAAATGTGGTGTAAGTTGAAAAACTGCGTGGACTGCCGGGAAAAAGCTCCGGATAACGAAAAAAGTACGGTGTAGGTCGAAAAAAGTGCACCGGCTGAAATCAACTGCAACTTTCTTTAAATAAAAAACTGCAGGCAAACTCGTTTATCTTCGAGTTTGTCTACAGTCTGAGACGCTTGGGAACCCCCAAGCGTCTTTTTGTCGGATTAATCTACATCTATTTCAATGGCGACATCCACATTGCCGTTGATTGCTTTTGAATAAGGACACATTTGATGTGCTTTATGAACAAGGGTTTCGAATGTCTCCTTATCGACCCCGGATCCCTTCACGGCCAAAGTTACAGCCAAGCTGTACTGATGCATCTCACCCATCAATAGACTGACGCTTGCAGTGACTTTGGAATCGAAAGAAACTCGTTCAATTTTACCAACTGATTGCAAGGCACTATCAAAACATGCAGCATATCCAGCTGCAAAAAGCTGTTCCGGATTAGATGCTTCAGGCATCTGTTTAGCCCTTGGCGTTCCCGGCATCGCAATATCAACCGTGAAGTTACCGTCAGCGGAAATAGCCGTTCCTTCTCTTCCGCCATCTACTGTTACTGATGTTGTAAATAATGTTTTTGTCATGATTTTTCTCCCTTACCTTCTTATTTTTAATTGCGCACAACTGAATTGTACAACATTAACTTTAGAATGGCAATGAAAAAGTTGAAAAACTATATCGAATGAAGTTATCGATCAAAATTCATCAACTGAATATATTAGAAGTGGGGTTTGGAAAGGATTAGAATGATAGGAGATACAGAAGCACTATGGCAAATAAAATGACGGAACGGAAATAGGCTGCCTATCCCGTTGGTTAAACGCAGATAAGGCAGCCTCTAAAGATCGTCCTGACATTCCTTTGAAACATTTAGTTTAGTTCGAAATCTTTTTATTCCCGGTGACTTTCATATTTGTTCGCTTTGGTCAACTGCTTCAAGATATCAAGCTCGGTTTTGGACAGTGAAGAGCTGTTAGCGGCCTGGCAGTTTTCACGGAGCTGCTGTACTGAGCTTGCTCCTGGTACAACGGTAGCGACGCTTTGATGGGACAATACATATTGAAGTGCCGTTTCATTCAACTTCCTATCAGAAAGTTTGTCCTTTAATTGCGGAAGTAAATCCTTAAGCTCGTTATAGCTATAGTCGAGGTATCCATCCTCTTTTGCCTTTGCAAGCATTTTCTCACTAAGCAACCCTTTAGCGAGGGGCCCACGGGCGATGATGCTGATCTGTTTGTTGTCCAAAAGGGACATCCACTCTTCTGGGCGGCGGTCGAGAAGATTAAACTGCATCATTACGGAATCGAGCTCGGATTTTTCAGTGAATTCCTTGATCACATTCGGACGAATCGAGGAAATTCCATAATATCGGATATAGCCTTCTTTTTTCAGCTCTTCAAATGCTTCTACCGTTTCTCCGATATTGTCTGAAATGGTGCCTCCATGTAACTGATAAAGGTCAATATAATCAGTCCCTAACCGTTTTAAACTATCTTTTACTGCCGTTTTAATATAAGAGCCAGATGGATCCCAGCTCCAGGCATCCTTATTTTCATTCCAACGGTTTCCAACCTTGGTGGCTATGTATACCTTATCGCGGACCGATTTTAAATTCTTTCCGACGATTTCTTCATTCATACCGAAATCATATAAGTCAGCCGTATCAAAGTAATTGATTCCTTCATCTAAAGCGGCCTGTATGATTTCGGATGCCTGATTTTCAACAGTCCCCAATGACATGCATCCGAGCCCGATTTCAGATACTAGCAATTCTGAATTGCCTAGTCTGCGTTTTTTCATGTTATCCACTCCCTTTACATTCATTGTAAAGGAGAAATCCATTTCACTCAAAGAATTCACTTGATCCGTTTTAAAGGAGCGGGTGGCGCCTGATGGTGTATGTCGGCAATCCAATCATTGATATAGACATATTGATTTTGCAATTGTTTTAGTTTTTGAAGGATTTCCCAACTCTTTCCGGATAAAGTAACGCTTTTTTCCAATACGTAAACTTTCATTAAATCGCCCTCCCTCTCTATTATGGTAAAATGTATGAGAAATCATGCTGCAATTAGAACAGAGGAGTGGTCAGGATGAAAAAATTTGAAGAAAAAACGCTGTCTTCGGAAAAAATCTTCACAGGAAAGGTAATCAGCCTGCAAGTGGATGATGTAGAACTTCCTGATGGGAAAACGAGTAAACGTGAAATAGTCAAACATCCGGGAGCGGTTGCAATCATAGCTCTTACTGCAGAAAATAAAATCATCATGGTTGAACAGTACCGTAAAGCGCTGGAGAGAAGCTTGGTGGAAATCCCTGCAGGAAAGCTGGAAAAAGGGGAAGAACCGGTTCTGTCGGCAGAACGGGAGCTGGAAGAGGAGACAGGTTATGAATGCGAAAAAATGGAGCACATCATATCCTTCTATACTTCACCAGGTTTCGCCGATGAATTGGTCCACCTGTATGTGGCCCACAATTTGAAAAAGAAAGAAAATGCGGCCCCACTGGATGAAGATGAATTTGTCGAGATGATTGAACTCACGTTGGAGGAAGCTCAAACTTATATGGATGAAGGGAAAATCCAGGATGCGAAAACGGCATATGCCGTGCAGTATCTGCTATTGAAAAAGGCGATGACTTCATAAATGAAGGAGTTTTACGCTGACCTGCATATCCATATAGGCAGAACGAGAAGCGGAAGGGCCGTGAAAATAACAGGTGCTAAGTCGTTAACCTTCAGCAAGGTGCTGCAAGTGGCAAGTGAAAGGAAGGGCATTGATCTAATCGGGATAATCGATTGCCATTCTCCTGAAATTATCGAAGAGATCGAAGCGGGGATTCTGGATGGCGAAATCACGGAAAAGATGGAAGGTGGACTTCAATACAGGAATACAACCATCATTCCAGGCTCGGAGATTGAAATTTATGACCAGAATTGTAATGGACCAATCCATGTCCTCGCCTATTTTCCCACTTTACAAGCGATGAAGGAATTCTCATCATGGATGAGCGGACATGTTAAAAATATAACCTTGAGCTCCCAAAGGATTTATTGTGATGGAAGAACGCTGCAAAAGATGGTGAAGTCACTGGGCGGCCTGTTTATCCCGGCACATGTTTTCACCCCATTTAAAAGCTTGTATGGAAAAGGGGTGCGGTCCAGTCTGACAGAAGTATTCGATCCGAAGCTGATTGATGCCATCGAACTTGGCTTAAGTTCAGATACAGAAATGGTCAAGGATATCGAGGAGTTGGACTCCTATGTATTCGTGACAAATTCCGATGCTCATTCGCTTGGGAAAATCGCTCGTGAATATCAAAAAGTCCTGCTTGAAGAACCAAGTTTCAATGAGCTGGCAAAAGCCCTTAAAGAAAAAGGGGATCGTAAGGTGACCGTCAATTATGGATTGAACCCCTTATTGGGAAAATATCATCAAACCGTATGTTCAGGGTGTTTACACCAGGTGTTGAGGGATAGTGAACAATGTCCTGAGTGTGGTAATATCTCCATTATAAAAGGAGTATCGTCCAGGATCAAAGAACTCTCCATTTCCAAAATCAACGGAAGATATGGAAGGGAAAGGCCACCATATATCCATCAAGTACCACTCGATTTCATCCCAGGACTTGGACCTAAATCGATGGAAAAACTGCTGGTGGCATTTGGAACAGAGATGAATATCCTTCATGAAGTTACGCTTGAACAGCTCATGGAAATCGTGCCTGAAAAATTGGCTCGCTACATCGATTCTGCCAGAAAAGGGACGCTTTCTTTTGAGGTGGGGGGCGGAGGCAAATACGGAAAAGTCAAAAAGGAAAGCTAACCTGAATAAAAGTCCTGACAGATGATTGTTAACTGTCAGGACTTTTTTTAGTTTGTAGTTTTTGCATAAATGGAGGTGTCCCGCAATTCCTTGCCATCAGCACTTAGACAGTCATAATGCAAAGTTCCTTCAAGGATAAACCCTAGCTTCTCGGGAATCCGTTTGCTGGCAATATTTTTAGGGTCACAGCGGATTTCAACTCGCTTTGCCCCATAATGGTAAAAAGCGAATTTGGTTAACTTTTCGACCGCTTCCATTATGTACCCTTGTTTACTGTACCTCGTATCAATCCAATAGCCAATTTCGAATTTAGGGATATCCCAGTTAATCCGGTGCAGACCAGTGGAGCCGATGAATTGATCGTCTTCTTTCCTATAAATATGAAGTCTAATATCCTCTTTTAAAATAAAGTCCGCAAAGGACTTAAGAACGTTCTGTTCTGAAGTTTCCGGAGACGCATCTTGATGGGCAAATGGCAGCCACTGTTTCAATTCATGTTTAGAATGGACAATGGCCTCGTAAACGTCAAGGCCATCACCAGGCTGACATGGTCTTAAATATAATCGTGGGGTTTCAATTTTTTCGGGGAAATCCATTAATGTAGCTTTCATATCCTACCTCCATATAATGATTTTGGAAAATTATAACACGAATTCAGGGTAAGGTGTTCTGTTGATGGGGAATGTTTTCTTAGCATAAATGAGAGAGTGAAAACATAGATTCTAGTAAGCGGAGTTGGGAGGATGAAAGATGAAAAAAAAATCTGTCGTACAAAATGCCGTAATGAAACATATTAACGAACATTCCTCATTATATGTCTTTATCACTGTGCTTTTTTTGATGGGTGTCATTTTTGGGGCAGTACTGGTGAATAGTTTGAGCTTTACCCAAAAGGAAGACTTGTTCTATTATTTATCGCAATTTTTCGGACAAGTATCCAAAGGTGAATTTGCATCTTCGCATGATATGTTCAGCCAAAGTATTATGCATAATATAAAATATATCGGCGTCATCTGGATTCTCGGAATATCGGTCATCGGTTTGCCTGTCATCTTGGTTTTGCTATTTATAAAAGGGATGGTTGTTGGATTCACAGTCGGCTTTTTAGTCAATCAAATGGGGTGGAGTGGGTTTTTATTGTCGTTTGTCGCCATTCTGCCCCAAAATATATTCATAGTCCCTATATTCATCGTGATAACCGTCCTTGCCGTCTCACTATCAATGAAAATGATTAGCCGGATTTTCCTTAAGCAGGTTCGTGAGCCACTGAAGCCGATAATATCACGGTATATTTTCTCATTGATTTTGTCGGGGTTATTTTTGGTTACAGCTGCTGCATTTGAAGCGTACCTATCCCCTTCCTTAATGAAAAATGTCGTAAGTTTATTGGGTCATTGATCGAAATTTACGGTTCCCGCAAATTTTTTTATCATTAACAAGAAATCTATTTTGACAGTTTTCCCTCATTTGATATAATGGATAGGATAGCGGCGCGGGAGGGAATATTAGGTATGGAAATAGAAAACAGAATTGATAGGATAAAAAAGCAGTTGCACTCGTCCAGCTACAAATTAACGCCTCAGCGAGAAGCGACCGTCCGCGTTTTACTTGAGCATGAAGAGGACCATTTAAGCGCAGAAGACGTTTACCTCCTTGTCAAAGAAAAGTCGCCGGAAATTGGATTGGCAACAGTTTACCGTACGCTAGAGTTGCTGACTGAATTGAAGATAGTAGATAAAATTAACTTTGGAGACGGGGTTTCCCGTTATGATTTAAGACAAGAAGGAGCTGCGCATTTCCATCATCATCTTGTTTGTGTGGAATGTGGTGCGGTAGATGAGATCCAGGAAGACCTACTTGAAGACGTAGAAGACATTGTGGAACGCGACTGGAACTTCAAGATTAAAGACCATAGATTAACCTTTCATGGCATTTGTCATCGATGTCATGACAAAGAAGACAACAAAGGTGAATGAAGTTGGACCTTTTCCATTTAGTGGAGAAGGTTTTCTGCATTTTTAAAGGGCTAAAAACCTATTGCGAGGCATCAGGAAAATATCAGGATGAAGGAATGAATTTTCTCACGTAAGTGCAGTTTTTGCTTTCTCCTTACCTAAACACGTATAAAACTTGTCCTGTTGGGCATAGATTGATACAGAGGATCGAATGGGAGGGGAAAGATGATGAAAACATCATTATCGCTTATTTTGCATACGGCTAAAGTGATGGTTCTCTTTGTTAGCTTCACTGTTCTTTTTTATATAGGAATGGTATGGTTAAATCAGGAATATCAGAGTTATCATCGTTATGATGAACCCAAAGGTATGGCTGTAAAAGTATCGAAGGCTGTTGATACGGGTGATGATGCATGGCTTGAACGCTTAATGTTGTTTTATTTAAACGGGGAGTAATGAATATGGAGAATCAAATTAGGGATTTCATTCATTTTTTAACCATTGAAAAAGGACTGGCCAAGAATACGCTCGTCTCCTATGAGCGCGACTTAAAATCATATTGGGGCTATCTGAAAGATGTTGAAACCATTAACGACTGGAATGATTCACGGCGGGTGAACATCTTGCATTTTCTCGTGCATTTGAAGGATCAAGGGAAATCATCGAAGACGGTAGCACGTCATATTGCGTCCATCCGCTCTTTTCATCAATTTCTTCTAAGGGAAAAAGTAACCGATCAAGATCCGTCCATACATATAGAAACGCCAAAACCGGAACGAAGCCTTCCGAAAGTATTAAGCATGGAAGAGGTTGAAGCACTATTGGAAGCCCCGAAGATAATGGATGAATTCGGTTTACGAGACAAGGCGATGCTAGAACTGATGTATGCGACAGGTATGCGTGTCAGTGAGTTGATATCCATGGATGTGAGTGATGTTCATGCATCGATGGGTTTTGTCCGTTGTGTAGGGAAAGGAAATAAAGAGAGGATCATTCCGATTGGACAAACGGCATTGGGTGCCATTGAACATTATATGGAAAGTTCCCGAGGGAGATTGTCCAGCCCAAAGCACAGGACAGATTCACTTTTTTTGAATCATCATGGCAATAGGCTGACAAGGCAGGGGTTTTGGAAGATTCTAAAAAAACTTGTGAAATCGGCACAAATAGAAAAAGAAATTACACCACATACACTGAGACATTCTTTCGCGACTCATCTATTGATGAATGGGGCTGATTTACGTGCCGTCCAAGAAATGCTTGGTCATGCGGATATTTCGACAACGCAAATTTATACACATATTACGAACGTACGGATCAAGGATGTATATTCAAAATTCCATCCGCGAGCATAATAGAATAGCAGAATGATAGAAAGGTTGTGAATTTAACTGCGAGGCAGTTGAAGGGAGCAGCCTTTTTCCGATCTGTCTCGACCCCCATAATGCTGCTGAGATTCTTGCGCACATCCAATGGAACTTTATTTCATTCGTGAAATATATTATTTGTCTCCATCTAGGTAATCGTTTACAATATAGAGAGGTCAGACTTCTGACGTTATCATCATTGCATTTATTTGAAGAGTAACTGTGCAGTATAAGGGTATTATAGAGAGTATAAAACTGATTACTATTTTAGGAGGAATGACTCATGAATGGAAATTCAGCATTTAAACGTATATTTGTAGTTGTTATGGATTCTGTTGGAATCGGCGAAGCACCTGATGCAGATTTATTCGGTGATAAAGGGGCGGATACACTTGGCCATATCGCAGAAAAAATGAATGGATTGAACATGCCGACTCTCGCAAAATTGGGTTTAGGCAATATAAGTGAAATCAAAGGGATTGATAAAGCTCAGCATCCTCTCGCATACTATACGAAAATGAAAGAGGCATCTACAGGAAAAGATACGATGACTGGACATTGGGAAATCATGGGGTTGAATATATCCACTCCATTCCGTGTATTTCCAGATGGTTTTCCGGAATTGTTAGTCAATGAACTCGAGGCGAAAATGGGACGGGGAATTATTGGGAACGTCCCGGCAAGCGGTACGGAAATCATGGAAAGACTTGGCGAGGAACATATGAAAACGGGTGCGTTGATCGTATATACATCAGCTGATTCAGTTTTACAGATTGCTGCACATGAAGATATCGTTCCGATAGACGAATTATACAGGATTTGTGAAATTGCACGTGAGGTGACAATGGCTGATGAGTTCAAGGTTGGGCGCGTGATTGCCAGACCTTTCACAGGTGAACCAGGCAGCTTCAAAAGAACCACTAACCGTCATGATTATGCATTGAAGCCTTTTAACCGGACAGTAATGGACGAATTGAAGGATTCTGGATATGATGTGCTCGCAATCGGGAAAATCTCGGATATCTTTGATGGGGAAGGCGTCACAGAATCATTAAGGACCGTATCCAATATGGATGGAATGGATAAATTAATCCAAACGATAGAACAGGACTTCAAAGGGCTAAGTTTCCTTAACCTGGTCGACTTCGATGCTTTGTACGGTCACAGGCGCGATCCAGAGGGATACGGAAAGGCATTGGAAGAATTCGATGCTCGGATGCCGGAAGTCCTAGATAAACTGAAAGAGGATGATTTATTGATCATCACTGCCGACCATGGGAATGATCCGGTACATGAAGGAACCGATCACACACGTGAATATGTGCCATTATTAGTCTACTCCAAACGATTTACAGAAGGTGCGGAGCTCCCGGTAAGAGATACATTTGCTGATATCGGGGCGACGGTCGCTGCTAATTTTGATGTGAAAATGCCTGCCTTCGGGAAAAATATATTGGGCGAACTAAATAAAGGGGAGATTAAATAGATGTTTAATAAAATAGAGACAGCTGCGTCATTCATAAAAAATAAGATTGAAGGCTCCCCGGAGATAGGACTGATTCTTGGTTCTGGACTTGGAGTATTGGCAGATGAAATTGAAAATCCCATAACGATTCCTTACCACGAAATTCCGGAATTTCCGGTATCGACTGTTGAAGGACATGCTGGACAGCTTGTGATTGGTCATTTAAGTGGTAAAAAGGTAGTGGCCATGCAAGGGCGTTTCCACTTTTATGAAGGGTACTCCATGGAGAAAGTCACATTTCCAGTACGTGTAATGAAACTTCTTGGTGTTGAGCAGCTAATTGTAACGAATGCTGCCGGAAGCGTTAATGAAAGCTATGAACCAGGTGACTTGATGCTCATTTCGGATCATATTAATTTAATGGGGGCAAACCCATTGATTGGTCCTAATGAGGAGCGTTTCGGCCCTAGATTCCCTGATATGTCAGAAGCTTATAATAAAGACCTTCGGACTCAAGCTAAACAAATAGCATCTTCACTAGGCCTGGATATTAAAGAAGGTGTCTATATCGGAAATACAGGACCGACCTATGAGACACCGGCAGAAGTGAAAATGGCAAGGATCCTTGGCGGGGATGCAGTTGGGATGTCGACAGTTCCGGAAGTTATCGTAGCAAGGCATAGCGGTATGAAGGTGCTTGGAATATCATGCCTTACCAATATGGCTGCAGGCATTCTGGATCAGCCTTTGTCGCATGAAGAGGTAATTGAAACGACGGAAAAAGTGAAAAGCAGTTTTCTGGAATTTGTTAAGCAAATCGTTAAAGACATATAAAACGATCCAAAAAAATACAAGTACACCTGAGAGAAGCGGTGTCTTTAAAAAAGTGGGGATTCCAATATGAGAATGGTAGATTTAATTGAGAAAAAGCGTGATGGAAAGGCTCTTTCTACAGAAGAAATACAGTTCATTATCAAAGGGTTTACCGATGGATCGATTCCGGATTACCAAATGAGTGCCTGGTCAATGGCTGTTTATTTCAAAGGGATGAATGAGCAGGAACGTGCTGATTTAACCATGGCAATGGTCGAGTCGGGCGATCAAATTGATTTATCGATGATTGAAGGAATTAAGGTCGATAAACATTCAACAGGCGGTGTTGGTGACACCACAACACTAGTGCTTGGACCATTGGTTGCTGCTGTAGGTGTCCCAGTTGCAAAGATGTCAGGACGCGGGCTCGGCCATACAGGCGGTACGATCGATAAATTGGAGTCTGTAAAAGGTTTCCATGTCGAAATAGAAAATGACGAGTTCATTAGACTTGTAAATAAAAATAAAATAGCTGTCATTGGGCAAAGTGGTAACCTGACTCCAGCGGACAAAAAGTTATATGCATTGCGCGATGTTACGGCTACGGTTAATAGTATCGGTTTGATTGCCGGCTCGATCATGAGTAAGAAAATCGCTGCAGGTGCTGATGCTATTGTACTTGATGTTAAAACGGGAGCAGGCGCTTTCATGAAAACTCTCGAAGATTCCGAAGAGTTAGCGCATGCGATGGTAAGCATTGGGAACAATGTGGGGCGAAACACGATGGCTGTCATTTCCGATATGAGCCAACCTCTGGGTTACGCAATCGGAAATGCATTAGAAGTGAAGGAAGCCATCGATACGCTTAAAGGGGAAGGACCGGAAGATTTAACGGAACTTTCTTTAACACTGGGAAGCCATATGGTGTACCTTGCCAAAAAGGCAAGCTCGCTGGAAGAAGCAAGAACCTTGCTTGAAAATGCGATCAAAGATGGTTCTGCACTTAACTCATTCAAAGTCTTCCTAGAAGCGCAGGGAGGCGATGGTTCGGTTGTGGATCAGCCGGAAAAACTTCCGCAGGCTGCTCATGTTTTCGAGCTAGAAGCGAAAGAGGAAGGATATGTATCGGAAATCATCGCTGATGAAGTAGGAACGGCAGCTATGCTTTTAGGCGCCGGGCGGGCGACAAAAGAATCAGAGATTGATTTGGCAGTCGGACTGGTACTCCGTAAAAAAATCGGGGAATCCGTGGCAAAAGGTGAATCCCTTGTGACGATTTACAGCAATTTTGAAGATGTTTCAAAGGTAAAGGAAAAATTGTATGAAAGCATTGCGATTTCTAAAGAGAAAGTGGAAAAACCTACTTTGATCTATAAAGAGATCATGGAATAATAAAAAAAAGGCCGCGGTTTTGAGCGGCCTTTTTACGTCTGTCCCATTGAATGTTTAAAAGAGGATGCCCATGCGCATCCTCTTTTATTTTTTGTTAATATGTTACTCAATATCCATTATATGTTCAAAATTCATCTTTATTTGTATAAAAATGGGTTTGATGGAAAAAATAAATCATATAAAGATTGGAGGGTATGGAGATGAAGCGGATTCTTTCTCTATTTTTAACCGTATTAGTAGCAATGGGTTTTAGCATCCCGCATACAGAGGCAGCTGAAGAAAAGGGAGTCGACCTGGCGGCCAATGCTAAATCAGCCATTTTGATTGAACGGGATACAGGCAATGTACTCTATGATAAAAATGCAGATGCTCGCCTTTCACCGGCAAGCATGACGAAAATCATGACGATGCTGCTGATCATGGAAGCGATAGATAAAGGCGAACTCAGCATGAAGGAGAAAATCAGGACTAGTGAGTATGCAGCATCGATGGGCGGTTCCCAGATCTTCCTCGAGCCAGGTGAAGAAATGACCACTGAACAAATGCTTAAGGGCATCTCGATTGGTTCGGCGAATGATGCATCGGTAGCGATGGCTGAACGTCTTGCTGGATCGGAAGAAGAGTTCGTTAGGAAAATGAACAAAAAGGCGAAAGACCTCGGGTTAAAAAATACGAAGTTCCAAAACGCAACAGGCCTTCCTGTTAAAGATCATTACAGTTCCGCCCATGATATGTCGATCATGGCGAAGGAATTATTGAAATACGATACGATAACAAGGTTCACGGGAACATATGAAGATTACCTCCGTGAAAATACCGAAAAGAAATTCTGGCTTGTCAATACGAACAGATTGGTGAAATTTTACCCTGGAGTGGATGGACTGAAGACAGGATTCACAAATGAAGCGAAGTATTGTCTGACAGCCACAGCAAAAAAAGGGAATATGCGTGTCATTGCCGTCGTTTTCGGGGCCGTTTCTCCAAAGGAACGAAACGCTCAGGTCACCAAGATGTTGGATTATGCATTTTCACAATACATCACATATCCGATTTATAAACGCGGCGAGGTGTTAGGTGAAGCAAAGATAAGTAAAGGCAGCAAGAAATCCGTGATGGGAGTGACAAGTGAACCCATTTCAGTTTTGACAACCAAGAACGGGACGGCAAAGGACTTTACAAAAAAAATCACTCTTGATAAAGATTTGGATGCCCCCATTAAAAAAGGCGATCAAATTGGTACACTTGAATTGAAGAAAAACGGTAAGGTGTATGTCGAATCTCCAATTGTCGCGAAAGAAACCGTTGAAAATGCCAGCTGGTGGCAATTGTATAAACGGGCTTTCGGCATGTTTACCCAAGCGAAATAGAATAAATTGTCGCAATGCCTGTTAATCGTACTAATTTAGGCGAATCTCCACTAGTTTTGCCAGTAAGAAGGAATCTGCAGGTGAAAAAGAGAATTTGACTCTTTATAAGACAGTGAAGGAGGCTGTATATAATGAGTCTTACGATTAATATGGAGGCGAAAAATCGTGTATTGTGCATTCGTCTCAAAGGTGATTTAGATCATCATACAGCAGAAAAATTGAAAAACCAGGCAGAGGCAGCCATTCAAAAGCATAATATCAAGCATATTATCCTCAACATGGAAGAATTGCATTTTATGGACAGTTCAGGGCTTGGAGTTATTTTAGGACGCTATAAGCAGGTAAACAAAAAGCAAGGTGAAATGGTGGTTTGTGCAATTTCTCCAGCGGTAAAGCGGTTATTTGAGATGTCAGGGTTGTTTAAAATTGTTAAAATGGAACTATCCGAAAAAAACGCTTTGCAAAGACTGGGGGTTGCCTAAGATGAAAAATAAAATGGAAACGAAATTTTCTGCACTAAGCCAAAATGAATCTTTTGCAAGGGTAACTGTTGCGGCTTTCATTGCCCAATTGGACCCGACGATGGATGAATTGACTGAGATCAAGACTGTCGTGTCAGAAGCCGTTACGAATTCGATTATCCATGGGTATGAGAGCGACCCTGAAGGTTGGGTCTACATTTCAGTGGTCATCGAAGGTGATACTGTGGAATTGACCATCCGGGATGAAGGACTGGGCATTGAGGACGTCGAGGAGGCTAAACAGCCGTTATTTACGACTAAACCCGAACTTGAACGTTCCGGTATGGGATTCACCATCATGGAAAACTTCATGGATGAAATCCATATAATTTCCCATAAGGGCGAAGGCACGATCATTCGATTAAAAAAGCACTTAACTACAAGCAGAGCTTTGTGCAATTAAGGGAGACTTGCATATGGATGTGGAGGTTAAAAACCAGAAGAGCAAGAAAGGCCAGCCCCATTTAAAAGATGAGGAATTGCGGAGTTTAATCCAACGCAGCCAGAGCGGTGACCAGGATGCAAGGAACCTGATTGTCAATAGCAATCTTAGGCTTGTATGGTCAGTCGTGCAAAGATTCCTCAATCGAGGTTACGAACCGGACGACCTTTATCAAATTGGCTGTATTGGTCTGTTGAAGTCCGTGGATAAATTTGACTTATCGTTTGAAGTGAAATTCTCAACGTATGCTGTGCCAATGATCATTGGTGAAATCCAACGTTTTATCCGTGATGATGGAACGGTTAAAGTAAGCCGGTCTTTAAAGGAAATGGCGAATAAAATTCGCAGGGCCAAAGAGGAACTTTCAAAGACGTATGGCCGTGTCCCGACTGTCAACGAATTGGCGGAACACCTTGAGCTATCGCCAGAAGAAATTATCATGGCCCAAGAAGCCAGCAGGAGCCCTTCATCCATCCATGAAACGGTTTACGAAAATGATGGAGATCCGATTACCCTTCTTGACCAGATTGCCGACCATAACGAAACATCTTGGTTTGATCAAATCGCTTTGAAAGAAGCCATACATGAATTGAATGAACGTGAAAGGCTGATTGTTTTCCTGAGGTATTATAAGGATCAGACGCAATCGGAAGTAGCGGCAAGGCTTGGTATTTCCCAAGTTCAGGTGTCAAGGCTGGAAAAGAAAATTCTTCAGCAAATGAAAAACCACATGAATCAGTGATTCATGTGGTTTTTCATTTGGCTGGAGATAAATCTTTATTTAAGGAAAAAGTAAAGGTAATTCCCTCAGGATATCTTGGTGGGATGAAAATTTTTGAAAATATGAGTGGGGGTCAAATTTTTTAGTTGAATTTAAAATTAAAAACGAATAATATAGTAAAGGTCGCGTTTTTCATTCGTTTTTCAATTGTTTTAAACGAAAAATTAATCAGGAAAAGCGTCGATGCAGTACAATTTTAGGACACCTTGTCTTTGCGTGCAAACGGTTGTCGGTGTTTCCTTTAGATCTGGAGGTCTAAAATATGTTTATGGAAAAGTTTTTTTCCCTGAAAGAAAATGGGACGGATGTCCGTACAGAAGTCATGGCGGGTATTACGACATTTTTAACAATGGTTTATATCCTTATTGTGAATCCGGCTTTATTGTCTTCTATCGGAATTCCATTTGAACAAGTTTTCATGGCAACGGTTATATCAGCGGTAATTGGGACCCTTATCATGGGGCTGGTAGCAAAATACCCGATTGCGATAGCACCAGGGATGGGTTTGAATGCTTATTTTGCCAGCGTTGTGGGGGCACAGGGCCTCTCATATCAGACTGTATTCGGTACGGTTTTCATTGCTGGTTTGCTATTTCTATTAATTAGCGTGACGAGCTTGCGTAAAATGATAATTGATGCGATCCCTAACTCATTAAAATATGGCATAACATCCGGAATCGGTTTATTCATTGCATTTATCGGATTGAAAAACGCTGGAATCGTGGTGTCTAATGAATCAACGATGGTGACGCTAGGCGATTTGCATCAGCCAGGAACCGTTTTAGCGTTAGCGGGCTTATTCATTACCTTGATTTTTATGGCCCGTAATATAAAAGGGGCAATTTTTATTGGTATGATCATCACGGCAGTCATTGGCTACTTTATCGGTTTGCTCAACTTTGATGGAGTCGTATCTGTACCTCCAACACCGGTATTTTTCGATATCGATATTGCCGGGGTCTTCACGCATTCTTTATATTCAATCGTTTTCGCCTTTTTACTTGTGACGATCTTTGATACGACAGGTACCTTGATTGGTGTCACGGAACAGGCAGGACTAACGAAGGATGGGAAAATCCCACGTGCCAAGAAAGCATTTTTAGGTGATGCGATTGCGACGATAGTCGGCTCGATGTTTGGAACAAGTCCCTCAACGGCTTACGTTGAATCGAGTACTGGAGTCGCCGCAGGCGGACGTACCGGGTTAACTGCTACTGTTGTGGCGATCCTGTTCGCTGTATCGATTTTCTTTTCTCCATTAATATCGGCCATTTCTTCAGTTCAAGCCATTACAGCCCCCGTTTTGATCATCGTAGGATGTTTCATGATGGAAGGCTTGGCTAAAGTCAATTGGAAAATTTTCGATGAAGCATTTCCTGCATTTGCGATCATTTTAACGATGCCGCTTACTTCAAGCATATCTACAGGGATTGCAATCGGGTTCATTACTTATCCCCTAATGAAGGTATTCAGTGGAAAAGGAAAATCGGTACATCCGCTCATTTATATTTTTGGATTGATATTTTTGGTTCAGCTGATTTTCTTCCCCACTCATTAATCTATGAATGTAAATCAAAAAGACATGCTGTCATTACAGCGTGTCTTTTTTGTTTTCAATTAGTAATATTTGGACATGGTTCACTTCCTGCATTTTCAAACTGTTTCCAATCCATACTACTAGCATAAGGAAATAAAAGGTCGGGATGTGATGATAGTGGCAGTTGTATATATCAGGATGAGAAACCGTGTACAAGTAAAGGGAAATCAAACGGTGAGGATAAAAGATATTGCAAGGATAATCGGACCTGAAGAAGTGATTCGAAAAATTGAAGAAATCATATTATTAACGGTCAAGAAGGAAGATAGGAATATTATTGTCATTGATTTGGCTCAAGTTATCATGGCCATTCGTAAGGTGGATACGACCATTGAGGTGGAGACGTTCGGACCCTCCCAAACGATCATCGAAATCATCCTCTCGAAAAAGAAAATGTCGGTTTTGACTTTCGCCTTAGTCTGGTTCTTGTTGTTTGTCGGCGGCGGGATGACCATCATGAACTTCCATGTGGATGTCAGCATGGGGGAAGTGCATCAAAAGATCTTTACTTTAATAACGGGAAAAGTGGAAGAAAAGCCGTTATTGATCCAAATCCCATATAGCTTCGGACTTGGCATGGGCATGATTTTATTTTTTAATCACTTTTTTAAAAAACGCTTCAATGAGGAACCTAGTCCGCTCGAGGTTGAAATGTTCAACTATCAGCAGGATTTGGACCGTTATGTAATCATGAATGAAAATAAGGAGAACGTGCGCCATCTTGATGACAGGTAAAGTTATCTTCGGAATCTTTGTTGGTTTAGCCGGAGGTTTTGCGACAGGTGCCGGTTTTGTAGCGTTTTTAACTGTACTTGGGGTGATACCGAGGCTGACTCAGCTGACAAAAACAATGAAAATGATACATTACTACGAAGGAGCTATCATTGCCGGGGTTGTCGCAGGAACTTGGCTAGGGTTACAGGGTACGGAATTTTCCCTCCCACAATTTTTATTGATTCCGATCGGCCTGGCTGACGGGATCTTTAATGGGATGCTTGCGGCTGCCTTAACTGAAGTCCTGAATGTATTTCCGGTTCTGTCCAAGCGAATCGGCATTCAAGAGAAAATCATTTATCTGTTAATGGCACTCGTATTGGGGAAAATAGCCGGATCATTATTCCAATGGATTTATTTTGTCGATTTATAAGTTTATGAGGTAACTATTCCTGATGATGAAAGGTAGGCCCAAGATGGTGACCAAACGAAAAGTGATATTGATTACGGATGGAGATGAGTATGCAAAACGGGCTGTTGAGCTTGTAGCCAAGGAAATTGGGGGAAGATGTATCTCCATGTCCCAGGGTAATCCATCACGATATACGGGCTTGGAGCTAGTTGAATTAATAAAAAAGGCGAAGTATGATCCTGTATTGGTCATGTTTGATGATAGCGGTTTTATCGGTGAAGGATCCGGCGAACAGGCAATGAAGGTAGTTGCCGGTCACCCTGATATTAATGTCCTTGGAGTGATAGCGGTCGCTTCAAAGACTAGAAGGGAAGAATGGACCAAGGTGGATATCTGTATTGACCGGGATGGTAATTTGACACCGAACGGGGTTGATAAATACGGCGCCGAGGAATTTGAACTGGGCAAGATTACAGGAGATACGGTGTATTGCATCGATCAATTGCATGTTCCCATAGTAGTGGGGATAGGGGATATCGGAAAAATGTCCCATCAGGACGATTTTAAAAGAGGAGCACCGATAACGAAGCTAGCGGTGGAAATCATATTGGAAAGGAGTGGTCATGATGACTTCAGAAAAACCTGAAAACATGAAACCGATTCCGGATAGGGTAGCGGAAGTTGACGCGTACATGAAAGAGAAAGTAGGTCTGGGTGTCAGCTTCGACTTAGGGGTAAGAAGGATAAAGGTCCTTAGAAAAGATGTGCATCTTTACTATATAAACGGGCTGACGGATACAGAGTTCATCATGGAAATCCTCGAATCTCTTATTCATAACAAAAATGCTGAAATCTTGACTACTAAAGTTTTTGATGCAGTCAAAGGTTTGCTCGTACACCAATCCGTTGAGGAAATAAAGACGATGGATGAACTTGTTGATCAGGTATTATCCGGTTTAATAGTCATTGTTGTTGATGGTAAACCAATAGGATTGGTTGTGGATGTCAGGAGTTATCCCGGGAGACAGCCAGTAGAACCCGATACGGAAAAAGTCGTCCGTGGATCAAGGGATGGTTTTGTCGAGAATATCATCGTTAACACTGCGATAACCAGACGGAGAATACGGGATGAAAGATTACGTTTCGAAATGTTGCATGTAGGGGAACGATCGAAAACGGATATTTCCATCGGCTACATTAAAGATATTGCCGATCCTGATTTAATAGAAATCATTCGTAAGGAATTGAATAACATTGAGGTTGATGGCATAACGATGGCTGATAAGACGATCGAAGAGTTCATCGTCAAGCAAAGATATAACCCATATCCGCTTGTCAGGTACACGGAACGGGCTGATGTAGCGGCAACACATCTACTTGAGGGGCATGTCCTTATTTATGTGGATACTTCACCGAGCGTCATCATTACCCCGTCCACTCTTTTCCATCACATGCAACACGCTGAAGAGTATCGGCAGGCGCCAGCAGTTGGAACCTTGGTGCGCTGGGTACGTTTTTTCGGGATTTTCGTTTCGTTATACTTGCTGCCTATTTGGTTATTGTTTAGTTTAGAGCCTTCTCTTTTACCGGATAAGTTGGAATTTATCGGGCCGAATGAAAAAACGCATATACCAATTGTGATCCAAATCTTCATTTCCGATATAGGAATAGAATTTTTAAGGATGGCAGCCGTACATACCCCATCCCCGCTTTCTACGGCAATGGGCTTGGTTGCGGCCGTTTTGATTGGACAGATAGCGATAGATGTCGGACTATTTGTTCCTGAAGTGGTTCTCTACGCTTCCGTAGCGACAATCGGTACTTTTGTCACTCCAAGTTTAGAATTAGGGGTTGCGAATAAAATTTCCCGTTTAATACTGATAGTGTTGGTCGCTTTCTTTAAAGTGCCTGGCTTGATCATAGGCATCACACTCTACATTATTATGCTTACTAGTATAAAAACGTTAAATACACCTTATTTATGGCCGCTTATCCCATTTCAGCCGAAGGGTTTGTCACATATACTATTAAGAAGACCTTATCCAGGAACTGCTGAGCGTCCGAGTATTGTGCATCCCCAGGATAAATATAGGCAGCCGAGAAAATCTAAAGGTTGATGTTGTCGAAAAGTTATGGTAATTTAATTTTATTCGGATAAAGCGGTAAAGTTAAGGCTTCACAAAGAGATAGAGCGTTTATGCCTCTTTGAAGTTAAACCAATCTGTCTTTCCCTTCGAACTATTAAGCAGTCATAGAGAACAATATTAAATGGGATAATCGATACGGATGAGGCTTGTTCATATAGAGGACCCTACTCACTTACAGCAGGGTTTCTTTATTTGAGGCTGCCTCATTTCTTATTAATCTTTAGATCTAAGTAAGGAAGGTGAGGCTATCATGCATTTGTACGGAACCGGTGGTGTCAATGAACGTGGACATCTGGAGATCGGAGGAGTGGACACGATCGAACTGATCGAACAATTTGGTACACCATTATATGTTTATGATGTAAAGCTAATTCGTGAACGGGCAAGAGGGTTCAAGAAAACTTTTGAGGAATTGGGGATTTCTGCTCAAGTTGCTTACGCAAGTAAGGCCTTTTCTTCGATTGCCATGATCCAGTTGGCCGATCAAGAAGGACTTTCTCTCGATGTTGTCTCAGCGGGGGAATTGTATACGGCAATTAAGGCAAATTTCCCAACTGAACGGATTCACTTCCATGGAAACAACAAAAGTGAAGAAGAGCTACATATGGCTTTGGATTATGACATTGGCTGTATAGTAGTCGATAATTTTTCAGAGTTGACACTGTTGGAAGAAATTTGTACAAACCGTGAACAAAAAATGAAAATCCTTCTTCGTGTAACACCAGGTATCGAAGCCCATACGCATGATTACATCTTGACAGGGCAAGAAGATTCGAAGTTTGGTTTTGATCTTATTAACGGGCAGGCGGAAGGCGCCCTTCGACAAGCGCTGCGAAGTGAATTTCTGGAAGTTTTGGGACTACACTGTCATATCGGTTCCCAGATTTTTCAAACGACCGGTTTCCTTCTTGCAGCCCAAAAAATTATCGGCAAGCTGAATGACTGGCATGGCTCGATAGGGTTTCAACCAAAGGTATTGAATCTCGGAGGGGGATTCGGAATTCGGTATACACAAGAGGACGACCCGCTACCGGCATCTCAATATGTAGAAGAAATCGTTACGGAAGTGCAGAACCTGATTGCCGATTCTGATTTAATGATGCCTGAAATCTGGATCGAACCTGGCCGTTCATTAGTCGGAGACGCTGGTGTGACCTTGTACAAGGTCGGATCTGAAAAGGAAGTGCCTAATGTCCGTAAATATATTGCCGTTGATGGGGGCATGAGTGATAATATACGTCCTGCTCTTTATGAAGCGAAATATGATGCCATTCTTGCAAACCGGCCACTTGATCCTGTAGAAGAGACGGTGTCCATTGCTGGGAAATGCTGCGAAAGCGGTGATATGTTAATTTGGGACTTACCATTGCCAAAAGCCGGACGAGGTGATGTCTTGGCAGTCTTTTGTACAGGGGCATATGGATATTCCATGTCGAATAATTACAATCGGATTCCGAGACCGGCTGTCGTCTTTGCCGAAAATGGAGAAGCCCGATTGGTCATCAAACGCGAAACGTATGAAGATCTTATCCATTTGGATTTGGCCCTACATGAAGCAGCGGTCGTCAATAAAAAATGAAAAAAGGATGGCATTGGCCATCCTTTTTTCATTTGAATCAGCTGAAAAATGATTTGATTGCGTCTATTAAACTACTGAATACTTCTTTCAATTTATCCAAGAATGATTGACCCTCTTCGGACTCAAGAAAATTGGATAGCTTATCTTTAGCTGCAGTAAGCTGATCCCCGACAGCGTTCCAATCGATATTCAATTCTTTTAACTTATTGAATAAATCAATTAGACTTTGAACTTGATCATCATTTAAGGCGATTCCAAGTTCTTTTGCTGAAGACTCGACAACCTCGCGGACCTCTTCAGTATTGGCTGGTGGATTTTCAGCCATTTCTTCTTTTATTTTCGTTACTAGTGCAGAGGCTTCCTCTGTACCGATTTCGTCACCCAATTTAGCTGTTTTCACCATTTCTTCATTCGCTGCCTGTTTCACATCTTCCGGAATCTTCTTGTCGGAAGAAATCTCATAGGCTTTAATGACCCCTGTCAAAGCTGCTGTACCGGAAACGGGTATAGGTGCAGTGACATAAACGGTAGCATCTTTTACTCCAGCAGTTGCCAGTGCATTGATATACATTTCATCTGAGACCCAGTTAATGTTTTTCGATTCCAATTTAAGGCCAGTACCTTTTTCCTCCAAAGTAATCGCAGAGGATGAAATCGCTTTTGTACCGATCAGCCGGCTAGCGATATAGTCTCCTAAGTATTCATGTTCCTCCGCATTTGTAACCGTCAGTACCTCAACATCATTAGGGGCTTTCATTTCTGACAAAATCATATTTTTTTGTTCATTTGTCAAATTTTCACCAAGTGTGACGATCATTTCACCAACAGCTGCATCTGCAAAAGCTTTATATGGCAATAATAGACATAATAAAATGGTTACAATGACCCATTTATTCATTTTTTTCATGATAATCCTCCTTAACTTTTCCTGCTGAATTGGAATCTTTCAATAAAAGGGCAGCGCTTTAAAAAAAGATTCATAGTATTTGACGAAACAAAGGATAAAAAAGATACATATATTCCGAAAAATATTTGTATAGCCAAAGATAGCCAAGGTTCTTTCAACGGAGAAAAAGTGATTGCTTCCTTGTATTTTATACCTAAGACCACTCTATGAACCTAAGATTACTTTACCAATGTAGTAAAATCGAAGCAAGATTGCAAGGATATTTGTCAGATTGTGTTAAGTTATAGTAAAATGAATTCGTTATTTAAATATTTGGACCATTCATAAAGGGAGTATGGGATGAGGAAAAGTAATAAAACTCTTTTACTTATGATGCTTATTATCGCTTTGATGTGGGGAATCGTATATTGGCTGTTTATCGCTTAGCACATAGCACATCGATAAATCAAGTGCTGAAAGTGATGTTGAAACGAACGAAGTTTTTATGTATGATGGAAATGTTATATGTGAGGTTTATTATTCAAAGCGAATTATTTGAAACAGGTAGATAATAAAAACGTTATTTAGTAACGAGGGATATTATGTTGATTAAGTATAAGAAAAGTTATGAGAAGTTTGCCATGGGATTATTATCTTTCATGCCAAATGAAAAAGAGATAAAAACGCTTCGGAATACGATGAAGAATTATGAAACGGATGAAAATCTACAGCTGTTCTTATGGAAAGATGAAGAGATTACGGGCTTGATCGGAATAGAAGTCTCTCCAAACCACATTGAGATACAACATATATCTGTAAATCCATCCTTTCGGAAACAAGGTATCGGTAAAACGATGGTCAGGGCCATCAAGGAGCAATATCCTGACAAAGAATTAAAAGCAAATGAGTTTACGGAAAGCTTTCTTGACAGGTGTGAAGAAGTCTGAATATGAAAGTTGAATGGAGGACCACCTTTAAGGGCGGTCCTCCATTCTTGTTTTTCGAAGGGATAACTGACGATTCCTTTCAGAAATGACATCTGAACGGTCGCGCATTAGATGCTTATCAACTATTGATGAATTAGCCATGTTGCTACCTGCGCCCCATATGTACCCTTCGTGCAAACACATGGATTGGCATTGCTCGATCAACCCTTGATCCGCTATCGGAAGATTAATGCTTTCATATGGCTTTTGGGATAACATTCGTTCATGTGTGTCCTCGAGCATTTTGAACAGTTCTTCTGGATCGAGCCCCAACTTCAGGAGCTCGGCCTTTTTAGTGTGGAGATTTGCCAGGGCTTTAGCCAGGGTCCTTGCAGCCCCTTTTTTGTTTCCCCTGCGATCATGGTACAGGGCAACCGCAATTTGTATGAGCCCGACCCAATGCGAGTCACGCTCTTTTGGAGCGGTTTCCTTCCAATATTCTTCAAGAATTTCATGACATTCGAAGTAATCCCTTGTCCCATGGAAATGGACAAGGAAAGAAAGGTAGTCTTCCGCGTAATTCAATAGGAGCACCCCTTTTGTTTGATGGAATCTCTAATGTAAGGAAAAAAGCCATTTCCATAGCTTAACACCCACCATATATACTCTCTAAGTTTAGCATAGAATTTTTTCTTGGAAAATAAAGAAAGCCGATTGCAAGGCAATCAGCTTGATTCATCAGTCTTCCATTAACACCAAGAAGCACCGACAATAACTAATAAAATGAACAATACTACGATAAACGCGAATCCGCCGCCGTGTCCAAAACCACCTGCACCCATAATGAGTACCTCCTTTGTTCTGCTATTCTTACATTTCTAGGTTATGTTGGATTTTAGAATGTGATTGGGCACCGACCCATTTGTCGCAAATCCCTTTTAAGAACTTTTCTAAGGTCCGGAAATTATTATTATTGGATAAAGGGCGGCAATCCACTATACTTGATTAGTGAAAGAAATAGGCCTATTATCGGCCAATTAGATTTAAATGGGGTAATTTAATGGGTTATAATATAAAAATTGACGCTTTCGAAGGTCCGATGGATTTACTCCTGCATTTGATTAATCGCCTGGAAATAGACATCTACGATATTCCGATGGCTGATATTACAGATCAATACCTTGGGTACATCCATACGATGCAGCACCTGGAATTGGATGTGGCCAGCGAATATCTGGTGATGGCTGCAACACTGCTTGCCATCAAGAGTAAAATGTTGCTGCCAAAACATGAAGATGAACAATTGGTTGATGAAGATGGGGAAATATTTGAAGAAGATCCACGGGATGAGCTTGTGGAGAAACTATTAGAATATAAAAAGTATAAGTATGCAGCTGAAGAATTTAAAGGGATGGAAGAAGAACGCAGCTTGATGTTCACTAAACCCCCAAGTGATTTATCTGTATATGTTAAAGAAGCGGAAAGTGATAAACAAGAGTTGAACATAAGTCTATACGATATGTTGGGAGCTCTGCAAAAACTGCTGCGAAGGCAAAAAATACAAAAGCCGCTTTATACGAAAGTAACGAAACAAGAGATCTCGATAGAAAAACGAATGGATGAAATCATGATTGAGTTACAATCAATTAAAGGGAAGAAAAGTTTCTTTGAACTATTTTCGCTTCCGGTTAAAGAGCATATCGTCGTCACTTTTATGGCGGTGCTGGAACTTATGAAACTAAATGAAATCATTGTTGAACAGGAAGATAATTTTTCGGAAATCATGATTGCTGCTAAGGAAGGTGTAGAGCCAGTTGGAAGTTATTAATTGGAAAGGGATTCTTGAGGCATTATTGTTTGCTGCTGGAGATGAAGGACTCTCAGTCAAACAAATTGCCTCTGTCCTTGAAATTACGGAATATCAAGCAACGGACATCGTTGAAAGTTTAAAGGAAGAATATTTATCGGATGTACGCGGGATTCAGGTGATCGAAATAGCGGGTGTTTATCAAATGACGACAAAGAAAGAACACTCGGATTACTTGAAAAGACTGGTGGAAACATCAAACACTCAAGGTTTGTCCCAGGCCGCTTTGGAAACACTCGCAATCATTGCCTATAAGCAGCCGATTACCAGAGCTGAAATTGATGAAATTCGCGGTGTCAAAACGGACCGCCCCATCCATACACTTGTCACTAAAGTCTTAATAAAAGAGGTCGGACGTGCTGAAGGTTCCGGCCGGGCTTATTTATATGGGACAACAAAAGAGTTTTTGGATTACTTCGGCCTGAATTCCATTGATGAATTACCGCCGCTCGCCGATAATTCGGATGATAGCTTTGAAAATGGTGAAGCCGATCTGTTTTTTGAAAAATTTCAGCAAACAATCGAATAACATTTTTCTTTAAATTGTGATAATATAGAAAAAAATGAATGCGGGGGGATTGCGGGTGCGAATTGTAGCATGCAATGGATTTGGGCTTGAAAAAGAAAAGCCAAATTCGCCGGAGGAATTTTTTAACCGATCCGTTATTGAATACATAAAGGATGGAGAAGAAAAGACGCTGAATGTACTGTATCTTCGTTATTTTGATGAGATGGTCACTCGTTGGACTCCTTATCCCGCCAATCCGCTATTCAAAAGTTCTAAGAGAGATATTTATATGGCTGATATCATTGCAATGGTCTGTCTGCTCAAAGACCCGAGCCTGGTTAACCGAAAACGTGTATATATAAATGCAGAAAAAGAGCTAGCTGGTTATTTTGAAAATATAGATTTTGAAAAATTGGAGAAAGTGTTTATATCTATTGACCAAGCTAAACCATATGATATAGAGTCACATGTTGACTATTATATTCAATCTTAATCATTTTGAGGAGGGTTCACGGTTGGGGAATACATTGGTTAAATCTCAGCTTGAGGATGTAAAAGGCTTTTTGGAAACGACAGTGGCTCAGCTAGAGGAATTTATAAATGAGACGACCTATACTAAGCTGCAAGAGGAAAAAAGCGGGGATGAAACTTATTATAAAGGGATCCTTTCTAGTTTAAGAAGAATGCTTGTAAGTTGTGAAGAGGGCTTGGAGGCTTGCCAAATCGTTCTGAAAAATGATGTTTTCAATAAAGCTGCAGCTGAAAAGACGCTTTATAGGGTTTATCATCAATGTATCGAAGAATACTTTTCCCCAAAATCGGATCGGTGGTTTGAGGACAGCAGATCTGCCTATACAGGAAAAAACTCGATTAAATTTCACCAAAGTGTGCCAGACAGCATAATAACCATTCTGAAGGCCGTGGAAAGTGGATTCCAGACCATGCGTGAAGAATTGGAGTTTTATGAAACGGATTACCGGACGAAAATGTTACAGTCAAGATAAAGGAAACAGCCAGGCTTAATAGGCCTAGCTGTTTTTTTATTTATAAATGGAATCTCCGCTTAATCGAAACATAGAATACTTTGATGATTATGTGCATGAAGGTTAAGAGGAGGTTGAAAGATGTCTGATGTTAGAGATTATGCTAAAGAGGTAAGTGATTGGGTTGATGGAGTCATGGAATATCTTGAGAAGATCGATATCACCGATTCGTCAGTGTTATCAAATATTGAACGGCTTTCCCAATTGACAAAAGATATGGATGAGGAAGAAATGGATTATGAGGATATGGTCCTGATTGAAGAAGAGATGGCTCAGGTCTATGAAGAAATTGAAGAACTCGCTAGAGAATTCAATATACAGGATAGGCAATCAGTCCCAATTGGGAATCATACACTTCCGCCGTTACCTTATGCCTATGATGCGTTGGAACCGACGATTTCAAGGGAAATCATGTATCTGCACCATGATAAGCATCATCAAGCATATGTCGATGGGCTGAATAAAGCGGAATTGATGATGAAAAAAGCGAGGGAAACGAAAGATTTCTCCTTGTTGAAACATTGGGAAAAGGAAGCAGCCTTTCATGGGTCAGGCCATTATCTCCATACGCTTTTTTGGGAAGTGATGATTCCAGGAGGAGGCGGACAGCCAAAGGGAGATTTACTTAAACAGATTGAAAAGGATTTTGGAAGCTTTGCAGCTTTTAAAAGTCATTTTAGTGAAGCGGCCAAACAGGTAGAAGGTGTTGGCTGGGCGATATTAGTCTGGGCTCCACGTGCGTGGCGGCTAGAAATACTTCAATCGGAATTGCATATGGTTTTGACCCAGTGGGATACGATTCCAATCCTTGTTCTTGATGTATGGGAACATGCTTATTACCTACAATATAAAAATAATCGGGCAGCCTATGTGGACAAATGGTGGGACGTTGTAAACTGGCCGCAAACGGCCGTAAGGTTCACGGAAGCGAAGAAGCTGATTTGGAAAAAACAATAACTGATAAAATCTGGGAATATTTAGGATAACCAATTTGAAGATACGAGCCGTGACGGTTCGTATTTTTTTGCTGAAATCCTGTATTAAGAATTTTTTAGGGAAAATATGTAAATGATATAAAAGAATCACCTACCCATTTATTTGCAAACGACTATTGATTCTCATTTGGATATTCTTATTTGATTGAAAAGGGGATGGTATCATCTTTCGAAATAATGAGCATGCGTCTTATTTTAAACCTTGAAATAACATCGGAAATGTGTTAAATATGCTATTTTGAAGTACTATGGGTTTTTAAAAATATTTAATTTATATCAATATAAAAACTGTGACTAATTTGTGAACTTAAAAATTATTAAGGTATATTTATTGACTAGTTTCTATTTAATAATTATTATAAACAGGAGCATATAAAAAAAATAGCTAATTGGAGGAATTTATTATGTCATTGATCAATAAACAAGTAGAAGATTTTAAAGTACAAGCTTACCATGCAGGAGAATTCAAAGAAGTTACACTTGAAGATGTTAAAGGAAAATGGGCAGTATTCTTTTTCTATCCAGCTGACTTCTCATTCGTATGTCCAACTGAATTAGCTGATCTTCAAGATAACTACGAAACATTCAAGGAAATTGGTTGTGAAGTTTACTCAGTATCAACAGATACTCATTTCAGCCACAAAGGATGGGCTGATGCTACTGATACAATCGGTAAAATTCAATATCCAATGTTAGCTGACCCAGCAAACGTTTTATCCCGTCAATTCGGTGTATTGATTGAAGAAGATGGATTGGCTCTACGTGGAACTTTCATTGTAAATCCAGAAGGACAAATTAAAGCATACGAAATTAATGACTTAGGGATTGGCCGTAATGCAGAAGAACTAGTAAGAAAAGTTCAAGCTGCACAATTCGTAGCAGAACACGGAGATAAAGTTTGCCCTGCAAAATGGACTCCAGGTGAAGCTACTCTTGAACCAAGCCTGGACCTTGTAGGTAAACTTTAATTTTTAATGGGATGATCCCTTTCTTCAGTTAAAGGGTACATCCAGCAATTGATTACGATTACTGGGACAATTCGTCCGACAAGATTTAATGACAAAAGGCACTTACCTAAAATAAGTGCCTTTTGTTTTTCAAAATAATCAGTTTAGCAGACATTATCATTCAGCAAGGAGAACAAAAATGAAAAAAATATATGATTTATTAATTATTGGCGGTGGTCCTGCAGGCCTCTCAGCAGGCGTTTATGCAGGAAGAGCTAAATTAAAGACAATTATTCTTGAAAAAGGAACTGGCGGCGGACAAGCTGCAACTACATCGGAAATAGCCAATTATCCTGGTATCCGCCATATATCGGGCCCAAGGTTAGTTGAAGAAATGAAGCTGCAAAATGAAGATTTTGGGGTTGAGTTTGCCAAAGCTGATGTAACGGGCGTGGATTTCTCCGGTGAAGTAAAAGTGGTTAAAACCCTTGGTGGGGACTACCATTCCCGCGCGGTCATCATTGCAACAGGTGCTTCTCCAAGAACACTAGGATTTCCAGGTGAAGAGGAATTTACTGGTCGCGGTGTAGCTTATTGTTCAACATGTGATGGCGAATTCTTTGAAGGGTTGGAAGTTTTCGTTATCGGGGCAGGATATGCAGCCGCTGAAGAAGCTATATTCCTGACCCGCTTTGCTACAAAAGTTACAATCATCGCCCGTGAATCAAGCTTCTCGTGTGCCCCGTCCATTGTTGATAAGGTAATGGCAAATGATAAGATTGAAGTGAAATTCAATACGGAGATCCTTGGGGTATATGGAGATGGGATGATTCAAAGTGCCCGATTCATCAATAACGCGACTAAAGAAGAATTTGAATATAAGGCGAAGGAAGAAGACAGTACGTTTGGAGTATTCGTTTTCATAGGTTATGAGCCGAAAACAGAGATTTTCAATGGCCATATCGAAATGGATCATGCGGGTTACATTCTCACCGATGATGATATGAAGACTAATGTGAATGGTGTATATGCGGCAGGCGACCTAAGGCCAAAATCCTTGCGCCAGATTATCACAGCTGTATCTGACGGTGCGATTGCAGCAACGGATGCCGGTAAATATATTGCAGAAGAAAAAGATCGCTTAGGCATTAAAGATGAACCTGAAGTTGAAAAACCGGCCAAAAAAGAACAGGCCGCTGTCCCAGCAGGAAAGAGCGCTTTATTAAGTGATGCGTTACGTGGCCAATTAAAGGGCATCTTCGGCAAGATGGAGAGTGACGTAACATTGGTGTCCATCGTCGATGAAAGTTTGCCGAAATCAGTCGAATTGCGAGACTTCTTGTTGGATGTTGCTGAATTGGGGGACAAGCTTCATCTTGAGTTATACAACAAGGGGGAAAATAAGGAAATCGAAGAAAAAATCAATGCAGATAAGTTCCCTGTCGTTTCCCTCTTAAATTCGAATGGTGAATACAGTGGCGTCAAATACCACGGTGTACCTGGCGGCCATGAGTTGAATTCCTTCATTTTGGCTATCTATAACCTAGCTGGACCTGGTCAAGCATTGGATTCAGTCGTATTGAATTCAATTAAGGGAATCAGTAAAAAAGCGAACATTAAGGTTATGGTTTCATTGGCATGTCACTACTGTCCAGACGTTGTAGTTGGCGCACAGCGCATTGCGATTGAAAACCCTAACGTTGAAGCTGAAATGGTCGATATAAGCAATTTCCAGGAAATTAAGAAGAAATATAAAGTCATGAGCGTGCCGGCCATGATCATCAATGATGAAGAAGTGGTATTCGGCGCTAAGAAAATTGATGAAATCGCAGCGTTATTAGTATGATAGAACACTAAATCGATAGGGGAATGTCCTCCTATCGATTTTTTTATGGGAAATGACCCTTGAAAATCGGTAGATATCATGGCGGTTTACATTCTTTTATTCATAACCCTTGTCCTTTTGCATAAACTTGTACAAAAACAAGTAAAGAGACGAGGGGGCACTCATGCGTTTTCCATATAAAGGGTTATCGAGTTTGTGTATCGTCATTCTCCTGTTGTCTTTTATGGCACCTGTACAAAACGTCAATGCAAATGTAGCTGTAAGTGCCCATAGCGCGATTTTAATGGATGAGGATAGCGGAAGGGTCATTTATGAAGTGAATGCTCATGAAAAGAATCGCATAGCAAGCATTACGAAAATAATGACGGCTATCTTAGCTATTGAATCGGGACAAATGGATGAAACAGTTAAGGTAAGCAGCAATGCCTTCGGGACGGAGGGATCTTCCCTTTATTTAAAAGTGGGAGAAAAGATTAAGCTCGAAGATTTGGTTTATGGCTTGATGCTTCGCTCAGGTAATGATGCAGCAGTCGCAATCAGTGAAAAGGTTGGTGGAAGCCTGGATGGATTCGTCTGGATGATGAATCAAAAGGCAGAAGAAATCGGGATGAAAAATACACATTTTTCAAATCCACATGGTCTGGATAATACGAAAAACCATTATTCAACTGCATATGATATGGCCATACTTACTCGTTATGCCATGCAAAATGAAACGTATGTAAAGATTGCCGGCACTAAGGAGCACAGGGCGCCTAATTCTACAGAACAATGGGATTATGTATGGAAGAACAAAAATCGCCTGCTTACACAATTATATGAGTATTGCACAGGCGGGAAAACAGGGTATACCAAACTAGCAAAACGTACCTTGGTGACGACGGCAACAAAAAAGGAGCATGACCTGATTGCTGTGACATTGAATGGTCCCGATGATTGGAATGATCATATTCAAATGTACGAATCCGCTTTTAAGGATTATAAGCCTACAGAAATTTTACCCGAAGGCATGGTAGAAAATTTGCAAAATAAAATGTATAAAGGGCATGTTTACATTAAAAATGATTTCTCGTACCCACTGACAAAAGAAGAGAGAAAATTGGTCAATGTGAAAATGAAATTATTGAAGCCACAGAAGGCTTGGAAAGATAAAAGGAAAATCCCGGAAGTGGTCGGCAGAGCATCCATCTATCTCGATGGAAAGAAAATAGGAACGCGTTCGATTTTTTATGGGGAATCGAAAGAAAGCTTCAAACAACAATCATTCCAATCTTCATGGGCCGAGGTATTTGAAGCGGTATTGGGAATCGAACGAAATGGTTAATTACATTTGGGTTGGGATGTTTGTGATCGGTATTGTATTCGGCATGATTAATGGGACGATGGATCAGGTCAATGAAGCTCTTTTTGTCAGCGCAAAGGAAGCGGTCACCCTTTGTCTGGGACTGATGAGCATTCTTGTTTTTTGGCTAGGTTTGATGAAAATAGCGGAGGAATCGGGACTGCTTGATAAACTATCCAGCTTGTTCAGGCCATTCATGAGATGGCTGTTCCCTGAAGTGCCGCCTAATCATCCGGCTATGGGGTATATACTTTCGAATATGATGGCAAACACATTCGGTTTGGGGAATGCAGCTACACCTCTTGGCATTAAAGCGATGGAGCAGCTAAAGAAACTGAATGGAGGAAAAGCAACGGTCAGCCGCTCGATGGTCACTTTTTTAGCGATCAATACCTCAAGCGTAACGTTGATTCCAACGACTGTCATTGCGATTCGCATGAATTATGATGCCCAATCCCCTACGGACATCGTTTTTCCAACCATAATAGCTACGGCCATTTCTGCCGTTGGAGGAATCGCGATAGATCGATATTTTTATTACAGGAGAAAGAGAAGCGGGAGGGAATAGGATGTTGCACTGGATGACCACCATTTCAATTTGGATGATACCGATTTTGATCCTCAGTATATTACTGTACGGCACATTGAAAAGAGTCCCCACCTATGAGATGTTCGTCGAGGGGGGGAAAGAAGGGATCAACATGTCCTTTTCCCTCATCCCTTTCCTGGTAGGCATGCTTGTGGCGATTTCAGTATTTAGGGCATCAGGGGCCTTGGATTTCATTGTACAATCACTAAACCCATTGCTTTCCCTTCTTCATTTTCCGTCTGAGGTTTTACCCCTTTCGATTATTCGGCCAATATCCGGAACAGCCGCATTAGGAATGACCAGCGACCTGATATCGGTTTATGGACCGGATTCTTTTGTCGGACGCTTGGCTGCCACTATTCAGGGAAGTACAGACACCACCTTCTATGTATTGACGGTTTATTTTGGAGCCGTCGGAATCAAAAAAATGGGTGATGCCCTTAAGGTTGGTCTTTTGGCAGACTTGATTGGAATCATAGCCGCCGTTATCGTCGTCACATTAGTATTCGGAATGAATTAAAAGTAAGGAAATGGGCGATTCCATTTCTTTTTTTTTGCCTTTTTTCTTAAACGATCGGTTATGGATAGCTATCAATTTTTATAGGGTTCGAACATTCATCTTAAAGAAACATTTTTTTGTATGGAAAAATAAGCTATGTTACACTCATTATGGAAACCAACCCATTTAACCGCCACATTATTGATAAATTATAAAAGAAAAGCTCTTAATCGCGAAAAACCTTTTGTTTTTGCCTCTCCATATGTAATAATTGTATGATTGTGTATGTATCGACAATAACAAACGAATGATTATATTATGGGGTGAAGATAGATGGAACGATTACAAAAGGTGATAGCACATGCTGGACTGGCTTCCCGCCGTAAAGCAGAAGAGTTGATTTTAGAAGGTAAGGTAAAAGTGAACGGCAAAGTAGTGAAGGAATTAGGTGTGAAGGTGGGTCCTAATGATAAGGTTCAGGTTAATGAAGTCCCGCTTGAAAAAGAAGCTCCTGTTTATTTCCTATTCTATAAACCGCGCGGTGTCATTTCGGCAGTTTCTGATGATAAGAATAGAAAAGTCGTAACGGACTATTTCCCTTACATCAATGAACGGATTTATCCAGTTGGCCGCTTGGATTACGATACTTCGGGTTTGTTGATTTTAACCAATGACGGAGAATTTGCAAACACGTTAATGCATCCTAAGCATGAAGTGGATAAAGTGTATGTGGCAAAAGTGAAAGGGATGCCTTTGCGTGAAAGCTTGAAAAAGTTGGATAAAGGTATCAAATTGGAGGATGGCAAGACTGCCCCAGCCAAGACTAGGGTATTGTCCACCGACAAAAAAAAGGAAACGGCCATAGTTGAAATCACAATACATGAAGGCCGGAACAGGCAAGTCCGCCGGATGTTTGAAGCAATCGGCCATCCCGTCATAAAATTGAAGAGGGAACAATATGGTTTCTTGACATTGGACGGTTTAACAGCAGGAGATTCCCGTGAGCTGACTCCACATGAAGTTAAATTAATGCGGACTTTAGCAACGACCGAACCAAAACAGCGGAGAATGTAAGAAAGAATTTTTCCTGTATTAATAGGTTGAAACCACTACCCCATTTTTCCCCTGGAGGATTGGGTGGTGGAAAACAACCTGTAAATACCTTTCCTTCAATCGGGAAAAGATGTCACAAAACCTTCAGAAATGTAAATAAAATGGACATGGTGTTAAATGGTATAATGGTATGGTTAAATTTAGTGTGGCCTTAGGAGGATCTCTATGGATAAAAAGAAGCGACGCTTAATTATCAGGACCATCATTCTCCTGCTTTTAGGTGCAGCTTTAGTGTTTGCCCTTTATACGAACTTCACTAAAGATAAGAATGAAAGTCTGAGTAAAGGATCCGATGCACCCAATTTCGTTTTGACTGATATGGAAGGCAAAGAACATAATCTTTCCGATTACAAGGGAAAAGGCGTCTTCCTGAACTTTTGGGGTACATATTGTAAGCCGTGTGAATATGAAATGCCTTATATGGAAAATCAATATAAGGAATTTAAAGACCAGGGCGTTGAGATATTAGCGGTTAATGTCGGAGAATCTGACTATGCTGTCAATAATTTCATCACAAAGCATGATCTTACCTTTCCTGTCATGATCGATAAAGGTAGGGAAGTGGAAAATGCCTATCGCGTGGATATTTTGCCAGTCACCTTTTTGGTTGATAAAGAGGGGAAAGTGATAGATATCATCACCGGAGCTTTGACAGAAGAGAGCATCCAAAAGCATATGGAGAGAATTAAACCATAATATTGGGGAGTTTTTGACATGAAAGAAGTAAAATGCGATTGTGGTCATGTAAATCCATTTGGCACAAAGATTTGTGGGAAATGCGGGATGGTGCTTGGTAACGAAAAAGAAAACAAGCTAATTGATATGCGATATGAAGGAAGTGCAAGGCGTTCACAAACATATAAAAAAACAGTCATCGATAAAATATGGAACTTCTTTTCTTCCGTAAAGGTAGGGGTGACGCTCATTGTCATTGCCTTGGTCGCTTCAGCTATCGGGACGATTTTACCTCAGGAAATGTATATCCCTTCAACGGCGACGCCTGCAGAGCATTATGAACTGGAGTACGGCTGGTTCGGAAAGGTGTATTATGAACTCGGGTTTCATAATTTGTACAGTTCATGGTGGTATTTGATTATCATAGGCATGCTCGGCATATCACTATTGATTGCCAGTATCGATCGGTTCTTTCCCTTATATCGATCGTTAAAAAAACAAGGGGTCACACGTCATGAAGGTTTCATGAAACGTCAGAGGATTTTTGGAGTGACAAAGCTTGAAGATCAAGATATAAACCTTGAAGAAGTAAAGAATAGGCTAAAAAGGCAGCGTTATCATATACGAGAGGAAAACGGTCATATACTTGCCGAAAAGGGTCGTTTTTCACGTTGGGGACCTTATGTAAATCATATTGGACTTATCATTTTCTTAATTGGAGCATTATTGCGTTCTGTCCCTGGGATGTATATTGACAAAGTACTTTGGCTGCGTGAAGGCGAAAGAAAAGAAATCCCGGGTACAAATGGTGAATACTACCTCCAGAATAATGAATTTACCTTAGAGGTATATGACAAAGAAAATGAAGAAGATGAACAATACAGTGCTGCAATAGATAAAACCGGTACGATAGCTAAAACCTATCAATCCGATGTAACGCTCTATGAGCGCAAGGGAGAAACCATACCAGGGGAGAAAGTGGACCTTGATAAGCTTAAAGATTATAAAATCAAAGTCAATGAACCTCTGAAACATGATCATTATGCCCTCTACCAAGTAGACTATAAACTGGATGAGCTCAGTACGATGTCTTTTAATTTGATAAATAAAGAAACCGAAGAGAAATATGGCAGCTTAAAGGTTGATTTGAATAATCCTCAAAAGAAATACGAGTTGGATGAAGGTTATTCTGTTGATTTGATCAGTTACTTCCCTGATTTCGAGTTCGATGAAAAAGGTGAACCTAGAACGATATCGAAGATTCCGAATAATCCAGCATTTATCTTTAAAATGCATACTCCGGATAAGCCAGAGGGTGAAGTCAGTTTCGTAGCGATTAAAGAGACTGTGGAGCCTTTAGGGGAAAATACATATAAAATGGCCTTTAATGGTGTGGAAACCCAAGATGTCACGGCTTTGACCGTTAGGAAGGATTTAACGCTTTGGATCCTATTCTCTGGTGGAATCATTTTCATGATAGGTGTTGTCCAAGGCTCATATTGGAATCACCGGCGTATATGGATTAAGAGGAAAGATGATGAGATATTAATGGCCGGCCATACAAACAAAAACTGGCACGGCATTAAAAGAGATATAGGACAAGCGATAGAATCAACATCTCTTTGCGAACCAACGGATCAACTTGAGGAGGAGAAATCTTCTAATAAGGGGGAAGTTTTAAATGGCTGAATTAAGCAGTAACTTTTTATATGCAGCTTTCTTATCATATCTGATCGCTACCTTTTTATTTGGGGGATCGATAAAGGATAAACGTGGAGCGGAGGAAAAGAAACAAAACAAATGGGCTAAACTTGGCATTTTCATCACCATTCTCGGTTTCGCTGCGCAAATTGGGTATTTCATCACTAGATGGATTGCTGCTGGCCATGCCCCGGTAAGTAATCTGTTCGAATTTACGACCTTTTTCGGAATGATGCTGGTCGGTGCTTTCATACTAATTTATTTCCTTTATAAAACACCTGCACTTGGGTTATTCGCTTTACCGATTGCGTTATTGATAATTGCATATGCAAGTATGTTCCCTACAGAAATTTCGCCGCTCATTCCTGCTTTGCAGAGCGATTGGCTTCATATTCATGTAACGACCGCAGCGGCAGGACAGTCGATCCTTGCGATAAGTTTCGTTGCAGCCATCATTTATTTAATCAAATTCGTCGATCAGTCACAAGCAAGCAAAAGAACGTTTTGGCTTGAAGTCATCATGTTCACATTAGTCAGTACCATCGGTTTCGTCATCATCACTTCTACTTTTGCCGCCATGGATTATAAGGCGAATTTTGATTGGGTCGATAAAAAAGGTGTGCCAGCTAAGCAAGAATTTAACCTTCCAGCACTTGTAGGTCCCCATGAAGGGGAACTAACCGAGACGGATCGGTTTGAACCACTGGTGAACATGCCTGCCCTGATCAATGCCAAAAAACTGAATACAGTCATTTGGTCAATCGGTATGGGACTCGTCCTGTATGGTCTAATAAGATTGATTGCCCGTAAAAGAGTGGCAGCATTGATTAAGCCGATCGTTAAAAATGTGAATTTGAATTTATTGGACGAGATTAGTTATCGTTCAGTCCTTATCGGTTTTCCGATCTTTACACTCGGTGCCCTCATTTTTGCAATGATCTGGGCTCAAGTGGCCTGGACACGATTCTGGGGCTGGGATCCGAAAGAAGTCTGGGCTCTGATTACTTGGTTGTTTTATGCGGCCTTTTTACATCTGCGCATGTCAAAGGGGTGGCAAGGGGAAAAATCAGCATGGCTTGCCGTCATCGGTTTTGCCATAATGATATTTAACTTGATATTTGTTAATCTTGTTATTGCTGGTTTGCATTCATATGCTTGATTCTGTATTGTAATAATTAGATGAAGGGGGTCTTTTGATAGAAACGTCGAGGGTTGGCTTATCGATTTTTCTAGAGAATGATCCCTTTTTCCGTCCTCACTTTATATATGATATTTCAGTGAAATACCCACTATGAATTCACAGAGGAAACGGTTGAGGTCTTTTTTTGTGACAATATGGTGAAAGGTCCATAAAAGACATGCGAAATTGGCTCATTATCGTACTTTGGGAGGAAAAATTATTAGTCAGGAAAGTTTTCATTTTGTAGAATAAATGATAGGAGGCTGATTACATAATGTATAATGCTATTAAAATTCTCGTGGTGGATGATGAGGAAAGAATCCGCCGGCTGTTAAAGATGTATTTGGAAAGAGAAGATTATATAATTGATGAAGCTGAAAATGGAGATGCGGCTTTAACAAAAGCCCTTGAAAATGATTATGATTTAATTTTATTGGATATTATGATGCCTGGTAAAGATGGAATCGAAGTTTGCCGTGAATTAAGGGAGAAGAAAACGACACCTATTATCATGCTGACTGCTAAAGGGGAAGAAGTGAACCGCGTTCAAGGGTTCGAAGTGGGGACCGATGATTATATCGTAAAGCCGTTCAGTCCCCGTGAAGTCGTGTTAAGGGTTAAAGCTTTATTGCGCCGCTCCTCAAGCACGGGGTACATGCAGACGGAAACGACGGCAAAAGATGTGATCGTCTTCTCGCATCTAACCATTGATAATGATGCCCACCGTGTACTTGCTGATAACAAAGAGGTTTCATTAACACCAAAAGAATATGAATTATTATATTTCTTAGCTAAATCCCCAGATAAAGTTTTCGATCGGGAGCAATTGTTAAAAGAAGTGTGGCATTATGAATTCTTTGGAGATCTTCGAACTGTTGACACGCATGTTAAACGCTTACGTGAAAAATTAAACCGCATATCCGAAAACGCAGCCAAGATGATTGTCACTGTTTGGGGTGTAGGTTACAAGTTCGAAGTCGTTAATGACTGATGCTATGGGGCAGTGTCGTAGGGAAGCTATGGGCAACGATCCTATTGCTCGTGTCATTCGTATTAATCGTTTTAACCGTTCTGCTGGTCGAATTCTTTGAGAATTTCCAAATTGAAAATATTGAAAATGATTTAACCAAAACGGCCGAACAAATCATTAAGGTAACAAATGACCATCAGGGATCTAACAATGAGGTTTTACAAATAGCTTCGGAATTAATAGGAAACGAAACGAAAATGATCATTCTAAACGATGACAAAATGATTTTCTCATCCATTGGAGGAGATAAGGAGTTTGAAATCACGCCGGAATCCATTAAGAATGATCCTGAATTGCTCAAGGTTTTTACCGAAAGAAAGACTGTAAAAAAGGAAATGGCGCTATCCGATGATCCGGGTAACGAGGAATTATCCGCAATCGTTGTTGGGATTCCACTTGAATTGAATGGGGAACAGGATGAAGTTTTCCTATTTCAATCATTGGAGTCCATGGAAGAAACCACAAAATCAACTACACAGTTCATTTTATTGGCAGCGGGCATCGCCATTATTTTGACAACGATTTTTGCTTTCTTTTTATCTACAAGAATCAATGCCCCATTGGTGAAGATGAGGGAAGCCGCACTGGCGATTGCCCGGGGGAAATTTGATACAAAGGTTCCAATCTTGACTCAAGATGAGATCGGTGAGTTGGCCATTGCGTTTAATCAGATGAGGAAACAGCTGAAATTCAATATGAATGCACTCAGTCAGGAAAAGGAACATCTCTCAAGCATTCTTAGCAGTATGGCTGATGGGGTCATTACCTTCAATAAAGATGGCACAATCCTTGAAACGAATCCGCCAGCGGAAAGGTTTCTCCAATCCTGGTACTTTGAAAAAGGCAATAACCGGGAAGATAACGTGAATGTCCCCTTGGTTTTGATGAATCTTTTTGATGAATCAGAGTCCTTCGATAAGGAGCAAGTCGGGGAAATTACCTTGCAGGGCCGAGATTGGGGATTCATTGTCAGCCCGCTATATACAAATGCCGACAATATTAGGGGAGCGGTGGCCATCATACGGGATATGAGTGATGAAAGACGTATGGACAAACTTCGGACGGATTTCATAGCCAATGTCTCCCATGAGTTAAGAACGCCCATTTCAATGCTCCAAGGATATAGTGAAGCGATCGTTGATGATATTGCGGGCAGTGAAGAGGAAAAGGTGGAGATGGCCCGCATCATCTATGATGAGTCTTTGAGAATGGGACGTTTAGTTAATGATCTGCTCGATCTGGCTAAATTGGAATCGGGAAAAATGAACCTTAGCTTTGAACATGTACCAATTTCACCTTATTTAAAGAGGATTACAAGTAAGTTTTCCGGGCTAGCCAAAGAAAAAGGGATTACAATATCAGCTAGTCTTCAAGACAATGAAATTGAATGGCATTTTGATCCTGACCGTATTGAACAGGTTTTGACTAATTTAATTGATAATGCGATTCGTCATACTCCTCCAGGCGGTAACATTGATGTCATTCAGAGGACAAGTGATCGAAGAGGTTTGATCATTGATGTGAGGGACTCTGGATCTGGTATTCCCGAAGAAGATTTACCTTTTGTATTCGAGAGGTTTTATAAAGCGGATAAGGCAAGGACCCGCGGCCGATCAGGTACCGGATTGGGTTTGGCCATCGTAAAAAATATAATCAATGCCCATGATGGCTACATTTCGGTAAACAGTCTACCTAATAAAGGGACAACGTTCAGTTTTATCCTGCCTCGAATTATGGAAAATGCCGATTGAATGACGGACAGCTTTCCAAAAAAATCTTGTTTCATAGGGAACTGTGAAGACAAAGGCAATTGGATTCATTTCCAACTTGTCTTTGTTTTTTTTTAGGGAACAAGATAAGAAGTTCCGGACATGTGGAAATTGACGGAATTTTATATTAAGATTAAAGCTGAAGTATGTAACTTTTATTGAGGAATGACGACTATATTTATGAACGGATGTGGGGAAATGATGGATTCCGTTTTCCACGATCTATATGAAAAATATCATCAGGAAGTTTATCAATTCATTTTTTATATGACTAAAAATCGAGAAACGGCAGAGGACCTTGTTCAGGAGGTCTATATCCGGGTTATGAAGGCTTATGAACGCTTCGAAGGAAAAAGCAGTGAAAAAACGTGGATTTATTCGATTGCCAGAAATGTGACGATTGATTATTTTCGGAAACAAAAAGGGTGGAAAGACAAAATCTTTCCTAACTTTGATTGGGATAGGCAATTGATTAAAGATACTCAGCCCATTCCGGAAGAAGTGGCCATCATGAACGATGATATCCAAGATATTTATCAATGCTTAAACAGGTGTACCGTCGATCAAAGATCCGTCATCATTTTAAGGTACATACAGGGCATGTCCATTACGGAAACTACAGAAATATTAAATTGGAGTGAAAGTAAGGTAAAAACGACCCAGCACCGTGCTTTAAAGGCTATCAAAAAATTGATGGAAGATTTATCAGGAAAGGAGGGCCACCGCATTGAGAAAATCCCGTTGGAAAGAAAACGAAATTGAAGACATGCTACGCGGGCTTCCGAAATTAAAAGATGACCGAACAAAGGCAGAGGTGTATGCGAGAATACATGATAATAAAAGAAAGAAACACTGGATACCTCTAATTGCGAGTGTGGCCTCCTTATTCTTAATGGTGGTTTTGGCGTCATCGTTAATTATTGGAAACAAGGGAACTACAAGGGAAGAGGACAGCGGCGGTAATGGGAAATTATCCATATCCGAAAATAAGGAAATGGCAGATCAGGAACGGCAAAATGCAAATATCAAAGAAAATACCTCAGAAGATAAACAGGGTAATCAAGAGTTTTTGAGTAAGCAAGCGGAGATTGAATCTAAAGACGAGGTTTCAGAAATAGAACCTCTAACAGGGGAAAAGGAAAAAACTTTTGCACATGCGATTTATAAAGATGACCTTAAAAATGCATCGATCATTACCATGGGCGTACCTGATGATCAAATGAATTTCATCGTTCCCATATCAATTAAACTCAAACATTATGACAAAGCGGATACACTGAATCGGTTAACGAATCAAATGTCCAATATCGATGAAGAGCAATATGGGCTATCTGACTATTTTCCGCTTGATATAAAGATTAGCCAAGGAAACGATATGACCACTGCTCATATTGAGTTTCGAGAAAACAGCCGATTATTGAAAGAGGATACTCTTTTTCTCCATTCGATGGAAGAAACGCTTTCCTATAATGATATAGAGAAGATGACTTTTTCTACAGATGGTAAGCAAGGGGCAATGTTTGCCAATAAGGGATTTTTAAAGGAGGCAGATATACCTCATCAAAAAAAACGCACATACCTACTTTACCAAAGAGATGGATCCTCTCCAAGGTTCCTAGTTCCAAGCAATATGAATTATCGGGACATTGAAGAGGCACTTCAAGCTGGAAAAGGGGAGCCGGACATGGAGGGGATTTCACCTGCAATTCCGGATGACCTTAAATGGGAAAGTATACGTTCAAAAGGAGATCTTGTGTCCATTCAATTATCAGATCAAGCAGCTATTGAAAATAGTGAGGAATCCCTTCAAGCTTTAGAAGCCATACTCTTCATTGCTAAGGATTTTGGTTTTGAAAAAGTGAAGTTTGAAAATGCACCAATTGAAGAGGTCGGCCAGTTGAATTTAACTGAAGACATATGGGTGCCCAAAGCACCGAACCTAGTGAATTGATGCAGGGGCCGGGCTAATTGATGGAGGGTTGCTCTATACATTAAAAAAAGTGCCCGCGCTGACGGGCACTTTTTTCTTCTTATAATGAAATACGGGCCATGAATGTAATTTCTTCTGTTTCCATTAAAAATTGTTTCATGTTGTCTGCCAATGGTTCATCAAAGCTTAAAACCATGATTGCTTCCCCACCAGCTTCTTTTCGGCCTACCTGCATGGTGGCGATATTCACTCCGTGATCACCAAGAACCTTACCTACGTTACCGATTACACCAGGTTTATCGGTATGCTGGATATAAAGTAAATTCGATTCCGGATGAAAGTCGATTTTGAAACCATTCAAGCTTATAATTCGAGAACCGTAATTTTCGATATAAGTTCCACTTATTGTTAATTCGCGGTTGTCACCTTTTATTTTAAGGCTGATCAAGTTAGAGTATCCTAAAGAGTCCGTAGAGATTTTTTCACCAACTGTGATGCCACGCTCTTTTGCGACCAGCAAGGCATTCACCTCATTGACTGATGCATCAACTCTTGATTTGAAGAAACCTGAGATTAGACTTTTTGTCAGAATCGCTGTATCGAAGTCCAATGATTCTCCTGCATACGTAACGGAGATTTCCTGAATCCCTTCATTCATGCACTGAGAAGCAATGGATCCCATTTGCTGAACAAGTTGATAGAATGGCTGTACCTTTTCAAACACTTCTTTAGAAATCGCTGGAAGGTTGATTGAACTGGAAACCGGTTTTCCTTCGAAATAGGTCAAAACTTCTTGGGCAACCTGTACGGCTACATTTAATTGGGCCTCTTTCGTAGATGCACCTAGATGAGGTGTAGCAATGACGCTATCCAGTTCAAGCAGTTTATGGCCAAGTGGAGGTTCTTCAACGAAAACATCCAGCGCCGCCCCTGCAACATGTCCTTCAACTATCATTTCATATAAATCATCTTCGTCTAGAATTCCACCACGGGCGCAGTTCAGTACATAAACTCCTTTTTTACAGGTAAGCAGTTTTTCTTTATTGATTAAACCTCTAGTTTCATTCGTTAGTGGAGTATGTACAGTAATGATGTCTGCTTTAGGAAGCAATTCATTTAACGGCAGGGACGTTACGGCCATTTTCTTTGCACGATCAGCAGTCAGGAACGGATCATAGACAATCACATCCATCCCAAACACTTTAGCACGTTTGGCAATTTCCCCTCCGATACGTCCAAATCCAACTATACCTAATACTTTGCCGCGAAGTTCAGTTCCAGTATATGAAGAACGTTTCCATTCCCCATTCTTCAGTGAAGCATAGGCTTGCGGAATATGGCGCATTAAGGAAGCCATCATGGCAAATGTATGTTCTGCAGTTGAAATGGTATTGCCGTCAGGAGCATTAACCACGACAATCCCGCGTTTTGTCGCAGCGGGGATGTCTATGTTATCGACGCCGACACCCGCGCGTGCTATAATTTTCAACTGCGGCATACGGTTCATTAAATCTTCCGTAACCTTCGTTGCACTTCTTACAAGTATTGCATCAATCTGATCAAGTTCGTTTTCCGCTTCCTCTACTGTCTTCTGAATAAGGTGAATATTGGAAGCCTCTGATAGCGGTCCGAGTCCTTCTGGTTTGATGGCATCTGCTACTAAAATCCGATACACGTCTAAACACCTTCCTAGGGAAAAGAATTATCTTAAATTTCAGTTAATTTTACAATTTAAATGCCAATTGTGTCAATTTGGCTTCACTGATTGTAAGCGCTTAAAACAATAATTACATTTGGATCGTATGTTTAATGCCGCACTATTAATGGCTTCAACATCGATTGCCTTAAAAGAAAAAATATTTTCATTATTTAAAATTTTGTGTATCCAATTTTTCTTTTAAGAGATCAATATTCATCCTAAATGTATCAACTGAGAAAAAATGCTATCACAAAAAAGGAATTTCGGATATAATGGGAAAGATAAAACAAAATTTTATAGGTCTATCTTCGGGGCGGGGTGTAATTCCCCACCGGCGGTGATGAAGGAAATTCTCTTCTAAGCCCGCGAGCCTTATGGGCAGGATTTGGTGTGATTCCAAAGCCGACAGTATAGTCTGGATGGGAGAAGATGGAGGTTCCTGAGTGCGTTTCAACAGTTATTTGCTGAACGTTTGTTTGATGTAACCTTTAATTTATCCCTTTAATTCTATTGGAATTAAAGGTTTTTTATTGAGCATCAACATGATTAAGGAACCCTAACCTCTTTTTCAGGTAGATCGGAAAAGAAGGAGAGAGAACTATGAAAAAGAACAAAGTGAAAAAAACGGTCACACTGGCCATGATGGGAAGCATTTCTTATTTATTAATGCTTTTAAATTTTCCGTTTCCAGGATTCCCGCCTTTTCTCAATGTTGATTTTAGCGACATACCAGCACTGATGGCGGCATTGATTTTCGGTCCGATGGCCGGGATTCTAGTTGAATTCCTTAAAAACCTATTGGATTTTGTCATGACAGGGACCTTGACTGCTGTACCAGTGGGGCATATCGCTAACTTTATTGCGGGAATACTGTTCGTCTTGCCGACTTATTATGTATTTAATAAAATCAATTCAAAAAAAGGGATGACGTTCGCTTTACTTGCGGGTACAGTTTCCATGGCGGTATTTATGAGTGTGTTAAACTATTTTGTCTTTTTACCGGCTTATACCTTCTTTATGGGATGGGATGCAATGTCGGCACCCGAGTCGAGAAAGTTCGTCACGACGGCAATCTTGCCTTTCAACGTGATTAAAGGCGTGCTCATCACATCTGTATTCATGTTATTGTTCATTAAATTACAGACATGGATCAATAAGCAAACATTATATAAAAATGCTTAATGGCATTGACGATAGAAATATAAAAAACAACCGGATATACATATCCGGTTGTTTTTTATGTCTTTGGCATGGGAATATGTGGAGCTACATTGGCCAAAAGAAAAAGCCATTCTCGATTGAAAATGGCTTGTACGTTTATTCGAATTTTAGTGCATCCCCGTCAAATGCCTCGTCAGCAACTTTAATAGAATCCGTTGGACATCCTTCAAATGCATCCATCATATCATCTATAAGTACATCTGGAATTTCAACGATTCCCTCATTATCGTCAAGGGTAACAAATGCAATCCCTTCGTCATCATAATCATATATATCTGGTGCTGCTGCTCCACAAGCACCACAAGCGATGCATGTTTCTTTATCCACAATAGTAAATTTAGCCATGAATATAACCCCTCCTAAGTTGATTAACAACTGATAATCTTTTTATTTCAGATTATTATCTCTTTCTTATTGTAAGACCGAATGCCAAACTTTTCAATAGAAATTGTATTGATAATAACTATCATGTAGTAGAATGTCAACGAAAAACATCGTAATAATTAACTTGGGTCTTACCATGGTTCGTCATTTAGTCACATAATTTTCCTTGTATTCATCAATAATAACGGCGATTTTTGCAGATATTTGTTACAATGGGTTTATTGGTTAAATGAAACAAGGATGTGAGTCCCATGAATAATTATCTACAGGCAATCATTCTATATGCGATAAAAAAATTTCAAGGCGAACGTTCCATTTATGCTATATACCATATGCTACAGGGAAAGAAGTCGTCACAAACAATCCAGGATGCCCATTTATTCGGGTTAACGAATATATTTGGGACAATACCTCGATTTACCCGTCAGCAATTAAATCAAAACATTGAACAGTTCCTTAAACATGACTACATTAATTTAACGGATAAATCAGATGCATATGAAATTAGTCTGCAAGGAGAGGGAATTTTAGTCGATTACTTTAAAAATAATCCTTTTCCGACGTATATAAATGGTTGGAAGTATCACAATATCACCCCTGTTTTCTGGGGAAGGTTAAACTTACTCATTCAAACCATATCCCATATTGTCCACAATGAAAGACGTTTTTATCCGATACAACGAAATCCGAAAATCCAATATTTCGTAAAGGAATTCTTACATGCCAATCGTCAGGATCGAGTGTTGATTGCCCAACATCTATATGAAGAACTGATTTCCCTTTTAGAAAGTCAAAGTGATTTGAAACGAGACATTTTCATTTTGAAATTAACTGGGGTAAACAGGATTGGGCTTACGTTTGAACAGATTGCGAAAAGTAAAGATGTAGAAGAACAATATGTACGCTTTACATTTCTTGACTCGTTGCATCAAATGCTTTCAGAAATGGAAACGGGAACGGAATACCCCCTTTTGTCCTCGTTAACCAATGATTGGAAAAAGAGTGAGAATCCTCATTTGACACAATCTACACAGACTACTTTACGATACATACAGGCAGGGAAAAACCTGGGGGAAATAGCTGAAATCCGCCGATTGAAAGTCAACACCATTGAAGATCACCTCGTTGAAATTGTCCTATCGGATAAAGGTTTTCCCATATCCGATTATGTGTCTATCGAGGATGAGAGAGAAATTGCTGCAGCTATTAAGGAACTTGGTACGAAAAAGCTTAAAGCAATCAAGAATATGGTCGATAATAAACAGATAAGCTTTTTCCAAATACGGCTTGTACTTGCGAAATTAGGTGATGGATGATGAATATAGAACGAGTCCTCAAAGAAAAATTCGGATTTGATGAATTCCGTCCAGGACAAAAAGAAGTGGTTGAATCATTGATGTCCGGCCGTCATACTTTAGCGATGCTGCCAACCGGATCCGGTAAATCATTATGTTACCAGTTGCCGGCCTATCTTTTGCATAAGACTGTCCTAATTGTCTCCCCATTATTATCATTAATGCAGGATCAGGCAGATCAGCTGAAGATGAGTGGCGAAAAAAGGGTTTTGACCCTCAATTCTTTTTTGAATTTAAATCAAAAAAGGAAAGCTTTCGACCGGTTACATAGTTATCGTTTTATCTTTTTATCTCCTGAAATGCTGAGCCTGGAGACTGTGATAAAATCCTTGAAATCCATAGAAATAGGTCTATTCGTCATCGATGAAGCACACTGCATCTCACAATGGGGATATGATTTCCGACCGGATTATTTGAATTTAGGAGAAGTGAGGCGTGAATTGAACAATCCATTGACTCTTGCCCTGACAGCAACTGCAACCACTGAAGTCCGAAGGGATATCATTGGTAAACTCAACATTGGACAAGCCAAGGAAACCGTCTCATCTGTTGACCGCGATAATATTGCAATGATTGTCGAGCGCAAGTTCAGCTACGAAGAGAAACTATCCCGTGTACTGGAGCTTGTCAGGAAATTTACAGGTAGCGGAATTATTTATTTTTCCTCTAAAAAAGTGGCGGAATCGGTCACTGGGTTTTTACAGGAAAACGGGATAGGGAGCGTCAATTATTATCACGGTGGCATGGAACAGGAACAAAGGATGCTCATTCAGCAGCAATTCATTTCCGGTCAGTTGAAAATTATATGTGCAACGAGTGCTTTTGGCATGGGTGTAAATAAATCCGATGTCAGGTATGTTATCCATTTTCATATGCCATCCACGATGGAAGCTTATCTTCAGGAGATAGGCAGGGCGGGACGAGATAGGAAGCAAAGTGTGGCTGTCTTATTATATAGTGATGGGGATGAAGGGCTTCCCCTGCATCTGATGGAGCAACAGTTGCCTACGGATATGCAAATCGATGGTGTTTGCTCTTTCCTTAATGCTTCACAAAAGATTCCGGCGAATTTGTCCCTATCAGAAAAAGAACAGCTGTCTCAAGCCTTTTCGTTGAACGAAATCCAGCTTCGTTTTTTTACCCAGTTCATTACAGGAAATAAAGATCCTTTATATCAAGTGGCAGAGATGAAAGAGTATTGTCAAAAGAGGAAATCCGGGAATCAAGAAAAGCTTCATAAATTCCTTATTTGGATGCAAGCACAGGAATGTCGCCGTTCAGGAATATTGGACTATTTTGAAGAAAAGCAGCGGGAAGTGAACCCCATCTGCTGTGATATCTGTGGTATGGATGCCGAGAAAATGGCTGATGTATGGCCGGAAGTCAAGGTGGATCCGGTTAATTCCTATTCAACGTGGAAAAAGGAATTGGCTTTTATCTTATTAAAGAAGGAAAATGGGAATGAAAAATAAGCAAGCTGAAATAATTAAACAACTAACAGATAAACAGTTGCTAAATAATTTGTTTCTTACACAAATTATTCTCTTAACGTTATCCATTTTTTTAGGTATTATTTTATTTAAAGACCGTTCTGCTTTTTTCGACTTATTTATCTTTGATGACCTGAATATTTTGCTGATTGGAATTCCCGCTGGAGTCATTGTCGTGTTATTTGACATTTTCTTTATGAAAGTGACACCATCTTCCTATCAGGATGATGGTGGTGTTAACGAACGCATTTTCAGTAATTTGTCATACCCGATGATTTTTGTCGTTGCTTTAGTGGTAGCGATAAGTGAAGAGTTATTATTTCGTGGAGTGTTACAAACACATTTTGGTTTGCTTCTTACGAGCCTCATTTTTGCAGCTGTTCATTATCGATACCTTTTTAATTGGTTTTTATTTTTAAATGTTTTGGTTTTGAGCTTCTTTATCGGTTTTCTCTTTGAAATGACCAATAATATCCTGGTGACGATTACGGCACACTTTTTGATTGACTTTATCCTGGGTATTTTAATCAGGAGCAAAAAGCAAAGAGGGTTGAGCAAGAAAGGGGGTGACTTTAATGAGTCGAGTGCAGAAGAGTGAAAAGGAAAACGATCAGGCTGGTGAACTTCGTTCGCGAATTGAACGTCAGAAGGCTAAGTCATCATTGCCCAAGCGCAGCAAAGTTCACCAGAATAAAAAGAAAAAAAGTAAAGTGAAGATTAAGTTTCCAATGATACAATTATTAGCATTGTTTTTTATTTTGCTTCCAATTGGATTTTACAGCCTTTATACATATTTACAGGAAAAACCTTTCCCTGTACATGATCCAAAAAGTGACCCAGTCGTCTTTGAAGAAAATAAGGAAGATAAAGAAGCGATTCCTACTACAGCAACGGCAGAGGATTTAAAGGAAAAGAAAGAAAAAGAAGTAGCTGAGGCTAAAGCAGAGGAAGAAGAAAAGAGAAAAGCCGAAGAAAAAGCTAAAGCACAGCAAGAGGCCGAAGAAAAAGCCAAAGCACAGCAAGAGGCCGAAGAAAAAGCCAAAGCACAGCAAGAAGCCAAAGACAAAGCCAAAGCACAGCAAATAGCTGACGAAAAAGCAAAGGCTGAAGCGGCAGAAAAGAAAAGGGAAGCCGAAAGAGTTCAAGCGGCGAAATTGGATAAAGAGGAATACAAGGTTGTCTTACATACTGTTCAAGGTGAGGAAACATTATTCCGAATTTCCATGAATTACTACAAATCACAGGAAGGCATTACTCTGATCAGGGAGTGGAATGGTCTGAATGGCAATGAAATTTCCAGGGGTCAGGTTTTGAAAATTCCGATCAAGAAATAATGATGGCACCTTTAGAAAACATCAAGTTTAAATCCTTCTATTTCAAAACAAAAAAGACTTTAGGCAAAAGGAGTTCTACCTTAATGTTAAAAACGAGACTCCTGCGGGGAAAGCCCGTCCAAGGGAGACCCCGCAGGCGCAATGGCGCCGAGGAGGCTCCCGGACCGCCCGCGGAAAGCGAGTGCCTGAAGTGGAAATCAACATTTAAATTTTAAAAACCTAAAAAAACTGGAGACAAACTCAATTATTATCGAGTTTGTCTCCAGTCTGACCCTGTCTTTATAGGCAGGGTATTTTTAATATTGTTCAACTTGGTTCAGTATGAAGCCAAACATGACAGGTACTTTATCATTTTTTCCTCTACTTTTTCATATCATGATTTGAAAGAGTAGAGGAGGAAATGCGATGGAATCTACAATCATTTTATTGGATGAAAAAACGGATCAAGCAACTAAACAGATGCTGCAGAATGTCGTGGATCGAAAAAAAAAGTTCGAGGCTCTTAAAAGGAAACACCTTCAAAGCTTATGGGCAACCATGATTGTTGCTGCCCTTTTTTTGGTTTATCTTTATTTATATATCGTTGTACCTTATTCTTATTCCTTTTTCAGTATGTTTAGTGTTTTCGTCGATCATTTTAGCCATTTCCTTTTTTTGGCGGCAGCCATAGGGCTATATGGATATATGATATTAATTAAAAAAAAGCTCGATAAAGCAGAAAAGGAGTTTCAGTTGCTTCGCTGTGAAATTATTAATAAAAGTAAGCAGTTATGGGAAAAAGAGGAAGAATGGAAAAGTCGCCATAAGATTTTTGAAATGATGAAGAAGAATTATGATATTAACTTATATCATGAAAATAAATGAATGATCGCGTTAAATCAAATTTAATTGCGAGTAATATGGTTTTATGGTTATATGAAGGTAACTCTTGGGATTAGGATGGAAAGAAGGTTTACGAAAGATGTTATTGGTATCTGGATTATTTTTAGTCATCATTCTGCTGGTATTTGCCACGATTATTTACATGTGGCGTATGGCCAAGCAAGATAGGTTGATTTTTCAAGACTTATTTTTCAATGACTTTCCTGAAGGGTTTGGCGATGTTCGGATTTTTTTCATATCAGATCTTCATCGACGGATCATATCGGATAGATTAATTGAGGGAGCACGTGACAAGGCTGATCTGGTGATAATCGGCGGGGACATAAGGGAAAACGGGGTTCCCTTGGAACGTGTGGAAAAAAATATATTGAAATTAAAAGAACTTGGCCCCCTTTATTTTGTTTGGGGAAATAATGATTATGAAGGGGATTTCCATGAGCTTGATGCAACCCTTTTGAAACATGGAGTGAAAATCCTTGATAATACTGCTGTTTCTTTTGAGTCTCAAAATGGCAGCAAAATCGCTCTTCTGGGCATTGATGATATAACGGAAGAACGAGATAGGCTCGATCTTGCGTTGTCGGATTGCGGGAATGAAGATTTTCGGATTTTGGTGAGTCATAACCCATTGGTTAAGAAACAATTGACCCCGGAACACCATATAAGTCTCGTCCTGTCAGGTCACACCCATGGGGGGCAGATTCGCATATTCGGATTCGGTCCCTATCAGATCGGCAGCATAAAAAAAGAGGGGGACTGTTTGTATATGACGAGTAATGGCTATGGGACAAGTACAGTGCCTTTAAGGCTTGAAGCAAAGCCGGAAACGCACTTATTCACCCTGAAAAGGGGGGCATGCACTAAAATAGGCGAAGCGGTGGAGCAGACCTATTAAGCTGCTTTTAATCGAGCCTATCGAGATTTTACAGACTTAAAAAAATCCACTATAATTTCAACAATTGAACGTACAGTTATTGGAGGCCTTGTAAAACCATGCAAGAAGGTAAATATAATATAAAGGCAGTTTCAAAACTGCTAGACATTCAGCCAGGAACCCTAAGGGCGTGGGAAAGGCGCTATAAATTTATCGAACCTGTCAGGAATGAATCAGGGCACCGGCTGTATACAGAAAAACATCTGCAAATCCTTAAATGGCTCATCAATAAAACAGAGCAAGGTTTTACGATAAGCCAAGCCGTTTCGCTACTTGAAAGTACAGGCTATCTGGCGACTGGAGTTCCTGAAAAGAGCCGTAAGGATGAACAAACGACTAAGTTATCGGATGAATTAATTGAAGCTCTATTAAATTTCAATGAAAATAAAGCCCATATGCTGATAAGCCAAGCATTCAGTATGTATACAATCGAACATACCATAGTTGATCTACTCGGTTCAATATTGGTTCAGATAGGGGATAAGTGGGAAAGGGGGGAAATTACTTCCGCTCATGAACACTTTGCGTCGAACATCTTAAAATCCAGGATCAGCTCAGTCATGCATACGATTCCGACTAACGGTTTTCTTCCGAAAGCCCTTACCGTTTGTGCTCCTGGTGAAAAACATGAATTCGGACTGTTGGTCTTTACCATTTTTTTAAAGCGGAAAGGATATGAAACCATTTATTTGGGAGAATCCATCGCCGATAAGGATCTTTTTACCGTTTTAAACATCATAAGACCCTCTTACTTATTCATGTCATGTTCACTAAAAGAGAATCTCGATGGAACATTTAGGCTGGTTGAGGAGTTAATGAAGGATTTCCCGGATTTGAAGGTGGGTCTTGGAGGTGCGGCGCTGAGCCTTATATCCGAAGAGAACCGTACTGCCTTCAGCGGAGTTTTGATGGGGGACACGCAATCGAAATGGGAAGAATGGCTGAAAGGTTAGCGATCGGCTATGGAGAAATAATGGATATGCACCCTGCGACCAAGGCTTCATATGATGTATGAAGATGGTAACCAGGGGGCATTTTTTTATGAAGCTGGAGCGATTAACTAATAATAAAATCAAGATTTTTTTGACCCTTGATGATTTGATTGATAGAGGTATTTCAAAAGAAGATATTTTAGGGAATTCCTTAAAGGTCCACAAGTTATTCCAGGATATGGTTGAAGAAGCGTGCGAAGAACTCAGCTTTAAAATGAGTGGTTCCGTTGCAATCGAAATTTTTTCCCTGCCTGCACAGGGATTGATAATCATCGTAACAAAGGACGAAGAGGAACTATTGACAGACGAAGAGGAATTCTTGGATTTGCAGGTGAAAATTGATGACTTCCCCCATATTCTGTATGTTTTCAATGACTTTGAAGATATCGTCCAATTATCTCATCGATTGTCTTTACAAGGTTTGCTTAAAAGTACTCTTTATCATTATGAGGGAAGATACTATTTACTTATCGAAAATGTTAAAGACACGACCTATGACACGGTCATCTCTTTAGCGGCTGAGTATGGCCATGCATCAACATTGACACTTTGCCGCATCAATGAATATGGAACATGCATAATCCAGAATGAAGCGATACATGTTTTGATCACACACTTCAGTTAGCTGCAATACGAATGAGACAAGGCAACCACATAATGGAAAAACAATGCGGTTTGCCTTATCTGTCTCACCTTTTTGGCCGGAGAAGATGTACGGTAAAATAGTAAGAAAACAGTTGATATGATAACGTTTTCATTTTTAGAATATTTCCAACTTTTAAATTCCCATTTTTACTCTTGCATAAATATATCGAAGGTGTATACTAGCACATGAAGAGGACTATTTGTACATTATAATATTATATATGGATGAGATTTTCTAGGAGGTACTTTTAATGGAATCGGCAAAAGGCAATAGCCATGTAAATGAAGAAGAAAAACACGACGTACTGAGGTCTACCCAAACTGTAATACATAAAGCTTTGGATAAGCTGGGTTACCCGGAAGAAGTTTATGAGCTTTTGAAGGAACCATTGCGTTTATTAACGGTGAAGATGCCAATCCGCATGGATGATGGGACGGTTAAAATTTTCACGGGTTACCGTGCACAGCATAATGATGCTGTTGGGCCTACAAAAGGTGGTATCCGTTTTCACCCTAATGTAACGGAACGTGAAGTGAAAGCATTATCCATTTGGATGAGTTTAAAATGCGGCATCGTTGATTTACCATATGGCGGGGGTAAAGGCGGTATCGTTTGTGATCCTCGTAATATGTCCTTCCGTGAGTTGGAAAGGCTAAGCCGGGGCTATGTTCGCGCAATTAGCCAAATCGTGGGGCCGACTAAAGATATCCCGGCACCTGATGTATTTACAAATTCTCAGATCATGGCTTGGATGATGGATGAATACAGCCGTATGGATGAATTCAACTCACCAGGATTCATTACGGGTAAACCGCTTGTACTTGGTGGTTCTCATGGCCGTGAATCAGCAACTGCCAAGGGTGTAACGATTTGTATCAATGAAGCTGCCAAGAAACGCGGCATTGATATTAAAGGGGCACGGGTCGTCATTCAAGGTTTTGGTAACGCAGGTAGTTTCTTAGCTAAATTCATGCATGACGCAGGTGCTAAAGTTATTGGTATTTCAGATGCCTATGGTGCTCTACATGATCCTGAAGGACTGGATATCGATTATCTTCTCGATAGGAGAGATAGTTTCGGAACCGTAACGAAATTGTTTAAAAGCACAATTTCAAATAAAGAATTGCTTGAGTTGGATTGTGATATTTTAGTTCCGGCTGCAATTGAAAACCAGATCACTGAAGAAAATGCTGCTGATATTAAAGCATCGATCGTTGTCGAGGCAGCAAACGGGCCTACAACAATTGAAGCGACACAAATCCTAACGGATCGTGGAATCCTTCTTGTTCCAGATGTCCTCGCTTCTGCTGGTGGAGTAACGGTTTCTTACTTCGAGTGGGTACAAAATAATCAAGGATATTATTGGTCTGAAGAAGAAGTGGACGAAAAGCTGGAAAAAATCCTTGTGAAATCTTTTAATAATATTTATGAACTTGCACAATCCAGACGTGTTGATATGCGACTTGCGGCTTATATGATTGGCGTAAGAAAAATGGCTGAAGCTTCACGCTTCCGTGGTTGGATCTAAAAGATTCAAATTCATGTATTGATTATAGTGAAAATCATGTTCATTGCTTTATCATTGAAATGATTTGTAAAAACTCCTATCATGTATTGATAGGAGTTTTTATTTTTAGACGAACGAATTACATAGTGTATGGAAAGGCAGTGTTGTATAGATGAATGTTGAAGAAGTCATTATCATAGGTGGGGGCCCTTGTGGATTGGCAGCTGCGATCGCTCTTAAAGAAGTGGGAATTCAGTCCCTGATCATTGAAAAAGGTAATGTGGTGGATTCCATTTACCGTTATCCAACACACCAAACATTTTTCAGTTCAAGCGAAAAACTGGAGATTGGTGATACCGCATTTATTATCGAAAATCGTAAACCGGTCCGTAATCAAGCGCTAGCCTATTATAGGGAAGTAGTCAAAAGGAAAGAATTGCGAATCAATAAATTCGAAAAAGTGGAAAAGGTGGAAAAACGTGAAGATGGGAAGTTTTTAGTCAAGACATCAAAAGGTGACTATACAGCTCTACATGTGATCGTATCGACCGGATACTATGATCATCCAAACTATATGTGCATTCCGGGCGAACAGCTTCCTAAAGTGTTTCATTACTTCAAGGAGGGCCACCCCTACTTTAATTGTGATGTTGCCGTCATCGGTGGTAAAAACTCAAGTGTGGATGCGGCTCTGGAATTGGTCAAATCCGGCGCAAGGGTTACAGTCCTTTATAGAGGATCGGAGTACTCTTCAAGTATCAAACCATGGATTCTCCCGGAATTTGAATCATTAGTCCGGAATGGAACGATTACGATGGAGTTTAATGCGAATTTGGACAAGATAACTGAAGATAGTGTCATATATCATGTAGGTGAAGAGGAAAAAGTTATTAAAAATGATTTTGTGTTTGCCATGACTGGTTACCATCCTGACCATTCCTTTTTGGCTTCAATGGGCATAAATATTGATAAGGAAACTGGAAGGCCTTCATATAACGAGGAAACGATGGAGACGAATGTTAAAGGTCTTTATATTGCAGGGGTTCTGGCAGCCGGAAATAATGCGAATGAAATCTTTATCGAAAATGGCAGGTTCCATGGTGGTTTGATTGCCTATCATTTGGCTGTTAAAGAAAAGTGAATTAAATGAAATGGAGCTGGGACAGTATGGAAAGAATATCATTAATTACCACAGGTGGGACTATCGCCAGTAAAGAAACCGCGAATGGTATGTTGGCCTCTGGTGCTTTGACTGGCCATGAGTTGGCATCACTTTGCGACTTGCCAAATGATATCGAGGTTAAAGTGGTTGATCTTTTTCAGATTTCAAGCATGTCCATGTCCTTTGAGAAAATGCAACAGCTTAAATTGGCCATTCATAAGGAATTTGAGGACCCGGAAGTTACGGGAATTGTCGTGACCCACGGTACGGATACACTGGAGGAAACGGCTTATTTCCTTGATGTCACGAATAAGGATCCACGTCCAATCGTATTAACCGGATCCCAACGGTCACCTCAAGAGGTGGGAACCGATGTATATTCCAATTTAAGGAATTCGATATTATGCGCTGCAAGTGATCTAATTAGGGATGTTGGCGTAGTTGTCGTTTTTAATGAGCGGATCTATTCAGCAAAGTATGTTAAAAAAGTGCATGCTTCCAATTTGCAGGGATTCGAATCTTTTGGTTATGGATATTTGGGGATAATTGATAATGATGTCGTCAGCATCTATCAAAAACCTTTACATAGGGAATGTTATGATATTCGGAATCGCATTCCAAGAGTGGATATCATCAAGTGCCACACAGGCGCTGATGGCCTCTTTATTGATGCTGCGGTTGCCAACGGTGCGAAAGGCATCGTGCTCGAAGGTGTAGGAAGGGGACAGGTTACTCCACAAATGGTGACTTCCATACAAAATGCAATAGATAATGGCGTAACGATCATCATGGCTACTAGTGCAGAAGAAGGAAAAGTTTACCCAGCTTATGATTATGAAGGCAGCGCATTTGATTTAAAACAACGTGGCGTGATATTAGGTGCTGATTATGACTGCAAGAAGGCTAGAATTAAGTTAGCTGTCGTGCTGGCAAGCGAAAACTCTATAGATGAAACTTTCTTTAAGTACTGACGGATTAAATAATTGTTGGAAGACTTGATTCTTGGATTCAGTTTTTCTTCATTCCATGGTACGATTAAGGAAAAGAAGAGGAAAAGAGGGTCAGCTAATGCTGGTCATGTTGTCAGCGGCCATTGCGCCAGGATTGGCGCTACTGAGCTATTTCTATTTGAAAGATCAATATGAAACCGAACCGATATCGGTTGTGGTCAAAACATTCTTATTCGGTGTCTTTCTTGTTTTGCCGATAATGTTCATACAGTATGTGCTCGAAACGGAACATATCTTGAATACCGATTTAGCTAATGCTTTTTTATGGGCTGCACTACTTGAAGAATTTTTCAAGTGGTTCATACTCATTTATGTTATTTATCAGCATGTGGCTTTCGATGAGCCATATGATGGGATTGTTTACGGAGCTGCAGTCTCCCTTGGATTCGCTACGATGGAAAATATTCTGTACCTGCTAGCCAACGGGGTTGAACATGCATTTCTAAGAGCCGTTCTCCCTGTATCCAGTCACGCTTTGTTCGGTGTGATCATGGGGTATTATTTGGGCAAGGCGAAATTTTCAGCTTCGAATAATAAGTTCTTTCTATTATTGGCATTGATCATACCAATTTCGTTACATGGGGTTTATGACTATATTTTGGTTTCTCAAAAATTTTGGGTGTACTTCATTATGCCATTTATGATTTACCTGTGGTGGTTAGGCATGAAAAAAGTAAAAAAAGCACGATTGTTGTCTGACTTTCATGCCGAAAAACTTTCCCAAGACCATTTCCTTAGCAAATGACGAATACTACCAAAACGGAGTGCTGGCATATTTTGCCCGCTCCGTTTTTTTTATGGGTTGGAATAAAAAAGACAGTTAAGAAGAAAATAGAATTACATTAATTCAAGAAAAAGAGGAGTGTTTTTGATGAAAGGAATTTCGTCAAAATGGAAATGGCTGTTGCTGTTTTCGTGTATTACTATTTGTTTCGGAATTTACCCGGAAGCAAGAACAAATGCCTTTTCGAGCCAAGTCATTCAAAAAGGTGCGGTTGGCGATGATGTAATTGAACTGCAGGCACGCTTACAAAACATCGGATACTATAATGGAAAGATTGATGGAGCCTATGGATGGGGCACTTATTGGGCACTTCGAAACTTTCAACAAGATTTCGGGCTTCCAATCGATGGCTTTGCAGGGACTTCAACAAAACAGAAGTTGGCGAATGCATCTAATTTCAATAAGAAATTTGTTCACGAACAGATCAATAAAGGGAACGAGTTCACCTATTATGGGGGTGTACCCATTGAAAACCAGGTGAAAGTGAAAGGGAATGGATCCAAGTCTGGTGGAGGCACACCTGGAAAAGCCCCTTCCAAAACAGCGACATCAGCCAATCTTCCAGGAGGATATTCTCAAAACGATATTCAGCTGATGGCCAATGCCGTTTATGGGGAGGCGCGAGGGGAGCCGTATACAGGTCAGGTTGCCGTTGCGGCTGTAATACTGAATAGGGTGGAAAGTGCAGCTTTTCCGAATACCATTTCGGGCGTGATTTTTGAACCTGGAGCCTTTACGGCTGTTGCGGATGGACAGATTTGGCTGACACCAAACGAAAGGGCAAAAGAAGCCGTGGTGGATGCCATCAATGGTTGGGATCCAACCGGTAATGCAGAATATTATTTTAATCCCGATACGGCAACAAGCAAATGGATCTGGTCAAGAGAACAAATTAAAAGAATCGGAAAACATATCTTTTGTAAGTAAAGAGGTGAAGGAAAATGATCAGGAATATAGTGATTGCCCTGCTTGTTGTAGTTGTTGCAGGAACTGCATTCTGGGGCTATCAAGAACATAAGGAAAAAAATGCTGTACTAATCAACGCGGAAAATACGTATCAGCGAGCCTTTCATGATTTAAGCTATCAAGTAGATTTATTGCACGATAAGGTCGGCAGTACTTTGGCTATGAATTCACGTTATTCATTAAGTCCAGCATTAACAGATGTTTGGCGTATCACTTCAGAAGCACAAAGTGATGTCGGGCAGTTGCCGTTGACCTTGCTTCCTTTTAATAAGACAGAAGAATTTTTATCGAAAATTGCGGACTTCAGTTATAAAACGGCTGTACGTGACCTTGAAAAAGAACCATTGAATGATCAGGAATATTCGACTTTACAATCCTTGTACACACAGGCAGGGGACATCCAGGACGAGTTAAGAAAAGTGCAGTATCTAGTCCTTAAAAACAATTTAAGATGGATGGATGTCCAAATGGCACTTGCATCAGGAAAAGAAAATTCGGATAACACGATCATCGACGGATTAGAAACGGTAGAGAAAAAAGTATCTGGGTATGGGGAAACGAATGAGATGAATCCGACTTTTACTTCTGCACAACAGAGGGATGAAAACTTCAAAAATTTGCAAGGTGAAACCATTTCAAAAGAAGAAGCAATTGAGACAGCAAAAAGCTATGCCCATTCAAAAAGCAGAAATTTGAAGGTGAATGTTGAAGAAAATGGCAAAGGTTCCGATTATGGATTTTACAGTGTGAGCATCCTCGATAAAGAATCCGATATCGAAATGAATATGGATTTGACAAAAAAAGGCGGTTACCCTATTTGGTATATCAATAATAGGGATGTGAACAAAACAACCATTGATTTGAATCAAGCCTATACAAAAGCCGAAGAATTTTTAAAGGAACATGATTTTAGTTCACTTGAATTATTTGAAAGTGCTCAGTACAATAATATCGCATTACTGAATTTCGTGACATCTGAAAATGGAGTCAAGATTTATCCTGATTCAGTCAAGGTTAAAATTGCATTGGATGACGGATCCGTTATAGGGTTTTCAGCCGACGAGTATTTAAAATCACATAAAACCAGGGAAATAGGGAATCCGAAAATATCCGAGAAAGAAGCTAAGGACAAAATCAACGCGAATGTGAAAATAATGGATGAAGGAAAGGCGTTAATCACCAATGATATTGGTGAAGAAGTTCTTTGTTATGAATTCCTTGGTACGATTAAAGATGATACGTACCGCATTTTCATTAATGCAGACACCGGTCAAGAAGAAAAGGTGGAAAAATTAAAGAATTCCGAACCGGTATATGAAAATTTAATTTAAACTGCTAAGAAGATTCATACACAGTGGGGAAATGTGCCTAGCACTTTCCCTTTTTTTATTTCATGACATAATAACTTAAATGATTTATGGATTATATGGGAAGATTCATCGGTAATATTGTGAATTTCCTTCATACAAGGACGTGGACCTCGATGTTTAAAATTGGTGATATTTTAATGCTCGAACAGAAATACTCTTCCCAGAAAGAAAAGTTCAAAAGTATGGTTGTCGATGTGGGACCGGGTTGTGTCTATACGGATTTTCCCATCAATTTAGAGACAGGAAAAATTGCATTCCTGATGGATGGGGCACAGTTGAACGTCACATTTTCCAATGAGATTTATTCTTGAAAAGCAGGTGGACTAAAAGAAAAAAGGCTTGTATGTATGACATGATTGAATGAAAAACAGTGATTCCATCCATACTGCTAATATAAACAGTATGGAAGGTGCGGCTTATGAAAACATTTGAAAGACTATTAATTAAAGTGATCATCATCCAATTGGTCTGCTTATTTTTTTTCCAGTTCCTTTTGAGCAGGGAGGATCAAATTTTTGATTTGACCAAGCTCTCGAGATACGAAGGTGTCACTAGCAATAATTATACGAAAATCATTGAAACTTTCAATGGGACCTCAAAGTGAAAGCGGTGATCCGCTTTTTTTGTATGAAGATTTTTCGATAAAGGATAATTTTGATGGCTGTATAAAACGAAAGTTGAACAAAGGTGATTTTAAACGAACACATCCCTTTTATTAATGATTTTCCTGCTAGTTGTGATAAAATGAAAGGGTACTAAATAATCAGCATGATTGTATGATTCTTGGGAGGATTTATGGAAAAAAAATTATCAGTTGCAATCGATGGACCAGCTGCTGCTGGGAAAAGCACGGTTGCTAAAATTGTTGCAGAAAAGTTCAATTACATATATGTGGATACAGGTGCTATGTACAGGGCCCTTACCTATAAGGCCCTTAATCAAAAGATTCGCCTGAATGATGAACAAGCATTATCTGAAGTTCTCATCAATACAGAAATCGAATTAAGACCAAGTGAAAATGGGCAGTTGGTGTTCGTTGATAATGAGGACGTGACAGCCCAAATCAGGAACAATGAAGTGACCGGTTCTGTTTCGGAAGTGGCAAAGCACAGGAGCATCCGGGAAGAAATGGTGCGCAGGCAGCAAATCTTTGGTGAAAATGGCGGAGTCGTCATGGATGGCAGGGATATCGGTACGCATGTCTTACCAAACGCCGAGGTAAAGGTATTTCTTATCGCTTCTGTAGATGAAAGGGCACAGCGGAGGCATCAGGAAAATATTTTGAAAGGTTTTCCATCCGATATTGAAAAATTAAGGGAGGAAATTGCTACTAGGGACAAGCTGGACTCTGAACGCGAGGTATCGCCCCTGAAGAAGGCAGCCGATGCTATCGAAATTGATACGACTTCATTATCGATTCAAGAAGTTGCAGAAAGTATCATGTCTTTAATAGAAGAGAGGAAAAGATGACATTGGATTTTTACACATTTGCCAAGAACGTCGTAAAAGGCGTTTTAATGCCTTCGTTTAGGGTTAAAACGCTCGGAAAGGAACATTTCCCTAAAGAGGGCGGAGTATTGATCTGTGCCAATCACATTGATAATTTGGATCCGCCTATAGTTGGCATAACTTCACCAAGGGATATTCATTTCATGGCGAAAGAAGAGTTGTTTCATGCACCGGTTTTAAAGGGTATATTACCAAGAGTAAATGCATTTCCGGTGAAGCGGGGCAATAGCGATCGCGAATCTCTTAGAAAAGGGTTAAAGATTTTGAAGGAAGGCAAGGTGATTGGACTGTTTCCCGAGGGTACCAGAAGTAAGACAGGTGAATTGGGAGAAGGTTTGGCGGGTGCTGGATTTTTCGCGCTGAGATCTGATGCCGTGATCATACCGTGTGCGATCATCGGCCCATATAAATTTTTGCGTCCGTTGAAGGTCGTATACGGCCCTCCAATAAATTTTACCGAATATCGGGAACGGAAAATATCAGCTGATGAAGCTACCAAAATCATCATGGACCAAATTGGGAAATTGATTTCCGAGCATAAATAGTCCTTCATACTTGACAATTTTCTGATTTTGTTAGAATTTATAAAATAGGGGTATTGTTCCTTATTGGGGATGAAAAGGAATATAACCTTATAACTCTAAAGAAAACTGTTTTTATCTTTATTAGGAAAGTGTTTTTATTGAACCACTTTAAATAAAATATGTGGCCGATGAAGAGGAAGTTAGCTGATCAGTCATGGGTTAAGGAGGAGTTAGTAATGACAGAAGATATGAACCAGGTAGAAGTGAACAATTACAAAGTTGGGGATCAAGTTAAAGCAACCGTTTCAAAGGTGGAAGAAAAACAGGTCATTGTCGATGTGGAAAACAGTAAGACTAATGGGATCATTCCTATAAGTGAGCTTTCAAGCCTTCATGTCGAAAAGGCGTCAGATGCCGTTTCGGAAGGTGATGTATTGGAGCTGGAAGTCATTAAAGTTGAAGAAGAAGCTCTCATTCTATCAAAACGTAAAATTGACGCTCTGAAAGCATGGGATGACCTGGAATTGAAATTTGAGAACGGAGACGTTTTTGAGGCCGAAGTTAAAGATGTCGTCAAAGGCGGGCTTGTTGTAGATCTAGGCGTACGTGGATTTGTTCCAGCTTCTCTTGTAGAAGACTATTTCGTTGAAGACTTTTCTGATTACAAAAACAAAACTTTAACATTCAAGATCGTTGAGCTTGAGAAAGACAAGAATCGCTTGATCCTCTCACATCGGGCAGTCGTTCAAGACCAAAAGGAAAAACAAAAAGCAACCGTTTTGGATAAAATCGAAAGCGGGCAAGTGCTTGAGGGCGTGGTCCAAAGGATTACCGATTTTGGTGCATTCGTGGATATTGGAGGCGTAGACGGTCTTGTCCACATTTCCCAGCTTTCCCATCAGCATGTCGAAAAAGCATCCGATGTCGTTTCAGAAGGCGATAAGGTGCAGGTGAAAGTCCTATCCATTGATCGTGATAATGAAAGGATTTCACTTTCCATTAAGGATACTCTTCCGGGACCATGGGCAGGCGTTGCCGAAAAAGCGGCAAAAGGCTCTACACAAGAGGGAATCGTTAAACGCCTTGTTTCTTTCGGAGCATTCGTGGAGATTTTCCCAGGGGTAGAAGGGCTTGTCCATATTTCACAGATTTCGCACAAGCATATTGCCACACCACAAGAAGTACTTAAAGAAGGCCAGTCAGTCGAAGTGAAAGTCCTGGATGTCAATGAAACGGATCAACGTCTATCATTGAGCATTAAAGAACTTGAGGAGCCACAATCCAATTACAACACATCAGATTATGAGCTTCCTGAAGAAACGAAAGGCTTTCAGCTAGGTGAAATGATCGGTGATCAATTGAAAAAACTAAAATAAGATAATAATGGTGATGGCCTTGGAGAGAGAACAACGAAAGTTAGATCATATAGAATTTGCGCTAAAAACAGGTCAGCAGCATAAAACAGGATTAGAAGATATTTCGTTCATTCACCAAAGCTTACCAGGGATTTCCTTGAATAATGTGAACCTCACAGCAGAAGTTGGCGGACTTGAATTAAGTTCGCCGATTTTTATAAATGCCATGACTGGAGGCGGAGGCCCTGAAACCGAAAAATTGAATGGTGACCTTGCCATTGCAGCCCGGGAAACAGGAATCGCCATGGCTGTTGGATCACAAATGGCAGCCATCAAGGATTCTAGCCAGCAGGCCTCCTTTAAAGTGGTAAGACAGGAAAATCCCGATGGGGTGTTGATTGGTAATCTCGGTGGTGAAGCAACAGTCGAACAGGCAAAGCGAGCTAGCGAAATGATCGGGGCTAATGCACTGCAGATTCATATTAACGTCATTCAGGAATTGACGATGCCTGAAGGGGATAGGAATTTTGCGGGTACCCTTTCGAGAATAGAGAAAATTAACAGAACTATCGGAATTCCTGTCATCGTGAAAGAGGTTGGGTTTGGGATGAGTATGGAAACGGTGCAGCAGTTACATTCCGTGGGTGTTTCGATCATTGATGTAGGTGGGTTTGGCGGAACGAATTTTGCTAAAGTCGAGAATGAAAGACGAGCGAAGATACTCGAGTATTTTAATGAATGGGGAATACCGACAGCTGCTTCGATAGTCGAAGCTGTTAATGTCTCACCTCAGCTGTCAGTCATTGGATCGGGTGGGATTCAAAGCCCCTTGGAAATAACAAAAAGCCTGGCCTTAGGAGCGAAAGGTGTCGGGTTAGCCGGACATTTCCTCAAGCTGCATAAAGAGTTGGGCCTGGTACAACTGATTAAAGAAATAAACTACATACATGAAGATTTAAAGATCATCATGACTGCACTCGGGTGCTGTAATATTTCAGAGCTAAGGAAATCCAAAATAGTCATCAAAGGCAATACCTATCATTGGTTATCTCAAAGAGGCATTGATTGTTCGGCATATGCTAAATGAATGACCACAAAAAGAAGCATCTCGATTGAAACAAATTGAGATGCTTCTTTTTTTTGGGGATAGACCTAACTATTCCTTCTTCTTGCCTCTTCAGGACTTTCCATGCTTGTTGCCCCTTTTTTATCCAATGATTGGTCCCTGTCGGACTCCACCCGTTTACTTTCTTTCAATTTCTTCTCTTGCCGATCTTTGCCCATGTTTACACCTCCTTCTTTAGTTGATAGTGGGAAGGTTTTATGCATAAATATTTGCAGTTCCACATTAAATGCTGGGCTTACGTTTATACTTTGAATAAACAAGCCATAATGTTTCCTAAAAGGGGGACGATGCATGGATGGAATTTTGTTTTATTGGATGTCATGGATAGTTTGGGTCATTGTCATGTATTTTATTCCAAAAACGGTTCCCTTTCGTTTTGATTTTCTTTTTCATCTATTGGCCGTAATGGTATTGGCGGGGTATAAACTGGAATTTCCCCTGGTTTCCGTGCATTTGAGCGGTCCATATCTTTTCTTTATACTGTGTGTGTATATTAGGAAGCAATCAATCCTCAAGATAATGGAACTGATCAGCGGCAGTCTTATCATCACTCTCGCTTATGCCAGTTTTCAACTTTTTTCTTTGCTTGATCCGATATGGCTCATCATGAAACCCTCTTATCTTTTGTGTATTTTCCTGAATTATCTAATCCTTTTGCTTTTTAAAAATTGGAAACATCGATTGTTCGTCCTTTTAAATGGCTTGATAATGGGTGATATCATATATTCCGGATTGCTTGTTTATCACTCTTTGCCCCATGTGGGCCTTGCATACGCATGGCATGATAATGCAGTGCTGATATTGGGCGCAAACATACTATGGAGAATGTTGGAGCTTTTTGGCCAATACATTTATTTATCATCCCAATCGAGATTTTTATCAAAACAAGGAAAAGAGAATTTTAATCAATGAAGAGTATTGTGGAAAATTAAGGAAAATAGGCAAAGGGTGTTGTCCGCTTTATCCAAAAGGCAGTAGTTAAAATGGAATCAATTGGAATTGGAAGGCTTTAATGCATACAATCATTGTTGATTGGCGAGAAATTTGTTACTATAGGATAGTTAGAGGTCTGTAGATAAATCGTAAAATGCTCTAAACAATTAAAAAGGAAGCAGTATGCCGAAAGCTTTCTTCATTTTTTTGGGCTGTTTATAATCACGTTTTAGCATGCTGAGGGTTCGGCTTCACGTCACCTGAGGAACTGGGTAGTAAAGTGGACAAACTGCCTGTTAATACTTGATACGTTTAACTGAACATCAGTAGGATTACTGATGAAAGTTTCCCTTATATGATGATGGATACAGCCTTTTCCTTTAAAAGGAAAAAATGAAAATCAATAATGCAAAGCAACCGTAAAAAATGCATTCATGAATTTCGTGACTTTGACAGAGATATAGTAGCAGAAAGGGTGAATAGCAATGCCAAAACCGGTAATTGCGATAGTCGGTCGTCCGAACGTAGGAAAATCGACAATCTTTAATAGAATAGTGGGAGAACGGGTTTCGATTGTCGAAGACGTTCCTGGAGTAACACGGGACAGGATTTATAGTTCAGGTGAATGGTTGACACATGATTTTAACATTATTGATACAGGTGGAATTGATATCGGTGACGAGCCGTTCCTTGAACAAATTCGCCAGCAGGCTGAAATTGCCATCGACGAAGCGGATGTGATCATTTTTATGACGAATGGTCGTGAAGGTGTAACGGCTGCTGATGAAGAGGTCGCTAAAATTCTCTTTAAATCGAGAAAGCCAGTTGTCCTTGCAGTCAACAAAGTCGATAACCCAGAAATGAGAGATCAAATCTATGATTTCTATGCGTTAGGTTTTGGCGATCCATTCCCGATTTCCGGGTCTCATGGACTTGGTCTTGGTGACCTTCTGGATGAAGCGGCCAAACACTTCCCTAAATTCAGCGGTCAGGATTATGCTGATGATGTCATTAAATTCAGTTTGATCGGAAGACCGAACGTAGGTAAATCATCCCTGGTCAATGCGTTGTTAGGTGAAGATCGAGTCATCGTAAGTGATATTGAAGGAACGACTCGCGATGCGATCGACTCTCCTTATAAATATAATGGCAAAGAATATGTCATTATTGATACAGCTGGGATGCGGAAAAAAGGGAAAGTGTATGAAAGTACGGAAAAATATAGCGTACTTCGTGCATTAAGGGCAATTGAACGTTCAGACGTTGTTCTTGTGGTCCTTAACGCTGAAGAAGGTATTCGTGAGCAGGATAAAAAAATTGCCGGATATGCCCATGAAGCGGGTAGAGCGGTCATCATCGTCGTCAATAAGTGGGATGCCATCGAGAAAGATGAAAAAACGATGAAGGATTTTGAAGAAAAAATCCGTGCCCATTTCCTATTCTTGGATTATGCGCCAATCATTTATCTTTCTGCCTTAACTAAAAAACGGACACATACCTTAATTCCAGTCATTGATCAGGCTAGTGAGAATCATGCTATCCGTGTTCAGACAAATGTATTGAATGAAGTGGTCATGGATGCCGTGGCGATGAATCCGACACCGACTCATAATGGCAACCGTTTGAAAATTTATTATACGACTCAGGTAGCGATCAAGCCGCCTACTTTCGTTGTATTCGTTAACGATCCTGAGTTATTGCATTTCTCATATGAGAGATTTTTAGAAAATCGAATTAGGGATGCCTTTGGTTTTGAAGGAACACCAATACGGATTTTTGGACGTCAGAGAAAATAGTAAAGGTGGTTTTATAATGGTGAAAGCAAAAGAAAGCATCGCAGTGATTGGTGCAGGTAGCTGGGGAACTGCTTTAGCGATGGTAATAGCAGATAACCAGCATGAAGTGAGATTATGGGGACATAATCAGAAACAAATTGATGAAATCAATCAAAATCATACGAATGAAAAATATTTGCCTGGAATTGAATTGCCTTTGGGGATTCAAGGGTATTCTTCCATTGAGGAAGCGTTGGTCGGGATTGAAATAATAATCTTGGCTGTGCCGACTAAAGCCTACCGGGAAGTGCTGGGTCAGATTAAAGAGGCTCATAATAAACCATTGACAATCGTTCATGTGAGTAAGGGGATTGAACCTGATTCCCTGCTTCGTATTTCGGAAATGATTGAAGAAGTATCTTCGGCGGATTGGCTTAAAGATATAGTGGTTCTTTCAGGACCGAGCCATGCAGAAGAAGTCAGTCTTCGTCACCCGACAACAGTTGCCGTTTCTTCAAAGAATATGAAAGCTGCCGAAAAGGTTCAGGACATCTTTATCAACAATAATTTCCGTGTGTATACAAATCCGGACTTGATTGGCGTTGAAATCGGAGGGGCATTAAAGAACATCATTGCCTTAGCTGCCGGCATTACGGATGGGTTAGGTTATGGTGATAATGCCAAGGCTGCCTTAATAACACGTGGATTGGCTGAAATTTCCCGTCTAGGGGTGGCCATGGGAGCTAACCCACTTACTTTTTCCGGATTAGCTGGAATAGGTGATTTGATCGTCACTTGTACAAGCGTTCACTCCCGAAATTGGAGAGCTGGGAATATGCTTGGTAAAGGGCAAAAGCTTGAAGAAGTATTGGAAAACATGGGTATGGTCGTCGAAGGTGTCAGAACGACTAAAGCCGCCTATCAATTAGCTCAGAAGTACGAAGTGAATATGCCGATTACTGAAGCCCTGTACGATGTCTTATTCAATGGGGAAGAAGTGAAAAAGGCAGTTGACCTTTTAATGAATCGTTCAAAAACGAATGAAATGGAAGAACTTTTTAACATATTGGATAGCAGACAGCAGGATTAACCTCGAATCTGTTGATTTTAATAAAAGAATTTCATTAAATTAGGCATTCGATGATGCGCCTTGCCATGTATCAGCATACAATGCAACGAAAGTAAACTAGTAATTTGACCTCGGCACGGGGGGATTTAGTCAAATGAGCGGAAGATATCTTGATATCTTCTGCTTTTTTTTATGGGCAAAAATCAGCGGTTCTCTTTTAGCTAACTTTAAGGGTTATGAATAATTGAATAGGTTATTCAAATTTGCATCAAATATTCTCCTTATTTCCTTATTTTTTGTTGAATTTCGACTATTTTTTTTGGTATGAAAATTGCGAAGTGTAATATGACCAATAAAATTATAAGGAATTCCAGAAAAGTTGGTTAACTTTTCTGCTTAAATGGGAAGGGGAATGATACATGCAAACAGGTCAATTGAAAAGATCTTTAAACTTATGGCATATCGTATTGCTTGGTGTTGGATATATGACGCCGATGGTTGTTTTTGATACATTCGGGATAGTTTCCGAAAAAACGGGGGGGCATGTGCCAACCGCTTATGTCATCGCTCTTTTAGCGATGTTATTTACAGCAGCCAGTTATGGGAAAATGGTGAAAATTTATCCGCAGGCAGGTTCAGCCTATACTTATACACAAAAAACGATCAATCCGCATTTAGGCTTCCTTGTCGGATGGTCATCGATGCTTGATTACTTATTTTTACCGATGGTGAACGCCATTTTAACAAAAATATACTTAACAGCACTTTTTCCGGAAGTATACCCGTGGATATGGGTGGTAGCATTTGTCCTTTTAATGACAGGCATTAACTTATTCAATGTTAATTTTGCTGCCAACTTTAATAGCTTTCTTGTTTTTTTTCAAATGTTGGTCATCATTATTTTTGTGGCACTTGTCGTTAAAGGGGTCATGAGTGGAGAAGGAACAGGAGAGGTCTTATCGGTTCAGCCATTCATCGGGCCTCATATTGAAATGTCGACGCTCATAACAGGTGCTACAATCCTTTGTTTTTCATTTCTGGGGTTTGACGCTGTCACTACATTATCGGAAGAAACACCAAATCCAACCAAAACGGTTCCCCGGGCCATCTTTTTGACTGCCCTTATCGGAGGGATTTTATTTGTGACGGCTTCATTCTTTACACAGTTATTTTTCCCGGATGTTTCCCGTTTTAGCGATCCTGAAGCGGCTTCACCGGAAATTGCCCTCTTCGTGGGCGGGAAGTTATTTCAAGCCTTCTTTCTTGCAGGAACTTTATCCGGTACTCTTGCCTCCGGTCTTGCATCTCACGCTAGTGTTTCCAGGTTGTTATATGTCATGGGGCGTGACCAAGTGATCCCGAAAAAACCATTTGGGTTTGTTCACCCCAAATACAACACGCCATTCTTTAATGTCATATTCGTCGGGGTCATTTCAATGGTTGCCTTATTCCTTGATTTGGTTACGGCTGCTTCCCTCATAAACTTTGGGGCTTTAATTGCTTTTACTTTCGTGAATATTTGTGTAATCGTCCATGCAATAAGAAACAAAAGTTTCCTTACGATTAAGGGATTTCTTACAACTATTCTATCCCCGGTTATTGGTGCGGCATCGGTTTTCATCCTTTGGCTTAATCTCGATATGAGTTCATTGATTCTAGGAGTTGTCTGGGCGGTTATTGGAATTGGTTATCTTCTGTACCGGACAAAATGGTTTACGGACTCCCCTCCGCTATTTCATTTTGAAGAAGCCCAGTGAATCCAAGCTATTCACGAAACGAAGGAGGTTGTTATATATTGCTGATTACGTACAGTTACGGACAGATGGCAAAGGTCATTTGATAGGGCCGGTTCGGCATATGCTTACACGAAAAAGTCGATTAATCCAAATGATACTAAAGGATTATTTATTCATTTCAATGGTTAATTACTTGTTATTCAGCTTTTCTTTTCAGCAGCTTTTGCTTCTGTACCAGCCTATGCATGGGTGTTGAGTTTACTGATTATTGTGACGGTTATCAATGTTGTTGATGAGAAAATGGCTACGAAAGCAAGGCTTTCCTTACGATGTCTCCTTGCTTTCCATTGCCATATTCGCCACTTTTTCTATCCGTGACGGGGAAGGAACGGGAACTATTTGAAGTTTTCATTCTTTTAATAATCCAAATGAGTCATTTTCTTACATCTTGCAGGTGCGGCACTCCTATTTTCTCGTTTCCCGGCTTTGATTCGGCAATGCGATTTACTGAGGAAACGGCCGATTATATCCTGAACTTAGAAAAGGTGAACGGTCGAAAAAAGTTTAAGATGATCTGGTTTTAGGTCAAAAGGGTCCCTTAAAGGACCCTTTTGTTGTGGGTTGAATAAAGGTAAATTATGGATATATGTAAGGGTGCGTATTATTTTTTATCTTGCAATTCAGAATTATGTTAAAATAGGTTAGGTTACAAAAGGAGAGTGAAACTGTGTTATCTATTCCGGATGATAAAATTAGACCATTCATAACTATAACAATTGATCAGCCAACATTTTCAGAGCAAAAAATTGATGAGATACAGGAACCTTTCTTCTTTCTTATGAAGGAAAATCAAGTATTTGCGTATATCCGCATGGATGACCTCCCGTTAAATGAAAAAATAACGACAGTCGATCAGCTTTTACAGTATGCTTTTTCGATCGATAATGTCTGTAAATTAACTCCTAACATATCCTTGCCGCTTCTGTTTCAAATTATTGGTGAACCTATCGTACTGATAAAAACGGATGATGGCCTGCTTACCGGTTATGTAAAAAGGGAAGATGTGTTAGCTGAATTATTCAAGCAGGACAGCAAACAAAATTTAGACCTGCTAAATGTTATTTTAACTTCGATTCCTATGGGGATTTTTGTGGCTGATAAAGAAAAAAATATCGTGAACTTCAATGAATCAGGCTTGAAGATGATAAAAAAGCCTTCTGAACAAGTCCTAAATGAGCCTGCTGCGAACATCTTCAATAAGCAGCATATACATAGCGTGTTTGCCAGTGGGAGCAGTATTCTTAATCAGCTGGAGATCACTGATGTCATGAGTGTGCTTGTCGATTATAGCCCGATTCTAAACCATGAAAAAGAAGTCGAAGGGCTGATCATCATCGTTCAGGATTTACCGATGGTTGAGGAAATGGCCATGGAAATAGAATTGATAAAAAGCTCGAATAAAGACTTGAATGCCATTTTAGCGAATATCTATGATGAAATACTTGTAGTCAATCAAAAAGGGGAGCTGCTGCGCTATAGTGACAGCATCATCTCAGGATTCTGGGGGAAGGATTTAAAAGATTATATCGGGAAGAATCTCTTGCAACTAGAAGATGAAGGGATTTTTAATCCTTCGGTCACCCGATTGGTCCTTGAACAAAAAAAGAAAGTATCGATTGTCCAAGATACGAAAATGAATAAGAAAGTCCTTTCCGTCGGAACTCCTGTATTCAATGAAAAAGGGGATATAGATCGTATAGTCATTGCTTCAAGGGATATAACGGAAACGACACAATTGAAATCGGAATTAAATGAAATGAGGAAAGAACTGGACTCATTCAAAAAACAAGATCAATTTTATAAAGAGTTGATTTTTGCCAGTCCTAAAATGGAGCAGATAATCAGCCAAGTCAAGAAAATCGCTCATTTTTCATCTACTGTTTTAATCAACGGGGAGTCAGGGGTAGGTAAAGAAGTGATAGCCGAAGCCATTCATAAAATGGGTAGGCGGTCCAAGCAACCTTTCCTGAAGATAAATTGCGGGGCGATTCCGGAAAACCTCCTCGAAAGTGAATTGTTTGGTTATACGAAGGGTTCATTTACAGGAGCTGATAAAAATGGGAAGGTAGGATACTTTCAACAGGCCAATAGAGGTGTTTTATTCCTTGATGAAGTGGGTGACATGCCTATTCATCTTCAAGTCAAGCTGCTGCGGGTCCTCCAGGAACAGGAAGTGATCCCGATAGGCAGTACTACACCTATCTCCATTGACGTTCAAATTGTTGCGGCCACGAATAAGAGTCTGGAAAAAATGGTCGAGATGGGGACGTTCAGAGAAGATTTATTCTATCGATTGAACGTCATTCCCATTCATGTGCCTCCTTTAAGGGAAAGGCCGGAGGATATACCGCCGCTAGCCTTTCATTTTCTGCAAAAACTGAATGAAAGGTATCAGCGGAATTACCACTTTTCCCCCGATGCCTTAAATATACTGGAAGTCTATACATGGCCGGGGAACATTCGTGAATTGCAGAACATGATTGAAAGATTGGTTGTTTCTGCTGATGAAGAGATGATCGATGCTGACTTCATTCAAAGGTTCATTCCGGTCGGCAGTGACTTTAAACAAACGAAACCCATCATTACCAGAATCCTTCCTTTACAGGAAGCACAGGATCATGTCGAAGAGCAATTGATCATGCTTGCCATGAAACAGTATAAAACTACGACCAAAGCGGCAAAGGCTCTGGGGATAAGTCAATCGTCAGTGAGCAGGAAGTATCAAAAAGTTTTAGCTGAACAGAGTAAGAGAATCGAAAAAAATGCATATTGAATATAAGCCGTTGTCGAGTGATGATAATCACTTGTCAGCGGCTTTTTTTAAGAAAAGAAAAAGCTTTTCAATGAATTTTCAAGGGTGATTATGCAACGGGAAATAGTAATATGCAAATTTGCATAGTTTAAGAGCGGTTTATTAAAAATAATGCGATTTTATTGGGAAATTATATTGGCACGGTTCTTGCTTGATTAGTAAGTATAAGAAAAAAGGGAGGTAATCATTAAAGTTTCATCAGAGGCGTTCTTCATTACAAATCCACTAAAGTTATAAAAAAGGAGATTTTAAAATGTCAATTAACGTAGAAAGTAAAAATACTCAAGTCAACCAAACAGCAACCCAGGATTATATTAAAAAAGTGCTTCAATTAATCGAACAAAAGGAAATTTCAAAAGAAGATGCGCAGTGGATAACAAAAGAAACGGTCGAGAATTTCCGGAACCATGTAAACCCAGGGTTCTTGGAATATCGGAAGACGGTCACTAAAGACACACAATTCGCTGCGGTGGAGTGGTCTGATCAAGATTCCTGTTTTACGGATGTTAATGGAAAAAAATATATTGATTGTTTAGGTGGCTTTGGTATTTATAATGTTGGGCATCGTAACCCTAAAGTCGTTAAGGCCGTAACCGATCAATTGCAAAGACAAGCACTTCATAGCCAGGACTTACTTGATCCATTGCGTGCAATGCTTGCAAAAATCCTAGCCGATATCACGCCAGGGGATTTAAAATACTCATTCTTTACGAACAGCGGTACGGAGAGCGTGGAGGCTGCACTTAAGCTCGCTAAAATGTATAGTGATAAATACACGATTATTTCCACGACAAAATCATTCCATGGTAAAAGTCTTGGTTCCCTATCGGCAACGGCAAAGGGCATGTTCCGTAAACCGTTCATTCCACTGATTCCTGGTGTGCGTCATGTACCTTTCGGAGATGTGGATATGATGAGAAAAACGTTTGAAAGCTGTGCGTTGGTCGGTGAAGATGTTGCTGCTGTGCTGTTGGAGCCTATCCAGGGTGAAGGAGGGGTCATCCTCCCACCGCAAGATTATTTAAAGCAGGTTCGGGCATTATGTGATGAATATGATGCGTTATTGATATTGGATGAAGTTCAAACAGGAATGGGACGTACAGGTAAAATGTTCGCTTCTGAGCTTTATGATGTTGTTCCGGATATTATTTGTTTAGCGAAAGCATTTGGCGGCGGAGTAATGCCTGCAGGGGCTGTGGTAGCCAACGAGAAAGTGTTTAAAAGCTGGTTCGATAATCCATTCATGCACACTACGACATTTGGTGGGAATCCACTCGCGTGTGCTGCTGCCATCGCTACGATCGACGTCCTTTTGGAAGAAAAATTACCTCAGCGTGCTGCAGAAGTTGGAGAATACTTCCTAAATGGGTTAAAGGAAGTGGCTAACGAGCACAAAGATAAAGTATTGGAGATTCGCGGCCAAGGATTGATGATTGGTATCGAGTTCCATAAAGACGAAGTGGGTTATGAATTTTCAAAAGCCCTCTTTGATAAAGGCATCTTGGTGGCAGGTACGCTTATAAACTCCAAAACAATCAGGATTGAGCCGTCATTGACTATTCATTTGGATGAAGTGGATACAGTCATAAAAGCGTTTAAAGAGGTCTTGCCGACGCTTCAATCTTAATTTGAATAAGCAGAAAAACAGCCTTTGGGCTGTTTTTTTTGTTGATTGGAGGGAGAAAGTATGGAAAATTCATTACATATTTCTCGTTATTTAACTGCACCTCAGAAATTTTTTTTGCTAAAATTAGTCATGAAAACGAGAATTACACAGTTTGGACAATGATTTAATTCCTTTAACGTAATTTGGTATGTTATAATAATTTCTGGAAAAAGGAGTGATGAAGATATGACACCTGCTCTGCAAAAAATGTGGATATCCTTTATAGCTATGGGCTTTATGGTTATCTCTATATTTCTAATCTACTTAAGCCGTTATAAATTAAAAGGTTTTTGGAGAGGCTTGACAGCAATTATTGCATACATACTTATGATTCTAGCCGGCTTGATCATCCTTATCGTTGTTCTTAGCGGGCCAACCACTTGATAGGTGAGGAGAAATGATGAAGAATTTTTTCAAAATATTATGTTTATTATGCATCTCCGTATCATTATCTGGCTGTTTATATCCGGAGAAGCAAAAAATGCAAAACCAACTGCCTTATAAAGAGCAAATACAATCCGTCCAAAGTGCAGTCGATCAATTTCAGAAAGACGAAGGCGGCATACTGCCCATCGTTACAAAAGATGCAGAGACACCGATTTATCAAAAATATGTCATAAAGTTTTCTAAGATCTCGCCGAGGTACATGGCTGAACCGCCGGACAATGCCTTTGAATCAGGAGGCGTCTTTCAATACATCCTCGTTAATGCCGAAAAGGATCCGACTGTAAAGCTGTTGGATGTCAGGATGGCACAGAAGATTCAGGATGTTTCCTTGAGATTGACTGCTTATCAGCAAAGCAATGGATACCCGCCATTTAAGGAAAGGTTATCCGATAATGTCTTTACGCTCGATTATGAAAAAATGGGCCTGAAGGAAGCTCCTACGGTCACGAGTCCATTTTCACAAAAAGACTTATATCTTGTAGTCGATGGCCAAGGTGATATTTTTGTTGACTATACCCCGGATTTACTTGAGGCATTAAAGAAGCATGATGGGGAAGTCAAGCCAGGTGAGGATATCCGGGACCTGCTAGTGCAGAGTTCGGAGTTCGTACCAGCCTATTCATTGCCATATACAATTGATGAAAAAACAAATAATCCAATATTTCTTGCAAAATAGGCATAACCCTTCTTCTACAAAATATATTGTAGGGGAAGGGTTATTTCTTTATCTTTATTTCATCTTACTTTTAAAATAACAACCCTTATATAAAATTTCTGGTGGAGGAAGGGAATGAACCAGGGAAATAATTGGAATAAATTTTTAGGACAACATCATAGATATATAGTGTCCTAAATAAAAGCAAATGGATAAACGAAATCCCAAAACTCTAATTCGGGAGGGGATACCTTGGAAAAGGTAGATATTTTTAAAGATATAGCTGAACGGACCGGTGGCGATATTTATTTGGGGGTGGTCGGTGCCGTCAGGACTGGGAAATCCACATTTATTAAAAAATTCATGGAGTTAGTCGTTATTCCGAATATCCCTTCAGAGGCCGACCGTGCAAGGGCACAGGATGAATTGCCTCAAAGTGCTGCTGGAAAGACGATCATGACGACAGAACCAAAATTCGTACCCAATCAGGCAGCATCGATTCAGGTAGCTGAAGGGCTCGAAGTTAACATTCGTTTAGTCGATTGTGTCGGTTATACAATACCAGGGGCTAAAGGGTATGAAGATGAAAATGGTCCCCGCATGATTCACACGCCTTGGTATGAAGAGCCGATTCCGTTCAATGAAGCGGCTGAAATAGGTACTCGCAAAGTAATTCAGGATCATTCAACATTAGGTGTAGTCGTTACGACGGATGGGTCAATAGGGGAAATTCCTCGTAGTGATTATTTAGAGGCCGAGGAAAGGGTTGTTGAAGAATTGAAGGAGGTTGGCAAGCCATTTATCATGATTGTCAATTCCGTTCAGCCTCACCACCCAAATACGGTAGCATTGAAGGAATCCTTGCAGGAAAAGTATGATATCCCTGTATTGGCCATGAGTGTCGAAGGAATGCGGGAATCGGATGTTTACAGCGTACTCCGTGAGGCCCTTTACGAATTCCCGGTTCTCGAAGTCAATGTGAATCTCCCAAGCTGGGTAATGGTTCTGCGAGAAGATCATTGGTTAAGGGAAAGTTACCAGGAAGCGGTTAAAGAAACCGTTAAGGACATTAAACGCCTGAGGGATGTAGATCGTGTTGTCGGTCATTTTAATGAATTCGAGTTCATTGACCGTGCCGCGCTTGCAGGCATTGAGATGGGGCAGGGTGTTGCGGAAATCGACCTGTACGCCCCTGATGAACTCTATGATGATATTCTGAAGGAAATAGTCGGTGTGGAGATTCGGGGCAAGGATCATCTGTTATCTTTGATGCAGGACTTTGCGTATGCCAAAGCAGAATATGATCAGGTGGCAGATGCACTGAGAATGGTCAAACAAACCGGATATGGTGTCGCAGCACCTTCCCTTAACGATATGAGTCTTGATGAACCGGAAATCATCCGTCAGGGAGCCAGGTTCGGTGTAAGGCTAAAAGCTGTTGCTCCTTCCATCCACATGATCAAGGTCGATGTCGAATCCGAATTCTCGCCAATCATCGGGACGGAAAAGCAAAGTGAAGAATTGGTCCGGTATCTGATGCAGGATTTCGAAGACAATCCACTTTCCATTTGGAACTCTGATATTTTTGGCAGGAGCCTAAGTTCCTATGTAAGGGAAGGCATACAGGTGAAATTAGCGATGATGCCAGACAATGCGCGCTATAAATTGAAAGAGACACTGGAGAGAATTATTAATGAGGGCAGTGGGGGATTGATTGCCATCATCTTATAAAACGTTTTAAAGCTGGACCAATTCCTTCAATGGATTGGTCTTTTTGCATTCAATGGACGAAAGTATCCCAAGAAAAATACCCCTTTATGAAGGCTAATATTTGAGAAAACCTGTTATTTTTTAGTATAATCTTGAAAAAACCCTGTGGTTAAGCGATTTTCAGTAATATAATAAGTTTAATTTCTATAAAAAAGGGAAATGATGAATAGCGAAAGACAAAATTTATAATATATACAATTATTAATGAAAAGATTCCCATTATTTTTTGAATTCCCTTGCTAAGCCAATAGGATTTGTGATAATCTACATACAGAAAACGCGTTATAACAGCGATTTCAACCTATTTTCAAATTTTCGGATGCATTATTTGGAAATTAATTCGGCTTGGTAATCCTTGATTTCCATGGAATGAATTTTTTTGGACCGAAACTAATATCAAATCACTATTATAGTGTTGTAATAATGATTTTTTATAAAGAATCCTTTTGGGAGGAGGTGAATGGCATGAACAAAACAGAATTGATTAATGAAGTTGTTACAGCAACTGAAATTTCTAAGAAAGACGCTACAAAAGCTGTTGATGCTGTTTTTGATACAATCTTAGAAGCTCTAAAAAACGGTGATAAAGTCCAATTGATTGGTTTTGGTAACTTTGAAGTTCGTGAACGTGCGGCTCGTAAAGGCCGTAACCCACAAACTGGTGACGAAATTGAAATTGCAGCTAGCAAAGTGCCAGCTTTCAAACCTGGTAAAGCACTGAAAGATGCAGTGAAGTAATTCTACCATTACATACGGGTGCTTAACCGAAAAGGGCCGCGTGAAAACGCGGCCCTTTTTTTGCTTCTTAATTTCTATCTGTGATAATATAAAAGACAGTGAATATTTCAGAAACGCTGTAAATGGCAAATCCGTCAAAAGCCATGACAAAAAAGCCGATTCCGAGGAAACTGCCTTTCAAGAGTGTCAATGCAAGTGGGAATGGGTGGCCTTGATAATAGGAAATATGGATGTCAGGGTGTAATGCCTTGAATTTTATTCTGAATACATAATATTAATGATTTTTTAGGAGGTACTATAAATGGCTAATGTTGATCATGCCAAAATAGAAGAAGCGGTTAAAATGCTTCTTGAGGCTGTAGGGGAAGACCCAACGAGGGAAGGATTGCTGGATACTCCTGGCCGTGTAGCCAGAATGTATGAAGAAATTTTTTCTGGACTTAATCAGGATCCAAAAGAGTATTTCGATACTGTTTTTGGAGAGGACCATGAAGAACTGGTACTTGTAAAGGATATTCCGTTTTACTCAGTCTGTGAACATCATTTAGTCCCTTTTTACGGAAAAGCCCATGTAGCATATATCCCGAAAAACGGAAAAGTAACGGGGTTAAGTAAATTGGCACGGGCGGTTGAGGCTGTATCGAAGCGTCCGCAACTTCAAGAGCGGATAACTTCGACAGTTGCTGACTCGATAATGGAAAAGCTTGAGCCTCATGGTGTAATGGTTGTAGTGGAGGCTGAACATATGTGCATGACCATGCGAGGTGTAAAAAAACCCGGATCTAAAACAGTGACTTCAGCTGTAAGGGGAACGTTTGCGAAGGATCACCGCACTAGAGCGGAAGTGCTGGCATTCATAAAAGACTAAGGACATGGGGGCAGGAAAAAAATGAATGAAAAAAAGATTCTGAATGATTTTGTCGTAATCAAAGCCATTGAGGATAGTGTGAATGTCATCGGGTTAACAAGAGGTACGGACACTAAGTTTCATCACTCCGAAAAACTTGACTCAGGAGAGGTGATGATCGCACAATTCACAGAGCATACCTCGGCGATTAAAATCAGGGGCCATGCAAAAGTTTATACTCCATTCGGGGAGATAGAAAGTGATTCTAAAAAGAATTCACTTGACAAATGATAGCTCCAATTTAATTGGTTAAATATAAATCAATCATCTGATATCGCGTTTAACAAGCCGTAAATTTCCCGCATCCATTTTCTTGAAGAGCAAATGATGAAGGTTTCCTTATTTTTGGAAGTTTCATTTTATAAACGTTGTCCATTTCATCTGATTGTTTTTATGGTATAATAATGTGTATTTTACACAGACAGAAACCAATATGTATGAAAAAAATTATCTTTCGGGGATGCAAGGGTGATCTCAATTGTTAAACATAACGGACGACATAAGGCAATTAAAACGATTAATAGAAACGAAAGCTCAACATCCATATTTATTGAAGCATATACAAAAGCCAAGCTTGGACGAAGATAAACTGATATTGCTTTGGGGATTGTTTAACGATTTGGACGTTTTAAACGAAAAACGGAATCAATACATCATTTCAACCATGTTAGTGCAAATAGCTCTGGATACCCATGAAATCGTCTCGAATTCGGGTGATGGAATCGAGTTGCCTGAGGTATTGAAAAATCGCCAATTACAAGTGCTTGCTGGAGATTACTATAGTGGCTTATACTATCAAGGGCTTGCCAGTGTAGGTAATGTTGAAATGATCCGTATACTTTCAAGCGCAATAAAAAAAATAAATGATAATAAAATCATTCTTTATCAACAAGGGTCCATTAATGATGTACCAACGCTTTTAATGACGATAAAAGCGATCGAGGCTTCGCTGATCCATAAACTGGCGGATTACTATAATGAGCCTGCCTGGATAGACATATCGGAAGATCTGCTGCTTTTGAAAAGGCTGCATGCCGAGAAGCGGAGTTATCTGAAAACGGGTCAATCTATAGTTTTTGATGTCCTAAGGGCAATGCCTTTTGATGACTCGATTATTGGGGACGTACTCATTTCGGAAAAAGAAGAACAGGTACGGGCCCAATTCGATAAGTGCCTGAGGGATGCCAGGCAATCTGTACAGTGCTCGATGCGGAAACTGGCAAAGTTTGATGATGAACTTCTTGATAGAGTGAAAGTCATCTTGGAACAAACAGAGAGTATAGCAAATTCATATGTGAAAGAAGGGTGAGTCATGGAGCAGTCTAAAGAGCAAAAAGTTCATCATGTCTTCGAAAAGATCTACGGAAACTATGACAAGATGAATTCCCTCATCAGCTTTAAACAGCATCTTAAATGGCGGAAGGCTACAATGGCCATCATGAATGTCCCAAAAGGCGCCCATGCACTTGATGTATGCTGTGGAACAGCGGACTGGACCATTGCCCTTGCTAACGAAGTAGGACCGGAAGGAAAGGTTGTTGGTCTCGATTTTAGTAAGAACATGCTGAAAATCGGCGAACAAAAGGTGAATGAACTCAATTTAGATCAAGTTTCCCTAATGCATGGGAATGCAATGGAACTTCCTTTTGAGGATAATAGCTTTGATTATGTCACGATTGGTTTCGGGCTGCGGAATGTCCCTGATTACATGCAAGTGCTTAAAGAGTTAAACCGGGTAGCCAAGCCAGGTGGAATGGTCGTTTGCCTGGACACTTCACAGCCAACGATGCTTGGCTTTAAACAGGGCTATTACTTTTATTTCCGTTTCATCATGCCTATGTTCGGCAAATTATTCGCAAAAAGTTATAGCGAATATTCATGGTTGCAGGAATCAGCTCGAGATTTCCCAGGCATGAAAAAGCTTGAAAGCATGTTCAAGCAGGCAGGAATGGATAATGTCAGTTACAAGGCCCATTTCGGCGGTGTTGCAGCAACACATTTCGGGTACAAGCCTTCAAAATAAGCATAATAGGAATGGACAAAGCTGGGTGGAATGTATGAAATTTAAAATGATGTATTCGTTTTTGAATGCAGATTTGCAATTAATAGAAAAAGAACTGGAAGCCGCAATTGAAGCGGATTCCACTGTTTTAAGGGAGGCTTCCCTGCATTTACTGCAATCCGGTGGAAAGCGGATCCGTCCGGTATTCGTCCTTTTGGGTGCGAAGTTTGGCGATTATGATATACATGTCGTAAAGCATGTCGCAGCGACATTGGAACTGATCCATACAGCTTCCCTTGTACATGATGATGTTGTAGATGATGCAGATTTACGCAGGGGATCTGCCACCATTAAGTCAAAATGGGATAATCGCGTCGCCATGTACACAGGCGACTTCATTTTTGCTCGTGCACTGGAAATGATGGCGGTGATCGAGTCGCCCCTTGCGCATCAAATTCTCGCTGATACTATGGTTGAACTATGCCTTGGGGAAATTGAACAAATAAAAGATAAATACAATTTCGAACAGAATTGGCGGATATATTTCAGAAGGATCAAACGAAAAACGGCATTACTCATTGCATCCAGCTGCCAGTTGGGAGCCATTTCAGCCGGTGTTGAAGAGAAAATTCACCAAAAGCTATTTAAATTCGGATATTATGTCGGTATGTCTTATCAAATCACCGATGATATATTGGATTTTACAGCTTCGGAAGAAGAGCTTGGTAAACCAGCCGGAAGTGATTTGATTCAAGGGAATATCACTTTACCAGTTTTGATTGCAATGGAAGATCCAAAGTTGAAAAAGCTAATTGAAACAGTTCGGGAAGATACGCCAAAAGACGAAATGTCCCACATAATCAATGAGATAAAATCTTCCGGTGCCATTGAACAGGCTGCGAGGATCAGTGATATGTATTTAGAAAAGGCTTTTACTGAGTTGAAAGGTCTTCCTGCAATTAAAGCCAGAAAAACTTTATCCGATATCGCGAAAAATATCGGAAAAAGAAAGTTTTAATACTGGGAGTTGCGAAACTCATCAAACAATGGTAATATTCTAAAAGGATTGCCTTATATAGGCAAATAACAATGATACATATTAGGAGTGACATTCATGGAAAGAACATTTTTAATGGTTAAACCTGACGGCGTTCAACGTAATTTAATCGGTGAAATCGTTTCCCGTTTTGAAAAGAAAGGCTTCCTTCTTGCAGGAGCAAAATTAATGGTCATCTCTCAGGAATTGGCTGAGCAACATTACGGCGAACACAAAGAACGTCCTTTCTTTGGCGAATTAGTGGACTTCATTACTTCAGGTCCTGTCTTCGCAATGGTTTGGGAAGGTGAAAATGTAATCGCTACTGCACGTCAAATGATGGGTGCTACTAACCCTAAAGATGCAGCTGCAGCAACAATTCGTGGTGATTTTGCCGTAACTGTTGGCAAAAACATCATTCACGGATCTGATTCAGCTGAAAGCGCTGTACGTGAAATCGGTTTATTCTTCAAAGAAGAAGAACTTGTTGAGTATTCAAAACTTGTTAACGAGTGGGTTTATTAATTAATACGAACACAATTAAAAAAGCGGGTTCCATCGTCATTATGAGATGGAACCCGTTTTTTTATTTAGAGCTTATTTTATTTAAAGAAAATATGGCATTTTCCGATATATAAAGAGTAGAACCACTTAAAATAATTATGTGCAGGGGAGTCGTAGGAATGCCTCAAGAATATGAAGAGTTTATTCGTAATATCAAAATGTTGACAGGCATTGATTTGGCATTATATAAGGAAGGGCAAATGAAAAGGAGACTAACTTCTCTATATGAAAAAAGAGGATATCATTCATTTCGTGAATACTATAAAGACATTCAAACAAGTCCGGGAGTATTAAATGAGTTTTTGGATAGAATGACAATCAATGTTTCAGAATTTTATAGAAATGCGAAAAGATGGGAAGTGTTGGAGCGGAAAATCCTTCCTGGGTTATTAGGAAGCAAAAAAAAGTTGAAAATTTGGAGTGCCGCCTGTTCTACTGGTGAGGAACCATATACGATTGCAATGATATTATCCAATCTCGTTCCACTTAGCCAGATAGAGATATTGGCGACGGATCTGGATGAAAATGTATTGGCGCGTGCGAAATTGGGAATTTATCCTGACCGATCCTTAAATGAAGTACCTCAAGAAATAAAAAGGAAATACTTTAAAAAAGAAGCGGATTTTTATCGTGTCGATGATGAAATCAAAAAGAGAGTGACATTTAAAAAGCAAAACCTTCTCGCAAATCGGTTCGAACAGGGATTCGATTTAATCGTTTGCCGCAATGTTTTAATTTATTTCACTGAAGAAGCCAAAAGTTTATTATATGAAAAATTCAGTGCATCACTAAAAAGCGGCGGGGTTTTTTTTGTAGGAAGTACCGAGCAAATATTCACCCCAGGAAAATATCAATTTGAAACGATCGACACATTTTTTTATAAGAAAAAGTAAATACCTTGAAAGGGACTGATTCTGCACATGAGCATTCAGTCCCTTTTCGGTTGTCGTGTAATAGCAAATCCAGTAGAACTTCAATTTGAAAGATTAAACTATATCGAAAATGTTTAAGTACTTGTAAAATAGAAAGAAAAGTGATTAAATTCAAACAATATGGTTTTTACGTTTTACATATACCCACATTTCATAAAATTGTGGTATATTGATACATATACACTTTAAAGTGCTAAAAGGGGGCTGGAAGATGAGATATTTAACAGCGGGAGAATCACATGGTCCGCAACTGACTACTATAATTGAGGGATTACCGGCAGGAATGCCGATAACGAATGAGGATATTAATCAAGAATTAGGACGCCGGCAAAAAGGGCATGGGCGTGGAAGAAGGATGCAAATCGAGAAAGATCAGGTTTTCATATCTTCGGGAATCAGACATGGCTACACACTAGGTTCACCGGTGGCTTTGGTGGTTGAGAACGACGACTGGAAGCATTGGACAAAGATCATGGGAAGTGAAGGGCTTTCAGAGGAAGAGGCTGAAGAAATCAAACGTAAAATCACCCGCCCTCGCCCTGGTCATGCCGATTTGAACGGTGGGATTAAATACGGTCACCGTGATCTGAGAAATGTTTTGGAACGGTCTTCAGCCCGTGAAACGACTGTAAGGGTGGCAGCTGGGGCTGTCGCTAAAAAGCTATTATCTCTATTGGGGATAGAAGTGGCATCGCATGTTTTGGAAATTGGTGGAGTGAAGGCAGAACCCCCAAAATACGAAACGATTCAGCAGTTGCAACAGGTGACAGAAGAATCTTCTGTAAGATGTTTTGACAAAAACGTAGAGCAACAAATGAAAGATGCAATTGATGAAGCGAAACAAAAAGGAGATTCCATCGGAGGCATCGTTGAAGTCATTGTAGAAGGAATGCCGGTGGGTGTAGGGAGTTATGTGCATTATGACCGTAAGCTTGATGCAAAACTTGCAGCAGCGATAATGAGCATCAATGCATTTAAAGGTGTGGAAATAGGTCTTGGATTCGAAGCGGCCCATCTATTCGGCAGTGATGTCCATGATGAAATCGCATGGGATGAAGAACAGGGTTATTACCGGAAAACCAATCGCCTAGGCGGTTTTGAAGGCGGTATGACAACGGGAATGCCGATAGTTGTGCGCGGTGTAATGAAGCCGATCCCTACTTTATATAAACCTTTGAAAAGTGTTGATATTGACACGAAGGAAGTGTTCGAAGCAAGTGTGGAACGTTCCGATAGTTGTGCAGTTCCTGCAGCGGCAGTAGTTGCCGAGGCAGTAGTTGCGTGGGAACTGGCGGCTGCCATCGTTGATCAATTCCCTTCAGATCGTTATGAGCAATTAGCTGAATACATTAGATCTTATCGGGAAGAAGTAAAGGAGTTTTAAATCATGGAATCCATCCAAATAAAAACGGCTTCCAAGCAATATCCGGTTTTAATTGGCAAGAAGGCGATTAATGAATTGCCCGAATTAATAACACATGAATTAAATCATCTAAACAAGATTCTGATTATAACTGATGAGAAAGTGGCGGAACTTCATTTGCAAACTGTGAAAAACGCCCTTGTCAAGACGGGGAAACCTGTCCTGCATCATGTTGTGCCAGAGGGGGAGCATGCTAAAACTTTCGATGTGTTTTATGAATGCCAAAGCTACTGCTTATCCCAACAGCTTAATCGCAAGTCATTGATTATCGCCCTTGGTGGTGGTGCGGTCGGTGACTTGGCTGGATTTGTTGCGGCTACATTTATGAGAGGGATTCCATTCATACAGGTTCCGACGACTTTGCTCGCCCACGATAGTGCAGTGGGCGGCAAGGTTGCCATCAATCATCCACTAGGAAAAAATATGATTGGGGCCTTTCACCAGCCTGAAGCGGTCATATATGATCTTGAATTCTTAAAAACCCTGCCGCTTAAAGAATTAAGGTCAGGTTTTGCCGAAGTCATTAAACATTCCTTGATAGCCGATAATGAGTTTTATCTATGGTTAAAGTCGAATATTGTGGATTTGAATGATATTACGGATGAGCAATTCCTAACAATGATTACAAAAGGGATCGGCATCAAAGCTAAAATTGTCGAAGAGGATGAGAAGGAAACCGGCATTCGTGCCTTTTTGAATTTTGGTCATACGCTTGGGCATGCAGTGGAAGGTTCAATGGGATATGGAAACTTTACGCATGGGGAATCCATTTTAATCGGGATGGTATATGCTCTTAAATTAAGCAAAAAGAAAGTGGGTCTCGATTTTAAACTGGATGAGTTTATTAATTGGGTTTCTTCTTTAGGTTATCAAATGACCATTCCAACCCGACTTGAACATGCAATGCTACTGGAATTAATGAAAACGGACAAAAAATCAGTCAATGATGCAGCTACCTTTGTCCTGCTAAACGAAGTGGGGTCACCGCAACTAATGGATATAGGCGACTCTGATCTGATAGAGGAAATGGCGGATATGATATAAAGTTCAGAAGAAGGGGGACTATGTGTGATAAGAGGAATAAGGGGTGCCACCACAGTAGAAAGAGACACAGAAATGGAAGTGATTTCAGCTGTCGAAAAGTTGATGGCAGAGATCATTCAGGTCAACGAGATTGATCCCGATATGGTGGCTTCTGTATTTTTTTCTGCTACGGAAGAGATTCGTTCTGTCTTCCCTGCCAAAGCCTTGAGGAAATTCGAAGGCTGGACTTATGTACCGGTTACATGCATGAAAGAAATACCGGTGAGCAATTCCTTGCCATTTTGCATCCGGGTCATGATCCACGTAAATACGACGAAATCTCAAAAAGAGATACAGCATGTATATCAGGCAGGAGCTACGGTATTACGGCCAGATTTGACAAAGCAGATATAAGATGATTTTAAAACTATGAATATGATATACTATTCTCACACTTTCTTACTTTAAAGTGATAAAAATATAGAGGTGATTGACATGAAATGGAATGAAGCGGTCCTTTCCTTGAAGTCTTATCAACCGGGAAAATCCACTGATGAAGTGAAAAAATTATACGGGTTGGAAAAAATCACGAAATTAGCTTCAAATGAAAATCCTTTTGGCTGTTCGGAAAAGGTCAAGGAGTCCGTTAGGAATTCAACCCATTCTTTTGCCATCTATCCGGATGGATATGCAACGATGCTTAGGGAAGCTGTTGCAAAACATACAGGTGTGAAAGAAACTCAGCTTATATTTGGGAATGGATCTGATGAGAACATTCAAATCATATCCAGAAGCATATTGGGAGCCGGGAAGAATACGGTCATGGCAACAGGCACTTTTTCGCAGTATCGCCATAATGCCACGCTTGAAGGTGCGGAAATCAGGGAAGTTCCTCATATTGACGGAGCTCATGATCTAGAAGGAATGCTAAAAGTTATAGATGAAAAAACCGCGGTTGTCTGGCTTTGTACACCAAATAATCCTACAGGTAAATACATCTCGGAACAGGACTTATTATCGTTCATCGAAAAAGTTCCGGAAGATGTTCTTATCGTTCTGGATGAAGCTTATTGTGAATATGCAACGGCTGAGGATTACCCGAGAACGAATCAATGGATTAATAAATTTAAAAACTTGATCATACTTCGTACATTTTCAAAAATTTATGGTCTAGCCAGTTTTAGGGTAGGGTACGGATTAGCTGATGAGGATATCATTCAGAAACTGGATCCATCCCGGGAACCATTCAATGTCAACACATTCGCACAGAATATTGCTATAGTCGCTTTGGAAGATCAAGCTTTCATTGAAAAATGCAAGGAAGAAAATCAGAAGGGGCTCAAGCGGTACTATGAATTTTGCAGTAAAGAAAATTTAGCTTATTACCCGTCACAAGGTAATTTTATCTTTATCCATTTTAAACAGGATGCCGACATGGTATTTCAATATTTGCTTGAGCGCGGATACATTGCAAGGTCGGGGAAATCTTTCGGTTTTCCTAACAGCCTAAGGGTAACGATTGGTTCTACTGAAGAAAATGAAGGAATGATTAACGCTATTAAAACTTTCTTGAATGAAGTTGAGGCACCTTCTGATTCGCTGCTATAAGGTTTTATCAAACCTAGAGGAGCATAAAAGATGCGGGGGAGAGAAGAGTGAAGGGTAAGGTTTTTGTAATAGGTCTAGGTCTAATTGGCGGATCATTGGCCATGGCTGTACGCCATGCACATCCTGAAGCCGTGATTGTTGGTACGGACCTAAGTGAAAAGAATATTCAACTATCGATGCTATTGGGGATCATTGATGATTCTGTATCATCTCTGGAAGCGGGAGCATGTGAAGCTGATTTGATTCTACTTGCTGTGCCTGTAAATGAAACCGTCAAGATTTTAGCTCAATTGGCTGAAATGGATTTAAAAAGTGATGTAATCATATCGGATGCAGGAAGTACGAAGGATACAGTCGTTAAGGCAGCAAAACCATTGATAGATAAAGGGGTGGCCTTCATCGGAGGGCACCCTATGGCTGGTTCCCATAAAAGCGGTGCCGGAGCAGCCAAACTTCATTTATTTGAACATGCATTTTATTTGCTTACTCCCGGTGATTCCATCGAAGAAGAAAAAGTGGAGCAACTGAAAGAGTGGTTACAAGGGACAAGAGCGAACTTTTTGGTTGTCACTCCTGCTACCCATGATAAACTGACTGGAGTCATTAGTCATTTTCCGCACATTGTCGCATCGGGGCTTGTTAAGCAGGCAGAAAATTATAGTAAGGAAAATAAGTTGATTTCAAGGCTTGCAGCAGGTGGTTTTCGGGATATTACAAGAATTGCTTCAAGCAGTCCGGAAATGTGGCGTGACATTTTGTTACATAACCGGGATGTGTTACTAGAATTAATGAATGATTGGCTTAATGAAATGGAGCATATAAAAGGGCTGGTAGCAGATGAAGATGGTGAAGAAATCCTTCGATTCTTTACTGATGCAAAGATTTTCAGGGATGATTTGCCAACCCATGCGAAAGGCGCCATACCAGCGTTTTATGACTTATATATCGATATACCGGATTATGCCGGGATAATTTCTGAAATTACCGGATATTTGGCACAAGAAGGTATCAGCATTACAAACATAAGGATCATAGAAACCAGGGAAGAGATATATGGAGTGCTGGTCATCAGCTTCCAAACGGATGTTGATCGCATAAAAGCCGCGGATTGTATCTCAAGACATACAGATTATGAAACGATTCTAGCATGATATTAATAGGGAAGGATGGTTGTATGAATACAAAAAAATTACAAACGAACATCCAATCATTACGTGGTTCGATTGCCATACCGGGAGACAAGTCCATCTCCCATCGTTCGATAATGTTCGGAGCCCTTGCCGAGGGGGAAACGACAGTCACTAATTTTCTTCCAGGAGCCGATTGTTTAAGTACGATTTCCTGTTTTAAGCAGCTTGGAGTCCATATTGAACAAGAAGGCCAGCACGTCAGAATTGAAGGCAAGGGTTTTAATGGATTAAAGGAACCGGAAGCAGTGCTTGATGTCGGAAATTCGGGTACAACGATCAGGTTAATGATGGGCATTTTGGCGGGTCAAGATTTTTCGGCTGTTTTGGCTGGTGACGAATCGATAGCCAAACGTCCAATGACAAGGGTGGTCAACCCACTTCGTCAGATGGGAGCGGTCATTGATGGCCGTAAAGGAGCCGAATATACCCCGCTCTTCATAAGAGGAGGCAAACTACAAGGGTTTCGCTATGAATTACCTGTGGCAAGTGCGCAGGTCAAATCTGCGATAATCCTGGCTGGTCTACAGGCTGAAGGGGAAACGATCATTATCGAACCGGAAGAGACCCGTGATCATACAGAACGAATGATCCAAGAGTTTGGCGGGAAAATCGAAAAAGACGGTCAAACGATTAAAGTAAGCGGAAATCAAGTCTTCAAAGGAACGGCCATCCATGTGCCGGGTGATATTTCTTCAGCGGCTTTCTTCATGGTGGCTGCAGCGATTACGGAAAATAGCGAAGTGGTATTAAAGAATGTGGGTCTTAATTCGACCAGAACTGGAATCATCGAAGTCATGAAATCGATGGGGGCGGACATTACGATTGAGAAGAAGACGAGCGTAGGTGAACCTGCAGGAGATATCATTGTCAGAAGCTCCCGACTAAAAGGAACCACCATCAGCGGTGATCTGATTCCCCGTCTCATAGATGAAATACCGGTAATTGCACTATTGGCAACACAGGCTGAAGGGATAACGACAATCAAGGATGCAGCAGAACTAAAAGTGAAAGAGACCAATCGAATTGATACGGTCGCAAATGAGCTTTCCATCCTGGGGGCAGATATAACTCCGACAGCAGACGGATTGATTATCAAAGGACGTAATGCCCTGAATGGAGGTACGGTTACAAGCCATGGAGATCATCGTATCGGAATGATGCTCGCTGTGGCAGCTTTGATAACGGATGGGGAAGTGGAACTTGCCGACCCTGATGCCATAGATGTATCATATCCACAATTTTTTGAGCATTTGACGGAATTGATAAAGTAAATATTAAAAAAGTTTACAAACCTTATTTGGTCTGTAAACTTTTTTTTAAACGCTCTAAAGTGTTGAAAGCGCTAACATTTAGGCGTTTTTGCCTGTATTAATCATGAAAATTATGAAAAAGGGATTCCTGATCAAAAAGGAGAATGAATGTATCATGGAGAATTAACTAGTAACCTTTTTTTAATGAGAATGAGGAGGGGACTTCATCAATGGAATACAGGGCTACAGTATGGTAAAATAATAAATACTGTTTACTATGCATCTCACTATTACAACATGGGTATTTTGTTCTTTATGGCAGAAAATGTCACATAATGACGTGAGTGTGTATGACTAGAGACCAAGTCAATCATGCAAAAGGAAGGAATCAACAATGAACACAGTGGAACAAGTTATACAGCATTTAAAAAAAGGGGAATTAACAGACGCTCTTAAACATATAAATCGAATTAAATCATCAGAGTCAGCAGAGGACATATTGTTGCTGGCCGAGGAAATGCTCCAGCTTGGTTTTGTGGAGGAGGCAAAGGATCTTTTTGAACATCTTCTGGAACTCTATCCTGATGAAGGAGAATTGATTGTTTCGTTGGCGGAAATCCTGATTGACATGGACCAGGAAGATGAAGCGATGCTGATGCTTGAAAAAGTAAGTGTAGATGATGAAGTATATCCAAGTGCTTTGCTTTTGGAAGCGGACCTTTATCAATTACAGGGGATGGATGAGGTCAGTGAACGAAAATTACTACAGGCAAAGGAAATACTTCCCGATGAGATCATCATTGATTTTGCGCTAGCTGAACTGTTCTTTCATCAAGGAAGGGATCAGGAAGCCATTGCAAATTACATAAAGGTTTTGGAACAGGAACAAGAAATCGCTGGAGTTAATGTCAATCAGAGGCTTGCTGAAGCATTAAGCAGTTCCGGGAAATTCGAGGAGGCCCTTCCGCACTTTGAAAAGGCCTTGAATGATGGACTTGAAATCAATACCCTATTTGAATATGCATTTACGGCTTTTCAGGCAGGTCTTTATGAGACAGCGGTACGAAAGTTTGTTGAATTGAAAGAATTAGATCATGAATACCATTCCCTTTATTTATACCTGGCAAAGAGTCATGAACATCTTGAGGATTTGGAAAATGCCCTGAAAACGGTCAAAGAAGGAATCAAGGCTGATGAATTCAATAAGGAACTTTACTTCTTCGGTGGAAAAATTGCCTTGAAAAGCGGACTTGATGAAGAGGCGGAAAATCTATTTAAAGAAGCTCTTGCCATTGATCCAGGATACCTGGAAGCTGCACTTACCCTCTTGAAACTGTATATGCACCACGAAAGGTATGAAGATGTACTCGAGTGTATTGGTGAAGTAAGGCGGTATGGAGAGGATGATCCGCAGTTTGACTGGATAGCTGCTGTATCTTATCAACACACCGAACAATTTAAAGAGTCATTAACCAGCTATCATAAAGCATATAATTCATTCAAGAACAATCAAGATTTCCTGGAAGACTATGGTTTCTTTTTAATTGAAGAAGGAGACAGAGCCACATCTAGAGAAGTATTTAATAAGCTGCTTGAGATAAACCCAGCAAATGATGAGTATGCGATGATTTTGGAGCGGCTAGGTGAAAGTACAGATGAACTGTAGATAAGGGAAATGAAACTAAATCAAGACAGAGGAGGGAATTCATGGTGGCTGCCCCTGTTTCTGTGAATGAGAAGAAGGATTTTATTCGGTGGTTTTTAAATCATTATCAACTAAAACGAAGAGAATGCGTGTGGATATTGAATTACTTAATGAGTCATGATCAACTAATGAAAAAGGTTCATTTTGTAGAAAATGCCCAATATTGCCCACGCGGACTAATTATGTCGACACATTGTGTGGATGAAGTCCCTTTCAGGTTCTATAAGTCCAATATCATGACGACCGATGCAGAGAAATCTTTTCATGATATCCGGTTAAATCGGGATGAAGACATTTATATTCAGCTCAATTTTAAATCCGCTTACTCTTCCTATCAATATGCAGCGGTATTGGAAAACAATCCCTTCATGCCGAAATCTACGGCATCGAACGAAAAAGATCAGCTGCTGGCTGAACAATTTTTAGAAAAAAGCATGCTTTATTTTCAAAGGGATCGTCTGCTGAAGGAAATCGATGAAGCACTTGATAAGCATGATGAACAAGCATTTAAGGATTTAACCGAACAATTGAATCAACTAAAAGTACTTGGATGAAATAAAATGACCTTTCCGTAATCAGGAAAGGTTTTTATTTTTTATAAAACATTGATAAAATCCACATTTTTGTAAAGACTATGGGTATATGGTAAAGATGTTATAAAAATAATGGTAAAATGATAAGGAGTTGATTTAAAAAATCGGGAGTGAAGAAAAAGCATGAAGTGGACAGCAAAAGATCTTGACATGTATATGCAATCTAAAGAGTATGTGGATACCGTATTAATTCCTTTGGTTCCCCTATCTTTTGGAGCGCAAATGAAGCAAACGGGTTCAATGAATGAATTTCTTACCATTTTAAGCTTGGAACTTGAAAAGCAGATGAAAGGAAGAATTCTTTTATTGCCAACATTTCATTATTTAAGTGATGAATTGGATAAGATTAAGCGGTTAAAGGGTTGGGCCAATGAAGTGAAAGAAAATAATTTCAAGCACGTCTTTTTTCTTACATCAGATTTCGAGTGGAAAAAGGAAGAGCGGGAATTGGAAAATAATTTAGTATGGATTCCTGCCGTCCCCTTGGAGGGGCTTGAAATTGAACAAGCCAGGGAAATGATTAACCAGCAGGTTCTCCAGATCCTTGATATATTCACTTATAATTGGAAAAATGAAAAAAAGTAGGATTTTTCGCATTATTTGACACATTGTTGCCACCTTTTGGGTTTTACAAATATTGACCTTGGTAAATTATTGAGATATCATGGAAATGTCCTAGTTTTATAGTGTTGCTATTTATTGGTCCTTTGGGCTCTCAGTATAGTAATAGAGGGGGGGAAAACGCATGAGCAAGAATGTTTCACGACGTCAATTCCTTAATTACACACTTACTGGCGTTGGTGGATTTATGGCGGCCGGTATGTTGATGCCTATGGTTAGGTTTGCAATTGATCCTGTATTATCAGCAGATAAAGGCGGGGATTACATTGCAACTAAGCAGAAGGTAAGTGAACTGACTACCGAACCAACCCGTGTCGACTTTAGTTTCAAGCAGGTCGATGGGTGGTATGAGTCTGAAGAAACAAATACAGCGTGGGTTTACAAAACGGATGATGGCAATATCGTTGCATTATCTCCAATCTGTAAGCATTTAGGCTGTACGGTAGCATGGAATACGGATAAGTCTAATCCGAATCAATTTTTCTGTCCTTGCCATTACGGCAGGTATACGAAAGATGGAATGAACGTGAAAGGGACACCGCCGGTTTCACCATTGGATGTCTATGGCACGAAAGAAAAAGATGGAATTCTTTATTTGGGTCAACTAAAACCGCATGGGGAGGCGTAAACATTGCTAACAAAGTTATATGACTGGGTGGACGAGCGTTTAGATATTACGCCATTATGGCGGGATATTGCTGACCATGAGGTTCCTGAACATGTTAACCCCGCACATCATTTTTCTGCATTCGTATATTGTTTTGGTGGGTTAACTTTCTTTATTACGGTCATCCAAATCTTGTCAGGCATGTTCTTGACGATGTACTATGTCCCGGACATTAAAAACGCTTGGGAATCTGTTTATTATTTGCAAAATGAAGTTGCCTTCGGTCAAATTGTCCGTGGTATGCATCACTGGGGAGCAAGTCTAGTTATCGTTATGATGTTTTTACATACTCTTCGTGTCTTCTTCCAGGGAGCTTACAAAAAACCGCGTGAATTGAACTGGATGGTCGGCGTATTGATTTTCTTCATCATGCTGGCATTAGGCTTGACTGGTTATTTATTGCCATGGGATATGAAAGCGCTATTCGCAACGAAAGTTACATTGACAATTGTCGAATCGGTACCGTTAATGGGACCGGCACTCAAGACATTGATAGCAGGAGATCCAACCATCGTTGGAGCACAGACATTGACACGATTCTTTGCAATTCATGTATTCTTCCTGCCTGCAGCATTATTTGCTTTACTAGCGGCTCATTTCCTAATGATCCGAAAACAAGGTATTTCAGGACCACTATAAAAGAATGGTGAATCAAGAACCAAAAAAACCTTTTCATAAAGGAGGGGAATTGTTCAATGCATCGTGGGAAAGGTATGAAATTCGTAGGTGACTCGCGTATCTCCGCGGACCGTAAACCGAATATTCCGAAAGATTATTCTGAATATCCTGGGAAAACTGAAGCATTTTGGCCTAATTTCCTTTTAAAAGAATGGATGGTCGGAGCCGTATTCCTTGTAGGTTACCTATGCCTGACAATCGCACATCCGTCACCATTGGAAAGGATAGCAGATCCTACAGATACAGCGTATATTCCGCTGCCAGACTGGTATTTCCTATTCCTTTACCAATTACTTAAGTATACTTATGCTTCAGGCCCTTATAATGCAATCGGGGCTCTGGTAATACCTGGTTTGGCATTCGGAGCATTGCTCTTGGCGCCTTTTTTAGATCGTGGTCCAGAGCGGAGCCCGGCGAAACGTCCTTTTGCTGTAGGCTTCATGCTATTGGCGATGGCTGGTGTTTTCTATTTAACATGGGAGTCTGCGGCACATCACGATTGGGAAGCTTCCAAGAAACAAGGAGCAATCGTGGAAGGTGCAGACATTGATAAAGAAAGCGATGGGTATAAACTGATGGATTCTAGTGGCTGTATTAGCTGTCACGGAGCAGAATTAACTGGTGGAGCAGGAGCGCCAAGCTTAATTGACACTGGTTTAAGTCCGGAAGAAGTCTCTAAAATCGCTGTCAAAGGCCAGGGTGCCATGCCAGCTGGCATGTTTAAAGGTACAGATGAGGAATTGGCAACATTAGCTGAATTTGTATCTGGATTATCAGCAAAATAATATAACCATCAACAGCATTTTCTTTCATATGCTGTAAATGAAAAGCTGACGACTACGGTTGTCGGCTTTTTTATTGGTAAATTGAAGCGTAAATGAAAGGAAATTGAAATGAATGCTTGGTTTTCAAGGTGATGGAATGTAAAATGAGTATACATGAGTATGTAAGTGAGGGTAAAAGAATGAATGTTATCTACAGTTGGCTTGCAAATCGGCAAATGCTCTTTTTGTTATTAATAATAAATATATTCGGAACAGCCTTTGGATATTATTGGTACGGAAGTCAATTGGAAAACACTCCAGCCATTTTTTTGGCTTTTGTACCGGACAGCCCGACAGCTAGCCTGTTTTTTGTATTTGTTTTATTGGGGTTCCTATTAAAAAGAAATTTTGGACTTATGGAAGCGTTGGCGATAATAACACTATTCAAATATGGTATATGGGCAGTTGTTATGAATCTAATGACATTAGTGACAACCGGTTCATTGCCATGGGAAGGCTATATGTTAATGGCTTCTCATTTGGGAATGGCGATTCAAGGGGTATTATATGCACCATTTTATCGAATAAAACCTTGGCATTTGATAGTCGCAGGGATTTGGACCATACATAATGACATAATCGATTATGTTTTTGAAATGATGCCAATATATCGTGATCTATTGGTATATATGAACTCGATAGGTTATTTTACTTTTTGGCTCAGCATACTTTCCATTTTTGTCGGCTGGTATTTTGGATATAGAAAAAAGCGAATCACCCTATCCTTCATCCATTAAAAAGTTAACCCTGTATACAGCTTTGTAAAAGCAGGGTTAATTTTTTTTATGTTGAACGAGGTCTACTCATGTTTGTTCTTTCATATCGTTTTAGTAGAGATATGAGGAGGGACGAGTAGCATGTTGAAAAAATTCATATTAACCATTGCTGTTTTATTTGTCGTCTTACATTTCCCTGTCTATGCAGAATCCTCTTCAAGTTTGGAGCAATTAGATAACATTTCCGATAGTGCCTTGGAAATGGCCAAGTTGAAGCGATATGGTGATTCGGAAAAGATGCTGACGTTTTTTTCTGACCGGTTTTTAAAAGAGACAGCGAAAGAGCAGATCCTTGACATGGACGAACTTCGAATTATTACTGTAGCTCATAATGAGGCGTTGATGACAATAAAGGATATGAATAAGGGAGATTCCGAAAAGGTTAATTCTGTAACAAAGTTCCGGCTCGTCGTTGATGCGGTCAAGTCTACCCATCAGCCCCTTTGGACAGAGATGGAGGATCAAATGATGAATTCTTTCCAGCAGACAAAGAATGCAGCCATCAATCAAGACACGATTACATTCAATAGCCAATTGAACTTATTCCTTTCACAATATGAAATGATATATCCTAGCTTGAAAGTCGACCTTTCTAAAGAAACGATGCAGCAACTGGACACGAGGATTCAATACATCAACCAATACCGACCGGAAGTAATCAGTGATGGAGAGAGTCAAAAGGAACTGGATGCATTACAAAGCGAACTAACCTCCATTTTTGATGAAATGGGGGAAGATGATGCAGATCCTTCCCTTTGGTGGGTCATCATATCGACAGGCAGTATCATCATCATGACGCTTTCTTATGTAGGCTGGAGAAAATATAAAGGTGATAGGGAGAAACCAAGGAAAGAACATAATGATTAAAAAGACAGGGGAAGAGAACACTATATTTGACAGGGGTGCCTTCAATCCATAGAATTAAGAGTAATTATAGTCATAGGAGGATACCATGTATTTCATTTATTTGGCGATTATCATTTTAATCCCGATTTATGCACAAATGAAAGTGAAAAGCACGTATAAAAAATATGCAAAGGTACCGGCTTCTTCTGGTATGAATGGTGCTGAGACGGCGCGGGCCATTTTGGATCAAAATGGACTGTTCAATGTCAGGGTCGAAGAGACACCTGGAATGCTATCGGACCATTATGATCCAAGGGATAAAACGGTGCGTTTATCAACAGATAACTATCATGGCCATTCAGTTGCCGGTGTAGCGGTTGCAGCCCATGAAGTTGGACATGCGATTCAAGATAAAGAAGCATATGCATTCTTACGTTTCCGCCATGCGTTAGTACCGGTAGCTAACTTTGGTTCTAACATATCTTGGATTTTAATTTTAATCGGGATGTTAGCCTCAATTCCTGGGCTGCTATTGGCGGGTATCGTTTTCATGGCAGCCGCTGTTCTCTTCCAAGTGATAACTCTGCCGGTTGAGTTCAATGCTTCTTCGCGCGCGATGGATCAACTCGTTTCAGTTGGGGTCATCCGAAATGATGAAGAACGGGAAACGAAAAAAGTATTAAGTGCAGCTGCAATGACTTATGTTGCTGCCGCTCTTGTAGCCGTACTGGAATTAGTTCGTCTTCTGCTTATGTATACAGGAATGAGAGAAGAAGATTAATGATAAAAGGACGCCATCATGGGATGGGGTCCTTTTTAACATGCGATTATAAACGCTTTTTAAAAATATTTGTTGTACATTGCTTATAAAAGTCAGGTATTCGGGGAAACATTCAAAAGGATTACATTCCATTCGGTATGCCACCAGCCCCTCGATTACCTTTCAATGGGGTTCTTATTCTCATCAAGTGTAAAGCCCTCGCCCAATACGTCATGCACTTCACTTACAGATACGAATGCATGAGGGTCCACCGATGTTATGGCATTTTTTAAGCGGACAAGCTCATTTTTCCCAACAACACAATAGAGGACTTCCCGGTCATTGCGTGTAAAGGACCCGTATCCCCGTAATACCGTTACGCCCCGCTCCATATCATTCATGATTTTTTCGGCAATTTCCTTGTTCTTCTCACTAATGATCATTGCACCTCTGGCTGCATAGGCTCCTTCTTGCATAAAGTCGATTACTCTAGCGCCTATAAATACGGCAACGAGGGTATACATCGCTTCCCGGTAATCCAAGTAGGTAAGGATGGACAGGCCAATTACAACTGCATCAAAGATGAACATGGTCCGTCCCATGCCCATTCCTAAGTAACGGTGGGCAAAACGGGCAATGATATCTACTCCGCCTGTTGTCCCTCCGTAACGAAAGATGATCCCGAGCCCGACACCAACAAAGACCCCGGCAAACAATGCCACCAGCATCAAATCGTTTCCGAGATCGATATCGATTTGGTATCTCTCGAAAACCCAGAGCCAAACGGAGAGGCCGACTGTTCCGATAATCGTATAAAAGAAAGATGTGCGGCCTAAATATTTCCACCCTATTAAAAATAGGGGAATATTCAAAATCAAATTAGAATAAGAAGGATTTATCCCGATAAGTTGATATATAATCAAGGTGAGACCGGTGAATCCGCCTTCGGCCAAGTGGTTCTGCATGTTAAAATGCACTAGGCCAAAGGCGAAGATTCCAGCCCCAAAAAGGATGAATATAGTATTTTTCAATTTTAAGCCCAAAAGCATGTCCCATACCTCCAAAGGTTAGCATATCAGTAATTTACTTATTATAACTAATTAACCAACTATGGGCAATTTTGATTCACAAACGTATCTGTTGTCATCCGTTTCACTTTTAGCTAACATGGAGAAGGTATAATGTTTGAAAACGAAAATCAAGAATGGGTGACTATATGGAAAAGCAAAAGACGCTCCAACAAATGCAAGCGGAAGTCGACCAATACATAGGACAATTCAAAGAAGGATATTTCAGCCCTTTGGCCATGCTTGCCCGCATGTCTGAAGAACTTGGGGAATTGGCTAGGGAAGTCAATCACTACCATGGTGAAAAACCGAAGAAACCAACTGAGGAAGAGAATAGTATTGAAGCGGAATTGGGGGACATGCTTTTTGTGTTAATTTGTTTTGCCAATTCTTTAGGGATTGACCTTCAAAGCTCACATGATAAGGTCATGGAAAAGTTTACAACCCGTGATAAAGATAGATGGACAAGAAAAGAAGAGGAAATGGAAGGGGAAGGTAAAAATGAGTAAAGTGAAAGTGATTGTAGCTGGTCCTCGTGGCAGAATGGGAAATGAAGCGGTGAAGCTCGTACATGGGACAGAAGGGTTTGAATTGGCCGCTGTCATAGATCGTAAGCATAACGGGGAAAGCCTCTCCGCAATAGAAGGTTTCCACGGTATTGAAGCACCTGTTTTTTCGGATATAAATGAATGCTTTTCTTCTGTAGAAGCAGACGTATTGATCGATTTAACTACACCTGAAGTGGGGATGTTTCATACCGAAACGGCACTTAATCATGGCATCCGCCCTGTAGTGGGGACGACAGGTTTTACAAAGGAAGATTTAGCGAAGCTTGATTCACTTACAAAAGAAAAGGGCATCGGCTGCATCATCGCGCCAAACTTTGCAATCGGAGCCATTTTGATGATGAAGTTTTCACAAATGGCCGCAAAGTATTTCCCGGATGTGGAAATCATCGAAATGCATCATGATCAAAAACTGGATGCACCTTCTGGTACGGCTTCCAAAACGGCAGATATGATTGCAGCGGTACGTGAAACAAAACAACAAGGACACCCAAATGAAAAAGAAACCATCCAGGGGGCAAGAGGAGCAAATGTAGACGGTATGCATATCCATAGTGTACGGCTTCCGGGCCTAGTTGCTCATCAACAGGTGCTTTTTGGAAGTGAGGGAGAGCTATTGACCGTCCGACATGATTCCTTTAATCGAGCATCCTTCATGTCAGGAGTCAAACTAGCTGTCGATACCGTCATGAAATTGGATGTTCTTGTATACGGACTGGAAAATATTATCGAATAGGGAGAAGGAGGATTTACGATGAGAATTGCCTTAATTGCCCATGATAAGAAAAAAGAAGATATCATTCAATTTATAACAGCCTATAAAGCTGTATTTGAGCAGCATGAATTATTTGCTACAGGTACGACTGGTAAAAGAATTATGGAAGAAGTATCACTGCCTGTCCATCGTTTTCATTCAGGACCTCTTGGCGGAGATCAGGAAATAGGTGCAATGATTGCGCGCGGAGAAATGGATATGGTCCTATTTTTCCGCGATCCATTGACATCACAGCCACATGAGCCGGATGTATCAGCGCTTATACGCCTATCCGATGTCTATGAAATTCCCTTAGCGACAAATATGGGCACGGCAGAAGTGCTGATACAAGGTTTGAAACATGGGTATATGGACTGGCTAAAACTACGGAAAAAACAAGGTGAGATAAATGATAAACAAAAGTAACATAGATATCCTGGCTTTCGGCGCGCATGCGGATGATGTTGAAATAGGTATGGGCGGCACGATTGCTAAATATGTGAAGCAAGGAAAGGAAATTGTCATTTGTGATTTGACAAAAGCTGAAATGTCATCCAATGGAACCGTTCCATTGCGTCAGGAGGAAGCGGATAAGGCTGCTGAAATCCTTGGGGTGAAAAGGATTTCCCTTGATTTACCCGACCGGGGTTTATATATGAAAGCGGAATACATAGATCAAATCATTACAGTCATTCGTCAATATAAACCTGCCCTTGTATTTGCACCTTTTTTTGAAGATCGCCATCCCGATCATGGAAACTGTGCCAAATTGGTCGAAGAAGCAGTTTTTTCGGCAGGAGTCAGAAAGTATAAGGAAGAAGAAGGCCTGGATTCTCATCGTGTCCAGAATATGTACTATTATATGATAAATGGTTTTCACAAACCGGACTTCGTCGTGGACATCACTTCTTCAATATCACAAAAGCTGGATAGTCTTAGAGCCTATGGCAGCCAATTCGATAAAAGTGAACGAACTGTTGAAACCCCGCTAGTGAATGGCTATATCGAGACAGTGGAGGCACGGGAGCGGATGTTCGGAAAAGAAGTGGGTGTCGCCTATGCGGAAGGATTCATGACAAAAAAACCGTTACTGATCGATGCCGACTTGTTAGGAGAAAAATAATCTTATGAAATTAAAAATTGGAATTACCTGTTACCCTACAGTTGGGGGTTCTGGTGTCGTAGCAACTGAATTAGGTAAAATGCTTGCAGAAAAAGGACATGAAATACATTTCATTTCATCAAGCCTCCCTTTTCGCTTGAATAAGATGTACTGTAATATTTATTATCACCAGGTTGAAGTGAACTCTTACTCAGTCTTTCAATATCCACCATATGACCTGGCCCTTGCCAGCAAGATAGCGGATGTCGTAAAAAGGGAGAAACTAGATATCCTTCACGTTCATTATGCAATTCCACATGCTGTTTGTGCGATCCTTGCAAAACAGATGTCAGGTAATGAAGTAAAGATCGTGACCACACTGCATGGTACGGACATAACCGTATTAGGCCATGATCCCTCATTGACCAATTTGATAAAATTCGGGATAGAGCAGTCCGATGTCGTTACAGGGGTATCTAATTCCCTTGTCCAGGAAACGCATGAATTAATCGCACCGGATAAGGAAATCAAAACCGTTTATAATTTTATTGATGAAAGGGATTACCATAAATCCAATTCAGAATACCTGAGGGATGAATACGGAATCAGGGAAGATGAAAAAGTGATCATACACGTCTCGAATTTCCGTTCGGTCAAGCGTGTGAAAGATGTCATCCAGGCTTTTTATTTAACACAAAAGAAAATGCCTGCCAAGCTTCTACTCGTAGGTGACGGACCGGAAGTGACAACCGTTTTGAAATTGGCTAAAGATCTTGGGATCGATGGATCGGTCTTGTTTCTTGGCAAGCAGGATAACCTTGCCGAATTATATTCAATCAGTGATCTGATATTCCTATTATCTGAAAAGGAGAGTTTCGGACTCGTGCTTCTCGAGGCGATGGCATGTGGAGTTCCTTGTATCGGGACGAATATCGGGGGAATTCCTGAAGTCATCGTAGATGGGGAGACTGGTTATATTTGTGAATTGGGTGATGTCAAAATGGTTGCAGAAAAAGCGATTGGACTTTTAAGCGACCCGATTTTGCATAAACGCTTTTCTGAGGCTGCGATGGAAAGGGCCAATACCGATTTTCATTCGGCTACAATCATGTCAGAGTATGAAGCCATCTACCTTCAAGCACTTGAAAGTAAATCTATGGAATAGGGAGGGGATGCTGATGGATCAGTTATTCTTAAAATCAGTACCCATTCTCGAATTGATTGAAGGAGCAGGATTCGAGGCCTATTTCGTTGGTGGCTCAGTAAGGGATTATATCCTCGGCAGGCCCATCAACGATGTGGACATTGCTACTTCCGCAACACCCCAGGAAATCAAACTGATTTTTCCTAAAACGGCTGATATCGGGATTGACCATGGAACAGTCCTTGTAATTACGGATTCGGGTACATACGAAATTACGACGTTTAGAACGGAAAGCGGGTATTCGGACTTCCGCAGACCCGATTCTGTGCAATTTGTCCGTTCTTTGACTGAGGATTTACGGAGAAGAGATTTCACGATGAATGCAATGGCCATGGATAAGTCCGGAAACATTATCGATCCATTTAATGGAAAGCGTGATTTGACTGAAAAAAGGATCATCACGGTTGGCAACCCGCATGAAAGGTTTCATGAGGATGCTTTGAGAATGATGCGTGCATTAAGGTTCGTCAGTCAACTTGATTTTGAACTGGATCAAGAAACCTTTGATTCTCTTAAAGAAAACGCCCAGATCATCAGTGAAATCGCTGTCGAAAGAATCCTGGTTGAATTTGAAAAGTTATTGGCCGGATCCAATAAGTTAAGGGCTCTCTCACTCTTGCTAGAAAGCGGATTATATCGATACCTGCCTCAATTCTCCAGTAAAAAGGAGCATTTAAGTAAATTACTAAATCTTCCGCTTCATCAGCTTAAAGTGGCAGAAATATGGTCAGTAATCATGGTTCATACAAGTGATCGGGAAATGGAAGAGTCATTAAGGGCATGGAAGCTGCCATTGAAAACGATAAGAAACGTTCAACGTATCATACAGCTAGTAAAGAAAGAACCCTCTTTTGAAAATTCAGCTATCGATGTATTTCAGGCAGGTCATGGCGTAACTGTACAAGCTGCTAAAGTCAGGGCAGCACTGACTGGGGGAAATGTATCGCGTGCAGAGGAGAATGCACATCTACGCTACAATGAACTCATTATTAAACATATGTCGGATCTTGCCGTAACGGGGACGGATTTATTGAATTGGCATCAAGAGAAACCAGGTCCATGGGTGAAAGAATACTTGGAAATAATATTGAAAGCTGTCTTGAATGAAGAATTAAGAAATGATAAAGAAGAAATAAAGAGGTGGCTGGAGAAATGCAATCTGAGTTAAGAACAAAGTTGATGGAAGCCCTCTCAAAAGCGGATGGTGCATTTATATCCGGTCAGGAAATTGCAGAATATATTGGTTGTTCGCGTACGGCAGTATGGAAGCATATAGAAGACCTGCGCAGTGAAGGTTATAATGTTGAAGCCGTTAGGAAAAAAGGCTACCGGATCATATCAGCGCCGGAAAAAGTGTCAGAAAGCGAAATACAACTTGGCTTGGAAACAAAAACGATCGGCAAAATGATCCACTATCAGGAAACTGTGGAATCCACTCAAAAAATTGCGCATCAACTAGCAAATGAAGGTGTTCAGGAGGGGACCCTCGTCGTTGCCGAGGAACAGTTATCCGGAAAAGGAAGATTGATGAGATCTTGGCATTCCCCAAAATTCAGCGGCATATGGATGAGTCTCATACTAAGACCGAAAATCCCGATTCATGAGGCTCCACAACTTACATTATTGGCCGCGGTCGCCGTGGCTCAGGCTATAGAGGATACCACTGATTTGAAGCCACAAATAAAGTGGCCGAATGATATTTTGGTGAATCGCAAGAAAGTGGTGGGCATCCTGACGGAGATGCAGGCGGAGTCAGATAGAATCCATTCTGTCATTATCGGAATTGGAATGAATATCAACCAGCAATTGGAGGATTTTCCTGAAGAACTGCAGGAAAAAGCGTCTTCCCTTCTCATAGAAAGTGGAGGGATGGTTTCAAGGTCCAAGGTCATTCAACGAGCATTGTTTCGTCTGGAAAACTTGTACGAACTCTATTTAGAACAAGGCTTCATGCCAATAAAGGACCTATGGGAGAGTTATGCGATCAGCCTTGGACAGGTTATCAAAGCCAGTACCGTCAATGACACGATTGTCGGAAAAGCATTGGGCATAACGGATTCAGGTGTTTTACTTCTTGAAGACGGAAAAGGAAAAGTACATTCGATTTATTCTGCAGATATTGAAATTCAGTAGATTTTTGTCAAATCCGCGAAAAATAAATAGAATTATTGAATTTGGCTTGATATAATGCAAGTGGGCAGTATCTCATGTGAACTGCACCCCCATAAATACCAAATTATTTGAAAATCTGCCTTGATCCAGAGATTGGACTGGGACGGAGGGATGAAACTTCTGATGGAACAAAGGGATTGACTAAAATGACAAGTGCTGTTTATTGAACGGAATCTGGCTTTTTAAGCCATTTTTCTTAGCTAAACAGATACTTTTTTAGTCAGTCTTTTTTTGCGTATGAATGTATAGACACCAGTTTACTCTGATGTTTTCATCTCCTCCAACAAAAAGGAGGAAACGTAATGAAATTGTCCGGAGATTTTTTGAAAATGAAACAAAATCAAGAGAAAATTGTCATGCTTACGGCTTATGATTATCCGTCGGCAAAGTTAGCCGAACAATCAGGTGTAGACATGATTTTAGTCGGTGATTCTTTAGGAATGGTCGTTTTGGGTTATGACTCTACGATCCCTGTTACGGTGAATGACATGATCCATCATACAAAAGCAGTAAAACGCGGGGCCCCAAATACATTTGTCGTGACTGATATGCCCTTTATGAGCTATCACCTATCCATGGATGAAACACTTAAGAATGCAGCCCGTATCATGCAGGAAGGTCATGCGGATGCCATAAAGCTTGAGGGAGCAGACGATGTTGTATATAAAATATCAGCATTGACGAAGGCGGGCATCCCGGTTGTAGCCCATCTTGGCTTGACTCCTCAATCAGTCGGCGTTCTGGGCGGATATAAAGTGCAAGGAAAAGACGCCGAAGCTGCAGCACAGCTTGTGGAAGATGCGAAAAAGTGTGAGGCGGCGGGTGCGATGGCAGTAGTGTTTGAATGTGTACCATATCAAGTGGGGGAACTCGTCACACGGAACCTGGGGATTCCTACCATTGGAATTGGGGCAGGTGCAGACACGGATGGTCAAGTCCTCGTTTATCATGATGTCATCAAGTATGGGGTAGATCGGGTTGCAAAATTCGTAAAAGTTTATGGAGATGCGAATGAACTGATTGGCCAATCGATAACAAGGTATGTCAATGAAGTGAAATCTAAAGATTTTCCGTCGAAAGAACATTCATTTACGATGAAGGAAGAGCAGCTTACAGAACTTTACGGAGGGAAAAGATGAAAATTTTTACATCAGCAGCAGATTTACAAAAGGCGCTCCGGGAGGAAAAAAGCAATCACAAAAGCATTGGCTATGTAGCGACAATGGGCTTTTTACATGAGGGGCATGCAACTCTAATGGAAAAGGCTCGCAAAGAAAATGATATTGTGGTATTGAGTATCTTTGTTAATCCGTTGCAATTTGGACCCAATGAGGATTTTGAAACATATCCACGGGATTTGGAACGGGATGAAAATGTCGCAGCCAATGCCGGAGTGGATTATCTCTTCTATCCAACAGTCCACGAAATGTACGGTGAAGAACCATCAGTCAAAGTTGTTGTCCAAAGCAGGACGGATTGTTTATGCGGGAGACAAAGGCCTGGACACTTTGATGGTGTAGCGACGGTCTTGACGAAATTCTTCAATATCATCCTTCCTGATAGAGCTTACTTCGGGAAGAAGGATGCCCAGCAAGTCGCCGTGATAGATGGATTGATCAAAGACTTTAATTTCCCGATCCAGCTTGTAGCTGTAGATACCGTACGAGAAGTAGATGGGTTAGCGAAAAGCTCGCGAAATGTTAACCTATCAGATCAGGAACGAATGGAAGCTAAAGAGCTGTACCAAAGTTTATTAAAGGCCAAAGATGCGGTTATATCAGGTGAAAGAAATACTGCAACCGTCACGGCTCTGGTAAGTGAACATATTGGTGCCCATACAAATGGGGTGATCGACTATATTGAAATCTATCAATATCCGGAACTTAAACCAATTGAAATGCTTTCTGGAAACGTCATCATTGCAATCGCCGTTAAGTTCAGGCATGCAAGGCTAATTGATAATATTACTTTAAATGTAGAATAATTCATGAAGATCAGGGGGAAATGTGATGTTTCGAACGATGATGAATGGAAAGATCCACCGTGCACGGGTAACTGAAGCTAATTTGAACTATGTTGGCAGTATTACAATTGATGAAGACATAATCGATGCGGTGGGTATTCTGCCTAATGAAAAAGTCACCATCGTGAACAATAATAATGGTGCTCGACTTGAAACGTATGTGATTGCGGGTGAACGGGGGAGCGGTGTCGTGTGTTTGAACGGAGCGGCAGCAAGACTGGTGCAGCCGGATGATATCGTGATAATCATTTCTTACGTGATGGTTGCCGAGGATAAACTGGGAGATCACCAACCAAAAGTTGCGATCATGGATGAAAATAACAAAATCATTGAACTGATTTCAAAAGAACCTGCAGCTACAATCATGTAAGCGGAGGGCCGGCACTTGTGCATGAATCATGCACGGGTGCCGGCCCTTTTCGGCTGATGATGAATGGTGGAACGGGTTTTAGAATAGGTATGATGAACGGCTTGTTTCCTTTATTACGATTATTATGGTATAAAAAAGATAAGAGAATTCCATCAGGAAGTGGAGAAAGCGAAGTTTGAGGTGTACAATTCATGATGCAACGATATGTAGTGGTCGATTTGGAAACAACAGGGAATTCTCCAAAAAAAGGGGATAGGATTATTCAATTTGCTGGCGTGGTCATCGAAAATGACCAAATTGTTGATGAATACTCGACATTCATCCACCCTGGACAGGAAATTTCCTTGTTTATTGAAGAATTGACCGGAATAAGCAACGAGACGGTAAAAAATGCACCTGACTTTGAAGATGTCGCAGAAAATATTGCCCGGCTGATAGAAGGGGCTTGTTTTGTTGCCCATAATGTTTTATTTGACTTATCTTTTTTACAGGAAGAACTAGTACGCTGTGGGTTTGAGCCGTTTTATGGTTCCACCCTTGATACAGTAGAATTAGCGAAAATATTAAAGCCAACATCCGATGGATATAAGCTGCACCAGCTGGCTAAAGAAGAAAACCTAGATCATTCCAGGCCCCATCAAGCGGATAGTGATGCATATGCCACCGCTCTATTATTATTGGAATTGAAAAAAAAGCTGATGAATCTTCCGTTGATGACGCTTAAACAATTATATCGATTATCTTATTCCTTACAAAGTGAGATTTCCGAATTGATAGATGCTTGCATAGCAAGCAAACTTGCTAAAGCAGAAGTCCATTCACCAGATCTTATAACTCATAGGGGCCTTGCATTTAAAAAGGCCGAAGAAGAGAGTGACCATAAAGACACGGAGTCAGAATTCCCGCTCGATGATGAGGAAAAGATCGCCATGCTTCAAAGTGCATTCCCTGCTTTTGAAGCAAGAAGCGGTCAGCTTGATATGATGAACATGATTCACCATTCCTTCGAATCCAGCCAAGATGCAATCATTGAAGCTGGGACAGGTATTGGAAAATCCATAGGCTACCTGCTTCCAGCCGTTTATTTTGCAAGGAAACATCAAAAACCGGTCGTCATTTCGACGTATACGCTTCAGCTACAGGATCAACTTCTCCAAAACGAAGTCCCTAAGCTTAAGTCAATCCTTCCTTTTACCTTTCAAGCTGTTTTGTTAAAGGGAAGAAGTAATTATTTGAGCTTGGCAAAGTTCGAAAGGGCATTGCGTGAAAAGGAAGATAATTATGAAACGGCATTAACTAAAATGCAGATATTGGTTTGGCTTACTGAAACCGTAACAGGCGATAAAGATGAATTGAATCTCACAAGCGGCGGTCAACTGTTTTGGAATAGGCTGCAAAGTGATGGTCTTACATACGCCGGTTTAAAACAGCCCTGGCTAGAATTGGATTTTTTTGAAAGGGCAAAAAAAACGGCGACCAAGGCGGATATCATCATCACTAATCACTCATTTTTAATGACGGATCTACTTACAGAAGACGCTTTGATTCCCAAGAAAGGGTATCTGATACTCGATGAAGCACACCATTTGGAACAGGCTGCATCTAAACAGCTTGGGAGCAGGCTTAATTATATTTCGGTGAAGACGGTTTTGAATAGACTAGGGACATCAGATCAAAAGCAATTATTGTACAAATTGGACAGGTTACTCTTAAATAATGGACTGACGGATGGGAAGTCTTCGCATGAATTAGATCAAAAGCTTAGTGACTTTTCCTATGAATTCGAACAGCTTTTTTATTACATCTCCAGTCAGGCGGAAAAACTTTCCCGTTCCATGAGTCCGAAACGGCTTTCATTCAAAATAGATGATGGCAGATGGGGTAAAGCGATCCTGGTGGCTGAGCGATTGGTTGACTTGTTAGGTTATATCATCACGGAATTAGAGAAAAGATTGGCGCTTTTATTGAATAAAGAGTCCCCCTTGGGTAAAAATTCATTATTTTACTTAAATGATATTGAAGTGCTGCTTGGGCATTTGCAGGATACCAGGGACTCCCTACATGAATTTTTCATTAAGCCTCATGAAGAAAATATTTATTGGCTTGATTATACGAATTCAACACCTCAGCACGGGGTGACTCTTACGGTTCAGCCGATTTCAGGAAGTAAATGGTTGTGGGATTCCTATTTCGGGCGCCAAAAAAGTGTGATCATGACATCAGCAACCCTTGTGGTGAAGGATTCTTTTAATTATTTTAAAGAACAACTCGGTTTAGAGAATGAGCTTATTCAGACAGCGAGTTTTCCTTCGCCCTTTCCTTATAAGGAACTCGTAAAGGTTCTGGTTCCAAATGATATACCGGATATCAATTGCTTAACGGTGGAGGAATTCTCGGAAACCGCAGCAAACCATATTATTGCCGCCGCTCAGGCAGCTAAAGGCAGGATGATGGTATTGTTCACCTCCCATGAGATGCTGCGGGCAACGTATCATTCCATTAAAGACACTGGTGTCCTGGATGAGTTCACCCTGTTTGCACAAGGGATTTCTGGTGGAAGCCGTATGAGGCTGCTCAGGAATTTCCAAAATTTCGAAAAAGCCGTCCTTTTTGGGACAACCAGCCTTTGGGAAGGCGTCGATATACCAGGCGAGGATTTATCTTGTTTAATCATTGTCAGGCTGCCTTTTTCTCCTCCGGATGAACCAGTGACAGCTGCAAAATGCCAACTTCTCGAGAAGCAAGGGCGTAATGCTTTTTCTGCGTATTCTTTACCTGAAGCCCTGTTAAGGTTCCGACAAGGATTCGGCAGGCTTATACGAACTCCAGAAGATAAAGGGATTTTGGTTATTCTTGATCGCCGCATCGTCACTGCCAAATATGGTCCCGAATTTCAAAAGGCCATTCCGGCAGTCGACTGGCACCAAGCCTCAATAATAGAAATGGCTGATATGATAGAAGAGTGGATATAAAGAATCTTTAGATTATTCATTAATCCAATTGAATTTTTATCAATTTATAAAGAAAAATAACTTATGAACTGGTATAATGTGAAAGGTGGTAAAGCCTTCAAATCCTTTTCATACCAGTGGTTGTTGACAATATTTAAAAATGGAGGGGCGTTTTCATGGAAAGTAAAATTGAAGTAATTTCAACAGTCAGGTTGCAACATTCTCCTGATCTGTATAAAATTGTGGATTCTTTGAACCGAACATTGAAAAAAGATGATTTAATGTTCGGTCTGGCATTGGATTCCGAAGATCAAGAAAAAGCGATATTTACAATTTATCGTACATAGAAAGAGGGAAAAGCAGCATTGAAAAAATGGTTGATTATTGCTTCTATCCTGGTCCTTTGTTTTATCGGATTTGTCAGCGGGGCATATATTAAAGCGTTGCAGCCTAAAAAAGAAGCTGGTGATGAGGCTTTTAAAAAGGCGAAGGAAGAGGGCGGCCTTGTGACCATGGAAGAATTCTACCTTTATAATGGGCAGGATTCATACTCTGTCATCATTGGTAAGGGAGAAAAAGGGACTAAAAAAATAGTCTGGCTTCCTGAGGACAAGAAGAAAGAAATAGTAGTGGAAAACTATAAAGATGGTAAATCAAAAAAAGAAATCTTAAGCATTGTCAATGAAAATCTCAATCCCCAAAAAATCATTTCAGTTAAGCTAGGCATGGAAAAGAACGTTCCGCTTTGGGAAGTAACTTATCTTGATGAATCAGAGCGTTTTAACTATGATTATTACGATTTTAAAACTGGGGAATGGCTTAAGTATTATCGAAGCATTTAGAATGGAGGATTAATTTACAATGAAATTAGCGAACCGGGTTCAGTCATTAACCCCATCAACAACATTGGCCATCACGGCAAAAGCAAAGGAACTTAAGGACCAAGGTCTTGATATAATTGGTTTGGGGGCAGGTGAACCAGACTATAATACGCCCCAACATATTATAGATGCCGCCCTTCAATCCATGAATGAAGGTCAAACAAAATACACGCCATCCGCTGGTCTGCCGAAGCTAAAAGAAGCAATTGCAGCTAAATTGAAGCGTGATCAAGGCCTGGAATACAAACCTTCTGAAATTTTAGTTGGCTCTGGTGCAAAGCACGCACTTTACACATTGTTTCAAGCGATCCTGGATGAAGAAGATGAAGTGATTGTTCCGATACCGTATTGGGTAAGTTATCCTGAGCAAATCAAGCTTGCTGACGGAAAGCCAGTTTATGTTGTCGGAACGGAAGAAAACCAATATAAAATCACTAAGGAACAATTAGAACAAGCGATTACCGAAAAAACCAAAGCTGTTATCATCAACTCGCCAAGCAATCCAACGGGCATGCTTTATTCCAGGGAAGAACTAGCGGCTATCGGGGAAGTTTGCCTAGCTCATGATATCTTGATCGTTTCCGACGAGATTTACGAAAAGTTGGTTTATGGAAATGCTAAACATACATCCATTGCAGAGATTTCACCGGAATTGAAAAAGCAAACGATCATCATCAATGGTGTATCTAAATCGCATTCGATGACTGGCTGGAGAATTGGTTATGCAGTCGGTGAAGAGTCCATCATTAAGGCAATGACGAACCTCGCTAGCCATAGCACATCCAACCCTACGACAACCGCTCAATATGGAGCGATTGCCGCTTATGAAGGTTCGCAGGAGCCTGTGGAAGAAATGCGTCAGGCATTTGAAGGCCGTTTGAATAAGATATATGATAAATTGGTTGAGATTCCGGGTATTAGCTGCATTAAACCACAAGGGGCATTTTACTTATTCCCGAACGTTAAAAGTGCAGTTGAATTAACGGGTTACAGCAATGTCGAAGAGTTTACGACTGCATTGCTGGAGGAAGCACAAGTGGCTGTTATTCCAGGTTCAGGATTTGGTGCACCTGATAACATCAGACTCTCTTATGCAACTTCATTGGAATTGCTGGAAGCAGCCGTTGAAAGAATCCATTCATTCGTTAAATCAAAAATGGCATAATTTTTTTAAAAACCTGCAGACTACCTGGCTACAACAGGGTCTGCAGGTTTTTTTAGTGGAATTACTAACCCTCCCTTTTAAAGGGAGTTTTTATCATATCAAACCTTCCATAGGTAACTGAACATTATATAATGCAAATCAAGCTTGCAAAGGAAAATCATATATGATTTTTAATAAAAACCGATTGCAATCATATATGATTTCATATATGATGAAAATATGGAAGATAAAAACAAAAACCCCAGCAAAAAGCAAATTGCTTATGAACACCTTCGTAAATTAATTTTGGATGGAACATACGGTTCTGGACAGCGGATCATTATCGATCAAACGGCAAAAGAACTTAGTTTAAGTCCGATTCCTGTCAGGGAAGCAATCAGACAACTTGAATCTGACGGCCTTATTCAATATAAGCCTTATAGTGGAGCAGTGGTTACAAGCATAAATGAGAGCGAATACATTGAAACTCTTTCTGTTTTATCTTTGCTTGAAGGCTATGCAGCCGCACTCAGTTCTTTAACGATGAATGATCATGATTTTGAAAATCTAATTAAATTAAACAAAGAAATGGAAAAAGCGCTCCATAACTTTGAATTAGAGCTGTTTGGTAAGTTAAACGAGTGTTTTCATGCTGAAATTTATGAAAGGTGCGGAAATTCCTTTTTAATAGAGGAAATTAAACAGGCGCAACAAAGAATGAATAGAGTCAGAAAGTCAATGTTCACCATGGTGCCGCAACGCGCAGTCCAATCCATTCGTGAACATGAAAGCATCATAAGGCTTTTAAAGGAAAAAGCTTCTTTTGAAGATATTGAATCATTGGTGAGAAAGCATAAACTGAATGCCATAAGTACATTCAAGCAGAGGTCGGAAACTAATCACGATCAGGCACTTTGATGATCTAGGCTTTGTTTTATAATAGTCGATCGATTATTTATAAAAGCAAGGCCGATTTTTTTACCTATATTATTCCGAATATTCAAATAATAAAAAGGTGGTAGGGAAATGTACGAAGAAATCAAAAGTCGTTTAAGAGGATCCATCGCTCCAGTAATCACTCCGTTTGATGACAAGATGGAAGTGGATGTAAAAGCAATTGAAAATCTGGTAAACTGGCATATTGAAAGCGGTTCCCATGGAATCTCGGTATGCGGGACTACAGGCGAGCCCAGTTCACTAACGATTGAGGAGCGGGAATTAGTGATGGAAACGGCCATTAAAACAGCAAATTCCCGTGTTCCAGTCGCTCCTGGTACTGGATCTGCTAATCAGAAAGAAACGTTACATTTGACAAAAAGGGCACAGGAAATGGGGGCGGATGCTGCTTTAGTGATCGTTCCATATTACAATAAGCCAAATCAACAGGCACTTTACAATCATTTTAAGACAGTAGCTGATTCTGTTGACATCCCGCTTATCGTTTATAACATTCCTGGAAGAACGGCGACGAATTTAGAAGTGAAGACATTGGCACGTCTTGCTGAAGATTGTAAAAATATTATTGGTGTAAAGGAATCTAATAAGGATTTCGAACATGTGAACCGTGTCTTATTAAATTGTGGAAGGGATTTTCTCTTATATTCAGGCATAGAATTATTATGCTATCCAATGCTGGCTATAGGAGGAGCGGGACATATAAGTGCTACAGCCAATATCACTCCTAAAGAAGTGGCGGAAATTTATAACCATTGGGTGGAAGGTGATGTGAATAAGGCTCTGGACCTCCATTATAAATTAATGCCATTGAATGATGTTTTGTTTAAAGAAACAAATCCAGGACCTTTAAAAGCAGCGATGGGGATGATGGGAAAAATCAATCCTGCATTAAGGCCGCCTATGGGCCCGCCTTCGGAACCATTAGAAAAGGAACTGCGTGAAACCCTTCAATCATACGGACTTATTGACCAAGTGATCGGATCATAATTGGTAGATTGGGAAGATAGCAGAATTTCATACGATTTTTGGCTTCTTCCCGAATTAATTATTAAGGAGGATTTATCATGCCAACTTTTCCCGTGCAAGATGTCCAACATTACATCAATGGTCAATTTGTTGATGGTACCTTAGGGAAAACATTTGAAAATCTTAGCCCTTTTAATAATCAAGCAATCAATAATGTGGCAGAAGGGTTTAAACAGGACATTGATCTAGCGGTAGCTGCTGCAAGAGATGCATTCGATAACGGTCCATGGAGAAAGATGAAAGTGGAAGAAAGATTGAAATACATTAATAGGATTGCTGATTTAATTGAAGAAAATGCCGAAGAAATTTCCTTCTTGGAATCACTTGATACAGGGTTGCCGATTAGCCAGACAAAAAAACAGGCTGCAAGGGGAGCGGAGAATTTCCGTTTTTATTCTGAAATGGTGAAAAGCAGGCTTATAGGAGAATCGTATCAAGTGGATGACACTTTCATTAATTATACGATTCATAAACCGATAGGAGTGGCGGGATTGATCACTCCTTGGAATGCGCCTTTCATGTTAGAAACCTGGAAAATCGCCCCGGCTCTGGCTACAGGTAATACATGTGTCCTTAAACCGGCGGAATGGTCTCCGTTGACAGCAAATAAATTGGCTCAAATCGTGGACCAATCCGGTTTGCCAAAAGGCGTATTCAATATCGTTCACGGTTTTGGGGAGACAGCAGGAGCGTCCTTGGTCGCCCATCCTGATGTCCAATTGATATCCTTTACCGGAGAAACGACTACTGGAGCTGAAATCATTAAAAATGGTGCGGATACAATGAAACGTTTTTCCATGGAACTCGGAGGTAAATCACCAGCTATCATTTTTGAAGATGCCGAACTGGAAAAGGCCATGGATTCAGTGGTTTGGGGAATCTATTCATTCAATGGGGAGCGCTGCACGGCTAATTCCAGGTTATTTGTCCATGAATCGATAATAGACCAGTTCGTTGCAGAATTGAAGGAACGTGTTCATAATATTAAAATTGGAAATCCAATGGAAGCAGGAACGGAAATTGGACCGCTGATTCATCGAAATCATTTTGATAATGTCTCCCGTTATCTGGATATAGCAAAAGATGAAGGGGCAGAAATTGTGAGCGGTGTCATACCGGTTGAATTTAAAGAAGGGAATTATATCGCCCCGACGCTTCTCTTGAACTGTACAAATGATATGACGGTAGCACAGGAAGAAATTTTTGGACCTGTCATGGCAGTTATTCCTTTCAAGACGGAAGAGGAAGTACTGAAAATGGCCAACGATGTAAAGTATGGGCTTGCTGCTTATGTATGGACCAATGATATGAAACGAGGACATAGATTTGCTCAAGCTGTCGATAGTGGGATGGTCTGGGTGAATTCTCAAAATGTAAGAGATTTACGGATACCATTTGGAGGATCGAAATATAGTGGGGTTGGACGTGAAGGTGGCCATTATAGCTTTGAATTTTATACAGAAACACAAGTTATCCACGTGGCGATTGGAGAACACCATATTCCAAAATTCGGGGATTCGAAACGAAATGCCGTTTCTTCTGCTGAAAAATAATTCGGATTTCAAAAGAAGGGGAGAATACTATGAATTTTTCTATTATTCGTGTTGCGAGAACGATACTTAATGTAACAGATTTAGATAAATCAAGGGCCTTTTATGTGGATGCTTTAGGTTTTGTTGAAACGGAAAGAACAAATGAACACATTTATTTACGTGGTTTAGAGGAAGCGCATCATCACTCGCTTATCTTGAAAAAGGCAAAAAAGCCAAGCGTTGAAGCGATAGGATACAAAGTTGAAAAAGAGGAAGACCTTAAAGAATTGGAATCTTTTTTCCTTTCAAAGGGGATGAAAATGAAGTGGATGAAAGAGGGAACACAGCATGCATTAGGCAAATCGCTTCGAGTTCAGGATATTTCCGGTTTGCCAGTGGAATTTTTCAGCAAAATGGATAAAGCCGAGAGATTGCTGCAACGATTCGATTTGCATAGGGGTTCAAGGGTCCAAAGGATCGATCATGTGAATTGTAGTGTAACAAATGTGCAAAAAGCCCATGATTTTTATGTGAAGGAATTAGGTTTCGCCTGTTCGGAAGATACTGTTGATGAGTCGGGTCAATTATGGGCGACATGGCTACATAGAAAACAAACGGTCCATGACCAGGCATTCATGAACGGAATCGGTCCAAGACTTCATCATGTAGGCTTCTTTCTGCCAGATCCCCTTGCACTTATCCATGCATGTGATGTGCTGGCATCACTCGGATATGCACAGTCCATCGAACGCGGCCCCGGAAGGCATGGTCTATCCAATGCATTCTTCCTATATTTAAGAGACCCGGACGGTCATAGGATCGAATTATACAATGGGGATTATTTAACGTCCGACCCAGATACAGAACCAATCCATTGGGATTTGAATGATCCAAGGCGTCAGACATTCTGGGGAGCCAAAGCTCCGGATTCATGGTTTGATGAGTCTTCCGCTGTTCTTGATATAATATCAGGTGAAGAAGTTACTCTTGAAGAACCGATCCTGGAAAAAAGCAAGCCTGAATTCATCATCTGATTGCAGCGCGGATATAGGGTGAATGAACGAGCGTCTCGTCAAAACTAACGTTACTCTGATTTTGGAGTGACTATGCATGTGTTCACGTTTCCGTGACAAACTATTCATCCGATCATACCAACTGTTTACCGGTTAAGGGAAAAAGTGAACTGGTGAATATAAAATGGAAAACCGCTATATTATGAAAGAACTGCTTACTGAAATTTTTAATGGAACCTTTCTTGTAGAAGAGGAAGGAAGATGGATTTGATATCATTCATGTTCAGCACAAACTTAACTGTATTTCTATTAATTAATTGAATTTTTTAAATTATTCATTTGTAAGCGCTTCGTTTATTGATGCTGAAGGGGGATTCAATCATGCCGGCAAAAACGGGTAAAGAATATATTAATAGGGTAGACAAAGCAAAGGCGAATGTATGGATCAATGGGGAGCAAGTAGAGGATAAGATCAGTGAACATCCAGCTTTTAAAGGGGTCATGAAAACACAGGCGGAATTATATGACCTCCAACATGATTCTGCGAAAGAAGACATCATGACTTATATTTCACCAACTTCCAATGAAAGAGTAGGAACCTCATTCATGCAGCCCCGTACTAAGGAAGACCTTGAAAAAAGGAGGAAAATGATTCAAGAATGGGCAAGACATAATAATGGAATGATGGGACGTTCCCCTGATTATATCAACAGTGGGATGATGGCGTACGGTTCTGCGGCGGATATGTTCGGCAACCAGGATTCGGCATTTGCGAAAAATATGAAAGATTACTATGAGCTCTGCCGGGAAAAGGATTTGTCGTTGACACATACCCTGATTCAACCACAGGTAAATAGGGGAGTTAGTGCGGCAAAGCTTCCGGACCCTTACATCGCTGCCCGGATTGCCGGCAAGAATTCGGAAGGGCTTATTATAAAGGGAGCCAGATTATTAGCTACACAAGGAGGAATTACGGATGAAATCATGGTTTTCCCTTCAACATTGCTTAAACAATCTGAAGAAGAAAACCCTTATGCATTCGCATTCTCCATACCAAATAATACACCGGGGTTAAAATTCATCTGTCGTGAATCATTTGACTATGGCAAATCACATTTCGACCATCCACTTGGTTCACGATTTGAGGAAATGGATTCGATTATCGTTTTTGATGATGTAGTCGTTCCTTGGAATCGGGTATTTGCATATGGGGATGTCGGCATTTGCAACCAGGCTTATAATGAAAGCAATGCGGTTGTTCATATGACCCATCAGGTAGTATCGAAGAATATCGTCAAAACCGAGTTCGTTCTAGGGATTTTGCAACTAATGGTGGAGACCATCAATATAGGGCAATACCAGCATGTTCAGGAGAAAATTTCGGAAGTCATCATAGCCCTTGAAACGGTAAAAGCTTTCATTACAGCTTCGGAGGCAAACGCGAAAGTGGATAAGTGGGGAATGATGACACCTGATTTCACACCGTTAAACATAGCCCGTAATTATTATCCGAAGATTTACCCTAGATTCAGTGAAATAATGCAGCTTCTTGGTGCTAGTGGCTTAATGGCGATACCTAATGAAGCCGATTTCAATTCGGAGCTTCGACCGGATTTGGATAAATATCTTCAGGCCGCTAATGGTGGAGCCTATGACAGGGTTAAATTGTATCGCCTCGCATGGGATGTATGCATGAGTTCATTTGGAACCAGGCAAACGCTGTACGAAAGATTCTTTTTTGGGGATCCGGTCCGTATGGCCAGCGCTTTATATAACGGCTATGATAAACAGGAATATGTGGATCGTGTCAAGGAGTTCTTGAACCGTACTGAACATCTTGCAGAAATCAACTGAGTCCGGTAGCGGTATCCGATCATTTCATAATAAAAGGCCTTCCCGACGATCGGGAAGGCCTTTTATTATACAGTCGGAATTCCAATAGTTCATTTATTTATATCGATCATGAATATTATTTTTTTTATATGTGCCAAAATCACTGAATTCCGTAAGTTCCATGGAAAGGGCAAGATATCTTTTTGAAAAGAGGGATGCCAAATGGGCTTCCATCGTTTCGAAAAGTTGGTCACATACTTTGATTTTATCACTGTCCTGGCGCCCAGCGCCAATTTTTAGTATGGCATGAACAAAGGCATCATCCTCTGTTCCATCGGCAACACGATAATGTTTCAATTCAATGGCCCGGGATCGGATGCCGCCGATTGGAAAGATGGAAGGATAGGAGATCAGTACATCATTCACCTTGCTCAATAAGCTGTCAATCTGGATTTCATCTTTGATATTATCCGTATACTCTATAATAATATGAGGCATGTAATTAGTCCCTTCCGTTATTTATGGATTTTTAAATGTGGCCGATCCCCGCCTTCTGTAAATATATCGTCACCGACTATTGTGCTGACGAGTTTTCCGATACCTTCAATTTCAGTGATGATTTCATCGCCTACAGCAGTATCCGCCAATCCTTCCGGTGTGCCTGTCAATATTATATCGCCTGGACTCAATGTCATGAAGCTGCTGAAATATTCAATTAAATCAGCGATGCTGAAAATCATATCTTTCGTGTTGCCTTCCTGAGTCAATTTTCCGTTGACATATGACTTGATGGCAAGATTTGAAGGGTCTGTAATATCTTCGGCATCTACTAGCCAAGGACCGATGGGGGTGCAGGTATCGCGATTTTTAACCTTTAAGTTTGGTCGATAGTAATTCTCAAGATAATCCCGTATTGCATAATCATTTGCAATGGTATATCCACTTATATACTTAAAGGCTTCTTCCTTTTTTATGTTCTTCGCCTTTTTACCGATGACGACTGCCAGTTCACATTCATAGTGCATATAAGATGCATCAGCAGGCCGTCTTGTCTGCCCACGGTGGCCGATAAAGGTATTGGGACCTTTTAAGAACGCCAGGGGTTCTTCCGGGGTTTTAAAAGCAAGCTCCTTCGCATGGTCTGCATAATTCAAGCCAAGTGCGAACACAGTCCGCGGTTCCACTGGGGGAAGCCAGACAACATCTTGCTCATGGACAATCCGGCCATCCGCCAATTGGAGCTGGCCATTATATTCACTTGCTTGATGTATGGCACCTGCATAGGCTATACGTGCTCTCTTCATAAAATTCCCTCCATTGATAATTTTTCTTCGGAAATGATTGTATTTTCCAAATATCCGATTTCGTCAATTTCTATTCTAATATGGTCATTGGCTTTTGCCAGTGGTGCATTCTCTGGAACTCCCACTAAAAGGACGTCACCCGGATTCAAAGTCATGAAGTCTGTTACATCCTCAATTAGGTGGGGGATGGAGCGAATTAGATTTGAAGTTGAATTTTCTTGCCTAAGCACCCCATTAATATATACACGGATTCCTAGAGAATCGGGGTTGGATATGGATTCCTTGAATACGACCCAGGGACCGATCGGGCAAAATCCATCACGTGCTTTATAGCGGATCGCAGGGCGGTAAACGCTTTCATGCGGGATGCTAATATCATTGGCGATCGTAAAACCTTCTATAAAATCCAGTGCATGTTCTTTTTTGACTCTTGTTGCCGTTTTATTGATTACTATTCCAAGTGCCGCCCCGATTTCCAATGCAGGTATACCTTTTGGAAGGGGAACTGGATTTGAAAAAGAAGATAACGTGTTTCTAGGTTTAATATAAAGGATCGGCCCTTTAGGAGGTTCATTATAAGGAGCTTGGTGGAACTTCCCCTTCAATGCATCCAATGATCCTTTATAGTTTAATAATGTCCCATATACCGTTCCTGAAATAGGGATATCCAACTTTATTTGTGATACCTCATATTTATCACCGTTCATTAATAAATACTTTTTTGACAATATTTCAATTTCTTCGGAATATTCCGATTTTTGGAGTTTCACTCTTGCTTTTGTCATGGACACTCACCCCTTGATTTATTATTAATCATATATGATATCGTATATGATTTTTTGTTTAAGTTCAACATTTTTAGATTATTCAGTATAATTATACAAAAATTGTTAAAAAGATTGGTTTTACTGAAAAATGTCTTGAACATTTAGTTAGTAGAGCATCCAGACATCGTCCTTGGTCATAACTCATAGGAGGATTCTCTTATAATAATGTGGAAATTCCCTTTGGGTTCAGATTTAAGAATGGGTGGTTGAACCGATATGAATTCATGGCTGCACACAGTATCCGAAAAAAATTGGACTTTATGGCTGTGCTTCTCTGCAGGCTACTGAAATGGCAATATAGGGGAGTTCGTGCCTATATTTGGAGAAGTAAATTTGTTTTGGGCATGATGGATATAAATACGATGAAAGGACCTAATGGCATGGTTCTGCCCAATAGCACATACATAACTGCTTATAGGTGGTTGTTCGCATCAATGGTCTGGGAACAAGAAAACAGATATTTGAACAGGTCCTGTAGCAGATATTTAAAAGTTTAGATGATAGGGTTCAATCATAGTTTTAAAAGCTGAAATGTCAATCGATACATATACCGAGTTGATCATACTGGCTTGGGCGGCTGCCATGTCAGCAAATTCGTTAGGGCAGTATCTACCATGCAATCTGGCGAATACGCTCAAAAAACCTGAAAGTGATATCAAAGGCGTGGAACTTCCGCTTCAATTGATTTATTTGCTTGTAAGCAGGGCTATGGGTATAATAAGTAGAGTATATTACATAGTAAGTTAAGCTATTTTTGGAGGTAAATTCCGTGAAAATTACAATAAAAGATGCTAGCAAATTCGTCGATCAAGAAGTTACCATTGGAGGCTGGCTTGCCAGCAAGCGTTCCAGTGGGAAAATTGCTTTTCTTCAAATCCGTGATGGCTCCGGTTTCATTCAAGGAGTGGTCGTGAAAGCTGAAGTGGGTGAAGAAGTTTTCGCTCGTGCGAAATCGGTTTCGCAAGAGACATCCATGTATGTAACTGGTGTCATTCAAAAGGATGAACGCTCGCCGTTCGGTTTTGAATTACAAGTGAAAGATATTGAAATCATTCATGAATCATTGGATTATCCAATTACACCTAAAGCGCATGGTCCTGAATTCTTAATGGATAACCGCCATTTGTGGCTGCGTTCAAAACGACAGCATGCAGTCATGAAAATCCGTAATGAAATAATCCGGGCTACATATGAATTCTTTAATGAAGAAGGTTTCGTAAAAGTCGATCCCCCCATTTTAACAGGAAGCGCTCCAGAGGGAACGAGTGAATTGTTCGCGACTAAATATTTTGATGAGGATGCATACCTTTCACAAAGTGGACAGCTTTATATGGAAGCGGCAGCCATGGCACTAGGGAAGGTATTTTCTTTTGGTCCTACCTTCAGGGCAGAAAAATCCAAAACAAGACGGCATTTAATCGAGTTCTGGATGATTGAACCGGAAATGGCTTTCATCGAATTTAAAGAAAATCTGGAGGTTCAGGAACAATTCGTATCTTCCATCATCCAATCTGTATTGAAAAACTGTCAGCTTGAGTTGAATACCCTGGGCCGTGACACAGCAAAGCTTGAACAAATTAAAGCTCCTTTCCCGCGTATTACCTATGATGAAGCCATTAAGTTCCTTCATGAACAAGGATTTGATGATATCCAATGGGGTGATGATTTTGGGGCGCCGCACGAAACTGCAATAGCAGAAAGTTATGAAAAGCCAGTTTTCATAACTCATTATCCAACCAAAATCAAGCCTTTCTATATGCAGCCTGCTCCTGACAGGGAAGAAGTCGTTCTTTGTGCCGATTTGATCGCTCCCGAAGGATACGGGGAAATAATTGGCGGTTCGGAGCGGATTCATGATCTGGAATTGCTTGAACAAAGAATCAACGAGCATGGCTTGAGCGAAGATGCTTACAAATGGTATATGGAATTAAGAAAATACGGATCTGTACCGCATTCGGGCTTCGGGTTGGGGTTAGAACGTACTGTTGCTTGGATCAGTGGAGTTGAACATGTCCGTGAAACCATTCCGTTCCCACGTCTATTAAATCGTTTATATCCTTGATCTCTTAAAGAAGCGGTTATCTGGCCATATTGGGCAGATAACCGTTTTTTGTTAAAATTATAAGCTTATTCGGGGAGCCATATTCATGTTATACTTAATCAGAGGTGTCCAAAAACATGAATAAAGAACATTTATATGCGTGGTTTAAGGAAGGAACGATAACGATTCCATCCTTTTTGTTGACTAACTATAAGACAATGGGACTGAATGAACAAGAAATGGTCCTATTATTACAATTGCAAAGCTTTATCGATAAAGGTAACCATTTCCCTGCACCATCCCAACTATCTGACCGAATGACATTGCAGGAAACGGAATGTCTATTCCTAATCCAGCGTTTGGTTCAAAGGGGATTTGTTGAAATGGTGGTTGAAGGGAGTCAAGAAATCGGACAGGAAAAATACTCGTTGTCTCCACTTTATGAAAAAATGATGGACTGTTTCTTAAAAACTTTGAAACAGTCAGAGTCGGCTGAGGTCCAAAAAGCGGGGGAGAGCCTTTATACGATTTTTGAACAGGAGTTTGGCCGCCCTTTATCTCCATTTGAATGTGAGACATTGGCAATGTGGATGGAGGACGACCATCAGCCTGAGATCATTAAGTCAGCTCTTAGGGAGTCTGTCATTTCCGGTAAATTGAATTTCCGATACATTGATCGGATTTTATTCGAGTGGAAAAAGAATGGAATAAAAACCTTGGAACAGGCAAGGGAGCAAGGACAAAAATTTAGAGTTCATCAAAAGAGGGACCGGAAGACGGAAACTGCACAACCATTGAAAGATGTGCCTTTTTATAACTGGCTCGAGCAGTAATGTAAATTGAAGGAGAACCAATATGTTGAATAAAGCTCAAATTCGATATTGTCTGGATACAATGGGGGAAATGTTTCCGGATGCCCATTGTGAGCTGAATCACTCCAATCCATTTGAATTGGTGATTGCCGTTGCCTTGTCAGCTCAATGTACGGATGTATTAGTCAATAAAGTCACTAAGGATTTATTTCAAAAATATAAAACGCCTGAGGATTACATAAGCGTTCCGATAGAAGAGTTGGAAAATGACATTCGCTCAATCGGTTTGTTTCGTAACAAGGCTAAGAACATACAAAAGTTGTCGCGCATGCTGATCGAAGAATACGGTAAGGAAGTACCCAGAGATCGTGATGAGCTTGTTAAATTGCCTGGTGTGGGCAGAAAGACGGCTAATGTAGTCGTTTCCGTTGCGTTTGATGTGCCAGCGATAGCTGTGGATACCCATGTAGAGCGTGTTTCCAAGCGCCTGGGATTATGCCGTTGGAAGGATAGTGTCCTCGATGTTGAGAAAACGTTGATGGCTAAGATACCAAAGGATGAATGGTCCGTTACGCATCACCGCCTGATATTCTTTGGACGCTATCATTGCAAGGCACAGTCACCAAGATGTGAAACCTGCCCACTTCTCGAATTATGCCGTGAAGGAAAAAAAAGAATGAAAAGGAAAGAGGCCAATTGACGCAGTCCATATCATTAAAAGTCCCTGCAGAATTGGACCATCCTTTGTTTTTCCCTGAGAAGGAAACCATCTTGGAAAAAGAACACTATGCAGGGTGGAGTGTTTCGATCCCATTCGAGGCTTTTCCGTACGAGTTACTTTACTATAATGATGTTGAATCGTATACTCCTTGGACTAAGGGGGCAATTCATGTAAAGGAACTACTGGAAAAATGGAAGGGAATCGATACAGAATGCAGCTTGCTATTTTCAGAGCGAAAAGTGGGACGGACCTTGGGACTCATGAAGCAGGGTATAGGATTATTTTTAACTGCAGTCTTCTGGATGCATGGAAAGCCTGTGTTATTGAGTGATTTTCGGCTACAAATAAAATCTTTAAATCATATTCCAGTGAATCTGGCCGAAAGGCTGTCTTTCATCCTTGAAAGACCTGCTTCTTTCCATTCGTATAGACAACTTAGTGAGTTGTTCCGAGAATTTGAAAAACAACATGTGAAGTTCATGATTAAAAATAAGAATAAAAAAAACGTCTAAGCTTATAGCTTAGACGTTTTTTAGTCAATCTTGATTTTCTTTATCCTTGTCTTTCTCTTTTTCTGGATCAGGGTCCGGGTTAGGATTAGGGTCCGGGTCAGGGGTTTCGACTGGTGTTTCTTCTACCGTCCCAGGGTCGGTGCCAGGATCCCCGCCTTCAACGTCTTCATCATCCTTATTGCCATTTCCATCATCAGTATTGTTTCCATTGCCATTGTTATCAGTGTTTCCATCCTCATTACCATTTCCATTGTTTCCATTGTTGCCGTTGTTATTTTTGTCTTCGTCTTGTTTATCTTCTTCGCCTTCAGCAGGAGTTTCTTGTTCCATATCTTCACCTTCGGCCGGATCTTCAATCTCCTCTTCAGTATCCTCAGGTTCTTCCGCTTCAGCCGGTATTTCGACAGATGTACTTGCAGGATCACTTTGTTGGTTATCCACTAACGCGACCACTGAGAAAGTATATTTACTTCCAGGGGTTGGATTAGGGATCGTTAAACTAGTATCCTTCGATTTTTTTAACACGCTCTGCGCTCCGCCATCAACGGACATCATAACCTCGAATTGGGCTTTTCCTTTAGGATATGACCATGATAGATTGATTGCATTACTTTCTTGATTGTAAGAAGCGTTAATGCCTGGTGAGTCAATTTTCTCATATTCTGTCGTCACTTGTGTTGGCTCGTGACCTTTAACATAATATTCATAAGTGATTTTACTGCTTGGTGTATATTCATTGGCTTTAACAGCCGGATTCGAACCTTTTATGACTCCAACTTTTACAACGCTGTCAGGTTGATCAAAGTCTTTCGTTTCTTTTGATTGAGCCATATGTTCCATTAAATTCTTAAAGATTGATTTAGGGATCCTTTGAGAAGAATCACCCAGATACTCCAATTTCTCACCTGATGCATTATCATAACCAGCCCATACTGCGACTGTATAATTGGTTGTATAACCCGCCATCCAGCTATCTTTTACACCGGAAGATGGGATGTTGTTCGCTGCACGCTGTTCAGGCGTGAAATTGGTTGAACCCGTTTTACCGGCTACTGGGAGATTAGGTATATTGGCTAACCTTCCTGTTCCATAAGGTTCTTTCATTACGCTCTTCAACATGTCCGTAACGATGAAAGCCGTGGAATCTTTCATGACCGGTTTCGAATCAGTCTTGTTTTTGATGGTTGTTTTGTCACGTAAAACAATCTTTTTCACACTATGCGGTTCATTATAGATACCGTTGTTTCCGAATGAACTGTATGCACCGGCAAGTTCAAGAGTAGAAACGTCTTTACCGCCACCCAATGCTGCTGATTCTGTTATTTCCTTTTCAAAAGGAATGCCCAGGTCAGTGGCAAAATCACGCGCACGGTCCAATCCGACTGCTTGAAGCGTTTTTAAGGCAGGGATATTTAATGAACGTGCCAGTGCTTCGCGAGTCGTTACGGTACCATAATGTCGCCCGGAAGCATTTTTAAGCGGTGTTCCATCAGTGTAACTATATTCCTCATCTTTGATTTGATGGTAGGTGGACCAATTTAAATATTCTACGGCAGGGCCATAATCCAAAATTGGCTTAATGGTCGAACCAGGTGAACGCTTGGCATCCGTTGCATAATTCCAGCCACGTTTAACTGTCGTGTTCCTGCCGCCGCCCACTGCTTTTATTTCACCAGTTTCAGTATCGAGTAAGGTGACTCCAGCTTGGAGATCTTTACTTGGATAATTAATGATTTCATCACTGTTCAACATGTTATAGACATATTCCTGGGCATCTTTATCAATGGTCGTTTGGATTTCCAAACCATCGGTAAAGACGTTATAGTCACCCATATCTCCGACTTCCTCAATTACCAAATCGATGAATGCATCATAAGCAGTCGTATCGATTTGGCTTTTATCGATTTCTTGAAGTCCTTCTGTTATATCGATGCTTTGTGCACTTTTCATTTCATTTTCGGTGATATATCCATGTTTATTCATTAAGTGCAGGACAATATCACGGCGTTCTTTCGCACGTTCAGGGTATTTATAAGGGTCATAACGGCTTGGACTTTGCGGTAATCCGACAAGCATGGCCGCTTCGTTCAATTTCAATTCGCTTAGATCTTTTCCATAATAAGTCTGGGAAGCAGTTAAGACCCCGTTGGCACGGTTTGCAAAGAAGATCTTATTCACATACATTTCGAAAATTTCTTCTTTTGTATATTTTCTTTCAAGCTGAATGGATAGCCACATTTCCTGGACTTTCCTTTTAATGGTCTTATCAGGTGTTAAATAAGAACGCTTGATAACCTGCTGGGTCAATGTACTTGCACCCTCTGAGCCGAATCCGTTTTTGAAGTTGGCTATGACGGCACTGCCCAGACGTAAGAAATCCACCCCGTGGTGTTCATAAAAGCGGGAATCTTCCGTAGCAAGGAAAGCTTCTTCGACAAGATCAGGTATGTCTTCATAATTTACATAATCCCGGTTTTCCGTTCCGACTTCAGCAAGCAATTTTCCGTTTTCATCCAGAATTTTGGATGTGACTGGATCTTTCAAAAGCTTTTCGTCAAGTTTTGGAGCATCGCTTATAAAGTAAGCCATTGCAGCTCCTCCGGCAACCAAGCCTATAATTCCGATCGTGACTAGTATAAGGAAAATGCGCTTAAGCATATTGGTTGGCTTTTTAGGTCCATTCTTCGGTCCCTTTTTTTGTGTCTGACTCTGCTTTCGGCGTTCTTCTCTAGTATTATATTTTTCAGCCATTACAGCTAACCTGCCTTTCTAAAAAAACTAAAAATTTTCTGCGATGAGCGAATCTACTACTTTAATATAGTCAATTCTCGGTTGAAAGCCAAGAGTAATCTTTCGTGAACTGCTTTCAACCTCTTGAAGAGTTATAGATTTGCGCCCGCCGTCTTTCATTCTTTTCCAATAAAAACTCAGTTGTTCAGAACTCATTAGATATATATCATCCATTGCGGAAAACCGGATGATGACAAATGCAATTCCATCATGCTGAATGATCTGTTTCATATGTTCAATTTGATGGTCATGAAAATTCTTCAGTGGGAACGAACTGCTGTTTTTCGTTTCCTTTGCCTCAAAATCAATGTACTTTCCTTTATAAACACCATTGTAATCGGTGGTCGACGCTTGTTTGAAGTAGGCTTCTTTAATGACTGCAGCACTTCTCTTCGGGTAGTGGACATCGACAATTTGAATAGGTGTCGGTTTTTTATGGATGACGGCAATGCCGTGTGCTAAATAATACTGATTGGTTTCGTTCAAATCGTCTTCCAATGTTTTTCCCCGGTTGCTATAACTGATTTTTTTTAGTGGGCTTTTTTTTTCTTCCATAGCCTGCGGTACAAATCTTCGTCCGTTGGGATAATGAAATGCCACTTTTACCCCTCCTTTTTTTCACTTATCTATATTAGCAAAAAAAGAATCCAATATGTGAATAAAAAGAATTGTTTCTTAGAACGATAGGATTAATGTACAACTATATGTCACAATTCATCGCTATAGAAAGGCTGGACACATAGATGCGAATGTTAAAGACTGAAAAGCAATTGCTCCATTCCATAAAAGTCCAAACCGATAAAGGGAATAGGGATAATATATCAAGAACAAAGGCATATGAACAATTTTTCAAAATGCATCCAGAAATACAATGGTCTTTTTTAGCGGGGATGGTTTCTAGAAATGCAGGCTGGAATATGTGTGACCTTGAAGGGATTTGGCTTTCCCATTTGCTTAGCCCCAAATACAGGCATCATTTCTTTCTAACGTATGAAGATGCCAATTGGAGAATATTTCAAGATGCTTATCCGCAATTGCTTCTCTATCATTATTCGACGAAGTATGAACGTCCTTTGTTTCACTTATGTCATTATTTTTTTATTACTAAATTCATGACGAATGAATGGTATTCCTTTTGGAAATATGGGAATCGTGAAAGATTAGTCACTGCGCTTATAATAAATGAACAAAACATCATTGAAAAACCGGTTATTAAAAAGCAATCTTTCGTTTTTCATTCTATATTATTTTTGCTGCAGGACTGGATGCATTTTAGCACTGTCTTATTTCCTACCTGCAATGGAAGACTGTATGGCTCTTCCGTTTCGCATTTTAGAAATATCGATAAAAGGATTGAATTGGGGAAAAGGTTGGCTGGCCTTTTATTTTCTGAAGATTTGTTTCCGCTTTTTCATGAATTTTCCTGCCGGACTGAACCAACTGGGGCTAGATATGATTATGAAAAATATCGAAAAAAGCCTAGGTACCATGAAACCCCGATGCTGAGGGGAGTTTATCCATTGATTCATCATAAAGTGGGTGAGACGGAGCAATGGGATTTGAAAAAAAAGATTAAAAAGGATTGGTTCATTGAACCTCAATGGGAAGAAGACCCGCAATTGACCGATTGGTATGACCATAAACAAAAGCAGCTGCACACAGTAGCGATGATCAAGAATTGGTTTTTATAAAAGGAAACAGGGAAGGCGTCGATTGAGCCTTCCCTGTTTATTGTACAGTATTTAAGACTTACGTTGAGGGGCGGTTTTCTCCACTAAGTTTCGGGTTCCCCGTTCCTGCCTTATTAGTGGGCGGCTTTTGTCGTTTTTCGTTTTTTTGCTGTCTGCTTTCATTCGACTGCATAAAATCACCTCCTGACTGTATTTTTGTTTAAAACTCCATTCTTCATTCTGCCATTGTTGTCGAAGGGCATAATAAATTAAGTGAATTGCACTTTCTTTGCCGATTCCCTTCTAGTTTTGTCAGTCATGAAGGGCTTTGTGATAAAAAAAAGAATAGTACAGGTAAAGAATGGGAGGGATCAGCATGGTCAATAAAAGTGTCGCAACAGAGGAAATATTAAGGATGATAGCTGAGATCAGTACCAGCCTGGATCGTTTGGAAATTTCATATGGGGAAACTGTAAATACAGTCCGGTGCAAACTATGGGCAGAGCAATATACATTAGTTAATGAAGCCCAGGAAGCCATTGAAAAAGCCGAGGATTATTGGGTGAATGCTGAAGGTGAAAACCATTCCTTTTCCATTGTTCCGGAAAAATCAATAATTAAACACAAGGTTTTAACTGAATTGCACGTATAAGCCAACAGAATATCATTTTATAAAGAACTGGATTATACTAAAGGGAAACAAACGTGCGGAGGAATATATTGTGCAAAAAGAAAAACTGCAGCTATTGACTGAACAATTAATAAAATATACGGTCCAAGCCGATGATATCTATGAGGGTGTACGCAAGGAAGGAAAGGAAAAGGATTTCTTTTCGGAAGTCAAGCCCTTCGCAGACCAAGTCAGGACCGTATGCATCGAATGGGAAACTGGAATGAAGGAGTGGATGAAAGAAACCGAGTTTAAGCATCTTTTCCCCGAGCAAATCGAACAAACCGCTCATAACCTTTCTGATGTAGCCGTTCAGGCATTCTTTCCTAAAACCAGTTACAAGCGATTTAAAAGTCATATCCAATCGGTCGAATTTATCCTTCATAATGTAAAAGCGGAAATCGATCGGATTTTATCATAAAAACACCTACACTATATTTCCTCTTTTTTCATATATTATCAGAACCATGTAATGAAAAAAGAGGAGGGCTCATTGAACATGATGAGATCCGGTTTTAACCAAGTCTCCCCAAATCAAGGACAGTATCCTCAATCAATGCCGGAATATTGGGGAGGGTACCAGCAGCCAATGCAGTATCCTCCGCCAAATAATCATAATCTTGAACAACCATTTATGTATCCTTATCTTCCCCAGGATACAGGGGGCTATATGACGCCATATCATGATCCATATCAGCAAGCGGCCTATCACCCATACCAACCAGTTCAGCAGCAGGCGATGCCTGTGGGAGCTTATCCGGGCACTAGTGTAATGCAGCCACTGCCGCAAATACCACAAATGCAGTTCAATCAGCAGCCGCAAGCTTTTAGTCCGTTCGCCAATCCGCTGCAGCCAGCTAAACGGCCCCCACAAAGTCAGCAGCAGGCTTATAATCCTTATCCTAAGCAGCAGTTCATGCAAAAGCCACAGCCATCGGGTATCAAATCGGTCATGAATCAATTCAAAACACAAGATGGCTCAATGGATATAACGAAGATGATGAATACAGCTGGACAAATGATGAATACAGTTTCTCAAGTATCTTCAATGGTCAAAGGAGTAGGGGGCTTCTTCAAAGTTTAAATGGTGAATAAAGTATAAAAGCAGACTTATAAGTGACCCAGCCACTTTTTAAAGTCTGCTTTTAATCTTGCCTAATTGATTTCAATTCGATTCCCTCTGATTTTGGGAAGGTGAAGCGTGAGGATGCCATCGCGATGTCGTGCGGTCACTTTTGCTTCATCAATCGCTTTTGGAAAGGAAATGGTTCTTGAAAATGTACCTGCTGAAACTTCCTTTTGAAACATTCCTTGAGTTTTGTGCTTCCTATCTACATGCTTTGCAGTTATGGTTACTGCATGGGGCAGCACATCAATTGAAATCTGGCTGCGTGCAATACCGGGCAAGGTAGCGTTAAGGGTATATTCTGAAAGCGTCTCGTGAACATCAACCGGAAAGCTGCGTTCTTTAGTTGAACCGAAGAATTCGTCAAGGGATTGCAGCATGCCTTTAGGTGGCCTTTCGGAAAACAGTCGATCCATTTTGTTAATGAAATGGGTAAAGGGTTCTATTCGATTCCGATTATTTTTTTTTTCAGAAGAGGTCATCACGGTGCTCCTTCCTAAAAAATTCCTTTGCCTATAGGCTATGTGAGGACTGAAGAATTGTGAATGCACTCTTGGGTTTTAGATACGGGTCTATAGGGAATAAAGTTACTGAATGATCAAAAAGGAAATGAGGGATTGATATGAATAAGACAAAAAATAGCAAGCTTTCCTACATAGATACCGGGAAAGGAAATAAAACGTTGTTGTTTATCCATGGCTTTTGTGGAAGTCATGAATATTGGAGTGACATCATTGCTGAATTAAAGGATGAATACCGGGTTGTTGCCGTTGATTTACGGGGACATGGGGCAAGTGAGGAAATAGGGAAATCTTTCTCGATTGAAGATATGGCTGCTGATATTGCGTCATTTTTGGAAGACCTGAAAATCGGACAGGTTTATATGTTTGGTCATTCACTAGGGGGATATGTCACCTTGGCATTCGCCGAAAGGTTTCCTGGGAAATTGTCTGGTTTTTCACTGATTCATTCTACCGCTTTTCCGGATGATGAGGCTGGTAAGGAGGGACGTTTAAAATCTGTTGAGAAAATCGAAATGGATGGAATCCCTGCTTTCATTGACGGACTTGTACCAAAGCTTTTCGCTCATTCCGATGACCCAAATATTGAACATACTAAGGAAATCGGTTATAAAACCAGTGAAAGTGGAGCAATTGGATCTTTGCATGCCATGAGGAACAGAACAGACAGAAATCATGTACTTAAAGATACGAAGCTGCCGGTCCTTTTGGTTGCAGGTGAACAAGATAAGGTGATTCCCGCTGAAAAAACCTTTTCTGTAAAAGGGAGTCATATTAATGAAGTTATACTTGAGGGGAGCGGCCATATGGGAATGCTGGAAGCTCCAAACCGACTAATCGAAGAAATCATTCGCTATGTCGAGAAGAATTAACTGAAAAAAGTCTAAGCAGGAAACGGGCTGTTGCCGTTTCTTGCTTTTTTTTTGAATAGGAAATAGTTTCCCTTTTGCATAGAACGTTCATTCGATAGAATAGGAGTATGAGGTGGTTATATGAAACTGCGAAAAAATTTACAAGAAATCATCACGGATTTAAAAACCAATGAAAATTTTAAAGATAATATTGTACATTGGCAAGTAATTGAAGCGAAAGAAGCAAAACATGTCCCTTTTCCCGATCGAATGAATGATAAGATCAAGCATGCTCTTGAAAAACGGGGGATAAATGGGTTGTATACGCATCAGGCAACGGCATTTGATACAGCTGTCAGTGGCAATAGCCTTGTAGCGGTCACCCCAACAGCTTCTGGTAAAACATTTTGCTATAATTTGCCGGTCCTTCAAAAAATACTTGAAGATGAAAAAACCAGAGCGCTGTATATTTTTCCGACAAAAGCGCTGAGTTATGATCAGAAAAGCGAATTGAACGAAATGATTCATGAAATGGATGCTCAGATAAATAGTTATACGTACGACGGGGACACACCTTCAAATATCAGGCAAAAAATCCGACAGGCCGGGCATATCGTGATCACCAATCCTGATATGCTCCATTCCGGAATCTTGCCGCATCATACGAAATGGGTTTCTTTGTTTGAAAACTTGAAATATGTGGTCATCGATGAACTCCATATTTACCGCGGCGTTTTCGGAAGTCATACCGCTAACGTCATAAGAAGATTAAAAAGGATCTGCAAGTTTTATGGAAGCGACCCTGTATTCGTCTGTACCTCCGCTACGATCAATAACCCAAAAGAGTTGGCAGAAGAGCTTACGGAAAAAAAAATGATCCTCATCGATAATAACGGGGCCCCAAGTGGGAAAAAGCATTTTGTGTTTTACAATCCCCCAATAGTCAATAAACCACTAAACATTCGAAGGAGTGCGGTTTTGGAAGTCAGGAAGCTCGCAAATGAATTTTTGAAAAATAAAATTCAAACGATCGTTTTTGCGCGAAGTAGGGTTCGTGTGGAAATTCTATTGACCTATTTACAGGAACTCGTCTCAAAGCAATTGGGACCAAAATCGATCAGGGGCTATCGCGGGGGGTATCTGCCAACACAGCGCAGAGAAATTGAACAGGGCCTCAGGGATGGTTCCATTTATGGGGTGATATCTACGAATGCACTTGAGTTGGGTGTCGATATCGGCCAGCTCCAGGTTTGCATAATGACTGGTTACCCTGGATCGATATCGAGTGCATGGCAACAGGCGGGACGAGCAGGAAGAAGGCATGGTGAAGCACTAATCATCATGGTCGGCAGTTCTAGTGCCCTTGATCAATATATCGTCCAGCATCCCGATTACTTTTTTACCAGAAATCCAGAAACTGCAAGAATCAATCCAGATAATCTTTTGATCTTGGTTGATCATGTCAAATGTGCAGCATATGAGCTGCCATTTAAAAAAGGTGATACCTTTGGAAAAACAGAGATTATGGACGTACTGGAATTCCTTACGGAAGAAAGGGTCTTACACCTGAATGGGGACAAATGGCATTGGATGAACGATGCTTTTCCCGCAAGCAATATCAGCCTGCGTTCTGCGGCACAGGAAAATGTCGTAATCATCGACCAAACGAATGCCCCGGTTAATCGGGTCATAGGTGAAATGGATACGTTCAGTGCAATGACCCTTCTCCACGATGAAGCCATTTACTTGCACCAGGGAATGCAATTTCAGGTGGAAGAACTTGATTGGGATGAAAAAAAAGCTTATGTACGTGAAGTCAATGTGGACTATTATACGGATGCTAACCTTGCCGTTCAGTTGTCTGTATTGGAAGTGGATAAACAGCGAACTTTTGCTTCCACAGCAGCTGCCTTTGGTGATGTCGCCATCCGGGCGATGCCTACGATCTTCAAAAAAATCAAATTTGAAACTCATGAAAATATTGGTTCGGGGCCAATCAGTCTCCCTGAGATGGAACTGCACACAAGTTCTGCCATGCTTTCCATGGAGCCTGATATATTTGAATGGGACGAAAATCGAATAGAACAAGGAATGATAGGCGCTGCCCATGCTCTTAATTACATGATTCCGCTATATGTTATGTGCGATCCACATGATATCCATGTTTATCCGCAGGTTAAGGCAGCGCATAATGAAAAACCAACAATTTTTATCTATGATAGTTATCCGGGAGGCATTGGGTTAAGTGATAAAGTATATGAAAACTCTGAAGTCATTCTATTGGAAACCATATCCATGATCGAAAATTGTACTTGTGAAAGCGGCTGTCCTTCCTGTATAGGAACGGAATCAACCACGAAAACGGCAAAGAGTGATGCAAAACAGTTATTGGGTCAATTTTGCAAGGAAAAACAAGCATAGTTTGCGGGGATAAGTGAAAAGAGGAGTAGTTTATGTCATTAAAAAATAAATTGAACCGTATGAAAACGCATATGAACCTGGAGCCAGTGAAACTTCCTTCTGAAGAAGAAAATAACCATATAGTGAATGAAGAAATTCCTTATCTTGAAAAGTGGCAGGAGAACGATACCGTTTCCTTTCATTTCGATGATGACTATTGTTTCATTAGGGAGGTCCGCTACCCTATAAATCATAAACACGGGTTATATGCATTTTCTGAGCTGAAAAAGATCGTAAATGAGTGGAATCAAACCTCTTTGGAGCATCCCCTATCCGCTAGGGGCGTTAAAAGTGAAGACCTGTTTTTCTTCGATACGGAAACAACAGGGCTTGGAGGCGGAGCCGGCAACACCATTTTTTTACTTGGTTATGCCTATTTAGAAGGTGAAGAAGTTGTCGTGAAACAACATATCCTTCCGCAGCCCGGAAGTGAAATACCGCTTTACCAGAGCTTTCTGGAAAACATCAATTACGAAACGCTTGTCACATATAATGGTAAATCCTTTGATTGGCCCCAGCTAAAAACCAGACATACCTTGGTAAAGGAACATGTACCAAAACTACCGGAATTCGGACATTTCGATTTATATCATGCTTCAAGACGGCTTTGGAAAAACAAATTGGAACGAGTGAAATTATCAGTAGTCGAAACAGATATTCTAGGTGTTCATAGGGAGGATGATATTCCTGGATATTTGGCACCGATGATTTATTTTGATTTTGTTGAGAGGAAGAATCCAGAAATTTTGTTTGGAATCATGAAGCATAATGAATTGGATATCTTATCACTGATAACATTGTATATTCATTTGTCCCGGAAAATCCTCCAAATCGATGGATATACGGAAGAGTCCATGGAAATTGCACGCTGGCTCGCTTATCTGGGTAAAAAAGAGGAGTCAGTCGAGACATATGAAAAAATAGTGGAAGCGGGAAATGAGGAAGATCGGATAATTGCAGGCCATGCCTTAGCCTTCCAGAAAAAGAAGCAACAACAATTCAATGAAGCATTGGAAATTTGGAAGGAAGTCGCCTTAAAAGGAAATGTGCAAATAAGGATACAGGCACAAATTGAATGTGCAAAATTATATGAACATCAATTTAAGGAAGTCGGAACTGCTCTAAAATGTGCAAAAATTGCACAACAAGAGATGGTGAGGGAAGGGACCATTCCAGGGAAAAAACAGTTGGAATTGGAAAAGAGGATCCGGCGGCTCGAAAAAAAAGAGGAATCTAAGGGTATTTCTGTATAAGATAAGGGAATCGGAATTGTCTTTTAGTGCGAAAGGCTGAAAATAAAAAATATGGATACAAATATTGTAGCCTTCAACTATTATGTGTAAAATGGAAAGAGTTGAGGGTGAAATTCCGAAGCATTCATTTCATACCTTTACATCATATAAATTTAAGGTGAAAGCGGAGCGGAGAAATGTATAAAACGACTTTATTTCTATTTTTTGTAGTCCTTTGTTTAACGATTGTTTTATTTACATCATTAAAAGAAAGTCTCTATTCCTTTTTATAGAAAATTACCCTCGGAACATTTGAAGGGTTAGCCATATTATAATTAAAGTGTACTAATTGACAGCCATACATAGTTTTATACTTATTCTGTATAAATAGGTCATTTCATCAGTACACGTCTCCCCTTTTTTTCATAGTCTGTAATGGTAAGACTAAAATTATCATGATGAAAGGGGACGTATTATAAATGTATTTTCGTAATTGTGGAGGAAATAAACCCAATGTAATGGGCGTATCCAACAATGTAATGGGCGTATCCAGCAATGTAATGGGCGCATCCAGCAATGTAATGGGCGCATCCAACAATGTGATGGGCGCATACGGGAAAGCACCTGGAGTAATGGGCGCATTCACCGGTAAACACCCCAACAACGTAATGGGAGCGTCAACCGGTAAAAACTCTAACGTAATGGGAGCCTATAGTCCATCGGCTGTGTCTCCAGCGCAATATGGTCCATCGGCTGTGTCTCCAGCACAATTTGGCCCAACACAAACATCTCCATCTCAAGTCGCCCCAGCGCAAGTCTCTCCAACACAGCAACATGTTAATACGAATGTATCGAACACAGTTATTCCTGTCGTTCATCCATCACATACAACGACTGTCAATAAACATGTGAACACGTTTAAGCATTACTTCCCGCATACTCAATCCGTGGTGAACGAGTGCTATAATCAACACTTGATATGTGGAAGGCCGGCGCATAACCCATGCTGTCCGCCTAGGCATTTCGGATACTAAAAAATAAGGGCTTATTAAGCCCTTGTTTTCATACATAATCATGTTAAAAGGGAGATTGGCCAAGCAATGAAGGTTTTGTATATGACTGGCTACAAAGCTTTTGAATTCGGGATTTTCAAAAATGACCATGAAGCCGTAAAATATATAAAGAAAGCGATGAAGCAACGTCTTCTGCCATTGGTGGAAGATGGGCTGGAATGGGTGATTATATCAGGTCAGTTGGGTACGGAACTATGGGGTGCCGAAGTGGTGTTCGAAATGCAGGAAGAATATAATCAGCTTAAATTAGGGGTGCTTACTCCTTTCCTGAAACAGGAAGAGTCATGGAATGAGACGAATCAAGACTATTACCGATCCATTTTGGCCCGTGCCGATTTTGTTGAATCCATTTTCAACAAGCCATATGAAGGGCCACAACAGCTGAAAATCAAAAATAAGTATATGGTCCATAAAAGCGATGCCATGCTCATCATTTTCGATGCCGAAAAAGAAGGGTCAGCCCGATATCCATATTTCGAAGCGATGAAAAAAGCGGAAACACAGCCTTACCCCATCTTTCAGATAAACTTTGATGATCTGCAGCTGGCTGCGGAAGAAAGCAGCTGGTCCGAAGAATGACAGAGTGAAAATAATTATGGATTAAAAGTTGTTTCTAAAGCATATTCATATTATGATGAAATTTAGATACAGATTCATGGGAGTACATATCGTTCACTGAAACATTATGCAAATAAAAAGGTGTTTCGTTGACAAACCCAAGCAGATTTGAAAAAATAATAAAAAGTCGATTGTATTGGCGAAAGTATTGAGGTGAAGTCTTATGCTATCCGATAAGATAAAATTAACGGCTAAAGATATTCTTGAGAAAGATTTTAAACCAGCCATGCGCGGTTATAAACCTGAAGACGTGGATCAATTCCTGGATCTGATCATTAAAGATTATGAAGTGTTCCATCAGGAAATTGAAGATCTTAAACAAGAAAATCTTAAATTGAAAAAACAAGCCGAAGAGAGTACAAAACGTCCAAATCAACCTGCTCCCAGTGCCACTCCGGGAACCACTAACTTTGACATCCTTAAACGGTTATCCAACTTGGAAAAGCACGTTTTCGGAAACAAGCTTTTTGATTGAGGTTTTGCTTTGTAAAAGTAAAATTGATTTTGGTATTGTGTTTTCATGAATAATGGAGTATAATCAATTATGTTATGTTAACGTTTGGGTAATTGCTGCTGCATTTTTGCAGTAGAGGAAAGTCCATGCTCGCACGGACTGAGATGTCCGTAGTGTTCGTGCCTGGCGAAAAAATAAGCTTGGGCAGCAATCTTGGATTGCTGACGGCTGGGAAAATGCCTAAGTCCTTTTGGATATGGCATGAATACCTATAAAAGTGCCACAGTGACGGAGCCTTTACAGAAATGTAAAGGGTGGAACGAGGTAAACCCCACGAGCGAGAAACCCAAATTAATGGTAGGGGCGCTTTCTTCCTTGGAAATGAACGAGGAGAAGGACAGAAGCCATGCTTCTGTAGATAGATGATTACCGCCGAAGTACGAGACGCGAGTCGCTTGCAGTACTGAGGAACAAAACATGGCTTACAGAACGTTATCATATAACACTAAAAGCACAACTCTCCTTTTAAAAGGAGAGTTTTTGTTTATGGAGAATGCTCTTGAATAAAAAAGGGGGCATTCCAATTTATTTTTCGTTTTCTGAAACCCCGCTGTGTTAAACTAAGAACTTGGCAAGTTTTTAATTCCAGTCGAGTGATTCTTTAACTGAAAGTGTCAAGTAGGAGGACAATTGCTTAATTGACGTCTGTTCGTAACGTTTTTAAAAATAGCGTTGAAATGTTAAGCATTCCTTGATTCTGGGGTATCCTATTTATAAAGGTTCTGTTTGGCTTCTATTTAAAGGTATTAAGACATGACTTCAAATCTTCAGGTCAATGAATGGGAAGCATTTCTCTATAAGGTATACATAATTGGTGTGAATAAATGGTCCTTCGCTGTTATGGATAAATATTTGCAGCGTTTACCTTCATGGATAATTGAGTAAAACTTTATTTTATTGCGTTTGATTTTCCGGTTACTTTAAAAAATGCTCTCGCTGGATGACAACGACATTTTTTTTAGGAAATCAATGACGAAATCTAAGCAAAAAATAAATTGACGGTGGAACTTTTAAAAAGGTTTACATGTCTAAAATCGATTCCTAATTCTTTATTCTTATTAATGAAGGAATTAGGTAAAGGTACAATTGATTTGGATTAATGGAAAGAAGGTGCAGGATTAATGAAACAATTCGATATTATCGCAACATCAGCAATGGGATTGGAATCAATTGTCGCCAAGGAGGTTCGGGATCTTGGTTACGATTGTCAAGTCGAAAATGGTAAGATCACGTACAAAGGGGACCAATCTGCCATTGCCCGCTCTAATTTATGGCTGCGGAGTGCAGACAGGGTGAAAATTAAAGTCGCAGAATTTAAAGCATATTCGTTTGATGAGTTGTTTGAAAAAACAAAGGCCTTGAATTGGGAAGAATACTTATCAGCCGATGTCGAGTTCCCGGTGAGTGGGAAATCGGTTAAGTCCCAGCTCTATAGTGTCCCTGATTGTCAGGCTATCGTCAAAAAGGCGATTGTTGATAGATTGAAAAGCAAATATAAGCAGGTATCTTGGTTTGCGGAGACGGGTCCTTTATTTAAAATTGAAGTGTCTATTTTAAAAGATGTAGTGACACTTACCATGGACACTTCAGGTGCGGGTTTACATAAACGAGGATATCGGACAGGACAAGGGGAGGCTCCCCTTAAAGAAACATTGGCGGCTGCGTTAATCATGCTGACCAATTGGAAACCGGATATGCCTTTCATTGATCCGTTTTGTGGATCAGGAACGATTCCTATCGAGGCTGCCTTAATTGGGCAGAACATAGCACCTGGGTTTAACAGGGAATTCGTTTCTGAAACCTGGTCGTGGATGGACAGTAAGGTATGGGAGGAAGCAAGGGTTGAGGCTGAAGATTTAGCCGATTATGATCAGTACTTGGACATAACCGGTTGTGATATCGACCATCGGATGGTAGAAATATCTAAAGCGAATAGTTTTGAGGCCGGTCTTGGAGATCTGGTTGAATTCAAACAAATGCAAGTGAGGGATATCTCGACTAGGAAAGAGTATGGTGTCATTGTCGGGAACCCCCCTTACGGAGAGCGTCTAGGTGAGAAAAAAGCCGTTGAACAGATGTATAGGGAAATGGGACAAGCCTTCAAGAAGCTTGATACTTGGTCAGTATACATGATTACCTCCAATCCTGACTTTGAACAGCATTACGGTAAGCCTGCAACGAAAAAAAGGAAGCTTTTCAATGGTTTCATCCGTGCAGACCTTTATCAGTATTGGGGAAAAAGACCGCCGAAACAGTTCTAAAGTGAAAATGAGTGGGTAGAATATAACGGTGAATTTTGATAGTCAGGACGTTTTATTCATAATAGGTTCCAGTCTTGCTTATCATTTCCTTTTCTGTTATTCTAATAATGAATTATTTTTGTTCAGATTTAAGGAATACCTTAATATTCAATGAGCAAGGATAGTAATATAATGTGTGGAAAACACACTAGGAGGCAACAAAAATGGAACAAGGTAAAGTAAAATGGTTTAACGCAGAAAAAGGTTTTGGATTCATCGAACGTGAAGGTGGAGACGATGTATTCGTACATTTCTCAGCTATCCAAGGCGAAGGTTTCAAAACACTTGAAGAAGGCCAAGACGTTACATTTGATGTAGAACAAGGTCAACGTGGACCACAAGCATCAAACGTAAACAAAGCTTAATTCAACCCTATATTATTTACAGACAGGCTCTCTAAAGGAGCCTGTCTTTTATTTTACGAGTCGGTTAACTTGACAGCATACATAGAAGAAAAACATGCTTTATACACTTCATTTCTGATGGGAGGGTAAATATCTTGACTATTAATGTGAAATAAAGGATAATATACTTTTGCCTAGATATATTATAATGCGGTTACGATATACTGATGATAGATAAAAGGGGAGACCATGATGCTTAAAACACTGCCTTTTTCGGTAACAAAGGAAGATTCTTTTTACGATAAGCTTTCAGAATGGATCGGTGATGTTTTTTACGATATTCTTCCCGAAAAAGGATTTGAGCTGCGTGACGAACAGATCTTCATGGCTTTTCAGTTAGAAAAAGCCTTTAAAGAAAAGAATGTAAGTTTTGCTGAAGCAGGGGTAGGGACCGGTAAGACCTTGGTCTATTTACTATATGCGATTTGTTATGCGAGATATACGAACAAACCGGCAATTATTTCGTGTGCAGACGAAACGTTGATTGAACAGCTTGTCAAAGAAGAAGGCGACATCCAAAAAATCAAGAATGCCTTAGGTATTGAAGTGGATGTTCGGCTTGCCAAATATCACGATCAATATGTATGTCTTAAGAAATTGGATCACGCAGTGAATCATGAAGATTCAGAGGGAATAGATCAGCTCTATGATGAACTTCCCAAGTTTGTCCATGATAACTCATCCATGAACGCCTATACAGCATATGGGGACCGTAAACAGTATCCATATTTAAATGATGAAGACTGGTCTAAAGTTGGCTGGGATCAGCTTCAAAACTGTTTTACTTGTGATAAACGCCATCGTTGTGGACAAACTTTATCACGGGACCACTACCGAAAATCAAGCGATTTGATCATTTGTTCACATGACTTCTTTATGGAGCATGTATGGACTAAGGAAAAACGTAAGCGTGAAGGACAGTTACCATTATTGCCTGAACATAGCTGCGTTGTCTTTGATGAAGGCCATCTATTGGAGTTTGCTGCTCAAAAGGCTTTAACTTATAAAGTTGGGGAACAAACCCTTGCTTCGGTTTTAGAATTGCTTACTGCCAATCAGGTTCGTGAAGAAACCTTATACATCATTGAGGACTTAATTGATATCAATGAAGAGTTTTTTGATTTGTTGGATGAAAAAGCCATACATGTAAGCGGATCTAATCGTTATGAAATCCCGATGTCCAAAGAGATAACAAGCTTTGCCCAAAAGCTTCATAAAAAGGTTGAAGAGTTAGAGGAAAACCTTGTTTTTGAAGCGGAAATGTACACGATCAATGACTATGATTTAAAAGTGACGGAAGAATATTTAGAACAGCTGGGTTACTCCCTTTCCCTATTTGTGAAGGATGAACAGGCAGTTTCCTGGTTTGAAGAAAATGAAATGACCAAAACATTGGTCATCATGCCAAGGCTTGTACAGGATATTTTGTCTGAACAGGTATTCTCTAAAAAAATCCCTTACATTTTTTCATCGGCTACATTATCGGATAATAAATCTTTCCAATACATTGCAGATAGCCTAGGGATAGAAAAGTATGACAGCTTCTCCGTTGAGTCACCATTCGATTACGATGAAGTCATGAAAATGAACATGCCGGTCTTCGAAAATGGAGACCAATTGGCAAAACTTCAATATACGATGAAGACGATTGAGGAAAATGAAGGTCGAACACTTGTGTTATTCCAGTCAAAAGAAGAATTGCATTGGTTCAAGGAAAACTGCCCAATATCAACCTATCCTTTTTATTTTGAAGGTGAAGCGGAAATCAGCGAGCTTGTTAAGAAGTTTCAAGAGAATGAGCAATCTGTTCTTTTCTCCTATCATTTATGGGAAGGGCTTGATGTTCCAGGACCTTCATTACAAAATGTAGTGATACACTCCCTTCCATTCCCGCCACGGGATCCAGTATTCGAGGCCAAACGTAACTCGGTTACCGATGCATTTGAAGAAGTGGATCTTCCATACATGCTCCTTCGATTGCGTCAGGGAATAGGGCGATTGATCAGGACAAGCAATGACTCGGGAACCGTACAGATTTTGATTGAAAAGAACCTTTCGGAACAGGTGAAAGAGAAGATTGTATCCGTTCTTCCTGTAACGCTTTAAGTCAATCCAATCCAAAAAAAAGAGCCAAGGGCCCCCTTGGCTCTTTTTTTATTTTATTAAACGGAGTAGTTCTGATATGAAAGATTTTTGTATAATATGGTAAAGTATATTTGGAAGGAGCTGTGAATATGAATAAGGGTATCGATCTGATTGAAAAAGAATTTAAAGAATATGTCAAGAAAATCTCGGCCTATAATGAAGCGCTCGCGTTAATTTTTTGGGATTTGCGTACAGGTGCACCGAAAAAGGGCGTTGAGCAGCGTTCTGAAGTTATCGGGGTGCTTTCCTCCGAGGTGTTTAATATGATTACAAGTAAAGAAATGGAATCCTTCATTACAGAACTTTCGGTGGAGAAAGCGATTCTTAGTGAAACGACGAATAAAATGGTACAAGAGTGTAAAAAAGAGTTTGAAAGAAATAAGAAAATTCCTGCAAACGAATATAAGGAATTCGTCATTTTACAATCCCGTTCTGAAAGTGCGTGGGAAGAGGCAAGGGAAAAAGCTGATTTTTCATTATTTCAACCTTATCTTGAGCAAATTGTTGCCTACACCCGTAAGTTCGTAGAGTATTGGGGATATGAAGGGCAGAAATATAATACCCTTTTAGACATGTATGAACCAGGCATGACTGTAGATATACTTGACAGCGTATTCAGTGAGCTTCGGTCGAGGATAGTCCCTCTGGTAAAACAGATTGCTGAAAGCGAACATAGACCTGAAACAGCGTTCCTTTACAAAGAATTTCCAAAAGAAAAGCAGCATCAACTCAACCTGGAAGTTTTAAAACAGCTAGGATACGATTTCAATTCTGGCAGGCTGGATGAAACGGTTCACCCTTTTGCAACTGGAATAAACAGGGGCGATGTCCGTGTGACGACCCGTTACGATGAAAATGATTTCCGGGGGGCAATATTCGGTACCATTCATGAATGTGGACATGCCATTTATGAGCAGAATATCGCCGAAGAGTTAACCGGAACACTGCTCGATAGTGGGACATCAATGGGAATCCATGAATCACAATCTTTGTTTTTCGAAAATTTCATTGGACGAAACTATAGCTTCTGGAAAAACAAATTCACCCTATTAAAAGAATATGCTCCCGAACAATTCAATGATGTGACGCTGGATGAATTTTACCGGGGCATTAACGAATCAAAACCATCGTTCATCCGTATTGAAGCAGATGAACTGACGTATCCTCTACATATTATGATTCGGTATGAATTGGAAAAGGCTCTCTTTAATGGAGAACTTGAGGTGAAGGATTTACCAAAAGTCTGGAATGAAAAATACAAGGATTATTTGGGGATTGTACCTGAGAATGATGCCATGGGCGTTTTACAAGATGTACACTGGTCAGATGGCAGCTTTGGTTATTTCCCATCTTATGCATTGGGATATATGTATGCAGCCCAAATCAAGCAGTCGATGCTTAAAGATTTGCCTGATTTTGATGGACTGTTGGAAGCGGGTGATATTGCTCCAATCAGGGAATGGCTTAATGAAAAGATACATAAATACGGAAAAACTAAAAAGCCTCTGGAGATTTTGAAGGAAACGACAGGTGAAGGCTTGAATGTTCAGTATTTAATAAAGTATCTTGAAAATAAATATAAAGAAGTTTATAAAATCAAATGAATCAAAAGAAGAGGGCCTTGGAATTATTTCAAGGCCTTCTTCTTTTTTTATGGCTGCGATAATCCAATCCATAATTTCCAAAACTGAAAAAACTGTGTTATTTCGTTTCAGCCTCTTCTTGGAGCAAAGAAGAGGGTGAAAATGAATATAAAGTGATTCCAAAAAAGAGTATAGTACCACCAATCGCCTGAGCGGTTTGGTATGGAATCCACTCAGTGCATGCGCAGGATAACCTTAAGTGGCTATTTGTTAATGGGTAAATCCATGTTAATTAGACTTGGTGATTTCATAATTTTCAAATAATACGAATGATACTTTCTTTTTTTAATTGAAAGTTCGGTTTTTGTTAAAAATGACTTTTCAAATAGAGCCAGCGTTGTTATAATTCATATATTAATAAAATAAAAATTTTCACTCGTATAATAGCAGGGATATGGCCTGCAAGTTTCTACCGGATTACCGTAAATAATTCGACTATGGGTGAGTAATAGATCTTGTTGCATAATGGTAGGCTTTTGCTGATTCATTTTTCATTCATGCCCAAGAAATATTGCTTCACTCCAAAAAAGTGCCGCAATGTTTCTTGGGCTTTTTTATATGCCGGGAAACAATTGCATGGTTTATGGGTCAATATAACATCCAAGATTGGGAGGAACCTTCATGCAACTTTTAAAGGAAAAAATCTTGTCCGAGGGTCAAGCTTTATCAGAAGATATTTTAAAAGTAGATTCATTCTTAAATCATCAAATGGATCCTATGCTAATGAAAGAAATCGGTAAAGAATTCGTAAAACGTTTCGAACAAAAAGAAATAACAAAAGTGCTGACAATTGAATCTTCAGGCATTGGACCTGGTTTGATGGCTGCCTTGGAATTGGAAGTTCCGCTAATTTTTGCCCGTAAACGTAAATCACTTACTTTAACAAATGATTTAGTGACGGCGTCCGTTCATTCCTTTACAAAAAAAGAAACCAATACAATTACTGTTTCCAATAAATATATTGAAGCTGGGGATAAGGTTTTGATCATCGATGACTTCCTTGCGGTCGGACAAGCAGCCCGGGGCTTGGTGGATATCTGTAATCAGGTTGGAGCAGAAGTGGCCGGTATCGGCATCGTTATTGAAAAAGCATTCCAAAGTGGCGGTAAGGATCTTAGGGAACAAGGTTTTCAAGTGGAATCCCTTGCGCGAATTGCAGAGTTGAAATTCGGTGAGATAACGTTCGCTGAGGAAATGGAAGGGGCAACCGTCAATGTCTAATCAATCACCATTAAAAGTTGCTTCCTTAGGACTACAACATGTTCTTGCAATGTATGCAGGTGCGATCGTCGTTCCACTGATTGTCGGAGGAGCATTGGGTTTAACAGCTGCGCAGTTAACCTATTTAGTTTCGATAGACATTTTAATGTGCGGAATAGCGACGTTATTACAAGTCTGGAAAAATAAATTCTTTGGAATCGGGCTTCCCGTCGTTTTAGGCTGTACTTTCACGGCAGTTAGCCCCATGATCGCCGTAGGTACCCAATATGGAATCTCCACCATTTATGGAGCCATTTTAGTGTCAGGATTGATCGTCATAATAATTAGTAAGTTCTTTGGGAAACTGGCAAGGTTTTTCCCACCGGTCGTTACTGGATCAGTCGTTATGATCATTGGGATCACACTCATTCCTGTCGCAATCAACAATCTTGGCGGCGGCCAAGGTGCTCCTGATTTCGGAAACTTGGATAATGTAGCTCTTGGTTTTGGAACTTTGTTATTCATCATTTTCATGTATAAATTTTCAACGGGGTTCGTACGCTCCATCTCTATTTTACTGGGGCTGTTAGTCGGGACATTTGTCGCTTTCTTCCTTGGAAAAGTTGATTTTAGCTCAGTAGCAAGTGCCACTTGGTTGCATTTGCCTCATTTTTTCTACTTTGGCACTCCGACTTTCAATATCACGGCTATCATTACAATGACCTTGGTGGCGATCGTCAGCTTAGTGGAATCGACTGGCGTTTATTATGCCTTAGGAGAAATCACGGACAAAGAGATTTCGGAAGACGATCTCGCGCGTGGATATCGTTCTGAAGGGCTTGCCATCATGCTCGGCGGTTTGTTTAATGCTTTTCCATATACAGCATTTTCACAAAATGTCGGTTTGATTCAATTGTCGGGAATAAAAACAAGAAATGTCATTTATACAACAGCGGGCATGCTCATTTTCATTGGCTTTGTTCCGAAAATTGGTGCATTCACGACGATTATTCCTTCCTCCGTGTTAGGCGGGGCAATGGTTGCCATGTTCGGAATGGTGATTGCCGCTGGAATTAAGATGTTAAGTAAAGTGGATTTTGCCTCTCAAGAAAATTTATTGATCATCGCTTGTTCCGTAGGTATGGGACTTGGGGTCACGGTCGTTCCTGAGCTTTTTGCTAAAATTCCGGAAAGTATTCAAATATTAACGGATAATGGAATCGTGGCTGGAAGTCTGACAGCCATTTTCCTGAACATCGTCTTTAACATCGTCCCTACAAAAGGGAAAGTGAAGGAAGCGCGTATTGAAAGGCAGAATGTAGCCTGATTAAAAATAGATTCGGTATACTTGATAGATTCACCCATAAAATGCCCCAAATCCTCAGATGATGGATGATTTGGGGCATTTTATATTTCCGCCCGAAGACTTATCATTGATAATGAAGTTTTTTCATGAAATGAGATTTTGTCAGATAAAAGGAAACTCTCTTCACTTTTTGAATATATTGATAGTATATGTTCAGGAAAGTAGTGATAGATATGGAGAGAAAATATTGTATTCATTGTCGGACCATTTTAAGTCAGGAGAATAGGTGCAGTGTATGTGGAAATGAGGAGTTTCAAAATATCATTATACAAGTACAAAATCAATCTTCAGTGAAGAAGGAAGAATGAACGTACCCCCTTACCGATTATCTGGGTAAGGGGGTTTATTGTTTCAAGATTACATTTCAACCATTAAGATGATATGAAGGGTACCTACGACTTCCAATGAAATGGGCAAATTGACTGCTTCATTAAACCCATACATTTTGGTATTGCCCAAAATGACGGTGGGAGGTGTAATATCCATAATTGTATTCTCCGTTTCTAAGGAGGTGGCGATATTGCCCAGCAAGCATGTTGCCGAGTTCTGCTGCGAAAGATTCAAGCATTTCACCTTCTATTGGAATGCCAAACATGCCTTCACCTATTTTACTCATGCATCCGTTTGTTCCTTCAATGATTATACTTCCGCGGATATCCCCTGTCATGTCAATAAGCACGCTAATGGATTCCTGTTTGAAAGGCTTCCTGATGAGGGATGGCTTTTGAATGTCTATAGTTAAAAGGAATAACGGACTTAACAGCAAGGATGGATGCATTTAACACTTTTGTAATTACAGTGTTGATTTCCATTTTCATTCCTCCGATTGTATGCTTATGTGTTCTACTTTAACAATTTTATAGGTTCTTTTACCTATATTTTTTAGAAAATAATAAAAAATATAATGAAACATCAATAAATATAACCATTAAGCCGTAAAGCATAAATGATATCTCGGTGGGTATATTAACCATATCATGAATAATAAGGGGTGGGATCATGCCATATTTATTATCTGCATCACATATAAAGCTACCATATTTACTTTCACAGGAAAAAATCATGGAATTTTCGAGAGAAATCTTTGGACCCTCGTATAAGAATATAGAACGGTTACTAAAGGCCTTTAAAAATGGACAAGTGGAAAATCGATATTTTTCAAATGATCTTGATTGGTTTAAAGAGGATCATACTTTTTCCGATCGGAATGATTTATACATCAAACAGGCAGTCAAGTTTGGGAAAGAGGCTATAGAAAAATGTTTAGCCAACACAGAATTTTTAAAAGAAGAACTGCATGCAAACGACCTGGATGCTTTCTTTTTCATCTCAAGTACGGGTATCGCTACCCCGACCATCGATGCCAGGATAATGAATGAGCTTTCATTTAACCCGCATGCAAAAAGAATCCCGATTTGGGGACTTGGCTGTGCAGGGGGAGCGAGTGGCCTATCACGTGCTTTTGAATATTGCCAAGCATATCCGGCGGCGAAGGTCATTGTTTTAAGTGTGGAGTTATGCAGTCTGACATTTCAAAGGAATGATATCTCCAAAAGTAATTTAATTGGAACTTCCTTATTTTCTGATGGAGTGAGCTGTGTTTTGGTTTGCGGTGATGAAGTACCGGATGAACAGTTTTCAAGAAAAGGAAGCCATTTGAAATTTTTGGATTCGCAATCCACGCTTATGCCGAATTCATTGGATGTAATGGGGTGGGATGTTAAAGAACAAGGGTTATACGTGATCTTTTCGAAAGATATACCTTCAATCATCAAAGATTGGCTTAAACCGAATGTTCAGGAATTCTTAATGGAGAATGGATTGGAGCTTGGGGATATCAAAGATTTCATTGCTCATCCTGGAGGGAAAAAAGTAATTGATGCTTATCACGAAGCCCTGGGATTCGATGAAAGCATGACGGGAGAATCAATGAGTGTATTGAAGGAATTTGGCAATATGTCCTCAGCCACTATTTTGTACGTCCTGGAGAGATTCATGCAGCGTGGCGGGAATAAAGATGAAGTCGGCTTGGCTGCTGCATTGGGGCCTGGATTTTCATCTGAACTTGTGTTAATGAGGTGGAAATGATGATCTTCGCCATTTTCATAATCTTGATTGCCATTCAACGACTCGTTGAACTATATATTGCCAAGCAAAATGAAAAACAGCTGAAAGTTGCAGGAGCTGTAGAATACGGTGAGTCTCATTACAGATGGATGGTTCTAATGCACCTTAGTTTTTTTATTGTTCTCATTATTGAGGTGGTCGTGTATGAACGGGATGTGGCTGGAGTTTGGCCAATTTGGCTGATCCTGTTTCTAATTGCGCAGTCTGGAAGGATTTGGGTAATCAGTTCATTGGGAAAACATTGGAATACAAAAATCATCGTGGTTCCTAATGCCGAAGTAGTCATTAAAGGACCTTATAAATATTTCAAACATCCGAACTATATAATAGTAGCAACTGAGATTATAGTTATTTCCTTATTATTCAATGCATATTATACTGCAATCATCTTTAGTTTACTGAACGTTTGGATGATGGCTGTAAGAATCCCCCTAGAAGAGAAGGCATTAAAGGAACATACGGAATATTCTGCGGTTTTTAAGGGAAAATAATAAAAATTATAAATTCTTATTGAAAATGATTATCGTTCGTGATAAGATTCTAAATGAAGATGAAAATTATTCTCAATCACATATCGATAAATTTATTATTAAAAACTAAAAGCTACTCAATATAAAAGAGGATGGTGTTGGTAATGGTCTGGGTATTCATTTTATTGACAATCGCTACATATGGTTTTGTGATGAAATATGTATTAAATAATATTCAAAAACCGGCAAAGGCAGTAAAACCTTATACCGAGTCAACAATGGAAAACCGAGCTGCATTTAACCCCACTCCTACAACCAGGTAAATACCTGGTTTTTTTTGCATTCACGACGATTATATAATCAAACTAGATGAATCCGCCAAACGGCGGTTTTTTTTTGAACACGGCCTGTAATGAATCATATAGTAAAACTAAAGCTGATGGTATGAATAATAAACGAAATCGTTTACAATAAGAGTATCAAAATGACGATAGTTAAGGGGTATGGATTCATGATTCAAGAAACATTAAAGCAACAGTCCAAATTGGGGATTTTGACTGCCATGTATGAGAAATTCCAATCGGCAGGAGATACAGGCAATGCCGGTAAAATGAAACAGTTAATCATGAAAGTGAATGATGAGGAGTTCATCATTGCTTTTTGCGGCCATTTTTCAGCGGGCAAGTCAAGTATGATCAACTTTCTCCTCGGTGATCAAGTATTGCCATCAAGTCCGATTCCAACGAGTGCAAATACGGTAAAAGTCCAAAAAGGGGAAGACTATGCCAAAGTCTTTTACCATCAACAGCCACCAGTCTTATTTCCGGCACCTTATGATTTTAAAGAGGTTAAGAAATTTGCCAAGGATGGTGATTCAGTATCGGCAATAACGATAAGTTCCAATCATTTTTCACTGCCGGATTCATGTGCAATCATGGATACGCCAGGAATCGATTCGACAGACGATGCACATAGAGTTTCTACGGAATCTGCCTTGCATCTAGCTGATGTCGTCTTCTATGTTATGGATTATAATCACGTCCAGTCAGAAGTGAATTTCCTATTCACAAAAGAATTGTTGGAGGCTGAAAAGCCGACATACTTAATTATCAATATGATCGATAAGCATGATGAGGCCGAGCTTAGCTTTCAAGACTTCAAGCTTTCCGTTTCTGAAGCATTTGCGAACTGGAATGTATATCCTGATGGCATTTTTTATACATCTGTAAGAGATTTGAACAATAGCGAAAATGAAATAGAAGTGGTCCGGCAGTTTATCTATGAAATGGCGGGCAAAGGTCAAAATGATGGGAAAGATGCCATCATGCAATCGGCTAAAGCCCTAGTCGAAAGGCATCTTATTTGGCTGAAGGACCAATATGAAGAGGCACATGCCGATGATTTTGAAGTATTATCGGAACTTCCTCATGAAGAGCGAATTCACCTGACGAATCAAGTGGACAGCCTAATAAAAGAAAAAAATTCATTGACTGGACGTATAGAGGACATCAAAGTCCAATATGCTGAAGCATTGGAAACAATTTTGAAAAGTGCGTACATCATGCCCGCGGCTACACGGGACCTAGGTAAATCATTCTTGGAATCGGCTCAGCCTGACTTTAAAATGGGTCTATTATTTGCCAAGAAAAAAACGGAGGCAGAACGTGGGGAACGCATCAAAGCATTCTTGACGGATTTACAAGAAAAGGTGAAGACCCAGCTTGAATGGCATCTTAAAGAATTAGCGGCTAAAACGCTTAATAAAGCGGAGATCCATGATTCAACACTTGAAAGTAAAGCTCAGGCACTTCAAATCGAGGTTACGGAAGCTTACATAAAAAACTCTTTAAAGCCTCAAGTCGATATTACAGGTGAATACGTTTTAAACTATACGAATGATTTGGCCGCAGCCATCAAAAAGAAAGCACGTGATGTATCAGAAGGATTTTTGAATGGTATGGTTGCCGTAATGGAAGGAATAGTGGAACAGCAGTCTATTTCCATCGATAAAGAGCTTGAAGGTTTTTCTGAATTTGCGGAAGCCCTTAAAGTTACTGCGGCGATGAACGCGGAAATCGAGTACCAAACGGAACGTTTAGAGGCCATAACCAATCAATCTGAATCATTGGTCGATGAACGTGATATTGATACGCTTTTAACTCAATGGGAAGAGGAAGAAAAAAATATTACAGTCAAAATCATGAAAACCGATAAAGGAAGTAATTCAAAGCACGTCAAAGAACAACCTGAACAAGATCATGATAAAGAAAATAAGGCCGTACCTTCTGTGGCTGTTTCTTCATCTGGTGCTTTTGATTTACGTGGAAAAGAAAAGCTAATGGAGACAGCAGCCGGTTTACATCAGGCGGCCAAGCTGATACAACCTTTGAAAGGGTTTCAATCACTTTATAAAGAATTGACGGATAAGGCGAATCGCTTGGAACAGCAGACTTTCACGGTTGCCCTCTTCGGTGCATTCAGTGCAGGCAAATCTTCCTTTGCCAATGCGTTGATGGGAGAAAGTGTCCTTCCTGTTTCACCTAATCCGACAACTGCTGCAATCAATAAAATCATGGCTTCAGACGCTGAGCATCCACATGGGACGGCAACCGTCAAATTAAAGACGGAAGCGATGCTGTTGGAAGATGTAAGCTTGGCTTTGGCAGCTTTTGATAAATCGGCCAAGACTCTGGATGAAGCACTTCAGCTAGCAGGGCAAATCATTGCGAAGGCGGGGGAAGTTGATAAAGGGAAAACGCATTTATCCTTCCTTAGGGCGTTTCATCAAGGACTGTCCGAGCACCAAAATGATTTAGGAAATGTGGTTACGGTAGATCTTGAAGGGTTTAAACGTTTTGCTGCGGAAGAGTCCAAGTCATGTCTTGTTGATTTGATTGAATTGCGATATGACTGTGAAATGACAAAGCAGGGGATGGTCCTTGTTGACACTCCTGGGGCGGATTCGATTAATGCCCGACATACTGGAGCAGCTTTCGAATATATTAAGAATTCGGACGCCATCCTTTTTGTGACCTATTATAATCACCCATTTTCACGGGCAGATAGGGAGTTCTTGATACAACTTGGACGTGTGAAAGATTCTTTCGCCATGGATAAGATGTTCTTCATTGTCAATGCCGTCGATCTTGCTCAAACCACTGACGAATTGGACGAAGTGAAGGATTATGTCACAGATCAATTGAATGGATTCGGAATCCGTTTTCCAAAACTATTCCCGCTAACGAGCAAGGGTGCTTTGATGGAAAAACAAATGCCTGGTTCCTTTAAGCATTCGTTCCTTCCGAATAGCGGTATTTCGGAATTCCAAGACCAATTCGATTCTTTCATCGAAAACGATTTAACTGGACTTGCAATTGAATCCGCTCAAGCGGCTGTAAAAAGAACGGAAGAATTGCTACGGGATGTAATTACAGCTTCCAGGCAGGATGAAAGAGCGAAACGAAAAGCCCTGGAGTCCCTTTCACATGAGGCTCAGTCCATTTCGGAACTTCTCTCGGTCATTAAAGGGGATGCAGAAAAGCAACGTTTGAAAAAAGAAATCGATGAACTGACTTTCTATAGTAAACAACGGGTCTTTTTCCGGTTTAATGATTTCTTCAAAGAATCGTTCAACCCTGCTGTTTTAAAGGATGATGGAGGGGATCTGAAAATTGTCCTCAAGCAAGCAATGAAGAACTTATTGGATGCGTTAGGCTTTGACCTTGCCCAGGAAATGCGGGCAACGGCTTTAAGGACGGAAATGTTCGTAAATAAATTGCTGAATGAGAAACAAGGCAGTTTGCTTCAGCAAATTCAAAAAGTAAGAAAAAACCTTTCATTACAGCCATATGAACCTAATGAGAGGGAGTCGCTTGAGTTCACAGGAGCTTTTGTCCAAATGGATACTGGCGAATTCAAAAAGGAATTGGCGTTATTTAAAAATCCCAAATCCTTCTTTGAAAAAAACGAGAAATTGAAAATGAGCGAAGGGCTTCAGAAGCGTTTGGATGAACCTGCCCTTATGTATGTAAAAGGACAGGGTGAACGGATTTTCGAAATGTATAATGAAGTCCTCGACCAAGAGTTACTCTCGATTCAAAAAGAGTTTAAGAGGGAAATATCGGATATCTTTGCAGGTTTACGTGCAGCATTGGAGGAAACGGTCGATCTACCGTATTATGAAAATGCAGTTGCGGAATTGGCAAAAATGCATTCAAAATAGAAACGAGGTTCATTCATGAAAGAAAACCTTATTTCAAAATTGAAATACCTAGAAAAGAATGAGAATATGACCATTTTAATGGCTGCTGTTACAGGCAGCCATTCTTTTGGTTTATCTTCCGCCCATTCGGATATCGATGTTCGGTTTATATATGTTCATAATGATAAGCGAACATACCTCAGCTTGAGTCAGCCCGTTGAAGTGATTCATTTGAAACAAGGTCTATATGATATGGAAGGCTGGGATCTTTTTAAATCATCCCGTCTTACGGTAAAGAGTAATCCTGCTCTATTTGAATTATTTCAGTCGCCAATCCAGCTGGTTACACATCCGGATTATTTTAGGAAGATGAATGATTTGATAACGGATAGCTATTCCAAAAAGACACTAGGACACCATTACTATCGGATGATGACAGAAAATCTTCAACAATTGGCAAAACCAATGGAATCCGAAAGAAAAGAACTAAAAACATGGGTACAAGTTTACCGTTCATATTTAATCCTGGTATATATCATCCAACAGGGTTCACTGCCACCTTTATCAGTATGGGAACTGCTTGATGTGGTTTCAATCGATCAAGAAATGAAAACCAGGATGACCCGAATATTTAAGGCAAAACAAAAGGAAGAATGTATGAACATCAATGAAAGCGAAAAGAATCTTTCGTTATTAAAAGGGAAATCACTTTTTTTAAAGAATGAAATAACTAAGCTTCCTCCCGGGAAGAACATGGAAACGGAGCTTAATCAATTAATTTGGACCATTTTGAAATAGGGGGTTATGCAGATGGGTTATATAATGGAAAAAGAAGAGCTGTTACCGTTGTTGGATTCTAGTGATATCAGGATCTGTGACTGCCGCTTTCGTCTAGGCTCTCCTGATGCAGGGTTTAATGAATACCAAAAAGACCATATTTCCGGTGCTGTTTATTTCGATCTTGAAAAGGACTTATCGGGGCAGGTTCAAGAACATGGCGGAAGACATCCTCTTCCTGACCTGGAAAAGTTTAAAAACAAACTGGAATCAAATGGCATCACCAATGATACGGTACTTTTTGCTTATGATGGGGGAGAAGGTTCTTTTGCTTCAAGGTTTGTCTGGTTGCTGAGCTATCTTGGGCATCAGAAAGTCCATGTTCTTAACGGGGGATATCGCGCCTGGAAAGATGCGGGCTACCCGATTGACTCGAATCAAACGAATTATATTCAAACACAATATCATATCGATTTAAATCAAACCGTTTTTGCATCTATTCAAAAAGTGAAGGATTATACTATGAATAGGGTTGACCATGTCGTATTAATGGATTCAAGGGAATCTAAACGGTACGAGGGAATCGAGGAGCCGATTGATAAAAAAGCCGGCCATATACCTGGTGCAGTAAATAAGGTGTGGTCGAACGTCCTGGAAAATGGCTATTATAAAAAAAAGGAAGATCTTCAGGCGAATTTCTCAAGTATCGGCATGGATAAGGAAATCATTGTGTACTGTGGTTCAGGTGTAACGGCTTCTCCCAATTATATCGCCCTGAAAGAAGCGGGCTATAAAGATGTGAAGATATATATTGGCAGTTTCAGTGACTGGATCTCTTATGATGAAAATCCGATTGAATAATATTTTTTCCAATTAAACGATCCTTAAAAAAGAGGACAGTTATGTTAAAATGGATGTACATCATGATAGAGGTGATAATGTGTTAATGAAAGAAAATGAACAACATCCATCATTTATGCTTGTTGACGGGATGGCGTTATTATTTAGAGCTTTTTATGCAACGGCCGTTACTGGTCAATTCATGATAAACTCAAAAGGCATTCCAACTAATGCCGTTCAAGGTTTTTTGAAGCATATGCTGACGGCAGTGAATCATTTTTCACCTAGTCATGTAGCGGTGTGCTGGGATATGGGCAGCAAGACTTTCAGAAATGAATTATTTGATGGATACAAGGCTAATCGTTCAGAAGCTCCAGTCGAAATGATCCCTCAATTCGACCTAGCGAAAAAAGCGGTTGAAGCGTTTGATATTCCTAACATAGGGCTCTCAGGATATGAAGCGGATGACTGTATCGGGACAATTGCGAAGGCATCTGCACAACATAGCCGAGTGGGTATATTGACAGGCGATCAAGATATGCTCCAGTTAATTGAAGAAAACATTTCCGTTCTTTTGTTAAAAAAAGGATATGGGAACTATGAAGTGCATAATCCCGATAGCTTTTTTGAATGGAAAGGGATCACTCCAAGACAAATGATTGATTTAAAAGCTTTAATGGGCGATACAGCTGATAACTATCCCGGAGTTAAGGGGATAGGGGAGAAGACTGCATTGAAATTATTGATTCAGTATCAAAGTATCGAAGGGATTCTTGAAAATGTTGCTTCATTGACCAACGGACAACGGGCTAAGATTGAATCAGCCGTCGATATGCTCCATTTATCCAGACAGCTAGCAGAAATAAAATGTGATGTACCAATTTCATGTTCTTTGGATGATGCTGTCTATCGGTATGATCGCGAGAAGGTCAAAAATCTGGCTAGGGATCATGAATTCAGGGCTTTACTGAAAATGATATAATAATGAAACTTTTCGGAGCTCCCCAATGGGAGCTCCTTTAATTTGTAGGGTGAATTTTTTGTCGAAAAATGGATAGTCAAAATCTTTGATTTACGGTAAGATGAAAATAAGGTATGAAGTATGGAGTGGATGCAGAAGTGGCGAAATCAACTGAAGAGTATGTTAGTTTTTTAGAGGGTAAGGGATTCACTTTTGGTAATGACGCTATAGGTTTTATTTATTTTGGTAAGCGCTACACTGACGCAAGTGATATTTTAGTCAATGCAGCAATAGAATTGACTTTGAAGGTTCAAAAGAACTTTGATGGTAGCTTCTATATTTCCTTTTTGGAAAACTTAAAACAAAATGGCATTGAAACGCGTAGTGCAGCGGTATCGTTTGCTAAAGAACAGGGCCTGCTTAAATAAATCGGACTTCTTAACTTTGAAGTCCGATTTATTTTATTTGGCTTTTCAGGAAAACTCCTGTGTGACCGGTTTCTTTTTCTTCGCAGGCAGCTCAGCAAGTATCATCCCCATGAAAATGAAGACACAGCCGATGATGGAAGCGGAAGTCAATTTTTCCCCTATCAATATGTATGAGGATAACGCAGCAAAAACCGGTTCCATTGAAAAGATCAACGCGACTCTTGTAGGTGTCGTATAGGCTTGGAAGTAGGTTTGGGCGAAAAAGGCGAACGCCGTGGCAAGTGCTGCCGTAACCAATAAAGCAGTCCATACGTCTTTTTGTAACATGACCTCTGAGCTGAAGATGACAGAATGATTCTCTTTGAAAATGAAGGCTGAAACAAAGGATAATAAAGATACGGTGGAAACCTGAATCAGCGTCAACGGTAATGCGGGATGGGTTTTGGCATATCTGGCGGTCGTAATGATCTGCATGGCGAAACTTATTGCGCATAAAAATACGAGTAAATCACCGATATTCAAATTGGAGCGGTCCGCGAAAGTCATTAAATAAAGCCCCACGGTTGCAGCTGCCACACCTATGATCGTATTGCGGGAAAGCCTATGTTTCAAAAGTAACAGAGAAAAAACAGGTACCATGACGACACTTAGGCCTGTTATGAAGCCCGTCTTCGCAGGAGTTGTATGATTCAATCCAATCGTTTGAAGACCATACCCAAGAAAAAGCCAAACCCCAATATGAAACCCTGCTCTAAAAAGGCCTTTATTCCATGTTTTCCCTCTTTTGCGTAAAGTCGATATATAAGGGATGAGTAAGAAAAACAAGGCCATGAAAAAACGGACGGCATTAAACGTGAAGGGATCAAGAAACGATAGGGCATTTTGAACCATAACAAAAGTGACACCCCAGATGAATACAACGAATAATAATGAAAAATCAGCTGTCTTGTTCATGAATTTCCTCAGCCTTATTCAATCGAATGGCACGTCTCGCCAATACATCCGCTGACTTGTTTTCGAGACTTGGAATCCATTTCATGAAAAATAATTCAAGCTCGGCGGAAAGTTTAAGCGCTCGTTCCAGCAATATGGCGTATTTATTTTTTGCAAATCTTTTTTCAATGGCCTGGTTGATGGCTTGGGAGTCAGTCCGAAAAGAAACGATTTGATAATTATTGGCTACACAAATTTCCAACGCTTTTATTAAAGCATGGTACTCCGCTTCATGGTTTTCCATATTTCCAAGCGGAATGGAGTGCCGCTCGACCACACCATTATTATTTATGAAAACACCTGCCCCGCTCGGCCCTGGATTGCCCGCACTGGCACCATCAATATACACTTCGATCAAGATGTGCTCCTCCTCGAGATTAAGCTGTTAATATGCTATGATTAAAAACTGTTTCATATAAAATTAAGATTGAAACATGAGAATTTCAGGCTGATATGGGAACTATAATGAAAAGAGTGATTCTATTGCTTACATTATATTATAAATGGTGGGACGAGAAAAAGGTATGAAAATTGTAAGCTGTTCTGCATGAATAGTGAATTGATAAGGAGCTGGAAATCTTTGAAGGTAATTATGCAATGGACATATCATGCTTCAAAAAAACCATCTGCCGATTTCGTTTCGGATTGGCTTGATGCCGGGACTGCACTAGTCATTACAGAGGATCTTGAAAAGGCGGGAAGGCTGAAAGAAGTGGAATTCAAGGATGAATTCGATACAGCATGGACAAAGAAGGAGCTAAAGAAACTCCTTACTGAAGTTGAAGAAGAGCCGCAGGATGTAACGGTTTTTTTTGATGGCGGTTTTCAAAAAGATGAAAAGATGGCAGGAATCGGTGTTGCCATTTATTTTCGTCAAGGTAAGAAGTTCTGGCGTTTACGCACTAATGTAAAATTGGAGCAATTCGAATCCAATAATGAAGCGGAATATGCAGCATTTCATGAAGCGGTAAGGCAGATGGACGAACTTGGAATCCATCACCAAAGCTGTGTATTTAAAGGGGATTCTCTAGTTGTCTTAAATCAACTTTCCGGTGAATGGCCCTGTATGGAAGAAAACTTGAGTAAATGGCTGGACCGCATTGAAGCGAAAATGGATAAGTTAAAGATCATTCCGGTCTACATGCCAATTTCACGAAAAGAAAACCAGGAAGCCGATCGCCTGGCAACACTTGCTCTTCAGGGAAAAGCCATTTTCAGCAAAATAGAAGTTGCTGGGTCAAAGGAGCCATAACAACAATGAACAGGAAAAAAATATATGAAGAAGTGGAAGATGTTCTCGCTTCGTTTTGCCAAGATTGTTTTTTACGAAAGCATTTTCGAAAAGAGAAGGGGCGTTCTTATGCCCATCAGTTCTGTATATCAGAATGTACAGTCGGTGAAAAATTAAAACAGCTAGGCAATGAACTTAGTGTCCGTTCGTAAGTACTGAAAATTGCTTTGATTATGATACAGGGTCATGAAGGATAGGGTATTATAGGTGAAAATTAGAGAAAAGTGTGAGAGCATTGAAAAAAGAAAAGGGAAGCTGTATGGTCAGAAAATCAAGTACAACCTAAAGTGACAATTCATGAAAGAATCAACGAAGCTTCGCATCAAATAAAAAACATCTTTCAAGATATACGTAAAGCAGGAAAGATACAGCTTGAAAAGGTTGAAGTGATTAAAGCGGAAGTTGTACCTGTCATTGCAGAAGCGGCAAAGATTCCTCATATTTATTACCTTTTTGAAGAAATGCAAGCAAATAAAGAGTCATTATGATCCATCCATACGATCCCCTTAAAGTTTTATTGAAAACCAATACAGGGATCATTGATTTGCGAATGGAAAAGGGATGGCAGATTGAACGGATCATCAGTTAATGAAAGAAGAGCCCGATTATAAAAAATCGGGCTCTTCTTCATTTTGCTTTACCGAATCGAAATATGCTTTGAGCATCACTTTATTTTCGATGAAGTCTGCAATCGTATATTGATCAAGGACCTGTAGAAAAGCATCCAAGGCATTATTAAGGACAAATTTCAAAGAACAAACGGGAGAAATCACACAGTTATCGTGATCTTTAAAACATTCCACTAGATAAAAATCCTCTTCGGTTTTCCGCACCAGTTCCCCTACATTTATTTCAGCGGGGGATTTTGCTAGACGGAAACCGCCATTTCTTCCACGTATCGTCTCAATATAGCCTAATTTACCTAGATTATGAACAATCTTCATCAAATGATTTTTAGACAGTTGATAAACTTCAGAAATTTCTTTTATATTTGATAATTTGCTTTGGTCGTGGGAAGCCAGGTAAATCAACACTCTAAGTGAGTAATCGGAATAACTCGTCAACCTCATGTTTATCGCCTCACATTCTATCCCCATTTGACTATATCATAAATGTGAACATTTTATAAACATGAAAACTTATTCTCTGAAAAGATGCATTAAAAATATTGCTTTTAATGGATTTAAGTTCTAATATAAACATGTATTTAAAATACTTGTTTATGAAGAGGAGTTTTAATATGCTATCCCAAAAAACAATCGATATCATCAAATCAACCGTACCTGTTTTAGAAGTGCATGGTACAACTATAACAACTGTATTCTATAAAAATCTTTTCGAAGCACATCCTGAATTATTAAATGTCTTTAATCACGCCAATCAAAAAAAAGGGCGCCAGCAAAATGCACTTGCCAACACTGTTTTGGCAGCAGCTAAATATATAGATAAACTTGAAACGATTTTACCTGCCGTGAAGCAAATAGCACAAAAACACAGAAGTCTCGCAGTTAAAGCCGAGCATTATCCGATTGTTGGAGAACACCTATTAGGTGCAATCAAGGAAGTTTTACAAGAGTCGGCTACAGAAGAAATCCTCCAAGCTTGGGGAGAGGCCTATGGAGTCATTGCCGATGTTTTCATTAGCATCGAAAAGGAAATGTACGACCAAGCTTCCAATCAGGTAGGGGGATGGTCAGATTTCAAACCATTCACTGTGGTGGAAAAAGTCCGCGAAAGTGATGTAATCACTTCCTTTTATTTAAAGCCATCAAATGGCGATGATGTTCCATCTTTTCTTCCTGGACAATATATTACCGTTCGTATCGAGATACCGGGTGAACGCTATTTATTCAACCGTCAGTATAGTTTGTCTGATGTTCCGGGGAAAGATTACTTCCGGATTTCCGTCAAAAAAGAAAAGCCGGGAATCTCTCCTGATGGAAGGGTCTCGAACTACTTGCATGAATCCATTCAGATGGGTGACAGTATAGACGTAACGGCTCCTGCAGGGGATTTCACCATCGACTTGGAAAAACGAACACCTGCAGTATTTCTGAGCGGAGGCGTTGGTATAACACCCTTCATGAGCATGGTCCATGCGGTGGCTGAACAAAAGCCTGAGCGTGATGTCCAGTTCATTCATGCATCAGGTAATGGAAATTTACAGCCGTTTAGAGAGGAATTGACAGAGCTGACGCACAAGCTTGCCAGCTATCATTTATCCTTCGTCTTTAAAAATCCGAGTGAGGAGGATAAGAACCTGCCGAATTTTGAGAAGGAAGGGTATATCGATAAGGAATTGTTGAGCCGTCATGTAAAACCTGATGCTGATTATTATGTGTGTGGTCCTGTTCCTTTCATGAAGGCCATTATCACTTACCTGAAAGAGTTGGGGGTAAATCCTGATAAAATACACTATGAGTTCTTCGGCCCAGCCATGGCGTTATAAGGTTCAGGTTCATTCATAGTTGGAATGTTATTGACATCAAGAAGATAATTTTGCATACTATATTAAAACAATGAACGTTGAGAGAAGATTAGTATGCGAGAATCACTGTGACAGAGAGCGGCGTCAATTGCTGGAAGACCCGCGACAGGAAAGCGCAGAACCTGCTTCTTGAGTCCTATGCAAAACATAGGCGCAAATCCTGGCGTTATCAGGCAAAGTGGAATGCATGAACTTGCATTCAATGAAGGTGGTACCACGGAGAGCAGCCCTTTTCGTCCTTATTTCGAGGATGAAAAGGGCTTTTTTTCATGTCTAAGATATTTATTGGAGGAAAAAATCGATGGAAAAGAAACGCATCGTAGTAAAGATAGGAAGTAGTTCTTTAACCAACACACAAGGTGAAATCGACCAAAAAAAATTTTCCGATCATATCCAGGCAGTTGCAGCATTAAGGAAAGCGGGACATGAAGTTGTCCTTGTTTCATCAGGTGCCGTAGCGACAGGTTTCCGCAAGCTCGGTTATCCTACGAGACCTGTCACTCTCAAAGGAAAACAAGCTGCTGCAGCTGTAGGGCAAAGCCTATTGATTCAATCATATATGGAACAATTAGGTCGATTCGGGATCGTTCCGGCGCAAATATTATTAACACGGAAAGATTTCTCGAAAAAAGATAGATATAAAAATGCATATGCGACATTGATGGAATTGCTTGAACGCGGCATCCTTCCGATTATAAATGAAAATGATACAGTATCAGTCGAGGAGTTGACTTTCGGTGATAACGATATGCTATCCGCCTTAGTAAGCGGATTAGTCCATGCCAGCAACCTGATCATATTAACGGACATTAATGGGCTCTATGATTCCAATCCACAGACAAATCCAGGGGCGAAACGATTTGAAAAGCTTTCCGAAGTAACGGCGGATTTATTGCAAATGGCAGAAGGTGCGGGGTCTAATGTTGGAACCGGTGGAATGAAATCAAAGTTGATAGCAGCCCAAACTGCATTGTCTCTTGGAGTGAAAGTATTCATCGGATCTGGTGTGGGGAGTGAAAAACTTCTGACAATCCTAGAAGGCAACGGTGATGGCACATATATTGGGAATGATGTCATGACGACGGTAACGAAAAACAAACAGTGGATATCGCTTCATTCACAAGTATCCGGAAAAATTTTCGTTGATGAAGGTGCCGAAAAGGCTTTAGTTTCAAATGGCAGCAGTCTGCTGCCAGCTGGAATTTATGAAATTAAAGGAGTTTTCAATAAGGGCGATGTCGTCGAAGTCTTTGGTACAAAAGGATTATTGGGGCGGGGTGAGGTCCTTTATTCCGACGAAGAGTTAAAACAGGCGATGGGCAAGCGGACAACCGAGCTTGTGATCACTTCCATCGAAGTGATCCATCGTGATAAATGGGTAAAGGCATAGGCATAGGCATAGGTTATCGATATTAGCGAAGGAAAAGGGGGCATTTGAAAATGAGTGAAGTGACTGCGAAAGGTAAGGCAGCCAAAAAAGCCAGTTATCAGCTAATTGGATTAACAACGGATAAGAAGAATGAGGCACTTGGGAAAATTGCTAAGCAACTTGTTATCGATAAAGATCGTCTGATAAAAGAAAACCAAAAGGATCTGGAAGAAGGCAGGAAAAAAGGCTTCAGTGAGTCTACTTTAGATCGAATCATGTTAAATGTTAACCGTATTGATGACATGGCAGCGGCAATTAGACTTTTAATCGATTTAAAGGATCCTATTGGAGAGAAATTGGAGACTATCGAAAAAGAAAATGGGTTATTGATTAAAAAGTTAAGAGTGCCGATCGGTGTAATCGGAATGATTTATGAAGCCAGGCCTAATGTGACCATCGATGCAGCTACACTATCCTTGAAAACGGGGAATGCGGTCCTCTTAAGAGGTAGCTCGTCAGCCAAATACTCCAATATGGCACTAGTCTCTTCCATCCATAAAGCTTTAGAGAATACGGAGATTCCTATGGAAGCAGTTCAGTTAATCGAGGATACGAGCCGTGAAACCGCTAAAGAACTATTTCATCTTAATGAGTATTTAGATGTTTTGATTCCTCGCGGGGGAAAGAATTTAATAGAAACGGTCATTAAGGAGTCCACTGTTCCCGTCCTTGAAACAGGAGCAGGTAATTGCCATATATTCATCGATCAGACAGCAGAGATCACGATGGTCGAGAAAATTGTCTTAAACGGTAAAACACAGCGCCCTTCCGTATGCAATGCAATTGAGAGCCTTCTTATTCACGAAAAATGGTTTGAAGAAAATGGTAAGCGGATTTTGGCAATCCTAGACGAAAAAGGTATCGAAGTATACGGAGACGAAGCGGTTTGTAGCGCTTTTCCGGGAGCGAAAAAGGCTACGGAGGATGATTGGTCTACAGAGTACCTAGCATTAAAAATCAGCGTAAAAATTGTAAAAGGTGTTTCGGATGCCATTGAACACATTAATCGATACGGTACCAAGCATTCCGAAGCAATCCTGACGAGAGATGAACAAAACGCTACCGTATTTTTGAATAAAGTGGATGCGGCAGCAGTTTATCATAATGCTTCCACCCGTTTTACCGACGGTTTTGAATTTGGTTATGGCGCAGAAATCGGCATTTCCACACAAAAGCTCCATGCACGTGGACCTATGGGTTTACCGGCCTTGACATCAAGCAAGTACTTCATTTATGGCCAGGGGCAAATCCGGGAGTGAATTTCATTTTTTTCATAGAAGGTTATTGAAACTCAATTAAGGGTATTGTATAGTACATTACTTTTAAAGGAGCAGATACCATGGACAAGAGGTTTATAGCAATATATGAAAATGAAAATGAAGCGATTTCAGCAGTCGGAAATTTAAAGGAACAAGGATATACATCCAATGAAATATCAGTAGTGGCAAAAAACATTGATAAATTACCCAATGAAGCTAAGGAAGTCAGCCCGGCAAAGACTGATGGATTAGTTGCTGGGGCAGCAGCCGGCGGAGCTGTCGGGTTGACAGGCCTGCTTATTGGAATGAGTGCATTAGCCGTACCAGGAATTGGTCCAATATTGGCGGCAGGACCGATTTTTGCCACTTTTGGCGGAGCCGCAGCCGGGGCAGCATCGGGAGCAGGCGGATTGAGAAAGCCATTATTGGATATGGGACTGGAGGAAGCCGAAGTCGATCAATATATGGAGGGTATCAAGTCCGGGAAAATCCTTGTCATTGCCGATCCAGTTTTAAGTTCGTAAGTAGAACCTCCTTGAATGAACAGTTCTACGATGATTGACACTAAGCTTCCTGTCCTCAAATACTCAAAATGAAACAGATCGTGTTTATTGAAAAACCCCGTTCAGGATTTCTTGAACGGGGTTAATGTGTTTGTAGACTAATTTTATTGTCAGTAACTATAAAACCAAAAGGAATTCCACGTTTGGATGAAGAATATAAGGAATATAGTCCTATTGTCGAGAAAGGAATGAAAATTATACCAAAAAAGTGAAATTTACATGCCAGGTAATTTTTTTATGCAGCAAAGAGGGGGCTAGCATTTTTAATTCAGTTTTAGATTTCATTGAATCACTAAATAATGAAGACTTTAAGAAATCTTCATACTGTTGTTAATGGTAAAAGCTTATTACAGCGATGATAAGCAAGGGAAAAATAAACATTCCAAGTAGAAAAAGGTGAGTAGGGTGATGTAAGTAAAAAGACTATAAAAAGTTTTGATGAGATCAATTGAATGTGACTCTTATTGAAGGAATAATCTGCTATCAATAATAATTCGAATACTAGGGTGTAAATTAAAAGTGAAAAGGTCGTTTATTGACGAAAAAACCCATGGTAACAGGGTTTTTTGTTTTTCAAAAGTGATTTTAAAAATGATATATATAATTCTGAACGAAAACATTTTCTTGGCATACTTTTCCATCTCGATTAAATACATCCTGGTTGACTAGGGCTTAACTATCAGGTTACTTGAGATTATATTCAATAAACCAAAATGATTTTACGTTGGAGGTTGGCGTTTTGATAAAAATTAAACTCGTTGTTCCTCGAAAAGGGTATATTACGGATGCTTTTGAAAGGTTTGAGGAATTCAACCAGTTGGAAGAATCGGAAAACAATGATAACGGTTCAGTGAAGTTTGTTTTAGAGGAGGTAGTAGAGGATGCCGATAGGATTGGGAAGTTGAAGCTTGATGCTGATGTAATCATCTCAAGGGGATTAATCACGAAACTATTAAAAGAAAGCAATGAATCTATTCCTATCGTTGATATACCTGTACAAGGTATTGATCTCATTCGTTCCCTATATGATTGCAAGGCACGTTTTGGCAGTAAAAAAGTGGCCGTTATAGGAGCGCTGAATATGATTTATGGCGTGGAAAACCTTTCGGATATCGTTGATTTGCCAATTCAGTCCTATATATTGAATGATATCGAGTCCTCAGTTAGTTTAGTGGATTTAGCAGCCAGAGATGGCTGTGAGGTGGTGTTAAGTGGTTTAAGTACCTGTAACTATGCTGAAGAGATAGGGTTGGGGGCCATTCTGGTTGACACTGGAAAGGAATCATTTCGGCAGGCGTTGATTGAGGCGAAAAGAGTAGCTCTTGTCAGCAGAAGGGAACAGGAGAAGACCAAGCGTTACCAAACGATTCTTAATTATGCCTATGAAGGGGTTATTGCTATAGATTTAAAACGACAAATATCTGTATTTAATACGGCGGCTCAGGAGATATTATCCATTTCCAAGGGGAGCTTAATTGGAAATTCTATATACGATATGATAAAGGACGGAAAATTTCGTAATATGCTGTTAAGTGACAATGAATACGAAAAAGATATCGTTGCTTACCAAGCCATTCAATTATCGGTAAAAAAAGTTGGGATATTTTTAAAAGGTAAAAAAGTGGGAGATATGGTCGCCTTTCAAGATGTTACACGCATTCAGGAGATGGAAGGGAAGTTCTTTAGAAAGATTCATTCACGTGGACATGTGGCTAAGTACACCTTTGATGATATATTGTACCGGAGTTCCGAAATTAAGAGGACGATTGAAACTGCTCAACATTATAGTGAAGTAGATTCAAACATTCTTATAATTGGAGAAACCGGAACGGGCAAGGAAATATTCGCCCAAAGCATACATAATCATAGCAACCGGAAAAATAACCCGTTTGTAGCCATTAATTGCGCTGCGCTTCCCGAAAATTTATTGGAAAGTGAGTTATTCGGATATGCAGAAGGAGCTTTCACGGGGGCTATGAAAGGCGGAAAGCAAGGATATTTTGAATTGGCTCATAGAGGTACGATTTTTTTAGATGAAATAGGAGAAATCTCCCCAAAAATGCAAAGTCGGCTGCTTCGTGTCCTGCAAGAGCGGGAAATCATGCGTATCGGTGATGATAGAGTGATTCCGGTTGATGTGAGAATTGTGTCGGCAACAAACAAAGACCTCATGCAAATGGTCAAAAGTAATGACTTTCGGGAGGATCTATATTATCGCTTGAGTGTGCTGGACCTTGTTTTGCCTCCGCTTCGGGAACGTAGAGAAGATATTCCGTTATTGGTGAATGCTTTTATTCAGAAAGGTCATTCGGATCAAAAAATTAAGATTACGGATACTGCCATGAAAAAGCTGAGTGAAGAGAATTGGGAAGGGAATATTCGCCAATTGCAAAATTTTTGTGAGCGATTATGTGCTCTTTATAAAGACAAGTTAATTGATGTGTACGATATCGAAATGTATTTTCCGAATAGAAGTAAAAAGAAAATACTGTCGAAACAAGCAGAAGAACTTGATATGCCACTTGGGATACATCTATCCGAGCGTGAAAGAATAGTTCAAACGTTAAATAAGGTTAATTTTAATAAAGGAAAAGCTGCCTTGGAGTTAGGGATGAGTCGCACGACTTTATGGAGAAAGATGAAAAACTGGAGTATTGAAACAAATTGAAACGTAATGAAACTTATTAATTCATTATGAAACAATTTGTTAACTTTATTTATGTCTTAATTTGAGAACTAATTGGCTTCTTTCTTGAATAAACTGATGTTTTTTATGTTGGCACAATAATTGTATATATACAATGAAGTAGGAAAGATTTTTCCTTCAAGGTTAACATGAAAGGGTGGTAATGTGAGTCATTTAGTGTATATTCCTCAAGATATAGAGAAAGAGGGGAAAAGTTATTTAGTAGAAAAAGGCTATAAGATTAAAGTAGGATCTGAACTGGCACAAGAAATCCTTATGGAAGAAATCAAGGATTGTGATGCAGTATTAACGAGATCAACGGCTGTAATAAATAAGGAAGTTATTCAAGCAGCTGAAAACCTCAAAGTAATTGCTAAGTATGGAGTTGGGTTGGACAATATCGATATCGAAGCTGCTACAGAACGGGGCATTTATGTAACAAATACGCCAGAGGCAAATGCGAATGCTGTAGCTGAACATGTAATGGCATTTATTTTATCTTTGTCCAAAAACTTGAGTGTGGCTGATAAAGAGTTGCGAAGTGGGAATTTTGCTATCCGCAATCAACTTTTTGGCATGGATTTGGAAGGCAAGACATTAGGGATTATTGGACTAGGGAGAATTGGCAGAATACTGGCAAAAAAAGCTTCAAAAGGCTTCGATATGAAAGTGATTGGCTACGACCCCTATGTTACGGACAGCACTAATTCGGAGTTAGAGATATTAACTGACTTAGAGTGGGTTTTCAGAAACTCTGATGTTATCAGTCTGCATCTGCCGTTAACGAAAACAACTAAAGGAATAATAGGAAGCCGTGAGTTTTCCTGGATGAAACCCTCATCCTATTTTGTAAACGCTTCCAGGGGAGGCGTAGTGAAGGAGAGTGATTTAGTAAATGCTTTGCAAGCGGGCGAAATTGCCGGCGCTGGAATAGATGTATTTGAAGTTGAGCCTCCTGATAAATGGAATCCCCTTTTTAAAATGGATAATGTGATTGTCAGCCCTCATAATGCGGCATTGACGAAAGAAGGTTCGATACGCATGGCTGTACATGCAGCAATGCAAGTGGAACAAGTCCTTACTGGAATGAAACCGAATTGGGCAGTAAATGAGCCCTTAACTAAAGGGGTGCCAAAGTAGTGATACAAGTATAATTATCTGTTTTTTCTGAATGGTTAGAAGTGGATAGGTCGGGTTTGGCATTTGTTGATAAGGATGGTGAACAAATGAAGAAAATAATCTATGTGATAAGTGCGGTACCAGCACTTGGCTCGCTCATTGTTATCAATCGAATTGAACCATATGTTTTAGGAATGCCATTTGTTCTTTTTTGGGCCATATGTTGGGTTTGTCTTACATCGGTGTGCTTGATAATTGCTAATAAACTTGATCCTGCAACCAAGGAGGAAGAAGACTAATGAATGAAGCCTTGCTTGTCATCCTTTTCTTTCTGGTTCTGTGTATTTGGTTAGGGCTTCAAGCTCGAAAAGGTAAAAATATGAGTTTGGAACAATGGGCTATAGGTGGAAGAGGTTTCGGCAGCTTTTTGCTCTTCTTTTTGATTGCAGGTGAAATGTTTACGACATATACGTTTTTGGGAGCCAGCGGCGGCGCTTATAGATCTGGTATGCCTCCAGCCTTATATGCTTTCAATTGCTTCTATTTTGTAATAGCCTATTGGCTGTTGCCGCCAATTTGGAGATATGCCAAAAAAAATAATGTCATATCTCAATCCGATTTTTATGACAAGAAGTACAATAGTCCGGCTTTAGGTGTTCTTGTGGCGGTAATCAGCGTTATTTCAATTATTCCTTATCTGATCATGCAGTTAAAAGGGTTAGGAATTATCGTATCGGAAGCCTCCTATGGGTCCATCTCTCCTAATGTGGCTATAGTTGTAGGTGTAATTGCCATCACAATTTATGTAACTGCCTCAGGGATGCATGGCGTAGCGTGGACGGCGGTTATTAAAGATATTATGATTTTGGCAGTTGTCGTCTTTATGGGGATTTATTTTCCACTTCATTATTACGGTGGTTTGCAGTCGATGTTTGAAGCAATCGATACAGCAAAACATGGATTATTGATATTCCCTGAACAAGGATTGAGTATCTCTTGGTTTATTTCCGCTACGATTATGACAGCACTGGCATTCTATATGTTTCCTCATATGTTAGCGGGAGTGTTTTCTGCAAAAAGTCCAAAATCACTTCGTTGGAATGCTGGGGTTATGCCAATTTATCAAGTAATCATCATTTTTTCGCTTTTTATTGGTTTTTCTGCGATTCTTCAAGTTCCGAATTTACAGGGAGCAGAAGCAGATTTGGCTTTATTTAAAATGGCGAAGATGTCATTCGATCCCTGGTTTGTTGGGGTTATTGGTGCATCTGGGGCGATGGCCGCCCTTATACCTAGTTCACTCGTGTTGACGGCTACGGCCACGATACTTTCAAAAAATGTATATAAGGTGTGGAAACCGAATACATCAGATGACCAACTTCGAAGATTGAGCATGATGTTAGTACCTGTCATTTCTATAGTGACCCTATACTTTACGTTCAATGGCGGGGAGTCGATTTTTACGCTGTATCTTATGGCATATAGCTTCATGGCACAGTTGTTCCCAGCACTATTTTTCAGTTTGTGGAAAAAGAATCCTGTTACCGTTCAAGGAGCTTTTGCCGGAATGATAGCTGGAATTCTAATTGTCATTTACTCGACTACATCAGGTATGACACTTGCCACATTATTTCCATCTCTACCGCAAGCAATACAGGATCTTGATGTGGGGTTAGCTGTATTATTCATCAACATTGCAGTAACTTTGGGAGTAAGTGCTATTACAAGAAATACTTCAATTGAGACGGAAGAAGCTAATAAACCAGTTTCTGGTATCGAAAAACTTGTTAAATGATAGTAAGAATGAGTGCAATATTAATAGAAAGATAAATTAGCAGAACAAATACACGTTCTTGAAAGCGGGAGGCTGAATATGAAAGTCAGTGGAGGAAGAGCAGTCGTAGAAGTAATGGCTAAAGAAGGGGTAAAAAAAGCTTTTTGTGTACCAGGTGAAAGTTATCTTAGTGTAATGGATGCACTATATCAACATCCTGAAATAGAACTTATTTCCGCCAGACATGAAGGAGGTGCCTCTTTTATGGCGGAAGGGTATGCGAAGGCTTCAGGTGAGGTAGGAGTTTGTATGGCAACGCGTGGAGTGGGTGCTACAAACTTAGCTATCGGTATTCATACTGCTGCTCAGGATTCAACCCCTTTGGTTGCGCTTATTGGCCAAGTCGAACGCCCTTTTAAAGAAAAGGAAGCGTTTCAGGAAGTGAATTTGACGGGTTTTTTCAGTCATTTATGTAAATGGACGGTTGAGATTGATCGTGTGGAAAGAATCCCGGAATTATTGCAACGGGCGTTCCATATGGCGCGATCGGGACGTCCGGGTCCTGTATTAGTGGCTTTGCCGCATGACATGTTAGAGGATGAGGCAGAGTTGAACATCTATCCTTCTTATCGCTCGCTTCCTCCCCAACCACATATGGACGATGTGAAGCAGGCGATAGAGACGATACGAAACGCGGAGCGCCCTGTATTGATTGCTGGTGGCGGTGTGATTCATGCTAAGTCTAACAGGCTGCTTGTACAGTTTGCCGAGGCAATGAAACTTCCTGTTGTTACCGCTTTCCGCCGATTCGACGCGTTTCCGAACTCACACCCCTGCTATGCAGGATGGCTGGGGTTTGGGACACCTCAATATTTACTTGATGCAATCCGAGATGCAGATGTAGTTTTGGCGTTAGGGACACGATTCTCTCAAGTAGGAACACAAGATTACACCTTGCTCTCTGAAAATACAAAACTGATCCATGTAGATATTTGTCCCGATATTTTTGGTAAAGTGTATGCTCCTTCCCTTGCCATCGAAGCAGATGCCAAGAGTTTCTTAGAACAAGCACTGCAAGCATCAGGTTCTTCCATTTCAAGCGAAGATAATGTGAAAGAATTGCATGAAAAATATATGACATTTTCTGAACCAAAGGCCGACTACGCAAAAGATTTCGTGGATATGGATGGATTAATGCATGACGTTGCTGTTTGTCTTCCGAAGGACACCATTATTACAAATGATGCCGGCAATTTTTTTGGATGGCTATCCAGATATTATCGTTTTGAACATGAAAACACTTACGTAGGGCCAACTTCGGGAGCGATGGGATATGGACTGCCTGCTGCAATTGGGGCAAAGCTGGCGCAGCCTCAGAAACATGTTGTTTCTTTTTCAGGAGATGGCGGCTTTATGATGACTCTCCAAGAGATTGAAACGGCTGTACGGTATAAAATTCCGACCATATCAATTGTCGTGAACAACAATATTTACGGAACGATTCGTGTACATCAAGAAAGGCACTTTCCAAAACGGGTCGTTGGAACTGAATTGTCCAACCCTAATTTTGCCGAATTGGCCCGCTTGTTTGGAGCGCATGGTGAAAAGGTTGAAAAAAATAGTGATTTTGCGCCAGCGCTGCAAAGGGCGATTGCTTCAGGGCTTCCGGCTGTAATCGAAGTTGCAGTCAATCCAAAGATTCTAACTGTAGGCCAAGACAAGATGGGAGTACACGAAAAACTAGTGTCCAACAATTAGTTGCGGCATCCATGCTTTGGTATGTTTCCATTAGAAATCAGTCGTAGGAATTAATAAAAAGGGAGGGTTCACAAATGTTAAAACCATATTTAGTTGTGGAATGGAATGATACGGAAACAGATGCAAAAGGGTGGCTGATCGTGCATAACTTTGTTAAAGGCTACGCAGGCGGCGGTACAAGAATGCATCCAACGGTTACACGAGAAGAGGTTGAAAGATTAGCTGAGGCGATGGCTTATAAGTATGTAGCCTGTGAGTCTGAGACGACAGGCGGTTGTAAAGCGGGCATTGCCTATGATTATAAAGCGCCAGACGCGTATGCAGTATTAAGAAGATTTCTAATTGCGATGATGCCTTATATAGACATCGGGGTATCTTTAGGCAGTGACTTAGGTACCAAATATGAAGATGTGCTCAAAATATTCAATGAGTTTGGTATGGATATACCTCTTACGAAATCAATGAAGCAGAATCCGAATGTTCTGCAAGGGATAAAAGACTTTGATGAACTTTTGACGACAAAAATTGACGGGTTGTTTTTAAACGATGTCGTAACAGGCTATGGTGTAGCATTTTCGGCAGATGAGGCATGGAAATTTAAGAGCGGAAAAGATGGAGCCAGAGTTGTCATTCAAGGATTCGGCTGTGTAGGAGCAAGTTGTGCATTGAAAATGTCCCAGTTAGGTTATAAAGTTGTAGGAATTTCTGATGCCAACCTTTTGGTAACGTGTGAAGAAGGATTAGATGTCCAAAAGCTTATTGATCGCAAGAATTCATACGGAGAAATGGATAAAGAATTTTTTGAATCGCATTACGATGTAAGGTCAAACACGGATTGGCTTGATATAGATTGCGACATTTTAATTCCGTCCGCACTAGAGGATGTCATCCATAAATCAAATGCTAAAAGCGTAAAAGCAAGCTTAATTGTGGAGGCGGCAAACATTCCCCTTTCTTCCGAGGGAGACGAAATCATAAAACAAAGAGGAATTGATGTTGTCAATGATTTCGTTGCGAACCTTGGGGCGATTAGATTTTATGATGCGGTTATTTTCGGACTAGTAAATCCAAATCCACAAGCTGTAGTTGATGATATCGAAAAACTATGCAGGAAAAATACGTATCACTTGTTTACACAAGCAAAAAACCAAAATAAATATCAAAGAGATGTAGCTTATGAAATATTTAAACCGACAATCAGCGACTTGCTGGAATATGCAGAGCCTTCCGAAGCTTTATCTCCACAATAATGTGTTTTATTTTCAGAATAATGGGAACTCTCTTTAACTTGTGTTAATCAGTGAATGGGGCAGTTTATCGATCAGAAAGGGGGGGGATTCATGGAAACAAAACATGAAAATCAGCCAAAGGAATTACAGCGTTCGATGAAGAGTAGACATTTATTCATGCTCTCCTTAGGTGGGGTAATTGGAACAGGTCTTTTCCTGGGATCAGGATATGCGATCGGTGAAGCTGGACCCGGAGGAGCGATTGTTGCCTATTTGGTCGGTGGTTTATTAATGTACTTGGCGATGATTTGTCTCGGTGAATTATCGGTAGTGATGCCGGTTTCAGGTTCCTTTCAGGTCCATGCAACGAAATTTATCGGACCCGCCACTGGATTTGTCATCGGCTGGATTTACTGGCTGAGCTGGGCTCTTTACGTAGGCTTGGAATTTGTGGCGGCTGGTTTGCTCATGACTAGATGGTTTCCTGATATACCAGTATGGATATGGTGTGTGATATTTACCGTACTTTTGTTCACCATAAATGCTTTAACAACGAGAAGTTTCGCTGAGACAGAGTACTGGTTCTCAGGAATTAAAGTACTTGCCGTTATTCTGTTCATAATTATCGGTGCGGCCGCAATGTTTGGATTGATTCATATGGATGCTCAACCTGCTCCGTTTTTTTCCAATTTTATGGGTGATGGACTATTTCCTACAGGATTCACGGGTGTGTTTATATCAATGATGACGGTCGTATACGCATTCCAGGGATCGGAAATCATGGGGGTTGCAGCAGGAGAGACGGAAAACCCGCAACAAAGCATTCCGAGAGCGATTCGTAACATCGTAATACGTGTGCTGCTTTTCTATGTTCTAGCAATCTTTGTTCTGTCGGCTATCGTTCCGTGGCAAGAAGCTGGGGTGCTGGAAAGCCCATTCGTTACCGTTTTTGAAATGGTAGGCATTCCTTATGCCGCTGACATTATGAATTTCGTGATTTTGACGGCGGTGCTCTCTGTTGGGAATACGGGTCTGTTTGCTTGTACCAGGATCCTTTTCTCCCTTTCTCAAAACGGTATGGCGCATTCCTCATTTGGAAAGCTCAATCGGCGCGGTGTACCCATTAACGCTTTACTCGTCACTCTGTTCTTTGCCCTGCTGTCGTTACTTACTAGTGTAGTAGCGGAAGAAACGTTATTTGTTGTGTTACTTTCTATAAGTGGGGTTGGAGGGGTACTTACTTGGATGGCGATTGCGTTCGCACAGTATAGATTCCGTAAGCAGTATATCAGAGAAGGCGGAAAGGTGGAAAATCTGAAGTATAGAGTACCTTTCTTCCCTTTTGCCCCGATTCTCTGCATCCTTATGTGTCTAGGTATTTTCGTGTTCACTGCATATGATCCGACACAGCGCACTTCGTTGTATTGGGGATTAGGTTTCGTCGCTGCTTGCTATATATTTTACTATTTTAGATATACGAGAAGGAAGGTAGATGTGCCTACCTTATCAAATGAACAGCAAAATGATTTCGTTCAATAGAAATCATTCTTAATACGCCGACAAAAGAAAACGTGCCACATTTCGAGTATGAACGAAATGTGGAAGAATTCATTTTAGAAGATTCTAGTATTAATCAAATCTTTAATCTAGATGTAGAAAAATAGAATGCGGGAGGAAATTGTATGCGTTACTTAAATTATATTAATGGAAAATGGCAAGAACCAACCACAGGGGAGTATAAGGAAAATCTTAGTCCCCATAATGGAGAAATTTTAGGGGAATTTCCATCTAGTGCGGAGGCTGATTTACATGATGCAGTTGCAGCCGCAAAAAATGCATTTCCTGATTGGAAAAGACTGTCGTTTCAGCAACGGGCTTCATACTTGCAGAAAGCAGCTGATATTTTGAAAAAGAATGTGCAGGAAGTAGGTCAGGATTTGATAAAGGAAGAAGGGAAAACATTCTTGGAAGGGATGGGGGAAGCCAACCGTGCCGCTAGCATACTTGAATATTATGCTGCTGAAGCTCGGCAGCCACTTGGGGAAGTAATTCCTTCAGCTAATGCCAATACATTTTTGTACACTACTCGCACTCCGCTCGGTCCGGTGGGATTGATTACACCATGGAACTTTCCTATTGCCATCCCTGTATGGAAATTGGCGCCGGCCCTGATTTACGGGAATACAGTCGTGATTAAACCGGCTGATCTTACACCTAAGTCTGTCTATCATGTGATGAAAGCATTAGATGAAGCCGGTCTTCCAGCTGGTGTCATTAATTGTGTATTCGGAAGAGGTTCCGTCATTGGTGCTGCATTGGTGGAACATCCGGATGTGAAGGCTATATCTTTTACCGGCTCGAATCAAGTAGGTCAGCAAATTCAAAAACAGGCCATTGAACATGGGAAGAAAGTGCAAGTGGAAATGGGAGGGAAAAACCCGCTCGTCGTCCTCGCTGATGCTGATCTTGAAAAAGCAGTTGAAATTGCTGTAGGAGGAGCTTTTAAATCCACGGGGCAAAAATGTACAGCAACTAGTAGGGTGATTGTGGAAGAAGGAATTTACGAAGCTTTCCGTGAACGTCTTGTCGCGCGTACGAAAGAATTAAAAGTGGGCGACCCGCTCAATGAAGAAACTTATATCGGTCCTGCTGTATCTAGATCACAACGCGATGGTGTGCTTGATATGATTGATGCTGGGAAATCAGAAGCGACGCTTTTGTGTGGAGGAGGGATTCCGACAGAAGAGGAATTGGCGAACGGTTTTTATGTCATGCCGGCTATCTTTGAAAATGTTCCTCAACATGCCCGCATTGCACGTGAAGAAATATTTGGGCCAGTCATCGCTCTTTTTAAGGCCGGAAACTATGAGGAAGCAGTTATGATGGCGAATGATACAGAGTATGGATTGAGCGCAGCAATTTGCACGAATAATTTAACGTCAGCTCAACGGTTTATTGAAGATGTCGAAGTGGGTCTTGTACATGTCAATTCGGAAACGGCAGGAACCGAACCGCAAATGCCATTTGGCGGATGTAAAAGTTCAAGTGCAGGCAGCCGTGAACAAGGAAAGAGTGCTGTTGAATTCTATACAGAGATCAAGACAGTCTATATGGATCGGATATAACTGGAAATTGAAAATAGTAAGTATCCAAGCGGTTTTTTGAACTTTAAAAAATTAGCTAAAATCTGGAGGGATTTTCGATATGACTACGAAAAAAGAAAATGTACAGTTTAGCCAAACATTACCTTATTCACGGTATGTTGATCCAGAAGTATTTAATGAAGAAAGAAAAAAGATTTTTAGGAAAAATTGGATATTGGTGGGGCATGCCAGTCAAGTTGAAAAAGTAGGAGACTTCTTGACTTTAGATGTCGCCGGAGAGCCAATTATCGTTACTCACGGTACTGATGGAGAACTGCGTGCTTTCTATAATATTTGTCCTCATCGTGGAATGAAAGTGGAAAACTCTGATAAAGGAAATAAAAAAGTTTTACAATGTGGATACCATGGATGGACATTCAAATTAGATGGAAATGTAAATAGAGCTCCTAATTTTAAAACGAATCAATTGGGAGTACACAGCTGTATGAAATCCATTCGTTTAGAAGTACAGAATGCTATGATTTTTGTCAATCTAGACAAAAATGCACCATCCTTGGCAGAAGCATATCAGGAATTTCTAGAGGAAATGAAAGAGTATCACTTCTTTCATTCTCTAAAACTAGTTAGGGAAACCCGGCGTGTAGTTAAGGCTAATTGGAAAGCTGTTGTTGACAACTACCTTGAATGTGACCATTGTTCCATTGCTCATCCAGGCTTTGCAAAATCTTTTGATCTAGCGAACTTTTGCACAACGACACACGACAAATTCACCTATCAATATATGACAGCAAGCAAGAATTCTGAAGGTGACCAAGCGCGCTTTTATTGGATTTGGCCAAATATGATGATTAACGTTTATCCAGGAGACGGAAATGTGAATACCATTCAAGTAATTCCTGTTGATGCAGAGACGTCGCTAGGTATTTATCGTGATTATTCCCTTAATGAAAAAACAACAATAGAAAAAGAAGAATATTTTAATTTCGTTGATCAAGTACGGCAGGAAGATTTTGAACTTGTGGAAAAATTGCAAAAAGGATTAAGTTCCCAGGCGTTTACAAATGGTATCTTTTCTCCAACTGAACATGCTGCAGTCTACTTTCATGAACTTATTGATAAGAACCTCCATGACTAATTATTGTGCTGCCCAATTGAAATAAACGGCATTAAAGAAACGTTAATAAAGAGAATTTGCAAGATATTTTATTCAACCTTTTTGGTAAGGATCTATCGTAAAGTGGTCTTGCCGGACTAAGTAGAAGTTTAAAAAGCGAAGCAACCAACCAGTGTGAATCGGAAGTCTACCCGAGCATACTGGTTGAGTTGTTTTTTTAATGCGCTAATCGTTTGTTGACTTATTTCAACGACCGATAAAGTTATAAAAATTCACGAACTTTTTTTTATATTTACTCATTGTGTGAGGATTTGTTCTTCCTTTGTTGTTCCTCGGCAAGAAACTCAATAAAAACATTCATGGCAGATAGCGGATGCTCATTTACCCTTTTAAAGTAATTACTTTTTCTGGCATCTGTTAAATAGTTGCTTTTTTTGATTCTCTCCAACATATATTTTTGACTCATTTTTACTATTTCTTTTTGGTTGTGCTTGTTTTCTTTTAATAGGGCAAATCCTACAGCTCCCACCAATGCATAGATTCCAAGTGCGGTTTTCGAGATGGGTAAGGATTCGCTCTTAAATAAAAGGAAAAAAAGGTTAATGATGGAAAAGCCTATCATCACCGTTGAAAAAAATCCGTATTTCAAATTTTTCTTCAACAATGGGGATAATGATGATTGAAGTTGTTCGATTTCGGCTTGCATGAAACCCGGTATTTTATTTATTTTAATATTCATTGTTTCCTCCTTATTACCTCCAAAAAGTATATGCGATTAAAAATCTCAATCTAATGAAACAGGAAAAGGAACCTAATAGTATAATCTTATCTTTTGGAAATGCATTTGTCATTTAATATATATCTTGTAATCCTTTAAGGGAAAAGTAAAAGAGAAGGTGAAGCAATAGGGGCCATGACTAATAGGGGTGCTGCAGTTATTTTCATGAGCTAAACTTATACTTAGCTTTTTCTCATTATTTGAATCCAGTTGAATGTTGGAGCACTTATCTAAGGACAGCCGGCATCATCCATTCCATTGTCCGGGCTCTATTTGGAACTGGCAGTATGTTTAGGGACAAACAAAGATCCTTTGCCATAATATCTAAACAAAGGTATAAATAATGAATGAAATATGGTAAAATAGTCCTCAAATGGAAGCATTGCATTTCGTTTTTTCATTATTAATATTTATGGATGGCCATCTCGCGCCTTTTTTTGTCATAAATACGTGACTATTGTGGTATTTAGTTCATTTAAATCGAGTTTTGGTACAATTCAATATATAATTAGAAAGCGAGATAATAGTTTCAAAGATTAAGGAGGGACATAGAATGATGGAATGGGCTCTAGTCATTTTGTTTGGTGCAGCAGTTTTACTGTTCATTTTATCGTTTATTAAAAAGGATTCTGTAAAAGTGGACAGTCAATTGGAGCAGATTGCTAGCACTTTTGGAGATGAAATGAATGTATTACAGGAAAAAATCAGGAACATCGAGATAGATGCTGAAATTACGGTGCAAGAGGCAGGCATTCTTGCAATGTCTTCCGAAAAGCGGAGCTTGTTGCGTGAAGTACTCGACCTACATAAGCGAGGCTATTCATTCGAAAGCATCGCACTGAAAACAAAACAGACAGAAAATGAGATAGAACACTTGCTTACTCCTTACATTAAAACGAAGAATGAAAGGAGTAAAGTGGCCAATGACATCTAAATCAATGCGCAGCTTTGCCGGAGGCCTTATTGTTGCAGCAGGTTTGTGCGGTGCAGTGTACTTCTTTGTTCCAGGTGAAGCGACCGGTATATCAGAGAAACTATCGGAAGATGATATGAAGGAGTCCCTGGCTTCTGAAGGGTATGTCATACATTCCGAAAAAGAATGGGAAGATCAGATTGCTGAAGCAGAGGCAATTAAAGATAAAGCGGAAGCGGAAGCGGAAAAAGAAACTGTAAAAGAACCAACAGAAAAAATCATATACCGTACAGTTCTGACAGTGTCTAAAGGCTCGACAAGCATCGATGTTGGTAAAACCCTTCAAAAAGCAAAAGTCATTAAGAATGCCTATGGGTTTTCTGATGAGGTTGAAAAGAAAGGCAAGGCCAACGGATTACGTCCTGGAACATACGTGGTGGATAGTGAGATGACGACGGAAAAGATCATATCTATCATATTTAAATGACAAAAAAAAGACCATCCATATGATGGTCTTTTTTTATATGCAGTCAACTTTTTAACGTTAACGATAAGATAAAAGATCTGATTAAACCAAGTTGATTTTCAAGTTTTCTTTACCTTAACCTTTGTCCGAACTCCGGCACACACTGCAATGATAAGACCTCCAACAGTATCCGCGATCAAATCTATCATTGTATCTTTATTTCCCCCGCCTTGTAATGTCATTCCGAAAAATTGATCAGAACCAAATTCGTAGATCTCCCATATAACACCACCAAGTGCTGAGAAAGAAAGGGTAAACAAAAAGACAAACCAAGGAGATATCTCTTTACCTGCATTTCTGTATATTAAACGTTCATATAAAGCAATACCTGTAAAAGCAAGAAGGGATCCGCTTAGTAAATGTAAGAATGTGTCCCACCACCCCAGACCATACCAGCCTAAAATAGATCCTAAATATTGTGAACCGAACAAGAAGACTAAATAGGAAATGATAATTGGCAGATTGAATTGAAGCTTGGTAAATAGGGCCAATAGAAGGGGAATTGCTCCACATGCCACTCCTCCTATCGAAACCAGGGATTTGAATGTTTCATCGGTTGTATAGTAAAAGATAGATAAAGCTGCCATGAAAAGGACATACACTAAACTTAATAAAATAACTAACTTACGATTCATATGATTACCTCAACAAATCATTATAATTTTGATTTTTTTATACTGGAATAACTGGAGATAAGCAGACCGCCGATAAGACCGAAAATTATATCGTACATGGTATCTTTATTACCGCCTCGCTGCATGGTATGAGTAAAAGTTAGATCCCCTACATACTCATAGACTTCCCAAAGGACAGTGGCAAGGACTGCAAGTGAGAGTACAAAAAGAAAGGTGACCCACCTTGATATATCTTTTCTCGACTTTTGAGGGATGAATTGTTTATAAAGAGCAATTCCAATAAGACCCACGAAAATACCCTTGTAGAAGTGAAGGGTAGAGTCCCACCATTTTAAATCTACATAAAAATTTGCGATTGACCCTAAAAATGACGTACAGAAAACAAAAACATAATAACCGATTATGATTGGAATGTTAAAAGGATTATTTTTTACAAATAGTAATGAAATGGGCAACGCACTTACCAATATTCCCCCTAAAGCTACCATCCATCGGGAAGAATCATCTTTTATGAGGTAAAAGATGAGTAAAACAGTCATGAATACTATAAAAACCAGACTAAGTATAATGATTATTTTATGTTTCAATATATCACCTCATTCGTAATTTCATTACGATCATATCCAATTTATCCTTAATGCAACCTTCAATATCTGATAAAGATCATTATACGCAGCTAACTTTCATTGTTTATTTGGCTGGAGAGATGCTTTCTGATAATAGTCTCGATTTCAATCTCGGGGTAATTAGTTATTAAAAGAGATCAGGATATAAATTTCCCACTCTGATGAAGAGCCATACAAAAATTAATACAACTCCTGTGCCAAGTAATGCAGCAAGAAACGCATCCTGCTTTGCAAAACCAGCTAAAGGAGAAGGAGTATGTAAAATAACCGTTCCAACCGAATACAAAAGGATTAAAATCATCAATTGATGTGATGAAATTTTGAAACTACCAGGTATTCTGATTCACCTTTTTGTTTGTTCCTTCCTTTTTAATACTCCTTAGTTTTGGCTTTTCATGTTCAAGTTATTCAAATAACCAATTAATTTGAAACAATTAATGATCATTACATTAATTTTATTTGAATGGATTTAATTGCATCCAAGGTGAAAACATATTTTTAACATCTTTTGATTAGAGGGGGCTAGCATTGAGATCTCGAGTTCCTATCCCATTGAGGAAGTTAACTATCCTAACCTATCCTTCTTATAAACTGGGGATGAGGATTCGCATTGGTAATTTTTTTGAAAGGGTCGAGGTCATTGCGGCCTTCATTTGGATTTTTACAGAATATTTTAAGTTGACCATATGTTTTTATGGACTCGCCTTAGGACTAGCTCAATTGCTAGGTCTGCAAAATTACAAGATTCTTCTTTTCCCATTAGCTTTTCTAATTCTCACTTTTACAATCTTTTCGCATCCCGATATAGTGCATTATCAAAACTTTATGTCTATAGCCTGGACACCTTTTTCCTTAACCATTTGTTTTTTTATGCCGTTATTATTATTAATGATTGGAAAAATAAGAAAAAAATTAGAGAAGCCCTAATGTAAAGAAAGGTAGTTTTGACGGTTTCCAGTAGCTTAAGGTGTATCATTGGATGTCCCAGTGGATGCTGATGTTAGATATACCCGAAGCTCAAACAGTAAACGAATCGAAACAGGTCAACAAATTTAACTTGCCATGTAAATTTTTGATAAGAAAAGGCACTACGATGGATTAACTGTGATGTTATAGTAGTACAAATTATCAATTCGACTATTACAAGCCAATATCAGCAACAATTCGTGATACACATGTCGCGGATTTTTTTACGTTGGAAAATTGGGCTTCTTTCATAAAAAGAGGATGTAATCACGATCTGAACAAGGGAGCGTAGCACCCATCTAATAGTTACTTGTCCATTTCAATATTCTTCCTGCTTCATAGAATAAAACCAGTACATAAGAATAGGGGGAGGGAAATTGAGTAAAAGCAGAAGGATAAAAAATGTCTGACATTCTCTTTTTTTGCTGCTTTTCATCGCTTAGGATTGAATGAAAATTCGGCTGGAAGGGCATTGCGAATTTTTTCAATGGCGAACCATTTCAACTATTATGTCCTAAATCATAAAAAAAGCCATATTACGACATCAAATTCCAACATATTTCTACTTTGCCAAATTGTATAATGAGACAGAAGAATACTTTAAGGGAGTGATCGTTGTAATATGAAAAACAGAAAAATTGTTTCAACACTAGGAGTTTTCGTTTTATCGGCGAGTATTGCGGCACCGACATTGGCAGCAAAAGAAACATCCCCAGCAACACCTAGTCAACAAACTTATTCCGTTTCAGGTTTTACAGACCATGCTGAACTAGGGAAAAAGCTAGAACAAATTGCAAGTGATAGCCAAGGTAAAGTGAAAGTGGATGTAGCTGGATATTCCAATAGAAATAGAGAAATCTATAAAGCATCCGTGGGGACAGGTGAAAAAGTAGTTTTAATTCAAAGTGAGATCCATGGAAATGAGAAGACTGGTACGGAAGCCATCTTGAATATCTTGAAGTTTTTGGGGACCAATTCTCCTGAAGCGGAGAAAATTCGCAAAGAAATTACCCTTGTCGCTTTGCCTAAAATAAATCCGGATGCTGCTGAATTAAACCGTCGGGGTAATGATATGACCTGGGCGGAGGTAGTGGAACAATTTCCACAACTGGCTGGAGCCAAACCATCTTGGAACTATTATACATATAAAGATGAATCATTTGATTACGAGTCCAAACCTGGATTCGATGTCAATCGCGACTTTAATCCTGATTTGAATTATAACCCTCAAGCTAAAGACTTCCCTGGAAAATCATCCACCCCCGGTTGGTTCATAACACCTGAATCACAAGCATCACGTGATGTTTACAAGTCTCTAATTAAGCAATATGGGAAGGTGGAGATTTTTGTGGACTTGCACCACCAAGCTCCCTATTATGAAATCGATGGGACCGATGATTTAGTCACATACTCGATTTCCGGTCAATTTGTTCCGGATCCAAGAACACCTTCAGGACAAGCGTATGCCAAATATGCAAAAAACTATAATTATGATTTTTCCAGACAATTAAATGTAGCGGTATACAATGCTATGAAACAACAAGGTAATTCTCCATTTGGAAATATATCCTTATATCCGCAAAACCAAAACCTTCCTGGAACGGCACTAGGAGCCTTTGCTTTAAACGGAAGTGGGACAGTACTTTTTGAAGTAAGGGGCCAAACACAATCCTTTGGCCAAAAGAAAAAAGGCATGCTTACTAAAGCAGTGGAAAGTGGGTTATATGGGATAATTGACGGTGTTACTGATGGATCTGTATATAAAATAAATCCGGAACAATACGAGTCAATTCCCCTGACGGAGGGCAGGCAATAAAAAAATAAAATTGAGTGGGAAAAGATATTCATTTTAACTTCCAGTATAGGATTGAAGTAACCAGACGGATACCCGCCTGGTTTTTCTTCATGATCGATTTTGATGAATTTTTCACTTAACCCTTTCAGGAACAACACAGGCAGAACATTTTTTTGAGAGAATCGCCTTTGTAAATGAAGTCCTTTCAACGGTTATTGTTTAATAAATGAAATTAGTTGGAAACATAGTTATTTTTGACTATTAACACAAAGTGTTAAAAATGTCAGAATATTAATAAGGTTATATTAATTGTTAAATTAATAAGGAGGGGTTTTATGAGTTTTAAGAAGAGAGTTCTAACAGTTTCATTATCTAGTTTAATGACTTTAAGCGCAGTAACAGCTGTTGCGCTACCAGTCGGAGCGGTTGGAAATGGCCCAAGTGCTGGAAATGGTCAAGTTACAACTTCAAATCTACATACATATGAAAGCTTGGTAAGTTATCTTGAAACCCAGGATGCTAAACAAGAAAGGTTGGCACTGGAAGTAATCGGGGAAACGGTAAAAGGGAGAGATATTTACCTAGCTAAGTATATTTCAAATCCTAAAAACCCAACTATACTATTTTTAACTCAACAGCATGGAAATGAACAACTGACTACTGAGGGTGCACTCGAATTCATTAAACATCTAGGCACGAATAAGACTAAAGGTTTATTGGACAATGTTAATATTCTGATCATCCCTATGTTAAATGCAGATGGGGCAATGGGAGATGTTAATTTCCCTCTTGATGACTATTTAGCAAAAGGTGATCGACATCTAACCAGGGCAAATGCAAACGGGATTGACTTGAACCGTGAGCATGATAAAAAAACTGATCAAATGCAAGTCGAGGTAAAAGCTTTACACGAAAATGTATTTGCGAAATATGATATAGATTACATGATAGATTTACATCATCAAGGGACGTTAAGCGAAACGGATGGTGAACTTGTTTCAGGTTCCATTCTTTATCCTACAAACGCTAACGTAAAGCCAGAAGTGTTAGAAGCTTCAAAAAAACTGGGTGCTGTTGTATATAACTCAATTGAACCTGCTGGTTGGGGCCATATTGGTAAATATGATGGCGGTTCAGGAGAAAATATAGGTCGTAACGGTGCAGCTGTTCGTTATGATATTGCCACTCTGTTATTTGAGATGCGAGGTATGTCTGACCACAATGTCGAGTCAGTGGCACTTGGACAAAAAAGTAATGGTTATCTAATAAAGCAAACGGTAACCACTTTGGATGCAGCTGTCAGAGCTCTTGCCGATGATTCTATTGAAACTATTGATGCAGGCTTTTGGGACACCCTGCCAACACAATACAATCGTCCTGGGGCAGAATCAGACGAATAAACTAACGGCATGTCAGACTGTAGACAAACTTGAAGAAAAGCGAGTTTGCCTGCAGTTTTTTTATTTGAAATAGGTTCCAGTTGTTTTCAGAAATCCGTTTCCTTTCCGCCAAGCCTCCTCACCGCAAGCATCTTTGGTGTCAAGGCAGCCACTTATTAGGCAGGAGTGTCGCAAATTTCTTCAATCTAGTAAGGTTTCATCCCATTTAAAACAGTAAAAAATCATGGAGTATAACCAAGTCATGCATTAAAACCATATCATTCCCTCGGTAAAATCTCTGAAAGGGATTGAGATCATTCGAACAACACCATTGTGTCGAAAAAACATCCCATTCTTACAAATGGGATGTTTTTTGTGGTCTGTACCCTATGAAATCGGAACAGGATGAGATACGAATTATCCAACATGAAGTAAACTTGGATTTTCTAGAAGCCTAACTTTTTAATCAGTTGATATGACATTATTTTCAGTGAATATAGCAGGATTATATAAAAAGATGACATTGAAAAAAAGCATCCGCTTTCACCCAAGCAGATGCTTTTTGAATTTCAGGAATTTTTTATTTTGTACTTAGCTCGGTAAATGGGTAACGATAACAGTTCGACCTGGATGGCCATTCTTTAAAAGTTGGAGTTTTCATCCTATAGACTATTTTGGGTTAAATTCTCCTTTTTTTGTTCTTCTTTTAATTGTAAGGCTACTAAACTGGCAAAGTCATGAATGATGGTGGCTGCCAATAGTGATGTGATTTGTGTTGGATCATATGGTGGGAGGACTTCCACCAGGTCGAATCCAATAAAATTGAATCCTTGCAGAGAACGTATCATCTGTAGGGTTTCAAAGCTATTTAGACCGCCAACCTCCAAAGTGCCAGTACCAGGAGCACAGGATGGATCGACAAAATCAATATCAAAGCTCAAGAAACATGGTGTATCCCCAATGGTTTTCTTGACTTCCTTCACGACATCTTCGATTCCTCTTTCCTTCAGCTGGGGCGTAGTTATCACATTGTAGCCTAGATCGGTACTGGAATCTATATCTCCTGGATGATTGAGCGTACCTCTAATCCCAATCTGGAAAACTTTATCCGTTTGGAGCAAACCTTCCTCATATGCACGGATAAACGGGGAACCATGCCAATATTTCTCATCATAATAAGTATCCCAGGTATCTGTATGTGAATCAAAATGGAGAAGTGCAACTGGCCCGTGTATTTTTGCGGCAGCTCTTAGATTAGCCAATGTTACTGAATGATCTCCTCCGATGCCTATTGGAATGATCCCATTTTTCATTAAGTCTGCCATAGCCTTTTCAATTAACTCATAGCTTCGGTGTATATTATGGGGGATCACTGAAACATCCCCAATATCAATAGCATTACATTCGTCAAAAGGGAACACCTTTTGAATGGGATGATAAGGAAACAAGGTCATGGATGCCTGGCGGACTGCCTGTGGTGCAAACCGGGCTCCTACCCTGAAGGAAGCAGCTGTATCAAAAGGCAAACCTACCACTGCCAATCTGGCATTTTCTCTTGAAGAAGGTAAGCGCATAAATGATCCTGTCGTACAGAACTCTGGTTTAACATCAGGGGATAAAGGATATTTCATTTTTGTATTCCTCCATTTTCTTATAACTTTAATAGTTTTTAAACTCATATAGGTATTTATGCAATTACCATGCCAAGTCACAGGCAGTGATTTCTTCCGGTTTCTAACCAGGTATCATGTGCTTGGAATATGCAAGGGCGAATAATTTATGGGAATTTGAATCGCCAATTTAAAGATGCTGAACAACTTAATTCCTATGAATCAATCCAATGCAGTCAAGAATACGGGAAATTTAGTGCATTTCTCGCGTATTTCATTTATCGAAGTAAACCGTTATCATTTGGCACAAAACTTGCATTAAGGTATACAGTTGAAATTTTTTTAAGAGGGAGGTATTGAAGTTTTTCTATTTAAGAATATTGATCCTACTATTTGAAAGCGGTTGCAAGGAGGAATGATAGGTGGAAAATGAGGTTACATTGAAAAGAACGCTGAAATTATGGCAAATTGTTATGATGGGGTTAGCTTATATGACACCCATGGTCGTATTTGATACATTTGGCATTGTTTCTGGGATCACGGACGGCCATGTGCCGACTGCTTATATCGTTGCATTGGTGGGGATGCTTTTTACAGCCGCAAGCTATGGAAAACTGGTAAAGGTTTTTCCTGCTGCAGGTTCTGCCTACACTTATACGCAAAAGGCCATTAACCGGCATTTAGGATTCCTGGTAGGATGGTCTTCGTTGTTAGACTATCTATTTTTACCTATGGTAAATGCATTGTTGACCAAAATTTATCTCACAGCATTATTTCCAGGAGTCCCAACATGGGTATGGGTAGTATCTTTCGTAGCAATCGTCACCATTCTCAATCTCCGGAGCGTCAATGTACTTGCTAACTTTAATGCTCTATTTGTTTTAATTCAGATTGCCATCATGGCAGTGTTCATCATTCTTGTTGTCAAAGGTTTGCACAATGGGGAAGGTACGGGTGAAGTGTTTACAATAAAGCCTTTCGTAGATGGGGGAATGGACTATTCGGCAATAATAACCGGAGCCACGATTCTTTGTTTTTCCTTTTTGGGTTTTGATGCGGTGACGACACTATCCGAGGAAACGCCAGATCCGAAAAAAACGATTCCAAAAGCGATATTTTTAACTGCACTTTGGGGTGGAATCATCTTCATTACCTCTTCTTTCTTCATTCAGCTCTTTTTTCCGGATATATCCCGTTTTAAGGAACCGGATGCTGCGTTACCGGAAATCGCCCTTTATGTAGGCGGAAAGCTATTTCAATCCATTTTTCTGTGTACGACTCTCGTCAATACGCTAGCATCGGGACTGGCATCGCATGCCAGTGTATCCCGTCTTTTGTATGTTATGGGCCGTGATAAAGTGTTTCCGGAAAAATGGTTTGGATTCATTCACCCTAAGTGGAAAACGCCAGCCATTAATGTACTCATAGTTGGGGTCATTTCATTGTCCGCGTTATTCTTTGATTTAGTGACAGCCACATCACTGATCAACTTTGGTGCATTAATGGCCTTTACCTTTGTAAATCTGTCAGTGATCAGCCATTTTATCATTCGTGAAAAGAAGCATCGAACTATGAAGGGATGTATCCAATACTTAATTATGCCGTTAATCGGAGCTATAGCTATTGGCATTCTCTGGATCAATCTAGAGACAAATTCACTAATAATGGGAACCGGCTGGTTTATTATTGGGTTTTGTTATCTATTATATATCACAAAGGCATTCCGAAAGGCTCCTCCCCAATATCAAGTTGAAGAAATTCAGCTATAAGACTTTGCAAGGAAAAACGCATTCTAAAAAGGATGCGTTTTTTTATCATCATTTTTTATATATGCAATCCTGAAATGCTTATTAATTATTACATATGTCTGGAAGAGTGTAACTGATATAGCAAAAGTGTTCAAAGTTGAAACCAATATTAATAGGGTGATAGAAAAGAATAATGTGCATGACTAATTATTTTTGATTACATGACTATATAAAATTAGCATGCAAGTTTGATGAGTTTTGTTTAGGATGGTTTACGCCTCTTAACGAAATGTAGTAAAACACATCCTTAAACAGGCTATCTTCTTAGACGTAGAATTTCTTCACGTGCTTTTTGATAATTATCTATGGTTTGTTTATCGATTCGATGAAAAACACTTAAATAAAGAGCATCAACCATGTTAAGTTGCATGATTCTAGATGCTATACTACCGATTCGGTGATCATGTTCGATGTCAGGAAAACAAAGTTGTATACTTGCTATTTTCAATAAAGGAGACTTTGTATAAGCGGTTATTGCTAATACTGGTACGTTTATCTTTTTTGCATATGAAGCCATCTCCAATACATCTTTTGTTTTGCCAGATGTGGAAAAAAGAACTAATGCATCTTCTGATGTGAAATTGGAAATATAGGAAATCACTGTATGAAAGTCAGTGTTCATTCCTGTAGTAACGCCAAGTTTAGCGAATTTATTACTGGCATCCAACGCAGCAGTAGAGGAGCCCCCGACACCAAAAAATGCAATTTTCTTTGCTTGGCTTAAGCATTCTACTGCTTTTTCAAACTCTTTCTTGTTCAGAGTTTGTCCTAAAGAGTCTAAAGCCAATTTATTGCTCATAGTTACTTTTTGGAAAAGTTGATAGGGAGTATCATTTTCACGTAGTAAAGAAAGATCATTAAAGAAGTTTCAATATATATTTTGAGTATTTTTCTTTTAGGTTTAACAGTCGGTTCCTTGGACTGACTGCCGTTGATTAGACTTATACCATCATCTGGCATCTGCTACAGATCAACGCTTTCTTTTTCAGGATAAACAAAAAAAGAGCACTCAATGAATGTTTTTACATTTATCGGGTGCTCTTTTTTGTATTTAATCATTATTTTTACGTATGCAATCCTGAATTGCCTATGAATTAATACATATGTGTCTGGATGATTGCTGGTGCCGATGATGATTGCAAATGGCGGTATATGACTAACGACACTATGTTTTCAAAGCTGGCATGAAAGTTGCTTAATACTTTATAAGAATAAAAGAGAGGTGCTAAAATGACAGGGAAAATTAAGGTGATTGAAAAACGGCAATTGGATAACCCACTGCAAGAATTCCAGGATATCTTAAAAGAAGCCATTCATGTTTTGGGCTATCCAGATCTGGTTTTTGACTTTTTAAAAACGCCAATGCGTTTTTTGGAAGTCTGTATTCCTATTCAAATGGATAATGGGGAGACAAGGATGTTTCAAGGGTATCGGGCTCAACATAATGATGCAGCCGGTCCAACGAAAGGGGGGATTCGTTTTCACCCGGATGTCACTCCAGAAGAAGTTAAGGCTTTGGCGGGTTGGATGAGTTTGAAATGCGGAATAACCGATCTTCCATATGGAGGGGCAAAGGGCGGCATTGTATGTGATCCAAGACAGATGAGTTCGTCTGAGCTAGAACGATTAAGCAGAGGGTATGTCAGGGCAGTCAGCCAAATAGTGGGACCTACAAAGGATATTCCGGCACCAGATATGTATACGAATTCTCAAATCATGGCCTGGATGCTAGATGAATACGATCACATAAGGGAATTCGATTCACCCGGCTTTATTACAGGAAAGCCACTGAGATTAGGGGGATCGAAAGGCAGGGAAAAGGCTACTTCTAAAGGAGTATTATATACACTTCAAATGATAAGTGATTTAAAGGGGATTCCAATTGAAGGCATGCGGGTAATCATCCAGGGATTCGGGAATGTCGGCAGTCATTTAGCCATGTATTTACATGAAATGGGGGCAAAGATTGTCGGAATAGCGGATGAACTTGGAGGATTATACGATCCGAATGGCTTAGACATTCCTTACCTTTTGGAGAACAGGGACTCTTTTGGTGTCGTATCGAATTTATACAAAGATTCATTATCCAATCAAGAATTATTGGAAAAAGAGTGTGATGTGCTGATTCCTGCAGCTATTAGCGGAGTGGTAAATAAAGATAATGCAAAACGATTAAAATGTGAAATCCTGATCGAAGCAGCAAATGGGCCGACAACAAAAGAAGCGATCAAGATTCTCGATGAAAAAGGTATAGTGGTAGTTCCGGATATTTTGGCGAATTCAGGAGGGGTGATAGTCTCGTATTTTGAATGGTGCCAGAATAACCAAGGTTATTACTGGACGGAAGAGCTTGTGGATGAACGATTGAAGGAAAAAATAACAGCCAGCTTTTTGAATGTCTACCATACTTCCCAAAAATATTCTGTGAACATGAAAGTAGCTGCTTATATTGAAGGGATTCACAAAATAGCAGAAGCATCCCGGCTTCGAGGTTGGGTCAGGTTCTGAACGAATTAGGGCTTACAAGAAAGGGGGCAATCCGTTGAATTTTGATATTCTTTCGGAAAATAAAGAAAACCAGGCTATTCATCATTATTGCTTATTGTCACAAGATTATAGATATGATGTGACCATTGTTTATTCGGCCCAGTTTTTCGGTAAAGCAATGGTGACTTCCATTCAAAGCGGAAGAATGATTCTGCTGTGTGCCAATGATATTAATTTAGATCAGTACTGGGCTCCGACCCTTGGCATTGAACAAGAAGATATACCTGAGTTCCAAAACTTTCTCGATTTAGTCTTACAATCACCATTTCATTTTGAAGAATACTGAAGGAAGGAATGATGTAAATGTATGTTGATGTGATTCTTAGTCCATGTGATGGCAGGGTTGAAAAAATTTCAATATCCAAAAATTCCAGATTTTACGAATGGGAACAGTTATTTCAGATTAAGAAGGAAGATGGACGTGTGGAAATCATTGATATTGGTGTCAGCGGGGAGATAGAGTCATTGGAGGTATTGGAGGGGGAACCAGTGGTGGCCGGGGAGGTCCTCGCCTATTTTAAAGAAGATTTATTCGTGACAGGAAGCGATTAATATAAAACGAAAAGAAGATGAAATGATTCATCTTCTTTTCGTTTTATCCGATAATCCGCCCTGCTCCATTATTCATTGACCCCTATACCCCAATTTTGACGAAACCCGATTGCCGGTTTCCATCACATTCTTAATGAGGAAATCAAGTCTTTCTTCTGTCAGGTTAAAGCTGACAAAACCAATGCTCACTGCCCCGTGCACTTCCCCAAAATGGTTAAGTATCGGAACGGCTACAGAACATGTTCCTTCTGTCCTTTCGCTGTGACTGATTCCATGTCCCTTCATTTTAGTCTCTTGCAATATATCCCAAAATGCTGCTCTTTCTTTAATGGGCAAAAGAACATCTACGATTTTTTTCGTTTGATTATATGGCATATAGGCGAGCATCACTTTATTGGCAGCTCCAATATGCATAGGGACGCGTGAACCAAGCTGATCATAAACCCGGATTTGGCTTTTTTCACTGTCGATTCGTTCAATAACGAGTGACTCCATACCTATTGGCTGGCTAAGATAGACGCTTTCCTCCACTTTGTTCATCAGCCTTTCCAGTTCAGGCCTAATTTGACTGATGTAATCCATTTTGTCATACATACGCAAACCATATTCGAGCCAAATATTCCCTAAACCATATTGTTTAGATTGTCCGTCCTGTTGAATTAATCCATGCTTGGACATTGCTTTTAACAAACGATGCATGGAACTGACAGGAAGATCACATTCTTGAGAAAGTTCCGTAATCGACAGCCAGTTTTCCGATGAATTGGAAACTAGCACCTTTATGACGTTCATGGCACGGTCAATAGATTGCATAACAAACCACCTATCTTTCATCACAAGTTGAATAACATGAGGATTTATTTGAATATTTAAAACATATTGACATTATAGCAAAAATAATTTTATAATTAAAGAAAAATTCCTATTAGCGGAAATGTTTTCCGTTATGCGGAAAAATGAGGGGGAGCCAGTGACATATTGTTCGTCTATGTACAAACCATTGGAACGTGTCATTGTAAAACATCCGAGCGATGCTTTTATCAGTCAAGAGCATTTAAGCCAAGCATGGCGGAACTTTAACTTTGCGTCAGAGCCAGATTTCAAAGAAGCCCTAAAAGAGTATGGTGACTTTATTTCCATTTTGGAGAAATATGTTCCAAACATCGATTATTTGCCAGCATCTTCGGTAGTAGGGATTGACTCCTTATATGCGCATGACCCGGTAAAATTCACAAGCGAAGGAGCCATTATTTTAAAGTCCGGGAAAGAATTGAGGCAGCCTGAGGCTAATGTATACAAGGATTTTTGTAAGGAAAAAAACATCCCGATCATTGGGTATTTAACGGGTGATGCGGTCGCGGATGGCGGTGATATCGTTTGGCTTGATGATAAGACCCTTGTTGTCGGACATGGTTATCGTACAAACGCTGAAGCCATTCGGCAATTAAAAGAAATGACCGCTCATCTAGTGGATGAATTCATCGTAGTTCAGCTTCCGCATGATCAAGGCGAGGCAGAGTGTCTCCATCTTATGTCTTTCATCAGTATGGTCGACCATGATTTAGCGGTAGTTCATTCTCGCCTAATGCCAGTATTTTTCAGAAAATTACTTATTGAACGGGGCATTCAGCTTATCGAAGTGCCGGATGATGAGTACTTGAACTTAGGCTGCAATGTGCTCGCCATTGCTCCGCGGGTTTGCGTAATGTCTTCTGGTAACGCTTACACAAAGCAAAAGCTTCTTGATGCAGGGGCAACAGTTTATGAATACAAAGGAACTGAAATCAGTTACAAAGGCACTGGCGGTCCAACCTGTTTAACTTGCCCTGTGGTGCGTACAATATAAATGATGGGGGATTTAATTTTGTATAAACATGTAATTGTAAAAACACCAGGGAAAAGCTATGTAAATGGATTAACAACATCCGACCTTGGCACGCCAGATTATGAAAAAGTATTGCAACAGCATGCTTCTTACGTGGAAGCTTTGAAAAAATGTGGGGTGTCAGTTACACACTTGCCGGCAAGCGAGGAGTTTCCAGATTCAACATTCGTTGAAGATACCGCCGTTCTGACTCAGGAATTTGCAGTCATTACTAATCCAGGTGATGTTTCCAGAAACAGTGAAATAAAAGAAATTGAGTCGGTTCTGAAGGGTTTTTATGCTAATTTTCACTATATAAACGCTCCAGGCACATTAGATGGGGGAGATGTCCTTCAAGTCGATGATCAATTTTTTATCGGTATTTCGAATCGTACAAACGAGGAAGGTGCACGCCAGTTAAAGGAAATTTTAAAATCAGAAGGGTATAAAGGGACGATTGTTCCATTAAAAGAGTTCTTCCATCTGAAAACAGGAATAGCCTACCTAGGAAATGACTTGATAGTTGCAGCAGGTGAATTCCTCGACCATCCCAATTTTGCCCAATACAAGAAAATCACTGTTTCAGCAGAAGACGAATACTCAGCAAACTGCATCCTCGTAAATGACTATGTGATTATTCCGAAGGGATATGAAGAGACGACCCGTCGATTGAATGAAGTTGGTTTTAAAACGATTGAGCTGGACATGTCGGAGTTTCAAAAGCAGGATGGTGGATTGAGCTGTTTGTCACTGCGGTTTTAAACATCGGAGAATTTCGATAAAAGTGTTTCTTCCCACTAATTCTCTAATATTAGATGAAAATCGGAAAGGGGATTTCAATGAGTCAATTACTATGGGGTACTCCGGAAACGCTTCGTGCTTTGTTATGTGAACTTGTTAGCTGGGAAAGCCGTACACTTACAATGGGGGAAAGCACGTTTCCTTATAAGTTACAAGAGAAATTAAGAGAGCTTGATTATTTTAAAAGGAATCCGGCGTACTTATCGCTTCACGAAGCTGATTTAGGGAGAAATTTTGTCAATGCCTTTTATAAACATCCTGAAGCAAAGGAGACAGTTGTATTAATTAGCCATTTTGATACAGTTCATACTGAAGAATACGGTGATCTTGAGTCTCTCGCTTTTCAACCAGAGGAGCTCACGAAAAAACTTCATGATCGGAAAGATGATCTCCCGGAAGAAGCGCGCATTGATCTTGAATCGGGAAAGTACTTGTTTGGCAGGGGAACGATGGATATGAAAATGGGGCTTGCCCTTCACATGGCTATCATCGAAAAGGCAAGCATTGAACAATGGCCGATCAATCTCCTGCTGTTAACGGTTCCTGATGAGGAAGTGAATTCTGCGGGAATGAGGGCTGCAGTTAAAGAACTTGTGACCTTACGTGATAAATATGACATTTCCTATAAAATGTTTTTAAATAGTGAACCATCCTTTTCACAGAAACCGGGCGATGATAATCATTATATTTATTCTGGAACGTTGGGAAAAATCATGCCAGCTGCTCTTTTTTATGGGAAGGAAACTCACGTGGGTGAACCATTAAAGGGGATAACTGCCAACTATATAGCCTCGTTTCTTACGCAACTCATGGAGTGGAACACTCTTTTTCAGGAAAGTGATCTTGGCGAGGAAACACCTTTACCCGTATCGCTTCAGCAAAAAGATTTGAAACTGCAATATTCAACACAGACACCTTATCTTGCAGCCGCGCTATATAATGTTTTCATCATGAAAAGAAGCGCTGCAGAAATTATGGATTTATTCGAGCAGGTTGCAAAGGAAGCAGCGATGAAATGCAATGAATCATATAAAGCTCTTTGCCAGCGTGAACAAATTGAAGGTGTAGGAGAAGTAAAAGTATTGCGCTACGAAAAGTTACTTTCTTATGCCGAGGGGAAATTTGGCGGCAATTTTGTTGAACAAATCAAAAGTGAAGTAAAAGGGAACATGGATTTGGATGAGCGGGAAAAATCACTGCGAATCGCTGAAAAACTGATGATACAATGTCAGGAGCTTGCACCCGCCATTGTATTGCTGTTTGCACCGCCATATTACCCAGCCGTCAATACGTCAGATGATCCGCTTATCATAAATTCCGTGAAATTAATTAAGGAAACTGCCAGTTTACTTGATGAAGAAGTCAGCCAAATTCATTATTTCAATGGTATTTGCGATTTAAGCTATGTTCATTATCGTGAGGGGTCTGATGGCTGGACGGCTTTTGAAAAGAATACGCCAGTCTGGGGCGATACTTACAGCATTCCTTTTGCTGATATGCAAAGACTTCAGGCACCCGTGCTCAATGTGGGTCCGTTCGGCAAGGATGCACACCAGCGTACTGAGCGCCTTCACATTGATAGTGCCTTCGTCCATACGCCCGTTATGCTGGAGAAGTTAATAAAGAGTATGTTTAAGTGCTTGGTTGAGAAGTGATGGAGGGATCCTATCCCTTCGACAGGAAAACTGGATTAAAAGTATTAAACTTTAACTGGGGGTATTTATATGAATGACCTGCCTAATGGTCAAATCACTTCCGAGCCGCTTAATCAGAAAAATAAGCCACTTAACCAGCTAACGGAGTTACCGGAAAAAGGGATAAATCCTTTTGTATTGATGTTTATCGTAATTGTAATAGTGACAGTATTGACCTATATCCTACCTGCAGGCCAATATGAAAGAATCGAAAAAGATGGCCGAAGTGTAGTCGATCCCACTTCTTTTGAATTTGTCGAATCAACACCAGTGGGGTTATTGGAAATGTTCAGCAGCATTCATGCGGGGATGATTGAAGGGGCGTCAATAATCTTGTTCGTCTTTTTGTTTGGCGGGGCTCTCGGAATCATGCAGGCAACAGGAGCCCTTGATTCATTCATTAAATTTGTTGCTGTCCGATTCGGAACAAAAGAGAAATTGCTTATTCCGTTGATGGTATTAATCTTCGCATCATTAGGGACACTGATCGGCTCTGCTGAAGATGCGTTAGTCTATATCGCAATCATTGTTCCGATGACAATTGCATTAGGTTTTGATGCACTTACAGGTTTTGCGATCGTTATCCTTGGTACATTGGCGACTGGATTCATTTCGGGGATTACAAATCCTTTTAATGTAGGGGTTGCCCAAAGCATTGCAGAACTGCCCATGTATTCGGGAATGGGATTGCGCATCGCTCTTCTTGCAGTGTTTTATGTCATAACAGTATTGTACATCTATTTCCATGCAATGAAGGTGAAAAGAAACCCCGAACTGGGGGAGTATGGGAAATTCAGGCGTGAAGATCATGCATATATTGATAAAAACTTTAGGATGAGTAAGAGACATAGCGCTGCTTTAATTATTTTATTGGTGAATTTCATCCTATTAGTCTATGGAGTCATTAAATTAGGATGGTATATAAGTGAAATTGGAGGCTTGTTTTTATTAAGCGGGATCATCATGGGCATAATTGGAGGCTTGACCCCATCCAAGATGGCCAATGGTTTTATTTCAGGAGCAGGCGATATGGTTTCTGGCGCATTGATAATTGGAGTTGCGCAGACAATCTTGGTCATCATTACAAGTGGCGGATTGCTGGATACTATTTTATATTATGCTGCAGGATTGGTTGAGCAGCTTCCTCCCGCCATAAATGCAATCGGAATGTTCATTGTCCAATTATTTCTTAACTTCATTGTTCCATCTGGAAGTGGACAAGCGGCATTGACGATGCCGATTATGGCTCCATTAGCGGATTTAATGGGTGTGACAAGACAAACGGCAGTGTTAGCTTTCCAATTAGGGGATGGGATCTCGAATATGATATTTCCGACTTCTGGAGTGCTGTTGGCTGGACTGGCAGTGGCAGGCATATCATTTACGAAATGGGTAAAATGGGTGTTTCCATTTCTTTTGATTCAGGTTGCGGTAGCGATTATCTTTTTGATCATTGCTCAAAGCATACAGTATGGCCCTTTTTAAAGATTTTAAAAGTCTGAATATTTGCACTAAATGATCAAGGAGGCATTCATGATGAAGACAATACAGGAGACAGTTGTGGATGAAGTGATTTCATGGAGACGTCATTTTCACGAAAATCCGGAGCTTTCATATCAGGAGCACCAGACTTCTGAATTCATCTATAGGAAATTAAAAACCTTTACAGGACTAGAGGTGACGAGACCTACCGAAACGAGCGTATTGGCGGTTCTCAAAGGTGCTAAAAAATCTGCACGAAAATCTAATACGATCACTTTTCGTGCAGATATTGATGCACTCCCGATAGAAGAAGAAGCAGAAGTTGAATATAAATCAAAAAATCCTGGGGTTATGCATGCATGCGGACATGATGCACATGCTGCAATGTTATTAGGTGCTGCTAAAGTCCTCTCTGGGAAAAAAGAAGCGATTAATGGAGAAATCAGGTTTATTTTCCAACACGCTGAGGAGGTTCTGCCAGGGGGAGCTCAGGAATTGGTGAAAAAAGGAGTCATGGAAGGAGTGGATTATGCATTTGCATTGCATGTTACTCCTTATGAAAATACTGGAACAATATGTTTAAGGGAAGGGGTATTCTGTGCAGCAGCTGATGATTTTGAAATTAAAATAATTGGTCAGGGCGGGCATGCGTCGACTCCGGAATTAACGGTGGACCCGTTAATCATTGGTGCAGAAATTACGACGAATATTCAACATATCGTTTCCAGAAAAATTTCAGCTCTAAGGACACCGGTCATTTCAGTCACTCAGTTCCATTCCGGAAGTGCGCTCAATGTCATACCTGAATATGCAGAAATCGGCGGTACCATTCGTTCCTTGGACTCTAATAGCCGCGTAAAAGCAAGGGAGCATCTAGAGCACATCGTTAAGGGGATTTCAGAAGCGCATGGGGCAAAATGTGAAATTACTTGGTATTTAGGATATCCCGCCGTAGTGAATGATAAAGCTGCCGTTGATATTTCGAGAACGGTCATGGAAGGGATTTTTGAAGAAGATCATATCATCCATGTTGATGATCCAATGTTCGGGACCGAAGATTTTTCAGCTTTTTCTGAAATCGTTCCCTCTTCCATGCAGTTCATAGGCGTTCATAATAATGAGTTTGGAAAAGCTTATCCTTTGCACCATCCTAAATTTAAAATCGATGAGAAAGCTTTAGAGTATGGAGTGCGATATTTTGTAGGGATAGCGGATAAATTATGCAGTCAATAAAATGACTTGAAGGAAAAGTTTAGTATTCTGCTTTGGAATAGTTAAGCGATTGCTAAAGATAAGGGATAAATGTCAAATTACATTTAAAGTACGGGAGGTTTATTAACCTCCCAAATTTTAAGAAGATAAGCTACCTATTTAGGAGGAATATATATGTTTAAACATGCGATTGTACGAAAGATTGGAAAAAGTTTTGTAAATGGATTAACAACATCGGATTTAGGAAACCCGGATTATGAAAAAGCGCTTGTACAACACGAGGCTTATGTAGAAGCATTAAAACGCTGCGGTGTGAAAGTGACCGTTCTGGATTCTGATGAAACATACCCTGATTCTACGTTTGTAGAAGATACCGCTGTGTTGACGTCAAAATGTGCCCTTGTAACGAATCCTGGTGCAGAAAGCCGAAATGGTGAGGTTATTGAAATGAAAGAAGTTTTAAAGGGATTTTATGACACAATCGAGTATATTCAATCCCCAGGCATGTTAGATGGCGGAGATGTAATGCAGGTTGAAGATCACTTCTATGTTGGCCTTTCATCGAGAACTAATGAAGCAGGAGCTCTGCAGTTCAAGGATATCATGGGTAAGTATGGTTATGATACGACCATCATTCCCCTTAAGAAATTCTTTCATTTAAAAACGGGTGTCAATTACCTGGGGGACAATAATTTATTAGTGGCCGGAGAATTCATCAATCACGAGGTTTTTTCAAGCTTTAATCAAATAACTGTAAAACAAGAAGAAGAATATTCGGGTAACTGCGTCCGAATGAACGACCATGTTATTGTCCCGAAAGGATTTGAGGGAACAAAGAAAAAAATAGAAGATTTAGGATACACGGTGATTGAAGTGGAAATGTCGGAATTTCAAAAACAAGATGGCGGCCTTAGTTGTCTCTCTTTGAGATTCTAAGATAGTTTGGGAGAAGAAATAGGTTAATAGATAAGATAAGGACGTGATTATATGGGGTATGGACTGGAGAATAATGATCAGCTGCAACGCTCAATGAAAAGACGTCATTTATTTATGCTTTCGCTTGGCGGCGTTATTGGTACAGGCCTTTTTTTAAATGCAGGCTATACAATTAACCAAGCAGGGGCAGGAGGCGCCCTGTTGGGATATTTAGCCGGTGGTCTTATTTTGTATATGGTAATGGTCTGTCTGGGTGAGCTAGCCGTTCATATGCCGGTTACAGGTTCTTTCCAAAAATATGCTGCTGAATATATTGGGCCTTCGGCTGGTTTTTCGCTCGGATGGATGTATTTCGTCGGTTCAGCCGCAACTGCAGGAGTTGAATTTACAGCAGCAGGAATATTGATGAAACAATGGTTCCCCGATATTCCTACCTGGATTTGGTGTGCAGTGTTCATAGTGCTTTTATTTACCTTGAATGCATTGACGACAAGAGGTTTTGCAGAGGCGGAATATTGGTTCGCCGGTATAAAAATCGTTGCGGTTATTTTATTTATCTTGATTGGAATCGCGGGCATCTTTGGTTTTGTCTCTTTATCTGATCGTCCAACCCCATTCTTTGAAAACCTGGCTCCTTCCGGTCTTTTTCCAGCAGGGGGCATTACAATTATCTTTGTGACTATGATGAATGTAATATTTTCTTATCAAGGTTCAGAACTGATAGGAATAGCAGCAGGGGAAAGTGAAAAACCTGAAGAGAACATTCCAAAAGCCATTCGAAATGTCCTTTTTAGAATCATTGTTTTTTACATTGCGTCCATTATTATCCTTTCTGCCATATTCCCTTCTTCAGAATTAGGCTTATTGGAAAGTCCTTTTGTAACTTTAATGAAGATAGCGGGGGTTCCTTATGCAGCAGGCATCATGAATTTCATAATTTTGACAGCCATTCTTTCTGTTGGGAATTCATGTCTTTATGCATCTACACGCTTGCTTTGGTCGATGGCCCATGATGGGATGGCACCTAAGCTGTTTGGTATTTTGTCAAATAGGAAAGTGCCGTTGAATGCCCTTCTTTTTACCATATCCTTTTCTCTTCTATCATTATTGACAAGCTTCATTGCTGCGGATACTGTGTTCGTGATACTTATGTCAATAGCAGGTATTTCCGTCACAATTTCATGGATGGGAATTGCTTTATCGCAATATATGTTTCGCAGGAAATTTATAAAAGCGGGAGGGAAAACGGAAGAGTTACAATATAAAGTACCTTTTTATCCATTTGTCCCATTGTTTTGTTTAGGCTTTTGCTTGCTGATTCTTGTATTCCTTGCTTTTGACCCTACCCAACGAGTAGGACTGTTTTATGGAATAGGATTTTTGGTAGCCTGTATTTTATTCTATAAATTTAAACTGGCTAAGAAAGTTGAGTCAAACACTAACTTTGAAAATGAAAAAATATTGTAATGGAGTTCTATATTGAAGTTCGTATTAAAAGGTCAGCCAGTCTTATACTGGTTGACCTTTTTTTAATCTTGAAGTTGCGGTCATTAGGATGATTATTTGCATGAATGGAAGGAAAAGACTGACAATGTGACGAAATAGAAGGAATGATTTATTACAAAAATAGGAAGGAGGAATTAACATGTCTGAAAACAAAATAACTGACAACATCACAACCAACGTAGAGGGTCGGGATCTCATCATGGAGCGTATATTTGCCGCGCCGCGGGGCCTTGTTTTTAACGCGTTTTCAAAACCTGAGCAGTTGGCCAGCTGGTGGGGACCGAAGGGATGGCAAACGGAAAATCGAGAGTTTAATTTTAAGCCTGACGGCGTTTGGCATTATTGCATGCGGTGCACAGATGAAAACCAAGGTGAATTTTATGGCCAAGAATCTTGGGGTAAAGCCGTCTATCAAGAAATTATTGTACCGGAGAAGATTGTCTTAACGGATATGTTTTCAGATGAAGAAGGCAACGCAGCCGAAAGTATGCCAGAAATACTGGTAACGATGACGTTTGTTGAACACGAGGGTAGGACAAAGCTCATCATGCATTCTCGATTCAATTCAGTCGAGGGTCTTCAGCAAGTAATGGAAATGGGGATAGTCGAGGGTTGTGCTTCACAATTTTCCCGCCTAGACGACCTTCTAAAAAAGCGCCAGCAGATAAGATAATAAGTCAGGAGCTGTATACAACCTCCTGCTTATGAACTAACGAGTGCGATTCTTCTTGAGAAGGATCGCTTTTTTTTATCAAGCTAAGGGCAGGATGGCATGTGAAAAATTAACTATTTTAACGAGTGAGTCAAGATAAAAAATAAATGTAATACAATTAAAGAATACCTAAAAAGGAAAGGGTGAAAGAATGAAAATCAATCATTTGAATTTAACTGTTAATGATGTTACAGCTTCACGTGAGTTTTTAGAAACATATTTTGGATTGACATGTGAAGGAAGTCGAGGAGATGGGTTCGCCGCAATGAAAGATGATGATGGTTCCATATTGACTCTAATGAAAGGAAGCAATGTACAATACCCCAAGACTTTTCATGTTGGATTCATACAAGAAAATGAAGAACAAGTTAACAGTATCAATCAACGATTGAAAGATGATGGATTCAAAGTAAAACCTCCACAACACTTACACAGGTATACATTCTACGTAGAAGCGCCTGGAGGATTTAACGTTGAAGTACTGTGTTAACGAGTTACCTGGAGATAGATAATAAACTAAAAGTAGCTTGCTTCGTTAAGGGAGGTTGCTGTTTCTGCAGCAGCTTACTTACGGAATAAACGGGGCGGCAATAGTTTAACAAGGAATGTTAATAAAAACAAACCGGAGGGGGATATATTTATCTCTCTCCGGTTTGTTTATTAGTAGGATGTTTAATTTCTTACCTAGGAAGTTGTTTCTATTACCTATTGACTGAAAATAGAGCAGATGAAGGCGGTACTTCTTTTACTGGACTTATAGGTAAGGATATAGAATGGATGTTATCAACTGAGTTCGAGAATGAGATGGTTTTTGAAGTTTTTGGTAATGGGGAATTTTGTAATTTTGTTAATACAGAATAAAGAAATATGAATGTAACGATTATTATTCAACTATCAGGTGCTTTACTTCAATCAGATAGTTGCTTCGGTTGCTCTTTTTCTAATGGAACAACGAGGGATGTTAGTGGAATTATATGTTATGATGGAAAAAAATAGATTTTCCTGGGGGGATTAAAATGGTTACTTGCTATCTGAAATATGTTCTTGACCCTTATAAAATAAATGAGTTCGAAGAATACGGTAAGATGTGGATTCGATTAGTTAATAAATTAGGCGGTGCACATCAGGGGTATTTCCTCCCGCATGAGGGTGCTAATAATATTGCTTATGCATTATTCACTTTCCCAAGTTTAGCGGCATATGAAGAGTACCGAGTAAAAATGGCATTGGATGCCGAATGTCAAGAAGCATATAAATTTGCAGAAGAGACTAAATGTATTTTAAGTTATGAGAGAAGCTTTATGCGTCCTATATTCGAATGAACATACATTAAATTTGAAAAATATTCTATCCAAACCTTGTTAAGCTAACAGGTGCTATACTTCAATACCCGGGGTTGCTGCTGCAACCTTTTTCTTATGCAACAAACGGCTCTTTACTTCAATAAGGAAGGTTGCTAGGCAGCCTTTTTTATGGAACTAACGTGGCAGAATAGGTGAATATATAAACTCCAACTATGAAAAGGTAATGATATATTCCATCTAGCTCCCTAAATCCTTCTAGTAATATCATAGCTTCGCATGTAATACGTGATCATTGTTCCGACCAGCATGATCATGTTTATACAAGTAGTGGGTGAACCGTTTACCTGCCTGGGTCCAAGCCCCACGGGCAGGTACATTCTACTCCGGCAATCGTTATCATATTTCGAGATGGAAATTGGTCAACCAGGAAAAAACTGGTTGACCTTATAATGCGAAAGGGGGCAGGTTAGTTCCATTAGAAATATGGAATGAATTAGATGAAAATGTGTCAATAATAGGAGGAACGATAAATTAATAAAAAACCTCGATTCAAATTAACGTCATGAGTGAGCCACCAATAGCACCGGTTATCACTATTAACCAAGGCGGCAATTTCCAGTACACAAGCATACTGAATAAGATGGCAGCAAAAGCAAAGTCTATAGGAGCTAAGATGGAGGAGGTCCAAATGGGATTATAAAATGCCGCAATCAAGATGCCTACAACTGCTGCATTTACTCCCATTAATGCCCCTTTTACTTTAGAATTACGGCGTAATGAGTCCCAAAATGGCAATGTCCCTAATATAAGAAGAAATGCAGGTAAGAAAATAGCGATCGTTGCTAATAAGCCACCTTGCCATCCATTTATCACGGCACCTATGTACGCTGCAAACGTAAATAATGGTCCTGGTACAGCTTGTGTTGCACCATATCCAGCAAGAAATGCCTCTTCATCTACCCAGCCAGTAGGGACAAATTCACGTTCAAGCAATGGCATGACTACGTGTCCTCCACCAAACACTAAAGAACCAGATCGATAAAAGCTATCAAACAGAGCAATCCAATCTGATGAAGTAACTTCCCGTAAAATTGGAAGTAGAAACAGTAATCCGAAAAATAAAGCTAAACTAACTAATCCGACACCACGCGAAATCGGAAAATGAACGTTAGATTCATAACTTTCGTCGTGTTGTTTATAAATTAGAAAACCAATCAATGCAGCCAGTATAATAATACCAACCTGCACATATGCAGTCTGCCAAATCAAAGTCCCAACCAAGGCTATTAATGCAATTGTCTTTCTCTTTATATCTGGAGTTAAATTTTTGGACATCCCCAAAATGGCCTGTGCAACTATGGCTACGGCTACTATTTTTAATCCATGGATCCAGCCTTTATTTGAAACATCCATTCCTTGGAGAAATAATGCTAATATTACTAACGCTATTACCGAAGGCAGTGTAAAACCAAGGAAGGCTAAAATTCCACCGATGAAACCTCCCCGCATAACTCCGATTCCAATTCCAACCTGACTGCTAGCTGGACCAGGTAAGAATTGACACAAAGCAACTAAATCAGCATAACTTTTTTCATCCATCCATTTTCTCCGTCTAACATACTCATTATGAAAGTAACCTAAATGTGCTATTGGCCCACCAAACGATGTTAAACCAAGCCTTGTCGAAACTAATAGTATTTCAAATAGTGACTTAAAACTTCTGTTTGCTTTATTTTGATCCACTAAAGTATTCCTCCTATAAAATTACTTTAAAAGGTTCATAAGCTTTCTTTCTAGCTACCATAAAACTGTATTTCCTTTTTCAGATGTCGATTATTACTTTCTTATTTTCCAATCGGCTTTTCGTTGCTCTTTTATTAAAGGTCCATCAGATTCCATTGTGTGAAAAAAGTTATATAAAGTACCTGAACTGATGATAAATCCGTGTTCTTTAGTACTTCGAGCATCCTAAGACCGAAGATAGGGGATTTAATATGTATATCTGTATTAATCCAAGAAAAAGTTTGTAAATCTCCTTTTATTACCATGTTTTAACCTTCGGACTATCCAATACCAATACCGATTATCTATCTAGAAGTATATATTTAGAATTCCTTTAGTTCTTAATTCCAACAATTAATTTACATACTCTTAATATTTTGCTCATATAAAAAATCTTGTTGAACTAAAAGTTGCTTTTTTTATGCAACAAACGAGTAAGGTTAGTCCGACAAAGAAAACTATCGGGGTAGGTTAGTGGAAGTACAGATATAATATCACCTATATAAGCGTGGTCATATGGAAAAACCAGTTGGATCCGGATATGGCGGGCGTTGATGCCATTTTAATTCCTTCATAACGTTCATAATGTAAATGGAAAGAAAATAACGAAAAAGCTGAATGCAAAAGCCCGCTCAAGACGGCCCCTGTAATCAGCTTTTTTATATTCACTATAGCATCCAGCCGGTTTGAAATAATTCCGGCATGACTGCATCCTGAATTTCAAACATGTATATTGAGTTGCTTACGTAGACGCTGCATTTCAGAATTGAAATAGGCTTTACTGTAGTCGCATCCGACAATGGCAACGATATTGCCGTCATCATCAATTATTGGCGCAAAGCTCGTTTTCCACTCACCGTACCTGTCTTCGTAAATGGGAGTAACACCCGCTTTACCATTAAACGCTTGGTAAGCGACATTTACCATTTCCGGTGGACCGATATATTCTTCCCCCGGTTCAATTACAAAGCCTTTGTCTGCAACGAGGTGAATCAGACGTCCATCCTCCGTCATGATAAATATGAAGACCCATTCAATTACGCCTTCTTTTTCTTGAATCAGGGTAAGCTTTTGTTTCAATTTTTGGGAATGGGAAGTTTGCAGGTTCATATTTTTTTGTAGACTGATAACCTCATCAGCTGGAATGATAGCTGCAGTTACAACGGCAACGGAACGAAGCCGTTGATTTATTTGTTCTTCTAAAATGGCCCGTTTATTCACTGGTGAAAAGCTTGCCTCTTCAATTTTATTACGTAATTTTTTATATTTCCTGCTCATGGTCGGCTGGCTGACCTCCAATACCTTTGCCGCTAGTTTTAATGATTTGTATTGTTCCATTGCCATGTTGATCAGTTGTTCCTCCACAAGGTCGACTGCTTCTTGCAACGGCATTAGAAAATCGATGACAGGTATTGAAGTGGGTTTGGGCCCTTTAAAAGGAAGGACCTCTTTAACCAAAGCAACATCCACTTCCGGTATTCCGCTTGTAATCACAAGCCTTTCAACTGTATTTTCAAGTTCGCGCACGTTACCGGGCCATTGATAGATACATAGTAAGTCGATTGCATCCGGGGTGAAGGCTACCTTTCGTTTGTACAGCGTATTGTACTTTTGTAAAAAAAATTGAACCAGATGGGGGATTTCATCTACACGATTCCTAAGCGGCGGAAGATGGATAGGTACGACATGAAGACGATAATATAAGTCTTCTCGAAATTCACCTTTTTTCACCATTTTTTCGAGCGATTTATTTGTTGCGGCAATCACTTGAATATCAACAGGGTGTGAGGTCGTACTGCCAATTGGGGTGACAACGCGTTCCTGAAGGACACGAAGCAGTTTTACCTGTACGTTAGGCGGTAACTCGCCCACTTCATCCAAGAATAAGATACCTTTATGGGCAAGTGTGAATTTCCCCTTGGCCCCGTCTTTCCTTGCGCTGGTAAAAGCCCCTTCTACGTAGCCAAACAGTTCGCTTTCAATCAAGTTTTCGGGGATGGCGCCGCAATTGACTGGTATAAACGGTCCGTCGCTCCTGTTACCCATATTATGTATGGCCCTGGCAGCTATTTCCTTTCCGACACCGGATTCCCCCAATAAAAGAACTGTTGCGCTGACATCACAGACCATTTGCATTTTATGAAGAACGTCTAGCATGGGTTTACTGCGGATCACAAATGGAAAAGATGGCTTCTTCGATTCCATTAATGGCCCCGATTGCCCCACTGATGTATCTGGGTAAGAGTCTTTAATTTCTTTGTAGGCCCAGACCCATGCCCCTGATTCAATCGGGTATGCCGTCACCAGCACCTCTGGACCCTGCCATGAGGACTGCATGAAACTTTTTTTTTCATTTTTGCCCATTACCTCTTCTGCCAAACTCGTAGAAAATAAATCTTGTTCAACATCTTTGATAGAACCACCGACATTAGCAGATTTGATTGTATGGAATAAGGAGTTCCCTGTTCCGGTCGACTTCAGTATGGTGCCATTTTTATCTGTCACAATAAGCTGATCGTAAATAGACAAGAGTGCAGAGGTGAAGTGATCCATTTATGTCTACCTGCCTTTCATTTAACTTCCTAGATTCAATATTACAGAAATTTCACAATTGTTCAATAGTTTCAGAAATGAATATTCTTCCTATTGAAAACCTTGTAAGCATAGTGTTTCTGATTGGCATGGTTATTGCAATAAAGTAAAGAGAAGGGACTAAAAAGCACGATTGCAAAGGAGGGAGAAGCTATTTTGAATAAAGAGAATCAGTTTCAACAGAATATCAATTCAGAGGATCCCTTTATTAAGAGTCTATATTCAGATTTGAATGAGCGGATCATTGCGTATGAACAGGAAGATGCCGTGAAAATCGACAAAATGAAATGGAAGGATGCGACAGGCTCTATTTTTTTCATGATTTTAATCATTGTCTACCTGGTCTATTCACTTGTTTAAAGTAGTTTTGTTAAGATCCCCCAGAACAATAACAGCCTTATTTCCAAGCAATGCAATCATTATTTTATAGTTGGGAGAGAAGCGTGTGAGTAAAGAGAATTCCTCCATTTCAAAGGATGTGGCCTTTGGCTTTTTACCGGCAAGTAAAAGTGACCGGATTTTTAACCTTCGGGATTTAATTTTAGTTCAGGTTGTTATTGGCCTCTCATCTTTTGGGCTGTTAACTGGTGGATACACAGGTACAATGCTTGATGCGAAGCAGTCACTTGCAGCGATTTTATTCGGTAACGCCTTCCCTATGCTGTTGATTGTTCCCATTACCCTGTATTTTGCGCGTTATGGCATAGACACTTTTGTAGGGTTTCGAAGTTCACTAGGGTATATAGGATCCAATATCTTTTTCTTTGTTTTCCTTATTTTGACTCTCGGCTACATTTCCATTGCGCTTTTCATGTCTGGCCAGGCGTTAGCAGAGGCTGCTAATTGGATGGGGATGCCCGCCCTTTTCTCAAGTCAAGCAACGGGAGCGCCGTTTTTCTCAATTTTACTCTTTATCTGTGCATTTCTTGTAACGGTGAAGGGACCGGTAGCGATTCAAAAATATACCGCAGTAGCCGTTCCGGTTTTTATGGTTCTCATGTTTGGCCTTCTCGCAATAGTCTTGTTTGGACAGGGATTCACGAAAGTTGCCAATATACTTCCTTCTGAGCCGTTTGAAACGACTTCCCGTTCATTCGCGACTGCCCTGGAATTAAACATCGGTCTCGGCTTCTCATGGCTTCCATATCTTGGCCAATACAGCCGTTTATCTAAAACCGAAGGAGGAGCATTTAAAGCAGGATTCTACAGCTATGGAATCATCGTCAGTATCGCTGCTTTAGTTGGGGCCCTTGCTGCATTAGTCGCTGGTTCACTTAATCCTTCTGACTGGATGTTTTCAATCGCTGGAAGTTGGGGCGGTTTCATTGGCTTGATTTTACTTTCGGTAGGGAATGTCGGTGCAGCCATTTTCCTTATGTACTCACAAGCTGTCAGCTTTAAAACTGTATTCCCGAAAAAGTCATGGATGATAGCGATGGGTACAACCGTACCAACTATATTCTTACTTTTAAGCTCAACGTTCTACGATGCATTTGGTTCATTCATTGCTGTCATTTCTTTTATTATGGCTGTTCTTGGCGGCATTGTCGTTGCAGATTACTTTTTTGTAAAGCGCCAACGCATTTCAATAAGGGATTTGTATGATACGCAAGGCTCTTATACCTATTGGAAAGGCATTAACCCGTCTGCAGTTCTCACAGTGGTTATTGGAACGATCGTATACTGGGCACTCTATAATCCATTGACTTTTGAAGCAAGTGACTTTTTCCTTTATTCGGCTGCCGGAATTCCCACATACTTTGTTGCTTTAGTCACCTACTATGCATCTTCTAAATACCTTTTCCGTTTTGAAGTTGACATGGAGCGTCCTTCCGTTGAATTAAAGGAAGCTAAATAGAAAAAAACGCACTTTAAAAAATCTAGGGAACGAGAGGAGATTGTTCAATGTTTACACAAAGCTTAGATTTCAAAACAACTGATTTAGATACATTCCCATTTCCATTCACTTCAGGTAACTATCGTTATTCAAACGACTTGAAACGACTCTCAAACATTAACTGTATCGAAGTCACACCAGAATACAAACTCCAAGTAGAAACGAAGCGTCGTCTCCTTCAAGAACAGCCGCATATAAGGTTTCAATCTTTTTCACACACATTAGAAATGCAATGGGAGGTACTGGAAATGCTTGTCGAGATGGCAACCGATCGCTATCCGGAGCATTTCGAGGTCATTAAAGATGGAGACAACTGGACTTTCAAAAACCACATCTTCGGGGAATCCGATTCATTCGTATATGGCGATGCCAGCACGCTTCCAAATGAGCCGCTTGATTATATAGGCCGCCATTTCCACAATGATTTTGTGTTAATGGTTCATCGCGATAGTAATTTCTATTTGGAAGTGGGGCAAGTTTCATACGCCGCGCTCTTCTCAGCTAACTGGAATAAAGGCATGTCCTTTGATGAAATCCATGCACCAGTTCCATTTGTATCGCGGAAAGGCGACGAACTGGCAGATCGCGTTCGTAAGTTTTTATTATCCATTGAGCCAGGAAAGCCATGGACACGCATCAACTGGAACCTGATGGCGGACCGTTGGGATGTCAACTATGAAACGATGGATGTATGGGGACCGCAGCGTTCTGGGATAACACCAGAAAATGCAGGTAAACTTGTTCGTTTGCGTGTTGAAGAACAAAAGTTTTATCGCATGCCACGAAGCAACGCCATTCTATTCGTATTGAATACGCAGTTCCTGCCACTAGAGGATTTGGCATTGCGCCAGGAGTGGTTTGATCTGACATATAGCGTACTGCAGGATATTCCGGAACCTATGGCTGAATACAAAGGGATTGCCCCGTTTCTTCCACAATCGGTTGAATATTTGAGGCGCATTGATGATGAAAAACAAAAAGCGAAGATAAACAAAAAGTAGGGGGATAGGGCCTTGTACAATAGTCCAGTATTGTTTGATAAATCCATTACGATCGTAAATCAATTTACTCCTCGGAATGAACGAAGGAAGTTTGTCATCATTTCTGATCAAGCCGGATATGAAAAGGCGAAAAGTTTCACTTCTGAAATTGCAGGTACAGTACCTTTTGAAGGTCTTTCCATTAACGGAATGGAAGATAAAGAGGAGATTAAGAGAGTCATTTTGTCACAAAAGATGGGCACCCAATTTTATATTGCGGCTGCATGGAACAATGCCGTTATGGTCTTCTCGCTGGGGGTAGAAGCTGGTCTATCTGAGGATGAGATCCAGACGGTGATTATCGGGCCTAAACGAAGGTACGTATATTGCATGAAATGTTTCGAAGTGTCGGAAGTCGCAGAAGAATCAGAGATTGCAGAATGTGACCAGTGCAGAGCCAGTCTTGAAATAGGTCCTTTTTATTCAATCGTACGGGAAGGTTATATTGGTTACCCATTCATCCCAATCGGAAAAGAAGAAGAAGTAGGGAGCTGATCATCATGCGGGTAGTAGGAAATATTCAAATGAAAGTAAACAAGATTATTCAAGAAACTCCATTCGTGAAACAGTTCGAGTTGATACCAGTTGATGGAAAACCGTTGCCTGCATTTACAGGCGGTTCGCATTTGACCACTTTCATGCCAGCCGGAGATACGATATTCGAGAGAGAATACTCCATCATCAGCAATCCAAGAGACCGCAAAAAATATGCAATTTCCATTCGTCGTGACGAGGCGTCTCGCGGAGGTTCCGCTTTCTGGCATGATCATGTAAAGAAAGATTCCAGGTTGGAAGTCAGTTTCCCTAAAAACAACTTTCCTCTAAGCTTTCGAGCTAAGCATCATGCTTTTTATGCAGCTGGAATCGGCATCACCCCATTTTTGGCAATGATGGAAGACATGGCTGCCGAAGGGCAAACCTTCGAACTCCATTATGCAGCACGCACACCGGAGTTATGTGCTTTTTATGATCTGTTGAAAGCCAATTATCCTGATCAATGTACATTTTATTTTTCGCAGGCAGAAGACAAACGCAGAATGTTGCCTGAGACGATGATGGATCATCGCATTGGCACACATGTATATTTTTGCGGACCACTAGAGATGGTACAAGAGTATCGAAAAGCTGCAAGTTCATATGGGTATCCGGAACATGCGATCCACTTCGAATTATTTGCGACAAAAAATGATGGACCGCAAGATCCTTTCATTGTCGACCTTACAGACAGCGATCGGTCCATCAACGTTAATGAGGGTGAAACATTACTTGAAGCCCTTTTAAGGGAAGGAATAGATGCACCTTATTCTTGTAAAGTGGGCGGTTGCGGAAGTTGTGAAGTAGATGTCGCAGAAGGGGAAGTAGACCACCGGGATAACTTCCTTAGCGAAGAAAACCGTCAAACACGCAACTCAATACTGACATGCTGCTCACGTGCGAAGGACGACAGACTTGTTTTAAAACTTTAATCATTCTGTACAGGTAAAAAAAATAATGAAAACCGGAGGCATAAAACATGACAATTTTAGAAACGGCAGTTTTAGAGCTAAAAAATTACATCGACGGTAAGTGGCAGTCCTCATCTTCAAATGAAGTAATCCCGGTAATTAATCCTGCAACACAGGAAGTCATTGCAAGGGCACCGCGTGCCACCAAAGAAGATACAGAAATGGCAATCTCAGTTGCGAAAGCAGCTTTTGAAAGTGGAGTATGGTCAGGCTTAACAGCGCAGGAGCGTGCTTCCTACCTATATAAAATCGCAGATAAAATTGAAGAACGTGCGGAAGAGTTAACGATTCTTGAAACAATGGACAACGGGAAACTTAAAGAAGAGGCAGGTTTCGATATTGCCGATGCAGCCGCGTGTTTCCGTTACTATGCGGGGTTAATCCTTCATCCTGAAGGGGAAACTTACCAAGTTCCCGCTCCCGTTCAAGCGATGGTTGTTCGCGAGCCAGTAGGAGTAGCCGGTTTGATTGTACCTTGGAATTTCCCTCTTCTAATGAGTGTTTGGAAAATCGCACCGGCCCTTGCGGCAGGTAACACCATTGTGTATAAACCGGCTGAATTGACTCCTGTCACAGCTATGAAATTATTTGAAATCCTAGAGGAAGTGGGCATCCCTAAAGGTGTGGCCAATATGGTGATGGGCCGCGGGACTGTTGTCGGTCAAACAATTGCAGAAAGCAAGGATGTTGACATTGTTTCGTTTACAGGAAGTACAGATGTTGGCCGCACAATCATGAAAGCGGCCGCGGGCAACTTAAAGAAAATTTCCCTAGAGCTTGGCGGTAAATCACCTAACATCGTTTTTGCAGATGCAGATTTAGAGACGGCCGTCGATTACGGATTGTTTGGCATCTTCTTCGGTGCCGGCCAAGTTTGTTCATCAGGTAGCCGCATTCTTGTTGAAGAAAGTATTTATGATGAATATGTAAAACGCTATGTGGAACGCGCAAATAAAATCAAAGTAGGACCTGGCCTTGCGGAAGACAGCCACATGGGGGCAATTGTTAGCGAAGCACAAATGAATAGCATTTTGAACTATATTGAAATCGGCAAACAGGAAGGTGCGACACTTGCAGCAGGCGGTTACCGTCTTGTTGATGACGGTCTTGACAAAGGATTCTTCATTGCACCGACTGTCTTCACTGATGTAACACCTGACATGCGCATCGTACAAGAGGAAATCTTTGGTCCAGTTGTTGTCATCCAAAAGTTTAAAGATGAAGAAGAAGCTATTAAACTTGCAAATGATACAGACTACGGCCTTGCAGGCGGCGTCTTCTCTAACGACGGGGCAAAAGGACTGAGAGTGATCAAGAAGGTACGGGCAGGCATCACCTGGGTAAATGATTATCATCCAACCTATGTCGAGGCGCCATGGGGCGGTTACAAACAGAGCGGTATTGGACGCAGTTTAGGAAAATACGGCTTGGATGAATACCAGGAAATTAAACAAATCAACATTAATCTCGATGTAAAACCGGTTGGCTGGTTTCCAAATTAATCATAGAATTAGAGAGAAAGCAATTAACTTTCCATAATCAAATCAAAGAACCTAATCCAAATATGGATTAGGTTTCAGTTTGTAACAAAAGGGGTGCGGAATAAAAAAATTCCGAACCCCTTTTGAAAATTTCCTTTGAAATTTTGGCCAAGGTTAATCAATGGCAGTCTCAATTTTACAAACCAAATGGTTCGCTGGCATAGGTTGGTCTAAAGTAATCATTTCAAGTTGATCTAGCTGAATAGAATCATGTTCAAAAAGCATCCTCATCAACTCAAGTTTTAATCCTTCTATTTTAAAAGGACTGTAGGTAAAAGGAGTTCTATCTAAATGTTAAAACAAAGTTGATTGTAGAGGAGGCTCCAGGACCGACCGCGGATAGCGCGTACCTGGAACGGAAGTCACGTCCCAATTGTACAAGCCATAGAAAACTTTAGGCAAACTTTTTTTGGTATGATAACAGTGTCATACCAATGCATATTTATCGCTTTTTATCAGAAAAAGCATATGGGGATTGAATATGTTCTTACCGCTGAAGCACTTATTCTGGGTGTCTTTGGTTGTCGTACATAGTATCATACAAAAGGAAAGGACATTACATAATGTTCACAATATAAGTTAATGAGACCGATGTTTATGCCTTCTTTAATTTGAAAGGCGAGGAATTCGCCTGGACTATCAAAGAGTACTCCGATCAAGGAGGAAGCGTTCTATCAAATGTTAAAGACCAGTCAGGGATCAGGTTAGGAGTGGATATTGATGACTAAGTTTTATTCGGATATGACAGTGGAGGAAGCGATTTCAAGTTTTCCCGTCGGAAGCAATGAAGTGGAAGTAATGGACGATTCAGAGGAATTTATCGGATTTCTGACGATTGAAGCGTTATCTGCGGCAGTGCAGCAGAGTGATTTGACGAAGCCTATTTCTCATTTCATTACAGTGAATGCACCGCTACAAAATATACGGAATTACTCTATACCATATGAACAATTTCAAGCATTTTTCGAGAGTGATCTATGCAGGGTTGTATTTAATGCCCTGTATGATGGCGTGTATATCACCGATGGGGAAGGAACGACATTATTTATCAATCAAGCTTATCAGCGCATTACCGGAATAAGAGAAGAGGAAATTATCGGAAAACCAATGAGTTATTTAATTGAGCAGGGTATGATATCCGTTTCTGCTTCGTTGGACTCTATTCGAACGAAGAATCAAGTCACTTTGACACAAAGAATCCGAAATGGGAGAAAGATTATCGTATCTGCCACACCTATTCTTTCGCCACAGAATCAAGTCATTTTCGTCATAAATAGTGTTAGGGATATTACTGAATTAATCCGGATGAAGTACACAATCGACAGTCAAAAGTTATCTTTCCAACCTATTTCTCAATTATTGCCTGGCTCGGAACAGGTGAATTTGCAGGAAATAATCATTGGGCCTACTACAACTCCTTTATTCAAACTGGCCGATAAAGTAGCTAAAACGGATGCGAAGATCTTGTTACAGGGGGAAACGGGTGTAGGGAAGAGCTTAATCGCTAAGTACATTCATGCAAAAAGTTCCAGGAAGGATAAAATTTTCCTTGAATTAAATTGCGGAGCCATCCCAGCGAACTTGGTGGAATCCGAACTTTTTGGATACGAACCGGGAGCATTTACCGGATCCCTTAAGAATGGGAAAATGGGGATTTTTGAGAAAGTAAATGGTGGTACGTTATTTTTAGACGAAATAGGGGATTTACCTTTAGAGTTACAGGTCAAACTTTTAAAAGTGGTAGAAGAAAACAAGTTTATGAGAGTAGGTTCCACCGAAATGAAAGAAGTGGATGTCAGGTTAATTACTGCCACTCATCGGGATCTGGCCTCACTCGTTCAAGAAGGATCTTTCCGCGAAGATCTATATTACCGGCTTAATATTGTATCCTTTGAAGTTCCGCCACTGCGCCAGCGAAAGGAAGAAACGATCCCGCTTTTAGAAATGTATTTGAAAAAATTCAATGAAAAATATAATGAACAGAAAAGGATGACACCGGAATGCTATGAATGGCTGACGAACTATTCATGGCCTGGTAATATACGTGAGCTTGCGAGTCTTGCAGAGCGACTGGTTGTCACGACTTACGATGATACGATCGATTTGGCTAATTTACCATCTATCATACAGCCGGTCTTATCAAAAAAAACTACATCTCATTCCTTGAAGGAAGCCGTTTCCGATCTGGAGCGGACCTTGATACTGGATGCGATGAAAAAATACGGGACAACAAGGGCGGCTGCCATATCTTTGGATATCAGTCAAAGCGCTTTAGTGCAAAAAATGAAAAAATTTCACATACGAGTAGAAAACGAATCGAATTAGTTTTTTTGATTTGATTTCTACTCATTTTTATATGGTTACCCATGAAAGAATAAGTAATTTCCCTTTAAATTAAGCGTTTTCACTTTGGCATGATTCATGCATAAGTAATTAACTGAAAGGGGAGATAACCATGAATATTTCTATTTTTTCAATGGCTAACAAATTGGTGACAGGAGCAGATTCTTTACAACAGCTGACTGAAGAGGTTACTCGATTAGGGATGAAGAATCCATTGATCGTTACAGATAAAGTTCTACTGGATGCTGGGGTTGTGCAAAAGGTTGAGGATTTACTTTCATTAGCATACGGTATTTTTTCGGATGTGAATCCTGAACCGGAAATTGAAATCGTTGAGCAATGTGTACGGTACATCAGGGATGGAAATCATGATGGGCTGATTGCGGTAGGAGGGGGAAGTGCAATGGATATTGCCAAAGCCTCTTCCGTCATGGCTACGAATTCAGGAAGCATCGAGACCTATTTTGGCACGAATCTAATTGAAGTTCCAGGAATTCCTTTAATAGCCATACCGACGACGGCTGGCACGGGGTCTGAAGTGACGAATATTTCGATTCTATCCGACAAAAAAGAACAGGTTAAGAAGGGAATTGTTAGTTCGTATCTTTTACCGGATGTATCGATCGTATCTCCCGTCATGACGCTGACTTGCCCGCCAAGTGTGACGGCAGCAAGTGGAGTGGATGCACTGGTTCATGCAGTGGAGGCTTATATTTCCAAATTCGCCTCGCCCTTGACTGATGCCTTGGCAATTGGAGCAATGAAGTTGATAGCGAAAAATTTACCAAAGGCTTACGCTGCGCCAGATCATCTAGAAGCAAGGGAAGCCATGATTACAGGAAGCCTAATGGCCGGGTTAGCTTTTGGAAATGCTGGTGTTGGAGCTGTTCATGCCTTAGCTTATCCGCTTGGAGGCCGCTTCCATTTATCACATGGAGTCAGCAATTCATTATTACTGCCATATGTCATGCAATGGAATAAAATTGCATGTTTGGAAAGGTTCCGTGACATTGCAGAAGCACTGGGAGAGAAAGTCAATCATTTAAATGATGATGAGGCAGCAGATAAAGCTATAGAAGCGATGACGAGAATATGTCGTTACGTGGATATACCTGAATCACTTCGTCAATTTGACATTCCTGAATCTGCCTTAAGTGAAATGGCTGCCGAAGCCATCAAACAAGTACGATTGCTGCGGAATAATCCCCGTGCATTAAACGTTCGGGATATCGAAAAAATTTACCGTTCAGCCTATGGCATTTAAGTGGAGGAAACATTATGAAATGGAAAAACCGTCGCTACGGAGAAGAGACATCATATATACCTGCGGGACCCTTTAAAATTAGATTGCCATTTCTCCATTATCGGTTTGAATGGCCGGACTATGTTCAAGGACTATTGATGTGTGCAGTTGACCTTGGAGCGATTACACTGCTTGCAGACCATCTAGGTATGCCTTTTGATGTGGCTCTAGCCGTCGTTGTCTTAAATGGATTATTATATTTAGCACATCATTTACTCGGAGACCCAGTTATACCAGGTTGGATTACACCGGCGGTTCCATTGCTTGTATTGTTTGTCGGGCAATTTCCGGAAGGACCTGATCGGGTCTATGCACTCGTTGCGTTTCAATTGACATTGGGTATCTTATCGATATTACTAGGAATGACCGGACTTGCGAGTAAGGTCGTTCGATTAGTGCCGAATGCAATCAAATCAGGAATTATTTTAGGTGCTGGTATCGGTGCTGTCGTTTCCATTTTCGAAGTGGGTGGAAAGTTTGATTTATTTCCTTATACAATAAGCATTTGTATCGGTTTTGCCTTTTATCTACTTTTTTCAAAAAGTTTTGGAAAATTAAAAATGCGAAATAAAGCTTGGGTATTTTTAGGTAATTTAGGGATATTGCCAGCTATCTTGCTCGCGGTCTTTGTAGCCCCGATTTTTGGAGAAGCAAAATGGCCTAATATTCAATGGGGATTCAGCAGTCCGGATTTTGCTACGCTTTGGTCAGACTATACTGTTTTTGGTTTGGGATTTCCTGCCATGACCTTCTTTTTAAGTGCGATTCCAGCTGTTTTTGCTACTTATTTAGTCGTATTCGGGGATGTACTGAAAACGAAAGCGTTGCTTTCTGAATCCGATGAGGTCAGGGAAGATGAAAAAGTGGACTATAATCCAAACAGAGCTCATTTAATTTTTGGTGGCCGAAATGTGATCATGAGTTTTATCGGACCTGATATTACAATGTGTGGTCCGTTGTGGGCAGCCATGCATGTCGTAGTTGTGGAACGGTTCAAGAATGGCAAGAAAGCAATGAATTCTTTCTTTGGCGGTGCTGGCTCATTCCGTTGGGGTACTAATACAGGATTATTCTTATTGCCGGTCGTCAGCTTAGTGGAACCAATTCTAGGTGTTGCATTGGCCTTAACACTTTTGGTTCAGGGATATGTTAGCGTACGCGTAGGTGTAATGCAGGCGAAGAGCCAACGCGACCTGGGAATTGCAGGGGTAGTTGCTGCCATCCTAGTTATAAAAGGTGCTGGAATGGCGTTTGCTGCAGGAATCCTATTATGTGCCCTTTTATATGGAAAGGACTTTTTCAAAGGAGAAAATGATAATACTTTTACAGATAATGAAGAAGAAGAAGAGGAGATTAAAGCGGGATGAAAAAAGTAGTGGAAAAATGGCCAATTTATATTAACGGCGAACGCATTCATACAGAACACCATTTTGTAGTAGAAAATCCAGCAACACTGGAGCCTGTGGGCTATGTTCCGGACGCTAATGAAAAAGAGGCAAAGGCTGCTGTGGATGCAGCTCAAGCTGCCTTTCTGACTTGGTCGAAAACAAGTGCTTATCATAGGGCGGAATTACTTGAGAAGTGGTACACAATCATTGAGAACAGGCTGGATGAAATCGCGACAATCATGACACTGGAACAAGGAAAGCCATTGGCCGAGGCAAAAGGTGAAATGAAATATGCTTCTAGTTTCGTGAAATGGTTTGCTGAAGAAGCAAAGCGTAACTACGGGGAAATCATACCAGCCTCCGTTGCTTCAAAGCGTATTTTAGTGCAAAAGCAGGCGGTGGGTGTCGTTGCTGCCATTACCCCATGGAATTTTCCGGCTGCCATGATCACGAGGAAAGTTGCGCCAGCCCTTGCTGCGGGATGTACCGTCGTCATCAAACCCGCAGAACAAACGCCTTTGACCGCTTTGCTGTTAGTTGAAAGTGCCCATGAAGCAGGCATTCCAGACGGCGTAATAAATATTGTAACAACCCAAAAACCGGGAGATGTGTCTGACGTGTGGATGAATGATTCACGTGTAAAAAAGATTACATTCACTGGCTCCACTCCTGTAGGGAAACATCTAATGAAAAAGGCGGCGGAAACTGTTAAAAAAGTCTCACTTGAACTCGGTGGATTGGCTCCGTTCATCATTGCTGAAGATGCGAATATCGAAGAAGCCGTAAAAGGTTTGATTCAATCGAAATTCAGGAATGCCGGACAAACATGTATTTGTGCGAACCGAATTTTCGTCCATGAGACGATCGAGCAGCCGTTTTTACAAGCTTTTGAAGAAGCTGTTTTAACCTTGAAGGTTGGAAATGGAATGGATGGAACCGATCTTGGTCCACTGATAGATGGAGCCGCCGTAAAAAAAGTCCAGCTTCAATTGGAGGATGCTAAAAGTAAAGGAGCTTTCATCCATAAAACCTCCAAATTCGAAGAAAAACAAGGCTATTTCATCGCACCAGCAATTCTTTCCAAAGTAACGGATGATATGTTGTGCATGCAGGAAGAAACGTTTGGGCCAATTGCCCCTGTCAGCACATTTAAAACCGATCAAGAAGCAATAGATCGAGCCAATAACACAAACTTTGGCTTGGCAGCTTATGTGTATACGGAGTCATTAAATAAAGCAGTTACCTATTCGGATGGTCTTGAATATGGAATTGTCGGTATTAATGACAGTGCCCCATCCACTGCCCAAGCACCATTTGGCGGCATGAAGGAAAGTGGCTTAGGTAGAGAAGGGGGACACTTCGGCATGGATGAATATTTAGAAGTGAAGTATGTATCTCTGCTGCTTGGCAATTAAATAAATAGAAGAGTTCGCCTGATTCTTCAGGCATTCAAAAAAAAGAGTAGAAGGAACATCAAATATCGATGTGCCTTTTACTCTTTTTCAATAGTTAATAAGTTTTTTACCTTTTACAATTGTGAAAAAGTAATATAAATTTGAGTTGCAATCCATTTAGGATAACGTTGTTTTTCTTCATATATCTGCTTCCCAATATAATATTACACTTTGTTTACTTCTTAATTCGATGTGTTGAAGGAGGGAAGGTCATGTTTCCAAGGATGACATCGATGTTAGCGCCGGTAGCCTTGGGAACGTTACTTGCATGACCATGAAAAGTCTCATTTGCCAGTAGCGCAAAGGCCACCGCTTCTTTTGCTTCAGAAGAGTATCCCAACTCTTCTTGAGTCAAGACTTGAATGGAATTTCCAAGTAATGATTGGATCATATTTAATAACGTTTTATTGTAGCTGCCACCGCCGCCAATAATCACTTCTTCTATATTGGTTTTAGGAAAGATGAACTTTCGATAATTCTCAACAATAGACTTTGCTGTGAACATCGTTACTGTTGCTAAAATATCTTGGCTTGGAAGTGATTCAAACATCTTTAATAGTTTTACGACATATTGCTTGCCAAACAATTCTCTACCGGTTGATTTTGGTGGAGGGCTCATAATATAAGGATGACTGATGCAATAAGATAAAAGTTCGTCATTAATTTGTCCTTGTTTAGCTATTTTACCACCTTCATCATATTTTACATGGAACAATTGTCGGCATACTTCATCAATGATCATATTCCCAGGCCCTGTATCAAAAGCATACATGTCATCCAGAGATGCTTGCTTGGGTAAGACGGTTACATTTCCAATGCCCCCTATGTTTTGAAGTAATCTTCCCTTCGTTTCGCTTCTATAAAGAATATACTCGGTAAAAGGAACAAGCGGAGCTCCTTGTCCTCCTGCAGCCATGTCCATCGTACGGAAGTTAGATATGACAGGAGTGTTTGTATCATGAGCTATCACTGCAGCTTCCCCAATTTGCAACGTGGAGGGAATCCAATTTTGTTCTTGTAAGGGCTGGTGGTATATGGTTTGTCCATGGGATCCAACAAGATCCAGTTTATTAATGGGAAATCCGGCTTTAAGACAAACTTCCTTTACTGCATTGGCAAATAATTTTCCTAATTTAAAATTCAAACTGCAAATTAACTGCACATTGGATGTGTCTACCGATAAAGACTGCATAATTTCTTTTTCAACATCTTTTGGAAAAGGGTATGTTATGAACTCAATCATTTCCATTTCAGTCTCTAGTCCACTATTATCCACCCGAACAAGTGCGGCATCAATTCCATCCAGTGATGTTCCGGACATTAACCCTACTATGTACATAGTCTTCCACCTACTTTAATTGACTTTTATAATCCTGATTTGCGATTTTTTGCAACAGTAAATGATACTAAAGATAAGACCATTCCTGCCTGTTGTTCATGCATACCTTACGTCATTGTTCACTTACATGCTCCACTTTAACGGTTAGGCGATAACTTGATGATTATTTTACTTTTATTTTAATCTGTTTAGTTTGTTTGCTTTCATTGTGTGTACGGTCCAAGGCAGTCACAACATATGTGTAAGTCTTTCCTTTTACTACAGTCCCATCATTAAATAATTGACGGTTTTTCTCTTTATGCACTGTAGCCAGTAAATTCGTTGAGTCTTCTATGCTTCCTTTTTTCTTTCCATCAAAACGATAAATGGCATAATAGGATGCATCCGATTGCTTGTGATCGTTAATTTCAAATTGTATTCCATCTCCTGCTTGTGTTGCCTTGCTTACCTTTGGAGCCTTTGGAGCATGATCATCAATCCAAGGCATGGCTGGAACCAATGCGGGATGTTTATAAATATCCTCGCTTAAGCGATCTGCTATCCCAAGGGGGTTTTTCCGTAAATCTTTGGCACTGAAATGCATGCTTCCATCAAATTCCTCATATGTTCGATTCAGTTTTAACTGGTTGGGCATTTCTTCAGGATTGAACCAGTTTTGTACACCATTGGACTCTGTATTAATTTTATAGTCTCCTTGTCCAATATAGAGTTGAACATTTTTACCTTCTACTTCTTTTGTCCACCAATCAAGAAGTTTGGCATAGTCAGCTACTGGCAATCCTATATTCCAATATAATTGGGGGGCAATATAATCAATGTATCCATTATTGATCCACGTTCTGGTATCCGCATATAAATCATCGTAATTCGTTTGCCCGGCAGCAGTGTCAGACCCTGTGGGATCAACTGCTTTGTTGCGCCAAACTCCAAATGGACTAATACCAAACTTCACATATGACTTTTCTGCCTTGATTTCTTCATTTATATGCTTAACAAGGTTATTTACATTATCCCTGCGCCAATCTTCTATATTTGTAAATCTGTCTGCTCCATATTTTTGATAGGAATGTTCATCCGGGAAAGGTACTCCTGCAATCTTGTAAGGATAGAAATAATCGTCCATATGAACTGCATCGATATCATAATTCTTAACAACTTCCATTATTCCATCGATAACAAACCGCTGTACGCCAGGAATGCCTGGGTTAAAGTACAATTGTTGTCCATATGGTATGACCCAATCCGGGTGCTTTCTAGCAGGATGGGATTCTGGAAGATTATCAATATCCGACATTTCGGCTGTTTTACCTAAAGGCATAGTTATGCGGTATGGATTAAACCACGCATGAAATTCCATATTACGATCATGTGCTGCTTCAACCATGAATGCAAGAGGGTCGTACCCAGGATCTTTTCCTTGAACTCCTGTTAAATATTTTGACCAGAGACCGTATTCAGAAGGATAAAAAGCATCTGCAGTGGGTTTGATTTGCATAACGACAGCATTCATGCCCATTGCTTTTTGTTCATCCAAGTATTTTATGAATTCTTCTTTCTGTGCTGATACGGATAAACCAGGTTTGGATGGCCAGTCAATATTTAACACACTTGCAATCCAAGTTGCGCGCAGTTCCTGTTTTATATAAGTTGTTTGCTGAGGGATAGTCCCTGATTCTGCAGTTGCAATCAAGTCAGATGGAAGGAGAAGCGATCCTCCCACCAAAGCGGTTAGCGCCAATGAACCTAATTTTCTCTTTGTAACTCTTTCATTCATCAATAGTACAACCTCATTTCATTACTAATATTTATATTTAATTATTTGTAAGCGTTAACAAATAAAGAATATATCAAATTGTCACCTATCTAAATGAAGATTATGTCTAATCAATAAAAGAATCATAGGATTCATGTAATAGCCAGTCGTTTACATTTTTAGTAGAAAGTTATAAATCATTTATGTATCTACGTTTATTTTAAAATTAATTTTTAAAAATGTATACACAATATTGAAATAAAATTTTAATAGTGATATATTCACTATAGCAAAAAAAGTTTCACCACTTTCACCACTGAATAAAAAAAGGATGATTTGTATGCTAGGGCATTTAACGACAGAGCGTCGTAATGAAAAGACCATGAGTTTAGATGAAATGAATACACTTGAATTGTTAGAGGTGATGAACGAGGAAGACATAAAAGTTGCCCATTGTGTAAAAAAAGAACTTCCGCAAATTTCCAAAGCAGTGGAGATGATCGTTGCAGCTATGAATAAAAATGGCAGATTAATTTACATGGGTGCAGGTACAAGTGGGCGCATCGGTTTATTGGATGCAGTGGAATGTCCCCCAACATTCAATACCGATCCAAGTGAAGTAGTGGGTCTTATAGCTGGCGGGGAAAAGGCTTTCATTAAAGCGGTTGAAGGTGCAGAAGACAGTTTTGAATTAGGTCCTGAAGATTTAAAGAAAATCGAATTGACGAATAAGGACGTTGTAGTAGGCATTGCGGCCAGTGGACGCACTCCATATGTTATTGCGGGCTTGGAATATGCCAATCAAGTTGGTGCAGGAACAGTGTCTATAAGCTGTAACAAAGGTTCAGAGATAGGTAAAATTGCAAAAGTTGCGATTGAAGTAGTAAACGGGCCTGAAGTCCTGACGGGTTCGACACGTTTAAAAGCTGGAACATCTCAAAAGTTAGTATGCAACATGCTTTCAACAGCTTCAATGGTTGGAGTGGGAAAGGTTTATGGGAATTTAATGGTAGATTTACAGTTAACAAATGAAAAGCTGGTTGAACGTGCAAAACGTATTATCATGGACGCTACTGACTGTAGTTATGAAGTTGCAGATGAATTTTTAGAAAAGGCACATGATCAGCCTAAAGTTGCAATTGTCATGATTTTAACGAATGTTTCATATGAAGAAGCATCAAATCGTTTAGAAAAGGCAAATGGTTTCATAAGGAAAACGATTTAACTTCTTTTTATAAAAAATAAAAAATTGGAGGAACAAATAATGAAGGTACTATTCGTATGTTCAGGTGGAATGTCAAGTGCTATCGTTGTAAGCGCTTTAAAAAAAGAAGGGGAAAAACAGGGGGTAAATATCGAAGTATTGGCGGTCGGAACTCAAGAATTTGATGCAGAGGTACGTAACGGTTGGGATGTGGCAATGGTAGCTCCACAAGTCAAACATCGTTTCGATGGCTTTAAGGCATCTGCCGATGAAGCAGGTGTCCCATGTGAAGCCATTCCAGCTCAAGCCTACAGTCCTCTTGGTGGACCTAAGTTACTAAAACTTGTAACAGAACTAGCAAAATAATAATCTAACTCTATTTCTTTTCAATCAAACGTAAAAGGGGAAAACGACGAATGGACAAGTTTGTAGCTTTTTTAGAAAATAATCTTTCAACACCCATGGCAAAATTGTCTGAGCAAAAACATTTACGCGCAATTCGCGATGGTGTGGTTTCTGCGTTACCGTTCATTATCTTTGGGAGTTTATTTTTGATCATTGCATTCCCGCCCGTTGCAGCAGATAGTGCCGTAGGTGAATGGGCTGCAAAACACATAGCTGAAATTTTAATACCATATCGATTAACGATGTTTATCATGACTCTATATATTACTTTTGGTATAGGCTACAGTTTATCTCAAAGCTATAAACTTGATCCCCTATCTGGAGGTTTACTATCATTGGCAGCCTTCTTGTTCACAATAGGAGTAAAAATGATGGATGGTGTGGGGTTTGTTTTGCCAATGACAAATCTCGGAGGCCATGGCCTTTTTGTAGGAATGCTCGTATCCATTTTTGCAGTCGAAATTTTACGTCTATGTAAGACCAAAAATATCACAATTAAAATGCCGGATTCTGTTCCAACTTCAGTAGCCCGGTCATTTGAAGCATTAATACCAGTTACAATTGTACTACTTGTCATGACCTTGATTACAGTCGTTTTTGCTGTTGATTTACATTCACTTGTTGATAAAGCGGTTGCACCACTCATCAGTGCAGGCGATACCTTGCCAGGTGTATTAATTCCAGTGTTTTTGATTACATTCTTCTGGTCATTTGGTATTCATGGCGTATCAGTGGTAGGTGCCGTTGCTCGTCCAGTTTGGGAAGTGTACTTAGCGAATAACTCAGCAGCAGTTGCAGCTGGGAAGACAATTCCCCACATAGCTCCTGAAACATTCTTCCAATGGTTTATTTGGATTGGTGGCTCTGGTGCAACATTGGGTTTAGTAATTGCTATGCTCTTGACGGCAAAGTCTACCTATAGTAAAGCGATGGGGAAAGCAACAATTGTTCCAAGCATTTTTAACATCAATGAACCTGTTATCTTTGGGATGCCTATTGTATTGAACCCAATATTGATCATTCCATTTATCATAACACCGCTAATTGGTGCGACACTTGCATATGTAGCAACGTCCGTTGGGCTGGTGAACCCTACTTATGTAATGGTTCCCTGGACATTGCCTGCTCCAATAGGTGCCTACCTTTCAACAGGCGGTGATTGGAGGGCCATTGTTCTCGTGATGGTTAATTTAACAATTTCCGTCATTATTTATCTGCCATTCTTCAAAATGTACGATAAAAAGCTTTTGGCGCAGGAAAACATGGTAGAAACAACAGATAATAAAAATATCGCTTTATAAGGAATTTTTAAAAGGGGGAGTTTGGGACTTAAAGCTCCAAACTCCCTTTAAAATAATTGAGAGAGGGAGGAAAGGGCATGAATTCAACATCCAGAATTCACTTTTTTAGTTACAAAAGTGCCTTTCTATTTTTTAGCTTTATTCTTGTTTTTAATTTTATCTTTAACACATTAATGAATGCTTTGGAGATAGATAAACAATTATCACTGTACCTAGGAAATACCTTTGCCATAAGCGCAGGATTGACGATGGTTGTTTGTTTTGTTGAAGGTAAGTTTAAAAACAAGAAACAAGCATCACTATTGTTCTTGTCTTTATTAGCGGTAAGCGCACTGGTCTGTTATGCAATTATCTATAAATAAATGAAAATGGCCGATATGAAATAAATGCTAACGCATGAGGTGTTAGGAGAATGGAAATGAACAAAGGGGTAAAAATTGTCACAATTGGTGGAGGGTCCAGTTATACACCAGAATTAATCGAAGGTTTTATTAAACGATTTGATGAGTTGCCTATTAGGGAACTGTGGCTAGTGGATATTGAAGCAGGAAAAGAAAAACTTGAGATTGTAGGGACCTTGGCAAGGCGAATGGTTGAAAAAGCAGGGATTCCAATGGAAATACATTTAACATTAGAACGCCGTCAAGCCTTGCAAAATGCTGATTTTGTCACAACGCAAATGAGAGTGGGATTACTTGATGCACGAATCAAGGACGAGCGTATCCCATTGGAACTTGGATTGATTGGTCAAGAAACGAATGGCGCAGGTGGATTGTCCAAAGCATTACGAACTATACCTATTCTTCTGGAAATTGCAGAAGAAATGCAAGAGCTATGCCCTTGTGCATGGTTAATTAATTTCACGAACCCAGCGGGGATGGTAACCGAAGCCCTTCTTCGCTACAGCGAGCATAAAAAAGTCATTGGGGTATGCAATGTACCTTTTAATATGCATATGTCCATTTCTAACATGCTGGGTGTTGAAATGAAGAGAGTTCACATAGATTTCGCTGGGTTAAACCACTTGGTATACGGGATGCATGTGTTCGTTGATGATCAAGAAGTAACAGATAAAGTGCTTGAAATGCTGGGTAATCCAGAAATTCAGATGACTATGAAGAATATTGCTCCTCTGGCTTGGAATAGAAGATTTTTGAAATCTTTAGGTGTGGTGCCTTGCCCGTACCATCGCTATTATTACAAAACAAAAACGATTTTAGAAGAAGAGCTGGAAGCATTCAAAGCAGGGAAAACTCGAGCTGAAATCGTGAAAAAATTAGAAGAAGGTTTGTTTGACCTATACAAAGATGAAACCCTTGACATCAAGCCTCCACAATTAGAGCAACGTGGTGGAGCTTACTATAGCGATGCAGCGTGCAACGTCATTTCTTCTATTTATAATGATAAAAAAGACATTCAAGTGTTAAATGTCCAAAACAAAGGATCGCTTACTGATATTGATTATGATTCAGCAGTCGAAGTGAGCTGTATCGTCACCAAAAATGGACCAATTCCTTTGACAATGGGTAAATTACCCGTACAAGTGCAAGGCTTAATACAACAGATCAAATCATTTGAAAGGATAGGTGCTGAGGCAGCTGTTACAGGTTCGTATGATAAAGCGTTATTAGCTTTAACGATCAACCCACTTATTCCAAGTGATGATCTAGCTGAATTGGTTTTACAAAAACTTTTAAAGGCGCATGAAGAATACTTGCCGCGATTCTTCAATGAAAGTACAGTTTCTTACATCCAGTGAAGAGTTTTCAACCATGAATATGGAATACAGGAATCTAATAATCTAACATAAATAGGAGTGTAATGATATGTCAACTGAAATGAACAATAACGAAATGGAAATTTTTGAAATAATATCACATAGCGGAAATGCTAGAGGATTAGCATTCGAAGCATTGAAAGAAGCGGAAGAATTTAATTTTGAAAAAGCAGAGGAACTAATTAAACAGGGTCAGGAAGAATTGAACTTGGCCCATAAGACACAAACCAAGCTAATTCAAGCAGAATTGAATGGAGTTCCAAGTGAAAAAACTTTATTGATGATTCATGCTCAGGACCACTTGATGACGGCAATGAGTGAACAAAAACTAATTGAACATATGATCCGCATTGTAAAAAAGCTAGCCCCACAACAGTAAAGAAGAGGTGATTAAACAATGGGCAAACTCGGTATATCCATCTATCCAGAACATTCAACCGTAGAGAAAGACATCGAATACATTGCACTTGCACACAAATATGGATTCAAAAAGATCTTTACTTGCTTGCTTTCTGTTGAAGGTGACAAAGAGAAGATTTTAAAAGAATTTAAAGAAACGATTGTATATGCCAATCAATTGAATATGGAAGTGATGGTCGATATTGCACCCCGGGTATTTGGGGCGCTAGGCATTTCTTATAATGACTTATCGTTTTTTGCAGAATTAGGTGCGTATGGAATCAGGCTGGACATGGGTTTTACAGGTAACGAAGAGTCGATTATGACACATAATCCCTATGATCTGAAAATTGAAATAAACATGAGCAACGCAACGAAATATTTAGAAAATATTATGGATTACAAACCTAATAAAGAAAATTTAGTTGGATCACATAACTTCTATCCGCATCGCTATGCGGGATTGAGCTATCCTCATTTTATAAAATGCTGTGAGTCATTCAAAAAGCATAATATCCGCACGGCAGCTTTCATTAGCTCACATGCAGCAACTTACGGACCTTGGCCGATTACGGAAGGATTATGTACATTAGAAATGCACCGGGAATTGCCCATTACAACACAAGCGAAACACTTGTATGCGACAGGATTAATCGATGATGTAATTATTGCAAATGCCTACGCCTCCGAAGATGAACTGAAACAGCTTAGCCTGTTGAACAGCGGTCTGTTAACATTTAATGTTAACCTTCACGAAACCATGACAGATTTAGAGAAAAAAATAGTATTGGAAGAATTTCATTTTTACCGTGGAGATGTATCCGATTATCTTATTCGGTCGACTCAATCACGCGTAAAATATAAGAGCGAAGATTTTAAACCAACATTTACGCCTGATATTAGACGCGGTGATATATTAATTGAAAATGAGCTCTACGGACAATATAAAGGGGAATTGCAGATTGCATTGAAAGAAATGAAGAACTCAGGGAAAACAAATGTAGTCGGAAGAATAGCAGAAGAGGAAATTTTTCTGTTAGATTATTTGGAGCCATGGGGGAAATTCCAATTCAATATTAATTGAGAATCTTCAGGGAAGGAACATTAATATTCCTTCCTTTTTTTTGAATAGGAGAATGATATGGATTATATTATCGGTGTTGACGGTGGTGGCACAAAAACTGAAGCAGTGGCTTACGATTTAGCGGGTAATAAAATAAGTGAAGGCAAAGCGGGGTATGGAAACCTGCTTATAAATGAAAAACAAGCCATCGCTAACATTATTCAGGCAATTGAAAAATGCGTAGCTGCTATTAATAATGGAAGTTGCCGTTACATTTGCTTAGGATTGGCTGGGTATGGAGGAGTGGAAAATCAACAGGGTATAAAAAGTGCAATAAGCAGCGCATTTAATACTCCCTTTACCATTGTAAATGATGGAATTATCGCTCATGCTGCTTTACTAAAAGGAAAAGATGGCATTTTGACCATATCCGGAACGGGATCTGTAAGTATCGGCATCCATAATGGTATTGAGAAATCGGCTGGCGGCTGGGGACACATTCTTGGGGATGAAGGAAGTGGCTATTGGATCGCGATGCAAGCTTTTATAAAAATGACGAAAGAAGAGGATGAAGGATCTAATTATAGCCATTTAACCGAGTCAATACTTAAAAAACTGGGCTACCACAGTGTTATGGAACTGAAGAAATTCATTTATTCCGCGACGAAAGCCGAGATTGCTGCGTTTGTCCCCCTGATTGTCCAACAGGCGGATGCAGGCGATGATTTCTCGCAAAATATCCTTAGTCAGGCAGGATACCACCTTTCCAAAAAGACGCTTGAGGTTATCAATAAGTTAAAGTTAAGCGAGAATGTTACAATTGCAATTAAAGGTAGCATATTAACAAATATACCATTGGTTCAAAGCTCTTACATTAACCATATTAAACTTGAGAACCCAAAAGTGAAATTTGTTTTAGAAGACGTATCTGCTACCTTAGGTTGTTACTACATAGCAATGGAGCAGTTAAAGTAAGTAAAAATCAAGGAGATTACATCATATGCAAGTCGAAAATATTATCCTAAGAATTGAAAGTTTATTGAACCAATTGCCAAAATCAGAAAGGAAAATTGCACAATATATCTTAGAAAATCCAAATGATATTATCAGAATGACGATACATGAATTAGCTGATCATGCCAATGCCAGCAGTTCAGCTGTAACGAGATTTTGTCATTCCATAAAAGTAAACAGTTTTTCTGAACTAAAGGTTTCTTTATCATCCCTCATTTCCCAACCGGAGAAAAAAGGATTCCATGACATTGAGCCTAATGAACCAATAGCGTCCATTAAAAATAAAATAGTGTCCAACTCCGTACAAGCCATACAAGAAACTGCACATTATTTGGATGAGGTCGTTCTTGACAATATTATTGAAACCATGAGGAGTGCAGATGTAATTTATGTCTATGGACTAGGAGCATCATGGCTCGTTGCTGAAGATATTACACAGAAATGGTTACGGTTAGGAAAGATTGTAAGTGCCAATCAAGACCCGCATATTACGGCCACTGCGCTTGCTGCTTCATCAAAGAATACCGTTTTTTTCTGTATATCCAATAGTGGCGAAACTGAAGAGATTCTGGAACTCGTTGATATAGCGAAAGCATATGGAATTAAAACAATTGGTTTATCACGATTGGGGGACAATGGATTAACTGAAAAAGTTGATATGTCCCTCCAGCATGTACGTGCACCAGAGGCTAAATTCCGAAGTGCAGCAACAAGTTCGCTTTTTGCACAATTTCTAACGGTCAGCATTATTTTCTATGCGTATGTTTCAAAATTCTATAATGAAAATAAAAATGAAATTGAACGTTCAAGGGAATCTGTATTGAAATTCACAAAAAGGAATTTGGATACTTAGAAACATGAATCTAATCTACAGGAATTTTTATCGTGTTAAAAAGCATGGATCGAACAAGATTATTACTAACTGTATTTTAGCTTGAGATGTTTCCGATCAGGATGCCTTGTAAAATTACATCACTATGGAAGGAAGATTTACGCTAAATGATCCAAAAGAATTCTCTGAGTCCCCTTTATTATCAACTTGAAGAGGAGATTAAAGAAGCGATTCAAAAACTTGAATTGGCGCCAGGAGAGATGATTCCTTCAGAAAAAGAATACACCGAAAAATATGAAATAAGCAGGATGACAGTGAGACAGGCCATTTCGAACCTTGTGAATGATGGTTATTTATATAGGCAGCGCGGAAAAGGAACATTCGTTGCCCAACAAAAATTGGAGCAACCCTTGCAAGGATTAACAAAATTTTCAGAGGATATGATTTCAAGAGGATTTGAACCCAGTACACGAGTTATCAGTTTTAACGAGGTCAAAGCCGATGATGATCTTGCTGCGAAGCTTGAGGTTGAAGCAGGAAATCCTATTTTCGAACTGATACGTGTTAGGCTTGCGGATCAGTTGCCGATGGCATATGAAAGACTATACATACCAAAAGACCTTGCCCCGGATTTAACGGAAGAAATAGCCTTAACCTCCATTCAAGACTATGTTCAAAAAACGTTTGGCTTTAAAATTCAGCATAGCAGACAGGTGATTGAAGCCTCCATCGCTCAAAAAAACGAGGCGGAAATACTTGAAGTAATTGAAGGTTCCCCGGTATTGCTGATTGAACGAAGAAGCACCCTGGATTCCAATATACCACTTGGGGTAGTCAAATCGGTCTACCGGGCTGATCGATATAAATTCAGAATTAATTTGGAGCGACTATCTTAAGCGATAAAAGACAGTAGTAAGAATGCCACTATTAAAGGGATAATATAAAAGCTAAAAAGCCTATCTCCTAGATCTAAAGTGAGATAGGCTTTTCTTTTTTTCTTTTTCTAATTAGAGTCCCATTGCTGAAAAGAGCGATTGGGTAAGGAGTTCTCCCTTTTTAAAGAAATAAGGAATATCCGATATATTTTAAATTTAATTAAAGAAAATAAGATCCCTTGCCTAATATGGACAAGGGATCTTTGTTCAAAGAGAAAAGTATACTATTATTTTTCAAGTTTAAGAGTTTTCCAGCTCAAAAAGAAAGCTACTTTGAAAAAAATCATATTCGGAACAATCTGCCGCGTGCTTTTCAAATTATTCCGCTAAGCTTGCTGCCAATCGGTCTTCTTTCCAAATGACTGTAATACCTAGGCCAATGACGATAATGACAGCAGCGAAAAGATAAGGATAGTGGATGTTTACGTCAAATAGTATTCCTCCCATTGCTGGTCCGACGATATTCCCTAAGCTCGTATAGGTTGAGTTCATTCCAGCTACAAACCCTTGCTCTTTTCCGGCAGCCTTTGATAAAAATGTCGTCAATGCCGGACGAAGCAAGTCAAATGCAAGGAAGATGAAGCAAGTTACTACAAGTACTGCCAAATAGCTGGAGATTAAAATGGACGCCACCGCAAATATTGCACCGATGATTAAACATAATTGAATCAGCTTCTTTTCACCGAGGATATCTACCAGTTTTCCAAACATGAATACTTGCACAACAACTCCGAAGATTGAGCTTATTGTAATGATGGTTGCAATATCCTTCGGCGTGAAGCCGAATTTATGATCAGAAAATAGGCTAAAAACAGTTTCATAGGCTGATAAACCAAAAGCGAGTACAAATACAATGATAAACGCAATGAAGTAAAGCGGATTAAGTGATCTTTTTATATCTCCAAAAAAGTTTGTTTGCTTAGTATTAGCAGAAACTTCTGCAAGCTGTTCCTTTGTCATAGGCTCTTTTAAAATGAATATGGATGTAAGGCATGCTAAAAAAGCAATGGCTGCCGCAAGGAAGAAGGGCAAGCGTATACCATATTCTGCAATAAAGCCACCGATACCAGGTCCTATAATAAAACCCAAGCTAATAGCGGCTGAAATATAGCCCATTGCTTTTGGCCTTTCTTGAACTGATGTAATATCTGCAACATATGCAGTAACACCCGGCATAATAAAGGCGGCACTAATTCCCCCTAGGATTCTTGATATATAAAAGACGGATACGTTCGTGCCTACACCAAAGATAAGTTCTGAAACACCAAAAAGGAATAATCCGATAATGATGATTTTCTTTCTGCCATAACGGTCAACCCAACGGCCTGCGAATGGTGACATAACAAGTTGTGATACCGCAAATACGGCCACAAGAAAGCCCATCGTACTTCCTGATAAATGCATGATATTCATAAAAGATGGCATAACGGGGATAATGAGTCCAATTCCCAGAAAGGCAATGAATATATTGCTTAGAAGAATAATTAATACCATCTTTTGTTCTTTAATTGGTTTATTCATGTATTAACACCTCTTTCTATGTAAATCATTTTTGTGAAATTCCTCTCCAAAATACTTTCCAAGAGGCTGCTAATTTATCCTTCAGCCGTTTCTCATCATTGCCGTATACAAGCTCCAGCATAATGGAATCGACTACTCCCAAAAAAGCATAGGTCGGCGTTATTGCTGCATCTCCGACGATTAATTTAGCATTGATCCAATCTTGGAATTTTCTTTCCAGTATCGCCTGTACCTTTTCCTCGATATCCATGACCTCTTCTACGATAGCTTTTTCAAGATGGGCTGGCGGAAAAAAGGACATACGTAGCCAAAATTTTAAATGCTCATTTTTTTGGAAAAGATCGATGATCAATTGTAGAAATCCGTATAAATCTTTTTCAGGATTTTTTGAATCAACTTTACTAAAATATTGGAGTTTCGAAGATAGCTCCGTCTCTTTCGCATCACGTAAAACGTTTAGAAAAAGATCATCTTTTCCTTTAAAATGGGCGTAAATGGATTGTTTTTTCATGCCGACTTCTTCAGCTATCAGAGAAAGGGATGCTCCTTCATAACCATGAATCGTGAAATACTTTAGAGCGGCTTCTTTAATTTCATTGCTTTTCAATAATATCACCTCAAATTTAACGAACGTTCGTCAGTTATATTAGCAAATTAAATAAATATAAGCAAGCGGAGTAGCTTATAGAAAGGTATTATGCAACGCGATAATGTAGAAAAATCGGACACTTTAATTGAATCAAAAGGAGAATACAAATGAGACATGTCTTATTTGTATTCTCCTTTATTTTTTTTGGGGGGAAATTAATATTATCCAACTCAAGTTTTGCAGATTCGGCTATTCCCCAAATTCCTGCATATAATTCTATATTGAGAATAAAAAGGCAGGTGGGGTGAAGATGGATACGTATGATATCAGAAAAGAGCTTCATTACTATTCCACAAAAATACGAGAAACGAATGACCCTTATTATTGGTATTGTTTGGCTGAGACTCAGATTAGAGCCGGATTAACCAACGAAGCACTGCAAACGATTGATAACGCCTTGTCGTTCCGAAATCCATATCCTTCAAAACAGGAACTGCTAGAAATGCAAGTGAGCCTCCAATCTGTTCTTTCAAGAGAAATGAATCAGAACAGATCAACCATAGTAACTTCAAAGCAAGGCGATATTGACGGGGACGGGGAAAAGGACAATGTTTTTATTACCGCAAATAAAACCCCTGATAGTCCATTTTGGAAAAACTTAACTTTAGTCATCCGGAATGGGAGTACAAATCAATATGAACAAGTTCCTTTGAAAAATAACGCAGGATACAATCCAACCCTTATTCTTGGTGATTTTACAGGTAACAAGAGGGATGATATTTTAGTGGTCATTGATACAGGAGGCAGCGCTGGTGCTATTTATGCATATGTATTTTCTTATTTTAATGGTAAACTCACGCCGGTTTTTGATTCCGATGCATTCAATGAAAACTATAAGTACGATGTGGCTTATGAAAATCAATACAAAGCAAAGGTGAACAGTTATTATCTAAATGAAAAGTACATTCTTGACCTAACTTATAAGGGGAAGGAATATTTATCTGAAATTTATAACCAGAATGGTGTTTTGAAGGCGCCGATAGAAGGATGGGTCAATCCTTTATCTGGTTTATATCCGGTTGATTTCAATAGGGACGGCATATATGAGCTCGAAGCCTATCAGAGGATAGCAGGGAGGTACAATGCCGACTCACTAGGATTTGTACAGACCATATTGAAATGGAACGGGAAAGCGTTTGTTCCTGACCGGCAGAATGTCGCTATTTTTGGAGGGGGGATATAGCATTTTTGAAAAGACGACGCAGTGATCAATACAGATTTCCACTTATCGTTCACACGAATAAAATTTGCGTTAATCTCTTATTGCGTCGACAGAATTTCATGCCCTTCTTCTTTGTAACTTCAATTCCCTTGAGTTGCTTATTCAACAAACGGGTTAGTTCAATAAGCAAGTAGTAAAAGACTATTATTAGTAGGCAATACCTACACGTGATTTTATATAATCGCTACTTTTTATTTGGCTAAATGTAAATTCTGCAGTATCCGGCACAGATATTTCAACTCCACCCTCCGGCAAAAAATTACCTTCTACACGATATTTACCTACACTTTCTCCATCAGGCAAATACGTAGGACAGACAATAGTCCATTTTAGTGTTGATTGTTTAAGCATATCGTATACTTTATGATGTTCTTTCGCTGCACGGGTAGACTTACGCTTTGATTCACTTGACAGATAACGCAGTGAATTTGGGGTGGTTCTACTTTGCAGGATACCTGCAGTTCCAATAGTTATAATTCGTTGTATATCTTCGTCTTCCATCGCTTTGATAATTAGTGGCATACTTGTTGATAATGTGGTTGTCCCATCAGTATTCAGTGCACTAATAACAACATCAATCCCTTGCATTGCACGGACGATATCATCTTTATTTAATACATTACCTTTGATAATCGTTAAATTTTCGTTATTTATTTCAATCTTCTCTGGAGTGCGAACTAATACAGCAACATTATGTCTATCATGAAGGGCATAAGTAACTAATTGACTCCCAACACGCCCAGTTGCACCTAAAATCAAAATATTCATAAGAAAGAACCTCCTTTTGCGAATACAAATTACACTAAACATTATATCGTCTTTTTCAACAAATGAGAGATTTAGTGCAATATGACATCATAAAACGAACAAGCTTTTCTATAAAGAATCAGCAAATAATAATAATAAAAACCCAATTTTCGATTTATATCATTGAAAGATTGGGATTTTTAATAGAGAACATCCTTAACGTTGTAAATTCGCGTTTTGCTGGCGGTCCTCCAAGAAGGAACTGCCAATCTTTTTTTTAGATAATAATGTTTACAAAATTTAACCTACCATTTAAAAATAGAACTGGATTGAGTCGATGAAGAGTTTTCTCGTCTCGTGAGCTAGGTGAAAGTAAGGAAATAAGAGTTACAAGACTAATACAAAAGGGCCCCCAATAGCTTCAGGAGTGGCCCTTTTGAAAATGTTCACTGGTGGAATGATCTGATTTCCATTGGTGAGAAATGACTTTATCTTGTCTTCTAGTTTAATTATGTATCACTTTTTTTGATTTCTAATATTGCTGTTCTTCTTTCGATTGTAGAAAAGCATCAACTGATTCATCTAATAACTTTTCCCGATTTGGATCTTCATTGACATCTGTATCCACTTCCATTTCTTGGTTAAGTATGTCGAGTGTATCCTTTTCTTTATTTAAACGACTAACCTGATTTTTATGTTGGGATGTGTTAGGGTTACTATTTTTTTGATTAGGCATATAAACTCCTTCTTTAACAAGTAATTTCTAATTAGTATGAACTATTGATCCAAAATAAAATCCAATATTTTTTAAGCTTTTACGAACTGAGGGCCTGTAATTAATCAATCTCTTGCTATCTTGTTGTTCACTATGAAAGGTGCCATTGCCTAGAAAACCGAAGCTAGATGGAGTTGCCGACGTGACAAACCTCATCACACAGATGGAAAAGCAGGCTTTTCTAAAGAGGATAGCAACCAAATGGGACAGGAAGACTGAGTAAAAAAGAACATGAGGATTCGCCTTTTATGGTGATAAGATGTCCTGCAGTAAGTGATAATTGTGTCATTATCCTAATTAGAACATATGGTGAAGTAACCCATAAAATTAATTCCTCCTTAAAACAAATAAGGAGATGTTTTTATTGTCAAGTTGTGGTCATGAATCAAATTGTGATTGTGAGAATAACGGTTTTGGATTTGGTGGAGGTTTCGCCTTTATAGTCGTATTATTTATACTCTTGATCATTGTTGGAGCTACTATTTGTTGTGATGATGGAGGTTACGGTGGTCCTGCCCCCGTTCAAGGCTACGGCGGTTTCTGCTAAAAATTGTATATGAAAAAAGCCGACCTTTAATTGGTCGGCTTCTTCAATTAATCTGTCCTTTGCATGTGTAAATTCTTACACTTATCATTTTCAGGGCCCGTTTCAAAAAATGGTACCAATATGGTAACACCGTTCTTGATATGGATATTTATGGTGAAAAGGTACAGGGTTATGAATGTGATGACGCAATAGACCTGGTTAGAATGGAAGTTGGCTATCCGGTCCAGTTCTAATCCTATTGACGGGAAGGTTAAAGTGGAGTGAGAATCCTTTGCTTCTTAACAAAGTAAGCCCACTCAGAAAAGCCGATCTCCTTTAGTCTTTTTTGGACTAATTCAAATTCATCACCAACACGTTCAGGTGTATGGGAATCTGATCCAAATGTTACCTTCACATTATAGAAAAGTGCTCGTTCTAAAATGTCATCCGCTGGATACCATCCACCACAATCTTTTGTTTTACCAGAAGTATTGATCTCAATGGCGATATCTTCTTGACTAATGATTTTCAACGTTTTTTCAATACTGTCTGTTTCAATGGATGAAAAGGCTGGATAAAACCCTTTCATTGCATCAATATGGCCTAAGATTTGAAACACTCCGCTTTTTGCTGATTTCTGTATTAATTCATAGTATTCATCCTTGATTCTTGACTGTTCTTTTGAGGTCAAACCATTCCAACGCTCTTTTTTAAAAATGCTAATGTCTTGAACATAATGAACAGATCCAATTATGTAGTCAAAAGGGTGTAAAAGATATTGATCACGGTAGACTTCAATGTGATCAGGGAAGTAATCACTTTCCATTCCTAATAACACGTGAATTTTACCTTCATATTTCTCTTTTAAACGATGTACTTCCTCAATATAAGGGACAAGTTCACTTTTTGCCATTGCAATAGTTGGGTAGAGATGGTCGTCCTCACTATAAAAATATGGAGAATGATCAGAAATCCCAATATAATGCAATCCGTATTCAATGGCTTGCTTTACATAATCCTCAATTGTGCCGATAGCATGTCCACAGCGCTCATGGTGAGTGTGCAGATCAAATTTTATTGAATTCGTCAATTGCTTAGCCTCCTAAAACCAACCATATTGTCTTGTTTTATCATATCCAAAATTCAAACTCTTTCTCACAAATTGTAAGAAGATTTATACCTTCCTTAAATCTGCCGTTATGGACGGGGAATGGATTTACTTTAGTGGTGATACCCCTTTATTTTAAGGAATTAATTTTATACATATCACTTATCATTGAAAACAACTTTATACCTGCCAGAAAATTTCTTAGTCGTGGGATTTTCTTATGTTTGTCGGTTACACAACATTCATTGTGAGTTGTTCCTAGTAGAAACAAGAAGCAGAATCAAATTGGTCAACACGAAAAAATATGATTGGAGGAAAATTATTGGTCTTAAACAAACCAGCTAGAAGAAGGTTATTCAGTTTAAGGGCGCATTGTACAAGGAAAAGGAATTGGTCATTTTTAGTTCGGGGTTTGTATAAATGTTGGATTTCTTAGACAAACTAGAATGTTCAAATATGTAAAAAGAAAGGAAAGATACAAAATGACAAAGATATTGTACATCACAGCTCATCCTCATGATGACAAACAATCTTACAGTATGGCCGTTGGAAAAGCATTTATTGACACTTATAAAGAAGTTAATCCTAGCCATGAAATTGTGAATATTGACCTTTATAAAGAAAATATTCCTGAGATCGATGTAGATGTTTTCAGTGGTTGGGGGAAACTTCAATCTGGAAAGGGCTTTGAAGAACTTTCGTCGGAAGAGAAAGCAAAAGTCAGTCGTCTCTCAGAGTTATGTGAGCAATTTATAGCTGCCGATAAATATATATTTGTAACACCTTTATGGAATTTTTCATTCCCACCAGTATTAAAAGCATATATTGATTCCGTTTGTGTTGCAGGAAAATCATTTAAATACACCGAACAAGGCCCAGTTGGTCTTTTAACTGATAAGAAAGCCTTGCATATTCAAGCTCGTGGTGGTATTTATTCCGAAGGACCTGCAGCTGAAATGGAAATGGGTCACCGATATCTAAATATCATTATGCAATTCTTAGGAGTGCCATCCTTTGAAGGTATATTCGTTGAAGGACATGCTGCAATGCCTGATAAAGCACAAGAAATTAAAGAAAATGCCATTGCACGATCAAAAGATTTAGCATCTACTTTTTAAACCAAAGAGTCAACAACTTGTTGGCTCTTTTTTTTTTGCATAATTAAAAGTAATATCTGGATTTATTTATTCTTACTTCATCAATCAGGGGCATTTCTCTAATAAAGGCGTATCTCTTTTATTTAGTGGGTATTTAGTATTTTGGCTTTTTAAAATTTCGCCAGATAATTTAATTTCTTAATGTTCTATATGAAGAAGTAAAAAAGGTCGATCCTAAACGTAGAGGAGATCGACTTTGGAATTCTCTGTACTTATTTCGTTTTATTTTCCATACTTTATGTATGAAGAATATTCTTATCAATTTTCCCCATTGCTTTAACTCATAGGAGCATTAACTTTAGAACCCTGCAACTGGAAATGCAAGTTAATAATTGTACTTAAAAATGGAGTGATACGATGAATAAGATGTATGATGTCATCATTACCGGTGCTGGATGTGCCGGCTCTACCTTGGCAATTTATCTAGCTAAAGCTGGTTTCCATGTGTTGTTAGTGGACCGATCGACTTTTCCAAGGGACACATTATCAACCCATACCTTTTTCAATAATACTGTCGCTCTTCTTCGAGAAATAGGTGTCCTGGACAAGTTATTGGAAACAAAAGCACCACCGGTACGGGATATTAAATTTCAATTTGAGGATACCGTGATAGAAGGTCTCATCCCTGAGGTTTACGGAGAGGACAGTTGTTATTGCATTAGACGAACTTATCTCGATCATATCCTACTTGAACATGCCAAATCTCAAATGAATGTAACTGTTTTGGAAGGATTTCGTGTGACGGATGTCATCCGTGAAGACGAAACAGTAATAGGCGTGAAAGGTTTAGACAGCATCAACGAGAAACAAGAATTTTCAGCTCGCCTGGTAGTCGGTGCAGACGGCCGATCCTCTATTATTCGCAAGCTGGTAAAAAGTGAACTCAAAATAAGTATTCCGGCAACAGTCGGCATCTATTTTGGGTATTTCTCTGGATTTCGCCATGATAATGTCCCTAAATTCGAAGTATACAAGTTAAAAGATAACACAGCCATTCTCTTTCCGACGAATGATGATTTATACGTTATTGTCGGCATTTTCCCATTAGGAAATAAGGGATTGATAGAACGGTTGAAATTAAATCCGGAAAGCGGTCTACGCAATCTCTTAACAGATAACTTTCCGAATACAACAATTGGGGCGCGCTTGAAAAATGCAAAACTAGAAGAACCGGTCAAAGGCATTCTAGGGTATGATAATTACTGGTATAAAGGAATGGGAAAAGGATGGGCGTTAGTTGGAGATGCAGTTTGTTTTAAAGATCCTGGCATGGCACAGGGTATCCATGATGCTATATTTGGGGCACGTATATTATCCAATATTCTATTAAAATATAAGGGACAATACGATCAATCAAATCAAATGTCTGAAGAATATCAAAAGGCAATGGAAGATGAGTTTATGGTTCGGTTTCACGTGGGATGCCAAATTTCGAAGAATGAACGCATAACTGAACAACAGGATGCTGTCAACAAGCTAATCAGTTCCCATCCAGAGGCCATAGAGAAGTTTTTAGGGATTTACAATTACGCAAATGAGCCCGTTGATTTAGAAAAAGAACTCGAACGAATCATGCAGTCGAACTAGCGATATTTCTAAAAAATAAAGTGATTCAAGTACAAAAATAATTCACTATAAACATAGAGCGACAATATCATTTTAAGATAGGACTAATTCAAACAAATTATAAAGCAGTTCAATCTCATTTTGGAAAGCGTATCCTCTGGGTAAAGTTGCCCGGGTTATACAATACAGCTTAACCTATTGAGCCTGCATCAGTGGTGCTACCCCTAATATGGGGGTTCAAGAGGAACGGTTAATCAATCTTTATTTCAAAGCTACGGTTGGCACTTTTTTCACCAGGTGCCATGGCACAAATTAGAGAAATAAAAAAAGTCATTTCCTTACGTACAGGAAACAGCTCTTTTTTACTGGGATTTGCTTAGCATACAAAATAACGAAGTTTGGCGATTTTCAATTGAATTGAAATCCAACATGAAAATACTCCGCGATTTAGTTAATTATCACCTTTAACCAGTATTTCGTCCATATACTCACCAATTTTGCGGAATTTATCATATCGTTGTTGGCGTAAAATGCCTTTATCTAAATGACCAAGTTCTTGCAATGCTTTTCGTAGAGTTTCTTGGATATATTGCGATTGAAGAGGGAGGTCAATATGTGCTCCTCCAACAGGTTCTTTTATGATTTCATCAATCACGCCTAGTTTCATCAAATCCTTAGCCGTAATTTTCAATACTTCAGCTGCGCGTTTTGCTTGTGTGGCATCCTTCCATAATAATGCTGCTGCTCCTTCAGGCGATATAACCGAATAAAATGTGTTTTCTAGCATGAAGATTCGATTGCCGATACCTAAAGCCAACGCGCCACCACTCCCACCTTCACCAATAATAATACAGATTATGGGCACTCCAAAGCCAGCCATTTCACGAAGGTTGCGGGCAATAGCTTCAGATTGTCCACGTTCTTCTGCTTCACGACCTGGGAAGGCTCCAGACGTATTAATAAATGTTACGATAGGTCTATTGAACTTATTGGCTTGTTGCATAATTCTTAGAGCTTTTCTGTAGCCTTCAGGTTGCGACATGCCAAAACGACGATGGATATTGTCTTTTGTATTTTTCCCTTTTTGATTTCCTATTACAGTAATAGGCATTCCCTCAAGGTAGCTATTCCTGAAACCATAGCAGGGTCATCCCCAAAAAGTCTGTCACCATGAAGTTCAAGAAAGTCTTCAAAAATATGATGGATGAAATCTAAAGTAGTAGGGCGTTGTTGAATTCTAGATAGTTTAATTTTATCCCAAACTTCCATATTCTCATAAATGTGATTTTTGATTTCATTGGCTTTTTGCTCAAGATTATTTAATACTTCGGAAAGGTCAAGATTATGATTTGCTGACATCTCTTTCAGTTCGGCAATATGGTTTTCTAGTTTTTTTAATTCTTGAAAATTCATCGTTCAAGGCACTCCCTGAAATTTAGATGATGGATTTTTAAAATGGTTGTAATTGATTGTCTTAATGCACTTCTATTTACAACCATATCCAGTTGACCGTGTTCTAATAAAAATTCAGAGGTTTGGAAATTTTCCGGGAGTTCTTCTCTTATAGTCTGTTCAATTATGCGTCTACCTGCAAAGCCAATTAAAGCTTGTGGTTCGGCAATATTGATATCGCCTAATGAAGCGAAACTAGCAGAAACGCCCCCCGTTGTAGGATTCGTCAAAACGGATACGAAAAGAATTTTTTCATAGTTTAGTTTATCTAAAGCACCACTCGTTTTCGCCATCTGCATAAGGCTAAGAATCCCTTCTTGCATCCGAGCTCCACCGCTTGCTGAAAATATTATTAATGGTTTTCGGGTTTTTAATGATTCTTCAATGGATCTTGTGATTTTTTCACCCACTGCTGAGCCCATGCTACCCATACGGAAGCGAGAATCCATGATACAAATTACAACCGGATAGCCGCCTATGGAAGCTTCCCCAGTAATGACCCCATCATATAATGAAGTCTTTTTCTTATCAGAAACTAATTTATCTTTATATTCAGGGAAGTATAACGGGTCAACGGAAGTTAAACATTTATTGAATTCCGAAAAAGAATTACTATCTGTAATCATTGAAATGCGGTCATAAGCTGTTACGGGGTAGTGATATTGGCACTTAGGACAAACATTCAAATTCATTTTCATAAGAGAGTGATCATACGTTTCCCCACACGATTTACAAGTAAAAGAGTCCGATTCGATATTTTCTCTCTTTATTGGATACACCTTCATCAATCCTCCTATAACAAGTTACGCTCCCATTTATGTAAAAAAAGGAGCGCGATATTTTTATAAAACTTTTTAAAATCATAGTAATTGTAGAGAATGAAACTTTATTGTCGGTCCTTCATTATGATTTTACTTTTCCTGTATTAATACATTTACTGGGAGGAGGAAAAAGGTATGAATGAATCAGAAACACAGGGTTATATTGACGGGAATTACATAGGCTTGTACTTATAAAAGTATTAAAGACTTCTTTCTCTTTCTGAAAAGAGGATAGAGGTATCATATGCAATTACTAAAGTAAAGGAATGGGTTACGAAGTTCATTACAATTAAATGGACATATGTACCTAGGTGTCATGAGGGGGAAAATCATATAATTGGAATAAACTCCTATCGTGTGATTCACTATATATGAATCGTAGGGATTAAAATCCCAGGAATTATCACCGCACCAAAAATAATCGTACATTTTGCTCCAAAAGTGGGTAAAACTAAAAAGATGGTATGTAGTATGTCTAATTTTCAAGATAAAGTTGTCTTTATTACGCCTCCAGAGGCAATGGAGAAGCCGCATCAAAGGAGCTTGCATCTAAGGGTGCGAAGCTGGTATCGGTAGCTCGTCGCGAAGTTTGTTTAGAAAACTACAAAAAGAAATTCTGAATTATGGCGGTCACGCTGTTTATAATGTGATGGATGTCACCTAATTTGAATAAATCGAAGAGCCCTATGTGGCATCCAGTGCTTGAATTAGATTAATTGGGGGTTTCATGTATGAGAGCGGTATGTGCTCACGCTGCATTGATTTTGTTTGTGGGGAGGTTGAGGTTTAGACGGGAGGCGATACATAAAGATGAATAAACAAGAAAGCGGTTATAGATGGGTGGTATTTGGCACCGTTTTATTTGCTTACTTTTTAATTGTGAGCCAAAGAACGGCTCCTGGTCTGATTACCGATCAATTGATGAAGGATTTTCATGTTTCCGCCTCTACCATAGGTCTTATGAGCGGCATTCAATTTTTAGCTTATGCAGGATTACAAATACCGGTTGGTCTTTTATCAGACAGATATGGCCCCAATCGATTTCTTATTATCGGCACACTCCTTAATGGGCTGGGAAGCCTAATATACAGCCTTTCTCCCAATGAATATATATTGATTTTCTCCCGGTTATTAGTTGGAATTGGAGATGCCACCATTTTTGTCAACTTGGTTTTAATATTAAGCCAATGGTTTAAGGCACAGGAATTTGTAAAATTATTAGGCCTGGTTGCCATGGTTGCGAGCCTTGGTTCGTTATCAGCTACCGTTCCTTTTTCCATGTGGATTTCATTCGCTGGTTGGAGAACCCCATTCCTTAGCATAGGAATTATTTTAGTGCTTTCATCATATCTTCTGTATGTCGTTCTTGTATCGAAACCAAAACAACTATTTAAAGATGATTCCAAAGCCAAGGAAGTTCTAATTAAAGAACGGGAAGGTGTTTGGACGATTCTACGCCGAATATTTTCTACCCGTCAAGCCTGGGCCACTTTCTTTTGCCACTTTGGAGTGGTTGGCACATATATAGGATTCATCGGTTCGTGGGGAGTTCCCTATGGAATTCATGTGTTTGAAATGTCTCGTTCAGGGGCAAGCCAGCTTATTATGTATGGTCTTTTTGGAGCCATCATAGGAGGCCCTTTAATTAGCTGGATTACAAGCCGGATGGGTTCTATCAAAAAAGTCTACACCTTTATCCATCTAATTGTCTTATGCAGTTGGAGTGGGTTGTTCTTCTCCGGCGTAAAACCTCCATTTATAATGGTGGTGGTTTTACTATTTATCATAGGTTTTGGAAATGGAGCTAGCTCTTTGACTTTTGCAGTGGTACGGGAATCATTTCCTATTCAACAAGTAGGTGTTGTTTCAGGATTTGCCAATATGGGTGGATTCTTAAGTGCCGTTTTGTTGCCTAGTGTTTTCGGAAATGTACTGGATCTATTTCCTCGGCATTCTATAGATGTGGGCTATCATTATGGCTTTCTCATTCCTGTCATATTTTCTTTGATGGGATTGTTAGGTGTCATTTTGATCAAAGAGAAAAAAACGTTTTAATATATATAACAGTTATAAAGGTCCGAATTGTAAACGTCCAAGTTCTAAAAAGTAAGTTTGTTATAAAATTACCAGATATAGTTTCCTTTACATAGTTAAAACAATATGTAAGGAGACTATGTCCTTTTCACTTATAACAAACGAGTTAGCTATATAGAACTTATCAAAATACTATAAACAAACTGGGAGAGATAAATGCACTTGATGCCTATTCAACAGATAGTGAATTGCAAAAATATCATCTTACAGTTGATATACATGTAATGGTGGTTAAATATTTTAAAAAGTACTTTCCTAGTGACATAATACGAGTTTCAAAAACAGAGGCTTTTCCAAAATAAAGTTCCTGTATTGAGTAGGATTATCGAAATTGAAAGTAAAGTAAAGTAAAGTAAAGTAACAACGACTCGTTAGGAAGTATGTGATCTTTTAGAGAATCACTGTTCATACGTGTGCTGGGTTTGTGAAGAATTAATAGTAAGGAAGGTTGAACTTGGCCAATCTAGCACACTTAATAATTATGAAATCGTTTGAGATTGAATTTTATGCGAAAAAACTATTAATATTAAAAAAGTAGTTAAAGAAAAAACAAGGGCGTTAGTTCCATTTACTATTGAATCATTACAAAGTAAGATTTAATAAAAAAGAAATCTGAAATTTTTGGTAACAAAAATTTTATTCTTTAAAAGAAAAGAGTGGGTTTAATAATGAAAGACATTAAAAATATCTATTGTGTAGGTCGAAATTATGCTTTGCATGCAAAAGAATTAAATAATGAAGTACCAACTTCCCCTTTTTTATTTTCAAAACCAACTCATTCGTTAGTTGAAGCGAATGGTCAGTCAATTACGTTGCCGAGTAATCAGGGTTCCATTCACTATGAAACAGAACTTGTCCTTCATATCGCAAAACCGTACGAAACAGGAATGAAAGTAGATGAAATAGTAGATGCCATAGCCCTTGGTTTGGATTTAACACTTAGAGATGTTCAAGCACAGTTAAAGCAAAAACAGCATCCTTGGCTTTTGGCTAAAGGATTTAAAAATTCGGCTGTTGTAAGTGATTTCATTCCGTTTCAAGGTGTCGAAGCATGTAAACAATTAGATTTTTCCCTTTTTAAAAACGGAGAGCGTGTACAAGTCGGAAATATTAAGGACTTACTTTTTGATTTGCAAACAATTATAGATTTTACAGCAGAGCATTTTGGGCTTGGGAAAGGAGATATTATTTTTACTGGTACTCCTAGTGGCGTCGGTCCTCTTGCAGATCAAGACAAGCTTTCACTAAACTGGGGTGGAAAGGAAATTGGATCCTGTTCTGTCACACTACATCCATGATAAAGAGTAGTCATTTCCTTTTCTTATGCAACTATCGGGACAGTAGTTGCATAAGAAAATAAAAATTATCAATGGATTTTACGTGAAACATATGCTTTGTTGAATTAAACGTAAAAGCTACTCCTAAAGATTGGTATCTCTGGAGTAGCTCCTATTTTATAACTTTCTATACTTTTCTGGTACTCTGGAATCGAATATGGGAACATCTTTTCTTATTTGGGGTACTTTCTCTAAATTTAAAGTTGCCTTTAATTCACCAACTTCTTGATCCAATTTTTGAACAATGTCTCCCCATGGATCTACAATTTGTGAGCAACCTGCAAATTCCACCCCTAGCTTTGTCCCCGCCACATTTGATGCAACAACATACATTTGGTTCTCAATTGCGCGCGCACGAAGTAACGTATTCCAATGTGTTTCCCTTGCAAGTGGCCATTCTGCGACGATATGTAACACTTGAATACCTTGTAATGCTAAGTCACGAATAATTTCTGGGAATCGTAAATCGTAACAAATAATAACCCCCATCTTCACACCTTCAAGTTCAAATATTTCAACTTGATTATGGCCGCCCGTTAAAAACTTAGGTTCATCTAACATCGGAACAAGGTGCATCTTGTCATATGTGTGAACAATCACACCCATTCGATTTACTATAATCGCACGATTAAAGATATCTTTACCTTCTAATACGGCAATCGAGCCACCCACCAAGTTTACATTAAACTTCTTAGCCAGTGATTGTAAAAATTCAATGGATTGCTTTCCATCCACTTTGCAGATTTCTTTCAATTCCTCCAACGCATAGCCCGTAGACCACATTTCAGGAAGTACAACAACATCTACATCATCACTATAGTTAGCTTCTAACCAGCGTTCAATGATTTTCCTATTCTCTACAGGATTTCCAACCACTAAATCCATTTGAAATACTAAATAATTCAAATCGGTCACTCCTCTTAATAGTATTTAGTTTAGTAATGATGTATCTGGTTTCACAAACAACCATAATATAGCTGCAATAAACACAGGGATTACAGTTACTCCTAATGTGATATTCCAACCAAAGTTTTCTGCTAACCAACCACATAATAACGGTGATACAAAAGCTCCTAGATTTCCCCACAAGTTCATCCAACCTGAAACGGAACCTGAAAAGTTTCTCCCTAAGTCTGTAGCGGAAGCCCAAGAACACACTACTGTAAATCCTAGTGAACCCAAGCATAATGATAACCATAAAACATTCATATAAGGAGATAATGTCATAACGGCAAGGTACATTGAAATAATAAATACTATTAAACCTGATATAGCTAAAGAGGATCTTGATATTTGCTTTGAAAAACCTTTACGTACTAAGTAGTCGGAAAGAATACCACCAGTCATTACTGTTATCAGTATTGCTAACCAAGGTAGGCTTGCAGCAAGTCCCATTTTACTTAATGAGAATCCTCGATCTTCCAGTAGATATGTAGGTAACCAAACTAAAAAGAAAGTGATAATATACAAAACAACGAAATATTGCAATCCTAACGCCCAAAATCGATAGCTTTTCAGAAAAGTACTCCAAGGGGCTCTAACTTTAGCATTATCAACAATTTCTCTGTCTTCTAGAATATATTCTTTTTCTTGTTCATTCACAAGTTTATGAATTTCAGGATAGTCTCGGGCTATAACATACCATACACCTGCAATGATTATTCCTATTAATCCAAAAATATAAAATACAGCTTGCCAACCAAAATATTGATAGATATAAACCGTGACGATAGGGGCGATAACTGGTCCAAAATATGAACCTGCCAATAATGCACTGGATGCTCTGGCTTTTTCATCACTTCTAAACCAGTTTGTATTAAATACGTCATTAGCTGGAAACATCGGTCCTTCACCTATCCAAGTAAGAATCAGACCGATACAATAGACCGTGAGATTTAACTAAACCCGTCAAACCCGTAAATACTGACCACCATACTAGAGAAAAAGCGATCATTTTTCTAGGACCAAATTTTTCTGCCATAAGTCTTGCCGGAATTTGAACTAACGCCTAACCTAAAGAGATTAATGATGCAAGCATACCAAAATTTATAATCATAATTTGTAGAAAAATGTCGTTATTTACGAATATCTTATCTCCATTTCTGAGATATTATTATATTGTATTCACTTTAACACATTGAAGTGGTAATGCAACGTTTATGTCGGTGCTCAACTTAGTGAGTGGGGAAAATAAATGAGTGTAATCGTCGAGAAGAAACGAGTGGAAAGCTATACTCATATGGAAGATGTAATGTTGGTTGGGAAAATCCAAAATGGTGATGAAGATGCACTGGACTTTTTAATCAAAAAATACAGATGTGTCCTCCAAACTAATGCATTTGAGGTATTTTTTAAGGGGTGGGGATAAAGTAGACGTCTTTCAGGAGGGTATGTTTGAACATTCTCCGATCCCTTACTTGTAGAATCATGTTTGAGGCTGGTTGTATAACAAGCGAAGCTTTGGCACTACATGGAGGACTAGGGGTACTGGGTAATTCCTTTAGCTTTTTATTAATAATATCCAAAATTTAATTTATTCAGATTAACCTAATCAATGAAAAGCCAGGAAGGCACATTTTACATAGCACTTGCTTCTATTAGTATATTTGGAAATCCAATCTACGTTCATCACTCTAGCTATGCCGAGTGTGTTTCATGTGCATGGCTTTTTTTTGAGGAAGAAAAGAACAGTTTATGTAAATGTTGTTGGATATAATTTGTAAAATATGAACGGTTTATTTTGCGAATATAAGCTCTTAAAGATTTTTAAGTATAATGTTAAAGAGAGATGATTTTATTGATGTAGCGTGTGTTCCGGAAATCGAATGTTTGTTTTTTGGACTTTAATTTACCTAATTTTTTCAAATTAAAATGAATATTGATAGGGAATTACGAAAAATAAATAAGAATATATATAAAATATAAATATTTTTCAAGTGTTGTGAAATTTAAAATAATCCTATATACTATAAAAAAACTATTTTCCTATATGTAACTGGCGCAACATGGAGAACCATGGGGGAGCATATAGAGTATAAGCCGCGCGCCTGGGCAAACACTTGATCTATAAATAGATCAAGTGTTTTTTATTTTCCTAGGAAGAGGTGTAGGTAGAGATGAGTAATATGCATAGAAAGATGGGGACTTTTGCTTTAACTATGACAGGTATTGGTTCTATTATCGGCTCAGGTTGGTTGTTCGGAGCGTGGAAAGCCGCCCAGATTGCTGGGCCAGCAGCTATTTTTTCTTGGATTATCGGTATGGTTGTAATTTTATCTATTGCATTATCTTACGCAGAGCTTGGGGCAATGTTTCCTGAAGCTGGAGGAATGGTTAAGTATCCTCAATATTCGCATGGTTCTTTTATTGGATTTTTAGCTGCGTGGGCGAACTGGATTTCGATCGCTTCGACTATTACCGTTGAGGCCATTGCTTCGGTACAATATATGAGTACGTGGCCTTGGGAATGGGCCAGATGGTCTCATTCCTTAGTTGATAACAATATCTTAACGACCAAAGGATTATTCATAGCTTCTTTACTATTATTGTTCTATTTCTTCGTCAACTATTGGACAGTTAACCTTTTTGCTAAGGCAAATTCATTTATTACTATTTTTAAATTAATTGTTCCAGGTGTAATGGCAGGATCGTTATTTTTTGCTGGATTTCATGGTGAAAACTTTACAAGTTCTCAAGGAATCGCACCATATGGTTGGGCAAGCGTTTTAACAGCAGTAGCTACTTCTGGTATCGTGTTTGCGTTTAACGGATTTCAAAGTCCCGTTAATATGGCAGGAGAAGCGAAGTCGCCGAATAAGTCTATACCAATTGCTGTTATTGGGTCTATTTTAATTGCAGGTTTTATATACGTTATTTTACAAGTTGTTTTTATCGGTGCTGTCGATCCGTCTATGATTGTGAACGGATGGAGTCAACTGAATTTTAATTCACCTTTTGCAGATTTGGCAATTGCTCTTAGCCTTAACTGGTTAGCGATTGTATTGTATGTAGATGCGTTTGTATCACCATCTGGTACAGGTGCCACTTATACAGCTACAACTTCGCGAATGCTTTATGGAATGCAGAAAAATGGGTACTTACCGAATATCTTTGGTACATTACATCCACTATATGGTGTTCCTCGTCCAGCGATGTTATTAAACTTAGGCGTATGTTTTATCTTTTTATTTTTATTCCGCGGATGGGGCGTACTTGCTGAAGTGATTTCAGTTGCTACACTTATTTCGTACATCATGGGGCCAGTTGCATTGACAACATTAAGACGTACAGCTTCTCATTTTAATCGTCCATTTCACTTAAAAGGCGCTTCTATTATTGCTCCTTGTGGATTTGTTTTTGCATCGCTGACTTTATACTGGGCGCGTTGGCCATTAACAGGAGAAGTCGTTTTCATCATTGCCATTGGACTACCTATTTACTTTTATTATCAAGCTAAAAATAAATGGAATGGATTCAAAAAACAATTTTTATCAGGTGTTTGGATGCTTCTTTACTTAGGTTGTATGATTTTGATTTCTTATATTGGAAGTGAGAAGTTCGGCGGAAAAAATATTCTTACATTTGGCTGGGATATGGTGGTCATCGCATGTCTGGCACTCTGCTTCTATTGGTGGGGAGTTAAGAGCGGGATTAAAACAGAATACTTGGCTGAGGCTGAAAAAATCAACAAAGAATTTATTAATAAATAACTCTTAGTGTAGACACAGCTATATGAGTAAAAAGAAAACATGGTTACTTTATGACCATGTTTTTTTATTTATTAAAAAGTGTTCGCAAATTGGAACACCTGACAATATTAATGAAAAATTTAAACTTTTACCACACGTTTATAACCAACCTCTCTGGATAATGGATTGGCAGGAAGTACAAACATTTCATCTCCCAAGTCTAGTCGTATCGGATGAGAGAAAATGACTCCGTTATATACGAATGAGTGATATTCACCAAACTCACCACATGGATCAACATCCTCTGGTAAATCTTCCATAAATTTTTGGTCCGCAGCCAGTAAGTACATCGGACTTCGACAAGGCTCCGAAATGGCAAAACTGGAGCTGAAAACGCTTCTGGCTAAATATGAACATATAAACACGTTGATGTATATGGTTTTTAGGCTTAAACATCTAAGCTGCAATTAAGTATCTTAATGAAATAATTATCTTTTTGATATTTATCATTGTAATAACTCAGCTCAGATTCAGGAAGCAAACACCATTCTGTGGATTCAAAAAGTGGATGAGGTGTACGAGAATTGAATATTTTTATCTTGAATTATTATATTTATGTTACTATAATTACATGGAAAGTACGCGAATCGAATAAACATACGCGAATTGAATACTTTCTTTTAAAAAACTTATTGTAAAAAAGAGATAGAGGAGCCATTATCATTGAAAAAATTAATGTTGTTTACGACTGGTGGAACAGTAGCCTCACTTGAAGGAGAAAACGGACTTGTACCTGAACTGCATGCCGATGATCTATTAAGTTACATACATGAATTAAATGTACGTTGCCGTATTGATACGAAAGAGTTGTCATTACGACTCAATGTCTAGAAGAAGGAGAAGACATGGGTATATATGAAGTCGGTCGGAAAGTTGACCATAATCGTGTAGTACGTTCTAAAAATATGAACACAGAAGCAATCGTGCCGAAATTGATGTGGGTGCTAGGAAAAACAACAGATCCTAAAAAGGTAAAAGAAATGATGGAAGCATCGATTGCAGCAGATATTACATATTTTTTTGAGATACTGCTATCAAGGCGATTAACTCAAATTTGGGGGCTATATAACTCCTGACTTTGGACAGAATTCATCAGTTGATGAAGTTGATCTTTTTACAGTGAAAAAACTAGGTATCTTCTAAGCTAGTAAATTTCTTATAAGAGGTGATAGAATGCAACAATTATTACATGATGTAGTTGGCGTATCAAATGAATTCCTTTGGTCAAAATTATTAGTTATTATGCTTGTTTCTTGTGGGATTTATTTCACATTTAAATTGAAATTTGTACAGGTTCGAATGTTAAGGGAAATGGTCCGTGTTTTAATGGAAGGGAGAACTAGTTCTAAAGACAGCGTTTCCCCATTTCAAGCTTTCTGTATTGGTATGGCCGCTCGCGTTGGAACAGGTAATATCACTGGAATTGCGATTGCGATTGCATTAGGCGGTCCTGGAGCGATATTCTGGATGTGGATAATTGCTATTATTAGCTCAGCAACCAGCTTTATTGAAAGTACGTTAGCGCAAGTATATAAAGTAAAAGATAAAACTGGTTTCCGAGGCGGTCCATCCTATTATATGGAAAAAGGATTGAACAAACGTTGGATGGGAGTATTATTCTCCATTTTAATTACGCTTTCTTTCGGTCTTGTATTCAATTCTGTACAATCAAATACCGTTACAATTGCTTTTGAGAACTCATTTGGTTCAGATCGTTTAACTGTAGGGATTCTCATGACATGTGCTTTCGCTGTGATTATCTTTGGCGGTGTGAATCGTATTGCAAAAATTGCTGAATACAAGGTTATGATTCTAGGTGTGTTATACCTTGGAATGGCATTATTTGTCGTAGCAATGAACATAACCAAAATGCCGGAAATTCTTTCTCTTATTATTAATAACGCGTTTGGCTTTGAACAAATAGCAGGCGGTTCACTAGGCGCTGCGTTCATGAATGGAGTTAAACGTGGTTTATTCTCGAATGAAGCTGGTATGGGGAGTGCGCCAAACGTTGCCGCAACGGCAAAAACAAGTCATCCGGTGAAACAAGGACTTATTCAAGCATTTGGCGTATTAACGGATACACTGATCATCTGTACAAGCACAGCATTTATTATTTTACTTTCTGATGCTTATAAACAACCAGGGCTAACTGGCATTGCACTTACACAAACATCATTAAGTGAACACATCGGTTCCTGGGCATCAGGTTGTCTTGCTATCTTTGTTTTCCTATTTGCATTCGGTTCGTTAATTGGTAACTATTATTATGGGGAAACAAATATTCGATTTTTACACAAAAGTAAAGTGTTGTTGATTCTATATCGAATAGGCGCGTTCGCCATGATTGTATTCGGTTCGATTGCAAAGGTCGAGCTTGTATGGGATTTAGCAGATTTATTTATGGGCTTGATGGTTATTATAAACTTAATTGCCGTTCTCTTATTATCAAAAGTAGCTTTTGCAGCATTAAGTGATTATATGAAACAGAAAAAAGCCGGTCAAGATCCAGTTTTTTATAAAGACAGCATTAAAGGTCTTGAAAATCTTGATTGTTGGGAGCACTCTCAAGATGCTACCACTTTAAAAAAGGAAAACACCATGTAATAAAAAAGATTTTTAGACATAAGGGTTTGGCATTATCACCTACAGGGGGCTTGTTTGCGATTATGAGAAGAGCCGAAATTTATATTATCTGAGGTAAGTATATCTTACTCATCAAAGGAGTTTATTCATCATGCATGTACTACAAAAAACACAAAAAATAGTTCGCTATCAGAATCAACAGGGCAAAATACATTACGGTATTGTTGAGGATGAGATAATATTACAACTGTCTAGCAGTTTTGCTGAACTTGTCAACAAGGAAATAAAGTATGACGGGGTAGAGCTGAAATATAGTGACGTGAAAATTTTGGAACCTGTAAAACCTTCTAAAGTGGTTAATTTCGGCTGGACATATGCAGGTCATGCGAAGGAAACGGGCGGAGAGGCAAACCTTGTAGAACCATTTCTATTTTTAAAGCCATTATCTTCGCTTATTCCAGACAAGGAGAAAATTATACTTCCTCCAAACCAGCTAACCAACCAAGTGGAGCTTGAAGGGGAAGTGGCCCTGGTCATTGGAAAGCGCGGAAAGAACATTAAAGAAGAAGATGCGCTTGATTATGTGTTTGGTTGCACGATATTTAATGACGTCACAGCAAGGGATCTTACAAAAAAAGATCCACAGTTTACGCGGGGCAAAGGATTTGATACGTTCGGGCCTTTGGGGCCGTGCATCGTTACCGGGATAGATCCTACAAATTTGCGGATTGTGACCACTTTAAACGGCCGCGTTGTACAAGACGGGAATACCAATCAAATGTCTCTGAGCATTCCGTATCTGATCAGCTGGCTTTCGCAGGTGATGACACTGGAGCCCGGTGACATTTTGGCCACTGGTTCACCATCTGGCAGCTGCCCGATCAAGTCGGGGGATGTGGTCGTTGTGGAAGTCGAGAAAATCGGTAAGTTGTGTAATGATGTCCAGTAGAATGAGGCTGCATTCTTAATAACCAAAAATGAAAATATTCATAAATAGATGAGCCGACTTTTTAAAATGTTACAGGGGACATCGCAATAAAAGAAAGAAGAGTTTCTTTGTACTTGCATTCGCATGTGGTGATGCTAGAGAAACGGCAGTATTAAAAAAGCTTGGTGTCAATTTATTTGAGATAAATGTTAAACCTGATGGTCAATGGCTAATTATAGTTGAGTATTGAATCATTCCTTAATAAACTAACAGGTGCGTTAGCTGAAGATCGGAGCTGTCTTTAAGGCAGCTTTTTCTTATGGAACTAAGGGGCAGGATAGTTCAAGCAGGTATTAGTAAAGCATTTGACGAAAATATAAAGAGCTTAGTAAGAAGTGCTTACATACTATCTGATATTTAATAAATAACAGGAAAAAACTAACTGCTAATAACTTTAGGGGGGGGAAATATTGAAACAAACATTACTGATAATCGATGCTCAACAGGAATTAATAGAAGGTAATAAAGAAGAACAAGGAGTCTTTGAGAAAGAAAAAATCGTTAATAACATTAATACTGTAATTGAAAAAGCGATAAATGAAAGTGTCTCCGTTGTTTTTATAAGAGATTTAGATGTTTCAAATGGTGAAGGACCTGGATTCCAGATACACAGGGATATTAAAGTACCATCAACTGCTATCATATTTGATAAAGCTGCCACAAATTCGTTTTATGGCACTCCATTACACGAACATTTAAGTAAAAACAATGTAGACCATATTGTAATAATGGGATGTAAGACGGAACATTGTATTGATACAGCCGTTAGAACAGCAACAATCAATCATTTTGATGTAACATTAGTTGGTGATGGACATTCTACTTCTGATTCCAAAAACTTATCTGCAAAACAAATAATCCTTCATCACAATGAAATCCTTCACGGTCACTATAATGTAGACAATTTTTCACTTGTTAGAAATACTAATGAAGAATTGTTTAAACCTGTTCACAATAATTACCGATAATAATCATCTTCAACTAACAAGTACGTTAGCTGAGATCAGAGCTGTCTAAAAGGCAGCTCTTTTCTTATGCAACTTTAGGGGCAGTTTAGTGGAAGAGTCCTGTTTAATCTTTGTTCAGCAATCGGGCCATTTTCTTGAATAAAAGAGAAGGAATTATTTGTAAGTGAATCGAAGTTAATTCAGAAGATGTTATTTAGTTTAGCATTGGGACGTACTAAGAAAATTATAAAGAAAGTGGGAGAACTATTGGATACAAAAGAGATATTGAAGCGATTCGAACAGGTGGCTACATACTATATTGAAGAGTTAAGTAAATATTCGCTAGCTGAGTTTGCGAGGAAGCCTTCTGAGGATGAATGGTCATTAGGACAAATGTACAATCATTTAATAAAGGGCACTCTTTATCTTCATTTGAAAGCCATTGAGCAATGTGCTAATGGCACTGCTTCCGATGATGGTAAAAAAACAGAAATAGGCGAATCGATTTTCAAAGAAGGAACGTTTCCTCCAATCAGAGTAAAAGGTCCGGATACACCGGATTTCACACCACCAAATCCTACAGGAAAAGAAGAAGTAAAGGAAGGACTGCTTCAAATCATTGAGAAAATGCGGGAGATAGAAAGAAAGCTCACTGACATTCCGGCCAGCCAGAAAGTTCAGCACCGGTCAATGGGATATTTAAATGCAGAGGAATATTTTCAGCTAATCGAAATGCATTTCCGGCACCACTTACGGCAAAAAGAACGTATCGATCAGTTTCTTTTAAAAGTAAGTAAGTAAGTAAGTAAGTAAGTAAGTAAGTAAGTAAGTAAGTAATTTATCTTTATTGTTGAAGCAGCTTATTGACCGTCGGAATATCAGGAGGAGCCCAGTTGGATTTTCTTCGTTAGATAAATACATCGATGCTGAGAGAAATAAATCGGTTAGATATGAATTGTTGTTATCTTGAAACCATATTTTTTTATAAAGATAGTTATTAATTAATAAACTTTCTTGTTGATCAGCTAATAGAAGTTACTCAGTTATTCCATTAAAGGGCGCGATTGTGGAACAACATAGGTAGAAAATGATCAAACTTTTTTTATAAAAACCAAACTTAAATCTGCTGGAGAAGAATCCATTTTGAAATCTTTTTTCAAAATGGATTCTTTTTATATATGGGTCTGCGAGGTATTTTTGATCAAACTTTATTTCAAAGCTACAGAAATTTTTATACTTAATGAACTTTTAAAATTGATACTTATAAATAAGGAGCTCTGTAAAATCATTTTTAATGAAAAAAATAGCGCCTATGTACTAAATACAGTTTTGAATTCTGCTCATGATATAACAATTGCAGAAATAAAAAAACAGTTACCAAATGCTAATGAGACTCATTTAGAATATTTTTTCACTTATTCGACAGGAGGAATCATTGAAGTAATTCGAAAATGGATAAATGATGATATGAAAATTCCAACTGAAGAAGTTGTACAAATCTTAGAAAGTATGAACGTCACCAATTCTCAATAAACAGTAATTTAATATTATGAATAATTATAATTAATAGGTACAGATTCACTTTTAAAAAAGACCTCTTTACCCTTAAGTAATTTGCTTATCATTCTATACCGAATTAGTTAAAGAGATGGTAAACTTTTCGAGAAAATGTGAAGAGTTTCACTTAAACTAACTGGTGCGTTTGTTGTAGGAGAAGGAGCTGTCCCCAAAAACTGTTTTTAAGTTAAAAATGTTCGTTCATGAGCAAATCTAAAGATATATAAATGTGATTCTTAGCCATACTAATAAAGATTAAAATTTCGTTAGGAGGCAATATTATGGGAAGATCAAAAAATCAAAAACCATCTAGCAGTAAAAATTCATTACCTCAAACTCCCAAAAACTTAAAAATAGAACCGGATCGTGTGGATGAAGAGTTTTCTCGTGAGCTAGGTGAAAGTGGGAAAATAAGAGCTACAAGACCTAAATGAAAATACAAAAAAAGTGAAAAGATACGGATTGATTACACTCCTCTTTAAATTTTAGTAAAACAGATACAAAAGGGGCCACCCATAAGTCATTTCATTGACTAACGTACAAAAGGGAGCCTAAAAGGCTCCCTTTTGTATGCAGCTTAACTTTTTAATGATAGCCATTCTGCCCATTTGCAGAACCTGATGTTTTATGGTTCCCCTTTTTACCCTTATGCTTTCCTTTCTTACTCATGAAAGAATTCCTCCCCAATACTAGATGTTATATCTTGATTAGTGTTCGTTGAAGAGCTTTCAGGTATTACAGGAACAGAAGGAAGCTCATTCACATTTTGGATGATTTTCATTTATGAAGGCATTGATTTCTCCCCCTATAATGATGATGAACCCAGATAAATAAAAACAGATCATTAACACAATGATGCCACCAAGACTGCCGTATGTAGCAGACTTAAAGAAGTATTCGCAGAGGATTTTGATATCATTAGTTTTAGGGGAATGAAAAAGATTACTCAACCAAGTGAATTTTTCGGAGAAGAATTTTTGTGGACAAGCTTAATGCAAATGAAATAGTTGTTGAACTAACATGTGCGATACTTCAATAACGAAGTGTCGGTTTTTTCTTATAGAGCTAAAGGGGCGGTTTAGTTGAAGAACAAAAGCTTTATAACCATAAGGAAGACTTATGGTTATAAATAATAACTTTGGCGTAAAATTGGAAATAGCAAAAGTAATATCCATTTGAAGTCAGAGGAGAAGGTTATAAATGCCCTTTATTTTTAAATCAATTGACCATATTCAGCTCGCTGCTCCTAAAGGTAGTGAGGACACTGCAAGAAATTTTTTTAAGAATATTTTAGGTTTTGACAAAGTTGAAAAACCTGAAGAATTAAAGAAACGTGGCGGGGTTTGGTTTGAATTTGGAAATTATCAAATACATATAGGAATCGTAGAAAATTTTATCCAGCCAAAAAGGCACATCCTGCTTTTGAAATAGTGGACCAAGAAAAGCTAATTAAATTTCTAATTCAAGTAACGGGTGCGTTAGCTGAAGATCGGAGCTGTCTTTAAGGCAGCTTTTTCTTTAGGAACTAACGGGACAGGATAGTTGAATAAAGGAATTTAGTTTTCAAAAAATATAGGTTTTTTGAATAAATTAACGGGCACGAGTGCTCAACAAAGGTAGTCGATTCTTGTGCTAACGAAGAAGTTTTAAGTCAGCAGATAAGGTTGTCATCTCGGTTGAAGGATTAAAATCCGTTAATGAGTTAGAAGAGCATAGAGGAAATTTTCTCTGTGCTTTTTTTGATAAAAAGTAAGAGCAATTTGATTTTAAATTTGATCAATTGACAACTTTTAGGGGCGAAAATATAAATAAAACATAGAATATTTTAGAATTTTTAAAAGTGGGTGAATGTATTGAACTATTTTTTTCCCTACCGGCAAGACTGGTCTTCTGTATTGGAGTATTTAAACTACAGTCTGAACGGCGAACAAATGGTTTGTTCAATGACGACGCAATTATTTCATATTCCTGCCACTAAAAATCTAAAAGGACATGCAGAAATGCATAATCATCTTATTCCAGCCTCCTATCACCGGGTTACAGCATTAGGCTGTGCAAAACGATTGCAGAGTGGTGAATACCATGAGTCCATTATTAAAGCTCTGGTTGCATGTGTTAATAATGGGTTAAAGCAAGACAAGGAAGTAACGATATGGTTAAGGGTTATGAGGGAAAATGCTCCAAGTGAATATAAAGAGTTTATGGATTCTGTTATCAGCTGGCAGCAGAAGACAGAGCAAAGTTTAGCTTATACCCAGCAGTTGCTAAGGGGAATGGGATTTGACACTGAAACTGAAACCGGAGAGCCAGCTTACTAAATTACTTATTATGCTAAAGGGTGCTTTACTTCAATAAGGGAGTTGCTTCGGCAGCTCTTTTTCTTATTGCTAGAGGCAAGTTAGTTCAACAGTGCTGTTTGATCTTTGTTCAATAATTGGGTCATTTTCTTGAATATGAGAAGGGATTATTCGTAAGAAAATCGAAGTTAATCAAAGGAATAAATGTTCAAAGCACTTTTGAAAAAATATTCTTCTCCACTGACATACTTGTCAGCATTAGACGTATACAATAGCAATTGGAACAGCAATTAGGAAATTACCCGGCGACCCTAAATATGAAGTATAGTAATTTACTCAACATTGAGGAGGAAATCGATTATGAGCGACACAAAGACATTACGAGGACTCACCACAGTCAGTTTTTGGGCGGCTGATCTAGTGGCGGCAAAGAAGTGGTACGCTGAGCTGTTGGGTATCGCCCCATACTTCGAACGCCCAGGATATGCCGAGTTTCGCCTCGGGGACTACCAGCACGAGCTGGGTCTGATCGATAGCCGCTACGCGCCCGATGGTTCGTCGACGGGCCCGGCCGGTGGTGCTGTCGTGTACTGGCACGTCGACGATGTGACAGCAACTTTCGAGAAGCTGCTGTCTATGGGAGCGAAAGAACACGAGGCACCCACAGTTCGCGGTCAGGGGTTCATTACTGCCTCCGTGGTTGATCCCTTTGGGAACATCCTAGGCATTATGTACAATCAACACTATTTGGAGGTTCTGGGTTCGACCAGAAAAGCGTGATCCGGGCCACTGTCGGCATTCAGCTTAAAGCATGTCCAGTTTGTACTACTCGCATCGCTGGTTTGTTTACACAATTTATTTTACAGAATCATTTACTCGAAAAAATGATGATAATTAATTAGTATTCCTTGAAAGGGAGGGATTCTTTAATAAGAATCCCTTTTCTAACGGGTGCGTTAGCTGAAGATTGGAGCTGTCTTTAAGGCAGCTTTTTCTTTTGGAACAAAAGGGGCAGTTTAGTTGAAGAAGGAAAATAGAATTTTTGTTAATACATAAAATCGATGACGAAGTATCTTTGAGGTTATTCAATGTGGGTGTCGCTGAATAGTTTTTTAATTTGATCATTAGTTCAAAACCTTATCTCAAATAATGGCTTGGATGGCTTGATTACGTAGAAAAAGTAGAGGATACTGTTGAGACCATAAAATCTCGACTACAGAGCTTATTTAATATTATCTAAATAATACTGCGTTCATCACAATAATAATGAGAGGAGTATTCCGAGCTTTATCACGGGACGCTGCGCTTTATTTATTAAAAAATATTTATTCTTTATTTCAATAATATGAGATTTATTAGAAAAACTTGGAATTTAAGTTGTTGTATATTAAGATAGTATATGATGAATATTTTCCATATATAGGAGGGGACATATGAAAAAGAAAATTCTACATACGGTACTTTCGATTGCAGTAGGAGCAGGGATACTGTCCGTTGGTGGTGTTCCTACCCAAGCTAAGAGTCAAAAACAGGAGATGAATGACACATACGCAATAGCTTTTAAAAGTGGATTACCAGAGAATTATCAAGAGGTAATACGGAAAGCTGGTGGTAAAGTAACTAAAGTTCTTCCCGAAGTTGGAGGACTAGAAGCTCAATCTGACGAGCCTTCTTTTCTTAAAAACCTAAAAGGTAATTCTTCAATAGAAGCTGCTAACAGAGAAATTCCCTTAACCTTAGACAAATCAGCAGTCAGCCCTTATAACTATGAGTCTAGTATCATCAGCCAGCAAAATTCAGAGAGTTATTGGGACTCCCAATGGGATATTCAAAGGGTGACCAACGACGGGAAATCATATGATTTAGAAACAGGCGGATATAAAAATAAAGATGGTAGTATTACTCATAAAGCAGTGGTGGGAGTGATTGATACTGGAATTGATGAGTCTCATCCTGACTTAAAGAATAATATAATAGGTGGACGTAATCTTGTTCCTGCTGGAATGGATGAATCTGAAACAGGTGATCCTACTGATATAAAAGATCGCAATGGGCACGGTACTCACGTTGCCGGGATCATTGGAGCAAATGGTAAAGTAAACGGTGTAGGACCAGATTTAGGAATCCGATCCTATCGGGTATTATACTCAGAGCAAGCCCTTGGATTACCAGCTTGGATTATAGATGGAATTATTGCAGCAACAAATGACAAGGTAGATGTTATTAATATGTCTCTGCGTTTCTATAATAATACCAAAATGACAATTGAGGGAGAAAGTTATAAATCAGTCGCTGAAACGTTACTTTGGAAGAGAGCAATTCAATATGCAGTAAAGAATGGAGTAACTGTAGTAGCCGGTAGTGGTAATGAAAGTTTAAATTTAGATGACAAGAAGGAAGTAAACGAATTTTTAAATAAAATGTATGAACCATATGGAATGAGCGTGAAAGGGCCTGCAACTGTAGTACCAGCACAAATGCCAGGAGTTATTAATGTGTCTGCCTCCACAAAATGGTCAACTCAACAGCTTGCTTTCTACTCTAATTTTGGAAACAGTATTGACGTGGCAGCTCCTGGAGGAGATTATGGGCCTAAATATGCAGAAACCAATGATCCTGCGGCGGCTGATCCCAGTAACTTAATCCTAAGTACTTGGCCTACCTATTTAGGTACTTCATATGAGTTTAATGCTGGTACTTCTATGGCCACTCCTCAAGTAGCTGGAATTGCAGGAGTTATTAAGGCAGCTCATCCGGAGTATAAACCTGCCCAAGTAACAGCACATATTAAGCAAACAGCTCTTGACTATGGAAAGAAAGGACAAGATGCTTTATTTGGTTCAGGAGAAGCAAATGCTTATAGAGCATTAGAAAATATAAAGAAGTAGCTTATGTTTCTAAATAAGATGAAATATTAAAAGTACAAGGAAAGTAAATCATCTTTTCAAAATAAATATAGAGGCTACTGATTAGGTGAGTGGCCTCCATATAACTACTTACATAGAAATTCTTTGATGCTAATTCTGCAACTGAAGAATAGCATGCAGCGACTGAACAGATTTCTGAAGGCGCTCAAGTACTAGCAACCTTGGCCGAGAGTCTTAAAATGGAAGTGAATCATTTTAAAATTTAAGATATAAGAAGAATTAGGAAAAGCGAAACAGCTGTAAGGAAAGGTATTAACAGTTCAATAATTGGTCAATTTCTTGAAAAGAAGTATGGAATTAAAGAAGATAAAAAGTCTTTTCTTGATGATGATTTAGATAATGATAAATAAAACGGATTTTTCAGCTAATGGGTGCGTTAGCTGAAGATTAGAGCTGTCTTAAAGGCAGCTTTTTCTTATGGAACTAAAGGGGCAGGATAGCGGTAGAAGAAGGTAATCAGGTGTTAAGTAGAGGAAAAGGTAGCAATAAATATAAAATTAAATAACTGAGGCGAAAAGGATGGCTCATAATGGGATGGTTTTAGTAGTTAGTGTATCAATATTCAGAGATGATGAAGTCTTAATAATTAGAGAAAATAAACCAACTGCTATTGATAAGTGGAACTTTCCGAGTGGACGCATTGAATATGGTGAAGACATTCTCTATTCAGCTCGTAGGGAGGTAAAAGAGGAAACTGGCTTTGATGTAAAACTTAATGGTACAACGGGTGTATATAATTTTATCAGTAGTACAAACAATCAAGTTATTCTATTTCATTTTACTGGTGAGGTTAATGGTGGTTCATTAAATCTTGAAGAAGATGAAATTTTAGACAGTAGATGGATTAAGGTGAATGACCTTGAGAAATTTGATAATGAAGAACTACGTGAACCAAGGGTACTAAAGCAAATAATAGATAACTTATTAAAAGAGAGGGTACATTCAATTAGTATTTATAATGAACAATTAAGTAAATAATTTTTTATTAAGCTAACAGTTCTTTACTTCTTTATCAGGAGCTGATCAGCAGCTCCTTTTCTTATGCAACTATAGTGGCAGGTTAGTTTAACAAAAATATCAATTAAAGAAGAACATACATGCGTAATAGTTTTATACTAATGTTACTAATGGGAGGTCTCATATGAACCTAAAAAATATAAACATTAACGAGCGTATGGAGCATTATAATGTATCTGGTTTAAGCATTGCAGTAATTGATAATGGCCAAATCAGTAAAACAGAATGCTTTGGTTTACTTGAAGCAGGAACAAATAAAAATGTGAAGAGTAGTTCTGTTTTTAATGCTTGTTCAATCAGTAAGTTTCTAACATCAATTCTAGTTATGATATTAACAGAACAAGGTATTCTTGATTTAGACGAAGATGTAAACAAGAGGCTTTCATCATGGAAGGTCCCCGAAAATGAACTAACTAAAAATAATAAAGTTACACTACGAAATTTACTTAGTCATCAATCTGGAATTATTGACCCTGAAGGTAGTTTTACTGAACTTAATTCGATTAAAGGTTTTCCTTCAATGGTTGAACTATTGGAGGGAAGAACATCCTATTGTAGCGTACCTATAGAAGTGAAGTATAAACCAGAGAGCGACTTTCAATATTCAGATGCAGGTTTTGTCATCATACAACAACTAATAGAAGATGTGACTGGAAAACCTTTCAAGGAAGTTATGAATGAACTTATATTTCAGCCATTAATAATGAACAATAGCACTTTAGAAATGACAATATCAGAAGAGAAAAAAGAAGATTTTTCTTGTGGTCATAACAAAAATAGAGAATTAGTAAACGGGAAATATCCGATCTATCCTTATCCAGCAGCATCTGGACTATGGACAACACCTTCAGATTTAGCCATTTTGGTTATTGAATTAATGAATTCTTTAAAAGGTGAAAGTAAGATTGGACTTTCTGTAAGTAAAGCAAAATCAATAATTAACCCACAAGGTTGTAAAGAGTGGACTGGACTTGGATTATTTTTAGATGGCTCAGAAAAAGAAATTGAAATTTCATCACTTGGTTGGGGTGTAGGCTTTCAATGTATGATGGTGGCGTATCCTTTTTTAGAAACTGGAGTAGTCATAATGACAAATACTGATTTAGATGTTCATCAATTGAAAGGGATTATTGGTGAAATATATAACTCCCTTACCTTTTAAGTGATCCTTAATGAACTACCATGAAAATAAGTTTCTTTAATAATGAAAAATGACAATACTTAAGAAGACCCTGCTCAATCGTTTAAAAAAAGAGGAGAGCGTTTATTAATTAGTCTATAGATTAGGGTTGACTGGATTAAGGTCAGTATCAGTATTGACACTTCCTAACCATTTTCATTCTTTGTGGTGAATCGCCGATTTTGGCGATTCATGGATGGCTAACGGGTGCTTTACTTCATTAAGGGAGTTGCTTTGGCAGCTCTTTTTCTTATAGAGCTATTGTGGCAGTTAGTCCGATTCCTTAGTGTTTTAAGAAATTAGTTTTTCATTTGGGATTATCAAAGTCACTATTGGTCAATGGGAGATAGAATCAAATATGGGAGAAATCATAATAGAACTATGTTTTTGAGGCACAATAAATTGAAAAGATATAAAAAAGATGCAAAGCGAGGAATTTTATGAAAAAAGTTGTAATGTTTTTCCTATGTCTTCTTATCTTAATTCTTCCATCACAAGTTTTTGCTCAACGAAAAGTACCTATTTTAATTTATCATTCGATTGACGAGTTTACGGGGCAGGGTTCTAAGGAGCTATATGTAACTCCTGATAATTTCCAGAAACAAATGATTTATTTAAAAGACCATGGCTACACATTATTAACTTTTGATCGTTGGCAAGACATTTATAAAGAAAATAAACCCATTTTCATTACCTTTGATGACGGATACAAAAACAATCTGAATGCATTTGCTATCTTTCAAAAACTTGAAAACGAACGTTTTAAACCAAGTGGTACCATTTTTGTTATTTCTGACTTTATCGGTCGTTCAAACCGATTATCGAAATCGGATTTAAAAATGATGGCTGATTCGGGTATAATCTCAATCCAGTCTCATACTGCTACACATCCTGATTTGACGGAAATAAAAAATTATGAATATGAACTGAAAGGGTCCAAAGATAAAATTCAAAAAATAACAGGCAAACCAGTTAATGCTCTTGCGTATCCATACGGAAATTTCAATGACAAAGTCGTAGAAGAAACGAAGAAATATTATTTATTTGGACTTACGACAACTCCTGAACTATTTTCTGAGAAGGGCATTAAAGACGAACTTTATCTTTTACCACGAATTTATATCAAGTATTCAACTACTCTTGATGACTTTGCAAAGATAGTTGAAGGCGGTTCCTAAACCAGGTAATCGCTTTTTCTTTTGGAACCAAGGGAAAAGTACTTAATATTATTTATAAGCAAATGGGTACGGAAAATAAGGAAAACATCAAATATAATTCAAAAGTTTAAGGAGATAGATATTGAATTAATTGGGTGATTTATGATTGAAGTTCTTTAAAAACAATGGAGTTGATGAATACCACCTTTGTGTGTCACCAAGTAACAAGCAAGCAATAGCTTTTTAAAAAAAAAGCAATGCTAGAACTTAAATCTGAGTTGGGTGTGAAAGTAATTAGAATGAAAGGTACAATTTAACTTTCACTCTTTTCAACTAACGGGTGCGTTGGCTGAAGCTCGGAGCTGTCTTTAAGGCAGTTTTTTCATATGGGGGTGCCGCCAAGGGTACCGCCAAAAAGGTCGGGCAACTACTGCTCGACCTTTCAACTATACCCCACTACATAGTTAATGGATATTTATAATACGAAACTATAAAAATATCATTCCTCAATATGTATGTAGATTAGTTTTACTTTGCAAATAAGTGGTTGCCTATTCTAATGACTGTTTCCCTAGTGAAAATCCATTCATCTGTTGCCGAGGACGGATTATAATAATAAACAGAACCATGAGTAGGATCCCAACCTTGTAATGCATCAATAACAGCTCGATAAGAATAGCTATTTGGGGTCAAATAATATTGCCCATCATGTACAGCTGTAAAAGCATTTGTCTGGAAAATAACATCGTAAGTATTTTTAGGAAAACCTGGCGTTGACATTCGGTTCAAAATTACTGCAGCGACAGCTACTTTTCCTTCATAAGTTTCTCCTCGAGCTTCTCCATGAACAACCCTGGCCATCATTTCAATACTATGTAATTTTTGTTGTGTTTGGAATCCAAAAACTCCATCTGGTAATAGTCCAGAATCTAGTTGAAGTTGATTCACTGCATGATTAGTAATTGAACCATAATACCCTGTTGGTTGACTGTTAAAGTAACCCATTTTCTTTAAATTTTCTTGTAAGTCATAAACTGCTTGTCCTTGACTTCCATTGTGTAAAATTTCTTGAGCAAAGATTGAATTTGGTATAAAAAACATGAAACAAATAAAAACAAACGACATTTTTTTTACATTTAACATCAAATAATACCACATCCTTCGATTCATTTTCCTACTATTCTACTTTAACATACAATAAAAATAGATTTATCTTACATTATTCCTATTTTAAACCAAAAATCGAAAAAATTTTTTAGGCGAATTTGTCTGTTTATTGGGGTACCGCCTATCGCCATCGAGCTAAGAAAAAGGATTATATCCAAAACGAAAAAATAAGCTATTCTTTCTGTAAATGCTGCTGAAGATAGCTTTTTTCGTTTTGGGGTATAAAGAAATTTTAACTTGATGGGCATGCGGCAAGACGCCTTATGGAACTAAGGGGCAGGATAGTTGAAGAGTGCTGTTTGAACCTTTTTCAACAATTGGGCCAGATTGTTGAAAAACACGAAAATGATTTTATTATTTTTTTTAGTTATATAAATGTTTGGTAAAATAATAGCATGAACACAATTATGAGTATTGTTGATGATTTTTCTGAGCCTATACAAACTTTAATTTTTTTTGAATTAGTGATGAATCGCAAGACTTTAAGGATAAAAGAAGGAGGATGAAATGATGAACGAATATGGTACACTACATGAGTCAAACGGTCGTTATGCTTTAAGATTTGAACGATTTTTTCCTCATAATCCAGAAGATGTTTTCCTTGTCATTACGAATCCTAGTTACTTCTCCCAATGGTACCCTTTCGCAACAGGGGAGATGGATCTCAGACTTGGTGGCAAGATTGCCTTCGATGACGGTGAAGGAACGACATATATTGGTACCATTTCAGAGTTAGAAAAGCCATATTTATTTGGTTTCCGTGAAGTTGATGATCTGATAAACATTTCATTACAGGAAGAGGATAAAGGGTGTCGAATGATCTTTACCCATACTTTTAACGATGATTCATGGGCAGTTAATACCGCGGCAGGATGGCATAGGTGTCTGGATGTATTGGTCCAAATCGTCAATGGTAAACCAATTAAGTGGCACGATAACTCAACTAAGCTGCGTAAAATCTATAGTGAAGCATTTAATATGGAACGTAGAATATAAAAAGTTATTCCATTATAGGGCGCGATTCTGGAAGAAGATTCGCTTTTCTTAATGAACTAACAGGTGCGTTAGTTCATAAAGAAAAAGTAAAAAAGTCGATTCCTTAACGTAAAGGAGATCGACTTTTTATGTTAGAATTCTTTTAGCGTATAAAATTTCAGAAATGGGCGGTATAGCTTGCTACTACCGTTTGTAAACGTATACTTTTTTGTTGATATTCTAAAAATCAAAAAGCAGGAACGATTTTAAATTCTTAGGCATCACCTCATCTTTTTTACAATTAAAGGTGATCTTTGGTTGAATCAAAAAGTGGATCACCTGATTTAACCTGCTTCTTTTCATCTGTTGTTAACTCAGGATTTTCCCAATCTTCTTTATCTTCATCAGATACTAATCCCTTGGTTGCACCCTTGAATTCAGTTAAAGTACGTCCAAAGGCTCTACCGATTTCCGGCAGCTTTTTAGGTCCAAAAATAATCAAGGCAATGACAAGTATTAAAATTAAACCTGGTATACCTATACTTTGAAACATAATACTTCCCCCAAGTAATTAAATTTTGTAATTCCTTTTAGATCATTTTTAGAATAACTTCAGTAAAAAAAATCGTTTAAATCCATATTCTTATCAAGTTTTTTTAAGCCCTGATTTATTTTAATTACCGTTGAAATTTTTGGTCGATAGTTCGGATCGCTACATAATTTTGAAATTGTACCTCTACTTATATTTGATGCTCTTTCTAACTCTAATTCATTTATGTCTTTTTGTTTATCCACCCATCTACCAAAATTACTTCTTTTTTTCCCAAGTCTCATCACCAATGACGCTCCTTTTAATTAGTTTTAGCAGCGTTGGTTAATTTTTAATTCAACAATCTTGAACCCACAGCTCTACCAAGTTCGGGAATTGTTTATGGGTCCAAACAAGATTAAGGCATTCCTTAAAATTTCACAAAAAATGCAGTAAAGTACATGATTAATAGTCCAATCGCGAAACCAGAAAGGTTTAACCATGAAACAGATGCTTCATTATGATTTCTATGATCTTCAATGAGCATTTTTGTTATTACATAAATTACTTGAAGAATGGCCCCTGCTCCAATACCTAGGAATAAAGCTCCCCAAATTGGTGAGAAGATGAATCCGCCCACCCATGTACCTGCAATGGCGGGTGCACCTGCGATAACTCCAAGTAATAGAAAGTCTCTAAATCGAGGTGTGGCCTTTAATAAAGGAGCAGCGATTCCAATCCCTTCCGTGATGTTGTGAAGGGTAAACCCTATGATTAAAAAGGTTCCTAAAGCAGCTTCACCTAGTGCAAAGGAAGAACCAATTGCCAAGCCTTCTCCAAAGTTATGAAGTCCTATTCCGGTAGCCATCAACAAAGCCAGACCAAAAGGAGAATATCCTTTCTTTTCTTGTTTTCTTTGTTGATACTGATCAAAACCAATCAATAATAAGAAGGTTAAGGAAGCCCCAATTATGACAACCATATTCCCCTGAAAGACAGAAGGTGCTTCTGCACCAATTTCAAATCCATCAGCCAGAGTCCCAACAAATAAGAATAAAAGGAGCCCAACGGTAAGGGCAAGAATCCCATTTATGGATTTTCGGGAGAAACGTTTCATAAATGGGTACCACAACAACCCCAATGTGATCGGGACAATTCCAACGTAAAATCCGATTAAGCCGTAATTAAGAAAGTTGCTCCAGGTGGTTTCTGGAGTGAGTGTGGCAGCTGCAACTTCACCTTCGGTGATAATGCCATTCTCTGTGATTAACTTAATGGTATGTGGATCACCTTCCACCCATGGGTAAGAGATGGTCACCTTTCCCTCATCAAATCGTTCAAGCTTTGCTTGAGGAGAGACATTGTAATTCCACACCGAATCATTAACCATCACTTGAGAAATCGTTAAGGGTTTGGGTCCGGTATTACTAACCGATAATTCGAAACCGATTTTAGTTACCTTGATGCGTTCAATGTTCAAGACTTCTATCGGTGCTGCAGGATCTTTTTCTACACCTGCTCCATTCTTCAGCACCCATCCTAGCACCCCTATAAGTAATACTAACGGTATTAATACAGTAATTAACCATTTGCCCTTCATATTATCCCTCCTTTTTTACTCGACCTCAAAGAATCCCATCCAGCCTAATTCAGCAAATTCACTTACATGGGCATGAAACATATATGTTCCCTTGTATGGAAACCGAACTTCAATAATTCCACGTTCTCCCTGACATTGCATGATGGTATCAGTGAACTGAGAGGGGTTATCGTTTCTCCCGGTTGGATAATACGTAAAGTAATTCGCATGCAAGTGAAACGAATTTAATAAGTCGAATTCTGTTAAATTACTTAGATAGATCCTTACGAGTTGATCTTTTTTGATTTTAATAGGGTGATTCATAAATGCGAAGGCATAGCCATTCACCGTATAAAACTCGTTTTCGCCGTCTAAATCCAAATCAAATCCATTCATAACCATGTTTAACTCTAATGCCGGCTCTCTAGGCTTCTTTGGATCAATAATAAAATTACCGTATAAGCCTTTATGGATATGGCGGGCTAGGGGGAGTACATGGCAATGGTAAATTTGTAATCCGTATGGCTTCGCTTCAAATTCGTACGTGAATTTTTGTCCAGGATAAATGGAAGTTAAACCATCCATCTCTGGAGGATGGATTCCGTGAAAATGAATAGAGTGGGGGTGGCTGCCCTTATTAATAAAGTGAAACCGCAAAAGGTCCCCCTCGGTACAACGAAAAGATGGTCCTGGAATTGTTCCATTATAAGTCCAGCCTGGAAATTTAATTCCTTTGGCAATTTCGATTTCTTTATCAATTGCCACGACTTCATATTCCCGGAGTGTTTGACCGTTGGGCAGCTTGGTAACGTTTCCATAATCAAACTCAGTAAGGAGCCGTTCTGCCATTTTATAACCTGTGGTTTTTGTTTTATCACTCATATTTTCATGGTTTGAATGATTGCCATTCTTATGAGACGAATTATTGGATGCCTGAGCCATAGTTGGAAATTGTGCCATTTTATTTAAGTAATAAGATCCAGCTACTCCAAACGCACCAGCTGTCCCCATCTTTAAAATATCTCTACGGGAAACCTTTTTCTCATCCGACATTACTTGACCCCCTTCTAAAAAGTTTCCTCAAGGAAACTTTTTGTTGTATAAGCTATACTTTAAGTTAGGTACAAGTTTAATGTCAACTCTTTTTTTCAGAATACTTCGTATTCGATGATAATCAAGTATGGATCTGGAAAGGTGGATGAACAAAGATCCATCCGGACGGTTACAGATGATATATTGCTGCAATGGATCTAGTCCTTTGCTTATCCATAGGGAATCATCCAAGAGTTATAAAAAATACTATGTCCACTAACTATTTTTTAAGTATAAATAAAATGGGGTTTACATACCATAGAGGGGTATAGTATTATTTCGTTAAAGGAGTTGAGAAAAATTGTCAATGGATTCAGATGGTCTTGATAATATTATTGAAATTAATTCATGTTGCTCATCAGAAAGTAAAAGGAAAAGTCACCATTCAGATAATGTGAAAAGTAATTTAGTAACAAGATTAAATCGAGTGGAAGGACAAATCCGAGGAATAAAAGGGTTAATTGAAAAAGATACGTACTGTGACGATGTAATTACACAAATAGCTGCGACCCAGTCAGCTTTAAATAGTGTTGCCCGAATTTTATTGGAGGGTCATTTGAAAAGCTGTGTTCTAGAAAGAATTCAAGAGGGAGATACAGAGGTTTTGGATGAGGTACTGGTTACATTTCAAAAATTAATGAAAAAATAGAAGGAGATTGAGTTAGTATGGAAAAAAACACATTAAATGTAAAGGGTATGTCTTGTGGGCATTGCATTAATTCGATTGAAGGTAGTGTAGGGAAATTATCTGGAGTTAACTCTGTGAAAGTAAACTTGGATTCAGGAACTGTTGAAGTGGAATTTAATCCAAATGACGTAACCCTTGATTCTATTAAGGAAACAATTGACGACCAGGGTTATGATGTACAATAAAGAACGTGCTGATTAAAGCACGATTTCTTTCTGAAATTCATATACTATACCAGGGTATGGTTTTAAAATAGGTCATCTAACAAAGGAGGACAAAAAAATGGAGAATGTAAAATTAGCAGTGAAAGGAATGTCATGTGGGCATTGTATTAATTCAATTGAGGGGAACGTAGGAAAAATGAAGGGAGTTCATTTTGTAAAGGTTCACTTAACTGAAGAAAAAGTAGATGTATCATTTGATTCAAAAGTAGTTTCTTTAAAGGGAATTACTGACATTATAGAGGACCAAGGTTATGATGTAGAGCTGAGTAAATTACCTAAAGATCAAAGTTGTCACTAAGGAATTGAAAAAACGTGCTGTCTCGTCTCGGCACGTTTTCTTCCCTAATAAATATACCCCACTGTAGTATGTGGTGATAGGAGTGTAAGGTTATGAGCGATAAAAAAGAAACAACACTTCAAATAGCTGGCATGACGTGTGCTGCCTGTGCAGTGAGAATAGAAAAAGGTCTCAAAAAAATAGATGGAGTAGAGGATGCAAGCGTGAATTTTGCTTTAGAAAAATCAAAAGTAACGTTTGATCCATCCAAATCAAGTGTTACCCAACTTAAAGATAAAGTTGAATCCTTAGGGTATAAAGTGGTTAGTGATAAAGCTGAATTTGATATATCTGGTATGACATGCGCAGCATGTGCTAACAGGATTGAAAAACGTTTAAACAAGTTAGATGGAGTACAAAATGCAACTGTAAACTTCGCCTTAGAGTCAGCCCTTGTAGAATATAATCCTGATGAAGTTTCGGTCCCAGATATGAAGGATGTTATTAAGAAATTGGGTTATCGTTTAGAACAAAAGCAAGATTCTACAGGCGAAAAGGTTGATCATAGACAGAAGGAAATTGAGAAACAAACAGGAAAATTCATATTCTCTTCTATTTTGTCCATCCCTTTACTTTGGGCGATGGTCAGTCATTTTGAATTTACATCTTTTATTTGGCTACCAGAGATGTTCATGAATCCATGGGTCCAACTCGCACTTGCGACTCCTGTTCAATTCTTCGTTGGCGGTCAGTTTTACGTAGGCGCCTTTAAAGCATTAAGGAATAAAAGTGCAAACATGGATGTTTTAGTTGCACTTGGAACCTCTGCAGCTTATTTCTATAGTGTTAACTTAAGCATTTTGTCAATAGGGTCCGATGCACACATGGTTGAATTATATTTTGAAACAAGTGCAGTGTTAATTACTCTCATTATATTAGGTAAGTTATTTGAAGCAAAAGCAAAAGGGCGTTCATCGGAAGCCATTAAAAAACTTATGGGTTTGCAAGCCAAAACAGCCACAGTTTTAAGAGACGGTCAAGAAATGAATTTACCTATCGAAGAGGTAATAGCTGGAGATATCGTTTATGTTAAACCAGGTGAAAAGGTACCTGTAGACGGAGAAATATTTGAAGGGAGATCTGCCCTGGATGAGTCAATGATTACAGGTGAAAGTATTCCTGTTGATAAAACAGTAGGAGATTTAGTAATTGGCTCAACCATTAACAAAAACGGGTTTCTGAAGGTTAAGGCAACAAAGGTAGGAAAGGATACCGCCTTAGCTCAAATTATCAAAGTAGTCGAAGAAGCACAAGGATCAAAAGCGCCTATTCAACGCTTAGCCGATGTCATCTCAGGAATATTTGTCCCTATTGTAGTGGGTATAGCGATTATTACGTTTCTTGTGTGGTACTTTATTGTAAGTCCGGGAGAGTTTGCAGTAGCTCTTGAAAAGTTAATTGCCGTATTAGTTATCGCCTGTCCATGTGCTCTAGGCCTAGCTACTCCTACGTCCATTATGGCAGGGTCAGGTCGAGCAGCTGAATATGGGATTTTGTTTAAAGGCGGAGAACATCTTGAAACCACTCATCGGGTGGATACAGTGATTCTTGATAAAACGGGAACTGTAACAAATGGAAAACCAACACTTACAGATGTTATTCTCTCAAATGGGTTTGAAGAAAAGGAATTTTTAAAGTTAGTCGGAGCTGCAGAGAGAAATTCTGAACATCCGTTGGCTGAGGCGATTGTTGAGGGTATTAAAGAAAAAGGTATTGAACTAGGCAGCTCAGAACACTTCGAAGCCATTCCTGGTTTTGGAATCGAGTCTAAAGTTGAAACCAAATCCTTGCTTATCGGAACGCGCCGACTTATGAAGAAAAACAACATTGATGTTGGAAACATATTACCTAAGATGGAAAACTTAGAAAAGCAAGGTAAGACCGCAATGCTAGTTGCAATTGATCATGAATTTGCCGGAGTGATTGCAGTTGCAGATACAATTAAAGATACTTCTCAAAAAGCAATTGAAAGGTTAAAAAATATGGGTCTTGAGGTTGTTATGATTACAGGAGATAACAAGCAGACAGCTCAAGCAATTGCAAATGAAGTCGGAATTGACCATGTTATAGCAGAAGTCCTGCCTGAAGGAAAGGCAGAAGAAGTTAAAAATCTTCAAAAATCTGGAAATATAGTGGCGATGGTCGGTGATGGAATTAACGATGCTCCAGCGTTAGCTACTGCTGATATTGGCATGGCAATCGGTACGGGTACGGATGTAGCAATGGAAGCTGCTGATATCACCTTAATCAGAGGAGACTTAAATAGTATTGCCGATGCCATCTTTATGAGTAAAATGACGATTCGAAATATCAAGCAAAATTTATTTTGGGCCTTTGCTTATAATGCTATAGGAGTTCCAATTGCAGCACTAGGTTTTCTGGCACCATGGCTGGCAGGAGTAGCAATGGCATTTAGTTCAGTTTCAGTTGTTTTAAACGCACTCAGATTACAAAGGATTAAGTTAAAAGGATAATCTATTTAAAAGAGAGGGTTTTTTCATGAAACAAAAAAACATGTTGACCTGGGCGGTTTCAGCCATTGTGTATCTTGGATTAGTAATTGGCGGATATTCCGTATATGCAAGCTTGAACGGTAATAACGATCACACTGATACCCATGATGAGGCAAAAACAAATGGTAACGAGGAAAAAGAATCTATTAATGAGCAAGCACATAACGATAATCATATTAGCCAAAGTAGTGATGGTAAGGATTCAGGGCATTCAGATCATGTAGATCAATTAGAAAGTAAAGTGGTCACAAACGTAAAATATGAAAAAGGTTTAATTATTATAGATGTGAAGGATAAAGATCAAAATTCACCTGAATTAGAAATTTCACATGAAAAGATTATGCATTTAATTATTGTAAGTGCCGACTTAGAAGATTATTATCATGTACATCCTGAGGAAAAAGGAAAGGGCGTTTATATTCTGAAATTTGACCTACCTGAAAACTCTTATAAAGCGTTTGTTGATATTAAACCTAAAAACCTTGCCTACCAGGTTAGTCCGATAGGGCTGCACGTAGGGAAAGGTCATAGTGAACATAAGGAAAACCCACTTAAGGTTGATACAAACTTAACAAAAACAATCAATGAAAAAACAGTTGAATTAACAACTACAGAGCTAGGAATAAACAAAGATGTGACATTAAGTTTTGATACCAAAGGGATTACTCCAGAACCCTATCTGGGTGCTCTAGGGCATGTTGTTATTTTGGATGATAAGGGTGAGAAATTTGTTCATGTGCACCCTACATCAGAAGAAAAGACACTATTTGAAACAAAATTTGATAAGCCTGGGATCTACAAAGTGTGGGGAGAATTTAAATTTGATGGTAAAGTCAATAGCTATCCATTTGTTATAGAGGTCAAATAAAAACGAAGAACAAAGGGGAATTTTTATGAACTTAGATGAGGTTAGCAAACATCTATTAATTTGCAACGGGAAAACATGCACGAAGAATGGAGCAGAAGAAGTAACAGAGACCATTAGAGAAGAATTGAAAAACTTAGAGCTGCAAAAGGAGATTCACACAACAAAAACATTATGTAACGGGCAATGCAAGCATGGTCCGATCGCTGTTCTATATCCACAAGGAACCTGGTATAAAGAAATGAATAAAACAAAAAGTGAAGAACTTATTCGTCAATTGAAAGAAAACGATAATGTTCATTTAGGTTCTGAACTTTATTACCATGATGGGAAAACATTTAAGAACCATGAGAGTGAACTGTAACATTATAACTTTATCAAAAAGTCGTTGCTGTAATAACAGGGCGCCTTTTCTGGAAGAAAAAAATGTACGTTATTCAATAATCTGGCGGTGGTGGGATAAGGAAATTTTTATGGACTGATCGTTTTTACCGATCAGTCCATTTTCTATTAATAGGGTTTACTCCACTTATGAGAGTTGTACAATACTAAGTAATGATAAAACGTAACTATTTAGGGAATTATGAAAAATGATTTGATAATGAAAGGAGCTACTTAGATGCATGAAAAGTATCAGGAGTGAATTCAAGAATGTTTGCGTTGCATGCAGGTTTGCAACCATTGTTATGATGCCTGCTTGAAGGAAGAGGACTTAAAAATGATGGCGGAGTGCATTCGCTTGGATCTTGAATGCGCAGATATATGTGCTTATGCGGCAGAATCAATGGCACGTAATAGCCCATTTGTCCAACAGATTTGCCGGATTTGTGTGAAAATTCGTGAAGCTTGTGGAAATGAATGTAAAAAACATGATCATGTTCATTGGCAGCAATGTGCAGAAGCTTGTCTCATTTGTGCAGAGACATGTCGTAAGATGGCTAGTTAATATTTTAATCCCTCAACACCCTATTGATACTATTATTGATAGGCTGTTTGTATTTGTTTTATTTTTTTGTTGAATCGAAAGGTTATCAACTTGTATGGATTTATGTAGTCATAGGGATGCTCAATAATGTTATTATATTACCGACAGGAGGAAGCACTCTTTGTGACAACACGCGCCCCCCATCGAATGAGTATTTCTCAAGCGAGAAACGTTATAAAACTGTTAGCAAAGAGAACGGACATTAGAGCATTCATCCTCATCAGCTTAGACATAGTTACGTCACAAATTTATTGAATAATGGAGCTCCTCTGGAAGTGATTCAAATTTAATGGGCCATGAAAAAAGTGAAACCACAAAAATTTATGCATATCTAAGTGGTGCAATGCGGAGAGACTTGTATAGAAAGTATTTTTAAGGGACCAGGGGTCCTTTTTTTTGTTTTTAATGAACTAACGGGGCAGGTTAATTTAATAAGAAGAAAAAATAAGGTAAATTATTCCAAGTGTTATGCTATTATGAAACTAAAACTATTAATAAACTATAAAAATAGTAGGATGTGTAAAATATGATTGAATATAAAGGTGGTAAAGAATATTGGAACAGAAGTGAGTGTGATTATAATTTTGTATTTCGTACATTAGCAGATAGTTACCCTCAAGATTATGAGCGATATATAAATGAATCAATGGAATTCATAAAAAAACATACAGTTCTACTCTGCTCGACTTGTCATTATAAGTGGGTACATAATGAAACCCATATATCTACCGCACAATGTCCTTCCTGTAAATCATTGGAGTATCAAATATTATAAGCCCATAATAAGAGTTGAATATGTACGTTAGTAATCGTGCAAGAGTCACAAATCAAACTGTCATTTTGGCAGCTTTTATTGTTTCACTAACGGGCAGTTTAGTTTAATAAGAAAAGGTTATTATATGACGGATAGAGAACTAACAAAATTAGTGAATAACTGAAGGTAGTGAATTAAGATGAATTTTAAAATAATTAAGGGCCAATTTAGTTCTTTCAAACAATTAGTAGATGGTATAAATGAAATCTCTAAAAAACAATCTACACTCCTGATCGGGATAGACGGTTGTGGAGGTTCTGGAAAAAGTACATTTGCTGATAAAATAAAAGAAGAATGTTCTAATGTAACGATTGTTCATAAGGATGATTTTTACCTTCCTTCCTCTCAAATTATAAATACACATCCAACAAAAAAACCTATTGGTGCTGATTTTGATTGGAAACGTCTTTTAAATCAGGTGCTGGAACCAATAAGGCATGAAAAAGAGGGACATTATCAACGGTACGATTGGGAAACGGATAGCTTAGCAGAATGGCATACTGTTCCTTTTGGTGGCATTGTAATAATCGAAGGCGTATATTCTATTCGAAAAGAAATAGCAGATAAATACGATTTCAAAATATGGGTTGATTGTCCAAGAGAAAAACGTCTTTCAAGAGGTGTCGATAGAGACGGTGAAGAAGCCCGTGAAATGTGGGAAAATAATTGGATGATTTCAGAAGATATTTATGTGGAAAAACACAAGCCTTATGAAAGGGCTGATATTGTTGCTGATGGAACTAAATAAATGAGAAGTTTTTCAACTAACGGGCAGTATAGTTGAAAAAGGAACTTAAATTTAAATCTCGAATATCTAATGTAATCGGATAGCTAAAAATTTGATGACAGACAGGAGTTAGATACGATGATAAAAGGCTTCGGAGGAATATTTTGGAGAACTAAGAATCTTGAAGTTATAAAAAAATGGTACAGTGAAGTGTTGAAGATTGAAATAGAAAATTGGAATGGGACTGTGATAAAACCCCAATTAGGAAATGAGACTATCTTTTCTTTCTTTACCGAGAATGACAGTTATTTTCCAACAGAACAACAAGTGATGTTAAATTTCCAAGTACATAATCTAAACGAGACTATTAAGCATCTTGAACATATTGGTGTACCTCTTGCAAAGAAAAAAGAGATTAGTGAATTTGGAAAGTTTATTTGGATTGAAGATCCTGAAGGTCGACTGATCGAGCTTTGGGAGAAATAACGAGTTGTAATTCATTTGCTATTGAGCTACCATGAAAATAAGTTTCTTTAAAAATGAAAAATGACAATACTTAAGAAGACCCTGCTCAATCGTTTTAAAAAAAAGAGGAGGCGTTAATTAATTAGTCTATAGATTAGGGTTGACTGGATTAAGGTCAGTATCAGTATTGACACTTCCTAACCATTTTCATTCTTTGTGGTGAATCGCCGATTTTTGCGATTCATGGATGGCTAACGGGTGCGTTAGCTGAAGATCGGAGCTGTCTTTAAGACAGCTTTTTCTTATGGAACTAAAGGGGCAGGTTAGCGAGTATTTGTGAGAAAATCGTATTAAACTGAGGGAGTTTATTAAGTAAAGGAGTCAAGAAAAACAAGAAATCCCTCTTAAACTGCATTTTTGAGGAATTGATTCACTTATGCTAGTCCCATACGATAATCATATGAATATATTATATTGAATCAAAAATTAGTTTAAGGGGGCTAAGGAATTGAAATCAGAATTACATCACTCCGATTCCAAGCTTGTTGCCTATGTTGTAAGCTTTTTTGGAATGACTATAACAGTGGTAGACCTCATTAAGGACGAAATTATTGCAACCATTCCTGTTGGCAGAATTGCATTTGACATTGCCATTACACCCGATGGAAAGTTTGCTTATGTTACGGTTGCTTCGACTAATTCGGTCGAAGTAATTGATACAAAATCAAATACTGTTGTTAAGACCATTCCTATGGGAGAGGATCCTACTGATATTACGATTACACCAGACGGAAGGCTTGCCTATGTTACGGATTTTATAGAAAATAACGTGTATGTGATTGATCTCAAAACCAATATCGTTATCGATATCATCGTATCAGCAACCTTTAATGATCCTCAAGGGGTTGCGGTTACGCCAGACGGAAAGCGTGTTTTTATAATAAACACCGGAAATGATCTAGTATCTGTAATTGATACAAAAACCAATACCGTAATTGGAACAGTTGCTGTGGGGAATATTCCTCTTGATGTTGCGATTACACCAGACGGAAATTTTGCTTATGTAACGAATTTTTTTAGTCGATCTGTATCCCTAATTAATACAAAAAAGATTACCGGTGTTGATACGATCCGTGTCGGAGATGGACCTGATGGGATTGCCATTACACCCAACGGAGAACGTGTGTATGTTGTTAATGAATTTGAAGATACAGTATCTGTGATTGATACCGACAAGAATAAAGTTATAGAAACAATTCAGGTAGGAGATGAACCCGTTGAAATTGACATAACTCCTGACGGAAAACTTGCTGTTGTTACAAATTTTAATGATGGCACCATATCTGTCATAGATACGGAAAAAAATAGAGTAATCAAGACACTTCCAGCAGGAGACTCCCCAGTCAGTGTGGCTATTTTAGCTAAGGGCAAAGAGGATGAGGAGGATGAAAGTGATGACTAAGGAAGAGTTGCTTTCGATCATTCGTACAGAGTTAAAAAACAATCCGAAAGAGTCTAGTTTAAATATTGCCAAAAAGAACAAAATCCCGATTAACATTGTTGAACTTTTTAAAAGAAGAATAACAAAGGAACAAAATCAGTAATCAAAAGTATGAAAATAAGGATTCATCTCCTTTCAGATTGATGTTGAAGATGGAGTCGGCTTAGCGACTCCATTTAAATTTTGTTGAGCTTTTAGGTAAGGGTTAACAAAAAATGACATGGTAATTCTGCTCCTATTGAGCTAACAGGTGCTTTACTTCATTACCAGGAGCCGATCAGCAGCTCCTTTTCTTATGCAACAAACGGGGCAGAATAGTTACAGAAGGAATACATAATTTTGCAGCGAAATTAAATGCTTATAAACTTTAATTAAGGGGGGAGAATTATTGAAATTCATACCAATTGATATAAGGAAGCATAAGGAGTATATAATTCCTTTTCGTAGGGATTCTTTCGTTGTTAGTTTTGGTACAGATAAAGATTTTGGAGATGAAAAAAATTATCTAGATTGGTTACAACAACAGTCAGCCAAAACCCTAAAGGCTTTATTGTACTAGAAAACGAGGAACCAATCGGTCAACTTGAACTAACTTTTAAGGAATATGAAGGAAGAGAAATTGGTTATATTAATCTTTATTACAGTATTCCAGAAAAACGGGGAATGGGGTTAGGTTCACTTTTACATGACTATGCAATTAATTTCTTTAAAGCCAGTTGCGTTAGTGAATACCATCTTCGTGCTTCCCCATCAAACGATCACGCAATAGCATTTTATAGGAAAAATGGAATGAAATAGATTAAATCTGAAATGGAGGGTAAAGTAATTAGAATGTCTGGAATTATTTAAAGACTGAGTTTTTCAACAATAAAGGTGCCTAATAACAACCTTTTTTATTTGGGAAAAGTTTGTGAAGAAATGTACTTAAACTACCATGAAAATAAGTTTCTTTTAAAATGGAAAAATGACAATACTTAAGAAGACCCTGCTCAATCGTTTAAAAAAAAGAGGAGAGCGTTAATTAATTAGTCTATGGATTAGGGTTGACTGGATTAAGGTCAGTATCAGTATTGACACTTCCTAACCATTTTCATTCTTTGTGGTGAATCGCCGATTTTTGCGATTCATGGATGGCTAACGGGTGCGTTAGCTGAAGTTCAGAGCTGTCTTTAAGGCAGCTTTTTCTTTATGCAACTATCGGGGCAGGATAGTTGCATAAGGAATAACTTGGTTTTTTTCTCCTTCATTTAAAAGCCACTTATTTACAGATCAACAGGGTATAGAACCATTATTATGAATATTAAAATTCCATATTATCAATAATAAAAAGGTGCTTTTTAACTTTGGAAGGAGATGGTTTTATGAAAAAAATATTATTGATGGGATTTATTTTATTATTTCCTCTAAACATGGTGGCTGGAACAACCAGTGCATATGCTAAACCGGAAGTACAACGTATTAGCCAATCTGAGGTAAAGTTCGAAAATGAATTCAGGAGACTTTGGATTGATCATGTATTGTGGACAAGTAATTATATTACAAGTGCAACAACAGCTGGAGCGGAGGATCAAAAACAGGTACTGGCTAGGCTTCTGAAGAATCAGGAGGATATTGGTAATGCTGTAAAGCCAGTATACGGAGAGAAATCTGGGAACAAACTTACGGATCTGCTTAAGGAGCATATTGTTATTGCGGGAAAGATTGTAGATGCGGCTAAAAGCGGAAATAATGCCTTGGTGCAACAGCTAAACAAAGAATGGTATAGAAATGCAGATGAAATAGCAGCTTTCCTTAGCAGTGCCAACCCCTATTTGAAAAATGAAGATCTAAAAAATTTGCTGTATATGCATCTGAAATTAGTGACAAATGATTTAACTGCAAGCTTAGCAAAAGATTGGAACGCAAGGATCGTTTCAATTGACGATGGGGTCACACATATAATCCAAATGGCAGATACTATCTCTGCGGGAGTTGTAAAACAGTTTCCGGATAAGTTTTAAAAAAATCTTAAGAATCCTCCAGCATTCTGTTGGAGATTCTTTCATTATGAGGGGCATTTGCTTATGTTTATACAACTGGTTCATACAAATAAACATTAATGCGTCATCTATCAACCTTAGCTCACTGGAAAAAAGAAAATAAATATGGAAAACCTAAATTTGAGAACGGAAATGTTCCTAATGCTGTTTTTCTAGTTAATGGTGCAGGTGGTTCAACATTGTGTAAAGCAGAAGCAATACCTGTAAAGGTTACAAAAGAAAAGGATCTACTGCCACATAGTATTGGATGTAAATGCAACTTATCTTTTTGCGGGAAACCAGAACGCTTACTAGATATGGATAAAGAAAAATATACTTTAAAGTAAACGTTTTTTTACTAAGTTGAGGCTTTAACTGAAGATAGGAGTTGACATTGTGGCAGCTCTTTTCTCATAGCACTAACGGAGCAGTTTAGTGAAAGAAGGAGATAACCCTAATTTGGATGTATTTATAAGTAATCAAAGTCGATCTCTTTTCACCCCTTTCACTTATATAACTCCTAGAATTTAATTACGTTACAAAAATATTTAAATATTTTACACTAGGCAATTATGTTATTTTCTCGATTACCAATCTCCAAATGATTCAGGATCAACATAATATATTTAATTTTCATCAAAATAAAAATAGGCATATTCAAAAGAATATACCTCATCCTTCTTTAACTTCTTCTATAATTTAAGCACAATATCATTACCAGAAGGATCAATTTTTCTTCAGATTCTTCCTCCATTAAATGGCCCTTTAACGGAATAACTTATTGTCACTCAACAGTTCCTTAATCTATCTTTCAATTCAGATGTTCTTTTCCTTTTCACTATAAAAACACCCCTTTAGATAACCATCTAAAGGGGTAGAGTATCGCAACAATTTTATAAACGTCGCGACTTTATTTTAAATCCACAACGGAGGCGTTAATTAAAGATTATTGAGTTGCATAGGCAGCTCTTTTTTTCTTTATTGAACTAACCTGGAGTTAGTTTAATAAGAACTATACTAACTCCAGGTTAGTTGAAGAGTGCTGTTTGATCTTTATTCAACAATTGGGCCATTTTGTTAAATAATTAAAGTCCTAATATTTTACTGTGGTAAATAAGTTAAATAGGCCGTGAATATACTGTGGATATGTTAAGACTTTAATTAGGATAGGAGTGAATAAGCTATTATGAAACAAACGATGCGCGTTCTTATTTCTGGTGCGAGCATTGCCGGTCCGGCACTTGCTTACTGGCTTCACCGCCACGGATTCGACGTGACTGTAATAGAACGTGCACCAGCATTGCGCACGGGTGGGTACGGGGTTGATATCCGTGGTGCAGCCATTACGGTGCTTGAGGGGATGGGTATACTCGATCAAGTTCGTGAAGCTGACACGAACATGACTGGTGTTTACTTCGTGAATAGCAAAGGCAAGATCGAAGGTCAAATAAGCGAAGCGAGTATGGGGAACCACCTGGGTCTGGACATCGAAATCATGCGTGACGATCTTTGTCACATTTTGTACGATTTAACTAAGGATACGGTCGAATACATTTGGGGCGATTCGATTACAGCAATACATGAGACTGAAGCTGGTGCAGAAGTTCAATTTATTAATTGCAAGCCGCAGACTTTCGATCTGGTAATCGGAGCGGACGGTCTCCATTCTAATGTGCGCACCTTGACTTTTGGCGACGAAGCACAGTTTAAACGTACGCTTGGCTGTTATATCTCAATTTTCACCCTTGAGAATTTCCTCAACCTCGACCACCGCCAGCTGTTTTATACGATACCAGGCAAAACTGTAGGTATGTATAGCGCCCGTAACAATACCGAAGCAAGGGGTATGTTCTTGTTCCAATCAGATACATTGAAATACGACCGCTATGATACAGAATCTCAAAAGAAACTTGTAGAAAGTGCCTTCGTAGGCCATACGGGTTGGGAGACCTCGAATCTACTCAAAACCATGAAAGATGCGAAAGACTTTTATTTTGACGAGATTTGCCAGATTCACATGCCGACATGGTCAAAAGGTCGGGTTGCATTGTTAGGAGATGCGGCGTATGGCCCATCACCCCTATCGGGTCAAGGGTCTAGCCTGGCGCTTGTCGGAGCTTTTGTATTAGCCGGTGAACTCAAAGCTGCAGATTGCGAGTACACCCGTGCCTTTGTTGCCTACGAACAAAAAATGAGAAAGTTTGTTGAGAAAAATCAAAAAATAGGACTAATGGCTGCTGGGAGTATGATTGAAAGATCAAGCTTCAAAATCTTTCTACGCAATTTAATGTTTCGCGTACCCATCCTTATGGTCGTATCGTTTAAGATGATTTCGAAAATGATAGCGAAAGCTGCCAACGGGATTGAACTGAAAGATTATTAATATGAGTTTCAACCAGTCTGTAAAAACTGATAATTTCTTTGCTTGTGTGTTATTATCACCACTTTTTATTATCAGTAACAATACAAAACCCGAATAAGTTTCTGCCTGCTCTTAAGTCTTTAATAATATTGTTGATTTTCCGCAATCGGGAGCGATTCTTTAATAAGGTTCGCTTTCCTTATAGAACTACCATGAAAATAAGTTTCTTTAATAATGAAAAATGACAATACTTAAGAAGACCCTGCTCAATCGTTTAAAAAAAGAGGAGAGCGTTAATTAATTAGTCTATAGATTAGGGTTGACTGGATTAAGGTCAGTATCAGTATTGACACTTCCTAACCATTTTCATTCTTTGTGGTGAATCGCCGATTTTTGCGATTCATGGATGGCTAACGGGTGCGTTACTTCAATAACAGGGGTTGCTGCGGCAACCTTTTTCTTACGGAACTAACGGGGCAGGTTAGTTAAACAAGGAAATTAAAGAGAATAGTAAAAATAAGTTTTTACTACTAAATTGGGGGATACTTATATGATAAAAAAGATTTATGTTGTGAGACATTGTGAAGCACAGGGTCAACCTTCGGAATCACAACTAACAGAAAAAGGATTGAAGCAAGCCAATTATTTATCTGAATTTTTCTCTAATACTAAAATTGACCGAATCATATCAAGTCCATTTTTACGTGCTATTCAATCAGTAGAATCACTAAGTGAGAAAATAAACTTAAAAATAGAGATTGATGAACGTTTGTCAGAACGTACACTAAGTACAACGGACTTACCTGACTGGTTTGAAAAACTTAAAGCAACGTTTAATGATATGGAGTTGAAATTTGAAGGAGGAGAGTCGAGTCAGGAAGCAATGAACCGAATAGTAAACGTTGTAGATGAAGTTTTTAAAAATAAAACTGAAAACACAATAATCGTTACTCACGGAAATTTAATGTCTTTACTGCTAAAGAATTATAATAATAACTTTGATTTTGAATGTTGGAAGAATCTTAGTAATCCTGACGTCTTTCAATTAACTTGTACAAAAAATGATGTAAATATGGAACGTATATGGCAAGAAGAAACAATAATAAATATTTGATTAGCCGTATTATTTTGTTCAACTAACAGGTGCTTTACTTCTATATGGGGCTGGAAACAGCTCCATTTCTTATGCAACTAAAGGGGCAGGATAGTTGAAGAGTACTGTTTGACCTTTGTTCAACATTTTGGCCAGATTGTTGAGGAAGAGCAGCAATTAACCATATATTAGATGCAGGTCAACCACTATATGTAGTGGTTTTGGGGTAAAAAATTAGCAAAAATCGGGCCGAAACGTGCATTTTCCGGCCCGATTTTTTGAGGCATTTTATAGATGACATTCGCTATCCTGCTATTTTAAGATCATTTTCTGTAAAGCCTGTTTTGTGTCTCATCAACGAGCGGCAGCATCTTTTTCAGCTTTAATTTTTTTTCTTCCGTAAGGCTATTGAGATAAGCTCTCATCTTTTCGACTAGCTCTGGTGTTAAATAATTACTTTCATTCATTTGGATCAACTCCATTATTTTTAATAATTGGTCTGCACTTATATTTTGGTTTAATGATATTAGTGTTTGTAGCTAAATTCTTCTCAATTTTAGAAAAATATTATCAATATTGCTAAATTGGTAATTTCGATAATTACTATGTTTTGCAGTGCACCTTGCCAAAAATGTAAATAAATAAAGAATTTTAATATTAAAACTGTAGATTTTATAAGGGTTTACAGAATTGGCATAATTTTTGCATATAAAGACTTGCATACAACTAATGGGAAGAAATAAAAACGGCAGCATTTCAGATTACTAAAATTAGGAGGCATAATAATAATGAACTATTCATCAAAGCTAGTAAAAGTAAATAAAGATCCAGGGCATGGCTCACACATCTCACCTGTTTATATGACTTCAACATTTGTTTTTGATAATGCAGAAGTAGGAGCACAACGCTTCGCAGGAGAAGATCCAGGATTTATGTATTCACGCCTGGGAAATCCAAATGTAAGAGAACTGGAAGAGAAGGTAACGGCATTGGAATTTGGTGAAGGTTGTTTGGCTTTCTCATCTGGAATGGCTGCCATAACTGGCTGCCTTTTGGGTGTTTTGCAGGCAGGAGATCACGTTGTTGCACACACAGCGTTGTATGGGGCGACGCACGCATTTCTATCCAAAACAGTAAAGAAATTTGGAATTGATGTAACATTTGTACCGTTTAAGACAGGGGAAGAGCTTGAACCACACATTACAGATAGAACGAAAGTGGTCTACTTTGAAACTCCTTCTAATCCCACGCTTTCCTTAGTGGATATGAAGAGTGTAGCGGCGATCGCTAAGCAAAAGGGTATCTTGACTATTGTTGATAATACGTTTTTGTCCCCATATTTACAAAATCCTATTCTATGCGGCATTGATATTGTTGTCCACAGTGCAACGAAATATTTGTCGGGTCATGGATATCTTATTGGCGGACTAGTGATTTCCAGCAAGGATATTATTGATCCGATGAGAAAAGAAGTGCAGAAGACTATGGGAGCAAATTTGGCCCCTATGGATGCCTGGCTTCTCTTTCAAGGGATTCGTACATTGCACATTCGCATGGACCGCTCACAAGAAAATGCACAAATTTTGGCTGAACGCTTGGAAAAACATAAGGCTATAGAGAAGGTTTATTTTCCAGGGCTAGCAAGTTTTGAAGATAAAAATATCATGGAGAAACAAATGAAAGGTCCTGGAGCAATGATTTCTTTTGTCTTGAAGGGGGGATACGAAACAGGTGTTAAAGTTATGAATTCTGTAAAACTGAGTACTTTAGCAGTTTCCCTAGGAGATGTAGGTACCTTAATTCAACATCCAGCTTCGATGACACATGCGATAATCCCTAAAGAAGAAAGAGAAAAAGCAGGTCTTTATGATGGACTCGTTCGTTTTTCGGTTGGAATTGAAGATGTAGAAGATATATGGAAAGATCTCGAAATGGCATTAGAATAACTGTACGGCTGGAGGATTTGTCAATTATATTGCGGTTAAAGGAATAATAATGCTGGCATGAATATGCAAATTAATATTCATATTTAAGAGATTATATACTGGGCGGTGAAAAAGTCAAGGTTGTGCCGAATGGGACAGACTTGATGAAAGAAATGCAACAAGTAGCGAAAGAGGTAACAGAAGAAGGACATATACCCTATATCCCTGCAGCCTAAACTTCTTAGGGTATTACAGGAAAAAGAGTTTGAAAGAGTGGGAGGAAACAAATCACTGCCTGTAAATGTTCGTGTGATAACAGCAACACATCGCAATTTAGAAGAAATGGTTCAAAACGGTACATTCCGTGAGGATTTATATTATCGAATCAATGTGATCCCGCTGTATACAAAGTTATTGAAGGAGAGGAGGGACGACATTCCCTTCTTTCTCCAGTACTTCATTTGTAAGTATTGTTCGAACTTAAGTCGTCGTAATTAACTATGGATCCACAATTAGAACAATGGCTAATTCAATATGATTGGCCCGGGAATATTAGACAGTTAGAAAATGTTGTGGAGTATATGGTGAATATGGCAGAATCGGATGTACTTGGCTTTCATGATCTTCCGGATTATTTGTACCGATTTCAACCACCTATTCATACCAGAGGGTTAAGTTTAGATGAGATGGTGGCCGAATATGAAAAATCCATTATCCAAAGTTTCTTTTTAGGTGGTCAGATCGAAAAGATAAGGAAAAAGTAGCGGAAGAATTAAAAATTAGTTTATCGACACTTTATCGTAAGCTAGAACGATACAATCTAAAAGTTTGATCCACATTACCTAAGATTGCAAATTTTATTTCCAATCCTTTTTCGTCTCCGTAGGGATATTTCGCATATTTGGAAATAATTTTTCCGAATTTGGGAACCGAAAAACAGTACGGAGCGGTAGGTTATCACTATATTCGTCGCGGAAATGGGAATTTTTCAACTAGTTCGATAGTAGGGATGTTGAATTAACAAGGATTTTATTATGGCACAACTCTTGCATAATATGATAACGAAAAGGAGGAGGTGGAGTCCATTTGGAAAATATAGACGAAATTTAAAGAATATTAGAATTATACAGAATAATGAAACTAGAAATCTTCAAATCATCCATTTTTTTAAAAATATAGGGGGGAACACTAGTGTTGTGTTAATTTAAATTAAATATTCAAAATATTCAATTTAATCATTTTGTGAAACTTGTGATGCCATTAAAAAACATCGATTAAAGCACTTTGCCACTCAATTTGACGAATCATAAATGGGCAGAAATCCGCAAAACAAAGGCGGGAGTGAAGTTGCATCTGTTTCTTGTGTTTATGGAAAAAGGAATTTCCTATCCTGAAAAAGCCGTTATGACAACTGCCAAAGAACATGACCGCGGCCAGCTTGAAATCATGGTAGATGACAAAAAATGCATGTATCTGTTTGACCGTGGTTACCTAGATTATGAACGTTTTGACCGAATGACCGATGATGGCTACTTCTTTCTTTCAAGGCTGCGGAAAAACCCTGTAATACGTGAAATTTACAACTTTAAACTTCCTAAAAATACGTCTGTTTTATCGGATCAAATGGTGTTGATTGGTACGACACAAAACCATGCTGAAAATTATTTTCGCCTATTAAAGGTCTTGGATTCAAAAGGTAATGAGCTCAATTTAATCACCAATCGGTTTGATTTAAGTGCAGACGAAATTTCAGAAATGTACAAATCACGCTGGGCCATTGAATTGTTTTTCAAATGGATTAAACAACATCTCAGCATCAAAAAGTTCTACGGTCAAAGTGAATTGAGGGCTGTATTATGGAAAAAACCAGCGTATATCTGGCTTCGAAAGATTGAAGGAAAAGCCGTCCCTTAATGAGCAATTCTGTTGTTGTCGCACAGGTTTATTTGTAAATGAATTTCCAAATGGACAGAACCACCTTTTATAAGGTATTTACCTTTTTGGCTCTAAACAGATAGAACAATTAAACTGAAAATTATGACACTATTTATACAGAGGGGGGAATTATTTATGAAAAAGAGTTTCATCATCATCGCTTTTTCGATACTTGTAGCACTTGTATTATCTGCATGCGGAAAGGCCGAAAATCAGGCAGCAAGTCAACCAGGCAAACAGGCCGATGAGAGCAGGGATATGCTAGAGCAAATTAAATCGAGCGGGACCATTAAAATTGGAACAGAAGGAACCTTTGCACCTTTTAGCTACCATGATTCTTCAGGCAAGTTAACCGGTTTTGATGTTGAAATCGCGGAGGAAGTAGCAAAAAGACTTGGTGTGAAACCAGAATTCATTGAAACCCAATGGGACGGTATTTTCGCAGGACTCGATTCAAAGCGGTTCGATATTATTGCTAATAATGTAGGAATTACTCCTGACCGCCAGAAAAAATACGATTTTTCAGTGCCGTATATTATGTCAAAACCTTTCTTAATTGTTCACAAGGACAATAATACGATTAAATCATTTGAAGATTTGAAAGGAAAAAAATCAGCTCAGACTTTAACTAGTAACTATAAAGATATAGCAGCATCTTATGGTGCTGAGATCGTTGGAGTAGAAGGTTTTAATCAATCCATTGATTTATTACTTTCAAAACGTGCGGATGCGGTTGTAAATGACGGACTATCCTACCTAGATTTCAAAAAGCAAAAACCTGATGCACCGGTTAAATCTATCGCAGAACTTGATGATCCGGCAAAAATGGGGGTCATGATGAGAAAAGGGAATAAAGAATTGGTAGAGGCCGTAAATAAAGCGCTTTCCGACATGATGAAGGATGGTAAATATTTAAGTATTTCACAAAAATATTTTGGAAAAGATGTTTCAAAATAGGGAGGGTTCTACATGTTTGCTGATGAAAGAATGGACCAAATTGTTGACATCATTGTAAATTCCTTTTTCCCGATGTTAAAAGCTGGGGTTGCGTTTACGGTTCCCTTGACATTAGTATCCTTTTTACTGGGACTCCTTCTTGCTTTACTTACGGCATTAGCTCGAATCTCGGGAATTAAACTCCTAGACGCTGTTGCAAGATTTTATGTATGGGTGATTAGGGGAACACCGCTGCTTGTTCAGTTGTTTATCATTTTCTATGGCCTTCCGAGTATAGGCATTACGATTAGCCCCCTTCCTGCTGCGATTATCGGTTTTACGCTTAGTGTTGGCGCCTACAACTCAGAGATTATTCGTGCGGCTATACTCTCCATTTCCAAAGGTCAATGGGAGGCGGCTTATTCTATTGGGATGAGCTATCCGCAGGCATTAAAAAGAATTATTCTCCCTCAGGCAACAAGGGTATCTGTCCCGCCTTTGGCAAACAGTTTTATTAGCTTGGTAAAGGATACATCGTTGGCTGCTACCATTACGGTGACTGAAATGTTTAGAGTTGCTCAGCAAATTACCGCAACAACCTATGAACCATTGGTACTCTATTGTCTAGCAGGATTTATTTATTTGATTTTCAGTACCGTTCTTTCGAATGCACAAGGACAGATGGAAAAACGACTCGATCGTTATGTGACGGGCTAATTTGATAGGGGGAAATATACATGATTGAAATAAAGAACCTGCATAAACAATTTGGACAAACAGAGGTTTTAAAGGGAATCGATCTAAAAATTGAGGAAGGCAATACAGTTTGTATTATTGGGCCATCGGGTTCAGGGAAAACAACCTTGTTACGTTGCCTGAATTTATTGGAAGCGCCTACAAAAGGGACCATTAAGCTTGGAAAGTTTTCTTTGGATTTTCAGGATAAAAAACCAGTTCCAAAAGATAAGGTGATTAAGTTCCGTCAACAAACGGGTATGGTTTTCCAAGGTTACAATTTGTTCCCTCATATGACTGCACTTGAAAATGTTATGGAAGGTCTTGTTTACGTTCGTAAACAAGACAAGGAAGCCTCTCGTACGAAGGCTCTTCAATTGCTGAAAAAGGTAGGATTATCGGAACGGGCGAACCACTATCCATCCCAGCTATCCGGTGGACAACAACAACGTGTAGGAATTGCACGGGCGATGGCTATGGAACCTGAAGTTCTGCTTTTTGATGAACCTACTTCCGCGTTAGATCCTGAGTTGGTTGGTGAGGTTCTAAAGGTCATGAAAGAACTTGCTAAAGAAGGAATGACCATGGTTGTAGTGACACATGAAATGAATTTTGCGCGTGAAGCAGCGGATAAAGTCGTATTTATTGATAACGGTGTAATCGTTGAAGAAGGAACACCTCAACAAATTTTTGAACATACAGGGCATGAACGGACATTACAATTTTTAAATAGACTTTGTTCATAGGTAAGGGCCGGTACCCCAAGCTGCGGAAGAATGGAAAACTCGTTACTCGGCACTTTCCCGCAGGTTAGAACGACAGAATCTTATAACTTACCATAGGATTGCAAATTTCAATTGCAATCTTTTTTTGAATAATTAAGAAAATATTTTCAAACTTGGGAATCGAAAAACAGTACGGAACGATACACGATGGATTTTGTAAATTTAGAGGCCCAGATTGATTCTTCCGTTAAAATGTTAATCCTTTGCAGCCCTCATAATCCGGTGGGAAGGGTCTGGACACGAGAAGAGCTCACACGTCTTGGGGAAATCTGTCTTAAAAATAATATTTTGATTGTTTCGGACGAAATTCATTTTGATCTCGTCTACAACGAATATAAACACATACCAATCGCCTCTATTTCAGAAGCTCTGGCTATACAAACCATCACCTGTTTTTCTCCAAGTAAGACTTTCAATATTTGGGGAGTACAAACATCTGTTGTTATTATTCCAAATCGTGATTTGAGAGAACGCTATAAACGTGAAATCAACAGTATGGCGATTGGCTGGGCAACCCCGTTTGGTATAGCAGCTTTGGAAAGTGCCTATCGATTCGGGGAAGAATGCTGGCTGGATTAGCTTATTGATTTTTTAAAAGGAAGTGTTGATTTTGTTCAATCATATTTGAAAAATCATATCCCTCAAATCAAACTTGTCGAACCGGAGGGACTTACCTGCTATGGCTGGATTTCCGGGAACTTGGATTTAGTATGGAAGAATTAGATCAGTTTATGCTGCAAAAAGCAAGATTGGCCTTGAATGAAGGTCACATTTTTGGTCTAGGGGGAGAAGGCTTTATGAGAGTGAATATCGCATGTCCCCGCTCTACTATGGAAAAAGCTCTACTTCAGTTAGAACAAGCAGTCAAGCAACTTTCCCATACAGGAAAGTAAAACATAAGAATATTGGGGAGGAATTAAAATGGAACACACGAATGAATATGATTTCAAAAATTTTGTTCAAGATATGACGGTTATGGTGGAACGGAGTCAGAATGATAACGAATGTGTTGTGGAAGCAGAAAGGTTAGTTGGTAAATTAATTCAATCCCAATCATGGCTACCTTCTGAGAAAAGAAGACCAAGTGAGGAAGGGTACTCGCGGCATCTGTTGTATTGTGACCCAGAGGATCGTTTCGAAGTGATTGCGCTAGTCTGGAAGCCCGGCCAGAAGACCACTCTTCATGATCATGATGATTCATGGGGAGCAGAAGGAGTTGTCGCGGGTAAGGTTAAAGTGACTAATTATATACGATTAGAGGAATTATCTGGGGGCAATATTGTTAAGTTACAGCATACTGATACCATCATTGTAAACGAGCAGAATACAGGAAAGCTACTGCCTCCAGCAGACTGTCATATCTTGGAGGGGGTAGGTAATAAACCAGCTATCACGATCCATGTTTATGGAAAGCAATTGAGAAAATTTCGGGTATTCACCCCTTTAGACGAAGAGGGGCTATATCTTGCAAAAGAAAAGCGGGTTGAATACTCCCCTGCTTAGAATCGATTAAATAGTGAAAGTGTGGTCCGGTCTGTCCTTACATCCTAAGCAGAGGCGGGCTCTACAGTTTAATGAGCTCATTCCTTGTTGTCCTTTTAGCCATATGTGTAACGGGAATTCTGGAACAATCTGGGATTCTCAGTTCTTTAGTGGAGCCATTAGTCAAACGAACCCTCGGCTCTACATTTAGAATAACACTAGCTACAATGGTAACCGCATTAATCACAAATATGATTGGCTCATCGATGTTATTAACTTCAATTGTAGCGGGTTCCCTTATGAAAAATGTCTTTAAAAATAATAATTAGGCCCAGAAAATCTTTCGCGTAATATCGAGGATGTTGGGATCATGGGCGCACCGGTTATTCCGTGGAAATCCAACGCAAGCTATTGTTCGCAGATGTATGCCTATTTCCCATATGTCTTTCTAGCCTTCTTTGTCCCATTATTCGATTTAGTTTATGGTGCCACTCGATTTGCAAATATTGTTCAAGTAGTTACAACAACTATCTTGTATCTTTCCTTTAAAACTTTCTTGGCTTTTAATCCACCGTTTGAAATTTGAGTTGGTACATGTTTTCTTGTTCTTGAAAAAATTTTTCTCAAACGTGATAGGAAATAGGAATGATTAACCTATAAGAGGCTGAAAAAATAGTGATTTTGCAAGGAATTAAAGATTGGCACGAATATTGCAAATTAATATTCATGACTAAGAGATAAGGAGGTAAGCGATGTATAAAGCCGTTATTCTAGGGACTGGACCTGCTGGGTTAACCGCAGCAATCTATTTAGCACGTGCTAACATAAGTCCTTTGGTCATTGAAGGGCCTGAACCAGGGGGGCAATTGACATTGACAACAGCTGTCGAGAATTTTCCTGGTTTTCCTGAAGGGATTATGGGACGAGAGTTGATGCAGAACATGCGAAAGCAAGCTGAGTTTTTTGGAGCAAAGTTTAAAAGAGGCTGGGTTAAAAAAGGCGACTTTTCCAATAACCCTTTTACCTTAACGGTGGAAGGAATAGGGGAGCTTAAAACGCAATCTTTAATCATTTCAACGGGAGCTTCAGCGAAACTTTTGGAGATTCCAGGGGAAAGAGAAAATATTGGGCGTGGGGTAAGCACCTGTGCAACATGCGATGGATTTTTCTTTAGAGGAAAGAAAATTATCGTTGTCGGGGGCGGAGATTCTGCTATGGAAGAGGCAAATTTTTTAACGAAGTTTGCTTCGGAGGTTCAGGTTGTCCACCGCAGAAAGGAGCTTCGCGCTTCCCAAATTATGCAAGACCGTGCCAAAAAGAATCCAAAAATTACCTGGAGCTTAAATTCCATTCCTGAAAAAGTGATCGCAGGGGATCGACACGTTACTGGTTTGAAAGTAAAAAACAGTGAAACAGGAAAAGAGGAAGTTCTGGAAACTGATGGTATTTTCATTGCCATTGGGCACAAACCAAACACAGCATTTTTAGACAATCAAATCAAAACGGACGATATGGGATATATCATGGTGAATCCTGGTACAACCGAAACGAATATCCCAGGTGTATTCGCCTGCGGGGATGTTCAAGATCATAAATACCGCCAAGCCATTACAGCTGCGGGAAGTGGTTGTATGGCTGCTCTGGATTGCGAAAAATATCTTGATGCAAGTGAATTATGTAGTGGAAACAATCAATCTATCAAAGAGAACCAAATATGGGGAGGATTTTAATAATGAAAGAGATTAAAACAAAACAAGAGTTTGAAGAGGCGATTTTATCAACAAAACCAGTTATGGCCAAATTCTATGCCGAATATTGCCCAGACTGTCAGCATACCGATTTATTTATGCCCATCTTGGAAGAAGCGTATAGAGAAAGAGTAGATATGATTGCATTAAATCGTGAACATTTTCCAGAGGTATTAGAGAAGCTGGATGTGTACGGAATCCCAAGCTTTATTGCTTTTAAAGAAGGGAAGGAACTGAACCGCTTTGTAAGTAAACTTGGAAAAAGTCAGGAAGAGGTTGAACAGTTTCTTAATCAAATTGTAGAGGCAAGTGGAAAACTAGGATAGAAAATCCTTGCCCGGAGCCAATAAATATTGAGCAGTCACTCAATATTTATTGGCCATCTTTTTATTCTCAACAATCTTATCAACTATTTTTTCATAGAAACTATACAGCTTTTAGAGTTCGAATAACACGCCGACTTTGTGCATTTAGTAGATGATTATTGTAAGACCTTTTTTGCTTCAAGGGGGATAAGAAATGGAACTTTTGAAATATGTGAAGTAATAAAATGATCTAAAATCCAAAATGGAGACATCAGCATTAAAGTATGGCCTATGTGATTCAAGAACGATTGAATATAGCCAGGAATTAGATCTATTACTTAATAAAGTTATGAAAATTAGATATACAGGATTAAAACAGTTTAAACGTCTTAATGGTTTGTCAGGAGGAACAGAGGAGGAAAACAACAAAACGATTCCAAAAAGTACTAGTCGCAAACCGTGGAGAAATAGCTGTCCGTATCTTCCAGGCATGCACGGAGTTGGGCATCAGGACAGTTGCCATATACTATGAACAAGATAGCGTATCCCTACACCGGTTTAAAGCGGATGAAGCATACCTCGTTGGAGAAGGAAATAATTGATTTTTGGATTGAGACCATATTTTAGTTATTCCATTATAGGGCGCTTTAATGAAGTAACGAAAAAAGCCCACTCAATCATAGCTGTAATCTGTTTGGGTATTTCTGGATTAATATACTTTGTATAATAATACTTTGCTCTTCAACTAATGGGTCTTTACTTCAATAAGGAAGGTTGCTGAGGCAGCCTTTTTCTTATGGCACTAACGGGGCAGGTTTATTTAATAAGAAAGATATTGTACTATGTCTATTAAATTTATATAAAATTTTTAGTATATTTCAAATGGAAAGGGGAATATTTATGAAAACTATTGGTCTTATTGGTGGAATGAGTTGGGAGTCATCGTTAGAATATTATCGTATTATTAACGAAGAAGTAAAAACCAAATTGGGAGGATTGCATTCAGCCAAGTGCATTTTATATAGCGTAGATTTTGAAGAGATCGAACGCTATCAAGCTGAAGGCGATTGGGAAAGTTCTGGTAAACTATTAGGGGATGTTGCTCAGTCTTTGCAAAAGGCTGGTGCAGAAATTATTGTAATTTGTACAAATACGATGCATAAAGTGATTAGATATATTGAAGAAAAAGTTAGCTTACCTATTTTACACATTGCTGATTCAACAGCAAATCAAATTCAAAAGTCCGAAATAAGTACGGTTGGTTTACTTGGTACTAAATATACGATGGAGCAAGACTTTTATAAAACACGAATAGAGTTTAATGGTATTAAGGTTTTGATACCAAATGATGAGGATAGAAAAGTTATAAATAAAGTAATTTATGAAGAGTTATGTTTAGGGGAAATCCAACAATCATCAAGGGATTATTACAAAAAGGTTATCAAGAGTTTAGTTGATGATGGAGCAGAAGGAATAATATTAGGTTGCACAGAAATTGGATTATTAGTAAAACCTGAGGATTCAGAAGTGCCATTATTTGATACAACAGAAATACATGCTATTGAATCTGTTAATATGGCATTAGAAAAATAATTTGATTAGACACTGTACTTCAATTCGAGGTAAATCTCTTTTTCCTTATTCATCTAACAGGTGCTTTACTTCAATACCAGGAGCTGATAAGCAGCTCCTTTTCTTAATGAACTAAAGGGGCGGGTTAGTTCACTAAGCATGGATACTTTTTCAATTTACATATATTGTAGAAGGAAGAAATGGAGGGATGGAATTTGAGATTTTTCAAGATGTTTACTATTTGCATGTTAATGATAATATTCTTAAATGCTTGTAGTTTAGAAACTACAAAAACGAAAAGTGAAGTTTTAGAAATACCTAATGAAGATGAATATACAACTTTATTAGTGCAAGGTGTTGATGAGGACGGTGTATCTTCCGAGTCAACTTCAAAGGTCATTACAGATATTAATGAAATACAAGCTTTTATAGAAAAAGTGAACAAAATGGAAGTTGTGCAACCTCCTAATAAGGAGTTATTGGAGAAGAGTAAAGAATTAAATAAAAAAGGGAATTACTTTTTTATATTATCCGATAAAGAAACCATGGATAACAAAGTATACACTATAAATTTTTTTAGTGATGGAAGGATTATGTTTCAAGAACCGAACGGAAAGAAGCAAGATGTAAATGGAGCAGGACAGAAAATGATGTATTTATCAAAAGAAAAACATTCTGATGTTCTTCTTGAAATGAAAGAATTATTAAACATTAAGTTTTAATTAACCATTCTCCAACTAAAAGGTCGATAGTTTAACCAAAGGGTTGCTGCGGCAACCTTTTTCTTATGGCACTAACGGGGCAGTTTAGTTGAACAAGTAATAAAGATTGTAGCAACAACAAACAAGATTTAAAATGGATTAAAACCGAGTATAAAGGCTGTGAAGATACTGATTATTTCTCTTATAGTAGCTATGGACAAAAATAGGGTTATTGGTAAAGATAATAAGCTTCCGTGGAAATTGCCAAAAGAATTGCAATATGTTAAGAAAACTACTATGGGACATTCGCTCATCATTGGCAGAAAAAACTTTGAATCAATTGGAAGAGCATTACCTAGAAGAAGAAACATCATCTTAACAAGAGATAAAAACTATTCAGTTGAAGGCTGCGAAATTGCTCATTCTACTGAAGATGTATTTAAATTCTGTGAAAATGAAGAAGAAATTTTCATTTTTGGTGGTGAACAAATTTATAAATTGTTCTTGCCATATGCTAATAAACTGTACGTTACAAAAATTGATTTTGAATTTGAGGGAGATACATTCTTCCCTGAATTAGATTTTGAAAAATGGAATGAGATTTATGTAAAAAAAGGGATTACTGATAAAGAAAATCCATACCTCTATTATTATCACATTTACGAAAAAAATGAGTAATTGTTGTTGAACTATCGGGTGCTTTACTTCAAAAAGGGAGTTGCTTTGGCAGCTCTTTTTCTTATGTAGCTAAAGGCAGGTTAGTTCAACAGTACTGTTAGATCCGTTCAACAATTGGGCCTGATAATTAAAAAAGATTTAAGTTATTTTATAGTAAAATGTAGGAGATATATAGGAGGGGTACATATGAGTATTAGAAACTCAGCAAAAGCTATTATAATTAGTGGAGATAAGATTTTATTAACAAAAAATCAAGATAATGAGGGGTATTTTTATCTTTTCCCTGGCGGTGGACAAGAACACGGCGAAACAATTCATGACGCATTATTAAGAGAGTGTATTGAAGAAGTTGGAAAAGAAGTAGAAATCGGAGAGCTGCTTCATATTCGTGAGTATATAGGAAAAAACCACGAGCATTCTTCATTCGATTTTAATGTTCACCAAGTCGAATATTATTTTGTCTGCAACCTAGTAAATGGGAATAATTATAAAACACCTACCAATCCAGATAGCCCCAAGTAGGGATAGAATGGATACATATTAATGATTTACTACAGTATAGGATATATCCCAAAGAACTAAGAAAATATATAATAAATCATCTTAATAATCAAAAGTCTCCAGTTTATTTAGGGGATATTAATTGAAACCTTGTTCAACAAACGGGCGCGATTGCTGAACAATGAGCAGTCGCTTTTTTACTTGGCGGATCCGAATAGTTCTATAAATAATTAGATGTAAATAATTAAGAAACCCAGCTAATCTTCTCATGTGAAGGTAGCTGGGTTTCTTAATTTACGTCCAATAACCTAATTTGATTGTCGTCAGCTGCCACCTTCTTCTTGGCTTCATCCTCTAACTTCTGATTCTGAGTACAAGCTACTTTTAATACTGTTATTGATATCTCCGTGATAAAGAACTATCTGAAACTGAAAAAAATAAAATTATTTCAGACTGTAAAGAAGTAACTAATGATAAATTATCGCATTTTTCTTTATATAAAAAGCCAGAGGGGAGTCCAGAACATATTGATATAGATAATTTTCCTCAAGCTTATGGTGGAATGGAAGAAGTAATAAAATACGGATATTCAAGTGAGTGGTTCTTTGCTAACGAAAATAAAAATTGGTACGCTTAGGTTGGATATAATGGTTCACAATCATTAGGAACGCTTTTTGCTATTCCTTATAGTTTTTTGATTATCTCTGCTATTCTAGGTCTATTAGTTTTTATAAAAACAAAATTCAAAGCGTAAAATGCTAAATATTTTTTTAAAAGATTAATCTACTATTCTTGTTCAACTAACGGGTGCTTTAGCTGAAGATCGGAGCTGTCTTTAAGGCAGCTTTTTCTTTATGCAACTATCAGGTGCGTTAGTTGAATTACAGGGCGAAAACGGGCTCCATAATATAAGGGAAGTTGTAAGAGGGTACGGTGATGTTTCTACAATTTTTTTACAAATCAAGATAACCAATAATTCACAATAATAGTAAGCTTCATTTTGTTATATACATCATTTTTCAAGGGATGGTGCAAGGGATACTTAAACGAATAATAACAAGGTACGAACACGAAGGTCTGACCCCGGAGGATATTGTGCATTTAAATACTATAAAAGGACAAAATCCTTATGGGATGCTAACTCTATTATAAGGTCTAGCATCCTTTATTTGGAACTAAAAGGGAGGGATCTTCCTTAGGTGTAGAGTGACAATTTTTTCATTAATACAACTTATATTCATTTAAATTTCAGAAGCTTCTGGTTGGAAACCTCCTATATTTCTATCTTCGACTACCATGCGCAATCCACGCTTCGGTCTGAGTGTAATAGACGGAAGTGGCTTTACTTCATGATGGTCAGGCGCCAGCCTTATCCGATATCGTTGAGCAATGCATGCTAGGACAAGCACAGCTTCCATCACTGCAAAATGATTACCGATACAAACTCTCGGACCTCCGCCAAATGGAAAGTAAGCGAACGGAGGTAAGGTTTTCATAAAGTTGTTTTCAAATCGCTCAGGTTTAAAGGAATCTGGATTATCAAAATACTCAGGCTTGTGGTGCATCACATACTGACTCAACAGGATCATATCGCCTTTTTTAAAAAGATACCCTCCAATTACCACATCCTCCGCCACTTCCCGTTGTATGATATAGGCAGGCGGGTATATGCGCATTGATTCATAGATAACATTTTGTGTGAATGTTAATTTCATAAAATCGCCAGGTGTTAGATTACGGTTACCGATTACGCTATCTATTTCATTGAAAAGTTTAGTTTCCACATCAGGGTGTTGGGAAAGCAAGTATAAGGTCCAGGAAAGCACGTTTGCTGTTGTTTCGTGACCGGCAAGGAAAATGGTCATTAACTCATCACGTAACTGCTTGTCTGTCATAGCTAAGCCATCCTCATCATCTCGAGCATCCATTAGAATCCCAAGCATATCCTCATGTCTCTCTGCCTCTGTTCTACGTTTTTCAATAAAGCTATAAATCACCTTATCAAGTCTCTGTTTCGCAATATTATATTCACGGTTGTTTTTAGTTGGAACCCATAGTGGCATTTGAAGTGTTCGCATTCTTTTAACGGCAATTCTCATGAAGGATTCTATAGGTTCCCCGAGCATGCCATATCCTTCTTTGAGGTTCATGCTGAACATGGTCTTGCTGATAATACCCAGTGCAAGGCTCATCATATCCTCCGTAATAATCCTTTCTTCTCTGTTTTTCCAAGTGGAAATATAGTCCATTGTTATATCAATCATATCCTGACCATAATTGCTAATATGAGACTTTTTGAAAGAGGGTTGAATAAGCCTTCTTTGGCGCATGTGAAATTCTTTTTCACTTGTAAGAAGGCCTTCTCCGAGTACTGGTTTTAAAGCAGAGAAGTCCTTTGATTTCAAGAAGGATTTTTGTTTTGTTACAAGTACCTGCTTAATTAAATCTGAATTTGAAATAAGGTAAACATTATGGAAAGGTCCAAAACGAATTTTAGCAACTTCTCCATATTCATTTGCTAAACGGGTTAGAAAGCCAAGTGTATCTGAAATAAACTCCTTTGAATGGCCAGTAATTAATTTTCCTTTTGGGCCTGGAGAATCATTTGAAAAATCTGTGTCACTCATTGGTTTGTTTCCTCCATTTCTGTATAATTACTTGTATTCATTCTATGAGGAAAGTATCGATTGGTTTGGACAAGTTGTTAATAAGAAGACTAACAAATACAATATTTTTTAAAGATAGTTAATCAATTTGAATGAAATAATAAGTGTGTATAAAGGAATACTATTAATAAACGAAATCAAAGTGTTTATGAAATTGAAAAGGCACCCATCCCTGGTTGTCACTTTCTTTTACTAATGAAAGCAGGTATGTATGGAACTACCTTACAAAAGTTATTATCTTGTTGAACTAACAAATATGGGGTTGGAAACAGCTCCATTTTCTTATGCAACTAACGGGGCAGGTTAGTTCAACAATAAAATGTTAAAATAGGGAGTTGAAACGTGGTGATGGTGAGTGAATGTATTCCCAGAATAAAACGACTTTCTTTCATTATTTGAGTGTGAACCTACATTATTTGATACACTGGGTCTAAGAAACAAGATATTCCCAAAGTGGTAGTGTAAGATTGTTGTTTAACAGTTATAATATTAGTTTTAGTGCGAGGTGTATCTATGCTATCTAGAGAAGAGTGTATTTTAATTTTTGAACATATTGATGGGCTAATCGTTGTTGATAAAGAGGCAAAAATTATCTATATGAATCAGAAAACAGCTAATTCAATAAGAGTTAACCCCAAGGAAGTCGTTGGAAAGCATATAAAAGATGTGATACCTACCACAAAAATCCACTGCACTGTAGAAACCATGAAGCCCGATTTGACTGATGCGTATTTTCTAGATGACTGTACAATTATTAGCACCCGATATCCAATTTTCGACGATGATAACCAATTTTTTGGCGTCGTAGAGTATGATGTATTCGATAATAAAGATTTATTGATGAATTTCTTAAAAAAAATCAAAAGTTTAAACAATGAGTTAGATTATTTTAAAAATGAATTAAAGCGACTTCAAAGTAGCAGATATTCCATCAATAACATTATTGGTGAGAGTGCGTCTATAAAAAAGTTAAAGGGAGAAATTAGGCAGGCAGCTAGCACGAACTCCACTGTTTTAATTACCGGAGAAACAGGCTGTGGAAAGGAGCTGGTTGCACATGCAATTCATGATTTAAGTAATCGCAATCACAGTAATTTTGTACGTTTAAATTGTTCGGCTATACCATCTGAACTATTTGAATCTGAACTTTTTGGCTATGAAGACGGTGCATTTACAGGTGCTAAAAAAGGTGGGAAATTAGGTAAATTTCAATTGGCCAATAATGGAACATTATTTTTAGATGAAATAAATCAAATGCCGTATTTCTTACAACCTAAAATTTTAAGAGCGTTACAAGAAAATGAAATTGATAAAGTAGGTGGGAGTCATAGTTTACCTATTGATATTAGAGTTATAGGTGCGGCGAATGAAAATTTAAGAAGTTTGATTAAAGAAGGGAAATTTCGCGAGGATTTATATTATCGCCTAAATGTAATTGATATTCGTGTTCCTCCATTAAGGGAGAGAAAAGAAGATATTCCTATAATAGCAGAATCATATATTAATCATCTTAATCAATTTTTAAATAGAAATGTAGAATCAATTTCTGAAGAAGTCTTTATAATGTTTATGAACTATCACTGGCCAGGAAATATTAGAGAATTACAAAATATGATTGAGAGAGCAATGAATCGCATTAGTTGGAATGAAGATATGCTAAAGATAGAGCATTTTGATCATCTTTTTAATGAAGAAGATCAAAACAATGTAATAGAATTTAATACAGACAATCCAATTGAAGAGGCGAAGAAGAAGGCTGAGCGTGAAGTTATAATGGAAGCGTTTAAAGTTTGTGATGGAAACAAGACAAAAGTTGCAGATCTTTTAAAAATAGATCGGTCGCTCTTATATCAAAAGATGAAAAGATTAAATATAAGAAATTAATAGGTGAATAATTGTTCTATTCAAAGACTATGGTGATTCTGTACTAACAGTGTGATTCTAAAATCACATCCACTGAAATTCATTATATTTACTAAAACGAATTGTTAAACCGAAAGAAAAGGTGTGAGTGTATAATCACACCTTATTTTTGTTTTACGAAAAAATCATTGATATATAAGTGTTTCAATTATTGGCACAATAATTGCTATTTAATCTTATGTAAGTATCTTAATCACCGAAGGGAGGATTTTGTTATGAGAAAGGTAAATGTCGTATTGGCACAATTCATTGTGAAACCGGGTCAAATGTGAATAGTCTTACTCGTTTGGATAACGTTAGAGAAGTAATTTTCTCGATCTCATTTTGTTTCCTGAGTACATGGGATTACCATCTCCAGAGGTATCCGTATATTGACCGAGCCATTAAACGGACCTATTGTTAAAAATTTGGAACGCCAAGCGAGGGATGCTAATACCTCAATTGTTGTTGTTGGTTTATACGAAAAGGAGGGAGAGAACGTATATAACACAACTTTTCTAGTTAATCCGACAGGTCTGTTGCTCTCTTATCGTAAAACTCATTTGTGGGTAGGGGAATCTGCACAAGTTAAAGCCGGTGATTGTTTTCGGAGCTGCAACTGGCAAGGTACAAAAAAAATAGGGTTACTCATTTGTTACGATGTTGAATATCCAGAAACAGCACGTGCAGTTGCGAGTATGGGAACCTAGCTATTGTTGTTAACAAATGAAAATATGGCTCCTTATGGTCCGGTACACGCGCTGCTATTCAAGTCAGAGGGCAGAGAATCAAATGTTTGTCGCTATGGCAAATCAAGTTGGACGGGTAGGGGAAACTATTTTTGTTGGGGGGAGCGTAATTGTGGATCCGTATGGAAGAATTATTGCAGAAGCTGGATGCGGTGAAGAGATTATATCTTTATCAATCGATTTATCGCTTGTTCAGGAGAGAGGGAAAAATACCATTAAAATAACGTCATGTACAAATTAATACAACTAAAGAAGGTCGGAAACGATTCATGGGAATCAAACATTTGAAATATCAGATACAAAGGTACAGTAACGATAGTTGATGGTAAAGTAGTTTATGATCATATTGGGTCATTGGTAATTTAATAAACGACGAAAAAAAGGCTCCCTAACGGATGTGCGTCAATGTTATCTAACGAAATTTTGGGTATGGAGGATTGGTAGTAGAATTAGAAGGTATTGGAATAAGAATGGCTACGATGTAGCTAATTTAGACAAGGGAGACTGATATGTGAATAATCCAAACTCACCAACTCTTAAACGTTCTCTTTCATTAAAATATGTTGTGTTTTTTGGTTTAGCCTATATGGCTCCATCGACTTTGTTTTCAACATATGGAGTAGCTGTTCATGGCACGAACGGGATGATTTCAACTGCCTATATCGTTGCCTTAATCGTTATGCTATTTACAGCCTACAGCTATGCGCAAATGGTTAAAGCTTTTCCAAATGCGGGTGCTGCTTATACGTTTACGCAAAAATCCCTAAATCCTCACATTGGTTTTCTCGTAGGTTGGTCAATATTACTGGATTATTTGTTTTGTCCAATGATTAGTGCTTTATTGGCAGGAATAGCAATGAAGGCATATTTCCCTTCGATTCCTATGTACATTTGGATTATTATCTTTATCATTACGATTACTATCGTAAATATACTTGGCATAACTGTAGCAGCTAAGTTTAATACAGCAATTCTGTTCCTTCAATTCGGAACATTCGCACTCTTCATTACCTTTTCAATTAAGGGTCTTCTAAATGGTAATGGAGCAGGAACACTTTATTCTATACTTCCGTTTATTGATTCAAGTGTAAATGCGCCGGACTTCATGTCCGTGATCCCTATTTTATGCTTTTCCTTTTTAGGATTTGATGCAGTAACAACTCTTTCAGAAGAAACAAAAAACCCTCGAAAATCTATACCTAGGGCTATTTATTTTATTACAATCATTGGTGGAGTATTATATATTTTCGGTTCTTATTTTTTACAGGTAGTCTGGCCAGACTACCAATCATTTAAAGACCCGGAATCTGCTTATGTGGAAATTGCAATGTATATCGGGGGTAACTTTTTGGCAAGTTATATTCTTGCTGAAGGAATCATGTCAAGTTTTTCATCAGCGGTTGCGTCAGGAACAAGTGCTTCACGTATTTTATACGCAATGGGACGTGAACGTGTACTACCTGTCAAAGTATTTGGATATCTTTCACCAAAATATCGTACACCTGTATACAACATATTAATTATAGGAGGCGTTGCTTTAAGCGCTCTTTTCTTAAGTCTTACTACTGCAGTATCTCTCGTGAATTTTGGTGCATTTTTTGCTTTTACTTTCGTTAATCTTTCGGTTATCTCTTATTTTTATTTCCGAAAAAAACAGAGGTCCATTATGGGGACAATTCGGTACCTTATTATTCCGTTAATTGGTGCTACACTTACAGGATTCTTTTGGGTAAAGTTAGACATCCATTCACTTATGCTAGGTGGAGTGTGGCTTGCGTTAGGATTTGTGTACCTTCTAAACCTTACAAAAATGTTTAGACAACCTCCTCCTGAGCTTGCCTTTGAAGAAGCTCAATAATTAGGGAGTTAATCTATATAAATGAGAGGATTGATTGATAATGAGTCAACAACTAGCTGATGTGATTATTTCAAGTAATGCTGTATTTACAGGACTTTCTGATCAACCGGAGCCTGCTTCAATTGCGATTAAGGATAACAAAATCTTTGCGATTGGTTCTGAGGAGGAGATTAAACCTTATTTAGGTGAGGATACGAAAATTTATCAATTTAATGACCAATTAATTATGCCAGGATTTCATGATTTCCACCTTCATATTATGGATGGGGCAGTTGCCCTCAATAGTGTAAATCTGTTCGCGGCTCGTTCAGAAGATGAAGCGCTAGAAATGATTCGCGAATACGCAGAATCAAAACCGGAAAATCAGTGGGTAATCGGATTTACATGGGATGCAGGTTATTGGGATACACAACAATTACCGACTCGCCATGCATTAGATCGTATTCTCCCCGATCGTCCAGCACTCATGTTTCACGCTGAATGTCATTATGCATGGGTAAATACGAAAGCATTGGAGATTGCTAACATTACTCGAGATACCGAAAACCCTTCTTACGGTATGATCAGTAAAGACGAAAACGGAGAACCCGACGGTCTTTTATACGAAAAAGCCATGAATGCGGTCACCCGCCATGCCTATGATTTTACAAAAGAACAAAAGAGAGAATTTATAACCAGTTTCCTCGCTCATGCAGCTAGTTTAGGAGTAACAGCCGTCCACGACTTATTTTCACCGGAATCGGAAATTCTTAATGACTACGATCTTTTCAAAGAATTTGAAGACAACGGAGAATTAACAACGCGTATTCATTTATGGCCTGCTTTAAATGGCAATCTTGAACATGCCAAACAATTGCGAGATACGTATCAATCGGATAAACTTCGTGTGTCAGGACTGAAACAATTTATCGATGGCGTTATTACATCACGTTCAGCTTATTTACTCGAACCTTATGAGGATCAAACAGAAACACGTGGAGAGACATCTTTCCCTCCCGAGACGATAAAAAAATGGGTAGTTGATGCAGATAAAGAGGGCTTCAGCATTCGTTTTCATGCGATTGGGGATGGAGCGATTCGTCTTGCTTTAGATGCCTATAGGGATGCACAAATGGTCAATAGTAAGCGAGATTCACGTCATTCCATTGAGCATGTAGAAGTGATTCACCCTGATGATATTCATCGTTTCAAAGAGCTTGGTGTTACTGCTTCGATGCAGCCAGATCACTTAGCGATGTCCGAAAGAGGTGTTTACACCGATCGAATGGGTACTGAACGAGAAAAGCAAGTTTTCTCGATTAATGCATTGCATAAAGCCGGTGCAAAATTGGCATTTGGAACAGACTTCCCAATTGATATCCTTAATCCTCTTCTACAAATCTATTGTGCAGTAACGAGAATCGACAGCAGCGGAAAAACGGTATGGCATCCACATGAACGCATTACACTTGCCGAAGCATTGAAAGCTTATACATCTGGATCCGCTTACGGTACATTTAGAGAGCATGAATTAGGGAAATTGGAAGTAGGTAAGCTTGCTGATATTGTCGTCTTGGAACGAAATCTCTTTGAAGTACCCGTGGAAGAAATACCAGATACAAAGGTAAAGTTAACGATTGTTGATGGAAACGTTGTTTTTGATCATACCTATGCAACCAAATAAACACATGAATGAACCATAAACAAAAATAATGTAAATTAAGGAGACCAATTATGTTATGTAGTTCTCTAGAATCTTCACCGGGGATCTTAATATATTATTAGGGCTAGTATTTTAAGTTAAGAAGGGGCAAACGCGCCAAATTGTTGAAGGTTCATGCAAAAAGGTTATTGAAGATAGGCCCTTTTTAAAAGGTTAACTAGATACAAAACTTAAGATAATGAAACAGAACTTGTGATTGTTTTATAAAAATGTTTTAATTCACGAAGACATTATTGATAAACAAAAACGACTTAATGCATTAAGTAAACCATATGATGGATACACAGATGGATGAGGAGTTATGGTTGATTGATTTAATAGCTGTTCTTTTTATTAAATTACCAGTTCTTAATGAACTAACGCTTGCTTTACTTCATTACCAGAAGCTGATCAGCAGCTCCTTTTCTTATGCAACTATAGGGGCAGGTTAGTTCAACAAGCGTAGTGTATACGAACTGTGCATATTTATATTTATTAACTTATCGATTTCCTCTCTTTCAAAAGTTGAATAAAAAGCACTTTCTATTCAACTTTTCTAGAAATATAATTAAACAGAAAGGAGGCAATAAGAATGAAACATAATTCTATGCACCAATGGCATAAAGAGCATAATAAACGGGTAGCAGAATTTCACCAAAAACACGCTACTCAAGTAGCTAATGGAGAAAACGGAAACGGTTGGTTAGCCAAGCTCGAAACGTCTTTTTTTAATAAAGTACTTGTTCCACTTAAAGTTGTGAAATAACATCTTTTTTTCTGCTCCTGCTCTTTGAGGAGCAGTTATTTTTTGATTTTATTTAAATACTTTGTGACACAGTATGTGTCAACTCTGCTATAAGTCTTATAGAACTATCGGGTGCGTTAGTTGCGTAAGGAACACAAAAATGATCAATCTTTTTTATAAGAATAATCCAATTAATTAGTATAAAGGTATGTTTTGATCAATCTTTTTTCAAAACATGCCCTTTCTATTTATTCATTTATCAAGATTTCTTGTATTAGTTTGATCAATTAGTTTCAAATCTAAATTTTAATAGGTTATTGGACGTAGAATAATGAACAGGGTTTTATAACGTGAATGGTAACAAAAAAAGACTTATTCAAAGCGCCATGACATGTGCTCAGAAAAGGACGAGTTTTGGAACATTGATGGTAGAGTTGAATATGCAAAAGAAAACAGTAATTAGGTTATGTATAATGAATGGTTATGTGTTCAGCTTACATGGAACTGTATTTTGTTCTTTCATATAGATTCAATAAGTGATCTAACTCTTGGCTTCATTGGATCGTTTTAAGATGATTGAGTCCATGGTGTTCAACTATATTTAATAACTGAGCTTTTTTCTCTCTAATTAAGTTTTCTAGCATCAAAATATCCATCCATGTCATTGTCAATCTCCTATTTAATACTTTTTCATAGAGGTTGTTAAAAACTATAAGAGAAAATGAGAGTCAAATTGACGAAGAAAATTTTTCTTACTAAAATAAATAAGTAAGCGACCTTGATCATCCATTCGGAATCACAAGGTCGCTTAGGTTATTTCGCCTTCCATTAACCTGAAATCCTTTCATAAGATTGTAGAGGATGTACTAAGAAATAAAATTATAATATTCGTCTGTTTTTAATTATGTTCGTAAAAGTACACTTTTAAAGCCTTTAAATATATTGCTACTAGCTTTTTGATTTAAAGTAGATGTTTAGACTTTTTGTAGTTTGAACATCTTCTTTAATCTTTTCATTCTTCACATTCAAAAGAGGCTAGAAGGTTCAATGTATTGAACCTTAGGCTCACCTCTTTGATCCTCCTGACGTTCCATAATCTTTAATGGCTAATTTTACATTAATGTTGATCGGAGTTTCACTAAATGTTTGATCCCAATCCTTTTTGACCTTCTTCCATACTTTGGGGTTCTCAATTCTCAATCGACGTCCGAAACCAGCAACGTCCACTTGGTATTCTTTTTGCATTTTTTCTAATGAATTCCTCACCAAGCGTTTCACTTCTTTTTCAGATGATTTTTCTGCTTTTTTTAGAAATTCATTTTTAAAAGTATCTCCCGGAACCACCCGACTTTCGGATAACCTTCCCTCTGATTCAATGTTTACATCAAAAGAGATGTTGCTTCCTTTAACTCGAGGTTTAATACTGCTTTTCATGGACTCTATTTCATACACAATCAGCTTACCAGTCTCCTTTTCAAAGCTTTTGACTACACCACCTTTCCCCTTACCTGTTATCCATGTTACGCCCTCCAGTTCTTCCTCATTCAAAGTACCAGTCATTTTGTGTGTCTTTCCATCGATCACCGCAGCTCCCGCAAATTTGACTTTCCCATTCACTGATAGTACATTTTGCAACAGAAAACTAGATTCTGAATGGAGCTTGCTCTCTAATTTAAAAAGCGGCATAGGGGGCAAAATCCTCGTTGTTCGATAGATATTTTCTACAATACCAACCAGACGAAACGCTGGAATTTCTCCTGCTTTCTTTGATTCCAGTGTCTTGCTTGCCCTACCTTTACTAATGAGCACAAGACAGCTTGGTCTATAATCATTATCACGAAGATTATGATCAAGGAATTGTTCTAAATCATACGATCTTGCAAGATCTTCACCGATAACAATCACTTTCATATGGTGAGCTGTTAAGGGTTGTTCACTCAATGATAATTCACGAGCCATTTGAATGACGGAATCTCCAGTTTCAGAAACATTAATATAAGCTTTTTTCTGTGGTCCAGCTTGTTTCGTTGTGGAACTTGCTACTTGTGTAGTGATAAGTTGAAAGGTTGAAGTAATCAGGTCTTTTTTAATATATCCATCCATTTGTTCATTTAACTCTTTCTCGATGGAGGACTGCTTACCTTTATCGAATGCCAAACCTATACCTAAACTTTGCTCTTCAATTTCATGACTGCTCCAACATCCTGTAAGTGATACGAACAAAAGAACGGAGAGCGAAATGAAGAGGGGGCGTATAATGTTATGTGATTGTTTCATATTTTCCTCCCTTTACTCTTGAGATAATAAGCAGGAGAAGCGGGAATAAACCAAATAAAAACAATGCGGTATTGCCTATGATATCTCCAAGTTTAAATAAGTCATTGATATTTTTCGGAATCATGGCAATGATGTAAAGAATGGGAAGCAACCCAAACATGAATGGGTGAATGCTCTTTTTTGAAAGTTGAGCCAGCCCTAAAGCAGCTGCGTAGAATGTTATGGTAAATGTGGCGAATATTTGCATAATCCATACTACCAGTAATAAAGATTCAAACCGTTCAAAGATCAAACCGGCGACTTCAAAACTTCGTATAAGATCAAGTGTCGGCCATGTTCTAGTAAGCACTCCATCTACAGATAATGCTCCGATAACCATGACAACCGTTATCACATAAAATATTAAGGGAATGGAAACTCCAACAAGCATGGCTTTTACTGCTTTTTTAGGCTGATTCATAAACGGGATAAGCAGTAACATGATTTCAGGTCCTGTAAAAGCGAGAGTTGTCGTTTTTACTCCTTTTAGTACAGGGATGACTCCTTCTTCTAATACCGGACGCAGATTATCGATATCGAATATTTTAATGCTCATAAATGTAACGACCAAAAAAAGGATTACCGTCAAAGGTAAAATAATTTCAAAAAGGCGGGCAATCGGGGTAATGCCACCGATGATTAGATAGAGACCTACCCACATGAAAATCATCATAATTGCCCATGTCGGGGTACCTTCCAGAAGCAAATATCTTATTACTTCCGCCATTGAACGAATCTGAAACCCTGAAGTTGTAAGAAAATAACATATTATAAGTAAACTGAGTAATCTCCCCACCCATTTTCCAACAATTTCATTGCTGTATTGATAAAAGGTTTTTTCAGGAAACCGTTGGCTTAATTTCACCATGATAACCCCGGCCATTATGGTGATAACCCCACCTATAATAACGCTTATCCATACATCTGGTGTATGTACCTTCTCCGTAGATGATCGGGGCAGAGTGAGTAGTCCTGTACCAAGTATATAGTTGATGACAATGACAGCTGTTTGAGGAGTTGTAATTTGGTCTTTCGGACTGAGAATCATTCGTTAACCTCCTTTCACCGATAGGTTATCCTTTACGTATGGGGTTTTTTGTATGCATCATCTTTGGACGGCGTTTCATCATCATGAGTGGCATGCGAACCATCAAGTCTTTCCATTCACTTAAGCGATAAGGAACGGCTGGACTCATATAAGGTACACCAAAGCTTTTTAATTTCACTAAATGGCTGGTCATTAAAAGAAAAAAGAGAATGACCCCGTATAATCCAAATGTGGCAGCACATAGCATTGCGGGAAAACGAAGCATCCGTAATGTAATCCCAATACTATAGTGAGGAATGGAAAATGATGAAATAGCCGTTAACGCTACTACAATCACCAAAACAGGGCTAACGATCCCTGCCTGTACAGCAGCTTCCCCAATGATTAATCCACCGACGATACCCATTGCTGGACCAATTGGCTTAGGTAAGCGCAGTCCTGCTTCCCTCAGAATTTCGATGGATATTTCCATGAATAATGCTTCGATAAGTGCCGGAAACGGAACCCCGGCCCTTGTTCCTATAATGGAGATGGCCAGTTTGGTCGGAATCAACCCTGAATGAAATGAGATGAAAGCTATATACAAAGACGGTGTAAAAAGAGCCAGAATAGATGCGAGGTAACGAAGCATACGGATGAATGTGCCAGGAATCCATCTTTCATAATAATCTTCCGGTGACTGCAACATCATGCTTAAGGTAACCGGAACGATCAAAGCGAATGGCGTCCCATCCAATAAGATGGCAACTCGACCTTCCATCAAAGCAGCGGTTACTCGATCAGGACGCTCTGTATTCTGACCTGCGGAAAAGGACTAAGGTAATTATCCTCGATAAGTTGCTCTACATAACCTGATTCCGGCACACTATCAATATCAATTTTCTTAATTCGGTTTTCTACCTCTTGAACTAATTCGGGATCAACAATATCTTTTATGTAAGCGACAACTAAGTCCTTTTTTGAACGCTTTCCTACTTGGAATTTTACTAACGATAAATTTTCAATTTCACCACTACCCCTTAAAAAGGATGTATTATCACTCAATGATTCAGTGAAACCGACCCGTGGACCTCTGACTAATGCCTCTGATACCGGTTCTTCAATCGACCTTGTTTTAAGTTTTGTCGTTCCGAGGATTAGTGCATCCACTGATCCCTCAATTAAAAGAGCGGTAGACCCTGTTAATACTTTTGATGCTAAATCTTTAATGGAACCAACCTCTTCTATGCCACTAATAGATAACACTTCATTTTTTATGAATTCTTTTGAAATGCTTCCTTTGGTATAAGGAAGGTTCTGTTTATATTCTGCTGAAAAATCAACCATCAATGATGGCATAATATGTTTATCAATGAGGTCTTTATCCGATAGTCCATCCACAAAAATGATAATTGACCGAATATCGGTTCGCCCTATATTAAATTCCCGAAAATGCACATCCCAATTATGGCCAATTTCTTGCCTAACCATTTCTAGATTAAAATTAAAATTATCTGTAAACTGACCAGTTGAATCTTGGGAGGAATACGCTTCTTGTTTGTCTTTATCGGTAACTTTTCCTTTTTTACTAATCTTTGATATCCACTCTTTCATTTTCATCACTCATCCTTTGAGTTACGAAGCCTATAAAATAATTTGGCAATCAAAAACGGAATAAGAAACACTATAAAAGCTTGTATAAAAACCTGCCATTCTGGAAGGTAGGAAACAATCGTTTTCCACATTTTCATCACCCTATACTTGCCTAATATCAGCAGCTAAAATCTCTGGAATTTATATGTGAAATTCCTTTATTCCTTAAATAGTATTATTATCTTCTACGTTTCTTATGTGAGAAAGTTTAAAGCAATTAGCCGTATTTCTCTCACTTTATATTTGGTATTAGCTACACTGATACAATAAATATCCTCCTACAATATCCAATGGCTTAATTGGATTAGTTACAGATATCGATTTTTCCTCTTCACTCCTCAAAAATTTTAGTGGAAGTTATTGACATCCTATTAGCTGGTTTAGCTGAAGATCGGAGCTGTCTTTAAGGCAGCTCTCTCTTTATGCAACTAACGGGGCAGGATAGTTCAATAAGAAATAGACTATTGGTTAATTGTGGTATATAATCGCATTAAAAGGAACGTACGTTCTTTTTGATGGAGTAGCTTTTGATGTGGAAAAAATAAACTATGAAAATTATGATTGGAGTGTTAGTGGATGAAAATAAAAAAAGTTTATCTATATGTATTTAATACAATGTCAGACTGGGAATATGGATATTTAATTGCTGAACTAAATTCAGGAAGATATTTCAAAAAGGATTTAGCACCTTTAAAAGTAATTACAGTAGGAGCGAATAAAGAAATTATTACTACGATGGGGGGACTGAGTATAAAACCAGATATTGCCCTTGATGAATGTAACTTTGATAGTAAAGATGTTGTAATTCTACCTGGAGGGAATACATGGGGAGAAGCTATTCATGAACCTATCTTGAAAAAAATTGGCGAGGCTTTAAAGCTTGGCACTATTGTTGCTGCTATTTGTGGTGCAACTGAAGGACTAGCGAATATGGGATATCTAGATTCTAGAAAGCATACAAGCAATAGCTTAGAGTATATTAAAATGGTCTGTCCTAATTATAAAGGAGAAAATTTTTATGAGATGGAACCTGTAGTAACTGGTGAAAATTTGGTTACTGCATCAGGAGTAGCTCCTTTGGAATTTGCGATGGAAGTACTGAAAAAATTAGATGTATTTGCACCAGATACATTACATTCGTGGTATAACCTAAATAAGACTCACAAACTTGAATACTTCTTCCAACTAATGAACTCAATAAATAAGTGAGTTTAAAAATCAACTTGGCAGTTTTATTTTACTTGAAATAATCTCCATACTTTATGCGATGTCAAAGTATAGTTTTTGTACATAACTTAAAAATTTTAGAGAGAAGTTAATAGAGATTGTGAATGATTATACTTAAACTATCGGGTGCGTTAGCTGAAGATCGGAGCTGTCATTATGGCAGCTTTTCTTTATGCAACTATCTGGGCAGTTTAGTTGATGAAGGGGAAACTTTTTGACAAAAAAATAAGGGAAATTTACGATATGATTATTAGGGTTTATCTACTAGGGAGGATTTTAATGGAGTACAGAGGCGCATTAGCTTACAACGATGATAAATTTTTCGAGAATTATATCAACAGAAGAAATCGTGAGGAAAGTCCAAACAATATTATTGAAAAGAGCCTATATTGCTAGAACTTATTGGTGATGTAGAAGGAAAAAAAGTGTTAGATTTAGGTTGTGGAGACGCTAAATTTGGTGTTGAGCTTCTACGAAAAGGATGTATTTCTTATGACGGAGTAGAAGGTTCAGAAAATATGGTTAGAGAAGCTACTAAAAACCTAAATAAGACAGAGGGGAAAGTGCATCTTTCTTCAATGGAAATTTGGAAATTTCAAACAGAAAATTATGATCTTGTTGTTTCACGATTAGCTCTACATTATTTAGCAGAATTAAAGGATATATTTCAAGAAGTTCATAATTCCTTAGCAGATAACGGAAAATTTATATTTAGCGTTCAGCATCCTGTATTAACTTCATCAATAAAAAGTGCAGCAGCTTCTTCCTCAAAAGCAAATTGGATTGTGGATGATTATTTTAATAGTGGCAAAAGAGTAGAGCCTTGGATTGATAAAAAGGTTGTTAAATATCATCGAACGTTTGAAGAATATTATCAACTTTTAAAGCTAGTTGGATTCAAGATTGAAGATATTAGAGAAGGCACTCCAAGAGTTGAGAAATTCAGCAGTGAAAGTGAATATAAACGACGAATGAGAATTCCTCTCTTCTTAATTTTTTCTTGTGAAAAATAAAAGGTTTTTTCACTAACTGGGTGCTTTCCTTCAATAAGGAAGGTTGCTGAGGCAGCCTTTTTCTTATGGCACTAAAGGGGCAGATTAGTTTAATAAGAAACATCAAATTGGTAAAACTACCTATGTAAAAACCAAATAGGAAGAGGTAGTAAATTGAAATTACATTTTATACGTTTATTAGTTGTATTTATTCTAATTCAAAACATTCCACTAATAGTTCAAGCTAAAGAAATCAAATATAATCACGAAAGTATAACTCTTTCTGAAATCAAGAGGAAAGTTGATTTTAAAGTAGTTGTTCCTCAAAATATTCCTAATGATTGGACGTTGGAAATAAAAACATACCCCTGGGATGAAAAAGACAAAATAACTAATTTTAGATTGCACTATATGGATAGCGACGATAAATATTTGCTAATTGGTATTGAGCAAAGTAAGGAATCTTCTAATAAAGAAATGAACATAAATGCAGATCAGGTAGATATAAACGGTCATAAGGGCTTTTTTGTAGAATGGGGTAATAGTGGTGAGTTAGATAAAAAGGGAGAAATTGTTACTGGAGGTTTACTTCGTTGGATACAAGAAGGAACTTATGTAGAAATGGAGAGCTCACGGGTATCAAGGAATAAAATGTTGGAAGTTGCAAGATCAATGAAATAATTTATAGAACTAACAGGTGCTTTAGCTGAAGATCGGAGCTGTCTTTAAGGCAGCTTTTTCTTTATGCAACTATCGGGGCAGGATAGTTTAATAAGGTTCCAATTTCTAATGGGTTAATTTGGTAACGAATAAATTGAAACATATTTCTTCGAGCAACGTAAAAGAAGAAACTCTAAAAAGGAATTGAGAAAAATGGATGCTTTGGTTATTGGATTGTTATTTTTAATTCCAGGATTAATCTATTTCATATGGGTCTTGTTTAAATATACGAAAGAGGAACATTTGAAGGAAGTTAACAAGTGGAAATGGTAAGAAATGATACCTATGCTTCTTGGGCAGAACAAGAGATGATTCTTTTCCACAAAATAGCAAGTAAATCCTACATATTAGCGAAAATAATTCTTATACTGGTATCACTTATTCCAGTTGTAATAGGTGCTTTTGCATTATGGCTCTTTTTTTCGTAGATTGTTCCAGATCATGCTCTCAATTCAAGGCAGCATTTTTGTTATGGAACTATCGGGGCAGGTTAGTTCCAAAACATTAAAAGTTAACGATACCCCCTCTAAGATGTATTCGTCTCGATTTGCTTTCTCAATATTGCACCTAACAGAACAATAGTATATTGTTCTGTTAGGTGATATGGTTCATCAACTTAAACCATTAAACTGATTACTGGAGGTATTTTACTGAATGAATAAACAGGACCAACTAAATATTATCAAAGAGGATTTTATTAATTGTCAAAAAGTACTATTGGCAATTGGTGATGAAACACGGCAATCGATCTTGTTAGTTCTAATGGGGACGGATTGTCAAACAGGATTACGTGTGGGTGAAATCACTAAACAAACTCATCTTTCTCGACCTGCTGTGTCCCATCATCTTAAGGTTTTACGAGATGCCGGTGTTATTTTAATGCGTAAAGAAGGGACAAAAAACTTTTATTATATTAATGTACGTACAGAATTAGGTTTATTAAGAACGCTTGTGTTGGATATTGATAAGTTCATGCAGAACTTTTATTGAAATTATGGAATATAAACACACATTAGTTGGAGGTATAGGTATGAGAGCAATGGTTATTGATAGGTATGGTAAAATTCCAATGCGTTTGGTAGAAATGTCCACACCTGAAATTGGTGAATATGAGGTACTCGCAGAAATTCTTGCAGCTAGTATTAATCCTGTTGATTTTAAGATACGCGATGGGAAAGTGAAATTGTTAGTTAAATATAAAATGCCTCTTATCTTAGGAAATGACTTTTCTGGTGTCGTTGCAAAGGTTGGCACAAAAGTGACTCGTTTTAAAGTTGGTGACGAAATATATGCACGTCCACGTAAGAGTAAAATCGGTACTTTTGCTGAATATATCGCTATTCATGAAGATGACATCGCTTTAAAACCTAAAAATTTAAGCTTTGAAGAAGCAGCATCGATCCCACTGGTTGGATTAACCTCCTATCAAGCCCTAACTGACATTTTGCAATTACAAAAGGGACAAAAGATTTTAATTCAAGCTGGGGCTGGTGGTGTCGGTACCTTTGCTATTCAACTGGCCAAATTAATGGGTGCCACTGTTGCAACGACTGCCAGTGAAGCTGGTGCGAATTTAGTTAAATCTCTTGGTGCAGATGAAATTATCAATTACAAGACAGAAAAATTTGAAGAGAAACTGAAAAACTATGATGCCGTATTTGATACACTTGGGGGTGAGATACTCGAAAAATCATTCGAAGTGATAAAAAACGGAGGGAAAATTGTTTCCGTTTCGGGATTACCGAATGCTCGTTTTGGTAAAGAATATGGTTCCGGATTTTTTAAAACGTTGTTGTTTTCTGCAGCAAGTAATAAACTTACTGCGCTTGAAAAAAAGCATAATGTTCAATATACGTTTTTGTTTATGAAGCCGAGTGGAGAGCAATTGCGTATAATCGCAAACTTTATTGAGACTCGTAAAATTAAACCTATAATTGATAGAGTTTTTCCTTTTGAAGATGCTCAAAAAGCGATGGAATATGCGGAGTCAGGAAGGGCGAAAGGGAAAATAATATTAAAAATCAGATAGTTGTCAAACGAAGTAAAAAATATTTCCCAACTTTCCATTTTTTCTTTTTAATAACTCTATAAAGTCACTCCCTTTTAATCAACCTTTTTTCAGTATGGAGTCTTTTGTATGGATGTTAAATATATGGTAAAGGTAACTTTTCGATCAATCTTTATTCTAAAGCTACAAATGATCTTCAACGAACCGGCGCTTTAATGAAGTAACCAAAGCCTAAATTCACACTTATAACACCGGGAATTTAGGATTAATGTATTGTGGTTTCCTTAACGTTGTAAATCCGCATTTTCCTGACGCTCCCCCTTAATGAACTATCGGGGCAGTTTAGTAAAAGAACAAGTTTATTTGAAACGGAATTATAAATAATATGGTCTATATAGTAAAGGAGGAGGTGAATTTGAAGTTTAAACATTTTTTGTTTCCCTAGTGTAACAGATTTAAAGATTAAGATTTGTTAGAAATATGTAATAAGATTGCATAAAACGCTGAAAATGTCTATTGATACGCTCGCTAAGTTGAGAGAAAAATTAGATGGAAATGTTCATCCAGAAGCCATAATACACTCCGATCAGGGGTTCCATTATACACATCCAGAATTTCAAAAACGTGTGAAACAAATGAATTTGAAGCAATCTATGTCTCGAAGAGGCAACTGTATCGATAATGCGCCAATGGAATCCTTCTTTGGTCACATGAAAGATGAGATGGAATATTAACAATCACAAACCTTTGAAGAATAAAAAAACTGGTCGATCGCTACATGATCTTCTACAATGAATCAAGAAGACAATGGAATCTAAAAAAGATGACTCCGGCGGAATACCGAAGTCATCTGATAGCTGCTTAAATAGAAGGTTGCTTTTATTATACTGTCCGAAATTTATGGCGCAGTTCACTGAAGATGTAGCGCCTTCTATTACCATCTACTAATTGCAGAATCTAGAGTTTCCAATCTCACCAAACCTTTTTGCACAAGCTTTGTTGTACTGCATTATTTTTTCATTCACTTTTGTCACCCTAAATTGTAGACCTTCTTTTTCATCAGCTGCATATTTGCGAGCAATATCGTGCAATTCATCATTTATCTCATGCTGAAACTTTAACCAGTGTGGTTTAAATCCCGCATCCTTCGCAATTTTTTGGAAGTGTTGAAAGATGTCGCCGAAGAAGATGCCAGAATTTCCTGAAGCCTATGTCGTTGCACAGCCTATTTCTTCATAAACTCGCCCATAATTAAATGATAAAAAAAGGGAACCGAATCGTCTTTAGAGATCCGGGTCCTTTTTTTAATTTCAGCAGTCAAAATTTGTTGTAAAATTATCCATATTTGTGCGTGTATAACTAATAAGCAACACTAGCGCACCCGTCGAATTTATACACTACGTATATTTATTCACCACCCCTTGCTGCAGCGAGGTCTTTCTTTATGCAGAGTGAATATGGATGTATAGATTAATTGTTCGGGTGATAGGCACCAAATGGATAAATGCTAGGAATGACGTGGTAGCTACTAATGTCGAGAAATTATTCGATTAGTGCGCACAGGTACACACAAAAAAAACAGAAAAAACTAAATATTCTGTTTATTTTTTAAAAATGTGTGCTAGAATAACTTTATAATTGTATACAATTATTTTAAAGGCGGTGAACCAGTTGAATGAAAGAGCAAAAGCCAGTCGAGTCTCTACGAAAGATATTGCACATAAAGCGTTGAGAGAAATGATCATCAAAGGTGAACTGGAACCGGGTCAACCAATTGGGGAGGAAGAGGTAGCCAAAGAGCTACAGATCAGTCGAACCCCTCTTAGAGAAGCTCTTCAGATCTTGGAACTGGAAGGATTGGTCAATCGTAGTTTAAACGGCCGAATGAATGTGGCGCCGATTTCGATCCAAGAAGTGAAAGAAATATTTGTTATCCGTAGCAACTTGGAAGGGATTGTCGTTGAAGATGCCATTGATAATATCACGCAAAAGGACATTGACCACTTAACCCATCTCATCAAATTACTCAAAATGGCGATAAGCCTGGAAGATTATGAGACAATCGATCGATTTGGTAAGCAATTCCACGAATACATTTACACGGTGAGTGGCAACAAGATGGCGGTCAAGTTCTTGTATCAGCTCAACAGCATGATCAACCGGTACAGGCGATTGGCACACAAAAGTATTGGCGATACAAAACAATCCGTAAAAGAACATAAGATGATCCTTCATTACATCATCCAAAAAGACAAGATTAACGCAGTAGAAGAAATGAAGAAACATATTTTAGGTTCGTTGAATCAAGCCATCAAGACGGTCGAAAAATACGAACATACCCAATTCTAACAAGAGAAAGGTACAGATTGAAACAGATTGCGAACCATATGAGAGGAGGAAGAGTTCATGACATATGCAGTAATGGGCGGTGGAAATACAGGGCAGGCCATTGCAGGATATCTGAGATTGAACGGAGAAAGCGTAAAATTGTATACCCGTGATCCACAGAAAGCTGAAAGAATTTCTACACAAGGGTTGGAAGTGAAAGGGATCTATTCGGGGCACGTCGATTTAGAGGCATCGACCACCATAGATCAGGTGATTGCAGAGGCCCAGTTTATCATTGTATCGACGACGGCTATAGGGCATGAGACGATTGTCAATCAAATTAAACCGTTCTTGCAACCCAATCAAACCATCATCTTTTTTCCAGGCTACTGGGGTGCACTAGAATGTGAACGAATTCTGGGTACTGATTTGATTACAGAAAAGAACATTACAGTGGCCGAAACGAGTGCCATGCCTTTTGTCAGTTTGGCCGATCAAGCCGGTTCTGTTGCGATCACTAAAATTAAATACAACGTACTAATTAGTACGTTGCGTAAAGAGAACCAGATTGCTCCATCGTTTATGGAAAGGTTTCCGCAATTGATTCCGGGAGAAAGTGTATTTGAGACTTCCTTAAATAATTCCAATGTGGTGATTCATCCTCCGATCACCCTGTTTAACGCGGCAAGGATTGACGCATCCGAGAGATTTCATTTCTATCCTGAAGGAGCATCTCCCTATTCCTGTAACTACGTAGAAAAGATGGATAAAGAACGACTGGAAATAGCAAGTCGTCTACATGTCGATCTTCAAAGTATTTTGAGTATCTTGAATGAATTTTATGATTCCGATTATCCCACGTTATATGAAGCTTTGCCTGGCTTGTTCCCTACTGGATTAGGTCCTACGACACTCGATTATAGGTATCTGACAGAAGACATTCCTTTTGGACTTGTTCCGATTTCAGAATTAGGGAAAATCTTAGGGTTGGCAACACCGTATACCGACTCCATCATCAGCACGGCATCTTTACTTATGAACAGCGACTATAGGCAAATAGGGATTCGCTTTCAGGGGTTGACCGAGGAGAATCTACGGCGGATGTCCGTGGTATAGCACATATAGGATTTGAAATAAAGCACTTGGGGAGGTAGAGATTATCTTACACGTTAAAAACTTGCATGTTTCATACAACCAAAAAGAAGTGTTGAAAGGTATTAACCTATCGGTCGAAAAAGGCGAGGTTGTATCGTTTATTGGTCCGAGTGGAACAGGGAAAACCACCTTATTAAAATGCATCAATTACTTAGAAAAACCCCAACAGGGCGAAATTCAAATCGGGGATCTGCATCTCAATTATCAAAGTTTATCCAAGCAAGACACCCTAAAGCTTCGCAGGAAAACCGCCATGGTGTTCCAGATGTTCAACATTTTCAAACATAAGACGGTCATCCAAAATGTAATGGATGCTCAAATAGCCGTTCAGAAAAAGTCCAAAAACGAAGCGTATGCCATGAGTTTGAAACAATTAGAAAAGGTAGGTCTTAAAGATAAAATAAATGAATATCCCTCTCGCTTATCGGGAGGACAATTACAAAGGGTCGGCATTGCACGTGGCTTGGCGCTTGAACCTGAGTTGATTTTGTTTGATGAACCTACTTCAGCTCTTGATCCCGAATTAGTAGAGGAGGTATTGAAAGTAATAGAAGATGTAGCAAAGTCCGGCATGACAACGCTTCTTGTCACCCATGAAATGGACTTCGCCAAGCGGATTTCCGACAAAGTGGTCTTTATGGAAAATGGTCACATTGTGGAAGTGGGAACGCCTGAACAAATCTTCGAGAAATCAGTGAATGTGAGAACAAGGCAGTTTTTGAAAAAGATCTATGCAGAGCAAGACCAACAAAATTTAAACATTAAGGGTGGTTGATGAGAATGAAGATAAAGTCAATTTTAGTAGCAGCTTCTGTACTGGGTTTATCTCTCCTTACTGCATGCAATTCCACTGACAACAAGTCACAAGCTGAGAGCACTGGGGATTCAGGCGTAAGAACAATCAAAGTGGCGACTGGCCACACGTCAAAACCATTGAGCTGGGTCGATGAGAACGGCGAAGTGACGGGTTATGAGCCTGAGCTGATAAAAGAACTGGATAAAGTGCTTGAAGACTATGAATTTGAATTGTTCGGTGTGGAAGATTCAGCGGGTGAAACAGGACTAGCTACTGGAAAGTACGACATGTTGGCAGGTGGTCTAGGGTTCACGGAGGAACGTGCAGAGCAATATATCATTCCTTCAGAATCGAGTGGTCGTGCCCTGATCAAGATTTACGTGGCAGAAGATAGTGGAATTGAGAGCATTCAAGATTTGGTAGGGAAGAAAATTTCTCCTCTATCCCCAGCGGGTGCCACATATAAATCCGTTAAGGATTGGGAAGAAGAAAATCCTAAATTTAAGCTAGAGTATGATTTGGGTGATGTGGGAATTCCAATCGCAGATCGACTAAAAGAAGTGGCGACTGGCAAATATGATGCGTTGTTCTATCCATCGAGTTACGGACAAATCGAAATCATTGAAGATCAAAATCTACCTGTTGTGGGATTGGACCCAGTCAAAATTATTCCTACGTTCTTTATGATTCACAAATCAGAGGAAAATGAGGAACTGAAACAGGCCATCGATGAAGGTCTAAAGGAATTGGCAGAAGCAGGCGTGCTTTCTGAGTTGTCTACTGAATTCTACGCAGAAGATGTGTTTCAATACGATTGAGGCTTTTACATGAACGTCTTGGTTCGAGTCAGATAAGGTCATAGTGAATATCTCCGGATCGACTAGAGCACATCCATATTCTCTCGTTTGGTTGAATCCCTTGAGAATATGGATGTAGACTAAGACGAAAAACATAGACATGACACCGTCATGTACAGAAGAGATATTCATTAGAGAAGGGAGAAATGACGATGGAAACGGGTATGCAAGAATTACTAATGGAGTTTCTTAAAACGCTTCCGATCAATATTATCATCATCATCTTGTCGGCTGCGCTTGGGTTACTCTTTGCTGTGCTATTAACGTTTGTGCGACTAAAGAGAATTCCCGTCATTAGTCAATTAGCCGATTTGTATGTATCTTTTGCGCGAAGTGTTCCTGGACTGATTTTACTATTTATAGCGTACTTTGGAATTCCAAAAGTGTTACCTCTCATCGGTTTGGGCACATATGATATAAGCCCGATGAATGCTGCTATTATTTCCATGGGATTTTATCATTCTGGTTATATTTCTGAAGTGTTTCGACCCGCTTATCTCGCCGTTGAAAAAAGTCAACATGAAGCTGCAGATAGCTTGGGGTACACACCAATGCAAAAGTTTTTCCGAATTATTCTGCCCCAAATGGTCCCTGTTGCTCTCCCGGGATACGGCAATGCCTTGGTTTACTTGATTCATGATACGTCGCTGATCTTTGCCATTGGCATCGTGGATATTATGGGAACCGCAGAATTGTCTATCTCACGATCTTACGGTATTAATCAAATCCTAATTTACTTTATCATTGCCTTGATGTTTTCGGCTATGTGCTTCACAACGGACGGATTGGTTAGAAAACTGGAGAAGAGAGTGGCCATTCGATAAAGGTTTAACCATAATAAGCAGGGGGGATTAACATGTTTGATTTAGAGGCTTCATACGAAATGTTTTTAGGGATATTGGGTGTACTTCCTGAAACCTTACTCATAGCGATTACTATACTTGTATTATCCACCCTTCTAGGAGTGGTGTTGGCTCTGATACAACAATATAACATCCCTGTGCTGGTTCAACTTACAAAATTATTTAAACTGTTTTTACGAGGGACACCTATGGTGGTGTTTTTATACTTGATGTATTATGCACTCCCTGCCATTGGACAGTTCATCGTTACACTTCTAGGTATCGATTATAATATGAACAATATGTCGCCTCTGGTTATTTTAATTGTCACAGTTAGCCTCACGTTGTCTGCCTTTCAATCTGAGATCATCCGAGGCTCATTTTTAGCGGTAGATCCGGGGCAAATTGAGGCGGCGCAATCCTTGGGCTATAGTTTTTCTCAAACGTTTACGAGAATTGTTGCCCCGCAAGCTTTTGTCCATGCCATCCCTGATTTCGCAAACTCTTTCACAGTGGCCATCAAAGCCACTTCACTCGGGTTTTTAATCACCGTGATTGATATCTTTGCACAAGCCAAAATCATGGCAGCCCAGAACTTTCGCTTTGTCGAGGCGTTCATGATGGTGGCACTCATTTACTGGGGAATCGGTATTTTAATCACCAAGTTCGCCGACCGCTATGAGAATGATGTGCGAATCAAATGAGCTCATGCCATCACACAAGCCCCATCCATACATACACATCCGTCCTTGCAGCCGCATGGGCGTTTTTGTATGCCTCTTTAAGCAGCAGTTACTCTTAATCTTGATTGATTTCCTACAGATTCTACACTCGTGACTACACCGTATACCAACTAAATATAACAAAGGTATAGACCACATAGACGACGAAAATCGAAGCGAAAGAGAGGAATGCGGGTTTCTTCGGTTTAGGTGAAACCGCAGTAAAGATGATAGATACGAGTACTCCGGCAAGTAGAGTAAGAGCGTGAAAGACAAGCAGTTCTAGGAGAGACGGCGCTTTAGACATGAACTTAATGGTGCCTGTCACCCATCGCACTAGGAGAGGTTGATGGACGACCTCCAATCTCTTACAGTGAACCTTTTTAGAGGGTGAAATGGTTAAACTCACAATTGAATGTACAAGTGCTGAGACGATTGAGATTGATGAACAGAAAACCATTAATAAAGTAATTAAGGAAATCAACCATTCAAGAAGAGAAGGTACACAAGAAATGGAGTTCGAAATTGGACATCGAGCTACAATTGAAAACAGTGATGGCGAGACAAAATCTTTCCATTTTTTCAGCGAGGGGAAAGCCCTTGTGTCTGGATACTATATTCACTCAAACATTGATGATTTTTGCGGGAAAAAGTTTTGAACAGTTAGAAATTGGTTTTTCCAAAGACCTTTTCTTTCAACTACCATGAAAATAAATTTCTTCAAGAAAAGAAAAATGACAACACTTAAAAAGACCCTGCTCGATCGTTAAAAAAAGAGGAGAGAGTACATTAATGAGTCAATGGATTACGGTGGACTGGATTAAGGTCAATATCAGTATTGACTCCAAACTAATGAAAGTTTGAGTCAAAAAACTACAACATTTGCTTTTGTGAAAACTTAATCTTTTTAATTTGTTAAAATAATTATAGTAGATAGGAGGTGTAAAAATGAAGAGATAACTTTATTTATGAAGAAATAGGAACCTTTAATGCTGAAAAGGCTACTAAACGACTTATAGAATTAGCACTGAAGATTAAGAAAGATGATAATAAGAAGTAGCCTCATTTGCTGTACATATATTAATTGAACTAGTCCTTGGATGGCTATTTATTTTTCTAAGCCATTTTTCAATATCAAAACAAAATGGGAAATAAATTTCGTTGTATCAAAACTCAGCTATCTATCACAGATTAATAACCATATGTAGAAAAAACATATAAGGATGGTACTTATGGTGAGGAGAACAAAATATAAAACATGGATTCGAATGAAAAAACTGACTCTATTTTTTTTAAGCTCATTGCTTCTTCTTTTGGTAGTATTGTTCCCTATTAATATATATTTCCGTGTCTTGGCAGGAATTTTAGCATTTCCCTTTTTATACATTACATTCGTGCTTTCTTATTCTATTTATCAATTCAGTTCAGTCGGAGGAAATTATCAGTCTAAAATACATGACTTGATTGTTTCTAAAGTGAACTGTAACGGAAAAGGAACAGTATTGGATATAGGAGCAGGCAGTGGTTCCCTTATTATCAAATTAGCCAAGTCTTTTTCTGAGACTTGTTTGACTGGAATAGATTATTGGGATGAAAATTGGGAATACTCGAAAGCTCTATGCCAACAGAATGCTGAAATAGAAAGAGTTTCTGACAGAATTGATTTTCTTAAAGCAAGTGCTTCAGAACTTCCTTTTAAGGATGGTCAATTCGATATAATTGTAAGCTGCCTGACATTCCATGAAGTAAGAGATAGGGAAAATAAAACCGATGTTATTAAAGAAGCATTAAGAGTATTGAAACCAGGAGGACAATTTGTCTTTTTGGATTTGTTTATGGATGAAAATTTGTTCAATGGCGAAAAAGAACTCTTGAATGATTTAAAGGAACAAGGCTTATCTAAACTGAATAGCTGTGAACTTTCTCAAGAAATGAAATTGCCAAAGGTTTTATTAGGAAAGAAAGTATTAGGAAACGCAATGATATTGAGCGGGAAGAAATAAGAATTATTAGGAATTACTCTATTTTTACCAAATTAAGAAGTCTCAAGTTTATCTTTAGAAATAGGAATAGGTTTGAGATTTTTTATCTGGGAATTTTAAACGTAAATGGAGAACAAGAAAGTTTGTAAAAAAATGAACTTAAACTAACGGGTGCGTTAGCTAATGATCAGAGCTGTCTTTAAGGCAGCTTTTTCTTATACAAATGCTTATTTGGCGGGTTTAGAAGAAGATGGGCTTCGATAACTTAATAATGATTTTTAACGTTACAACAGATATATGCTTATTCAGCTAACGGGTGCATAACTTCAATAAGAAGAAATGCTTTTTTACTACACCAGCTAATAGAGGTTATTTTTTTTATTGCATTAAAGGGTGCGAATATTGATAATTGGGAGTGATTGGCAATTCTGAAACAGTTGATACTGTTAATAACCAACATAAATGAAAAATGAAAATGTTCAAATGAAGATACACTATCTGATGATAAAAAAAGATATTTAAAAATAACTCTAAATCACATATGAATTATATGATTTATGAAGATAAGTTTCTATAAACTCGGCCAATCCATCATTTTCGTGGTGTCCTGTAACAAAATCAGCTGCTGCTTTAACCTCTTCGCTAGCGTTCCCCATTGCCACGCCAGTACCGACATGACGAAGCATCTCTATATCATTGGGTCCGTCTCCAATGGCTACGACTTCGCTTGGACTAATTCGAAATGCGTAAAGTAAGTTTTTTATAGCAGACCATTTGGAAACATTAGGAGCAACCATTTCAAACCCGTCATTCCAATTGATGACCTCTGCTTCCTTTTTAAACAAAGCGGATAATTCAGGTCTTGGTGCACCTGTTCGAACACTATATTTAAGAACATCTTGATAATTTGCCAGTCTTAAATCTCCAATATAACGTGGCGGAATTTGCCCAACTTTTGTCCAATAATCGATTTCTTCATTTGTTTCCTTACAATAAAGCCCATTTGCTGTATGGATAATAACATTACAAGAATTTTCAGCGGTCAGCTGGTGGAATCGTTCTTCGTTCAGTCGGACGGTTTTCATTTGCATAGCTCTTCCTGTCTCTGCTTCGTGAATAGCGGCACCATTCAAACAGATCATTGGAGTTTGTAATCCAATTTCTTTATGGTAGGGAGCGGTTACTTCATAGTGTCGACCAGTAGCTAGAAAAACCTTGACTCCCTGATTAATGAGCCTATAAATGGCTTCCATATTTCGGCGGGAAATGTTGTTTGAGGCCTTTAGTAGTGTACCATCCATATCAATAAATATTGCACGCATATTCATTTATACTGCCTCCTCATCGTTAGTAAACCAATCATATCATCTGACTATTAAAGTCTTGTAAACTCAGTGTACAGATTTAATAAAGTTTATTGGGAAGTAAGGGACGGTTCTATGCAAGATAAAAATATTATTCCAGTAACGGGTGCTATTGTTGAATAAAACTTAGATTTTTATACGACTTTATTGTTATATTTTTTAGTGTAGTGAAGTATCTTACATTAAAAATTAAACAACTATATTTTTAACCCCGTCCTAAATTCAGAACGGGGTTATGCTTGTTTAAGCTTTTAAAATTAAATAACTTTATTATCTCTACACATTTGCATACATTACCAATACCTTAAACGGCACCATCTCCACTTACCGAATCGATCCCAATGGATCACTTTCGGTGGTAAGGCATATTACCAGTACACCGCCAGGTACAGCTCCAGGACTGCCGATGGATGTTGGAGTGAGTAAAGATAGACGGCATTTTTACACCCTTAACGGAAACCAGGGTACAGTCTCCGTATTTACTATTCAAGGTGATGGAAGTCTGGTTAGATTGCAGGTTGCTGCTTGGACTAACTTTCCTTACCTTGGATCGCAAGGATTAGCTATTCTTTGATTTTATTAAGTTCACTATATTTGGTGGAATAAAAAATAAAGGGATTTTTAAAAACAAGGCTGCCGACATAATGGCGGCTTTTGTTATGAGACAACATAATTTTCAGCATGATTGTGAAGATTGTACTTAAAGTAACAGGTGCAAGAGTTGAATATCTGGCTGCCATTTTCGGCGGTCTTTTTCTTATAGTGCTTACGGGGCAGGTTGAACAAGTGAGGTGAAATACAGCTCGTTTTTATGTTTATTGGAAGGAAATCATACAAAAAAAGAAATGGGGTTTCTATGCAATAGTTGTATTTGTTTATCCGTACTTTATTGTCACTCATTAAATTCAAAATTTCATTTTCCTAAGGAATTTTTAATCAATGTAGTTCATATAATCGATAAGTGAAAACATAAAAAAGGTGGGAACAATTCTATGTTTAAACCAAATCCCGCGAATACTGCAATAGTTATTACTGACCCTCAAAATGACTTTTTGTCTCCAGGCGGAAGAGGATATCATTTGACAAAGGCTAACATTAAACAGAATAATACTTTAGCCAACTTGGAACTACTATTAAGCACTGCCCGTAGTAAAGGTTATCAGCTCTTTGTTTCCCCGCACTTTTTATATCCACATGACTATGATTGGCAGTTTACAGGGAACGAACAAGAGATGTTGATTAGTTTGAGTGTTTATCAGAAATTAAATCAATATAGTCCTCCAACTCCGGAAGCCGATTATGTTCCAACTTTAGCTCCGTATATCTGGGATAAAACATCCGTCATTGCAACACCGCACAAGGTGGCCAGTCCTCAGACAAATGATCTGGTCTATCAACTAAGGCAACGCAGAAAAGAACAAGTAATTTTGGCTGGGGTATTATCAAACGTATGTGTTGAATCGCATATGAGAGATTTAATCGAAAATGGCTTCAAGACAGCTGTTGTTTACGATGCAACTGCCACGATTAGTGAAAACGATTTTCATGCTGCTGTTACGAACTACCGAGCTTTCAGTAGTGCTACATGGACAACACGTGAAGCCATTTCAAATATGTAATGATACTCTTAAAAAGGCATACTAAAGAAGAGATTATTCTTTGATTAATTGTAATGTTTTTCGCTTAACTTCAATCTGGAAGATAAGTAAAGTTTGTATCTAATTATCGCAATCGGGTGCGATTCTTGAATAAGGTTCGCTTTTCTTATAGAACTAACAGGTGCTTTACTTCAATAAGGGAGGTTGTTGCGGCAACCTTTTTCTTACGGAACTAAAGGGTAGTTTAGTTGAACAGGATTGAAATTTTAGGTTTGGAAACAAATGAATTCAAATATCATTTATTCGGCCTTTACAAACGAGTTTTTACCCCGACCTAAGTTCTTTCAATGCCTTCATCACTGTTATGACCTCTCTTAATGTCCTTTATAACATTGATAATGTATATGTAAGGTTAATAACGAAAAAGCTGACTGCAAAAGTCCGTTTAAGGCGGCTTCTGTAATCAGCTTTTCTTTTTTCTCTATAGCTTCCACCAGCATCCTGAAATCAAATATGTATTTTGAGTTGCTTACTGAGACGTTGAATTTCCGAATTAATATAGGATTTGCTGTAATCACATCCGACGATAGCAACGATATTGCCGTCATCATCAATAATTGGTGAAAGGCTTGTTTGCCATTCACCGTACTTGTCTTCATATATGGAGTAACACCTGCTTTACCATTAAACGCCTGGTAAGCAACATTCATCATTTCTGGCGGACCGATATATTCTTCCCTCGGTTCAATTACAAAGCCTTTGTCTGCAACGAGGTGAATCAGACGTCCATCCTCCGTCATGCTAAAGATAAAGACCCATTCAATTACGCCTTCCTTTTCTTGAATCAAGGTAAGCTTTTGTTTCAATTTCTGAGAATAGGAATTTGAGCGGTTCATGTTTTTTTGTAGACTGATAACCTCTTCAGCTGGAATGATTGCTGCAGTCACAACGGCAATGGAACGGAGCCGTTTATTTATTTGTTCTTCTAAAATGCTTTTTGGGTTCACTTCACTTTGGCAGCTCTTTTTCTTATGGAACTATCTGGGCAGGTTAGTGGATAAGTGAATGATCGTCCACCTCTGTTTGTAAACCAATTTACATCCATTTGGGGAATTTAAAGGGCAAAAGAATCATATAAAATTATGAAAAGGAGGAGAGTCATAAAATGCAGATCATCAACAATTATTTTCGTGAGCGTGTGAGTATGGTGTACATGATGACCAATAATGAAGTAATGAATCAAATCATTGCCTTTTACAGGGACATGAATGGAATGCTCACATTTGTGGGTGCCTACCCAACTCATGGTAGAGGTACTGGTTCAAAGGAAGTCTCCACTGCAACTGCAAACGATGGCATCGACCCTCTTGCGTCACAAGGCGCCCTTACTTTGTCTCGTGATCGGCGTTTCCTACTTTCTGTTAACGCGGGTAGCAATAGTATAAGTAGTTTCATCATAACCGAGAGCGGAGCACTTGTTTTCATGGATGTGAAGCCATCAGGAGGTGCTCAGCCCAACAGCGTAGATGTGTTTGGTAATATTGTCTATGTTTCCAATGTAGGGAATGCCGCTAACAATTTTGCTTCCAATATCACTGGTTTTCGCATAGATGAAAACGGACGGCTTACTCCTATTCCCGAATCCACCTATTCTCTCAGTACCTCCAATGCTCAGCCAGCTCAGGTTCTCTTCACTCCTGACGGTAGCAAAATCCTTGTATCCGAGCTTACTTCAAACCATCTTAGTGTATTTCATGTGAATCAAAAGGGTACGCTTACAGGGCCAATCGTTAATGATTCTTATGGTCAAGGGCCATTGGGCGCATATTTTCTATCGTCCGGGATCCTCTTAGTTACAGAAGCTGTTTCAAATGCGATGTCATCTTATTCATTGAGCAATGACGGTATCCTTAAGGTGATCAGCGGCTCAGTACCAAGCGGATATAAGACTGCTTGTTGGGTTGTAACAACGAGGGATAACCGTTTTGCATACATTACCAACACTTTAAGCGGCACCATCTCGACATACCGAATTGATCCCAATGGAGCACTGTCAGAGGTAAGGCATATTACCAGTACACCGCCAGGTACAGCACCGGGTCTTCCGATGGATGTTAGAGTGAGTAGAGATGGACGGCATTTTTACACCCTTAACGGAAATCAGGGAACAGTTTCAGTATTTAATATTCAAGATGATGGTAGTCTAGTAAGATTGCAGGTTGCCGCCTGGACTAACTTTCCATACTATGGGTCGCAAGGTTTAGCTGTTCTTTGATTCTATTGGATATACCATACTGTTCGAAATAGAAAAATTCAGGAGTTACTTAAAAACAAGGCTGCCCACATACTCGGGTGCGTTAGTTCTATAATAATCACTAAAAAAATAATCAAACTATTTTATAAAAATTGTATACTAAATCACTAGAAAAGAACCCTTTTTGATCAATCTCTTTTCAAAATGGATTGTATTTATTTACGCTAATATGAGGGTTCAGGAGGACCTTTTGATCAATCTTTATTTCAAAGCTACAGTTGATTCTATTTTTAACAGATGCTTTAGCACAATACATACATGAACTGAGCTGGAAAGTTCCCTCCTAAGAATAAGGAATAAGAATGGCCGAAAATCAATTTGATTTTTCGGCCATTTTAATTTTTGAAAATGGGGAGTTCAAGAATTATTTTTCTACAGATGCAATGATGTCTTCAGCTAAGAGTTTAGAACCACTAGCACCTTTTAGATATTTCAATGTTCCTTCACTAGACCAATCAAATATCTTTATACTGCTCATTCTTTTATTTACTTCTTTAATGTTTAACTGGTTAGAAACAAAATTATAATTTGAAGGAATAATTTTATTGCCGGCTATAGCTAAAGCATTTAAACAGACTATATGAGTTAATCGATATTGCTTATAATCACTCCGTTCAACAGGTAACAACTCTTTTATACAATTAAAATATGTAAGGGTAATATTAAGTATTTTTTACTTAGGTAACTCGGCTATCTTTGTATTATTAATTAATAATAAAAGAAAGTTATATACATTTTGTAAAGTAATATGCTTTTCTTTAGTTCTTTTGCCAATTAACGTTCCTTTATAAAAGGAGCTTTTAGGGTCAATAATTAGCTGTGTTGCAATCCAACTAATTTCTTCATCTAAACAGTGAAAAGTAATGAACGCACATTTAATATTGCACTATTTGTATATACTCCGATTCCCCCAAAATCCGGAGTTTTTACCTATTAATCTGGCTATATTTGGACGGATTTTGTCATCTCCCTGAAATCTCCACTCTTCACTGTAATAAAGTTAATTATTTCATGCTTTCTTGGAACAGTTCCGTTAAAACGAAGTCATATCTAGCCGATTGTAATAATTAAGGTATAATGATAGGGAAAGATATTTTGTAACGGATTAGGTGAAGATGATCATGAAGCTAATCATTGCGGAGAAACCAGATCAAGGTTCAACGCTAGCAGCTCAATTTAAAACGAAGAAACAGCAAGGCTATATAGAAATCATGCCGAATGAACTTTTTCCCGATGGAGCTTATGTAACTTGGGCCGTCGGGCATTTATGTCAACTCGTTTCCCCTGAAACCTATCATTCAAAATGGAAGAAATGGTCGATGGAAACGTTGCCGATGATTCCGGAGAAATTTCAATATGAAGTGACCCGGCAAAAGGCAAAGCAATTCAATGTTGTGAAGACATTGCTTAGGAAACCGGATGTCGATGAAATCATTCATGCAGGTGATGCGGGGCGTGAAGGAGAATTGATTGTACGCAATATCGTCAATCTATGCAATGTCAATAAGCCGATGAAACGTTTATGGATTTCCTCTTTGACCCCAAAAGCGATTTATGAGGGATTCCAAAATCTGAAGAGCGAGGAAAAAACCAGGCCGCTCTATTATGAAGCGTATACGAGAGCTTGTGCGGACTGGGTTGTGGGAATGAACGCGTCGAGAGCGTATAGTATTTTATTGAAACAAAGGGGCGTTTCGGATGTGTTTTCAGCTGGAAGGGTCCAGACACCGACTCTCGCTTTGATTGTGAAGCGGGAGATGGAAATTGAGCAATTCAAGTCTGAACCGTTCTGGGAAGTGTTCGCTGACTTCAAGATGGATGGAAAGAAATATCAGGGAAAATGGCAGCAGAACAATGATCCGAGAATAAAGACAAAAGAAATGGCTGAAAAAATTGCCGCCTTTTGCAAGGGTAAGGAAGCAGAAATTGCAGAGATGGACACAGAAAGAAAAGAATTTCAGCCACCTTTGCTATTTAATCTATCGTCATTGCAGGCTACAGTAAACAAGATATATAAATATTCACCGAAACAGACGCTTGATATTGTACAAAGTTTATATCAAAAAGGGATCGTTTCTTATCCACGTTCAGATTCCAATTATGTGACGGAGGGGGAAGCCGAAACATTTCCCGATATATTGCAAAAACTAAGTGGGTTTTCAGAATATGAATCACTGTTTCCTTTGCCACAACCGAACATCATGAATAATAAACGGTTTGTAAATGAAAAGAAAGTGACTGATCACTATGCAATTATCCCGACGGAGCAGGTAACCGACCCAAAACGGCTTTCCGCTGAAGAACGGAATATATATGACTTGGTGGTTCGCCGGTTGATTGCGGCTCATTATGAGAAAGCCATTTTCGATTACACCACCATTAAAACGCTTGTCGATAAGCGTGCCGAATTCATTTCTAAAGGCAAGCAGCAGATCCAAGAGGGATGGCGCAAAGTGATTTTCCAAAATGACAAGGATGATGATGATATCATTTTACCGTCCGTATCAAAAGGGGATTCTGGAAAGGTCGCCAATATAAAGGTGAAAGAAAGAAAAACCCAGCCTCCTAAGCGCTATACAGAAGGTCAGCTGATCACTTTGATGAAAACTGCCGGAAAGCATCTGGATAATGAGGAGTTAGAAAAGGTGCTGATGAAAACCGAGGGTCTCGGAACGGAAGCGACTCGAGCTGGCATCATTACCATGCTGAAAGATCGTAAATACATTGATGTCAAAAAAAATCAGGTGTTTGCGACAGATAAAGGGAAAGTGCTGATTACTGCCATCGGGGAGAAAATCTTGGCTTCACCTGAAATGACGGCCAAATGGGAACAGCGTTTAAGGGAAATTGGTGAAGGGAAGGCTTCAGCCGGCGGCTTTATGGAAGCTGTTAAGAAGATGTCAGCAAAAATAATCAGTGATGCCTTGGAATCATCGGAAAGCTGGGATTTTCAAGGGCTGGACACCGAGTCGATTCAACGGAGCGGTCCTAAAAAGAGAAGCTCAGCATCTGTGGGCAGCTGTAAGCTATGTGGTTCTAAGATTGTCGATAAAGGGGAATTCTATGGATGTGTAAGTTATCAAAAAACCAAGTGTAACTTTACTATCTCCAAAAAAATCCTAAATAAGAAAATCAGTCAAGCAAATATAAAAAAGCTGTTGGCGAGCGGTGAAACGGATTTGATAAGTGGTTTTAAAAAAGGAGAAAAGACTTTTGATGCCATATTATCCTGGTCCGACTCTGAAAAAAAGATCAGTTTTACATTCCCGACAGAACAAAACGTCAACCAAACTTGAGAAGAAACATCATTTAAAGGCGCCCTGAGACGATATCTTCTTGTTTCGGGGCCGTTAATATAGTAAAATTTTTAGATATGCGTTTGAATGGGAGGATTCCGAATGCCTACACCGAGCATGGAGGATTACATAGAACAAATTTATTTACTTATTGAAGAAAAAGGATATGCAAGAGTTTCCGATATAGCCGAAAATCTTTCCGTCCACCCATCTTCTGTTACAAAAATGGTTCAAAAACTGGATCAGGAAAAATATTTGATATATGAAAAGTACCGGGGTCTCGTTTTAACTGCAAATGGGAAAAAAGTTGGTAAAAGGCTCGTATACCGCCATGAACTTTTAGAACAGATGCTAAGGTTGATAGGGGTCAAGGAAGAAAATATTTATCATGATGTTGAGGGGATTGAACACCACCTTAGTTGGAATGCCATCGATAGGATTGGAGACCTGGTTGAATTCTTTGAGGAATCTCCTGACCGTGTCGAGGATTTACGAAAGATACAAAAAAGAAATGAAGAAAATTCAAAATAAGCTGCCGCTGGCAGTTTTTTTTTATTTGACCTGGTCGTTCTTCATTTTACACATACGGTTACAAGTGAGGGAAAGTGCAAAAGTATTTTGAAAAAAGGATTTTTAAAGTGAAAGCAGAATAGCTATAATGTAGCCCCAGTATTTGATTCGGGAAAACTGTTTGTTTTGGTGAACGGGGCAGGGATTGTAATTGCCATGAATATTTCAGGTACTTAGATAATTAGGGGTTAAATGAGAGGGGGAATGTCTGATGAATTTACATACTTGGCATAAAGAGTCGGAAAAGGAATGGGATATTTTTGCACCTATGTGGGTGAAGAATTCGCAAGAAATGTGGGAAACGGGGAGCCGGAAAAACATTATTCCTTTCTTTTCTGAATATGTACCTTCGGGAGTGAAGGTGGCTGACATAGGCTGTGGAGATGGAGTTGGATCTTTAAAATTGGCCGAAGCGGGATTTGAAGTAACTGGAGTTGATTTATCCAATGTGATGATTGAATTTGCAAAGGGTAAAACCTCTCAACAACCTGAACTTTCTTTCCTTCAAGGAGATTTTTATAATCTTCCATTCAAGGACGAAGAAATGGATGCCGCAATGGTCATTAATTCTCTGGAATATACGGGTGAACCATTAACGGTGTTGAAGGAAATCCAACGGGTAATAAAGCCTGGGGGTTATGTCTGTTTTGGAATACTTGGTCCGACAGCTGAACCACGAAAAAACTTTAGTTTTCAACGGTTGTTAGGAGATAAAGTCATCATGAATACAATGCAGCCTTGGGAATTTGAAAGAATGGCAACAGAAACGGGATGGAAGGCGGTGGCTGATACAGGCGTTGCGAAGAGAGGGGTGGACTATACAAAACTGGGACATTTTTCAAAGGAATTAAAGCAAGCTGTATCGTTCATGTGGCTGTTCCTCCTTCAAAAAGAGGTGGATATGTGATGGAGAAGTATCAAATCGATCAATTCGTTGAAAAGACGAAACAGCAGGATAAAGGACAAGGCTTATTTGAACTTGAAACGGAACGAATTCTGGAAATTAATCTGGAACAGCAGATATGGGCAAAAATGGGGACGATGGTTTCTTATCGCGGCCATATTAAATTCGAGCGGGAAGGCATCTTGGAGCATGGTCTTGGTAAACTTTTCAAAAAAGCCTTGACGGGTGAGGGTGCATCCTTGATGAAAGCGACCGGAAGCGGCAAGCTATACATCGCTGATCAAGGGAAGAAGATTTCCATTTTACAGTTAAATGGTGAATCGATCTGTGTTAACGGTAATGATTTACTTGCCTTTGAGCCGGGTATTCAATGGGATATAAAAATGATGCGGCGCGTTGCTGGGTTATTGGCGGGGGGATTATTCAATGTAAGGCTCGAGGGGAGGGGAATGGTCGCATTCACCTCCCATTATGAGCCACTTACTTTAATGGTGGAACCAGGGAATCCAGTCTATACGGACCCAAATGCAACAGTTGCATGGTCAGGGGAATTGCAGCCTGAATTCGTAACGGATGTTTCATTAAAGTCGTTTTTTGGAAGGGGAAGCGGCGAATCCGTTCAAATGAAATTCGAAGGTAAAGGTTTTGTTGTCGTCCAACCTTTTGAAGAAGTATATTTCGGTAATAAGGAATCATGAAACAAACAGCCTGAGTCAGAAACTCAGGTTGTTTTCCATGATATTCGAAAGTGACTGTCCAAAAAAACTATTTAGTTAAATGGAAAGCTTCTTTTTTCTTACCCTTTCAATCCCACTCATATGGGGTTGATTGGTAGACATAATAGTTCAGCCAATTCGAGAACATCAGGCTGCAATGGCTCTTCCAGCGGTGAAGGGGTACCTTGGTGGGATCGTTATCAGGAAAGTAATTTTCAGGGAGTTGCGTATTGATCCCACGCTCCCTATCGCGTTTGTATTCTTCACCGAGGGTATCGGCATCATACTCGAAATGGCCGGTAACCATAATTCTTTTTCCATCAACAGAAGCAGCCATCAATACCCCAGCTTGATCGGACTGTGCCAGAACCTTCAATTCTGGATGGTTAACTAATTTTTGATAGTCAATATCCGTATGGCGAGAATGAGGGGCCATAAAATAATCATCGAATCCGCGGACTAGATTTTCATTTGGTTCAAGTACCTCATGAGTATATATGCCGAAGCATTTCTCTGGCAGTTCGTGTTTGCCTATTCCGTAATGATGGTACAGGGCTGCTTGGGCTCCCCAACAGATATGTAGGGTGGATGTTACATTTTCGGTTGACCAATTCATGATATTCTGCAGTTCTTCCCAATAATTAACGTCTGAAAATTCCAGTTTTTCGACTGGGGCGCCTGTAATGATCAGGCCGTCATATTTCTTTGTGCGAATATCAGTAAATGATTTATAAAATTGGTCTAAATGAAATTTACTCGTGTTTTTTGATTCATGTGTGCTTAGGCGCAGGAATGATATGTTCACTTGAATGGGAGTATTGCCAAGAAAGCGCAGTAACTGAGCCTCTGTTTTCTCTTTTTCTGGCATAAGGTTTAAAATTAATATATTCAATGGACGGATTTCCTGATTGGTAGCTCTTTCCTCTTCCATAACGAAAATATTTTCCTGTTCTAAAATTTCCCTAGCTGGCAGTTGTTCCGGAATTCTGATTGGCATGATTAGCCTCCTTCTCCAAAAATCATAATATTTTTATTATATAGAAAATTATTGAATAGAAAAGCAATTTTAATAATTTCTTGTAAATCTCGAAGGAAATGGCTCGGGAATGGTAAAATGGGAAGATCATGAATACATAAACTTATGAAGTTGGAGAGGTGTATGGAGATTGTTTGATCCTACAGCATTTGAGAACATGAAAGTGGTACTGGAAGGAGCTGTCTATGATCGTGACTTCATTGGAGACATATTGGTCATAAACCGTGATGATATGGTGAATCTGTCAACCATGTCCAGATCATATAAGATCGAGATGGAATTGAAAGAACCCATGGCGCCCATTTCGATTAGCGGTGCCATCGAGATACACGCTTCACTCCAGAATCTAAGTGCAGAGTTACTCGATTCCACCATTGATGATACGCATTCCGGTTGCACGGTCGATATTTTCATTTCTTTTCCCCAAAAGCTTAATGAAGTGAATGCTGAACAATTCTTGAACGACCTGGGAAAAATTTGGGGAGATCAGAGAATAATTACAGTGACGACCAGCGAAACGGTCAGTAAAAAGGTGCAACCCGTTCATTCATCTTTATTTAAAGTTTCATTTGGCAGGCTTGTAAAAGAGGAGCAAATGGATGATTTGGAAGACATGGTAGAGTATTTGATACAATCCATAAAAGCGGTGAAGATTCAGGGATGATCGGAAAAGGATAAAAGTTGGTAAACGTACCTTTCAATACGGTAAAATGACATCATCATACTAAAGGGAGCGATCATACATGTCCATTTACGAATTTGAAGTTAATAAAATCAATGGCGAAACCATCTCGCTTGAAGAATATAGAGGGAAAGTGATGATTATAGTGAATACGGCAAGCAAATGCGGTTTTTCACCACAGTATGATGATTTGCAAAGCCTGTATGTACAGTATAAAGAGGATGGTTTAGCCGTGCTTGGTTTTCCGTGTAATCAGTTTTTGAAACAGGAGCCTGGTGATGACCTGGAAATCGATTCTTACTGTAAATTGAATCATGGTGTAACATTCCCGATGTTTGCAAAAGTGAATGTCAATGGAAAGGAAGCCCACCCCTTATTCAGTTATCTGACTGAAAATGCTCCTGGAGTGATGGGGTCCAAATCGATAAAATGGAATTTCACAAAGTTCTTGATTGATCGTGATGGAAATATCGTCAGTCGGTATGCACCTAAAACAAAACCTCTGGAAATGGAAGAGGATTTAAAAAAATTATTATGAAGAATGATATCGAGTCCAACGGATGCTGCAGTTTCTGTTGGGCTCGTTTTTTTTAGGTAAGATATTTATTGCATGGATTCATTTTTAAAAGGGGACAGATGGTTGGGATGTTGAATATAATAGAAGACACACAAATGAGGGGGGAAACCATGGAACGAATTGCATGGGTAACGGATAGTACGGGAACTTTAGACGAAGAATTAGCATTGAATGAGCATGTTTACGTCGTTCCGATGGTCGTCATCATCGATGGGAAGGAATATGAAGATGGCGTCGACCTATCACCTGAGGAATTATACCGAAGAATGAGTGAGGATAAGATGAATGCGACTACATCACAGCCCTCGGTCGGCAGATTCCAAGAGTTATATAAGGAGCTTGAAAAACGCTATGATCGAATCATAGCCGTACACCTTTCAAGTGAATTGAGCGGTACCGTTTCCGCGAGCAGGCAAGCTGCACAAATGGTTACGATCCCCGTTGACGTGTTTGATACTTTACTTATTTCCTTTCCGATGCTATTAATCTTGAAACGGCTCATGAATTATATTGATAATGGCGATTCCATCAATGAGGCTTTCGCCAAAACGAGAATATATGCGGAGAATCATGAAACGTATGTATTAATAGGTTCTTTAGATCAGCTGCATCGCAGCGGCAGGTTAACAAACGCACAGTTTATTCTAGGAAGCCTATTGAGCTTTAAACCCATCATTTCAATCGAAAATGGTGTGCTTCATACCAAATCTAAACCTCGGAACCTTAAAAAAGCGGAAAAACAGATCTTCACTGATTTTCGCAGGTCAGTCGAAGCAGGAAAAGTAAAAGAATGCACCATATTATATGGTGCTGTTTCGGAGCAGGCACATAGATGGAAACAGATGATTTCCGAAGAATTTCCTCATGTGTTGACCCATGTATCTCCGCTCGGCAGTGCAATAGGGGTGCATACTGGCGAACAGACGATTGGACTCAGTTGGTTCAATGAAGATTAAAGCACAACATTATTGAGAACCATGGTAAAATAGAAAGGACATGGAGTGGTGAAATGAAACAAACGATGATAGATTTAACGGAGAAGTATGTATATGACCAATTGAATTCTGATGCCAGCGGCCATGATTGGTTCCATATCGATCGGGTTCGTAAGCTGGCTTTACATATTGCAAAAGAAGAAGGAAAAGGGAATGAGTTCATCATTGAATTGGCGGCCCTGCTTCATGATATCCCTGATGATAAACTAAACCAGGAAGCTGATGAGGGATGGGGAAAGCTGGATCGTTGGTTTCAGGAACTGAAGTTGGATATTGATAGTGTGGATGCCATTAAACAAATCATCAACACAATTTCATATAGTTCCGGGCAGTTGAAGCTTCCTTCCATCGAGGCTGAAATTGTTCAGGACGCGGACCGCTTGGATGCAATTGGTGCCATTGGGATAGCCAGGACATTTGCATTTGGAGGAAAAAAGGGACAACTTATGTTTGATCCTTCACTGCCCATTAGGGAAAACATGACAAAGAAGGAATACAGGACGGGTAAAAGCTCTTCCGTTCATCACTTTTATGAAAAATTATTACGTTTGCAAGATATGCTCAATACTTGCACAGCCAAGAGGATTGCAAGTGAAAGGCATGATTATATGGTTAGATTTTTAGAGGAATTTAAAAAGGAATGGGATGTACGATTATGAAAGTTTTTAGCATGGAACATGTAATGAAAACCCAAGGGGAAAAACTTCTATTTAAAGATGTGTCTTTATCCATTACCGAAGGGGAAAAAATCGGGATCGTTGGCATTAACGGCACCGGTAAATCAACATTATTGAATATCATTGCAGGATTGGAAGACAGTGATTTAGGAACGAAGGATCATCCGAATGATTACACGATTTCCTATCTATCCCAAGATCCGCATTTTGATGAGAAATTGACGATCATGGAATATATGTACGAAAGCTCAACTCCTGTATTTTCATTGATCAAGGAGTATGAAAAGACGCTCGTCCAACTCCAGGTAGATCCACAGAATAGCGCAATACAGGACCGTTTGTTAAAACAGCAACAGGATATGGACACGCTTGGCGCCTGGGATACAAGTGCCAATGCCAGAACGATACTGACCAAGCTGGGCCTTCCCGATCACTCAAGGAAATTGGGGGAACTGTCAGGTGGCCAAAAAAAACGTGCGGCCCTGGCAAAAACCTTGATTGAGACCCCTGATTTACTGATTTTGGATGAGCCTACGAACCATCTCGATTTCGAAAGCATTACTTGGCTTGAGGAATATTTGGGGAAATATCAAAAGTCCGTCTTATTCGTAACCCATGATCGATATTTCCTTGATCGGGTTTCCAATAAAATTTGGGAAATTGCCCAAACGCAGCTTTTCGAATACAAAGGGAACTATGCTGACTATTTAGAATCAAAGGCCATTCGTGAAGAGAACGAATCGACCGAAAGAACGAAAAAAGAAAGTCTATTCAAAAAAGAACTGGCCTGGATCCGAAAAGGTGCAAAGGCCCGGACAACGAAACAAAAGGCCAGGATCCAACGCTTCGAAACATTGGAATCCGGTGTAAAGGATAAGCAGAAAACCGAGAACCTGGAAATGGAATTAAGCGGTGCCCGTCTTGGGAAAAAGGTACTGGAGATGCAGGATGTCACTAAATCTTTCGGGGATCAAACCATCATCAACCATTTTTCCTTCCTCTTCAAACCAGGTGATCGAATTGGGATCGTCGGTAATAATGGCAGTGGTAAGTCAACCTTGTTAAATATCCTTGCGGGACGGGAATCTATAGATAAAGGAAACCTGGAAATAGGGCAAACCGTGAAAATAGGCTACTATACGCAAGAAAGCGTCGATATGGATGAGAATTTGCGCATGATAGAGTATATTCGCGAAACGGCGGATTCAATCGCCCTTAAAGATGGTAGTTTCATATCGGCTGCGCAGATGCTTGAAAGGTTCCTGTTTCCAATGGGATCGCATGGGACGCCAATTCGCAAGCTGTCTGGAGGGGAAAAAAGGCGTTTGTATCTCCTTAACATATTGATGTCGGCACCTAATGTCCTGCTTTTGGATGAACCGACGAATGATTTGGACACGCAAACCTTGACCGTTCTGGAGGATTATTTAGAAACGTTTTCAGGTGTAGTCATTACTGTATCACATGATAGGTATTTCTTGGATAAAACGTGCCATCAGCTCCTTGTCTTCAAGAATAAAGGTGAAATTGATTTCTATTACGGTAATTACTCGGAGTTCTTGGAAGAAAAGACGGAAGAGGCCGTACCAGTGAAAACACCAGAACCTCAGATTAACCGCACGGAAAAGAAAAAGAAAAAACTAACCTATGCGGAAAGTAAGGAATGGGAAGAGATTGAAGGGAACATGGAACGGGTCGAACTGCGTCTGAAAGACATCACGTCAGAAATGTCAGCAGCGGGAAGCGATTTTGAAAGAGTCCGCCTGCTGCTTGAAGAAGAAAAGGAACTAACGGATAAATTAGAGCATTTTTTGGAAAGATGGACGTATTTAGCGGAAAAATTGGAAGAGGAATGAGCGGGGGACTGGTCCAAGGGAGTAAACTTGGACCGGTCTTTTTTTAGCCAATCTCAATTGCATGAGAATCTGTTGCCGTTGTGATAATATCTAGTACATGGAAACGTCTTGTAAAAGGAGAGAAATGGATTGAAAATTAAATCAATAGAACCTACACCAAGTCCGAATACAATGAAAATCAATTTAACTGAAGAGTTATTAGCAGGTAAAAGTAATAACTATAAGAAGGATCAAGCTGAACAGGCACCGCAGCTGATTAAAGATTTATTTAAGATTGATGGGGTGAAAGGGGTATATCATGTTGCGGATTTCTTAGCGGTTGAGCGCAATGCGAAATATGATTGGAAAGATATCTTGGTCCAAATCCGTCAGGTCTTCGGGGAAAAAACCGAAGAACAAAGTCAACAAACGGTTTTAAATGAACATTACGGTGAAGTAGCCGTTGCCATTCAACAATTCAAAGGCATTCCGATGCAAATTAAAGCAAGTGATAGCCAACACGAGAAACGTTTTGCCTTACCGGAATATTTCATAAAGGGCATTGCCGCTGCCCAAAAAGAAGATGATAATGTAGTCCTGCTTCGAAAATGGAAGGATTATGGCGTAAGATATGGTGATATGGAAGATATCGTGAAGGAAGTATCGGATGAGCTGATTGCAGCATATCCGGAAGAACGAATTAATCGGCTAGTAGCTGCTGCTAAAGAAATGGTTGATACAAAAGAAACATTCTTGAAACGGCCAAAAATTAAACTGACTGCAGAAATGCTGAATGACGAAAGTTGGGAAAAGCGATATCAGGCTTTAGAACAAATGGAAGATCCAACTGTGGATGATATTCCAGTATTGGACATGGCACTCTCCGACAGTAAAGTCTCCATTCGAAGGCTCGCGGTTGTATACTTGGGTATGATCGAAGATAGAAAAGTGCTTCCGAGCTTGTACAAAGCTTTGAAAGATAAAAGTGCAGCCGTAAGACGTACGGCTGGTGACTGTTTATCCGATCTAGGGTTTGAAGAAGCGATGGGGGAAATGTCACATTCACTTTCGGATAAAAATAAGTTGGTAAGGTGGAGGGCGGCGATGTTTTTATACGAAGCGGGAAATGAAACGACCCTCCCTTATCTAAAGCAAGCGGAACAGGACCCTGAATTCGAAGTGGCCCTTCAGGTCAAGATGGCCATTGACCGCATAGAAAATGGGGAAGAAGCGAAAGGTTCGGTTTGGAAGCAAATGACAGAATCAAGGCAAACGAATGACAAGTGATTTGGAATAACCCAGGCAAAAGGCATGCAGATGATGTAATCCGCATGCCTTTTTATTTTTGAGTTCTCCTCAGGTCGAATCCCAAAACATTTAAAATGGCCAATTTTTCGATATATAGAAGTTTTTTAAGATATAAATCAGTTCTCTATTATTTTAGTAAAATGATTTTTGTAGATATTTAGTGTTGAATGGTTGCATTTGAATGTAAATATGTTAGAATTTTTAGAGTATACTAAAAATTATATTATATTGAATCATTAAACATTTAGTGGAAATTGGGGGTACAACAAATGTCTACATCAAATATGAGAAGTGACATGATTACAAAAGGGGTCGATCGAGCTCCACATAGAAGCCTGTTGCGGGCAGCAGGGGTTAAAGAAGAAGATTTCGGTAAACCGTTCATCGCGGTTTGTAATTCATACATCGATATCGTTCCAGGTCATGTCCACCTTCAGGAATTCGGAAAAATAGTGAAGGAAGCGATTCGGGAAGCAGGCGGTGTGCCTTTCGAATTTAATACGATTGGGGTAGACGATGGAATTGCGATGGGTCATATTGGTATGCGCTATTCTCTGCCAAGCCGTGAAATCATCGCGGATTCCGTGGAAACTGTCGTATCTGCACATTGGTTTGACGGTATGGTTTGCATTCCAAACTGTGACAAGATAACGCCGGGAATGATGATGGCAGCTCTTCGTGTCAATATTCCTACAATATTCGTAAGTGGCGGACCGATGAAGGCAGGCAAAGACAAAAACGGTAAGTCTCTTTCATTAACATCCGTTTTTGAAGGGGTGGGCGCTTATCAAGCAGGTAATATCAATGCAGAAGATTTACAGGAAATCGAGCAAGTTGCATGCCCTACTTGTGGTTCTTGTTCAGGAATGTTCACTGCAAACTCCATGAACTGTTTGGCAGAAGGCTTAGGACTTGCGCTTCCGGGAAATGGAACGATTTTGGCGGTAGCAGAAGAACGTAAAGAATTCGTCAAGAAATCAGCTAAACAATTGATGGAGATAATCAAACTGGATATCAAGCCTCGTGATATCGTGACGATTGATGCAATTGATAACGCATTTGCATTGGATATGGCGATGGGCGGTTCAACTAACACTGTACTGCATACACTTGCATTGGCACATGAAGCAGGTTTTGAATATCCAATGGAACGCATAAATGAAATAGCTAACCGCGTACCGCATCTAGCGAAAATTGCACCGGCATCCGATTATCATATTGAAGATGTACATAATGCTGGTGGTGTAAGTGCAGTCATTAATGAGTTACTCAAAAAACCAGGTGCCTTTAACGGAGACTGCCTTTCCGTTTCAGGTAAAACGCTCCGCGAAAATGTTGCCGGTTGTGAAATTTTGGACAAGGATGTTATCCATCCGTTAGATAATCCGCATTCTGAGCGTGGAGGGCTGGCAGTATTGTTCGGTAACCTTGCACCTCAAGGCTCCATCATAAAAGTGGGTGCCGTTGACGAATCAGTTGGTGGCTACCACAGGGGTCCTGCGATTTGTTTCGATTCCCAGGAAGATGCACTTTCCGGAATCATCACTGGAAAAGTTAAAGAAGGGAATGTAGTGGTCATTCGTTACGAAGGACCTAAAGGAGGGCCGGGTATGCCGGAAATGTTGGCACCGACTTCCCAAATCGTCGGAAGGGGACTTGGAGCCAAAGTCGGTTTGATTACTGATGGCCGCTTTTCAGGCGCATCTCGAGGCATCAGCATTGGCCATATATCCCCCGAAGCAGCTGAGGGAGGCCCAATCGCCTTTGTGGAAGATGGAGATATCATCGAGTTGGATTTGGAAAATCGTAAAATCCAATTGGAAATTTCCGATGAAGAATTCGAAAAGCGCAAAGCAAATTGGAAAGGTTTCGAATCAAAAGTTAGAACAGGCTATTTAGCACGTTATTCCAAACTTGTGACGAATGCCAGCTCAGGCGGAGTGATGAAAGTTTAATTAAAGGAAGATACTAAAACATGGTGGCAGAATGAAATGGATTCTGTCACCATGTTTCTTTTTGCAGCGTAAATGAATCTTCTTTGATTATGATCCATTATGTTGGAAGGAAGAATATACAACGCTCTAAGCGTCATTTTTGCATAAGCACTTAAGAATATAGTATGATTAAACTAATTGAAGAATTGTAACCAAGGGGGTTTTTTTATGTCGATGGCATATGATGAATATATGAAACAAATGGTAAAACCAATGCGTGCGGAACTGGTGCAAGCAGGTTTTGAGGAGTTGGTATCAGCCGAAGCGGTTGAAAACTTTATGGATTCCGTAGAAGGTACGACACTTGTGGTTGTGAATTCAGTTTGTGGTTGTGCTGCCGGGTTAGCCCGTCCAGCTGCTACTCAAGCCGTACTTCAAGCAGACAATAAGCCTGATCATCTGGTAACTGTATTCGCCGGTCAAGATAAGGAAGCGACAGCTAAAATGCGGGAATACTTCGATGGAATAGAACCTTCTTCACCATCCATGGCTCTCCTAAAGGGCAAAGAGGTCTTACATTTCATTCCGCGCCATGATATAGAAGGACAGCCAATGGAAGCCATTATGGAAAATTTATTGGCAGCATTCAGTCAAGTGAATAAGTGATGAAGTAGAATGTCCTGGAAACAGGGCATTCTTTTCAAATTTAATAGAGTATGGAGGGGGAGGATTCATGTTTGTCACTACAGTAGGAAGAGTCGATAAAGAAACGATGATATTAGCCGAGAGGTTAGCTGAAGAATTACATATTCCCTATATTGCCCGAAGAAAACGATCGGTGAGAGATATCCAATCGGAACATGATGAAGATGATTGCCTCGTTTTTGGTAAAAAGCGGATGGAGTTATATCGGTACCAAGAAAAAGAACCATTCTTTTTTCACCCGAACCTTGCGATGATCAGAATAAAACGATTAATTCGTGGCGAAAGTGATCCATTTCTCATTGCCGGAGATATAAATGAGGGGGATTCTGTGCTTGATTGTACATTGGGCTTGGGATCTGATGCGATTGTCGCAAGTTTCGCAGTTGGTGAACATGGACAGGTTGTTGCATTGGAGGGAAATCAATATTTGGCCATGCTCGTGGAACATGGGATGAAGACCTGGGAGAATGCAGAGGAAAAGATGATACAAGCGATGAGACGAATAGAGGTCATTCAAGCGGATCATTACGATATATTGAAAGCATTGCCGGATGATCATTTTGATGTCGTATATTTCGATCCCATGTTTGAGGAAACGATTCAGGAATCGAATGGAATCAAGGGGTTGACTCATTTTGCGGAAGATAAGGATTTATCGATGGAAATAATGAAAGAAGCCAAGCGGGTTGCGCGAAAGAGAGTCGTGTTGAAAGACCATTTTCGCAGTTCCCGCTTTGAGGAATTTGGATTTGAGGTATTAAAGAGAACAACATCCAAATTTCATTTTGGCTTCATTTCCATTCTTGATCAGGATTTATAATCTGTCTCGTCTAATCCCATTGCACAACCTTCCCTGCTTGAATCGGCAGCACCATAGTTCGAACCATCAGGATTAATTTGAATGGCTTGGACATTCCCTATAGAGTGGGGAACTTCATTAAAGGCAAAGCCCATTCCTTCCAAGTGACCTTTGCTAGTCATATCCATTCCTGCTTCCCATTCAATATGGGGGCCCATTGGTGTGAAAATTCTAGGTTCTTCAATGGCTGCTTTCAAGTCCATTTTTAAATCGAGTACATTGATGATCGTTTGGACGACTGAACTGATGATGGTTGGTCCTCCAGGTGATCCTAGCGTCAAAATCGGCTCGCCGTCTTTAAAGATGATGGTCGGGCTTTTACAGCTGACAGGGCGTTTATTGGGCTGCACTTCATTCATGCCTCCAGGAATGGAATCGAAATCAGTCAGTTCATTATTCAGCATGAAACCATAGTTGGAAACCATGATGCCTGAGCCGAATGGATGTTCAACTGTAGAAGTGCAAGCTGCAATATTACCCCATCTGTCACGGACCGTGAAGTGTGTCGTTTCACTGATATCTTCGTCAATAGGTTGCGGAATGACTTCTCTTTGTTTCACGGAATCATATATCCAAGGGTTTCCGAAGTCAATGGCATTATTCCTTGCTTTGAAATTAATGAATGAGCGGCGTTTGGCTATATATTCATCATGCAGTAGACCCGCTAATGGCAATTCGGCAAATTCGGGATCAGCGAGAAATGCCTTTTTATCTGTAAATGCAAGACGCATCGCTTCTGCAATCAAGTAATATTTTTCCCAAGAACGGACGTCATATTGTTCGATTTGGAAGCTCTCCAATATTTTCAGGATTTGAATGACCGTGAATCCGCCTGCACTTGGGGCCATGGATGATGCAATTCGATAATCCTTATAAGTCCCATACATTGGTTCATCAATCGTTGCTTTATAATCCTGTAAATCAGAAAGCTCCATGAACCCTCCCAATTCCTGTATACAGGAAATGATGCCCTCTCCGATTTCTCCATCATAAAATGCGGAAACGCCTTCACGTTGCAATATCCGATAGGTATTCGCCAAATTTTCTTTTATCAGCAATTCGCCATCTTGATAGGGTTTTCCGTTTGGCATGAAGAACTTACGGGCTTCCTCGCCCAATCGATATTCAAAATTTTTAAGAGCATCGCAAAGGACCCAATTGACGGGAACTCCTTTTTCTGCAAATTCAATGGATGGCTCGATGAGGTCAGCTAAAGGCTTGCTTCCATATTCGGAGAGTGCTTCATCCATAGCTTTCAGTATTCCAGGAATTCCAACCGCTGTAGCTTTGATCGAGCGTTCTTTAAAGGGGATGACTTCCCCTTTTTCATCAAGAAACATGTCTCGATGCGCTGCTTTAGGTGCTCTAACATGGCCATCGAATATTTTTGTTTTCTTATCTTTAGCGTTATATACCATAAGGAAACCACTTCCGCCGATTCCAGTCATCATGGGTTCTACAATATTCAGGGCAAATTGGATGGCGACCGCCGCATCGACAGCATTTCCACCTTCACGTAATATTTTTTCCCCAATGGAAGTGGCTACGGGATGAGCGGTAACGACCATTCCGGCGTTCCCTGTAGCTGTTTCCCTCTTGTAATCTTTATCTTTAGTGTGTTCATTGGTGTGTTCCATAATGATTCCTCCAGTATTCAGTCCTTTTATCTGCCAGAAGGTAAGGCTTTATGTGATTGTGTGAAAAGAAAACCTTGTCATTGTGTATAAATGACAAGGAGATTTTTCGTAGGTATTTATTTATTCTTAATCAGCAAATGCTAAATATACGAAAAATGCTAATGTTACAAGACATAAAGCCACCATGGCAGTCGTAGTCAAAGCCATATAAGACCCCTCCTTAAAAAGACTTGAATCTAATTAAGTTCTCCAAATATCGTCAAAATCCTTCATTTAATTTTAGAATTGTTGATATTTAGTAAAAAAAGTTCGGGTTTATAAAGTTTATATAGGTATTTATCCTTTTTTTTGATTTTTGAAACATGGGTAACTATATATTCGTAATTACTAAAAAATAAAAGTATACTAAATATAATGATAATACAAAAAAGGAGGGGGAGTGTGATTTGAAAGCAGCGGTTTGGTTCAGGAAAAGTCTGGTCATTTTAGTATCCGTTTTAACGTTTGGTCTTGTCACTCCTTCAGATCTGGCGTGGCTTGCTGAAGCCGATTCGTTAAAGGATACTAAAAAAGGGTTGGTGGATGAAGAAGGGTTAGCCTATCTTTCTTCACAGAAACCGACTGAACCTGAAGAGGAATTCGACCGGGAAGAATTTTTATCGGGCATATTCAATAAAGCAGAGGAAAACGCATTTATGAAATTTGGCGATAAGATCAATCCTAAAATAGGCGATGAGTTCAAAATGGTAATATTACCAAAAATGGAAGAAGTCATTACAGAAATGGCTGCCCAATTTCCAGATGAAAAATTACAGCAATTAACCATCACTGAGCAGCCGAGTGCTGGCAGGGCCGAGAAAATTTTTCATATTTATGATTCTAATAGCGGCAGGGATATCATCAGATTCCATGTAAGGCAGGAAAATCCTCCACTGGATGGATATTGGTTCAATTTTCACTATCATACCTACCATGATTCATTTGCCTCCCATTATGATATAGGGAAAATATATTGGGATAAAAATACGCCGCCAGAGTGGACGAGTAAACAAAGGCTCTCATAGTGTGGATGGTTTCGTTGATTTTAATTAAGTGTAAGCGTATGATGAAAATGAAATTTCTAATAGGCATTAAATGATACGTTGTCATGCAACGTATTTATTTTGTGTTTAAAACATAGTAGAGTTTTTATCATTACTGGGAAGAATGTTATTTTAAATGGTTTTCTAATTTTGCTGTAATAGTAGCAGGGGAGTCTTTATCATGTCAGATTTGTTAAATAACATCATTCAAACATATGCTCAATTTTTTGATTGGCATATGTGGGTGGAGGTTTTATCCGACCCTGTGAGCTGGGGATTGATAGGAACACTTGTATTAATGGAAGGATTACTATCGGCGGATAACGCTTTGGTATTAGCTGTAATGGTCAGGCATCTTCCGGAAAAACAACGGAAAAAAGCACTTTTTTATGGATTATTAGGTGCTTACGCTTTTAGGTTTATAGCGATTGGAATCGGTGTTTTCCTCATTAAGCTTTGGTGGGTGAAGGTGATTGGAGCAGCCTATCTTGGTTGGCTCTCGTTTAAATACTTTAGGGATAAAAGGAAAAAACAAGCGGGGACCGATGAAGATATCCAGGGAATGAGTAAAAACAGCTTACTAATCCGTATGTTTGGTACATTATGGGGAACGGTTGCGGCAGTGGAATTGATGGATATAGCATTTTCCGTCGATAGTGTCTTGGCCGCTTTCGGGGTGAGTGAAAAGGTCTGGGTCCTTCTGACCGGCGGGATGATTGGTGTTTTGATGATGCGGGGAGTCGCAGGTTTATTTTTAAAATTGATAGACAAGGTTCCTGAATTGGAAACTGCCGCATATGTGCTTATCGGGTTCATTGCTATAAAAATGCTAATCGCCGTTGCAGGGATCGAAATCCCTCCTACGATCTTTTTTGCCTTTATCTTGATGATTTTCGGCACCACGATCGTAATTCATTTGAAGAAAGGGAAAAAGCTCAAAGAACATGGTTGAGCACTATGTAAAAAGCTGACACAAAAATGATGTCAGCTTTTTGTTGACAAAAGGATTCGGAATGTTCTCATCCCGACCCCCTTTCAAATTTAGTGAAGAATTAACCTTGTAAAGAGTGGTGTCTTACCTGGAGGAAGTATCAATGGAATTACAAGATGGTTTATATGAAGAAATATCAAGTTTATGTTCCGAGGGGGATCAGTTGGTTGATGGAAAAACAGCGTAACATTATTTTATACATTGGTACTTCAATTGATGGCTATATTGCAAATGATGATGGTACATTAGAGTGGTTAGAATCAACAGAAGTAGAAGGAGATTCTGGCTACAATTCACTCCTGGAAAGAATTGACACTGTTGTTATGGGAAAAGGAACTTATGATGTCATTCGTGGATTTGATATGGATTATCCTTATAGTGATTATAAAAATTATGTATTTTCTAAATCTGTTAGTGGATCAGATGAATATGCTTCATTTATTGATGAAGATGTCAAAACTTTCATTAAAAATATAAAACAAAAGCCTGGTAAAGGTATATGGTTAATTGGTGGAGGAAACATAGCTCGTGAATTTTTTAAAGAAAATTTAATTGATGAATTCCAACTAGCCATTGCACCCATTATTTTGGGGAAAGGAATCTCCCTTTATATCGGAGATGATATTACCCTAAAATACACATTAACCAAAGTGGAAAAATTAGGTCAACTTGCTATGCTTCATTATATAAAAAAATAATTCCTCATCATCTTTCCCTTTTTTAGTAGGGGAAGATTTTTACCTTTTCAATTACACTTTTTACTGAAAATCGTTCGAAAAATTAATGGATGTTTATACAACTAACGGTGAGCTTTAGTGCAATTAGTTACACATAACATACATTTTTTAGAACAAATAAAGATTTTGAGACAGTTATCAGAACCCGTTAAGGCAAACTAGCGTTTCTTCAAATTTGTCTATAGTCTGGAGGTTCGGATTGATCTCACCCCGAAACATGATTTTAAAAGAAAACTTGATTATCCTTCATGTTTTTTTACTTGTTTATACGGATGAAACCCTTACAAGATTGAAGAAATTTGCGACACTCCTGCCGAATAACGGGCTAGCCAAGACCCCACAGACGCTTGCTTTGATGCGGCTTGGCAGACAGTCGGCGGAAAGGGAGCGGATTTCTGAAATCAACTTAAAATTCTATAAAAGTAAAAATTGTAGGTGAAGTGTCTTTTCATCGAGTTTGCATACAGTCTGTGCTGACATCAAATATGATGTCAGCTTTTTTTTTGGAGAATATCAAGTAATTGAAGAAGGGCGGTAAATGTAGTGAAGAAAATCAAAGGCAATAAAATGTTAAGCCAGAGAGAAGGGAGTAACGGATGCAGCAATATGCCAAAGAAAATGGAGAACAAAAAAAGATCGAGAATGATGAACACTTTTAAACTGTAAATATCAAGGACTTCTTCAGCAAGTTCACGGTGCTCATTCAAGCTGGCGTTTTTATTATTGGTTTCCATGCAATCACCTTAAACCTTTTACGATTATATACTGTTGATATATGAAAAGAGCGGAACATTGGTTCTTTTCAGGAATGGGCTGGAACCAAAATTACCAAAAAAACATAGAGTTTTTACATTAAATCAATATGTTATACTAATATAATAGTGTTGAAGATTTATAGATTTAAAAATACATATATTTCTTGACGATAATGAGAAATGATTGAAAGGGGAGAAGATTGTGAAAAGTAAAAAATGGTTAACCGTTCTTGCATTATTTGCCTTTTTCCTCTCGATGCTCTCCTATTCCCTAGCAAAGGATGAAGGGGTAAAATGGCGGAATTTGCCCAAAGATAACCTATTAAGACAAGCAGATATTTTTAATGATAATAAAGAATTACAAAGAATATTTTTATTTCCAGAAGGGAAATACAATGAAAAGGAAGCATTAGGAATTGTTGGAACAATCAACAAACTGCCTCATTCCCTTTTAGTGAAGACTGCTGACAGAGGTGTGAGGGTCAAACTATTTAATGGTAATTTAACAGAAAATCAATCTGCGGCTAAATTAAAGGGAAAATCCCCCCGTGGTTATTTGAATAAAGAAACAACTTGGGATGATGTTCCTGGGATGGGCGGATCTCATACCGTATTGGTTAAAATCGGAGCAAGTGACAAGGGTAACGGGCATGGATCCGTTAATTTGGAACTGCATGAGCTAGGGCATTCCATTGATAATATAGTTTATGATGGTATCCGTGAAGACATGGATTATTTGAAGATTTGGGGCAAGGAAGTGGAAGGACTGTTTCCTGGACAGTCGTATTTTTCCAATTATCCTGAAGAATACTTTGCAGAAACGTTTGCTATGTTTTATGTAAACTTCGAACAAAATCAATTACTTAGAAAAAAAGCACCCGAGACTTATAATTTTATTAAACAATTAGATTAAACATTGGGCTATAATACGTTAAAATAAGGAGAATGAAAGTAGAAAAGGTGGTTTATCATGAAGCAATATTTAGATTTATGTAAGCATGTACTCGAGAATGGCACTCAAAAAGGTGATCGTACGGGAACAGGGACGATCAGTACCTTCGGATATCAAATGAGATTTAATTTAAAAGATGGGTTCCCTGTCCTTACAACGAAAAAGGTTAGTTTAAAAGCGATTATCCATGAACTATTATGGTTTTTGAAGGGTGATACAAATGTTGGCTACCTTCAGGAAAATTCCGTACGCATTTGGAATGAATGGGCTGATGAAAAGGGAGAATTAGGTCCGATTTATGGTCATCAATGGCGTTCTTGGGGAGCGGCTGATGGAAGGCAAATCGACCAGATCAGTGAATTGATCGAACAAATCAAAACGAATCCAAATTCAAGAAGGTTGATAGTGAGTGCTTGGAATGTTGGGGAACTAGACGAAATGGCATTGCCGCCTTGCCATGCTTTCTTTCAATTCTATGTGGCTGATGGCAAGCTTTCGTGCCAGCTATATCAACGTTCAGCGGACGTCTTTTTAGGTGTTCCTTTTAATATTGCTTCGTATGCGCTCCTAACGATGATGATCGCGCAGGTGTGTGATTTGGAAGTTGGCGAATTTGTACATACTTTTGGGGATGTCCACATCTACTCTAACCACCTTGAACAAGTGGAACTGCAGTTGACTCGTGATCCGAAACCATTGCCAATCATGAAAATAAATCCGGAAGTGAAAAATATCTTTGATTTTAGCTTCGAGGATTTCGTTTTGGAAAATTACGAAGCCCATCCCCATATAAAAGGAGAGGTTAGCATATGATATCGTTGATAGTGGCCATGGATCAAAATCGTGTGATCGGGAAAGACAATAAACTGCCATGGCATCTACCGGCCGATTTACAGTATTTTAAAAAAGTGACGATGGGGCATCCAATCGTCATGGGCAGAAAAACATTTGAATCAATCGGCAGGGTACTGCCTGGCCGTGAAAATGTCATCGTTACCCGCAATCAGGATTTTAAAGCGGAAGGTTGCGTAGTGTTACATGATATTACACAAATCAAAACGTTTGCAGACAATAGTGATGAGGAAGTCTTCGTGATTGGCGGAGCCGAAATCTTCAAGGAAATCCTTCCTGTTACCGACCGCCTGTATATAACGGAAATTCATGAAACCTTTGAAGGTGATACTTTCTTTCCCGTGATTGATGAAAATGAATGGGATAAAATTTCCTCAAACCCAGGCAGCATCGATGAAAAAAATCGATATGCACATGATTTTATTATTCTACAAAAAAAATAAATGACTATCCGATTATGGGGAAATAACCATAATCGGATTTTTTTTGGTATGGAATGAACAAAAGATAGAATTTTTAGAAAAATCAATTACATTAATAACAGTAAAGTGCTATAATGATTGAATTGATTAGGAAGGAAATGAGGGATTGATATGAACCAGACAGCATCCATGAATAGGGGGATTCAATTGGAAGATATTCTAATTGCCTACAGAGAACTGAAAGAAATCGTTTTACATACTCCTTTACAAAAAAATCAGAGGCTCTCTGAAAAATATGAATGTAATGTATATTTAAAACGCGAGGACCTTCAACATGTACGTTCCTTTAAATTAAGAGGGGCTTACTATAAAATGAAAAGCTTGACCGAGGAAGAGACGAAGAATGGAGTCGTTTGTGCAAGTGCAGGTAACCATGCACAGGGAGTTGCTTTTTCCTGCAGTCAATTAGGTATCCACGGAAAAATTTATATGCCTGCTACAACACCAAGGCAAAAAGTCGATCAAGTTCAGTTATTTGGTCGGGATAATGTGGAAATCATCCTGATCGGAGATACATTCGATGATGCATTTGCCATGGCGATGGAATGCTGTGAAAAAGAAGAGCGTTCCTTTATCCATCCATTTGACGATGAAAAGGTAATCGCCGGGCAAGGAACAACGGCTGTAGAAATCCTGAATGATTGTGAAGATGGAATTGATTATGTATTTGCGGCTATCGGCGGTGGCGGTTTAATGGCCGGAGTATCAAGTTATTTCAAATCGGTTTCACCAAAAACGAAATGCATTGGCGTGGAGCCGCTTGGGGCTGCTTCGATGGAATACTCCTTCAAGGAAGGAAAAGTTTCTGAACTTGAAAGCATAGATACATTTGTTGACGGAGCAGCTGTCAAGTGTGTAGGACAGATGACATATCAGCTCTGTAAGGAAAACCTGGAAGATATCGTTGTCGTTCCTTCAGGGCAGATCTGCACGACGATTCTCGATTTATATAATCAGCATGCAATTGTCGCTGAGCCGGCAGGGGCCATTTCTGTAGCCGCTTTGGATTTGTACAAAGAACAAATCAAAGGAAAAACGGTTGTTTGCATGGTCAGCGGAGGGAATAACGACATTGGTCGTATGCAGGAAATTAAGGAGAAATCCTTATTATATGAAGGACTGCTTTATTATTTTATCGTGAATTTCCCGCAACGCGCTGGTGCTTTAAGGGAATTCCTTGATGAGGTGTTAGGACCGAATGACGATATAAGCCGATTTGAATATACGAAGAAAAACAATAAAGAAAGCGGGCCGGCCCTGGTTGGTGTAGAGCTAAAGGATAAAAATGATTATCAAGGGCTCATTCAAAGGATGAACAAAAAAGGATTCTCTTTCGTTGAGGTCAATAAAGACAGTAATTTATTTCATTTATTGATTTAATCATGGACAAAATGTTAAATTAGGATAGAATAATACCTATGTTTTTACATTTTATTCTGCCGGCACAGTCGTTACGGCCATACTGTCGAAAATTGTTACCATTCTATGACGAATTGCCAGTTCCCTTTCAATTGGTTGGAAATGGTATTATAATCGGAGTAGGTCTAATTACAACACCAAAGGGGATGTATCCATGTCGAACATTGGAGTACCTGGTCTGATTCTCATCTTAATATTGGCATTAATTATCTTTGGTCCGAAGAAACTTCCAGAAATTGGCCGTGCTTTTGGACAGACACTTCGTGAATTTAAAAAGTCCACGAGTGACTTAACAAAAGGTGATTATGAAGAAGATAAGAAATTACAACAAAAAAATCATGAATGATTGAAATGCTGGGCGTAAGATGTAATCGTCTTGCGCCTTTATGCTGGAACAAAGATACGGATTTTCAGATGAAGGCGTGATCAACTTTGGAAGATAAAGAATTAAATATCATCGATCATCTCGATGAATTGAGAAAACGGCTCATCATTACTGCTGTTGCTTTTTTCATCTTTTTTATCGCCAGTTTTATTTATGTTGAAGAGATTTATAATTGGTTCGTGAAGGATCTCGATTTTGACCTGATGGTATTGGGACCAAGTGATATTATCTGGATTTACTTTATGCTTTCAGGCGTCGTAGCCATTGCGGCAACGATACCGATAATTGCTCTGCAAATATGGTTATTCGTTAAACCCGCCTTGATGCCAAATGAAGTAAGAGCGACCCTTGCCTATATTCCAGCACTTTTCTTGCTTTTTGTCGGAGGGCTTGCTTTTGGTTATTTTGTCATCTTCCCGACGATTCTTCAATTTTTGATTGAATTGGGCGATGGGATGTTCATAACCAGTTTTACAGCGGATAAGTACTTTTCATTCCTACTTAATATGACGATACCTTTTGCCGTTTTATTCGAGCTTCCGGTCGTTACCATGTTTTTGACCTCCATTGGTATAATTAATCCTTATGTGCTTCAAAAGTTAAGGAAGTATGCATATTTTGTACTGGTTGTCATTGCGATCTCGATTACGCCGCCTGACTTTATGTCCGACTTTATGGTAATGGTTCCACTGCTGTTATTATACGAAATCAGCATTTCATTATCTAAAGTCGTCTATAAACGAAGGGTGAAGCGTGAAAGTTTGCGGGAAGGCAGCTACGAGGAAGGTTTATAAGAGGGGACCCATGATGGCATTTTGCCATTATGGGTTTTTGTAATGTAAGTCAAGCGTGATTTGTCCATTTTTTTATACATTTGAATATTTATACTTTTTGATTTATTGTGTATAATGTAAGCAATCGGTTAAAAATGAGGATTGATATTTTGATGTTCAAATGCTTGGAATTCAAAGATTGTTTTGGACATAAGGTCACAATTTCAGAAATACCTGTCTTACTGCCTAGTGATCCGAATTTTTTTATGTTGACCGTGCGTTTGGAAATATTTGTAAAGAAAGTTTTTGCTAATAAAGATCATAAAGAAAATTACTCATTTAAGCATTATTTAGCATCCGTACTCAAATGGCCCGTTTATAACAAGATTTTTTTTGGAAGCTTACTCAATAATGCTTAATGCGGACTGTTCCATAGCTACCATCTCCGATAAAAGAGATGCCACGAATGCCGTGCGATTCCGAAATAAAACGGCATGTGTTCAGGTTAGCTCATGGGACGGTCTTTTTTTTGTGTAATCATTTCGAAAGATGAGTATCCTTTCACTTGAAAAAAGATACCTTTAGTTTGAATGCGTACCTTGAATAGGTATAATACAATAGATATGTTAATTTAGGGATGTGTAATGATGAAAAAAGTAAAGATAGTAACAGATTCTACAGTAGATATGACACCAGAAGAACTAGAATTTTATGACATTACAATGGTTCCTTTATCTATCTTTATAGATGGAGAGACTTTTTTGGATAAGGTTGAAATCGAACAAGAAGAATTCTTGAAAAGGATGAACCAGTCAAAAGAACTTCCAAAAAGCTCACAACCAGCCGCAGGTACCTTTGTTGAGGTATATAATGAACTCGGAAAAGACGGCAGTGAGATTATTTCGATTCATATGACAGGTGGCATGAGCGGCACTGTACGTTCAGCGGAAAGCGCAGCCAGCATGTCTGAAGCGAAAGTAACCGTACTTGACTCGAAATTCATTTCGAAAGCGATGTCATTTCAGGTGATCGAGGCAGCTAAGATGGCAAAGGAAGGGAAATCCGTACCAGAGATAATCGAACGACTGGAACATATTAAAAAGCAGTCAAGTTTAATCATTGTCATTGAAACACTTGATAACCTCGTTAAAGGTGGAAGGATTGGCAAAGTTTCTGCATTTATCGGTTCACTGCTGCACATAAAGCCGATTGCACTTTTGGACGATGGTGTACTGAATCCTGTATCCAAAGCTAGGAGCCAGTCACAGGTCGTGAAGTTCATCATCAAGAAGTTCAAAGAAGATACACAAGGCAAAAAAGTTAGAGGCATTGGTTTTGTACATGCAAATGGACTTGAAATTGCGGATAAAGTCCGCCAGGCCATTGCAGAATTAACAGGGTATCAAGATATAAAGATAGAAGCAACCACTGCCGTTGTCAGTACCCATACGGGTGAAGGCGCCATGGCAATCATGTATTATTGGGATTGATATGTATAAAGTGTATGAAATTGCAGCCGCAGAGGTCTGTCATTTTTACAATTGTCTTTAATTCGTAGAAAGTGTTGCTGTTCTCATACCAAATGGTCTGTTAGAATAAATGAAGTAACAGAATATTTTATACATAAAGGACGGGGTAGGGATGAGAAAGCTGCAATTGCTTATGGCAGCTATGGGGGCATCAATCTTATTGCTGTTGACAGCATGCGGTTCCAATGGTGTACCTGATGCCAAGAATTGGGACCTTGAAGATTTTAGTTACATTGATCAGGAGGGAAAGCCTTTCTCAAAAAGCGATCTTAAAGGTAAGGTTTGGGTAGCGGATTTTATTTTCACAAGCTGCGAGACGGTCTGTCTGCCCATGACTTCCAATATGACGAAACTGCAGCAGCAACTGAAGGCTGAGGGTATATCGGATGTAGAGTTCGTTTCCTTTTCTGTGGACCCGGAAATTGACAAACCTGATGTTTTAAAAAAGTTTGGTGACCAATTTAATGTGGATTACGGCAATTGGCATTTTCTGACCGGTTATGGTCAGGAAGAAATCGAGCAGTTTGCATTGGATAACTTTAAAACAATCGTCAAAAAACCAGAAAGAGAAGATCAAGTGATTCATGGGACCAGCTTTTTTCTAATTGATCAAGAAGGAAAGATCATTATGGATTATACAGGTCTGCAGGATATTCCCTTTGAAGAAATTATTAAGCATATTAAAATTTTACAGAATTATTGAACAGGTTAAATGACCTGTTCTTTCTGTTTTCATCCATTTTTCATTCGGATTTCTTTAGCATTTTGAAAGGTGAAAAAGTGAAAATTAGTTTTTGAAGAAACAGCAGTGGTGAAGAATGATTTTACATCCTCAGTACATGCTAAATTTTATAGGACTAGCTTTTATTCACTTCATTTTTCATATTGTATAGTAAGGAATGCTCAAGATAAAAGTATGATGAAGGTATATTGTTTGCAATTTTTCGTTTTCTGCATGATATAATATATGGGTAGGAAGGTGAGGGACATGAGGTACAGAATCACCTGTCTTTTCATATGCCTAGTTTGGATTTCAGGCTGCGGTCAAAGTGAACCGGCCTCAAAGCAGCCATCTGTTCAGCAGAAAAGCATAGTTGAGCTGAGTAAAAAGGAAACCATTCCTGCCAGCTTTTTTCCAGACCCTGTGCAAATCGTTTCAATTGGCGATTCCTTGACTCAAGGTGTCGGTGATAGTAAAGATAACGGCGGGTATCTGCCTTATTTACAAAATAAGCTGGAAAAAGAACCATCGATTACTTCCGTTGAGATGATTAATCATGGCATACGTGGAAATAGGACCGACCAACTACTGAAAAGACTGGATAAGGCTAGGATTAAAGAAGACATTAAGCAAGCTGACTCGATTGTTGTCACAATCGGTGGAAATGATATCATGAAGGTCTTTAAACAGAATTTCTCCAACTTGGAACTGAATCAGTTTGATTCGGCAAAAATAGGGTATGAAAAAAGATTAAGGCAGATACTTGATAAGGTTCGTTCCGAAAATGATCATGCGCAAATTTACCTTGTTGGCGTTTATAATCCATTCTCCAAATGGTTCGCTGATTTTTATGAACTTGATATGATCATGAATGATTGGAATGAAAGCGGAAAAGAGATTATTGAAGAATATGATTCAGCCTATTTTATTGAAATAGCAGACATTTTCAAGAATTCCGAAGAGGATTTGCTTTATGCTGAGGATTATTTTCATCCAAATGACCGCGGATATGAATTAATCGCGACAAGAATCTATAATGATATGGATATTACCACAATTGGAAAGGACACGTTGGAAGCGAGTGCCAAAGGAGATGATGACCAAGAATGACAAATGTCAAATGGAAGACTTTGTTTATTTCCCTATTAGCCCTAAACATCCTGGTCATCCTGTTTGTTGTGATTTTAGTAAATCTGCCGGCTAAAGATAAAGAGCTGATTCCACAAGTAAGCCACGAAGAAGATATCCAATTTCAAGTTCACACGAATCGGGAAGACCTGACAAGATTAATCAACCAATATCTTGATAAAGAAGGATTGACGGGATCGATTCACTACGAAGTGTATTTAACGGATGAGGTAGAGTTATATGGAACAATGCCATTTTTCAATCGTGAAGTTGAAATGAAATTGACTTTTGAGCCAATTGCCCAAAAGAATGGGGATTTGGTCTTAAAACAAAAATCAATTGCTGTTGGACAAATGAATCTTCCTGTTTCATATGTAATGAATCTAATAAATGAGCGTTATAACATGCCGGATTGGGTTAGCATCAGCCCCAATGACGAAAGTATTTATGTGTCATTGCAGGATATGGAATTGAAAAGCGACATTAGGGTGAAGGCGAAAGATTTCAATCTTGAGAATGATGACATTTCATTTTTATTGACCATCCCATCATCATTACAGTAATAGTGAAATGATAAAAAACCAGGATCAATGAATCCTGGTTTTTTATCATTTATGGGGAGAGCGTTAAGGTTTCTGGAGTGGATGATTTTCGATTCAATCCGATTATATAAATGGTTGAGGATGTATTTTCTTGGAAAACATTGTTTGGCAAAGAGAGTATGATCTCTTTTGTCCCAGCTTTCCTGACTTCGAAGTCGACTATCATGGGATGTATATTAAGATAATCGCATGCTTTCCTGAAATCGAGATTTTCAAAAACGACATCTCCGTCTTTGACGGCAATATCCACTGAAGGTAAACCATGGGAAAGATGGATGAATCGGACCTTGGCTTCATTTTGAGGAACCAATGGATTATCTTCGTAAGGTGACATTTTCAACGACTCATTAGCCAAGGAAGCTGCTATGGTATAGGACTTCCCGCTTTCTAGCGCCACTTTACAGCCTAAAAGGGGTGAGGTGCTTTGCCCGCTGCGGTATATCTGCAATTGGCATATGCCAGGGGAAAGCTGTGAATAACCATTGCTTTCTTTATATGAAAGATTGTTGAGAATGCACTTTTCATTTACATAAACATCAAATGAGGGAGCTGTTGGGGAAGCGTGTACAATGCGAACTTGTGCGGGCAATATGACTTTCATTTGCTCATATCTCGATTGTTGTGTTGCCTTATTGAGACTTTTCAAATGCTTATGGTAATAATAATCATGCAGATGCGGATTACTGTATTTATAATAAGACGATAGTAAATCATAAGTACCCGCTTTTTGTAAATATGATTGTTTATCGCTCATTTCCAACACCTCACATTTTTCCATTATGGACTCATCATATGTAGTTATGCTTGGGCGTGTGTTTCCCTCCCTTAAAAGGAAAGGGGCCATTTATGTTAAAAGGGACGATCGGCATATTATTTTACAGAGCAAAATAAAAGCGTTAAAATGCATTCAATGGATTGTTTGTAAAAAAGGAGGATTTTCATTTGACAAAGCAATTAGAGAAAGCAACATTCGCAGGTGGATGTTTTTGGTGCATGGTGAAACCGTTCGATGAACAGCCTGGTATCGAATCCGTTATCTCGGGCTATACGGGCGGGACTACGGAAAATCCCACGTACAAAGAAGTTTGTTCTGAAACCACGGGACATTATGAGGCTGTGCAGATCACCTTTGATCCAAGCGTATATCCATACGAAAAAATAATCGAGTTGTTTTGGCAGCAAATTGACCCGACAGATGTTGGCGGACAATTTCATGACCGGGGAAGTTCTTATCAAACGGCCATTTTTTATCATGACGAAAAACAACGTGAAATTGCTGAAGCATCCAAAGCTAAGTTGCAGGCGAGCGGGAAATTTTCCAAACCGATCGTAACGCCGGTTATACCAGCCAAAACTTTTTATCCAGCTGAGACATATCACCAGCATTATTATAAAAAGCAACCTGAGCATTATGAAAGATATTCGATTGGCTCAGGCCGAAAAGCATTTATACAACATCACTGGGGGGAAAAGGATGAAAAGTAAAGAAGAATTAAAACAGAAACTTTCAGCGATTCAATATGAAGTCACTCAAAATAATGGAACGGAACCAGCTTTTAACAATGAATATTGGAACTTGAAGGAGGAAGGATTATATGTGGACATAGTTTCAGGTAATCCTCTTTTCACTTCAAAGGAAAAGTTCGATTCAGGCTGTGGTTGGCCAAGCTTCACTAAACCGCTAAAAGAAGAGGAAGTGGTGGAAAACCTCGATACGAGTTACGGTATGAGAAGAATCGAGGTTCGCTCAAAAACTGCCGATTCTCATCTGGGCCATGTCTTTAATGATGGGCCTGGACCATCAGGATTACGGTATTGCATCAATTCTGCCTCATTGAGGTTCATCCCGCTCCAAGATCTTGAAAAAGAAGGATATGGAGAATACAAAAAGCTTTTTGATTGAATGGAAAACCCCCTATCAGATAATGATAGGGGGTTATTTAATATTGGGTAGGATTCAATCGGTAATGATCGATGCTATCCGGACATATGGGATGGTTGTAAGCTCCATTGCTTTACTTCTGCCAGTCACCTCAAAACGGACCGTATGAGAACCTGGAGGAAGCCCATTAGCGATAAATAAATATCTTTCACGGGCAAAGGGCCACCACGTATTCAAAGTGGTGATTTCATTTCCATCGATCCATACATCTACTTCCCCGCCATCGGGACTCCTAAGCAGTCTCACACCAAGCATAGTTCCTTTGAAGTTATATTCAATCACACTGCCCTTTACACTACTAGTGAAATAGCCGCCCCTTTGACGGAAACCTTTCATTTTTTCATAGTGTTCAATTTCGGATAATTCAAATTCTGAATGGTCATGAAGCTTAGATGGCAGGCCTGAAACAGTCTTCCCGCGTTCTATATTATCCAGGAAGCGTTCGTATATTTCATTAGCATAAAATTTATAACCTAGCCCATTTGGATGAATCAAATCTCTGGTCAGCTGTTTTTCCGTATATCCAGAATGCTTGAATATTGGACGCATATCCACATTAGTTGCACCATAATGTTTGGATAAAAGTACGATGGCTGACGCAAATTCCTCATATTTCAAGGAACTCTCTGTTATTGTGAACAATTCAGCATTAGGGTGGAGTCCTTTTGCCTTTCTGATTAAAGCTTCATATGTCATGGTAAAATCATCGACATTCATATATTTACGGTCATTTTCACCGAAAACGAAGAAAATCAAATCTTTATGGTCAGGCTTCTTTCTTTGGGAAAGCTTAAATAGACCTTCAAAAGCAGTGGATCCGCTTTGGACCACGTATTCTCCGTGTAAAGGAACATCATTGGTTTCGATCAACTTATTTTCTAACTGTTTGAACCATGTTAGATTAGGGTTTTCAGCTCCCGACCCTCTTCCGATACTGTCACCAATAACGAGATACTGAATGGGCTGGCCTGTTTGGAATTTTTGATAAACATTTATCGAATCATCCGATCCATATGATTTAGGAGCTTTTTGAAGGATATAGCTGATTAGAAGGATCGTGGCGATTGCAGCGAAAGGGATGAAGGATTTTGCGTTCTTTTTCAATTATGTTCCCCCGTATTAACCTTTTATGTATCTATATTGGCATGAGATAGCGTAAAGAGGCTAAGAATTGTTTTTTTCTTATTATATCCCAATTTTAAAGTAACACAATAAATACGAAACGTTTTATTGACGTTTTTTCATGGCTACTCTTGGTGTTTCACCTATTGAATGTTTAATGGTGATGAAGGTGTTTTTCGATAAGTTTTTTCTTAAATCCAAAAAAATAGGCAAATACACAGACCGAGGCGGGCTTATTGACATATGGTAAGGTGTAAAGAGAAATCAGAATTCTAAAAGGAGTGAAACTTAATGTACGGATATGGTGGAAATGTTCCAGGACCAGGTTACGGTTATGGTGGCGTCGGTGGATTTGGTGGAGGTTGCTGCGGATTTGGATCAGGCTTCGCATTAATCGTTGTCTTGTTCATTCTGTTGATTATCATCGGTGCTTCATTCTGTTGCTAATTGAATAACTAAAGAGACCAGTTTATAAAGCTGGTCTTTTCTTTATGTAAGGATTTGGTGGTTTGACGGGGGCCTTTTTAGAATCCATAGTGATTACTGATAAGACATGGATAAATACAGTGTAATCATGGGACAGGCGATACATAACGATTCCTGGCACAACGGGAATGAAGAGAGGATGCCATTGGTGGGTAGAACGAGGCCAAAGGATCTATAAGGAAATCATGATCCCAGTTTTGATGTAAGAAAGGTCGATAAGAGAATGGGTTGAGTGGCAGTCCTTAAGAGTCTTGATTTTTCTTTGTTCAACATTTCTGCTAAAATAACGAAAGATGTATTAATTTAGGGGGATAAAGATATGAAACCTTCCCGTTTACAAGCTGGGGATGAAATTCGCGTTATTGCTCCTTCAAGAAGCTTGGCGATTGTCAAAGGGGAACAACGCAGATTGGCAGAAGAAAGATTGATTGAGCTTGGTTTTAAAGTGACATATGGTAAAACGGCTTTGTTCCATGATGACTTTTTTTCGAATTCGATTGAAGACCGGATCGAAGATTTACATGAGGCTTTCAGGGATCCGAATGTTAAGGGAATCTTTACAGCCATCGGGGGGTATAACGCTAACCAATTGTTACGATATATCGACTACGATTTGATTAAGGAAAATCCAAAAGTGTTGATGGGTTATAGTGATATAACCGCAATTTTATTGGCCATTCATAAAAAAACAGGCCTAACTACATACTCAGGTCCTCATTTCTCGACGTTCGGGATGAAGGCAGGTCTGGAATATACGATGGAATATTTTAAAAAGGCTGTAATTGAAAGTGAAGGCTTTTATCTTGATCCAAGTGAAACGTGGAGTGATGACTCTTGGCATTTAGAACAGGATGACCGAACTTTCCACCCGAATGCTGGTTATATGGTCATTCAGGAAGGGGAAGCGGCTGGGACGATCATTGGGGGAAATCTTTGCACACTCAATCTATTACAAGGTACTGAGTTTATGCCGTCTTTAAAGGATAGTATCCTTTTCATTGAAGATGACGAAGAAAGTCATCCATTCAGTTTTGACCGGGATTTACAATCCTTGCTACATCAGCCAGAGGCAACTGGGATTAAAGGAATCATCATAGGCCGTTTCCAAAATGATTCGGGGATGACCGAATATGCTTTGCATGAAATCATCGCTGGCAAAAAGGAGATAAATGGCATACCCGTGATCGCTAATGCCAATTTTGGTCATGTTCATCCATTTGTTACGGTGCCGGTTGGTTCAAAAGCAATAATGAAGGTAAAGAACGGAAAAGCGACGATTCAGATAAATTCATGACACAGTTTGAAGACGCCGTTCAAAAAGTGGACGGTATTTTAATCTGTCGGGATTTGGATAAATGTATTTTACATTTTGCTGTGTTTTAGGAGCCTTTCCTCTAATCAGCACCTGAAAATTGTCCTATTTTACAAGCATTATTAGGGAATATGAGTCTAATAGTTCAAATTCTATATTTTTCTGATATAATACTAAGAGATTTAAAATAGAAAAGGTGATTATGTGTTATTAACAATTCCCGCATCCATTCGTTTAGAAGGGGCTTTGACCGAGTATAATAAAAAAGGCCGTGTGAGCCATACATGTTTCGTTTGTAACGGAGACACTTCTAATGGTGATGCAAGCAACTTGAACTACTATAAGTTAGGAACTAAAAAAGTTTGTCATTCCTGCATGAAAAATGTTTTGCGTCATCCTTCTTTAAAAGAGTATGAATATCTACATACTTCAGTTATCGATAAAACTGCTTTTTATAAAAATGTGCTGGCTGTTTTAAAGGATGAAAGTTTTTTGGAGTCAATTCGTGAAAAAGAACTAATTAGCGCATTGTAAGAAAAAAGTGTATCTCTCGCGGATACACTTTTTTTGTCGCCTTTTTTTGGCCGATTCACCAGGAAACCCAAAAATTCATCCGTTTATTTGCTTAGGTCAATTTCCTTAGCAAGATTGCGTTCATCTGGACATACACTTTACTATATTGCATTTGTTTTTAAAGAGAAGGAGAGTGTGGGCTTATGGAGCAGTCTTCATTGATCAAGCCGGTCCTGGGAGGAGCCTATCCGACTATCAGTCATGGTCAAGGAGTGTTTTTATACGACAAAGAAGGTAAGGATTACTTGGATGCTTCCTCAGGTGCTGTTACTGCCAATATTGGCCATGGGGTCCAGGAAATCATGGAGGCGATGGTAAAACAGGCTAAACTGGTTTCATTTGTATATCGTTCCCAATTTACCAATGATGCTGCAGAGAAACTTGCCGGAAAAATTGCTGAATTGACCAAAGGGGAACTGACCTACAGCTTTTTTGTAAACAGCGGCTCCGAAGCAACTGAAACTGCCTTGAAGATAGCCATTCAGCATTGGCAGGAAAAAGGGAAGCCCAAGAAACAGAAAATCATATCGAGGTGGATGAGCTACCATGGCATCACGATGGGGGCTCTTTCAATGTCTGGGCATCCGATTCGCCGAGAGCGATTTACCCCTTTGCTTGAATCATATCCTTCTGTATCTCCTCCATATTGTTATCGGTGTCCACTTCAACTTGATCCCCATTCGTGCGGAATGGCCTGTGCTTCGGAATTGGAAGCATCCATCCGGCGTATTGGCAGTGAAAATATAGCGGCTTTCATCGCAGAACCTGTTATCGGGGCAGCTGGAGGGGCGATTGTCCCTCCTGATGGTTATTTTCGAAAACTGAAGAAAATCTGTGAAGAGAATGATATTTTATTCATTGCTGATGAAGTCATGACTGGATTTGGACGTACCGGTAAGATGCTTGCCTCAGAATATTGGGATGTGGAACCTGATATCGTAACATTTGGTAAAGGCATGAGTGGGGGGTATACCCCGATAGCCGCCACAGTAATGACCAAAAACGTGATGGAGCCAATAATGAAAGGCTCGAAGTCAATTATCGGAGGACATACGCTTAGTGCCAATCCATTATCGTGTGCGGTATCTTTAGCGGTTTTAGAATATGTCGTAAGGAATGATCTTGTCGAAAAATCAGCCGATAGAGGGAAGGACCTGATTAGGGGGCTGAAGAAGTTAGCAGGGAAGTATTCCTTTATCGGTGATATACGTGGCAGAGGTTTATTGATTGGCGTCGAATTTGTCCAGGATAAAGCCACAAAGGCCCCATTTCCGAAGGAGGCCGATGTGACCAATAAAATCATTGAATTGGGAATGAGGAATGGGATACTCCTATATCCCGCAGCAGCAGGCCTAGACGGTGTAACCGGGGCAGCCATCATCATCTCCCCGCCGTTAACGATTTCGGAAGAGGAGTGTGCAGAATTGTTAATGAGGGTCGATATAACTTTTCGGCAATTTAATGAATCCATTGGTAAACGGCCATCACACCAAGGAAGTGAGTCGTAGTGTTGGAAAATACATTCCAGAAGATTTGTCGTTTGGAGGATGTCCTCCATCTCTTTAAAGATAATCAGTCCATCCTGTATGGGGGATTCGGTGGTATAGGGACACCTCCGGGATTGATCAATTTGATTTTGGAGTCAGGTATAAAGGATTTAACCTTGATTGGGAACGATACAGGTTTCCCCGATATTGGTATCGGAAAACTGGTCACCCAACGCCGTGCAAAAAAAATCATCGTTTCCCATATCGGTTCCAATCCAAATGCAGGACTATTAATGAACAATGGGGAACTCGAAGTGGAGTTCTCTCCGCAAGGAACACTTGTCGAACGCATCCGGGCTGGAGGGATGGGATTAGGTGGGGTATTGACTGATATAGGAATTGAAACCGATATCGTCCGGGACGGCAAGCAAACCGTAAAGCTAGGTAAGAAAAATTATCTGGTGGAACCTGCATTAACAGCAGATATCGCCATTGTTTACGCAGAAATGGCAGATCCTTATGGAAACCTCATCTTTGATAAAAGCGCCAGGAACACGAACCCACTCGTAGCTGCGGCCGGACAAATCACAATCGTCGAAGCCATGCAAATCGTTCCGCTTGGCTCTTTGGATCCAGAGAGCATCATTGTGCCGGGTGCCTTTGTGGATTATATCATTCCATCAAAAGGAGTCGATTGGAAATGGGTTTGGGAACCGAAGATAGAAATCGAATAGCGAAACGGGCAGCAGCAGAAATAAGCGATGGGATGCTGGTCAATTTGGGAATTGGCATTCCATCGCTTGTACCCAATCATCTTTTGAATGACCATAAAGTTATGTTTCATGCTGAAAATGGTCTTGTGGGGATTGGCAGTTCTCCTGAAATGGGAAAGGAAGATGCACATCTTTGCAATGCCGGGGGACTACCGATCACCATAAGACCCGGGGCTTCCTACTGCGACAGTACGGTTGCATTTGGGATGATACGGCGCGGGAGGGTGGATATCACGATTCTAGGAGCCCTTCAAGTGAGTGAAGTAGGGGATCTCGCTAATTGGATTGTCCCGGGAAAGAGGGTGCCAGGCATGGGTGGTGCCATGGAACTAGCTGCAAAGGCAAAAAAGGTCATCGTATTAATGGAACATACCGATAAAGCGGGCATGTCTAAATTAGTCAAAAAATGTACGTTGCCGTTAACTGCCAAGAAATGCGTACATATGATCATCACTGAACTGGGCGTGTTTTCTGTAAATTCCGAGGGTCTCCTCTTAACAGATGTATTTGATACGTCCGGTATTGAGGAAATCAGGAATCGAACTGAAGCCTCGTTTACCGTCTCTGAAAACATCCATATTTTAAAAGAATGAGAGAGGAGAATGGATATGTATGAGGAAAGAATAAGAACATGGTTGAATGATCATCGGACAAATGGGGTTCAGCTTTTGCAAAAACTGGTCCAGGAACCGAGCAAAAGGGGGCAAGAAGGAAGTGCACAAGCCATAGTGGTCGAGAAGTGCAGACAACTTGGTCTGGAAATAGATCTATGGGAAATCGGGGATGAACAATTAAGAAAACACCCCCATTTTTATTGCGATCGCAAGGATTTTAAAGGAAATCCGAACCTTGTGGCTATTAAAAGAGGAACCGGCAATGGGAAATCCCTCATTTTAAACGGACATATTGATGTTGTTCCTGAAGGCGATCATGCAGCATGGCACGATGAACCCTATAGCGGCAAATTAAAAGACGGGAAAGTGTTCGGGAGGGGAACGACAGATATGAAAGGCGGCAATGTTTCTTTATTGCTGGCCATCGAAGCGATAGTCGAATCTGGAATCCAATTGAAGGGGGACGTGATTTTCCAGAGTGTGATTGAAGAGGAAAGCGGCGGTGCCGGGACACTAGCGGCAGTCATCAGAGGGTACGAAGCGGATGGCGCAATCATTCCGGAGCCTACCAATATGAAACTCTTCCCTTTACAGCAAGGTTCGATGTGGTTTCGACTGAAAATAAAGGGCAAGTCTGCACATGGAGGCACAAGGTATGAAGGAGTAAGTGCAATAGATAAAGCGGTTGGTGTAATGAAAGAAATCAAGATGCTTGAACAAGAACGGAATGAGTCACTCCGTCATTCACTCTATAAAAATGTACCCATTCCCATTCCAATCAATATAGGAAGCATTCAAAGCGGAAACTGGCCTTCTTCAGTGCCGGATACAGCCGTTCTTGAAGGCAGATTTGGCATCGCACCGACAGAGACCATGGAAGAGGCACAACAATCGCTGATACAGCGAATAGATGCTTTAAACCGGAGTGATGCGTGGTTCAAAGAAAAACCTATTGAATTAGAATGGTTTGGGGCCAGATGGCTGCCAGGCAATCTCGAAATCGATCATTCGCTAATGAAAACCATTGGCAGGTACTATGAAAAAGTGGTGGGGGAAGAACCGCTTGTCGAAGCGTCCCCCTGGGCCACGGATGGAGGGTATCTTTCATCAGTTGGCTCGACTCCCGTAGTTGTATTTGGACCAGGGGAAACGAAGATGGCCCATGATTCAAACGAATATATAGAAGTGGATAAAATGATGGAGGTTGCAGAAATCATTGCATTGACCATGATTGATTGGTGCGGGGCGGAAGAGCAATAATTATTTTCCTCAAGGTCTGATTCTAGAAAGGGTCAGGCCTCTTATTACCATTTTCGATGGACGTGAAAGGAGCGGGACAAATGGAGGCTGGCATCATTGAAAAAAGAATTCAAAAGCCAAGGTGCTCAATACATATTACGATCGACTATTTTAATAAGCGAATAAGGGTTGATGATTATCTAGGTCATTTTCAGGAATGCGTAGAGGAATCTCTGAAGGTGGCTAACGGCGTATCAGCAGAGAAAATCATCTTCAAGTCACGCAAGGAAAACGTTCTGGCATTAATTGCTCAGGGCTTTTTATATGAAGGAAGCATCGATAAGTTCTTTTTGGGAAGCGATTGTTTTTTCCTTGTTAAATATAACAGGAATGAAAGGCGCAACAGTGAAGAATGGGAAAAGGAAGATCAAATCCTCACCGATGTTCAGAGTCTCCCGATAAAATCCGGACTGGATGTTCCGCCGTCCGCCTATCAAGGACGTAAAGCGGAAGTTACCGATGCAGTTCAGCTGGCACAATTGTATGGGAAGGTTTTCGAAGTGTATCCCACTCCAATGAATGATCCGCTATATGTGAAAAAATGCATGGAAAAGGGAACGGTCTTTTATATTTATGTTCATGAAGGCAAGATCATCAGTGCTGCTTCCGCAGAAATTGATTCTTTTTACAATAATGCGGAAATCACTGATTGTGCGACATTGCCGGAACATCGGCAGTACGGTTTGATGAAACACTTGATTTCCGCACTTGAAGACTACCTTATTTCGAATGGAATTTATTGTATCTATTCCATAGCCCGGTCGCTCTCATTCGGTATGAATGCTGCATTGCACCAGCAGGGTTACTCGTACCGTGGACGTTTGGCCAATAATTGTTACATCTTCGATAAACTGGAAGACATGAATCTTTGGGTGAAAAATTTTACATGATTGCTCATTTTCAGGCGGTACATGACAAGTTTTTGGCATTTCCTCATATACTCTAGCAAGAAGGTAATTGAGGAGGGGTATCTTGCCAAGTGAATTTTTTAATACAAGTGAAGTACTGGAAGCTATATTAGAGACAATTGATGAAGGCATTCATGTAATAGATCCAAAAGGACAGACCATATTTTATAACGGAGTGGCGGCCAATCATGATGGAATGAAAAGAAGTGAAGTGCTTGGGAAACCGTTGCTTGAAGCCTTCCCTTCTTTAAATCACAAATCATCGACATTACTCCGAGTGATTAAATCTGAAAAACCGATCTACAACTATAGCCAATCATATGTAAATGCACATGGGCGAATCATTGAGACGATGAATACGACGCTCCCCATATATGTAGATGGGTTCATGATTGGTGCAATAGAAATTGCTAAGGATTATTCAAGCTTGAAGCAATTATCTGAAAGGTTAGCTGACCTTGAAAGCTCGCTCAAGACAATCAAAAGTCCTGAAAAGAAAACGTCCCAGAAAGGCGGATTGTATTCGTTCACTGAAATCCTTACTAGTGATACTGGGTTTAAAGGTTTGATATCACAAGGGAAAAAGGCTGCCCGATCATCCTCATCGGTATTGGTTTATGGGGAAAGCGGTGTAGGAAAAGAGCTTTTTGTTCAAAGCATCCACAAGGATTCCAGCCGTAGTAAAGAACCATTCATCGCGCAAAATTGTGCTGCCTTACCAGAAAATTTATTGGAATCGCTTCTATTCGGTACGGCTAAAGGAAGTTACACTGGGGCTGTGGAACGCCAGGGATTATTTGAATTAGCAAACGGCGGAACCTTGTTTTTGGATGAATTGCAATCAATGCCGATTGACTTGCAGGCAAAGCTTCTGCGTGTGCTTGAAGATGGGTTCATCAGGAGGATAGGCGGCACAAAGAGCGTACAGGTGGATGTGAGGATCATGGCAGCGATGAATATAGATCCTAAAAAGGCCGTATCGGAAAACAGGCTAAGGCCAGATCTATTTTACCGATTAAACGTATTGAGCTACGAGCTGCCTTCGTTAAGGGAGCGTACTGATGATATAGAGCTTCTGACTGAGCATTTCATCTCAATATTTAACAGTAAATTAGGACTTTCCATAAAAGGCATTGATGAGAAGACAAAGGTTTTCTTTCGGAAATATCATTGGCCTGGAAACGTAAGGGAGCTTAAACATACGATAGAATTCATGATGAACCATACGGAGAAGGATATGTTGAACCTTGAAGACTTGCCACAGTTTTTAAAAAAACATACCCATTCCTCATCAGTAAAAATACTTCCACTTCGTGAGGCCATGATTGAGATGGAAACAAAATTGATTACCGAGGCCCTTCATCAGACAAACGGAAATGTTTTTCAGGCATCGAAGCTATTGCAGATTCCAAGGCAGACCTTGCAATATAAAATAAAAAAACATATTTGACCATAAAAAAATCCGGAAGCAGCCAGCAGTCCGGATTTTTTTATGGTCAATGGAATTTTCGGGTCATTTTGGCACCCTTCTTGCATTTAATACTACTATCATAACTCAGGAGGTATAACCATGTTATTTGACTTATATAAGCCAGATCGCAATTGGAAAGATATAGAGCTATGGAAAGATGTAACCGAAGAACAATGGAACAACTGGCTGTGGCAGCTTACGAATACGATCCGAACCGTTGATGATTTGAAAAAAGTGGTAAACCTGACTCCGGATGAAGAGGAAGGCGTAAGGATCTCCACTAAAACCATCCCTTTGAATATCACCCCATACTATGCTTCGCTAATGAATCAAGATGACCCAAGGTGTCCAATCAGAATGCAATCGGTCCCCATCTCGGAAGAAATGCATAAAACCAAATATGACATGGAAGACCCCCTTCATGAGGATGAGGACTCCCCTGTACCGGGTCTGACCCATAGATATCCGGATCGCGTCCTTTTTTTGGTGACGAATCAGTGCTCGATGTACTGCCGTTATTGTACGAGAAGACGCTTTTCAGGGCAAATTGGCATGGGCGTGCCAAAAAAACAATTGGACGCTGCCATCGGTTATATACGTGACACACCGGCTGTTAGGGATGTCCTTATTTCAGGCGGGGACGGATTATTGATTAATGACACGATCCTTGAATATATCCTCAAAAACTTAAGGGAAATCCCTCACGTTGAAATAATCAGGATAGGTACGCGGGCTCCGGTTGTTTTTCCTCAAAGAATCACTGAAAATTTATGTACCATCTTAAAAAAATATCATCCGGTTTGGCTGAATACTCATTTCAATACCTCGATAGAAATCACCGAAGAGTCAAAGAAAGCTTGTGAGATGCTTGCAGATGCAGGTGTACCTGTGGGCAACCAGGCAGTTATTTTAGCGGGGATAAATGACAGTGTCGCAATCATGAAAAAGCTAATGCATGACCTTGTTAAGATTCGTGTGCGACCTTACTATATTTATCAGTGTGATTTGTCAGAAGGCATCGGTCATTTCAGGGCTCCCATATCAAAAGGGATTGAAATCATCGAGGGACTCAGAGGCCATACATCCGGGTATGCTGTTCCTACCTTCGTCGTCGATGCTCCAGGTGGGGGAGGGAAAATAACACTGCAGCCGAATTATATCCTTTCACAATCCCCAACAAAAACGGTGCTGCGCAATTTTGAAGGAGTCATAACCACATATCCTGAACCTGAGCATTATACACCTGGCCTTGCAGATGATTATTTCAAAGGGGTATATCCCGATATGGAAGAAAAAAGGTCAGATATAGGTGTATCAGGTTTGATGAACGATAAGCAATTCAATTTAGTGCCTGAAGGGCTGAAGCGAATGAATCGACGGGAAAATTACGTGACAAACCCAGAGCATGCTACATTGAAAAACCAACGTGAAAAAAGAGATTTGTTGAAAGAAAAGAAATTCCAGGCACAGCAAAAAAAGAGCACTCCAAAGGGAGATGAATAGCATGGAGACGTGTCCATGGTGTGAGAAAGGGAAGCTTGCATCGGTAAAGGGGACGGTGTATTGGGAACTGCCGGATGGTACGAGGGCAGTGGAAATTACGGAAACCCCTTCATCCCATTGTGAGAATTGCGATGCTCTTTTTCAAAGTGATGAAATAGTGAAGGAAATTGAAAATCAACTATTTTTAATTGATTCGAAACAGCTTGAAAAACAAACGAAGTACAGTGAGCTAATGAACATGAAAAAGCTGTTGAAACGCAACTACTTTGACTTTTAGCGGAATGGTACATGACGTTTCCATTTATGAATGAATGAATCCCCTCATTTTAGGCAGAACAGTGTAAATCACACTATTCTATCTTAGATGTAGGGGGTTTTTCCCATTCACAAGAATTATAGGTCTTCGGGTATTTGAATGTTTAGAGTAATTCCGCCACCCTTCATACGGCATGACTGACCATGCTCGTGTGTATATAAGGTACTGGTTACTTGCAGGCATTTGATTGAAGCTCTAGGTTAAACTTGTAGTGCTTCGATTCATTGATCGATCACTTAAAGAACAAAGAACGTAAGTGTGAAAAAAATTTCCCGCCTTTAAAAGGATTGAATCAATATGGAATGAGAACGATATTTTTATTGAAGTTCCGTATTCTATTATCGAATGCGGTTCGTGCTGAAAAATCGTGGATTTCAATAAAATGAGGAAGAAAAAACCAAATTATTTTAAAAAAGTGGACGGAAGAGAAAGTTTCCGATATATTAAAGCAGGAATCATAGTTATTTTTAGGGGGGCTCGACACCATGAGACCATTTTATTTATATTTAATGAAATTTCGACAACCAAAGGAAATTGATGCAATCACTAAATTTGCCAATCATGCCTATCAGGATCATGGCTTCCCAAAACAATCGACTGATTATAATGAACTAAGCAGTTATTTGGAATTGAATGCAGATTATCTCGAAAGTATGTCAGTATTCGATCAAGCGTGGGAACAATATGTCCAAATAGAAGAAGGACTCCTATTGGGAGATCAGGAATAGGGGGATCGGAAGGATGCTTAAAAGCCTTCAAACCCGAATTTTGCTTTATTCTTTACTTATAGCAAGTGTTCCTGTTCTGATATTGGGGATCATATCCTATGGATCACAGCGCTCCCTGCTGGAAAAGGAAGCAAAAAATGTCTTGAATGCAGGTTCACTGAATATTGTAAATGAAACATATAGCTATTTGAACGAACGCATCAGTGATGTGAAGTTAATGAGTGCAAATTCGGTAATCATAAATCCCGGCTCTTCAAAGGAAGAGAAGTCAGTTGAACTAAAAAAGTTTATCGATGCAAAAGGAAATTATTACGGTGTTTTGCATTTGGATATGGAAGGAAATGTAATTGCGGATACCTCCAATAAAATGGTCGGGGATAACCTCGCAAAGAGAATATGGTTTAAAGAGGCCATGGAAGGTCATGAATTCCTTTCTGACGTATATAAAACCCGAGCTTACTCAGAACCCATAATATCTCTAAGTGCGCCGGTATATGATAATACAGGGAAAATAATAGGTGTCGTATCTCCAGCTTTCAGATTGGAAGGGCTCTGGGAGATGATGGAGAAAAAGGCTAATGAAATTAGCGATAAATACCCAGTGAACTTTTTCATGATTAATCAAGAAGGTATCATGATTTCGAAAAAAGACCCACATGGCGTCATGCAGGATTCAGCCTTGGAGGAAATTGGATTAACGAAAGAAAAGCTGATGGAGGCTTCGTTATCGGATGAATTGTACAGTGCAGAGAATGGGGAAAAAATATATTCTATCCAGCCTGTCCATACGATAGCGGAAACGGAGAATACATGGTTTGTTGTTGTGGGTGCAGATAAGAATCAGGTGTTTCAGCCTTTGAATGACCTTTTATCACGGTATCTGACCATCTACAGCATCGTATTTGTTTCTATCATTCTGGCTGTCTATTTACTTACAAAGACTCTTGTGCGGCCAGTTCAAGATCTTGTCGAAGCAACGGAGGATTTCATTGAAGGAAAGGAATTCGTCTTTTCCAACAAAAGAAGCTTCGAGGAAATGGAAAAATTGAATCTTGCCTTTCTAAGAATGATGGAAACGATAGAAGATCGTGAGAAGGAAATCGTCCGTACGGAAAAATTGAAATATGTTGGCCAGCTTGCAGCTGGGGTCGCGCATGAAATCAGGAACCCGCTGACGACAATAAAGGGCTTTTTCCAACTATTGAAGAGTCAGGATCATGATAAAACACTAATAGAAAAATATAGTGATGTCATGCTTCATGAAGTGGATCGGGTGAATGTATTCGTGACTCAACTTCTTGATTTGGCAAAACCCCATCAATTGGAATGGGAGAAAATGGATTTAAAGGATTTCCTTGATGAAATGATAGATACCTATACTTCTTCAAATCCGAGTTCTCACGTAAGAATAATGAACGGAGTGACACAATCCGTCATTGTTTTTTCAGACAAAAACCGGTTAAGACAGGTTCTCTTGAATGTCTTGAATAATTCTTGTGAAGCCATCGAAGCAAGAGGGCAGATTGAACTGGATCTGACTGCCGTTTCCCAATATGTAAAATTAATGATCAGAGATGATGGAAAAGGCATCAGTCCCGAGAATTTAAAAAATATCGGCATGCCCTTTTATACCACTAAACAGGATGGAAACGGCCTAGGTGTAGCGACCTGCATTCAGATAATGGAGGAATTAAAAGGGAAATTCCAAATTGAGAGTGTACATGACGAAGGAACGAAAGTGACGCTCATTATCCCTACTGCGAACCGTCTCATTAAATGAGACGGTTTTTGGTTGTAGATAAAGGAACAAGGATTTTCGTTGCCCTTTAATAAATGAGCAAGTTCCTTATCTAAATGAGTAAAATGCCCTCTCATTTCCATTAACCTCCCTGTTTGTTTATGCATATAATTTACTAATCAAACGATAAGGACCATATTGGGGGATGTCTCTTATGGGCAAAAAAAAACAGCCGAAATTTAAATTAGGCGATACAGTCGTAATAACAATGTATGGGACAGTCGGGAATATAACCGATGTTAAATTTCTCGATGGTGCTTATGTGTATGAAGTGAACTATAGTGAAGGTCTTTATATCGAAAAAACATTGCAATCGATAAATGAATACGAAGGAGAAATCCTTTATCCAAAAGAACAAATCGACATTGAATATAAATATTTATTAGGTGACTTGGTCCAGGTGGATGGATATGAACAGGATTATTTCAAGATTATCGGCTATCGAACGGAAATTTGGCGCTATAAGGAAAATGCCTGGGAGGATGTAATCTATGAGTTATCAAGAATCTCGGATGGTGAATGGCTTGAAGCGCATGAAGAAGAACTGACTTTGATAGCCGATGCTAAACGTGCAGATGGGATCATTAAAAAGTTGGGCCTGCTCCTTCCTAAAAAGAATAATGAGCTTGCTATCATTGCTAAACAATACAACCCTGGTAAAGGTGAGCGAGAAATGACAATGACAAAAAGTGAAAAAAAGGAAATGATTGATGGACTGTTGGATTTATATAATGATTATTGTAAGCTCTACGAACATTTTGGCGATGATGAATATCGTCATATCATGAAGATCGCCCTTGCTAAAATTGAAAAAGCTGCAGAGGAAATTTATCCAGATCATAAAAAGAAGCAAACGAAGTGAAAAGGTATCCCAAACTTTTAAAGGACAATTTCCAAATTACCTAAAAAAGCTACCATTCAAATTGGCCACCAATGGAACATGGTAAATATAGGCCCTTCATATGATTTTCCATTAAGGGATGCCTTACTGGCATATTTGTCTCTACACATTCATAGACCTTTAAATAAGGGGGCGATGATTTGCGAGAAATTGAGGTTTTTATTGATACAGAAGAGATAGCGGAATTCTTTTTTCAAGAATTGATAAGACGGGGCTATCTTCCAACAGAAGCTGAAGTTGAAGATCTTGCTGACATCACATTCGAATATCTTCTTGAAAAATGCATAATTGATGAAGAAGTCGATGAGTAACCAGTCATAAGACGGTTAGCAGCTTCCTTTCCCTTAATTTTAAAAACAATTAAAAAAAGACGGCGGGCCTCCGCCGTTTTGTTTGCGGTTCTTAGGAGGGGTGCCAAAAGTCTTTTCACGATTTCCAGTTTCCTTATCAGGTTGGTTATTGGATCAGGTTCAATTTTCCTAACTTGTGGTTGATATGGTATAGTAGTTTTTGTATATCATTCCAACCACAAGTTAAGGAGGAAATAGTTGTATGAGCATACATATTGGTGCAAAAGAAAATGAAATTGCAGAAACGGTCTTACTACCTGGAGACCCATTGCGTGCAAAATATATTGCTGAAACATTTTTAGAGGATGCAAAACTTTACAATGAAGTTCGGAATATGTTTGGATACACAGGGACATATAAAGGGAAAAGAATTTCCGTCCAAGGCACAGGCATGGGTGTTCCATCCATTTCCATCTACGTAAATGAATTGATGAATAGCTATAATGTTCAGAAGCTGATTCGCGTTGGAACTGCAGGAGCCATCCAAAAAGACGTAAAGGTCAGGGATGTAATCCTTGCAATGAGTGCTTCCACCGACTCCCAAATGAACCGCATGACTTTCGGCGGGGTGGACTTTGCTCCAACCGCAGATTTCGAATTATTAAGAAAAGCTTATGACGCGGGCACGGCTAAGGGCATGCAATTGAAGGTCGGGAATGTATTTACGGCCGATCAGTTTTATAACGATAATAGTGAATTGGAAAAATGGGCAAAATACCAAATCCTTGCGATAGAAATGGAATCAGCGGCCCTATACACGCTTGCTGCTAAATTTGGACGCCAAGCTTTATCAGTATTAACCATTTCCGATCACATTTTAACCGGTGAGGAAACGACGTCGGATGAGCGCCAGTCAACTTTTAACGAAATGGTTGAAGTGGCTTTGGAAGCAGCTATCCAAGACTGATAATTGGATGTTAATGACAGGCGGGTGACCAGGAATAAATGATGCTGTATAATGAAGGGTGGGATACAGGCTCATTTATTCCTTGGTATCCGCATTTTTGTAATGTCTCGCCTTAAGGGGTACCCTAGATTTAACGTTTGCTAAGGGTTAAAAAAATACATATGATCGGTAAGTTGTTATTTTTGATAACTATTATTTTTCGATTGGCATGAAAACTGATAAAATAGAAAGAAACCGTTTATATCGTCATGAAGAATGAAAGTGGTGAGGCTTCAGTGGAAGAAGAAAATCAACAACAGCCAAAAGAGGCAGGGAAATTCATTAAAATAAAGAAGTTTACGTTCATTATGGGGATTTTCCTAGTCATATTTCTAACTGCAGGGATTACTACAATAGCCTTGACCTTTGGAAATGAAAAAGTAGAGTCATTAGCACCGGATAAACATCCGGAATTTGAAAAGCTGTATTCTACATACGATACGATAAAAGATAACTATTATGAAGAGATTGATCAAGACAAGCTGGTTGACGGGGCAATTAATGGAATGATCAAATCATTGGATGACCCCTACTCTGCCTATATGGATAAAAAGGAAGCATCGAGTTTCCATGAGAGCATCTCTTCATCTTTTGAAGGAATCGGTGCTGAGATTCAGGAACAGGATGAAAAAATCATGGTCGTCTCACCGATAAAAGGGTCCCCAGCCGAAAAAGCGGGTGTAAAACCGAATGACATCATTTTAAGTGTCGACGGTAAAAGCGTTGAAGGACTAAGCTCTTCTGAAGCTGTCCTGAAAATCAGGGGCGAAAAGGGAACGAAAGTGAATTTATCCATCTCAAGAGCTGGTGAATCGGAACCGATTGAACTCACCATTAAACGTGACACAATTCCGATTGAAACAGTGTATGCGGAAATGCTTGATGATGGAGTTGCAAAAGTCCAAGTGACCAGTTTTTCCGAACATACAGTCCAAGAGCTGAAAACGGCGCTTGAAGAAATGTCGAAGAAGGATATGAAGGGTCTGGTATTGGATTTGCGTGGAAACCCAGGGGGACTGCTTGACCAAGCAATAGAAATGGCAAGCCTGTTCATACCTAATGGGAAAGTGGTCCTTCAAGTAGAGGATCGCAGCGGGAAAAAAGAAGTCTATAAATCGAAGAATGATGGAGAGCTGAAGATCCCGGTAGTCGTGTTGATTGATGATGGAAGTGCCAGCGCTTCTGAAATTGTTGCAGCGGCTGTCAGTGAATCAGCAGACATTCCTTTGATTGGTGTCAAATCATTTGGCAAAGGGACCGTTCAGACTGCCCAAGACTTTAAAGATGGATCCAACTTCAAATACACGGCAGCTAAATGGTTGACGCCTGAAGGCAATTGGATTCATAAAAAAGGGATCAAGCCTGATATTAATGTGAAGCTGCCTGATTATGCCAACCTTCCGTACATTTCGCCTGATAAGGAATTGAAAGCATCGGATTCTTCAAGTGAAGTGAAAGCTGCTGAAGAGATGCTGAAGGAAGCAGGACATGATCCAGGGAAGATAGATGGATTCTTTGATGAAGCAACAAAAAATGCGGTAATAGCATTCCAAAGGGAACAAAAAATTAAAGAAACCGGCACCATAAAAGACGATACTACCGTTAAATTGATGCAGGTCATCCGGGAGAAAATCCTTAAAAACGACACTCAAGTTAAAAAAGCGGTAGAAGTATTAAAGAAAGAAATCAAATAAATGATTTTGCCCGAAAAGCCTGCCAACGATTATAGTTGGCAGGCTTTTTTGTCGTTTAATGCATACAATTCCAATATTAGGCAGAAAATATGGGTAAATTTCCGATGAGGTGAGGTAATGAAAGAAAAGGTACTGTTCATATATCTATTGATCTTGATTCTGGCAGGCTGCACCTATGCCCCTTTACCCAAACAAAATGGAAATGCAGGTACGGAAAAAAAACTAACCGAAGAAGAGAACGAGGAAAGCGTGAAAACATTTCTGATTATAGGTGTTGATACCAGAGGAGAGGAAAAATCTCGATCAGATGCGATTATACTGGCAAAATACTTTCCTGAGCAGGAGAAACTGAAGCTAGCTTCCATCATGCGTGATAGTTATGTAAAAATCCCTGGGTATAAACCAGGATATAACAAAATAAATGCCGCTTATTATTATGGTGGAAGGGAACTGCTCAAGAAAACGATACAGGAAAACTTTGATGTCAAGGTCGATCATGTGGCAGTAATTGACTTTCAGGGATTTGTGAAGATGGTCGACTTGCTTGCCCCTGAAGGAGTAGCGGTGGATGTGGATCAAGAAATTATTGATGATATGAGCATTCAAGCAAGCACTGGCAAAAATGTTTTACATGGTGAGGAAATATTGAAATATGTCCGTTTTAGACATGATGATGAAAGTGATTTTGGAAGGGTTGAACGTCAACAAGAAGTAATGGTTCAATTAAAAACAGCGTTTATAAATCAAATCTCAACCTTCGAAGGGATGGCAGCCCTTCCTAGTATAATAGAACAAGGGCTCTCGTATTTGGATACAGATATTGGGCTGAAAACGATAATGGAAATGGGTCCAAAAGCCGTCTTCCATACACCGGAAACCGTCGAAACCTTAAGGATTCCAGTGGAAGGAAGCTTTAAGGATGAAATATATCCCCAGGCCGGAGCCGTTTTGGAAATGGACTACACTAAAAATAAGAAAGCACTTCAGGAGTTCTTTTCAAAATAATAAGAATGTCCAATATCTTTTGTTATCGAAAACATAGGGATTTAATTAGTAAATAGATTCGTATCACTTAGATTATTTCATAATAGACCTCGAAAGAATAATTATAATTGATCATCATTAAAAAACGAGACGGATACGAAATCCTTCTCGTTTTTTATCACCAATAAAACTTGGATCATTTAACGAAATCCGGAATGTTTTTGATGAAATCCGGTGTTATGATGCCGTTTTCTGTAATGATGCCTGTAATTAGATGATTCGGTGTAACATCAAAGGCTGGATTGAAAGTCTTCACGTTTTCCGGGGCGATCCTTACACCTTGAATGAAAGTGATTTCCGCTTCATGCCGTTCTTCGATCGGGATGGATGTGCCGGATTGGATTGAAAGGTCGAAGGTGCTTGATGGAGCCGCCACATAAAAAGGGATACCAAAGTGCTTGGCTAAAATGGCCAATCCCAATGTCCCGATTTTATTGGCTGTATCTCCATTAGCCGCAATTCTGTCGGCCCCGACTATAATTCCATTTATTCGTTTCTGGTGAATCGTATGGGCGGCCATATTATCAGAAATTAAGGTGACGTCAACCCCCGCTTGCATCAATTCCCAAGCCGTCAAACGCGCCCCTTGCAGGACAGGCCTGGTTTCACAAGCGTACACTTTTAGCGGAAAGTCCCTTTCTTTAGCCAGGTGGAAGGGAGCCAGGGCTGTTCCATAACGGGCTGTGGCAATCCCTCCAGCGTTGCAATGCGTTAGGATGGAATCTCCTTTAGCGAATAAGGATAAACCATGTTCCCCGATTTTCCTGCACATTTCTTCATCTTCAGCAAAGATGGCTTGGGCCTCCGATACAAGTGCTTCCTTGGCAGTTGAAATGCTTTGCGCTGCTTTCAACGTATTCTCCATCCTCCTTAACGCCCAAAAAAGGTTGACTGCAGTTGGCCGTGAAGAAGCGAGTTTTTCAATATGCCTCGTTACATTTTTCTTGAATTCCCCTAATTCAGCGGTTGTTTCCTGTTTGGCACCAAGTGCAACACCAAATGCTGCCGTCAGTCCAATTGCTGGGGCACCACGAACTTTTAATGTCAATATGCTGTCATATACATCATCAACAGAATGAAGTTCAATAAATTCAGTTATGGAAGGAAGGGCTTGTTGATTTAATAATGTAATATGGGTATCATCCCATTGTACCGAATATGGTAAGGGTGCTAGTGTAGTCATGTGCAGGTCTCCTTTTAAAGGGTTGAATAAGATGGCAGTGTACGTTGCTTCAACGCTTCAATGACAGCTGGAACATCCAATTCTTCTCGTTTTTTAATTAAAAATGCACCAATTTCCAATGTTGCCGTTTTGGCAGCGATCCTTGTATCTTTATTTTCAATGACGTTTAAATCGGCAACATGGGAAAGGCCAATGGTTCGCCGAATCAGTTCACAGCCGGCAAAACCGAATGCATCTTTTTTGAATTTTGTCAGTAAATAAGGCAGATAACCTTTCACATGGCGGAATGGGCTTTTATTTTGGCCTTCCCATAATTCGGTATAAGTTTCTTCAAAGGCATTCCAAAATTCATGAAGGTGTGAGAAAATCTCTTCCTTTCCAACGCCATTACGTGTAATTGCCTGAAAGAGAAGGTTGGCGGTGTATTGACCAAGGTCAAAACCAACGGGCCCATAAAAAGCGAATTCCGGATCAATAACCTTTGTTTCAGTTTCACTTGCAAAAATACTTCCAGTATGTAAATCTCCATGAAGCAAGGCTTCCTGCTCGGTTTCAAAGCTTTGTTTCAGCTTAGCTACCTCAAGTATCACTTCTTGATCATTCCAAATATTTTTGGCGGCATCAGTCAATTCCAGCTCGAAATCTCCCGGGAGTTCCTCAAAAAATGGATCCGTGAAAATAAAGACCTCAGTGATTTTGCAGAGTTCCGGATTCGTGAAATGTCGGGCCACTTCCTTTTTCGCGGATGGTTCTAAATGATAATCTGATGTATAAAATGCCGTCTTCGCTACATATTCACCAATATGCTGTGAAAGCAATGGATATTGATCGCCTTCGATCAAGCCTTTTCTAACGATTTTCAAGTGCGATAAATCTTCCATGACTGTAATGGCAAGCTGTTCATCCGAATAATAGACTTGCGGTACGAATTCCGGGCAATAGCTTCTGAAATGAATCAGTGCATTCGCTTCAATGGCTGCCCTTTTCAATGTCAGCGGCCAGCTTTCACCAAGTACCTTGGCATAAGGGACCGCTTGTTTGATTATTATTCCTTTGTTTGTGACTGTGTCTGTAATATGAAAAACATAATTTAAATTTCCATCGCCGATTTCTTTACAGTTTAAACTTGCATCCGCATTGACCAACCCAAGTTTTTTTGCAAGGGTTATAGCTGTTTCGTTTGTCAATCTCTTAAAATTTGAATGGTTTTGAGTCATTCTTTTCCCCTCCAGATTCAAAATAAGAATAAAAAAGCCTCTTTCATATAGAAAGAGGCAGAAGTTTTGGCTTCGGACCTCTTATCTTCCAGAAAATGAATTCTGGTGGAATTAGCACCGTGCTCTGTGGATTTTATAATCCGGCGGTGAATCCGCCCCATTTCACAATGGTATTACAGTCGGTTGCTGGGCTTCATAGGGCCTTTATCCCTCAGCCTGCTCTTGATAAGAGTATATGTTTTCTGAAATTTTAATCTTCGGGAAAATAATATCAACTTTTTAAATAGTTTGTCAATGGGAAAATTAATAATAATCCGGCCGACGATATTCGAATACGGGTATTTTGTTCCGTGCTTCCGTAACTTTATTGAAGTCCAAGGTGCCTGTCAAGAGTTCTTTTGCTTCTCCGGCTTCACTTATGATATTCCCCAATGGATCAATAATCAAGGAATGACCCGCAAATATATTATTGACATCCGAACCTGAACGGTTAACGGCTACAACATATACTTGGTTCTCGATGGCACGGCTAATCAATAAGGCTCTCCAGTGTCGAGTCTGGGCTTTGGCCATTCTGCCATTACGAATAGAACTTCGGCGCCTTGAACAGTATGGGCTCGCTGCCATTCAGGAAAACGGATGTCATAACAAATGAATCCAGCACATATTTTTTCATCAAGAGTAAATAAACCATCTTTTTCACCTGGCTGCAGGAAATGATGTTCATCCATTAACTGAAATAAGTGAAGCTTATCATATTCTTTTATGAGATTTCCATGCTTATTGATGATGATCATGGTGTTATAGATGCCCTTGCTTGCTTTTTGGCAACGGAACCCCCAATTATGTGAAACTGGTGTTTCTTTACCTGATCTTTTAAACATTCAATCGTTTTTTCTGCTTCTTCATCAGCAATCTCATTTAACCTGGTCAAGTCGTATCCTGTTGACCAAAGCTCTGGTAAAATAACGATATCGGGTTTGGACATTGCTGCTATTTCCATCCATTATTCTGCAACCTGAAAATTGATATCTGGTTGCCCGAAGGCAATATCCAATTGAATGCAGGCAATTTTCCACTTCATCGTTTAAAACCCACATGTAAAAAATGCTTTACAAGACTATGATAAACATATATCATTTGTGTCTAGAATTTCAAGAAATTTCAGAGAAGGTGTATAAATGTTGCAATTCGAAAAATCCAGACAACTTCAAAAACTGCCCAAGCAATTTTTTGCATCTCTAGTCGCAAAAGTCAATGCGATTACGGCGCAGGGTCATGATGTCATTAATTTAGGCCAGGGAAATCCTGATCAACCGACGCCTGAACATATCGTGAAAAGTTTACAGGTTGCCGCTGAAAAAACGATTAATCATAAATATTCGCCGTTTCGGGGACATCAATATTTAAAAGATGCTGCTGCCGTCTTTTATGAACGTGAATATGGTGTCAAGCTGGATCCGAATAGTGAAGTGGCGATTCTCTTCGGGGGGAAGGCAGGTCTTGTCGAACTGCCGCAGTGTTTATTGAATCCAGGTGATACGATCCTTGTTCCAGATCCCGGCTATCCGGATTATCTTTCCGGTGTCGTTTTAGCCCAGGCAAAGACCGAACTGATGCCCTTGACAGAAGAAAATGATTTTCTTCCGAAATACAATGACATACATAAAGAAGTGCTTGATAAAGCCAAAATGATGTTCTTGAACTATCCGAATAATCCCACAGGAGCTTCTGCAACTGAAAGTTTCTTTGATGAAACCGTCTCCTTTGCAAAAGAGCATTCGATTTGCGTGGTCCACGATTTCGCTTATGGGGCAATAGGATTCGACGGAAAAAAACCGATAAGCTTTCTCCAGGCAGAGGGAGCGAAGGATGTAGGGATAGAAATTTACACACTATCGAAAACATACAATATGGCAGGGTGGAGAGTCGGTTTTGCAGTGGGGAATAAAAGTGTCATAGAAGCTCTTGAACTATTGCAAGACCATCTTTATGTTAGTCTCTTTCCAGCGATACAGGAAGCAGCGGCAAGCGCATTGCTGGACTCGCAGAGCTGTGTAGATGAGTTAGTGAAGATGTATGAGGGACGCAGGAATGTTTTCATTGAGGGATTGAGGGCAATCGGATGGGATGTCAAAGCTCCCGAGGCATCATTCTTTGCCTGGCTCAAGGTACCAAAAGGTTTTACGTCCGAGAGTTTTGCAGACTATCTATTAACGCATGCCCACGTAGCTGTTGCCGCAGGGAATGGATTCGGTGAATTTGGCGAAGGTTACGTCAGGGTAGGGCTTCTGACTTCGGAAGAACGGCTTGAAGAGGCTGTGGAACGGATACGTACATTAAAATTATTTTAACGGAGGATTCAATTTATCCACGGTTAAATAGACAAGAAATTATTGACAAAGTATGGATTACGTGTCAGAATACAAAATAAATTCTTAATCTTTCGATACTTGAATGTAACTATATATCAGCGTTTTCTTATTTTGAGCAGGTGGAGGGACTAGCCCTATGAAGCCCAGCAACCGACCGTAATTCCATTGTAAAATGGGGCGGAATTCTTCGCCGGATTTTCTTGAAATCCACAAGGCACGGTGCTAATTCTTGCAGCTAATGGCTGGGAGATAAGAAGATGGCTTTTTAAAGCCTCTTCTTTATGAAGGGGCTTTTGCCATTTTGAGACCATTTCAGGTTAATGACTTCGAGAGTTTACTAACGTGATATAGGAGTGATCAAATGAGCGAGATAGTCGCTACTTATTTAATTCATGACTTTAATGGAAATCATGAGAAAAAAGCAGAAAGCATTGCCTTAGGATTGACTGTGGGAACATGGACGGACCTGCCCCATTTGGTCCAGAAGCAACTGGAAAAACATAAGGGTCGTGTCGTATCGGTGACACCACTATCTGAAGAAGAGAAGGCAAACAGATATTTTAATCGTAAAGTGTACCGTTCACTAATTAAAATTGCCTATCCGGCAGGGAATTTCTCCAATGATTTACCTGCAATCCTCACGACGGTCTTCGGCAAACTTTCATTGGACGGAGAAATAAAACTTATTGACTTGGATTTTGTCGGTGAGATTCAAAAAGCTTTCCCAGGGCCGCAATTTGGCATTGCAGGCATTAGGGAAAAGATTGACGTATATAACCGGCCCCTGGTGATGAGCATCTTTAAAGGTGTATTAGGAAGGGACCTAACCTTCCATAATGAGCAACTGAAGCGACAAGCATTAGGAGGTGTCGACCTAGTTAAAGATGATGAAATTCTCTTCGACCAGGAACAGACTCCATTTTTCGATAGAATAAAAACTGGAAAACGAATATTGAATGAAGTCTATGAAACCACTGGCCACCGAACCTTATACGCTGTCAATCTATCAGGGAAAACATTTGATTTATTGGATAAGGCGGAGCAAGCTGCTGAAGCAGGGGCGGATGCTTTATTGTTCAACGTTCATACATATGGTTTGGATGTATTGCAGGCCCTGAGTGAGCATGATCGAATCAGGCTACCGATCATGGCGCACCCCGCATTTAGCGGGGCATTGGCATCTTCATCATTTTATGGGATCGGCTATCCATTATTGCTTGGTAAATTAGTAAGGTTATCAGGTGCGGATTTATCCTTGTTCCCATCCCCTTATGGAAATGTCGCACTAGAAAAAAAGGAGACCTTGGCGATTGCTGAAGCTCTGACAAAAGATGAACTTTCATGGAAAAAAGCCTTCCCTGTTCCTTCTGCAGGCATTCATCCAGGCATGGTTCCGGACCTAATCAAGGATTTTGGACTCGATAGCGTGATTAATGCAGGGGGCGGAATTCACGGGCACCCTGACGGAGCAGAGGGCGGGGCCAAGGCTTTCCGTTCTGCTGTGGAAGCCGTTCTAGCAGGAAAGGACCTATCTGAAGCGGCGGCTGAGGAAGAAACACTAAAAAAAGCTCTTGTGTTATGGGGAGGCTTATAAGAAATAATGAAACCAATCATCTTTTGTGATTTTGACGGAACGATCACCAACACAGATAATATCATTTCCATCATGAAAAAATTTGCTCCTCCGGAATGGGAAGAGTTGAAAGACGATGTCCTTCAGCAAAAAATCAGTATATCTTCTGGCGTAGGGGATATGTTTTCCCTGCTTGATAGTGGCTTGAAGGATGACATCATTCAATATGTATGTGAGTCGGCCGGCATTCGTCCAGGGTTTTATGAATTCGTTGAGTATACGAAACAAGCCAACATCCCTTTATATATTGTAAGCGGAGGCATGGATTTTTTCATAGCACCTCTTTTAAATGATATCTTGCCATCAGAATCCGTTTATTGCAACCATGCATTTTTCAATAAGGAAAAAATTTATATTGAGTGGCCACATGCCTGTGATGACCAATGTAAAAATGATTGTGGTTGCTGTAAGCCATCAATTATGAGGGAAATTGCGAGTGCGGATGATTTTAAATTAGTTATTGGAGATTCAGTAACGGATTTTGAAGCGGCAAAACAGGCAGATTTTGTCATAGCTCGTGACATACTGCTTGAGAAATGCGATAGGGAAGGGATTCTTCATCAAGGATTTGAAACGTTTTATGATGTAATTGACATTTTAAAGCAGCGGGAGTTGGTAAATGCGTGAACACTCATACAGAAGAATGGCTGGAGTTAGCGGATATTAAAGCAGAACTGGCCGAAAGGGATTGGTTTATGGGTACTAGCGGGAATTTGTCCATCCGTAAGCCCGAAAGTCCTTTCTTTTATATTACGGCAAGCGGTAAGGATAAAAGGAAGCAATCGGATTCGGACTTTTTACTGGTTGATTTAAAAGGAAAACCAGTTGAAGAAACGGAGTTAAGACCATCGGCCGAAACATTGCTTCATACCGTTATTTACGGGAAAACCAATGCGAACTGTGTACTCCATGTCCATACAGTTGAAAATAATGTGATATCCGAATTGTACGGAGATGAAGGTCAAGTTACTTTTCGTAATCATGAAATCATTAAAGCGACCGGACGGTGGGATGAAGATTCAGAGCTAAGGATTCCTATCATCTATAATCACGCTGACATTCCGCTGTTATCCGATAAGTTCAAACCACATGTCGAAGAAGACTCTGGCGCTGTGCTGATCCGCAATCATGGTATTACGGTTTGGGGTAAAAGCGGATTCGAAGCTAAAAGAATACTTGAAGCTTGCGAATTTTTATTTCAATATCAACTGTTGCTTAATCAACAAAAGGCATTTGCAGGTTCCATAAGATAACAATCCATAGAGGAGGAATGAATGATGGCGACGATCAGATTCCATGAAACAAACGAGGTTATTGAAAATGGGGAAAAGGTAAAAGGTTTTTTAGAAACACAAGGGGTTATTTATGAGCAATGGGACATTTCGAAATTACCGGCCCATCTTGTGGAAAAATACGATCTGACAGATGCTGACAAGGAGGAAATCCTTTTAACATTCAAATCGGAGATAGCGGAAATTTCCGAAAGAAGAGGCTATAAAGCGCATGATATCATCACATTATCCGATGCAAATCCAAACTTGGATCAAATGCTTGAAAACTTTAAGCAGGAACACCACCATGAGGATGATGAAGTGCGTTTCATAGCAGGCGGAACGAGTATTTTTGCCATTGAAGGCGGCGATAAAAAGTGGTTTGATGTACGGCTTAATCCAGGAGATCTAATTAGTGTACCAGAATCCACACGACATTATTTCACGCTGGCAGAAGATAGAAAAACGGTCGCTGTCCGTATTTTCGTTACAGCGGCAGGATGGGTGCCGATTTACGAAAAGGACGAAGTTCAAGCATGAATCATTGTTGAAAAACCAGCTTACGGGCTGGTTTTTTTATGTAGATATCCGGCAAGTGCTTAAGTAAGATAAGTATGATAAAATTTAACGGAATCGAATTTAACCGGATCATAGGAGCAGATAAGAATGAAAACAACCGAAGTGTACATATTGGGCGGCTTTCTCGGCAGTGGGAAAACGACGCTTCTTCGAAATATTTTAAAACAGGAAAGTGAAGCGGGTAGAAAAGTGGCCGTGCTTTTAAATGAGCTCGGCAGTGTATCGGTTGACAGCGGACTCATTGGAGATGGAGTGCCTCTTAAGGAGTTGTTTGACGGGTGCATTTGCTGCACAATTCAAGATAAACTGGAGGTTCAGCTTCATGAATTGCTAACTGAAAACGACCTGGATGCCGTTTATATTGAAACAACGGGAGCAGCGCATCCAGTTGAAGTATTGGATGGCATCATGTCACCGCTTTTCGCCAAAAGGCTGGAGTATAAAGGGATTATAACGGTCGTCGATTTATTAAGGTGGCGCGACCGGGAGGAACTGTCGCCGCAGCTTCGACAGTTGCTTGCTGAGCAAATCCACCATGCGGATTTCATATTATTGAATAAAGCTGATCTAGTTAGTGAGATGGAGGCCGCACAGCTGATTTATTCAATACAGGCGCTGAACACGGATGCTGTATGTTTATTGACGGAGTATGCAGCCATTTCCTTGATATCGTTGCAAAGGATGCAAAGAAAAGGGCGTAATGGCCATCAAAAGCTTGATGTACGCGATCATTTGCATTTAACTGCAGTCGTCCATACATTTGAAGGGGCCGTTGCACAAACTGACTTTGAAGATTGGCTTAGGGCCCTTCCGGAAACGGTCTATCGAATGAAAGGATACATTTCCTTTACACATTCACAATACCCACATTTATTCCAATACTCTTACGGAATGCCGATGTATATGAATGAAATGATGAAAATGCCATTGAATATCGTCATTATCGGGGAAAAGCTGAATAGGGAAATGATGATTGGTCAGTTGAAGGCTTTGGAAGCGAAAGCGGCTCAATAAACGTTTACCGCCCACTAAAGAAGGGAAACATAATAGGAAACTTTCTGATCAAGGGGGCGGTATTAGTGCCATGGAACAATAACGATTATCCGAATTCGATGAAGAATCTAGATAAAGATGTCAGGGAAAAGGCCATTGAAATCGCAAATGCATTATTGGATGAAGGATATGAGGATGGAAAAGCCATTCCAATTGCCATAGACCGGGCTAAAATGTCGGTGGGAAAAGATTGAAAAAATGGTCAGACCCATTTATGGGGTCTGACCATTTTTATTGTTGCAATCCAAAGGCGGCAAATGTCTTTTCGTCTTCAATTAATCCGCAAGCAGCACATTGGACCCGAACTTCAGGACCATTATATGCTAGATGGAATGGTTGAAGGGAATCGTTCGAATATTGTTCAACAATCTCACCGGATTGCGGATCCTTTTTAACTGGTGTTGATACTTGCTGAATGAGATTGAAGCGAGATTTATTTGTCCGGCAATTCGGACAGCGGTATACTTGAGACAATGTACTCACTCCTTTTTTGAATTTTTTAAGCGATATCGTATTATTCAAGTAGTCTTTACAAACTTGATCATTAATATGTATAAATTAGTAATGGATGGAAGGGATTATATGAAAGAAAATGTCAGGCAAGAAGCACTACTGGAGGCTTATTTAAGTATATGGAATAATCGTAAGGTGACGGATGGAGGTGGAAGGGAAGTGTTATCGGAACTTATCCGCCGTGAGCTTTTGGATGAAAATGCACATCCACGTGCCCGGAAACCGGTACTGGAGAAGTTTTACCTCTGTATTAAACGCGTGATGGAATCTTCGCTTTCAGAAGAAAAGAAAAACGCGATCGCCATGGCCTATGTGACTGAATTGGAAAGATTATGATTCCGCTTGTGACACGGATGCTTGTTAAGCAAATATTCTTTTCCGCTTCATACTTTTTTCACAAATCATTGTTAAAATTTTAAAAAAATAGATATTTAATGAATAAGGAGCTTAAAATATGAAGTGGGGCATTGGGCTTTTTCTTGCCATCGTACTGCTTACTGGGTGTAATGGCGGTAATGCATTTACTAAAATAAACAGAAGTGAATCTTTTTTGGCGACAGTCAATATCAAGGATACCTCCCTGACTTTTTTAGATGAAAACTATCATACTTTTGCCAAGTGGGATATTTCAGAACCATTTACCGGAGCCCTGCTTCTGGCCGACAAAGATACTATCCTGCTTTATGGAAAAGAGATGGAGAAAGTCCAAGTGTTCTCTTTATCGGCAGGAAAACTGATAAACAGTTGGGAAATTGGGAAAGGGATCGTCAATATGCAGCTGTTACAGGATGGAAAAAGCATCGTGGCAGTCAATCAATCGAATCACTCCATTTCCTTTTTAAATGATGAAGGGGAGGAGCAGGATATAGTCAAGGTTGGTAAAAGCCCCTTGACCGTTCTTCAAGGTGAGCAAGCGAATCGTTTGTATGTAATTAATTTTGGTGATACCAAATGTTCAGTGATAAATCTTGAAACGAAAAAGGTCGATTTCGAATTTCCCATACATAGTTCCAGCACAGGCACATTATTAAGGGAGGAAAAGGATGAAATATGGATCGGGGGACACGGAGATGGGGACCAAGTGGAAGAAGATCTATATATTTATTCGGCAAAAACGGGAGAGTTGAAGAAAAAGTTGAAGGCTCCCACCATGCCGATAAAGTTCCTGGAAAATGCTGAAGGCATTTTTGTCCTTAGTCATGGCACCAGCTCCTTATATAAATTGAATGATCAATATGAGGAAGTGAAAAGCAAAGTGGTCGGCGTCAACCCTTTTGAAATGGCGAACTTTAACGAAGATGTGGTCGTAGCGGGATATGATAGTGATGAATTGTATGTAATGGATGCTGAAACGGTCGATGTTAAAAAAACGGTCAAAGTCGGCGAGGGTCCATTCCAATTGATGTTGAGGGAGTAGTTGACATGCATGTTTACACCATATTAGTCGTGGATGATGAAGAGGATATGCGGAATCTAATTGAAATGTATTTGCTGAATTCAGGTTATCGATGCTTTCAAGCTGCGAATGGAAAAGAAGCCATTAGTATGGTTGAAACACAGGAAGTAGATTTAATCCTATTGGATATCATGATGCCAGGTATGGACGGTTTCTCCGTTTGTGAAAAAATCCGTGAAAATTGGGAGATTCCTGTGATATTTGTCAGTGCTAAAGGTGAAGAATGGGATAAGGTGAAAGGGCTGAAGCTCGGCGGGGATGATTATATCGTCAAACCGTTCAATCCTGGAGAATTGGTCGCAAGGGTCGAAGCGGTATTGCGAAGGACAGGAAAACTGTCATTGAATGAAGAGAATCAAAACCATGTCCGATTCGGTAACATTAGCTTAAACTTACAATCCAGAACGGTTTTGGTGGAAGGGAAGCCGATCAATTTAACTTTGAAAGAATTCGAATTGCTTTTATTCCTCATGCGTCATAAAAGTCAGGCACTCAGTCGTGAACAACTGCTTGAAAATGTATGGAGCGGGGAATATGGGGGATCTTTACGTACCGTGGATACCCATATCAAAACGTTACGAATGAAATTAAGCGCGGCCGATTACATTCAAACCGTCTGGGGAATCGGTTATAAGATAGAGGAAAAGAAATGATTAATAAATGGAGATCCCTCTCTTTTAAATTATGGCTCACCATCATCACTGCCATCATCTTGTCCGTGCTTTTCGCTTATTCCCTTTCTCAATATTATTATAAAAATCTATATGTGGAAAAGCTTAAAACAGATTTAGTCAATGAAGCGTCGTTGCTTGGAGCGGATTATTCCGGCGGTGAAATCAGCGAAGAATATAAGCAAAAAGTTGAATGGTTCAACAGTAAGAATGACAGCGAGGTCTTTGTCGTCAACAATCCCAGGGAATTGAGTGCCTGTCTGCCTTTTGAAATAAACTATGACACCCTTATTTCTGAAGAAGAAAGGCAAATGCTTTTAGCCGGAAAAGCCGTTGAAAAAGAGGGGTATGAGAAAAGGTTTGAAAAAAATATCGTTGCGGCCATCATACCCCTGATTGATGAAGATCGCCTAGAAGGTATCATCTATACATATATTCCAGTAGATTCAATTACTGTATTGCTAAAGGAATTTGCAGCAAAATGGATGGCAGCGATTCTTTTATTCTTGATTGTCGCGATTTTTTTTACTACGAAATGGTTGAAAAAACTGGTCAGTCCGATTAAGGAAATCGAGACAGCTGCCCATCGTGTCTCGGAGGGGAATTATGACATACAGGTTCCGGTAAGGAGTCATGATGAAATAGGCAAATTGGCAATAGCCTTTAATGATATGGCCAATTCAATCCATTTGGAAGAGGAAAGAAAAAAAGAGTTTCTTGAAAATGTGGCACATGAGCTCAGGACCCCGCTTAGTTACGTAAAGGGGTACACACAGGCCATTTTGGATGGTGTCGTGAAAAATGATGAAGAGGAACGGAAATACCTTCAACTCATTTCAAGGGAAGCTCTTAGGCTGCAGCGCCTTGTAGGAGATTTGATGGACTTATCAAAAATGGATAGTGACCCATTCATGCTATATAAAACTCCGATTGCCTATGCGCAATTCATTGAAGAAGTGCTTGTTAAATATGAACCGATAATAAAAGAAAAGCAATTGGACTTGCAGATCGAGCTGGATCCAGATCCGATTATTATTGGAGATGAAGGCAGGATGGAACAGATCCTGCATAACATTCTTGACAATGCCATTCAGTACACGGATCCTGGAGGATCAATCGATATTAGCCTAATTCAGCATAAAGAAAATTGCGAACTGTTGGTTACTGATACGGGTAACGGGATTCCTGAAGCGGATCTGCCATATGTTATGAATCGTTTTTACCGGGTGAACAAAGCACGCAGCCGTTTTGATGGAGGGTCAGGGCTCGGACTGTCGATCGTCAAAAAATTGGTGGAATTGCAAAATGGCAAAATCGAAATAGAAAGCAAGGAAAAAAGGGGAACAAAAGTCAGGGTCGTCCTACCGATAATAAAAGAAGAATGGAATTCATAAAAAGGGGATACGTTCAAAAATGAAAAAAATCATGTTATTTTGCATGGCGTTAATTTTATTGGCTGGATGTGGCAAGGAAGAGGAAATACCGAAAATGTTAAATGTCGATTTAGCTGTCGATCCAATTCAGGGCAAAGTGAACGAGTCTGTGAAGTTTCAGGCAAAAGTGACCTACGGGGACGAAGAAGTGACAGATGCGGATGATGTCAGTTTTGAAATTTGGCTTGCAAATAGCGATGACCATGACAAGATCTCTGTAAAACATAAAGGAAACGGCATTTATGAAATGGAAAAGGCTTTTGAAGAAGAAGGAACCTATTATGTATATGCCCATGTAACGGCAAGGGATATGCACAACATGCCAAAGAAGGAATTCGTCATAGGCAAACCAAGCCCTCCTGAACAAAATGGTGATAAAAAGGAAATGGACGAGATGGATGATGGAGAAATGAAATGATGAATGAACCATCAAAAGCAAAACAATTCGGGTTTAAATCCGGATTGTTTTTTTATTTGGAAAAATGTTCAAGCAACAGGTTTTAATAGATAAGGAAAAAGGATGAAATGTCGAAGTCAATTCGAAAAATTTGTAACATAAAAGTAAAGAAAGTCACAATCATTAGGTTAGAAACGATATGTCAACTTAAAATTATTAGTATTCCATGGAAATAGTTCTATGTAACTACCATTGACAAGGAATATCTGGAAAAACATGAGTATTTATACTGTTGGCAGAAACATAGATAGTTAAAGCATTTTTGCTTGCTTTCTCTGAAACTATGATAATAATATATTCTCATTCGCATCCTGTGAATTTGTTGGAAATTGCTGGTGCATATATTACAAAAAGTGCATGATATGATAATTCCAGAAGCAAAGCACAACAAAAAAAGAACATCACAGGAGGAAATACGAATGAAAAAGAAAATGTTTATGTCAGCAGCAGCAGCTGCAGCTATTATATTCACAGGAGTAGGAGCTAACCAAGCAGAAGCAGCCAACTGTGATACTGTGAAACAAGTAACTTACCAATCTATGAATAAAGAGGATATGCAAAAAGTCCTTAACCAATACCTAACTAAATACAATATCACTTTACCGGCAGCACAGGCACAACAAAAACCAGTTCAAAAACCAGTTCAAAAACCAGTTCAAAAACCAGCTCAAAAACCAGCTCAAGAAGCTGGAACAGTAAACCAACCAAAACCTGAAGCAAAACCTGAAGTAACACCTGATAAATCAACTGGTGAAAAACAAGAGACAAGCTCTGAATTAAGCGCTTTTGAACAAGAAGTTGTTAAATTAACTAATGCAGAACGTGAAAAACAAGGTTTGGCAGCTCTTAAAATCGACACTGAGTTGAGCAAAGTTGCACGCGCCAAGTCTCAAGACATGAAAGATAATAACTACTTTGACCACAATAGCCCAACTTACGGCTCACCATTCGATATGATGAAAAAATTCGGAATCAGCTATACAACAGCAGGCGAGAACATCGCACAAGGTCAACAAACACCTGAAGAAGTTGTACAAGCTTGGATGGATAGCCCAGGACACCGTGAAAACATCATGAATTCTAGCTTTACTCATATTGGAGTAGGTTATGTGGAATCTGGTAACTACTGGACTCAACAATTCATCGGAAAATAATAGATTAATAGAAGAGTGCATCCCAAAAACATGGGGTGCGCTTTTTTTTGTGTGAAAATAACTAATTCCATTCAAGGGAATAGTATGAATTGTGACATCGATTGATTGCCGAAATCTAATAGAATGGCAGGAACCGCACTTTTTCATCAGTGTGGTCCCATTGAAGCACGTTAAATATCGGATACATCGATTTCTGAATACTGGGTATTGAAACTTTTCTGAAGACGTATTTCCAATGTTGATTCTTTATATTGGGCTGATGCCCCTTTTTTCTTTACAAGAGCGGGAAGTGTTATGACATGGCGATCTGACTCTTCTGGAATCCCCTCAATGATGGATTGGTTAGAGGTATGGTAAAGTTTCATTTTCTTCAGCCAAGATTCATCTTCTATGGGAATTCTTACAAAGACATATAAATGAGTTTCAAATACATCGGCATGTAAAGGATGTTCAGATTTGGCATTTACTTTTTGTGAGCTGCCATCATTTTGGTTCATCATACCTTCCATATTTTCAGGGATGACCTGTGAAAATACTTTTTCAATGAATGATTGTACATCACTTTGCTGCATATTTTTCATGAAGTCCTTTTGGTTCGGGTTATTTTTAAAAGAAAAAAGTGAATTCCAGGGAAACATTTTGAATTCCTCTCTCCTGTTTATGGGCTGACAGGTTTATTTCTTATATTTTATGCAGGCTAAAGCCTATAGGTTCGTTTTTATAATTACTAAATTATAGAAATCGGGTCAAACTTATGTATAATTAAGTAAAATCCATTTGATAAAGAGGGTATGCCTGTGGATGAAAAAGTAGCTTTTATTACTGGTGGAGCAACTGGAATCGGCAAAAGGATGGCATTTTCACTCGCGGATAATGGAATGTCCATTATCATTACTTATCGAAAAAGTAAAAAGGCAGCTTTAGCATTAGTGGATCAATTACGGGATAAGTATCATGTTAAGGCACTCGCGATTCAAGGTGATTCGTCAAGTGAGAGAGATTGCCGGAATATTTTGCAGTTGGCCTTGGAGGCCTTTGGCCATATTGATATCTTCATTCATAACGCAGGGCCATATATGCATGATCGCAAGCTCATGACTGAATATGCCAGTGATGAATGGAAGTATATCATGGATGGGAATTTAAATGGTTTTTTCTATATTGCGAAGGAACTTATTCCACAAATGCGCAGTAGAAGCTGGGGAAGGGTCATTACATTAGGGTTTGAGAGGTGTGAAACTGCACCGGGTTGGATTTATCGTTCTGCTTTTTCCGCTGCAAAGAGCGGCTTGACCTCCTTGACTAGAACTTTAGCTGCTGAAGAAGCTACACATGGAATCACCGTTAATATGGTCTGTCCTGGCGATATCGTTGGTGATTGGAAAGAGGAAGAAATTAGGGTCGCAAGAGGAGTAAAGGATGATTCGGTACCAGTCGGCAGACCTGGTACAGGGGAGGATATAGCGAGGGTCATCACATTCTTATGTGATGAAAAATCAGATTTCATTACCGGCAGCATCATACCCGTTACAGGCGGTAAGGATGTTCTTGGGAAAATTTATAAAGCTTAGTGGTTAAGGGCATGATCTTCAGAATGAAAAAGGGTGGGGCCGGTGTAATCCAGCCCCACTCTTTTATTACGCCATTTTTTTATATTTTACTTTCTGTATGAACCTTAAGCGGGCCGCCAATCCTATAGCTCCGAGAGCCAAGCCGGAAATTAAGCCTATCCAATACCCAAAGGCCCCCATATCCGTATACTTTGCAAAGAAATAGCCAATGGGAAGTCCGAGAATCCAATAGGAGACCAGTGACATCGCAAACGTGACATTTACATCTTTATATCCACGCAAAATACCCTGTATAGGTGCCTGCAGGGCATCTGATATCTGAAAGAAGATGGCATATATTAAAAAATGTGATGTCAGCATCATTACCTCATGATCTTTAGTGTATACAGAGGCGACAGGTTCACGGAAGAGGAATAGGATGGTCGATAAAACCAGTGACATCGTCAATGCCATCGAAATGCCAATCCAGCTGTACTCTCGGGCATCTTTATAGCGGGCTGCCCCAATTTCAAATCCAATGACGATCGTCAATGCCATGGATATACTTAGCGGCATCATATAAAGCAGTGACGCGAAATTCATGGCAATCTGATGCGAAGCAATTGTCACGGTATCATACTTACTCATCAAAAGGGTAACGGCTGAGAAAATGCTTGTTTCAAAAAAGATAGCCAGCCCGATAGGCACCCCAATCAATAATAGGGCCCGCCATTCTTTCAAGGAAACCCGGAAAAATTCACTGAAAACCTTATATGTCGAAAAAGGGTTGATTTTGACCACTACAAGGATGGCAACCAGGGCAATTAACCAATAAGTAATGGCCGTAGCGTATCCTGAACCGACACCGCCAAGTTCGGGGAATCCAAACTTCCCGTATATCAACAGGTAATTAAATAGGACGTTAATCGGGAGTGCACACAGGGTAATGATCATGGAAATCCTCGTCTGCCCCAGTGCATCTATGAAGGCCCTTAACGTATTATAAACGAATAAAGGAATGATTCCGATTGAAAGGGCGATCAAATAATCATGCGCCACCCGGTGGACATTATCTTCAAGATTCATGGCATTCAATATGGGATTCAAAGAAAACGCCCCAATGATTAAAATGACCAAGGCTAAAGCGACAGCTAAATAAATGGCCTGCATCACGGAATATGAAACGGATTTAGACTGCTTGGACCCAACCAGCTGTGAAACCACCGGCGTTAGGGCAATCAATATCCCACTCAGCCCCGTGTACACGGGTGTCCAAAGCGAACTGCCGATCGAGACGCCCGCAACGTCCTGCGTACTGTATTGCCCCGACATCATAACATCGAAAAAAGTCATGGCATAAAGACCGATTTGAGTGATCAGGATAGGTATCAATATATAAAATAACAGGCGGATCTTTTGCGATTTAGTATAAGTCTGATTCATCAAAGTACCTCAATATCAATATTTGGAATTTTCAACACAATGAAAGAATTATATCACATAGCGTGTGAGGTTTTAAGCTTTATTTAAAGCTAAAAAAGACTTGCCTATTAGGGCAAGTCTTTTTGTCAGTCGCGCATGGATTCAAAATCATTCATGGCTTCCATATTAGAGTCTTTTTGAAGAATGAAAGCCTGGGAAGGGATGGCAATTTGTACATCTTCCTGTTCCAGTATCTCCATGATTTTAAAGTTCACATCTTCTTTGATTGATAAATATCCTCCAAAGTCCGTCGCATTCGTGAAGAAATAAAGGTAGAGATTGAAACCGGAATGACTAAACTCATCAAATTTAACCAGAATCGTTTCCGGATGTACTTCTGGATGGTCAATCAGCATTTTTTCTATGTCTTTAATGACATTTTCCAATTTTTCTTTTGGTGTTGTTACATTCACACCCAAATGGAAGGCAATCTGTCTTTTGCCCATCTTGGACCAGTTAATGATCGGTTCATTCGAAAGGGTCGCATTTGGAACCGTAACTAAAGCTTGGGCAAACGTCCGAACTTTGGTGCTTCGGAATGTGATGTCTTCAATTGTCCCCTCCACACTAGGAGTTTTGATCCAATCTCCTATGGTGAAAGGTTTTTCGGTAACGATGACGATACCCCCAAAGAAATTGCTGACGGTATCTTTAGCGGCAAGAGCGAAAGCCAATCCACCCAAACCAAGCCCTGCAACAAATCCATCGACATTGAATCCCCATTCTTCCGCAATGATGGAGGCACCGAAAGCAATGATGATTAATTTTATGATTTTCGTAAAGAACGGCATGACGATTAGATCGACTTCAAGTCCGAATTTACTTACTAATTTCGGAAATAAAATAGTTAAGATCGAACTGATATTGGAAAATGTCCAAAAGAATAAAAAGACAAAAAATGATCTGTATATTTTCGATCTTAATTCAACCGAAGGTGTGTCAATCGGAAAATAGTGCAGTGAAATGATAACACCAATCAAAACGATAAGCCATCTTACAGGCTGTTCTATAGCGAGCATTAAGTTGGCCGCAAATTCAACTTTACGTTTTTCCGCTATTCTTAGAAAGAATTTGAATATATATGTAGTAAATACTTTCCGAAGCAAAAGGAAGATTAGAAAAATGCCTATGGAAATTCCTAATTTGGTCCAGGCTTCGATTCCATCAAATTGATGGAGAGATTCAGAAACTTCTTGCAATGTATTACTCCTCCAATGTATCTTGTAGTATTGTAGAATACTAAGATTATAATATATTCATGCTGAAAAAGGAAAAATAATCGATGATTACATTCATGTTGGTATTTTACGGTTCACTGAATACTTTTTCAAGTTATTAATGGCAAGGATATATGGTAATATGGATGCAAAGTGACTTTTTAAGTTTGGAAGGTGGAAATATTGACTAAGAAAATAGTATTTACCGGAGGCGGTTCTGCCGGTCATGTATCTGTTAATGCTGCAATCATCCCGGAATTTTTAAAGCATGATTGGGATGTTACTTATATTGGTTCAAAAAAAGGCATTGAAAAAAATATCATCGAAAAGGAATTTCCCGAGGTCCGTTATGAAACGATTTCCGTTGGGAAATTCCGACGTTACCTATCTGTTGAAAATATGAAAGATCCATTCCGGGTCATAAAAGGGATTTTTGATGCACGAAAAATTCTAAAAGAAACCAAGCCGGATTTCATTTTCTCCAAGGGTGGATTCGTTTCCGTTCCAGTCGTTTTGGCAGGTAGGATGTTAAGAATTCCGATTGCGATACATGAATCGGATTATACACCTGGTCTGGCCAATAAAATTGCCATGCCACTTGCGTCGAAGATTTTCACTACCTTCCAGGAAACGGAAAAAAACCTTCCGAAAGAGAAGGCCATGTATCTTGGAGCTGTATTGCGCGATGGGATTTTTACGGGAAACCCTTCCTCCGGAAAGGCATTTTGCGGATTCACGAATAACAAACCGGTCCTACTCGTTATGGGCGGCAGCCTTGGAGCTGTAAAAATCAATAACTTGATTACAGATAACCTTGATGCGCTATTAAAGGATTACCAGATCATTCACATTTGTGGTAAGGGTAATGTTAAAACCGAATTGAAACAAAGGGGATATGCTCCCTTTGAATTCGTACATGAAGAATTATTTGATCTATTGGCTGCTGCTGATGTCGTTGTGTCAAGGGCAGGTTCAAATTCCATATTTGAATTCCTTGGTTTGCAAAAGCCTATGTTGCTTATACCGCTAAGTGCCAATGCATCGCGTGGAGATCAAATCTTGAATGCTTCAAGCTTTGAAAAACAGGGGTTTTGTAAAGTCATCCAAGAAGAAGATTTAAATGTCCGGATTTTTAATGCTACATTAGTGGACTTGGTGAATCATTCGGATGAATATCAGGAGAAAATGCGTCAAAAACGCCCATTCAAAAAGGCAGCGGAAATGTATGATTTATTACTTGAAGTAATGGCTGCAAAAAAATAAGTATCAATCCCTTCTCTGAAGCATATCTTTTTCGAACAGAGGAGGGGGTAGAATGGCTTATGAATATTCCAAAGGATGGTTCATTCAGCAATTAAAGACCGCAGGGATTAACTATCATCCAATTGAGAAAAAAAAGCTGGAGCTGTATAAAACCCATATTCTAAGACGTTTATACGAGGGCCTGAAAAAAGATGAATCATAAAAAGAACCGCAACGTCACTGACGTTGCGGTTCTTTTTATAGAAAATTATTTATAAAAGGAAAGAAACAGGAAATAAGGATACCTGCGATAGCCATTGCCGCACCTGCGACTGCCCCGGTAAACTCACTTTCCTGGGCAGCTTGAGCCGTTCCAAGGCCATGAGCGATCGTACCATAGGCAATACCACGTGCGAAGGGCATCGTAATGTTTAATTTATCCATCATTTTTGGAGCGATCATCGTACCCAGCACCCCAGTCAAAATGACGAAGGCTGCTGAAATATTAGAATTTCCACCATAAAGTTCCGTGATTTCTACAGCGATTGGCACTGTAATGGATTTAACTGCCAATCCTTGGAGTATGACTTGCGGTAGTGAAAATACTTTAGCAATGGCGAAGGCAATGACCAATGTGGCCATAAGACCAAAGATCATGCCGCTAATTGCCGGAATTGCATATTTAACGATTATCTTTCTGTTTTTATAAAGTGGTACCGCCAAAGCAACGGTAGCTGGTCCCAGGAAATAGGTGATGAGGTCTTTTCCCGGTGAATAATCTTCGAAGTCCAAACCGCTGATCAGCAATACAAGAATGATTGTAACCGTACTGAAAAATACGGGCGTCGTAAAAGGTGATGGATGTTTAGCATATATTTTCCTTCCAATGGAATAGGCAAGGATGGTTATCAAGATGCTATAAGTTGTGATGAGCGCTGTCATGCTGCTTAACCTCTCCTCTATGGGATAACTTCTGAACAGTCCAAGCCGAAACGATGAATCCAAATATAAGGCTGACTCCCAATGTAAGTGCCAATGGCAAACCAAATTCTATGAAAAGCCACCCCATGGTCATTAAACTGATTGAAATTGGAATGAAGAAAAAGGCTAGGTGTTTAACCAAGAATCCTGAAGTAAGTTCGATCCACTCGACTTTTAAAACCTTCGTCTGTAGTAAACTGAATAATAGAATCATGCCGATGACGTTGCCCGGAATAGGTAAATGAAGTAAATGTGCTATAAAGTAGCCAAGCTTGCAAATGATGAGAAGTATGATAAGCTGCACGATAAAAGCAATTGTTTTTTTCATGATTAAGTCCTTTCAATGGCGCATTGGATATATTGTTGAATTGGTCAATTGTATTCATTATAAAAAAATATCCCTGAAAAGAATAGGGAATTGCAGCAAACTTTCCAAAACATCCTGTTAAAATGGAAAAAAGAGCTTTCCAATTTTGGAAGCTCCGGGCATTATATGAAAAGAAAAGCAAAGCCATCTTAAAATCAACGGATTTGTTTTTTTGTTTTTTTTATGCTTCAAGTAACTGCTGTTCATCATCATCATGCTGTCTAAGGATATGAAAGGTGTATAAATCTTTAGGGATTTCATACAAATCGAAGATATCTCCTTCATGATTGATCTGATCATAAAGGGACTTTCTTGTTTCGTTGGCATTGACGGCATAAGGAAGCTTTTCTGCGGCTTTTATAGAGCGGATATTTTTTTTGCGAATACGCATGAAGACCGTTTCCAAACCGAGCTCGAAAAAAAGCTCTTTAAAGAAAGCGTCTTTTGCAATGGCATTATACCCTTTTCCATGATAAGACTTGCCAAGCCATGTGCCTAAGAAACCTGCACCATTTTCAATATCGTATAAAGAAATGCAACCGATGGGATTTTCCCATTCATCCAAGATTGTTCGTGAAATGAGTTCCCCAGCATCTTCGGCCTCGATCGTTTGCTTAGTAATGAAAACATATTCTTCATATGAATCTACTTTATGGCGCACGAAAGGGAAGACATCTGGATGCGTCATTTGTTCATAAAGAGAAAAACAATCTGTGAAATCTCTCTTTTTTAACATTTCCGTCCCTCCGTTTGAGGGCAGTTTTTATGCGTAGTCGCTGCCCACCCTCGAAATTTTTTAAGTCGTTCATCAAAAAATTTCGGGGTGGGAATCGAACCCACTAGAACCGGAAACCGGTGGCGCACCATTTGCCTTCCCTATTTTTATTGTCAGAAATTATACGGATTTAAAGAACCTTACGAAGGTATAATACTAAAAAAAAAACGGTTTGGGAATAGGTTTTTTGCCTTTTTTTTTCGTCAAATTTCAACTTTTTTATGAAGGGTGAAATTGGAAGGCAAACGGCTGCTTTTATCCATGGAAAACTGATTTCTTCGCCAGCTTTTTTTAGGGAAACTTGTTGCTATCTTTAAAATTTACCTGTGAATTGCATGAATAAAATGATTGCTCCGAGGGCCCATACATAAATGGAGAATATTTTCAATGAACGCTTTTTTAAGAAATCGATCATCCATACCACGGCTATATAACCAAAGATTGCTGCGGCTAGGGTGCCAACGAAAAGAGCAGTGATTGGAAGCCGTTCAACTTCTCCTGTAAATATTGGTTTCATCTGAAATACAATGCCTCCCGTAATGGCAGGAATTGAAAGCAGAAAGGAAAAATAAGCTGCAGTGGCCCTATCCAATCTGCAGAAGAGCCCAGCGGCTATCGTTAGGCCCGAACGCGAAAGAGCAGGCATGATGGCAGCAGCTTGGAAGGTACCGATGATCAGGGCATCTTTGATGGAAATTTCATTTAAGGATTTGCCACCTTTTCTTACGCCGTCCGCTACCCATAAAATCAGTCCGGTCGCTAAAAATTCCCAGCCTATGGTTACGCCTGTTTTTGAAAGTCCATCAAACCAATCCCCTAGTAAAATGCCGGCAATCACTGCGGGGATCGTCCCAGCAATCAGAAGCAGGGTCATTTTGGAGAAAGGATTTTTCAAAATGGAAATGATGTCACTCTTATAGACGACCAATAACGCCAGCAAGGTTCCGATATGGAGCATGGTATCAAGAAAAATGCCGGCCTCGTCAAGATGGAATATATGCCGTCCTAAATATAAATGTCCAGTACTTGAAATAGGTAAAAACTCAGTCAAGCCTTGAATGATTCCAAGGATGAAGGCTTGAAATTCGTTCAGCAAAAAAACATCACTCCAATCTAGAAGGAATAGGACAATCCATTATTTAATCTGTATGCACAAGACGGGTGAACATGTTCGGATTTTTCGTCATATGTATCGCCGATGGGGTTTTATGAATAAAAGGCAGTCCAATTTTATTTTTTTCGAATATAATGAGAGGGAAAATGAAACTATTTTTCATTCGATTCGTAATTATTCATATGAGAAAGGAGGAGAAGACACTATGCCTACTAAAGATGAAAGAGTGTTTGCTGCCCTTATTTATGTGATCAGCTTTTTTACAGCATTTATCGGTCCTTTGGTGATTTGGTTATTGAAGAAGGACTCGTCACAATATGTGGATTATCACGGAAGGGAATACCTGAATTTTTTCATTTCCTACACCGTATATTCAATAGTTGCAGGGATACTCACTATAGTATTGGTTGGATTCTTGCTATTGCCGGTTATCGGGATAGCTTTAGTCGTATTCACCATCATTGCTGCTGTTAGGGCTTATGAAGGAACGGATTACAGGTTCCCATTAATTTTTAGGATATTATAGTTCGATGTAAAAGGATTCCGTTCAATTCGGAGTCCTTTTTTATCTGAATGAACCATATTTTTAAAAGGGAATAGATCACATTGAAGCGAATAAAGTATTATGATATTTACTTCCTTCCATGAACTTTTAGGGAAGTGGATGCCGGGCGGCTTAGGGTACAGCTAATCAACGGTCGCCTTAAGGCGGCAAACTTTCTTGTAAGGAGTGAGGAGCAGAGCGGAATATGAATATACGCGAATATTATCAAAAAACGAGCAATTCTAATTTTCATGCTTCTTGGATATCTCTTCTTTTGGCCGTTGTATTTTTCATTTGCCATATTTTTGCGATGATACCTGGCAATATTTTATTGATAACGTTTCCTTTTCTTTTCTTTAGCACTGCCCAATTTGTCAGTCATCGTATATATGAAAATAGAATGAAGGAATTGCCTGATGAACTCAAAGGGTCAAATGCCGCGTTATTAAAAAATGAACATGTTTTATTGACTTTTATGCCAGCACCGACATTGCGGCTGCTTCTCTTTGCCCCTGATGGATCTCTAATGGGCGAGATTCGGGATTTGAATATGAAGTGGTTCATGTGGATGATTCCCAATTTCTTGTCGATGCTCCTGGCCAAACGTTATGAACTGGTGGACCATGAGGGACGTTTGCTGGCTAAGTACCATATCAAAAGGGGGCTTTTCAATAAAATGACGATCATGGATGATCAGGGAGGTCTGCTGGGATCGTATCAAGAAAATCGGTCATTCGTGAAGATCAATGGAATGATATATAAGGAAGATGGTACGGAATGGATGCCCATCAAAACGCCGGGAAGTGTGAATTCTTTCGAGATTGCCACAAAAGACGGGGAAAAAATCGTTTCATACCAAGAAGGATGGATGCCTTTGGAGTGGGGGAAGCGATTCAAGACAAATACACCGATCCTTTCTTTTTCATCAAATGTTGATGAAATTCCTAAAATCATCGTCTTTGGGTTCTGTGCAGCCACTCTAAATCATCGTTCAAATTGACTAGGATAACCCTTTAGCAAATCTTTTAAATATTTGATATAATCATAGTGGAATACATAGATTAAATACTTATAAAAAGGTGGTAAATATGAGTTTACTTAATGAGATTCTTGATTATAATGAACGGTTTGTAGAAAAAGGTGAATATGTTAAGTATAGAACGGATAAGTTTCCTGAGAAACGTATGGTCATCATAAGCTGTATGGACACTCGGCTCGTTGAACTATTGCCAAAATCCTTGAATGTCAAAAATGGCGATGTCAAAATCCTGAAAACTGCCGGGGCAATCGTCTCCCACCCATTCGGAAGTGTCATGCGGAGTATCCTTGTTGCTATTTATGAGCTAAAGGCAGATGAAGTATTGGTCATACCTCACCATGACTGCGGGATGGCATCAGTCGATGCCGATTCTGTAGTAGACAAGATGATCGAACGTGATATACCTAAGACCACCATCGATACACTGGGAGCTGCAGGAATCGATATCCGCAGTTGGCTTCGCGGATTTGATGATGTTTATGAAAGTTGTAAGAACAGTGTGGAAGTGATTAAAGGGCACCCTCTGATTCCTAAAAATATACCTGTGCATGGTCTCATCATTTCACCCGATACAGGAAAGCTGGAATTGGTAGTCGATGGATATGCGGGAGAACAAAAATAATATAAAAACATCAAGGCTGTCGAAATGATTTTCGGCAGTTTTCTTCAAATTTTGAGCTATCTATTTATTTTTATCCTTTTTTTTGATAAAATCACCAAGTGTAGTTTGTCACTAATACAAACGGGTGGGCGAGGGATAAATTTAATAAGGATACAACATGAAGAAATTAAACTTGGAAGCGTTTTTTCATTTTTCTGACTATGGAACGAATGGAAAACGTGAAATCCTTGCTGGAGTCGTCGGCTATTTTACGATAGTCTATATTCTCATCGTGAATTCCCTGATATTATCGGAAGCGGGCATACCGATTAATGGTGCAGTGATTGCCACGATTCTTTTATCTGCCTTAAGCTGTATGATGATAGGGCTTTGGGCGAATGTCCCAATCCTTCTGGTTCCAGGAATGGGCGTAAATGCACTTTTTGCTTATACCATGGTTCAAGGAATGGGTCTATCTTGGCAATCGGCGCTTGGTGCTGTATTTATCTCAGGGGTTATTTTTGTAGTCATCGCTTTCACAAAATACTCTAAGATAATCAGTGATTCAATTCCAAGTTCGATAAAAGAAGCCATATCTGTTGGTCTTGGCTTATTCTTGATGCTAATCGGTCTCGAAAAGGGCGGGATAATCACGGGAGGTTCATCCTCTATCGTCGCACTGGGAGATTTAAGCGATCCTGCGGTGTGTGCGACAGTGTTGACCTTTTTACTGGCCATTACGCTATTCATCAAGAATGTCCCCGGTAACTTCATGATTACCATCCTGGCAGGGAGCCTCATTGCCTATTTGTTCGGGACTGTTCAACTATCGGAAATCCATTTTTCAGGCATAGACACAGCTTCCTACGGTAATCTCTTCTTTTCATTATCGTTCATGGAAGCGGACCGGATCGAATTCTGGATAAGTGTATTTGCGATGACGATGGTTCTTGTTTTTGAAAATATTGGTCTTGTACACGGGCATGTAGACAGTATCAACCGCCAGGATGCCTATAAAAAGTCGCTGCAGGCGACAAGTGTTTCCGTTCTGATTTCAGGCATATTCGGTTCGAGTCCTACGGTTGCAACCGTTGAAACGGCAGCTGGAATCGCATCAGGAGGCAGAACTGGTTTTACTTCAGTGGTGACGGGTTTTCTATTCATTCTATCACTGCTATTTATACCGGTGATTAAAGTGATCCCTGATAGCGCCATTGCCCCCATTTTAATTATTATTGGCATTTTGATGCTCGGAAACATAAAAAAGCTGGATTTCAGCGATTTAACCGAGAGCATACCGGCAATCATGATAATCACGATCATTCCATTCACTTACAGTATTGCTGATGGAATGGCATTCGGTTTCATCCTGTACCCGTTCTTGAAGCTTGTAACCGGAAAAGCGAGAGAAGTGTCAGCACCTATGTATGTGAGTGCCGGAATGTTTATCGTCTATTTCATCATCGGTATGATCGGTTAATATTTAGGAAGAGCGGTTGGAATGAGTCATTTCCTATTCCAACCGCTCTTTATTGTGTTTTTTAGACGGGAAAATTGGATTTATTATGATTTACTCGATGACACATCCGTCCTGAAAATGCTATGATATAGAATATTAAAAAATGATAAATGACTAGCAGCATATTAGAGGATGTGACAGGATGATTATTGAAGGTTTAAAAAGCCATGGTTCAGGTAATGATTTCTTAATCATTGATGAATTGACTACGACCTTGACGTTTACTGAAGAAGAGCGAAAAAATTTCGCGAAGGCCCTATGCAATAGGGAAAAGCTTGGAGCGGACGGAATCTTGTTTGTAATGAAAAGTGAACATGCTGATGCAAGGATGCGTGTCTTTAATGCGGATGGATCGGAAGCCTCGATGTGTGGCAATGGACTTCGCTGTGTTGCACGTTACGCGAACGACGTTCTAGGGCTCGATAAAATGATCGTTGAAACCATGAAGGCAAATTTACTCGTGGAGAAAACGGAAGACATTTATGAGGGCATTCCGACTTTCAAGGTGGAAATTTCCCCTGTAAGTTTTAATGTGACGGATCTTCCTCTCGTTATAGCGAAAGAACAGTTGCAAAACGAACCATTGCCGGAACTTCATGATACCCTATTATTTTCGGCTTTGGCGGTTCCTAATCCACATTTAATCACGCTCGTCGATAGTGATATTTTACAAAGTGATTTGCAAGAAGACCTTTCAACAAAGGTCAATCAACCGAATGAGCTTTTCCCTGATGGTGTCAATGTCAGCTTTGTGAAAGAGTTGGAACCAGGGAGCATTTACGTGCGGACATTTGAACGGGGAGTGGGCTTCACGAATGCTTGTGGAACGGCGATGTCGGCTTCAAGCCTAGTAACATGCTCTGTTGGATTAAACGCGTTGGAAAGTGAAATATCTGTCTACAATAACGGCGGAAAAGTTAAATGCGTCGTGCATCATGATGAAGAAAGCCAAAAGTATTCAATTGATTTAATTGGGAACGCAACCTATGAATTCAAGGTATCGATTGAAATAGACTTAGATCAGCCTGAAAAATTTGTCATGCTTGAAAAGCAGGATTTTGAATCGGAAACAAGCCTGTATGCCAAGCTGCAGGATGAAGTTCAAAGTTATTTGAAAACGACATTATAAAGAAAAGGACCAACCAGGAGTTGGTTACAGACTGTAGACAAACTCGAAGAAAAGCGAGTGTGCCTACAGTTTTTTTATTTAAAAAACGTTCCAGTCATTTTCAGAAATCCGCTCCCTTTCCGCATACTGTATCAGGGTTGGGAATGAGACCATTCCCAACCCCTTTTGCCGACAAAAGGGTTTCTATCTGAATTTTTTAAACAAAGCTGATTGGAATGGAAGGTAGGAGACTCCTGCGGGGAAAGCGGGTCCAAGGGAGACCCTAGAGGCGCACCCTACGTTCCAATCAACGTTCCATTTTACACTCCCTCAAAAAAAGACCAACTAGTTGTTGGTCTTTTTTTGTTTTAGGAATGACAATACTTCCAAAAAGGCCGGGCCATTATCGACAAGCCTGTAATCCATAAATGCACATCCGTTCCTTTTGATTCTGTTTGGTATGGTTTCAATCGTATAGTCCTTTAACTGGAGACTTTCGTCAACTTCCTCCCAAAACAAAGGTGTAGCCACACCCGCGAAAGAATTTCCTCGTGGGGAATAAGGCTGAATGATGGTTTTTCCTTCACTATGCTGCACAAAGTCCAAGTAAAGTCGGTCATGCCGATTTATTTTCATTCTTTCCGTTGTAAAATCATTTGGGTTGGAACTTGTTAAGTAGTCACCGAGAAAATCGGTGAATATGCGTGTCTCCTGATAAGTATATCTGTCTTCAGGCAGAGGGATGTGAATTTGCAGTCCTTTGTTACCTGAAGTTTTTACAAAAGCTTTTATCCTTAATGAGTCCATCACCTTTTTTATTTCCTGTGCGGCCTTTATAGCCAAGGAGAAAAATTCGATGGAAGGGGGATCTAAGTCCAGGACGATTTCATCGGGTCTTGTTTTTCCAGCTTTCTGAAATGGGGCATGGAATTCCAATGCCAGTTGATTGCCAAACCAAAGTAGCGTTTCAATATCGTTACACAGCATATACTCGATATCATCATCCATGAACGTTTTAATAAAGGCCGGCGCATAATCAGGCTTGTTTTTCTGGAAAAATCTTTCTTTATCCATAGTGCCATGAGGATAGCGGATAGTCGTAAGCAGTTTATCCTTCAAGAAGGGTAAGAAGAAAGCTGAAACCTCCCGTAAATAATGAAGGTATTCAACTTTTACCACCTGTTTTCCACCGGTTATCCAAAGTGGTTTATCCTTAGAGGTTATTTGTACAGTATCTGGAAATGTGTATTGGCCTATGACGAATTTCTCCCAGGTACATTCATCGGGGGCCGTTTGTAAAAGCCATTGCGAAAACTGAGGTTCACGCAATTCATTTTCCTCATAAACGTGTAAGAATTGAACTTCGATGCAAATGGATGGATGTATATAAAAAAATTGTGCGTCTTCGTCTGATGCATTTTGCTTGATCAGTTCATGCAATATCCCTTTATCTTGAGCGCTCAGTCCATTTTTAACACTTCCGATTTTCGTTACGGCACCTTCTTTGAAAACTGCGAGGGAAACGTAACCATTTTCTTTGTGCAATGCTGTAATGAAACAAGAGACGGTCTTCCAATTTTTCACCTTAATCCAAGATGTAGAACGTTTTCCTTCTTGCCAAGTTCCCCGAATTTCCTTGGCGACAACTCCTTCACCATCGAATAGGGTGACCTTTTTCAAGGCATCATCCAAAACGTCAAAACTTTCTATTAATTGGATCAAAGCCTTATCGTTGGGGTCAGGAGGCATAGGAAAGCCAAGTTCTTCACCAATACTCAACATGAATCTCCTTCGTTCTTCCATAGGTTTAGCTGCTATGTCCTTTCCGCTGATGCGAAGCAGGTCAAACGCTATAAACCGGCATGGGGAAAAATGAGCTTTTTCTGAAATTAAGGATTGTTTCCCAAGGCGTCCACGCCACTGTATTTGAAAAAAGTCCGCTTTTGCTTGATTGGTAAGCCAGACCAATTCACCGTCCAACTGCAGTGGGAGGTAATCTTCCAGGTCCAGATCTTTGATGTAAGCAATGATTTCTGGGAATAAGGGTGATAACTCCTTCTCATTTCGACTCGAGATGCTTATCGTATCGGAGTCTATCGTTAAAATTGCCCTAAAGCCGTCATATTTGATTTCATAACGCCAATCCTTGGAGTTAGGGGCTTCAGGGTAATAGGTTGGCAGCATCGGTTTCATTCTGTAATTACCTCCGCAAATAATTGATAACATTATTTTGCCAAAAAAACGAAGTGTTAGAGTTGGCAATTGTTTTTTCGGTTTTTTTTTAACAAAGGGGAATAATAAAATTGATTTTCTCTTTAAAAATAAGTTATGAGGTGACGAATATGCATACGATGTGGAAGGGGAGCATATCATTCGGTTTGGTGAACATTCCGATCAAACTTCATGCTGCAACGGAAGATAAGGATATATCTTTAAGGACGTTGCATAAGGAGTGTCATTCACCGATTAAATACGAAAAGATGTGTCCGGTTTGCCAAAAAGAAGTGGGAAAGGACGATATAGTCCGCGCTTTTGAATATACAAAGGGAAAGTTTGTTGTATTGGAAGACAGTGAACTAGAACAGCTAAAAAAACAAAATGAAGAAAAAGCAGTGGAAATCGTGGATTTCGTTAAAATTGAAGAAATAGATCCCATTTATTTCAACCGAAGTTATTATATGTCCCCTAATGACGGTGGGATAAAAGCTTATTCCCTTTTGAGGCAGGCCCTAAAGGAATCGAATAAGGTTGGGTTAGCGAAAATCATCATTCGCTCAAAAGAACAAATGGCGGTAATCCGAGTTGTTGATAATACCTTGGTGATGGAAACGATTCATTACCCGGATGAAGTACGCTCCACAGCGGATGTGCCGAATATTCCTGCCAACGATACCATTGTAAAAAAAGAAATCGATACGGCCGTGTTATTGATAGATCAATTAACGACTACTTTCGATCCGACAAAATATACCGATGACTATCGAACCGCTTTACTTGATTTGATTGAATCGAAGAAAACGGGACAAACGACGATTACAGCCAAAACAAAAGAGCCAGTTTCCAACAATGTAACCGATTTAATGGAGGCTTTACAGGCATCCATTGACCGAACGAAACATGATGAACCGGAAAAGAAAAAGACTACCCGAAAGAAAGCGGCACCGAAAAAAAAGAAACAAGCATAAACAGGAAGCTGAGCGGAAGACGCATGATGTCGCTCGGCTTTCTGCTTGTTTTAGCAAGGGATCTTGCCTTCTAATAAGGTAATGAAAGTGACTTAACAGGGAGAGAATTACATAGGGAAGGGATTACAAATAGGTAAGTGGATCACGATGTAAGGAACTGAATGGAATTAAAAGAAAATGATGGATGGAAATGAAGGCAAAAAAATTCGCTCCCTAAAGAGCGACAATGAGGAATTCAATCGTGAAAATCAACATATAGGCGAACGGTTGTAGTTTTCGACTATATATTGTGTTCATATTCTACCATATTTAATTCTGAAATAGCAACAAAATTACTGAAACTAACCTATGAATTTTTCTGGAAATCAATGATATTTCGCCAACTTGGGGCTTTTGCCCTTCTAAACTGCTATATTCCCATAAAAAACTACAGAACAAAATGGATTTTTAGTATAATTTATACATATATAATGATGATATAAATTAAATAAGAATGGAAGATGTAAAATGGAAAATGGAAAAATTGAATCGCTTCATGCCGGAAAGCCCAAACAGGAAAATTTTTCGAATATCGATATCTTTTCAGCGATGGATAAACAAGCAGTGGATGACGTGATAGTAACTAAATCAGGCATAATGGGTGATGGGGTAGGTAATGTAAAGTTCCATGGAGGTCCTGATCGGGCTTTGTGTTTTTACCCCTTTGAGCATTACTCATTATGGAATGAAAGATTCGCTAAAAAGCTAGATATCCCTGCATTCGGTGAAAATTTAACTGTAGCGGGGATGAGGGAAGAAACAACGTATATCGGTGATATTTATCAAATAGGCGAAGTGATTGTTCAAATTAATCAGGGGAGGATCCCTTGTTCGACCATTTCCCACTTCAATCAGGAACCTAAGTTTTTGGAATTCGTGCTGAAAACGAGTTACACTGGTTATTTTGCAAAAGTCATTCAAGAAGGAACGATAAAGAAACAAAACGAAATCGTGCTAATAGATCGTTTGCAAGAAAAAATTTCGGTTCATTATGCAACAGAGGTGATCCTACATAACCGAGATGGGCTGGAAGGCTCAAACGCGTTACTTACACTAGACTCGTTAGCGGAAGACTGGAAACAAAGGATAGTGAAGAGAGTTCAAGCTGCAAAAGAGTGAATGAATTTTGCAAAAGTGAAAAAAATGACGATCAGGTATTGAAATTGACAGATTATTAATGTAAATTAAATATAATCAAATTTTGAAATCTTGTGAAAATTATATAATTGGATCTTATCGAGAGAGGTGGAGGGACTGGCCCGAAGAAACCTCAGCAACCAGCTTAGGCAAAGGTGCTAAATCCAGCAAGCAGAGCTTGATAGATGAGGAGAATGTTTCAAAAGACCTTCTTCTTTGAGAAGGTTTTTTTTCTTTTCTCTCATACTCATATAAAACGACAAAAACAGGATTGTTTTTGAGAGAGGGTGTAATTATGAATTTTCGTAAAGAATTGAAAGAAAGAATGCTGGTTGGAGAAGGGGCAATGGGGACTTTACTGTACTCTTATGGCATCGATCAATGTTATGAGGAATTAAACTGCACGAACCCAGATCAAATAGAGTCCATCCACCGTGCCTATTTGGAAGCTGGTGCAGATATCCTTCAATCGAATACATATGGAGCCAATTTCAATAAATTGAAACGGCATGGACTTGAAGATGAAGTAAGCAGAATAAATCGCCAGGGAGTCATCCTTGCTAAAAAAGCGGCAAAAGGAAAGGCATATGTCTTCGGTACCATAGGGGCACAGCGGAGTATCAGGAAATCGGATTTAAGTATGGAAGAGATAAAGCGAGGTTTTCGTGAACAGCTATACAGTCTGTTGATGGAAAACCCGGATGGGATTCTCTTGGAAACATTTTATGACCTGGAAGAGCTGGAAACCGTTTTGCAAATCGTTAAAAATGAAACTGGACTGCCGATCATCGCAAATGTTTCGATGCATGAACTGGGAAATCTTCAAAATGGAATCCATTTAAATGAAGCCTTTCAAAAACTCGAGCAATTGGGTGCCGATGTTGTTGGGGTGAATTGCCGACTCGGTCCACATCATATGATTCGGGCCTTGGAAGAGGTGAGTTTGCCAAAGCAAGCGTCGATTGCCATTTACCCTAACGCCAGCCTTCCGGATTATGTGGATGGAAGGCTTGTCTATAAAGCTGTGCCGGAATATTTCGGCTCAAGTGCCCTAGACCTTCGTGAGCAAGGTGCCGCGATCATAGGAGGGTGCTGTGGAACGACTCCCCTGCATATTCAAGCTGTAAAGAATGCGATTGGAAGTTTGGCTCCAGTAAAAGAGAAATATACGAAAGCCCGTGAAATAGAAATAATTGAAGTGAACGATAGAGAATTGGAACTCCCTCTGTACGAAAAGGCCAAAACAGAAAGGACGATTCTTGTTGAACTTGATCCTCCGAAAAAGTTGGGAATAGAGAGTTTCATGACTGGTGCCGAGGTTTTGAAAAAAGCAGGGGTCGATTCCATTACATTGGCGGATAATTCACTTGCTTCACCAAGGATATCGAATGATGCACTGGCTAATTTGCTGAAGAACCAATTGAATGTAAAGCCGATGGTGCATATAACATGCCGGGATCGAAATTTAATTGGCCTGCAGTCACATTTAATGGGCCTGCAGACGGTTGGGCTGGATGAATTATTGATCATCACCGGAGATCCCTCTAAAATTGGGGACTTCCCGGGAGCCACTTCGGTTTATGATTTATCGTCGTTTGACCTAATAAGCATGGTCAAACAATTTAATGAAGGTCTATCCTATTCCGGTCAGAGTTTGGGCCAGCGGGCTAATTTTAAAATTGCCGCCGCTTTTAATCCCAATGTGAAATATTTGGATAAAGCCGTACAGAGAATGGAAAAGAAGATTGCCTGCGGTGCCCAATCCTTTTTGACACAGCCAATTTATTCAGTTGAGCAGATTGAAGAAGTTCATGAAGCTACAAAACATTTAGAAACCCCGGTTTTCGTCGGTATCATGCCATTGACAAGCACACGGAATGCCGAATTCATCCATAATGAGATCCCGGGCATCAAATTGCCGGATAATGTCAGGAGGGCCATGGCTTTAGCGGGGAATGACCCTGTAAAGTCAAGAATTGAAGGGGTGAATATCGCACGCGAGCTAGTCGACGCGGCAAGGGAAAAATTCAAGGGCATATATTTAATCACTCCGTTCCTTCGCTATGAAATGACGGCGGAACTTACGAAATATATTAGAAAAGTCGATAGTAAACATACATCAGAGGTGGCAGTACATGAATAAAAAAGCGATTCAAGATCAGTTGGATACTAAGATTCTCCTGCTCGATGGAGCGATGGGAACCATGCTTCAAGCGGAGAATTTAACAGCAGAGGACTTTGGCGGGGAACAATTCGAGGGTTGCAACGAGTATTTATCACTGACACAACCAGAAATCATCCAATCCATCCATGAAAAATATTTAGCAGCAGGTGCTGATATCATTGAAACAAATACCTTCGGAGCGACTAGCATCGTTCTTGAGGAATACCAAATAAGCACGATTGCCTACAAGCTTAATAAAATTTCAGCTGAGCTTGCCGTTAAAGCATGTGAAAAATATTCAAATGATGATTGGCCAAGATATGTAGCTGGCTCGATGGGGCCCACCACAAAAACGCTATCCGTAACAGGTGGAACGACTTTTGATATTTTAACCGATTCTTATAAAGAACAGGCACTCGGTCTTTTGGATGGCGGGGTAGACTTGTTATTGGTGGAAACCTGTCAGGATATGCTTAATGTCAAGGCAGCCTTTTCTGGAATAAAAGCAGCCTTCGCTAAATCAGGAAAAGATGTGCCTGTCATCATATCAGGTACGATCGAACCGATGGGGACGACACTTGCTGGCCAGTCGATAGAAGCTTTCTATTTATCGGTTGAACATATGAAGCCCGTGGCTGTCGGCCTGAATTGTGCAACAGGACCGGAATTCATGATAGACCATATCAGGACACTTGCAGATATAGCCAATAGCGCAATCAGTTGTTACCCGAATGCCGGGCTCCCGGATGAAGAGGGTCATTATCATGAGTCACCGACTTCCCTTGCAGAGAAAATGAAGCAATTTGCCGAAAAGGGATGGGTCAATATCATTGGGGGTTGTTGTGGTACTACGCCAGAGCATATTAAAGAACTTGTCAGGGTCCTTGAAGGCATTCAGCCTCGTACAATTACCGAATCAGCCCATGGGCATGCCGTATCAGGCATAGAGCCACTCATTTATGATGATTCAATGCGTCCTTTATTCGTAGGTGAGAGAACGAATGTTATCGGATCTCGAAAATTCAAGGAGCTGATTCGTGGAAAGCATTACGAGCCAGCTGCCGAAATTGCACGTGCCCAGGTAAAAAAAGGCGCCCATGTCATTGATATCTGTCTTGCTGATCCTGATGGGGATGAGCTTGGTGATATGAAGGAGTTCGTAGAAGAGGTCGTCAAAAAAGTGAAAGTCCCATTGGTCATCGATACTACAGATGAAGCCGTACTTGAACAAGCATTAAAACATTCACAAGGAAAATCCATCATTAATTCCATTAACCTTGAAGATGGTGAAGAGCGCTTTGAAAAAATAGTGCCATTCGTCCATCAATACGGGGCTGCCGTTGTCGTAGGAACCATTGATGAAATTGGGATGGCCGTCGATGCTGAGCGCAAATTGGAAGTGGCTACACGTTCTGTGGATTTGCTCGTAAATAAGTATGGACTAAACAAAAGTGACATCATTTTTGATCCGCTAGTATTTCCTGTAGGTACGGGTGATGAACAATATATCGGTTCTGCTTTAGAAACGGTGAAGGGAATTAAGGCAATCAAAGAAAAGTTTCCGGAATGCTTAACGATACTTGGCATATCGAATGTTTCATTCGGTCTGCCAGCGCGTGGAAGGGAAATTCTAAATGCCGTTTTCCTCTACCATTGTACAAAAGCCGGTCTCGATTATGCTATCGTGAATACGGAAAAGCTTGAACGTTTCGCTCTGATACCGGAAGATGAAGTGAAATTAGCTGAGGCACTCCTGTTTGAAACATCTACAGAAACTTTAGCGATCTTTACCGAGTTTTATCGTGGGAAAAAAGCGGAGAAGAAGGATAATGGTGTGATCCTGCCATTGGACGAACGATTAGGTAACTATATTATCGAAGGTACGAAAGAAGGATTGATTGATGATTTAAATAAAGCAATTGAACGCGGTGACAGCCCATTGGAAATCATCAATGGACCATTGATGGATGGAATGAGTGAAGTGGGTCGGTTATTTAATGACAACCAACTTATTGTCGCAGAAGTGCTTCAGAGTGCTGAAGCAATGAAGGCGGCTGTATCTCACCTTGAACCACTAATGGAAAACTCTGAAGATAGCGCCAAGAAAGGAAAGATCCTTTTAGCGACTGTCAAGGGAGATGTACATGATATCGGGAAAAACCTAGTGGATATCATACTGTCCAATAATGGCTATGAAGTCATTGATTTGGGTATCAAGGTCGCACCGCAACAAATCATTGAAGAGGTTCGAAAACATGAGCCAACCATCATTGGACTATCTGGATTACTTGTTAAATCAGCACAGCAAATGGTGTTAACTGCACAGGATTTAAGACAAGCGGGAATAGATACCCCCATTTTAGTGGGAGGGGCTGCTCTATCCCGTAAATTCACCGATTTTAAAATATCACCTGAATATGGAGGTCCGGTTTTATATTCCAAAGACGCGATGGATGGGTTGGCTGTAACGAATATTTTACATGACACTGACAAAAAAGTGGTCTACTTAGAAGAGTTAGTCCAGAAACGGGAAAAATCGAAAGCCAATGCCGCCATTGCTGCCACGATGGAAAAACCTGTTCGGAAGCAGTCCACAGCTGCTCCTTTGAGTGATGTACCTGTTAAAGAACCGCGTGATATCATGCGTCACGTTCTGAAAAACTATCCATTGGATGTCATCCAGCCGTACATTAATAGGCAAATGCTGATTGGACATCATTTGGGGCTAAAAGGTAAAGTTGCCGAATTGCTTAAGGAAGGCAATGAAAAAGCGGTGCAGCTGAATGCCCTCGTTGATGAATTGATCGAATTCTTAAAGACGGAACCGGACTACGGCTTGAATGCGATTTATCAATTTTTCCCTGCTCAAAGTGAAGGGGACAAGCTATTGGTTTACAACCCGGATAATCATAATGAGGTTTTGGAAACTTTTGAATTTCCTCGGCAAGATACGAATCCGCATCTTTGTTTAGCGGACTTCGCGAAACCGGTCTCCTCCGGGAAAATGGATTATGTTGGTTTCTTCCTTGTTACAGCCGGAAAAGGGATCAGGAAATGGGCAGAAAAACTAAAGCTTGAAGGTGATTTCTTGAAAAATCACGCCCTTCAATCGCTTGCTCTAGAAACAGCTGAAGGGTTTGCGGAAAGAATTCATCAATTAATGCGTGATGATTTAGGAATAAGCGATCCGATTGAAATGTCTATGAAAGAGCGGTTTGCCGCTAAGTACACCGGGCAAAGATTTTCATTTGGTTATCCAGCTTGTCCAAATCTGGAAGATCAGGAGAAACTATTCCGCTTGTTACAACCTCAAGATATTGGCGTTGAATTGACTGAAGGATGCATGATGGAACCTGAGGCTTCCGTATCAGCGATCGTTTTTGCACATCCTGAAGCTCGTTACTTTAATGTAGATCGATAAGCATATGGATAAGGCAGCGGTATTTTTTACCGCTGCCTTATTGCGCATGAAACCCCTTAATTGGTATATCTTAATGGTCAAAAGGAAGGGGATGCAACACCTATGAAGAATCTGCTTAAATTATTTCTTTCCATGACGATTTCTCTCATTATTATTTTGTTCGTGATGGATGTACAGTCCATTCAAGTACATGCAATGGTTCCCGAAGAGATGACACCGCTCCTAAAAAGTAAGGAAAATCAGAAAATCGCTTATTTGACTTTCGATGATGGACCATCTTTGAATACCATGGAGATATTGGATATTTTGGACCGCTACCATGTTAAGGCCACATTTTTCGTTAAAGGTAACGAAGAACCATACGCAAAGGAATGTTATCAGGAAATGGTTTCCCGCGGTCATGCGATTGGCCTTCATTCCTATACACATGATTATTCCATCGTTTATCGATCGACCGAGAGTTTCTTTCAAGATCTGAATAGGCTTGAAACCATGCTGCAAAAGGAGTTTGGGATAAAAAGCCGAATTGTACGCCTTCCTGGCGGCTCCAATAATCGACTTCGGCATCAGGCTGCAACTAAACCCATCATCAATGGAATCCTTCAACAACTAATGGAAAAAGGGTATATATACTTTGATTGGACCATTGATTCTACAGATGGCATCAGTCCATCAATAAGTGAACAACAAATCATTTCTTCCGTACAAAAAGGGACGAAAGATCAAAAGCATGTTAATATCTTATTGCATGATATCAATAGTATGAAAAATACAGTGAAAGCATTGCCTGATATAATCGAATTCCTTAAAAAAGAAGGGTATACCTTTGATACTATTGATGAGACAACCCCAAAAATACAATTTAATTGATGAACACAATGTTTATCTATAGTAAATTAAGGTATAGGGATAAGATATTACATTGCGAAAGGATTTATCGTTTCTATGATGCCATCATTGTTTTTATCACATGGAACGCCACTATTAGCTTTGGAAAAGAATAGCTACACTTCTTTTTTGAAGGATTATATTAAAGCTAAGGAAAAACCTGCTGCCATCGTTATTTTGTCAGCACATTGGGAAAGTGAAGATCAGATGATTTCCGCAGTAGGTAAGCATGAAGTCATTTATGATTTTGCAGGGTATCCTGAAGATATATTTCAGATAACATATCCTGCTCCGGGATGCCTTGAGCTGTCCGATCGAATTTTAACCCTATTGTCCAAGATAGGTGTATTGGGGGAACTTGATGAAAGGCGCCCCCTAGACCATGGGGCATGGGGGCTTTTGCACATCATGTATCCCGAAGCGGACATCCCGATCGTATCCATGTCCATTAGCCCTGACCTGCCATTGGACAAGCAGTATGAAATCGGGAGAACATTGAGGGAATTAAAGGAAAGTAATGTACTGATAATCGGGAGCGGTGGAATTGTCCATAATTTCACCTATATTCAGAAGGATATGCATGTTGCAGAAGGATGGGCAATCAACTTTGAGAACTGGGTCGAAGAGAAAATCATCAAATGGGATTTGGAATCTTTGTTTAATTATGAAAAAATCGCTCCCTATAGTAGAGATGCTGTGCCTTCCAAAGAGCATTTCATTCCATTGGTCATCGCAATGGGGTCAGGAGATGACAAAAAAAAAGCAGCTCTCCTGCACAGGAGCTTTCAATATGGCAATCTGAGTTTAACAGCTTGGAAGTTTGATTGAGCTGAAAGGGTTTTCAAACTAGTTAAATTTACCTGAAAAATAATCATTATACAAAAATACAAAAATCTTTTTTTAGCAAAAAAAGGACTTAAATGAGCAAAAAAGTCAATTAAAAGCGTATTTTGACGAATTAAACAGAAATATAGTTTAAAAAAGGTTGCATAAAGTGGTTTAACCTTTGGATATTTCGACAAAAACATGTTAATATAACATCTGAAAACGTTTTATCCTTTAAAATTTTATTATTCGATAACCAAAGTTATTTATTATATATCTTATATAAATCATATATTTGGGGAAAATTTAGAAGAAAGAAATTTGGGGATGGATAAAACGAAATGAAAAAAATTATGAGAAAAATTTGGGGGTTTACAAAATGACCATCAATGATTCTAAGGTATACGACCAATGGAAAGCTTTTTCAGGTCCAAACCTTGGGTATGTCATGGAGCAATACGATTTATTTCTAGCCAACCCGGAAGAAGTGGATCCGGAACTGAAAAACTTTTTTGAAGTAGCAGGTCCTCCTTCATTCGATGTATCGGCAGAAACAACGATTGAAAGTGCACCAACTGTACAAACTGGAGAAGTTCTTCCAATGAAGAAAATTATGTCTGCAGTAAAGTTAGCTGAAAATATCCGTGCATACGGACATCTTGCTGCAAATATTTATCCTTTAAAAGAAGAAGCTCTAGACACGGAACAAATTCACTTTGAAAAATATGGATTGACTGCAGATGATTTAAGGAAAATACCGGCTGACTTTATTTGTCCAGAATCACCTGAAGACGTGAAAGACGGATACGAAGCCGTTCAATACCTAAAACAACTCTATACAAAAACGATAGCCTTTGAATTTCACCATGTTAATGACTTGGAAGAAAAGCAATGGCTTACTGATATGGTCGAATCCGGAAACATGTTCCCGGAAGTGGCTAAAGAGAAAAAAGAACTATTACTTAAACGATTGAATGAAGTTGAAGGTTTCGAGAAATTCCTTCACCGCACATATGTAGGTCAAAAGCGTTTCTCAATTGAAGGACTGGATGCTTTGGTTCCGATATTAGATGAAATGATTTCACAAACTGTTCAAAATGGAACGGGGAATGTGAATATTGCAATGGCTCACCGAGGACGTTTGAATGTGCTTGCACATGTATTAGGTAAGCCTTATGAGGTAATTTTCTCTGAATTCCAACATTCACCAAATAAAGATTTGGTTCCTTCCGAAGGTTCAACAGGCATTAACAATGGATGGACTGGCGATGTTAAATACCATTTAGGTCTGGATAAACAGATTACTAAAGCTAACATACAAAAAGCAAGGATAACACTTGCGAATAACCCAAGTCACTTGGAAGTAGTCGGTCCAATCGTGGAAGGGTATTCTCGTGCGGCGCAAGAAGACCGTTCAGAAAAAGGATTCCCGGTTCAAGATATTTCCAAATCTCTTGCAATCCTGATTCATGGTGATGCAGCATTCCCAGGTGAAGGCATTGTACCGGAAACGTTTAACTTAAGCCGTTTACGCGGTTATCAAGTTGGCGGCGCTATCCATATCATCGCCAATAACATGATCGGTTTTACAACGGAAAGTGAAGATTCACGTTCAACCTTATATGCTAGTGATTTAGCAAAAGGCTTTGAAGTGCCGATCGTGCATGTGAATGCAGATGATCCAGAGGCATGTATGGCTGCTGTTAACCTTGCTAACCTATATCGTGAAAAATACAACAAGGATTTCTTGATCGACCTGATCGGTTACAGACGTTTCGGCCATAACGAAATGGATGAGCCATTGGTGACTCAACCTGAAATGTATGCATTAATCCATAAGCACCCAACCGTTAAAGAGCTTTATGGAAAAAAATTGATTCAATCTGGCGAGTTCACTGAAGCTGAAGTTAAAGCAATTGCTGAACAAGTGGATACAAGGCTTGCAGATGCATATGCGAAAATTTCCGGAAATAAACCGGAAGCTTCTAAAGAATGTAATCCCCCTGGGATTATTGAAAAAGGACTTCCAGCCATTGAAACGGCAGTTCCGAAACAAGAACTGGTTTCAATTAACGAAGAACTTGTTAAGTGGCCGGAAGGATTCACTCCTAATAAAAAATTAGGAAAGATTTTATCACGTCGCTTGGATTCCTTTGGTGCAGACGGAAAAATTGATTGGGCTCATGCTGAGACACTTGCATTTGCATCCATATTGAGTGACGGTACTCCAATCCGTTTGACAGGACAAGATTCAGAGCGTGGAACATTCGCACAACGTAATATCATGTTACATGACAGTGTTAACGGAAAAACATATTCACCACTTCACACACTTGATACTGCTAAAGCTTCTTTCGCTGTTCATAACAGCCCGCTTACTGAAACGGCAGTTCTTGCTTATGAATATGGTTATAATGTATTTGCACCTGAGACACTTGTATTATGGGAAGGCCAATTCGGTGACTTCGCTAATACAGCACAAGTTATCTTTGACCAATTCATCGCTGCTGGCCGTGCGAAGTGGGGTCAAAAATCAGGTCTTGTCATGCTGCTTCCACACGGTTATGAAGGACAAGGACCAGAGCACTCAAGTGCACGTCTGGAACGTTTCCTTCAATTGGCGGCTGAAAACAACTGGACAGTTGCTAACTTAAGTTCAGCGGCTCAATACTTCCATATCCTTAGAAGACAAGCTAAGATTTTGGATCAAGAGCAAGTACGTCCGCTTGTCATCATGACACCGAAGAGTATGCTTCGAAATCAAGTGATGGCTTCAACAGCTGAAGAATTCAGTGAAGGCACTTTTGAACCATTTGTAGAAACCAAAGCTTTGGGCAAAAAACCTAAATCGGTTGAACGCATTGTTTTTGCTTCAGGTAAATTGGCGGTTGAACTTCGTGAAAAAGCGGCAACTGAAAAAAATACGGATTGGTTGCAAATCATCAGTGTCGAAGAAATTTATCCATTCCCGTTCACTGGTGTTCAAGAAGCTTTGAAAAAATATACAAATCTAAAAGAAATCTTCTGGGCTCAAGAAGAACCTAAGAACATGGGGGCTTGGACATTCGTTGAACCTCGCCTTAATGCAGCGGCTCCTGGTAATCTTTCAGTAACATATATAGGAAGGAAACGCAGATCAAGCCCGGCTGAGGGAGATCCACTTGTCCATAAAAATGAACAACAACGGATTATGACTCAAGCAATTACACGCAATAATGAGGGGGAGAAATAAAATGGCTGAAGTAAAAGTACCTGAATTAGCAGAATCAATTTCTGAAGGATCTATTGCGCAATGGTTAAAACAACCCGGTGATCACGTTGAAAAAGGAGAATATGTCCTTGAACTTGAAACGGATAAAGTAAACGTGGAAATCATTTCAGATTATACGGGTACACTTTCGGAACATTTAGCAGAAGAAGGCGATACTGTCCAAGTTGGACAGGCTATCGCTATCGTTGATGAAAATGGATCAGCTGCAGCAGCTCCAAAAGCGGAAGCTCCTAAGGCTGAAGAAGCTAAAGCAGAACCAGCTAAAGCAGAACCAGCATCTCCTGCTAAAGAGGCTCCTAAAGCTGAAACGAAAGAAGCATCATCCACTCAACAAGTTATTGCTTCACCAGCTGCAAGAAAATTGGCTCGTGAAAAAGGAATTGACTTGACTCAAGTGCCTGTAGCCGACCCACTAGGTCGTGTACGTGTACAAGACGTAGAAGCGGCAAGCAATGCACCTGTGGTACCTGCGGCAGCTCCAAAACAAGCTCCTGCAGCTAAACAAGCAGCAGCTCCTGTTGAAGTGAATGATGATCGCATTGAAGTGGTTAAGATGACGCGCCGTCGTCAAACCATTGCCAAACGTCTAGTTCAAGTACAATCCGAAGCAGCCATGCTTACTACTTTTAACGAAGTCGATCTTTCAGCAGTCATGGAATTGCGTAGCCGCCATAAAGATTCTTTCGTGAAAACAAATGATGTAAAACTTGGTTTCATGTCATTCTTCACTAAAGCGGTCATTGGCGCATTGAAAAAATATCCGTTATTGAATGCAGAAATAAAAGGCGACCATATCCTGAAAAAGAACTTTTATGATATCGGTGTTGCCGTATCCACTGATGAAGGTTTAGTCGTTCCGGTGGTAAGGGATGCTGACCGCAAAAGCTTTGCTGAAATCGAAAAGAACATTTCGGATTTAGCTGTTAAAGCGCGGAACAACAAACTAGGACTTTCCGATTTATCTGGTGGTACTTTCACCATCACAAACGGAGGGACTTTCGGTTCCCTATTATCTACGCCAATCTTGAATGCCCCTCAAGTTGGTATCTTGGGCATGCATACAATCAAGACGCGTCCAATCGCTGTTGGAGATCAAATCGAAAACAGACCAATGATGTACCTTGCATTATCTTATGATCACCGTATCGTTGACGGAAAAGAAGCGGTTGGTTTCTTAGTAGCTATCAAAGATATGCTGGAAGATCCAGAACAACTTTTACTTCAAGGATAATAATAATAAAAACCCCATGTCAAATGACATGGGGTTTTTTTGTATGTAGAGGTTTAATTGAAAGGCATATTTTCATAGAACAAAAGATTGGGAGAAATGAAAAGTTTTTAACTCAATTATGAATGTTTTTGAAGGTATTTTTGAATGAATTTGAATATTTTTAAACGTTTGTGATTGATTATTACTTCATTTTCATATATGATGATGATATTAAAGTGAGGTGGGCGGATTGTTGACAACAGAAAGACATCAGATCATCTTATCGATCCTTAAAGAACAAGGAACGATAAAGCTGCAGGAGCTGGTAGATCAGTTACAAGCCTCGGAGTCGACCATTCGGAGAGATTTAGTGCAACTCGAAGAAATGAAGCTCTTGAAACGCGTGCATGGCGGGGCCTCTTTACTTCAAAGAAAAGGCCTTGAACCAACAACTATGGAAAAGCAAAACAAAGCGAAAGCCGAAAAACACCTTATAGCAAAGCTGGCGTCTTCATTCATAGAGAAAAATGATTGTATATATCTTGATGCAGGCACGACTACTGCCGAAATGATTCCTTTTTTAAAGGATAAAAATATAACGGTCCTGACAAATGGTCTAATGCATATTCCAAAACTTATCGAATTGGAAATCAAAACAGTGTTAGTGGGCGGAACGATAAAATTCTCGACAAATGCGGTTATAGGAAGCAATGCTGTGCAATTTTTGAATGAATACCGTTTTGATAAATGTTTCTTGGGAATGAACGGCATCCACCAAGAACTGGGTTTCACAACACCCGATCCAGAAGAAGCACTACTGAAAAAGATGGCATTACGCCTGTCCAACGAAACCTACGTACTTGCTGATAGTTCAAAATTGAATGAAGCCACTTTCGCAAAGGTTGCAGATGTAAGCGATGCCATAATCCTGACTGACAGCAATGATGAAGAGGCTGTTGCTCAACTCCATAAAAATCCAAAGGTAAAGGTCGTGACCATTTAATGATTTATACAGTGACACTCAACCCATCCATCGATTATCTGGTCGAGGTGGAGAGTTTTCAAATGGGCAAGGTGAATAGAACCAGTTATGATGCAAAATTCCCTGGAGGGAAAGGGATCAATGTTTCCCGAGTGCTTAAAAGGCTTGGAAATAGTACGACAGCTTTAGGATTCATCGGTGGACAAACAGGTGAATTTGTAAAAAGGTTTTTAAGACAGGAAGAGATTTTCACGGACTTTACAGAGATAGCTGGAGATACAAGAATAAACATTAAATTGAAAACAGGGATGGAGACCGAAATAAATAGCCAAGGGCCAGTCATTTCAAAAGGGAATTATCAACAATTATTTAGTCAGATTGAACAGTTGAATAATAATGATATCCTTATTTTGTCAGGAAGCATCCCTTCAAGCGTTCCTTCGGATGTATACGAAGCCATGGCAAGGTCTTGTTCCCATAACGGCATTAAAGTGGTGGTGGATACGAGTGGCAAGGGATTAATGAATGTTCTTCCACACCAGCCATTTTTAATAAAGCCTAATCACCATGAACTGGGTGAGCTTTTTTCTACCGAAATCAGAACGGTTGATGATGCTAGAGAATATGGCGCTAAATTGATTGAAGCAGGAGCACAAAACGTTATTGTTTCAATGGCAGGACAAGGTGCCGTGCTTTGCTCCGGAAGAGAGTCATATTCCGCAAATGTACCAAAAGGAAATGTCATCAACTCAGTTGGTGCCGGTGATTCCATGGTCGCAGGTTTCATCGGGACATATGAAAAGACAGGGGATATTCTATCAGCTTTCCGCTTCAGTCTTGCAGCAGGAAGTGCTACAGCCTTTTCATCCGATCTCGGTACATTGGATAAAATTGAAGAGTTATTACCGCAAATTGCTATCAATCAACTAACAGGAGGCTGACTCTATGAAAATTACAGACTTGTTAAAATTGGATACAATCATAATCAATCTGCAAAGTGCTACAAAGCAAGCGGTCATTGATGAACTATCAGGGAAGTTAGCCGAGGCAGACAGGTTAAACGATTTGGAGGGTTTCAAAGCGGCCATCTTAAAACGTGAAGAGCAAAGCACAACAGGGATTGGTGAAGGGATAGCCATTCCACACGCAAAAACAAATGCAGTAAGGATACCTGCCATCTGTTTCGGGAAATCGGTCAGTGGTGTGGATTATGAATCGCTGGATGGGCAGCCAGCTCATTTGTTCTTTATGATTGCAGCAAGTGAAGGAGCGAATGCAGATCACTTGGAAACCCTTTCCCGGCTTTCTTCATTACTGATGGATGATAAATTCAGAGCCCGATTGATTTCTGCTTCTTCAGGTGAAGAAGTGTTAGAGATAATCAATCAAAAAGAAATGGAAGCCGATGAAGAAGTAAGAGAAGAGGAGCAAACAAGTAACTCTTCCAGTGACAGTGGTAACAGTAAAGGTAAAATCCTTGCCGTTACAGCCTGCCCAACAGGAATAGCCCATACTTATATGGCGGCTGATGCGTTAAAGGCCAAAGCGAAGGAAATGGGTATCGATTTCAAAGTGGAAACAAATGGTTCCACAGGAATCAAAAATGGTTTAACCGCCGCAGAAATTGATGAGGCGGATGCGATTATCGTTGCAGCTGATAAACAGGTGGAAATGGATCGTTTTAATGGAAAACATGTCATTATTGTCCCTGTTGCCCATGGGATCCGGAAGACCGAGGAGCTGTTAAACAGAGCCTTGAATCAGGATGCCCCTGTTTACAAAGGAACAGGAAATGATAAAAGTGATGAAGGTGATTCAGCAAAAGGAGGGTTGGGGATTTACAAGCACTTAATGAATGGCGTAAGTAATATGCTTCCATTTGTCGTCGGGGGCGGTATCTTGATTGCGCTTTCTTTCTTTTTTGGAATCGAGGCAGCCGATCCGGCAAATCCTGATTATAATCCCATTGCCAAAGCATTAAGTGATATTGGCGGGGGAAATGGTGCCTTCTTCTTGCTTGTCCCTGTACTCGCAGGATTCATTGCTTCAAGTATAGCCGACCGTCCAGGTTTTGCCCCTGGTATGGTAGGGGGATTATTGGCAGCACAGGCTAATGCCGGTTTTCTTGGCGGACTGATAGCCGGTTTCCTTGCAGGTTATGTAGTCTTACTTTTAAGAAAGTTGTTTTCCAAGTTACCGCACACACTCGATGGCATTAAACCAGTTTTACTATATCCTGTATTCGGTATGTTAATTACAGGATTGATCATGATATTTCTAGTAAATGAACCAGTAACCGCAATAAACATGGGACTGACCAATTGGCTGCAGGGGTTATCAGGCACGAACGCAATATTCCTTGGGTTGATCCTTGGGGGTATGATGGCTGTGGATATGGGCGGACCTCTAAATAAGGCAGCATTCACCTTCGGGATTGCAGCCATTGAGGCATCAAGTTTCGGACCGCATGCTGCAGTAATGGCTGGTGGAATGGTTCCTCCTTTGGGAATCGCATTTGCAACTACATTCTTTAAAAGTAAATTCAGTGAAATGGAAAGAAAATCAGGGTTCACTAATTACTTCATGGGTGCTTCATTCATTACAGAGGGAGCCATTCCTTTTGCGGCGGCGGATCCATTACGCGTTATCGTCAGCAGTGTTGTAGGGGCAGCGACAGCAGGAGCCCTGTCAATGGCTTTTAGTGTAACTCTGCCAGCACCGCATGGAGGGATTTTTGTCATCCCCCTTGTCAACCATCCTTTTCGCTATTTGCTGGCCATTTTAATAGGGTCCCTCATTACCGCATTAATATTGGGGTTCTGGAAAAAGAAGCAAAAATAATACTCCTATCTAAAGGCGGGTCCGATTACTGGACCCGCTTTTATTATAACCATTCCAAAATTTCTTTCAGGTTAAAATACGGCTCGCACCAGGTAACCTTTCCGCTTCTGTAAATGAAATATGATGTTGTTTAAAGTCTATAAGATTTTTAACTTCAAGCGTTGGATGGGCTTTTCTCGCGTAAATGAACTGATCTCCCGTTCCGACATGAGTTTTTCTGATTTGACTTTAAGGCAGCATGCTTTTCCACTTTCCCGACCATTAGAAACTCAGTGAAAAACTTCCTTGAACGGTCTTCGTTATTTTTGGGAGATGCTAATTGAAAATGATCGAGTCCATCTTTCTTTTCCCCTTTGGTTCCTTCCTTTTATATCCAATATTAAAATGGTAGAATCAATTGCCATCGATGGTTTTGTTTATCATTGATTCTTGAATCGTTTATTAAAGCATGAAAGTAATGTTTATGGGTAAAGGATACTAAAATGAACAAAGGAGTGAATATGCATGCTGAAGAAAAACACCTTAAAAACGACAAAAAGGGATGATATGATTGATGTTACGACTGAAGTACAGGCATTCATCATGGAGAATGGGATTCAAGAGGGCATAGCTCTTATTTATTGTCCACACACGACTGCAGGAATCACGATTAATGAAAATGCAGATCCCGATGTAAAAAAAGATATGCTTAGAAGATTGGATGAGCAATACCCATGGAATCATACATTGGATTTACATATGGAAGGAAATACTGCTGCCCATTTAAAATCAAGTACGGTTGGTTCTTCACAACAGGTGATTATCCACAAAGGGAGCTTAATCCTTGGTACCTGGCAGGGAGTGTATTTTTGTGAATTCGATGGTCCTAGAGAAAGGCAATATTTTATTAAATTATGTGTCGATAGGTAAAATGGCAGGTATAGCAACGATAAAGTGGGAGGAAGCGGATTGGAAGATGTTTGGATTGAAGGAAGCAGAGTAATATTGAGGAATGTTAAACAAGCAGACTTAAAACGTTTATGGAGCCTGAAATATGGAGAACTCAATCCAGAATGGAAAAAGTGGGATGCACCCTATTTTCCCCTTGAACTCATTGATTTCCATACGTATATCGATAAAGAAACGAAGCACCGAACCTATGATGAAAAGATGGGGGCTTATTCCGAGCTATTAATGGAAAAAAACGATCAAATAATAGGTTCTGTTGTATATTACTGGGAACATGAACCATCACGTTGGCTGGAAATAGGGATTACGATTTTTGATCCCAAGTATTGGAATGGCGGTTATGGAACAGAAGCGATAATGATGTTCATAGGCTATTTATTCGAAAATCTGGAGATTGAACGGGTCGGACTGACGACTTGGTCAGGTAATGAACGTATGATGGCAGTTGGAGAAAAGGTAGGCATGCAAGTTGAAGGTAGGATGAGAAAATGCCGTTATTATGATGGTCATTATTATGATTCAATCAGAATGGGAATACTACGTGAAGAATGGGAATCTTTAAAATTTCGAAGTTAATTGACCCGTGAAAATTTTTCCTTTATTTCCTTGGAAAAAATTTAGCACTGTTTTCTCCTATATGGTCTGTTATCCTTGGAAGATGCTTAACGAGGAGGTTACAGGATGAAATTATCAGTATTAATAACCGTGATAATGACTCTAAGTGTCATCGTACTTGGGATAGCTTTTCCTAAGGGAACGACCAGTATAGCTTCTGATGGAGCAACCAAACATGTCATTAAACAAGGTGAATCGATATGGGATGTTGCGAAGCAGTATGGTGTCCCAATCAAAAAGTTAAAAGAAGTCAATAATAATGTAAATAATGTTGCCGAGCCTGGTAAAACATTGATTATTCCACATGTAATGAATGAAAAAGATAAAGAATTATTAGCAAGACTTGTGCATGCAGAAGCCAAAGGGGAGCCCTACAGAGGGAAGGTCGAGGTTGCAGGAGTAGTTTTGAATCGCCTTGATAGCAATGAATTCCCTGATACGGTCCGAGAAGTGATATATCAAAAAAATCAATTTTCGCCCGTTGGTGATGGCAGTATAAACAAAGCAGCCGGAAAAGATGCCAAAAAAGCTGTCAATGAAGCCTTGGCGATTCATGGCTACACAAATGATGCCTTGTATTTTTGGAATCCTAGCATTTCGGACAGCGAATGGATGAAACAATTGGACGTAATCAAAATCATCGGCGGCCACCATTTTGCCATATAAACGACATGAAAAGAACCGGCTCACCAACTAAGGGAGGCCGGTTTTTTATGTATAAACTTTCCCTTAAACGATATCAGCCCACATCTCACGGGGATTCAGTTCATAAATGCTGTTTTCTCGGTACATGATGCTTCCGATAATCAGTTCACGTCTAATCGTTGCATAATCATCATGGAATGACTGGATGAATTCATTCAGTTCTTTTTCTGGATATTTTCGCCCTTTTTCCAAAAGTCCGGCAATATGATGAAGAACGATCAGTTTCTTTTTTCTCTGTGCTGGTATGGTTTTCAATCGGCCATCTGGTGTCAAGAAGTTTGCAAGGATCTTTTTGTGCTCCATAATCATTTTTTGATTTTCCATTTTATTGGATTCCCCCTTATTTGAAACCATTTTAGGTAATGCTGAAGAATAATGCTCCAGGACATCTTCATTCAAAAAATAATATACCGTATTTTTCTCCCTTCGATCCTTCACTAAATTAATGTCCTTCAATTTCGTTAAATGGTGTGAAATGGTCGGTGCTGTCAATTTTAATATTCCTGCAAGTGCCTGTCCGTGTTTTGGACCGTTTGCCAGAATGGATATAATCCTGATCCTGGTCACATCACCAATCGTTTTGTGGAAAGCGACCAATTTTTCTAATTGCATTATTATCCCTCCTAGTTAGACCACTATCTAATTAGATGATAATCTAATTGGTGGATGATAATCAAGTTTATATTCACTTTTCTATATTGCTTTGAATATTTGATGTATAATTTAGGTTAATGCTAAAAGTTTTTTATCTTAAGGAGCTGTAACATGGCTAATACACATGTTTATACAAAAAAAGAAGAAGTGGTCAATGCGATAACCCACGGTGTCGGTGTTTTGTTGAGTATCGCCGCTCTTGTGTTTTTAATAATCTTCTCAGTCCAAAAAGGTTCGCCTTGGCATGTAGTCATTTCAGTCATTTATGGAGTTTCCATGCTTCTTTTATATGTTTCATCCACTTTAGTGCATAGTTTTCCAGAAGGGAAAACGAAGGATATATTTGAAATCTTTGATCATTCAGCCATATATATATTCATTGCAGGAACATACACGCCCATCATGCTTCTGGTGATTCAAGGATCACTAGGCTGGACACTGCTAGGAATTATTTGGGGAGTTGCAATCATTGGCGTCGTCTTCAAAGCTTTCTATGTGAAAAAGTTCCTTTTCCTTTCGACGATTCTCTATATTGCGATGGGGTGGATGATCGTTATCGTATGGGGCCCGCTCTCGGCAACCTTGCCCACAGCTGGTATCCATTTACTGATTGCAGGGGGCTTGCTTTATACGTTTGGAGCTATCTTTTATGTTTGGCGCGCTTTTCCGTTTCATCACGCCGTTTGGCATGTATTCGTGCTTGGGGGTTCTGTCACTCACTTTTTTGCTGTATTGTTTTATATCCTTCCACTATGATCAATTTTAACGATTCTTTAATTTGGTCGATCTTATGATATTTGAATGTTTCTTGAAGTTTTAAATGCCCCCTTTTAGTAAATAAATAAGGTATACAAACTACGAAGGAGGAAAGATCAATGAAAAAAACAATCAAATTATTATCAGTACCGTTTGCCGCTATGCTTGTTTTGGCTGGCTGCGGGGAAGAAAACGATGAAGTGAAAAACCCGCCGGTTCAGGAAAATGAAAATCAAGCGGAAACAAATCCTGAAACAGGAACTGAAAATAATGAAAAATTGCCTTTCACTTATAAGGATTTTCAATTAGAAGTGGATTATAAGGGCAATGATAACGAATACGAAGCCGAATTTGATACCATGGGAGCTCAAACAGAAGCTTCGATCGAGGACAAGCTAAACAAACATGAAGTTTATGGTGATGAAGCAATGAAAGAATTAACACCGATTTTAGAAAAATTGACATTCACCAAAGATTCAACAGAGGAAGAAGTCATTCAAGAAGTGACAAAAGCTTTTGATTTGAAGGATGACTATCAAGAGTTCGATTTAGAGGTCGTTTTCGATGACGGTACGAAAAAAGAATATAAAGTGAATAATAAGTAATTGAATCATGTTACTATATTCTTTATTAAGGAATTAAATGGTGGCATATTCATGTGTGTCCTCAATAGTTGTCAAATTACTGTTACTATAGTAAAATGATTACGGTTAGCAAAGGGGATAATATACATTTGCTATTCATATTCGGACTTATGGGGATAGGACCGCAATAAATACTTGCAAAAAAGATTCTTTTTTAAGAGTCTTTTTTTTGTGTGTGCAAGTGTTCGAGAAATTGAATTATGAGGAAAAAGTGAATAGACGAAAGAGAGGGTACCACAAGCGGTACCCTCTCTTTCATTTACCCATCATTGGGAAAGTGTTGCATTTTTCTTTGGCAGCATATTAGCCGATGCTAACCTTGAACGGATAGTAATGCCAAGCCAAGATGCAAGGAATGCCTTTAAAACGCCTACGATTATAAATGGAGCAAAACCGCTGGCAAATGCCACTGTCCATGATAATGAGCTCATATATTTTAACCAAACTGTACCGATAATCAAAGTAAGTATCATCCCGATAATATTTGCAATGAAAGCCATTGCAACTGAGAACCGCGTTTTTTCCAATATCAGACCGGTTATATATACTGTCGGGATATAGGATAATAAATAACCGCCAGTCGGACCGAATATCTTAGCAAGTCCTCCAGACATTTCAGCGAATACTGGTACTCCGGCAGCTCCTATGAACAAGTATAATAAAACGGAAGAGGTTCCATAACGTGAACCCAGTATCGTAGCTGCCAATCCAACAGCTAGAGTCTGTCCTGTAATCGGTACCATGGGCAATGGAATTGTAATTTGGGCAAGTATTCCTATAAGTGCTGCAAATAAGGCTGTAACCATCATCATTCTTAACTTCTCATGACTTTCCTTCATCGTGTTTCCTCCTAATGTAAACCTGGTTATCAAACGAGTTAACATATAAAGAATTCTAATATGTTAAGTAAACACTGTCAATAAATATTATGAATTTTATTTTAATATAGGTCTTAATATGACCAGATTTGTAAAAAAAGAAAGCAAAATGGATGACAGTTTCAAAAGTTGGTAAAAAGATGAAACTTTTTGAATGCGTCATTCGTATGAATGGTAAGTAAAGTAAATGGAGGCGGTTATACCCATATAATATCAATATTGTAAAATGCTTATCCTAGGTCCTTAAAGTAGTAAGCGGCTTGGAAAAATCGAATTTAAAGGATGAAAGAGATGGAGTTATTTGGGGTTCCATTAGAAACAGTCTATTTATATGGATTAATTATATTCGGAGGGCTAACATTCTTATTTATCTTGTTTAATGATATTTTTTCCGGCCTTGAATTACCGGATATATTTAATCCAACTCTCATTTTTAGCTTCTTGACCGTGTTTTTTGCGAGTGGTTTTTTGCTTGAATCGCTCTCAGGACTTAATGCTGGATTGAGTGCCGGCATTTCCCTGCTCATTTCATTTACCATCGTCACTTTACTGAATGTATTTGTTTTGATTCCCATCTCATCAGCGGAAGAAAGTTTAACATTCCATGAGAATGACCTGAGAGGGAGGGTTGGTAGGGTTCTGACATCAATCCCGGTTGACGGGTTTGGTGAAGTCCTTATTGAAAGCATCAGTGGCAGCATTGCGAAAACTGCGGCGAGTTATAAGAATGAAGGAATTGTTTCGGATACAAAGGTCTTGATCATTGAAGTTAAAAATGGGGTTGTCTATGTTTTGCCCCATCAGGATTAAAAAAGGGTAGGAGGAAGATTATGTTTAATTTGATTTGGGTTGTTGTCGCCATTGTTGCATTTTTACTTATCGCACTTATCGCTGTCTTTGTTACGAAATACCGAACGGCTGGTCCTGATGAAGCATTGATTGTGACCGGAAGCTACTTAGGCAGCAAAAATGTTCACATCGATGAATCAGGAAATAAAATTAAAATCGTCCGCGGCGGAGGTGCTTTCGTACTGCCGGTGTTCCAGCAAGCGGAACCATTGAGCTTGCTGTCAAGCAAACTAGAGGTCTCGACTCCTGAAGTATATACAGAACAGGGTGTTCCTGTCATGGCCGATGGTGTGTCGATAATCAAGATTGGCAGTTCGATCACCGATATCGCCACAGCGGCAGAACAATTCCTTGGTAAATCCAAAGATGACCGTGAGCAGGAAGCACGGGAAGTCTTAGAGGGACATCTTCGTTCCATCCTTGGTTCGATGACAGTCGAGGAAATTTATAAAAATCGTGAAAAGTTTTCCCAGGAAGTACAGAGGGTAGCTTCACAGGATTTAGCTAAGATGGGACTCATAATCGTATCATTCACCATTAAAGATGTCAGGGATAAGAACGGATATCTTGAATCGCTTGGTAAGCCAAGGATTGCGCAAGTGAAAAGGGATGCCGATATAGCAACCGCCGATGCAGAGAAAGAAACGCGAATCAAGCGAGCCGAAGCTTCGAAGGAAGCCCAGCGTGCCGAACTTGAAAGGGCGACTGAAATTGCCGAGGCCGAAAAAATCAACAAGCTAAAGGTTGCGGAGTTCCGGCGTGAGCAGGATATTGCCAAGGCACGAGCCGACCAAGCTTACGATCTTGAAACGGCCAGATCTAAACAGGATGTAACAGAACAGGAAATGCAAATCAGGATCATCGAACGGCAGAAGCAAATTGAGCTGGAGGAAAAAGAAATCCTTCGCCGTGAAAAGCAATACGATTCAGAAGTGAAGAAAAAGGCGGATGCCGACCGTTATGCGGTGGAGCAAGCAGCCTCAGCTAACAAGATGAAACAGATTACAGAAGCGGATGCCGATAAATATAAAATAGAAGCAATGGCGAAAGCGGAAGCGGAACGTGTTCGCATGGACGGTCTTGCTAAAGCGGACGCACAAAGGGCACAAGGTACGACAGAAGCGGAGATTATCCGGTTAAAAGGGGTAGCAGAGGCAGAAGCGAAGCAAAAGATCGCTGAAGCTTTTGAACAGTTCGGTCAAGCAGCCGTAATGGACATGATTTTGAAAATGCTACCGGAGTATGCTAAACAAGTGGCAAGCCCGCTTAGTAATATCGACAAAATTACTGTAGTGGACACGGGTGGAAGCGGTGCGAATGGGGGGGCTAATAAAGTCACTGGGTATGCAACGGATTTAATGGCAACATTGCAGGAGTCATTAAAGGCGTCTTCAGGCATTGATGTCAAAGACTTACTTGAAAATTTCTCGGGAAAGAGAAATTTACCATTTTCAACCATAAGTCAGGAGAATGTCGAAGCGAACATGAATATGGCAGCAGGCAAGGAAGAGTAACTGGGGAAAAATTTAAGGGAGGTAAGAGCTACTTGTATGCTCTTACCTTTTTTTGAATCGTTTTCGCTTATAAAAGGCATGACCAATTTATCTGGCCTTTTATACTTAATAAATATGTTCGTCATCCTCGGTTTTCAAGTAATTCATCATCCTTTTTTTTTGGTGGGAATAATGACAGGCGGAGAAAGTAGACTAGCAGAGAGTGTTATAGAGTTCTGTTCTAGCCGATCGGGTGAATGGGCATGGGGAAAAGCAAAAAACAATGGACTCCGCATCTCGAAATCCACTTCAAATATACGTGTATGAAAGTCACGTAATCAATCTTCGAAAGTATATTGAGTGCTTTTTCATAACCTGGCAAATAAAATGGAAGAATATAAGATAATCCAATCGATTCCCGGTTTAGGAGGAAAAATCGCAGCCACGATTTTCTCTGAAATTGGTGAAATCGATCGGTTTAATCATCCGAAAAAACTGGTTGCCTTCGCTGGAGTAGATCCAAGTGTTCACTCATCGGGTAAGTTTACGGCAACCATTAACCGTATTACAAAAAGAGGTTCGAGCAGACTACGTTATTCTCTGTATCTTGCCGTACTATGCGGCATAAGAAGATCAAGGAACAAAAGCTTAAAGCATTCTATGATAAGAAAAAATATGAAGGAAGACCTGCCAAAGTGTCAATCGTTACCTGTATGAATAAGTTGCTTAATTGGATTTACGCTCTACTAAAGTGAAAAAGAAACGTTCCTAGCTTTAGCCTAATTTAACGGTTTTGTGAAACAGAGAAAAATCCTTCCAAAGGGGTTTTGGAGGGCTATTTGGCATGGCCAAAATAGTATATCATAAGGGAAATGAAAAATTTAGAGAAAGATATTGACACCCTATTAGCTAGTTTAGTTCTTTAGAGAGCTGTGATGAACAGCTCTTTTTTTATACAACTAAAGGGGGGAAGATAATCCAATAATAAAAAATTCATATTTACTATAATTTGGTAAAATAATTTAGAGGAGAAGGGTGGTTAATCATGAAAAAATATTTAGGAGTTATTTCGTTTGCTTTAATTATCTTGATTATTTGTTTCTTTGCTGGAAATATAATACAAGTAATTGATCCTGGAGTAACAACTTTTCGTGTAGTGATGATCTATGGAATCATTATATCTTTCTCTTTCTCTATTCTCAGTGAGAAAGGACTTCTGAGAAAATTAGCTTTAGGTCTTAGTATATTTGTTGGTTTAGTTTACTTTATGGCCGTAGAATTATTGAGAATAATATTCCAGGGTAATGGATTTTAAATTGATTATTCAACAAACAGGTGCTTACTTCATTACCAGGAGCTGCTCAACAGATCCTTTTTCTTATGCAACTAAAGGGGCAGGTTAGCTCGATAGCCAGTATATAATTGTACACCGTTTGCTTGGTACATCCTATCATATCGGCGATTTCCGCATAGTTTCGACCCTTTAAATTACATCAAGAACATTGGTAGCGTTAAAACATCCGTAAATCTTTTAAACCGTGCAAGCATTTTTTTATTTCTTGGATTTCTGGGTTAAGGGTTTCCTTTTGAATGGTTTTCATCATTTGACTACCTCCACATAGGTATGATTGGTTACCTATAAGAATTAGACAAACATTCCCAAAAACCTTTAATTCCATTTATATAGTGATTGATCACACTAAGATTATTGTATTTCTAACTCTTTGACAGTTTCGCCTTCAATTAACACTGGTTGATAATAGGTTTCGTTTGGTAAATCCTTCTTTCCTTGTAATTTCTTAATGACCCAATCAGCTGCATCATGTCCCATTTGTTCTTGTGGGTGTGTCAATGTCGTTAGTTTGATATTAGCATTTTTCGCAATAAAAGAATTGTCTTGGCCAATAATTGATAATTGTTCGGGAATAGAAATATCAAGTTGTCTGCATACATTTGCTACTTCCAACCCTACCTCGTCGTTATAGCAAACAATGGCAGTCAACACGTCTCTATTTTCATTTAGGAACCCTTTCAAGTTCGTGTATAGGTCTAGCTTCGTTTCTGTAGTATACGAAAGCAATTGCTCTGGTTGAAAGCGTAATTTGGCTTCTCCAAGTGCTTTTATATATCCCTTCATTCGATACTTTCCTTGTAAATCATCCATTTTCGAAATGAGTCCAATTTGGGTGTGTCCTTTCGAAATCAATTCTTTTGTTGCGAGGTAGCTTGACTGCACATCATCTAGGCAAAAGAAAGGAACCTCTAATTCTTCATAATAAGCGTTGATCATGATGAATGGAACCTCTTGTTCCTTAAACAATAGGTAGTAAGCGATGTTGGGATTGTAAAGATTGCTTTTTGTAGGTTCAATAATCAAACCATCCACGCCAAATGACAACATCATTTCCAAGGCTTTTTTTTCTTGTTCGACATCATTATTTGTACTGGCTAATAGTAACGAATAATTATCTTCATTCAATCTTCTTTCAATTCCGCGGATAATAGAAGGGAAAATGTAATCAGAAATGTAGGTCGTGATTACACCGATCGTTTTATTTTTGGAATTGCCAACAGATTTTGATTGATATTGGTTACTAACATATGTACCAGATCCTTTTTCACTTCTTAAGAATCCCTCGTTTGATAATTCTAAAATGGACTTTCGTACAGTGTGTCGGCTAACGTTGTACATTTCTTGCATGGCTGTTTCAGTAGGAATTTGTTCCCCTACACTATATTCACCTGTAAGGATTTTATTTTTTAAATCATCAATGATTACCTGATACTTTGGTTTCATTAAAACTCACTTCTTTCATAGTTGTTTGCATTCTAATTTATTTGCTAAAAATATTTGTGCGGACATATTTTAACATAATTTTAAATAAATTAAAACAAATCACCTGAGTTTTTTGTATAAATTATTGAAAAGTTATAAATTCTGCCTAATTACCATTTAGGTTTTATGTCATATAAATTCCTTTATTACTAATTACTAATTTTAAGGTGAGGATGGAGGATATCTCTTAAAAGTTGTAAGTATAAATAATATTGACTGTTGACAAATGTACGTACAAAAAATATAATATGGTTGTAAATAAATTTAAGCGCCTCCTTTTATTGAAAGCGCTGTCAGGAGGGGGATTAACGTGCAAACCACTATATTAAAAAATAAACAAGCGATTACCGAGGGAGAAACTTCACTTGGAATCGAATTTGGATCCACACGTATTAAAGCGGTGTTGATTGATAATCGTTATGAAACAATCGCATCTGGAAGTTATGAGTGGGAGAACCTCTTGGAAGATGGAATTTGGACGTACAACTTAGTGGATATTATCACTGGTCTGCAAACAGCTTATAGTGAAATGAAGCAAGAAGTTGAACGGAATTACGGAATTACAATTCGAAAGATAGGTTCTATTGGATTTTCTGCAATGATGCATGGGTATATGGCTTTTGACAGTACAGGGGAGCTACTTGTTCCGTTTCGAACTTGGCGTAACTCAACAACTGGTGTTGCAGCAAAAGAATTAACTAATCAATTTCAATTTAATATCCCTGAACGATGGAGTATTGCTCACCTTTATCAAGCAATATTAAATGAAGAGAAACATTTGCCTCGCATTGATTGTATTACGACTTTGGCTGGATACATTCACTGGTTATTGACTGGTAATAAAGCAATTGGCATTGGAGATGCTTCAGGCATGTTCCCAATTGATGAATCAACGCAAGATTACAATGAATCAATGGTTAAGCAGTTTGACGATTTAATTGCGACGAAAGGTTATCCTTGGAAGCTAAAAGAGATTCTTCCTAAAGTATACATTTCAGGCGAGCAAGCGGGTGAATTAACCGAAATTGGAGCGAAAATCCTGGATAGATCAAGAAATTTACAACCAGGCACTCCAATTTGCCCACCAGAAGGCGATGCCGGAACTGGAATGGTTGCTACGAATAGTGTGAGGAAACGAACTGGAAACGTATCAGTAGGAACTTCTGTTTTTGCCATGATTGTACTAGAGAAAGAACTTTCAAAAGTATATCCAGAAATTGATTTGGTAACTACACCAAACGGAAGTCCAGTTGGAATGGTTCACGCGAATAACTGTTCAAGTGATCTCAATGCTTGGCTGGGATTGTTCCGTGAATTTTCTGAGGCAATGGGACAAAAGGTTGATACAAATAAATTATTTGAAGTAATGTTGAATAAGGCTTTGGAAGCGGATCCAGATGGTGGCGGTTTGCTTAGCTACGGTTATTTCTCAGGTGAAAATATCACAGGATTAGAAAAAGGGCGACCATTATTTGTTCGTTCGCCTGAGAGTCATTTCAATTTAGCAAACTTCATGCGGACTCACCTATTTACTGCTTTCGGTGCTTTGAAAATCGGAATGGGTATTTTGACAAAGGAAGAAAATGTTGCAATTGATCGTATTTTGGCTCACGGTGGTTTATTTAAAACTCCTCTTGTTGGACAAAAAATTGTTGCCGCTGCATTGAATACTCCAGTATCAGTTATGTCAACAGCAGGAGAAGGCGGCGCGTGGGGAATGGCGATTCTTGCATCTTACATGATGAATAAAGATCAAAAAGAAAGTTTAGAAGACTTCCTCGACAAAAAAGTATTCGAAGAGGTTGATGGGCAAGAAATTTATCCTGATCAAGTAGATGTTAAAGGATTTGAAGCATTTATTGAAAGATACAGGAAGGGTTTAGTAATTGAGCAGGCCGCTGTAGACAATTTGATGTTATGAGTGGAAAAAAGGAGGGATTGACGTGTTAAAACAACTGAAAGAAGAGGTATTTCAAGCAAATTTGGACTTGCCTAAATATGGACTCGTGAAATATACATGGGGAAATGCAAGTGCCATTGATCGTGAAAGTGGTTTATTTGTTATCAAACCTAGTGGTGTTGATTACGACACGATGAAAGCAAGTGATATGGTTGTTGTTGATTTAGATGGCAATGTTGTTGAAGGAGAGATGAGGCCTTCATCAGATACAGCGACTCACGCAGTACTTTATAAGTATTACCAAGAAATCGGCGGCATTGTGCATACTCATTCAACTTGGGCGACAATCTGGGCTCAAGCAGGCCTTGATGTTCCAGCGATGGGGACCACTCATGCAGACACATTTTACGGATCCGTCCCATGTGCCCGCTACCTAACACAAGAGGAGATTGATCGTGGGTACGAAGTGGAGACTGGGAAGTTAATCATCGAAACATTTGAAGAGCGTGGGTTAGACATTTTAGCCGTTCCTGGTGTCTTACTTCATGGTCATGGTCCGTTTACTTGGGGCAAAGATGCAAAATCCGCCGTAATGAATAGTGTGGTGTTGGATGAAGTTTCAAAAATGAATTTATTTACACGGGAATTAAATCATTTTGCAAAAGAATTACCACAAAATATTTTGGATAAACACTATTTACGAAAACATGGAAAATATGCTTATTACGGTCAAAAATAAGATCAACTCTATCAATTTATTAAACCATTAGATTAAGAAAAGAGGATTATTATGTTAACAACAGAAAAAAGGGAATTTTGGTTTGTCGTAGGATCACAACATCTATATGGGGAAGAAGCGTTAGCAGAGGTCAAGGCGCATGCACAAACGATAACCGATGCATTAAATGAAAGCGGTATTTTACCTTATCCACTTGTATTGCAAGATTTAGCTGTTAGTGCAGATAAAATCACAAGCATCATGAAAGAAGTCAACTATCGTAACGAAGTTGCCGGTGTCATCACTTGGATGCATACTTTCTCACCTGCAAAAATGTGGATTCGTGGAACAAAATTATTACAAAAACCATTGCTTCATTTAGCTACACAATTCAATGAAAGTATTCCTTGGGCAACGATTGATATGGACTTTATGAACCTAAACCAATCCGCTCATGGTGACCGTGAATATGGTTTTATCAATGCACGTTTGAAAAAACAAAATAAAGTTGTTGTAGGTTATTGGGAGCGCCCTGAAGTGCGTCAGCAAATTGCACAATGGATGGACGTAGCGGTTGCTTATAACGAAAGCTTTAACATTAAGGTCGCTCGCTTTGGAGACAACATGCGTAACGTTGGAGTAACCGAAGGGGATAAGGTTGAAGCGCAAATCCAATTTGGGTGGACAGTTGATTATTTTGGAATCGGAGACCTTGTTCAATATGTAAATGCGGTTACTGATGAAGAAATTGATGCTTTATTTGCAGAATACGAAGGCCTTTATGAATTTGATTATGGTACCTACAGTAGGGAAGATTGGGAGAAAAGCGTAAAGGTACAGGCAAGTTATGAAATTGCGTTTAAACGTTTCCTTGATGATGGTGGTTACACGGCCTTCACAACGAACTTCGAAGATTTATATGGGATGAAACAACTTCCTGGTCTTGCCGTCCAACGTTTGATGGCACAGGGATATGGCTTTGCGGGTGAAGGAGATTGGAAGACGGCAGCACTTGATCGCTTACTGAAAGTGATGAGCCATAACCAATCAACTGGCTTTATGGAAGATTACACATATGAATTAGCTGCTGGACAAGAATCAATCCTTCAATCACATATGCTTGAAGTCGACCCATCTTTAGCAAGTAACAAACCAAAAATTGTCGTATCTCCATTAGGCATAGGTGATCGTGAAGATCCAGCTCGATTAGTATTCGACGGCAAAGCAGGGGACGGTGTCGTTGTTTCCATGGCTGACTTTGGTACAAACTATAAACTATTGATTAATGAAGTTTCTGCATTTGAGCCAACTGTTCCAGCACCAAACCTTCCAGTGGCCCGTGTACTTTGGGAAGTGAAGCCAAACTTCCAAGATGGAGTGAAAGCTTGGCTTGAGAATGGTGGCGGTCACCATACAGTTGTTTCATTGAATTTAACAACAGACCAAATCATAACCTATGCAAAACTTGTTGGCTTGGAATACGTAGTTATTAAGTAATGTCTCTCCCTTCCAAGGAGGCTGTGCTTCCTTGGAGGGAAAAAATAGGTAATCCAGAAGTTGTAGACTGGAAATGGTAACCATTAGTATGATCCCTTTAATCGTAAGCGTGTTCGTGGTTTTCAGGGAAAAGATGAAAGCGTTTTAATAGCAGAATAACGACACAGAATTCATCCTAATAAATAATTTTTAGTAGTGGGATTTTTTAAGGAAATATAATTTCAAAACCTTGAGGAGGGAATTTTAATGGTTAATGAAAAGAAAATCTCAAGTGGATTCATTTATTTTTTTGGGGCTTTTGGAGGCATTCTCTTCGGTTATGATATCGGCGTTATGACGGGTGCTTTGCCTTTTCTGCAACATGATTGGAACCTTCAAAACAACCCTGGTGCTATTGGCTGGATTACCTCTTCGTTGATGTTTGGAGCTATATTTGGAGGTGCGCTGGCCGGACAACTTTCTGATCGTTTAGGACGGCGCAAAATGATTTTAATATCTTCTATCATTTTTGCTGTTGGATCCATTTTGGCAGGAATATCCCCTCATAATGGGATCCTTTTTATGATTGTTGCCCGGATTTTATTAGGGTTGGCTGTTGGTGCTGCATCTGCATTGGTCCCAGCCTATATGTCGGAAATGGCGCCAGCACGTTTACGTGGACGTCTGTCAGGAATTAATCAAACAATGATTGTCTCTGGAATGTTGCTTTCGTACATTGTCGCTTATTTATTGAAAGACTTACCAGGAACAATGGCATGGCGATTGATGCTTAGTTTGGCTGCCGTACCTGCTTTGATCTTATTTATTGGAGTGTCAAGGTTACCCGAATCACCTCGTTTTTTAATTAAAAACAATAAAATTGATGAAGCTCGTAAGGTGTTGGGATTTATTCGCTCTAACAAAGAACAAATTGATTCTGAAATAACACAAATTCAAGAAACTGTTAAAGAGGAAGCAAAGGTAAATCAAAAAGCATCATGGGGTACACTTTTAAGTAATAAATACCGTTATTTAGTAATTGCTGGTGTGGGTGTTGCTGCGTTTCAACAATTCCAGGGAGCAAACGCTATTTTTTATTATATTCCTATGATTGTGGAAAAAGCAACAGGGCATGAAGCCAGCTCAGTATTGATGTGGCCAATTATTCAAGGGGTTATTCTCGTACTAGGTTCATTAATATTCCTTATGATAGCTGATAAATTTAATCGCCGTACTTTATTAACAATAGGTGGAACTATTATGGGGCTATCCTTTATTTTGCCGGCAATATTGAATTTATTAATTCCTAATGCAAATCCGATGATGATGGTTGTCTTTTTAAGTATCTATGTAGCACTTTATTCATTCACGTGGGCTCCTTTAACTTGGGTCATAGTTGGAGAAATTTTCCCGCTGGTAATTCGCGGGCGTGCGTCAGGATTAGCTTCATCATTTAACTGGATTGGTTCTTTCTTGGTTGGATTGCTATTTCCAATCATGACCGCTTCGATGTCTCAAGAAGCTGTTTTTGCAATCTTTGGTGCTGTTTGTTTACTTGGTGTTTTATTTATCCGGACATGCGTTCCTGAAACTCGAGGTCATACTTTGGAGGAAATTGAAAAAATTGGAGAAAGTAAACAAGCTAAGGGAAAAAGTGCTTAAATTAGACCTATGAGATTTGGAGCAGAATTCAAAGAAGATATACACAAATAGGAGAGTTAAGCATGCATTTTAAATCAGGGGGTCATAGGGGAAAATACTTCTGTAATTATGATCTATTTATACACATCATGAACATGTTGATTTACTAATATGACTCCCTTTCTTAAGGCCGAAGTTGCTACTTCGGCTTTTCAACTATTAAAATGTTTGCTGAACTTTTTGTGCAATTAATGGTGTTTTAGCTTTTATTTATATGAAGGAATTTAATAGGGAGGAGCCGAAAAAAATGAAAACATCACAAAGCTCGTTTGGAAATGAAGTCTTGCTGTTTACTATAGAAAATGATCATGGAGTAAGAATAGAAGTTACAAACTTTGGTGCAAGAATCGTCAATCTGTTCGTCCTAACGGAAACGGGTCGTAATAATATCGTATTGGGATTTGACTCGATTGAGGATTACAAAAAAGAAACATATTATGGAGCAACAATAGGAAGAGTCGCTGGAAGAATAAAAAATGGCCAATTTTCAATTGGTGAATCACGTTACCAAACATCTGTAAATCAATTAGGAAATACATTACACGGTGGCAACCCTGGATTCGATGAAAAAATCTGGGATTATGAAGTGAAGGAGACGGATGAAAGTGCATCGATCATCTTTTCAACCCACTCACCTGATGGCGAGAATGGTTTTCCGGGGAATTTGAAAGTAAGTGTGACTTATACATTAGACAACTTAAATATTTGGTCAGTCAGCTATCAAGCAACTAGTGATAAAGACACAATTTTTAATCCGACCAATCACGTCTATTTTAACTTAACAGGGCATCCCAGCAATCCAATCGATGATCATTTCTTACAAATCTTTTCTGAAGAATTTGCACCAGTAAATGACGATACCACGGTAACTGGGGAAAAGCGAAGCACAATTGGCACGCCTTATGATTTTCGAACCCCAAAGAAATTAAAATCAACCTTTGAAGCAATTGACGCAGAAGTTAAAAAGGTTCGAGGAATCGATCATCCATTCTTCCTTGCGGGCTCAGGACTTCATCAAACTGCAGCCAAATTAATTAGTCCTGACCAGAAAATAACAGTCGAGGTATACACAGAAGAGCCTGCGGTTGTCATTTACACTGCAAACTTTGTGAAAGGTGTGCCACTCATGCACGGAGAAAAATTAATTCAACACGGCGGAATAACGTTTGAAACCCAAGCTGCTCCAGGAGCGATTGAGTTTGAAGATTTTGGAGATATTCTTCTTTTATCAGGCGAAAATTATACTTCCCAAACAAAATACAAAATTGAAGTCAGGACCCCACTCAGCTGAGGTTTCCAGTTATTGTGTTAAAGCGTTGAATAGGTGGATTTGGTTTCGATAATTTTACATCGATTCGGCTGCTAGTTAGGATCAACATCCGGTGCCTGTCAGAGTGATCGAGCATAGGTCGTGACATATAGCGGGTGGGATTCCCGCCGAATACAAGTGGCAAGCCCGCTTAGTAATATCGACAAAATTACTGTAGTGGATACCGGTGGAAGCGGTGTGAGTGGAGGGGCTAATAAAGTAACTGGATATGCAACGGATTTAATGGCAACATTGCAGGAGTCATTAAAGGCGTCTTCAGGCATTGATGTCAAAGACTTACTTGAAAATTTCTCGGGAAAGAGAAATTTACCATTTTCAACCATAAGTCAGGAGAATGTCGAAGCGAACATGAATATGGCAGCAGGCAAGGAAGAGTAAAAGGTAATTCATACTGTTCATCACATAAAATAAAAGCTGGTGCAAAAGACAAATAAATATTTAAATAACATAAATAATATTGAAGATTTGACCATTAAGAGCAATAGGGCCAAATCATACAAGAAGAAGCAACAGATATACAATCTGTTGCTTCTTCTTGTTGAAGCGCTTTGACATTTATTCTGTGAACTCTATTGAATATTCATAGTTGTTGCCGTTTGGTATTGTAGCGAAAACAGAAAGCCGACTGCCGTTTACAATGGGGCCTTTCCCATCTTCAAAGTCGATGCTCATACTCATTGAGGATGACGGGTCAATGCTAGCTAAAACTCCCAACTCAGCTAAGTCCTCTGGAGAGTAGGTTTGGAGAACAGAACTATCAGAATCATAAACTTTCACACTATCTATAGCGACTGTTTCTTTGGCATAATTGACGAGTTCGAAAGGATCCGGCGTACTTTATATCTAGAAAGACAAATTTTAAATGTGGTCGGTGGTGACCCCCAAAAATATTACCATTTCCTAGCCTATTCTGATTTTCCTAAAATATTCTAATGTTCAAACTTTCACAAATTGTTCACATCAATAATGAAAACGCTTACGATTTTCATTGTATAATATACATATCTTAACTGATTTCATAGTATTGCACCAAGTATCATACAATTTTAATAAATTATTGAATAGACAGAAAGGAGATAATCAGATGATCTTGAAATCGTTGAAAAAAAAGGGCATAACGACCATCATTTATTATAAAGAAGGAGTATTAAAAACATGTAAGGGTCAATTGCATAAACTTAACCTTAATGAACAAACCCTTTCCTTAAAGGATGAAAATCAAAAGATTTCCTCTATTCGTTTATCTCGTATTATGGAAATATATTAACTTAATTACTTTCATTTAACTAATTAAAGTTACAATATATTTATTAATCCCGAATCTTTAGTATATTACTAGAGGTTCTTTTTTCATATATGGAAAGCTAAAGGGTCGTTTAGCATTCCTGTAGTTAGTAATTTTTCAGTTTTGAAAAAAATAGGGCTCCTCATTTCCGGATTGATAAATATAGTTTTATTCTTTGTAGATGGTAGTATCCTTTCTTGAATAGACAGTCTCTTATATTTTTCAGTGCTTCTTCACTATGGTTTACGAAATAAAATCTTCTGTGGATTAATCAGTATTGATACATAACAAATTTATATTTTTAAGATTCAATTTTAGGTTTAATTTCTCCCAGCAACACTTGGGTTTAATGGATACTCCATATACCATATATAAATTCTTTAATTTCTCCCGTAATATATCTCTGTTACAAGGAGGGACATCTTCGTTCCATCCTTGGTTCGATGACAGTTGAGGAAATTTATAAAAATCGTGAAAAGTTTTCCCAGGAAGTACAGAGGGTAGCTTCACAGGATTTAGCTAAGATGGGACTCATAATCGTATCATTCACCAATAAAGATGTCCGGGATAAGAACGGATATCTTGAATCGCTTGGTAAGCCAAGGATTGCGCAAGTGAAAAGGGATGCCGATATAGCAACCGCCGATGCAGAGAAAGAAACGCGAATCAAGCGAGCCGAAGCGGTGTGAGTGGAGGGGCTAATAAAGTGACCGGGTATGCAACGGATTTAATGGCAACATTGCAGGAGTCATTAAAGGCGTCTTCAGGCATTGATGTCAAAGACTTACTTGAAAATTTCTCGGGAAAGAGAAATTTACCAATATCCACCATCAATCAAGAGAGTGTTGAAGCGAATATGAATATGGCAGCAAGCAAGGAAGAATAACTGGGGAAAAATTTAAGGGAGGTAAGAGCACTAACATGCTCTTACCTTTTTTGAATCGTGTATGTTATAAGAAAAGGTTTACTGAAGTGAACCCAAACTTTATTTAATTAGGCAACCTTGAGGGCATGAACCCGGTAATCTACTGGGCTCATGCCTTTTAATTTCACTTTGATTCGTCGGTGATTGTAATAATGGATATAATCTTCTAGTTCTTGTTTGAAATGCTCAATGCTGTTGAACTTCTGTAAATAAAGTAATTCAGATTTTAGTAAGCCACAGAAGTTTTCTATGACTGCATTGTATAAACAATTTCCTTTGCGGGACATACTTTGTATAATGTTATGTCTTTTCAAATCATGTGAGTATTGTTTCAATGGTAATGCCAGCCCTGATCTGAATGAAGAGGGGAATCTTTCGATAACAATTGCATAAAGGCTAAGCATCTTGGAAAACTGGGGGCAGTTCAAAATTACTGGTTGCCCTTTTTTTAATAGAATCTATTTTATCAGTAACCAAGGTAGGACGTACTGGTGAGTGGGACATGATCCCGTGAATTAAACTGAACTTCTTTTGTTCCTAAAAAATCTTTTTCAATTCGTACATTTTGTTGTTTTTCCTTTACTAGTGTTAATCACGATGCTTCCTCCTTATTTAAAAGCCACTGTAACTAATTATGCGACATCAGATTGCTTCATAGTTGCTGTATAACGTTCAGCCTTTTCTTTATCAAACTCACCCTCCCATTTGGACATTACAATGGTAGCTAATGCGTTTCCTACTACGTTTACAGACGTACGAAGCATATCTAAAATACGATCAATACCTGCAATAAAGGCCATACCTTCTAGTGGAAGTCCCATCGAACCAAGTGTTGTTAACACCACAACAAACGAAGCACCTGTAACGCCTGCCATTCCCTTGGAAGTCAACATCAAAACGAGTAAAAGTGTAATCTGCTCTGTAATAGATAAATGAATGCCGTACATTTGAGCGATAAAGACTGCAGCAATTGCTTGATAAATAGACGATCCATCAAGGTTAAAGGTGTAACCTGTAGGAATAACGAAAGAGGTAACAGCTTTTGGACATCCGAACTTCTCCATTTTTGCCATCAACCTTGGTAATACAGATTCTGAGCTTGCGGTTGTAAAAGCTATAAGTAACTCATCCTTTAAAATTCTCATAAGGATAAATATATTTGTACCAGCTAATTTCGCAATTAGCCCTAATACAACAAATACAAAGAAAAACATTGTAGCATATACGACCAATACTAGTTTCCCTAGGGGTATTAATGAACCAATTCCGAACTTTGCTACATTGACTCCAATTAATGCAAATACCCCAAAAGGAGCAAATTTCATAACTAAGTTTGTAATCCAGAACATTGCTTCTAATACACCATCAAAGAAATTTAATACAGGCTTTCCTTTTTCTCCGATAACTGCAATACCTACACCAAACAGTACAGAAAAAAAGACTATTGCCAGTAAATCACCCTCTGCCATCGATTGAAAGATGTTACTTGGTATGATATGGACAAATTTATCAGCAATATTACCACTTTCACTTGACTTAGCTGTTTCTTCATATGTGGAGATATTACTTTTTTCAAGACTCCCCATATCAATTCCAGTACCTGGATGGAATATATTCGCGGCTAGTAGACCAATAGCGAGTGCAATCGTAGTAACGATTTCAAAATAAAGAATTGTTTTTCCACCTAGTTTTCCTAGTTTTTTAATGTCACCTACACCAGCTATAGATACCACAAGAGCTGCTACGACAATTGGAATAACAATCATTTTGATTAAATGAAGAAAAATATCACCAATTGGTTGAAGAATAGACATTGTTGTTTCATTACCATAGAAAATTGCACCTACAATAATACCTAAAGCAAGTCCGATAAATATCTGTGTAGCTAATCCAATTTTTTTCATTTTTGAAACCCCTTTCATTTGTCTTCTCCTTGATAAAGCTTAGACTTTCATCATAAAACTTATCACTTAACTAGCTATTAACAATTTCCAATAAGTTAAATCTTTAACATGGATATGACTATTGGTTGCCCCCTTGCTTTAGAAAAGATAATGATTATGATGAAGAATGGATAATTCTTGAATTAATAATCATAATTTTCTTAAAATTAAACTATCCAATGTAGTTCATTATAATTTCTTTTTAGCAAGTTAAGTTATAGATGAAATCTATAAGGTTATAGAAGATATTAATTGGCTTAGTATGGATGGATTAATGAATATCTACATTAAAACAACACTAAACCGATTGATGTCTCAATCGGTTTAGTGTTGTTCAAACATTTTATCTTTTAAGAAATCCATAAAAACAGATTTAGGTTTACCTTTTAAATAAATAAAATCAATACTAATATTTGTTTTCACAGGAGGTGTCATTTCTACCCGAAATAACTCTTCATTCTCAAATTCCTTTTTAACACAATGCTCAGGTAGAAAGCAGATACCTACGCCTTGCAGTACAAGATTTTTAGCTGTTTCCATATTATCAACTTCTAAGTATATATTTGGATTCAAACCCTTACTTAAGAATAGACGATGAATTGTAAGCCAATCCATTGATCCATAATCAAAAAGGATAAGTGGTTGTTTACTTACATCTTCTACTGTTACACTCTCTTCATTTAAAAAAACATGATTTCGAGGAACAAAAAGACTGATAGGATCATTATAAAGACGTATTGAGTCTACTTGAGGGTGAGTTTCTGTACGTACAATGCCAAAGTCTACATCTTTATTAATCACCTTGTGCAAAATGTCTTTAGAATGGCCTGTTATAATTTTTATTCTGACGTCCTTAAACTCCGAGATGAAAGCTGGCAAAATATTAGGAAGAATGTTATTGGAGATTGACAAAGCACTCCCAATTACGAGCTCATATGGGATGTTTACCTGTTGTAAGCCGTACTTTGCTTCCTGATATGATTGAAGTATTTTTTGTGCATGTGGAAAAAAATACTCTCCTTTTTCAGTTAAAGAAATTTTATTTCCGTTTCGATGAAAAAGCTTTAAATTAATTTCACGTTCCAGGGATTTAATCCGTGCTGTTACAGAAGGTTGAGTTAAATAAAGAGCTTCTGCTGCTTTATTGAAACTACCCACTTGACAAACATAGATGAAGGCTTCAATATTTTCAATATTCATGTTTAACTGCTCCTATTTTTATTTACTATAACACTTCCCTATACATTATACATTTAAAAGGTAAAAGGACGAAAACCCCCACGTCTTCTCCAGTCTTCATAATTATACCAATTGAATTTTCTTATTTGTTTCATTAGCTGTTTTAATTACCGTTTTTGCTAAAATTTCTGTTGGATCAATGATACAAATATCTTGCGACGATTTAAGTACAAGAGGAATTTCTGTACAACCTGCAATAATAGCTACTGCTCCTCGTTTTATCAATTTATTAGCAACTTTTGAAAGGCAAAAAAGCCCTTTCTCTAAATTACTACCTTTAATAGCATATATTCCATCCATCACCTCTTTCTGCATTTCTATATCAGGCTCAAAGACCTCAATATCGTAGTTTTGACAACTATGTTGATACAGTTTTGTATTGATCGTCCCGTCTGTAGCCAACAAACCTACTTTTTTAAAACTATTTTCATGTAAAAAGCGAGCCGTTTCTAAAGGCATATGCAAGATAGGAATACTAACGGATTTTTGTACTAATTCAAAGAAAAAGTGGGCAGTATTACATGCAATTACTAGAAAATCTGCACCAGCGTTCTCTAGCCGCTGTGCTGATTGTATAATATATGGAGTAGGATCTGTTCCTTTTCCCAAAATTGCTGTAGTTCGATCAGGTATTTGAGAATAGTTGTCGGCAATGATATGGATATGATCTTGATCCTTCATTGCAGGTGTATAAGAAATAATTTTATTCATTAAATCAACAGTTGCTAACGGGCCCATTCCACCAATAATTCCAACTACTTTTTGCATTTTCGTCACCACTTTTAAAGTTATTTTAAAATTAAACTTCAATGAAAGTCTTCTTATTTTTTTTATGTGTTTTAGATACTTTTCTTTATTATAGTTTTTGTTATAGGAAATGAATTATAGAAATAATCTATACAGTAATAGAAACTATATATTGACCAGTAGTTTTGACAACTAATTTCTATGGAGTTTACCATGTGATCCTTTCCTTTATTCCTCTCATGGAAAAACAAGGCTATGGGAGAATTATTAATGTTTCCTCAGAATATGGGGCGATGAGCGAAATGTCCTATCCAGGAATAGGAGCTTATAAGATGTCTAAATTTACCCTAAATGGATTGACACGATTGGTAGCCGCCGAATTGAATGATGATATCAAAATAAATGCAGCCGATCCGGGATGGGTAAGCTCAGATATGTGTGGACCATCGGCTCCAAGAACTCCTAAGCAAGCTGCTGAGTCTATCCTTTGGTTAGCGACGATTGGACCTGAAGGACCTAATGGCGGGTTTTTTAGAGATGGAATACGAATCGATTGGAAATAATACACACTATGAGAGTAAAGATTTGGTGTTTAAGTGTGGTCGATGAAACAGTTTTTTTAATTGTTCTTTCTTAAAAACCAATTATAGAAAAAAGCCGATTTTCCTTTTCCTAACTTGGTTGATCGGCTTTTCCTATTCCTTCAGGGGTACCGCCAACAAAATGCGGATTTCGCATGCTATGGAAATTTCAATACTAAAAAGCTCAATTTCTCTGTATTAAAATAGAGAAATTGAGTTTTTTGTTGATTTGAAATAAAGTTTAACCGTTTTGAAAAAAGATTTACTGTTTATGGGGTCCCGCCACATCGCCATCAACTTAAAAAACAAAACTACCTCCAAAACGATAAAAGTGAGAAATTAGAGCGGATGGAGTGTCATATCTATGGGCAACTCATCCGTATTCTCATCTGCTCCTCAAGCATGTTTCGAATGCGGGAGATACTCCTGCGAAAGCGCAAAAAGGAGGTGAGTGAATACAAAGCGCTCTATATGATACAAGACTATCTGCCTCTTCTGTATCAAGCTATTCAACAGGATGTTCAGCAATTAACAAGCATACTTCTTCGTCTGTACAAGCTCTTGGAGAAAAACGGGCGAAAATCCCAGTATGAGAAGAAAACTGTTTTTGATACTCTGGGTGTTATATACGAGCGAAGAAGGAAAATGAAAACAGCTGCATAAGCAAAAAAAAAACGCCCAATTGGACGCTTATTTCATGCCTATTTTTAGAAAAAAAGGAAGCACAGGGCTTATACAGCAGCCTATGATATGGCTAGTTATGCTGGTTGTAGTTACATAACTAATGCTTAGCTTGATAGACATGTGGTGGGACCCCAATAAGGTATCCCCCCAAGCTGTTGCCATCAAATGTTTTTTAACAAGTCCAATACGTTATTAAAATGAATTTCGCTCAAATGTTCGAGGACCTCTTCAACTACCAAATGCTCTGGATCTGAAATCCACATACAAATCACGCCTACTAACCCTGAAATCATGTACTCCAATCCGACTTTCATTTTTTCATTATGATAATGATCACCAATACCGGAAAGAATAAAATCTTTTAATGCTTCTTTTAAAAGAGTTGAAAAGTTTTAAATGATATGAATTAATATAGAATTTTAAAGGGAAAGAGAAAAATCGTTCGATTCAAAGAGAACGGGTGTCAGACACCGATTGATAGTTGGAATTTAAAGACTAATGACTCATTTACAAACTATTCAGTTAAATACATAATTAGGAAGATTATGAAGAAGGAGGGATTATATGTATAGAAAATCACTAACAGTACTATTAGCTGCGGGTATGGTTCTATCAACTGGTACAGTATTTGCACAAACAAACGGGGCAACAAATGCTCAGTCTGACACGGCTTTTGATAACAAAGTTATCAAAAAAATTAGTGCGGACAATATGTATAATACGATTGCCTATCTATCAGAGCAACCGAGGGCTGCTGGTACAGAAGGGGAGCTCCGTGCAGTCAAATACATAGAAAATCAGTTTAAGAGTCTTGGTTTTGAAACAAAGATTCAGCCTTTTCCCATCTATGATACGGTGCAAAATGTAAAAGTGAAAATTGGTGACAGTGATTTAGGAGGAACACCGCGTGCCATTAGCGGCAGTATCAGCGGGAAGGTAACGGCCGAACTTGTTAATGTTGGAAAAGCAAAGCCAGAGGAAGTTGGAGAAAATGTATCTGGGAAAATTGCACTAGTTGAACGTGGGGACATTACCTTTGTTGAAAAGGTTCAGAATGTCCTAAATAAAGGAGCGGTTGGCGTTTTAATGTACAACAACTCACCATCAGGAAATAATTTCGGACAAGTATCAGCGGGGCAAAATATACCTGCTGTAGCCATTACCCAAGCCCAAGGGTTAGAGTTGGTCGAACAGCTTAAAACTAAACAAATCACGTCCACTCTGGAAGTGGGAAAAGCTGAAAGAATCGAAAAGACATCCTACAATGTAATCGCTTCCCTAAAACCAAAAGCCAATAAGGATAATGGTCAAATCGTGACTGTTGGAGCCCATCATGATTCTGTCCCGGGCGGCCCTGGTGCAAACGATGATGCTTCGGGTGTATCAGCTGTGCTGGAACTGGCAAGGATCCTGGCCAAAACGCCAATTGACACTGAAATTCGCTTCCTCACGTTCGGATCTGAGGAAAGAGGGCTCGTTGGATCATCCTTCTATGCAGATTCCCTTCCCAAAGAGGATGTAGACCGCATGGTGGCTCACTTCCAAATGGATATGATAGGCGGACGTGATGCTGGCGAGGATAATCCTGCAGGTGGTTTGATTATGTATACCATTGATGGAATGAAAAACCTTGTGACGGACCTGGGTTCCTCAGCAGGGGCCAGAACGATGGATGTTGCGATTCCTTATGGACAACTGGGCAGGAGTGACCACCAACCATTCCATGAGCTTGGCATTCCATCCGCCTTGTTTATCCATTCCCCTGTAGAGCCTTGGTATCACCAGCCTACAGATACACTGGATAAGATATCGAAAGAAAAATTGCAGCAAGCAGCTGAAATTGTCGGTGCCAGTGTGTATCAAATTGCCCGTCCGGAAACTCCGGCATTAACAAATGCACGTGTAGCTCCTGGCACGGTAGACTATGATTTTGATGACCGTCCGGTAGATTAAATACTTCATTGTACAGAATTACGAGATTAATAATGGATCTTGGAGAAAATCAGGAGGGCAGCTGTGTAGTTTACAGATGCTCTCTTCTTTTTATCGGCCAGCGCCTCGTGCTTAATTTTTTCACTATTTCTAAGCTCTAAGTCTAGTGAAAATCCTATATGAAATATGTAATAAAACATACATGCTTATCCAACTCCAATACCATTCCCACTGTAAATACTCAATATTATCAGTGTACCTCTCCAATACTACTTCACAGAAATAATTTCAACAATCAATAGATAGAAATCCAAAAACAGCGCAAACTTTAAAGGGATAGCCTTGTGTAACAAGCTTATTCGAATTCTGTTTTCAATCGGTAAAAAACAATTTACGTTTCAAGAAGACAAGATGTTAAAGGATATCCCTCATATGGCAACATTTGTAGACCATCAAACAATCGCATAGTTCATTGAATTTTAAGGTTACACGGTCATTTAATTAACACTCATTTAAAAGTGAAGCACGGATTAGTCGGCAAAGCAACTAACGTGAGGACTTAAATCCTGTGGGGCAGCATGACCGACATCCACCTCATGGAAAGGTTGAACGAAGGAATGTAGGAGCATCGACTCTGTGAGACATGGGAGGGTTGACCTCCATGAGACATGTGGATATCCAAAAGTGCGATCATAACATTGCTTAAACTAATTTTTTCCTATAATTAGCTAGTTTAGCATACACTTTTTTCGATAAATCCCTTTCCTTGTGGAGTAATGCCGAGCTTACATAGATAACGGTTAATGATTTGACTATGAAATCCTAAGAATTCTAGAGTAATCGTGAGATTGAGTTTAGTTTATTGAGGGAGTTTAGTTGAACAAGAAATCATGGTAAAATTCATAAGAATTGTCGAGGTGATTGTATGAAATATACTTGTCCTTGTTGTGGATATAAAACATTAGATGAAGAACCTCCAGGAACGTATGATATTTGTAGAATTTGTTTTTGGGAAGATGATAATTACCAATATGAATATCCAGATGAAGACGGTGCAAATAAAATTTCTTTTAGAGAGTCACAACAAAACTTTATAAAATTTGGTGTCAGCGATCTAGATTTTTCGGAAAACGTAAGAAAACCAAATAATTCCGATATAAAGGATCCAAATTGGAAACCGATATGAGTTTATATAGAGAATTATTAAACTAACGAGTGCGTTAGCTTAAGATTAGAGCTGTCTTTAAGGCAGCCTTTTCTTTATGCAACTAACGGGGCAGGTTAGTTGCATAAGCACATTAAATATTCGAGGTGGAAAATAATGTTAAAATCAGGTTTATATGGAAAATATAAGGGAGTTGAGTGTGAAATAACATTAGATATGGATAATAATTTGAAAATCATAACTGAGGATAAATTGAATATAGATGCAACATTTGAATATAATTACAACAGTGGATTTTACTCTAAGATAGTGAAGCCTAACGAATTATTGGATTGTGTAAGTATAGTTCCTTATGGAATTATACAAGAGGAGAAAGTCCAAATTTTAAAGGAAAAGGAAAGCCAATACCAAGTGGCCACAGATTCGTTACTTGTGGGAAGTAATCTAAATCTGACTAGAGTAGATAGAGATACATGGCTTGGGTGGGTATCAAAAAGTAAAGTTACACTAATAGAAGAGAAAACACCGATTAATCCGGAAGACTTATAATAATTGCTTGAAATTTATATCTAGTTTTCCTTATATAAGTAATTAGTTTGCTTTGGGAGAAATGGTGAATGTTCTTAAAGTAACGGGTGCGTTAGTTCAAGAAGGAGTATAAAAAAAGACTGTATCAATGATTACTCGGTAATCTAAGATACAGGTTTTATATTTAGGGAACTAATTGTTCTTATATATATTTAAATAAATTAGGCTTTTCAACTGGATATATAAGAAACAATAAGAACACGCTTTATTCATTTTCTATAGTTAACAATTTATCAAATACCATAGTATAAAAACTCTCAAAATCAGTAATTAACCTAATACAATCATTCATACTTGTAACAACTCTTTCTGTTTCAATAGTTGTATGAATATTTATTTTACCCAATTGACCGTAGTGTTTTTCATCCGGCACACTATAATTATGAGCAAGGATATTACGTAACACTCTCCAACAATCTATATTATTCTTATAGATATTAGATTTTTCAATATCAATATTCAGTAAACTATCTAAATATTTTACTGAAGCATTGATACCTTGCTGCTTCATCATTTTATAACTAATCCCGATTTCTAAACTCTCCTTAACCACATCACATAATACAGTTAAAAGATACTCATATTTGCCGAAAAGAGATATGAGTAATGAATCACTTAAAGTTGTAACTAAATCTACATTTGTAAAACCATGATCCTTTATATGGTGATAATCACTCGATGAAAATTCTTTTCCCTCAGCAACATTAAATTCTAATTTGTCATAAAAATATTGAACTAAAGGCTTATCACTTTCTAAATATTTAACTTTACAAGGCTCTGTTAAATATATGTGTTGATTTGCAGCTAAAATAATAGCTTGGAAAAAAACGCCAAGCTATTATTATTTGTTTGGTTAGAACGTTGGTTTGACTATATTTCATATCTTCCATAGTCATTACCCAATAGTAATATCCCCTATTAAGTAGAGTGCTGCTTTTCCAGCCATCTTTACCCGTGTGTCCTCGTGCTTACAAAAAAGTGTACCGCCTCTATTGGATAACTGTCTTGCTACCATTTCACGTTTCTTTAGTTTCTCTGCCCAAAAGGGCACTAAACCGCAGTGGGCAGAACCGCATACTGGGTCCTCATTTACCTTTAACTTTGGGAAAAATGCTCTTGAAACAAAATCATAATCATTTCCTTTGGCCGTAACAATAACTCCAAGACCCTCTGGCAACTGTTCTAGTTTTGAAAAGTCAGGACTTAGATTTTTCACTGCTTCTTCTGACTCTAATACAAATAACAAATCTCTATTTAGATATGCTTCTATCGGTGTGGTTCCCAAAGCATCAATCATTTGTTCAGTAAGAGGTATCTCCGTTGAAGGGACAGTTGGGAAATCAAGTTCATACAAATCATCTTTTCTATTTACTGTGAGTACCCCACTCATCGTATCGAATTGAATGGTTTTCAATTGCTTTTCAACATAGTTCATAATGACAAAAGCAGTTGCTAAAGTTGCGTGACCACAAAGGTTGATCTCTCCTCCTGGTGTAAACCATCTAAGTTTATAGTTTTCCGCACCTTTTACTGCAAATGCCGTTTCAGAAAGGTTATTTTCAATAGCAACCTTTTGCATAATGTCATCAGAAATCCATTCATTCAAAACACAAACCCCAGCAGGATTTCCCTCAAAGACCTTTTCTGCAAATGCATCAACCACATAATACTTCATAATTTTTTCCTCCTAGATTAATCAAATTGAACGTGAAATGTTCAGGTGTTATACTTGAATATCCTTATATTAATGGGTATATATGTATAACAGTCAACTTAATCATATAACACTTAACTTTCAAAACAGTGCTGATGGAGGAATTTATTATGAAGATTGAAATAAACAGGAACTCCAATATCCCGATTAATCAACAAATTTATGAGAATATAGCAGATAGAATCAGGTCAGGGGGGTTATCGGAAGATGAACGTTTGCCTTCCGTTAGAGCGTTAGCAAAAGAATTAGGGGTAAGTGTACTTACAGTTGTAAGAGTGTATGCATTGTTAGAAAAAAATGAGTTAATTGAACGGATACAAGGAAAGGGGACATTTGTTAAAGCTAATATTACATCAGAAGATAAAGAAAATAATAAAAAGAACAATTTCGAGTGGCAATTATCCGTTTTAGATTATCTTCCCCGAACTCAATTTGGTACCCATTATGGATCATTTGAAAACTGTATTCAGTTTTCTGTTGCAGCGATTTGTCCATCTTTACTTCCGAATCGTTATCTGGAGAAAGAAATCCATTCAAATTTAGAAAAAAATCCCAGTGTTTTATCAAGTTATGGACCTGCACAAGGGGATGAGGAACTTAGAAAAGCTATGAGCGAGTATCTTCGCAAACAAGATTTAAATATTGACCATAAAGATATATTGGTAACTAATGGAACTCAACAAGGAATAGATTTGGTGGCGAAAACTTTTATAGGACCAGGTGATGTTGTGGTTACAGAAGCACCCACTTATCCCAATGCCATTGATACATTTCGTGCTCGTGGGGCTACTATTATTCCTGTTCCATTAGATAAAGAAGGAATGAGAATGGACCTTTTACAAAGAGTTTGCGAAATATATAAACCCAAAATGATATATACCATCCCTAACTTTCAGAATCCAACTGGAAGGGTTTTAAGTCGAAAAAGAAGGGAGCAATTATTAATATTTGCCCAAGAAAATCAAATAATCATTGTAGAAGACGAACCCTGGAGTGAGATATTTTTTGACAAGAAACCTCCATCACCTATAAAGAGTCTTGATAAAAACGGTTTCGTCATTTATCTAAAGGGGCTAAGCAAGACATTGGTTCCTGGTTGCCGGATAGGACTACTGACCGCAAATGGCACTCTGTTTAATCGTTTAGTGGCATCTAAAGTGAATACGGACCTTGGTAGTCCATTATTAACACAAAAGGCAATTCTCCCATTTTTTCATTCGAAAAGGATGGAGGACCATATGGAAAAGCTGAGATTTGCTTTGAAATTAAGAAGGGATAAAGTTATAGAACTCTTCAATTCCCATATGCCGAATGAAGTTCAATGGATTGAACCAACAGGGGGATTAAATATATGGGTATCCATTCCATCAGAGTGGAACACGAACCATTTATTAATCGAATGTCAAAAAGAGAATATTTACTTTCTACCTGGTTCAGCTTGTTTCGCAGGGGAACCTGAAAACCATCATTTAAGGTTAAACTTTTCCTATTTATCGGATAGTGAATTAGAAAATGGAATTTTAAAATTTTGCAATATCACAAGAAAATTTTTATCTTCAAATCAACTATTTAGACAATCCCCCATTATGTAAAGAAAGGCTGCAACAAAAATACTTTCAGATTAAAGTTTGATGGTTGTAAATTGACGTAAAAAGACCCTGGTTTCCTGCTTACGTAAGGAAGTCAGGGTTTTGACGTATCCGCACCCTGAATTTGTAGATTTATCTTTACAGAAGCAATATATAACCCTGCAATAACATACTATATGCTTATAAAGTTAGGATGTACAATTACATGAGGATATCTTGAAAGGAGTTTACCTCATGAATATTACATCTTTTGTATTTTACTGTTTTATTGTTACATTTACACCAGGACCTACTAATATAGTCATATTATCCACCGTGCATAACTCTGGTACAAAAAAGGCAATGGAATATACGTATGGAGCAACGATTGCTTTTGGTTTCTTACTTGCTATTTCTGCTATGTTAAATACGATACTTGCAACGATCATACCAAAAATATTAATTGTTATGCAGATAATCGGAAGCTTTTATATGTTATATCTTGCTTATCAAGTTTACAAAATGGATTCATCAAAACCAAATGTAAAACAAACGGGTACCTTTATGTCTGGATTTCTTACGCAGTTTTTAAATCCAAAGGTAGTACTATTTACAATGACTGTCATTCCTACCTATATTATGCCCTATTATGTCTCAATGCCTGCGGTTACAATAAGCGTTATCGCTATAACTGTTATAGGATTCTTAGCATTTATTACATGGGTACTTTTTGGTGCAATCTTCAAGGAGTTTTTACAGAAGCATAAAAAGATTGTTAATATATTGATGGCATTGTTTTTAGTTTATGCTGCAATCATGATATGGATGTAGGTAAGCTATTTAAGAGGTGAATTAAATGGATAAATTTATCTATAAAAAATCGGCAGGTATTACGGCTTTGTCAGCAAGCATTACTGATTTCACATATAAGAAGCACTCTCATAAAGAGTATGCAATAGGAGTCACATTGCGTGGTATTCAACACTATAACTTGGATGGCAGTTTACACTTGTCCTATCAAAATGGCGTTATGCTTTTTAATCCGGAACAGGCACATGACGGAATGGCACATGATGAGACAGGCCTAGATTATGTGATGCTATATATTGAGCCACAATTGCTTCTGGAGGTTATTGAGAAGAAGGATATCATACGCTTTTCAAATCCCATTGTTTATGATTATAGGCTTAAACAAGGAATACTAAGTCTTACGAATGCAATATTAAGCGAAAAAGATGAGGCATTGTGTAGTGAATTACTGTTATCCCTCACAGATAACCTTATTCAAACTGATCTTTCTACAGACTATAAGAAAGATAACACTCTAATTAGAAAAGCGAAGAATATGCTTCACACCAACTTAGAAACTATCCCTAAACTTGACGAGATATGTAAAGAGCTGGATTTATCGAAATTTAAGTTTATCCGGTTATTCAAGACTCATACTGGCATTTCACCATATCAATACTTTCTTAACTGCAAGATAGAATATGCAAAGCAGTTAATAGAAAAAAATAGAGATATTCATTCAGCTGTAGCTGAATGTGGTTTTGTTGATTTAACCCATTTAAATAAACACTTTAAAAGCGTATACGGAACAACAGCCTTTGAATATATTTCACATTTAAATTGATTAGGAATTTGTTGGATTAATATTGGTTTGTCATTGAATTTAAGGAGGAATGGCTTATTAAAAAATCCAGTATTATTTTCTTTGAAAGAAAATTTCCAAGTGCAAACATGATCCTTATTAAGGATCAGCTCCCGGTCCTTATTGATACTGGTTTTGGAAGTGATGCGAAAGATACAGAGCAATTAATTAAAGAAGTAGGCATTTCACCAAAAGAATTACACCTTATTGTGAACACGCACTATCATAGTGACCATGTAGGGGGCAATTTTCATTTTCAAAAAAATTATGGAGTTAGGATTGCTGCTCATAAATGGGAAGCAGATTTAATTAATTCTTGCGACTCAGAAGCCTGTAGTTCAGAATGGTTAGATCAGCCAGTAGAACCTTATCGAGTCGATCTAAAGTTCTCTGATAACGATGATATTAATACAGGAAGCAGAACGTTAAAAATCTTGCACACACCAGGACATACGTTAGGACATATTTCTTTATATGAACCGGAAGAAGAAGTATTAATTTGCGGGGATCTCTTCCACAAAGGTGATATCGGATGGTTAAATATCTTTCGAGAGGGTGTTTCATCTATCCAACGATCGATAGAAAGTTTGGATCGGTTGTCCATGCTTCGAATTCAACAGGCATATTCAGGACATGGACCACAAATAGAGAATCCTCTGGCTGCCATTGATGCAGCAAGAGAACGGTTTGAAAAGTGGCTCAGAATGCCAGAAAAAGTTGCATGGCATGCCTGCAAAAGGATTTTTTCATTCACATTAATCATTAAAAACGGATTGACAAAAGAAGAACTCGATAACTACCTACTAAAGTGTGGTTGGTTCCAAGATTTTGCACGCTACTCTTTCCAACTTCAGCCAGAAGAATTTATCCCAATCCTGCTCGATGAAATGATTCGTTCCGGAGCAGCAAGCTGGCACAATAATCATTTAATTGCCTCCACCCCATACCAAGCACCACAAAAGAAATGGATGAATAAGAACATAAAGCCGAAAGATTGGAAACCTCAAGATTTTCTCACATAAGGATTTCTGAAAAACGTTTCTGGTTTCTATGTAGCGTATTTATCTTCCTTTCCTCAGAAAAATATCTTATATCAAAAAGCTTAACCGAAAACAAATTACCAAAACAATACTTCAATGACGCTGTTAGTTATTAAGATATAAAATTCGCGTTTTGTCCGCGGGTATTAATCACCTTCATAAAACCTTCAGGAGGGATTTATATGTCATTAAAAGTAGGAGATATCATTACGTTTGAACGGACTTTTACAGTAAGGGATGCTGAATTATTTACAGAGATTTCAGGTGATAAAGGGAATCATCATATAACCCCAGATGAACAGGGAAGACTTGTAATTCAAGGATTATTAACGGCAACTCTACCAACAAAAGTAGGTGGAGATCATCACGTAATGGCTCGTACTATGAATTTTGAGTTTTTAAGACCTGTGTTTACGGGGGATACAATAATTTGTGAGGTTGAAATTGAAAAATATGAAAGGCAAGAAAATAATAGAACAGTTATTATTGCATTCTTTTTATGTAAAAATCAGAATGAAAAAGAAGTATTAAAAGGGGATTTTTCAGGTATAATACTTTAAATTCTTTATACTTTCCTTAACTAGGTGCTTAGTAAAATGGCTAGGGTCCCATTTTGTAGCTTTTTCATATTTCCATTTAATCGAGCGCTCCTCTGGAATAACTAAAAGTCCAATTTCTCAATTTTAATGCTGAGAAATTGGGCTTTTTAATATTGTGATTTCCTGGTTAACGTGGTAAATCTGCATTTTCCTGAAGCTATCCCATTTAGTAAAAGAGACATAAGCTACAATTACGGGGGAGGGGGGGGTTTATAACCAAGCCTTTTTTAGGAGCTCCACGCCAAGCTGGATTTCCTCACAAGAAAGATTACTAAAACCAAGTTTAATAATGGGGTTATCGGTATTATTTTTAATAAAGTAGAGTGAGGTAGGATACACTTTAACACCATGAAATGAAGCTCGCTCTATTAGCCATTCTTCTGAACGTTTCAGATGTACTTTGATTAATAAATACAAACCGGACTTCTCACCAATAATTGATATATTTTGATCGAATTGCTTTTTTAATAATGATACCAAGAGCTGCATTTTTCGTTTATAAACAAGACGCATACGTTTAATATGACGATTCCATTCTCCTTCTTCCATAAATTTAGCCATTGTGAGTTGGCTTAGAAGTGAAGTGGTACTCTCGAAATGAAGAAATTGGTCTTTATAATGGTTTAAAAGTGGTTCTGGCAACACCATATAACTTAAACGAATTCCTGGAAGAAAGGACTTTGAGAAATTCCCTAGATAAATGACACTTGCAGAATCAATGGAAGCGAGAGCTGGAAATGGTTGTTGCGTATAGCGAAATTCACTATCATAATCGTCTTCGATAATATACCCTTGCATCTTGTTAGCCCAATGAATAAGCGTTTGCCGTTGTTGAATGGACATGCTTACCCCATATGGACTGTGATGGGAAGGCGTTACATAGATTAATCGTGATTTCATTTGTTCCAATTGTGAAAAATCAGCACCTGCTTCATAAACTGGTAAAGTTTCAATCGTAAAACAATGGAATTGAAAAGCTTCCCTAGCGCCATCATATCCAGGGTCTTCTACTGTAACGCTTGGAAAATCATTCTTCAGTATATGTCCAAGATTGACAAGCATTTGTTGGGTACTACTGCCGATAATAATGGCATTTGCATCTGTTTTCACCCCACGGGATTGGAGTAAGTATGTGGCAATTTGTTCACGTAGACACACCTCACCAAAGGGTTCCCCATATTTAAAGCTCTCCTGTAACGTTAATACGTGATTGGCAATCCTCCTCCAAATTTTAAGGGGGAAATGTGTTTGATCTACGGCACCTGCTCGGAAATCAATGAGGGTAGGTGTCACTGACTCTCTTTGCTTTTTATTATGAGGAATTAACTCTGCTTGGGATAAAAGTGGCTCTAATTCATTTGCAAAATAACCTTTTCTCCCTTCTCCACGAATATATCCTTCAGCTACAAGTTGATCATAAGCCATTAATGTCGTATTGCGACTTACTTGAAGAGAATCCGCAAGTTGACGAATGGAAGGCAATTGTTCATCAGCAAGTATGTCACCCCGATCAATAAATAACTTAAACTGCTCGTAAATTTGTTTGTATTTGGGAGAATCATCCTTAAAAGCAAAAATGGTATTTATCATTTACGACCTCCTTTGACATGTTTGTTTATTTACAATTGTACCTTTTTATATGTCAGTTTGTATAATACTATATTTCTTAGATGACGTACTCGATTATTCAAGATAGAAATGAGAATAGAAAAAGTTGCTATGATCGTGAATAAATAATATTTACGAATCAATGTTTAAAAGTTTATATCAGTTGGAAAGGAGATTTTTTTATGTATATCCCTAAGCAATTTGAAATAAAAGAATTAGCAGTAGCCTACGATGTAATACAGGAGAATGGTTTTGCAACATTGTGTTCAATGCATGAAGGCATACCTTTTGCTACACATTTACCACTGCTTTTGAATAAGGAGAAAAACTATTTGTATGGTCATTTTGCTCGTCCGAACCCTCAATGGAAAGATATTGAAAATCAAACAGTCTTAGCAGTTTTTCATGGTCCTCACTGTTATATCTCTTCCTCTTGGTATGAGACGAATCAAGCAGTACCAACATGGAATTATGTGACTGTTCATGTATACGGCGAAGCCGAACTTATTGAGGATGAACAGGAGTTAACGGATTCCTTGCATGACATGGTATTGAAGTATGAAGCCCCTGATAGCTCATACAAATTGCAAGATTTAGACGCTAATTTTCTCGCTGGAATGAACAAAGGAATTCAAGGCTTCAAAATAAAAATCAAAAAGATAGAGGGAAAAGCGAAGTTAAGTCAAAACCATTCAATAAATAGACAAGAGCTAGTAATTAATCACCTGGAACAGATCCAATATACAGATGAGCAAAAAATTTCCTTTTTAATGAAGGAAAACCTAAAAAAATAACCTTGAACGTTACTGCACTAACGGGAGTGTTGATCCAATAAGGATTTACACTCTTTTTGTTTATCTTCTTTTACTAATGGAGCAGATTTCAATAATAAGGAACACTTAGAACGTTTTTACACAAGTGCAGAGAAAATCTTAGCAGCAACGTTTTTTTCACTATCAGGTTCATGGAAGAAAAATTGGAGCCTTTTTAAATAATGTTGCATGTTATTTCCATTAAGTTAGTCAAAATCTTAACAGATTTCTAAATGTTAAGCTGTATGAGTATTTTTAAAAAGATATGCATGCACTGGATTAATTTAACAATTGATATATAAAATATAACAAAAAATCACGGTCCCTTTATACAGATATAAAAGTCCAGAGTTATTCTTAATTTACATCTAGAGGGAGGGATCGGAAGTTGTCAAAATTTCAGGCCATATCTTCTTTGTTCATCTTGGTATTTATCATCATTTTCGTAACTTATAAAATCACAGCATTCTCATCCAATCTTTCCTCAACGAATCATTCCACATCAAACCGCTACATTCAAGTACAATTGTTAGGCGTTAATGATTTTCACGGCCAACTAAACAAATATCAAATGGTTTCAGGAACGATGGCAGGGGGTGCTGAATACCTGGCTGCCTATTTAAAAAAATATATACAAAAAAACCAAAATACACTACTTGTTCATGCTGGTGATATGGTAGGAGGAAGTCCTCCAATCTCTTCTCAATTTAAAGACGAACCCACGATTGAACTTTTAAACCTCCTGCACTTTGATGTCGGGACACCTGGAAATCATGAATTAGACCAAGGCGTAAATGAAATGAAACGTCTTATTTATGGAGGATTCAATAAAAAAACAGGTTATTTTCAAGGTGCCAATACTTCTTACATTTCTGCAAATATCATCGATAGAAAGTCGGGTACTCCCATGTTACCACCGTATGTTATTAAACAAATTGACGGAATTAATATTGGATTTATCGGTGTGGTCACAAAAGAGACCAATCTGTATGTGGCACCTGAAAATCGAAAAGAAGTAGAAATTACGGATGAAGTTTCAGCTATTAACGGAACCGTTAAGCATTTAAAGGAAAAAGGGATCAAAGTAATTGTTGTACTGGCACATGATTCAGCTCAATCAGATCAGACAGGAGCAAACTCCAGTGGAGTTTTAGTGGAGATGGCTCCAAAAATCGATGATGAGGTGGATGTCATTTTTGCCGGTCACAGCCATGAATATGCCAATACCGTTGTAGCCGGTAAACTGATCGTTCAAGCTTATTCTAATGGGAAAGCCTTTTCTCAAGTAAATCTTGAAATTGACCCACATACTAAAAATATTGTTAAGAAACAAGCAAAGGTTATTGTCACTTCACATCATCAAATAAAACCAGATAAAGAAACGGTTGCTCTTCTAAATAAATATAGAAAAAGATTGGGGAGCTACTTTAATCAGATAATAGGAGAAATGCCAGAAGAAATCACACGAAAACAAGATGCAAACGGTGAATCCCCATTAGCGAAAATGATTGCAGAATCTGAGCGGGAAGCCATGGGGGTAGATATAGCTTTTGTCCATCAAGGCGAAATGAGGAAAAGTTTAAAAAAAGGGGATATCACTGTAGAAGACCTTTATACAGACTTGCCTTTTGGTCATCGTGTCAGTAAGTTAATCTTAACAGGAGACCAAATAAAACTTGCTTTAGAACAGCAGTGGGCGAAAGATTATGAAAATAGGTTACAAACGGTTGGTTTAACGTATAATTGGGACCCCAATGCTCCAATTGGCAACCGCATTGTTGCGCTGAAAGACATGAAGGGTCAAGAGATTCAGCCAAACAACGAATATGAAGTAGCGGTTAGTAATTATTTAGCTTCAGGCGGTGATAACTTCACTGCATTTGAACAAGGTAGACTCGTGGAATCCGGTCCACAAGTTGTCACTGCACTTATACGCTATATCCAACAGAAGTATCCCCACGAAATTTTTCTCCATTCATTGAAAGAATGAAGGGGAAAATACAAGGACTTGCATTAGTGGCAGCTCTTTTTCTTATAAAGCTAAAAGGGCAGGTTAGTTCAATAAGGAAAGTGGAAGGTAAATCCAATTAATAGTATAGTTATATGTACTAGATGCTTTTTGCGGTCTATTTCATGATCGAAGAAAAATTCACCTGAGGGGTATTGTACCAAATAATTTACATTGCTTTTATTTTTCGAGAAAATAAAGGTACAATTAATACTTATAAAGTTTATTGATGATAAAAGATAATGAGGTAGGAAAAAATGATTGCAAAAACAGAAGAAGATTTTAATGGTTTGAAGGAAATTGGCAAAATTATTGCCTCCATTAGAGATGAATTGGTACAAAGAACAATTCCTGGCATAACGACCAAAGAACTTGATGATATAGCCGGAGAACTTTTAGAAAAAGCAGGTGCAGTTTCAGCTCCAAAAGGTGAATATGATTTTCCTGGCTATACTTGCATTAGTCTTAATGAAGAAGTGGCACATGGTATTCCGGGTCATCGGGTTATTCATGAAGGGGATCTAGTGAATATAGATGTATCTGCTTCAAAGAACGGTTATTTCGCAGATACAGGAATCTCATTTGTAGTAGGAGCAGGAGAAGAAGTATTAACGAAATTATGCGACGTTGCTAAAAAGGCATTTGAAGCAGGTCTTAAGAAAGCAAAACCCGGTTCCAAAAAAAGCAGAATCGGAAAAGCTGTATTTGAAACAGCGAGACAGCATGGATTCACTGTTATCAAAAACCTTACAGGACATGGTGTTGGACGTAGAATACACGAAGCACCTGACCATATTTGTAATTATTATGATCCATGGGATAATGAAATATTAAAGGAAGGGATGGTTATCGCATTCGAACCATTTATCTCAACCTTTGAAGAAGAAGTATTCCAAAAAGAAGACGGTTGGACCTATGCTACAGAAAAAAGCTATGTAGCTCAATTAGAACATACGATTATCCTTACTAAAAATGGTCCGATTATTGTCACACTTTAATTCAAGCAATGAAGTTTCTAAAAGTATAAGCCCTTATTTAGACTTTGTGAATTGTGAATAAATGTACTTAAACTAACGGGTGCGTTAGCTGAAGATCGGAGCTGTCTTTAAGGCAGCTTTTTCTTTATGCAACTAACGGGGTAGGTTAGTTGAACAAGGAATTCTTTATATATGGTTTAATATGGTAGAATGGCTGGATAGGAGGAGTTAAAACTGAATAATTCCAATATAAATTTCACTAGTAGAATGTTAAGAATAATGAGGAGTGCAGAAAATGAAGCAGCTATATTTTCTAATCTTAAAGTGTTACAGCCCGTACACTTACTTATAGCTTGTTTAAATGAAAAAACAGGAGTACTTGGGGAAATATCTTTAAAATGTACCATAGAAAGAACTTCTCTGAGAGCTTTGAATAAGAATTTAGATAATCCTTCAACTCAAAATACAACAAACAGTATTTTTTTCAACGTTGGCGTAACCGAAGATGTAATAAAGGTTTTCGAAGTTGCAATTAGTTATATGAAAAAATATAACCAAACCTATATAAACGAAGGTCATTTGCTTAAAGCTTTAATAACAACTAATGTTATTGACAGTTTCTTATCAGATGAAGACAGGAAAATAATTTTAACCCTCGGTACTACTTCGCGAGATATGATTACTCATCTTGGCAATTACATACTCCCAAAAATAAATTCGCACTCAATTCGTAAAGTGAATTATAACGATGCAACCAACCTTGTTCCCTTTGTTGAAAATAATTTTTCAAAAGAATGGTCACAAACTATTAGAGAAGCATTTTTATTAAGTGAACCTTCGATATATATAGCTTTAGATAGTAAAGGAGAAATAATCGGTTTTGCAGGTTTTGATATATATAAGAATAAGAAAGGTTATTTTGGTCCTATGGGTGTATCGGTATCTAATAGGATTAGTGGGATTGGCTATTTGCTACTCCATAATTGTTTAAAGGATATGAGTGATGTTGGTTATGAGTATGCAATTATCGGAGCAGCAGGACCGATAGAATTTTATGAAAAAGCATGTAATGCTGTTGTAATTCCTTATGTATAGTCTGAAGTTCTTAATGAACAAACGGGGCAGGTTAGTTGAAGAGTGCTGTTTGATCTTTGTTCAACAATTGGGCCCATTTAATGGAATAAGACTTCCAAGAAAAACCGGATATTCATGTTAATATTGATGTGAGATTGTGAATAAATGTCCTTAAACTCCCTCAGATAGATATGTATATCTCTTAAATGCTCACTAATTCGCAGGATTTCATTACCCTTGGTATCCTAATATATGATTAATGAAGGAAACCCAAAGGGCATACTAAGATTATATTTAAAGTGGGAGGATATAAATTTGAGTCCAAAAGAGAATGCATTATCTATCTTCGCCTTAGGCGGCTTGAATGAAATAGGGAAAAATATGTATGCAATCGAATATTCAAACGATATCGTGATTATCGACTGTGGCAATAAGTTTCCAGGTGAAAGTTTATTAGGAATTGATTTGATTATCCCTGATATAGCTTACTTAGTAGAAAATAAAGATAAAGTCAGGGCTTTAATTGTCACACATGGACATGAAGATCATATCGGGGGGATCCCGTTCTTCTTAAAAAAATTGAATGTACCCGTTTATGCCACACGCTTCACACTAGGATTAATTGAAATCAAATTAAAAGAACATAAACTTCTAAGAGAAAGCGAACTTGTTGAAATCAACTCAAACTCAAACTTGAAAATCGGAGAAATGAGCGCAAGCTTTTTCAAAGTGACCCATAGTATTCCTGATTGCTTGGGAATGGTCTTTCACACACCAGAGGGTAATATTGTACATACGGGGGACTTCAAGTTTGATTTAACCCCTGCGAATAATGAGCATTCGGATATTCATAAAATGGCTGAAATCGGCAAAGAAGGGGTCTTGCTTCTTTTGTCTGAGAGTACCAATGCAGAACGTCCTGGTTTGACCCCATCGGAACAAATGGTAGGTGAACATGTGGAAACAACTTTCATGAAAGCCGAACGTAAAGTTATTCTTTCTGCCTTTGCTTCAAATATTAGTCGCGTTCAGCAAGTCGTGGATGCAGCGCAAAAAACAAATCGAAAACTTGCGTTGCTTGGACGAAGTATGGTTAAGGTCGTAGCGGTTGCTATGGAACGTGGTTATTTAACAGTTCCTGATGGAATGTTAATTGACCCACATGAAATCAATGAAATGGCTCCTGAAAAGGTGGCTATTTTATGCACGGGGAGTCAAGGAGAACCATTGGCTGCTCTTGCCCGCCTGTCCACTGGAAACTTTCGCGGTGTCGACATTTTACCTGAAGATACGGTTATCTTTGCAGCAGGTCCAATACCCGGGAATGAACGAAATGTCACGAGTATCGTAGACAACTTATTTGCACTTGGAGCCAAAGTGATTTATGGATCAGGAAGTACATCCGGAATGCATGTTTCCGGCCATGGTTATCAAGAAGATTTAAAACTAATGCTTACATTAATGAAACCAAAATATTTTATTCCCATTCACGGTGAATTTAGAATGTTACACCATCACCGTTTGTTAGCTGAATCCGTTGGAGTAGAGCAAGGAAACACGTTTATCATTAATAATGGCGATGTCGTCGATATTGAACATACCATTGCCCGTCAGACCCGGAAAATACCGGTTGGGAATACCTACGTAGACGGGGGGGATGTCGGTAATGTTGGGGAATTTGTGTTACGAGACCGCAAACAGCTTTCAGAGGATGGAATACTCATGATTGTTTTAACTATGAGTAAAGCGGAAGGAAAACTGATTTCTGAACCCGATACCATTTCTCGTGGATTTGTGGATAGAGATTTCTCGGAACTCCGAAGAGACGTTAATCGACTTACTACAAAAACTGTTAACGAGCTACAAGAAGCAAATAGAAACCAATGGAATGTAATGAAAAAACAAATAAAAAAATCAATACGACAATATGTATATACACATACTAAGAAAAAGCCAATGATCGTTCCTATACTTATTGAAATTTAATAGGGGGGAAGTTCTTAAAAAAATGAATTAATTGATCTTCAACAATCGGGCGCGATTCTTTAATAAGAGTCGCTTTTCTTAATGAACTAACGGGTGCTTTACTTCAATTAGAGAGTTGCTTTGGCAACTCTTTTTCTTATGGAACTATCGGGGCAGGTTACTTGAATGGGCACAATAGAATCACATTGTGTTGAATCCTCATCCATACGGATATTATAAGTTTTTGGGGGACAACACATTTATTAGTTTTTCAGAATAATAGGGCAAAAACATAGTCTCTTTAAAATGCTGTGGCATAAAATGAAATAGAACAAAAGCAGTACAAGCCTTGTTCTTTCATATTAACTATCAAAGAGGTGAATTATAATGTCTTTTCCAAATATACCCAATATCACACCACTCATCTCAGTCACAACTGCACAAACAATTCCTTTGCTATTAGCTTCCGTGGCTTTTGAGGAGTTGGCTCTAGCTCATATCATGAATGCTGAAGCAGAAAAGCTGCAGCTCGTTTTAGGAACATTACCTGGCGGAACTCCGCTTTCTCCTCCAGTGGTTTCATTAACGGATCTTCTGGATGTTGATAGAAGTGTTCAAAGAACTCTTCGTGACGTCATCAAGAAAGAAATGTTGCTTGAGTTCAAATTTGAAAACATTCTAGATTTGATCGGACTTACTACGGTAACAACAGTTACCTTGGCTAGTGATGAATCTGATATAGGTACAACAAATTGCCCTCCTGATACTGTTATCTCCGCGACTCTTAGTGGGCAAGTGTTGGTGAATGGAAGTCCTCCTCCAGCAGGTACACCGGTTTTCTTTACAATAGATGATCCTACTCTTGGTACTATAACTCCTAACCCAGCATTTACAGATGCATCTGGCAATTTTTCGGCTACTTACAATAGTACTGCAGTAGCTGGGGTAGCAATGATTACCGCTACTGCTTTGGGACAAAACAGCAATACTGTTACTATTACTAGTCGTGATTGTGTGGGCCTATAACAGTTACCTTGAGTTCTCAGGCAACTATACCATGTACTCCGGGAACAGGTCCTAGTAGTACAATTCTTAGTGGGCAAGTGTTGGTGAATGGAAGTCCTCCTCCAGCAGGTACACCGGTTTTCTTTACAATCGATCCTGCTCTCGGTACTGTAACTCCGGCATCTACAGATGCATCTGGCTTTTATATGGCTACTTTCACTGTTACTACTGCTACACCTGGGACAGTGATGAGTACAGCTGCTGCCTTGGGAATTGACAGCAATACCGTTATTATTGACATTGAAAACTGCATAGGTTAACATAATACAAATTAACGCCATTCCAATATCTATCAAAGGATTGGCGTTTCTATTTTTTATTGTTTATTCAAGATTTCATATATGTAGATAATTTCTTACCCATGAGGAAAAGGTTAACAATGGATTGTGAAGATTTGTACTTAAGCTAACGGGTGCGTTAGTTGATTAAGGAACACAAAAATGATCAAACTTTGTTTCAAAGCTACAGCATAAACGATAATTCCGAAGATGAGAAACCCCCTTGGCTACCAAGGGGGTTTATTTTTGATGGATTCCTTAAAGAGTGATTATCTTAGCTAGTTTTGCATTCCATATGTAACCTAAAAAACGACAAAAAAGTATATATACGTCAATATACCTTTTTGGTATTATAAAGATAAATTTCCTATATTTGTTATTTTTGAGTAGGAATTATTAAATAAGGGGAAGTGATAAAACTGAAGAAGAATAAAGTAGTAATTAAAGTATTAGCATTCTTTATGTTAATTGGGTTATTTGTTTATACAGTATATGTTGAACTCCCATCTAAACAAACATCAACAACTCAAGAACAACAATCAAATGTTTTGAAAGGACAATTCCATCTTGACAATGTTGTAAAAATTTATGTTCCATCTACCTACAATATTGATCAACCTATTGATAACAGCAAATATGTTGACCAGTCTTTAGAGAAGTTCTCTAATATGTTTGGAGGTGCTACTTCTTACGATGGAACAGGAGCTTGGATAGGAGACAATGAAAAATTAGTTAAAGAAAAAGTAACCATTGTTTATAGCTTCACTGAAAAGTTAGATAAGAATAAAATTAATGAAGTTGTAGCTTATGCAAAAAATCTTAAAAAAGAAATGAAACAGTCTTCGGTATCTATTGAAGTAAATGGAAAAATGTATTTTATTAAATAAAAGATCTATAAAAAAAATTATTTAAAGGTATGCTCACTGAAAAGCATACCTTTAATTTGTACTATGGTAACTAAGTTTTACATATAACCGTTTGATCATTAAAGATGTAGTTTTAAAATAAAGTCGTACCGTTTTGAATAAAGTTTAATCGTTTATAAAAATGATAAACCGAAATCAATACTTGATTTTGGTTTTCCTTAATGAACTAAAGGGGCAGAATAGTTGATGAAGGTATTTATTGTTCAGAAAGAGAATAGTATTCGGTAAAGGTTGATTTTTAAGGAGTAAACAAACTTAATATCAGGAGGGAAAAATGGTTGATTATAGTTATGAGAAACAACCTCTGAAAAAGCTCAGGACTTTTATTTATATCACGATAGCATTAATTTTTTCAATGATATTTATATTTATTAGCATTTTTCTATTGTATTTTTCTATGTCAAGCATTTTAGACGTTGTGTATTTTCCACCAAAACTAGCGATTTTTTCATTTATAATTTCTATTGTATTTTCTGTTTTAGCTATAAAAAATCTCTTTGGTAAGATATTGTTAGTATTAAACATATTTCTAATGCTATTTATGATTTTTTATGGACCATAAAGGGGCAGTTTAGTTGTATAAGCATATTTATAATAAAGGGACAGTACCTATTTTTCATGGTATTGTCTCTTTATCCCTGTGTAAGTTATTTTTTCAAACCAGCTGCAAAGAAGGGACCATTAACTGTAATGGTTGATAGGATACGAGCCATTTCTTGAGGGGATTCTTTCCTGCCACTATCCAACCATTGTTGAATTACTCCTATATGTGCAGATGCAACGTAAGAAGCAAAATATTGTCCTGGAACAAGTAAATTTTCCTCCTTAATAAGTGCGTTTGGATTATTTCCAAACAGTGTTTTCCACATAAATTCTTTCAGTCTTGTTTGAAATGATAAATCTCCTTTTGGGCCTAACACAGCTTTCATAAATCCACTATTTTCATTTAAATACTCAAATATTGAAACTGAGAGGGTAAATGGTGCTAAAGTTGGAGAGTCGGTTCCAAGTGCGGCAATAACACCTGGAAAGTTCTGTTTTGCAATTCTGGACATTTCAAGCATGATTTCTTCTTCGTATTTAGTCATTAAATCAAATTTGTCTTGATAGTGTGCATAAAATGTGCCTCTATTAATTTTTGCTCTGGTTGTTATGTCTTTAACTGTAATTGCTTTGAACCCTTTTTCATCGATTAATTCTACTAGTGCATTTCGGATGGACTCTTTTGTCCGAATGATCCGTAAATCCGTATTACTATCTAGCAAGTTAATTCCTCCTTGATTTTATCCAACACATTTATAAAAGGTGTTCCGTAACCAACACATGTGACATTTTTGATTATTGAAACAGAACTAGTCCCCAAATTATAATTTGAATGTAGTAAATAAAACAACAGGTTGTTCTTTATTATAAACCCAAACCAAGGAGGGTCAAAATATGTTTAAAAATAAACTGGTATTGGTTTCACCTATCATCGCATTTGCAGTTATTTTTATTTTTTCACTGACATTATTTCCATCGGTTCAATCACAACCGAAAAATCTGCCGATTGCAATCGTAAATGAGGATGAAGGAGTGGAAATTCCTAATCAACCAAAGATGAACATGGGGCAAACGATTGTTGAAATGATACAAAAGCCTTCAGCATCAACAAAGGATAAAGACCCTACTGTAAAATGGGTGGAAGTAGACAGTATTGAGGCAGTCCAAAAAGGTTTAGATAATCAAAAGTATTACGCGGCTTTAGTTATTCCCAAAGATTTTAGTCCAAAGCAAGCATCATTACGGACACCAGCACCTTCTGCACCTGAAGTACAAATATTTATTAATCAGGGAATGAATACGGCTGCTTCAACGATGGCAGGACAGGTCTTGAATGGAGTAGTTGACAACATGAACAACACCGTCCGAAAACAACTACTTGATGGTTTTGAAAAACAAGGAGCAACTTTGACTGCAAAACAGGCAGCAAGCCTTGCAGTTCCAATCGCTAAGAAAGTCACAAATGTCAATGAAATCGGCATGAATAGTGCGAATGGAAATGCTCCTGTTTCCTTATTCCAGCCATTATGGATGGCTAGTTTGGCTAGTGCTGCGATAATCTTTATTTCCATTAGCAAAATGCCGATCCGCACTAGAAAAGAAAACCTGGTCACAAAGGTCGGGCAAATTTTAATGGGTGCGGTTGTAGCTCTGGTAATTGGATTTGGCTTAACCTGGATAGCAGATGGTATGGTTGGTTTAAATATCCCGAATTTCATGGATACGGCTTTATTTTTATCAATTACATCCTTTAGCTTTTTTCTAATGATATTAGCTGTACTTTCACTATTGGGGCTTAAAGGTATGCCTATTTTTATCTTAATGCTTTTCTTTGGTGCACCATTGCTTGCAATGGCTCCAGAAATGATGTCTCCATTTTATCACGATTGGGTTTATTCTTGGTTGCCAATGCGATTTATGGTAGAAGGGCTTCGAGGATTTTTCTTCTTTGGGGAAGGCTTAACCTGGAATACGCCTGTTTCAGTTCTTGTTTGGATTGGATTAGTAAGCATGATTGTGATACTGAGTACTACTTTAAAACGCAATGGAGTGAAGGAAGTAGTATCGGATTCTCGAAATATATAAAACATGGATACAACGTTGGTCAATTTATTCCCATGTTTACCAAAAGAGTCGTTTCTCTTATAGGGAAAACGACTCTTTTTATTGAGTATGTGAAAAAATGTACTTAAACAAACGGGTGCGTTAGCTGAAGATAGGAGCTGTATTTAAGGCAGCCTTTTTCATTTACTCTTAAGTACTACACAATAATATCTACTACCTATTGTTTATTTTTTAACCCTAATTCCAAAAAAATCTATTAGGGACCTATTAGAAGTAGAGTATATGTGGTTCGAAAAAAAGAAACTATTTTAGGATGATCCATAGTCCATAGTCTTAACACCTTTCGGGAACATTAGGGATATTTTAGTTATTTTGTATTTTATGCACACTTTATGCACAAATTTGTAATGATAATGTAAAATTAGGTAAATATGTGTGTCACTTAAAGATGATAAACTTATAAAAAAAGAGATTTTATCGGGGGAGAAAATGAAAAAAATTATAGCATCTTTTGTAGTGTCTGGATTGTTACTATCAAATCCGTTGGTTAGTAATGCTGCATTGGGCGATCGTACATTAAAAAGTGGAATGACTCATACAGAAGTAAAACAATTACAAGAGGTTCTAAAGAAAAAAGAATATTTTAAGAGTAATAATACAACTAAATATTTTGGGACCGTTACTAAAAGTGCAGTCGTAAAGTTCCAAAAAAGTAAAGGCTTAAAAGCTGATGGTATTGTAGGTCCGAATACATATAAAGCTTTGGGGGTGAAAAAGCAGACATCCAACGTAGCTAATATAAATAAAACAAGCAATAAATCTTCTGCGATAGTGAATGAAGCAAAAAAACATTTGAATGTACGGTATGTATGGGGTGGAACTACACCAAAAGGTTTTGATTGCAGCGGATTCCTAAAATACGCTTTCGATAAAGGTGCAGATGTCACTTTACCAAGAACGGTATCGGAAATCTATAAAAAGGGGACAAAGGTGTCCAAACCACAAGTTGGAGATTTGGTCTTTTATGAAACCTATAAACCTGGTGCCTCACATGCTGGTATTTATATAGGTGGTAATCAATTCATACACAGCTCCTCATCAAATGGTGTAAGCATTTCCTCTATGGATAATAGTTATTGGAAGAAAAGATATTTAGGAGCAAAAAGAATGTAAATGAACTTTTTAAAAGCGCGTCCAGGGGAGACCCCGCAGGCGCAAAGGCGCCGAGATTGTACACCCATAAAAAAACTGTAGGCAAACTCGATTTTCATCGAGTTTGTCTACAGTCTGAGGTAAGAGCGCTAATATGCTCTTACCTTTTTTGAATCGTGTATGTTTTAAGAAAAGGCCGGATCAGTTTACCTGGCCTTTTGTAATTAACAAATATGTTCATCATACTCGGCTTTCAAGAAATTTAACAAATTTTGTTTTTGGTGGGAATAATGAAAACAATTAAAGTAAAAGGAAAAGTCGTCAAAAAAGAGTGGATTTTTATCCTCGAAGCCATAAGTATTTAAAAAATCCGAAATTATTTTTTCTTGATCCACTAAGTCGAACAATCCGGATACATAAAATTGATAACTGAATTTATCATATAAAAAAAGGTATCCTGTATCCTCAAAAATATTTTTCACTGTATGACCATCCAATTCAACTCACTCCTTCCTTACCAATATACCTTTTTAACCATGAAATTATTCAGTGCCCATCTTTCAGGGAATATTATTATATTTATTGCAGAGTGTTTTTTATACCTTCAATGCATTGAAGGTATGAAACAAATGCAGGTAGGGAGAATCAGGAACCAAAAAAAAAGCACATCCAATAAGGATGTGCTTTCATAAATCTTATTTGTACATTTCAGCCACTTGTTTTTGTAATTGGCTATTTTCAAGGTATTCATCATAGCTAATTTGCTTATCAACTGTACCTTTTGGTGTAAGTTCAATGATTCGGTTCGCTATAGTTTGGATGAACTGATGATCATGAGAAGAGAAGATCATCGATCCTTTAAAGCTGATCAAACCGTTGTTCAATGCCGTAATTGACTCTAAGTCTAGATGGTTAGTAGGTTCATCAAGCATTAGCACGTTCGAACCGCTTAACATCATTTTAGAAAGCATACAGCGGACTTTTTCGCCCCCTGAAAGAACACTTGCCTTTTTCGTGACTTCATCGCCAGAGAATAACATTCTGCCCAAGAAACCGCGCAGGAAGCTTTCGCTCTGGTCATTAGGAGAATATTGACGGAGCCAATCGACAAGAGTTAAATCGACACCTTCAAAGAACTCGGCATTATCTTTAGGGAAGTATGCCTGAGAGGTCGTAACGCCCCATTTGAATGAGCCGCTATCCGGTTCAATTTCACCTGCCAAGATTTTGAACATTGTTGTTTTGGCAATCTCATCTTTACCGACAAAAGCGATCTTGTCACCCTTATTCATTGTGAAGCTGACATTATCCAATATTTTTATGCCATCGATCGTTTTCGAGATTCCATCTACACGAAGCAGGTCATTCCCGATTTCACGCTCAGGTGAAAAGCCGACATATGGATAGCGGCGAGAAGAAGGCTGTATGTCATCCAAGCTGATTTTGTCCAATAATTTCTTACGGGATGTCGCCTGGCTTGATTTGGATGCATTGGCACTGAATCGAGCGATGAAATTTTGAAGCTCTTTGATTTTTTCTTCTTTTTTCTTGTTGGCATCTTGAGTCAATTTAAGGGCAAGCTGGCTTGATTCATACCAGAAGTCATAGTTACCGATATAAACTTTGATTTTACCGAAATCGAGATCCGCAATATGTGTACAAACTTTGTTAAGGAAGTAACGGTCATGGGAAACTACGATAACTGTGTTTTCAAAGTTGATCAAGAACTCTTCCAGCCATTTGATTGCTTTTAAGTCCAAGTGGTTGGTAGGCTCATCCAGTAATAGAACATCCGGCTTACCGAATAGTGCCTGGGCAAGCAATACTTTAACTTTGTCGCCACCGTTCAATTCTGCCATTTTCTTTGTATGCAGGTCTTCTGCAATACCAAGGCCTTTTAGGAGAATGGAAGCTTCAGGTTCAGCTTCCCAACCATTTAATTCGGCAAATTCACCTTCAAGTTCGGCCGCTTTCATTCCGTCTTCGTCCGTGAAGTTTTCTTTCATATAGATGGCATCTTTTTCTTGCATGACTTCATATAATCTTTCGTGTCCCATAATGACAACTTTAAGGACCTCTTCTTCTTCAAAAGCGAAGTGATCTTGTTTTAGAACGGCAAGGCGTTCGCCAGGCCCCATATGGACATCACCGGATTGTGCTTCAATTTCACCGGAAAGGATTTTTAGGAACGTGGATTTACCCGCACCATTAGCACCTATCAGACCGTAGCAGTTACCAGGCGTGAATTTTATATTAACATCTTCAAACAGTTTACGATCGCCATAACGTAAACCAACATTATTTACTGTAATCATTTATTTACATTCCTCCAAAATACTTTTGTTTCAACGTGTCTAACATTTTGTTTCACTAGTTTTACGCTGATTCACACAAACAGCAGTTTATGTTCATTAATTTTTAAACTATGCCGCTCGTTAAATTGTATCTTATTTCTTAGGAAAATTAAAGTTAGATTAGTAAAAACAAACGTTTATAAGCAAAAATTACACAGGTATTTAATTTTGATGAAAAATTATCTCCTCTAATCTAAGTTTTAATTTTTTGTCGAACAAAATTTATGGGTAAAAAGACTTATTACGCATTAACTTTTTAATTGGTAATATAGGTAAGTGTAACTAATATAACAGGAGGAACACATATGAGCGATTCTGTAGGTTTTTGGAAACGTCTTTTCGCAGGATTTTTGGATGGCATAATTGTATCAGCACCATTAGCGATAATTTTCGGGCTGATTACAGGTGATTGGGAAAATGAAAATTTTTCAACGTTTTTTAACTTTCTCTACATGATGATTGTCCCGATACTATGGTATGGCTATACAGTGGGTAAAAGGATTGTGGGTATACGCATAGTAAGGGTAGACGGTAAAAAATTAGGCATAGGCACAATGCTATTGAGGTATTTAGTTGCTGCTTTAGTTTATGCCATTACATTAGGGATAGGGTTTATTGTTAGTGCATTCATGGTTGGCATAAGAAAAGATCATAGAGCCATACATGATTTCATAGCTGGTACATACGTGACATCAAATAAACCATGAATAATTGATAAGCAGTTTAATAACTGCTTTTTTTTATGCCAAATTACAAATTCAAACGGAAAAAGGAAATTCATCAAATTCAGAAAGTTAAATGGAAGCGGGATTTACTGAATACTGCATTGGTGCAAATTACATAATAAAGAATGAATATTATATTGGAAACCACGGTAGAATATCTAGCCTTATAAAACATAATGGCAGTTAAGTGTTTTTTATGACATTGGAATGGAAACAGAAAAAATGCTGTAATTGCATGGCTTAGGCAGATAGGTATTCAGGTAGCGTTCATGGGTTTGTAAATGTGAAGAACCAAAAAGCACTTAACCTATTATGGTCAAGTGCTTTGTTTATTCAAAACTTCTTTATTTTGATTAATGATGATTTTATTTCTTAAAATCATTTCCTTATTATTAAGACCAACATTTAGTTCTTTAGTATTATTCACCTTTTCTAGCAGTGATACAACAGATATTTCTAATAATTCAGGGATGGACATATTTGTTTTAGATGATAAAACTTCAAGTTCATGGATTAATTTAGGGGATAGCATTGGTTGTCTTTCATTTATTTCCATGACAGTACCCACTTTCTCAGAAAAATAATTAATTGTAATTTAAGTATATATGTAAGATTTCCATAGAAACATTAAATTAGCGTTTTTTATGTTAAGAATTGATGACAATTGTAGGAGCAGAATGGTTTAACCAAGCACTTTACCCTAATAGAAGTGCTTTTTTGTGTCGATTTTTCTCATGTTAAAGATCATTCCGAGAGAAACATGATTTCGCATCGCCCGTATAAGAATTTGTTCCAAAGCATGCTTGATGGGTTTGCCATTTTCTTGATATACAATAAATTCCCTGCATATCTTTAAGAATAGTATAATGTCCATTAACATCATTCTTTTGGATAAACTGATTCATAGGGTAAAATAAAAAAATAAACTTCCTACTCCAGGATGGTAATTTCAAAGAAGTAATTATTAAATATTCCTCTTTCTATTTCTGAAATGTATTAAAGATTTTCCTCCTAAAGCATTTTGGCTCTTTCATAAGTCAACATTTTATAGCAACGTCCAATCTAGAATATATTGTGCATTCTTAAAATTATGTGAAATATCGGAAAAGTTAATTTCAAGTATATAATTCTATGTATCCAGATTTGTCAACCATTGGGTTTTCTGATAGTATAAATGTCCATTTCGTCTTAGCATCGGCATTTTTTTAGTTTGATAAATAAATATGGAAGGGAGAGTGGTTTTTTTGGGAAGTCACCCTGATTTCGAACATGAACGACAGCGGCTGGATTTTACCAAACGTTATATGGATGTAGTCATCAAAACATCAGAAACAAGCAAAGATCAATTTCAGCGGAATATGCAAGAAGCTTTTGGTGATGCCGATTGGTCTGAATCCGCCTTATATTCTCAGTTGCTGACTACAGCCAACTTTTTTGAAATGTCCAAAACTGAACTTGAAAGTTTACGCAAAGCCAGTAAAAAGCCTTACTTTGCAAGAGTGGATTTTGAAAGGAATGATGGTGAAAGTGGCGAAGTGCTTTATTTCGGAAAAACATCCCTTTATCAGAGGGAAAGCCAGGAACAGATCATCGTCGATTGGCGATCACCAATTGCAAACCTTTATTATGAGGGGCGGATTGGTGAAATTGAATATGAAGCGGAAGGGGAAACATTTTGCGGGAACATCACTTTAAAGAGGCAACTAATGATAGAAGAAGGTGTCTTGGAAGAGGTAAGGGATATTGATTTAACAACAACGGATGAATTGTTGCAGGAATCCCTTTCTAAAAGTTCCAGTAATCGATTGACAGATATCATTACCACGATTCAGGAAGAACAAAATAAAATCATTCGTGCAGATTTGAACAAGCCAATCATAGTCCAGGGCGCAGCTGGCAGTGGTAAAACAACAATTGCGTTACATAGAATCTCATATTTCATTTACCATTATAAAGACTTGTTCGATCCGCGACAATTAATGATTCTTGCACCGAGCAGGGTGTTCATTGATTACATATCTGAAGCATTACCAGAATTGGGTGTTGAAAAAGTAAAACAATTCACATTTTCCGAATATGTTCAAGTAGCGATAGGTAAGCAAGTGAAGCTTGTAGCGGATGATAAATTAACTCGATTGCTGGAAAAGGATGATGAAGAAATAAAAACCGCTGTCTGGATATCAGGTCTAAAGGGCTCCCCTGCATTTAAATATATTTTGGACGAATATGTAAAGGATATTTTCCAGGGGTTTCATCCGGATACAGATTTTTATTGTGATAAATATCGCCTCTATTCGGCTAAGAAGTTCATAAGGTTATTGGAAGAGGATTATTGGTATTTACCGTTATATAGCAGGCTGGACAAACTGAAGGCCATTTTACAAAATGAAGTGAAATTGAAAAAGAAAATAATGCTTGAACGTGCTGTTGGTTTTTATGAGGCCAAAATCGAGAAGGCTCTCTATAAGAATATCGATCCAGTCGTACGTAAGGAATTTGTTACAAAATGCCTCGATAAAAAAGAAGAAAGGATCGGGCAGATCAAAAAGGCGGTCCGTTCTTCCGTAAAAGGCTATTTTAAGCAATTCAAAAAGAAGGATCTTCTCCAATACTATCAGGAATTATATCAAGATCCGGAGCGGCTCGCCTCGTACAGTAACGGTAAACTTACTGTTGAAGATGCCAATGCTTTATGTGAGTATAATCAAAAACATTTTTCTGATAAATGTTACGAAATGGAGGACTTAGGTGCATTATTATACCTTCAGGAGCGGCTTTTTGGTGTCGACAAAGAAAACAAAGCAAAAAATGTCGTCATTGATGAGGCTCAGGATTATAGTTTCATGCAGTTACAGGCACTCAAAACCGCAGTGGATACTGACATGTTCACACTCGTAGGTGACCTTGCACAAGGCATCCATTCATACCGCGGACTTCAGACATGGGAGGAAGTTCACCATCGTATTTTCCCGCGGGCTACGTATACTGAATTACAAAAAAGTTATAGAACCACTGTTGAAATAATGAAACAAGCTAACCGGATTCTTCAGTTGTTAACATACGATTTCCCGGAAGTTGAACCTGTAGTCCGTCATGGCCGGAATCCGGAATTCATTTCCATAGAAAAGGAAGGCTGGGAAGAAAAACTGATCGAACTTATTGAAGGGCTTAAAAGGGAAGGTTTCAAAACGTTTGCCGTCATTGCAAAAACGATGAAAGATTGCAAACTGGCAAACGAGAAACTTAGTGGATTCCATCAAGGCTTTCATTTAATAAATGAGGCGGGAAACATCCCCAAGGATAAGACGTTAATTGTTCCTTCTTATCAAGCCAAAGGTCTGGAATTCGATGTCGTATTTGCAATATCCCTGGAAGAAGCATATTGCCGTGAAAATGAGCTTGATATCAAACTGCTATATGTAACAATGACAAGGCCATTGCACCGGCTTTATTTTTTAGGTAATGAGAAAAATGCTTTCCTTATCGAGACATGAGAGGAGGGTGAATGTAACCATCCTCCAGGTTACGCTCACAAATGAAAAAGGATATCCTGAATATCTTTCCACCCAAAACCGACTTCGATGAGCTCGATGCCAGCCATTCTAACGGTTTTTTCAGCAATGACTCGACCGCCGAGCGCCTTGTAAAAACCGCATGAAGGATTATCCTTCAATGCCCAGATTATTAAATTCTTATGTTCCATTTTAATGAGCTCATGTATGACCGCTTTTATCATTTTTCGGCCAAATCCCTGTCGTTGATATTCTTTTAAAAAATAGACAGCATATACTTCCCCTTGAATATGCGGATCATTCGTTTGTTCAGGCCCTGCGGCAGCGAAACCGATGATTTCCCCATTGGCATTTTCCGCAACAAAGGTGGCATTATGCAGCATCTTTAAATTTCTTTGCCAATTTTTCTTTCTGGCTTCCAGATTCAAGGAAGACAAGTATTGATCCGGGAGAATCCCTTTATATGTCGTTTGCCAGCTGTTTATATGTACATTTGCTATTCCATTTACATCTTCTTCTCTCGCTTTCCTGATTTTCATCAAAAACACCTTCTTTTTTTGTAGTTTTCCCTAGAATATCATGGGAAAAGTGAATAAGCATTTTATTTATGTTTATAACTGCATTAGAAAGGATAAGAAATAAAAGAGAGATTCAACCAGATGAAGGGAAGGATGAGAAGGATGAAATTGAAAGTTGGTTTTTATTTTCCGGGCGGCAAAGAATTAGAGCATGAGGTAGAGGGCGATGACTCCACTCAAATGATTTCAAATATTCAAAAGCACCGTTATTATAATTTGGTTAAAGGCGATTGCCATTATGTTGTAGATACGGAAAAAGCAGCTTATTTTTCTGTAACGGAAATAATGGATTGAGAATAAACCGCATTGGATGGACTTTTGTTCCATTGCGGTTTATTCTTTTTGATGTAAGGAAACCGGAAAAGGAGTTAATAGACAATGAAGATCAATTTTACCAAGAAACAATATGAAACATTATTCAAAATGGTTCAGTACGGATATTGGGTTGCTTCCGATACTGAAAATAATAAAGATTTCAGTGAGATGGAACAGTATCTTAATTCCTTTGCCAAAGATTTCGGCATGGAAGGAGTACAGTATGTGAAGGAATATGATATATATGATTTAAGCAGGGAACTGGAGGATCAACTTCATAAAGTCATAGATGAGTATGAAGAAGGAGTGTTCAGGGATAAGCTGGCCTATCATATGGCAAGAAAAGAATTTGCCGAGGAATCGGAAAACCATGAATATAATCAGGAGAAAGCATTTAAACGTATCATGGAGCTTGAAGAAAAATATCATCTTCATATTGAAAAAGAAGGGTTACAGAAATTGAAAATAGAAGAATAAGAAGATAGAGGACTTTATCTGTCCTCTTCTTCTTATTTCTGTAAAATAAATCACGAGTTGGCATGGACTATTTCGCAGAAGTTTTATTCACCAGGATTTTGGCCTAATTTTTCAACTGTGTATTGGTAAAATGCCATTAAGTCATTTTGTGATGCAAAACCTGCTTGTGCAGTCTGTTCGTTCCCTCCGCCTTTCCCATTATAAGAACTGAGTTCAGCTTTAAAATATTGTCCGCAATGTAAGGGGAGGGACCCACTGTGCGAAAGAATAACCTTTTGCTCCTTACGTGATGCTAATAATACGATGACCTTTTCCTTTTTTACAATCGTACCTGAAAGGTAAAGCAGTTCTTTCATTGAGCTATCTTCGAAAATATGAGAGATGAATCCCCCTACATTTTCAGCAAGCAGGGTGTCAGCAAGATACTTGGCATTTTCAAGTTTTAAGTTTTCATTTGCCGATAGCAGCTGCTTGTAGTCATTTTCCAGTTTCTCCACCCTATTAAGTATCTCTGTACGTCCGGTATTGAATTTAGTCGATAAGGCTGAAAGAATTCCAAGACTCTCGGAAAAATCGTCCAATGCCCTGAAGCCACACTTAAAATAGAGGCGGGTATGTTCTTTCTGCTTCTCCGTTTTGAAAATTTTTATTAAGCCAATCTCCCCGGTTCTTTCTACATGGGTTCCACCGCAAGGGTTATACTCAATTCCTTCTATTTCAACAATACGGATATTCTCAGACACTTTAGGCATTTTGACGACAGGAAGTGTCTGTAATTGCTCTTTTGTCACGTAATATATCAGTATTTCTCGATTCTCAATGATATATTGATTAACTTGCTTTTCAACTGCAGCCGTATGTACTTCAGTCCATTTAGATCCGGATGTAATATCGATCGTTAAATATTCCTTTCCAAGATGAAAGCTGACCGTATAAGCGTCAAACAATTCCCGACAGACTGCAGAGAGTAAATGCTGGCCGCTATGCTGTTGCATATGATCGAAACGGCGGGACCAATCAATTTCACAGTGAACCATATCTGACCCTGGCCGTTTTTCAGTCTTATGAAGAATCCTTCCATCATTGCTTTTTATAACGTCAAGAACGGTGATTCCTTCTATTTTTCCAGTATCTGCAGGCTGGCCGCCCCCTTCGGGATAAAAGGCGGTTTCTTCAAGAGTGATGTAGTAAAAGCCATTTTCTTCAAAGGTCTCCCGGATTTGGGTTTCCCATTGGGAAGTCTTGGTGGACGTATAATACAATTTTTTTGTCATGAGTGATTTCTTTTTCCTTTCAGTTAATCGTTAAATTATATCATCGAAATACCTAAGATTGAAATTGCAGGATCAGAAGATCGGTCAGGTAGATAAGTATCGATCGCACTTGATGAAAGGGAAAAGGGAATCTCCTTGGGAGCTAAGATTACATATAAACCGAGCCAATTATCCAAAGTGATCATGCATAGTAATGTTAAACAAGGACAGATTCTGGTTCCTCAGGCTTTAGATGAAGACGGCAAGGGTGAAAAATAAAAAACCGTAATAGGTATACAGAACAAGAAAAAAATGATAAATTCAAATATGATGGTAAAATAAATAATTGGGTACAATTGTAGGTAAAGGTAAGTCACAGGAGGATTTAAATACATGCAAAAAATTCAGGCCGGTTTGGCTGTAGAGTTAGAAGTGGAACGTAAGGCTGATTTCGGATGGTTTTTAACTGACGGTTCAGAAGATGTCTTACTTCATCATAATGAAATGAATGAAGGAACTGAACTTGAACTTGGAGATGAAGTAACTGTATTCATCTACCATGATAAACAAGCAAGGCTAACAGCGACAATGAAGATCCCCGAAATTCAGATTGATCAGTATGGCTGGGCGGAAGTTGTCAATGTGAAAAGGAAACTTGGTGTTTTTGTGAACATCGGCCTTTCCAAAGATATTCTTGTATCTCTGGACGACCTTCCGAATATTGATCGTTTATGGCCTGAGGTTGGCGACCGTCTATATGTATCCCTAAAGACAGATCGTAATGACCGTCTGTTTGGTAAACTTGCAACGGAAGATGTAATCCAGGAGATTGCAGTAAAAGCTCCTTTAAAAGGAGTCCGTAACACCACTGTTAAGGGAAATGTCTATCGTTTGCTTATGGTTGGGTCTTTCTTTGTTTCCCAAGAAGGATACCGCTGTTTCATTCACGAAAGTGAACGCAAGGAGGAGCCCCGCCTTGGTGAATTAGTTGAAGGGCGCGTCATTGATAGTAAAGAAGATGGAACGCTTAACGTTTCTTTAATTCCCTTTAAACAAGATTTAATGGGGGAAGATGCTGATGTCATCTTCACTTATTTAATGAATCGTGGCGGTGCCATGCCATATGGCGACAAAACGCCACCTGATGATATCCAGTTTAACTTCGGTTTAAGCAAGGGAGCGTTCAAACGTGCTCTGGGCAAACTGATGAAAGAAGAAAAGGTTTACCAGGAAGATGGATGGACATATTCCTCAGACCGTAAATGAAAAAAGCAGCGGATTTTTATCCGCTGCTTTTTTCATGTGGTTTCATTAAAAAAACTTCTTTTTACCTTTTTCTTCTTTTAAAATCTCCACAGCTTCCCTGAACCTCATCGAATGGATAATTTCCCTCTCACGCAAAAACCTGAGTGAATCATTGATATCAGGATCATCCGAGATGTCGATCAACCACTGATAGGTTGCTCTGGCCTTCTCTTCAGCGGCGATGTCTTCATATAAATCTGCAATGGGATCGCCTTTGGCTTGGATATATGTGGCAGTAAATGGATTTCCTGCCGCGTCATGATAAAAAAGGGCACTATCATGATTGGCATAATGGTCACCTAGCCCGGCTGCAACCATCTGCTGAGGGGTGGCGTCTTTTGTAAGCTTATAAATCATCGTGGCGATCATTTCCAGATGGGCAAATTCTTCCGTTCCGATATCCGTCAGCAGGCCAATCACTTTATCAGGAATTGTATATCGTTGATTTAAGTATCGGAGTGCTGCAGCCAACTCACCATCAGCACCCCCGTATTGTTCTATTAAATATTTTGCCAATCGAGGATTACAGTCTCTTACTTTAACTGGATATTGCAGTTTCTTTTCATAAACCCACATAGATATCTCTCCTTATACCTGCCATGGCCAAGGGCCTTGGCCCCATTCCCATTTATTTTCACCGCCTGGACTGTTTCCAAAACCCAATAACGGACCATATTTAGGCTCAAAAACCGATTTCAATTGTTTGGAGTATTCATGAAATTGATTGAATTGCTGTAATGCTTGCTGATCGTTAGGATGTGTATCCAAATAAAGAGTCAACTCGACAAGTACGAAATCCGCAGCCTGTATTTGTTCAAGCAACTGATAATATTCATCATCCAGTTTCTGATTCATTTATGTCTCCCTTTCCCGATATGGATTATCATAAAAATCATAAAAGAATTTCCAAAGTGTACCGTATTTCAAAGCTTCCTCAGGTGTGAACTGCTCCAAATTCGGCGGTTGAAAATTAATATACAAATTAGGAGGTGTCCTGTAGTACTTCCTCCCAATCGGCGGGCAAGGATCGAATTTACTATGGAAAGGTTTATATGACTTAACTAAGGTAAAAGTCTTTTCGCGCGTCAAAAAAATACCTCCTTTGTAAAGATATAGCCTCTAATTATTATGATTAGGCAATACATAATATGACTCAACTGGTTGGGAAAGGAAAGAGGTAGGAAATAATATATTTTCAGAATATTAAAATAACTTGTTATAGTGCCGTTATCTTCCTGTGATGTTTGTCATCTATTCTTTATCTGTTTGTTCTTTGTATAGAAAAAAGTTATGTTAAGATTGAACTCGTAGCTTATAAAGCAGCTCACAAGGAGGTAACAACATATGAAAAAATCAATCTTATCGTTAGCGGCAGCGGCTGCAATATCCGGTGCATTCACAATTCCGGTACAAGCAGAAGATGTCAAAGTGAAAGATGGAGACACATTATGGGGGATATCTCAAACATATAAAGTATCAATAGAAGATATTAAGTCTTGGAATGATTTGTCTTCAGACGCGATTTATGTAGGGGAAACTATACATATTTCTCAAGAAAAGCATTATAAAGTCAAGTCAGGTGACACATTATCGGACATTGCAGACAAATATGATGTAGCTGTAAATGATATTAAATCTTGGAACGGTTTAAATTCAGATACTATCCATCCGAAACAGGAACTAATCATTAAACCAGCGGCTAACAAAGTCGAAGCGGCGAGTGTAGAGCCTGCGCAGAAATCTGAACAAGCGGCACCAGTTGAACAATCAAAACCAGTTGAACAATCGGAACCAGTTGAACAATCAGAACCAGTTGAACAATCGGAACCAGCAGACACAAGCAATGAATCCCAAAATCAAGCGGAATCTGGAAAAGAGATTACTGTTAGTGCAACCGCCTATACGGCTGATTGTCAAGGCTGCAGCGGAACAACAGCCACAGGAGTGGACTTGAAAGCTAATCCTGATGCAAAAGTGATTGCCGTGGACCCTTCAGTCATTCCATTAGGATCAAAGGTTTATGTTGAAGGTTATGGCTACGCAACGGCAGCCGATACAGGCAGTGCCATCAAGGGAAATAGAGTGGACATATTTGTTCCAAACGAACAGGATGCCGTGAATTGGGGCGTTAAAAACGTTAAAGTGCAAATCCTGAATTAACTTAACCATGCAAAACATGTTTATATATTGAAAAAAGTAGACACAGAGATTTAATGTGTCTACTTTTTTGTCCTTTTGGTTCATGGGAAAAGCAGGTACAATGAAAGTAATAGATCCTTATAAATCCTTGCGAGGTAAATAGGAGGAGTAGTGAATTGATGGAAAAAGCACGTGAGTATTTACAAGAATATTTTGGTTATGAGTCATTCAGAAAAGGTCAGGAACAGATTATCGAACAGGTGTTGGGAGGAATAAACACCGCGGGAATCATGCCTACTGGCGGAGGTAAATCGATATGTTACCAAATTCCAGCCCTTTTGTTACCTGGTATAACACTCGTGATATCCCCACTTATTTCCTTGATGAAGGACCAAGTAGATGCCCTCGAACAAAACGGGATTGATGCCACATTTCTTAATAGCTCCATTTCTGGGTTAGAATCATCCAATAGAATGAACGATATTAAGCAAGGAAGATATAAATTGGTTTATGTGGCACCGGAACGCTTGGAAAATCCTGCATTTCAACAGGATTTATTTAATGTGGACATTTCAATGGTAGCCATTGATGAAGCCCACTGTATATCTCAATGGGGTCATGACTTCAGACCAAGCTATTTAAAAATCAAAACCTTATTGAAAAACATGCCATCATCTCCGACTGTACTGGCATTAACGGCAACAGCCACTCCAAATGTGACCGATGATATTTGTCAGTCGCTCGGAATATCAGGGGAGCATACAGTATCAACGGGATTTTCCAGAGATAACTTGTTCTTTTCCGTTGTAAAAGAAGAAAATCGCGGACGGTTTTTAATGCGCTATTTAGAGAAAAACAAAAATGAATCGGGTATCATATATGCAGCTACTAGGAAAGAAGTCGATTCTTTGTATGCCAAGCTTAATAAAGCCGGATTCAAGACAGGCCGTTACCATGCCGGGATGAATGAACAAGACCGTTCGGAACAGCAGGACCAATTCATTAGGGATGACATTCCCTTGATGGTAGCGACATCTGCCTTTGGGATGGGAATCGATAAGTCGAATGTTAGATACGTCATCCATTACCAAACTCCTAAGAACATGGAGAGTTATTATCAGGAAGCGGGCCGTGCAGGGAGGGATGGTTTGGATAGTGAATGTATCCTTTTGTATTCCCCCCAGGATATGCAGATACAGCGTTTCTTGATTGATCAATCAAACCCTTCGCAGGAGTGGCAATCCCAGGAATTGAAGAAGTTGAACAGAATGAAAGATTATTGTTTTACCGAAGGGTGTTTGCAAGCCTTCATTCTTCGATACTTTGGAGATGAAAACCCTGAAGATTGCGGTCATTGCGAAAATTGTACAGATAAGCGGGATTCCGTTGATGTAACTACTCAGGCTCAGATGGTCCTTTCATGCATGTTGCGAATGGGTGAGCGATTCGGTAAAACGATGATTTCCCAAGTCCTCACGGGTTCACGCAATAAGAAAATTGAAGAGTTCGGTTTTCAAAAGCTTTCTACCTATGGAATCATCAATAATCAATCTGCAAAGGATGTAGGTGATTTCATTGATTTCCTGACAGCAAAACAGTATATCGAAATGACGGGCGGCCAATTTCCGGTCCTTAAAGTAACCAATGCTGGCAGGGAAGTGCTGTTGGGGCAGAAAAAAGTCCTCCGTAAAGAAATAAAAAAAGTAAACAGCATCAGTGTGGATCATGGGTTGTTCGAAGAGTTGAGACAGTTAAGAAAAGAATTGGCTAGTAAGGAGAATGTACCTCCTTTCATTATTTTTTCCGATGCATCATTGAAAGATATGGCAGTGAAACTGCCGAGGACGGAAGAGGAATTCCTAGAAGTTAAAGGGGTAGGGACCCAGAAATACGAACGCTTCGGTGCCGTGTTCCTAAAAGGTATTTCCCATTATGTACAGGCACATCCTGAACTAGAAAAGAATACAATGGTTACTAAGGAAACGGTAAAAAGAAGTACTAAACCATCTCATTTAGAAAGCTATCTCTTATATCAGGAAGGCAAATCAATCAAGGAAATTGCGACATCCAGAGGGCTGTCTTCCATTTCAATTGAAAATCATTTATTAAAGTGTGCTGAAGAACACATGGATATCAAATGGGAAGAGATTTTCACGGATGAAGAGTTTGAACTTGTTTTGGATACTGCGAAACAATTGGATTCTGAAAAACTGAAACCACTAAAAGAAGCCCTGCCTGAGAATATTTCCTACTATATGATTAAAGCGATCTTGGTTAAAGCAGGTTTGTGATACACGTAGGTGTTAAGGTTTTTGGATAATTTCATCTTTGAATAAATAAGAATTTGGTTTAATGCGTATACTAGGAATGATAAAAAGGTGAAATTTCGCACCTTTAATCAGAGTCTTTATATAAAAAAGAGGAGGTTGCTCATGTATTTTGGTAAAAAGAATTCAGAGGAACCAGAAATCATTATGGAAGATACGATAGTATATGCGTGCGGATCAGCAGATTGTAATGGTTGGATGAGAAAAGATTTTGCCTCGGAAAACTATGATTGCCCAATGTGTGGAAGTCAATTGGTCGAGGAAGTCAGGGAACTTCCAAAAATTGAAAATGAATATAATGCGTTTAAATAAAAGAGGTGAATCATAGCCTCTTTATTTTTTATTATATGAAGGGAAGTATAACGGAGTGATTTTATTTTAGATTAATACTTTACACATATAAATAAATGTGGTAAGATTAAATTTCAGTGTTATGAAAAGAAAGCACTGGAGGGTAATTTAAAGTAACATTTTTATTAATGAAATAATTTTCCATCATTTTTCATGATGGAGTAGAAACAAGTTAAACACATCTAGAAAAAAGAAATACATGTAATCACCAAGTATTTTCCTCGATCCATTTCTGTTCTTCATTAACTTACTTCTATGTACCATTTATCTTTTGGAATTTACTTTTTCCCAATTGGAATTACGGACGGTTTTAATTAATAAACATGTACTTACAAGCTTTTATCTGATTCTCGCAGGCACGGTCTAGGAACCGTATGGATGGGAGAGAGGCAGGGCTTTCATTGTTTTAGGTTTTGGCACTAAAATTACTCTCATGCTCGATTCGCTTTGAATTTTTCATCCGAACGAGCAGGAAGAACCATATGGAATGGATTCTTAAACGGCGCAGTCTCGATTATCTTGAAGGGTAAGTCAGAGACTGTGTTTCATTTTTTGATTAGGAAAACCGACATCTTTAGAATCTTTACTCAAATATATAAAGCATATATATGATATAATGGTTACTGAGATATTAAAAATTCATGTCGTAATCTCAAGTTCCTACCACTAAAAAAAGTTTGGGTGTAAGAACAAGAATTAAATCTTAGATTTGCGAATGAGTATTTACTCACAATTTAGATTAGCCATCTATTCTTCTTTTATCTTTATGGCTTGTGATCTGTTATGCAGTACGGAGTCAATTCAATTCTAAGGAGTGAGATATATGTATAGAAGAAATAATACGGAAGAAATCATTCCTGAAGAAACAAAGGTGTGGGAATGTACATCAGAAGATTGCAAAGGTTGGATTCGCGATAACTTTACAAGTAATGATGAACACGTTTGTCCGTTATGTAGCAGCGAGATGAAACCCGGCACCAGAATGCTTCAAGCAATCAACAATCCAAGAAACTATTAAGTCTGTATAAAAAAAGCTGAAGGGAATCTCCCTTCAGCTTTTTTTATCTTTTTGTCAATTTGATTTAGCAAAAAGCAGGTGATGATTAGTGAATATCTTTTTTCTTGAAGCGACCGCCTCGAACTTCCGCGATATCCCCTACGGCAAGAAATGCAGAAGGATCGAAGCTTTTGACTATATCTTTAAGTTTAGCTTCCTCAAGCCTGTTTATTACACAAAAGATGACTTTTTTATGATCACCGGAATAAGCACCTTCGCCCGCTAAATAGGTTACGCCGCGACCAAGGCGATTCATTATGGCGTCGCCGATATCGTCAAATTCATCACTGATAATCCAAACAAATTTGGATTCGTCCAAACCAGCGATGACGATATCCATCGTTTTATAAGCCACGAAGTAAGCTATGATCGAATACATGGCGCGATCCCACGAGAAAACGAAGCCCGCACTGCCAAGGATGAATAAATTAAAAAACATGACGATCTCCCCAACGGAAAAAGGGAGCTTTTTGCTAGCGAGTATAGCAAGTATTTCTGTACCATCCAATGAGCCGCCATATCGAATGACCATTCCAACACCAATGCCAAGAATCATTCCGCCGAAAGCGGACGCTAGGAGGATATCTTGAGTGAAAGCTGGTACGTGATGAAGCAATGTAGTGGTAATGGAAAGGACTAATATCCCATACAGAGTAGATAATGCGAAGGTTTTTCCAATTTGTTTATAACCGATAAAAAAGAAAGGAAGATTCAATACGAAAAGAAAGATACCGAGTTTCCATCCAGTGATGTAAGATAACATAATCGATATTCCCGTTATGCCTCCGTCGATTACGTTATTCGGTACTAAAAAAATCTCGAGGCCGACAGCCATTAAAACTGCACCGATTGTTATTAAAAGACCTCTCTGTAATATTTGTCTTAGTGTTAATTTTTTATGCTGGGTCTTCTTTTGCATAATTTCTGTTGTACTTGCACCTGCCAGGTCTGACATAATCATGCCCCCCACTCCTTCTCTCTATAAAAGTTCTATTTAATTATAAACCTATAGGTATAATTAAATAAAGAAATTAACATTCTTAATTAATATATTCTTGAATAATTATTTTTGTTTTTGATAATGACCTGCAAGATGAAGCAGGTGTGAATGCTTGTCAATATCATGTATTTCTATTCTACTCTATACAAAAGAATAGTATTTCTCATTTTATTGATTTTATGAAAGAAACCTACATTTACTTGAGATATGGGGCTGAATGGGGGTGGGAATAAAAAACCTTTTAGGTTCTACGATTTTCCATTACAATAAAGGAGAATGGAACGGTAGAGGTAGTCAAGGGGAAAAATGGAACACTCAATTGCGACTTCAAATACCTGTCCACTTCATGATTACAGTACTTTTGACGATAATGGCGTCGTATACGGCGTTGGATTTACTAACAACGTTATTTATACGATCGAGAAGTATTAACGCCTATAATATAGGGAGCTGCCTCTCTAAGGGATTGGCTACTTGGACACTAGATTTTGTAGACATATTCAATCTCGATAATTCAATATTGACGGCATACAACTTTTCTACAATAATTTTTTGTTAGCATTAGCGATTGCTCTTGCAGGGTTTGGTTTTTTTCCATATCGTATAAAACAACACATGTACTGCAAATGTCTTTTTTGCGGTTTCATGTTTTCGATGGATATATTATCATTAAACACAGTTTGAAATTGAGCCCATTGTTGATAAGTCGGTACGCTTTTCAATATCTTTAGTTTACTGTACTTAGAGGGGAAAAGTACAAGTATCCTTAACCGAAATAGGAATTGGGATGCCGCCAGAGCAGCTTAAGAGACTGGGAGAACATTTTTTACAACGAAAAAATCTGGTAATGAATCAGGTCTCGTGATCAGCTTTAAAATTATAGAAAGCCACCTTGGAAATGTCTTTGTCGAGAGCAGGTTTAATAAAGGTACTGTCTTTAATACGTGCTACCTATGAATTGGGAAGCGTGAAAAAAATCCGGAGTTCGTTGAGATATAAGAAAACTTGAGGTAGAAGATGACTGCATGGGGGAACAGGATTTGGAAAAACAAAAGCATACAAATATTATAAGCTTGAAGGTATTTTACTTATTTTCATTTTTTGCAGTGGGAAGTTTAACACCGCTATTAAGCGTTTATTTAGCCAATGAGGCAGGTTTGTCTGGTATTGAAATAGGTACGATTATGTCTGTTGGACCGATAGTGATGATCGTTTTTCAACCTTTTTGGGGAATTGTCTGTGATTGGAGTGGGAGACCAGCAAAAATACTTGCAATGACATCGTTGCTTGCTGGTATATTCGGATTAAGTTACTTGCTGTTTAATCACTATTTACTTATAGTATCCGTGGCAATAGCTTTGGCTATCTTTCAAAGTGCCATAATACCAGTATCAGATAGCATCACCCTTCAATATACAACAAGAATCAAAGCGAATTATGGAAAAATCCGTTTATTCGGTTCACTTGGTTACGGTGTAGCCGTTTTTGTAATGGGGAAATTATCGGAATCCTTCATTGGTCCTTCCGTTATATTTTATGCCTTTTTCTTCGGTCTATTGATCGCAGCTCTTCTAGCTCTCCGTTTGCCCGAAGAGCCTCCTCGAGAAAAGGCAAAACTTTTCGGTGGAATGAAAGAATTGATCACAATGAAACGTTTCCTTATCTTTCTTGCTATAACGTTCTTGATTTTTGGTCCTAATCTTGCAAATAATGTATACTATGGTTTGTTTGTAGAGGCAAGAGGCGGGACATATACAGGAATTGGCATTGCGTTCCTTTTAGCAGTACTATCAGAAATTCCATTTATGAGAATGGCAGGTACCTGGATTCATAAAATAGGCCTTTTGCCAATTACCTTATTGGCTGGAACGGCTTCATTGATCCGCTGGGTTTTGTACTATACCGAGCCAAGTTTGACTACCGTATATGTGACTTCGATCATTCAAGGGTTTTCACTTGGCTTATTCATTCCGGCAGCTTTACAATATATCCGGGAAGTCGTCCCAGCCCGTATAACAGTTACGGCAATAACGCTTTATTCCGCCATTGGAAATGGATTGGGAAACTGGTTCAGTACATTCAGTGGCGGGATAATCTTGGATAAATCAGGGATATATGCGGTGTATCTATTTTACGGTTCACTCACACTGATTGGGATGTTGCTCACAGTATGGCTGATGAGGTTAGATAAAAACATAAAAGTAATGGGGAAAACCCCAGGTATATTAAAAAAATGATTTAAAAATATAACTATTAAAAAATTTTTCTTATTGAAAGCAAGAGACCTCTTCACCTTCCATGGTGAAGGGGTCTTTTTTAATCGTCCCTTTAAATGGATTGCTCCTTACATATACAGTTTGCTTGGAATAATAATGTTTGGGATGGGTCTCACTCTCTCGTTTAGTGATTTTAAAGCTGTTTTGAAGCAGCACAAATCCATACGAAGATCAAAAAGCGATTTCAATTGAAGTGGGCATGCAAAACTCAGGTTTAGGTGCTACATTAGCGACAGCTCATTTTTCTCCACTAGCGGCCGTCCCGAGTGCCATCTTAGTGTTTGGCATAATATTTCCGGGCCATTGCTAGCGAAATACTGTCTAAAAAAGAGCAGACAAAATCAAAAGGAATTCCATGGTCGGACAGGAAACGATTAAACAGTAATTCAATAAAAGGCAGAATGGGTTTAGCTCGCTTTCTGCCTTTTTTATTGATAGGAGCGGCAGATTGGTGATTAGGATGATGGGGAGTACTATTTTTCGTATCAAGAGCAATCAGTTTTTTGTTTTTGGAAATAATATGATTTAATGGAAGATAGAGAATGGATGGATGGAAGGATGAGTGTTATTGAGCAAACCAAAAGTGTTGGCCGCTACCATTGTATCAACTCTTATCGGATTGTTTTTTTTATTTTGCCTTGGATGGGCGATTATTGACCATTATGGAAAAAGGACTTCTGATATGGAAGCAATTGAAGAACCCCCCGTTAAAAAAGATTTGCCTGATGATTTTACCGTAGTGGCATTAGGTGATTCATTGACACGTGGAACAGGTGATGAAACAGGTAAAGGCTACGTTGGACTTGTTGTGGAAGATTTGAAGAGTGAATACGATAAAAAACCGCTCATTCATAACCTCGGAATTAATGGACAAGTGTCTAAAGAATTGGTACAGCAAGTGAAACAACCGGAAGTGAAGCGCCAAATACAGGCAGCTGATGTTATTTTAGTTACAATCGGAGGCAACGATTTATTTCAAAAAGGCCAGACCCTGCTTGATTATGATAGTGGAGCTATATCTGAATCACAAAAGAATTACTTGGTAAATTTACATGAAATTTTTAAAGATATCAATAATGTCAATGATACAGCTACCATTTTATTGCTTGGCCTGTATAATCCATTTATAGATTTGGATGAGGACTTTGATACGAACCGGATCGTGCGGGACTGGAATAATGAAACGGCAGAAGTCGTGGCTCTTTATAAAAATGCTATTTTCGTTCCAACGTTTGATTTATTTCAATTATCGGTAAATGAGTATTTGTATTCAGATAAATTTCACCCAAATAAGAAGGGATATCGGTTAATTGCTGATAGGGTTGCTCCTTTAATAAAATGGGAGGATGAGGAACGATGAAACAAGTGACATTATCCGTTAAGGGCTTGAAAAAAAAGATTGGCAAAAGGGAAATTATAAAAGGAATAGATTTTGAGCTGATTGAAGGTGAAGTTTTCGGTTTTTTAGGACCGAATGGAGCCGGTAAGACGACGACGATCCGCATGTTGGTTGGTTTGATTAAGCCATCCTCCGGTTCCATCCATATATGCGGGTATGATGTTCGTCAGGAATTTACGAAGGCAATGAAGCAAATGGGCTGCATCGTTGAAAATCCAGAGTTATACCCATTTTTAAGCGGGTGGGATAATTTGCTCCACTTTGCAAGGATGTTACCTGAAGTTGATGAAACAAGAATGATCGAGGTAATAGAACTCGTCGGTCTGCAAGCGAGAATTCATGATAAAGTGAAGACCTATTCCTTAGGTATGAGGCAGCGACTAGGAATCGCGCAGGCAATGCTGAATAGCCCTAAACTGTTGATTTTGGATGAACCAACCAACGGTCTAGATCCTGCTGGAATCCGTGAAATGCGACAATTCATTAGAAAGTTGGCTGAAGAAGAAGGTATGAGTGTTCTGGTTTCTTCACACTTATTAGGTGAAATACAGCAACTTTGTGACCGGGTCGCAATTATTAAAAGTGGGGAAATTATTAAAACGGATACAGTGGAAAGCCTATTATCCACGCAAGAGCGGATGATTTGGAGGCTGGAGCCTATACAAAAGGGAGCGGAAATCCTTAGCGGTTTCACCGATATAACCTTAGATCAGGAGTATATCATTACAGCATATGACGAAATCAAAACACCCGAATGGAATGCTGCACTTAACCAAGCAGGGGTGAGGGTGCATGAAATGAATCGGAAGCTCCCGGGATTGGAAGAGTTATTTTTACAAGTTACCAGTGTCGGAGGTGCAGGTATTGAATAACCTGATTCAAAATGAAATGATGAAGTTGCTGGCAAAGAAACGGTTAATCATAATAGGTATCATCGTCGGAATTTTAGTGTTGATGTTTACATATGCCCAATACAAGCAAGTGGAAGAGCAGCGTGAGAAGTTGGGAACTGAAGATTGGCGTGCCTCCCTTCAGCAGCAAATCATCGATACCCAAAATCGGTTGGGCTCAAATAGGATGCTGGATGAGTGGCGGGAACAACTGGAAGTAAGTCTGAAACAGCAGCAATATTACCTGGATCATGACATCAACCCCTCAGAACCAGGCGCAGCTACTTTTACACGCATGTTTTTGGAAAATGCAATTGATTTATTCATTCCGCTGTTGATCATGATCGTGGCAAGTGATTTGGTTTCTTCCGAAAATAGTCAAGGTACGATCAAACTTCTGCTGACACGGCCAGTGGAGCGCTGGAAAATCTTATTGAGCAAATATGTAACATTATTATTGTCGGTTTCAATTATCGTGGCGATGACAGCCATATTGTCGTATTTGTTATCAGGAATAGTTTTTGGGTATCAAGGATGGGGGGCACCCGTAATAACCGGATTCGAATTGAAGGGTGCTGATGTGGATGTCAGTCAAGTAAGGTTAGTTGAACAATGGAAATTCCTATTGATGGATTTGGGGCTTGTCTGGCTGGTGGCGGTAGTTGTAGGGACCCTTTCTTTCATGCTCTCGGTTTTAGTGCGAAGCACCCCTGCAGGCATGGGCATCATGCTGGCTGCATTGATTTCCGGGGCAATATTGAACAATATGGTGTCATCATGGGAATCAGCTAAATATTTCTTCATGGTGAATTTGAAATTGACCGCTTATATTAGCGGGACGGCTCCACCGATAGAAGGGATGACCTTATTATCCTCCGTCATTACTTTGCTCGTTTGGTGGGTGGTTGCATTAATTGTATCTTTTTCAGTATTTACCCGGAGGGATGTATTCTAATAGGCAGCCTATATAATATATAGGTTGTTTTTTATTTTCTTTTACAGGGTATCCTTTAAAAAACAGTATGTTCAAATTAGGAGGATCATTAATGGATGATAATCATTTGAATGAAAAATTCCTGCCAATGACTTCAGTTTCCAGTGGAGATGTCCAGATTGTAAAAGAGGATATTATTGTCTTTCCGTCCAAATCGTTAATGTAATTTTTGTAGGCTCACCCAAAGATGAAAAATGGGTATTGATAGATGCAGGGATGCCCCGTTCAGCAGAGGTAATAAAGAAAGCTGCTGAAGGTATCTACGGGCCAGATCATCCGCCTGCTGCCATTATTTTGACACATGGACATTTCGATCATGTTGGTGCATTGATTGAGTTAATGGAGTACTGGAACGCTCCTGTTTATGCCCACATTAAAGAAATACCTTATTTAACGGGACAGGAAAATTATCCTGAACCAGATTCCACTGTTGAAGGGGGGATGGTTGCCAAGATTTCTTGGATATTTCCGAATGAGGGAATCAACCTGGATGAAAAAGTTCAGCCATTGCCTGAGGATCATAGTGTTCCCGAGCTTTCCGGTTGGAAATGGGTTCACACCCCGGGCCATTCTAAAGGACATATTTCACTTTTCCGGGAAAGTGACCGAAGTCTGATTGCTGGAGATGCTTTTGTGAATGTCAGGCAAGATTCACTATATAAGGTCATTACTCAGGAGAAAGAAATAGCAGGCCCGCCACGGTATTTGACAACAGATTGGGAGGCTGCCAAGGAATCGGTAAGGTTGTTGGATAGTCTTAAACCGGCTGTCGCTGTAACGGGTCACGGGTATCCTGTTGAAGGGGAAGAACTGGAAATGGGTTTATCAAGGCTTGCAAATGAATTCGATTCATTGGCTAAACCGGATCACGGGAAATATGTGGAATGAATCGTGTTTGTGTTTGATGAATAATTTCGCTTGAGAAGTCAAAAATAAACAAGCAACTTATGAAAAATGGAGGGATATCCTTGACTACATTAAGAGATATTATGACAACAGACGTGGACTGTTGCACTGTAGAAGATAATATATATGAAGCAGCAGTCAAAATGAAGGATGATGATGTTGGTGTCATTCCTGTATTGGAGAATAACCATTTAGTTGGTGTCATTACAGACAGGGATATCGTTATCCGCTGTGTTGCCGAGAAAAAGCCGAATTCGACTAGAATTACCGATGTTATTTCTACGGATCTTGTAACAGGCACCCCTGATATGTCAGTGGAGCAAGCTGAGGAGTTAATGAGTACTGAACAAATCAGAAGGCTTCCTATAATTGAAAATGACAAGCTGGTCGGAGTCGTGGCATTAGGTGACCTAGCTGTACACAATCAGACTAATTCAATGGCGGGAAATGCACTAAGCTCAATTTCCGAGGACAGAGATCAAATCCAACACTAAAAACGAAACTCTGTTAGCCAAGGCTAACAGAGTTTCGTTTTTTTAAAAATATTTATTGAACCATCCTTTTATTTCTTCTACATGTTGCAGCCGCATTTTTGGGGATCCGCTTCGGGATACTTCATGAGTTTCATCCGGGAAGGAAACAAGTACCGCTTCTTTATTTTGCCGTTTTAAAGCGACAAAAAATTGCTCGCTCTGTTCAATGGGACAACGGAAATCCTTTTCACCGTGAAGTAAAAGTAAAGGGGTATTCACATTGGCAACATACTTTAAAGGTGAGTGCTGCCACAATTTTTCAGCAGAGTTAACGATATCGCCGCCTATTTCCCACTCGGTAAAATAATAGCCAATGTCGCTGACACCATAAAAACTTAGCCAGTTACTAATGCAACGCTGAGTCACAGCAGCCTTGAAACGGTTGGTATGACCGATGATCCAATTTGTCATGAACCCTCCATAACTGCCACCGCATACCCCCAAATCTTCATGCTCAATAAAATCATACGTTGCTAAAACATGGTCAACTCCAGCCATTAAGTCCTTATAGTCCATGCCTCCATAATCGCCCCGGCATGCATTTACGAAATCTTGACCGTATCCCACACTCCCACGCGGATTAGTGAACAACACAGTGTACCCTTCATTAGCCAAGGTCTGGAATTCGTGAACATAGGTATTGGCATACATCGCATGCGGCCCGCCGTGGATTTCTAAAATGAGTGGATATTTTTGATTTTCATTAAAATCGGTCGGTCTCATGATCCAGCCATGGATGGTAAGTCCATCAACAGATGGAAAAGTAATGGGTTCAGCGATGGACAAATGTTTTTCCTTTAAAAAATCTTCATTAACAAAACTGATTTGTTCTTTTTCCCCATTAGTAAGGTTATAGGCAAAGAGGTCACCGGGATGAACAGGTGTACTAATCGCCACGACGGCACGATGGCTTTCGGGATCTATAGTCAGTCCGTATATATGCTGCGGATCAAGTATGGATGGATACATAGCTCCTTCAATGGAACCATAATATACTCCAGTATTTCCGTAATCGCTTATTAAAAAGTAAAAGCCTTGGCTATCGTTTGTCCATAAAATGCCTGGGTCGACTGCTCCGATTTGGAAATCCCCAATTGCGGAATCTCCAATTTGAACATCCCAACCATCGGTTAAACACTGAATCGATTGATCCAATATGGAGTACAACCAAATATTTGAAAAGGTGGCACCGGCAAAATCTTTATTATGGCCAATGAAGGAAAGGTATTCGCCATTTGGAGACCACTTCGGATCTCTAAAGAAACCTGTACTATCCGTTATCTTCTGAAGAGAGTTCGTTTCAAGGGCCATGATGAAAATATCAGAAAATAGTTCAACATCACTTTTTTCTGCATCCCCGCTTATGAATGCAATATGCTGACCGTCAGGGGACCATGCGTTCGGGTGGTGATCCAAATTGTTTTCCGTTAGCAATATGGATTCGTCATTAAAAACATCCACTATTACGAGCTGCTGATATAATTGATCGAAATAACCTCTACCATCCCATTTGTACTTAATCCGGTCATACCTATGAACTTCATTGGACAAATCATTTTCCTTAACCGTATTAAGGTTTTCGCCCTCTTTTAGCCCGGTAGAAAGCAAAAGCTTGGTGGAACAAGGAGACCAAATAGGTTTGGTTACTCCGTTAACGAAATGGGTCAGCTGGCGAGCTTCCCCACCAATGCTCCCAATGATGTGGACTTGCTTTTTCCCAGATCTGTCTGATATAAAGGCGATATGTTTGCCGTCCGGGGACCAGGCAGGTGATGTATCACGATTATCCCCAAACGTCCATTGCTTTGTTTCATTCGTAATCAGGCTGAACATAAATAGATTGGAAATGTATTTTTCCGTTTTTTCATCAATTCTAGTTTGGACAAAAACCGCCATGCTGCCATCCGGTGATAGCTTTGGGTCGGTCACTGATTTCAAGTGAAATAAGTCTCTTGCTGTAATACCTATTTTGTTCATCCTTTTCACCCTTTCATTTCTCATAGTTATGTATTTCGCTATAGGGAAATATAAATCCTTTAGTAAATGGTAAACGCGTAAGGTTTATTTATCAAGGACGAAAGAAATGAAAAAAAATCCGGCCATTTTATTGGACGGATTATCATGCTATATAGGTAAAGAACATAGAATCACTTATGCATGTGTCGTGTATGTGGACGGTGCGGAGGAATTTGAAAATTATGTTCTTCCATCATTTTATAATGTTTTTCAAAATGTGAAACCATTTTATCGGCTTCTTCTTTCGAAAGCGCGCCATACTCCACATATTTTTCAATCAATTTCTTTTTGTCCGCGAGTATCTGCTTTTGGATCTTGGCGATTTCCGATTTTTGAGCATCAGTGAATTGTACACTTTCCGGTTTTGTTTTATTTTCCTGTGCAGACGGGTGATCCAGGTTAACTAAGAATAGGGAACAGGCTGTTAAACAGATGACTAAAAACTTTTTCATGAATGATCGACTCCTTCTTTAGTTTTTGCCTAACTTCAAAGATCTGTAGTTCTTCCTTAAGGGGTTATCAATTGGAAGATTCCTTAATTATTTATTATCATTTACAGCATTTACAGTTTTATGTAATATTTTTGGGTTCACCCACTAAAGGGTTTGTTGCAGAAAGATATGGGTAATTTAAATATAAGCTGAAAATTTTGAAGGAACTTCTCATTATGAAAGATCGAATATGAGAAGGGAAGGAGATTATTATGCTTTGGACAATTATTGGTGCAATAATATTATTATGGGTTCTTGGTTTAGTCTTTAAAGTGGCTGCAGGGTTTATACATATCTTGCTTATCATCGCGGTCATTCTCATTCTGGTCAATGTTTTTAAAGGTAGGAAACGAATGTAGATTAATAAAAGAAGGCTTAGACAAAAACGTTTATTAATATGAATTCAAAAGGCGGCCTGGTAAACAGGTCGCCCTTTGAATTTTCCAATAGGTTGTTAATCATAAGGAAGTGGCTGTCCCATCAGTCTCTTATGAATCCAAATAGCTGCTTGGGTCCCGTCCCCCATCGATATGGTGACTTGTTCGGAATGGGCAACAAGGTCGCCGCCAGCCCAGACTCCTTTAATATTCGTTTCTTTAGTGCGGGGATGAATCACGACATGATTGTTTTCGTTTACTTGCACACCTAATTGTAGGGCGAGGCCATTATTGAGTTTGTTCCCTTTAAATGCCGTGAATGCCTTTTCAGCTTCAATTATTTTACCAGAAACTAATTGTATTGCGGTTAACTGCTGTTTGGCATCTACATGAACCTCTTCGACTTCCTCTTCAAATACGGGAATCTGGTTTTCCTTTAACTTTTCCCGATACTTATCATCGATTTTTGATTTCAAGTGATTTACGTAAATGATATCTTTTGACCAATATAGTAGAGTAAGGGCCATACCTGCACCTGTATTTCCGCCACCTAGGACCACGGTTTGCTTATCCATGATCTCATACCCATCACAGTCAGGGCATATATAAGTGGATGTCCCAAGAGTTGGATAGATGTTTTTGATTGGAGGGATGTTATCGGTGATGCCAGTACCGAGAAAAATCATTTTTGCTTGATATTCCATGTCATTCTTTGTTTGGATAAAAAACTTGTCCTGCTTTTTTTCAAGTGATGTCACAGTATCATCGAAGAATTCAACACCGAATTTTTCTGCGTGCTGTCTGCCCAGAGTCCTTAATTGTTTGCCGCTTACCCCGTCTGGCCACCCAAGAATGTTATGGTAAGCCTTTGCTATGGAAGAGCGGCCTTGAGCAGAATCAATGACGATAATATCATGTTTATATCTACCGAGCTGGATGGCTGCCTGAATACCGGCTATACCGCCACCAATAATAATGCAATCTGCTTGCTTCATGAATTCACCGCCCATACAATTTGGAATAACCCTAGTGTTATTCTATCTGTAAAAAATATACCACTTGTAGCAGGCGCTTAAACAAATGCAAGATATAAAAAAAGGGAAAGTTCGCCAGCTGGCGAACTTTCCCCCTTTTCTTCAAATGCCTATTTCATTGATTCTGTATTGGTTCGAGCCATTCTTGTGCCCATTTTTGGATTTCGTTCATTACCGGTGCAAGAGCCTTGCCTTTTTCAGTTAAAGAATATTCAATCCTGACCGGTGTCTCTGGATATACGTCCCTTTTTACAATACCTTCAATTTCCAAGTCCTTTAAACGTTCAGAAAGAATCCTGCCACTGATCGGGAAGGCAGATTCAATATTACAAAACCGTTGAGGGCCATTAAGCAATTGATTGACAATCAATCCAGTCCAGCGTTTACTCAAGATTTGCATTCCTTTTTCAAAGCGTGGACAAAGTGTCGTATTATTCATCATATCACCCCATTATTATTATATTATAATGCATTTACCTCTTAGGTAACAACTTTACCGATTATTATTTAGTTACTAGAGATGTTATGGTATAAGAAATTTATAAGCTTACTTTAAGTATCAACAAAAAAATTCTGCCTCGGAATTGCCACATTTTAAAAAGATATGCTCTTTAAAAATGAGTTCATTTAGAGATACTATGAAAAATATGTTACTTTATTATGGAAGTCAAAGTTATGCAAATGGAAGGATCCGTGGGAAAGATGAGTGATTTACTGCAGGAGGCCGTATCCTTTATCAGGACAAGCTATCCGGAATTGTTGAAAACGGAAGAGGAAATAAATGACAGGGTTGAACAAATCAAAAGGGAAATTAATGAAACAGACAGATATGAACATACATATGAAGAATTAGTATATGGTGCTAAATTAGCTTGGCGTAATAGTAATCGCTGCATCGGTCGCTTTTTTTGGGAGTCGCTGAGGGTGATTGATAAAAGGATGATTCAAAGCGAACAAGAAATTGTATCGGCTTTATTTGACCATATCGAATTCGCTACGAATAATGGAAACATCAGGCCAGTGATTACAATTTTCAAACAGAAAGATCATGAAGGAAAATTGGATATTTGGAATCATCAGCTTATTCGTTATGCTGGATATGAGTCGGAGAATGGTGTAATTGGCGATTCAAGTTCAATAGAATTCACCAAGAAATGTATGGCATTGGGATGGGAAGGGAAATTTGGACCTTTCGATATATTACCCATTGTAGTCCAATTGGAAGGGAAAACCCCTAATTTTCATGAAATTCCTGAAAGTCTCGTTAAAGAAGTGCCAATCACACACCCGGAGCTTAAATGGTTCAAAGATCTTCAAATCAAATGGTATGCAGTTCCAATCATTTCTGGTATGAGGCTAGAAATTGGCGGTATTACCTATTCAGCTGCACCATTTAATGGGTGGTACATGGGAACGGAGATTGGTGCCAGAAACCTTGCTGATGAAGAACGCTACAATATGCTTCCAGCAATCGGGGAGAGGATGGGCTTGGATATTAAGCGTGATTCGACTTTATGGAAAGATCGAGCCTTGATCGAACTGAATGATGCCGTCCTACATTCGTTTAAAAAACATGGAGTCAGCATTGTTGATCATCATACTGCAGCTAAACAATTCAAGAAATTCGAAGAAAAAGAAACTTCTTGTGACCGGAAAGTAACAGGGGACTGGACATGGTTAATTCCACCGGTCTCTCCAGCTACGACGCACGTTTTTCATAAGCCGTATGACAATGAAATAATGAAACCTAATTTCTTTTATCAAAAGCCTCCATATAAATAAAGGTTTACATTAACTGGCATTGGGTATATATATATTAATCCAATAAAAAAGGGGGAAGGTAATGATGGCAATAGGAAGAAACGCATTATTACTAGGAGTCGGAGTTGCCGGAGTCTCATTTTTATCAAATAAAACGAACAGAGTAAAAGTGAAGGGCATATGGTCCAATGCAAAAGATAAGACATTAAGCTTTTGGAATAGGAAGGCTTCAGAGCTAGACCCTGTAATTGAAAAGGCTGGTCACCCTGATCCATATGATCATGAAGATAATAAAATGGTAGATGAAGGCGCCATGTATGGTGTTCACTATTATAATAATGCAAAGCATGGATAATCAAAAATCGCTTGGGGATTCCCAAGCGATTTTTTTATCCCTTTATTTTATCGGTAAAAAACAGATAATTGCGAATTTTAAACCGGGTATTCAAGGTGGTAAATTCGTTATTGTGCTTTAAAAGAATAAGGATTAAGATTAAAGAATCGAAAGGAAGTGGATACGAGTGAGCAGCAGTTCTTATGATCCTGAACCCAGAAAGCAAGAGGAAGCCGATATGATGCTAGAAGTCGAGACTGTTATTCTCCCTGAGTATCTGCTCGAAGAAGGTAAATAAGGCTTTCTCTATAGAAGAGGAGGTCAACTAATGATTGAAATCTACAAGACGGATGAAAACCGTCACCTAAATAATATCGAGGAAATGACAAAAGGTTCCTGGGTGAATATCGTCGCGCCCACTGAAGCTGAAATAAGTTATATATGCACGACTTTGAAGTTACCGATCAATTTCATGAAAGACCCGCTGGACGATGAGGAAAGGCCTCGGATAGAAAAAGAAGATGATAATGTATTAATAATTGTTGATTTTCCATATTTGACCCGGGACGAAGCCGACTTACCCATCTTTGAAACGATTCCCATAGGGATGATCTTTACCAAAGACTGTTTTATTACGGTATCTTTGAAAGAAACACCCATATTGGCGAATTTCAAAAACAATAAGATCAAAGGGTTTTTCACCAATAAGAAAACAAGGTTTGCTTTACAATTATTATTTGAAATTTCATCTTATTATTTACGTTATCTGAAACAGATTAACAAAATGACGAATGAAGCGGAACGTGAATTGCATCAGTCCATGAAAAATAAAGAACTGTATACTTTCTTGGCTTTGGAAAAAAGCCTCGTTTATTTTACGACATCATTGAAATCCAATCGGGTAGTACTTGATAAGATCCTCCGTTTTAATTATTTGAAAATGTATGAAGAAGATAAAGAATTACTTGAGGACGTAATCATCGAAAATGCTCAGGCAATTGAAATGGCAGAAGTGTATCTCTCGATACTTAGCGGGATGATGGATGCATTCGCTTCGATTATTTCCAATAATGTCAATAATGCCATGAAGTTTCTAACCTCAGTGACAATTATTTTAACGCTCCCGACGATGGTGGCAAGTTTTTACGGAATGAATGTGGAACTGCCATTTGAACATAATCCGTATGCTTTCATCTTTACATTATTAATTGCCATCACTTTAGCGGGGACGACAGCATTCATTTTTTGGAAGAAAAAATATTTTTAAGATTAACCGGCTTATTAAGCCGGTTTTGTTTTATTCCTCAAAAAAATCAGAAAATCCCTCACTGTTGATCCGATCGGTATAGGGATTCTCATCATTTACATTCTTTACATCCAAATTCGTTTTAATTACTAAACGGGGACTCTGTGAAGGTTCCCTGATGATACGGTCGTTCAACTCTTTAAAATCCGGTACATCCTTATTGCCGGGTTTGTTTGGTTCCAATAAAACCACCTCCATTAGTATCTTTGCAATAAACGATGGGGTATATTCATGAATATTCTTAGGTTTGGGAAGGATAAAGGACTGAGGAGGAGATCATGATGACAAAATGGAATGAGCAAGCCGCTCCCGATAATAATTTAAAGGCAAGTGATTTAAACCAGGATGAAGCCGGGAGATCAAAAATGAGTTCAAAAGCCAAAGATGGGGATCACCTGAATGATCTTAAGATCCAACAGGAAATCAGAAAGCAAAATCTATAAGAAAAGAGCCTGGTCGAAAGTAAGGAAACTGGGTATGTTACATTTACATTGGATTAAGCAGAGGAAAACGCTTGGCTGTTAAACCAAGCGTTTTTTGTGTAACATGTACACGGAAATCCATGATAGTTTAGGTTATCATGAACGCTTTTGCTTTTTAAGTGAAGATGGTTGAGTGAAGGACCCGGTTTCTTTCGTAGTGGTACCTTGTCCCTCTACCTGAGAAGAACCTAAACGAGTTTGTGAAGCATCTTTCTTGTGTTTACCATTCATTTTTATCACCTCGATATTACTTTCCCTATTTCCTTTGCATCCTATACATATATTGAAGGTGAAAAGGACAGGTTAGAAAGTAGAGGAGGTGTGTGTTGATGTCAAAAATCGGTGTTGAAGAATCATTAACGAATATTCAGGAAGCACTTCGTGAAAAAGGTTTTGATGTTGTGGAGATTAAACAAGAAGCTGACGCAAAAAACGTGGATTGTTGTGTGGTAACAGGAATGGATAGTAATGTGATGGGAATAAGCGATACTTCATTAAAAGCGTCTATCATAGAGGCAAATGGTTTAACGGCTGATGAAGTGTGCCGCCAGGTTGAAAATAAAGTGAACGCAATTCAATAGTTCAAAAAGTGCCTAACCCAATATAGGGTTAGGCACTTTTTCTGTTCAAGGTTGTTGTGATATGGAAATTGTCACGTTCAATTCCACCGCTACATTACCTTTGATCGCTCTTGAAATCATACAAGAAGTTTCAGCTTTTTCAGCAAGTACCCTCGCTTTTTCAGCCACTTTTTCTGATGTATCCCGTGCTAACACTAGTGTAGGGCGATGTATGATCTTCTTGTAGGTGAATACACCATTTGTAACATCCACTAAGGCTTCCGATTGCATGGTCAAGCTGTCCTTTTCTATATGGGCTCGCTCTAACATGGCAGCAAAGGTAATGATATAGCAGGTCGAGGCCGCTCCAAGCAGCATTTCATCGGGATTAGTGCCAATCCCTGGTCCCTCCATTTCCGTAGGGATACTTATCTGTGTTTGCAGATTTCCTGATTGAATCGTGCCGATATCATTTCTGCCGCCAGGCCATTCCGCGGTTAAATGAAAGTGATGTAACGTCATATTTTTAACCTCCTTACTGTATCTAATAGTGTAAACGATTAAACAGGTTATGTATTCGATTTTGCTCGAAAGTGTTGAATCGTCGAATTAAGATTCCAAATGGCCGAAAAAAGTGTCGATCTGTTCGAATAATCTCCGAAAATGCCGAATAATGTGCCCGTTCGGTCGAATTTCTCACAAACGACGAAAAAAACTTACAGTGTGTCGAGTTAGGATTGGTCAAACAAAAGGCAGAGGCATTAGGCTATTTTAAGCACCATATTGGATAGGCTTTTCTATAATAATATAGATTAGTTATATAAATAATAATTCATTACGGAAGGGCTGAAAAGTTGACTACTTTAAGTAATATGTTCGATTTGACTAATAAAACGGCAATCATTACCGGTGGCGGTAGGGGACTGGGCAAACAGATTGCCATGGCGTTGGGGGAGGCAGGAGCAAATATAGCCATTGCCTCACGAAATCTTCCTGTATGTAAAGAGGTATGCGAACACTTGCAATCAATGGGGATTAAGGCAGTTGCCTTTGAATGTGATATCACGAAAGAGAGTGATATTGATCATGTGGTACAGGAAACGGTTGCCCAATTCGGTACGATTGATATTCTTGTCAATAATAGCGGCACGTCCTGGGCAGGGCCGCTATTTGATCTTCCCAAGGATAAGTGGGAAAAAGTATTGAATGTAAATGTTACAGGTACTTTCCTGTTTTCACAGGCTGTAGCGAAGATCATGAAGCAGCAAAATTCCGGAAAAATCATAAATATTGCATCTGTGACGGGTCTTGGCGGGACGTTTCCAGAGCTATTGGATACCATTGCTTATAACACCAGTAAGGGTGCCGTCATTACATTGACTAAGGATTTAGGGGTAAAGCTCGCTAGGTACGGTATCCAAGTAAATGCGATAGCACCTGGATTTTTCCCGACTAGGATCTCAAAGAATATTCTTGAAAATTCCAACTATGACATATTAGGTAAAACTCCTGCGGGCCGGTTTGGCAACGATGATGATTTAAAGGGAGCTGCCGTATTTTTAGCCTCAAAGGCTTCTGACTATATGGTTGGTCATGTTTTGATCATTGACGGGGGAATATCGGCAGCAGTATAAACGGAGGAGAAGGAAGGAAGATATATATGGCGGAAAAATCAAATTTTTTTAAAGGACTTAAACTGATAGGCACACAAAAAGAGCAGCAGCTGAATGATAAAATCAAGGGTTTGCTAAATAATCGTGAATTAATAGAAAGAATAAGCGATAATGCACAAATGCAGATTCCAAGAATAAATAGGATGCAGGAAGAATCAGAAAGAATGTCCATCATCATGAATTATCCAACAAAAAAAGATGTGGCGAGTGTAGCGAAATTAATCATCCAGCTCGAAGAAAAGATTGATAGGTTAGAAGAGCTGGTCTATACACTTGTTGAGGATAGAGAAGGGACTGCTAAAGGTAATTCTTCATTACGCAATAAACGGAATGCCAATTCATCGCGCAGTATGAAAAAGAAATCAAGATTGGAATCCAATGAAATGGAAGGGAGTAAAAAAAGGATATCGGATTTGATAAATAACTCTTTGTTGTTAAGTGCACAGTTGCCTGAGGTCGATTCAATTGGACAGGGGAATTCAAATGGCTAAGCGGAAAGTGCCGAAAAATCAATCCGAATCCATAACTAAATGGAGACATTTTATGGATATTCCCAATCAGCCAATGCCTGAAGTGGGACTGACGCCGAAAATAGCGGTGTGGAAAAAAAATAAATCAACGCTTTGGTATTATCCGTCAGCACAAAAAAAATATGATGTACCGGTTTTTCTTATATATTCACTAATCAATACTCCTTTGATTCTTGATTTGTCCCCAGGGAATAGTTTAATAGAATCTTTTGTAAATGAAGGTTTTGATGTGTATTTGCTTGATTTTGGAAGCCCGGGGTTTGAAGATGGTGAAATATCGATCGAAGATTATATCATCGATTATATTCAAAAAGGGGTGCAGCGTGCATTACGCCACTCTGGAGCATCAGAAATTACAGTTATGGGGTTTTGCCTCGGCGGTACAATAGCCGCAATATATGCTGCCATTGCAAACGAGCCAATCAAGAATTTGATCCTCTCCGTTACACCGGTAGATTTCAGTGCCTCAGAATTTTTTGATAAATGGCAGGAAGCGTTAAAGGAAGGTACCGCGAATTTTGACGAGACGATCGATATTTATCAAACGATCCCAGCCAGTGCAGTCAAATATGGAATCCGGTTAATTACATCTCCAATCTATTTATCACCCTATTTATCTTTATTGAATCAAGCGGATGATGAGGAATACGTCCAAAATTGGCGCCGTTTCAATGCTTGGGCTAATGGGCATGTACCATTATCCGGAGCAGCCGCAAAACAAATAACCAAAGAACTTTTAATGAAAAATAGCTTGGTTAATGGTGGTTTCAAGGTAAGGGGAAAAAAAGCAAAGCTATCAAAAATTAATGCTAGTGTTTTGGTCATAGCTAGTAAGTATGATCGACTGGTCCCACAGGAAATGATTTATCCGGTAATGGAGCATTTAACATGCAAGGATAAGACATTCAGTCTACTGAAAAGTGGACATGCTGCAAAACAATATTCGGGTGAACTCCCATCTTATTTGAAGGAATGGCTACCAGGGCGTTCTTCCCCAATTCAATAGGTTACTAGGGGGGGCGAAATGTACGTTTTGAACGACAATGAGTATAATAAAATCATGCCGGTTGTAGAATTTATGGGCTTTGCGTCATTGATATTTTCAAAATTCTTTGCGACATTCCCAGATTATTAAAGTGAAATAAAAGTAAGGGCTGGCTCAGTATGTAGAGCCGGCCCTAATGTATTATTGATAATATTTCACTCGTTCTTCAAGTGGTGAGACGGCTTTATCGCCAGGCTCTGCAGTGGGTTTTCCAAAAGGCATCTGTGCGATGAGTTTCCAGTCGCGTGATATATCCCATGTCTTTCTCACCTCGTCATCGATTAAAGGATTATAATGCTGAAGACTTGCACCAAACCCCTCAATTTCCAAGGAAGTCCATACGACAAATTGTAAAATGGCAGATGATTGGTTAGACCAAATCGGGAAGTTTTCGGCATACGTCTTGAATTGTTCTTGAAGCCTTTCTATAATGGCCTGATCTTCAAAGAATAAAACCGTACCATAACCATTTATAAATGACTTCATTTTTTCTTCCGTTTTTTCAAATTCTTTGTCACCGACTGCTTTTCTTAATGTTTCCTTTGTGATATTCCATAATTGGTCGTGGCTTTTCCCGGTTAAAACAATCACTCTTGCACTTTGTGAGTTGAAAGCGGAAGGGGAATATTGAACGGCATGATCGATAACTTCCTTAATCCTTTTATTAGGGACGACAATTTCCTTACTAAGGGAATAATATGAGCGCCTATCTTCAATTGCACTTGAAAAATCTTTAGCCATATATCACACCTCCATTAATTATACCGACTTATTTTGACCTGATATTATTATTTTATTAAGTGAATGGTTTGAAATATTTGAATCAAGAATGGTTGACAAATATATAAATGTCGTTTATCTTTAATTCAAGATATTTTTATTAAAAGTGTTGTGTATAACAGATTAGATACCTTGAATTCGAGATATTATTGGCGGATAATTCATCTCCTTAAGGGGAGATTTATAAAGATAGGAGTGGTACGGATGGAATTAAAAGGATTACATCATGTTTCGGCGATTACAGCTAGAGCGGGAAACAACTTTGAATTTTACACGAAAGTATTAGGGATGCGATTAATCAAAAAAACGGTGAATCAAGATGATATTCGTGTGTATCACTTATTTTATGGAGACCAAATTGGTTCACCGGGAACGGAACTGACATTTTTTGAAATTCCCAATGCTGCCCGCACTCATGAAGGAAACAATAGTATTTCAGAAATTTCTTTACGGGTGAGGGATGATGAAGCACTCGAATATTGGAAAAAACGGTTTGTGGAATCCAAGGTTGATCATGATGAAATATCAACCCGTTTTCAAAGGAAGGTTCTTTCTTTTAAAGATCCTGAAGGGCAAAGGCTTCTTCTTGTTTCCGATCAGGATAATAAAGGCGTTCAAGGAGGGTTACCATGGGATGGAAGCCCGGTACCGCAAGAGTTTTCCATACTAGGATTAGGACCAGTTAAACTTACTGTACCCAATATTGAACAAACGCAAAGCGTTCTTACCGAAGTATTGGGGTTCAGGAAATCAGGCACATACCCATCCTCAATTAGGGGGCAAAATCCGATTGTCGTTTACGAGACAGGTGAGGGAGGAACAGGAGCGGAAGTCCATGTCGAAGAAAGGAATGACATTCCCCGAGAACGATTGGGGAGAGGCGGAGTACACCATGTTGCCTTCCGGGTGGATAATGAAGTAGAACTGAGAAAATGGATAGAGAAAATTAGTGAATCGAAATTCGTGAACTCGGGATATGTGGACCGCTTTTATTTTCGTTCACTATATTTTAGGGAGCCGAATGGCATATTATTTGAATTAGCGACTGATGGACCTGGTTTTGCAGTGGATGAAGCAGAGGAGCACCTAGGCGAGAACCTCGCACTGCCACCATTTTTAGAATCGAAAAGAAAAGATATTGAATCGAATTTAAAACCCCTGAATACTAAATCAACAAATTAATCAACGGGAAAGGAAGTAATCGGCATGAGAAAGCAAAATGCAGGAATACATCATATAACCGCAATTGTAGGCAATCCTCAAGAGAATGTGGATTTTTATGCTGGAGTATTAGGGATGCGTATGGTGAAGAAAACTGTTAATTTTGATGATCCAGGCACCTATCACTTATATTTCGGAGATGAATCAGGTTCACCGGGTACTATCATCACTTTCTTTCCTTGGCCTGGGGCATACCGAGGGACAATTGGCTCTGGACAAGTGGGGATTACGACATATGCCATTCCGGAAGGTTCAATGGGCTTCTGGGAAATGCGTTTGGGTAAATTTAATATAGACTTTGAAAAGTCATCACGTTTCGGTGAGGAATATCTGAAATTCCAAGACCCACATGGTTTGCAACTTGAACTGGTTGAGCGTAAAGAAGGTAAAAATAGCGAGTGGTCATTCGGCGGTGTACCAGCTGATAAGGCGGTCAAGGGATTCGGCGGTGCTGTATTATTGACGTCAAAACCGATCAAAACGATGGAACTATTAGAGGAAGTGATGGGCCTGCAAAAGATCGGGGAAGAGGACGATTTCATCCGCTTCAAATCCACATCGGACATCGGAAATTTAATAGATGTTAAAAAAACCGTTTTGCCAAATGGGAAAATCGGAGTAGGAACTGTCCATCATCTGGCATGGCGTGCAAGCGATAATGAAGATCATAAAGAATGGAGAGAACATATCGGTAACAATGGCTATGGCGTGACCCCATTTACAGACCGTCAATACTTCGATGCCATTTATTTCCGGGAAGATGGAGGCATACTCTTTGAAGTTGCCACAGATCCACCTGGCTTTGCTCATGATGAGACGAAGGAAACGATGGGTAGTAAATTGATGCTCCCGCCATGGCTGGAAGAAAAAAGGGGAATCATGGAGAAAACGTTACTGCCGGCAGTGCCGAGAGTACTAGAGGAGGATAAATGATGAAACATATTTTTCAAAAAGGAAGTAATCCAGAAGCTCCGGTACTTTTGCTTTTACATGGTACTGGAGGAACGGAATCAGATCTCTTGCCATTATCGGAAATGGTTTCACCGGGTTCATCCGTATTGAGTGTACGGGGAAATGTACTTGAAAACGGAATGCCTCGTTTTTTCCGCCGGTTAGCTGAAGGGGTTTTTGATGAAGAAGATTTGATTTTCCGTACGAATGAGCTTAATGACTTCTTGGAATTAGCGTCCGGACAATATGACTTCGACCGTGACAGAGTGGTAGCATTAGGTTATTCTAATGGTGCAAATATAGCGGCAAGTTTGATGTTCCATTTCGAAGGGGCACTACAAGGAGCGATTCTTCATCATCCAATGGTGCCTAGACGAGGGATTGCTATGCCGTCACTCTCAGATATACCTGTATTTATTGCTGCAGGTAAAAACGATCCGATTTGCCCGGCAGAAGAAACGGATGAACTTAAACAACTTTTATTGCAAGCTGGTGCTTCGGTGGAAGTTCACTGGGAAAATTACGGTCATCAGTTAACACGTTCAGAGGTCGAGGCAGCAGGTTCATGGTTTCATAAGAACTTTATATAAGAATGAAAGAGGGAATGAAGATGATTTCAGTAAATCCTGAAGGTCTGACTGAACGGGAAAATTATAAGTTTTTGACTGGAAGCATTATACCGAGACCCATAGCTCTGATTACGACACAATCCGAAACCGGTACCATCAATATAGCGCCGTTCAGCTTTTTTAACATAGTCAGTTCCAATCCTCCGATGATTTCCATTTCTGTTCAACGGAAAGAAGGAGTTTCAAAGGACACTGCACGAAATGCAATTCAATCAGGGGAATTCGTTGTTCATATCACTGATGAAAATAATGTTGCTGATGCAAATCGAACGGCCAAGGAACTCCCATCGGATGAAAGTGAATTGGGCCTGACCAATTTCACGACGGCTGTTAGTGATAAGGTATCCGTACCAGGATTGCAAGAAGCGAAGGTACGCTTTGAATGTACATTAGAGCATGCGATTCCATTGGGAGGTTCCCTAGATAAACCTGGTTGTGATTTATTGATAGGTAAAATAGTCTGCTATCATATAGAGCAAGATATTTACCATAATGGCCGAATTGACCAGAATGGGCTTAAACCTGTAGCAAGATTAGCGGGTCATACTTATACAAAACTAGGGGAATTATTTGAAATGGAACGACCTTAAGTGATAAGAAAGAAAAAATGGCGTCATCTTTTAAGATGTCGTCATTTTTTTTATACCAAAATTATTTCCGGTTAGCATTATCTGCAATTCTACGGTGAGCGACTGTACCAAAACAAGCAATCATGCCGGAGGTGACAAAATAGTCCGAATGTAAAGGGAATTCTTTATATTCCAAAACAAAACTTGACAATTTTTTCATAGATTGATAAAGTTATAAAAAATTAATTTCTTATCCAGAGAGGTGGAGGGACTGGCCCTATGAAACCTCAGCAACAGGTCTGCTAAGACACTGTGCTAATTCCAGGGGGTGAAACCTTGATAGATAAGACCGTACGTTTTTATTTGTCAGTAGCGCACTCTTTTTAGAGTGCGTTTTCGTTTTTTTCTGGATGCAGGATAAAGGAGAGTATGAATGGAGAACAAAAGGAAACAGGAATTTCAAAGGGAAATGAAAACACGGCATTTAATCATGCTATCGCTTGGCGGGGTGATTGGAACAGGTTTGTTCTTAAGTTCGGGTTATACGATTCAGCAGGCTGGCCCGTTTGGCACCATCCTTTCGTATCTGATTGGAGCATTAGTGGTTTATCTAGTCATGCTATGTCTAGGTGAACTGGCAGTACATATGCCCGAGACAGGTGCGTTTCATAGCTACGCAGCCAAATACATCGGACCAGGGACAGGGTTTACAGTAGCTTGGTTATATTGGTTAACCTGGACTGTTGCACTAGGTTCGGAATTCACGGCTGCAGGATTGTTGATGCAGCGATGGTTTCCATCAATCAATGTCTGGATATGGAGTGCTCTATTTGCCATATTGGTCTTGGTATTAAATGCTTGGACCGTTAAGTTTTTCGCTGAATCCGAATTTTGGTTTGCGTCTATAAAGGTAATTGCGATTGTGATATTTATTATTTTGGGAGCAGCGACAATGGTAGGTTTTATTCCAATGACTAACTCACAACCAGCACCGCTATTTTCCAATTTTACAAGTGCAGGTTTATTTCCGAATGGTGCTTTTGCCATTATAATGACGATGCTTGCGGTGAATTTCGCATTTTCTGGAACTGAATTAATCGGAATTGCAGCTGGAGAAACTGTGAATCCAGAAAAAACGATACCAAAGGCAATCCGCATGACATTATGGAGATTGATCATCTTTTTTGTAGGAACCATCGTTGTATTATCCGCATTATTGCCTGTTTCGGATGCAAGCGTATTAGAGAGCCCCTTTGTTGCAGTTCTTGAACGAATTGGAGTGCCATATGCAGCGGATATCATGAACTTTGTTATTTTAACTGCCATTTTGTCTGCTGCAAACTCAGGTCTATATGCCTCTTCCAGAATGCTTTGGTCCCTTGCAGATAAGAAAACGATATCACCAATATTTGCAAAATTAACAAAAAGAGGCGTTCCGATAAATGCAGTCATTTTCAGTATGTTGGGTGGTGGTTTAGCCTTGTTCTCGAGTATTATTGCACCGGATACGGTGTATATCGTCCTTGTATCCATTTCGGGTCTAGCCGTGGTTGTAGTTTGGATGAGTATTAGCGCTTCACAGTTCCTATTCCGAAGACGTTTTATAAAAGAAGGAAATTCAGTAAATGATTTGGCTTATCGTACACCATTATATCCGTTCGTACCAATCGTTTCTTTCATGCTTTGTCTTGCTTCATGTATAGGAATTGCCTTTGATCCTACACAACGGATAGCACTTTATTGTGGTATTCCATTTATTTTGTTTTGCTATGGAACTTATTATATTACACAATCTTCAAAGAAAAGAGGAGTAAAACCATGAAGAATAAAATAAACCCAATTGACGCTATTTTACGAGATCATTCAGTCATGATTCTGGACGGAGCTCTAGCTACAGAGCTCGAGCGGTATGGATGTGATTTGGACGATCCCCTGTGGTCTGCACGTGTATTACTTGAAAATCCAGAAGTGATTTATCAGGTTCACTCTGCATATTTTCGTGCTGGAGCGGACTGTGCGATAACTGCAAGCTACCAAGCCACCGTTGAAGGTTTCTCCCTGCGTGGGATACAAGAAAAAGAGGCCATGGAGTTAATTCGGAAAACGGTGTTACTCGCAAGGAAAGCAAGGGATGATTATTGGAAGGATGAAACGCAAACAAATAGACCTAAGCCATTGGTTGCTGCATCAGTTGGACCTTATGGGGCGTACCTTGCAGATGGTTCAGAATATGTAGGAAACTATGGTGTTTCAGATGAAACCTTAGTAGAATTTCATCGCCCAAGAATATCAGCTTTGATTGAAGCAGGTGCTGATCTCCTAGCATTTGAAACGATTCCATCCCTTCAAGAAGCAAAAGTATTGGATTCATTATTGAAGGATTATCCAGAAGTGTATGCTTGGCTATCCTTTTCTTTGAAAGATGAGAAAGCGATAAGTGACGGTACATTGCTGGAGGAGTGTACGAGGTTGTTTGAGGAAAGTGAGCAAATTGCAGCGATTGGCATTAATTGTGCACCAGTATCAGTTGTCACGGAAGCTATCAATGTGTTGAGTGCAAACACGAAAAAACCAATTATTGTTTATCCGAATTCTGGTGAAACTTATAATCCGGATACCAAAACATGGCATGGTCAAGAATCTTGTAACAAGTTCGACCTGAAATCCGAAGAATGGCACCATGCAGGGGCACGTTTGATTGGAGGTTGCTGCAGAACGGCACCTCATCATATTGAAGAGATTTCAAGAAAGTGGCGACCATCCGAGGTGGTATCCTCATAGCCTTTTTTCTGGATTTCAAAATGTTTTTATTAGCTATGTAAGAAGTGGGAAAACCCTCCCTCTCGTCTTGTCAAAAATAAAAAGAACAGGAATCATCTTAATCAGGCGGTTCCTGTTCTTTTTGTCTCTTTATTCAGATTTGAGTTATTGGAAGGAAAGGGAGAATTGCTTATTGTTTCTAGGGGCTTCTGAAATAAGTGATTCGTTTCATGTATGCACTTGACCGAATTGCGCCTACTTAACGGTGGTTGCGGATTTTGCCGCTTGATTGCCTGGATCATGATGTACAATTAGACGAATATTGAACGAGAAAGGAGGGATTTGGAAATATTAGTTGCTATCTCTCGGGATTTAGAGAGGAATGAATCCGATTTTGCAGCAGGTTCAGATTCACCTTTACTTATTTAGCCAAACTGCTTAAGGCAACAATGAAAAACAGCCTTCATTAAAGCAAGAAACAATGAAATATGAGTCAACCTAGAATGAAAGTTCCTTATTAATAAAATGATTCACGATCAGTAAAAAGGGAAATTAAATCATATTTTTTTTACGCTTGGGAAAACTAAATAAACAAGAATAGAAAGGAGAGAATGAATATGAGTCGTGGTAAAAATTTTAATCACAAAGAAAAAGGACATCCAGGGAATTTACCTAATAATAGAATAAGCGAAGAGAAAGAACATAGTCGACAATATGAACAGATTGAGGATATTGTCACACATGAAGCTTTTAAAAATCGTGAAAAAGAAGACGAGATGCCTTAATTAATTGGGAAGCAGTATATAGTTTAGTCATTTTTAAATATCGCTCATAACATAGTACTAGCAAGGTATTGCAATTATTATTGTTTGCTTAAGCAATTTCCCATTCTAGTAAGGCTTATAAAATTTCGCTTTCCGAAAAACAGCACATGAATAATAACGTTTGTTCCACTTCATCATGATGGTTCCAACATTCAGCTTCGTATTTGCTTTTAAAGATTTCATTAATTTCCATATATGGGATTGGGAAAAAACCATGAGCTTTGCTATGGTTTTTTCTTTCATTGCAAATAATAAAGAGGGAAAGTCGGAGTGGTTAAATGTAAATAAGCGTATAAATGGAGGAAAAAACGGAAGAATTACAAAAAATTCTGTTAAAATTTTTTGTAAGAAGAGTGGAAAACAGGATAAAAATAATGGAGGATCTATGATAATACGACTTTCTTCTATTAAATGATAAAAACCTCCAACTTACTTTCTCGGGACATTAGTTTTCATTGCAGAGCCCAGACCAGTTAGTAGTATAATCTATTGGTACACATATTCTCTTGTCATAAAAAATAGCGATCATTTTAGTCATGAAAGTGCGAACTTCAATAACTAGGACAACTTATCCTAACAAAAGTTAAGGGAGTTCATGTTCTTAAAAGAATCCATCAAGCCTACCATATCCTAATTTTCCAAGTAAGTTAAAACCCAACTATCAGGTGATAGTGCAATAAGTCCACTTTATAACTATAAGACCCTGCTTTATGTCATACGGTTATGTCCCTCATAAATGCTGCAGGAAAATAATAATGTCCGCAATTTGATTTCGTATATTTGTTGCTAATTGAAAGGTTATATCAGATTCCACTTACCAAAACTTAGCCCAATGGCTCTTTTGTTTTATTAAGTTTATCTCGATTTACTTCCACTTCTCGCTTAGCTCTAATAAAAGCAATAAATTGAATCGTTTCTTCTTCAGAAAGAGAAATTCCATCGACAGAAAGCTTCATATTTGATAAATCGGTTAATTCCAAGACCTGAAGTGATTCTGTGGAAACCTCTTTAGGCAGAGAAGCTGGATAATCTACTCTACCTAGAAGATAATCGGTGGATGTATCATATAAGCCGGCTAATAAATTAATCGTTTCTAATGAAGGGCGGCGGTGGCCCGATTCGTAACCTGCATAGGTACTCTTGGCGATTCCGAGCCTGTCAGCCGTATATTGCAAAGACCACCTTTTGCACTTCCTTAATGTAGTTAATCTATTTAATATCATTTTTATTACTCTCCTTTTATATAAATCCATTATACCATCATATGACAATAAAGTGTACGCGTAATGAATAACTTTAGCTTGATTTCACTCTTGAACAGAACTATAATTACATGTGATGTACGCGTAACATGAACATTTACAATGAATACATCCTTTCTGAGATGCTTAGAATGATTGGGATACAGGGAGGCTTTATAGGGGGTAGTAAATTGGAGGAATTGAAGTCAAAAATTAAGAAGTTGATGTTAATTACTACCGGTGGTACAATTGCATCGTTAGAAGGGGAAAATGGACTGGTTCCAGGGATGAAAGCTGACGAAATTTTAGGTCACCTTCCGGGATTGGATTTATGTCAGATTGATAGTAAGCCTTTGATGAATATCGATAGTACAAATATGCAGCCGGAAGATTGGACAGAAATGGCTCAATCCATCCATGAGCACTACCATGATTACGATGGCTTTGTGATCACCCATGGGACAGATACGATGGCTTACACTTCAGCTGCGCTCTCATATATGTTACAAGATTTAGGGAAACCAATTATTATTACAGGTTCTCAAATCCCAATTGCCTTTAAAAAGACGGATGCCAAAAGAAATATCTCTGATGCGATTCGGTTTGCTTGTGAAGATATTGGAGGCGTATATGTAGTTTTTGATGGTAGAGTCATCCAGGGTACAAGGGCCATTAAATTGAGAACGAAAAGCTATGATTCGTTTGAAAGTATTAATTATCCTTATATTGCTTCCATATCAAAAGATAAAATTGAGTATCTTAAGCCAGTTCAATCAACAAAGAATAAGAAAGCCAAGTTAGATGCTTCCATTTGTACTGATGTTGCTTTGGTAAAGCTATATCCGGGGATTAAGCCCGAATTCTTTGATTTTCTGAAAAATCAATACCGGGGAATTGTAATTGAAAGTTATGGGAGCGGCGGTATTCCGTTTCAAGGAAGAAATATTTTAGAGAAGTTGAATGAGTTGGTCGAGTGTGGAATATCCGTTGTCATTACTACCCAATGTTTAGAGGAAGGGGAGGATATGGATATATACGAAGTGGGACGAAAAGTAAATAAGAATGTCATCATTCGTTCCAGAAATATGAATACAGAAGCCATCGTTCCTAAGTTGATGTGGATATTAGCAAAGACACAGGATCCCAAAAAGGTGAAGGAATTGATGGAAACACCGATTGCAGAGGACATTACATTCTAGAACAAACAAAGGGGCAAGAGGAAATGTTGATAGATGAGAGAACATACCGAATTGAAAAAGACTTTCTTGGGGAAAAGGAAATTCCAGCAGATGTTTATTATGGAATACAAACTTTACGCGCTGTAGAAAATTTTCCGATTACCGGTTATAAAGTCAATGAAGAAATGATTCGTGCACTTGCTATGATAAAAAAAGCAGCCGCTTTAGCAAATATGGATACCAAACGCTTGTATGAAGGTATTGGAAACGCTATCGTTAAAGCTTCAGATGAAGTGATCGATGGAAAGTGGCATGAATATTTCATCGTTGACCCAATTCAAGGCGGCGCGGGCACTTCGATGAATATGAACATTAATGAAATCGTTGCCAACCGAGCGTTAGAACTTATGGGACACAATAAAGGTGATTATGTTCATGTTAGTCCAAACAGCCACGTTAACATGTCACAATCGACGAATGACGTATTTCCAACTGCCATTCATTTATCAACACTACGACTATTAGAGCAGTTAATACAAACAATGACAAAGATGAGTACGGTCCTAAAGAATAAAGCAAAACAATTTGATCATGTTATCAAAATGGGTCGCACACATCTTCAGGATGCAGTGCCAATTCGACTCGGGCAAGAATTTGAAGCATATAGTCGCGTATTAGAGCGGGATATAAAAAGAATCAGTCAATCACGTCAACATTTATATGAAGTGAATATGGGAGCAACTGCAGTTGGAACGGGATTAAATGCAGATCCGCGTTACATTGAAAATGTTGTTAAGTATTTAGCTGAAATCAGTGAATTGCCACTTGTCGGAGCAGAACATTTAGTAGATGCAACCCAAAATACGGATGCATATACAGAAGTGTCAGCTTCATTGAAAGTATGTATGATGAATATGTCTAAAATTGCTAATGATTTACGTTTGATGGCTTCAGGACCAAGAGCGGGATTAGGAGAAATCACACTTCCAGCTCGTCAACCAGGTTCATCCATCATGCCAGGAAAAGTAAATCCAGTAATGCCAGAATTAATTAATCAAGTCGCTTTCCAAGTGATCGGGAACGATAATACGATATGCTTAGCATCAGAAGCGGGGCAACTAGAGTTGAATGTAATGGAGCCAGTGCTTGTATTCAATTTATTGCAATCTATCAGCATTATGAACAATGCTTTCAATGTCTTTACAGATTATTGTTTAGAAGGCATTGAAGCGAATGAGCAACATTTAAAAGATTATGTCGAACAAAGTGTTGGAGTGATTACAGCGGTCAACCCGCACCTTGGTTACGAAGTGGTTTCACGTATTGCGCGTGAAGCGATTTTAAAAGGAAAATCAGTTCGCGAACTTTGTTTACAGTATGATGTGTTAACTGAAGAAGAATTGGATTTAATTTTAAATCCTTATGAGATGACAAAGCCTGGTATAGCAGGTGCATCTCTTTTCGATCGGGAATAACCAGTAAATTTGTAGAAGACATTAAACTATATAATTTTGTTGGTATGACTATGCCTATTGGACCATTGGTTTATAGGCATAGTTTTTTATTATATAATAATATTTTAATATGAAATTTTACTCATTCATATGCACACCTGCGTGCGAAGATAAAAAACCGAATATTCAGATTATAAATGAAGATTGTAAGTTTATTTTGTGGTATTTTTGGCCATTGTCCTAAAAATTAATCCCCCTTAGAAATACATCTAAAGGGGAAGCTTGAGCTAAATGTTTCCTGTATTAGCCTTTTACTACTTCCTGTCCACGAACATTCCATGTAAATGCAAAAACCACTACTGCCAGAACACAAGAAATTGTTATTAATGTAAAGCCTGCATTCCAACCTGCAAAGTCCACTACATATCCCATAATGGCATTAGCCGCTACTGATCCACCTAAATATCCAAATAAGCCAGTCAGTCCTGCTGCAGTACCGGCAGCTTTTTTAGGAACTAAATCAAGTGCTTGTAGACCAATTAACATTACAGGCCCATAAATTAAGAATCCAATCGCAATTAGTGAAATAATATCAATCATTGGGTTACCTGCAGGGTTAAACCAGTAAACAAGGACTGCGATTAATACTCCTAGCATAAAGACAACCCCGGCCGGTCCACGACGCCCTTTAAAAACTTTATCCGAGATATAACCGCATAATAAAGTTCCCGGAATGCCTGCCCATTCATATAAGAAATAAGCCGTACTGGACTCGTCCATGTTGAAGCCTTTTTCTTCGCTTAAATAGGTCGGAGCCCAATCAAGTACCCCATAACGGACGAAATAAACAAAGATGTTTGCAATCGCAATTGCCCAAACCCATTTGTTATTTAAAACATATTTAAATAATATCTCTTTTGTTGTCAATTCTGTTTCAAACGTTTTTTTCATTTTATTTGGAAAATCATTACGATACTCTTCAATTGGAGGTAATCCAACTGATTGTGGTGTATCGCGTATTAAGATAAATGAAATGATTGCGATTATAATAGCAACTATAGCAGGTAGTATAAAAACCCCTTCATAACCTGAATAAGAAGAACCCATAAATGTTGCAAAGATGGAGACACCTGCAATCGCCAATGGTGCCATTAAGCCACCACCCACGTTATGGGCAACATTCCATACCGCTGTTTTTCCCCCTCTTTCACTAACACTAAACCAGTGAACAAGTACTCGGCCTGATGGAGGCCAACCCATTCCTTGAAACCATCCATTAATGAATAACATGATGAACATAATTGCAACCGATGATGTGAAAAATGGAACGACGCCCATAAGTAAGCTAACAATTCCAGCAAGAATCAACCCTACTGGCAAGAAGTACCGTGCATTACTTCGGTCTGACACAGTTCCCATTACAAACTTACTTATCCCATATGAAATCGAAATGGCTGATAATGCAAGACCCAGCTCTCCAGTTGTAAACCCTTCCTCCTTTAAATATGGCATCGCCATGGTAAAGTTTTTCCGAATTAAATAGTACGCTGCATAACCAATGAAGATTCCGATGAAAACTTGTAATCTAAGTTTCTTATATTCAGAATCAATTTTTCCTTCAGGTAATCTTTCCACTGGTGGGGCAGGCTTAAATAATTTGAGCATCCAATTCCTCCTTATTATAATTTTGAACCAAGTTAAGTATCGATGTTGAAACATAAAAAAACCCACACTTAAATAGCGCCCTTTTTGTTTAAAAGGTCTATTAAAGCATGAGTCTCCAAATCTCCATCATCGTTAACTTGTAATAAATATACTATCTTTATAAGAAAACGCTGTCAACCGTTTTTTTTGTGTGGGTTTGGACAGTGTCTGGCGCCATTTGCATCAAGTTAACTAAATAAAATTGTTTTAGTCGTAGTTTTAAAATCAGGACAATTAGAATAAATGTGGTCCACTTGAAATGGCATGATCGGTATTAATCTTTCGATTGAAAGGGTCATTAAATCGAGATAGAGCTAAATCGTAACGATGTGTTATGTTTTATGGGAATAACTAAATTAAGACAAGACGTCACAACTGTATAAAATGCAATGTCCCCTGATTGTAACTGGAATTCATAGCTTGAAGAAAGGCATTTATATTCGTTTTTACGGTAGATTCAGTAGCCTCTGCAAATGATGGCTACTTCATTCCCTTCTTCCGGTTTCGTTCCTGAAACAAAAAAGCAGCTCTTAATGTTTTGGAATGCTCATCACTTTGAAAAGATTTTTTTTAGTACGAATGACATGTGTCCAAAATTCCAACGAATATTAATAGTAAAGGTAAAACCAAATGGAATGATATAGACAATTCATTCAGTAACAGTCTAAATCATTTGCACAGTATTATTTAGCCCAGTTTCCAAACGGCAAATAATTTTTGTTCCAAAAAACTTTCATTTTGTTGAAGAGATAACGTCCTTATTATGAGTGAAGAATGACACGTTTAAGAGGATTGAAGATGGTATTATTCTCAATTATTGAGCATATATAGAACTGCTGGATTACCTTGAATCTTCGGGATCCCTAATTAAAAACGGTTAAAATAGTGTAATTAGTCATTATCACGAGAAAGGGAGGATAACTTTGAAACAAGTGAATCGTTTTACCCGAAGCTTTACATTGCTAATGCTGGCATTTTTCATGTTTAGTGGGCAGGCTGCTTTTGCTTCTTCAGCTTCAATATCATCACAGTCCACGCCAGATCTCTTGATTAGGCAGATCATGGGATTAGCCTATGAATCCCAACAATCCATTAACAGTAAACCATTTTCTGTAGGTGATTCGTTGAAGAAAGTGGAAAAAGACTGGGGTACACCGGAAGATTTAAGTACAGTTGCAGCTAATTATTGGAGCCGTAATGTCCGATTCCTCTATGACGGCTCAACAGGTAGAAAAACGATTACCGCCATTGAGGATTTTGATCCGCAATTGCAAACGATTCATTTATCTAAGTTGAAGGGATTGATTGGTGAACCTGTAAGTGAAGAGGAGCAAGAAGGAATGTATTATGTCACTTATACTGATTACGTAAATTATAAAGTGGTCTTCGTGTTCGAGAGCGCCTGGATTAACCCTGATCCAAGATTGAATATGTATACGGTCGAATTTGCGTCCGATTAATGAGTAAAAGACATAAAAGGATCGTCCCGTTATTTCAGAGGGGCGATTCTTTGAATTTGAATGGTTGAAGGTTTTTCATGATCCAAATCTTTTAACTCGTATATAAAACAAATCCAAGATGTAATATCGTGAAAATTTGTTTCGGTATCTAACCGTTCTAATCAATATTGTTCAGCCATACATTAAAAAGATGTAAGTAGAATGATTAAGGGGGAACTGCTTTGTCAGAAGGTGTGCATAGTATCATTTTACCTGTTTCAATAAAAACGGTATGGGGATTTGTCAGTGTCATAGATCGTTGGGCACCTCTTGTCCCAGGATATATCAATCATGAGATGATAAATGAGGGGACACTTATTTGGGAGTTTAAAAGCGAATTGGGATTAATGAAGAAGAAAATTAAACTTGAAGTGAATATATTGGAATGGATGGAACCCGATAAGGTAACATTTAAACTTAAGGGAATAAATGAAAAATTTGATGGACATGGCTATTTTTTAGCAGAACAGTGCGGAAATGGACAGACTAAAATGACTGGCTGTCTGGCGATTACGGCAAAAGGAGCTAAAGCCCCTATCGTCAATGCTTTGTTAAAAACCTACGTTCCCCAAATGACGATCGAGTTTTCTGAGGCAGTTGCACAAAGTCTCCTTGTACAAAAATAGAATTTACATATTGGAGCTATCGTTATTGTATATTGGCACTTGACAATTATACCTTAGTGGTATGTATTATAAATTGTAAGATTTTTATTAAGCAATCATTTCAAACTGAATGGGTTTTATGATGGATGTCTGGATAGAATTCATAAGTAATTGGCAGGGTAGGAGGCCTCACATGGAATATGATAAGCAAGTTAAAAATAGAGTGAAGCGAATTGAAGGACAGCTTCGTGGGATATTGAAAATGATGGAGGAAAACAAAGATTGCAGAGATGTTGTCACGCAGTTATCTGCCACTAGATCTGCCATCGATAGGACAATTGGAGTAATAGTAAGTTCCAATCTTGTAGAATGCGTCAGGGAGGCTAATGAAACCGGAGAAAAGAATCCCGAAGAGCTAGTCAAAGAAGCTGTTAATTTATTAGTGAAAAGCCGGTAAGCAATTATATTTTATTGTTATTGTTGAATTGAAATTTTTAAGGCAATGATTATAAGACACCCTGACCAACCTGAGGATTTTTAGTGTTCAGGGTGGATGGATTTTTTTAAAATGGGCCTCTACAGGAAGAGGTCCATTTTTGTGAATTCTCTGTTTTCATTTCTGATAAGCAAATCCTTTGATATAAAGAATTTGCATGGTATCCTTAAAGGGATAAAAATTGAGTGAGGGTATACTATGGAATTTACGCATGTTACATCGGTTTTGCTGGGCCTCGTCATCATTCTAAATATTTTATTTGCCACGGTTGTCATATTTTTTGAAAGAAGGGAAGCGAGCACGACCTGGGCTTGGTTATTGGTGTTATATTTTCTGCCTGTAGTCGGTTTTATTTTATATCTTCTTTTTGGTACGAGTTTAAGACACGCCCACTTATTCCAATGGGAGGACAAGAAGAAAATCGGGATTGAAGAAATCCTTGATAAACAGATGGAAGAGCTTTCAACGGATCATTTTCCTTTTCGAAATGCTTCTTCAAGTAATTACCGTGATTTGATTTATATGCATCTCCGGAACAATGATGCCGTGCTTACTGAAGATAATCAAGTCGATATTTTTACAGAAGGAAAAAATAAGTTTGACCAGCTTTTTAAAGATATTGAAGCGGCCGAAAACCATATACATATACAATACTACATCATTCAAAGGGACGGCCTGGGTAAACGATTCATTGAAGCTTTGACTAAAAAAGCGAATGAAGGCGTCAAAGTTCGGCTGCTTTATGACGAGCTGGGTTCTAGAGGGATGACTAAACGTTTCTTCAGGGAATTTAGGCAGGCTGGAGGAAGAGTGGAGGCATTCTTTCCATCCAAATTAAAATTTATAAATTTACGGCTGAATTTCCGTAACCATCGAAAGCTCGTCATCATAGATGGAAAAGTAGGGTATGTTGGAGGCTTTAATGTTGGAGATGAGTATTTAGGGCTTAATCCAAAATTCGGTTATTGGCGTGATACACACCTTCGAATCAAGGGGTCGGCTGTCAAAGCCATTCAAACCCGTTTTATCCTTGATTGGAATCAGGCATCAAAGCACCATGATATAACTTATCAGCCTCATTATTTCCCTATTGTAAAACCTCAAGGCAATATAGATTTGCAAATAGTGACAAGTGGGCCGGATTCTGAATGGGAACAAATTAAAAATGGCTATATTAAATTAATTTCATCAGCAAAGAAATCGATTCTCATTCAAACACCTTACTTCATACCAGATGCAAGTTTATTGGATGCACTCAGGATTGCCTGTTTATCAGGATTAGATGTAAAGATAATGATTCCTAATAAACCTGATCACCTTTTCGTTTATTGGGCAACAACTTACAATGCAGGGCAGTTATTAAGAGCGGGAGCTAAGATATACATCTATGATAACGGCTTTATTCATGCGAAGATGATCGTGGTGGACGAAGAGGTTTCCTCGGTGGGAACAGCTAACATTGATGTCCGAAGTTTTAAATTGAACTTTGAAGTCAATGCCTTCATTTATGATGAAGGAATGGCCGAAACACTGACAAGGATTTTTTATAAAGATGTCGAAGTCTGCAGGCAGCTTACAATTGAAGAGTTTGAAAAGCGTTCAAAGTGGATTCGTTTTAAAGAGTCCATTGCACGGCTGGTATCACCGATTTTATAGCTTTATAAATAAGCGGCCCATTACTATAAGGGCCGCTTCTTTTGGTACAATAGATAATGATTCAAAAAAGGGGGGAATGCCGTGAAAACTTTTATAATCACAGGTGCTTCAAAAGGTTTAGGTGCAGCGATTGCCAAGGTATGTTTGCGGACAAGTGATCATTGCATTTTAGTTTCCCGTACAGCTCATCCTGAAATGGAGGAGATGGCTGACAAATCCGGGACGAAACTTACTTTTATATCGATGGACTTGAATGAAACTGAAAAGTTACCTTCCTTGGTCAATGAGATACTTGCTGCTGTCGATGAAACAAGTGACATTTACTTCATTAATAATGCAGGTGTCATTGAACCGATAAAGCCGGTAGGAAACCTTGGTAAAGTAAATTTGGAAACCAGCATGCGGGTGAATTTCATGGCACCCATCCTATTGGCGGATGAATTCGTTAAACAGACTAAGGACTGGAACAGAAAGAAGGTAATGGTGAACATATCTTCAGGTGCAGCAAAAAATCCTTATCATGGTTGGGCAGCCTACTGCAGTACCAAGGCTGGGCTAGAAATGTTCACCCGTGTTGCAGGGTTGGAACAGGGTAAAGTGTCCTTCCCTACGTCTCTCATATCTTTTTCACCAGGTGTAATGGACACGGAGATGCAAGAGACAATCCGGTCAGCAGACGAACGGGACTTTTCCGATCGAGACAAATTTCATGATTATAAAGAGAAGGGCATGTTAAGGAGCCCCGAATTTGTGGCAGAAAAACTATTGAAGCTTCTGGAAGTGGAAGATTTGGAGAATGGGAAGTTCTACGATATTAAGAATTTGCTTTGATGTATGAAAGAATGGCTGAAACAGAAATCAATTGATGTCCTATAGCGTGGGGGGTGTCCTTTTTGGACAGCCTCTTTTTTAAATATTGCATCTGAAGACTAAAAATCCAAGATATCATCATAAGGAAATATGATAATTCGTTCTATCTAATTACCTGGATAACATAAACTTTTTGGAGGGGGTTTGGAGGGTTTTGAATGACGATCATTATTGTAAAAAAAGGAGACAGTCTTTGGCAAATTGCTACGAAAAATAAAGTTGACCCATCGAGGATAATTGAAGTCAACGGATTGGAATCAACAGCTTTGGTTCCTGGCCTGGCACTGTATATACCTGATGAAAATGTGGTGAATCGGAGGTATCTAATTAAAAGTCATGATACCCTCTCTGGAATCGGCATTCGTTTTGGAACGAGTGCAGCGGCAATCACGAAGGCAAATCCAGGACTTGTGGCGAACTCGCTAAAGGTCGGCACGGAAATTTCGATACCGTCTCCTTACAAAAATCAATTGATTACGCTGGGATTTGCCTTTCCGGCTTCAGGCGGAGTAGTATTTGAAACACTTGAGGAGAATGGTGATAAATTATCCTATTTAGCCATTGTAGCTTATACCTTTACCAATGAAGGCTATGCATTCGTTGATGGTGATGATCTCCCCCTTATCGCGAAATGCGAGCAGACCGGGGTGACGCCGCTATTGATGATCCGGAACTTTAAAGACGGTGATTTTGATGCTGACTTGGCGGGTGGTGTCCTCAATAGTCCAGTATACAGAGCGAATTTAATCAATAGTATGCTGAATTTCGTTAGGGAGAAAGGCTATGGGGGTGTCAGTATGGACATCGAATTCATCCCGCCTGCCAGACGTTCTGATTATGTGCTTTTTTTAAAAGAATTAAAGGTGGAGTTGAACGAACTGATCCTGCATGTGAACGTACATGCAAAAACAGCGGATAATCCTGATAATCGAATCGTAGGCGGTCATGATTATTGGGGGATTGGAGAGGCAGCCGACCTTGTTGCCGTGATGACCATTGATTATGGGTATCCAACTGGCCCGCCTGAACCAATTTCCCCAATTTGGTGGATGGGCGAGGTTCTCCGTTATGCATTGTCGATAATACCTGAGTATAAATTGCAGTCGGCATTTCCTATGTATGGATACGATTGGATAGTCCCAAGCCATGAGACGAAGGCTTTATCAGCTCAAAATGCCCAAAATCTTGCCATTGCAACTGCGGCGGAAATCACCTTTGACACTTCAGCGGCTTCACCTACCTTTACTTATCGAAGAGAGAATTCGAATCATGTTGTGTGGTTTGAAGATATTCGTTCGATAAGTACAAAATATGAATTGATTGATGCATATGAACTGATAGGTGCAACTTATTGGCAGATAGGTTTGGAATTCCCACAGAATTGGGCGTTTATCGAACAGAATATCTTCATTATCAAAGAGAATGAATGGGGCGGGCGGTGATAAGAGAAGTTGAGGATATTTTTGCTTGTTTGGTTGTGTGACTTTTTTCAGGTCCAAGCCAATCACACCAAGCAAGATTTATGAGCGCCAATCGTGTTCGACTGGCCTTGAAACCAATAAAAAGAAAGGAGCCATGGAAAAAAAAGGCTCCTTTTCTTTAACGGTGAATCGAAAGGAATGCAAGATCAGCTAGGCATATTGGATGACTTGACAGTGATTGAGTGCAACTCCTTCCTATGTAAGTCCTTCCTTTTAAAAATTGCATAAAGAAAGGCAAGGAATATCAGGAGGGAAGAAAATTGGAACGTTGTTTTGACACTGTATGTTTCCGTTATATAACCCAGCAGTAAGACAGAACCGGCAAATGTAAGATTGATGACCGCTCCCCAAACTGAATAAATTTTCGCAAGAGTCTTTTCCGAAGCATGGTCTTGGAATAGCTTTGTGTAAATCACTTCCCGGATTTGTTCCGGAAGACCGTACAGGCATGCCAGCAGCAAAGCCAAAGCAGGAATATTGGTAGTTCCAAAAAGCAGGATCAACAGTGAACTGAGAAATAGGCCGAAAGTGATGAAGAATCCTATATATTTTTCTAGTGACTTAGCAAAACTGATGACGATCAATCCACTGAAAATCATGCCGATAAAGTAGCTTGTGTTAATGTATCCCCACCACTCCTCACCAAGTTGCAGGTTCTGTTCAACATACACATATATAACGGCAGCTACCCACACGCTTGAAGCTAGAGTTGTGATAAAATCAATGGAAATGAGTGTACGGATAGTTGGGATTTGGCGAATCGCCACCCATCCGGATTTAATCGAATCCCAGTTTGACGGATGAACAGTGTCCGTTGTTTGTCCTGAGACTTCAATTTTTACTGTATAGAATGTTGAACCGGCAAATAGTATGACCGTTAGCCAAATAATGATACTGCTGTTGGTACTTATTAATAAAACGGAACCGAGTGGCCATCCTGCTACAAAGATGATCTGGGTGACCACATTCAAGAAACCATTCGCTTTCATCCGTTCTTCCATTGGAACTAATTGTGGAACCAAAGCTGCGCTAACCGGGGCAGCGACTCCATCCAATAATGAAATCAAGGCAATGAAGAATATAACCGGAAGAGCAATACCATGATTGGTATTTGTTATATAGATTCCTAGGACACCGAGTAAGATAGTTTTCCACCATTGAGATTGTACAAGGATTCTTTTTAAAGGAAACCTGTCAATGACAACGGGGGCAAGCAGACTGCTGATAAATCGAAAAATCGTTGTGGTGAAAGGGAGCAAACTCAAATAAAAAGCCGATCCCGTTAAGGTATATAATAGTGAAATCAACCCGACTACATAAAATATATCCCCTAGATTTGCAAACGCCTGACCTATCCACAGGGACCGAAAAGATGTGTTTTTCATGAATACCATCCTTTTGCGAGAATAAAGTCCATTGATATTTAGAATGGATTTTTTTATTTACACTGGATTCACTCCTTCATTTAATAGAATGCTTGAGCCGGGTTGGGCTGGTTTATATAGATGATTTTACCATAATATGAACATGGAGGTTCTGAAATGCTTGCTGATTATTGAATATGGAATTATACTCCTTAATATATGTATAAAAGGAGAAAAATTTGATGATTCGACGTTTTGCTTCATATTACCTGCCGCATAAGCGGTTATTCATTATTGACTTCTTCAGTGCAGTGGTCGTTGCTGTACTTGAACTTGCATTTCCGCTAGCCGTTCAGTGGTTTATAGATACACTGCTGCCTGGGGACGATTGGTCGGCAATTGTTACGGTAAGTGCCGGTTTGTTCCTTCTTTATATCATTAGTACCTTCTTACAGTTCATCGTAGGGTATTGGGGTCACAAATTGGGTATAAATATTGAGACTGATATGCGTGAGGAATTATTTGAACATGTGCAAAAACAATCTTTTCGTTTTTTTGATAACACGAAAACCGGTCATATCATGAGCCGCATAACCAATGATCTGTTCGATATTGGTGAACTTGCTCACCATGGTCCCGAAGATTTATTCATTGCCTTCATGACTTTTATAGGCGCATTTTGGATTATGTTGACAATCAATGTGAAACTGGCACTCATATCGGTTTGTATTTTACCATTCCTCGTTTTACTAATTGTCATAAGTAATTTAAAGATGAATAAAGCCTGGAAGAAGATGTATACAGAAGTTGCAGATGTAAATGCCCGTGTGGAAGATAGCGTCTCTGGTGTGAGGGTTGTACAATCCTTTACGAATGAAACATATGAAATGAAAAGATTTTCTACTAATAATCGCAGATTCCGTAAAGCTAAACTTCTAGGATATAAAGTAATGTCCTTTAGCTTATCAGGCATATACATGATGACGAGGTTTATGACCCTTGCCGTGTTGGTGATGGGAGCCTGGCTAACTTTTCATGGGCAGCTCTCATATGGTGAATTGGTTGCATTCGTCTTGTATGTTAACGTATTATTTAAGCCAATCGACAAAATAAGTGCGTTGATGGAACTCTATCCAAAAGGGATGGCCGGCTTTAAGCGTTTTACGGAACTTCTGGATGTCGCGCCTGATGTCGAGGATAAAAAGGATGCAATCGCGGTAACTACCCTATTAGGGGATATTTCCTTTAAGGACGTTTCTTTTAATTATGAAGACAAAAAATCCGTTTTAAAACGTATTGATCTTACTATTAAAGCAGGTGAAACCATCGCTTTTGTCGGGCCATCAGGAGCAGGGAAAACGACCATATGTTCATTGATCCCACGATTTTATGATGTTAATGCCGGTTCAATTTCAATTGATGGGATCGATATTCGTGAGATGACGAAAAAGTCATTGAGGTCACAAATTGGCATTGTCCAGCAAGATGTGTTTCTTTTTACAGGAACTGTAAAAGAGAACATTGCGTACGGAATGCTTGATGCAACGGATGAACAAATTCTGGAAGCAGCAAGGAAAGCCCATTTAGAGACTTTCATTGAAGGACTTCCAGAAGGTTATGAGACACAAATAGGAGAACGTGGTTTGAAATTATCGGGAGGACAGAAACAACGAATTGCAATAGCAAGGATGTTTTTGAAAAATCCGCCAATATTAATTCTCGATGAGGCAACCTCTGCACTTGATACAGAAACGGAAAGAATAATTCAGCAGGCCCTTACTGAACTTGCTGAAAACAGAACAACGTTAATCATCGCACACCGATTGGCAACTATCCGAAACGCTGACAAAATCGTTGTAGTTACGGAAGAAGGGATTGCTGAAGAGGGCGGACACGATGATTTACTTAAGCAGGGGGGCATTTTTGCCAATCTGCATCAATTACAATTCCAAAAATGATAAAAAGCTATATGTCCTCACGAGGATATATAGTTTTTTTAATAGGATTTGAATGGAGTTCAATCAATAATGACTAGATAAACGACAATTTCAAAATGACATTTCAAAAGGAATCAAACAGATCCAATTTTAATGAAGTAATTGAGAATGGGATAAACATTTGCCGTTATTTAGATTTGGTAAAAAGAGATATAGAACGAGGAATCCTGTATACCGAGAACATGAATACTTGCAAAAACTGCATTGGAATCCGTTGCATTCTCTTGTCGGTGAACGAAAAAGATGATATACCTGCTGATGTTCGGAGGAAAACTTGAGTTAATGCGTCTTGAGGTGGCTGAAGTACTTATAAGAGGCATGAAGATACAAGAATCCGAGTAAGCTATTGTAAACGCGTTTAAAGAGATTATTCAAAATCGCTTATTGGAGAGGATGCGGAATAATTCAAAGAGTGCAATACTTAAATTCAAGCTAAACTCCTTAATATTCCATTTTCTGCTTACTTTCTGACGACATCCTCGGAGATCTTACTCACCCATGTCTCAACGCTTCATATCTATATGTTGTTCGTGAGCTCCTCCTTAAGATGAGTTTTGGTTTGTGTACGCTCATCATACTGAGGGGCTCTATTTTTTTCAAAGCCGATATATAATCCTCTACAGGAATGCTAACGGAGCAAGATAGTTCAAGAACAGTTATTGAAGATTCGTAGATATTAAGTGAATTTAACGAATTGGAGGAGGATTAATGAAAGCAATTGTGTACACAAGGTACGGTCCCCCTGACGTTCTTCAACTGAAAGAGGTAGAAAAGCCTGCTCCTAAGGAAAATGAAATACTGGTGAAAGTGAAAGCGACAACGGTAACAATGGGGGATATTCGGTCACGGAGCTTTACAGTTCCCCTCTCTGTTTGGCTGCCTGCTCGAATAATAATGGGATTACGACATCCCAAGAAATCCATTTTGGGCTTGGAGTTATCTGGGGAAGTTGAGTCAGTAGGTAAAGATGTCAAGTTGTTTAAAGCAGGTGACCAGGTTTTTGCAGCTTCCCAAGTGGGGTATGGTGCTTATGCCGAGTATAAGTGCCTGCCTGAAGACGGACCAGTTTCGATTAAACCCAATAATTTATCTTTTGAGGAAGCCGCATCCATTCCAATTGGGGCGCGTACAGCATTGTTTTATCTTAGAAAAGCTAACATTCAGAGTGGTCAAAAGGTTCTTGTCTATGGTGCTTCAGGAAGTGTAGGAAGTTATGCAGTACAAATTGCCAAGTATTTCGGAGCAAAAGTTACCGGGGTTTGCAGTACCACGAATTTAGAATTGGTAAAATCTCTTGGAGCCGATAAGGTCATCGATTACACTTCAGAGGATTTTTCCAGAGATGGTGAGACCTATGATGTTATCTTTGAAGCTGTAAACAAGAGTCCATTTTCAGCTTGTATGAAATCGCTGAAGAAGGACGGAACCTATCTAAATGTCACCGTACCGTTACCCGGTGTTCGAATGCTATGGACTAAATTGACAACCAGCAAGAAGCTGATATTGAGTCAAAATTCACCTGAAACCCCCGAAGCTCTAAACTTCCTCAAAGAACTTGTTGAGGCGGGGAAGTTAAAAGTGGTCATTGACAGATATTATGCGTTTGAAGAAATAGTTCAAGCCCATAGATATGTCGAGAAAGGACACAAGAAGGGAAATGTCGTAATAAGTATGGAACATTACAGCAAATCCTAATAAATGAAGCTCTATCCAATCACATCAGGGCAGAGGAATATATTCATTGAAACCCATACATCATGAAATATGTTTATAGGTAGGAAACCATGGAAGAACAAAAGTGAGTTTACAATCAAGCTCTTAAAAAGCTAAAGGGTGCGTTCTTATTAAAAGGTTAGCCGGTTCAGACTGGTTGACCTTTCTTTAAAATGGAAATCTGATATCTCAGTAGCCAGGGTAGTTTGTACGGGTGTTATTGAGAAGCGCCTCTGATCGAAATAGGCCATGATTTTTTAGAGGAATCTAGTTTTAAGCAAAGGGAGTGGAAAAATGTTTCCTATATTAGAAACAAAAAGGTTGGTCTTGAGAGAATTGGTTGAAGGTGATGCATTAGATATATTAAAATGTTTTTCCAATCCAGATGTATTACGATATTATGGGCAAATTCCATTAACAAATACAGATCAAGTGAAGCAAATAATTAGGAATTTTTCTAAGAATTTCGATGAAAAACGTGGTATTAAATGGGGAATTGAATTGAAAGGGATGGATGGCATCATTGGAACAATCGGATTTCAAGAATGGTCTCATGAACATAAGTGAGCAGAACTGAGCTATGCACTTTTCCCAAATTATTGGGGTAATGGTTATGCAACAGAAGCTGTCAGCAAGGTGATTTCTTATGGTTTTGAAGAGCTTGACTTAACGCGTATTGGAGCAATTGTTTTTATTGAAAATAAAGCATCCGATAAGTTGTTGACAAATTTAGGTTTCAAAAAAGAAGGGATATTGAGAAATTATATGTACCAAAATGATGTTTCATTTGATACTAATCTATATTCTTTATTAAAGTTAAAATCCTAATGCTATTAAACTAACGCATCCTTAGTTGTAGATCGGAGCTGTCTATAAGGCAGCTTTTTCTTTATGCCTCTATCTGGGCTGATTAGTTTAACAAGGATAATTCACGATTTGAATAGAATAGGTAGAGTGTAGGCACATTTGCTGGAAATGAGGTGGCGTCGACTATCATAAGGAAAATTCTTAGTTTATTGTTTTTGTTTGTATTTCTTGGTTTAATTGCTTGTAACATAGATGTGGTCAAAGAAAATGGTGAGGAAAAAGAGGAGAAACCTGATAAAGAGGAAAATGTGGTCAATGTAGAAGAGGCAGAAAAATTATTTATAGATTATAGTGCAGAACTATATACCATTAAAGATCCATCCAATCCCCCAACTTTTGATGAAATCGCAGAAAATATTAAAGTATATTTAACAGAAGAACAATAGGATGCAGAAATCGCAAACCGTAAATTTCAAATACCAGAATTGGTATCCAAACAAATTAAAAAAAGTATTGAAGTACAAGATGTGAAACTTGAAGAACAAAGCAAAAATGATGATGGCACAATAGATTACTTATATATAATGAAATTTAAAGTTTATGACGAGAACTCATCTAAAATTTATGAGAAAGAAGGAGAACTAACCCTATCCACCATAAAAAATGAATTAAAAATCGATCGTGATTGGAGTAGGGGAGTGAAGATTGACGGTTTAGATGGTGGACTTTAATACAATTTGATATAGGGATTTTAGAGCTTTGCGTTAGTTCTGTAATTATAGAACGCACATATTTGATAGTTTAAATGGGGGTTCGTTTTGTTTTCAAATATTTATATTACCTAACCTATAATCATTCAAATTGGAAATAGGAAGAATGACCCAGTGACATTAATTGCTTAACGATTTATCTTAAAGTTGAGGTGTTCTAATGACAAAACTAAATAAAGTAACGTTAAACAAAAGATTGCTAGCTACCGGTTTTGCTTTTACTATTTTATGTACAGGTTTAATCGGTTTTAACCATGCAAATTTTAAGGGGTTAGCACCAAGTGTAGTCAATGCAGCTACTACTGTAACCCATACAGCAACCGCTAACCTGAATGTCCGTACAGGTCCTTCTACTGCCAATAAAATTATAGCAACCGTTAAACAGGGCACAAAGCTAACGGTATCTGGAAAAGACGTGAATGGTTGGCTAAAGGTTAGCATAAACGGTCAAACAGGTTATGTTAGTAGTAAATATGTAAAAATATCAAACTCTGGCTCTAGTACAGCTACTGTAACCTATACAGCAACTGCTAACCTGAATGTCCGTACAGGTCCTTCTACAACTAATAAAATTATAGCAACCGTTAAACAGGGCACAAAGCTATCGGTAACTGGAAAAAATGCGAATGGTTGGCTAAAAGTTAGCATTAACGGTCAAACAGGTTATGTTAGTAGCCAATATGTAAAGGTATCCCCTCCTTCTTCTGACGCCATACAGGTTGTTGCAAAGCCTGAAAGTATTCCAGTTCTAGTCAATAAAAAAAATAAGCTACCAGAAAATTATGTACCAAAAGACTTAGTATATACGTCGATACCGTTTACTTTTAAAGAAAAGACAGAAAAGAGAAAAATGCGAAGTGAAGCAGCTGCTGCCATTAACAAATTATTTGCGGAATCGAAGAAGCAGGGAGTAAGTCTCCTCGGTGTATCTGCATACAGATCACATGCTACACAAGTTGCTCTATTTGATTATTATGTAAAAAGGGATGGTTATGCAAAAGCTACCACATACAGTGCGATACCTGGAACAAGTGAGCATGAAACAGGCCTCGCTATTGATGTGACAGGGGGAAATGGTAAATGCGCGGCACAGGATTGCTTTGGAGGTACTAAAGAAGCAAAATGGCTTCAGGCACATGCAGATGATTATGGCTTTATTATCCGATACCCTAAAGGAAAAGAATCAGTTACTGGGTATAAATATGAACCATGGCACCTTCGATATGTAGGCAAATCAACAGCTCAAACCATTATGAGCAACGGAATTACTCTTGAAGAATATTATTATACCAGAGCCGTTCAAAACTAAAGAATTCCCATAAAGATGTATTGGTTATAGAGATAAAACTATAAAACCTATACGTAATGGCCAGCCTCATCAAAAATTTGATGAGGCTATTTATTATTTGGTAAACTACCAAGAATTATGTAAAAGAGATAGAGGTTGTACACTAAAAAATCAATCTATTTCTATATATAAATCACAGAAAAGAATCCATTTTGATTAATATCTTTACAATGACAAAAATCAGAAAAAGACCAGAATTTTAAACATGATCTTTTTCAATCCCCGAAAATTTTGATAAGCTATCGGAAGTTCGTTAGATATTTAGCGTGTACATATTTTGTTTCCTTACCGTTCTGAATTTTGTACCAAGGAACTGCTCTTGGAATTTTATTTTACGATACCATTTAATACATTCCATGATGCACTTTGAAAACCGGCATTTTTTGTTTACTTAAACGCTAACCTTCGCCATTTCGTAAATATCATACTTCTAATAAACTTTACTCGTTTTTGGGGTTTTTATATTCAAAATGTAAGGTGCCGTTGTATCTGGTTTTGTAAAAGGAAATGGAAACATTGCTGAGCTTTTATTTTGACAGCTGCCAATCGAGGCAAAATGCAAGAAATACATCGGTTAGTATACATCTTGAAAAACAGGCGGCAACCTTTTCTTAGGGAACTATAGGGCAGTTATAGTTATTAAGAATTATTGGATAATTTATGAACTATACGATGATTATAAAAGGAAGAATGAAAAACTAATTTTTACCAAATGGATTTTGCTGGATACCACAGATTTTCTTTGTTATAAGCGATTCTGTTTGAATCGATTATAGTACAAATCTTAGGGATTTTTTCTATGTATTTTAGAAAGTTTTAAGATTTGTGTGATATGGTTCTTTTAGTTCTAGAAAAATTATCGTGGGAAACAGTATGTTGCCGACAAGAACATTAGATAAATGATGAACATTCTAAAAAGAGTAAACGTGAGATCGAAACGGGGTGAAAATATTTGTCAATTAAAATGAGGTTTCTGTTGTCCTACGTTGGAGTAATCCTTATTTCCATCGCCTTATTTTTAGCAGCCGGATTTTTACTTATTTTTGCAATAACAGGTGATGTGAAATCGATAGAGCATTTATACAAAAAATCTTATCTCCAAAAACCTTTGACTGCAGTAGAGGAAAGTGTGTTTCTCGATTTAAAGCTTTTGGCAAAAAATAACCCTGAGCAGCTTCTAAACGAAGAACAAATGAAGAAGATTGAACATAAGGATATTAAGATTGTCGTTAGAAAAGATAAAAACATTGAGTATGCTTCCCCAACACTAGATAAGATAGGATTGGTTCCATCACTTCCCAAGTTCGAAGAAACGAACATCAATACGCGGGACACAATCAAAATGAAAGACTCTTTTTTCACATATGTGAAGTTTGATTTTTATTTTTCGGATAAAAGTGAAGGAAGTATTTTTGTATTGAGAAAGGCAAGTTCCTATGCCGAGTTGACTCGGGAATTGTTTCCCATTTTATTCGCTCTATTGCTATTATTGTTTGTAATGATTATAGGACTTTTAAATTATTTAGTTTCACGAAGCATCATCAAACCCATCTCAATACTTAAAGAAGGCGCAGAGCGGATAAAATCAGGAGATTTAAACTTTGAAATCAAAGCGTCTTCGAATGATGAAATCGGACAATTGAATAGAGCGTTTGAGGAAATGAGAAAAAAGTTAAAAGAGTCCGTAAACATTCAGCTTCAGTATGAGGAAAATCGTAAAGAACTCCTTTCCAATATTTCTCATGATTTGAAGACACCGATCACTTCGATTATGGGATATGTTGAGGGGATAAAAGACGGGGTAGCAAACACCCCGCAGAAAATGGACAAGTATTTATCGACTGTTTACCTAAAAGCAAGAGATATGGATTCATTGATAGATGAATTGTTTTTATTTTCCAAGCTGGATTTAAAAAAAGAACCCTTCACTTTTGAAACGGTCAGACTAGATAAATATTTGAAAGACTACGTAGAAGAAATTCAACTGGATTTACTTCAACAAGGAATTCAGATTGAACTTCATGTGATGAATAAACCGATATATGTGACAGCGGATAGAGAGAAATTAAAACGCGTATTGGCCAATCTAATCAGCAATTGTGTAAAGTATATGAATAAAGATGAAAAACACATTTCCATTTCTCTGCATGAAGGACTATATGATGTAGTTGTACAAGTAACAGATAATGGCTATGGAATAGAATCTTCTGCTTTGCCTTATATTTTTAACCGCTTTTACCGTGCTGAGCAATCTAGAAATTCTCGGACAGGTGGAAGTGGTTTAGGACTTGCGATCGCGAAAAAAATTATCGGCGAGCATGGAGGAGATATTTGGGCTACTAGTGAGATAGGAAAGGGTACAAGTGTCTTCTTTTCCATAAAGAAAGGTGAGGAAATTTGAAAAAGATATTACTTATTGAAGACGAAGTCAGTATTGCAGAATTGCAAAGGGATTACTTGGAAATTAATGATTTTAGTGTCGATATAGAACATACAGGTGATGCAGGTCTCCAACAGGCCCTTCAAGTAAATTATCATTTAATCATTTTGGACATCATGCTTCCAGGGTTGAATGGATTTGAGATATGCAAACAAATACGTGCCGTCAAAAATATCCCGATATTGCTTGTTTCCGCCAAAAAGGAAGATATCGATAAAATTCGGGGGCTTGGTCTAGGGGCAGATGATTATATTACAAAGCCCTTTAGTCCAAGTGAACTAGTTGCAAGAGTGAAGGCGCATTTAGCGCGTTATGAACGTTTATCAGGAAGTCACCCCAAATCCAATTCAATCTATGTTCATGGAATTTCTATAGATAAGTCAGCACGCAGAGTTCATATAAACGGAGAGGTGATCCCGTTTACAACTAAGGAATTCGATACGTTAGTGTTTTTTGTCATGCATCCGAATCAAGTATTAAGCAAAGAGCAGCTTTATGAAAATATTTGGGGATTGGAATCGGCTGCAGATGTTTCGACTGTCACCGTCCATATCAGGAAACTACGTGAAAAAATTGAAAGAGATCCTGCACATCCTAAATTTTTGGAAACCGTTTGGGGAGCAGGATATCGTTTTAATGTTTAAATAGTATGTATTATGACCCGTCACGAAGGTGGCGGGATTTTTTTATAAACATTAAGAAATTTTATTAATAAGTTAATCTTTTTTTAAGAAATTGTTTAGAGGGAGTTTAAGAATAAGCACTATCATAATGTAGACGGAATAACAAAGCGACTAAAAATTAAAAGGGAGAAAAAATCCTCATGGATAGAACAAGCCATTTTATTGGCACATCAGTATAACTGAAAAAGGAGGAAGTGGCTAATTCATTGCTACCGATTCTATTGATTAATGGAACCAAATGACCCGAAAAATCACGTGGAATGACAGTAATTCAAGAAGCGTACCGTAAAATGGGAAGCGATTTCTCTGAAACAGTTAGACTTTAATCCAGGGGCGAACCTTGTCCTATGTGTCAGGGGCCATACGATGGCCGCCCGCAAGTTTGCTGCTTCCCATAAAAGAAAAGCTGCTTAATCCCAAATCGCACGTAATAGCAAAAGGCGTTCAAAGCCTTTTGATTTATGGATCAAGCGCAAAAATAATAACAAATAATTACAGGATGGTGTGCTTCATGTGGAGACGGCTGTCAATTTTCATTGGATGCCTTTTCTTCCTTCAAGGATGTGTCTTAGATAATGAAAGAGAGCTAAATAAACAAGAAAAGGAGACAGGCAAAGGTATGAATGAACAACTGATCCAAGCTGCAGAACGTAAAGACACGGAAACGGTAAGAAGGTTGATCGAGCAAGGTGCAGATATTAATACACAGGACTCAGAAGGGCGAACTGCCACTATGATTGCGACTTATATCAATGATGTAGAGACTGCAAAAATACTAATTGAAGCGGGTGCCGACGTCAACATCCAGGATAACATGGAAAATAACCCTTTCTTGTATGCCGGTGCAGAAGGTTTTAAAGATATTCTAAAACTTACGATTGAAGCAGGTGCCAACCCGACAATTACTAACAGGTATGGTGGAACGGCTTTAATCCCAGCTTCGGAACATGGATACGTGGATATTATTAAAGAACTTGTTACTACTGATATGGATATCAATCATGTAAATGATCTCGGTTGGACAGCTTTGCTAGAAGCCATCATTTTGAATAATGGTGATGGGAACCAGCAACAAACAGTGCAATTGTTGATAGATCATGGGGCTGATGTCAACATTCCTGATAAAAATAATGTGACCCCTTTACAACATGCACGCAAGAAAGGATTTAAAGAGATTGAACAAATTTTACTAAAAGCAGGAGCAAAATAACCAGATCATAGATGAATCTATAATTGCACTACTAAATAATAAATACAACAATATACAATGAGGAGACAAAAAAATGAATAAAAAAGCAAAAATTTCATCTTCTATACTACTGGGGTTAACATTGACCATAACGGGATGTAACACAAACGCACAAGACAATCCTAGTGCACAGAAACATGAACAAACTGCTAAAGAGAGTAAACAAGAAAATAAGTTAACCGAAGGACAGGAATTGACTAAAATCCTTAGTAGCACGAATTGGCAAGGTACAAAAGTTTATGATAAGAATAATAATGACTTAACAATGGAGAATGCTAACTTTATTGGACTTGCGAAATATGACGATGAAGCATCCAGATATGAATTTTTTGATAAAAATACAAAAAAAAGTCGTGGTGATAAAGGAACATTCTTTATCACCAACGGGAAGATGCGAGTGTTAATTTCAGAATCAATGGGTTACCAAGCTGTTGTTGAAATAACAGAACTGAATAAGGATATGTTTACCTATAAAAGAATGGGTAAAGATGCTAATGGTAACGACGTAGAGGTGTTTGTTGATCATATTCCTTATAATGAAACAGAACTTACATTTACTGATCCAGATAAAACTTTGGAAACTTACACAGGGGAAGTAGATACAGACGTTGATGGAGACAAAATTTTATCTAGCACCCCATGGCAAGGAACAGTGGCGTTGGATGAAGAGGGAAATGATGTATCTAGCTATAATTCGAATTATTTAGGTCTAGCAAAATATGATGATAAAACAAATAAGTATGAATTTTTTGATGCTAAAACCGGTGAAAGCCGAGGTGATTACGGCTATTACGATGTTGTACATGGAAATAAGATAAGAGCCCATGTTTCACAAGGGAAAAATAAATATGGCGCAGTTCTTGAACTTACAGAACTTAATGAAAATAAATTCACTTATAAAAGAATCGGTAAAGATAAAGATGGAAAAGAAATAACGATAACAGTTGAACATATCCCTTATGAAGGTGATTTAAAGCTAAAATCAACTAGGTAAAATATAAAAAAGGGATTTTGCATTAATAGCAAAATCCCTTTTTTTAGTTAGTAAAAGAATAGTGGTTCAAGTTTTTCACGCGTTAAACTGTTCAACAGATGTTTCTAGGTCATTAGCGAGTTTTACCATTGATGAGGTCGAGGAAGAGATGTCCTCCATGGATTTTGCTTGTTGATCGGTTGAATGTGCCACGTGCTTTGAAGCCATGGCTGTTTCCTTCGTTAACCCAGCAAATTCTTCTATCGAAGCATTGATTTCCTGTGAACTTGCGGCCATTTGCTCGGTAATGGCGGATATTTCTTGAATCTGATCACTAACATGCTCAAAAGATTTTATGGTCCGTTTAAAAGTTTCTTTTGTATTCAGGACAAATTTTGTCCCTTCCTCTACCTCTTTCGTTCCAGTTTCCATCATTTTCACTGATTTATTTATGATGGATTTAAAATTAAGCAGGGACTCTTGTATATTGATCGCAGATTCCTTGGTGCCCACTGCCAATTTCCGTACCTCGTTAGATACCACCTAAAAACCTTTACCCTGTTCACCGGCTCTAGCAGCTTCAATAGCAGCATTTAATGATAGCAGGTTTGTTTGCTCTGCAATTCCTGTAATTAAATGTACAATATTCACAATCTCATTTGCTTGTTCGTCCAATTTTTTTATTTCTGAACTTGTTTGCAGCATAACATCTTTTACTTGTAAAATTTGATTTGAGAGTTCATTAATATCTTTATTTCCAATGGACATTCTAGTTGAAACGTGATTTGTTTGTTCACTGACTTCTGACGAAGCTTCGGCAATTCTTTGTATCCCCATGGTCATTTCCTCGATGACCCTAGATGATTCTTCACTTCTGTGCAATTGCACTTCTGTAGCTCCTGCAACTTGTTGAATGCCTTTAACGATATATTGTGTAGAGATATCCATTTCTTTGATTTTGTGTTCGATATCACTTGATGAATCCAAAAGCAGTAAGGATGATTGTTTCATGGAGTTTACGAGCATCATTGTGTTGGTAATCATTTCTTCAAAGGATTTCACACTAAAACCTTGATTTCGTCGTTTCCGTTTACCCTCGTTTGGCCAATCAGCTCATTGGCTGTTAATAAATTTCCTTTGGAGATTTCCTTTGCAGCCATGCTTACCTTGTGAAGGGGGCTTAACTTTCTAGTAAAGAACCATATTAGAGCACCCACTATGATTGCCATTAAGATTACATTGATTATTATTGTTAGGGGAAGGATCCCATTAAGAACCTTGCTGGCAGTAGCATCGACTTTGCTGGCATCAATATCTACCCCTAATATTCCAATGACCTCTTCTCCTTTCATTATTGGGACAAAAACGGATAAATAGTCACCATAATCAGGGTCATGAACAATGGAAGTGGTAGAAACCTTTCCCTTCATAACGCTTTCAACATCCTGATATGCAGTTACGGTTGTAGGGGTTAAAATTGGCGATGCCTTTTTATCTCCCTTATTCATTCCATCTATAAGAATATGAACTTTTTCGCTTTTTTCATTAATCCCCAATGTATATACATATAGTGCTCCAGTTTTTTGTTTAAAATCGTTTAACTGTTCGCGTATTTCCCAATAGGTTGGGGTTTCAGATTGATTACTTAAAAAATCAGCATAAGACGTTGGATTAATGCCTTAAGCAATGTTGCTTGCTAAGTCTAAGCTGCTCGTGGCTATTGTTTTCTCTACCGTATCATTTGTACTCTTATACATTAAAAGTAAACTTCCAATTAATGCAACGATCATGCCTACTAAAAGAACAAAACCTATTTTCGTACTAAGTCTATTCATCTTTGTCTTTTCCTTCCCGTGTTATATATTAACCAGCATGTTCTATATATCGGTAATAAATAGATATCTTTAAGAGTCCCTGTTAAAAGCCTGGGGTAGAGTTTTTTAACCGGATGTAAGAGAGGTTCATAATGAATGGTTTCAATAAAAAAATTTTTATCAATGGCAAGGATGAAAAAGATGTAAATCTATTAAAATGTGGAAAATGAACTTTTGAAGGAAAAGGGCGGGTCAATATACTTAATAACAAGGGGAAAATTAAACAAGCGAATACCAATCTAATGAAGCGGAAGATCAAATAAGAAAATCAAATATTGGCCGAAAGCATCATATCATTTGATATCCCGAAAAAATTTTAACAAGTAAAAAATTTATCTTATTTTCATTCGAAGGCTCTAACTTTTTCTAATAGGATAGAGTGGATTAGAAAAGATAAACTATAGCCGTGGTAATGATTGTTTAAATAATGTCGCCTTAACCAAATGGAAAGTAAAGCAATTCTTAAAGAGAAGGCTGATTATTCAGCTGGCAAAACGAAATTCCTACTCAAAGCTCTGTAAAAAGGAGTAGAAGAATGTACTTTAAGTAGAACCTTTGGTTTTGTTTGGTTCCCTATCTTAGAAATATCCTAGTATAGAAAAAATCAACTTTCATCTTGCCTGTTTTGATTCTGCAATTACCTGACTGGAAAGGGCGTTGGTTAAAAAGTTTTAATGATTGACATATTGATATGTGACAAAAGGAGTATTTTTTAAATTGTTATAAAATTCAAAAAATGGTTTGACATTAGTAAAAATGGAAGCTTATAATCAACGTAAGATCCTGAATTCGAAAACAGGGTTTTACATTATAGAACAAACTCTTCGGTTTTTAGAAAAGTAATAAATGCAAATGTAAAACGTCATAAGCGGTATAGTGTTTTCCTTACTCTGAGTAAAACAAAAACGGGGTTTTACATTATAAAACGATTTCACCTTTGGCTTATACAAGAGTATGGAGAAGTAATTAATATCAGTCCGTTATGATAACGCTTACAAAAAACTTTGGGGAGGGTTTTATTTGAAAAAAAGAAAGCTTTTTGTATTCTCCACAGGCTTTACTCTTGCAGCGGCATTGCTTTTATCAGGATGTGGTGGTGGTGAAGGAGAAAAAACCAGCGGATCTGGAATTGAAAAGAAAACGATTAAAGTGGCACATTATTTTGCCGAAAATCATCCTCAGAACATTGCCTTAAAAGAAAAATTTAAAAAAATGGTTGAAAAAGAGAGTAATGGTGAACTTAAGGTTCAGATTTATGCAAACAGTACATTAGGTGCAGAGAAAGAATTCTATGACGGTGTCAGAAACGGAACAATCGAAATGGGTGTTCCCGGGCTGATCATGCAGTCGGACATTCCGAAAATGGGTGTTCCGGAATGGCCATTCCTATTTAGGGATTACGACCATGTAAAGAAGGTATTGAATGGACCTATTGGAGAGGAATTGACAGAAGAGCTTGATCCAAAACATGGAGTGACACCTCTTTCATGGAGTGCAAATGGATTTAGGATGTTTTCGAGCAATCGTCCAATCAAGAGTATGAAAGATTTTGATGGACTTCGACTTAGAATGCCGAACATCCCTAATTACATAAAATTAGGTGAATCATTAGGGGCAAACGTAAGCCCATTACCTATTTCAGAAGTTTTTACCGCACTTGAACAAAAGGTGGTGGATGCTCAAGATAATCCCATTGCCACGCTGAGATCCTCGGGGTGGAATGAAGTTCAAAGTGATGTTCTAGAATCCAAGCATATGTTCAGCCCCAATATTTACATTATTAATAGCAAATTCTTTAACGGTCTTACAAAGGAACAACAAAAAATCATTCAAAAAGCAGCAAAAGAGTCGGCAGCATATGAGTTTGATTTGATGGAAAAAAGTTACGACGATGACAAAGCGTTTCTTAAGGATAATGGTATCAAGTTCACTAAGCCTGACGAAGATTTTTCACAAAAAATGTTAAAAGCATCTCAACCTGTTTATGATGAAGTCTTTGAGGAAAATGACTGGGCAGAAGAGCTCGTTGGAAAAATAAAAGCAGAATAATAAGGCGCTCTAGATAGGAAGGGGGAGATGTATAGGTGAATAAAATTTCCAGAATCTTAGAAAATTCGTTGAACATTATTATGGCTGCTGCGTTAGCAATAATGGTCGTACTCGTGTTTGGTAATGTAGTTCTTCGTTATTTCTTTAATTCAGGGATTACTTGGTCAGAAGAAATGTCAAGATATCTCTTTATTTGGTTGACGTTCCTAGGCGCCATCGGAGCTTTCAAAAACAAAGAACACTTGGGTGTCGACATGGTCATCAAACGGCTCCCGATTAAGATGAAAAAAGTGGTACTCGTTATTAGTGATTTGTTGATGCTTTTCGTTCTTCTCCTGATCCTGGATGGCAGTTGGAAAATGACGTTGATAAACATTGACAGTACAGCACCAGCCACCGGCATGCCACTGGCATTTGTATATGGGACAGGTATTCTTGTGAGTGTTTCAATGGGCAGTATGATCATTTTCAACTTGTATCGGATTTTCTTCAATAAAATTAAAGACGAAGAATTAGTGATGATAAGTGAGTCAGAAGAGTTAATTTCTCTCCATGCTGATGAATTTGCTTCAGATATTAGGATAGCTAAGGAGGAGAAACAGGGATGATAGGTGTATTTGTCGGATCTTTACTGGGAGCCATGGGACTTGGAATACCTATTGCCTTTGCCTTACTTGTGAGTAGCGTAGTGCTAATGTACTTTCTTGGTATTTTTGATAGTCAAATTATCGCGCAAAACCTTATCAGTGGTGCGGATAACTTTCCTCTAATGGCCATACCGTTTTTTATGCTGGCTGGAGAAGCGATGAATAGGGGCGGATTATCACGGCGTATCGTTGAGATGGCAATGAAGATGGTTGGCCATATCAAAGGAGGTCTTGGCTATGTAGCGATCATTGCAAGTGTGTTGTTTGCAAGTTTATCCGGATCTGCTGTTGCAGATACAGCAGCGCTTGGAGCTATATTGATTCCAATGATGGTGAAATCTGGTTATGATGTGAACCGGTCAAGTGGGTTAATTGCATCAGGTGGTATCATTGCTCCGATCATTCCACCAAGTATTGGCTTTATCATTTTTGGTGTCGCGAGTGGTGTGTCCATTACAAAGCTGTTTATGGCAGGAATCGTACCAGGTATTTTACTTGCGGTTGGACTTACGGTTACCTGGGCAATTGTTGCACGAAAAGATAAAGTCGCGGTTAATCCTCGAGCATCAGCAAAAGAAATACTTATCTCACTCCGACAAGGCATATGGGCTCTATTCCTGCCAGTCATTATCATTGGGGGGTTGAAATTCGGCCTATTTACCCCGACTGAGGCTGCAGTGGTGGCTGCAGTTTACGCAATATTTGTCGGTCTTGTAATCTATCGCGAAATGAAAGTGAAAGATTTGTACGATGTCTTTGTTCATGCGGGAAAAATGACAAGTGTGGTCATGTTTTTGGTCGCCGCAGCACTTGTGTCATCCTGGCTGATAACTGTAGCCGATTTACCTGGCCAGGTAATTGGATTGCTGGAACCATTCATGGATCATCCATTCCTTCTATTAATAATGATTAACTTACTGGTTATCGTAGTTGGAACTGCAATGGATATGACGCCGACAATCCTTATTCTTACACCTGTCTTGATGCCATTGGTGGTCGCTGCAGGAATTGACCCAGTTTACTTTGGTGTCCTGTTTATCCTGAATAATGCCATCGGTTTACTTACGCCACCGGTCGGAACCGTATTAAATGTCATGTGTGGCATAAGTAAAATCAGTATGGAAGATATCATGAAGGGGATTTGGCCTTTCTTGCTCGTTGAAGTGATTGTATTGATCTTGTTGATTCTGTTTCCTTCCTTAGTAATGGTTCCTCTAGAATGGTTTACCTCCTAACGGAATTGAAACTGGTAAATTGGGTTTTATGCTGATATTCATCATATTTTTTAGGAGGAAAATGAAAATGAATAATTTGTTCAAACGTTTGGCGGTTGGAGTTTTACTGCCCGCAGTACTATTATTAAGTGCTTGCGGAAGCCAAAATGAAAGCGCTACAGCTGACGGTATAAAGGAAAGGACAATCAAAGCAGGAATTGGCAATAGTAAAATGCATCCACAAGGGCAGGGGATGGAAAAATTTAAAGAACTGCTTGAAGAAAAAAGCGGCGGGAAAATGAAAGTCAAAAACTTCTTTGATGCCACTCTTGGAGATGATCAGAAAATGACAGAAGCACTTCAAGGCGGTTTACAGGAAGTAACAGTGCCTTCAACTTCTCCACTTGTTGGTATGATTAAGGAATTTGGAATTTATGACTTCCCATTTGTCTTTAATAATGAAGAGGAAGCTTATACAGTACTTGATGGTGCAGTAGGCAAAAAACTTTTGGATAAGTTACCGGAACATGATTTAGTAGGTTTGGGATACTGGGAAAACGGCTTCCGAAACATAACCAATAGTAAACATCCGGTTAAAACGGCTGATGATTTCAAAGGTCTTAAACTTCGTACCATGCAAAATGAAGTGCATTTAGATGCATTTTCAAAGTTAGGGGCGAATCCATCGCCGATGGCCTTCTCTGAAGTATTTACTGCGTTGGAAACTGGCACTGTTGATGGGCAGGAGAATCCACTCGCAACAATTCAAACGCAAAAATATAATGAAGTGCAAGACTACTTAAGTCTTACAAATCATGTATATACACCATTTGTATTCCTTGTAAGTAAAAAGTTCTGGGATGACCTATCAGAACAAGAGCAAAAAATCATGAGTGAGGCTGCACAAGAGGCTGGAAAGTATCAACGGGAAGTTAACCAAAAAGAAAATGAAAAAGCACTTAAGTATCTAAAAGAAGAAGGAATGAAAATCAATGAAGTAGAGCCGGAAGAAATGGAAAAAATGAAGAAAGTCATCCAACCAGTAACGGACGAATATGCTCAGAAATTTGGTCAGGATCTAGTAAAAGAAATGATGAGCGAAGTTGAAAAAGTACGCGGTAAATAATCCAGACCGTTTGGAGGATGGAAAATGGATATTATCTCTGACCTTTTACGTGAAATCCAATTACCGAGAATGGTCAAGGTGAGACAGAAATTTCATACACCTCAAATCGCTGATGTAGCTGGTGAGGTGAAGAAGGCGATAAAAGAAGCAGGTGTCTTATCAAGAATAACTGAAGATGACAGGGTGGCAATTGCAGTAGGAAGCAGAGGGGTAGCGGACCTTCCTATTTTAGTAAGAGAAACGGTAGCGGCCGTTATGGAGGCTGGTGGCAATCCTTTTATAGTCCCTGCAATGGGAAGCCATGGGGGTGCTACAGCGGAAGGACAAATCGATGTGTTGCATCAGCTGGGTATTTCAGAAGAAGCGGTTGGAGCGCCAATCATGTCATCGATGGAAGTTATTAAACTGGATGAATTGCCAAATGGGCTCCCTGTCTATATAGATAAACTTGCATATGAATCGGATAAAATCATAGTCATTAATCGGATAAAACCACATACGGCATTTCGTGGACCGGTTGAAAGCGGACTTATGAAAATGATTACAATCGGTTTAGGCAAGCAAAAGGGAGCCGAAGCTGCACATGCATACAGCTTTAAGTATATGGCGGAACATGTCCGTGAAATGGCGAAAATTTCCTTAGTGAAAGCTCCTATCATATTTGGTCTTGCGACTATTGAAAATGCCTATGATAAACCAGCGAAAATCGTCGCAGTCCCAGCAGAGGAACTGGAGGAAGTAGAGCCGGGACTATTGCTTGAAGCAAAATCATTGATGCCAAAAATACATTTCGATTCGATGGACGTACTTATTGTAAATGAACTTGGAAAGGACATTTCGGGTGATGGAATGGATCCGAATATTACGGGTAACTTCGCCACTCCATATGCTACCGGGGGGCCAGACGTTAAACGGACCGTTGTACTTGGACTTACTGAAAAAACTCACGGTAATGCAAACGGCATCGGCATGGCTGATATGACGACGAAGGCCGTCATGAATGAAATCGATTGGGAAAAAGGCTATGCAAATGCACTCACAAGCACAGTGACAGATGTAGTAAAGCTCCCGATGTTTTTAGATACGCAGGAATTGGCTGTTAAAGCTGCTATCAAAACATGCAATGCCTTCGATTTGAATAAAGTGAGAGTAGTAAGGATAAAAAACACGCTTGATATCGGTGAAATTTGGATTTCTGAAAGCATGATGGAAGAAGCTTTAAAAAGCAAAAATATAGAGATCCTGTCAGAACCAGAAGAATTGGCACTAGACTAAAAACCTTCTTTAATATTGTTAGAGAATGGAAGAATTCATTTGAAATCAGAAAAGGAGTGCTGAAATGACACATCTATATCCACTAATTGATAACGAAATAAACCCTTACCGCGATAATGTACAGGGAAAAGCAAATGAACCCATTACGGTTGCGGGTCTATTGGACCGTTCGAAGCTGACGCTTGGCTCCACATATGAAGGGGGCAAGCCTGATTGGACGCTTGAAGAAATTTATATGCGGCTAGAGAGGAATGCCCCGCGTATCGCAATTATCGGTGGTTCGTCCGATCATCCAGCCCATATAATGGATTACCAAACGTCGGCACGGGCGGCAATCCGCATCTGGCAAAACGGCGGCGTTCCGTTTCATTTCTCGACACCAGTAATGTGTGATGGAACTGCGCAAAACAATCAAGGAATGAGTTACTCTCTCCAAAGCCGCAACGCGGTTGCACAAATGGTTGTTAACCAGCTAGAGGCTCACAGTTATCATGGTGCATTCGTCATTCAAGGGTGTGATAAGCAGCCTCTTGGTGTTGTAAGTGCACTCGCACATGTTGATCGTGTTCGCCGAAACCGTGGTGAAGCACCCTTTTTCGCAACATTCGCACCTGCTCACGTATTAGAAGGCGGTTCGATTCCAGCTGACGTAATTGAAGAATTGGAAACTCTTGCGAAAAAAGCGGAAAGTAAAGGAGCTACTGATGTAGCCGTTGATTTACGAGATACGATGGCATATATATTGCAATGTTCATCGAATACTGCATTTCAGGGTGTGTTTGAACGGGCCTATGAACGAGGAATATTGACGAAGGAACAACATAAATATTTTGAAATGAGACTTGCTGTTGCAACATGTGACGGACAGGGAGGTGTATGTGCCTTCAATGGTACGGGGAATAGTTCACGTCATTTAGTGGCAGGCATGGGTCTCGTTCATCCAGCCGTGGAGCTGTTAACCGATCCACCAACACAACGCCAGATTAACTCGGTGCTTGATAGCTTTGCCGGCATGATAAACGAAGAGCGCTACGGCGTGGCCAACATTGTCGCTGCGAATATAAAAAATGCAATCCGTATTCACAGCGCTTCAGGTGGTTCTACAAACTTAATGATGCATATTGTCGCAGGCATGCTTTATGCAGGATTCAAATTCAGCTTATGGGACCTTGACCGCATTCATCATTCGCATCCGATTCCTGACTTATTTGATTACAGTTTGACGGAAGGAAGGGACATTTATTCACTTGCGATGCAGTGTTGCAGCGGGACAAGCAGAGGAATGGAAACACTTTTTTATGAACTTATTGAAAATGGTGTACCAATGGATCAGGATGCGCCGACTGTCGCAGCAAAAACTTGGAAAGAACGTCTTTCGATTACAAGCAGCCTAAAAGCGTTGAATGTAAAGAAAAATCAGGTCATTTTGTCCAGTCCACGCCGTGGATTCAGCGGTGTTGATGTATTAAAAGGAAACTTCTTTGAAAGCGCTGTTGTAAAAATCAGCGGAATGCCGACACCACAGCTTGACCAATTCGATGATAAGCTGGCATTTGTCCTTTATTACGAAAATGAAGATGATGCAAATAAAAGCCTACTCGATTCAAATCTGCTTTCAGAAATAAAAGAGCAAAAGCTTTTCGAACATAATCTATTGCTCGAATCTCTTAAATACAACAATGAGCCGGAATGGTCTCTTCTTAAATCTGCTACCTATGAGGAGCTATTTGACAGGATGGTTGAAGAGGGCACTTTGAAAATTGCGATCATTATTTCAGGGCAGGGGCCAGTGGCATTCGGAATGCCGGAAATGTTTACACCAATGCAACACATCAATGCAAATCGTGTTATGAAAAAAATCGCTACAATCATTAGCGACGGCCGCTATTCAGGAGTCACGTATGGTGCTGCTATAGGTCATATGACACCGGAATCATATGAAGGTGGCGGCATTGGCTTACTTAAATCAGGTGATGTAATTCACCTTCAGCTTCGTGATCGACGGATTGATTTTGTCGATTCCACTCAACTTCATTCAGGAAAGGTTGTTCATGATTTTGCGGATTATTTTAAAGAAGAAAGAAAATCATTGGCGACTGAACGCAAGCTGCGTATGAAAGTAAGACAAAAAATGGTTGCAGCCAGCAACAGGATGTTTGGACATACAGATGCAGCAAATGGTGTTGTCCCTATCGCTGTCATTGAGGATGCGGTACTCGATTATGAACAGGATATTTTACTTCAAGGAAAAAAAGTAGAAATAAAGTGAGGAATGCTCGTCATAAATCCGATAATATAAAGGTAGACAGAATAAAAGGAGTGAGGAACGATGCCTATCATCCAATCGGTGGAGCGTGCCTTGAAAATATTGGATTTATTTGATGAGCGTGAACGCGCATTAACTATCACAGAGATAAGTAAACGAATGAATTTACATAAAAGTACGGTTCATTCACTATTAAAAACCTTACAGGAGCATCACTATATTTCACAAGGCGAAGAAAATGGAAAATACTCGCTAGGATTAAAGCTATTGGAGAGGGGAAGCGTTGTTGTGACCCATCTCGATTTGCGCAACGTAGCAAGAAAACATCTCGAATGGCTTTCAGCAACAACGAATTTAACGCTGCACCTTGTCATATTAGACGGTCAGGAAGGTGTCTATATCGATAAAGTGGAGGGCACGGGGGTAACGGTCCTCTATTCCCGTATTGGCCGGCGTGTTCCGATTCATACGAGTGCTGTTGGGAAATCTCTTGTTGCAACCAAAACGGACAGTGAACTGGATTTGCTCTTGGACGGATATGATTATACGGGTCCGACCGAAAGATCGATTAGATCCAAGGAGCAGTTTTTAGCGGAAATCGAAAAAGCACGCATTGATGGCTATTCAATGGATAATGAAGAAAACGAACCGGGCATTTTCTGTCTGGCTGTACCGATTAAAGATTATTCAGGAAAGGTAATCGCAGCAATGAGTGTATCGATGCCAGCATCGAAAGTAAACGAAGAAACACATGAGTATTATGTACGTCTCTTAAAGGAATGCAGCAGTAAAATTTCGCAGGAGCTCGGTTATGAATATCAAAAAATATAAATGAGGCCTGCCATATAGGAGGAACTATAAAATGAGAATTATTCGCTATGTAAAAGAAAATAAGAAACAACTTGCTGCCGTGACAAACGAAAACAATGTGGTGGACCTTCCATTTACGGATTTTATGTCGTTGATTACAACGGCACGTCATGATAACAAAACAGCGTTTGATATTGTAAAACAAATTGCCGCCGAAGGGAAAAAGCAGCCATTGGAAGGTCTTCAATTAACAACTCCTATCGACGCACCAGAAGTATGGGCATCTGGCGTTACCTATAAAAAAAGCAAGGAAGCACGTAACTATGAAGCAACGCAAGGAAAGCTGGACCGCCAAACATTCTATGACAAAGTTTATGATGCAGTGCGTCCTGAGATTTTCTTTAAATCGACTGCAGCAAGGACCGTGGGCCCGAATGATCCGGTATACTTGCGTTCAGATTCAAAATGGCAAATTCCTGAGCCGGAGCTTGGTCTTGTCATCGATAAAGAGGGAACGGTACTCGGATATATTGCAGGTAATGACATGAGCTGCCGTGATATTGAAGGTGAAAATCCGCTTTATCTTCCACAGGCAAAGGTATGGAAAAATTCTTGCTCCATTGGACCGGCCATCTTGTTAAAAGAGGCAGTTCCGGATCCATATGAGCTTAAAATCATGTGCCGAATTTATCGAAATGAAGAAAAAGTATTTGAAGGTGAAGCGAAAGTAAACCAACTGAAACGAAAATTGGAAGAGCTTGTCGACTATTTAGTCTTAGATAACACTGTTTTTGACGGATCAGTTTTACTTACAGGTACATGCGTGGTTCCGCCAAATGAATTTACATTGAAAGGCGATGACCGAATCGAAATTGAAATACCAGGGATTGGAGTATTAAACAACCCGGTTATCCAAAGTAAAGCAGTCCAAACAATTTAAGGGGTGACAAAATGAGCGAATATAAAACACTTTACTTAAGTAATAAAGATAGTGTAGCTGTCGCTTTATCCGAAATCCCTGAAAACACATCAGTAGTTGTGAAGACAGGGCTTGAAGAACTTGCCGTATCCATTCTTGAACCGATTCGTTTTGGACATAAGTTCGCAGTCAAATCCATCGAACAAGGAGCAGACATAATTAAATATGGGGAAGTCATTGGTGCAGCCTCAGCTTTTATTCCCGCTGGTGCACATGTTCATGTACACAATTTAGAAGGTAAAAGAGGAAGGGGTGACAAAATTGCTGAATGAAAAAATGCAGTTTTGGGGCTACCGCCGTCCGGATGGCCGCGTCGGTGTCCGGAATCATGTACTGATTTTGCCCACGATAACATGCGCAACTCAAACAGCTCAGCGCGTCACAGAATTGGTGAGCGGAACCGTTACATTCATTCATCAGCATGGCTGTGCGCAAGTGGGAACTGATTATGATCAAACGGCCAGAACCTATGCGGGAATGGGCATGAATCCAAATGTATATGGTGTCATAGTCCTCGGACTTGGCTGTGAAACACATCAGGCGCACCGCATTGGAGATGAAATTGCCAAATGCGGTAAACCAGTGGAAACTGTATCGATTCAGGATCATGGCGGGACTCTTCAAACCATTGCCGAAGTAGCTAAAATTGCAGTCAAAATGGTCCAGGATGCCTCAATGGTGCAACGGGAATTATGTGATTTTAGCGAGCTGATTGTCGGCACAGAATGCGGTGGGTCGGATGCGTGCTCCGGCTTATCGGCGAACCCCGCAGTCGGACGTACAAGCGATTTGGTCGTTCAGCAGGGGGGAACCGCAATATTAGCGGAAACGACTGAACTCATCGGTGCAGAGCATTTGATCGCTAACCGGGCGGCAAACGACCAGGTAGCCAAAAAAGCTTATGCGGTTATTAAAATGATGGAAGACCGCTCGATTCAAATGGGCGTAGACATCCGCACCGGAAATCCGAGTCCGGGAAACATTGAGGGAGGGCTCAGCTCACTCGAAGAAAAATCACTGGGGGCAGCGACAAAATCAGGCACAACCAGACTGGAAGAAGTCATTGATTATGCCCAGGTGCCCACAAGGAAAGGGCTCGTATGGATGGATACGCCTGGCCATGACATTGAGCAATTGACGGGAATGGTCGCAGGCGGTGCCCAAATCGTTCTCTTTACAAGTGGAAGAGGCACGCCAACGGGTTCCCCTATTTCACCCGTCATAAAAATCTCAACTAATACACCAATGTTTGACAGGATGAATGAAAATATGGATTTAAATGCAGGTACGATTGTCGATGGTTTAGAAACCGTTGATGAAGTGGGCAAGCGCATTATGGAAGAAATTCAACATGTTTCAAACGGAAAACTAACAAAAGCGGAGATATTAAAGCAGCATGACTTTGGTATATGGAGAATTGGACCGACATTCTAAAACGAAAAAGGAGCTAAAGATTATGATATCAACTACATTTGCAACGAAAACATATAAAAATTTCATTAATAATGAGTGGGTGAATGCATCTTCTGGAAATACAATCGAAAGCATTAATCCTGCGGACAAAGAACCGGTTGGCTTCGTTCAAAGCTCAACGGAAAATGACTTGAATAAAGCTGTAGCTTCTGCGCATAAAGCAAAGAGGGATTGGCGCAGGCTTGGGCAGTCTGCACGTGGACAAATCCTTTTCAAAGCGGCCAATATATTGGAAGAAAATCTAGATGAAATTGCGGAAACCATGACTCGCGAAATGGGTAAAACGTTACCGGAAGCAAAAGGGGAAACGGCACGAGGTGTTGCCATCCTGCGTTACTATGCTGGGGAAGGGATGCGGAAAGACGGCGATGTTATTCCATCATCCGATAAAGAAGCCTTAATGTTTACGAAACGCACCCCACTTGGTGTTGTCGGGATAATCACGCCATGGAACTTCCCGGTTGCAATTCCCATTTGGAAAATGGCTCCTGCTCTTGTATATGGCAATTCAATCGTATGGAAACCCGCTACAGAGGGAGCCGTTACAGCAGCAAAAGTGATGGAATGCTTTACAAAAGCCGGCTTCCCTGAGGGCGTTGTGAACTTCATTACCGGTAAGGGATCGATCATCGGTCAAGGACTCATCGATCATCCGCTTTTAAATGCGATTACATTTACCGGTTCTGAAAGTGTCGGTCAGAGCGTCGCAAAATCAGCATCCGCTCGCGGGATAAAATATCAGCTTGAAATGGGTGGCAAGAATCCAGTTATCGTCACGAAAGATGCGAACATCGACCAAGCAGTCGAGGCAGTCATCAGCGGTGGATTTCGTTCTTCAGGCCAAAAATGTACAGCTTCAAGTCGTGTTGTTGTTGAATCGTCCGTCTATGATGAATTTAAACAAAAACTGGTAGAAGCAGCAGCGAAAATTACAGTCGGCAACGGTCTTCAAGAGGGTATTTGGATGGGCCCATGTGCAAGTGAAAGCCAGTTCAATACGGTGACAGAGTACATTGAAAAAGGCAAGCAGGAGGGCGCAAAACTCATACATGGCGGGGAGATATTAACTGGCGGAGACTACGATAGAGGCTTTTTCATAACACCAGCGATTTTTGAAGACGTGACGTCCGATATGGAGATTGCACAGGCAGAAATTTTTGGGCCAGTTATCGCGCTTATAAAAGCAACCGATCTTGTCGAAGCCATTGACTTGGCAAATAATACGAAATACGGATTGAGTGCATCAATCTTCACATCAAATATTAGCTCAATTCTGGAATTCATCGATGAAATTGAAGCAGGGCTTGTCCGTATTAACGCAGAAAGCGCGGGCGTAGAGTTACAAGCACCATTTGGAGGGATGAAAGCATCGAGCACGGGTTCACGAGAGCAAGGTGAAGCGGCGAAGGAATTTTATACAGCCATAAAAACTGTTTTCATTAAAGGTTCTTAACAAGTATAACGACACAGAATTTCATTATTCCAGAACAAGGCCAGGGCAATATAGTACAACGAAGGCACGGACATCCTCGTGAATAATTCAGAATTATTAGACTATGGAAATGGTTATATGAAAATTACAGATAAATCGGGTCTTGGAGTAGAAATTGATGAGGGGAAATTGAAGCAGTCAGCAGAAACCGGACATAATTGGAAAACCCAAATTTGGCGTCATGAAGTTGGGAGCATCGCTGAATGGTAATAAAAGGAGGCAAAACAATGAACTTTCATGGCATCATTCCACCGGTAGTCACCCTATTTGATGAAACGGGGAACTTAGACATACCACTGAACAGAAGTTATATCGACTTATTAATTTCAAAGAATATTGACGGTATTTTGTTGATGGGAAGTTCAGGTGAGTTCTCATCACTTACAACGGAAGAAAGAAAATTATACGTACGTGAAATGATAAAGCACATTAACGGACGGGTGCCTGTGATGGTTGGCGTCGGACATACCTCATTAAAAGAGGTGCTTGAATTAACTTCTTATGCTGAAGAACATGGAGCGAACGGCGTTCTCGTAGTCAACCCATATTACTGGAAGCTGTCTGACGAGCAACTATACCGACATTTTTCCAGTGTAGCGAATCATACGAATCTGCAAGTTTTCATTTATAACATTCCGCTCTTAACCGGACAAAATTTATCAATCGAATTGATTAAAAAATTAGCCGAAGATCATTCAAACATTACTGGGATTAAAGAGACGGTCAGTGATTTCGGCCACCTTCGTCAAGTGCTGGAGGAAGTGAAGAAAGTTCGCAGTGATTTCCGCGTCTTCTCTGCGTTTGACGAGCATTTGCTTCCGGCTCAAATGATTGGTGCAGCGGGGAGCATCAATGGAAGCGCTGTTTTTATGCCGGAAATATCCGTTGATTTATATGAATCGTATCAAAAAGGTGATCTTGCTGAAGCACAGAAATATCATCAAGTGATTTCAAAACTGATGGATGTGTACAATTACGGTCCAACATTTTTTACTGCCATGAAAGAAGCCGTTCATCAGCGCTGGTTTGACGTGCCAGCTGGACACCGTTCTCCATGTGATGTATACCCTGTTGATTTGAGTGATAAAGTAGCTGCTCTTTTAAAAATTTTAGACATGAAGGAAGGCGTCCAATAATGAAAGAATCACGCGAATTGCTCGAACAATTAGGCTACCCATCAACTGATCTTAAAGAACTTCCGACCTCAACGAAAACATTTCCAGATGGCGCTCAATACCGCATTGAACTCCCAAGTGTAGAAGGCCCAGCTGCACTAAAAGAAACACTGAAAGAAATTGACCGACTCGGGTTGACCATTCACCGAATATCACAAGGAAGCGGCATCATGCTTCAAACGGATGAAGAAATTAAAGAAATGTGTGAATTGACAGCAGAGCGCGGTATGGAGCTGAGTTTGTTTGTCGGCCCCAGGGGTTCATGGGATGTAAGTGCGGGACCGCTTACGCCGGGAGGAAAATCACAGGGAATCCGTCATGAAGGCTCCGACCAGCTTGTTTATGCAATGGAAGACCTGAAAAGAGGAGCGGCGCTTGGTCTTCGCGGTGCGTTAGTTGCAGATGAAGGACTTCTTCTTATAACGAAAGAAATGAAAAAACACGGACAGCTCCCGGAAGATTTTGTTGTTAAAGTATCGGTTCAAATGGGACCAGCCAATCCAGTATCCGTTAAATTAATGGAAGACATCGGTGCGGATACCTACAACGTGCCACCTGCATTAACGCTGTCTAAACTTGCAGCGATCCGACATTCAATAGACATTCCAATTGATTTATACGTAGAAGTGCCAGATACCTTCGGCGGCTTTCTTCGCTATTATGAAATACCGGAAATCATCCGTGTATTGGCGCCTGTATACATCAAGTTTGGCCTTCGGAATCACCCTGACGTATACCCATCAGGGAAACAATGGGAAAGTACGAACATCTCACTCGCCCAGGAACGTGTACGCCGTGCCGCTATTGGAATTCAAATGATTGAACGATATTATCCAGAAGCTAAAACATCGAAACTTGGCGCTGAAGGACTCGGTATTGCGAAAGTCGAAAAAGCAGCAGTGAAATAATTAATTTTCACCTGAAACGGGAGGAATCCCCCTGCCTTTAAGGGGGTTATTACCATCTATAGGAGTGGAGTCTAATGGCCTTTAAAATATTATTAACGGATTATGAATTTGAACATTTGAAATATGAAGAAGACGTGTTTCAAGAAAGCGGATTGGACTTTGATTTTATTAAAGCACAATGCAAAACAGAAGAAGAAGTTATTGAGCTGGCAAAGGATGCGGACGCAATTCTAAATCAATATGCCCCTGTTTCTCGTCGCGTAATTGCATCACTTGAAAACGCGAAAATCATATCCCGCTACGGTGTCGGGGTCAATACAATTGATCTCGATGCGGCGAAAGAAAAGGGGATTACGGTTGCCAATGTTCCGGATTATGGCATGGAAGAAGTCTCCAATCATGCATTGGCACTATTGCTTTCATGGGCACGCAAAGTGACGCTGTTAAACAATGAGGTGAAAAGAGGTAACTGGGACTTTAAAGTGGGTGTGCCGATTCATCGTTTTAACGAACAAACGGTTGGAGTTCTCGGCTTTGGTCGCATTCCGCGCCGTTTCATTGAAAAGGTGAAACCGCTGGGCTTTAAAACAGCTGCTTATGATCCATTTGTATCGTCGGCAGAGATGGCTGCTGTCGGCGTTCAAAAAATGGATCTCGATGAAATTATTCGTGAAGCCGATTATTTGTCGGTCCATGTACCCTTAATCGATGATACGTTCCATCTGATTAACGAGGAGCGCCTTAAACAAATGAAGAGAAATGCGGTCATCATTAACACCGCACGTGGACCGATAATCGATGAAACAGCACTTTCTGATGCACTTGAAAGAGGGGTAATTGCAGGTGCAGCACTTGATGTGACAGAAAATGAGCCAGTCCGCTTCGATAGCCCACTACTCACTATGGACAATGTCATCATTACACCGCACAGCGCCTGGTATTCTGAGGAAGCGATGGTTGAACTTCGTCAAAAAGCAGCAAGAAATATCGTTCAGGTCTTAAAAGGGGAAAAAACACCATACGCTTTGACGTAAGAAAGGGGGAAAATATGAAAATAGCCACTTTTTCCGTACAAGACGAACGGCACATTGGCCTAGTTCAAGATGATCGAATTATTAGTTTAACGGCTCTAGGTTCAGATGAATTTCCTGCTTGTATGAAAAAATTTATAGAACGAGGCAGTGAGTTGCGTACACGTGCTGAACAGTTAATCGAGCAACGGGTAAATGATGATGCGATATTCAGACTGTCAGAAGTAAATGTCCTGCCGCCAATTGCACAGCCGGAAAAAATCATTTGCGTTGGGCTTAACTATATTGATCATTGCAAGGAAACCGGGATGGAGACACCTGCTTCGCCGGTCATTTTTTCAAAATATGCGAATGCGATTGCGGGCCATAACGATGCGATTGAAATCCCAATTAATTCAACCGAGGTCGACTTTGAAGCAGAGCTTGCGGTTGTCATTGGAAGAGAAGCGAAACATGTGTCAGAAGAAGAGGCGAATGACTATGTTTTTGGCTATACAATAATGAATGATATTAGCGCCCGAGATTTGCAATTTCAGGACGGCCAGTGGTCAAGAGGCAAAACGGCGGACACATTTGCTCCATTTGGACCTGTTGTCGTTACACATGATGAAGTGGGCGATCCCCATAATCTAGCGATTTCGCTTGAATTAAACGGTGAAATTATGCAGGATTCTAATACAAGCAACCTAATTTTTACGGTTCCGAAAATCATATCATTTTTATCACAGTCCATGACACTTAAACCAGGTGATTTGATTGCAACTGGTACACCACCTGGCGTTGGAATGGGACGCAATCCGAAAATCTGGTTGAAAAACGGTGATCGGTTGAACGTCAGTATTGAAAAGATCGGCACGCTTTCCAATCACGTAATAGCCTGACAAGAGAAAGAAGATGGTGACATGGACGTTGTAACAAAAAACATTTTAAAGGGCCGCTTCCTCACATCCCGCTTATGCCAGCTGGCGGTGTCAACCTTGACAACCTCGCTTTTTTTTAGACTGCTGCCAACGCGGAGGGACTTGGTGGTTTATTGATCAATCCTGCGAAATTGATTTCAGGTGATGACTACTCCAGGCTGTCGGAAACGGCAAAAAAATTCTCGGCAAACGTAAAAATAGCTATAGCTTGCCGTCGTTTATATGGGTGTCACTTTAAAAACGCTGGGAATGAAAAATAACTGTGTATTTTATCCTTTCCGGCAAATTGGCAAAAGTATCTCGGCAATCTTTTAGTGGTCCAGCAGCGGTGTAATTTCTGGTGGAACAGTAAATAAATTCAGAAATCCTCAAACCAGAAAGGAGAAAAGTGCTATGTTACTAGAAAAGTACAGAAACCTGCAGGCTATTCTCCAAAAAATGGAGACAGTTGTGGTCGCTTTTTCAGGAGGGGTGGACAGCACGTTTTTGCTTAAAGTCGCTATTGATACATTGGGGTATGATAATGTGTTAGCCATTACAGCAGATTCGGAAACCTATCCGTCGAGCGAGTTGAATGAAGCACTTATGCTATCAAAATGGATTGGCGCCAACCATCGTGTCATTCAAACTTCGGAGTTAGCCATTCCTGGATATACAGCAAATAACCAAAATCGCTGTTACTTTTGTAAAAGTAGTTTATTTGATCACTTGCGTCCTATTCTTGAAGAATATGAATTTAATAATATTATTTATGGTGTTATTGCTGATGATGCTAACGAATTTCGTCCAGGTATGAAAGCTGCTAAAGAAAAAGGAATCAGGGGCCCGCTTCAGGAAGCCGACTTGTTCAAAGAAGAAATAAGAGTATTGTCCAAGGAAGCAGGTTTGCCAACCTGGGATAAACCGTCATTTGCTTGCCTTTCCTCACGTATAGCCTATGGCGATATCATTACAAAGGAAAAATTGACGAAAGTGGATAAGTCAGAGGCATACTTAAAATCATTGGATATTCACCAAGTACGAGTCCGGACGCATGGGGAGACGGCCCGAATTGAAGTCGAACCCGCTGATATGCCGCGAGTGCTTAAATATCATGTCGCGATTACGAAACGGCTGAAGGAATTCGGTTATAAGTATGTATCAATGGATCTCACTGGCTATACGAGCGGGAGTATGAATATAGCGCTTGAAAAGGAAGAGATGTTATGATTGACGACATTTTAGAGCAGGTTCAAAATGGTACATTGACTGTAGCGGAAGCAAAGGGAAAGCTTGCATCCTATGAAAATTTAGGATTTGTAAAAATCGATCACCATCGTAAAAAGAGACAAGGATTTCCCGAAATTGTGTTTGGAGAAGGGAAAACAGCTGAACAAATTTTAACGATTGTCCAATCGCTGCGGATAAGGAATGATTCCGTGCTTGTGACGCGTATTTCTCGGGAAAAAGCGGTTTTTGTACAAAAAGAATGTAGTGATTTTGAGTATAACGAGATTGCACGGACACTTGCATGGGTTAAAGAAAAGCCGAAATCCGGCGGTACATATATCGCAATTATATGCGCCGGGACTTCAGATTTGCCGGTTGCTGAAGAAGCAGCCGTAACGGCCGAAACTCTAGGTATTCCAGTCAGGCGTATTTACGATGTTGGTGTTGCTGGGCTGCACCGCCTCCTTGATCATATAGACGAGATACGAAGTGCTACCGTTTCAGTTTGTGTCGCGGGTATGGAAGGGGCACTACCAAGTGTGTTAGGAGGCCTTGTCATGAATCCAATTATTGCTGTGCCGACAAGTGTCGGGTACGGTGCAAATTTTAACGGTTTATCGGCCCTTTTATCGATGCTCAATTCATGCGCATCAGGTGTAAGTGTGGTAAACATCGATAATGGATTTGGTGCGGCCTACAATGCAGCGCTTATTTACAAACTTGTACATAAAAAGGAGATCAATGATGATGAGGACATTATATTTTGACTGCTTTTCCGGCATAAGCGGAGATATGGTAATTGGTGCGTTGATTGATGCAGGTGCAGATCCTTTACAAATGGAAGAAGAGTTAAAAAAGCTGAACATAGATGAAGAATATACTCTGTCGTGGGGGAAGGTCGTCAAAAATGGCATTACGAGTACTAAATTTGATGTCATTCTCACCAGTGGATCAGAGCAACCACATGAACACGAACACAGTCACGAACATAGTCATGAAAACAGCCAAAGTAATAGACATGAACACAGTCATAGCCATGAACATAACCATATCCATGAACACGAACACAATCATATCCATGTGCTTCACAATCATCATGGCAGCCGTACGTACAAACAAATTGTGGAGGCAATAAATGAGGCTAACTTTAATGAATCGGTATCGAACATGTCACTCGCCATTTTTAAGAAGATTGGTGAAGCGGAAGGGCACATACACGGGCTTCCTCTTGAAAAAGTTCACTTTCACGAGGTAGGAGCGGTAGATTCCATTATAGATATAATCGGGGCAGCAATTTTAATCAATCAGCTAGGTATCGAATCAGTTCAGTCATCAGCCATTCCAACGGGGTCTGGACATATACATATTGATCACGGCATATATCCGGTTCCTGCACCTGCCACTCTTGAAATATTAAAAGGGGTACCAATTGCCGCAAACGATATTCGTTCTGAATTAACAACGCCGACCGGTGCTGCCATCTCTGCGGTTTTAGCTGAAACATTTGGCTCGCTTCCAGCCATGACTGTCGAATCGATTGGCTATGGAGCGGGAACAAAAACATTTGAAAATCATCCGAACGTCCTTCGCATTATCATCGGGGAGATTCAATGAACCGCCCACCTGATCATGAGCATCTTGATGGACAAATGGTAAAAATGGAAGTGAACCTGGATGATATTTCCGGTGAATGGCTTGGACATGTAATGGATTTGCTGTTTGAATCAGGAGCAAATGATGTATATTATACGCCAATCTTCATGAAAAAAAATCGACCAGGGGTGTTATTGCAACTTCTCTGTTCACAACAGATGATTTCGAAAATGAAGAAAATATTATTTGCTGAAACGACGACGCTTGGTATACGCTACTATCCGCTTACCGTGCACCGGCTCGAACGATCTTTTTTCAATGTGCATACACAATGGGGGAAAGTGACGATAAAGAGAGGGGTCCATGAGGGTTTGCCCATGCAGCAGGCACCTGAATATGAAGATTGCCGTAAAATTGCCATGCAAAACAATATACCGCTTAAACGGGTGTATGAAGAAGTATGGAAGTGTCTCGGTGAGGTGGTGGAAAAATGAGTTTCGTTTCGATTCTCACATTAGGCTTCCTATTGGGGATAAAACATTCGTTAGAGCCGGATCACGTTATTGCAGTTGCAACCACAGCAGGAAATACGAAAAAATTATCACGTTCCACTCTAACGGGAGTGTATTGGGGAATAGGCCATACATGTACCCTGTTTCTTACAGGGATGCTGTATATTTGGATGAAAGGGGAAATTCCGGAGTCGTTAAGCATGACGTTGGAATTCGGTGTTGGTGTTATGCTAGTTATGCTTGGGGCGAAAAGTTTATTTAAAGACCGCCTTAATATCACGAACGACCATGATGGATTACGTCCTTTTTTGGTGTCTGCATTAATTGGGTTCGTCCATGGTCTCGCCGGCAGTGCCGCAATGGTCATCCTAACGATGTCGAACGTTACCGGTATAGGTGAAGGATCCATCTATATAATTATATTTGGCGCAGGGACGATTATTGGGATGCTGTGTTTTACAACTATACTGGGCATACCGTTTGCTTTGAATGGAAAGAACATCGGTATAAACCGAACCTTCATCAAACTGGCGGGAGCTATAAGTTTTGGATTCGGACTTTATTATATATACAAATTGGGTGTGACAGAAGGATTGTTTGCGCTTTGGGCGAATTAATATAGCATAAAGGGATCTCAGGCTGTCTGTAACGCATAGACAGTCTCTTTTTTTATTAAGTTCACAATATGTTTCCGAGGAGGTTTCTCTTGGTTGAAATAAGGGGGATATGGTCTCGTTGGTTTCCGTTCAAGTCGGGTTTGCTGCAACAAAAGTTGGATGGCACAGCTAACAAAAGGCTTGTGCAAATGGGGACACTACAATGGACTTGTTCATACATTGGTTTGTTTGGCCGGTATCATAGTAAATACGCGATTGTACATGTATAAAAAAACCTATGACACTACAATTCCTTTTTTTAATAAGGATAGTAGTGTCATAGGAAAAGATTCGGAAACTAGGTAATGCGGTTCCCGCTAGGCAGATATCCCTTTATTTTTCCTTTGAAGAATCCAAATTTCCATTGCCCCGGAGCCCAGCAATACACCTGAAACAATGAAGATCAGTCCAATGAAGTGTGCAGGCACTATGGCTTCATTAAGGAAAAATGCTGCCCCTAACAGAGAGAATAAAGTGTTTAAGTTAAGAAAAATGGATGATTCGGCTGCGCCTACCTGACCAATTGCATAATTATAGCCCATGTGCCCAAGGGCAGTGGCAAAAATAGCGGAGAAAAAGAAAGCTCCCCAGATGGAATGCGGTGCAGTTGCCAGTGAAGATAAGCCATCAGGTTCTTTCCATAAGCTGATGGCAAAAAGGATAAAAGACCCGATCAGCATCATGTAGCCGGTTAATAATCGTGGATCCATTGTTTTGGATGCTTTATTAATAAGAATGAAACTTAACGCCTGTGACAGAATTGAAAGCAAAATATCAATGTCCCCCAGATTAATAGACTGTATTCCTCCACTTCCTGCCATAACGGTAAAACTCACTCCTAACGCACCGCATATAAAGCCAAGAAGCCGGATTAATGTGGGCTTTTTGCGAAAGAATATCATAGTCAATATGACTGTCAAAATAGGACCCATACCCAAAATCAGCCCAGCATTCGAAGCGGAAGTCTTCGTTAATCCCTCAGCTAAAAAATAATGATGAAAAACGACACTCAAGAGTGCTCCTCCAAAAACGTAAAAAAGTTCACTTTTTTTAGGAAGACGTATTAGACCAAGAAAGAAAAGGATAATAATGACTACAAGGGAAGCTGTAAAAATTCTCAAAGATGTTATTGTTACGGGCTGTGTATTCGCAACTAAAATTTTAATAACTGAAACGTTCAATCCCCATGTGATCATAATTCCCGTAAGTAAGATGTAAATTTTCACAAAACTCATTCAAAACAACCTTTCAAACTTATTTAACAATTGATATATTATACAACTTACTCCAAATTAATAGCAAAGAGTAAAATTTTAATAAGATATCCAGGATAAAAAATCAGAAACTGATAATCAATTAAAAATCCAATACCGATTTTACGTAATATGGATATTTACCATGGTTTAAGCTGAAATATGCACGGAAATAGGTCGAATAAAAATAAAATTACAAATTATCAAACTTTTCTATTGTTTTTGGTAGGGTTTTCATTTACAATTTCCTTATGATTTACCAAACCGGTTTAGTAATGAACTAAATCGATTTAGTGTGATCACATGTTTTATTTTTTACTTGATTGTTCGAAAGAAGGAGGTACTGTATTGTCATCAAAATATGGTGTTTTAACGCTCGGCGACGCCATGATTACGCTAAATCCGGAAGAAACAGGACCTTTAAGATTTGTTACCCGTTTTGAGCGAAAAGTAGGAGGCGCTGAACTCAATTTTGCGATTGGCTGTGCAAGGCTTGGCATGAGGGCAAAATGGTTAAGCCGTTTAGGCAAGGACGAGTTCGGTAGAGTCATATATAATTTCGCACGCGGGGAAGGCGTGGACATGAGTGATGTTGCCTATGTAGATGGATATCCAACATCCATTAACTTTAAAGAAATACGGGAGGATGGTTCCGGAAAGACATTTTATTACCGTTATCAATCTCCCATTCTGACTTTAAAGCCGGAAGATATAACGGAGAAGATGTTTGAAGCGATTGATATAGTCCATCTTACTGGAGTTTTCTTGGCTATAGACCCCAAAAATGTGGATATTGCCAAAAGGGTGATGGAAATAGCGGAACAAAAAAATATCCCTGTTTCGTTTGATCCGAATATCCGATTGAAACTATGGTCCATCGAGGAAGCGAGATCGGTTTATTTCGATCTTTTCCCATATGTGGATATTTTGCTTACAGGTTTAGATGAAATAAAATTGATCACCGGAAATGACACTCAAGAATCATTGGCGGAATTCGCAAAACTGAATGATATTGATCAGCTTGTCATCAAAGACGGGAAACATGGTTCAAAACTATATACAAAAAGGGAATGGCATGAAAAAGAAGCCTTCCCTGTTAGACCGGTAGATACTGTTGGAGCGGGGGATGGTTATGATGCCGGTTATATATACGGATATCTTCATGGCCTATCCATCGATGAAAGATTGACATTCGCTAATGGTGTAGGAGCTCTTGTCACAACTGTTTCAGGGGACAATGAAGGATTACCATATTTAGATGAAGTAATGCCTTTCATACAGAATGAGGCTGTTATTGAAAGATAGAAGACTGAAAGCAATGAGGGGATAAAATGACAACAGTAACGATACAAGCTGAGGAAGCAAAACGATTAGTCATAAAACAACTGACCAAAGTGGGTTTAAATGAAGAAAATGCCGGAAAAATCGCGGAGGTATTGGTTCATGCCGATCTAAGAAATGTCAATTCCCATGGTGTTTTGCGAACGGAGCATTATGTAAACCGTTTACTGGCAGGAGGTATAAATCCCGATGCACAGATTTCCTTCCAAAAGACAGGGCCTGTTACCGGTGTAGTTGATGGAGATGATGGATTTGGGCATGTCATTGGCGAAGTGGCCATGGACCATGCGATTGAAATGGCCCGGAATAACGGAGTGGGCATGGTGACTGTTTTTAATAGCAGCCATTGCGGAGCACTAAGCTATTTCGTTCAAAAAGCCACTGATGCAAAGTTGATAGGCATTGCGATGTCACATACCGATAAAATTGTGGTCCCTTTTGGAGGAAAAACCTCATTTCTTGGTACAAACCCTATCGCTTATGGAGTTCCTGCTAAAACAAAGAAACCCTTTATCCTTGATATGGCAACCTCCCATGTTGCATGGGGGAAAATCCTTCAGGCGCGTGAAGAAGAAAAGGAAATCCCTGAAGGATGGGGAGTGGATGAAAATGGAGCCGCGGTCACAGACCCGAATAAAGTCGTTTCCCTTTCCACTTTCGGCGGCCCGAAAGGCTATGGTCTATCCGTAATTGTAGATGTGTTTTCTGGATTATTGGCAGGCGCGGCATTTGGTCCGCACATTGGGAAAATGTACGACGATCTTGATAAGAAACGAAAGCTGGGACACTATTTTTGTGTAATTAATCCTTCGTTCTTTACGGATACCGATATATTTTTAGGACAAATGGATCATATGATTGAAGAACTGCAACAGGTTGAACCTGCTCCAGGGTTTGAACGCGTATATGTACCTGGTGAGATTGAACAAATCAATGAAGAAAAAAACCTGAAACAAGGTATAACGATAGCTGCAAGTGTTTATGAATTTCTTACAAAGTAGGTGGAAGAAATGAAAGCGGTTCAAGTACGTAAAGCTCATGAACTTATCATTCAAGAAGTGGAAAAACCCCGGATTTCGAACTCAACGGATGTACTTGTGAAAGTAAAAAGGGTCGGGATCTGTGGATCGGATATGCATATTTACCATGGTACGAATCCCCTTGCAACTCTGCCGCGGGTAGTTGGGCATGAGGTAGCGGGAGAAGTTGTGGAGATAGGTCAAGGTGTCGCGGGCATAAAAGTGGGGGACCACGTTGTTATTGAGCCAATCAGTTATTGTGGGGAGTGTTACGCTTGCCGTAAAGGTCGCCAAAATGTTTGTGAAAAACTGTCCGTTTTTGGCGTGCATGAAGATGGTGGGATGAGGGAATGGTTCGTCCTTCCCGAGAAACAATTACATGTTGTGGATTCCGCTTTAGCTTGGGAAGAAATAGTATTGGCTGAGCCTTATACAATTGGCGCACAGGCCGTTTGGAGAGGCGAAGTGGAGGAAGGGGAAACAGTGCTTATCCAAGGAGCAGGCCCTATTGGAATTTGCATATTAAAGATGGCAAAGCTTCAAGGCGCATCAGTGATGATCACGGATTTAAGTGATGAGCGTTTGGAATTCGCTAAAGAAAGCGGCGCCGATATTACCGTCCATGCGGGAAAAGAAGATGTTCAAAAGCGAGTACAGGAATGGACGAAGGGCGAAGGGGCCAACGTCGTCATTGATGCAGTATGCTTGCCGATGACATTTGAATTGTCATTCGATGTCGTATCAACGGCTGGCCGGATTGTCGTACTGGGTTTTGATGAACGTCCTGCATCCGTTTCCCAGCTGCCAATCACTAAAAAGGAAGTATCGGTAAAAGGATCAAGATTGCAAACCAACCAGTTCCCAAAAGTGGTCAAGCTGTTAAATGAAGGCAGACTAAGACATGAAGGTTTAGTTACCCATACATTTTCACTCGATGATATCCAAGAGGCATTTAATTTTGTTGAAAATCATCCAGAACAAGTTCGAAAAGCGATCATCGTTTTTAATTAAGGGGGTAGGAGTTATGGATAAACATTCAATTATTCATCGAATAACGGAAACGAAAATAGTGGCTGTTATCCGTGGGCAAGATGCAGGGGAGGCAGTTCAACTTTCGAAAGCAGCTGTGGATGGCGGTGTTCGGGCAATCGAATTGACTTACACAACACCGGGAATTGAAGAAGCTTTCAAAGAATTACAGAATACGAATGCACTTTTAGGAGCAGGCTCGGTACTGGATTCTGAAACGGCACGACATGCGATTTTAGCTGGTGCCAATTTTATCGTCAGTCCCTATTTTGTCAATGGTGTTGCTGAGCTTTGTAATCGATATGGCATTCCCTATATGCCTGGTTGCATGACAGTTAGAGAAATGGCTATGGCATTGGAAGCAGGTTGTGATGTTTTAAAATTATTTCCGGCAAACCATTTTGAACCTTCTTTCATCAAGTCGGTTAATGGTCCCCTGCCCAATGTAAGGATCATGCCAACCGGCGGAATTAATTTGGACAATATGAAGGACTGGCTGAATGCAGGCGCGGTATCAATCGGTATCGGCAGTGACTTGAACAAAGCCTATAAGAATGGCGGCTATGAGGCAGCAGTGGAGTTAAGCAGAAAATACATGCAGATAATTGCGGAATGATGGAGGTGCATGATGAACATTACATTTAGATGGTACGGGAAAGACAATGATACTGTTTCATTGGAGCACATTAAACAGATTCCTGGAGTGAAAGGGATTGTCTGGGCACTACACCAAAAACCTGTTGGTGAGGTATGGGAAAAGGAAGAAATTAAAGAAGAAATCGAGTATATCCAATCATTTGGTTTTCACACGGATGTCGTGGAGAGTGTAAATGTCCATGAATCGATAAAATTGGGTAACGAAGATCGCATGATATATATAGAGAAATACAAAGAGACGATTCGCAATCTTTCGGAAGCCGGAGTGAAAGTCATTTGTTATAACTTCATGCCGATCTTTGATTGGACTCGGACGGAAATGTTCCATCCTTTGGAAGATGGCTCAACTGCCTTATTTTATGAAAAGGCGAAAGTGGATACGTTAGATCCGCAAGATTTAATTCGTACTGTAACCGAAGCTTCAGATTTAACTTTACCCGGTTGGGAACCCGAAAAGATGGATCAAATTTCTGAATTATTCGAAGCTTACAAGACTGTTGACGAAGAGCAGCTATGGGCGAATCTTGAAATATTCCTTAAAGAAATATTACCTGTTGCCGAGGCTTGCGGTATAAAAATGGCAATACATCCTGATGATCCGCCATGGTCCATTTTTGGCTTGCCAAGAATCATCACCGGAGAATCGAGTTATGAAAAACTGATCTCGATTTCGGATTCGCCGTCGAATGCGTTTACCATGTGTACAGGCTCGATGGGGGCAAACCCAAAAAATGATATGGTCCAAGTAGCTAAAAAGTATGCAAACCGTGCACCTTTCTCCCATATACGCAATGTGAAGATTTATGAAAACGGTGACTTTGTGGAAACGTCCCATCATACTCAAGATGGTACCATCAATATACAGGGTGTCGTGGAAGAATTGAATAAGCAAAATTATACGGGTTATGTCAGACCGGACCACGGCCGCCATATTTGGGGAGAAGTTTGCCGCCCAGGTTACGGTTTATATGACAGAGCACTGGGAATCATGTATTTGCTAGGTTTATGGGATGCATATGAAGCTACTAAATTAGGTGAAAAATCATGATTCCCATCCATGAAAACCTAACAAACAGGGTAGCGGTAATCACTGGAGGCAGTGGTGTATTATGTTCCAAAATGGCTGTGGAATTGGCTCGTCATGGTGTCAAGGTAGCGATATTGAATAGAACGGCTGAAAAAGGGCAAGAAGTGGTCGAACTCATTGAACAATCAGGGGGCGCTGCGATATCCATCGCGACAGACGTTTTGGATAGAACTTCATTGGAGAATGCAAGGGAGAAAATAATAGAAACATTCGGTAGAGTTGATCTATTAATAAATGGAGCGGGAGGCAATCACCTTGATGCCATTACAGCTCCAGAGAAATATGGGGAAGAAGCGGAAGGAAAATCCTTTTTTGATTTGGATGAAAATGGTTTCTCTCAAGTTTTTGCCAGCAATTTCACCGGTACATTTTTGGCCAGTCAGGTTTTTGGAAAAGAGTTATTGCAAGTGGAAGCACCAGTTATCGTAAACGTATCTTCCATGAGCTCCTACGCTCCAATGACTAAAGTACCAGCATATAGTGCTGCCAAAGCTTCGATAAATAATTTCACCATGTGGATGGCTGTCCATTTTGCCGAAGAGGGTTTACGGGTGAATGCCATTGCTCCGGGATTCTTTTTGACGAAGCAAAACCGGGATCTGTTGCTTAACGAAGATGGCAGCATGACAGATAGGTCTAATAAAATCATTACCGCGACACCAATGAAGCGTTTTGGTCAGCCTGAAGATTTACTCGGTACTTTGCTGTGGCTCGTTGATGAATCCTATTCGGGTTTTGTCACGGGAATAACGGTACCTGTCGATGGGGGCTTCATGGCATACTCAGGCGTCTGAATTCAGTTCCAATAAAAAAGCATTCAAGTGACCGATTGTACATTAGTTCAATTAGTTCGAGGGTAGGGGAAATTGACTTTTTTACTGCATCAGAAGGTGATTGTAAAGCTTTACTTATTATAATAGAATATTCCTTATATAAATAAGCCATATTGTTTTATGGCTTTAGGCAGAGAAATGAAATCACACGACAGGAATGAATGAAAATGAAAACCATTACAATTACTGATGTCGCCAATCACGCGAAAGTATCAAAAAGCACGGTTTCCCAATACCTGAACAAGCGATACGAATATATGAGTGAAAAAACCAGGAAAAAAATTGAAGAAACTATAGAAGAGTTAAACTATCAGCCTAATATAATTGCGCGCAGTTTAAAACAAAAATCCACTTTTACAGTTGGGGTAGTGGTTGCCAACATCCTTCATACGTTTTCAACGCAAGTTATTAGAGCTATAGAAAACTACTTTTATGAACAAGGGTTCCATATTATCGTATGCAATGCAGATGACAATCCTGAAAAGGAAAAGAATTATATTGAAATGCTAAGAGCTAAACAAGTGGATGGGATCATCATTTTTCCCACAGGGGATAATCTGGATTTATATAAACGGATGAAGAGTGATCAATTTCCGATTGTTTTCATGGATAGGACGATCGAGGAATTAAATATTGCAACAGTCATGCTCGATAATCACCTTGCTTCCAAGTTAGCCATTGACCGGTTTGTTGAAAGGGGTTTTGAAAACATTGCAATCATGACCACTTCAATAATACGCGATATCAGTCCCCGAATCGAACGGATCCAAGGGTACAAGGATTCACTCGCGTCACATGGGATACCATTCAATTCTGAATATATTAAAACAGTGAACGTAGATGAAATTCCGAATGCACTTTCAGAATTTTTCGAATTGGAAAAGCCGCCTCAAGCCATATTGGCAGGAAATGATATCGTCCTTAATGAGGTATTGCGTTATATGAAACAGCACGAAATCAACATACCTGATGACATAGCGGTCATAGGAATCGATGATGTCCCGTATGCCAGTTTCTATACACCGACCATTACAACGGTTAATCAGCCAGCCATTGAAATGGCCAACTTGGCAGCAGAGTTACTGCTTAGTCAAATCAATAAAACAGGAAATGAGGATACAAGTGTCCATCGCTTGAAACCGACTTTGCTTTCAAGGAATTCTTGCTAGAAACGGATGTAAGAATTCCTGTGAAAAAGAAAACGCTTAATTGCGGGAATTCTAAACCGATTTAGTTATAGGTCATATAGGCTTTACTCTTGGTTATTAAATGGAAACGTTTCCAAAAATGCGGCTGCATTTATTGAAGCGTATAGGGGGGTACTTTATGTTTTCAAATGGTAGAGGAATGGTCATCGTTTTCTTGTTCTTGGCAGGGGTAATAAATTATCTGGACCGATCTGCACTGTCCATTGCGGCTCCGTTCATTCAAGATGATTTATCTTTAACTGCAACACAGATGGGAATTATCTTTAGTAGCTTTTCTGTTGGATATGCCATCTTCAACTTCCTTGGAGGAATGGCGTCCGATAGATGGGGTGCGAAGCTAACGCTTTTTGTTGCGATGATCGTTTGGTCTTTATTCAGTGGTGCACTTGTACTTGCTGTCGGTTTTGCGAGTATGATAGTCATCCGCATACTGTTTGGGATGGGCGAAGGCCCTCTTTCGGCAACAATCAATAAAATGGTGAATAACTGGTTCCCAGCGAATCAGCGGGCATCTGTCGTTGGTTTAACGAATAGCGGGACACCGCTTGGTGGCGCAATTGCAGGTCCAATAGTTGGATTTATTGCGATCTCATATGGATGGAGAGTTTCTTTCATTGCCATTATGGTAATTGGTCTTATATGGGCGATTTGCTGGTGGAAATTCATTAAAGAAAAACCAGAAGAGTCAAAAGAACAGAAACTTACGGGGAAATCTTATGTAGCGGCAACATCGGAAGAAAAGGTGAAATTCACCTTTTATTTAAAACAAAAAACGGTTTTATTTACAGCTCTAGCCTTTTTTTCTTACAACTATATTCTCTTCTTTTTCTTAACTTGGTTCCCAAGCTATTTGGTGGATGCACGCGGCCTAAGTGTAGAAAATATGAGTATCATTACAGTGATTCCTTGGATTTTTGGATTCATCGGACTTGCTTTGGGCGGATTCGTGTCGGATTTCTTTTTTAAAAAATTCGCTCAAAAAGGTGTTTTATTCTCACGTAAGCTCGTACTTGTAACATGTTTGTTCTTATCGGCGGTATGTATCGGTTTTGCCGGACTTGTATCCACAACGCTCAGTGCGGTTACACTTGTCGCACTTTCCGTCTTCTTCCTATATTTGACTGGTGCCATTTACTGGGCAATCGTCAACGATGTTGTCGACCCTGGTAATGTTGGATCTGTTGGAGGTTTTATGCACTTCTTGGCAAATACAGCAGGTATCATCGGACCGACTTTAACAGGATATATTGTCGATACCTCAGGCACATACACAGTTGCATTCTTGCTTGCAGGTGGATTGGCCATCGTTGCATCGCTTGCAGTCATCCGTTTTGTACAACCGATAGGAAAGCCTGCGTAATAGATTGTTAGAATGGAAGTGTCTCCCAAAGGATATATCAAGGGAAGACACTTCTATTTTTAATCGATCGATATTTTTCCATGTTTATCAGACATGAATTTTACCATCCTAGCCCATTCGATTTTCTTTGCGAAATGCAGCAGGTGTCTTATCATTGTATTTTTTAAAGGTACGATAAAATTGGGGCATACTTTCAAAACCACACATTTCAGCAATATTGGCAATGGTGTGATTCGTTTCCAGTAATAGTTCCTTTGCCTTGATGATCCTTTTCGTATTTAAATACACGATTAACCCAATTCCAGTCGTTTCCTTAAAAACTCTGCTGAAATGAGCGGGACTGACCAATGCTTTGTGTGCAAGTACCGTCAAAGATAATGGTTCACCCAAATGGTCATTAATATAAATTAAAATATCTTTGATCCATTCTGAGCTATAGCTTTTGCCTTCAGTAAAATCTTGTTTGTCATTTATCCGGGTACGGTATAAATCAAGTATGATTTGGTGAACGACCAGCAAACAAGCATGTCTCGAACCCATTGAATGGCTAGTTGACTCTTGCAGGATGAGGTGGAGCTGTTCTTCGATCTTTACTTGTTTCTTTTGCGGCAAAGATATTTTATAATTCTTACTCTTTTTTGTTAGGTCAAACAAATGTAAATATGAAAAAGAATCATCAACCATATCTTTATATATTAATGTTGGACTGAAAAAGATAATGGTGGATGTAACAGGATCGTCCTTGTTGGGTAATGCCCTATGAATGGTATTATTCGGGATTAGGAATACATCCCCTTGCTGCATATCATAAAACACATCACCGATAAAAAAGGTACCCTTACCGTTATAAACATAAACAATTTCATAATGGTCGTGCATATGATCTGACAATTCAGTCTGAGGACTTTTAGTATCTTGATAGACAAAAGAAAATGGGAAGAGTAAATCATGTTCTAATGGATTATGGGTTTTTTTCATTTCGTTCAGCTCCTGAAAATATAATACAACAAGAATGAGTATATTTATAGCAAAATATGCAATTTATATTTCAAATATTGATGTTAAAATGATAATAGATTCAATAGAGAAAATATATTTAAACACAAAAATGAAAGGGCTTTCTAAACGTATTGACGTTTGCTCTTTGAACGTCATCTCCCATGATAAGGAGGGGACAAAATGAATAAATTTGTTCAATTGCATTCAAATGATGATGTGGTTATTTCCTTGGAGGAGATTCATAAAGGACAGAGCCTCCAGATTCAAACAGAAGACAGCGGTATGATCCATATAAAGGCAAGTGACGACATTCCTAAAGGGCATAAGATGTCAGTGAAACCGGTAAAACGAGGGGGGGACGTAATCAAATTTGGCTACTCGATCGGAAAAGCTAAAGAAGATATCTCCATAGGGGATTGGGTTCACACCCATAATCTAGCATCCGGTTTGCAGGGTATATTGGATTATTCCTATAAACCCAGCATTCAAGATACAGAAGAGCCAAGTCAAAATCATACCTTCCAAGGATTTATCCGTGAAAATGGGGAAGTGGGTATCCGGAATGAAATCTGGATCATCAACACGGTCGGTTGCATCAATAAAACATGTGAAGTTCTCGCTAAAATGGGCAATGAGCAGTTTAAAGATCGCCAAATTGATGGGGTTCATCATTTTTCCCATCCCTACGGTTGTTCTCAATTGGGAGATGATTTGACCCATACACAAAAGCTATTAGCGGCCTTGGCTCAACATCCGAATGCAGCCGGGGTTTTGGTTGTAGGATTAGGATGTGAGAACAATCAAATCGAAGCATTTAAAGAAGTAATAGGCGAATTTCCTCCAAATCGAATTAAATTTTTAAAAGCCCAAGAGATTGATGATGAATTAGAGAGCGGCTTACGTTTAATGGGAGAATTAGTGGAATATGCGGAAGGGTTCGTACGAATGCCCGTACCGGTTTCAAAGTTGAAAATAGGCTTGAAGTGCGGGGGTTCCGATGGTTTTTCAGGCATTACCGCTAATCCATTGGTTGGTGCGGTTTCCGACCTAATAGTAGAACATGGCGGGACGACGATATTGACAGAGGTTCCTGAGATGTTTGGAGCGGAAACGATATTAATGAACAGGGCAAAGGATGAAGACACCTTTAATAAAATCGTTGGCCTTATTAATGATTTCAAACAGTATTTCATTCGCCATGATCAGGAAATTTATGAAAACCCTTCACCTGGAAACAAGGAGGGCGGCATAAGTACACTGGAGGAAAAATCACTTGGATGCACGCAAAAAGGGGGCCATGCCACTGTAGTGGATGTAAGTCCATATGGTGAACGAGTATTGAAGCATGGATTGAATTTGATCAATGCTCCCGGGAATGACCTGATTTCGGTGACGGCCTTGGCAGCAGCGGGCGCACATATCGTTCTATTCACCACAGGAAGGGGAACACCTTTTGGCGGTCCGGTGCCAACTGTAAAAATAGCTACGAATTCAGAATTGGCCAAGCGTAAAAAGCACTGGATTGATTATAATGCCGGGCGGTTAATTGAAGGTCAAAAGATCGATGAATTAAAGGACGATTTATTCCAATACATCCTTGAACTTTCATCCGGTAAAAAGAAAACGAATAATGAAAAATTCGGTTATAAGGAGATAAGCATCTTTAAAGAAGGAGTCATTCTTTAATACATATCTCATAAAAAAGGAGTGTTAATCAGTGAAGACTATCGTTTGTGAACAACCTTTTGAATTTAAGATGATCGTGTCGGAAAAACCAGTTCCAAACCCGGGGGAAGCTTTGATTCGTGTGCGGCGCATAGGAATATGCGGTACTGATATTCATGCATATGGAGGTAATCAACCCTTTTTTAGCTATCCTCGAATACTTGGCCATGAACTATCCGGTTATATTGAATTCATACCGGAGAACGCATCAGGATTGAATGTCGGGGATCAAGTATCGATCATTCCCTATATGGAATGTGGAAAATGCATCGCATGCAGAAATGGAAAAACGAACTGTTGTACAGATATGAAAGTGTTGGGTGTACATAAGGAAGGCGGTATGTGTGAATGGATTACGGTTCCCTATGATCATTTGGTGAAAACCGAGGGTCTTACACTTGATCAATCGGCAATGATAGAGCCTTTAAGTATAGGGGCCCACGCGGTCAGACGGGCTGCTATTCATAAAGGGGAATTTGCACTTGTAATTGGTGCTGGTCCAATTGGCTTGGGAGTCATGGCATTCGCTAAGAAACAGGGTGCGAAGGTGATCGCAATGGATGTAAATGATGAACGCCTTGCGTTTGCTGGCAAATGGGCAAATGTCGATTATTCTTTGAACGTATTGGAGAATCCAATGGAGAAATTAGCTGAATTGACAAATGGAGATATGCCAAGCGTAGTATTTGATGCGACAGGTAATGCTAAATCAATGATGGATTCATTTAAATTCCCTGCTCACGGCGGAAGGTTGATATATGTAGGTTTGGTTAAAGCGGATATTTCCTTTAATGATCCTGAATTCCACAGTAAAGAGCTTACATTAATGGGAAGCCGTAATGCAACAAGGGATGACTTTGACTATGTCGTAAAAACGCTGAAAAATGATAAGTTGGATATGAGTCAGTATATTACACACCGCACACATATGGATGAAATGATCAATCAATTTGAGGGGTGGTTAACTCCTGAATCTAAAGTGATCAAGGCCATTGTTGAAATATAAGTTTAAGGTTTCAGGTCGTAAGGACAACCACTTGAAATTGTACTCCGAATTGGATATTCCTATGAGAAAGGAGTTTTTTGGTCATGAACATGAATAAAGGTCACCTGAAGAGTCTGAGTAAAGATACAAAAGCTGTCCAAAATCAACATATGATGGATTTTCCCATAAAGGTATTGCAGATTGGGGAGGGGAATTTTCTCCGCGGCTTCTTTGATTGGATGATTTATGAATGTAATAAACAAGGTCATTTCCTGGGAAGTATTGCTGTTACCCAGCCTCGCCCCGCTGGAAAAGGGAAAATAGAGGAACTAAAGCGGCAAGATGGACTGTATACATTAATGTTAAGGGGTTTTCACCAAGGTGAGAAAGTGGAACATCCAGAGATCATTTCCGTTTTTTCAAAGGTAATTGATCCTTATGATGAATGGATGGAATTTTTAACATTATCCGAAAACCCTGCATTGGAATTTGTAGTTTCCAACACGACCGAAGCAGGAATCAAATATCAGCCGATTCCTTTGGAAGAAGGAGTGCCGATTGAATCTTTTCCAGGAAAACTGACTGCATTTTTATATCGGCGCTATCTGCATTTTAACGGTGATGCGGAAAAAGGACTCATCATGCTACCTTGTGAGCTTTTAGAGAGAAATGGTGATTCATTGAAGCAATGTGTTCTCAAGCATGGCAGTGATTGGGATTTACCAAAGCCATTCATGGAGTGGGTGGACCGGGACAACCTATTTTTAAACTCGCTTGTAGACCGTATCGTAACAGGATTCCCCGCTAATGAGTCGGAAAAACTATTTGAGGAATGGGGATATAAGGATACTCTCCTAAATACAGCTGAACCCTATCATTTATGGGCTATTGAAGGTGACCCTTCTATTGATGAACGTCTACCTTTACAAAAAGCCGGATTAAATGTGCGTTGGGTTAAAGATTTAGTACCTTATCAAATGAGAAAAGTACGGATTCTTAATGGTTCACATACCTTGATGGCTCCTCTAGGCATTTTATCTGGATTGGTAGAAGTAAAACAGGCAATCGATCATCCGGATTTCTACAGATACTTGAGCATGGCCATCGAAGAGGAAATAATCCCTACATTACCTTTTGCTCATAATGAGATGATGCTATATGGGAAAAGCGTTCTTGAACGATTTATGAATCCCTATGTACATCACCTCCTTGCCGATATTTCACTGAATAGCATTTCGAAATTCAGGGTTCGTCTCCTGCCAACTTTAGAGGAATATTATAAGGCGAAAGGTAGCCTGCCTGACTGCATCGTACGTGGTTTTTCGGGCCTGATCCGATTTTATAAGGTTTACGAAGTGAATGGGAATTATATAGGTAAAAGCTTTACGGGTAAAGAATATGTCGTTAAAGACGATATAAAGACAATTGAATTTTTTAGGGAACAATGGCTTCGTTATGAGAGTGGAGATATTTCACTTTTACAATTGATAGAGGCCACCTTAAGTAATCAATATCTATGGGGGAAGGATTTGGGTTATATCAAAAACCTAGGAAACGAATTATGCCTAAAACTAGAAGAGATGATTGACTGAAATTATCCGTTGAAAGGTGATGGGCTAGGTAAAGTTCATGAATATTATTCCAATCTCTTATTTTTTACTTTATTTTATTTGTATTTTTGGTATACTAGATTAGTGATATTTTTTCTTGGTAGATTCCTAAGGGAAAGATATCAAAAGAATTACATATTCTTTATTCCCGTGAAGGGGAGTAGCGTCAGGGATAACCTGAAATAAAGTCGTCATTACGTGGGATTCCACCGGCTTTATTGGCCTAATTCATTTAGTGCTTAGCGAGACCTTTGCCATAAATGGCAGAGGTCTCTTTATTTTTGTATAAAGGAGGAAAATGTGTTGGATTTTTTAACAGGTGAATTTATTTCAGGACTTTTAGCGATCATTATGATAGATTTGGTTCTTGCCGGTGATAATGCGATCCTTATTGGATTGGCTGCAAGAAAGCTTCCAAAAGATCAGCAAAAAAAGGTGATAATATGGGGAGCGGTCGGGGCAATAGTGATAAGGATCATTGCAACGCTGCTGGTTGTTTGGCTCTTAGAGGTGCCAGGACTGCATTTAATAGGGGGATTACTTCTTGTATGGATTGCTTATAAGCTCCTTATCGATGAAGAAGAACATGATTTGAAGCCTGCAGACTCTATGTGGGCTGCCATAAAAACTATCATTATTGCAGATGCATTGATGGGATTGGACAACGTCCTAGCTGTGGCAGGTGCTTCTCATGGTAACTTCACTTTAGTGGTAATCGGTTTACTTGTATCAATTCCAGTAGTGATGTATGGAAGCACTTTGATCCTGAAACTGATCGAACGCTTCCCATTCATCATAATAATTGGTGCGGGAATACTAGGCTGGACAGCTGCTAAAATGATCGTAGCCGAGCCCTTCATGCACGACTACTTTACAAATCCCTTCATAAAATATGGATTTGAAGCGATAGTAGTGATCGGAATCCTGGTTGCCGGGACTTCAAGACAGCAAAAAATAGAAAAAGAAAAAGCAAACAAAGAGAAAATGCAAATCGAACGTAATGGGTAATTAGCCTAAAGAGACCTTTCAAAAATGAAAGGTCTCTTCTTTTTGTCTGGAATAAGTTACCAAAACAAGGAAAGGGTGTCCAAAGTCCGGACTTTGGACACCCTTTTGCGAATATTTAAAGGAAGCAAAAACAGGCTCTTATGTCTTTTTTAATACATGAATTGAATGAGTGACTAATTCCCAATATCCAGATGCATTTCAATTGGAATATCTGAGCCAAATGGAGCGATCATTCTTTTTGTTAGTTTAAGTTAATCCATACACTTTTAACTTCCGTATAATTATCCAATGCATAACTGCCCATTTCCCGACCGATTCCACTTTGTTTATAACCACCAAATGGAGAAGCTGCATCGAAGGCGTTATAACAGTTTACCCAAACTGTACCTGCCTTTAATTCATTAGCCACATAATGGGCCTTTTTTACATCTTGTGTCCATAAACCAGCGGCCAATCCATATTCAGAGTTATTTGCACGGTTTATTACATCGTCCAAATCGTCAAAAGGCATGGCAGCTACAACAGGACCGAAGATTTCTTCTTTAGCGATTGTCATTTCATCTTCAACACCTGCAAATATTGTAGGTGCTACAAAATAACCCTCACCTTGTCCGTAATTGCCCCCTGTAACCACTTCAGCTCCTTCAGACTTCCCTTTTTCAATATAACTGCCCACTCTTTCCATTTGTTCACTGGAAACCAATGGCCCTATCTGGGTTGATGGATCAAGACCGGCCCCTTGTTTAATATTTTTTGCGTGGGACACTAAGTCAGCTACCACGTTATCATAGGATTTCTTCTGAATATACAGCCGGGAACCGGCACAGCAAACTTGTCCTTGATTAAACATGATGCCCATCAAAGCACCAGGAATGGCTTTACTCATATCTGCATCCGGTAAAATGATATTAGGTGATTTCCCACCTAGTTCCAACGAGATTTTTTTCACAGTGCCCGAAGCTTGGCGCATGATCATTTTCCCTACTGAGGTTGAACCGGTAAAGGCAATTTTATCGACATCAGGATGGTCTACAAGCGGTGATCCTGCTGTTTCCCCAAATCCAGGTATGACATTAAGAACGCCAGGAGGAAAACCGGCTTCAAGCGCCAATTGCCCTAAATATAATGCTGAAAGCGGCGTTTGCTCCGCTGGTTTTAAAACGATCGTACATCCGGTTGCAAGGGCTGCACCTAATTTCCATGCCGCCATAAGAAGAGGGAAATTCCAAGGGATGATCTGTCCTACCACTCCAACTGCTTCATGACGGGTATAATTAAAGTAATTTCCTGCAACAGGAATTGTTTGACCCACTATCTTAGTGGTCCATCCAGCATAATAACGGAAGTGATCAATGGCGAGGGGGACGTCGGCATTAGTGGTTTCACCAATTGGCTTACCATTATCCAGGGTATCTAATTGTGCTAACGCCTCTTTATGATTCTCCATTAGGTCCGCTAACTTATAAATGAGGCGACTGCGTTCCGATGCACTCATTTTTTTCCAGGGACCGTTGTCGAAAGCCTTGCGGGCTGCTTTGACTGCTTTATCTACATCTTCTGGTCCTGCTTCACTCACAATGGCCAGAACCTTGCCATTTGAAGGATCGAGAGTCTCAAAGGTTTTTCCTGAAGCAGCTTCTACCAATTCCCCATTAATCAATAGCTTTTTAGTGCCCTTTAGGAATTCTTGTACTCGCGGATTAAGTTTAATAGTTTGTTCCATGTATAATACCCCTTTTCATATTAAAGTTCGATCATGAAAATCTGTCCGGACAATTGCGTTCTCTAAGTAAAAGGATCAGGCATATGCTTATGTCTTCGATAAAAGTTTCTCTTTGGCTGATCTGTTGCATATATGGATTTCTTTGGTCCTGATGGTACACAGCTATTCTTAATAGACCTAGTAGGCAAGGAAAACACTACCCAACGGAATACAAGGCTTTCGACTTACTTGATTCTTTCCCCCCTCATCAAAAAGGAATCAATTACTCATCATGTAATTATGCAAGACTTATGCCAATAATAAAAAACCAATAAAATCAAGGGAATTGGATAGAAGGAAGCCACCTAACTGTTCCACTTTGGAACAGTTAGGTGTTCCAGTATGGACCAAAAACGTTTAATACTTGGCAAAAAGGCAATTTTCATTTTGGTGGATATCTGAATTTTCTGTTATAATTAAATTATATGGATTAACCTTAATACTCTTAAACTATAGGTTGTTTAGAGTTGCCTAATTGAAATTGAATCGAAAAACAGTGGCCGTTTACTGGATTTTACATACGGGAGGACTTATTCAATGTCTATTAATATTAGCGCGGATAAAGGAACCGTTCCGGCATTTATTCAAGAATCATGGAAGCGGTGCCATTCAAAAGGACTTCAGCCTAGCACGATGGATAAGGAAGATATGCTTGGCGCATTTGAGTTGGCCGAATACCACGATCAATATGCAGAACTGCTGTACCATTCTTCCCCCATTTTAGAGGAAGTTCATAGCTCGATTAATGGCTTGGAGTCCATTTTATTACTTGCTGCTCCTGAAGGTTATATCATCGAAACAGTTGGCGATCCAGCTTTCATTCGGCATGCAGATAATGTTTCCCTCAGAAAAGGGGCCAATTGGCTAGAGGAATCAAAAGGGACAAATGCAATAGGAACAGCCATTGTAGAGAAAAAACCCGTATTGATTCATGGCAATCAACACTTTCATCAGGATAACCATTTCCTTACTTGTGCCGCTTCCCCCATCTATCACCCTGATGGGCATCTGCTTGGTGTCTTGAATTTAAGCAGCCATCAACAGAATTATCATCCTTTTTCCATTAGCCTGGTTCAAAGGGTGGCTGATAGCATCAAACAAGCACTCTTATTGTCACATACTCAAAAAAGGGAGAAAAACCTTTATTTTATATATGATCAATACCCTGATCCTCTAATTACCCTTGATAAAGAGGGAAAAGTTACAAATCTCAACATTGCGGCGTCCAAAGTTATTGGCACATTGAAAAAACCGATACCGAATATAATATCAAGATTAGACCCGCTTGTTTTAGAACAGAAGATTTCAATAAAAGACCAGGAATACACAGTTCAGACCCTTGGTAAAAATATAGAAAATCAGTCCTCCGTGATCCTACGGTTAAAAAAACAAAAATTGAATGATGGTTTAACTAATCGATATCAATTTACCGATATAATCAGTAATGATCCACAAATGAATCAAACCATATCCATTGCCAAAAGGGCAGCAACACTTGATATCAGTCTTCTAATCACTGGAGAAAGTGGAACGGGAAAAGAACTGTTCGCTCAATCCATTCATGGGGTTAGCTTAAGAAGCGATAAACCGTTCATCGCGATCAACTGCAGCGCAATACCCGAAAACTTATTGGAAAGTGAGTTATTCGGGTATGAAAAGGGTGCCTTTACTGGCGCAAAAAGCGGCGGACATAAGGGGAAGTTCGAAGCTGCTGATGGCGGAACCCTGTTTTTGGATGAAATCGGGGACATGCCGCTTCCAGCTCAAGCGACTCTACTTCGCGTGCTTCAGGAAAGATGTGTGACCCGTGTCGGCGGACATGATTCCATTCCAATCGATGTAAGGGTCATTGCCGCCACAAACAAAGACTTACAAAAAGAAATTGAAGCGGGGGAATTCCGTGCCGATCTATTTTTTCGCCTGTGTGGATTATCGTTAAAACTTCCAAATCTCAGGAGTCGTAAAGATTTATTACTGTTAGCAGAATACATTTTAGAAGGTTTAGCTTATAAGAGCGAACATACCGAATTAACGCACGAAGCTAATACATTCATTTTGGAATATTCGTGGCCAGGAAATTTCCGTGAATTGCAAAACGTGCTTGGACAGGCTGCATTCCTAGCTGATAATGGTCCGATTACAAGGGACTTACTCGAGGCACTTTGCCCTGTTTCTTCCATTACACTTGAAGAAAAGGCAAATGCCGATCGAGAACCAAGAAACTTTCGAGAACAAGAAACCAAACTTATCAGGAATGCCTTGGAACGAACAAATGGAAATATCAGCAACGCCGCAAAACAACTTGATATCGGCCGAAATACACTTTATAGAAAAATGAAAAAATACGGAATGAACTTTCAAAAAGTAAGAGATTCTTAGGATATAAAAAGCAGGAATGAAGAGTTTCCTTTTTATGAAAATCTCTGACCTGATTTGGTCGTTTCTTTGTTATCGCAAGCAACTATATGCGGACCAGCAAACCTTGTCTCCTTACAAGCTACTTTTCATCTGCAAAACAATAAATAATGAAGTGCAGGAAATCAAAATCTCATATAGAATGATGTTATTGATATAATATCTAAAATTCCGCAAGGGGATGTGTGGTCAATAGTATGGAGTTGTCATCTGAACATAAGGAGTACAAAAATGTTTTGATTCGATATCTGGAAGAAAATGAATCTTTGTTTTTAAATGAATGGAACGAGACCATTAAGATCAATGAAATAGACCCCTACAAAGAAAAAGTTAAAGAAAATGGATATGGGATGTACTCACTGGTCATCCAAACGTTCAAGGAGGCATTGTCGGAAGACGTGCTGATAAGGTTGGCTTACCAGGTTGCAAAAGAACGCCTTGAAGCAAATATCAACATCGGGGATTTTCTATATAATATTAATTTAGGGAGAAATATCATAATCAGAAATGTTTTTGGGGCCAATATCCCCATTTATTATATGCAGAAATTCATCAATGACATCAACTTGCACTTTGATTCATTCAGCTATCATGCAGTAACGAGATATACGAATCTTACAAATGAAGTGATTGAGGAAAAAAAGTCTTATATAAGTGAAAACCACAAAGATAAATTAGCGGTACTGGGACAGATATCATCAAGCTTTGTACATGAGTTCCGAAACCCGCTTACAGCTATCATGGGGTTCAATAAATTACTAAAGCGGGAGAATCCAGAGTTGAAATATTTGGATATCATTGATTATGAATTAAATCAGTTGAATTTCAGGATAACCCAATTCCTCCATACTTCCAAATCTGATTTTAATGAGGAACAAAGAGAGGAAATTTCCGTATTAAAGTTAATTGAAGAAATACAAGAACTGACTTATGCGAATATTGTGGATGCCAGCGTTAATGTGGAAATAGATATATATCCAAACTTAGTCATGACAGCGAGCAAGGATGGGTTAAAACAAGTGTTCTTGAATCTTTTCATTAATTCCATTGATGCTTTAAAGGATAGGGAACACCCTAGAATTTTGAGGATAAACTCTTTAATTGAAGCGAATGAAAGAATAATTCGAATCTCTAATAATGGACCGGCCATTGCCAGTGAATTGATCGAATCTATTTTTGAGCCCTTTGTCACAACAAAAGAGCTAGGAACCGGAATTGGATTATACGTATGTAAAAAGATCATTGAAAGTAATGATGGGTATATGAATTGTGACTCTAATGAAAATTTAACCACATTCAGCATCCATTTCCCAAATGTTCAGTACTAAATTTTTATAATGGTTTGATACATATCCTACAGGACTTTACATACAGCTTTATTCTTACATATCCTTATTTTCCGAAGCATGTAGTAGGTCTTGGATTAGTAGCGGAAGCACATCCCGGACGAAGAATCAGTCTTAGTGGAAATAAATCCATTTGGGAAGATGTCAAAATTCATAATTTGGATTTTGGCATCTTATTTTTATCGCCCCTTTAGTAATTTTTTTACACTTTATGAAAAAGATACTAGAATCCACCTTGAAATTTTTCAGTCGATAATTTTTGTCGATATTTTAAAAGATATCAATTAAATTGTCATTTTTTAATTCGAATGTGAATCAAAAGGGGAAAATAATTAATTTATGAATCATATATTGAATTTTTGATTCAATATTGAATCGAATTAAATTCACAAAAGCGTTAAATCCTATTGAACTAACCATCCTTTTTTTGGCATGGATATTGCTTTTATAATATGTATAAATTTATTTGGAGAGAGGGTGCTTTTGGAAGGATATGGCAGGTGTGTGAAATTTTATTTTTTACATAACAATAAGTAAAAAGATCAAAATCATCAAGGATCATTATACTTTTCGCGTGTTTCGTTTAGGGGCTGTAAATAGAAAAAGAGGAAGTTTTAATGGGAAAAGCGGATACGGTTAATAGTATAAGCGTTACAACATACATATAACTTTTTTCTTAACGACTAAATTTGGCCTCATAAAAGCATTGGTGAAACAGGGGGATAGACTGCAAACATTGTTTTTGAATGAAAGATTTCTACTAGGGTACCCATGAGCAGTAGTTATCTGCTTGCAAAACGTTAAATTGACAGTTTTAGAGGATGGTGACAATAGTGGCTTTTCAAACAAATGAACTGAAACATGGTCTCAAGACCAGGCATGTCACAATGATTTCTATTGGCGGGGTAATTGGGGCAGGACTATTTATCGGAAGCGGAACAATAATAGGTTCAGCAGGACCTGGTGCTATTTTATCGTATATAATCGCAGGATTGATGATCGTGCTCATCATGCGCATGCTGGGTGAAATGGCTGTGGTGAACCCTGATAGCGGATCCTTTTCAACATATGCACATCAGGCAATGGGCCCTTGGGCCGGATATACGATTGGCTGGTTGTACTGGTTCAACTGGGTTATCATTATTGCTATAGAAACAACTTTATTGGGTACTATGGTTCATGATTGGTTTCCTGACATACCCATGTGGGCTGCTAGTCTTTCTTTCCCTATTTTAATGATGGTTACGAATATATATTCAGTCAAAGCTTATGGTGAATTTGAATACTGGTTAGCTTTCATGAAAGTGACAGCCATTGTCATTTTCCTGTTCCTGGGTGCAGCCATGATCTTTGGATTTGTTCCTGGATTTGATTCACCAGGACTTGCCAACATTACCGGGCATGGAGGTTTTGTTCCAAATGGTTTTCTTCCGGTCCTCCTTAGTGTGATATTCATTACCTTCTCTTTATCGGGAAGTGAGGTTGCTGCCATTGCTGCAGGAGAGTCTGAAAACCCTGAAAAAAATATTATTAAAGCCATAAACGCTGTTGTATGGCGTCTCCTTCTTTTCTTTGTCGGCTCAGTGGCTATTTTAGTTATCTTAATCCCGCAGGGGGCTGAAGATTTACTGAAAACCCCCTATGCCAGCGTTTTTGATATGGCAGGCCTCCCGGCAGCGGGTCAAGTTATGAATATTGTAATCTTCATATCATTGCTTTCTGTTTTGAATTCAGGGCTATATACAAGCTCACGTATGTTATACTCTTTATCAAAAAAAGGTGATGCACCGAAAATCCTATCCCGTGTGAATAAGAGGGGAATCCCGATTTGGGCGTTACTGGCATGTGTTTTCTTTGCTTATGTGTGTACGACATTTAAATTTGTTTCCCCTGATAAATTGTTTGCTTTTCTCGCAAATAGCTCGGGAGGAGTCACTATGATCATGTATATATTTATCGCTTTTTCTCATCTGTATTTGAGGAAAAAGACGGAAAAAGAAAATCCCGGAACACTTAAAGTGAAAATGTGGCTATTCCCTTACTTAACCTACGCGACTATTGCAGTATTATTTATTATATTTGTTGCTCAAGCATTTATTGATTCCATGCGGTTGCAATTCTTTCTTACAAGCCTTCTCACGATTCTTGTTATAGGGTCATACTTTCTGTTTTATCATAAGAAAAATGTAATGACTCCTGAACAAGACGGTAAACTAAAAAAAATTTCAAGTTAAAGAAGGGTAAAGGATGTAGTCGTTTTTGTCCAGGGAGAAATGATTGACTATTCTAATAAAAGTGCTGCTCTTAGTGAGCAGCCTTTTTTCTAGTTTAAAAAAGATGGCATTCATTGTATGGGGGGAATTGAAAGATGTTCGGGACTCTGAATGCCATCACTTCTGGACGATTTTTAGAGTGGACATTCGATTATGATAAACTCATTCATTTGCAACTTTGAAATCCTTTGCTAGAATATAATCTATAGAAAAGATTAGGAGTGGTGACTGTGGCTGAAACTCCAGCTGAAGATTTGATTCATTATATCGCACCAAAAGGAGAGTATATCCCTTTTTTAGATGATACGGACTATATCGCTAAAGGAATGGAATGGAAATTATTCACTGCCCGTTCGGTTAAAAGAGAACTATTATATAAAAGCGGCAGTTTTCAAGGGAAAGTCAAATTGGCAGGTTATGAACAATATGGAAACGGTCTTGACACGGTAGTCGTTGAATTTGAAAATGGAAAGCTTAGTTGCATTAACCCTTCCTATTTAAAGGAAATGCAAAGCTCCAGTTTCGGAAAAGAGTTGTTGAGCGGACCGGTTTCCGAAACATCCGCAGTTCCAAGTGAACAGGAACAGGTGATGGAAGCCCCAATTACCGAAACATCGGATCAGCTAAGTGAAGAACCAAAAAAAGCAAAAACCAAAAGTAAAAAGGCGACAGCAAAACCTAAGTTGGATTTACCTGGGGAAAAAGTGCATTTCACCGCAACCGTCAAGGAGTTCACGGCGAAAATGAACCATTTCACTGGTGAAGAAGATGAAGTGATACTCTTGGAGAATGTCAAGGTGACAACGGAACCTGAACTGACAATCGGTGATGCTTGGTGTGGATATAGCAAGACATTAAAAAAAGCTGAGCTCGAAGAAGGGGACGAAATCGAATTTGATGGAAAAGTGGTCGATAAAAAATACAATAAAGAAATACGATATAAAGTAAATAATCCATCTAAGTTAGTGAAAAAGGGGATGGAAGCTTAAAAAGGGAGTAAGCTGCTGCTTACTCCCTTTTTTTGTAAGGATCTTTCATCGCATTAATCAGTTCCGAATAAAATGAATGAGTTTTTTGTGATCTTATTAGAATTTATGCGTCCAACCCTGGAATATAATCGTGTGTGGGAGATACAACATATAAACAACATAGTAATGCCAGTTATTCTGAATTCGTTTAGTTTGGAGTTTTTCCTTTTTGTGGTTTCATATATTCCTGTGTTGGGGATAATACACTAAGATAATGGATTTATTTAAAGATAAGGGGGGGCATTTATATGAAAGAATTATTCCGTTTATTAAAACAAGGAAATAAATCGGCGTTCATTGCTGCATGTGTGAATAGTATCATCTCTGTGCTAAAGGGAATTGCTTATTTCATGACAGGGAATGTCGCTATGTTTGCTGAAACATTACATACTTTGGGCGATGCTGCGAATCAGTTTTTTGTCTTCATCGGTTCTGCACTTAGTAAAAAGTCACCAACTGATCGATTCCCTGATGGCTTTGGGCGTTTGGTTAACCTCGTTTTATTAGGGGCGGTTTTGGTTGTCGGGATCATGTCTTATGAAACGATTAAAGAAGGGTTCCATCACATATTGCACCCTGTAGAATCAACTGGAATCATTATTAACTTGTCCGTTCTTTCGTTAGCGGTTGTGTTGGAATCATATGTTTTATTTAAAGCCATGAAAGAAGTGGTGCATGAGACTGGAATCGAAGCTAAAGGTACAGCCGTCATCTTTAAGAGTTTTGCTGGTTTAAAAAGAGCAAAACCAGCGACGAAATTAGTATTCATGGAAGATATGGTAGCAACTGGAGGTGGAGTGCTTGCGATAATTGCCATCTTATTAGCAAACTTCACGCCCTTCATTCAAGCGGAAGGTGTTGCTTCTGTCATGATTGGTCTCGGTATGTTCTATGTGGTTGGAAGGGTTTTCCTTGATAATGCTGCGGGCGCTCTTGGGGAAGCGGATATAGAAATGCGTCAAAAGATTGGATCTATGGTCATGGGTGACCCAGATGTAAGGGATATACAGAAACTGGCCGTAATAAAAGAAGGGGAGGACTTTCATGTTGAACTTGAAGTGGAACTTGATCCCCATATTTCAATCGCCCAGGCTGATGACATCAAAGATCGCCTGTTTAATGAGATATTCAAGGAAAGAGGAGTCACGGATGTCATCATAGAATTTGATGAAAATGACGGTGTTCCAAAATGGGAAGGTCAGATTAAAAAAGAATTGAATGAAATGGAAAAAGATAGGAAGTAGAGAATGTTTAGTATTCTAGAATACAAAGCGTTCGGATAAGGATATATTTATATTTAATCGAATCCGGATTGATGCTCAAGGTCACAAAAAATTTTGTGACCTTGTTTCACGACATTCATTTCCTTATACTAAATCATAAAAACATCAATAGCTATTTTACAATTGGAAATGGAAAAATCAAAGCCTCCATGGTATTGCCTGTTCAATACTTCACGTTCTTTCCTTGTGCATGCAATATAAGCTATCATGGACATAGTTACATAAGAAGGATTAAGGAAGGGTGAATAAAAATGAAGAAACCTGATATTAAATTAGTTGCACTTGACATGGATGGCACGCTTCTAAATATTGCAGGAGAAATATCCGAAGAAAATAGGAGAGCGATTAAAGAAGCCGAAAATCAAGGGGTTTTTGTTGTATTGAGCACGGGAAGATCCTATGCTACATGCAGTGATTTTGCAAAGTCAATGGAACTCCAATCATACCTCATTACGGTAAATGGAAGCGAAATTTACGATAATCAAGGAAAACTGGTGGAAAGGAATATCGTCGATAGTGAGTCCATACAGTGGATGTGGGAATTAAGCCAAAAACATGGTACGCATTTTTGGGCAATTAGTTGCGATAATATTTACAGAGCTGAAATGCCTGAAAAAATCCATGATTCGCAATGGCTTAAATTCGGTTTTGATACAAATGATGAAGGTATCCGCAAAATCATCATGGATGAACTGTTATCAAAAGGAACCTTTGAAATAAGCAATTCAAGCCCAACGAATATTGAAGTGAATGCCATTGGAGTCAATAAAGCGAAAGCGATAAAGCTTGTATGTTCATTCCTCGATATTACTATGGATAATGTTATGGCGGTAGGAGACAGCCTTAATGACCTTGCCATGATTTCTGAAGCAAAAGTAGGAGTCGCAATGGGAAATGCCCAAGAAATTGTGAAAGAAAAAGCAGATTGGATTACAGCAACAAACGAAGAAGACGGTGTTGCTAAAGCCATTCGTAAATGGGTGCTTTCAAATTGAATCGATACTGTATATGGGCCCTTTTCCATATACAGTTTTTTTATGAAATGGCTTGCATGATGATGAAGTTCAGCTCCTGAATTAATTTCTTGAAAATTGTGTATTTTAGAAGTATGATAATCTTGTAGTGTTATATTTTGGTAATATATTAAAAATGGGAGGTTTCATAGATGAGAAGAAGTTTGCCTGAACATTGGTGGAATCAATTATCTTTACCAGTTATCTCAGCACCTATGTTTTTAATATCCGGTCCTGAGTTAGTGAAAGAATGCTGTTTGAATGGGGTGATTGGCTCTTTTCCAGCGCCGAACGCGCGGCCAATAGAGGTACTGGATCAATGGATGGGTGACATAAACGACACATTGAATGCAGCAGGGGAGAAAGAACCAGGCTCAAAGATTGCTCCATGGGCAATGAATATGGTTGTCCACCGTACTTATAGCCGTCTTGATGAAGAGTTGGAACTGGTCAAAAAACATCAGCCTCCCATTGTCATTACATCATTAGGTTCACCAAAACATGTGGTGGATGTGGTACATAGCTATGGCGGTTTGGTTTTTTCGGATGTCAGCTCTGTGGAATTTGCAAAAAAAGCTGCCGAGTCAGGTGTGGATGGATTGATCTTAGTTGCTGCGGGAGCCGGCGGTCATGCGGGTGAAATAAATAGTTTTGCTTTCGTTGACAGCGTAAGGACATTCTGGGACGGAATCATTTTGCTTGCAGGATCAATTAGTACTGGTCACAGTATTTTGGCGGCTCAGGCTGCAGGAGCAGATCTGGCTTATATGGGAACACGTTTTATCGTGGCAAAAGAGAGCAGGGCAAATGATGAATATCGTGAAATGCTTGTCGATTCTGATCATGATGACATCATCTTGACTGATGCATTTTCAGGCGTTAATTGCAACATGCTGAAACCGAGCATCAGAAAGCAAGGTATGGACCCAGAACAATTAGCAAAAAAAGAAAAAGTCGACTTTGACAGCATGTCCAAATCATCTGACTCAAAAGCGTGGCGCGATATTTGGTCAGCAGGTCATGGTGTAGGGGCGATAAAAAAAATAGATACCGCTGCCGGCATCATTAAACAATTAGAAAAAGAGTATCAGGAATCCTTAGAGAAATTGACTGGGCAGGCGGAAAAATTAAAAGGCATCATATCAAAATAATATGAAAGCGCTTTATTTAATTATGCGAATATAACTTATTTTCACACAAAAAAGGGTGTCCATAATGGATGCCCTTTTTTGTGTGAAATATCAGGGCTAATTTTTCAGCTGATGATAAAAGAATTATTCAGCCATAAATGCAATGTGTATAGGATATATAAAGAAAAATAGTGAATTTAGGATGTAAGACAGTGAAAAAATATTGATAAAAAGATGGATAAATGTTATATTATTTTCGTGATAATGACCGAATGAACAATATAGTCATTAGTCATTTTTTGTTTTGAAAGTAATATATAGATAAAGAATGATAAATATATATTGCAGAAGCAATTGACTTAATTATGTATTCTTCAATCCGTTTTTCACTGAAATAGATTAAATAAACGGCATATTCGTCGTTAAGGAGGACTTGGTAGGCGTGTTAAAATCTTTAAAGGGTGAATTTTTAGCCATTATAAAACATCCTATGATACTCATTTCCATAATCGGGATCATAATGATTCCCTTGTTATACAGCGGTACGTTCCTTTGGGCATTTTGGGATCCATACGGTAAGGTGGACCAATTGCCAGTTGCCATTGTCAATATGGATGAAGGTGCCGAGTTCAATGAATCGGAACTTACAATAGGAAAAGACTTAGTCAAGGAGTTAAAGGAGAAAAAGGATTTCGATTGGCATTTCGTCAGTCAAAAGGAAGCCAATGAAGGTCTGGAAAATCAAGATTATTACATGAAAATTGAAATCCCGAAAAACTTTTCGAAAAATGCAACGACCTTACAGGATGACAATCCGGAAAAACTGGATTTAATTTACACGTCCAATGAAGGGTTCAACTATATATCAACTAAAATAGGTGACGCAGCTTCGGAGAGAATCAAAGGGGAAGTTTCGTCAGCCGTTACGAAAACCTATGCGGAGTCAATGTTCGACAATTTGAACGAAGTGGCTGACGGACTCAAAAGTGCCAGTGATGGAGCTGGAGAATTGAAAGACGGAACAGATACAGTGAAGAACGGATCAAGTGAACTTGGTGATGGGATTAACTCTGCTAAAGAAGGTTCCAAAAAAGTGGATGAAGGAATTGATTCCGTTCATTCAGGTTCTGTAGAAATCCATGAAAACCTTGAAAAACTAGCCGAAAAATCATTGACCTTTTCAAATGGGGTAGGTTCCGCAGCTGCAGGATCAAAAGAGCTTAATCAAGGGTTACAACAGTTTAGCTCTGGTGTTGGACAAATGAAAGATGGGCAATCCGAGCTTTTGCAAGGAGCCAAGAAATCTGAAGCGGGTACCGGTGAATTGGCATCTGGACTGCAGCAGTCATTAGAGGGCTTCAATCAAATAGAAGAAAAGCTGCCCGCTTTGACAGAGGGGGCAAATGGCGTGGCCGCTGGTGCTGATCAGTTGTCAGGTTCATTGTCTGAATGGAGTGCAGCATCGAGCGAAGCGAAAGCGGGGGCTTCTGAAGTTTCAGCAGGTTTGGAAGAAGTTATTTCCGGATTGAAACAACAATCCGAAGCTACTGATGATCCTGCCGAGAAAGCGCGTTTGGATGGAGTGATTGCTTCTCTAACCCGCATAAGCGAAGGCAGTAAAGGAGTTTCTGAAGGAGTAGGGAAACTATCAGCAAGTGCATCCGAAATTGCTAAGGGCTCAAACAGTCTTAGTGATGGCGCAAATCAGTTAGGTGAAGGCACAAGTGCGCTAAGCGGTGGTTTTACTCAATTGAAGCAAGCTCAGGATAAACTTGCCAATGGAGCGAATGAACTGAAAAATGGTCAAGGTCAATTAGTTTCTGGATTGACAACGTTTGGCGATAGTATAAATTCAGCACAGAGTGGGCTTGGTCAGTTAACCGAAGGCAGCAACAACTTGGTAAGCGGACTTGATCAGCTTGAAGATGGCTCCAAGCAATTATCAAGTGGAACCTCACAGCTTTCGGAAGGTTCTAAAGGTCTAGTTACAGGAACGGATAAGTTGAAAGAAGGTTCATCCAGCCTTACTAGTGGTATGGGAGAACTGGCCAATGGAGCTATCAAGTTACAAGATGGAATCGCCAAACTTTCAGATGGATCTGAAGAATTACGTGACGAATTGAAGGATGGGGCAAACGAAGCTGGTAACATAAAATCAAATGAAGAAGTATATGACATGTTCGCAAGTCCAGTTAAAGTGGATAAATTGCCAATAAATAATGTACCAAACTATGGCACTAGTTTTGCACCATATTTAATTTCATTGAGTTTATTTATCGGGGCTATAGTACTGACGATCATATTCCCGTTAAGAGATCCTGCTGTTAAGCCTGCAAGTGGATTTAGCTGGTTTATTAGTAAATACAGCGTCATGGCCCTCATAGGAATCTTTCAAGCCGTATTGGTGGACTCGATATTAATTTTAGGACTTGGAATTGATGTTACGAACCTGCCGCTGTTTTTTGCAGTAAGCATTCTTGCTAGCTGCACATTCATGGCTATCATCCAGTTCCTGGGTTCAGCCTTTGATAATCCTGGTCGGTTCATAGCATTATTAATTTTGATTCTTCAACTGACCAGCAGTGGCGGAACATTCCCGAATGAATTGGTTCCTGGCTTCCTACAAGGGTTCACACCATTCTTACCGATGACTTATTCGATTAATGCTTTCCGAGCAGTCATCTCAACAGGAGATTATAGCTTCATGTGGCATAACCTTAGCATATTGGCCATATTCCTTGTTGTCGCATTATTATTATCACTCACGTACTTTATTTTCCGATATAAAAAATTGAACGGTGCATTAGATGAAAAACATGAAGAGGCAACCGTATAATGATGAAAAAACAGCGTCCCGTAATGGGTCGCTGTTTCAGACTGTAGACAAACTCGATGAAAATCGAGTTTGTCTACAGTTTTTTTATGGGTGTACAATTTAGACGTTGATTTCCGCTCCAGGCACTCGCTTTCCGCGGGCGGTCCGCCCTCGGCGCCTTTGCGCCTGCGGGTCTCCCCTGGACGCGCTTTTCCCGCAGGAGTCTCGCACACCCGCTCCAATCAACTTTGTTTTAACTTTTAGATAGAACCCTTTTGCCTAAAGTCTTTATTGTTTTAAAATAGAATTATAAAAATTGAGGTGATGAGGATGATTTCTAAACATATTTCAAAAGGGATTCGGAATTTTTTAATTCCGAACCCCCTTTGTCTACAAATTGAACAGCGTCCCGTAATGGGTCGCTGTTTTTTATTGATAACCTGAATCTATGTGCCAAGCGCTTCCTGTTCACAAGGAAAAGGGAAAGATGTCAAAAAACGATTATAATGACAAAACTATGGCGCAGACTGTACAAGAGTGTAAAAGTATTTAAACAGCTGCTATACCCTTGTCTTTTGAGTGGCAGGTGCATATTTCTTCATCGGATTTTTAGCAATGACATCTTTTAAATAAGGGTGACCAGAAGGGCCAGGTTTTCTCATAAGTTCCATTAGGTAAGAAATATCGTCCAGAGCTCTGTGTGTTTGGAAATTGGTGATATTATGTGCCTGCAGTAATGTTAAGAGTTTACTATTCTCGAACCCGTATTGCTTCCAAGGTACATTCCGCATCGTACAGAACCACTTTTGATCATTGATTTCCGGATACATTTGGTAGAGAAAACTTCTATCGAAAGAAGCATTATGTGCGAAAATCGAATCAGTACGGGCTATGAAGGATTTAATTTTTTCATCGTGAAAACTTTTTCCTTCAACGGAGTTGTATGGAATTCCATGAATCCTGTATGCTTGATCATAATTACTTCTCGCTTGATAGGAGAGAGGCTCCCTTAAAAATGATTCTTGATCAATAAGATTAATAATTTCCCCTGTTTCACTGCTGTATGTAAAGAGTATAAGGGCAAGTTCGATAATTTCATCGGAAGAGGGACGTAAACCAGTTGTTTCCACGTCTAGTACTAAACCTAATCTATTAGACAATTTTTTTTCCTCCAGTAGAATTTCATTAATCTATTATAGCTGACATAGGTTAGCAATTGAAAGTGTAATGTAAGGGCGAGGTTGAACTATCCTGGATTAAAGCGATTTCGGATCAAACGATGCTATAAAAAAAAGATAGAGAAGTGCTTTTATCAAAGCAATCTCTATCTTTTTTTATCAAATTAAGTTCAAATGAATTGTAAAATGCTCTCCAATTCATCTTCGGCAATTTGTACGAATTCTTCGTTTCTTTGAAGACTGAAAATGTTCTTGGCTTGATTTAAATATTGCAGTCCTTCGTCAGGTTGTTGGAGATTAATCAGATTTTTACCAGTTAAAAGATGGAGTTCTGCATATAAATATAATGATTCTATCGAATTACAAATGTTGATCCCTTTAAGGGTATAATTTAACGATTCCTGATAGTATTGAAGTTCAGTCAATGTTTGTGCTAATCCATGAATGATCTTCACGATAATTGTACCTTCTTGATTCACATGGGGAATATTCTCGATAAATTCCAATGCTTCATTAAAGATGGTGATGGCCTCTTCATAATTCTTCGTTTTAAAATGGATGATTCCGATACTATTTAGGACTGCTATCTCCTGTTGATGTAGAATGACACGTTTACCCATTGTAATCCGAATGGCCTCATTCAATAATTCTATAGCCTTTTGTTTGTCATTGTACAAATAAAAAAAAGCTATACCTTCATGCCATTTCAAGAATTGATAAAATGAAATCGATTTTTCCGGTGCCGTTGCCATTTCTTTTTGGACGATTTCATAGATTGCTTCATAATTACGTGTGCGCCTATATTTGTTTATCAAAAGTTTAATGGTTTCTATGTAATTATAAATTGGTTCATTTTTGGTAGTGAAGAAATAGGGCAGGTCAACTTTAAGTTTATCCGCAAAAAGTGCCAATTCATCAATTGTTGGAGAAGTGATGCTTCTTTCATAATCTAACAGGATATTAGGTTCACATATATCCATAGCCAGTTCTTCTCTTGTAAGATTTTGTTTTATTCGTAATTCGTGGATAACAGAGCCAACCTCTATTTTCATTTCAAATGCCCCTTTATACCTATGTCTAGATTTCTATTTTAACATAATTTATTTTTATCAGGAAGATAATTGAAAAATAGTATGATATAACTACTTTAACTGTTTTCCATTTGAACCCCTCCAACAAAAAAATAAATGACGAACGTTTTATTATTGAAGCTATCATACTGTAGGTGAACAGGTTCAGAATTAATAGATGAGGGGGAAGCGGTAGATTAGGAAGGGAGGGTAATGATAAAAAAAGAGGCGGCAATCTTCCGCCTCTAAAGATTTCAATTTCCAATGAATTGCTGGGTCCAATAGTGGGTGTACTTCCCTCCTGTCACATGCCCAATTCCAATATGGGTATAGTTCTTGTTCAGAATATTGGCCTTGTGTCCGGGGCTGTTCATCCATGATTTCATGACAGCATCCGCACTGGGTTGACCTGCTGCGATATTTTCCCCTGCGTACCTGTAGCTGATCCCAAAGGATTTCATCATATCGAAAGGCGATCCGTAGGTTGGGCTTGCGTGATTGAAGTAATTACTATCACGCATATCTTCAGATTTCAGATTTGCAACCTTGGAAATGGCTGTATCCATCTCAAGGGAAGGGAGGCCGGATTTTGAACGTTCTTCGTTCACTAAATTAAGAACCTGCTGTTCAACTGACTGACTATTCTCTTGATCAGCTATGTGGATGGATGTAGGCAGATTTATGATTTGTCCAATTTGTATTTGATTTGAATCTTTTATAGCAGGGTTAGTTTTAAGTAGTTCGGAAATGCTGACATCGTATTCAGAAGCAATTTTCGTTAAGGTATCTCCTTTTGCTACCTCATAAGTATCGGCTCCCAGGGCAACGGTTGGAGATAAAAGGGATAGTGACAGTGCTGATAAAAGGATGATTTTCTTCATTTTGTTTCCTCCTAGTATAATATCTGGATTGGAAGTATAGTATCCTATAAAAATAGTTTTGTGTAAAATTAGCTCATTCACATTCTTAGTTGCTATGGGAAAAAGGTATCGAATGGGAACAGAATAATAAGGGTCCATATAACCCTGAAAGTGTTAATGGTAAACCAAAATCATAGGGCTTTTTGATAGATCGGAAGAATTTCCCCATGTAGATAAAGAATCATTTTACGTTTGGCAAGCTATGTTTGTCAGGGTAAATAATAAGGACAGCAAAACGAAAGTAGCTGTATAGAACAAGTGAAAAAATGATGAAATAATTAAATGGTCCTAAGAACATCCTGATTGTTATTTCTGATTAGGTTAAGGCGGGAACAGGATGGTTTACGTCATTCTTACACAAACACAGGGATTTGATATAAGAAAGGACATACGGAATGGCTTTGTTCCTAAAAAAACGAATTAAAAGAATTGTCCATTAAGACAGGTATCACTTCTTCATGAATAGAATTAAATAGACAGCTGAATATACGGGGGGATTCTACGATGTGGTGTAAGGAATTGGAAACAGAAAGGCTGAGTTTAATCGAAATAGGTCACCATCATGCCGAGAGTCTGTTTGAAATTCTCTCTAAAGATGAAGTGACCAAGTATGATGGGATAGAAAGTTTAACTCAAGTTGAAGATGCCCGCCGCTTAATTGACTCGTTTAAAAGTGCTTATATAAACAAACGTGGGATGCGGTGGGGGGTTATTTTGAAAGATTCAGGCAAATTCATCGGTACCGTTGGCCTGAATCAATTGAGCATTGCCAATAAACGCGCCGAAATAGGATATGAAATCCATCCGGATTATTGGAGGCAACATTTCACATCCGAAGCTGTCAATGAAGTATTACGCTATTGCTTTGAAGAATTGAGACTAAACAGAATTGCCGCTTTAACTTTCAAGGATAATATTGCATCTAGAAACCTATTGAAGAAATTTGGATTTAAAGAGGAAGGCAGCCTCCGAAGTTATCTATTTCTTCGTGAACAATCGCATGATGCCCTGGTATTTTCCTTGTTAAGTACAGAGTATTGCCAGTTACGGCAACAAAGGAGTTCAGTGATCAAATAGATTTTAGTTTTTGTATAGAACATTGCAGCTGGCCCAAAGTGCCAGTTTTTTTATTTGTAGATTATCTCTCCCTTACAGATGATTTTATATCACTAAAGGACAATATACATATTTTTCATGTTAAAATGGAATGCGGATTCATTAATCAGTCCGGATGGACATAAAAAGGAGCAAAATCATTGTGAAGATATTATTTCCGTTGCTTGCGGTCCTAGGTGGCATCACCATTGCCATACAAGGGCAAATCAATGGTGGATTAGGGAAAAAAGTGGGGGTCATTGAAGCTTCTTTCATTTCGTTTGGAATCGGGACACTCGCTTTATTATTTATTGTTTTGTTTGCTGGAAACGGAAATATTTCTGCTGTTTCGACTGTACCTAAATGGCAATTGATAGGCGGACTCCTTGGGGCTATTTATGTCATTGTTATAATAATGGTTGTCCCGCAGATTGGAGTGGCCCCTGCATTGGTTGGGGTTATCGCTGGTCAGATACTGATTGGGGCTGTCATTGACCATTTCGGTTTATTTGGAGGGGTACGCATCCCATTGGATGCGAAAAAGGTGGCAGGCATATGCTTACTTTTCGTGTCATTATATTTATTTAATCATAAATGAGTTAGAGTTAGGTTATTTTTCGTGGGGGATGACGCGTGAATATAGTTGAGAAACTGATATAATATTTCTATTCCCCTATAGTTTTTACCCATTATTTAGGATTTGGATAATTAGAACCCAGTATTTTTTTTAGGTAATGTATTATTCTACTAAAATGTATCATTTGTTTGAAAATGGTTTGCTAGGAAAGTGGGCTTAGCAACCGATCTGGCTTGAATTATTAGAATATTTAGAAAAAAATAACATGGGTAAGACAAGCGAACATATATGAATACTGGTATTAAACTGTGTCGAAAAACCATAGGATGCCGAAAGTCATTTTACATTAATTAGGTTGCTCGATTCTATTTACCTATTATCTAGATCTAATTGATTAGCAAATAATTACTATCTTGTGAAAAAGTACTCATCGGTTTATTGATTTTTTGATTTATTCGTAATATACTTAAAATTCAACATCTTTAATTCGAGGTATAGTACCCTGGCGAGGTTGGAAAGAGGGTGATTTTTAACTAGTAAACTGCATTAATTGGTTTATTTAGATAGAAACGCAGATTTATGCAAACGGTTCGCTAGATTTTTTGTGGATTCCTGCAATGAATGCTTCTCACTTTCCTCGCTGACATTCAGTATGTACTATACGAACAATTATAGGTGGTAGAAGGATAATCTCGTAAACGGGAATATTCAAAAGATAAAGATGAGGGGGAATATTTTTTGAAAAAGTCTAAATTTTCAGTGCTTGCTCTTCTTATGGCCATCATGCTTATTCTTGCGGCATGCAACGGCGGTTCGAAGGAAACTTCGAATGAAAAAGAAGGCGGCTCGGGTGACTCAGCCAAATCAAAAGTGTTAAACGTAAACAACTCAAGTGAACCTGGTTCGCTTCACCCTGCCAATGCTCAAGGTACTCATGAATCATGGATCCTTGAACATACGTTTGAGGGATTGACTAAGAAAACAGAAGAAGGCAAAATCGTACCTGGTTCTGCAGAATCGTGGGAAATCAGTGAAGATGGATTAAAATGGACATTCAAATTGAAAGATGGTTTGAAATGGTCAAATGGAGACCCGCTTACAGCTAATGATTTCGAATATGCTTGGAAATATGCTTTGAAACCGGAAACAGCTGCTGATTATGCTTACCAACTTTATTATCTTAAAGGTGGGGAAGCCTACAACAGTAAAAAAGGGAAGGAAGAGGACGTAGGAGTTAAAGCGACTGACGACCTTACATTAGAGGTTACTTTGGAGCAGCCTACACCATATTTCCTTGACTTGACTTCCTTCTATACTTTCTATCCAATCAATAAAAAGGTACAGGAAGAAAATCCTAAATGGGCTTTGGATGCAAAAACACACGTATCGAACGGTCCATTCAAATTAACGGAGTGGAAACATAAAGAAAGCCTGAAAATCGAAAAGAATGAAAATTACTACGATAAAGACAAAATTAAATTGGATGCAGTTAACTTTGCTCTGATTGAAGATGAAAATACAGCATGGCAAATGTATCAGAGTGGCGAATTGGATATCGCTTATCCGCTGCCAGTGGATGTGCAAGGACAATTGGTTAATTCTGGCGACAAAGAATTCAAAAACGGCGCAGAACTTGCTGTTTACTATTACAACTTTAATACTGAAGTAAAGCCTTTCAATAATGCAAAAGTCAGGAAAGCGCTTTCAATGGCTATCGAACGTAAAAAAATTACTGAAAATGTTGCTCAAGGTGGTCAAAAACCTGCCTTTGGAGTAATCCCGCCGGGCATTCCTGATGCAACTGGAGATTTCCAGGAAAATACAGGTAACCTATTTGAGGAAAACGTTGCTGAAGCCAAGAAATTGTTAAAAGAAGGTCTTGCTGAAGAAGGCATGAAAGAATTACCTGATTTTTCAATTTTGTATAATACTTTAGATACTCATAAGAAAATTGCTGAAGCCGTTCAAGGAATGTGGCGCGATAACCTGGGTGTTGAAGTGACACTTGAAAATGCAGAATTCCAAGTTAAGCTTGATCGTGAAAAAGCTGGCGACTTTGAAATTTCCCGTGCAGGATGGGTTGGTGACTATGTTGACCCAATGACTTTCATGCTTTGGGAAACGGACGGTGCCTATAATGATGCAAATTGGTCGAACAAAGAATATGATGGTTTATTAAAAGAGGCAAAATCTACAATGGATCCAAAAGAACGCATGGCTGCTTTACATAAAGCAGAGGAAGTTCTGATTGAAGAAATGCCGATCCTTCCGGTTTACTTCTATACAAAACCATATATGGTTAAATCGAATGTTACTGGAGTTTTTGCTCCGATTAATGCTTATCCGAACTTTATTTACGCGGATAAAAAGTAATAGAAGGATAAAAGTGAAATGGGAGGTATGTCCGATTTAGGACATACCCCATTTTTCAATTGCGAATTTGAATATTTCATGAATTCATTTCCGTTTTCAACTCCTTAGAAAATCGATGATTGGGGTGATTACCATGTTGAGATATACATTAAATCGTTTTAAATGGGCGATTATTACTTTATGGGCTGTTATAACATTAACGTTCATCATAATGCATACGATTCCGGGAAATCCATTTGCTAAAGAAGGAGCTATGCCTCCTGCTGTATATGAAAACCTTCAAGTCCACTATGGATTGGACAAGCCGTTGTTGACCCAATATGGGAATTATTTATTGGAAGTCGTTCAATTTGATTTTGGTCCTTCATTGAAATCCTCTTCCATTTCCGTGAATGATTACATTTTGAAGGGTTTTCCAGTGTCCTTGCACTTAGGGGCACAAGCATTGGTGATTGCCATCTTCTTTGGGCTCATTTTGGGCGTAGTGGCATCACTGAAAAGAAATAAATGGCCCGACTATTTATCAATGGTCATTGCCATCGTAGGGATCTCTGTTCCTAACTTTATCTTGGCGACTATTTTAATCAATTATTTTGCAATAAAATGGAATATATTCCCTGTTGCTACATGGGCGACATGGCAGCATACCATTTTACCATCCATTGCCCTATCAATGATGCCTCTTGCTTTCATCGCGAGATTGATGCGGACAAGCATGCTTGAAGTAATGGGACAGGATTACATTTTGACAGCAAAGGCCAAAGGATTGAAACGGAGCGGTGTCATTATCAAACATGCCATTCGGAATGCGTTATTGCCGATTATCACGATCCTGGGTATCCTGACTGCTAATATAGTAACAGGAAGCTTCATCATTGAACGTATTTTTGGTATTCCGGGCATGGGAGATATGTTCGTAAAGGGAATATCCAACCGAGACTACCCGGTCATTCTTGGTTCCACAATTGTGTATAGTGCGGTGCTTATCCTTTTAATATTCATCGTTGATATAGCCTATACGTTGATTGATCCGAGAATTAAAGTGACGGGGGAGAAGAAATAATGGCAGATAAAGTGCATTTAACCGAAGATATGTTCCAACCCGCTGAAGGAAACTTTAAGGAAGCAGAAAGAATTGCCAGACCAACAGTTTCATATTGGTCTGACGTCTGGCGTCGCTTTAAAGAAAATAAACTGGCGATGACGGGATTTATTCTTATTATCCTCTTGGTCTTAATGGCGATTTTTGGGCCATATATTAACGGATATACTTATTATGGACAAGATTTCGAGAAAAAGAATCTTAGCCCCAATGCCGAGCATTGGTTTGGAACGGATTCAGCAGGTAGGGATTTATTCACGCGAGCTTGGTATGGTGCAAGGATATCCTTGTTCATTGGATTGATGGCTGCGCTGATTGACTTTTTGATTGGTGTCCTTTATGGCGGGATTTCAGCCATTCGTGGTGGACGCACGGATAATATCATGATGCGGTTTGCTGAAGTTATTTATGCGATTCCATACCTATTGATGGTTATCTTAATGATGGTCGTATTAAAACCTGGTATTTTGCCGATCATCATTGCGATGTCAATTACAGGCTGGATTCCAATGGCGCGACTGGTAAGGGGACAGGTTTTACAACTAAAAGAGAATGAATATATCCATGCAGCAACCATCTCTGGAGCCAATACGAGCTGGACTTTAAGAAAACACATGATTCCGAATACAATGGGACCGATTCTTGTCAATTTAACGTTGACTGTACCCACTGCTATTTTTGCCGAAGCTACTCTAAGCTTTTTGGGATTGGGAGTGCCAGCGCCTCAGGCAAGCTGGGGAACATTGACAAGTGATGCCCTGGGAAGCATTTTGGTAGGGAATTTCTATCAACTTTTAATCCCGGCAATATTGATTTCCTTAACCATGTTCGCGTTCAATGTGGCTGGTGACGGACTGCAGGATGCCCTAGATCCAAAACTACGGAAATAAAAGAGTCCTAACATAAAGATTTGATATTACTAGAATAGGAGGGACGATGATGGAGAACCTATTGGAAGTCAAAGATTTACACATCACCTTCCATACTTATGCAGGAAAAGTCCAAGCAGTTCGCGGCGTGAACTTTGAAGTGAAAAAAGGGGAAGCCGTTGCCATTGTTGGAGAATCCGGATGCGGCAAAAGTGTTACTGCTAAATCCATCATGAGATTACTGGAAACACCCCCAGCAGAGTATGGAAAAGGGTCAATAAACTTTGGCGGCAAAGACCTTATTAAAATGAGTGAAAAGGAAATGCAGAAGATTCGCGGAAATGAAATCAGCATGATTTTCCAGGATCCAATGACTTCCCTCAATCCAACGACAAAAATCGGCAGCCAAATCATGGAAGGCATTTTAAAGCATAATAAAAATATGGCCCGAAAAGATGCATACGAACGGGCGTTGGAAACGCTTAAACTGGTAGGTATTCCTCAGCCGGAAAAAAGGATGCAGCAATATCCACATGAGTTTTCAGGTGGTATGCGCCAAAGGGCGATGATTGCAATGGCTCTAGCTTGTGAACCGAAATTATTAATCGCCGATGAACCTACAACGGCATTGGATGTAACGATACAAGCGCAAATTTTGGAACTGATGAAAGATATCCAACGCAGAATGGATACTTCCATCATTTTAATCACTCATGATTTAGGTGTGGTTGCGGAAACTTGCGAACGGGTAGTCGTCATGTATGCAGGTAAGGTTGTGGAGACGGGTACAGTAGAAGCTATATTTTCAAACCCACAGCATCCATATACAAGAGGCTTGCTTAAAACGGTGCCAAGGCTGGATATGGAAAAAACGGCACCGTTGGTTCCCATTATCGGATCACCGCCCGATTTATTGGATCCGCCAAAAGGATGCCCTTTTTATCCAAGATGTGAATCCGCAATGAAAGTGTGCAAAGACCATGATCCGGAACTTGAAGTAGTCGAAGTGGGACAGACAGCCGCATGCTGGCTACACCACCCAATGGCAAAAGCAACACAGGTACAAGCACCGACTAATGTATAAAGGAGGAGAACCAATGGTTTCACTAAAAAATAAGTCAGTAAAAGAAAAGACAGTCAACGAAAATTCTCCTCTTGTTGAAATTAAGAATTTGAAGAAATATTTTCCTGTTGGTTCTCAGTCGCTGAAAGCGGTAGATGGTTTGGATCTCAAAATCTACCCAGGGGAAACGGTCGGTCTTGTTGGGGAAAGCGGTTGTGGTAAATCGACTGCCGGTCGTACAATTACCCGACTTTATGAACCGACAGACGGAGAAGTTCTGTTTCAGGGGAAAAATATCTTCGATTACAAACCGGGGGAAATGTCACATATCCGCCGTGAAATACAGATGATTTTCCAAGATCCCTACGCTTCCTTGAACCCAAGGATGAAGGTGGAGGAATTGATTGGGGAACCACTTGCCATTCATGGGATATCAAAAGGTAAAGAGAGAAAAAAACGAGTGGAAGACCTGTTGAAGCTGGTTGGTTTAAGTCCGGAACATATCACTCGTTTTCCGCATGAATTCAGCGGTGGACAACGCCAGCGTATTGGAATTGCAAGGGCGTTGGCTTTAAATCCAAAATTCATCGTCTGTGATGAACCGATTTCTGCCTTGGATGTTTCGATACAAGCTCAAGTTGTTAACTTATTAAAAGAGCTACAAAAAGAAATGGGATTGACTTATTTATTCATCGCTCATGATTTATCGATGGTCAAGTATATTTCAGATCGCATTTTAGTCATGTACCTTGGAAGAATGATGGAACTTTCGGATAGTGATTCTTTAACGAAAGATCCGCTGCATCCCTACACGCAAGCTTTGCTTTCTGCAGTGCCGATTCCAGACCCCACTATTAAACGGGAAAGAATCGTACTTAAAGGCGATGTACCAAGTCCGATCAATCCGCCAAGTGGCTGTGTATTCCGCACTCGCTGCCCAAAAGCGATGGAGATATGCTCCAGTGCTGCACCTGAATGGAAAGAACAAAAACCGGGGCATTTCGTTGCTTGTCATTTATATTGGTAAATAAAAAAACCAGTTGCATTTGCGACTGGTCTTTTTTTACATATTTATGTAAAATATTTTAGATAGAAGCGATTATTTTTGCAGACTAAATTAATTATCAGTTTGTAAAAATAAATAACTAGGAATCTGAAAATAAAACATATAAAATGTAATTATATGTAAAAATAAAAATCTGTTGAATATTTCAATTTTTGAGAGAAGGAGGAGACTGATATTGTATTCCACGATAACTAGTGAAATCGTCGATCGAGTCATGATTGTTACTCTTAATCGTCCTGAAAAAATGAATGCTTTCAATGAAAAGATGTGTGAGGAGATGATCCATGCTTTTGATGAAGCGGATGAAAATGATGACGTACGAGCCGTAATTATAACTGGCGCTGGGGATGCTTACTGTGCTGGAATGGATTTGGAAAAAGGTGCAGAAACCTTTATGGATCACACTCCTTTGGTTGAATACCGCGATGCAGGGGGGATGTTGTCATTACGGATTTTTGAGATGAAGAAACCTATGATAGCGGCCATTAATGGAGCGGCAGTTGGGATTGGTATCACAATGACTTTGCCCATGGACATTAGAATTGCTTCAACAGATTCAAAAATGGGTTTTGTATTTGCGAGGCGAGGGATAACGATGGAAGCATGCAGCGGCTGGTTCTTGCCTAGGCTCGTCGGAATGGGTAAAGCTTCCGAATGGATTTTTACCGGCAGGATGATTTCGGCCAGTGAAGCATATGAGGGAAGGTTGGTAAACAAGATCGTCGAGCCGGATGAATTGATGTCTGCTGCAATGGAGATTGCATCAGACATTGCAGAAAATACATCTTCTGTCTCCGTGACGTTATCCCGGCAGTTAATGTGGACCATGCTCGGTGCTAACCATCCTGTTGAATCACATAAAATAGAATCGAAAATGATTCATTGGACCGGAAAACAAGCGGATGCACTAGAAGGGATTGAAGCGTTCTTGGAAAAAAGGAAAGCTGATTTCAAAATGAAAAGCAGCACCGATATGCCTCCGTTTTACCCATGGGGAACGGATCGAACATATGAAGTTGATAAGAAATAAGACATGAATGGTAGTCAGGGAGCCTGTGGAAGTGAGTGATAATTTTTACTTTTCGGATAAATTAGGGTTTCTTTTCTTAGTGTGTTATACTGTGTTTACCATTTACTAAACTTGTTTCATGTTCCCCTATTCCCCGCGAATAGGGTTTTTTTATTTTTGCTTTTTAATCAAAAAAAACAGACCCTACAAGTAGAGTCCGTTATATATTGTATTTAAAATTATGCTTTTTGAACGTTAGTAGCTTGGGGTCCACGTTGACCTTGCTCAACTTCAAAAGTAACTTCTTGACCTTCGTCTAATGATTTGAATCCTTCGCTTTGGATAGCTGAGAAATGTACGAATACATCGTCTCCGTTTTCGCGTTCGATGAAGCCAAATCCTTTTTCTGCGTTAAACCATTTTACTTTACCTTGTTCCATTGTTGTTGCCTCCTAGTGTGAATCCACACATTGTGTTACTACCCTTGCTCAATCATTAGACGAAAAGTGTTTCACTTATCAATCTTCCCGAACAAAAATAATTCTTTTTAAATATAACAGATAATGTCGGAATCTGCAAGCAAACAAAGTAAGATTATTTATTGTGCATAGTGTTGTACAATTCTTAATACCCTTTTCTGTAATCAAGTAAATTAATTGAGGGGTGTTTACCATTTAGGTAATTCTCTAAATTCGGCATGAAAATATCCTGAATAAGCCGTTGGTCGTAAAATTCCGTATTACCGGATGTATGCGGCGTGATGATTACATTGTCCATCTCCCATAATGGGCTCTTCCCAGGAAGTGGCTCCGTTTCAAACACATCAAGTCCAGCACCAGCAATATCTTTGTCCTTGAGAGCTTGGACCAATTCGTTTTGAATAACGAGATTTCCCCTTCCTATATTAATGAAAAAAGCGGAGGGCTTCATTAGTCGGAATTCGTTTTTCCCGAACATATTCCGTGTTTCTGGGGTCAATGGTAATGTCACGACAATATAATCGCACTTAGGAAGGAGATCATTCAATTGATTTTGTGTGAACATCTCATCGACAAATTCTTCAGATTTACCGGAATGGCGCATTCCTAATACGGACATGCCAAAAGCCTTGGCAATTTTAGCTGTTTCCTTTCCGATTTTTCCAACACCGATGATCCCGATGGTCTTTTCATGAATTTCCTGCTTCATATTTGCGTGATGCCAAGTCTTCACCTGCTGTTGCTTAATATATGTATCTATTTTCCTTGTTAAGGCAAGCATTAACGCGAAAATGGTTTCTGAAATGGGATAGGCATGGACGCCATTTGCAGTTGTAATCTGCACGTTCTTTTGTTCCAAACTTTCCAGGGGTAAGGCATTCACTCCGGCACTCCATGTCTGGATCCATTTTACTTCGCTTGCATCGATGGATTCAGCCATTTCCGTTTTCCAGCCTGCGATCACTTCAGCATCGGCTAGATGAGCCTTCCATATTTCCGGAGATCTTCCGGTGATGACAGTCCACTCGGGAACCAATTCTTTAATCTTCTGTAATAAGAGCACATTCAAGTTTTGGCTTATTATGAGTTTTCTTTTTGGCATAATTATCCTCCGAGATCATTTTTCTGAATTATACGTAAGTTTCAAAAATATTTCAATTGGGAAAGAGGTTGGTTCACAATCTTGTTATAATACTGATAATTAATGGAATGGGGTGTAATCATGAACGTCAAAGACATATATGGACAGCTGCCTATTATAGAATCAAAACGTTTGGTTATGAGGAAAGTCACCATGAGTGATGCAGAAGACATGTTCGCTTATGCATCCAACAGTGAAGTTCCCCGCTACGTCACATGGGAAGCGCATCGTTCACTAAGTGATACAAAGGATTTTATCAGATTCATCCTACAAAATTATGAGGATAAGAAAATCGCTCCATGGGGCATACAACACAAGGAAAGTGGTAAGTTGATTGGTACTATTGACTTTGTTTCATGGCAGGTTAATCATCATAATGCCGAAATCGGGTATGTATTGGCACCCGAATATTGGGGGAGTGGCTTAATGACGGAGGCAGCCCAAAAGATAATTGCCTTTGGCTTCGAAAATATGAACCTGGTTCGAATACAAGCACGCTGCTTCGTTGAAAATTTTGGTTCAGAGCGAGTCATGCAAAAGGCGGGTATGTCTTTTGAGGGAATCATAAGAAAAGGAATGTTTGTTAAGGGAAAGCATCAAGACCTAAAGCTATACTCGATTATTAAATGATGGGTGTGAGGGCTTCCGGTAAAGGGAAAGCACAAAGGAGATTCTACATGGTGAATTCTTTTCATGAATATAGGAAAATCAAAAACAAACAATATGTGCAAATATTGAATTAAAAACTATACAAAACGTCTAATGTAAAAAGTCCGTTTGAAAAATATAATGAAACTATGAAATCGTGTTGAAATGGAGGGTTTCTTTAATGGCAGTTATCAATGATGTAGAAACGTTGAAAAATTATATCGGTGGCAAATGGGTGGATTCCTCAACATCGAAACATGAAGAAGTGCCAAATCCGGCAACAGGAGAAGCATTGGCAATCGTACCCCTTTCCACAAGGGAAGATGTAAACCAAGCGGTGAAGGTTGCTAAAAATGCGTATAAAGAATGGAAAAAGGTGGCCGTGCCAAAAAGGGCGCGCTTCTTATTCCGTTACCAGCAATTATTGATAGAACACTGGGATGAACTGGCAAAGCTGGTCACGATTGAAAATGGAAAAAGCTATACAGAAGCATATGGTGAGGTTCAACGTGGGATTGAATGCGTGGAGTTCGCTGCAGGTGCGCCTACCCTAATGATGGGCAGTCAGCTTCCTGACATTTCCCCAGGCATTGAATCTGGCATGTACCGTTATCCAATGGGTGTCGTTGCCGGGATTACGCCGTTTAATTTCCCGATGATGGTGCCATGTTGGATGTTCCCGCTTGCAATAGCCTGTGGCAATACGTTTATTTTAAAACCTTCAGAACGGACACCGCTCTTAGCCAACCGTCTTGTAGAATTATTGACGGAAGCCGGTGTTCCGGATGGTGTCGTCAATATTGTCCATGGTGCCCATGATGTCGTGAACGGGATTTTGGAACATGAAGACATTAAAGCGGTATCTTTTGTAGGATCCCAGCCTGTCGCAGAGTATGTTTACAAAACGGCAGCTGCCAATAAAAAACGTGTCCAGGCTTTATCAGGAGCGAAAAACCATTCAATCGTCATGCCTGATGCAGACCTGGAAAATGCGGTAACGAACATAACCAATGCCGCTTTCGGATCTGCAGGCGAGCGCTGCATGGCTGCTTCGGTGGTTGTTGCAGTGGGAGAAGTGGGAGATTCGCTCGTTGAGAGATTAAAGGCTGCAGCGGATGACATCAAGATTGGAAATGGAATGGATAAGGGCGTTTTCCTTGGACCCGTGATCCGTGATACACATAAAAAGAGAACAGAACAATATATTGAAATTGGGGAAAAAGAAGGAGCTGTCCTCCTTCGTGATGGCAGGAATGAAGGCGATCAGGAAAATGGCTATTACGTTGGACCGACATTATTTGATCATGTAAATACAAACATGAAAATATGGAAGGATGAAATTTTTGCCCCTGTCTTATCCATAGTACGGGTTAATACCCTTGAAGAAGCAATCGATTTGACCAATCAATCCGAATTTGCAAATGGTGCCTGCCTCTATACGGATAGTGCAAAAGCCATCCGGGAATTTCGTGAAGAAATTGATGCAGGAATGCTTGGTATTAACCTTGGGGTACCCGCACCAATGGCATTCTTTCCATTTTCCGGCTATAAAAGTTCATTTTATGGAGACCTTCATGCCAATGGAAAAGACGGAGTGGAATTTTACACTAGAAAGAAAATGTTAACGGCAAGATACTAATATGAAAAAGGGGTCGACGCAATTTGTGGTCGGCCCTCCTTTATACATTATGATAGGGGGAGTGTGGCTTATGCAGGTTGAAAAACAGGGTCAGGATCTTAAGGCGATGGATGGCAAATATGTTTGGCATCATATGAAAGGGGCTGAACCCAACCCTGGGACAATGGTGGTCAAAAACGGGCAAGGAGCATGGATAACGGATGTTGATGGAAATCGCTACTTGGATGGGATGTCAGGGTTATGGTGTGTCAACGTGGGTTATGGTCGAACGGAACTCGCTGAAGCAGCTTACGAACAGTTGAAGGAACTTCCTTATGCCCCTTTAACGAACAGCCACATTCCTGCTATTAAGCTAGCAGAGAAGTTAAATGAATGGCTGGGTGGGGATTATGTGATTTTCTTCTCTAACAGCGGTTCAGAAGCAAATGAGACTGCTTTTAAAATTGCTCGGCAGTATCATCAGCAAAAAGGTGAACATGGACGTTATAAATTCATTTCCCGTTATCGCGGCTATCATGGAAATTCGATGGGAGCCCTGGCAGCTACCGGGCAGGCGCAGCGGAAGTATAAATATGAACCACTCGCCCCAGGATTTCTTCATGTATCACCGCCTGATTCTTACCGAAATCCAGAGGATGAAAGCGGCGAAAAAAGTGCGGCGGAAATTGACCGTACCATTACATGGGAGTTGAGCGAAACGGTGGCTGCGGTAATAATGGAACCTATCATCACAGGAGGCGGAGTTTTGATGCCACCTGATGGATATATGAAACGTGTGAAAGAAATTTGTGAGAAAAATGGCGTCCTTCTCATTTCGGATGAGGTCATTTGCGGGTTTGGCCGTACTGGGAAGAAATTCGGATTTATGAACTATGATGTAAAACCGGACATCGTAACAATGGCTAAAGGAATCACTAGCGCTTACCTGCCATTATCCGCCACAGCCGTCAAACGTGAGATTTATGAAGCATACATCGGTACCGATGATTATGACCGCTTTCGTCATGTAAATACTTTTGGTGGCAATCCAGCTTCCTGTGCCCTTGCTTTGAAGAATATTGAAATATATGAAAATGAAAAACTTATAGAACGTTCTAAAGAGTTAGGGTTTCGCTTGCTGCAAGAATTTGAAGAAATCAAATCTCATCCTAATGTTGGCGATGTGCGTGGGAAAGGTTTGTTGGTAGGAATTGAACTGGTTGAAGATAAAGGGACAAAACAGCCGATCGAACTTTCCAAAATCAATAAAGTGATTGCGTCATGCAAAGAAAAAGGGCTGATCATAGGTAAAAATGGTGATACGGTAGCAGGCTTCAATAATGTACTGACCCTTGCTCCTCCACTTAGCATAACTGAAGAGGATTTCTTATTCATCGTAACGACAGTAAAGCGAACGCTAGCAGAACTATAATAAATATTACGAACCTTCAGAAATAATAGAATGAGTGGTCAAGAATTTAATTTCTGAAAATTCAGTATTAAAGTGGATTGCTAAATAGACCTATTGATATTCTCTTATACATTCGGTTTTGTAAATTAACAAAGATTGGATCCAGACTTTACTTTTTAATTGAGACTACTGTGTTTCGTTTTAGCACCGTTCAGAACTTTGACCGGTGCTTTTATCTATTGTTAAATGATCCATATGGATGATGTGCATCCCTTCAATAGTGAAAAAACCCTATCAGTGATCGTCCATCCATAAATTAGCTAATCACATAGGTTATTAAAGAATATAATTTCCACGTGGAAATGAAATGAGAGATTTGTAATGGAAAAAGGTTTAATTCCTCCTTTTCTTGGATGATGAGGGCCTATTTTGTATGAAATACCAAGAATATAGAGTTTAAGCAATCTATTACGAATTAAAGGGAACATATTGGAATCGTTTTCCTTGCTTAGTTATAGCGTATGTTTGAAAATGGAAGGATAAGGAGTAGTAGAAAATAAACCGATCTAATATCGTCAATATTCCGTCAGAAGAGGTGAGGGACATGAAAACTGAAGATATAACAAAAAAACTCACATTACATAACCCTGAAATTTTAGGGAGTGGGAATTTTTCAAAGTATGCCGTATTGGTACCGCTAATAGAGAAGGAAGATGGAATACACGTTCTATTTGAAGAGCGTTCACACAATCTGAGGAGGCAGCCGGGGGATATCTGTTTTCCAGGCGGTAAAATAGACAAGTTGGACCATGATGAACAGGCGGCTGCACTAAGGGAGACATACGAGGAACTTAATTTAAATAAAGAAGATATCTATAATGTCTTTCCAATTGATTATTTGGTATCTCCTTTTGGCATGATTGTTTATCCTTATGCAGGATTTGTTCGTGACCATCAACGGATAATACCAAATCCAGCTGAGGTAGAGACCATTTTTACGGTCCCGCTATCCTTTTTCATGGAAAAACCGCCAGAGATATATCATGTGAAGTATAAAGTGGAACCACATGAAAACTTCCCCCATGATTTAATCTTTGGCGGTGAGAATTATAAATGGCAGCCAAAACAGATGGAAGAATATTTTTACTTATATAACGATCGTGTAATCTGGGGAATGACAGCAAAAATCCTTACCCATTTTATTGAAATTCTTCGTTAGACCCTTCTAAAGCACCTTTTTTTTTCGTTCTATTTCTATTAAACTTTAAATATGGTAAAAGTTAGGTTTTAATATAAGTGGGGAGATGAGTGGATGAAGAATAGTTTTGAAGTACTTGAAAAAGAACGGGCAATGGCAATGGCTGCGTTTGTGAACTTCAATGAAAACCGCGAATACTATGATGAATCCAAAGATCAGGAACTTAAGAAAGTATACTATCAAAATGGTTCCTTGGACCGAGAAGCACTGAAGGAGCTGCTTGTGACAACCCATAAAAACCAGCTGAACTACTCACCACATCGTCATGTTTACCCTTGGGTGGACTTACAGGAAAATGGCAAGCTGAAAAGTCTGTATTCCGGAAAAGGAATGGATCCTGTGGAAGTCATTGAGGAAGATATCCGTATACTTGAAGTGTTGTCAAGAGGCATTGAATCAACAAAGATGGACAACATGCTCGTTAATTGTGAACATGTCGTACCTCAATCATGGTTCAATAAAAAAGAACCGATGAGGGGAGATTTGCACCATCTGTTCGCTTGTGAACCAACTTGTAACAGCAGCCGGAGTAACTATCCATATTATGATTTTGAGGATTATATCCCAGAAGCATCGGCTGCCGGTATAAAGGCGGGTTGCGGGAAATCTGATGAAGGTAAATTCGAACCTGAATACGGAAAAGGTATCGTAGCGAGAGCTACCATGTATTTTTTATTAAGGTATGAGGGAATCATCGATAGCGGCAAAGTTAACCTGGCACTGCTTTTGGAATGGCACCGGCTTTTTCCGGTCAGCATTTATGAAAAACATAGAAACCAGGCTATACATGAAATTCAGGGTAATCGAAACCCATTTATAGATTTTCCGGAAATGGCGGAGAAATGGAATTAAAGAAGGATTTATAAAAAAGGGATTGAAGCTGTGGTAAAAGCTTCAATCCTTTTTTAATTATAGAACTAAAGGAATTTTACACAAACAGGGAAGGGAACTTGAACATCTTTTTGCAACAATGTTAATTTTCCGTCCTGTTCATTCCGTGCAAATAGTGTCAGGTTTCCTGATTGTTCATTAGAAGCGATCAGGAATTTTCCGCTTGGGTCCAATGAAAAATCACGTGGCCAATGTCCTTCGGTAGAAACCAGTTCCACGAATGCCAGTTTGCCTGTTTCTTGATGGATTTGGTAAACCGCAATACTATCATGTCCGCGGTTTGCGGCATAAATGAATTCCCCGTCATCAGAAATATGAATGGCGCTTCCTTGGTTATTTTCCTTGAAATCTTCCGGAACGGTCCGAACCGTTTGCAATTCAGAAAAGCTTCCTGATAGACTATCGAAGCTCAAAACAATGACTTCCGGTACAAGTTCTGCCATGACATACGCAAATTTTCCGTTTGGGTGGAAGGTCAAATGCCGCGGTCCGCTGCCGGGAGCAACAGATAAACTGTTTACTTCTTCCAAAACCCCATTATGTATTTTATAGGTTATTACTTTATCTATTCCGAGGTCGACTACAGCAATGAACCTTTCATCCGGTGTGAAACCAGCGAAGTGAGTGTGTGCTTTTTCCTGACGTTCTTCATTCGGTCCTTGACCCTCATGTTGAATGGTAGATGATACTGGCAAAGGGGTCGCATTGTCATGAAGCGGATATGATTCAATCAGGCCATCTCCATAACTGGAAGTGATTAAGATCTGTTTCTTGCTGTCGACACTTATATGGCAGGAAGAGCCATTCGGTGTCAATTGTTTGCCCAAGAAGGTAAGTTCACCCGATTCTTCATTAATCGAATAGGAAGAAACTCCACCGCTGCCCGCTTCTTTTAAAATGGCGTAGAGATTCTTTTTGTCCTGGCTGATGGCGACATAAGTCGGATCAGTTAATTCTGCTGCAAGAACCGGTGTACTGAGTTTTCTTTCTGCTGTATCTAAAGTAAAGCGATAAATACCTTTGCTGTTTCCTTTTGTGTAAGTGCCAATATATCCAATGATGGTCTGTTGATCCTGTTTTGCCATATTTATCTCCTCCAAGAAAGATTTGTGTTTTTTTTATTTTAACATAGATGATACCCATTATATCCTTTTCCCGATTTAAGTTGAGTTATAACATTATTCATATAGAAATTTTGGGGGTGAATGGGAAAAACCCCCGGGTAGGGGGTCAAAGTAGATTGAACTTATCGGCAGGCATAACGGCTTCAATAGGAATATGCCTAAACTCAGAAACGGAAAATAAGCCCTGATCCGTCAGTTTAATTTCCGGGATGACAGGTAACGCCAAGAACGCAAGTGTAAGGAAAGGGTTGAAATGCCTGTTGGCACCGAGTTTCAAAAGGGCTTCATCGATTCGTTTCAATGAATGAACCACATCCATATATGTGCATTCACTCATCAATCCAGCTATTGGAAGGGGAAGGGAAGCTAGTATTTTCCCATTTTGGATTACGGCCAATCCACCCTGCATCCTTTTGATTTCCTTTGCTGCCCTTAGCATATCTTGGTCATTCGTGCCGGCAATGATTAAATTATGTGAATCATGGGCTACTGTAGTGGCAATTGCGCCTGATTTCAAACCAAGCCCTTTGACGATTCCAAGACCTAATTGTTTGGTCATATGATGCCGTTCAATAACTGCCAGTTTTATATGATCAACATGTTCAGAGAACTGGAATAGACCATCATGATTAAGTGTAACCGGTTCAATCGAATGCTTTGTAATCAAACTGTTTGGAGTAATCTCAATAATATTAGCAAGATTATTATTAAAAGGTATCGCCAAATCGTCTTCCGTTATTTCATGAAATTTAACGGAGTGCTTCAAACCGTCGTCAATAACCTGTTCCTTTTCAGCTGGAAAGTTCAGTAATCGATTATTTTGGACAATAGGTTTTCCCTCTTTAAAGACCGAATGGATGATGATTGTATCGAGTTCATCTAATAGAAGGAAGTCTGCCTTGTATCCGGGTGCTATAGCACCATGTTCCTTTAAACCAAAACATTCTGCAGCATTGATGGTCGCCATTTGAATCGCGGTAATTGGTGGGATACCATTTTCTATGGAAAGTCGAACGTTGTGATCGATACTTCCTTCAGAAACAATATCATCGAGGTGCCGGTCGTCGGTGACGAATAAACAACGGCGGGAGTTCAGCTCATTAATGGCTGGAACCAGGTTTAATAAATCTTTGGCAACAGTGCCTTCCCTGATCATAAGATACATTCCTTTTCGCAGTCTTTCTTTTGCCTCTTCCGCTGTAGTGCATTCATGATCCGTTTTAATGCCGGCACTCATATAAACATTGAGCTGTTGTTCGGATAATCCAGCTGCATGGCCATCAATGCTTTTGCCTAGTCTATTTGCATCGTATAATTTTTGCAGCATATCATCCTCCGTATGTGAAACGGCCTGGAAATTCATCACTTCGGCTAAACCAAGCACTTTCGGGTTTCGATAAAATGAATTTAGATCTTGACTTCTTAAGACAGCGCCAGAATGTTCAAACTCCGTAGCAGGTACACAAGATGGCATCATGAAGTAGAAGTCAAAAGGAAGTTGGCCGGATTGTTCAATCATATAATGAATGCCCTTTTTACCGGAAACATTGGCTATTTCATGAGGATCTGCAACGATGCTGGTCACACCATGTAAAAGGAGGATTTTTGCGAGTTCAGAAGGCCTGACCATCGAAGATTCAATGTGGACATGGCCATCAATGAATGAAGGGGATACGAATTTTCCAGCAGCATCAATTTCTGAAATACCCTCATAACTCCCAATGCCAGCAATAAAACCATCGACAATGGCAATGTCGCCTGAATAGGTATCACCATTGAATACATCTATGATTTGCCCGTTTTTAATGACGCAGTCTGCAGGCGTTTTGCCTGCGGCGACGTCTATTCTCCTTTTAAGCAAGTTTTTTTTCATATTCGTAACCCCTTTGGCAAAGATATAACATTTTAATATTTTACTTTTTCAATATGGGTCTCCCATGTCCGGAATGGTAAATCGTGGTCATTGAAAGACATTTGTTCCATTTTAATAGTGCGGTTTTTCATTGGCAGGGCAAGTTCTTGGTATATAAAGTGATCATCAAAGCCAATAAGTGCAGCGTCTTCTTTAGTGCATGAGTAATAAATGGCTTTTGGTCGTGCCCAATAAATGGCACCGATGCACATTGGACAAGGTTCGCAGCTAGTGTATATTTCACAATCTGTAAGCTGGAAGCTATTGAGATTCCTGCATGCATCACGTATCGCCTGTACTTCGGCGTGAGCTGTGGGATCGTTGGCTGTTGTCACATTATTACATCCTCTTCCTACAACTTTGCCGTCTTTTACGATTATAGCACCGAAAGGTCCTCCGTTCTTTGCCAATACATTTTCATTTGCTAGCCGAACAGCCATCTCCATGAATTTTATATCCACTAAAAAAGCACCCCTTCATTTATTAATAAACCAATAGTGTTGATGTTACGTTTATTAACGTAAATATAATAAATAATATACCATATATAGACAAAAATTGAATATAATTTTCTGAAAATAAAGAAAAATCATTTTATGTTAGGATATATTACGTTGGAATCAGGAACGGTTTGAAAGAATTTTTACAAATAATGATAAAACTGATATTGTTATAAGAAAATCATAGGATTATGAAGGTGAGATGTATGGGATTTTTGGGCGTTCTTCTACCGATATTCGGTATTTTTGTTTTAGGGTACGTCGGTCAGAAAAAGTTTAAACTTGATACAAAATCGATTTCCACGATGGCATTATATTTAATGTCACCTTTTCTTGTGTTCCGAACTTTTTATTCCGCTGAATTTACGGTTGATTATTTTTATCTGTTCCTTTTCACGATAGTACTCTGTCTTTCTCTCATACTGGTAGTCTATATCATATCATTTTTCCGTAATTATTCAGTCACCGAAACAAGCGGCATGATATTGGCATCGGCATTCATGAATAACGGGAATTACGGAACACCAGTCATTTTCCTGTTATTCGGTGCAGCAGGACTCGATTATGCAATCATCCTGATGGTGGGTCAGCAGTTAGTCATGTGCACCATAGGCATCTATTTCGCAGCGAAGGGCAGCCCGGAAGGTAACGGAGTCCAAACAGCGCTTAAAGCAGTATTCAGGATGCCAATCGTGTATGGAGCTATTGCAGGTACGGTTTTTCAGTTTGTAAAAATTCCATTAAGCAATTCGGTTATGGAAGCTATTAACCTTGTTGCAAATGCAGCAATCCCAACAATCATGATTACACTCGGAATGCAGCTAGCCAACATTTCACTGAGGAAAATTGCCTATCGTAAGCTATCAGTTTCACTTCTTCTTAAACTTGCTGTTTCGCCAGCCATTGCATTCCTGTTATCACTTGCCTTACCAGTGGATGAAATGGTCAGGCATATCATGATTATCGTAGCTGCCATGCCAACGGCGGCCAACACTACGATGTATGCGCTCCAATTCAATACAGAACCTGAATTCGTCTCAAGTGCTACGTTCATTAGTACTTCATTAAGCTTGATTACGCTTCCGATCATCTTTTTCTTTGTATTATAGAAGATTATCATTCTGATTATGCGGGCAAACTTAATATATACACGAGGCGGAGAATTCCTTACAAATGCGCAGGAATCCGGATTACATGTATTGCCGTTGATGATCAAGTTTAGGCAAATTCCACTTATAGTAAGCAGGTGGAGTAATGATTATCATACGCGTCTAGGTTAAGGAACGAAATGATGGCTTTGGATTCCATTTGGATTTATGGGTTAATAAGGAACGGACTTATAGCAGTTTTCATTTAATGTTGATCAAAGGATGAGCTTGCTTTTTTTATTTTTCATTAAACTGGCATATACTTTTTAAATGTCATTGTATTAAATTGGAGGGATTTTGTGATCCAGACTAAAATTAAACTAACTAATCCTGGAAAGATTGAAGCCATTTTGAAGGAGATCGTTCAGAAATCCTATCAAGAAGCACTGGAAGAAAAACTCTTGCTATGCATGGAGTGTGGAGATGTGGATTTTTTTATCGCGTATTCAAATAATGAGGAACTTCAAGATGCGATTAATGAAAACTTTGTAATTGATGAATGTGGCGAAATCATGAAATTAGATGAACATCAGGAACTTATGGATGATTTATACGAGTATTTCTTGATCATACATAAGGAAAGTGATTTGTTTGATTTTTATCCAGCAGGTCCATATACTGTGGGTGGGGAAAGCCGGGAATCGGATACGGATATGCTGGCGCCTAGTGGCTTATTTTCAGCACCATTTGAAGATGCTATAAAGGAATGAATGTAAAAGACAGCAATTGCTGTCTTTTTTTTGTTCGTTCTATAATTGCTAATTCATATCAGGCATTTTGCTTACGGGAAATAAATCCCCTTTTTACAAAAATAGGAATCGTTTAGGGGAGATCGATTTAAATATGTTGGTTTTATGGAATATAGCAATAGTATCATAAAATATGTTATTGTTTTTAACAATTTAAAGTTTATATGGTAATTTTAAGTAATATTATATATAATGAATAATGTGAATATTGAATATATTTTTTTATATTACTAGTTTAAAATAATAAAAAAAATAACCTTATATTGGGAAATAATAAATAGAGAAAGGATTATACATATAGAAATGATTCAATTTAAGAGAATGCTATTTTATGCATTCGGAATTCTGATTATTATCAATTTTCAGAGCAAAAGATTGATTATGGGCAGGGAGGCTAATTATGATTGTTTTTGACCGGGTGAATAAGTATTTTGGTGATTTCCATGTATTGAAGGATATTAATCTTACTATTAATAAAGGGGAGGTGGTAGTAGTCATCGGACCGTCAGGATCAGGGAAAAGTACCCTGCTTCGATGCATTAATCGTCTTGAGACCATTTCGGAAGGCTCCCTTTCCGTTAATGGTTTAAATGTAGCGGATAGAAAAACGGACATAAACAAACTGCGTCGGAATATCGGTATGGTTTTCCAGCATTTTCACTTATATCCTCATAAAACCGTGCTCGAGAACATCATGCTTGCACCCAGGAAGGTTTTAGGACAATCAGAAGAGGAAGCGAAAAAGATTGCGCAAAAGTATCTGGAGAAAGTAGGGATTGGAGATAAAGCGAATTCATTTCCTTCTCAGCTTTCCGGTGGACAGCAGCAAAGGGTAGCGATTGCCAGAGGTTTGGCAATGGGGCCTGAAATCATGCTATTTGATGAACCTACCTCAGCCTTGGATCCAGAAATGATTGGCGAGGTACTGGATGTTATGAAAGCACTTGCCCATGAAGGAATGACGATGGTGGTTGTCACGCACGAAATGGGATTTGCCCGTGAAGTAGCGGATCGAATCGTATTCATGGACGAAGGCAGGGTTTTAGAAGAGGCATCACCGGCTGAGTTTTACGCCAATCCTCGTGAAGAGAGGGCTCGTTTATTCCTTAGCCGTATATTAAATCATTAAATAAAAAACAGGGGTGATTAACATGTTGAAGAAAAAGAAATGGTTGAAATTATCTTTGCTATCTTTATTGGCTGTCATTTTATTGGCTGGATGCGGCGGGGGAGAAGATTCAGGCAAAGATGAAGAGGGTGGCGGTAAAGGCAAAGAAACGGATGTTCTTGCACAAGTGAAGGAAAAGGATAAGATTGTTTTTGGGGTAAAAAATGATACAAGGCTATTTGGATTGAAAAATCCTAGTACTGGAGATGTAGAAGGATTTGATATTGATATCGCCAAAGCTCTTGCAGCAGAAATCCTAGGTGATGAGAATAAAGTTGAATTTAAAGAAGTGACTTCTAAAACAAGGATGGCCTTATTGAATAATGGTGATATCGATGCGATTGTGGCGACAATGACAATCACGGAAGATCGTAAAAAAGAAGTTGACTTCACCGATGTTTACTTTGATGCCGGACAATCCCTGCTAGTCAAAAAAGGCAGCGACATCAAGGGTATTGATAGTTTAAAAGGGAAAAAGGTATTGGCAGTCAAGGGCTCTACTTCTTCCATAAATATCCGTGAAAAGGCTCCTGACGCACAAGTTCTTGAATTTGAAAACTATTCCGAAGCGTTTGCTGCACTTAAATCTGGGCAAGGGGATGCATTGACTACGGATGATTCAATCCTTTATGGCATGGCTGACGAGGATCCAAATTATGAGCTTGTTGGCGGTACATTTACAGACGAGCCTTATGGCATTGCTGTGAAAAAAGGAAATGCTGAGTTTGTTGACGAATTGAATAAAGCCCTTAAGTCACTTAAAGATTCAGGCAAGTACGATGAAATCCATGATAAATGGATTAAACATTAATCATTACCAAATGTAAGGGAAATGACCTTAATTAACATTTGAACATTTGTCTTGTGAGGATGAGCTTTTTGCTCATCCTTACTAGTTAAAGGAGTGTATGCCGTGCTTGATTTCTCCATTTTAACAGAGAATCTGGATATGTATTTATTAGGCTTTAAAAATACGATCATGTCGAGTTTAATCGCATTGGTAGCGAGTTTGCTCCTGGGTGTGCTTGTTGCTATCATGCGGATTGCCCCGATAAAGCCTCTAAACTGGCTTGGAACCGCCTATGTTGAGTTCATTCGGAACATACCGTTATTGATTATTACCTTTTTCTTCTTTCTGGGCCTTAAACTAAGTGGACTATACGCAGGAACATTAGCCCTGACCATTTACACTTCATCTTTCATAGCTGAGGCAATTCGGGCAGGCATTCTTTCCGTGCCAAAGGGTCAAATGGAAGCTGCCCGTTCTTCAGGACTGACATATGGGCAGGCAATGAGGCTCGTCATATTGCCACAGGCAGTTAAAATAGTCATTCCTCCTCTAGGAAACCAATTTATCAATCTAGTTAAGAATTCTTCCATTTTAGCCGTCGTTGCAGGACTAGATCTCATGTACCATGGGGATTTGATTTCTTCAAGAACATTTGTCGTGTTTGATGTATACATTTTCGTTGCAGCGTTTTACTTAATTCTTACCATTCCTTTAAGTCTTGGCGTTGGTTATTTGGAAAAACGTCTGGCAAAGAGTAATTGAGGGAGGTATAAGATATGGATTTTGCAGGTGCCTATACACCGGATAATCTTAAGTTTTTATTAGAGGGATTTTGGGTAACGCTCCAGGTAGCTTTTATATCCATTATTCTAAGTTTCATCATTGGCGGGCTTGTGGGCATAATCCGTTACGCAAAGGTACCGGTGCTATCTCAAATATTAGCCATGATTGTAGAAACGGTACGTAATTTACCGTTGTTATTAATTATATTTTTTACGTATTTTGCTTTACCTGAGGTACGCATTAAACTGGAAATCATTCCAGCGGCCATCGTTGCCTTGACAATTTTCGAGTCGGCCATGCTATCTGAAGTAATTCGAAGTGGGCTAAAATCCGTAGATAAAGGGCAAATGGAAGCCGCTCGTTCATCAGGCTTGAGTTATACACAGGCATTGATACATATTATTTTGCCCCAAGCGCTGCGCCGCATGGTTCCTCCTATTGTCAGCCAATTCATATCATTATTAAAGGATACTTCATTAGCGGTTGTCATCTCGTTACCGGAGCTAACTCATCATGGTCAAATTATATATGGGCAAAGTCAAAAGTATTTAATACCTATTTTGATCCTGGTGGCGCTCATGTATTTCATTGTAAACTATAGTCTGTCTTTGGTAGCCCAGAGGCTTGAATTGAAACGAACCTAAAAAAAACGACTCAGAAATGAGTCGTTTCAGTTTGTCTGCAATTTTTTTTGGCTTGTGCAATTTGGACCTTGATTGGAACTTAAGGCACTCGCTTTCCGCGGGCGGTCAGGGAGCCTCCTCGGCTTGCGCCTGCGGGGTTAATCCCTAAACGGCTTTTCCCGCAGGATTCTCGCGCCTTCCGTTCCAATTTTAAATTTGTTTTTCTTTTAAATTGAATACGAATAACCCTAAAGAAACTGAATACAGACAATAGGAATTGCCGGTCTCGGTTTGTAGACAACATAGGGTTCGGTATGGTCTCATCCCGAATAGCTGTCACGATTTTACCGTGGGAAAGATTACCATGATTTCAAAACAAGATTTGGTTATACTCCATGATTATTTATTCATTTATATGTGATGAAACGAAGTTTTCGCCACTCCTGCCGAATAACTGGCTGGCCGATACCCCACATGAGAGGAGGCTTGGCAGGCAGTCGACGGAAAGGGAACGGATTTCTGAAAACTTTTTTTAACTGCCGACAAACTCAATTTTTTCGAGTTTGTCTACTATCTGAAACGACTCTAAATGAGTCGTTTTTTACATGCATGGATTGGACCAAGTGTATGGAATTCACCGGCAGGAGAGCATGGAATATTAGTGATGAATGAGTAACAAATAATGAATCTTTTGCTTTTAATGACCGTATATATAAGGGGAAGAGAGAAGGTGGAAAATATGTCTGAAATTAAACCAACCAATAGCAAAGCGATTGTATCATTAATCATGGGGGTATTATCCCTGCTTATTCCATTCATCGGCATCGTATTAGGTATACTAGGTTTAATATTTGCAGCGAAGAGTAAACAAGAAATGAAACTTACTGGTGAAACCGGTAATGGATTGGTGACAGCTGGTAAAGTGTGCAGCATTATTGGAATAATCTTGAATGTTATCGTGATTTTGATTTTCCTAGTGTTTTCTTATTTTGTAGTAAGTACGGACATAACAACTTATTGAATGTAAAAATAATCTTGACAAACAAAGAAATGTAAATAAACCTATTTTTAATGGAATTTCATGTTATAATTAACTTAAAATCCTAAAAATTGTATGAAGGGATGATATTTTGACCATTCAAATCTTTGAGTATCCAGCTGTATTCTATTATGAAAAACACCCGTTGATTATCGACTCTTTTTCCGTTCAAGTTTGTTTCCCGGATTTTAGGCGAGAAGGAATTATTTCTTCCGTTAGCGGTAGGAATCGGGTAGATGCCTTAGCTTGTGCTCAAGAACTGTTGGAATCCATGGTCGAACATTTTATTCTCGATAAAAAAACAATACCGGATGCGAGTGAAATGGAAAAGGTAAATCTAGATAGGGGAATTAATATATGTGAGGCTGCACCCTTCAGGATTGAAATAGAAAATATCACATATGAAAAATAAAAAAACCTTGCCGGGTAGGGGACAAGGTTTTTATTTTTGATTTCTTGAAGATTAATCAACATTTTGTTACCCTTAAAATCAGATTTATAAGAGTAACTTTCAGTCTAACCATCCAAAAACATTAATATTTTTACATAAGTATATGTTTTTTTGAGAGTAAGGGAAGGCGACATTAATAATTGTAATAAGGCCAGAATACCCCGTCATATCATTTTTTTAACAAAAGCCATCATTGCCTGGAAAAGGAATGATGGCTTTTGTTTCGCTTAAATGTATGGGACCGAGACTTTGTCCTTAAATTTTTATTTATTTTTGGAAAAGGATATTGCGTTCTTTATAACGAATATGTATAGTATAGGTAACGTAGGTAAAAAGTATCAATAGTTATATATTTTGGAGGTGGATGTGTGAAATATTATATAGCATCAGATGAAAAAAATTTGAAGCAAGTAAGGTCATTGATAAAGAAATTAACTTCAAAAGGATTTACATGTGTGAATGGCGGGAATTTAATTGCGGATGATGAGACTAACCAAATTACGGACGGTATTGGAGAATATGAAAAAAAGGGGATTGAGGAAGCTGATTTTATGCTGATCTTCCTAACTGCAGGTAAAGGTAATCTCTATGAACTTGGATATGCTTTATCGTTAAATAAGAAAATTATTGTGTATTCACCTGAGAAAGACAATTATCATATTAATAAAAAATCAATTTTTCATAATCTGCCTGAGGTAACCATCTGTAGCGGGACATTTTATAAGCTGGTTAAATTGATACATACACTTTCACCTGAAGGATCGGAAAAAAATGATTCACTTCCCCTTAAATAAATGTCAAATGTAAATTAAAAGGTACCCTCTAATAAAATATCTTTTGAACGAATTGTTTGATGTATTAAAAATGAGGGTAAAACCATTAAAAAAGGGAGAGGACTGTTTTGGTTTTGGCCATTATTGATATCGACCAATTATTGTTAGCCACTGAAGCGATTGCAGAAGAATCAGTTCCATTCCATCTTGATACATTTGACATTGACCAACTTTTAGATAAAACGGATTTCTGGAATGGTAAGTAAGCATGCCCTTTGAGGATATGCTTTTTTCTGAGTGAAATTAACCTGATTACCGGTATGAACATCATACGAGTAATCAGGCAATGAGGATATGTTAAGGAATTGGAAAAAATTAAAACTTGCGCCCTTTTACGAATCCTAAAATCACAAACATTCCGATTGTGCCGATAACAAAAATTGATTTAATGGATAGTATGAGAAGTTCATCGTACATTTTTATATACCTCCTTATATGTAGTGACAGTGCGATTATGATTAGCTGTTTATATATAAATTATAACATAAAGGCAAAAGTGATGGTGGAAAATTACAGCCGGGATGGGTATTAATGTATGGAGTGTCACAGTTTAAACATAAAAAAAGATATCCACTAATCAGTGGATATCAGTAATGATGATTATTTAAGTCCAAGCGCTTTTTTCGTTTTTGGTCCTACGATCCCATCAGAAGTAAGTTTTTTAGACTTTTGAAATTTCTTTACGGCCATTTCAGTATTTTTTCCAAATGCACCATCTATTCCTTTAGTGCTGTATCCAAGTTTAGTTAATCTTTTTTGTAGTTCAATTACTTGGGGCCCCTTACTTCCATTCTTCAGGATAGAGTTGGTAGTATTTACAGGTAAGCTCTCAGATCCGATCACCTTATATCCATTCTTAGCTGCTATGGAAGCAAAAGATTTATTCGAACTGGCAATCAAGACTACAGTGTTCATCCTCACCTTATCGTACAGCCATTGTACATCATCGTTATACATGCGAATACAACCGGCACTTATATATTTCCCAATGGTTTTAGAATCATTATTGCCGTGTATTGCGTACGTATTTCCTGGTGTATTCCGTGCATTTATCCCCATCCATCGTTTACCTAAAGGATTCCTGGGGTCTCCGCCTCTAATGTTGCCTTTATAATAGGGACGATTCACTATCTTTGTCACTACCTTGAACTTTCCTTCAGGAGTATAGGAGGGTTTCTTTCCTGTCGCTACGATGAACACCTTCACCAATTTATCATTTTCATAGTAGGCCAGCTGATTATTGGCTTTATTGATGATAATCAGTTGTCTCCCTGCTGCACCCGAAGTATTACTGAACCCAACAAAACAAAAGGCGAATATCAATACAAATACAATTAATTTTTTCATTTTCTTCCCCGTCCCTCATTTAAACAACCTAAATTCACGCATATACTATCCTATGCAAGAAGCGAATCTAGAGTGACAATTTTTTAACCGAAGGGTAAACTAAAAAAGGGAATGTTAACCCAAATCACTTTTTACTTTTATGCATTCCAAAGAATGATGGGCACTATTTATGGCCATATTACATACAATTATTGAAGTGAAAGCGGAGGTGGGAAAGAATTGTCACGCCTAAAAGTGGAGGACTATCTAGAACAAGGAATCTATGGTCCAAAAGAAATCAAGCCTGGTGAACGAAAGGAGTTTCTGGGCACATTAAGAGAGCGTGTCGTCATCGTCTTAAAAAAAAGCCAAGTCTTTGAACTGAATGTATATCCGGAGATTGAGCAAAAGATGAAGCGGCATCCCCATTCAAATTTGTTTTTAAATGGTCAGATGGACTATCAATATCTAGGGAAATATATTAAATTGGCAATGAGTCATAATATTCCTTACAAAATTGTCCTAAACAAAGATCATGACTCCGATTTGGGTCTAGTACTAGCAGAAAAAAATGCAATAAACAAAGAAGAGATTTATATTGAGAAGCAAAATCATGCCATTCAAGTTATAAAAAAGAAAAGTGTCAAAGCGTTTTTCAAACGGTGGGTTAAAAAAGTACTAAACAAACGTTGATAGAACTATAAACGTTCAGTTTGTCGACAAAACGGGGTTCGGAATGGTCTCAATCCCATTCACGATTTTACCTATTGTTTCATCCCATATATAACAATAAAAAATCATGGAGCAAAACCAAGTCTTGTTTTAAAATTCGGGTAATAATCCCCTCGATAAAATCGTAAAAGGGATTCGGGATGAGACCATTCAGACCCCATATAGTCGACAGAATGAAACCTTCATTCGATAATGAAGGACTGGTAAAAAAATGATGTATGGATCAATCTGCCGGTTTCCTGTCCTTTCGTGCATAATCCCCATAATAAAGCCCGCCTACAAGGGTTACACCGCCAACTGCATAATCACAGTTGATGAAATATCACTTCAATTAACTTAACCAGCAAAGATATGGCAGCCACTTTCAAATAGGCTATCAATAAGATATCAGATTCAGTCAATCCCAGTAGATGTCCGAATATATAAACATCAAAAATAGATCTAACCTTAGTGATCGCATGGCTTATGGGGGCTTGGGTGCATGTTCAAATAAAAAGGAAAAAGGCATCATCAAAGTATACTCCGGTAATGGAGGTTTACTTGATGATGCCTTTTTGCAGGTGTTTAAGAACAAAGCTTTTTTAATATCAGGATATTTTACTTAAAGTATTCGTTAATCCTTGTTTCTGTTCTTTTTGCATTTTTTTAATATCCAAACGCAACCAGATGGAGATGGCGAATGCTATCGCAATTAATACAGCAAAAACGTAGAACACCGGGATGTAACTGTTCGTACTTTCCCTTATTGCAGTAACCAGCATTGGCCCGCAAACTCCTCCTAGTGACCATGTGGTTAAAAGATAACCATGGATGGCCCCAATTTCCTTAGTTCCAAATAAATCCCCGGCAAATGCAGGGAGGTTTGAAAATCCGCCTCCATAACAACTAACGACCAGCAATATGAGTCCTTGGAACAATAGAGTATTTGTAGTCGTTGGAAGTAAAAGGAACGCTCCGATTTGAATGATGAAGAAAATGACGAAAACATTTGGACGTCCAATATAATCTGATGCTGCTGCCCAGCCCAGTCTTCCTCCGCCATTAAAGATTCCCATAATGCCGACTAATGTTGCTGCACCGGCTACAGACAGCCCAACAACGTCTTGAGCCATGGGTGAAGCTACCGAAATCATCATGATCCCTGCACTTGTATTTATCAATTTCATGGACCATAACATCCAGAAGTGTTTAGTTTTAACCGCTTCTTTTGCCGTTAACTGCCTTAGGTCTTTCTTCAGTTCTTTCTTACCGGACTCAATATCTTTCTTCATTCCTTCAGGTAGCCAGTTGGCCTTTGGAGGTGCAATATAGGATGCCCCCAAGAACATCAGTATGAAATAGCCTGCGCCTAAAAGATAATATGTAGTATAAATGCCAACGGATTCCATAAGGCTTGCAGCTACTGGGGCTGTAATGAGGGCTCCGGCACCGAAACCTAATACTGCCATTCCTGTTGCCAATCCCCTGCGATCAGGGAACCATTTGACTAAAGTGGATACTGGTGAAATGTACCCGATCCCCATACCAAGTCCACTTAAAACCCCATATGTCAATAGGTAAAGCGGAAGTGAATCTACCATTACTGCCAAACCGGAACCAGCTTGTCCTAATCCGAATAATACAGCAGCGACCATAGCTGACTTCCTTGGACCATTTTTTTCTACGAATTTACCAAAGAAAGCAGCAGAAGTTCCTGCAAGCGCCATCATTATTGTGAATGCTAACGTTACTTCGGTTTCTGACCACCCCATAGTCTCAACTAATGGTTTTTTGTACACGCTATATGCGTATGCACCACCAATGGAAAGGTGAATGGCGATAGCGGATAAAGCGATTAACCACCTGTTTTTTGTCATGTTGTTACCCCTTTTCGTCTAAAATAAGAAAGTTACATGCGTTTTATCTATAATATTTTAATTTGCATGCATTTTATCTATCCTGTGGGATAAGTATATAAGAATATTAATTAGTCGTAAACTGCTAAATTGAATTTTATGAAAATTTCACCTTTATAAACTGTATTATATTAAATTTGGGAATAACGCTAAATTTTATGTAATAGTATAAAAGTGTTTCATTTCTTTAGTTGAGCTTTGTTAAAATACATATATTGCGTCCAGGCGGCTACAATTAGTAATCGGCTGCACATTTAGCCATCTTCTTGGTTAAAGAAGTGGAAATAATTCATTTGATTTGCTTGCATTTGGTTCCATGATGGAAAATCTTCAATAATTCTCATTGGCACTATTGTAGATAATTTGTTAAAATAACCTAATATTAAGGATATCAAGAAACCTTACAGAAAAATTCGGAATTGATATTTTTGAGAAATTTGACTAATAATAGGTTCTTTTTTCAGGAATAATAGTATAGAAATAAAAAAAAGTCATTTATTTTAAAAAAATTCCGAAAATTTCGTCTTAAAGGGTTGAACTATGATTCCTGATAGGAGTAAACTAATTAAAGATAGATTTTATGGAAGTGAAATCTTGTAAATTTATTCAACAAGGGGTTTTGGTAATGAAGGAACATGACATGCAAATCACGCTTAGTACAACAAAGAAAGAAAAACCACAAGCGGACCAGCTTGAGTTCGGTAAGCAGTTTACCGATCATATGTTTATAATGGATTACACACAAGGGCAAGGGTGGCATGATCCAAGAATTGTTCCTTATCAACCGCTCGCATTAGAGCCGTCAGCTATGATTTTTCACTATGGTCAATCTGTATTTGAGGGATTAAAAGCATATGCAACACCAGAAGATGAAATTATACTATTCCGTCCGGAAAAGAACTTTCAACGCTTGAATAGTTCAAATAGCCGATTGTGCATACCGGATGTCGAAGTTGATTTTGCGTTGAAGGCCTTAAAAACTTTAATTAGCGTTGATAAGGATTGGGTTCCTCAGGCAGAAGGGACCTCCTTATATATCAGGCCATTCATTATAGCTACTGAGCCTTATCTTGGAGTTTCTCCATCAGAGAAATATCAGTTCATCATCATCATGTCACCTGTAGGTTCGTATTATAAAGAAGGCATTCATCCGGTTAAAATAGCAGTGGAGTCAGCTTTCACACGTGCAGTCAATGGTGGTACTGGAGAAGCTAAAACGGGCGGTAATTATGCATCGAGCCTAAAAGCACAAGAAGTATCAGAAAAGCTGGGTTATGCCCAAGTCCTTTGGTTGGACGGAGTAGAGAAAAAGTATATTGAAGAAGTTGGAAGCATGAATGTTTTCTTCAAAATTAATGGTGAAATTATCACACCTGCCTTAAATGGAAGTATCCTTCCGGGTATTACTCGTGATTCCATTATAGAATTGCTGAAACATTGGAATCTTCCCGTTTCGGAAAGACGTATTTCCATGGAGGAAGTCCATGAAGCATATAAATCAGGTCACTTGGAAGAGGCCTTTGGAACGGGTACAGCAGCGGTAATCTCACCAATTGGTGAATTTTTGTGGAATGGTGAAGAAATGATCGTTCAAACCGGGGAAACTGGCGAACTATCTAGAAAGCTTTATGATACACTGACGGGTGTCCAAACAGGTAAAGTTGCAGACGAGTTAAACTGGACCACTAAAGTTGAAGAAAAAGTGACTCAGATATAAAGACAAAAAAAACCTTCTGTGAAGGTTTTTTTTGTTTTTATATAATCATTTTGTTTCTTATGGCAACCGCGACTGCCTCGGTCCGGTGACTCACTCCTAATTTCCTGATTGCAGAAGAAATATGATCTCTGACGGTAAATTCACTAACGTTCATTTTTGGTGCCATTTGCTTTAGTCCTAAGCCATTGGCTAAATGTTGAAGGACCTCCACTTCACGTTTACTTAGCAGGTATGTGGGAGGAGCGGATTCCAATGGTGAACTGACAGCCAGTTTCAAATAATGGGAAAGCTTCATTAAATCATTCTTGGTAACAGGCTTGTTGGCATGAATGGGGTCAACCAAAACGAAACCGATAACCATGTCATTCAAGATTATCGGAATGATTGCCAATGAAGAGATGGAAAATCTTTTAACGTATTTTGCAGGGATGGAAGATTTCGCATGTTGGATGGTTAAGTATATGGGTTTGTTATGGATGACTGCTTGGTGGATGGGGTATATATCATGAATATTTTCTTTAACATTATGTAATGAAAAAATATCTTCTCTTGTACATGCGCATATTCCTTCACCCATTCCTGTTAAACATGAGTAACTGAATAAAGATGCCCGTTGAAATGAAAAAAAATCCACACAGCCCTTTACGATCATTTGTGATTTATTTTCCATATCTTTTTGATCGGAAATCTTTTTTACATGATTCATCAGGGTTTCCTCAAGCATTCGACTTTTTTCCTCCCTACATTTTCAGTGCTAGGATACATACTACTAATATCTTACAATATAATGAAAATCCTTACAAATTAAAACATTCTATAGGAATTCAAAAGTTTACAGTTCATAAATCAAGGAGGCATTAACATGAAAAGAAAGAATTTAACGACCACCAGCCGGAGTTTTAGAGAAGATACCCTACCATTTAAACTTTATCAAAAGGCAAAGAAATTTGGTATATGGAATCCCCGTGACATAGATTTCAGCCAGGATAAAGAAGATTGGAAGTCATTTAATGATATTGAAAGGGAAGTGTTATTACGGATCATTTCCCTTTTTCAGGGGGGAGAAGAAGCCGTGACTTTGGATTTGCTTCCGCTCATCATGACGATAGCAAAAGAGGGTAGGATCGAAGAAGAAATGTACTTAACGACATTCTTGTTCGAGGAAGCGAAGCATATGGAGTTTTTCCGTTATACATTAGATCAAATTGGTGAAACGGGTGATTTGACGGTATATCACTCAGACACTTATAAATCCATTTTTTATGAGATATTGCCTGAAGCGATGGGGAAACTTTTATCCGATCAATCCCCTGAGGCATTGGCGGAAGCCGCCACTGTATATAACATGTTTACCGAGGGAGTTCTTGCAGAAACTGGATATTTCGGGTTCTATGAGACTCTCGAAGCTAGTAAAATGATGCCTGGTTTATTAAAAGGCGTTGGTCTATTGAAGAAAGATGAATCACGCCATATTGCTTATGGAACTTTCCTTCTGCAGAGAATCATCAGTGAACATCCACATATCTATAACCAAGTTGAAAAGAGGATGGAGGAACTTTCACCACTGGCCTTCAAGTTAAATACGGAGGGTTATGATCTGTTAGGCAATCCATTTGGTAATGACAAACAAGCTGTTCTAGATTTTACCATGAAACAATTATCAGTACGGATGGAGATTTTGGGAAGGGCAAAAGGAAAGGGAGTTGAAGAAATCTATCAAAGTAACGAAAAGGAATATGGGGTTTTGTGAATCGGAAACAAGCTTACGATGTTCCATTTCTGAATGTTGGATGTTGAAAAAGGATTTCACCTCATGTATGACATCACGCACTTGAAAGCTGGAAATGAACAATCCTTAATCGTTAATATAGACTAATTTGACTGAGGTGAAACTTTATGAAGGCAAACACTCAATCCAATTTTTGGCTAAGGTCTTCGATTTATAGCGGCCCGAATGCTCGTTCAATCATTCCGGATATATTCAATGGTCTTGGGGCCCAAAGGATTCTACTAGTGAGTGATGTGGGTTTGGAAAAGGCTGGTGTCGTTAAAAAAGTGGTCGAGAGTTTTGAGCTGCCGATCTTAGGCACCAAAGCTGAAATAGTAGGGCAGTTTCTTGGTGTTACACAAGACGCAGCGAGTGAATGTGTAAACGAAGCATTGAAATATGCACGCAAAGTGAATGCCGATGCCATACTAGCCATTGGTGGTGGAAGTGTCATGGATACCGCAAAAGCATTGAAATATGGATTATTTCAAGGAATTACGGATATAAATGATGCGATACCAAGAGGTTATCTGTATGAGGGGTTTCCAAAAGCCCAACCTATGAATATTCCACATATTTCAGTAGCCACAACAGCTGGAACCGGTTCTGAAGTATCCCCGATCGCAGTCATTTATAATGAACATATAAAAGTCAAAATGAATATATACAATGTTTTCTTAAGTTCGGATGTAGCCATTTTAGATCCCGAGTTAACTATCGGACTTCCTCCTGAAATAACGGCGTTTACTGGGGCAGATGCATTGACACATGCAATTGAAGCGATCGTCTCACCTTCAGCGACATCAATAACTGATGCTTATGCATTTCAGGCCATTCGAGTTATTGAAAAAAATTTACCGAGGGCTGTAAAGGACGGATCCAATATTGAGGCCAGAATGGAAATGTTGCATGGAAGCATGATGGGAATCACTGCATTTTGTAGTGCACTGAATGCGATTCCGGTTCATAACTTTGCGCACGCATTTGGAGCGTTATTCCGTATTCCGCATGGATTGGCCAATGCCGTGTTATTACCTGTTGTCATGGAGTCTATCCCGGAGTTATATCTTCAAAAGGCCCATTTGATAGCCGAAGCCTTTAAAGTCAAAATACACGATGAAGATCCAAAAGGGATCTTAGCGAAAGTGGTAGAAAAGATCCGCGTTTTCCTATCTGATCTTGGGTTGCCCCTTGACTTCAGTGACTATGGAATTAGAGATTCAGACATGGAGGGAATCCTTACTGCAGTAATGAAGGATCCAGCTGCCACTAATTATCCGGTGTCGTCGGAATTAATCATGTCAGTGGTTTCAAGAGTTTCACCCGTAAGCATTAATTAATTTCAAAAAAAGCCAGCCAAAAGGTTGGCTTTTTTGTTAAGTCCCAAAATGTATATTCTTTAGCAGGTAGGTAATGATCGCTTCAATGATATGGGACTTAATGAAACAAACGATAACAACTTGGATCGGAGAGGCACCTACTTAATGTCTTTTTCCTAAGTTTTCCTGGGCCATCTTTATAAGTTCCTTGACCATGCCTCCTCCTAACTTTCCACCAATTTTCCCATTCTGCTTGGATGTGAGCTCACCGTTATAGTCTTTTTTCAGCGGTACGCCAATTTCTTTTGCTACTTCAAACTTTGCCTCTTCAGGATTCTTTGTACCAGCAACTTTGGCTTTTAAATCATCGAGTCCTTTTCGTGCTTCGGGTACGAGAACTCTTCTTCTTCTTGCCATTTTAGCATCACTCCTATTTTTTTCTTAGGTTATCCTAATGGAAAGAAAATGATTATCATGCTGAACGATTGTTTTTGGCTGAATACCATAATTACGTTTTTATTAAAGGAAATTGGAATCACCTTGGAACGGGGAACTTATAAAATCTTAAATGAAGAATTATTTAGATAAGATGTACCTGATTACGGTGATTTGCCAGGTCGAAGAAGTTTTAGTTTAAATAAATTCGGGTATCATATATTATCACGATTTAAGGAGAACAATGATGCTAACTGCTAATTCAAGTTTATTAACGAAAGAAGATATGACAAATCCCGATCGAGTGCCGAAATGGCTAATTAAAGAATATCAAACATTCCATAATACAGTGACGGACAAAACATTTCCTTGTTATTTCGGGATGAAAGCTGAAAATAAAGGGGAACTTCGTTATGCTTATATCACACAGGAAGATTGGTCCAATCTCCCTAAAGCAGTGGAAAGTTTTCTTGATTTATTTCAGGAACCACCATATACCAGGCATGGCCTGTTTGTCTTTATGGAGCCTGAATCGATAGAAGGAGATATTGAAATGTACCGTAAAAGGTTTTGGGATATCCTGCAATACCTCCATAAAGCGGATAAAAAACCTTGGCCAATTGAAAAGCCGAAAGATCCTGAGCATTATTTATGGGACTATCATTTTGCAGGGGAACCAATCTTTGTCTTTGGTAATGCACCTGCTTATAAACAGCGTAAAACCCGCGATTTAGGAAATAGCCTTGTTCTTGGATTCCAACCCCGGATGATCTTTGAAGGGTTGGAAGGAACGGAAAAAGGCGGGATCATGTCACGTGAAAAGGTTCGTGAACGAGTGGAGAAGTGGGATAACCTTCCTACACATCCTGATATCAGTCACTTTGGTGATGTAAATCATAATGAATGGAAACAATTTTTCATCGGCGATGATATAGAACCGATAAAGGGTAAGTGTCCATTCCATCACAAAGAGTTAACTTAACCGAGGGCAAATTGCTCTCGGTTTTTTTATTCGCGGCATAATGGAATGCTGGTGGTTATAAAAAATCCAGGAGCAAATTCCTGAAATGTACATTTGAAAATTAAAAACATATTACTTGCCTTATTGGATGTTCAGTCATATAATGTGAAAGTAGAGATTGCAGTTAATTCGAGATATATGGATTAAACATTTATTTTGAAACTGTACTTTTTTCTGACACATACAAAAATTAAATTCTTGGGGGAACTGAAAATGTCTAAAGTATTATTTGTTAAATCAAATGACCGTCCAGCGGATCAAGCTATTAGCGTGAAAATGTATGAAACGTTTTTGAACACATACAAGGAAGCAAATAGTAACGATGAAATAACTGAATTGGATTTATTTAAACTGAACTTACCTTACTATGGAAATACAGCAATTACTGCACTATATAAACGCAGCCAAGGAATGGAATTGACTGAAGAAGAAGTTGAGATTGCTGAAATCGTGCAACAATACTTGAATCAATTCCTTGCTGCCGACAAAGTGGTATTTGCCTTCCCGCTATGGAACTCAACGGTTCCTGCGCCATTGGTAACTTATATTTCTTATCTTGCTCAAGCTGGTACAACTTTCAAATACACAGCTGAAGGCCCTGTAGGCTTGGTTGGAGGTAAGAAAGTGGCTTTGCTTAATGCTCGTGGATCGGATTATGCATTGCCTGGTATGGATGCTGGCGAAATGGCAGAGAGATACGTAACGATGAATTTAAACTTATGGGGCATAACAAACCCAGTAACGGTTGTTATCGAGGGACATAATCAATATCCAGATCGTACACAGGATATCGTTGCAGAAGGATTGGCGAAAGTTGCTGAAACTGCGGCAAAATTCTAATTGATGAAAGAAAAACCAGTATGTATTTTTAACATACTGGTTTTTCTATGCAGATTTTTCTGAAAGTCGATTATAATAAAGGGTAAGCCTATAAGCATGAAAGGAAGTGCCGATAATATGCAAATGTTTAAATCACGTGACGAAATCAAAGAGGAAGAAACATGGAACTTAAAGGATATTTACGAAGATCAGGCTAAATGGGATAAAGATTATCAAGAAGTACTTAAGATGACAGATAAATTAAAGGCATATGATGGGCATATTCAATCTTCTCAAGATTTGTTCGAGTATTTACGATTAAGTGAGGAACTTGGGTACATTTATAACAAGCTGTATGTATATGCCATGCTGCAAGCCGATTTGGATACAAGGGTTACCTCATCCCAAGCATTACTGGATCGAGCAGCTCGGTTAGGGCAGAAAATGAGTAATGCAACTGCATTTTTCATGCCGTTCCTTTTGAGCCTGGAAGAACAAACATTAAAAGGGTACATAAAAGAGATAGAAGGTTTAAAATATTTTGAAGAAGATCTCCTGGATTCCTATCGCTATAAAGCCCATGTGTTAGCGAAAGAACAAGAAGAGGTCCTTTCTCAAGTAGGCGAAGCCTTTTCAGCACCCCAAAAAACGTTCGGGATGATCAACAATGCTGATATTAAATTTGGGGAAGTTACGAATGAAGACGGCGATAGGGTAGAGCTTACGCGAGGAATGTATTCCAAATTGATTGAAGACGATGATCGCGATAAAAGAAAAGAGGCGTATATCGCCTATTATCAACCATATATACAGTTGAAGAATACCATCGCTTCCACACTTTCTACAGCAATCAAGAATAATGTGAATCTTTCAAAACTAAGAAATTATCCATCTGCCTTGGAAAAGTCCTTATTTGGAGATCAAGTTCCAAAAGAAGTATATGATAATTTGATTATGTCAACTAAACAAAATATCGGCCCCATGCATAAATACATTCATCTAAGAAAAAAATTGCTGGGGGTAGAAGAATTACGTGCTTATGATTTAAGTGTACCATTGGTGGAAGGTGCTAAAGAGGAAATTTCTTATGATGATGGTTTTGCTTTGATGGTGGAAGCACTGAAACCTCTTGGCGAAGAATATATCACAACACTGAAAACCTTTAAGGAAAAAAGATATATCGATGTCAGGGAAACACCTGGAAAACGTTCAGGCGCTTATAATTTAGGACTTTATGGTGTTCATCCGTTCATCTTATTAAATCACCGTGATGATTTAGACAGTGTATTTACACTTGCCCATGAATCTGGACATGGCATGCATTCTTACTATAGCTCAAAATATCAACCGCAAATAAGTGCAGGATATTCCATTTTTGTTGCTGAGGTTGCATCCACTGTGAATGAAATCCTGCTGATCCGACATTTGATTAAGACAACAAAAGACGTGCAAAAGAAAAAACACTTACTTAACCATTTCATAGATAGTTTTAAAGGAACGTTCTTCACACAGGTGATGTTTGCGGAATTTGAAAAGATTGTACATGAAAAAGCTGAAAATGATGAACCTCTAAATGCCGAGGTTTTTAATACAGCTTATGAATCGATATTCCGAGCTTATAATGGAGATGAAATAATTTTCGATGAAGAAGTGAAGTATGGGTGGTCACGCATTCCACACTTCTATCGTCCGTTTTACGTCTACAAATATGCAACTGGTTACGTTTCAGCTATTACGATCGCAGATAAGATCATTTCCGGGGACCAAAAAACACTTGAAAGTTATTTGACGTTCTTGAAAAGCGGGAGTTCCGATTTCCCATTGGAGTTGCTTAAGAAAACAGGCGTAGATTTAACTAAACCTGATCCAATCGAAAATGCAATGAGGATTTTCAGTGATCTGGTTGATGAATTCACGGAGTTATCAGAGGGCTAATCTAAACCATTTCTTCCAAAAGAGCCCATGGTATGATGTTATAAAAAATGCTATAGTTAAACTATTGGCGTAGGAAAGGCCCAATCTTTTGATTGGGCCTTATTTTATATGTTAAAGAAACGAATACTGCGCGAAAAAGGTCATAGGGACAGATATTTTCTACATCGGAGCTTTAGGCCAGTTTCTTTAAACTTCAATGGCATATTTTGTGAGGAAAGTGAAAAATGAATTCAACAGTTAATTATATAAAAGAATGGCAGCAGGCCCTACAACTTGAAATCCTGCATTTAAAAAAATACGGCAGCACAAAATACCTGGTTTCGAACGGCCATCTGCTTACAAGTGACGGGTCTTTCAGCTATTATTTTGAAACAGGTTCATCGATAAAAATTCCTGTCGGTTCCCTCGTTCGACTGGAATGGGGAGGAATTAAACAGGATGGAAGGATCCTCTCATCGGAAGGGAAAAGTATAATTATCGTATTTGATCGCTCGTTAGGTGATATGATCGGTGAAGCCTTTTTATACCATGATCCATGGGAGTTGCTAGAACAATTGATTATCCGCTTGGATGAAATCAAGAGAAGTAAAAAGAAAAGGCTTCGGATCAAGCGCCTGATGGACCCATCCATGCCTCAAAAACATCCTGTTAACGAAAAACTAAGCAGTGTGAAAGAGCTATATGCCCGTTCGAAGTTCAATCCTGTCACTTTTGTCTGGGGACCCCCTGGAACAGGAAAAACCTATACGCTGGCACGTACAGTAGCCAATCATTATTTACAAGATAAAAAAGTACTGGTCTTGTCCCATAGCAACCAGGCTGTAGATGTTTTGATGGCTGAGATTTCTTCATTCATTAAAAAGAAAGATCGTTTCAAAGAAGGCGATGTGCTTCGCTATGGGTCTCAAATCGGTGAATCTCTAGCCATCCATGATGATATTGTTACGGGACAATTATTAGGTAAACATGAACCGACATTAGTTAAAGAAAAAGAACAGCTTGGAGAAGAGAAACGTTTATTAAAACATGACTTGGCTGGCTCCTTCAGTAAAAGGGATACGGATCAATTAATCGAGATAGAAAAAAAACTGGCCAAAGTTTTGGAGAAAATCCGCCAAAAAGAGGTTCAATTAGTAAAAGAAGCAAAAATCATCGGTACGACCTTGGCTAAAGCCGCAAATGACGAAACGATTTATCAAAAGGAATATGATCTGGTCATTTTGGACGAAGCGAGCATGGCTTACGTACCACAGGTGGCATTTGCTGCAGCGATATCCAAACATATTATCGTTTGTGGTGATTTCAAACAATTGCCGCCTATTGCTTCCGCTCGTGATTCACTCGTGAAACTTTGGCTGAAGGAAGACATCTTTCATCGGTCCGGTGTCGCTCAATCTGTGGAAGAAGGAGAACTTCATCCTCATTTATTCCTTTTAAAAGAACAGCGCCGCATGCATCCTGATATTTCGGCATTCACTAATCGTATCGTCTATAACAATTTTGTTGGGGATCATGAAAGTGTTGCGACTAGCAGGGAGAGCATAATGCAGGCGGAACCGTTTCCCAATAAGGCAGCCGCACTAGTCGATACTAGCTTATCAGGGGAATATTGCATCACTGAACGCACTTCCCACTCGAGAATGAATCTTTGGCAATTGCTTTTATCTTTTCAACTGATTCATGAAGCGTATATGGGCGGGACAAGGTCAATTGGTTATGTCGCCCCATATCGTGCTCAGGCAGACTTGATGGAAAAACTATTGGATGATTTATATGTCAAAGAACGGCAAACGGCTGATATCATCGCAGCAACTGTACACCGTTTTCAGGGAAGTGAACGTGAAATGATGATTTTTGACACAGTTGATAGTTATCCGCAAAACAGGGCTGGAATGTTATTGACAGGGAGAGAAAGTGAAAGGCTCATTAACGTGGCAATAACAAGGACGAAAGGGAAGTTTGTACATGTATGTGACACTTCATTTGTTAACAAACACGTTTATCGCAGTAAAACACTCCGTCAGCTTGTCGATCATCAAATTCAAAATGATCAGTTTGTGTCAAAGAAAGACATTGGAAAATGGGTTAAACACCAACACCCAAAATTGCAATGGATGCATGCCCGTAAATTGGGTGATTTTATGGAAGATATTGAATCAGCAAAACAAGAGATGGTTCTGGCAGTGCCGGATTTAAACAGTTTGTCAGAAGAATGGAAGCTATACTTAATGAAACGAAACCCAGCAGTGAAATTGACGATTATATCAGTAAAAAGAAACCCTGATATAAATTCTGATCATTTTATTTGTTCACCGGTATCCTTTTCGTTTATCATCATTGATAAACGAGTTACCTGGTTAGGTTTGCCCGTAGAGTCCAATAATCGGATACAGCCCCCATTTATAGCGGCTCGTTTGGATTCGCAAATAATGGCTGATGAATTACTATCTCAATTCAAAAAAAATGAATAGCTCCGGAAAAGGCCCTTTTATAGGGCTTTTTTTATTTTACAAAATGTATATTCCTTAAAATACCTCGCTAGAATATATGTTATTCTCTTGAGCCACCTACTAAAGTTAATATATTAAAACAAAGACCTCGTCAGAATATATCAATTACCCATAATCCCGAATCTGGATTCAACTCTTATAATTTCCGCTAAAGGCTGGAAACTACAATAACATAGCAAGCTTTTCATGCGACTTTCGAATAGTTATGATTTACTATTAAGTTACGAAAGACAAGAAAGGGGGGTAATAAAATGAAACTGGGTATATTAGATCAATCCCCAATTGCATCCGGACAATCTGCACAAGAAGCATTACAGGCCTCACTGCAACTTGCTCAAGAAGGCGATAGGCTAGGTTATAGCAGAATCTGGTTTACTGAACATCATGATCTGCCGGGATTGGCCTGTTCCGTTCCTGAGGTGTTGATAAGCTATATTGCTGCGCAAACCAAAAATATCAGAATTGGATCTGGGGCAGTGCTGCTTCCGCATTATAAGCCATATCGGATAGCGGAGACTTATAATATGCTTGCGACCCTTTTTCCAGGCAGGATTGATATGGGACTGGGACGCGCTCCTGGTGGATCTGCGGAAGCTACGATGGCCTTATCCGATAATTTTCTTCAGAATGTTTACAAAATGCCTGAACTTGTTAAGGAACTGTTGAATTTTCTTAGAGATGAATTTCCGAAAGAACATCCCTTTTCAAATGTTTCTGCTGCTCCTATCCCAAAGGTATCTCCTGAACCATGGATATTGGGAACAAGCGGGAAAAGCGCAAAACTTGCCGCTGAGAATGGTACTGCATACGCATTTGGTGAATTTATGAGTGAAAATGATGGAGTGCAGAGTTTTCAGCAATACCGTGATAACTTCCTATCGAAAGGGTTACTTAAAGCTCCTAAAACAATCGTTACGGTTGCTGCCATATGTGCGGAAACCGAGGAACTTGCAAAAGAAATCGCTCTTAGCAACACCCTATGGAAAATTCAAAGTGGACAAGGGGAAAGAAGGCGGGTTCCAAGCATAGAAGAGGTAAGGAATCATGTTTGGACTGAAAAAGAAAAAGCACTGATGGAAACCATGCATGAAAAACTGATTTTTGGTACACCTTCACAAGTGAAGTATCGTCTTTTTGAGATTCAGGAGAAATATCTAGCAGATGAAATCATGCTGATAACCATCACCCATAAGTTGGAGGATAGGCTTAATTCGTTTCGTTTGATTGCCAGGGAAATTCTTAACAGTTAATCCCTTCGAGCATTTTGTGTGCATTTTGTGTGCATTTTCTATATGATGGCTTTGCGTCCAATTTATCATAATTGAAAGAAAGAAGATGAAGATATGAATGCTGATCAACATGCAAAAAAACTTAGCGACATTTCTTTTTCCGTTCTGGACCTAGCTTCTATTGTTGAGGGTGGTACAGTTTCGGGAGCTTTTAAAAATACAATAGATTTAGCCAAGCATGTGGAGCAATGGAATTATAACCGTTTCTGGGTTGCAGAACACCATAGCATGCCAGGGATCGCAAGCTCTGCAACGTCAGTGCTTATTGGCTATGTGGCAGGAAAGACGGAAAGAATTCGCGTGGGTTCTGGTGGCATAATGCTGCCGAATCATGCACCACTTGTTATCGCAGAACAATTTGGAACATTGGAAGCAATGTATCCTGGTAGAATAGATTTGGGACTTGGGCGAGCTCCGGGAAGCGACCAATTTACGGCTATGGCTCTCCGGGGTGATGTACGTAATAACGGTCAGGATTTTCCTGAACAATTAGCACAGCTCCGCAGTTATTTGGATGCGGATTCTAAACATAATCGTGTTCGTGCCATCCCTGGAGAAGGACAGGACATTCCGATTTGGCTGCTTGGTTCAAGTGGCTTCAGTGCAGCATTATCAGCTCAGCTGGGATTGCCATTTTCATTTGCAAGCCATTTTTCCCCTGAAAATACCCAACCAGCTTTAGCTCGTTACCGCAATAATTTCCAACCATCCGACGTTCTCGATAAACCTTATGTCATGGTTGGTGTCAATGTTTTTGCAGCAGATTCTTCGGAAGAAGCACAAAGGATTGCTACATCTTATCAACAGCAATTCTTGAATTTGATCCGTAATACACCAGGACAACTTGCTCCTCCAGTTGATACGATGGAGGGCATTTGGACAGAATATGAAAAGGCCATTGTCATGAAACAGCTTAATGCCTCCATTATAGGAAATCCGGAAGAGGTAAAAGAGCAGTTGCAGACCTTTTTAGATGAAACCCAGGCGGATGAAATGATTATAAACTCTGCCATTCATGATCAGGATGCACGCCTTCGTTCTTATGAAATCATTGCAGAAGTGACTGGAATGAAATAAGTGTCATTGAATGAGCTTGCAGATCACGTGTCTGCAAGCTTTTTAAAAATACATAACGATTGACTTTATAAACTAAGTTAGGAGAAAAGAATGAAACGAGAAGATCCTTTATCCTTAGTATTTCACTTCACAGATAAACAAGGTGACAGCAGGCCACTCTATTTTACGAACCCGAAAAAAGTGTTCACCGCCCATTCCATTGGGGATGTCCTTCCTCAATTTCAAAAAGTCCAGGAAGCGATCGAACAGGGGCATTACGCAGCGGGATATGTTTCCTATGAAGCTGCACCTGCTTTTGAAAAATCTTTTAAAGTAAAAGATGGAGCCAAAATGCCATTATTATGGTTCGGAATTTTTGATAAACCGGAAGAACAATTACCTGGAAAAATGACAGGGACTTTTAATTTGGCTGAATGGGAATCAGAAACAGATTCAAATACCTATCATTCCGGGTTTCAAAGAATAAAATCCGAAATTGAGAAAGGCAATACGTACCAAGTGAATTATACGATGCGTTTGCAATCCAAGTTCGAAGGAGATGACTTCGCTTTCTTTAATCGCTTGAAGAGAGCTCAACGCTCGAACTATAGTGCATATTTGAATGTGGGGACACATCGAATCCTCTCTGCTTCACCTGAGTTGTTTTTCCGTTGGGAAGATGGTCAGCTGATTACTCGACCAATGAAAGGAACGGTAAAGCGGGGAACGACACTGAAAATGGATCAGCTCAATGCAGACTGGTTAGCAGCCTCGGAAAAGAATCAAGCTGAAAACTACATGATTGTGGACCTGCTCAGAAATGATTTGGGAATGATTGCAGAACCAGGAAGTGTCGAGGTTCCACAACTTAAGGCAATTGAAAAATATCCGACCGTTTGGCAAATGACATCCACGATAACAGCCGATACGAAACCCGGAACAACAATCATTGATATATTCAAGGCCCTTTTTCCATGTGGATCGATAACAGGGGCACCTAAAATAAAAACGATGGAAATCATCACCGATATCGAAAATTCCCCACGTGAAGTTTATTGCGGTGCAATCGGGTTTATCACTCCTGATTCCGAAGCCGTTTTTAATGTGCCGATTCGTACGGTCGTGATCGAAAAGGAAACAGGTAAAGCCGAGTATGGGGTAGGCGGGGGAATCACTTGGGATTCCGAGTTAACGGAAGAATATGACGAAGCCTTTTTAAAGGCCAAATTATTGACAGTCGAAAGTCCTGCGTACAAACTATTGGAATCGATGAAGCTTAACGATGGAGAATATTATTTGTTGAATGATCATATCGATCGGATGAAACAATCCGCTGATTACTTTAATTATCGGTTCTCTGAATTGAAACTTAGAGATCAACTCCAAAAGTATGCGGATTTGAATAAAGGCACGTTGCAAAAGGTAAGGGTACTACTTAATGAATATGGTGAAATTGAAGTCTCCGGACAAGCAATTAAGCCTCTTGATTCAGAATTAACAGCTATCTTGGCTGAAACTCCAATATCAAGCGGAAATCCCTTTCTTTTTCATAAGACGACTAATCGTGATGTATATGAAGGCTTTCAAATGAATAATCCTGACTTCCATGACGTTCTACTTTGGAATGAAGAAGGATACATCACGGAATTCACGAACGGAAATGTAGTGGTGAAAATAAATGGAGACCTCTTTACGCCTCCTGTGGAATCAGGACTACTTGCTGGAACCTTTCGTCAAGAGTTAATCAGGAAGAAGGAAATCAAAGAAAAGCCCATTTCAAAGGCTGACCTTAATAGCGCTGAGGAAATTTGGTTTATTAATAGCGTGCGAGGGAAATTAAAAGTGAATTTAACATTCTAAGCTGATTTCCCTAAAAAAATGATAATTGTAATCTTTATTGCAGTTTGTTGAGTTATAGTAGATGATGAATACTACATATACTGGGAGGGACTGCTGTGGAGATGCATAAAATCGCAGGTTTATCGATTATGGAGTGGAAGACGAAAGATCCAATGCTTAAAAATCTTATAAACATGGATGAAGTCTTCTGGATGAATCCAAATTACGGTGCCAAACAAGAAAACCCAATCGTCCATGCTGAACAGGTTAAAACGGCTGAGGACAGATTGGATAGATTCGCAAATTATATGATTAATGCCTTTCCGGAAACTGGACCAATGGAGGGAATCATTGAATCACCACTAGTTGAGATTCCTTCCATGCAAAAAAACTTGGAAGAATCCTATAAGACTGAAATGGCTGGGAAACTTTTGCTTAAATGTGACAGTCATTTACCTATTTCAGGATCTATCAAGGCACGCGGAGGTATTTACGAGGTGTTGAAACGTGCCGAGGAAATTGCCATGAAGCATGGTGGTTTAAGACTAACTGATAACTATGGAATACTTGCGAGTGATGAATACAAAGAGCTTTTTTCAAAATATTCGATTGCGGTCGGTTCAACCGGCAATTTAGGAATGAGTATTGGAATAATAAGCGCTAAGCTGGGGTTTAGAGTAACAGTCCATATGTCGGCAGATGCCAAACAGTGGAAAAAGGATAAATTAACAAGTCTTGGTGTCATAGTAAGGGAATATGATGATGATTATAGTAAAGCTGTGGAAGAAGGCCGTATGGAAGCATCACTTGATCCCAATTGCCATTTTATCGATGATGAAAATTCGGTGGATTTGCTGCTGGGATATGCGACGGCTGCAACGCGGCTGAAGAAACAACTGAAAGATATGTCCATTCCAGTTGACGAAGATCACCCTTTGTTTGTGTACTTACCGTGTGGAGTCGGCGGCGGACCAGGCGGTATCACATATGGGCTCAAGTTAGCCTTCGGAGATGATGTTCATTGTTTTTTTGCAGAACCGACACACTCACCATGCATGACGCTCGGATTGATGACAGGCCTTCATGACAAAGTCTCGGTGCAGGAATTTGGAATCGATAATAAGACGGAAGCGGATGGACTTGCTGTCGGAAGACCTTCAGCGTTAGTTTCCAGTATGATGACGACCATGTTAAGCGGCAGCTATACCATAGAGGATAAAAGGTTATTCGAACTGCTCCGTGAGATGGCAGAGACGGAAGGTTATTATTTAGAGCCATCTGCCCTCGCAGGAGCATTCGGACCCATACAACTTTTTTCAGGTCCAGAAGGAAGGAAATATCTTAGGGACCAAAAACTGCTGGATAAAATGAACCAATCCACACATATCATCTGGGCGACTGGCGGAAGCATGGTACCCAAGGATATGATGGAACAATATTTATCTAAAAGTTAAAAAAAAGAAGTTCACGACAGTGAACTTCTTTTTTCTTTATAAACCCCATGATTTCAATAAAAGGTGAATGGCTTTTTCCAATTCAGATTCAGGAATCCCTGCAAAGCCCAATATGATTTTAGGAGGATGTTCGTCAATTTTTTCGATCGAATATGTGGATAATCCATAAATTTTAATACGGTCTTCGTTTGCCATTTGAATAAGTGTCTGTTCATCCATGCCGTTCTTAACGATGAGGACGATATGTAATCCTGACCGCTCACCAGTGATGGTTATTTGTTGATGTGGTTTAAACAGCTCGATCACTTTATCCAACTTGCGCCGGTAAACTTTCCTCATCCGATTTAAATGCTTTTCGAAATCCCCTTCCTTCATGAACTGTGTCAACACATGTTGATCAATTCGTGAAACGGTTGAATGGTAAAAAGATAATTTCTGTTGATGCATTTGTAACAGCGGAGCGGGTAGAACCATATAACTGATCCGAATTGATGGCATCAATGATTTGGAGAATGATCCTAAGTAAATCACCTTATCACCAGCATCCATACTTTGTAAGGAAGGAATTGTTTTTCCACTATAACGAAATTCACTATCGTAATCGTCTTCGATAATATAGCGGTTTGCTGCCCCTTGAGCCCAGTTCAGCAATCGCGTCCGTCTGTTAACGGATAAGATCGTCCCATAGGGGAAGTGATGTGAGGGAGTGACATACACTACATCGATCTTTGAATCTTCAATTGGGTTTACCTTTACGCCTTCTTCATCAATTTGCAGTGGATGGACTTCATTTGGGTAGCTGCGTAAAATCCGGTGAATCAAGTGAAATCCAGGATCTTCAACACCATAAATGGCATTTTTATCGAAAAGAAGGACAAGCTGCTGCAATAAAATTTCCATTCCTGCACCAATGATGATCTGTTCGGGCACACATTGAACCCCACGTGCATGATACACATAATGGGCAATTTCACATCGTAATTCATATTCCCCTCTAGAATCCCCCAGTAAAAGAAGATCTTGATGCGATTCATCAATTTTATTTTTCGTGTATTTTCTCCATTTTTCAAATGGGAAGTTTTCCGTGTCAATTTGGCTGGGATGAAAATGATACAGTAAATCCCCTTCATTATCATTAATTTGTTCCAAGGAAACTTGGTTGGTTTGCGTATACTCTAAATCCTCGAATGTTTGAATATAGTACCCTTTTCTTGGTATGACTTCAACGTATCCTTCAGCAGTTAATTGTTCATATGCTGTCTCGACAGTATTTTGACTAATCTGAAGGAACTCTGCCAATTTACGTTTGGAAGGCAGTTTTGAGCCATAAAGAAGACGGCCATCAATGATTTCTTTTTTAATATGTGAATATAATTGTTCGTACAAAGGTACTTCACTAAATCGATTTAAATCACAAGTTAGCATATTCATATTGTTTCCGCCTTTTAGATAAAATTATACTGACCCCATTAAATTAATTAAAACTGACACTTTCAATACGGTCAACTATTTTTTATACTAAACACAACAAATCTAAAAAATGCAAATATTAGGGGGAAGAGAAATGGAAAAATTATTAGGAACTGACACAGTAAAAAGAGGAATGGCACAAATGCAAAAGGGTGGCGTAATTATGGACGTCATAAATGCAGAACAAGCAAAAATTGCTGAAGCATCAGGTGCTGTCGCTGTCATGGCATTGGAGAGGGTTCCTTCAGACATCCGTGCGGCTGGCGGGGTAGCAAGAATGGCAGATCCGCGAATTGTCGAGGAAGTAATGAATGCAGTATCCATCCCGGTCATGGCTAAAGCAAGGATTGGCCATATTGTTGAATCAAGGATCCTGGAATCCATGGGAGTGGATTATATCGATGAAAGTGAAGTGCTGACGCCTGCTGATGAAGAATATCATATATTAAAAAGTGATTTCACAGTTCCTTTCGTTTGTGGCTGCCGTGATTTAGGCGAAGCTTCACGCCGTATTGGAGAAGGAGCATCGATGCTTCGTACAAAAGGAGAACCAGGTACAGGTAATATCGTGGAAGCTGTGCGTCATATGAGAAAGGTACAGTCCCAAATTCGTAAAGTGAGCATCATGAGTGATGATGAATTAATGACGGAAGCAAAAAATATTGGTGCCCCTTATGAAATTTTAAGAGAAATCAAACGGACTGGTAAATTGCCTGTAGTTAACTTTGCAGCTGGCGGAATTGCCACTCCAGCAGATGCAGCACTGATGATGGAATTGGGAGCAGATGGCGTATTCGTGGGGTCCGGTATTTTTAAATCGGAAAATCCAGAAAAATTCGCTTCTGCAATCGTTCAAGCGACTACATATTTCACAGATTATGAATTGATAGGCCGGTTGTCAAAAGAGTTGGGCAGTGCAATGAAAGGAATCGATATTTCCAAACTAGCTCCAGCAGAACGTATGCAGGAACGTGGATGGTAATATGATAACTATCGGTGTTTTGGGATTACAGGGTGCAGTTGAAGAACACTTGAACCAAATCAATGCTGCCGGTGAACAAGCAATACTTGTTAAAAAACCGGAACAGCTGCAAGAAATCGATGGCTTAATCATTCCAGGCGGAGAAAGCACCACGATGAGAAAGCTAATGGATCGTTATGGATTCAAGGAACCAATCAAAACTTTCTTCGAACATAAAAAACCTATTTTCGGTACTTGTGCGGGGATGGTATTGGCGGCCAACGAATTGACTGGTGATGAGAAGGCCTATCTTGAACTAATGGACATTTCCGTGAAAAGGAACGGATTTGGACGTCAACGGGATAGTTTCGAGGCTGAATTATCAATTAAAGGGATGGAAGAACCTTTTAAGGCCGTTTTCATCCGAGCTCCATTTGCGGATGGAATTGGAGAAGATGTAGAGATATTGGCTGTTTATGAAGAGAATGTTGTCGCTGCGAGACAAGAAAATGTCCTTGTCAGTGCGTTTCATCCAGAATTAACAGGGGATGATCGTTTCATGCAACTTTTCATTGAAATGGTTAAGACATCCATAAGTAAAGTCGAATTGAAAACCTGTTAAACAAATGAAGCTGTCCTTTTATTAGGACAGCTTTTCTTTCTGATACATTAAAAGCTAAAAGGGAATCTTGAAATTACTATTTTATACTTATAACAGCAAGAGTTGCAGTTATTACAGGAGGAGCAAGCGGAATTGGCCGAGCGACATGCTTGAAATTCGCAGCCAAAGGGGACAAGGTCGTTGTTGCGGATTTTAATGAAGAAATGGGACGGGAAACCGTTGAACGGATAACGGCGGATGGTGGAGAGGGCATTTTTGTTAAAACGGATGTTTCCAATCATGAAGATGTTGAAGCGTTAATCAATAAAGCGGTCGAAGCATACGGTAGGATCGATATCATGTTTAATAATGCCGGCATTGGTGCTGGAGGGATGATCCTCGATCAAGATATGGACGGGTACTTCAAAACGATTGGAGTGAACCAGCACGGAGTGGCCTTCGGCATCATGGCAGCTGGCAGGGAAATGAAGGAACTGGGTATCAAGGGTGTCATTATAAATACCGCCTCTGTATTTGGCTACTTAGCTTCCCATGGGACTTTTGCCTATCAGGCGTCCAAAGGAGCAGTTAGAATGATGACACAAACAGCAGCTTTGGAATTGGGTGCTTATGGAATACGCGTAGTAGGCATTGCACCAGGCGGTGTTGATACTCCAATCATACAAAGCTATAAAGATATGGGAATCATCGATAAATTGAATGCAAGTCAAATGCGAGGTAAATTAATTAAGCCAGAAACCATTGCAAATGCTGTCTATTTATTATCCTTGGAAGAAGCGGATGCAATCAATGGAAGTGTAGTCATGGTCGATGATGGCTATGCATCTTTTAAATGATTATCTGAAAAAAAAAACATCGTCCAAATTAGACGATGTTTTCTATATACGATATATGGGAATATTGATTTCTAATAGATCGAAGGTAATATTGACCGATTGGTACCATCGGGATATCATGTAAAATAGATTGGTGAAACCGGTCTTATCTTTATAAAAGAAGGTTGATATTTTTGAAAAAGGGGCAACAAACCAAAGAACGAATCATAAATGTAGCCCGAACTCTTTTTGCGACAAAAGGGTTTGACATGACAAGAACGAATGAAATTGCCTCTGCATGCAATGTTTCCGAAGCTACTATTTACAAATACTTTGAAAGCAAAAAAGATTTGCTTCTGGCTACAATTACTCCTAATGAAAAAGAGGAGTCTGAAGATGGGACAAACCATCTGTCAACTGATGATCTTGTGGAAAATCACGTTTGCACCATGATAAAAAACGTTCTTGAAAATAAAGAACAGTTTTCGATATTATTTCGGGAAACACAATTCGATCAAGATATTTCAAAGCAATATGTTGATCGAATTTTCAAGCCGAATGCCAAGCATATTGAAATACAGAAGAGAATAGATAGCGGAGAGATACAATATATTTCTGATATTATCCTATTTAATGTGGGGATCATTTCTTTCACATTGGCATTATCTACACATTATGAGATTCATCAACAGAAAAAGGAACCATATTTTACTTCTGAACGAATTAAGAGCATTGCACAACTTTTGGTATATGGTATTCATGGAAAACAAAATCATACATAATGAAACGGTCATATTAAAAGGCATGAGCATCAAGCCGCAAATATGACCGTGTTTTTTTGAATGGTAAGCAATCATTACTTGTGAAATTAAATAAACCGGAGTGTAAGATTTGACTTATATTTTTCAGACTATTACGATAAATGCATGCTGCAACAAATTCATTACGAGGATTTTTATTCTAAAACCATGTAATATGGGAGGGGATTTATATGAGCGATATCGTAATTTTATCAGGAAGTCCAGCGATTCCATCAAGAACGGACATTTCACTAAAACATATTCAATCATTAGTCGAAAACCAAGGATTTACCACAGCTTATTACTCAATTACGGATTTCTCAGCAGATGATTTATTCCAAGGGAAATATAATAGCGAAGATATCTTAAAGCTTTCGGAGAAAATACAAGCAGCCAGAGGAATCATCATTGGTTCACCGGTATATAAGGCTTCTTATACAGGGGTATTAAAAGCCTTGATTGATTTGCTGCCAGAAGGAGCTTTTAAGGGGAAGCCAGTGCTGCCCATTATGATTGGCGGAAGTAACAGGCATTTATTGGCGATTGACTATGCGCTTAAACCATTAATTTCAATATTAAAAGGCGAGCCGTTGCAGGGCATATATTTTGTGGATAAGGAAATAGATAAACAGAATTCAGAAAACCCGATCAATGACTTGAATTTAGTTGATCGCGTTCAGAGTCAGGTTCAAGAATTTATAGAAGCGATTCAGTTAAGAAATTAATAAGTAATCGACTTCAATAAAAGGAATGGAATTCAAGTAATTACTTTTTCAATGAATGACAGGCATCAATAATAGCTTAATAATGAAAATAGACTCATTTTTTTGGAGACTTTATCTAAAAAGACGAGTCTATTTTCATATTTAAATGAACATAAAATCATGAATGGAATAGTGTGTATAAAAATAACAGTTCCTCCATAATATTAAACCAAGTTATTTTATAAGAAAACTCCATTGACAAGGATTAAATATATGTTAATATTTAAAATAATAAAACTTATCCAGAGCGACGGAGGGAATTGGCCCTTTGAAGTCCAGCAACCTGCATGATGGATGCAAGGTGCTACCTCCAACAAAATGTTGATCATTTTGGAAGATAAGGTAAAGAATATTTACCTTGAAATCTTTCCATCATGGAAAGATTTTTATTTTTCGAAAAATTCTTTGGGAAACCATAACAATTTAAGGTTGTTTGGAATTATATAAATTTAATAAATTCATTTAATCAGCGGTGAAATAATATATTCGCGGATTTTCTTAAAGGAGGAACAGGTTTGGATAAAGAGAATCAGCTTGAAGAAATATTTGAACGACTTCAAGAAATGCTTAATTCAATGAAGTATGGATCGATTACACTTATTGTCCAAGATGGTAAAATCATTCAAATGGAAAGAAATGAAAAACTAAGAATTAAATAAGGTATCTGCTGACTAGAAAAACTAGAGGCGGGTTTAACTGATATAAAGAGAGTATTGGTTAGATTCGTCTCTTTTTCCTAGGGTCATTTAAACTGGGGAGATTATAACGGGCATTGATCAAAAGTAACTCTAACCAGTGACATACAGCAAGTTCTTAGAGGGGGCTGCAAAGTTGGCTGCATTAATAAACTATGAAAATTTCAACACCGGGGATTTACCTGTATTTCCTGAAGATAGTGAGACAAAAGGTGCTTTGGAAGTACTGCAATGGGCGAATGACCATTATGGAAACAAACTGATATATGCGTGTAGTTTCGGTATAGAAGGCATCGTGCTTACGGATTTATTGGCGAAGGTCAATCCCTCGGCAAAAATAGTTTTCCTTGATACAGATGTTCATTTTGAGGAAACGTACCAATTGATCGATCAAGTGAAAAAGCGATATCCAAATCTTTCGATCGAAATGAAGAAACCAGCATTGACGCTTGAAGAACAGGCAGCGGAACATGGGGATGAATTATGGCTTAGCGATTCCAATAAGTGCTGTAACATCCGTAAAATCACTCCGCTTACAGATGTGCTTTCAACGGCAACAGCCTGGCTTTCGGGACTACGGAGGGAGCAATCTGAAACAAGGGCTCTGACAGAGTATATCAATAAGGATAATAAGTTCAAGTCAGTAAAAATATGTCCACTCATACATTGGACATGGAAAGATGTTTGGCGTTATGCCCACAAAAATGGACTTCCATATAATATCCTGCATGATAATGGATATCCAAGCATTGGTTGTAAAACATGTACGGCACCTGCCTTCAATGCAGATGATTTACGCTCAGGCCGTTGGCAAGGAGCCCAAAAAACGGAATGCGGATTGCATTTATCTTAAATAAATAGAAATTATAGGCTTAAATAAATAGAAACCATAGGGGGAAATTAGCATGACAATCAGTTTACCGCACGGAGGAACACTAATCGATCTTTGGGAACCAAAATATGATTTTAGTAAAATAACAAAGTCAATCGAAATTGACGAAATAGCTTTAAGTGATCTTGAATTGATAGGCACTGGTGCCTACAGCCCGATTAAAGGTTTCTTTACAAAAAGTGACTATGAGACAGTTGTCAAGGATATGAGGCTTAGCAGCGGCCATGTATGGAGCATCCCGATTACGCTGCCTTTGAACGTTGAAGTTGCAGAAACTCTTACTATAGGTGAAGAGGTAAAGCTGACTCATGAAGGTGAAACATACGGAGTTCTCTCCGTTTCCGATATTTTCACTCCCGATAAACAATTGGAAGCGACATTAGTATATCAAACGGATGATGAGAAGCATCCTGGTGTGAAAAATTTATATAACCGCGGGGATGTATATGTCGGCGGAGAAATAAAGTTAGTCAAGAGAATAGAGCGTTCGCTATTTCAAGCAAATTATCTGGACCCAGTTGAGACAAGGAAAGCTTTTGCTGAAAAAGGCTGGGAAACGGTTGTCGGATTCCAAACGAGGAACCCTGTTCACCGTGCACATGAATATATTCAAAAGACAGCATTGGAGATTGTCGACGGCTTATTTTTAAATCCTCTTGTAGGTGCCACTAAATCCGATGACATTCCGGCAGATGTACGAATGGAAAGCTATAAAGTGTTGCTTGAAAAATATTATCCCAAGGATCGCGTCTCACTTGCAGTTTTCCCTGCTGCCATGCGTTATGCAGGACCAAGAGAAGCGATTTTCCATGCGATGGTCCGTAAAAATTATGGTTGCACCCATTTTATCGTCGGACGTGATCATGCGGGTGTGGGTGATTATTATGGCACATATGATGCTCAAAAAATCTTTGGGAATTTTAATTCAGATGAGTTAGGGATCACGCTATTATTCTTTGAACATAGTTTTTACTGTAAAGAATGTGGCAATATGGCTTCCGCTAAAACTTGTCCGCATGGCAAGGAAGACCATGTCATCCTGTCTGGAACGAAGGTAAGGGAAATGTTGCGTAATGGAGAAATTCCTCCAGCTACCTTTAGCCGTAAAGAAGTCATCGAGGTGTTGATCGAAGGTCTTAAAAAGAATGAAGTTTATAACTGATTGGACATAAATTGAAGGATCACATGAAGAGGGGGATTATTAAATGAGTAAAAGTACGAATGTCACTTGGCATGAAACGTCATTGACCAAGGAGCTCCGCCGGAAGCAGAACGGGCATGAAAGCACAGTTCTATGGTTTACAGGACTCTCGGGTTCAGGAAAATCAACGATTGCGAATGCGGTCGCTAAAGAGTTATATAATCGGAATATTCGAAGTTATGTTTTGGATGGTGATAATATCCGCCACGGTTTAAATAAAGATTTAGGTTTTTCTGAAGAGGATCGGACCGAGAATATTAGGCGAATCGGTGAGGTTTCCAAGTTATTCGTGGATAGTGGGCAGTTCGTATTGACCGCCTTCATATCACCTTTCAGGGCAGATCGGCAGATTGTACGTGATTTACTCGATGAAGGGGAGTTTATTGAAGTATACATAAAGTGTCCGATCGAAGAGTGCGAAGTGCGTGATCCAAAAGGCCTTTATGACAAGGCGCGTAAAGGAATCATTAAAGATTTTACCGGAATCGACTCTCCATACGAAGAACCTGAACAACCGGAAATCATTTTAGAATCCGACCAATACAGCATTGAAGAGTGCGTTGAACAGGTAATCGCCTATTTGACAGTAAAGAAAGCGATCTAATCAAGGAGGAAATGTAATGGTTTACGAGAAATTTTGGTCGGAAAATCCACAAATCGCTAAAAATAAAACGGAAATCTGGAAATTGGAAAAAGACGGATTGAAGATATTCGATGATATTCCACATTACGCTGCAAATGGTTTCGATTCCATTCCTAAAGAGAATTGGGATATGTTCAAGTGGGCAGGTCTATACCTGCAACGGCCAAAAGAAGCAGGTTACTGGATGATGCGTGTCGTTATTCCCGGAGGTATCCTGACTTATGATCAACAGATAACTCTAGCTAACATCGCTAAAGATTATGGGAGGGATGTATATGACATTACAACCCGTCAAGCCATTCAATTCCACTGGTTGACCATCGAACAAGTCCCGGATATCTTAAATCGTTTGGAAAAGGTTGGAATGACTACGGCCGGTGCATGTGGTGATATCACACGTAATATCATCGGTAATGCATTGGCAGGCATCGATCCTGACGAACTTTTTGATACTCGCGAGGTACTTTATGATGTATTTGAGTATTTCAGCCTTAACGAAGACTATTCGAACCTTCCTAGGAAATATAAAATGTCCATAAGTGCTAATATCCATAATGCTTCAAATGCTGAAATCAACTGTGTTTCATTCAATCCAGCTACTAAAGTAATTGATGGAGTAACGGAAGTTGGTTTTCACGTAAAAGTAGGCGGAGGGCTATCCTCCGTTCCGATGCTGGCAGAAGAACTTGACTTATTCATTTTACCTGAAAAAACAGTCGAAGTAGCGGCCGCCATCACGACGATATTCCGTGACTTTGGGTACCGTGAAAAACGTCATCGATCGCGATTGAAATTCCTTGTCGCTGATTGGGGTCCTGAACAATTCAAGGAAAAATTGCTGGAGTACACCGGTCCGCTTCCTGAAAAGGGTGAAAGTGCGGTGAAGGGATGGAATGCAGGTTATTTCTACGGCATCCATAAACAAAAGCAAGATGGTCTGAACTATGTTGGAGTCAATATACCAGTTGGTCGTCTAAATCCAGACGAAGTGATCGAGTTTGCCGAACTTGCGAAGAAATATGGAAATGGTGAAATCCGAAACTGTAATTCTCAAAATCTTATCATTCCAAATGTGCCGGATGAAAAACTTGAGGAATTAAAGCAGGAATCCATCTTTGAAAGATTTCCATATCAACCAAAAAAATTCATTGGTTATTCCGTTTCTTGTACAGGCATCGAGTATTGCAACCTGGCACTCGTTGAAACAAAAAACAGAATGAGGACCATTTCTGAAACACTGGACAAGGAGATAGATCTCGATGTACCAGTAAGGATGCATATGGTAGGTTGTCCTAATAATTGCGGTCAAAGAGCCATCGCCGAGATAGGGCTACAAGGCATAAAAATGAAGAACCAGGATAAAAAGATGGTCGAGGCTTTTGAGATATACGTCGGAGGAACGTTGAATGAAGGCGGGAAGTTCAATGAAAAACTTAAAGGAAAAGTGGAAGCTGAACAGCTCTATCATGTTCTGAAAGAACTGATCCTATTTTTCAAAGAAACAAAGCTTCTATCCGAAACCTTCCTTGATTTCGTGGAAAGGGTAGGAATACCAGAGTTACAAAGTAAGCTTGATGATATATTAACGGAAGTGGCCGTTTAATAGGGGAAGGTAAGCAATCCATGAATCTATACCGTTTCGAAGTCACTATCAAGGAAAAACCAATCCATGTCATCATTGTTGCCGATTCAGATGAAAAGGCGTTTGAACTTGTTGATATCGAGCTGGAAAAACATTTTTTGAAAATGCCTGAAGTGGATGACATCTCATTATATGAAAAAAGGAAAATTAAAAATGGAGCAGGTTTCGTTTTATCGGAATTCGAAACGATTCTCTAAGGGAAGGCAGGTTGCATAAATGGGGAAAGTATATCTAGTAGGAGCCGGTCCCGGAGATCCAGATTTAATTACATTAAAAGGATTAAAATGCATTCAAGAAGCTGATGTCATTTTATATGACCGACTTGTCAATAAAGAACTTTTGAATCATGCAAAAGACGGTGTAGAACTGATTAATTGCGGTAAACTGCCGGATTATCATTTATTGCAGCAGGATACCATCAATCGGTTCCTGGTCAAATATGCAAAAAAGGGAAAAATAGTCACTCGTTTGAAAGGCGGCGATCCATTCGTCTTTGGGAGAGGCGGGGAGGAAGCGGAAGCCCTTGCCAAAAGTGGCGTGAGCTTTGAAATCGTTCCAGGAATTACGGCTGGAATCGCCGCTACAGCTTATGCGGGAATTCCAGTTACACATAGGGACCACGCTTCATCTTTTGCAATTGTTACCGGTCATCGGAAAAAGGATGAAGAGGATAATATCAAGTGGGAATCACTTGCAAAAGGCATCGATACATTAGCCATTTACATGGGTGTTAAAAATCTGCCATATATTCAAGGAAAACTTTTGGAGCATGGAAAAAGTCCCGAGACTCCGGTAGCCCTCATTCATTGGGGGACCTTAAAAACGCAAAGGACAGCTGTCAGTACATTGGCTAATATAGTGGAAACCGCCGATAACGAACAGATTTCGAACCCTTGCATGATAGTCGTGGGCGATGTCGTTAATTTGCGAGAGAAAATTAAATGGTTTGAAGCAAAACAAACCGAAAATTTGTTGGCAAATGAGGCCTTTTAAATGGAAGCCATTTTATACATATGCCATGGTAGCCGCGTTAAAGAAGCCTCAGCCCAAGCCATTGATTTTATAAAAGTTTGTATGGCGGCACAACCCAATACCATTCAGGAGTATTGCTTCTTAGAGTTGGAAACTCCTACGATAGAAGACGTCTACGAACGCTGTGTACAAAAAGGTGCGACGAGAATAATCGCCATTCCAGTTCTATTGCTAACAGCCGTACATGCAAAACATGATATTCCAGTCATATTGAACAAAATGAAAAAACGGTACCCTGCCGTAGACTTGAAATACGGAAGGCCGATTGGTGTCAGTGATAAAATGGTTGACATTTTAGTGGAACGGTTGGAGGAAACAAATGTAAGGGTTACAGAGGATTCATTGGTTTTATTGGTTGGGAGGGGCAGTAGTGATCCCGACGTTAAAAGGGATTTAGCTCGATTGGCCGATTTGCTAAGGAACAGGTTTCCAAAAATCCGTGTGCAAGAGTGCTATTTGACAGCTGCCACACCAAGCTTTGGAGAAGCATTGGAATATGCAGAGGAATATCCATCAAACCAAGTATTTATCATTCCTTACCTATTGTTTACCGGTCTCTTAATGCAGTCCATCGAAAATAGTTTAAAAAAGATTCAAAAAAAGGGAAAGCAGAAATTCATACTTTGCCGGTATCTAGGTTATCATCCAAAGATTGAACAAGCAATATCGGAACGAATTCATGAAGTGAGTGGGGAGGGAGCTTATGTATCCAATTACGCTTAATATCGAGAACAGAAAGTGTGTCATCATCGGCGGTGGTAAAATAGGTTACTTTAAAGCGGGCCCTTTATTGGAAGCTGGTGCTGAAGTGACCGTCGTAAGCCCCGAGATATGCACGGGTTTTCAACTGTTGGAGAAGGAAGGTAAGATTAAAGTTTTACTTAAAGAAGTGGAAGAAACTGATTATAAAGATGCGTTTTTAATCATTGTTGCAACCAATTCCACTGAAGTTAATGAACGAGTGTATGAGAATGCATCCCAAAGTCAGTTGGTAAACGTAATTAGTAATCATGAGCTGGGTAATTTTCATATACCAGCCACATTGAATAGAGGCATGCTATCCATAAGTGTTTCCACCAATGGAGCAAGTCCAACGCTCGCAAAAAAAATTCGCAATGACTTAAGGGAAGTATATGATGAATCATATGAAGAATATCTTGAATTCCTTTTCGAAGCAAGGATGATTATTAAAAATGGTTCATTCTCAAAAGAGGAAAAAGCTAAGTTATTGAAAGATTCAATAGAGGATATTTATAAATATTCCCTGAAAGAAAGATTTCGTTTTTTAGCTAGGCTTTTGCCAGTAGAAGCTGAAGAAAATATATCATTGGGCTGATCAGAAAAACTGAAGGCACCTAACCAACATGTCATTCCATTGGTTAGGTGCCTCTTTGTGTCTTAATGGAAACCTGAATGATCTATTTATACAGGCGAACTGTACCGTCGGATTGATGTTATCAAGGTTCTATTTTAGTGAAAGGGGAAGGTCATGAAAAAGTTAATCGTTTTAGCCTTTATCGGGTTTTTAGCCCAATTAATCGATGGTTCGCTTGGCATGGGGTATGGGGTGAGTTCAACTTCCTTATTATTGACATTCGGGATTGCCCCTGCAGTAGCATCAGCATCCGTTCATTTATCGGAAGTAGTGACCACTGCGGTGTCCGGAGCTTCACATATAAAGTTTGGGAACGTAGATAAAAATATGGTCTATCGCTTGATCATCCCAGGTTCTGTTGGAGCATTTGTAGGGGCATGTTTCCTGAGCAACCTGCCTGCCGAATTAGCTAAACCATACATTGCCATATTTTTATTTGGCCTTGGTGTATACGTTTTATTCCGCTTTTTATTTATTTTTAAACCGTCAAAAGAAAATGAAACCGTTAAGCCATTAACCGCAAAACAATCCATTCCGTTAGGCCTTTTTGCAGGCTTTTGTGATGCAACAGGTGGAGGCGGTTGGGGCCCGATTGCAACGCCCGTTTTATTGTCAAAAAAAGGAATGACTGCTAGAAAAGCCGTAGGGACTGTAGATACGAGTGAATTTGCCATTGCTTTCTTCGGAAGTCTTGGTTTTATCCTCTCGCTTGGATGGGAAGCTGTCAATTGGCTTTGGGTGGTGGCGTTGATAATTGGTGGAGTGGTTGCCGCACCGATTGCAGCCTGGCTCGTCAGGATGCTTCCTGCTCAATTAATGGGTGTTTTAGTAGGGGGTTTTATTATCTTAATCAATGTACGAACCCTATTAGCTACATGGATTCCGATTGAAGCCCATATATATATCTATACAGCTATCGTGGTAATTTGGCTTTCAGGAATTCTTCTTACCATCAATAAGATGTCCACAGCAAGAAAACATGATCATATCGAACAACGGCAGAATGTTTCCTAAATCCGGTTAGAAAGAAGCGGATTTAATAAAAAGATAGTCTGTTACCTAACATGAAAACTCGTAGGTACATAAATACCTACGAGAAAAGTCATTTGATTGATGCGATTCGCCTTAAAAGTTAACACAGGTTGCGTTAAATTTAAAGGTTCCTGATCCTATTTAATAGACTCATTTAATTTCTGGATCCATAGCTTTGTTAATTACCATATCCATTAAGTATACCCTTTTTAAAATCGAGAGACTTGTGCCTCCAATAACTATATAGTTTTATTCTCCTGACAAAGGATCAAAACACCCCTATCCTAAAGAAGGCCATCCTTATCTTCATCCATTCTGAGAGTTTTGAAGTAATCTAAATATCATTACCATATCGTTTAATCAAATAAATTATGTTCGAGTGGATCGCGCACAATAAGGTATATGAAGAAGCAGCCATCTATAAGGTGGCTGTTTCTTTTGAACACGGGTTAATACCTCGTATCGAGACCTTTCCCGACAGGTTGGCTAAGCTAGGGTATTTTATATTAAATAGTCATTCCATTATTCAGGGAAATGAATGAAGGAAGCTGGGTTAATGGTCATTTCATGCCTGAAACTACACTCATTCGAGCAAGAGAAATGAGTGTAGTTTTTTCTTGTTTTAAAGCATTTATCATTCTGTGGAAAAAAGAATACTAAATTCAAGCGGAGCAATGGGTCTTCAATCTTCCATTTGTCAGGTTATCACTATATCATGGAACTATCATCCTTCATTCTAATTAAAGCGTTTATAAGTTTTTGGACATAAGTTTGTGAAAATGTCGGAAAAGGTAATTAAATATTTTTTGTTTTTTGTACAATAATTATATAAGAGATTTGAAAAGGAGTTTTAAAATGGAAGGCATCTCTGATCATTTAAAGGAAAATCTGGATATATTGTTCGTAGGTTTCAATCCAAGCATTCGGTCAGGAGAGACTGGCCATCATTATGCGAATCCAAACAATCGTTTTTGGAAAATCCTCTACGAGTCCGGGCTGACACCAAGGAAATATCACCCAACTGAAGACTCGTCATTACTGGATTTAGGTTATGGTTTTACCAATATCGTTTCCAGGCCTACAAAAGGTGCTGACGAAATCACAAAAGACGAGTACATAAGGGGTAGGAAGCAATTAAAAAGGAAAATTGAAAAGTATAAACCTAAACTTGTCTGTTTTGTAGGCAAGGGTGTCTATCAGGAATATCGTCAAATTCGAAAGGTCTCTTGGGGGCTTCAGGAAGATCCTTCATCGAATCGGACCATGGAATTCGTTGCCCCTTCTTCCAGCGGTTTAGTGAGAATGCGGATAGAAGAGATCATTGAAATATATAGTGAGTTACCAATTCTGCTCGGCAAGCAAGCTGGAATCTAATTGAAGGAACTTATTTAAACAAGGGTGGAATTCATATGAGTCAGGATCGTGCTGAATGGAAAAGCGATGGCATTTCCGAAGTCATTGATGGGGAAGGCTTTTGGCAAGGAGTAAAGGATTGTATTCCTACATTATTGGGGTACCTAAGTATCGGTTTTGCTGCAGGGGTCGTCGAAAAAACGTCAGGATTAAGTATGATGGAAGTGGCACTAATGTCGCTTTTACTCTATGCTGGGTCTGGACAATTCATAGCGGCAGGGATGATAGCTGCAAGTCATCCAGTATCGGCCATTATTTTTACGATTTTTTTTGTTAACAGTCGCCATTTATTACTTAGTGCGGCATTGACTCCATATTTCAGACATCAAAGTTTTAAACAAAACCTGATAACCGGGGCCTTGTTAACTGATGAAACGTTTGGAGTGGCCGTCACAACAGCACAGAAAAAGAAACAACTCGATTTTAAATGGATGCTTGGTCTGAATCTTGCAGCCTATTTAAATTGGTTCATTGCAAATATGGCCGGTGGTTTCTTTGGACAATGGATTCCAAATCCAGAAAAATATGGGATGGACTTCGCTCTGCCAGCGATGTTCATCGGCCTTTTAGTTTTGCAAATAGTAAGTAAAAAGGACTTTTTTATAGATCTTGCAGTGGCTTTTAGCAGCATATTAATCGTTGTTGCAGTAAGTTTCTTATTTCCTGGCAGTACTGGAGTAATAGTTGCAACGATTGTAGCTTCAACGATAGGGATGGTGATTGGCAGATGGAAATAAGCGGATATATCCTTATAGTAATCTTAGGGACTTCGATTGTAACTTTCATACCTCGAGTCGTACCCTTGATGCTGCTTAGTAAAATGCAGATTCCTGAGTGGGGCATCAACTGGCTAAAGCATGTGCCAGTGGCCGTAATGGCGGCGTTATTGGCTCAAGAACTTCTTTTATCGGAACAAGTCTTTTCAATTAGGGATAATGCATTGAATTTGGCCGCAGCTTTACCAGCTTTCCTGGTTGCCATTTTTACGAGAAGTCTATTGGGTACGGTTATGATTGGAGTGCATTCCTTGATGATATTACGATTTTTCTTTTAATGAATACTAAACTTTTATGTGATAGGCCGATATAACCAGTAATGGATTGCCATTACTGGTTTTTTATTTCACAAGAATAACCAGCAACTTTTTGAATTCGTTCATTTCCGTTAGGCAAATAACGCTTTTTAATGAACATTGGAAGCTTGATTATCAAAACCGGCAGTGATTACATAAACTAGGGTGAATGAACTTCTGAAATGTTGTTTTGGTTAACTGGAATGAAAGCGCTTCTAATAGAAAATGTATGAACCAACGTTTAGAAAGTAGGAGTTTGTCAACAATGGGAATAAGCAAATAACTATGGAGGTGTTCATTGATGAATGTAAATGGTGCCCTAGAGGTTCTAGATCGCATGCGGCTTCCTAATGGCGCATATACTGCAAGCATTTCCGATGATTATAATTATGTCTGGATAAGGGATGTCGTTTATACAGTATTGCCTTTTATAAATGATCCATCCAATCGTTACGAGAAAGCATATCATGCTCTATTCGACTTATTTCAATCCTATGAGTGGAAGATAGATATTCATACAGAACAGAAACCCCAGTTTCTTTTTGAACATATCCATGCACGGTATTCCACTGAGCTTAGGGAACTGCCCGATGAGTGGGGGCACGCCCAAAATGATGCGATCGGTTCCTTCTTATGGGGTGTCGGTGAAGGATACAGGCATGGGAAAAAGGTGATAAGAAATCAACGTGATTTACAAATCGTTCAAAAGTTGGTCAATTACTTGGAATGCCTGCAATATTGGCAGTCGGAAGATAACGGGATGTGGGAAGAAAATATCGAAATTCACGCTTCAAGCATCGGTGCATGTATTGCTGGTTTGAATTCAGTCAAGATGCTGGTCAACGTTAAAGAGGAACTGATTAAAAAGGGAGAAGAAACCCTCCGTTTCCTGCTTCCAAGGGAAAGTTATACAAAAGAGACGGATTTAGCCCTTTTATCCTTAATTTATCCTTATCGACTGGTAGATCGTGAAGTAGCCCTTAAAATATTGAAAAATGTCACAGAGCGCCTTGAACGAACAAAAGGCTGTATACGATATGAAAGGGACCTTTATTATAATGACGGTCAAGAAGCGGAATGGTGTTTCGGGCTTCCATGGTTGGGCCTATGCTATCTTGAACTTGGCATGATGAAAAAAGTAAAGGAATATATAAATAAAACGAAAATGATCATTCCGGAAAATTGGGAAGTACCTGAGCTATATATAGGAGGCAGTGATATTCCAAATAGGAATACTCCACTTGCATGGTCCGTCTCTTTATCCTATTTATTCTTAACGAAAACTGACATGGTTCGAACTGAACAAGCAACATGAAACATTCATACAAGAAACCATAAAGCTCTTTCCAAAAAAATGGAGGGAGCTTTTAGTGGTATAATAATATTTTTACATTAAATGGTTATTTTTTGCAAAATAATGTTTTAATTTGCAAAAAAACGGGCATTTATTACAATAACTTCACCTTCATTTGAAGGATTAATGTCATTTTCACCGAATATATATAATAACTGGGGAAGGATAGGTAAAATACTATCGAGTTAATACTGATGGAGGGGTTTTATTGAGTACAATTATGGACCAGCTACAAGAGAATTATCCAAGCGATTTCGATTTATATTTGTTTCATGAAGGCACCCTTTATGAAAGTTATAAAATGCTTGGGGCACACATTGTAACATCATTAGGTAATGAAGGAGTACGCTTCGCCGTTTGGGCCCCCCATGCCAAGCAAGTTTCAGTAGTCGGTAATTTTAATAATTGGGACGGTAATGAACATGCGATGAAGCGGATCGAGCGTTCAGGTATCTGGGTGTTGTTCGTACCAGGACTACAAGAAGGGGAAATATATAAATACGAAATACATACACCTGGAAATAAACGTATCCTAAAAGCCGATCCATATGCCTTCTATTCGGAAGTCAGACCAAAAACAGCCTCGGTCATTAAAAGGCTTGATAATTTTGAATGGCAAGATTCGAAATGGATAGCCGATAGGAAAAAGGAAAATATTTATCATAAACCCATGTCCATTTATGAAGTGCACCCCGGAACATGGAAACAGACAGAAAATGGCGAATTTTATTCGTACCGTGAATTGGCTGATAGATTAGTTGATTATGTGATTGATAATAGTTTTACACATATTGAAATCATGGCCATTATGGAACACCCATATGATAAATCATGGGGATACCAGGTCACGGGATATTATTCAGTAACTAGTCGTTACGGATCACCGGAAGATTTTAAGTATTTAATTAACCTTTGTCACCAAAAGGGCATTGGGGTAATCCTTGACTGGGTTCCCGCCCATTTTTGTAAAGACGCGCATGGACTTTCCCGTTTTGACGGTACGCCTCTCTATGAACCAATTGATCATGCTAGGGCAGAGCGACCGTTATGGGGTACGTACAACTTTGATTTTACCAAACCGGAAGTAGTCAGTTTCCTCATATCAAATGTAATGTTTTGGATGGATGTTTACCATATTGATGGAGTCCGTGTCGATGCGGTATCGTCAATGGTTTATTTAAATCATGATAATCCCTTGCCGGTCAAGCTAAAAAACCAGTTTGGCGGCGAGGAGAATCTAGAAGCCATACAATTTTTGCAAAAACTTAATGAAGTGGTTTTCAAGAAATATCCCAATGCATTAATGATGGCTGAAGAAGCAACAGACCGGCCACTTATAACTTCTCCTACCGATATAGGCGGCCTGGGTTTTAACTACAAATGGAATATGGGATGGACGAACGATATCCTTCGTTATATGAAACTTGAAACGGGAGAAAGACCAAATCACCATAGCCTCTTAACATTTTCATTTTTCTATGCTTTTTCAGAAAATTTCGTCTTGCCCTTTTCACATGATGAAGTAGTTCATGGCAAGAAGTCTTTATTGAACAAGATGCCAGGTGACTATTGGCAGAAATTCGCAAATTTGCGTTTACTCCTTGGATATTTCATGGCGCATCCTGGAAAGAAGCTTCTATTTATGGGCAGTGAATTTGGCCAGTTCATAGAATGGAAAGATGAGGAACAATTGGATTGGCTGCTTTTGGAATATGAATCTCACGAAAAAATGGCATATTACTTCCGTACCCTACAGGAATTTTATAGGGAAAGTTCCTCTTTATGGAGACTGGATCATGTCCAGGAGGGATTTGAATGGATAGATCCAAACAATAGTACCCAGAGTATCATTACCTTTATGAGAAAAGGGAAACGCAAAGGCGATTATTGCATTGTTGTATGTAATTTTTCTGCGCAGACCCATGCTCATTATCAAATAGGTGTACCATCCCATGGGAAATATATAGAGGTCTTCAACAGTGATTCGACAGCTTTTGGAGGATCTGGCCAGATCAATGAAGAACCCATTAATGTCAAAAAAGAACCATACCATAATCAACCATTCAGCATGGAAATAACTGTACCTCCATTAGGCATTTCAATTTATATGAAGCAAACAAAAAAAAGACGGGGGAGAGTGAACGAATAATGGGAGCGAAAAAATGGATAGCAATGTTATTGGCAGGAGGCCAGGGTTCAAGGTTAGGTGAATTGACAATCGGTTTGGCAAAACCAGCTGTTCCCTTTGGCGGTAAATATAGAATCATCGATTTTCCATTAAGTAACTGCACTCATTCTGGTATTGATACGGTTGGGGTACTGACCCAATACCAGCCATTGATTCTAAATGATTATGTTGGTAATGGCAAAGCTTGGGATCTCGATCTGGATGTTGGCGGAGTATCCGTTCTTCCCCCTTATCAAGGGAAAGAAGGCGGTGAGTGGTATAAAGGGACGGCAAACGCTGTTTATCAAAATATCCAATACATTGATAACTATGATCCGGAACATGTACTGATTCTCTCAGGTGACCATATCTATAAGATGGATTACAGTAAGATGCTGGATTATCATGTCGAAAAAAATGCAGAGGCAACCATCGCCGTCATTCAAGTGCCATGGCAGGAAGCAAGCCGTTTTGGAATCATGAATACCAATGATGATGATAAAGTCACCCAATTCGACGAAAAACCAAAGTATCCAAAGAGTAATCTTGCTTCCATGGGCGTTTACCTTTTCAATTGGAAGACCCTAAGACGGTATTTAATAAACGATGAAAAAGATGCAAGTTCTTCTAATGATTTCGGTAGCAACATCATTCCAAAGATGCTTGAAGACCGAAAAAAGTTATATGCCTATCGTTTTAATGATTATTGGAAAGATGTTGGAACGGTGGAAAGCCTTTGGCAGGCCCATATGGATTTATTGGAGGAAACGCCAAATTTCCAGTTGGATGATCAACAATGGAAAATCTTTGCCCGCAATGCGAATCACCCTCCGCAATATATATCGTCAGATGCCGAGGTCAGTCAGTCGCTTATCAATGAAGGGTGCATGATACATGGGAACATTGAACATTCTGTTTTATCCTATAATGTTCAGGTGGGCTATGGGTCAACCATAAAAGATTCAGTCATCATGCCTAATGTCACTATTGGTGAAAACGTTCATATAGAAAGAAGCATCATAGCCAGCAATTGCGTAATAGAAGATGGTGCCGTAGTTGGCAATTCAGCGGTTACATCCGATATTACATTAATTGGCGAAAATCAGACTATTATCAATCCAAACAAAAAAAAGATCACTCTGAACTAGGAAAAAGGGGAAGATGCTATGGAAAACGTGTTGGGTATTATTAACTTAATCAATGAAAAACAACATTTAAAAGATCTGACTGCTCACCGTAATGTAGCATCGGTGCCATTTGGTGGACGCTACCGTTTGATTGACTTTACGATGTCTAACTTCATAAATGCGGATGTATCGAAAGTGGCCGTTTTTCCAAAGGAAAAATATCTCTCGGTTATGGATCATCTTGGATCAGGTAAAGAATGGAACTTGGATCGGCGTTCAGGAGGATTATACATCTTGCCCCCTATCCATCCGGATGAAACGGTAACAGGCGATATGAAGCAATTCTACGATCACCTCAGCTTTTTCGAACGTGCAGAGGCAGATACTGTCATCATTTCCCCTGGATGCCATGTATGCAAATTGGATTTTAATGAAGTGCTTGATTATCATAAAAAACATAAAGCGGATATCACGGTGGTATACAAGGATTATGAAGGGGAACTGATTGAAAAACCAATCTATCACACCTGCTCAGTAGATTCGGATGAAGACATCACTGACATTAGCTTCTACACAATCCCTAGACCTGGTGACCATGTTTGTCTAGAAACCTTCATCATAAGTAAAACCCTTTTGGTGAACTTGATCAAAAGCTGTGTTGCCAGTGGAGAATATGACTTTTTGAAAGATGCTGTGAAAGCCAATCTTCATCGTTTTACCGTCAAAGGCTACAATTTTACTGGAGATATGCCGTTCATCCATTCCATTGAAAGTTTCCATTCCAGTAATATGAATTTCCTGAACCCTTCGGTCATCCGTTCTTTCTTCGGGGATACTTGGGATGTTTATACAAAAATCAAACATGAGGCACCGACCAAATATTCAAGTTCTTCGAAGGTTACGAATTCATTGATAGCCAACGGTTGTGTTATTGAAGGGACTGTTGAAAACAGTATTCTCTTCCGTGGGGTAAAGGTGAAAAAGGGCGCGATTATAAAAAATAGCATCATCATGCAAAAAGGCGTGATCGAAGAAGGCGCTATCGTAGAAAATATCATTACCGATAAAGAAGTGAAAATTACTAGTGAAAAATCCGTAATTGGTTTAAAACAGCCGACTGTAATAAAAAAAGCGGAAGTAATTTAATAGAGGAGGTGCGGCAATGAACGTTGTATTTGCTGCTTCAGAATGCGCCCCCTTTATAAAAACGGGAGGGCTCGGAGACGTTATAGGCGCGCTCCCGAAAGCGCTAAAAAAACAGGGTGTCCATGTAAGTGTAATCCTTCCTAAATACGGGGATCTGCCAAACCGCTTCAAAAAAGAAATGAAACATATGACGAGTATCGAGGTCCCTGTCGGTTGGCGCCAGCAATTTTGTGGTATCGAAAAACTTGTTGCTGATGGAATTACATATTATTTCCTGGATAATGAATATTATTTCAAAAGGCATGGGAGTTATGGTTTTTTTGATGATGGCGAAAGATTCGCCTTCTTTTCCCGTGCAGTATTAGAGGCTTTACCCTATTTAGAAGAAAAGCCGGATGTCATACACTGTCACGATTGGCAAACTGGCCTTGTCAGTGTTTTGCTGAAAGCTCATTATCATAACCATCCTTTCTATCAGGATATTAAAACGATATTTACCATACATAATTTACGCTATCAAGGAGTTTATCCTAAAGCTGTTTTAGCAGAATTACTGGATTTGAGTGAGTTATATTTTAATATCGATGGTCTTGAATTCCATGGGAATGTCAGTTATTTGAAAGCTGGCTTAGCTTTCTCTAACATAGTCACAACTGTCAGCCCAAGTTATGCGGAAGAAATTCAAAGTCCCTATTTTGGGGAAAATCTGGATGGGTTTTTAAGGAAAAGGAATGGTGACCTTAAAGGGATTGTCAATGGTGTCGATTATGAGGAATATAATCCTGAGGAAGATGAACATCTTCCTGTTCCATTTGACTCCTATGAGGGTAAGATGGAGAATAAACGTCAGTTACAGGAATCGCTGAATCTTCCGGTCAATGATGGAGTCCCTGTTATATCAATGGTGACCAGACTTGTTGATCAAAAAGGAATCGACCTTATTCTCCATGTATTTCATGAAATGATGAATCAAGGGATTCAATTCATCCTTTTAGGTACGGGTGATGAGCAATATGAATCTGCATTTCGCCATTTAGCTGACCAATATCCAAATCAGGTTTCAGTAAATACATATTTTGATGAGGGTTTAGCAAGGCGCATTTATGCAGGTTCTGATTTATTTCTGATGCCTTCCCAATTCGAACCATGTGGTATTGGCCAACTATTAGCGCTTCGTTATGGTACTCTGCCGTTGGTGAGGGAGACAGGCGGACTTCGTGATACGGTCATTCCGTATAATCAATTTACTGGTGAGGGGAATGGCTTCAGTTTTACGAATTATAATGCTCACGATATGCTTCATGCAATTGAACAATCTGTTGGGCTGTACAAATTCCAGCCGAAAAGATGGAGGAATCTGGTCGAAAACGCAATGAAGTTAGACTTCAGTTGGACTTCATCTTCCTTAAAGTATATGCAGCTATATGAATCTCTGATTCCTGTCATGAAGTGATAATTGGATAGGAAATACACAAAACACTTGCGAAAAGAGTCTTCGTAAGTGTTTTGTTTCTTTTACCATCAAATATGGGTATATGTTTAGATATATATAAAATATTGCTGTGTAGGAGAATGAAAAGATGAGAAGAAGAAGAATGGAAATTGTATTTTTATTTATTTTAATGGCTGCGGTTTATATGATCCTGTTCACTCATGTCAGCTTCAACGTGAAGCTATTTTTTATTGGATTATATATTTTTGTCGTGTTTGTTACCATGTTTTCACTCATGCTAGAAAATAGATTTGCTCACGAGACCCTTTTATGGATATACGTGCTTTTGTTTTTCCCTGTATTTGGATATGTGTTTTATCTATTTTCAGGACAGCTCTATTTAAAGGGGTATTTGTTTAGAAGTAAAAGAAAAAAAGATCGGGAAGAATGGAAGAGTCTTGTCACTCATGTATCATCGCCAGATTTAACGTTCTTGAATAATCATCAGCAATCATTCGCAGCTTTTGCCAAAAATGCTTCTGAGACCACTATAAGTACATCTTCGCAAACGGAAGTATTGAAAAATGGGAACGAAACGTTTACAGAAATCATCAAACAGTTAAAAAAGGCTGAAAAATTCATCCATATTGAATATTATATTTTTCGTTCAGACAGGCTGGGGACGGAAATAATAGATATCCTAATTGAAAAAGCAAAAGATGGTGTGGAAGTTTTATTCATTTTTGATGCCGCCGGTAGTTTAAGCCTTTCAAATAATGAAGTAAAGAGGATGAAAAATGCAGGGATAAAAGCATATCCGTTTTCGCCTCTGAAACACGGTTTTTTCAATCAAAAGTTTAATTTTAGGAATCATCGAAAAATCATCATCATTGATGGGGAAATTGGCTTTGTAGGCGGTTTAAACGTAGGTGAGGAATATTTAGGACGAAACAAAAACATTGGATTTTGGAGAGATACACACATGGTCCTAAAAGGTGAAGCAGTATATATGCTTCATACTGTTTTCCTTTTGGATTGGGAATATGTAAGTGGGGAAGATGTATTGCAGAAACGTCCGGTATTCAAAAATAATGTTAAACAAGGGGAGGGAGCTGTCCAGGTAGTTGCGAGCGGACCTGATACACAACAGGGAATCATGAGTGATTTTTACTATTCGCTTATCACTAGCGCCACTGAATCAATTTGGATAGCGAGTCCATACTTCGTACCTAATCAAGCGATTAAAGCAGCAATTAAACATGCCGCCATTAAGGGGATACAAGTTAGGGTTATGGTACCCGCAGTAAATGATGGGTTTTTAACCCAATATGGCAGCCGCTCCTACTTCGGGGAGCTGCTTCAATTCGGTGTAGAGGTATACACGTATAAAAAGGGTTTTTTACATCAGAAAATTATTATCGTAGATGGTGATATGGCTTCCATAGGGACGGCAAACATGGATATGAGGAGTTTTCATCTGAATTTCGAGGTGAATGTCTTTCTTATGGGCAGCTGTTCCATTGATGATCTTGTCACTCATTATAAAGAGGATATGATCGATAGTGACAAACTAGATCTAATTAGTTATAACAATCGTGGCTTACTGGAACGTTCAAAAGAATCATTTGCCAGATTGTTTTCGAATATACTCTAATGGGAAAAAAAGCAGATAAATAGTATAGTGGAAATGTAATGAAATTAGTTGGCCATAAGGAGAATTTAAGCGAATATGAAATTGGTTTCCTGGAATGTGAATGGAATTAGAGCTTGTGTTAAAAAAGGATTTTTAGATTACTTTAAAGATGTGGATGCAGATATTTTTTGCCTTCAAGAAACTAAGCTTCAAGAAGGGCAAATTTCACTTGAATTGGAAGGGTACCATCAATATTGGAATTATGCATTGAAAAAAGGATATTCAGGTACAGCCATATTCACAAAGGAAAAACCGCTTTCAGTGAAATATGGTGTTGGGGAGATGGACGAGGAGCCCGAAGGTAGAATCATAACATTGGAATTCGAGAATTTCTATATGGTGAATGTATATACACCCAATGCGAAAAGGGATTTATCAAGGCTTGATTACCGTCTTGAGTGGGAAGATGGGATGATTGATTATCTTAAAGAACTGGATATGGTTAAGCCGGTTATTTTCTGTGGGGACCTCAATGTTGCACATCAGGAAATCGACTTGAAAAACCCGAAACCTAATATTGGGAATTCCGGATTCACTAATGAAGAACGTGGAAAGATGACTGAATTACTTGATGCAGGGTTTATCGATACATTTCGCCATTTTTATCCTAACCAGGAAGGTGCCTACACTTGGTGGTCATATATGGCAAAAGTAAGGGAGCGAAATATCGGTTGGAGAATCGATTATTTCATTGTTTCAAAACGGCTGACGGATTCTTTAATTGAGGCTAACATTCACTGCGATGTCATGGGAAGTGATCATTGCCCGGTTGTCTTGGAAACTACCCTCTAAATCGAATAAATCCGGGTAAATGGGGATACTAATGGTTATCCATATTCAATAGGAGGTAGACTATGAACACATTTATCGTGGGCTTTCATCAAGAAGATAATGTAGACAGCATGCAAGTGCAAAAATTGACGGCGGCTGAGTTTGAAAAAACAACATCACGCGGTTTTCGCAGGTTATTTGAACTGGATACAAATATCGGTTATTTCGTTTTTTTTGATGCAGAAGATGATGAGGGTGATTTATCTCATCTTGTTTTACAGTATGAAGAAGATAACCAGGATCCAAGTGATTGTTACTCCTTTACTAAAAATGATTTTTATGAGTTCATGGCACTTTATTTACAAGGCATGGATGAAGTGGAAGTTGAAGGAGAAGAAGTGGAAGATGAAGAAGATGATGACAATGAAGAGTATGGACCGATCCACCATCTTGCCCATTTGATGTTTCATATTGTTGAAGAAGGAAAATCCGTAAAGCCTTAACGGTCGAGTGAAGAGATGAAAGGTACTTGTGAGCTTTGTGACAGGGGTGAGATTGAACTGACCATCCATCATTTAACCTCCTAGAGAGTTAGGAGGAAGCCTTTTACCAATTGCCTATCTCTGTAAACCATGTCATAAACAGATTCACGCATTGTATTCAAACCGAGAGCTGGCGATCCGCCTATATAACGTGGTTTTGCTGAAAGATGATGAAGCATTAAAAAAATACGTAAAGTGGATTAAAAAACAACCGGTTACTAGGGCAGTTAAGATTAAAAAATCAAAAACCAAATAATGCAAAAGCCCATCTTTAATAGATGGGCTCTGTTTGTCGACAAAAGGTTAAATGAGAGTTTTATTAATATCGAGGGATCAATACTTGGGTGCCCTACTTCTGAATACATTTCTCCAGGTGACGGGGACACAAGGTGGTATAAAGCGATAATTTCAATTTGTCTCGGTGAATAGTTTGATGTTTCGAAAGCATAGTGGTCAACTCAAGGGAATTATAACCATAATTTTAAAACAAGATTTGGTTATACTTTTTTACTGTTTTATATAGGGCGAAACCCTCACTGGATTGAAGAAATTTGCAAGACTCCTGCCGAATAAGTGGCTGGCCGAGACACCAAAGACGCGTGCGGCGAGGAGGCTTGGCAGACAGTCGGAGGAAAGGGAGCGGATTTCTGAAAACAACTGTAACGATTATAAAGAAAAAACTGTAGATAAACTCGCTTTTCTTCGAGATTGTCTACAGTCTGAGCCCATCTTTAATAGATGGGCTTTTGCATATATTCAGCTTGCTTTATTTTTCAACCGGTCCAGTAAAAATCCACCTTTAAAATAACGTGGTTCATATGAAATGATGAAAGCCTTAGGCTCAAACTTTTCAACGGTTGCTATCAATTCTTGTTCCCGGTTGCGTTTTGTCAATATTTCCATTCGATAACGGTTGCTATCCCTGCCCTCGCCCGTATAAAGAGTGACACCAAATCCATTATTCCTCAATGTATCAACTAAGGGTTCATTTTTGGTTTGGGTATTAACGGTTACATTTATAAAACCGATGGCGAGTTTTTGCTCAATTTTCGTACCAAAAATTATTCCGATTCCAAAACCGACTGCATATACAACCATGGCGAGTATGCTTTGGTCACCGCCAAATACAAGGGATAAGCCAAAAACGTATACTAACATTTCTGCGATACCCAGAATCGAGGCAAGTATGGTAATATTTTTTACTAAGAAAATGGTTCGCAGCGTGTAAATCGGAACATAAATAAGTTGTAATAGTAGAATCAGAAGTATTTCTTTCAAATGAGCACCTCACCAATATCTTCAAGTTAATTTAGATGTTTCACCTCTGGGAATGTTCATACCATTTGTAACATCTTCCATAATCTAACCACAAAATAATAGAAGAATTCAATGGGAAATATTATGTATTTTTTGTGGCATAAACATTGAGGACGAATTATGTTTTTATAAGATTTTTAAATATTCTTTTTTTTATTAATTTGGTATCATTATCCTTATTAATTTAATATGGGGGAATGATCATGATTAATTATGATGGACGGATATTCAGAGCTAAAGTCAATTCTGAAAATGGAGAAGTATCAGGAAGTACATCCTTCCACTATTCACAAGAAGGTTCAATTCTTTCAGCAAGTTATCAGGGCGGAGAGGTTGTTAAGGGAACTTTAATAGGGCTTGTAAATATGGATGGATCTCTGGAATTCAGGTATAATCATATCAATGAAAAAGGTGAAATTAGAGGAGGTAGCTGTCTTTCCACCCCTGAAATGCTGCCTGATGGAAGGATACGCTTGCATGAAAAGTGGAAATGGTCAGATCTCGAGCAGAGTGAAGGACACTCCATCATAGAAGAAGAGATAAAATAACAATCTACATAGAGGGGTTTGAGGACAATTACTACTATTTGTTTAGTACGGCATGGTCAAACAGATTGGAATGCACTGGGAAAACTTCAGGGGCAGACTGATATCCCTTTAAATGAACTAGGAAAGATACAGGCACGGCAATGTGGTGAATTTTTGTCAAAAGAGGATTGGGATGTAATTATTTCAAGCCCTCTAAAAAGGGCAAGGGAAACGGCTGATATCATTTCCCATTATATTGAAGTCCCGGTTATCGAAAAAATGGAATTCATAGAAAAGAATTTTGGTGTCGCTGAAGGAATGACAGCGGCTGAAAGGAAAGCAGCATTCAAGGATAAAGTATATCCGGGTCAGGAAAATCAGGATTCTTTACAATACAGGCTGATGAATGGGCTCCAGGAAATTCAAAAGGAGTATCCCGAAAAGAAAGTTATACTTGTTGCACATGGCGCTGTCATTCATTTCATTTTACGGTTGATGTCAAACGAGTCTATCGTTTCCAACGAAATGCGTTTGTTCAATGCATGTTTGAGTACGATTAGATTTGATGTCGATTCCTGGATAATAGATGATTTCAATCAAGTGAATCATTTAACTTAGTTTGTTTAGCGTCAAAAAATGGGTCTGGATGATATTCAGGAACTAATGAAGGAAAGAAGGAAATCATGACTAATAAGACGGCATTGATTTTAGGGGCTACAGGTGTGGTTGGTACCCAGTTGGTTAAAGAGATAAGCAACAGCAAAATTTATAAGGAAATCCACTTGCTGACAAGAAGGGAAATGAAAATCACGGAACCCAAGTGCACAGGACATGTTGTGGATTTTGAAAATTTATCCAAGTGTGCCGATTTGTTCAACGTCACCGATGTTTTCATTTGTTTAGGTACAACGATCAAGAATGCAAAATCGAAGGAAGCTTTTCGTAAAGTCGATTATGATTATGTAATCGAGGCAGCTAAAATGGCGAAAGCGTCCGGTGTTGAAAAATTACTCGTTATAACAGCCATGGGAGCCGATTCCAAATCAAAGTTTTTCTACAGTCGTGTTAAGGGCGATGTGGAAGGAACACTAAAACACCTAGAATTGAATTCTGTCCATATATTTCGCCCATCCTTACTTCTTGGAGAACGAAAGGAATTTAGGTCAGGTGAAAAGATTTCTGGTATGCTAAGTTCCTTTGCTAAATTTCTCTTTGTGGGCCCATTACGTCCATATCGTGCCATAGAAGCAAACAAAGTAGCTGCTGCAATGTATGCTGCGGCCCAAACGACGGCACGAGGATATCATTTTTATAATTCTGATGAAATAGAGAAACTTGCAACAAAGAGTTAATTATTAATTAGTGAAACGAGCCTCAAAAGGCTCGTTTTTTTTAAATTAAAGCCAATTTTTATGGAGAATTCATGCCCGTTTAAGAAGAAAAGGGATCTGTTTTTATGAAACTATTGATGCTGGAAAAGCAATTGAAGCTAATGATAAAGGTTGGCAGGTATAGATTCAAGAAGGGGGGACAATTTCGGTTGTGCCGGCCCAGTAGGAATTTCGAATATACTAGATCTAATCTTCCGGTTGAAACTTGATTCTAACAAGGATTTCCACTACAATTCGTAGTGGGAGGGTAAAAAATGAATATTAAAAATTTTAAATATGATGAAGTTGGACTGAATCGTTTCTTTGGTCCTTTGGAAGCTAATATCATGGAATATTTATGGGATGAAAATGAACAGAGTATTAAAGCGGTTCAACAGTCCTTGGAGCTTGATAAGCCTATTAACTTTAATACGGTAATGACAGTCATGAATCGACTGGTTGAAAAAGGCATTCTTGAAAAGCGGTCTGAAGGAAGGCTTTCATTATTTCGCCCCGTTCAGTCTAAAGCGGAGTTTTTAGAAGAGCAGTCAAAGAAACTTACTGAGAATTTGCTGGATGAATTTGGCGGGGCTGTAATTAGCCATATGCTAGATGCCATGAAAGACGCTGACCAAGGTTTAATTGAAAAATTGGAACAAAAGATTCAATCATTAAAAAAGGATAAATTATAATGTGGAGGAAAAAGTCTTATTTTGTGATAAGCCTGAGTCTTCTAATTGCCTGTTTAGTATGGAGCCAAATGGGAGCTTTTTTGGCACACATCTTTTTTGGAGTCAATATTAAAGCCAACTTTTTTAAATTTTGCTTTAGTCTATTCAGGGAAGGTTCAGTATACTACTTTGTGGTCATCACACTGCTCAATATTGTAATAGCCTATAGTATTTTGAGCACCCTATTCAAAATTGCAGAGCAATATCTCTTATCCAGAAGGTTTAAACAAAAGCTTTTTATCTACAAAAATGTTGAAAAGACAAGGTCTATAAATGAAACATTCAAAAGGGTCAACAAAGATATCTTAGTTGTGAATGCTGATCAACCTCTTGCGTTTACACTTGGTTTCAGGCGACCATTCATTGTTATCAGTACTGGTTTAATTCGATTATTGGACTTTGATGAGCTAGAAGCGGTAGTAGAGCATGAGGCCTTTCACCAAAAACAATACGATCCGCTGGTAATCTTCATTTTACAGTTGATTTCACATGCGTTATGGTTTATCCCACTGACAAAATGGTGTTATAAAAATTACAAAATAATAAGTGAATTATTAGCCGATGAATATGCGATTAATAAAATGGGGACTGAATTAGGCATAAGTGCTGCTTTGTTGAAGTTAATTAAACATTGTTGCTCTGATAAATCCTCTCCTGTCCTTGTCCACTTCTCGAATGAATCGGTTAACTATAGACTTCAGCAATTAGTCGATCCCCATAAATCAATTCCTTTGAGGGCTGATACTACCACGATTTTTGTTTCTATATATGTTTTGATTATACTATTGGGAATGACTATAGTGATTGTCGGATGACTTTCACTTGATTTTTTTACACCATTACACTACACTTTGTAGTGTGAAATAAAATAAAAGGAGATGTGTCATGAATAAACAGGAAATCGGTACCTTTTTATTAAGAGTAATATTGGGAGTTACATTTTTGTTGCATGGTCTGTCAAAATTCCAAGGTGGATTGGAAAACACTTCAGGATGGTTTCAAAGTATAGGCATTCCCGGGTTTATGGCTTATGTAGTTGGTACAATTGAATTGGTTGGAGGAATTGCTTTAATTTTAGGTCTTGGAACAAGGATAATTTCTGCCCTCCTTATAATCATTATGGCTGGTGCAATTGTTTATGTGAAATTTCCATCAGGTTTTATGGGGAATGGAGAAGGTACAGGTTTCGAATTAGATCTCATTCTTATGATAATTGCACTTCACCTGGTATTAAATGGAAGTGGATTCCTATCTATAGACTCTAAGTTACCAAATCTTAAAAGAGGACAAGATTCAGAAACGATAGCAAGTTAATAGGGATAAACATTATCACAGTGTTAAGTTTATAGCTCACCAAATTGAAACGAATAGACTAAAGTCAAAAAGGACCTAATCGATTAGGTCCTTTTTTTTGATGGAGCGATATTCTGTTGAAATGCACCAACCTTTGATTTTCTACTATTGGATACAAATAATCGCTAAAGAAAATCGAGTCAGGGTTTAATGGTTTGGAATTTCAAAATTGGGCTATTGTGTTTTTCTCTTTGTAAAAGGTTCTACATTCTCATATTTGTCCAATAACTACCTTGTCCTATTCTGTGGTCCTTCTGGTGACACTGCTTTTTAGCAGAACAAAACAGGACAATGGTCGGAAGGGGAATATACAATCTGAGGGGAAATAAAATGGTTTAGATGCACAAAAAAAGAGGGAGATGGCGCTATGAAGAAATTACTTACTGGTATGGTAGTATTAGCAATGGCCCTGGGGATTTCTTTTTCAACCGCTTCAGCATCTGCTGGAGGATTTCACCACCCGGAAAGCTGGGATAAAAACTCGATTTTGCGGAAGGACACTCATGGGGTGGAAGTAAGAAATATGCAGTATATCCTGAATGTCATGGGTTTTTATACGGATTCCGCAGTGGTTGACGTTGATGAAATTTTTGGGCCGAAGACCGAAGCGGGTGTAAAGAAATATCAAAAAGAAAACCAATTGAAAGTGGATGGTGTGGTTGGTCCCCGGACGTGGGATAGCTTTTCTAAATATATTAAGAAGAATGGCGAGAACACATATGGAGCAGGCGGGAACATGGGTCTCAGAATCAAATGGAAGTACGACAATTCTACCTATACATCCGGCTCAAAAGCCTATATTTACGGTAATGGAGATACATTAAGCGACCAATATCGTTTGTATGCGAATTAATAACACAGTAATGCCCTGATAAGTTAAATGAGGTTAAACAATTGAACAGCCTTGCAAAAATGGTTTACTAAGCGTTCAAGTGTCAGAGAAGGAGCAGGGAGTATAATTCTATTAAATCCCTCCTTTCTATTCGTTTCAGGTTAATTGTAAAAAGCCGATGATTCCTAAGTAGGAATCATCGGCTTTATTCATTAGAAATATGTGTTTTCTGCGTTTGTAGGTAAAAGAGAGAGGCTGATGCTAAAGCACCCCGAGGATTAAATTTCAACTGAGTTGAATAATTGAGTTAAATATTCTTTATGTGCTTCCTAAAATATAGAAAAATATATACTAGGAGGAACTGATGTATCTACATCGCAGTCAACTGTATATATGATTAACTAGCTTGACAACATACCCCTTTAGGTATTGTGTGATGTGATAAATTGAAACATAGTTGGTGGATATGATTTTTCAATTAATCATATTATTTGTCGTGATTTTGGTCCCGAATTTGTATAAAAGTTATGTTCCTGTTAAAAACATTCTTTACCAAAAGAATAATAGGAAAGAGCATAGCGCCATTTTATTAGATATAAGGGCTTATAATCAAAAACGGGATGATATCAATAGAGATGCTTTGAATATCCTTTATGCATATTTGAAACGTGTTAATAAAGAAATCCCACATGAAAACATTCATGTAATTGCTACCGATAAATTAGAAGTAAACTTGGGGCTGCGCTTCTTAATTGGAAAAGGAATTAAGGTAACCAGTTATGAGATAAGTGATTGTGTTTGTAAATAGAGGGTGGGTAGAATATGGAATACGATAAAACCGTCATCAATCGGTTAAAGAGAATTGAAGGACAAATTAAACGAGTTCTAGGAATTATGTAGCAGGGAAAAGACTGTATAGATATCGTCACACAGTTGTCTGCTGCACGAAATGACGTTGATAGGACTATGGGAGCCAGGGCATATTTAATTGTGGCATCTTTCAACCTCATTTATTAGGTACTTCCTTTATCCGAACAATTGAAGATGCGGATAATATTGCATATGAACTCGGTATTAAGGTACCAGACCATATTTATAAATACAAGGATCTTACCCCAGGGATTGCAGCAAAAGAAATCCTTAAGGAATTAAATGATTTATGGAACAATGGATATGATGAAGAGAGTTTATTAAAGGGCGCTTTAATGGAACAAGCAGCAAAAAGGATCTTCAATTGAAGATCCTTTTTAATACCGATAATACCTCATTATGTTAACTAGATTTGTATATAGTACTCATTTGATTTCTTTTTTAATTTATTTTAAGAAAATTAATACTTTAGTAGCTTTTTTGCTTAGTTGCTGTCAAAAAAATGTCCGTTTTTTAAATGTAAAATAGTCCCTTAGTTCATCGCAATACAAATTTTTACATGGTAAAGTTTAGGGAAAAGGGGAGCTGTTATAATGAAAAAATTATTAAATATTGGGATGATATTTACTTTTGTCTTTGGTCTGATATTTGCGGTTTCACCAGCTGAAAAAGCATTTGCCCTATCTTATGATGGTACAAATCCTATTACAACAGGTTGTTCAAGTGATGGAGTCACCAAAGCTTCAAAACATATCATTGACTCCAACGGTTATTATCTTGGAACTGTATACCTAAAATGGAGTTATAAGTGTCAAACATCTTGGGCTTATATGAAGCTTACTAATGCTGCTCCGATAGATGCCTTTGGGAATGCAACTGTGTATAGTTATACTAGTAGCGGTACTAAAAGAACATCTTATTCTTGTGCTAGTAGTGGTGGTAACGGGAGGATAAATCGTGGTCAAACCTCCTGTCATAGCGCACAAGTGTATAATGGTGTTGGGTATAAGGCTTACGCCTTTGGAGCTGCTGGAGGTGGCACAGCAAAAACTACTTGGTATTAATCTGCGAAGAAATTTTGCGTCCATCAGTAAAATGAGATTTAGAATTATTACTCTGATAATCCATATATATTTTGTCTTGTTGCATAATCGGGCGCTATCCTTGAATAAGGGTAGTGCTCTTTTGCATTTAAAGCCCATTTTATTGAAGAAGGATTTCTCCAATTTTTAACGAATACAGGGTTATAAATAAGCAAAAGTGGTGAGATAAATAGGAAAAAAATTAAATTTCTTTTTGGACAATAAAACGGAAAAATGTATAATTAACAGGCTTCGGAGCGCGGGTTGTGTTTTCGCAGAAGATGAGACCCGGTTACTTATCTCAGAGGCACGAACTCCAGAGGACCTCAAGAAAATGGTGGAAATGCGAGCCGATGGTTTACCTCTTGAATATGTTGTTGGATACGCAGAGTTCTGTGGTTTGCGGATAGAAGTGGACCGAGGCGTTTTCGTGCCTCGCCAACGTACCGAGTTTCTTGTTCACCAGGCAGAAGCCCTGTCATGTTCTGGTGATATCATCGTTGACCTATGTTGCGGGTCAGGTGCTGTGGGTGTAGCACTGGCGGCAGCTTTAGGACGAGTTGAATTGTATTCTGTTGACATTGACCCTGTCGCAGTACGATGCGCTGGCCGCAACGTAACGGATTTCGGTGGCCATGTTTTTGAAGGTGACTTGTATAAAGCTCTGCCTCGCTCACTTAAAGGCCATGTGAACATCCTAGTTGCGAACGTACCTTACGTTCCTACCGAGGCAATCAAGCTGCTCCCACAGGAGGCTCGCCTCCATGAACTGAAGGTGGCGCTTGACGGAGGAGAGGATGGACTTGACATTCAGCGAAGAGTAGCAGAAGAAGCATTTCTCTGGCTAGCACTGGGAGGACATCTTTTAATAGAGACGAGCGAAATGCAGGCACCTCAGACCTTTGAAGTCTTTGCTGGTGCTGGGCTTACCACGAAAGTGGCTAGAGACGAGGAACTGGACGCTACTGTCGTTATCGGATCGAATTCTGGTTTTTAGAGTAAATAAGTTTTTAGTCTTAATCACAAATGAATGATAATTTCTTAGCACTATACTAATAAACAAAAAAATCCTTCTTCAATTAAAGGGCGCTATTCTTTAATAAGAATCGCATTTCTTAATGAACTAACGGATGCGTTAGCTGCTGTCTTTTAGGCAGCTTTTTCTTTATGCAACTATCGGGGCAGCATTCCTGTAATAACTGAAAATGAGGTTTAAACGAAAAAAGACCTCTTGATAAGATGAATGTGTCCTGAGCTGGCCAGCTAAAAAGGACAATACATCTATTTGGAGGTCTCACAATGAATTATAACCAAAATCATAAAATCTCTCAAATTACTTCTGAAACCTTAATTGTCGGAGTAGATATAGCGAAGCACAATCATGTCGCTAGAGCACAAGATTTTAGAGGATTGGAACTAGGTAAAACGTGTTTCTTTGAAAATACGAAAGCAGGATTTCATTCGTTTCTAGATTGGATTACCCAACTTGTTAAAGGGTGTAAGTTAAATCAAGTGATTGTAGGGATGGAGCCAACCGGTCACTACTGGTTAAATCTAGCTCATCTTCTAAAAGAGAATAATATTAAGTTCGTATCAGTCAATCCACTACATGTTAAACGAAGTAAAGAATTAGACGATAATTCACCTACAAAGAATGACGTGAAAGATGCAAAAGGCATCGCACAGTTAGTCAAAGACGGAAGATACGCCGAACCAACAATTCCACGAGGAATTAATGCAGAACTCCGAGTGGCCAAAAAACTTCGCGATCTTCTCAACGTTGATTTACAGGTCGTTCAGGGACAAGTTCATAACTGGCTTGATCGTTACTTTCCCGAATTTTTGACGGTGTTCAAAAGTTGGGAAGGCAAGGCAGCTATTCATTTTCTAAAGCTAAAAGCCTTGCCACATGAACTTGTAAAGTATACGGATGAAGAGCTCTTACTTTCCCTAAGACAATTGGTAAAACGCAGTATAGGCTTAAAGAAGATACGAGCACTTAAAGAAGCAGCCAATCGTTCGATTGGTATTCGTCAAGGGGCAGCTATGGCGAAATTAGAGTTGAGAGCTTTACTAGAGAAGTATGATTTTATTCAAATGAAATTCGAAGAAATAGATCATCAATTAGATCAGTTATTAGACCATATCCCAGGTGTCACACAGATGTTAGAGGTGTCAGGAATCGGTCGAGATACAGTAGCAGGGTTTTTCGCAGAGGTCGGCGACCTCAGAGACTATCAACATCTTCGCCAAATCGTAAAATTAGCAGGTTTAAGTTTAAAAGAAAACACATCCAGAAAGCACAAAGGTCAGACCAAGATTACCAAACGGGGACGAAAGAAATTAAAGGCTCTCTTATTCCGGGCAGCCATGATACTGGTGGCAAAGAACAAGGCTTTTAAAGCTCTTCACATATATTACACAACACGTTCTCACAATCCCTTAAAGAAAATGCAATCTCTGATAGCTTTGTGTAACAAGCTTATTCGAATTCTGTTTTCAATCGGTAAAAAACAATTTACGTTTCAAGAAGACAAGATGTTAAAGGATATCCCTCATATGGCAACATTTGTAGACCATCAAACAGTCGCATAGTTCAATGAATTTTAAGGTTACACGGTCATTTAATTAACACTTATTTAAAAGTGAAGCACGGATTAGTCGGCAAAGCAACTAACGTGAGGACTTAGATCCTGTGGGGCAGCATGACCGACATCCACCACATGGAAAGGTTGAACGAAGGAATGTAGGAGCATCGACTCTGTTAGACATGGGAGGGTTGACCTCCATGAGACATGTGGATATCCTAAAGTGCGATCATGACATTGCTTAAACCAACTTTTTCCTATGATTGGCTAGTTTACCATGCACTTTTTTCGGTAAATCCCTATTCTTGAGGAGTATTGCCGAGCTTACATAGATAACGGTTAATGATATGGCTATGAAATCCTAAGAATTCTAGAGCAATCGTGAGATTGTGTTTAGTTTATTGAGGGAGTTTAGTTCCATAAGGAGTAAATGTTTTAATAGCAGGATATTTTAGGAAAAGAACGTATATATTGAGTTAAAAAGGAGGTGATTATTTGAATCCAACAAAAATTAGAAATTTAATGTGGGGCTTTATTTTATTAGGAGTTTTCTCTTTACTTCTACAAGGTGCAAGCATACCAAGTATTTTAGGTTCTCAAATAGGGGTTAATCCTTTTCACGTTTTAAAGATAATTGCTTTTATATCTTTACTGTCAGCTATAGCAAGTTATATCAAATACCAAAAAGCCAAAAGGATAGAAACTATTTAGCATTAACCTAATACTGCTTCGGCAGTTTTTTTTATGCAACTAACGGGTGCGCGAGTCCGTTCTATGCTAGGATTAAAAACGTTTCGAACAGCCAAACAAATCATCTGTGGAGTGGAGGTGATGCATATGCTGAAAAAAGGACAACTTCAACAAGGGATGAAGTCTGTCCAAAGTGAGATTGAATTTATACAATTATTTGGAGTAGCTTCATAATTCATAGATGAAAAGGATATCGAGATTCTATGTTTCTAACAGGTCATATTTGCACCAGAACCAAAGTCTATTATACCTATGAAGAGTCAAGTAATCCTTCATGTTAGTGGATTGCTTGACTCTTCATTTTCGTTCACCTGCAAGTTTCTTTTCGGAAAAGCAAAGAAATCACGAGATTGTACTTATTTGGCATTGCGCGGGGGCTTATTAGTTGGATAAATTGCTTTTTCCAAGTCTTCTGCTGCGATCACTGGATCTACTGTATTGCTATTAGCTTTTCCCTTCTGACTATAGCCTTTATCACGCTTTTGGCTCATGTTTAGAACCTCCCTCCATGTAGCTTCATTTGTTAAGATGGACTAATAGATGGCGACTTATTCACCAAACGAGAAGAGCCTTTTTTGATGTGAATACATCCATATAGGGTTTAATATGTAAATGATGTCAGCTAATGTTGATATACAATTCAATGTTTAAACATTCCCCTCTTTAAATTGTATTGATATTGTGAAATGTTGTACTTAAACAAACGGGTGCTTTAGCTGAAGATCGGAGCTGTCTTTAAGGCAGCTTTCTTTATGCAACTATCGGGGCAGGTTAGGTGAAGAGGAGTATCCTTGAAACGTGTAGAATTACATAAATCAAAGCTAAAGGAAGGAATTAAAAATGGATAAGGAAAAACAATTAGTTATTCGCGGTAATAAAATTAAAAGATAATACAACTAGATTATTTCTTAAATATAAATTTGTGATATTAGCCTTAGGTATACCAGTTTTGTTGTATCAACTTTTTAAAAAAAATAAAATCATAAACATGATTTACAATCTTTTATTAGTGCCTTTAAATTATTACTACTTATATTTAACCTTGGGGCATGTTTTTATCATGGAGGTAAGGGAGAATGGTTATGGTTATACATAGTTTAAAATTCATCTAGTTTACATAAGATTGATTATAGGGAGTTAAAAATACACAAAAAGTAGTGTCTCAAAATTTGGGCATGCTGGGTGAAAAAAATGAATAAACAATCATATAAGGCCAATTCTATATACAAGAATGATAAAAAGGAGATTACATCGTGAAGCCATATGAAATAAAAAATATGATTATTGATGACGAGTTTGATGGTGAAGAATCGATTACAGCTGATTTTACTCACAATTATAAAGACTATAGCATTACTTTTAAAAAAGCAGATCTTGAAATAATTAATACATGGGTTTTTGAGGATGGTTCATCTCTTCCAGCCAATTTATCAGCTACTATCATTGAATCAATAAGGGAAGATATTAAAAAGAGAACCTAGTCATATGTACTAAATCTTTTTTGTGTAAAGAAGTTTGGTTTTAAAGAAACTGATGAATGGTTAGTATTAAATTTTTTTTATAATTTGTGAAGACACTTAAACAAACATGGGCGTAGAGGATCGGGTCTCTCCTTAAGGCAGCCTTTTTTAATTAAATTGAACTAAGGGGCGGAAAGCTCTCTTTAAGAATATTTATACTGCGATTAATAACAACGGTGATGCTAACTGGTGATAATCAAAGAAGTGTAGCAGCAATTTAAAACCGATCTACTACCAGAAGATAAACTGAATTTCATTAAAAAAATTCGTGGTAAACATCAAAGTGTAGCAATGGTTGGGGATGATGTCAATGATGCACCCGCACTTGCAGCATCTTCGTTTGGTGTGGCGATGGGTGGTGCTGGACCTGATACAGCATTAGAAACTGCTGATATCGCATTAATGTCTGATGACTTAAGCAAATTGACATATACTGCTGATACAATTGTCCATGTCACTTTGATCAACTCCACTTTTTCAAATGTAGGTGAGTTATATCCTTTGGTACGGGAGCAATGGGATATTCGGATTGTTTTAATAAAGGCTTCCCATTTGGAAAGCCTTTATTGATCTTTACTCCGTTACCCTTATTAAGCGTAAACTGTTTAACGTTACTATTAAGGTTGCTCCCATATCAGCAAATATTGCTATCCATAGTGTTAACCAACTGGCATAACTAACAGCAATGCTACTAACTTAATTGCTAAGGAGAAGGAAATATTTTGCTTGATGATGGTTATTTTACCTTTGGTGTATCCCTTCTTTGATTTTTTACTTGAACCGAAGCTAAAGTAAAAGTTCTACAAAATTATGGCCAAGAAGCATAAATATGTCGCTCAAGAAGTGGCAACTCATTAAAGAGGTAAAAAAGATAAATAAATCTAAACATAAAAAAGCACTAATCCCTTGGGAAATGGTGCTTCTTTTTTTACTTATTATAATCCATGTCAAATAATTATTTCATTGAGCTTTATTTATTTTACTGAGCTGATATTAAGACCTTCAAAACCTTGAGAAATCAACCTTCAATACACTTATTTAATTCAGTTAAACCAGTTTGATTATATGAAACAAAATTGACAGGGAAGGGGTCGTGGGTTTGAATCCCTCACAGGTCATCAACTGCCAAAGGCTCAAATCCTTGATATAACAAGGGTTCGGGCCTTTTTTCTGTTTTCCGCTCTATCCTTTTTTCTGCATGTTTATACATTGCACAAAGACTGCACGTGACGGTTAATTTATCTTACAGTACAAAGGGCTCCATAGTATGCTGTTAGAACCCGTTATGTCCAGAAGCAATCATCAAACCGATCGGCTTTGGGTTCACTTCATATGGGGTTCTTTTTTGTATAATAAGTAAAAATCGAATTGGTGAATTTTCAAAAGAGTATAAAACACTTTACTGAAAAGAAATAAATAACTTATCGATAAATCCTTATGTGATATCTGTTAGTTCAAAGTCAATTACATATACTAATGAGTTTAAAAGAATATTTATCGCTGAATAAGGAAAGCTACTACGTCTTATTTTTGAAGAGTATGGATTTGATATTGAATCATTCGTACTGACAGGATTAAAAAAACAGCCTCTAGATGGCGTATTGCTTATAAAAAATAATACTTTTAATGTAAATGTATCTATTTGATTTCATTTATTTCTTTTTGTCATTGGTGAAGTTGCATAAAAAAAATTACCGATTTTTAAAAAGATTTCACTTATGTAATATTTTCTTACCAAAAAATAAGGGATTGATCTCTTATTTCTTTTTGTTATGTTTCCTTATTTCACTTATCTATGTTCTAAAAAATAATGGACTTTAAAATGATGATGAATACTGTTGCGAAGATTATACTTGCTGAATAAATTAATAAATAGATATGATTGTGTATTACCCTTTTTCTTCCTATAACACAGCATATTATTAAGGAGGATTTATAATGAAAAAAGTTGAATTCAATAAAGAATATTTGGAATTAATCGGGAATTTACCTGATTCTCTTGAGGAGTATCAGTTTTACCTGGGACTGAAAGAGCGGAAAATTTATTATAATTATGATGTGGATACAACCATTGTCAATAAAATTGTTTATTGGATTCAAGAATGGAATCGAGAAGATGAAGAGTTAAATATTCCAATAGATAAAAGAAAGACAATACAAATTTATGTAACATCTAATGGTGGAGATGTAGTGGCTGGTTTTTCTGCCATTGATGCAATTAAATCAAGTAAAACGAAAGTTGAAACCATTGGTGTAGGATCTTGTGTTTCTATGGGTGCGTTACTGTTGATTAGCGGACATTATAGAAAAGCATATCCCAATACAATAATTCTTATTCATGATGGAAGTATGTCTGTTCAATCAACTTCTAAGAAGGCTAAAAATACAATGAATTTCTATGATCGTTTAGATAATCGTATTAAGAAGTTTGTTGTGGAAAATACCAACATTTCAGAAGAATTGTATGCTGAAAAGGAAGATGAAGAATGGTACATGTTTGCAAATGACGAAGGTTTGAGTTTAGGAATTGTACATGAAATAATTTAATAGTTATAGTTAATAGGGAAGTGAAATTGGTTATAATTCTTGCTTGTTACTAAAGACATCATTCAATTATTTTTAGAAGAAAAACGTGAATTTTTTTCGGTTATATAGTTAAATCTGTGCTAACAAACAATAAATATCATTATTTTTTCAAGATTAATTACCTCTAAAACTTTTATATCAACATTCTATAGTTATTTTCCGTCTTTTTTAGAACGTGAGAATTTAAACGAGATGGGTTACTTATATAATAGTGGGATACAAATTTAGTCTGAGAGCCATTGGTCAACCAGGGGCAAATTAGTATGATTCTAAGCTACAAAAGATTAAAGACTAGACAAACTTTCAAAAAAATTGGGAATAAAAAGAACTGATAGTCCGGAATAGATGACTGACTACTCAGTATTTAAGTAAACTATGAACGCTAAAATTAAGTAAACGTCAAGTAGCCCCAAAATACTACATAAGTGGTGTATTTCGGGACTACTTTTTGTTCGCTTCATTTTTTATTGGTACTCTGCATATGGAAGGCAAAGTCCAGGAGAGAAAATCTACCATGTACCGGGCGGGGAATTTTAAGATGAATCGGCTGCGGAAGAAAAAAGAATTGATTGGTCTATGCAATCCATCAGGTTCCTTTTTTAGTTAAGTACGGCTAAAAGAGGAATACTGAAGGATTTTTCTATTAGTTCAGCAAAGAGATTCAAGAAATTCCATCTTAAACGTAATTGGGTGTCATGATCATTAGGCTTGATAAGGACCGTGATTTCTCCTGCTTCTATACCTTTTATGAATAACAAACAAAAAATAGATTTTTTTAATGCAAAAGCATTTGTTGGTGTTTAATCGAAGAAAATTCCAAGGTGAATGGTTCAGTGTTGTGTAACAATGTGTTCATGAACAAAACAAACACTTTAAGCTAGTGGGATAATCATTTAATATTTTATTTAAACCAGTCTGTCACCTGAAAAATTGTTAGTATTCAAGTGATTTTCATTGACGAACACACGTTCTCCATTATAAAATACAGTCATGGGTAATAATGGTATAGTGGTTATTGCCCACAACTTCAAAAAGAGGCTTGGAAGTTACTCAAGCTTTCTAACAAAAATTAGAACAAAAGGAGCTATTTAATTATGACCATGCGACTGTCTCCCTATTTAATGATGAACGGAAATGCAAAGGAAGCGATTCAATTTTACGAAAAAGCACTTGATGCGAAAGTCCTTTTTAATCAAACTTTTGGAGAAATGCCTGAAAACCCGGAATTTCCTCTACCAGAAGAAGCAATGGATCTTGTGGCACACGCAATGTTAAAGGTTGGAGAAACGGACCTCATGTTTTCAGATATGTTTCCAGGTCAGACCAGTCAAACTGGGGACCAAGTTACGATTTGTATTTCTATTGATGATATTGAAAAATCAAAACAGATCTTTGAAACCTTGTCTCAAGATGGACAAGTGAAAATGCCGCTGCAGGAAGCTTTTTTTAGCCCTGCTTATGGGATTGTATTGGATAAATTCGGTGTAACCTTTCAAATTTATACAGAGGGTAAGCAATAATTTTTTCTAGTTAAAAATAGCCCCAAGGAAAAAGTCAAAAGCGGCTGTTTCGTGAATCAAGTTTCAACTTAAGGCGCAAAAAAATCCCGATTTCTCATTGATATCACTGAGAGATTGGGATTTTTAATATTAGAATATCCCTAACGTTGTAAAATCCACGTTTTGCTGCCTGTCCTTCTTATGGAATTTAGTGGTATCAAAGGAAGAATAAGACCACGTTTATGCATGATGTAGGCTCCCGGAAAAAGATTTGAATATTATTAGCTCAAAAAATACCCCTTACGTTGATTAGTCCAGTGCCATTTCATGATTTTGATACGTTATCGTTATCCTTTTGTGATATCTGTCATCTATTCTTTATCTGTTTGTTCTTTGTATAGAAAATGGCTATGCTATCATTTAAACCATTAGCATATATACTAGCCAAATAGGATGTAACAACATATGAAAAATGAAATATCATATCGCCATTAGGGGAGATTACACGCAGTGCTGAAATTTAAGGCGTTAAAAACGAAAAAATGCAAGTCTTGAATGAACTAAATTCATATAATGGATCGTTTTATATGAAAATCGACTTAAATCAATTCAAATATATATTGATCATTTTCTCGCCAATCTGCCACATCATCCAAAGCCTGCTATTTACCAATGTTGAAATCGATTCATTTTTTTCTATTAATAGGCTAATATCACTCTGTAACATTACATGGCGTAACATGGGGGAAGGGGGAACATTGTGAACACAGATCAAGCTTTCGACCTGTTAAAGGATGCAGGGGTATCAGAAAGTAGTAGCATACAAACTGTCAGACGTTGGCTGCGTGAAGGTAAAATTAAATACGAGGGAGGAAACGGGAATAGAAAAACTGGATACATAATGGATGACACAGATCAAGCATTTGACTTGTTAAAGGATGCAGGGGTATCAGAAAGTAGTAGTATACAAACTGTTAGACGTTGGCTGCGTGAAGGTAAAATTAAATATGAGGGAAACGGGAAGAGGAAATCTGGATACATAATCGATGACACAGCCTCAAGGCTGGCTGTAAATGATTTTATCGATCAAAATAAGGATGAAATCATACACCGGTTAAAATTAAAAATACAAGCTCAAGAAAAGCATATAGAAGGAATTGAAGAACTTAATGAGACTTCAAAAAAAATATTGATTCAGCAAAGGGATATGTTTAAAAAGGAAGTTGTAATTCTAAAGAATGAGAAAAGTGAATTACAAAAAGAAACAAAGGATTTATTAAAAGAAAATATTGAATTACGTAATGAATTGATAAAAGTAAAAGAGAACATTAGGAACAATTACAATCTAAGTTCCACTACTCATACAAATGATTATATTAAAAAATTAGGGCTTTCAAAAATGGCGAGTAATAAAGAAGTGTTAGCAGGATATAAAGGGTTGTTAAAAATAACTCATCCAGACCATAATGGTAACGCAAAGGTATTTCATTACATTAAGACTGATTACGATATTTTTAGAAATAGTAACAGAGGAATATGATTCTTAGAGTTTAAGTCACTAACATGCTGAATGGGGGAAAGGAAATGCAAAGAAAGGCTAATCAGAATTAGGATTTGCACAGCTTAGGAGCCTCAGGGAAGTAACGCCAGCCGGGATTTTGGAACTAAATGAAAAGTTTAGAAAAAAAGAATACATATTCAATATGGTTTAGGATCAAGAGCGCCTAGGAACTTGAACTTGAATGAAACGAATTCATCAATTCATACTGATGCTTGAAAAAGACGTGAAAATTTACCAGTACATATAACGATAAACGGTGAGATTGATATAAATATTTTGCTTTACATATAAAAGAAGTGATGAGATGAAGTTTTGGAGGTTCAATGGACAAGTCTTCTAGGCTATTGATCTTTCTTTTTTTATGAACTCAACGTGTGGCCATTTTAAATAGGCAGATTCCTAATGAACTAATAGGTACATTAGTTCATTAAGAAAAATTAAAATTGTTCATTCCAATAGTTTTTTGACTCGCACTTCATTCTTCATCGATTAATAAAAGATATAAAGGATTGGAGTGGACATCATCTGGGAAATCTGCAGTCTATTTTTGTCTTCTCATCCATTGTGTTGCGACCCATTTTTCTCCAGTTATAACTGGCGCTCCACCGTGTAAAGTTAGTTCGTTTAGGTTTTTATCGTTATAGAAATATTCGAAATAAACCGCCATGCCTTTTTGTGGAGATACTGAAAAATTCAGTTTAGGAAAATAAGTTTCCCCCCCTTGCTCCACATCATTTAAGTACATGATGATTGTGCTAATTCTATTATTTTTTGCTGCTTTACTTGTAGATGTGAAAAAATCAAAGTGAGCTTTATATTCTTGACCAGGAGTATATTTAAGAATTTGAATACCATCCCCATGTTCAATGGGTATATTCATGATTGATGATACTCTTTTTTCAATTTTTGAAATGATGTCATTTTCATTATCTTGAAAAAACATACTACTACTTGTTCTTATCTCATTTAATTCGTGTGTAACTCCAATTTTAGAACGATGCATTTTGTCTTTTGACAATCTAATAAGTTCATCACATTCTTCGTCACTCAAAACATTTCCTAAAACCACAATTAGAGGTTCTTCTAATCTAGTAATTATATTAATTTCTCTATCTTCCGTTTTGATTTTATTTCCAATGTGATTAAAAATAGTTTGTTCTTTACTTATTTTATTGTCCACTGTCAACTTTCATCGACTCCTAAAAGAATGAATTTTCTGACTGATCATTTTGTTTTATTTCTGTAAACGGTTTCTATGATAATTATATCATGAACGTTGTTATATAACTGTTTCTTATTCTGATTACAGGTGCTTTATCTTTAATGAAGGTTGTTAAAACAACCATTTTATTATGTAACTAAAGGGGAAAGTAATCATGTAATGAATGAAATAGAGATTTGAGCGTAAAAAGTCCGATTGATATTAGTAAGATGTCGTAAAGCTTAGGAGCGAAGAGGAGAAATACAAAAAAACAACATAAAATAAATAAACTCTTAATTCCTTCGGATGTTACATAGCTCCTGGTGATTCATGCTTTAGTAGCGATTAAGTCTTGGATTGAAGAGGGAATCCATAAATTCCATGCTAGAAGCCATTAAACGAATGATTGCCAATATCAAAAATAGGACTTAGACAACCGAACTCATAATTAACAGGCAAAAAGGATTTCCTTTCAATATGGAAGTCTTTTTACTATTTTACTTAACTCTCCATTACTTTAACTCTCGATTGGATTAAGGAGTTATAACACTTTTATACGATCGCCTTCATTTGATAACCAGACTTGCTTCTCCAAGTGTCATCTTGTGATGAAAATTTCCTTTTGGACGAACTCGGTATTTCAATAAATCTTAAAATAACGATATGTAATATTCCAAAAATAACCTCGCTAGAATATATGGTTAAACCATATTTAAGCAGTTAAGAATTAACCATCATTTTCTTAAATCAGATTTCTTTTCAATTAAAATAAATCAAAAATGGTAAATAATAGATTTTAAAAAGGGAATTCAATACTTTTGTTGAACATGAATATTGTGGGCCATTTTAACAGTTTCATAATTTTATGTAAGCGATTACATCGAGACATTTAACGTATTTATCTTGATCATGGTAGTGGATTATATCATTAGCGAATGGAGGTTAACCCATGATTGGCACGATGGCGATCAATAAGAATGATTCACGTTCTTTCCTCACGGAAAAACATATATTATTTAAACAGTCAATTCGTGAATTTCTCGACAAGGAGGCTGTCCCCTTTTATGATCAGTGGGAAAAAGAGGGGGAGATCCCTCGCTCTTTTTGGAAAAAAATTGGGGATAACGGATTTTTATGTCCATGGCTTGATGCGGAATTCGGTGGGGTAGGAGCAGATTTCGGATATTCAGTTGTATTGGCAGAAGAATTCGAAATGGTTGGATCAGCCTTAAGAGGAATATCAATTCATTCTGACGTTGTAGCCCCTTATATTGCTTCATTCGGAACAATGGATCAAAAACAAAGATATTTACCTAAGTTCATTACAGGAGAAATGATTACCGCCTTTGCAATGGCAGAGCCAGGAATGGATTCAGAATTTGCGAACATCCAAACAACTGCCATCAAGAAAGATGGGTATTATATTGTAAATGGAGCTAAAACGTTTATCACAAATGGCTTTAAAGCTGACTTCATGATAGTAGCATGCAAAACTGATCTTGATGCTGTTCCTTCCCATGATGGAATCAGTTTGTTGCTCATTGATAAAGATACTCCAGGGTTTACCCGAGGCAGAAAGCTTGAAAAAGCAGGCCAGGATAGCTCAGACACAGCCGAACTATTTTTCGACGATGCTCTAGTTCCAGTTGGGAACCTCCTTGGGGAGGAAGGGAAGGGCCTTTCATATATAATGCAAAAACTTCAGCAGGAAAGACTTATGTGTGCGATTGGGTCTTTGATGGCAACTAAAGACATGCTCCACTTAACGGTGAATTATATAAAAGGACGAAAAGCATTTGGTAAGAAAATAAGTGAATATAAAAAGTCACAGTTTACCATTGCTGAAATAGCCACCGATATTCAGTTGGGAAGAACGTTTGTTGACGGTTTGATCTGTAAACATATAAATGGCGAGAATATCATAACTGAAGTATCGATGGCTAAATACTGGATCACGGAGATGTCCAAGCGAATATCCGAAAAATGCATGCAGTTACATGATCGATACGGAAATACGGGCGACGATAAAATTGCCCGGCGTCATCGGGACATTCCTTTGACAACACTCTATACAGGGTCAGATGAAAACGTAAAAACCCTGATTGCTGAAAATATCGGGTTTTAATTCATTATTAATCACTTAAATCTATTGACTGCCTCAATTAAAATGAGGTAGTTTTTTAATTCCATTTCTTCAATATAATTACAATGAACTAGTTTTTTTAATTAAAAGGTTTATACCATTTATCTTATGGGTAAAAGAGACTGTGCATATGAAAAAATAATATATTTGTAAAATTTGTAATTGTATGCGAAAGATGGAGGTGCTTGTTGTGTTAAAAATCGAAAATGTATCAAAAATCTATAAGGGAGGAAAGAAAGCTGTAAAGAATATATCATTGGATATTAAAAAAGGGGAGTTCATTTGTTTCATTGGTCCGAGTGGATGTGGTAAGACAACGACTATGAAAATGATTAATCGGCTTATCGAACCATCTGAAGGCAAGATACTTATTAATGGGGAAAATATAATGGATAAAGATCCAGTCGAGCTAAGAAGGCAGATCGGTTACGTTATCCAGCAAATCGGACTTTTCCCCCATATGACAATTCTTGAAAATATCACCCTCGTTCCAAAACTTCTTAAATGGAATGATCAGAAGAAAAAAGAACGTGCACTGGAATTGCTTCAGCTTGTTGATATGGGACCGGAGTATCTGGAAAGGTATCCCTACGAATTGAGCGGCGGGCAGCAACAAAGGATAGGCGTACTCAGAGCTCTTGCTTCCAATCCTCCGCTCATTTTAATGGATGAACCTTTTGGCGCACTGGATCCTATCACCCGAGATGCCCTTCAGGAGGAATTTAAGAATCTGCAGCGCACACTTGATAAAACAATCGTTTTTGTTACTCATGATATGGATGAGGCCATTAAGCTAGCCGACAGGATCGTCATCTTAAAGGCTGGTGAAATCGTCCAAGTTGGAACACCGGATGAAATCCTCAGAAACCCAGCCAATGAGTTTGTGGAAGAATTCATCGGTAAAGATCGATTGCTTCAAACAAGACCTAATGTTGAGTTGGTTGAACAAATCATGAGTCGTAATCCCATATCCATTACAGAGGAAAAATCCCTTACCGATGCTATTACGATAATGCGCGAGAAACGGGTTGATTCTTTACTTGTGGTCGATGAGCAAAATGTTTTGAAAGGATACGTAGATGTTGAAACGATCAGTGAATATCGAAAAAAAGCTAAATTTATCAGTGAAGTCATCAATACTGAAGTTTATTCAGTGAAACAGGATTCTTTAATCCGTGATTCTGTCCAGAAGATATTAAAACGGGGATTCAAATACGTGCCGGTAGTTGACCAGAATAAACATTTGGTCGGAATTGTTACTAGGGCAACATTGGTCGATATCGTCTATGACAGTTTATGGGGAGAGGAAGAAAATCAAGTGGCAGAAATGGCAGAGATGTTCTAGGAGGTGCAAGAGATGGAAACATTGCTCGATTTTTTACAAACGAACTGGCAAGAGTTGATTTATAAGGCATGGGAGCACTTATATATATCCATGATCGCTGTTTTCCTTGGAATAATAATCGCCGTACCGCTAGGCATTATGTTGACCCGAATGAAAAGGAGCGCATCCATTATAATCGGAATTGCAAACATTATGCAAACACTGCCGAGCTTAGCAGTCCTTGCCTTTTTCATTCCTTTCTTCGGTGTTGGGAAAACCCCTGCAATCATAGCGTTATTTTTCTATTCCGTTTTACCTATACTCAGGAATACATACACAGGCATTAAAGGCGTAAATGAAAATCTGCTGGAATCCGGCCGGGGCATCGGAATGACAAGCTGGGAGAGGATTCGTCTGGTTGAATTCCCCCTTGCACTTTCCGTCATTATGGCTGGAATTCGTACGGCTTCCGTCTACCTAATTGGATGGGCAACCTTAGCTTCCTTTATTGGAGGCGGAGGTCTTGGTGATTACATTTTTATCGGTTTGAATTTATACCAAACAGAATATATCATCGCAGGTGCAGTTCCGGTGATCATCATGGCTATCCTGGTGGATTATGTATTCTCGATCATTGAACGAAAAGTCGTACCAAAAGGATTAAAAGGTATGAAGGAAGTTGCTTGAGGAGGAATACCATGTATAAAAAAATGAGAAGTTCAATTTTCATAGCCCTTATAGTATGTTCATTAATCATCAGCGGATGCTCTTTGCCAGGATTAGGGTCATCTTCTGAAACTACTGTAAAGATCGGTGCCCAAAGTATGACCGAATCCGAAATCCTGGCGAACATGATCGCTCAACTCCTTGAAAGGAATACGGAATTCGATACGAAAATCGTCAAAAATCTAGGTTCGAATTTCGTTCAGCAAAAAGCGATGGAGAGCGGTGATATAGATATAGCCGCAACTCGATATACAGGGACGGATTTAACTAGTGTCCTGGGACAGGAAATCGAAAAGGATCCAGAAAAGGCGATGGAAATTGTACAAAGGGAATTCAAAGAACAATATGGATTCAAATTTTTTGATTCTTATGGATTTGATAACACCTATGCCTTTACGATTTCAAATGAATTGGCAGAAGAAAAAGGATATAAGAAAATATCTGATCTGGAAAAGGATGCAGATAATTTAAGGTTAGGTGTCGATAGTGCTTGGCTGAAAAGAAAAGGTGATGGCTATCAAGGGTTCGTCGATACATATGGATTGGAATTTGGGGAAACTTATCCGATGCAGATTGGCCTGGTATACGATGCAGTCAAAAATGGTCAGATGGATATTGTCCTTGCATACTCTTCCGATGGTCGGATTAAGGTTAATGATTTGAAGCTTTTGGAAGATGATAAACAATATTTCCCTCCGTATGACTGTTCACCGGTCGTTACCGAAGAATTATTGGAACGATATCCTGAGATTGAAGATGAACTAAACAAGTTGATTGGCGAAATCAATACTGAAACCATGCAGGAACTGAACTATGAAGTGGATGGGAAATTAAAAGAACCATCGGTCGTAGCGACTGAATTCCTTAAAGCACATAAATATTTTGAATAAATGGGAGGTGCAAACCAATGGAAACCTTGCAACAGCTGGGAACTTATTATTCCCAAAATTGGATGTATGTACTTACTGAGTTTTATCGCCACTTTTTAATGTCCGCTTATGGAGTTTTATTTGCTGCAATCGTAGCCATCCCGATAGGCATTTTCATCGCGAAACATAAGAAATTGAGTAATTGGATATTTTCGATAACGAATGTCATACAAACCACACCAGCATTGGCTATGCTTGCTCTCCTAATGCTAGTAATGGGCTTAGGAACAAATACGGTAATCTTATCATTGTTTCTATACTCCTTACTGCCAATCCTGAGGAACACTTATGTCGGAATTACAAGTATCGATCATGCTTATTTAGAATCTGGCAAGGCAATGGGGATGACGAAGCTCCAGTTACTAAGAATGGTCGAACTGCCATTATCCTTGTCTGTCATAATGGCTGGCTTACGTACTGCACTTGTCGTTGCAATAGGAGTAACTGCTGTCGGTACATTCGTGGGCGCAGGTGGCCTGGGGGATATCATTGTGAGGGGAACGAATGCTTCAAATGGAACAGCGATAATACTTGCAGGCGCTATCCCGACTGCATTAATGGCCATTCTGTCAGATCTTTTACTCGGATGGCTGGAACGATTGCTTTCACCGATAAAAAAGAAAAAAATTCATACTGCCTAAAACAAAGTCAAGACAATAAAAGAGCCAATGCTGATGCAATGGCTCTCAGTTTCTAGACAAAAGGGGTTCGGAATAAAAAAATTCCGAACCCCTTTCGTTTCTTTTCGTTTCGCATATATAGGTTTACATCTTGGTGATTACGCAGATGATCTGTTTCTTCCACATAAGCTTGCCAGATGCCATGTCACTACCTTTTGATGGTCACTGCTTTCTGTACACCGTGATAAAGATGAGCATGTTGCACTAATTTGTTTTGGCGATACTCGCGATAACCTTCTTTAGTTGTTGAGTACTTAAAAAATTCGTCCGAAGGGCAAAGGTAACAATCAAAGTGTTCATCGTAAACATAGTCATTATTGCGAAAGAATCCTTCTTTTGTGCGAGGACGTGTATAGGGTAAAGCAGGTGTGATTTCTTCGTTTAATAGAATCTTTCCTCAAGTGATGTTTCCGAACCAACTGATTCGAAGCAACACCTTCAACTCTCAGGTATAGTTTCTATCTGAATTTTATAACAAAGTTGATTGGAGTGGAAGGTGCGAGACTCCTGCGGGAAAAGCGCGTCTATGGAGACCCCGCAGGCACAAGCCGAGGAGGCTCCCGGACCGCCCGCGGAAAGCGAGTGCCTGGAGCAGAAAACAACGTTCAAATTGTACAATCCATAAAAAAAACTATAGGCAAACTCATTTTCATCGGTTGTCTACAGTCTGAGAGCCAATGCTGATGCAATGGCTCTTTTTATTAGGTTTCTTTACCGGAAAATTACTATTGCCTATTAGAAGATGGAAGTCGAGCCTTGCCTGCTTAGTTTTTTATTTCAGAAAAAGGGTAACTATAAGGGTAGTTGTAAAAAAATAAAGGGGAATCAATCATGAAACTTACACCAGAGCAACGTATTGAACTTCATGGCTTTAATAATCTTACGAAATCTTTAAGCTTTAATATGTATGATGTCTGTTATACAAAAACCAGGGAAGAGAGAGAGGCATATCTGGATTATATCGATGAACAATATAATGCAGAAAGGCTTTCGAAGATTTTGCATAACGTTTCTGATTTAATAGGAGCACACGTTTTAAATACGGCCAAACAGGATTATGTCCCTCAAGGCGCGAGTGTAACCATTCTTGTTTCAGAAGGTCCTGTCGTTGAGGTACCCACTGGGACTTATGAGGAATCACCAGGACCTTTACCTGATAATGTGGTCATGCAACTGGATAAAAGCCACATCACCGTACATACATATCCTGAATTTCATCCAAATGAAGGCATTAGCACATTCAGGGCCGATATCGATGTCTCTACTTGTGGGGAAATATCTCCGCTTAAAGCCCTTAATTATCTCATACATTCCTTCGATACCGACATTATCACGATAGATTACCGTGTTAGAGGATTTACGAGAGATAAAGATGGCCGGAAATTGTTTATTGATCACGATATTAATTCCATTCAAAACTATATTCCTGAAGAAGTAAAGGGTTTATATGACATGATTGATGTAAATGTATACCAGGAAAATATATTCCATACAAAATGTAAGCTAAAAAGATTCGATATCAATAATTACTTATTCGGTTATACAGAGGAAAAACTAAATACAGAAGAAAGGGAGGAAATAATTGTAAGGCTACAAACGGAGATGGACGAAATTTTTTATGGTGCCAATGTCCCGCATCCCTCAGTAAAGAACAAGCATGCCGATTAAGGGATGCTTGTTTTTAGTGAAATATTAATTTAACTGGAAAACATGAACCAATACATAGCCGAGACACGTTAATAAAACAGAACCGATTAGTCCAGCAATAAAAGGTTTACCGCCATATTTTTTAAAAGTTATGATGTCTATATTCAATCCTAGTCCTGCCATGGACATTGCCATGAGGATATAGGAAAGCATAACAAGCTTATCAGCTATAGATTCGGGAACTGCACCAGTTGAATAGAGGGCGCTCATTAATAAAAATCCAAAAATAAACCATGGTACCTGAATGGACTTCCAGGAAAATTTCTTTCCGTCTGTTTCTCGCTCTTTCCAATTCATGATGAATCCAATTAAAATGGCAACGGGAATTAGTAGGGCAACCCTAGTCAATTTGACCATGACTGCCAAGTCGACTGCCTCATTTCCTCCTGGTGCTGCCGCAGCGATGACGTGAGCAATTTCATGCAGTGTCGCACCCGAAAATATACCGTATCCTGGCCCGGATAACTCCAGTAATGGGTAAAGGATCGTGTAACCGAAAGTGAAGGTTGTACCTAAAACAGCAACCGTCGCTACAGCGATTGCTGTATCTTTTTCTTTTGCTTTAATTTGAGTGGAAATTGCCAGGATGGCTGCAGCTCCACAAATTCCTGTTCCGCAAGCTGTCAATATGCCTAGCTTTTTCTCAACTTTAAATAGACGGGTCAGCCCATAAACTACTAATATAGCAAATATAAGACTAATGGCCCCAACTGCAAATGTTTTCGGGCCGGCATTAAAAATATCCTTCAAGTTCAAGCGCATCCCCAATAGGATAATGCCCATTCTCAAAAGGACTTTACTTGAATAATTTGTACCTGCAACAGCGTAAGCAGGAACGCCAATGACCGATTTCCAAACAACACCAATCAGTATTGCAATGACTAGCTGTCCCATTATATGAAGGAATGGAAGCTCTGCTAAGTATTTTGCTGCTATGGCAATTAGCAAAGTCAAAGCTATTCCTTTTGTAAATCCTAATTTTCTCGTTTGAACCTCTGTTTGTTCCAGTGTGATCACTCCATCTATGTTGATGCCTTTACTTTAAAGCTTAAGTAAAAATAAGTGAAATATATTTTTGCTATTTCAATGATTACTTCTACTTATGATAAAATAAAATGCATAAGTATATAGGGAGGTAACCATGGATCCTTTAAAGGTATTCGTAACCGTAATCGAACAGAAAAACTTTTCTAGAGCAGGCGATATTCTGAACCTTTCGCAGCCAGGAGTCAGTCTTCACATAAGGAATCTGGAAAATGAGTTAGGTACGAAATTAATTTACCGTTCTCCCAAACAAGTTCAAATAACAGAGCCGGGAAAAATTTTGTATAGACATGCAAAGCAAATGCTTAATCATTATGAGACAGCAATAAGGGAAATAAATGACTTTAATAACGTGGTTAGCGGAACGATGAAAATAGGTGCAAGTTTCACGATAGGGGAATACTACCTTCCAAAAGTTTTAGCGGAATATGCTGCTCAATATCCGCTGGTGGACATACAAATCATCATCTCGAATTCTAATGAAGTCATTCAAGGAATACGTTCGAATAAGCTTGATATAGGTTTGATTGAGGGAGAAACGGATTATAAAGATATAGATGTCAGCCCATTCATGAATGATGAGATGATTGTCGTCGTCCCCCCCGTTCATCCACTTTCACAGATGGATATCATCGAGGGTAGCTTGCTCCAAAACCAAACATGGGTACTAAGGGAGCAAGGATCAGGAACCCGTGCATATTCGGATAAACTTCTGAGCAGCCTGGAACTGAACATAAAGAAAAGTTTTATTTTCACCAGTATCCAAGGAGTGAAAGAAGCGGTGATGGCTGGGCTGGGCATTGCCTTGTTATCCCGATTGACTGTACAAAAAGAATTGAAATCCAATGAATTGAAAACCTTTCATTTAAAAAATGAACCCATTATAAGACCTTTTTCAATCGTGAAAAAGTTAGATTTCGAAGCGTCAAAAGCGATGGAGTTGTTTTTAAGGAAGGTCGAGGAATTTGCGATAAAAGGCCAGCCTAAATAAATCACTCACTTAAACTTTAAGCTCATCCTTTCAATTTTAAAGAGGATGGGCATTTTTTGTATGACGAAATATTTATTATGTTAATGAAAACGTCGAAAGTATTTTGGAATATGTCAATCAATAAACAATATTTACGTATTTTAACATAATTTCAAACATATAAATTAAATAGGTAGCCTCCAGGAACTTCTGAGTCCCTGTAGGACTTTTCCTGCATTTATCAATCTTAAAAGGAGCAACCACATTGGCTATAGAGGAGCAGAAAGATAAGCGGATTTCTGTTTTCGACAGAATTATAGGGTTCATGCCAAAATTTTATGTGTTAGGAACTATTTTAATTTTTGTTTATACGCTTGTTGCGATGGCTCAATTAGGTATCCAAACTTGGAATAAGCCAGAGGAAGCCGTTGATTCAGCAATTACACAAAATCCTCCTATTTCTCAAGGCTTTGAACATACATTGATAACGTTAATCATCGAACCGATAGTAACGTCAGAATTTTATCAAATCATCTTTAACACGTTATTTCTATACCTTGTATGGATACTGCTTTTCCTATTGGCACCGATTGCTTTTTACCGTTTAAAGCACTTTAAGTTTTTTAATATCGAAATTGAAATTGAAAAACAAGACGCAGCCGTTTATGAGGTATTCAGCGTCAGCAGTTCGAAAATGAAATTTGCAGCATATTTAACATCCGAGGAATATCAATTGGAGATATCAGAGGAAATTGCCAACAGCAAAGACTTCAAAACACCCTTAATCTATACATTGGAATGTGCCATGGACTTTTACTCCAATCAATTAGGACTATCCTTTACCTATGATATCTATACCTTGAACCAGTTCAAGAAAGCTAAGCTGCCTAAATCCATCAAAGCCATGATTGATAAGTCGATCGAAACCGGAGATCCGTGCATTTCGAATAAAAGCAATAGTGATAGTGAATATTACAAGAATTTTCTTCTCCATTATTTTGAAAACACAGACGGGAAATTTGTCACTGTCTTAAATAGTTATCAAACTGAATTCGATACATTCGATAAATCACTACTCAAGATCCTGCAAAATGTCATATACGATTACTATTTACAGTATAACTATATTTATGAAGTAAGCGAGAAGATAGAAAAAGATTGAAACGACTTCCCATGTTAATTAAAAAAACCACCCTATAAGTGGTTATTTTTTTTTGAAAGGTGATTGTTAATTATATTTTGGACAATTACATTATTACCAATGAGCTCAGACGATTTCTTTACGTCCTGTTCCCGAAAATCCATGTTCTTTATTTTCTTGGACTTTTTCCCTTTTTTGAAATTATTGAAGGCATTTAAAAAAGCTATCTGAATCACTCCCCTTATAGATTAGTATATTCATATTATTGATAAAATTTCATGAAAAACCTCCATTTACAGAAAAATATTTTTGCGGTTTTAGGAGGAATGAGATTCAATTAACATGTTAAGCATTCAATATACTAATTAAAATAATCCTCCAAAATTTAAAATAAATGTAAAATAATAAAGAAATTAAAATATTTGTGAAATTCATTTGTTGTATATTGACAGAAGATTAATGAAGGTGGTACTTTATACATAGGGATGTTCTTTATAGTGAACATTATAGAGAATTTTGATTAATTATCACTTGTAAAGTTCTTTTCTAAGAACGAAATTATTTGATTGAATTATTTTATAATAAAGAATGTTCAAGCGGCAGGAGGAAAAAAATGAGCGCAATCGCTGGCCTCTTACATTTAAACCAAGAACCGATCAATCTCCATCATGGAGAGATTTTAATGAAATCATTACATAAATTTCCGGCCGACAGCATTCAAGTATGGAATGATGAAAGAATCTTTTTTGGGTGCCAGAATCAGTGGATAACTCCTGAATCGGTAGACGAAACTCTGCCATTTTATGATTATGCCAGGCAACTTGCGATTACAGCGGATGCAGTCATTGATAATCGAGAAGAATTATTTGATCGTTTACAGGTTAAGAATTCTGATCGACCGTATATGACGGATAGTCAATTAATCCTTCTTGCCTATCATAAATGGGAAGAGGAAACCCCAAAGTATTTGGTTGGTGACTTTGCGTTTATGATTTGGGATCAAAAACAACGTAAATTGTTCGGAGCCCGTGATTTTTCAGGCAGTCGGACTCTTTATTACTTCAAAAATCAAGATAAATTAGCATTTTGTACGACGATGGAGCCACTGCTAACATTGCCTTATGTAGAAAAGAGGTTGAATGAGGAGTGGTTATCGGAGTTTTTGGCTATTCCAATTAATGTTGAATCAGTAGACCCTTCTTCAACTGTTTATCGGAACATTAAACAGATACCACCTTCACATTCAATAAGCATTATTGATGGGGAGGTAACCTTTTCAAGGTATTCCTTTATTAAAAAAGAAGTGCAGCTAAAGTTCAAGACCAATGAAGAATATGTGGAAGCTTTTCGGGACGTTTTTGACAAGGTAGTGAGATCCAAATTAAGAACCACGTACAATATTGGCTCACATTTAAGTGGGGGACTGGACTCAGGATCTGTCGTTAGTTTTGCAGCCAAGGCTTTAGATGAGCAAAAAAAACAATTACATACATATAGCTATGTACCAGTTGAGGATTTTGTGGATTGGACTCCTAAAAGTAGAGTTGCTGATGAGAGACCTTTCATTTCTTCTACTGTAGAGTACGTAGGAAATATCAAGGATAACTATTTAGATTTTAAGGATAAAAGCCCGTTATCCGAGATAGATGATTGGCTTGAAGTGCTAGAAATGCCTTATAAATATTATGAAAATAGTTTTTGGTTAAAAGGAATTTATGAAAAAGCTGCACAAGAAAATATCAGAGTACTACTAAATGGTCAAAGAGGTAATTGGACCATATCATGGGGACATGCTTTAGACTATCAAGCTAGTTTATTAAAACAGTTTAAACTGATTCACTTTTACAAAGAATTACATTCATTCAGTGAAAATCATGGAGTGAACAAATCGAGAGTTATGACAGCGGTAAGAAAAAAAGCCTTCCCATCATTATCATCAGCAGAAGAACCATATCCGATGCTAATAAACCCTGAATTCGCAAGAAGAACGAAAGTATTCACCAAATTAGATGAACATAACATTGATGTTAAAGGTGCCATTAATACAAATGTTTTTACTATGAAAAAAACTCAATTTGAACAATTGTACTATTGGAATATCAATGGGAATATTTCCACCAAGCTATCCTTAAGACATTCTATAGCTGAACGTGATCCAACCAACGATCTGCGTATCATCCAATTTTGTAATTCAGTTCCAGAATCACAATACGTATTAAATGGTCAGGATCGCTCTTTAATAAGAAGGGCCACTAAGGGCTATCTGCCTGATAATGTTAGGCTGAATAATAAAACGCGCGGAATACAAGGTTCAGATGGAATTCATAGGATGGCATCATCATGGAGTTCATTTATAGAAGAAATGCAGAGTCTAAGTAAAGATGAAGTCATGTCTGAATTTTTAAATATGGAGGAAGTTAGGAAGGCACTTAGTAGTGTCGAACAAAACCCTCTTCCAGAAAAAGTGTTTGATGATGATTTCAGGATTTTAATGCGAACCTTAATAGTGTCACGATTTATAAAAAAACATTTTTGAAGGGAGGTGAAACGATGAAAAAAGAATGGAAAAAACCAAAATTAGAAATACTTAATGTTAATTTAACAATGGCTGGACCAGGAAGGAAAACTCCTGATGCGATTCAACCAGATCCGGATGATCCGGTAAAATTCAGCTAAGTTTCATTTAAAAGGATTTATGCCCTTACACCTTGTAAGTGTAAGGGTTTCTTATGAAAACAGTGATGATATGTTTGGAGTGAAGAGAATGTTAGGCACGGAAAAAACATATACGTATACCACATTTGGGCTAATGGTAGAAAGTGAACTTCCCCTTCCTGAATTAGAGAAAGCAAAAGATAACGAAAGGGTAGTAGACTTAACGATTACAAAGAAAGATTTATCAATTGATTGGTCTAAAATAAATCCCTTAAATTGCACAGGTTTTGTCGTTGAAGGAAATCGCGTTATGTTTGAAGTGCCAAGTTTAGCTGTTTTTTCTATAGAGGAAGGGAAAACCATTACTTTTTCATCTTGTGAAAGTTACAACGAAGATAAGGTTCGGCTTTATATTTTAGGAAGCTGTTTGGGGATTTTGTTGATGCAAAGAAAGGTGTTACCTCTGCATGGAAGTGCAATAGCCATTGATGGAAAAGCTTATGCTTTTATTGGAGAATCAGGAGCTGGCAAATCCACATTAGCTTCCTCTTTCGTAAATAAGGGGTACAAACTTTTAAGTGATGATGTAGTGGCTATATCTCTTATGGAGGAAAACCAACCATTTGTTATCCCCTCATACCCTCAACAAAAGTTATGGCAGGAGAGTTTAAATGCATTTGGTATGAATTCGACTGATTATCAACCTTTATTCGATAGAATGACAAAGTTTTCGGTACCAGTGCAGGTAGACTTTTATAACCTACCATTGCCCCTTGGAGGCATATTCGAGTTAACTGGGGCAGATATAGAAGCTATTGACCTACAAGCCATTGAAAATCTTCATCGATTTCAAGTATTGCACATGCATACCTATAGACGATCTCTAATTGAAAGGATGCATATGATGGATTGGCATTTCAAGATTTGTGCAAAGTGTATTAATTCTGTGCCAATATATCGATTGAGTCGTCCAACCTCAACATTCACAGCCCACGATCTTGTTGCTACGGTACTAAGTATAATTAAAGGAGGGAAAATAAATGATTAACGCATCAGTACTATCAAAAAATAAAATAATTACTCAAAATCCGGGGAATATCGTTAGTGATATGGATGGGGAAACAGTCATGCTAAGCATAGAAAAAGGGAATTATTATAATTTGGGTGTCCTTGGTGGGGAAATTTGGAGTTTATTGGAAGAACCAATTAAAATTAGTGATTTAATAGGTAAGTTGATGTCACAGTATGAAGTCAGTCACCAAGAATGCGAAGAAGAAGTGTTATCTTTTTTAAGCGATTTATATGATGAGGAGTTAATTATTTTATCTGAAACTTGAGCAATTATCATCTAAATTTATATAGGGGTAAAAGATGAATCTTTATAAAAAAATCAACACTTTCGTATCTTTCAATTGGAGTATGAAGAGTTTACTGATAGAAGCCTTATTTTTTTTAGCAATTGGCCGTATTTATAAGTTAATTCCATTAATAAAGAGTGCAAGATTCCTAGGAAATTACATGGAAGAAACCACTTATTCCATAAGGGATTTTGAAAAAGAGAATTTAAAGAACATATCAGATGCCATACATATCATGAGCAGTTATACATTCTGGGAGAGCCAATGCTTAGTTAAAGCGATAGCGGGTATGAAAATGCTAGAAAGAAGAGGGATGGAAAGTACACTTTATTTAGGAACGGCAAGAAATGAAAAAGGTGATTTGATTGCTCATGCTTGGTTACGGTGTGGTTCGTATTTTGTAACGGGCAAAGAAGAAATGGGTAAATTCATAGTTGTCGGGAAATTCGCTAAAACAAAAAAAGAGCTTAAAAGAGGGAATTAAATGAATGGCAAAACCAATTTCGATTCTTCAAGCATATCTAATGAATTAAAGTTTTTATTGGATTGTCTGGATAATGAAACAAACAAGCAGGTTCCAATTAGTGTTGAACCAAACCTTGATTGGAATTTGTTCTTGAAACTAGTCAGGCATCATCGGGTTTACCCACTTATATATACGAAACTTAAATCCGCAAAATATATTCCTGCAACCATTATTCAATCGATGTTCTACGATTATCAAAAAAACACCTTTAAAATGTTAAAGCTAAGTGGAGAAATCGAAAAAATTTCCAGACTGGTTTTTGAAAATGAAATTTCGACGCTATTTTTGAAAGGCCCCATACTGGCAGCTGATTTATATGGAGATATCTCCCAAAGGACATCAAGTGATATTGATATTTTGGTTAATATCGATGATCTAGATAAGGCCGAGTCCCTTTTAATCCAAATGGGATATGTAAAAGATGAATATATACAAACCGTATTAAATGATTGGAAATGGCGCCATCATCATTTTGTCTATTTTCATGCGGAGAAAGAGATTAAACTTGAAATTCATTGGCGTTTAAACCCAGGTCCCGCCAAGGAGCCCACTTTTAATGATTTATGGCAAAGAAAGAAGGTTAGCTCACTGCCAACATCATATCCCATATATTGTTTAGGGAATGAGGATCTTTTTTTATTTCTTACTTCACATGGTGCACGTCATGGATGGTCACGCCTTCGTTGGTTAGTGGATATCGACCGCCTTTGCAAAACAAACTTGGATTGGGACAAAATAATGAGCCTTCTTAAGAAATATCAATATAGTCATGTTGCCGGTCAAACATTAGTCCTTGCTACCCAACTTTTAAATACACAGATAAACAAAAAAGCGATACAACTTACAACAGGCAGCCGTTCCAACCGATTGGCACAAGAAGCTCTATTTTATATTCAACGTTTCATAAACCTTCATGATGATACACTATCTGAAGAGATTGCAAGTTATCATAAAAAGCATCTATTTTCACTCATGTCATTTCAGAATAAAATGTTATTCATTCTCAGTTTTCTGCATCCTTATTTTGAGGATACAATAACCTTGCCTTTGCCTCAAAAGTTCCATTTTTTGTATTTTCCGTTGAGGCCTTTTTTATGGTTTTGGAGAAAAACGAGAATACAAGAAATGTCATAGGAGGATAAGATGAAACAGCTGCTGTTCTTTTTCAAAAGGTTGTACACTTTCACTGGGAAAATACTCTTTATCAATATGCTTGGAATGGTAATTGTCAGCTTAATGGATAGTATAGGTATACTTTTATTGGTCCCGATGATTAGTGTCAGTGGAGTAATAGATATAGATTTATCAAATAATCTTCCTTCCATGCTCTCCTGGATGGTCGAGTTACCTAAAATGATAAGCTTATCCATTATTTTAGGTTTTTATATTATTTTAGTGATCTTCCAGAATGTTCTACAACGTAATCTATCAATACGTGATGTAAGAATACAACAATCATATATTAGACATTTAAGGATTGAAATATATAAGTCATTATTACATGCCAACTGGGAGTTCTTTATTAAGTCACGGAAATCGGATTTGATTAACGTGATGACTAACGATTTAGCACGAGTAAGTGCGGGCATTAATCTAATTTTACAATTATTAGCCTCAGCAATCTTTACGTTATTTCAAATTGGAGTCGCATTTTGGTTAGCCCCAAGAATAACCTTATTTGTATTGATTTCCGGTTTGATCCTTGCCATATTTTCAAGAAGGTTCATTAGAAAAGCTAAGTCATTGGGTAGTAAGACCTCTCAGTTAGCTCTAAGTTATTTAGCCAGTGTTACCGATCAGTTAAATGGGATAAAGGATATAAAAAGCTATCATTTAGAAAAAACGCATGTAAATTGGATTAGTTCTTTAACTAAAGAAATGAACGAGGAACAAATTGAATACATTAAGTTAAACACAAGTTCCCAATTATCTTATAAAGTATCGTCTGCACTATTGATAGCGGCGTTCGTTTTTTTATCGATTACCCTTTTTGCTGCTCAACAGGAAGAACTTTTACTCATTCTCCTTATTTTTTCAAGGTTATGGCCCAGATTCACAGCCATTCAAGGTAATTTGGAAAATATATCTTCAACTATTCCAGCTTTTAAATCCATTCTAAAAATTGAAGATGAAGCGAAAAGCCACAATGAGGCTTTTATTCTTGAGAGTATCAAACCAATCGTTATCGAACAAAAACTAGAATGTCAGGATCTTTTTTTTCGTTATAACAAAACTGAAACAGACTTTACCCTGGAAAATATCAAAATAGCAATACCAGCTAACAAGTTGACTGCCATTGTTGGTCCATCCGGTGCAGGTAAAAGCACATTGATTGATTTAATCATGGGGCTCTTGCTTCCTGATCAGGGCCAAATTCTAGTGGATGGCATAAAGCTCTCCAGCAAGGAAATAATCGGATTGAGGAAATCCATTAGTTATGTTTCCCAAGATCCATTTTTATTTAATGGAAGCATTAAAGAGAACATGCTTATAGTCGATCCCGATGCAAGTGACAAAAAGATATGGGAATCCCTGGAATTTTCAGCAGCTGATGAATTTGTACGTAAATTGCCTCAAAACCTGGATACGGTAATTGGCGACAGAGGGGTTAGGTTATCTGGAGGAGAACGGCAAAGACTAGTTCTAGCAAGAGCTATTTTGAGAAGGCCATCCATTTTAGTTTTGGATGAAGCTACAAGCGCCCTTGATAACGATACCGAATCTAAAATTCAGAGAGCTATCGAAAATTTACAAGGAAGTATGACCATCATTGTCATAGCACACCGTTTAAGCACAATAAAAAATGCTGATCAAGTTATAGTGTTAGAAAAAGGTAAGATATTACAAAAAGGTGAATATAATGCATTGGCTAGAGAAAGAGGTTTATTCAAACAATTACTAACAAGAGAAGTGGATATTATATGATCGATTAATTCATGAAAAAATTCCCGGAAAATCGACATAACCTGTTGACGCGTTCTTTATAAAGAACTAAAATAAGGATATAATCATAGGAATTTTAACACAGAAGAAAAATGTCCTTGATTATAGTAATTTAACACTATGTCAAGCTATCGTTGTTCTTAATAAAGAAAAGTTAAATTGAAAAAGGTGGTTCAATGACAAATTACTCGAAACGGAACTTTGAAAATCATCAACCTGCAAAAGAGATAAATTTAAAAGAACTGATTGGAATCATTAGTAGACGTTACTGGATTGTGATTATTGTCACTTTATTATTCATATTGGCAGGGTATCTGAAAACGTTAACCACAACCCCTCTATACCAAGCGTCTACGAGAATTATCATAGAGGCCAATCAGGATAAAATGAAAACCCTTCAAGTCATAATAAAAGATACAACGGTTTTACAGAAAGTTATCAATGAAATGGAATTATCGATGTCTCCAGAAGCATTGGCTGGGGCAATAGACGTAACTAGCGTAGAGGATTCAGAAGTTGTCAGTATCAGTGTCACAGCATCTGAGCCTTATATGGCTGCCAACATAGCCAATACGACGGCTAGAGTATTTAAAAATGAAGCTCCTAATATAGTGGACTTTAAAAACATACGGAATTTGTCCTCGGCAAAGGTAGACCTAGTACCCATTAACGGAGACAATAGTGGAACGATTATTAAGAGCGGAATAATAGGTTTATTTTTGGGCATAGGGCTGACATTTTTATTGAATTCACTGGATTATACTATTCGTAGTGAGCAAGAAGTGGAAGATATCATTGGTTTTCCAGTTATAGGACATGTATCTAAAATGAATAAAAAGAATTCGAATGTCAGTAAAAGAAATATACAACAAATCAAAGAAGCTAAACATTTGAACGAAACTAGAGCAGAATTGTGAGGCGAAATGAATGGCGGTTGGTAAACAAAAGTTCGGAGATAAACTAAAGAAAAGGAACTTGGTAGCTTATTCAAGTCCAGATTCATTAATCTCCGAACAGTATAGGGCGATCCGAACAAATATTAAGTTCTCATCAGTATCAAAGAAAAGGAATATCATTATGATAACTTCCCCGACATCCGGAGAAGGTAAATCAACCACGGCTGCCAATCTTGCTGTTTCAATGGCCCAAAACAAAGAAAAGGTTTTACTAATAGATGCCAATCTAAGAAACCCCACGATTCACTCAATTTTTAAGATTCCAAATAAAACAGGGTTGACGAATATTTTATCTGATTATACTGTCTCATCTCTTGATAATACTGTATACAGAACGGGAATGGGTGACTTAGATGTTTTGACCAGTGGTCCTATACCTTTCAATCCAGGCGAAATCATGGGAGTGCCAATCATGAAGGAATTCCTTGTTCAGTGCGAAAGGAATTACGATATTGTGTTAATCGACTCTCCTTCAATATTGGAGGTTACAGATACGAAAATTTTAGCCAATTATTGCAATGGTATCATACTCGTTTTCAATAATGGAAAAACGGAGTTGAAAAAGGCTTTAGCTACAAAAAGAATCCTTCAATTTGTTGAAGAAAAGATTGTAGGAGTCATTTTAAACGAAAATCCAGAAACCCGTTTTACCAATTTACTGAAGAGAATCCTATAAAGAAAAAATTTTTTCGAATGCCGTTCTTTATTACGAACGGTAATAAAAGTATTTGGTGATGTCTCCTTGCCATTATAAACGGAGGCACTCGATCATGCTGTGGGTTGAAAAGACCTTAGACGCCAGTCGTCAAGAGTGTGGGGTGAGGGAGGGTTAAATGCCCTATATTTCTATTAAAGTGCTAATGAATGCTGTCTTAATAGGACAGCATTCATTAGCACTTTATCATTGAATTCCGCTTAAATGTAACAAATAAATTGATCCTATATATGGGGGGAAAGTATTGACATATCAGCAAAGACTATCACTTTTTATATTAATAGATTCATGTATTGTCTTATCAGCCATTTTTTTGGGACGATTTTTAGTGGATGCCAGTATTTATGTTTTTACCATTCCCATTGTCCTCAGCTCTGTTACGATTCTCCTCAGCCATCATATTTTTGCCATTACTTTTCATCTTTATAAAAAAGCGTGGGAGTATGCGAGCATTGGTGAATTAGCCATTATATTCAAAACAGTAACGGCATCCATTTTTACTACATCAATCGTACAGGCACTCCTTTTTCATGATGTTTATTATCGGTTATTAGCGGTAACTTGGCTGCTTCATATGCTGTTGATAGGCGGATCAAGATTTTGTTGGAGAATGTATAGAGACCAATACTTAATCAAATATGAAAATAAAAAAAGAACGTTAATAATCGGGGCAGGATCAGCAGGTACGATGGTTGCCCGGCAATTATTAAAAAATAATGATGTTGATTTATTACCAGTAGCGTTTATTGATGATAACGCACGAAAACAGAATCTTGATATTTTAGGAATACCTGTAGTTGGAGGAGTGGGCAAAATTGCAAAAAAAGTTGAAGTATTGAATATCGAACATATCATCATTGCCATTCCTTCGTTGAATAAACAAGAATTGAATCGAATATTTCAAGAATGTGCGAAAACAAATGCAAAGACACAAATCCTTCCAATGTTAGAAGATTTATTAACCGGAAAGCTTTCAGTCAATAAATTTAGAGATGTACAGGTTCAAGATCTTCTTGGAAGAGAACCTGTAGAATTAGATATCGACGTAATTTCAGAATATGTAACTGAAAAGGTCATCTTAGTCACTGGTGCGGGAGGTTCGATTGGATCAGAGATTTGCCGCCAAATTTCTAAATTTAATCCAGCAAGGTTAATTTTACTCGGACATGGTGAGAACAGTATTTATACGATAGAAATGGAGTTAAAAGAAATATATAAAAACAAAAATATCGAGTTTTTAACAGAAATTGCTGATCTTCAAGATCAAAAAAAAATGTTGTCCGTTATGGCAGAATATCAACCAGATGTCGTTTATCATGCTGCAGCACATAAACATGTACCATTAATGGAACGAAATCCTGAAGAAGCAGTTAAAAATAATTTAATCGGTACGATGAATGTCGCCAATGCGGCAAGTTGGAGCGGGGTAAAGACTTTTGTGATGATATCCAGTGATAAGGCAGTCAATCCTACCAGTGTAATGGGTTCAACAAAAAGACTAGCGGAAATGACGATTCAACAAATAAATAGAGAGAGTAAAACGAAGTTTGTAGCAGTTCGTTTTGGGAATGTGTTAGGGAGTAGAGGAAGTGTCATCCCGCTATTCACAAGGCAAATTGAAAAAGGCGGGCCAGTCACAGTGACACACCCTGATATGATTCGTTATTTCATGACTATCCCTGAAGCTTCAAGACTTGTCATTCAAGCGGGGGCGTTAGCACAAGGCGGCGAAATTTTTGTACTTGATATGGGCAATCCAGTGAAGATCGTTGATCTGGCTAAAAACTTGATTAAGCTCTCCGGACATTCAGAAGATGATATATCAATAGAATTTACGGGAACAAGACCAGGTGAAAAGCTATTTGAAGAGCTACTGAATAAGGATGAAATTCATGAAAAACAGATATATCCAAATATTTACATAGGTAAGACGGGGAAATTATATTCAAAGGAAATTGAGGATATTATAAACAATTATCCTGATATGGATAAAGATTCACTAAGGAAAAAACTTGTAGACCTGGCTAATGAACGTGTCACTCCCCCTTCCCTTATACCCGTTTCAAACTAAAATGGATTCACTATGAATTTCAGAAATTCGGTAATACTGGCTACATGAATAGAGCTAGTTAATTGCAAAGGCTGTTAGCTTAAAACAACAAAGGGAGACAAAGAAAGAAAATATGCTATTAACTTTCCTACACTATTGATTAGAGAATGAATTAGATGAAAGCACGGACCTAGATACCGAAAGGATAGTGAATCATGGAGAAGAAAGTCCTATTTTGTGCAACAAAGGATTATCATTTTGAAGCGTTTCACTTGCCATATTTTAAATGGTTTAAAGAGCAAGGATATAAAGTTCATACAGCAGCGCATGGTGAATTAAATCTCCCATTCGTTGATAAAAAGCACGTTATTCCCATTCAGAGATCTCCATTTAAAAAAGAAAACATAATGGCATACAAAGAATTAAAGTACATCATCGATAACAACAATTTTCAAATCATTCATTGTCATACGCCAATGGGGGGAGTGCTAGGCAGACTTGCTGGTCGTAAGGCGAGAGCACGCGATACAAAAATGCTTTATACGGCACACGGCTTCCATTTCTGTAAAGGTGCTCCTCTGCTAAACTGGCTGGTCTACTATCCAATTGAAAAATCATTAGCGAGAATGACAGATTGTTTGATTACGATCAATACTGAAGACTTTCAACTTGCCATACAAAGAAACTTCAGGGCACAGGAGATTACCCATATCCATGGTGTTGGGGTTGATACAAATCAATATCACCCTGTCTCCACAATTAAGAAAACTGAACTAAGGATAGAAAAAGACTATTGTGATGATGATTTCATTATGTTTTATGCAGCCGAGTTCAATAAAAATAAAAACCAGCAACTATTGCTTCGGGCTTTTTCCTTAATTAAAGATGAAGTTAAAAACGCCAGGTTACTATTGGCTGGAGATGGACCCTTATTAGACGAATGTAAGAAGCTTGCGGATTCTTTAGGAATTGGAAACAAGGTGGATTTTCTTGGATTTCGAAAAGATATAGACGAATTATTAAAAATCAGCGATCTTGCTGTAGCGTCAAGTTTGAGAGAAGGGCTTCCGGTTAATATCATGGAAGCAATGGCTTGTGGGCTGCCTATTATAGCTAATGACAATAGGGGGCATAGGGAGTTGGTCTCCAATGGTCAAAATGGGTGGTTAATAAAGGGAAATGATGAAAAGTCATTGGCTGGAAAGGTCATAAAACTTGCCGGAAATGTTGCTATGAGAAAAACGCTAGGTGAATGCAGCCATAAAATGATTGAAAGGAAATATAGCACTAAAAAAATCCTGGAAGCAAAAAGTGAAATTTATAGAACATACATGGTAGATACGGAGGAAAGAGTATGGGGAATCCACTAAGAATCCTGCATGTTGTCGTCAATATGAATAGGGGCGGAGCGGAAACCTTAATCATGAACTTATATCGCAATATGGACCGCTCGAAGATCCAATTTGATTTTCTTACATCCAAAGAAGGCGTATTCGATAATGAAATCCTAAAACTTGGTGGTCAAATCCATAGAATTCCTTATATTTCTGATGTCGGTCACTTTGCTTATAAAAAACATCTAGACGGATTCTTTAGGGAGAATGCTACCTACAAAGTCGTTCATGCCCATATGGATAAAATGAGTGGACTCGTTCTTCAATCAGCTAAAAAAGCAGGAATCCCAAAAAGAATCTCACATAGTCATAATACACAAAGTGAAGGAGGCCTAGCTTCTAGAATCTATAAATGGTATGCAGGGACATTGATCATGTCCAATGCTACAAATTTATTAGCTTGTTCCAGACAGGCAGCACAATGGCTATTTAAAGATAAAACAAAAAATGTGAATATTTTAAAGAACGGCATTGAATATAAATTATTTTCTTTCTCATCTGAAACAAGAGGTAAAGTTAGAAAAGAATTGAATATCGAAAGTGATGCATGTGTTTTAGGGCATGTGGGAAGATTTGCTCAACAAAAAAACCACTCCCTTTTGATTGATATCTTTGCCGATTTTATTAGAGAAAAGGAAAATTCCTATTTAATTTTAGTGGGAGAAGGACCCTTAAAACCAGAAATCTTAACAAAAGTTAAAGCTCATAAGTTAGAGAACAAAGTTAAATTCCTTGGGGTACGGAGTGATATTAACCGAATCCTTCAAGCCTTCGATGTTTTTGTCTTTCCTTCTTTACATGAGGGATTGCCAGTTTCCCTTATTGAAGCACAGGCAGCAGGTCTGCCGTGTTTAATCTCGGACCAAATATCCAAAGAGGTAGATTTGGGTATCAATCTTATTCAATTTCTGCCTATTACCAATAGTTCACTATGGTCCTCCCATTTAATGAAAATAACTTCTAGCAATACGAACAGAAGTATACAACCGGATTCACTTTCCAAACAAGGATACTCCATAAATGAAACAGCCGATGAACTTAAAAATTTCTATATATCAATGACAGGGTGAGCAAATGAAAACTTTAACAGTGTTTACACCAACCTATAATAGGGCTTTTTGTCTCGAAAAATGTTATCTCAGTTTACTCCGTCAAGATAATGAAGATTTTATATGGTTAATAATTGATGATGGATCAACGGATAATACAAAGGAATTGGTAAATCAGTGGAAACAGGAAAGGAAAATTGATATTAAATATCATTGGCAAGAAAATCAAGGAATGCATGGTGCACATAATACAGCCTATAAACTAATCGAGACGGAATTGAATGTTTGTATTGATTCCGATGACTATATGGCAGATGGGGCAGTCGAAAAAATTCTTTCATTTTGGAAAAAGTACGGTAACGAAAATGTAAGTGGAATAGCGGCATTAGACGCAACAATTGAACACCAAATCATTGGTTCAACGTTTCCTGAAAAACTAAATAGTGCCACATTGTTTGATTTATACAACAAATATGGTGTAACAGGAGACAAGAAGTTGGTTTACCGCACTGAATTGACCAAACTATATCCATATCCCATCTTTCAAGACGAGAAATATGTAGGACTGGCATATAAATACTATATGCTGGATAAGCAATATGAAATGCTGCTGATGAATGAAGTGCTTTGTCATGTTGAATATCTTCCTGATGGATCTTCTCTAAATATGTATAACCAATATCTGAAAAACCCTAAGGGCTTTTCATTTTATCGTAAGGAACTTATGAAGTTACCCTTCGGTGGTAAAGTTTTTAAATATAAGCAAGCAATACATTATGTATCTAGCAATCTTCTCATGAAAAATCCGAAACTGTTCATTGAAACTCCTAAGAAAGCACTCACAGTTTTAGCATTTCCATTAGGCTTCCTTTTATATGTATTTATCATCAAAAAAACTAGGACTGAGGTTAATTGAAGGGAATTATTTTTACATGACCATACTTTGGATCAATCTCGCCATCGTATTTATTTTTTCATATTTAGGTAGGTACTTTTCTACATATTCACTTATCCCGGTGACTGGTTTGTATGTTTTTAAGCCAAATAAGATTTTGGTTTTTTTAGCTGTTGTATGTTTAGTATGTGTTTCAGGTCTAAGAACAAACATTGGAGATACTTTCAATTATATAAATATATACAACGAAAATGACTTTTCTTGGGAGTATATAAAATCTCAAAAGGATATGGGATTCGGCATCTTGCAGATGCTATTAAAGAAAATCTCGAATGACCCTCAGATACTGATTTTTACAACTGCTATGGTCACAAATGTATTAATTGTCATGGTTTTATATAAATATTCACGGCTTTTTGAACTAAGCACCTTTGTATATATTACAGGTGGGTTGCACTTAGTATCAATGAATGGAATACGTCAAGTACTTGCAGCTGCAATTATTTTTACAGCAACTAAATATTTATTAAACGGAAATTTTGTTAAATACTCTTTGATTGTTCTAATTGCATCTACATTTCACCAAAGTGCTCTTATCCTTTTACCCATTTATTTTTTAGTTAGAACAAAGGCATGGACGAAATCAACTCTTGCCTGGTTATCTTTTTCGGTCATTGTCGTCCTTGGTTTCGGGCAATTTACATCGTTTTTATTTTCTGCTTTACAAGATACCCAGTATAGTGACTATTCTAATTTTAATGAAGGTGGGGCTAGTGTAATCAGAGTGGCGGTAAGTGCAGCGCCATTATTCATTGCCTACCTGGGCAAAGATAAGCTACGAAAATTATTTCCTAAAAGTGATTATATAGTGAATATGGCTTTATTGGGATTGGTGTTTATGATTATCTCGACACAACAATGGATATTCGCAAGGATATCGATTTATTTTAGTTTATATCAACTTATTCTTATTTCCTGGCTAATTGAATTATTTAGTGAAAAAGATCAAAAGCTTTTATATTATTCAATACTCATTTTATTTTTTGTTTTTTATTTTTACGAAAATGTTATCAGTTTGAATATTTTATATAAGAGTGATGTTTTAGAAGGGCTATTTTGATAGAGCGAGATAAAGTAGATTATAGCTTTTAGGTTCTTAGTAGTTGATGCGCTATTATTAAACATATTTCGGGCAACATTGAACGGTTAAACTTGTATGAAGTATCTTGAAAAAGAGGTTATAAAAATGAAGAAAAAGATATTGATTACTTCCTTTGATTTGGCAATAGGGGGGGTAGAAAGAAGCTTGATAGGCTTGTTAAATCAAATCGATTATTCTAAATACGATGTCGATTTATTATTATTTAAGCATGAGGGTGAATTTTTCTCTTTTATACCTAACGGACCCAATTTATTACCAGAAAAACCACATTATTCCACTTTTAGAAAGTCAATTTATCAAATAGTGAAAGATGGTTATTATCCAATCGCTTTTTCAAGGCTCATCGCAAAGTATTCTGGTCTTCTTCATGGAAAAGTAAAAAAGGTTGAAGAACCTGGGTATTTAACGATTCAGTATGGGTGGGAATTTACGAATCGGTATCTGCCAGATCTAAATAATGATTACGATGTTGCCATAGGTTTTCTTTGGCCACATCATTTTATAGGAGATAAGGTAAAAGCAAAGAAGAAAATTGGATGGATTCATACCGATTATTCAAATATATATATAAATAAGAAAATAGAGAAGAAAATGTGGGGGAAATTGGATGATATCGTAGTGGTTTCAGAGGAATGTTCCCAAACATTTTTAAATGTTTTTCCGGATTTCAAAAACAAAACAAGAGTCATAGAAAATATACTTTCACCCCTGTTTATTAGGGAACAGGCCAAGCTGGAAATTCCAAATGAAATAAAAAAACTTCCAGGAAAAACTATTTTAGTAACTGTTGGCCGATTAACGCATGCAAAAGGTTTAGATGAGGCAATAAGGGCTTGTAAACAACTGGTAGACGAGGGATTTGATATTGAGTGGTATGTAGTTGGTTACGGGCCTCTAGAGAATGAATTAAGAAACTTGATAATGAAATTAGGAGTGGAAAGACAATTTATTTTATTAGGGAAGAAAACCAATCCATATCCATATATAGCCGCTTGTGATATTTATGTTCAACCTTCCCGTTATGAAGGTAAAGCAGTAACCATCCGTGAGGCACAAGTGTTAGGTAAACCGGTCTTATTAACAAATTTCCCCACAGCTAAAAGTCAGGCCGATAATGGTTTTGATGCTTTAATTACAGAGTGTGGCCACGAGGGAATTGCAAATGGGCTTAGGAAAATGATTAATAATGATGAGTTTAGAAAGAAATTAGTAAATAATGTACTTTCTCGAGACTATGGTAATGAAAATGAAATTAATAAAATCTATAGTTTAATTAATAATTAACGATTAAATTTTAAAAAAGGGAGGGACAGTTAAATTGGGAATATTAGTAACGGGCGGAGCTGGTTTCATCGGCAGTCATACATGTATAGAGCTCTTGAATGATGGTAATGAGATTATTGTGGTAGATAATTTTTCTAATAGTAATCCGGAATCCTTAAAACGCGTTTGTGGAATAACCGGAAAATCCATCAAGATTTATCACTTAGATCTTTTAGATTTGGAAGCATTGGAAGAAGTATTTTTAGTAAATCAAATTGAAGCAGTTATCCACTTTGCCGGTCTGAAAGCGGTGGGTGAATCCGTTCAAGATTCTCTGAAATATTATAAAAACAATATCGCGACTACAATCATAATTTGTGAACTTATGCAAAAATATAGTGTGAAAAATCTGGTATTTAGCTCATCTGCCACTGTATATGGACTTCCGGATACAGTTCCAATATCAGAAGGGTTCCCCTTAAAGGCTATAAACCCATATGGTAGAACAAAATTAATGATAGAAGAAATTCTTCAGGACTTATATATTTCAGACAATGAATGGAGCATTACGATCCTTAGATATTTCAATCCAATAGGTGCACATGAAAGCGGCTTGATAGGTGAAGATCCAAGCGGAACACCTAATAACCTAATGCCATTCATCACTAAGGTAGCCGTAGGTCAATTAAATGAACTTCATATTTTCGGAAACGATTATCCAACAATTGATGGTACAGGTGTAAGGGACTATATCCATGTAGTTGATCTTGCAAGTGGCCATGTACTTGCACTAGATAAAACTCAAAAATCCACCGGTGTTAAAATTTATAATCTTGGAACTGGAAAAGGATACAGCGTGTTAGAAGTAGTGTCAGCTTTTGAATCAGCAACAGGAGTAAAAATTCCTATTAAGATTACACATCCTAGGCCGGGAGATGCGGCCATTTGTTATGCGGATCCCAAGAAAGCGGAAAAAGAATTAAATTGGAAAGCAAAAAAAGGCATTATTGAAATGTGTGAAGATTCTTGGCGGTGGCAATCTAGGAATCCTGATGGATTTAAAATAAATGGAGAATCTGAAGACCCTCGCTTAATATATAGCGAGGATTTTTTAATACCAAATAATTAGAAAAATGGTGTAAAGGATGAGGAAAGAAACAAAGAAAGAAAGCCTCAAAGATATTTTATTATTTGCCTACAAATTAGGTAATGAATCAGAAAATATGAATGTTTCTATTCTAATAGAAGAAATCAAACAACAAATAGTCATGACAACTGGTAAATAAAAAATCCCGGAAGTGAAGATATGAAAAGAATATTTGATTTTTTAATTTCATTTATTTTACTGGTTATCATTAGCCCAGTACTGGTGATTATAGGGGTTTTAATCAAGTACAACCTTGGTTCGCCTATACTTTTTAAACAAACGAGGCCAGGTTTATATGGAAGGCCTTTTACCCTTTATAAATTTCGTTCAATGAATAATCAAAACGATAAACATGGTAGACCTCTTCCTGATCATCTGAGATTAACCAGATTTGGAAATGCACTTAGAAAATTAAGTCTAGATGAATTGCCACAGCTCGTTAATGTTGTTAAAGGTGACCTTAGTTTGGTCGGGCCACGTCCTTTATTAATGGAATACCTTCCATTATATAACGACGATCAGGCTAAACGTCATGATGTTCGTCCTGGCATAACTGGTTGGGCACAAGTAAATGGGAGAAATACGATTTCATGGGAAGAAAAATTCAAATTGGATGTCTGGTATGTAAATCATCAAACATTTTTTCTCGATGTCAAAATCTTATTATTAACGATAGTAAAAGTGGTTAGATCTGAAGGAGTAAATTCCGGGACAAATGAAACCATGCTACCTTTTAGAGGATCAGATAATCGGGAAAGAAAGGGGCAGGGATGAAAATAGTATTAATTGGAGAAGGCGGTCATAGTAAAGTTATCAAAGACATGATTGATCTAGCCGATGGTTTTGAATTAATTGGATATCTAGACGACAAATATGATAGAACAATCGTGAAAGATCATTTGTTTTTTGCACCGTTTTCAACAGCATTCCATTTAATGGAACAATTCATGGGTATAAAATTCATTGTTGCAATAGGTAATAACCATAATCGTAAAAAAATTGTTGATGAATTGAATATTCCAGATTCCTTTTATGTAACGTTGATTCATCCTTCTTCAATTATTAGTCCCAGTGCCAAGATAGGAGTAGGTACAGTAGTCATGCCATCAACAGTCATTAATGCTGATGCTAAAATTGGACGTCATTCAATCATTAATACAGCTTCAGTCTTAGAACATGATAACGAAATAGGTGATTTTGTACATATATCACCTCATGCGACATTAACTGGTTCTGTAAAAGTAGATGAAGGAGCTCATATTGGTGCCGGTGCAATACTGATCCCCAATGTGAAAATTGGCCAATGGACGGTTATTGGTGCAGGAGCGACGGTAATAAATGAGATTCCACCTAATAGTCTAGCTGTAGGAACTCCTGCAATTTTGAAAAAAAAAATAGGTATAGAAGGTGTGTAGAGTGTTAAATGTAACAACAAAAAAGCGAATTCTACTATCACCGCCCCACATGAGCGGTAATGAAGAAAAGTATGTTAAAGAAGCTTTTGAGACAAATTGGATTGCTCCATTGGGACCAAATCTCGACGCTTTCGAAAAAGAATTAGCAGAATATGCAGGAGTCAAAGAAGCTGTTGCAGTCAGTTCCGGTACTGCAGCGATTCATTTGGCTCTTTCTTTATTGGGTGTAAAAAAAGAAGATACTGTTTTTTGCTCTAGTCTTACCTTTGTGGCAACAGCCAATCCAATTCTTTATCTAAATGCACAACCTATTTTCATAGATTCTGAATCAGAAACTTGGAATATGTCACCACATGCTTTAGAAACAGCGTTTAAAGAAGCTGTTAAAATCGGGAAGCTCCCTAAAGCTGTCATAATAGTTAATCTATACGGTCAACCTGCAAAAATGGATGAACTATTAACGATTTGTAATCAGTATGAAGTGCCAATAATCGAAGATGCAGCCGAGTCATTAGGTGCCACTTATAAAGGAAAAGCAAGTGGAACATTTGGGAAATTCGGAATCTACTCATTTAACGGAAATAAAATCATCACAACCTCTGGTGGTGGAGTGGTAATTTCTAACGATATAAGTGCATTACAACGAGCTCGGTTTTTAGCTACACAAGCAAAAGATGTTGCTCCTCATTATCAGCATAGTGAGGTTGGTTACAATTATCGAATGAGTAATATACTTGCTGGAATTGGAAGAGGTCAATTAGAGGTATTGGGGGAAAGAGTAAAAGCCAGGAGAGCAGTTTATGATCTATATTATCAGGAATTGGCTAATTTACCTGGATTAAAATTTATGCCCGAATTAGAAAATACCTGTTCAAATCGATGGTTGACAGCTTTGACTATAAATGAAGCTGAATTTGGACTTTCTATAAAAAAATTACTGCAAGCTCTACAGGAGGAAAACATTGAGGCGAGACATGTTTGGAAACCTCTTCACATGCAACCTATTTTTAAAGGGTATGTCTATTACCCTCATGATAGAGAAACGAATGTTTCTGAACAGTTATTTTTTACAGGAATCTGTTTACCATCCGGGTCCAATATGACTCGAGATGATCAAATGAGAGTCATTAATTCAATAAAAAAAGCCATAAATGAAGGATTGGATAACACCCATCTATCCATAGGGAATCCAGTTGAAAATGGGTAAAAAATAATGAAGAGGTAATCAAATGATAGGAAAAAACATTGCAGAAATAAGGAAGAAAAGAGGATTTACCTTATCTGAACTTGCTGAACAAGCAAATATATCGAAGTCTTATTTAAGTAACATAGAGCGTAATCTCAATAGAAATCCCTCACTACAAGTAATGGAAAAAATTGCACATGTATTGAATGTAGATTTTGTTTCACTTCTAAAACAAGACACTACAGAGGTCGCACCAAATTATTTAGAAAAAGAGTGGATTGAATTTGTTCAAGAACTTAAAAGGAATGGTCTTAAGAAAGAACAAATTCCACAGTACCAACCATTAATTGATTTTATAAAATGGCAAAATAAGGGAGGGTAAGTCATGAATATAAACAACGAGATCCCCAGAGTAATCCACTATTGTTGGTTCGGTGGAAAAGATAAGCCCGATATTGTAGAAAAATGCATGGACAGTTGGAGAAAACATCTTTTAGATTATGAAATTATTGAATGGAACGAAGATAACTTTAATCTTCATATAAATGCGTATGTACAAGAGGCATATACTGCGGGCAAATTTGCTTTTGTCAGTGACTATGCACGTGTGCATGCATTATATCATTTCGGTGGGATATACTTAGATACTGATGTAGAAGTCTTTAAACCTTTCGATGATTTGCTTCATCATGAATCATTTTGGGGCTTTGAACAGGAAAATTACATTGCCACTAGTACAATAGGTGCAGCAAAAGGAAATAAACTAATAAAAAAATTTCTTGATTCATACGAGAAAAAGAATTTCATAAAAGAAGACGGGAGTTTAGACCAATTAACAAATGTTGCGATTGTAACCGAATTAATAGAACTTCTAGGTTTAAAAAGAAATGGAGAATACCAAGAACTTAAAAATATAGGAGTCTTTTATCCACAAAACTATTTCTCACCCTATGACTATATTAATTGTAGGAAATTCTTCACTGATGAAACATATGCAATGCATCATTTTTATAAAAGTTGGCTTCCTGCAAGCGTACAATTCAAGAGTAATATAAAAAAAATGTTATCGCATATCATAGGTGGTGATAATATAGCTAAACTTAGAGGCTTATATCAAAAAGAATAAACTTTTTACAATACAACGTATAAAGATATAGTTATTAAGTGGAGGTAGTAATGATTCCAAAGGTCAGTGTTATAGTTCCTGTTTTTAATAATGAAAAATATATATCAAAATGTCTAGAAAGTATTCTCTCACAAAGTTATAGGAATATTGAAGTAGTAATTGTGAATGATGGGTCAACCGATAAAAGTGAGAAAGTTATTAAAGAGTATAGACAAAAAGATGAGCGAATTCTTTATTTGTCACAAATTAACAGCGGGCCTTCTGAGGCTCGTAATAAAGGCATAGTAAATTCTACAGGTGAATATTTAGTTTTTATTGATTCGGATGATACCGTTGATAAATATTATATTGAATTTTTATTAAATACCATGATTAATTCTAAAGTCGACTTAGTATGTTGTGGATATAAAGATTATTCTAAATATGGAATAATCGATCACACGGATTTTAATATGGAAGGTAATATTCCACTTAATAATTTATTAGATATGATTTGTGCAGGAACCGGCGGTGTACTTTGGAGCAAGATATTTAAAAAAGAAATAATTAGTAAAAATAACTTAAGGTTTAATAACAACATTTATATGTCTGAAGATCTTATATTTACTTTGGAATATGTAACACACTCTAGGTCATTTAAATCAATAAAAAAATATTTATATCATTATAATAGACTGAATGAAAATAGCATAAGTGCAAATATTTCAATAGAGCACCTTGAAAACAGCATCTCTGTTTGTGGGAATATTGAAAAAGTACTTAATTATGTTAATTATGATAAAAAAAAAATAAACAATATAATAACTGAAAGAATTCAAAATGCCGTATTAAATACAGCTGATTATCTAATGTCAAGAGAAAAAAGAAAGGTACCTATTTTGAGAGAAGTTTTAGATATTCCCTATATTAAAAAATGTAAATATCAATTTTCAACTAAAAAAGTTATATATAAGCCCTATATTTTCTTCCTAAAAAAAGATTTATTGATGTGTTTTTTTATTTATGGAGCATTATTGAATAAAATGAAATATTTTAAATATGAATTTATTGGTGGAGGTTCAAGTGAAAAAAGTCTTTGTTGATATTTATTTACAATTCAATTTAGGAGATGATTTATTTTTAGACATACTGGCTAAAAAATATCCTGAGACAGAATTTACAATTAATCATCTTGGACAAAACTACGACAAATTTATTAATAAGTATCCAAATATAAAAAGAAGACAGTACAATTTATATAACAAAATTGGACAGCATTTGAAACTTGTAGATTATATAAACAACTATAAAAAACTAGCAGAGGAGTATGATGCACTAATATTTATAGGTGGATCAATATTTAGAGAAGAAGAATATCACGATACTCTTTATAAAGACAGGATGGAAATGGTCCTTGAATTTAAACAAAAACAAAAATCTGTATTTGTAATTGGGTCAAATTTTGGACCATATAATACTGATAAATTTTTAAATGATTATATAGCTTTTTTTAAACTATGTGATGACGTTTGTTTTAGAGATCTGTTTTCCTATAATTTGTTTAAGAGTTTCCCTAATATTAGATATGCCCCAGATATTGTTTTTCAAATGGATTTAACACCGTTCTTAAGTAAAATTAGTAAAAAAAGAGTGGGTTTTTCAATAATTGACGTTAGGCATAAGCATGGATTATCGAATTATTATAATGAATATATAAATAGTACCGTAAAATCGATAGAAATGTTGATGGAAAAAGGATATGAATGTACTCTAATGTCCTTTTGTGAACATGAAGGTGATTTAAAAGTAATTAAGACAATAAAATCAAATCTTTCTTCAGAATTCAGAAAAAACATTTCTGTTTATAGTTATGAGGGGAATATTGAAGAAGCTCTCAAATTAATAAGTACCTTTAATTTATTTATTGCTGCACGTTTTCATGCAAATATACTAGGCTTATTATCTCAGACTGGATTAGTACCTATAATATACAGCCAAAAAACAGAAAATATGTTGCGAGATATTAAATTTGAAAATTTTTTAGTAAGCATGGATGAACTTCATTTACAATATGATGAAAATACGATAACAAATGTTATAGATAAAACAATTGATTTAAGTATAATTTCAAGCGAATCCGAACGTCATTTTGAAAAGTTAACCACCTTTGTCAAGTCATAAATTGCTACTTAAATCCCTTAAAGTGAGTGAAAATATGAAAAAAAAAAGAGTATTATTTGTAATTGATTCATTAGATTGTGCAGGTGCTGAAAAGAGTTTAATTTCATTGTTGTCCGCATTCGATTATGAGAAATACTCAGTTGATTTAAGACTTTTTGCATATGGTCATATACTAGAAGAATTGGTTCCAAAAGAAGTGAATATTTTAAAACCCTTGGAATATACCGAATTTTCTAAAATGAGTTTTAAGGACGCGTGTATTAATTCAATTAGGAAATTCAATCTGAATTCTTTAATATCTAGACTAACATATTCGCTTAAAATCAGGTTGAGGAAATACAATCATTCTCAAAAGGCGAGGCTTTTTTGGGAGAACATTTCAAAAGTTATTGAAGAAGATTCAACGATCTACGATATTGCAATAAGTTATGCGCAAGGTATTCCTACCTTTTATGTTGCAGAGAAAATAAAAGCAAACAAAAAATTCGCATGGGTAAATGTCAGTAATCGGTTGGATGAAGTTGAAAAGAACTTTCAACAAAGATTCTATGATCAATTTGATAAAATAGTCGCTGTATCTGAATCGACAAAAGAAATATTCGTTGAAACATTTAATAAATACACAGCAAAAACTGAAGTTATTTATGATATTAATAATGCTGATTCAATAATAAAAATGGCCGGTATTGGAAAAAGTTATAACGATAATTTTGAGGGAATCCGGATACTTACCATAGGAAGACTTGATCAAAATAAGGGATATGATATTGCTCTAGCAGCATGTAAAATGCTGAAGGAAAGTGGTATAAATTTCAGGTGGTATGCTCTAGGAAAAGGTATTTTAAAAGAAGAAATTGAAGAACAAATTAGAAGATCTGGGTTAACTAAAGATTTTATCTTATTAGGTGTTGAAGCAAATCCATATCCTTTCATTAAAGATTCTGATATATATGTTCAAACTTCTAGGCATGAAGGGTTCGGGTTAGCGATTGCAGAAGCAAGAATGTTAAATATCCCAGTGGTTACAACAAATTTTGACGCCGTTTACAATCAAATGGTAAACAAAAAAAATGGTTTAGTAGTGGATATGAACGCAGAAGCTGTTTCTGAAGGAATAGCAACATTAGTATATGATTCAGAATTAAGAAATAAAATTAAAAAATTTCTTAAAAATGAAAAAAAAGGAAATTTGGAAGAACTAGAAAAAATCTATCGATTAATTAGATAACACCCTTCTGGGAAAGAGGTATAACAAATTGAAAAAGAAAATCGTTTTCATGTTGATTAATATGAATATTGGAGGAACAGAAAAAGCATTGCTAAATATGATATCCGAAATTCCTAGAGATAAATATGAAATAACCATATTAATGTTAGAGGAGTATGGTGGATTTCTAAATGAAATTCCCGAAGACGTTAAAATAGAATATGTAAAAAAATACAAAAGGATTCAAACGCTACTTGATATTCCCCTCCATATTAATTCTTTGAATGAATTTAAAAAGGGTAACGTGAATAAAGGTTTTAATTTACTTTTTTTATATCTAATTTCAAAGGTTTTTAAAGAGCGAAGTTCACTGTATAAATATATTTTAAAGGACCATATTGTATTACCAGATAAATATGATATTGCAGTAGCCTACGCGGGTCCTATGGACTTAATAAGTTATTTTGTTATTAAGAAAATTAAAGCAAAAAAGAAAATACAATGGATACATTTCGATATAGAAAAAATAGGATTTAATAAACATTTTGCTAATAAATATTACAAGGAATTTGACAAGATTTTTGTTGTATCAAATGAGGCAAAAGTTAAATTAGTTAATACCCTACCTTTATTAAATGAGAAGACTACTGTTTTCTTTAACATGGTATCACAACAAATAATCCACAAGAAATCAAAAGAAGGAATCGGATTTAAAGATAATTTTAAAGGGTTGAGAATTTTAACAGTAGGAAGATTAACTATTGAGAAAGGTCAAGATCTAGCTATATCTGCACTAGTAAGATTAATAGCAGAAGGATATAATGTCAGATGGTATAGTCTAGGAGATGGAAATTCAAAAAAGTATTACGAAAAATTAGTAGAAGATTACAACCTTCAAGATAATTTTGTATTTCTAGAAGCTGACCCTAATCCCTATACTTACATAAAGCAATGCGATTTATATGTACAACCTTCGAGATATGAGGGTTACTGTATAACCCTTTTGGAAGCTAAAACTTTAAATAAACCTATAATAACCACTGATGTTAATGGGGCAAAAGAACAAATTATAAACGGGAAAACAGGATTAATTGTAGGTATTGATGATTATGAAATTTATGAAGCTATTAAAAGATTGTTACTCGATAACAAATTGCTAAATGAAATAACTGAAAATCTAAGAAAAGAAAAGATAGAGAGTTTAGGGCAATATAAAGAAATAAGTAATTTATAGCAATTTATTTTCGAATTACCTTGTGACCTTATTAGAAGCTTTTTTTGAATAAAATTGAGAATGCACTAACGTAAATAAAGGATGGAGTATAAAATGCCTTTTCTAAGTATAATTGTACCGATTTATAATGTAGAAAATTATTTACCTGAATGTATAGATTCAATTTTAGTTCAAACCTTTACCGATATTGAAGTATTACTCATAAATGATGGTTCGACTGATAGGTGTAAAGAAATTTGCGAGGAATATGCTCAATTGGATAACCGTATTAGGGTAATAAATAAAAAGAATGAAGGAGTTTCGTCTGCAAGAAATATTGGAATCAATAATTCGCGGGGAGAGTATATAGCTTTTGTCGATCCTGATGATACTGTAGAACCTATTATGTATGAAGTAATGATTAGCTCTTTATTACAACAAAAATTAGATATCGTCATTTGTCCTATAAGAAGTATAAACTTAATAAATAATACTACTTCAATATCTTCAATTTGGAGAGAAGAAAGATCTGTATTAAATAAAAATTATATTGAAGAAAATCTAATACCTTCAATCTTATGTGATAAAACATTTAGTTTAGTATCAAGTGTAAATAAACTATACAAAAAATCATTATTTGACTCGCTTGAATTAAGGTTTGACGAAAAAAAGCATCATGGTGAAGATGCTCGACTTAATTTTACTTTATTAACTGAAGTTGACAAGATTATGTATGTCGAACAACCTTTATATAATTATTATATTCGGCAAAGAAATTCGCTTACAAAAACGTTTAGAGAAGAATTATATGAATACGCACAGGAAAATAAACATTTTTTATTAGATTTAAGTAAAAAATACAAACTAGAGAAATATGAAAATAATATAAGACAGCATTTTACTACAGTTTCACTAGGGCATATGCAGGAAGTAGTAAAGCATACATTGAATAAAAACCGAAAATACGAAATAATATCTAAGATTATGAACGGAACTGAATTCAAAAAAGACATTTTAGAGTATAAATGCCCATCATTTTTTTATAATTTATTGAAAATTAGTTGCCTTCTCAGAAATGAAAAGGTATTTTGTCGTTTAGTTAATACAAAGGAGAAAATTAAAAATTATAGCTTGAAAGGTTTATTGAAATGAGAGTAAATAGTTCTGCTAAAAATATTATTATTGGTGTAATTTCTCAAATAGTAATTATCTTTTTAGGATTTGTATCTCGAAAAGTGTTTATTGATAGTCTAGGTGCTGAGTACCTTGGAATTAATGGGTTACTTACTAATGTACTATCTATGTTAGCGTTGGTTGAGAGTGGTATAGGGGCTAGCATTATATATAGTTTGTATAAACCACTCGCAAACAATGATAAATCCAAAGTTATTGCACTTATTCAATTATTTAAAAAAGCATATGCTATAATAGCCGTCGGAATTCTCATCCTAAGTATTATAATATATCCATTGGTGATAAGGGTAATGGATGTAAATGATACTATTCCTTCAATTGAAATAGTTTACTTAATATTTGTTCTGAAAAATATTGTTACTTATTTAAACGCTCATAAGGTTTCTCTGATTAATGCAGATCAAAAAGGTTATATAGTAACTACTATTAATATTGGATTTCAAATAATAGTTACATTAATAAAAATATTTATTCTTATAAAAACACAAAACTTTTTATTATATTTAATTATTGAATTATTCATGTTTATAGGTCAATCCTTCTATATCAGTATTATTGTTAACAAAAGATACCCATATATTAAAACGACAGAAAAATATCCTCTTGATAAACAAGAAAAATTAACAATTAAAAATAATGTAAAAGCACTTTTTTTACATAATATAGGGAGCTTTTGTATTTTTGGTACAGATAATATATTAATAAGTGCCTATGTAGGTTTAGTTACAGTTGGTCTATATTCTAATTATACTATGATACTAGGACAATTAAATTCACTAATTTCGTCTATTTTAGATGGAATCGGTTCAAGTGTTGGAAATTTATTAGCAACAGAAAGTACTTTTAAAAGCTATTCTATATTTAAAGTTATATACTTAATAAATTTTTGGATTTGCTCTATAAGTGTGATATTTTTATATAATCTTGTAGAACCATTTATCAATTGGTGGATAGGTAAAGGATATTTATTAGACTCAGTTACATTTATCATATTATTAATAAACTTTTATATAACTGGAATGAGATCATCTATTTTTACGTTTAAATCAAAAGCAGGTATTTTTGTTAAAGATAAGTATTTCCCCTTGGTTGAAGCTGCTATAAACTTAGTGATTTCAATAATATTGGTCAAAACTATTGGCCTAGCAGGTATATTTTTAGGTACTACAATTAGTACACTTAGTACAGTTTTTTGGAATGTACCCCGATTAGTATATAAAGATGTATTTCATGTCTCCTTGATTTTATATTTTACCAAATACTTATATTATTTTGGTATCACACTTATTACATGTGTAATCACAACTTATTTTTCAAATTTAATAGAAGGAGAGAATATTTTTTCATTAATAAAAAAAGGATTTATTTGTTTAACTATACCCAATTTAATATATTTAATCATTTTCTATAAAAGTAAAGAGGTTACATATATAAAAAGTATCTTACTAAATATTACTTCAGGATTAAAAATGAAATTAAACTCAAGAACCTTTTAAGGACGTCAATTATTACAATAGCCTAAAGAAAATTGCGATAAATATACATCTATATATTCCTGTGGCTCTCATTTGAATATCGGCCACAGGAAAAAAAATTTTTTATCGAATTGAACATATTTATTTATTAGTTAGCTCAGAAAAGATGTAAATCAATCTATCTATAATATAGACTGGTTAAATTAATTTGAAATTACACCATATGTCTTAAACTCAGCTAAGGCCCCTATATACTCCCAAGTTACTCCTCCGTCTATAGATTTTCCTGTTGTATGGGTAGGTGCTACAGTTCCTGATGTTCCTGCTACTGTAGCTTTATAGACTTTGTTATTTGAATGAACAAAAGCGTTAATGTTGTATGCTTTATTAGCCGTCCATGGGTTTGCATTGGCATATCCAGCTTTAACACATACCCAACCAAGAAATCCGCCAGCAATCGGGTTAGTGTTTTCTACTTTTTGACCTACAACAAATAACCCTGATGTCGGAATTGCTGAACCACTGGATACATATAGTGGATTATAGATTTCCAAGCTTCCATTTGCTGGGGGAGGGAATCCATTAAAACCTTCATAAGTGGTATACTTAATTGTTGCAGAGTTCGTATAGATGTTAGGATTTGTACTTAAAAATAACCTGAGTTTTGTAATGTCTGAGACTCGTATTTTAGAGTTTTCTATTTTAACCTTTTTGTAATTATTAATATCGAAGTTGGTATCTAAGTTGTAATATTTAATTAAAGTAGTAACGGTAGTTGATTTGTGTATTAACTCGGAGTTAATGATATTTAATTCATAATTTCTAGGAATTATGCCTTCCGGATAACTAGTAATTTTTACATTGTCGCTAATTCCCATTAAATAAGTACTAGCATAGTTTGAAGTAAAGTTTATTTTACAGTTGTTGAAAATTATTTTTCCAGTTATACCTCCAATTGATGTGTTATTGACATATTGACCGCCTGATATTACGTTACTATCTTGAAAAAGGCAATTATTTAATAAAATGCTGTGTGAAAGAGTTGCATCTACGATCTGGCTAGTAACTGAACAATTATAAAACTTCGAATTATGGAATTCAATATCATTAGCTAGATTGTTTGAATTAAAAGAAACGGACTTAAACACATTATCGCTTACATAACTTGTAGAATCTTTTGGTTTCATCACAGATACCCTGTAATGTGAACCATAATTGAAATCTTCAAACGTATTACCCGTACATCTTTTTATATTATCAATCGTTATATTCGAGTATCCAGTATAAGAGGACCCTGTGTAGCTTTTTATGTTATTTCCAATTAACTCTATGTTACCTGATGAAATCAATGAGTCTATATTTATAACATTATTAATAAGTCTAACCCTTGTTTTAACTCCTGTTGCAATAATTGTCATAGCAGACGAGTTGATTGTATTATTAGTGAAAAGAACATTTCTTTCTTGAGTAACTACAGAGTTGGTTATTTGTAACCCACTACTCTCATAAAACACATTACTATCTATAATCATATTAGCGTTATTGTAAACAACAACACCACCAATTTCACTTAATATGTTACCTACAATTCTGCCGTGATAAACACCCATCAGTATTCCATTAAACCCTGAAAATATATGGTTGTTCTCTATTATTACATAGTTACTGTAGCTGTCTTCAAAGTTTATCGCGTACCTGGTTGAATCAGGGAACAGAGGGATGTTCAACCCTGAATCCATACCGTTGTGGAAAATCTTATTATAGGATATATAGGTAAAGTCCGCTCCGCCACTAATGCCGCCTCTATGATTATTGTGTACGGTACATCCAAAAATTTTAACATGATGTGCCTGAGGCTTTGTTATAGAATACGAAATTTGAATGCTAGGAAGACCAGTTTTTTCATTAATAAATTGTAATCTAATATAAGAAGTATCAAGAGGTACTGTAACAATTTGTAGGTAAACTGCTTTCTTTCTAGCTATTACCATATCTTTTGAATTATAAAAGATGTATTCAAATGTTTTGTTTTCAATAAGGGGTATTCTTGTATATCCGCCACTTGTTCTCATTTGCAGTTGTTTATGTTCCCCTTGTATGACCGGAAATTTATTAGTTAGATAAGCTCCTGCGAGAGTTTGAACAACTTTACCTGTAGTATCAACATATCCAGGATAGGCTTTTGTGTCTGATGGATTAAGATTCCATTTACCTGTTTTGGTTGGATAGGACCCTATCGTTATTCCATCTCCCATAAACATAGAGACATCTATATTTTCAATAGTTATGAAATTTGCGCCAGACTCTATTTTTATGCCGTAGGTTTGCTCCATTCCTTTTTCTGAATTAAAACCATTACCCCCGTCAGAAAAGCTCCTATTAGGGATATCACCCACTATTGTTCCGTTTATCACTTGTACATTTGAAACATTATCGATCCGGATTAATTCTCCACTTAACTTCCATGCCGGGGTAGATACTGGAGACTTATCATAGGGATTTTTATTAATGGAGTCATACATCACCTCAAAGATAGATCCGTTTAAATCAAGTGTTTGGTTACTATATAATTTAATTGGAGTGTTTACCATAGCGTATGTTTCAGCTGCGCCACTAAGGTTGGTATAACAGAAACTGTATGCGCCAATAGGAACAACAATTCTTGTTAATCCATTTTCATTTGCAAACTTAAGTGCATTATTAAATCCTAGTATGTTATTGTATGCGATTTGCCATTGTTCTTCTGTGTAGGGAGGTTTTCCAAAAGATCCTTGGGTTATTCCCCACCTTTGCAGCTCAACTGTGTAAATTGCTTGATTGTTGCTAATCATTGAACCTATAACAGACGTCAAATTTGCATCTTGAAACTTCAAAAAATTATCTTCTGACGGTGTTGTTGTGGAAACATCAACGTCTTCCAATCCGGCTAAAGGAACTTCGGCCTTAAAAGATTTGCCATCTAATTTATTGTTTGAGTCGTTACTGGCATTGTGATAAGTCCCAAGTTTGAGACCTTCAAAGATCTTCGGTTCCTTAGAATTTTTAAATTCTGTTATATTTAACAGTTCGTCCAAATTTCCAGTATTGTGTTTCCCAGATAGTATATTAATTAATCCTGATACAGTTAACAATTCATTTGTTGTACCGGTGTTCCCTATTTTGGCTAATAATTTTCTTAAATCAGTATCCTCAAATATTAAAATACTATTTTTATCAATCTTAATATTTTCGCCGTTTGATGTAACATTTGGAGAAGGGTTTTGACTACTAACGATATTAATTAATTTATTTTCTTTTTCTGACGAACCAATGAATAACTCCTTTGTGTCCAAACAGTAGCCAAATTCACCAAGATTTAGCTTTGGTAAATCCTCTTTTAAACCTAACCTGACTTGGATTTTTTTTAACATTTAATTATTCCTCCATAATCAAAAATCGTTAACATCAATTTTTTATTCAACATAACTTCAAACTTAATCAGCTTTGATAAACTCCCATTTAAGTCATCTCGTCTATTTGGGTTTAACCATCTTATTCTAAAAGACATTACAATTAATGAAACTATATGATTATGGTATGCAAAAGAGGGACAAGGTGTAAGGGCAAAAGGTGCTCGGTCATTCAAATTTTCACATTTATATATTAAACATAGTGAAGTGGGGTGAAGGTGAAGCTGGAGAAAAGTTAAAAGAAGATTATATAAAAAAGGAGCACAATAAAAGCGCGTAAAGACCTTGAGAACAGATCTTTACACGCTTATTTTGAGATTTACTTTACAATTAAGCAATCAAAGGCTAAATACTCTTACCCAGCATCCGTCTATATATTAATAATCCAATGTCCCGTTACGGAGGAGGCACTATTTCAAAAACAATCGAGTCCTAAGAACCTAAAATCATTAGGTTCTATTTGTGCTGTAATAATGATTGATCGGGTTTTTTAAAAGAATTAAAGAAATTCCTTCAAAAATATTGTATAGTTAGAATGCAGGGATTCGAACAAACATTCGTTTCTTGGGAGCGAGATTACTTCTTAGAGGGACAGGAGAGAGACAGTGAACGGTACAGCACACATGGCATTAGGGGCATCGGTTGGATTCTTGACGGCTAACACACTTCAAACAGATCCAACCACCACTTTATTCTTGGTTGGGATTGGGGGCGTTTCAGGCCTTATGCCCGATATGGATATTGATGGAAAGTTAAGTAATAGGATTACCTTTTCACATAAGTTTATCCGAACGTTAGCACAAACGATTGGGATTTTAATGATCCTTTATTGTGTTTTGGAAGGTTCTGAAACTGAAAAGTGGATTGGAGTAGGGGCAGGAATCGGAATCATCATTATTTCATCTTTCATTACACAAAGGCATATGCTGACCCTGACTGGGTTAGCTGTATTAGGCGGGGGATTATCTTGGCAGGAAAACTGGTTATGGCTGTTAGGCGTCTATATTATCATAGCATCCTTTACACCGCATAGAAGTTACACCCATTCGATTGCCGGAATCGTCTTCTTTGGCATCATTGCCTTTCAATTCGAAGAATTCATGGGGATTGATGGGATTTTAACTACTTGTGTTTTAGGATACATAAGTCATTTAATTGCAGATATGAAGTTTTTACCTTTTAATAAACGTGGGGTAAAGTTATTTCTTCCATTTTTCTCAAAAGAATTTTGACAGTGGTTTTCTTACCGCTGTTCAGACTATAGACAAATTGGAGAAGTACCAGTTTACCTTCAATGTTTTCTTTTGAAAAAAGTTCCAGTTGATTTCAGAAATTCGCTCCCTTTCCGCCGACTGTCTACCGAGCCTCCTCGCCGCAAGCGCCTGTGGGGTCTCGGCTAGCCAGTTATTCGGCAGGAGTGTCGCAAATTTCTTCAATCTAGAGAGGCTTTCATACGTATAATCAAGTAAAAAACATGAAGGATAATAAAATTTTCATTTAAATCATGGTTCGGGGTGAGAGCATTCCGAAACTCCTTTTGTCGTTAAACTGGACAGTGGTTTTCTTACTACTGTTTTTTCTATGAGGAAAAGTAAAAGTGCTTTGACAATAAGGTGATTGTTGGATGTCTGTTTCGACTTTTTTTTATCTTTTATATGGTCATTCTTCCTATATCTACTAAATGTAACATAATTGTAAAGATCCTGTGATGCGAATGATATGCCTTTTCTAGTATGTTAGGTTTAGCAAATCACATCAGGGGGTAAATAATTTGTTTAAGAAAATTGTCGTCGGATTGTCATTGGCTATTATGCTTGGAACAGTATCTTTTACAGGGGACCAAGTTGAAGCTGCTTCATATCATACTAAAGCGATTAAAGTGGCAAAAAGTGAATTAGGTACAAAATATAAAACGGGTGGCATTTCTACTTCAGGTTTTGATTGCTCCGGCTTAGTGAAATATTCATATCAAAAGGCTGGTAAGAATTTACCTAGGACGGCTGCCGATATATATAAAAAAGGAAAGAAAGTTAAGACTTTACAAAAAGGTGACTTAATGTTTTTTGCTCCAAACAAAGCGAAAAAACCTACACACGTGGCTATTTACATAGGGAACAATGAATTCATACACTCTTCATCATCTAAAGGAGTGTCATACGCCAAAACAAATAATAGTTATTGGAAGCCAAAGTATATTGGCGCCAAACGTATATAATAGAAGAAAATCAACCTAATATAAAATACTAAGAGACTTAATGAAGTCTCTTTTTTTGTTTTAAAAAATAAGAGTTGATGAGACAGATGATTGTTTAACGTAAGTTTTTCCTTGGAAAAAGAGTAAGTGAGTGGTGGTTTATTGGTTATGTGCGTGCTGAAATGGTAATCAATAATAATTGAAAATGGTAGGGGCATAGAATCTTTTTATTTGACTATAAATGGATAGTTTAATATGATTAGCAAACTAATTGGAGGGAATTTATAATTTGTTTCCAAGAAAATTCCCAGACAAAATTATTGAAAGTCAAAGAAGGTCAATGTATAATAAAGTCAGAAAGTCAAAGAAGGTCAAAGATTTTATTGAGTTTAATATTTTTAAAGGAGGAGTGCTACATGCTTTGTGAAAAATGCCATGTAAACCAAGCTAATATTCAAGTTCATCTAAATATGAATGGTCAGGAGCATGATGTGAAACTGTGCTCCACTTGTTATAAAGAAGAGCGAAATAAACTGGGTGCAGCAATGGGGGGAATGGATTCAGGGAAATTCCCGTATAACGGATCCCTAAACTCATTCAATCCATTTAATTATAATGAAGTTCCTAAACCGGATTCAGTCGAACAAGGCGAGGGCGGAGGATTACTTGAAGAGTATGGTCGTAATCTGACCGATGTAGCTAAAGCAGGACTTATTGATCCGGTAATCGGAAGAGATGAAGAAATCAAACGTGTCATAGAAGTCCTTAATAGACGCAATAAAAATAATCCAGTTTTAATTGGTGAACCTGGAGTCGGTAAAACAGCCATAGCTGAAGGTCTGGCTTTAGCCATTGCTGAGGGTTCAGTGCCTGGTAAATTACGTAATAAGCTGGTATATATGCTTGATGTCGCGTCCCTTGTTTCGAATACTGGAATTAGAGGTCAATTCGAAGAACGAATGAAGCAATTGATCAGTGAATTACAGGAAAGAAAAAATGTCATTTTATTCATCGATGAAATTCATCAACTGGTTGGGGCGGGTTCAGCCGAAGGATCAATGGATGCAGGAAATATCTTGAAACCAGCACTTGCACGTGGTGAACTTCAGCTTGTCGGAGCCACCACTTTATCCGAATATAGGAAAATTGAAAAAGATGGTGCCCTTGAAAGACGCTTCCAGCCTGTACAGGTTAATGAGCCGACAACAGCTGAGGCATTGGTCATCTTACAAGGTTTAAAAGATAGTTATGAATCCTATCATGGAGTCACATATAGTGAAGAAGCGCTAAAAGCGGCTGTTGAACTCTCGAACCGTTACATTCAAGATCGTTTCTTGCCGGACAAGGCAATAGACTTGATGGATGAAGCGGGTTCCAAATTGAACTTGACCATAGAAGACGGCCAGGTAGAAAATATGAAAGAGCGCTTGGCGCAAATCTATAAAGAAAAAGAAATGGCCTTAAAAGAAGAAGCCTACGAAAAGGCTGCCGTCCTTCGTGATGAAGAAGAAAGACTGGAAAAATCTTTGCAGGCTGGAGAAAATGCTATTAAGCCAACCGTTTCCGTTGAGGACATTCAAAAAATCATCGAACAAAAGACTGGTATACCTGTAGGCAAGCTGCAAGAAGATGAACAGGAAAGAATGGTTCATCTTCAAGACGAACTTTTGAAAAAAGTCATCGGGCAGGAAGAGGCTGTCAAAAAGGTTTCTAAAGCCGTCCGAAGGAGTCGTGCCGGATTAAAATCCAAAAACCGTCCAACCGGTTCTTTCCTTTTTGTAGGTCCAACAGGTGTCGGTAAAACCGAATTGGCGAAAACTCTTGCTGAGGAATTGTTCGGGGACAAGGAAGCGATGATTCGTCTTGACATGAGTGAATTCATGGAGAAACATAGTGTTTCTAAATTAATCGGTTCTCCGCCTGGATACGTAGGCCATGAGGAAGCGGGGCAATTGACTGAAAAAGTTCGCCGCAAACCTTACAGTATTATCTTATTGGATGAAATAGAAAAAGCTCATCCAGATGTAATGCATATGTTCCTGCAAATCATGGAAGATGGCCGGTTAACGGACAGTCAAGGCCGGACCGTAGCTTTTAAAGATACCGTGATCATCATGACGAGTAACGCTGGAGTCGGAGAAAAACAGAAAGTAATGGGATTCGGTACAAGTACTGCTGTAGAAGAGGCTTCAATCCTCCAATCATTGGGCAATTTCTTCAAACCGGAATTCTTGAACAGATTCGATAGCATCATTGAATTTTCGGCATTGAAGAAAGAAGATCTTCTGCAAATCGTTGATATCATGATTGAAGAGCTTGACGAAACACTTGCTGCAAATGGTTTAACTTTAAGTGTAACTTCTGAAGCAAAACAAAAACTGATTGAACTCGGGTATCATCCAACTTTCGGGGCGAGACCGCTCCGCCGGGTACTTCAAGAACAACTCGAAGACGGGATCACTGACTTTATCTTTGAGCAACCTGACGTTAAGAACTTCACTGCAATAGTTGAAGATACTTCTGTGAAAATTATTAAAACACCATAAAGAGTACTAGAAATGCCTCCAAGACCGTAAAACTGTTATGGAGGCATTTTTTTCTTTTTTAGGATTCACTTTTCATTATGGGCATTCAAAAGGAAAAAAAAGGTCCAGTCAGTAACGTGAATGACTATGTTGCATTTGGTTATTTAAACTAAATAGATTTCTGAATTTTCAACATAATCCGATGTTTTGAAGGGTAATATCTGTGGAATCATAGCATAGGGGAAGATTCACCCTTGATTATAAATATAAATAAATCCTGTTATAAAATGGGAATTTCAATGGAGGAATGACCTATTAAAGATTCACTTTCTTATTTTGAAGAGGAAAATACAAATAATCGCAAACCGGAGGATAAAGAAATGGAAAACCGGGCCGAATCCCTGCCAATTCCAAGTATTAATCCAGTAAATCCGGCAGAATTGGATGCACAGTATTTCTATGAAGGAAAAGATTTAGGGAATTCCTACCTTAAAGATAAAACGGCATTCAGGTTATGGGCACCTCTTGCATCTGAAGCTAAGCTAGTTACTTATAAACGTTGGGAGGATTCAGATGGAATGGAGGTTCAGATGGATCGTTCGGAAAAGGGAACCTGGACCATTGAACTGGCCGGTGATCAGGATGGGTTGATTTATACATACAAAGTGAAAATTGGAGAAATTTGGAGTGAAGCCGTGGATCCCTATGTTCGTGCAGTTACGGTAAATGGAAATAAAGGGGTCGTGGTAGATTTAACGGACACGAACCCTGAAAAGTGGACACGGGATAAACCACCTCTCGATAAGGCTGAGGACATAATCATTTATGAATTGCATACACGGGATTTGTCGATTCATCCTGAAAGTGGAATCCATCATAAAGGTAAATTCTTAGGAGTAATTGAAACGGGAATAAAAGGTCCAGAAGGAGCGAAAACGGGTCTTGATCATATTAAGGATCTGGGTGTAACCCATGTGCAGTTTATTCCAATATTCGATTTTGCTACAGTCAATGAAATGAAATTGAATGAACCACAATATAACTGGGGCTATGATCCACAGAATTATAACGCTCCCGAAGGCTCTTATTCGACTGATCCGTATCAACCAAAAGTCAGGATTCGGGAGTTAAAGGAAATGATTCAAGGGTTACATGATCACGGTTTACGAGTAATCATGGATGTTGTATACAATCACGTTTATTCAGTGGAAGATTCAAACTTCCATAAACTCGTTCCCACCTACTTTTTTCGCTATAACGGCGACGGTACCTTATCTAATGGAACTGGTGTAGGAAATGATACCGCATCTGAAAATAAAATGATGCGAAAATTCATTGTTGAATCCGTAACCTATTGGGCGAAGGAATTTAACCTTGATGGTTTCCGTTTCGATTTAATGGGGATCCATGATGTGGAAACGATGAATGAAGTGAAAAAAACTCTGGCAGAAATTGATCCGACCCTCATTGTTTTGGGCGAAGGATGGGATATGGATACCCCCTTGGCCCAAGAGCTGAAAGCAAATCAAAAGAACGCTTTTAAAATGCCTGGAATCGCTCATTTTAATGATGCAATCCGAGATGGTTTAAAAGGATTTGTAATGAATGAACACGATAAAGGTTTTGTGAATGGCAAACCAGGTATGGAAGATATCATAAAAAAAGGAATCGCTGGTGGCTTGAAATATGGTGATCATATCGCCACATACCAAAAACCAGATCAAGTGATCAATTATGTTGAAGCACATGATAATTATACTTTATGGGATAAGCTTCTCATCACTAATCCAGATGCGACAGAACAAGAACGAAAACAGATGCATAAACTAGCTTCCGCAATTGTCCTGTTATCACAGGGAATACCAATGATACATGCTGGACAAGAATTCATGCGAACAAAGGATGGGGATGAAAATAGCTATCAATCTTCTGATTGGATTAACCGCTTGGATTGGAAAAGGAGAGCGGAGTTAGATCACGAAGTGGAATATATGAAAGGGCTGATTTCGCTCAGGAAAAATCATTCTGTTTTTAGATTAAGCACACCAGAAGAAATTGAGGAGCATTTACAATTCATTGATGCTACACCAAATGCGGTTGCATTCACCCTTACAACTAAGGATTCACAAATTGCAGTGATTCATAATGCAAATTGGGAGGCGATAAACATTACACTTCCCCATGAAGGAGATTGGTCCGTTTTAGTGGATGGTCAGCGGGCAGGCCTGGAAGAAATAGCAAGAATCAATGGTAGTCAGATAACCGTTCCCCCTTTAAGTCCGCTTGTATTGAAAATGAGCTTGTAATACATGAACTAAATTCGAAGTGAGCAACTATGTCTCACTTCGACTTTAGTTCATTATCTGTTGAAATTTATTGGACAAATGAAATCTTCCATAATTTACTCCCGGACGTTTGGTGAAAAATTTGTCGGGGTAGAAAATAATAACGATTGAAATTTATCGTTTATTTTGAGGGGAGCGATTTTTTTGCCAGAGAAAGTACATATAAAAATCAATGGTGCTGAAGCCACCCTGGAAGGTAATCAAACAATTTTACAAACGCTGATGGATAGCTCCATTGAAGTCCCGAATGTTTGTTACCATCCCAGCCTAGGTCCTATCGAAACATGTGATACATGTCTAGTGAGCGTAAATGGAGAACTTGTAAGGTCGTGTTCTACCAAAATCGATGATGGGGATGTAATTGATACAGTTGGACCAGATGTAAAAGAAGCACAGGTCATGGCAATGGACAAGATATTGTATAACCATGAGCTTTATTGTACGGTTTGCGATTATAATAATGGCACTTGTGAAATACACAATACCGTTAAGGAAATGAAGGTAAATCATCAAAGTGTACCTTTTGATCAAAAACCGTATGAAGTGGATGGGTCGAATCCATTCTATCGATATGATCCGGACCAATGCATCCTTTGCGGCCGTTGTGTTGAAGCTTGTCAAGATGTACAGGTCACAGAAACATTGACTATAGATTGGGAAGCAAAACGTCCACGTGTCATTTGGGATAATAATGTTCCAATCAATGAATCTTCATGTGTTTCATGTGGTCATTGTTCCACAGTTTGCCCGTGTAATGCGATGATGGAAAAAGGAATGGAAGGTGAAGCCGGATTTTTAACCGGTATTGCTAAACAAACCCTTCGACCTATGATAGAAATCACTAAAAATGTTGAAACGGGTTATGGTTCGATTTTAGCAATTTCAGATATGGAATCCGCCATGAGGGATGCAAGGATCAAAAAGACGAAAACGGTTTGTACATACTGCGGTGTAGGATGCAGCTTTGACGTCTGGACCAAAGACCGTAAAATCCTTAAGGTTGAACCGCAAGTTGAGGCACCTGCAAATGGAATTTCGACTTGTGTGAAAGGGAAATTCGGATGGGACTTCGTAAATAGTGAAGAAAGGCTTACAAAACCTTTAATTAGAGAAGGGGATGCATTCAGAGAAGCTGAATGGGAAGAAGCCCTTGAAATGATTTCCCGTAAATTCACCGAAATAAAAGATGATCACGGTCCAGATTCGATGGCTTTCATAACGTCATCCAAATGCACCAATGAAGAGTCCTATTTAATGCAAAAGCTGGCAAGGGGAATCATTGGCACCAATAATGTGGATAACTGCTCCCGGTATTGTCAGACACCGGCTACTTTGGGACTGTTCAGAACGGTTGGATATGGCGGAGATACAGGGGGCATAAAGGATATCGAAAAGTCCGAACTTGTATTGATCATAGGCTCCAATACATCCGAATCACATCCAGTTTTGGCTACGAGAATCAAACGTTCCCATAAACTAGGTAAACAGAAGCTGATAGTGGCGGACATCAGAAAGCATGAAATGGCCGAACGTTCCGACCTCTTCATCCAACCTGCTCCGGGATCGGATATCATATGGCTGTCGGCCGTGACTAAATATATCGTCGACCAAGGTTGGCCAGATAAAAACTTCATTAAAAACCGTGTAAATGGGATGGCGGAATACATCAAGACTTTAGAACCTTACACAATGGAATATGCGGAAAAAGTAACAGGAGTAGCTAAAGAAGATTTAATTACGCTTGCAGAAGCCATTCATGAAGCGGGGAGCGTTGCAACGCTTTGGGCCATGGGCGTTACGCAGCATGGCGGAGGAAGCGATACGAGTACTGCAATTTCCAATCTAATGCTCATAACAGGCAACTACGGTAAACCTGGAACAGGTACTTATCCTTTACGCGGACATAATAATGTACAAGGAGCCAGTGACTTTGGCAGTATGCCGGATCGCATGCCAGGTTATGAAAAAGTAACGGATAAAAAGGTCCGCACGAAATATGAAAACGTCTGGGGTGCCAAATTACCAGAAAACCCTGGCCTTAATAACCATGAAATGGTCGAAGGGATTCATGCAGGTACCCTCAGATCAATATACTTAAAAGGTGAAGATATGGGTCTGGTCGATTCGAATATCAATCATGTCCATGAAGCATTTGAAAAACTGGACTTCTTTGTGGTCCAAGATATCTTCTTATCAAGAACCGCTGAATTCGCGGATGTCGTCCTTCCAGCAAGCCCAAGCTTTGAAAAAGAAGGTACTTTCACGAATACCGAGCGCCGTATTCAACGTCTTTATCAAGTCTTTGAACCATTAGGTGAATCTAAGCCTGATTGGCAAATCATCATGAACGTGGCTAATTCGTTAGGAGCAGGCTGGAATTATGAGCATCCAAGTGAAATCATGGACGAAGCAGCTAAACTATCACCATTATATGCTGGAGTAAGTTACGAACGGTTGGAAGGTTATAAAAGTCTTCAATGGCCCGTAGCACCAGATGGCACAGATACGCCGATTTTATTCACGGAGGATTTTCCATTCCCCGATGGAAAAGCAAGATTATTTCCAGTCGAATGGACCAAACCGATTGACTTTGGGGAGGAGTTTGATATCCATGTGAATAACGGCCGGTTATTGGAACATTTCCATGAAGGGAACATGACCTATAAATCAAACGGCATCACATCCAAAACGCCGAATGTATTCCTTGAGGTGTCTCGGGAATTAGCGAAAGAAAGGGGACTGGAGAATGGCACTCTTGTTCGGCTTTCTTCCCCATATGGTAATGCAAAAGTGCAATGCCTGATTACAGATCGTGTAAAAGGTAAAGAGGTTTATCTGCCGATGAACGATTCAGGTGACGGAGCAATCAACCAATTGACAAGCAGCCATTCAGATAAAGATACTGATACCCCTGCTTATAAAGAAGTTCAGGCGAAAATGGAAGTTCTTAGGATTAAAGGAGACAACCCATTACCAAGCATCAACCATCGTAATGGTAATCCACAACCGCAGATAGGTGTACAAGTACAAAAAAAATGGGCCCGCAAAGATTATATTTTCCCTGGTGACCTCTTGAAAATCAAAAAGGAGGAGAGGAACCGTGGCTAAAGCAACGAAAGTGATCAACCGAATCACCATTAGCGATGAAGAAAGAAGAAAAATTGAACTCGAGGATATCGAGCGTACCCTTTTGGAAAATAAAGAAGTGATTAAAGAAACGTTTGAAGTCATGAAAGGTATGCAGGATCGTGGGATTTTATCAATGGTTAACAGTTTGTTGAAGGAAGGGGACAAAGTGCTGAACATTCTTGTCAAGACAGCAGACACCCCCGAAACCGCAAATACCCTAAAAAATCTCCTTCTCATACTTGGTACGTTAGGTACACTGAATGTTCAACAGCTTGAACCACTTATCCTCAAAGTCAATTCAGGGATTGCCCGTGTAGCCGAGTCTGATAGAACGCCAGAAAAGCCAAGTTATTTAGCCTTGCTGCGATCCTTGAATGACCAAGAAGTCAAACAAGCTATGACTTACCTGATGACCTTCCTTAAAGGAATGGGAGAAGATACAAGCGATTTAGAAAGAACCACCCAATTACCAGAGGAACAGCAATTGCATAAAGCAAATGAAACTGCGGATATAGAACAGCCGACCTCCAGAAAATCATACGGATCAAGCATCCCCAGTAAAGGCGGAAGCGAAAAAAAACGAAACACCAGCTGGTTATGGTTTGCAGCAGGAGTTTCGCTCGTAACCATTCCGCTTACTTTATCGAAAAGTAAGAAGTAAAAAAAACTTGTTATTTTCATATTCGGAAATTTAGTGCGGCCACCCTGCAAAGAAGGTTAGACCGTGAACTAATTGATCATCTAGATAAAAATGATTTTTTCCTCCAAATATATTAAGCTGTTGATTTTCCCCTTTAAGGAAATCAACGGCTTTTTTTCAATGGGTGAGGTGATGAAAATAACAGTGATTTTTAAATCACAATATAACACCAACATATATTCTTAAAGGAGATATGCTAGGGCCAGAGGCTAATATCAATATTTTTCTCATTAACCTTTTATTACATATATTTAAATTAGATACAAATAATAAAATCAATCATTAGTGAAACGGACAAATACACATACACTTAATCAAAAGGGGGCGGGGAAGTGCGAATAGGACGTTCTCTTAAAAGGTCTAAAGAAAAACCTACAACTAATCATATACAAGTAAATACCTTATCCGACGAGGTGAATGAAAATGTAGTGAGATTGATGAACGAGCTCGGACACAGTTCTGATTTGTCTGTTCGAATGATTGAATCTCCGCACCATAAATCGTTACAAGCAGCTGTAATCCACCTTGACGGATTGGCTGATGATAACATCATTAACGAGAACATAGTGGATCCATTAATACAGTCGTTTAATGAAAATAATCAAAAATTGATAGGGATAGAAGAACAAGCAAGCCATATTTTAACAGTATCTCAATTGACCATTAAAGAAAGTTGGCAAGAATTCGTGTCAGCGGTTTTGACAGGAGATACGGCAGTATTGCTGAATGGCAGTACAAAAGCATTCATCGCCAGTACGAAAAAACAGCCGTCACGGGCAATAACTGAACCGACAAGCCAAACGGTCATTAGAGGACCAAAAGATAGTTTTACAGAGAATTTAAGAACCAATACGTCATTAATTCGTACTAGGATTCAAAATCCTGATGTACGCTTAGAAAGCTTGAAAGTCGGAAGCGTCACTCAAACGGATATTGGAATCATGTACATTCAGGGAATCGCGGATGAGAGTATTGTGAAGGAGGTCAAAGAACGAGTAAAGGGAATTGATATTGATGGGGTTCTTGAATCGAATTACATTGAGGAATTGATACGAGATGATGGTACGACCATTTTCCCCCTTCTTTTGAATACGGAACGACCTGATGCGGTTGTTGGCAATTTATTGGAAGGTCGAATCGCCATCATTATTCAAGGTACACCTTTTGTACTAATCGTCCCGACGGTTTTTTCTCAATTTTTTCAATCTCCTGAGGACTATTATCAAAATCAATATGTCAGTTCCTTTTTAAGGTTGTTAAGATTCGGGGCCTTTTTTCTCTCGATGTATGCATCCTCTATTTATTTGGCACTTATTACTCATCACCAGGGTCTTATTCCTACAACTTTAATCGTCAGTCTAATGGCCCAAAAGGAAATTGTTCCTTTTCCAGCAATTGTCGAAATACTGGTGATGGAAATGGCCTTTGAGATTTTGCGTGAGGCAGGAATTCGGATGCCAAGAGCGATCGGGCCGGCTGTATCAATTGTAGGAGCACTCATTTTAGGACAGGCAGCTGTTGAAGCGGGATTTGTGGGAGCGGCAGTGGTTATTATTGTAGCCATTTCTGCAATCAGCAGTTTTACACTACCGAATACCAGTCTAGTTAATGTGACTCGTGGAATTCGATTTATGTTGCTATTTATTTCAGCATTCATAGGCTTATATGGTATATTGCTTTTCACTTTATGTACCTGGCTTCATATGAGCAGCCTGAGGTCTTTTGGTGTACCATATTTTGCACCATTTGCTCCATTTCGTTTCAAGGAGCAAAAAGATGGTTTTTTTCGATTCCCACTACCATCACTATTGAAAAAACCATCGAGAAAATAAAACTCGGCTAGAAACAATTGGAGATGAAAAATGAAAATAAATAGTTCAATTTTATGGATAGCAGCCATTTGCTTATTGATTTCTGGGTGTTCAAATTATCGAGAACTAAACGAGCTTGGGGTCATTATAGGGATAGGAATCGATAATAACGACGATCCAAAAAATCCCTATAAAGTAACCTATCAAGTCATTAATCCAAGCGGGCTAGCTCAAACCAGCACTTCCGGAGGTAAAGGTCTTGCCGTCATCAACTATACCGTAACGGCAAAAACGATACTTGAGGCTTATGCAAAGGCATCAGCCATTATTCCTAGAGAAAACAATAATTCACACCTTTCGCTCATTATTATCGGTGAAGAGTTAGCACGAAATGGTCTTGATTTATTATTTGATGCTGTCGATAGAGGCAAAAATCAAAGGGTAAGTGTCCCGATCTTTATTGCTCGCGGGAGGACTGCTGAGTATTTGCTTGGTGTAATAGAACCACTTGAGATCACTCCAGGTAAAAATATCATTAGCACTACTAAAAGTGAGCAAAACGAATATGGATCTTCTAGTGAAGTTTTATTATATGAAACCATTTCAGCACTTATGAGTGAAGGGAAGGATGTAGCACTTCCTGGAATCAGAATAAGGAATGATTCAAAAGAGGCAAAACAAATAAGCAATTTTGAGACGACTGCCCCAACTTATATAGAGGCGAAAGGATTAGCTCTATTTAGAAAAGGAAAAATGGTGAGATGGCTTGATGGAGAAACGGCCAGAGGTGTTCAGTTTGTCACATCGGAACTAAAAAGGACAGAAGTTGTGATACCTTGTAGTGAGAATGAAAGTGCCACGATCACGGTAATCAGAGTAAAAAGCAAAATGAAAACAAAAATCAATCATGAAAAACCAGTGATTCATACTAATTTGAATGTAATGGGAGAAATGATGCAAACATCATGTGACCTGGATATGAGCGATCCGAAGTTGTTAAAAGATTTCGAAAGAAAAATGGAAAATGAGCTAAAAAAGCAAATTACAAGGACGATTAGCATCGCTCAAAAAGAAAAGTCGGACATTTTCGGTTTTGGAGATTCTTTATCAAGAACAAATCCGGATTATTGGCGTAAGCATAAAAAAAATTGGGATAACTTATTTTCAGATGCGGAGATATCTATGAAGATTAACGTTGACATTATTAATTCTGGAATGCGAATGGAACCTTATAAGCCGAAATAAAAAATGAGGAGGTGAGAAGGCATTGCCTAAAATAAAAATTGATGGACTTCAGTTATTTTGTATGATGGTCATTTTTATGTTTGGCAGTAATTTACTGCTTGATATAGGAAAGGGGGCCAAGCAAGATGTCTGGATTGTGAATCTCTTATCAACCCTTTTTGGGTGTTTACTGTATTTCGTGTATATTTCATTATATAAAAAATACCCTGACTTACCGATGACCGGCTATGTCCGAAAAATTTGGGGTAAATATATCGGCGGTGTGTTCAGTTTTGGTTACATCATCTATTTTGTTTATCTGGCTTCAAGAGTGTTACGGGATTTTGAAGAATTATTAATTAGCTCCACGTATAGACGCACTTCCATTATAACGCTGGGGATATGCATGATATTTGTTTTAATTTATGGTGTTCACCTAGGGGTGGAAGCATTTGCACGTGTTGCATGCTTATGCTTTGCCATTATTATCGTGACCCTTTTGATTCTGAACATTATGTTTTTATTAGGAGGATATACAAAATTGGAAAACCTTCAGCCTGTATTAGGCAACGGATGGGGATTGGTATGGAAAGAGTTGATTCCTACAGGTATCACCGTACCTTTTGGAGAATTGATTACGTTTACTATGATCCTTCCGTATTTGAATAAAAAGAGTTCTGCTGTTAAAGTTGGCCTCTTTGCGATAATTATAGGTGGAGTTTCTTTAACTCTTAATTCAATCATTCTTTTGTCCGTATTAGGTCCAGAGGCGGTATTAAGGTCTAATTTCCCTGCTCTTACAGCTGTGAGTTATATTAATATCGCTGATTTTATTGAAAGACTGGATTCGTTCATTCTTGTTTTAATGATCATTTTAGGCTTCATTAAGATTTCGATCTTTTTCTTTTGTGCCATTATTGGCGCAGCGGACTTATTTCAAATGAAACCATCTCCTATATTCATTTATCTGGTTGGCGGTGTTATTTTCATCTCTTCGATTATGATTGCTCCTAGCTATCAGGCACATATAAATGAAGGGTTAAAAGTCGTCCCTTACCTTTTGCATCTACCTTTGCTCATTGGAATCCCCATTCTATTATTGCTTACCGCATATATAAAACAAAAAATGAAACCAGCAGTTTCATGAAGAGGGAGGCTGCCGGTTTTTGATTGCTGAGAATATAATCAAATATAGAAAGATTACAGTGAATAACAAGAGCAGAAAGTAATCTTCTCCACGACCTACTATTAAATATTGTTTGATGCTATAGAAAGAGTGCAATATATTCAAGCCCTGCAGGTTGTCGAGGAGTATAATAAGTAAATACGTACCTAACAAAATTAACAATGATGGTAGCGCTCTCATGATAATATCACCTCATTCTTTTTTCTTAAAGTGTGGTTAATACTTTAAAAATATGCACGAAGTCGTAACAGAAAGGCATTTTAGTATACGTGTCAGGGGATGCTTGTCCATTTTCATCCTTATATTATGGAATCTTATGCTTGTAGAATTTCTTTCCAGGCCATAAAATGGGAGTATCAAGATTGTCAAGGAGTGTAAAAATGAAGCTAAAATTAATGACCATTACTTTAGGAGTCTGTTCTTCTTTAATACTTTCTGGTTGTTCAAGTGAAGAGAAAAGCGTTGTACAAAAAGAAAGCAGTCATGAAGGACATTCCGAACATACGGTATCCGGAGATCTTCAGGAAGAGACCAGCAGTAAGGAAATAGCACCGGATTTCTTAGCCGAAAAACCAGAAGACATGAAGACAATCTATTTAGCTGTTGCTCAAAATAAAGATTTACTAGAAAAAATACCTTGTTACTGCGGTTGCGGGGAATCAGCTAACCATAAAAACAATTATGATTGTTTCATCCATGAAAATAAAAAAAATGGTGAAGTGGTCTGGGATGACCACGGGACTAGATGTGGAGTTTGTTTAGAAATAGCTGCACAATCCATACTGGACTTGAATGATGGTATGAGCATCAAGGATATCCGGAATAAAGTGGATGAAAAATATAAAAGTGGATATGCCAAACCAACACCAACCCCTGAAGTGTAAGGACAAAAAAAGAAATGAAATTCTACCGTGAAAGATAATCAGGAAAATGGCTTTTGCCCGATATTCATTGGGAAAATGCCATTTTTTTATTTTCTTGGCGTGATGGATTCTTTCACATATATAATATTGGTCACTAAGGGGAATACTTCCATTAAATCTTAAAGGAGGTAACCATTTGACATTAATTCGCCTAGGTTATGTAGCCATGAGTAATCATGTGCCAAACTGTTCACCATCCCAAACGATGACTTTTGCTCAGTTTTCGAAAATTAAGGACAGAGATGCAGCGATAAGGAAGCTTGAACGTATTTCAACTTCCAATCTTCATAATTGTTGGCGTTTACTGATCCATAACGAAGCTAATAATATTCAGTTTTTTAGACTTTCTTCTAAACTTATCCCTTTAGCCAATCATCCAGAAATTCCAGAATGGGATTACATTGATCCTATTGCAGAAGAACTTGCTAAATTAAAAACATTCATTACTGATCACCCAAAAATAAGGATAGATTTTCACCCAGATCATTTCGTCATCTTGAATAGTTCAAATATCGATATACTGAAGACATCATTAAAAACATTAAGGATGCATTATACTTTATTGAAAAAAATGGGGGTGGACCCCGAGCATCGCTGTGTTCTGCATGTTGGTGGCGGTTATGGCGAACATGTACAGGCTTTGGAGCAGTTTATCCATAATTGGGGGTTGATTCCCGAATCGATTCAAAGGATGGTCATACTTGAGAATGATGATACCACCTATACTTTGTCGGAAACCCTTTACTTATGTGAGAAATTGGGGATTCCCATGGTTTTTGATTATCACCATTACCTCGCACATCAGTTACCAAGTGAAAATTGGAAAGATCATTGGGACAGGATCTTACATACCTGGAGCAATTCCAAACTACCTCCTAAAATGCATATTTCAAGTCCAAGGTCCGATAAAGAATTTCGAGCACACGCTGACTTTGTGGATACAGGAATGTTCATTGATTTTTTGCAACAAATTAAGGGTAGCTTACCACAATTGGATTGCATGATTGAAGCTAAACAAAAGGATGGAGCACTTTTCCAGTTGATGGATGAACTGAAAAGTTACAAAGAAATAGAAATCATTGATGATGCCAGTTTTTATATTAATTAATCAATCGGTATGATTCGATAAAGAGGTTATGCATAAGTTTCTCTTTATCAATTGCAATTGTTTACATAACATAATTATCGTTAACAATTTGGATGCTTAATAAATGGAAAGGGAAGTCATTATTAATATTGATAGGCTGATTAATATTTTATACATTATTTCACAAAAGTCTTAATAAAGACAAAAAAGCGACCTTCATATTTGGGTTTTAAAGCTATTGTTTGAAACACATAGAGTCTTTATTCCAGATTGAATTAAAATCGCTCTATGAGGCTATATAAGCGTTTAATGGCGGTTAATAGATTATAGGGGTTTCACAGAATAATTTACAAGAATATTCCGAATGTAACAAAGGGCCTCTATTGATACATTCGAAAACGCGTTAAATCAAGGTTTATAAGGGGATTGAAATTTATAAAACTTGCCTTTTTTTCGCCTGTTCACGTACAATGATAGAAGGGGAAAGGGGAATGAGCCATTCATGCAAGCAACCTCTCAAAGAATTAAAAATGTTCAGCCGATACGCCGGCTGGATCACATAGATAAGATGAAAAAGTCACTATTAAAATATTGCAGCTATAGGGATTATATGATGTTTTCCATCGGGATAAACATCGGGTTACGTATAGGGGATTTATTGCAATTGAAAGTGAAAGATATCCTTGAGGGTACGCATATAGTCATTGTGGAGCAAAAGACAGATAAAATTAAGCGGTTCCTGGTCAATCCTCAACTTCGTAAGGAAGTAAGGAAATATGTCCGGAAGATGAACTTGAAAAATGAACAGTATTTATTTCCAAGTCGAAAAGGGAATGGTCCAATCACTAGGGTACAGGCCTACCGGGTCTTGAACAAAGCAGCTGAAATGGCAGACATTCCGGATGTCGGTACACATACCCTTCGAAAAACTTTCGGCTATTTACATTACCAAAAGTTCAAGGATATTGCGTTACTGCAGCAAATCCTTAATCACTCCAATCCAAAAGATACGATGATTTACATAGGACTCACACAGGATTTAATGGACGAAACATTGATGGATTTCTATTATTAAATGAACGGGGCGAGTTACAGCTCTCCTGTGTTACTTAGTATTTTTTTAATGGTCACCATAGTCCTACAATGGGAGGTATTCCAGTGCAAACATTATTTCGATATAACTGGATGGTTAGAGAAAACTGGTATCGTTGGTGTGGTGAGGTGAACGAAGAAGAACTTCTTCGTTCCAGAACTGGCGGAGTGGGGAGCATTTTGCAAACACTCTTCCATATAGTTGATGTAGAGTGGAGTTGGATACGCCTTTTACAAGGTAAAAAAGACTTCACTGAGAGTTTTGAAAAATATAAGAGTTTGGATCAGGTAATGAAATTGGATGCTGTTTTTCGGACGGAAGTGAATGACTTTGTATACAATTGGAATGAGGTTATGGAAAATAAATTATTTCATGATACTATGCCAGATGGGAAAATCGTAACAGATACTTGGGGTGAGATAATGCGGCATGTCATTGCTCACGAAATTCACCATGTAGGACAAATTTCAGTTTGGGCAAGGGAAGCAGGGAAAAAGCCTGTTTCTGCAAACCTTATTGGACGGGGACTTATCTCATCCGAATGACTTACTCAAAAAAAGACTATTGTATTTAAATATATATAAGAACAATTAGTTGCCTAAATATAAAGCCTGTATCTTAGATTACCGAGTAATCATTGATACAGGCTTTTTTTATACTCCTTCTTGAACTAACGCACCCGATAGCTTAAGTGAATTTCTTCACAAAATTAACCTTTTCATGTTTCCCTATCCCCTATAAAAAACAAAAACTGCCAACAGGCAGTCAAGAAAAAAATTACTGTTATAGTTATAACAAAATATTAGATATTTTCTGAGTTAAGTATTCCACTCTAGGGAAAATTAATGAATCATCTACAGTAGAAAGCATTTCTGGTTTAAAAAGTTGTATTTTCCTTAGCTTATAAAAATCCAAAAGTACTTGTTCAATAGTCCAGTGGTTTTTCATTAAATATTTTAAATCCAACATGCTAAATAACATCTTATCCTGTAGTATTAAAAGCCTTCCATTCACTTCATTAAATATGCCTTTTTGAACTCCTTCATTATAAAAATTTAGTAACTGTTTCTCACGAATTTGGATTGTTTCCCAAAGTTTCTTATACATTAACGGATAGGTGATCTGAAGTTCTTTAAGAAAGTCATCCGTGATTAGTAGTGCGAGTGAAACTGATTGCTCAAATATTTGTTGAAACTGGGTTGCATACATTGTTTCCTCTTTCGGTAACTTTGTAGACATTTCTTCAATATACTGAACATAACCATCTGTAACTTTATGGAATATATCTTCTTTATTAGGAAAGTATTTATACAGGGTTGCTCTGCTTATATCCATAATTTTCATAATATCATCCATACGTAATGTTTGAAATCCACTATTTCTTACAGTTGGCAGCAGTTTGAAAATAAGTCTATCTTGTATTTGTTTGAATTTTTCAGTTGTCATATTGTCATGAGCCACTTTAATTCCTCCCTACTTTTACATTATACCAAAAACAACTTACAAATTATACACAACGAATAAAACATACAAAATTAATCTTTTTTGTTTATTTAGTATTCATTTCATGCTACACTGTCTTTGTAATAAATTTTCACCCAAAGGGGAGAGGTTTTATATGAAAACAAGAAAATTAGGCAATAGTGATTTAGAAGTTTCAGCTATGGGATTAGGTCTTATGGGGATGTCACCTGGAGTTTACGGTGTTAGCGATGACGAAGAATCAATTAAAACCATTCACCGTGCCTTGGAGCTTGGAGTTACTTTACTAGATACCGCAGATACTTATGGTAATGGGCATAATGAAGAACTTCTCGGTAAGGCATTAGCGGGGCGCAGAGAAAAAGCTATTGTAGCTACTAAGTTTGGTTTCGGGGATAACTGGGAGTTTTTGGGTGGACATCCTGACTACGTAAAAAAAGCAATTGATGAGAGCCTCAAACGTCTTGGGCTGGATTATATTGATTTGTATTATCAACATAGAGTAGATCCGAATGTTCCAATCGAAGAAACAGTTGGAGCCATGTCAGATTTAGTGAAGGCAGGTAAGGTTAGATATCTTGGTCTTTCTGAAGCAGGCGCAGACATTATACGTCGTGCAAATGCGGTTCATCCAATCAGTGCATTACAAACAGAATACTCTCTGTGGAGCAGAGATATTGAAGAAGAAATTCTCCCTACTGTAAAGGAGCTTGGAATTACTCATGTGGCATATAGCCCTCTAAGCAGAGGTTTCATTTCTGGGACACTACGTAAGTTTGAGGATTTCGAACCTAATGATATTCGCAGACATTTACCAAGATTCCAAGGTGATAATTTCAAAAAAAATGTTGATATTGTGGACAAACTTGGAAAACTTGCAAAAGAAAAGAACTTAACGGTTTCACAACTCGCAATTGCGTGGACATTAGCTAAAGGGGCATTGCCAATTCCGGGTACGAAACGAGTGAAATATCTAGAGGAAAATGTTGCAGCTATAGACATTCAGCTTACTGAAGAAGAATTAGCACAACTTGAGGAAATCAGCCCAGAAAATGCTGTACATGGCGGTCGTTATTAATAATTGAACATAACATACACATGTTTAGAATTTTCAGAAAAATGCCTCGTATTTAATACCAACGAGGCATTTTTTATCGTTTTCTTCAATAAAACTGCCGCGTTAGTTGAAGAAGAAAATCAACTATCTTTATTTGTTAGCTAACTTTCCAAGTAAAAGGGCATTGTCTCTTTTTAGTTTTTTGTTTTCTTCATCCAATTCAGCTAACTCAATCATATAGTCTTTTTTTGTTGAGAAAAATAGACTCATTTTCTAGAGGGATAATTATCAACACATTATATTAGAAGCATTTGTGATGTAACAGCTCTTTGTTACCATAATATTATTATGTTAACTAGTGGTGTCATCAACTTTAAACGTAAAAGAACCCTATCGTTAAGATAGGGTTCTTTTTATAGCTTATTTAATCGCAATATGTATTTCCACTTTTCCATCAGGATAATATTTTTCGAAATCCAGACTATAATCCCTGTTCAATTTTTTTTCATCTTCCAACCGCCATATCTTTTTCCACGTTTCACCTATGGAATGTTCATCTTGTAGACATTCAAACACTTCGTATTCATGATCTGGAATGATCAATTTTTCATTCGATACAGGGGTTTCGGTAGCTATAGATAAAGTATAATCTCCTCGATAGTTGCTTACGTACTGATGATAAATCCCATATTTCATATCATTTTCAATTGTATAATCATTTGTTTTGCCCCACAACGATCTAATTTTCTCGAAAAGATCCTTATCCGAGAAATTATTAGTCCGTATTTCGCCAATCAGATAGACTTCATTACTTATTAACTAGCAACCCCTCATTTGTATAAATTTGGTTTAATCTCAAAAGATGAACAGCTAAAAACTTGTGAATTTTAAAAAAACGCAAAGTTATTTAAATAGTTGATTCTGATTTCACAGTTTCAAATTATTTCGGAATGGAAAATGAGATTTATGTTCATATGTGATGTTTACCTAATGTATTGTATCCAGTAGTTTTATAATTGGATACAATATATTTAATTTTCAGTATTGTAATCGCTTTATTTAGTTGATATAGTTAACATTGTATCCAATATCGAAAGGTGGACGCTGAATTGGATAAAGCTAATTCGAATAAAGATAAATCAACAATCGTTAAAAATGTGACAAAAAGCCTCAGGCAAGCGATTTTGAATGGGACTTTGAAAAAGGGGGAGCGACTCATCCAAGAGGAATGGGCTGATCGCCTGGAAGTAAGTAGAATGCCCATTCGCGAAGCCCTTACACAGCTTCAAATGGAAGGGTTGGTGGAAATGGTTCCTCATAAAGGGGCAATTGTCACACCGATTACCCGGGATGATATTGAAGAAATTTATCATACAAGATCTCTACTGGAAGGCCTTGCCGTGGAAAAATCGCTTCCTTATTTAACAAAGGAGGATAAAGAAAAATTAAAGGGAATTTTGGTTGAAATGGAAGGAATTCAGTTATCTGATGAAACCAATGAGCATTACATCATTTTGAATGCGGCTTTTCATGAAACCCTCCGAAAAGGGTGCCCATGGCCAAGGGTTCAAAAAATGGTAGAAACACTAGGGATATCACCCATTGCGCCGAATTTGCTGATTGACTATTACCCAGAAACGCAACGGGAACACCGGATGATATATGAAGCGGCACTAAGAGGCGATCCTGCAGAACTAAGGGCAGCAGTAGAATTTCACATCTTACGGACTAAGAACAATTTAATTACGTATATGGAGTTGCTGAATACTAAAAATCATCAATAAAAGGAGTGTTAATTGTGTATGATTTCGCAATTGTTGGTGGGGGAATTGTAGGATTATCGACGGGAATGGCACTTTATCAGCGTTTTCCTAATGCTAAAGTGGTAGTCATTGAAAAAGAGGCTGTTGTTGCAGATCATCAAACGGGGCATAACAGCGGCGTCATCCATTCAGGAATTTATTATAAACCAGGCAGTTTCAAGGCACGGTTTGCCCGTCAAGGAAGCAAATCAATGACGGAATTCTGCCGGAAGCATGGAATTGAACATGATATTTGCGGGAAGGTCATTGTTGCAACAAAGCCAGAAGAGTTGCCCCTACTGGATGATTTATATTCACGCGGTTTGCAAAATGAACTAGCTATACAAAAAATCGGTGTGGATGAGTTAAAGGAAATCGAACCTCATGTTAATGGACTTGGTGCGATTCGCGTCCCGCAAGCCGGCATTGTCAATTATCGTCAGGTAAGTGAAAAGATGGCGGATATCATCCGGGGCAACGGCGGTGAGATTAAGCTGAATACAAAGGTGGAGAAGATTAACGAGGATTTTGATGATGTCATCATCGACACGAACAACGGTACCATAAAGGCAAGGATGGTCATTAATTGCGCAGGGTTGCACAGTGACCGTATCGCAGCAGCTGCGGGGTATAAAACTGATATGAAAATTGTCCCGTTTCGCGGTGAGTATTTTAAATTGAAGCCTGAAAAGCGCTTCCTTGTCAATCATTTAATTTATCCGGTACCTAACCCGAAATTTCCCTTTCTGGGGGTTCATTTTACGCGGATGATTAGTGGGGAAGTAGATGCCGGTCCAAATGCTGTACTAAGTTTCAAACGGGAAGGTTATAAGAAAACAGACTTCAATGCGAAAGATTTGACTGAAGTTTTAAGCTATAAAGGTTTTTGGAAGCTGGCTAGTAAATTCATGAAGGAAGGGATGGATGAATATATCCGTTCTTTTAGTAAAAAGCAATTCACGAAAAGCCTGCAGGAGTTAATTCCGGAAATTCAAGAGGATGATTTAATCCCTGCACCTGCTGGAGTCCGGGCCCAGGCGTTACAGGATGATGGTAATATGGTGGATGATTTTCATATTATCATGGGAAAACGGACCATTCATGTATGTAATGCACCATCACCTGCTGCAACAGCTTCGATTGAAATTGGAAAAGAGGTTGTTAACCGCATTCCGGAACAATCACACTTATTGGAAGCCGTATTAACAAAATAAAATTCGAGAGGAAGAAGCCACATGTTCAATGGTAAAACAATTTTCATTGCAGGTCATGCACGTTTACCTCAAGGAATGGCAGCAAAAAGTGTATTTGAAACATTGACGATCACTGCAGAAGTCGATGTAAAATATGGGGTTGTCCTTGAAGCTTCTTGTACACTGGCAACAGAGCATGGCCGGGAATTCATTGGGCGATTGTTAAAAGGAATCAGTTTAAATGATGGTGTCGATGACGCGATAGAATCGATTCAATCTTATTATCGGGGGAAAGCAGCAAATGCATTGATTGCTGCCTTGAAGGACCTGGATCTCCATTTTCAGCAAATTAAAGCAGGAGAAAAAACGAAACTACCAAGTTAGGAATATAATTTATCAGAATAATTTGTAAAAAAATGTTGACAATTTTACGAAAAAACGTTTTAATTGAATTAAGCCAATATTATGACATTAACACCTTTTGGAAAATACCTTTTCAGAATCGTGTAAAGATCTTAATGATTGGTAAACAGGAAAAATAAATCATACATAAACTGCATATTCGCTGTGACTCTATTTGCATAGAGCAGTGAAGTGAATATAAGCCAGTTGTACAGTTGGATTCCTATTTTATTTGGGGATCATGTGCGACTGGCTTTTTATATTTCCCGTTAACTTTGTCACCTATATTACAAATAACAGGAGGAATTATTCATGAGCATTGCAGAAAAAAAGAGAGCTAAGTTTGAAAGGAAAACAGAAAAATACGAGGTGAAAGTTCACCCTCAAACCAGCCGTTTATATCATATTGAAATTTCAAAAGAGGCAATTGCCGCTTTTTTAGAAACCGTATCGAAGGATAATCAGTCTGTTCAACATCTGGAATATACACCATATGCACGACTCATCGTTGCATCATATCTATTGGATCAAGTGGGGGAAGACTTTGGTGAAGTGCTTCGGAACATCGTTCATGACCGGGAATCCGGCGGCTTCACCCTCGGCTTGGAGGGTGTCACGGAAAATACAGATGAATATGTCATTTTTGCGACGGCTATTTCATACTTGCTGGGAACTCCAAACCATGATGCCATGTCAGGAAAATATTATGCCCGCTTTAGTGTTCAAGATACGGATAGCAGTGATTCATATTTGCGTCAGGCCTATCGTTTATTTACACTTCATACGGACGGAACATTTGTAGATGAACCAACTGACTGGTTACTAATGATGAAGATGATCGAACAAAATGCCCGCGGTGGCGAATCACGTTTATTGCACCTAGACGATTGGAAAGAGCTTGATACGTATGTTAATCATCCATTATCCAGCCAAAAGTTCACGTATAAGGCTCCAAAAAGCAAGAACATTGATCAGGAAATTGAAAGATTGACTTTCTTCAATCATAATAACAAACCTGGTGTATGTTTTATCGATCAATTTGTTTATCCTGAATCAATCGAACAAGCCAAATACTTACGCGATTTATCCAATTCATTAGAAAACGATGAAAGTGTACTTGAACTGGAACTGCCTGTTGGAGATTTAGTTGTCGTCAACAATATATTTTGGCTTCACGGCCGCGCTGCATTTGAAAAAGATCCGAATCTGAACCGTGAATTACTTCGCCAGCGCGGAAGATTCAATCAATAGTTTCATTTTGTAAACCCAAATGTTTTTTCATCCCCAAATACCATTTTTAAGATAAATTCTTTTCAACCCTTTGGTTGGAAAGTAATTTATCTTTTTTTTGGCTTTATTAAAGAATAATGTTGTTATTTGATTTTCTCGAACGGCTGTTCTATGATGAACTAAAATTACTGAGAGCGAGTGAGTTTTAATGGCGTTAGCGGACATAAGTAAATACCATTGAACGTAAAGATACCGCTGCAAAGAGTGCGGTAAAACAATCACGGATATGACGAACACTCCTCTTCACAGAACTTATATGCCTAGTAAATGGCTTCAGTTCATCGAATGTATGATTGAAGGGTATTCCCTTCGGAAATCAGCTAAACTCATTGGTGCTCATTATGTGCCGCTTTTTTATTGGAGGCATAAAATACTAACTACATTGAAACAGATGGATTTTGAACTTTTCGAAGGCATAGTAGAAATGGATGAAACCTATTTCCTCTATTCCGATAAAGGAAAACGGAATAACCAAGGTCGAAAACCAAGGTTACGCGGTGGTAGTTCGGAGTTTAGAGGAATAAGTAAGGGCCAAGTATGCGTTCTTGTAGCCAGAGACCGCCAAAAGAGAACGTTTTCCAAAACAATAGGAAAAGGGCGTATTATAAAAAAGAGTTTGGACGAAGCGTTAGGTTCCAAGCTATCAATACAAAATGTTCTATGTACGGATGCTTGGCGGGCGTTTATGACTTATACCAAAGAAAAAGGAATTGAGCTTCATCGCTTTAAAGCAAATGGTAGGGAGCGAGTTAAAGGGATTTATCACATCCAGAATGTAAAAGTTATACAGCCGTTTAAAGAGCTGGATGGAGCGTTTTAATGGTGTAGCGACTAAATATCTAGACCATTATTTGAGCTGGTTCCAATTCTTAGACACCATCAAACATATAAAAGATATCTTTACGATAACCAAAATGGTTTTAGACAGTTGTTCTTTCTCAGTTAACACAACTTATGATAAACTAGGGTTATCAGAATTTTCCAAATAACGGAACGTTCATTGTTTCGTTAAAGGGCCAGTTTAATTGAACAAGGAATTGGCATGACACCTTAATTAGTGAGCTATCTACAACAACTCGCCGCAAATGAATTTTGACCAAAGGGATTATCTATTAAAGGGATTAAATTGGAGGGAATAGAAAATGGATGTAAAGACACTTTTGTTACAACAATGGGCAAGCTGCTTAGATGAAGAAGACTGGTTTCCACCACTTGAAAAAGTGCTTGAGGATATCACTTTTGAACAGGCAATTTGGAAACCAGCTGATGGGGCAATGAATTCCATTTGGGAATTAGTTTGTCATTTACTTTTCTATGAAAAGAGATTTCTGATGCGATTTCTTGGTGAAACAGCGAATGAACCACAGGCAGAAAATAATGAATCTACATTTCGATTACCAACTGAGACGTTAGAAAATTGGAAGGAAACAAAACAAGAATACTTTTATGTTCATCGTGAACTTGGAAAAATACTAGCAAAATCAGAACATGAAGATTTGTATAGACAGATCCCAGGAGAAGATAATTCATTAGTGCTTGAACTGAAGAGTTTAGCAATGCACGACGCATATCATATTGGGCAAATTGTATTCCTTAGTAAAATGCAAGGAGCTTGGCCAGGGAAACGCAGCTTTTAAAAAAGCTTCATTAGCTTTACAGTTATTCCATTATAGGGGGCTTTAATGGAATAAGAACGGGAACGTCCAAATCGGACGTTCCCATATTTTATACGAAAAACAACAATACTACTTAACAAAGCCTTTTAAAAAAACTGACCTAGGAAAGTTCCAGGGTCAGTTGATTTAATACGTTCATTAGCCAGATAGGTAATGATTTGGAAGTTATGTTAAAAGCGCACCTCTTACATCATACTTTTCTAAATCGATATCGATTTTTCTATCAAGTGCGAGGTTTGCCAATTGGGAGCCTATATAGGGGCCCATAGTTAAACCGGAAGCTCCAAGACCATTGGCTACGATAATTCCTTCCCAATTAGGTAAAGGACCAATAACCGGAAGGAATCCAGGTGTGAATGGACGAAATCCGACCCGCGCTTCAACAAACGTACTATCAGACAAGCCGGGAGCGGCATGCAGGGCCTTATTGAAAACTTCCTGCAGCCCTCCTGCAGTCATTCGGTTATCGAAGACGTCCGTATTTTCATGAGTTGCCCCAGCAACGATCTTATTATTATCGAAAGCCAAAAGATATTGATCACTGGGAGGCATGACCACAGGCCAGTTATTCGTATTTGTATTTGGTGCTTCCAGATGAATGATTTGAGCCTTTTGGAAGCTGACTTGAAAATTCACGCCCAGTGGTTTCAATAATTCCGGTGCCCAAGCTCCAGCACAAACAATCACTTTATCAGCAGGTATGATTTCATCTTCAAGTGTTACACCTGTCACATGTGCACCATTATATGAAAGTATAGCCTCACCATACATAAGTTTCGCACCGTTTTTTTGTGATGCCCTCAATAAGGAATCACGTAGCGCTCGTCCATCGACCCGAGCGGCACCACTCACGTGAACTGCTGCATATTCACTGGAAAGAGGCGGGAATAAGGCTTTTGTTTCCTCTGCAGAAAGTAATGTGATCGTCCCGATCTCCGGTGCATCTTCTTTCCGTTTTGCCGCTCGGTTCTTCATGGCAATCAGTTTTTCTTCATCTGTATGTAAACTTATGGCCCCGACTTGGGCATATCCAGTCTCCGTTTCCCCATCCTGTTCAAGTTCTTCAATTAAACCCGGATAGAAAGCAGCTCCATTTTTAGCAAGGAGATACCAAGCTTGATTCCGCCTTTGCGAAATCCATGGGCACACGATTCCTGCAGCAGCAGAAGTTGCCTGTCCATCATCTTGGCGGTCTATAATAATCACTTCAGCTCCATTTTTAGCGAGCTGATAGGCAGTGGAAGCTCCTAGAATCCCTGCACCAACTACAATGATTTTTTGCATATTTAACATCTCATCTCTCTCTCATATATATAAACGCTTACCATTACTATATCGAAGACACGAAACGATTGCCACAGCCGATATTGTAATTTCTTTCACAAAGTTATTTTATCTGTATTGAATATGCTATGATTGAAATTGCGAAAGCTTGAAAAGATATTAGGAGGACATAAAATGCTAAAAAAACAAATGGAATCATACATATCAAAATCCGTAATCGAAAACAAGGTTGAGTTGTTTAAAGAAGAAAGGGATTATGCAGAAAAGCATAAATTGATCGCTAATGATATCATAATAGTGGAAAAAGAAAATGCATCCCGTTTTACTGATGCTTATATCGAGCGCAGTAATAAAGAGAGCGAAGAATTGATTTCTGAAGAGAACTCTGCATTTTTATCACAACCGATCGGGTATTTGAAAAACAATAAAGAAGAATTCCTTTACTTTGAATCCAAATGGTTTGAATTAATCGGTGTTGAGGCACTTTCGTTGGAAGTGGATGATGTTTTTGGTACTTATAACGCGATGTTCGGATTGAAATTTCAGAAAAAAATGGGAGAAGTTTTAAAAACCTATTTAACAAAGGAACTTCAAGAAGGCATTGGATCATTCAGTGTAATGTTTAACCAGGGTGATGGCCTATGGGATGTGAATTTTGCCTTGGATAACGTAAAAGGTTTTCGAGAGGACCTGTCATTGGAACAAGCTTTCAATTTAATTTATCATTTTCTTTTTATCCTTGTTCAAACAATCGAGGAAGATATGTAAAACGAGGAACCGCCATCAATTGATGGCGGTTTTTCTATTTCTTTAGCTTTATACAATGCCCTCAGCCACTGGTTAATCTCCTTAGATTTATCCGATTGGCCATAAATGTAGATGATTAAAGGAACTGCAAATAATTCGTCGAATTGATTAATAATACCTTTATTTAACAAACTTATCTGATTATTTCGAATTTGTGAAGTTGAAAGTTACATCGGAAGGAGAAGTTATACTTGCTGAATGAATTGAAAGTTACTCAAGTTACCATTCCAATGCCTTTTAGATTGGACCATGTTCATTGTTTCTTGGCAGAAGGTGAAAAAGGGTGGTCAATCATTGATACGGGATTAAATAATAACACTACAAGGGATATATGGAATCCCATTATTGAAAAACATGATATTACCGATATTATCATCACCCACTATCACCCAGACCATTTCGGGTATGCAGGGGCTTTACAACAATTAACCAGTGCAGATGTTTGGATGACAAAAGTGGAAGAACATGCGGGAACTACGTATTGGGAAGTGGATTCTCTGAATAAGCTTAAAGAAAATTATGAGGCATGCGGGATGGAAGACGAAATAGCTGTGGCCTTATCCAGTGACGAAAGCAGCTTTATGCCACAAGTAAAACCCTATCCTACAGTAAATCATCATCTTGACGAAGGATTGAAGCTGCGTTTTGGTAAATATGAGTATGAAGTGATCTTCACGCCGGGGCATTCAGATGGTCTGATTTCCTTATACAATAAGGAAAATAGTGTCCTTTTCTCAACAGATCATATATTGCCTAGGGTATCTCCTAATATTTCTTATTGGTTTAAGGGTTTCAGCAACCCATTGGAAGAGTTTTTTACTTCTTTGAAAAAAATTCAAAAGTTGGACGTAGAATATGTCATCCCTTCACATGGGAAACCATTTCAAAATGCCAATAAAAGAATTGTTGAATTATTGGATCACCATCAGGACCGGTTGCATGTAATTCATGAAAACATGAAAGAGCCGATTACTGTTAAAAGTGCATGCAATATCTTATTTGGAAATCTGCCCATTCACGAAACTAGGTTTGCTGTTGGTGAAACATTGGCTCACCTTGAATACCTTCTTTTGAATGACCAATGCAGAAGGTTTAAACGTGATGGCAAATGGTATTATCAATCAATTTGATATATTGAACATTGAATCTAGCTCATGTCATATGAGCTTTTTTTTGATTTAACAACGAAATTCAAACTGTCCCATATGCTAATTGATTTATAATAGTAAGAGGTCTGGTTTACATTATTTTGTAACTTATACAGCTACAGCCGCTACCTTGATTGATAAAGAAAAACCACCGCCCATCACAATTTGGGCGGTGGTTTTTTCATTGTCTGGCTCCTAATAGTCCCTTAACTTCTTTCATGATATCTTCAAGGGATGTGACTATTCCTTTATCGTCCTTATAGCTAATGTGCTCAGGTTGAAAATGAATAGGCGAATCCAAACCAGCAGCGGCTGAGATTCGAAATAATCCTTTTCTAAGGGTAACAAGAAAGTTGACCACGCGGTATTTCTTTTCATCGATGACAAGTGCCTTTTGCAATTCTGGATCGGTCGTTGCTACCCCGACAGGACAAGCATTGGATTGACATTTCATCGTCTGTATACATCCAATGGCAATCATGAAACCTCTTGCTATGTTAACAAGATCGGCTCCCATGGCCAGAGCTATCGCTATTCTATCAGGCGTGAACAATTTACCGGAGGCGATGATTTTAACGCGATTGCGGACACCGTATTTTTCCAGGGTCGATACTAAAATCGGCAAAGCGGATTTTAGCGGTAATCCTACGCTATCTATCAATTCCTGATAAGATGCACCCGTGCCGCCTTCACCGCCATCCAATGAAATGAAATCCGGACCTTTCCCGCTTTCTTTCATGTAGCTCGCAAGCTCTTCAACACTGTCATTGCCGCCAATGACCATTTTGATGCCGACCGGGATGCCAGTATGGTCCCTGATTTTTTCGATAAAATCGCACATGGATTTCACGTCATTGAATTGATGAAACCGATTCGGACTATCGATCGCTTTGTACGGAACGACCTTCCGGATCTCAGCGATTTCGGGATTCACTTTTTCAGCGTCGATATGCCCTCCGCGAGTTTTGGCACCCTGAGCCAATTTGATTTCGAATGCTTTGACTTCTGGTATTTCACTTTTTCTTTTTAACTCATCCCAATCCATTTCGCCGACACTATCACGAACCCCAAACATGGCTGGACCGATTTGCATGATTATATCGACGCCGCCAATTAAATGATAAGGAGAAAGTCCGCCTTCCCCTGTATTCATCCACGTTCCTTTTGCTGCAGCCAATCCCTCAGAAAGGGCAGTGATTGCGTTCTTCCCCAAAGAACCATAACTCATGGCGGACATGCCGATAAGACCTTTTAAACGAAAGGGATTCTTAGTGTTTGGGCCGATGATCACGGCATCTTCATCATTCAATAAAAATGCAGAGGATACCTCATCTCCCCATTTTTCTTCTCGCTGTGAGAAAAGCGGATCTTTCATTAGAATGTATCTTTTAGTCGTCACTTTTGTTTCTCGATCGTATTTTTCTTCTTCTGCCAATTTTGGAAACATGCTATTCTTAACAAAGAAGCCTTCTTCATCAAAATCCCGTTTTGAACCAAAACCTATGACATCCCGTAAATATTTTGAACTTTTCACCATATGTTCATAGTCATCCCGGGAAAAGGGTTTTCCTTCATTATCACTGTTAAACCAATATTGCCGCATTTCAGGGCCGATTTTTTCCAGAAAGTAACGTATCCTCCCAAGCACTGGGTAATTTCTTAAAATTGCATGATGCTTCTGCATGCGGTCAAAGAAAATCATATAAAGTAATAGGAAAAACAAGACAATGATGATGATGAAGATAATGGAAAATCCAAGGATAATTAAAATATTTGCGATACCACTCATCCAATCCCTCCTGATATGGAAAAAAATCATGTAATGTTAATCTACTCGGTACCTCGATCAATTATACAGAATTCCAATGCAAGGTCTTAATAGGGATAGAAACGAAAAAATTTAAATGAGTAGTCTTATTTCACAATTTTCTTCAACGATTTTTTTAATCGGTATATAAGGGAATTACGATTTATATGCATTCTTTTTGCACATTCCCCGATATTTAAGTTACTTAGGAAAAATCGGTGCAGAGTTTCAAACCATGGAGGATGAGGGACCATTATTTTATTATAGCTAAAAAATTAAATACTTTATGTCATACTAATTTTCATATAGTTTGGACGATGATTAACATATTCCCTAAGATTATAATTAAATTAATATTAAAATAAATTAAAAGGGGACCTGAGAATGAAAATTGTCATTGCGGGTAGCGCTACCAACGACGCCGGCGTTGGAATGCTCCAGGCTTTGGGTATGAGGGGTATTTGATGAAGTTGGTAATCCGCTGGGATTCGTGGAGCCGAATTGTCGCGCATATCAGAAATAAATACGGAGGATTTTGATCCAAGAATAGCAGATTCCGAGTTTTTGTTTGCCTCGGATGTTCAAAATCCGTTAGTCGGTCCGGAAGGGGCATTAAGTGTATTCGGACCCCAAAAAGGGACGACTCCTGCCATGGTTGAGATGCTTGATAAGGCTTTAACATCATGGGCTGATTTGGTGGAAGTCAAGACAGGCATTCACCTGCATGATAAAGCTGGTGCTGCAGGTGGAATCGGAGTGCATTTCAAGCCTTTTTCCATGCGGAAACAAAAAGGGGCGTCGATATTGTTATGGAATTTACGAAACTGAGTGAAAAACTATACGATGCTGATTGTGTCTTTACCGGTGAGGGCCAAATCGATTACCAAACAGCTTCAGGAAAAACACCGATGGGAGTTGCACAAGAAGCGAAAAAGTATGGTATTCCCGTATTCGTTTTTATGATCAATAGGAACTGGTATTGAAGCTTTATATGATCATGGAATAACAAGTGTTCATAGTCTGGTGAAAGCTCCAATACCTTTAAAGGAAGCTTTGGAAAGAGGAGCTGAATTTTTGGAGCTTTCAGCTGAACAAGTAATGCGGACCTTTTTGGCAGCGAATAAAAATAGGGGGTAATCATTGTTTGTTATTTATTGTTTTGGTTATTGCGTGTTCTGGCGACAACCAAATGTAAGCTTCATCCGTTCTTATCGTTACTTCTAGGCACTTTATTTGTGGGTTTTGCCTCTGGAATGCCTCTAAATCAGATTGTGGAGAATATTAACGGCGGTTTTGGCAGACTGATGACAAGCATTGGACTTGTAATCGTTTTCGGTACAATAATCGGAACATAGTAATAATGGACAATCGGAGAGGCGTAAAACGCTTCTCTTTTTTATGCTTTCAATAAATTATATTTTCATTTTTATGTTGGTGTAAGAACTAAAATAGTGTATGATGCATAGTATAAGGTATGGTGTACGTCACATAGTATAGAGAAGAGGTGATTGGATGAGCAATTTACTGAATTCATTAACAACTGAGCTGCGCAGAGGCACTTTAACGCTAGCTGTTCTAAGTCAGCTCAAAACCCCCCAGTATGGGTACTCGCTTGTCCAGCGTTTAGAGAAGTCGGGAATTACCATTGATCAAAGTACTTTATATCCTTTGCTTCGCCGCCTGGAAAAACAAGAATTGGTGACCAGCAGCTGGGATACTTCTGAAAGTAGACCGCGCAAGTATTATTCTTTAAGTGATTATGGGGGAGAAATTTTCATTCAGTTAAAGCAAGAATGGGAAAAAACGTCACAAGAGCTTTATATATTATTAAAAGGAGAGGAAGAAGATGGAGCTGATTGAACTTTATATTCAGGAAGTGACTCGCAGGCTGCCAGAAAAAAGTCGGGAGGATATTGCGCTTGAGCTTCAGTCAACAATCGAAGATATGCTTCCGGAGAATCATACGGAGCAAGATGTAAAAGCGGTTCTATTAAAATTAGGAGATCCTGTTACACTGGCAAGTGGTTATCGCGATCGCCCGATGCATCTGATTGGACCACGTTATTATGATGTATATATCAGTCTGTTGAAAATGATTTTGCCCATCGCTGCAGTTATATCACTAATCGGGTTAGTAGGGGATAATCCATTTCGGGATATGGGGGATAATACGGTTATGGACGCGGTTCTCACCATAATCGGGAAAGCGATAGCAGGTATCATCAGTACTGGTATCCAAGTGTTTTTCTGGCTAACGCTTTCATTTGCCATTTTAGAACGCATGGATACTTCAAAAGACCAGTCTCCTTTAACGAAAGATTTGAAACCATGGACACCGGAAAACCTAAAAGATATTCCGAACATTTCAAAGAAAAAGGCTATTCATATGATCGAGGTCTTTGCAAGTTTGTTAGGTCTTTCTGTATTTGCGGCCCTTTATTTCAATGCAGCAAACCTCCTTGGCGTCTATGAAAAAAGAAATGGCAGTCTCATTTTTGTGACACCTTCTTTCAATCAAGAGATATTGAATTCCTATTGGCTGCTGGTTTCTTGCGTCGTAATCTTTGGAGTGATCTTGGCCATATACAAATTATTCTTGAGACAGTGGACTCTGAAACTTGCTTTTTTCCATGCCATTTACCAGCTGCTATCCACTCTGACTTTCATCATCATCATCAGTAATCCGAATTTATTGAATCCGGAATTCATTGCATACGAAATGACATTGTTTTCAATTGATGATTCAATTGATGAATGGAAAAACTCGATTTATTGGGGGCTTATATTCATCACAATCTTTTTTGCCGCCTACGATTCCTATCAAGGCTTTCGAAAAGCAAAAATCCGTTAAGGCACAGCATCCTTGCTGTGTTTTTTGTATAAGGGTTTAATTAATTGGTAAGTGGGAAGGGAGGGAGATAATTCAAAGCTGTGGGCTGATACGAAGGCACTACTGGATATTTCTCAAGTACTAGCGGGAAATAAAAAAACCTCATATGTTATATAGTTTATAGCTAACTATACGGCATATGAGGTGTGGCATTTAACCCATTTTTTTATTGAACTGCATCGAACTGATTAACTTTCCACTTAGATCCGGACTTATAAAAGGTAACAGTTCTTTTTACTGATTCACCGTCGACTGTAGGTACAGTTAAATTGTAGGATCTTACGTTTAATTTTTGATAGACTAATTTAATTTTTGCTTTTTTCCACTCCAACATGCTGTCGCCGTCTCCGATAGGACGGGCTAATTTCCCTTTATGGGTAATGTAGTTATATTTATTCAGGCCTTTTTCAACTGCATTATTGGTAAATGTCTCTGCTAAGTAGTTAGTCAATTTAGCTTTTGTATTGAATTCTTGGCAAAGGTATGAATACTCTGTCCCTTTATAATTGAATGTTTTTTGTGAACATGAACGATTAGTGTACCCATGTAATGCATTCCAAAAATGTTTGCTGGCATTATCGGCTATCTTTAATGCATTTACGTTTGATAAATTCTGTGATGTGGTTTGTGCGGTAACTTGAGCACTCAATGTGAAAAATAGAATGATAATGGATAATAGCATACCTGAAAATTTTTTCATACTTAATCTCCCCAATCCCTAATAGGATACTTATGTAACGAAAGTTTAATAAATATTACAATTGTTACATTTATATTACAACATGATTGGCATAAGTAAAAGAGAAATATTGTTAATTTTTAAATATAATTTTAGTTTTCATTAAATATACATAAATTGTTCACTTTATTCTTTTTGAAAGGAGCGTTCATCAGTTGTAAAATGAAATGGTGATATGGAAGGACACCTGCTGTTACATACTTCATATTCCACTAACTGGCCTATTTAAAACCCAATAGTTAATTCTTTTGCAATATCTGGACAAGTTAATTCAATATATTTTCATTTATATCAATATATGTGCAAAGAACTGAAATTTCCCGGTTAGAACCCTAAAATAAAAAAATAAATGTTTGACAAACTTTCTAATCTTACCGTATGATAAACAATATAATTGAATACATTCTCCTAAGGGGAGTAGCTTTTACAACAATGTCGTCATTACAGAGTTCATAACTCTCGGTGTTGTTGGCAGCATATTGTTGTTAGCCAGACCTTACCTATTGGTAAAGGTCTATTTTATTTTAGTAAACCTTTACCAAAATGGGTAAAGGTTTTTTTGTAGTGATGCATACTTAGGAAATGTAAAAACTTTTGGATTGATAATAGAAACAAATAAATATAAATGGAGTGTGTACATTGATACTTAGAAAATCTTTGTTACTTTTAGGGATAGGTTCTGCACAAATTGATTTAATCCTTCCGAAAAATACGTATAAATCTGGTGAATGTATAAATGGGTATTTCTTGATTAAAGGTGGTACACAAGAGCAAAGAATAAGGAGAATTGAATGTGATTTAATAATGGATACTCATTCTACAGGGATGGAAAATACCCTTAAGACGAGTACCATTTTATCTTCAAGTGTGATTAAGTCTGGGGAAAGCAATGAAATTCCTTTTAACTTTTGTCTGCCTACATTGGAGGAGCCTTATAAGCGAGGGGTTTCCTATCGGCTTAAAACGAGACTCATACTTGATAAAGGGATAATAGGCAAAGATGATGACTGGCTTTTAATCGATTCTGAATAAAGTGGAAATGTAGGTGGGAACATGGATTTCTTGAATATAACTGAGCGTGCTTTGGATTTTCTGGAAGAATTCTTATTAATGAGGCTTTTTATATTGGCATTACTGTTATTGGCGGTTTATTATATTTTGAATAAAATGGTCGAATGGTTCTTTAAGAGATCCGACTTTTTTGATGAAGAAGTGGAAAAAACGATACAGGGGGTTACTCGTTCTACACTTAGGTACGGCATTGCTGGGATTTTCCTCATTTATCTGATAGGACAGTTCATAGACCTAAAAGGAATTTTAGCTGGAGCTGGGATTGTAGGGGTCGTTATCGGATTTGCGGCGCAGCAAATGCTTAAAGATATCTTATTGGGATTTGTAAGGCTGTCAGATAATGAATTCAGAGTGGGGAATTTTGTGACTTTCAATGGGACAAGTTCCGGAACCGTAGAGGAAATCGGTATCCGGTTCATGCAGATCAGGGAATGGTCAGGAAAATTGCTAACAATCCCACACAGTGAAATCAGGACGATTCAAAATTTTAATAAAGGGAGAATGCGAATCATTGAGCGCATTACAGTAAGTTACCAAGAAAATCCTGAAAAGGTAAAACGGCTGTTGGAAGATATATGCCTTATCTGCAATGAGAAGTATGGTGAAACCCTGCTAAGGCTAGAGGATGGTACACCTGAAGAGGATTTTAGATACATTGGCATTACGGATTTAAATCCTAATCTCAAATATGTTGGATATGAACTATGCTTAGTCGGACTTGTTAAACCTGAACATTACTTTGAAACAGCGAGAAGTGTGAGGTTTGAAATGATGACTGCTTTACATGAGCATCAAATTCTAATGCCATCATCCCATTTGCTTGTACAGGCAAATCAGAATCATGAACGTATGATTGGGAACTGAAAAGAAGAATCAAACTTGCTTGAGGTCATGAAAAAATGATCATGAAGTGTAACAAACGGCACAAACATTACTCAGCTACCTTTCCTCAAAACTTAAGGATATAAAAGGACTTTCTTTTAAAGGAAGTCCGTTTTTTTGTACAAAAAATTGAACACGCCTCGCCCAAAAAAGTATTATTTTTATGGATTTCACCTTGATTTATCAGATTAAATCGATTATTATGAAATTAACATAAAATGGAAGGGTGACCTTGAAACGATGATCATTTAATCCTATTCTTTAAGAAAAAAATGCGTGATAAATACGATCTTTTTTTCTGGATAGGATTAGTCTGTACATTAAAATACAAACAAAGATCATTGTGTTCCTTCCATTAGGAATATTTTGCCTTTTTAAATTTGTATTGTACTGCCTCCTGTCCAGAAATTTCACAGGAGGCTTTTATATTGGAAAAAAACACATCTTTACCATTAAGTAATAAGGAACAGAACATATTTAAAAATCGTGTATTTCAGGCCATTATCTTTTCAGGCTTGTTTTTGCAAATAGGAATCTGGGTACGAAATTTTGCCGTTTTGTTATTTGTCATGGAAAAGACAAACGGGGATGCCTTTGCCATTTCCATGATTTCAGTAGCGGAATTCGCACCTATTTTCATTTTTTCATTTATTGGAGGAACTTTTGCTGACCGCTGGAGTCCGAAAAAAACGATGGTTTGGTGTGATATTTTAAGTGCAATATCCGTTTTTGCTGTGCTTATCGCACTTATCTTCGGTAGTTGGAAAATGGTGTTTTTTGCAACTTTGATTTCGGCGATACTTTCTCAATTTTCTCAACCATCAGGCATGAAGCTATTTAAGATGCATTTACCAGAAAGTCAAATTCAGACAGGGATGTCAGTTTATCAGACCGTCTTCGCAGTATTTATGGTTCTAGGTCCGATTCTCGGTACATTTGCCTACCAATCATTCGGAATCAATATCTCGATTGGAATCACCGGCCTGGCGTTTTTACTTTCAGCTGGAGCACTCGCTTTCCTTCCAAAAGATCGCGAACTGGATGTAGAAACTGCAAAAACAACAATATGGCAAGAAATGAAAAGCGGAGTGAGCTACGTGTTGCGAAAAAAAGAACTAAGTCTTCTTGGTTTATGTTTTTTAGCCGCCGGGCTCGGACTGGGTTTCATTCAACCGCTTTCGATATTCCTTGTTACCGAACAACTCCACCTGCCTAAGGAAAACCTACAATGGTTATTTATGGTGAATGGGTTCGGTATGATTTTAGGCGGAGCTGGTGTGATGATTTTTGCCAAAAAGGTGGCACCTCAGAGATTATTAGCTTTAGGAATGCTTGTAAATGCCATTGGATTGGCGGTAATGGGGCTGTCAACAAATCTTTGGATAACACTTACTGCCGAGTTCTTTAATGGGCTGATGCTGCCTTGTATTCAAATAGGGATCAATACATTGATATTGCAGAGGACAGAAGGCGAGTTCATTGGAAGAGTCAATGGAATCTTAAGCCCATTATTCACTGGTTCGATGGTTTTGACTATGAGTGCGGCAGGCGTGTTGAAGGAGCAATTTTCACTCGTCGCCATTTTTGAAACTGCGGCATTCTTTTTTATTCTAGGGATGGTTTTCATTTTGCCATTGTACAATCAAAAGGCGGAAACACAAACCCTGGAAACTCACCAATAGGCATGGAAAAAGTGTTGTAACCTAGTGATTTACTGGGGAAGAAAAGAAAAAATTCTCATTCAACTTAAAAGGGTGTATCTTAGCTATATCCATATAGGACCAAAAAAAAGCAGCCAATTCCGGCTGCTTTTCTATTTTTCTTTTTGTGACAAGGTTAAAATCTATCCCGGTAGACTCAACGGAGCTATATTTTTACCAACAACAAATTCTGGATAAACAATTATTTTTAGACGACTGGTAAATACTAAAAATGGCTTGTTATTACTTATGTATATTTATTACAACAGATAGGTGAATAGCTTAAATGATAAAGGAGAAAAGTTAATGATCCTTAAAGACATAATGAAAGAAGAAATAAACTGGGATTTGCCGAAGGACATTGAAAATATAACCATCACAGGGGTAACCGATAATTCTAAAGAAATTAAAAATGGATACCTTTTTGTTGCCGTAAACGGATATAAGGCCGATGGCCATAATTACATTAAAGATGCAATTCGTCTAGGGGCATCGGTTGTAATAGGCGAACGCGATATTAAGGGATTGGATGTTCCTTACCTACGTGCGGGGAACAGTCGAAAAGCATTAGGAACAATCGCGAAAAGGTTTTACGGGGATCCCAGCAATCAAAAAATAATGATAGGAATTACGGGTACAAACGGAAAAACCACAACAAGCTATATGCTTCAACAAATATTAGAAGAGAATGGGGTAACCTGTTCCGTCATTGGTACGATACAGCATATTATCAATGGAAACAAAGTCGATTCCCATAATACGACTCCAGGTACCATGGAATTGAATTCCTTGCTGGCTGCAAGTAAGGACATGGTTGTCATTATGGAAGTGTCTTCGCATGGTTTAGCTCAATATCGTTTGGAAGGTATTGAATTTGATTTCTGTGTCTTCACGAATTTATATCATGACCATCTCGACTTCCACGGTACGATGGAGGATTATTTCCTGGCTAAATTACTGCTTTTTGAAAAATTGAAACCCAATGGTCTTGCGATTATTAATGGGGATGATTTCTGGGGAGAAAAACTACAAGAATACTTACGGGAGAAAAATGTCAGCACCTATGTATTTGGAAAATCCAATCGCTTCGATTTAACGATCACCAATTATAATACCGCAACGAACCCCTTTATTTTATTGAATGAGCATCATGACTTTGTGAAAATTGAATTACCATTACCTGGACTTCATAATTTATATAACGCAACCGCAGCGTATTCCGTAGCGAAGATGTTTCCGATTAAAAAAGAGGAAATTCTCACCTCACTAAAACAATTTTCTGGTGTGCCAGGAAGATTTGAAATGTATAAGAAAGAAGATGGACCGACAATAGTCATCGATTATGCTCATACTGCTGATGCCATTCATCACATGCTTCAAACTGCCAAAGAATGCGGGGCGGAAAAGATTTTTCATATCTTTGGATTCCGAGGTGGTCGAGATACAACCAAAAGGGCAGAAATGGTTAAAGTATCATCGGAATATAGTGATGTATCGATTTTGACGATGGATGATTTGAATTCGGAGGGAATTGATGTGATGGAATCGTCACTCAATAAACTGCAAAGCGATTACTCTTCTGGTAATGGAAAGGTTATTCCAGATAGGACTTTTGCCATCCAGGAGGCGATACACTCAGGTAAGGAAGGTGATTGGATTATTATTACAGGAAAAGGAATAGAGAGGTATGAACAAAATTTCGGATTGCCTACTATTTCTGACAAAGAAACGGTATTATATGTACAAAATAAAGACCAAGGAGATTTTATCGGTTATTTTGATCAATAATTTGATACTAACGAATGCTTTCCATTTCCATTCCAAAGCCATTTTATATTTGATTGGCCAGTTAAATGGTGATAATTAACATTGTATGATATGAGGATTTCCGGTAATATAATAATACAAGCTGCACTGTTCGTAATGATAATAAAGTTTTAACCTTTAAGCTGTAATAGGGAGTTTTATATTGAAACAGGAATGTTATGCCTCGTCACTGACTTGGACAACAGGATTGTTTCTGCAAACACCCACTTTGAGGAGTGGTGGTTTAAAACTTTCTTACTGGATACGGCAATGGCGGCTTACATCTTTAATATTGAAACCGGTCTCGCTTCGAAGCCGGTTTTTTGGTTTTTCCAATAATGTACTAAAGGAATTGCATGTACCGCTTTATAGTCTGAAAAACCAAACCGAAAAGCATTTTTGAAGAAAATGCCATCGTTCATAGATTTGCTTCATTGGGGACATCACTCTTGCTTTGTATAACGGTTGGCATAACTTGAGGCAACGAAGGCATTGGGCTTAATTTTCGGTTCCACTCCCATGGATTCCATCCTAGCTACCATTTCATTTACAAACTCACTGGTCTTGTTCCGCTTTCCAATCCCTATATCAATATGGCCTTCCATGATGAACGTTGCCCCTTGATATACGGCAGGCAGGACAATATCGATTAACTGATTTTTCCTTTCCTCCGTAAACATGGATACAATCTCCTCAGTTAACGACAATTCTTTGGAAATTCGCTCATGTAAATGCAGCATCCTTCTAGGAATCATCACTTTTCTTATACAACCCCATACACCATTCCCGACCTGCCGTATTACGATGCCTGTAATGAAAACCGTATGTTTTTTATGTACTTGCGAATCTGTACCGACCATTAATCGAAAGTTACCGGATGGATTTAATTTCATGAATTCTACAATATGAACGAATACCTCTTCGAATGACATGTTTTTATCTTGAAGATTTTGAAATGGAATGTTATGAATTGAATTTTGCTTCATATTATTGCACCCAACCTTTCCCCGGATATAATCTGATTATTAAATATCTACATGCCGCTCATAACATATCATATGAAGGAGGTCCTTGTTTCGTGCCGTGGGAAGAACCCGCCGTTAAATGAAGATGTTCGTCATTTGAGGGTATTTCAACAATGAGCTGTATTTATGATTGCTAAATCTTGTACATATGTAATGTTAGCCATATAAGAATGAGGAGTTTGTAACGAAGAGAAGCCTATGTATTAGGCTTCTCTTTTTTTGTAAGGAGAATATTACGAAAAAGCTTATTGGAGTATTCGATTGGTGTACCTCGTCTTTAACTGAAAAATACATAAAGCTTGTGATTTTATATCACCAAGAAACCACAATATCATTCAATTCCTATGGCAGAGTTATATTTATAGAAGAAAACCTAATGAAATTATTAAAATTTTAACAAATAACCAATATAAAGTACTCAAATTTTATAACTTTCAAAAAAAGTGTGTAATGTTTTCTCACATAAACAAAGAATTCTCGCTTTTATAAGAGTAAAATAAACGAATATTCAATTAATAAAGCATAGGAGAGATGAAAATGAAAATAACTGAATTGAAAAAAAGCGGTCATGCTCCGTCATTATTAGCTTCATTCCTTTATTTTGATATTAGTTTTATGATTTGGGTATTATTAGGTGCACTCGGTGTCTATATTACAAAGGATTTCGGGCTTTCGCCAGCTGAAAAAGGTTTGATTGTAGCTATTCCGATTTTGGGAGGCTCGTTTTTCCGGATCGTTCTTGGTTTTTTGACTGATCGCATCGGTCCACGGAAAACCTCGATCGGCGGGATGCTTGTTACGATGATTCCACTTTTTTGGGGATGGTTATTCGGAGAAAGTTTAGCGGAGCTCTATTTAATTGGGATTTTACTAGGAGTGGCTGGCGCAAGTTTTGCTGCAGCACTTCCAATGGCTAGTCGCTGGTATCCCCCTCATTTGCAGGGGCTTGCGATGGGCATTGCGGGAGCCGGTAACAGTGGAACTCTGTTTGCGACCCTGTTTGGACCACGTATCGCAGAGTCAATTGGCTGGCATAATGTTATGGGGTTAGCTTTGATTCCATTAACCATCGTGTTTGTCATTTATATTTTAATCGCAAAAGACGCACCATCTCAACCGCCTGCAAAACCGCTCAAGGAATATTTCACAGTATTTAAAATAGCAGATACATGGTATTTCTGTATTCTCTACAGTGTGACTTTTGGGGGGTTTGTTGGGTTCACTAGCTTTTTAAGCATCTTTTTTGTTGATGAATATGGGTTAACACGAATAAGGGCAGGGGAATTTGTTACATTATGTGTCATCGCCGGAAGTTTCTTTCGTCCCGTCGGAGGCTTTATTGCCGATAAAATAGGTGGAGTTAAACTGCTAATGTTTTTATTTATTGGTCTAACATTATGTATGTTCGGTATTAGTTTTCTTTATTCTTTTTCTACCGTTATGATTTTACTGTTTATCGGAATGTTATTTCTCGGTATGGGTAACGGGGCTGTCTTTCAGTTAGTTCCACAGCGATTTTCTAAAGAAATTGGTTTCATTACAGGAATTGTAGGAGCTGCCGGAGGCGTTGGCGGATTCTTGGTTCCAAACATACTAGGAACGTTGAAACAGATAACTGGGACATACGCTACAGGATTTTTAGTATTTTCCGTAATTGGAATCGTGGCGTTACTGATCCTGGTTCTAGCTCAGCTTTCATGGAGAAAAACGTGGGTACTCGGAAAGAATTCAGTTAAGATTTAGAACCATGTTTTTATTGGCTTATTTCATTACTTGTTTTTTGGGGGGATAAAATGTATAAACAAAAACTGGTCTTAATTGGGAACGGAATGGCGGGATTGCGCTGCGTTGAGTCGATCATAATGAATGATCCGAATGCTTTCGAGATTACTATTTTCGGAAGTGAACCACACGTTAACTATAATCGAATCTTATTGTCGACTGTGCTTCAAGGAAACACTTCGTTTGAAGATATCGCGATAAATGAACGAAACTGGTATACAAAGCATAATATCCAATTGTTCACGGGTGAAACGGTCGTGAAAATAGATAAAGTGACACAAAAGATAAAAACAGACAAAGAAAGGGAAGTTTACTACGATAAGCTCATAATTGCTACAGGTTCTGTCCCATTTATTCTTCCTGTTACCGGTGTTGATAAAGAAGGGGTTATTGCATTTCGGACGATTGAAGATTGCCAAAAGATGATTGATACTTCACGGAAGTATAAAAAGGCAGTCGTCATTGGAGGCGGTTTATTAGGTTTAGAAGCAGCGAGAGGGCTGTTAAACCTTGGCATGGAAGTGAATGTTGTTCATATTGCTGAACACTTAATGGAAAGGCAGCTTGATTCAACAGCATCCATTTTGCTGCAAAAAGAGTTGGAAAACCAGGGAATGCACTTTCTTTTACAAAAGGAAACACAGGAGATAATCGGTAACGAGCGTGTAGAACGTGTCCGTTTTAAGGATGGAACGGAGCTGGAAGCTGATTTAGTCGTCATGGCTGCCGGAGTCAGACCGAATATTCAGTTGGCCAAAGAAAGCGGAATTGATATAAATCGTGCCATTATTGTAAACGACTATTTAGAAACAAGCGTCGCTAATATTTATGCGGTTGGTGAATGTGCTGAACATCAAGGCATTGTCTATGGACTGGTGAAACCTCTATATGAACAGGGGGAAGTGCTGGCAAAGCACATTTGTGAGATGAAATGCCAGGGATACCAAGGTTCTGTTCTTTCGACCCAGTTGAAAGTATCAGGTGTTGAGTTATTCTCTGTTGGGGATTTCCTAGGTGATGAAACAACGAAATCAATCACAACCTTTGATGAATTAGATGGTATTTATAAAAAGGTGGTCTTTCAAGAAAGAAAAATCATCGGTGCTGTGCTGTATGGAGATACAAAGGCCAGCACAAGATTACTTGATATGATTTTAAAGAGACAAGAAGTATCATCGGAGGAAAAGGGTGCATTGTTCCAAACACCTGGTACGACTGAGGGACTAATCGCTTCAATGGCGAATCATGATATCATTTGCAATTGTAACGCTGTTTCAAAAGGGGCAATTATTGATGCCGTTCAAAATAAAGGATTAACAACAGTGGAACAAGTTAAACAATGTACAAAGGCTTCCGGTTCTTGCGGTGGGTGTAAGCCGGCAGTGACCGAGCTTTTGGCATATATTCAAAGTAATCTTTCTGATGAGGCTAATTTACAAAAGATAATGTGCCCATGTACGACATTAACGGAAGATGAAGTCGTGTATCAAATGCAACTCCAAGACTTAACATCTGTTCAAGCGGTGATGGATGTTCTGGAATGGGGAAATAGCGAAGGTTGTTCAATATGCAGGCCAGCCCTGAGCTATTATTTAGGAATGATTCATCCAGAGTATGAGACCAGACAGCAAACTCTTTTCATAAACGACCAAAAGAATGCAACAGTACAAAGCGATAACCATTACTCTGTTATCCCACAAATGTACGGCGGTATGACGAATGCGGAAGACTTGCGAAAAATTGCAAATGTTGCTGATAAATATGATATATCGCAGGTGGCAGTAACAAGTGAACAAAGGATTCATTTAATGGGTGTAAAAAAAGAAGATCTCCCAGGTGTTTGGGCTGATTTAGACATGCCATTAAGTTCAAAATATGGCAATACCGTTCAAAACGTCAAAACATGTATCGGGGAACATGTTTGCCAATGCGACAAACAGCAATCCCTTTTACTTGCTGTAGACTTGGAAAAAAGATTTGAGCATCTATTAACACCTTACCGCATTAAGATGGGCATATCTGCTTGTATGCATAATGGTGCAGGATCAACAACGAAAGATATAGGTGTTATGGGTGTTGACAGGGGCTGGGAAATCTATGTAGGGGGAAGCAGCGGGCGTAATGTACGTGCCGGTGAACTGTTATGTGTAGCCGGGACAAATGAAGAAGCAATTGAAATCATCATCGGCTTTATTCAATATTATCGTGAAACGGCTAATTACTTAGAAAGGACTTGGCAATGGATTGAACGAGTGGGTTTAATTCATGTAAGGGAAGTATTGTTTGATAAGGAACTTAGTCAGCAACTTTCTCAACGATTGGAAATGGCGTAGCTCAGGGAAAGGCCTAAAGTGGCAAGTACCTTTTGATGCTTCTAAGAGATACGAGTAAATGCTTGTAACATGAATACGATCCAAAGAAATCCATGAGCAAAGGGTGAGGAGCTTGACTGAATTATTATTAAAGTATTTCCGCATGAAGCAACAGGAGGTCCAATCAGAAAAAAGGTATGATACACAATGTCCATTTTGCAGCATGCAATGTAAGATGCAGCTTTTGGAACAAACAATAGTCACAAGAAAAAAGTATATGACGATCGGAAAAGATAATCCAACCTCAGAGGGGCGCTTATGCATTAAAGGTATGAATGCCCACCAACATGCTTTGCATAACGATCGAATTAAATACCCATTATTAAAAAAAGATGGGGAATTTGTTCGCATTTCTTGGGAGGAAGCATTAAACCACATTAAGGAGAATTTCGCTAAGATTCAAACGGAGGATGGTGTAAATGCATTATCTGTTTACGGGAGTGCCTCCATATCAAATGAAGAAGCATACTTGCTTGGAAAATTTGCAAGAGTAGCTTTAAAAACAAAGTATATAGATTATAATGGGCGTTTGTGCATGTCTGCAGCTGCTTCGGCAGCAAGCCAAACATTTGGTATGGATAGGGGCCTAACCAACAGCTTGTCAGAGGTTCCGTTCACGAAGTGTATTATTTTGGCAGGCACAAATATTGCGGAATGCCAGCCAACAATCATGCCGTACTTTGAGAAAGCAAAAGAAAACGGGGCGTATATAATTGCTGTGGATCCCCGAGAAACAGCAACAACGAAAATGGCTGACTTACATCTAAAAGTAAAACCAGGGATGGATGCCTCCTTGGCAAACGGATTATTGAAAGTAATTATTGAAGAGTGTTTTACTGATGAAACATTTATTCAGGAACGTGCAAATGGATTTGATGAAGTTAAAGAGTATGTTTCATCTTTAGAGTTGGAAGAAATTTCAGAGATGACTGGGGTTCCAAGCGACCAAATCCGGAAAGCGGCTACAATGTTCGGGAAAGAAGAATCAGGTATGATTTTTACAGCAAGGGGTGTTGAGCAGCAAACGGATGGTTCTGCCGCCGTTCGGAATTTTCTTAATATTCTCATCACTACAGGCAAAATCGGAAAAGTGAATTCGGGCTATGGAGCAATTACTGGACAGGGAAATGGGCAGGGGGCAAGAGAGCATGGGCAAAAGGCAGACCAACTGCCGGGTTATCGTATGATCGAAAATGAGGAACACAGATTACATATTGCACGAATATGGGGAATCGATGAGGCTGATTTGCCACGTAAAGGTGTCTCAGCATACGAAATGATAGAGAAAATTAATGAAGGTGAAATAACCGGCATGTTTTTAATGTGTTCTAATCCAGTTGTTTCCAATCCCAATGCAAACTTTGTCAAAAAGGCTTTGAAGAAATTAAAGTTTCTTGTAGCAGTAGATATGTTTGTTTCAGAAACTGCTAGATTGGCTGATTTAATTTTACCTACTTCGTCTTATTTAGAGGATGAAGGAACGATGACAAATTTAGAGGGACGGGTAACATTGCGGGAAGCAAGTTTTTCAAAACCCGGTGAAGTCAAGCATGATTGGCAAATAATTTGTGATATAGCAAAAGCACTTGGAAAAGGGGAGCATTTTTCCTTTCAATCTGCAAATGAGATTTTCAATGAATTAAGAGTGGCAAGCCGTGGGGGAACTGCTGATTATTATGGGATAACCTATGATCGTCTAAGAAAAGAAGGAGGCATTTTGTGGCCATGCCCAACCCTTGACCATAATGGGACAAAAAGGTTGTTCGAAACTTCTTTTGCCCACCCGGATGGAAAGGCAGATATGGTTGTGGTTAATAATGTGCCTATTGTTCCAAAAGAACAGCCATGTACGAAGTTTCCACTTTATTTAACAACAGGAAGAATCATGTCACATTATTTAACAGGAGTGCAAACGAGAAAAAGCTCATCATTAGCAGCAAGAAATTTTGAATCATATATGGAAATTCATCCGGAAACAGCCAAGAAATATCATATTCCAGATACTACGTTGGTGAAAATTGAATCAAGGCGGGGAAGTATCGTTGTAAGAAGTAAATGGTCAGAAACTATTCGTCAAGATACTATATTCGTTCCTTTTCATTGGGCAGACTCACAAAATGTCAATCGCCTCGTATCACAGCAGTTAGACCCGACATGCAAAATGCCAGGTTTTAAAGTAAGTGCCGTAAAAGTAAATCCCATAGATGAGATAATGTCCAATTAAAGGGAGATTACTTCCCATTCAACATAATCATTTATCAAAATCTAGTTTAATCAAAATCTAATAAGATAGAGACTAAGCGGACTGTATTCCCTATCAATGAAGTTTTAAGGAAAAAGGCGCTTATTCATGACTATCAAAAAAGGGGAAAAAGGATGGGAAAAGGTAAGGTCTATATTGTTGGAGCTGGACCCGGTGATCCGGACTTAATTACTGTCAAAGCAACCAAATGTATCAAACAAGCCGATGTTATCATGTATGATCGATTGGTAAATCGTGAATTGCTGTTATACGGGAAGGCCGAAGCTGAATTCATTTATTGTGGTAAAGCACCTGGAAACCATTGTGTCTCTCAAGGAGACATTCACCAAATGTTAATTAGTAAATCAATGGAAGGAAAAACGGTCGTTCGGCTAAAAGGGGGAGATCCTTTCATCTTTGGACGAGGCGGCGAGGAGGCAGAAGAGCTAGTAAAGCACGGAATTCAATTTGAAATAGTTCCTGGTATCACATCTGGAATTGCTGCTCCAGCTTATGCAGGAATTCCCGTGACTCATAGGGATTGGGGGAGCACCTTCGCAATTGTCTCGGGACACTGCGTGACTGGCAAACCTGATAACATCCACTGGAATCATTTGGCTAATGGTGTTGACACCATTGCTATTTATATGGGTATTAAAAACCTTCCTTATATATGTAACCAATTACGATCCTGCGGAAAGGACCCTCAAACTGCTATAGCTGTCATTGAACAGGGAACGACAGGTTTTCAACGAACGGTTATAGGCACAATCGATACAATTGTGGAGCTTGTTAAACGAGAGCAGGTCGCTAATCCCGCAATGATTGTAATAGGAGAAGTGGTGAAGTTATCTGGTAAATTATCATGGTTTTCAGAGAAGAAAGAAGATAAGGAATTTGCATAGAAGTGGAATGATTAGTAGATATTTGTTATTGTGCATTTAGTCAATTCCCCTTTAATTGTAAGGGATTCCTGTCCTGTATTCATAGTCCCTTTTTTGGGTTTGAGTTTCCCTTCTTTAATCCAAAAAAGGGGGATGATTCAACTGCAATAAAAATAGAAAACTGGACATGATATCATGTCCAGTCGTACTGTATGGGTTTAAGGAAGTCTAACTATTGACGGTTATAAAAACCGTATTGGATCGGCTAATATTTCCGGAGCGCTAGCATAAATCAATTACGTGTGCCAAAGTGTGCATTTAATTGACCTTGCAGCATTTTCTTTCGCATTTTTTCCTGTTCGATTTTTCTATTTTCCTTTATTTTTTCCTGTCTAATTTCATTGGTTTGTACTCCATCCTCTATTTTATCTGCGATTTCCACTAATGCCTTGACATCGGAAAAGGAGTATTTACGGCTACCTCCTTTAGACCTTTCGGGGAAAACGAGTTTTCTTTCTTCGTAATACCGAATTTGTCTATCTGATAGACCGGTTAATTCTCTTACTACTCCTATGGAAATTACTTTTCTGTCAATATAAGAATCTTTTTGTGGCTGAACGATGAAAATCACCTCATTTTTGATTTAGGCTAGATCAATAATGATATTATATCCTAATTTTCTGAATATTTGTAATAAAATCTAACATTAATTATTAATTTTCAAAAATCATGTTAGATTATGTAACACACTTGTTGTTATAAATATTGCCCTCACCTATAATCAAATACATAATCCTTTCAAAAAAATCTTATTGGAGGACAATACATGACGAAGCAAAGATTGGTACTCATTGGGAATGGCATGGCAGGAGTTAGATGTATAGAAGAAATTATAAAAATTCAACCGGAAAGGTATGAAATTACTGTCTTCGGAAGTGAACCACATCCGAATTACAATCGAATCCAACTATCGAATGTATTGCAAGGTGCTACGTCGATAGATGATATTACAATAAATGATTGGAACTGGTACAAAGATAACAATATTACACTGTTTTCAGGTGAAACAGTAACGAATATCGACACAATAAAACAAATCATATACTCAGATGGAAATCGTGAAGTCGAATATGATCAGTTAATTTTAGCTACCGGATCAATTCCTTTCATTCTACCGATAAATGGGGCGGATAAAAAAGGAGTGACAGCTTTTCGAAATATAGAAGATTGCGAAAAAATGATTGAATATTCAAAAAACAATAAAAAGGCAGCAGTCATTGGTGGAGGATTATTGGGTCTTGAAGCAGCGAGGGGCCTTTTGAATCTAGGTATGCAGGTTGATGTCATTCATCTTGCGGAATATTTGATGGATAGGCAGTTAGATCCAACAGCAGGAAAAATGTTGCAAAAGGAACTTGAAAGCCAGGGAATGAATTTTTATCTTGGGAAACAAACGCAGGAGATTTTTGGTGAGACTGATGTTAAAGGATTACGCTTTAGTGATGGTGAGGAAATTAGCGCCGATTTAGTGGTCATGGCAGTTGGAATCAAACCAAATATTCAATTGGCCAAAAATAGCGACATCCCTGTCAATCGAGGAATTATTGTGAACGATTATATGGAGACTGGAATCCCGAATATTTATGCCGTTGGTGAATGTGCGGAACACCGTGAGATGGTGTATGGTTTGGTCGCTCCCCTTTATGAACAGGGCAAAGTGTTAGCCAAAAAGATTTGCGGGCTTAAAGGCGAAGCTTACCAGGGTTCAGTACTGTCTACCAAGTTAAAAGTATCTGGTGTTGATGTATTTTCGGCGGGGGAAATTTTCGAGGATGAAAAAGCCAAATCAATCAAGGAATTTAATGAATGGAACGGCACTTACAAAAAAGTAATGATCCGAAATGGGAAAATTTCTGGTGCGGTATTATTTGGGGATACAAAGGAAAGCAATAACCTTTTGAGCATGATCAATAAAAATGCCGAAGTTTCCGAATATTTAATAGCTGGAACGAGTGAAGAACCCAGTGTTAGTCTTGTCAGTGCGATGTCAAACGAGGAAATCATCTGTGGCTGTAATGGTGTAACGAAGGGCGATATTGTATCGGCTATCGAATCTAAAGGGTTAACAAGTATCGATGAAGTAAAAGGCTGCACAAATGCTTCAAGATCATGTGGGGGTTGCAAGCCGTTAGTCGGTGATATTCTGGAACTTACATTGGGCGATGATTTCAGCAAGTCAAATCAAATGGAATCTATATGCACTTGCACCACTTTAACTAGAGATGAGGTTGTTGCTGAAATACGCGAAAAGAATCTGACCCATACTCGAGAAGTCATGAATGTTCTCGGCTGGAATACAAGTGATGGATGTTCGAAGTGTAAACCGGCATTGAACTATTACTTAGGTATGATTCATCCTGTTGAATATGAAGATGAAAAAGAGTCCCGCTATGTAAATGAAAGGTTACATGCAAATATTCAAAAGGATGGTACATTTTCTGTTGTGCCAAGAATGTATGGCGGCGTCACTAATCCCGATCAATTGCGGAAAATAGCAAATGTTGCCGATAAGTATAATGTTAAGTTACTGAAGGTCACAGGCGGGCAGAGAATAGATTTGTTCGGCGTAGAGAAAGACGATCTTCCAAGTGTTTGGGCCGATCTGGATATGCCTTCTGGATATGCTTATGGAAAAACCCTTCGAACAGTGAAAACATGCGTCGGTGAAAACTTTTGCCGCTTTGGCACTCAAGATTCGATTGGATTGGGCATTGCCCTGGAGAAGAAATTTGAACGTGTAGGCACACCGCATAAGGTTAAGATGGCTGTGTCGGCATGCCCCCGTAATTGTGCTGAATCCGGTATCAAAGATCTGGGTGTTGTCGGTGTTGACGGTGCGTGGGAAATTTATATTGGCGGCAACGGCGGAACACATTTAAGAGCTGCTGAATTATTATGCAAAGTGAAAACAAGTGATGAGGTAATCGAAATTACAGGTGCATACATCCAACATTATCGAGAGACTGCCAACTATTTAGAAAGAACGTCTGTCTGGGTTGAGCGTGTAGGGTTCGATCCCATTAAAGCGATTATCGGTGATAAGCAAAAAAGGATTGAGCTTAATCAACGTTTAAATGAGGCCTTATCGGTATTGCAAGAACCGTGGAAAGAAATTATTGAGAGCAATGCGATCCAAACCGATTTATTTCAAAAAGTGAAAATTCCAGTTATATCAAATAAATGAATTTGGGGGAATCCTAAATGGGGAAAACTCTTCAAAAGATAAAGGTTTCAACAGTAAATGAGATGCCAAAAAATCTGGGGAAAACAGTAACGATAGGATCTCATGAAATTGCTCTTTTTCATTTAGCAAATGGGGAATTCCGAGCTATTGAAAATCGTTGCCCACATAAAGGCGGAGTCCTGGTGGAAGGTATTGTGAGTGGTGATCACGTCTTTTGCCCGATGCATGACTGGAAAATCAGTGTCGTGAATGGAGAAGTCCAAAAACCTGATAATGGCTGTGTAAAGACATTCAATGTTGCAATAGAAAATGGGGATGTTTATATTGTTCTATAAAAATGCATGCAAACTAATGGTATGGAAAATGCGAAATATTAGTCAATAAATATAACCCGTAATGGATAGTCTTTTATAGGACTATCCATTTTTCTTTCTTTGAGGAGCTATGAACTGAATTTTCACTTTAAATGACTGTATTCCCCACAAAGCAATTGATAAATATTTCCAAAACAAATATACTTTCTAGTAAAGGATAGACTTTATTGACCGAATGCATGTAAGCGATTTCGATAACGTACGAAAATTTCCACAATTGAATAAGTTATAGGGGAAAGGTTGGCGTTTTTATGAAAAAATTATCTATTGGCGTTTTTACCTTCATGCTGTATTTCGTTCCATTATCAAGTACTTCACCCGGATCAGCAGAAGTAAAACCAGATTACAAGCTTTATGTGATGGCCCCATTGGGTGAAATAACAGATTGGGATGCATTTGAAGCAGAGTTGATTCAGTTGAAGGAAAATGGAGTATACGCAATAACGACAGATATCTGGTGGGGATTGGTCGAGAGTAAAAAAGATAATCAATTTGATTGGTCTTATTATAAAAAATATGGGGAGACAGTGAAAGCTTCTGGTTTAAAATGGGTGCCCATTTTATCTACACATCAATGCGGCGGTAATGTGGGAGATGATTGTAACTATCCCATCCCGAGTTGGCTTTGGAATATAGACTCTGCCGAAAACATGGCATTCAAGAGTGAAAGTGGTTTCTGGAATAAGGAGGTACTTGCTCCTTGGTGGGAAGGTACAGCTGATCAATACGAAGAATTGTACAAATCCTTTGCAAAGAACTTTGCTGGTGAGAAGGATTTAATAGCTAAAATATATCTAAGTGCAGGTCCAGCTGGGGAACTAAGATATCCCTCCTATCAAAATGCAGATGGCTGGGAATATCCTGAAAGGGGACAGCTTCAAGCTTATACAGAAGGGGCGAAACGGGATTTCAGGCTTACCATGAGAGAGAAGTATTCAACGATAAAAAAATTAAATGCTGCTTGGGGCAAAAATTATAAAAACTGGAGGGAGATTCAGCCGCCAGGTAACGGGGATGAATTTTTCACAAGAGGAGGAGCAGTCGACACACAATTTGGAAAAGATTTCATGCAGTGGTATCAAGGTGCACTTGAAAAACATCTTTCAAAAATCTCGAAATTTGCCCATAAACATTTTGATGAAGTCTTTGGCGTACCAATCGGAGCTAAAATCTCAGGTGTCCATTGGAAAATGAACGATCCAGTACTGCCGCATTCAGCAGAATATAGTGCAGGGTACTATAACTACTCCCAACTACTGAATCAGTTTAAGAAATCCAATATGGCCCTCACGTTCACCTGTTTGGAAATGGGAGATCAAGACGCACATAATGCACCATCCTATAGTGCTCCTAAAACGTTAGTGACCCATATTGCCACTTTAGCCAATCAAAAAGGAATTTCATTAAACGGGGAAAACGCACTCCCACTGATCAATAATGAATGGGGCTTTGACAATATCGCAGAAATGGTTTTTAACTATGATTTTGAGGGCTTTACCTTGCTAAGGATGTCATATTTATTCGATGATGAAGGAAATCCAACAAATGAGTTCAGGATGATGGCAGATAAATTGGAAGGCAAATCCATTCCAGTTACATTCACAGTTGAAAATGTACCTTCCACACAGGGAGTCTACTTTATTGGGGATAGAGGAGAAATAGGCAGATGGAATCCAGAAGATTACGAATATAAACTCACACAAAATAAAGAAGGCAGCTGGAGCGGAACATTCCGTTTAGCCGCAGATCGATACTATGAATTCAAGTTCGTCATAAAAGATGAAAATGGCAATATTACTTGGCAAGATGGAGAAAATAATAGTTATAAAACTCCTTTGAATGGAATAGGAAACTATAAAACTTCATGGTAGTTGGTTATATATAGGATCCTGTCAAAATGATGTCTTATGTTTTATATGACTAACTAATAAGGGATTGTGGGAAGAATATAAGGTATTGAAAGCTTTTCATCACAAGTTATCTCTACTATTTCTTGAAATGAATACAATGCAAAAACCATCTTCTGTGTAGAAGTACCAATTGAGCAAATTAACCAAATGAATAAAACCTCGATAAATAATGGGGAAAATATTATTTAATACTTAATTGACCTGTATTTTCATTAAATAGACATGTGGACTATTTTTAGGACAAAACAATAAGAAAGGGAGGAATTGAAACAAATGAAAACAATGATTACATGGACAGGGCAAATGGCCTTTTCTGGCACTACTCCGTCAGGACATGAAATAAAGATCGATGCTGCCGAAGAAGTAGGAGGAAAAAATAGTGGAGCAAGACCCACAGAGTTACTGTTACATTCCCTTGCTGGGTGCACAGGAATAGATATTGTAATGATTTTGAAAAAAATGCGATTTGAAACAATGGCCTTTCAAATAGAAATAGAAGGGTCACGGGCAGAAAACCATCCAAAACGTTTTACCGATTTTAATATCCACTATTTATTGGAGGGGGAACTGCCTGAAGATAAAGTGGTCCGTGCGATTCAATTATCGAAAAATACCTACTGTTCAGTATATCACTCATTAAATGCCAACATTAAAATGAGCTATTCAATAAATGGAGTTAAAGGAAAACAAGAAATCTAAGCACTATCATTTATGAGTAAATTGTTATTAAATTTATCGTTTAAGAAAAGCAGCCTTCATTTCCTTAAAGAAATGGAGGCTGTTTTTGACTGAAATGAACGTTTTATAGAATGAATCTTTTTGTTTGTACAGTCAGTAAAGAGGTAACAAATATTAAAATATTTCAGTAAGACACATTAAAAGCTATGCACAAAAGTGACAACTGCAGAATCAATTCCTCTGAATGGTAATACAAGGCGTATTTCCTTAGGACATTAAATAATCAAACTTTTTTCTCCAGTAAAGAAAATATTTACCTTCAAATTGTTTTTCAGGAAAGCTCACATTCCATTGTCCTGAACCATTTATCGGAATAGATGGGTTTATTTAGTCAGCAAGTAATCAAAATGTAATCGTTTGTAATTGGAATACCCTTGATGTTAAGACTTTATCCATATAAACTTTATATATTATTGAGGAGTGGTTAAGTTGAAAGAGATAACAATTGACAAATTAATTTTTAAAAATCATTTATCGATGATTGAACAATATTCATTGAAAGATTTCATGTTTAAGTGGCTCGGCAGCCCCGACGAAGGATTAGATGATTTTCTTCCACTTAAATACACAGATGAAGTCTTTGCAAAAATGGAAACGACATTGGAAACAAAAATAAAGATCCACGATGATGAGACCTTCAGATATGTCACCATTACGGAAGATAACCAAATTGTAATAGGTGGCTTAGACTCGAATCAAGAGTTAAAGTTTAGAATTTTGTCCTTGGAGGAGCGTTTGAAAAGCTACTAAAAAATCTAATGGCTTTGCATGGCATGCTTTCAAGACTGAATCATATTTTTAGATAAAAATAAGGCCGTCCTTATCATTTAGGAGATGGCCTTATTTTTGTTATTTAATAATTACCCTCCCCTTAGCGTTTGAACTGTACCCGAAAGTAAAAGGAAGCTGTCGATAATTAAAATCAATCATATTTTTTAATCCAAGCCAGTAATATTAGACTTAAGTGAAGTATTTCTCTTGTTCGTTGTAATCCTAACCTTCCTAATGTTGCGGTGAGCGTGCAACTCTTTAATCCGCGAGTTGTTTGGATTTATTTTACAAAATAAAAACGATTATTAATTTGTCTTAGTGTATTATAGTAATGGAGTTGATTAAAACACTTGAGGAGGAATTGTGATGGGCGAAACGTTAGCGAGTTCAATCAAAACGCTTTTGAAAGAAACGTTTGAGGGACCCGGAATTGATGGGAGCTATTATACTGAATCAAGACCGAATACAGGGGTGTTTGGGACACTTGATGGTTTAACCGCAAACGACGCTTCACTTTCAATAAATGGATCGACTATAGCTGCTCACTCAGACCACATACGATATTATTTATGGGTGATCCGCACAATGATCAGTGGCGCGGACTTTGAAAAAGATTGGGACGCAAGCTGGACCATTGCTGCTGTTGATGAGGTGAAATGGGCTGAAATCAGGGAAGGATTACATAAAGAATATGTAACTCTATTGGCAGAAATCGATTCAATCGATTTAGAGGAATGGCTGACAAATGTAAATGCGACCATTGCCCACTCTGCTTATCATCTTGGAGCGTTACGGCAAATGATAAAAAGCCTTGAAAACGAAAAATAATCTTGAGGGTTTGAAAATGATTTCCTCTCCACTCTCCAGGCACCTCTTTCCGCGGACGGTCCGCCCTCGGGGCTCTATGCGCCTTTGGAGGCTCGTACCTTCCGTTCCAATCGACTGGACTTTTTTTCAAAGAAAAAACTGTAGGCTGGTCTTATTTCGAAACTTGTTTAAGAATAGTTTATCCTTTATGTTTTTTACTTTGAAGAAATTTGCGACACTCCTGCCGAATACCTGGCTAGCCAATACCCCATAGACGCTTGCGGCGAGGAGACTTGGCAGACAGTCGGCGGAAAGGGAGCGGATTTCTGAAATCAACTGGTTCTTCTTCTTATTTGACTACAGACTGAAAAAGGCCGCTAAATAGTGACTTTTTAGTTTGTCGACAAAAGGAGGTTCGGAATGCTCTCACACCGATCCATGATTTTAAAACCCTTAATGGTTTTTTACTGTAATCCTTATAGGATTGAGGAAATTTGCGACACTCCTGCCGAATAACTGGCTAGCCAAGACCCCACAGACGTTTGCGGCGAGTAGGCTTGGCAGACGGTCGGCGGAAAGGGAGCGGATTTCTGAAATCAACTGGCTCTTTTTTTTGCAAACCCAGCAAATGTTGCTGGGTTTATATTTATTTCGTTAAGGATCTAAAGTGCGTGTTCAAGCTTGAAAAATGAAACATGAAGAATTTCTATAATACCTAGGACTTCAATTATAATCCGCCCCTGCAAGATGCATATTAGATGGTTAGGACATGTTATGCATTCAGAAACACACACCATTTTGTTGGTTATTGTTGGATTGTGTCAGATTATATTAAGAATTTTGTACATTTTAAAGGGTTCAAGTCGTAATTGGAGAAGTATTATTATCATGATGTTTTTTAGCCGAGGAATACTGACTGCATGAATATCAACGTAAAAGGAGGGCTCTTAATTAAAAAACAGCTGTTTAAACTAAGTATATTTTGCTTTATATTCTTTGTTCAAACATTATGGCCTCCCGCTGTTTTTGCTGAACAAAAAACATTTATAATTGCTGGAGAAAGTGCTCTTGCTCCATTTTCATTTGAAAATGAAGCTGGTGAGCTGACAGGGATCAATATTGATTTAATGGAGGAAATAGCAAAATATAATGGCGTAGATTTCAAATATATTCCGATGGGGATGGAAGAAGCGGAAAAAGCTTTAATGAATGGAACAATTGATGCAATTGTTGGAAGCACCTATAATTCCGAAAAAGATAACCAACTTGATTTCACTCAATCCTATTTTACAATGTCCCAATCAATAATCATTCCTAGTAAAAGGAAACAGGATATTCATACGTTAACGGATTTACGTGATTCACATGTTGTCCTTGACCATAACACTCCAGTAATCAGTACATTTCTCAATATGAGGAATACAAATTTAACGACCGTTTCGAATCAATACTCGGGTATTTTAACATTATTGAACAACCGTGCAGATGTATTCATCGGAAACAAATGGACTGCAGACTTCTATTTGAAAAAGTTCCGCCAAGAAAAGAATTACATCATTCTTGATGAAGTCATTGAACCCGCGGATTATACGATAGCAGTGAAAAAAGGGAATCAATCGCTTCTTTTCATGATGGACAATACACTCACAGAACTTAAAGCAAACCGAAATATCAACGGGATAATCGATAAATGGGTCATGCCACAGTCCAATCAAAAAATTGCCAGGCTGGAGCAATTCATATTCTGGTTGATCATAATCTTAACTGCGGTAGCACTTATCCTTCTAATCATTTACATATGGAATCAAAAGCTAAAAAAATCCGTTCATAACCAGACGTTGAAATTACATTTATTAAATAAGGATTTAGAGAAACAACGACAAAACATCGCAAATGGTAAAGCGTTCAAAGATCAAATCTTAAACAATATCAATACTGGAATCATAACATTCGATCTCGATTTCATGATTACCAGCTGCAACGCAAAGGCTTCGGACATTCTCAACATTTCCAAGGAAATGATTCTGAATCTTATGAATCATTCGCAATTAATGAAGAATTTCGAAGCTTTCAATCAAGAACAGAATGAGGATAGTACGGGTTCTTTTCGGATCTTGGTATTTGATGAGGAAAATGAACAGAAGGTGATTTCCTATTCGATGCATAAGATGTTCAATTCTGAAGAAATGCAAACCGGATACTTACTTTCCATGAATGATGAGACAGAAAAGAAAACATTGGAGAAAAAATTGGTCACACAAGAAAAGCTGCACGCTCTTGGACAACTAGTTGCAGGTGTCGCACATGAAATCAGGAATCCTTTAACATCTATCAAAACTTTCATAGATTTACTTCCGAGTAAATATGATAACCCCCAATTCCGACAAGTGCTAATGGAACACTTGCCTACTGAAGTAAACCGACTGAATGCAATCGTTACCGATTTAATTGAATATGCACGTCCGCGCCCGCCAAATATAACGAATTGCTACGCACACGAACTTATATCATTACTTGCTTTTCATAAGGTGACAATGGAAAAGAAACAAATAAATTTCGAGCAGACCATTGATGATGACCTTATATTTTATATAGATTTACAACAAATTCACCAGGTTCTTTTAAACTTGGTGTTGAATTCGATTCATGCTGTTGAAGAAACCGAGGAAAAGAACATTAAAATCACAATTGATAAAGAGAACGAAAAGACAGGGCGGATTACCATATCCGATACGGGGAAAGGGATGAAACAGGAGGAACTGAACCATATTTTCGAACCTTTTTTCACAAATAAAGAAAAGGGCGTCGGTTTGGGGCTTACGTTATCTTATAGGCTAGTTAAGGAAAATAACGGAGATATCCATGTGAAAAGTTATCCTAATTCAGGAACGAAATTCATCATTTTACTACCTTTATATATCGAATAGAAGCTTGAAAGGAGGAGGAGTAATATGAAAATTCATGTATTGGTGATCGATGATGAACCTGCTATTTGCACCGCTCTTAGCTTTGCCTTGGAAGATTCTTATCAAGTCGTTACAACAACGGACCCGGATGAAGGTCTTCGAAAGATTGATAATCAGCATTTTGATATTGTTTTACTTGATCTTAGAATAGGAAATAAAAGTGGACTTGATGTCCTACAGAAAATCAAACAAATAGCACCTAACGTGACAATCATCATGATGACTGCCTATTCATCCATTGAAACTTCCATCGAGGCCATAAAAAAAGGGGCCTACTACTATATTGAAAAGCCAATTAATATAGAAGAACTTTCTTTGCTCTTGATGAGGGCAGCCGAATTCAAACAGATGTCCAATCAATTGGAGACTTTACATGAAGAATTAGAGATTCAAAAGGGATTTGGTAATTTTCTTGGTAACAGCAAGGCGATGCAGCGTATTTTTTCAATGATCGAAAGAGTGAAAGATATTGATTCAAGTGTTCTTATCACGGGTGAAAGTGGAACTGGAAAAGAGCTGGTAGCCCGAAACATCCATACATTAGGAAGAAGGAAACATAACCCCATGCAGATTGTCAATTGTGCAGCAATTCCTGAGATGCTGCTGGAATCTGAATTGTTCGGTTATGAGAAGGGAGCATTTTCCGGTGCAACTCAGAGGAAGGACGGGAAATTCGTTGCTGCTAATGGAGGCATCCTTTTTTTGGATGAAATTAGTGAAATGCCACTTCCTCTTCAAGCCAAATTATTACGGGTATTACAGGAACGGGAAGTGACGCCTCTGGGATCCAATACAAAAATCTCACTGGATGTCCGTATTATAAGTGCAGCCAATAAAAACCTGGAACAAATGGTGATGGAAGGGGAATTTAGGGAGGATTTGTATTTCAGGCTAAATGTCATTCCTATCTCCATGCCGCCTTTAAGAGATAGAAAAGAAGATTTACCGATCCTTATGGATTATTTTATAAAAAAGCACGCTAGGGATATGAATCGTGAAGATAAGACGTTCTCGGCAACTGCACGTCGAATTTTACTGGATTATCATTACCCTGGGAATGTCCGTGAGCTTGGTAACATTATAGAATATGCTGTTGCCCTATCAAACTCGAAAAGCATGGAGGATACCGATTTGCCGCAATATGTTCAAGAACAGAAGTTCATTCTCCAGCCGGATGGCAATGACGACGATCTTAACAGTTTCAGGATTCCTATTGGCATATCCATGAAAGAAATAGAGGAAAAAGTTATAACGGCCACTCTTCAATACTGTAAAAATCATCGGCAAAAAACAGCTCAAGTTTTAAAAATTTCCGAAAGAAGCCTTCGGGATAAAATTAAGCTCATTTCAAAAGGAGAATAAAAGACTTATAGTGGGAACCGGCATTTTTTTCTGGGTAACCGGCAAAAATTGCCGGTTTAAACGGGTATTCCAAACAATAAATCGGCAGGATTTGCGTTTTAAAGCAGAAAATCGACTTGGCATGTTATTTGCATCTAAGTACATTAAGAAAGGAGGGCCACAATGAAAAATGGAGCACTCTTTATAAAAGTCGCTTTGTTATTTTGTTTCATGACAGGATGTTCTTTTATGAATGAGCAGCAGGAAATATCCAAACCTGCTACTACCCTGATTCAGAGTCAATTAACTTCTGAAGGACAGGATTTAAATAATAGGCTGCTAATCATTGCAACCGGAGATATGACAGGTGTTTATTTTTCATTAGGAAAAAGATTGTCAAACATGTATGAAAAATATAATGGAGCTGTTTCAGGAACCCAGGTAACCCATGCTTCTATCGAAAATACTGAATTGGTTAGCGGCCATCGGGCAGAAATTGGTTTTACCACAGTGGATGTACTTGATTTGCCTGAAACGGATAAATCCAAGTTAAGAGCTTTAACGGCCCTATATTCCAATTATGTTCAAATTGTTACTACTAAACAAAATGATATTGATTCCTTAGAAGATTTAGTTGGTAAACGCATTAGTGTGGGTACGACAGGAAGCGGTACAAGGCTTATTGCAGAACGGATACTGTTAGAATCTGATTTGCCGACCGATCAATTGAATTTATCCTATCTTTCTTTTTCTCAATCAGCAGAAGCATTACGAAATGGTACCATTGATGCAGCTTTCTTTTCTTCGGGACTTCCGAATAATGAAATCGCTTTCATATCCAATCAGACGGAACTGACTTTCATACCAATACCGGGGGACATCATTGAACGTCTTCAAAAACAATATGGAGTTTATACTCATAATGAAATTCCCAGAGATACATACAAGGGAATGAAAAAAAATGTCCAAACGATATCAATTAAAAATGTCCTGGTAACCTACAAGGAAATGTCTGACCCGCATGCTTACAATCTTGTGAAAACATTATATGAACATCTGCCTGAACTGCAGCAAACACATCCGGCGGCTTCTGATATTTCAATAGAGGAAGCAACCAAACAAGTTCCAATGGATTTTCATTCAGGGGCCATGAATTATTTTACTGAACAAGGAATGATTGAAAATCAATGAAAAACGGGAGGTAATGACTTTGAAAAAACTAATATGTCTTTTATCGATAATCGCATTGATCGCACTTGCGGGGTGTGGCAATCCTACTCCGCAAAAGCCGGGGGAATCTGTACAAACGAGTACAGGTGAAAAAGGGGAGAAGAAAATAACGATAGCCGGTAATGGCGGGGTCATCGAAAGCGCCATCCGAGATGTGATCGCTCCAAAGTTCAAAGAAGAAACGGGAATCACTGTTAATTATATTTCCGGTTTATCAGGTGAAATCCTTTCTAAAGTGGAATTACAGAAGAACGCTCCGCAAATAGATGTTGCCCTTTTTGTACCGGTTGATGTAATACGCGCTAAGGAGAAGGAACTGATCGTACCAATTGATGAGTCCAATGTTCCCAATATGAAATCGGTGGATCCCCGATTCATTCCGATTGAAAATGCTGCCGCGCCAGCATTCGGCTTAGTCATTGCACCAGCTTATAATACGGAAACCTTTAAAAAGAAAGGGTTAAAATCAATTGAATCATGGAATGATCTTGTCTCCCCGGATTACGAGGGTAAAACGGCATTTTCAGATATTACGAATGACTGGGGTTTCAATACCCTTAATGGTCTGGCGATTGCAAACGGCGGCAGTACGGAAGACATGGAACCAGGTCTTGAAAAAGCAAAAGATCTTGCAGGATACTCCAATACTTTTTATAAAAACTCAACGCAAATGATGCCAGCTATCCAACAGGGAGCTGCTGACGTAACGGTCATGGGTAGTTATTCCATAGGTGAACTAGCCGTTTCAGGAATTCCAATTAAGATGGCGGTGCCTAAAGAAGGTGTGCCGCTTCAAGCTTTCAGCGCTGGTCTAGTGAAGAATACGCCTAATAGCAAAGAAGCCCTAGAATTCATCAACTATGTAGTCAGTGAAGAAGCACAAGCACTAATTTCCGAAAAAGGATTTTATCCGACGGTGGAAGGTATGAAAATCCCAGAGAAATATGAAGAGTCAATCGGCCTTAAAGCAAGTGATAAAACATTCAAACCTGATTTCGCCAAGTTTGCAGAAATCCGTGCTGAAGTGTCAGACAGATGGGCGAAAGAGGTTACTCCTGAATTAGGGAAAAAACTCAAATAATAAGGAGCGTGTTGATCACATGGAAGTATTAAAAAAAGATATGGAAATTAATAGACAACACCTGGAGGCAGTTCAGGGGGTTGGGTCAAATAAAAATGATGTAGAGATAAAAGGAGCGTTTAAACAATTTGGCTCGAATGTGGTCCTGAATGGTATTGATCTGGAGGTGAAACAAGGAGAGTTACTCACTCTTCTTGGACCTTCCGGGTGCGGAAAGTCCACAACCTTGAACCTCATTGCAGGATTCCTCGATGCAGACCGGGGAGAGGTCCATATTAAAGGAAATAATGTTACGAAGGTTCCTCCTTATAAGAGAGATTTAGGCATGGTTTTTCAAACGTATTCACTTTTTCCCCATATGACAGTCTATGAAAATTTAAGCTTTGGCTTGAAGCTGCGCAAGGTGGGTAAAGCTGAACAAAAAAAGAAGATAAGTAAAGCGCTTGAATTAGTGAAAATGTCAGGATTGGAGAATCGTTATCCAAGAGAATTATCAGGAGGTCAGCGTCAGCGTGTTGCGATTTCCAGGGCACTTGTAGTTGAACCGGAGCTCCTTTTGCTGGACGAACCGCTTTCAAACCTTGATGCAAAACTGCGCCATGAACTTAGGGCCGAGATAAAGCGATTACAAAAGGAAATTGGCGTAACGACCATTTTTGTGACCCATGATCAAGAAGAAGCACTTTCCATGTCTGATCGAGTCGTGGTGATGAATGCAGGGAAAATTGAACAAATCAGTACTCCGACTGATATTTACAATCATCCCAAGACAGAATTCGTCTTTCAATTCATCGGTAAATCGAATTGTTTTGAAGGGAATGTCTCTGCTGTGGACAAGCGGAAAGTGTCAGTCAAGATAGGTTCTGATATCACACATGTAGACGCAGATAATATCATGGGAAATGATAATGATTTGAAAACCGGAGATGAGGTGAAGCTTTATATTAGACCAGAAAAACTGCAAATTTTTTCTGCAGATGACACCTCCTTACCACATTTGGATTTCCATCGTGCCAAGATTAGCCAAATTAACTATCTTGGTACCTCATGGGAAATCAATGTTCTATTACAGAGTAAAAGTATACAAGTATTGACTTCCGCTTTTGATTCATCATGGCAAAATGGAAGTGAGGTGTTGATAGGATGGAGCCCATCAGAAGTTATGCTAGTCAAGAAATAGAACGGGAAAAGAATCCGATTGAGCCGCAAAAGGAACCTAAAATCAAGAAAAGGAAGGTCTGGGTGCCGGGATTACTCCTTTTAACGCCGATTCTACTTTTCATATTTGGTTTCTTCGTCATACCGATGTTATACATTTTATATTTAAGCTTCATCTCCACTGATAATCTTGGAGGAGCGGATGCCGTTTATAGCCTAAAAAACTATACACAATTATTTTCAGATAGCTATTACTTATCATCTTTGTGGCTAACAGTGAAAATCAGCTTATATTCGGTCTTGGTTGCATTATTTCTTGGATATCCGGTAGCTTTGACGATGGCCAAAAGTTCAGCACGGATCAGAGGGTATATCACTCTCTTGATCGTGTCACCGCTTCTAGTAAGTATAGTGGTCCGTAATTTTGGCTGGTACCTCTTGCTATTACCTAATGGAACGATTAATCAAACCTTGATGGCCCTTGGCATAATAGATGCACCATTGAAACTATTGTTTTCGGAAATCGGAGTTGTGATTGGACTATCCAATGCATATCTACCTTTCATGATCTTATCCATCGTTGCCAGCTTATATAATATTGATCCTTCCCTGGATAAGGCAGGAGCCATACTTGGGGCAAGCCCATTCAGAAGGTTCTTTTCCATTACATTGCCGCTAAGTATCCCTGGTATAGTATCTGGTTGCATTCTTGTATTCAGTTTGTCTATGAGTGCTTATGTTACGCCTGCACTAATGGGCGGAGCCAATGTACCCGTGATGCCTGTTGTCATCTATGATCAAATAAATAACCTGCTGCATTGGACATTCGGTTCTGCTCTATCTTATATTCTATTAGCCACCACCGTCATATCAGTAGCCGTCTTTACCAGAGTGTTTGAAAAAGGGAAATTCAAGGAGGTATTCCGATGATGAAAACGTTTGGCGGCCTTCGGATTGCCGTAGCCGTGTTGGCGATTATTTATATCTTGATCCCGCTCATTGTCGTTATTCCCGCTTCTTTTACAAGTGCCAATTATCCAAGTTTTCCGGCTGAAGGCTTCTCACTGAAATGGTATGTCAAGATCTTGGAGCGTCCAGAATTTTTGGAAGCATTTTTGAATAGTGCGAAATTTGCAGCATTAGCTGCCCTATTCTCCGTCATATTCGGAACTTTGGGGGCCCTTGGCATCGCAAAGTATGATATACCGGGAAAATCGTATATTACGGCCCTTTTAACTTCTCCATTAAGTGTACCGCAATTAGTCTTAGGGATTGCACTGTTAATGTACTTTACACCAATGATGCTAGCCGGTACGTCTGCCGGATTCTTGATTGCCCATATCGTCATTTGCATACCATATGTAATGCGCCTGGTATTAACCGGTCTTAGTGGATTTGATTATAATCTTGAACGGGCTGCGGCCATACTTGGAGCCAATCCATTTACAGTATTCATGAAAGTGACACTGCCGCTGATTGGGTCCGCGGCAATCTCTGGGGGATTATTCGCATTTTTGACATCATTTGATAATGTAACCGTCTCACTCTTTATGGTATCACCTGAAATGAGAACGTTGCCGATCGAGATTTTCTCGCAAATGCAGGATGCCTACAATCCGATTGTTGCTTCTGTGTCAAGCGTGGTTATATTCATATCAGTTCTTCTAATCGTCATACTTGAAAAAATTCAAGGTGTCGGAAAAGTTTTTGGTGGTTCCCATCATACAAACGGATAAAAAGATATAACAATGGATCATGCTGTCTAAGCTCGGTTTTTGATTTCATCTAAACGTTCCATTCAAGTGATCCAAACATCTTTTAGCAGACAATAGTGGGGCCGTTAGGATAGGGACAGAAGGATTAATTTGCTTTGCAACATGCTCCATACTATATTGTGAAAGCAAAATCACTTCTGTCTTTCCATCTAATTGTTTCACCATCTTTTTAACCCGATCGTCATGCTCCTTTCTTCTTCCTTGAGACAATAAATGGATGATCCCGGGATCCACCAAAGATACGATCTTACAGTCCGGATTCTTATCTAATAAATAATTTTGAAGGGCGATGGGTGTTTCTTTTACGGTTGAAATCAGGCCGATGGTAGTATAGCGAAGTGCTTCATCAAGCATGGCCTCATCTGAACGAAATAACTTTACAGTGTAAAGAGGTTGTAAAATTGAAGTGATTCCATTAAAAGCAGAGCAAGTAAGTTGGATGCATGAAACGCGAGAATCATAGGCTAAATTCAGTAATGCAGAAAAGCGGCGAATGATTTCCGGCGTTAACTTGCCGCTCTTTTCCATCAAGGCGAGAAGTCCCGTGTCCATGAAATGAAGGAGTTCAATGTTTGGAGCAACTGTCTGAAAGGCCCTTTCTATTGGTTTGAGTGCAGTTGTGGTTGCGTGAATCAATGCGATTTTCAATAAAAACCCTCCTTTATCTTTCATCATTATATCTAGCTGAATCATAAAATTCCATTATATTACATGCAATTGATGCTTTTCCCATTTACTATAATCATGAACGGAAGTGAGAAGCATGGAGAAAGAAGCCTTACACGACCTTAGTCAGGTAATTCCAGGTGATAGAATGTTCCTTGATTTAGCAGAAAGGTATTGTTATAGCTATGACGCTTCTTTTGGGGAATTTTTACCTGAAGTCGTGATACAGCCAAAAAACGCCGAAGAAATCAGTGAAGTGGTTAAATTGGCTAATATACACAAAATACCTGTTTACCCTAGAGGATCTGGTACTTCGCTAAGTGGCGGCCCTTTACCAGTTAAAGGGGGGATGGTTCTTGATATGACCCTTTTACGAGATAAATTGATCATCGATCGGGAAAATATGCTTGCCATTGTCTCTCCGGGTGTGATTACGGCAAATATCCATAAAAAGGCGGAAGAAGCTGGCTTGTTCTATCCTCCCGATCCAAGCAGTTCAAATGTTGCCACAATAGGCGGGAATCTATTGGAAAACTCCAGCGGTCCAAAAGGATTGAAATACGGAACGACCAAAGAATATGTGATAGGCCTAGAGGTGGTCACCCCAACGGGAGAAATCATCCGTACTGGCGGAAAGACCGTGAAAAATGTAACAGGGTATGATTTGACCCGATTGATCGTAGGATCGGAAGGTACCTTGGGCATCGTTACAGAGGCAATCATCCGCTTAATCCCAAAACCGCAAGCTAAACAAACCTTTGTTGCCCACTTCAATCATTTGATTGACTCCGGCCATGCCATTACCAGCATATTATCGTCAGGAATTTTACCATCAGCCCTGGAATTGATGGATAATGCTTGTATCCGTGCTGTTGAAAGCTATCGACCTTCTGGCTTGCCTCTTCAAGCAGAAGCCATCCTTATCATAGAAATAGATGGTCACCCTTTAGCGATTGAGGAAGAAATAATTAAATGCGCCGATTTATGCAGGGCAAAGGGTGCTTCCTACGTCAAGATTGCGGAGACAGAGGAAGAACGCCAAACTATTTGGAGTGCGCGTAAATTGGTTTCCCCGGCTATTACACAACTGGGTCCTACAAAGATTTCTGAAGACGCGACTGTTCCACGCAGTCAAATTCCGGCGATGATGGAGAGATTAAACCGAATCCGGGAGAAATACGGGTTGAACTTGGTTGTTTTTGGTCATGCAGGAGATGGGAATTTGCATCCGAACATCATTACTGATAAACGAAATATTACGGAAATGAAAAAAGTGGAGCTTGCAGTCAGTGAAATTTTTGAAGCCGCAATTGAACTAGGCGGAACACTTTCCGGTGAACATGGAATCGGTACATTAAAGTCACCATATATGGAAATGGAATTAGGTATAACAGGGGTGAATATGATGAAAAAAATCAAAGAAGCATGGGATCCCAATAATATCCTGAATCCAGGAAAGATTTTTCCTGATAAGGGCCAGACAAGGGTCGTGTTGGTTACATGAACCTACCCGTTAAAGTGAACGAGACAAAGGCAGCGGTCCAAAATTTATATTCAGATGCCTATGATTGGACAAACCAATGCGTAAAATGCGGTTACTGTTTACCAGCATGTCCTACATACGAATCAATGGGTGTAGAATCAGCCTCTCCACGCGGTCGAATCAATCTAGTGAAAATGGCGGCCGAAGGGAAAATAGATTTCCAAAAAGATTTAGCTGAACCGATCGACCTATGCTTAGGCTGTCGTGCTTGTGAAACCGCATGTCCTGTTGGTGTGCCATACGGACATATACTGGAAGCGGCAAAAGAAGCCATTGAAAACTCCGCGCCAACAAACCAAAAAACTAGAATGACGAAGATCAAAAAACTGGCATTGGTTCATCTTTTCCCATATCCAAAACGAATGAATAGGATTGGGAGTGCAGTCCATCTTTATCAAAAAACAGGGTTATCCAAACTTATCCGGACATCCAATGTACTGCATAAAGTTTCACCTGCCCTTGGACATTTAGAACAAGCACTCCCTGATATCGAGTCGTCCTCCAAACGAATCAGGACAGGTACGATAATACCCGCAAAAGGGGAAACGAAATTAAGGGTGGCATTTTTTGCAGGGTGTATCATGGATTCCATGATGTCACGAATCAACCGTTTAACCATCGAGCTGCTTACCTTGGTGGGATGTGAGGTCATCCTCCCTGAAAATCAGAATTGCTGCGGTGCCCTGCATTCCCATCAAGGCGAAACAAAACAAGCGAAAGCATTAGCTAAGAGGAATATCCTTGCTTTCATGGAGGCAGATGCTGATGTAATTGTAAATAACGCAGGAGGCTGCGGTGCTTCGCTTCTTGAATATGGACATCTAATGGCAGATGATCACGAATGGGCTGGAACAGCAAGGCAATTCTCAAAAAAATCAAAAGATATTAGTCAAATCCTTTATCAATTGGGTCCACTTCCCTATACTGAAGAATGGCAAGGCATCGTTTCTTATCAAGATTCCTGTCATTTACGCAATGTTCAAAAGGTCCAAAAGGAACCTCGATTATTATTGCAATCCATACCAGGAATTTCCTATGTGGAAATGGAAGGGTTTGACCGCTGCTGTGCATCTGGAGGCATATACAATCTTCTCCACTTTGATGAATCCATGAAAATTCTTGATGAAAAAATGAAGAACCTAAAAGAAACGAAAGCCACTACCGTAGTGACCGTCAACCCTGGCTGTCAAATGCAAATGAGCATTGGCATTCAAAGGGAGGGAGCTACAAACCAAATGAAAAGTATTCACCTTGTTGAAATACTTGCCAAGGCTTGCGGCCTGGATTGATAAAAAGAATACAGAAACTTCATTGGACATTAAACGTCAGTATTTCCTGCTCTTATGCGAAAATACAGACGTTTTTATTTTTCATTTAATAATGACCATGTTAGAAACTTGATCTTACTCCATTAAAGATGTAGGTGGAAAAAGCCTTTGGAGAGCAATGATGCAGTGCAATATGTACGGATGAAAGATTGATTAACAATATTGACTAAAATGATTAAGGCAGCTTTTTCTTTATCCTTATCGGGGCAGGTTAGTAAACAGTATGTTAGTTGCACGTTAGATACATATGAAAAAAAAAACCGTTCAATTTATTGAACGGATAGAATCAAATTAGATGTGTTAGTAAATGAACTTAAATTCCTGTTTTTATGCCAAAACCTATTAAAATTAAGCCACTTGATTTTTGGAATGCTTTCTGGAATTTGGAGTTGTTCATCCATTTTTTTGCGTAATCAATTAGATAAACAAGAAATAGAAACCACAATACCGCGAGTAAGGTTAAGATGAAGGCTAAGATAATCAATTGCTGGTTTACATTTCCCGTCAAATTGATAAATTGCGGCATGATTGTTATATAAACTAAAACGGTCTTTGGATTAAGAATATTATTAAGTAATGCTTGCATAAAGGAATCTTTATTATGCCGATTTGAATACTTTGTAGGTGTATTTGCCTGTGCTTGAATTTCTTTTAAAGAAAAAACGCTTTTAGCAAAAAAACTTTTTATCCCTAAATAAATTAAGTAGGCAGCTCCCAAATATTTGATTGTACTGAAAAGAATCACAGACTTTGCAATGACAACAGATAATCCAAGAATAGCAATAAGCGTCCAAAAAGAAAGTCCCGTTGCCATTCCGAGAACAGTATAACGTCCCGCTTTTGGACCATAGCTAAGCGTATTTTTCACTAAGAGCATGGTATCTGCTCCTGGTATAATAACCATCATTGCAACTATTGATATGTATGTAAGTAAGCTATCCATACTATTTCTCCCTCCTCTTTTTATAGTGACTACTTAAGTAACTACTTATGTAAGTATATTAGATGATTATGGAAAACGTCAACAGATTTTGCTAAAATATTAGTTACAAAGGTAGCAACTAAGGTTGTGTTGGAGGGTTTATGAAAGAAAACATTTTAGAAACATTAAAAAACCTAAATTTTACCGAATATGAAGCGAAAGCATATCTTACCTTATTGGAAGAATCGCCATTAACAGGCTATGCAGTAGCAAAAAACTCCGGTGTACCACGTTCAAGAATATATGAAATTCTGGACAGTCTCGCAATAAGAGGAGATATTCTGGTTAGTCCTGGAAACACACCACAGTATACTCCTGTTCCTGCAAAGGAGCTAATAAAAAACCGTCGAATGAAAGCAGAAGAGAATTTTGAACTGGCAGAAAAATCATTGGCGGAGTTTGAACGTTCTGCAAATGACCGTGAAAATATCTGGAATATCATGGGACGCAACGAAATACTCGATAAGGTAAAAGCTTGTATATTATCTGCTAAAAAAAGAATACTCTTAGAGATTTGGGAAGACGAATTCGAAGTATTAGAATCTGAACTAAGACAGGCATCAAATAGAGGGGTCAATGTAACAATTATTGCCTATGGGGAAATCGTCTGTGATTTTGCTAATGTTTACCTCCATTATATGGGTTATGAAATTACAGAAGAGTATGGTGGGCGATGGCTTGTTATTAGTGGAGATGACTCAGAAGTAGTAGCAGGTATTGTCTCGCTTGGTAAAGATAGCCGTGCAGCATGGACAATGCATGTAGGTTTAGTAATGCCCATTACAGAAGTCATGATTCATGATTTGTATCTCATGGAAATCATGGAAAAACATAGAGAACTTTTAGAAGAAAGTTTTGGTGAAAACCTCGCCAATTTACGTAAAAAGTTTTCTATCCATCCAGATTTCAAAAAACATTACGTGGACTAGATTTCCGCTATTTTTGTCTGTTTTTTACAACAAAATAAGAAAAGCTAATTCACAGTCAACTATAGGGCATGAATCCAGGGGGGATTTATGCCTTTTAATGCTGAAATTACTTATTTAGCCATAGGGTGCAGGTAAGTTGAAGAAGCAAAGCATCGCGCCCCCGGCACCCGACTATTAAAGATATAGCAGCTGTGTAAGAAATTTAACTATATTAAGATATGGAAAAGGGTATAATAAGTAATGTAATAAACCATTCTTGTAATGGGATTATTGTAGTATCGGATTTACATTTATGAATTTCCGGATATATACATAAAGACAGAAGGAGAAATGATTCGTTTGAATAACAAAGAAACAAAAGGTATCGAGTTACCTGCCAACTATGAGGAATTAAAAAAATCTGCCAATCGCAAATCTAATTGGAGAGAACGTTTAGATGCGATCGAAGAGTTAGGCCAGTCAAAAAATAAACAAGTAATCGATATTCTCACACATATTATGGATAGTGATTCTGTATATAAAGTTCAAGAGGCCGCCTACCGTCAATTGAAAAGATTAGGCGAAGATGTTCAATTGCCTGCAAGGAAAAAGGGCGGATTGGTTAAGGGATTAACCAAAATTTTGGTAAGGATCAAGAAGAGTTTACCAGAAGATCACACATATACTGAATTCAAAGAGAAGCTTCAGAAGATGCGAATGGATATATATGATACCTATGAGGGTGAAAAAGGAGCAGACTTTGATAAGTGGCTTGAAAACACTTGGTCAACTTTATCAAAAAGATAAAACTCCATACCAAAAAAGAAAAACAAGTAATATTGGATCTGGGAGCAAAATTTTTGCTCCTTTTTCTTATGTGTAAAAACTAAAATTGTAGCTGGGGTATGCTAATATGTTTAAAAGAGGAAGCATTTGGCTATTTGACTAACATTTGTGACCACGGTGGACAACGATAAATACATACGAATTTAGGGGAGAAATGATGACTGATTATATAGAACTTTGGAAAGAAGCCATGGTAGATCATACTGGAAAAATACCTAACAGGCTTAAAGATGATGCAGCAGAAGAAGCCTTTTGGTCTTCCAGGGTTGAAGGGAAAAAACATCATAAAGCGGACCCTTATGCAAAACTTGTGCAACAAGAGTTACTGGCTTTATTAAATTCAGATGATCATGTATTGGAAATCGGCCCTGGCTGGGGCAATTATACATTTGATATTGCAAAAGAAGTCAGGAAGATGACTTGTATTGATAGTTCAAAAAGTATTATCAGTTTTTTGAAATCTCAGGCGAACGAAAAAGGTTTTGAAAACATGGATTTGATCCATGATAAGTGGGAAAGTGAAACGAAAAGGGACAAATATGATGTGGTATTTGGTTTTAATTGTTATTACCGTATGCAAGAAATCGGTCATACCTTATTAAAAATGAATGAGTCAGCAACCCGTTTAGTTATAGTCGGTATGACAACAGGACCAGAAAAACCTCATTATATGGAATTGAAGGAACGAGGATATAACATCAACTTAAGAAAGCGGGATTACATACACATCTTGAATGTATTGTATCAACTTGGAATACTGGCGGACTGTAAGATCGTGAAATTGAAAAGCAAAAAAATATATTCAACATATGAAGAAATGATTCGCGATAACACTACAAAAATTCTCGATGAACAATATTCCCATGATGAAGTAAAAACCATCCTTAATGAATATGTAGTGGAAAAAGAAGGAGTTTTCGAATACGAATATCCGTTTCATGCAGCTTTGATGTATTGGAATCCGAGGTGAAATTAAATACTCTAGTACCTTTTTTCCTGAATTCTTTTTGAGGTCCTTCAGGAAAAAAGGTATTTTTCTGTTGGATATTCGCAAAATATACTGAACACGCGACTAAAACCAATAGGAAAACGGAGAGTGAATAAAAAATGAAAGAAATATCCGAAAAGAGATTTTGTGAAAATTGTAAAAAAGAGACAGTTCATACAGTAACGGAAGATGCATTAGAAATAGAATATTCCTGTAATGAGTGCAGTCGTCACCAAGAGGTTTTCAAGACATTTTTTTAGAAAGTATTCGACTTAGAAAGGAATGTTCTTTAAGTGGAAAGGTTTGAATTCAGGGAAACAATTCCACTTATTAGATTTTTTTTAATTCAGGGAAGTTTCAGGAGTTGCTTACTATAAATGACGTAAGACTTAGTCTAGAAGGGTTCAAGGGGACTTTCGAAATAAAACAAATCAATAGGCATTCCTACATACTACGGATATAAAAAAGAGAAAATCAAGCTTGATTTATACAGGGGAACTGTTGAAATCATAAGATTTCCGGCGAATCCGGATTAAAGTCGAAATGCTATTTGCATAAGAAGGGGGTCTTTTTTATCATGCGAAAATGATCTTTGCTTATGTTTAGCTTTAATAAAGACAATCATTTAAAAATATAATGAACAGTATTAATTATTTGAAACTTTATTTCAACGGCATGCAATATGTGATATATTGCATATTAGATATTGATATTTTTAGGAGGACAAAGCCGTTGATACATTCGGATTCAACACAAAAAATCAAGCGTACTTCTGTACGTGAAGAAGCTTACATCATCTTGCGGGATTGGATTGTCCAGGGGATACTCTCGCCAGGTCGACAATTACGTGACAAAGAATTAGCCGAACAATTAGGAGTAAGCCGTACCCCTATTAGAGAAGCACTATTAAGGCTAGAGGATGAGGGTTTTGTAGAGGCTAAGCCGAGCCGTTCAACTATTGTTTCCCCTATTCGATTCGATGGGGTATTAAATGTATATTCCATTGTTTGGACACTGGAAAAGTTAGCTATGGAACAGGCTTTTGAAATCTTTGAAGATAAACACTTAATGGAGATGGTAGCCATCAATCATGAAGTGAAAAAAGCAATTGACGAGGGAAATCAAATAGTAGCCGTCCAGAAAGATAATGACTTTCACTCCATTTACATCAATCTTTCTACAAATGATGACTTAAAGCGGATTCTATCGGGACTAAAACAAAAACTTATACGGATAGAACTGTATTATTTCGATCAGGTAAGTGATGTTCATCATTCCATTGATGAGCATAATCAGATTATTCAGGCTTTAAGGCAAAAAAATCTCACCAAGGTGCTTGAAGTGATAGAAAAGAATTGGAAAGAAAGCTTTTTAAGAATTCAAGCCCATACGGAATGTGTAAAAAGCGGGGAAGAAAAAAATGAGTAATGATGGTTTAGTTGAGGCATCACCTTCAAGAAAAAGAGGGATTTCTCTGGTACTTACCGGCGCTGCGTTATGGGGAATATCTGGAACGGCAGCTCAATATCTATTTCAACGGCAAGGGTTCAGTCCTGAGTGGCTCACGGTGGTACGCTTATTGCTTTCAGGCTTAATCTTATTGGGGGTCGCTTATAATAAAGAAAAACAGAAGGTTTTTGGAATCTGGAAAACGAAAAACGATGCGCTTCAAATTATCCTTTTTGCTATTCTGGGAATGCTCGCTGTTCAATACACCTATTTTGCAGCAATTGAACATGGCAATGCAGCGACTGCCACTGTCCTTCAATACTTAGCGCCGGCCCTGATCACTTGTTATTTAGCCATGCGTTCCAAACGTTTTCCCACCATTACTGTGAGTGTAGCAGTAATCATAGCGATTTTAGGCACTTTTTTGCTTGTGACGGGAGGTAGCATACGTACCCTCTCCATTTCCGGGTGGGCAGTATTTTGGGGAGTAACATCAGCATTTGCACTGGCTTTCTATACATTGCAACCTTATAAACTCCTTTCAAGATGGGGTTCAATGATTGTTGTGGGATGGGGCATGTTGATTGGAGGTATTTGTTTTAGTATGATCCATCCTCCGTGGGCAGTTGAAGGCAATTGGACTTTATCTTCTTTTTCAGCGATTTTGTTCATCATCATTTTCGGTACGATCATTGCCTTTTACTTTTATTTGGAAAGTACAAAATACATCACGGCTTCAGAGGTAAGTTTATTTGCTTCTGTTGAGCCATTATCCGCAACCTTAATATCCGTGATCTGGCTGAATGTAACATTCGGTTTTGCCGAGTGGTTTGGCACGTTTTGCATTATAAGCACCATTACGATTTTATCGATAGTAAAAAATAAGTAGTGCCAGTTGTAAACCGGGCAAAGTAATTCAACCTATCTGTAGTTATTTACTACTACTAGACTAATAAACTACCGTGTGGGTGAATGGAGCTGAAACATTCATGAAATGCTTAACCGGTTTTGGGGGTTTTAGGTAATAGCAGGTTTTTGAAAAAGCAATTACACAACATGTGAATTGCTTTTTTTGTATTTTACGAGTGAGCGCAGGGCATTTAGACCACGCCATTCAAATCGATAGTTAGCTTTTTAAACAATCCAGCAGAATCCTCTCCCTAATAACTATGTATTCAAAGTAATAAAAGGAGAAATGGCATAGGAATCGAAATATAGATAAAAGTATGGAAAATTAAAATGAGACTTTGGTCGTTAACTGACACTCAAAAGGAGATTTTATATGTTTACTAGAGAAGCCATTGCATCTTTTAATGAATTGGAATGCTCGTTGTATGGTTTTATTACCAAAAACGCAGAAAAGGTCACATATATGAGGATAAGGGAGCTTGCAGATGAGACACATGTTTCTACCTCCACCATCCTTCGTTTTTGCAGGAAGGTTGATTGCGCTGGTTACTCGGAATTTAAAGTGAAGCTTAAGATGTATATAAGCGAGAAACAGCATGTCAAGCTAAAGAGTACCCAGCATTCTCTGTCGGAATTTGTAGAGAGGACGCTAAAGGGAAGCTTCGAATCCTATATCCAAGAAACGGCGAGGTTGATTTCCAAAGCGGATAGTGTCATTTTTCTTGGAATTGGGAGCTCTGGTATTATGGCTGAATATGGATCGCGCTATGTTTCCAGTCTTGGGAAATCCTCCTTATACATAAAGGATCCTTTCTTTCCAATCCATTCGAAGTATTCAAGTAACAGTGTAACCATTGCTTTGAGCGTATCTGGAGAAACGTCCGAGATCATTGAGCTTATCAAATGTTTAAAAGAAGAGGGCAGTACCATTGTCAGCATAACAAATAATAAAGTCAGTACGATTGCAAGGATTTCCGATTTGAATATATCCTATTTCGTAACAGAGGAATACAGCGGTAAATCGAATATAACAACTCAAATTCCGGTCGTTTATCTTTTAGAGGCGATTGCAAAGGAAATATACAAAATATAGAGTAACATCCTGTTTCTTTTATGTAACAGATGACAACTGACGTCACAAAAAACAGAAAGGGTGAATCGTATTTACCACGCTGATGAAAGCGGATACAATTTCTTTAGAAAGAGGTGAAATAATGATTCATCAAAAGAGTGAACGCTTCCCAGATGGCTTTTTATGGGGCTCCGCATCAGCAGCATACCAAGTGGAGGGAGCGTGGAATGAGGATGGTAAAGGTCTTTCCGTCTGGGATATTTACGCGAAATTGACTGGTACGACTTATGACGGGACGAACGGTGATGTGGCGGTTGACCATTATCATCGATACAAGGAAGACATTGCCTTGATGGCTGAAATGGGATTGAAGGCTTATCGTTTTTCTGTGGCCTGGAGCCGGATTTATCCTGAAGGGAAAGGGGAAATCAACGAAGCGGGACTGAGATTTTACGATGACCTTATTGATGGACTGCTTGAACACGGCATTGAACCCATTTTAACGGTCTACCACTGGGATGTTCCCCAAGCATTAATGGAGGAATATGGTGCCTGGGAATCAAGGGAGATCATCAATGACTTCAACGAATATTGCACAACACTGTTCAAACGCTTTGGGTCCCGTGTTAAGTATTGGGTCACATTGAATGAGCAGAATGTTTTTATCGGATTGGGGTACCGTACAGGGCTGCATCCGCCGGGTGTGAAAGATTCAAAAAGGATGTATGAAGCCAATCATATTGCAAACTTGGCAAATGCTAAAGCCATCCAATCATTCAGAAGGTTCGTACCTGATGGCAAGATCGGGCCCAGTTTCGCTTTTGGACCGACATATCCATTTACTTGTGCTCCAGATAATATCCTTGCATATGAAAATGCCGAGGATCTCAATAACCATTGGTGGCTGGATGTTTATTGCTGGGGGACTTACCCTAAGATAAGCATGAAGTATTTACAGAGAAATGGTCTGGCTCCGACCATCATGGATGGAGACATGGAACTTCTTGCCTTTGGAAGGCCTGACTTCATCGGAGTCAATTACTACCGAACGGGAACAGTCGAAATGAACCCGCTCGACGGTATTGAACTGGGAGCCATGAATACGACCGGAAAGAAAGGGACATCAGAGGAAAGCGGAGTTCCCGGACTATTCAAGTCGAAGAGAAATCCTCACTTGGATGCAACGAATTGGGATTGGGAAATCGACCCGACTGGCCTTCGCATCGGCCTCCGCAGATTGACCAGCAGATACAGGCTTCCAATCCTCATTACTGAAAATGGTTTAGGTGAATATGATTCGCTCCTGGTAGGGGATGTTGTGAATGATGAGTACCGCATTCAGTATTTGAAAAGTCACGTAGCCGCCTGCCAGGACGCCATCAGTGACGGTGTGGACCTAATTGGATATTGCACTTGGTCATTCACGGATATACTAAGCTGGCTGAATGGCTATAAGAAACGCTACGGCTTTGTTTATGTAAACAGGGATGAACATAGTGAAAAAGATCTGAGGCGTATAAAGAAAAAAAGTTTCTATTGGTATAAAGAATTGATAGAAACGAATGGCAATAATTTACAGAATATTCAATCTATTATACAAAAGGAGGAATAATGAATGAAAAAAATCCTATTGGTATGCGCAGCTGGAATGTCCACCAGCTTGCTGGTTAATAAAATGAATGACGCTGCAAAGGCTAGGGGCATAGCCATCGATATTGTTGCCTTGCCCATTTCGGAATGCAGTAAAGCCGCGGAGGAAGTGGACGTCGTATTATTGGGTCCTCAGGTCAGGTATCAAAAAGCACAGGTGGACTCCATTGTAGACGGAAGGGTACCTGTAGAAGTCATAGAAATGAGAGCATATGGAACAATGAACGGAAGTGCAATCCTCGATCGGGCTATAGAGCTTATTGACCAAAATCAATAAAACAAAAAAAACAATAGATTTAGGGGGTATATTATGGGATTCATGGCTAGTTTTGAGCGTGTAATGGAAAAAGCCCTTGTTCCTGTAGCGGCTAAACTGAACTCTCAAAGGCATATTGTCGCTATTCGTGATGCGTTTATTTTAGCATTTCCCATCACATTGGCGGGATCATTGATCGTTCTATTGAATTTTGCTGTGCTGGCTCCGGATGGCTTTATTGCAAGGTTGCTGTTCTTGAATAAGCTATTTCCTAATTTAGCGGATTACCAGCAGGTATTTGCACCAGTATTGAATGGTTCAACAAGCATTTTATCCATATTCATTGTCTTTCTAATTGCCAGGAATATAGCCTTAGCCATGAAGGCGGATGACCTTCTATGCGGATTAACTGCCCTTTCCACTTTCTTCATTGTATATCCCGCTTATACGGTGGTTGATGGGACGAATTTCCTTTCCACTCAATGGGTGGGGGCACAGGGCCTCTTCGTAGCCATGATCATTGGTTTGCTCGTGGGCGAAATCTTCAGCCGATTGTCCAAATCGAAACGCCTTCAAATCACGATGCCTGCGTCCGTACCGCCAGCCATCTCGAGAACATTCAAGGTTCTTTTTCCAATCGTCATCATTACAGTATTATTCTCAGTTGGTAATGCAATCATTCTAGCTATCTACCCAAATGGGATCCATGAATTGATTTATGCAATGATCCAGACCCCATTGAAAAACTTGGGAACCAATATATTCTCGTTAATTATCCTGGCCATAGTATCGAATCTCCTCTGGGTCTTCGGGATTCATGGTCCTAATACAGTTGCCGCAATCAGGGAAGGAATGTTTGCGGAGGCAACGCTTGAGAACCTGAACTATGTCGCTGCACATGGATCGGCATGGGGAGCCCCATACCCTGTTACGTGGGCTATCAATGATGCTTTCGCCAATTACGGTGGATCAGGCATGACCCTGGGATTGATCATTGCCATTTTCATCGCATCAAGAAGAAAGGATTATCGCGATATCGGAAAGCTTTCCATTGCACCAGGCATCTTCAATATCAATGAACCAATCATTTTTGGATTGCCGGTCGTACTTAATCCAATTTTGATCTTCCCATTCATCCTGGTGCCGGCAGTAAACATCTTGATCGGGTATATCGCGATCACAACAGAGCTGATTCCGCCGATAGCCTATACTGTGCCGTGGACGACGCCTGGTCCACTTATTGCATTCTTTGGTACTGGCGGAAACTGGATGGCCCTGATTCTCGGATTCGTCTGTCTGGCTGTTTCAACCGTTGTCTATCTTCCGTTTGTGCTCGCTTCGAATAAGGCTGCAGCCATACAGCAATCAACGGATGCCGGCAATAACGATTTACCTGCTTAGAAAGGAGAATGCATGAATACTTATCAAATTCAAATGAATTCCGGACAGATATCATATCTTTGTGATTTCTTCTCGGAATATGAAGATGAACGCATAAAAACAACCCTTCTATCCTCAAATCGGGTTCAGGCTGTATTTGAAGCAATGACTGCCCTCCCGGGGGAGGAAGCGGTGAAGCACCTTAAACAGGTCTTTCAGCAATCCAAGTTCGGCCCTGGTCTATATTATTCAATTAAAAAAATTCAGTAGAGGGGGACAGTATATCATGTCCAACTACCTAGCCTTTGACATAGGGGGAACAGAAATAAAATACGGATTACTGACCGAATCAGGAGATATATTGGAAAAAGGAAGATTTCCAACGGTCCGTAACAACGGGGAGGCCATCCTTCAAGCGATCTTAACTAAAGTCTCCATTTTTCCCAGTTTAAGAGGAATCGCCATCAGTGCTCCAGGCTTTGTAAATAACCAGACTGGTTTTATCGAAATGGGAGGAGCCATAAAGGATTTTGATGGTTTCAACATTAAAACATATATGGAAGAACTGACGAATCTCCCTGTCACGGTGGAGAATGATGTGAATTGTGTGGCTCTCGCCGAGAAATGGAAGGGTAACGCACAGGATATTGAACACTTTATCTGCATGACGGTCGGTACAGGGGTTGGCGGAGCGGTTTTCCTTAATAATCAATTATATCGAGGCATTTCCTTTGGGGCCGGTGAATTTGGATTCATGATTACCCATGGTACTAAAAATGACTCAGCTTTTAAAAATACATTGAGCTGGAATGGATCCATATCAGGCATGAGGGAACGGTATGCCAAATATAAAGGGATATTGGCTGCAGATGTAACGGGCGAGGATGTTTTTCAAGCTTATGAAACTCGTGACCCTATAGCTTTGGAAGAAGTTGAACGCTTCTATGATAGCCTTGCAATCGGCATGCATAATCTGTATTTCATGTTCAATCCTAGCAAGATCTTGATTGGCGGGGCTGTAAGTGCAAGGGAAGGATTGATACCAGAGCTCAGAAGAAGAGTTGAATCATTAAATGGTTATATAAATGGATCGTGTATTGAATCATGCCATTTGAACAACGATGCAGGCATGATGGGTGCCCTGTTTCATCATCTGCAAACATATGTACAACAAGGAAGAAGGGAATAGACATGGAAGGAATGGAAGCTGTAGCATTTCAAATTATCAGCAATGTAGGAACCGCAAAGAGCTTGATCATGGAAGCTTTGTATGAGGCAAGAGATGGAAGGTATGAATCGGCCGAGAAAAAACTGAAAGAATCCCGGACTCATATGCTTGAAGGTCACCATGCCCATGCAGGGCTTATCCAGCAGGAGGCATCAGGTCAAAAGGTGGAAATCTCCCTTCTTCTTATGCATGCAGAGGATCAAATGATGAGTGCCGAGACGATAAGTGACCTAGTAGCGGAAATGATCAGAATGTATCGGGAAATGAGACAAAATAAGAATGGTGGGGTGTCATTTTGAAGAATGGTATAAAAATCGTGACAATAGGCGGGGGTTCCAGCTACACGCCGGAACTAATTGAAGGTTTTATCAATCGGTATGACGAACTTCCCGTTAGTGAAATCTGGCTCGTTGACATTAACAAGGGAAATGAAAAACTGGAAATCGTAGGGAATCTTGCAAGAAGAATGGTTGAAAAGGCAGGTCTGCCTATCGATATCAACTTAACGCTTAACAGGCGCGAAGCATTGAAGGATGCAGATTTTGTAACGACCCAATTCCGGGTCGGATTACTTGACGCAAGAGCTAAGGATGAAAGGATTCCGTTAAAATATGATGTAATCGGACAGGAGACAAATGGGCCAGGAGGTCTCTTCAAAGGACTTAGGACCATACCAGTCATACTTGAAATCTGCAGAGATATGGAGGAGCTTTGTCCGGATGCCTGGCTTGTGAACTTCACCAATCCAGCTGGAATGGTTACGGAGGCAGTCTTAAGATATAGCAATATCAAAAAGGTTGTGGGTTTATGCAACGTTCCCATCGGGATGAAAATGGGTATAGCAAAAGCTCTGAATGTAGAGCCAGACAGGGTCCAAGTAGATTTTGCCGGATTGAATCATATGGTATTCGGATTAGATGTATATGTGGACGGAAAAAGCGTGAAGGATAAAGTAATAGCGGCTCTTGGGAATCCGGAAAATGAAATGACGATGAAAAACATTGCGGGCTTTGCCTGGGATCGTGATTTCATTAAAGGAATGGGCATTATTCCTTGCGGATACCATCGTTATTATTACAAGACCGATGAAATGCTCGCCGAAGAAAAGGAATCTTCAGCAACAAATGGAACGCGGGCAGAGGTCGTTCAACAACTGGAAAAAGAACTATTCGAGTTGTATAAGGATCCTGAACTTAATGTTAAACCACCTCAACTGGAAAAACGCGGTGGAGCGTATTACAGCGAAGCTGCCTGCAGCCTCATCAATTCGATTTATAATGATAAACGGGATATACAGCCAGTCAATACACGCAATAACGGAGCGATAGCGAGTATTCCAGATGAATCGGCCATTGAGATTAACTGTCTGATCACCAAAGAGGGGCCAAGACCGATTGCCATCGGCGACCTGCCAGTGGCAGTCCGGGGATTGGTCCAGCAAATTAAATCTTTTGAAAGAATGGCTGCTGAAGCGGCTGTCACAGGAGATTATCATACAGCTTTGGTGGCGATGACCATAAATCCTTTGGTACCATCAGATACCATCGCCAAAAAAATATTGGATGAAATGCTCGAAGCGCATAAGGAAGACCTGCCACAATTTTTTAATGAAGTGAAATCTTGAATTGAATCAATGGGATGTTTTTAAAGGTAATCTTTACAGAGGATGATTCTGAAAAGTTTTTTAGCAGGAAAGGATGACCTCGGCATTACAAGTTATTACATTCTAAATTAATAATTCAAAATAGATGACTTCCTGTTCGATTCTGATCAGGAAGTCATCTATTTTTTTAGAACAAATAACCTTCTGTGGTTTGATTCTTTGCTTGTTCTGTTTTATGTACAATGGATAACCAGATTAACAGCAGTAATATCTGTTTACTAAATGACTACAGTTTCCTTGAAAATGATGGCGTACTTGTTTGTCAATCCAATTCACCGGACGATGCCCCGCTCGTTTATTGGAGTATAGGACGGACTATCGGGAGTGTTGGGTTCGAAGTCATGAGTTACCACACAATCATTCCTTCTTTTGGTGACAAGGCTTTCATATGGCAGCAAAGAAATTCAAGGCGAAACCCATGGAAAAACTGTCGTCATTAATTTTATATAGAAAACCTTTTTTATTTAACAGGAAGCTGAACATGAAAGGTAGTTCCTTTTCCAACTACACTTTGAACTGAGATATTTCCTCCATGTTTGTGTATCGTTGTAAAAACTTGAGTTAGACCTAAACCTGTTCCTTCGCTTTTGGTGGAAAAGAAAGGTGTTCCTAGCATCTTTAATTTATCTTCAGATATCCCTACTCCTGTATCACTCACTTTTATATGAATTTGTCCAGTTTTATAATAATGTTCAATTCTTATTTTCCGCTTGCCTTGAATCTCATCCATTGCCTCAATTGCATTCTTCAACAGGTTAAAAAAGGCTTTTAGAAATAAATTTCTCTTTCCAACAACTTTTCTCTCTGTATCCCTTAACGCCCATTCTATTTCCACCTTATAAAGTTGTTCTTGGAATAAAAACAAAATAGAAGCTAACTCCTTACATAAATCAATGGGAACAATAGGTTCCTCATGTAAATCTGGTTTAGAAACTTGTAATAGATTTTGCAGAGTTTCTAACGCTTTTTCTAATTCAGTTTCAATCGTATCAAAATAAGGATGAGGCTGGGATTCTTTTAATAGCTGTAAAAATCCCTTTACTGTTGTAAGAGGGTTTTTAACTTCATGAACAATCCCGGCAGCTATTTGACCGATTGATGCTAATTTCACTCTTTCTTTCAAAAGAATCTCTGCTCTTTCTGCTCTTTTACGATCTGTAATGTTTCGAATAATGACTTGAGCCAAGGGTATGTCTTTTAAATAAAAAGGGGCAGCTGTAACTTCAATATTGATGATATCTCCATCACCACAAATCATTTTTTGTTCTGCCAGTTCAACTATTTCTTGATTTTCGAGAACCCTATTTAATCGTTCTTTACAACCAGCATGGATTTCTGGTGGAAGAAAAGCGTACAAGTCTTTATATAAAATGTCCTCAGGAGAATCTAACTTTAGCAATTCCAAACAAGCTCTATTACAGTATAGGATTTTCCCTTCTTCTCCAACAATCCAAATTGAATTTAGGGAGTATTCTATCAATTGGTGGAAGTCTAGTTCATGTGATCCAATTTTTAATTCCAAGTAAATCACTCCGTTTTCTTATTCCCAATAGTATATCAGGAAACATCCCTAACTGAAATACAAATTTTTTGAGTTATTTTTTAATTATTTTGTTACATTTATTCAAGAATGTAAATCATTCCTCAATGTTGAAGAAGCCAAGAATTTATTAAAAGCACAAGTTGTTAGAAATGTCATAAGAAATCACAGGGAATTATGACATAAGGAAGAACTTTAAAAATTATTTAAAACACGAAAAGTCGAGACCTCAATATAATGAAGTCTCGACTTTTTGTGTGCCAGGCATGAACATTTGCTTGGTGATAAAATGCTATAGAGATGGGATGAGGAACCATTAGTCAAAGATTAGGGGGGGACGCGGTGATACGGAATCTGAAGGAAGCCTTAGATCAATGGTCATTAATCCTGGATATATCGAGAAAGTGATGAATTGATGAAAAGTAATTGAGAAGAGTTTACCTAATTTCAATATAATGTTGTAGAACCCTTGACGGGAAGAATTTGAGGGGCAGTGGTCTTAAGGATACAATAATGGCAGGGGGGCATTGTAAAATCTCGTTGGGCTTGTTTTAAACAGTTGTACATAGCTTTACCGCCAACTGAATTGGCAGAGTGAATTGGCAGAGTGAATGGTAACGCGATTAGCAAATAGTTTTTCTTTAACCATCTTTTGAACAAGCATAAAACCATTCCTAGTTTTATTTAATAAAACATGGTCCAAAGAGAGATGTTCAATATCAAAGTTATGCAATAGCTCTATACATTCATCAATAGTCTCGACTAACACATAGCCATCGGGTGCATTCCGATAGTCATTCAGAAAAACGCTAATTTTCTCCATTTCTTATACACTCCTTCCCTTATACAAGGAGGACAATAAAAAGTCAAATAACCCCAATATAAATATGGTTTTATATATCTAGTCTAACACAACAATGTAAAAAGGTGGCATATTCGACGTTAAAGGATAAATATGACAACATTTTTAATAAATATTTTTTATACTATTCGTTGTGCTTCTAAACTATCGGGTCTTTACTTCAAAATGAAGGAACTGTCCTAAACCAACCCTTTATGAAACAAGGTGGTATGGTTTGTTATAACTAGCGTATAGTCCTAGGACTATTAAGAAACTTCTTCTTAATTACCCTTGAGAATTATGGTGTAGAACATCTAATCAAAAGTTAATAATTGTAATAATTAGGGTGAAAGGTAATATCCTAACTATAAGGAGAAGTGATATGTTACATCCAGACGAGATTTACCTTCTGCTAAGGGACAAAACGCTGCTGTTGGAGTTAAAGGAAAAAATAAATGACTATCATATTTTCTACTTATCGATGATTAATGATCAGCTTTCATTAATTGATGATGCTTTAAAAGAATGTAACGTTGATTCCTTCACTATATCAAAAGGGTAAATCTAACATTTACTCTATTATATATAGGGAATCAACTATTAACTATAAATAACAAGCTTAGCGCCCTCTGTGAAAGGCGCTTTTTTAATGGGCAAGTAGTCTCTATTAATTGGTCTCCGATAAAACATCAATTAGCTAATAATTTAAGAGGTATACCTCCATGTTCTGGTTAGTTATATTGCAAGCGGAACTTTATTTATCACCTACAGCATTGCAATGATGATCTTTTTCATTTTAATAAGCATCAATTTTGGCATCATCTCCAATGCTTTCAAGTGTAGCCGTGGCCATCTGTTCTCTAATACGAATGATATGGGCATCCATTAGTTGCTTGGCTTTGTCAGCTTCCTTTAATGCGATAGAATAGTAAATTTCTTTATGTTCTTGAAGTGTTTCTTGAAAATGACCTGGTTTTGCGAAACGATGCCGTCTGGTGGCACGAATGGTATCTTTCATTTGATCACTAAGGGTATGGACTAATCCAGCAAATATGGAATTGTTTGTGGCTTGTGCGATACTATAATGAAATAGCAGATCTGCTCGCAAGCCTAATTCTTCATCATGTTCCGACCGTGCCATTTCTTCTAGAGCTTTAAGAATATTTTGTAAATCTAGAGAGTTTGCTCTCTGTGCAGCAAGAAAAGCACACTCGGTTTCAATTACTCGACGGACTTCAAGCATTTCATAGACCATGTTGTCATCAGCCTTGATGATTGAAGTGGATAGCTGTTCGATAAGTAACTGAACATCAGATTGTCTGATAAATGTCCCATCACCAGGTCTGACCTCAATTACTCCGTTAATCTCCAATACTCGAAGGGCTTCTCTGATTGATGTTCGACTCACTTTAAAACGATTGGATAACTCCCGCTCAGGGGGTAATTTATCTCCAGGTTTCAATTCACCGCTAATAAAAGATTCCTTAATTTGATTGAAGATGATTTCGTACACTTTGGGGGATTTAACTGGTATAGAATCCATTACTTCCTTCACATCCTTCCATAACAACCATAAAACATGTGGGTACGACTGACTATTAGTGGAATCATTCTAACAAGCATTCATTTATGAAGCAAGGGGATAATCGCAATATTATAATCAAAATAAAATAATTGTAAAAAAAATCAGACATTTAAATTGGTTAGACCAATATTGAAAATATATAATTGTTTAGTTTCACTCAATCACGTTCTTTGGCAATTGAAGGCGATTTTGTTTTTCGTTATAAAAATGGAAATCATCTATAATCACTTACAAAATAAGCATTTACTTATAGAGAAAAGTAATACATGGATAATTATTGAAAAAGTCAAAAAATTTAGTATAATTAAAATTGGTTAGACCAATTGTAAAATAAAATGGAAGCGATATCATTTTTAAGCTATTAAGGAGGGGGAAAAAGTCTATCAATACTACAGTTGAAGAATTGAAGAAGAAACCAATTCTGGTTATTGTGTGACCAAAGCTTTTAATATGACAAAAACAGATGTTATAGCAGAAAGAAGGAGAATTGAATGGAAGCGGCTAGTGTAAATTTGATCAACGCTTTAAAGGAAGTTCTTTCGGAAAATCAAGTAACAGAAAACCAGACAGTAAGAGAATTGCATGGCAGAGATGAGTCATATCATGCTGTAAGTCTTCCCGATATTGTTGTATTTCCAGAAACAACACAGCAAGTTAGTGAAATTGTGAAATTGGCAAATAAGTACAAAATCCCGATGGTTCCCTTTGGATTGGGATCAAGCCTCGAGGGGCATATCATACCGTACCATCATGGCATAACTATTGATTTTTCACTAATGAATAAAATCCTTGAAGTGCGTGAAAACGATTTTCTCGTAAAGGTTCAGCCTGGCGTAACTCGATCGCAACTGAACAAAGAACTGAAAAAATACGGTTTGTTTTTTTCTGTGGATCCGGGAGCTGATGCTACTCTGGGCGGAATGGCGGCAACAAATGCTAGTGGAACGACATCAGTTAAATACGGTGTGATGCGTGACCAAGTCCGTGATCTTGAAGTGGTTCTTGCAGATGGCTCCATTATACATACTGGCAATTTGGCCGCTAAATCATCATCAGGTTACCATCTAAACGGTCTTTTTGTTGGTTCTGAGGGAACGCTTGGCTGTTTTACGGAATTGACATTGAGAGTTTACGGAATTCCTGAGCACGTTATGGCGGCAAGAGCATCATTTCCGGCATTGAACCATGCGGTAGAAGCTGTCGTATCCATTTTGCAGTCAGGTGTTCCAATTGCAAGGGTGGAACTTGTCGATGAACCATCAATGAAGCAGGTTAACCTCTATAGTGATACAAGCTATAACGAAGCGCCTACACTATTTTTGGAGTTTCATGGAAATGAAGCAGGGTTGGAGCAAGATGTAGAGTTCACTAAAGAAATAGTAGCAGAACATAATTGTCTCGATATTGAATTTGAGACAGATAACGCTGCCAGGAACCGCCTATGGGAAGCTCGCCATAATCTTGCCTATGCTTATATTCAAGGCAATCCTGGAAAAAAACTGATGGTGACTGATGTATGCCTTCCGATTTCAGAGCTGTCTGGTGCAATTCATAATGCAAGGGAAGCTGTTGATTTCCTAGGCCTTACCGGTGGTATCGTCGGCCATGTAGGCGATGGGAACTATCACGTGCTCTTAATGATTGATAACAAAAATCAAGAAGAGGTTAAAAGAGCTGAACAGCTAAACGAACAAATTGTCCTATATGCCCTTGAGCGTAAGGGAACATGCACTGGAGAACATGGAGTTGGGGTCGGTAAACAAAAATATCAGAAAAAAGAACATGGGAACTCTCTGTTTGTGATGGAAAAAATTAAAGTAGCCCTTGATCCAGATAATTTATTAAATCCTAGTAAAATATTAATGCAAGAAAGAGAGTGATGAAATGAAAGTATTAGAAGCATTCAGTGCATTAGCCGGAAAATATTTTGCTGTTTGGGTTATCTTAATATCCGTCATTGCCTTTATTTTCCCAGAGCCATTTTTGGGATTGGGGGGATATATTACAATATTGCTTGGCGTTGTCATGTTTGGAATGGGACTTACTTTAAAAGCCGTTGATTTTAAAATCATCATTACTAAACCACTGCCCGTGATAATTGGAGTTTGCGCCCAGTTTATCATCATGCCATCTGTGGCATTTCTTATTGCGAAACTCATGAATTTGCCAGCAGAATTAGCTGCAGGTTTGGTTTTGCTCGGCTGTGTACCAGGCGGAACAGCCTCTAACGTTATGGTTTATCTGGCAAAAGGTAATGTACCTTTGTCGATAGCTATGACTTCGGTATCCACTTTACTGGCTCCAATCATGACACCACTGCTTCTACTTTTGCTGGCAGGACAATGGATGCCGGTTGATTTTTTTGATATGTTTAAGTCCATTATACAAGTCATCCTTCTTCCGATTGTTTTAGGTTTGGCCATTAAGCGCTTTTTTCCTGTAATAGTTGAAAAAGGCTTAACCGTTTTACCACTTATTTCTGTAGCAGCTATCATTACCATTGTAAGCGCAGTAGTCTCAGGCAATGCAGCTAGCATTGCTACATCCGGGTTCCTTATTTTCACTGCCGTGATGCTTCACAATGGATTTGGGCTTCTGTTTGGATACTTAGCAGCAAAAGTACTTGGACTTGATGAAGTGAATAGAAGAGCGATTTCGATTGAAGTAGGCATGCAGAACTCAGGGTTAGGCGTTGCGCTTGCTACTGCACATTTCGGCCCTCTGGCAGCACTTCCAAGCGTCCTGGCTGCTGCATGGCACAACATATCCGGACCAATTCTCGCGACTTACTGGTCAAAAAAGTCTGCTGGCGACAGTATAGAGGAAGCGCCAGTCCCTCCGGTGGAGACCAAGTTTTAATAATATTAATTGAAAAAAGATCCCATGCTCCCAGCAGGGATTTTTTTTGCTGCCTATAAGCTCCCATCACAAAGTAAAGGGTTTCTAACTTTCCACTAACTGGTTTTTATCAGTTTGCTTAAACGCCTTTTGAAATATTGAAGTAGGTCATAACATATGTACGACATAGAAATTATAAGGAGTGTCTCAAATAGTTTTAAGAATAAATTGTCAGATATACGATCCATTTTTAATGCCGATAAAATCAAATCAAAAATATTGATGAAGACTACATGAACAATGTATATACCTAGGGCTCTTCCTCCTACTTTAGTAATGAACAAATCCTTCCCCAATGTAGTATTATTTAATGCAAATAAAAAAAGAAATGTAGTTAAAAAGATAGTAGATATAAAATATTCTCCGTGACTTCCAGATAATACCTTTTCCAATAAGTATCCTTCTAACACTTGGACAGTAAAGAAGATAAAAATTAATAATAGGTAGGTTTTGGCTGTTATTGATTTTGACTTTTCAAAGAATTTATTATACGCAAAGAAGAAGCCCAAAGTTGTATAAAAAAGACCAATGAATAAAGCATCCCGTGTACTTAGAGGAAAATCATAGAACATCGAATACGATTGTCCGAAAAGACCTAACAAGTTTAAAATTAGGCTGATGATTAAAAGAAGCTTCACTTTTTTTAACTTTAAAAAAACGAATAGAATGATAACACTCCAAATTAATGCGGTTAAAAACCACAATTGGTATCCGCTAGTCCCAGTTCCATAATATATAAGGTCAAGAAATGAAAATTGATTAATGTATTGCTCAAATTCCTTTGGTGCATCTGTAGCAACTTTATAAAGAATAAGAACATCATACATCATATAAAAGAAGAGCCAGCATACATACAGTTTTAAGATTTTTATAATATACCTTTTAAAATAATCTATGGAATCCCTTGTATGCATGATCTTTTTACCGAACAAATAACCAGATGCAGTAAAGAAGAATGGCACCGCAAACCTTGAGAAGTTGTCGAGAATAAATAGACCAATCTGGTTATCCCTTGGGAATACATGGATGACTACAACGGAAAATATTGCAAAAAATTTAATAAAGTCAATCGCGTTATTTCTTTCCATTTGTTCACCCTTTCATAACACTTTTACTATCATTGGTTATCCCCTATATTATGTACACCCAAGAGATTTTTATTTTTCTCTTTCTGAATTCAATTACGAGATCCTGTAAGTGACTTAAAGGAGGGTGGTCTGTTACTCAAGTAGTAGTGCATCACCTTGCGGATAGTCATATGTATGCCAAATAGGCAGTCAACTTCTTGTTCGAAGTAATAGTTACCAGGCGTATCTTAACAACTTAGGATATTGAACGTGAAGCTTTAACCATTCAGTAGAAAAGGGGGATGCTCTAACTAAGAATAATAAGTGGGAAAAGGGATGCCTAATAGGTTATTAACTACTAATGATTTCTTACAGCAAGGATGACTGAATAAAAATTCTTCAAGAGAAACTGGGGGAATAAAACAATGGAAAATGTAATAAATAGGATAAATCATTAGATAAGTTTTATACCTGTTCAATCAGATTTTAGATTTCATCGTCAACATGTAAAACGTCCAATGGGCGTTTTTTTATATTTTCATTTTTTCTTTTCATTAGACAAGGCAGGGAATGAATAAAAATGATGGAGGGGTGTTGTTGATGAAAAGGCTGTTTAGAGGAAGCTTGTTAATTCTTCTCTTGGTGGGATGCGGGAACCCGATGCAGGAGGAATTGTTGAGTTATATAAACGAGGATTTGCCACCGCTTGCAGAAAAAGAAAGCGAAGTGATTGCACGGTATGAAAGTGTCACGGGCGATAATTATACGAATGATGAAGTAATGTATGCCGCACTCGTCGATGAAGTCCAGCCGAAATACCAATCTTTCATCACTGATTTAGAAGCGGTCGAAATTGAAGAAAAAGAAATAAAAACGGTTCATGAAGATTTTATAGAAGCGGCGAACCTTCAGCACAGTGCATTCCTGACGGTCATTTCTGCAATCGAAGAACAAGATCGTGAAAAGATAGACGAAGCGAATCAAAAATTATCAAAAGCGCGTAAAATGATGAGGCAGTATCAAGTGGATCTCAAAACCTTGGCGGAAGAAAACGAAATCGAATGGGAAAAGGAAAAATAAATAGAAACAGTTTAATTCTATTCTAGATGAACAAAAATTGTATATAATCGCAAGAAATGGATGGAGGATGTTAGTGAATCGGATGCTCAGTGCTATGAAGTCGGATTTTTCAATGGTAGTAACCGAATTAAGTAGCCAAACGAAAACGAGTAAAATGAGCTGGCTAGGGAAACTTATCCATTTTGTGCTTTACTTAAATAAGGGAGGTTGCTGAGGCAACCTTTTTCTTAAAACGTTCATAGGATTGGATTAAAGTAATCAACTATAAGTACACTGATGTATTTATTACTGGATTCAGGAAAGATGAATTTGGATTACTTCTAGGTATTGAGAAAGACAACACCATTAGTCCCGCTGGTGTGATGTTGTTCATGAACACAGCTGCAAGAAAACAATTTTACAATCTGCACTCACACTTAATCATAGATGAGAATAGAGAGTTATCTGAAGCAGCAATGAATATTATAGTCAACTTGAGCCAAGTTAGGGGACAATAATGAATCTTATAGGAACTTGAAGATGTGACCATTTGGTACTATTATATTTTATTCTAGTTTACATAATATATATTATAGGAAGTAATAATTTTAATGTTAATTTTGTCTCATATCTTAAGAATACTTAACTTAGTGAGACGGAATGCGAATTTTTAAATGAAACCATTACTAATATTTATTTATAACCATTTTATCTAATTGCAGTTAACTGTATTAATACTTTTAAAACTTTTAATAAGTATCAATACAGTTTAGTGAAAAAATGATTGATCTTCATATTTTATAGTAAAGATAAACATTGGCATACAGATTTCTTGGATATAAGTTAATTACAATTAGTTATGTCTAATGTCATTTAATTCCCTGTTTTATTTGAACCTTAATTTCTCTGTTAAATGCTAACATATTCTGTTTTACGCCATTTCCACTATTTAATTAGTACACTTTAGTTCATTTATTATTTACCATACTTAGTCATTTTACTCTCAGGATCTCTAATTAACTTGTTGTAGTAATTAGATCTATTGTATTATTACCCTTCTTGTAAAAAACCGAAGCTCCTTCACTTTCCCCCTTTTTCCATCCATCCGCTTTAAGGGCTAATTCATATCGATATGGAATGCCGTTTTCTTCTGATGCTCTTGACCAATTATACCTTTTCCCTCGTTCATTTATATGAACCAATTCAGCATTTCTAGGTATAGGAAATCCGTATAAATCTTCAGTAGTATTGTATTGTGACATAGTTATGAATTAATAAATGATTCCCCCACCTATCAATAACACTGCTATGGCGAGTGCCCAATTAATCTTTTTCTTCATTTTGCAGATTCCTTTCCTTAAGACATATTTTTAGACGAGACTATAAGAATCGTTATCTACATAATCTATATTGATCTAAATTAACCTCCCCAACAGACCTAATCTGCCCATTTTATTATTCTGATATATAAATTAAACGGTAAAATGAGAAATATCACGGGTTAACACTTATAAAAAGTTATATTAATATAGTTCATCCTAATGACGACTCAATAGGTTTTTTACTTTAAATTCCGCTTTATTACTGAAAGTGATGATGGGATCCGCTATTTAGCCACAAAATCCCCTAAAAGACTTCTTAATTTAACTTATAGTTATAGCACGAATTAATACCATTTATAAATGATTAAAAACCTTAATTCAATGATGATCAATCTGCTCTGTTGTGTAATCTATTTTTTAAATGGAAAGTATTGCGATATTAAGGACAAAAACAAGTTTTGACAGCTTTCATAAGTCCAACATGCAATGAATCAATATGAAACTGCCATGTGTTATAATGTAAACCTTCAAATCGTTGTTTTGAAAAACTATCCACTTTTAGCAAATAAGTTTTCTGGTATCTTGAGTAGAATTCATTTATATATAAATCGTAAAGATTAACTTCGCTTTTTACATTTTATAAAAAATGATTCAAAGTGAAGCAAAGTTCAGGAATCAAAGCAGCTTATAGGCACATGCCAGATGTCATAAGAATTGTATAAAGCACTAAGGTATAGTCAGATTAAAGGGAGTAATATAGTAAACTCTATTCGCGCAACTTTCACAGCCTATTTATTTGGTTCATTTACATCAGATTACTTCATAAATAATAATTGCCAATAAAAATAATCGGTCAATCTTTTTTAAGAAATTCCTTTAAGTTGGTTAGCAAGTATGATAAATGATTTAAGTACCCGATTTCCTTCTTGAATTGGCTTTTTGCCTTAGTGTGGTGAATAAACCAGACGGTCCTTCCACTTTCTGTATTAAACAATGATTATGCTCCCTTTAGTTCGTACCCTTAATTTTGAATAAGCCTATGACTTGACACATATGGAACCATATATCTCCAGAGATAAAAATGAAACATGAGATCAAAAGGATCTCATGGTTCATTTTGAAAGATAGTTTTTTCATGTTCGAATGGATTCGACTCGGTTTTGGATGAATTCGAACGAGATTTTTGCTTCTTGGACGATTTGTTTTAATAAATCATTGACAGTCAATACTTCTTTTATCAGTCCTACGGATTGACCACACGACCAGATGCCTCCATCTAAATTTCCTTCAAAGTATACTTTTTTGCTTCTTTGTCCCGTAATTAGAGGAATTAATTCCTCTATAGTGGCCCCTTCACTTTCAAGTTTGTCCACTTCTTTACTGACGGCATTTAATGCTACACGCGATGGGCTCCCTATATTCCGTTGGATGACAACCGTATCCATTTCATTGGCTGATACCATCCAGTTCTTCACGTTATCATGAATGGGCGCTTCTTTGGTTGCCATGAAGCGAGTCCCCATGACGATACCTTCAGCACCGAGTGACAATGCACTAATGAGACCTCTGCCATCTGAAAATCCCCCGCCTGCTATCACAGGTATAGTAACAGAGTCAACGGCTCTAGGGAGCATGACAAGCGTACCTACATCCCCCATGCCAGGATGCCCGCCTGTTTCATTCCCTACAATAATAATGGCATCGACACCTAATTTCTCTGCCGATATGGCGTTTTTGACGTTCGCTACCTTATGTATCACGGTAAAGCCGTGCTCTTTAAGTTTGGGCATTAAACTCTCTGGGCTTCGGCCACTCGTTTCAACAATTTTTACATCTTCGTCAATCAAAATATCGATGAACTGATCATTCGGGGTTGCCGTTTGACTTGGAAACAGGTTCAGGTTGACAGCAAAGGGTTTCTTGGTCAAAGTTTTCACTTTACGTATTTCATCACGAAGACCTTCTGGTGTCACCTGTGTTTTCGAAGTGATGATGCCTAGTCCCCCCGCTTCTGAAACAGCGGCTGCGAGCGGGGCTCGTCCAACTTGAAACATCCCGCCGCAAATAATCGGATATTCAATCCCCAATAATTCAGTAATTCTCGTTTTCAATTGCCCTACCCCTTTCGATTTTCCTGGATTTCTATTAATCATTCGTTTTTAGATAATGCACGTTGCCCGGACTATAAACCATACTTATGGAGCCGCTTGTAAAATGTACTTCTTGGTATATCCATCAACTTTGCTGCAGCAGTGACATTTCCTCTTGATTTTTGTAATGCCTCTAACATTAGATCCCGTTGAATTTTTTCACGGATCGTCAGTTCATTTTCCTTGAAGCCTTTTTTATCGCCTTCCTCAAATGGAGGGAAATCCTCATGCCGGGTAACGGGCTGTGAACGCATGGAATTCAACACATTAACATAATCCAGAGGTCCTTCTGCAAGTAAGATGGTCAATCGCTGAAGTACATTTTGCAGTTCTCTAATATTGCCTGGCCAATAATAATCCTTTAAACGATTCAATAATTCTTCCGTTAATGGAATATTCCATTTATTCTCCGAACACAAGTAGTTCACTAGATAAGGAATGTCTTCAATCCTATCCCTTAAGGGAGGTACATGAATGGGGTAAACGTTCAACCGATAGTATAAATCTTTACGAAAGGACCCTTCATTGACAAGCTCTTCAAGATTACGGTGCGTTGCAGTGATGATGCGAATATCCAATGAAATGCTTTTTGTGCCACCGATTGGAACGATGTTTCTTTCCTGAAGTACACGCAGTAAGGCAACTTGCATCGCTAGAGGGATTTCACCGATTTCATCGAGAAAAATGGTCCCTCCATTTGCCTGCTCGAACTTCCCTTTGTGCCCTTGCCGTTTAGCCCCTGTAAAAGCCCCATCAACATACCCGAATAATTCACTCTCCATTAAATCTTTAGGGATGGCTCCGCAATTTATCGTGATGAACGGACCATTTTTACGAGAGCCATTTTCATGGATAGCCATGGCAACTAGCTCTTTTCCGACCCCAGTTTCACCATGTATATATACATTGGCTTCTGTCGGTGCAACAAGCTTCACTTTATGTAATGTGTTTTGAAAGGATTCACTAATCCCTTTTTCCCCTTTGAAGTCAAACACTTCTGATGGCAATGAAGCAGGAAAAATGGTTTTATGACCATGATTCTCTGATAAGAATATACACTTACCGGAAATCCTATTATCTTCTTTAGATAGAAGCGGGTTTTCCTTAACGATTCGATATCCATGATTTAATAGTTCGGCCAATGCCATGCCAAAGGATTGAGGAATTTTTTTGCGAACCTGTTTGCTGGCTGATATGATCATTTCTTTTTGATTACAAACGATAAAAGGCAGATCTGGATAGGTTTCTGCAAGTTCTATCGAGTGCTGGGTCAGTGCAAGCTCCTTTTTATAGGAACGCACTCCCATTTCCTGTTCGATCGTATAAGCTAAATTGGCTACCATACCCAGCATGGATGGATGGAAATATTCCACTGGGCAAGATATATCCAAAACGCCCAATATCTTACCGTCTTCATTTAAAATGGGCTTAGCAGAGCAACTCCATTTATGTGAGGCAATGGAATAGTGTTCAGTACCTTGGATCATAACGGCTTCACCCGTTTTCAAAGCTGTTCCAATTGCGTTCGTTCCGACCTCACCCTCCGTCCATCGTACGCCTTCCACAAAATTTATTTTGCCTGCCTCATTTAGGATTTTCTCGTTTCCGGAAAGTGATAGGACATATCCATCGGGATCGACTAACAAAGCCATCATTCCCGATTCTTTTATCGATTTATCCATCCTTGATAATTGGGGTGATGCCACTTCCAGCAGGAATGAGTTTTTTTCTCTTTGAATTTCCAATGATTCATTCGTCAAAATGTGCTTCCCTTTATTAAGGTACGGGTTGACTTGATCTTTTTTGCAGCGATGCCAAGATTCCATGATTCGCTTGTTCAGGCGATTTGAATCGAGAACCCCTTCACTGACAAAGCGTTCCCATGTACGAAGATAACAACTAGTGGATAGCATATAATCCTCCTCTAATCATTTGGTTTGAACCTTCAAAAGCGAAAATATATCTAGTCAATCTACAGGGAAAATACCAAGGAGTAATATAAAAGGATGTTAATCGAGGTCCATTTAATTATAGTAGATTATGTATCCGCTTACAATATATAGATTGAGTTTACCAAAAAAGCTTCATGTGTATAAACACATGAAGCTTCTCTATCAATATATATTGGCTGGTTTATGAAAAAATGACCCCTCCATCAATCATGATGGATTGCCCTGTCATATAATCAGAATCAGGTGAAGCGAGATAAGATACGAACTTCGCTACATCTTCTGGGGTTTCGGAGCGTCCCAAGGTTATGGAATCAGTAAACTTTTTGAAAGTTTCCCCTTTATCAAGATTCATATATTGACCCATTTTTTCATCGATTAACTCCCACATTTGCGTACCGACAATTCCTGGACAGTATGCATTCACAGTGATGCCAAACTGGGCCAACTCCTGTGCTGCCGCTTGTGTAATGCCTCTCACGGCAAATTTTGTGGCAGAGTATGTACCAAGCAAGCTGAAGCCTTTATAACTGGCGATGCTGGCAGCACTTATTATTTTCCCGCCTTCTTGCTTTTTCATTTGTTCAGCAGCGGCTTGCAGGCAATAAAGGACACCGTTGACATTTATATTGAAAATCTGTTCTAGGTCTTCTTGAGTTACTTCCAATAGAGGCTTTATTTGAGCAATTCCTGCATTGGAAACCATAACATCCAGTCGTCCAAAACGATTCACAACTTGATCAACCATTTCGAAGACTTCCTGTCTTTTACTTACATCCGCTTTAACGGCAAAACTTTCACGTCCCAGTTCCCTAATCTCATTTACGACCGATTCAGCTGTATCCAAATTGACGTCGTTAATCATCACATTCAATCCATCTTGAGCCAATCTTAAAGCAATGGCACGTCCGATACCACGTCCTGCTCCAGTGACAACCGCCGTTCGTTGACCGCTAGCCATACAAAATCCCCCTTCAGTTGAAAGTATATATCCAATAATAGTTTTAAGAATGGACAGCTTGACCAACAACGTTTAGTAGTGCCTCATGTATGGATTCCGACAAGGTTGGATGCGCCGCTACTAAATCTTCCATCATATCTACCGTAATTTCTGCATGCAGCATGACCGTTCCTTGACCAATCAATTCTGTTGCATGTTGACCAATAATGGAAAAACCTAGAATTTCATTATATTGTGGGTTCACTAGAACTTTGACCTTTCCTACCGGTTTATTGGAAAGGATAGCTTTCCCATTTGCCGAAAAAGCAAATTCACCAACTTTAATCTCGCCGTATACTTTTCGCACTTCTTTTTCAGTCAAGCCTACACTAGCAATCTCCGGGGAGGTATAAATGCAGCGAGGGATTGCCCGGTAATTCACTTGTGCAAATTGACCACAGGCATTCAGAGCCGCCACTCGCCCTTCATGAAAAGCAACATGGGCAAGTTGTATGCCCCCTATCACATCACCACAGGCATAAATCGATGGATTGCTTGTTTGCATTCGATCATCCACCGAGATGCCATGTCGGGAAAAATCAATATCGTTTCCCTCTAAGCCCATTTCATTCACTCTTGGTTTTCTCCCTATTGATACGAGTACGTAATCAGCATGAAGTTCTTCCAATTTGCCATCGCTTTTCTCCAAAAATACTGTCTTACTGGTTGCATTGATGTTTTTGACAGATGTGGAGGTATAGACCGTAACACCTTGGTTTTTCAATTCTCCATGCAAGATGCTCGTAATATCATCATCTTCCCCCGGAAGCAGCTTTTCCCCCATTTCGATAACGGTAACCTTGGTGCCCATCCTGCTATAAATACTGGCAAATTCACATCCGATGACGCCGCCTCCGACAATTAGCAGCGAATCGGGAATGCCAGGAAGTGACATGGCATGGCCACTGTGGATGATCCATTCACCATCAAACGGCGCAAAAGGTAAGGGAATCGGTTCGGACCCAGTTGAAATGATGATCTTACTTGCTGCAATCTCTTCATTATTATTTCCGTTCTCGATCCGCAGTCGATTGCTCGTCAGGATAGACGCTCTTCCCTGAATGACTTTTATTTTGTTCTTACTCATTAAATATCGAATGCCGTTCACTAGTTTAGATATGACATCTCTCTTTCGTTCCTGTACGGTTTCCCAATCGACTTCAATCGAATTGATGGGCAGGCGAATTCCCATTTGCCCGGCATTTTTCACCAAGTCATACGTATCGGCACATTTCAATAATGACTTCGTTGGCATGCAGCCTTCGTTTAAACAGGTGCCCCCCAATGGCCCATCGACTACCAATATGACCTCCTTATCCTGCTGGGCAGCAGTGATTGCAGCTACATACCCAGCAGGACCTCCGCCTATAATAGCTATACGATTCAAGGCTTTCCCTCCTTTTCTATAAAATCACGGTGATCGGCTCTTCTAAATACCGTTTTAGTGTTTGTAAAAAGGCAGCAGCGGGTGCCCCGTCGAGTACACGGTGATCAAAAGTTAAACTGAGTGGCAAGATCGTTCTCCTCTCCAGTTCTTTGCCAATATAACGGGGGGTATCATAAGCAGAGCCAACTCCAAGTATCCCCGTTTCCGGTGTATTGAGAATCGGTGTAAAATGCTCAACGCCATATGCCCCCAGATTACTGATTGTAAAAGTGGACCCTTGCATGTCTTCAATTGGCAATTGACCGTCACGTGCACCCCGGGCCAATTCCTTGCCCTTATTCGATAACTGCTTTAGGGTACAACTTTCGGCATTTCTTATGACGGGAACAACGAGTCCATTTTCCAAGGCCACCGCTAATCCAAGGTGGATATGTTCATACAAAATGATGTTATCTTCAATATAAGCACTATTCATTTTAGGATGCTCTTTAAGTGATAGCACGACAGCCTTGGCAACAAAGTCCGTTATCGTCAATTTAGTTGATTCATGTTTTTGTAGCGTTTCAGTAGCCTGTTTTTGCAAAATGACTAGATCAGTGACATCAACTTTCATCGTTAGAGTTAATTGGGCACTGCTTTGCAAGCTCTCTTTCATACGTGTAGCAATGATGTTCCTCATTCCGGTCACAGGAATCTGCTGCGAACTCTCTAAAGTAGGGTGGGGGTTTACTTTTCTTTCTTCTGTATTTACCGATATGAAATCCCTTTTCTCAATTACTTTCTGTACATCTTCTTTAGTGATTCTTCCGCCTGGCCCGGTGCCTTGAATTTTCTCAATGTCAAGATTTGCTGCCTGTGCCATTTTTCGCGCAACAGGTGTGATCATCAATCGATCGCCCATTGGCAAAATGGGTGACTCTTTTGTTTTCGGCTTTTCTTGTTCATGAATTTTCGGCTCGGTTTCTTCAGTAACAGGTTCATTGCTGATAATTTTTTCATTCGGATTTCCAATATGACAGATAACGGTTCCTGGGGGTACACCTTGTCCTTCTTGAACAACTATGTTCAGGATGGTACCATCCGCTGGAGATTCAATATCCATTTCTATTTTCTCCGAATTGATGCTGGCTATTGCTTCATCTTTTTCAACTGGATCGCCAACCTCCTTACTCCATAACGAAACAGTGCCTTCTTTCATTGCCATGCCCAATTTTGGCATTACCACTTCGACCGCCATATCAATTTCCTCCCTTCAGAATTTGTTTTCTGTGTCCATTATTGGTTTTGTTGCTCCCACTTTTGCAGTTCTATGCGAAAAAGCTGGAGCATGCATCATTATTGATTTAATTACACCCTAAGAATGGAAGGCTCCCCTAATAATTCTGAAACGACTTGTATCACTTTTTCTGATGTTGGAAGGTAAATATCTTCTAGCGGTGGAGAAAAAGGTACAGGTGTATGTGGAGCAGTAATCCTTTTTATTGGCGCATCGAGAGTGTCAAATCCCTTATCCGCAACCAATGCGGCAATATCCGTTGCCATGCTGCATCTTGGATTCGCTTCATCGATCACGATCAAACGATTTGTTTTTGCCACAGAGGAGAGAATTGATTCCTCATCCAGTGGTGACAAGCTCCTTGGATCTACAATCTCAATTTCAATGCCCTTCACTGCAAGTTTTTCAGCTGCCTCCATTGCCGTGTGAACTTGCTTGCCGATGGCAACGACCGTCAAATCCGAGCCTTTCCTTTTAATTTCGGCTTTGCCAATCGGAATTGTATAGTAGCCTTCCGGGACCTCTCCTACCATGTTATATAGCGTTTTATCTTCAAAAAAGATGACAGGGTCATTATCTTCAATGGCTGAAAGCAAGAGTCCTTTTGCGTCATAGGGGGATGAAGGAATGACGACCTTCAATCCAGGAATGCTTGTGAACAAGGCATAAAGGCTTTGTGAATGCTGAGCTGCCGCCCTGAATCCTGCACCATGCATCGTACGGATCGTCACGGGAACCTGTGCTTTTCCCCCAAACATATAGCGGAACTTCGCACCTTGATTCAATACTTCATCCAAACAGCTGCCAATGAAATCGTTGAACATTAACTCGGCAATCGGTCGTAAGCCTGTCGAAGCGGCTGCCATGGCCGCTCCCATATATCCTGCCTCCGCAATGGGTGTATCAAGAATTCTATCCCGGCCAAACTCTTGAACCAATCCTTTTGTAACACCTAATACACCACCCCATGCTTCGTCATCCTGTAAATGATCAACCTCTGCACCGCCGGCGACATCTTCTCCCATAAGGATGACATTTTCATCTTTTCTCATTGCCATGGCCATTGCTTCATTTATTGCTTGTGACATACTGATTTTTCTACTCATCTCAATTCCTCCTTTTATGGTTTAATAGGATACATAAACATCGTTTAATAAATCGGATGCCTCTGGATACGGGCTATCTTCACTGAACTTAACGGCCTGTTTAATAGATTCCTCAACGGCACTCTCAAGAGAAATCAGTTCTTTTTCCGCCAGCAGATTCTGAATGAGTAAGTGATTCCTAAACAGGGCAATCGCATCTTTCTCTTGTTTATGCTCCTTTTTGTCTTGTTCATTTTTATACTTCTGTGCATCTCCCTCGAAGTGTCCATAATTACGATAAGTAACGCATTCGATCAATGATGGGCCTTCTCCCCTGCGAGCTCTCTGAACGGCTTCTTCAGCAGCCTTATACACAGCCAATACATCTTTCCCATCCACTCGGACACCCGGGATATTGTAGCTTATCGCACGATCGGCTATCGTTTTACAGCTTGAAGCATAGTTGAAAGGCGTGGCTTCCCCATACCCATTATTTTCAGCGATGAATATAACGGGTAGCTTCCAGATTGCCGCCAGATTTATCCCTTCATGGAATGTCCCATGATTATTGGCACCATCACCAAAAAAACAAACACTTACATGATCCGTCTTTTTATATTTGGCAGTTAATGCTGCACCGCATGCGAGCGGAAAGCCTCCACCGACTATCCCGTTCGCACCTAACATCCCTTTATCCAAATCGGCAATATGCATGGAACCGCCTTTTCCTTTGCAAAGCCCAGTCACTTTCCCATAGATTTCTGCCATCATTCCGTTTAGGTCGCATTCTTTGGCAATACAGTGGCCATGACCCCTGTGAGTGCTTGTAATGCTGTCTTTATCGGATAGGTGGGCACATACTCCGACAGCCACCGTTTCTTCCCCAGCATACAAATGGACAAACCCTGGTAAAATCCCCTTTGCAAATGATTCATGAACTTGGTCTTCGAATTTTCTGATCTCCAGCATTTTTTTGTACATCCAATAGGCCTTATCCTGTGATAACTTTATTTCATTCGATTGAACCGTTTCCATTTTTCAGCCCCCAATCATTAATTATGAGTCAATTTTATATATTGCAAATGCCGTGCCAAAATGGGAGGCAGTTAAAATTAGGAATTATCTATTTTCAGGCGAAACAAAACGAGACAAAATGAGATTGTTGTCTCGTTTTGTCTCGTTTTTTAATAAATATACAATCACTCGTTTGAGAATCTCCCTTCTTTGCAGTAAAGTATTTCCTCCAAGGAAGTAAATCAAGAGATAAACAAGCAGCCAAACGCTTTTTCAAAAAAGCCTTGGTCTTTCGTACCTTTCTAAGCCTAGCGTAATAACAGCAGTATATAAGAAACCTGCTACCCTGCTTGAAGGCATCCAGCTAAGGCAAGATCAAGTTAGATAAAATGGAACTAGGTCTTCGTTTTATTAAGAAGCGCGTGCGTTCTGCGTTGGAGTTCAAGTCATTTATAACAGTACCTCTATATTGAGTAGTGCACCAAAACCAGTTCACATTATCTATGGATTCGAGTGCAAGTTGTCCTTGAAATCACGTTTATTTTCCGCTGCTTATTACCATTGGATCGTTGAGACGGAAAGACCTTTTTTCATATTTAGCCCCACTGCTGTAATGATGGTCAAAAAGCGCAAAGGATTAAATAATGAAAGCTGATGTATAGGATCCGTTGAATGTTTCAATTAAATAACCCATTACCATCGGTGCTAGGAATGCGCCGATCATCCCACCAAGGTTAATAACCCCGATTGCCAATCCAATATTATTCTTTGAAAATATTTTATGCGGCAAGGCAAAAATAGTGGCAAAAACGAGGCCGTGAAAAATTGTACACAAAGTCTGAAACGTAATGACAAGAGTAACGGATGGTGCGTTGAATATTAAATACAGCAACAAAATGACCAAGATAGATCTTACAATAGCCAGATACTTTTCCTTTCCACTCAAGTAGGACTGGACGAGTTTACCGCCTATTATAATACCGATCGCGTCAGTAAGTGCTGGAATGGAGGTAAGCATACCCATGGAAAGTAGGTCAAGGCCACTTTCTCCTACTAGATAAGGAGGTATCCATGAAGTAAGTCCCCCATATAAGCGTACTCATCCCGAACCACATTATAGATAACTGCCATACAATTGGAATCTTTATTAAATCTTTAGGCTCTTTTCGTAAGGATTGTTACCTATAAAAAGACGAGGGGGGAATTAATTTTTTTGGTATTGTATATACAGAAGCTTATTCAACAAAAGGGCAGTTTAACGGAGGAAGAAATTTAGAAGATTTTGGTGTGATTTTGAATTCAATAAAAAACAAAGTGGAAGGATGATCAAAGATTAATAAAAAAATAGTAGGTGGGTTAATTGCATTAACTGCTTTATTAATTGGCATTCCCTTAATAATTTTTTCTTATGAGGAATCAGAAAAATCCGAGGGGTTTCCAGTACCCAAAACTGCTGAAATAACAGCTAATAAGAGTAAACTAGAAGCTTATAACTGGGGCCCATCTTCAGAAGAAAATGGTCTGCCTTTAAGGTACCGAGCAATCATTAAACTATGAGGTTGGGAGAAAAAAGAGCAAGAAGGTAGTTTAACCGTTTACGAAAAAGATGGAAAAGAAGTAGATGTTATTTCACAGACAGACTATTTATCTCTTAGCACTTCTGGAAATTGAACTCAAAGCTTTTAATTATCTTTTATCCTTGTTTATTTGATTTTTTTATTCAATTATCGGGGGTTTTAATGGAATAAAGGTCCCTTTTAATTATGACGCTTAGAGTGAAAAGGCTCTGAGGGTTTTTGCTTTCTATGAACTAACCCCGTTAACATCTTTAACATCTCAACTGTACGATAGTTGGATCTTTGGCAAGCCGAAATCATCATATGTTCTACACGTTTATTTAATGCCAGATTCTTTTCTAATTCAAGCCAAAGATTGACTAATACGGCAATGAAAGATATCCCACAAGACGCGTTCACAATCTTCATTCTTTACATATACAAAAAAACTAAAATTCGGCAAAAATGCTACTTTGCTTTTTTACCTTAATTGGCAAAAATCCCAACACTTTGTGAAAAGACAGTCTTTGATATATTGGATACCGTTTATCAATATACTATGTCTAATAAGAAATAGTATGGAGCGCATTTTATTTTTTATTTACGCCCCATCAGCTGATTATTAAGCTCAAATCATCAATCTTCCATCATAAAAGAGTGATGTTTTAACAATAACCGTGTCTTTGCAGCCACGTTAATAAAATCAATGGTAAACTTAAATTCATAAAAAAATCAGCATCCGTCATCGAGGATTGATAATCAAAGGGTTTCAGTCCTACAATGGATGACTTAACCGATTCCTCTGAAACCAGAAGTTCCGTAACCGAAGCGTGGGTTCGCCTTATATCCCTGATCAGTCAATTTTTTAACTAGAAGTAACTTTGTTTATTTCTCCAATGCTATTGCAATACAGAGCAAACTTTTGAGGACAAAATGATTTCATAACCGAGCTTAAGGTGTAGGTTTATTTAAAGGAACCGAATATATCCTCTGCCAATTTACGTCCGGTCGGAGTCGCAGCAAGGCCGCCTTCTGCCGTTTCACGAAGTGCAACTGGCATGGTCAAGCCTATTTTATACATGGCATCGATAACTTCGTCACATGGAATGCGGCTCGTAATGCCTGCAAGTGCCATATCAGCTGCCGTTATCGCGTTAGATGCACCCATTGCATTACGTTTCACGCAAGGAACTTCAACCAATCCTGCCACTGGATCACAAACCAATCCAAGCATATTTTTCAATGTGATCGCCATCGCTTCTGCAGCTTGGCTTGGTGTACCGCCGGCCAGTTCTACTATCGCAGCTGCGGCCATTCCACTTGCCGAGCCCACTTCTGCTTGGCAGCCACCAGCTGCTCCGGAAATGGAAGCATTGTTTGCTACCACGAATCCGAAGGCAGCGGAAGTGAAAAGAAATTCAATCATCTCTGCTCGGTTCGGGTTTAATTTTTCTTTCACCGCAAATAATGTACCGGGAACCACGCCCGCAGAACCGGCAGTCGGAGTGGCACAAATCATTCCCATTGCTGCATTCACTTCGTTCGTCGCAACAGCTTTACTGACGGCATCCAATAATAGATTACCTGCCAGTGCCTTGCCCGAATTGATATAATTTTGCAAAAGAACGGCATCTCCGCCCGTTAGGCCTGTAACGGATTGCACACCTTTCAGACCTCTTTCCACCGCTTGTTCCATCACTGTCAAATTTCTGTCCATCTTTTCAATGATCTGTTCTCTCGACAGGCTTGAGAACTCCATTTCTTGTAAAATCATGATTTCCGCGATTTTTACATGTTTACTTTCAGCAAGTTCAACCAACTCTGCTACATTTCGGAACATGTTTTTACCTCCATATCTATGTCAACACTTTTAATGATTATCATTCAACCATCCTTATGACTTGCGACACGTTTTCCAATCCTTCAATTTCCTTCATGACATCGCCCTTGATTTTCTGATCGACTTCAATCACCATAAGGGCCATTTGACCTTTTTCTTTTCGTGAAACTTCCATATGCCCAATGTTAATTTCATGATTCGCCAATACTGTCGAAACGGAAGATATGATTCCAAACACATCGTTATGCACGACTAAAATGGCTGGGTTTTCCCCTGACAATTTAAGCTTGAACGTATTCAACTCCGTTATTTCTATCGTTCCGCCGCCAATCGAGATCCCAACAAGTTCTAATTCTTTATCTTCGTCGAACAGTCTGATTTTGACTGTATTAGGATGATCCGTCACAGTATCCTCGATTGTAAAGGAAACTTCCATACCGGCTTCCGCCGCTATCGTTAAAGAGGCAGGGATTCGTTCATCATCCGTATCGAAATCCAATATCCCGCCTACGACAGCAACATCTGTACCGTGTCCCCTGTATGTTTTTGCAAAAGAACCATATAAAGAAATAATGGCTTTCTTCGGTTGCTTTCCGAATAGTGTCCGTGCTACTCTGCCAATTCTTGCAGCTCCTGCTGTATGTGAGCTTGAAGGTCCAATCATGACGGGACCGATTATATCGAATGCAGATCTGTATTTCATTGTGCAATGCCCCTTTTCTGGGAAAAGATTTGTTTAACAGCCTTCATTATGCCGCCTTTTGTTCTTCATTCGCCGAAACGGTCCTAATCTATTAATTATGAACACGATTAAGCTAAGAATTGAAACCGTACCTAACTCCCAACACTGCGATTGGTGTGGCCCGTCCCGGTTACATGTACAGAAGCATGGAAAAAGCTTTACAAGACGAGAACGGCCGTTGAGCGCGTAAATGTTTAAAAAAGAGTTTTTTTAACTAAAAATAATTTCAGTTATCAAACAGGCGAAAAAGCTAAAGCACATTTCGATCTTACGATGCTTGTTTATATTTATAATGCTCCGAAATTAGCATTAGATCGCCTCAATCAACAAATGGACAAAAAATCAAGCTGTTATTCGTTTTTTGAAATGAATGACTTAAATTCTATCACTCTAACCAAGGCAAAACTTTTATGGAATGGAATTGATTCGATTATAATAGAGATTGAGATGTGGGTATTAATATAGGAATAGGTATAAATAGTAATGGTGTCCCGTTCGAGATATGACAAAATATCCCACATGGTCGAGTATTTAGTCTTTTTCAAGAGAATTAGTAGAGAAAAACCTTATTGGAAAAATAATAAGTTCCTCAATTATCTATAAAATTAATGTTTATCTCCATCTTTGAAGCATCATAATATTGTATTCAATCAAACACGATTGTTTTATTGCCATGAATAATAACTCTATCTTCAATATGCCAAGAAACAGCTTGGGCAAGAACCTGTCTTTCCACATGACTTCCGGTAACCTTTAATTCTTCGATTGTATGTCTATGATTAACCCTCTTTACATCTTGCTGAATAATGGGTCCTTCATCAAGATCATTCGTAACATAATGAGCAGTTGCTCCAATTAACTTAACACCACGGTTATAGGCCCTCGCATAAGGATTTGCACCGACAAACGCCGGTAAGAAAGAATGATGAATGTTAATAATTTGATTTGGGAACTCCGATACAAATGCAGGAGAAAGAATTTGCATATATCTAGCCAAGGCAATGAAGTCTACTTTCCCTTTCAATAAATCTAGTGCTTTCTGTTCTGCTTGTTGCTTCGTTTCATGAGCTAAAGGAATATGATAATAAGGGATGTCATAACTTTCTACTATTTTTTTTAAATCAGGATGATTACTGATCACCATCGGGATTTCCACTGGAAGTTCATTCGATTTCCAACGCCATATAAGCTCCATAAGACAGTGTTCCATTTTGGATACAAAGATGGCCATTCGTTTTCTTTTATTATTACCGCTTAAGCTCCATTCCATCGCATAAGCCTGGGCCAGCACATGTAAGTCTTTTTCAAGTTTTGCATAGGAAGCATCAAAGTCGTTTAAATCAAATTCGATTCTCATAAAAAACATACCTGCTTTTGGATCCGTCGTATGTTGGTCAAAATGAACAACATTTGCTCTGCTTTCTAATAAAAGGTTAGATACAGCCGAGATAATACCTGGTTTCTCTGGACAAGATATTAATAATTTAGCACGGTTAACATTCACTTCTTTATACAATGGACTCTCACCATCCTTTAGATTTATAATTAAAATATGTAAAAACTTTCGAATTCAGAATGATGGCTACACACAACCGCTATAGGTGTCCAAACAATACCGTCACTACAATTTCATTTCTAGTAATCTTGAACTACGGTGAGGGAGGGCTGTAGACCTTAAAAATTGACGCTTTCCCTTCCACAATTTCACATCTTCAGTTTTCAGAGTGATACTGCCTAATACTTAATGCCTTGCTTCTCCCACCTATCATATGGTTCACCTCCCCCATGAAGGAAGAAGTATTCAACTCTTCTTTTACGATCTTTATATCTATGCGTGTATTTCCTTATCATATACAGCTAGGGCAGCTTCCCCAATTGCTTCCGCTAATGTAGGGTGAGGGTGTATCGTATGCGCAATATCCATAGCTGTTGCATTTAATACTCGTGCAAGACCAGCTTCTGAAATCATATCGGTTACATGAGGCCCAACCATATGCGCTCCTAACAATTTACAAGACTCTTCTTCAACAACGAGTTTGACAAAACCGTCTGATTCACCAAAAACAAGAGCCTTTCCAATCGCTCGGAAGGAGAACTTCCCTGTTTTTACTTGATACCCTTTCTCCCTCGCATCCTCTTCTGTTAACCCGACACTAGCTACCTCCGGGTTACTATATATGCATTTTGAAACAAGAGATTGATCAAGTGGCAGAGGGTTTTCTCCTGCCATATGTTCAATTGCGATGATCCCTTCATGTGAAGCAACATGGGCAAGCTGTAATCCTCCAATCACATCTCCAATTGCATAAATGTTTGGCTCATTCGTTTGATAATACTCATTTGTTTGAATAACACGTTCGACTTCAACTTTGGTATTTTCAAGGTGAATGCCTTCTATGTTTGCTAATCTTCCGACAGATACTAATAATTTTTCTGCTGAAAATGTCGTGTCTTTACCTTTATATTCCGCCTTTATAGAGACACCGTCTCCTTTTTCTAACGATTCTGGAAGCACCTTTGCCCCTGTTACGATTTTTACACCTTTTTTCTTCATTAATCGCTGTACTTCCTTTGAAATATCTTTATCTTCCGTCGGTAAAATGCGCTCGGCATACTCTATCACAGTTACTTCTAATCCAAAGTCAATAAGCATCGAAGCCCATTCTATTCCAATAACACCGCCGCCGACAATAATGATGGAATTTGGGAGCTCTTTCATTTGTAGAGCTTCATCCGATGTCATCACATATTCACTATCTGCTTCTAGGCCGGGTAATGTCCTTGGACGAGATCCTGTAGCTATTAAAATATTTCGAGGGTTTAATATTGTTTCCCGTTCATCATTATTCAATCTCACTAAAACATCTTTAGACTGTAAAATACTCCCTTTTCCTTCAAGCACATCTATTTTCCCTTTTTTCATTAAATGTTGTACACCTTTATATAAGCGTTCAGTAATTTCTTCTTTCCTGGCCTGTACTTTTGAGAAGTCCAGTCCAACTTCCGGTGCAATAACACCAAATTTATCTGCATTCTTTGCATTCGAATATACCTCTGCACTTCTTAATAATGCTTTACTTGGAATACAACCTGCATGAAGGCAAGTTCCACCAAGTTTACCTTGTTCAACTACCGCCGTTTTTAATCCTAATTGAGACGCACGAATGGCCGCAACATATCCACCGGTGCCGCCACCGATGATAACAACGTCATATTGTTGATTCACCTAATTCTTCCCCCTTTGGTTTTCATAACCATAGATAGATATATGATAGTGTAAGAAAACAACTAACTTATTAAACACGATCTATTCTATTAATAGGTAAACGATCACGATACTTTAATTTATTTCAATGGCACATGCACTGGATGCAAAGCTTTCTCCAACAATAAAGCCACTATCTTCTATATAATCAATTTGTGTTTCTTCATCTAAATAGCGTTTTGTAAAATGATCTAATCTAAGCTTAACTCCCTCATATTCAATAATTAAATCGTTTCTGCGGGGCTCGTCCAATAAGAGGGAGAACTTCACCGACACCCCGCAGCCGCCGGCAATATCAGCTTCAATGCGAGGAATTTGCGTACCTTTACATGTCATTTCCTTCAGTTTATTCATGGCTGCCTCTGTTATTTTTATTTTGGCTATCATCTGATTCTCCCCTTTCTTAATGGTTTATTGACAAATGATTACGCATTAGCCTTAGTTGCACGAACTTGTTCATCTGCATGATAGGAGGAGCGAACAAGCGGACCGGCTTCGCAATGACTAAACCCTTTTGACATGGCAATGTTTTTCAGTTCTTCAAACTCTTCTGGACTCCAATATTTTTCAACCTTTAAATGTCGTTTAGTCGGCTGCAAATATTGACCAATAGTCATAATGTCCACATCGTTAGCACGAAGATCATCCATTGTTTCCATAATTTCTTCTTTTGTTTCTCCTAGACCAATCATAATGCTTGATTTCGTAGGAATAGTGGAATTCATTTGTTTTGCCCGCCGTAAAAACTCTAATGAACGTTCGTATGTTGCACGTGCACGAACCTTTTGGGATAAGCGTTTTACTGTTTCAATGTTGTGATTCAAAATGTCTGGTCTTGTATCCATTAATGTTTTTAAGTTGTCATATTCCCCATTCAGATCCGAGGGGAGAACTTCAATGCTGCAAAATGGATTTTGCCGCCTCACTGCCTTTACAGTTTCTGCAAATACCTTTGCTCCGCCGTCATTTAAGTCATCACGAGCAACTGCGGTAATCACCACATGCTTTAGGTTCATTTGCTTTACTGATTCTGCGACACGTTCGGGTTCTTCCCAATCAAGCTCTGATGGTAGCCCTGTTTGAACTGCACAGAACCTGCAAGCTCGCGTACATACACTTCCTAAAATCATGAAAGTTGCCGTTTTTCGTACCGCCCAGCATTCATGAATGTTAGGGCATCTTGCTTCTTCACAAACAGTATGAAGTTTTTTTTCACGCATCATTTTCTTTAAGCCCGTATATTGTTCATTCGTATTCAATTTAATTTTAAGCCATTCTGGTTTACGAAGATCTTTGATGGACATTTTATTTCTCACTCCTATGAGCAGATGTATTTTAGCTTGAAAGAGGTTGTTCAATAGGCCTAAAAAAAGACCGATAGAGTTTCTCCGTTGCTCTGTCTTTTCAGTTCTCAAGACTATTTTCTCCTTGCACCTCTTGGCACTTTTTTCATCCTTTTTAAACACGCTTATGAAACCACCTAGAATGAAATATCGAGATTCATTTCTTCATATTCCATCCTTGGCGGTTCATGCTCATTCATTTATGACGTTACCGTTGCTTCCTCTACTACTTCTTTGGAATAACGCAAGATTGGTTGTCTAGCAGCTTGGACCTCATCCAATCGCCCAATCACTGTAGTATGTGGTGCTTCTAAAACAACCCCTGGGTTTTCTTCCACTTCTTTGGCAATTGTAATCATTACATCCGCAAAAGCATCGAGTGTTTCTTTCGACTCTGTTTCTGTCGGTTCAATCATCAAACATTCCTCAACATTTAATGGGAAATAGATAGTCGGCGGGTGATAGCCGAAATCTAGCAGGCGTTTTGCTATGTCAAGCGTTCTTACACCCAGCTTTTTCTGATTGGATCCGGATAGGACAAATTCATGCTTGCAAATTTGTAAATATGGCGCTTCAAAATACGGCTCCAATCTTTTACGAAGGTAATTAGCATGAAGCACGGCACTTTCTGATACTTGGCGCAGACCTTCAGGCCCCATCGTGCGAATATAAGTATACGCCCGCAAGAGAATTCCGAAGTTTCCATAATACCCTTTTACCCTTCCGATAGAGTCCGGATAATTAGCGTTCAGCACATATTTATCACCTTCTTTTTCTATGCGCGGTACTGGCAAGTATGGAGTAAGTTTCTCTTTCACACCGACAGGACCTGCCCCTGGACCGCCACCTCCATGAGGAGTCGTAAATGTTTTGTGAAGATTTAGGTGTACAATGTCAAAGCCCATTTGACCTGGTGTTGTTTTACCTAAAATGGCATTTGCATTCGCTCCGTCATAATATAATAGGCCCCCTGCTTTATGAACAACCTGAGCGATTTCCACAATTTCTTTTTCAAAAAGTCCAAGGGTATTCGGATTCGTCAGCATTAGCGCAGCTGTATCAGATCCCACATGTTTCTTTAATTCTTCTAAGTCAACTAATCCATTTTTATCGGATGGAATCGTGATCGTTTGAAAACCAGCAACACTTGCACTTGCAGGATTTGTACCGTGCGCTGAGTCTGGAACAAGTACTTTCGTTCTGGTTTCACCTTTTTGAGCATGATACGCTTTAACCATCATTAAACCTGTCCATTCCCCTTGAGCCCCAGCGGAAGGCTGTAATGTAACAGCATCCATTCCTGTAATGACCGCTAGCTCTTCCTGTAATTCATATAAAACCTCTAATGCTCCCTGTACTGTTTCAACGGGCTGATAGGGATGAATGCGGCTAAATCCTTCCAAACGTGCCACATCTTCATTTATTTTCGGATTGTACTTCATCGTGCAAGAACCCAGAGGATAGAATCCATTATCGATTCCATGGTTTTTATTAGAGAGCGCTGTGTAATGGCGGACAAGCTGCAACTCTGATACTTCTGGCAACTCAGCCGGTTCGTCACGAATTAAATGCTTTTGAAATTTTTCATTTATATCAACATAGTCAACGTCACTATCCGGAATACTTGAACCTACCCGTCCTGGACGACTTATTTCAAAAATTAACTCATTATATTCAACCATTTACAATCGCCTCCAAAGCATCAACAAATTGGTCAATTTCTTCTTTTGTTCGCTGCTCAGTCACAGCTAGCAGCATTTTATTTTCAAAACCGTAATCACTTTCTAAATCAAATCCACCGATAATACCCGCCTTAAGAAGTTTTGCATTGACTTCCTTTACCGGACGAGGAAGCCCGACAACAAACTCATTGAAGAATGGTGCTTCATTGTATATAGTAAAGCCCTTCTGCTCTAAGGTTTTCGCCATGTAATCAGCTTTCTCAATGTTTAGCTGTGCCATTTGACGAATCCCTTGCTTCCCAAGTGATGTCATACAAATAGAAGAGGCAAGAGCATTTAATGCTTGGTTGGAACAAATATTGGATGAGGCTTTATCACGGCGAATATGTTGTTCACGTGCTTGAAGTGTTAACACAAATCCACGCTGTCCTTTTTCATCTGCTGTTTGGCCTACAATACGTCCTGGGATTTTGCGCATGAGTTTCTTACTTACCGCAAAATAGCCGCAGTGTGGACCGCCAAAGGACATCGGGATTCCTAATGGCTGCATATCACCGATCACAATATCTGCCCCAAGTTTCCCAGGAGCCTGCAAGAGTGCTAGTGCAAGAGGATTGGCGCTTACAATTAACAGGGCACCTTTTTCTTCCGCAATTTTTTTAATTGCATCTATATCCTCAATGGAACCGAAGAAATTTGGATATTGAACAATTACGGCAGCAGTGTCTTTATCAATTTGTTCTTGAAGCTTCCCTAAATCTGTAATCTCACCGGCAAGGTTTACTTCCTCAGCTGTGTATCCCGGACCTGCTGCTACTGTATGTAAAATAGCACGGGATTCAGGATGTACCGCTTTGGATACAAGAACTTTCGAACGTCTTGTAGATGTAACAGCAAGTGATGCACCTTCTGCTAGCGCTGTAAAACCATCGTACATGGAAGAGTTAGCCACATCCATTCCTGTCAACTCACAAACCATCGTTTGAAATTCAAAAATTGCTTGTAATTCACCTTGACTGATTTCCGGTTGGTAAGGTGTATAGGCCGTGTAAAATTCGGAGCGTGAAATCATATGGTTTACCACACTTGGAATGTAGTGATCATATGTACCCGCACCTAGGAAAGTCGGGTAATGATTCGCATTTTTGTTTTTTGTAGCAAGCTGGTTCATTCTTTTCAAAAGAAGCGGTTCAGGAACCGCCTTTGGGATGTTTAGCTCACCCTGCAGCCTAATTTCAGCTGGAATATCTTCAAATAACTCATCTATAGAAGAAATATTTAAAAATGAGAGCATTTCGTCTTGATCTTGTTTCGTATCAGGAAGGTATCTATAAGTGGCTGTCATATTATTCCTCTCCTTCATTAGTAAATGCTTGATACTCATCTTCGTTTAGAAGTGTGTCTAACTCTTCTGGATTGGACATTTCTACTTCGACTAACCACCCTGCTTCAAATGGATGCTCGTTAATCGTCTCTGGGGCACCTTCTAACTCTTCGTTTACAGTAACTACCGTACCTGAAACAGGTGAGTAAATTTCGGAAACTGCTTTAACTGACTCGATCGTTCCCATCGATTCATTGACAGTTACTTCATCATCAATCGCTGGATTTTCAACAAAGACGATATCACCTAACGCCTTTTGTGCATAATCAGAGATTCCAATACGTACACGATTTCCTTCTAATTGTTGCACCCACTCATGTTCTTTGCTATATCGAAAACTTGATATTACTTTCGTCATTGTATTTTCCCCTTTTTTTTCATTTTTTCACTATTGCCATAATTCAGAATATATTTCTGATAATTTTACTTTTAGGTAGTCGATTTCAGGCTGCATACCAGGTAACTGAAATTGACTCTAGAAAACTACGATAACTCTATTAAAATATTTCCGCTTATCTTTTGTAGAATGGTACATTAACAATAACGGCTTCAATCTGTTTATTTCGGATTTCCACTTTTATCGGCGTACCCACTTCAGCTTGATCGGCTGATACTAAGGCAAGACCTAAGCTTTTCTTCAAAGATGGTGATTGTGTTCCTGATGTAACAATACCTATTTCCTCTCCATCTTTAGAAATTACCTTGTAACCATGACGCGGAATCCCACGGCCTGTTACTTCAATCCCTACTATTTTTCGTTTTAATCCATCTTCTTTTTGTTCTGTAAGAGCAGATTTTCCGATAAAGTCACCTTCTTTATTCGTCTTTACGACAAAGCCGATTCCTGCTTCAAGCGGGCTGATATCTTTACTAAGTTCTTGGCCATAGAGTGCAAGACGTGCTTCAAGACGAAGCGTGTCCCGTGCACCTAGTCCGCATGGTTTTAATCCACTCGTGGCTCCTGCCTCTAAGATCTTTTCCCAAAGTACTACCGCTTTGTCTGCAGATAAATAAAGTTCATAACCATTTTCTCCTGTATAACCTGTACGGGATACAAGTACGTCGGTAATCCCAGAGATGTTGACATGTTGGGCGAATTTAAAAGAACCAATTTCTGATAAATCTATTTCCGTTAACTTTTGCAAAATGCTTTCTGCCTTTGGTCCTTGGATGGCAAGCTGAGCGATGTCTTCCGAAATATTTTGGAGCGCCATCTCTCCTTTTACATGCTGCTTCATCCATTCGTAATCTTTCTCAATGTTTGCGGCATTAATGACGAGTAAATATTTTTCATTCCCTAATTTATAAACTAATAAATCATCTACCGTTCCACCGTCTGGATAACACATTGCGGTATACTGTGCTTGATTTATGCTAAGCTTTGTTACATCGTTTGTAACAAGGTAGTTAATATAACTCTCGGCATCTTTCCCTTCCACAAGTACTTCTCCCATATGAGAAACATCAAAAAGTCCTGCTTCAGTTCGAACAGCTTCATGCTCTTCTAAAATGCTGGTAAATTGAACCGGCAGAGCCCAGCCACCAAAATTTATAACTTTTGCTCCGTATTTTTTATATACTTCAAAAAGCGGTGTTTGCTTTAATGCTGTTTCAATACCCATCGTTTACCCCCAATTATGATTTTCTGCAAAATAGTTCAACTGTTACCGGTTTCTTTATTGCCAGGAGACATATCTCGCTGCCATGGCCGTTGCTCAAGTTTTCAGCAAAGGCATAATTCCATTAAGCTGTCCCTTTCTTTACACAGTAATTGGCTGTTGAAATAACGGATAACCATCACAAATCCCTTTGGTCGTTTCTTTTGCTTTCTGAAGAACGACTTTATTCCCTTTACTCTTTAGAACAGTTGCAATCACTTCACCAATTTTCACCATCTCTTCTTTCTTCATGCCTCGAGTTGTTAAAGCTGCTGTCCCCATTCGGATACCGCTCGTAACAAATGGCTTTTCTGGATCATAGGGAATCGTATTTTTATTAACGGTAATGCCTGCGTCTTCCAATAATTTCTCTGCTTCTTTTCCTGTTAAATTCCACGGACGCAAATCTAAAAGGACAATATGATTATCTGTTCCACCAGAAACAAGTGCTGCACCTTCATTTTTTAATGTTTCGCCGAGTGTTCTAGCATTTTCAATGACTTGTTTCGCATAATCCTTAAAGCTTGGTTGTAAAGCTTCGTTGAATGCAACTGCTTTTGCTGCAATGATATGCATAAGTGGACCGCCTTGAATTCCTGGGAATACGGATTTATTAATTGCTTTGATAATTACTTCATCATTCGTTAAAATGATGCCCCCCCGTGGTCCTCTTAATGTTTTATGAGTTGTACTTGTCACAACATCCGCATAAGGGATTGGGGATGGGTGAAGACCAGTAGCTACCAGCCCGGCTATATGAGCCATATCCACCATAAGTTTTGCACCAACTTGATCTGCAATTTCTCTAAATCGTGCAAAATTAATCGATCTTGGATAGGCACTTGTTCCTGCAATAATCAATTTAGGTTTTTCTTTCTTTGCGATAGCTTCCAACTCATCATAATCAATTAACTGAGTATCTTCTCTAACTCCATAAGACACAACTTCAAACCATTTACCTGAAACGCTGACTGGACATCCATGAGTTAAGTGGCCACCATGTGAAAGGTTCATTCCCATCACCTTATCACCAGGCTGAAGCAGTGCGAAAAAAACTGCGAAATTGGCTTGTGCACCTGAGTGAGGCTGAACATTTGCATATTTGGCACCAAAAAGCTTCGTTAGCCGTTCAATAGCCGTTTGTTCTGCCACATCGACAAATTCACATCCACCATAATAGCGCTTTCCTGGATAACCTTCTGCATATTTATTTGTCATCACGCTTCCCATTGCCTCTAATACATCCGGGCTAACAAAATTTTCTGATGCAATCAATTCCAGTGTTTGATGTTGACGTTGTCCTTCTTTCTCAATCGCTTCAAAAATGGTTAAATCATTTTGTTGTAAACTCATTTTATTTTCCTCCCAGACATTTTTTCTCAATTCTGAATTTTTACTTAATTATTAATTCCAATATGGTACCAGACACTATATTTCTTTCCCGCTACAGGCCTGCTTTTCTATGAAAACTGTTAAAAACAGTATGTTTTACAACCTTTTTTGCACGCAAAAAAGGACAGAAAAGGGTCGTAGCGTTCTCTACCCTTCTCTGTCCTTTTACCTGAGAGTTTAGCCCCATTTTTTAATAGAGCCTTTCCCCTTTGGTGGCGTATATGTTAATACGCGCTCTCCAGAGGTGCGTCCATTTGTGGTTCCATCTACCTGAGAGATTTGTTCCAAGGGTCTTTTTGGAACTTGCTCCTTCGGTGGCTTGTCGCTTTGCACTCTCCCACAACTGTCATCCGCTTATTCAATTTGGTACATTTAGAATAGTTGTTGAGAATAATTATGTCAAGCTTTTTTGAAAGCGCTAACACCACTATTCTAAAATAATTTTTTCGAATTATAATATGATTATCCAGATATCTTTGGCTTTTTATAATGGGCAGATTTTTTACTCACCGGGTTAGGAAAATATGGAGCGGCAACTATCTGGACAAACACCGCAAATTGAATCAAAGGGTTTCTTGCCCCTTAATTCCCCGCTACCTCTCTCTGATTCGCCTGTTCCACCTTCGTTTGGCGAATCTTATAAATCGTAATCAGCATAATGAACCAAACAGGAGTAACGAATAAGGCAACACGAGTGTCGCTCGCAAGTGCAAGAACAACAAGGACGAACGCTAGGAAAGCAAGGATCAAGTAATTGGAAATTGGATAAAATGGTAATTTAAATTTGTTCTTTTTCACTAGATCAGGTCTTGTTTTACGGTATTTCAAATGACTGATGACTGTAATTCCCCAAATAAAGATGAAACATACTGTAGAAATACTTGTAATCAAGGTAAATACTCCTTCAGGCATTAAATAGTTCAAAACAACGGAAATTAAAATGACGACAGTTGAAAAGAACAATGCATTGGAAGGTACTTTACGGTCATTAAGTTTTGCAAACGGTACAGGTGCATTTTTATCTTTGGCAAGTGAGTATACCATCCGGCTTGTACTGAAGATTGCGCTGTTACATGCCGAAGCAGCCGATGTTAGGACGACAAAATTAACGATACCAGCAGCTCCAGCAATACCTACAGCCACAAATACTTGGACGAATGGGCTTTCCGTTGGGATGATTGCGTTCCACGGATAAACACTCATAATGACAATAAGTGCGCCAATATAGAAAATTATAATCCGAATAGGAATATTATTTATGGCTTTGGGGATAACTTTTTCTGGATTTTCTGTTTCACCTGCTGTAAGTCCTACAAGTTCAATGCCCACAAACGCAAACACTACCATCTGGAATGAGAGGACAAAACCATTTATTCCATTTGGGAACATACCTTCGTGACTCCATAGATTCGTGAAACTTGCTGCGCCTGAATCAGTGGAAAAGCCTTTAATAATCATGAAAATACCGATAACAATTAATGCTAGAATAGCGATGACCTTTATTAATGCGAACCAGAATTCCATTTCGCCAAAAAGTTTAACGGTTGCAAGATTCATAAATAGCAGAATGACTAGGGCAATCAATCCTGGCATCCACTGAGGTACGGAGGGAAACCAATACTGAGTATAAAGACCAACTGCCGTTAAGTCGGCCATTGCGATTGAGATCCAGCAAAACCAGTAGGTCCAGCCGGTTACAAATGCTGCCATATTACCTAAATAGTCTCTTACAAAGTCAACAAAGGAATGATAGTTCAAATTAGATAAGAGTAGTTCTCCAAGTGCGCGCATGATTAAAAAGCAAATGATGCCTGTAATCATGTAAGCAAATAGAATTGATGGCCCAGCTAAATTAATAGATTTTCCTGCTCCAAGAAATAATCCCGTTCCGATTGCCCCACCAATAGCTATGAGTTGTACGTGCCTGTTTTTTAACCCTCTATCCAACTTTTGTTCCTGCATACGATCTCCCACTTTCTACTTTTATAGGCTACTTGGAATTTTTTCCTTATAAAGGGTCAGCCCTTCAATGAGTGTGAATTATTAGCGTACTGGGAGACTGACCTATCATTGTAAGCGCTTTCCTAGGTGGGTACTAGATATAGTTTTTTGAAATAAAGCTACCTACCTTTTTTGAAAATATAGCATTAATTGTACAAATCAAAGGATAGATCATTTATCTTCAGATCTCAATGCACACTTCCTCTCTTTTTATCTTTCCAGGTACAAAAAAGGACAGAGGAAAGATAGGTATTTTCCTACTTTCCTCTGTCCTTTTACCTGAGAGTTTAACTCCTTCGGTGGCCTATGGCTCTCTTCAGAGACGCGTCCAATTGTAGTCCTTTTACCTGAGAGATTAGTCCCTGCTTTTAGGATTTGCTCCTTCGGTGCTAAACATTGTTTAGACTCTCCCACAATCATCATCCGCTGATATAAAGTTGTTTTAATAGTTGTATATTATCGGGTTTTAATGGATATTTCAACGATTATCTGAAAAAACTCTATTTTCTGAAATTTAAGCATGGACTAATTTGAACTTTATGAACAGTATATTTTAGAAGTTATTAGCTATGAAAAATCAAGCTTATTAGCAGCTTTTCTATGTCGCAAAGAATCCCAAACAAGCTTATGTATAAGCAAAAATTTCGGCATTTTTCCGAAACAAAATTTAAAGCCCGGAGAGGACATAATAACTATAGTTTTAACATAATTGATGTATGGAAAAAGAGAAAATTCGAGACTCGCGAAAATCCTTGCAGCAGTAGAGATTGTCTAGGAGCTTCCTCCCTAAGTTCAGCAGTATTTTCAGAAGCCTTCTCTTCTTTAGCAACTTCCTCTTTGTCCCCACCACCTGCTATATTAGCAATGATGACAATTGCTAGAACCCATCCCCACCACTTCTTTGGCTTCTTTAGCTTGATTTTCTTTTCCTTAACCATTTTAACCTTATACCCCCTTTACAGTTTTTCCGACGGACTGTTGTAAACAGAAATAGAATAACATAATTTGGATCAATAAGGTTTATATTTATCATCACGTATTCATTTTCACAACGCTTGACGTGTTAACGAAACCATCTCCCATTACATTTTACCTGTGTCAAACCGGAACTCTAAGTTGGTTATCCTCTTCTTTTAAAACATATTCATATAGTATGATCAAATATATATACCTTATTATTTGCGTATATTCCTATTATAGATAGTAAGATATTTCACTAACAAATATTAACATCAAAAAAGGGAGGTGAATACTCAACTTAGCAAGTAAATAAACCATTCGAAAGAAGTATTGCTATAAAATAGAAAAAGCCATTGGAGCTCATCGCAACAATGACTGTTTCATATAATCGCTTTTCTAATATAAAAAAATGAATTGCATTAATCGTTAAATAGGAATAAAGAATGTCTTAAACAAGTTTTTTTAGTAAATCATACAATTTAAATAAATATACTCGTTCTAATTCCTTTGGTTCAACAGCGGTGTAATAAGGCTTATAAAAGAGAAAGTGCCATGTACTTAAATAAATGCTCCGTATACTTGTAAACAATGCTTCATAAAACCATAAAGCTTTTGAAAAATAATTTTCCTCATTCGCGGTAATTTCTTGATATTCAATTCTGATAAAAAGAGAATGTCCATTCAGAGCAACATCTGATTTAAAGTAAGGTGAACTTGTTGCAATCACTTCATCTGTTTCAACATCTGCTGTAATCGTTTCTACGAGTGATCATGTTTGGTTAGTACGGTTTCCAATATAGCTAAAATTTCTGGTGAATTTATCAATGTTTCGGCATCTTCGATATGATAGCTTTGAAACGAATCAATTTGTTCTTACGAATGGTTTTCACGGTAAACATGAGGTGTAACTCCGTACATTTCTTTAAAAAGACTCGTAAAGGACTTTATATTCGCATAGTAAAAGAAAATGACACGAAAGAAAATTAAAGAAACAAGAAACATTTACTTTTTGCTCCTTCTAAATAAAAGTAGAAATTATACGGGCGCTTTATGTGCCCGTATAATCGCACAGTTTTCGTCAACTCTACAATAGGCCTTAGAGAACTAACCAATGGTTTGTCAACATTTTTCAATAAACATATTAAATATTTCATGCTATACTAAATCTTTTAAACTAGACTAAATTTTGGAAGGCCGTTTTGCTTTTTAACTGTGCATAATCCATGTAAGAGTATAGTAGCATAGCAATGGAAGCTACTTTAAGAGCGGTTAGTAAACTATCAAGCTTATCTTAATTTTTTTAAGGCACCGCTCCATGCAATCGTTTGATCTAACATTGCATTGACATTACCAAGGTGTAAATCAGCTGGTTTAAATGTCTTGTAGTTTTCAAAGTCTGTAAATAGTGAAAATGTTGGATTTACTCGAACGTCCGCAACAAGTAATTCACCTAAGATGCCACGCAAATGTTCAGCTGCACGAGCTCCGCCTGTTGAACCATAGCTCACGATGCCCGCCGCCTTGTTGTTCCATTCATCGCGTGCGGAATCAAGCGCATTTTTTAATGCTCCTGTAATACTGTGATTGTATTCCTGTACGATAAAAACAAATCCATCTAAGCTGGAAAGTTTTTCTGCCCAAGCTGTTAACCCTGGTTCTTTACCAGTGCCTTCACCCAAAAAAGGCAATTTAAAGTCTGCAATATCTACGATTTCATAATTTGCATCTCCGCGTTTATCTGCTATTTCTTTTACCCAATTTCCTACTTGTGGACTTACGCGTCCTTGACGTGTGCTTCCTAAGATAATTCCAATGTTTAATTTCCCCAATGGTTTTTCCTCCTCGTTAATGTTTGTTTAAAATAATGAAGTTATAATTTTAATTGATTTATATGTTTTCAATGACTTCCACTAATGTGTAGTACCCACCTTCTGCATCTTCAATGAGATGATTTATCTTGTTAAGGTGTTCAGTAAATTCACTTTTTTCTAACCAATTTTTATGATGATCAACACTTTCAAAGGTAGTTATCATAATAGCCTTATTTTTATCAACAGAACGATGCCAACGACTATTAATCCAACCAGGAACACCTTGAGATCCCCTCTTAAAATTGAGAAGTTCTTCAGACTGTATCGCAACTAATTCATCTAGTTTGCCAGGTTTAGCTGTAAATACATTAATCCATACTATTAATTTACTTGAATTCATATACATAATCTCCTGTCATTTAAATTTATTTTTCTCAATGCGTTATAAATCTGCTCTTTCTTTTTCATTATTGGGTGTCAGTACTAACTGTCATGATTATTTAGGAAAAACTAGGGAGTTAATGCCCTAGTGAATGTTTGCACACTTTCCATTATAAATGCCTCAAGGGACACGGTCGGATAGTTCTCATCGGCATCCAGGTTGTTCATAAAGGCACCAAAATTCATCATCATGAACGACCACGCTTGCAGCTCTGGGTCTGTGTGAATAAGTTTTCCTTTTTCATACATCGTGTTAAAATAGTTTGTCAAAATTTCCAGTAACTGCCGAGGATGCTTTTGTGTTCTTTCTCGAAATCCGGGTAAATTGCCTTCTTCCTTGATACTTATCATAATCATTTTCCGGTTACGATTCATGATTTCATGATATGTTCGACTTATCAGTAGTAAGTCTGAATGTAAATCCCAAACGATTTGCCTTTCATTAAAAAGTTTTGTCATTTCTTCGGCATAGTGATATCGGTCAAATGCCGTTTCTAAAAGATTTTGCTTACTTCCGAAGCGACGAAACAGTGTCTTTTCACTCAAACCTGCCGCACCAGCGATTTCCAGAGTAGTAACACCATTGTAGCCTTTCTCTGCTATTAGATCGATCGCAGCAAAAAGTAGCTTATCATCGTTACTTAGATTATGACTGTTACTCATACTCTCACCTCTACCCTTCAAACTGTCAGTGCTTACTGTCATTTTTATTTTATTCTATTCATCAGTTTTAAATTTGTCAACAAAAATTTCCATCATAAGGTAAGTTTGTCATTATACTGAGGAGATGCTTAAGAACCCGGATGAAGTAATTCATCTTGTTATGTACCCATTGGAGATAAATGAGGAAGTGATCCCTCTTTATATTTTCCCGTTCCTTTCCTTATCGTAGAAAAATCAGGGTTATTAATTAAAAAATGTTTGAACGTGCAATATCTTGGTTTTGCCGGAAGAATTCTTTTAAGAAGAAAAAAAGACGGAGCTTTTTTGCTCCGCCTGTTTGCTAGAATATTTTTTTCTCATTCAACTCAATGGCTAATTCTTTAAAGAACTGAAGCGATTCAGGATTTCCCATGGAGTCTGGATTCACGACTTTATCAAACTCGAAACCTAACAATACTTTACGTATCGGGACTTCCATTTTCTTTCCGTTCAAAGTTTTAGGTATTTGTTCAACGACATGGATTTGGTCAGGAATAAAGCGAGGGGACACATGTCCTCTGATTTGTTCCTTGATTTTTGCTGTCAATGCCGTATCCAGGCTATTACCGGGCTTAAGGACAACGAACAGGAGCAAGGAAGAACCGCGGCCAAGCACTTCCCTATCAATGACAAGGCTTTCCATAACCTCGTCGATCGCTTCGACGACCCGGTAGATATCGCTAGTTCCCATCCGTACACCAGAACGGTTGATGGTCGAGTCGGAACGACCATAAATGATACAACTGCCCTTGTCGTCGATTTTTATCCAATCACCATGTTTCCAAATGCCGGGATACGTATCGAAATAACTCTCGTAGTATCTTGTCCCGTCTTGATCATTCCAGAAATAAAGCGGCATGGACGGCATGGGTTTGGTAATGACCAATTCACCGACTTCATTAATCAATGTTCGGCCTTGTTCATCAAAGGCCTCTGCACGAACACCTAATGCCCTTCCTTGTATCTCCCCTATTCTTACAGGTAATGTAGGAACGCCACCTACAAATCCGGCACAAACATCGGTTCCGCCACTGGATGAACTAAGCCAGATATCCTTCTTGACATTCTCATACACCCATTTGTACCCGTCACCCGACAAAGGTGCTCCAGTGGAAAAAAGGGCCTTCAATTTCGATAAATCATATTTTTCCATTGGCTTGATTCCTAACTTCATGGAATTCGTAAGGAATGGTGCACTTGTTCCAAAGAAAGTCATGCCTGTATCTTCAGCCAATTGCCAAAGGGCATCCATATCCGGGAAAGAAGGACTGCCGTCATAAAGAACGATCGTCCCTTCATTAAGCAAACCACCCATTAGGAGATTCCACATCATCCACCCTGTCGTCGTAAACCAGAATACCGTATCCTCGGAAGTCATGCCTTGATGCATTCTTGTTGATTTAAAATGCTCCAATAATATTCCGCCATGTCCTTGTACAATCGGTTTTGGCATTCCTGTTGTACCTGATGAATAGAGAATCCAAAGCGGATGATCAAACGGAACACTTTCAAAAGATAATTCGGCTTTTTCTTTTACTAGATCATCCCATGGAATCGTATCTGCCAGATTCTCTTCCAAAACCTTCTTTTCTATGTAAGGAACCATTACAGTATGCTTGACAGTAACCAATTCCTGTTTAAGCTGTGAAACAACGGATGTTTTATCATATACTTTTCCATTGTACTGGTACCCATCAACCGCAAGTAATACAACCGGTTCAATCTGTTTGAAACGATCAATGACGCTTCTTGCCCCAAAGTCAGGTGAACAGCTGGACCAGATGGCACCTATACTTACTGTCGCCAAGAAAGCTATGACCGCTTCAGGGATATTTGGCATATAAGCTACAACACGATCACCGGATTTCACACCAAGTCCCCTTAACGAATGGGCAACAGAAGCTACTTTTTCTTTCAGCTCTTTCCAGCTTACCTCTTGCAGCCTGATATTTTCGGAACGAAAAAAGATCGCCGTTTTCTCTACTTGATCATTCAATAATGCATTTTCAGCATAATTAAGCCTTGCCCCTTCGAACCATTTCGCCCCTGGCATTGAATGCTCCGCTAAAACCCGGTCATATTTCCTGTCAGCTTTTACATCACAATAATCCCAAACCGAAGCCCAAAAATCCTCCAGTTCATCAACCGACCATTTCCATAATTCATGATAATCTTGAAATGATAAACCTTTCTTTTCGTTTAACCATTTCATATATTGAGTCAATACCGTTTGCTCGATTTGTTCGTTTGTAGGTTCCCAAATGACTTGTCCATCTGTAAGCGATTTCATTTAATCATCTCCCTTAGGTATCGAATTCATCATTAAATCATTTCATAATAATTGGTAGTTTACTTAAATTGTAATGTATGAGAATAAAACCGTCAATTTACACTAAATTCAAATTGGCTCGTATCTATGAAGGGGCAGGTTAATAGAGAAGCATGTACCTTTCCCTTGTACACTTGACACATGTATCGATCCATCCATGCTTTTTATAACGCTATATGAAACCATCATGCCTAATCCCGTTCCTTTATTTTTTGTTGTAAAGTAAGGTTCACCTAAACGGTATATTTGTTCCTGTGTCATTCCAATTCCTTGATCTTGAATCTTAATTTGGATGGTGGGGGCAGCATGAATTAAATGTATGTATATTTCGCCATCATCTTGCATCGATTCTATGCCATTCTTTAAGATATTGAACAAGCACTGTTGGAATTTCTTCCTTTCCCCCATGATATAATAAGCTTCATCTTCGAATAGGGATAATTTCAATTCGATTCCATTATCGTTTGCCAAGGGATTTATACTGTTCACGACATGCTGAATTTCCTCGGATACCCTTAATCGCTCTTTATTTTCAGGGCTTATGGTAGCAAACGTCAAATAATCATTTATGACATCCGTAGCCCGATCTAATTCCTTCAACGCAATATTTGCATACTTAACCTTTGTATTGGGAGAAACGTCTTCGCTTAACATTTGAATATATCCCCTAGTAACTGTAAGGGGATTTCTGACTTCATGAGAGATGCTTGCAGCCAGATGACTAACGATTTGCAATTTTTCCGCTTTCACTAATTTTTCGAGAACCTGAAAATTAGTGAGAATGACCTCCCATAGTAATATTACAACAACAATTCCTATGACTTGGATCGTGAAGTATTGTTTCCATATACTTATGCCTATAGTAAGTTCAAATACTTCTGTTGAAATAAACTGTGTGAGACTGTGAACAATAAAGATTAATGAAATACCGATGAAGATTTTTTTACTGACTGACATTTTTAGATAGTATTTCGATATAAAAAACAGGGAAACACCAATTAGCGGAAAAGTGATGCATGATATATAAAATCCATTTTCCCCCCCTGTTAAATAGCGAATAAGTAGAGTGATGACAATTAATATGATTCCTAACCGGTACCCTCCATATAAACCGCCTAATAGAAATGGAATCCATCGAAGATCCCAAACAAAATCCTTTTCTGTGACAACGGGGAAAAGCATGCATAGAACAAGTGAGAGAATAGGGAAAATGGATAAGAACGATCCTTTTAATGCATCTAAACGGTATACGTACTTTACTAGATAGCTCATTTGCAATAAAAAAATCGGAAAAAGGATAATTAAAAAGTTAATCAGTAAATCTTTTGTCATAAGATTCATTTTTACACCGAACTTTCGATATTTTTCGAAGATTTAGACAGGTATATAAATCATAACAAGATAGAGAATGATTAGCTAGTAAAATTATATTGTTGGAATTAAAATGAGGCAGCTGAAGCATAGAGGTACCAACAATTAAAACGGAAGAATAGGGGGTAGAGAATAAACAGGAAAAAGCACTGAAACGACGATGTCATTTCAGTGCCATCAGATAATTTCCGAATACTCACTTAATAAAGAGCTGATTTTGCTAGCATGGTGATTGTCGCATCATCCATCGGAGGATTATGAAGTCCTGCGCGTACATCCCTATAATAGCGTTGCAGGGGATTTGTCCGTTGTAAACTTTTGGCTCCGACGACTCTCATCGCTTTATCGACAATCGAAATCGATTTATTGACGACCGATAACTTAACAGCACCCAATTGTTTCGATAGTTCATCATGATCTTCAGGGTGCTGCTCCCATTTTTCTGCGACAGAGTAGAGAAAATGGTGTGCCTCGCTCAATTCCAATTCCATCTCCCCAATTGTCCGTTGAACATTCGGAAGGTCCCTGATTGGTCCTGGTAAGCTATTGGGAGAATAGGTTTTCGCAAATTCAACTGCATAATTTCTGGCAGCCACTGCAATTCCCAAATAGCAAGCCGGTATATGTAAGAGCCATGCTTCAGGTTTCCTGTTTCCACCAGGTTTACTTTTCATGAGTAAATGCTTTTTAGGCAGGCTGACGTCATTTAACACCAAATCATGACTTCCTGTTCCCTGCATGGAAATCATATCCCAAGTTTCTTCTATACTTACACCGATTACATCACGATGGACTAAAAATGTGCCTAAACACTCATCCTCGGGTACCCATGCCGTTACAAGAAAAATATCAAGGACGGGTGAGAGTGTAGTAAAAGTCTTTCTTCCATTCAAATTCCATTGTTCACCCTTTTTGATAGCGATCGTTTCCGGACGGCCGCCACGCGTCGGGCTTCCTGTTCCAGCCTCAGATGCTGCCGTGTTGATGAGGGCGCCTTTCGACACTTCAGAAAACAATTCATTCATGGCCCCTTTTTCCCAGGGTCTTTTCTCGGTTAAGGATAGGACCGTTCCGACATGCCAGCCTATTCCTAAAGCTGTTGGACCACAATACTGAGCTATTTTTTCTTGGCATAGGAGAAAATCATATAAGGAACCGCCATTTCCCCCATCTTCTTTGGCTAAGGTCAATTTAGGATATCCGAATTCCTTTAACTCCTGAATGTTTTCAAAAGGAAAACCCTTTGTATCATCAAGAACTTCAGATCGAGCGGAAAAGGACTGAATCGCTTCCTCTAATTTTTGTATATATTCTTTTTGCTCCTGTGACTGAAAAAACGACATGAAGATCATTCCTCCTATAGTAAACAAATTCATGAACCATCCAGCAGCAGAAACAGCAACTGCGAACACCACTTTATCTTATCATCTTAGTTTAGTTTATGGTTTGAATCTGCCATTTAAGAGTCAATGTCTTCATTTTTATATTCTTTGTTAGCATTCTTATAAGCTTTCTTCGCCTGATCAATATCTTTGTTTTCGATAAAGTAAGCTATCGCGGCTTGCCCGATTCCATACGTGACAGCACCCGCTACCGCACCGGAAACGGCTAGACCAGCCCCTGGTATGAAACGAACTGCAGCCCTGACACCCTCCCTGACAAGGAGACCGATTCCAACATTGATGCCTAATGCTGTTATGAATTCACCTGCCGTTTTTGTATTGATGTCCTTATCCGCGATAAAACCAATCACTACAATCATCAACCCTTGAATGCCGGTCAAAATGGGAAAATCGGCAAAAGGTATTGGCTCTGCACCGATTAAACCGGCAATTGCCGTAAATGTTCCCACGATCGTCCTCGCGAATTTCTTCTTAACGATTTGGCTTTGCATGGCTTTGGCCGTCTTCAGCTTCGCTTCACTGGGTAAGGCCTCGATCAAGTAATCAGAAAGCAAATCGATGTTCCAACGCATATCATATTCAATATTTCCGCTTTCATCGAAATCAATATACGAACAAATCGGAATGATGTTCAATAGTGGGATTTCACTTTCGTTAAATCGCTTAGCCATCAAAGCGATCGCTTCATCAATATTTTGCTTTTTCTTTGGATTGGCATCAAAAGGTGCTTGTTTATAATGTGGAGGATCTAACTCATCCACCTGGGTGACCACACAGATAACGGGTACATCATAATGGTGATTCTCTTTAACAATCTTGCGCAGCTTGTTCAACTCTTGCAAATCCTCTTCAACCCGTGAATCCGTTTCTTTAGCTTTAATCAAGAAAAGAAACACATCAGGCTGTTCTTCGGTTACCGCTTTTATCAATTCATCCATTGGTGTTTCTTCTTCAAATTCTTCCGTTGGAGTTTCACTCTCACCCAACCCGCGGGAGTCCAGCAAACGTATTTTGGGCTCAGCATCACTTGGGTACCAAAGCCATTTTCCCTTACCCGTTCCAGATTTAACGGAACTGACATATTGCTTTTCCTGACCAAACATCGCGTTGATCAGTGATGATTTTCCAGACCCACGCCTTCCGACAAGAGCAATTCGCGGTTCTCTTGCATCAACCGTCATCGTTTTGAGCTTCAATAGCTGGTCGAGCATTTTGTTCTTTTTCGATTGTGAAATGGGCAGCTTATCTACCTGGCCTTTAATGAAACTGAATATGCTTCCCATTTCATCGTGTCTTTCCACCATCACGCATTCCCCCTTGTTAAGAAGTGTTTTAAGTAACATTTACCCTTTAACGATTCAATTTAAGCATGTAACTCGAATCTCCTTACAAACTTAAGGGGCTCCATTTCTAATAATTTATTTAAGCTTTTTCTTTTAAGAACATTACGACACTCGCCATGTATTTTTGAATTTCCTGTACTTGAAAAGCAGCCGAATCCGCAATCTGTTTATAATGATGCTGTCCTTCATCGGTGATTCGTAAATATCGTTTTGTTCGCTTTTCACTTTCCCATCTGCCGACAAGAAGCCCGTTCTCTTCCATTTCATGAGATAAATCGTATAAATAGCCGTTAGACGCAATCCAACCGAACTGATTTTTAAGCAGGTCGCCAATTTCACCCATGTAAATAGGCTTCTTAGTGAAAGCAGTTTTTAAAGTAACATAACGGACAAGGTCCTTCACAGATATTATTTTCGAGAAATACGACCTGTATTCTTCAGGAAGTTCATTAAGAACCGGGGGGTTTTCACCAGATCCCCTTAAATCGAACATGAACCGATCAATGACCTTCTTCACTTCGGAAAACCGTTCCAGGAAATTCTCTTGGTACCATATGTAAAGCTCTTTTCCTTTTTCAGTTATCTGATAATAATTTCTTCCTTTATTCGTATATAATGATAAATGGTTGGATTCGACAAGCATATTGGATATTTTACATAAATAGTCATAGCTATGCACTTTTCCAGTAAACGTATTTTTTAGGTCCTGATGGATCGCCCTTGGATAATTCGCTTTTAATTTCAAAGAATGCAGTAAGAAAATCGTTAAAAATTCCCGCTGGCTCAACCCAACCGATTCAACCGTTGTAGACAGTTTTTCCCCTTTCTTCACTGTCAACCCCCCTTTATATCCTTTTTATAAAACTCATCAATTAAATATTTCTTCCTTATCCCTTATTATCCTGTGCTGCCACATAATAGTAAAGTTTTTATTACCTAAGTACTTAGTACTGATTTTTCGTATTTAATCTATTTTGGGATGAGGGGATTCAGAATATTCTGTCGAGGTTTATTGTAAAATAGTTTAAAACAAAAAAAGAAGAAACGGTCCGCGATTAGGCCGTTTCTTCTTTTTGTTTATTGTTCCGTTAAAATGATTGGATTTTCTTTTGTAATAACGAGAGTATGTTCATATTGGGCAGAAATCTTTCCATCTGCCGTTCTCGCCGTCCATCCGTCTTGGTCCATTTTCATATGCCATGTTCCTGCATTCAACATAGGCTCAATGGTGATGACCATACCTTCTTTAAGACGGGCACCTTTACCTGGTTTACCATAATGTAAAACGGTTGGGTCTTCGTGCATGGTTTTTCCGATACCGTGTCCTGTAAAATCACGGACAACAGAAAACTTTTCACCTTCTGCATATGACTGGATTGCATGCCCAATGTCCCCGAGACGATTGCCTGCACGTGCAACTTCGATGCCTCTATATAGAGCATTCTTAGTTACATCCATTAAACGTTGAGCTTCATCTGAAACTTCACCGACTGCATATGTCCAAGCTGAATCCGCCAAACCACCGTTTAGGTTCACCACCATATCAATCGTTACGATGTCTCCCTCTTTCAGGGCTTTCTTTTGCGGGAAGCCGTGGCAAATTACATCATTCACAGATGCGCATGTTGCATATTTGTAGCCGTTATAACCCTTTTGTTCAGGTGTAGCACCGTGCTCTGCCAAGTATTTATCGACAAACTCTTCGATTTCCCAAGTCGTGATGCCCGGTTTTATCATTTTAGCGATTTCTCTATGCGTCGCAGCAAGAAGTTTGCCAGCTTCATGCATCAAATGTATTTCTCGTTCACTTTTAATAGTTATCATTTAAAAATCCTCTTTCGTTTTATATCTTTTCTGATTTAATCTCCTTAGTTATCATATGCCTTTTTTTATATAAAAAGCAACCAAAAACCCGGTAAAAATTCACCGGGTTACCTGTAATTCCGAGAAAAATATGCATTTGAATTACAAAAGTGCTAAAAATGGAGGCTAGCGTTTGCGTTTTTACACAAATGAATATTACAGGTGTGAATTACCTAGAACATTATAATCACCATAGGACTTAATTCTTAAAATTCTATATCGGCCCATGTGCATTAATCGGGTACAGATTCCCATTTAACGCAAATGAAACTCTTCCTGTTTCCTCGGATACTACCAATACAAGGGCATCACTTCGTTCAGATAAACCTAATGCAGAGCGGTGGCGTGTTCCAAGTTTTTTTCCCCCTGTTGATCTGTCTGAAAGCGGGAGGACATTTGCTGCGGAAACAATCTGATTTTGACTAACCAAAACGGCACCATCATGGAGCGGATTTCCAGGAAAAAAAATTGATTCCAATAAAGAATGGGTTAACTCCGCTCCTATTGAAATACCGGGTTGAATCAATGAATCAAGAGGATCTCCCCGTTGAATCACAATCAACCCGCCATGTCTCAAATTCGACAGATTTTGTACGCAAATTGATAATTCGGGATATTTGTCTGTAAACGGTGACAAATAACAGTTCAAATAAAACGTTGCTGCTTTCATATCGATGTATATAAATTTATCCTTTATTTTCTCGAAATTTCCAAGAAGACAATAACTTTCGTCACCCATTGCGTCTAAGTTATCCTGTAATGCCAATATTACTTGACGTAAATCCTCTTTTAACATTTGTTTCATTGGTGAAAAATCACAATTGCCATTATTCACAGGCATGCACCTCCCTCCTTTTATTATTTCACTTTCTTTTTTTCAATAAATCTCAATGGGCCTCTAAAAGACCATTCTTATTTTCCCTAGCTCTATTTATGCCTTGTTAAATTTATAATTATGAATGTACTTAAAGTTTGTCTTCACGATAATTAATTATTCATCTTTACTATGACTTCACATTTTTTTTTGTCATATGGACAAGGTAATAGAATAGATATGTTAATGACCTGTTGAAAGATATCCTATAATAAGAGGTGGTATTAGATGCCTAATGTAACAGTATTTGATCAAGGAACGTTTGAAGTTGAAATGGGAAAAAAGTTAGTATTAGCATTGGAAGACAACGGTATAAATATTCTCCACCGATGCGGAGGGAAGGCTAAATGCACAACTTGCAGAGTTGAAATATTGGCAGGTGATTTTTTGGAGGACACACATAAAGAAAAAATGAGCTTTGAGGAAAAAGGAATGGAAGATCATTTGCGTTTATCTTGTCAAATTTACGTGAATGGAGACATAACCATTCGGCCGATCAAGACGGAAGAAAACTCTGGAATTCCTGCTGGGCCAAGGCCTCCTGACTAAATAGTTTCATAAGTGCCGTTGTTTAATCAAAAAACATCAAAACGACTAAAAATAGTTTTTCTAGTCGTTTTGATGTTTTTTTAATCTTTAGCCAAAAGAGTTACTTCTTTTCCATGACCGCAAAGTAATTATCTTCATTATCAGCAAAATTGAAGACTCTTCCAGATGGCATATTTACAAGTTCTCCCACCTTGATATTCTTCTCCGAAAAGTCTTTATATAATTCATCAAGATTATCCGAGTAAAACATTAACGAAGGTGTATTAAGATTTAATTCAGGCTGCATTTTAGCAATGAATTCCTTATTATGCAGGATGATGCTCGTTTGTGCTTCCTTTGTTGGGGCTATTTCAATCCATCTTAGTCCTTGGCCGTTATCTTCTTCAGAAATTACGCTAAAACCGAATTTTTCCGTCCAAAATTTCAATGACTCGTCTTGGTTATTTACATATAACATAATTTGACCAACTTTATTAATCATTTGCTTCTCTCCCTTTCTGCTGGTTCCGTTATTCAAGATATCATCTACGTATAAGCATGATGTTGGTTGGAAATATATAACTGATATAATCGTATTATAAATGCAAGATTTAATCAATATTTACCATAATTCAATTTCCCGTCTTTTGGGAAGTCAAATAAATAAACATTTTTTGAATCCGGACAATTGCTTAAAAAAAGCAGATATCTCTTACGAATTTCGCTTTATTATTTCTTCTACATATTCCAAGAAATCTGTATGTGTCGAATTCCCTTCCAGAAATTGCGCTACCACAGTTAATGGTACTATAACTCTATCTCTCTTTTTGGAATAAAGAACCGTCTCTGATTTAATGCCCCTATTCACCCCATCAAGTGTAGAAGAAAAATGATGTACAGAATCATATTCATACCATTTATAATCTTGATTTATATGCCTTCTTATAACTTCACCGATATAGGCACCTATCCTTTTCACAAAATTATCAAAATGAAACTTTAAAAGTTCACTACCCATTTGAGTAGTACTTAATCTTTCCGTATAAGCATCTATATAGCGAATGCTTTCAATAGTGAAATCTAAATTTCTCTTTGTTAGGTTCTCTTGATCCCAAGTATCTTCTGACACATCCTGATACATTAATTTCGCAATGCCTTTTAAATCATTTTTTATTAATTTTGTTCTATTTAAGGAACCGAACATATGTCATTTCCCCTTTATTAATTATCTAAGAGTTAATTAAAAGTCTCCCCCGGTAGTTAAGAAAGGCTATGCAATCTTTATATACAGAAATTTGCAGGACTTTTCGATTTTCCCCAGAACTTCTATACAGAGTATTTCTAAAGGAGAGTGGAATGGTGGTTCTATCGAAAGAGGGTTTATTAAATATATTGGAAGGCAACAGGAGATTGACGATGCGGGTGGTGGAAGCCTTTCCTGAAGAGGAATTATTTCACTATACACCGGCCGGGAAGCTTCGCCCTTTCGCAGAGATGGTTAAAGAAATCATGAACATTGAGACTGGATATATTCGTGGAATTGCACTTGGTGTATGGGAGTATCCAGATTCGTTTGCTGAAATTACTACAAAAGAGGCACTATTATCAGCATGCGAAGCAGTAAGGGATGATACTAGGAAACTGTGGGAGGAAATGACCGAGGAAACTCTTGGAGTGGTGGAAAAGGATCCCTTTTTCGGTCCCTCACAAAGCCACTTTGATAGACTTCAATATGCCTTGGAAAATGAGATCCATCATAGGGGACAGGGTTATATCTATCTAAGAATGCTCGGTATTGAACCACCGGAATTTTTCGTCAGGTAATAATGAAACATTATGTCATTAAACTTGTAGCAACGAAAAAGAAATAAAAAAATAGGAGTGAGATAAATGTCAGTTGATGCATATCTTAATTTTAATGGAAATTGTCGAGAAGCTGTAGAGTTCTACGCAGAGGTTTTTGGAACGGAACAACCAAATATCATGACCTTTGGGGAAACACCGCCTAATCCGGAATTTACTCTTCCAGAAGAAGCGAAAGATTTAGTTATGCATACAAGGCTAAATATTAATGGAAGCAATATCATGTTTTCAGATACTTTTCCTGGTATGCCTTTTGTTGAAGGAAACAATATCAGCCTGGCATATGTCGGTAATGATTTGGATGAAATTAAATCGATCTTTAACAAACTAAGTGATGGCGGCACGGTTGGTCTAGAGCTCCAAGAAACATTCTGGAGTAAAATTTACGGTCAATTAACCGATAAATTCGGAATCAAATGGCAATTTAACTTCGAGGGCTGAGAAATGAAATTTGGATATAGGACTTTTCACTGGTGAAAAGTTTCTATATCCTTTTGTATTTCCATCACCAGGAGGCAAAGATATTGTAACTAGCATAGGGAACTAATTTTTCGTCAATCCTTAGAGACGGAGCTCTATATATAGGTCATTAAAATTAAAGGAAATAGTTAAATGATAGTGAAAAATGAATAAACAAAACGGCTTTTGACTTCACCCTAACCCTTACATGATTTTTTTGGTCATGATAAATGGTGTATAGTAATGGGGTACCTTCAAGATATTTAATCTTAACGAATAAATTCGCATTTCCCTTATAATATGTTTCGAAAATGGCTAAACATGAAAACAATAAAGGAGAAAAAATCATGAAAAATAAAATTCAAAAAATCACAACAAACTTGTGGTTTGATAGACAAGCTGAAGAGGCGGCGAAGTTCTACACTTCCATCTTCGAAAATTCTAACATCGGAAGAATCACCCGCTATGGAAATGAAGGAAATCAAATCCACGGGATGCCAGAAGGATCAGTGATGACCGTGGAATTTGAACTGGAAGGCCAAACATTCGTAGCATTAAATGGCGGTCCGCAATACAAATTCACCGAGGCAATATCATTTATCATCAATTGCGATGATCAAGAAGAGGTGGATTATTATTGGGAAAAACTTTCCGAAGGCGGAGACAAAAAGGCACAAGTGTGCGGTTGGCTGAAAGATCGATTTGGTGTGTCATGGCAAATTGTCCCTGCGAATCTATCCGAGATGGTCAACGACTCCAATCCTGAGATATCGGAAAGAGTTATGAAAGCGCTGCTCCAAATGAAGAAAATTGACATTAAAACTTTAAAGCAGGCGTATATAGGATAGGATCTAAGAAACAACTATCTAGTGAGTTGTGTTTATTCGAAGTGACTTAAGCCTAATTTCTAGGTATTGCAGGTGTGAAAGTAGGTTTTGTTAATTGAATTTCCTAAAAGTTAAAATCCGCATTTTTCTGGCGATACCCCATGCCCATCAAGCTAACACCAATGAGTACTTAAAGTAGATCTATTTCTGTCCAGTTATTGAACCTTCGTAATCTCACAAGACAACAACATGAAAACATAACTGGCGTTATGATTCAAACAAAGCTTCAATTTCAGGCAGTGCTTGAACAAGTATTTCCTGAATATAAAGGAGTTTTTGGAGATTTATATTCTGTGGTGTCACTCTTAACTCTTTTAGAGTTCCCCTCTTCAGAGGACATTTTGAAGGCAAGTGAAGAAGCAATTACAGCAAGGATATTTGAGTTATGCAAGAGTAGATCAATTAAATGGGCAAATGAAAAAGCGATTCAGCTTAAAGCTGCGGCAGCTCGTAACCCTTTTGAAAAGACAGTCTATCAGAGTCATATTTTAAGCCTTGGTATGTATATAAATATTCTTCTTCAGTACAAAGAGCATCTATCAAAGTTAGAGGCAGAGATAGACGCCCTCGCTAAAGAAATTGAAGAATATACTATCATCAAATCTATCCCAGGTATCGGAGAAAAGATCGCAGCAACGATTATTTCTGAAATTGGTGAGATAGATCGATTTAATCATCCTAAAAAACTTGTAGCTTTCTCTGGAGTTGATCCTAGTGTATTCGAATCTGGTAAGTTTACAGCTACCAAAAACAGAATCACTAAAAGAGGTTCTAGCAGACTTCGACACGCCTTATATATGGCAGTTCGTTGTGCTATTCGTGACTGCCGGAAGTCTAAGACAACTGATGAAATTATCCCTCGAAATAAGAAGCTACGCGTGTTTTATGACAAGAAGCGCGAGGAAGGAAAGCCTTATAAGGTAGCCGTCATAGCCTGTGTAAATAAGCTCTTACACTGGATTTTCGCTCTATTAAAGAACAAAATGACTTTCCAAGATATTGTTTAAAATTTATATTTAACTAAATAGAACAAAACCTTCCAAAGAAGAGTCTGAAGGAAGGTTATTTGGTATGCCTATTTTTAGTATATCACGTATGTTTTTATCTTTTTATTGAAAAATGTTGACAAACTATTAGCTGGTTTAGTTCCATAAGAAAAAGCTGCCTTAAAGACAGCTCCGATCTTCAGCTAACGCACCCGTTAGTTTTAGTACAATCCTTCACAAGACTTTCAATTGGCAACTGGGTACCCATCTCTTATAGCTCTAACTATGACTTCATAATCCTCCATGCCATGCTTTTGGGCGATTTGAGCCAAAGAATAGGCCAGTTCATTCCGTTGTTCTTCCTCTATCGGCACATGGACTTTAATCGTTTTGTTATCTGGATTGACTCCGATCGCTATAATATCATATTCATTAATTACCTTATTGCTTTCTTCCATGAATGCTCAGCTCTGCTCTTCCTTTTTCTGATTGTCTAAGTAATCATAGACTATAAAAAGTATAAACGCGGCCATCAGCACACCTAACCTAGAAAAACTCGTTTTTTTAATTTCTTCACTTTATATCTCCTTGTCCAAAATTCTGTCTCTTTTACATCCTTTTTAACTTTATTGTTGGTTTAAAATAAAGTTTGATCAATAACACCTCGCAAACCCACATTTTAGGTTAAATTAAAATAATCCGTTTTGAAAAAAGATTGATCAAAACGGATTCTTCTCTTGTGAGTTAGTATACATTTTTTATAAAAAAGTTTGATCATTTTATGGCTGTGATCTTCCGCAATCGCGCCCGATTGATGAAGATCGTTCGTTTGTATTTTCATGTAATAATCTAACTCGTCTAACGACACTTAACCCTTTTCCCATTCCATTAAAAATTCTTCCTCGGAAGTCTGTTCATCTAATGTTTCTTCTTTTATTACAAAGCCATTTTTCAAATAGAAATCAACGGCTTTTTTATTTCTCTTGTACACTTTTAATTGTATATTTTCCCTTTGTCTTTTTATAAAATCTAACAATCCCTTTCCATATCCCCCACCTTGATGCTTAACATCAATAAATAATGCAGCCAAATAATTATCCATTATCGATACGAAGCCGACAACATCTTTTTCATTACTTACAACATAGGTTTCAGACATTGGGATATACTTTTCTTCCATCTCCGTTTGCTGTGATTTCCAATAATTCTTATCAATAAAGTCGTGTGCTATTAAAGAACCTTCATACCATATTTCTACTAATTTATTGACTTCTGTATTCTTGTTTGATCTAATATTCACCTTATCACCCCTATAGATCTCAATGCTTTATTCAATTAAATGGCCCGTTTGTTGAATTGTCGCAATCCAGCTTGTCAACGTTATTGTATCAATCTTTATTATTGTTGCTTTGAAATAAAGTTTGATCAAAAACACCTCACAAACCCGTATTTTATGGTAAATAAGAAGAATCCATTTTAAAAAAAGGATTGATCAAAATGGATTCTTCTCTAGCATATTTAAGTTTTGATTTTATAAAAAAGTTTGATCATTTTCTACCTTTGATCTTAAACAATAGCGCCCTATTGCTGAATATTAAAAATGCGATTTAGAGTAATTATTTTTCAGTGGCTCTATTGCCCATTGCAATAGAAATTCTATTCCAAATGTTAATTTGATTAATTATTAGAACAAGGTCAACATACTGTTTCTCATCATAGTGTTCACGTACTCGTTGATAAAGCTCATCTGGAACACGTTTTGTCGGGATTAATGTCACATGCTCTGCCAACTCTAAAGCTATTTTTTCTGCTTCTGTATAGAATTCACACTCTTGCCAAGCACTAACACAGTATATTCTTTGTTCTGTTTCACCCATTTTTCGAGCATCTGCTGTATGCATATTCAAACAATATGCACAGCCGTTAATTTGAGAAACACGAATTTTAATAAGCTCACGAAGTTTTCGTTCGATTGCTGTCGTTTTCGTGTATTTTTCCATATCCATCATAATTTTCATACCATCAGGTGCAATTTCATAATAAGAAACTCTTTGGCTCATAAAGCAAGACCCCTTTGATTTAGTATAAGACTATTATACCCTTACAAGAACATCTGTACCATTTTTATAAAGGAATTGCTATACAATCTGGCCCTTTTCTGGAATATCATTATGTTATTTTTCCCATAAAAAGTCCTTTAGACAAATTACATCCAAAGGTGCAAAGCTTCGTAACTTTTTTATAAACGTCGTGACTTTATTTTAAACATCGCATCTTTTTTACAAACATCGCGACTTTGTTTTAAATCCACAATTATAAATTATCGAACTTTATTTCAAATGATCAATCTTTATTATAAATTATCAAACTTTGTTTCAAAGCCACATTTATCATATTTATCTATCTGTAGAACTATCTGGTATTAAGATGATCAAAAGCGACATGAAATAGGCTTTTCTCTTATTAAACTAAACTGCCCCGTTAGTTCCATAAGAAAAAGGCTGCTGTAGCAACCCCCTTAATGAAGTAAAGCACCCGTTAGTTGAAGTAAACATAAGCGATACGAAAAAAGCGCATATGATGAATCCATTATGCTATGCTAACCATAGACTGACAAAGGGGGAATTATGTACATGTCATTTTTTGATAAAATGAAAGCAAGCATCGGAATCGGTGCAGCGAAAGTGGATACAAAATTAGAGAAAGTTTCATACAAACAAGGAGAAACGGTAAAAGGGAACGTGTTTGTCCTTGGAGGAAACACCCAACAAGAAATCAATGGGCTGTACATCCATGTGATGACACAGGTTTTGAGGGAACAGGATGACCGTACGTATTTAGATGATGTTACCATTAACAAAATAAATGTTTCGGATGCATTCGTCATTGAAAAAGGCGAAGAAAAGGTGATTCCGTTTTCCTTGCAACTTCCGTACGAAACGCCAATCACGATAGGGGACGTGTCTGTGTGGATGAAGACGGAAATGGATGTGACGTTCGCATTGGACCCTAAAGATAACGATTATATAAACGTATTTGGAAATGAAACAGTCAGTAGCTTCCTAAAAGCAATCGAATCATTAGGGTTTTACTTGAACAAAGTGAAAAATGTACCCTTCAAACGTAGCAAAACGGGTGTCTTTCAGGAATTCGAATACAAGCCAAAGGGCGGTCCATTCCAAAGAAGCCTTGATGAGGTTGAAATCGGATTCGTCGCGGACGCTCAATCCGTAGATTTATTCATCGAAGTGGATAGAAAAGCAAGAGGACTTTCTGGTTTTTTGGAAAGAGCAGCAGGAATGGATGAATCCAAGATCCGAGTGCAATACAAACATTTCCAAAAAGAAAGTGTAGAAACAGCCAAGCAAGAACTAATGGATATACTATCCCGTTATTCTCGATAAATTGGATTTGTTTATCTGCCTTATATAAATCCCATACATCAGTTAAGATCATACCTGTTTCTCTCCAATCTATACCATATTAATAGACAGTATAGACAAAAGAAGAACTATTATACTAGATTAGTAGATTTTTCATTAAACAATAACATCTGTTAGTTAAAGAAGAAAAACTGCCTTAAGACAGCTCCAATCTTCAGCTAACGTACCTGTTAGTTGAAGATGATTATTATCGGTAATTATTGTGAACAGGTTTAAACAAATCTTCATTAGTATTTCTAACAAGTGAAAAATTGTTTACATTATAGTGACCGTGAAGGGTTTCATTGTGATGAAGGATTATTTGTTTTGCAGATAAGTTTTTGGAATCAGAAGTAGAATGTCCATCACCAACTAATGTTACATCAAAATGATTGATTGTTGCTGTTCTAACAGCTGTATCAATACAATGTTCCGTCTTACATCCCATTATTACAATATGGTCTACATTGTTTTTACTTAAATGTTCGTGTAATGGAGTGCCATAAAACGAATTTGTGGCAGCTTTATCAAATATGATAGCAGTTGATGGTACTTTAATATCCCTGTGTATCTGGAATCCAGATCCTTCTCCATTTGAAACATCTAAATCTCTTATAAAAATAACGGAGATACTTTCATTTATCGCTATTTCAATTACAGTATTAATGTTATTAACGATTTTTTCTTTCTCAAAGACTCCTTGTTCTTCTTTATTACCTTCTATTAATTCCTGTTGAGCATCGATTATCAGTAATGTTTGTTTCAATATTTTCCCCCCTAAAGTTATTAGCAGTTAGTTTTCTCCTGTTTTTTATTAAATATCAGATAGTATGTAAGCACTTCTTACTAAGCTCTTTATATTTTCGTCAAAAGATTTACTAATACCTTCTTGAACTATCCTGCCCCGATAGTTGCATAAAGAAAAAGCTGCCTTAAAGACAGCTCCGATCTTAAGCTAACGCACCTGTTAGTTGAAGATGAAACACTATTTATTATTTATTAGTTTTCCGCCCTTTGATTGATAAAGTTTCAAGGACTTTCCCAGTTCAGTTCGTGAATAATACTCCACTTCGCAGTAGTAGCTGCCTTCTTCTGCACCCTGATAATTCTCAGGAAACGAAATGCTATGGTTTCCAAAGTTGGCTTCCTGGTGTCCTCCTCTTACGTTACTGAATATAACGATCTCATAGTTCCCATTATATTGTTTCGTCTTATCAGCTAAAACGTTAGGCAGGTCTAACAAAGAATAAACAAATAGGGTCCCTGATAGGAGAAATAAAGAGGCGACTCCAAGAATGTCCTTGATCGGTATCTTATACGAATCTCGGTTTTTCTTTTTCAATTTATAAAAATGCCAAAAGTAAGCCGACATTCCCACAAGCATTACAAATGATAAGATTAGTAAAGAGAAATACTGTGCCAAAATTCTTCAATTCCTTTTTTAGAGTTTCCTCTTATACGTTTTCCGAATCAATGATGTTTCAATTCATTTCTTGCCAAAATAACCCATAGAAAGGAATGAAACCTTATTGAACTATACTGCCCCGTTAGTGCCATAAGAAAAAGAGCTGCCAAAGCAACTCTCTTATCGAAAGCAACTGTTAGTGGGACAAGGAAGGATTAAGTGTATAGTTCTTTTTTTAAAGTCTTAATTCCATCAATTACACTTTTTACATTTTCATCATTATTCAATTTGTTTCTTGCATGGAGCAAAACTGGTCTAACAGATTCTACCGAACGTCCAAAATCGTACATCCATTCATATCGAGGAACCATCCAAGTATGGAAATGGTGGGTAGTATCTTCATTATAAAAGTAATAAACATGTTCAATCCCTAATACTTCCCTTTGAGCTTTTCTAATCATAGATAGCAAGTTTATGTAATCAAGCTTTTCTAGGTCATTTAACTCGTCAAAGCACTTAATATGGCGTTTAGATGCTAAAATTACTAAACCTTTAATGGGATATGCAACGTCTTGGTGAGCATGAAAATATTCAGTTTCGACTATTACACCACCATCCGGCTCTATTTCCCCACTTGTTAAAGCACAACTTAAACATTCGACTTCAACTGTTTTTCCATTAGACAAAGTAATTTCCCTCATAATTCCCTCCAAAAACATAAAATTATCTCTCTTAAAAAGATAAAAATAAACAAACCCTTGTTGAGCTATCCTGCCCCTTTAGTTCTTTATAACATTATGTTAAGAATTGAAGCCATTTGTGTTCTGGTTCGTGCAATTGTATAGCATAATGAAGCCATTTTTTCCTCTGATTATTTAGATTGTCTATTGTCGCCATAAAGTCTTGATGGTCTTTTTCTCTTGTGTTTTTTACTTTATATAAAAGTACAATTTCTGGATTTAGATAAGGAATGCCTGTATCAGAATAACTCCAAACTGACTTAAGTGGGTGGGAAATCGTTAAATCCCTTCTGAATTTCCAATCATTTTTCTTTGTTTCATTTAGAAGAACTTCTAATTTATCTCCATTTGAATTATTCACAGCGTGTATTTCGTGAATAGGTAACTCTAAAAACTCATTTTCCCAAGTGTAAAATTTACCTTTAATAACCTTTTTAAAATCCCATTCTTTAAGATATTCCTTCAGATATAATTGGTCTTCTCGAAATAGTGCAATCTCTATATCGTGATGTTGTCTTGTTTCTCTGCCGATAAAAAGATCAATTGCCCAACCACCTGCAAAGAACCACGTTTTATTAAACCCTGACATTAAAGAAGTAATGTTATGACATTGCTCAAATGACATATGAATCCCCCAGACTAAAAAACTTATATCCTTATCTATTCTTTTTCTATTTTGAAAAACCTCTATACTGAATCCTTATGCAACTAACCTCCCTCAATAAACTAAACACAATCTCACGATTGCTCTAGAATTCTTAGAATTTCATAGCCATATCATTAACCGTTATCTATGTAAGCTCGGCAATACTCCTCAAGAATAGGGATTTACCGAAAAAAGTGCATGCTAAACTAGCCAATCATAGGAAAAAATTGGTTTAAGCAATGTCATGATCGCACTTTAGGATATCCACATGTCTCATGGAGGTCAACCCTCCCATTTCTCACAGAGTCGATGCTCCCACATTCCTTCGTTCAACCTTTCCATGAGGTGGATGTCGGTCATGCTGCCCCACAGGATCTAAGTCCTCACGTTAGTTGCTTTGCCGACTAATCCGTGCTTCACTTTTAAATAAGTGTTAATTAAATGACCGTGTAACCTTAAAATTCAATGAACTATGCGACTGTTTGATGGTCTACAAATGTTGCCATATGAGGGATATCCTTTAACATCTTGTCTTCTTGAAACGTAAATTGTTTTTTACCGATTGAAAACAGAATTCGAATAAGCTTGTTACACAAAGCTATCAGAGATTGCATTTTCTTTAAGGGATTGTGAGAACGTGTTGTGTAATATATATGAAGAGCTTTAAAAGCCTTGTTCTTTGCCACCAGTATCATGGCTGCCCGGAATAAGAGAGCCCTTAATTTCTTTCGTCCCCGTTTGGTAATCTTGGTCTGACCTTTGTGCTTTCCGGATGTGTTTTCTTTTAAACTTAAACCTGCTAATTTTACGATTTGGCGAGGATGTTGATAGTCTCTGAGGTCGCCGACCTCTGCGAAAAACCCTGCTACTGTATCTCGACCGATTCCTGACACCTCTAACATCTGTGTGACACCTGGGATATGGTCTAATTGATGATCTATTTCTTCGAATTTCATTTGAATAAAATCATACTTCTCTAGTAAAGCTCTCAACTCTAATTTCGCCATAGCTGCCCCTTGACGAATACCAATCGAACGATTGGCTGCTTCTTTAAGTGCTCGTATCTTCTTTAAGCCTATACTGCGTTTTACCACTTGTCTTAGGGAAAGTAAGAGCTCTTCATCCGTATACTTTACAAGTTCATGTGGCAAGGCTTCTAGCTTTAGAAAATGAATAGCTGCCTTGCCTTCCCAACTTTTGAACATCGTCAAAAATTCGGGAAAGTAACGATCAAGCCAGTTATGAACTTGTCCCTGAACGACCTGTAAATCAACGTTGAGAAGATCGCGAAGTTTTTTGGCCACTCGGAGTTCTGCATAAATTCCTCGTGGAATTGTTGGTTCGGCGTATCTTCCGTCTTTGACTAACTGTGCGATGACTTTTGCATCTTTCACGTCATTCTTTGTAGGTGAATTATCGTCTAATTCTTTACTTCGTTTAACATGTAGTGGATTGACTGATACGAACTTAATATTATTCTCTTTTAGAAGATGAGCTAGATTTAACCAGTAGTGACCGGTTGGCTCCATCCCTACAATCACTTGATTTAACTTACACCCTTTAACAAGTTGGGTAATCCAATCTAGAAACGAATGAAATCCTGCTTTCGTATTTTCAAAGAAACACGTTTTACCTAGTTCCAATCCTCTAAAATCTTGTGCTCTCGCGACATGATTGTGCTTGGCTATATCTACTCCGACAATTAAGGTTTCAGAAGTAATTTGAGAGATTTTATGATTTTGGTTATAATTCATTGTGAGACCTCCAAATAGATGTATTGTCCTTTTTAGCTGGCCAGCTCAGGACACATTCATCTTATCAAGAGGTCTTTTTTCGTTCAAACCTCATTTTCAGTTATTACAGGAATGCTGCCCCGTTAGTGCCATAAGAAAAAGGCTGCCGCAGCAACCCCTGTTAATGAACTAACGCACCCGTTAGTTTAAGTGTATTAAATCACAAACTTAGCTTGTTTTGTTTAATAAGAGAGATGTGCTCATTGAATAAGAAAAAGGCTTTACTCTTTATTGAAGTAAAGCCACACGTTGAACAAGTATATTAGATTAGTACATAAATCAAAACTATAATTCCTATTAACATAACAAAAAGGGCACTCAAGAACCCATTATTTATTAAAGATTTCCATAAATTCTTTTTCTCATTCTCATTAATTCTCATACAAAACCTCTTCCATTTTACTATTTCTTAATGAAGTAAAGCACCCGTTACTTGAATTAGAAATTTAATTAACTTTTCTTGGTCTTCTTAAAAAATAAATAACCAAAAACACCTAAAATTAATGCTATACCTCCGAAAACAATAACTTGATATATAATATCCCCTAACATAACCTGTTCCTCCTATTCTAAAAAAACATTTCCCTAAATCTATATACGAGATTTTTCCTAAAAAGGTTTCAACTGGTAGTTTGATTCTAAAAGTCTTATTAAACTAAACTGCCCCGTTTGTTGCATAAGAAAAGGAGCTGCTAATCAGCTCCTGGTAATGAAGTAACGCACCCGTTAGTTCATTAAGAAAAGCGATTCTTATTAAAGAATCGCGCCCTTTAATGGAATAGCCTTATTTCTGAAGCAATGCTCATTAACTCGTTAATTGCCGGGCAGTTGGATGCCGCTCCAGCCGCTTACATCGCATTGGCCATATTCATTATCACCCACAGCAACCACCGTGCCGTCCGATTTAAGGCCGACGGTATGGGCACAACCCGCCGCAATCGCCACAATATCGCGCCAATCACTTACATTACATTGGCCATACTCATTCCAACCCACAGCCGCCACAGTACCGTCCGATTTAAGGCCGATTGTATGATTACTACCCACCGCTATCGCCACAATACCGCGCCAGCCGCTTACATCGCATTGGTCATGTTTATTCAAACCCAAAGCCGTCACCGTACCATCCGATTTAAGACCGATTGTATGAAGATAACCCGCCGCGACCGCCACAATATCGCACCAGCCGCTTACATTGCATTGGCGATACCGATTATTACCTACAGCCGTCACCGTGCCGTCCAATTTAAGACCGATTGTATGCCAGTCACCCGCCGCGACCGCCACAATATCATGCCAGCCGCTTACATTGCATTCACCTTCATTATTTCGGCCCACTGCTACCACCGTGCCATCCGATTTAAGCCCAATGGTACGGCGCCAACCCGCCGCAACCGCTACAATATCGCGCCAGTCGTTTACATCGCATTGGTCATGCTTATTCCAACCCACAGCCGCCACAGTACTGTCAGATTTAAGACCGATTGTATGAGCATTACCCGTGTTCGTCGCCATATGAACATTACCAGCCGCGACCGCCACAATATCGCGCCAGCCGCTTACATCACATTGGCCATATTTATTATCACCCACCGCCGTCACCGTTCCATCAGATTTAAGCCCTACGGTATGACGACGACCCGCCGCTATGGTATCTTTAGGCCACCGTTTCACCTTTAACACCGCTTCTTTCGGTGAAATGTAATCCATGTTTTACCTCCTTGAATATAAGCAACCCTGCAGTTACGGTTGCTCGTCAAATGTAAGCAACTGTATGGTTGTGTGATAAAGGAACCATATCTAACTGTCCTTTTAGTTTATTCCATTATCTGGCCCTATTATTGAATAAGAGAATTGGCATTCTTAAATAACTTTATTTGTATTTAACTATCCTGCCCCGATAGTTGCATAAGAAAAAGCTGCCTTAAAGACAGCTCCGATCTTCAGCTAACGCACCTGTTAGTTGAACAAGAACTCATTAATTTCACTTAAATTCTACTTTCTTCATGAATCAAAGAAAAAGCTCCAGACAAATAATCTAGAGCAAAAGAATAGTGACTTTATTTTAAATCCACATCTATAAATTGTTTATTCTTATAGACATGACTATGCATCGATTATTTGCAATGCCTGCTTTGCCATTTGGAAATACTCATCACTACCAGATACAATGGCAAATTCTGCAATCGCAACTGGATATGCTGCCTCTAATTCAATAATATGCTCTTTCATTTTAGGCCACACATATCCACCTGCTTCTTTATAGGCATTGATTAACAATTCGAGACCATCTTCTCCAAATGTCCTGTAAAGTACAGCAAAATCATTCGATACATCTGATACCTTCGCTTCAGTCCAATCAATTAAACCAGTTACATTTCCTTCCTTATCAATCAAAATGTGTCCTGCATGTACATCGCCATGAATGAGTCCTGTTTTCATCGACCACATTTCATTATTCTGTAACCATTGCTGCCACCGAGTCCACAGTGTATCACCCACGCCAAATTCTTCTCTCACAGCATTCATTCGTTCTTTCATTGACTCTCTTGCTTCTTCAGGTGTATGAACAGTCAATCCAACATTCATCGCCTTTTCTATTGGAACATTATGTAAAGCTACTAGTGCTTTACCAAGTGTATTGTAAAAACAATCTGGCACATTATTGATATCAAGTTCCCAGACATAACTTTGAATCTCGTGGTCTATCGTACCTGCCGGTATTCCATTTAATTTTTTATATGCAATCAATTCGTTGGTATAAATCTTCCAATTCGGGGCTTCAAAAACAGTGATATGCTCTTTCACCAAATCTAATGCTTTTTTCTCTTCCGCTGTTCGTGGCATAACATCTTCACGTCTAGGTAATCGCAGCACCCATTCGTTTTCTTGTTGGTCAACTGCAAATACTACTTGAAAGTCCACCCCTGATTCATTAAACTCTAAAGAATCCTGGTTTAGAAGCAAGCCATCTCTAGCAGCTATTTCTAAAACTTCTTTTTCCGATCTACTCATTTCTTCACTTCCTAATCGTTATTTTAGAAAATGCGGATTTAACACGATAAGAAAATCCCCAGAGATTGGGGATCGCCAATTTTAAGAACTGTCTTATCATGAGCCTTGACCTCATCTACTAATAATTTTAGATGGTATTCAATATCATAGTTTATTCTTTTAACACCCACCTCCACTTCTCTTTATTTGGGTACTTATGTGGCAAGTCATTTTTATTATTATCCCTTAATGAATTACATACAACATGCCCAATACTAGTAACCCGATAAATATTAATAAACATACTCCAACTCAATTTCATAGATCCAGTTTTTCATCCCCCTCCTATCTTACAATATATGACACATCTATTAAAAATTCCTTCTTAAACAAAACTGCCCCGATAGTTGCATAAGAAAAAGCTGCCTTAAAGACAGCTCGGATCTTCAGCTAACGCACCCGTTAGTTGAAAATTTCTAACTGGAAGAGACGTTATATATCATTGTCCAAGATGTTCCTGATGAATCACATTGTTCAAATCCAAGTTTCTTATAAAGTTGTACAGCCTTAGTGTTTTTAGGGTCAACGCTCAAAGATAGTGATGTATAACCATCTCTAGAAGCTGTTTCAAATAACTTTTCCATAAGCAGGTTACCTATTCCCTTACCTCTTACTTTATTAATTACAGCTATACCTAGTTCAGGAGTATTATCATCAACATATCCATAACCTTTTTGATTTTCTGCAAATACTCGATACCATGCAGCACCAACAGGTAAATTATCCTCAAAAGCAATTATTGCTCTATCACCTTTTCGTCCCCATCCCTCACTATATTTTTTGATATGTGGTAAATTTAACAGTTCTTCTTTAGGTGGCTTATTTTCAGGAATATGAATAGCTTCATACATCATATCCGTTAAAAAATCTAAATCATTCTCACTTTGTTCCAAACTTTTTACATGTATCAAAATTAATCACCCCATTTGTTACTAATTCGACATAGAAATTTTATTACCTGTTCTTCAACTAACCTGCCCGATAGTTGCATAAAGAAAGAGCTGCCTTAAAGACAGCTCTGATCTTCAGCTAACCACCCGTTAGTTGATCCAAGGAAATAAATGAGTTATATTAAATGACTTTAATGTAAATTCTCGTTGTCATTCATCTAATAAAATCCAATCTTTAAAATAGACGTCATCTTTTAAGTTCAAATAGTATTTTGAAAATCTTACAAACTCTTGAGTATCTACTTCTTTATATTGATAATGGTCATAATAATTTTTGAGAAAATCTTCAGCTTTTAATTCCCCGCCATTTTCCTGAAAAACTTTCCAGAGCATTGTGGAAGATTTCCCATAAATATAATTACTCTGGTCGTTAGAAGAGTATTTATCTAGTGGTAAGTTTACAGGTAAAGTTAATTCCTTAAAGAGCTCTTCATCAAAGGAAATATCATTACCTTGATTTGCATAAAACAACAAAGTAGCGAGGTCTGTTATACCTTCATCCAGCCAGGCATCGTGATAAGGATCATTACTTATAACCCCATAAAACCATTGATGAGCAATTTCGTGAACGACTATACGCTTTAGATGTTCAGGACTTTCAAGACGATTATAAATAGAACCAGCTGTTACTACACCTGGATATTCCATTCCTAATTCATCTAAAATAATATCCAGTTGCTTATGAGGATAAGGTCCAATAGTATTTTGAAAGTAATTCATTGCTTCAATAGCCATCTCGCTTATTTCTTTATGTAATTCTTTCCTTTCATCAACCCCAAATACTCTTATTTTAATGTCATCTGTCTTCTTTTGGATCACATTCGGTTCCTTCAATAATGAAATATAAAAATCTTTTAAGTTTTCCTCTTCTAAAACGCCTGTACGTTTACTTGGATACCTATCATTATCGCTGGATGAAATTATGGTTAAATCTTTTGGCAATTTGTATTGTATTTTGAAATCACTAAATGCAGTATGATAGGTCTCACCTTTAAGCCGATACGCTTCCTTATTCCATTTATGGTTTCTATATGTGGCAATCATAGGATACCATTGTGCTAAAAAATAATTATTTTCATTTTTAGTAAATCTTAGACCCTTCTCCGGAAGAGTGAATTCATACTTAATGTCCACAACTACATTTTGATTTGGTTCTAATTTTTCATTTAAAGGAACTGTTAACGTATCCTTTTCAAGATTGAACTTTACTGTTTTTCCATCAAGATTTATGCTTTCGACTTTAACAGTAGATGGTTTTTCTAAGTATGAATTAGTTTCAGTAAACATATTTGGAATAAAGTAAAACACTAACTGTTCCCATTTATCAGTAGAGATATTCTTTATTGAAGTAGTTGAATGGATTTTAAAGTTTCCTTCTACATCCATTTCCATATTAATATCGTACTCAGACTCGCTACCTGGAGATAATCCTTTTGGTGAAAACTCTTCCTTACCCTGTTTAACCGTTGAAGTGCTTGGAAATTTCATCTTTTCAGTTCCATATATCATCCATATAGAACCAGTTACAACTAATAGTACGCATATAATAATTAATCTTTTAATCTCTTCACCTCATTATATTTAATTTTAACTAGGTAAAGACAATACTTCTTCAAAAAAATGTAAATCCCTTCTATTTTTTATGGAACTATCCTGCCCCTTTCGTATTATAAGGTCAGCCAGAAAATATTCTGGTTGACCATTTTTTATATGGTTTTATTATTACGGTAGCCGGGGCAAAACGTACCTGCTCATGGGGATAGACCCCGTTAACTAAACAGTTTGCCCCCTACTTGTAGAAACATGATTAGGCTGGTTGGGACGTAGATCTCGTATAACAAGCGAAGCTGTGACACTGCAAGGAGAAATAGGGGTACCGGTAATCCACTAGATTAGGAGGAGATTTAGAATGAATCCAGTCGTTGGTCTGGATATTTCAAAAGGGGAAAGTCAGGTTCAAGCATTTTTGGATAAGGGTAAACCTTATCAAAAGAGTTTTAAAATAACTCATACTTGTTGAGGGGCTTAATTTACTTGTAGCGTTTCTTGAGGATGTAAAGAAAGAGGCTGGTCAGAAGCCTTCAGTCGTTTTAGAAGCCACTGGACATTATCAAACTCCAGTCGTTCATTACTTGGAAGAACGAGGATATTTATTGATAATCATTAATCCATTGATTTCATATAAGGCAAGAGGATCAAGCTTAAGAAAGGTAAAAACAGATGCGATTGATGCCTATCTTCTCTGTGAGTTGTTTTATAAAGAAGAGTTAGAGCCATATAAAAAGCGTGGAGTCCAGTTATTGAACCGTCGTAATCTCACAAGACAACATGAAAACATAACTGGCGTTATGATTCAAACAAAGCTTCAATTTCAGGCAGTGCTTGAACAAGTGTTTCCTGAATATAAAGGAGTTTTTGGAGATTTATATTCTGTGGTGTCACTCTTAACTCTTTTAGAGTTCCCCTCTTCAGAGGACATTTTGAAGGCAAGTGAAGAAGCAATTACAGCAAGGATATTTGAGTTATGCAAGAGTAGATCAATTAAATGGGCAAATGAAAAAGCGATTCAGCTTAAAGCTGCGGCAGCTCGTAACCCTTTTGAAAAGACAGTCTATCAGAGTCATATTTTAAGCCTTGGTATGTATATAAATATTCTTCTTCAGTACAAAGAGCATCTATCAAAGTTAGAGGCAGAGATAGACGCCCTCGCTAAAGAAATTGAAGAATATACTATCATCAAATCTATCCCAGGTATCGGAGAAAAGATCGCAGCAACGATTATTTCTGAAATTGGTGAGATAGATCGATTTAATCATCCTAAAAAACTTGTAGCTTTCTCTGGAGTTGATCCTAGTGTATTCGAATCTGGTAAGTTTACAGCTACCAAAAACAGAATCACTAAAAGAGGTTCTAGCAGACTTCGACACGCCTTATATATGGCAGTTCGTTGTGCTATTCGTAACTGCCGGAAGTCTAAGACAACTGATGAAATTATCCCTCGAAATAAGAAGCTACGCGTGTCTTTTGACAAGAAGCGCGAGGAAGGAAAGCCTTATAAGGTAGCCGTCATAGCCTGTGTAAATAAGCTCTTACACTGGATTTTCGCTCTATTAAAGAACAAAATGACTTTCCAAGATATTGTTTAAAATTTATATTTAACTAAATAGAACAAAACCTTCCAAATAAGAGTCTGAAGGAAGGTTATTTGGTATGCCTATTTTTAGTATATCACGTATGTTTTTATCTTTTTATTGAAAAATGTTGACAAACTATTAGCTGGTTTAGTTCAATAAGAAAAACCGAAATTAAAATCATTTCGGTTCATCTTTTTATAAACGGTTTAACTTTTTTATAATAGGTTTAAAACTACAGTGGCGACCCGAAAAGCTTGGGGTAACACTCTCCTTTATGAAAGTACCTGTACTAAAAGTGCATACTTACATAATTGCAGTGTAAACTTTATACTCAAAATAAATAATACTTAAGGAGGACAAATCTTTGAAAACTCTTGTTATCGTAACACACCCAGACTTAGAAACATCCGTCATTAATAAGCGATTGGTAGAAGAATTCAAAAAATATCCAGAAAAGTATACTGTTCAAGAATTGTCTAAGGTTTACCCTGATGGAAACATAGATGTAGAAAAAGAACAAAAGTTGGTTGAATCGCATGGTAAAGAATCTCATAACCGGACACAGCATATAGTAAACAAAAAAGAAGATAAACCACTACATTCAGTAGATGTTCATCTTTTTTTGTTTAAAGGGGTATTTGTCAACAGCCCCAAACGAAGATCCTTTTGTGCTGTTTTTTCAACTAAAGTGAATATGGATAAGGAGTTATTCCACACCTGATTCATACGATATTATTAAGATTTTTTCTACAACCTTATAAAAAACAAAGAATGCTCTTTCTCATTTAAGTAAAACTGTCATTACTTTATTAATCTTTTAAAAATGTTAGTAACGCTTCATTAAATTCTTTTGGATGAGTTGCGTTTAATCCATGTGGACCACCCTTTATTAGAGCGAGCTTACTACCAGGAATGGAATCATATGTACGTTTTCCACTTAACTCAAAAGGTACAGTTGCATCAGAGTCACCGTGAATAATAAGAGTAGGTATATTGAACTTTTCCAAGTCCTTTCTAAAATCTGTCTTACTAAAGGCCGTTATACAATCGAGCGTTCCCTTAGGTGAGGCACTAGCTGCAATATCCCGATTATATAAACGGAATGGCTCACTAACTAAATCTGTTTGATTACCCGCCGCGAAAAATCCCTTCGTAAATTTGTCAAGAAATGCAAGGCGGTCATTTATCACGCCACTTTTGAATTCTTCAATTATTGCATCATCTAATGCTCCTTCAGGATTATCCTCTGATTTGTATAAATAAGGAGGAACTGCTCCAGCAAAAACAGCCTTTTCAATACGACCTGTTCCATACGTACTAATGTATCGAGCTACCTCACCTCCACCCATAGAAAAACCAACAAGTGTGACATTTTGAAGATCTAAATGTTCTAACAGTTTATGTAAATCAGAAGCAAATGTCTCATATTCATATCCTTCCCACGGCTGAGATGATTTTCCAAATCCTCGACGATCATATGTTATGACTCTGTAACCTGCTTCAATAAGAGCTGGCACCTGATATTCCCAAGAGCGTCCACTTAAAGGCCAACCATGTATTAAGACAACGGGTTTCCCTGAACCATGGTCCTCATAATAAAGTTCAATTGGAGCATGATTTTCATTACCTACAGTAAATTTTGCCATATAAATTTCCTCCCATGAATTTTCATTATTAAACCTATTCTTGCTTCTCTAATCAAAAAAACTCTTTACTCCAAAACATTTAAAATATTTTTTTGCAAAATGTTTATAGGATTATTATATTCCCTACTATCGAAATTGTAAAATTATTCAAAAAATATTAAATCAATTAATATTATTAGATTACAATTTATTTGTTTAATCCAAGGTGTGTAAATTATTGAAAATATTGAAGAACTTAAACTGAAAAATCGAATTAGAGATTTCTAAGCAACTCCAATTGGGGTATCTTCAATTAAGTTAGATTTAGGAATCACTACCCTTCCTAAAACATCAAGGCTTATTTATCGATTTCACTCTGCAAGTTTTATGTTATTCACAAAAAATTTAATTTGTATTACTAAAGTTTAAAAGACCCTACGATACCAGTGAGCCGCAGCTTCAACTTCATCAACAGTCAATTGATGCCCCCTATTATCCCAATGAATTTCAACTTTTGCATTAGCCTTTTCAAATATGGATTGAAGTTCAGTAGATTCCATCGGCGAACATATAAGATCATTTTTACCAGCAGCAATAAATACTGATTTTCCTGACAAATCAGGAAGAACAATTCCTTTTCTCGGTACCATCGGGTGATGGAGAATGGCTCCCTTTAATGCATTTTGATAGTGAAATAATAAACTAGCAGCTATATTAGCTCCATTTGAGTATCCAATAGCAATCATGTTTTCTCGATCAAAATTATACTTTGCAGCAGAATCATCAAGAAACTCATTTAATTCTTTTGTACGGAAAATCAGATCTTCCTCATCGAATACACCTTCAGCTAATCTCCGAAAGAATCGAGGCATTCCATTTTCCAATACATTTCCGCGGACACTTAGCACTGAAGCCTCGTCATCAATTCTTCCCGCTATAGGTAATAAATCTAATTCATTTCCGCCAGTACCATGTAGTAATAATAACGTTGGTTTCGTTGAATCTTTACCCTTATTAAATATATGTTTCATGATTGATCTCCCTCCAGAACGCGAACTTCCACAGTAGGTAAGGCTTCTTCTAATTCTTCTCGTTTTGGCTCCAGCCAAGATGGTAACATCAGTTTATTTCCAAGCTCAGCGACAGCTTCATCAACGGAAAAGCCTGGCGGATCTGTCGCTATTTCAAAAAGGATACCGCCTTGTTCATGGAAATACACAGCCTTGAAGTAGTTTCGATCACGAATCTCAGTCGGATAATACTCCTTATCTTGAAGAAGTGTTCTCCATCTCAAAAGATCTTGGTCATCCTTTGCCCTCCATGCGATATGGTGAACAGTTCCAGCCCCTTTTAACCCGCGAACCGAAGGTGTTAGCTTAATATCAATTGTATTTCCAAACTGACAATCCGATTTAAACCTAAGGAAGCTCGCTTCTTGCCCAAGACATTCGAGCCCTAATACGTTTTCAAGCACATTCGCAGTTTTATTAGGCTGAGTTGAAATTAAAATAGCACCACCAAACCCTTTAATTGCAACCTCTGAATCGACTTCTCCAAAACTCCAATTATTTTTTGGCCCCTCATTTCGTTCCACTAATTCAATTTCGAGACCATCTGGATCTTGAAATTGTAAATATTTTTCTCCAAAACGTACTGCTTGAATAAACCTAATTCTAAATTTTTTCAAACGATTTTCCCAAAATTTAATCGATTGATTCGGGATGATAAAACTGGTTACTCCAACCTGTCCTGTTCCAATTCGACCTTTTAACTGCTTTGGCCACGGAAAAAAAGTTATAACAGATCCAGGTTGACCAGTTTCATTTCCAAAATAAAGATGATAGACTTCTGGACGATCAAAGTTTATCGTCTTTTTTACAAGTCTTAACCCCAGTATGCCAGCATAAAAATCAATACTTCTTTGGGCATCGTTCACCATTGCTGTTATATGATGGATCCCTGTTGTTTTTTGCAATCTCACCATTCCCATTCTTTTCATTACTTTGATCAAGAAATTAATTAGGTCTCTCTATGGAAAAAATCTCACCTAATTTTGCATAATTTGTACCAGCTAAACAGCTCACAACTCTAATTCTCTTACCTCAAATGGTAATAAACTTTGTTTAATCTGCCCTCTAGACTGTTCATACTGCTCTGGCAACATTAATTTTTCTCCCATCGTCGCTTCAGATTCATCGTGAGCAAATCCTGGAGGATCTGTTGCAATCTCAAAGAGAATTTCCCCGTGTTCTCTAAAGTAAATCGCATTAAAATAGTTTCGATTACGTACAGGAGTTACCCCATATCCGTTTTCCTCAACATATTTTTGCCATTCCAATTGGTCTTGATCATCCTTTGCCCGCCATGCAATGTGGTGTACGGTTCCAACACCCATTGTCCCGTGTCCTATTGGCGTTAATTTTAAGTCAATGACATTGCCAATTTCTGCTGAAGAACGGTAACGTGCAAAGTCGCCTTCCTTGCCGATTAATTCTAGTCCTAATATGTTTTCTAACAATGCAGCCGTTTTGTCAGGATAGGTCGATAATAAAGTAGCACCGCCAAAGCCTTTAATAGCTACCTCAGGTGTTACCCCGCCAAAGGTCCATGTATTTACTTCCCCTTCTTCCCTTTCAACAATTTCCAAGTGTAGCCCATGAGGGTCATCAAATTCCAAGTATTTCTCGCTAAAGCGCTCCCTAACAGTAAAAGGAATATTGAAGGATTCCAGTCTTTTTTTCCAGAACTTCATAGCTCCTTTTGGAACAACATAAGATGTAACGCCTACTTGACCATCACCAATTTTTCCTTGACTAGCTCCTGCCCATGGGAAAAATGTCATGATTGTTCCTGGTTTTCCACCCTCATTACCAAAATAAAGATGGTAGGTACCTGGGTCATCAAAATTGACAGTTTTTTTCACTAAACGTAAACCTAATACACCTGCATAGAAATCAACATTCTCTTGAGGATGACCAACAATTGCAGTAATGTGGTGAATACCCATCGTTTTTTTACTCATTTTATTTTCACTCCTATTTTTATTTCTGGTTAGACACTAACCTTAAAAAGCATCGCCAATTTGTCGATAATTGTATATACGACTTTATGGGTGTTTTTTCCTTTATCCGAAGTTTTTTATTGTCTATAAATATTGGATCTTTAATTTTATTAAAAAATGAATCATGGAAATTATTCACAATATCCATGATTCTGTTGGTTAAATAAAGGGGTATCGCCCAACATTTTCGATATTAAAGTGATATTGATGATATATAATTTCAAATGATTCATATGAAATAGGTCAGAAGGAGAAAAAAGTTATAGTTGAGGTTGACATTATTGAAGTTTTTACCAGGAAGCTATATGGAATTAGCGATTACTATTTGAAATAGCAAGAAGATTCACCTTTATTCAATCAGAGAAGTAGATAACTTTGCAACAACGACTAATTTTTATCACTTACTTGAAATTGAATAGTGCTTTTAAGTTTACAGGCACTCTATCACTAGTGCTGATATGTCATTACCTCCTATGGTTTTTGAATTTTCGTAAATCTAGAAGCTGTTTTTTTTCCTTGTAATTCAAGTTGGAAAATTGTGATGCCTGAAATTGTTCTTGTTTTGAAACAACTTCATAAAAAAACTCTTTTCCAACCTCAGTCAATGAAAGGTATTTTGTTTTCCATTCCTGTTTCCGATTAATCAATCCCAAATCTTCCATTTTCCTTAACAGTTGAGTAATATTGCCTTTCGTAACAAAAAGCTTGTTTGCTAGTTCTTATTGTGACAATCGTTCATGAGAACCCACTTGAACAAAGATATCGAATTGAGCTGCAGTTAGATTCCATTTTTAAAATGTTGATTGAATTCCCGAATACTCTGGTTATATATTCGTGTTATTCGAAACCATAACATTAATCCTAGCCGTTCCTTTTTTTTAGTTGAGGAGCGATTCGTTATATTATCTTTCATGAATGTCACCTCATTCTTTAAATAGTCTGAAGATTAGGTATAAAGCTACTTTTTCTATTTTGGTATATTATGGTACAACGAGATGATTTCCCATACGGTTTAGATTGATCTAAGAATGCCTGAACTTGACTCTCTTCTTTTACCACATCCAGACCAACAACTGGATTCATTGTTTTTTCCTCCTCTACATACTTACCAGTACCCCTAGTCCTCCATGTAGTGTCATAGCTTCGCTTGTTATACGAGATCTACGTCCCAACCAGCCTCAAACATGTTTCTACAAATAGGGGGCGGACAGTTTAGTTCACGGGATCAAGCCCCACGACCCGTACGTCCTACCCTGGCTACTGATATAATAGATTCTATTAAAAAAAGGTCAACCAGTAAAAACTGGCTAACCTTATAATACGAACGCACCCGTTTGTTCATAAAGAGGAAATTATCATATTCATCATTTATTAAAAACAAAAGATTCAATTCTTTCTTCGCCAGAGAACATATCTTTGATTTTAAATTGATTATTTTTTACTTCATCTTCCCCAATTATGATAACGTTCCGAAAATTCTCCCTGTTTGCCTTATCTAAGGCTTTCCCAATCTTTTTGTTTCCCATTTCATACTCAACCTTGTAGCCTTTATTTCTTAGTTGTCTTGCCACTAAGAATGATTCTTTTTGCGTATTTATTGGGATTACATAAAAGTCCACAGTAGGATTTTCTAAGATTTTTTCCTTTGATGCATTTAAAGCAGTATAAATAACATCTAAACCAAATGATATTCCAACTGTAGAAAAATTCTCATTTGTTCCAATAAGTCCACCGATAGCATTGTCATATCTTCCCCCACTACCAATGCTTGACTTAATTTTTTTATCAGATAAAAAAATTTCATAAATAGTACCCGTATAGATCTCCAAGCCTCTTGCTAAAAATGGATTAAATATACATTGGTTACTGACGCCAAGGAATTCCAAATATGTTTCCAGTTCTTTTAATTCTTCTATACCTTGTTTAACCTGTTCGCTTTGTGCAGAAAAGGGTTCAAAGTAGCTATAACTTGTATTATTTTTATCAGTCAAAAACTGTTTAATTAATTTGACTGTTGAAGGCGGCAACCCCTGTTCAGTAAGCTCCGAAGTAACAGTTTCTAATCCAACTTTTTCAAGTTTATCAAGTATTAATACTACTTTATTAATTTTTTCATCTGATGTTTCAAACACTTGTAGCATTCCAGTTAATAATTTTCGATTGTTATATTGAATTATTACCTTTAAATCGAGTTTGTGGAATGCATCCAATGCCATAATCATTAATTCTGCTTCAGCTATTTGAGATTTAACTCCCACAATATCAACGTCGCATTGAGTAAACTCACGGAACCTTCCAGCTTTTATAGGACCGTCTCTGAACACTTTACCTATTTCATACCTTTTAAAAGGCATCCCCATTGTTGGATTCATTGCAACTACCTTTGCAAATGGGATCGTTAGGTCGTATCTCAATGCCAAATCTCTTTCTCCTCTGTCTGTTAATGTATACATTTCCTCTAAAATTTCAGCACCCCCTCCATACTTAGAAGCAAGCAATTCGGTGTAATTTAAAATTGGAGTTTCTAGAGGTTTGCACCCATATTGGATAAAAACATCTTCTAATGTTCTTCTAATATTGTTTCGTACTACTTCTGCTTGTGGTAAATAATCTTGTGTACCCTTTACATTTTGATAATCCATCTTTTTCATCTTTTTTTACCTCCAATTGTTTGTTTAAAAATAAAAAACCGCAAAAGATTAAAGTTCTTAAACTTAATCAATGCGGTTCAATTATAAATAGCCTTCCTATATACGATTTTTAAAATCGAATAGCAAGACTACTAGTTATGATGATGTAATTGTGACAGGGAAAAATTATTCAATAATGACAGCATTTTGTCCACCTCGTATTTCCATTTAATGTATCACAATAAAAAGTTTATTTCCAATATTTATTTATTTTTTTTGATTATTGCTTGTTCAACTAACCTGCCCCGTTAGTTGCATAAAGAAAAAGATGCCTTAAAGACAGCTCTAATCTTCAGCTAAAGCACCCGTTAGTTCAACAAGAAATAAAATATATTTTCAATTTTCCACCTATTCCTCTATTTGTTGCTAATCAATTACGTCAATGCAATGTTCTAAAAGGGGAAATACCTGAAATATAAATATAATTGAAAGGAGTGAGATGATAATGGAAGCAAGTACCTTTTTAGGACTGTTTTGGGGATGGATGACGATTATCATATCGGGAATACTTTTCGTACGTCCATCAGTACTACGTGAACTGAAAAGATTAGTGGTCGAGGACAGAGGATTTGGGATTATGTATGGCTTTCTATCGATTTTCCTAGGGTTAGGCACTGTTATCCTGCATAATGTATGGGCACTCAACTGGCGGGGATTCATCACAGTCATTGCATGGCTCTCACTATTAAAGGGGATTTATGTAATTGCATATCCTGAACCATCCAAGAAAACCGACTTTGAAGTACGGATACTATCTACACGTATAGCACTTGCTATCGTTGGTGCTTTGGCTATATGGATGCTTGTAGTAATCTATAAGAAATAATCCTAATTCCTAATAGCGACAAACAAGCCTCCGGCAGCGAATAGAAGGGTTTATTTATTTATTCCTCTCCTTTAATTTAGAAGATGTTGTCTCAGTAGTTTCGTCAAGACCATTAAGACTTTCTTAATGGTGTTAAAATCAGGGTAATCGCCAGGAAAATATGCTTAACGGTGTACATACACATTTTCCTGACGCTCCCCCTTAAACTGAGGGAGTTCAATAAGAAACATAGTTAATTTATAGGAAGAAACCACACATCTTCTTCTCCATATACATCTCCTGTGGGAAGAAAGCCAAAACGTTAATATAATTCACAAGCATTTTCATTATCTTTAAATACGGTTAGACGAATTTCTTTACAAATGGTAAACCTATTTGCTATCCAATGAACCATCTCAGACAGTGCCGCCCTACCATATCCTTTACCCTGATAACTCTCATCAATAATGAATCCGTTAAACCAATACATATTCGTCGTATTTTCATCGTAAGCATGCATGATAAAACCGACCATTAACTCTTTGTCATAGATGGCAAAGGGCAAATAAACAATGTTATCTCCGTCTGGTTTAATATAAACTTTGGCAAGTGATGCGGCTACTGGCGGTACAAAGTTACTTTGCTGTTTCTTAACTTTCAATGCTAATGCCTCTTCCCAATTTTCTCTCGTAACACATTTCAAATGTACTTTCTTAAATTTCACCTCTAATCATAATCAGAAATTACCACTTTATTAAATTCACTACTGACACTGAAATACCTTATTCAACTAACCCGTCCCTTTAGTTGCATAAAGAAAAAGCTGCCTTAAAGACAGCTCCGATCTTCAGCTAACGCACCCGTTAGTTCATTAAGACTTATTGTAGAGTTGACACAAACTGTGCGGTGATGAGTTTTCATAAAAAAAATAGTCTCTTCTTAATTAGCTATTAAGAAGAGACTATGGCTTATTAAACTTATTCGTTTTTATTCAATGAGGTGATCTAAAATTAAACCGTTATGGTTTTATTTCCCTTTGATAAAAGTCATATAATTGATTAATAGAGGAACTGGACAAGATATGACTGGCTCGATCAATTTTCTCACGTTCCCAATCGAACCAACGCATTTCCTTTAACTTTTCGATTTCTTTGTCTGTAAAGCGTTTCTTTATCTCTTTAGCAGGGTTGCCGCCTACTATCGTATATGGTGGGACATCTTTGGCAACAACCGATCCAGCCGCAACAATGGCACCTTCACCTATTGTCACACCGGGCATAATCATTGCATTCATGCCAATCCAGGCATCACTCTCGATGATTGTATCCCCTTTTGGTTCGTAAGAAGTTTCAATCTGCTCCACAAACGGATACACGGTAATCCATTCAGGATGATGATTGTGATTTCCACCCATTAAAATAATTACACCACTTGCAATGCATACGTAATTTCCTATAATCAACTTATCTAAATGCCATCCATGGTCTTCGATGGGGTTAAATAACTTTCTTGATTTTTCATCTCCCCATAGGTATCTAACGCACCCATCTTCAAAATCATGATTATCGTAATAACCAGAATAGTAGGAGTATTTCCCTACTTCAATCATTGGGTTGGTGACAATATCCTTTAGATACTTAATTTCAGACCAGTGGTTAAATCGATGTTGTTTCATTCTTTTCCCTCGCTTCTAAGTAGTATAAATCATTTTTTTACTTAGAAGCTTAATGCCGTAGCAACATTCTTAAACCGTTTCAAACGACGAACCATCGTCCTCATCCTTTTCCTATTTGATGGGGAGATTGTAACAAACGAATCATCTGTTCGTCAAATCTTACCTCACAGTCCGAAGACACTACGCTAACCTGCCCCGATAGTTGCATAAGAAAAGGAGCTGCTGATCAGCTCCTTGTAATGAACTAACGCACCCGTTAGTTCATTACCGAGATACAATTAGTGCATTCAGTTTTCCATGTGTAGCCTTGAAATAATGTTTGATCAAAAGGATGTTGCTAAGCTTTGTTTAGGAGCAAACTAAGAGAATCCATTTTGAAAAAAGATTGATTAAAATGGGTTATCTTCTTGTGAATTAGTATACAATTTTTATAAAAAAGGTTGATCAAAAGTTGTCAAAAGTCCATATATAACAGTGTTTGCTTTATAATCCAAATTCTAAAACGGTTCATTAAATGGTTCATTTCTTAGTTATCCATGATTTAAAAAAAGAAAAAATAAGAATAGAGCTAAGTAGTTAATTTTCAGTTTATATTTTAAAGGTATAGTTTATTATGTAATCTAACTATATGGAGGCATTTTATATGTTTAAAATATTAGTTGTTGAAGATGATACAAATACCAGAAAGCTAATGTGCGCTGTATTAAAGCAAAATGGTTTTGAAACATACGGAGCAAAGGACGCTATCCTAGCGCTTAATTTAATGGATAAGCAGCACTTTGATTTAGTGGTGGTTGATTTAATGATGCCAAAAATGGACGGTTATGAATTAACCCGTCTACTTAGACTCTCCTGGGAACATCTACCTATATTAATGGTTACAGCTAAGCAGGAGCCAAAAGACAAAAGGAAAGGATTCCTAGTAGGAACAGATGATTATATGACAAAGCCAGTAGACGAACAGGAGATGGTACTTCGTATTAAAGCGCTTCTCCGCAGATCAAAGATTGCAAGCGAACACAAACTATCCGTCGGCAAAGTTGTTCTCGATTATGATGCCCATACCGTCTCCCTTGAAGATAAGGTTATAACGCTGCCACAAAAAGAGTTTTACCTTTTATTTAAGTTGCTTTCATACCCGAACATGATTTTTACCCGTTTACAGCTTATGGATGAGATCTGGGGAGTAGAATCTGAAACCGATGACAGCACACTCAATGTTCATATTAATCGCTTACGAGACAAATTTCGTGATTGGCCAGAGTTTGAAATTCTTACGGTACGTGGTCTTGGCTACAAGGCAGTGAAAAAAGCATGAAAGAATTTTTTAAGAAGCGTCTGAGTCTTGCTATTACATTGGTTATGTTTGTGTTCGGAGTTTTGACGACAACATTTCTGGTGGCCGGTGGAATTACCATACTACTACAGTACATGGACATTATATCTTCTTCTAACCGGACTGCTCAGGGTAACAGTCAAATCCTCGAATTCCACGTACTTCCAGTACTTTATTTTTTGGGCTTTTGTATTTTACTCGGAACGGCATTTACTGCATTTCTTAGCAAAAAAGCGCTGAACCCGATCCGCAAAGTAATAGATGCCATACATAAGGTGGCCGGTGGTGACTTTAGCGTTAAGGTAGATATAAAAGGCGTTGGAGAATTGGAGGAGCTGTCTCAGAGCTTTAATAAAATGACCCAAGAACTTTCGAGTATTGAAACATTGAGAAGTGATTTTGTTAATAATTTTTCCCATGAATTTAAAACACCTATTGTATCTCTACGTGGTTTTGCAAAGCTACTCAAGGAAAATAATCTTAGTGAGGAAGATAGACAGGAGTATCTTGACATTATCATTAAGGAATCAGAACGTTTAGCTGACCTTTCCACCAGTGTTCTCACTCTATCCAAGTATGAGAATCTTGAAATTATTACTGATAAAGCCACATTCAGGCTGGACGAACAGATAAGAAAGACAATAGTTTTAATGGAATCCAAATGGTCTGCAAAAGAGCTTACCGTAAATGTAGAGTTAGATAAAGTGATTTATAGCGGAAACGAAGACTTGACACAGCAAATTTGGCTTAATCTTTTAGATAATGCCATTAAATTTTCTTATCAGGGTGGATTAATAAATATTAGTCTTACAAAAGCAAATAACAGTATTCTGTTTGTTATTCAGGATAATGGCCCCGGTATGGATGATCAGACAAAAGCTCATATTTTCGATAAATTTTACCAAGGTGATACATCTCATTCCAAAGCAGGAAGTGGATTAGGACTTTCAATTGTAAAACGTATAGTGGAACTATGCGGTGGAAACATTCATGTGCAAAGTGAAGTAGATAATGGTAGCACATTTTCCGTTAACCTAAAATAACGTAAAGCCCAAATTCTCAGTATTAATGGAGAATTTGGGCTTTTAACTATTACTATTTTCCTTTATTTCATGTTTTATTCAACCGAACCTACTGTTGCTTTGAAATAAAGTTTGATCATCTTCTACCTTCGATTTTCCACAATAGCACCCTTTTTGGGAACACTCCGTGAGATTTTTTGTTGATCTTCGCAAATCCACACCTTCCTATAATTAATATGTTGCATTCTTTTCAAATGCTTTTATGCCAATTAAATTAACTGAACAACATAAACCTTATTTCAGTTGTATCATTATTCACTTCTTAACGCTGTCACAGGGTCTTTTTTGGCTGCCATCTTAGAAGGTAAAAGTCCGCCAATCAATGTCAAAACAATACTTAGTGCGATTAAAATACCGGCATGTAATGGATTTAAATGTGCCACATTATCAAAATCTGTCAGATGATAAATGATCTTATTTATTGGAATTGTTAATAAATACGTAATACCAACACCAATAATGCCAGAGGCAGCACCAATAATAAATGTTTCGGCATTAAATAATCTGGAGATATCTTTTGTTCTCGCCCCAAGAGCACGCAAAACACCAATTTCCTTTGTTCTTTCTAGAACAGAAACATAGACAATGATCCCAATCATAATCATCGAAACAACTAGTGAAATAGAAGCAAATGCAATCAATACGTAACTAATCATATCCACGATTGAACCTATCATATTTGTCATCATACTAGCCATATCAGAGTATTCTATTTTCTTATCCTCGGAGACTTTTTCATTCCATTTATCCAAATAAGATTTTATTGAGTCTTTCGCATCCAAATTCATAGGATAAATGGAAATAGATGTTGGAATAGAAGATGCTCCAAGCATACTTAACATATTATCTTTAGTAATTTGATTTGATCCTGTTTCCTCACTTAACAATTCACCTGTTAAGACATTATAATCTACCGAATCCTGTACTTTAACGATTTCAGACTCTTGGGCCTCTGCAATTAAGTCTTGTGTTAACTGGTCTGAATATACAATACCACTAGGTAATTTAGAAACAGTTGCATCCTCTTTTAATCGAATGACACCAGAAATCTTTAAGGTTTTGCCCTTTTCATTTTTATAAAGATTTGACAAGTCTGCTGGGTTCCCATTTACCGCAAAGGTATCTCCTGATTTAATATAATATAGGTCATTGGGAAGTAACTTATATTCAGAACCAATCACGTCTTTTAGTGAAATTTCTTTTCTATCGAACCCTAGTTCTTTTAAGGCAGTTTCTTCAATTCGGTTATATTCATCTACCACTAACAGTAAGTCTGTTTCCTTTGAAGGGAACGAACCTTCTAACAAGTCAAAATTCTTTTCTAGATATGCAGTTGAATCAGAATCATGATCTGACACTGGATAAGTTGTAAAACTTACATTATTCATATTTAACTTCGTTGCGACATTGTCTTCTGTTTTTAGAATAGGTAGTGAAACAGATCTTGTTGTGGAAATTCCATTTATATACTCTTCATCAATTTTATTCACATAATCAATATATTCAGAAGATAATACATTCTCGTGTATTTTCTGCCCCGATGTTTCTTCCTTTGAATTATATGCAATTATTGATTCCTTGTTTGAATATTCTTTGGTTTCCTCGTTATCTACTACCACTGGTTGTGTTGGAATCGAGGTCACTTTACCATTACTTATGGTAATGGGATAACCTGACACAATTTGTGATTCATATTCCGAAATTTTTTCGCTGAAACCATTGGAAAGTGCAAGCACTAGTGCCACTCCGATGATTCCTACACTTGATGCAAATGCAGTTAATCCTGTACGCCATTTCTTTGTAATCACATTTCTACCGGAACTTTTTAAAGCTGTCAAAAAACTCATACTTGTCCTTTTTAATTGGTAGTCATTCGAATGTTCTACCTCTTGGTAAGGGTGTGAGTCATTCTTTATTTGTCCATCTGAGAATTGGATAATACGATCTGAATACTCTTCAGCTAGTTCAGGATTATGAGTGACCATAATAACCAGTTTTTCTTTTGCTATTTCCTTAATCAATTCCATAATTTGAACACTTGTTTCAGTATCTAATGCTCCAGTTGGCTCATCAGCTAATATAATTTCGGGATTATTAGCGAGCGCTCGTGCAATTGCTACACGTTGCATTTGGCCACCGGATAATTGATTGGGTTTTTTGTAAAGGTGAGGTTCCAGCCCCACCTTTACTAATACTTCTTTAGCTCTATTGCGTCGCTCTGCCGAGTTAACGCCACTTAAAGTCATCCCCATTTCCACATTATCAATGACTGGTAAATGAGAAATAAGGTTATAGTTTTGAAAAATAAAACCAACAGTATTATTTCGATAAGCATCCCAATCTTCGGCTTTAAAAGAAGTACTTGAGCGCCCATTAATTTTCAAGTCACCAGAAGTATATCGGTCTAAACCTCCAATTATATTTAAACAGGTCGTTTTTCCTGAACCACTAGGACCTAAAATAGAAACAAATTCACTTTTGCGAAATGCAATATTCACCCTATCTAAAGCAACTTGTTCAAAGTTTTCTGTTTTATAAACTTTACTTATATTGACTAACTCTAACAAATTTCATTCCTCCTTCTTCTCTTACTGTAAAGGAGAAATATAAACTGAAAATAAACTTTTATAATTAATAACTAATAAAAAACTATGACCGACTAAACTCCCCGTTCGTTAAAGAAAAAATCCCGCAATCACAGAATTTAATCAAACTTTATTACAAATGATCAATCTTTATTTTAAATAATCGAACTTTGTTTTAAATGATCAATCTTTTTTATAAAACTACACCATGAAAACTAGTTAATCACCAACAGCTGGATCTCCTTCATTTTCTCTTTCCCCCAAGCTTTGGACGAACCTTAATAAATATCCGTCTGGGTCCATGATTAAAAATTCCTTCTGACCTACTAATTTAGTATCTGCTCTATACCAATTCTCCTGAATTTCTATCTTAATCAGATACTGATACATTCTTAGACTTTTATATATTTCGTTAATATCACTTACCGTTATTTGAAAGTTAATTCCCCTCCCAAAAGGATATGATAACTCCCCAGTCTGCCAATAGCCATTTATCTCTTCAATCATAATTTGACAGTCGTTTAGTGATAACATAGCGAACTTATCTTCTGGACGTTGATACTCTAACTTAAACGAGAGAATGTTTAAATAAAAATTAAGACTTTTATTTATATCTGAAACTGATAACTCTGGTACTAATGAATTTAGTCTAAACATCATATCTATCTCCATTTCCAATGTTGTTAGCACCCTCTATTCTATATCATTCCTTATTGAATTATCCTGCCCCTATAGTTGCATAAAGAAAAAGCTGCTTTAATAGCAGCTCTAACTTGACTTACGCACATTGCTTATTTTATTTTTCTCATTATTTGAATCAAACAATAGAAAATACCCCAAGGCAAAATATAGGTTGTGATAATTTTAAAAGCAATAACAAAAGAATATAAATCATTGTTTTCTATAAAGAAATAAGACAAACCAATTAAAACTATGGGGTAAATTACAAATTTATATTTAAGAAATAATCTAGGTGTATTATCTTTTAATTTTATTACCGCGAATAACTAATTGTTTTTCCTTATCCATTTTTAATTCCTTCCTTTAGCTTTGATTTATGTAATTCTACACGTATCAAGGATACTCCTCTTCACCTAACCTGCCCCGTTAGTGCCATAAGAAAAAGGCTGCCTCAGCAACCTCTCTTATTAAAGTAAAGCACCTATAACTAAGCTACTCATATTAGCTGGTATTGTTGAAGAACTTTATATGAAAGAATTCATATATCAGTATTAAGATTACGTGTCAAGTTAGTTAAACTATTGATTGATAATATACCGAAAATTTTCGATGTATGAAGCGTTCACTCTCTCCACTCGCCGTAAATGATCGTAAAAACTAAAAGAAAATTTAAAGATGTGTCCAAAATCCCAATTATTCTGGCTATAGTCTTTTGTCCAAAACTTGTACTCGGTTGGTAAAAATTTCGAACGGTCTGCCTTTTGTAACGGTAGATAATCAACTGGTGAGATCAACTTTATGGAATCACCTGGTTTAACGTGGAGACTATTTCGAAGAACTTTTATCAGTTTGAGAAGAGGTGGTAGACCTCTCTTGAAAAATGAAATGTGGCCTAGGTCAAATAAAATGTTCAATGCATGAGAAAAAGTAATCATATGACCAATCAAGTCATGGTGTGATTCTGCTCGATATATGATTGGGAAATCCGATAATTGTTCTAGCACAAAATACGAGAGTTCATTTGCATTTTCAATTATTGGAATGTAATCTTCTTTTGTTATTTCCAACCTTTTGACTTCAGAAGCCGAAAAGCCAATCCATGAACGTCCTGGAATTGTTTTTTCGAATGAGAGAATGAGATTGGAAATTCCTAAAAGATCGTCACTTGATCCCCACCCTTTAAGTTCACGAATGGCCAATAAACTTACTGCACTATAAATAACGTTATGGCCAACCCAGTGGAGGTGATCGATTGTTTTATCAAGTGTCTCAAGTATGATGTTAGCAGCTATTTCTAAATCGCACCCAGAATGGTACTGTTTCCTATTCATCACACAATTTTTTTCTATCATAGCTCTCGACTGCGAAAATATGTTATGTGACAACTTTTTAGCCAGGCCATTATCCTTAACAAAAAAATAACTAGCAATAGCTGCAGCACCAAAATGGGCTTGCCAAATGTCTCCTGTTTCCTTTTTGCATTGGGAAATGATTGAAAGCCCCTCCCCCAGAATTCTATTATCCATCTCTTTCTAATAATCACCTTCAATTTCATCATTTATTATATATTATGATTTAATCGTTAATTATCCAAATATAAAATAAATCGACTTTCAAACTCAATCCCCCCCTTATCTATTGAACTACACAATATTTTCAACTATACTGCCGCCCCGATAGTTCCATTAGAAAAAGGCTACCGCAGCAACCCCTTATTGAAGTAAAGCACCCGTTAGTTCAAGTAGGCACTAGTGCAACTTTTATTTATTTATCTACTCCTGCATCTATTTTCCAGCTATTTTGCAACTTCCGGATATAAATGATCTGACCAATGTGATATGCGTTATGAGTTGACACATTTCCGAGTATTGCCCACCATTTCACGTGTCCAGGATAACCATTAACTTCTCTCTCAACTTTTTCTTCAGATAATAGCTCTTGCCAACGTAAAAGCACCTCTAATAGTTGTTTTTTTAAGTCAGCAAAAGTATGATTTTCAGGAATAATAAAGCTGTTATTATTATTTCCTATTGAAGGCACAGCATCAACGTGAGATTTTTGGTACCTTGTTTGCCATGTTTGATTCCAATATAGTAGATGCTGCACAATTTCAGCAATACTATTACTTTCTTCGTTTGGCTTCCAAAATGCATATTCCTCAGACAATCTTTCTACTGAATCTGAAAATGGTAGGTACCAACTTGGGTCATTAGCATTTGCCAACAACTGATTCGATAAAACATCTTTTGCATGAACCATAACAAACACTCCTAATTTTTATAGACTGTTTTTCCTAAATCTTAAACAATGTCATCTTATTATATTCTACATAGTATATTGATTGTCCTGTTCTTATTAAGCTAATCTGCCCCTTTAGTTCCATAAGAAAAAGCTGCCTTAAAGACAGCTCCGATCTTCAGCTAACGCACCCGTTAGTTTAAGTACAATATTGCACAATGTTCACATACAATAAAGTTGTTTAATCTTAATACTCTAAACACACATAACAGCGTTCTGAAATGGAACAGTGTTCAAAAAATAGTTGTTTTAACTTTCTTCGTCCTATATTCCTTTTTCTTCTCAACCCAGTAAAAGCACTCTTTTCGATTCTTTATCACTATTTGGGGTTCAGCCGACATTTATTTCTTTAGCTAATTCTTAAGAGAAGATGAAGGAGTTTTGAAGTTCCTGAGAAAAGAGATTCATTTCGTGAAATAGAAAAACCCATAGAAAATACCATCCTTCCAGTATATTTCTACAGCAAGAATAGCGTTTTTTTGGTTATGGGGATACAAATTCACCTTAGCTTATGGCGATGGGACAGCTTCAACATAAACTAAAATTATCGATGTTAGAATTTTTTTCTAATATTTTTTTAAGCAGGCCGAGAAAAATAGTTCGTTGTATACGAAACATTTTGTAAAACGCTTTAAAACATCGCATTTATAACCGTTCTTATGAAAAATATCTATATACCCTTTCTCATCTCTTATAAAACGTCCTTGATCTAACCAGTTCATAATGATGTTACAAAGAGGCTTATGCTGGTATATGCAAGGCTCAATTGCAATGACTCTCCCATTTGGTTTTAATACTCGCTTAAATTCTTCCGTATACATTTTTATGTCAGCACAAGAGATGTGATGTAACACGGAAATAATAAGAATATAATCAATACTTTCATTTTCAACTGGCAGAGAATATTCTTCTAAAACTTTGAATTCATAATTTGAATATAGCTTTTTCGAATACATAACTCTTTTTTGGTCAGGTTCTACTCCCATATAACGTTCAGGAGAAAATAAAGTGCAGTTTACCCCTGTACCGGAACCGAAATCTAAGACAGTTTTATCATTAAATTCAAATTCCTCTTGTAAGTAAAGATGTATATACTTCTCTGTAAACCACTTAGGACGTACTAAGTTATGATATAATTGCGGAAAAAATTCAGTTAAAATACGCCCTTCACCAACTTTCGCTAAGATTTCTTAATTAAAATTCCTTTCTTCATTCAAAATTATGCAAAAAAGCCAAATATAAAAATGGCTTTCCTATTTCTATAATGGTGGAATATCTACATAACTTTCTGATAATAAATGAGTACTAACGATGATTTTCGAAAACTTGACCAACCCGTTCTTTTGATAGACGCTTGTAGAGCATTTCTAATATGTATACTTGTAGATGCTTCATACCGGAAAATAATTTCCAATAGACTTAACCTTGGCTTTAGTTGACCAATATAACTTAAAATAATAACCTTTTTCAAATTTTGGACAACATGTTCATATCATATCTCGAGCAATAGTGGAAAATATAATAAGACCTTCACCTCAAAGAGGTGAAGGTGACGGAACTTTCGAAAAAATACTAAGGAAAAATTTCTTGTTTTTGCACTTTTAGATTCAAACTAAATAGAAAACCCATGTTCCTCTGTACTTGTTAAAGATTTATTAATTGTTAGTTCATGAATAGTAATTTCCGGTCTGCTCCCTATACGAATATTAAACAAGGTTTGTCCAAGTCCCTCATTGATATAGAAAACTTTCCCTTGGTAATGAATAAGCCCCTTAATTAAGTTTAGACGAACAAGTTTTCCAAACTTTCTTAAGTGGTACGGTTTCGGCCAACAAATTTGACCGCCATGAAAATGTCCAGCAAGTAGATAATCAAAGTGGAACTTTTCCATTTGTAGAACAAGGTTGGGATCATGAGTTAAAACAAGTCGATAACCTTTTTCTATCAATCCATTATATGCTAAGCTTAAGTTGCTTCTTTTTGTATGGTAATCATCAATTCCGATAATATAAATTAAGTTTCCTTCCACAAAAATCGTATCATTCTGATTTTGCATCGTTTTGATATCATATTGTTCAAACAATTCCTTTAAACGTCCAAAACTGTCCTCTCGTAAAATATAATCATGATTTCCGAAGACTGCATATATGCCATATTTTGGATTAAGTTGTTGTATTACTTCTAGATAAGGAATTATTTTAGGAATACTTTTCGTTCGATCTAAATAGTCGCCCGTTAAAGCAATTAAATCAAAATTCTCTTGCTTTAATTGATTATATAGTTTTTCCGGAGAAATCGATAAGTTTTCTAAATGCATATCTGATAATTGAAGAACGCGTAGATTAGAACTGTTGGGGGTAGACACATTTGCAGAAACGGGAGCTACGGTGTTAACGATTGCCTCATGTGTATTTTTATTCGCCCTATATATAAAATAAACGAGAAATATCAACATAAAGAATAAAAAAATCAAACTATTTCCTCCTTCCTTTAAATCAGTATAAGGATTGAGAAAAAGAAAGTAAAATGAAAATAAAGGAAGTTAAAACGTTCGTAAGAACCAGACAGCCGAGGGATTAAATTGTTGATTGAGTCCTTCAGGACTTATCAAGACTCCCGTTGAAGATTGACAACTACATAACTGTGTCAGGAAAGTACTCCTACTTTTTGGCTAGCTCTTTCTTGGAGAGCTTGTGGAGACAAAGATCGTTGTCAGTTCCTGTGAAAAGAGTAAGTTCGTCTGAAATCTCACGAGCACATAAAAAAACACCAATCTTTCCATGATATTACAGAAAGAATAGCGTTTTTTTGTTTTTGGGGTAATGATTTGCCTTAGCTTGATGGGTATTTGGCGATACCCCTATTAGAAAAGTAAAACCTTCTTAAGTATAATGGCATAGTTTTAAGGGAGAAATAGAAACGATGGACAATATATTTACACTAGCACTTCAACGTGGCGATGAAATACTAGAAAGAAAAACCCGCTACGACTCCATAGTAGTAGAACATAACTGTATGCTGTTAAAAGCACAAAATCCACATGTCGTGCTTTTTCATGAAATCATGGATTCGTTCACGATGAAAGCAGGTTCTATAAAATTAACCATTCCTATAGGCAGTTATACGATTGCTTATTATTGGAAGGATCGCCCTTATAATCTCTACATTTGGAGGGATAATGAAGGGAATTATCTAGGTTCCTATTTCAATATTGTAAAAAATACATATATGACGGATAGATTGGTATCCTTTGAAGATTTAATCATTGATATTTTGGTTCTTCCTAATGGGAATTACTTTATTTTGGACGAAGATGAGTTACCTGTGCCATTAGACCAATTTGAGAACGGTTCTGTTAAACAAGCCCTAAACTCTTTACTTAATTCCATCGATAGTCTTCTAACACAAACCATTTCAGAATCAGTGAAACTCTATAAACATTATGACCTTCTTCCATGGTTGAACAAGAGATGACATTGGTTTTGATTCTTTGAATTTCACTACACGAAAACCATTACCATAAACAAAAAGCCTACTTACTGAAGTAGGTTTTTTGTTCTCACTCACTCACCATCAGCTTGAGCCGATAGACTGTCGGAAAGAACCTCAATGTTCTTGGATACCTTCGCACTGTATGAGTAATCACCGTAGCAATATGGATATCGGAAATTCTCTTTGTCTCCCCCGCAATCATAGAGCGTGGGGTTTTTTTCTACCTGAAGCATGGAGAACTTCTTCGCAAGCTCTTCATTATGCTTGCCCCCTTCATTAGCAACGAAATCAATATAACCAATTCCCATGTTATATGCTTGAATGATCGTGGCAAAATCCACGCCCTTTTCATTGCCATATTCATTGATCCTCTTAAAATGTTTTACCCCATACTTAATGCTTTCCGTTGGATCTGTGATTGTATTTGGATCAAGCCCCGCTGACTCGGATGCCTGCATTGGGTCACCGCCCCGTCCTCGGCTTTCCTGCTGCATCAAAGCAATCAATGTCGAAGTATGCTCCTCTAGTCCGTACTTAGCCAACTCGTCACGTAGAAGTGAACTATACTTTTTCACGTTCGCAAAAGAATCAAGCGTATTTACTGATGTGGAAACATTTTCGGAATAGGGGGTTTGCATGATTTCCTTTATGAGCAAAAATACGAAAATCAGGATAAAAATGACAAAAAAATTCTTTGATTTCTTACGTTTCTTCTTCACATTCTCTCTCCGTTATCTCTAAGTTATATATTTATATCTTAACAAATAGTAAGAGTAATAACTATTTAGAATACCAATTAATAGTTCAATAAAATGAGATTAATGAAATTAGTAATCAATCTTCCATTTCTGACCTTAGTGTCAAACCTAATGTACCTAAGCTCACTCACGTATATTTATTCGGACAATGAGACACCATATTGGTTGGAGGTGGTATGTATGGACAAGGAGATTGAAAAAGAAGAAATCCATGATGATAAAAAGAAAAAATATAGAAATGAGTTTGGGGCAGATCCTGATGAACAAGAAATGAATGGTCTGTATGGTATGTTGGAAACAGATTATGAAGATAAGCTTCACGATAAAGAAAAGTAAAGATTGGTATCTTTAATGTATGTTAAGCGCCTTATATAGCGTTTTTTTATGAGTTCATCCGTTATGAGCTTATTGAATCTATTCTAAAGGGTCGTATTTTGTTTCATATGAACTGATTTTTGAATATGCAAAAAAACGAAAACCCAGCAAGTCTTCGTTTTTTCCAAATTTGAATACGTTTGGTCACTAACTATTAAGGATACCATTAAAAAGGGAGTGACCTAATACAGTCACTCCCTTTGCTTAATTAGTATTGTGAAGATTGTCCGCCATCAATCGGAATGACTACCCCGTTGATGAACTCTGATTCCCCTGATAAGAGGAACGCGACTAAACGGCCGACTTCTTCAGGTTTACCGAAGCGTTTCTTAGGATTCACACTGACGAAATCCGCCATTGCTTCTTCCCAATTCTCTCCGCCTATTTGCCTGAATGAACCTTCTACCATCGCTGTTAAGATTACTCCTGGTGCAATGGCATTTATGCTGATTCCATATTGACCATATTCTATGGCAGCTGTTTTTGTTAAGCCTGCTACAGCATGTTTACTTGCAACGTACGCACTTTGGTTAAGCACAGCACGAATTCCACCTACGGAAGCCACGTTCACCACTGCCCCTGATCCTTGTTCTTTCATGATTGGCAGAATGTATTTCATACCATAGAATACACCATTGATATTGATGTCCGTTACTTTGTTGAAAACTTTGCTATCGTATTCAGCCATTGGGGCCTGTTTGCCTTCGATACCCGCATTATTATAGAATCCATCGACTCTACCATATTTGCTGACTGTTTGGTATACATAGTTCTTTACTGCTTCTTCATCCGATACATCTGCAGTAATCAGAAGCACGTCGGATTTTGGTGCAATTTCTAAGATTAATTTTTTTGTCACTTCCAAAGATGCATCGTTTAAATCAATTAATGAAAGTTTAGCCCCTTCTTTAGCCATTTCCAATGCGGCCGCTTGTCCTAAGCCTGATCCTGCCCCAGTAATGATTACAACTTTGCCATCGAATCGATTGCTCATGTCAAAACTCCCTTTTTAAGTTATCGAAAATCTATTTGATTATACTGATTACCCCTTAAAGCTTAAGAATCCATCATCAACAGGAATGACTTGTCCATTAATGGCATCCGCTTTTTCAGAGAACAAGAAGGTTACTACTTCTGCAACTTTTTCTGGCTGAATCAATTTTTTCCTCATATGGAGTTGTGCCAAACTGTCCAGGAACTCTTGATCGTCACCAATGATCGGTGTTTCGATAAAACCTGGTGCCACACCGACAACACGAATCCCATATTGCGCAAGTTCAATTGCTCCAGATTTGGTCATGGCGATGACTGCAGCTTTTGCAGCATGGTAATTAAAGCTGCCAATAGAAACCATCGTCCCATATATTGAGGCTGTATTAACGATCGTGGCGCCTGTTACACCAAGCTCCACCATTTTCCTTGCTGCATAATACATGCCATAATAAACGCCGTGTTGGTCAACATCCACGACTCTGTGGTATGACTCTGGATCCATCTCCAAAAATGGTTTTACTAGTCCAATTCCAGCGTTGTTGAAAATGCCATTGATGGTGCCATGATTGGCGATTGCAGCTTCGACCATCGCTTCCACTTCTTCCGCTTTAGCTACATCGACTTTCACAAAAGATGCCGTGCCTCCCTTTTGTTGAATGATCTCCGCAGTTTCCTTAGCCGCAACATCATTGTAATCAGCCGCTACGACAATAGCTCCCTGTTCAGCTAATTTATATGCCGTTTCCTTTCCAATTCCGCTGCCTGCTCCTGTAATTATTATGACCTTTCCTTTTAAACTCATCTATTCGTCCCCCTATAATAAAGTTTTTGCTGATCAGATTAAAATGGCCCCGCCGTCGATTACAAGTTCTTGACCCGTAATGTGGCTGGCAAGATCGGATACTAAGTACATCATTAGATTTGCAATTTCCTGCGGTTCGGCATAACGGCCATCAGGAGTTGTTGCTTCCAGCTGTTTTCTAGCCTTTTCAGCTGCCGCGGAATCACCTTGACCAAATCCGCTTTCAATCGAACGCATCATTGCGGTATTGACCACACCTGGGCAAACGGCATTCACCCGGACACCATGGGGAGCAACTTCGACACCAGCTGTTTTCGTCATTCCAAGAACCGCATGTTTACTTGCGCCATATGCCACCATGTTTGGCGTTGCCAGTAAACCAGCTCCTGAAGCAGTATTCACGATCGCCCCGCTTTTTTGTTCAATCATATGGGGCAATACATGTTTCAAGCCCAAGAAAACACCGCGTACATTTATTGACATTAATTGATCGAAAACCTCAGCAGGATAGTCGATAAGCGGCATTATTTTGCCTTCCCACCCTGCATTATTCAGGAAAATATCGATTTTCCCATAGAAATCTATCGTTTTTTGAACATAATTTTTTATATCGTCTTCCTTTGTAACATCGGCTTTAACGAATTTCGCTTCGCCGCCTTTTTCTTTGATCTTATTTACCGTTAGCATGCCAGCCTCTTCGGAAAGGTCTACAACAACCACCTTGGCTCCATTTTCTGAAAGTGTAATAGACGCTGCCTGGCCGATACCCCCGCCGCCACCGGTAATAATTGCTACTTTTTCTGTAAAATCAAATGTTTGCATAGTATTCTCCCTTTCTCCCTTTGATCTTCGTGATGATATTCTTTATTGAATACGGTTACATCATAACATTATCTTTGTCGATTGTCGACAATTTAGTTTTAGAGTCAAAGACTCTACATCACTCCACGATTCAAGGCTTCATGAATTTCACTTTTTGCTTTAATGAAATCGCCTTCGAGAATGGCCTCAATGGACATTTTTAAACTAAAATGAAAATTTTCCATTGTTTCTATACTCCATTGACTTTGGGCAAAAACCATGAGGATATGACTGGCCTCTTCAAAAAATCTTGATAATGCTTTGTTTTCAGCGATTGAAAAAATATATCGAAATATCTGTGTTGCCCTTTTTTGATACTCGATTACATTACTTTTTTCACACTCATTCGTTGCACTTTCCAAATGCTTTCGTAATGATTGCTTATTTTCTGCGTGCCACTTCCCTTGGGAAAAATCAATGCCCATCTGGATCAGCCCGATCGTAACATCATTATATTCAATGATTTCCTTTTGTGAAAATGGCTTGACGATCGTTCCCCGCCTCGGTATTCTCTCAACAATCCCGTCAACCTGCAATAGATAAAGGGCTTCGCGTACTGGTGCACGGCTCGTATTCAATTCTTTGGAAATGTCTTCTTCGACGATTTTCTCTCCAGCTTCTATTTCCCCTTCAATGATTTTTTTTAAAATGTGTTTAGCGATTTGTTGTGGCAGCGATTCTCCAAAATAAATGCCATCCGTCAAATTGGAAGTATTTCCAAACATCTTTCAGCACTCCTATACTTCTATAATTAATTTTAGTCATTTTAGTATATCATATTGATAGGAATTAACTTCCTTATAAATTTATAGCACCCGTAATGGAAACAACCAAAACGTCTTAAACCATGTCCTATGGGTAAAACCCAGACTGTTGACAAAGTTTTTTTCAGAAATCCGCTCCATTTTGTCGACAAACTGAGAGCCCGACTAATAGAAGGGCTCCATAGGCACTATATTAATCCACGAGCCTCGGTTTTGCCGGATCGCAGTTTGGCTTTTCTGTGTTTGTCGATTCAGCGAGTTTGGTTAAATAATAACATTCTTCACGCCACATATGCTCTGCCATTAATGGGGAAAGCGTTCCAAGAGCCTGTGCACTAAGCTCAAGTTCCTCCAATTCAAGCAGAAAGTGCTGAAAGAGTTTAATCTCCAATGTGACGTCCGCATTCATTTTTTCCAATGCTGGGAATGTTGACAAATTGGTTCGTAAATATCCAGCCATCTCAACCGCTTTTATATAAAAATCATTAAAATGTTTTTTATATTGGTCACTTTTCTCCTTTAATCTTTTTTCAACTTCATCCAAATTGGATGATATTGCACCTGCATGCCCTACCGCATCTAACAGCCAAATCAAATGATGCTGGAGTTCATGAAAAACCGGCGGCATTTGATTTGAATTGAAGTATTTCAATAATCTTAAATATTCTTCTAATTCGTTCACCATATGATTTAGGAATGTAGGTGAAAGATGTATTTTAATTTTACCTACCAGATGCTCTTTTAAAAGGCATAGCTTAAACTCACGAAGTCTTAACGCCTCAGATTCTGCCATGGCAGTAAGTTGCGAAATCTCCTCCGAATTGGCTTTACCAAGGAGAGTATCAAAAACTCGAATGAATTCTGAGGCAATATCAATGTTTTCCACTTCAACCGGAGCTAAAGACTCATGGATGAACCTGGCATGGTCCCCTAAGATTTGCAGCCAAAAACGATGCTCGAATCTTGCTGTTTTCTCCAAAAACTCGTTCATTCGCTCTCCCCCATAAATTAAGTTATCGAAAGCTCACTTATAATTTGTATTCTTAAATCTACAAACTTATTAATATAAATTGGATGGGGACGTAACGAAGCTTAAACTTGATCCTTTACCCGCATCAATGTTCATAGACATTGAAATCCTGATTGCAGTACAAGATCCCGTCTACCCTCAGTGAATCAAACGTGTGCATACCTTCTTCAAAAACGGTTTTAGTACTTATTTAACTCCCTGGAAGTTATCTGCCAATACAAACATAATATTTGTATTGATTTAACGGTTCTAATTGTGGTAAAATTTGTAAAATTATGATCATTTGGAGGAAGGTAGATTGTCAAAGGAAATAATGAGTTACATTGACTATCGAATGGTGAAAATTCCTGGGGGAGAAATAGAATTAAGGGACGATAGAATTAAAAGCAAATGGAAAGCAGAAATAAGACCGTTCCTTCTTGCCCGTTATCCTGTTACTTCGGATCTCTACTATGCTATCACAAATAAATCACCTAATTCTTTTGATCGAAATCTAAAACCTGTTGTCAATATTTCTTGGAATGATGCAATTTTTTTTTGTAATCTACTTTCACAGAAAGCTGGACTGGGAGAGTGTTATTCTAAAAATGGCGAAAACATTGTTTGTGATTGGGAATCCAACGGTTTTCGACTTCCTTCAGAAGCAGAGTGGCAACACGCGTGTAAAGCCGGGACTGCTGGTTATAGATACGGAGAGCTGAATAAGATTGCCTGGTATAACGAAAATTCAGGGGGCATAATCCATGAAGTAGGAACAAAGGAACCGAACCATTGGGGGTTGCATGATATGTTAGGGAATGTTTGGGAATGGTGTTGGGATTTATATGATGAACAAGTGTACGGCACCTACCGTATTTTTCGAGGAGGTAGCTGGGCTGAGGATGCCAGGGGTTGTGGAGCTTCATGTCGTCGGCGCAGCCATCCGACATTTTGCATAGACGACCTAGGATTCCGTCTTGCCCGGTCTTTTTAACTTCAGTAAACCAACTTCATTCAAGGCTTCACAGTTTTTCTTGCGGATAACAGGAGGGAAAACAGAGAGATCAGCTGTATGTATTTGTGATGTAACAAAAATAGAACTGGGTTCATTCCAAAATGAGACGCATCAAAGATTAAAATCCAAAAAGATGACCCGTTTTACATGTATCTTTGTCGTACATCTATTCATTTTCATTTCCAGTTTATTTGTAGGGAACCGATGGGTACAAAATAAAAAACCTGATAATTTTTCAGGTTTTTTTATTTTCATCATTCGATTACCAGAGAAATGCGAGAAAGACTAAAGATGCAATTGCACCAAAGGCAAATCCATTTGCGGCACCCCAACCATATCCTGCATTAAAACCTCCATAACCAAAACCCCCAAGGTTTCCGCTACCGTCAAATGGACGAATATATACACGGTTCGACGTAACCCGATGTATGATTCCCCGATGTACGGTTCCTCTACTTGTCCGAATTTCAACCGGTCTTCCAACACCTTGCCTGCATTTATGATAATAATTATGATATCCCATTTTGCACTCCCCTTGTTAGTCGATTCTACATCGTATGCATTCGGGGACTAGCCTGCATGGATTAAATACCCACCAATCCTTTAAAAGTCTTTCCCATATTCCTTGTCAATGGTAAAACACTCTTTGAAACCAAAGCATAAAATACTTTTATACATGTACCAAAGGAGATTAAGCCATGAACCATTCATACCAAGACGCACTAGCCATATTTGGAATTGAAGGGGCACACCCTGGTGGATTTGAACTGACTAAGCAACTCTTGAAAAATGAAAAAATCGATCATACGTCTATAATCCTTGATGCCGGATGCGGGACAGGGCAAACCTCAGCTTATTTGGAAAAAACGTTTCTTTGCCAAATATCCGCGCTTGATAATCACCCTGAGATGGTCAAACATGCAAAAAAAAGATTCCAACAAGCTAACTTAAGCATTGACCTATATAAGTCTTCAATAGAAGAACTGCCTTTTGACAATAATTCTTTTGATTTTATCATAGCCGAATCTACGACTGCATTCACTGATATACAAAAATCACTCAGTGAATTTTATAGGGTCCTTAAACTAGAAGGAACTTTGTTATCTATTGATATGACAGCAGAAACCAGCCTTGATTCTGCCTCAAAAAAAGAAATCATGAACTTTTATAATTTAAGAGAAGTATTGACGCAATCCGAATGGTTAAAGGCCTTCCAACAAAACGGATTTACAGATCTAAAAATCTTGAGATCGAGTACCGTCTTAGAGGGATTATTGAATTCTTCAGCATCAAGTAGCCCCATTCAGCCTTTGAATGAATCCTTGAAACGAGTCATGGACGAACATTACCGCCTAATTTTGTCTTACGGAAACAGCCTCGGTTATAGAGTATACAGAGCAAGTAAATCATCCAAAAAAGAACATCCAGCTCTCCAACATGAAAAACCCTGCTCATCACTTTGAAAGTGAGTGGCAGGGTTTCCAAGTCAATTGTAAATAAATGAAATATTTTGATGCGGGTTATCCCTTCTCCGTCACTCCAGCGAATCGATTTAAGAATGAGAGTATTTTTCGATAGACGGCAATTTCATTTTCTTTTTTGGAAAAACCATGTCCTTCATCTGTTAGAAGCATATACTCGACATCTCTTCCTTTGTCCTTCAATGCTTGAACGATTTGATCTGATTCCTCTTTGACGACGCGGGGATCGTTTGCTCCTTGAATGACAAGCATTGGTTTTATCATGGATTCCAAATAGGTGATAGGCGAATACTCGATTAGTTTTTCCTTATCTTTTTCCGGATTTCCTACCCACTGATCCATAACGGGCTTCCAGTCTTCTGGAACGGAATTGATAAATGAGAATAGATTGGATGGCCCGAAAATATCGACAACGGCCTTAAAATAATCCGCATGGCGTCCGTGTAGCAGAAGTGCCATATACCCGCCGAAGCTTCCACCCATCAATAGAATGTTCCCTTTTTGTGCATGTCCTTGTTCAATCAGCCAATCAAGGCCGGCTACATTATCAAGTCGTGGTCCATTTCCCCAATCTCCCTCTACCATTTTCATAAATTCCAACCCATAGCCAGTAGAACCCCGGAAGTTTGGCGCAAAAATACTGTAACCGTGATTCAGGAAAAATTGAAATGAAGCTCTGAAGAATTTCCTTTCTGCTGCCTGAGGTCCTCCATGAGGCCAAAAAATGACTTCACCATTATCATTTTCTTTGTTTGGCCTAAAAAATAACGATTCGATCTCCAAGCCATCAAAGGATGGGTATGTAATGATGTCCGGTTCGACCAATTCATTAGAATCGACGCCAGGAACCGTATATTTAGTTAATGATACCCACTCATCAACTGATTTTTTATAAATATTATGAGGCTTGGTTGCGCTCATGCCAAATAAGTAAAGCGTGCCTGATGCAGCGACCTCAAGTTTATTAATGACGCTGCATGGCACAGGGATATTTCTCCAATCTTCATTTTGCAGATTGAACTCATATAACTGATCCTCTACACCCTTTTGACTGGTTACGTATAATAGTTGATTCTCTTTACTATATTTCATCGCAGTAAAACTCTCATTCTCCAATTCTTTAATTTTAATGAATCGGTTTGTTTCAAGGTTGTATGAAGCCAAATAGGTAAAATCCGAATCATAATCAGTTAATAAATATATCATCGAATTTGAAACAAAAACACCATCATTCACTGTGTGTTGTTTCTCGGTGGGCGGCGTGAGCAGGACATGTTCGTTCCCGCTTTTTGCATAGAGAAGGGAATATGTATTTGCATAGTGTTTGTGATAAAGAAAGGTTTTTTCATCGGGACTAAAACCAAGGATATAGGTCGCTGCATCTTTCCCCTCCAGGACGTGTGTTTCCTGTCCTGATTCTAAATCTAAATAATAGGAATTTAGAAAGGAAGGATTTCCCCTTGATGTCGTATAATAGAGTTTTTTGCCATCATTCGATAGAATTGGCATGAAATTACGTGTATTTTCATGGTGGACGATTTCCTTCATTTGCCCGCCCTTCAAGGGAACTCCGTAAAACTGGGTATTTTCGTTACCATCTTGATCGAAACCAGCAATTATAAACCGGCTCTGTTTATCAAATAACAGCTCATGGCAGCTTTGATCAATGGATGTAAGTGGATAAGGAAAACAGTTCGGCAAATCCATTCCCCATAAATTATACTTGCCACTCAAATTCGTACTGAAGACCAGATGTTTTTCATTTGGACTTACTACAAAATCAGTAATGGAAAAAGTTCGTAAAAATTGCTCAACATCAGGTTTGGGAAAAGTGATCATCATGGCAACCCCTTATTTTTATTATACAATGAAAATTCTGTAATTAATTGTACCATATTTTTCCTTATAGCTATAGATAAAATGAATTTGATGAAATTCATGATCATCATTTCTAAAAAAATAACTACCTCCTGGAGATTTAATCAGCTACGATCAAAACATCCAGGTGTCTAGCTTCTCTTAGTAGACGAACTGCAATAGATCCACCCATCATTTCTTGCCATCTCGTTCTTGCTGATTGTCCTAAAATGACTTGTGATGCTTTTTTGTCATGTAATTGTTTCTTGATTTCATTGACCACTGATCGTCTATCCCTCGTTGTATATAATTCAAAAACGCCTCCTAAGCGTTGTGTAAGGCTTACCAGTTTATCTAGTATCACCTTTTCATCAGTTTGCAGTTCATTTTGATGTTTGACGAAAATAACATACCAATCCGCTTTAAGACGATAGGCTATGCGAAACCCCCTTCTAATTAAACGCTCAGCATTTGCTCTAAGATTGACACTGACAAAAATCACTTCATCTTTTCTCCATGGTCCTCTAACTCCTTCCTTACGTTTCATTGACTCTAACCTGTCATCCACATCATCTGCTAATTCACGGAGCGCAAGTTCTCTCAACGCTATAAGGTTTTGTGTCTTGAAGAAATGGCTAAGGGACTGTTCCACTTTATCCATGGCATATATATTACCTTCCTCCATCCTTTTTCTGAGCGCATGTGGTGAGATATCGATCAACTCAAGTTCATCCGATAATTGAAGAATGCTGTCGGGTACTGTTTCTCTTACGGACACACCTGTAATTTGCTTCACATTATCTTTCAAACTTTCTATATGTTGAATATTCATGGTGGAAATAACCGAAATTCCGGCTTCCAAAATGGTCATTACATCTTGATATCTTTTTTGATTCTTGCTTCCCGGTACATTCGTATGTGCTAATTCATCTATCAGGACTACTTCAGGATTCCGATTGATAATTGAATCTAGATCCATTTCCTCCAATAATACGTTTTTATATGGAACAATTTTTTTTGACATGATTTCTAAATTTCCCACTTGGGCAGCTGTCTCTTTACGCCCGTGTGTCTCCAATAATCCAATCACTATATCAATTTCATTTACTTTCAGGTGATTTGCTTCCCTTAGCATTGTATATGTTTTCCCAACACCAGGAGCAGCTCCGATATAAATCTTAAATGTCCCTTTTTTCACCCTTTCGACTTTATCATGCATTTCATCGGGCGGGAGCCTGCGATAAGGATTTTCCCTCCTTTTTTCCGTCTTGATTGCGGGAATGATTCTCTCACCAAGTGCTTTTACTCGGTCTGCCACAATATAAACATCAATGCCCTTGGATTTTCTCAATATTTTATTGACTATGGAACCTTTGACCATTTCTTCCCACACTGGCTTTTTGGATTGGCCCAGGATAATTCGAGTTATCTGATGGTGCATGGAGAATCCAACTATTTCTTCTGCTATTTCGTCTCCCTTCATTGTAATCTCAATAAAACTTCCATTTAATTTATTGATCAGTTTTTGCATGGAGCTTTTAAAGATTTCTTCCTCTTTTGATAGTTTTTTTGATAGTGGGATAAAGCTGGCGATTATAAGCTCACCGCCCAACCGCTTGGCAATCTGATCTCCTCTTCTTATTAATATGGAGCCATTCCAATGATATTGTACACAGACCAATATTCGTTCCGTGGCACCTGAAGGCCCCATTAACCCTTCTAGTTCCCTGTGTTCAGTCAGGTCCTCTTCAACTTCTTCCGCTAAAAACCGAAGTGACAATTCCCTAAGAGTGGCTAGATTTCCGTTGTTATAAAACTGTAACGGCCCTTCGTCGTCTTTTTTACCGATTTCCCCTTTTTGCAGACGTTTTAATATGGCTTCAGGGGTGACATCCAATAAACGTACTTCATCAGCCTTTGTCAAAGTATCTTCTGGAAGTGTAACGTTTACGTGAAGTGAAAGATTCAGTAATTGTTCTGCGACTTTCTTCACTCCTTTCAACTCATAAATATTTATCGTCGTAATGACACTGATTTCATTCCTGATTAATTCCATAACGTCGTCCAATCGGGTGGCGTTTTTTGAATTTAGATGATTTTCATGAGCCAATCGATCAACTAAAACAACCTCCGGATTCCGTTTGTAAATCTTATCTAAATCAAGATCCTGTTCTACGTGTTCATTTCGCTCCCATTCTATAGTTGATATAAGTTCAAGACTGCCTAATTGTTTAATTGTCCCAGGACTGCAGGAATTGTTGACTACCCCGACAACTACATCAATCCCACGTTTCTTCATTTCATTTCCTTCAAGAAGCAACTGGTAGGTCTTGCCTGAACCGCTTACAGCTCCAAGTATGATTTTCAGCCTTCCCCTTTTGATATTGGAAATCGACTCTAGAATTTCATCTGGTGTTTTCCTTCGAAATTGTTCCGACAGAATTAACACCTCCATTATTGTTCTATTTCATTAGGAGAGTCGTCTAAACCCTCCAAAATATGATTATTTTAATTCGTCCAATGCCATATTCAACTCCAAAACATTAATTCGGGGTTCACCAAAAATTCCAAGTGACCGCCCGCTTGTATATTTTTCCACGAGTAGATATACTGTTTTTTCAGATAATTCCCTTTCTTGAGCTATACGAGGAACCTGTACCTTCGCTCCATTAGGGGAAATATTGGGATCAAGTCCTGATCCCGAATTCGTCATCAAGTCAGATGGAATGTCTGCTTTATCGACAGTAGGGTTTTCTTTTAAAAAGTTCGAAATGTCTTTTCTTGTCCGATTTATCATCTTCTCATTTGAAGGAGAAAAGTTTGGCGAACCTGAGCCCGCCGCATCATATTCAATAGAAGAAACACGGCCTTGAAAGTAACCGGGTTCCTTAAAGGATTGGCCGATCATTGCGGAACCTATCAATTCACCCGATTCATTTTTAATTAAACTGCCCTCTGCTTTTGCAGGCATCATCAACTGTGCTAGCCCTGTCATAAGTAACGGATAGGCCACTCCAGATATGACTAGAAGCACCAAAACCAAACGTAAGTTTTTTAACATGGATTACCATCCTTAATTTATATTTTTAAGACATGCTTAACACGACTAGTAGCATATCGATCAATTTAATACCAATGAAGGGAACTAACACTCCGCCTAATCCATACAGGGTCAAATTCCTCGTCAGCAATCTTGTAGCGCTCATAGGAACATATTTAACCCCTTTCATCGCCAAAGGTATTAGCAACGGAATGATGATGGCATTAAATATTAAAGCTGATAATACGGCGCTTTGGGGTGTCGCCAATCCCATAATGTTCAGGGCTTTCATTTGAGGTATCGCCAACATGAACATGGCCGGTATTATCGCAAAATATTTAGCTACATCATTAGCGATGCTAAAGGTTGTCAATGCTCCCCTAGTCATGAGCAACTGTTTCCCAATCGCTACCACTTCGATGATTTTTGTGGGATCTGAATCTAAATCCACCATATTTGCTGCTTCCTTCGCCGCGTTTGTCCCTGTATTCATCGCCAACCCGACATCTGCCTGTGCCAATGCAGGAGCATCGTTTGTTCCGTCTCCAGTCATTGCAACAAGCTTGCCCTCCTCTTGTTCCCGCTTGATGACAGAGATTTTATCTTCTGGCTTGGCCTCGGCAATAAAATCATCGACACCTGCTTCTTTCGCGATGGTTTCAGCTGTTAACGGGTTATCCCCGGTGCACATTATGGTTTTAATACCCATTTTCCTTAATTCACCAAATCGTTCCTTCATGCCTGGTTTCACAGTATCTTTCAAGTATATTGTGCCAAGTATACGGTTTCCTTCTGTGACAACCAGTGGAGTACCTCCTTTTTTAGCCACTTCATCACAAGTGTCTTTTAATCCGATAGGCACTTTTCCTCCCTGATGCACTATATATTTCATTATCGTATCAACTGCACCCTTTCTGACCCTTTTCCCATCAGGAAAGTCCGTTCCGCTCATTCTGGTTTCCGCCGTAAATTCAATTCCTTCGGTACCGTTTTTATCCAGCATTTTTTCAGGTAACCCATTTTTTTTGGCGAATTCCAATACAGAGCGGCCCTCAGGGGTTTCATCATGTAAAGATGCGTATACGGCATATTGGTTAAGCTCTTCCTGACATATACCGCTAGCCGGTATTAAGGCTGAAGCCATGCGGTTACCATGTGTTATGGTTCCTGTTTTATCAAGGATGATCGTATTGATATCACCAGCCGCTTCGACCGATTTTCCAGACTTCGCAATTACATTGAATTGTGTTACCCTATCCATACCCGCTATTCCTATGGCTGAGAGTAAGCCCCCGATTGTTGTGGGGATCAGGCAAACCAGTAATGCCACCAAGGTCGCGATTGGAAGGGTAACTTGAATATAGGACGCAATCGGTACCAGTGTGGTGCAAACAAGTAAAAAGATAATGGTCAAGCTAACCAGCAGAGTGCCAAGTGCGATTTCATTCGGTGTTTTTTTCCTTTTAGCTCCTTCGACCAAATTGATCATCCGATCCAGGAAAGATTCACCAGGGTCTGCACTGACTTTAACCTTGATATAATCACTGATGACTTTTGTACCCCCTGTTACAGAACTGAAATCCCCACCAGTTTCTTTTATTACAGAAGCTGATTCTCCCGTGATCGCTGATTCATCTATGGCTGCCACTCCTTCGATGATTTCCCCATCCGTCGGTATTAAATCGTTTGCGTTCACTAAAACCATATCGCCTTTACGTAATTGCAAGGCATCGACTATTATTACTGATCCATCTTTCTGGATTAACCTTGCTTTAGTATCCTGCTTTGTCTTTTTGAGACTATTGGCTTGCGCTTTTCCGCGTCCCTCTGCAAGAGCTTCGGCAAAATTAGAAAAAATGATCGTTACGAATAAAATGATGGATACTGCAATGTTATACCCCCTATCAGCCACTCCACCAAAAAGCGCAGGAAATATAGACAGAAGAAGCGTAAGGGCAAACCCCACTTCAACTACAAACATGACTGGATTGCGAGCCATAACTTTTGGATTCAATTTCTTGAGTGCATCTTTACTTGCCTCATAAACAAGGTTCTTATTTAAACTTGCTATTCGCTCTATTCTCATTTGAAATGCCCCTTTTCAACATTTATCTAATCGTAAGCCATTCTGCAACCGGTCCAAGTGAAATTATTGGAAAGAAAGTCAAAGCTCCAATAATTAAAACCGAGGCTAAAAGAATGACAAGGAACGTACCATTATCCGTTTTGAAAGTTCCTATTGTCTCAGGAACAGGCTTCTTTACAAGTAATGATCCTGCGACGGCAATCATGGCGATCATGGAAAAATAACGTCCGAACAACATGACTAAACCAGTGGAAACATTCCAAAAAGGGGTATTGTCGCCTAAACCTTCAAAACCGGAACCATTATTGGCTGCTGAAGAGGTAAACTCATAAACGACTTGAGTAATGCCATGAAAGCCCGGGTTTGAAATAGCTGCTGAACCCATTTGTGTCGCTAAAGCAATGGCCGATGGAACTAATATGATCAACGGGTGGAGAAGAATCGCTATAGCTATTAACTTCATCTCCTGGCCTTCAATTTTCTTACCCAAAAACTCAGGTGTACGTCCCACCATCAGTCCGGCAAGAAATACAGCCAATATGGAATACATGAGAATATTGACCGTACCCACACCATCTCCGCCAAATACACAATTCACCATCATCATTGCAAGTGGTGCTACACTTCCTAGCGGTGTTAGGGTATCATGCATATTATTTACCGACCCTGTGGTGGCAGCTGTAGTTATACTAGTGAATAATGCACTCTGGGCCACCCCGAAACGAACCTCTTTCCCCTCCATACTCCCATCCTCTTGCGAAAGGCCTATTTCCTCTAATGCTGGATTGCCATTTTTCTCATTAAAATAAGTAATGCTAAAGAAGAGAAGTAACATGAATCCCATTGCTGAAAATAGGATCCAGCCTTGCTTCTTATTCCTCGCCATATACCCAAACGTCAGCGGAAGGGCAGCTGGTATTAGGAACATGGATAATATTTCTAAGACATTCGTGAAACCATTAGGATTTTCAAACGGATGGGCTGAGTTGACCCCAAAGAACCCTCCTCCGTTTGTTCCTATGTGCTTAATGGATTCTAGTGCCGCTACAGGTCCCCTTGCTATATTTTGGGTGGCTCCTTCTAATGTTGTAGCGACTGCCGTAGGGCTAAATGTTTGCGGAACCCCCTGGGACACTAAGACTAAACCAATTAAAATCGATAATGGTAGCAGCACTCGAGTAATCGTACGGATTAAATCCACATAGAAGTTTCCTAGGCTCCGCTGACCTGTCAATCCTCTAAAAAAAGCCATACATAAAGCAATGCCGGTAGCTGGGGTCGTAAACATCAAGAATATGATTACTGCCATTTGAGATAAATAAGAAAGTCCCGATTCTCCACTATAATGCTGTAAATTGGTATTCGTAAGAAAGCTTGCAGCGGTATTTAATGCCAACAATGGTTCCATGTTGTCTATCTTGCTGGGGTTGCCTGGTAACTCCCCTTGGAAGCGAATGATAATATAAGAGACTAAGAACATCACTAAATTACTCATTAGCAGTGCCTTGGCGTACTGCTGCCATTTCATATCCACCGTGTTAATGCCGGATAGTTTAAAGATATACCGTTCCATCCTTCCAAACACCCGATCTTGTTTCGTTAATTCAAGGGAATAAACATTCGTTAAATATTTAGCCAATGGTATGGCTAAGATAATCGCAACTGCCAGTACCGCAACGATTTGCACTAGATCCATTTCCTTCTCCTCCGTTAGTCTCCCTTAGTATTTTTCCGGGTATATTAAGGCATGTATTAAATACAACGTAACCGCTCCGACGATGATCATTAAAAACATTTCTCTACTCTCCCTTTGCAATGACTTTATTACAGAAATGAATGAATCCTAAAAAGAGGATAAACGGTGTAGCCATTAATGAAAGTGCTATAATATCCATTTTTCTTCTCCCTTCCCGCCCAGCCATTAAATGTCTTTATTCCCCTTCACCTCCTAAAAGATTGGTTTCTTATAGTTACTGGCTAAAATCGTGGTTCCTAGCGTTCACCTTTGGATTATGATATTGGACCTTTAACACTGTTCCTTTTCTCAGGCAGACGTCGGTTAAGGCATAAAAAAATAGACCAATGGTTACTTTTCCCCTAGTTTGCAGCCCTGCACAAATCCAATCTCCGTCCTACAGCGTCATGAACGCATCAGAAAAAGAAAGATATACAGAAACAAACATTTTGTTGGAGAAAAAGTAATCATTGGTCTACTTAACGCCCAGCAAGCCATAGAGCTTACTCCACGATCCGTCTTCCAAGAAACCTTTTCAATTATAGGCATAATAAAAAGACCTACGGAAATGTCAGGTTGCCATTTTGCTATGACATAACAAAAAAGCCTCCTGAATCAAGGTGGTCTTATGACCTCCTTCGCTTTAGCCGACGAAGTTAGCTGACGGGTAGGATGGCGAAAGAGTATCTCATCCCTTCTGCAAATGCAGAATTAACCCCATGAATAGTGGGTCCTCCGTTCTCAATCACTTGAGATTTGGCCGGTATCAAATTGTTTTTCATGAGGATTATTGTACGCCCCTCATTCAAGGTTTGTAAACTCTTATTAATCTTTAAAAACCTCCATTTCTGATCATTTAAGACGATATTTACCCATTTCATCAGCAAAAATGCTATATTTCTTAAATATACTAACTTTTTCACTTTTTTCTAAAGTTTTACAAACTGTTATTGACAGGAACTTAGACGTGGCATTATGATAAATCCCATAAATTCGTCAGATAAACTGGAGGCATTATGATAAATACAAAAAAAAGGATTGAGGCTGAAATAAGCGAAGCGTTCATTAAGTTCCAGCGTGAATTGATAGGAAGAGGACCTCAGGAAACTAAAACTTATATAATCAATGATATGTTGATAACCCGTTTCAAGGGTGTCCTTACTGTTGAGGAAAAGCACCTTGTGAGTCACAATTCCGGCAAAAAACTGGTAAAAAAAATGCGTTCACTACTTCGTGAAATGTACACTAAGGATTATGAAAAAATAGTTGAAGATCATACTGGTTGTAAGGTTCTTTCTTCTCACAGTGATATAAGCACTAAAACTGGCGAAAGAATTGAAGTTTTCATTATGGATAAGGATTTGGAACGGCTTTTTGATACCATCAAGTAGGTTAAAAAGTTATGATTATACCACTTTAATATTATAGTAAAATAATTACAAAAAGCTTTATATTAGAAAAACATCAGTGGGGTGACAATAATTGCCACCCCACTGATGTTTTTTAAGGTTCACTTTTCTTTTAACCACTTTTTTATCATTATACATTCTCCAATTAAACCACCTGCTAGAAAACATATAACAGCGGTTCCTAAAGTAGGTGTTGCAGCATATTTTATCTATTATTACAAAAAGCCCCTTACAGTGGAGCTTATGCAGCTGCAGGTGTTGTTGGTGGCTCTGTTCCATATATATATTACTCTATGAATGATGCCGAATGTATTATTGGTAACTATTCACACAACAAAAGTACTGATAAATTTCACAAAGACAAAGCTCGAAAAAAACAAATAGGGAAAACAAGTGTAAGTTATCAAAAAAGATTTCAGTATATTAATCCTGCCCCTTCCGAAGTGTAAAACGCTAAAAAAAGCACGAATGATGTTTTAACAACATTCATGCTTTTTGGGGATAATCTTAACTTTATCCTGTCAAGTAGACAATAAAAAAGAGTTTTTTTATTGAGAGGTTTTTTACTGCATCTCAATTAAACTGCTCAACAGGCCTTTATTCAACACCACGGCACTTGGAACACTAGTGATGCATCTTTTTTAAACCAACCATTCTCTTGTTCATAGACTTCAATAGTGATTTTTCGATCATTCTTACCATCAAAATAATAATCTATCTTCAAAACATTTTTACCAGAGTTTGTGTATCATTAAGAATCATTCGATATATCTTCTTGCTCCGGCATATTCCTCTCCGTATCCCGATGTTTTTATTTCATCTATCCTTACATGTGTTGAGCTGTTTGGCGAATGGATCATTTTGCCGTCGCCAATATACATTCCCACATGATGGACCCTTCCTTTCCCTTTATCATGTGCAAAAAATAGTAAATCACCTGGTTGAAGATCTTCTGGTTCCACCTTTTTACCATGTTGCGCCTGAATGGAGGAGTCCCTTGGAATCGTTATTCCATTAGCATGGTACATCGTATAGGTAAAACCAGAGCAATCAAATCCAAAACCGGACATTCCAGCCCATAGGTAAGGAAGCCCTAAAAATCCCTTTCCTGTTTCTACGATGTCCTTACCGGTTGGAACTGGAATTTGACTTTCGTCTCGGTAGACGGACACGTCTTTCTTTTCTATCCATTTTGCTCCATTGCTTGGTGTCATCACCTTCACTTTATCCTTTTTCACCTGTAATAACGGAAGACGTGTATTGAAGCTGATCTCCATGAATTTCGACCGATGTTTCGAATCCGAATAAAGCCAAGTCTTTGGAGCATTTACAAGGGCAAATCCTCTATTGAACTGCTTCTCGAAGGATTTTCCTAATTTCAATTGCCCCTTCGGCATCCAGCCTGGATAACCTGCTTCATTACGGGGCGTAGGCTGATTGGCAGCAGCTACTTTCACCCATTCACCCCGTTCTTCTAGAATGGTCACTTTAGAACCATATAACGCTTGTGTCTCCAGGTTACCCACAAGCCACAGTTTGTCTTCATAATGCATGGATTTAATCCATGCATTCAAATCAACGGGGTTCGATGCTGAAGGGGCATCCAATTCCCTTAATAGACCCGGCTCCGTCCAAAGAGTTGCAGCAGTTACATCCACATAGGCAATTCTCTCCTGTTCTCTTGCGCCGGCTTCGTTGGGATTTAATACTAAAATACTGAGCGCAAAGAAAGATAGCACTAAAACGGTTAACCTTTTTCGTCTAATCAAAATAATCACCCTTTCAAAATAGTTTTATTGAGTAAAAGAGGATTTCCTCTTGACTCCGAGTCCAGGTTTTTCGGCAATGAGGAGTTGATCTTTCCTAAATTCAATGCCTTCAAATGGTTCATTCTTAATCCATAATGGTGCATCTAAATCGATTTTCGTTATATTTGGATGAGCGGTTGCCAGATGTGCAGCGGCGGCTACGCTCACGGATGATTCCATCATACTGCCGATCATGCATTCCACCCCTGCTGCTTCTGCCATATCCGCGATTTGAAGTGCCCGTCGAATTCCTCCTGTTTTCATTAATTTAATATTAAGGAAATCAACAGCATGTTCATTCAGGAGTCTCATGGCATCACGAGGGGAAAACAAACTTTCATCTGCCATTATCGGCACTTGGACAGACCTCTTTATTTCTTTCAATCCTTCGATATCATGGGCTTGCACTGGCTGTTCCACCAAATCAACGTTCAGCTTTTTTTCCTCGAGTTCATGAATGATGGAAATCGCTTGTTTTGTTGTCCACCCTTGATTTGCGTCAATCCTGATAATGACCTGGTCGCCAACAGCAGCACGAATGCAGGCAACCCGCTCCACGTCACTCCTCCAGTCTTTCCCCAACTTTATCTTCATTGTTGAGAATCCGCCATCGATGAGGGACAATGCCGCCTTTGCCATTTCTTCAGGTTTATCAACGCTGATTGTCATATCATTTTTCAGGACATTCGATTTACCACCCAGATATTGATATAAAGGCAGCCGCCATCGTTTGCTGACTGCGTCATATAAAGCTATTTCAACAGCAGCTTTTGCACTTGTGTTGCCTACACAGGATCGTTGTATTAGTTGAGACAATGCATTGATATTTTCGATGTCGCGGCCGATTAGATGTGGCGTGATCACTTCTTCAATGACAGTCATGATTCCTTTTGTAGAATCACCTGTGATGGCAACCGTGGGGGCTGCAGCTCCCAAACCTTCCGTTCCATCCTCCAACCTCACGGAAACCATGATATTTTCAATTTCCATAGCTGTACGTAATGCAGTCTTGAACGGCTTGACAAGTGGCAAAGTTTCCACTGATACTTGTAAACTTTCAATCTTCATATTAACAACCCTTCCTTAAAAGCTTGAGAGTATATATGATGTAAGAATTCCAAAATAGGTACCCAGAAGACTGCCAAGTACAGCCATCAAAATTCCGACCGGTATTAGGGCACGGTTGAATGCACCAGCCAATATTGGGGCTGATGCCACCCCTCCTATATTCGCCAATGAGGCAACTCCCATAGTGAATAGATCCAACTTAAAGATTTTAGCTAAAATGACCATGATCAACCCATGAAAGAATAGAATCATAAATCCGGATAAAATATACACAGGCGCCTGAAACAGCTGTGAAAAATCGGCATGGGAAGCAATTAAACCAATGACTATATAAAGCATGACTTTGGAAATTTCCATGGAACCGGCAATACGGCCAACCTTTGTGACAGCCAGAATTAAACCTATTGTCGATGCAATGATGATCGTCCAAGTGGTCGCATTCACTGCGGCACCCAGTACTGGCAGCCTTTCCCCCATTTTGGTTGCCCCTGCTGATACAATTAAAGCCAGCGCCAGGAAACCGATCAATTCCACAAATCCAAATTCCGTTTTTGTGGTTTCCCCCGCTTCAAGCTCGGAAGTCATTTGATCAATGAACGATGTATCCGCTTTAGTCCAAATATTGAATTTTCCAGCAAGAGGCACCAGCCAAAACAAGAACATGACCCAAATGGAATAATTGACTGTATCCATGATCAACGCATAACCAAAAATATTTTCAGGAACTTCGAGTATGCCTTGTAAGATCACCATATTGGCAGATCCCCCCGTCCAGCTGGCGCTTAAAGCCGAGAATGCCTTCCATGTTCCTTCCGCATAAAAGCCATTCATTAAAACGTAAGTAAGGGTGAACCCTCCAATGATGCTGAATGAAGCGGCAAAAAAAGTTAAAAGCATCTTTGGTCCAAGTCTGATTATTTTACGCATATCGCATTGCAAAAGCATGAGCATCAGCATGGCAGGAAGCAGGAGTCCCCGTATGGTGCCATATGCACTTTCGACTGACTCACTGTCTGAAAAGACCCCAAAAGTTTTCATCAGAGCCGCTCCAATATAAATTAGGACAATACCAGGTACATACTTGAAGAACTTTCCCCCTATCTTTTTTTCCGCTACTGCAATCACGGCAGTAAATGCCAATAAAAAACAGACAAACATCACGCCATCTTGAATCATTTCCCATACCTCCTTATATTTAGGGGGTTCCGTTAAACTAAAATGTGATTTTCCTCTTCAGTAAAAAGCCAATAAGAAGAATTCAAATCCGACAGAGTCTAACATAGCCCCACATAAAAAAATCCAGCTGCCAAAGAGTGCGCATACACTCTTTAACAGCTGGATTTCAATCGCGAATAACAAAAGAAGCAGCTATAAATTATAAAGTTGTTGATATTTAATGCTCGCATTTCTTAGAGCGACGGTCAGTGCTTTCTGAGATGAACCAAAGTAACGTTTCTCAATTACTTTCTCCAATTCATCGGGTTGAAGTATGGATTTACCTACTAACATGGAATGAATGAACCGCGATGTAAGCGATATCGTAGTCGAGCATTCCACATCCACTATTTCATGTGTATCATTATCAATGACGAACCCGATAAAAAAGCAGTTGAATTGCTGCGTAATTGGGTTATTAGAAGCCGCCTTCGATTCGCCAACGATATATACTGTATTCTGATGAAACATAATATTTGTGCCTCCTGCCATTACAGACATCATAACAGGTATAAATAGGGTGACTATCTATATTATTACAATATGAAATGGTTATTTATATTCTAATATATATAACATGCATTTGACAATATATTTAGTATATTAAGTTAATTCCCAACTCCTTCGGCAAGAGACTTGAAAAGTTCTGGCCAATACGCAGCCCAAGTCCTTTTAAACGCATGTCATTAAGTGATAAATACCCATCTTCACACCATTATACGGAAGGTTATGCTGCCAATCTTAAACTAGATTAGCATGATTCCTTCCGTTCTATTTTTAGTTGGGAGATAAAAGATGAAAGACACTATTGAATTAATAGTATCTCAGTTTGTCGACAAAAGGTTGGCAGAATAGTCTCCTCTTGGACCAGTATTGAGCGAATCACGTGCTTAACACTTGAGTGCCCACTTCAATGACAGCTTCCATTTTCCGAAAGCATAGTGGTCACATCGAGGATTATTACCATAATTGAAGAAATTTGCGACACTTCTGCCGAATAACTGGCTAGCCGAGACCCCGCAGACGCTTGCGGCGAGGAGCCTTGGCAGACAGTTGGCGGAAAGGGAGCGGATTTCTGAAATCAACTATAACGTTATTATTTTAAAAAAACTGTAGGCAAACCCGCTTTTCATCGAGTTTGCCTACAGTCTGAGACACTATTATATTAATAATATTTTTTCCAATCAATTAATTCAGCCCCTCATAAGGCTTATATTTCGCATACATATCTTTTCGTCGATGGTTGCTGCACCACTTTTTCGATATTCATAAAGTTCGTCGATATCGACAGTTCAGGCAATAAACCTAAGAACCCTATAAGCGGAACCAAAAGCAATAGCTTAATGGCATTCAATTTATACCCTCCCCTATTTAGCTTCTTAACATGGATGCATCACCATCAGTTTAGCTGACTTTCATACTAAGCCGATGGTTTGATAGCATCCTTCGGTCCCAGTCATTTCCTGCTTTCAACCAACCATATATTCATCTTAAGTGGACTGTATGGCAATAACCGTTTCCAATATTACATTGACGCCTTTTTCACAATCTTCCCAGGTAGTAAGTTCCTCTTCACAATGACTTTTACCGTTGATGCTTGGGACGAAAACCATGGCAGTCGGTATATAACTAGCTATAAACTGAGCATCATGTCCTGCGCCGCTTACCATTCTTTTATATGGTAAGCCCAATGAATGGGTCGATTGCTCAAGCAAATTGCAAATCGATTTATCGAACCATACGGTATCCCTGTCCCATAATTTTTTCACTTGGATGTCGCAGCCACTTTCTGAACCTGTGGTTGTAAGGCCTTCAATGACTTCCTCCACCATTTCGATGACCTTGGAATCCTTATGTCTCGCTTCTAGCGAAAAAATCACTTTATTAGGGATGACCGTATGGATATTAGGAAACACATTTACCCTTCCCATCGTAAAAACTAAATCTTCATCAAGCATGCCCAGCTTCTGACGGGCCTCCATAATCAAGCTATTCGCCGTGAAAAAAGCATCCTTTCTCATATTCATCGGGGTAGTTCCCGCATGATCGGATTCTCCAGTAACTTCTATCTCATAGCAAACCATTCCAAGGACACATTCAACGACACCGATCGTCAATGATTCACGTTCAAGAATGGGCCCTTGTTCGATATGCAACTCTAGAAATGCAGTCGCTGCTTTTAAACGGGACTCTTTATCCCCTGCATAACCAATGGCATTCAAGGCGCTTTCGAAAGTGGTTCCTTCACTATCCGTCTTTTGCAGCATGATTGATTTTTCGAATTTCCCTGAAAGAACTCCCGATGACATCATGGAAGGTTCGAACCTGGCTCCTTCTTCGTTCGTAAAATTGACGATCATCACCGGAATTTTTGGTTGGATATTATTTTCCACCAGAGTCCGCACGACTTCCAAGCCTGCAGCTACACCCAAGATCCCATCAAACCTCCCGCCCTTTTTAACGGTATCCATATGTGACCCCATTACAATGGGCGGTTTGTTTTCAATTCCCGCTAAAGTAGCGTAAATATTCCCCATATCATCAACCTTAATGGTCATCCCCAATTCTTTACAACAAGCGCAAAAGTAATCACGGACTAATCGATCTTCTTCGGAAAGGGATAACCGTGTGACTCCGTTGTTTTCTGTGCGTCCATAATCCGCGAATTTCTCGAGTGTACGACTCAGCCTCTCACCATTAATTAATAATTTTTGCTTTTTCATAGCGAAAATCCCCCTTTTAGATAACCTGCTAAAAATTCAACATTTGTTCGCTTAATCCAAAAAAATCATAGTGAAAGTCTTGGTTGTTTACTAGATACTCTAGATTATATTTCCACTAATGATTCCCTATGATAGAGAATCTCTCCATTCAGAATCGTTGATTCAACCTTTAAATCCTTAATATTTTGAGGATCAACCTTCAAAATACTATCATTCAATACTACTAGGTCTGCCAGCTTCCCTTCCTCTATGCTGCCTTTGACATCCTCATCGAAACTCGCAAACGCGCCATTCCAAGTGTATAGTTTAATGGCTTCCATTACGCTAATCGATTGAACCGTCCCTATTTTCGTACCAGACCTGCTTTATGAGAATCTATAAACCCAGGAAGTAATGACTTTCCCTGCAAATCAATCACATTTGTTTCTTCTCCGATAAAAACCTTGATTTCCTGATTCGTTCCGACTGCCGAGATTATATTTCCTTTAATTGCCAAGGATTCTGCAACTGAATTTTTTTGATCAACTGTTATGACCTCTCCGTTTATGAACACGATATCAGCTTTCAAACACTCACACCTTCCTTATTATTTACCCTCATTACTCGTATCATTTCCTTTTCTTTTGCTGTCTCTCACTTTCACTTATTGGAATATTCCGTTTTTAATAGATTCATTATATCCACCCCAGATTATGAATTCATTAGACAAATAGTCAAAAGTTTTATCGTTTTTTTATACCTTTCATATGATTATGTCTATCCTCTTATGACTTTTAGTCCCCATTTACTCACGTTTTTTAGATAAGGAATGATAGAATTTAGGGGGAATTTCACCAATCAAAAAAAGGATAGGCACAGCCGCTGATATGCTTACCTATCCTTTCCATTTTTCATTTTTTTTACAACCCATTCAATCTCCCAATAATGCCAATGGTCAAATACTGTTTATTGGCATTAAATTCCCATAGCCAATATCGAAGGGATAATTCACTTTTATCCACTTCTTTAATAAAAGTTTTTATCCCAATCAATGCTGCCCCATAACCCACGTTTGAAGCTAAGGCAAAGATGGCATTCAGCCCTTCATTAATGGTATCCATATACTCGGGTTCCATTTTTAAGATATCAGTCCATGTAATATAGAATCCATTTTGCTTGATACATTTAGATATAGAGTGATTCAACGTACATACTATCTCATCCCTAAGATCTAAAAATCCATTCTTTATCTCTTCTGCGTCTCTTTTCTGATATTGTTTACCATAATCAGAAAGCAGTTCCTTGGCCCAATTATAAAAAAGTTGGGTATAAATGGCGGAGGTTGCCACGATATCAAAACCATTATGATAATCAGCAAAAATACTGTCAGAAAGCTGACTTAACCGATTCTCGGTATCCTTTATATACTGAATGATTCCCTCTGCCTTTTCACCACGCTTCAGCATGGAAGATAGGTGGTGATCAAACCCCATTTTGTCAAGGCCTGTTACATCGATTTCAACAAGTTGAATTTTTTCCCGAGTCCGTTCAGGCAAATTCTCAGTACCCTTTTCCATGCTTTCCATATCAATATCAAATAAATATATGGAGTTGCATTTAGTTGCCAGATACTCAATATCCAAATCATCGCAATTGCCTGCACCAACAATCGCCACTTTATCAACATTCTCTCTTTTCGAAAAGGCGGCATCGAATAACCCTGTAACTTTTAAACGATGCTGTTTCCACCTCATCTTTCTGAATTCTTCTCGATTATGATTGATTTCTCTTTGAAAGGTTTCCAAGTAAATCTCTCCCTTTAGGGTACTATCCATTTAATTATTGTAACAAAGTATCCCGATATTGTAGAGGGCAGGTCATTTTGATTTCGCAGTTGGATAAGGTTCGCTCCTTAAATTAAAGCCAGATTTCTAAATTTCAATAGTTAAATAAGCTAGGCAAATGTTAGAATGAATATGGGAAATATTGAAAGAAAGCAGAGATAACAGGAGGCTGTTCCTTGAGCAAAACAAAAAAGATTTCACTGACTTTACTAGGTGTTTTTTTAATTATCTTGACCGGTGTCGTGATACTTGTGTTTTCATTCACACAGAGCATGAAAGCAGATCTTGATGAAGAAAAGAAGGTTAAACAACAAGCTGAACGATACTTAGAGAAAAACTTTGAAGATGGAACGGAAATATATGATGTCCTATACGATAATATGGGTAACTGGGGCTATTTTGACTATGCAGCTAAAGTGAAACATGAAAAATATGGTACTCAATTTTTAGTTTTCTTTAATGAGGAAACAGGGGAAATGGAGGACACATTCATATCTGATAAATGGCAAGATGATGCTGAAAAAGAAATAAGGCCTTATATAGAAAATGAACTGGGGGACGTATTGATATCCAAGGATATGGGAGATATTGCTGAAAGTGATGATTGGGAAGAGATTCAAGAAGAAATAGGTGATTCGAATCAATTACTCTTGGTTTTTGATGAGAGGATCGGGAATGAATTAAAGATTGATCCAAATAAAGCAACTAGCTATAAAGATTACGAAGTTGCCCCAACCATTCGGATTACCCTTTCACGTAAAAAACAGGATGCAGATGAAGACCGATTTACTGAAATTATCACTGCCCTAAAAAAAGATGGGGTGCTTAAACATGGAAATATGATTGTAGAATTTATCAGCACCAATGGTGTGCTTCTCGAAGATGAGGAATGGAGTAAATCATTTTAAAACCTTCAGATTGTTTTAAAAAAAGGTAAAGAGCAACATTCATAGCCTGCTGCTCTTTACCTTTTTTTGTTTCTGGAAACACCCCCTAAGTTTTTCTCTACCAAACTATCCTATTTTTTTGTCGCAAATATCTTTGATTTTCCAATCGTCTTTTTTTCATGCTATTGCCCACCAGACAAAAACCATACTGGAAATGTCCAAAATACATTGAATTTGCCGACAGTGTTGGGCTAAATGTGATAATGTTTCGCTTCTCGTGTAACCTCAGTTTGGCGAACAGCCCTCCGTTTTTCTGGTCAGAAAAAAATTTTTTTATATGAAAATAACAATCCTTCCATGTTTTATATAAGAAACTGCCCCATTTCCTGAATAAATGTATCTAGTAAATTATATTTCATACCTACTGAATCATCCTTGGCGAAAATTTCTGATTGGTAGCGCTATTACTTCCATTCCTGGGATAAAAATCTTTACAATTCCAGGTTTTATAAGTATTTATCGCAGTTTTCTTAATTCCCCTTATACCCTACATGGTAATATTCTATATTCATGAATCATCAAAAATAGGAATTTTTACCCAAGACTTTTACCCTTTTCCCAATCGTATAAATATTCAAAAAAATGTCGAGTTGAGTCATCTATCCTTTTACCCTTATACTAGGGAAGAAAAATCGAAGGAGGAATTATACATGAAGAAGGAAATTTCAATTATTGGTGTTCCAATGGACCTTGGTCAAACTAGAAGAGGAGTGGATATGGGGCCTAGTGCCATTAGATATGCAGGATTGAGTGAAAGACTTGAAAACATTGGCTATACTGTCCGTGATGAAGGTGATATTAAAGTAGAAATACAAGAAAGAGCACAAAGTGATAGCGACACAAATTTAAAGAATCTGCAGGATGTAGCAGAAGGTAATGAAAAATTGAGTCAAAAAGTGGATGAAGTCATCCAATCAAATCGGTTTCCTTTAGTATTAGGGGGAGATCACAGCATAGCTATCGGCACATTAGCTGGTTTAGCGAAGCATTCTGATAACTTAGGGGTAATTTGGTATGATGCACATGGCGACTTAAACACAGCTGAAACTTCCCCATCAGGAAATATACATGGTATGTCCCTAGCAGTAAGTTTGGGCCTTGGCCACCCTGCATTGACTAACATTGGCGGATATTCTCCAAAAATCAAACCAGAGAATGTTGTCATTATTGGTGCCCGTTCCTTAGACCAAGGTGAGAAAGAGTTAATCAAGGAAAAAGGAATTAAAGTTTTTACCATGCATGAGATTGATAGAATGGGTATGACAAGAGTGATGGAAGAATCGATTGCTTATCTGAAAGAACGAACAGATCTTGTACATTTATCACTTGATCTTGATGGTCTTGATCCAGATGATGCACCAGGGGTAGGAACGCCTGTAATGGGAGGCATTAGTTACCGTGAAAGTCATCTTGCCATGGAAATGCTGGCTGAAGCTAACATCATTACATCTGCAGAGTTTGTAGAGATAAACCCAATATTGGACGAGCATAATAAAACGGCTGAAGTTGCTGTCGCATTAATGGGCTCATTACTTGGGGAAAAATTACTTTATGGAGCGGAAGATCACCTTATCAATCCTGGTTTACTGGCTGAAGTAAAATAGTCGAACTCTATTGAGATGACAGTGATTGATAGAATTATAGAGAGAGTTCTTTACATGGATGCTCCATTGGAATAAGTCCATAATTCATCAGGGTGCTTCTCTCCCCATTGGCGGATGATCGACATGATTCAATTTACATCCCTAGTTTCCTGACGCTTGGCTTCCTTTTCTTTATTAAGCGACGCTATCGAAATTAATTCTGCATAGGTACCTATGTTTATTGACTCATGTTTATTGCAGAAGTAATCTCTTTTCCGGGGGAATTCGACAACACCTGAGATTCAAAACCGAAGCTTTTAGAATTGTGAATGAAAAAACACACAAATTCCCTAAAAACGTCCAAACATAAATGAAACCGTTTGCACCCATCAGGTAAAGGAGTTTTTCAATGAAAACAACAGAAAATCAACCAAATGAATTAAAACGGAGCATGAAAGCAAGACATTTATTTATGATTTCAATAGGGGGATGTATTGGTACGGGCTTTTTCATTGGATCAGGCTATACCATCCATGAAGCAGGGGCCATCGGTGCTATCCTCTCCTACATAGTCGGCGGCTTCATTATGTACTTAACGATGCTTTGTTTAGGTGAACTATCAGTTGCCATGCCTGTTTCCGGTTCGTTTCAGACATATGCGACAAAATTCATCGGTCCTGGAACCGGTTTTGCAATAGGATGGCTTTACTGGTTAGGTTGGGCCGTTACAGTTGCCTTGGAGTTTCTGGCAGCAGGACAGCTTATGCAAAGATGGTTTCCTGAGTCACCAGTATGGATGTGGTGTGCAATCTTTGCTTTTCTCATATTTTCACTAAACGCCTTATCAGCAAAGGCATTTGGAGAATCGGAGTTTGTTTTTTCAAGCATAAAAGTATTGGCCATCATTCTGTTCATCATAGTTGGCGGTGCTGCTATGTTTGGTCTTATTGATATGAAAGGTGGACAAGAAGCTCCATTTTTCTCCAACTTTTTCAGTGAAGGTCTTTTCCCTAATGGGATATCAGCCCTACTAATCACAATGATTACAGTGAACTTTTCATTCCAAGGAACGGAATTAATCGGAATTGCCGCTGGTGAAAGTGAAAACCCGGAAAAGGTCATACCTAAATCCATCAAACAAACCGTTTGGAGAACCCTTTTCTTCTTTGTTCTTTCTGTCTCTGTACTCTCAGCGATGATTCCAAGGGAAAAAGCTGGAATTGCTGAAAGTCCATTCGTTGTTGTACTAGATAGCATCGGAGTTCCGTATGCAGCTGACATCATGAACTTTATCATTCTTACAGCACTGTTGTCAGTGGCAAACTCCGGTCTTTATGCTGCGACACGTATGCTCTACTCGCTCTCCAGGGAAGGAATGGCAAGTCCGAAGCTCGGTTTGGTAAATAAGAGAGGGATTCCGCTTAATGCCTTGCTTATCACCCTGGCAATTGCCGGTTTGTCTTTACTTTCAAGTGTAGTAGCTGCAAAAACAGTGTTTGTCTTTCTTCTCTCCCTTGCAGGATTAGGGGCACAAATTGGCTGGATTGCCATATCGGCTTGTCTTCTTGCTTTTAGGAGATCATATACCCGCCAAGGAGGAAAGGTAGAAAATCTGAAATTCAAAGTACCGCTATACCCGTTCATTCCAATTCTTGCTTTAACAACAAACTGCATCGTCATGATCAGTCTGGCGTTTGTTCCTGAGCAGCGGATGGCCCTTTATTGCGGGGGAGCATTCTTCCTTGGTTGTTATGCGGTTTATCACTTTAAAGTGAAGAAAAACAAGAAAGTAGAAACTCCAACACAGGAAGTCCAATTAAATGCCGGTAAAAAAATGGTCATTTAATTTTATCCAGATTGCTGCGGAAAAGAGTAAAACGATGAAAAGCATTCGCTTTTCATCCTTCGATTCCGATAGAAAGTATGCGACACTACATTAAAGAAGAAATACCCTGGATGTTTTCACACCCAGGGTATTTTTTATACTTAACCACTATTAATCTCGGTATTTCAATTTTCCCAACCTAATCACCTGCGTAGCAATCGAATGATAGTCATCAATCATTCCTATCAGTTCCCCATTCTATACCCTTCTGCTCAAAAAAAATTATTATAACCCGGTCCATGATTAAAAGCATATAATAGGAAGTTACATTTCAGTTTTAACGCATGGATAATTCAGCTCGAATTAAGCTAAAGAATGAATCTTATGACATTTAACAAGCATCACAAAAATAAAATCATCTTAATCGATGATTTTATTTTTGTGCATATTCTTTTAATCTAGGCAGGATTGGCTCTAAAATTTCCTTGGCTATGTAATCCGTATCCAATCCGATGAAGCGTTCACTTTCCAATTCGACCGATCTCGCCTTTTCCGGGTCATTACAAAAAATAAACGATATGATACCGTTCTCTTCGGTCATATCTACATACTTAAATGTAATGTCATGTTTCGTAAGACAACTTTCAAACGCAATGCACAATTCATCTATATTTGATTGACTAATAGATGTGAATTTCATATTGATCACCCCTCTGCTAAAGGATAGCAAAATAAAGCATGAATTACAAAGTGAAAATCAAAGCAGCAGCTAATGTTTCATGATCATGATTCATCCGACACAATTTCCAAAAGGGAACCTGACTTATCTTCTTTTTATCAGTGTAAAAACCTAAAATCAAGAAATGAATACAAACCATGACATGAATGATGTCTTCTGATGATGATCTCCATAAGAAATTTCATTCAACCAATCGATTTCATCCAATTTCCCATCCTTGTTTGATTTAATTTTCCATCTTCCATAATCAGTATATCCATAGCCATATCTGCATGATGTACCCCCGCAATATGGACTTCCTTATGAATATTCCAGGGCATGTCTCATATCTTTATACAAACACCTTGTTAGGAGTGGGCCAACATGAAGTCTTTTTATAAGGGAACGCTCATTTTGATTGTCGCAGCGTTTTTTGGTGAATGTATCGAATTTTTAGTGAACATGATCCTAGCCAGGGAATTACAGGAAGAGGGCATGGGGCTTTATATGTCCATATTGCCAATTTTCTTTTTAATATATGTGATTGCCAGCCTTGAATTACATATTTCCATTTCAAAATTCGTCGCAGAAAATAAACAGACCATGCATTATAATCTTATCATTCATGCACTTAAAATGGCGGCTGTCATCGTGTTGGTCATGTGTGTGGTCATGCCTTTCATACTTTCCTTCTCATCAATAATGGACAAATATCATCCCTATATTAAATGGCTGCTCATCACACTAATCCCAATCGTTGCATTTTCATCGATTGCAAGAGGTTATTTCATGGGTGTCCAGCAAATGGGGAAGATTGCTTTGTCCAACTTTTTGAAAGATATCATTCAATTTGGTTTGCTTTTCCTCATCTTTAACTTATTTCATTTTAACCAGGAAAAGTCACTTTTGATGGCCTTTTTTGTTTTAATTGGCAGTGAGTTCCTCGTTTTTCTATACTTGATCAACCTTTTGATTCTTCAAATGCGAATCATGAAACGCGGTACGAACTCGCGAACGACCGGTAAACATGCACGGCAAAAGTTATTGGCGGTTTCGCTGCCCACCATGGGGTTAAGGATCTTTCATGCCATAACAAATGCCATTCAACCTTTTTTGATCCATACGGCACTTCTCTCGGCAGGATTCGGTGCGGTCGTGGCAACAGAGCATTTTGGGATGCTCACTGGGGTTGCGATGACAATCGGCTTCTTTCCGGCCTTTATCGCGCATTCCTTAATGATCATGCTCATTCCGAATGTTTCGAATGCTTACAAGAAACAGGATAAGGAAAAATTGAGGGTTTTATTGCAAAAATCGATGTCTTTTACCGTATTGTATGGAGTTCCAGCCGTGATCTTCATTTATTTCTTTGCGGAACCTTTGACCTCCCTCTTTTTTTCTTCAACATCTGCCGCATACTATTTAAAATTATTATGTCCTTATTTCCTTTTTCACTTTTTTGTCATTCCAATGCAAGCCTACCTCATCGGCCTGGGCTTAGTGAAAGATGCCTTCATCCATACAGTTTGGTCCCATATCGTTGCATTTTTAATGATGTATATCCTTGGGTCTCAAGCTTCTCTTAATATGGGAGGCATCATTTTAGGAATGAATACGGGCGCTGTATTATTGACTTTCATGCACTACTTGACCATTTGCAAAAAGATTGGGATTAGCATTTTACTGACGAAATCGAGATCCATATCGATAAAGTGAAGCAAAGACCATGTTCATCCCCCTGATGCACAAAGTTACTTTATTTCACTTTCATTTTTATTTTGAGGAAACACAGCAAACCAATTATATACAAGTTCCATCCAGCAAATCCCTTGCTGTTGTTGGTTTGTAAGATTTGGATTAAAAATTTTGAGCCTTTCCCTGTACATATCACCTTGGTTCCTGTATATTTCAACATACTTGGGTAATAATCAAGTAAAATGGTTTATACTAACCATACAATTGTAATGGAGTGATTTCATGAGTAAAGCTAAGGCTAAGAGTGGAACGGGTAAAGGTACGGGCACAGGTACGGGCAAGAAGGGCTGGAATCGTTGGAAAACGGGTGCCAACAAGAAAAAAAGCGCAAAACCATATGTAAGTAAAGGCGTCAAACATTCCAATGAATCAAAAACTTCAGGCCAACCTGCAGGTGACAAGTCCGAAAAATAATAACTTGTTCTGAATCCAAAAATTAATATTTGTTCCATATTCTCATACAGGGTGTTAAGGAATCTGTATGAGAGAGATGGGTCTAATAGATATAATATTCATGGGCGATATCCATATATGCTAAGAATGCGGCTATTATTATACATACCATCAAAAAAGACACTCCCAATCCCGGTAGTGTCTTTCACTTTTTTTATGTTCTTTTTATCTAAATTGGCTTTTGGGTTTGATAGCATTGATTTTTTTCGGGGTAAACTCTGTCCGGAAGCCGTTAGTGGCTTTTTTAACAGAGTCTGTAACTGAATGTATCGCTTCACCAACATCCTGAGCAGAATCCAATAAAGGTTCAACCGTTTTCATTTTAGTTTTTACATCGTCGGTGATTTCATTTGCGGTTTGCAACAGTTGTTTCGATTCTCCGGATAAATCGTGGATGGCATTTCTCACTTCAACCAATGTTTGATTGGCTTCTCCTATAGTGGCCATTCCTTTTTGAAGTGTACTGATCAAAAAAACGACCAACCAAATGAAGGCTAAAGCGATTGCAGCCACACTATATTGAATAATCATGTTGAAGCTCCCCCTCTAAATTTAAAAGTAGAAACGATTAATCCAAATATGTTAGTGGATCCCGGGGTTCATGTTTTTTTAAAATGACCAATAGCACTATTTGATTTTGATTTGTATGCCCTCAGCTTCTGTTTGAGTTGAAGGAGCTGTCGGAGTGGATAAATCATTTTTTTGGCGGCCATCCAAGCTGGCTTCTTTCATGGAATTGGTCACATTATGAATCATTTCCCCAACATCTTGGGCGGATTCTAGTAAAGGATCGACATTTTCCATCTTCCCTTTTACATCTGCTGTAACTTGATTCGCAGAGTGGATCAATTGTTTGGACTCCTGCGTCAATCCATGTACTGCGTTTCTAACCTCTTCCAGTGTCTTATTTGTTTCTTCGAGCGTCCCCATTCCTTTACGCAGCGTCTGGTTGACATTATATATCAAATACACGACAGCTCCGGAGACACTGGCCACACTTAATTTCATGAACATTTCATTTCTCCACTCCCTTCATTTAAATTTATGCACTCGTCCTTCCATCATCCATCCTTCTATATCCTATAAGATGATTTATAGTAAGGATGAGACCGTATATGGGGAGAATCATCAGTCTGTTTTCGTAAATGTCCGGATATTTGTTCTTATTTAGAACAGGCGTAGGAAGAGGTCCCCTTTTCCCCCACCATTCTTCACCCCTACTTACCCATTCTTTTTTTAATCTTTTAAAGGGTGACGATACACACATATATTCTAACGAGGTATATGTTGGAATTATAATTAATCATATTGATGTCCTCACTTACAAAAGTATTTAAAAAATGAAATTTTTAAAAATACCAAAATCATACATTGAAATCCGCCCTTTTTAGGCACACTACTATTAAAAACAGGAGGATACCATGACACCTCGGAACGTTTCAGCTAAAAATGATTCAGAAGAGAAAGATACTCTTGCTTCACCTGATAAGGAAAGTGAACTAGGCAAACTCAACCGATTATTAGGTGCGGTCATGAGATATTTATCAGATGATGAGCAAGAAGAAATCGATATAGAATATCTTCTTGAAAACACAGAAGGGTTGCGGGATTGGTGGAGCCAATATAGGGAGCTTGATCGAAAAAGGGTCGAAGAAGAAATAAAAAATTCCCTGACAGATCTATCCCTTGAAGAACTTGAAACCATCCGTGAACAAATTCGCACAAAGGAAAAATAAAAAAATCCCTGCATGGGGATTAACTACAGGGAATTCTTCTTTCATTTTATATACATTATTGAATATAAAGTTCATGCCGTTCATGAAGCACCAGGAACCTTCTGATTCAAATACCGTTCAATGAACTTAGTTTTAGTTGATCGATCATTGAATCCACTAATGCTTGCAATGGATTTAAAATTGCTCTTCCTGTCTGAAACTCATATCTCTTGGCTGCGTCAACCATTGATAGTTGAGCAACCGACAGCAGTTTATTTTCGTTATTAAAGTCATGCAGGAACTTCACGATTTCCTGGCTATATTTCTCACCCAATCCCTGCATAATGTATTCAAAGGTATTGTCGATGATGATAACTTGAAAATCCACACCCCCATATTTTTCAGAATGGGCATTTAAACGTTTGACTGTTCCTTCAACTGTAGCAGGGTTCGTGAATAATATGACTTGCGGCTGCTGCAATTGGCAAATCTGCTCAAAATACGGTTCATCGATTTTAATGATAGGCATGGGTAAGGATAGTTGTTCTTCGTTTAAAAAGGCGATGTAGTTCGTACAGGTTATCAGGATGGCATCCACTTTACAATTAGCAATCCATTCAACTTTTTCTTTAACCGTTTTTTGAGCATCCGAATACTTAAACTTTTTATCCGTTGCCACCCGGTGCATCATTCCTGGATCTACAAAATGAAGCCATTCAATATCAAATTTCGAGAATGCTTTTTCTATGTATTCTATATTTGTGTAGTGTGCATGCAAACAGCCTATCTTTTTTCTCATAAACATCCCGCTTTCACTTTTGGTTTTCTGATTATTCTAACATAAAAAACGGCGTTATTTTGCCCACTACCGGCCAAAACGATAATTTCTAATTCTTAGCCATCCCACTCCTGCTATAATTGGATGAAAAATATACCCTTTAAACAGAATGCCACTCGGTTGGGTATGAATCGGGACTTCAAGCATATATTTATCAAGGCGATACCAACGCAAGTATTAGTGTTTGAATATAAGGATCATCTAAATGAATATCATGTAAATAATCAAAAAGGAACTGGTCAGATGAAATTTTTAAATGGAGAGTGTTCATTATTCTATATTTAATCGCGATTATTTTCCCTCCCTTAGCCGTATTATTAGTGGGTAAACCTATTCAGGCTGTGCTTAACTTGATCCTCACACTATTTTTCTATGTTCCCGGTTTAATTCATGCCATCTTAGTGGTGCATGATAAACAAGCTGATAAACGAATGAAGCGGCAAGCAGCACTTATTGCTAAATCGAAACGAAATGACTAAGTGAATATATACAACCACTTTTAACCCAAATAACGTACACCAAAGGTGTACGTTATTTGGGTTATTTAACATCAGAAAGAATTCGTTACTTGAATCTGTGCGACTTCCTAGGCCCTTTATGGTAACATGCATCACATATCTGAAAACGTGAGTCATTCGGCAACCTTTTTCCACAGCGCTTGCATTTTTTTTGATAATTCAACATTTCATCTTTTAACTGATCATGAACGCCATCACTGATTTCTTCACGGATACGCTCCCAATAAACAGCTTCGGTCCTCTTGCCCATCCGATACAAGAATAATAAATGAAGCCCTATCGCTTTATAAGAAAGCTCCAATTCCTCCAGGTTTCTAGTCTTGATGATCGGTTCAGGAAGATCACTGCCCTCGGCAATCGCTTCGACCGTTTCCAGCCACTGCCTGATCAGACTTGGTTCCTTGGCTGAAAAAGGAATATGCAGGAAACCATATAAATCCATTAAGGAAAAACGCACTTCGATTTCAGTATCCCGTATCAGCTCGTAAAGCTCCCTTTCTTCCGATAGAGACGCCTTTTTCGTGCCTTTAGGAGGCTCGAACCTTTCCCACATTTCGAAAAATGTTCCCATGTTCCGGTAATATTTTTGAAAACGTTCAAATACAGCAGAGGTTGGGGCAATGGTGAAGGTTTGAACTGGTTCATCCATTTGTTCCAGCAACTTATTCATGATTTTAACCTCTGCTGTAAATGCTACCTTGCCAGTGTCGTAAATACCTTTTCTACCCGCCCGCCCTGCGATCTGTTTGATTTCTTGAGAAGTCAATCTTCTTCTTCGTGTCCCATCGAATTTTTCATTTTCAAGAAACACGATGCGGCGGATTGGCAAGTTCAATCCCATCCCAATCGCATCTGTGGCAACGACAACTGATGTTTCACCGCGATTGAATAACTCTATTTGCCGTTTTCTATTTTCTGGAGGCATACTGCCGTATATCATGCTGACATTATGCCCACTCTCTTTTAGACGGGACGCGGTTTCCAGTACCTGCCTTCTCGAAAAACAAATGAGGGCATCCCCTTTTTTGGTATACTTCAATCCAAATTCCCTTTGTTCTACCTCAAGCGGTATTTCCCGTCTGTATTCGTGGAGTTCTAAATCTGCCTCATTCAGAAGGTTCAGAAGCATCATTTTGATATTCTTGCTTCCGATGATATGGACCTCTTTCGCATTTGCTTGAGTGATTGCCCGAAACCACGAAAAGCCTCGATCTTTATCGGCTATCATTTGGGCTTCATCTATAACGATTACTTCATGGTAGTCCTTTTCATGAAACATTTCAACGGTGCTCGAGACATGATTGGCACCCGCAACTGCCTTTTCTTCTTCACCGGTTTTTAATGAGCAAGGAACACCATCCGCATTTAATTTATCAAACACTTCGAGGGCCAGCAGTCTTAGGGGAGCTAGATACAAACCGCTCTCCGCTTCCTTCATTTTTTGTAGGGCCTTATGAGTCTTCCCGGTATTAGTCTCTCCGATATGCAAAACATACCTAACCTTTTTCCCTAATGATGGAGTATAGGCCTTACCTATGATGTCATCAATCATCCTTTGCTCTTCAGCCCGCTTTTTTGCTTCCTCTGCCAATACTTCAGCTTTTCTTCTTTCTCTGTTCGCCTCGTCCTTTTCAAATATTTCTTCGTGCAATGTTTCATCAAAAGGTATACCTTCGAGGTTCAGTAAATCAGAAAGGTATTCTTCCTGAAGTTCATCAAAACAGGCCTGTGACAAATCAGTCAATTCATCCCGTAGTATACCTTGAAGGGCTTCAACCTTCAGTCTCTCACCATATGACTCCAAAAAATCATGATGCAGTGCTACAGGTAAATGGTTCAAGTATTTTTTTGTTGCTAATTTCATAATGAAATCCGAAACTAACCTTTCATACCGGTAAAAATAATTTTCATATTCATAATGGTTTTTTCCCCAATCGAGTAACGTGTGAATATCCCCTGTCAGCTCTTCCAAAAAGTCGGTGACCATTAGGTATTCGTTAGGTTGAAATCCCCCTTCTTCAACCAATTGTTCTTCAAGCAAGTATGGATCGACATATTGGAATTTAGGCTTATTATTAAGATCCGCTGCCAAAATTCCCGCAATATGATACCTGACATGTAAATACAAAAGAAGTGAGTTTTTTTCAAAAAATGTATTGGCCTCTTCTTGCAGCCTTACGCGTATCTTCCAACGCTGCTTAGCTATCCGCTGTTCTTCTTGTCGTTTAAAGAAGTTTTCCCTCGCATTTTTATATCTCTTCTCCCAATCATCTGGATTTTCAGCAAAGGATTTTTTAATCCACGACAAGGCATCAAATGGGCGATACTTCTTTAATTCATTCCGGAACATGCTATTGATCAGCTTATGATCTGAGCCTTCCGTAACAAATCCCCTTTCGCTAAGAAACACCTTTTTTTCCTTTCTCGGCACATCGTTTGATGCTTTATTTAACCAAACATTAATCCAAATTTGCTCAATAAAAGACGTCCTGTCAGATAAATATGTTGCATATGAAGGCATTGAATCTTGATTCTCCAAATAAAAATCCATATCCTGGATTATTTTTTCCTTTGTATTCTCTATAGCAATAGGATATATACTTTCTAATTTTCCCATAATAATCCCCTTTTGAATTATCCGTTATGTACTTATTCTTACCTATTATCCTCTCCAAAACATTGTTTTAAATGAGCGAGATACATTCGTTTTATCTATATAATCCATGTGTTTCGTTAATCATGATAAAGAGCAGAAATGCCAAGCTGCATGACCTCTGGACGCGCTCGGGTTAATTCCAAGTATGTACGTTTAAGGTACTCTTACCATTTCACGTACAGTATAATAGATATTAGATAGACTGATTATCGACTTTAAGAAAGTGAAGTCTATCCCGCATTCAGAAAAAATCCACGATTTAGCTATGGTCATCAGACGAATGAAAATTAATGATATTAAAAGAAAGCCGATATTAAGGTAAAGGGCAATTTTTAACTGACTGACATTCATACTGAACCAAGAAAAATGGAAAACAGCCCATTACACGATCGGCTACTTCTCGATTACAAAATAAAACGAATCCCACCTCTTAATTGAGTTTAGTGGAAATCCGGACGACTGTCACGGTATTCAAATTCCGCTTTAGTGTCTTTCTAGTTCAATATGAGAAATAACTTCCGGAAACCTAAAAAGACTATAGATAAAAGAGGAGCCTTTAAAATGATTCAGCAAGATATCAATTATTATAAAAATTTGGACTCAATCGCTAAAGAAGTGTTAACACTATTAGCTCAAAGCATTGATGTGAATACATTCTTCCTTTCGATATTGAATCCCATACAGAGTTTTATAATCAAATCCTTCAATAGAAATGCAAAGTTAATTTGTGAAGGTGACATCATTCCTTATAATATGGTTTATTGCAAATTAGTTGTTGAGAATGGCTTGGAACCACTCGTTATCCCGAATTTAAAGGAACATGATTTGACTAGTGGACACCCTGCGACGAAGTTTATTGGGAACGGTTGTTTTATGGGGGCCCCCCTTATAAATGAGGGTGAAATCATTGGTACATTATGTGCATTCGACATTAAACCCTATGATTTTAAAGAGTATGATCTGATACTCATTAAGTCTTTGGCAGCTTTGATTAGTCAAACCATCATTCTTGAAAATGGAATTATCAGGGATCCTTTGACAGGTCTTTATAATAGGCACTTCATCTATAATTATTTTGATTATCAAAAGGATAAACAAAACGATGAAATGGCCATTCTTTACATCGATCTTGACCATTTTAAATTTTTCAATGATTCCTTTGGTCATGATGCTGGTGACGAGGTTATTAAACAGGCAGCTGGATGTCTTTTGCAAACCGTACCCGGTGACAGTCATGTGGCTAGAATCGGTGGAGATGAATTCATTGTATTATTACATCCATCTCATTGTGAGAATTTAATGAAAAGCACACAGCAAAGCGCTGAATTATTATTGAACCATTTATCCACCATGCCCATTCAAATTAATGGAAATGATCAATTTGTATCGGCTAGCATAGGGATAAGCTTTTATCCACATAATGGTACGGAAATGGAGTCACTTTTGACAAAAGCGGATCGTACGATGTATAAGGCTAAAGAATCTGGTCGTAAGAATATTCAATACTACCACCCGCTATGATTTTCCGAAAATTCAAAAAAACCAGTTCTCCTTAAGAGACTGGCTTTCTTTCACCTTAAAAAAATCCAACGTTTAGCTTTCAACCTTTGCAAAAGCTTGAGCAGATCAGCATTTCCCTTATGTATCCGTTTCTCGGATGGTGAAGCGGAGGGGGCCGGGATGTTGACTCTCTCGGGTTTTTTGTTCATATTCTGAAAGACCCTTCCTATTCTTTAATTTTGAATAGTATATGCGGGTTTTCCATTAAATATCATCAGGCAAAGGAAAAACCCCTGCCCCGTTTCTTATAAAACATTTTTTAACCGGCTGAAGCGATCAGCTTTTTCTTTTTGTTTCAGGATAATGCGTTCGTTCTGTTTCATCACCTTTTTAGTATGGGGACTTAATCCTACATCGGGTATTTTCACCTGTGGTTTGATTACGGCAACTGACACTTCGCTGCCAGCTTTATCATAAATGCTCATTTATCCTTCACCACCTGGGTTATGTTTTATGACCATATCGAACATCATGATTAATAATGCTATTAATAAACAATCGACTTCTGAAACGAAGCTTTCTGATTTCACGTCAAGGATATAGGGTTCCATCAAAATGCTTACAGGCTGCAGAGCCATTTTCTCTTCATCATTATAATACGTATCTTCTCTTTCCAATGTAGCACGAATGGTACTGCCATTCAAGTTCGGATGCCCATTTATCACCAATTGCTTGTCCTGTTCCGTTTTGAAAGGAAGAATTTTCACGTCCATCCCTTCCTTTGCTGCATAAGCTTGAAGGAGAATGCTCAAATAAGCCAAGTATTCCTTATTCGTTTGATAATACTCAGGAATCCCTTCTTTCTTTAGGAGATGAAACATATTCTTGACCTTTTCCCTATTATCCGTTAAAAGTTTGTCACTTTCCGCAACAGCTCTTGTTGCATAGGACAGTTCGTTATCGCCAATTTTGGATATATACATGCTCAAGAACACAAACATATCAATCAGGATAAATACGATAGCCATAATCAAAAAATTTTTCCACTCATTAAATATACTCATCGGATAGAAATTCCAATAAATCAATGCTCCCAGTATAAAAATGACATACCAGGTTTTTCGAATCGCTTCAATCCTTTTCGTTACCTTGTCTTTATATTTCCAAGAAAGAATGACATAAGCCAATAAAGCAAAAAATACTACCCATACAAAGACTCTGAAAAACATTAACAATCGATTTATCACCCTACCCTTCATCCTGCTGCTACATTTCTTATTCCGTACTCTATATTATTCATTATATATACCTCTATTCCCTGCCTAGGGCGTGCGAAACTTAGCCACTGTCGATGAGTTTTCACTTGACTCCCAAAGTGAGTTTCGAGTTAATGAATCATCGGTTCACATCTATAGACCTGAAGGGTAAATCCATATCATTTCCATTGAGGGACATCGCATTAAATAACCTTATATATTCTGTGATATGATAAGTTAACGAAAAGGTCTGATTAATACGGGAGGAACATATTCATGCTGAAAATTATTAAGATCATCATTTCTTTTTTTATATTATTGTTACTTTTCCTTAACCTCTATCCTCCGCTAGGGAGGCGGACAAACAAAGAAAAAGTGAGAAGATTCACTACAAAAGAGAATTTTGCCAAGGGTAAATTCCTCAATCAGATTCCTGCTGGTCAAGCGATGAGCCTTAAACATACTGGTTCCATTTTAAGGGATTACATAAAAGGCAATCCAAAAAGGAGGCCCGACCATCCAATCGTAATAGGAGCAAAAGAACCTGCATCATCTGTGAATTCCAATAAAATCACCTGGTTTGGTCATTCTGCATTCATGTTGGAGTTGGATGGTAAAACCATTTTAGTGGATCCAATGTTTGGAAAAGCCCCCACTCCCTTTCCTTGGTTTGGAAACAAGCGCTTTAGCGGGGAGTTGCCTATCGATTTGGATTTGCTGCCTCCTATCGATGCCGTCTTACTCTCACATGACCACTACGATCATTTGGATTATTTCTCAATAAAGAAGTTAAAAGATAAGGTCGGTCAGTTCATTGTTCCACTCGGTGTCGGTGGACATCTTGAAAGGTGGGGCGTGAAAAAAGAACTGATTCAGGAACATAATTGGTGGGATGAAGTTTCATTCAAAGAGTTGCAATTTGTTTGTACGCCTGCAAGGCATTTTTCTGGAAGAAGTTTAAGCGATGGCAATACGACACTTTGGTGTTCTTGGGTAATTAATGGCAAACAAGAAAAGGTATTTTTCAGCGGCGACAGTGGATATGGTGGCCACTTTAAAGAAATCGGCGAAAAATACGGTCCTTTTGATTTAACTTTAATGGAATGCGGCCAATATGATGAGCGTTGGTCAACCATCCATATGATGCCTGAAGAAACTGTTCAAGCACACATCGATGTAGAAGGAAAACTGATGATCCCCATTCATTGGGCAGGTTTCACATTGTCTTTTCATGACTGGACAGACCCGATAGAACGGGTAACAAAAGCGGCCAATGATCATGCCGTACAGGTCTGCACACCTCAACTAGGCGAGCCAGTAATGATTGGGACAGCAGATTTCCCTCAAACAAAATGGTGGAAATAAAAATGGTCCTTCCCGAATGGGATGGACCATTTTTATTCATTTCGCACTTTGTTCCCCTTTATATTCAAGATTCACTTTTATCGAATGCTCTTTCTTCCCGCCAAAATAATTCGTGCCTATTACACCTAAAATGATTAGTATCGACCCCAATATATCGTAGATCGTAATCTTTTCATCAAGAATGAGAGCTCCTGCAGCAATCGTGACAACTGTGGAAAGATTTGCAAATACGCTCATTTGGGACGCTTTGATCTTTGATAAAATCGTATTGGATAATAACGAAGTGACCAATGAAGCCAATATTCCCAGATACAAAATGGAACTGATGAATTCCATACTCGACCATGGTGTAAAAAATCCCGGCATCGTTCCTTGTTTTAGATGGGTGAAAATTGCGGCCACGTTAAAAATGACAAATCCTGTTCCCATCATGAAAAAGGACATTTCACCAGGTGTAAAATCCTTGGCAAGTGAACGGGTCATCGTTGTATAACATGCCGTTGCAATACAGGATAGCAAGATCAACACCATCCCAAGCATGTCAGAAAAATTGATCGTACTCCCTTTCACCACGAAAATAAAAATGACCCCAATTACAGACAAGATAATCGAAAGCTTTTGATATAAAGATGTTTTCTCCTTCAGGAAATATCCAGCTATCATCAATGTTAGAATTGGAGTGACTGCAGATAGAATTCCAGCATCTGTGGATTGTGAATACTTAAGTCCGAAAGTTTGAAAAGCAAAGAAAAGAGTTGGGAATAACAAGGATAGCGGAACCAGATTTTTAACCGACTCCCAGGAATAGTTCACTTTAATGACTTTAACGGCGACAAGGAATAAAATGATGACGAAAGAAACGGTGAATCGGAACGCCAAAGTATCAAGCGGATTCGATTCTGCAATGGCCATTTTGGTGAATAAGAAAGATAGGCCGACAATACTTGCATGAAAGATGGCTAACATGTATGCAAAAGTTCGGGATTTCATGGATGCAACTCCTTAACTAGATTACTATATTTCCTTTTTAGGTATAGTACCCTTTGCATCTGTATTGCAACCCAAGTTAGAGTTAAAAGATAAAGTTGGCATAAATTCCTCCTTTGAATTAAATGAATTAAAATGCTGCAGTTAACGTTCATGCGGTTATCACTTTTTTTCATAAGATATAGATTAAGAACACCGTTAAGTATGATCATGTACAGTTTCAAATATGGTAAAATTTCAACGAGGAAGCGAGGTATACATATATGTTAGTTACTACAGTAATATTCCTTATGGCAGGATTGGCGGAAATTGGTGGTGGCTACCTTATTTGGCTTTGGTTAAGGGAGGGTAAATCCATTTATCTTGGTTTAGCCGGAGGTTTCGGGTTGGTATTATACGGTATCATTGCAACTTTCCAAACGTTCCCTACTTTTGGACGTGTATATGCTGCATATGGCGGGGTTTTCATTGTTTTATCGGTTTTATGGGGATGGGGCATTGATAAGAAAACTCCTGATTTATATGATTGGATTGGAGCAGTAATCTGTTAGCTGGGGTTTCAATCATGATATGGGGACCTAGACAGTAAAAAAATTAAAGGGCCTTATGCCCTTTAATCAGACTGTAGACAAACTCAAAGAAAAGCGAGTTAGCCTGCAGTTTTTTTAATTTAAAAAACGTTCCAGCTTTTCAGAACCCCGCTCCATTTCCGCCGCCTGTCTGCCAAGCGTCTGGGTGTCTCTGCTAGCCGGTTTTTCTTGCAGGAGTGTCGCAAATGCTTCAATCCTGTGCCGTATAAAACAGTAAAAAATCAGGGGAATATAACCAAGTCTTGTTTTAAAATCATGAAAGGGAATGAGACCATCCTGAACCTATTTTTGAATATTCAGACTACAGACCACGAACTCTCCTAATTCCGGCAACATCACCTTACATGCTAGTATGTTGACCACCCTTGGGAATCCCAGTTTAAATCGTTGATTAACAGATTGGGTGTACCATTTGCTAAAGCATCATAGGCATGTCTGACTATAATATCATTATTTAGAATGTCCGAATGTCCAGGGCCCCTCCATCTGTCGTTCCCTGCATCAAAAATAGTCCCTCCGCCATACATCATATTCATTCCATTTTTATCATAGTACGGACCAGTTATGCTTGTCGATCTGCCAACAGCCATTTTATACGTGCTGTTGACTCCCTGGAAATAATTATCAAGGTTTCCCATTATTGACAAGTTTGCTGTCACTCGGGACATACAATTTTCCCCCTCCGAATTCCGATGGTCATACTATTAAACTAAGGATTGAACCCTTCTTGATACGCCAAAAAAGCCCTCTTATCAAAAGAGGGCTAAAAGGGGTTCAGAATTTGAGGTGATGAGGATGCTTTTTAAACATGATTCCTTGATACTCTCGTGTTTCCTTTCGAACCAGCAGCTATCATTAAGAGGCTATAGAAAATCTTTTCGAACAGGTCTGTATCTTTCAAGCGTCGCTTAAAATGACTGTAGGAGAAAGCGGCCCTGAAAACGCATCTTTCATCAAGTGATGTACCCGAAACAACTGATTCAAAGCAACAAGTTCAACTCCTCCGCAGGTAGGGTTTCTATCTAAAAGTTGATTGGAGGGGAAGGAGCGAGACTCCTGCGGGCACAAGCCAAGGAGGTACCCGGATCGCCAGCGAAAAGCGAGTGCCTTGCGTTCCAGTCAACGTTCAAATTGTACAAGCCATAAAAAAACTGTAGTCAAACTCGATTTTCATCGAGTTTGACTACAGTCCTGAGCCCTCTTATCAAAAGAGGGCTTTTACCTAATATAGGATCAAGCTTCTAAGGCTTCTTTACGCTTTCTTTCCTTTGATTCAGTTATTAGATCATAACCAAGATAAAGGATGATGGCTCCGCCTAATAATTTTATATATAACGGAACGTCCGCTACAAAGAAATAAATCATAGAAAATAATGTCCCTATAATGCATAACCAAAAAATAATATGTTTTAAAAATTTCAAAGTAATGACTCCTCTCAAAAGATGAGGTAATTTCTAGTTCGCTCCACTTTAAGGAGGAATTAATTAACCGTACCATCATTCTAACATTTATTCTTTATATAATGGAGTGAATCGTATTGCGAAATTATGAACATTTATGGGTTATCCATATTTATATCCTTACAATCGATTTCTTCTAGCGCAGGACAAATGCCAGGACTTGTCAATTTTCATAATTTTGATAGGAACCATGACTCCGCTAACAGAAGGTAATTATACATAAAATGACAGCTAGGTATCCCTTCACTGACATTTCATGCATTTGATTTTACATGATATTCATTTTATTGGACTCTACCGCCATTTCTTCAGTTTGTTCCTTATGATCATTTTTGTAATAAGCCATTTTCACTGGAACGAATGATAAAGCTACCGCGGCAATAAGACCCGGAATGGCGAAGGCAATGAAATTCAATTGGATGGGTAGCGAGATGGATAATAAGAATCCGCCAAGAATGGGTCCAAGCATACCGCCGATCCTTCCGATTCCAGATGCCACTCCTAGTGCAGTCGATCTAATATTTGGTGGATAGTACTGGGAAACATAGGCTTGTACAAGGTTTTGGGCACCGATGGTACAGGCTCCTGCAATCGCTACCAATGTGTAAATCACGAAGGAACTTCCACCCATTCCCAATAGAGTCAAACTGACTGCCCCAAGCGCATACATCGGCACAAGCATTTTCTTGGATCCATAACGATCACAAAGTTTAGCGATGATAAGCGTGCCTATGATAGCTCCCCCTTGAAGAACGATCAAGAAACCTAAGCTTGAATTCAGCGCATACCCTGCCTCGATCATTAGCTTTGGAAGCCATGTATTCAAGCCATATACCATCAATAGGCACATGAAAAAGGCGATCCAGAACATCAACGTGCTCAGGGCACGGGAATCCTTAAACAATCCAACAATCGGCATATTTGTATCCGTTTTTTTCACATCTACAATCTCGTCCTTGATGTCGAATTCACTCTCCGGACTGACCCTGGATAATATCCTGATTAACTCCTCTTTTCTGTTAACTCTAATCAGATGCGTCGAAGCCTCTGGTAAACGTTTCATCATGAAGGGTAAAAATAACAATGGTATTCCTGCAAACCAGAATATTGATTCCCAACCTAATGTCGGCATAACCAGGATACCCAGTATCGGTGCAAGCATCCCTCCGAATGAATAACCGCACAAAACGATCGAAACGACCATGCTCCGCATCCTTTTCGGTGCATAATCCGTCAATAAGGCAATGACATTCGGCATGATGCCCCCAAGACCTAATCCCGCTAAAAATCGGAAAGTCGAAAACATTGTAGGCGTATTCGCAAATCCACATAAAAGCGTAAACAAACTAAATAAAATCAGTGTAATCGCTATTACGTTTTTTCTGCCAATCCGATCTGCTAATGTACCAAAGAAGATGGCCCCGAACAACATTCCAAATAGACCGTAGCTGCCCATAGCCCCAGCTTCCACAGAAGTAAGGTTCCACTCCTCCGTCAATAGCGGGACGACCGTTCCGTAAACGACAAGGTCATAGCCGTCAAAAAGGATAATGATAAAACACCATGCCAGCAATCCAAAATGAAAGCGGTTGAACTTACTGTTGCTAATTACCTCGGTCGTATTAATTCTTGCCATAAAATTTTCTCCTCTCCTGGTGACTACAATAATTCTCTCAAAATGACAGCGCTTACGTAATCCTTTAAAAAAAATATCGATACACCCATATTTTATACAAATAGTGAACTGAGTTATCTAATTATTATTATAATGGCTAATTATCTGATATTTCAATAAAAACTTTCATAATAATTAAAGCTTTAAAATGATCCAAGACAATACAAGGGATATATGTTTTCTGAATTGTCCTTAAATGCAACTAGCTATAACGTATCTGGACATACGTATAAACAACAAAAAACCAGTCCCTTAACGGAACTGGTTTCTAATTTAAAAAAGGTAAGCCGCCATTGCCGTATTCAAGTAAGAAAGTTTTAAACCACCACTCCTCAAAGTGGGTGTTTGCAAAAACAATCCTGTTGTCCAAGTCAGTGACGAGGCATAACATTCCTGTTTCGATGTAAAACTCCCTATTACAGCTTAAAGGTTAAAACTTAATTATCATTACGAACAACGCAGCTTGTATAATTATAATACCTAAATATCATCAATCTTGCAAGTTTAATAATCCCAAGCACCCAAAAAATTATCATGTTAAACGAAATTAGTTACATGATCAAACGGCAGAACCAAAGCGACATGTACTTACTCCCCCCTTTATTGGGTTTCCTAAGCTGGGTAAGATATATTTTTAGAAATATTGTGCAAGATAAAATTAGGACAGAATAGCAAGTGTTTATCTTACGGATGTCTAGTTTCGGATGTTGAACCTGACAATAAATACTAAATAACCTTTGCAAATACTTGTCAGGAGTCTATAATATTAACTAACAGATTTGATTGGAGTGACTAGTTATGCTTTCAAATATTGGTTTTCCCGGCTTAATTTTAATCCTTCTTTTAGCTTTAGTTGTTTTTGGACCGAATAAGCTTCCTCAAATCGGACGGGCCGTCGGCACCTCGCTTAGGGAGTTTAAGGATGCAACCAAGGGAATAACGGAAGAAATACAAGAGGAATTCAAGGAAGACGTACAAGCTGCAAGGAAAGAATCGATAAAATGAAAAATGAAAAAGACGCCTGCACGCAGCAGGCGTCTTTGATGCGTTTGAGGCGCAGAACCGTCAGGCCACATCCCGACGTTTAGCTAAAAGCTTGTTCTTCGACTTACACAAATTAGCTCATCGCTTTATTAATATAACATTAATTCTATTTTATTTCAAGAGATTTATTAAACGGCCTTCCTTGGAATTGAATGTTGATCCAAATTCTATAAACGTTTGTTCTTATCCTGTACACCGCTTTGAGTTTTTTTATTAATATATTCTATCGAGTTGTTTATTAAAATACAAAAAATCACATAATCCCCCTTTAAGCCCGTTCTTCAAAACAAATCCTTGAACTTCATTACAAGTTCATCGTCATTTGGGTCAATTGATCCGATGAAACGGCAACTTGATTGAACGCTTCATTAATTTCATCGAATATATCATTCAGTTCTGTCATTTCCTTGGTTATTTTAATATTTTGCTCTTTTACTGAAAGCATGGCCTTTGCTATATCGGTAAAAAATATGCCCGATTCTTTTCCTTGCTTCGTGCCTTTAGTAATCTCCCCGCTAACCATGGAAATTGAAGTATTCATTACATTGGTAAAATGAGCAATGCCACTAACCAGCTTCACCACTTCCGAAACTGATTGCTTGGTATTTTCCGAAAGCTTCCTTACTTCACCGGCAACAACCGCAAATCCCTTGCCATTATCACCCGCTCTTGCCGCTTCAATCGCTGCGTTCAATGCCAACAAATTCGTTTGTTCGGCAATAGAAGTGATAATCGTGACAATTCGTTCAATTTCCTTTGATGTATTGGATAGCTGTTCCATATCTTTTGAGATGATCGTCATTTGATCCTGTGTTTTTATCAACCTTTTCTCTAACCCATGTAACATTTCTACACCTTCATTCGATTTCCCCTCTGCATGTATCGCAATCTCTGACCCCTTTTGAGTGAAATCATGGATTTCGATTACCTTATTTGCCATTAATTGCGTTGCTGAACTTGTCTCTTCACTGATTGCTGCCAATTCTTCGGCATTTTGATTGACCTGTAGTTTAATCATTTCTTTTTCTTCCAGGCTTTGTTGACGAATCTTCTCATTTTCAAGTTCATATGCTTCTAAAACTATTTGCTGCTCTAAATTAAAAATTTTAGTGACTGCCAGAATGTTATCCTGATATTGCTCTTTATTCTTTATATTGGCCATCACATGAATGATTATTGATTGCAGTAAATCTTGAAAAGCACTCATATACCATTTTGGCTGTAGTCCAATTCGCACATGTACCTGTGCGATAACATAGCGCTGTTTTATGTAAGCATCATCAATGGTACCGCTAAACATTTCGAACATATGACGATGCAGTGTCTTTTTCAACCTATCGATAGAACTATTGGCCGAAATGATTTTCAATAAAGAGGATTCATTTTCTAGATTTTTATAAAAATTTTCAACAATTTGGGTCAGATGTTCTTTCACTTCATCTTGTAAAGAACGAATGATGCATAAATCCCCGATCGTCAAATGAATCATCTCCACTTGTGTCAATACGCTCGGATACTCCCTGATATTGATACCGACTTGTTCCTTAAATTGCAAATAGTCTATTGAATCTATCTTTTGTTTATTTCGCCATAAACTTTTCATGATGAATTGCCCTCCAATTTTTTCTACCCATATATACTATTTCGACATAAAGCCTGTTAATCTTTAACTAATTTGATAATTTTCCCTCTAAACAAGCTAATATCACACAAGACTTATGAACTATATGGACCAAAACAAAAAGACACTCCAGAGAGTGTCTCAGCCTGTAGACAAATTAGAGAAGAGCCAGTTTACCTACAATTTTTTCTTTAAAAAAAGTTCCAGTTGATTTCAGAAATTCGCTCCCTTTCCGCCGACTGTCAGCTAAGACTCCTCGCCGCAAGCGTCTGTGGGGTCTCGCCTAGCCAGTTATTCGGCAGGAGTGTCGCAAATTTCTTCAATCTAGAGGGTTTAATCCGAATAAACAAGTAAAAAAACATGAAGGATAATCAAGTTTTCATTTAAAATCATGGTTCGGGGTGAGAGCATTCCGAACCTCCTTTTGTCGTCTGACTGAGACACTACAGAGAGTTTCTTTTTCAATGATTATTTTTCCTGCTGGTTAAGGTTGGAATGTTTACGGGAATAAGTGAAGTAAATAACGACTCCGATAGCCATCCAAATCAAGAACCTTATCCATGTATGACTTCCCAATTGAATCATCAAGAATACGCAAAAAACGATTGCTAAGCCCGGAACGAGCGGTACAGCCGGACAATAAAAAGCACGTTTCATATCCGGTCTTGTTTTCCGTAAAACGATGACCGCTACGGAAATCATCGTAAACGCAGTCAATGTTCCAATGTTGACCAACTCAGCCAATTCACCAAGCGGTATGAATGCTCCCAGTAAGGCCGCTATCAATCCAAACATCCATGAAGCAGCATATGGTGTTTTATATTTCTTATGAAGTCTTGATAAAGATTTAGGCATCAGCCCATCACGTGACATCGCAAACATTATCCTGGTTTGGCCATATAACATCACCAAAATAACCGTTGTCATTCCGAGGAACGCACCTAGATCAATGATTCCTGCAACCCAATTTTGTCCTGCGCTTTGCAAGACCAAAGAAATCGGGTGATCGAGAGCCGTGCTGAATTGTGCATACGGTACCACACCTGTCATTATTAAACTCACGACCATGTATAGCACAACACAAATGACAAGTGAACCGAGTATTCCACGTGGTAAATTCTTTCCTGGATTTCTTGTTTCTTCAGCAGCAGAAGCAACCGCATCAAAGCCGATGAAGGCAAAGAACATTAATGCGGCAGTTGAAAATACCCCATCGATTCCAAATGGCATGAATGGCTGCCAGTTTTCCGGTTTCACATAATAAATAGAAGAAACGATGAACAGCAAGACTACCAACACTTTTATGACGACCATTATGTTATTGATCCTAGTCGTTTGTTTCGTGCCTCTGGAGATCAATAAAGTAATCGCCATTACTATCAAAAAGGCTGGCAAATTCATATAAGTAGTGACACCATCAACCGAACCCGGTGCTGCCGTGAATTTCTCTGGAAAGTTAATCCCGAATCCACTTAAAAATGATTGGAAATAGCCTGACCAGCCGGCCGATACGGCACTAACGGCCAATAAGTATTCAAGGATTAAATCCCAGCCGATTATCCAAGCGGCAAATTCACCTAGAGTTGCATAAGCATACGTATAAGTCGAACCGGAAACCGGTACGGAAGCTGCAAATTCCGCATATGAGAGTGCAGCGAATAAACAGGCAAGACCTGCAATGACGAACGATAATGAAAGTGCAGGACCAGCATTTACAGCACCAGTACCTGTTAATACAAAAATGCCTGTACCAATGATCGCTCCAATTCCAAGCATCGTTAAATCCCAAGCGCCTAGTTCCCTTTTCAATCCCTTACCGCTGGAACTTGCGTTTATCAATAAGTCCTCAATGGACTTCTTTCTAAAAATACTCATGCTATCTCCTCCATAAATTTTAAAAACTATTCTGAAAATTGCAGACGAATAAATTAACTTGCTATTTATATCGGAGAAATTTCGACAAATTCCTACAATGCCTGAATTATCTGACTTTCAAATTATACGTATTAACACTTCCATCGTCAATGGATTATTATTGTAAAATTCTGTTTTTGATTCTTCTACATAATGCAAGAATTAGCATTAAACAGAATTATCCTTCATTATCAATACATTCAGTAGTCACCTTTGTAGTTCACCCTGTTTTTAGATCGACCGTTCATTATCTTAATATCATCAATAGTAAAATACTGAAGTGTTCCCTGTAATCTTGTATTTTGGTTTTATTGAGTTTTAACATTATTTATCCTAGATGGATTTAACGTTCATTTTTCCATATGTATTATTATGAAATAATACACCAATATTATTCTGATCATTCACGCACCAATAGTTTGACGGAATCAAAGTACATCTCTATACTTATTAAGTCTTAAAAAAAGTACGGGAATCATGCTTAATAATTGAAGAAGGTGACATTCATGGATTTTACGATTACCTATCTGTCTTTTTATTTAATCCAAGTCGATGGAAAAGGCGATCAGGCTGATAAGCGTTTTAAACATTTTCAAACTCTTGATACCCAGGAATATGAAGAAAGTCCTTTAAAGGATTTTTTGGATGGGGAATTGATGAAGATTTCCAAACGAAAAGTGGACCGTCATCCAAAAACTGAACAAATACCGACGAAAATCGGTTCTTTTATTGTCGAAGAAGGACATGCACTGGATTCCAACCCTAATTACAATGTATTTAACCGTGTTCGATATGCTAAAACGAAAGAAGAATTCCAAGAGGAAAATGAACAATTCACGCGGTCATATATTGATACTAGTGCCGTCCGCGGCGGTGTCTTCATAATCGCATCGGCTAAATTATCGAAATATCTCGATGAACCATTCGTTTTCTTATTAAAATGTGATTTCGAGCCAAAGGTTGCTTCCATTTCGGATGAACGGACCCTGATCAGACACGTTGAAATGGCCATCACCACCAAAAATATGAAATCCATTCAATATCCCTACATGCCCGAAGAAGGTATGGTAGAAGAAGCCGAACTGAAAATCCACCAGGCTTCACATGCTCGCTACTTCGAGGACTTTTTGAAATTCGTCGAATATGGTGAATCAATGCCGGAAATCATGAAAAACCAGGTCATCCACATGGTCCATGAGCATGTATCCGCTCAATTCGAAGAAAACAGTGACGAACTGCAGAAATTCGAACAGGACCTGGAAATCTGGGAAACCAGCGATAAAAGGGAAATCCAAGAACGCCTTGAAACCCACCAAGTCGTCGAAGCCACTGCCCAGATTGTCGAGCATACACCTGAAGCCGAACTACGAATGAAGCTTGGCAGTACATCTATCAAAGGACTGTTAGCCGATTTTGGCGACAGCATCCATTTAGGAAAGATTAACGGCAAGTATGTATTAATGATAGAATCCAATACGATAGAGTTCGATAAAGGTGTTTCGCCGATTGAATTTCATAGGCCGGATGATTTGATGGAGATTGTGGAGCGGATTAGTAGGAAAAGTGTTGGGGATTAAACAGGGTTTTGGAGGGTTTTTGTGATCATTGTTGTGATCATAAAAACAGTGCTATTTAAACGTTTGTGATCGTTTGTGTGATCAATTTTGTGATCAAATATATGCTCTAAAACATGTTAATAAGGGTTTCCTTTAATAAGTACAATTAGAATATTGAATCAAAAAGACAGTGAGCGAATCTTTGCTCACTGTCTTTTCGTTAATGACTAAACATTAGGTTATTTGATACACATCCTGCACGTCATCTTCGATTTCACGCTTTCGATCATTTACTTTTGGCATGACTGTATAAAGAGATACTATAATTTAGATTTTCTATATCCAGCAGATCTCGCTTCAGCTTCTGTACAGAATGTTTCTTCAGGTTCAGTCTTATCATAAAACTGGCCTGAAGGCACATGGTAAATCTTATCGCCTGAACTTGAAATATTACCTCGAATGTTTAAACATGCATGTTCTTCTTTTTCCTGTTTCGCCTTCTCAGCCTCTTCTCTCTCAGCTTTTTCTTGTTCTTCTTCTTCCTGTTTCGCCTTCTCAGCCTCTTCTCTCTCAGCTTTTTCTTTTTCCGCTTTTTCCTGTTTAGCCTTCTCTACCTCTTCTCTCTCAGCTTTATCTTTTTCCACTTGTTTTTTATTATCTACCTGTTCAGTTTTCTCTTTTTCTTTATCATCATCTTCTTCATTATCATTAAACATTGCTGAACAGCTACCTAAAATAATAATTATAATAAAAATTAAACAACCACAGCCAAAACACCCTCCTTTCTTTTTCTTTTCTTCTTCGTTCTGTGAATTAGACATATTATGTATCCCCTTAACAATTGATAAAATGCTATAAAATTATATCACTGAAAACCAAAAAAGCGGTTATTATATATTGAATTCCAATTGTTTTGTTTTTATAAATGATCACTTGCCCTTTATTCTTTCAACTCTCCCCATGTGTGTGTATCTGCATCATAGAAATTTATATCAAGCTTGTTGGATTTCGTCTATTATTCGTTTTTCCACACGAATTCCTTCTGTTCATAGTATGGGCATAAAACAAAGAATCTCCCAAAATGTAACACTTATTGAGACAGCGTCATTTTATACAATAAAAAACAAATTCGGATTATGGATATTAAGTTTCAAAAACATTTCTCTTATGCCACTTAAAAAACAATTTATTTTCAGAATGAATCTGAATTTTAGATGTTGGTAATAATCCATACTTCAAATAATCTTCATTACAGATCACTGAAGAAATGTGCAAACGTCCTTGTCCATCAAATGCAATTAACCCTTTATCATACAGGGCATCATGATTACAACAAAGAAGTACGCCATTGTATGGATTTATACGTTCTTCATTTGTGCTATCTTTCCAAGGTTTCGAATGGCTCGCTCGTAGTAACTCAGGTAAGTCAATACTGCATAATGCGCATTTATACTCCCACAAAGGCATAAGGCACTTGCGAAACTTCTGTTGACCTAAACGAATTTTTGTTTTTACTTCTGATTCTGTTTCTGCAATAACTGGAACTAATGTATTTCGTTCTGTTCTTCTCACATTATCAATCGATAACTCAAGCTGTTCCTGGTCTACTTGATATATATTTAAATCACTGATTAAATCTAGAAGTTTAATAGCCAGTTCCTCATTACAAGGATATAAATAGCCTTGATTGCCTTTAGCATTTTGTTGAAATGCTGAATACTTAATTGGAATGAACGGGAGAATTTCTATAAAACTATCTCTAACATTTAATGGTACATCTAACTCATGGTATTCTAATTTCACTAAATAGCCCTCATCGTTCCATTTGCTATGATTTTGCATATTAGAAGGTTTAGGAGCATTTTGATAATTATCAATTGCAACGCTAATTGCAACAAGTAAACCTTTTACATAGTGAAAGATTCGATCGCCTTTTTGTACCTCTTTCATACGTTGCCAAGAGTGCGGTACATTTCCTCCTTTATCTTGTTGTGGCGACCAAATAATCCCTAGATCTTTTTCCTCCTGATAAGTGTGACCTTGCATAACAATAAAATTATTCAAATTGCTTCCCCCTAAACACGTGCTGTTGATACATTCTATTTTACATTATATGTTCTATTAAAATAACACCTTCCACCTATTCGTCTCAGATCGCCAATATCGTCCTGTGTAATAGTCCGACAGCAAAATCTAAGAACAACACAAAAAAGGTTGATATACGTCAGTCACTCTTGATTATTTCTAACCAGAGAACCTTAATAAATCAACCCTTGGAGAGATTCGGACTCCGACCGACGCCTTAGAAGGACGTTGCTCTACCCAGCTGAGCTACTCTATATATCGATGTTCTTCTTTCGTTCAGTATAACGGTCAACTTTTCGACTTAGACCGTAAACATATTTTTCATTGTAGCTCAATAGATCATTTATAACAACACATAGGAACTACGTTAAAAATGAAAATAACAAATGATCTTTTCTTAATTAATTAAAAAAACTACATTTTATATTTCTTATTCCAATTCATCATCAGCAATAGAGTAATCTGCTGCTATTCTTTCTAACATTTTTCCGTGAATTAAAAACCCGACACTATTAAATACTACAATTTCATATCTTCCAGTAGTTTCGTTAAATCTAACTTCCCCTGTGGCTGAGAATACCAAATTATTGAAGTCATTAAAGTATCTTTCTAGATAATGAAACATTCCAATATAACGGTTATTGGCAGCAAAGAATGCTTCTTCAAACTTTATATCTACCTTAATTTTATTTTTCTCAACTACTATTACAGTATTTGTACTATTATTAATTTTCACCCTTTTTAAAATTCCAGTAACTGTTCTTGTTTGTCCTATATCTCCCTCTTTCAATGCATCTGCATTTTTCTTAAATAATCGAAAACCGTCAGTGAGGGTAGTTTCATCTATTTCATCTGGATTAGATACTATTCTATGCGCAGGTGTCGAGTCCTTACTTCCTCTTATTTTGTCTCTTTCTCTTTTGGTTCTTCTCTTCTCTCTATCTCTTTCCAACCTCTTAACTTTTTCCGCTTCAGTCATCATCTCTAATGCAAACGCTTCTCTGAGAGACCTTATTATCCTTTCATCACTTGCTAAACCAATAACTTGCCCTTCTGTTCTTCTTCCTTCACGAGATCTTGTTTTTTCGAAATAATAAAGGCATGTTTCTATATGAGGGCTTTCCCTCCACGTCCTAAAATGATCACTATTATTATCTCTAAAAACATATGAAAGTTTAGCAGTACAATTTGTTGTTGTACAATAAAGATGACCTTTATACTTATTATTATAATCAGCAGCGTTTATGTTATTTATATCAATCAATTCCTTCTTATTGTTTCCCATATAATAGGCTTCATAAATACTAACCAAATTAAAACACCTCTCTTTTAAAGTCACATACTATTAGGAATATAATTACATATTACTATAATTTTTTCAATAATTTGTTATTATTTACACATTTTTTAGATATTAATTCTCACTTTTCGGGAATAATAGTGAGTAATAAGTAACAATAAAAAAAGAGACGGTATACGTCTCTTAAATTGCTAGGAATAATATATCAATACGTTCATCTAACTTTTGATAAAGAATGATATTTAGCATGCCATAAAAAATACTTAGCATTATCCTCATTCCAGCCTGCTATTTGTCTTTCTTTTAATTTACTTAAATGCTCTTCTAACATTTTAGTTGTTATTTTTTGATTCACTACTATTCTTCCTTCTTCAACGGTAATGTATCCTTTCTCAAATAAATCATCACAACCAAATTTACACATCGGCATTACAATATTTTTATAGTCAAGTTTCTCTTCATTGGAACAGAAAGATCTTTTTTTAATATGGGCTGCAACCAAAAATGGAATTGGATATTCCTTACCACATATTCCACATCTGCCGACTGTCATATTCCCAAAGAGTGCTTTTCTAAGAAAACCTTGTTCAGCTCTGCTTTTAGTTTTCCCTTCAATGTCTAGCGTATCTTTATTGAAACTCTCAATAATATCCTTGTATTCAATCTCACTCACTGGCTGAACAACCGTTTCACTTTCCAAGTCAAAATAACTTAAAAGGGCATCACTCTTTTCTTCATCAAGAACACTAAACCCTTGAACTTTGAAATTTTGTGAATAACCTACAATCTCATTGAACAAGGAGATTGGTATGTCATGTTCTCTGATTTCATCAAGGAAGTATATAAATTCCCAAGTCTCTCCTTTTGAATTCCATCCCCATAGATTCTCCGCAAGTGGGACGTTATGTATTTTGTATGTTACATACCCATATGAGTACAGAACTTTATTGGCTGAAAAGAACGTTACATCGGCAGGTTGTATTTTACTCCATTTATTCGCATTGACTTTATTTACTCCAGCTGTTACTCCCCATGTCGGAACTAACCCACTTGGGTACAATTCTTCCAAGCGAATAAGCTCTTCCGTGGAAATGAACGGTTTTATTCTAAGTATGTCGACAGGTCTTACTAGTGTATCGACATAGTGTTCTCTTGCATCTTTATTTCCAGTGGGTTGAAGAATTACTCTACTCATTTTGTACACTCCTATGTATTCATTTGACACCGTAAGCTTTTTCAACAGGATACTTTAATCTTTTCTTTTGCATTTTGTTTTCTTCTAGGATCAAGATTTAAGTCATTTGCTAATAGAAAGAAGCGTAAATTATCAGTTCTGAAATAATGTCTTCAATTTTAGTCCTGCAAGTCAAAGTCTATCAAGTTCCTTTAATCATTCCTGACAGTTATAAAATAAATACGTTACCCATTCAAAAAATTTGTTTTTTTCGTTATTTATGACTAAGTACTTTTTGTATTAGTCACCTGTATCTGTATAATTCTTGCGTCTGATTCGATTCTAGTATACTTTTAAAACCATATTTTCTCCTCTGTAAATTTACTCTAAGTCGAATCTTTCTTATGCACGTTTCTTACTTTACTATAATGTATCATCAAAGTTTACTATTTCTTTCTCTTTTCATTTATGAAATACTCAGTAAACTTCAAATAAACGTTTTCCTCATCTATAAAGTAATTGTCATTTGTAGCTGCTATTTCTGCACTTAATACATCGGTATTAATTTGCCCTTTTAAAAAGTCCACCTCTAAAAACTTTACGATGAATTCTGTTAGCTCTTTTTCATACAGTCTATCTTCTTTGTCAATTTGATTACCTTTGTTTAGTTTTTTCAGCATTATTAAAGCATTTTTAAGCCGTTTAATCTTTCTTGGCTCAACATTAGATGCATACTTTTTAATGGTTTTTTTAATTACTTCCATTTCATGAATAGTAAATGATACTAACTTTTGTTCTTCTTTATCTAATCGAAAGTCTCCCTGCTCTATTTCTACACTTCCATGTTGGTCCGATACATGGTTTTTCTTTAGTGCTTCTTGCATCTCAATATTTACTGCACTTTCTTCAGACTCTCCCATACCTCCGAATAGTTCTTGCACTAACGTTGTATAATCAATTTTTTCTTCGAGATAAAGCGATAAGTCCAGATATTTATCCATAAATTCCTTACCTAGTTTATAGTAGTCAATATAGGCATCCTTTTGTTCACCTTCTACAAATCCCCTGTAGTCTCTGTAGCTATGAACAAGTAACTGCTTATCATTTAAAGTCACACTTTTACCGATTATCGGGAAAAGAATATCGTGATTAAATGAAAATAGAAAAGAAATTACAGACTTATTCTGATCAATCTCACTAGTAGATAACTCATTATTTAGTCCTTTAAATAGCTGAATAAGCTCGATAATGTCAGGTAGCAAGTCCTTATGAATGCGATCCAATTCATCTAGAACTAATAATATCTTTAGATTTTTTTTCTTAGGGATATCGTTTATTAAAGTCAACAGTTGTTTATATTCATTAACACTTTTAATGTAGCTACTTTCTTCATTCCTATCGTCAAATAAAAATACATTTTGTTTAACTAACGATAAAATAGTTTTAGTTATCGTATATAAAAATGTTAGTATACTTATAAGAGCTAACACCTCTTTAAAATCTTTGGGTAGTAGCATAGTTGGTAATGAGGATTTAGAAAAATTATAGATAAAAAAAGACAGCGATAAAATTACAAGAGATGGTAACCACCATTGCCGCTTTGACCAAGCTATCAAATTCTTAATAAAAAATTTCGTTTTAAGTGACCAAAATTTAGACCCAAAAACATTCTTTTTTATATCTTTTACTGAAAGATCGTCTAACAGCTTTTTAAGTATACTAATCCAAAGTTTGTCTTTTTTATGCATAAGTGAACAGTCAACTTTACATACAAAATAATGGTTCTCAGTTGAGTTCCTTTTCCTAATAATATTGGTTATCATTTCCACAACAGAACTCTTGCCCATTCCCCATCTAGCAAAGATTCCGAAATATATAGGGGAAGACTTACCCTGAATATATTCAATATAAAAATCACTCAACTCCTTAACGAGATTATCTCTTCCTAATAAATCTTTATGTGCTATTTCATCAGTCATCCCGTCTTCACCGTTTGGGAAGACTCCGCTTATAGGTTTTATAAGTGTTGCACTTGGAAGTTGAAGGAAGCTTAACAGGGCATAACTCTTATCCTCATCTAGAACTGTAAAACCTTGCACCTTGTAACTCTCAGAATAACCAACTATGTCGTTGAATAAAGAAATAGGTATATCATGTTCTCGCACTTCATCAAGAAAGTATATATATTCCCTTGTTTGTCCATTTTCATTAAAACCCCAAAGGTGTTCAGCTAGTGGTTTATTATGTATTTTAAAAGTTACAAAACCATATGAGTATAGTACTTTGTTAGCTGAAAAAAAGGCAACATCTGCAGGGTGTATCTTATTCCATTTGTTCACATTAGGGCTATTAACTCCACCAGTTACTCCCCATGTAGGAACAAGTCCACTTGGATAAAGTTCTTGTAAATGTTTAAACTCATCACGTGTTAAGTATGGTTTGATCCTTACTATATCTACAGCACGAACTAGAGTATCAACATAGTGTTCTCTTGCATCTTTACTTCCAGTGGGTTGAAGAATTACTCTACTCATTTAGTGACACCTCTACAATTTTGTATATTTTGTTTTGACACCAAAAGCTTTTTCGACAGGATATTTCCTAATATTCTTTTTGATTTTTTCCTTAACAACCTCTTCTATATCTAAATTCAAGTCATTTGCTAACAGCATAGAATAGATAATCACATCCGCTATCTCCTCTTTAATGTTTCCTAAATTATCACCTAACGCCTCTTCGCTACTTTTCCATTGAAAGTTCTCTAACAACTCACTTGCCTCTAACGAAATCGAAATAGCTAAATCCTTCGCATTATGAAACTGCTTCCAGTTCCTCTCATCTCTAAATTCCACAACAGCTGACATCAATTCATCTATACTGTTTTTTCCCATACATATTACCAACCTTTCACGAAGCTCATTTAGGATAATTTTACCACAATAATATTAAAGGCACTTACATATTAGTATATGCCTCTCATCAAAATTAACTTTTTGAATTAATAAAATCGATATTTCATTAATTGGGAAATAACAGGATGTTAAGTTGACCTACAATGTACCTTACACAAAGAAAAAGAGTCTTTAAAAGTGGGAATATCCCCCCAAAACTTCATAATAAAAAGGATGAGGTAACTCATCCTTTTTATAATACACTTTTCTCCTATATAAAGAGTTTCGGTTTTGGGCAGTTTCAAACAAAGAGTAGTTTATTCCTTTATAGAACTTGTAATTTTTCCTCTTTTATACTTTGACTTTGACGAAATTCTAACGCCTTCATTGTTGTAGTAAATTCAACCGTTGGATCTATGCTTTGTATGATGTTCTCAAGATTTACAATATCTGAGTAGAAAAACTCTTTACGCAAGTTAATTTTGTTCACTCTATTGACTTTAAGAGTTTGATGCATTTTTTGTTCTAACCCAACAGCATCATCACTAAATACCATAGCATGGATATCAAATTTAAAAGGTACGGATGCATCACCAAGCTCGTCAATACGGTCTAGTGGATTTAAACGTCTTGTCATGCCTATCTTAAACATATTATCACCGAACGAACCAAGGTTGGATATCACATAGACATATCCAGCTTTACCGTTTGCCCTTTTTAAAATCTCTTCTTTTTGTTCCTCAATTTTTTCAACTTGTTCTACTAATTCTTTTAATCTTGCTTCAAGTTTAGCAATCTTATCAAGGTCGGTTTCCTTACTTATCAACTCTTTATTATTACTAATCTCTTTCAAGTATTTCTCTTCTTCCTTTTCAATTTTCTTTCTTTCTTGTTCAAGTATGCGTTGTTCTTCCGCTTCTTGTCTCATTTGCTCTTTAATGCGACGTTGTTCCTCTTTCTCTTTTTCCTTTTGAACATAATAACTGTATTCTATTTCAATAGCATTATTAAATAATGGTTCTAATTCCGAGAGAAATCTAGTGATTGTTGGTAATATACTTGCATTCCCATTACCACAAATCGTTAAATACTTATCCGTTAAACTTTTAGCATTTTCTAGTGCTTTATCTAGATTTGTATAACTAAGTGTGTACAGTATGTTTTGTAGTTCAGCTTGCAAACCAATAACCATTAGGTGATAGATGGTTTTGTTTGCTTTTGTGGTATAACGGGATTCATAAGAAGTAAGTACCTTCTTAATTTCCCTAATATTAGCATTCATATCTTTCCGCAGTGTTTTAGAATCTTTATGATGTAAGTCAAGTTCAATGATAGTGTTTAAAACCCCATCACCTAATGATTTTTCTAGTAACTCCAGTTCTTGTTCAATAACAGTATAATCCACTGCACTTGGAAACTTTTCAATTAATTCTTTTATACCTACTGATTCACTTTTAAATTTTGTAGCCGCTTTCTTTAATTTGGTTAATTCTTTGTTCACTTTTTCGAGATTTTCTTCTGCTTCATTAGCTTCTTCTTCTATCTTATCTTTTTTACTAATCAAGTCACTTAAATTACTTCTCGTGGTAACTTTAAGTTCATCTGCTTCTTTTTTAGCAGTCACTATTATTTCTTCAGCTTCTGATTGAATAGATGCTTTAGCTTCGGCAATTGTTTCAGAGATTATTTTTTCTCTATTATTAGTTTTCTCTACTATTTCTTTCAAATATGACTCTTTTTCTTGGATAGTTTTGTTTAAATTAAGAAGTTCTTTAATTTTTTTAAACACAGTTTACCCTCCATGTCACTAATTTTTTGATGTTTGTCTTCTATATAGTATGAGTAAAAAGTTTAACTCATTCGTTAAAACATATCATACTAGAATGCTATTTGATTAATATTTCTTATTAGCTAACTTTATTATTTTTTTGTTTATCATAGTCTCCAATATAATGATATAAAGTTGTTCTTGATAATTAAATATCTCACATATTTCTTTCTTAGTTTTACCATTTTCATATATTTCATCATACCATTCATTTGTTGTTATGAATGAGCCTTTCTTCCTCCTCCTTTACGTCCTCTTGCCTTTGCTGATTCTACTCCACTCTTTACACACTCATTAATCTTTTCCGTTTCTGCCACTGCAACAAAGAATTGAATTAAAAAACGTCCCATTGTTGTAGACGTGTCTGTTTGTCATTTTAGTTCGTGCTTTTCGCACTGCTAATTTAATAGTAAATGTCCTTTAAATGTTGCCTTTGAAGAGCAATGAAATTGATAAATAAGTAAGAATAAAAGCCTCCTATTTACTGGAGGCGTTTCTTTTCACAAAGCAGTATGATCTGTTCGAATCGGGTCTATTCGTGACGTGTGCCTATACCTACTATGTACCTAACCCATAGATGAGAGGGCTATTAATGTGGGAAATACCCCCCACCTTTTCTACACGCATTATGGCTCTACGAGGAAAGATACAATTTCTACAACCACATTACCTTCCTAACATGTAACGGTGGTTTTCCTTTAACATTTTCTAAATATTCGACTTGAATTATTTAGAAGTTTGATAATGTTTTTCCTTGATTTCATAGTAAAGCCCCATCAGATTTAAGGTCGTCTCCATTCCTTATCACAATTGAATTTATTGCAATTGATCAACTTCGTAAAAATAAACTTCCTGCTGAGTAGTAGTAAACTCTGTATATATAATTGATGACCATCCTTTAACTTTATCCAATACTTCACTTCATCCGATCATACCAAAGTTTTTGGTAACTAACTTTAATCGTAATCGTCATCCCTTTGCTATTGATTTCTTAACCGCTCTATATAATGTAGCTCTGCTTATCTTAGTTATTTCAGATATCTCATTAACCGTCAGTTTATTTGTGTCCCTGTTGTTGAAAAGCTCAAGAGCATGATGTAATCCTTTATGCTTGTCGGTATACTTGCTCGGTCTTCCTTTATATACTCCTCTTTGCTTTGCTAGCTCGATGCCTTCCAATTGCCTTTCCTTAATCATGTCAGCTTCAAATTCGGCAATACCACTTAATACCGTTATCATTAGTTTACCAATAGCAGTAGAGGTATCTACCTTATCACCACCCATATTTAAGACAACAAGACTAACATTCTTTTGGTTAAGTAACTCAATTGTGCTTAAAGCGTCCTTTGTACTTCTAGCAAATCGATCTAACTTTGTAACAACCACAGTGTCACCTTCTTGGACTGTCTCAAGTAGTTTGTTAAACTCCTCCCTGTTATCCTTCTTTCTACCACTAACCTTTTCCTTATATATCACTTCACAATCATTGTCTTTTAATTGATTAATCTGTGCCGTCAGATTCTGCCCAATAGACGAAACCCTACCATAACCATATCTCAAATATTATCACCTTTTCTAAAACATTTATGAAACATGTATATGATACATTATGAAGCGGCATTAATACTTGGTCAAGGATGTGTTTCAATTGGGTGTACTTAAATGAGATGAATATATCTAAATGAAGACCCAACGTTTGAAGGAAAACAGTTACGATTTATTAAATCATGTGCTTGACAAACAGTTATTTCAACGAGTATATGAGCATCATTGGGCAAAATAAGTCACTCATTCCCCCTTAAACTCTATTTAAGCTAATTTATTCATATATAAGTTGTTCGCTAGTAATAAAGAGTATATTAATAAATCTGCCAGATCATCTTTTATGTTTTACTTGTTTTCATTAAGTGCTTCCAATTTTAATAAAATGCTAAGTCTTTCGGATTATGTAACTGTTTTCAATCGTTCATCCCTGTTCTTGAATTTCCCGTCATTTTAGTCCTCCATATTCAATCATTTTGAAATTGTTACTTTAATGATTCTTCATCAGTTAATAAAGTAGAATATGTTACTCCTTACATAAATATGGCTCATCATGCCATATACCATTGTCAATGCTGAAACCTTTTGACTTTGTCCTCTGTATTTTTTTTAACCATACTACTGCTTCTTCTTGGATACTATTACACTTATATCCACTGCTGCTTGGTGTTTTTTAATCATTACGAAAAGTAATTCTAACAAAAACAAAAGTTATAATGTTTGAGATTTTCATGAATAGTCCCTCCAATTAAGGAAGGGTTTTTTTATTAGTCAAAAAACTGAATAAAAAGCTCATCAGGCTGAGTAGGGTTTTTAGCAATTTTTTACACATCACGCATAGGAGGAGCTTTAGCTATGATATAACTAGTGAGTTTTTGTTCGAAATAACCTGCACAGTGTCATCAAGCATGAAAAAGGATGAAATATAATAGTCATTTCTGACAACTAGTAGTAATAAATTGGATAATTTGATTCATCGCAACTTCTACAGCTACTCTCCCATTAAAACTGCTGATCTACGCCAAACCAGTCTCAAAATTTCATTTCGCATATAGATTACAAAATGTAACTAACTAAGTTAAAATCCAATAAAGCGGCAAAAAAAAGATTAAATTATAAGGGTTGTCTTATAAATTTGTTAGGCAGCTTATGCATGTTCATATTAGAATCTCCTCTTCTATAGAATAAAACAAGTATTGATTATCAATACTAGTTAATAAAATTACAAAGGAGGATAGTTTAATGATGTGTCAAAATACTTCAAATATGCTAACGCCACTTAATACACCTGACCAACATGGTTTCGTTATGATTGGTACACAAATCTTATTTCTAGATCACCTACCAATGTTCTCTATGGAAAATCACAAGTTCCAATTAATTTTGAGAGCCAGTATCCCTCGTTATGCAATGGATATATACCTAATGGAAAAACGAACGAATAAAGATAAACCGTTTATTTTAGGAAACCTTAATACAAACTTATTTACTTTACCCCAAATAAAGAATGGTCAATTAACAAGTTTTATAGCAGATATCTTTTGTGGTGTTCCTACCGATCCAAATTCTGATAAACCACTAATACACAATGTTCCAGTAGTTATAGAAAGAATCATTCATTATCGGCATTTTTCTGAGCAATTTGATTATCCATCTAGCTTAACTTACTTGTTATTCGGTCAAGGTACAGAAGTTTTTCTTTCCCATTACATAACAAGGAAACCGAATTTCCACCAAATCGTTGAAGTATCATCTGTTCCTGATTGGTTACCTGCAGAATTAATTGAGTCTGGAGTACTTATAAATATACCCAGCTTATCTGAAAAAAATAACCTTAATAATCCTCTTAAAGAGGAAAAATATGACGTTCAATATGAAGGTGGAGTTCCTTTATATCCCTTAACTTTAGGTACAACTATGTGGTTTGAAACAGATCACTTGAATGGTGAACATTATTTCAAAAAAATAATCGAGGGTTGATAAGATGAATACACAAAGAAAGAGAGCTGCAGAATCATTCGCAAAACAATTAGAACAATACCTTGCCCAACTGCCTGAACATCAACTATATAGCTTAAAAGGAGATGGTACAGCCTCTTTAGAAAGCTGGTTCTTAGGTCCAAAAGCAGAAAATCAAGAGTTATTTCGTAGCCTTGCAATACAAGCAATTAATGAACATTGTAATGACAGACGCATTTATTTTAAGCAAGACCCAGAGTACATAACTGAGGCTGTTAAAGAAACAGAGGAGTATAAAGAAAGCGTATTTGAAATGAAGCAACAATTTGAGAAACTGTTAAACCAGCTCAAACTTTCCGTTCCATTTTACGGATATCGTTATCATGGACATATGAACTGGGATTTAACTATGCCAGGTCTTTTAGGCTATTTTGCAGGAATGTTATATAATCAGAACAATGTGGCAGCTGAGGCTTCTCCTGTTACAACAATTTTAGAAATGTTAGTGGGAGATGATTTATGTGAGATGTTAGGATATTACATTCCTGACAAAACGGAAATTATAGAGAAGAAAAAAATTCGCCCTTGGGGGCATATTACGTGTGATGGTACTGTTGCAAATATAGAAGGAATGTGGGCAGCAAGAAACCTAAAATTTTATGCTATATCAGTAGCTGAAGCCTTAAAAAATGAATCTTCTTTATATAATGCTAAGCAAATGACAGTTAAATTAGTAAATGGAAGAGATGAAGTTCTTATAGAACTTGATACATGGTCCTTACTAAATTTGAAAATTGATGAGTTATTATCACTTCCAGAGCGTATCAAAAGTCATTTGAAAGATGATGGTGTAATCAATAACAATGATGAAGAAGATCAAAAAATTGAGAAGATAATAAATGATTGTATAGAAAAATACACGATACAGTTTTTGGGTTATAACAATTTTTCTAAACGTTATTTAAAAGATATATCTCATGATCCTGCAATTATGATAACAGCAACAATGCATTATTCGTTTCCTAAAGGTGCAGCAATTTTAGGTATTGGAGCAAGCAATATCATTTCAATACCTGTAGACTACGATGCACGTATGAACGTTAATATTCTTCGACAAGAACTAGAAGAATGTCTATTAAAAAAACGTCCCGTTATGATGACGGTTTGTGTCATAGGTAGCACCGAGGAAAGTGCAGTAGACCCATTAACTGAAGTTATTAATTTGAGAGAAGAGTATCGTAGCAAGGGACTAGAATTTTGGATTCATGCAGATGCAGCCTGGGGAGGGTATTTTGCTACAACTTTAAATTTAAGAAATGATGATTCGAAAATGATTGAAACTCCAAGTTTAAGTATGAGTGAATATGTTAAAAAACAATATAGATCATTAAAAGATGCTGATTCAATCACAATAGACCCACACAAAGCAGGATATATCCCCTATCCCGCAGGGGGATTATGTTATAGAAACTCGTCCATGCGTAATCTTGTAAGCTTTACTGCTCCTGTAGTTTACCACGGAGGAATAGATCCTACGGTAGGTGTATATGGTATTGAAGGATCAAAGCCTGGTGCAGCTGCAGCTGGTGTATACTTAAGCCACCAAGTAATACGTACAACTCCAAGAGGTTATGGAAAAATTTTAGGGAAAACAATATTTAATAGCAAGAGATTATATGCAGCTATTGCAACAATGGCAAATGATAACGATCCATATACTGTTATACCATTTCACCGACTCCCTTCTGAGAAAGCAAATAAACCAGAATCGGAAATAAGAGAGGAATTGCAATTTATTAGAGAAAACATTGTTAATAAATCAAATGAAGAGATTATTAAAGACCCCAAAGTAATGGAGTTACTCTGTGAACTAGGTTCTGATCAATCAATTATTCCTTATATTTTCAACTTTAAATTTGAACAAAACCTAAATAAAGATCTTAACCTGATGAACGAATTAAATCAAACTATATTTAAAATGCTAAGTTTATCACCAGATCGTACAGATGTTTTAAAAACTCCATTGTTACTTACTTCTTCTGAATTTAACTCAAGTGGGTATGGTGAAGATTTTGTTAATTGGGTAAAGGAACGTTGTGGTGTAGAAGGTGAAGGAAGCGTAACATTTCTCTTGTCAACAACTATGAATCCATTTTTGACTGATACACCAAAGGGATCTATGATCCCTACCTTAATTCAATCTCTTCGTGAGACAGTCATTAAAGCTATAGATCAAATAAAAAATTGATAATAAATAAGCTCTAATTATTTGCATAGAAGATCCAATAGGTATTAAAAAGACATGCGATTTGACACATAATCAAAGTTTTATTAGTTGTCATAGTGGAGAAAATTTTAGTAGCATGTTAAATAACAAGAAATAGAAAAAGGATTGAGGAGAAAGACTCAATCCTTTTTTATACTTTTTAGTTTATGCCAATTTTTCATTGTACACTTTGACCAAGTCCTATTAACACAATTCCTCTACTTACCTCCTGAAAGAGTTCCATATTTACAAAAACTATTTTAACCTTCTTTTTCTAGGAAATCATATTGTACTAACTGGTATAGGTAAGGACATTATGGAAACATATGTAACTTCAATTAAAACCAAAAATTTATTTAACTACTTTAAATTTACTATATTTTAACTTAGATTGTATTTCTTCCATTGCTTTATCTATTCTTCAATTATTTCTTTTTATCCTAAATTTATAATTATTTCAAAATCTAATAACTATTATCTTTTGCATATGTATTAGATATAAGACTATCAATTAAAGTTATATGCTTCTTTAATTTTAAATCATTAGACATACTCTCATCTATAAGTTCTTTATATTGTAATAGCATTTTATTGTTTATATTAGGCACAGGGACATAATTACAAAGTTCATTTACGTCATATTCTTTGCCACCTTTTTCAAATAGTATTGCTTTATATTTATCTACACCCCATATATTAATGTATGCCCCGTATCTATAATCTAGCGGTTCACTCATCCAATCTTCTTTTATCTTTTTAACATCAGATTGGTTATCATATCTAGATTTTTTTAATTCTACTACTAAAAAATTAAAGGCATTGACTTGTCTTCTATGAAAAATGATATCGGGTCTATTATTTCTATAATTACGTTTTGTTACATCTAAATCATTATCCAACCAAAAAATATATCTTTTAATTTCATTAGATAAATGATGACTAAGATTCCACTCTGTTAAATTCGTCTGGTCTGTATTCACAAAAATTTCTGGTTGGTTTTTAAATAAATTCTTAATAGAAGAATATATTATATCTTTAATTAAGTTATTCACTTGAAACATCCCTTCTCTAATTCGTTGATAACGAGAATTTTACTAGACTTAACATGTACAATATTTAACACTTAGCCTTTATTCACCTTCTTTATAGGCTAGGTTTATTAATTCCTTTATACTTTTTAGAGTTACAATGTCCTTCAACACTCTATTACCTTTAGTTGAAATTGATAAAAATTTATGAAGTCTTGTTTCCCTTCTTACCATTATTCCTTCAGCCATATAGTAATCCACTCCTTATAGACTGCGGGCATAGTTAAATATTTCTTTTGCTATTTGTTGTTTTAATTAGATCATGCAACTGAATCTCTTTCAAATTAAACACCTCCAATCTTTTTCAAGTCCTGTACATAAACAATAATTCATAGTAAATCTAGAAGTTGTAATTTTGTGCTTTACTGTTATTATAGTCATAACAATACAGTTAATTAATAGAATATGAGTTAATTTAAGATAATTTTCCACAATTTCCGCCAATAGTCTTTATGGTTATCATATTCGTGGCAGTAATAGCAATAATTTATGTACTTGCAAAGAAATGGATAAATAAAAATAGACTGCAGTATGTACCTGTTCTAATCGGGTCTATTCGTGACGTGTGCTTGTACCTACTATGTTCAAATCACATAAAAGTGGGGGCTAAAAGTGTTGAAAACACCCCGCCCTACTACTTCAGGTCGACTATTGTATGATACCGTAAACACTCTCGTTCTAATAATCTGTATAACGTTCCTGTTCCAATTGTTCACGACTTACATATATAAAGAAAGACTTACCTTCTTGATAACATTCGATTGCCTGTGTTGTGATTTCTCTGATTGATTTCTTACCCCCAAGTGTAACCTCTAACTTACTTTCTTTATTTACCTCCTTTTCTTTGCATATCGATACCTTCACGTTTGACATTGTTATTTCTATCCACGTTCTAACTGCGGCTAGTTGCACAAACATAAAGTGTAAACTCACTCTTATTCTCGTATTCCTCAACTTTACTGTAGAAGGTTGCCTTAGCCATTCCCAAGGATTCCATGAACTGTACCGCTGTTATCTTATTAGCTTTCCACTGCTTGTAATAATTCTCCCTGTCTCTCGGCATTGCTACCGCTGGACGACCAAACTTGACCCCCTTCTTATTTGCTTCTGCAATGCCCTCCGCTTGCCTTGTCTTGATTTCATCTCTTTCCTTCTCAGCAATGTAAGGATGATCTTTTGAATCGCCAGTTTGATAATATCTTCTTGTTCGTTGCTCGTATTAATCATAGGCTCTTTTATGAAACGCTGCTGTACTCCATTTTTAACAAACCAATCATATTCATTCATCGTCTCGTTCATATTCCGACCCATACGAGTGATAGAATCAAACACGACTGTATCCCCTTCACGAACTATCTGTTTTAATAACTGATACTTCTGACGGTTAAAGTCTTTTCTTCTCAACTTATCGATAAACATATCACGTTCACCAATTCCCTCAGCTTTCATCGTCTCAATTTGCCTTACTACATTTTGCTCTTTGGAAGATACACGAACATATTCGAATATCTTCATAGTCTCATAACCTCCAATTTAGACTTAGACACTTGTCGTTACTGTGATTGTATTAATTGGCTAATCGTTACCGTATAAGTACAGCTATAAATAAAAGTGATTATCTTTTACGAACTCTATTGCAAATTATAAGAACAATTACGAAAAAAGACACCCAATTAATTTGGATGCCTTATCACTATTATTCTTAAAATTATTTCTTTTAAGCATTCAATTTTATGATACTTTGGCTTCTGCTGATTTTTAACTGTTCAGTTACTTCTAATTAAATTACTAACTAAGATTGGTGTTCCAACCAGATCTCCCCAGATATGATACAGTCTTTCTCTCCATCAATAATGTCAGGCATTGCAGGGCCAGCTGGTTCTGGCTGTCAGCCACAACTGCTTTAGTTGTTAAAAACATAGCAGCAACTGAACCAACATTTTGTAAGGCTGAACGAGTTACTTTGTAGGGTCAACGATAATTACAATATCTAAAGTAGATTGACTACTTCTCATACTAATGTTTTTTATTCCATTATATACGTAAAGCGACCTAAGGAAATACTCTAAGGAAGCCATACCAAGACTTTTTCCCTATTTTCAACATATTTTTTTAAAAAATTATATTCCTCTAATTTATAGGTGACGCAGGTGGGCCTGGATATAATGGTGTTTGTCGGTCGTCAAAGTAATAATTCCCTAGATAAATTTTATGAACTAATCGGTTCACTTATTATCTCTTCGATAATATTGTTAATCCCCAATGTTGTAATCGTTACATTCTTAATGCTAATATCGGAAAATCTGTCAAAGAAGGTTTTCATTTTCCTTAAATCAAGGCCATTTTTTGATAATGTTACTAAACTTTCTTTTAACTCTGCTGTATTGAGATTTTTATGGATTACATTACTAAGATAATTAAATATATAAGGTAAAGTAAAAGTACCGGAAAACTTTGAAATTATAAAATCATATAATTTATCTTCACCAAATAAATCTATATATCTTATAATATCTTCCAAATAATTATTATCGTCTTGATAGAATTTTACATATAGGTAAGAGTTACTTTCAACAAGCGTTCTAACCTCTGCTTCGTACTCTTTTGTAGTATTTCCATCTAACTCAATAAAGAAAGTGTGAAAATTAATTTTCAGTGATTTATCGGATTGTCTTACGACTTCTTCATATATTTCTTTTAAGTATTTTTTTATAATGGGTTTATAATGTTTAGTATTATATAATTTCTTAATTTCTATAAAAATCTTTCGGGCATAATTATTTCTATCTTCCACTTTTATATTCATTTCATTAATACATTTTTTTATTGAGTCTTCTATTAATTCATTTACTATGTGTTCTCCTACGTTTTTTAAATGGCTTATTATCTTTAAAAAGAAATAATTAATCTTAATATTATTGGAATTACTCCAATGAGTTTCTATTAACGAATTGATTACATCATCGTCACCTTGTATCTCATCTATCATGCTTATTAATAATTCAAGAACAATAAACCAGTATGAATTAGTAATATATTTATTTATAATTTCATCTCTTAAGTCCTTATTTCCTTTAGCATCGGAATTTTGAAAAATGTAGAGAGCGGTATAATATTCATGAAAAGTTTTATGTGTAAAATTATTATCAAAATAGATGGATCTCTTTTGTGCATAATTTAAAAACTCTTTTGCAAAAGCCTGTGCCTCATCTTCATCTTCTGATAAATTTTTAAAACTCAAAATAATTTTTTGAACTTCTTTAAGTACTGTTGAATTTGTAATAGGTGTTTTATTTTTCTTTTGTTTTCCACTCAACTGTAAATATTGCCAATACGCTAGTTTTGTAAATACTCTAACTTTTTTATTTTTTACGGATAATTCAATATTTAACTCCTTTAAATCATCCCACTCCTCAACCAGAGTATTAGTACACCCTCTATAAATTTCCAATTTGGAGTGAGGAAGTTTTCCATTATTGCGATAAAGTATTACTATCAAAGAAAGAGACAAAGGGTTTCTACTTAATTCATCATCTATATCTTTTATTAATTCTAAAAATGCATCGACCTCTTCATCCAATATTTTTTCATTTACTTCGTTTTCGCTATACCAATTTCTAACGTATTCTTCAATTTGGTCGTCATTAAATTCTAATATTCCAACTTCCAAGAAATTATCATTTAACTTTGCTTCTTCATAACCAATACTTCTAGAAGTTACTATACCCTTTGAATTGCCGTGTGTTATTAAAAAATTCTCAATGTCCCTCTTAATCTCTAACTTATCATTTATGTGGAAAATCTCATCTAAGCCATCAAAAAGGACTATATTTTTATTTCTTGATAAAATTCTTTCGATATCTCGTTTTGTTACATGAGTAGCAGCATATTCTGTGATTAAATTTTCATAAATATAATCAGTCAGATTCTTATTATGTTGTTTCTTGAAAGCGAGAAATTTTCTTAATTCAACTCTAAAAGGAATATATTCCTTAATAGGATGAGATGTTTTATCAGACATTATATAAAACATACAATATTTAAGTAGTATAGATTTACCTGCCCCAGGATTCCCCAATATAACTATGTGCTTATCCTCAGTAAATACCTTATCAAGTAAATCATTAAAAGATATAACTTGATTATTCTTTTCCCATTGCTCAATTATCTCTTGTTCGTCAATATTGACTTCTTCTGAATCAGTATCCTTTAAAAAATCTTCTGCAACATCATCCTTGGTTTCATGCGATTGGTCTTCCGGATGATTAACCTTTTTAGAGTCCTTACTATCTTTTTTTCTGTTTTTTAAAGTACTTTCTTTTACAATTTTTAACCTAGGTAAAATATAAATATCCTCTAATAACTTACGTGATTTTTTTACTTCTGAAGATAAACTCAATCCAAAAAAGTTAATTTGAGATATATTGTTCATTAGTGTTCTCTTGTAGTTCTCAAAAAAAATATCATAATTGAAACTGTCAGTTTGACTTCTCAATATTTCCTCAATTGAGTTAATCTTTTTATATAGATCAATATCGCCTAGAATTGAATCAAATAAAGGGTCTATTAGTAACTCTTCTTGTAACTGATATACAAACTTCTCTAAAAAATCTTTTGGTAAAGTTTCTTTATCAAAATGTTCATACATTTCTTCAATATTCACTGTAGATTTTTTGAATAGTAATTTAATTAATATGTCAATAATTTCTTTTTCTGTAAAAAATGACTCTATTGTTCCTGCTAATACATCTGGGTAATCTTTTTGTAATGATTTGGATACCTTTTCTACAGCTTTGTAAAACTTCTTGTCAATCGTACTTATATTATCTTTTAATGACTTAGCACTTTCCTTACCTAATAAAGTTGCCCCAAAAGATACTAATCCTTTTAATGCAAATGTTTCTAACATTTTCTCCCCCTAATTCTGACTAAAAGTCATCCCACTTTTTGTAATTTCATATTAATTTTAGCAAGAAATGTACGTATATGTAAATTAGGAATATATTTATGGTTAATCTTATTAGTTATATTCATATACGGAGTCATATTATTTCTATTATCAACTACTTCTACCAAAAAAAGTGCTTTTTATAATCGAGATTTGATTCCCATTTAATTTGACAAGAACAACATCTTGCTAGTGTTAATTTATTTGTTCGATTTTGCTGCAAAAAATCTAAAATGACTTTAAGATACGAAAAAGAACTTAGAGAGTTTCCGATTTATTTTTCATTTTCTTTGGAACAAAAACATCCTTTAATTGAACAAGCATATTTCCTATATCACTTTCGTATTATTCACTAATTAACGCTTTAAATAGTTCTTCATTTTTATAAACATTTCCTATTATTTCAACCAAATTCATATCTATTTCACAAAATAAATGATGCACCATTGTAAAACTCGGATATTTTGGATTATCAATAACCCAACAAGAAGAATCTTCCTCATATGTACAGATTCCTTTAAATTCTCCGAGTGAGAAACCATATTCCTTATAATCTTTACGATATTTCCTTTTATATTCTTCTTCATTTAAACCATTTTTTACAATATCACCTTCGTATATGTCCTTACCATTAATGTCTGTCGCTCCCGAATATTGCATTAGTTTACAGCAGGGGTCAATAGAAGAACAGTGCATTTCATCTTTAAACTCTAGTTCCCAATCACTTCCTTCAAAAATAAGTCGGTAACCACTGTTTTTCGATACATAAATAATATTTTGCCCATCCCATACACGAAATTTTATTTTAATTGGTTCTACATTTTCAGGAGGGGAATACAACGTTGGAAGCCATTCCTCATTTTCGTAGACATTTCCAGCAACTTCTACCATATTTATAAACTCTTCAAGGTAGTATCCACCTTCTTCAGTACCATCACTTACAACCCACCCATCATGCATATATTTAACTACTCCCGTAGGTTCATCAGGATCGTAATCGTCATCATCTAGCAAATCAAGTTCTTCATTATCATATACGTCCTTAATAAAGTCACCCTCATAAATCTCTTTCCCTTTAACATCCTTTAACCCAGAGAACTGTTGTTTTTCACCTTCTTCTACTATCCTTTTTAATGAAGCATCAAGACCTTCAAGTGGTGAAAAATAACAAAACCGCTTTTCGTCTTTGTCCCACACTCGAAATTTACTTTCTTCCATATTTTTCTCCTCCTTTATTAGATATTTTATTCTAATCATATCTCAGAAACTAATTCTGGGCGTTTTTTGTGAAAATAATATTTATAGTAAGTCTACACAACTTGTTTCAAATTGTTGCAGTAACAATTAGTTAATGCTTACCTAGATTTGCATGATTCCCCTCTCATACTTTAACTAAAACGTTATTCTAATCCAATATTAACATATTCCTCCAACAGTTAATAAGTTAGACTTTTTATTTAACAAATCTACCCCGTAGCACATACTTTCGAATTCTATTTGGCGTCGATGAAATGACCAAAAAGGGATATAATGTATTGAAATCATCTGTCCAAATGGAATTCACTTTGCACGAACTCATTATAGTTACATAAATATAAGAAGGGAAATCACCCGACATACATGTTACAGAAACAATGTTGTTCCTTCCTCTTATTCTCAAAAATTATTAAAATCAACATTTTCATTGACAAAGTAAAAAGGGTATGATGATCATACCCTTCAATCTATAAAGCCATTGGATTTTTCAACCCATTTTCCCATCCATCACATTATGAAGAGCTTAACTAAACTTCTACACCATGCTTTTCTTGATATTTTTGAGCTTAGAAAAACGTTTGGTCATTAAACTCCTCCTCGCCTTATCCACACGTATTATAGCTCTGTATGGAATAGACACCCCAGTTATGATGTGTCCTCCTTTTTCTAAAATACGAGCCAAGGCATTATCCTCGACTCTTCTTATTAGAAATATATTCCTCATATAAGCCTTTCCTGTTTCACACCTTTTCTGTTTCTCTCCAGTGATTTAACACCCCAATACCCATCAAGATACCTGCTAACCCAGTACCAAAGTCATACGGATCTTCACCAAGCATAGGTTGAAGTATGTCGTTTAAGAAAAAAATAACCATAGCAATAATAATAAGTATCTTGTTCATCTACATCTTCCCTTCTTTATTGCCTCCATGGGTACAGCGAAGTGACTGGGTGATGCTCCCCATATCTCAAATCTTACAACATACTTTGCATCTAAGTAAATATTTGTAATTATATACATGTTAATCCAAATAAGACCTACTATCGCCTCTATGTAACTTGCATACGGTGCGACTGCCTTATCGGAATCAATACAGGTTTGATGGTGAACGATATCCTAAGCTAAAAACAGAATTCATTTAGATGAACGATGAACTATTTCCGCAACTGTTTTATACTGTCCTAGACCCTGGTAACCATACCCATCTTCAAATATCATCGTTGAACAGAGTGTTTGGGCTGAGACACTTCTTAATACTTTAATAAGAGAGACGAATATATAATAAGAGAGAGATAATGCCCCTCATCAGGCGGTGGGGAGATCAAGGGATTTTGTTTGATTCTTATTCTTAGACTCTAAACTCTCCATGTTTCTTATGCATTACTTACAATATAGTAACTTGCTGTGATATGCTTGTTCGTTTTCAATATCAGAAGGATAATGTACCTTGATATACTGGTCAAATTTCTTTGTCTTTCCATTAGGAGATTATTCTAATCAACTCCATCCCTTCGCCTGCGGCTTGGGTAAGTACTTCAATTTAAGTGAAAGACTAATACAATTATTTTTTCATCTTTTAAAGGAATGAGGTTATTGATTATATAGAAAGTGAAGATGTGGATGATGCATTGAGCCGACTCCAATTTTTTTACAATCTTAGTTCAGAAATGTCTCAAGTGATTCTTACCTATAACACATATCTACACTATATGTTACCAAGGTTTATTAACAATGAGGGTTATGATGGGATAATATTTGATAGTCCATTAGGTACAGGAAAAATGTGGTTCTCTTAGTAACTTCAATTGGTCAAATACAGTATGACTTTTTTAAGGTATATTAAAATCAATAGATAAGGTAATTGAAGCGTTCAGTCACATACAATTCTAATAAGTACAAGCCTCATGAATGTACAGAAAAGACTTGAGGTTTTAAATAAGCCTCAAGCTTCAAATTTTTGTGTTGTTTCAGTATAGTACACGTTGCTTGGGTCTATTTAGGAAAGCCCCCGTTATCAGGGCATAGACTGTCTTTTTACACAATATTACTTAATGTGCATTTTCACAAATTCATATATTTCCATGAAGTTTGGTGAAGAGATGTGTGTTACTCTATCTTTTTTACTACCAAATAATCCTGATTTGTTAAGGTAAATCATGTTGTTGGTAATACCAAGAGCCTTCATCATGTCGTAGTCCACTTCGTCGTAGTTCTTATACTCATATACATGAGTCTTTAGCTTACCAAATGGTGGCTTCACTTCAATGAGGATAACCTTTGTATCTGTAAAGAATAGGTATCCGAAAGTTGTACCTTTGAATGCTCCTGTGGAAAGGAAGTAAAACTTCTCGTCCTTCGCCTCTTTCTTAAGTACATTCAGTACTTTTCTGTAATGTTCCCTGTTTGTTTTAGGGAGCTTCTCTGCTTCGCTGACTAATCCATCAAACGTAGAGTATTCTCCAATAATTGTGATTTCTACTTTTATTTTACTCACCTTGTATCCTCCACTCAAATTCCTTATCTTACAAAACATAGTATACTACCTTTTCGCTAGAATGTAAGGAGGAACTCTTACATGGAAGAGTAAATTCATTTATCCAAATTTTTACATTACTGTTACTGTTACTAATTTTCTTATTGCAATAACCTGCCCCGTTAGTGCAATAAGAAAAAAGCCCATGTTAAAGAACTGTTTACTAGCCTACTTATTATACCTAATCCGCTTTTGTATTCACTGCGGGCGTGAGAGGGGACTGTTTTTTCTTCATAAAATAACAGTTTTATTAATAACATAGCATCTATACAGCTTTGATGCGGCTTATCAACGAAGTCCTCCGTCTTAATTACTCCCCTTATACAGTTGCCAAAATTGGTCTGTAATTAATTTTTCAATCATATCCAGTTTTACTAGCATTTGCTTTTATTGCTGCTACTGTACTCCACAATTTGCATCAAGCTTTTCCATTGTCTTTTCATGAAAGAGTTTTGACAGGTTATCCTTTTCTATTTATTTCTCCTTTGATAATGAGTTGTATTTCTCTTGCATTGGACAAAAATCAAGAATGATAATGATAGTTGCCGTTCTGAACGCAAGTGAAGAACGAGCAACGCCGAGGAGGAACGGAGCTAGCGTAGTGACGGGCGTGATCAACGCCTTCTTTGTCTCTTTTACAATATCTTAAAGGCTTGTCAGCCCGTCCCTCGTACGTTCCTCACTCGCTCCTCCCCGACCATGTGCTAATCTCCGCTTTGCTACGATTAGCCACATGAATATAATTAATTATTGTTTCATTTATTCCATTAAAAGGCTCAAGTCTTTATTGCTATGAGTTACGCAGCCCCAACGAAGCAGGCGAGTTGTTAACTACCTCCGCAGGAGGTAAATAAAAAACTGTCTCTCTTTTGTTTGTACCCTTTTTTATACTTTCATTATAAGGGATACCCCCACCAAACTCTTATTTAGTAAGGCTTTGGTTTTTCATTTACCCCTTTGCAAGGGCAATGAATTTTTGAAGCAGCCTCTAAACTTATACCACTGAAATCGACTCTTTAGATTCCCTTTGTAACTGGGTTTGGTTTCTTATTATGTCATCAAAAATTTTCTCCTCAAAATATGCCACAGGTTCTCCATTGAGGTACTTCTCTAACATCTCTCTCATCCGAGAAGAGGGAACATATAAATTAATTTTTTGCCCCTGCCTTATACAGCTTCTGAACAACCACTGCAACAGTTCTGATAAAGCCCAACCATCTTCATCTACCTTAATATTATGACTTTTAAAAAATTGTTTTGTAACTGGATTCATATATCTGTTAGATAAATAAATTAAAGTATTCCTTTCAACATAATTATTGGTAGCCCTGCATGTGACTTCTACAAACTGCTTCTTTGCTTTAGGAACTGATAATTGTTTTTCAAACTCTTTTACACAAGTCCACATCACTTTATCTGATTTAGCTTCACACTTGTTGCGGTAGAAATTATATGCATTATCTGAAATCATTTTCAGAATTGATTTCTTGTCTAAATGGCGCTTAATCCAACTACTAGAAAATGCACTTGTCTCCTCTCCAATAGCATTTAAATCCTTCTTATCCTTGTGTCCCTTGTAATAGATACGTATGTTTTCCTTTAATACTGGGAGTTCCTTTTCCTTCGTAGGTTTAACATAGGATGTTAACTCATACTTACCTACGGTATTGAGGTCTACAGAATGAAATTTGTATTTAACATTAAACAAATCGAAGTAATACCTTTGCAATTGACCGTAAAACATATAGGTCAAAATATAGACATCTTTAAAGGATTTAAAAACAGCTGCAGGGAATGTCCAATACATAGCTGTATTGTTATGGATAATTAGATTGTTTGTATATGCTAAATGCTTTATATGACTAAATCTATCACCAGCATATTCTCTATTATTCCATTTAACATAACCATTTTCTTTTACTGTAATAAAATGTTCATCCTTATCCGTCTTTGCTTGCAGTAAAACCTTAATATCATCTTGCTTTATTGGCACCTGTTCTATGACATTCATTACTTCATCAAGGATCAACGTGTAATCTTGTAAATAGATTAACTTTAATATCTCATCATCGATATTTAGAAATAATGAATGAGTCGCTACTATATTTTCTCCCTTTTCAAGAAGTTGCTTAAAGCTCTCTATCTTAGTTACATTTTGATCATCTTTGGTTGGTTCATAAAACTTTCTTCCTGTAACTGACTCTTTAACACGCTGCACTTCCGTTAGAAACGGAGTAATATAAATGAACTTTTCTGATAATTCCACTTCATTCATATGTTGAATTGCCCATGAGGTTTTTCCTTTTCCGCATGTTGCATCTACTACAGTTAATCTTTCACATTTCTTTAAATAATCCAAATATGTTCAACTCTCTTTCGTGATGCAGGTTGATCTATTCCCATCAATTTGCCACAAAATGCCTATTATTTAGTGGTCATCGTCAACTACTTTCAAAGTATAAAGTATCAACTGTAAGTGTTTCGAAGATCCTATTACAAATACTTATGGATGATAGGTTTGTGTTCAGCGGAGATGGTGATATATCCGTCTCGCCTCGAGCATTTTAATACCTGTGTTGTGGATGTACAGGAGGCTACCATTTTCCTTCCAATACATGAAAGAAACAATTTTTTGTTCGTTCTTATGAACACCCTCTAGCTTCACTTTACTAATCTTAACGCTACATTATTTTTGTTTATCATCTAAGGATGTATACCATGTTCCTTTTTAAATTCTTAGATGAATAGCGGCCTTTTTGTTTCAATGAAAATTAGTATTTATACGACCATTCTTTATTTTTGTAATAGATGAAGAAAGCAGGACTCGAATTTGGAATCCTGTTCATGATTGTTATTATTGATAATTATGATTAAATGCCTAATACTTTCATCCATTCAAAATAATCATCATTATCAACTTTATCTAACTTTTTGCAATGATTTAATGCGTTCTATTTCTTGATTTAGATCCTCAATTTCCCAAGTATCTTCATCGCCTGTTAAGGCAAGTACATCTCCATACCAACCGAGTAAATCTACTTCTTCGTCATAATTTCCCCACTCTTTATCAATCTCAACAAGACGTTCAATGCTCATTTCAGATTCAATTTTTCCAATCTTTCCAATCTTACTGATTGATTGTTTAATTTTTTCAACATATTCTTTTTGAGATTTAATAATTTCTCTCAAACTATTAACTTTTTCAAAGTCACCAAATCTTAAAAATGTTTCCAAAAGATCTTTATCTTCTTTAATCGTCTCCTGTGCATTTTTCATATCTTTCTGAAGTCCTGCAATTTTCTTTTCAATAAATTGTTCAACTGTAATCACTAAGTATCATCCTCTTCGATAATTTTGTTTTCAGCAATAAAATATGGCATTCCCTATTGCATAACCTACAAGTACAGATTTAGTCAAACTATAAGTTTTCTATTATTCCACACCTCATTTCTATTTTAGTATACTATCAATTTTAATTTTTGTAAAATTATGTAAATTAAACAAATGTATTGCAAGTGTTGATACCATTAATTGAAAAAAGTTAATACAGCCTTATTCAGATTATTAAATACCTAAACTAAAGTATTGCAATATAACTAATCATTTCAAATCCCGAAAAAATTTTTAAAAATTTTATTTTATTTTTTCCTATACCCTTATTCTTCTTTTCATTTGACATTTGATCCTTTTCATCGAAAAAAGAACAGCCACAATGACCGCACTCAAATGTTCATTTAAATATTTTCTTATTGGCAAGTATCTATAACATCATGCTAATATAAAGTTAGGAATCCCTTTTGCATGTATAGAGCAACTTTTAAGGAGGTTGTTCAACTGTGAAAGGTAGTATAAAAAAAAATAAAAACACCAGCAAATGGGATTTAGTTTTTGATGCTGGAAAAGATCCTTTAACTGGTAAAAGGAAGCAAATTCTCAGAAGAGGATTTGAATCAAAACAAGATGCAAATAATGAAATGATTAGGTTAAAGGCAGAAATATTAGAAAACGAGTTTCTTGATTTGACGCATATGACTTATGGTAAATATATGGAAGAATGGCTTCAAGAAAGAAAAAGCCGTCTACAGGCATCTACCTTTGAGATACACTCCATCTTTTATAGAAATGTCATAAAACCAAGACTCGGTCTTCTTAAATTACAGCAAATTGCTCCTATACAAATCCAAAAATTTGTTACCGACCTTGTGAATAATACATCTTATTCAGAACACACTGTCCATCTCATCTTTCGAATTGTTAGTGCATCCCTTAAGAAAGCTAAAATCCTAAAGCTTATCAAAGATAACCCTACGACTGGAATTACACTTCCAAAGATTAAGCGAACAGAACTAAATGTTTGGTCGCTTGAACATGTCAATTTCTTTATTAGAAAAGCTAAGAATATAAAACGGCTGACCCGCTGCCATATCGGATTTCTCTTGTCAATCTTTACAGGGATGCGACAAGGAGAGATTCTCGGGCTAAGGTGGAAAGATATTGACTTTGAGGCACAAATAATTTTTGTAAGGCAAACACTTACGCAAAACGCAGAGATTAAGGCAGGAGCAAAAAACGAGGCAAGTGTCCGTTCCATTTACATCCCTAGTAAATTAGTGGACGAATTAAGGATTCAAAGAAAACTAATCATTGAGGAAAAACTATTACTTGGCTCAAGCTATCATGATTTTGACCTAGTAATCTGCACAAAAAGCGGAAAACCCATGATACCAAGAAACTTTCGAAAAGAGTTCTATAATCTAACAGAGAAGATTGGACTTCCGAAAATACGTTTTCACGACCTTAGACATACACATGCTACTATCTTAATTCAGCAAAATGTAAATGTGAAGCTTATCTCGGAGCGGTTAGGTCATGCAGATATTGAAACCACGCTCAATACATACAGTCATGTTCTTCCTGATATGCAGAAATCCGTCTCGGAAAAATTGGACAAAATCATAGAAATGTGATCGAATATGTGATCACTACACACCCAAAGTGCCTTAAATGTAGTCGTATCAATGTTTCAGCTACCTCCTATCCATACATGCCCGAAGAAGGTATGGTCGAAGAAGGCGAACTGAAAATCCATCAGGCCTCACATGCCCGCTACTTCGAGGACTTTTTGAAATTCGTTGAATATGGAGAATCGATGCCGGAAATCATGAAAAACCAGGTCATCCATATGGTCCATGAACATGTATCCGCACAATTCGAAGAAAACAGTGACGAACTGCACAAATTCGAACAGGACCTCGAAATCTGGGAAACAAGCGATAAGCGCGAAATCCAGGAACGTCTTGAAACCCATCAAGTCGTCGAAGCAACAGCCCAGATTGTCGAGCATACACCTGAAGCCGAACTGCGCATGAAACTAGGCAGTACATCAATCAAAGGACTTCTAGCCGATTTCGGCGACAGCATCCATTTAGGAAAGATTAACGGGAAGTATGTATTGATGATTGAAGCCGATACGATTCAATTTGATAAAGGCGTTTCGCCGATTGAATTTCATAGGCCGGATGATTTGATGGAGATTGTGGAGCGGATTAGTAGGAAAAGTGTTGGGGAGTAAACAGGGAATGGTTTTTGTGGTTTTTTGAACGTTAAAAAGTGTTGATATAACTATGATTCCCCTCATTTTTGTGACCACATTTGTGACCACGAAATTAGCGTAAAAAGAGTTTTTGTGACCAAAAATGTGACCACGGTTGTGAACATAAATAATAAAATTTCAAGGTCTAATGGCTTGTATTTTAAGGTTTCCATTTAATCAAATAATTCTCAAACCACTTCGCTTTTTTTTGCAAATGAAGTGGTTTTTCCTATTGTATTTTATATATACAATCAATAAAGACACCCAACTAATTTGGATGCCTTTCACAACTACTTCACTTGTTCTTGTAGCACTTCTTTTAATAATTCAATCATACTTTCTTCACTTGGGTCATTTGTTCCAACTTCACCTCGGAAAGCGAACGATGTTTTTTCTTTCACTCATCTAAATTAAAAATACGTTTATCTGGTATTCCCCCTCTTACTCCACCCTCTTGGTATTAGGTGAATATAACAATGAAATACCGTATCCCCTTGTTTTACTTCACGCATCATTAAGCCGAGCTTTGATAAATATAAAAACAAGACTTCCAATCGTTTCGTTTTTATCCTAATTGAATGTAGTCGATCTGGGTTGTACAAATTCAATGTATTGACTCATTCAAATATCGGAAAAGTAATCCACACCCCCTATCTGATACACCTTATTTTAGAAACTGAAAAACAAAACGAAACAACAATCCTTTGATAAAATTATCATACAAACAGCATTAAATAGGTGTTTTTACCTATATTATAGATAAAAAAACATAGTAAAAAATACTTATTTCGTGAAAAATAAGCAAAATCCCTTTACCTGAAATTTGAAACCATATATATTTAAGTCAGAAGCAAACGAGTACTCCCGCCAAGTTGCACTCGTTATAAGATATATCTTTACAGGTCGGAAACCTAATATCCTGCTTCTAATATCAAAATTATGCGAGGTTATTATAACATGAAAAATCAAGAAAAAGAAGTAAACAGAAACAACAAAAGACCACTAAATCTTAAAGTGGAAATGGAACTTCATAATCAATCATCATCAGACTTAGCTGAGATTTTAGATGTTTCTCCACAATCAGTTAATGGATGGTTAAGCGGCAGAAAGAATATTGCTGCTGAGCATCTTGAGACATTAGTGAAAATCTACGGGAAACCTGCTGAATATTTATTAGCTGAAAATGAACAAGTTGTAGCTGCTGTAGATTTATTCAAAAATAATGTCATTGCTCTTCAGCCGACAAGTGATTCAGTCGCACAAAAGAATTATGAAAAAACAATTATTAAATCAATTAAACTTGAAGATATTAAACCCCATCTTAATACATCTCAGTACGAAGAACTACAAAAAATTTATCCAGATGGTAATTGTTATATCTGGGGAGTTAAAGATGGAAAAAGTTCTGTTACTAAAAAACAATATGACAAATTAAATGTAAATGATACAGTACTGTTCTATCAAGCTGGTTTGTTTTATTCTAAGGCACTGATTACATTCCTAATGACTAGCGCTACCCTATCACTACACCTATGGGATGACGAACTGTATAAAAACATTTATTTCGTCACTAAAGTTGATGCCTTTAATTTAGCAGTTGAACAATTCAATAAATTTGTATATGGACGAGAAGAAAAGTTTCCTTTAATGGGCTTCCGTGTATTAGATCGTGAAAAGTCTCTTCAACTATTACTTGCTTTAGAAATTATTGAATCTGAATACATTTTATTAGAAGAATCAGACTCAATTGATGAAAAAAAGTTACTAGAAGATTTACTCGCTCTAGAAGAAAAAGAAAGCCTAAATTCCAATGCAACAGCTCAAGGACGTTTAGAACAAAGTATCATGCGTAAAATTCTTTTCGGCAACCGTAAAACCTCAAAATGTGCATGTTGTAAAAAAGAATTTCCTGTTAGTTACTTAGTTACAGCTCATATTAAAAAACGTAAATTCGCATCTAAAGAGGAAAAACTAGATTCAAATATTGTCTTCCCTTTATGTTCTTTCGGTTGTGACGCTGCTTTTGAAAAAGGCGATATTTTTGTTGAATACGGAGTATTTAGATTGAATCAAACTGCTAACACACCTTATCTAGCAGAAACCTTAAAGCATTTTCACAATCAACCTTGCGATTATTATAATGATAATACAGAGAATTTTTTTAAATGGCACAAAGATTTCCATGTATTAAATGTACCGACTAAATAACAAAAAACCAAACTCGTTTAATTTACGGGTTTGGTTTTTTGTTTGATAAAAGAAGTTTGGGTTAATAACTTCTCTTATTTCAAAAATAATAAAATCGATATTTCATTAAGAAAAACAAATCAATTACGTCAAATTTTCTTCTTTATCAATATAATTGTGGCTAAAGAGTAATGTTGATTGCTCTATAAATTGTACTATTTTAACAAATTCATCTGGGTTAGTATCAAACCACTCTTTTCCTTGTGCTGTCTCAATTCTTTTGTTTCTATATGTAAGAATATTATGGATCGCTTGCTCCAAAACATGCGAGTTATCTGTCTTGATTATTACTGCAATTTTTGGTTTTTCTGGTAAAGCCGTAGATGCCTGTGCAATTATCCTTTGCAAAGGATCTCTGTTAGTTTTTCCTATCTTACATGGCCAAGTATTTTTCCCTAATTTTTTTGAACTAATTCGATAAGTTGGTAAAAAGTATAAATAGACAGCACTTTCTCCTTCTCCTAAAACAACTTCTGATGCAATGTTCACTTCTTTAATCTCTTCTTTAATCTCTTCCTTAATCTCTGAAGGTTGAATTTTTATATTTTCACTACTAGTTTCATCGACTTCACTAACTTTCAAACTCTTATCAGTTATTACCCAATATCCATGAGCAGGATTCTCAGCCATTCCTTGCTTTTGTAGGTTTTCTAAGGCCTTCTTTAACATTCTTGGCTTGTCAAAAGCATTTGACTCTTTTCCCCCTCTTTTTATATGGACCTTTGTAACCTCTTCGAAAATTGTTTGCCTCGTTTCTGTTCTTCTGTTAAATAATTCTAAAATTAGTTCTTCACACATTTTTGGTTTAAGCGGTAAATTTTTATATTTATATTCAAAAGATTCCAAGTAAGGTAACCTCCAATTTTACTAAGACTAAGCTACATTCTATCAAATGGACAGTAACTATATAAGTAGATCTTACATTAATGTTTTACATTGAAATGACTTGCAACACCCATTTACCTTCGTTTTGTAACGATCATTTTCGAGACGTGTGCATATACCTACTATGTACCTATCCCATAGATAAGAGGGCTAATAATGTGGAAAATACCCCCCTCACCTTTTCCACATTATTATAGCTCTAGAGGGAATAGACATATCCAAGTCATGCTGTGGCATCCTTTTTCCTATAAACAAAAAGTCGAGGAATTATCCTCGACTCTTTCATCAATACCTATCGAACTCCTGACGACGACTTAGAACAACGTTGCTCTATCCTGCTGAGCTACTAGGTATATCACTGTCTTGATTCCGTTCAGTGCAACGGTCACTTTTAGAACTTAGACCGTTATCTTATTTGTATTATAAACAGATAAGTTAATGATGGTAATACGGTGGTACTAAAATAAAACAAACTGCCTGTTTACACCATTTCTTAAGATATCAAAAATACTTATCTTAGTGCCTCAGTGTACTTTTCAATTATTGTTGAATAGGTTAGTTTAAATCGTGCAAGTTGCTGGTGAATTTCTCCCTCAGTCCATTCAGTTGGGAGCTTGCTCGATAACACCTCTCCAAACTTGAGAATACCGCTTTTAAATTCTTCAAGCTTTTCCAATGGCATTACACGTGAATCGTCTGATGGGTGGGCATTTTCCATAGATATATTTCCCTTATGAAGCAATATTGGAATGTATCTTTGATGCACTCCATACTTATCATTATGCCACTGGATCGAATGGAGCAATTGTTCAATGTCACTTCTTGATATTTCCATACCAGTTCTTTGAGATTTTGCCTCAATTATTACATTAGTACCATCCTCTAACCTCCAAAGATTATCTGGTCCATCTCCTTCTTCTTCCTCAGGTCTTTGACTATAAAAGCCAAGAAACTGTCCGATTTTATATACGCTCTCTTCAAACAGTTTGGATTCCACATGCGGCGAATACACGAAGTTTGTTAATAATTCTTCAATTGCAATTAAAACGTCAGTGCCATTACCATAGTTTGATATCCAGTGTTTTATTACACCTGCTTGTCTTCCCTTAACTTTGGTATTCTTTGTAAGGTAGCTATGACGTGGCTTTAGTACCTTCAATGATTTGTCTTTAGCTAATATTTGAAGATCATTTGAGCGAACTGGATCAAACGGAAATATCAGACTAGCCGCAACCTGGGTATACCATGCCTCATCTATTTCATTAAGCTGTTCTCGATAAGTTTGTATATAATCCAACATGTTATCTAACGATTCCGTATACCTTTCTCTTCTATACAAATTCATAGATTTTTGCTCAAACACAGCTAACTCTAAAAGGAATGATATGTCCTCTTTACTATTGGGTTCAACTTGTAAAATCATTTCTTTATGAAAATCACGCCAATCTTGATCTCTTGCTAAAACACCATCAACTGCACCAACAATCTCTTTTATTGCCTCTTCGGCATTTTTAGGTTTTTCGTCCTCAAAAAGAGTTAGTCCAAAGTCTATTTGTTGTCTCGTTTCTGGGGCGAAGAATAGCTTATTAGAATTTTTAGCTATAAAGTTAATTAGTGAATTATCTAAGATAAAAACTGAACAATAGTCACTACCCGACCGAACAGCTCTTCCCAATCCTTGTTCGATAGTCTGAGCAACCTGACCAGATAATATTGGAGAACCTTCTCTCACAATTTGTTGGTATTTGTCCCTTAAAGAATGAGCAGTTGGCAGCCCATCCATAACTAAAACGGTACACATTTTACCAGCTAAATCAACACCATCATATCTATTAACAAACACCATTTTTTAAAGCATTCATAATAACATTCGTAAATATTTTTCGAAGTTAACTCCTTCTACTTTAGGAATTTGCTCCAAGGAGGAATCATTGATAGCCTCTATCAGGAATGCCACTGCGAGCTGTACGGATTTTTCTAGGTTCTCTCCACGCATCATGCTTCCCATAATCACAGATGCAAATAAATCACCAGTACCTGAATAGCTTTCACCGTTATACTGCGTCGCACTATAAAAGGTTCTACTTCCGTCCAAATGCATATTTCCGATAAACTGCTTCTCTGAATCTGCTGACGGTGGATTCATTCCAGTGATGATAACCTGAGCTCCCGTTTCTTGCTGCAACATATTCCCTGCTTCTTCTATCGCTTTAATATAGTCCTCTTCGTTTGAATAGCTATGCAGCTTTTCATAAGACAATCCGGTTAATAAACAGCACTCTGTAACATTTGGTGTAATGACATCTGCACGCTTCACCAGTTCTCTCATAAGTACCAGTAATTCATCGGTAAAAAGTTTATAGACTTCTCCTATATCCCCCATTACTGGATCAACAAGTAAAATGGTTTCTTTTGTATAAAATTTATCTAAAAAATGGAAAATATTGTTAATTTGCTCTTCACCAGTAACGAAGCCGGTATAGATTCCATCAAAGGTTACATTAAGCTTGCTCCATTCTTCTATGAAGTATTTCATTTTGGATGTAAAATCTTCACAAAAAAAACTTGGATATCCGGTTTGCGCAGTCAATATGGCCGTTGGTAAAGGGCATGCCTGCACGCCCATGACCGAAAGAACCGGAATTGCAGCTGTTAATGAACATTTTCCAAAAGATGATAAATCCTGTAGTACAGCAACTTTTTTCATAATAACCTCCATATGGCCTATCCACTTTAAACTTTATTTATCTTATCATAAATCAGCTAAAAACAGTCATCTCCTCTCTCTTTTCAATACGTATAATATCTGTATTTTTTATCAACTGACCTCATAGTTTTTTAATAAATTGACACTTTTATAGACACCAGTCTTTTGCTAAAATCATAGGAAAATTCTAGTTAGGAAGGTTTACAGATATGCAAAATACACAAAGTTATTCAAGGTCAAGTCAAAAAACTATGGATTTAATTATTACCGCAATGTTGATTGCACTTGTGTTCCTATCTACTTTCTTTTTGAATATTAAACTGCCAATTGCCGCAAATGGAGGGTTAGTTCATCTAGGAACAGCTATGCTTTTTATTGCATCTATTTTATTTGGTCCTAAAAAAGCAGCTCTTGCTGGTGCGATAGGAATGGGGTTATTTGATATAGTTGGAGGGTGGACATTGTGGGCACCTATCACCATTGTGGCGCGTGGTTTGCAAGGATATATAGTTGGTAAAATCGCTTGGTCAAAGGGTCGCAACGGTACTAGCATTGCTTTCAATGTAATAGCAACAATCGTTTCCATTCCATTTATGATAGCTGTTTATTATATTGGTGAAGGGATTCTATACGGTAATTGGATTGCACCTTTAGCTTCGATACCTGGAGATCTCGTTCAAAATATATTAGGAATTATCGTTGCCGTTCCAGTTTGTGTGGCTTTGAAAAAGGTTCCTTATTTTAAGTAAATTCGCTATAAAGGTAAACGTCAAGTAGCCCCCAAATACTACATGGATGGTGTATTTGGGGGCTATGTTTTGTTTGCTTCCCTTTTTATCGGTACTCTGCATGCAGAGGGTAAACTAGATGACCACGACAAGACTTTATCTATTTCTTTTTTTCATTCTTAAGTCTTTTAACGTGAGCTCTCATTTTATCTAATTCCTTTTGTTTCCCTTCTTCATCATTTGCCAATGCAGAAAATAAAGCTATCGTGCCTAATTTGTCGAATTCTACATCTCCAGATCCACCTTTAGTAAAACTAAAGTATAGTTCCGTAAACGCCTTAGCCATTAATTCGTAGTTAGGTTCATTTACAAAATAGCCATTTCCTCGCAGTTCTTTTCTTGGTTTACTCTTTTTCACATTAGAATAGTCCTTTCAATTAACTATTTATTCTTTTCCTTATACAAAAACAGCCTACTTTCTTCTTTGGCTATACACTCGAAAAGCTTCCTTCTAAAATATTCATTAATATCGATATTATCCGCTGAAATAACTTCTACATCGGTCATATCGACATCATTAAGATTAATTTTCTTTGACTTTTTATCCAATCAATATCACTCTCCTGTCCTACATAATAATCTCCAAACAAAATATCTTATATTCACATTTCACTAAATTATCTATGAAAATAGTAACGAGTAAAATTATAGAAAATAAAAAATCACCAATCGTATAGACTGGTGATTTCTATTCATTTTGTATATTTAGCTAAGATTAACTTCACTTCTTTTTTCAAGTATTCATCTACTGTAAATTCATTTAGGAATGTTCTACTCTTAATCCACAGTTTTCTTTTTGGTTTTGCTTTAGTCATTTTTTCACTCCCTTACCTCTACCGCTACAAGTTCCTCAAATTTCACCCTAATAATATGTCCCTTCTCATTCTCCAACTCTAAATGTATGACCTTTGTCAAAGGATCTAACCTATGTATCATCCCTGTATATTCCCAATCAAATCCATCTTCAAAAACTGTAAACTTTACAGGTGAAGCATACTCCATTGCAGTGTGTATTTGGTTCTCAAACTCCTCTAATTGGTATTCATCTAATATCGGTTTAACTTGCCGATAATAATCCTTATTTACTTTATTAAGTAATTTTACGTATTCAGGCAGCATCAAAGCTGGTTGCCATTTAAGTTTTCCACGATCTTTTATAGACATAAGAACATCTCCATTTCATTCTATAAATATATTATAGAACATTTGTTCTTTGTTTAGTCAAAAAAAATGAAGGGGAAAATTTCCCTTCTATAGATAACGCAAATATCTTTCCTGTAAAAGTGTTTTTATTAATCCTTCTAAATCCAAACTACCTTCCTCAGTAACAGTTCCAATTCCTTCTATATATGAGAAATCTTCAGTATCGATAACCTTTCGAGTAACTATTTTACCCTTAGCAATAATGAAGTCTTTATAATATGCAATATCGTCATAGTCGCTAATCTTTGTTGTAACTAACTCTCCGTTTTTATTAACGTATTCAATTATTCCTTCTTTACGTTTTGTCATATAAATCCTCCGAGTGACATCCACTTGAGTGTTTCTTTTGTATTTCAGATTCAATTCGAGTAATCACCTTGCTCATATTCCTGTTTATTGTACTTCCACTAAATCGCAGCGTTATCCACCCTTTTGATCTCAGGTATTTATCTCTTTTTCTGTCATGTGCTTTTTGTTTTGGTGTTGAATGGTAAGCCTTACCGTCACATTCTATGGCTATTCGGTACTCTGGTAGCGCTAAATCAAGTCTATACGGACTCATAGGATACTGTGCTGTAACTCTGTAATCCCTCATCCATAAAGCCTTCAATACCCTCTTTTCAATTGGACTTTCACACTTATCCAACTCCTCAAAGTATGGAGGGATATATTGTTGCACTTGTACCCCTTTGCTTCTCCGCATGTCCAAGCCAAGAAAAATAAATCCAGTTATAACAAGTCCAAAAAACACGATGTATTCTACCATTGTAAATAAATTTCCCCTTTCTCGTAGGTACAAGCAACATCTACGAACTTTCTACATACCATTTACCAAAGCAGATACGATTCCCTTGTTGTATTAGATACTGATTATCTGAAATAAATCAACTAATTATCCACTGATCAGTTACTTTTTTTTTACTTATTATCATTACCAATGAAATACAAGTTTAATCCGTTGGTATCACCGAATAAAAGGAATTTGTTAAGAGTGAACGGAGTGAAGGATTGAGGGGGAGCGCGAGGGGGATTTATTTAATTCGCAATTGTCTAGGTATTTAAAAGGAGGAATTATTCTTATGAGAAGAAAACATACTATAGAGTTGCATTCATTTATGGATCGAAGTTTTAAGGATAAAAAGAAGGTAAAAAGGCAAGCCAGTCCGAATATTAACCTATATTCAATCAGTCCATTTGTTTTATTAGACCCTACGATTTGTCTTATGGGTATTGGACTTGTATCTGTTGCCCTCTTAGAAAAGTTTTTTGAACAACAGGGAAATTATGATGTTGCTGAAGCACTACACACAGGAGTTAATATTGCTATCCCTTGTGTTGCATTCGGATTTATATGGAGATTAATGATTGCAGTTAGTGGTGCGTTCCTATGATGAAAATGTGGAGAGCAAAAATGAAGCTGCGCGGTTCTTTAATGAGGGCATTTAAGCTTGGTGGAATTCACAAACAAACTACTACTCAATCAAAGACGTATACACGCTATCCTAAGATTCACGAAGTCCATATTGACGAGGAAAATGAAGCTATTCGATTTACATTTACTTTACCCGATGGTGCTAATCCTGATTTAGTTTTGAAACAAGAATGGGTATTCAAACAGTGCTTTGGCAATAACATTGAAATAGATGGTAAGGTGAAGAAGTTTATCTTGTGGTGTTATTCAAAGGACATGGAAAAAGATATTCCATATGATTTTAAAAAGATTCAACCTCATTGTAAGGATAAAATAATCCCTATTATGTGCGGTGTAGATAGGTCAGGTAAGTTGAATGTAAAGGACATGGCAGAAGAACACCATATGTTGCTCACAGGAACTACTGGAAGTGGTAAGAGTTCTTTAATTAGGGGAATATTGACCTCGTTAATACTGCATAAAACACCGGATGAAATACAATTCTTACTTGGTGATTTGAAGTTCTCTGAATTTGGTATATACAAACGATTGCCGCATGTAATGGGTGTTTATATGGATGCTAAGTCACTCCTCCCTCCTCTTCAAATAATTGAAAAAGAAATGGTTCGAAGAGGTAAATTACTTGATGCGATGGACGTTGAAAGTATTTATGAATTAGAAGTGCAGCTACCTACTATTGTGGTTTGTATTGATGAGGTTATATTGCTCAAAGATAAACCAAAAATAATGAAAATAATTGAAAGTATTTCTTGTATAGGTCGTTCTAATGGTGTTTATCTGATGTTGTCAATGCAACGTGGTGATGCGAAGTCATTAGGTGGACAATTGAAAAATAACCTTACCTTTAGAATATCAGGTAAACAGTCAGATGAAACGAATGCAAAAATAAGTGGTATGAAGCAATCAGTTGATTTAGATACTGCAGGTAGGATGATACTTTCAACTCAAGGTAAAGAAAGAGTAATTCAAGTACCTTACATGAAAAAGAAAGAAGCAAAAGGGTTACTTGATCCATTTAAAACGGAACAGGAATCAGAGGTATTTAATGTAGAAGAAGATGTCGCAGAACGAAAGGTAAATGAATTTTCATTAGATGAGGTGTTCGATAGTGAACCAAAGAGATAAAGCGATTATTAACGACTTGAGACAAGTCAGAATGATGTCAAGAAACCAGATAGTTGAATTACACTTTAAGCATCTTAAGAATCCTATAAACTCTTGTAATAGCGTTTTAAAGCGTTTGACAAGGGATAATTTTATTAAATGCAGCACTCTTCACTCTCCATACGTTTACTTCAACTCTGACTGCAATATTAAACCAGACTCAACTAAAATCCCCCACTTCCTTGAACTTGTAGATACGGTAATTGAAATGAAAGCACATAGGGAAACCAAAAACCTTATGATTGAGCCTAAATATGGAGACAAGGGAACAATAGAGCCTGACATTTTTGCTATTTGGTTTAATCCCATATTTATCGAAGTTCAACGAAATGTTTATACAAAAGAAGTCATGCAAAAGAAAATTGATCTTTATGAAACTTATTATGATACAGGAGATTGGAAAGATGAACCCTGGCAAAAACCAGACAAAAAGGTATTCCCATCTATCCTAATTATTACACCTACTCGATATGCAGTTAAAAGTACAAAACTTGAAATCTATCAATCCCCTTCCATTTCTGACTTCATTGAAAGTAGGTCAGATGAATCAAAACTACAAATCAAACCTAAGCCTGTTAAAAATTTTATTCAATCAAATGGTGGTTCTTTGAAGCTGAAAAAGTAAATTCTATTCACAAATATATCCATTACTGTTAAACTTTAAAAAGATAATAGGTTATTATACCTGCATCTTAGGGAGGGAATTAATTTGAATGACAAAATAAAAGAAGTTGGTTATGCAATTGCAAAAGCTGGAGTGGGCTCAATTCCATTAGCAGGTGGTGTTTTGTCTGAACTATTCGGGGTAGCTTTCTCTGACCCTGCATCCAGAAGAAGAGAACAAATTTTATTTGAAATGGATGAAAGATTAAATAAATTAGAAAGCGAAGGTTTTCAAATAGACAGTTTGGCTGAAAATGATGAGTTCTTATCAATTGCCATGCAGGCATACAATATTGCTTTGAGGACACATCAGGCTGATAAAAGAGCTGCATTAATGAATGCAATCTCTAATACACCTCGTTTATCTATTGATGAAAACGAAAAATTAATGATGCTTAATTACATTGATAGTTTTAATGAATGGCACTTGAGAATTTTAGCATTTTCAGATGAACCTAAAAATTATTTTAATGAAAAAACTAAACCAAATATATCCTTTGGTGGTAAATCAGATTTATTGATAGCGACTTTTCCTGAATTGAAGAGCAGAAGAACATTTTATGATCGTATAGTAAGAGATTTGTACGACACCGGATTGATTCTACATGAATCGTTACATGGTACATGGTCAGAGCAGGGTTTATGGGCAAGTGGAACTACTGAATATGGTAAAAATTTATTAGCATTTATTTCGGAGTGAAATAATTAATTTAAGAAAGAGGTATTGTAAAAATGCTTAAAATAATATTTACCCTTATAGACAAGGACAACGAAAAAAGCAGAGTTACACAAGAGAAATATGGAGATCAATGGACTGAAGAAACACTACTGGAGTTTGCGAAACAACATGCTTTAGATTATTTGGAAGACGAAAACTTTATACATTTAAGAGAAGTAAAATGGGAGCTGGTTAATGTTATAAATGAAGGTCAAGTTACTAGGTAAAAGAATATTTTATTGGAATTGAAGGAGTGAAGTTAATTTGGTATTGGAAGTAAGATGTTTGCCTGAATATAAGCTTTCATTAAAAATATTCAATGCATTAGACAAGACCGTAGAATTGGTTAATGAGTTTGAAAGCACACCTCAGAATATCTTAGCGGCACAAGCTTTTGCAAAAATTAATATTTCTTTTAAATCTGTATTTGAATTATGTAATAACTCACTGCCTCACGATGCTATGACTGTCTGTAGGTCGATATTTGAGACATTATGTATTCTTAAAGCAACTTGTAATGAGTCTGATTTTGCTGAAAAGTACGAAATGAGTTACCGGCACAGTACCAAAAAATTATTAGAATCAACATTGAAGTATCCCAATGACTTCTCAACGGAAATGAGGAATTTTGCAACAGAAGAAGTCCTTAATACCGTTAATAATTTTATAAAGACTGAAAAAATTAGAAACTATAATGTAAGTGAAATTGCAAGTATAGCCGGACTACAGCACATGTATTTAACTTTTTATAAAATTGCCAGTGAGTATGCACATGGATCTATTTTAAATATGCAATATATCACTCATGAAGATGGGTATCAATTTATAGATTACAAACCCTCTGAGTTACTTTTCAAAGAAGTATTATTAAATGGAGTGTATTTTTCTTTAATAGCTATTGAATCATATACAGCGTTTATGAAAGTACACCTAGATGATCTTAATATAATGGTGCAAGAAATGGATGATTTGTTTAGTAGACTAACTAACACAAATTAAATTGCTTGTTTTAGTTTAAGGAGGCATTTCGATGATAAGATATAATCATCCAGAAGCTATAAAGAAAATATCTGAAATACTTTTGAAAAACGGTTACGAGGTAGCAAGGGTCAATAAGCCTAATATTGAAGCTGACATTATCCTTACTTATCATGATAAAAAGCTAAATATTTTGGTAAGGCATTTACAAAAAGACCATGCTTATAAAAATAGTACTAGACCTTATAAAATTTATAAAGTTGAAGCATTTGAAAATGATGAAGATAGAAATATAGGTAATAAAAACCTGGACTATGTAATTGGATATAACTTCAATGATGATTGTTTTGCGTGCGTACCTATTGGAGAATACAAGGATAAAAGAAGTACTGTTATACATGAAAAAGAGGATACTAGGCATGAATTTTTTAATTCTTTCTTATCAATGGATGAATTCCTTAATAAATCTTAAATTTTAAAAAAGCCCCTCCTCAAAAAGAGTAAGGGCTTTTGTGAATGGATGAGTACCACTTTGGGGTTAGTACTACACTATAATTTCCCCTAACATAAATACCATTTAAACCCAATATATTCTTATTTATTCAATTGTTTTAACTTCCTCTCACTTTTTCTAATCTATGAAAAAGAGGAGATGAATTTCCTTATTTACAAAACCAAACCATAAATGTTAGTATATTATCAGTGATTAGGTTGTTTTACCTATTTTAGTAGGGAGAGAAAAGTATTGAAAAAGTTTTTTAAGATTGGTTGTTTAGGATTTATCGGGCTTATTGTATTAGGTATAATTATCGGTATCGCTACCGGTGGCGATGATACTGAAACAAAAAACAGTACAAATAAAGAAGAAACAAAAACAGATTCTAAAGAAATTGCAGAAGTTAAAGAAGAGCCTAAAAAAGCAGAAAAAGAGGAAGAACCAAAAGAACCAGAAGTACCTACAGAATATAAATCAGCTTTACAAAAAGCGGAATCATACGCAGAAACTATGTCGATGTCAAAGCAAGGTATTTATGACCAGTTGACTTCAGAAGCAGGAGAACAGTTCCCGGAAGATGCAGCGCAATATGCTATTGATAATATCAAATGGGATTGGAAAGAAAACGCTCTGAAGAAAGCGAAACAATATACAGAAACTATGGCGATGTCTAAAGATGCTGTATACGACCAATTAATTTCAGAAGCTGGAGAACAATTCACTCCAGAAGAAGCGCAATACGCAATCGACAACTTAGATAAATAACACAAAACGAAAAGCCCCTCTCAATAAGAGAAGGGGTTTTTCAATGTGGGTAACTATTGGGGTAGTACCATATTATAAATACCCCCTCCAAATCCCATTTATGCCCATTTGTTTTTATTGCTTGATTAATTGTTTCAACATTGCTGCCCTGCTTTTCTTGCCGTATATACCGTCTACAGGATTACAATAAACAGATTGGAAGCGTCTCATGGCATCTGTAGTATGTTGTCCCCATTTTGAGTCTATACGTCCAAGTTTAAAGTTAAGCTTATCTAATGCAGTTTGAATTTGTTTAACAGCTTCCCCTTTGTCGCCTTCTCTGTATACTCCAGTCGGCAAGTCGAATGACTTCACAGGATTTGTTTTAACAGGTGCCTGAGGTTTCGTAGTGGTTTTATCTACATTCTCTTTAACAGATCCAGATTCTTCTGCTGCGTCCTTAAATACAGGTTTCTTCCCTGCTTGCAAATCTTTAAGAGTTAATCCGCCTGTCATTTCAAAATGTGGTGAATCATAAAAACCTTTCCAATCTCCACCCCATGCAAATCCAAGCTTTTTGGCCTCTTCTACACATTCCGCCCAATCTGCTTTACCGTCCTTGTCAAAATCGGATTTGGTATCCCATACTGCCTTTTTGCCGTCAGGGGTAACTAAGCAGATATCAATGGCTAAACCGTAGTTATGCATAGATTGACCAGCTTTAGCATTAGTGACAATTGGATTAGATTTATCTGTCCTTCCTTGTGCATACAAAGCATTCTGTTCTGCAAATGATCTAAAACCGTGAGTAATTTTCATTTTGTAGTTTGTAAGTCTTTTATTTGCATTTACCTCAAATAATTTTGCTTGTTTCTCAACATATGGATTCAAATCGTTTAAGTTAACCATTATGTATTTCCCCCTTATTATTTTAGTCCTTCTTTTTTAAGTACTTCTTCTTGTTGCTGAGATTTTTTAGTTAGTAAATATTGATTCTTATAGACACCGAATAAAGCAAACGCTAATGGAACTGCAGCTAATAAAAAGTTCAACAAAGCATCTATAGTTTTTGTATTAAACCAAGTTATTTCGAATCCTAACGCTTGAAAAAATAAAGCAGTGCCCCAAGAGCACCGCCAATCATAGCAACATATTGTTTTGTTTTTTCCATGCATATCATCTCCTTAAATAAAGTAAGTAATTGCTGCCCATGCTAACCCTAAAATTACACCTACAATTCCCCCAGCACCATATGCAGCTTTGAGTATATCTGCCCTGGTTGTAAGCTTTGCAGTTTTAATACCATACATCTGTTCAAGTAATGTGGAATTAAGTTTATTTGTTTGTTCAAGTAAACTGGCATTGGCTTTATTTTGTTCAGTGAGCATATCTTTTGTTGAACTAAATTCCTTAAGTACAACATTTTGAGTTGCCAACTGCATTTTTTCCATGCTTGAAATTTTTTCGGTGACTATTCCGTAGTTTGACTCCAATTGAGTGATCCTTTGTTCATGATTCTCTAATCTTGTTGGCATGTCCATTTCTTCCATGTCAATCACCCCTTTCATTGCATAATAAAAAGCCGCCCATAGGACGACTTGAGTATTTTTTTCCTTTTTTTTTAAAAATCGCGATATTATATTCTTAATAAATAACAATGAGAGATGTTAACTTATGATTATTTTTTGTGCTCTAGTAATTACACCCGTTATATTTTTTGCATGCTATGTAAATATTCCTTGGATGCAAAGTGATGCATTTAAGGAAATGATAAAAGATGATGTAAATTGGGAAGATCGCGAACCCCACGACTGGTAAAAGTTTAAGATTTTTCCCTTAAGACTTTAACAGTTCCATACTTATTAAAGCTACCCACATGCTCATGCGTAATTGTCCAATAGCCAGTGTTTAATGTTGGTGCATTTTTAATAACAAATGAAAAAGAATTACCTAAATAGACAACATCATCAACTTGTATTGTTCTCGAACTATTAGTGAAAAATTTAAATGTAGTTAATGTTAGATCAGTTGCCGGATTGTTTATCCACCCTTTTGCAATCACTTCATGATCATAAAAATCACTAAAGTCAATTTTCCTCGCACTAATATGCTCCGCGATTTCATCTCCAATCGCTCTATAGCCAAAATCATTTGGGTGAAGTTGATCTTTCATCAATATGTGAGAAGCGAGCGATTTACGTCCGAACACTAGGTTAGGAATATCAATAATGTCTAGTCTAGGACTATAACCTCTAAAACTCTCATATATTTCAGATAATCGTGATGAATATTCCTCTGCCAGTTCGTTAGGCGTTACCCAACTTGCGGTTGATGTAGTTAGAAATGTATTTGGAATCCTTAGTAATATATAGCTACTCGTTTCATTAAGCATACGGTCAATGACTGTTTTTAAGTCATCTCGTATTTGAGTTACGCTCCCTCCAACACGAATATCATTAATTCCATAACTTAATACGTATAAATCTGCTTGGTCTGCAACTACTGTATTAAGTGGGTTTTTACCCACGTTAATCACAAAATTTCGGACAGTATTCCCATCTGCCCCCCTATTTAGGTATGTAGCTCCTTCAAGTAATTTGCCACTCCCAATATAAAGTGTATCGAAGCGATTATATAAAGCAGGAGCAACATCTGTTGTACTGTCTCCAACAAATACAATCTTCTTGCCACTTTTAGAACCTTTATAAAAGTTTTGTATATAATTGGGACTATTTCCAACGACCATTTCTGATAGTTTTTGCTTCAATGTTTTATTATCCTCTACAAAAACACCTTCTGCTCTTGTAATAGGGTAAATAAACGAACCGTTATTATCTTTTATTTTTTTAAATTTACCTTGCATTTGATCTACCCTCCATTGTTAAAACGTTGTAACACTAAAGTTGTCGAAATGTGAAGTGTTGTCTCCGTTTGCTGTACCAAGTCCATGCATAGTTGCTGTTTTAAAATCAGTATCTGTAATTGATTTTGCAAGTGAATCATTAATATAAATTTCATGCGTATTTCCATTGAGTTTAACTTTTACAGTGTTGCCATTTGTAATAAATAGTGATGACGTTCCTAAAGATGTAAATACCCCTGCTTTTCTTTTATAGATCTGTAGTCCGTTATTAGAGCCGTTGTTTTGAGCAAGATAATAATTATCTTTATCAACGTACCTCCATATTAATCTAGTTTTCACAGGTACAACAGTAACAAAATCAGCTTGCACTGTAATTAAATCTGATTTAGTCGAATCTAAAACCGCTGTAAAATCAGCCGTTGCTGTTGTTGATACTTGGTATGCATGATTTGAGGATATTCCCCACACTCCAGCACTTCCGGTTGAAACAGCAGTTATCCATGTCTGTCCTGTATCTGCAACTCCTAAAGAATTCACATTGTCTGCTCTGTTAAACGAATCAGAAACAATTGATACCGGACTCGTTTTTGTATAAGTAACAGTCTGCACAGCACTTGCATTTCCAGCAGTATCTACTGCATAAGCCTTAACAGTGTCAGTTGCTGTCAATATCAAAGGTGTTGTATATTGAACCCGCGTACCTGAAGCAATCGGGTTAGAATCATCTAACGTATACCAAATAGTCACTGTACCAATGTTATCAGTTGCAGACATATTGACAGTTTTAGTATCTGTAAATGTTCCGGCAGGAGTAATTGTTAATACTGGCGGCGTTGTATCCGCTGGTGCTGAAGCATCTTTTGTAAAGGTAACAGATTTAACGGTACTAATATTACCTGCTGTATCCTTTGCGATTACTTTAACTGTTGTAGTATCACTTAGATTTATAGCGCTCGTATATTTAGTACTGGAAACTGTAGGTGTAGTTCCATCTAGGGTGTAAAATATTTCTGCTGTTTCATTGGTGGACATGGTTACACTTTGAGCAGTTGCAAAAGTGCCACCATTAGGCGTGATTGTTAGTACTGGAGCAGTTGTGTCAGGAGTAGGTGTTGTGTTTCCTGTATCTATAATTACTGATTCACTTCCTGTCCAATCCTCAAACAAAATAACATTTGATGGAGCTGATCCACCACCAGTACCTCCGCCACTTTCGATAATGTCTGCAATCTCAGCTAGTCTTTCTAAATCATATTCTTTAAGGAATTCTCCAGCAGCTATTGCTTGATTGAGGATAGGCCATTCATTTGCACTTTCCAATGAATCATTATCCAATATCCCCTTGATTACCGAGTAGGAAAATTTAGTGGAAACTGATACATAGTTAGAAGCATAATAAAGCATCAACTCTGCTACATGAAGACCTTCTGTTAAATAAGCCTGTGTAGTTAATTTAACTTCACATTCTCCTTCTAAGACATTATTAACTTGACAATCTAAAAATACTTTCTTTCCATCTGGTTTCTGTATAGCTAATCTTACTTCTACACCTTCTGCTAAAATAACTGGTTTACCATTTTGTAAAACATTTATTACTATTAGTGGTGTATTTAAATCATTGGTATTTATAGTGAACATGTTGTTTTGTACTTTTTTCATTGTGTCCACTGTTATTGAAAATGGTTTATACATATCTTTTCTCCTTTCAAAAACATAAAAAATAAGCACTCTATTACAGGGTGCTTACCCTATAGTTCCACCGTTTGAAATGATACCACCGCCATAAATATTCTCATTCTTAGTTCCAACTACAGTGTTATTGCCGTACTTATGAATAATCGAACGTGCACAAGATATCCCATTTGTATTTCCTGTACCAGTGCAATTAGATTCAATGGTAATTTGAGAGCTAAAATTGGCAATGATTCCATGTACACTATTTGATACAGTACACCCTGATACAGCACCTTTGCTTGCTGAATAGCTAATTCCAGCCATTCCCGCTGTTTTATTATCCTTTGTTGCTACACAATTATTAGTATTTATATAAGAACAACGATTGTAATAGAATCCATCTTTTGTAGTTGTTGTTGCTTCCATGCCACTAACATTCAAATATGCATCTACATTAACCGCATAAAATGAATTGATCTTTACATTGGTTGGGATATTTTGATTACCTACAAGTTTAATATCTGAACCCTTCTTATTTCTAAGAACTAAATCTTCTGCGTATGTACCATTATCTATCCATACGGTAATTTCCCCACCTGACGTTAATTGAGGAATCGTGTCTAATGCTTTCTGAATGGTCTTAAAAGGTGTAGCAACAGAAAGTCCGGTGTTGGTATCACTCCCAATTGCTTTATTGACGTAATAATATATATCTACAGGCTCATCAATATTAATCCTTTTCTTAAATTTATCTTGAAAGGTTAATAGTTGTTGTATGTTATTTGCATTATCCTCAATGTCTGATTCCATTGCTTCGGTATGTTGAAATAATGAATTATACGTTATTCCATTTTTCGCTGTTCTCGCAGCAAGGACTTCTGGATTGCCACCCCCATTTGGGTTTACTAAAATAGTGGTCAAACGTTTATTTGTTACATAATTTTTGTCATCTAACTTTTTCAATTCATTGCCTACACCCTTAAAATTTTCGTTTAAAGTATCTCTATATTCTCTGTTGAATTGTAATTGATCCAATTCTTTAGGATTAAAAACCATAATTATTTCCCCTTTCTTTTAATCATCTGTTCTGTTCCATTTAAAAGTACATTTCCAATCGTAATGACTGGAGTTTTAACGCTTGTTGGATAATCCGTTATTTCCACAACTCTTGTATAGATTTCAATCCCTAATTTCTCATGAATAAGCCACCCAGCATCTCCTAGTCCAATATCCTGACCAACATCATTTACTAAAGTGTGATAATCAAATTGTGTGGAAATTAGAGGGGTATCTTTTAATTCATCTATAATGTAATTCAGTAGACTTGTATTATCTGTAAATCTGTCATCGTATATTGGATCTGCATGTAAAATTCCGTATTCGGGTATAGAGCTGTTTGGGCTTAAATAATCAACACTCGCATAATACTTTTCACTACCAACTCTGCTTCGATATAATTGCAATACTTTTCCTGTAGATTGAAAAAAGACAGGTGATGTACTTCCTGTTGTATATGTGTTTTTCCCATCCCTGCTTTCAAGCCTAACGTCAACTGTATGAGATTTACTTTCCAAACCTCTAATGATTTCAAAAGTCTTTACTTTATTTGATGCTCCATCATATAAAGAAACAGTTTTGGTGTGGTCGCCATCAATTGTAAATACAACCTTTCCACCCATGAACGTACAGATCATATCCATGCTAAAACCTGTGCCTGTAAACTTGAATTGAAAACTATCACCTAGTACATCTGTTTTCTTACCCATTCCAACTCCTGTATTTTTTGCATCCCATTCCGCTTTTTCTTCTACTGTAGGGTTATCCCATTTTCCATCAAAGTCATCAACAGTAAGTGTAGTTTTAACACCAGTTGAAATATCGGTTTCTTCTCTTTTTTTACCGTAACCTTTTACATAAGTTCTCAAAGTATTGAGTTCATACTCTTGGTCTGTTCCTGTAATATTGTGTTTATACCTAAATTGAAAGTCATTCTCTTTCCAAGTAGAAGCTGAGAGTAATAATAATACTGCTCTTATCGCTACAACTCGAGGAAGGAATACAACAGCTTTGATTGTCAATTAATGGGGTACTGGAAACATTATCATCGGCAGAGATAACAGAAACGCTGAGGTCTTTCGTGTCCTTAATAATGGTGACGTTCAGGTACGTGGGATTACAATCACCAGTGATAAGAATGCTAAGGAGAATTTCTCGAATGTCAACACGCTCCAGGTTCTTGACAAATTAGTAAGCATGCCAATCCAGTCTTGGAACTACAAAGAGGACCTGTCCAGTTTGCGTCACATTGGCCCGACTGCTCAAGATTTCAAAGCCACCTTCGGACTAAATGGGGATGATGATATAAACATCTCAAGCACCGATTTGCACGGTGTAGCCTTGGCTGCGATTCAAGGGTTAAATGAGAAAGTTGAAAAACTCAAGGATGAAAATGCTCAGTTACATATGAATTTAGTTAACCTAGAGGCACGTCTATCAGCTCTTGAGTCTATAGGTCAAACCGAATGAAGCAGCAAACGAAAGGACCAAAAACTGGTCCTTTTTCTTTTGATTAAATATATAGGATAATAACGTTGTCCACAAATCCCTTACTAACAGGGGGTATATAGGTCGGCACAGTTAAAAAACAGTAGTAAGCCAATCTTTATGTATAACAACCCTTTAGCTGTCTTTTTCTAAAGGGTTGTTTATAGTCATTAATTTTTCTACCACGACCTACGAATTGCATTGTAAGTCATCCAACCTTCTGCAATTCATCAAATCTTTACATGATTAATATATTCTATTTGGTTTTCTATTATATAATTCTATTATAATTTAATAATTCATCATATGGAGGGTACAATCATGGAAATAAATGAAAGACAACCATTTGAGTCTATTTTATCTCCTCGTCAACTTACTGAGCTAAAAATCTTATCTGCTAAAACAAACATAGCTATCCATGAATTATTAGCAATGTCATCAGTAGTCTCTCTAATAGAGAAACTGGACAATACTACCAAACTGAATGATGAGCTTAATAATAAAGAAATGATATTAATAAATAAAGTTTTTATTAATAAGAATAAAGAAGTATTAACTAAAATACAAAAAAGCACTGACCATTTAGGTTAAGTGCTTTTTCAATTTATAAGTTTCTTTACACTAATTAGGCGTGCGATATAAAAATCATTTGAATTTTTTATTTGCATCGATTGGGAACATATCTTCATATCCATTCTCTGATCTTCAGCTAACGCACCCTATAGTTTAAGTAGAAACCTTCACATTCTCTTTTGTGTATCATAAAAAAGGATGGAACCAATGCGATCCCATCCTAAAAATCTTTATTGTTTGTTTTTCTTTTCCTCTTGTTGTTTATGCTTCTCTTCCTTTTGTTTGTGTTTCTTTTCCTCTTGTTGTTTATGCTTATCTTCCTTTTGTTTGTATTTATTTTCCTCTTGTTGTTTATGTTTCTCTTCCTCTTGTTTATGTTTTTTATCCTCTTTATTTCCATCAATATCAAATGGTTTATCTTTATTATTTTTTGTAACTGGTGGAGCTTCTTCAGGATTTGCACCTTTAATGAACAGTTCATTATTCACCTGGTATACATCACTAGGCTGCTGGAAGCTACTTTGGTCTGTTCCAAACGCTTCCAGCATGACCTTAAACATTTGGTGCGAGATTTTAGTTGTATTTCCATCCATATAATTACCTGGACCATTTTTAGTATATCCAGTCCAAACCGCCATAGTGTATTGCGGTGTATAACCAGCGAACCAACTATCATTTACCGAACCGGATGGATATCCATATTGTACTCTGGTTTTACTGTCAAAATTGGTTGTGCCAGTTTTTCCAGCCACATCTAGTCCAAGGACATTTGCTGTTTTTCCTGTACCAGATTTTACGACTGTCCGTAACATATCCGTCACCAAATAAGCTGTGTAATCATGCATAACGCGTTTTGGCTTTGGAGTTAAATTAACAACTTTGCCACCAGGATAGACAACTTTACGAACAAAATGTGGTGTATTGTATTCACCGTTATTTCCAAAAGCACTATATGCCCCTGCCAACTCTAATGGATTAACCGTATTACTTCCAATCGCATATGATTCGTACACCTTATTATTATTAAAAGTAATACCCAGATTTTCTGCAAAGTTTTGTGCTTTATCCATCCCTACTTCTTGAAGGGTAAGGAGTGCTGGAATATTGTATGACCATTGAAGTGCTGTTCTAATCGACAACATTCCGTGATATTGATGATCCCAGTTAGAAATAGATTGACCATTTGAGTAGGTTATCTCATGATCATTAATTTGGTGTGCTGTAGACCATTTTGAATTTTCAATAGCTGGACCATAATCAAAGACTGGCTTGAAAGTAGATCCTGGTTGACGTTTAATATCAACCGCAAAGTTGTTGCCTCGGAAGGAAGCTTTATATTGGTTTCGACCGCTTCCAATAGCTCGAACTTCTCCTGTTTTTGTATCTAAAAATACGAAGGCTCCTTGAAAATTGTCATTTGGATAAGAAATAATCGTATCGGTGTTCATTATTTTGTCCGCAAAGGTCTGAGCTTTTGGATCTAGCGTCGTATAAATAGATAATCCATCCGAACTGATATCTACATTTTTCAGCTTTCTTTCAACTTCTTTTACAACAGCGTCCAAAAACGCCTCGTACGGCATTCCTTGTTGTTTCTTTTTTGGAACAATTCCTGATGTAACTGGAACCTTCTTTGCATCCTCCAATTGCTTTTTCGTAATATACCCTTGTTTATACATAGCTTCTAAAACAATATTACGACGATTTGTTGCAGCTTTCACATGTTCGGGTTCAGTGGGATCGTAATAACTTGGACTCTGTGGGAGCCCCGCCAACATAGCGGCCTCCGGAAGTGTTAATTTATTTAGATGATCGGCATCGATTCCGTAGTAATTTTTGGCGGCAGCTGCTACACCATATGCCCCGTCTCCAAGGTAGATCTTATTTAAATACATCATTAAGATTTGATGTTTAGAATACTTTTGCTCAAGCTGATAGGCCAAGCTCCATTCCTGTACCTTTCGCTTTATTGTTTTCTGAGGTGACAAAAAGGAGTTTTTAATGACCTGCTGTGTAATCGTACTTCCGCCTTGAGATCCGAAATCCCCTTTTAGGTTCTTGAAGATTGCTCTCGCAGTTCCTTTTATATCAATGCCATTGTGTTCATAAAAATGTGCATCCTCCGTGGCAATGAAAGCATGTTCCAACATTATTGGAACTTGAGAATACTTAATTTTTGTCCGCTTTTCTTTACCATATTCGTAAAGGAAATTCCCGTTTTTATCGTATAATTTGGTAGAAAGCGGATCGACTAGTTTTGAAGCATCTATTTTAGGTGCATCATTAATCATTGCTGCAACCGTAACTGCCCCTATTCCAATTGAAACAACACCTAACAGTAAACACCAAAGTAAAACTTTTTTCAAGAAAGACCTTCTTTTAGGGGATCTTTTACCTTTTTTTTGATCTTGTTTTGTTTTTTCCACTTGTTTTCGTTCCTGACGAGAACGATACGTTTCTGACATTAATCTTCTCTCCCATATTCAAGTTACTCAACAAAATTGAAGAAAACTATGCAAATAACCTTTTATTTACTCACTAGTCATTAATGATTAGTATGGTATTTAAAACAATGCATTTCATTCAAAACCTGTATATAACGTATTAAGGAAGAATTTATCCTATACTCTCCTTGGTCGGTTTTCGCAATAAAGTAATTACTTCGTACTATCTTATCTAATACATCTTTTAGAACGTCTTCCTTCTTTACATCTGGCCCTTTTATTATTTTTTCTCGTTTAATATCATTATCCAAGGTATAACAAACAATAAATTTCTTCAAATTAAATCCCCCTTTCGAGAACAACTTCTGATTGTCTTAAGTAGGGAAACACGTCTACTTATTTGAAGCGAATAGTCTTAAAATTTATATACTGAATAAGAATGCAATTATCGACCAGCTTTGTCTTTCAAAGACGTTATTCATGAAGCAAATACCCATGTTGATAAAATGATGGATAGCATTCCTACTATTTTTGAAAAATACCTTTGTGTACCATCTATAAATATTTCATGAATACCATAGATACAGCCTAAAAAGATATATATCAAAGCGTGTATAGAAAATTTCATTTTTTTAAGTCCATTAATATTAATTCGGATTGAACCTTAGTATTATGGGGGCAAAATATTTAATCCTCGATTCCCCCCTCTATATAAAGACCAAATCTGCACTTTAGTCAATAAAAAAGCCACCAATTATGGCAGCTGGATCTTCGACTTTTGTTCCCGTTTAAGCACATTCTCTTTTTCTATATATTATGTTCGTTTTACGTAATAACCTGGATAACTTACCTATATAGACCATAGTGACAATAATGTTATTTAATTTTAAAACCTTAAACAAGCATAACCCCGTACTAAATTAGGACGGGGTTAAAATGTAAGACGCTTCTATGCACTTAAAAATATAACAATAAAGTCGTTTAAATGTAAGGGTTCTACCCTAATCGCGCCCGTTTGCTGAAGATCGTTAATAAAGGAAAGCACCCGTTAGAGTTTAAGTGAACTAATTTACAAGGTTACATTTCTATTTGAGAATGACAACTATGTTATTTAATTTTATACCTTAAACATGTATAACCCCGTCCTAAAATTAGGACAGGGTTAACATAAAGTTGTTTAATTTTTGATAAAAAAACACTTCACCGAACTTAAATATTACCAAAAAAGGCGTTTAGAAACTAGGTTATTTCGTCATAAAGTTACTTTCTGCAATATCTGAATAAGGTTTCCACATGTATCGTCGAAGACAGCTATTGTTAATTCGCCCATTTTTGTCGGTTCCATGGTAAACTTCACGCCTTTTTCGCTTAATCGTTTGTACTCTACGTGAATATCTGCAACGCCAAACATGGTTACTGGGATGCCTTCAGCAAATAACTTCTCTTGATACTCCTTTGCGGCAGGATGCTCATTCGGTTCGAGTAAAAGCTCGGTACCGTCATGATCATCGGGAGAAACAAGCGTAATCCACCTAAATTTCCCCATGGGAACGTCATGCTTTTTTACAAATCCCAGCTTTTCTGAATAAAATTCCAATGCCTTGTCTTGATCTTGAACGAAGATACTGGTAACAATGATTTTCATACTGTTTTTGTCTCCTTTGATATTTGCGATGTATGGTACTATGCTAACAATCTGGCTCCAAGCAGAAAAACCCATACATTCGTCAGAAGTTTTTTTAATAAAATTACTCTATCCATCCTTTCAGCAAATTTTCAAGTGGTTCGTTGTTGAATATAAGTACTCGATATTTTCCCTTGCGTTTTGATTTTACGAGCCCAGCATCTTCCAATGCAGAAAGATGTTTAGCTATCGCCTGTCGCGAAATGGAAAGGTCGTGCTTCATAATGAGACGTACCGTAAGTTCATACAACGTCAGCTCGTTGCGTTCGGATAGTTCGTCTAATATAAGCCGCCTAGTCGAATCGCCAAGCGCTTTGAATATAGCGTCTTTGTCCCAATTCATATATCGAGTATAAGCAACTCTACGGTTGCTTGTCAAGAATAAGCAACTGTATGGTTGCATGATAAAGGAACCGTATCATGCTATCTTAACAAGTTAAAGTCACATAATAGTAGTTTGAACCATTATAGAAATTTAAACTGTATTCTAACAAAAAAGTGCATTAATCCTCCTTGGATTAACACACTAGTTAAACAGCAATTACAATGTTTCGATATACCCTTCTGTTCCATGCACGCGAATTCGTTGCCCGTCTCTTATCAGTTTGGTAGCATTCTCCACCCCAACAATTGCTGGTAAGCCATATTCACGTGCGATAACTGCTCCATGGGTCATCAGTCCACCAACTTCGGTGACTAGGCCTTTTATGGAAACAAATAATGGTGTCCAGCTAGGGTCAGTAAAGGAGGTGACTAATATATCTCCATCTTCTAAATCAGCATCTTCCATGTTTAAGATGACACGTGCTCGTCCCTCTATAACTCCGGAAGAAACAGGTAGACCTACAATAGCTTCGGCTGGGAGATTTTCTCGTTTGTACTCACCTACAATGATTTCACCATCAGACGTGATAACACGTGGGGGAGTGAGTTTTTCATATAATTTGTACTCGTCTTTTCGTTTGCTGATGATCTGGTAATCCAGTTTATTTGTGCGTACTTCGCGAAGTTCTTCAAAAGTGAGATAGTATATATCTTCTTTTTCATGAATAACGTTGGCTTGTACGAGTTGTTCGGCTTCTTTCAGTAAAGCCTGCTTATAAACGAAGTAGCGATTAACCATGCCGTATTTTGGATATTCCCGATAACCGATGAAATTCCGGATTAGATCGATCATTCGTTTTGTTTCTTTGGTTTTTTGTTCACCATCCGGTAATTGCTTCAATCGATCTAATAACTCTTGTTCTTTTTTCAAAGCTTCCTGCCGCCCTTGCTCAACTTTCCGATTGCTAGCATTAGGCTCAAAGTTTTTGATATTACTAAGAATCATGGAGACAAGTGTAGTTGGTTTTTCGCTCCAACGAGTTTTAGTAATATCGATTTCTCCAGTACATCGCATTCCGTATTTGTTGAGATAAGCATAGATAGCGTCTTGGGTTTCCTGTCCGCCATTAAACTTAACAAGTTCATCCAAAAAGTTATCATTTTTAACATGTTTTAAATAATCAATTACTTCTGGATAAGGGCGAATCACATCTGCGACATCCAATAGCGCCAGGCCCATTTCCGAAGTAATATTGTTTGGTACAGATTGAGAAAGCGTATCTGCTACGTTTTTTTCACCTAACCACATGTTCATTTTTTCATTGATCCATGATGAAGCATCCATAGCAGCCATAATCACACCCAAACTTTGTGGGTCAAATAAAATCTTCTTTAATTGCTGGATATCTTCTTGAATAAAATCAAATAAATCTGATCCTGATTTCGTTTGGATGTTTTGTTTTAACTCTTCTATCGATGTTTGACTACTCTTAATCAAATCAGAAACGATTGTCGGATCGTTTTCGATTTGTGCTTGAAAACCCGCAGACGACATACCTTTATTGCCTTTACTGGGACTCAGTTCTTTTTTATCATTTGGTAACGATTTAATAAAATCTCCTCGCTCTACTATGGTCATGAGTGCGTCCTTTATGAGCGGATCGGATTGTCCCAAGGTATCTATTATCGTTTTTCTGCTGACAGGCGAAGCCAGATTATGCGTGACATCAACAAATAACCTTCCACCAGCTTTAAACCGGGGTCCAAAAGAGGTTAACTGGAATAAAGACATTCCCAATGGTTTCATGGGGTCGGTCATCATTTGTTGATGACCGACAGATACATAAACGTGATTTTCTTGATCATTCGCTTCAGGGATCGGGTATAAAGTAGTGATTGGCCGACTCTGGACAATATAAAATGTATCATCAACCAAACACCATTCGATATCTTGTGGGTAACCAAAATAAGCTTCGATCTGTCTTCCTGTGCGTGCTAGTTGTAAAATTTGTTGTTCAGTAAGTGTTTGAGTCTTTTGCTGATCAGGGTCGATCTGTTGTGTCTCTGTTCCGCCTTCTTTTAGTCCATAGATAGCCAATTTTTTGGTTGCTATCATCTTATCGACGATTTCCTCTTCCTGTACTTTATAACAATCGGCAGATACCAAGCCAGAGACCAGTGCTTCTCCAAGTCCAAAACTGGCATCGATTGATAGCAGCTTTCGGTTAGAAGTAATCGGATCAGCGGTAAATAAAATCCCTGAAGCCTGTGGGAAAACCATCCTTTGAACGATAACGGATAAATAAACTTGACTGTGATCAAATCCATTTTGCATACGGTAGATTACCGCGCGATCCGTAAATAGGGAAGCCCAACATTTGCTGATATGCTGCAAGATTGCTTCTTTTCCGATGATATTTAAATAGGTATCTTGTTGACCAGCAAAAGAGGCATGTGGTAAATCTTCAGCAGTCGCACTAGAACGCACTGCATAGGCATGTTCATCGCCAAACTGGGAGAGATAATGAGCAACTGCTTTCACAACATCGGAGGGAATTTCTATTTCCATAATGATTTGTCGAATCTTCCTGCTGATTTCACCAATTTGACCTCGATCCTCTACTTTTAGCAGTGTTAGTTGATCCAACAATGCTTGAAACGTTTCGTTTTGTTCGATGGCTTTTTGATATCCCACTGTTGTAACACAAAAACCTTCTGGTACTTGTATTCCTTGAATTTTTGATAATTCCCCTAATTTTAACCCTTTTCCGCCAACGAGCAAAAGCTGTGTTTTTTCCATTTCCTGAAAACCGAGAACCAAAGAACTCATTTATACATCTCTCCTAACCATTACATTTCTTTTGGTTTCTTTGATATATTTATCCCTCTCAACAAATCTCATTAAAGTTCTTTTGTATTTTAGCAGTAGCAAACGAGAATAAATAGTCTATATTTACCATTTTTCATATGCTATAATTAACTTAGAAAGAGTTAGAGTTCAATTTTCAAAAAATAGCTAGATCTTATCATACAGTAACCTGATAACCCGGTTCATCCCCTCGAAAGCAGCTCATATACCTTTTAGCCCACAATATATATGCCATCTAATCTGGTTTTTTTCCCAAAATACCTTGTATTAATATAAGATATCAATCTCTTATTAAACTAACCTACAATGTTAGTTCAACAAGAATGATTGATTTAACAACATTTAAAAACAACAACATTTTGGAATTCGTTTGACAAGTCGTTCAGAATAGTCCCGGATGACGGAAAAAGAGGTTTAGTTTTTTTACACTTTATGGAAACCCCTTCATTGATTGTCTTTAAAAATTCTTGTTCCCACTTCCAATTTTAAGTTTTATTAATAAGCTCTATATATTGTAAATCTCCATAGCCTACTGTTGGGAACAGAGCAAATAACCTATTAATTAATTCTGATGTTGCTAAATCTTTATTTTTGGAAATATACTTTACTACTGCATTATCTTCTTTTAGCATATCCAAATATATGTCTATTGCCTGATACATGACCGGAAGTAGTTCATTTGATGGTTTATTATGATTGACCAATACTTCCTCGTATACAGAATAATAATGACCTAATTTAAGTTCAGCTTGATTAACTTTAAATTCATCCTCTCTGAAGCAATTTAAGAACACTTTGCCTTCATATCCGGACTGTTCAAGATAGGAAAGTATGGTAAGTAGGTTCATTTGACAAAACATGTCTTCACCAAACCATAAAACGATACATTTATACTCTTTATTAAAAAGATTGTCTAATGGAACAATGACCTTTTTGATATAATTCTCTACCGACTCATGATGTCCAGAAGCTCGTGTGTTTATAAATTCTTTATCAAAAACTTGTTTAGTAGTCGCGTTTACACACATCGCTTCATTAAATGGAGCGTAATCAGAATCTCCCATTAGTCTGTTATCTTTAAACTCCTCATACATAACTTGACCATTCAATATGTTGAGTACGTCTTTGTCAAACAATTCACTCTTCTCATTTTGTAACTGTTCAACCTCAATTTTTCTAGAAACGTTCATTCTACACCATTCCCCGCCTTTATTAATCGTGAGCTTAACAAGGGACTGGACAGGCAACTTGTTAAGTTGATATTCTCTAGGATTGATACCAAAAACAGTTTTAAAGGCTCTGCTATATGCTTCTTGCGAAGAATAATCGCAATCAAAGGCTACGTCAATTATCTTCCTGTTATTTGCTAAATCTTCCGTGGATAAATACAATCTTCTAAGAAGAATATAGCGCCTAATACTTATACCTGTTACTTGGTGAAATTTAAACGAACAATAATAAGGGGACTACCCCATATAATTAGATAGTTCATCTAATGAAAATTGATTTTTTAAATTGTCTTCAATCCAATCAATCATAAGCTGTATCTGTTCATTCATTTATCTCACTCCTTAATAAAATTATATGAGGTATCAATTCCTTTTATTTGATATTTCTTGTGATATATAAAATTAAACCTACACAAAAATCCCGAAATATTGTTTAAAATTATCTAACTTTATATTAAAGCTACATTAAAAGCCGACACTATTAAAGTATAGTGTCGGCTTTTCATTTACATAATCTACCTTACAAATTGGAAAACGATCGCATGATTGGCTTAAGGTTATTAATTATCAATATACCGATGCAGTAATAACCGGATAAAGCCAGCCGGTGGAGTTTGTGACTCCTGCAGCCAGGAAACAATTCTATAGCCAGTATCAGGATTTAATTGTTGGTGAAATTCATTTATATTGATCCGAAGATTAGGTACAAGGTAAGGTTCAGAAATTATACAACGGCGGGGCTATTGCGTATTCCGTCCATATTGTTGGATTGAAAATGAATTTTTTCAGAAAAGTAGGTGATTTTATAAAAAAAACAACCCGCTCGTAAAAGTGTACTTTTACGAACGGTAAATCTGTTCTTTTGATATCTGATTTGAAGCAGCGGGAACTTTTCGTGTCTTATAATTTATCATATCTGAAGAGTAAACCCTGATACTTACCATTCCTCCTTGCGTTGTAGCTCGGATTAGGATAGGTTGATTGTACTTGTTTTTAAAACTAAAATCAGGACCATACCAACTTACTGTAGCATCGCGGCCAGATGGAACATACGGAACGCTCCTAGTATGGGAATAGCGTTGAATAGTTTGCAACCCTGCATTGTCGATAGCATTAAACAGGGTGGATGACACCTGACATATCCCTCCACCAATCCCTTCAGAAAACTCTCCTTTAACGATAACTCGAGCAAGCATATATCCTTTATTTACTGATCTCTTGCCAACGGCTTGATTAAAAGAAAACACCTCTCCTGGAAACACGACATAATTATTAATGGCTTCTGTAGCAAGCGAGATATTATTTGTACGATTTTTGTTGTTCACATTAAAATAAGTTCTATATTCACCTATCTTTTTTTCACGAATCTCCGCAAGTATTTCGCTATCAACTTTTGGATGAATAGCAAGCAAAGGTACTTCTAGTTTATAGGTTCTATTACTGTACAAAAAGGAATAAAATTGCTCTTTAAATGCTTGATGGTATAGCTTGTAACCCACCCGCCCAGGAAGAATATTACCTTGTTTGTCTATTGTGGCATTTACAGGTTTTTGGTAAACTTGTCGGTCTATTTTTTCGACAAATTGATTGTATTTATCCACGTCCATGATAGGAACATCTAGGAAGGGCATAGTAATATCAGCATGGTTGACACTAGCAATCGTTTGTCCTTGGTGGGTTACCGCTATGCTTTCAGAAATATTCACTGGTTGAACGAATAGTAACAGTCCGGCAATCCATGATAATCGCATAGAATTCACCCCCATATTGGATTGGAATTTATTTTTACAAATCTTATTTTAAGTCTTCATAGATCGCATCTTGATCAATGAACCAACGATCAGTCAAACTCTCCCTTCGGATCATAAAATGCATAACCTTTTTTTCTTTACCTTCTCTCTTCTTATAAATAGCTACTTGAACGGGTACATCCACGAGAAATAGCCCATTTAGTTGTTCAGGAGGTTGTCTTAAAGGGTCAACTACTCCAAAATATGTAATATCTTTAACAAGTTTATTGGCTCGATTAGGATGACTCGGATTTGATAAGGTCATTGCTAATAATTTCTGATTTCCTTGATTTATGGCAATGGTAAAAATACGTATAAGTTCATAGGGACTTACCGTTTGTATATAATCATCAAGCTTACCAGCCGCTTTCAATACCATTAATTTATGAGAAAGGTCTTCGTTTTTCAAACGATGCGTAATGCTTCCAGAGAAATGAACACAGAAATGACCTGAAAAACCATTTTGAAGAGCACCAGCACCATGTGGCATTCCGTGCATTGATGCAGCAATCATTTGATTATTGATTAATACAATAATGGCTCTTCTATTCCAACTCCATTTATTATTATAAATTTTCTTCATGATTTGAGTATCTTCTTTGGTTAGTGGCTGTACGTCGGCATGATGGCTACCTGCTCTTCGTTGTACCTTAAATGATAAACCAGTTTCAATATCAATAATGGTGAAATTTGTTTTATTAGGAATAATGTTGTTTACAATCTCCCAAGGTAACATCTCAATTTTAAAGCTAATGGGTACTTCTTCATCTTCCCATTCAATTGCATAGACCGAGTGATCGACCATTAAGACAATTATAAAAATAGCGATAAATACCTGATAAATTTTTTTGTTTTTCATTTGGTTTCTCCTGTACTTTTTCTTATTATTTCAGGACATGATCAGTTGAATACCTTCAAATATTTGGGAATTCTTCAAATTAAACTCCTCCCTGTTAATTTATGTTCTAAAACACTGGGTTTGGGGGAATCAGCTATAAAGGCATAAAATGGCTCAATCAAAAAGTTCATTTTGAAAGTGGAATGCATTGATATTTCTCGGGGTAAATTTAACCTCTATCTCTCTTTGTTAAACTGTTTCTATAAGCTAGTACATCTTAATTTAAGTGTTTAACCTCACATTTGAAAAAAAGAAACCGACTACATCTGTTCTAACCAGGGAGCAAAAAGTTAAATGGTCAAATTTCATTACTCTTAATCATAAGGAATAAAGAGAACATTTATAGGGGGTGGTCTTTATGAGAACAAGTATTTTTAACCTTCCAAGCACCTTCGGCTATCCAAACAGCACTCGCTTTACAAACCACATTGGATACCCCCTCCTTGGCTACAAAGCAGACTAGGACATGCAAGATTTGTGAAAACTTTGTCATTTCGACGCGTGATTTTGTTATATAAATAGATGGTTTCGGTGATTATTGCGCGCTATACTAAACGTTATTCAGAACATATAGACTGAAATGGGGGGGAACGACGTTGCTTAATCTGCTAGCAGCACGGTCATGCAAACGATTTACTTCCTTGTTGCAGCAATAGCTACATAAAAAACATAAATTTGACCAAGGGGAATCGGTAATGAAACCATCAGTAAGAATTTGTATGTTAATGATTGCTATGATTTTGGCGGTTAGTGGCTTCACACCCAAAAATAGCTAACGCCGAATCAAGTGAAAAAATTCAAAAGATCGATAAGTTTGTTGAAAAGCAAAGAAGCATTAGTAAAATTCCAGGGTTATCGTTAGTTATTGTAGAAAAGAGGAAAACGGTATATCAAAAAGGCTTCGGGTACGCTGATGTAAAGGCGAAAACACCTGTGACCTCTAATACATTATTTGAAATCGGATCGACAACGAAAGCATTTACAGGTCTAGCCATTCTGCAATTGGAAAAGGAAGGGCTGTTAAAACGCTCAGATGATGTCCGGAAGTATATCCCATGGTTAGAGTTAAAATATAATGGAGAGCCGCAGACGATTACTTTGAATCAGCTTCTTCATCATACCAGCGGGATAGCTACTAATTCTATAACTCAAATTCCTGAAAGTAATGCGATAACGCCCTTGAGTTGAATGTAAGAACATTGCTGAATCAGCAATTAGATTGGAAGCCAGGCAGCTCATTTGAATACGCAACACTCAATTACGAGGTATTAGGACTCGTTATCGAGAACGTAACGAAGCAGCCCTATGATGTATATATGAAAAAGCAGATATTAGAGCCGATTGGTATGAAAGACTCGCTCGTTGGGCTGCATCAAGTTCAGTCCACTGATATAGCTTCTGGTTATAAAATAGGATTTATGCAAGAGCAGTCTTACACGCCGCCCATTTATCGGGGGAACATACCAGCTGGATATCTTATCAGCAATACGAATGACATAGCAAAATGGATGAAATTACAATTAGGAAACGATTCAAGCAATGCGATAGACAAGCAGCTCATTCAAGAATCGCATATCCCTGATCAGTCAGTTGAGCCTTTCGATAAGGACACCTACTATGCCAGCGGATGGGGAGTTATGAAAAAAAACGAGAAACAATATATTCTTCATGCTGGAGAGAACCCAACATTTAGCTCGTATTTCATCATGCAGCCCGATGAACAATTAGGGGTAGCAATTCTGTCCAATATGAATACGAGCTTTACGACAGCCATAGGTCAAGGTGTGATGGATTTATGGGAGGGAAACGATGTTACTAATAATCATTCAGATAGATATCAAAAGTTGGATAGATTCGTGACCATCCTCTGTATTGTAGTCGGCTGTTTTGGTTTATTTTTCATCCTACTATCGATAAGAGTAATGAGGAAGCTTGTTAGAAAACAACGCATTAGGACATCATTAAACGTAAAGAGAATCTTACTATTATCCATCCATACGCTGATTGTAGCTGCAATTTTGACACTCGTAATCATGTTCCCGAAAATTTTATTTGGATATCCATGGACATTTATAAAAGTGTGGGCCCCAACTACGATTACGGTGTTATTTTATAGTGTCATAGCGACAAGCATCATTTATTATTTGTTTGGGTTATTACTTATTTTTACCAAAAATGAAATTGAATTAAAGAAGAAACAAATCTCGATAAAACAATTTTAACAATATGTTGATCGATATGTATCAAAAATGGGATTCCCGATTTAAGAACGATTTTCCATTAAAGAGCGTGATTGTTGAACAATGAACAGTCGCTATATACTAGGCGGATCCGAATAGTTCTATAAATGATGATGTAAATAATTAAGAAACCCAGCTAATCTTCTCATGTGAAGGTAGCTGGGTTTTTAAATTGGGTGTGCAAAATAACCCTTAAAATATACGTAAATTATCGGTGAAAGTGACAATTATCAAAGCCTTATTAACGGGAAGTATGTATTAATGATAGAATCCGATACAATAGAATTCGATAAAGGTGTATCACCGATTGAGTTTCATAGGCCGGATGATTTGATGGAGATTGTGGAGCGGATTAGTAGGAAGGTATGAGAGATTTAGAGGGTTAATTTAGGGGTTTTGAACGCTAATATAGTCTATGATTTCCCGCATTTTTTGTGACCACATTTGTGCCACGAAAAATAAAATATTAAGGTCTTATGGATTGTATCAATATCTTTCCATTTAATAAATTATTCATCTAACCACTCCGCTGCAAAAAAAGCGGAGTGGTTTTTATTTAATACTCATTTTTTTCGTTACAAATTTATAGATACATTCATATCCTACATAACAGTAACAATAAGGAACAAAGAAACGACACATGATAACAATCCCTTTGATAAGTTATTAAGAGTGTCGTTGCTAACTAAAAGAGATGTGAATGGTCTCTTTTCATAAACCGCCTCAATTTTTTAAATAACACCGATATAACATCTGCTAGAAATCCTTTTATAAACAAAAAGCCGAGGAATTAATCCTCGACTCTGTTATTGAACTTATTGTTTTACAACTTTAGTAGTTGCCTTTGAACTAGTATTCCCTGCCTTATCCTTTGCGGTTATAGAAAGTGTAGTCCCTTTTTTCTGTGCTTTAATCTTGACTGAGTAGCTCCCCTTAGAAGTCGCTTTTGCTGAACCGAGGGTTTTACTTCCTACCTTCACTGTTACAGTTGAATTTGCTTCAGCTTTCCCAGTAACAACTTTATCATTGTCATCTACTTTCTTTACTGTTGGCTTGCTTGGTGCGACAACATCTACTACAGTTACCGATGCACTTGAACTCACATTCCCTGCACTATCTTTAGCTGTGATTGTCAATTTAGTGCCTGCTTTTTGAACTGCTATTTTAACAGAGAATGTTCCTTTAGATGTTGCTTTTGCAGAACCTATCACTTTACTTCCACTTTTAACAGTAACCGTAGAACTAGCTTCTGCCTTTCCCGTTATTACTTTGTCATTGTTATCAACCTTATTAACAGATGGCTTAGATGGTTTAACATCGTCTACAAATGCTGTTGCCGTAGCGTAAATGTCATATTCTGTATTATCGTCAATATATTCGTTATCTTGGTCTATAACACCCACATAGTATGTGCCTTTTTTAGCTTGATACGCTTGTACTTCAACACCGTTATCATATTCACTACCTAGATATACTAAGTTACTATTTTTAACGAAATCTTTTTGCACAGCAGCAAATACTAGATCAATAACATATGAGTCTGTTAATCCTGCCACTAATAAAACTCCACTACTAGGAACAACTACTTTATGAAAATCAACATCATTTAAAGGAAGCAATTGCCCGATTGTTCCTTTTTCATAAGATGCACTATCAGCTGAATCAAAGTCGTCATTGTACTCAGTTTCAAAAATATAATCGCTACTGGCAGAACTACTCATTCTACCCATTTTGTTAAAACCTTTAACTGAATGTGATTGAGAACCAAATACTTCTTTTTCAAGTTGATTAAACGTTTTAGAATCAATAACACCTTTTTCAAGTGGTTTTTCCACCTGACGTTCAATAGCATTTCTTGCCAATCCGTTCTCGTTTCCTTCTGCCTTAACAGAAACTACAGACAATGATGAAGCAAATAGACCTACAGCAACCAATGACAAAATACCTTTATTACGCACGATTACTCCTCCTGAATTCGTTATAAAGAACCACTCACTTCACCTATACTAATACATAAGTACCTGAATTACCATATGTTTCTTTATATATATTTTGACAAAAATAAACATGGCAAGGTCTCCCCACCCCTTCTCCTGGCCCGAAGAAGTCGAACTGAAAATCAACCAGGCGTCAGTTTCCTGCTACCTTTAGGGGTTTCCTGAAGTTCGTCGAATATGGTGATCAATTCCAGAAATCATAAAAACCATTCACATGTGCCATGAACAATTCGAAGAGAACAGTGATGAACTGAATAATTCAAAATGGACTTGTTATCTTAGAAACAAGCGAAAGAAACTTCATATATTCAGTATGTCTTTCACTTATGGATCACAATTAGGGCAAAAAAAAGTCTGAGCATTGTGCCCAGACTCCTATCCAGAAATTATTTTTGGTATGTTGGTTTTTTAATTGCTATCAAAACCCAAAAAACCATGATTATTGGAATGAAAAATAAATTAAAATTAGTTCTTTCATCAACGATAATTGAAAAAACATCGTTAATAATTAAACTAATCAAGCTTACTAAAATGCATAAAAGCAAAGAATGTATCGTTAATTTCAGCATTTTCACTCTCGAAAAGTCAGGTATGTCAAACATTGTGTATCCCCTTAGCTTCGGATATTTCACCAGTATCCTAGTGCTTTACCCGCCTTTTACTTTAGGTTTCTTTTTACCCCATTTGGGACAAGCAGAATAAGCTCCTAATTTATACAAGTCTTGAACATATAAAGTAGTAACAGTCATCCCAACACTAGCTCCAAATAAAAGTTTTAAAGCCTTTTCGAATCCTGAAGGCGGTGCAGCAAGTCTACCAATAAGTGACGCTGTGACTCGAAACGTGACTCTAGAGTCACACTATACCTAAATCCAGAATATGGAGGTCTTTGTGACTGCCTAGTCTTTTCTACTATTATATAAAGTTATCTCGTTTGTCGAGGTCCACCACCCGGATCAGCACTATGTTTGTAATATCTTAAATGACTGGTGGTCTCAAGCTATAATTAATTCTATTTAAATTTTAATAATGGTCTACTGGTGCACCTAGGTTATCCATGTCTTGTGAAATATTTAGAATGATTAAATATCTCCACTCGTTTTTAAGTTTTCCTAAGTCCACAACCTGATGAACCTCTACTTCATCATTTTCATACTCTTTACTAGTCTCGCAAATTTCATATAAACTTTCTACTAATTCGGTATTATCCCAATTCCTAACGTCTAACTGTACGAATGTTTAGCTTTTTTTTATTTTCATTTTCTTCACGCCTAGTTTTTGAAGGATAAGGGATATTGATTACTCCTATTTGATTTAGTTTTGTTAATTACAACTCTATGGCTTTTTGTTGATGTATCCTTAGTGCTAATATTAGAATCACAACTCTTAGCATAATGAACCTGAACTTGATTAGAGACTTTGTCCTAAGTTGTCCACTTATCATCAAAGTTTGCAATCTTATCTACTCTTAATCTTTTTACATCTACATCACTACCATATTAAGTAGCCTTCCTAGCGAATATATTAGCTAGGAACATTAAAATGAACTTGGAAAAGTATCCAAGTTCATTTTTCCCTTGACATTTTTTTTACTACAAGCACCCTTTTGTTAAACACTATGTTAAAGTTCTTGGTTGATTTTGAATAAATCATAATCAGTTGTTGTATCCATTTTTTTGCTAAAGCTGACCCGTTAGTCGAATAAGGAATAACTATTTATATGAAGTTTCTGAAACTTCATATAAAGCATCCATTTTTCGAATAAGAAAATGTGATTACTTTTGATTCTCAATTGCTCTCGTAACAATTCGGAATACAAAGTAAGACATACCACTAAGTCCAATAATCCCTACGAAAGTTAGGAGAGGGATTTGTTCTGAAAATAACATACCTACAACAAATAATATAAAGCATAATATTATACCGACAATAATTAAGACGTCCTTATTTTCCAACGATTCCCCCCCTTTATTTTCACCTCTTGTTTCACTAATCTACTTACGTTAGTTTAAGTAGAAATCTTCACATTCTCATAAACATTTAAACATAAATATCCATTTTAGTTTTTTATTTTGACTATTTTCTAAATCAACCTTTGCCTTTAACATAGCCTGGTTAAATACGAAGGGTTCATAGTTGGGTTTCTCTACCTGAACTTTTCAGGTTCTTCTACATAAAACTCGATAAACCCACAGCAAGGACATACATAACAGGGGCTAATGTTGCTCATAGTATTAGCATTAGGTTTTTTACCTGTTTTGTAAATTCTAATTGGAAAACTATCTAGATTAGCATTCACCATAACTGTTTTACATTTAGAGCAAATATTCTCCAAAATTGCACCCCTTAATAGATGATTTCTTAATATTGGTAATGTATGTTGTATGTTATTCCATATTCTTCTTTTTATTTTAACATAAAAATCCAAATATCCTTTAAAAACACTTTTTAGACTCACATTAAGAGCAACCTGTCATCCATATTATCTATTAAAAATAAACCGTTACATTTAACATAACCTTTCCATTTAGCTCAACTTCGTTCCTCGATGAACATTTAAACACATCAAATCTTTAGGATGATTAAATCTCACTCTAGTAAAATTTTATTATATAATTATACTAATAAAATAATTCAACATATGGAGGGTACAATCATGGACATAAATGAAAGACTAGCATTAGAGTCATTGTTATCTCCTGAATTAATCAGCAAACTGAAAAGCTTATCAGATAATACAGACATGCCTATCCCTGAATTATTAGAAATATCTGTATCGTCTCTCCTAGAAAAGATGAGCAATCCTGCCGAACTAAATATTGGACTTAATAATAAGGAAATGATTTTAAGAAATAAAATCATCATTAATCAAAATAAAGAAGAATTAAATAAATAGATACAAAAAAGCACTTTACCATTTAGGTTAAGTGCTTTTTTTGATTGATGAGTTCCTTGAGTTGAATATTTTTACATTTCAAGAACATTGAAATGTAAAAATATTCATTTTCTTTGGTTTCAAAATCAATTTAAGATTAACCTCACTACATGGCCAATCCATTATTCTACTAACAATATTCCGTCGGCAATTGGGCGTTCACCTGCTGCATCGGATGGTCTTGTGACTCGATCATCCCCAACTGTCATGGTGGTCGATCCGCCGCCATCAAGATTGATGGCATCGACGGCTCCTAATGACTTCATGATTTTCGCACTTTCTTCAAAATTAGCCCCCACACTCCAGCCAGGTGCGCGTCCATCGATGGTGACAAATAATAGATTGCCATTTTCCTTGATTCCTGCAAGCGTTCTAGGATTACGACGTTCCCCAAAACGATAATAAAACCCAGGATCTTCTTCCCAGTGAAAGCCTTCCTCTACGGCATTAATGGAAATTTTTCCGTTTTCCAATAATCGAGGACCTCCATTAATCATGTTGGTGGTTTGGTCTAATTCCATTAGCTTTCCATCCCCAACGATTTCACTCTTCACCTGAATCTTCATCCCTTGTTGGGCGTGGTCACGAAGCCACACTGCTGCTTCCCCCGTTCCTGCAAAAACAGAACCGCTGCTTGGAATGTCTCCCCCACGCTGGTTACGAATTTCCACTACTTTTCCGGCATGATTTACTACCACTTCCACACCGTTACCCGATTCTGTCTTTTCTCCAAATACGGAAGTATATTGGATAAGTTCACTTTCATCCTTACAAGTAAAATCATGTTTCGGCCGTTCTGTAGTGGTGTCCCCTCCAACACCGCCACAATTACGGATTAATCCTGGCTTCCGGTTTAATCCATCCACTTCTCTAACCGCACCATCAGATGAAGTGGCCTGAATTGACGTGGAAACAGAAGCAATGTCTGCCTTCTTTTCAACAGAAGATAAAATCAGAGCTGAACGGCCATTAATCGCTTCACTGACAAGCTGTCCATTACTGGCAAATATACCGGCAAGATCGCCTGGTGTTCCATCCTTTTCTCCTACAACAAAGTAACCGGCATTAACTCCAGCAATGCCATCATTTCTGTCAGCCATTTGGGTCAATGTTTCTTTCCCTGTCACAGCATCATTTGCTAATTCAGGCATCAATTGCCCTTGAAAACGATCCTGATCCACTTCAAGGACGTTTACTACCCATGGTCCTGTTGTTTTCTCTCCGTCCTCACCCGTATACACATTCCGGTGACCCGTATATCCCTTTTCCGATAACTTTTTTCTCATTTCGGTTGCATCCGCTTCCAGCTGATATTGCCCGACGCGAACTATGTATCCAAGTGGATCTTTTTCGCGATCATCCATGGCCCGATTCTGTTCTCTAATGATACGAGCATTTTTGAAACCATCCTTCTTTAAATTTGCCAACAAGCTTTTTGCCTGTTCATGTGTTTCTACAAATGCCACATCCACTGTGAAAAAGTCTTTTGAAGATGTTTCACCACGATTGATTTTGGTATACGTAACTCCTGGTGCTGGATTCATTGAAGTTCTTTGCTCATGCAAATTAGGCGTTCCCAGCGGAAGTACATGATTTTTGATTTGCACTTGTGATTGAACAGTCGAATTTGCTTGAACTAGAGTTTCCGGAATGGTATTTACGACCATCACAGAAGCTAAACTAATAGAAGCGATAGGCAAAATTGCCTTATTCCATAAATTCTTCATTTTTTCCCTCCAATAAAGTTATGTCATCCTTTAACTTTATTGTTTAAATATTATGGAAATTCAAAAGAACTATTATATTTCAGTCAATTTTTAGTGAATAAAAATGAGTATAAATACTCGATAAATATTACTATTCACATTTGTAAAGGACAGAATTTTGGATACTTTCTCTTTGTACATAGTAAATCAACCTTTACTTTTAACAAAGCCTTCATCTTGCTTTGCTACTTGATCAGTGGATATTATAAAATGGGATTATCAATTTGGAGGTGAAATTTATGGAGACAGTAAAAAAGAACGTGTTGTTGATACCAACCATTTTGTCGGTTATCAATGTGATCTGCCTTGCTTCATTCCTCATTGGACTTAGTTCTATGAACTATCCAATTTCAAGTATCTTAACTGATTTTGGCTTGTTATGCCCATTGATCGCAACCTTATCATTCTTCTATTTAGTAATTAAAGTCAAAGGAATAAAGCATTCCGCATTAAAGTACTTTCATATCGTAAATGCGGTTACATTTCTTGTCCCGATATGTATTCTTACTTTTCTTATACTTCGATTCTTAAACGATTGGGATATTTACTTTTAAAAACTGCTATTATAAAAATCCTTTTTCATTCATACAAAAAAATTCCTCATTTTTAGGGCTTTTTGCTAAGCTAATTGCTTCAAGCATTATATTTCTATTCCATTTCATATATCATCCAAATAATTTTGCAAAGGAATTTTCACCGGCGATCCCGTCTGCAGGTATTCCAGTGGCCCTTTGAAATGCCTTGAACGCTATTTCCGTTCCACTTCCAAAGATACCATCTATGCCGTGCGGATTATGTCCTTCCATATAAAGTGCAGCTTGAAGGATATAGGTGATATTCCCTTTCGCCCCTTCCCTAACAATGGGTGAAGCCGCTTTTGTTTGGGGTCTCCATATTCCATCAACATTAATCTTTGCACCATATTGTTTATTCAATTCGGTTTGAAAACCCTTGATCAGCGCTTTTTTAGTATCAGGCCCATAATAACCATCCACATCTATTTTGGCATTGTAACGGCTATTTTATGTCCTTTGAATGGACTTGATAGTCTGATTGCCGCTGTCCTTTGCAGGCGTATCTTTTACAATGACATCGGATTCGACTTGTGTTGCTGGAGTGGTTCCATTCACTTTTGATATTAGTCTAGGCTTTGTTCCCGCTTTTAACTGAGAATAAGTTAGTCCACCCGTCATATCCAAGTGCGGATAATCTTTAAAGCTTGACCAATCCCCTCCCCATGCAAAGCCCAAAGATTTACCAATAGCCGCTACCCGTTTCCATTTTGAATCAACTGTCCATATGCCATTCTTTCCATCATCGCTGACTATGAAATAATCGCGTTGGTCACTCTCGGTTTCGATAAATCACTATAGTTTTTACCATCGTAGTTATAACCTAGGCGACCTTGACCATATAGCTTTGCTTGCTCTTCCATAGACCGATATAACCTGCGCTGATTTGCACGAAGATACCTTCTTGGTATGCTCGTTTAACCATTTCCAATGCTGATTCTTTTACGACTGGATGAATACCGCTGCCCATATTCTTTTCCGAACGATCCAATAAAGTTTCTAATTTAACTGTCAATTTAATCACCTCCTAATATGTTATTGTACTTATTAGGAAATGCTTGTACACCTACCTTGACGTTACAAAAAAAGTGCCCTTTTATGTTGACCTAGTATGGGTTCATCATTCATATAATTCTGGTAAAATAACAAAAGCACAACCCTTAATGGATTGTGCTTTTGTTCTATTATAAAGGCTTATTTTGATCTTCTTTATCTTTACCAATAACTCTTATCAACTCATCCAGCTTTTCATTTCTTTCTTGATCTAATCTTGTCTTTGCATTGATGAATTTAATTATCTTAATTATGAAATACACACTTAATACAATAAGTCCCAGATAAAACAATATAGGTATGATTGCAAAAAGCCCTATTAAACTGCTGGCTTGGTCCATAAATAATTCCTCCCAAATGTAAAATATAGTATTATTATACAGGAAAAACAAAAGATGTTTCGTCCGATATCAATTTATTATTTAAATTGCGCAATATGATAATTATTTTGCGCTAAATACTGAAGCTAGCAAAATTTTTAATAGCTCCAATTAGTCATCAGAAAATTGCTTAAAGATGTGGTAAAACAATATTGAAGAATCTGAGCAGAAAAAGGGAGAAGTTTAAGTTACCCATTATAAAAACCCTTATTTTATCTATTCAAATATACATAAAATAGGGGTTATATATTTTTTGTTGCGTTTCTAACATGATTATAAAATAGATAAATTAAACAACACATAATCAGTCAATACTCTTCTAAATCCCTCCTAATCTCTGCTCTCTACAATATGTTTTCTAAAAAGAGTTTACACTCTAGAACAGATTAGACTTTCAAAAGGCTAATTATCAAGGACAGGTTGCTGTTAACTTATTATGGGTAGCTTCTATTTTTTACGCAAAATAATTATTAAAATCACGTAATATAAATAATAAATTGACAGCTTCCAATCCAAAAATCATCCAGCTCCCAGTACAATTCACCAATCCATAACCAGCTTTCCATTATTTCCATTCATTTTCTTCCATATTTTTGCCTTCCAATCCTTTCCATCATATAATGGAGCTATTAAAGCTGAAGGGGGAATGTAAATGAACGATGGTAGAGATCCATTCGTTTCTTCACTCGCTTCTCATTTAAACATGAGGCTCACTCGTTTAGCAGATGAAAGGGGTATCCCACTGGAAAGATTGTTGGATAAATCCGTCGAATTGTTACTAGAATATATGGAAGACAATGAATTGATCAATGACCATGTTAAGTTAAACAATGTGGAAGCCATTAATAAAAATAATGAAATCATTCAGCAAAGCAGGCAAATCCTTAAGAAAGATTAACCGATGAACACTTAGCCATCATCTTTAAGTGTTTTTTCATCTTTATGGATCGTATAAATCAGGCTCACATCTATCGCCGCTATCTGTGTGTCCAAATAAAGAAGGCAGCCACTAGGACTGCCCTGTAGAACAACTGCCTTACAGTTGCTTCATTCTTTTAGTGATTAATAAAAACGGTGCTTGTTTTTTTGCATTTTTTACATTTACAGCGCTTTCCAGGAAACCATATTGTACTGGGGTCATTGTTCTCAAAACATTTTTCTACATAACAACAATTTATCTCCATCCTAACACCCTCCTTACTATTGTATATGCATGGACTAATCGAAGGTGTGGACAAGTTGCTAAAAGTTTAGAAGTGAATGCGATTTATTTCATTTTCCATGTTTCTGGACAATTTCCAATGTATGTGGAAGCAAACTGAAATCCCCCCAAGTTTTATGGCCTGGAATAACGATTTTCGTATCATTATATACATACATTAAATTCTTCATCGTATTTGGCCATGCTTCCATGTTGGCTCCATCAATGATCCCGGAATTTTTTTGTTCCAGCGCGAAAATCATATCACCAAATAATAAGTTATACTTTGGAAGCCATATTGTCATGTTATCAGAAGTATGGGCTTCTCCCGGGAAGTATGTTTCGATTTTCATATTTCCAACTTTTAAAGTTGATGCCATTGAATCCAGGGAAGGATCGGGCATAGGATAGTTGAACTCTTTTGCCAATCTTGCAGTTTCAGGAGTACTTATTGTTTTTATTTTTTGATCCAATAATGTCTGTATACCCCCAATTCTATCGTATTTGTGGTGCGTAATTATAGCCAGCTTTACAGGTTTTTTGAATTCCTTTTTAATCATATCCAATAATTGCTTTGCCAGCGTATCGTCCCATGTTGCATCGACTAAGACGATTCCTTTTGAAGTATTAAGAACCAAACCATTCGCACCAATCTTATTACCACTGATTTCCGTATAGGTTGTATGAACCCATACATCTTTTTTTATTCTAGTTAAAACCACTGTTCCATCTTCACTGGTTATAACCGTTTGTTTTGATTTGGATTCATGAGCTGAAACCGGTGTCGAAATGTTTAAGAGTAAAAAACAAACACTTGCTAAAACGATTAAAAATCCTTTTTTTAACTTTTTCATATAATTCTTCCTTTCGCTACTATATTTATAGAATTATATACACTTCCAAATTTTAGTTCAAATATATATGACGTTTTATTAATCGCAAAACAACAGCTCCTCTGATTGACGGAGGAGCTGTTGCGAATATGCTTTTAGGCTTGTGCTTCATGGATTTTCTGTTTTTTTTGCCGGTTTCCAAAATTGTTCGATTTCCTCGAGTTTATAATAATCATCTAGTTTTGATTCATTTTATTTTTTATCCCCCTGCTCTATTTTCAATGTTCTTAACTCCCAACGACTATCGTCAATTTTATACTCTATGTTTTGATGATGGCGGGGGCTAATTGATCCTTCTTTGTGTATGCTATCGTTCGTACTTGTCATACTTATATTGTTTCAACACCTCATTATGGTTGTATCTTCTTGGATTAAGCATTTCAAAGAGAATCACCTTTTCAAAAAAGGCAATGTAGTTTTCTATGAGTACCCTTATACAGATTCCATTATAGGCTCTTGGTTTTAACATATATTTTTCGATTAATAAAATTTAATTGACGTCCTATTTTTGGCCCCCTTGATCATCTGGCAAGTTTTCTTCTCTTCCAGCAATCCGCTGTGCATAATTGTTTCGTTTGCCTAAGTCGAGAGACCCTTCGACACTTGTTATACGATTCTTTTCGTCCGTTTTATATACATGACCACCAGGGAATGTATATTCAATATTCGGTTTTAAAACTTTCTTCATTCGCTCTCTTGTATAATGCTTTCCATACTCCACTTTTGTAATTTCAATCTATCCTCTTGCTAGCACTACTTTGCCTGTACCCTTACCACCTTCACTCTTCACCGCAAACTTCTGTAAGATAAATTTTTGTCAAACAGTATAAATAAGCAAGTGTTATCTATACTCTCTTAGTACCAAACTATTTATTCGGCACTAGGTAGCCCCCAAAAAAAAAGAAACCTTGAAAGGTATTTAGCCAATCAAGGGGTTAAAAAAGCATTTCAAGGTTTCATTATATAAATTTAGTTTAGATATTCAGCTTCCCTTTTATCTTGTTTTTCTACAGGGCTAAGTTCCGAGATATCCTCATATCCATAATTCATTTTCATTTTTCCTGTGTTATCTAAAATGAAAGTTAGGTTAGTCCATAGTTCCTGTTCTTGCTCCTTAAATTCTTCGTGCAATCTCGAAAAACAATTATACAATTCATTATCAAGCCCCTCAAACTCTTCCTCATCAACATTAAATAAATCAGTTATATCTAAACTATATACTGGTTCCCCTCCAGTTTCAGGGTAATAGTAGAAAAAAACTTTTTTATAACCTTCTCTATACTCAGCGTATAAAAAGATTTGTTTCCAATCCTCTGGAATTATATTTACTAATGTATTCGCAATTTGTTGATATGTCTGCTCCATTATTTTGGTTTCCATCTCACTTACCTCCTAAATAATTAGTTAATCTATCTGAATATTTTTTACCATCTATTGCATAGTTGATTTTAAACTCACTCGGTCTAGCTGAATGCGCCTCATATATTGGTTTTACTTTAATAGTTACTTCTTTACCCTCTAATAAAGCCTTCTTCCATGTATTTTCTAGAGTCTTATATTCACTCCTATTTAAAGTAGCATTCATAGGTACTAAGTTATCAATTTCACCAGAACCTTTAAAGACACTTGCTATTAAATGTCCACCATCATCGTTTGATAGTCTATCGTCTCCTCCAACCTTTCTTTGGGCTATGGATTTCGTTTTGCTTTACCCAATTCTAATTTAGCTTCAGCAATCGCAATACGCCCATTATCATCAGTGGTATATTTATATCCTTCTTTTGTTGTATACTCTACATTTGGTTTTAAGGTCTCTCTTTGTTAATTGTAAATTTTCTGTTTCAAATTTTGAAATCCTACCTAAATTATCTGTTTTATGGTACATATTCATATCAACAATGAAAAGACCTTAACTTTTGCGTTAAGGTCATACAAAAGAACAAGCTTTTCTTGTCCACCGTTATTCTTTCTTAAGGTATTCTTCTAAAATACTCTATTCATTTTTTCAATTTATACGCAACAATTTTCCCATCTGGATAATCACCATTCCAACCGCAAGGAAAAGCACCGAATTGATATATGTCAAATAATTCTTCAAAAAAGGAACTATTCTTTCCGTTTATTGCTCTATTGATAGCACAATTAGTAAGATCAGCCACAACATCGTTATAAAATATATTATATTCAAATGGGCTTTCTCTTACATTCTTAGAGATTATTTCTAATAATGCTTCCAATCCCTCCGGCTTTTCATCTTCTGGCATTGCATAATAACTACCCCAAACTTCACTCATTTCTAATTCCCTGATATCTTTCCAATTATATTCGTCTTCACCAAATATTTCATCATAAGCTAAGTGCTCTGCTGTTTTTATATCATTAATAAAAACAATTTTATCTGAAATATTATTAGGAAGTTCTCCTTGAAAATTTTTCGAAAACTGTATCACTTCTTCAACAAAATTATTATATATACCATAATTCATTACTTATTATACCACCTTTCCCATAGGTCGACTGTTGCTCCCCCTCCTCTTTTCCATACAGGGGTTACAATCTCCTTTTCCATTCTTTCAATTTTATACTGTTCCAACCCAATTTCTTTTATCCTCTTAAGCTCAATTTCAAGATAAGCATCTTTCATGTATAATGGTAATCCCTTTTCTTGAAGTGTTCTTAACTTTTGTTGCAATTCAAAAACTTGCATTTCTATTTTAGATATATCTTGACTAACATCTATTTCGTCTAATTTTTTTCTTACAAAATTACTATAAACTGAGTGATATCCTTTATGTCTAGAAGTTGTACTAATATCAGCATCAGGTACTCGAAGAAAAAATCCATTTGAGGCATCGTCCATATCCATTCCTATTTTTATTAATACAGGATGACTTCTAAATTCCTTTGGAATAATATGTTGTGCTTGATAAGGCGTTCTTTTTGTAGTTTTAGGTAGACCCATTTCTTCAAACATATTTTTCCCTAATTTTGTAGAACTACCTCCTGTCACCTTTCCAGGACTACCAGGAATAAGCCTTTTAACTTCACCCGTACCCTTAGGAACACTCTTCCCTGAAACACCCTCTACTTTTCTATCCTTCACCGTAAATTTCTGATAGGCTTCCTTAATTGTCTGCTTTTCCATTACAACTTGGGGAAGGCTTGGTCCTCCTGCGAGGGAAACTTGTTCCACACTGATACGTTTAGGAATTTCCTTTTTACCTAGTTCTTCACCTATATTTTTTAACGTGGTTTTTCCTGATTTCGCTATGTCTGTTATTGTAGCTTGAACCTTCTGTACCTGCTTTTGCGCAAATTCCTTGCTGTAAGGAATGAACTTTGTACCACTCGCTACTTTATCTGCGACCTTCGCCGCACCTGCCACACCGCCGATTCCGAGTGCCATCAACAGGCCGTTTTGGCGCTGTTCCTCGGTTAGTTGATTGCCGAACATGTCTTTGCCTGTGACTGCTTCGCCGAGGCCATTGGCTGCGAGGAGTCCGTAGATTCCGTATTCGGTTTTCTGGAGGAGGCTAAAGCCTTTTGTCGTTTTATAGGCATCAAGCGCGTGGTTCGCTGCGTTGAGTCCTTTAGCCGTTTTGTATAGGGCGCTGCCGCCTTTGATGGCCCGGCCGGCCCAGCCGACGACGGGGATGAATCCAGCGGCGGCCATGGCGCCGGCGGCGATTCGTTCGGCATCGGACAGCTTGCGGCCCGTTACTGGATCGACTCCGGTTGAGGCTCTGATAGAATCATAATATCCCGTGAATTCCCCTGTAAAGGTTTTTGTGGTATCCCAGGCTTTTTCATACCACGGGCGGTTTTCGAGTTCTTCCATTTCACGTTCGATTTTCTGGGCTTCGGCTTGTTGCTTTTTGAAGGTCTGATAGTCTTTCATCTGACCGGCGACTTCATCCTTTACTTGATAGACGTCACTATTCTTAAATGCCGATTGGTTGAACGTCATCGGCGAAACGTTGCCGTCCTGTTTGGTGGCATCAAGCAAGGCGCGGAAGAGGCCAACGGCCACGTTTTCCTGCCCGACGGACACATCATATTCCTCGACCAATTGCCGGTCGACATTCTCGACCTTTGTCACGGTGTCATCCAGTCTCTGTCCGGCCAGCGTGATTTTTTCATTAAAGTCATTTTGGTTGAACATATCAAGAGGAAGGATATCGTCAATGCTGTTCAGGATTCTTTGAAGATCGCTCGCTTGTTCATCGACAAGCGACTTCGCTTGGTTAATGCCGGTCGAGACTTCGCCATCTAAAAAGGGAACCTCGACCACCGTATTTCCGGATAGATCCGCCTCTTCCAGGCTGGCTGGAATGCCTTCCAAAAAACTGATTTGGGTAGTGAAAAGTTCCATCCAGGCGTCCGCCACCTCGATTTGCGCTTCATAGAAGCTTTTGATGGCGGTGGCACCAGCACCTTGAAACTCATTATCCAAGCCAACGATGCCCTGAAATTCCTTTTTCAGGGCTGCGACTTCTTTCTTTAATTCTTCATATTGCTTGGCACGCGACTTGGTTGCGGCCGTCAATGTCTTGGCTTCATATATTTTCATCGCGGCTAATACCCATGTGAAGACGTATGGGCGATGGCTTCATCCTGTTCTTTTAATAAATCAATGTTGGCACGGGTATCTTCGACATTTTTCTGGACGATTTTGATATATTGCTCAAAGACCTTCTCCAGGTTCGTTTCCCGATCGATCCATTTCGAGGTGAATTCCAATTTATTGTTGCCAAGTTCGCTTGCCGGCAGATTTCCAAGCGTGACTGTACCAAGTGCCGTCTTCACCTGATCGACTTGCTTCGTTACGGCAGGATGATTCAGTTTGATTGTCGTCATTAAAACAACCGCCTTTTTAAATCTGATATTTTGCTTTCCAGCTGCTCAAATGCCTCTTCGCCTTTACTTAAAAGGTGGTCGGCTTCTTGGGCTATATTCCCCGCTATGCTCAGAAGCGTATTCTCGGCATTTAGCTTTGTAATCATCGCTTCGATTTTCCATTGGTAATCGTCATAATCGTCATGAATGATACTGAACATCACATTATAGGCATCATTACGGGCTTCCTGAAAATGATCTGAGCGCTGACCTGTCCAGCTGCCACCTAGCTCAGGGTCTTTTATTTTCCTGATCTCGTTAAGGCACATACTCTGTTCTCTTATAATATCGTTTTTCGCATTTACCAAACGTTCAATTTGCACATTTAAATCAGCTTTTTTACCGGAGATAGCAGAGTGTATATTACTCAATATATCTGCATATACCATGAAACTCACCTCAAAAACAGTATATTCCTACACTAACTGTCATATTTTTCTTATTTACATTATAAGGATTATAGTCCGAGAGTTAAATAGGGAAAAATATGCTATTTTATCAGTTAAAAGAGAAGTTTGGCATACAAAAGTTTCATACATACCATATTCTTTATACCCTGAATTTTACCAATTTTAAACAATAAGTAAAAAATGCCACCTCGTTAGATCCCCTATTAAAATTTCAACCACTTTATTCAAACTGCCCCAGACTATATCTGTTCATCAAATCACCCTGAACAAACTCCCTGCAAGTAGAAGATAGATGTGACCGTTGAGGATGTATCAGATCTCCAAAAGGCAAATCACCGACAAATTTAACTTCGCCTTCAAAACTCTGTCCGGATTCAGCATCAAAACCGATTACTTTCACAAAGCAAGTTTTGTGTCCGGTTTTCATAAAATCAATTACCGTTAACACATGATTATGTACATCATTCATTCTTTTTTCCTCCAACCATGAAAACATTGAGTAAGGATAAGATCATACAAATTATTCTTTACTATCCTTATAAATAAAGAAACCGATCAAAACAATCATCACTAAGATCGCTATAGGCATTAAAATATTGGAAATAGGTACACCTACTTTCCATGAAAAAACTTATTCTTTATTTTTCTATGTATTTTGATTGATCTATTCACCATTAACTATACCTTTATTTAGCTGTCATTGCATGTCTTGACTTTCCAAGTCATCACTTATGCTTTTCTTATGTTTCCCAATAAAACGCGAAAGAATGAAACACTTACATAGTAGAAGATATACTCGCCTTAGCATGTTTATGATCGCATATTACGTTAATTTAAGGTCAGCTTTTCCCCCCCTGAAAACCAGCCCTCTTCTATATAGATTTATAACCTGCTATAATCTAAGGATTGGAGGTGTGAAAAATGAAAGAAATCATCCAGATATTAGCGGAAGTCGTCAATAATCTTCACGATTTCATCCTATTCTTTGTGAGTGACACATTAAATTCAAATGCAACGGACAAAGATCTGCATTTTTGGATAATGGGAATCATCGGTATCATCATATTTTTGTTCGTGTTATTTTTATCTAATTTAATTTCCCGGATGCGTTTTGGGATTACGATACTCTCTTTCCTTTATACCTTTACTGTCATGGTTGTTTTAGTATTTGCCATTGAAATACAGCAAGCCCTTACCAGCAGAGGGAATATGGAATTTCAAGATGCGGCTATAGGTCTTTGGGGGTTCATCGTATTTTTCATGGTTTTTGCTGTACTATCATCCATATTCCTTTTAGTGAAGAATTTTTTCAAGCAATCAAAAAAAAGGTAACGATAGGTCACCTTACTTAAGATTTTCCTTATGGACATTCAATCAGGATTTTGCATCGGCAATGATAAACTCTCTGTAGCATCATCTTAAATCAGATTGGAAAGGTTACAGAGAAGCGGATTTGAGGCGGGGTAAAATAAACATATGCTATCAATTACTTCGGTTCACTTTCATTGAATAAATCAATGCTAAACAGATTAAAAGAATCGTCGTCATTAATTCGTTCTTGATCATTTCCGGATATTTCAGAACTATTTTCCCTGCGACGGCGATTTACTTCACGTAATTCCGCTTCCAGAAACTCCGCTTGACCATGGGAAAGCTTGATCGTGATTTCATTATTATTTTGATCATCTGCAGCTTTCAAGAGGACATAACTATCCGCTGCATTACGTAAAGTCACATTGCTTACTGTTAAGTTCATGTTCGCGAGTTCATATCTTGCCTTCATAACGTAAAAAGAACCTCCATCGGAAAATACCGGTTAGAATAATGTATATTAAATATACTCTACTTCAAGATATCTAAATATACAAATCCTTTGTTTGATATTTTAGGTCTATAAAAGCTTCTTTCCCTATATACGGAATGACGTTTCAGACTATAGTTTTAAAAAAGGGTCATCTCACGCCACAAAGGTATGCGATGAGTCTTTCAGTCCAAATATTTTCTCTTTAATTTGTTTTGTGCATTTCCGGTCAGCTTGGCTTGCATGAGAACAATATCTATATAGGTATAAAATTAGAAAATGTTATTTTCATTAGTTATAACTCCCTCCTTAAATAAGACAAGACCGTTTAAACGGTCTTGTCTTCATTGCATTTTTCTTCATATTCAAAATTATGTTTTGTATCTTGTACCGGGTGTTCTCTTTTAACATCTTCTTTTTTCCCCATTAACATGTCATCGTATGGTGTATACATGTTAGAAGGCGTTTTCTTTTTAAAAATTATTCTGTAACCAATCAGGACTATAATGCCAACTACTATTATTATAAATAAAGAAGAAACCATACATATCCCCCTCAAATTATCTTAATACCATATTATAACATAAGGCATGAGGGTCAATTTCACTATGGTATTCCTTCCATTTCTCTTTCAGCACTATTTTGTCGATTTGTAGAAAACCTATATTTACAACGATTAGGGGCTATTTTTTGCACTGTTCCGTATTTGATTCGAGTAATTAGGATAGCGCTTTTTAAACTAGGTATTTAAATGAAGGATGGAACCTTTCCCTATCGTAATGGTTTCATTTGTTTATAATTCTTTCTCGATTGCGCGGGCAATATCGTATGGACCCATGCTTTCATTTGAAACAATGACCGTTTTCATCCGATTTGCCGGATATACCGCAGAATGGAAACTTACACCGGGGTCATATCCCATAATATAAAATTTGAATATCCCGTCATTTTTTTTACTAATCCATATACCATACCCATAGTATTCCCCTTCATCTCCCGTAGAAATATGGGGTTCCAATAAAAGATTGGTATATTCTTGATTCAGTAACTGATTGGAAAATAACCCCTCCCAAAACCTGAACATATCTGTTGTGGAAATATACGCCCCTCCATCCGCTCCACCTTTGATCGGAAGGGAATAAACATTCGTTCTCCATGCTCCATTTTCTTCGTCAATGTACCCTAATGCAGTATTTTTAGGAAGCTGGTCCATGGAAAAATAACCAGAATTCTTCATTTCACAAGGCAGAAAGATATTTTTATTGATATATTCAGAAAATTCGAGTCCGGTCAGTTCCTCAACAATCAATCCCAAGACAATATAGCCAGCATTATTATAATGAAATCTTCCCCCGGGTTGGAACATCATCACGCCATCTTGAAACATTGGCAGGAAATCATTTAATCTTTTTATATGGTACATCGGATTTTTCTGCCATAGCTCTTCAAAATCCTCCATCACTTCTTCATCAAAGTAATCAGGAATGCCCGAAGTGTGTGTTAAGAGGTGATGTATGGTTACATTTTGATGGAAATTAGGAAACACCATCGGAAGACAGTCTTGAAGTTTAGACTCAACGCTAAGTTTCCCTTTTTGTATTAACTGGCAAATGGCAATCGCGGTAAACAGTTTACACCCAGAAGCAATTCCGAACCTTGTTTCAGTCGTATTCATAATCTCATCCGATCGATTGGAATAGCCATGTGCTGAGCTATGGATCAGATCATCTCCCACTTTCACACCAATTACACCCGAGAAATCAATTTCCTTGCTTGTTTCTTTAATAAGCCTGGATAAATCCATATGTAGAGTCGACATTTAGTTTTCCCCTTTGCTGGTAAAATTTTTTATTACTGATGTGTTAGCAAAGGTGATAGTAATGGTCTTGTAAAAAAACACCCGCACCTTAAGAGATGCAGGTGTTAAATTTCTTTAACATGTCTCGGCTTCACACGTTCTTTTATTTCCACCAAGTATCATAAACGTTTATGGCTTCATTGCGTTTATGTTCGGTTTTTGTATACCATCCTTCGATGATTTCGGCAGCTTCCGTCCTGATTTCCTTGCCTTCAAGGTAATCATCGATTTCATCGTAGCTAACGCCTAAAGCCACTTCATCAGGTAGTAACGGTTTGTCATCTTCTAAATCGGCCGTTGGTATTTTCGTATAAAGACGCTCAGGAGCACCGACGAATTTCAGGATTTCTTTTCCTTGCCTTTTATTTAAGCGGTATAATGGAATGATATCCGCTGCACCGTCACCATGTTTCGTAAAGAATCCTGTGATCGCTTCAGCTGCATGGTCCGTACCAAGCACGACGCCTTTATAAAGTCCGGCTAAATCATATTGTACCTTCATTCGCTCTCGTGCTTTGACATTTCCCCTTAAGAAATTCGATAGCTTTTCAGAAACTGCTTCTTCCACAGCTTTTACTGATGCATCCACCGCTTCCTTGATGTTGACTGTAACCGTTTGGCTTGGCTTGATGAATTTTAAAGCCAGCTGCCTGTCATCTTCATCAGCCTGTACTCCATATGGCAAGCTTACAGCAACAAACTTATAGTCGCTGCCATTCGTTTCTTCATTCAATTCATTGACAGCGGTTTGGGCAATATACCCCGCCAGTGTTGAATCTTGACCACCAGATATTCCAAGTACAAAGCTTTTCAGAAACGTATTTTTCTTCATATACCCTTTTAATAGATCAACACTTTTCCTGAATTCGACTTCAGGATCGATCGTTGGTTGGACAAGTAATTTTTTTACGATTTCTTTTTGTAATGGACGCATTGGCAAAGCCCCGCTTTCTAATAAAATAGATTGGTCATTTCGTTAGCATTCTTTCTACATTGGCTTTAACTTCATCTATATTCCTCATTTTATTATCCCAACAATCCTGGCTTAGATCTACCGGATATTCCTCTGGATTAAGTGCACGAAGGTACTCCGGCCATAATACTTGAAGATTTTTTTGCGTGAAGGCCTTGATTTCATCTATGGTTGGCAATTCATAAATCAAGCTGCCATCCTTGAAAATATCCACATGCAGATCAACCGCATCGAAATCCGTGACGAATTTACTTAGGAAGGTATGGACCGGATGGAACATTTTTAATTTTTCCTGTTCCTGCGGCTTCTCATATTCCATCGCCAAATAATCACCTTCAGCGTGATGGTTCACTTTGTTGATGATTCGATATACTCGTTTTAAGCCAGGTGTCGTAACCTTTTCAGGATTAGAAGAAATTTTGATGGTATCTCTCATATTCCCATCTTCGCCCTCTATTGAAACCATTTTATAAACAGCACCGAGCGCTGGCTGGTCATAAGCCGTAATCAATTTGGTTCCGATGCCCCAAATGTCAATTCTTGCTCCTTGTTGCTTAAGGTTGATGATCGTATATTCATCCAAGTCATTGGAAGCGACAATCTTCGCATCATGGAAGCCTGCAGCATCAAGCATACGTCGTGCTTCTTTAGATAAGTAAGCTAAATCACCGCTGTCAAGACGGACGCCAATGAAATTGATTTTATCGCCCAGTTCCTTGGCAACACGGATTGCATTCGGGATGCCGGAACGCAATGTATCATAGGTATCAACCAAGAATACACAGTCTTTATGGGAAACAGCGTATTTATGGAAAGCCGTATATTCATCTTTATAAGCTTGGATCATGGAATGGGCATGCGTTCCTGAAACCGGGATGCCGAACAGCTTTCCAGCACGTACATTACTAGTGGAATCAAAGCCGGCAATATAGGCCGCTCTCGCTCCCCAAATTGCAGCATCCATTTCTTGCGCCCGTCTTGAACCGAATTCAAGGGCAGATTCTTCACCGATGACCTGTTTGATGCGCGAAGCTTTTGTTGCAACAAGTGTGTGATAGTTCACAATATTAAGCAACGCCGTTTCTATGAGTTGAGCCTCGCCAAGCGGTGCCTCCACCCGTAAAATCGGTTCATTGCCGAAGACGAGCTCTCCCTCTTTCATGCAACGGATCTCTCCCGTGAAACGGATGTTCTGCAAATATTTCAAAAATTCTTCATCGTAGTGCAGGTCCGTTTTTAAATAGTCGATATCACTTTCCGAGAAGGAAAAGTTTTGAAGGTAATGGACAATTTTTTCAAGTCCCGCAAAAATCGCATATCCGCTATTAAATGGAAGCTTTCTGAAAAATATCTCGAAAACTGCCTTTCGGTCATGTGTTTTGTCCTGCCAATAAGTTTGGGCCATATTTATCTGGTAAAGGTCAGTGTGTAATGCGTAACTGTCGTCGTTGTACTTTTTTTCCATGGATAGTTCCTCCCAAAAGAGAAGCATTCGCTTCCCTTCTATTCTGTTGCGTGAATCGTTATTATAGAATGGTGGCTCCAAGAGATCCTTTAAAATGTCCAAGCGCCCAATGGTGACCGGCATCATTGAACGAGGCCACTGCATTTTCATATACAAAGATTTTATAGCCTAGATTATAAGCGTCGATTGCCGTATGCAAAATACAGATATCTGTACAAACCCCGACTAAATATACATCAGTAATGTGGCGTTCCCTTAGGCGGATATCTAGGTCCGTTCCTGCAAATGCCGAATAACGCGTTTTATCTATATAATGAACATTCTTTTGATTTTTATTTGTTTCATACTCTTCTTTTAACGCCCCATATAGGTCTCTACCCATTGTACCGCTAATATTATGCGGTGGAAACAAATTCGATTCAGGATGTAAGCGGTCTCCTTCTTCATGTAAGTCAATCGCGAAGACTGTGTATTCGCCTTGTTTGATAAATTCCTTTGTTATGCTGACAAGTGCCTTCTCGATATCCTGGCCTGGCCTCCCGCAGGTCAATGAACCTCCGTCTGCCACAAAGTCATACGTATAATCGATATTGATCAATGCCTTTTTACCCATTTCACTATTCCCCCCTTAGTAATAAATAGAGTCCATGACAACCTCTGCATTAAATCGGTAAAGTTGTGAAGGCCGATACGAATTACGTTTCGTTTTCTTTTGCATACCCTTTTCATCCAAGACTTTTTCCAAGAACGGGAGTTTAGGGGCTTTAGCATAAAAAAGTGAATCTGCGCTGATTTTTGCATCATCTCTAGCTGTCAGCAAAACCCGTTGCAGTTCAGAAAGAGTAAATTCATCCGGCAGGAATTTTTGGGCTATCGTCGTTTGCACCATTTCTTTTTTCATTAAGTTCATCGCGTCGTTAATGATTGTATGATGATCAAATGCAAGCTCTAATCGTAAGGCTTCCTGTATCGTGAACAATTCAACCTCGGCTGCATCGTCATTCGCTTTTCTTTGATGAAGATACTCTTCCTGGACAATTGCATAAAAAGCATTGGATATGATCCATCCCCTGGGATCGCGTCCTGGCCGGTCATAGACCCCGAAATGCTTGACATGGAATCCAGCTACGCCCGTTTCTTCTTTTAATTCTCGTTTAGCTGCTTCATAGGCAGTCTCGCCAGCATTGACAAAGCCTCCGGGCAAAGCCCATTTATCTCCTTCGACATTTGGGCGTCCTTCTTTATCTTTTGTTGCGCGTTTGATTAATAATAACTTCAAAAACATTTCAGGCGGGGCTTTCTCTGCCGTTTTCTTCGAAGTTATAGTAAAGATCGCAATATCAGCTGTGTATCCATCTGGAGTAATATATTTCTTTTTTTCCTGCTGAACCATGGCAACTCTCACTTTCTTTCACTAAGTATGGGATCAAGTAATTAGTAAATCATTAATTACTAATTATAGTACTCTTCCTTGTGTGATTTAGCAACTCTAAATGGAAAAAAATTTTCTTATTATTTGAAAAGTCATTTATTTTAACACAAGATAAATAGCCCGGTCATCATGACCGGGCTTTTTTTTGAATTAATTAGACAGGATAGACTCCATGTTTACGATCGGTGAATGTCAATTGTTTACTGCTATATGCTTCAAACCTGGCGCACAATTCATCACGCAGGTCATTTGGCTGGATGATGCCATCAACAATCATCTCGGAGGCTAAGCGGTAGATATCAATGTCTTCATTGTATTCATTGCGCTTCTGTTCGATGAATGCCGGGCGCTCTTCTGGTTCCATGGCATTGATTTTATTCGCATAGACTGCATTGACCGCAGCTTCTGCCCCCATGACCGCAATCAATGCCGTCGGTAAGGCAAGAACGCAATCCGGTTCAAAAGCGGGACCGGCCATCGCGTAAAGTCCAGCCCCATAAGCCTTACGGACAATGACTGAAATTTTTGGGACCGTGGCTTCACTCATGGCCGATATCATTTTCGCACCATGGCGAATGATGCCTGCCCGTTCGACCTTCGTCCCGATCATGAATCCAGGAATATCCACCAGGAACAACAACGGTATATGGAAAGCATCACATAAATTGATGAACTTGGCTGCCTTATCGGCTGAATCATGGAACAGGACGCCGCCCTTGACTCGCGGCTGATTGGCAATGATCCCTATCGTTTGCCCATTTAACCTTGCAAGCCCAGTAATTAATTCAGGAGCAAATAGCTTCTTGATTTCACAAAACGATTGCCTGTCTATGATCCTATCGATCAGGTCATACATATTAAAGGCTGCATTCTGATTTTTTGGAATCAGTTCTTCCAATGTTTTTTCGAAATCTGCAGGCAGCTCAGGCGTTGTGGCTTTAGGCTTTTCTTGATAATTTCCTGGAAAATAGCTTAAGTATCGGCGTGCAAACGCGATGGATTCTTCTTCCGACTTAACAAGCACATCCCCGCATCCTGAAACAGAACAGTGCATTTTCGCCCCGCCCATTTCCTCTTCACTCACTTTTTCGCCAATGACCATTTCTGCCATTCTCGGTGAACCTAAGTACATGGATGCATTTCCCTCAACCATTACGACAATATCACAAAAAGCTGGGATATATGCCCCGCCTGCGGCAGACGGACCGAACAATAGACAAATTTGCGGAACTTTTCCTGATAACTTCACTTGGTTGTAAAAGATGCGTCCTGCTCCGCGGCGCCCCGGAAACATTTCTACTTGATCCGTAATTCGTGCCCCAGCAGAATCGACTAAATAAAGAAGGGGCAACTGCAACTTTTCAGCTGTTTCCTGAATGCGAATGATTTTCTCGACGGTCCTTGCTCCCCAGGAACCAGCTTTTACAGTCGAATCATTGGCCATGACACAGACCCTCTGACCATTGATTTTCCCGATGCCTGTAACTACACCATCAGCAGGTAATCCATCACTGGCACAATTAGCAAAGAAAGCGTCCTCTATTTCAACCCCTTCATCGAAAAGCAGCTCTAGCCGTTCACGGACGAAAAGCTTTCCTTTTTCAGCGTTTTTTTGATGATATTTTTCTAAACCGCCTTTTTTAATCGTTTCAACCGTTTCAGTTAGTTTATCCGTCGTTACCATCCCTGTTCCTCCTTCAATTGAAATCATTGGCCCTTAAAAACCGGTTTGCGCTTTTCCTTGAATGCTGACAGACCCTCTAGTCGGTCACGGGTTTTTAAAGTTGTCTGATAGCAGTCTTTTTCAATTTGCAATCCTGTTTTCAAATTAGTCTCAGCCCCTTGATTGATCGCCGCTTTTGCAGCCCTGAGTGCTAATGGGGCATTGACCGCAATTTCCCCAGCCAATTTTTTCGCTTCCTCAAGTAAATGTTGGGGCGGATATACATGACTGATGATTTTCAAGGCATGTGCGGTTTTTGCATCCAACCTCCTTGCCGTATAAATCAGTTCTTTCGCTGTCGGCATTCCGACTATCCGCGGCAGCCGCTGAGTACCGCCGGCGCCTGGGATGATTCCTAATGCCGTTTCCGTCAGTCCCACCTTTGCCGTTTCCGATGCGATGCGTATGTCACAAGCGAGTGCCAACTCCAGCCCTCCGCCAAAAGCCGAACCGTTAATTGCAGCGATGACTGGGACTGGAAGGTTTTCTACAGCCGTAATCGTGTCACCAATCAACTTGACTGTCTCCCTGACTTTATCATCATTCATACCTGCTCGTTCCTTAAGATCCGCACCTGCACAAAACGCCTTTTCACCTGCTCCCGTTAAAATGACCGTTCGTAAATTGGAATCTCTTTTCAATTCATACAGCCCTTCGACTAAGCAATGAAGCAGTTCTGTAGATAGAGCATTAGCAGCATCCGGACGATTCAAAGTCACGATGGCAATTCCCTTTTCCTCATGACTGATTTCAACTAATGAAGTCATAAATTCCACCTCAATTTTCTTTTTCCGCGTTATATACAGCCATTTGATGGCTAGGCAATGGTTTTTCCAAAAAGCTTTGCATCATGGTCGCAGCCTTAGTTAGTTTTTCTTGATTGATTCCCGTGTGTATTCCCATATTATGAAGCATATGAATCAGGTCATCCGTTGCCACATTGCCGCTCGCACCTGGTGCATACGGGCATCCCCCTAAACCACCGAGCGAAGAGTCGAAAGTGACCACTCCATAATTCAGTGATTCGAGTACATTAGCGAGTGCCATGCCCCTTGTATCATGAAAATGGAGGGCAATTTGGCTGATATCATATCGTTTAACAGCCTGTTCAAGGAACAAGGCAACCTGTCTTGGAGATGCAACCCCGATGGTATCACCCAATGAGACCTCATTAATTCCGTATTCAAAAAGTTGATCACAAACACGGAAAACCTGTTCGGTTGAAACCTCCCCTTCATAAGGACAGCCGAAAACGGTTGAAACATAACCCCTAACCGTTTTCCCGCTTTTTGCTGCTGTCCCGATGACATCCTTCAATACTGGAAAGGTATCGGAAATCGATTTATTGATATTTTTAAGATTATGGGTTTCACTGGATGACATGAACACTGAAATTTCATCGATATTAGCCTCAAGCGCCGACTCAAGTCCCCTTTGATTGGGTACAAGGGCAGCATAAGTGATACCGGGATTGCGCTTAATTCCCTTAGCCACAAGGGCGGCATCACTCAATTGAGGAATCCACTTTGGATGTACAAAAGAAGTCACTTCTATATAAGATAGTCCTGTATCAGAAAGCTGGTCGATCCAATCGATTTTGCTTCGCGTAGGTATGATGACCTTTTCATTTTGTAGCCCATCACGCGGACCGACTTCCTTAATTATCACTTTTTCGGGCCAATTCATCTTACCCCTCCGTCCCTTTATTCAATGACGGCCAATACATCGCCCTCATTTACAAAATCCCCCTCATTCACTTTAAGTTCTTTGATGGTGCCGGCATCCTCAGCTCCAATCGGGATTTCCATTTTCATGGATTCCAAGATAATGATATCCTGTCCCTCGGTTACACTTTGCCCCTCGTTCGCTACGATCTTCCAAACGCTTCCTGCCATGCTTGCCTTTAATTCTGCCATCTTATATTCCCCCAGATCATTAATGTTTTAAAAATATGCGTTATACAGTCAATTTTTTAATATATTTCACAATGAAATCCGTAGTTGTATCCCCTTGGGAAAAAGCTTCATGAGAAATTATTTCCCTCAGCAATGGAAGGTTTGTTTTAATTCCTTCTATGTTATAGCTTTCCAGCGCTTCTCTTAATCTCTCGATTGCTTTATCCCTCGAATCGCCGCTCACTACCAATTTGGCGATCATCGGATCATAGAAATGCGAGACGACGGAAGTTCCATGAACCGCCATTTCATGACGGATCCCCTCACCTTCAGGAAGTTCCATGCTGGTGATTTTCCCCGGTGCTGGGTAAAAGGTTTTCGGATCTTCAGCGTATATGCGCACTTCAATGGAGTGTCCATCCTTTTTAATCTTTGCTTGTGTGAATTCCAGTTTGTTGCCTGACGCTATTTTAATTTGCTGCTCGACTAAATCCAGTCCCGTAATTTCTTCGGTGACAGGATGCTCAACCTGAAGACGCGTATTCATTTCCAGGAAATAGAAATTTTTATCCGCATCAACTAAAAATTCGAGGGTACCCGCATTGCTATAACCAATGGATTTTACCGCTTTCACTGCAGCCATTCCCATCCTGTTTCTTGTTTCTTCGTCCAGGAAAGAAGAGGGAGCTTCTTCCACGACCTTCTGGTGACGCCTTTGAACGGAGCATTCCCTTTCCCATAAGTAAACAGCATTCCCAAAGGAATCCGCCAATACTTGAATTTCGATATGACGAGGTTTCTCTATCAATTTTTCAATGAACATATCTCCATTGCCAAAAAACAATTGGGCACGTTTTTGATTCCCTTCGAAGGCTTTGGATAGTTCATCTTCATCGGCAACGGCCTGCATGCCGATTCCCCCGCCGCCCGCCGCTGCTTTTAACATGACTGGATATCCAATCCTTTCGGCAACGGCTGCCGCTTCTGCGCTATCAATTAATGGACGTGAAAATCCTGGAACCAATGGAAGTCCTGCTTCCTCCATCTTTTTCCGTGCCTCGACTTTATTGCCCATCTGCTGGATGACCTCTGGTTTGGGACCAATGAATATCAAGCCGGCTTCTTCGCAAGAACGGGCGAAATCTGCATTTTCACTAAGAAATCCGTAACCTGGATGAATGGCATCTACTCCGGTTTCTTTAGCGAGTTCCAAAATCTTATCGACGTTCAAATAGCTTTCCTGTACTCTCGAACCGCCCAATAAATATGCCTCATCTGCCAATCCCACAAATGGCGAATCCGAATCTGCTTCCGAATGGACGGCAACAGTATGTATTCCCATCTTCTTGCATGTACGAATAATACGTGATGCTATTTCTCCTCTGTTTGCGATAAGAATTTTTCGAATCATTCGATATCCTCCTTATTTAGTTCGTTCCGATAGTAGGTCAAGAGTTTGTTCCCGAAGCTTATACTTTTGGATTTTTCCGGATGCAGTCATTGGATAAGCATCGGTAAATTGAATGTAACGGGGAATTTTATGAAATGATATTTTCCCTTTGCAATACTCAATCAATTCTTTCTCCGTAAGGGTTTCTCCCGCTTTCAAAATGATCCATGCCGCTACCTCTTCCCCATACTTTTGATCTGGAACGCCGAGTACCTGTACATCGACTATTGCAGGATGTTGATAGAGGAATTCTTCTATCTCACGGGGATATATATTTTCCCCGCCGCGAATGATCATATCTTTCAGCCGACCTGTAATCTTGCAATAACCATTTTCGTCCATCACCGCTAAATCTCCCGTATGAAGCCAGCCTTCCCGGTCAATCGCCTGCTCAGTAGCTTCCGGGTTATTATAATATCCCTTCATCACATGGTATCCCCTTGAACAGAGTTCCCCCTGTTTGCCCCGCTGGACTTCTTCCCCAGTAGCTGGATCGATAATTTTCACTTCCACTTTCGGCAAGGCCCTTCCCACTGAGGAAACACGAAGTTCGATTGGGTCATCCGTTCTTGTCATCGTAATACCTGGAGATGATTCCGTTTGACCATAAGTAATCGTAATTTCCGAGATCCCCATCTTATTCACCACACTTTTCATGACTTCAATCGGGCATGTTGAGCCTGCCATGATTCCGGTCCGCAACGAACGTAAATCATACTGGTCGAAGTCCTCGAGATTAAGTTCAGCGATGAACATCGTCGGTACACCATGAAGTGCCGTACATTTTTCGGATTCAACGGCCTGAAGGACTGCGCGTGGATTGAATTCCACGATGGGCACCATTGTTGCCCCTACAGAAACAGAGGCCATCGTACCAAGGGAACAGCCGAAACAATGAAAAAACGGAACGGGGATGCAAAGCCGGTCATCCTTGGTAAGCTTCATGCATTCCGCGACATTCAATCCGTTGTTGACCAAGTTTGAATGCGTTAGCATCACCCCTTTTGGAAATCCTGTCGTCCCTGATGTATATTGCATATTAATCACATCACTTGGAGCCAATTCCCCCATCCTCATGTCCAGCGACTCCTCCGAAATGGATTCGCTCCCGCTAATGACTTCATCCCACGAAAACGTGCCGGGATAACGCGTTTCGCCTAAAACGATGATATTTTTCAATTTTGGCAGTTTCTCAGATCGTAATTTTCCCGGTTCTGCATTTTTCAATTCAGGTACGATTTCATACAGCGTATCTATATAGGAATGATCCTTATATTGTTCCATCAGGATAATCGTCGTCGAATCCGATTGCTTAAGCAGGTATTCCAGTTCACTTGTACGGTAATTAGTATTGACCGTAACCAGCACCCCGCCCATTTTCGCGGTGGAAAATTGGGATATAAGCCATTCCGGTTTATTGGACGCCCAAATCGCGATATGTTCCCCTTTTTCAATATCGAGTGACATGAACCCCCGGGCTGCCTTTCGGCAAATCTTTTCAAATTCGCGATACGAATGGCGAAGGCCAAGTTCATGGTAAACCACAGCTTCATTATCACCATATTGTTCAGCAGTCTTTTCAAGCAGTTTCCCGATAGTAACATCTAGCAAATCGGACATCATACTCCTCCTATCAAATAAAAGTAAGAATGAACGCTTTTTGCTGTATAGATAACATCTGCTTTTCGCCTAAATGAACCCTATCATTATTGTTCATTTTGCGTTCCAAAAAGATTAACAGCCTAATTGTCTGGCGATTACGATTCTTTGAATTTCGGATGTGCCTTCCCCAATTTCCAATAACTTAGCATCTCTTAAATAGCGTTCCACTTCATATTCGCGCATGTAGCCAGAACCGCCATGTATTTGAATCGCTTGATTGCTGGCCCGGAACGCTGTCTCACTTGCAAAAAGCTTGGCGTATGCCGCTTCCTTTGCAAAAGGTTTTTTGTTGTCTTTTAACCATGCTGCCTTATATACCATATTCCTAGCCAATTCAATTTCCATCGCCATGTCTGCAAGCTTGAATTGAATCGCCTGGAAACTTGAAATGGATTTACCGAATTGAATGCGCTCTTTTGAAAAAGCTAAAGCCTTGTCAAAGGCTGCTTGTGCGATGCCGACGGCCAAAGCTGCAATCGAAATCCTACCGCCATCCAGCGTGAATAAAAATTGTTTGAACCCTTTATCTGGATCTCCCAATAAATTTTTCTTTGGCACGCGGACATTATCAAGAATGATTTCACACGTATTGGAAGCGCGAACTCCCATTTTTTCATAATTGCTATTGATCGTAAGCCCTTCCGTATCCGTTGGCACGATGAATGCAGAGATGATGTTCTTGCCCCTGGAATCCTTACCCGATACAGCGGTAACAGTGATGGTTCTTGAATAGCTGGCATTGGTTATCCATGTTTTCTCGCCATTAATCACATATTCATCACCTTCTAATACAGCAGTCGTTCTCGTCCCCCCAGCATCCGAACCCGCATTAGGCTCTGTTAACCCGAAGGCTGCCAGAGTTTCACCTGTCGTGATTGGAACCAGATATTTTTGCTTCTGTTCTTCGGTTCCAAAATAGTAAATTGGACTTGCCCCAAGTGAAACGGCTGCTGCATAGCTTAAGCCGGTTCCCCCGCACGCCTTGCCAACCTCTTCAACGGCAATTGCATACGAAATCGTATCTCCACCCGAGCCGCCATATTCTTCAGGGAACGGAATTCCAAGCAACCCGAGTTTCCCCATTTTTTTGAATACATCCTCTGCAAACATGGACTTGGCATCCAATTCTATCGCAATTGGTTTAATTTCCTTTTCGGCAAATTCCCTAACCATTTCCTTAATCATCTGTTGTTCTTTTGTAAGTGAGAAATCCATTTGTTCATTCCCCTTTCTTTTGAGACCGACTAGTTGGTCTGTGCAAGTCAAATTTTCCTGTTTAATCCGCAACCATTTGGTTTTTCAGTAAAAATGGCTGGGTTATTTCCGCTTCTTTTTGTTTATCTGTCAATAATGCATGGAGAATTAAATCTACGTAAATATCACCGATTTCATCGATTGTTTTTCCGCCGTCCCTTTTGTACCATTTGTAGGACCAGTTCACCATGCCCAGAATCGACATCCCGGTTATTTCAACAGGCAATTCGCTGCGGAACACTCCCTTGTCAATACCTTCTTTGATGACGGAAAAAATAATTTCCTTATACATTTGACGCTTTTTTTTAATTGCTTCAACATAAGGTGGCTTTAAGTAAATGCTTTCTTGATAGAAAACTGAGATGTGTGGTTTATAGAGGTCAAAAACTTTAACGAATGATTGAATGATCTTTTGCATTTTTTCTGTTGGATGGGTACTTGCTGAAATGGCTTCTTGTGCTTTTGTTAAAACATATGAAATAAAGTAATCATGAATGACAAATAAGAGCTCATCTTTGGAAGAGAAATGGTGATAAAAGCCACCCTTGCTAGTTCCGCATGCCTTAACGATTTCGTTAACGGAGACACCATGAAAACCATGCTGATCGAAGAGTGTCAACGATGTTTCAATTATTTTTTCTTTTAACTCCGTAAGACTGCACCCCCTCTTGTATCCGCTTACATCCAACAACATAAAGTGTGTTACTATGTAGTTAACTGGATTTATTTAGATTTTACCAAATATTTAAAAATTGTCAATTTTTAATTATAAACAAAAAAACAGCCCTCATGACCAAGAGCTGTCAACTTACTTTATTTAAGAAAGATATGCCTGAACAATGATTCATTCAAATTATCCGTTGACCAATCACACTGATTATTTATTATTCTTTGCCTTGACTGGTTTTACCTGGGCTTTTACAAGCTTCCATCCATTGTTATAATTCCAGACTGATTTAATCTCAAATATCGGATCACGTTCATCGGACCCTTTCACATTTTGGATTCCCATAAGCCCCTTTCCTTTTCCCAAAACGGTCTTGAGGTCCAGTGAAGAGTATGGATCAACCAAAAGCTCGGTAGGTTCATTAAGCTTTCCATTACGATAAATGCCCAATTCATCATACGTTTGTTTTCTGGAACTGACATCTATCACCACTGGCTTTTGCCCTTCAATTCTGATTTCCGCTTTGTATCCGTCTAGAAATTGGGCCATTACGGGAACGGATGGAGGTACTTCCAATTCCTTAACTTTTCCATCTTTAAACGTATAGGCGTAACTGGTTATCAAACGGTCCTTGCCTTCCATCAAAACCGTGACCAATACATCCTGGACCCCGTCATTATTCAAGTCCGCAACCTTGAGATCAGGTTTATACCCTGGTTCAAGCGGGACGCTGATTGTACGGCGATTGCTTTCAACACTTAACTCAATTTTCTTCAGAAACTTACTTCCTTCCTCATACGGCAGCCCCTGAACCTGGATGATATCTATTTTCTGGTCACCTGTTACATCTCTTTTTGTTGAAATGTATGTGCCATCGACCTGAAAATTTTTATCATGTGCTTCAACCGCTTGATAGCTCAAAAAAAGTGAGATGACTAAAACCGCATATTTTAGCAGATATAACTTTTTCATAGTGATAACCTCTCTTTTCCAAGATGAACTAATTTGACATTTGGCGCCGTTTGAACTTTCGACGCTGATCTTTCATGAAGATGGACCAGAAATAATAGAAACCTGGCACTAATATCGCAAAGCCCACGATATATGTGGCAAATACTGCCCGGAATGAAGTCGGATCGGTAAATCCTGAGAGAATCGTGACATTTGGATAAATGATATAGGGTAAATGTGCGATTCCATAAACATAACTGCCGATTAAATACTGAATGATAATCGCTATTACGGCGAGGCGAGGCATCCCTTTAACCTCCCGCTTAGAAAAATGGGGCAGATACAGAGCTACACCGCTAATGATGAAAAAGACGAGCGAGACAAGTAATAATGCAGAGTTTTTCATCATTCCTTCGTAGATCCAATTCGCTTCATTTTTTAACGTGAGCATAACCAGCAGAGCCATGACTAACATTAGCGGTCCCGTTATCATCGCATCCCTGCGGTATATTTTGTATGCTTTCATTTCATCAGCCTGTTTTGAGTAATCAGATAGGAGCAAAGATGATAAAAAAAGCGTGCTCATAATTCCGAACCCCACAAATGCATACTCATTCGGACTCGTGAAAAGTCTAGAAAGATTCAATTCTTCATTCCCTCTCACGCCCTCGACAAATCCAAGATGGGTGATTGGCAATACGCTTATTAATAGTCCGGGTATGATCAATCCCGTTAATCCTGATATATACGTTAACGCTTTTTCATATTTGTCTACGCTATGCGAGAAAACCAAGAAAGCACTTCTAAGGGATAGCAGGACCAAAATCAGGCTCGCGGGAACGATCAAAGCTACCCCAATCGGGAAAACCGCACCTGGAAATAAACTGTAAATCGCAATGACAAGACCAACGACAAAAGTATTAGTCACTTCCCAAGTCGGTGATAAATAGCTATTCGCTATCTTCGTAGCATTCGTTTCTTCCTTTTTAATGTAAGTCATTGCCCAGAAGCCAGCGCCAAAATCCATGGAGGCCATGATGGCATAAAGAAAAATAAAGCCCCACACCAGTGTTATTGCAAGAAGAGCATCACTCATTCGCCTTCCCTCCCCCTTTTATGAATTCGAATCGAAAAGCCTTACATCTTTCTGTTCGGCTTTATATATATCATCCATCACGGAATGTCGCTTGAAATAATACAAAAGTGTAAACACGACCGAAACGCATAAAATGATATATACAAGAATGAACATCGTGAAAAGAAATCCAAGGTTTTCGTACGAGGTGACTGAATCCTCTGTGGTCAGCATCCTGTATATCGTCCATGGCTGCCTGCCTGTACAAGCAAAAATCCAACCGCATTCGATTGATATCACCGAAAGCGGCCCTGCAGCAACAAACAGCCAGAGAATCCATCTCGGATAAGTCTCCTTTTTCAGCCACTTATTCCAAACCAATGCAAACAGTGCTAACGCTATTAACCCTGAACCAATGAGGACCATGGCGTTGAATAAGATATGGACATAAAGCGGCGGCCAATACTCTTCTGGAAAGTCATTCAAACCCGTTACGACCGTATCGAAACTATTTCCAGATAGGAAGCTTAGTAACCATGGAAATTCAATCCCATACTTCACTTCCTGGGCTTCCCTATCTGTATAACCGAATAAGGTAAGCCCAGCATGGTCCTTTGTTTCGAACAATCCTTCTGCCGCCGCCAATTTTTCTGGCTGTTCCCTATATAAATGCTGTGTAGTCGCATGACCATTCAGTGCCGTCAAAAAAGAAAAAACCAAACCTAATACAATACTGAGCTTGAGTGCTTTTTGGTGAAAATTAAATTCAGTAGTCCCATATTTATTTTTCAGCATCTTATAGGCTGCAACTGCCGCTACGACAAAAGCTCCTGTAGTATAAGCAGTCAGAGCCGTATGTCCTGCAGTCACTAAGAAACTTGGGTTGAAAAATGCCGCCCAAGGGTCGACATCGACGATTTCCCCATTTTCAAACCGGAAACCAGCCGGTGTCCCTTCAAAAGCATGGACATTCGATATCAAAACAGCCGAAGCCATTGCTCCGAATGCAACAAAGAATAAACTCACGATTCGGGCCCATGGCTTGATTTTTTCAGCAGCATACACATAGATCGACATGAACAACGCTTCAACCATGAATGCATAAATCTCGATCTGGAACGGAAGCGCCATGACACGCCCAATCACTTCCATGAAACCTGGCCATAATAGTGACAGTTGCACACCCGCAATCGTACCGGTCGGAATCCCGACCCCTAGTAAAACCCCTAATGTTTTGGTCCAGCGTTTAGCCATGACAACATACTGTAAATCCTTTGTCCTTTGATACATCAATTCCGCGGCCAACATCATCATCGGCAACCCGACGCCGATCGTTGCAAATATGATATGTACAGCCATATTCGTCCCGAACATTGCACGGGCCATTTGTATATGATCCATACTGTCTTCCTTTCTAACCTTTGTCTCTTGGTAGTATCTCCTCTATAAAGGAAAATATTTAATAATTTTCCACAAACTAAGTTTTCAAAGGTTTTACAGAAAGTCAGTAATTTACTTAATGATGTTTTTGGATTATTTTTTATTCAATATTCTATCGAGGTTATTCTTAGGATATATTTATTTCGGTTAATCGCTTCTTAACCTCGCTTAGATTGCATGTACGAACGGCAATTTTATTATAACTGTGCAAACAAAAAAGTATTTATAAAATAAATTTCTTCCTCTTTACCTTGTAATTTATTCTTCCGCATAACGAACGGGTCACCAAACCATTACCATTGACATCAATAGGAGTGGAATCAAAGATTGCCGCGAATTCTTCACAATCCTCTAAAGAACATTCATTTTCATATTTCCTTCACATAAAAAATACACACATACCCTACAAAATAGTAGTCTATGTGTGTATTGCGGCCGGCATTGACTTTTGCCCAGTTTTAGGAATTATTTTCCTATATATCAAATTAAAAGTACGGATACTAGCCTATATATATTTATTTATTTATTATCCTTAGAACTATCTTAGTCATAAAAAGAACAATACAATTAAAAATTAACCTTATTACAAAAATAGCTCCAGCGAGTGGTTTTTGCACCATAACGAAGGACTTCTATAATAAAAAAACTCTACCATATCGTAGAGCCCTAGAAACCAGCAAGTATTTCTAGTACTACCAATACGTTCAGTATTGCTAATATGGTTGTTGCTTCAATTATCGTTGTCGCTGTTTCACACCCTTGTAATCTGCCTATTACAAGAGGGTTTACAGTAATAAATCCATTCGAATCTTGCTTATGACTGTATTCATCTATCATCCATGCCAAATTTGTGGGAGTAAAGACCTCTGGGGAATCTCTTTGGTTGTTCCAACAATTTGACTAATCGCACCCATATACATCGACTTAACCGTTCTAATTCAGATGAGGACATGTTCGGGGGGATCTTCTCCTCTATCAAAAGGAATATCAAAAATGCCACATATTAAACTCATTCACATGGATAAAGCAGTTACTTCTGGGTGAAAACGGACTCCACCCTTTGAAGGCTCAACTGCATCATTTTGTTAAGATCGATAGCCGGTGAAAACTTTTACTGAATCATCACCCATTCGAACAGGAATTCGAAGAGTAAGGATTCGAACAGGTTCTTTCAGTAACTCGTACAATGTTATCTAACTTTTGAATTACTTTTTTTATAATAAACTGGATTGAACTTAGTAAATCAAATACTTCACTTTGCTTATTGTCCGGCTTTTCAGCTTGATCTTACCTTCTTTCACCTCATAGGTTATAAGTTTTATCTTCTATATGAAAGTTAAGGATAATCTACATTTAAAAACGTAGCCACATCTTTGCTTTTTTGTTTTCTCTGGTTCCGCATTTTTGCTCGATCTAATGCCGTTTCATGTAATTTTTTTTCTTCTTCTGTCTCCGGAATAACTTTTGGAACACGTGTTGGACGTTTTTGTTCATCAAGTGCAACAAATGTTAATATAGCAGTCGCTGCAATTCTCCGTACACTGCTTTTTAAATCTTCAGCAATAATTTTTACAAATACCTCCATTGAAGAAGTGCCTGTCCATGCCACATAAGATATAAAACAAACTGAATCCGTTGTACGAATGGGATGTAAAAAGTCAACTGAATCTGTTGAAGCAGTTACACATTCACTTCGACTATGACGTGCTGCAGAAATCGATGCCACTTGATCGACGTCACTCATTAAGCGGCCGCCAAATAATGTATTATGATTGTTCACATCATTTGGAAAAATACGACTCGTTCTTATCACCCTTGATTCTTTGCAATATTTTGCTTCTATAAACCCGTCCTCCTAAAACATGGGCCTGAAATCACCTATGTAAACTTTTAGTATATGGTAATATTATGATACAATTTTGAGATTTTTATCCTTCACTATCGGCCTACGTAGCTTAGTGTTCCGAGAATGGGCAGGTTGCTTTAAATTATCATTCACCCTCTGCTGTTGCTCCAGCTCTTTGCGAAGCATTAAAAGCACCTCCTGTTCGAGTAACTGTTGTCTTTCTCTTGGAAGGAAACAGACTTTTCATATTGGTAAAGCCACCGGTCAAGGGAGGATGTGGTCAGATCATACTCATCACTAGCGGAGAAAGAGACAAGCTTTATGCTTATGTTTTTCTATTTTAGAAAAATAGTAGATATGCCTATCTGTTTAGTTTCCCATTTTCGAACTCTAAACGTAAAATATCTTACTATGAAAACTTCACCCATTATTATAAACTCATCAATTATTTAGAAAAGAATCCTTTAAGGGCAAATGCAATATCCTAAAGGAATATACACACGCATTGTATATCCTTCTTTAGCTAAACTTAGTTGCAGGTCTATTCTAAATCCATATAACATCTGAAACTCAAATTGGTTACTTGGAATATTGGTTTTTGAACAAATTCTTTTACGCTGGCAATTATACGATGATCATGGGACAAAATCGCCGTATAGCTACCACTCAGCAAATGCTCTTCAATGATTCTCATATAATTTTTATGTGCACTCACTAAAAATATGAAACTATACCGACTTCAATTGTTGTGCTAAATTAGCGTTTGGTTTCAATGGACAAAGAAAGAAAATAAATTCTTGAAATTCGAAACGATGAATTTAATCATTTTTAAAAACTTCCTTGCCACGCTTAATGCCTCAGTTATTTAATAATTTCATCCCATTGATCAAAAAGGCTGAACACTGCTTCTCTAACTTTCTAAATTAATTTCGGCTCCATCATAAATAGTAGTCTTAAGATCGTTAGCTGCCGAAAAAAGGCATCATCTTTTAACCACAAATCAGCTGCTTATTCATCTCCTGCACTTTTAAATTATCTAAAAATTAAGTATTCCACATAACGGATAAACCTAGCGGAATATGATAGCAATAATCAATCATGACAAATTAATGAAGATCCTTCATAAATGGTGGACCCATGAGAATATGATAGCGTATTAGGAAAGTGTAACAAGAGAGGAGAAAAACACTTTGTCCTTTTTCAAAGATCCGCTATCACCCGATCAAATGCTTGCTGTGATCAGAAATGGCCTGGGTCCTTCCCAAATCCCCAAAAGGATAATAATCATTGGTGCCGGCATGTCAGGGTTGGTTGCAGCATCCCTTTTAAAAGAAGCGGGGCACGATGTAACGATATTGGAAGCAACCGGGAGGGTCGGAGGGCGTGTTTTGACCATACGGGAACCATTTTCAGAAGGCTCCTACCTTGAAGCCGGTGCCATGCGCATCCCGAATTATCATTACTTAGTTGCTGAATACATCAAGAAGTATGGTTTACGAGTCAACACTTTTGTGAATGCGACTCCTAATGATCCCATTTATGCCAATGGAATCAAGACGACCGCTGCCATATATCAACGGAACCCGGATATACTGAGGTACCCTGTAGCTCCCCATGAAAAAGGCAAAACAGCTGAAGAATTACTCAACATGGCAATCAAGCCTGTGACTGACTTTATCATTCAAAACCCACGTAGAAATTGGGAAATAGTCATTAAAGAGTTTGATAAATACTCCATGAGCTACTTTTTGCAGTACAATCCAGTAGGAATCAGTCTATCAACAGGGGCGATTGAAAGCATCAAAGTCCTGATGGGTATAGAAGGATTCCCTGAACTTTCTTTTCCTGCCATACTTCGGGAGTTTATGCCGCTCTTTAATCCAGACGTAAATTTTTTTGCAATCGAAGGAGGAAACGACCGGCTTCCTTATGCTTTTCTACCGGAATTGAAGGATAATCTTAACTTCAGATATGAAGTGACAAAGATCGTTCAACATGATAATCAAGTCACCATCCATTCCAAACATACTCAAAGCAAAAGACCCTTAACGGTCACCGGTGACCTTGCCATCGTGACCATCCCTCTTCAATTGTTGCAATTTATGGATATTGAACCCCGGAATTCCTTTTCCCATAATAAGTGGAAGGCAATAAGGGAACTCCATTATGCTGCGTCAACAAAAATTGGACTTCAGTTCACGCATAGGTTTTGGGAAAAGGAAGGAATCCTCGGTGGTAAATTGACGACCGATTTACCCATTAGATTTTCTTATTACCCCAGCCAAACGAGCAACCAGAGTGAATCCGGTCTCATCTTAGCAAGTTATACATGGGAAGATGACGCCACTTTGTGGGATATACTTCCAGAAAATGATCGATTACAACACGCATTGAAAAATTTGGCAGTGGTCCATGGAAAACAAGTATATGATCATTTTTTATCAGGAGCTTCTTATAGCTGGACACTGAATCAGTATGCATACGGCGCTTTCTCCATGTTTAAACCTGGTCAGGAGACGGACTTGTTTCCATACATCCCAACCCCTGAAGGAAGGGTCCACTTCGCTGGTGAGCATACATCAACCGTACCAGCATGGATTGAAGGAGCCATTCAATCCGGCATCAGGGTGGCACATGAAGTGACGAATCTGCCTAGAACGTTCTATTAGACCTTATATAACGAAGGGACTTTTTGAACCATAAAGTTTCAATCGACTAAAGAGCCATGACAAAAAACCTTCCCGTTTGGAAGGTTTTTCATTCGTATGATCATTCACTTTACTCCTCCTTTTGAACCAAAGTCTATGATCCTTAAGTCCACTTGATAATTAATATCAGCTTTACTGAATACTTCGTCCCATTTCTGCTTATTTTTCTCCCAGAACTTTGGATGCTGATTTTCCACATAACGATAAAATCCTGCTACCCCTGTTTTATATTCATGCTGTAATTTGTATACGATTTTCTTGACATCCTTCTCAACTTCATCCTCGGCAATTCGCTCAATCTCTTTTAAATAGGCTTCTTCAAATGAATTTTCCTTACCATACCAATCTTCCGAAAGTCTTCCTGTGTAACCGACCTTAACATTTATCGTCAAATGATCCCCTTTCAATTCCGTCGTGATTTTCCTCCTTGTCCTTTTGATCACTTCAACACTTAAAGGCTTACCGTGTTGGACCGCTTCGATTATCCCGCCTTTCAAATTTCCGTTCAACCAATTCAAAGCAGCTATATCCTCATCATTCATGACCCCGACCAACTTTGAATTGTTGATTACACCTGCACCCTCCAATATTAATTTCCCACCTCTTATATCAACTGCCTGAATGGCAAAGCTTCCATCTGATTGCAAACTTGAGGAAGCTTTGCCCATTGTTAAAGGTGGAAGGATTTTATTCGTTCGCTTCACATTATCTTTCAATTCATAAATTACATTCGAAGGGATCTCCCCATCGTCGGATAGTCCCAAAATTTCTTTTGTCGGTCTCTTTGTTAAATAAACAAGACAACTTCTCCTTGTATTGTTATCGCGTATGGACTGATTAATGATAGCTTCCATAGGTACTTTCTTTAATACATCTTCATTAATGATCAGGATACGCTGATGATTGGTTAAAACCGTATTGGTTATGAGCAAAGAATCCCTTATTGCTTCATGCAACGTTTTGGCACTGACTGTAACATTCTTATATTTTAGTTGAGCTTGATTCTCCTGAACACCACTTCCTGGAGGTACCAGAATTTGCTGTGTTAACATAATTTCGTCTTTCTTTTTACTATTATCGATTCCCATTCCGACCACAAGGGATAATTCTTCAATATTTTGACTGTCCCAACAGCCTGTAAGCAAAGGAATAAGCAAGATTAACCATAATCTTTTCATCCGCTTCTTCTACTCCTTTTCACTTGAACGATTGTGAATGTAATAATTGGCAAGCCAATCAATATATAGGGAAATACATAGCCCAGCAAATCGCTCAGTTTAAAAATCTCGGTTGTATTTTTAGGGATTTTGGCGAGAAAAAAAATGATTGGAACCAAAACAATAAGGTTCGTTGAATATGAATTGTTGAAAATTTTCGTCAGTCCTTCTGCTGCGAAGTAATAGTAAATTGCATGTGTACAAAAGAACTGAAGAATCCAGGTGATTAAGAGAAACAGCTCTAAACGCTCTATAAATATCCCTTTTACTTCATACGATTGAATAAAAGAAATGGTTGGCCAGGTAACAGCTTTGACTTCAGGTACAGTCAGTGTAGCGACTACCAGAACATATGTAATCACATATAATATCATCGGTATGAAAAAACCGATTAAAACGCCACTTTTTACCTTGTTTTGATTTTTAACGACGCCAAACAAAAAGATGAATAGTTCAATTCCAAAAAAAGACAAAGCCCCGGAGCCCATTCCTTTCATCACAGGGAGAAACCCTTTTCCAAGAACAGGCTGCAGGTTTTTTATATCGACTACTTTTATACTGAACATATAAATGAACAAAACGATGACAATTGTCAGTGGTAGAAAGAAGACGCACACCTTTGCAATGGCTTTAATTTTGCCTGTCAATAGATGGACACTCGCTAAAATCAATGTGAGCATTACTATTTCGACCGGGGTCTCCTCCAACAAATAAAATCGGATCATTTCACTCATTGCAAGAACTTCAAAACTGGCCACACCTACAAAGTACACCACCACGATCAACCCAATAATTTTGGAGAGCCACTTTCCATATGCCTCCTCCATGTATGTGTAATAGTTAGCCACCTTATGTTTTTTTAACAGTACAACCAATAAGCATATGAAAAGGGCAATAGCGATCCCATTAAAAATCAAGACGATCCATCCATCGGATGAATTAACTTTTTCCGTTATCGTCCTTGGAAGCGTAAGCATCCCAACTCCTAACATGGCGCATGAAATGATCGAGGCCAATTCCCCACTAAGAATTTTGCCGTCTGCTTGGCTCAAGAAAGTTCTCCCCCCTTTTTCCGCTTCGGTAACCGGAGGAACGCGTCCTTCCAAGTCTTTTTACCGATAAAATCCGTTGGTTGAAAATAAGGTTCTTGAAAGCTAGTCAATTTCGACAAATGGCTGATAACGATGATAAAGAATAAAGTGGTTCCATATAAGCCTAGAACGGCGGAAAAAATCATCGCCCCGAACCTTAATGCCCTGAATGCCAGTCCAAAGCTATATTGTGGTACCGTAAATGAGGTAATCGTAGTAATCGCAACGATTATGACCATGAGGGAACTCACAATATTCGCTTGAACGGCTGCTTGTCCAATAATGACACCACCAACCAATCCAACCGTTTGCCCAATGGGCGCCGGGAGCCGAATGCCTGCTTCACGAAGCAGTTCAATCGTCAATTCCATGATGATCGCTTCAACAAAAGGCGGAAATGGCACGTTCTCCCTTGTACCAGCGATGGTCATCGCTAGTTCCGTCGGCAGCAATCCAGGGTTGAACGAAACCAAGGAGATATAAATTCCTGAAAGAAAAACGGTAATAAATAAAGAAAAGTAACGAAGGACTCGTAGAAAAGAACCCGCTACCCACCTTTCATAATAATCATCAGGTGACTGCAGCAGCATCGTGATCGTCGTAGGTGCCATCAACGCAAATGGCGAGCCGTCAACCATGATGACCACCCTTCCCTCCTGCAGTGCCGCCAATACTTTATCCGGACGCTCCGTATTCTGGATCTGTGGGAAAGGGCTAAACGATGTATCTTCAATTAATTCTTCAAGCATCCCCGAGTCTTGGAGATCGGTAGCTTTTACTCCATTTATCCGATTATTCACTTCTTTTAACAAAGAATCGCTTGCTTTACCTTCATAATAGATCAATGCAACTTCCCGCTTTTCAAGCGTCCCTAACTTCTGTTGTTTGACGATTAGGTTGGGATGGTTTGAATATTGTCTAATCAAGCCGATATTTTCCTGGAGACTTTCGATAAACCCAAGCTTCGGTCCACGGACAACCCTTTCTGTCGAAGGTTCACTCAGTGTACGAATTTTCTCCTTTTCCAGATTCAAAACATAACCATTTGTCATTCCATCTATAAATAAAAGCGTTTTCCCGTCAAAAATAAGCTCCTTGGCTTTTTCATATGTTTCAACATCCTGTTCCCTGACTGAACAGATTTTGGAAATGACCAACTGCTCGATGGAAACCGGGTGACTGGATTTAACCTGGGCTGCCGATAAATTCAGAACTATATCATTGAATGCTGAATAATCCATCATTCCACTGACAAATACAAATAATCCTGAAATTTCATAACCGGGAATGAATACCTGTTTAAAAACTACATCATCCTGCATATCCAATTCAGATTTCAGTTTTTCCTGCTTTTGATCCAATTTAATATGCAAGGGTTTACTTTTCATGGTGAACTCCTTTGGTTAAATGCGTTTTATTGTATCAGTTTCCTCTATTTTCAATTTTTTTATTCGAACTGGAAATAGTGACAGCTTTTAGACCAAGGGTCCTTATAATGTATTCCCTTTCCGAAACGAGCATCCTAAACAATCCAAAATGGTTAATATGTATTTATATTGCAAATGCTAGGATAATAAGCTTCAGTTTAGAGGTGACAACATTGTTTAACCGCGGAAAGTTCAAAAAAAAACCCAATCAACCAAACGATAAAAATGATGAATTAAATAAAGTTTCGGATGTAAGGGACCTATTCAATACCCTTTCTTCATCCAATGATTTCATGAACCATCAAGGAACATATCATGGCGTAGGCTATTGGGTATCTTTTTATCGCTCTTTAATCGATGCACAGGAACTTCATAAAAGTGTTCTTTCTGTCATACCAACTCTGGAAGCGATAAATTTGGAGCAAATTAAAGAAAACGTTCCTATAGAAAATACACTTATCACCAATACCAAGGTTGTAATCGAAGAAAGGATCATGAGAGGCGAAATTGCCATTCGTTTAGATGCGAATCTTGATGAATGCCTATTAATCAATGTTGCGGCCCAACAAGGAAGGCAAGTTGATAAACCTGAACTTGAATTTGGAATCATAAGTGCTCAAGAAGCTTTTGTCGAGGATATTGATATCAATCTGAATCTAGTCAGAAAAAGGCTGCCTATCCCTGGATTGCAAGTAAGTGAACTGACTGTGGGGTCGTTATCTAAAACGAAAGTGGCGGTTTTATCCATAAAAGGAATCGTTGATCAGGAAAATATCGATAATGTTATCCAAAGGATCAATGAAGTTGAGTTTGATGAAATATTGGACGGTTCATATCTCGCGCAATTGCTTTATGATGATTCAAATACCTTATTTCCCCTTTTTCTAAATACGGAAAGACCTGATCGCATCGCAAGTGCATTGGCAGAAGGTAAAGTAGCCATGTTGATCGATAGGTCGTCTTCTGCACTTATTACACCAACCATTTTGTTGGAATACTTTATAACCATGGAAGATTATAATATGCCATGGGTTCCGGCATCTGCTTTCCGTTTATTAAGGATATTCGCGGTCGCTTTTTCGATATTTGCCACTCCTATTTATGTAGCGGTGCTGACTTATCATTATGAACTGATTCCTAAAGATCTTTTGGAAACGATCGTCACTTCAAGAAACTTAATACCTTTTCAGCCTTTGATCGAAGCATTATTCTTGGAGATCTCCATTGAGTTATTACGTGAAGCGGCTGCCAGGCTGCCAACGAAGGTAGGTCAGACATTAGGTATCGTCGGCGGTATCGTTATCGGTCAAGCTGCCGTTGTCGCCGGTTTGACCAGTAATATCTTATTGATCATCGTTGCCCTCTCAGCACTGGCATCTTTTGTTACGCCTATTTATAAAATGGGTAATGCCATTCGGTTACTGCGTTTCCCCTTTTTAGTAGGAGCCCAAATTTGGGGGCTGCTCGGGATTACGATAGCGGCCGTTTTTTTGATGACCCACCTTATCAAATTAACGTCGATGGGACACCCATACCTTGAACCGATATACCCATTTCGCATGCAAGATTGGAAAGATAGCTTTGTCCGGCTACCCTTTAATCTTTTCAAGTCGCGGCCTATAAATTTACGTCCTGATGATATATCCAGACAGCCACAGCCAAAAAAAGCAAGAATCAAAAAAAATGATTTTAACGAGTGATTTAAATGAGGGTCCTATATGAACCAAGCTGGAGTTAATGAAAAGTATAAGGTATCACCGTTCTATGTGTTTTTTTTAGTGCATTCCATGCAAACCGGAGTAGGCGTTTTAAGTTTTCAAAGAGTTTTAGCGAAGACAACGGGAACAGATGGCTGGATTTCGATACTACTAGCCGGCCTGATCGTTCATATATTGATTTGGGTCATATATAAAATCTTCAGTATCGTCCCTGGCGATATCATTTCGGCCAATAATCATGCATTCGGAAAATGGATCGGGAATTTCTTCAGTCTATTATTCATTCTTTACTTTTTGATCATAGGGATGACTATCATGATTAGCTATATAAATGTCATACATGTATGGATGTTTGAAGAGGTAGGTTCTTGGGCGTTTACCTTGGTTTTCCTGATCCTGATTTATTATATAAATACGGGAGGATTCCGTACAATTACGGGTATTACCTTTTTAAGCTCCATTTTGACATACTGGCTATTATTTGTCCTATTCTATGCCATGAAATACTCTGAATTCACCAATTTGCTTCCTGTTTTCCACCACACTCTATTGGATATATTGAAAGGAACAAGAAGTACTTCATTAACAATTCTTGGTTTTGAAATGATCGTGATGTTTTATCCGTTCATCAAAGATGCTAAAACTTCACAAAAATATGCTCATGGTGGAGCCTTGACTACAACCTTAATAACCGTATTCTTTTATTTGGTTTCACTTGTTTTTTATTCACAAAAACAGTTGGAACTGACTATTTGGCCGACACTGACAATGACCAGCATTGTCGAATTACCCTTTATTCAGCGATTTGAATATATAGATGTTTCTTGGTGGGCCATCGTTATCATTCCCAACATGACCATCGCCTTGTGGGCTGCCAGCAGGGGTATCAAGCGTTTATTCAATGTTCAGCAAAAGTATCCATTATGGGGGATGTCCATTTTCATCCTGCTTACAAATATTTTTGTTTTTGATGTAGATTCCCTATATATATTGAATAAAATAATCAATCCATACGGCGTGCTCTTCATTGCTTTATACTTGCCTCTTCTTTTAGTCATCATCTATATAAAGAAAATGAGGAAACGTAAATGAAAAAATTATTTCTTATTATCTTGACTTTTCCCCTCCTTTGCAGTTGTGCCCAACCAAGGGTGGTTGACGAAGTTAATATGTCCCAAGCCATTGGCTACGATATACTCAAGAATGATAATGTCGAAGGAATGTTCGTCATCCCTATCTTCCAACAGAACAAGATGGGTAAATATCAAATCTTAACTGGAACATCGACTACAACGAGTGATGTCCAGGCTGTCGTTTCCAAAAAAGCGGATAAGCCGGTATTGCTAGGACAGACACGCATCGTTTTATTTAGCGAGAAAATGGTTCGTGAAATCGGAATAACAGAACTGACCGATTATCTCTACCGTGAGCCGCAACTTGGAAACAGAGTCATTTTGGCTGTCGTTGAAGGAAAGGTCAAGGATGTAATAAATACGAAAGCACCAAATACGAATGTGAATATTGGAATCTTTTTATCGGATTTGATTAATCAACAGAATGAAACAGGGAACGGACCGGATACTAACCTCCATCTTTTTTTAGGAAACGCTCTAGAAGCTGGCGGCGATTCGTATCTTCCTTTAATTAAATTAATTAATAATGAAGTTGCGGTTTCTGGAGTCTCCCTATTTCATGAAGATAAGATGGTCACGAAAGTTCGAACGGGTGATATGTTCATTTTTAAGACATTAGTTCAACATCATAGGCGGGGAGTATACAAATTCAAATTAAAAGACAAGAAGAGAAGCGATATCGTAGTGGAAAGTATCCGAAGCGGTTCAAGTTATGAAGTATCCGACTCAGAGAGTAGTCCCTCGATCACGATTAAGATCAAAATTAAAGGACAAATCAGGGAATCCATGCGAAGTGACAACCTTACCAATAGAAAGATGATAAAAAAAATTGAACAGGATATGGAAGATGATTTAACGAGGCAAGCAAACCGTCTTATTAAAGATTTTCAGAAAAAATCCCTTGACCCGATTGGCTTAAAGGAAAAATACCACGCCAAAAATAAAAAAATGACCTACGAACAATGGAAAAAGATCTATCCCATGATGGACATTAAAGTAGAAACTAAAGTTGACATCCTCCAAACCGGGGTCTCAGAATAATAAATATTAAACGAATATCAATAGGGCATTTAATATTCTTCATCTGTTTGTGAAAACTACTACCATATATTGAATATACAACAAGGTAGAATTCATTTTGCTTGTGAATATCACAGTTATTAAATCGGTTGCACGGCAGGTGCTTTTAAATCAGCCAGATAGTATAAAAGAAGGTAAGGTCACTACTTAGGTAGGATAAAACAGAATTATTAACCTTACGATGTTTTTATAAATGAATGGAGCTGACTTTATGAAGAAAACCATGATATCAGTCATTGCTACTTCAATATTAGGTATAAGTGTAATCGTAGGATTCTCTTTAGCTTCCGCAAGTAGTGAAAAAGATGAATTGAACTCTGATAAAGTGACCTTCTTTGGGTCCCCAACTTCTGCGATTTCCAGTTCAGTTGCTGTACCTCAAAGTTATAACCGGTTATTGTTTAGTGGAACAGTCTCTCCTCTTTTAAACAAGGATGGAAAAACCACTTATGAGAGATATGGCAATACAGAAAGGCAGGCTATCGGAATTTTAGAAAAATTAAAAGCAGATTTGAAAACAAAAGGACTTTCCCTCGCTGATGTAACCTTTCTTCGTGTGTATGTCGCACCAGATCCAAACAAAGAAGATACTCCAGACTATCAAGGTTGGTTTAATGCCTACGCTATGTTCTTTAATACAAAAGAAAATCCAGTGAAAACAGCTCGTTCCACAGTTGGGGTGCAAAGTCTGGTTTCGCCGGATTATCTCATTGAGATTGAAGCAGAGGTAGCCTTTAAAAATAACAGCAAGTCAAAAAAATAGACGATAGGAGTGAATGGTCATGTTTCAAAATCTCGGTGTTCCAGGCCTAGTTATCATTCTTATCACTTGTGATTTTGGTCCTGAAAAATCACCTGAAATCGGGCGGGCTTTTGGACGAACTTTATCTGAATACAAAAGTGCAACCAAGGGGTTGGTTGATGAGGAAAAGAGGAAGATTAAAAACTTGAGTTATTGAAGGATACAAGCCAAAGAACTTTTCTACTTATTTAAAAGCACCTTAAATACAAACTGAGACAGGAATACTTTCCTGTCTCTCGTTCGTGTTAATCAATCATGAAAATTCGTTCCATCCGTCACTTCTTTAATAATCCCTGCATTGATGACAAAGTCCCCGAAATGCTCCCCTTCCTGACGTTCCTTCGCATAACGGGAAAGTAGTACGCTCAACTCTTTTAAAATCTCTTCTTCACCGATGTTCTCACGGTACATTTTGCTTAATCGGCTTCCATCGAATGCAGCACCGAGATACATATTATATTTGCCAGGTGCTTTCCCGATAAAACCGATTTCTCCTAGTGCATGTCGGGCACAGCCATTCGGGCATCCGGTCATTCGTATCGTGATTTCTTCGTTCCTCAGCCCGTTTTCATCAACGATGGCCTCGACTTTATCAAGGAGAACCGGCAAATAACGTTCCGCTTCTGCCATTGCCAACCCGCATGTTGGAAGCGACACGCATGCCATCGAGCTGCGTCGGAGCGCTGAATGGCGTGAACCATCCGTCAAACCGAATGTTTCGAGCAATTCAACGATCTTTTCCTTTGTCTCGCTTGATACATTGGCAATGATCAAGTTTTGATTGGCCGTCAAACGGAAATCACCCGTGTGGATCTTAGCGATTTCGCGCAAACCGGTCATCAGTTTGTAATCTTTGATATCGGCAATTCGGCCACCCTCGACAAATAGTGTAAAATGCCATTTACCTTGAATGCCTTCTACCCAGCCATAGCGGTCACCATTATTGTCGAAATGATAAGTTCTCGCCTCCTCCAGTTTCCATCCAAGACGATTTTCCAGTTCAGCCTTTACCGGTTCGAGCCCAAGCCTGTCAACCGTATACTTGAACCGAGCATATTTCCGGACGGAACGGTTTCCGTAATCGCGCTGAATCGTAATGATCTTTTCCGCGACATCCAGTATGTGGTCAGGCTTGCAAAAGCCGATTATTTTGGCTAGCTGTGGATAAGTCGCTTTGTCACCATGGGTCATTCCCATACCGCCACCGATCGCCACATTAAAGCCAACGAGTTTCCCATTTTCAATAATGGCTATGAAGCCAAGATCCTGGGAGTAGACATCAATGTCATTGGAAGGCGGGACCGCAATGCCTATTTTAAACTTCCTTGGCAAATAAAGCGGACCGTACATTGGTTCGACTTCCTCCAATTCAGGTGTACCGACAACCTTTTCTTCATCCAGCCAGATTTCATGGTACGCCCTTGTACGTGGCAATAAATAATCACTCAATTTTTTCGACCATTCATATACTTCGGAATGGATTTCGGATTGAAATGGAATCGAATTGCACATTACGTTACGGTTTACATCCCCGCATGCAGCGATTGTATCCAGCATGGACGCATGGATTTCCTGAATGGTTTTTTTCATATTCCATTTTAAGATTCCATGCATTTGAAACGTCTGTCTTGTTGTCAATTTCAAAGTACCGTTACCGTATTTCTGAGCAAGGTCATCCATGACAAGCCATTGAGAAGGCTGTGCAACACCGCCTGGCATGCGGACACGCAACATGAACTGATAGGCAGGCTCAAGTTTTTGTTTTTGACGCTCATTGCGTAGATCCCGGTCATCCTGCAAATAGCTGCCGTGGTGTTTCATTAACCGATTGTCATCATCCGGAATCCCGGCGCTGATCCGCTCCTGCATCACTTCTCCAAGTGTACCTCGCAAATAATTGCTTTTCGCTTTAATTTGCTCAACATCACTAGGCGGACCTTCTGGTGCTTTTAATAGTGGGTTCACCATGTTGTTATCTCCTTTTCATCCATATTTCAGTACACATCACGTTGATAACGTTTATTCTGTTGCATATCTTCAAGATAAGCTTGCGCATCAGCATGGCTCATCTGACCTTCTTTTTCTATGATCTCAATAAGCGTATTATGGACGTCATGTGCCATGTTTTTCTCATCACCGCAAATGTAAACCGCTGCCCCTTCTTGAAGCCATTCGTATAATTCCCCGCTGTGCTCGAGCATCCGGTTTTGAACATACACTTTTTCATCCGCATCACGTGAAAAGGCAACATCCATTTTCGTAAGTACACCTGTTTTCAACCACTTTTGCCATTCAGTCTGATAAAGGAAATCCGTCACGAAATGCTGATCGCCGAAAAAGAGCCACGTTTTCCCTTTCGCTTCCGTTTCTTCGCGATCCTGGATAAAGGATCTGAACGGAGCAATGCCCGTTCCCGGTCCAACCATGATGATTGGAGCATCTGGATTCTTAGGCTGCTTGAAGTTCTGGTTATGCTGAATATAAACGGGCAAGGTGTCCCCTGGCTGTATTCGGTCCGCACATAATATGGAGCAGACTCCTTTTCGATCCCGACCGTGACTTTCATACCGGACAGCACCGATGGTCAAATGCACTTCATCCGGATAAGCGGATAAGCTATTCGCGATCGAATATAGACGGGCTGGCATTTTCCGGAGTATGGATACGAACTCTTGCGCCGTTTCACCCCATGATCCAAAGTCACGGACAAAATCAAGCAAATCACGGCCTTCACGATATTCTTTTAGGCTTTCTTCATTACCTGGTGATAGGAGCTCCTTTAATTCCTCGTTACCTGAAAGCTGGGCCACCTGCCCAAGGAACGATTTTGTCAAAACCGTAATTTCAAAATCGGAGATGAGCGATTCCCTAAGCTGACGAAGATCCCCCTGCTTATTGACCTTCACGGTTTCTTCAGGGTCCCAATCGAGTTCCATAAGAAGCATATCCACTAATTCAGAATCATTTGTCGGATAAATACCAAGGCTGTCTCCAGGTTCGAATGTAAGACCAGATCCTTCAAGTGATAATTCAAGATGATGTGTCTCTTTATTTGAGCCACGACCGTTCAAGTTTATATTTTCAAGCACTTCCGCTTTAAACGGATTTGTCCTGGAATACGTGTCTTCACTTTCTGAAGCTTTCGCTGCAGGGACAGCTGTAACGGTACTGCCTTGCTCTTCACTTAAACTGGAAATGACTCCTTCCAGCCATTCTGAAGCCGGCTCATCATAATCAAGGTCACAGTCCATTCGCGGAAATAACCTTGTCCCGCCAAGTTCCTCCAAGCGTTTATCGAATTGTTTTCCCGTTTCACAAAAAAACTCATATGAGCTGTCCCCAAGCGCCAATACCGAAAAGCGGAGTTCTTCAAGGCTTGGTGCCCTCCTGCCATGAAGGTACTCGTGGAAGGACAGCGTATTATCCGGTGGATCACCTTCTCCATGCGTGCTAACGGCGATAAGTAGATTTTGGACTTTTTTCAAATTGTTCACTTTAAAGTCACTCATGGATGAAATGGTAACCTGAAAGCCATTACCCTCAAGCTTTCTCGCCGCATTTTCTGCCAGCCCTTGAGCATTGCCCGTCTGTGAACCATAAAGAATGGTAACTTCTTTTGATATTGTCTTCCCGCTGCTTTGAGCTTCCATTACCGGGGTTTCGGCCGTTCCCATATTCGAAACTGACAAAGATGCGGTCAGATAACCGCTCAACCAAATTTTTTGTGTTTCTGTCAAGCTAGGCAGTAGATTGTTAAGGATCTCTGCCTGCTCATGTTTAAAGGGACTGTTCATTACCTGAAGTTGCACGATTTCCACCTCACAAAGGGATATTAACTTATCTTAGTTGACTCTTATATATAACGAGTGGGTTTAAACATTTATTTCCATCCATAAAATTAATTAACTCGTTTACTCCTATAGACCAAGTCGGTTTTAACTGTAAAAAAAATTACAAAGTACAGTTCATACACGGAGGGAACATTTTTTCATAGCAAGCTAGAAATAAAAAATAAGGTTATAAAGGACGTTAGCCTTCCCCAGCCTAGACTCTTCCTAAAATAAGTTTCTTATTAAACTTTACCGGAAGGCACATCATTAGTAAAATATATATAATTTATTGTAACTATTAAGAATATTAATAATAAGGTGGTAATTCTATGTACTATGATGCTCTAAAAACATTTGTGACCCTTGTGGAAGTCAAGAATTTTACTAAAACGGCAGAAATGCTCCTAATGTCACAACCAAGTGTTAGTTTGCACATAAAAAAATTAGAGGAAGAGTTCCAAACCAAATTATTTCTCCGCTCCCCTAAATTCCTAAAAGTCACCTTGACAGGAGAAATTCTTTACGATCGGGCTAAGCAAATGATCACAATATATGAACAGACCAGACAAGACATCCAGGAACATGATAGGTCCATTAAAGGAGAATTAAAGATAGGGGCAAGTTTTACGATAGGAGAGTACATCCTACCTTCGTTGCTCATCGACCTTCAAAAGGATTACCCTGAACTTGAACTTCAAGTCGTAATTGGAAACACTGAAGAAATCGTTCAAGCCGTTCGGTTATACAAAGTGGATATCGGCTTGATCGAGGGTCAAACTAATGAAAAAGAGCTTTCTGTACACCCCTTCATGCAAGATGAGCTTTTCGTTGTTTCTTCCAACGACCATGAACTCGCTTATAAAGACGAAGTGGAGATTACCGATTTACATGACCAAGCATGGGTAACCAGGGAAGTTGGGTCCGGTACACGAGAATACCTTAACCATGTCATACGTTCAAATGGTTTGAAAATTAAATCGATACTTACGATAAGCAGCAATCAAGGCATTAAAGAAACACTTATAAAAAACGGCGTAGGGCTGGCTCTCCTTTCCCAAAGTGTCATTGAAAGGGATGTGCAAAATAAAATCCTTTCTATTATTCAGTTAAAAAATGAATCCTTTAACCGAACTCTTTCCTACGTGTATTCACCAATTATGGAAGATAAAAAGAATGTCAAGACTTTTATAACTGAATTAAACAAAAAATGGCCTATGAAAGCAAAGCCGGTAGGCTGATCATTGCGAAGAATGCTGTTCTATGAATGAAGTTACAGGCTGGTAATCCTGATGACAGGAACCTTTTTAAGTATATACACTAACAAACTTAACCGAATGATCCGGGATTAGGCTGTTTAACAGGTTGCTTCTGTACTTTATTAGCATTCACAGCCTGCCTTTTGATTTAATGAATGGAGAGGAAAATGGAGTTTATTACGTGGAATGATGACTTGCTTAAATGGCGTTGCTGTATTTTTTATAAACATAAGGAGAAGTCATTATGGAAAGAAGCGCACCATAGTTAAGGTTAAAAGTGACTTCGTCTCCTACTATCAGATTACACTTTTTGGGATCAAGCACGGTGTGGTCACTACTCGAACCAAGGATCTCGATATCCGTTTTCGGAATTAACCCTGCCACCAGAACATCCTGATTTCCCACTCCAAGAATAACTCTACTCATTTGGCCACGATCTTGAAATTGAGGAAAGACTCCAAAAGCATTCTGACCTATTTCCCCATAGGGTACGGAAGGTTTTCTTTTCGATTCAATAACTTCAGTCACGAAAGTGAAAGCATCAGTATATAAGTCTGGGATGGCCAGTCTATTTAATGTTTCACGACCCAAATAAATGGATTCGCCCAACCGTAAATTGTTAACCTTCCCTACTGAATCAACTGCCATGAACCAATTATAATTGGCAGAGTTCCCTCCCGATATATAGGAAAGAGGAAGCGAGAATTTCGTTTCAACTGCGCTGGCCAATAAAGATAACATGCCCATTTTCTGCTCGTTTGGTTTTACTCCACCAAAGCAGGCAAAGTTAACTCCTATGCCCACTATTTTGACCCCTTGGAGTTTCAAGACCTCTGAAATAAAAGAATCAAGATCTTCAGGCATGATCCCTTCTCTTAAATCTCCCATTTCGATCATTAGAATAATCTTCTGCTCCTTGTTATGCCTTAAAGCAGCTTCTGATAATCTTTCAATAACGGAAAACTCGGTATTCAAGCTAATATCTGCATTTTTTATAACGGAATCCACTTCACTTAAAGAAGGAGATTTTAATAATACAAAGTTTGCCTTGATTCCTGCATCACGCATTTTTTGGAGATTGGCAACCTTCGAATCTGCGAGCATATGAATCCCTTGATCCAATAAGATCCTTGCTATTTCCGGAGCTCCGCAAACCGTTTTTGTAACGCCCATAATCTCAATATTTTTTGTGCCATATATTTTAACAAGCTCAGCTGCATTATGGGCAATTTTTGCAAGGTTGATTTCGATCCTTGGTGTAAAAGACTGTGTCATTTAATCAATGCTTTTTCCTGTTTACCATTCAAGTTGGGGAAGGCATCAAAAATACTTGCAATCAGTTTGTCGCAGCCAAATTTTAGTACATCAGTCGTTGGAAGTTTAATATCCTCTTCATATTCGGAAATTGTTTTAGCCAGCTCATCATCGGACATGTTTTCATGGTTGATGGTCACCGCAATCACTTTTGCCTTTGAAAAGTTTTCAATAAGATCGATCTCGCTTTTTACCGTCGGCATTTCCATATAGCTAAAGTCACCTAAATGTTCCCGTTTGGGTGCGTGCTGAATGATGACCGCTCCAGGTCTTGAGCCTCTTATTATTCCACACGAACTTATATATGCTGGGTGGCTTAACGCCCCTTGGCCTTCGACTATAATAATATCCGGATTATCATTTTCATATGCCTTCATGATTTGGTTTTCAATTTCACCTGTCATGAATTGGGACGGGATTGCATCAATCGCCACACCGTATTTCGCCCCCTGTATCAGTCCCGTTTGTCCCGTCGCAATAAAAGCGACATTAAAGCCCCTTTTTAGTAAGGCATCTTCGAGCAGAACCGACGTTGTACGCTTGCCTATTGCACTATCCGTACCAAGAACGGCTACAATGGGTGTATCGATGTTTAAAATCCGTCCTGAAAAGAGATGCATATCCTTTTTTTGTGCAGGTTTTCTTACGTCATGGATCGTGATCTCGAATTGTTCTGCGTGCTTAATGAACTCTGGGTCATCTGTAAAAAACTCATGAAGAGGGTTAACGATATTCATCCCATGTTCCATGGCTTTGAGAAGGAGATTTCTCTCATCCTTTTTAAGGAATGCCTCTGAAGGAGCTATTCCATATATGAATTGATCAGGAACATTCTGTATATTTTCGAGTGCCTGGTTAAGGTCCTTGAATATAGGTATTCCATTTTTCTCCCCAATTAGGCATTCGCCCGCATCCATTCCAGCCTTTGTACTATCAATCACACCAACAATCTCAAATTTCCTAGAGCTTCTAACTAGTCCATTAGCTGTCTTTCCATCCATTGTCCCAAAATTATTTTCACAATATACTATAGCAGTTTCTTTCATAAGGCTTTTCCTCCCAAAATCTATTTTTACGACCATATCTCGACTTAAAGATAATTTACATATTTAATCAATAAAAAAACTCCTGATCCATAAAAAAAAAGCCATATTTAGGAGAAAAATTGTAACTAATTTTCAAAATATACAAAATTTTCACCCGCTTTTACAAGTATAGCATAGTTGACGAATAACTGTTCGATTTGTTTAGTTTTATTTCAAGACTTACGATTTGTTCCGTACCATCCATTTTTCATTATGTAAATATAGTAAGTAACTTCCTTTTTCCCTATTTCAGCCGTAAGTATTTTTCCAAGTGAAGTTAAAGTGCTTTTCATTCAAAACAGCAAACTCATAGTAACTGTCCTTATATTAAAGCCCCATTTTTTCGTATAGTTTAATAGCTTTGTTCTCTGTAAAAGCACTTAGCTCCCCCCTTCTGTTTCATATAAAGGAAAAGCTCCTTAAGACAGCTCCGAAGTATTAAGGGGATTCCACGATTAAAAATCCCAATTTCTCAGTCTATGAATGAGGAATTGGGATTTAAATATTAAACAATGGACCCTTTTTGTTGAAGGTCATTACTTAAACTTTATAAGATAGCATAATTATAGTGGTGGATTTTCCACACCTAAATGAATCCAATCTTCTTTTGGCGGCCCATAAACCCCAGAAGGTTTTATTCCTGCTTGACGCATCAGAACCGTAACTTGTCCCCGATGATGAACAATATGCTTGATTAGTCCCATAAGGATGGACGCATTTGTTTCCTGTCTTCCAAAAGCTTCTTGTATTTGTTCTAAGGATTCGTCTGTCCATTGAAGTTCAATAATTTTGGCTGCATGAGAACTTACATTTTTAAAAGTAATAGCTATTTCCTGGGCTGAAGATGGGACGTTTTCTGCACTTTCTATCCGATCAATCTTTAAACCGAAATGAGCTAGATAATCTGGAATGCTTGTTGTAAAATGCCACGCAATTCTTCCCAAAGTACGACCTTCAGGATAAACTTGTTGTTCTAATGAATCATCTGTCAAGCTATCCAAAACTTTTTGAGTCAGTATAGCTTCTTTATTCCATTCTTTAATAAAATCTGAAATTGTAATATACATATAATCCCTCCCCTATTTCGATAGATAATTACTTACTCAAAGTACATTATAAAACATATGTTCCCCCTATTCAAATTTAGTTAAAATAAAGAGTTATAAACTGGGGATTAATGACTCATATTGGAATTAGCCTGCATATTAAGTAAAGAAATAATCGTTTAGAATACTCTCACTGCTTCGGTTGTCTTGGCATTTGAGCTATGCAAATGAGCGAGCTTTTTCCACTTTAAGATTAGTATTTATTATTTAATGACATTTAATTAAAGAGAGAAGTATTAGCATATAACGATGAAGCACCACCTGAGTGTACAAAAAGGATGTTATCCTCCGGCTTAAAGGTGCCTTTTTGGATTAAATCAATGAGTCCCGCTGCCGCTTTACCCGTGTATACCGGATCCAGCAAAATCCCTTCTGTTCTTGCCATAAGCTTGACAGCTTCCACCATTTCAGGGGTAGGCAAAGCATAACCAGGACCGACATACTCATCCAAACACGTAACAGCCTCACGAGGGATTGAATTTTGTATGCCGATGTGTGTTAAAGTTTCTCTAACAAGCTGAAAAACTTTCTCTTCTTGTTCAGCTTTTCCTCTGCTTACATTTATGCCAATTACTGAAATTCCACTTTGATTTCCATGAAATCCTGCCACCAAACCAGCATGCATTCCCCCACTGCCGCTTACACAAATAACTGCTTTCAAATCTATCCCTTGCTCAAAGGACTGTGCTAAAATCTCCTGAGCGCATGCAATATATCCCGTTGCACCAATGACATTGGATCCTCCAACGGGAATGATGTAAGGTTTATCTCCTTTCTCTGTTACCTCTTTAGCGACTTTCTGCATTTCTTGCATTAAGTCCGCTCCATTAGGTACAACTATAATTTGGTCAGCCCCCAATAAATGATAGAGAAAATAGTTACCGTTAAAATCCGGCTCTGAATTTTTTGAAAGTCCCTCTTCCAACACTAGGATGCATTTCATTTTCTCTTTAACGGCAGCAGCTAGTGTCAAGCGGCAATGATTCGATTGAATGCCTCCACATGTAATCAACGTATCCGCGCCTTGTTCCAATGCATCGGCAACAAGGAATTCCAGTTTTCTTGTTTTATTTCCCCCAGCCGTCAGACCAAGCATATCATCTCGTTTAACATAAATGGATGGGCCCCCAAGAACTTGAGAAAAATGATCTAATCTCTCAACTGATGTATATGTTGGTGTATATCGCTTTCTAGGAAATTGTGCTAAATTCATTATAAAAACTCCTCCTGTATCCTCTGTTGTACACTTAAAAAAATCAATCTGACGTTCTCGTTATTTAGAAAATAAATAATAGCAAACGCTTCTATTTCCATCATAGCATGTTTAGGTAAACGAGCAACTTCATTGCACTTCTAGCAGGATAGAATACATCATTCATCACGGCAAAGTGACTATATCAAACCGATGTTTACTGTAAGTTTGCTTCCGCTTATTCTATGACACCCTTGTTTTCCACTATATTATCGGGCAATTCCCCCCCTTGTTTCAGGATAGTTGGGGCTTCCCTGAATTTCATACCTTGCCTCTAAGGACAGATAGCCTTGTGGTCTTCTTTGGTTTTAATTGTTTCATAGATTATATAAATCACCTCTTGGATTTTAAATAAATGCTAAATCATTAGTTATGCCGAAACAGAAACGGACTCGAACCATTGAAATGTATAAATAATCAAAAGTCTGAAGCATTGAAATGACTTCAATCGTTTTTTAAGATAAAATAAATATACTTGTATATAATTGGATTTTAGAAAGGAGCACCATGGAAACCAAACACTATCAATATATTACAGAACAAATAGAACATTATTCTTCTAAGCCCTTAAGGGAAGCTATATTTTTCGTTATTAAAAATGCGATCATCGAAGGGGTATTTTTACCAGGAGATCGTTTAACGGAAGATGATATCGCCCAACAATTCAATTGTAGCCGTACACCGGTTCGTGAAGCTTTGAGGAAATTAGAACAGGAAAATTTGCTTCAGGTGAAACCTGGTATAGGTATGGTCATATCCAATGTGGATATTGGACTTTTGCAGCAAGAATTGGAAATCAGGAAAATGCTCGAAAACTATTCGATACAAAAAGCATGTGAAGGAATTACGGAAGAGGAATTGAAAAAATTGGAATGGGCAACGGATAAACTGCAAGGGGCAATAAATAGTAATGACCGAATAGCGGCTAGTCGTGCAAACATTGAATTTCACCGCTTATTATATTCCTACTCGAGAAATACCTTTCTCCAAAAGACTACTGATTCATTATGGCTTTCTTTAAGAATTTCCTTTTTGTCGGCCCGTAATGAAGATGTTACAATGGTTGATAAAGGCTGGTATGAGGATCGGAACAACGAGCACTTACAGTTAATCCATGCAATTCGTGAAAAAGATGTAGAAAAAGCAATAAAGGTCAATACAATCCATATCCAAAAAAGTCATGATTATTACCTTGATTACATAAAACGTATATCTGAATGAAATTAACATTAATAAAAGGGTGCCTATTTGCGAAATTCAGTCCGCAAATGTAGGAACCCTTTTATTTTATGCCACATTTAACGACCCTCAGGCAGTATACGATCGATTCGCGTGATATTCCAACCTTCTCTCGCTTATTCCGGCCCTCCGCGCGATATTTCGTTCAGTATTTCTCATGTCATTCATTTGGTTTGCATTATGAATCCAAATGCAGTTTCACTTTAAGGAAATCTTGAGGCGTGTCAATGTCAAATCCCCACATCGGATCATCAAAAGGAACTGTTTCAGTCAGCCGGGCATATTTCCTGATGATGTTTTTACCACCTTGATCACCTTCTATTGAATGGAATTCATTGAGGATCACTGCATCGACTAGTATCGGATGTCCTAAGTCTCCTTTATATTTCGGTTGTACGATCCGTATTCCTTCATCTTTACATGCTGTATATTTTTTAATTAAAGCTTGTATGACGTCAGGGGAAATAAGCGGCTGATCCGCAAGGAAGATCATGACTGCATCCACCTGTTCTTTGATGGATTGAACTCCAAGTTTTAGGGAGGTGGACATTCCATCTGCATATTTCGGATTATGAATAATCTTCAATTCTGGAAAATCAGCACAATGTTGACGTATTTCTTCTATATATTTACCGGCAACCAAGAAGATGGGCTGCATGGAGCTGCCAACGATAGGATGAATGACATGACGAAAAAGAGGTTGGCCCCGTAAAGGAAGGAACAGTTTTGGTTCTCCCATTCGAATGGACATGCCTGCCGCAAGTATGATTGCGCCTATTTTAGGCATGAATCTTCACTTTACCATGCAAGGGTGCAGGAATTCTTCCATTCCTTACAGCCATAAGTTCCGACACAATACTTAGTGCAACTTCTTCCATCGTTTCAGCACCGAGGTCCAAACCAATTGGTGAGTGAATTGGACCGCTGTTGAAGTCTTCTCCAATGGTATTGAGCATTTCCGTGGTACGGGAGATTGGGCCAAGCACACCAATATATCGTGGGTCACTTTTTAAAGCCACTTGTAAGGTTTTCTCATCTAAAGACTGGAGATGATTCATGACTACCCACCATGATCCAGTGAATTCACAAGGATTTATTCCCTCTGGGCATTTTTGTAAATTCGAAGCCGAAGGAAACAGACGATCATTATTGAAATCTTTACGTGAGTCCAATACCGTTACGGAAAACCCAGCTTTTGCCGCCAAATCGACAACTGGTACAGCATCCCTGCCAGCCCCAGCGATTATCAAATGCTCACTAGGCTTAATAGCATCAATTAAAAACCGGTTTCCCTCCAGGTTCACCATTTCCGCACGAGTTTGTGTATCCATCACCATTCTTGCTTTTTCAATGACTTCAGAAGGCACATTCTCATGATTTCCAATGAGGTTACCATATCTATCGATGATTAACCCTTTACCGGTGGAGACATCCAATATCAATGTGAATTTTTGACCTTTCTGGACAATTTGATTGGTCATGATCCAGAATTCGTCATCTGGCTCAATAGGGAGGATAAATATATCCAATTTACCTTTGCATCCTATTCCCAATCCCCAAATTTCATTCTCGCTTAAGTCATATTGGTGTGTAAGGAAAGTGTTGGTTTCCATAGCTTTTTCCGCCCAGCCATATAAATCGTTTTCCAAACACCCGCCACTTATCGTGCCAAACATCTTTCCGTCCGATGCCATCATCATTTTTGCACCTGGAAGTCTGTATGCAGAACCTTTTACACCTATCTGCATGACCATAGCTGCTTTTTCGTGCCGCTCCCATGCTGAATTTATATTTTCCAATACTTCCTTTAGTTCTTGTAACCTTGACATACTTAACCCCCTTCTTGAAATCTGGTATTCACATATTTGGAAGCAGAAAAAAGGGAGAAAAATAGAAAATTCCCATTTGACTCTCCCCCCATTATTCATTTTCAGTAATTTAAATCAGATCACCTAATATCCTTTTCTGACTAAGAAAACACTTAAGATTAGGGAGAGGGCAACAAAACATAAAAGGGCAATAAACCCGCCATTATATGAACCGCTCATTTGACTGAACAATCCGACAACCATAGGTCCTAGAGCTGCAATTAAATAAGATACACAGCCGAAAACCCCACTGATGCTCCCCATTACCTCCGGTGATGCTACACGGTGAAGCATGGTCATGGTAAGGGCAGCTGGCATAAACAAAAGACCTATCAGTAAAATGCTCAATACGGCCGCAACTGTGCTGTCAGTAGTGAAAAGGGAGAAAAGCATGAAAACGATGATAAGCCCGCATGCCCCGCATACAAAAACAGCCCTTTTCATGAATCGATCAGAGAGAAACCCAGCAACCATTTGTACAACAATCGCTAATGCAAAACCCCCGGCATTTATTACAGCGGAATTTACAAAAGCTATCCCTTTTTCTTCCGTTAAATAGCTTGGTAAAAAGGTGGAAATTCCATAGTAGGCAATGGAAATGCAAGAATAAACAATCGTTAAGATCCAGAACATCGGACTCGTAAGAACCGCTTTTACATTCCCTTTATTTGCGGCAGGAGTTTTCCCCTCTTTTTGATTACTTTGAATATAGTTTAATTCCATTGAATTAACTGCATAATGCTTAGCCGGATTATCTCTTGTCATGATCACAAATATAATCAAGCATACGACCGATAATGCTGCAAGTATAAAGTAACTTTCCCTCCAGCCGTATGTGGACGCTATGATGGCTATTAGCGGAAGCCCGAGAACTGGTCCTATCGCATTCCCGTTATACCATGTTGTTTGTGCTTTTGCTTGTTCATTCTGCGGGAACCAGCTTGAGGTCAATTTCAGTGCCATTGGATACAGGACACCTTCTCCGATTCCCAATATGGCCCTGGACCATAAGATTGCACTAATGGAATCGGCCATTCCACCTAAAACCATCGCAAATGCCCATAGAGTGATCCCTATGAGACCGCTGCGTAGCGCACCAATCCTATCAACGATGAAACCCCAAGCTAATTGACCAAAAGCATAAGTCACTAAAAATATGCTGCTAAGTGTTCCTTTCACTAAGTTTCCATCAATGCCCAAATCAGTTAGAAAAGGCTTGTTTGCCAGTAAAATATTTATATTTGCCTTATCCATCATGGAAACAGTGAAAAGAATAAGCAAAGGAAAAGCCGTAAAGAACCAACGAGTGTTCGTCATTTTCCCCGATGGAACTTGCAGTTGTGGATTTAAATTATTCAAGAAAATCAGCCCCTATTCATGAAATGTTCGTAACGAGTGTAATCCCCTATTTACACCTTCCATTTTCATGCTCGTCTGTCATTATGTCATGGCATAGGGTAATATCCATCAACAATGAATCCTGAATCGCTAAAATGAATCCTTATAACCTACTTCGATTTTATACTGTTCCCTTTCCGCTTCCTTAATCCAATTACGGAGTTTACTAGGGCTAATGGGTAATTGATTGATCATGATTTCTAATGGATCGAGCGCATCAACGACAGCATTCGCTATCGCTGCAGGCGGCGAAATGGCTCCACCTTCACCTACTCCCTTGATACCAAGTGGATTTCTGGTGGAGAGGAATTCTTGATGGGACTTTTCAACAGTCGGGATCTCCATGGATGTCGGCAATAAATAATCCATATAAGATCCAGTCAAAAGTTGACCTTTCTCATCGTAAACGATTTCTTCATATAGGGCCGCACCAATTCCCTGGGCTATGCCACCCTGAACCTGACCATCCACGATCATTGGATTGATGACCTTTCCTGCGTCATGGACCACACTATAGCCCTTCAACTCGACAAAACCCGTTTTCTTATCCACTTCCACCATGGCAATATGGACGGACGATGAAAAAGTAACAGTCGGCGGAACGAAGTAATGTGTGACTTGCAGGCCTGGTTCCATTCCTGCAGGCACTTTGCATCTGTTTCCTGGACGTGCCGCTTCCGCAATTTCCTTATAGGTCACACATTTTTCAGGTTCGGTCTTAACAAATGCTTTACCATTCTCCATTTGTAAATCAGAGGATTTCACTTCAAGCATGGCAGCTGCGACAACCAATACTTTTTCCCTTAACTTTGCTGAAGCAATTTGAATGGCCGATCCGGCATTTACTGCACTCCGGCTTGCGTACGTCCCGGCACCAAAGGCCAAGTTCGCTGTATCCCCGACCCTTATAGTAATTTCATTGGGGCTAAGCATTAATTCATCCGCACAGATTTGGGAGAATACCGTTTCGTGTCCCTGCCCCTGTGGGGATGCTCCAAGATATGCCACAACTTGACCGGAACCATCAATCGTGACATAGGCGCTTTCGAATGGACCAGCACCGGTTCCTTCTACATAAGTTGAAATGCCGACACCGACAAGCTTTCCTTGCTTTTTCCACTTTTTTTGCCGCTCTCTAAAGCCTTCGTAATCAACCATTTTCAACCCTTGATCCAGTGCTGCAGGATAATCCCCGCTATCATAAATCAGCTGTGCTCCATCTTTAACCAAAATCCCTTGGTCATAAGGCATATCCTCCGCTTGAATCATGTTCTTTCGCATAACTTCCACTGGATCCATTTTCAACTTTCTAGCGACCATATCGATAATTCGATCCATTACGAAAACGACCTCTGGTCTCCCCGCTCCCCTGAATGGAACATTCGGTGTTTTGTTCGTTAAGACAATCTGGCAAGTAGAATCATAGTTTGGAATCTTATATGCCCCCCTTAGATGGTAGGCACTATTGTAGGCGCATGTTAAACCAAAATAATTCACAGCGCCACTATCTATAATGAAATGATCTTTAATTCCTAAAATAGTGCCATCCCGATTATAAGCAACCTCAACATCATGGATTTGATCCCTTGAATGGCGGGCACTTGTCATATGTTCAAGGCGGTCTTCAATCCATTTTACAGGTCTATTCATTAACTTGGATAAATATGGAACCATGATTTCTTCTGGGTGAACCCCACCCTTTGGTCCGAAGCCTCCACCTACGTCGGGTGCTGTCACCCTGATTTGCTGTTCAACCAAATCCAATGATCTAGCTATATAGGTTCTAATCTCAAAAGGGAGCTGGGTAGAAGAATAAACATGTAATTGATCGGTTCGGTTTTCATAGGTTGAAACGACCCCCCTCGTTTCGAGCGGGTTGGAAGAAACTCTAGGCGTTTGGATTCTTGCCTTTAGAATATGATCTGCATCCTTAAGCGACTGTAAGTCATTTCCTGTCGTTACATGAAAATTTGACTGGATGTTACTCTGTAAGTGTTCTTGAATCAATGGTGCGCCTATTTCCAATGATTTGAATGGATCAACTACCACTGGTAATGTTTCATATTTCACTTTTATTAAATCTGCTGCATCTTCAGCCACATACCGGTTTTCTGCAACTACGACTGCAATTGGTTGCCCAACATACATCACCTTATTCTTGGCCAGGACATCTTCATAACAAAAATGGATAGTGGGATTGATCGCTTCCACAAGATTGGGAGGCAAAGCACAATGGGATTCAAATTGGACAAGAGGCTTTATTTTCCCATCTATATCCTTTCCGGTGAGGATTGCATGTACACCTTCCAATGCCTGAGCTTCGCTGATATCAATCCCTTTGATGGTGGCATGTGCATGCGTGCTGCGGACAAAGACTGCTTCAACCATATTTGCCATTCGGATATCTCCCACGAATTGCCCTGTACCTGTAACCAAACGATAGTCTTCCTTCCGTTTAATACTTTGGCCAACGTATTTCGTCATGCCTCATCCCTCCTTAATTGGACACCTTCTGGGCAGCCTGCTTGACAGCTTTAATAATGTTGGAGTAGCCTGTGCATCGACATAAATTTCCTGATATGCATTTTCTTATTTCTTCTTCATCCGGATTTGAATTTTCTTCCAGGAAACTTGAAAGCGTTATCAAAAAACCTGGTGTACAAAATCCGCACTGCAGGGCATGATTGTCAGAAAATGCTTGCTGTAAGTGACTAAGTTCCCCATTCTCTTGGATCAGTGACTCCACAGTCTTGACTTCACATCCATCCGCTTGGACTGCAAGCATTAAACATGAGCGGACTGGATCACCATTAACCTGGATTGTACAAGCACCGCAAACTCCATGTTCACAGCCAATATGTGTTCCAGTAAGTAACAGGTTCTCCCTGATAAAATCCGATAATAGCAATCTAGGATCTACTTCCCTCGAAATATCTTGTCCGTTAACTTTTAGGTGTATCTTAATTCCCTCCATCACATCACCCTGCCCCCTTGTGCACGAACGGTCGCTTGCTTTAAGGCCCGGATGACCATCGTACCAGATAGTTCCCTTCTATATTCGGCAGTACCATGGAGATCCGATTCAGGTTCGACCAACTCCATGGTTAAATCACCCGCTTCGTTAAAAATTTCCTCAGTAGGTTCCTTTCCAACTAAAAGACTCTCCACATCCTCTAAAAGTGTGGGAACGGAGTTCACTCCACCAATAGCTAATTTAACATCAGAAAATCTGCCACCTTCACATAAATCCACTACTGCAGCCACCTCAACCAAACCAAAATCCCCATGCCTTCTGGCCACTTCAACAAATGCCGATCCACTAGTCGGTTTTATGCTCGGGAACCGAATCTCTTTAACCAATTGATCCGGCTGCAAGGATGTTAGCATATAGGTAAGAAAGAATTCTTCAGGACTCACTATTTCTTCGCCATTTACATCGGCAATGACTATTTCACCTCTTAAAGCGGTTAAAACGCATGGTAGCTCCGCAGATGGGTCCCCATGGGCAATACTGCCACCAACCGTTCCCCTATTGCGAATTTGTTCATGGCCTACCCACCGGATCGCTTCCGATAGCAATGGACACTTTACCTTAACCAATTCAGATTTTTCTATTTCCGTGTGTTTCGTCAAAGCTCCGATAACCAGTGATTCACCATCTTCCTGTATATAGCTCAACCCTTCAGCCCTACCTATATCAATAAGGTATTTAGGTGTTGAAAGTCTCATATTCAATAATGGGATCAAACTTTGACCACCGGATAAAACTTTCGCATCTTCTCCGTATTCCGATAAATAGTGGACCGCTTCTTCCATGCTCGAAGGTCGAAGGTAATTAAACTTAGCTGGTTTGATAGGAACCCCTCCATTCTTATTTCACCTTTCAAATTGGTTTGAATGATCGCATCAAATTCTTTGATATGTTTTTAACTGTTTCTCCATATCCTTAAAGAATTTACCTGCCATGAATTTTGCAATACCACCAATGACCCTGCTTCCCACACCAGCGATCATTCCACCTATATCTGCGTTACATTCCCAAATTAATTGGCATCCCTCACCATCAGGAACGATTTTACAGGCCATTTCCGCAGAAACAAAACCCGGCTTCCCGCTGCCTTCAGCATTTAAGATATACTGATAAGGCACTTCTAAATCCCTCAATTTAACCTTTCCCGTATAGTCACCTTTTACAGCTGCAACACCAAGCTTTAGTTCAACATCGTATTCGCCATCTGCAACTAATGACAGATCTTGACATCCTGGTATGGCATTCTTAAGTAATTCCGGATTATGCATGGCTTCCCAAATCACTTCTGTACTATAATCAAAGTTTATTTTTCCTGATATCTCCAATTCACTCAGCCTCCATACGTACAAATTTTGGTTATAACCCGTTTGTTTCTTGAAAAGATTAACATTCTAAGATGCATACATGTATACATCTTAAATTAAATTTTTAGAACCAATGAACGCCCTTTAATAATATTAATATTCCGAATTATTTGTCAACTATTTTTTTCTTTTGTTGCTAAATATCTCACTTTTATCCAACCGTACAAGGCAATGGTTGAAGTCCCCCGCTTGCCCATTGCCTTGTAAATGCTTTCTACGGTTTTAATTTGTCCAGTAAGTTTATCAACTGCCAAGGGGGAATGCTGATGAATGGCTGAACTATAGATTATAGTGAATAAAAGTTTCGGATATATAGACTCCTGGAGTTCAATATTCCTGATTATGTAAGTTCAAAGGGCTCAGATAATTGCTTTCGGAACACTTTTTGATGATCAAATGAAATACGATTACGCATCAAAACGTTCTAGCAATTCAATAATCACTTTATAGGTCGAGGTTGTATCCATATAGGCATATCTGCCTTTTCCGTTAAAAAAGTTCCCTGTCTGTATGACCGGGTACCCCATTTCTTCCAACATCTTCATTTTATCCTCCATGTCTTCTACGACAAACGAGATATGGTGAACTCCCTCTCCATATGTTTCAAGATGATCTTTCCACGTGCTAGGTGATTCGCCCGGCTCGATCAATTCAATCTGAATTAACGGAGTATCGATAAACATATATCTTGATTTCCCTTCAGTGGGCTGCCCTTTGTAAATCACATTTTTAATTTCGGTGGGACCCGAATGAATGATGGGAGGTTTTTCAATACCCAACAACTCACAATATGCATTTGCAGCCTCATCCAGATCTTTCACAACCAGTGCAAGTTGTTCCACTTTGTTTGTCCCTAATAGCGGCTGAACTCTTGCATCTTCAGGTCTTTCCCATTCCGTTTGTCTTGGTTCTGCACTTTCAAGCAGTTCAACTAAGGTTTTGTGATCATCCAGTGTATCCACATATACATATCTGCCGTCACTTGAAGTGAATTCGCCCGTTTGCAAAACCGGGTATCCACTTTTCTCCATGATTGGCAGTCTCTTTTGGATAGAGTCAACATCAAAAGCAATATGGTGGATCCCTTCGCCCACTTCATCCAGGAACTCACGCATCGTTCCTGGATTTTTATCCGGTTCTATTAGTTCAAATTGCACGGTTGGTGTATTCAGAAAAGCCAGTTTAGATTTTGATTCCGTCGGCACACCTCTAAAAGTGACCTTCGAAACAGAACTGTCCCCAGTTAAAAATGGTTCTGCCTTCTTAATGCCCAGCAGTTTTGTGAAAGCTAGATTAGCAGCTTCAATATCTTTTACAACAAATGCGAGTTGATTAATATTCCTATTGCCCAATAGTGATTCAGCCATACTTATTAACCTACTTCCCATAGTTTATTTTGTTATAAAACTCACCCCAGTCCGCGAACTGACAATCCCCCATCACTGGAAATGACTTCTCCGGTAATTGCACGCGCTTCGTCCGATGCTAACAGGACATAAGCAGCTACATGATCTTCGGGCATCTGGGCAAGCTGAAGTGGGTTTCTTTTTTTTATGCTTTTGGCCTTCGTATCATTATCCACGATTTTCACGAATGGACTTAGAGGGGGAATGACGGATAATGCTGTCAGTGTACCACCAGGCGCAACAGCATTCACCCTAATATTCGGAGCGAGTTCAAAGGCAAGTTGGCGCATCAACCCTATTTGAGCGTGCTTGCTTGCTGTGTACCAAACCCCGCCGCCATCAGGATAGAAACTAGCACCGGATACGGTGAAAATAATATTGCCATTCGATTTTTGCAGTTCTTTAAGAGCGGCTTTCGCACCGAAGAAAGATCCTTTTACGTTAATATCGAGCAGAAAATCATATGCATCGGAAAGTGCCTCGGGAGTTACGTCGGCAAATTTAGCGAAACCATCAAAGACTCCTGCATTGGCAACGAAAACATCCAGCTTTCCAAATTGCTCGACAGTGGCCTGTACAGCCCTCTCATTGTCTTCATATTTACTTACATCACCTTGGTTAATGAGAATCTCTTCACCAAATTCTTCTTTCATTTTCTTTAGCGTTTCTATCGAGCGACCGATAATGCTGACTTTTGCCCCTTCTTGTATAAAACGTCTAGTGACAGCCTCTCCTATACCTGAATTGCCTCCGGTAATCAACACTACTTTATCCTTTAACGCCATTGCCATTGTAACCAGCCTCCTTGTTTTCTCTTTTATCCAAGTCCATATTATACGAAGATAGCAAGATTCCTGGTATTTATCGTTGTTTGGTCAACAATGAATATCCGTTTGGAAAGTTTCCATTTACCATCTTCGAATATGAATTCGTCATTTCGTTCCCCCGAAATCAAATCGTGTTGAATATCCGTGCTTCGGCTTCGATAGATAAGCAGATAACTCTTAACGACTGCCTTTTCACCTTCTACAAAGTCTTTAACGCGTACATTAGAGACAAAACGCCGTGTTCTTGATGGTGGTATTTCCGCCCATGCATAATCAGTTTTCAATCTATCCACGCGCAGCTTCAGCAGCTCAATATCATCATTAAATGTAAACATGTCCGTTGAATAATCCGGGCGTTCCACCCCTTCTTTATTAACACGAACAGGCATTTGATAACGCAAGCTGGTGTGCATTAGATCGAACCAATCATCAAATTCAATATCATCCAATAATTGTGCTTCATCATACAACCACTGTTCAAATTCACATTTAAGTAACATTTTCTCCACGTTCATTTCCGTTCCCCCTCCCAGTTATTATTTCGTCATTAATTCCAGCCAGTACTTGTAGAAATTCCGTTGGCTGGCTTCTGTAAATTTATCATCGTAAGCAATACCCGGTCCGATAAAATCAACAGGATCACGATGTAGACCCATGGTATAATTATAGGTTAAGTTCTTAAGGAAAGGCATTGGACCTTGGGCTGCTTCAGTAATATCCGTAAACACTTCCGTATCATCCTGTTCGAAAATACCGGATGGGCTAAAGGTCAATATAAACGAATCTCTTGATCTATCTTTCCAATCTTGGGAGGCGTTCTTTTCCACGAGCATCCAAGCGATCACTTCCATTTTATTGTGACCGATTGGACGCCACATTCTAATTGAAGTGTTGGAGATGAACTGGTCTTTGATTTTTGTATGGGATATTAAAAAGGATAAGTTGGGGAAAACGTTTCCAATCATATTCTTTAAGTTTGATAACACTTCATATTGTTCTTCAGTCAGGTTACTTTTAAATTCATCTTTCAATTCTTCAGGGAAAGCGAAGTCAGGGTTAGGTGTCCCTAAGTTTAGTCCATGTCCATTATCCATATGGATTTGAAAACCACGCTTTGAATAGGTAGCATTGGGCACCATCCCCAGTTTTGCGATGGAGCCGTGCGTGACCATCGTGTGATAGGAATCACCAGCAAAGTTATCGGAACCCACTTTCCAGTTGGAATTAACGACGAATCTTTGAGGGACGCCGATAACTTCCATTTCTGCACGACCTACAAGTAAGTCCAAATACCATTTAATATCTCCAAGAAACTCTTCAAGCGGCTCTGCATCTTCATTCCAAGTTCCAAATAAAAGACCTTTATAAGATTCAAGCTTCACTTTATGAAGGCCCATTTCTGAACGGTCAAGGGTGCCCCCATAAATGTCCTTTTGTAATGGTACCCCCACGAGCTCACCTGTGTTTTTAAAATTAAATCCATGATAGGGACATGTAAATAAAGACTTGTTCCCTTTATCTGCACGGCATAGTTTCATTCCGCGATGGGTGCACATATTATAAAACGCCCTGATTTTCCCTTCAGCATCACGAGTAATGATGAGCGAGTAGCCAGCAAGTTCACGGGTCATGAAGTCTCCTTTGTTGGGAACTTCAGATTCATGACCGACAAAAACCCATGTTTTCAAAAACACTTTTTCATGTTCTATATCATAAACCTTTTGATCTCCAAGGAGGTATGCAGGTATAACGCCTTCCTCTGGTTTAACGGTTTCATTCAAATAGTTGACAACTTGCTGTTTTGACATTTCTTCTAAGGATTTATCAGTTTTAAGCATACTTACTCTCTCCCTTCCATAAGCTTGACCAATAATTCATTACCCGATTTGAACGCTCTTTTCCTTGTTTTGCAGAGTAGCCAAAACACTTAATGCGGCTAGATAACTCGTTTTCGGATTATTTGGCATCGGATCATTTTCCACTTCAAGCTTTAGTTTCCCAAATGAACCTGACGCTTCAATTAAGTGGTTGTTTTTAAACACTTTTGGATCGGCAATGATTTTCACTTTCGTCTTTTCAGGTCCAAGACCAGCCAAAGACAGCACAATCGCAACATTAATGTTTCTCGGAAACTGTTTGATCGCTTCTGCAGCCGATCCTTCGAATAAAACCGTTTCTTCTTCCACTGAAGCACCTGTGGGCAATGCGTTTGGCGGTTTTCTCGTAGTAATGCAAACAGAATCAAGGCCATTCACCGCTTTGGCCGATTTAAGGACATCGAGACCTCCAATCGCACCAGACGGAAGGAAAATATTCACTTTATTTTTTTTGCAAATCTGGTTTGATTGTTCTTCGAAGGCAGCATTCGCCATCACGCCTATACTGCTTAACAAGAGATTTCTCCCGCTTTTAAGTACTTTCAATGAGTACTCTTCAGCAGCTTCAATCGTTGCAGCCTCTATGACTAAATCTACATCCGATTTAAGGAGTTCGTCGACATCACTATATGGCTGTGTCCTGAAATCTTCAGCCAGTTGAGCTGCGATTTCTTCACTGCGGGCATAAATCGAAACGATTTTCCCACCTGGAAGAAGTCCGTCGTTATTAATTGCCTGAAGCAGAAATTTCCCGATATTGCCGCACCCGATTAAGCCTAACTTCATATAGTTTCATCCTTCCTCAATCAGCAAACCCGTAGGAGTCCGCAAAGAATTCCAGCCCGCAATGCCTTGTTTCCCGGGAAACACCACTTTCTTTTAAACCAGGGAAATCCAGAGCCAAGTCGCTGAAAACGGTATGATTATTATGGAAAACCGCACCAGCTTCGAGTCGATCTGCCATTTCAACAGCTATATCTTCATTATCGGTCCAAACAGACGCACGCAAGGCAAACTCACTATCATTCGCTAATTTTACAACTTCATCAATATCATTGAAAGGTAAAATTGGAATGACAGGACCGAATTGTTCTACCCTAACCACTTCACTCTGCTGATTGACACCAGTAATAATGGAAGGAAGCATATAATAACCTTTATCCCAAGTTTCAGGATTCAGTTGAATGCCAGCAGTGATTATGTTTCCTCCTTCCTTAGCGGTACGTTCGATCAAGCCATTCACATAGTCATACTGTACTTTATTATTCAATGGACCCATCGTTACGTCAGGCTGAATGCCATCCCCAATTACCACCCGGCTAAACTCTTTGGTCAGCTTCTCAACTACCTCGTCAAAACGTGATTCATGGACATATACTCGTTTAACCGCAGAACACACCTGACCTGCAGCCCGTAAAATCCCCATCCTCAAACGTTTGATCGCCGCTTCATCCATAGTTGCGTCTTCCAAAATAATGGCAGGATCATTGCCGCCAAGTTCCATATACACTTTTTGCAGGTTTCCAGCTGATTTCTTCATGATATCTTTTCCAGTTTCTGTACTTCCGACAAACGCCACTGTCCGTACACGGGAATCGGAACAAAGTTTGTCGCCGATTGCTTTTCCTGATCCTGAGACTATATTGATGACTCCTGGAGGAAAATGTTCAGCAACTACTTTTAAACAGGTCATTATCGTTAACGGGCAATTCGTTGCAGGTTTTACTACAACCGCATTGCCTGCCAAGACAGCAGGTATGACCCTTTTAAATGTTAATATCATCGGAGAATTCCACGGTGTGATAATTGCCGTGACACCTCTTGCCCTTCTCCGGATTTGAACTTTTTGATTTCCTGGGAGCACTTCAGGCTTCCACCAATCAAGTAGTTCTGTCGCGCAGCCCTTCATGACTTCAACACAGCGTAATAAATCCTTTTTAGCTTCAACTAGTGTTTTGCCATTTTCACGTACAAACACTGTAACATTTTCCTCGATTATTTTTGAAAGTTCTTCTGCCGCTGAGTTCATCCGGCTAGCCCGATCCCTCACATCAGAGCGAGACCACGTTTCAAAAGCATTTTCTGCCGCTTCAATCGCGTCATTCACGATTTCCCCAGAGCATTTTGCCACCTGGCCAACTACTTCCGATGTGTTTGCGGGATTGATCACATCGGCTTTTTCAATCATTTCTATCCATTCTCCATTAACAAGGCATTTTCCTGAAACAAATGGGTATGTCGAAATCATTCTCAATCCTCCTTATAGTTTTTTTGGTTTAAATGCTTCCGCAGCTCCTGGTGGTCCACCAAATGGCTTGGCCATTGGACCGACAGCATCCATATCAACAACGATCATTGAAGGTTTACGTCTTTCTTTTGCTTTTTTCAGTTCAGATATGAATTCATCTCCAGATCCAATCCGTACTGCATCAAAATGCATGGACTCAGCCAGTTTCACAAAATCTGGACTTAATAAATCCACGGCTACCTGCCGACCATATGCGGCAGTTTGAATATTGCGAAGAACCCCATAGCCTGAGTCATCGAACAATACGATGATAACTGGTAAGTTTTCTTCGGCTGCCGTAACCATTTCCCCGACATTCACCATAAATCCACCGTCTCCAGCCATAAGAACTACGGTTTTATCTTTACACCCCATTTGGGCACCGATTGCTGTTGGAAGACCTTGACCAATTCCACCGCCAGATGCATGAATGGATGTTCTCGGTTCATAGATTTCAAATAAACGGCTGCCCCAAACGTTTGCCTGTACAGTTACATCTCGAACTAAAATGGTATCGTCCGGTAATATCTCCCTCATGCCATCTACAAATTGCTCATAGGGTCCAAGCGTTTCCCGGAGTTGAGCACGCACTTCATTTCTAAGCGAAAGGACTTCTTGTAAATAAGAAGGTTCAGCCTGCACTGAATTTCTTTCGAGATTTTGAATGATGGCAGCTAGCATATCTTTTGCATCGCCAATCAAACCCAGCGTGGCCTTATAATTCCGGTTAATGGCCTGCCAATCCGCATCGATCGCTATATGTTCCTCTGGCACCGGCACTTTCCAGTTGGATGTTTCATTTCCCCTGAATCTTACACCTACACTGATCAATAAATCCGCATTTCCCAAAAACTCTTTTGTTGTTTCATAAGCCGCAAAATGTCCGATGCATTGTTCATGGTTTTCTGGGATCGAACCTTTTCCTGACTGACTGGTTATAACTGCTGCACCAAGGATTTCCGCCAATTTTTGCAGCTCTTGCGAAGCATTGGCAGTGATGACTCCACCCCCGGCCCATATCACAGGACGGCGTGCTTCAACCATTTTTTGCACGGCTTGTTCGGGAATGAATGGCGTTGAATTTGTTTCAGACGTTGAAGCTCGTTGTCCTTCGAGGGTTAGATCTTCTATGATTGCCGATTGATAGTCAATGGGAATTTCCAATGTAACCGGTCCTGTTGGTGCAGTTAACGCCTCTTGGATCGCCTTCCTTACAACTGCCGCAGTTTGCTCAGGATTTCTCAGCCTCACTGCATTTTTACACGCTCCGCTCATCATTGAAAGCTGGTCTTTACACTCATGTATGTATCCTTTGCCTGTACCAAGATAAGAAGAAGCTACCTCACCAGTAAGATGAAGAAGGGGAACACCAGCTGCCCAAGCTTCCACTAATGAACCAGCTGCATTACCTGCCCCTGTACCGGTACTCGTGATCACTACACCCAATTTCCCAGTAGCGCGGGCATATCCATCGGCCATATTGACGGCACCGCTCTCACCGCGTGAACAAATGAGTTTAATGCTCCCTTCTCTAAGAATTGCATCATAGATGGGCATATTGTGAATACTGACAATCCCGAAAGCCGCTTCCACTCCTGCTTGAACTAGTTCCTTTACGATGGAATCGGCGGTCGTAAACTCTATTTCTTCTTGTATTTTCATCGCGTTATCCTACCTTTTTTAGTAATATATTTAAAGTGCCTTTCCGATCGCTCCTGCTGTCTCAATCGTCGAACCCGCTACATAACTTGCTTTGTCTGAAGCAAGGAAAACAATGACACTGGCCACTTCTTCCGCTTCCCCTACGCGGCCGAGAGGGATATTACGTTTTTTCGCAAGGTCTCCGTAATATTCTTCCGGGTCCATATCCGGCGCATTTTTCAATCTTCTTCGCTCCCATTGATCGGTCCGGATCAATCCAAGACTCACTGAATTCACCAGTATGTTGTCAAAGGCCAGTTCCTGGGACAAGGTTTTGCTTAAATTAAGGAGACCAGCCCGTGCTGCTGCAGTCGCTACCATGTGACGTTCAGGTTCTTTAGCAAGCGTTGCATTAATATTAATAATCCGCCCCCCTCCCCTTTTAACTAAATGAGGATGCGTTGCACGAACGGCATATATGATGGCAAAAAACTTTAATTGAATCTGTTCATCCCACTGCTCATCCGTAATGTCAAAAAAGTAGCCCATAACGCTTTGACCGGCTGCATTCACCAATATATCGATCCCGCCAAACTTCTCAGCCGTACCATTAATGAAAGAATCCACATCAGATTTGGAGGTGACATCACAGGTTGAAGCAAAAATATCATCCTTAGTGCCAAATGAGAGCAATTGACTTTGTGCACTATCCATACGCTCTGTGCTTCTGCCGCATATAGCCACTTTCGCTCCTTCAGCTAAAAACATTTCTGCTGTTTTTAATCCCACGCCCGATGTGCCGCCCATAATGACAGCCACTTTCCCTTTCAATCCTAAATCCATCTTGTCACTCCTTTTTCAAAACCATTTTCCTTAAGTGCGCTGACCTTTAAAATACAGGAAGTTGTTTCACTGTAACCAATACATCTAGCGCAAGTACAAATGGAAGGAAATGGAATACCTTCTCATTTTTTAGACATGACTGAATCATCTATAGCAGAGTCCACCCAGCCAGGATCGGGATCTCCGCCCATTGCTTTGCGGGCTTCGGGTTTCGGCGGCCCTGCAATCCCCCATTGATCCATTAAATGTGGTACCCGTTTCCATACACGTGCTCTCCATTCCGATTCATCTTCAATCGTTTCCAGATAACATGTATACTCCATAACAAAACCGCCTGGATCTTGAAAATAACAGAAAATATTGTCTCCAGGTCCATGACGTCCAGGTCCCCAAAGTTCTGACAGTCCTGCTTTCCGCACATTGCTTATGCCGCGCATCAGTTCATCCACGGAATCGACTTCGTAGGCGATATGATTGACTGACGCATGTTCATCTTGATTGAAGGCAATGGAGTGATGCTTTCTGTTGCATCGCAGGAATGACATTTGATGCTCACTCCAATCGGTAACTTTAAAACCAAGTACGTCTGTATAAAACTCAACGATCATATCCAAGTTCTTAGTGTTCATTACAACATGATTCAGCTTCACTGGATCAACATTTTTCTTGTTCCAAATTGACGTTTGAACTTCCACCCAAGCCGAAAGCTCTATCACGCGATTTTCCGGATCAATAAACCGTAGGCCATAACCAGCACCTGCTTCATCCAAATATCCAGGCGGTTCAATAATTCGAACACCCTTCGATTGTAATATTCCCGCTGCTCGATCCACCGCATTTTTATCGACCATTCCGAAAGATAAATGGTGCAACCCACGTTTTTCTCCCTTGTGTAGGCTTAAAATATGATGTTCCGGTCCTGCCCCCCGAAAATAAACGGTATTCTCCTCATCCGGAGCATCCACTCTATCCAGTCCCCAAACCTTTTCGTAAAACTCTGCTTGATCGTCGAAATTCGGAGTAATCATGCTAATATGTCGTAAATGAGTAATCCCTAACATCTTTTTTATACCTCCCATAAATCAGATTACCTTTTAGAAAATTTGCATTGACCACATTTAAATCTAATCGAAAAGGGCGCCTCATTAATTTCCATAATGCAGGTGCCCTTTTCGGCTAAATGATCAGTCTTTAATGATGGCTTCTCTTTCTTTTGAGCGTTGTTTACGCAGTTCTTCCAGCTCGCTGCCTTCAGGATATGTTGGCAAGTTAGGCTTCACTGCCCCTAGCATCACGAGCATGCGCGCTTCAACATCACCGTCATTCCTAATTCCCCGATAAACCCCTGGTGGGCTACTAATGCAGTCTCTCGCACTTAGTTTAATTTCATGCACTTCGCTAAAGCTATCCTCTTGAATTAACGCAGTGACTTCACCCTCAAGAATGAAAAATACTTCTTCAACATCATCGTGAAGATGCAATGGCCCGATACATCCCGGCGGCAGCACCATTGTACTAAGAGTGAAATGTTCACCTGTAATTACATTTGTATCGTTATTTGCGGTGGCACCGCGTCCGATATATCTCATCTGTGCACGTCTATAAGCTGGATCGATTTCTTCTTGGAACTTCAAGACACCCCAATCAAGCGTACGGTCTTTCAATCGGGCAACATATTTTTTTTCAAAATCTTTCACTGAAAAAGTTTCTTTTGTCATTTTAAAATTCCTCCCTTATTTGTTGTTTCTAAACCACAATGTGTTTCATAAGCAAAACATTGTTTCGTCTATGAATTAATACTAAAATGAAACCGCTTCATTGTCAATGAGTTTTTAGAATATTTAAAACTATTTTTACAATTCACACCTTCTTCCCTCTTGGTATAACTTGGAACGATGCAACCACCATATTCCTTTTTTTAACACAAAAAAAGTGCGGATACCCTAGAATTGGGGATCCACACTTTCGAAGATTATTCATTTTTTTTAGATTGGCACTCAATCATGATCAGATATCTTCATGTTGAAACGGCGTCACCCCACTATATCCCATATAAACGGATAACTGCCGAGAAACATCAAGGAGTTTAGGCAAGGCGATTTTATCGATGAAATCTTCCTGATAAGCCGACTCCGTCGCCACGACATTCAAGGCAGCCAATACATTTCCAGTGCGGTCAAAAATCGGAGCGGCAACAGAACGGATGCCAGGGTGGAATTCCCCGCTTGTCATCGAATAACCATTTTGCCGAATCGATTCCAATTGTTTTTGAAACTCACCCGGCGTGGTAAGTGTTTTATCTGTATAAGGAGTTAGGTTTGAGATTTTGAACATTTGCATTAGCATTTCTTTCGGTTGATAGGCCAAAAGCAATTTTCCATTGGCCAAAGCATGTGCCGGCAGCCGCAAACCTATGTTCACATTGACAGCGGATACCCCTCTAATTGGGGCACTCCCAACATACACAACTTCCTGTCCATCCAAAATGGACAGATGGCAGGAGGCTCCGATTTCATCACGCAGGTTCTCCATATAAGGTTGGACAATTTCCTGGAACTTCAAGCTATTCAAATAGCTGAAGCCCAATTCAAGTACCTTTGGCGTTAAACTGTAACGTTTCGTATGTTCATCCTGAGACAGATAACCAATATTTTGTAATGTGAATAATAAACGATATGGTACCGTTCTGCTTACTCCCAGTTGTTTTGCAATTTCTGAAAGAGACAAACTCGGCTGTACTTCATTAAAGAGCTTAATGATTTCCAACCCTCTTACCAATGAATTAGCACTATATTTCTCTTTCTCTTTTTCTTCGCTTGCCATTAGAGTATTCCCCCCGTTGTTATTGATTTCTCTGCGAACTATATACCCTATTGTTAAGATTTCTTCATCTCAACTACCTAGAAGGAACTTGCAGTATATGTACATCTCTTCCTGCAATTTCTTTTGGTGAATATTTTTTCATGCTTACTTCAATCTTTGCCTGCCTTTTGTCTCAGTAAAAACTCGGTAACATATTCATTGAAATGCTTTCCCAAACCATGGAGGATAACAAGCGCTTTTCCTTCACCCGATTCCAAATAATGAATCGAGCTTTCTTCTAAATGGCTAATTGGCATCCTTGTAACCTCACAATCCTTTACTCTTCATGAATATTAAGTGTTTATTTGTCAATTAAAGCATAATTACATTTATAAAACTATTTGAAGGGCCTAGCTTTATTGACGTAACGATAGAATTACACGACTTATCGAAGACATCTCGATCCACCAAATATATCTAAATATGCAAATAAGAACAAATGAAGAATCTTAATACATCAATATTTTTCTACCAAATCATGTGATTTTCCATAATAAGTATTTCATATATAAAACAACCTAAATGAATTATAAATTTTCCTGATTTTAAATTCAATATAAACAAGTCAGAATTTTTGATAATTTAATATTAATTCCTTTTTTTGACACAACTCAAATTCACTTCTCTTTTTAAGTCCTATATAAGGGCCTTTCCACTCATTTGCTTGTATGTTTTCCCCCACAACGTACAATAGTGTGCAACGGAGGTCGATTTTAAACATGAATCCCAATGGGTTATTTAAAAATGGCCATTGAATCATTTATTCTAAAAATGGAGAATTATCAAAATATTAAATTGACAATCAATTCTATTTATTTTATCGTAAATAAAGTAAAACTTTGTTTCACTTACAAAACATACCATTGCTTATTTATCTTTCATTATTTTAACGAAAGGCGGGATACAGATCTTAAAGGAGAAAATCAAAACTAGTACCTATCTAAAGGAAACCGTTATTCACTTATTCCAATGGTAAGTGTTTTAAGCAATGCTAAAAGCTATAAGGAGATGGTATTATGTTAAATGGGCAAAAAAGATGGCTGTATATTGCCGTTCCAATTTTTTTCTTTTGGTTTTTTGGACAAATTGATAAGGTTGGCATTTCCATCATTCAAACAGATCCAGAATTTTTGAATGCACTTGGTATGACAGGCGACGACAAAAACGCGAAGATCGGTCTTCTTTCTTTTGTATTCACCATTGCTTATGGAGTTTCAAATCTTTTTTGGGGCTTCATCATTGATAAATTAGGTGCCCGAAAAACAGCCATCGCAGGATTATTCGTATGGACTTTAACCATGATTACATCAGGTCTAGCAAATTCATATGAAATGTTTTTAATTAGCAGGGTCATTCTCGGTTTTGGCGAAGGGATGATGATTCCAGTTTCCGGTAAATTCATTTCTAACTGGTTTAATAAACGAGAATTGGGGAGGGCCCAGGCATCATGGCTCACCGGAAACTATTTAGGTCCTGCAATTGGAGCCGTTGTTTTGGTGCTCGTGATATCTTTACTCCACTGGCAAGCAGCTTTCTTTATGCTAGCAGCCTTCAACTTGTTTATTAATATCCCGATGTTCATCTTTTTGACGAGGAATACACCAGAAGAGCACCCCCGTATAAGTAAGGAGGAATTGGCTTTCATTCGCCAATCGGATGATGAAGACAAAGAAAGCATCCCTTCCGAGAGTAAGAGTTTCGCCCAGGATTATCGTTTCTGGATAGTCTGGTTCGGCATGCTCGTATGCTCCTTCCTTTTTTTCGGGATCAGCATTTGGCTCCCTACCTATCTCATCGAAGCAAAAGGATTCGAAAAGGAAGGGATGTCGAGCATTACTTCGCTTTCCTGGCTATTTGCTTTAGGGTTTGTCTTGGCATGCGGTTTTCTGGCGGACAAAACCCGACGTCCAAGTTTGATGGCCTCGATTCTATTTTCATTGACGGCTGTCTTTCTGACTGTAGCGGTATTCATCCCCAATCCTATTTTGGCCGGGCTATGTATGGGACTGGCAATGGGATGTCAAGGCGGTGTGTTCCATCTAAGTAATATGCTCATGGTAAAATACTCAACACCTGAAACGGCAGGACGTGCTGCTGGACTAATGGGATTCACGAATATAATGGGAGGCTTTTCAAGCTATATCATGGGGTGGCTTCGTGACTTGTCCGGCGGGGATTTCAGTACTTCGATCGCCATGCTGATTTTTGCAGCCCTCTTAGGTTTAGGAGCTTATATATTCTCCATTAAGAGAGAAGCGGCAGAACTGCTTTTATCACCTTTGCCTGCTCAAAAGATACAAGTCTAAAGAGAAAGTTCCTTGTAAAATCAGACCAACACTAGTTTAATGGACTATCTAACCCTTGAAATATCAAGGGTTTTTTTCTTGGGCGGACCTAAATGCAAGCCGGCACAATAAAAGTTGGAAAGAGCTCATATCAGTCGGTATAGCTCTTTTTAGCATTTCCCGATTATAATTCGTCAATTTTTCCAGCGTTCATTCCTAATCATTCCTTTATTTGTATAAAAATGTCGATAGTTAAAATATTCAAAAAATGACAATTACTCGGTTACCCATGTTATATTGTTAATGAAAAAAATACTTGTCAAGTAAGGTGAGTGTGTGAATTTAGAAGTTTTAATACTCCATTATATTCAGGAAAAACGTCAAAAGCCTAATCATGCCAATGAATTATTGGATTATATTCAGGATGAATATGTAAACGGGAAGCTGTCAATCTTACAATATAGAAGTCTTTGTCAGGACCTATATCTTCGAGGAGCAAAACAAACGTCTTCTGGGTGAAAACTGCCCTTGTCACTAGTCAAATCACTTCCATAGCTAAGGCAACTATATTCAATCCTTTTCATTTACTTTAGAAGAGATCCCTTCCCAGAAAGTTTTTCAATAAATAAACCTCCGTGATATGTCACCCCAAGACATATCACGGAGGTAAAGGTTACTTATTCAACAATTGCATCCTTTGTTGACTATATGAATATATCCAAAATTAAAACCAGACCGAATGCCACGAAAGAAAGCAAGGTTTCCATGACTGTCCATGTTTTGAAGGTTTCTTTTACGGTTAATCCCATATATTCTTTTACTAACCAGAAACCGGCGTCATTAACATGGGAAAACATAAGTGAGCCTGCGCCCGTGGCAATAACGAGTAATTCTAGATTAACACCCGTCATATTGGCAACGACCGGTGATACAATTCCTGCTGCCGTGGTCAAAGCGACTGTTGCAGAACCTGTGGCAACCCGAATCAATCCGGCCACAAGGAATGCAAGGACGATGGGTGATAATGATATTTCTTCAGACATGGAAGCAATTGCAGTCCCTACGCCACTATCAATTAAAATTTGCTTGAATCCTCCACCTGCACCGATAATAAGGATTATGGAAGCTAATGGCAATAAGCATTCTTCCGTTAACTTTTTAAGTAGCGATTTGTCCATGCCCTGTCTGAAACCCAAGAAATAGTAAGCTGCAAAACAGGAGATTAATAAGGCGATCACTGGACTTCCGATAAACAATAGGAATTTTTCTATGGAACCTGGTAGCGACAGATAAGGCGCCACTACAGTTAAAACCATCAACAAAACCGGCAAAAGGATGATGAAGAACGAAACTCCAGTCCCCGGTAATCCACTTGACTTTGTTTCCACCCGAATCAATTCCGGTTCTCCAACAGGAATGACCCGTTTATGAAGCCATTTTGCAAATATTGGACCGGCAATTACAGCTGTCGGGAATGCGATGATCAATGAGTACAGAAGTACGTGTCCCATGTTTGCATTATAGATTCCAATAGCTGTCATGGCTCCCGGATGTGGAGGTACCAGACCATGTACGATCGATAAACCAGCAAGCACTGGAATACCTATTAACAAGATGTTCACTTTGGTTGATTTTCGAATGGAAATGACCAAAGGCAGCAATATGACTAAACCAACTTCAAAAAATACCGGAATACCGATGATGAAACCAGATAAAAGCATGGCCCATGGAAGGTTCTTCACGCCGAATTTATCAATGAAAAAGTCAGCTACCTGCATACCAGCTCCTGAGTCGGACATCATCTTTCCTAAGATGGTCCCTAAGGCCAATATTCCAATAAGGTGACCAAGGACAGCTCCGACACCCGTTTCATAAGCTCCTACAATCTTGTCCATTGGCAGTCCGGAAAAAACCGCTAAAAATAAACTGGCTACAGTCAAGCTTATGAATGCATGCCATTTCCACCATGATACCCCCAAAATAACAATTACGATTGCTATCAGCGTGATTCCTAATAAATATAGATCCATATGTTCTCCCCATCCCTAAGAAATCGCTTACAATCAAACCAATACAATAAATAGATTATTGTACCGGCTCGTTATATGTCACAATGTAGTTCTGTTTAGCCGTGTGGTAATACCCTTCACTGTATTCCATAACATTTCCGTCCCCATCACTGGAAATCCGAATCCTTTTCAATACTGGACTATTGTTTTCGATTTTCAGTGTTTCGCAAATGTGATCCGGAGCGATAGCAACGGCAAACTCATCTCTGAATGTTTCAAGTTTGACGTTTTGATCTTCCAAAAAGCGGTACAAAGAATTGATTTGGACCTCTTTAATCTCTTCTTGATTTATATTAAGTGAAACATAATGTGTAAAGTAAATATAAGGTTCATTGTCCAATAAATATATTCGTTCGATTCTTGTGCATTGGTCACCAAATAAAGAATGCAGCTTAGCGTCCGAAGAAAGGTCAACATGACTTATGTTTAACACCTTTTTTAAAATGAAGTGTCCTTCTTCCACCAAAAGCTCTGTAAAACGCTTTCCTTTAGAAAGTTTGACAATCGATCCATTAGCTATGACCCTCGTGCCTTTGCCGCTTTTCTTTTCAACATACCCCTCTTGCACAAGTTCTTTGATTGCATTACGGACAGTAACCTTACTTACATTAAATTCTTCTTCCAATAGAGGCTCGGAGGGAATGTTTGTGTCGATGGCATAAACCCCATGTAAAATACGATCCTTCAATATTTCCTTTATTTGTAAATACATCGGTCCATTTTTTCTGTTCACATTCATTCCTAATCTCCTGCCTTTTATCTCTTAATATCTTCCATTTTACCTTCCATCGCCGAGAGTATCTCCTTTTCGGTTGCCAAAGGAGTATCTCCAACGACAGTACATGCCAGCATTCCTGATACAGCCGCAAACCGAACTGTCTTTTCAGGGGAATATCCCAGTAATTCACCATGTAAGATTCCGCTGGTATAGGCATCTCCTGAACCTATTCTATCATATACGGAAAATGATAGAATATCGGAAAAGTAAAATGTTCCTTCCTTATATATATATCCCCTCAACGTATGGGTATTATCGCTGTTGATCGAACGATGTGTCCCCGCTATCGATTGAATATTGAATGCCTCTGCTACTTCTGGGATCAACTCAACAAGCTGCCCTTCCCTTGTGGAGCCTTCTGACTTCATTCCTAAAATATATAGGGCGTCTTTTTCATTCATCATGACGATATCAGCCAAAGAAAGCATTTCTTCATAATGAGGCTTTGCGTCAGCGTAACCACCCTCCCATAAAGAGGGGCGGTAATTGCAATCGAAACAAACTGTACCGCCTTTTTCTTTGACTTTTCTAGCCAGCACCTTCATACTTTCCCGTACATTTTCCGCCATGGCAAGCGTGATTCCGCAAAAATGGATGATATCCACATTTTCCGAAATCATATCCATATCATAATCGGAAGAGTATGCTGTATTAAAACTGCTTTCCAGTCGATTGGAATATGTGACACGGCTCGCCCGCTGTCCAAAACCATTTTCCAAAAAATACATCCCCAAGTATTTTCCACCTCTAGAGATGAAGTTCCGTCCAATTCCTAAGCGCTGCAAAGCTGAAACCGCTGAATCCCCAAGGGGGTTATCCGGTAATTTTGTAACAAGATATCCATCATGTCCAAGCTTGGTCATCGCAGAAGCAACGTTTACCCCCGTGCCTGAAAAGGAGTATTGCAGAGTGTTAGCCTGTGATAGCAATTCATACCCTGGTACCTGCAAACGCATCATTACTTCCCCGAATGCCACAATCCTTTTAGGCATGTTTTTCAACCAATTTTTTTGTTATGGCTAATAATTTCCGTACATCCTCCCCATTCGTTTTTCCAGTTTCTTCATCGATGATGGAAGAATAGACATGGGGAATGACTTTAGGCACTTTTGCTTCCAATGCGATTTCCAGTATGGTCTCGAAATTATTTAAATCGATTCCGCCTGTTGGTTCCAAAGCAAATCCCTCTTCACCACAAGCTTTTGCCACAGCACGATACTCATCTTCATGCTTCAGGCCTTTCATCGGGAAGTATTTCAATGCATTTCCTCCCATATCGCGAACCAGCGCAATGGCAGCTTTGATAGGCACAATGGCCGTTTCACTTGCACCTGCACTTACAGGACCAGTGGAAATATTCACATAACCGACTTTCCCCGTTGGAGAAACAAGTGAATTTATCCAGCTATCCTTCTCACCTAAATTGGCCCTTGTAGCACCTACAGCCGGAAAAACCTGATTAATATGACTGCCTGGATAGTATTTTGCAATTTCTGCGACAACTGCTGCCTGTCTATTATCGCCCGCGCCCAATCCTATAGAAACGGCCTCATCAATGGATTCCCCGTATTCTTTCATTGCTGTAACACCAGCTTCCACAGTTGGATAATCCTTTGAGAGTACACCAACCAAAACATGGCCTTCCGCTGCTTCAAAGACTTCCACTGCATTTTCTACACTATTTGCTAGTACATTTAAGGCTACACGATCATTCAATAACCGTTTGTTTATGTTTGTCATCCTTGTTTTCCTCCTAAAATGGTTCTTAATTGAGCTTCAATGACGTTTATATCATCACCTTGCAATGGACGTGGATCTATATCGAAAAAGCCTTGCCGTATCCCATAATCACGTGTATAAATGGCTATATCCCCATTTCTGAGCTGCTCGTTCACTTCCTTCGCCGTTGTTTCCGTAATCAAATGATCAATGGAAATACGTGCCCTATATATGGCACGACCCGCTTCATCCTGAACAATCGTTACTTTTACGCCATCAATGGAGTCAAGTGAAGCGAGAACTTGTAAACTAGCTTTTTCTTTTTCACTATTATCCGTTTTGACAAAATACTCATCCAATGCCTGAAGCAGCCCAAAAGTAGTTTCTTTACCGACCTTCATGCTCCTTCCTATACAGTGCAATTGAACCTTTAACCATTCGATATATTTTTTTCTGCCAGCTACGATACCGGATGTCGGTCCTTCAATGGCTTTTGATCCACTATAAATCGCCAAGTCGGCAAATTGTACATATTTCTCCAAGTCTTCCTCCGCTGCTGCATCGACAATCAGAGGGATATTATTCGTTTTGGCCACTTCCCATGCTTCTTCGACAGATATCATATTTTTCTGAACGGCATGATGTGATTTCACGTATAAAATGGCGGAAGTATTTTCATTAATGGCATCCTCAATATGTTCCGCTTTCCCTTCGTTTGCATAACCAACTTCAACCAATTTTCCGCCACCCAGGTAAATCATGGTTTCAACCGGTGCACCATACTGAACGTTATGGCCCTTCAACATGATGATTTCATTCTTTTTAATCGGTTCTTGATGAAGCCTTTCGCTTTTTCTTCTGTTTCCTTCAGTAACGATCGCCGCTACTGAAAGGGCGATACCACTTGATGCCGAGTTTACGACGACAGCTGCTTCAGACTGAAGCAAATTCGCTATATGCTGGCCTGACTTATCCACTAAATCAGAAATTTCAACATAATTTTGTCCACCTTTTTTCATCGCGTCCATCACTGTATCCGTTGGAGCAGAAACCCCCAATATGCTCATTCTTCCGCTTGCATTGATGACTCTTTTCAAACCGTATTTAGCATTCAATGTACTCTCCATTTATAACCACTCCTTTTACGACAACTCTTTTTTCTGCCATTCTTTTTTCGTCATCGGAATCCAATAAAAGCGTCGGCTCATCCTCAATTGAGAATAAGGTTAAGTTAGCAATATCCCCAGCTGAAATCCTGCCTAGCTCTGGTTTATGCAACCATGATGCTGCATTGACCGTGACGGCATCTATTACTTCTTTTAATGGATAGCCCAGATACAAAAATTTTGTAAGCACATGTGCCATATTAAAAACTGGGCCATTCTCTCTGTTTTTCCGATAGATATCCGTACTGATCGTATTGAAGCGGATTCCCCGCTTTTTCGCCGTTTCTGCCGTTTTAAAAGAAAAGCTTGCCGTTCCATGACCTACATCCAAATGAACTCCACGTTCAATCGCCTTACTGAACTCAGGCAGTGGCTCTTCTCTTTCATCAAATAAATTATTCGCTTTACCATTTAAGAAATGTGTAATAATGTCCTTTTCCTCAAGTAAATCAAGGACTTCCTTAATATCAGGCGGCCCTGAACCGATATGAACCATTAATGGTAAATCAGTTTCAGCCGAGAACTTCCGAGCGATTTTCAATGGTTCGATACCATTTGGACCAACCACACTTTTACTTATTCTCGCTTTAAGTCCAACGACAAAATCCCCGTACTTGGAAATTGCCTTCCTGATTTCCCCTTCGTCCAGCCATGAAATATCCGATAACTCATCAATCCTTTTCAATCCAATCCGCGAAATATTCAGAAAGGCGAAAACATTCGTTTTGGAATTTTCACAACTGCTAACCAAATCAGATATCCTATCTGCCCCCGTGCTTCCCGCATCAATGACCGTTGTTACACCCGTTTTGTATCCAATCTCATCAACATCATCACCATAAGGATCGAATTCCGGGAAAGCATGTACATGCATATCGATCCATCCGCTGGAAACAAATACTTTTTGATCATAATCTATTACCTTATCTCCTATTGCAGTTCCGGGAAGTGCGATTTCTTTAATCATCCCATTTTCCAGTATGATATCAGCTGCATATCCCTCTAACATCTTTACATTCTTCAGAACTAACGTATCTGTCATTTCTCTCATCCTTTTCGGTACATCCTATCGATTGCAAGGACTTTGTATACGGTTACACTGAATTGTGTGAGAATTCATTTCATTTCTCTTTACAAAAATAGATTATCATATTTTGTTGAACTAATCAATATAACGTTATAATGTTTGATTTGAATTTACAGAATACATAAATCATTTATTATTCTTCTTTTGTCATTATTGTTAATTTGTTCCTTATAGTGTGATCTAGTTTGGGGGTCTTTTAAACAATTACGGGACTGTCCAATGAAATAAAAGGTGGGAAGAAAAACAATCTGTTTTTCTTCCCACCTTTTATTTTTTCACGGATTTATACAAAAAGACAATTGATGTAACAGATGTTCCAAAATCCTAAATTTTTAAAAAAGGTCCTATGGGAATACAAAAATAGCATTCCAGTCGGTTACCCTACTAAATAAAGATAACCTCTAGATACTTTAGGATATAGAGAGCATTGCAACATTTTATTCTAAATACATTATTAAAAATAAGGACTTTTTCTTCATTTAATAACAATCTCTTTGAATTTTTTGAATATTAGATATAATTCGATACTATATAACTATATATAAGGGAGGTCAAAATAAATATGGAAATAAAGGAAATAAAATTTAAATCAGTGAAAATTGTACTTATCTCTACTTGTATAGGTTTAATTATAAGGATGTTTTCAGTAATTATAGCTGATCAAAAAGTATTTTCTATTAACAACATAGACATATTAATTTTATTTATAGCCATAATTGGATTAATCATATTTTTGAATAAAAAGAAAAAAATAAGATAAAATTCAATACTAATAAAAAGTTTATTGGTGGTCTCTAATGTTCCTAATGCATTCGCAGAAGAGAAAATTGAATTAACACCTTCATCAACAGCAGTAAACCAATCGTAGAAGTCAATTTAATTAGTGAAGATTTTATACAAATACAACCAACTGCTAGCATTATTGAAATGAGCAAACCTATTGCTCATCAAGCTAAACTAACAAATGCCCAATTAGGAAAGATGGTAAAGGCTTATCAAAAGGGAACAACATGGTTAAGCATCGTAAGTACTCTTGTGTTTGCAGGTGGTCCAACAGCACCAGCAGGAGTAGCTACTGCACTGGCATCCGCACTCGCTGGCAGTCCAAATAATTTAATTGCAGCATATCATTCCGGAAAACACGCTTACCACGTATCAGTCTATGCTAGTGGTAAAAAACCAAGTTTATCAAAAATAACTTATATTTATTACACTAAATCGAATCTTTCATTTAGAAGCCCTCGTTGATTAATCTACCTGCCAGTATTCAGACTGAGATTAGCCTACCTAAGTAATTGCTCTTAAAATTAAAATATATAAAGTATTACAAAAAAATAAATCATTAAATTTATTAGGTAATTCGGTACAATTAAATAAAGGTTCAGTCAAAATTATGCGTATATTGGCAATTTATGCATTTATTCATAGAATTATTTCAATTATTAATTCCAGCAGGGCACCTCCCCTTTGAATAGGTGCATATTATTCTTCCTGAATCATTTCATTTTTCATTAGGATCCCTTTAACTTGTTTTGTACGAAAAAAAGGCTGCACCTAATAGGTACAGCTCCCTAAAAAACGCGCCGAATTCACGATTCCAACGAAATATATTCAGCACCATTTTCTTTTGCCCAATTATGTATATAACTAAGCAGATTATATCCAAGGCCACTAGGACGATGATTTACATCAGTAACCAAATCTTGTACAAACACATAGCGTTCATTATATAAATCTTCACGCCAGCTAATACCCGCTAAAGCTACGATGCTTGTATCATGATATAAAGCAAATAGCTGTTTACCCTCCTTACGCATATCATTTAATAATTGTAGATATTCCTTTAAAGTCAAATCAGTTCGTAACTGACTCAATATAGGGTAAGCCTGTAAGAATTGATGTTCTACAGTTAACTCTACTATATTTTCCACTGGTATTTTCATACTAATAATCTCCTAACTTTTTCAAGTTTAATTGCATTACCTTGCCCATATAAATCGGGATTAATTTTCTTACATTTAAACCCAGCCAATATGTTTTATAAACAAGGGGCTAAAGGTATCCAATGTTGAGAAATTAAACCTAAATTACATAGAACATGATAAGGTACTCAAATAAATGTTTTTCAATAATTGTTCTTCTATCAGTTTCCTATTCTTTTCCTCCTCCATAAATAATTGTTAGATATATATGTAAAAATAATATGCATGAATCGTGCCATTTCAAAGGAAATATACCAACTAATTCCTAAAATCCCTTTTCTGAAAGTTTATCCGCTAAGAGAATTCCAACCTAAAAAGTCGATTTCCTCTACGATAAGGAATCGACCTTTTTATCTTCTTATAGAACTACACACCAGTTTGTTTGAGTGTATCATTTTACAATTTCTCATGAACCATTTGCATTTCCCATAAAAAAACATCTTAATCTTTTGATACATATTCAATTTCCCATCATCATATCTTCTTTAATGGATTTCTGACATCATTTTAAGAATTATTGAATTTGCTGAAATTAGACTACGGGAAATGTGTATGTGGTGAACAGATTACATCGTTGGGCATTTAAGGAACACAATGAAATAAGGTTTAGGAACATTTATGATTAGTTAATCATTCTGATAAATAATCACCTAAAAACAATGAAGTTATAGTGGAATTCATTGCTCAAATATATAAAAATGGCCAGCGTGAAAATCAATATAGTGCTTTTTCTTTCTATATATAAGGGAACCCCTCCCCTCCAAGAAGACTATATTTTATTATCTATACGTGACGACACATGTTCGGTCAGTTTCCCAACGATTTGTTTAAGCCTTTCCGTTTCCTCTTCATTTAAGACGCTATAAAAATCACGAAAGATTTTGGCGAAACACTTATTGATGGAATGGTAGGTTTCCTTTCCACTTTCAGTTGATTGGATAAAAACGACCCGCCGATCATCCTTGCTGTGTACCCTTTCGATCAAATCCTTCCGTTCAAGCCGGTCAATTAGCGCAGTTCCTGCTGCAGGTTTAATCTTCAAATGATTCGAAACATTTTTAACAGCTATGGATTCATTTAAGACTATTAATTGCAATGCACGGTACTGTACAGAAGTTAAATCGTATTTAACTAATAACGGTTCCACCATTTCCTGTGAGAGGCTGCTTAGTTCTTTAATCTCTATATGTAAATTATACAATTCACTTGAATGCATGTTTGACAATCCTTTCTTATTGACAACTATCTATCTAAAACTATAACATAATTAACGTATCAAAAAATTAACCATACGAATTAAAATGGTTATTGATTTTTAAAGAGAGAGAGAGGCTGTCCATGTCAGCAGAGCAACGTAAAAAGATCATAATCCTCATGATCAATATGTTTATAGCAATAGGAAGTTTCGGTATCATCATTCCCATTTTACCAGCATACCTGGCCTCCATTAATCAAGGCGGAACCGCCGCTGGCCTAATGATCGCCATTTTCGCAGGTGCACAACTTATCTTTTCGCCAATTGCCGGAAAATGGACTGACCAATTCGGGCGCAGAAAAATGATTATTTATGGATTGGTCGGTTTGACATTATCCATGTTTATTTTTTATGCAGTCAATTCCATTTGGTTATTGTATGCGTCGCGTATCATCGGTGGGATTGGAGCCGCTTTGCTTATACCCGCAATATTTGCTTATGTAGCTGACATCACCACATTTGATCAACGTGCTAAAGGCAATAGTTTAGTATCTGCCGCTATGTCCCTAGGAATTGTAGTCGGTCCAGGAATTGGAGGGTTTTTAGCTGACTTTGGCCTGAAGTTTCCCTTTTTGATTTCTGCACTGGTCTCCCTATCAGCAGTGGTATTTTCGATTTTTGTATTAAAAGAAAGCGAAACGGCACAAGTTACTCAATCCATGGATGCAGAAACTGAAACAATGGTTCGGAAGATTGCCTTATCCGTGAAAATGCCCTATTTCATTCCACTCATCATTACTCTTGTAATGAGCTTTGGATTAATGGCATATGAGTCTGTAATTGGACTTTATCTTGATAATCAATTCAACTCAAGTCCTAAGGACATCGCCGTCATGGTTACAGCAACAGGTATCGTCAGTGTAATCGTACAATTGTTTGTCGTCGACCGGATTGTTCGGCGTTTTGGGGAAGTGAATGTGCTGAATATCTTTATCAGTGTTGCAGCCATAGGTTTCCTTCTATCACTTTTTGCTTCAAGTTACCTGATTTTCTTTTTAATCTCACTTATTATCTTCCTTTCCACTTCCATTTTACGGCCAGTTCTTAACACACTGATTTCCAAAATGGCAGGGAATCAGCAGGGATTTGCAATGGGTATGAATAATGCGTATATGAGCATCGGAAATGTGCTTGGACCCACACTTGCTGGAATGATGTATGATGTCCACATCACCTATCCGTTCATGTTGGGCCTTTTCCTCTTAATCATTACTTTGATGATTACCATGGCTTGGCAAAAACGATCTCTTCATGCAAAGGCATTATCCTAGAACTCAAAAAGGCATTTCAAGTTTTATAGCATGATGAAAACCCCGAGTAGCAGCGCTATTTGGGGTTTTTCATTAGGATTTTTATATCCTTTCCTCTTGTAATCGTGATCCTTCATTCAGTTTAATCACGAGTAATACGTTCGAATTCACAAGTATTTGCTTCGAATTCACGAGTAAATGTACGAATTTCACGAGTATTTGCTCCAAATTCACGAGTAAATGGCTCGAATTCACGAGTATTTGCTCCAAATTCACGAGTAAATGGCTCGAATTCACGAGTATTTGCTCCAAATTCACGAGTAAATGGCTCGAATTCACGAGTATTTGCTCCAAATTCACGAGTAAATGGCTCGAATTCACGAGTATTTGCTCCAAATTCACGAGTAAATGCTTCATATGTTCCTTAAGTTAATGATTTCCCTAATAAACCAGGAAATCATACATTTGACTATAATAAAAAGCGGCCTTTTTCCTCTTGAAAGAGGTTAAAGCCGCTAATAGTTCTTCTCATTTCAAATTGTTATAAGGGGAAAATTAATTTCATTTAATATAAACGGCTTTCTTCAATTTACTGCTTTCAAAAGCCGCATCAATGATTTTAATGACGGATAGTCCCTCTTGGGCAGTGACTGGAGCTTTTTTTCCGCTCAATATACTATCGGCAACTGCCTGGTAATACGTTAAATAAGAACCATGCAGTGTTTCAATGGTTTCATGTGTCTCGTTTTCTCCTTCAACCGTAACCAGCTTACCATAAAATTCAGGAGCATCTGCACCCCAAGAGTCATCAATCGGTTTTTTACCATCACTTAGATCAGCCTCTTGGCAATCATTACCGGACTTTATAAATGATCCTTTACTTCCATGAACCTGAAAACGCGGTCCATTAGACGGGACGATTGAGCCTGAATGCAATATAACTCTCAGCTTTTCATATCCTAATATCACATGGAAATAATCATCAGTTTCTGCATTTTCTTTTTGCGAAAATACATCTGCCCAAACGAACTGCGGCACCCCAAACAAATGCAAGGCTTGATCGATGAGATGTGAACCTAGATCAAATAGGATACCTGACCCCGGGCCTGGTTTTTCCCTCCATCTATCCCTGACCATCGGCCTGAACCGATCATAATGGACTTGGTATGTATTGATTTCCCCAAGCACTCCATCATCCATAAGTTTTTTCACCGTCAAAAAGTCATTATCCCATCTCCTGTTATGATAGACACTTAAGAGCAGATTCTTTTCCTCTGCAATCTTAATGAGCTCCTCTGCCTCCCAGGCTTCCACTACCATCGGCTTTTCAAGGATGACATGCTTCCCGGCTAACAAGCTTTGCTTGGCCATTTCATAATGTAAACCACTCGGTGTCGTAATAACGGCCAAATCGATTGACGAGTCTTCAAGAATTTCCTCCAAGCTGCCTACCACTTCCACATCCTTCAAATCTTTTAGGACTTTTTCCTTTTGGGAGCTGACAACTTTCACTATTTGAAATTTCCCTAAAACACTTAGTAATGGCGCGTGAAATGTAGCGCCCGATAATCCATACCCAACTAAACCCACTTTAATTTTTCTCATTTTCGGTTCCCTCTCGCTTTCTTTTCTCTGAAACACGCTTTATTTCACTTCATTGTTCGGATACTTTTCTCTCAAAAACTTGACAGACTGATTAATCAATTCTTTCAAAACATCAATTTCGATATCTGCCACTTTATTAATGTACACACACCCTTTTCCAGAAGTATGTTTTCCAAATGCCTGTAACAATTCTTCCCTTTTTTTGTCACCCGGAGAAAAATATAAACTGATTTTTGCTTTTCGGGGTGAAAAGCCAACCAGAGGCGCGTCGCCTTCGTGACCAGATTCATATTTATAATGATAGATACCGAATCCAATGATGCTCGGTCCCCACATCTTTGCCTCATAACCTGTCGTCTTGGCAAAAACATCCAATAATTGATATGCATCTTCACGCTTTTTAGGATTATCGACGTTCTCAATGAACTCAATGACACTACTGTCAGTTTCTTTGGTTTTTTGTTTATACATGATCGGAACCTCTCCTATACTAAAAGGTAGAAAAATTCAAAGATATCCTTTGCTCAAAACGAAGTACCCTATACGATCGTGTTCTTTGCGGTTGTCTTTATGTATACAGCTACAGCCTACATTATCGATGAAATCCTTACTATTCAAATGAATGCGGACGAGCTTCATTTAGTAATTCTCCAAGCTTCATTGCAAATCCTTTATTCAATACCCTTATATATTATAGAACATTGATTCGTTTTATTCTAATTTATAAGCAGAGATTAATAAGATAAATCTAATATTAGGAATTGATTTAATTCACATCGATTGATTGGTACCTATGAAACAGTACGTTATCATAAAAATCTCTACGATCAGAATGATAAGGAAACTTAAAACTAATCGTAGAGTTAGTGTATCCATCCCATTTACATTAAGCAAACAGTTGTATTAAAGGGGGAATTGGAAGTCAATATGCAGTTTATCCCGACCTATTGCCGTCGGATCTTTTCAATTTCATCTGCTATGAATTGTACCTGTGTCCCTACGATGACTTGAATGCTTTGGGGACCCACGATATTGATTCCTGCAACCCCTGTTGATTTGATTTTATTTTGATCGACAGCTCCCATATTCTCCACCTCAACCCTTAATCGGGTAACGCAGTTATCTACAGATGTTACGTTGGCGTCTCCGCCTAATCCCTCATAAATAACAGAAGCCATCCTAAAGAATTTACTCTCATTATTCCCGCGTTGACTATTGTCCGCCTCCGCAATCACTCCTTCACCATCAAGCTCACCTTCTGTATCATCTTCCCTGCCGGGAGTCATTAAATTGAACCTTGTTATCAAGAATCGGAATAAGAAATAGTAGATGACAGCAAAAGCCAGTCCTTGAAGAAGTAGCATATAAGGTTCATTTGCCATTGGCAATCTTGAACTTAAAACAAAGTCAATGAATCCTGCACTAAAACCGAACCCTGCTGTCCATTGGAAAGTCGCAGCAATAGCTAACGAGATTCCAGTTAATAAGGCATGCACAACAAAAAGGGCTGGTGCAACAAACATGAAAGCAAATTCCAACGGTTCAGTGACGCCTGTGAAAAATGAAGCGAAACCGGCTGCAAGCATTAATGAAGCCACTTGTTTTTTCTTCCGTGATTTTGCCGTATGGTACATGGCAAGAGCCGCAGCCGGTAAACCGAACATCATGACGGGAAAGAATCCGGCTTGATACATACCCGTGGTTCCTTTTATTCCCGTTCCAGCCCAGAATTTACCGATATCGTTAAGTCCTATTACATCAAACCAGAATACGGAGTTTAACGCATGATGTAAACCTGTTGGTATCAAAAGCCGATTGAAGAATCCATAGAGTCCTGCTCCAGCAGCACCTAATTCACTTATTCCTTCCCCAAATATTACTAACCAGGAGTAGATGAGTGGCCAAACGAAGAATAATATAAGAGAAACCAGTAACATGGCAACCGCCGTAAGGATTGGGACAAGGCGTTTACCGCTAAAGAAAGCGAATGCATCCGGCAGTTCGACCTTACTGAACCGATTAAACATAGCTGCCGCTATAAGACCCGAGAGGATTCCGACAAATGCATTTTCTATTTTCTCAAATGCTGGGTTTACATCTTTTACATCAATTCCCTGCAGCATCGCTACCGAGTCCGTGGAAAGCAATGTCGTTACGACTAGATAGGCTACCAGCCCGCTCAAAGCGGCGGCTCCATCTTTTCCTTTCGACATCCCCAACGCCACTCCAACAGCAAACAAGATAGCCATATTGTCAATGATGGAAGACCCTGCTTTGATTAAGAAAGCCGCTAACGGACTTTCCGCTCCCCATCCTGCTGGGTCTATCCAATAACCGATCCCCATTAAAATGGCGGCTGCCGGTAATACGGCTACTGGCAGCATCAAGGAACGTCCAATTTTTTGAAGATATTTTTTCATTCCGCTTTCCTCCTTACAATTGCTGATTTAGGGCAAACCCCATATTCTATTAGACAACGGTTCCTTCCATTTTAGAACCTCATTTCATTAATAAATTGACTATATTCAGGAAAAAAGTCTTAGCGATTTACTCCTCCTTCTAATGTTCATAAAAAAAAGAAAAGTCCAAATGGACTTATCCTTTTTCACCACTTATTTATAGAGTAAGTAATTTTTGCGAACCTTTTTAAAAGCATCTTGCTTTTCTTGATATTCTTTCATAATTTCATTTACTGAAGAACCTTCTTCAATTCTGGACCTTATCCAGCCATTTCCAATCAATAAATTGAAATTGTTGGCTGCAAGGAATTCGAAATCACCAGGATATAGGTCCTGAATGGTCTTGATGATGTGAAGTCCAGTAGGGACAGACTTGAATTCCTCTCTATCCGTTATATAAATTTCCACTCCGTGGCTAAGTTTACCTGCATGCTTTGAAAACATAGGTGTAAAAGAGGCTGCCCTGAATTTTACACCAGGTAAACGAAGAGCATTTAATTTCCCAGCAAGCTCATCACCGTTTATATAAGGAGCACCAATCAACTCGAATGGTTTAGTCGTTCCTCTGCCTTCCGAGACATTCGTTCCCTCGATCAAGCCTGTAGCCGGATATACGAATGTAGTGGAGACTGTCGGCATATTCGGTGACGGCAAGACAAAAGGAAGCCCAGTATCGTCATAATCCATATCTCGCTTCCAGCCTTTCATCTTGATGACCTTTAGATCTGCACCAATTTTAAATTCCTTATTGAACAAAGTCGCGAGTTCCCCAACAGTCATCCCATGCTTAAGCGGTATTGGGTACAAACCAACAAACGATGAGAATTCAGGTTCAAGCACCGGTCCATCTACCGACTCCCCGCCTTGTGGGTTCGGCCGGTCCAGCACGATGAAGGGGATATCATTTTCTTTGGCTGCTTCCATTGCATAAGCCATCGTGTAGATATACGTGTAATAGCGTGTTCCGACATCTTGGATATCAAAGACAAGGACCTCAACATCTTTTAACATTTCGGGCGTCGGTTTTTTCGTTTTGCCATATAAGCTATAAACGGGCAACCCTGTTTTTTCATCAATATAATATTCAACGCTTGCACCTGCTTGCGCATCTCCTCGGACTCCATGTTCAGGACCGAATAACGCTGTCAAATTAATATCCGGATCATCATGAAGTAAATCTACGATGCTGGTTAATTTAGAATCGATGCCAGTTGGATTCGTGATCAAACCGACTTTCTTTCCGCTTAACACGTCCTTTTCTTCTTTTAAAAGGACTTCAATACCGGGATTGACTTTTTGTTTTTTCTTCTCTTTAACAGCGGTTACACTTTTTGAGGAAACGATGCCGAAAGAAAGCATGCAAATGGTAAATAAGATAATCATTCTTTTCAAATTGCTTCCCTCCCTATTTTTTTATGGGTCTTCCTGATTTAATATCTAATCCATATCCAAATTTATAAAGCCTTTCAGAGGGCTTAGTCACTGATGGTATATCCACCGGCAACGTGCCTTTAGGCTTTGATTCTCCAAAAATGGTCGAGATGCCTGCCGGGATATTCGGCTGTCTATAACGCCCATTCGAATAACCTTTGAACCCGTAAACAGCAAGAACCGCTTTCGCTTCTTCAAAGTTTGCAACATCATACGGGTTTCTTAAACTCATTAAAACAAATTCTTTGTCCTTCTTATTAGCATGGTTCATGATCGCTCTTGGGAAGGCTGTTGCCCACTTCGACGAATCTTGAATGCTATCATCGATCACTCCATCATTTACAGCCGGATCGTTTTTAACAACATAGGAACCGGTTATGACAAAATCCGATTCATCGATTAGTTTAGCCACTTCATCTGTAAATGACTTTCCTGAAAAACTCATACCCGTTATTTGGACTTTCTTTATTTTCTTTTTATCAGCTAATTCTAGGATGCTCCTTGACATGGATTCAACTTGATCATCAAAAGGGGCCAGAACTAAAACTTTATCATTTTTCTTAGGTTTGAAAGGCAATGTTTTGTTTTCATTTTTCAATAGGGTGATGGCATCTTCCGCGATTTTCCTTTCTTTTTTCAAATGATCTTCATTCCCGACCACTTTAAACGCGGTTTCGATTTTTTTATCGATCGGAGTTTCATCAGGATTTAATATCCCTCTTTTCACTTTCAGTTCAAGTATCCTTGTTACGGATTGATTGACTTGACCTTGAGGAATTTCCCCGCTTTCCACTGCTTCCTTCACTGCATGGAATACAGAGGTTAAATTCTTTTCCATTTGAAGCGAATTAACCTGTGCAGGCATCAATGCAATATCAACACCAGACTTCAGGGCAAGGACAACAGCTTCTTCCTGTCCGAAGTTGTCCGCGATGGCTTTCATATTCAAAGCATCTGTAACCACGACACCATCAAAACCCATTTCTTCACGTAATAGACCCGTGATGACCTTATGTGACAACGTTGCAGGAACCATAATTTCTTGACCGTCTTGTTTACTGATATACGTAGTGTCATCGAATGCAGGAAATTGAACATGCGCAGTCATCATCATATCAACTCCAGCATCGATGGCCCTTTGGAAAGGAACCAACTCGATGGAACGCAAACGTTCTTTATCATGAGAAACAAGGGGGAGACCATAATGACTATCGACTGCTGTATCTCCGTGGCCAGGGAAATGCTTGGTCGTTGCTATCATGTTCTGATATTGCAATCCTTTTATCGTCTGAATGCCAAGCTTTGATACTAGTTCCGGATCAGAACTGAAGGAGCGAACGCCAATAACAGGATTTCCGGGATTATTATTGACATCGACAGACGGCCCGAAATTGACATTTATGCCAAGTGACGAAAGTTCCTTTCCAATGATTTCTCCCGTTTGATAAGCGTAATATTCATTTCTGGCTGCACCAAGAGCCATGTTACCAGGAAGGTTCGTTCCAGTTTGAAGGCGAGTTACGATCCCCCCCTCCTGATCAATCGTTATGAACAGCGGAAGGTCTGGGCTTGCCATCTGCAAACCATCCGTGAGCCGAACCGTTTGTTCGGTACCGACTACATTCTCAGCAAACAGAATCACACCGCCTAGATGATATTTTTTGATGATGCTTGCAACTTCTGAGTTCATTTCAGTAAACCCTGTAGCCTTCGTTTCTCCTTGTTTTTGCCAATTGCGAAAATCCTGCATGAGCATTTGACCGACTTTTTCATCGATTGTCATGTTTTCTACGATTTCCTGAATATCCGATACTGATTTTTCACTCTCTGATCCCTTTGCTGTCGCATTCCCTCCCAGACTGGATAAAACCAAGAATAATGCGATTCCAGCAGGGGCACATATCCTTTTTATCATTTAGGCTTCCTCCCTTGTATACTTTTAAGTTCTGTTAGCAACACTTCCATATCCATTACCATGAAAGGATGAAAATGAATGGAAATGAGCTATTTAGGTCCTAAAAAGAAATCAAGGCAGCATCCGGAAACCCCATCAGACGCCTTCTTTTAACAAGCCTTCTTGAAATATATCCGTTTACCCCAGTATCATTGTTCGTTACAGCTCAAAAGGTCATTCACATATCAGTTCTATGGATTGACCAGGCTTTAGAAGGGACAGCAAGGGAATATCTTCTTCTATAATTCGCCCTATCACATTGACCCGATGACTTGCCTCCAGGTCTCTTCTGCAAATTTGAACCTCTCCCCGATATCGACCGTATCCATCATTGTCCATCGTTATGGATCCAAGGGTGCGTGCAACAGTATTACTCGGTTCAACATTTACTGTGACTCGGGTTTTTTGCAGCCGGAAAACATCTTGAGAAACATCTGGCCTCAATTTAAACTGACCGCTTTGCAAGAGTCGGGATTTCGCTCTAATAGATAGAATATTTAGACTTTTATAGGTAATTAGATTCTCAAGCAAATTATTCTCCGTTCCTTGATCTCCAACGAAAACTCCCTCCACATGCTGAAACAGCTCAACACCGGCAGCATATGGATTCATCAACCTGTGTTTTTCAAGCGTTGGAAGGCCCTCATGCAGTGGGCCGCGTTTACTCCCAGCACCCGGGATGAAAGCAAAGATCGGTATGCCGTATTTCTTGAACATACGATTTTGCACATGAAAGAATTCTTCCTCAAGTCCCGTTTCAGGCCTTGGATAAAAGTTGTGCCATGCTATCAAACTTTCCGGTTCCACCCCGCTCCCAAGCACGGCTAGAAGTTCATCTTCATTCCACGTACTTGCATTCAGTGAGAGGGAAAACACCTTAGATAAAGATGTAACCGCTTCTTGATCAAACCCATCATCAAGGCGAATACCTTTAATCCCTAATGGCCATAAATCCTCAAGTTTGCTAATCCCCAAATGATCAAGCGTGTTTAATGATACATCTGCATGGATTTCCATTCCATAGGACTCTGAAAGCTTTAAAAGCTTGATCATCCTCTTTACGAGGTCACCCTTTTCTTCAGGAATATGAAGCGAGGTAAATGCCCTCTTCACTCCTAGGTTGGCGGCATGGATAATTTGTGCTTCTGCATGTGGATCCTGTAAATAAAAAGAGATTCCAATCACTTGAATTCTACTGCCATTTCATCTTTAAATCCAAACAAATACGTAAAAACAAATCCTGCTATATAGGAAATAAACAACCCTACGAGGAACAGACCGATTTGGTTTGGATGCACTAAAAAGGTAAGCGGCAGTCCCGAAACACCGATTGACGACGTTGCGATACCGAATTGAGCTTGGAATGCCCCACCTACTCCTGCACCTAAACAGGCGGTTAAGAAAGGCCGGCCCAGTGGCAGCGTCACTCCAAATATAAGCGGTTCGCCGATACCAAGCATCCCTGAAGGAAGACCTCCGCCGATTGCTCTCTTTAAACTAGCTTTCTTCGTTTTCATATAGATGGCAAATGCCGCTCCTACTTGCCCTGCACCTCCCATTGCCAAAATGGGTAGCAGTGGATCATCTCCAATCGAATTGATCAATTCTAAATGAACAGGCGTTAAACCTTGATGTAAACCAGTAATGACGAGAGGTAGGAATGCCGCACCAAGCACGAATCCTGCTACAACACCGCCGATATCCAATATATTCAATAACCCTGTCGTAATGGCATCCGATAAAAACCCTCCTACCGGCATAAAAACAATGTAAGTGACAATCCCGGTAATGAGTAAAGCGATGGTTGGCGTCAAAATGATATCCAGTGATTGCGGAATGAATTTCCTGACCTGTTTTTCCACCAAGGCTATGAAGATAGCAGCAAAAAGGACTCCTATCAACCCACCGCGGCCAGGAAGTAAATTTTCACCGAACAATGAAATGTCGCCGACTGCCGGATTGATGACCAAGATACCCGCTACTGCACCAAGTGCAGGTGATCCGCCGTATTCCTTTGCCGCATTGGTCCCAACCAAAATCCCCAAATAGGCAAAGAGCCCTGACCCGATAACGGTTAAAATGATGGCTAATTGCGACTCTGCTGCAAGCCAGCCCGCTTGAACGATCGCTTTTGTAATACCGGTAATCAAACCTGATGCCACTAACGCGGGAATTAAAGGGATGAAAATGCTTGCAATCCTGCGTAAAAAAAGTTTAAAAGGTTTGGCGTTTTTCCTATCATTCTCGGATTTGTTCTTCGAGGCCACTTCTTTTAAGTTCAAACCGCCGGAAGACTCCAGAAGCTTTTCAAATTCTGTATGAACCTTGTTCACCACGCCTGGCCCGAGGACGATTTGTATCGTTTCCTCTTCAATGACGCCAAAAACGCCTTCCATATTTTTTATATCTTCCATGTTTACTTTCGAACGATCGATTGGCAGTACCCTTAGTCTGGTCATACAATGTGCAGCATCGGCAACATTAGATGCCCCACCCAATTTCCCCAATATCTCTTCTGCTAAACTGGCGTACTTATCCCCCTTACCCATTCAAAAACCCCCTTTGTCAAATCTCGTAATATTCATTTATATCGATCTGTCATCGATTTAATGGCAGACCTGGTGTTATCAATATATTGGACAGTCTCTTCATATTGCTCTGAAGCCATCCCCAAAAACAAAATGTCAATCATATATAACTGCGCCAATCGTGAGGATGTCGCTGCACTTCGAAACGGTGCTTCATTCGAAAAGGATGTATGCAGTGTCGCATCACACAAAGAAGATACCGTTGTTTGACCAAAATGAGTCAGCCCGATCGTTTTTACCCCACGTTCTTTTGCCAGCTTCAGTATATTGACAACTTCTGGTGTTTCCCCGGAGAATGAAATGGCAAAAACGATGTCATTTTCATCTGCATTGGCAATCAGGGTTGCAACTAAATGCATATCTGTAAAAGCCGTTGCCCCTTTATTGATGCGAAGTAATTTTTGCTGAGCATCGGCAGCAACTATATTCGAAGCACCCACTCCGCAAAAGTGGACGGTTTTAGCGTTCAGCATCAGCGTTATAGCCCGTTTGAGATTATCATGATCGATTATTTCAGATGTGTCCCGAATGGTCTGAATCGAATTACTCGTCGTTTTCTCAACAATCCGATACAGAGATTCGGAAGGCTCGATATCCCGGTAACCCTGTTCTACAGTCTTCATCAAATCTCCAGCAATCCTTATTTTCAGATCTTGAAACCCCTTTATTCCAAGCGATTTACACAACCTAATAACAGCAGCCCCGCTAGTTTGGGCAGACGTACTCAATTCCTGTACAGTGCTGTTCACAACTTCATGAGGATTCTGTAGAATATATTCTGCTAGTTTTTGTTCTGATTGCGGCAGCTTGCTCAACATCGTCTGTATGATGGATAATCCTCCTGTAGCCATTGTTTCCCTCCTTAATCTTTATGGATCGAGATGGCTTTTCTGACATCTCCATCAGCCTTTTCCAGTAACTCGATTGCTTTTTGATAATCTGTTGCCGTTTTTATCATGACAATCGCTGGTTTAACTTGATTATTTGCCTTCTCAAGCGTATTCAAAGCTTGATCATAGTCAGCATTCGTTACAGTTTCTATGATGCTTATCGCACGGTCCTTCAGTTTTTGATTACTGACATTTACATCAACCATCAGATTTTCATAGACTTTTCCCAAGCGGATCATGGTTGCTGTTGAAATCATATTGAGTACCATTTTATGTGCGGTTGCCGCTTTCATTCTCGTGGATCCTGTTAACACTTCCGGTCCGACCACCACTTCAATCCCTATATCAGCTGATTCTGTGATGCTCGCGTTTTTATTGCATGATAAAGCCACCGCTTTAGCCCCAACTTTCCTTGCATAACGTAAAGCGCCCCTCACATACGGGGTACGGCCGCTTGCCGCAATGCCAATAACCGTATCATTTGCTGTAAGGTTCACGTCAATTAAATCAGATTCCCCAAACTCTTCTTTATCCTCCGCTCCTTCAACAGCCCGAACAAATGCCTTTTCCCCTCCTGCAATAATTCCCAGCACCCTATCAGGCGGGGTACTGAAAGTAGGTGGACATTCCACGGCATCCAGAACACCGAGTCTTCCGCTCGTTCCCGCTCCGATGTATATGAGTCTCCCACCTTTTTTTAACGATTCGTAAGCCCATTCAACTACCGTTTTTATTTCTGGCAAAACCTCCTGTACCGCTGCTGCCACCTTTGAATCTTCTTTATTGATTGCTGAAATGATTTCCATCGTATTTGCACTATCGATATTCATCGTCCCTTCGTTCCGTAATTCAGTCGTTAACGAACGCAGATGTTCTTCCATAGACAATCAAATCCTCCTATTACTTAAATATAATTTCAAAATTTAATAGTAAATAATGAAATTATATTTCATATTATATTCAATGATAGCGGTTTCATTACTTTGACACAAGATATTTTTGTAAAATTCACATTATTCATCCCCTTAACATACCCCACACAGGCAATCTCCTTATTTGGAATCAAATAAAATTTCATTACATCCCGGGGAAATGGATGCATCTATAGCCGCCTTCTGCGTGTAATGATTTACCCATAGAAACCTCTAGTTTTGTAATATTGCACTCCTGATTTTTCCGACAATAAAAAAACGTGTACCGTTCCCAAACTTGGGTACGATACACGCATAAGTATTATAACAAAATGCTAAACTAGTTTACTCACAGGACTCGGGATGCCTGCAACCCCTGACCCAGTTAACGGACGGGGACAACTTTCCCGTCTTTGACAGCGCCGACGACAATAGTTGAAGCAAATCCTCCATTTTCATCAATTGAGGGAATATCATATATTTTTTGATCTGGCCCTATATTTGAAAGACCATCCTGCATATGTTTACGGATAGCCTTCGCATCATCCACACTGCCTGCAGATTTCATAGCTTCAACAAAGGCATACATGGCGATATAATTCAAACCTACTTCGGAACTTGGATCTTCCTTATAATTCTTTTGATATTTCTTAACGAATGCGGGAACTGCTTCTTCATCCGAATCCATCAGTGGAAGAACGCCAATCGAGCCTTCCAATGTTTCATATGAACCGGCAATCGGCTTCATTTGATCTAGCTTTGCTTGATCCATGATGATGAAACCGCCTTTAAAACCTAGCTCCCGAGCTTGCTTCGCTACTTTTGCCGTAGGTTCCGAAGCACCACCGATAAATAGAACATCAGGGTCTTTTTTCAAGGCATTGGTAACGATCGTGAAGAAATCGGTTTCTTTGGCGAAATCGATCGACGAATTATAAACGACTTTACCGCCTTGCTTTTCCCAATGTGGGAGAACGGCTTCCGTCCAGTCTTTACCATATTGGGAGGAAGTAGGTAAAGCGGCTATTTTCTTGCCGAAATTTTCCATTGCGTAAGTTGTAAAAGGTTCGATATACCCTTCGTAATTCGGCGGAATTCGAACGGTTAATGAATTTCCACTCTCGGTCACTGTCGGTTCACTCGTATAAGCACCAATGATGAATTCCTCTTGTTCATTAAAAACCTGCAGTGCCAACACACCTCCGCTATGAGGCGTGAAAATGATTGGCGTATCATGTTCCTGAATTAGACGTTTTGCATTCGCACCTGTTTCATTTGGTAAGTATTTATCATCCAATGATACCAAATTCAATGTGTATTTCTTACCATCCACTTCAAAACCACCAGCATCGTTAATTTCATTGACGGCCATTTCGACACCATTCAATGTCCTTTTCCCATATAGCGCTGCTGCCCCGCTTAATGGACCGCTAAAACCAATGTTAACGACATTTTCACTTTTACCTTTACCGCCACTGCTAGACACAGTGCTATCCCCTTTATTGCACCCAGCCAATACAGTGATCATTAGCAGCATGAAGACAAATATTACTTTCAATTTTTTCATAAAAATCCCCCATTCAATTTTTCAGGCTCCAATATATGCTTTCCTTACTTCATCATTGGCTAATAAATCACTGGCTGTCCCTTGAACGACAATTTCCCCATTTTCAAAAACATATCCTTTATCTGCAATGCTAAGGGCAGCATTCGCGTTTTGTTCCGCAAGCAGGATCGTGATTCCTTCCCGGTTTATTTCTTCAATGACTTGAAACATCTGTTCGACAATAAGTGGAGCCAGTCCCACCGAAGGCTCATCAAGCATCAACAATTTGGGTTTCGACATCAAGGCCCTTCCAATTGCCAGCATTTGCTGTTGACCTCCGCTCAGGCTTCCCGCTTCATCATGATGCTTTTCTTTTAAAATCGGGAATAAATGATAGACGTATTCCAAGGAATCCTTGATCTCCGCCTTTTTCTTTCGATGCACATAGGCACCCATCCTCAGGTTTTCCTGGACGGTCATCTGTGGAAATAGTTTACGTCCCTCGGCACACTGGACTATTCCACCCAAAACATTCTTATCCGGGGCACGGCCCCCTATGGGCATGCCCTGAAAATGAATTTCCCCCTTGGACAGCTTACTGATACCGCTTATGGAACGAAAAGTCGTGCTTTTCCCTGCCCCATTAGCTCCTAACAAAACTACGATTTCTCCCTTGGCAACTTCGATATTCACATGTTTTATCGCAGTGAAACTCCCATAATTCACGGCGACATCGGTTAACTTAAGCACTGGCACTACCTCCCAAATAGGCTTTAATCACCGCTTCATTTCCGCGGATCTCCTTAGGTGTGCCCTCGGCAATTTTTTCTCCGTAATTAAGGACCATGATTTGATCTGCCAAGTTCATGATCATATGCATTTTGTGCTCGATTAAACAAATGGTCAGTCCTGATCGATTTAATTTTTTAATCAGTTCTGTCAAACCTTCCGTTTCATCCGGGTTGATTCCCGCAGCAGGTTCATCGAGAAAGATAATTTCCGGTTCCGTTGCAAGGGCAAGGGCAATGGCTGTCCGTTTCTTTTCCTCCTGCGAGATGCTGGAGACCATTCTGTCAGCAGAATGCGTCAATCCAACAATATCAAGCACCTCCATTGCCTTATCCCTGCATGCCGCTTCCTCTCGTTTTAAACGGTTTGTTCTTAGAATGGCATCAACCAAATTGGATTTGGTTCGCAGCCTATGCCCGACAATGACATTATCCAAGACGGTCGATTGATCAAAAAGGCTTGTCGTTTGAAAGGTCCTTGAAATTCCAAGCCCTGCAATTTCATTCGCTGGAAGTTTGGTGATATCTATCCCTTTAAAAAGGACCGTACCTGAAGTTGGGCGATGAAAGCCACTGATCAAGTTGAAAAAAGTTGATTTTCCTGCACCATTCGGTCCGATTATTGCATTGATTCTTCCTTTTTCAATCATAAAATCCACATTATTGACCGCCGCTAATCCACCAAACCGCTTTGTCAAATTCCTCGTTTCGATAAGCAAACTCATCCCTCCTCCGCTTTCATGTGAATTTCGTTCCTCACCTTGGACCGCTTATTAACTTTTCGCTTGTTTTGCCAATCAAAGATGGCCCCTGCGATTCCACGCGGATAAAAGATGATGATTATCGTAAGCAATGGTCCGAATATCAACATTCGATATTCTTGAAGGAATTGCAGATTCTGCGAAAGGATCACTAATAGTAAAGTACCCACCAATGGACCAGAGAGTGTCCCGATTCCACCAACCAATAAATACATCAATAGATCGAACATTATGGCAGTTGATCCGATATCAGGTCCAATGAAGCGAATGAATGAAGCATACAAGGCACCTGCTAAACCTGCAAAGAATGTGGATAGGACAAATGCGGTTAACTTATTCTTCATTGTGGATATGCCTATCGTTTGTGCAAGGTCCTCGCTGTTCCTGATGGCCATATACGTCCTGCCGGTCAACGAGCGGATAATTCGATACACGATCAAAATCACTGCAAGCAGGAAAATGAGGACCAAATAATATTGTGATGCTGCAGTATCAAATGCGATTGGACCTATATTTCCAGGAGCAGGGATACCGATCAATCCCCTAACCCCTTCTGTAAGCCCCTCCCATTTATCGATGACCAGATATATGATGTAACCAACACATAGGGTATAAATCGCGAAAAAGTGTTCCTTTGTCCTCAACGCTATCAATCCGATTAAAAACCCAATTGCACATGTGATTAAACATGCCGTTACAAGTGCCAACCAAAAGTTCATTCCCGCTTTTACCGTCAGCAGGCCAAGTGAATATGCTCCAATGGCAAAAAATCCAGCATGTGCAAGCGAGAGATATCCAGTATATCCTGACAGTAAATTGATCCCATAAACAGCTATCGCCCAGATGAACGAAAGTGTCAGCATATGGAGATAATAGTCGTTTTGCGCGATAAAGGGGAATGAAAAAGCAAAGATGATAAGAGCGATGATTCCATTTCTTTTCGTTAAAATCTTCACGCTACCTCTCCCCCTTGGCAAAAAGACCTGTTGGTTTCACGGTTAATATCACGACTAAAAGAATGAATGCGATGATGTCCTTATAGTCATTTGAAATATAAGTTGCGCCCAGGCTCTCACTGAAACCTAGGATATATCCGCCTACGATCGCCCCCGGGATGCTCCCCATCCCGCCCAAGATGATAATGACGAATGCTTTTAGGATGACTAAATGCCCCATGCCGGGAAAAACAAGGTTAATCGGTGATGCAAGGGATGAAGCGATGGCAGCTAATCCACCCGATATCATGAAGGTCAGCATCGCGACTTTATTAATGTTGATTCCCACTAATGACGCACCTTCACGGCTTTGGGACATCGCTATTATCGTTGACCCGGTATAAGTTTTCTTAAGGAAAAGGTAAAGTAAAACCATTACTGCGATAGCTGACACGATGATCAATAACCGCTGTAGTGTGAACGTCAAGCCCATGAAGTTGACGACTTGGCCGTATGGAGAAGTCATTGTATGGAAGTCTGCACCCCAGGCAAATTGGGCAAAAGCTTCAAGAAAAAGGAGAATGCCGATTGCTGCTATCTTATCGTGCAATGGAGGTGCCTCCCTTAACAGACGGAACACGAAACGTTCCAAAAGGACTCCCAATAAACCAACAACGATAACGGATACAAACATGGCAATCCAGTAATTGACCCCATATAATGTCATCATTGACAGCGTGATATATCCACCCAACATATATAGGGCACCGTGGGCAAAGTTCGGGATATGCAAAATTCCATATACTAGCGTCAATCCCAGGGCAACAAGACTATATACGCTGCCAATCGTCAAACCATTAAAAAGCTGCTGGATCAAAATATCCATTTACTTCCTCCCTGATAATTATTGAATTTCACTTTGCTCCTATGTTCATTCCCTGGCCCACATTCCTGTTCATATTTTGAAAGCACACATCTGCGACGAAAAACACTTTCACTTATTCCTCACTGGCTCAACCTCTCGGGGAGGAGCAGTAACTCAATCATCGATCAATTAGATAGGCACTGTTTATTTCCCTATTCTCTCCGCCTACAGATATAACTTAGGAGTAGAGGATAACACCACCCGGGCTCTTGTTAGCGCTTTCATTTATAATGACTACTTATTTCAGTACATGCACCTAACGTTTTTAAGTCCTCCTTCTTTCTGCCTAATGAATCGCAGGCGATACGATAATCTGAAATGCATATTCTGTTTTTAGGGATAGCCACTGATTCCTTCTTCTCTGAATAACAGTTTTCCCACGGTAATCGTCTGGATCGTTCACCCCTTTCACCTCGCACTTTCTACAGGTTCTTCCGTAGATAGATTTAATTTCCTATTATGAATGCAAGTGCCGTGCCATAAGTAACACACTGTCCAACCGCCTATTCCCAGTACTGTGAATTCATTATTGAATTGTAAAAAACAAATGTATGGGTTCCATATGGGTTATCCATCATTCACTTTTGACTGAAAAAATCATTTCTGAATCAGTTAAAGAATTAGAATGAAAAAAATGACAAGTATCTAAAAATACCCTTCACAACTACATTTATTTCACGCAATAGCAGGTAATCATGCACAAAAAGCAACATTAAAAACGAAATCTTTTAAAAACTCTTTTAAAAAATAGTTAATAAACACAACTATCAAAAAAATAGGTTAATATAATTACTAAAATAACAAAGGGGGTAATTTTTGATATGAACAAAATATGTGGTAATTATCTATCTGTTTTTATTGCAAAGAAGGCTACTTACCAAGTTGAGGTGGTTTATTCATGAAAAAAATATTACTTCGTTATTCAGTAATGAGTTCTATGTTTCTTACTGATGTTGGTATCTCCGATGTGATGAAGTTAGAACTCAGTACTGTTCAATAGAAGCCCATGAGGTACGGAGACATTAAATTACAGTGCATATGGGGGGAGATTAAGTATTGAGCATCTCAAAATTTAAAATTGAACGTTGCTAGAGTATATACAAGGGTTGCCAAAGTCAAATATTGGTTGGAGACTACTTATTGAAAAAGGAAGGTGATTTCATGCTTGTATATATTCTGGAAAATTTAAACCCTACCTTGATCTTGCTAACACAATAATATTTTTCCTTATTTATTTGAATATTAGAAAAAAATAAAGATAAAAAGTGAATAAATAATGAGGCAATTCCTCCCATCCCGTCTACTAGATAGCAAGTCACCCATCTTATCAGATGGCTAAAACTACATTTCTTTCATCTGCGATAGATCTATAAGATTTTTCCCCTTCCAAGTACTTAACTCCATGTAATTTTTCGCCTATCCGGTATTTAGTCAAAAAAATGCACCTCCCATTGTTGGATGGTGTCCAACAATGGGAGGTGCATTTCATACTTACCTATTCTTTTCCACTGACCTTCAATCGATATTTTTTAAGTTTCCGCACAATTGTTGCCTGGCTGGAATCAAGGGCTTCTGCGATTTCATATGTAGTTTGGTAGGTTTGAGCCGCTTTCGTCAAGATTTCCTTTTCGGCTCTTTCCACCGCTTCCTTTAAAGTTAGGGAAGCATTGAGGTTCGGCTGATTCCGATTTTCCGGCTGATATTCTTCTGGAAGGTCGTTAATCGATAATAATTGATTATCCGTCAGTACGACGAGCCTTTCCACTATATTAATCAATTCACGGACATTTCCTGGCCAATCATGTTGATAAAAGTATTCCTTCAGCCTCGAATCTATTTCTTTTGAGAATTTATATTGTTCGTTTGCCTTTGTTAAAAATAGGTCAATCAATGCCAAGATATCTTCTCTTCTTTCCCTTAGGGGAGGAATCGTAATCGGAATGACATTCAGCCTATAAAAAAGGTCTTCACGAAAATCACCCGATTTGACCATTTCCGATAGATTCCGGTTCGTGGCTGCGATTATGCGAACATCGATTTTCTTTGGCTTTGTACCTCCGATTCTTTGAATCTCCCTTTCCTGAAGGGCCCGAAGCAGCTTCACTTGAAGTTGCAGGGGAAGCTCACCGACTTCATCCAAGAACAAGATCCCACTTTCCGCCAGCTCAAACATCCCTGGTTTACCTTTTTGATTGGCACCGGTAAATGCCCCTCCTTCATATCCAAAGAGCTCGGATTCCAATAAATCAGCAGGAATTGCCCCACAATTTATTTTGATGAAATCTCCTTTTTTAGATCGGATGCTCCGATTATAAATATTACGGGCAAGGACATCTTTTCCAACGCCCGTTTCTCCTAAAATGAGTACGGTCGCATCAATATCCGATATTCTTTCAGCAATCTCATAGATCATTTTCATCTTATCACTGACAAAAACGACGCCATCCTGGCTTGTTATCTTCCGCAGTTTTTCAATTTCCTGCTTATATTGATTATTCAATTCATTAACTTTCGTCAACTCATGCATCAGTTCATTTAAATCTGATAAATCTCTTATATTCGTAACGACTTGCTCTATTTCCCCTGCCGCATTAAAAACGGGACTTCCTGTAATCAATGTTTCTTTTCCAGCAAAATTATCCTGTACGACTGATACCGTTCGTCTCAGCTTCACTACCTTATGCGTCACCGAAGCATTCAGGATGCCGCGCTTAATCAATTGGTCCACCGACTTGCCTATATAATACTCTTTTGGAATGCCAGTGATCCGTTCAATTGCCGAATTGGTATAAAGGGTGATTCCATCTTGATCGGTGATGTATATCCCATCATAGGAATTTTCGATAATGGCATCCAGAGCGCGATTCAACTTATCCGTTTCATGAGCATCAATCAATAAATCATCCAAAAATTGTGTTTCTCTGCCTATATATAGAATATTGTCAGTATCCATTTGTTTCATCAATAAAAATAAATACCGTTTATCACGCAGCCTTGCAGCTGCTAGCCTTTTATTATCGAGAAATTGCCACTCATCGAATTGTTCGGTTAATATTTTATTACCATTCAGACCTAACAATTGATTAAAATAATTGCCCCAATCCTTTATCCGGTTTGCAGAATCCACGACTAGTGCAGGAAAGGTCCACTCTTTGAGCAAATTAAACTGAGAATCCTGTTTCACTTGATTCAATACTATTCACCGCCGCAAAAAGAATTCTTTTTAAGTACAATTCTGGATAAAATTCGAAATCCCTTTAAAATTGTCGAATTTCGTCCCTAAAAAAAGTAGTGATGAAATAACTTTCATCACTACTTTCCCTTAGTAGGCCTTAAAAATAACCTCTCCACTGATCGCTTCCTTACCTGACTGGTTAGTGGCCGTTACATTGAAAAAATATCTATCCCCATTTTTTTCTTTTAGATCGGCTTGAAGAGTTATGACATCATTCAAGAAAACCATACCTTTGAAACGAATCTTGTATTCTTCGATAAATCCGATTTCATAAAGATTACTGAAAATCTTTGCGAGGTTTCCCATCGTCCACATTCCATGTGCGATGATACCGGGAAGACCAGCATTTTTTGCTTCCTCATCAATCGTATGAATGGGATTGAAATCACCTGATGCACCAGCGTACTTAATGAGATCCAAACGCGTTACAGGTTCAAGCTCAATTGAATGTAACGAGTCACCAATATGAAGTTCGGTTAATGTCGTCACTTACTCATCACCATCCTTCTGATCGTTTCATTGATAATGACAAGCTGTTCAGCAGTGAAGACAATTTCCCCATCCGCATCCGTCCCATAATTTTTAAAGGCTAGAAATCCCATTTCCCCTTGTTTTCCCTTTTTCTCATAATAGTCTTTCACTTCCGTATAACAGGTGATTTCTTCCCCTACCTTCAGCGGCCTGTTGTAGCGATATATCTGCTCGCCGTGAATCAACCCTTTATTCGGGAGGTTTAAGCTTTCGATCGTCCCAAAATCAAAAACCCTTGGGAAAGTTGGTGGTGCGATATTCGTTCCATACCTTGATTGCCTGCCTATTTCTTCATCGATGAAAATCGGGTGGGGATCACCAATCGATAATGCGAATTTTTTAACGGCACCCCGTTCAACCATATTTTTAACGGGTTTGGATCGTTTTCCAATACTTTCGTTGAACATAATATCCCGCCTTTCCCCTTAATTTTTTGGACCGCCTGCGACATATAAAACCTGCCCACTAATGAATGAGGATGCTTCATCAGCAAAGAATGCAACAGCATGAGCAATATCACTTGGCAATCCGCTTCTAGCAACAGGAATACTGTTTGCCCTATCCTGGATGAATTGTTCAAAACTCACTCCCACCCGCCTGGCTGTTTCTTTCGTCATTTCGGTTTCGATAAAACCTGGTGCGACCGAATTAGCCGTTATTCCATATTTTCCAAGTTCGATCGCTAGAGTTTTTGTTAACCCCTGAAGCCCGGCTTTTGCAGCTGAATAATTAGCCTGCCCACGATTCCCAAGGGCGGAGGTGGATGATATATTGATGATTCTTCCGTATTTATTTGCAACCATATGCTTCTGGGCGGAACGTACTGCATTGAAAGTACCCTTTAAATGCACATCCATCACAGTTTGCCAATCTGAATCGGTCATTTTAAAAAGTAGATTATCTCGGATGACTCCTGCATTATTCACGAGGATATCAAGGGAGCCGAATGTGTCGGCTATTTCTTTAATGAATGCTTCCACTTCTTCGGAATTGACCACATTGGCCACTTTTGTAAAAATGGAGTAACCCTTATCCCTTAATTCATTTCCTGTTGATGTCAAAACCTCTTCGTTGATATCGATAATGGCTACATTTGCGCCTTCGCTTGCAAATAGTTCGACGATCGCCAGGCCAATCCCTCTGCTTCCACCCGTAACTAAAGCCGTTTTCCCTGTAAATCTCCCTGTCATAATCGTTTCCTCCTAATCTATTATAAGAATTGTCCTAATTTAACATGTCCCTTAATCAAATTCCGGGAAATGATCATCCGCTGTATTTCATCCGTACCATCATAAATCCTCCAAAGCCTAGCCTCGCGGTACCAACGTTCAATAGGAAGCTCCTTCGTATAACCCATGCCACCGTGTATCTGCAATACGCGATCAACGACCCGATTCCCCATATTCGCTCCATAGAGTTTAGCGATTGAAGCTAAATGGCGATTGTCTTCTCCATTATCAAGTGTGAACGCTGCATTCAAAACAAGCCATCTTGCAGCTTCGATTTCTACAGCCGAATCAGCAATCTGCCATTGAATGGCCTGCCGCTCAGCAATCGGTTTACCGAATGTAACACGTTCTTTAGCGTATTCTATAGCCATTTGCAGCAATCTTTCTGCAGAACCGACAGCGCGCGCCCCCACAATCCATCTTGCAAACCCAATCCATTCCAAGCCTAGTTTATAACCGCCATGCACTTCCCCTAAAATGTTTTCTTCGGGTACCCTGACATTATCAAAAACCAAACCTGCCGGTCCCCATTCTCCCATCGTATTGATATATTCTGATCTCCAGCCCATATCACGGTCTACAATGAAACAAGTTACCCCTTCCGTTCCGGTTGCTTGATGACTTTCTTTGTCGGTTACAGCAATGACCATGACGAAATCGGCATCGTTTCCTCCTGTAATGAAAGTTTTTTCCCCGTTAAGCACCCATTCGTTCCCTTCTTTTACTGCCGTCATTTTAATATTTCGCGTATCGGACCCTGCTCCCGGCTCCGTCATGGCAAAACAGGACTTTTTCTCCCCGTTAATCGTAGGGATCAGATATTTCTTTTTCTGTTCTTCATTTCCATAATAAAGAATATTGTCCGCCGAACCTCCAAAGCTGAATGGTACAAACGTTTTTGATACTTCCATCAAGACAATGGCCATCATAAGCTGTCCTAAGTCTGCCCCGCCAAATTCCTCCGGAGTATTGATGCCCCAAAACCCAGCTTTTTTTGCTTTTTCCTGTAATTCTTTTAATGTCCCCTCTGGTAAACTAGGTTTTCCAGCCATTTCATTGCGTAGTACTTCATTTTCCAAGGGAATCAATTCATTTTCCACGAACTTGCGTATTGTTTTTTGTACCATTTTTTGTTCATCCGATAATCGTAAATCCATTTTAACCCCTCCACTTTCCAATTAGACTAGTTTTGATATTTTCTCTTCAATTGCCCAGTAATGATATTTTTTTGGATTTCGGATGTGCCTTCATATATTCTAGTGATTCGGGCATCCCGATAGAAACGTTCAACTGGATAATCCTTCATGTACCCCATCCCGCCATGAATCTGAACGGCCTTATCAGCGACACGATTATATACTTCCGAACCATACAACTTAAGCATCGCCGCTTCTTTAATGATTTTTTCTTTCTGATCGACCATCCATGCGACACGGTATGTGAATGAGCGAAGTGCTTCTATTTCCATTGCCATCTCGGCAATCATATGGGATACGGCTTGATGATCAATGATAGGAACATCGAATTGTTCACGTTCAGTGGCATATTTAGTAGATAGATCCAGCAGGTATTGACAGGACCCCAAATTTCGTGCCGCAAGGCCTGCCCGGCCATTTGCAAGGATTTTCAATGCATTTACATACCCTTGACCAACGTCCCCCAATACATTTTCAGCCGGAACCTCGCAATCTTCAAAAACCAATTCGGCCGAATGTGAGCCTCGTAGTCCCATTTTCCTTTCCAGGCTACCAACTCTAAAACCCGGAAAATCCTTTTCTACTATGAATGAAGTGATTCCTTTTGCCCCTTTATCTTTGTCCGTTACGGCCATAACTGTAAAAATATCCGCTACATCTGCATTCGTTATATAATGCTTAGTTCCATTTAGGATATACTTATCGCCACTTTTGACAGCCGTCATTTTGAGATTCGTCGCATGGGACCCCGCTGCAGGCTCAGTTAAAGCAAATGCGCCAATTTTATTACCGCTTGCCATATCTGGAAGATACTTTTCCTTTTGCATTTCATTGCCCATTTCAACTATCCCTACTGTCCCTATACCTGTGTGGGCCCCAATCAGAGTGGTATATCCATTATGTGTTTTGCCGATTTCCTCATATAAAGCACATTTCCCTACCATTCCGATTCCGAGCCCACCATACTTTTCCGGGATACTAAGTCCGAATAACCCGATTTCCTTCGATAAATTTATGATCGATTCCGGTATATGATCTTCATCCTCTATCTGCATGGAAAAAGGATCGATTTGCTCTTCGATAAACTGTCTTATATTTTCTTTTAATAGCAGGATGTCTTCATCTAAGCGAAAGTCCATTTGCATTCCCCTTTATCTGCGAATTGATTGTTAACGCTTTCATATTTTATCCGAATAAGCGATATGTTTTTCTTGAAGCTTGCGTTTCAAGATTTTACCGACAGCCGTCTTCGGAAGTTCACTTTCAAATGTGATTATTTTTGGGACTTTAAAGACAGCGAGCTGTTTTCGGCAATAATCTTTCAACTCGTTTTCAGTTATCCTTTCACTTGGCTTTAAAACTACCGCTGCATGTACCGTTTCACCGCGATATTGATCGGGAACGCCAAAGACGGCAGCTTCAAGAACCTTAGGATGGCTGTATAGAATATCTTCAATTTCAATTGGATATATATTGAATCCGCCTGCGATGATCATTTCTTTCTTGCGTCCCACAATGTAAAAGAAGCCATCTTCATCCATCTTGGCAATGTCACCGGTATGAAGCCATCCGTTTTGAATCGTATTTCGCGTCTCTTCAGGCATGCCCCAATAGCCTTTCATTACCTGTGGACCCTTAATGACCAATTCACCTGGTGTATCAACCAAGAGGGATGGCTCTCCTGTAATACTGTCAATTATGGCAGCATCAGTATTTTGTAAAGGAATCCCGATACTTCCAGATTTCTGGAGACCGCTAACTGGATTTCGGTGAGTGACTGGTGACGCCTCGGACAGGCCATAGCCCTCTGCAATCTTTGTTCCACTCAATTCGTTAAACCTTGACAATACATTCAATGGCAATGGTGACGAACCTGAAACGCAAGATTTCAATGTATGCAAATCAAATGGATGGGACTGGTAATATTGTAATAAAGCAATATACATCGTTGGTACCCCAGGAAAAATGGTCGGTTTAAGTTTATTGATAATATCGACGATTTCCGTCAACTCAAACCGGGATACAAGAATTAATTCCCCGCCATTATAAAATGTCAGGTTCATCCCTGAAGTCATCCCGTAAACATGAAATAATGGGGAAACTCCAAGTACCCTTTCCTTCCCCTTTTGAGTATTGATACTTGAAGCAGCTGCACTTTGCAGCGTATTCGCAACGATATTACGATGGGTTAGCATCGCCCCTTTAGAACGCCCTGTCGTTCCCCCTGTATATTGGAGGACGGCGACATCTTCGGAGGGTTCAATCCGCACTGTGAAATCCGCCTCTGTTACTGATAGCAGCTTTTTTGTCATTTCACATTTACCTTTTTCCAGCGACACGCACAACATCTTTTCAACATCGGTTTCAGCCATTACGGCTTCAACTATTGGCAATAATTCGTCGAGCACAATGATGAGCCTTGCACCTGAGTCTTTCAGGACATGTATTAATTCGTTTTGCTTATACATCGGATTGATTTGGACAACTATTGCTCCATTCAAAAGAGTTCCGAAAAAACCAATCGGATATTGGGGACAATTAGGGAGCATAAGAGCCACACGATCCCCCTTTTTAATCCCTTCATCAGCAAGCGAGCGGGCACATTTTTTCACTAAGTTCCCTAACTCTGAATATGTATACCTTTGCTCCATGAACGTAACTGCTGTTTTATCCGAATATTGTTCGACTGATTGATAAAATAGTTCTGTTAAAGATATTTCAGGAATATCAATCTCCATTGGATTTCCGGGCGGGATATGCTTTTTCCAAGGTCTATCCATTGGTCCTCCCCTTTCTTCATTCAAAAAATAAAGAAGTCATACTAACAATATGCAAGGAGTGTGCCAAAAATAAATCGTTATGATATGTAGATTCTGTTAATATTAAAATTCAAAATTGAATTATTTGTTGTCCCATTAGAAATATATGGCTCGCAATGCTAGGATTTAAAATTGACTCAATAAGTCATTTTTGACTTAAAAGGTTACTCTCGTAAAAGGAATCAACCTGTAATGGGGATATGCGGGGATTATTTTCTTATAGGACTGTTCTTTTGTGAAAAAAATAAAAAGGGATGCTGATCATGATCAGCATCCCTTTTTAAAAAATGATTCACTGCTCTATGGCGGAGTCATCTTCCAATGATATTTTCCACAGTTCTTTCGCTTTTCCACTAACCGTTTCATCAAAAACAAATGATCCATTCGTGTATCGATCATGATTTTTTAATGAAGCGGCATGGATCGTTTCAATGGTTCCCTTTTCGGAAAGAATGAATAGACTATCAGTTTTGTTGATGGTATCAAATCCAATGACCCTATGAGGATTCGATTTCAATTCCCTCAAGACCACGACACCGCGTTTTGCTCGGCTCGTTTTCTCAAACTCGGTTAATTTCATTTTCTTGATGGCTCCGCGCTGGGTAACGATAAGGATTGATTCTTTACTATCCTTGGCTAAAACCTTTCCGCCAATGACATAGTCATCCTCTTTCAAATTAATCCCTTTGACTCCTGCTGCCCGGACACCGACAACACTTACTTCTTCTTCATCAAACCATAAACCATAGCCGTTATGCGTGACTAGGAAAAGGTCTGCCTGTCCATCGGTATGATGGACATCGACCAGTTCATCATCACCTTTTAAATTGACACCGACCAGTGGTTTTGAATGTCTCTGGGCTTTGTAGGAAGCTATTTCAGTCTTTTTCACCATACCATTTTTAGTGATGAACACTAAGAATTGCGGCAGGGTGAAATCTTTGATAGGAATCGCTTTTATGATTTGTTCTTCCCTATCGATAGGTATGATGTTCGCGATATGCTGACCGGTTTCCTTCCAACGAATATCAGGAAGCTGATGAACTGGACAATAGAGGAAGTTTCCTTTGGATGTGAACAGTAACAGGACATCTGTCGTATTCATCTCCAGCCTCTGGAGCAGGCGATCGGAATCCTTCATGCCAAAATCAAGACCGCCTGATGCTGTATAAGATCGTAATGAAGTCCGTTTGACATAGCCTTCTTTCGTCACGGTCACCATCACATCTTCACTCGCAATCAAGACTTCAAGATTAATTTTGATTTCTTCAATTTCTTTTTCGATTTTGGAACGCCGGCCGTCATCAAAACCTTTTTTAATGAATCGAAGTTCTTTTTTTATTACTTGAAAAAGAACTTTTTCACTGCCAAGAATCTTGGTCAATTCCTCAATTTTGTTCTTCAATTCCTCTGCCTCTGCTTCAAGCGCTGTAATATCCGTATTTGTCAGCCTATATAACTGTAATGAGACAATGGCTTCAGCTTGAGCTTCTGTAAATGCGAAATTAGCGATGAGATTATCTTTGGCATTCCGTTTATCTTTAGAGGCACGGATTACAGCGATGACTTCATCCAATATGGACAAAGCCTTCACTAAACCATCGACAATATGTGCCCTGTCATGAGCTTTTTGCAACTCATAACGGGAGCGGTTCACGATTACCTCTTTACGGTGATCGATATACGCATCTAGCATTTTTGGCAGGCTCATCAATGTCGGCCGTTTTTTATAAATTGCGACCATATTAAAATTGTAAGCAATTTGAAGATCGGAATTTTTATATAAATAATGCAGGACGCCATTGGCATCCGCTTCCTTTTTCAGTTCAATGACGATACGCAGTCCTGTACGGTCCGTTTCATCCCTTACTTCAGCGATACCTTCCACTTTCCGGTCAAGACGGAACTCATCCATTTTTTTAACAAGGTTCGCTTTATTGACTTCATAAGGGATTTCAGTGATGACGATTTGCTGTTTGCCGCCGCGAATCGTTTCCACTTCCGCCAACCCGCGAATGATTATTTTCCCTTTACCTGTTTCATAGGCTTTACGAATGCCTTCAATTCCTTGAATGATACCGCCTGTAGGGAAATCCGGCCCCTTAATGACCGTCATTAAATCAGCGACTGTCGCTTCAGGCTTATCGATTCGCATAATGGCAGCATCAATGACTTCACCTATTTGATGTGGCGGGATTTCAGTGGCATAGCCGGCAGAAATTCCTGTGGATCCGTTTACAAGCAAGTTAGGGAACATCGCTGGCAAAACAATAGGTTCTTCCGAAGTATCATCGAAGTTCGGTACAAAATCGACCGTCCTTTTTTCAATATCTCGTAACATCTCGGAGGCAATCGATGATAGCCTTGCTTCTGTATACCTCATCGCAGCAGGCGGATCACCATCAATACTACCGTTGTTTCCGTGCATTTGAACCATGACCTTTCGCAGCTTCCAGTCTTGGCTCATCCGGACCATTGCCTCATAAACAGATGAATCGCCATGAGGATGATAGTTACCAATTACATTACCGACAGTTTTTGCAGATTTCCTAAATCCTTTTTCCTGTGTATTTCCTTCTACATGCATCGCATACAATATCCTGCGCTGAACTGGCTTTAGTCCGTCCCTTGCATCTGGCAGTGCCCGATCCTGGATAATATATTTACTGTAACGCCCGAAGCGGTCCCCAATTACCTCTTCTAGCGGCAAATCTCGAAACGTTTCTTCAAATACCATCGTTATTGACCTCCTCTTCAATCGACATATTTTCATTATCTAAAATATTCGATTCCTCTTCGAGACCAAAAGCGACATTGGCTTCAATCCATTTACGGCGCGGTTCGACCTTATCTCCCATCAACGTTGTCACTCGTCTTTCTGCACGGGCACCGTCATCGATCTTCACACGTATCAATGTCCTTGTTTCCGGGTTCATGGTCGTATCCCATAATTGATCGGCATTCATCTCACCCAGCCCTTTATAGCGCTGAATCATATAGCCTTTCCCTACCTTGTCTATCGCTCCCTGAAGTTCCTCGTCGCTCCAAGCATATTCAATGACTTCTTTCTTGCCGGTCCCTTTACTCACTTTATATAAAGGGGGCAAGGCAATGTAAACCTTTCCTGCCTCTATCAACGGCTTCATATAGCGATAAAAGAAAGTCAGCAGCAGCACTTGGATATGGGCACCATCCGTGTCGGCATCAGTCATGATGATAACTTTATCATAGTTGGTGTCCGGTGTATTGAACTCCGCCCCGACACCTCCACCGATAGCATGGATGATTGTATTTATTTCCTCGTTTTTAAAAATATCCGCTAGTTTTGCCTTTTCCGTATTGATAACTTTACCCCGTAATGGCAGTACTGCTTGGAATCGGCGATCGCGCCCTTGTTTTGCGGATCCTCCAGCAGAGTCCCCTTCCACGAGATATAATTCATTCCGTTCGGGATTTTTCGATTGAGCTGGTGTCAATTTTCCTGAAAGGATGGCGTCGGATTTTTTCCGTTTCTTCCCGCTTCTTGCATCTTCACGGGCTTTGCGCGCAGCTTCCCGGGCCTGGAACGCTTTAATCGCTTTTTTAACCAATAGTGTACTCGTGGTCGGATCTTCTTCAAAAAAGTAGGCTAAGTGCTCTGACACGATGGAATCGACTGCAGAACGGGCTTCGCTAGTTCCAAGCTTGCTCTTGGTTTGTCCTTCGAATTGAAGAAGTTCTTCTGGGATACGAACAGAAATTATTGAAGACAAGCCTTCACGTATATCGGTACCTTCGAGGTTTTTATCTTTTTCCTTCAATAGCCCCATTTTTCTGGCATAATCATTAAATGCCCGTGTCATGGCCGTTTTTGCGCCAATCTCATGGGTGCCGCCGTCTTTTGTTCGAACGTTATTTACAAAGCTTAAAATATTTTCTGAATACCCATCGTTGAATTGAAAGGCGAGATCGACTTCAATCCCATTTTGTTCCCCTTCTAAGCTGACTACACTATGAAGGGTCTCTTTTTCCTCATTTAAGTAATCCACAAACGCTTCAATTCCATTTTCATAGTGAAAAGTTTCATTATGGTCGTTTCGTTCATCCGTCAATTCTATCTTCATGCCTTTTAAAAGAAAAGCTGATTCGCGAAGACGCTCACATAGGATATCATAATTGAACGTTGTCACCGAAAATATTTTTGGATCGGGCTTGAAGTGGATTTTGGTACCAGCTTGATTGGTTTTACCGATTTTCTCCAGGGTCGTTTCCGGCTTACCGCCATTGAAAAACCGTTGTTCGTAAATGAACCCGTCCCTTTTGATCGTCACGACAAGCCATTCAGACAACGCGTTAACGACCGAAGCACCAACCCCATGAAGGCCTCCGCTCGTTTTATATCCGCCTTGTCCAAATTTACCCCCGGCATGAAGAATCGTCAAAATGACTTCAGGCGTCGGTTTACCCAATTTATGCATACCGGTAGGCATTCCACGGCCTTTATCTGACACACTTACACTGTTATCTTTATGTATTTTCACACTAATTTGGTCTCCATATCCAGCCAAAGCCTCATCTACGGAGTTATCGACAATCTCGTACACTAAATGATGAAGTCCGCGTGCATCAGTACTGCCGATATACATACCGGGACGTTTTCTGACCGCTTCGAGTCCTTCCAGTACCTGAATTGCATCATCATTGTACTCGATTGTTTTTACTTTCTTTGCCACAGAAATTCCCCTTTCCTTACTAAACACAATTTCCGGGCCAAATCATACTGCAATGAAATGACTCACTAGCTTAACAAATTCATTCATACGTTAATATCATATAAAAAGTATAATACTTTCACGAACAAAGAACAAGTGTTCTATTTTTTTCGTCCCTTTTATTAGCGTTAGCACCTTTGTTTGGAACTGTTCACTTTTTTGAAAACGTATCATAGCTACCTTTCTAATTGTAGCGGTAAATTTTCATTTGGCAAATATACTTTTACTATTTTAATCAAATTAAGCTTAAATGGCTTAAATTTGCCCTGAAGCTCAATCCCCACTATTTCTCTGGTTGAGACACTGCCATCCTTAAAAAAGAGCGGAAGTTCCGCTCTTTTCATTTTACTTAGTAAGGGCGTGTTCGACTTTAATGCATCGATTCATGATGACAGTATATCCTTTTTCTTTCAAAAAATTATAGGCTTCTTCATTTTCCACCCCTAGCTGTGCCCAAAAGATATCAGCATCGATTTCTGCAAATTCCTTGGCAATCTCCGGAAGGAACTCTGAACGGCGGAAAACATTGACGATATCGATGTGCCCTTCAATATCTTTCAGGGCTTTTACTGCCTTGACACCCAGCACTTCAGATACAGCAGGGTTTACCGGGATGATTTCATAACCGCTTTCCTGCATGGCCTTTGATACCATATAAGAAGTTCGCTCAGGGTTATTTGATAAACCAACGACAGCGATGCGCTTTGATTTTTTCAACATCTGACCCATTTCTTCTCTGCTTGGATTCTCTATCATTCTTTTCAATCCCCTTTATAATAAAGTGTAATATTTGCATAAAGAGTATTCCTTAACACGGGTATTATTTAAGAGAAAAGTTGTTTATTACCATTATTAAGAAAGACCATTATACAAGAAAGAATATGTTTCGAAAAGGTGTGACCCACTTATCTTAACTGTCTTTCTGTTCATACAGACTACCACGTATTGTAATAATTTATACAAGGAGGCTTCCTTCAATTTATATTTACGAAAATAAGGAAGCGCAAACCTTTAACCCTTCATGAACTTAACGTATATCAAAAGATATAAGTTCATCAAGGAAAATTCATTTTTTCAGTGGATTTTTTTTTGGACAGCCGTACCATTTTGTCACGAAAATGTTACAATAAGAGAAGCTTAACAGGTAGTTTAAGGCTGTTTTTAGCTATTTCTACACGTTTATTTTTGAAAAAAGGAACAATCAGCTTCTTAAACGTGATAAAAAAGAAGATTTTTCTTTAAAGAAAGGATCATAGAATGTTTACATTTATCACTCTACTGTCAGCCTACCTGATCGGTTCGATTCCTTCCGGTTTAATAATAGGTAAAACCTTTTACAAAATCGACATTCGGGAACATGGCAGTAAAAATCTAGGCGGGACAAATACCTTCAGGACACTAGGTGTCAAAGCAGGGCTTACCGTTACCATCATGGATATACTTAAGGGTACCCTAGCAACGTTTCTTCCGTACTTGCTTGGCGTGGAAATGCATTTATTGCTAGCCGGCGTTTTTGCAGTCATCGGTCATATGTTTCCCATTTTCGCTAACTTTCGTGGCGGGAAAGCGGTGGCAACTTCAGCTGGTGTCATTCTTGCTTATGAACCATTGTTTTTTGTCTTTGCCGTTATCATATTCTTTATATCCTTATACATATCCAAATATGTCTCGCTTTCTTCCATGATTGCTTCTCTACTTGCTCTCATCTACAGTTTAGTGTTTCATGCCGGTGATTGGCCGCTTATTATTGTAATCGGTATATTAACGATTTTCATTTTTTACCGGCATCGTGCAAACATCAAGCGGATTATCAATAAAACTGAACCAAAAGTAAAATGGTTGTAAGAGGATCATATGTCCATCGAAATAAGCCCGTATACACGGGCTTATTTCCATTCTACAATTGATTTGCCGTGTTATTCAGTATACTGGCATGCCCTGACACCTTTTCCGTAGAGTTTCCGATTTCCTGAATGACTGATACTAATTCCTGAATTGTCCTTTCCATTTCAGTTGAATCCGTTATATTCCCTTCGATCACTCCGATTATTTCATTGAAGGCCTTTTCGGTTAACTCAGATTCTTCCTCGCCTGCTTTAACGACCGCCTTGACCCTTTGGACAGATTCAACAACTTCTTTCATATATTCACCGGAAGTATGGACGATTGCGTCTATTTCAGTGATTGAATTTTTAGTCTGTTCAGCAAGCTTCCTGACTTCATTCGCAACAACTGCAAATCCTTTACCATGTTTACCTGCACGCGCTGCCTCGATGGCTGAGTTCAATGAGAGTAAATTTGTCTGGTCGGCCATCCCCTGTACAAGCTTTACAAACTCGGTAATGGTTAGGAAGGATTGGTTTAACAAATCGATGTTTTCATCAACATTTTTCATGAATATAACAAGGTTTTGTATCTTTTCCGTCAAGATCTGCATACGATCCTGACCCTCTTCAGCTATCGTTCTTGAACGAAGGGATAGATTAGCACGCATTGCGATCTGCGCTTTGACAAAATGCCCATTTTCTATCAATTGTTTAACGGATACATCCGTTTCTTTACTTAATAATAGTACTTCTTCACTAATCAATGAGATTTTCTTTTTCACTTCCTCCTTGATTTCTTTGTATTTATTTTCCCTTGCTTTTAAATTTTCCGCTTCATAGGCTTCAATGACTAACTGCTGTTCGAGATTGAGTATTTTTCCTATCGCTGATATCAATGCACGCTGCTCTTCTTCATTCTTGGTTTGCTCAAAGACAATCTTTTGCAAAAAATTCTGTACATTTTGAAAACCGGATGAATACCAGCGTGGCTCTAATCCAATTCGATAATGAGTCTTCGCCACCTTCGTTCGCAATGCAACAAATTCATCGTCGATCACACCATTGAATAATGATAGCATATGAGAAATTAACGTTTTTCTCAATTTTCCCACTGTACTGTGCTCCGTGATTATCCCTTTCAATTCCGGAACCTGCAGAATCGTTTGGTAAAAGGAATCCACAACACTTTCGACCTTAGGTTCGATTGCCTCCCTAAAAGCATGAATCAGCTTTAAATCGAATTCTTTTAAATCAATGATATTTACCTGAAGTCTCACCTGTTCACTGCTTACATCCAATATACCATCCGTCTCTTTTGCCTTTTGAAGCCAGATTGCTTTTTCCGGCTTCGCTTTCGTGAAAATCCCCATTTCCTACTCCCCCTGATCATGTAATTCGCGTTAAGGTCAATCTTAACCATCAAATCAACATGAACCTTTATACCTATTTTATTGAAAATAAATAAAAATACATAAATTACAAATGGTCTTTATAGTTCATCCGGACTACCACTTATCTTATTCTGACTTCAACCACACTCTATGTCAAGGTAAAATATACTGAAAATTCTTACAATAACTTCCATTCATATGTAAAGCATGGATTTTGTTTGATCGAGAAATGGTCAAGTAAGGATTGTATAATTGTAGAACAAAGGCTAAACTGGAACTAGCTAATAACCATCGATAGGAGAAAGTGCCATGAAACCATTGCAAATATCACCGGAAACGGCATTAAAGTTATCCAAGTCGCTTAACTTGCCTTTAGAACAAATCATGCATATGCCTACCCCCATCTTGCTGAGAAAGCTTGCAGAGGCTGAAGCAAAAGAAAAAGAAAATACAAAATAGCTGCAGAAATCTGCAGCTATTTTTGTGTGTGTCCATATGTTTGCGAAACGACCTTACGGATAAGTTCTTGAAATCCGTTCCATTCCTTCCATTATTCTTGAAACTGAGTAACACCTTATTTGGTCGCATAATAGTATTTCCTTTCGATCCTTCTAAAGAATCCCGCAAGTAACTTTTTAATTTCTCTTTCTCTTCCAGCCTTTTTAAAGTTGGGTAAAGCATCCCTTCTTTATAATGTAAATAACTTTCACTTAATAACTGTTTGAGCTTTTCGATCATCTCATACCCTTACATATCCTTTTAAGCTAATAATGATAATAATGAAAGCAACACCATTTTTAACAGCTCCGTTTTCCGCAAATCAGCAGCATCCTCTATATAAGGTAATTAAATAAATGGTATTATCGCTATATCTTCATACAAAATAGTTTTCGGTTTTGTCCTTTTGTATACGACGATATATATCTTCCTTACCTCATTAAATGTACCTATATTCTGAATACTCCTATGCCACTTTTTGATATATAGCTTACTAATCGGAATACTGCAAAAAAACCGCATATGGGCGGTTTTCAATTGGTGAGCGTCAATTCTTTTGCCAAATCAGGCAAAGGCTTCTTTTTGACGGATATTAAGTGTTCATTTTCATAGATACAGGCAAATTCCAGTGGTGGGTCATCCTGTAAAATATCTTTTAGATAATACTTTATATTGGACACCACTTCATCTGCCTCCATAACCCATTGATATGGCTTCCAGGCAAGTTCTCCTTCATCACAGGCACCAAGCCCGCCCCCAGCATCTTCAGCTCGGTAAACATACATTCCACCCGTTTGATTCCATGTCACAATCCCTCGAAAGGCCAACCCCTTGACCTTCAATCCAGTTTCTTCAAGAATTTCGCGCTCCATCGATTCATCGATGGTTTCACCTTGTTCTAATTTCCCACCTACTCCATTCCATTTATGCCTATTCGGATTCTTTTTGCGAAATAGCATCAACACTTCAATTTCGTTGGATATTTTTCGAGTTATGAAACAAATATTATATATGATCTCCATAGTTGTTTCCTTTCTAAAACGCACATTATTCGCATCTACTTCATAATTACTTTATACTTAAATAACGAACCTCAGGAAGGAGAATTTTATGAAACTGACCATTTCCGATCAGGCAGCTAAGTGGTATATTGATGAACTGGGGCTTCAAGAAGGCTCTCATTTGCGCTTTTATGTAAGGTATGGTGGACATAGTTCCGTCCAAAGCGGCTTTTCATTAGGTATCATGCAAGAAGAACCAGAAACTACAGGAGCCGTAACAACATTGAATAAGATTAATTTCTATGTAGAAGAGAAAGATATCTGGTACTTTGATGGTCATGATTTAATTATTACCTTAAACGAAAAACTGTCTGAACCTGAATTTCACTATGAAAAAGGTGCTTGACAATGTGCAGCGGTGTAAACTGCTGTTTTTTCTTGTTTCAATCGAGCAGACGCTCTTTAATCTCTTCCGCCTCAAGAATTTCCTTTTGCTTGTCCCCTAATAGATCGAAATGAGAGTAACCATCCTTCCTGTGGTGAATCCACTCTTTTTTAAGGCCGTATTTCTTACCCCACTCCGATAAACGCCCTAAATCTTTGCAGCCCACTTTTGTAACCGTCTTGCAACCAGGAAATCGGTCATCGATCCAATAATGAGTTAAAAAAGCTATTTGGCCTTGATCAATTCGCTGTTTCCAGGTTACGACGTCTACCCGTTTAATCCCAAAAGCCATTTCTTGATCACCTCAATAATTGTTATTAAACCAATTCATCCTGCTTTTTATTTTTTTCATAGGCCTCATGCCAATCAGGAAACATGCGTTTAATGGATATCGGGCGGAAGCTCTCCTTTTTAACGCAAACGTGAGAAGAATGACCTGTAGCCGCCACTTCATTTTTCCCATTAACAATCTCATATCCATAAATGACCCGTAAGCCGTCATACTTTTCAATCCAGGTTTTAACCTTTACCTTATCACCATATCGGACAGGGGTTTTATACGAAGCCTGAATATCCATAACAGGTGAGAGGATGCCATCCGCTTCCATATCAGCATAATAAAAACCTAAATCATTTATCAATTTTGTCCTGCCCAGTTCCATCCATATAAAATAATTCGCATGGTAAACGACACCCATTTGATCCGTCTCTGCATACCGCACTTCAATTTCGTTTTCTGCTATGAACATTTTGTTTCCCCACTTTCATGTCTATTGCAATAAACATTTTACCATAATAACTATTCAAATTTCATTTAAGCTGTTTCAACGGTCTGCTTCGCAATATAAAGAAGGGGAGAAAGATTTCGCGCCTCTTTCTCCCCATTACCCATTTGCTACATATTATCGTTACTATAACCGCTTTCCCGTGCTTCTTGCTCTTCTTGCATTTCTTCCTTCATCCCATCGATGCTCTTTCTTCTTCGTTCATTTTTGTCCTTAATTGCCTCTTTTTCCGCCCCTGAAGAGAATGATAACGTTTCATTTGCTGCGATTATGTTTTCTTCTGTATTTTGAATCGCATCCTGAATTTTTTCAACATTATCCAAACGGTTATCCTGATTGTGTTTATATGAGCCCATTAATTTCACCTCATGTTATTTTGTTTACATAATATTATTACGATTACTTTATTAAATCCCTTGATTACTCACCTTTAGTTTGAATGACTTGAGGATGTTTCCCTGATTTGTCCTGCATTTTCTTCCCGTTATTCCCACCTGCTGCTATTGGTTGTGTCCCCAGATGGCTTGGTCTAAAGTGTTTGGAATCTTTTTTTGGATTACCCATTCTATATCGCCTCCTTCTCTTATCATGGATATAAAAGAGGAAATTCATGAATGCCAGTTTTTGAAAAATCCAAAAAAAAGAGCCAGCACTCTGAAGGGACCTTCATGGCACTGACTCTTATTTCGAAATCTTTTGCAAAACTTATTCAGCTTTAAGCATATGTTTTTTTTCAAGACGTTCCTCAAGTCTTTCCATTTGTTCCAGATCCATCAGCAATTCTTTTTTGTTTTCTTTAATTAATTCTTCAAATGTCCTTTTTCTTTTTTTCATGGTTTTCACCTACTTATATTTAGTATATTATTCAGCATTGCCAAATTAATGTAAAATTATGACTATATGGTCTCAATCCATAAATTGTCATAATTATCAGATTTTTAATCCGATAAAAATTCAATTACTACACTCTCTATACTTTAACCCTTTTTTCATGAACATTAACCATATTTTTTTATTTTTTTTGATTTTTCCATTAACTTTTGACAACTTTGTTAACATTACAAAAAAGGGAACCTCATAAAGGTTCCGCTGGATTGTATTCAATCTCGAAGAATATCGAGTTTACCTAGAGTATGAAGAGAAATCCATATGACCATTCCAAGCCACCTTTTGTAGACAAACTAACTGAACCTCAAAAAGGTTTCGCTATTGCATGCTATTGATGTTACGTTCCATATCTTTAAGTTGCATGGCAGAAATTACCTTGTTCCTGATAATGCCTTTTTTGTCGATGAAGTAAGTTGTCGGAATGCTAAGAATCTTATAGCGCTCATTCACTGGATTTTTTGCACTTTGACTATCCAGCGGTATGGTAAAAGTAATTCCATTATTGTCTACAAAGGATTGTACATCATTTTCCGGGTCTATATTGACAGCAAGAACAACAACATCATCACCCGCTTGTTGTGAATATTTCTCCATATCCGGCATTTCCTTCTTACAAGGCGGGCACCACGTTGCCCAAAAATTCAGCATTACCTTTTTCCCCTTATAATCCGATAATTCAACTTGTTTCCCATCCAAAGTTTTCAGGGAGAAATTCGGTGCTTTAGCTCCAATTTTCAATCCGCCCAGTGAATCCTTTTCATCATTTTCCTTCGGTTCATTATCCATCGCCTGCACGATCGCTATCGTAAAGAGTGACAGTAAGACAACCGAGGCAATAATTTTTTTAAGCATACTCGTCCCCCTAGTCCCATTACAATAAAAATATTAGTCCATTTCCAGAAATAGAACTACTTCCCTATTTCATCTTATCAATAAATGGACAGTCGGAAAAGTGAAATTCCTATCATTTTATCATGGTATCCCCTGTTTTCATAAACTTGACACAAAAAAAGCGGTAAACCTATCAAGTAGGTTTACCGCTTCCTAAGCAGAAATTAGCCTTTTAATTTATTGCGTAATACCATTTGAAGGATACCACCGTGACGGTAGTAATCGATTTCGATTTCGGAATCGAAACGAACAAGTACATCAAATTCTTTTACGTTTCCAGCTTCATCAGTAGCAGTAACTGTTACGATATCACGTGGTTTAACCGTTTCGTCGATTTTAACTGCAATCGCTTCTTTACCAGTCAATCCAAGTGTTTCAGCGTTTTCGCCTTCTTTGAATTGAAGTGGAAGAACACCCATTAACGCAAGGTTAGAACGGTGAATACGTTCAAAGCTTTCAGCGATGACTGTTTTGATGCCAAGAAGGTTAGTACCTTTCGCAGCCCAGTCACGAGAGCTTCCCATACCATAGTCTTTACCAGCGATGACTGCAAGACCTGTTCCATCAGCTTTGTATTTCATACAAGCATCATAGATAGCCATTACATCGCCTGTTGGCCAGTAAGTTGTGTATCCACCTTCTGTACCTGGAGCAACTTGGTTACGGATACGGATGTTTGCGAACGTTCCGCGCATCATCGCTTCGTGGTTACCACGACGAGAACCGTAAGAGTTAAAGTCACGTGGTTTCACACCGTTTTCACGAAGGTAGATACCAGCTGGTGTATCTTTACCGATTGCACCTGCAGGAGAAATGTGGTCAGTTGTAACTGAGTCACCGAATTTACCTACTACACGCAAACCGGAAAGCGGGTTAACTGAACCTGGTTCTGGTGATAATCCTTCAAAGAATGGAGGATTTTGAATATATGTTGATTTAGAATCGAAAGCATAAATCGCTTCGTTGCTTGTTTGGATTTCATTCCAACGTTTGTTATCGTTGAATACTGTTTCGTATTCTTTACGGAATAATTCCGGTGTAACTGTTGCTTTAACAGCAGCGTTAACTTCTTCTTGTGATGGCCAGATATCAGCAAGATATACATCGTTACCATCTTTGTCTTTACCAAGTGAATCATTGTTAAGATCGAAGTCCACAGTACCAGCAAGTGCATATGCAACAACCAAAGTTGGAGAAGCAAGATAGTTTGCTTTCACTAGTGGATGAATACGACCTTCAAAGTTACGGTTACCAGAAAGTACTGAAGTTACTAGAAGATCTGCTTCAGCAACTGCTGCTTCGATTTCGTCCGCCAATGGACCTGAGTTACCGATACATGTTGTACAGCCGTAACCAACTACGTTGAATCCTAATTGATCAAGGTATGGTTGAAGACCTGCATCACGAAGGTAACCAGTAACAACTTTAGAACCTGGTGCCAATGATGTTTTTACATAATCCGGAACAGTCAAGCCTTTTTCAACTGCTTTTTTAGCGATAAGACCTGCTCCAAGCATTACGTACGGGTTAGAAGTGTTCGTACAGCTTGTGATTGCAGCAATTGCAATCGCACCTGTTTTCATTACCGTTTCTTTACCATCGGCAAATTTAACAGTTACTTCTTTATCCAATTCGGAATTGTCCATGCCAAAACCTTGGTTGCCCATAGGTGCATTGATAGCGTCATGGAAAGATGTTTTCATTTGAGAAAGTGGAATCAAATCTTGCGGGCGTTTAGGGCCTGAAAGGTTTGGTTCAATTGCTGAAAGGTCGATTTCCACAACATCATTGTATGCTGGATCTTCGTTTTCAGGAGAGTAGAACAATCCATTTTCTTTGCAGTAAGATTCAACCACTTTAATTTGTTTTTCATCACGGCCTGTTAAACGCATATAATCGATCGCTTCTGCATCAACAGGGAAGAAACCAACTGTAGCACCGTATTCAGGAGCCATGTTAGCGATTGTTGCACGGTCAGCAAGTGGAAGGTATCCTACTCCAGGGCCGTAGAACTCAACAAATTTACCAACTACGCCGTGTGCACGAAGAACTTGTGTCACTTTCAATGCAAGGTCAGTAGCTGTTGTACCTTTAGGAAGTTGGCCAGTCAATTTAACTCCAACTACTTTTGGAACCGGGAAGTAAGAAGGCTGTCCTAGCATGCCTGCTTCTGCTTCGATACCGCCGACACCCCAACCAAGAACACCAATACCGTTGATCATTGTAGTATGTGAATCTGTACCGAATACAGAATCAGGGAATACTTCGAAGTCGCCGTTTGGAGTTTCAACAGCATGAACCACGTTCGCAAGGTACTCAAGGTTAACTTGGTGAACGATACCAGTTGCCGGTGGAACTGCACGATAGTTGTTGAATGATTTTTGAGCCCAGCTTAGGAACTGGTAACGCTCTGCATTACGTTCGAATTCAAGATCCATATTGGCATCAAGGGAATCCATTGTACCTGCTTTATCAACTTGTACAGAGTGGTCAATTACAAGGTCAACCGGAATTTCCGGGTTGATTTTGTCTGGATCTCCACCAAGTGCTGCGAATGCATTACGTAAAGAAGCTAAATCCACAACAACTGGAACACCAGTGAAATCTTGTAGGATTACACGTGATGGCTTGAACGGAACATCTATATCTTGTTGCTCGCTTGTTCCCCATTTAGCAAGGTTCGCAACGTGTTCTTTTGTGATGACTCTTCCGTCTACTTGGCGAAGTACCGCTTCAAGTAATACTTTGATGGAATATGGAAGGCGTGATACTTGGCCATCCCCTGCATTTTCAATAGCGTCTAGGCTGTAGTAGTTGTAGCGTTTTCCTTCAATTTCAAAGGACTTACGCGCTTGGTATACGTCATTTTTCGTCATGAATATTACCCCCTATTAAACTGTCAGAACTTATTCTGCACATAAAAGTAAAACCTGGTTCACTGAAACCATGTTTACTATAAATATAAATAAAAAAGTTAGTTTGTCGAATTTTCTCTCTCTTCTCCCACCCTAACTCTTCCTTCAACTTAATACTAATATAGAAATGAGTATAAGTAAATAACAAGAAAGTTATTGTTTTTGATAAGTTTCTCTTATAGAAAAAAATTCCCCACATGTTAAAGTGCATTTAGGAAGCCTTACCAACGTGGTTTTCATTGAAAATACTACCATTTACGACCTGATAAATTATACCAGTAAAACATATTAGTCATACATACATAATCATTCCGCATTATCACATTCTATGGGTGGAGGTGTCGAAATGACAAAACAAAAGGCAAATCATGTTATACCAGGAATGAATGCTGCAAAAGCGCAAGGTAATGGAACAGGTTACAATGATGAACTGGGAAATGAACCCCCATTATCGGAAATGCAAAGGCAAAATAATAAAAAAAGAAAGAAAAACCAATGATCTCCCTCTTTTCTAGGCTTTAAATAGGATAGGCTTTTTGAAATTGCAGATGTACTGCTCTTTTCAAAAAGCCTATTCCATTATAAAAATCAGGAAAATCCCGATAGACCTAGGCACTCAATAGTCCTCTGAATTGACCTCATTGACGATAGCCTGAATATCCTGCTCGAATTGCTTCAATTGTTCTCTCTGATGCTCGGAAGCGGTGACTAAAGCAGATTGTATTTGCTGATAGGCCTCATTCACTTCCTGCTTCACATGTTTCAATTCCGTTCCGTAATTCGGTGCGTTTTTCTCGATCGATGAGTATACATCAAATACTTGTTGATAACTTTGCTGGGCTTCCTGGAAAGTCCTTCGCTTATCCTGTTTATCCTGCATTTGGGTTCAGCTCCTTAAATATAGTGTCCATCCATAGCATGTACGAGGTTTGCAAATATATGTATGTGAATAAAATTTCACGGACTGATTATCTTAAGTAGTAGGAGGGATCGCAAATGAACAAAAATGATGGTAAAGATATTCGAAAAAATGCACCTAAAGGAAATAACCCAGGTCAACCTGCACCGTTAAGCGGTTCTCATAAGGTAAAAAATAGACAGCACACCCGTCAGAAGCATAACAGCAGTCATGATATGTAAGCTGCTTATATAATCGATCCAAAGCGAAGCGGTGCCGCCCTTAAAGGCAGACACCGCTTTCGTTTTATGTTTTCACTGCAATCAAGTCGCAAGAAGAATGTTCGATAACTTCCTATTATAATGCCAAATTTATTTGGCACCTCTTTCAATACGCTTGTTCATATCAGGTCAGTGCCATTCTCGTTTCTTCACCCAACATAACGATGATATAATGTTTTGGCTTCTGCAATATCTTTTGTTCCATGGATCAATGCCCGTCCATCTTTAAAAATAACCAACCGATGGGTTCCGTTCGTAAATGAAAGTAAGTAAGGATTTCTAACGATTTTCCCACCTTGTGCAAGAAGATTTTTTTCCAGTTCCGCTAGGTCTCTTTCAAGTTTCATCGCCGGCCGGATCTGAACAGAATCCCTCCCGCATAATACGGCAGTCTTTGTTTGATTTGAAAAGGAAAGATGTGGATAAGTACGATTTTCCCCGCATGACAAACAACTGTCTTTTTTTAATTTCGTTACATCAATGGACGAGTGCTCATTTTTCCAAAGGTCGAATGATACAATCTTGTTTCTAAGGGATGCATAATCTTCGACAAGGATTTTTAATGCTTCCGCCATTTGATGGGCAACGACCGTTTGAACGGCAGGGCTAATGATCCCAGCCGTATCACAGGTCAGCCCTCCAATTGGAACCGTTTCAAGCAAACAATTCAAACATGGGGTCACCTCTGGAATCACCGTGTAACTTATCCCATAACTCCCTACACAGGCTCCGTAAATCCAGGGTATTTTATATTTTTGTGCACTATCATTAATGATCATCCTGGTATCGAAATTATCAGTGGCATCCAATATTAAATCCACGTCTTCAACGAGCTTCGCCAGTTCATCAACCGAGACATCCGCCACAAGCGATTTTACGGTAACATCTGAATTTAACGCATTCAAACGATTCTTCGCTGCCACTGCTTTAGGTATTCTTTTTTCAGCATCTTCTTCACAATAAAGCTGTTGTCTTTGAAGGTTACTCCACTCCACATAATCCCTGTCTACAATGGTCAGCTTCCCAATTCCTGCTCGTACAAGGCCTTCCGCACTTCCTGTACCAAGAGCACCCGCTCCAATCACTAAAACGTGTTTTTTGCGAATTTTCAATTGCCCTTCTTCCCCTATAGGGCTAAAAAGTTCTTGACGTGAATAACGTTCATTCATCCAATGCTCATTCCTTCAACTGGACTGCTTGCAATGGCGTATTCATTTTTTTCAATTCTTCCTGCTTCATACCCTAATCGACCTGCTTCAATGGCAAGCTTCATTGCTTTCGCCATTTTGACGGGGTCTTTTGCTCCGGAGACTGCAGTGTTAAGCAATACGCCATCCGCCCCTAATTCCATGGCGATTGCCGCATCGGAGGGCGTTCCAATCCCTGCGTCAACAATAACCGGAACCTCTGATTGTTCGATGATGAATCGTAAGTTCAGTGGGTTTATAATGCCTTGACCAGAGCCAATCGGTGAAGCACCAGGCATGATTGCATGACATCCCACTTCTTCCAGGCGTTTAGCAAGCAACACATCATCCGAGGTATAGGGTAAAACAGTGAATCCCAGTTTCACTAATTCTTCAGCAGCTTTTAAGGTTTCAATCGGATCGGGCAGAAGGGTTTTTTGACAGCCGATGACTTCTACCTTAATCATGTCACATAAACCTGAAGCCTTAGCAAGGTGGGCTATACGCACTGCTTCTTTAGCCGTTTTAGCTCCTGCTGTATTGGGAAGGAGTGTATATTTTTTCAAATCAAGCTTTTCTAAGAAATTAGGCTGACTGGCTTCAAAAATGTTCATTCTCCGGACCGCAAACGTTAATATTTCCGTCTCTGAAACCTCCACTGATTGCTTTTGAACATCGAAATTTGGATATTTCCCAGTACCTAATAATAACCTTGAAGAAAATTCATAAGAACCTATCTTTAACATTTCATCCGCCTCCTACAAAATGTACAATCTCGACCTTGTCTCCATTTGACAAAAGTGTTTCACTTAGATTTTCTTTTGTTAATATTTCATCATTCAATTCAACGATCACTACTTTTTGATGTAAATTAAAGTGTTTCAAAAGCCCTGTAACTGTTGATTCATCAGCAGGTATCCGTATTTTTTCCCCGTTAATAATCAATTCCAATTCATCCACCTCCATTAAGAAAAAAGGGTCTGTATCGAACGATCCAATCGAAAAGCGGACCATTCAGGATTTGTCTTCCTTTCCACCATATCCGCTATAAGTACACCTGTAATTGGAGAAAGCAGGATGCCATTCCTGAAGTGCCCCGTTGCAATGAAAAGTCCTTTACATGCTGGGTGCTCACCAAAATATGGCAATCCATCCCCTGTTTGGGGGCGTATACCTGCCCATGTCTTTTCCCACTCGGTTCCTTTAATTGCCGGAAGCAATTGCGTTGCCTTTTCTATTAACGTTGAAATCCCTTCCAAACTTACCTTTTGATCGAAAGTGTTCGCTTTAACCGTTGCTCCGACAATGATTCTTCCGCCAACTTTGGGCACAAGATAGCAGCCATGTGAAAAGATCGTTTTTTCAAGTAATGGACGATCAGTCAGGACGGAAAAGCACTCTCCCTTTACCGGATATGTATCGAGGTTTATCCCTGATTTTTCAAGGAGGAAGGCACTCCACGCACCACTTGCCACAATTACATTTTCACTTGAAAATTCGCCTATATTTGTGACCACTCCTTTTACACATCCGTTTTCCGTACATAAATCAGAGACATGGACAAATTCCTTTATATCTACACCAAGGGAAGCTGCAGATTTAGCAAAAGCGAGCGACAGCCTGGTGGCTGAAACTTGTCCATCCTTCGGAATGAACATGGCTCCCTTAATCTCATCCGAAAGAAGCGGTTCCATTTTCCTTATTTCGGCAGTCGATAACCATTCCGCATCTAGTCCCGCATCTTGCTGGACTTTGATCATGTCCTTCAATTCGGCTACCTGATCATTCGTTAGCGCCACCTTAAACATACCCTTATTCACTAATTCGATGTCAATTCCACTTAAGTCCTTTAATTCTTCCGACAGTGCAGGAAACATCCCCCTGCTTCGGCTTGCCAAACTAAAAAGCGGGTTATCAGCATCTAATTCGGCTTGTGCTCCTAACATCCCGGCTGCAGCACTGGATGCTTTACTGGCAATTCTATCTTTTTCCAATAAAAGGACCTTTTTACCTCGTTTGGCTAATTGAAAAGCAATGGATCCACCAATTACTCCTCCCCCAACAATGATTGCATCATATATGGAATTCATTTTATATCTCCTTTCCTAAAGACTTCGAATATTCTTTAACGGCTCTAACCGGGTTTTCAGCTTCAAGCACACCTGACATGACCGCAATTCCGTGTGTGCCCGCATCCTTTACAACTTGGCAATTGGAAGGAGTTATTCCGCCTATCGCAATAATCGGAAGATTGACATTTCTTGTGATTGCTTGAAGTTCCTCCACTCCCTTAGGAGGTAGGCCGCGTTTTGAATTTGTTTCAAAAACATGTCCATAGATCGCGTAATCGGCCCCGTTACGGAAAGCGGCTTTCGCTTCATCCATGGAATGGATCGAACAGCCAACACTCATCCCTGGAAATGCTCCTTTTACGACTCCTGCATCTAAACTATGAAAAGCCAATTGCACACCAAATACTTTGTGTACCCAGGCTACATCCACCCGATCATTTATGATGATCTTAGACAGCGGAATCTTATTATCATGTAATAGGGTCACTGCCCGATAGAGTTCTGATGCATTCATGTGCTTTTCCCTTAGATAGAAGAAATCAACATGTTCCTGAATCCTAGAAGCGATTTCTACGAACTTTTCAATTGGCTGTTTCCCAGTAGAAATAATATGCAATTCTAGTGCATTCATACTAAGAACCCCTAACTAGTAAAGTTGCAATCTCATAAAATCAAAGATAGTAACGGGAATTGAATCGATAGATAAAACCCAGCCAACAGCAGGATGAAAAAATACAGAATGAATCCATGGTCCTTTCTTGAAAACCCAAATTCATAATAGTATGTTCGATCCCGCGTGTCTGTAAATCGCTTGGCCTCCATCGCAACCGCGATTCGGTGAGCACGTCTGATGCTTCCGGATAACAACGGGATGGAATAAGCTTTCATTTTAAAATATACCGATCTAATCCCTTTTTCCCTTTTGAAACCACGTACCTTCATTGCGTTTCGTATCGTTTGGAATTCCTCCATCATGATGGGGATGAGCCTTAATGCCGCCATGAAACTATAGGCATATTTCGGTTTAAGCTTTACTTGCTGCATTAAGGAATAAAACAAGTTCACTGGTCTCGTCGTTAAGGAAAAAGTTAAACCTAGTGCCGCGAAAAGCAAAGCTCGAAAGCCTACCAGTAATCCCCTCATGAAACTTTCTTCAGAAATCGATATGAGACCCCACTCAAACCAAACCGTTTCACCTTGTCCGAATAATATCATTGCGGAAGAGGTGGATATAAAAATGAAACAAAAAGGGATCGACAAAAGTAAGATGCGTTTTATCGAATGCCCGGTAAAAAACAAAAATAAAAGTAAAACGCCAATGGTAATATTCATCATGTAATTCAGGTCATGAATGAATAGCGCCACGATGCATAACACGAGCAATACACAAAGTTTAAGGCTTGGATTAACCTTATGGAGCCATGTTTCTGTATTTGTAACATTCATCTACATGACACTCCTTTTAACTTTTGTCTCCATAAATCCTGATTGCGTGATGTTTTCATCCCTTATTACGTATCCGTCTTTAACCGTCCAGATCCTGGTTGCAAAGTTGTTTGAAATATGATCGTCATGAGTTACCATGATCACTGTTGTTCCGCGCCTTCGGTATTCCTCAAACCATTCCAGTAATGCAAAGGTATTTTTCGAATCTTGGCCAAAGGTTGGCTCATCCAGGAGAATGATTTTTTTGTCTATTACGATTGAGGCAGCTACACTTAAGCGACGCTTTTGACCCATTGATAATTGAAACGGATGTTTATCCCGATGTGCCTCAAGGCGGAACACTCCAAGCAATGATCGGACTCTCTCCTCGATTTCTTGTTGCGGCCTTTTTTCAATTCTCAATGAATAAGCAATTTCTTCATATACAGAATTTGCAACGAACTGAAACTCAGGATTTTGAAAAACAAACGTCATATGATCCGTTAGATTTTTCACCCTTCTAATAGGGGACCCCATTAATTCATACTTACCACTCGTTTTTATGAACTGCATCAGTGAATGTAAAAGAGTACTCTTCCCCGCGCCATTTTCTCCACTGATTACAATCCATTCCCCTGAATTGACCTGCAGCTCTTCAACCTTGATTTTCGCTTCCTTTTTCCGGAATCCGCTAAAACCTTGCACATGCATAAGGGGGGAACCAACACTAAATGGGTTTTCACGAATGAGCTCATGGTCATGTACATACTCATCCCAAACACCAGGGAACCAAATTCCATGTTCTTTCATTTCATTTTTATATAGGGAAAGAATGGTATCTTTTGGACCATCAGCTATGATTTGACCGTCATCATTAAAAAGCACGATTCGTTCGATGAATTCTAAAACATGATCAATTTTATGTTCCACGATAATAACCGTCTTGTCTCGTCCGACTCCCTTCAACAAGTCCCAAATTTCTTTTGTTCCTTCCGGATCGAGCATGGCGGTTGGTTCATCTAAAAATATCACTTCCGGTTCAAGGGCCAATACTGAAGCAATGGCCAGACGCTGTTTCATCCCGCCTGATAATGTATCAATACTTGTATGGATATCTTTTAGGTTCAATCCTACCTCATGGATATGTTTTTGGATCTTCTCTTTCATTTCTTTCTTAGGGACGGAAAGATTCTCAAGGACGAAGGCAATTTCCTCATCCGCAAATGGCATGCAAAACTGACTATCAGGGTCTTGAAAAACATATCCCCATGAAGAAGGACACTTCAATTCTTCCGCCTTCATCGGAACTTCGATGGAATTCGGAATTAATCCGCTTAATACTTGCAAAAGAGTCGACTTACCACATCCTGATGGTCCCAACAATAGAACTTTTTCACCTTTATCAAATGAGACGGATAAGTCCTTGAAAATCAAGGACTCATCACCTGGAAATTTCATTCTTAACTTCTCAACATGAACGATTCGTTCCATGGCCATCAACCTCTACTTTTGGTCCAGTTCTGCATAATCTTTACTTGAAACTGGACGAACAAGATTAGTTACTCCTGTTGCTTCCAGGACTTTAACTAGATAATAAGCTGTTACACCTGCAAAGAATATGGAACCCAAGAACCTCGCAATCATGAATAACGATAGATTCCAAAGGGAGAGCGCACCTATTTCCCCGTATGCAAAATCCATGATGACTGATCCCAGGCAGGAAGCCACCGCAGCTAAAACGGCCACCGACATATTGAATTTTTTATATCTGAACGCCATGAACAGCAGTTCAGCGAACAAACCTTGGACCACCCCATATAAGAGTACGGTCAACCCCCATGGTGAACCCAGAAAGAATTCACCGGAAGCTGCAGCTATCTCTGCCAGAAGTGCTACACCCGGTTTCCGTAAAATCAAAAAGGCAACGGGGCCAGCTATAAACCACATTCCATAAATAAGTTGATCTAGATGTAATCCGAATGGTTTAACGGAATAATAAATCGAACCCCAAAGGATATAAACGATTCCAAATGCTACGGCAATCACGATAGTGACTAATATATCCGTTAATTTCAATCCTTTTTTCATGTTTCATTCTCCTTTATACTTCCAGTATTTCCTTATGAACAGGCCATGTCTCTAAGCGATAAGCCATTTCCCAAAATGAGTATTCATATTGGCTGCTAAGGATAAAATGTTCCTTCATTCTTTCCTTATCTTCATCTGTTACTTTTTCAGCAATCTCATCAAGCCTCGCAATTTGTTCTTCCACCAAAGAGCGGAACCACTCTCCTCCGTAAGCCGCTATCCATTCTTGATAAATCGGCTCTTCCGGTTCACACCCTTGCAGCTTTTCGCCAATTTCATAATACAGCCAGTAACATGGCAAGATAGCTGCAATAACATCCCCTAAATGTCCAGAATACGCCGCACGATACATATGGGAAGTGTAAGCATAAGCAGTCGGGGCGGGTTTGAAATTTTCCCTTTCTTCTTTTGTGATGCCTAATCTCTCAGAAAAATTTTCATGAAGCTTCAACTCCGCTTCATATGTTCCTTGTGCGTGGCCGGCAAGCCTGCTTGTTGTATGTAAGTCTGTTGCCTTTACTGCTCCTAAAGCTTGAACTCTAGCAAAATGAGATAAATAATAGGCATCTTGCATGACATAAAAACGAAAACACTCTAATGGCAATGTGCCATCTCCAATTCCTGCAACAAACGGGTGATTAAAACTAGCTTCCCAAATATGATCAACTTCCTGGCGGATTTCCTCTGAAAACTTCATGTCCATTACCTCCAAATTCTATTTTTCAATGAATGATACGGGATAAAAAACTTTAATCACCTCTTTTTTTGCAAATAAAAAACCACTTTCTTTAACGTAAAGAAAGTGGTTGTACTTGAAATAATACAGAAACGTATTGTCCCAGACCCCACTTCCCTACGCTGGTATAAACCAGATCAGGTTCTAAGAGTCTTAAAGTCATACTTTAATCTCAGCTTCTCAGGTAAAATCAAATTTCACCTATAAAGCACCCCTAGTGGTACAAATTGTATATATAATTCATTTGCCTTTATATTAACACGATAAATCCAATTGTCAAACGATTAGAAAAAGTTTTCAAGCTATATTGCTTTAGGATTACTAGCCTTTCAATCTTGCATACCCGCCTAACCACGATCAATTAAACCATTGTTAATCCACCATTTACGGAAAGAGTTTGCCCCGTAATATACCCTGCATCTTCCGAAACGAAATAGGCAACAGCACTGGCAATGTCCTCGGGTTGAGCTAGCCGACGAAATGGAATAGCTTTTTCCAAGGCGCTTGCTATACCATCATTATAAGAGCCTATTTCTTGAAATAGAGGAGTATCAGCAGGGCCTGGTGCAACACAATTGATGTTGAGTTTGTGACGTGCCATTTCTCTTGCTATCGTTTTTGTGAAGGCAATCACCCCTCCCTTAGCAGCCGAATAAACTGCCTCTCCACTTGATCCGACCCTAGCTGCATCTGATGCAATATTTACTACCTTGCCGTAACCATTTTCAATCATGAGAGGTAAAATTTCCTTGCAAGTATGGATCTGCCCAAGTAAATTAATATCGATAATCCTTTTCCAAGTGCTGGGATCACTTTTTAAAAAAGGTTCCACCTTATCCCAGCCTGCATTATTAACCAATATATCTATTCTTTGATAATGGTTCACTGATTCTTCAACGGCTTTTTTAACACTTTCTAATTTCGTTACATCACAATGGACCGCTCTGGCTTCAAAACCCGACTTTTCGATTATAGAAACCGTTTCCTCTGCATTTTTATGATTTATATCAGCCACGATGATGTTAAAATTGCGAGAAGCCAATTTTTTTGCAATCTCTCTGCCAATTCCGCTTCCGGCACCTGTGATAAATGCCATTCTTTTATTCATCATATTCCCCTCCACTTTCACCATTTAGTCAATATGGATTTATTTAAGCTGCTTATATATTGTCTATTATCTTTTCATTTATCATTTCCCGGAGCCGGAATTTCTGGATTTTCCCGCTTGCCGTACGAGGAAAGTCATCCATTATTTCAAGAAATTCAGGCCAATATTGTTTGGCCAAACCCTTTTCCGAGAGAAATTCCTGCATGGAATCCATCGTGATCGGGCTCTTCCCCATTTTCATGCTGATACATGCACATGCTTTTTCCTGAAGACGAGAATCTGGAACAGCGATAACCTGAGCGCTAGAAATATCCGGGTGTTCATACAATACATTTTCTACATAAGCGACTGGAATATTTTCGCCACCACGTATGATTATGTCTTTGTTTCTTCCAGAAATCCGGATAAATCCATCTTCATCAATAAATGCTCGATCACCGGTAATGAACCATCCGTCACTATACTCAGCTAAAGTATCATCGATCCGTTTAAAATAGCCGACAAAAAGAGCCGGACCCCTTACTAATAAAGAACCTTCTATATTCGGAGCACAGATCTCCCCTTCAAGATCCACTACTTTTAGCTCCATCCCCGGAAAGGGAATTCCGTCGGTATTCATCAGTTTTTCTTCTGGATCCTCAAGTCTCGTCAAGGTTACCAAGCCATCTTCCGTTTGTCCCCATCCTGACAATATCTTGAACGGTACTTTTTCCACGGCTTCCTTTACTAAATGCCTGGGAATCGGGGCACCTAAAGCTACGAAGACTCGTAGCGAATTGAGGTCATAACTTTCTATCCCTTCCATTTGAACCGTATCTTGCAGAAAAGGAGTAGCTCCCGCCGTAAACGTTATCTTTTCCTTCTCAACCCATTCAATAAACTCTCTCGGATTCCAAATGTCTTGATAGACTCCCGTACCTCCAATATGAGTAGGGAGCCTAACTCCATAACCAAAACCTGTTTGATGAGCGAACGTTGACGCCATGAAAAGAACGTCATCGGAGGTTAAATGTAAGTGGTCAATCCAATAATCCGTTGATATACAAAGAGTATTATGTGTATGCATTACTCCTTTTGGACTTCCAGTGGTTCCCGAGGTAAAGATAATTTCAGTCACATCATTGGGGTCATGTGTGATTTCATCCAAAATGGATGAATCCATCCGGTCTTCCCAAGTTTCCTCAAATAGTGAGGAGAACAGTTTCATCCCCTTCGGCGCCTTGTCCCCAATCACATATATATGTTTCATTGATGGCCATTGATGGCTTAGTCTCTCAATCATGTCAGGGTAATAAAACCCACGGAAATAATCTGGTACAACAATCATTTTTGATTCTGCCATCCCAACCATATAGCCAATTTCCCTATCCCGATAAATCGGTATCAAGGGATTGCTAATGGCACCGATTCTTGTAACAGCATAATGTAAGATTATAAATTCATTCCAGTTAGGCAGTTGAAAAGAGACAACATCCCCTTTACCCAATCCTATATGCAAGAGACCCAAAGCGATTCGATCGACCAACTTACCAAGCTGCTTGTAAGTAAAACTACTTTTTTTATCGATAATCGCTATCTTATCTGGATGCTTTACTATAGCATCATTCAAATAATCCAAGATCGTTCGGTTTGGCCAAACGCCTTGATATTTCCCCACATATTCCTGAGTCAAAATCGTCTCCAATTTCACCAGTTTCCATCCCCCTCATCAACCTCTGAATTTTTTAAAATCTACAGGCCTCTTTTCCAGGAAGGCATTTTTTCCTTCTTCCGATTCTTGTGTATTGTAAAACATCGCTAAACTGCCCATCGATAGCTGAGAAATCCCTTGAATGTTTGCACTATCTGCATTAAAGGAATATTTAAGCATCTTTAGCGCAGTTGGACTCTTATCAAGGATCTTTCTTGCCCATTCTTCTGCTGCCTCGTGCAGTTGTTCTGGGGCAACGATTTTGTTCACAAGTCCCATTTCCTTTGCTTCTTGTGCAGAATATTGTTCACACAAATACCAGATTTCCCTTGCTTTCTTTTCTCCGACAATTCGTGCTAAATAAGCTGAACCAAAACCTGCATCATAACTACCGACCTTTGGCCCGCTCTGGCCGAATTTTGCCGTGTCAGATGCAATTGTTAGATCACAAATGACATGAAGGACATGTCCGCCTCCGATGGCAAACCCATTAACCGCTGCAATGACCGGCTTAGGAATGTTGCGGATCGTTTGGTGCAGCGTTTCGATTTCCAGTCCCATTCCACCACCTAAACCACCCGAATGATCATATCCTCCTTCTTCTCCCTTTTCTTTTTGATCCCCACCTACACAAAATGCCTTCTCACCTGCTCCAGTCAGAATCACTATACCAACACGATTATCATCCCAAGCGTCCCGGAAGGCCCAAATTAATTCCTGAATGGTTCTGGCACGAAAAGCATTGTAAACTTTAGGTCTGTTCATTGTTATCTTTGCAATTCCAGCTTTTTTTTCATAGATTACATCTGTTAATTCCATCGTTTTTCATTCCCTTCATTGTCCTAGTCCATTAAGGATGATTTGCCCTGTATCACATTAATTCTCTGTTCAATACGAACTTAATCGGTACCTATTTCGACTGTAAATATTTTCTATTTCTTCTGTATCGTTTCGGTTTCAACTGAATCAAAAATACTAATCCCATTGGATTAATGAGAACGGAACTCCTTTCCTATTATGTCCTTTGCAATGACCATCATATTGGCTTGTGCAGTGCCATCACCAATTTCCAACCCAATCACGTCACGCAAGCGTTGCTCAAGAGGCATTTCCTTCGTATAAGCATAATGACCATTCAACAGTAAACATTCATGGATAGCTTCTACACTATATTTAGGACCTAACCACTTAACAGAAGCCGATTCTTTACTATGATTCAACCCTTGGTCACGAAGCCAAAGTCCTCGATAGGCTTGCCACTTCACCAGTTCTAATTGGGTATAGTGGGTCACAATGGGGAAGGAGACCCCTTGATATGTCGCCAACGGTTTACCAAATGAATGTCTGATTTTTACATGTTCGATGGTTTCATCGATACTTTGTGAAGCGGTGCCCACACATTGCAGCCCTATTAACAGCCGACTTAAATCAAACCCATTCATCACTTGGGAAAACCCTTTATTTTGAAGACCGATCATATACTCTTCCGGAACCTCGACATCGGTTAAATATATCGAACCTCTTCCAATCGGGATATTCCCCATGTCTGTGTACCCTCTACATTCAACTCCTGGAATATCGGCAGGAACCATGAAAGCACTTATCCCTCGATTTCCCCATTCAGGTTCCGTTTTTGCAAATAAAACAAAGGCATCTCCACACATAGCTACACTAATTCCAGACTTTTCTCCATTAAGCACATACTTATTTCCTTTATGGACAGCTGTTGTTTTAATTCCACCTGCATCCGTACCGGCGGATGGCTCCGTAATGGCAATGCCAACAATTTTTTCACCACTTGAAATTTTGGGAAGCCACTCTTTTTTCAGTTCCTCGCTAGCGTGATTATTGATAATTTCACCGATTAATGCATTCAACATCACTGCGTAAGTAAGATTGAAATCACCACGACCTATCTCCTCAGCAGCTATCCCAGTTGTCACACAATCCGCACCGCTTCCTCCATATTCCACTGGAATCCGAAGGCCATTCACGCCAAGATCCCCCAGCCTTTCCCACAAATGTTTTGGAGTAATCCCTTCGCGATCCCATTTTGTATAATGTGGAAGCAACTCTTCCTTAGCAAATTCTTTCAATATTTTACGAAAATAATCTTGCTCTTCCGTAAAAGAAAAATTCAGCATATCATTCCCTCCTTGTTTAATTACTAATTTATCTGATACCTATATTTTGGACATGCTATGAAACATGAAACCTCTTACATGAAAAACTATTATTGCAAATTGTGTGCCAACTAGAATTCGCTACAAATTTGGCTATTGTTTCCTAAAGCTTTCGCAAGTTTGCATTTTTTCGCAATACTGCAAATCGAATTTGCGAAACTTCACAAAAAAATACACACTTTATAAGTGTGCCCTAATGGTTAACCTGATTACCTTTCATTGGATGATTCTGCTATTTCAATTTGTATTTGGCAATTTTCCTATATAAACTAGCAACATGAATTTTCAGCTTTTGAGCTGCTAAAGAACGATCCCCTTTCGAATCTTTTAATGCTCGCTGAATGGCTGATTTTTCAGCATTACCTACAACTTCATCCAACGTACCGGACATGGAATCATCCATTCCAGCTGAGGGAACCTCCATTTTGAAATTAGGTGTAAAATATAAAGAATCCAGTGTTAGGGTCCCTCCATCCACGATATTCATTCCGCGTTCGATTATCGCTTTGATTTCACGGATGTTACCAGGCCAATCATATTGGATAAGCCAATCTTGGAGTTTAGGATCAATTTCTTTCACATTGGACCCTAACTTGATATTGAAATACTCGACGAAATGATATGCCAGAGGAAGAATATCTTCGTGCCGCTCCCTTAAGGAAGGAATTTTCAATTCAAAAACATAAAGTCGATAATATAAATCTTGGCGGAACTTCCCTTCTTGAATAAGGGTTCTTAAATCCCTGTTCGTCGCCGCAATAATACGAATATCAACATTTTTAGTCCCCGTCCCGCCTAGTCTTTCCACTTCCCTTTCCTGTAAAACTCGTAAAAGCTTACCTTGAGCCTGATAAGGCAATTCAGAAATCTCATCTAAAAACAACGTACCATTTTGGGCTAATTCTATTTTTCCAGGCTTACCTTCTTTTTTCGCCCCGCTAAAAGCACCAGCTTCATAACCAAAAATCTCCGATTCAAATAATTCATCTGGAATCGCAGCACAATTGACCGGCACAAAAGGCTGTGCTTTTCTTGTACTCAAACCATGGATCGCTTGTGCAAAAAGTTCCTTTCCCGTTCCCGTTTCCCCTGTAAGCAATACGGTTGAACTGCTAGTAGCTATTCTGGCGGCCAGTTCTTTTACCCTCTCTATCTCCTTACTCTTTCCAACAATCTCTTCAAAGCTATATCGACTTTGAACCATGGAATTTTTCTTGGCTTTATTCTTCTCCAAAGAGTTCGCAAAAAACACTATATCACTGTATTCCAGTTCATCTTGGCGGATGATTATTGTATAAAGGGTATCAGCTTCTCGTCGAACTACCCTTATGAAACAAGAGTGTCCGCTGATCACACCAGAAAATACATGTTTGTGGGCAAGACCTTTCAAAGAAAAGGTGGAAGAAGTGTGAATGACCCTTGTTATGGACTCTCCTATCAAATCAGTCGGCATAATCATGAAATATTCATAAAAATCAGCAGTGGCGCCTATAACTCTTCCATTTTCATCAACTTCAATCGATCCCCAATTCCTTAACACGTTTTTGACATTTTCCATTCACATCACCTAATATCTTGATTACTTAAAACAAAAATTACAACTTGCCCCTTAATGACTTCAATTCCTTCCTGATTAAAACAAGTCACCTTTTGCGTAACCCAATCTCTATTCAAATTAATATCAATGATCTCCAGCTCAGCTGAAATCATATCGCCTATATGTACTGGATGATAAAAGACCAATTCCTTTTGTAAAAGTATACAGGCACTACCAGGGAGTTTTTCACTGATCACTTGAGTGATAAGGCCTTCCGTTAACAAACCAGGTACAACCGGCTTGCTGAAATTACTTTTCCATGCTTCTTTATTCACTTGATAAATCGGACTGTAATCTTTTGTTAGTTCATTACATAATTTTACGTCAGATTCATTAAATGTGCGTTGCAAACTAGCAACCTGGCCGATGAACAAATCAGTGATTGTTAAACTCATGACATCGCTCCTTAACTTTTCAGAATATTCAATTTTAATATAATACTAACTATACATAACTTTCCAAGCAAATACTATAAAATGGTAGTTTATTTGTTGTTTTACTCGTGAATTTGGATGGGTTTACTTGTGAATTCAGCAACTTTACTCGCGAGTTTCGTCGGGTTACTCGTGAATTCAGCAACTTTACTCGCGAGTTTCGCCGGTTTACTCGTGAATTCAGCAACTTTACTCGCGAGTTTCACCGGTTTACTCGTGAATTCAGCAACTTTACTCGTGAGTTTCGTCGGTTTACTCGTGAATTCAGCAACTTTACTCGTGATTTTAATGCCCATAAGAATCCCCCTTATTTTACGAGTTGTTTAGCAGACCCCATTTTCCCTTGATAGAAAGTAAACGCTTCCAAATCTTCGAAATGTGATTCTTGGATTTTCACCTATGAACAAAATATGATCACCAGCATCATACTCTTTCCATGGTTTGCATTCCATCCAGGCGACACTTCCATTTATTTTTGGCGAAATCCCATTGTTATCCCAGTCAATTTCAAGTGTTTCCTGTTTGCTGCCCGCAAATTGCCATGCAATGGATTCTTGTTCATCCGACAAAATAATAATGGTAAATGATCTATCTTTCATGCTATTGCAAGCTTTTGCTTCTTTATGAATTGACACTAAAGCAAGCGGGGGATCCAATGAAACCGAGGTGAATGAATTCACAGTAATGCCCTTTTGAACTTCACGATCGTAACTCCGGTTGGGAATTTACCAAAGCAATTTCTTAACTCTCGCCCATCCTTCTTTTCACCTCCTGCTCTTTTATAATGAATTCATTATAGTAAAGGTAAAAATTTAAAAAATCCGATAATTTCATAATATGAAATTACGTAAAATTTTTAATAGTTTTTTAATACTTTTTTCATTGATGGGAATTCTTACGATTGGTATTTTTTCAATATTTTATTGGATATCGATAAAGGAACACCCCGAAGAAAAGAGTTTCATTACCGCATTACCAAAAATCAGTGTTAAACTATCCATGAACATTCATATTTCCAGCTTAGTTAATCAGTATGGTGTATTCTTGACTCAAATAAAATGAAAGTGGTGAGGGAAGTTTCAATTTTGCGTTCCATTCGAAAGATCTATCAATTTTTTGTGGATATACCTTTAAAAAAAGGAGTGGTTTTGAATAACCGCTACAAGGTAACGTCTGTAATAGGAACAGGTAGCTACGGCATTGTTTATCTTTGCAATGATTTGAAAACGAATGAAAATATAGTGATCAAACAGCTCCGGACAAGTAAACGCCGCAGCAAAAAAGAGCTTGAACAGTTTGAGAGTGAAATCTCCATATTACGAATGTTAAACCACAAAAACATGCCCAAATTTCACGAGAAATTTTCACAAGACGGAAATGTTTATTTTGTGATGGATTTCATTGAAGGGGATAATTTAGAAGATCATATTTTCTTGAATCATATAACGTTCACTGAGAAAGAGTCTCTACTTTTTCTTGATGACCTGGTCGGGTTGGTATCCTTTCTACACAACCATGACATTTTCCATCAAGATTTACGTATACCAAATATTTTACTTAAAGACCATCATCCCATCTTGATAGACTTTGGTTTGTCTAAACGGGCCGTTTCGGCCAATCTCGCAAAAGAATCCATTTTGGAGATGAAAAGGCAGGATTTTTACGATTTGGGGGAAATACTCTTATATGTACTTTATACGACGTACGCTTCCAAAAGTAAAAAGGCTCTTCCTTGGACAGAAGAGCTTTCGTTAGAAAAAGAAACCGTGCATATACTGAAAAGGTTATTAAGCATCCAAGAACCTTATTCAGATATTAAAGAACTCTCAATGGACCTGCATGCTGCATTAGAGTCTAAGAATTTGAATTAGCTGCTACTGCCTCGTCCTTTTCTTTTGTAGCGGTCGCTTCCACCCATGGGAGATCGTTTATACCCTCTGCTGCTACTGCTGCTGCCTCGGCGATAATGACCATGTCTTCGCTCACTGCTGCCTTGGGAAAGTTGTTTGATTTTTTTCATTATTTTCTTCAACATATCTTTCACCTCTTTTATATTGATTTTAAAGCTTGTTATTCATTAGCCTAACATAGTCACAGTATAAACCTTATTAATATGTACTATAAATTTTTTTCATTTGAGTTAATTCCATTACTGCCTTACTTTTCTGGTGGGGTGAGATTATTTTCATTGTTGGTGAAATGATAATGCCCTTACTGCCATCCATTTAAAAGGACATTATTAAAAAGAATCGATAAACCGAATTGTATATTAGACCTCTTCTCCTTAAGTGGACTAATTAGGTATGCCTTGCTGTTTCATCTTGAACGAAGGCTTTACATAAATGAAATATATCAAAACAATCATTGACCAAATCGAATTTCCAATAAAAGGCTGTTGATTGTGTGATATTAATAAAGTCAAACTAATCATTCCGAACAGGGCTGAATATCCAATCATCATCCAAAATCCCCACATTTCCAACCTCATCTATCCGTAGATCATCACGATGGATATAAGCGCCACTAATACTCGAATCAAGCGTTCCGGTACATCAGCAAATCCAAATCTTGTCACCAAGCCTATATGATTGGCATTAGGATCATAGAAAACTAATGTAAACAGTAAAATGCTCGCGCCGAAAATATAAAAATAACCAATAAAAGAAACTCCTATTGGCCTTTTCATAACTATATCCCGCCTCATAAAAAGAATAACAGATCGTTATCGACATTTTCCATTTCAGTGGATTCTTGGTAACTCAAGAATAGCATAAACCGGGTTAATTGAAAATAATCTACCGTTTTGGCGAATCGCCCTGCTCATGAATGAGTATCAGGCAGTAAATAAAAAACCTGGCGAATATTTCATCGCCAGGTTTTTCTTCGTTCATTTTTATTTTACAGCTTCTTTTAATTCCTTACCTGCTTTAAAAGCGGGTACTTTACTAGCTGCAATTTGGATTTCTTCGCCAGTTTGCGGGTTTCTTCCTGTACGAGCTGCACGGTCACGCACTTCAAATGTACCGAAACCAACTAATTGGATTTTTTCTTCTTTAGCAAGAGTAGCCGTGATTGTTTCAAACAATGCATCCACTACTTTTTTTGCGTCGTCTTTTGTCAGTTCAGCTTGTGCTGCCACACTACTCACTAATTCTGTTTTATTCATATGAACACCTCATCCTTTTATATTCTTTAAAGTATGTAGAGAAGACAACATAACATATCTTATATGCGTCTGTCACTTAATATGGCTAAATAAAAGGAAGTGTAACCCTATACTGATTTGTTTTTTAGTCATTTTTTAAGGATAAGGGCTTTGATTAACTCATAATTTGATTCTGTCGGACCATTTTTCAACTTTCTGTAGTTTCCAGCTGCAGCCATTGATAGATGGTATCCATATCAATGTTTTCTTCCAAATGGGAAGCCAAGAGATTGTACGCTTCCTCCCTACGCTCCGAGTCGCTTTGAACGTTTTCATTCACTTCATCCAACCCCTTGTTCCGCCGAATTTGGTTAACTAGTAATCTAGTGAACAAGCGATTATGGAAAATCCCATGAAGGTATGTTCCCATTACCTTGTTGTCAGTGGATATGGCTCCATCCTCTCTTCCATCCTTCAATAAAAGAAAGGGCCTTAATTGTGACTTCAATGTCGTTCTGCCTAAATGTATTTCAAAACCGTTAAGATTCATTTGACCTTCCATTATCCCAGCAGAAAGTACACCTTCCATTTGTACTGTTTTCTTTTCTGCTTGAAATACGGTTTCCACCGGAAGAAGCGAAAGCCCTTCTGCGTTCTCACCATTACCTTCTACAGCGTCAGGATCGAAAAGTTTAGTCCCAAGCATTTGAAAACCGCCGCATATACCAAAGATCATCGTCCCTTGTTCACGCAGTTGATTGATGGCTCCATCCAACCCCACATGTTTCATCCACTCTAAATCTTCCATCGTGTTTTTTGTACCCGGCAAAATAAGAAGGTCAGGATTACCTAACTCATTGACACTGCTTACTAGCCGGACACCTACTCCAGGTTCATCAAAAAAAGGATCCACATCTGTAAAATTGGAAATCCGCGGAAATCTCAAGACGGCTACATCAATCGGAAACTCAGCCTTTTTAGGTTTTTTAAAACGTAAGGAAGAAAGTGCAAGTGAATCTTCCGCTTCAATATTCACATCTAAATAGGGAAGCACCCCGAGAACCGGAATCCCGGTTTCCTTTTCCAACCATTCAATGCCATCGTCCAACAGTTCTCGCATGCCACGAAATTTATTGATGATGATCCCCTTTACACAATCGCGTTCATCTTTATCCAATAAGGCAAGCGTCCCCACGATTGACGCAAATACTCCACCACGATCAATATCGGCCACTAAAATGACAGCCGCATCCGCGAGTTTGGCCATTCGCATATTCGCAATATCCCGGTCCTTAAGGTTAATTTCAGCCGGACTTCCTGCACCTTCGAGTACGATGATGTCATATTCATCTTGAAGCTTTTCCACCGATTTACGGATGATGGGCATGGCTTCTTGGACAAATTGATTCCGATAGCTTTTTGCATTCATATCAAGAAAATGCTTACCGTGCACGATGACTTCCGAAACCATATCCTGCTTCGGTTTCAGTAATATCGGATTCATATCCGTTGTTGGCGTGATCCGTGCTGCCTCCGCCTGTACTCCTTGAGCCCTTCCGATTTCACCGCCATCCAAGGTTACATAAGAATTCAAAGCCATGTTTTGTGATTTGAATGGGACAACACGTAATCCTTTATTGGAAAATACCCGGCAAAATGCCGTACAAATCAAACTTTTCCCTACATCGGATGACGTCCCTTGTATCATGATGGATCGTGCCTTCATTCCGCTCACCCCCTAAAACTCTAATCCTTTGACAGCACCGATACCCTCGTCATAATAATGCTTGGTCGCCTCAATGGATGAAACCAAATCCGCCATTTCCATAAGCTCTTGCTTGGCATCCCTACCGGTAATGACTAAATGCATATGAGCGGGACGATTACGAATCGCATCGATGATTTCAGCCAATGGCAAGACATCTTCTATCGGGAATTTGGAGATGGCTAACGCATTGTTCAACTCATCCAGAACAAGTAAATCAATGTCCGGATCACTAAGGGCCTGTTTCGCCTTTTCCCAAGCTAACTGTAATGCGCTGCGATGCTCTTCAGGTGTTTTGGTCCATGTAAAACCAATACCTAGCTGTTCCATTTCAACTCCTAATTTCTTTAAAGCCAATGCTTCCCCATATGTACGCTCTGGAGATTTTATGAACTGAAGAAATTTGACATTCATTCCTCTGCCGATCGCCCTTAAAGTCACCCCTAATGAGGCAGTTGTCTTCCCTTTCCCATTTCCCGTATAAATAAGGAATAATCCTCTGCGTGCCACTCACTCACCTACCTTCATAGCCATACTGTTTTCTCTATGTATGAAGTCCTTTTAGTAGCAGGAGCTGGTTGGTCGGCTTTAGGGTATCCGACAAAAATGGTGCCGATCACTTTTTTATTTTCCGGTGAACCGATGAAACCGTGCAGGCGTTCATCCCTGACAAGACCCACTCCCCTAGTACGCCAAACGAATCCAAGACCAAGTTCTTTTGCGGCAAGCCACATCGAATGGACGGCACAACAAGAAGCAAAAACATTGTCTTCGGATGAATCCGGATCGTCAGGCAATATATCGGAAGTCACGACAATGATAAGCGGTGTCGTCTTTACGACTTCCAGTGAACTATCAATCAATTTTGGTTTGGTCGGGAAGCGTTCATGTAAATACTTTTCTGCCAATCTTTCATAACGTTGTTTCGCTTCTCCCTTGATCACATAAAAACTCCAAGGTTCACGTAAACGGTCATTAGGGGCATAGGTAGCCGCTTCCAATAACTGCCTTATTTTTTGGTCTTCTACTTCTTTTTCTTCGTAATTCCTTATTGCCCTGCGTTCCTTCAATTCTTGAATGATGGACATTCCGACTCATTCCCTTCAAAAGTGGACTCTGATTCAATCACTCTTTCAAACCATTGGATTTTCTCCCTTAATTGGACGACATCGCCTACTAGAAAGATTGACGGATTTTGAATTTCCTCTTTTATAGCCAGCAAAGAAATCGAACTCAATGTACCGGTAATCGTCCTCTGTTTATCTGTCGTACCCCATTCGATGACAGCCACTGGCGTTTTACCGTCCCTGCCATGCTCCATCAATTTTTCACAGATAAACGGCATATTACCTATTCCCATATAAAAAGCGATGGTATCGATGCCTTGGGCCAATGCCTGCCAATTCAGGTTATCCTGCCCCTTGTAATCACGGCCATGTCCTGTCACAATGGCATAACTTGAGGCATGTTCACGGTGGGTAACCGGGATGCCCGCATAAGCCGGAGCTGCGATTCCCGCTGTGATTCCTGGGACGATATCAAATTCAATTCCGTTAGCAGCCAGTATCTCTGCTTCCTCACCGCCCCGACCAAAGACAAATGGATCTCCACCTTTTAGACGAGTGACGTTTTTCCCCTGTAAGGCTTTTTCCACTAAAAGTTCATGTATTTCATTTTGAATGAGATGATGTTTCCCTGGTGATTTTCCGCAATATACCAGTTCTGCATTTTCTTTTGCATAGGTTAATAGTTCTGGATTGACAAGCCTGTCATATGCAATGACATCCGCCTTTTGGATACATTCCAGCCCATATACCGTAATCAGTTTCGGATCTCCGGGACCCGCACCGACCAGATGTACTTTTCCCGGTTTCATGCTCGCGCCTCCTCTTAATCTTCAAAAAATATCTTTTCCATGTTGATGGTTTCTTGTGTGAATCTGTTTTTTTGTTTTAAGCAAGCATTGATCCAGTTCTTTGCCAGTATTGGATTGGAAGCAAAATGAAAGTGAGTATACCCTGCAACAAGGTTACCTAATACACACCCCTCTTGTTTGGAACCGAATCTGCCTTTGGCTTCGTAAGCATGTGTAAGATCATCATCCGCTTCAAATGTCGAGTAGTGGAATTCATGGCCTTTTGCCTGTTCAGTTTCACTGATCAAAAAATTGCTTGGAGTTCCTGTAATTTCACGATACCCAAGTGCCGCAAGTTTTTTCTGCATTTTAATCCTGCCTGGTATCATTCCTGCCATCTGATGCGTTTCTCCTGAAGTTGTTTCAATCGATTTGCTCAAAAACATGAAACCCCCACATTCCGCCAGGGTCGGCATCCCCTTTTCAATGGAGGTTCTGATGGATCTGATAGCACCCACGTTCCCGGAAAGTTCATCCGCAAATTCCTCAGGAAAACCGCCTCCAAGGTATAAGCCATCCGCATCCAATGGAACTTCTTCCCCTTTTAATGGAGAAAAATACTTGATGTTCGCCCCATATGCTTCAAGCAACTCAAGGTTTTCCTGATAATAGAAATTGAAGGCTGCATCTTTTGCGACAGCAATGCACACGTCCTTTTCATTTTGGGGTTGAAATATATTTGAGTTTCCACTGGAAACTGCCCTTGTCTTTGACAAACGGTATAACTGATCGATATCGATCGTTTCCATGACCAATTGTGCAAGCTTATCGAAAAACGGGTTAAGTTCACCGCGTTCAATTGCAGGAATCAAGCCCAAATGACGGCTAGGAATATCAATATCCATTTCCCGTTTCATATATCCCAGCACCGGTACATCGCATTCTTGCTCAATGGCTGATTTGACGATTTTGTAATGGCCTACACTTCCCACTTGATTGGCAATGACCCCAATGATGTTCGGACCAGTCGAAAAGTCCTGAAATCCTTTTACGATGGCAGCCGCACTCCGTGCCATGCTGGCACAATTGACTACCAACAGGACAGGGCTTTGCGTGATGACGCTGATTTCAGCGGTCGATCCTGTATTGGATAAAGGACTTTTGCCATCGAAAAAGCCCATGACTCCTTCGATGATCGATATATCAGCTCCAGTAGCTGCTTTGTTAAGAATTTCCTTGACGGTGTCATGTTCGAACATCCAACTGTCAAGATTACGTGAAATTCGTCCTGTAACTGCGGTATGATAGGTTGGATCAATATAGTCAGGACCACACTTGAACCCTTGAACTGTATAGCCTTTCTTCTGAAGGGCTGCCATGATTCCGATGGTCAATGTCGTTTTTCCGACACCGCTTCCGGTACCGGCAATTACCAATCTTCTATCGTTCATATAGGTTTCTGCCTCCTTAAAAAGGAATGATCCCAACTGATATGGTTACGTTCCCCGATTTTTTCTTAACCAGTTCCAATTGTTCGGCTTTCGTATAAATCCTGACAGCCGGTTCACTCACACCATATGCACCTGTATATTTAAATACTGTATCGGATGGCGCTTCGATCTGAGCTTGATTAAGCTCTTCCGGTTCATAATAAACAAATTCCCAGCCATATTTTTTAACAACTTCAATTAAGCCAATTTCGTCTTTCTTTAAGGAAATGGTACAGATCGCTTTAACGCTTTTTAAGGAAAACGATAATTCCGCTAGTGTTTCTTCAATCACCTGCTCAATTTCGGCAGCCGCTGTTCCTCTATTGCACCCGATACCGAGAGCAATGACTTGAGGGCGGTAGACGATCCCATTTTCCAAGATTTTCCTTTCCGACTGGCTAAGCATGCGGTGAGTCACGACCAGGGCTGCTTGTGGCTTTGCTTGAAGCGCTTCTTCAATGGACGGGTATACGATTATCCGTTCAGGTAATGCCGTTTCATACGACCACCAGTTCCGTTCACCTGACTCCTGTACAACGGCAACATGCTCTTCATTTACAACGGACGCACTTACTGGCGTCAATTTTTCTGCAGAATCCCAAACCCAGCCAAAACGCTGGCCGAATAAGTCGACAGGAATCGTTTTTTGTACATCCGAAGCCGTAGTGATTATAGCTTTTGCGTCAAGGGCAGCAGCAACTTCCTTAGTCAGTTCATTTGCTCCCCCAAGATGCCCTGACAGTACACTGATGACATTTTCCCCTTTGTCATCAATGACAACCACACCTGGATCCGTTTTCTTATCCTTCAAAATTGGTGCAATCATCCGCACGACTGCACCGAGTGAAATAATTAAAATGATTCCTTTATATTCCTTGAATAAAGCTGGTAAAAGCATACGGACACTTCCCGAAAAAAGCTGGATCTGTTTATGCTCTTCGTCCCCTTTTTCAAATTTGCTCATGTAATAAAGATCGGAATTCGAAAAAACGGTATGTAATTTTCGTGCCAGCTCGACACCATGCTTTGTAATCGCCACGATCGCATAAGTATGTGACCGTTTAATGGGAGCAAGTTCCTCTTCCTTCAATTCAATGATCATGGCTTAACACCTTTTCTGAAACCGTGGGTAAAACTCGCATCATATAGTTTGGAACGGTATTCATCTTTATCATGGATAGTAGGGTCTAACGCCCATCCAGCCAAAATCATTGCATGCTTGCGGATACCATTTTTACGCATATCATCATCTAAATTCACTAAAGTGGTACGGACGATTTTTTGGTCCGGCCATGTTGCCCGTTGAATGACTGCGACCGGAGTATCATCCTGCCAACCGGCTGCCTGGAGTTCTTTAACGATTTTTTTAGTCAAGGTCGCACTCAAGAAGAGGGCAATCGTACAGTGATGACTAGCCAAATCACGTAACTTCTCAAATTCCGGAACAGGCGTACGTCCTTCAGCCCTCGTCAATATGAGTGTCTGGGTTAAATCCGGGATAGTCAGCTCTGCTCCTATTGCCGCTGCCGAGGCAAACACCGAACTTACGCCAGGGATCACCTCATAACCAATACCTTCTTTCTTCAATAGGACAATTTGTTCCATGATTGCGCCGTACATGGCAGGATCCCCTGTATGGATCCTGGCAACCAGCTTTCCTTCTTTAACTCGATTAACCATAATGCCAACAATTTCTTCTAAATGCATTCCAGCCGTTTTTAGCACCTCGGCATCCGGTTTTGCCTTAGCAATCAATTCCTCATTCACTAATGAATCCGTATATAAAATCACATCCGCCGTTTGAAGAATGTTCAATCCTTTTACAGTAATCAAATCCGGATCTCCTGGGCCAGCACCTACGATAAATATCTTCATTTTCTCACCACCATCAATGTTAAGTATTCTAGTTCAAGTCCTTCCAATTCACTCACTTTCCAAATCACTTCTTCATCGGATGTGACTTTGGTAACGACCGAGGCCTTTTCAAGCAAGTCTAAATCTTTTAAAACAGTAATCATTAAATCGATGACTTTTGCCACTTTAATGAACACCACGGCATCATGATCTTCAATTGCCTTCTTCATCGCTTCATAATCATCCCTTGCCGGAACAATCGCGACATGATCATCACCATCCGCCAAAGCGATGCCCAACCTTGACGCCGATCCATTAAACGAAGAAATACCCGGGACTGTCTTGATTTCGACTTCGGGATGCAGCTCCTGCATCAATTTCATCATATGTATGAACGTACTATATAAAAGAGGATCACCTTCCGTAACGAAAGCAACATCTTTTCCTTCGTATAACTTTTGCCAAACCTTTTCAACCGTTCCGTTCCATTCCCGATCCAAAATCGCTTGATCTTTCGTCATCGGAAAAACAAGGCCCAGCATATCCTTCTCTTCAGGACGGATGTAAACCTCAACGATGCGGTGGGCGTAGCTTTTACTGCCTTTTCTTTTTTTTGGATATGCAATGACCGGAGATTCCTGAATCACGCGAAATGCCTTTACTGTAATTAGCTCTGGATCGCCCGGGCCAACGCCAAGGCCATATAATGTACCAAGATTACTCATTCATGTCTTCCTTTCTTTGTGCAGTAATGATATAAACCGGATTAAGTGGTACAAATCTGTTCATTCCCAATATTGGCTTACTTCGGGAAATTTGCGCATGCATGATGGAAGTGTGAAAACCAGCTTCCGCAAATGCCTCATTAGCCCGGTAAAGATTCTCAATCGTTGCAGCATTTAGAACGATCCTGCCGCCCTCTTTTAGCCGTTTACAGCAAGTATTGATTAGATCTACCATTTCGCCGCCAGTCCCCCCAATAAAGATCGCATCAGGATCTGGAAAAGTTTCCAATCCTTGCGGAGCTTTACCATGAATGGCTGTTATATCGGTACGGAATTTACGTTGGTTTTGATAACAGTTTTCTAAGTCAGGCTCATTTTTTTCAATTGCGAAGATTTGTCCTTCGGATGCAAGCTTAGCCGCTTCAATTGCCATTGACCCCGTACACGTCCCAACATCCCAAACTATGCTGTTTTTTCTGAGCTTCAGCGCATGCAGGCTTAATACTCTAATTTCCTTTTTGGTTATGAGTCCTTTATCCGGCTTACGTTGTGAAAATTCTTCATCTTCTATCCCTAAAGACCAACTTGGACCTTCAGATTTTCTTTTCAAAATGACCACATTCAACGGGGAGAATTCCCGCTCCATCATTTCCTCAAGTTCATACCAGCCTGAGTTTTCAGTTTCTCCTTGAAGATTTTCAGCCACGAATGCCCGATATTCAGTCATTCCGAATGAAAGGAGATATTTAGCCAGTTGGTTGGGAGTATTTTCGATGTCAGTAAGCAAGGCAACTTTCGCTTTCCCATCAATCCTTTGGGCTAGCCCTTTCATACTGCGGCCATGAACACTAACTAGAAAAGCATCTTGCCAGCTTTCACCCATTTTTGCAAAAGCAAGCTGAATGGAACTGAAATATGGGTAAACCTCCATGTTGATTTTGCTGGAAAGATAGCCTCCCATTCCATAAAACAATGGGTCACCGGAAGCCAAGACAACCGTTGGACGAGTTTCATCCTGCAATTGTTCTACCACTTTTTTCAAACCGCCCTTTATGACAATCTTCTTGCCGGAATAGTTCGGAAAGAAGGATAAGACCCTCTCACCCCCGACCAGCACTTCACTTTCTTCTATCCATTGGGCATATTGAGGCAGTAAGCTTTCCTGACCGTTATCCCCTATCCCGATTAATTTCATCGATTGACTCAATTCCAACAGCCCTTCCCAGTAATTGTCCTTTCAACGAATAAATCGCCGTTTCCATTTCAATGCCACCCTTCACTTGCTTTATAGCAGAGTGACAGCAGGATTCACATAGTTTATTAAAAAAATCAAAATTATTGATTGCTGACATCATATCCCCGACTTGTGACGCTGTATTTGCATTCTTGATTTCAAGAACAAGATCATCTTCAGCTCCGACGCTTTGGGCTATTTCCGATAGAAAACCGAAGTCGACCGGAGCGCTTTTTGAATGCACCATCATCACACCTTGGGCAACTTTGGAAAATTTACCCATCATACCGATCAGTGATACCTTTTTAATTCCCTGCCTTTTACATTGCTTAAGTGAGAAGCCTACAAAATCACCCATTTCAATAAAGGCTTCCTCAGGTAAATCCTGAAGAAGGCCCATTGCATACTTTTCACTGCGCCCGCCAGTGGTTAAGACAAGATGCTCACACCCACTCGCCTTGGCGACACTGATAGCCTGGACGATACTTGCCATATAGGCGGAACTGGAAAAAGGGACGACGGTGCCCCTTGTTCCCAAAATGGAAATGCCTCCTACAATCCCAAGGCGGCCATTTAATGTTTTTTTCGCTATTTCTTCACCTGCAGGCACGGAGATAACGACTTTCACTCCTCTATTAATCTTAAATTCTTCCAAGGTTTGTTGCACAGTGGTTAATATCATTTTGCGCGGTACAGGATTAATGGCCGCTTCCCCTACAGGAACGGGAAGCCCGGGTTTGGTCACTCGCCCCACACCAATCCCTCCATCCAAGATGATCCCAGGTGCATCCGACCAGCTGACAGTAGAAATGATATGTGCCAAATGGGTGGCATCTGGATCATCTCCGGCATCTTTAATCGTTTCTGCACTAACCGAATTTTCCGATATATCATATCTCTCAATGGTGAAAGTGGCATCACGGCCGATAGGCAAGGAAATCGTAGCCTCCTCAAGGGCATCCCCCGTTATCAAAGCGGTCAATGCCGCTTTAGTCACGGCTGTCGAACATGCCCCCGTCGTATACCCATGGCGCATTTGTGAGGGATCTTTTTTTACTTTCTTTTCCATGTTTATTAACTATCAGCTAAAAGGGAAATTGCGTTCAATGCTGCAACCGTGACAGTACTTCCACCTTTTCGGCCAATATTCGTAATGAATGGCACTTCTGTGATCTTAGCCAGTTCCTCTTTCGATTCCGCTGCAGAAACGAACCCAACAGGCATTCCAATAATTAAGTCCGGCTTTGCAATCCCTTCTTTAATAAGGCGAATGAGCTCAAGTAAAGCTGTAGGTGCATTGCCAATGGCATAAATGCCCCCTTCATTTTCCTTTACGGCTTTTTGCATCGAAATGATCGCTCTTGTCGTATTCAAACGTTTTGCTTCGACCATCACATCTGGATCTGAAATGTAGCAATGAACGTCCCCGCCGTGTTTTTGAAATCTTTTTTTGCCTGTACCGCTCTCGATCATTTGCACATCCGCAATGACATGTCTCCCTTTGCGAATGGCTTCCACACCAGCTTGAATGGCATTTGGATGGACGATGACACTTCTTCCCAATTCAAAATCAGCTGAAGCATGAATGACCCGGCGGACGATCTTCCATTCATCCTCAGAAAAATCATGATCGCCCATTTCTTCAGCTATCATTGAAAAACTATAATCATATATTTTGTCTGGATCTACCGTTAGTGGTTTGAAATCCGTTTTAAAATCCATCTTGCATTCCTCCTATTATTTATTCAACTGATTATTCAACTCGGCAATGACATGATTAAAACTGGAATGAACATTTTGATAGTCAACATCTGGCCTTGATATCATAATCGTCTCTATTCCACATTCCAACGCGGCTTCCAATTTCTCATCAACCGCACCGACCTTGCCACTTTCTTTCGTTATCATCAATGTGACGCCATACTGTTTATATAGGGCTTTATTTAATTCTTTGGAAAATGGACCTTGAATCGCAACGATATTTTTTTGTTCAATGCCTAGCTGAGCACATTTTTCCATATTATCCATGCGTGGCAGCATTCTTGCTATGACTCTGGTATTCTCGAGCCCTACCAATTCTTTTGCGAACACCGCTAGGGTTTTACTTCCGGTCGTGAGCATGATGACTCCCCGTTTTGCAGCAGCCAGCTTGGCAGCTTCCTCATAATCACGGACAACTATCAATTTGTCATTCTGAAACCGTTGGCTTTCACGCTCATAACGAATATAAGGAACATTTGCTGCCTTTGCTCCGTTAAGAGCGTTTTTGGATGCTTCTTCCGCAAATGGGTGACTTGCATCAACTACAGCCTGAAAACCTTTTTCAGAGATTAAAGAGGTCATATCCTCTGCAGTTAATCGGCCAATCCGGGTGGATATCCCTGCATCTTGCAAACTCTTCGCCGCCGACTCGGTTACAACAGTTGCCAAAACCTTGAATCCCACCTGCTGCATCTCAATCGCTAATTCCCGCGCATCACTTGTACCCGCCAAGAACAAAATCATTTTGACGTACCCACCTCTTGCCCATCGTGCTGATGGTCGTGGTCATGATGGTCGTGGTCATGATGGTCATGGTCATGGTCGTGATGGTCGTGATGGTCGTGGTCATGGTCGTGATGGTGATGATGGTGGGCATGTCCATGTTCCTCGACATATTTTCGATAGTTTTCCAAATCACGTGCCCCACTTGATCTGCCTTCACTAGCTTCAATTACTCGTTCTTGCAGAATGTTCTGTAAGGTTGGATGATACCCAAAATACTTCGCCAAAATAAATTCCCGATCAAGATATTGCTCTTGATAGCCTTTCAGCATATCCTCCATTCTTTCCATTAACACCCCCGTGAAGAGGAAATATGGCAGCATCACTATTTTTTTTGCCCCCAACCGGATGCATCGTTCAATGCCTTCATCAACATGCGGGTCTGTTACACCCATGAACGCTGTTTCGACCCATTTAACGTTTAATTTTTCCCATAATAATCGTGAAATTTTATATATATCACTATTTGCATCAGCATCACTGCCCCCTCGGCCAATTAGCAATATTGCTGTCTCAGCCTGTTCCGAGGATGTATCGAAGCCGGCTTCCTCAAGTCGGTCTGTCAGGATCGTCAATACATCATGGTGGACCCCGATCGTTTGACCATATGTGAATTTCACTTCTGGATATTTGGTTTTCCCATCCTCTATTTCAGCTGGGATATGTAATTTCGAATGTCCTGCATGCAACAAAATGATCGGTATGACGATAACTTCCGTAGCCCCTCGTTTTACACAATTATCAATGCCTTTTGATATATTCGGTGTCGCAAATTCCAGGAAGCACGTTTCTACCAAAAAACTGTCATCCATTGCCGGAATCATATTTTTAATAAAATGAACGACTTCTTCGTTTCCCGAAGCCAGGCGGCTTCCGTGTCCTACAAACAAAACTGCTTTCATTTACTTTCCCCCTCTTGATTAGTCTTCACAAGGCGCAGGCTCTATGTTTATTTTGGGAGCAATGTCCTGATAAGAAAAATTCTGTATCTTTTTTGAACGTTTGAAGTATTTAAAAAGCCGCTCATTTGGATGGGCATTTTGCTTATACTCCCCGACAATGTCCGTAATCAATTCAACAAGCCGTTCCGGTTCAATGCCTTCAGCTACCGGCTGACCTGGATGGGCCGTTCTTCCAACCGGTTTAGCTCCAAGAAATAAGTCGAACTTCCCTTTTCGGAAGACAATCCCGATGTCATCCATCACGGCACTATAACAAGCCATTCCACACCCATTAAATCCGATGTTCAGTTCCTTAGGCATTTTCATTCCGCCAAGCACCCGGTGTATTTCATCCGCATATGGTATGGATTCCGCTTTTTCACCATCACAGAAATCACAGGCTTTTAACGTCAGTACATCTCCAATCGGCGATAATAGAAAGTTTGCTGATTGCAATTTCCCCGTAATGACTTCCGGGTCCGTTGTCGGGATCTTTAAAACGATCTTATGATTTGGCGTGTATTCCATCGTTCCCTTTTCCCCGACAACTTCCGCAAGTGTCATCATTTGTTTGGGAGTGAATTGTTTATTCGCCACACCTGGACTTACGGCAAGTTCGAATACCGACTCCATTTTTTGCTGGACAATCGGCTTAATGGATTGCTGAACGGTTTGACCCTTCACTCTTGACAAGGCTTCCATTGCCATTTCAAAAGAAGTGGACTTCTTTTCTGGAGCTTTTGTAAGTAATCCAACTCCTCCAGCAGACTTCGTAGAGGTTTCTTGCATGGAATCGGCTTCTTGATCTAATGCCCACGGTTCCGCTTCTTTTTGCAGACGCTGATGCGGCTTCAATGTTTGCTTTTCCGAATTCAATGTATATTTCCTCTGATAGCCTCTTGGTGTGATTATTTTGTCATCGTATAAAAAAGTGGATGAATTACCGATAATGACGGTGGTCAACATTCCAATATCGTGATTCAACATATCTTTCAAATTGGTTATGACAATATCCTGCCGATCGCGATAAGCACTTTTCACCAACCCGACAGGTGTATCTGGCGAACGGTAGCGAAGGAGAATTTTCTGTGTTTCAACAATTTGCCTAGTCCGCCTGCCGCTGCGCGGATTATAAAGCGCAATGACAAAATCAGCCATTGCAGCTGCTTCCACCCTTTTAGCGATTAGGTCCCAAGGAGTTAAATGATCACTGAGGCTGATCGTACACGAATCGTGCATGACTGGTGCCCCAAGTAAAGACGCACAAGAGTTGATTGCAGAAATACCAGGAATGACTTCAATGCCCACTCCAGTTTCTTCTTTCCAACCTTTTTCAATCAATACTTCATAAACCAACCCTGCCATCCCGTACACTCCGGCATCCCCACTGGAAATGACAGCCACTTTTTTTCCCAACTCCGCTTGTTTTACTGCTTCCTGAGCACGTGATACCTCTTCAGTCATCCCCGTACTAATGATCGTTTGATCTGTAAGCAGTCCCTGAATGAGTTCAACATAAGTTTTATAACCAATGATGTAGTCACTTTCTTGAAGGGCTTCGACAGCACGTTTGGTAATGTGTTCAAAATTCCCTGGTCCAAAGCCCACGACGAATAATTTACCGTTTGTACTCATTAAGACATCTCCTTTTACGATTTGTTCTTTGAAATACCCGTATGAGCAGGAAAATCCGGATTAGGCGTCATTTCCCCATCACTGAATTGGTAGATCATCTGTGGAACATATTCCCCATCTTCGATATTGCTGACAATCTCCCGACCGAAATCAGGCGTATCCACTCTATACCATTTCCCTTGGGGATAGGCAATCACAACGCAGGCATCCTTACATCTTCCGTTACAGCGTGTCCTTGTTGTATGAATTTTCAAATCCAGTCCCTTTGAAGTAATTTCATCGCGAATCGCTTGAGTTACTTCTTCCCCGCCCTTTTTCATGCAACTGCTTCCATTGCAAATCAACAAATGCGTATTTGTACCCTTCAAGTTCCAAGTAGTCATCTTCTTCCTCCTGAGTTCAGGGAAAAGGCAAAATAAAAAACCTTAACATAAGAGTCAAGGTTTAAAAAACTATATGAATGAGGAGCCCTCCGCAAATATGCTGAATCTCCCAAAATCGTCATAGTCCTTCTACCTTTCCCTCCGAAAAGTATCATACAATTTCAAAAGCAGGTTTCCTGGCTTACGCTTCATTTTACTTTGTCCCTTCCCGGCTTTAAGCCAGTGGTTATCGACAATTCATCAGCGTTTACAGTAGCGGGGGCTGCATCGGATTTTCACCGATTTCCCTATTATCCCTTGGAAATTCACACAAGAGCACTTTTAAAATGAAATATTTGGTTTTATTATACAATTATAGCTAACCTTATCTATCATATAACAACTTTAGCAAAATTCAATAGTTTATTCCGACTGTTTAGAAAAGTTTAATAGTGTAAATCCAGCCATAAGCCTTTCCTCTCTGCATTCTTAGTCAAAAAAAAAAAAAAAGAGAGTGTAGCTGGAATTATTTCTTTATGGTACACTATACGAGAATTTTCGAAATAATTACATAAGTTTTATGGTGTTGAATTTCTCGGAATTCAGCTTAAAAGGGAAGCCGGTGAAAGTCCGGAGCGGTCCCGCCACTGTAAAGGGAAGTCCTATTACGTTAACATTAATCCACTGTCAAATGAGATGGGAAGGATGTAACGGGACAATGAACCTAAGCCAGGAGACCTGCCATGAAGCGTGAAACTGTTTCAACCTACGAGGATGGGTGTGCGGATCAGGCAGAATGGCCCATATTGGTTTATGCTGCAAAATTCCTGTTCATTACGCACTTCTTTCTTTTGAGAGAAGTGCTTTTTATGTTGGGCGCCGCTTTTCTTCTAAAGTTTTGATCAGAAAAATTAAAGGTGTTGAAAGGAGAAAGAATGAAAAGAGTCAATTGGAAAATTCTTTATTTTGTCATTTTACTGCTTCTTGTCCCAAAACGTGCGATGGCCATGCATATCATGGAGGGCTTTTTACCAATTGAATGGGCCATATTTTGGTGGGCCGTGACCCTTCCATTTTTAATCTTGGGTTACCGGTCCATTAGGTCCAAAGTAAGGGAAAACCCAGAAACAAAAATGATGCTCGGTCTATCGGGTGCATTCGTATTCATATTATCTGCCTTGAAGATTCCTTCCGTTACTGGAAGTTCTTCACACCCTACCGGAGTTGGTTTAGGTTCCATATTATTCGGGCCATTGGCCATGAGTGTCTTAGGCTCCATCGTTCTATTATTTCAAGCTGTTCTACTGGCTCACGGTGGATTGACGACATTAGGGGCCAATGCATTTTCCATGGCTGTATGCGGACCTTTCATTGCTTACTTTGTCTTCAAGGGCGCAACTAAATTGGGGTGGTCTTTTTCGCTGGCCGTTTTCTTGGCAGCTGCTTTTGGCGATTTAGGAACCTATGTGGTAACTTCCGTTCAACTTGCACTTGCTTTTCCATCCGAGGTAGGTGGATTCATGGCCTCATTCAATAAATTTGCAGGAATATTTGCCCTGACCCAAATTCCCTTGGCAATCAGCGAGGGATTATTGACAGTGGTTGTGATGAATTTCCTAAAAAAATACAATCTAGGCGAATTGAAATTGCTGCGAGTTTTATCTAAGGAGGCCCGTTAACATGAAAAAAAGTTTATTGCTGCTTTTCCTGGTCGTCATTCTTGCCACCATACCGTTAATCACCCAGCAAGGAACGGAATTTGGCGGTGCCGACGGCGAAGCTGAAGAAGCCATCACTAAAATCCAGCCGGAATACAAGCCTTGGTTCAATAGTATTTGGGAGCCGCCAGGTGCAGAAACCGAGAGCTTATTATTTGCGCTGCAAGCTGCAATCGGAGCTGGTTTCATTGGATACTTCATTGGCGTAATGAGACAAAGGAAAAAACAAACCAAACAAGAAATGAACGAAAAATCGAAACATGTTACTCATTGATAAATATGCCTATTTCAATGGGCTAAAGGATGTACATCCGTTGGAAAAGATGATTTTTGCACTCTCCCTTATGCTGTTTTCGTTAACGGTAAGGGATTTGGCCGTTTCGCTCATCACTTTTATGGTGATGAGCGCTTTAATCCTTTTTGTGGCAAAAATCCCGCTTTCGTATTATCTGAAATTACTCTTATTACCAGGATTCTTTCTATTATCAGGCACACTTACCATCCTTTTTTCTATCTCCAGTACATTTACTTCGATGCCGAATATTTGGTGGTCCTGGAAAGTCGGAAATTGGCAAATTTTCATCAGCGATGGCAGCATTGGTACAGTGATCAATTTGATCACTGTCGTATTTAGCAGTATAAGCTGTTTATATTTCTTAACCTTGACTACACCCATTACCGTCATTCTATCCGTACTGCGAAAACTTAAAGTGCCTTCCTTATTGATCGATCTAATAGAATTGACCTATCGCTTCATCTTTATTTTTTTAGATACAGCTTTGGCCATCCACCTAGCACAAGCTTCACGACTGGGATATGGTTCGGTAAGGCAAGGCATTCGATCTCTCGGGTTACTAACCTCATCATTATTTTTGGGAGTATTCCAGCGCTCTGGGCAATTGACGATGGCCATGAACGCAAGAGGATATCAGGATAACCTTTCTTATATCGAGGATACTTACACCTTTTCCTCACGCAATTGGCTAATCGCCATTGTAATACTAGGAAGTTTAATCCTTATTTATGGATATATGTAAATTGGAGGCAATTCAAAAATGGAAGAGCATATCTTTAATATAGAGGGCCTCACGCATCAATATGCAGATGGGACGTTCGCGATAAAAGATCTTTCACTACTGATTCAACAAGGTAAAAAGATTGCATTATTAGGCAATAATGGAGCCGGCAAATCGACTCTATTCCTCCATTTAAATGGTCTTTTACAACCAACATCAGGAACAATCAGATTTAAAGGCAAGAAAATGAAATATGACCGTAAAGCATTATTATCATTACGAAAACAAGTCGGAATCGTTTTTCAAGATCCCGACTCCCAGCTTTTTTCCGCTAATGTTCAACAGGATATATCGTTTGGACCGATGAATTTAGGATGGGATAGAAATGTAGTCCAGGAGAAAGTGCAATGGGCGATGGATCAAACGGAAGTAACGGAAATGAAAGACAAACCTACCCATTTTTTGAGCTTAGGGCAAAAAAAACGTGTCGCCATTGCCGGGGTACTAGCCATGGAACCCGATGTCTGGCTCTTGGACGAGCCTACCGCTGGATTGGATCCTTATTTCTCCAGACAGATCATGGCTCTGTTGGACAGTATCCACCACCCAGACAAAACGATAATTCTATCAACTCATGATGTTAATTTAGCCTATCAATGGGCTGATGAAGTCGTTGTCATGAACGATGGAAAGGTCATATACCAAGGGGACCCTGTATCCGTTTTTCATGATGAAGACATTTTGATGAAGGCTCATCTCGAGAAGCCGTGGGTTTTTGAAATGTTTCAAGCCCTTCTTCAATCAAGAATACCCGGAGAAAAGGAACTTGTCCCAAGAACGAAGGAAGAGTTGCTTCAAAAAATCGAGACAGAAAAAATTTATTAATTAAAATCCCTAGCTTGTTTCATCATTCAAAAAGCTAGGGGATTAAATCGTTGTATCCTTAAAATATCAGCCGGAAATTCTTGACCCTAACCAATAAACAAGTCATTTCCTTTCTTCCTCAGATCCTTCTTTTTTAATCTCGATATCCTTTCCGTTTACATCATCAATGACAGCTTTTATCTCGCCTTCCGCATAAGTATCCGAAACTTGTTCGTGGGTTGTGGCCAATCCAGAAGATAAAGTATCTTCCCGTTTATAGTCACTGGCATCATATGTTCTTCCTGCGATTTCTGAAGATTCATTTTTTGATTGCTTGCTATCCATTGTTTTCACTCCCAGTTTTCAATTTGTCCAATCATCGATTGACAGCAGTAATCGATTGACAGCAGTAATAGAGACAAAGGTATTTTGTGTAAAAAACAAAGCAATATTCAATAATGATAAAAAAAGGAGGAAAAAAGGCTGACTCTACTTATTTTCAATCAATTGATTTCACAAAAAAAACTTACAAGCAAAATCCCTTTTCAAGGATTTTACATGTAAGCTTAATAAGAGGTTAGGCCTCCTTCTTCACATCCATATTATCGTTTGGGTCACCCCAACATTCCACATTCTTCAAACCTTTAATATTGTTCACATGGAAGACAGGATTTTTCCCACATTTCTTTTGCTTTTGATAATCCGCCAGTGCAGCAAATGCAATCTTCCCTAGTAATGCTATGGCTATCAGGTTGATAATGGCCATAAGGGCCATCAGCAAGTCAGCCAGTCCCCAAACAAATTTCAGTGAGGCAAGCGAACCGAATATCACCATCCCTACAACTGCGATACGATAGATGTTTAACCAAACCTTATTTTCATTGATGAAGCCGATGTTCGACTCCCCATAATAATAGTTACCCACAATGGAACTAAAGGCGAATAACAGTACAATGATGGCAAGGAAAATACCAGCCCAAGATCCCAATGCGGTTCCAAGGGCATTCTGGGTAAGGACGATTCCATCCGTTTCCTTCGATGTATAAAGACCTGAAAACAAAATGATGAAGGCAGTCGAACTGCAAATGATGAGCGTATCGACAAAAACACCTAGAGACTGAATGAGACCTTGTTTGACAGGATGACTGACATCAGCTGTCGCGCCAGCATTAGGTGCACTACCCATCCCGGCTTCGTTTGAAAACAAGCCGCGCTTGATTCCCTGCATCATGGCTGCTCCCAGTACTCCGCCAGCCACTTCTTTTATTCCATCGAATGCACTTTCAAAGATCAAAGCAAAGACACTCGGTAACTCGGTAATATTCATGATGATGATGATCAACGCCACTATCACATAGGCTCCTGCCATGATGGGAACGATGACTTCAGATACCTTTGCAATCATTTTTATCCCGCCAAAAATGATGACAGCCGTTACGATAGCCAGGATGATTGCCGTAACCCACTTTTCAATTCCAAATGATTCGTTGAATGCGCTTGTAATCGTATTGGCTTGTACCGAATTGAAAGCAAGTCCAAATGTAAGCGAAATCAACACAGCGAACGTGATCCCCATCCAACGGGCATTCAATGCTTTTTCCATATAATAGGCAGGACCGCCACGGAATGCATCCCCATCCTTGACCTTATAGATTTGAGCAAGTGTACTTTCAATAAAAGCCGAAGCAGCTCCGATCAGTGCTATTAACCACATCCAGAAAACTGCTCCTGGACCTCCCATCGTGATTGCGATGGCGACACCTGCAAGGTTACCCGTTCCTACCCGTGATGCCGTGCTTATGCAAAATGCCTGAAACGATGTCACACCTTTTTTATCAGCTGTGGCCCCTTCGCCCAATAGCCTGAACATTTCCCCTACCATTCGGAATTGGACAAACTTCGTGCGGACGGAAAAATAAAGACCCAATCCAATCAACATGATGATCAATATGGAAGACCATAACACATCATTTGTCTCACTAATAAATTTTTCTAACATCTCCATTAAAACAAACCCCTCTACTTAACTCTAAATATTATTTCAAAAACATATACAACTATAATTTATTTCCCGATTCATCAGGGAGATAAACAAATGAAGCCCATAAAAAAAGGAAATTCCAGAATGAATCTCCAATACAATAATATATTATATCCTAACTCACATTTTTTTTCATTCATGATTTGGTGGAATCAATCGAAAAAATATAATATTTCAATATCATTCTCTAATAATAATAATCTTTCTGACTCACTATATTTAACATTCACTACATCGTTAATTAAATTCCATTGTTATCCTTAATATTCAAAAAACACCTTAGATATAGTGCATAAAAGCCTCACACGTCCCGGTTCCAGGTTAACGTGCGAGGCTTATATTTGCATTCATCTGCTCTCTCTTATATTCTAGTTTGCTGTAGGTCTCAATGTTGAAATTAGGTCTTTTATGATATCCTTGTTCTACCTCTCCTAGATGGTTAGAATACCTTGTGCAAACACCTTTCTTAATTCTTTCTTATCAATTTTTCCAATCGGCGTTAATGGAAACTTATCAATAAAATAGGCTATTTTAGGAACCATATACTTAGAGGTTCTTTGTTTGCAGAAATCAATTAATTCCTCACTAGTACAGGTCAATCCTTCTCGCAGTGTTACCACGACACAAACTACTTCTCCCCAATCTGGATGGGGAACGCCTATGCAAGCACTTAATGCAACAGAAGGGTGCTGGTTCACCACTCGTTCCACTTCTGAAGAATATACATTCATCCCGCCTGTAATGATCATATCTTTCTTCCTATCTACAATATAAAGGTAACCGCTTTCATCCCATTTACCAATATCACCAGTGTAGAACCAACCATCACGGATGTATTCCTGAGTAAGATCAGGTCTTTGATAATAGCCTACCATCATTGCTGGTGATTTTACGATAATTTCTCCAAACTCGGATGGTTTTACATCATTTCCATCTTTATCAATCAGTCGAACTTCGGTAAAAATGCACGGTTTTCCACAGCTCTTCAAAATTTCCGAATTGTTATGATAAGCCCATAAATGAGCGCTTTTCGATAATCTTGTAATGACAATATTACACTCTGTCATGCCGTATTGCTGGCGCATGATAGGCCCGAATACTTCAAAAGCTTCTTTAAGGCGCTTTTGTGAAATTGGTGACGCGCCATAGAAGATATTGCGCATGGAGCTCATATCATATTCCATCTTCTTTGTCTGATCAAGGAGTCTGTATAACATTGTCGGTACCATGAATGTCGTCGTAATTTTATGTTCCTTTATCGCCTGTATGAATGCTGCAGCGTCAAATGAGCCCATCACATAAACATGGACGCCCGAAACAAGGGATCTCCAAAGTAATGAACCGGCAGAATGCACAATTGGCGTACTTAGCAATACCCGGTCTCGGTCATCTAGCGGGTCTTCGATAGCCGCAGAAAGTATGGCGGCGCCGAGTCCTTTCTGGGAATGCATGACGCCTTTGGGTGTACCCGTCGTCCCGCCTGTGTATGACAGAAGGGCAATGTCTTTTGCTTCAGCTAATGGCAAGTCCATATTTTTTATTTCACCGGGCCATTGAAACTGTTCAAACTCCTCCGGATAATTAATATTAAATCCAGGAAGCCCAATGATATGGACACCATCCTTCTTCATTTCTTCTAAATACTCAAATAAGGTGTCAAAGTGTGTCTGCGTAGCTATTATGACCACTTCTGGTTTTGCTTCCTTTAAAATGAATTTTATTTCTCGTTTCCCCAGTTTTTCACTTAATGGCACTAGGGTAGCTCCACATTGCTGGATAGCCAAACCAAACATCACACTTTCCAAACTGTTTGGGATGATAGACGCTATGCGGACACCCCTTCCGGCACCCAAGCGAAGTAAATAAGAAGAGATAAGTTCTGTTTTTCTCCATAACTCTTCGTAAGTTATCGTTTCTCCGTTTGGCAACAAGGTAATGGCCGGCAGTTCTCCAAATCGTTTCATTCCTTGATTCAACAGTGACTGAAATGTCAACTTATTCAGCATAGATCATTTCCTCCCTCGATAAAGGTTTTACCCTTTTAATAATGCTTTGGCAATTGTATTTTTTTGAATTTCTGAGGTTCCGCTTAATATCCGATACATTCGTGCACTCCTGTACATTTTTTCTACCGGATGCCCTTTTACCAAGCCTTTAGAGCCAAAGATTTGGATAGCCTTATCGGCCACACGGCTATTTACTTCTGAAGCAAACAGTTTAGCCATGGAGGTGCCGGCCCGATCCTCTTCTCCTTGATCGATTTTTTCAACCACATCATAGACCATGCACTTTGCCGCGTAGATTTCCGTCGCCATTTCTGCGAGCATATGCTGAATTGCCTGGAAGTCACCGATAGTCCGGCCGAATTGGACTCGCTTTTTAGCATGTTCAATAGATAAATTGAGGAGGTGTTGAGCCATCCCGATGAAGCCGGCCGCATGGGAAGCGCGATTTGTGTTTATTCTTTTCAATCCGAGCAGTAACCCTTTTCCTCTTTCTCCGATTATATTGGCGGCAGGAACTCGACATTGATTGAAATTCAATTCAGCATGTATGCGTTCTCCTGATAGTGGGACTTGAATGTCTCCTAGTTCAAACCCCGAATGATGGGGTGTTTTTTTATCTACCAGGAAAGCAGTGATTCTATCTTCTTTTTCTCCTTTCTGAGTTTCTTTCGCTATGACAATGGCGAAATCAGCATAGGGGGCCGCACTGATAAAATGCTTTTTACCATTTAATATATAATCATTCCCGTCTTTAACGGCTGTTGTTTCGATAGCAAAAGCATCTGATCCAGCATTTGGTTCTGTAAGGGCAAAGCAGCAGCTAGCTTCTCCCGTCACCACGGGCATCACATATTTTTCTATTTGCTCCTGTGTAAAACTTTCCAACATCTGACCAATTCTTAGCGGCCCGCCAATCTCCCCTATAACCTGCCCCCATAAAACCGCTCCGGAACGGGCCAATTCTTCCTTAAACATGCATAGCCCTTTTAAGCTAACATCTTGTCCCCCATATTTTTCAGGGAGGTTAATCCCGTAAAAGCCCAATTCCCTGGAGCGTTTTCTTACCCATTGTATGGCTTCCATCGGGATATCCTCTTCAGCGTTTAATTCATGCTCCTGTTCGTAGGGAAGCAATTCATTTTGAATAAAATCCTGTAACTTTGTTTGAAGCACCTCTAATTTCTCTTCCTTCATAGTTACCATAGTTTTCCCCTTTCACCTTTGAATTTCGCATTTAATTTAATATTCAAAATGTTATAAAATTAATTTTAAATGTAAATTATATTTAAGTAAATTAAAGAAATATGATACAAACATAAGAAATATTGATGTAAATGCAAAAAAATATTAGTTTCCCAATTACCATAGGAAACTAATATTTAAGAGTAGTGTAGAATTCGAGACATTTAATAAACTCTCTTGCAGCTTTTGAAAAATGTTGCTTCTTAGAGCGAACGTAACCGAATTCCATTGAATTATTTTCTAGCTCCACCAAAGGAATAGCCACAAGTTCCCCGCTTAGGAAATAGGGATCGCTGTTAATTCCAATATCATACGAAAAGGAAATGGCTAATCCTTCAGCGACCGTTTTTTTGATAATCTCTGTATTATTTGTGAAAAACAAAATATTCATCTCACCGTAAAGAGTAAAAAATTCTTTAATAAATGTCTTCATTCTCGGTCCATTGTAGACGACTAAATCTTGGTCCAGCAGCTCTTGTGGGGTTATGCTTTTCCGGTTCACTAGAGGGGAATTCTTACTGACCGACACAATCACTTTTGCTTCCATTAGGGGCTGAAATTCCAACTCATTTTCTTTCGGTTTAACCCTTGGAATATTTAATAGTCCGATGTCTATCTTATAATTCAGTATATCTTCGGTTATCTCTTGTCCCCCTTTCTCTTCAATCATAATTTTCACCTCGGGATACTTCTTCTTAAATAACGCTAATGATTTAGGTAAAACCGTAAGAAATAAACCTTGTGTAGATGATAGGCGTAACTCTTTTTCCATCGTATCTGAATGTATTTGGGCACTGTCTCTTATTTCTTCCAATTTGCTTAATACTTCAAGAGCTTTCTGGATGATTTCCTTTCCATCTTCTGTAGGAATGGTTCCTAATCGTGACCTCTTGAAGATTTTTATACCTAATTCCTTCTCCAAACTCGTAATGGCCATGCTGATTCCAGATTGAGAGATATGAAGGCTTTCTGAAGCCGTGGAAATCGAGTTAACCTCGGCTACCTTAATGATATATTCCAATTGTTCAATATTCATGGTTCATTCTCCTTCTATCCTAATACAAATATAATACCTCTAACGGAAAGCCCTTTCAATTATAGAGAAGGAGAATCAGAACCCATCACAATATCTGACCAAAGCAGGGCTCCATTCCTAGTTTTAAACTATGGTAGTTGTTTTTTCGTATTCTTTAGCTGGCTGTGCCCGATTATTTTTAATAGATACGGCAACAACCGTTCCCAATAGCGCCGTTATTACCAAAAACAGGAAAGCTGCATTATAGGAGTCATTAAACAAACTGATAATCAAACCGAGGGCTAAAGGAGAAACCGCACCTGCAATTTGACCGGCAAAAGTTACGAGTCCGGAGGCAGAGCCCGTAAGTTCCTTTGGTGAGTATTTTATAATGATCGTGTATAGAACGGTTCCAAAGAAGGACAGCGCTACGGAGTTGAGAGTGAGATAAGTGATGATAAGTGCTATAGACGTGGCGTTAGACATTAAAAAGAGAAATATTGCCGATAATAAAGCACCTGCAGCGGCAAGATACTTCTCCCGGTTAGCCATATGCTTATCCAGAAGCCAACCGCTTACATTAAACATCAAGAAACCAAAAATATAAGGGATTGCCAATAAACCCCCGGCGGCTATTAAATCAACCCCTTTTTCCTTAACCAAATATATAGGCATCCAAGTGATCAGACCATAGTTGATAATATTTGATATAAACTTGAAAGTTATGAGTTTCCAAATGTTTTCGATTTTAAATAATAGTTTCAGAGCAACCTTTTTTTGTTTCGGTTTGTCTTTTTTAACCTCTTGAGTTTCTTGAGGCTTTAGAATGAACCAAATTCCGAAAGAAATTAATATCCCTATAATTCCGGCAATGGTAAACATGCCCCTCCAACCGAAAGCCACCACCATGGAAGCGGCAAGTGCAGTACCTAATATCCCGCCAATATTCTGGGCAGACAAGAAAAACGAATTTGCCCGGCCCCGTTCTTCTTCCGGGAAGTTATCTCTTATAGTGGACATACTGGCAGGATAGAAAGGCCCTTCACCTAACCCGAACAGGAAACGGATGAATAATAAAGACATAAATGACCAAGCAAACCCCGACATTACCGTGAACAAAGACCAACTGAATAAAGAAACAGTAACCATGACTCTGGCTCCGTACTTATCGGTCATCCATCCACCAAGCGGTTGCATGAGAGAGTAACTAATAAAAAATATACTGATTAAAAAACCTGTCTGGGACGTATTGAGATGAAACTCATCTGCAATTGGAATAATACCGACATTTATGGCAACACGATCAAAAAAGCTTAAAATCATTCCAACAAATAAAAGGCCGCTAATCATTAATTTTCGTTTCTTACTTGCATACAGCTGCATTCCCCATCACTCCATCTTTTATATTTTCACAAAACTCCCCCCTTACAGGAAGCGCTTACAATTCCTTTCAAATTACAAGACTTGAAATTTTTCTTTTTATGGTTATTGATTTTTGTTCTGTGACTTTTAGGAGCGTTTCATTCATTAATAAACAATGAATGAATTTATTAAAACGAAACTGGAAGCCTACAGGATTAATTGATACATTCAAACCCACGAGACTATATATTAGACTCGTGGGTACAGATATTGGTCACCGATCCATCCTGCTTACAGAATATAAAGTGATAGATTATCACGGAGTAACGATATTAATCTTTGGTTGAAATTGATCCAGCAAAGACAAGAAATCTTCGAATTTTTCTTTATTACCGGAAATGGAAACTTTCCCGGCCGCCTCCATTTTGGATAAATCTTCACGTCCTAGAGCAATCTGATAGAAGGTTATTCTATCTAAAGTTAATGTTGCATCAGGGGTGGACGCCATTTTCCCTTTTTTGAAATTTAACACAGAATTATCCAGATCAATCATGTAATTAGTTTTCGAATCTGTAAATGTCATATTGAATGTCATTTTTTTATTTTCCGCTTTTGTTCCGTTTAATTTAATGGATAAGAATTTCAGGAAATCATCCATTGGCATATTGAGAAGCGTATCGAGATTCATCATTCCGCCACTTCCCTTCGAGTCTGCCACACCATTCCTTAACTCATCTGCGCCGGTAAGATAGAAGTTACGCCACACAGAAGATTCAGCCGAGTATCCTAATTGCTCATAAGCTTTAGCAAGTAAATTTTTTGCTTCTGTATTTTTGGGATTGGCCATGACTACATGCTTTAAGACTTGAGCAACCCAGCGATATTCCCCTTTTTTATAATCAAGTTTTGCCCGCTTGATGACCTTCTTTTCCCCACCCATATATTCTATATATTTATCTCCCGATTCCACTTGTGGTAATGGATCCAAGTCGGATGGATTACCGTTGAAATATCCTAAATAAAAGTTGTACACCGCTTTTACGTTGTGTTTCAATGTTCCGTAATACCCCCGATTGGCCCAGACTTTATCCAACTTTTCAGGAAGCTTTAACTTTTCCGCGATTTCATCTGGTGTGAGACCTAAATTAGCTAATCTTATGGTTTGGTCATGAATATATTTGTACAAATCACGTTGACTTTCCAACTGTTCCAGAACACGGTCTTTCCCCCATATAGGCCATGTATGGGCGGTAACCATAGCATCTATATCTTCATTTCCAAACAGATCAACTGTTTCATCAAGTGCCTTTACCCATTTTAAGGTATCTCTGGTTTTAGCTCCCCTTAATGTATAAATATTATGTAACGTGTGTCCGGTATTTTCGGCTACCACCAAAGTTTTGTAATCATTGATATAGTAATGCATCTCAGATGGAGCTTCTGAATCCGGCGTCAATAAAAATTTAAATGTTATTCCGTCTATTTCCACCGTTTGAATATCATCCTTTACTTCAATTGTTGGAGGTAAATAGCTAAAAGTTCCGTTACTTAATCCCGGGCCAATACCAGAAGTTACAAATCCTTTTTCATTTGCAGGTAAAAGATTTCCGAACATATAGCCTGCACGCCGAGACATTATATTACCTAAAAGAATGTTCTCACTTAGCGCTTCTTGGTTAAATCCTTCTGGGACAATAATGGGCACCTTTGCTGGATTTTCAGCGTATTGAGCAATGCCTTTTATACCACCAAAGTGATCCGCGTGACTATGACTAATAACTATTGCACTTACTGATTTTTTGGGTCGATGTTCAAAATACAGTTCCATGGCTGCATTGGCTGTTTCAATTGTAGAAAGTGTATCCAAAACGATTAATCCTGTTCTTCCTTCAACTATGGTAAGCACTGATAAATCCTGTCCCCGAACTTGATAAACTCCATCTACAACTTTAAATAAGCCCGTTATATTTTGTAATTGAGCCTGTCTCCACAAGCTAGGGTTTACAGTATAACTTGCCGGCTGATCTTCTTTGATGAATGAATATCGATTGCTATCCCATACTACGTTACCTTTTGAATTTTTAATTGGATTCATATTTAAAGGTGAAATAAATCCCTTATGTGCATTTTCGAAATCTTCCTTATCTGTAAAATCCAACTGTTTATAAACAGCCTTATTTGCTGAAATTGTTGAATGTGTTGCGGGCATTGGCATATCGGGCGCAGCATTTGTAACAGAAGGTCCTACTAGTAAAACAAAAACAAATGGAACGGAAACAATTCCTTTAATAAAAGATTTATTAGACATTCCATACCCCTTTCCCTTTTGAGTTTTTAGATATCAAAGTTGTAATTTCTTCCTTATATTGAAACGATAATTCTTCTATTTTTTTAAATATTTAGAATAATGTAACTTTATTTTATAATTGATTTGTCATTAAGTAAATTTACTATTTTTCATAGTAACTTCAATTTTATTTATATAAAATCCACTTGTATCCATTAATACAATTCGCTTTTTAGCTATGGCTCGGAAGCTAAAAAGCATACATGCATACTTAATTTCCGGTATATTTTGAACATAAAGATATTATGAGATAGTTTTTTCTATAGAAAATATGTAATGCCCCATTTTGTTATACATTTCATATAAAGGTGCGTAAGCTGTATATCAAAATGCAAAAAGGCCCCTCTCTATTGAGAAAAACCTTTATCCAATGTAAAAACCTCTAACTTTTTATATTGTAGAAGTCTTTGCTTTTGCATCTACTAATTTGAACCTTTAAGCTGGTTTAACGAAGATTGAGAACTCAATTCTAAAAATTAGAAGAAAGCCCGCGGCAAAAAAGAAGGAATACACAAAACCAAGTGATACGTTTTCGTATGCGATTGTCAAGCACACTAGTGATAAATGGCCTCCCTGCTATATTCATAAACGATGCGCTTTGGCTCGTCATTAATCCTGATCGGCCAGGAAGTACCTACATTAAAACCTGAAGGCTAGTCATTAAAAAAGTATAGGCACAGCCTTTTGCCATGCTTTGAGCGATGGTTATCCAGGTAGGGGCATGAAAATCGTGATGGAAGCCAAGACCATGCCTGTTTTCAATACGCTATATCCCAATTTCATCTCTGCAATTCTAGTTACGTAACCTGGCATCCATAGTCCCAGCCACATCGTTAACCAAAACCATGAAAACGCTGCCAATAAACTGTTTTCAAAAATTATTTGAACACTTTGTCACCTACCAAAATTTTCACTTAAAATGTAACCAAACGATGAGAGGTGACGTAATTCATTCACTATCGAAGAAATTCCACAAAATTTGACACCCCTATTTTATTAAAACGCTTGTTTTTCCTGACCAGCCACAGATTTCTTGTTATATCTATTCTGGAAATACCCACTTCCCGCAAAAAACCTTGTTCCAATTCCCTGGCAACCGTCAACCTTGGCAAAATGCTGATCCCAAGTCCAGCCTCAACCGCACTTTTTATCGCTTGAGTACTACCAATCTCCATGTAGCTTTCTATTTTTTCTAAAACCCCATGCTCCCTTAACATGTTTTCTACGATAAGTCGTGTCCCTGATATGGATTCACGCCATATCATCCTTTCATTTCCCAATTCCTCTAGCTGGATTTCTTTTCTGTCTTTCCATGGGTGGTCAAATGGACAAACCAATATCAATTCGTCTTCGGCGAACTTGTCTACAATAAAATCGGTGTTTTCCACAAGTCCTTCCACCAAGGCCAAATCAATGACATCGTTTGATAAATCCTCAAGAACCCGGGGGGTATTTTTTATCGTTAATGTCACTTTTATTTCAGGCTGTTGTTTTTTGAATTTCCCAAGCAAGCTCGGCAACAAATACTCGCCGATTGTCAAGGATGCACCTACTATGAGGTTAGCATTGTACTCGCCAGTTGATTGCTGAATCACTACTTTTGAATGGTTAAAGTCATTTACAATAGCGTTTGCAAAAGGGTATAACAACTTTCCTGCTTCCGTCACTCTCAGCCTCCCTTCCTCACGGTCGAATAACAAAGTATTATAAAAATTTTCCAATTGATGAATCTGTCTTGTTGCCGCGGGTTGAGATAAGAAGCTTAACCTCGCTGCCTGGCTTATACTTCCTTCATCCACCACTAAACAAAACATTCTTAGATTTTCTATTTTCAAGAAACCGACCTCCTTGTCTTTAAATGGTTTAATAAAATGATAGCATCATATAGCTAAATGGTGAAATGGGAAAACGACGCTATTTCCCCTGATTAGGTGGACCTATTCATTCTTTGGTGAAATTCTATATAAAACGGATAAAGTTTCTGGGTATAACGTTTTGTTATACCCGATGATTTTGTTGCAATTTACCCAGTCCTTTTTCTTTGATATGTTAATGATAAGAATTAAACAGAGCAGCAAAGGAAGTGAGGATGTCAATGAAAGGACAATGGAAAACACTGTTCCAATTATTTTGGACCTTTTTTAAAATGGCACCTGTGACATTCGGAGGCGGTTTTGCGATGATCCCCTTAATCGAAAAAGAAGTAGTGGAGAAGAGAAAATGGCTGTCAAGCGAAGAAGTTACGGATGTTTTTGCTTTATCTCAATCCGTACCGGGAGCTGTCGCCATTAACTCCGCCACCTTTATCGGCCATCGAATTGCCGGAATGAAGGGCGCAATGGCAGCCATGATTGGTGTTTCATTACCTACATGTTTAATTGTTCTACTCCTCGGCATTTTGTATTTTTTCATTCACGATAATCCGAAGATAGAATCCGCTTTCATATCGATTAGAGCTTCCATAGTGGCCATCATCGCATATGCGGCTATCAAGATAGGAAAAACGGCTATTGTTGACAAATCAACTTTCTGTATTTTGATAGTTGGAATCCCAGTCCTTTTCTTCGTTCACCCTGTTTTGGCTATATTAGCAGGAGCTATAACAGGTATTGTGACCATCTCTATTAAGAGGAAATTAGGTTTCGATGTCAAGATGGACCGAAAAGAAAAGAAAATAGAAGAAAATGATTTCGAATACTTCATGGGTGCTGGCATATAGGTTCCATGAAAGATCAAAGTTATTTTCTGAAGGTTATAGGAATAAACGATCTAACTAATTTTCAAGAAAGTGAGTGATGTATAATAATGGAATTGTGGGAGTTGTTTAGCACCTTCTTTATTATAGGCTTTATATCGTTTGGAGGCGGATACGCCATGATTCCGGTAATAGAATCGGAAGTCTTACAGCATGGGTGGATGACGACGCAACAATTTACCGATGTAATCGCTATTTCCGGCATGTCTCCCGGGCCTATCACCACTAATAGTGCCATTCTCGTAGGCTATTCGACTGCTGGATTAGCAGGAGCCATATCATCCGTTCTCGGAATCTTGCTTCCTGCCATTATACTCGTAACCGTTATAGCCACCTTCTTCAGCAAATTGAATCATTATCCAGTTATTCAATCGATGTTTTATGGATTAAGACCCGTTGTCACTAGTTTAATCCTCTTTGCAGCTATCAGCTTTGCACTTTCCAATCATTTGATAGCCCTGAACTTTTCATGGCATACGATAAGCTTATTACTCGTTTTTGGATTATCGTTATTTGCCCTATTGAAATTACGCTGGCACCCAGCCTATGTCATTATTCTTTCTGGTTTAGTTGGTGTTGTCCTCTATTCATAACGACTAGCTCACACAACCATTATGCGTTGGGTTAATCAATATGAATCGTAATTCCTAAACATTGATAACACTTAAACTGATGGAAGATCGAGGGTACATCGCTCTTTTTAATTATTTTTCACCAATGTTTCCATACACCTTACAAAGTAAAACCCTGAATCTAATGATTCAGGGTTTATTTTCATGCTTATTCTCATTATTAAGAAGTACGTTTCTTCGTTTCTTTATCTACCGGCTGAAATCGCGGATAACCAATCAAGATGGCTATGACTCCACAAAGGCCAATTAGTATTGGGTAATATGAATACGGCAAGATGCTTAACGGAGAAATATGTGCTACCCCAGCTGCAACAAGCAGTTGTGCCCCATATGGAATTAACCCCTGAATGCAGCATGCAAAAACATCAAGTAAGCTCGCCGATTTACGCGGATCGATTCCATACTTTTCAGCAATATTTTTGGCAAGTGGCCCGGCAATGATAATTGATATCGTGTTATTTGCCGTGGAAAGGTTCGTCAAACCAACAAGCCCGGCAATGCTGAATTCAGCCCCTTTTTTAGTTTTGCTGTTTCGGGTTACGAGGTGGAGAAGATAATCGATACCGCCATTATGCTTGATTACAGCTACCATTCCTGCGATTAAAATGGCCAGGAAAGAGATTTCATACATTCCCGCCATCCCTTCTCCGATTTTTTGAATGACACCCAACGGTTGATAACTTCCATCCGCCAAGCCGATAATTCCGGCAAATACGATTCCGATGGATAGGACCAGGAACACATTGACACCTGCCAATGCAGTGATCAATACACAAAGATACGGAAGGATCTTCACCCAATTATAAGAATGTTGAGCGATGGCAGCTTGTTCACCCATTGTTAAAATTCCAAGGATGACACATGTGATGATGGCCGCAGGTAAAACAATGAAAAAATTCACTTTGAACTTATCCTTCATTTTCGTTCCCTGCGTACGAACTGCAGCGATTGTCGTATCTGAAATGAAGGAAAGGTTATCCCCAAACATCGCACCACCAATAACGGCCGCCATTGAAAAGGCAAGCGAAATATCGGTTTGCTCACTAATTCCCACCCCAATAGGTGCTAGTGCTACAATCGTTCCCATGCTCGTCCCCATGGATAGAGAGATAAAGCAAGCGATGATGAAAATCCCTACCATTAATAGATTTTGCGGAAAAACCGCTAAGGCAAGATTCACCGTAGATTCAACTGCCCCCATGCCATTTGCAACTTCGGCAAAAGCGCCTGCCAAAAGGAAAATGATAACCATTAACATAATATTGGCATCCCCGGCGCCTTTACAGAAAATTTCAACCTTTTGATTGAAAGACTCTTTCCGATTCATTGCCAATGCAGCTGCCGATGCAATTGAAATCGCTACAATCACCGGAAAAGAATAAAAATCTTTTGTAATGATTCCGGACCCTATAAATAAAATCAAAAAAACGACAAATGGGATCAATGCCCACGGATTCCCTTTATTGTTTGCACTCATGATGTACACCTCTTTTTATTTTTCCCATGACATGTGTCACAGCACTTATTCTTCTAACATTTTTCGTAAATAACACCTTCATGGAAGCTATAGCTAAAAATACTTTCAGCATAAAAAAGACCTCTTCCATTAAACACAACAAGAAGAGGTCTTTTAATTTATAAAAAACGCCCTCCTTATCTTTCAGGCAAAAATCAGCCTGCTGGATTTGGCACAGCACTCCTATTAAAGTCTGCTGCCGAGACATCTTCGGGCCAGTCCCTCCGTCTCTCTTGATAAGAAGATTTAAATTATATAATGATATTATCAAATGCACCGGTGTCCAAGAGAAAAGAAGCAGGCTGGTAACTTGCTATAACCGCTCCAAGTTTACCTCTGTCCACTCTCGGAAAGTGACATCGAAAGCCTTATTGAAAAGCAAATATAAGAGTACAGCATTTTATGTATTTTCGCAAGGTTTAGTTTAAAAGTATTTCAAATGTGGACCTTAATATTTTAAACGGACTTTTACATGTACAGTAAATAAGGTATTTGGGTTAATTGTGATATTTGGATGAAATCTCAAATAATGTCATTTGTCTGGACGGAACTAAAATAAAAAGAGGTCAAAGGACCTCTTAGCAAATTTGTTGTATTAGGTTTGGTGAATTATTTTTAGTTGAGTTCACATCAGTCGATACCTCAAATGCTTCCATTTGTTCAGAATCGAATGATTTTAAATACTGCTGTAGAAAGGCAGGATCATTAATGGATGGATTCAACCAATCTTTTTCATCTTCAGGTTTAAGGATGACAGGCATGCGGTCATGAATGCTGGTCATTAGCTCATTAGGAACGGTTGTTATAACTGAGCACGAATAGATGTTGATTCCTTCTGGAGATTTCCAGGATTCCCAGAGACCTGCCATTCCAAATGGCGCATGATTTTTAAGCTTTATTCGCATGGGTATTTTTCGCCTGGGTTCCTTCTTCCACTCATAAAATGAATCAGCGATTATCAAGCATCGTTTCTTCTTATACGCATTCTTGAAGCTTGCCTTCTCAGCAATGGTTTCCGCTCTGGCATTGATCATTTTGTAGCCCAGTTTTTCATCTTTTGCCCAGAAAGGAATGAGTCCCCACCGAAGATATCCAAGTCGATTCCTTGCTCCGTCATTAATGACGGATAGCACGGAGTGGGAAGGTGCAATATTGTAGCTGAATTGGTATTCTTCATCAAAAGGTCCTTGAATATTAAACCGTTCTTTTATTTCTTCAATGTCCGTGAAAAGCGTGAAACGTCCGCACATAATATCGCCTACCGTTTTAGGATTTATTACAGTGTAACAAATAGGACGGGCAGGTACAAATCAGCGTTCTAAAATCCTGATGTCGGTAAATGGTTGATTAAATAATTCGCTGGAAATCAAAAGTGTGCCCAGGACTTCTCTCTCATCTTCAGCTTTAATGATTTCTGACAAAATTAAGGTACTGCCATTCCTGACCGTTACATTATATTCATTCATAGGATCCCCCTCATTAGGCTAGATGGTTGTTATTATAAACCAAAAACCCACAAGTATCATTATTGACCTTTAGTAGAGTCGTAGTTAATCCACTAATGATGAGTCTATATAGGAGTACACCGCTATTTACATATACATAAAAAAGACTGTCCATGAATGATCACAGACAGTCTGGTCAACAGGTTTTTCACTTCAACAAATTTTTACCGGTGATGATAATGGGGATAGCAAAAAGGTCGATGAGGAATGCCTCTTGTTATTCCGTGGGAGTTACCCATAATCCATGTCCATTTATTATTTAAAATTCAGCAAAACCTCATTTATTAAATGTGCTGCCAATGTAACCGTTTTATTATTTTCGTCCAACGAAGGATTCACTTCCGAGATATCAAAGGAGAGGATCTTTTCATTTGATACGACATGCCTAATAATCGCACGGACCAATTTCGGATTAAGTCCAAACGGAGAGGGTGCACTTACCCCAGGTGCGTAGGCTGAATCAATAACGTCCGTACATAATGTAAGAATAATGAAGTCATTTTTCTTAACGAATTCATTTATCCGCTGCTTGGTTTCATCCATTTCGTTCAATGACAAATCTTCTTCCAATATGTAATCGACCTTATTCCTCTCAGCAGTTTCAAACAGGGCCTTCGTATTTCCCTGTTTCTGAATTCCGACACATAAATATCCACAACTTTGATCCTCATCCAAAATCTGCTTAAACATCGTTCCTGATGAACTTTCTTTTTCATAAGGCCTCATATCAAAGTGAGCATCAATATTAATGATTCCTAACCTAGCCTTTGGGCCAATGTATTTTCTAATCCCAAGATAATGGCCATAAAAGGTTTCATGTCCTCCGCCAAGTATGATAGGAATCGCTTTACTCTCCAATATTTTGGAAACAGCTGATCCCAGTTGAGTTTGGGCAGCCTCCATCTCTGGACCTTCACACGTTACATTTCCAGCATCCAACAGCTCGGTTTGGGAAGATAAATGACATGGTAATTTTGCCAAGGACTGCCTAATGTGATCAGGACCCTCTGCAGCACCAATCCTGCCTTTATTCCTTTTGACTCCTTCATCACATTTGAAGCCAATCATTCCAAAGGTTCTGGATGCTTCGGAAGAGATGGGTAATTCCGAAATCGGTGCCAAACGCACTCGTTGGTGATATCTAAAGCTGTCCATGTCAGTATGGGAATCAACCCTTCCATTCCAATAATCCAAATTCGGTTTAATATACATAATTTTCTCCTTTATTTTAAAAATTCCGAAATATCTTTTTTAAAAATTATAAATGAGATAATATATAATTACCAATACTAAATTTTAATATATCTATAGTTTAAAGCTATAGAAAGGAGAATATATGGATTTGCGCCAACTTCGTTATTTCACTACCATTGTCCAAGAAAAGAATTACTCCCAAGCTGCTAAAATACTACATATATCTCAACCTTCCTTAAGCAATGCCATAATGAAATTGGAAAAAGAAGTTAGTTTGCAGCTTTTGGAACGTAATACAAGGGGGCTAGAGCTTACGGAAGCAGGGGAGATTTTTTATACGAGATCTGTTGACCTGTTAAGAAAATTCAATAATATGCAAGTGGAACTTGAGGAAATGAAAGATGTTGGAAGTGGAACAGTATCAATAGGTTCCATTGAATCATTCAAATTTTGGTTCCCGAAGTTAATCAGGAACTTTAAAGTCAATTATCCTAATATTCATATAAAAGTCAGGGAAATATTAGGGGAAGAGAAAGTTATCGATTCGTTAAATCGGTATAATGTTCATTTCACCATCACGAACCAGCCCATTAATAACGAGGAAATCGTGTCCATCCCCCTATATAATGAAAAATTCATGCTTTTGATCCATAAAGATGATGAGTTAAACAAAAAAGAGTCCATCACTTTCCAAGACCTTGCAAAGAAAGAATTGATCATCAGTACAACTGGATTTCAAACAAGAGATGATATCTTAAAAGCATTTAAGAATGAAAATGCAATTCCCAATATCTTATACGAAATAGAAAGGCTTGAAGCAGCTTGCAGTTTGGTGGAAGAAGGACTTGGGGTTACAGTTTTACCGGAAAGCTATATAAAATCCGCTGCAACACGCAATACTGCAATTCGTGCAATAGATTCGAATTCTTTGGAAAGGACTGTTTACCTGGCCTATTTGAAAGATCGATATCTGTCTCCTGTAGTATGTAAGTTAGTAGAAGAAATACTTAGCTTTTTTAAGTGGGATGTTAGGAACGATGCCTAAATGCTGATTCTCTAATTTAACGGAAAAGACACCATTGCTCATTTTGATTTACTTTATATAAAGAAAATACTTTAGACTTCCTGTCAATGAGCTAGGTTTCCCACTCATATTTGCAGGAGGTTCATGTGTTTTCACTATCCATATTGTTTTTCCTCACTAATAAATAACGTCCTAACGCTCACACTTCCACGCCAAGTAAAATACTTGTTCAATAAAAATTCATTATAGCATAGCGCTTTTTAGGAAGTTCTTATTCCCTCTGCTTCACATCGCAAGTTATAAAAATACTGGATAAGTTCCTTTTCATTCAGGATAGATTTTTTAAGTCCCTTGTAACGTACGCATCCCAACTCTTCTATCTAACAGAGAAAGAATCTTTATAATCATATCATCTGATTTTAAGGAAATTTCTATTGGTAAATTAAAATATTCTTCAACCGCATTAAAAAAGTCATACTGTGCAAAAATCCCCTCTGCTTTAATCATTTCATGTGCTTGTATCCCTATCCTCATAGTTCTGATTTCCATTATAGACATCGTATTCAATACTTTTGGCTTTTCTTATTTCATTTTCTTTTCTGAACATTTTTCTATCAGATGTTATCGTATACATATTTAGGATTTCCTTTTTATCAACAGTAATAAAAGCTCGTCCTAAGCGGTCGTGAGCCTTTCGATAATTCGTAACAGTAAACTGAACTCTATTTGTTAGAGAGTCACAGATAAAACTCTCTAACTTTTTCTTTACTTTACTCCATGGTTGATTACGCAAGTTTTTATTCTCCATTACAGTTTTCAATTTCCACAAAAGTATATTTCTTTCATTATTCTATTCTGCTTGTTAATGAACTGTAGAGGTATATGTTTAAAGAGTCAAAATCTACACAAGTTTAGCCATCTTTATTTTTGCGTTCGGTCACTTCTTGAAATGCTTGTTCACTTGCAGAAAATGATGATGCAAGTAAATGGATAAAGAATTCTTTCAACTGATGTATTTTTGCTTAATTCAATTTTTGAATTTTTACTATCAATTCACTTAACGACATTCTGAAACCCTCTAACAAATGTAACATAACCTAAATATAAAAAATATAATCCTCCGGCAAGACTCTTTTTAAGAACCTCTTCGTTCTTTCTTCTTTTGGATTCACAAAAATTTCTTTAGGCGATCCCTCTTCCACTATTACACCTGCATCCATAAAAATCACTCTGTTTGCAACATCCTTTGCAAAAGACATTTCATGCGTGACGACTAACATCGTAGTTCCTTCTTTGGCAATTTGCTTCATCACCGTCAGTACTTCACCGACCAATTCCGGGTCCAATGCCGAAGTTGGTTCGTCAAATAAAATAATGTCAGGGTTTAAAGCAACCGCTCTCGCAATGCCCACCCTTTGCTGCTGCCCGCCTGAGAGTTCACTAGGGTAAGCATCATATTTTTCTGACAAGCCTACTTTATCCAATGCTTTTTTACCAATCTCATATGCTTCTGCTTTCGCAATCTTCCTTCCAATAACCAGTCCTTCCGTTACATTTTCCAATGCGGTTTTATTAGTGAAAAGATTATAATTTTGAAAAACAAAGGCTATCTTTTGCCTTATTCCATGAATCACTTTTTTAGATGCCGTTTTAAGACTTACATCAATATCTCCAAAAACGGCATGTCCTTGATCTGCTTTTTCAAGAAAGTTAATGCATCGAAGTAAAGTTGTCTTACCTGAACCACTTGGACCCAGAATTACCACCACATCTCCCTTGTCTATATTTAAATCCACACCTTTTAAAATCTCATTCTCACCGAATGATTTATGAATATTTTTAATCTCTAGCATTTCGGCCACACCTCCTCATTTCAGATACTCACGGCTTTAAACCTGCTTACTCGTTTTTCATACCTTTTAAACAAGTATTCCACCAAACTACATAAAATTAGGTAAACAAGAAAGATATCAATATATGCTTCAACATAATTGTAGCCAACATTGGCAGCTACCTTGGCTTTTAAAGTGATTTCCTGCAATGACAAAGCATAACCTAATGATGTCGCTTTAATCAGATTGACTGTTGCTGTACATATATTCGGTAATGCCACTACCAATGTCTGTGGAATGATAATTCTTCTAAATGCTTGCACAGTTGTTAATCCGACAGCATACGAAGCTTCAAGCTGCCCCTTACTCACTGTGCTAATTGCCGAACGAAACACCTCTGTGAGAATAGCTGTCGTATTCAACGAGAAAACAATGAATGCGTACCATATCGGATTAACATCGTATACATTCATTTCGACAGCATACTTTTCAAATATCGAAGTCAGCATTAATGGCACACTGCTATATATAATGAAAATTTGGATAATGACGGGCGTTCCTCTGACAAATGAAACGTATATCTGTGCTAAGCGATTCAATACCGGGATTTGATTTATTCTTGATAAAGCAAGTAAAAACCCTAATGGCAAGGCTATGATCAAAGCAACAATTGTAATGAATAATGCGGTCGGCACCCCCGATAACGCTACAAAAAAGGTTTCCACTAAAAACCTATAATCCAGACCTTCTGACATTCTGTCACCCCTCTATGCAGTTGTTATCACTTGTTTTCCTTTACTGAATGCCTTTTCCAATTTTAAGAACAGTTGTTCAATGGCAATCGACAATGTCCAGTAAATAACCGCCAATGCAAGATAAATTTCTAATGCATGTGTATTATAGTTCCCGGCGATTATAAGCTCTGCCTTCCCCATGATATCTATCAAGCCGATTGTATATGCTAAAGACCCTTCTTTCATTAATTCAAGTAAGCTGTTACCGAAGTTTGGTAATGCCACTACGAAAGCCTGGGGTAAAATAATTCTCCGGTAAGCTTGCGTATTGCTTAATCCAACGCTTACTGCCGCTTCAAATTGCCCTCTATCAATAGATTCAAGCGATGTTCTGATCACTTCTGACATTGCAGCCGCAAATTGAAGCGAAAAGGTTATGACTACAAATACTGCTTTATCAATATCATTAAGATTTATGCCAAAATTCCCTGCAATTGCAGGGATACCATAATAAGTCAAAAAAAGCAGAACTATAGAGGGCGTGCATCTCAGTACCGTTGTATATCCATAGGCAATTTTCCTGGCGATTTTACTATTTCCAAGTTTCATGACTGCTAAGATGAAACCTATGATTGTCCCGAACAAGACCGATAGACCCGTAACGATTAATGTTACTTTTAGAAAAGGAACTAACATTGGTACCGACTCTACTATGTAAGCTATATCAAAGTATTTTTCCATGTTTCACCTCCATCTGCTTTCATTGAAGATTCCAATTTTCAAATCCAATCATTCTATTGAAGGCCAGTACCTTGAAACTTGCCATCTCTTAAAATACCAAGAGTTATCCAAGAAAACCCATATTAAGAAAATGACAAGTCATAACCTATTGATTGACATTTTAATGCTTGTTTTGCTAAGGACTTCGTTATCTCTCTACAGTTCCCAAAACTTCGAATAAATCTCGGCCATAAAACTTTTTGCTTAACTCATTCGTCTTCTTTTCGTCTTTAATTTTTTTAATCGCTTCATCATAAGCATCTGCGAATTTTTGTTCTTTTTTGTTGAATAATGGCCAGGTTTTAATGACTGCAAATTCATTGTAAACTAGATCATCCACTAAATTATGATAGGGGCCATCGTCGGCCACTTGCTTCTTAAAAGCTCCCTCGATCGCTATTCCACCGTCGACACGGCCTTCATTTACCCATTGAATTACATCTACAGTGAATGCATCTCCGGCTTTCAATTTCACCTTATTGTCTGGATTCGCCTGATTATACTCATCAACGATCGTGTATTGAGCGTTGTTTGCTGCGATTGGTGCTAAGGAGAAGCCCGCTGAAGCAAAGTCCTTGAGATTTTTGATCTTTGAATTTTCTTCCTTTAAAACAAGGCCCGCACTGCTTAATCCAAGGAATTCTTTAGGAAAGATGAACTTCTCAGTCCTTTCCTCTGTCCAGAAAGCATTTTTAACCCCCACTTGATATTTACCTTGTTCAATGCCTACTAACAGGTCATCGCTTGATGTGCCAATATATTCGAATTCGTATGCCGGTAGTAATTCATCAACCAATTTCATAACTTCCACATCATATCCAGTTGGATTTCCCTTCTCATCCAGCCAAGACATAGGTTTTGACGCTTGGTCATATGCTACTTTTACCTTTCGGACACCTGAAGTGCTACCTGAATTTGCATCGGCTTCATTACTCGTTGATGTACCTGATCCACACCCCGCTAATATGGTTACCAACGCTAAACCGATAGTTAAAACATGGCGAAATTTTTTATTTTTCATAGTGAATCCCCTTTCGTTTTACGAAGTTTTTTTACTTGCATTTGTATTTCCTGAAATTCAAAGGAAATACATACATCACCTTCACCACTCAATACCAACTATTTCGGTAGGTTAAGTAAGTCATTTGGTTATAAACATAATAGATGGATACTTTTGTAAAGTCAATGTGTATATTTAAAATTTTCAAGCAACTGCACACATCTGTTTTATTAAAAGAGTTGTAGTTATATGAAAATACAAAGAGTCTTTCCGGAGGCATCGTTTATCTGCAAATCCTTAATTTCCTTGACAACTAAACACACCTTAATTATTATTTAAACCAATAAGATTAATAGGGATTAAAACAAAAACAGAAGGTAATAGAAGGAGGGAACCGTGTGATTAACCTATTCATTAAGACGGAAAGTCAAAAAGCGTGGCTGAAAAAATTATATGAAGTAGAATCAAAATTCAAAAATAATTCTGCTCAAATTGATGAATTGGCCTTTTTTCCGAAAGAACATATTCAAGATTTAATTCGTATGGGATATACAAGTTCAACTCTTCCCAAATCCTATGGTGGCGGAGGGTTAAAAGTTTATGACATGATTCTCCTTCAAGAAACATTGGCTAGTTTTGATTCAGCGACTGCGCTATCCATTGGTTGGAACCTTGGAGTGATAGGAGACCTTTTTGAACAGGAAAGTTGGACAAAAAAGAACTTAGATTTTATCGCTGGGGAAGTTCTAAATGGCGCTTTAGTGAACCGTTCCGTTAGTGAAGCGCAAACAGGCAGTCCGACTCGCGGGGGACGCCCCGGAACGAAGGCAGTAAAAAAGGGAGATTACTGGGTTATTTCCGGACGTAAAATCTATACAACCATGTCCCCAGTTTTAACTTATTTCCTAGTTTCAGCATGGATCGAGGAAAGGCAAAAGGTTGGATTTTTTCTCCTGCATAAAGATCTGGACGGGCTCTACATAGATGAAACATGGGACGTAATTTCAATGAGGGGGACAGGAAGTCATGATTTGGTCCTTAAAGATGTTGAAGTGGATGATTCAAAACTTGTTGAGTTACCTGAAATGCCAAGTGGAAACAGATTCAATGCGTGGATCCTTCATATTCCAGCCTGTTACCTTGGCATTGCGCAAGCTGCAAGGGATTACGCCATACACTTTGCCAATAACTATTCTCCAAACAGTATAAATGCACCTATCAGCCAGCTGGCTAATGTCCAACAACTGTTAGGAGAAATTGATTTGGAATTAATGAAAGCCAGGCATTTCTTATATAGCGTTGCCGAGGCTTATGATGATGAATCACGAAGAATTCATTTCACAAATGAGCTGGGGGCTGCAAAACATATTGTTACAAACGCAGCCATTACAATTGTCGATAAAGCCATGCGAATAGTCGGGGCAAAAAGTCTTCAACGCAATAATCCACTCCAAAGGCACTATAGGGATGTAAGAGCTGGTTTACACAATCCTCCGATGGACGATGTAACGATAAAGAATTTAGCAAAATTGGCAATTGAACAGACAAAATCCAATTTAAGCGGCCATCCACTTTTGAAATGATCAGATTTGATAAAAGAAACGCTATGAACTATAAATAACCCCTGAATTCTCTTTTCATAGAGAATCCAGGGGTTTTCCATTTTTTGAGTCATACAGAATTCGATTTTATTCTTGGAGCAGGCTAGGCTCCCTCAAGAAAAGAAATTAATTGGTGACACTACCATCATCGTCTGGATCCTCAATATCCGCCGGATCTTTTTCCAATAGTGCCTCTTTGTCTTTTTCGTTCCATTTTGCTTTATATCCTAGGGATTTCGCTACTCTTAACACCGGTAAATACGATTTTTTATCTGGTTTAAATGTTTCTAAGTCCCCTGTTCCAATTGCACCCAAACCAAGTAGCAATTTGTCTGATTGGATATAGGGTTTTTCATCTATCAGTTTCATTTGTTCAGCTGTATAAGGATAAACGGCTCCATTCACTTTTAAGGTAAACGGTCCTTTCTTTTCTTCTTTTATTTCTTTTGGCTGTTTCGATTTATAGGATACATTATACACTCCTTGAACAGTTCCTTCTCTCGTATTATCGGCTCCGCCATACATTTTCCCCTTTTCATAATCAAAAATAACAGCTTGCACATTTCCGATATGTTGGGGTTTTTCTTCATAAACATGGCCTTTTGCCATTAACTCTAACCTTGTATTTTGTTCAATTCCCGGTTCCCATCTAACTGTCGGATAACCCGCAGAGTAAACACGTGGCGCAAGTATCGCATCTTGAATTAGCATTTTATGATCAAGCACGTTCATAATCGTTTCAGATACCGATGCTATTATCGTCGCTCCGCCTGGTGAACCAATGGCCATGAAGGGATTACCATCTTTTAATACGAAGGTCGGGGACATACTGCTTCTCGGTCTTTTTCTTGGTTCCACCTGGTTAACTCCACCCGGTGTGGCATCAAAATCGGTCATTTCATTATTAAGCATGAATCCATAATCAGGTACCATGATACCTGATCCGAACACTTGCTCGATTGTAGTCGTATAAGCAACCATATTTCCCCACTTATCCATTACAGAAAAGTGAGTCGTTTGTCCGATTGGGGTTTTCTCTTCTTTTACCTTCTCCATTGATGTGGGTTCTTTGCCCTCATACTTCCATGGATCACCTGCTTTGACATCAGCTGTTGATCTATTTGGATTAATTAGTTTTCTTCTTTCTTTTATATAATCTTCATCCAATAGTCCCTTTGTTGGTACATCATAAAAATCTTCATCTGCCATATAGGCAGCGCGATCGGCAAATGCTAGATGCATGGCTTCAGTTAGATAATGAAGATACTCAGGGGAGTTTGCCCCCATCTTTTGTACATCGAATCCTTCCATTAGCTCCAGGATTTGTTGGACAGTCAAGCTGCCTGAACTTGGTGAAGCTGCCCCCACCACTTCAAATCCCCTATATTCCGATCTAATTGGCTCTCTCTCTTTCACCACATAGTTTTCCAAATCCTCGGTTGTCATCGTTCCTTCACGTTTTTGAACTTCTTTCGTAAGGGCATCCCCGATTTCGCCTTTATAAAAAACGTTAGAACCTTGTTTTTTTATTAACTTAAGAGTCTGTGCCAGATCTGGCTGAACAAGGGTATCTCCCTCTTCCAATGGTTTTCCATTTGGTACAAAAACGTTTGCAGCCGCTTGGTTATTTTCAAGTTTTTTTACATTTTCACCGATATATTGAGCTGTTGCCCAATTGACTTTCACCCCATTTTCAGCTTGTTTAATGGCCGGGCCCATAACTTGTGATAATTTCAATGTACCATATTTATCAAGAGCCGTTTCCATCCCCTTTAGGGTTCCAGGAACAGCAACCGCTTTCCCGGACGTGTGCCGTTTACTAAAAGGAATAGGTTTTCCCTTTTCATCTAAAAAAAGTTCAGGCGTAACATTTTGCGGTGCCATTTCGCGGCTATCGATCATCGTTATTTTATTTTCCTTTTTATTATAAATCATGATAAAACCACCGCCGCCGATTCCAGACATCATTGGCTCAACTACATTTAATGATAATTGAATGGCAGCTGCTGCATCGACTGCATTTCCACCTTGTTTTAGTATCTTTATACCCGCTTCAGCTGCTAAAGGGTGGGAAACTGATACGATTCCTTTTGTTGCTCCCCTTCCCATTGACTCATCCACTCCAGGGACACTTGCAAAAGCTGGTGTGATCATACAAAAGAAACTGAAAGTAACTAAAATAAAACTTTTTAAAAACTTCATGAATTAGTCTCCTTTCAAAATAAAACAAATTAGGGTTTTATCATAAGGCAAGTGGAAGTACGAACAGATGACTTTAGTAGGAATATGCTGGTTGATCTCGATATAAAGGCAGAATGCACATTCCCATTAGGCGTTGCGTTCTCAATGATGTTTTTCACTTCAAAAAATCACCCCCCAAATGGTTCAGCTCTAACCTTCTCCTTCCGGTTTGATAATCCGAAGGCTCAATTCTTCTCTAGACTTTGCTTATGATCCAGGATATTGGGAGTGTCGTGTTTGTCACTCTTCCAAAGGTATTGTAAAGCCAGTAATACGATAAATGCAGATAACCCAACGATATCCGATATCGTTTCAGGATAGATTAATAGTAAACCAACGATTATGGCGAGGACTCTTTCTAACCAGTGCATCTTCCTCATCCAGTAACCTATAACACCCGCACCAATTGCAATCATGCCGGACATTGCTGTAAGAACGACCCAGGCAACCTCCATCCAAGTTGTATCGATCATTAGCATTTGTGGGGAGAGAACAAAAATATATGGAATGATGAATGCCGCGATTGCAAGTTTTGATGACTCAATCCCCGTTTTTATCGGTTCACCTCCTGCTACCCCCGCCGCTGCAAATGCCGCTAATGCAACTGGAGGGGTTATATCCGCAATAATGCCAAAATAGAAGACGAATAAATGTGCAGATAAATCAGGAACACCAAGCAAAATTATCGCAGGTGCCGCAATCGTCGATGTGATAACATAGTTGGCGGTTGTAGGTGAACCCATTCCCAAAATAAGTGCTGCTACCATCGTTAGCATCAGTGTTGGAATCAAATATCCACCAGACAAATCGATTAAACCATTAGCCAGCTTCAGCCCTAACCCTGTTTTCGTAACTATTCCTACAATAATGCCGGCTGCTGCGGTAGCAGCTGCCACCGCAAGTGCTGTCCTGGCTCCATCCACCAATGCATAAATGATATCGATGAATTTCATGCGGACATCCTTGTTTATGAATCCTACGAGAACCGAAATAAGGATGGAATACAAGGCTGCATGTGTAACCGTGATATTCAGCATGAGCAAGATGATAATGGCGATGATCGGAATTAATAAATAAAATTTGCCGAACACTTCCTTTTTACTTGGCATTTCTTCCTTCGTCAATCCACGCAATCCCAGTCGTTTCGCTTCAAAATGGGTCATGATCCAAATTCCTGAAAAGTAGAGGATAGCTGGAATCGCAGCCGCCTTTGCTATATCCCAATACGTTATCCCGTTCCCGATGAACTCCACCATTAAAAATGCCGCTGCCCCCATTATCGGAGGCATCAATTGACCGCCTGTCGAAGCCGCTGCTTCCACTGCCCCAGCGAATTCCTTCTTATATCCAAGATTTTTCATCATTGGTATCGTAAATGCACCTGAAGTGACAACATTAGCTACAGAGCTCCCGCTGATCGTTCCTTGCAGAGCACTGGAAAAAATCGCAACCTTTGCGGGTCCCCCTATCCTTCTACCGGCAATAGCCGTTGAAAGATCATTGAAGTATTGACCAACACCCGTTCGGACAAGAAAGGAACCGAACAATAAAAATAGGAAGATGAATGTCGATGACACCGCTAACGGCGTACCCAAAATGCCCTCTGTCGAGAAGAACATCGTTTGTACCAAACGTTCCAGAGTTAAACCGCGATGGGCTAGGAAGCCCGGCATATACTGTCCAAAAATCCCATAGAAAACGAATAAAATTGCGATGACCATTATCGGAAGCCCTACTGCACGCCTCGTTGCCTCTAAAACCAACAGAATGGCCATTAAACCAACTGCAAAATCCAAAGCTCCTAAGCGCCCGACATTCATGACGATATCCTCGAAAAATAATGGCCAATAGGCACCTACCCCAATACTAAGGATCGCTAAAAGGATATCGTACCAGGCAATTTGAAACTTTCCTTTTTGACGCTTTTTCCGGTTAGCAGGAAATAGTAAAAAAATCAGGGAGAGTGCAAACCCTAAATGTATCGTCCGTTGGATTTGTGCTGTAAAAACACCAAAAATAGCAGTATATAATTGGAATAGAGAAAAAGCTAAGAGTCCAAAAAATGCAATGTGTCCCAAGAATCCAGTTAATTTCCTTGTCCCAGCTTCAGGATCGTACTTTTCCAATAACTCCTGTTGTTCCGCTTCGGTTAAATACTTCACTTTTTCTTTATCAGCCATTAATCTTCACTCCTTTCAACTGTTCCCATATTGAAATTTTTTCTGATGAAATCCTGACCCATGTTCCTGGCTTAATAAAGTCTGCCAATGTATATGTTTTTTCATCATATACTAATCGATGGTTAGCTCTGACTTGTCCTAGCCGTAAATCTATATAAGCGAAACTGCGATTCATATTTTTTATGAAGTAGGTCCCGTCTTTCTCTTCGAATACTTCCTCCCCCTCTGCATTAGAAGGCATACCGACTGCAAAATCGTAAAAAGCAAGTTCGGTTTGTTTGATTTGCCTACCGGAAAAACGATATGATTCCAGTACATCCGAGAGGTGGATGGAGTGTGTATACTTAATTTGGAAATTTTTTTCACTTTTCAATGGCAAGTACGCGACTAATTCCCCTTGGTCCTGGTAGGAAAATGCAATGACATGTTTATACGGAAAAAATAATAGAAAAGCGATGATCAGAGGTATACCAAACGCCATGAATTTCTTGAATTTCATAGGTACCCCTTTCAAAATAAGAAATCCCATTCAGAAAAAAATGAAGCCGATAGGCCACAATAAGCGAGCTACCGACCAAATTGCCTTACTTGGAAACACCTTTTTCTTTAAAGTATTTTGCTGCGCCAGGATGAACTTCCATATCCCCTAACCCTTCAAGTGCAGTTTCTGCTGTAATGAAATCGCCTTTTGCATGTGTGATTTGATCTGTATTGTCATAAACAGCTTTAGTCATTTCATAAACTAAATCTTCATCCAGATCCTTTTTAACCACTAACATCGCTTTAACAGCAACTGTTTTTACCTCGGATTTGATTTTGTACGTACCACTTGGAATCGTATCTTCAGCGTAGTATGGGTACTTGTTGACCAATGCTTGAATCTTGTCTTCTGCAATAGGCAGGATGATAATATCATTTTGGACGGATAGCGCTTCAACTGCACCAGTCGGTGTGCCGGCCGTAATGAAAGCTGCGTCAATATTGCCTGCTTGGATTCCTTCCGCCGACTCATCGAAAGATAGATTTTGCCCTTTAATATCTTTCTCTGACAACCCATGAATTTCCAGAATTTGCATAGCATTGATGTAAGCACCAGAACCCGGTGCACCCACTGATACCTTTTTACCCTTCAAATCCTCGACTGATTTAATTCCACTTTTTGCAGTCGTTACAATTTGAACCGTTTCAGGATATAAAGTACTGATCGCTAATATATTGTCTATGGGCTTCCCGTCGAACATTTCCTTGCCTTCAAGTGCATATGCAGCGATATCCGTTTGCGAAAAAGCGATTTCAGCTTCTCCAACTCTTAAAGTTTCCATATTTTCAGCAGAGGCACCGGATGTCTGAGGTGTTATATTCGCTTTTGTTTTATCGGAAATGATTTTTCCAATTTGTCCTCCGAGTGGATAGTATGTACCTCCCGTTCCACCAGTCAACAGACTCAGGTTTTGGTTTCCACTGCCGGATCCACCTGTTTTACTGTCACCGCAGGCCGTGATAATACTGGTGACCGTCAAAATAATAACCAATATAAAGCACTTATGAAATTTTCTCATAAAACTCCCCCTCATACGTTTTCATCATCTACAAGAAATGATATTGTTATTATTCTACCGAGCACCTTACTTTTCCTTTTTTTACAAAATTAGACACCACAATCAAAAGCACTAGTAATCGATTAAGAAGTTTTATCTAAATCAAAAAAAAAACAGTATAAATGAGCAAAAAAGCCTATTAAAACCAAGGAAATCCAGTTATTTATTGGGAGTATTTTACCTTTTATTACTTATTATTCCTTTCTTCAAGGATAATATTGACTCTTCCATTTTAGAAATATATTATTGTTATAAACTTATAAGTCTATATTATAAAATGACCTTCCTTGCATTTTTCTAGCATTCAATAATTATATTCAGGTATTTTTTGAGAGGGAATATTAGAAGTCCACCCTTCCTTTTACCAGCTATTTAACAGTGTATTTTCAAATCAAACTGAAGTGGGTGATTGTTTGAATTTCCTGTCCCTCCGCTATTTCATAGAGGTTTCTAACCATCTTAGTTTCAGTGAGGCTTCCAAAACCCTGCATATCTCCCAGCCCGGACTTAGCCAACAGATTTCATCCCTCGAAAAACAATTAGGCTTTAAACTATTAAATCGAACGACAAGAAAAATCACTTTGACGGAAGAAGGAGAGTACATCTATAAAAAACTTGCTCCTTCCTTTGAAGATATCGAGAAAACAGTGAATTACATAGTTGAAAATAAAACCATCCCCAAGCCTAAAATGAAGATTGCTACCGTCCCCTCTGCAGCTAGCATATATATCCCGAAGTTATTGAAAAAGGTAGTGGAGGAATACCCTGAAACAGAATTTTACGTGCATGAAACAACATCCTCAAGAGCTGTGAAACTCGTAAACCAACAAAATTATCATATCGGATTCATCCGAACGCCCATACACAATAACATCATCGCAAATGAAGGATTAAGCATGATTGAATTCCTGAGGTTTCCTTTACAATTAGTTGTTTCCATTGATCATCCACTAGCCCAGAAGGATTCCATACACTTATACGAAGCAAAAGACGAACCTTTTATCCATTATGATGCCGTTCAAGCACACTCCCTTCAATTCCTTTTGGAAAAAGCTTGTCTGACTGCTGGATTTTCACCTAAGGAATTATGTAAAGGATCCGAATTACTGACGATCGCCAATCTTATATCCAATAACTTAGGCGTTGCTCTCATGCCTGAAGATATGGTGAGCTTGTTGGGAAAAAGCAAAGTTAAAGCCTTGAACATCGATAACTCTGAATTATCCAGTTCCATTTCCGCAGTTTGGAAAAACACGGATGCATCAATGCTGACTAAGCATATTTTGAAAACATTAAAAAATGAACATGCTTTTAACGATATATTTGGCTAAAATAGCAGCGAAACAACTCGGAATGAGAAGATCAAAAGTAAAGGTTTTACGCATTATGAAGTAAAAAAAGCCCAATTTCTCGTTTATGACGCTGAGAAATTGGGCTATACTAATTTTTCTTCTATACTCCGCTAAGTAATATCATTTTCAAAACGTTCAAATATTCGGACCACCCCTATAGGTAGTGCCTAAGAATATCAATGTATCCCATGCTCTGACTTAAGAAAATATAAATACTCTATTCCGGCAACGGTGATTTTCGTACCGGCCCGTCCTCTGCCTTTGACGACAAACCCTTCGCTTTCTAAAATATTTAAGCGGCGTCGGATCTGCTGGGGGGACAAGAAAATGTCGGAATCTTGACTGTTACTTGAAATCAGTTCTCTACTTGCCGCTTTTCCTTTTTCGTTGCATTGCTTGATTACTTCCAGGATGAAAGCACGCTCCTGCATTTCCAGCATACTTTCACATGCGGGATATTCAGAAGGCACACTGTTTCCCGTAAGCCCGTGAATGAACGGAAGGTCACTTTTCGTCACGACATTTCCCTCACAGACAGTCAGCATGTAATCAATTGTGCTTTTCAGTTCTCGTATGTTGCCGGGCCATTCATATTGCATGAAATACTCCAGAACTCCTTGCTCCACCTTTACCCACTTCCCGCTTTTTGTGATGAGATGCTTTATCAAAAGCGGAATATCCGCTCTTCTTTCTTTAAGTGAAGGAATGTTCAGATTGAGTACATTCAGCCGGTAAAACAAGTCTGTTCTGAATGAACCGTCCCGCATCTTTCCTTGAAGATCTTTATTCGTTGCGGTAATCACTCTAACATTAATGGGAATGATTCTTTTTCCGCCAATCCTGCGAATTTCCCCCTCCTGCAGAACTCGAAGCAGATGGGATTGAACGGTGAGACTTATGTCGCCAATTTCATCTAAAAAAATGGTCCCATTATCCGCCATTTCAAACAGTCCTTTCTTGCCTCCCTTTTGTGCTCCTGTAAATGCCCCTTCTTCGTAGCCAAACAATTCGCTTTCAAGTAGCGTTTCTGTTAATGCGCTACAGTTCACAGCCAGAAACGGCCCGTTTTTTCGCAAGGAATGCTCATGAATGGCATGAGCAAACAGTTCTTTTCCTGTACCTGTCTCGCCCTGAATCAAAATCGGATGCTCCGATAAGGCAAGCTTCTTGGCAATTTGTTTACGCTTTTTCATTACTTCATCCTCGCCGATAATATCATCAAAGCAGTATTTCGTATAGAATCCTTTATTTCGCATTTCTCTTTGTGCTGTCTTTTCTATTTCTAAGGCTTGATGTACACTTTTGAAGGTTGCAACGATTGTATGTTCTTTGATCATTTGCAATCGAAAAATTACGACATCCACGCTGTCTATTTCGAAGAACTTGCTTTCATCATTACCTTCCATGATGAATTGGGTAATATCCCGGCGATTCATTACTTGCTCTAGATACTTATTAACCACCTCTTGTGCCTCAACATGGAACAATGCCGCAAGCTGGTTATTGAATACTGAAATCAGTCCTTCTCCGTTAACGACCAATATTCCATCATCGACTGTTCCCAACACATTTTGGATGTGTTCGCTCATTTGCTTGGCATCCCGCTCTGCATATACGAGCTTACGTTGTAATTCTATGATATTGCTAATATACCTTTCTGAAATCTTCGAGGATATATCCTTGTGCAAACCACAACTTTCTACTACTTCCAGAATTGTTGTTATATCGAAAAGACGCACGCCTATATCGATTACTTCTTTTATATAAGGTGGACACAGATGTGTTTCTCCTGGTGAAACGGCAATTTGGACATCCTCATAAAACAATATACCCTTCCGAAAAGGGATAAATTGAATATGATCGACACCAAGCTGATATAAGGATTCAATAAGATTTATAGTTGCATCATCATCATCATTCACCAGAAGAACTGATGAACCATCTGGTATTCTTAAAAGTTTGTCAATGTACTCATGGTTAACCGTTCTTTTTCCCACAATTATTTTCCCGGCATTTACGCTATACATACCCTTTTTATTAACATAAGCGGCATCTGATGAATACAAGATGATTTCATCTTCCAGAGAATGCGGTAAACCCTCATCTGCAGCATGGCTTTTGACATGAACATAGTCTCCAAGCAATTGTTCCAGCTGTTCCTGCAAGGCTTCCTTTGTTTTTGTGCTTCCCGCTATAAGTGTAAGTGAGGATCCTGACATAAAAACACCTACCTGTCTTTAAATTGGTTCTATTATATCACCAAAAAAGACCAATAAAGTCCTTATACTCTAATTCCGACAATTAAGTTTCCGTAAATATCAATCTCCCCTTAATGGCACAAGATTTGCATATATAAAGGATTGAAGTGCCTATGGATAAGGAGGGGACGGCATAATACTAGGAAACTGATGATATCCCATAGGCCGGGAATATATTGTAAGCGTGTTAATTCCATGCATTTATTTTAAAGACAAAGGAGAGACACTGATGAGCCAAATAGAAGAGAAGGTTGTTTCGCTTGGAACAGCGGGAAAAAAAGAGAGAAAAATCAATGTTTTTGTATTGCTGCTCTGCATTCTCGCAATAGCAACTCTATTCACCTACATTTTGCCTGCCGGGGAATATGCACGGATCGAAGCCGATGGACGGACAACTGTAGATGCCAGTTCTTTTAAATGGATAGAATCTGCACCGGTCGGAATGTTCGATATGATAAAAGCTATTCACACCGGAATGGTGGAAGCCGGAAATATTATCTTTTTCTTATTGATTATCGGAGGATTTTTTGGTGTTTTAAGAGCAACAGGAACGGTTGATGTACTTATCGCTACAATGGCTCGGAAGTTGGCGACGCGTGAAAAGCTATTGATTCCTGTCGTGATGCTGTTTTTCGCAGTAGGCGGCTCCTTAATGGGGATGGCGGAAGAAACACTTGCATATCTTCCTCTTATCATTCCGTTGGCGTTGGCCCTGGGATTCGATACAATTACAGGAACCGCCATCGTCATAGTGGGGGCATTGTCAGGGTTTACGACTGCCATCATGAATCCATTCACAGTAGGACTTGCGCAAGGAATTGCAGAATTGCCGATGTTCTCGGGCATAGGGTTGCGCCTTATTTTATTTTTTATCGTCTATATTGTTTCTGTTCTTTATATCTATCGTCATGCAATGAAGGTAAAGAAAAATCCTTCTATAGGAATATACGGAAAATATACAAAAGAAGAAGCGAAAAAACTGCTGCAATCAAGTGCAAAGTTAACAGCCAGACACAAGTTCATCTTAGGCGCCTTTTTAATTAACTATATCGTCTTGGCGTTTGGAGTCATCAAGTTCCAATGGTACATGACAGAAATAGCTGCCTTATTCATTGTATTGACAATCGTTATTGGAATCATCGGGAAACTGTCTGCAGATCACATTGTCAACTCCTTTACCAATGGATCTGCAGCCTTGCTCGGCGGCGCTCTGATAATCGGCGTATCACGCGCCATTCTTGTCGTATTGAATGAAGGACATATCGTTGACCCAATGCTGCATCAAGTAGCTGAATCCATCCAGCATATTCCGGCCTATTTAAGCGTTGCCGGCATGTACAGCTTCCAAACCATTATCCATTTCATTCTAGCGTCAGGCACCGGTCATGCGATGCTAACCATGCCAGTTATGGTGCCGCTTGCAGACTTATTGGATATTACACGCCAAACTGCAGTGCTGTCTTTCTCTTTTGCGGACGGAATTGGAAATATGATTTTCCCGACCGCTACCACCTTGATGGCGGGCTTGGCAATCGCAGGCATTCCTTGGACAAAATGGGCGAAGTGGATTCTGCCGCTGGTGCTCATTCAATATCTCATCGGATTAATAGCTGTCATCACAGCTCACTTCATCGGATATGGTCCATTCTGATATAGATCACGACTTATTACAGGAGGAGAAACGCATTGCTTACTTTAATCAAAAATGGCGAGATATACTCACCCAATTACTTAGGACGGAAAGACATATTAATTACAGATGATAAAATCGCATTCATAGATGATAGAATCGAGATTCCTGACAACTTTGCTCCTATTCAAATCATCGATGCGACTAATCTTTTGATTGTTCCGGGTTTTATAGATTCACATGTTCATATTATTGGCGGAGGCGGCGAGGGCGGATTCAAAACCCGCACCCCCGAGCTGATGCTCACGGATATTACAACTTCAGGTATTACTACGCTGGTCGGCTTACTTGGTACGGACGGAACTACACGTAGAATGGAAAGCCTCCTTGCCAAGGCACGGGCCCTTGAAGAGGAAGGTATTTCCTGCTTCATTCATACAGGCTCCTATCAAGTACCCGTTAAAACATTGACAGGAAAAATCGAAGACGACATTATTCTAATCGACAAAATTATCGGTGTCGGGGAGATTGCCATCTCCGACCATAGATCATCAGAACCCACATTCGAAGAAATTATAAAAATCGCCACAGCGGCACGCAACGGCGGGATTCTATCAGGAAAAGCCGGTATATTGGAAGTTCATGTAGGGGACGGAAATGGAGAGCTTTCATTGTTACATGAAGTCGCAGATAAAACCAACATTCCCATACGGCAGCTCCATCCGACACATATTAACCGAAATGAAAAATTATTCAGGGCGGGAATTGATTACGCGAAACGAGGCGGATACGTAGACTTCACTACAAGCACCATTCCTCAGTTTTTAGAAGATGGCGAAGTGAAGTGCAGCATGGCCTTACGCATCATGCTTGAAGAAGGGATTCCAGTCGGACACATCACCTTCTCTTCAGACGGGCAAGCAAGCCTTCCATTTTTCAACATTCATGGAGAATATGCAGGCCTTCAAGTAGGAAAAGTATCATCCTTATATCACGAAGTCCGTGATTCTGTTTTAGAAGAAGGCATCCCTCTTGAAACGGCACTGAAGGTCATCACCACGAATCCCGCACAAGTGCTGAAGCTTTCAAACAAGGGCAGTATACAAATCGGGAAGGATGCTGATATCGTATTGTTGCAAAAGGAAACATTATCAATCGCCACTGTAGTGGCGAGAGGAAAAGTTATGGTAGAAAAAGGTGTTCCGTTGATAAAAGGAACATTTGAATGAGGAGACAGGATACCCGTTTATCGGAATCACGTCGTCTCACAGTGATTCGATTCCGTAATAGGTATCCATCGCAATGTTGAAAATGGCATGCCACTCGCCAATTTGGAAATCTGCATTTCGACCGGTATCGGGTACGCAATCATTCTGGCTACCGAAGAAAAATCATAGCGGGAATGCTGAATGACCAGTCCGTTGCGGATCCGAGGTGCGGGAAATTCTCGGCAGGAGCAAAGAATCATCTATTGGTAGATTTATGTCCACATCGGTACTAGCGTTTCTCCTAGGTCCGTTGCAGGTGCAGGAGTAATAGATAATGAAGATATTTCATTCCGCCATTCCAGGGTAATGTCCACATCAAAAGCAGCAAGGAAAGACTCGAGTTGTTATAAATTTCTTGACCCGATAATGGGTGCTGTTATTGCAGGCTCCGACATAACCCAGACAACTGCAAGTGTTTAGGTGTCAATGCCATGTTCTGCAGCATACCCATTAAATCGGTCAGCTCAGCGATATTCATTTCATCCAAATAGCGATCAGAATATCGTTTATCTTCCACTAACCGTCTTTGCTATGTTCGTTTATCCACCCCATGTTTCCCTTTAAGAAGTCCAGCTCCTAAAGGGCTATAGCTATAGAATACTCCAACCTGTTCGGAAGCGGGCAGAGGTAAAATTCCGACCTTAGCTTGACGTTTAACCAAGTAAAACATAGGTTGTATTACTTCAAAACGGGCAAATTGTCCTTTTGTAGAAATCCTCATGCCTTTATAATTTGCTAAGCAACCCAATTGCTTACCCCAGGATAGAGAATTTCCCCTTGTGCTTTTTAAAGTCATCAAGTGGACGATGTGTTTCTTCCATAGGAATATTTTCGTCGAACATATGCACAAAGCGAAAGTCAATGCAATCCGTTTTTAAGTGTCTTAAGCTATTTCGAACTTCAAGCATGACCGCCGGATAAAAAGTTGCAAGTACATCTCGCCCCTACAATCGGCCATCATTCCCCCAGTATTTGTTCAGAACGCCCAAGCTATTTACGTTTGCCATATCAAAAAAGTTAATGCCAACTTCCCGACATCGCTTAAACATGGCTTTGGATGTTTCTTCATCAGCGTTTCCGACAAAAGACATCGTACCAAAACATAAATTCGTGACTTGATGCCAGTTTTCCCTACAGTGGGATAATTCAAAGTAACCCCTCCCAATCATTTTTTTTAAACAAATAAAGTATTAAATGTCTATGTTTGCCCCAAAACTTAAAGTGGGGCAAACTCATCATTAATGATTTGACCGGATTTCTGTTCCCTCTTTGTAGGCATAACAGCTGCGATGCCATAAAGTACGCCTTTGATGTTCACATTGATCATCATATCCATTCATCGATTTTTTTCTTAAATGGAATGATTGTGGCATCACTCCTTCATTATTCACTAATACATCGATTTTCCCAAACTCATTAAGCGCATACGAAGCCAGTACTTCCTTTTGTTCATGCCAAGCCACATAAGCTTACAGTCGAATTGAAGAAACTACTGCCAAAGAACTTGCATCTAAAGGGGCAAAGTTGGTGCCAGCGGCTCGACGTGAAGATTGATCAACGAAATTCCCGTAATAATGACAACTTTACCTTGAATATTAGCCATATTAATTAACATCCTTTCTTAAATAAATGACTTTTAAAATTTCATTACTATTTTTCTTTCGAAAACAATTCTTTAGCAACCATGATTGCAGACATTGCTTTTGGCCAGCCGGCATAAAAAGCAAGATGGGTAATGACTTCAATAAGTTCTTCTTCAGAAAGACCGTTTTCCTTTGCTTTGTTTAAGTGAAATCCTAGTTGTTGTGTATTTCCACCGGTTATTAAAGAAGATACGGTAATTAAACTACGGTCACGGGGATTGAGTTCCCCACGCTCCCATATATCCCCAAACAAAACATCATCGTTTAATTGTACAAGCTTGGGAGCAATATCTCCGATCATTTTCTGTGCTGGAGTAGGTTCTATTGAATTTGACATTTAATATCCCTTCTTTCATTTTTTACTCTTCTATTTTGCCGTAGGTAGTTAAATTTGATGCCCAATAAAAAACATATTGATAAGATATCGCTTTTCTGGAATTTGTCATTGAAGAATTAAAAGGAGATGTGAAAATAAACGCAGGAAAAAATCAAGGATTAAATAAAGAGGTTATTCTTAAATTCTTTGGATCAGCTATCGGAGGGGTAGTGGAATTCTACGATAGCTGACCCACCCTAAGTCGTGGCAGAACAAGTAGGGATTTCGTTAGATAGGAACCTATAGTTATTTTCTATTAATAGCCTATTCAATACTATTTTTTACTTACGAAGAAACATATTGTGAAGAATCGCTATGGGGGACCTTACTTAAACGATCTAAAAAGTCGAATTCCTATCTTTGAAGAAATTCGACTTTTATTTTTGAATGTGTAGCTTTGAATGTAATATTCGTCTTGACGTAGCGTTTATGTAAGCAGGACCTATAATGAAGGCAATTGGACTGATTATTATTTATATAAGCTGTTACCAATTAGTACCTTACTATATTAAATTTATTAAATCTTTATATTCCCTTTTCAGGTTAATTAAATAAGGAAGTACTATGCATCGGCTGAACTTTCGCTTTGGGATCAATGTAGGCTTTAGCATTATTGACAGCCGTAGGACCTTCACCAAATCCAGAAGCAATCAATTTAACCTTTCCATCATACGTACAAATATCGCCGGCTGCATAAATGCCTGAAATATTCGTTTCTTGTTTGGAATTAACGATAATTGCATTTTTATTGATGTTTAGACCCCATTCTTTAATCGCGCCAAGAGAAGAGACAAAGCCGTAATTAATAATTAAATCATCTACGTCCACCACTTCTTTTTGTTGAGTCTTTACGTGTTCCAAAACAATTTGAGTAATCTGATCCGACCCTACCAGTTCGGAGGGAATATATGGTGTTTTGACCTCAACAGAGGAATTCACTAATTGTTCTACACTATGTTCATGGGCACGAAATTTTTCTCTTCTGTGTATCAATGTTACTTTTTCAGCAATGGGCTCTAACATAAGGGCCCAATCAACTGCAGAATCTCCACCGCCTAGAATCGCAACTTTTCTTCCTTTAAATTGGTTCATATCATTCACGAAATAATGCAAATTCTTATTTTCGAACTGTGTTGAATCTTCCAATTCTAGTTTGCGGGGCTGAAAAGCTCCATTCCCAGCAGTAATAATTACTGATTTAGAGAAATGAGTATCGAGGTTTGTAGTGATCTTAAATGTTCCATCAGCTTGCTTTTCCATCTGCTCAACTGCTTCTTCAAGACAAATTGTTGGTTTGAATACTTTCATTTGTTCTTTTAAATTATCTATCAATTCCTGAGCCCTTACTTTTGGAAATCCAGCTATATCATAGATGAACTTTTCGGGGTATAGAGCCGTGAGCTGTCCTCCCAATTGAGGAAGACTCTCAATGATTTTCACCTTTGCTTGCCTCATTCCCCCATAAAACGCCGTAAACAAGCCAACTGGGCCGCCGCCAATAATTGTTATGTCATAAACCTTATTTTCTTCTGTCAAATTAATCACTCCTTGTTCTTCATGTTGTTGGTTGATCATACTGAACTTAGACCCATTAAGGGATAGACCTGTACAAGTAACCCTTCCATTTCCCCGTTCCAAAAAATAATAAATGTTGAATTTCCACCCTTTAAACCAAACTAGAGATGTTATCTCCATAGTTAAAAAAATCTAGAAATCTATAATTGCAACCATCTTATCTAGAAATGTTATTCAAATTTATTAGGATTACCATCAAAGGACACTTGAGCTATTTTAATAGATTCGGTCGGACATCCTTCTGAAGCATCCAGCATATCCTCCTCGAGTTCATCAGGTATGATTGCTGCCCCATCATTATTATCCAATATAACAAACGCTATACCTTCATCATCGTAATCATAAATCTCCGGAGCTGTAGCACCACATGCTCCGCAAGCAATACAAGTTTCTTTATCCACGATTGTATATTTAGCCATTTTCACTATCATTCCCCTCTTTAATCTAAGCTTGTTTTTTTTTCCTTATTCACTTTTGTTCAAAAATTCTAGAATGCTTGAGTTAAACTTCTCTGGATTTTCTTGATAACACAGATGACCGCCTTCTGGAATTATAACTAGCTGGGAGTTCATTAATTTTTCATGAATTGCTTCCGACTCCTTTATAGGAGTTACAGTATCCAACTCACCACAAATAATAAGAACGGGAACATCTATATGAGATAACAAATTCATTTGATTTAGATGATAAAGTGAATATGCTACCGAACGATATCCTGCCGGCCTTACCTGTGTCATAATCTCTTTTACGCGCTTATGGACTTTTTCTGATGCATAGGAAGATAGCAATGCTTGTATCCTTTTTTCCGCTATCTCCCCAGGAGAAAGGTTTTCAATTGAAAATAATCGATTTTTCAATTTCATCTCGTTTTCTTCTGGGGTTAGGGCAGCAGCCCCTCTTGTCGAATCGGCTAATATAAGTTTATTAATCTTATTAGGGTACAGGCTACAGAACTCTATCGCAATTGCTGCTCCCATTGAATGGCCGAGCAGATGGATTTTTTCCAACTTTAGCTGATCAAGCATGCCGTTCAGAATACGTGCAAACTCTTTAAAATTTCTAAATTCTTCTGCCGGATCTGAACTTTTCCCATAACCCGGAGCATCCCATGCAATTACCGTGAAATGTTCCTTTAAATCATGAATTTGTTCCATCCATGACTGAGAATTATTACTCATACCATGCAACAATACTAAAGGTTCTCCATTACCTTCTATTTGATAATGAATACTTAAATCTTCAACTTGTACATAAGGCATGCAATCAGTCCCCCTTATTTGTTTTTGGCAAAGGCAAATCTATAAAACCTTTTTACAGAATTAAGTGTACGGTCTTGTAAGCGAGCCACAAATTCCTTATTCTAAAAGGTTTCTTTTGCCACTTTAAATATCCTCAATAAATTAAACCTCACAAACCTAGTTGTTTCACATACAAAACATTGTTTTTTATATATTAACAATTTTAAAATGTAATCGCTTTATTGTCAATGTAAGTTATAAAAAAGGAAAAGTGTATTGGTTTTAACGCTCTGTTTTTTTATAGTCAACAAAAGATGATTTACACATTTATAATACTCAACTTGTTCTTTCACTCGTGAGTCTAAAAATATATCAACCCATTGGCACTCTATCTTTAAGACTTATATGGCTTCTCAGTAAGAATCCGGCACCCCTTCTTACTGAGAAACCATTTCTAACTACGGTTTATTGAACACCAATTCCACTTGAACTGAGACAGGCTATTCCACATTCGGTTCTTCTTTTACGGCGGGTGTCTGCGCATGTACTTTCACAACATTTGCGCTGTTTCTGCCAATCGTGTCGCTGCTGTCCCTTGATCCATCCAATTAAAAAGTTACTTTATTTCCGGTCGTATTACTTAGGTGATATTCAGCAGCCTCTCTTTTAATCATAAACAAGTAAGCCACAAACCCAAGCATAGCTGCCACAATCAGCATGCCGATGGAAGGACCAAAATCACCGCCAGACAAATCGCGACTCCACCCCATAATATAGCTTGAAAAACCACCCATAATATTTGTGAAACCCATTAAACCGGCTGCGCGGCCAGCTGTTTCAGGTGTCGAAAATTTGATGATGAAAAAATTGGTCAGATGAAACATTCCTCCCTGGGTTCCCATAGCGAGTCCCATAGAAACGCCTGCGACAATAGGATTTGGTGCAATAACGGCAATTGTCAAAAATACAGCTGTTAATATGAAAAGAATCGTCGCTAGCAAACTCGGGCGTTTCGTTTTGTCCGCCAGAAATCCACCGGCCAGGACAAATCCAAGAGCAAATAGCCACGATAATGAAGTAATCCCCGTCATTGCTTCTCTTTCAAATCCTTTGGCTTCAACGAGATAGGTTGGCAGCCAAATGCTGATTCCAAAGAATAGAAAGGACGACATCAAATTGCCAAACCAGACAATCCAATAACGATAATCCTTAGCGAAGAATTGCTTCTGCTCCGCATCATTTGCTTCGTCTTTTTGGCGAATGTAGGAGACCTCTTCTTTACTGAGACGTGGATGTTCTTCTGGCGTATTGCGAGTCAAGAAAAGGAACATTGGAATATTAATGAATAAATTAAAGGCGGCGAGAACAAAGAATGCAGCCTGCCAATGAAAAGTTGAAATTATAAGAATGAGCATAACAGTACCCACTGCTGGGCCTAAATAGTTGCCGGTAATCCAGAATGACTGTGCCCGACCAAGCTCTCGTTTATGAAACCAATTCGAAATAAATTTTCCCGATATCGGAATCATCATCCCTTCCCCAATTCCGAGGATGACCCTACTAATTAAAAACATTTCATATGAAGTAGACAGCCCCCCCATAACCATGGTCGCTGTCCAAACCAGCAAACCTAAAACGGCTGTTTTCCGTGCCCCTAACTTGTCAATAATACCCCCCCAAAAAATGTTGGAACACGAGTATGAAATCATGAATATAAAGGAGATTAAGCCAATTTTCGCATTTTTATCCGGGCCAGTTAAACCAAGGTCACTTAAAAATCCCGGATCAGTTTGGATAACAGAGATACCCACTTTATCAATCTGACCGAAAAACCAGAAGAAAAAAATAGGAACCGCAATGTACAACCACCTTTTTTGACCTTGTAACATGTTATTACCCCCTTTTAATACTTTTTTGAATACGCTTTCATTATTAGTGATAAGATAATGCCTCACATACTATTAAACTTATCCAACTCCCCCTTTCAAAATAAATAGCAGCAACTTCATGTTTTATATAAAAAACATTGTTACCAATATTTAATGTTATATTGAATTTTCTAAATAGTCAATATTATTCAGATAATATTTTTTCAATAAAAAAAATAGTTTTATATGAAAAAAACAAAAAAAGTATTGTTTCGTTGACAACAACACGAAACAATACCGTCTTCACCATTATTGATTATGGATTCTAAGATCGCACCAACACTACGCGGCAAGGAGTAACCGGATTTACAACCATCCATACAACTCGAGATCGCAAAAAATAAAAACGTGCCTATTTGTGGACACGTTTTTCATATGAAGGAAGGAATAGTTCCTTCCTGTATTTTAATTCGCATATAAGCATTGGTCGCTTAATGTATCTCCTTTACCGTAAATATAGGCTTTAGAGCCGGATGTATAGGAAGAATTGTCGTACTTCCATTTGTTTCTGAGGCCCATGTTTCCGCCTGCTCCATATGTTTCATTGCATTTCTTCTTATATAACCTACTAATAACGACTGGTGTTCGCAGAAATAATTAGAGCCCCAGTTGAAGAATAAATACCTGCTTTGGCCAAAGCATTATACGGATCTAAATTCCATAATTGTGAAGTATAACAGGACGTCTGACCTCTCATTATCCAACCGTTTCCACCGGAACTAGCACAACTTGTATATGCTCTCTTAGTCGTGCCATTAAAACTATCAACCCAAACATTTGCATAATAATCGTACGGAGCAGTTGAATAAAACTTTAAGTATCCCCAAGCCGTATGACAATACGCACTTCCTTTTAACTGCACATATCCAATTTTCACACCGTTTTTATAGATATATTCTGTTTCATAGGTGATTGGACTTTTATTCGCACAGCCTGTCGAATAAGGATTTGTATTATCATAGGACAGGGCATATGCTTTATTCATGGGTGCAATCGCAAAAAACAGTCCAAAGACAAGAGTTACTGCCATCCCAATATTTAATAATTTTTTAATAATAACCTCTCTCCTTTCCTTCTTCTAGACTCCACCATACAATAATTGGAATTTCCATGTACTATGGAATTATTTACCATTTGTATAAATATTACCATTTTTCGGCTAACTACGAAGTAAACGGATAATCCCACATGCCCAGCATGGATATGGCGGCTTCTGCTAATAGTAAAAAAATCCGACCTATATTGGTCGGATTTTTTTTATTTAATATAAGTATAATCAATGTTTTTGAGTTTTTTATAACTTCCAGTTGTATTTTCCCCAAGACAGGTCCTTTCGGAAACTCCTTGCCAAAATACACCCTCACTTCCCGATTTATATATAATTATATATTTCTAATCATCTAAATAATACAGACCATATTAGTTTTTCATAACCAGTGTTTTGGATATTGTCTAGTTTGAAATAAGTTATTATAAATCATCGATATTAAAACTAATAATATGGTACCTATTACAATCGATAGAAGGAATCCCCACCCTGCTTGAGAATTGACAGCCACAAGGGCACTTGCTGCTGCGGGAGGATGTACAGTTTTTGTAAGGGTCATTATAATTAATACTATAGCTAACACTAGGCCGATAATGAATAGGCTCTTGCCAAATATGCTCCAAATAATAAGTGCTGAAGTTGTCGAGATTATATGTCCTCCAATAACATTACGAGGTTGGGACAAGAGACTATTATGGGCACCAAAAACAATTACACAGCTGGCCCCAAGCGGAGCTAATGCCATAGGATATCCTAAATAGACAGCTATGAAACTAATAATGATAATTGTAATGAGCCCACCTATAGCTGAAATAAACGAATCAATATAATCAATATTATCTTTTGATCTAGCTTCACCCTTCATTTTCTTTAAATACGCTGTTAAACCTATGTTTGGTTGATTACTCCATCTTTTCTCAAGGCTTTTTTCAAAATCCATAATTTATGTTTTCCTCAAGCTTTCTATGTAATTTGATACGTTCCGAAGTTTTTATCTATAAAGTTATCTTACAGGAAAACAAGAAATGTTTAAATATATCTCTGAATTTTAATTTTTAGGGATTAATTCTTTACTTTGCTCGGTTAGAATAGCGACACGCTTTGGAATGGTTGTTTTGCTTCAATCCCTTGCAACCGATAGCCACTTCGTTCAGGCACAAAAAGTTGGGACTTTTCTTAATAAAACCTTTTGAAGCCTCTTTTACATACATCCGCCCATTCATTACTGTCATTCCTTTTATAACGATAATTTATAAATATATAAAAATTAACTATTTTTATTATTTATCTATCAATGTTAGCCTTTTCTTATACGTTATTTGAAAGGATGAGAGATGAATGGCTAAACAATATTCTAAATTTACAGTATTCGGACTCGGCCCCATTGGTATTGAAATTCTACGCAGTGCTTATCAAACCAATCCACAATCGATTATCGGCGTTGTCGATATTGATCCCGATAAGGTGGGTAAGGATATTGGTTTACTCATCAATGAAAAAGAAACGAACAAGTGTGTAGTAACCCACATACAGGAAGTGAATTCTGCAGCTGACCACCCTATTGCCCTTCATGCAACCGGTTCAAACGCACAAAAAGTATGGCCACAAATCAAAGAGCTTTTAGATCATGGTTTTTCAGTTGTTTCCACCTGTGAGCAGCTTTCTTTCCCTTGGCATCGCTACCCTGTACTTGCAAAGGAAATAGATGATTACGCTAAAGCAAAAGGACTTAGTGTCATTGGAACCGGAATCAATCCAGGCTACATAATGGATACTATGGCCATTTCTTTTTCAACAATATTGACGACGGTTAACAAAATCAGGGTCAATCGTAAAGTGGATGTATCCAAAAGGCGCCTTCCCCTACAAAAAAAAGTCGGAATCGGTATGACCAAAGAAGAGTTTGAATTTTTAGCTGAACAGGATAAAATTGGTCATGTAGGACTTGAGGAGTCTGTAAGATTGATTGCTTATGGGCTCAATTGGAAACTTTCAAGCGTAATCAATATAATTGAACCAACGATTGCAAGTGAAAATATTACAGTTCCCCTAACTCCATTAAAACCTGGGGATGTTAAGGGGCTCCATCAAATTTCCACGGGCAAGACAACGGACGGAAAGGAAATTTCACTGGATTTAACGATGTCTGCAGGTATTAAGCAAGAAGATGAAATCGTTATTGAGGGAAACGAAACCCAGAGGTTGATTGTCCCAAACGGCATTTTTGGCGATACCGCAACCGCAGCAATGATTATCAATACCGCAAAGCAAATTGATTCCCTCCGTAAACCAGGTTTACTTACAATGGCTGACATCGGCGTGCCGAGAAATATAAATCAATTAGACTTTGTGCGTATTTAGGGGCTAACTAACGATTATCCATTTAAGTGTAACCAGATTCCAAAGTAGCGATATTAGCAAAGGTGAACCATCTCGGATGGTTCACCTTTGCGTCTTGGGTCAGTTAAATTTCACTTCCCTATGTTCATGAAATGGTTGATGATAAGCCCCTCCTTAATAAAGCTGCTATCATTACACCGTTACTACTGAGCATGTCAAAATGACAAAAAAACCACCATAATCCGGTGGCTTTGCAGATTATTCCTTTTTTTAAAACCGGGGACCCCTACTTTTTTGTCTACTATCATATGTAAGTCATCCTAATTAAGTAAACTAATCGATTTCGTAAATGATGATAGTTTGAAAAAAATCATTTTCTATTTTCCTTAATGAACTTGAGAACCAAGTTTCATGGAAATTGCCTTGGCAGCATTCGTTACTTTGTCAATCAATTCAGGCAGGCGATCTTCCTGAAACCTTGCTTCAATACCGGCCACACTAATACCAGCTACTATTTGACCTTTGCCATTGAGTATCGGTGCACTCACCGCTTTTGTATAATCTTCAAGTTCTGATGAAGTTATCGTGTAACCATTCATTCTAGCTTCATCCAAAGCATGACGGAGTTTAGTTTTATCCGTTATCGTTCCCATGGCGATTGGTTTTAATTGAATACTTCCCAAATAATTTTCACGCTCTTCTTCTGGCAAATTTGCTAAAATGATTCGAGAGTCGCCAGCGTACAATGGCGAACGCCTTCCAATAGATGTATAAAGACGAACAGGATGCAGGGTGTCCACCTTTTCGATGTACATCGCTTCATCCTTATCCCTCACAATTAAATTCACTGCTTCTTCAACATCATCCCGAAGGTCTTTCATGATGGGATAAGCGATTGACCTGATATCCAAACGCTCCCCTACCAGTTGACCAAACTGCAAGAATATCAGTCCAAGTGAATAATGGCCATCATCGTCCTTTGTTAAAAATCCCATTTCTTCCAATGATCCCACCATACGGTGTAACGAGGTTTTCGGCAAATGGGAAAGCTCCATCATTTCATTAAAGGTCAGTTTCGGATGATTTATGAAAAGTGTTAGGATTTGCATGGATTTCACGACCGTTTTGTTATGTGCCTGCATGATTTCTCCTTTCATGATACATGTTTTCCTTAACTATCATTCTATTATAAAACATGGAAGAAAGGATGTATTGTAGTATAGCCGTTTCCATATGTGGTTTTTTCGAAAATGCTCTGACCATGCTTTCGCATTAGATTTTCTGACTTACTCTCATTCTGATCGAATCATTTCATCATCACCCAAGCATATGAATCACCCTTAGGTTTTGATTTCCCCACGCATTGCAAACTGGAATTACCAATGGGTTATTGGCTAATCAAGCTCATAGTAAGAGCCTGATTTGGGAGGTGCTGCAGCGTTAGCGAGTTAATTTGCTTGAGAATTACGAAAAATCCATTCACCACAAAGGCATTTTCAACATTACTTTTGTCCCTTTCCCTTCACCAGAATGAAGGATAAGGTTGCCATCGGAAGCTCTGGCTCTTTCCTCCATACTGAATAAACCTACCCCACGGGTAACTTTTTCTATGTCAAATCCTTTTCCTTTATCTTCAATTTCCACTAGAACTTCTTCCTCTATTTCCCGGATTGTCACTGTAGCTTCTTCGGTTTGAGCATATTTCCGAATATTTGTTAATGCTTCTTGGATAATACGGTAAATGGTAATTTCTTTGTTTGTATTCAGACGGCAATTCAAATAGCAGTCAAAATGGACCTTGATATGATGATGCTCTGAAAATTGCACCAATAAAGATCGAATGGCAGGGAACAGACCAAGATCATCAAGTACGGATGGCCTTAATTCCCACGATAGATGCCGGAGTGCTTCGATAATTTCGGTCGCTTCATCCTGCATCTGATCTAACAGGGGATGATCCATTTCAGTCTGCAGTCTGTTAATTGTTATGAGGTGGCTGTATAAGTTTTGACCGATATCATCATGAAGCTCTCGGGAAATGCGTTTTCTTTCTTCTTCCTGCACATCAATGATTTTCCCGGTCATTTTCTGAATCTCTTCTTCCGCAAGCTTACGCTGGGTCACTTCATGACGAATCGCCAAATATTGGTAAGGTTTATTGAACTCATCAAGAAATGGAACGATTGTCGTATCCACCCAATAATAAGTACTATCTTTGGACTTATTTTTAATCTCGCCTTTCCATACTTCCCCTGCTGATATTGTTTTCCAAAGATTGTTGAAAAACTCTCTCGAATGAAAGCCCGAGTTAATAATTCGATGATCCTGTCCGATCAGCTCTTCTTTTGAAAACTTTGAGATCCGGCAAAATTGATCATTGACATATTTGATCGTCCCTCTTTGATCGGTTATTGCCACAATTGAGGAAGAATCCAAAGCAAATTGAAAATCGGCCATTTTATTAACGGATTTTCCTAATTCCTCTAAAACTCGTTTATATTCGGTTATTTCCTTCCGGATTGCCAAGTATTTATAAGGGTTCCCGTCTTCATTTAAGAAAGGGACAATTGTGGTATCCACCCAATAATAGGTTCCATCCTTCGCTTTGTTCTTAATTTCACCCCGCCATACACTTCCTGATGAAATTGTTCGCCAAAGATCTTGCATAAATCCCTTTGAATGAAAACCTGAATTGATAATTCGGTGGTCCTTCCCAATGAGCTCTGCTGCTGAATATTTGGATACCTCACAAAATTTCTTATTCAAGTATATTATCTTGCCTTTTTCATCGGTAAATGCAACAATCGTTGATTCATCAAGTGCGTAAATTAAATCAACCAGCTCATTTATCGGATAGGTTTGCTGCTGGTTAATCCGTGATTGGTCTTTCACTTTATGGACCACGATTAAATAATAGAGCTCTTTCGCAAGCTGAAAGGAGTTCACTCTGAAAAAAAGCGAAAAAGCATGACCATCCTGGTGAATTCCAAAATGGTGGATAATTTCCCCTTCCCCACTTGACTGAAGGTTTACCCCTGGTATAAGATTCAGGAGCTTTTCCCCATTCAATTCTTGATGTTCATAACCAAAGTTTTCATATACTTGTTGATCCGCAAAAGAGATGACTCCTGATTCATTGACAAGGATTGTCGCATCGCTAGATCCAGGAGAAATCCCTTTTTTCATTTCCAAATGTTTATTCAAGTCCATACATAATCCTCCTTGTTGCCTTGTTAAATCGAGCTGTTCATTTCCTTTTCCAATTTTTTCGCTGCATCAAGGATCGTATGCTGGTCACTTTCAGAAATAGGCTGATCTGTTCGTTTACCTACTAATAATACCCCTTTAGGAACACCTTTAAAATGAATGGGAACTGCGAAAGCGCAATTGAGATTTTCCGCAAGCATGATGGGGTACTCTAAGGCTTTGCCGTGAATATTATTTGGAAAACCCTCGATTTTCATCGGCCTCCCCGTTGATATGACCTTACCTGCTATTCCTTTTCCATATCGAACAGTTATCCTTTTGTATTTATCATTTCTGTTTCCGGCGGCATAATGCCAGCTTATGTCAGGACCTTTCCTGTTTTGTAAGGCAAGGCCTACAAAGTCACAGTTCATTTCTTCTAATGCATGTTCACACGCTTCTTTAAACGGTTGATCCTCTTTCGATTTACTGCCCCCGCTAAATTCCATACCCTAATAACCCCTTTTTTAAAGCGAATGCAACAAGCTCATGCCTTGTTTTCATCTTGAGCTTTTCCATTAGGTTTCCTTTATGGCTTTCAACCGTTTTCACGCTTATGACAAGCTGTCCTGCAATCTCTTTGTTTGAAAACCCTTTCGCTATCAAGGTCAGTACCTCTTTTTCCCGGTCAGACAACAGATTGAAAGAATCAGCTGCCCCCTGCTTCACACTGCCTAAGTATTCTTCCATTACCCTTTTTGTTGCAGATGGATGAAGGTACGCATTTCCGTTCGCTAAAGATCGGATGGCTACCAATAATTCTTCATGTGGTGCACTTTTTAAAATACAGCCTGAAGCCCCCGCTTGAATAGTTCTGAACAAATATTCATCATCATCATGCATGGTAAGTATTAATATGGCTACCTCAGGCATTAGTTTTTTTAGTTCGGAAGTCGCCGATAAGCCATCTTTCCCATGAGGCATGCTTAAATCCATGACTACCACATTAGGCTGAAGCTCTAGTGCTCGTTGTATTCCCTCGTTCCCCTCTGAAGCTTCCCCTATCACTTCCATATCCGCATGATTGTTTAATAGCATCTTTAAGCCCATTCTTACAACGGCGTGATCATCGCAAAGCAAAATTTTTATCAAAGCGGCTCCCCCTTAGCTTTGTTCGTATTTCTATCGTTATTAATGAATATGAAACAACAATGGGGATTGCAAAATTCGCAAACCCCTTGTTTAGCATTTTAATATAATGGCAGAGAAATCTCTATAGATGTCCCGTCATCTATTTTCGAAACAATGGTACAATTTCCGCCGATCAAATGCATTCTTTCACACATGGCAGCAAGCCCGCTCAACTTATTCATAGCGGCTTCAACCTCAAACCCTTTCCCTGAATCTTTAATCAAAACCAATAACCTGCTTTTTTCCCATTTAAATATCATACATGCCTTCGTTGTGTCAGCATACCTTGCTATATTCACCAATGCTTCTTGGCAGACCCTGAAAAGTGTAATGCTTTCTCTATCAGAGATTTGCGATTCAATACCATGGTTCTCCAGCTCAACCTCAAGGCCGTAGGTTGAAGTGTATAATTTTATGTAGCTTTTTATAGCTGAAATAAGCCCAAGAGTTGTAAGGGTAGGAGGATGCAATTCTACAGCCAAAAGCCTGATTTCTTGAATGGCCTTTTCCAATAACTGATTCATATCACCTGCATAGCTTTTCATGGCAGGCTGTTCGATTGCCGATTCAATGAGCTGCATTCCAGAAAAGAGACTGGAAAGGGACTGCCCCACACCTTCATGAAGCTCCATGGCAATTCTTTTAATCTCTTCTTCATGTGTTTGTATGATATAAGAACTGAGGTTGTTTTTGAGTGGCTTAGTATTCATTCCCACCCTCCTTCTTCGATTGTCGCTGATTATTGGCCATTCAAAATATGACATGCTCTCCCAATTACACTTTCGGTCTAGCGGTTAAAACACTGACGTATACCTTCTCTCCCACCGGAAACTTAGCAATTAAAATTTCTCGTTCTTGAAAACTCCAATTCAGCCTTCAAATCCAATGATTTCATGCACGCAGTTCATTTTATGCCTTTTTCACTCTATGACTTGAAATGTCACTAAACATTCCTGCATATTGAACGACATCCCCCGCATCATTCTTTATCGAACTAATGGTCAGCCATTGTAGATATTGCTGTCCATCCTTTCGGCTATTCCAGATTTCACCTTGCCAGAACCCGTTTATCTCAATGGATTTCCACAAATCCTCATAAAAAGTTTGAGGCTGTCTGCCTGACTTAAGTATACTAGGGTTCTTCCCTATTACTTCATTTTCCTGATAACCCGTAATACTGCAAAACGAAGGGTTTACTGAAATGATTTTGCCGGTGGTATCGGTAATAAGAATCCCTTCTATTGTATGATCAATCACTTCTTTGGCAAGCCCCATTTTGCCTTGGAAATACATCCAGACAACTAAAATCAAACTTGCAAGGGCAACTTCTGACAATGCCATGAACCCGATTGCATAATGTCCTGTGATATTGAATAACAAGGATAAAATTAATGGCGGAAAAAAACCTCCCAAACCGCCCATTGCGGAAACAATACCATTCACAATACCAGCCTGCTTTTGGAAATACATGGGCACCAGTTTAAAAATGACACCATTTCCCATTCCCGCACAGAGGGCAATACTCAAACAACCAAAAGTGTACCAGCCAATCGATGGAGCAAAGGATAGAATCATCGCTGAAACCGTATACACTCCGAAAACGAACATGAGCAGAATGAGGGAATGAAAGCGATCTGCAAGCCATCCGCCAATTGGTCTCATTAGGGTAGCAAGAACAATAAAGCCTGCTGTCCTCAAACCGGCGTCAACTTTATCCAAACCAAAGTTCGCTACAAGAAAATTTGGCAGATAGATAGTAAATGCAACAAAAGAACCGAATGTAATAAAGTAGAATAAACTTAGCAGCCATAGTTTTTCATTTTTGTAGACACTCTTCACTTGTTCTAAAAGCGGTGTTTTTACTTTCAGCTCTTTTTTATCCCCTAACAGAAAGTTACCTGCGATAAAGACAGCCAAAATCACAAGATAAAGCTGTACAGTTGTTGACCAGCCAAAATTCTCAGCTACAACAGGTGCAGCAAAAGCCGATACTGCCGTTCCAAGGTTCCCTGCACCGTAAATGCCGTTTACAAAGCCATGTCGCTCCTTTGGATAATACTTAGGTAAAGAGGTTACTCCAACAGAGAATACGGCTCCTCCAATACCAAGGAAAAGTCCTCCAATCAATAAGTCGGCAAGGGAATCGGCGATACTGATATAATAAACAGGGAACAATAGTAAAATAAAGCTAATCAGGAAAATTTTCCGTGCCCCGAACTGATTGGCGTAAAAGCCAAGGGGGATACGAAGTACTGATCCCAATATAACCGGAACGGCTGTCACCAGTGCAAGCTGGCCTTCAGGTATAGCAATATCTTCTTTAATAAAAGGCATCAGGGAAGAAATTAATACCCACACCATAAATCCTACTACTAAGTTTAAAGTCTGTAATGGAAGCTGTATTTTCCTAATCATTCTGATCACACTCTCTTCTAATTACATATTGTAACCCTGTGCTTTCGTCAAAAGCTGACCACTCATTTTTATTTTTAGCCATATTGCATGCCAAAGGGACAGCGAAAAAATTATGGTGGTCAAAATATATCCGTAGATGTGTCATGTCAGGACAAATCTCCACCTTAACAATCGTTTTAGAAACAAAGTGCGCTTTATCCTGCCCACCATCATCCAAGATTGCCACTCTAGCTTTTTCCGAGACTAATGATTGTAAACCTTCCAATTTAATGTGTTCCACATGTATTGCACCCTCTCTTTGAACTGTATACATATACTTGATAACCATGCAAATATTCCCATAATCTATCATCTGCATGATTCTCGATAAATTCAATTGTTTCTTCTTCAGATTCCCAACCACTCATTCCCTTTACTTCTGCAACTACAATATCTAACCCATCTATTGACTTTTCATCCAAATACCAGTTAAGGCGGGAGCCTTTAAATAGGTCTGAAAGGAGCTTATCGATTTCAGAAGAAAAGTTTACGGATGCTACTTTTACAAAACATAAATCAATGTAAGTTTCACTGTTCATTTGATTCACGCCTTTTCGTATTTAGTTTTTTTATACGTAAATAACGCTAAGGGAAACACAACAATGTTCAATCCACCAAATATTAGAACATTTATATAATTTTCATAATAAAATTGGTGAACCATGAATTGGGTGAATACAATATTCATCATCAAGAAGGCACAAAGCAACGCGACACCGATAAACTTAAACTTCATAACGCTTCACCCTTACTGCGTATACCGCCCCATTTTCCACTTTCACCTGAATCTCAGGCAGCGGCCTTCTTGGCGGCCCTGCAGTCGGAACGCCTGTTTTAACATCAAATTTCCCATGATGGCAAGGGCAGATCATCTCGCCCTCTTCCTTCACCCAGAAAACTGGGCAGCGAAGATGTGTGCATGCATTTTGGTATGCTACGTATTTCTTTTCTGACAATCTGATCAAAATAGCATCATCATGATCACCTGGAAATTTAAAATTCTTTGCGTCACCAATTGCAAGTTTGCTTACATCTGTGATTTTTTTGTGAGGATACTCCTTCTCCCCAAGCCCCATCAATTCTTTAGCCGCTACCGCCCCCCAAGGGAGGGAGGAAATGGCGAATACGCCAGCAGCACCCACCAATGTTTTCATGAACCCACGTCTGTCAAGCTTTCTTTCATTATTCCGTTCAATATTATGAGTGTAATTATCTTCATTAAAGGGAATTTTATTATTTTTATCTGACGGCATCTTAATCCCTCCTAATATAGCTTGGTTATCCCCTGTAAAATACCTGGGAGATTTACCTTAACGTTCGTTTCACTTTCAAGATAAGGAAGGCTAGTCACCCATTTTCCATTATCTAGATTAAATTGTTTTCTCTTATTTTCAATTTCTTCATCTGTCAACCATTGAAGTGTATTGGATGGGCAAACACTTGCACACATTGGCGGGATACTGTCTTTTGTCCGGTCGATACATAAATCGCATTTGTACATTAAGTTTTGTTCAGTGTCAAATTTCGGTATTCCATATGGGCAAGCAATCGTACAATTTTGGCAGCCGATACATTTTTCAACGAGTGCTGATAACACGGCCCCTGTCTCATGGATTTGGATTGCCTGGGCCGGACAACTCCTTGCACAGGCAGGATTTACGCAATGAAGGCACATAAGAGGCATCGTTTGCCGATTGACCAGAGGGTTTACATCATATACATAGTTTCTGTTCCGCTCTTCATGCCCTCCGCATTGTGTACAAGCCGCTAGACATGACCTGCATCCTATGCAGTTTTCAAGTTCTAAGTAGAGCCTCTTTTTCATTTATTGCACCTTCTTTATTTCGACTTTTTCCATTTGGGCTGCACAGACCTTAAATTCCGGCATACGGGACATTGGATCAAGCGCTGCAATGGTTAATAGATTGATAGATTGCTCGTGCCCAAAGTGGTATGGAACAAATACAGTGTCTTCACGAATTGCTTCTGTAATTTTCACTTTATAGATTGCCTCACCTCTTCGGGTATACAGGCGGACCTTATCCTCATGGTCCATATTGTATTTTTTTGCTGTATCCGGATGTACTTCCACGTAAGGTTCCGGACACATATCACGAAGGAACTGAATTCTTCTCGTCTGGTTCCCTGATAGATAGTGGTAAACGACACGTCCAGTTGTTAAACGAAGCGGATATTTTTCATCTGGCTCCTCAGCAGGGGGACGGTAAGGAAGTGCACAAATTTTCGCTTTACCGTCTGCATGATAGAATTTTTTATCCAAGAACATATGCGGCGTTCCCTTGTCATTTGCATCCTTACACGGCCAAAATACCCCGTCCTGTTTGTCAATCTTATCCCATGTGGCGCCGTAATAATCGGCATTTCCGCCTTTACTGGCCAGTCTGAATTCATCTGCCACATCTTTTGCAGTTTTCAAATGGGAAAAATATCTTCCTCTCCCAAGACGTTCTGCAAGCTCTACTTGTATTTGCCAATCGGGCTTAGATTTTCCGATTGGTTCTTGTGCCTTATTTATCTTAATAATTCGCCCTTCAAGGTTTGTAACTGTTCCTTCATCTTCTGACCACGTTACGGACGGCAGGATCACATCCGCAAACTCTGCTGATTCAGAAAGATAGAAATCCGAACACAGCATAAAATCCAGGTTTTTCATCGCTCTTCTGACAAAATTCAGGTTAGGCGCAGATACTGCAGGATTAGAACATAGCAGATATAATCCGCGAATCGTTTTTTGCTCCATCAGTTCAAACATTTCATAAGCCGAAACACCAGGCTTAGGCATTTCTTCCGGAGTGATATTCCATACGTTACAAACTTCTTCCACATGTTCAGGATTCGTAATTTTCCGGTATCCTGGCAATAAATCCGCTTTCTGACCATGCTCGCGTCCACCCTGTCCGTTTCCTTGACCAGTGAAAGTTGCTACACCAGACTTCGGACGGCCAATCTTACCTGTTACAAGCGCCATGTTTGTATATCCAGATACATTGTCAACGCCCTTATGCTGCTGTTCAATTCCACGGGCAAACATGACAACTGCATTCGGTGATCTTCCATAAATCTCTGCTGCGCGAATGATCTTTTCCGGTGCAACACCTGTAAGCTCACTCGTATATTCCGGCGTAAAATCTTTTACAAGCTCTTTTGTTTCTTCAAATCCATTTGTATGATTATTAATAAATTCTTCATCAGCATAACCATTTTGAATTAATTCATTTAAGATTCCATTAGCAAGGGCAAGGTCCGTTCCCGGTTTCAAGTCAAGATGAACATCCGCTCTTCTCGCAACAGGCGTTTCGCGGGGATCCGCCACGATAATGTAACCGCCTCTTTCTTGAACGTTCCAGACTCTGAACATAGAAGTTGGATGGCATTCTGCTGTGTTGCTTCCTGCAAGAAATAAGCAATCAGTTTCATGAATATCTGTCCAAGGTAATGTTGAACCTCTATCTACGCCGAAAGAACGAAGGAATCCCCCGGCCGCACTAGACATGCAGAATCGGCCATTATAGTCAATGTAGCGCGTGCCAAGAGCCACACGTGCAAATTTCCCTGTTAAATAACATTTTTCATTCGTCATTGATACGCCGCTGAAAACGGATAATGAATCTTTTCCATATTTTTTTTGAAGCTCACTGAATTTTTTCGCGATTAAATCATATGCTTCATCCCAGCTGGCTTCTCGGAAGCCTTCCTTTGTTCCCTTTAATGATGCATCATCACGAATAAGCGGTGTTAAAATGCGATCATCATGGTTCGTCTGCTGGTAAGCTGTAACCCCTTTTGGACACATTTTCCCAACAGTTACGGGCCAGTCATAACGTGGTTCAACCCCAATGATTTTATTTGTCGCTCTATTTACCCTTAAATTCATTCCGCACTGCATTCCGCAATAAGCACAATGGGTTTTGACCAATGTTTCATTAGGGTGTATCACATTCTTTTCTTCTTTGAAAAACTTATCCTTTTGCATTCTGGTTTGCCTCCTTAACTTTTACCTCATGGCTGGGAAACCCGGAAAATTGGGCAATCCGGTATTTTCTTCGACAAGGAAGGCACATTTCAGCGAGGTGGTGGCCATCCTTCGTTTGGAATTCTATATCATTCTTACCGAGAACCTCTATGACATCTTTTGATTGTTCTGTTGAAACAAACTCATTACCGCAGACTTTGCATTCTTTCATGGATTGTTCCGCATAATGCTCTCTGTAGTTTCTGGCAAATACACTCAGTGGGCGGAAAGGTATGTGAGCAAGTTTTCCGAACGGAAGATAAATCAGTGTAATAATGACTGACCACTGGTGAATCAGGGACATGGCTGGCTGTCCTGCACCGTGCAAAAAGATGTTCATGAACGTTAATGCCAATCCTGTAACGCTGACCAATAACAGCATGAATAATGGAAGGAAGTCATACATGAATTGTTGTTCTGCTCTTGCCTGCATATTTTTCAAGCGGCGGTAAAGAGCCATGCATACTCCGGCAATGACCATTACAGCAGTAATGTTCAGAGCGTTATATGATATGTACGCAATGATCCCATTAGCTGGTACTGTCATTACCTGGATCCCCATTGCGATGATGTTGTAGTAACCGTTGTCGTCCATGGTGAAGTACATCCATCCAAATACGAGGGGAAATGTCACGAAGCAGGAAAGAATGCATCCCCAGCCCATTAGAACGTGCTGAGTCCATCGGTAAATTCCCCTGTTCCAGATGAAATTGTATGTTGCTAAATGTTCAACTGTAGTTTTAGGCGTTGATTTTCTAAATAGAATCTTGATTCCTTTCTTTATAAAAACCTTTGTTGGCGGCCTTTCTCCCCATGCGATAAATCTGTAAAAGAAACCCCCAATAAAAATAAACGTCCCCACCATATATCCATAAAGGTTTAAATCTACATGTGTAAACATTCTCGTACCAATAAACGATAAAAAAACAAGTCCGCAAACTGCTAGAAACATAGACTTGGCAAAATGTGATGCAAAAGCATCATCAATCGATTTTCCTGTTTTTTGATTTACTGCGACTTTTGCCTGCATTACTATTCCTCCTTATCACAAACAATTACCATACCCTTATTGTAAGGTCTTCCCCGATTGTTCTATATCGGGGAACTTCCCTATCCTAAGGGGAAAATTCCCCTATCTTTTAAAATAAAAAAACAGTTCTGATGTGCAGAACTGCCTGTACTATATTTCAATGTTCAAGTTTTCTCTTTTCCAGTTTTTATATTTTATTTTGCAATGGAGGAAATGCTGATGGAAGTTTTTCTAGAGGTTAGTATGATTAAGGGATGTTTGTTGTTTTTGCAGTCTTTGCATATGATAAAATCGATTACCGAAAACAAATGTTTTTTAATGAAAATAAGTACATAGAGGTGAAATTATTGAGACATAATCTCACAAAAAGATATTAGTATTCAAGATTTTTATTGACTGAAAGAAGAACTGCACATACATAGTAAAAGTGGGATAGAGAATTCTGATAGATCGAAACATTTAATCAGATAGGAGCGATAAAAATCCACATAGAAATTCAACGGTTAATACTAAACTTAAACGCAAGATAAAGTAATTCTTGATACAGTCATTACCTTAATACTTGTTGGAGTCACATCAGCCATCAAGTATTAAGGTAAAATAAAGCAACAATTTATTTGAAAAACTCCCTTGAATAAAGAAAATAAATCGAGGCTCCATCTTTCACTTATTATGTATTAACAAAAAAAGAAAGTACCCTTTTAATAAGAGTACTCTCTTCCTTTTGTTACTTCTTGATGAAGTAACTATATTACATGATGTTTTTTAGAGCTAATGAAATCGAAACCTTTAAATCTTTTAATTGTTGTTCTTTTTGAAGGAAATGCTGCTCGGCTTCTTTTAAGGTTACTCTTGAAAATTGAATAGCTTCCCCTGGTTTGACCTGAGCAATTAATGGTAAATCTGCAGTAATCACTTGAGCTATCTTAGGATACCCTCCCGTTGTTTGGCTATCCGCAAGAAGAATGATAGGGTTTCCATCAGGAGGAACTTGAACAGACCCGTTAGTTACTGCTTCAGACAATAGCTCCCTTTTATCCTGTAACTCTAACAAAGGACCTGATATTCTATAGCCCATACGATCAGATTGGTTTGAAACTTTAAACAAATTCTCTGCAAAACTAACTTTACTAGAGTCCGTAAAATAATCATACTGGCTTCCATCTATGAAACGAATAACTGGCATGCGACTTGGCATAAACTCCTTTTCATTGACAAACCACTTTGGAGCGATAAACGCTTCTTTAAACTCCCGTTTATCTAGAATCGTAGAAGTTTCATTAAAATCCACAACATCATCTACTTTTAATGCTCTTCCCTTATAGCCCCCAATTTCCCCTCTTAGATATGTACTTTTACTATTCATAACTGTAGAAATAGCGTATCCTCCCGCTACAGACAAATAAGTCCTACAACCTGTTTTACATCCCGCGAATCGAAGAATAGAGCCTTTTTTTACATAAACAGGCTTCCACATTGGAACAGCTTGACTGTCAATAGTAGGTGATAAATTTCCACCTGTTATCGCGATCAAGCAATTTTTTTCTATTTTAAGAGTCGGACCCATTAACGTAATTTCTATGGCCGCTTCACCTTCTTTATTGCCAACTAACATATTGGCAATTCGTAGGGAATATGCATCCATTGCGCCGCTTACAATCACTCCATGTTGCTGAAACCCTTTTCTTCCAAGATCCTGAATACTAGTTAATAATCCCGGTTTGATTACGCACAGGCTCACTGTAACCCCTCCTTAAGAATAATTTCATTATACTCTTGATTAGAAATTGGATGGAATTTCACAATGTCTCCTGCTTGTAATAGGCTTGGAGGATTTACATCTGGTAAGAATAGTTTGGTTGGCGTTTGTCCAATTAATTGCCACCCTCCAGGCGTAGATATTGGATATACACCCGTTTGCATACCTGCAATTCCAACTGCTCCTGTTGGTATGGTCATTCTAGGAGAAGATCTTCTAGGTGTTGCAATTTTTTCTGATAGTCCACCGAGAAACGGAAAACCTGGAGCAAATCCAATCATATAGGCTAAGTACTCACCATTTGAATGAATATGGATGACTTCATCAGTAGTTAAATTATTATAACGAGCTACATATTCCAAATCCGGGCCATATTCCCCCCCATAACATACAGGAATAGAAACAGTTCGATGTGTCAGCTTTTTATCTTCTTTTAACCACTGTAGTTTCCTTTCCATGATAGAACGAACCACTTCATATGGAGAAATAAATTCATCATTATTGCTTTGTTTTTGTTTCTTATAGATAACTAGAGGATCATAAAAAACTGTCAAATTTGTAAAAGCCGGCACACATTCTATAAATCCAACAAAAGGTTCATCTTCAAGCAAATCCATAAACATTTTAATTTTTTTGTGAATGTCGTATTTAATTTCATTCCCAAATGTAATCACGATTGCGGAATCGCCTAAGGGAGACAGTATGCATGTAGTTTTATTCAAAAGCTTTTCCGGCATAGAGCTCAACTCTTTCTGTTAGTAATATTATAAAACGCCTAATTTTTCATCACGGATATCCGTTATAAACATATGTCCTGGTGCATGCGTAATCATAATCGCCGGTTTTGTTTCCATTGCGATAGATTGAGGCGTTACTCCACAAGCCCAGAAGACCGGCACTTCTCCTTCACGTATCGTTACTGCATCACCAAAATCAGGTTGCTGTATGTTAGAAACACCAATCGCCTCCGGATCTCCAATATGGATTGGACCACCATGAACAGCAGGAAAACGTGATGTAACTTGAGCCGCTCGCACCACATCTTTCTGAGGAATCGGACGCATGCTCGCTACCATTTTCCCGTGAAATATCCCTGCTTCAACACATGAAATATTCGTTTTATACATCGGTACATTACAGTTCTCTTCAATATGACGAATGGAAATATCGTTGTTTAAAAGGGCATGTTCAAATGTAAAGCTGCAACCGATTAAAAACCCAACCATATCATCTTCCCAATAATCTGAAATATCCGTTACTTCTTCCATTAATTCACCATATTTATATATCCTGTATTTTGGAATATCTGTACGTATATCACCAGACTGAGCAGCAAATTTAGGAATAGGAGAACCAATTTCTGTTACGTCTAGAAGTGGACAAGACTTAGGATTACGCTGACAAAACAATAAAAAATCAAAAGCATGCTCTTTTTTTAAGATGGCCAAGTTTGCTTGTGCATATCCGTTTGCCATTCCAGCAGTTGGCTTAATCAATTCATTGTTGCGGATCAATGCGCGCAATTCAGCCGGGGTAGCTTGAGAAAGATCGATCATTAATATTCATCTCCTATTAAGAACTGGGAGTCAGTGACAAACTCGCACGCCACTTCCACCCCGTTTTATTGATGTATCATTAAAAAAGAGCGGGCAGTTGTTTCATTAATGTATATACGCCCATTAACGCCATGACGATTACCACAAATACACCTGAAATCGTCAACCATAAAGGATGTTTATAATCACCCACAATATTCTTCTTATATGCCGCAATTAAAAGTGTACCAAGTGCAATTGGTAAAATCAGACCATTAATTGCCCCTACTACAAGTAGTACTTTAACCGGTTGACCAATTAATAGAAAGCAAATGGTCGATACGACTATAAAGCCAATGATAATCCAGTTAGCCTTTTTATTTATTTTTTCGCTGAATGTTCTGATAAACGAAACGGAAGTATATGCAGCACCAACTACTGATGTGATTGCTGCAGCCCACATGACGATACCAAACATTTTATAACCTACATTTCCAGCAGCAAGTTGAAAAACGGATGCCGCAGGGTTTTCTGAATCAATTTGCAAGCCTTTAGATACAACACCTAGAACTGCTAAAAATAATGCAACTCGCATAACTGTGGTTATTAAAATACCCATTACTGAACTCTTTGTTACTTGTGGCAGTGCTCCGACACCTTTCACTCCTGCATCCAATAGACGATGACCGCCAGCAAATGTAATATAGCCACCCACAGATCCTCCAACTAATGTAACGATTGCGATAATATCAATCTTATCAGGTGCAAATGTCTTCACAACTGCTTCTCCAACTGGAGGAGCAGTTGTCCATGCAACATATATCATCAAGCAGATCATAAAAATGCCTGCAATTTGTGTAAAGCGGTCCATGGCTTTTCCTGCTTCTTTTACTACAAATATTAATACTGCAATAACTGCACTAATTGCTGCTCCAGTTGTTGGGGAAATTCCAATCATCGCATTTAGACCAAGTCCAGCTCCTGCGATGTTCCCTATATTAAATGCTAGCCCCCCCATAACTATGAGTGCCGCTAGAACATAACCTAGTCCTGGAAGAACCATGTTTGCAATCTCTTGTCCTCGTTTTTCAGATACAGCAATAATGCGCCATACATTTGTTTGTGCAAAAATATCAAGAATAACTGAAATAAGGATAACAAACCCAAAACTTGCTGCAAGACTTTGGGTATAAACAGTTGTCTGCATTAAAAAACCTGGTCCTATGGCTGATGTTGCCATAAGAAATGCTGCACCTAGCAATAAGGTCCTGTTAGTTTTTGGCTTAGAATGATTTTTTTTCGGGTCAGTTGAATTCTTGATTTGCTCCAATGGAATCTGCCTCCTAGATGTTTGTGATTTTATTTAGAAATAGACTTAACTGTAATTTCAGATATTTCTAAGGATTTTTTTACATGACGAGCAAAGGTTAAAGCATGTGCTCCGTCCCCATGAATACAAATTGTATCTGCCTTTAAAGTCACATCAGTTCCTTGCTGTGACAAAACCTTTCCTTCTTTAACCATTCGAATTACTTGTGCAACAGCATCATCATCATTTTCTATCATTGCATGCGCTTTCATACGAGAAGTCAAAGAACCATCTTGTTGATATGTCCGATCTGCAAACACTTCACTAGCCGTTTGTAATCCAATGGTCTGTCCAGCACGTATTAATTCACTGCCCGACAAGCCAAATAAAATGAGCTCAGGATTAATTTTGTATACAGCTTCAGCTATGGCAAGAGACAACTCTTTATTCTTTGCCGCCATATTGTACAAAGCACCATGTGGTTTAACATGTTGCATATTCCCGCCTTCAGATTGCAAAAAGCCATTTAATGCTCCAATTTGATAGACAACAATATCATAAGCTTCCTGTGGTGAAATATTAATATTGCGGCGGCCAAAACCTATTAAATCTTGTAATCCAGGGTGGGCACCAATTTTTACATCTTTCTCTAAAGCAAGTTGAACCGTTTTTCTCATAACGGTCGGATCGCCCGCATGAAATCCACAAGCAACATTGACAGATGTTACATAATCCAAAATCTCTGCATCATTTCCAATTCGATATGTGCCAAAACTCTCTCCTAAATCACAATTCAAATCAACTGTATTCATTGTAGACTCCTCCTATTTACAGAAATTTCGAACAAAAAAAACTATAAATATGTAGATAAAAAAATAAGTATTTCACTTTCATTAAATTCCGAAATTCGGAATTTGTGTTTCATATTTCGGAATATTCTTATTCTAGCATGTTTTTTTTATTTCGACAATACAATTGTTAGCTAACCTAACATATGTTTATGTATTTTTTCATTTATCTTGAATATCATTGATGTTTACTTCTAATATTATCTTTGATTAAACAGAAGATTATGTACATAGATGTAATATCAATAAACCGGCAAAAACATATACTAAACCTTTTTTTGCTGATAAAAAAAGTCGTTGATTCCTATGATAAGGAATCAACGACTTTAATTTTCATTCTATATGTTGGTTCAAGTTAAACTTGCGACTTTGTATTTTCATTACTATGGCGAAATATCTTTTCAAGTCTTCTCATTTTTAATTAAATCGATTTATAGAAAATAGTGAGATATCATTCTCACTTTTACCTGAAATAATAAGGTCACTTAAAATCTCTCCAATAACACTGCTGAATTTAAAACCGTGTCCAGAGAAACCCGCTGCTATAGCAATGTGTGGGTAATAAGGATGTTTATCCACTATAAAATGCTCATCAGGGGTCATGGTGTAGATGCAAGTTTTCCCATATTTCATTTTTTGATCAGTAGGCATATATTTCCGTAAAAACTTCACCAAATCTCCCTCATCTTCATCCAATTCACCAAAACCCTCAATATAGCCATCAGGATTTATACGGTTTCCTCCATCATGTCTCCCTATTTTCAATCCAGAACCATTTATACTAGGAAAGCCATAGTATGTACCCACTGAAGTATCAAAAGTAAAAGCTGGAAAATCATTATGATTATATAATTTCTCATTTGCATGAAACCAGGCAAATGTTTTTCTAATGGGTTCTAACGGCAGATGTAAATCTAACATCGCCAGTATTTTCGGGGCCCATGCCCCAACTGCAACCACTAAAGATTCTGAGTGGAATGTCTGTTCATCCGTTTTAATCGTGACCCCATTGCCATGAACAACTATCTTTCTTACCTCGCTGTTTACAATGATGTCGGCACCATGGGATTTCGCAAGTTGTTGATACGCTCTTAAGCACTCTTCACTTTTCAACACGCCCGAAGTCGATTCAAAGCACCCAATGTAGTCTTCTGGCAGTGTTATTCCAGGCCATCTATCATGAATTTCATGTGAATCCAAGATTTTCATAGGTAAACCATATTCCTTTGACCCCGCTTTCACTTGTTTAATGAAATCCGAATTGTCGCTTCCGGCATTCAGGACCCCTGTTGGAAGGAATAATTGTTTCCCCGTATCTCTTTCCAATTCACCCCATAGCTTTTGGGATTTAAGTGCCAAAGAAATATACTCCCTGCCTTCACCATAAGCATGTCTAATAATTCTTGTTGCCCCGTGATGGCTGCCCTTATTATGGGGAGGAGCAAAGGAATCTATTAATAATACTTTTTGTCCACTTTTTGATAGATAATAACCTGAAGACATACCCATAGATCCAGCTCCAATTACAATTACATCATAGTGCATCTTACATCCCTCCTCCTTTTAATATGATCCTTCATATTAAAAAAAGGAAGCCATTACCTTATTAAATAAAGGAAAACAGCTTCCATATGGTTTTAGAACTCTATTTCCCCGATCGCCATTTCAACGAGCTTCACTATTTCACCTTCATGAATTTGCCTATGAATCGCTTCAATGTCAGGATGGAAAAAGCGATCTTCTTCAACCATCGGCACTTCGCTCCGAACTAAATGATATACCGCCTCCGTAGCCGGTGACGGTTTCAAGGGTAGATGAAAATCCATCGCTTGTGTTGCCATCATCAGTTCAATGGCTAAAATATATTCAAGTTTCTTCGAAATCCGATAGGCTTTCTTCGAAGCGAAATAGGCAAAACTTATCACGTCTTCTTGATTTGCGCATGTAGGGATATTATCTATTGTGGCTGGATGCGAGAGCACCCTGATTTCATTTAAAAGCCCGGCAGCTGTATATTGTGGAATCATGTAGCCACTATTTAAACCTGGATTAACCACTAAGAAATTAGGTAATTCACTAAGGTGATGGTTTACAAGGCGATCTATTCTGCGTTCTGTTATTTTTGCTAAGTTTGCTAACGCAATGGAAATCGTATCCGCGTATATCCCAACAAATGACCCATCAAAATTCCCAGCCATTAGTGCAATTCCATCTTCCTCTTCCGGAAAAATCAGAGGATTGTCACTTACAGAGTTCATTTCATTCTCAATTGAAACAGCAGCGTCTTTCAATACTCTTTTTATGGCTCCATGGACTTGTGGAATGCATCGTAAGCTAAGTGCATCTTGTAATCTATGTTCCTTGTAAGTATCAATGATTTGGCTGCCTTCAAGAATCCTTGTTACATTTCTGGCTGTCTTAGCCTGTTCCTCATGTTTTTTCAATGCATGTGGACGGGGATCAAATGCTTTTATTGTACCTTTTAGCACTTCTAATGACATAGCTCCCGTAATGTCCGCGGTTTTTGCTGCTTGCATGCTATTGTATAAAGCCAGGACAGCCATCGCAGTGACGGAAGCAGTTCCGCTTATTAAAGCAAGTCCTTCCTTACACCCAAGCGTAACTGGCTTCAATCCAGATTGTGCTAACGCATCCTTCCCCGGAAGAAGCTCATCATTGTACCACGCCCGTCCCTCCCCGATCACCAATAAGGACATGTGGGCTTCAGGAGACAGATACCCCACTGACCCCTCACCTGGAACATAGGGAAGTATATCGTGATTTAACAGTGAAGCGATAAGCTTTAAAACTTGTAAACGGACCCCTGAATAACCCTGGCCTAAATTCACGAGTATCATCAATTGAATGGCTCTTACGACTTCTTTTTCAAGAGGTTCCCCTACTGAAACAGCATGTGAACGAACAATATTCCGTTGAAGGGTTTCTGCGTCTTGTGGAGAAATCACTTCTGTCATATTACTGCCAAAACCTGTCGTTACACCGTAAATCAATCTATTATCTTCTAAAAACTTTTCTATTAAGCTTCGTGATTTATCCACCCTTTCACAATATACCTCAGTGAAAGTAACTTTTGCACCATATCTTGCAACCGCTATTATCTCTTCGATTGAGACTGCACCATCACCTAGTGCAACCTCTTTAATATCTTTAGGATGTAAAAAATCGGTCGTTATCATCCTTACACATCTCCTCACCTATGACTCATCAAGAAGGAGAAAAAAAATTTGGTCCTTCTCATTTATTAACTGGAAATTAATCTTATGTTATTTTCTTATTTTCTGTAAAGGGAATATCGGTTCCCTTCGAAAAGTTTCCCGCTTCTAGCAAAGGGTCACTTGCTTCATGCAAAGAAAGATTCTTCGTTTCAGGTGCCCAGGCTATCGATACGATCAAGCCAATCAGCAGAATTGCTGCCATTCCTGCCATTGAAGCACTTAATCCAAATGAACTTAAAGAAACAGGCAGCAGAAATGTTCCAATCGCAGAACCAATTCGACTAATTGCCGTAACCATACCTATTCCAGACCCACGAATCTCAGTTGGAAAAAGCTCTGCTGGGTATACTAATGTAAGGTTTGATGCTGCTGACATGAAAAAAGTAAAGATCAAGAAGGCTATCAACATTAAGAATTGAGAACCATTGTGTAAGAAGCTGAGTGAAAACAATGAAACGGTAAGTATCGTGAAAGCCCCGATGGTAAATCCTCTACGAGAAAATTTTGCAAGCAACCAAAGACCAAAAATTGCCCCAACAAGCAAGAATAGATTTAACATGGTATCGGCAAAAAAGTTTTGTTCAAAACCCATTGTACTTAGTATGGACGGAAGGAAAGTGTAGATTGCAAAGTATGGAATAACAAGAGTTAATTTGAATATTCCACCAAAAGCCGTACGCTTACGAAGCTTTTTACTGAAAAGTCCACGAAATCCCAGAGTCCTTTGATTTTCAGTGCCAGTAATCGTTTCTCCCATTTCAACGTTTGATCCAAGGTGTTTTTTTACAATCTGGCGAGCTTCTTCGACACGCCCCATGCTGACAAGCCATCTTGGTGATTCAGGGGTTCCTATTCTTAAGATTAAAACCAGAATAGCGGGAATAGCAGCACTAACAAGCATCCAACGCCATGAGTCTGAACCAACCTGTCCCAGGTAATGACCAACAAAGTTTGATGCTACATATCCAAGCGTCCATACTACGTTTATAGACGCGAGAAGCGAGGAGCGATACTTTTTTGGTGAAAACTCGGCGAGTAAAGTCGTACCGACAGCGTAATCTCCACCAAGTCCAAAACCAATTAACAAACGTAAAATGAAAAGCTCTTCTGGACTACTAACAAAAAATTGTAAAAGAGTAGCAACCGTGATAAGTAAAAAGTTTACGAGAAAGATTTTCTGTCTGCCTACACGATCAGAAAGTCTTCCAAGTATTAAAGATCCGGCAAACAGACCGATTAAAGCGGAACTGCCGATCAGTCCTGTCCACATAGCATTCATGTTCATTTGAGGCCCGAATACTGTCAATGCCATCGCAATGATCCCAAGGGAATAGCCATCACAGAAGCTTGAACCGAATGTAAGTCCAGCAATTCGAAAATGAAACTTATTAAATGGGGCATCGTCTATAGTGAATTTTTGTTCGTTCAAAGAATCCCCTCCATTTTTTGATTTATCAGATTTATGTATCAAAAAACTATTACTGTAATACTCCGGCAGTGTCCCTGAAATTAAATGAACAGATTTCAGTTCCACTAAATAATGATATTTTACTGACTTTACCTAACAAGGAATGTACACCTGCATGCATGTTAGAAATTAATTTACAGTTAGCTTTTCATTTTATGATTAAGCTTAATACTAAAAAGAAAATCCAGCAATGAATTATGAAATAATAATCTTTCTATAATTTATTTCATATTTTTCTACCTTTTTTGTCTTTTAAGCTATGAATATATAGTTTCTCTTCTTAATTTTAAGATTCAACTAACCATAAATCATTGAAATAAATGACTTCACTAAGGATTTTACAGCCTTCTATTACCTCGAATTTTTCCCTAGCTTCCTTTTCTGAGGTAAACTCAAACATTTTTATGCCATTTTTCAAATGGATAGTGATTATCCACATAAAATTCCCTCCACATGGAAGATTCATTTCCACGATTTACTTAAAATACTTTCATTAAATCTCACTGTAAAGCAGTAAAGTATTTAACGCTGGCAATGGGTAGGATGATAAACCACCATCCTACGATTCAGCACCATTACATTTGATAAATACTTCTAAAAGCCCATTCCATCCCCTGAATTTTTCAGCGGATGGAATGGGTAGACATTGATTAAGAATCGAGGTCGTATCTTTTTTTAGTGATTTTTAAAGGCCCGTCAGGCTTTTGGAATCATTCTTCACTCTATCATTCACAACTTGAACACCGTTTTTCCATACAGTCTTAACGTGATTAACCCCAAACAAATATTGCAATTCCTGATAGTTTTCAACATTCCATAAAACGACATCCGCTTGTTTTCCTACTTCAAGCGAACCTATCTTTTCTTGTCTGTTGATTGCACAAGCAGCATTGTATGTTGCCGCCGTAAGCGCTTCAGCAGGGGTAAGCCGCATCGAGATGCATGCCAGATTCATGACAAGTGGCATAGAAGTCGTCGGTGAGGATCCGGGATTGCAATCGGTAGAAATGGCAACAGCTACACCTTCATCAACCATTCGGCGTCCTGGGGCCGCATCTTCTCTTAAATACAAAGCTGTGGCTGGAAGCAAGCAGGCAATGGTTCCTGACTTAGCCATGGCTTGAATTCCCTCTTCGGAAGCCTTTAATAAATGCTCAGCTGAAATCGCCCCTATTTTGGCAGCTAGTTCCGCTCCCCCGTATGGCTCAATTTCATCGGCATGAATTTTAGGGATCAAGCCGTACTTTTTCCCCGCCTTTAAAATCCGCTCTGATTGTTCAGGGGTAAAAACCCCCTTTTCACAAAATACATCATTGAATTCAGCAAGCTTTTCTTCAGAGACGATTGGAAGCATATCATTAATCAGATGATCGACAAATTCATCCTCACGGCCTTTATAATCCTTTGGAACCGCATGGGCTCCCATAAAGGTAGGAACTAAATCAATCGGATGCTCTTCCTGTAACTTCTTCATCACCCGCAACTGCTTCAATTCGGTTTCCAAATTCATTCCATAACCGCTTTTACCTTCTACTGTAGTCACGCCATGAGCGAGAAACGAATCAAGGCGTCGTTTGGTTTGTTCCATCAACTCTTCTTCACTTGCTTCCCTGGTCATGCGGGTGGTTGCATGAATGCCTCCACCTCCATTCATGATGTCCATATATGTTGCACCTTCAAGACGCATTTCAAATTCACGCTCACGACTCCCGCCATATACCACATGCGTATGGGGATCAACAAGCCCTGGTGTCACCAAATGGCCAGAAGCATCGAAAACTTCAGCTTCATGCATTCTATCAGCATAAAGTTCTTCCAATTCCTTGGTCGTACCTACAGCTTGAATCAAACCAGACTCCATCCATATACTTCCATCTTTTATCAAACCAAGCTCCGACATTCCCTCTTTGGAACGAGGACCTTTCCTTTCAGAGGTAAGGGTGGCAAGTTGAGCGGCATTTTTTATCCAAATTGGTTTTGTCATTGTTTATCAATTCCTTTATCAAGCATCGGGATATTAATACCTTTTTCACGAGCTGTTTCCTCTGCCAGTTCATACCCTGCATCAACATGACGCACTACGCCCATCCCAGGATCCGTTGTCAACACTCGCTCAATCCTTGCTCCTGCTTCTTTTGTGCCGTCTGCCACAATTACAACACCTGCATGCATGGAGTAACCCATTCCTACGCCGCCGCCATGATGTACGGAAACCCAGGTTGCACCGCCCACTGCATTCACCATTGCATTTAAGATAGGCCAGTCAGCCACTACATCGGAACCATCCTTCATGGCTTCCGTTTCACGATTCGGCGAGGCGACAGAGCCTGAATCCAAATGGTCACGCCCAATCACTATTGGTGCCTTCAATTCACCGCTTGCAACCATATCATTGAGGATTTTACCAAAACGGGCGCGCTCCCCATAACCAAGCCAGCATATGCGGGAAGGCAGACCTTGGAACTGAATTTTTTCTTGAGCCATTCTGATCCAGTTACATAAATGTTCATTATCAGCGAATTCGCGTAAAATCGCTTGGTCTGTTTTATAAATGTCTTCTGGATCACCAGATAAAGCCACCCAGCGGAATGGACCTTTACCTTCACAAAATTGTGGACGGATATAAGCTGGAACGAAGCCTGGGAAGTCAAAAGCATTCTCTACCCCTTCATCTTTCGCAACTTGACGGATATTGTTGCCATAATCAAACGTCACGGCTCCTTTTTCCATCATTTCAAGCATCGCTCTTACATGTTTGGCCATTGAAGCTTTAGAGAGTTTAATATACTCTTCTGGATTCGCATTCCGTAATTGTGCAGCTTCCTCCATTGACATACCAGATGGTGTATATCCATTTAACGGATCATGGGCGGAAGTTTGATCTGTCAAGACATCCGGAATAAAGTTTCTGGCGATCATTTCAGGAAGAAGATCGGAAGCATTCCCAATCAAACCAATCGATAATGCTTTTCCTGCAAGTTTTGCTTCTTTGGCTAAACGAATGGCCTCATCCAAAGAATCCGTTTTCACATCGGTATAACGAGTCTCAATCCTCCTGTCAATTCTTGTCTCATCTACATCGATCCCGATACAGACACCACCGTTCATCGTAACTGCTAGCGGCTGTGCTCCTCCCATTCCGCCTAAACCTGCCGTTAGAGTAATGGTGCCTTTTAACGAGTTATTGAAATGTTGTTTTGCAAGCTCGGCAAAGGTCTCGTATGTACCCTGGACGATTCCTTGAGAACCAATATATATCCAGCTGCCAGCTGTCATCTGCCCATACATCATCAATCCCTTTTTATCAAGTTCATGGAATGTTTCCCAGTTCGCGTAAGCAGGGACGATATTTGAATTTGCAAGCAGGACACGTGGTGCATCCGAATGCGTTTTAAAAATGGCCACCGGTTTCCCTGATTGGACCAATAAAGTTTCATCTTCTTCAAGCTCTTTTAGTGATTTGACGATTGCATCAAAGCATTCCCAGTTACGAGCTGCTTTCCCAATCCCTCCGTATACCACCAAATCTTCTGGACGTTCAGCGACTTCAGGATCCAAATTATTCATTAACATTCTAAGCACTGCTTCTTGTTGCCATCCTTTTGTATGCAATTCTGTTCCAGTATAACGGATAACCTTGTTTGTAATCGTGTTCATTTTCATTTCCCCCTTGTTTTTGTTATATTTTCATTCTATAAGAAAAATTCAGAATAATTCATTATAATTTAATGATTATTTTATAAATTATTTCAAGTTTTTGTAGTTAACTTTATTTTTTTATGAATAATATTGAAAATTATATTGTTATGAAATAAAAAAGGACGATTCAATATTACTGAATCGTCCTTTTTATAATCCAGACCGATAAGCTGATGGAGTACAAGCTTCAAGCAGTTTGAATTTTGCATTAAAATAGGTCTGATGTGAATAACCGGCTAATTGTGCGATTTCCTCCAATGATAAATCCGTTTCCTTTAATAGGCGTTTAGCTTCCCTAATTCGAACTTGATGCAGCGTATTGCGAAAAGACTCGCCGGATTCAGCCGCAAAACGACGGCTGAGTGTGCTTTTATTGACACGCAGAGTATCTGCACAGGTCGATAGATTCCACTGGGAATCCCAATAGTTGGACTCGATCAGCTCTCTTGCTTTTTCGCTAAGAGTGCGTGCTCCTTCCTGTAATTGCCCGTGATCCTGAAGGAGCAAATGGGTGGTGAACGTATGCAGTTCTTTTACTATTTGATGAATGACTGGTTTATGTACGATTTGCTGAAATACATCATAGTATATTGCTTCTAGAGACGCATTTTGCAAGTTGTATGATTTCATATGCCTTCGGATCTGTGCGAGTACGCTTGTAAGGCGAATACGAACGATTTCCGGGTCAGGGTATGGTTGTTGAAAAGTTAGGAATTCACGTTCGATCCAGTTCCTGATGGCTTTCGCATCCCGTCTTTCGAGCATTTCTATCCAAAGCCTTTGTTCAAGAGGAGTGAGGAATGGATCCATCTCTTGAGGGGAAGTTTGTTGACTTTCCGCTAAAATGATATCATATCCATCGAAAAAGATTTGCCTCGTAAATTCACGTGTTTGCTGGTACATCCTTTTCAAAGACTCATCAGGCGTTGCCACTTTTATTATGATGGCAAGAGGCTCATCCATTCTTTCTTTCCAGTGAGCCAGGAACGCTTGATATTCTTCCTTATATACATCAATTTCCTTTGTTTCCTGGACGCATAAAATAAAATCCGATAAAGCGAATATTTGATGCTTCCCAGTAAAAGAATATCGTTGCAGTTCATCATATACTAAAGGGAGGGCCCTATTATCAGGTGTCAAAAATGCCACCATGGTTATTCGACTATCATGCCTCCGGTCTGTCAAGAAGAAATCTGGATAACCAATATCAAGTGTATTCTCTTCATCCATGGTGCTTGTCGAGGAAAAACCTTGACCATTTCTTAATTGAAAACGCAATTGTTGGATATGCTTTACCAAATCCGCTGAAGAAAAAGGACGGAATAAAACATCATCCGCTCGAAAACGTAAGGCCCGATAAGCTGTTTGAAAGATTCGCTCAGATGAAATCCCTAACCAACGAATTCCCCTCCGCTTTAACGAAGCGCCCATCGCCTCACTTTCATTCGTCCAAATATCCATATCTAAAATGACGAATTCCGGATGCTGATTGCGCATGCCCTTTTCAAATTCTTCAATCGTTTTCCATAGGATCAGTCGGACTCCCGTAAGGTGGGATTCAACTATCCAACGAATTCCTTGAGCCTCTATCTCATCTTTTGCCACCAAATGAATTTCCACATCATCACCCATTTCTCTCGCTGATATCCTTTTCATCGAATAAATGTGACGTTTGAAAGAAAAGGAATCCCTGTTCTTTACAAAGCAACTTGCATCTCCTCTCCATTCTAATCCTGCCGAATCCTTCAAACAAGTCATATTGAGAAGAACCTGCGATCAAGATTAAATTTGGACATGCTCAAAATGGGAAGCATCCATATCTATTTCGTTTACTTCCATCATTTAAAAATTACTTTTCTTTAATAATATGACTATATGAAAAAAGAAACACCATGGACCTTTGTGATTTCCACTGATGTTTCTATTTTAGTACTTTACGCTTTAATTCAATTTTCATTTAGAATTTTTTATAATTGCTTAATATTGACTTGAACTTCTTTTCCAATATTTTCATCTGAAACATTAGTCAATTTTAATGATAATAAAGTTATGACTCCCATCACAAGTAATCCAGATAATATAAACATACCTTGAGTAAATGCAACAGTTCCAAGAATCATCGGTCCTACAAAACCACCTAAAGCCGCAAATGAATTGACTAGGGCTATGCCAACTGGTGCAGTCGACTCAGTAAAGAAAAATGTCATATAGGCAAAAAAACATCCACTGAAACCGTATAACCCGAAAGATGTAATCGTTAACATAAGCACCATCATAAAGACACTATCTGAAAAGCCGCACCCGATAAATCCGATAACTGATATCATGAGACAAACAAGCAAGTGTGGTTTATGTTCATTGGTCCGATCTGAATTCCAGCCAACAAATATAATGGCAGGTATGCCGACTAATGATGGAATCATCGCTAACCAGCCTATTTCTAAATTGGTTGTTGCATTTTCCGATAAAGATTTAATGATGGTTGGCATCCAGAATGACAATCCATAGATAGATGTGTACCCTGCGAAATAAAAAAGGGCCAACTTCCAGATTTTCGAATCTTTCAGCATATCAAGCTTAGTGACTTTATTTATTTTCGAGCTAGCTTTTCTTTCCGCACTCAATTCCCCTTCTAACCAATCACTTTCTTCCTTAGATAACCATTTAGCGTTAGTCGGTCTATTAGTTAAATAGAAAACAACAACAATTCCTATGATAATGGCCGGAATGCCTTCAAGGATGAACATCCATCTCCAGCCTGCCATACCAAACCAGGATATATTGTCAAGAATCCACGTCGACACAGGCGCACCAATCAATCCGCCAATCGGTAAGGCTAAAAGCAGGACCGCTGTTGCCCTTCCTCTTTCGCGGGCCCTGAACCAATAAGTTAAATATAAGATTATACCTGGGAAAAAACCAGCTTCGGCGACACCTAATAAAAAACGGAGAATGTATAAATGCATAGTTGTTTGCGCAAAACCTGTTAATATTACCACGAGCCCCCACGAAATCATTATACGGGCAATCCATATCCGAGCTCCCACTTTATGCATGATCATGTTGCTTGGAACTTCAAAGAAGAAATAGCCTATAAAGAAAATACCAGAAAGTAATCCAAAAACCTCAGCGGATAAAGCTAATTCCGCATTCATTTGTAAAGCAGCATAGCCTAAATTGACCCTGTCCAAATATGCAATGATATAAAGGATCAAGATGAATGGAAGAATGCGTTTCATCGTTTTACTGATCGTCCTTTTCTCTATTTCACCACTGGAATGATTCATGATTATTTCCTCCCTTTTCAAGCTACATTTTCCACATGAAAAAATGCGATTCCCGCTGATCATTTCTTTCCTAGCTTCCCGACTCTCCGGTTCATTCCCGGTACCTTCAATACCACCTCCTCTCCATTTACATTTACTGATTCCCAACAATAGTACAAAACGCATATCATCCAGGTAAAAAAGAAATACCTTTTCTACCTGACAGTAACTGATTGGAAAGGGATCTTACGAACTCTAACCACCCTTTTTAGGTATTCTCCTTTTTTTTAAAAATCCTCCTGATTTTACTAGATTGACATCACCCCTACTGACCAAGAAACATCGTAAGCGCTTTCCCGACATGCCAAATGAATTAGGAAAGCGTTGTGAATATTCATAATCTACGTTAAATTAAATAGACCATAAATTTCCTAAACCAGACTGTAGTCTGATAGTAAACTATATAGGAATATTCTGTCAATTATCACTAGGAGGTTTTTTATGATTGAACCTAAAAAAAAACAGCTTAGGGGAGAAAAGACTCGTGAAAAAATTTTAAACATCTCTTTAAAGCTATTTAGCGAAAAGGGTTATGATAAAGTTACAGTAGACGAAATCGTGAAAAAAAGCGGCACGTCGAAAGGGTCATTTTATCAACACTTTTCAGCGAAATCGGACATTTTTTTAGCGAGGTTCACAGAAGTCGATGATTACTATCGTGAAGTCTTCCATTCGTTCCCAGCCGATATGGACGCTACCGAGAAATTGTTTGTTTTCATACGCAAATTGATGCGTTTTCTGGAAGAAGAGATGGGCAAAGATCTAATGAAAGTTATTTACAGTTCCGCATTAGATTCAAAAGAACATACATACTTTACAAATTCAAATCGCTCACTCTTACAAATTATTCGTTCATTAATTGAAGAGGCGAAAAAACAAAACAGCATAGGCACGGAACAGTCAATAAATGAGATTTCAACACTCCTCACCCAAAGCCTGATGGGTATCATCTATCATTGGGGTTTAAACAACACAGAACGAAGCTTGGAATCTTTATCCATACCTCTAATCGAAACTATCATTAATGGGCTGAAAATGAAGCACTAATGCATAAAAAGTTCAACATTATTTAAAGAATATTAAACCCAATCTCAATGAATGGCGAGGTAACTCAATTATTCAATAAAGTTCATGCATTAATATATCTCTTGAGTGTCAAGCATATTTAACGAGGAGTCGAAAGCTAGTTATTATGAAACGATTTTTCTTTATCATCCCATATGCAATATTATTTGGTTTATCCCTGCAGGCTTTTAATTTCAAGCTTGACCACCCCATTGCAGAAGATATCAGCCGTCTGATGCCAGTTAAAATGAAAGCAATAAAAGCAGAAGATAGTGAAGAAGCAATCAAAAAGGTCCTTAAAGAAGCTGTAAAAAACGGTGATTCCATTTCCATTGCCGGAATGCAGCATAGCCAGGGGGGACAGACATTATATCCAAACGGGATCCTGCTAGATATGAAACATTATGACAAAATCCTTGATTTGGATGTAAAAGAAAAACACATCACGGTTCAAAGCGGAGCAACCTGGGCTGATCTACAGGAATATATCAACCCATATGGACTTGCACTGAAGGTCAGTCAATCTCAAAACATATTCACCATTGGCGGTTCTTTGAGCGTTAATGTCCATGGCCGTGATATCCGCCATCATGCCTTGATAGAAACCGTGGAATCTTTTAGATTGCTTAACGCGAAAGGACAAATCCTAACGGTGAGCCGCGAAGAAAACTCGGAGCTCTTCTCTTCGGTTATTGGCGGATATGGTTTGTTTGGAGTAATACTTGATGTTACACTCCAGCTAACCGATGACGAACTTTATAAAATTAAAACGAAATCACTCAATTATGATGAATATACTTCGTATTTTAAAAGAGATGTCCTTCAAAACGATGCTGTTAAAATGCATCTGGCAAGAATATCGGTTGCTCCTGGCTCCTATTTGGATGAAATGTATGTAACGGATTATTATTGGGCAAATGACCAAGCACAGCTATCGAACTACAATACTCTCAAACGGGAAACAATCGTTGCCGTGCCTAAATTCTTTCTTGGCCTATCACGTTATAATGACTGGGGGAAAAAGAGGTTTTGGGAAACTCAAGAGACCTACATGGCCAATATTGATGGTAACTTGGTTTCCAGGAATAATGTGATGCGGTCGGACTCTGCCTTTATGGATTACAGCAATCCCTCCAAAACAGAAGTGTTGCAAGAATACTTCGTTCCGATAGATCAATTTACTGATTATATCGATGATCTAAGAAAAACTTTATCACATGAAAAAGATTTCAATTTATTAAATATTACAATTCGTTATGTGGAACATAATGATGAATCACTCATGTCCTATGCCAAGGATGATATGTTCGCTCTTGTTATGCTAATCAATCAAGGGACAGATAACGAAAGTAAGGAAAATACGGGAAGGGTCATCCGTAATATGATTAATGTGACGCTTGACCATAACGGCAGCTACTATTTGCCCTATTATGGTTATCCAACCAAGACACAATTATTTGAAGCGTATCCGCGTGCTGAGGAATTCTTTCAATTAAAGAAGAAATATGATCCTGATAATCGCTTCATGAATCTTTTCTACAAGGAGTATCAGCCATGAATTATAAACGTTTTGTTATTTACCAAGGCACTGTTGGTATGGCTGCCAGCATGATTTTCCCTTTTTATATTTTGCTAATCAAGAATGTAGGTACCAGCTATTCGCAATTCGGATGGGCATATGGAATATTCTCACTGACAGCAGCACTTAGTTACCCTTTAATCGGAAAATTCGCTGACAAAGCCGGTGACAAAACATTTCTCATTATCTATTCATGGGGGATGGCACTAATCCTTCTTGCCTTTCCTCTCGCATATGAAATTTGGCATGTCTATCTCCTGCAGATTATAATGGGGGTCCTTGGGGCTGTACAAAAAAACACTGAAAAAACGGTACTTGCAAGATATGTTACGAAAACTACAGCGGGTAAGGAAATTGGAAACTACCATGTTTGGACATCCATTGGTACTGCAGCTGCCGTGATAGCAACCGGATATTTAGTCGACTTTTTAACGATTGGAAGCATCTTTTACCTTGCATCCTTAATGTTTGCCTGGTCTGGATTTATTATAATGAAGATGGACAAAAACGCTTCACTATCTAATGCGGAATAAATAAAAACATAAGGATTATTGCTAGTTAGTGATAATTTTCAGTAGAAGAAGCATATGCTTTAACCTAAGTAGATGCTTCTTCTACTATATAAAAGTATATAAATCATTTGCGGATCAAAAACCAAAAACCACATATTCTTTCAAAAAATGAATTTCCATCCTACAAAGATAAAATATTATCTACTTCTCTTTTCTCACTTTTACTGCGGTATTTTTACGAAATTCTAAAATCTGCGGTTTATTAGTACAATTAAAGACTACGGACAATAGCACATATATTAAATACTACTTTCTTATCAACTTGGTTATTATTTTTTTGTCTGAAAAAACCAATGACATCATAATTATACCCATCCCAATCATCTGATGAATAGACAACGCTTCATGTAAAAAGAAAAAGCCTAAAATCATTCCGATGACAGGCACTATATAATTACTGAATGACGTAAATAACGCGCCTTCTTGCCGAATCAGCCTATTAAATAACGCATAAACTACTCCTGCATGGAAAATGCCTAAAATCGCTAAGTAGATAGATTGAGATCGTTCTAAATCCAATTTGAAAGATTGCTCAAATAAAAGGGACATTGGGATGAGAAATGCACTGGCAATCAATAATATATTTCTCATATGAATAACGGAAGATCCCTCGTTTAATTTCTCCATGATAATCAATGATAATCCAAAACTCATGGCAGCCAATATCAATAGGATATTACCCTGAATACTGGTGAAAAGGTCATGGAATCCTTGTGTTGGCCAGGAAAGGAAGACAATACCTGCAAATCCGAATAGTATACTTGTAATCTCCGGCATTGTGCTTTTTCTTTTGTAAAATGTTATTAAAAAGAGGATGGTAAAGACAGGAACCATTCCAATCAACATCGATGCGACACTGCTTGGTACCGTTTTCTGACCTTGCGCAATAAATACGAATGGTAGTACAACTTCGAAAACCGCAATGATTATATACCATTTATAATAACTCCTATTTACTCTTCGCTCTTCTTTTGATAAGAAAAAACCAATGAAGAGTAAACAGATACCACCGATACATGCTTTGATGGCTGACAAAGTAATAACCCCAACATTATCTATAACTAATGCAATAAAGAAGAATTGAGATCCCCATATACAACTAATCACCAGTAATAACACATATTTATTCATTCACTTTACCTCTCTTTTCAGATCGCCAATAGCCTTACTGATATGCTTTGACCGATTTCCACCAAAATAGTTCGTGCCGATTACACCAACAAGAATAATCATTGCACCAATAACGTGATAATAATGTATGGATTCATGTAAGAATATCACCCCTGCCATAACCGTAATCAATGTTGCTAAATTACTGAAAACGCTCATCTTAGATGCTGGTAATATAGATAATGCATAGTTTGATAAAAAAGCAGTAAGCAGTGACGATAATGCACCAAGATATATGATTGAAATGAGAAATGCACTACTTGTATAGGGTAAAAAAAAGCTACTAAAAGATTGGTTAATGATATGATTGATGATGGCCATACTATTAAAAGCAAAAAAACCATAGAACGTCATCACATAAGTTAACGTAAATAGTGAATATCGCTTTGTTAACCTTCTTGCTACCACATTATAAAGAGCCGCAGCAATCGAAGATAATAAGATCAGGATCGTTCCTTTCAAACTGTGAGCCTCAAGTTGCAAGTCATTCATGACAAAGATAAAGATAACCCCCATCACAGATAAATAAAGAAAAAATTTCTGACTTTTACCAGCGTATTCCTTCAAAAATAATGAAGCTGATAATAACGTGAAAATTGGTATGGTCGCTTGGATGATACCCGCTTCTGAAGATGAGGTATAAACGAGACCAAACACTTGGAATGTAAAGAATAAAATTGGATAAAGGAACACCAACGGAAGAGTTTTCAAAGTATCCTTTGCACTCATTTTCACTGATGTCCTCCTATACAGCTTAAAAATTATAGCGATCAAAAAAGCCATCGTAAATCGATGTGCCAATGTGTCTAACGGACTCGCTTCCATTAATGATATTTTTGTAAAGATAAATGAAAATCCAATAATAATGGCATATAGTATCGCCGCAAAATAGGCTTTTTTATGTTCTGGCATATTGAGTAAATCCTCCTTTTCAACACCCGGCCGGTTGTTAGTATCGTATTAAAAGTTCGACTACGATACAATACAAATAAAAAGCATCTGTAACGGTACAGTTTTTAGGAGGTATTCATGTTAAAATACGTAGCTTTGTTTAATGAATTTGAATCTCTCATCCAGAATGGACAGCTCAAAGCAGGCTTTAAACTCCCATCAATTCGTCAACTAAGCGCTCAACATCATTGTAGTAAAAGTACAGTCTTGAAAGCCCTGCAAGAATTGGAAAAGAGGCATTTAATCTATGCGGTACCTAAAAGTGGATATTATGTCGTTCAAAAAGAATTTAATGGTAAAAGTGAACCAACTGCGGAAATCGATTTTGTTACCTCCGCTCCCGCTTGGCATCAATTTCCGTATCATGACTTTCAACATTGCATCAACAAAGCCATCGATACCTATCAGCAAGAATTGTTTATCTATGGCACTCCAAAAGGACTACCCTCTTTAATTAAAGTGATCCAAAAGCAATTAGAGCAATATCAGGTTTTCGTAAAGGAAGAACAGATTTTCATTACTTCTGGCGTGCAACAAGCACTTTCCTTATTAACGCTTATCCCCTTTCCAAATGAACGTACCCACATACTTGTTGAACAACCTAGTTATCATTTATTTGTGGAGCAATTGAAAGCGTACAAGATTTCCGTGCTAGGAATCCAACGAACTGCAGAAGGTATTGATTTAGGGGAATTAGAACGGATTTTTAGTGGTCAGGAAATTAAATTCTTTTATACGATGCCTCGTTTTCATAATCCTTTAGGGACTTCTTACTCTAAAAAGGACAGGGAAGAGATACTAAAACTTGCTGTAAAGTATGGTGTTTATATTGTCGAAGATGATTTTTTAGCAGATTTCGAAGAAAATATGAAGGTAGACCCTATTTTTTCCGAGGATACACATCACATGGTCATTTATTTAAAAAGCTTCTCTAAAATAATGTTTCCAGGATTACGTATAGGTGTTGCCGTATTGCCTAAACCATTAGCGAACAGCTTCCAACTATATAAAAGAACATCTGATATCGATAGTTCCATGATTTCACAAGCAGCCCTTGAAATCTACATAAAAAGCGGTATGTTTGAACGCCATAGAAACAAAGTGCGCCTGTCCTATTTAGTGCGTGCAAACTTGCTATATGATGCTCTAGAAAAGCACTCGACTTCAGGCTTTCATCGCCCAGCATCCATATGTATGAACGCTCATATCGTACTACCTCATCGTTTAAATAGTGCTCAACTAATCAAAAACTTACATAATCAACAAGTACTGGTAGAGACGATAGAGCAAAATTATATAGATGGCTTTCACCAGGAAAAAATATTAAAATTAAACGTTTCCAATACAAATATACAAAAACTTGACCAAGGAATAGCACTCATTTATAAAGAATTGAATAACAAGCAGAACTATTACTTATAAAGCTTTTACATAAGGTATAGTCACTTTCCACTCAGAACATTTATCAAAAAAGCAGTAAAAATATTTTTTCTGATAACAACGCAAAGCCATTAATATCTGTAAATTACATCCATTAACATTTGTAATTCTGAAAAGCATATGCAAAATGAGCTCAACTAAAAAAGAGCTAAATAGAGTTGGCTCTCGGTTTGTATACAAAAGGGGGGCGGGATGGTCTCTTCCCGAATCATTTTGACGATTTTATCGAGGGGATCATTACCATAATTTCAAAACAAGACTTGGCTATATTCCATGATTTTTTACTGGTTTTATATGGGATGGAACTCTCGCTAGGTTGAAGAAATTTGCGACACTCCTGCCGAATAACTGGCTAGCCGGGACACCAAAGACGCTTGCGGCGAGGGAATGTTTTTTAAAGAAAAAAACTGTAGACAAACTCGCTTTTCTTCGAGTTTGTCTACAGTCTGAGAGCCCGTTAGACTTGGCTTTAATAAAGTTTCTCTTACTAGTCCACTTTATTTATAATATTTTATACGATCCTCAAGTGGTTTGAATTCTTTATCACCCGGTTGAGCTGTTGGATTACCGTATGGCATTTGCGCAATCAACTTCCAATTACTTGGAACATCCCATGCTTTTTTCACTTCATCATCAATTAGAGGATTATAATGCTGTAAAGTTGCTCCCAATCCTTCTGCTTCAAGGGCAGTCCAAACAACTAATTGATGCATTCCTGATGTTTGTTGTGACCAGATTGGGAAGTTATCGGCATAAGTAGCAAATTGTTCTTGAAGTGATTTCACAACAGATTCATCTTCAAAGAATAAGATGGTTCCGTATCCCGCTTTAAATGAATCCATTTTTTGTTGAGTGCCAGAGAAATCTCCCTCACCGACCGCTTTCCTTAACGCTTGCGTCGTAATATCCCATAATTTATCATGTGCTGAGCCTGATAAAACAATAAGGCGGGAAGATTGGGAATTAAAAGCCGATGGCGTGTGTTTAACGGCAAATTCAACAATTTCTTTTATTTTCTCATCAGATACTTGGACCTCTTTATTGATTCCATAATATGAACGTCTCTCTTTAATGGCCGTGTAAAAATCTTTTGTCATGATTCATTCCTCCAGATCATTTTTTCTATTTCAAATGATTATTCCATGTTTTATTTCTACCTGTTTTAGTATGGGCATAAACCAATATATCATTCACTTAAGGTTACCAATTATTCTTTAATGAATTCCTTTGTGCTTCTCACTGTATCAATGGGACGGACCAATTTTTCGATTTGATCCCTTTTAGGTTCTAAGAACGGTGGTAAGGATAACTTTTCCCCAAGGGTTTCATATGGTTCATCCCCCATAAATCCAGGACCATCAGTGGCAAATTCGAATAAAATTTGCGGCGCCACCCGTACGTAAAGCGACTCAAAAAAGTGACGATCAACATAACCAGACGTTTGAAATTGGAAGCTTTCCATTCGTTCGATCCATTCTTCCAGAACGGAACGGTCTTCTACCCGGAAGGCTGTATGGTGAACAGTCCCAAAACCTTGCCGTGCCTGAGGAAGGCTCGAATTATGCTCGACAATTACTTGTGCTCCATTCCCGCCTTCCCCTACTTCGAATAAATGAAAGGATTCTTCTTCGGCTATTTCTTTGAATAATAGAACTTTTTCCATCATTTCTTTAAAGTAATCGAAGTTGGCGATACGAATGAAAATTGGTCCTAATCCTGTAATGGCGTACTCCAGAGGAATCGGTCCTTTTTGCCAGGGGATTCCAGCTGCTACCCCTTCATTGTTTTCATCTGAGATCAATTGATATTGCTGATCATCAAAATCGACAAAAGAAATGACCTTTTTACCAAATTGTTCTTGGATTCCTGTATTCCCCACTTCTAAACGGTCGAAACGCTTAACCCAATACTCTAATGCGGCATCATTCGGTACACGGAAGGATGTTTTTGAAATCTCATTGGTCCCATGCACACCTTTTGGAATACCAGGGAAATCGAAGAAAGTCATGTCAGTACCTGGACCCCCAACATCATCTGCAAAAAATAGGTGATAGGTTTGGATATCATCTTGGTTAACTGTTTTCTTGACTAAACGCATACCTAAAATATCAGTGAAAAATTCATAATTCTTTTCTGCGCTGCTTGTTATGGCCGTTACGTGGTGTATACCTTTTAATCCATTCATACTTGATTCCTCCCATTAAAACGATTCAACTTATGGTTGTTCAGCTTTTTCATTAGTTCCCTACATTTTCCCTTCAAGCAGAGTGGTCTATTCATTAAAGGAGTTTGTATAGGGTTTTACACTTTTTAATATCTCGAATTAAATTATCTTTACTTAAAGGTAATTTATCATGAATTAAATTTACTGTCAACAGCATTATCTCATATTAATATATCTCAACATCAAAATAATTTCAGGCAAAAAAAGCACTGTCAATTTCACTTTCTATATATAATAGGAGAAATTAATTCTAAATATTCTACGCTAGAATATCCATTCTAATGCAAATGCCCTTCTGTATAAGGGTTAATGTCATAGCTATAAATGCGGCAAAGACAATCAATCACTTCTTTGGCAAAATTGGATTAGAATAAGTAAAACTATTAATGCGATTCAATACGAAAGCCCCCAGGAAAAAACAAAATCTTTACGTGAGGGCTATTTCGTTTTGGTTTCTTATTTTACGTGATGCAATTCCGCTTGTTTTCCGGATGAAGAGTTTGTGCCATCATTTTCTTTTGACTTCTTAGAAGAAAGATAAACTCCTGCGAAAATAATCAGCAGGCCAATAATTACGTTAGGATTAATCGCTTCTCCAAGCAGGACGTAGCCCCAAACCATAGCTGTTGCAGGAATAAGGTATGTAACCGATGCGGCTAACTCTGGGCTGCCATTTTTATTGATGTAGAAATAGATTAGCTGGCCAAGCCCAGAGCCAAAGCACCCAAGACCGACTATGGCGAAAATCGTCAGCGGTTCCATCAACATCACTGGCTTAAACGGCTCTGTTATTAGCATCCCGATCAAACCGATAACGGCACCCGTAAGCAGCGTAAACGTCGTAATGACCAATATGCTGGTACTGGAAAGAAATCTTTTCGTAAAATGACCAGCAAAACCATAACAGATGGACGCTAGCAGCATTGTCCCAATCCCGATGAATTCCTTTCCGAAAAGCTGACCGATTTGAAAATCCATCAATACTAGAATTCCGAAAAAACCAATTAGAATGCCCATCCATTGTCGGGCGGTTAGAACGTATGAAAAAAGGATAAATCCGATGATCCCCGTCCAGATGGGTGTGGTTGCATTTAGAATCGATGCCGTGCTGCTGTTAATCTTTGTTTCACTTAAAGGTATTAATCCCCATGCTAATCCGCAATTGAAGATTCCGACAACGACCAGTGCTTTCCACGGCAATTTCCAGTTGATTTCCCTGCGCTTCCACCATAACACGGGAAGCAGAACAACAGCACCCGCAAAACAGCGGAGAAACACAATGCCCCAAATTCCCGCTGGCGGGAGCATCCACTTCATAAAAACAAATGATAAACCCCATATCAAACTAAGGCCGATTAAAGCCCCGTATAATCGAAGCATGATGTTCCCCCTTCCTACTTTCTTATTATGACAAAAATTGTTAGGGATTTCATATAAAATCTTGCTATATAAGATAAACTTGAAATTTTTTTCTGCAAAAATCGAAACAACACCCTATAAAGGCAAGATAAAGATGTCTTAAAAAACTAAAGAGGCTTGAGTTCATCAAAGAAGGCAAGCCAGTGTGCAGGCTTGCCTTCTTCTGAAAAATGAAGTAAAAAAACGCAGCTTGTTATTTCGTTTCTTCCGCCTACCGCCCGTTTAAATTCCGTGCTAAAGTTTGGGATAATACCTTTCACTTCGAATTTCCTCTTATACCCAAAAGCTAATTTGATATTGATAGTAATAATAAGTACGTTTTATCTGCTCGAATATTTAAGTTTGTCGCCTAATAAATCAAGTGATTATTATATTTTTACTTCGGCATCAGAATTGACCATTATTTTCATATTGGCGATGGCTACAGTTTCTCCGTTTTGTTTTTTTATTTCTTGGATGACTGTTACAACACCTTGATAGCCCTTTTCAAAAAGGTCAATCACCTTTAATTCTACATGTATCGTGTCCCCAATAAAGGTAGGGTTTGTAAATCGAACTTTCTCCAAACCATAAAATGCAACGACGATTTCTGGTTCAAATTGAAATAAGCCGGTTGCAGCCGAAAGTATAAGCATTCCGTGGGCTATCCTTTGCTTAAATCGTGTATTTGCTGCATACTCCTTATCAGTATGGAGGGGAAACCAGTCACCGCTAAATGCAGAAAACATTACTAGATCTGCTTCGGTTATAGTACGTCCTTTCGACACCCATGTTTCTCCGATTTCATATTGATGGAAATATTTATTAAACATTATTCCAATCTCCTTTATTTGGGCTTAAATTAGTTGGCGGAAAATTCAGATATTAAATACTATATACTATATAATTTAGTGATAGTTTTTAAAATCAACACTATAAAAAATGTTTTTCGAAGACGTACTATTCGATGTAAATAGCGTTTAAAGCTAGAAATCGAAATGTATTTTCCAATGCTCACCGGCAAATATTTAAACGATGGCAAACAAGCTGAATATACCAATTACAAAGAATACAGCAAGTGTCTTTATAATGGTAATAACAAAAATGTCTTTATATGCCTGGCGATGTGTGAGTCCAGTAACAGCTAGAAGAGTAATTATAGCTCCGTTATGTGGCAAAGTATCAAACCCACCTGCTGACATAGCAATGACACGATGTAAAACTTCCAACGGAATGTCAAAATGAGCAGCTGTTTGTATATACGTATCCGCCATTAGGCTCAACGTAATGCTCATCCCGCCAGATCCTGAACCAGTAATGCCGCACAAAACATTTGTCATGATTGCCCCATTAATTAAAGGATTCGAAAACATTCCAGTAAGATAATCTTGTATCACAGTAAAGCCGGGTAACGCAGCAATCACACCCCCAAAACCATATTCGGTTGCCGTATTCATGGTTGCAAGCAATGCCCCACTAATCCCTATATTAATACTCGAATTGAAATTTAATTTGACAGCTTTTAAGTTTAATAAGACGGTTGCTATTATTCCGAGAATAAGAGCCATCTCTACAGACCAAACACCAATAACTTTAGACATATCAACATTTCCATAATCTTTTAACCCAATTGTAGAAAAATCAAATCCTTTGGCATACCAAAGAGGAAAAGACTCAGTAAAAAACTTATTCATCACTCCAACTAACACCAACGGAATAAAAGCAAGCCAGTCTTTTCTACTTATAGCTTTTTCAGAATCCATTCCCAACTTATTAGTCGTTTCCAGCGATATAGCAGAACTAGCTGCCATTTCTGCTTCAGCAGCTTCCTTATCAATAGCTTTATCCCCAATTCCAAAATACCCTTCACCATTTCTAGCTGCCTTATGTCGACAATGATTTAAGTATAAAAGGCTCAAGGAAATGATAAATATGGCCCCAATAATTCCTAATGTCGGTGCAGCATAGATGTCAGTTTTAAAGAACCCCGTTGGAATGACATTCTGAATTTGCGGTGACCCTGGAAGTGAATCCATGGAAAAGGTAAAAGCACTAACTGCAATTGTCGCAGGAATTAAACGCTTTGGAATATTAGCTTCGCGAAACAGCTGAGCAGCAAATGGATAGATGGCAAACACTGCAACAAACAAACTAACTCCGCTATAAGTCAAGATTGCGCCCATTATCACAATGGCTAGAATGGCTTGTTTAGCCCCGATAAAACGGACAATAATTTTAGCTATGCTCTTTGCAACACCGCTTATTTCAACCAATTTCCCAAAAATAGCACCTAGTAGAAAAACCGGGAAATATAATTTAACAAATTCAACCAACTTAACCATAAATATATTAGAGAAGAAAGGTAAAACATGTCCAGGATCCGTTAAAAATACAGCAAACAAAGCGCACAACGGTGCAAAAAGTATAACAGAAAATCCTCGATATGCTAGAAACATAAGTAATCCTAGTGAAATAATAATAATCATTACATCCATATTGATTTCCCCCTTTTTCTCAAAATATAATATGTTATCATTTGTTGCTGGTTTGAATGCATTGCCCCAAGACTTCTTGGGCATCATAATTCACTTTTCTAGTGAACATAGTAAAGAACTCTAATTAATTTCCCGAATAAATCCATTGTTTTTTTAAAATAACTTTATCGATTTAGTTTATAAACAAAAATTAGTCACAGCAGAATCTTCTTTTTTTCAAAAATTGGACTTGACTCTGGTTTTATCATGAAGGATTACTTATCAACGAAGTTAGGCTCTCTTTTATTAATAAAGGCTTCAACGCCTTCCTTAACGTCCCTCGTCTGAAAAACATGGCCAAAATTTTCAGCTTCAATCACAAGTCCATCCTCAAGTGTTTGTTCATAACCATAATCAATAGAGTGCTTTGCAAAAGTTAAAGATTGTAAAGAATAATTGCAAATACATTTTGCGATTTCCATTGCTTTTTTTATGGATTCCCCCTTTGGCACGACATGATTAACAAGTCCTATTTGTTTGGCCTCTTCAGCATTCAGTGGCTCACCAGTAAAGATCAATTCTTTTGCTTTTGCTTTACCTATCAGTCTAGGAAGTCTTTGAGTTCCCCCAGCCCCTGGAAACAACCCCAATTTAATTTCAGGAAGCCCAATCCTAATTTGTTCCTCCGCAATCCGAATGTCACAACTTAAGGCAAGTTCACATCCTCCACCTAATGCTAATCCGTTGATTGCAGCAATGGTTGGTCGAGATAGACGTTCAATTTTATTAAGTGGTTCCTGAAGCCAAAGTGATTTCCCCTTTCCTTCTTCGACTCCTTTTCCTATCCATGCTGGAAATTCTTTAATATCTCCACCAGCAACAAAAGCTCTTTCGCCTTCACCTGTAAGGATAATGACCTTAACATTGTAATCGCTTTCAATTTCATCCACCACAAGATTCAATTGTTCTATAACATCTGCGCTTAATACATTAACAGGTGGATTATCAATAATAATCGTTGCAATATTACCCTGTTTCGACCATGAAACAACTTGATTTTTATTCTTCATCGGCTTTCCTCCTCAACCTTATGTGTACTTGTGGGGTTCCAGATGTTCTTGCATTGCTGAAAACGTGCATCAGTGGGTAAACCAGTTATCTTTATAGAATCCTTTGTGGTTATGTGCATTTTATAAACAAATTGAAATAATGTATTTAAAAAACCTGTACCTTTTTAACCTATGGGAAATTCCTTATTTATTCCATACCACTAAACTGTTTTCGAAGAATAAACTTTTGAACCTTTCCGGATGGGGTACGTGGAATTTCATCAACAAATGTGACCTTTCTAGGTTTTTTGTAGCTAGCAAGATGTTCCTTACAGTAATTAACAACATCTTCTTCCGTAAGTTTGGCTCCTTCTTTTTTAACAATAACAGCACATACAGCCTCAATGTATTTCGGATCAGGAATACCAATTATAGATACTTCCTTCACTTCCTCATGGCGGTATAAGACATCTTCAATTTCCGCTGAGTAAATGTTTTCACCACCGCTTCGAATCATATCTTTTTTTCTGCCTGCAATTGATAGATACCCATCATGATCGAATTTTCCCATGTCTCCTGTTTTACACCACCCATTCACAAATGTTTCCATTGTGGCATCAGGTTTCCTCCAATAACCCTCAGAAACCGCTGGACTTTTAATAGCAATTTCACCAATTTCACCAACAGGCAAGGGCGTTCCATCCTCATCGATAATATTAATTTCTGTAAGTGGCATCGGCTTTCCAACGGTATGGCCTTTTGTAAAAGCATCCTGTGGTTCAAGCGAAGCCGCAATTGGTTGTCCTTCAGTTAACCCGTAAACTTGAACAACTCCAATTTGAGGAAACCTCTTTTTTAATTGTTCTAATGCCCATGGCATTAGCGGGTCACCACCTGTATAAATAGTTTTTAAAGATTTTAGCTGATACTCTTCAATTTCAGGCAAATTTAGCATTTCATAAATCATAAAAGGGAATAAAAAAGCATCGGTCACATTTTCCTGTTCAATAACGGAAAGAATTCTTCCAATCTCGAATTCTTGGCTTTTTGTAATTATTACGCTTCCACCCATCATAAGAATAGGAAGTGCGATATCTTCCATCGCTCCAACATGATATAGTGGTCCTGTCGTCATCGCAACTTCTCTCCCTGTAAATTTCCATTTCAGCGCTTGTATCGTGGAAAACCAGAAAGTTGTATCATGAGTCCAAATCGCACCTTTAGGTCTTCCCGTTGTGCCTGATGTGTACATAAGCATGACCGGATCGTTTAATTTAATGTTATCGACTTTGACCTCATCTACCGAACCACTTTCTAAAACACTCCATGACTCAGACCAACCTGGGATTGAGCCATTTCTATGAGGAAGACAAAAATATCGCTCAACAGAAACATGATTACAAACTGATTCCAGCTGATTGGCTAAGTTCGAATGGAAGCATAATATTTTTGTCTGTGAATCATTTAATGCATACTCAAGCTCAGCACTTGATAGCCTAAAATTAAGTCGAACGGCAATTGCGCCGATTTTCGCAATGGCAAAATATAGACTAAAATATTCGAGACAGTTGTAAAGTAAAATACCGACACGATCCCCTTTTCGAACTCCTAATTCGTAAAGCTTGTTTGCATACGCATTTGATATATGGTGGAGATCCATGTACGTCATTGACTTTTCTGCTTCTTCTTTTATTGCTATTTTTCCATGATTTATATTATTTAAATCATTTGCCATTTTTCTTGTTATAAAACCGACATCCAATGAAATTCCTCCTTTTCAATGTAAGCAGATTCAAATTACAGATATCGAAGCGCTAAATTCAATAATGTTCAAAGTAATTCTTACTAAACAAGTGCCTCTTAAATACCATTAAATTGACCACTCGTCTTTATCGATTCCTTTCCTCCTTTCTTCTAATTTGAATGCAAGATTCATTCCAAAACGTAAACCCCCCTTTACTGACTCACTTTTCCTAATTATTGAGGAATATCTAATTATTTATTTTCTGATTTTTCAGAAAAGAATCAAAAAAAATCAACTGAAGTTAGATCAGTTGATTTTTTATTCATTAATTTTCATAATTTAAATAAAAATTAAATCTGTTCTATAGCCTTTTTTCTCCTTTAATGTGAACTTTATCTACACTAATACGGAAATTAAAATTAAATCCGGGATTTCGGAATGAATTCTGAAATCCCGGATTTATTTTTATTGGTCAGAAATTCGATATTTTTTTATTTTATCGTAAAGGGTAGAATTCCCTATTCCAAGAGTTTCCGCAACCCGCTTTTTATCAAACTTAAACCTCCTTAACGCTCTTTCGATTGCCTTCTTTTCTGTTTCTTCCACAATATCCTTTAAACTTTCTTCTTTCATTTTAACCTTAAGACCTTTTAGATAATCAGGTAAAACATCTTTTCCGATTACTTCGTCATTTGATAGGTGAACACCTGCATCAATCACATTCTCTAGTTCTCTGATATTCCCTGGCCAGTTATATTGCTCTATTAATGAAAGCACCTCAGGATGTACAGAGGTTACTCGTTTTCCTATTCGAGCTGTGACTTTTTTAAAAAAATAATCTACAAGTAAAGGGATATCTTCAATTCTATCTCTTAAAGGAGGAACAAATAATTGGACAGCATTAATTCTATAAAATAGGTCTTCACGAAATAGTTTTTCTTCAACCAATTTTTCTAAAGGGCGATTTGTTGCAGCAATCACTCGAACATTTAGTTTTTTTGGATAAAGCGAACCTACAGGCTCAAATTCCTTCTCCTGAAGAACCCTTAATAACTTGACTTGCATTTGCTGAGGCATATCACCAATTTCGTCAAGGAAAATAGTCCCACCATCAGCAAATTGAAACTTTCCTATTTTACCTCCCTTGTTTGCCCCTGTAAAGGCACCTTCTTCATAACCGAAAAGTTCAGATTCTAACAAGTGTTCCGGAATTGAAGTACAATTTATTTTCACAAGTGGTTTGTCGCTTCTCCCACTTAACTGATGAATGCTATGTGCTATTATTTCCTTGCCTGTACCGCTTTCTCCTCTAATTAGTACAGAGATATCACCTCTAGCAACCCTTTTCACACGTTCTTTTAACTGTTGTATTTCTTGTGAATTTCCAATTAAATTGTGTAAGGAATACTTTACTCCATTTGTAACATCTCTTTCATTTGTGTAAAAATTATGTTTTGTCAGTATTTCCTTAATGTGGCTATTCATTTTGTTCCAGTCATCTAGATCACGAAACATTATTGTCCCAATCGCACCAATTATTTCCTTATTTTCGATAATAGGAATGCGATTAGCGATAACAAAATCACCACGAAGAAAATGTATATCAGCGATTTCCGATTTACCTATTTGCACTACTAGGTGTAGCCTTGTATTTTCAATTATATTCGTCACATGTTCACCAATCACTGTACTGCGTTCAACATTTAAAAATTCACAATATTTATTGCTAATATATTGAATTTTTGCGTGACTATCGACAATTACAATTCCATAATATGTACTTTCAAACACCATATCTAATAGTTTATTATTGGATAATTGTCCAGTATTCATCATTATTTCTCCTTTACCTAGAATGCTTTCCCATATAATACCACGCATTTCTATTTAATATATATTTATGAAGTGAAAATTCCCCAAAAATCACTGCTAAATAAAGTGTTCATTAAAAAGAATTCGGTGGAGTTTTATATATTCCCTCTCTAGCGTAATCAAACGGATTATTTTTTCACTATAGATGATTTATATAGCGCAAAAAAAAAGCCTGGCAACCTTTTTTATAGTTGCTAGACTTAAGTTCATTTTTAAGATCAATCCCAATATAAACAACAATTTATACGGATGCGCAAGGTCGTTCCTCCATGCCGATCATTTAATAGGCAACCAGATCCCGCAGTGCCTTTTCCACTTTTTCAGGATTCACCATGAAGGATTTCTCTAATGATGGTGAATATGGCATTGCTGGAACATCCGGACCCGCAAGTCTCATGATTGGGGCATCGAGATCGAAGAGGCAGTTTTCTGCAATGATCGCCGATACTTCACTAATGATGCTCCCTTCCTTATTATCTTCAGTAATCAATAGGACTTTTCCTGTTTTAGATGCAGCTTCCATAATGGCTTCTTGATCTAATGGATAAACGGTTCGTAAATCAAGTATATGAACAGATATGCCATCACTGGCCAGCCTTTCAGCTGCCTGTAACGCAAAATGAACACAAAGGCCGTAAGTAATCACTGTAACGTCCTCGCCTTCACGTTTTACATCCGCTTTACCAATGGGTAAAACATAATCATCAGACGGCACTTCTTCTTTAATAAGACGATAGGCACGTTTATGTTCAAAGAAAAGGACTGGGTCGTCATCGCGAATGGCTGCTTTCAATAACCCTTTCACGTCATACGGTGTTGAGGGCATGACAATTTTAAGTCCCGGTTGATTGGCAAAAATGGCTTCAACGGATTGTGAATGGTATAACGCCCCATGTACGCCCCCACCGTATGGTGCCCTGATGACGATTGGGCATTGCCAGTCATTATTGGAGCGATAACGGATTTTTGCAGCTTCTGAAATGATTTGGTTGATTGCAGGCATGATAAAATCAGCGAATTGCATTTCCGCAATCGGCCTCATTCCATACATGGCCGCACCGATGCCAACTCCTGCGATTGCGGATTCAGCAAGCGGGGTATCAATGACACGCTGTTCCCCGAATTGTTCGTATAACCCTGAAGTCGCTTTAAAAACGCCGCCTTTTACCCCTACGTCCTCACCTAATACAAATACACGGGAATCACGTTCCATTTCTTCCCGCATCGCCATTATCACCGCATCTATATAAGATATCACTGCCATTTTCTTTCCTCCTTACCTTTCTGCGTAAACGTATTTTGAGAGCGTGTCTTCATTCGCAAATGGAGCATTTTCTGCATAATCCGTCGCTTCGTTCACAACTTCCATTATTTCCTCGTTCAATTTTTTCTCCATTTGATCATCCATGATTCCTGTTGCTTTTAAATAGGCACCGAATGTAATGATCGAATCTATTTTTTTTGCCTCCGCTACTTCATCAGGCGACCTGTATTGACTATCATCATCATCGCTTGAGTGTGGTGTAAGCCTGTATGAAACCGTTTCGATTAAGCTTGGGCCTTCACCACGCCTTCCTCTCTCAGCCGCTTCTTTCACCACCCGGTATACTTCAATCGGATCATTTCCATCAACCGTCACCCCTGGCATGCCGTAACCAATGGCCCGGTCCGAAACTTTCTTGCAAGCCAATTGCTTTTCTATTGGGATGGAAATGGCATACTGATTATTCTCGCACATCAAGATGACCGGAAGCTTATGTACACCTGCGAAATTCGCTCCTTCATGAAAATCACCTTGGTTTGATGAACCCTCTCCGAATGTAACGAATGAAACAATTTCTTTTCCTTCCATTTTTGCAGCGAGTGCAATCCCCACTGCATGTGGCACTTGAGTGGTAACTGGCGAAGATCCCGTCACGATCCGATTCTTTTTTTGCCCAAAATGCCCAGGCATTTGACGCCCGCCTGAATTTGGATCTTCCGCTTTTGCAAAACTTGATAACATCAAATCCCTGGCGGTCATCCCAAACGCAAGCACCACTCCTAGATCCCGATAATAAGGAAGGACATAATCCTTTTCACGATTCAATGCAAACGCTGCACCCACTTGCGCTGCTTCTTGTCCTTGACAAGAAACCACGAATGGGATTTTTCCAGATCTGTTCAACAGCCACATCCGTTCATCTATACGTCTTGCCAACAACATAACTCTATACATCTCAAGCACTTTTTCGTCACTGAGACCTACCTGTAGATGACGGTTTTCAACCATATGTCATCATCCCTCCTATTACCTAATAATTAAAACATTTCCCCGTTAAAACCAGAATATTTCCCTCATATTGGCACCTTATTTAAAATGGGGCTCTGTATCACAAATTACCAATCTTTCTTATTAGCTGTCTGTTTGTCTCGCAAACTTAAGTCCTGTTATGTTCTACGGAAGAAAAATTCTATTATGTATACATGCTTGCCATTTAACACCCGTACATTCTCATTTACGTTATCATCTACTATTATTACCTGGTACTAACTCAATATTATCCTAACACTTATCAGTTCACATTTTCAAGTTAATTTCACATTGTATGGTTTGTTTTCACGCGAAAGCCTCGCCTGACTTTAAAACTCATTTCCATGTATGCACCAAAGTCCAGAAAACCCCGGGGTGTTGAAGTCGTTTTTTTGTTGACGAAGCGGAAAGATAGATGTAAATTAAAATGATTCATAAAATTAAATGTTCAATATGGAACAGTTCGAAAAAGAAAGAATGGTGATGTTGAGTGAAGAATGAAAAACAGTTGATGCGTTCCGTACAACTTTTGCGTTCATTTTGGAACGTGCAGAAAAATATAATGCGGTTCGTTCAAAAGACAACGGCAGAAAATGGATTGACAGTTCCGCAATATTCCATTTTGATGGCCATCACTCTTCAAACGGAGATGACTCAAAAAACCGTTGGGGAGAAAACATTTCTTCCAAAAAGCACCTTGAGCCAAGCGGTTGATGGCCTCGTTCGGGCAGGTATGCTCCATCGCGAGCTTGTGGAGGGCAACCGGCGTGAGATTCAGTTGTCAATCACCGAACAGGGGAAAAATTTATTACAAACGATCCATTTTCACGAAGGAAGCATTCATCAAATTTTCCAATCGGCCATTGAATTACTTTCGGAAGAACAGTTTGAAGAGCTGCTTGAAACGCATCTTCAAATTACAAACTTTTTAGAAGCACAAGCTACCGAACAGGGAGAGTGTACAAAATGATAAAAATACTGAAAAATTTATCCGTTTATAAGTGGATTATTTCAGCAGTCATCGGACTGGTTTTTATTCAATCGATGTCGGACCTCTTTTTGCCTACATTAATGGCCGATATTATTGACAAAGGCGTCGTTCGAGGAGACATTCCATACATTTGGAAAATTGGTGGTTTGATGCTGCTGGTTTCCGCTCTTGGCGCTTGCGCTTCCATAATCGCAAGCTACTATTCGTCCAAAGCGGCTATGGGAATGGGACGCGATCTCCGGCTGAAAGTCTTTAATCATGTTGAAAAATTTTCCTTACAAGAATTTGATGAAGTAGGTACCGCATCATTGATTACTCGGACGACCAATGATATAACACAAGTCCAGCAGGTGGTTATCATGATGCTACGTATGGTTATCAGTGCACCTATCATGTTAATCGGCGGTTTGATCATGGCAGTATCCATGGATGCAAAATTATCTCTTGTCATTGTTGTCACAATGCCTTTGTTGATTGGGTCGATCCTGCTTATTCTATATAAAGGTGTGCCACTCTTTCAAACGGTGCAAAAACGATTAGACAGGTTGAACCTTGTATTACGGGAAAATTTAACTGGTATTCGCGTCATTCGTGCCTTCAATCGTGAAACACAAGAGAAGGAACGTCTTAAGAAAGCGAATAAAGAATTGACGGATGTCTCGATCAAGGTCAATAAAATCATGGCATTCATGATGCCTGTAATGATGCTAGTAATGAACTTGACGGTTGTTGGTATCATTTGGTTTGGTGGAATTCGTATTGATAACGGCGGTATGCAGATCGGGGACTTAATGGCCTTTATCCAATATGTTATGCAAATTATGTTCGCCCTCGTTATGGCATCCATGATGTTCGTTATGGTTCCACGTGCGGCCGTGTCGGCAACAAGGATAAACGAAGTCCTTGACATGAAACCTTCATTCCTGGATGAGGGTACAGAAAAGGCAGATCGTGAACATGGTACACTTGAATTTGAACATGTGACGTTCAGTTACCCAGGTGCAGAAGAACCTGCATTATCGGATATTAGTTTTTCTGCAAGTCCTGGTGAAATCACCGCAATAATCGGTGGAACAGGCTCAGGGAAAACGACGCTCGTCAATTTGATCCCTCGCTTCTATGATATTTCAAGTGGAACGATTCGCGTCAATGGTGTTGATATTCGTAAGTCATCACAAGATGAAGTTCGCTCAAAAATTGGCTTTGTACCACAAAAGGCCATCCTCTTTACTGGTACTATCTCTGAAAACATTCGCTTTGGAAAACAAACAGCCACACAAGATGAAGTCGAGCATGCGGCTCGGATCGCCCAAGCGGAAGATTTTATCAGCAAAATGAAAGACGGCTATCAGGCAGAAATTGAACAAGGCGGTTCAAACCTATCAGGAGGGCAAAAACAACGACTTTCGATCGCACGGGCACTCATTCGGAAACCCGATATTTATATATTCGATGATAGTTTTTCTGCACTTGACTTCAAGACGGATGCCAACCTTCGCGCAGCCCTGAAAGATGAAACGAAAAATTCGACAGTACTACTCGTTGCCCAGCGTGTCAGTACGGTCGTGGACGCTGACCGAATCATTGTGTTGGACGAAGGCCACATTGTAGGTATGGGAACACACCAAGAGTTGCTTAGTACAAACGACATTTACCGTGAGATCGCCTTATCACAGCTCACAGAGGAGGAAATTGCATGAGTAATCAAAAAAAACCTCAAAGCGGCGGTCAGGTTGGGCATGGTCCCGGTGGCGGTAACATGATGATGATGGGTCAAAAAGCAAAAGATTTTAAAGGAACACTAAGACGCCTCTTGGCCTATTTAAAACCGCGGCGCAACAAATTGATTTCCGTGTTCTTCGCTGCAATCATGAGTACTATTTTTATGATTGTTGGACCAAAGATCATGGGAAATGCAATTACAGAATTATTCGAAGGAGCTTACGGGAAATTCCAGGGAATACCAGGAGCAGCTATTAACTTTGATAAAATTGGCCAGATCCTTCTACTGCTTGCCGGACTTTATGCCTTAAGCAGCCTTTTCAACTATGTACAACAATACATTATGTCAAGTGTTGCACAGGACACAGTATATGATTTACGAGAAGATGTTAACGAAAAGCTCGCGAAACTTCCTCTCAAATATTTTGAAGGACGTCCAAACGGGGAAACACTTAGCCGAATGACAAATGATATTGATACGATCGGAAGCACCCTTCAGCAAAGCTTAACGCAGTTCATCACTTCGATCGTAACGATTTTGGGGATTATCATCATGATGCTTTCGATTAGCCCGTTATTGACATTAATCTCGATAGTAAGCTTACCTTTGTCAATATTTGCAATCCGGCCTATTTTAAAAAGATCCCAAAAACATTTCGCCGATCAACAGCGTACACTCGGACAATTAAATGGCCACATTGAAGAAATGTATACTGGCCATCAAGTCGTTAAAGCATTCGGACATGAAAAAAAGGCGAGTGCCCAGTTTACCATGGTTAATGAAGAGTTGTATAAAGCGGGAAGCAAAGCTCAGTTTATATCCGGTATCATCATGCCCATGATGTTCTTTATCGGAAATTTGAGTTATGTACTCATCAGCGTTGTCGGCGGAATATTGGTAACGCAACGTTCGATCTCGATTGGTGATATTCAGGCATTCATCACATATTCAAAGCAGTTCACCCAGCCGATCACACAGACAGCTAACATCGCAAACATTATTCAGTCGACGGTTGCAGCAGCTGAGCGTGTCTTTGAGCTACTTGATGAAGAAGAGGAAATGAAAGAAAAAACCACAGCTAATATAAAGAGAGCAAATGGTGCTGTCACTTTTGAACATGTGGACTTTGGCTACGGGAAAGAAATGTTAATTAAAGATATGAACATCGATGTCTTGCCTGGACAGACGGTCGCAATTGTTGGACCGACTGGTGCTGGAAAAACGACCATGATAAATCTCCTGATGAGATTTTATGAACTCAATGGCGGAAAGATTAATATTGATGGTCTTGATACACGGAATATGTCCAGGAGTGATCTTCGAAAAAACTTTGGGATGGTGCTTCAAGATACCTGGCTCTTTAATGGCACGATTAAAGAAAATATCGCTTATGGCAAAAATGGAGCAACTGATGGAGAAATTTTTGCAGCTGCCCGCACGGCACATGCCGACCATTTCATTCGGACACTGCCAGATGGGTATGAGACAATCTTAAACGAAGAAGCTTCTAACATCTCACAAGGACAAAAGCAGCTTTTGACAATCGCCCGAGCTGTTCTAGCAGATCCACCAATCATGATATTGGATGAAGCGACGTCTAGTGTTGACACTCGGACCGAAGTCTTTATTCAAAAGGCCATGAACCGACTCATGGAAGGACGAACTAGCTTTGTCATTGCCCATCGTCTCTCAACGATTAAGGATGCAGATTTGATTCTAGTTATGGATCAAGGAAAAGTGATAGAGAAAGGAACACATTCAGAACTTTTAAGGGTGAATGGTTTCTATGCAGATCTATACAATAGTCAGTTCACTGAAAATGTAGCTGGATAATATGAAAGAGGCTCAATTTCCAAACGAAATCGAGCCTCTTTTTATCAATTTATCTCCACAACCAGCTTAAGTGCTTTAACTAATGCTCCAATCAGTCATCCATGAAGCGAATAACTTATAAGATGTGTCAATACTCCCTTTTATTCCCTTTTTTTACAAATTCCCAATCTACCTCAATATTTTTTCTGACCCTTTGAAGAAGATGAAAAATCAATTCCGTTTCGTCCCTAGAAAATCCGGTTAATGCCACCTTGTCGGTATACTCCCCTTCTTTCTGTAAAAAGGGATATACTTTTTCACCTTTATCAGTAGGATATAACTTTTTGATTTTTTTGTTGTCAGCATCATCTTTCTTTTCAATAAAACCTTGTATCTCAAGTTTTTTAATTGCACGAGCTGCTGTCGTTCGGTCAACCTTTATCATTTCTGCTACCTTTTCTTGAATGATTCCTGGATTTTCACATATTCGTACAAGATACAAATACTGCCCTTTTGTAAGGTCTAATTCTTTAAATTCGATATTACTTATAGAATCCAATGCCCTTGCTATCATTCCAATTTCACGGAGTATTTCCTTCATTCAAAAAGCCCCTGACTTTTTTTGTTGTATTTACAACAAAAATATTTTCGTATATACTATAAAAAGGATATACATATATTATGACTTGTCTTACTGAATAAATCTAGAAAAGGGATGAAGAACATTGGATTCAAAGAGAATAACTACAGAAAATGATTTAAAAATAGCCTTTCAAATCAGAAAAGAAGTATTTGTCGAGGAACAAGGTTTCCCTTTAGAAAGTGAATTTGATGAATTTGATACACTTAATGCTATATCTGAACACATATTAGTCTATTATAATGAAAAACCAGTCGGAACTGGTAGGTTAAGAGTTGTTGATGGTTTAGGTAAATTGGAGAGGATTTGCATCTTAGAGCCTTACCGTAAATTTGGTCTTGGAAAAATAATAATTAAAACGTTGGAAGAAATTGCAAATAAAAAGGAAATATCCCAGATTAAATTACATGGGCAAACACAGGCAGAGGGTTTTTATAAAAAACTTGGCTATCACACTTCATCCGATGTCTTTATGGAAGATGGCGGTCCACATCTTTTGATGATAAAAGAATTAGTTAATGAATAAGTGTGTTAAATGTGAGTAAAACAAATATTAACCTTTACTGATGGGGATCATACTTTTAACCCTTGGTTGTTCTTTAACCATTCAATCAGACCTATCATGATATTTTTAAATTCGCTTTTAAAAAGGCAATGACCAGAATTATTGGGTCTACTAACTGCTTTAATATTAGGTCTTGGTATCGATATATGGCTTTTTTTACTGAATAACTTGGTAAAGCCAGAACAACTGCTCATTAAACATGTTTGTTTAACGTTTGGGTTAATGGTTATTGGACTAGTAGGAACGGCTATCTACTTACATGCACAAATTTCGCCCCAAATCCTGTAGACCTTTTGATGCTGATCATTCAAGATTTAACTGGAAGAAATACACCATATTCAAAAACATTCATTTATCTTTTCTTCTTAGTTATGGCAGTCATTTTCAGGACCAATCGGTTTCGGAACTTTATTAACCGTCTGTTTAGGAGGCCCTTAATTATTCACCTTATTAATTGGAGGTTCATTTAAAAAATCCAGTCCATCCGCAAATAGATATCAAGATAAAAACCATTCTTTATAGAATGGTTTTTATCTTAAATATTTTAATCCCTTTGTACGAACGATTCATTAGCTATTCATAAAGCTTCAAAAACAGAAGTGATCGAACGCAAAGACTTTGGTTTCCGTCGAGATGATAAGACCACATTAGGTAGCATTAAGAATTAGCACGAACAAAAAGGCAAAGCCCTTTATAACTCGACATGTTATACAGGGCTTGTATATTTATATTTTTTACATAACGGGTGCTTTTTCATGAACAAGCGGGTGAAGGGCCTGAGTTTCATCAATGTAAACAAAAGCATCATATCTATCTGACATTACAGAAGGTACATAGTTTCCATATTGTTCATATTCCGGTCTGTATACAACTCCAATCGCCCGATGTCCAATCCTATCTTGGAATAGCTGACGATTTTCATCGGTGAAAATGAGCAACTTATCATACGCCCCCGAAAGATGCATTGCCTCCTCCCAACTTCCATTCGTTGCCCGGGGTACTGTTTTTATTTCAAATTCCATACCCCATTCATCTGCTGCAATAACAGTTCCACTGTAGGTTCCGAAACCTGTGATAAATACATCTTCAGTTGGGTTTTGCTCACGAATGACCTGGCCGACATTAATCATCCCTGAATCCTTCATATCAGTAGCGCTGGCATCGCCGACATGGGTATTATGTTCCCATACAATCGCCTTGCCTTCTGAACCGTAAAAATCCATAATTTCATTAAGTGCATCCACCATATGCATATCTCGAATATTCCATGATCTATCGTCATGAACCACCATAGTCCTGTAATAATTTTCGGCATTATACGCTACCAATGCATTCACTTGAAGATTCAAATTCAATTCCTCGTGATGGGGGTATTTTTCTTTTTTTCTCTGAATGGTTGTCAGTAATTTGGCTACTTCCTCTATGCAATCTTCAGAAAAAATGCCTGCGGAAACTGCGTACTCTTCGTTATTCCGATTAAATGGCTCAAAGCATGTGAATGCCTGTCTGGCAGCTTCGAGGTCAGGTGAATCTATTTGTTTTAAGTAATGGATGACTTCATCCATGGATTCCCAAAGACTATAGATATCTATCCCATAAAATCCAACTTTCGTTTGTTTTTGTCCAGACTCATTGTATTCTTTCATCCATTCAATCAGATCGATCATTTCCTCGTTTGCCCACATCCAGGTCGGCCAGCGGTTAAAACTTTTAAGAACATCGTGTGCGGATTTAGTTACTTGATCATAACCTTTAACATATCTATTAATTGCCTGGCATGCGGGCCAATCGCCTTCAACGGCTACAAAGGTGAACCCTTTTTCTTTAATAAGTTTTTTTGTTATTTCAACTCGGGCCGTGTAAAATTCGGATGTTCCATGTGATGCCTCTCCCAGCAAAACAAATTTTGAATTTTTAACTTGTTGAACGAGCTTACCCCAATCACCATCACTTGTAAGCGGGACTGAATGTTCGATTATTGATTGAACCAGATTATGATGCACTGTTTTTCCTCCTTATTCTTCTTACCACCATTACCGTTTGTACTCAGCATTATAAGAATTTGAACCTGCGTGCACTGACAGCAAAGTATCAGCGTATCCTACCAGTCGATTTACAAGTTCATCACATATAGAGTAAACCAGTTGAAAGTTTTCTTCCTCAAATAGAACAGGGTCATCCAGAATGACCGTTGTGTTAATGAACATATCTTTGTTTCCATATAGATTGTAATGAACTATAGCCTTTCCAGCAGCACCCCCAGTAACTGGATCCTTAAAGCCGGGAATGAAAACAAACCATTCTTCAGCAGTAGCAGACCTGAAGTTTTTTGTGAAAGACAATTGCTTGGTTACAGTCTGAATCCTTTTTAACTCTTCCGGATTTATATCCTTGATCTTGTTCATTCCATAGCCACCTTAACACCGTGTTAATAATATTCCGTTATAGATTTTCCTTAAGGGACCAATCCTATAAATATTAATATGAAACAACGCCTTTCCCCGTAAAAACTGAAGCAAAATAACACAAGTAGACTTTTAATAAATGCTGATAAATCATGGATGACTTCCGCATATTAAGATTATATTTTGGGTATCAAAAGAGAGAAGACAAATTCCCGGATTGGATTGGGACTGGTCTGGAGTGGAGGAGTTGCTCATGGAAAAGATGAATCGGGGAATTTTAACGGCGCTGTCGGCAATTGGCATTGCGCAAGGATTGAAAATTTTAACGCATAATAGGCTTACGGGAAAGTGGGACTTGAAGCAGGCTTTCACAACAGGCGGCATGCCTAGTTCGCACTCTGCGGGTGTGGCAGCACTGGCATCCTATGTGGCAGCCAATAAAGGATGGTTGCATACGGAGACATCACTTGCGACAGTGTTTGGCGTGATTGTGATGTATGATGCTCAGGGGATTCGGCGCCATACAGGCGAAATTGCAAAGCTTGTGAATGATCTTGAAGATAATCTGGCGAAATTTTCTGGTGAGTTTCCAAGTTTTGAGTATGTGGAGCGTGAGAAAGAACTGAATGAACTGCTCGGACATCAGCCTGTGGAAGTGGGAGCAGGTGCGCTGCTTGGAGTTGTACTTGGGCTTATTTCGGCTAAATTGGAGGATGGTAAGACCACTAATTCGGCTGAATAAAAAAACCATCTCATTAAAGGTGTTCTTTCTTAGTTATCCATCCGGAAAAATGTACAGTCACGAATAATTTTGTTGATCATATTTAATAAAAAAATATGTCGATGTTATTAATGTAGACAATCTCTCCAATCTTTGTGTACGTTTAATACTATAAAATAATTACGTGGATAATGGGTTTAAATAGAATAATTTGACTGGTGTTTTTAAACTGTTAAAAACCAACCATCTTAATGATTTGAGAACCGAAAATGACCTAAACCACTCTAAAGGCTTAGGTCATTTTTTGCGTCGGAAAAATAAAATCAGTTATTCTTCCGCGACATTTTCATAGCGAATGAGTACATATCCGACCTGAATAAACCTTTATAATATTCTACTAAATTACCATCAGAATCAAAAATCATTCTTTCTGTAATCAGCAAGCACATCGTTTCTGTTATACCTAAATGTTCAGCATCTTCTTTTGTTGGAAAGCCGCATGTTATAATTTGTTCCGCTTCACAAAAGTTAATGTTAAGATCACCTTCGAGCGCGTCATATAATACTGTGGTGCTTAAATCGAATTTCGTCAATTTTTGTCCTAAGTCCAAAGAATAATAATGTAATTCTATCGCTATGGGGACATCTCCCTGCAGCCGCAGCCTTTTAATATGGTAAGATTCATCTTCAAAACCATTTGCATCAGCTATATTTTCTGGTGTCAAAACACGGCCATGGTCCAGTAATTTAATCCCCATGCTTTTAGTGGTTTCAGTGAAACTTATCATCTTAAGCCATTCCTGTACAGGTTTAAGGGAAACGAACGTTCCCTTCCCATGCCTTTTTTCCAATATCCCTTCACGAACCAGGATGGATACGGCTTCCCGTACAGTGCTCCTGCTGACAGAATACATATCCATGAGTTCCCTTTCGCTCGGGATTTTGTCCTTATAGTAACCTTCTAAAATCTGGTTTTCCAATATGGTTTTTAATTGTGCGTGTAATGGGATTGGATTTTTAAAGTCTAACTCCATAAAATTTCCTCCAAACAGAAAAAGACATCGTAATGTTCGTATCAGTTCTTATATTGTAAACCAAATAGTTATAATTTTCAAACACGCCAGCGTTCATTTTTTTCCATAAATTAGAAAGTCGCAAGTTTCCTTTACTCCTTTTCCAATACATCACGTTCAAAAACCGTTTTCTTTTGAAGAATAAATAAGCCCGAATAATACCGCGTATTCAAGGTTTATCAGGCCTGCTTAGTGGGGCCACAATGGATAAATATATTAAACGATAAAGTATGAGATAATCGAAAGCAACAAAGAGGTAATGGTCATGGCTAAAAGAGGACGCATGGCTTTTGTGCGAAGTGCCTGCAGGCTGACATTCAGTCCAAGACCGATCATGGCCATCGTTAATATGAATGTAGTCGTTTTCGAAATACCATCCATTACAATTGGAGACACCGTAATATAAGTTCCAAACACATAACTTCCTATTAGACTCATGATTATAAAACCAACGAGGAACCATGGAAAATCAATTTTGGCATCATGGCCCATTTTCCCGGATGTACGTTTTTTCATCCAATACATAAAAATGAAACATAAAGGGATAAGTAAAAAGACACGGCCCAATTTCGCGAGGAGTGCAATCGCTAGCGCATCTTCACCAGCCGGGGCTCCTGCCAATGCAACATGGGCGATTTCATGGAGACTGATCCCGGACCATATACCATAATCCAAAGCAGAGATCGGAAGGATCGGACGTAAAAGGGTATAAATAATGGAGAAAAGTGTTCCCATTAAAGCGATTATCCCAACGCCTATGGCTGTATCTTCTTCCTTAGCTTTCACTATTGGAGATATTGCAGCGATGGCTGCTGCACCGCATATCCCAGTTCCAACAGCAAGAAGAAGGGAAATGGAGGCATCTGCCTTAAACCACTTTGCAATCAGGACCATCACGACTATAGCAAATGTTACTGTCCCTATATCACGGACCAACAATGGCAAACCCTGATTGAAAATCACATCGATATTTAATTTCAATCCGTATAAAATAATGGCAAAACGCAAAAGTTTTTTAGCGGAAAATTCAATTCCCGTCCGGAACCTTTCTGGATATCCAGCGATTTGACGATAAATCACGGCAATGATGATCGAACACGCAAGAGGGCCGATTCGATTGAATCCTGCAATCTTGGACAGCCCCAAGCCTAAAAGTGCAATAAAAAAGGTGAAAGCGATACCGCTCATCCACATTAGCACTCTATTTTGAAGCGGTGATTTCGAATTTTGCTGTTCCTGAATTGTTTCTTCCAGTGGTTCATATTTTTCTAATTCCATACATTCCTTCCCCCTTTCCGGATAAACCAAAGCATTACGAATCATCTCATTCTTTCTATCGTTTGAAAAAGATCGTTGTCTTCCATATCATTAGGAGAATTACCTTTGATAAAATACTCGAATTTCTTTAAAAAAGGCAAGCTTGGAATTTGATTCCCCCACAATTCAGGAACGGCTAGAGTCTGGGAACGATGGGACCTTAGGGCACGGATCTTTTTCTGTAAAGTCCCTGCTATATTCACTCTTGTGATACTGCTCAGCCCGTTTTCCTTTAACCATTTTTCATGAAAAGCATGCCAAAGGACAAAGTACAGGCTATGAACCTTAATAGCGGGAAAAACGGGATCTGGATAAAAACCGGGATCACCGGATTTTAAAAAAGCCAATTCTGCTGCACGACCAATCGCACAATGGTCTGGGTGTCCCCCATATTTCTCATGGAATGTGACTAGTGCATCCGGTCGAACTTCACGAATCACCTTTACGATTCTCTCTGCTAATAAATCGATGGATTCAAATTCAATGGTTTTATCCCTTACATGTAAAAATCGAAGGTCGTTGATCCCTAACTCTTCACAAGCGCTGTTTAACTCCTTTACTCTTAATCCAGGCAATGACTCTCTCGTTGCAAGAATCGGATTCCCCATCCGCCTACCCATTTCGCCTTTTGTCGCACATAGTAAAGTTATATGAACACCTTGCTCGGACATTTTGGCAATGGTTCCGCCACACAAGAATGATTCATCATCGGGATGTGCAAGAACCACTAATAACCTTTGTTGTGATTGCATATTTCCTCCTACTTCGGATCCAGTTTCCCCACACTGTGAAACCCAATATGAAAAAATGGACATGGATGTCAAAACGGTTAGACATATCATGCCCATCTTCAAATTCGTCTATAAATATAGCACCCTAAAGCTAATCATCTTTAGCATAATTCATATAAAACGGATTTAACCGTTTCTATGACAAAGCGTAAATCTTCAACGGTCGAAGATAAAGGCGGTGCAATGATCAATACATTTCCATATCCAGGAACTGTATCACCATTACGACCGATGATAAGACCCTTTTCCTTGCAAGCCCCTATTATTTTACCCATGAATTCATCGGAAACTGGCGTTTTTGTCTTTTTATCTTTCACTAATTCAATACCATATAAAAACCCAACTCCCCGAACTTCCCCTACTTTATCCAGGGCTGTCAATTCAAAGAGCTCACTTAGTGTCGATTCACTAAGTTCAGATACTCGTTGCACGATTTTTTCATTTTCTAAGATTTCAATGTTCTTTAGCGCAACTGCGCAAGATGCAGGATGGCCTCCATATGTTGACACATGCCTGAAATGATTTAAATTTCCATTATCCTTGAATTTCTCATAAATCCTGGAATTCACTGCCGTTGCTCCAAGTGGAAGATAACCACTAGTCAAACCCTTTGCCATCGTTACAATATCCGGTTGAACCCCATCGGAGTGCATGAACCCAAACATTTTTCCGGTTCTTCCAAAACCTGAAACCACTTCATCCACAATTAAAAGAACATCATGCTTCTTACAAATTTCCGAAACCCTCGTTAAGTATTCCTTCGAAGGAATAAGGACCCCGCCACCAGAAATGAATGGTTCAAGAATAACACCTGCTACAGTTTCAGCTCCTTCAAAGTTAATGACCTGATCGATATATTCAGCTGCAAGCAAATCGGAATTTTCAACGTTTTCCCCAAACGGACTTCGATAACTGTACGGTGGTGGCACATGCAGGAAACCTGGAACCGCCGGATCATATTTCACTCTCCGATTAGCCTGTGCTGTTGCACTAAGCGCGCCGAAAGTATTACCATGATAAGCTCTATACCTTGAGATGAATTTGTATTTACCCTGATTCCCATTTTGAGAATGATATTGCCTTGCTATTTTAAAAGCTGTTTCATTCGCCTCAGAGCCGCTGTTCGTAAAAAAGGTAGTATAAGAGCCCTTTAAATGTTCACTAATTTTTGCAGATAATTCGATTGCCGGCTTATGGCTTAACGTTAAAGGGAAGTAAGATAAGTTAATCATTTGTTCATAGGCTGCCTGGGCAATTTCTTTTCGTCCGTGACCCAGGTTCAAGCACCATAAACCGGAAACCCCATCTAAATATTTATCACCTTTAGAATCTGTGAACCATGAGCCGGATCCTTCTGTAGCCATCATGGGAGCATCCTTCTCATTATAGCGATGCATCGCATGCCATAAATGGTCTTTATCCATTTGAACAAGGTCTTTCGTTTCAGTTTCCATCTTCACTATTGAAACCCCCTTATTTTTCATTGAATGCAATTAAGTTAAGTTCCCATGCTGTTACAGATCTTTTAGGCGAATTGGTGATGATACGATGACCCGAATAGTTCACCAAGTCATCGCACAAGTCATATCACTCTTTTCACACCATTATTTATCCCAGTTTTTATGATCTAAGTGAGAATATTTTTCTAATAATCTAGTAGGCATTTTTAATGCATCTTTTCTAAAAGGAGGAGCTAATTGTGTTCCATCCACTTGTATATCAATCACAGTCGGTTTGTTTGATTTTATTGCTTTTTCAATGACAGAGCCTAACTCCTCAGGTTTTTCCACTCTTATACCAACAGCACCCATAGATCGCGCAACTTCTGCAAAATCAGGATTTTGGATATCCGCCCCTACAAAACGGTTATTATAAAAATCGACCTGGTTCTTTTTCTCTGCGCACCATGCATTATTATTGAAGACACATGCAATGACCGGTATGTTTTCTTCAACAGCCGTACTCACTTCATGTAAGCTCATACCCCACGCTCCATCTCCAACAATGGCTATAACAGGCGTATTCGGCTCAGCTAATTTGGCACCTAGTGCGGAAGGGTAAGCAAATCCCGTATTCCCGAATGTAAGCGCAGCGATATGCCTGCGGCTCTGATTGAATTTCAAGTAAGCGTTTGCAGTTGATGATACATTACCGATATCTGTAGTGACGATGGCATTTTCAGGCAACACTTTAGTCAATTCCAGTAGGGCTCGACGCGGATTGATCGGGGTTCCATCGATCATCGCAAGTTTCACCAATTCTTCTTCCCATTTTTGTTTTTCATTCGTTATTTCGACTATCCGCTTTTTTTCTTGTTTTAGATTAGGTTTACTTGCCTTCAAGCGTTTCAAGATTTCACGACTCGCTTCACGGGCATCTCCGATGATCCCGACTTCCACAGGGTGCGTCCTCGCTATTTGCCTTGGGTTAATGTCTATTTGAATGATTTGTGCATCTTTAGGAAAATAATCAATGTCATAGCATGGTAACGTTCCAAATACCGATAATCTTGTACCGACCGCTAAAATGACATCCGCTTTCTTAAGTGTATTCATGGCAGCCTTTGAACCCATGTAACCGATTGGGCCGACTGACAATGGGTGATCAGCAGGAAAGGCATCATTATGCATATAGGAGACAGCTACCGGAGCTGTTAAATATTCTGCAATATTCTTAATTTCCTCAATGCCATCTGAATCAACGGTTCCCCTACCGGAAATAATGACAGGATACTCAGCCTTAGCTAAAATTTCAGCCGCTCTATCCAATGATGCAGAAGATCCGCAGCCGCGTTCATCTACGCGATATTGATGTGGTTGCAGTATTTGATCTTCCACTTCACCATAGAAATAATCACGGGGGATATCGAATAAAACCGGCCCCCTCTCTGCATAGGCAATCCGAAATGCTGTCCTAAGGCAATCAGCGACCCTGCCTGGATGTGTCACTCTAACCGTTTCTTTCGTGATGGCCTTGAATATGGAAACCTGATCACATTCTTGAAAACCATCCCATCCAACCGTTGGTGTACCAGCTGATGGAGAGATGACCACCATAGGAGTATGAGCTTGATTGGCCGCTGCAACAGAGGTGACCATATTGGTCATTCCAGGTCCGTTTTGCCCGATGACAACCCCTGCAACACCTGAGACCCGACAATAGGCATCTTCCATATGTGCAGCACTTTGTTCATGGCGGACACCAATGAAACGGATACCTGCAGTTGGCAATAAATCAAGCATATCCATGAAAGCGGATCCCAGGATTCCCGAGATATGTTTAACTCCCTCAGCCACCAATGTCTCAACGATGGCTTCACTTGGTGTCATTTTAACTTTCGTTCCTCTTAACATTTTTGTTTCGACCATAGCACATTCTCCTTAATTATATTTATTTCTGATAATGACGTTGCAACGTCCGTACCAGTTATAAGATGTATAATACTACCATTGGATGAAACAGTCAATGAATAAATTGAATATTTTGAATTTAAACAAGATCATTATCCATCAAAGTCACAAACTTATGCATTACATCAATGATTTTTCTTTAAACAATAAATATATCCTTTTTTTCTGTCAATCTGTAGTTGATCCTGTCGATGATCTCCAATAAATCGCCTATTTCATCAATTACGAAATCGGCACCTGCATTCAGAAAACGGTTTTCTGCATGTTTCATCCGTTTTTGCAGATCATATGGGTCCATATCGTTGATTTCTGTTTCTGAAAGACCGATTTCACTTCCGCCTTTCAATACGGCAACAGTCCACATTCCTGCAGAAATGCCTTCTTTGATGTCACTGATCGTATCGCCGACTTTAACAATTTTACTGAGGGGATACACTTGGAGATTCATCGCCGTCTGAAAGCACATCCAAGGGGCAGGCCGTCCTGCAGGCACTTCGTTGGATGCAACAATGGAATCCGGGTGATAGCCCCATTTTTCCGCCTCTTCTTTAACAACATTAATCATTTCACGAGTATACCCTGTTGTCGAACCGATTTTTATTCCTTGCTGCCTTAAACGGCTGACTAATTCAATTACGCCTGGTATTGGCTTGGCGTTCTCCTTAAGAACCTTAAAAAGCAAAGCCTCAAAGTCCTTATATAACGATCTAAGCTCAATTTCATCCGGTTCTTTTCCATATTTCGAAATCCATAACTTGGATATTCTATTGATTTTCAAGAGTTCCCTTAGATGATCCATTTTCAATAACCCCATAGGTTCCCTTGCTTCCTCAATGGTAATATCAATCCCCCTTATCCTGAATATCTCGACAAATGCCTGTACCGGTGCAAAACAACCATAATCCACCGTAGTTCCTGCCCAATCAAATATTACTGCTTGAACTTCTTTGCATTTTTTTGCACTTTCCAATCTATACTCCCCTCCTCATCCTTACCTCCTTCAAAACCACCATAGACACCCGTAAATTCTCCACTGGTGTTCAACCCGGGTATAAAGTGAATTCATTTCATTTCTTCCAAAAATAGCTGTAGGTCTTCTTTAGTAGCTTCAGAGAGTCGTTTAATTTTTTCCGGGTCTTTATCAGGATTCCCTGACTCCCCAATTAATGGGTATAGGTTTTTCTCAATTCGTTCATACCAATCGGGATATTCATCTTCCACTTGCTTTTCTATCGAATCCCAGGCAGAACTGATCTCTTTTCCCACTTTTTGAATTTCCTCAACATCCGCCTTTGTGCTTACTTCTGTTTCCAATGCGTTAATGGATTGAAGCACCTCGCTGACACCTTTTTTAATAACCTCTGCATTTTGGGCTTCACCTGGATTTGGATCCGACTTTTCTTTTATTACTGGATTTTTTTCTTGTTGGCCTTCTTCCGGTTTAGCTGAATCGTTGCAGCCTGATAACAATATGGCTCCAAGGATGAACCCATTAGTTAATACACGGAAACCATTCAACATAATCCCTCCTTCATGATTTAAAAGACAGATGCCATCTAGTTGGCACAACTCTCTTTTTCTATGGGAATCATATTCTAGGTGAAATGTGATTGAAGAATTTTGTCTGAGGAATTCCATAGAAGTAAACGAAGCATTACTTTAAGTTAATAATGGATGGTATAGAGCTAAAGCTATAACTTTTCAGAATTAGGGGAACCAGAAACAATATTTAATTCATTCTCGATATATTTCGCTTTTTTACGTCGTATGAAAAAGAATGAACAGATAATGATCAAGCTAAATAGCATGGTAAAGATAAACTGTGGACGCTGTGAATCGATAAATGCCATTAATATCAACACGGAAATCATGGAAAGAATGGTTGCATACGTCAAATACGGGAACAGCCACATCTTGATCTTGAAAATTCCGGGATTCTCTTTCTCCATTCTCTTCCTTAATCGGAGATGGGAAACCGCAATGGCCAGATAGACAAGAATTCCGACCCCACCCGAGGAATTCACTAAAAAGAAAAAGATTTTATCAGGTGAAACGTAACTGAAAATGGTGCTGATAAAGGCAAATAAAGTAGAACCGACTACAGCAAATATAGGGACACCATTCTTGCTCACTTTTGAAAATACCCTTGGAGCGTCCCCCTTTTGTGCAAGTGAAAACAACATGCGTGAGCTTGTATATAATCCTGAATTTAAACAGGAAAGCAATGCAATGAGAATAACTATATTCATGATTAGCGCAGCAGAAGGGATTCCTAGCATTTCAAGTACGGCAACAAATGGACTTTTCAGCAAGGAAGCTGAATTCCAGGGTAAAAGCGTCACTAGTACGGCTATGGACCCAATATAGAAAATCAGGATTCGCCAAACCACGCTATTCAATGCACTTCTAACTGACTTGACCGGATCACTCGTCTCACCAGCAGCTATCGCAGGAATCTCCACTCCAACAAATGCATGAAAAACGATTGCGACGCCAACAAGTACAGAACTTATCCCATTTGGAATAAAACCGCCAAAATTCAAAAGATTGGAAGTTCCGGGTGGTTTTATCGTTGGGATAAATCCTAAGATCACTGCCACACCCAGACACAAAAATAAGATGATACTGATTATTTTAATGATAGAAAACCAGTATTCAAACTCACCAAACGATTTTACGGAAAATATATTCGTCAGTTTCAATAGGATTATCAATGATAGACTTATGACCCAGACGGGAACGGAAGGAAGCCATCCATGTATGATCGCAGCTCCAGCTGTTGCTTCCAATGCAATTACGATAACCCAAAAGAACCAATATAACCAACCTGTAGTGAAACCGGCCCATTCACCAATCCCATCCCTTGCATATACGGCAAAAGATCCAGTATCGGGATTCACTGTAGCCATTTCCCCCAGCATCCTCATGACTAAAACAACGATCAAGCCTGCCAAAACATAGGATAAAATCGCCCCGGGACCCGTTTGACCAATAATGATACCGCTTCCTACGAATAAACCAGCGCCTATGACACCACTCAAAGATATCATCGTTAAATGTCTTTGTTTCAGACCTGGTTTCAGTTCTTCCTGTTGATGTTTCATACCCTCCACCAACTTTCAATATTTTGGGGAATCAACTAAAATAATCGCTAAAAAACAAGGCTTTACAGCTGCCTGTCCTTTACATGTACACAAAGATAGTGGGAACTTGGAAACATGGTATATTCAAACAACACAGGAACACTATGAACTAAAGAGTCTATAACTCACTTCTTCCCCCTTCCTCAGGCTATTTTAAAATTCGAAGCGAACATAACATCACTACGTCATGATGTTAGTACCACTTTCTATGTGTATAATACACTCTGACATTTTTAAAGTCAATTTAAAATCTGAATATTTAGATAACGAAATAAAAAAAACAAATGGCGGCCATTAATACAGATCTCTTCAAACCTCTAATTTTTTCATTTTACTTCTTTCACACTGGAATTTTCATCGAACGCACTATCCGTTCCTACCTTTCGGGCCTTCGGCTTCCTATCCAGCATTTTTTTTAAAAGGTATGAAAAAAGCAATGTATACGCAACACCCTTAATAATCGATGTATAGCCATAAACGAGAAGACCCAACACCAGTACGATAAGATTAATGATCCTTATTGTCACTGCAATATCTATTTTTTCATTTTTATGATGTAGAATTAAGGCGAGCACGTCAAAGCCAACAGTGGAGGCATTTGCTGTTATACATAAATAGTATCCTATCGCTATCAAAATCGACGAAAAGATAATCACTAAAAAGATATTTACATCAAAATTAATATTCAATGAATAAAAAAAATTGAAAAAAAGCATATAGCTAAGGGAACTTACAATCGACTTAAAAAAGTACTCTTTCCCTAGAAAAACTAAACAAATGATTAATAGTAATCCTGTAACGAAATTGGCGAGCATGGCAATGTTATAACCCGATAATGCATGCAATAATAAGGCCGAGCTAGTTACGCCTCCATTAATAATTTCATTGGGAACGATTAAAAAGGCATAGGCAAAGGTCATTGAAATGTTTCCTGCGATAATTTTCATTAAATCCCTCATAAACTTCTCACCATCCCTTTCAATATTTTGATTATGCTTTTCCCCCCTAGATATATATTTATACTTGAACGATGTAATCAACATTCATTTCTGCATCCCAATTTTTCCGGATCATTCACCTTTCTAATCAAATTAATTTTCAAAATTCCCCCTTACCTCATTCCTGTTGGAATGGGCGAAATGAAGATTACTGGTTTTATGTTCAAGTGATTACATTTATTCGCTAACCAGAATCCTCGCTCCTTCTAAAATATAAAATAAAACATGCCCCATTTTATCAGGAGCATGTTTTTACGAAAGACAAAGATACAAATCCAAAAGATCTGGGAACCTGACAATTTTAAAATGGGTTACGCAATTCAAAAAGTCCACTTAGAGGAAGCAAAAGCTTATTTTTTAAGGGTAAGGCACTTACTTAATCCATCAAGTATTATTCCGCAATAAAAAAAGTTGAGGAATCGCCCCCTCAACTTTTAAGTATGTTCCATTAACTATTTCCCAAGAAATGTTTTTTCAGAATGCATTTCATGTTACAGGTAATGCTGACTCATCTTTCATCAGCCTTTTTCGATAAACCATATTGGACAGCTGTACACTCACTTCATAAAGCACAAGCAATGGGACGATAACCAAAATGTCCGAAATTATATCAGGAGGCGTAATCAAGATTGAGATGATGACCAGGACGAAATAAGAAATCTTACGCGACTTTTTCAACACTGTTGGATTGATGATTCCTAATCTGGTCAGGAACATGATCACAAGCGGCATTTCGAATAAAACCCCGAATGGTAAGATTAAATTAATCATGAACCGAAAATACTTTTCCGCTGTGAACATCATCTCGAACTGCCCTGCGGATAGGGAAGTGAGGAAACCCAGCACTATCGGGAACAACACAAAATATCCAAATGAGATACCTGTTATGAATAGAATGAACAGCCCCGGAATGAACCGAAATGTAACTTTTCTCTCTTCAGGTTTTAACGCTGGAGCCACAAAGCGCCATAACTGATAGGCAGCTAGCGGAATTGTTGCGGCTATTGCGCAAACCGCGGCAATTATCATATATACCCACAGAATTTCACTTGGACCAAGCACAGCAAGCTTCCCATCTAAATCCTTAATGAGTAGTTCATAAATATCCTGTACAAATATGAAACTCACTATGAAGAAAACAAGAAAGCCTATCAGTGTTTTAATGATTCTTCCTCGTAGTTCCTCCATATGCTCGATAACGTGTAAATCCTTGCTCTCCACTTTCACTCCTCCTTTTCAGACAATTTCCAAGCCATATTATCTGGATTAAAATGGCTTAATGAATTCCTCCTCGAACTCTTCTCATGAAAAGAAGCAGGCGAGTCTTTCCGCCCGCTCTATCTCATAAAATTCATCCCTCTTTTTTAACCGCTCTTAACGCAGCTTTATTCTCGTTTTCATCCTCTTTATCTGAATCATTCACCAATCCTTTGGTTGCACTTTTGAATTCCGATAACGTCCGACCAAATGCACGGCCGATTTCCGGCAGCTTGGACGGTCCAAAAATAATCAGTGCAATCACGAGGACGATGACTAGACCGGGTATCCCTATATTAGAAAGCATTCTTATTCACTCCTTTGATCTTCTCATTTTTCTTTATCATATCCTTGTCAAGCATCATGATTGTTCCTATCAATTAGTGACTTTACCCTGCTTGTTCATTCTTTGTTTTTCATGTGCGCGATTATGGGCACGTGTCCGATCTTCCTCGACTTCGTTCGTTTTTTGTACACCTTCCATAACTGCTGCTGATGCAACCTTTCGCAACCCAGTTTGATCTTTATCAAAAACAAAGGAGGCTCTTGTCGATATATCTGCACCTGGTTCTGTCACGAATGGGACTACACGGTAGTCCGCCTTCCATTGTTCTGGTGTTACTTTGCAACGGACATATCCCCGATAATCATTAAAGAACTTTATATGTGGATTTTGACTTAGTATTTTATCCGTATCCGCACGCTTATCTGCTCCATTTCCACCAGATGTAATGGATGTGCCGACAAACTCCACTCCGAAAAGCTTTGAATTTGGATCATTAAAATCCGTCTTTAAATTGGCCGCCCAGCTTGCATGTACATCACCGGTCAAAACAACCAAATTTTCCAGGTTGTTACTTTTTATTACATCAATCAAACGATCGCGTGCAGCCGGGTAACCATCCCAAGAATCCATACTGAATTTGGGAGCGGTAGGTGTTCCATAATTCCGTTGTGAAAAGAAAATCTGCTGCGGCAGTACATTCCACTTCGTTTTTGATTTCGAAAGATTATCAGTTAGCCACTGTTCCTGTTCTGGACCTAGTAATGTTCGTTTCGGATCAAGTGACTCAGGCGTTTGCGGTGAACTGACATCGCCGTTTGCCTGATCATCCCGGTATTGACGTGAATCCAGTACAAAGAAAGAGGCCAGGTCTCCATAAGTGAAATTTCTGTATAACCGCATATCCGCTCCCTTAGGCAATGACGATTTACGAAGGGGCATATGCTCATAGTAAGCCTGATAAGCGGCTGCCCTTCTCTTGATGAATGCTTCAACCGATTGTCCTTTTTCCGGGATGACATTTGCATAATTGTTCTCAACTTCATGATCATCCCAAGTCACGACCCATGGGAAAGCCGCGTGTGCCGCCTTTAAATGGGTATCAGAGCGGTATTGAGCGTATCTATTTCGATAATCCTCAAGCGTAATGATCTCCGGACCATTATGTACACGGACATTACCTGTTGAAGAAACATATTCATTTGCACCATATTCATATATGTAATCGCCAAGGTGAAAAACAATATCCAGATCTTCTTTTGCCAAATGTTTATACGCCGTATAATAACCATGCTCAAATTGCTGACATGAAACAAACGCGAATGACAAGCTCGAAACACTTGAACCTATTGACGGAAGTGTTTTCGTTTTCCCAGTCTGACTTACTTCCCCACCACTTTTAAAACGGTAAAAATAGACCTTATCAGGTTTTAACCCGCTTACTTCCACATGAACGGAATGGCCCAGTTCAGGCCTGGCTATTTCCTTGCCCTGTTGTACAATCTTTCTGAAATTCTCATCCTTTGCCACTTCCCATTTAACGGAAATGGCTTCTTGTGGCATTCCTCCGCCATTCAACGGATCAGGTGCCAACCTTGTCCATAAAACTACACTATCCGAGAGTGGATCACCTGAAGCTACACCGAGAGTAAATGGATAATCACTGAACTTCGGGGCTGCATTCACTTCAATCCCGCCCATTGATTGGGCAAGGGCAAGACCTAATGAAAGTCCGGCAAGCTTACTTGCTCCCTGGATAAAGTTCCGGCGGTCCATATTCTTACCTAATTCGCTCCAATTCTTGATTAAATCATCCATTGCTCTATCATTATTCATTGATCTTTCCCTCCTATTGTTTGAATCTGGTTCAAGTATAAAAGGACAATTTTAAAGGTGTATGAAGAAGTGTAAAAACAACACATACCCAATTAGGAATTTTCATGCAGGACTTATGGATCCCTTTGAACAAAAAAAGGAGCAGATTCACGCATACACTTACATAGACCTACAAACTTTTACAAACAACGACAGTCTTTCAACCTATTTTTCTTCATGAATCATTTATTTATTCGTTACAAATAACTGGGTTTAAGCTCAATTAGGATGCAGCAATTAATGCTTCATATTATTTGATAATCGTATTTAAAAACCGAAGGATACGATTATCGTTTAAGTTTTATTCACTTTTATCTGCGAATCATTTTCGTACCCTAAACAAGTTGGATAGTTTTCTGATTTTTAATAATTAGCACTCTTTGCTGATACCGAGTATTTGTTTGTTTCGCTTGACATTAACTTTCTTCAGAGCTGCAATACTCAATTATCATTTTTGGTCAAATTTTGTTAAGAGTCTATCACCATATCAAATTCTAATTAAAATGGGGACAATACAATTCACTCTACACATGAACCGCAAAATTTTTATTAATAATCAAACCAATATCCTCATCTATACGTTTATTTATAGTGAAGGGAGTCCGACTTGATTGAAATTTCAAAGGAAGGTGGTTAAGAACCAGCATATTGACAGGTATTCGATTCTCCTGTTCAACCATCTGGCTTAATGGATCATATTTTAACAATTATCAAGAAAAATATTTAACGAGGTGAAGAAATGTTGAAAAAAATGAAGTTTATTATTGTATGGATTATCGCCTTACTATTTATGGCTATTCTACCAAATGTAATTGGTGCTTCTTCTACTTTAGGTAAAATCCCAGTGTCAGAGATAGGCTTTGACAGCCACATCACCAACAATTCCCTTGCCGTAAGTCCGGATGAGCAAATAGCGGTTGTCTCAGACAGCCGTGAACAATCCGTACTAGTCTACGATCTTACCAAGGGCAAGTTGCGCAAAAAGATCGGCGGCTTTGGTTCACCGAGAAATATTGTGTTTATTGATGGAGGCTCAGAATTTGTCGTCTCAGACAGCACGCTCGGTATGCTTCGTTTTTACAGAACAAAAAACTTCACCTTGAAAGATGAAGTCGCCGTTGGTCCAGGTGCATTCGGGACTGCTGTCAGCCCTGATGGAAAGACATTATATGTGAACAATCAAGCACACAGTTCCGTCACTGTCGTGGATTTGGAAACACGAAAACCGATGGCAGTCATTACCGGTTTCGCCCAACCAAGACAGGGCATTAAAGTCTCTCCAGATGGAAAATACATCTTTGTCACGAACTTTCAAGGAGATAAAGTAACCGTCGTTGAAGCCGCAACACAGAAAATCATTCGTGAAATATCAGGATTCTCTATGATTCGCGGAATCTCGATCACCGCTGATGGAAGTACATTGTATGCCGCGAACAGCGGACGTAACAGCATTTCTGCAGTTGATACCCTAGACGGCAATATAAAGAGTGAAATCAAAGTGGGGCGTGAACCATATGGTGCTGCTCTTTCGCCTGATAACAAGCTCCTTTTTGCAAGCAATAAAACTGACAATACGATCGACGTAATCAATATAGCTGATCACCGTGTAGTTAAAACAATTGACGGTTTCAACGAACCAAGACAAGCAATTGTCTTTAGCCACGACGGGGAACGGGCTTATGTATTAAATCGGGATCTCTCTATTGCGCGTGTGAATGTTAAAACCTTCTCCATCACGGATATAATTCAGGATGAGTCAAAAAAGTACAAGCTTAAAACGCTAAGATCAAACAAAGTAGGGAAATATTTAGCAGACCAAGATGGAATGACACTTTATTATTTCACAAAAGATGATTCTAGCGTCAGTAATTGCAAAGGTCAATGTAGTGAAATTTGGCCGACTTTCCATGCAGATAACATCATCACCACTAGAGGTTTCGATAAAAAAGAGTTTAAAACAATCATAAGAGATGACGGTCAAAAGCAAACAACGTATAAAGGGCATCCACTTTATTACTTTGTGAAAGATAAGCAGGCAGGTGATATAAATGGACAAGGCGTCAATAATGTCTGGTTTGTTTTAGGCAAAAAGGTTTTTGAGGAATAATTATTTAGTTTTGCACAAAATGATAGAAAACTCTAAAAAAAAACATTCATATAATGAACAGAAGAAAAAAAAGGTTTGTGTTTCACAAATAATGGTCCTAGGGTATAATAAATGTCACTTTTTTATTCTGGAATTTGCATAGCGCATATTTTCCGTAAAAAACTACCGAGAACCCCTTATACAAAAACTGATTTTTAATGAAGTACCGTTATACCAAATCGAATAAGCTGTTGCTGTTGAATAAAGATTGTTAATAATAGTTTCTTATTCTTGAATAAAAATCTAATAAATCAAAGCCACCTTCTAGGTGGCTTTGATTTATTAGAATAAGGTACAGGTTTATAATCTTCATTAAATCCCTACTTGATGGTGATAGGTTCTGCCGACAAAACACAGATATTATACGCTATCGCGTTTCTCACTATAGACCCCATTAAAGAATAAAACGGTTCTTAGTTTATTGATAATAGCCACGGAGAAGGGAATCCCATATAGATATCCCAGTAAAATAGATGGAATGGCTTTAAACCGGTGTTAAACCCCTGATTTTTCAGATATTTCATTACCAACCTAATTTCCACATCACAACCTATAACGTATCACAATATTCCCGGATATGTAGGCAACACAGAAGACAATAACTTTTTAGAAACAGGATGTTTTAATCGTTCAAGTTGTTCCATATCTTCCAACCATTCTACAACCTCACCCTTGTACATTACCGCTAGATGGTCTGCGATGTAATTGACAGCCTGTAAATCATGAGAAATAAAGAGATATGAAAGTTGAAACTCTTCTTTTAATTGTGCCAAAAACTTTAATATCTGTACTTGAACTAGAACATCTAGAGCACTTACAGCCTCATCAAGTATAATTAACTTTGGCTTTAAGGCAATCGCTCTTGCGATATTGATTCTTTGTAACTGCCCTCCACTGAACTGATATGGGTATTTATGAATATCTTCCTGGCATAACCCAACAATCTCCAAAAGCTTTCTTACTTTCTTTTTCACTTGAACAGACGAGAGCCTTTCGTAATTCCTTATCGGCTCAGCAATGATTTCCCCTATAGTTAGTCTAGGGTTAACAGCGCTATAACAATCTTAAAAAACAACTTGCAGATTTCGCCGTACCTCCTTTAATTCTTTTTCTTTTAAACAATAAAGACTCTTCCCCAGAATAATTTTGCCCAGATTGGGTTTTGCATAATCATTGCGATTTCACTGCCCCGTACTTTCTTTATGTCTTCAATGGAAACATTTAAAAGGTCTATATTATTAAACTTGATGCTCCCTTGCACCACCTTTGCCTTGTCTGGTAAAAGATTTAGCAAAGACATGCATGTCATCGTTTTCCCTGATCCACTTTCTCCGACAATGCCCAACACTTTCCCAGCCTCGAGTTAAAAAACTGACATCATTGACAGCCTGAGTCACTCCATACGGTGTCGATACAATAACCTTCAAATTTTCTACAGTTAGAATGGGGTGTTGTCCCATCTTCCATCCATCCTCCCTTCTATTCCTTTTTTAGGTCTAGAGCATCCCTCAAAGCTTCGCCAAACAAGTTAAAAGCAAACACAACGATGAAGATCATCAACCCAGGGTAAAGCATCAATGAAGGGGTTTCTCTAAAAAATGGCTTACTATCATTGATCATCATTCCCCACTCTGCCTCTGGCGGTTGTATGCCTAGACCAAGAAAAGAGAGTCCAGAAATTGCTAAAATAACTCCTCCGATGTCCATAAAGATTAATACAACAACTTGAGAAATGATGGCAGGTAAAATATGTTTGATGACAATGACTCTCATTGGTGTCCCACATATTTTGGCTGCTAAGACAAAGTTTTGCTCCTTTACACTAAGAACCATTCCTCGAATGACGCGTGCATAAAAAACCCATTGGACAAGCACCATCGCCAAGATCAGATTGCCAAGACTCGGTCCTAAAATTCCGATTAAAGCTAAGGACAGCAGAAAGCTTGGAAATGCCATGAGAATGTCACACATTCTCATGAAGAGATAATCAACTTTACCCCCTATAAAGCCTGCATAAATACCAAGTGGGATACTAATAATCATCATTAATCCCATGACAAGGAAAGCTGTTCCCAACGAGGTTCGTGTTCCATAGATTAATCGGGACAATATACATCTCCCTAAATGATCAGTCCCCAATGGAAACTGAGAGGAGGGCCCTTGCAGCTTCTGAACGATATCAATCAAGTTCGGATCATTAGGAGCCAAAAAAGGAGCAAAAAGAGCCAATACTGTCAGGAAGGAAATAATCATGATACTGATCATCATGAGCATATGTGTCATCAGCATTCTTTTCATGTTTTGCACCATTCTTATTTCTCTCCTTCCCAGCGTATACGGGGATCCAGGAAAGAATAAGTAAGATCCACAAGAAGATTGCAGAGCACAAAGATCACACCCATAAACAATACACACCCCTGAATCATTGGATAATCTTGATTTAAAATAGATGTGACAAATAACTGTCCCATGCCGGGCCAAGAAAAAATTGTTTCAACAATGACCGCTCCGCTTAGCATGTTCCCGAAGCTCATTCCAAGTCCAGTTATCACAGGTAATAAGGACATTTTTAAGACATGTCTGATAACGATTAGTCTTTGGCGTAACCCTCTCACTCTAGCATACACAACGAATGGCTCATTCAAATTTCCTAGCATACTAGCTCGAAGCAATCGCATATACGTCCCTATATAGGCAAAGGCCAATGTCAAGGAAGGAAGCACTAGATGCGCCAAGGTCCCCCTTCCCAATACAGGAAATAAATCTAACTTTACAGATAAAAAATAGATCAAAAGAAACCCAAACCAAAAGGTTGGCATAGAGACACTTACAAAGGCTGCTATTCTGCTAAACTGATCAACAAATTTCCCCTTGTAAATAGCAGAAATCATGCCTATAGGTAAACTAATAACAACAATTAAGATAAGCGAAGCAAATGTTAATTGAACTGTTGGGAAGAAATGTATCACAATTTCTTCCCATACGGAGTTATTGGACACGTAAGACATCCCTAAATCCAATTGCAACACTTTTCCCAGCCATCCAAAATACTGGACATATAAAGGCTTGTTTAAACCAAGCTCAACTCGAAGGGCTGCCACTGTCTCATTCGTAGGAGGAATATGTGACGCCCTTAAGTAAGCTACTGCCGGATCTCCAGGAATTAAGTGAAGCAAGATAAAAGTAATGAGCGAAACTCCGAATAATATTGGAATTAAACTTGTGAGACGTTTAAAAATAAACCAACTCATGTAGCACTCCTTAAGTTGTTTTTAAGTATCCCCTATTTCAATTAACATCAATTGAAGTTAAAGGGACCTCAGCTTCTTGAGGTAAAAAATCTACTCCACTAATGTTTTTTTGATACACCGCTATATTAGACTGATAAGATATCGGTAAATAAATGGCTTGTTCGTGCAATGTCGTTAATATATCTGAATACAGTATTTTTCTATCTTCCTCGTCAGTAGTTAATAATACCTTCTTAATTTTCTGGTCTATTTCTTTTTTTACTGGCAACCCTAATTGAGCGTTATAATCTGGACTACCATTTTCCGAATTAGTCGTCATAGAAGCTAAATAGGAATGTGGATCAAACGGTACTGACCATGTTGCTGTAAATAATAAATCAAACTTACCTTGAAATGCCGTTGTCCAAAAAGTATTAGTTTCCTGACTGGTCAACTTAACATCTATTCCCAGTTTTCTAAAATCACCTTGTGTAAATTCTGCGATTGACTTTTGGATGTTATCTGTACTATTAAACAGTAATTCCAATTGCAATTCTTTTCCGTCTTTTTCTCTAAATGGTTTCCCCTTCACTTGTTTCCATCCAGCTTCATCCAATAACATTATTGCTTTTTCTGCATCATATTCATATGGCTCTATATTAATTTTCGTGTAAGGCAAAATAGGTGGAAACAAAGTATCAGCCTTTTTTTCCATACCATAAAAGATCTTATCGATAACAGCTTGTTTATTAAAAGCATGTTGGAGAGCTAACCGAACTTTAAGATCTTTAGTCGCTTCTCTGTTTGAGTTAAGAAGCAGCGTTCTTGTAGCTGTAGGTTCTGACAATTTGGTTTCATATTGCCCTGAATTCTTCAAAAATTGGAATGAATCTTGGCTGATGACCCCGTTTCCAAATATAAAGTCGAGTTCCTTTTTCTCAAAAGCTAACACTCTTGACTCTCCATCAGTAATGACTTTAACAACCACCTTATCTACTTTAGGCTTAGTGCCCCAATAATGTTCGTTCCTTTTGAAAACAGCAAACTCATTTTTCTTATACTCGCTCAATACCCACGGTCCTGTGCCAATCTGAGACTTGAGTCCGTCCTTAAATGTGTTTTGGCTGTCAGGAAAAGCAGCTTCTCCTACAAATCTCAAAGGTCTGATGTAAGTTAGTTCTTGAAGAGTTGGATAATACGCGTTGTTCAAAATAAGTTTAATAGTATATTCATCTATTATTTTTGTACCTTTGATTTGGTTAATTAATCCCACCCATTCATGTTGTTTGCGATTATCTAAAATGGTATCAAAGTTTTTCTTGACGATTGAAGCATTAAATAGCGAACCATCGGAAAATTTAACATCTTTTCTTAGATGGAATACATATTCTTTTCCATCTTTCGATATATCCCAGCTCTCCGCAAGCCAAGGCTGAATTTCTCCACCTTTACCGTAATAAACAAGGGATTCATATACCATAGCCTGGGAAAAAAACTCATTTGGAAAATATGTGTGTGGATTTAAGTCACCTATATCCCCAGGCCATGAAAAAGTAACAACTTTTTGCTTTTCATTATCTGATGTATTTTCTTGATCTATTGTTGTGTTGCTGCAACCTGTAACTAAGATTGTGAATATTACTAGTAGTCCAACAAAAGAATGGAATAAATTAGACCGTTTTATAAACATGCTTTCTCACCTTCAATTATGGAATTTTAACTATTTGAAAAATCACGAAATACAAAAAAGCATTTCCAACCAGATTTAAAGGTCAGAAATGCTTATATATTAAGAACAAATTCGTCTTCTAGCACTCTAACACCTCCCTATCTCCCGTAGGTTAACAGCATTTCTAGAACAGGCAGGTCTTCTGACTTAGGTTCATCATCTCCATGCGTCTTCCCGGATATTATCCAGTGACTTTCTTGCATAGGACTCACCCTTACAGCGGCGGGACCGTGCCGGATTTTGCACCGGCTTCCCTTTTAAATATTCGCTATTAAACGAATATACCCATTCCAATAAAATATGAAATTTTCCCTCATCTTCAGTAAAATATAGAGCTTGTCCATCTTAAAATTATTAAGTCAAAACCTTTTGATGCTTCTTAACACTTTAATAGTTTCATCTCTAATTAATTTTTGATAAACTCAGCAACTAATCATTTCCATCCTAGCAATAAACGAAAAACAGTTAGTAAAAAAGAGAATAAATATCTATTCTTAAGCATTTAACAAATATTAAAAACTCTCCTATATTATACGGTTTTACGATTACAACTCTCTAAAAATGGATATTAATTATATGAAAATAAAATCAAAAGTTTACCTAATACAAATTATATTCCTTATCGCAAATTTATGCCATATCAAATTAAGATCCTGATGTTTTTTAACGGTTCGTTTTGTACGGAGGCAATAATCTTATACATACAGTTATTTGTAACGACATATATGAATGATAGTGTGTAGATTTTTCATTTTCAGATTTGTATTGCCTCCCTCCCGAATAAGCTATTTTTTATAAGTGAACACTCACTTTTCATTTGAAAGCAACCTAATTTAGGTAATAATAGATTCATAAAAAAAAAAGAAAGTACTTGAGGGATTCTACATTGGAGAGTATGGAAGAATTACATGAAAAAATTGAGATATTGAGGAAAGAATTAATAACTACGGGATTGATATATGGATTTACTTCCTCAAAAACATTACATAAAAGCCAGGAACTAGATAAACTGTTGAATTTACTTGGGCATGAAAAAGAATCAATTGGTTTAGAATATGTCTAAAATCCGGAATGAAACCTGATTTGATTTTTCTACTAATACTTCATGGGATCATTACAACTGCAGGAACTATTACCCCCGGAGTTATTTTGAAATTACTTTTAATAATCACTGTGCAGTTCATGCAGCATATTTCCTTTACTTAATCACCTCGTATTCTTTTCTTGGACTCTTGGACTTATTTTTTCTGTAAAATTTATTTAAATGATCATCCCTTCTTACCTAATGCTTCTTAGTTTAGTTTTCTACGTTTTATTTTGTTTATTGGAATTGTGCCGTGAACAAATTGTTTAGGGTCATTTTGATCACATTCTTTCTCCCCATTAAAAAGCATCCAAAATGAATGGATGCCTTTTTATCGAATTTTTCTTTTATGTCCTGCATTTAATAACAAACAATCTATCTCATCTAAGTTTATGAATGGTGTGAGTTTTCAAATATCAACGATTCATTTAAATTGTCATGGACAACCTAATATTTCTGCTGAGTTAATGAATTTTTACTATTTTAGTGACTGAAGTCCTTTCAATTCAGGGACAACATTGCTTATCTCCCTTCCAGTAACCGCTGCAACCAGGTTCTTCGCCGCAAGCATGGCCAAAAATCGTGTTTGATGAGTAGCTGAACCTATATGCGGCAGGGTAACCACGTTCGGCATGGCTAAAAGCGGATTGTCAGGCGATACGGGTTCCTGTTCAAATACATCCAAACCAGCTGCAAGGATTTCCTTAGTTCGCAGTGCTTCTATGAGGGCCTTTTCGTCCACCGTCTGACCGCGGGATGTATTGATAAAGATCGCAGATTTTTTCATCAGTGCGAATTGCTCCCGACCCATAAGATGCCTCGTTTCCGGAGTATAAGGGACCATTAAAAGAACGAAATCGGCTTCCCGTAAAAGGTGCTCTAAAGAGGAATAGGTTGTACTGAGCGTTTCCTCCACTTCGAATTTCCTTCGCCGATTATGATATAAAACTTCCATGTTAAAACCGAATTTTCCTCGTCTTGCAATAGATTCCCCAATCCTCCCCATACCGATGATGCCCAATGTTTTTCCATGAACATCAACGCCAAAGAGGGGTTCATCGCCTTTATTTCCCCACTTGCCATCCTTTACAAGCTTGTCCAGTTCCGTTATACGACGGGCTGCTGAGAGCATTAAGGCTAAAGCTAAATCGGCCACGGTTTCATCGAGAACATCAGGTGTATTTGTACCGATTATGCTTCTCTTTTTCATTGCCTCTAGATCAAAGTTGTTGTAGCCTACCGAGATATTGCTGACAGCCTTTAGACATGGTGCATGGTCCAGAAGTTCATCATCTATTTTTTCTCCGGTGATGAGCAGTCCCTCCGCATCGGAAATTTGCTTAAACAGCTGGCTTCTGGTAATGGGTTCAGCGCCGTTCCCATTTTTCATACTGGCAATACTTCGAAATATATGCCTCTACCTCGGCCGGTACTGGTCTTGCAATATACACTTTTGGCATCAATTTATGTCCTCCTCGGTTACACTATTCTTGAATAGGATGTTTTACAATAAACCAATAACAGATTGCGGCGCATCCGGCGATTAAACCGCCAGATATAAATGCAAGGGAGTAAGAGCCAGTAGCATCCACTATCATGCCTGCCACAACAGGGGAAAAGGCTCCTCCAAAATAACCGCCAAAATTCTGAATTGCACCTACAGAAGCAACCATAGAAGGAGGGGCAATGTCACCGGCAAGTGCCCACGCGCTGCCTGTAATGGCAGAAATAAAACAAAGAGCAAGGGTCAGTAATGTTAAGGTAATTGCGAGCCCTTTGACAAATGGAACTGCACATACAACAATTGCGGCCGAGATGGCACATATACTAATTAAGGCACGCTTTGCTTTAATAGGTGTAGTAATTTCCTTGTCAACCAATTTTTTAGTAAGATATCCTCCGAAAATATTGCCAAAGATTCCGCCAAGCCAAGGAATACCAGCATATATACCCATTTCTTTAAGTGAGACATGATGGACATCAAACAAATAAAGGGGAAGGAAGACAAGGAAAATATTCCAGATCCAAATGGTACAGAAGAAGCCCAGAATCATCCCCCACACGCTTCGATATTTAAATAACGAACCCCATTTTATGTTTGATGATTGAATGCCTTGCTCTACTCCACCACCTTCCGACTTAATGTATTCAAATTCCTCCTTGGAAAGTTTTTGGCTTTTTTCAGGATTTTTATAAAAAATAACAAAACCGATTGCGAAGATGATGCCGATCACACCCGTTATATAAAACAACGCTCTCCACCCAAAAGTCACCATAATGAAAACGAGAAGTGGCGGTGCAATGGCTGGTCCCCATTTGGACGAAGAATCCCAAATTCCAGTTGCCAAGCCTCGTTCCTTTTTAGGGAACCAATACGATGTGATCTTAGCCATCGTAGGAAAACACGGTGCTTCTCCCACTCCAAGTAAAATCCGTGCAGCAATAAATGAACTCATTTTATGAACGGCTCCCGTTAAAATGGTCGCACCACTCCACCAAATAAGCGCGATTGTATACACCTTTTTGGTCCCGAACCGATCGATCAGCCATCCGGAAGGAAGCTGCATTAATGCATAACTCCAAGAAAAAAAGGTTCCCAACAACCCGATTTCGGTCACGCTTAGTCCGAGTTCCTTCATCATTTCGGGAGCTGCAATGGAGAGGTTGGCCCGATCAAGATAGTTGATTATTCCCCCAATCAATAACCAGATGACAACTGTCCAGCGAAATTTCCGGCCAATATTTAATGGCTTTTCTTGCTTTGTTTCCACTCTTGCTTCCATACCTTATCCCCCCTTGTTATATAAAACGCCATAATTGGCAGCGTTTCCAAAATAAGAAAAAGCCAGAGTTAACGCTTGGATAATATGTATATACAAGGAGGTTTTTGTTTTATAATATAAAACTCAGTTTTTGTTTTATGACAAAAAATAAAAAAAGATAATTCTGTTTATTCTGTAAAGTATCGTATTATGAGGATTTGTGATTGTCAATCTTTATTCTTATTTTCAGGATTATATTCCTAGTTAACGTTTTATGCCAAATGGCGAAAATTGATTGACGGTTTTTTGAATAGTAAAATCATAACAAACTTTAGCCCACGATTCATTTCCATCTCTAGTTTTGCTACCGGAAGGGCTTAGAGACCATTGTCTCTCAAAAATCTCGGGCAACGTTAACCGGCGGTTAAGTTTTTTTATTATTTTTCTATAAGAAAAGCAAGGGCTCCTGATACATGCGGGACGTCCATAGACGTACCTGATAAAGCAGTATGTAGTTTACCAGATAAATGGGACATTAATTGTTCGCTTGGCGCTGCTGAATCCACTTTTCTATTGGTATTACAATATCTTAATGGAAGCTAGGATGGTTAACGGAGCTTCCACTACTTCCTGATAAGCACCCGGAATACTGTTTTCATTTGTTTTGGAGATTCCATCCCTTCGTACATTTACTACAACTATATTTTTTATGAAGGGCTGGCTCATCGTCCAATCCTCACAGTGACATTGAGTTACTCCCACCTCTTCTCCTTGAGGATCTGTTCATTAAATTTCATAATTTATAGCGGAAACGATTTATTCGATTGATCCATCTCCTGAATCTGGTAAGGGAATTCATTTATGGTATATATTTCTTCCAACGTTGTTTTCTTTTTTTAATCTTTTATTTCCGTTTATCCATTTAAAAAATTCTAAAATAATATCTCTTGTTAATTTTTTATGATTTCGTATTTCCATTTATTGCTTTTAAGCTCAAGACAACTATGCCTCATATTAAACTATTGATCGTTAGTTCAATAAGAAAAAGAGCCGTTGTAACAGCTCCTTGTCCCACTCTTTCACCCTTTTGAAAAGATAGGGTAATGTTTCTCCTACTTATTTTTTACTCTTTGCATCCGTTTGTGCTTATATTGTTCAAAATCCCACTCAGACAAAAATTCTTTTGCAGAAGTATAGCCTGATTTATAGAGAAAGTCGATTTCATCCTCATTCAGTTCAAAGTCCGTTGCGTTGATGCCGCCAGTAGGAATTTGAATCGTGCGTTCAATCGTTTCTTCGTTCATATGTCGTAAATCATGGGCTTGAAGCATCGTTTTAAATATATTTTTGAAAAGGTGGATTGGCGTTGGTATAACCGGATCTATGTTAACTTCATCTTTCACAAAATGGAATCCGAATGTTGGAAAACGAGGATTGTCTGTATCAAATATCCATATTGGGAAGTTACTAAGTAAACCACCATCTAAAATGTAGGATTTTTTCCGGTCTTTTGATTTCCAAATAACCGGACGGAAGAAAAATGGTAGAGAGGCACTCATCATTACGGCAGTTGAAACTTTTAAATCAGCAGGAGACATCCCATAGCGTTCCAAATCATCTGGCAAAATAAGCATCTGACCATTCGAAACATCAGACGCAATTATCTTCAACTTTCCATCTGGAAGATCTGCGAATGTCTTAATCCCTTTTTCTGAAAGAAGAGAATCCACCCATGTTTCCAAATAATCGTTTTTGTAAATCCCAAGATGAACCATTAGTTCCAAAAAGAAGCCCAAAATGGGAATTCGATTCAGAATTGTCCTGCCTCGAATCTTTGAGTAATTGATTTCAGTAAACCGTTCTCTAATTTCATGGCTTTTATAGCCACTAGCCAAAAGAGCAGCTATTACTGCTCCTGCTGATGTCCCAGCAAGTCTTTCCCATTCGACTTTTTCCTCTTCCATTGCTTGAATCGCTCCAATAAAAGCAATTCCCCTGGCCCCCCCACCTTCAAAAACGGCATCTGCTTTCATTTTTTTCCACCTCTCGATAAGAGTTATTATTATTATTAACAATATTTTTAAATAAAGCGAATTTTCACACTCTTAGATACCAAAAATCAGCCCCGTCAGTTGAAGAATAAAACCGCTTGCCATCCATGATTGGAATTAATGACGGTTCTATTTTTCTAACAAATTAATTCGCTAACAGTAGCAAGAATCACATGAGTTTAAAAGGTTGTGTTTTTTAATCTGTAACACAAATTCTGTAATGTCATGTTCTTTGACCTTGCCAGCTTTTCAGGTTGTTCGCAGAATTAACCGTACTTCTAATCTCTGTTTAAGCTTTCCATCCCCGATTGACAATTGGTTGCATATCTATCCAATTTCCTTTTTTATTTTTTATCACCTTTATTATTACTTCATGTCTGTGGATTCCCTACTTGAGAAACCCTTAATCATTTACTCTGGCTCTACTGCAAATATTATTAAAAGAGGATAGACTCCCTTAACGCAACTTTGATGGTAATCAAACTTAATAACAGTAGTAGGATAGCATCTATTATCATGGTATGCATAAAACGAGGCATTTGCATGGACAAATTATCATATAAGGAATTAGCTTTGATAAAGGTATTCTTTAAATTATGTCGAAAGGGATTTAGTAACAATGGAAGGAGTGAGAAAATGGAAAAGGACCGTGCCAAGAAAATGTATGATTACCATGTTTGGGCTAATCAGCAAGTGTTCCAAAACCTAAAACAATTACCGGACGGAGTCTATGGCGACACGATAAAAAGTGTCTTTCCCTCCATTAAGGAAGTCCTGGTTCACCTTTACGCAACAGATGTCACATGGTTGGAGATAATGAAAGGAAGCACCATTCAAGATACTTTTAAGAAAGTTGAAAGCCGACGGGAAGAATTGGATGGAGTTTCAATAAATGAACTTGAATCCTACTATGATGAACTTGCAAAGGATTATGACGTTTTTCTTGCTACGCAGCCTGATCTTGAACGGACCATTGTAACCGAACATCCCAAAATGGGGGCTTGTGAGTTTGTACTTGCCGACCTCATCCATCATGTAGTGAATCACGGGACCTATCATCGCGGTAATGTGTCGGCGATGCTCCATCAACAAGGCGAGCGTGGCACACCTACAGATTATGTATTTTACTGTTTAAAATAAGATCGGTATGGCACCTCGAAAACAAAGGAACATCAATTAGGGGTAGCTGTAAATATCTAAAGCTCATTCCAGATGAAAGCAGATGATCCCCTTTCCAGGATCATCTGCTTTTTTACTATAAGGAATGACAATCCGATTGCTCGAGGCGTATGGCAGATAGAAAAAAAGCATTGATATAAGTAACAATGCCTTCAATATATGGTTACATGCTCTTCAGAGCTTTACACGTTGGAGGCGAAGTGCATTTAATACGACTGATACAGAACTGAAGGCCATGGCAGCACCCGTTAACCATGGGGCAAGCAGTCCGATTGCTGCAATTGGTATCCCGATTACATTATAGGCAAAAGCCCAGAATAGGTTTTGTTTGATATTCCTCATCGTTTTCCTGCTCATTAGGATTGCATCTGCAATACTGTTCAAATCCCCCCGGATCAGAGTAATATCAGCAGCTTCCATGGCTACGTCCGTCCCGGTTCCTATCGCCATTCCTATATCGGCTAGTGCAAGCGCGGGTGCATCATTTATCCCATCACCGACCATTGCCACTCTTTTACCAGCGGCCTGCAGTTTTTTCACTTCTTCCGCTTTCCCTTCAGGAAGGACTTCTGCAATCACTTGGTCAATGCCAACTTGATGGCCGATGGCATTTGCTGTCCTTTGATTATCCCCTGTTATCATGATTACCTGGATATCCATCGCTTTTAACCTTTTAATCGCCGTTAGCGAGGTATCTTTTATTGTATCCGCAACCGCAATGAGTCCTGCATATTCCCCTTCAATGCTGGCGAGCATTGCGGTCTTCCCTTGCTCTTCAAGTTCTACCATAGCTGTTAGCGCCTTAGTAATATCCACGTTGTTTTGCTTCATCAATTTACGCGTTCCGACGAATAACACTTTTTGATCCACTACAGCTCTCACCCCGTATCCAGGAATCGCTTCAAATTCCTCAACCGCAGCAAGTGCTATCCGCCTTTCCTGAATTCCTTGAACGATTGATTGGGCAAGAGGGTGTTCAGATTGTTTTTCAGCGGCACCGATAAGAGATAAAAACTGTTCTTCCTCCATACCATTCTCGATGAGGACATCGGTTAACACTGGTGTACCATTCGTTACCGTTCCCGTTTTATCCAAAATGACCGTATCAATATGGTGAGTGGTTTCCAAGTGTTCCCCGCCTTTAAATAAAATACCGAATTCGGCGGCTCGCCCTGATCCTGCCATGATGGATGTAGGAGTGGCCAGACCTAAAGCACAAGGACAGGCTATGACTAGCACCGCAATCATCGCTTCAAAAGCTGGTGTGAATTCTCCTGGGTTAACCCAGATCATCCAAACCAGAAAAGTTAACAGGGCGATTCCGACAACAATGGGAACGAAGACGCCGGAAATTTGGTCAGCAAGCCGTTGAATCGGAGCTTTGGACCCTTGCGCATCTTCGACGACTTTGATGATTTGGGAAAGAGCTGTATCCCTTCCGATCTTTGTCGCTTTCATTTTGAGAAAACCATTTTTATTCAGTGTTGATCCGATCACAGGATCCCCGTTTGTTTTATCTACCGGAATGCTCTCACCCGTTAACATGGATTCATCGACTGCAGAGTTCCCTTCGATCACTTCTCCATCGACAGGGATCTTTTCACCCGGCTTCACCAAAACAGTATCCCCTACTATGACTTCTTCAAGCGGTATTTCACGTTCTTCCCCATTCCTTAACACCAATGCGGTTTTGGCCTGAAGCCCCATCAATTTTTTGATGGCCTCGGAAGAACGCCCTTTTGCTTTTGCTTCAAAAAGCTTCCCTAAAAGAATGAGGGTGATAAGAATCGAACTAGTTTCGAAGTAAAGTTGTGCTGTATTGTGATGGGAACCGCTTGAGATGATCGCCTGATAGACACTGTAAAAATAAGCAGCGGATGTTCCCATTGCAACCAATACATCCATATTGGCACTTTTGTTTTTCAAGGCTTTATAAGCACCAACATAAAACTGCTTCCCAATGATGAATTGCACAGGGGTGGCAAATGCCATTTGCACCCAGGGATTCATGAGGAAATCAGGCATATAGATGAACGAAGTAAAACTGAAATGACTTACCATCGCCCATAACAATGGAAAAGATAAAATCACCGAAAAAATGAAGTTATTCTTTTGTTTTTGAATTTCTTTCTGACGGAAATCCACTGAATCCCTATTATCTTCCTTGATGATCGCCCCATACCCCAACTTCTCCACTCGTTGAATGATATCAAGTGGTGAGGCTTCAGAAGGATCATACTCGACGGTCGCATTTTCGAGCGCAAGATTCACATTAGCCATACTCACTCCATCCAACTTATTTAACCCTTTCTCAATTCGGGTTGCACAGGCAGCACAGGTCATGCCAGTAATCGTAAATTCCTTTTTCTCTTTCACTACATCATAGCCAAGGTCTTGTATTTTCTTTTCAAAGTCATGGGTGCTTAATTTTTCCGAATCATATTTAATGACCGATTTCTCAAGGGCCAAATTAACGGTGGCTTCCTCAACGCCTTCCATCCTGTTTAACCCTTTTTCAATCCTGGTTGCACAGGCAGCGCAAGTCATGCCTGAAATCTGCATACTTGTTTCTTTTATTTTGCTGCTCACATCATCCCCGCCTCCCTATACCACTATGGGGTATAATTCTTTGTAAAAAAGAAGTGCTTTAACAGCACCCACAAATCTTACTCGACATCGTAGCCTTGATCATCGATCGTTTCTTTTATTTTTTCAAGTGATAGTTTTTCATTATCAAACGCTACATCCACTTTGCCTGCATCCAAATGCACTTTTACGCTTTCAACACCTGCCAATTTACCTACATTCCCTTCAACTGCATTCACACAATGACCACAAGACATTCCACTTACATTCAATGTAACATTTTCCATTTTAACCACTACTCCTTTATTTTTTCATTAATTTTTGTATCGTTACAAGCACTTCATCAATAACCTCTGTATCCCCATCATTCAGGCGTTCGACCACACAATTCCTTAGATGGCCTTCTAATAAAATCTTGGCCACACTATTCATCGCGCTTTGTGTAGCTGCTATTTGGGTAATCACATCATCACAGTACGTATCTTTTTCAATAAGACCCTTAATACCGCGAATTTGACCTTCAATTCGATTTAACCGGGTCGTTAAATTCTTTTTTACTGCTTCTGAGTGATGACTCTTTCGGCCGTGGGAAGAGGTCGTACAGCATTCTTCTTCATTCACAGAATCTTTACCATTCAACATTTCATCCATTTCCCATCCCTCCTTGGAATTAATATACCATACCCTCCTATCCTATGAAAAGAGAAAAGCTATTGTGTCAATATTTCTTTATTCTTTGCTTTATAAGTATATCTATTCCTTAGTCTGTTTAACAAAACTACACACAAAATACCCCATGCGAAGCTAAACAAAAAAGGATGAACTACATGTGTCTACTAGGGATGCAAATAAAAACACTCATCTCTGGAGAAATGAGTGTTTATGGATCTTAATACCCTACGCTGGCAAAATCCCGATAAAGTTTAACGGTTAACGGGCGGTCATAATCAAGTTAAAGTATTCGAACCTGAAGGTGTGGAAATGGGGATTATTATTTGTTACGATTTACGATTCCCTGAAATTATTCGTGACTTAGGATTACAAGGTATTCAAGTGTTACATATCGTAGCAGAATGGCCACTCGTAAGGGAAACACATTGGAATATATTACTTCGTGCGCGCGCAATTGAGAACCAAATGTATGTTGTTGCATCAAAATATTGCGGGCACACAGTTAGGAGTGGAATTCGCAGGTTCCTCACAAATTGTAGATCCCTGGAGAGTCCGAGTTCCTAACACAATATGCAATGAAATTAGGATCATATACTTTTCTGTTCTCTATCTTACCTAAACTCCCTTAAAACTTTTTTTATATTTTCTAATTTCTGGTGATTTAGTTTCAGCATTCCATGCCCTTCTTGAGTCTTTGGTTTGCCCAGCGAAACTGTATTATTTAAGAGTTCATTAAATTCTTCTAACTCTGTTAATTTACGCCCAAGTATTGTTTCAAATTTATTTATCAAAAGCGCAACAGCCCCTGACACATGTGGGGCAGCCATGGATGTACCTGATAAGACGGCAAATTGGTTACCAGGAAAGGTTGATATCACTTTCTCCCCAGGGGCTACTAAATCCACTTCACCATTAGAATTACTAAATCTGGAAATGCGTTCACGCCGGTTAACTGAGCCTACTGCCACAACTTCCGGATATGCAGCTGGATAACTGTACTCGTTTGTTTCGGCCTTACCATCGCCTTCATTTCCCGCGGCACACACGACCATTATATTAGATTGAACGGCGTTTATAATCGACGAATGTAAGGCCGGATCATCATCCGGCCCCCCTAATGACATCGAGATAACCCGTACTTTTTCGCCATTAGGACCTGTCCAATTGACAGCGTAATTAATAGCTGACGTAATGTTTTCTGTTGTTCCTTCTCCTGATCCATTTAAAACCTTAAGTACCAGCAACTTCGCTTTAGGTGCTGCACCTACAACTCCAAAACCATTTTCTGCTGCTGCAATGGTTCCGCAAACATGAGTCCCGTGTCCGTTATTATCGGCAAATTTGACAGGATCACCATAATAATCGTCCGTGAAATTATATCCACCAATAATTTGACCAATCAAATCAGGGTGATCTGACTGGCATCCTGTATCGATTACGGCTACTACTATGTTCTCACCCTTAAACCCTTCTCTCCAAATAGAGCGTGCACGAATCATTCTAATACCTCGTGGAACTTCCAAGGTATTTTCTGTTATTCCTTCTACTTGGAAGGGTACTAATTGAACATTTGGCAATTCTATCCTCTCCCTTCATATTAACCCTAAGACGGGCAGAAACACCTCCTTTTGTAATAACAATTGAGGGGAATCCACACTTAAAACCCGTTTAGGAACGCTGAATCCAATAACATTGATTACAGCCTTTCTTTATCCTATGAATGGAGACAAGCTTTTGCTATAAACCTTAGTCTAATTTGATATTTTAGTTTACTAAAACAAAATACATTTAACAGATTTAGAAAATACATAATTTTTATAATCACTATAAGGATAATTCATGTCAAATCCACGAATGACATCATAAGTTCCTTTTCCCATAACAACAGTGTAAATTCTTTCCAGGAGTGAATTGTAGCCAGAATCTCCTTCTACTTCTGTTGATTCTAACCACTCCAATGTACCATCATCATTTGCAATATAGCCATCAATTGAAGTACCAATGTATAGAATAATGTTACGCTGTTTTTTCATCAACCAACTGATCCTATATTCTTACTCATAGACCCCACCCCCCGTCAATTCTCATTACACCTATTAAAACAAAACCCCGGATAAGGGACACTTTCTTATGTGTGTCCGTTATCCGGGGTATAGTTCAAAGAGCTTTGTCTTTTTTTATATTTTTGTTAATTTATAAAATAGAGCTATTGCAATAATTGGTTCTTTAGATATTTTTCTATTAACTCAATAAACAAGTTCATAGATTTCGTATGCAATTCCACAGATTCTGTTATAACTGAAAAATTTCTTTTTATCGGTGTCCCTTTTACATTTAATACTTGAATGGTACCAAGCATTCTTTCTTTTTTTACAGTAAGTTCAGATAAGTAACTAATGCCAAGCCCGGCTTCAACTGCTTCTTTTATAAGTTGTGTGCTTCCGAACTCCATTAACTTGGAAGGACGTATTTGTAAAGATTGAAATAATGTTTCTGTTGCCTCTCTTGTACCAGAACCTTCTTCACGGACAATCCAATTCTCTTGTTCTACCTGTCTCCGTGTAACTTCCTTATTGAAATAAATTGGATATTTACCCCCTGCCACGATATACATTTGGTCGGTGGAAACGGATTTTATATATATATTTCGAAGAGAAATTTCCCCCTCTACAATTCCTACATCGATCTCATGACTTGTGATTGCTTTGGCAATATCCCTTGTGTTGCCAATCTGTACCGAAGGGAAGATATTAGGAAATAGTTTTTTCATTCTTGCAAGTATATGTGGTAATACATACTCTCCAAAGGTATAGCTGGCACCAATTTTTAATGGTCCTGTTGGCTCGTTATTTAATTCATTCACTAATATTGACATTCGTTTATATAAACCTGTTATTTCTTTAGCATGTAAATAGACTATTTCTCCTGCTTTAGTTAGCTGGACAGATTTGTTTGTTCGCAGAAGTAATTTTGCACTTACATGTTTTTCCAATTGTTGAATTTGCTGGCTGACTGCAGGCTGAGTCATATGAAGCTCTTCCGCTGCTCTGGAAAAGTTTCTTTTATCAGCTACAGATATAAATACAGATAATAGTTGATCCATATGTTCCCCTTCTCACTATCGTATTTACTTATTATTACTATAATAATCATTTATTTTCCTTATTGTAAAACATTAGTTACGATAAATTATAAATAATCCAAATAAGGGGTTGAAAAATATTGGAACAAAAAGCGTTAATAACTCCCAGTCCAAATAAGCAAAAAAAAGCGGCAAAAAAGCTAAATGTTTCTTTGATTTCTGGAATTGGTTTTACATTGATCATAGCCGTGTTAGGTTTTATTTTGGCAGCGTTGCCAGGTCTAAATCATATTGGACCTCTTGCGTGTGCCATTTTACTAGCTGTAGTTTATAGACAGGTTTTTGGATATCCAATAAAATTACGTACTGGTATTCAATTTTCATCAAAAAAACTATTAAGATTTGCCATCATACTTTATGGATTAAAGCTTAACATGATTGTGATATTTCATCAGGGTTTACCTCTATTGCTAAGAGGGACAATAACGATCATTTTTTCAATTGTTGTTCTTATGATCATTGCAAAATGGCTGAAGGCAGATTTTAATCTTTCTTTATTATTAAGTGTCGGCACAGGCATTTGTGGTGCGGCTGCCATCGCGGCCGTATCGCCAATTATAAAAGCAAAAGATGAAGATACGGCTATGGGAGTAGGCATCATCGCATTAGTCGGCACAGTGTTTTCAATAATCTATACGTTAATATATCCTTTTTTATCAATTGGTCCTATGAACTACGGAAATTGGGTTGGCATCAGCCTACACGAGATAGGCCATGTTGCATTAGCTGCTGCCCCGGCAGGCCAGGATGCTCTTGCTCACGCATTACTTGCCAAACTTACACGAGTATTCCTATTAATTCCGGTTTGCATTATCCTCATGCTTTGGATGAAAAAGAAAGGAAAAATAGAAGGGGAGGCAAGATTCGAGTTTCCATGGTTTTTAATTGGCTTTATCGTTATGAGTTTTGTGGGAAGCTATATCATTGGTAATAAGGTATTGGTATCACAAAAAGTGATGTCTTATATTGCAGACTTCACGTCATTTATGTTAACAATGTCAATGACCGGATTAGGATTAAATATTAGCTTGAAAGAATTACGTACCAAAGCAATACGTCCACTTATTGCCATTATTATTACATCAGTTCTTTTATCATCGCTAACGTATATTAGTCTTTAACAAAGAATAAAAAGGTAAATTTTTACCCACTGCAATACATATATGACCGTCATGAATATGTTCAAACCGAATATTTTTTTCTTTTTTTAACTCATTATAGATGCATGGATCATAGCAAAATCGTAATTTCCCTTGTTGTAATTCTGAATAATATCTGTAGGGTTTTGCTCAACTAACTCAAATTCAAATGTTATTTCACTATTTTTTGAATTAAACTTTACCATGATTTCTTGAAGTATAAAAGAAAAAGTAGGCCCAGTAATTAAATGAGTTTATTGATATTTTTATAATCATAAACTTCTTTGTTTAGTTCTTTAATGGTGTTTAGTAAAGTTATTGCTTTCGAAATAACTATTTTACCTTCGAAAGTGGGAGTAACTCCTTGTTTTGAACGGATTACCGCACGATTGCTTACAAGGTCTTAACAGGTCATTTCAACGCATTCCTGTCATCATATTTTTTAGCATAAAATTAAAATATTTAGGGAATAAATAATTACGTTAATCTGATAAAAAAGGAGATGATTATGATTATGAGTATGATTAATAACCCATTGAATAAAGAGAATGACGAAACCTCTGTAGAGTCAGTTGGAGGTGAAGCTGCTATCAACTCTCCTAATGGGCGATCCGACGCCCCTCCAATGACTCAGTCAAAAGATCCTGAATTCGATCTTTTCGGCACAGGATTAAATGGGTATCCGTTTTAATTCAGTAAAAAACATTACTAAATTAAAACCCATTATTAGTAAGACAAGATTCAGTCAACTTACTAATAGATGAAATATCTAAGTATATAGATATAAGTAAGGCTATTCAGGACGAGTCGTTATCTTATGTCGAACGTTTCCAAAAAATCTATGAATAGTCAGTTAAATGTGTAATTCATAAATCTGATGTGTTTTTATATGCTCTTAAAGAATCTTATCCATTTTGTATGACACCCTTTCAGTTGCACGACAAAAACGCTAGAATAACTTACAAACTTGCTGGCGGTACATTTTTTATTATTGTTTAACCTCTTTGAAGTTCAATCAAAAGTAATAAATGCGGAATGAAACTAATAGCCTGAATTTTGTAAAAATAATGTGAGTCTAAATCATGAACTTTGATTATAAAAGTTTAAAGGACCATCTGAGATGGTCCTTTAAGCATGTAGGCCTACCATTATCCAAAGGATCCTGGTGCAAATATGTCATGTTAGAAACATAGAATCTCCATATCCTTTCATCTATGAATTATGAGGCTAATCCAAATAATTCATGTATGAATTGTAGCTGTAAACTATTCATAACCATCACCTCGTTTTATTTTATTCACATGTTCATAGAGCCTCAATGATTACTGAGATTCCTTGTCCTCCTCCAATACAGAGGGAGGCTAGTCCAAACTTCTTTCCTCGATTCCTTAACTCTAGGGCCAATGAATATATAATTCTAGCTCCACTAGCCCCAACTGGATGACCTAATGCGATTGCTCCACCATTGACGTTAACTTTTTCCCGTTTCAATCCAAGCTCTCTCTCTACTGCAAGATACTGGGCAGAGAATGCTTCATTGATTTCGAACAAATCGATATTTTCAATATTGAGTCCTACTTTCCGTAAAGCTAATTGACTAGCAGGAACTGGTCCGATGCCCATAATATTTGGGTCTACCCCCGCAATCCCCCAGGATATGATTCTTGCCAATGGCTTCACATTGTGATTGTTTTGAAGGAAGGATTCACTTCCAAGTATTAAGGCAGCTGCCCCATCATTAATACCACTGGCATTACCTGCCGTTACGGTCCCATCCTTTTTAAAGGCTGGTTTCAGTTTCGCTAATCCTTCAATTGAAGCATTTTGGCGAATATGTTCATCTTCTAAAATGGTTATTTCCTTGCCTTTTTTGGTGAATATCGTGACAGGGGAAATCTCTTGTTGAAATCGCCCTGTCAGTTGGGCCTTTGCTGATTTTTGGTGTGATTGGACAGCCAAACTATCTTGATCGTCTCGGGTTAGTTCATATTTTTCTGCAAGAGTTTCCGCTGTTACTCCCATCCCACACCCTATATATTCATCGCTCAAAGTCGCCCAAAGCATGTCGTCCATTTGTGGAGACTGTAAACCCGTACCAAAGCGGACATCTCGTAATACGTGAGGAGATTGACTCATATTTTCGGTTCCCAGGGCTAGGGCGACTTCAGCATCCTTTAAAATAATCGACTGAGCTGCCGATACGACCGCTTGCAATCCAGAACCGCATAAACGATTGAGAGTTAAAGCGGGGCTCTCGATAGGAATACCAGCTTTCAAAGCAATATGCCTGGATAGGTAGGAGGCATTTTTCGAAGTATGTATCACATTCCCTGCAAAAACATGCTCAACCTCTTCAACTGAAATATTACTTTTTTCAATGGCTCCTTTACTTGCGATGACTCCAAGATCGATGGCAGAAACATCCTTTAATACCCCTCCAAAACTCCCGAATGGCGTCCTAGCTCCACCTAAAATATAAACATGACTCATAATTCATTCTCCTTTATTGAAGGTTGTTTGATTCGATTTGAGGGATGGAAAACATCTTTTCCATTTCTTTATTTTTACTTCTGATTTTATACTGTTATTAGGGACATGATATTAATTAACGGTATATTGTATATTTTAAAGGTTCCGTTAATTAACTTTTGTAAATAAACGTCAAAATAAAAGATGCATGAGTACAATTGATTGCGAACCCATTCCTTCTTTTTCCTATCCATTTTCATCATAAATGTTGAATAATTGTTGGACTGCGAGTGTGGGAGAAGTATGGCCGTTAAGAAGCAATCCTTCCATTTTAGTAATGTTTTTTTTCATCGATGGATTACCATAAAATCTCGCCTTTAATTGGTCCTCTATCATAGAATGAACCCAGTCAATCATTTGTTCTTTTCTTCTTTTTCCAATGAATCCATTCCTACTGGTAACTTGTTTATATTTCTGAATGACCTTCCAAATGTGAGATACGCCTTCACCCGTTAAGGCAGACACAGTAAATGCTTTTGTTTCCCAACCCTCGGTGATTGGCTGTAAGAAATGAAGGAGGCGATTGTATTCCACCTTTGCATTCATGGCAGCTTGTTTGTTTTCGCCATCCGCTTTATTAATGAAAATAGCATCAGCTAATTCCATCACCCCTTTTTTCATTCCTTGTAGCTCATCCCCTGCACCAGTCAGCATAATAACTAGGAAAAAATCCACCATGGACCGGACGGTTATTTCACTTTGGCCAACTCCGACGGTTTCCACGATTATTACGTCATACCCTGCTGCCTCACAAATAAGAAGGGTTTCACGGCTTTTTCTAGTGACCCCTCCTAACGTCCCACTCGACGGTGACTGTCGAACATATGCATGTGGGTGGCGTGAAAGATGCTCCATTCGTGTTTTGTCACCTAGAATACTTCCTCTAGATACACTGCTAGTTGGGTCAATGGCTAATACCGCTACACGGTGATTTTGCTCACAGAGCATCATACCAAAGGATTCAATTAACGTGCTCTTACCAGCCCCAGGAACGCCTGTAAAGCCGACCCGAATTGATTTTCCTGTATATGGAATCAGTTCTTTCAGCACTTTTTGTGCCATTTCCATGTGTTTGGGTAAATTGCTTTCAACTAAGGTGATCGCTTGAGCAATAATTGCACGATTTCCATTCATCACACCCTGCACATAATCATCAACCGTAAGGTGTCTTCGTCTTGTCGATAAGAGTTGCTTGGATTGAATGCTTTCTTTTTCTGTCATTTAAGTAACCAATCCGAGACGACGATTTAATTCTTCTATAACCTGTTGTGCGGCAATCGGGATAACCGTTCCTGGTCCAAATATGGCAGCTGCTCCTTTTTCTATTAAGTAACTGTAATCTTGAGCAGGAATAACACCGCCAATCACGACGGCAATATCTTCACGGCCTAAATGCTTCAGCTCTTCCACGACTTGAGGAAGTAATGTTTTATGACCAGCCGCAAGAGAGCTCATCCCTAGAACATGTACATCATTTTCCACGGCCTGTAAGGCTGCTTCCTCTGGGGTTTGGAATAAGGGACCAATATCAACATCAAAACCAAGGTCTGCAAAAGCAGTCGAAATCACTTTAGCTCCACGGTCATGTCCGTCCTGTCCCATCTTTGCAATCATAATTCGAGGGCGTCGGCCTTCATTCTCTTCAAATTGATTGGACATTTCACGGACAATTTTCACTTGTTCCTCTTCCCCAAACTCTGCACTGTACACTCCGCTAATCGAACGAATAACTGCTTTATGTCTCCCTACTACTTGTTCATATGCAATCGAAATTTCTCCTAGGCTTGCTCTAGCGCGAGCTGCATTTACCGCTAGCTCTAAGAGGTTTCCTTCTCCAGTTTCAGCCGCTTTTGTAATCGCTTGAAGTGCTGCTTCTACCTTTGCTTTATCTCTTTCTGCCCGGAGCTGCTCTAAGCGGCGAATTTGCGCTTCACGGACAGCAGTATTATCAATATCTAATATCTCAAGAGGGTCCTCTTTTTCTAAACGGCATTTATTCACTCCAATGATCGATTCTTTACCAGAATCAATATGCGCTTGTCTTCTAGCAGCCGCTTCTTCAATTCTCATCTTTGGCAGGCCTGTTTCAATGGCTTTTGCCATTCCGCCAAGTGCTTCGATTTCTTCAATATGTTCCCAGGCTTTTTCAAGTAATTCAGCCGTAAGTGACTCCACGTAATAGGAGCCGCCCCATGGGTCTAATACGTTGGTTATCCCCGTTTCATCCTGAAGGTATAATTGGGTATTTCGAGCTATTCGGGCAGAAAAATCGGTCGGTAAGGCAATCGCCTCATCCAGTGCGTTCGTATGTAGGGATTGTGTATGACCAAGAGCTGCAGCCATCGCTTCAATACAGGTACGTGAAACATTATTGAATGGGTCTTGCTTTGTTAAGCTCCATCCAGATGTTTGCGAATGGGTTCGAAGTGCTAACGACTTTTCATTTTTCGGGTAAAACCTTTTCATTAGCTTCGCCCAAATTAAACGAGCTGCGCGCATTTTAGCCACTTCCATATAGTAATTCATTCCGATTGCCCAGAAGAAGGAAAGACGTGGAGCAAATCGATCAATATCAATCCCTGCTTTTAAACCCGTTTTGACATACTCTAATCCATCTGCAAGGGTATAGCCCAACTCTATATCGGCCGTAGCCCCCGCTTCTTGCATATGATAACCGGAGATGCTAATGGAATTAAATTTCGGCATATGCTGGGACGTGTATTCAAAGATATCTGCTATAATTTTCATTGACGGTTCTGGAGGATAAATGTACGTATTACGAACCATATATTCTTTTAAAATATCATTTTGAATTGTTCCAGAAAGCTCCTCTTGGGGAACTCCTTGTTCTTCAGCTGCCACGATGTAAAAAGCCATGATGGGCAGGACAGCTCCGTTCATCGTCATCGAAACAGACATTTGGTCTAATGGGATTCCATCAAATAAAATCTTCATGTCTAGAATGGAATCAACGGCAACGCCGGCTTTTCCCACATCGCCTACGACTCTAGGATGATCCGAATCATACCCACGATGTGTAGCTAAATCAAAGGCGATCGAAAGCCCTTTTTGTCCTGCAGCTAAGTTTCTGCGGTAAAACGCATTACTTTCTTCCGCCGTAGAAAAGCCAGCATATTGACGAACCGTCCAAGGTTGTGATTTATACATAGCTAGGTAGGGACCTCGAAAGAATGGTGCAATTCCCGCCACATAATCTAAATGATTCATTCCTATTGTGTCCATATTTGTATAAAGTGACTTTACATCAATTTTTTCATAAGTCGGAAAAGCTAAATTATCAAAATACATTCCAGAAAGTTTCTCGGCATGTTTACTCCACTCGCTAAATTCTCCTTCTATTTCATCTGTATATGCTACTTGGGTAAAATCTGGTTTTGTCATGAAACAGCCACTCCTTTCTCCTGTAGAAGTTGACTTAATATGTCATAGCAATTTGAGCCAACATGAACAAATTCAGCTATTCCAGCCTCTTTAAATCTGACTTCATCTACTTCGCTAGGCTTTCCTGCTAATAATACGGTTATTTGTGCATCCGTTTTTTTAATAGACATTGCAAGTGGAATGGCAGCTTGTTGATAGTCTTCATCTTTTCCACAAATGATTACAAAATCTGCCATGGACGCAACGATTGCCTCGGCTGCTTCTTTTATAGAACCAAATCCATTGTTTTGAATAACATCGAAACCTCCTACTTCAAAAAATCCTGTAGCAAAATCTGCTCGCACTTTATGATCTGAAATAGGTCCTAAGTTTGCTAGATATACAATCGGTCGATTTCCAGTTTTCTCTGCCATTTTATCAATGGATTGACGAAGTTCTTCAAACTGAAGTGCACCTCTGGTTGGCTTGATTGCTTTAACACAAACCGCAGCTTCTGACTTCCTACCTGTTGCTTTGGCTATTTCACCTAATGATGCACCTTGTTTTGCTGCTTGGATCGCGGTCTCTGTTTTATTTGAGCTTACGGCTAAACTTCCTACCGATATATGTGCTCGGCCTACTACTTGATTAATATGATCATTAATTTGGAGCGTTTCATTTAACGCTATCCAATCTACCTCTTTTTCTGCCAAATTCACATACATATTGGTACCAACGAATATATCTTTTCGGTGAGCGATGTTCCTCACTCGCTTTGAAGCTGTTTGTTGAACAACATTTTGTGGGAATTCTTTTATTAATGACTGGAAAATCCCACCTTTTCGCTCTGTTTCCTGGAAAAGTCCCCATGCCTTTTGGGCAACCTCATTTGTCAGTACTTCTACGTACCAAGAGCCACCGGCTGGATCGATTGTCCTCGCAATATGAGCTTCTTCTTTTAATATAATGGAGGCATTCCGTGCAATTCTTCGTGAAAAAGCGGTGGACTTTTGAATCGCTTCATCAAAGCAACTAACATGAATGCTGTCAGCTCCTCCGACTGCTGCAGAAAATGCTTCTGTTGTAGCACGCAGCATATTCACATAGGGATCAAAAACAGTTTTTGTCCATGCAGATGTTCGTGCGTGCATCGTCATCTTCTGGGCTTCTTCATTCCCACCAAACGTTTCTACAATTCTGGCCCAAAGAGTTCTTGCGGCCCGAAGTTTGGCAATTTCCATAAAATAACCGGAACCGATTGAGAACGAAAAACGGATACTGCTGGCGGCTTTATTTATATCAATTCCTTGGGAAGTTAGTGCTTGTAAATATTCGACACCTGTTGATAAGGAAAAAGCTAATTCTTCAACCGCACTACTTCCACCGTCATGATAGATATTTCCATGGATTAGAACTGTTTGTAAATGGGGGGTATTCTCATTTGCCCATTTTGTTATGTCGGCCATCAATGTATAACAATCTTCCAACTCATAAGCCAATGTTCCATTTGCTACCAGTTCCGCGACTGGATCCATTCCTATACACCCATGTAATTCCTCCACTTGTCGTCCGGACTGTTCTAGATGAGCAATAATCAAAGCGAGGATTGGCAATGAATTTGCACCAGCTCCTACGTGAATAGGAACATTTTCAAAGTCAATACCTTTTAGTGCATCGGCTATATCGGTTACCCCTGAAATCGATAGTCCTGCTTTCCCTACTTCTGAAGTAGCTTCACTCGCATTTATTCCACGTTTCGTTGGTGTATCAAGGACAATATTTAATGAAGTTTGCCCCTCGCTAAGGTCATGCCGTGCTACTTTATTAAAAGAAGTGGGTATTCCAACATTGATTTCCTGATTGATTTCCCATCCATTTATAAGCGTTTTAGTGCCGCGAGTAAAAGGAGCCATACCTGGCAAAGACTGCAGAAAAGGAAGATTGGCGGCATCCTCCTTTCGATACATCGGCTGAAGTAAAATTCCTTCATATGTTTCTGTAATAAGTCTTTTTTCAAAAGAAGCTCCTTTTAAAGATTTTTCTGTTAGGTCACGCCACTGTTCATAACTTGGGATCTCAAATTCTGAAAATCGGTCCACTATTTTTTTATCCATTTTAAGTTGCGGTAAGCATAAATCACCATGCTATCGCTCTCTCCCTTCTATACCATTTTACGATAGGCGTTTTTTCATCTTTACACGTTTTTCTTCTATTAATATAGGTAGTTCATAAACTATTAAAGAAAAGGTTTATAAAGGGATATTTCCATGCCTTTTCTTAGGTAATGCTTTCTTCTTGTTTTTTAGCATTTCCAATGCACTAGCGATACTTTTTCTCGTATCCCTTGGGTCAATTACATCATCAACAATGCCATTAGCTGATGCGACGTAAGGATTGGCAAACCGTTCGCGATATTCATTGATTTTTTCTTGCCTGAAGGCCTCCGGATCTGTACTTTCACTAATCTCTTTTGCAAAAATGATATTGGCCGCTCCAGCTGGTCCCATAACCGCAATTTCTGCATTAGGCCAAGCAAATACTAAATCTGCCCCGATTGCTTTACTGTTTAAGGCAACGTAAGCCCCACCATATGCTTTTCGAAGAATCACGGTAATTTTGGGAACCAAAGCTTCCGAATAGGCATATAAAATTTTCGCTCCATGCCGGATAATCCCGCCATGCTCTTGTTGAATTCCTGGGATAAATCCACTCACGTCTTCAAACGTAATTAATGGAATCTTAAAGCAATCACAGAATCGGATAAAGCGAGCACATTTGTCAGATGAATCAATATCAAGACCACCAGCCATCATCTTCGGATTATTTGCGATAATACCGACTGTATCGCCGTTTATACGGCCAAAGCCAATGACAATGTTTTTAGCGAATTTCGGCTGAACTTCCATGAAATTTTGATCATCGACAATTAAATAAATCACCTTACGCACGTCATAAACCTTCGTTCCGTCAATCGGGACAACATCAAGAAGTTCATCAATTCTTTCATCCAAAGGAATTTTATTTACTGGCTCTTTGTAAGGTGGCTTTTCTTCATAGTTTGATGGCAAGTAGCCAATTAATCTCCTGACTTGGTTTAATACGTCTTCTTCTGTTGGTCCAGTAAAATGGGCATTTCCACTTATTGTGGAATGAACGGACGCGCCACCTAAATCCTCACTATTAATTTTTGCTCCCGTTACCGACTCAATTACCTTTGGACCTGTAATAAACATTTGACTTGTTTTTTCTACCATGAAAACGAAATCTGTAATCGCAGGAGAATAAACAGCCCCCCCGGCACAGGGTCCCATAATCACGGAAATTTGTGGAATTACGCCTGAATAAATGGAGTTTCGATAGAAAATGTGTCCATATCCGTCTAGTGATAAAACACCTTCTTGAATTCGTGCTCCACCTGAGTCATTTAACCCGATTATAGGTGCTCCATTTTCTGCTGCTAAATCCATGATATTGGTAATCTTCGTCGCATGCATTTCGCCAAGGGCTCCGCCGAAAACAGTAAAATCTTGAGCAAAAAGGAAAATAAGGCGCCCACCAACCTTACCGTATCCTGTAACAACCCCTTCTCCAGGAGCCTCACTGGATCCATATTCAAGGCCGCGATTTTCTATGAATGGGTTTATTTCAACGAATGTCCCTTCATCCACTAATATTTCGATACGCTCTCTAGCAGTAAGCTTCCCGCGTTCATGCTGGGCATCAATCCGTGTATAACCGCCCCCCAGCTTCACTTTTTCCCGTCGTTCTTCCATGATCTCGATTTTATCGAACATATCCATGCTGTGAGTCCTCTCCTATCAGTGTTTAAATTTTATTGCTTATGCTGTTTTTACGAGGAACAAGGGCTGACCATATTCAACAACCTGGCCATTTTCCACAAAGATTTCAACAATTTCACCACTAACTTCCGCTTCCAGCTCATTCATAAGCTTCATGGCTTCCACAATACATAGCACTGTGTCTTCTTTTATTTGATCTCCCACTCTTACATAGGCATCAGAATCAGGTGATGGAGCCGCAAAAAATGTTCCCACCATTGGCGAAGTAATTTTATGAACCGATGTGTCCTCAGTAATTGTCGATGGTGTTTGTATTCCTTCCTGCTTTTGAACGGGGGCGGCTTCCACTTTCACAGGTGCGACAGCAATAGTCGCTGGGACTTGTGTTTCTTCTATAAGCGCTACTGGTTCGACATTCATTTGTTTGCTAATCGTTATTTGCTGATCATTTTCACCTTTAATCGTTAATTCTCCAATTGAAGAACGGTCCACTGCCCGAATTAATTCTTTAATGTCATTCATTTTAAACATGAGGAAACACTCCTTCTACAATTTATTTTCTGTTATTTTTTCTTTACTCATTTCATATTTCTTAGAATCTATGAAATCTCAACCCCATAGGTTCAGTCCCGATTTTCCGGTCATTCTCATCAACAATTGCAAAAAATTGTTTTTCCACCATTACCTCTTCTCTTTACTAAATAATCTAGTGCTACTGAATACTTCAAAGCACCACTAGTTACTTAGTGGAAACCGTTAAATCATTCATCTCTAAAAATTTCGTGTTAAAATTACCAGCTTTAAAATCCGGATGCTCTAATAAGCGAAGGTGGAAAGCGATTGTTGTATCAATTCCTTCAATGACGAACTCGCTTAAGGCTCGCTTCATCCTTGCAATTGCTTCTTCCCGATTTTTTCCATGTACGATTAATTTGGCAATCATCGAATCATAAAATGGTGAGATCGTATATTCTGGATAAACTGCGCTATCGACTCGGATTCCAAATCCACCTGGAGGTAGGTATAATCCAATTTTCCCAGGGGATGGCATAAAGTTTTTATCAGGATTTTCTGCATTAATCCGGCATTCGATCGCCCAACCATTGATATGAATATCTTCTTGTTTGACAGATAGCCTATGACCTGAGGCAACTAGTAATTGTTCTTTGATTAAGTCTACTCCTGTTATAAGTTCTGTTACAGGGTGTTCAACTTGAATACGGGTATTCATTTCCATAAAGTAAAAATTTTTATGTTTATCTAGTAAAAATTCAATCGTACCTGCACCTGAATATTGTACGGCCTTCGCGGCTTTTAATGCCGCCTCTCCCATTTTCGTTCTTAGTTCTTCATCAAGTGCAGGGGATGGCGCTTCTTCAATTAGCTTTTGATGGCGTCTCTGGATTGAGCAATCACGTTCCCCTAAGTGCACGACATTGCCAAAGGAATCACCCATAATTTGGATTTCAATGTGTCGAGGCTCTTCAATGTACTTTTCTAAATAAACACCTGCATTACCAAAAGCTGTAGATGCTTCTTGCTGCGCCATTGAAATCGCTTTTTTTAACTCTTCCTCGCATTCAGCAACCCGCATCCCTTTTCCACCACCACCAGCAGTGGCTTTAACAATAACGGGATACCCGATACTTCTTGCTGTAAACTCAGCTTCCTCAATATCTTCAATAATCCCATCAGTACCTGGAACAATTGGTACGCCAGCGGCTTCCATCGTTTCTCTCGCTACCGCTTTCGCCCCCATCTTACTGATTGCCTCAGGTGATGGTCCAATAAAAATGATATCGTTTTCAATACATATATTAGCAAATTCTGCACTTTCAGCTAAAAATCCATAGCCAGGATGGATAGCATCTGCATTTGATACTTGAGCAACAATTAACAAATTTTTCATATTCAAGTAGCTCTTAGATGATAGGTGTGGTCCAATGCAATAGGCTTCATCTGCTAGACGTACATGCAGAGCTTCACGGTCTGCTTCAGAATATACAGCGACCGTAGATATCCCCATTTCCTTACACGCCCTAATGACTCGGACAGCAATTTCCCCTCGATTAGCAATAAGAACCTTTTTAAACATATACAATTTCCTTTCCAAAAGTTTATTATTGTCTATCAATCACTCCATTGATAGCAGTTTTTTATTGAGAAGAGATGCACTTATTAATCAGAAGTAATGCATGTTCTATCCTGGATTTCTTTAAGAATTTACTAGTACTTTTGTAATTTCTTTCGTTAGAAGCGGGATCACCTCAAACAAATCCCCCACAATACCGTAGTCCGCTACTTGAAAGATAGGGGCTTCGGGATCTTTGTTAATCGTAACGACAACTTTAGAGTTAGACACCCCGGCTAAATGCTGAATGGCACCTGAAATTCCGCAGGCAATGTACAAATCAGGGTTTACGACTTTTCCCGTCTGTTCGATTGGAAGTGAGTAATCTCAGTATTCAGCACCTAGCACATCCGCCAATTCCTGAAGCGGTTATGTTCCATCCATTCGGTCAGCAACGAGCTATAAGATTGGATTTACAAATCGCTTGATGGCAAAACCGCTTCAAAAATCCCAGAGACTTTTATGTCACCTTCACTGTTTTTCGCCTGTACTTCACCCACAACTACGTTGTCAGCCTTTTTCTCTACCACTTTGCCAACAAACCTCCATTTTCTCTTGAAAGCCATAACCGCCATGGTAATCAATGATTTGCAAGAAAGTGAGCGGAACAGGAATACCATCATAACCAGCATCCTTAGCTGACTCCAAGCTGTAGAAAATTGGGTTATCATCCCCTATTGCAATCGCCAATTCTTTTATTTTTCCTTTTTCCAATGCCATGCTGTAAGGCTCTAACTCGTGCCCAAGTAAATCTTTCACCTTTGACTAGCCCATTCGCCTCTTTTTAATTGATTACCATTCCTGTTTTCGTTAATTTTGAGTTTTTTCTATGCTTTAAGTAGCTTTCCGGCAATAACAAGACGCTGAATCTCTTGCGTCCCTTCATAGATTTGGGTGATTTTAGCATCTCTCATATATCGTTCTACCGGGTATTCCCTTGTGTATCCATATCCGCCGAATACTTGAACAGCCTCCACCGCTACTTCCATGGCGGTGTCTCCAGCAAATAGTTTGGACATTGCAGATTGAAGGCCGTAAGGAATTCCTTGATCCTCACGCCATGCTGCCTGATACGTCAATAAACGGGCAGCTTCGATTTTTGTGGCCATATCGGCTAATTTGAATTGAATAGCTTGAAGTGAGCTAATCGGTTTTCCAAATTGGACGCGATCCTTTGCAAATGCGACAGCATTATCAAATGCTCCTTGAGCGATTCCAACAGCTTGGGCAGCGATTCCGTTCCGACCGCCGTCGAGAGTCATCATGGCAATCTGGAACCCTTCACCCACTTGGCCCAAAAGATTGTCCTTTGGAACGCGGCAGTCCTCAAAAATGACCTCTGTCGTGGCGGAAGAGCGAATGCCTAGCTTTTTTTCCTTCTTTCCTACCGAGAAACCTGGGAAGCCCTTTTCCACAATAAACGCAGAAATGCCTTTATGCTTTAGTGCCGAGTTTGTCTGTGCGAAAACGATATAAGTGTCGGCATAGCCTCCGTTGGTGATAAAAATCTTCGATCCGTTCAAGACCCATTCATCTCCGTCTAGAACGGCTGTTGTTCTCATTCCACTGGCATCAGATCCGGATCCAGATTCCGTCAAACAATACGCACCCATGTTTTTTCCTTCCGCCATGGCCCGCAAATATTTTTGCTTTTGATGTTCCGTTCCAAACTTGTAAACCGGCCATCCGGCTAACGATGTATGTGCGGAAAGTGCGGTCCCAATTGAAGCGTCCACCCGAGACAATTCCTCCACCGCGATCACATAACTCAAGTAATCGGCACCTGCACCTCCGTACTCTTCTGGCCAAGGAATGCCGCATAAACCAAGTTCCGCCATCTTGTGCCAAATCTTGATATCAAAGTATTCCTCTTCATCACGTTGAGCAGCAGTAGGTTCACATTCGTTTAGAGCAAACTCTCGCACCATTTTTTGCATCATTTGATGTTCCTTAGATAATAAAAAATTCATCATTAGTCCCCTTTTTTGATTTTGTTATTCCAAACATGATATCTTCTGAAAAACTATGTAAGCTATTTGCCATAGTAAATCTATAAAGATAATACTTTTAAAAACTCCAACCCTTTCAAGGATGGGACTTTAATTCTATTTACACTTTTTGTTCGATAAGCTTTCGGGTATAGATGGTTACCCATTTCCTTGGCAGCAATCCCACAGATTTAGCCATGAGTTTATTTTTAAAGCCTGGAATGATCACAGTTTTATTCTTCATTAAACCTTCAAATCCGCACTTGGCAACAGCTTGCGGTTCTATTAAGTTCTTAATGAAAATTTTTGTTCTTGTTGAAGCCAACCCTTGCGTGAGCGGCGTTTTGGTAGAAGGGGGACATAATACAGAAGCTTGAACTCCGGTTCCTTTAAGTTCTTCCGCAATTGCTTCCGTAAAGAATAAGACGTAAGATTTGCTGGCACCATACATCGACATTCGTGGAGTTGGCTGAAAGGCTGCTGTTGAAGCCACGTTTAAAATTTTACCTTGCTTTCGTTTCACCATGTCATCCGCAATAAGTCTAGTTAAATACGTGAGCGAGATCATGTTGAGCTGCAGGTATTCCATTTCTTTTTGAATATCCAATTCCGTCATCAACCCTAATCCGCCAGCTCCAGCATTATTAATCAAAATATCGATGTCGATTCCTTCGCTTTTCAAGTATCGATGCAAGCTCTCTACGGTTGTATGACTGCTCAAATCGCCGGCAAAAATATTCACTTGCACGCCATATTCCTTTTTTAAACTCTCGGCTTGTTGTTCCAACAACGCCGAATCTCTGGCAACTAATACCAAGTTATAACAATGCTCTGCAAAAACTTTTGTGAATTCATATCCGATCCCTTTTGTAGCACCAGTAATCAAAACCGTCTCTGCTGTCATTTATCATTATTCCTCCTAACGTTATTATCTGTTAAATTAGAATATTGGAAATTTTAAAAATATTATCATGTTAATGATTATACTTATAAGTTTTAATTAAATAAAATTAAAAATATTAATATATAAATTATTATTACTAATATTAAAAGAAAAGGCCCCAAAAAAAGAGAAAAGCCTCTTCGTCATTTGGACGCCGGGCTTCTCCTTTTTTATAAATCTAACTAAAATTTAGTCACATCAATAGGTTCAATTCCTTCAGCCGCGCAATGTTCATAGTATCTTTTCAGGAATGTTTCCCAATTGTCTCTGGCAACAATTTCTCCTTCTTCACCCAAATAGTCTAATGTTCCTTCTACAATATTGAAAGTTATAACATCTTCATCCCCTACAGCTATCGGCGTATGTTTGGAGCCTGCAGGCTCATAAACCATGTCACCAGGTTTGGAAATCCAAGGCTCCTCGAGATATCTCCAAGTCCCTTGGACGGTATATACAATGACTGTTCCAGGATGGAAATGGGCCGGAAGCTGCATTTTCGCAGGAACACATAATAACGTAACCGTCTGTCCTGTCACAGGGTTGGCTTTAAGCAATTTAAATTTCGAATCTCCAAAATATGGAATCCAAGGCAATTCATCTACACTAACATTACCTGCATGAAATACTTCTACTTCTTTTACATCTTTTAAATTACTCACTTAAAATCCCCTCTTCCAATAAATATTTATTAAATTCGCTTATTGTTTTCGCTTTCATCAACAAGCAAATTAAATAGTTCAAATTTATTAATTTCAGTATATTCTTAATTATAAATTAAGTAAAATCGATATTTTTTAATTGCAATTAAGAATGATTAATTTACGCAACCACGTTATTTGGATGAAATTTACTTAGCCCCAAGTCCACCATCAAGAGTCAAAATATGTCCAGTACAATAATCAGATGCTGCTGAAGCAAAGTAAAGGAGTGCACCTACCAAATCATTGTCACTGCCTAATCTTCTAACTGGAACTTGTGAGGCAATGAAAGGGCCTGCTTTGTGTACAAGCGTTCCCGGTATTTCTGGGTTATTCATTCCTGTAGTGAAAACTCCAGGAGCAATAGAATTTACATACACTCCATGTCGGCCCCACTTAACTGCTAGATCCTTCGTTAAAGTCATCACTGCACCCTTACTAGTTGTATATCCGACAGAATCAACAGCTTCCGGGTCAACACCTTTAAAGCCGATACTAGAAGAAATATTAATGATTTTACCGTATTCATTATTAATCATATGTTTTCCAACTGCCTGACACATCAAGAATGTTCCTGTCACATTTGTATCCAGCATAGCTTGCCATTGTTCTAAAGGCATATCCGTAGCAGGAGACTCAAAAACTGTTCCGCTGCTGTTGACTAAAATATCGATTTCCCCAAAATGAGAAACCGCTTTCTCCACACCTTGAACGACAGATTCCCGATCTGTGACATCCAATGATAGAACAAGTGCCTGTCTTCCTAACGCCTCGATTTCTTTTACAACTGCTTCGCAAACCTCTAAACGCCGTGAACATACTACAACGTTTGCTCCGGCTTCTGCCAACGCCAGTGCCATTACACGCCCTAACCCGCTGCCTCCTCCGGTAACGATTGCTGTCTTACCATTTAAATCAAACATTTGGTTCAATGACATTTTAGTTCTCCTCCCGTTTTTAGAATATTCAAAGATTTTTAAATATTGTTGATATTGATTATACTAATAAATTATAATTAAATAAAATTAAAGATTTTAATGTGGTAAGTAAGTATTACTAATATTTAAAAAAAGGAGAACAGTCATGAATATTGAACAATTACTATATATCGTAGAAGTCGCAAAATACAGTTCTCTGTCTATCGCAGCACAGAATTTACATGTGACTCAATCCAACATCAGCCAGTCCATAACCAACTTGGAAAAGGAGTTGGGGATTAAAGTTCTTAAGCGGTCACGGGGACACGGCGCTGTCCCAACCGATGAAGGAAGAATCATTCTGAAACTCGCCTATGAAGTACAAAAAAAACTTGAGGAAATAAAAGTGACTGCTAACTTATTGAATTCCACGGATGTGGGGGAACTAAAAATATCGTCATTACCCGGATTGATGACGTTCCTGGTAAAAGCGATAGCATCGTTTAGACATGATTATCCGCACGTAAATTTGGAGGTTGCCGATAAAAGTGGATCTGCTGTAATTGAAGATGTTCGACAGCATAAGACTGACATTGGACTGATTACGTATTCAAGTGATTTGAACATAAACATGGAGGGAATAGCTTATGAAGCATTAATCGAAGGGAAGCAGAAAGTATATGTTTCTAAGCATTCTCCCTTAGCCATCATTGGTACTATAACTCCGCATGATATACTTGATCAAACTCTCGTGACATATAAGGGTGAATTTATGCAGTATTTTGTACAAGATTTCTTTCATAAATATAAGCCATTGAAAATCTTATTCACTTCAAATAATATGGATGGAGTTCTCCAAGCCATCAATGAAAATTTGGCAATTACATTTGCTCCTGATTTCGTAATGAAAAACTATCCCCTTATCATTAATGGCGATATCGTTCCAATTGATTTGGTGTATCATCCGACTGTAAATATTTCTTTAGGATTAGTTCGATCAGAGAATAAACATTTGTCCACTTTTGCCAACAAATATATTCATTATTTAAAATCAGAAATTATTAAGAATTAAAAAAGAAAAAAAGAGAAGGTTCTTCGTCTCAAGGTGGGCGAAAAAGCTTCTCTTATTACAAATCTATCTTTACCCTAACAGGAATTAGCAGTGTTATCTCTTTACCTTGTAATAGAAGCCTTTTGGCGATCCCCTTTACCACATGTCAAATTGGCGCTGATCGTAAAGGAAGCCTCCGTTTTTTCCATCACTACATCAAGTGAAACACCTTCTTGAGTTTCCACAAGAATCATTCCCTCGGGAGTAAAATCAAATACAGCCAAGTCCGTAATCAGTCGATTTACAACCTTTTGACCTGTCAATGGAAGGGATCAGTTTTTTTTGAACTTGAATTCATTGTACTAATTGGTGTGCTCCATTATGACCACAATTCTTTTGGCACCATGGACAAGATCCATCACACCCCCATCCCTTATCCGGGATCATCCAATTTGCCGAGTCACCTTGTTCGGAAACCTCCATCCCACCCAATACAGCCAGATCAATGTGTCCCCCACAAATAGTCATAGCAAAGGACTCAGCACTGTCATAGAAAGATCCACCGATTACCGCTGTAACCGTTTCTTTCCCTGCGTTAATAAGATCAGGATCTTCCATCCCTTCACCTGGATAAGGTCCGATGCCAAGCAACCCATTTTCGGATTGCGATAATTCATGTAATTCTTTCGGTATTTCGTTCGCAAGTAAAGTAGGCATTCCAATTCCTAGATTCACGATCATCCCATTTTGAATCTCTTGAACCGCACGCTTAATGATTTTTTCCTGGTATCCATTCTGTTAATCCTCCTAAAAAATTGCATTGTAATTTTTTGCGGTAAGTTACCCTTTAAAGGTAAGTTAAGTAGGTATGACGGTACGGCGTTCAATTTTTTTCACATAATTTTTTCCTTCCAATATCCTTTGGACATAGATCCAAGGTGTATAAATCTCATCCGGATCAAGAGCAACCACTTCAACCATTTGCTCCACTTCGGCAATCATAATCCTGCCTGCCGTTGCTGCGAGTGGATTAAAATTCCGCGCTGTCTTCCGGTAAATAAGATTTCCTAACGGTTCACCTTTCCATGCCTTGACGAAGGCAAAATTCCCAACAATTCCTGCTTCAAGAATATGCGTTCTGCCATTAAATAATCGGTGTACCCACGCCAGTCGGGGTATAGAAACCAGGAATGCCAGCTCCTCCTGCCCGAATTCTTTCCGCCAGTGTACCTTGGGGAACAAGCTCTACTTCCAATTCTCCACTTAAAAATTGCTTGTCAAAGATCTTGTTCTTACCTACATAGTTTGCCACCATTTTCTTAATCTGTTTATTGGTAAGCAGTAAACCCATTCCCAATCATCCACCCCACAATTGTTACTGACAATCGTTAGATCTTTTGTTCCCTTTTCACGCAATGCTAGAATTAGATTCTCGGGAATTCCCGACAGACCAAACCCACCAACAATGATGGTTGCTCCCTCTTGAATATCTTGAATCGCTAAATAAAATGTTGTGTTTAACTTTCCATGCCCAGCCAATTTGCATAGATAGGAAACAGCCTTCTTTAACTGGTATGTCCTGATCGTTCTTTCAATCAGATAGGACTTCTCAGTTGCAGTTAGAATTATTTCTTTTTCAACGCACGCCTTTCTAACTCTTCCAGCTTTTTTAGAAAGTCATTTTCTGCTTCAAGGAATTTGATTCTCGCTTCGGCCTTCCTAAGTTGATCCTCTACAGACTGTGGCTTGGAAGAAGGGCGTCCTGTACTTCCTTTCCAAAGCCTTCCTCACCATACCTTTCAAAGGCATCACGCAAGCGCTGTAGACAACTGTTCCTTACCAATTATTTCGAGATTAAATCCATGTTCTATGAAAATTTGAAAGGGGATTTCCCCTTTTTATACTCCTTAACAACTTTTGTTTTAAATTCCGGATTATAGGAAATAGAACGCTCTGAAGCACTTATGATATTTGGATTCTTTTCAAGTTCTTTAATTTGAAATTCAGTATATATATTCTTACTCATAGAAACCCTCCGTCCATACTCATTACACCTATTGAAACAGAAAAAAAACCGGATAAGGGACACTTTTTTATGTGTGTCCGTTATCCGGGGTATAGTTCAAATAAAGAAGGCCCTTTACAGTTCAAATCATGTTACGAAACTAACTAAATTACTTAATCCTCCACTTCAATATGATCATCAGCGTAAGTCTCGCATATCTTATCCTGACAACTCCAGCACTTACTGCGATTTCGCTCCATAATAACTAATTCTTCATGACACAATACACAACAGTCCATCTCAGAAACGGCCTTTTCATTTTTACACATAGTTTATTTCCCTCCTTGATTCACCTATTAATGATTTTTATACAATAACTTGTTCCTCAGGTTTTGTCGTTGTTTGACTTTGGTTCACGGGACGGACAATGGTCCAAAACAATAATCCGATTACGAACATAACCAAAGAAGTTACTTGGAAGCCATAACCATATCCAATTGCCTCTGTACCTGCATACTGGATAAGATACCCGAAAATGAGTGGAGCAATAATGCTTGTTGAACTTGATAGAGCCACATAGGTCCCTTGAGCCTTTCCAATGTTTTTGGGAGAAAAGAGTTCCATTAATATGGCGGGTGCGAGTGAAAGAATAACAATCGCAAAACCTGGAGCAAGGATGAAGAATAGAATGGAAATAGCACTAGAATTAAAGGCATTTGCAAGAAATAAACAAATAGCGGATAGCACCATCGTAATCCCTGCAACATTTATTCGTGCTTTACGAATATCTCCTGTTTTGCGATAAAGCCGATCCGATAACAAGGCAAATACAATTTGGCAAATGGCAGCAAATAGAAAAGGTAAAGACACCGCAAGTTTTAACATTTTCCCATCAAAATGTTGAATTTCGGTAAAATATGCAGGAAACCATACCGCTTGAACGGACAATAACCAATAGGCACAACCTGCACACAAAACGGTAAAAATAAAATTTTTAGATAAAAGATACGGAAGAAACTGACGCCAAGAAACATTAGAAGAAAATATTGAGTGCTTATCTTCTTGATCAAAAGTATACGAACCAATTTCTTTTGGGCTTTCTTTTCCAAGAATCAACCATAAAACTAGCACCATTAATCCAACAATCCCCATTGCTATAAAAGCAGATCTCCATCCATATCCATTGATCAAGGAGATTAATAATGGCGAAGCAATCGCGGGCCCGATTGTTGCTCCAAAGAGAACAGCGCCAAAGCCTATACCATGTCTATGTTTAGGGAACCATTTTCCTATTATTGAAGTTGATATAGCAACTGCAGGACCTTCTCCTGCTCCCAAGACCATTCTTGTTATTACTAGCAGAGACAGACTGGAAACAAAAGGTGTGGTAAATTGAACAATCAACCAGACAAACGAGATCCAAGTAAACATTTTTTTCGTATTTCTTGAATCGGCCATTCCCCCTAGAATGAAAGAGGAAAAGGTAAAGAACCAAAAAAACGAACTGCCGACAATTCCCCATTGTGAAGGACTTAAATGTAACTCTTTCATTAGAGGAACAGAAACCAAACCAATGATAATTTTATCAACCTGGTTGATCATACCTGAAGCTACAAGAATTAATAATATGATCCAAGAATATTTAGGTGTTTTCAAATTAATAATCTCCCCTTCTATTCCGTTAACATGAATCAATTGGTGTTTTAAAAGTTTTTAAAGGTAAATCTTCCGTGTTTAACCTCGTCTAAACTCTTTATATTTATTAATCCCATTACCTCATTTTATCTGCAATACCTCCAGCTGTTTTTTCACGTACCGGAATACCGCCGCGACCCACATTACCTGTTTTCTCATCAATGAACATCGCGAAGTCTGGCGCAATTTCTCGCCCATTTGGCATCGTGAGCCACAATCTTAATAAATGACGTTTGCGTTCAGGTTCTTCATAGTCTTCGTATACAGTACGTGAATGAAGAACAGAATAATTATTAACAAATTGCATATCACCCGGTTCCATCATCATATCAATATGCATGTTTTCATCATAAAGGAGGGAATCTATTAAGTCATATGCTTCAGTTTCAACTTTTGACAAATATCTACCTGTTTTCGCTTGTGCCGATTCGACATATCCGCGGTTATATCTGCAGCTTAATTTACCTGCGTAATAACTAAAGACTGGTGATGAATAAACAGGAGATTCACCTGGTGTTTCCTCACCACGACGATCCAAGAAATATGGAAGATAGAGAATTCCAAGATACTCTGGGTACCTATCCAGAATTTCATTGTAAACCGCGATGGAACTTACGATACTACTGTAACCGCCAGCTTTAGCTTTTCGAAGACTTAATAATCCGACTACGTCAGATCCATCTGGGTGAAAGGGAAGATGAGCATTCGTTTGGTAACCACGTACATTTGAATCATTGATGTCGAGACCTTGGTCAACAACATGCCCTAATAGATCACCTTTTGCGTTTTGTGTTACCGGGATGCCCAGGTGGACTCCGAGACCCCAGTAAATGATGCTTGCTTCATCATCTGTATACTTTTCAATTGGTAAGCCACGAATTAATAGAAAACCTCTCCCATTTTCCAGCTCGTTTATAAAGTAGGCTATTTCGTCAGAAAGATCCGGAATTGGAAAGTCCTCCTTGTTAAAATCAGGTGCCTTTAACCCTTTTTGTTTTACATAGAATAAAGCGCTTTCAAGAACTGCAATCGTTTTCTCTGACAAATAATAAATCCATGAATCATCTTTTGTTAAATCAATACCTTTCCAAGCCACTGGTCCTTGAATTTTTTCCTTTAAAATAGACGGCACCGAGAATCCTCCTTCGTTTACTATTGCAATTTTACCTATAGTTCCTAATGAAAAAAGTTTGGGCTGTTTTCCTACTTTAAAAGCGACTGCCACTATCTTTCAAACCCTTATACAAACAATTATTGCTTAATAAATGATGTTCCTTGTTCCCCCCTTCCTTTCCATGGAAGCGCTTTAAATAATTTCTGACTGTTATAATTGTTATTCCGTTAATTATATTCATAATTTTCAGTTAAATAAAATTAAAATTTTTAATCTGCAAATAAACTTTACTAATAAATGGAAAATACAACACACTTGTACATGCAATCTTACTACACATATCATTATATTAATAAAACTTAAGTGCAATTTAATATTTTTAATTTTATATAATTATCATTTATAGGTAGAATCAAAGATAGAAATGATTAAATATTCTAATAAATAACTTTCAAGCAGAGTCTAATACAAGTTAATTCGAAACAGGAGGTTGAACTATGGACTTAAAATTATCTGGAAAAAAAGCACTTATCGTTGGAGGAAGTAGGGGGATTGGCAAAGCTATTGCCCGTCAGTTGGCTTTGGAAGGTGTAGATTGTACGATTTGTTCAAGAAACGAATCTTCACTAAAGAATGCAGCAGACGAATTGGCCAAAGAAACCAACAGAAGTATTTATCCAATCGTGGCAGACACTAATGATCCTGACTCTATCCTAAATTTAGTTGAAAAATCAGCAGCAGAAATGGGAAGCATTGATATTTTAATCAACAGTGGAGCCCGTGTTGGAGGACATGAACCAGAGGAATTTAACAGCATTAAAGATGAACTTATCTTGAAAGATTTTGAAGAAAAGTATTTGGGCTATTTTCGTTGTATCCGGGCTGTTGCTCCTTATATGATTCAAAATAATTGGGGACGTATTATCAATATAAGTGGACTGGCAGCTAGAATTGGCGGCAATTATTTTAGTTCCGGACCTCGTAATGCATCTGTTGTCCATATGACAAAATCCGCTTCATTAGAATTAGGAAAGCACGAAATTACTGTCAATGCTGTTTATCCAGGGATTGTCGATACGGAAACGTTTAGAGGCCGTGTCACTAATGAGGAAGCTATACGCCAGGCAGCATCAATGAATGCCCTCGGCCGCTTGATTACACCAGAGGAAATTGCTCATGTCGTTACTTTCCTAGCCTCACCTTTGGCGGCATCGATAACTGGCGATGTCATTTCGGTAACCGGTGGAATTGGAAATACCGTTTATTACTAAATGCCTAGGGTTGCTATTGTTACTGTTTCGTTGATTATCAATAATTTCTATTTTTAAAAATAAATAAGTTATTTTAAAAAGCGAGCCTCACTAAATTCTGAGGCTCGCTTCATTTAGTACATTTTCTTTCAATCTATCCCTATTTTATATTTTAAGGAACTCAAGAACTTCTCGATCCTAGAAACAGTCAATTCTATGTTCTTTGAGAAAATGGCCATTTGTACAAAAAATCCGTGGACCATCCCGGGTTCACATTCATATTCAACTTGAACACCAAAATCTTTCAGACGTTCAGCATAGGCCATTCCTTCATCCCGAAGCACATCATTTTCCGCTGTAATAACAATTGCTGGCGGGAGACCACTTAAATCTTGAGCTACCAAGGGGGAAGCATACTCATTACACCTGTCCTCATTATTCCTTAAATAATGATCACGGAACCAAATCAAGTGTTCGCGATCAAGACCAAATCCTTTTGCAAAGGTTCGATGGGATTCCGTATTGAACTCAAGATTTGTCGCAGGATAGATTAAGACCTGTGCAGTGATTTTTGGACCTTTTTTGTTTCTCGCCATCATCGTAACTACAGTCGCTAGATTTCCACCTACGCTATCCCCTCCAACTACCAATCGAGAAACTTCTCCGTTAAATGAAGTCCCTTTTTCAAAAACCCATTGCAATGCGGAATAGGCGTCTTCTACTGGAGTAGGAAACTTATACTCTGGAGAAAGACGATAGTTTACGGATACAACAATACTTTCCGTTCGATTCGCTATCATTCGGCAGCTAGCATCCGTTGATTCAATGTCTCCTAGAACCCATCCTCCACCATGGTAGTAAATAAATAGAGGGAAAGGACCTTGCCCTTCCGGTATATATACCCTGCATTTGATTGTTTCATCCTGGCTTACCGGAATCATGAAATCCTCAACTTTTGAAAGCGGTTCTAGTTTTACAGCAGGTCGCGGTGCTTTAGAAAGCAGCTCTCTTACTGACCTATGATCCATCGTATGAATAGATGGCAGCTGATAAAATGCTTGTAAATATTTTTCTGCTTGCGGATCTAAATTTGCCAAAAAACATCATCCTCACTTCAGGTTATTTTTAAATTACCCAGTCTAAATGCGAAACCATTATTCCTGGTCACGAAACTCTCAGATTAACTTCAAAATAAAAACATAAAATGGTGATTTTATTCATCATTTTCGTTGAATAAAATCACCATACAAGAAATATTGGTGATTTTATTCACCGGTTTTTATCTAATTACAGGTGCTCCTCCTATATAAAACTCGAAACCTGGGGCAATTTTTCGGCCATTTGGCATCATGAGCCATAATCTTAATAAATGACGTTTGCGGTCATCTTCTTCATAATCCACAAATAGTGTCCGTGAATGAAAAACGGTATAATTATTAACGAATTGCATATCACCCGGTTCCATCATCATATCAATATGAAAGTTTTTATCAGCAGTAAGGGAATCTATAAAATTAAATGCTTCGATTTCCTCTTTCGACAAAGAGATACCTGTTTTCGTTTGTGCTGATTCGACATATTGACGCATATATCTGCAGCTTAATTTACCATCATAATAGCTAAAGATCGGTGATGGAACTACTGGAGATTGACCTGGTGCTTCTTCCCCACGAAGATCATGGGCAAATGGACGATAGAGAATTTCAAGGTACTCTGGGTGATTATCCAAAACTTCATTATAGATAGACATCGCACTAGCGATACTGCTTAAACCGCCAGATTTCGCTTTACGAAGACATAGTAATCCGACAACATCAGCGAGATCTGTGTGATAGTCAAGACGTACATTCGTTTGGTAACCTCTTACTTTTGTATTATCATTAAAGTCTTTACCCATGTTTTTGATATTCCCTAAGAGTTCACCCTTTTTTCCTTGAATGATCGGTAGGCCCAAGTGAAGTCCAAGACCCCAGTAAATAATACTAGCTTCATCGTCGGTATATTGATCCATTGGTAATCCACGAATCAATATAAATCCTCTCCCATTCTCCAGCTCGTCAACAAAATAAGTAATTTCATCAGCGAGATCAGGAATTGGGAAATCCACCTTGTTAAAATTGGGTGCCTTTAACCCTTTTTGTTGAACATGTAATACAGCCTTGTCAAGAGCTGCAAGGGTTTTCTCTGACAAATAATAAATCCATGAATTATCTTTTGCTAGTTCGATACCTTTCCAAGCTGAACGCCCTTGAATTTTTTCCTTTAAAATAACTGACATACATATTCCTCCTTTATATTTGTTATATCGCTGTAATTGACCGAATATTTTGAATTTGTTATTCATGGTACACTTATTAATTATTAATTAAATGAAATTATCATTTGTAACTTAATTAAGTTAGATTAATATAATCTTACTAAGAATCTTTCAATCTACATTTATATCTCTTTAATACTCACTTGCTCATCTGTTTCAATTATTGTGTGGCTTTCCTTTGCGGGACGTACACCGATCCAAAACAATAATCCGATAATGAGCATCCCTAAAGAAGAGGCTTGAAATGCGTATCCGTATCCGATAGCTTCAGTCGCTGCATTTTGAATAAGATAGCCAAATACGAGTGGAGCAATAATACTTGTAGTACTCGCAAGTGCAATGAACGTCCCTTGTGCCTTTCCAATATTCTGGGGAGAAAAAAACTCCATCAATATTGCGGGTGCGAGTGAAAGAATGACATACGCAAAACCCGGAGCAAGGGTGAAGAACAATATGGACATCGCCGTGGAATTCGCGGCATTTGCTAGGTATAAGCATAGAGCGGATAACATCATCGTTAAACCGGCAAGATTTATTCGTGCTTTGCGAATATCTCTGGTTTTACGATAGAGCCGATCTGATAGAATGGCAAATCCTAATTGGAAAAAGGCTGCAAAAAGAAAAGGTAAAGACACGGCTAATTTTAATGTTTGACCATTAAAATGTTGAATTTTGGTAAAATAGGCTGGTAGCCATACCGCTTGTACGGACAATAACCAATAGGCACCCCCCCCGCACAAAACGATCAGAATAAAATTTTTAGATAATAGATGCGGAAGAAACTGACTCCAAGAAACTTTAGAGAGACTGGATGATTGCTGCTCCTTTTGCTGTATCGACGGCCAGCCGATTTCTTGAGGACTTTCTTTACCAAAAATCATCCATAAAACCAGCACAATCAATCCCAGAATACCCATCGCTATAAATGCAGATCTCCATCCATAATGATCAATCAAGGAGATTAATAATGGTGAAGCGATCGCAGATCCCCCTGTCGTTCCTAATAGAACCGCACCAAAGCCGATGCCGTGCCTATGTTTCGGGAACCATTTTCCCATGATTGCCGTGGATAGAGCGGGGGCAGGACCTTCACCGGCTCCCAAAATCATTCTGGTTAACAAAAGCATAGACAAACTGCTAACGAAAGGGGTGAAAAATTGAACTATCAACCAAATCAATGACATCCAAGTTAACATTTTTTTCGTGTTTTTTGAATCGGCCATGCCGCCAAGAATAATAGAGGAGAAGGTAAAGAACCAAAAGAAAGAACTTCCTACGACTCCCCATTGAGATGGACTTAAATGTAACTCTTTCATTAAAGGAACGGAAACCAATCCAATAATTATTTTATCCACTTGGTTGATCATCCCGCTAAGAACTAGAAATAATAAGATAATCCAAGAATATTTTGGAGTCCTTGTCATGTAAATCTCCCCACGTTTTCCTATATAAGGAACACCTTTTTCTGAACTCTGAAAAGGTGTTCCAACTCGTTCTTACTAAACGTTTTATAAAAAATCACTTCAGGGTTTCTACAATACCGCCTGAAGTTGTTTTACGTTGCGGTACACCGCCGCGACCTGGTTTACCCGTATTCTCATCAATAAACATCGCGAATTCCGGGGAAATTTCCCGACCATTTGGCATCGTGAGCCACAATCTTAAAAGATGACGTTTGCGTTCCGGCTCTTCATAGTCTTCGTATTGAGTACGTGAGTGAAGAATCGTATAATTATTGACGAACTGCATATCCCCTGGCTCCAACATCATGTTATAATGTAAATTCTCATCATGAAGGAGGGAATCCAGTAAGTCTAATGCTTCAATTTCCACTTTTGACAATTGGATGCCAGTTTTTGCTTGTGCTGATTCGATAAATAAACGGACATATCTACAGCTCAGTTTACCATCATAATAATTAAAGATTGATGATGTAAATACTGGAGGTTCTCCCGGCGCTTCCTCTCCACGGCGATCAAAGGAAAATGGACGACAGAGAACTCCTAGATATTCCGGGTTCTTCTCCAGAATTTCATTGTAAACAGTCATCGAACTGATGATACTGCTGTGACCTCCAGATTTCCCTTTTCGCAGGCTTAATAATCCAACAACATCAGATCCATCAGCATGAAATGGAAGATGCAGTTTCGTTTGGTAACCACGTACATTAGAATTTTCTAGGCTAAAACCTTGATCTTTGACGTGCCCTAAGAGGTCACCATTTGCGTTTTGCGATACCGGAATGCCCATGTGAAGTCCGAGACCCCAGTAAATGATGCTTGCTTCTTCATCTGTATACCTTTCAATAGGTAATCCACGAATTAATAGGAACCCTCTCCCATTCTCCAGCTCTTCAACAAAGTAAACGATTTCTTCATATATATCAGGAATCGGAAAATCCTCTTTGTTAAAATCAGGTGCTTTTAAACCCTTTTGTTTAACATGAACTAAAGCGTTCTCAAGAGAGGCAATCGTTTTTTCAGACAAATAATAAACCCATGAATCATCTTTAGCCAGATCAGTGCCTTTCCACGCTACTTGCCCTTTAACTTTTTCCTTTAAAATGGTTGACATAATTAATCCCCCTTTAATAAGTTGGTTCATTTCTTACTTCACTTCACTTCACTTCAGTCAATTCTCTTAACTCTCTGCGCAAAATCTTCCCTGTTGAGTTCTTTGGCAGCTCTTTAAAAAATTCTACTCGTTTAGGAAGCTTGTACTTCACCAGTTTATCCTGACAGAATTGGATAATGTCATTCATGGTGATCTGCTCATCCTTAACTACGACAAAAGCTTTAACACTTTCTCCGTATTCCCCATCTGGAACTCCGATTACGGCCGCCTCTACCACAGCAGGATGTTGATACAGGACTTCCTCCACTTCACGAGGATATACATTGTAGCCTCCAACAATAATAATGTCCTTCTTGCGGTCAACAATGTAGATGTATCCTTCTTCATCCATTGTTGCGAGATCACCAGTGTAAAACCACCCGTCATTAAAAGCAGCTGAAGTAGCTTCCGGCATCCCAAAATATCCCTTCATTACATTTGGCCCTTGAACAACTAATTCTCCGACTTCTCCTCTCGGCAATTCTTTTCCTAACACATCTACAACTTTGCTTTGGACAGCTGGAATATTCAAGCCGATAGAACCTGGCTTGCGAGTTCCTTTTAAAGGATTAATAGCGACAAGAGGAGCAGTTTCCGAAAGCCCATAGCCTTCCAAGATAGAAACATTAAACTTGTTTTCAAATTTATGCAGCAGCTCTGCCGAAATTGAGGCACCTCCAGAGATACACATGCGAATAGATTGGCAATCCTCCGCAATCGCTTCAGGCAATTGATTGATAAAACTGTACATCGTAGGAACTCCAGCAAACACGGTTGCCTTTTTTTCTCGAATGGTGCTGACCACGTCATGAGGGCTGAATTTAGGCTGGATCAGGACTGTTGCCCCACAAGCAATTGGCGCATTCAGACAAATTGTCATACAGAATACATGGAACATTGGCAGAACAGCTACGACACGATCTTTAACATCGAGTTCTAGTAATTTTGAAATGGAGTCCGCATTTGAAGCCAAGTTCCGATGCGTTAACATTGCACCCTTTGGTTTCCCGGTTGTTCCTGATGTGTATAGAATGACTGCAAGATCTTCATCATCAATGTAAGGGCTTCCACAAGCATTAATGCTTGTGCTTGTTTCCATGAGATGCTCCCATGTCGACTCCTGATCCTCGGCTTCGGTATAAACCACAAGCTTCAGATTTTCCAATTGCTTTTTTACTTCTGATAACATCGGTTCTACAGATACATGAGTAATGACCGCTTTGGCTTGACAATTGTCTAATAAGTAGTTGATTTCCCCTTGGGTATAAAAAGGATTGATCGGAACAACAAATGCACCAAGCCGTAAAATACCGTAGTACGCAATGAGAAATTCAGGGCTATTTCCTAAAATAAGAGCCACTCCATCTCCCTTCCTGATTCCTTGTACATACAGACCAGCAGCCAATTGATCCACCTTCTGATTTAGTTCTTGATAAGTAACACTTTTATCTCCATAGATATAAGCGATACTTTCTGGGAAATTACTTGCGCTTCTTTTTAGATTTTCGTTTAAGTTATAACTCATTAAATGAATTCCACCCCTTTTCTCACATAGGAGGCATTGAATACCTACTATTTTGAATATTTAAACTATTATTACATTTTAAGTATACTCATAAATTAAAATTAAATAAAATTAAAGATTTTAATTTGTATGTAAGTATTAATAATATTAAAAAGGAACTTCAGGATAACAGAAGGGCTACTTCGATGATCTCTCCATCTACTTCTAAGTAAAAAAACACAGCCCCAGTAAAGTGAACTACGCCTCATTTTTCGGACAGTATAACAAAGCGCCTATGCGGCTAATAGGTGGTCCCGGTATTGTACCGGGGCTTACACCTATTGAAACAGAAAAAACCCCGGATAAGGGACACTTTTTTATGTGTGTCCGTTATCCGGGGTATAGTTCATGTTTCCTCAGCGTTTTTATTTTCATTTAATTTAAAGATTCCAAAATGTGATACTTACTGTTCTTTTGAAATATTATTATTCCTTTTCTTTTTCACTAAAAGAATGATGGCAATGATAAAGGCTACAACGCTATAAATCCAGGTAAACATAAAGGCAAGGCCCAATCCGATATTTGCATCCATATAATCATTTTTCACATGATCTATGGCTAAATATAGAAGCGGTGCACCTCCAATGATGAGCAGGATGACAAAGAGAACATTCATTTTCGGATTCCTGGTTGATAAAATAATAATGATGAAAGATAGCAAGAGAAACGCTTCTGAAGCTATCGTCAAAGTTACTGTATTACTCATGATAATTCACTCCTAATCATGGTTGCATAAATGAATTCATTTTACATGTGTTCCCTTATATCTATGTTACTTTTCGTTCCTTTTTCATTAATCTCATAATATTTTTTATTTGAATGGTATTATCTTATTAAAAAACCTGAATACCTCCAACAGGAAATGAAGGATTCAGGTTTATTTTAATTTTTCTTTGATAATTGCAGGGCATTCTTGATGCTTTTCAGTGATTTTGAGCTGCCGTACATCAAGACTCCGCCACGATAGATTTTTGCTCCGATTATTCCAAGTAAAACAATGGTTAGAATTAACACTGCAATGCTGATGGCGATTTCCCAGAATGGAACATCAAGCATGCCTACGCGCAAGAACATGATCATAGGCGTGAAAAATGGAATGAATGATGTTATCGTAATATAACTCGCTGACGGATTCCCCAGTCCAAACATCGCAATCATGAAGGCAATGACAACTAACATGGTCATCGGTGAAATCATTTGCTGGACATCTTCAATTTTGCTGACAACGGACCCAAGGCATGCCGCAAGAGTCGCGTACAGAAAATAACCAAGCAAAGCGAAAATGATTGCATAAATGATCGTTGAGATATCGGTGCTGCCGAAACCAAAAAACGAGAAGAATCCTTCATCCATTCCTGTCAAGTTTTGTTTAATCGAGAAATAACCCACTCCAAAAAATAAAATCATTTGAGTAAGACTAAGCAAAGCAACACCCATTATTTTGGCAAACATCTGTGTGACTGGCGGAACACTTGAAATCAGGATTTCCATGACTCGGGATGTTTTCTCAGTTGCCACTTCCATGGCAATCATCGTTGCATACATCAACACACCGAAGTAAATGACAAATAGGAGCACATACACGAGACCGCGTGCCTGATTGAGATCCTCTTCCGTTTTTGCATTTTTCTGAAGCGCAATCGTATCAAATGCTGGTGGCGTATTCAATTGAGCGATTTGCTGCTCTGTCAAATTCAATTCCTTCGCAGTTATTTGACCCTTCAATTGGGTAAGCGCTAAAAGCAAATCATTACTAACCGCAGAATCTGAAATTTGATTCGCTTTATACGTTCCCTTGAAGCCTGGGGCATCATCCTTTTCGATTACCAGATACCCAACGATTTCTTCTGCGCTGACCATTTCCTCCGCTTTCTTTTCATCCTGGGCGGAAATGATCGAGATTCCATCGTTCACACCTGCTACCGCATTTTTATATGAAGCAAATAAGCCAGCTTCAGTCTGATCGATGACGGCAACCTTTTCCTGATCATCACTATCGAATGAATCTATAAGTTTCGAAATATTCGTAAGGACAAGAATCAATGCCATCATAATGATTGTAGAAATGATGAAGGATTTCGTTTTTAATTTTGATAGATATGTATGGGAAAGGACAATCCAAAATTTATTCATAGACAGCACCTACTTTTTCAATGAAAATATCCGTCAGCGATGGTTCTTCCAATTCGAATTTCCGAACGAAACCCCTTGGAACAAGATCACGAATCATGTTCTCAGCTACATCTTCACCAGTGACTTGAAGAATTTTCCCTTCCATCGTGTTCTTAACTTTTGTTACACCTGAATAAGTATCCAAGAAAGATAAATCAAAATCAGCTTTAATTGACACATTTTTTTTACCAAAAGAACGCTTAATTTCTTTTAATTTACCAGCTACAACAGGGGAACCTTTATGCATGATGCAAAGATGCTCACACATCTCCTCAACATGCTCCATGCGATGGCTCGAGAAAACGATCGTAGTGCCTCCGTCCTTTAAGTCGATGACCGCTTTCTTCAGTATTTCCACATTAACCGGATCCAGCCCACTGAAGGGTTCGTCAAGGATAAGTAATTCAGGTTTATGAATCATGGAGGCGATCAGCTGGATTTTTTGCTGATTTCCCTTTGAAAGCTCTTCAACTCGCTTGTCAATATACTCGGGGACCATAAATCGGTCCAGCCAATACTCCAACTCTTTCAAGGCATCCCGTTTGTTCATCCCTCTTAATCTTGCCAAATACACAATTTGATCGCGCACCTTCAGTTTTGGATATAGCCCTCGTTCCTCGGGAAGATAGCCAATCAATGAACTGGTCGTATAATCTATTTTCTTACCATCCCAGACCACTTCCCCTTCAGTGGGGTCAAGCAGGCCGAGAATCATCCGGAACGTGGTCGTTTTCCCCGCTCCATTCCCACCTAAAAAACCGAACATTTCTTTCTCGGGAATAGTTAAATCAAGCTGATTGACAGCTGTGAAATCCCCGAACTTTTTCGTAACTTGATTGATTTGTAAAGCCAATGTATAACCTCCTAATATATGATTCTTATCCCATGTTAACGGAAAGGTTTTCCAATTTCAACTATCACCAAGGACCAAATAACTCCTTTTCACCTTCGATTATATGCATGTTCCAGAAAAAAATTTCACTATCTAGCCCCTTGAATAAAACAATGGGTACAAACTGCAGTTCTGCGTCATTGAGGTTGTTGTATGAGTTTTTGTTCAAGTTTTACAGTATATAGATAGGGTTTTTCACACCAAAAAAGGGATTTTTGCTCTTGTCTTTCGCTGTTGTTAAATTTGGGAAATTTTTCTTCTATTTATAAAAAGATTCACAAAGAATGGATTGGGTACAATATGAAAAGAACTATTAAGCGTAGTATAAATTGTCCAAAATATTATTTTGCCAAACAGTATACTAAATATTTTGAAGCAACAGGAGGAAGTTTATATGATTAATGAAAAAGTGGCTTTGATATTAGAGGATAAAATTAACGTTATTAAAAGTGATGAAACATCCATTTATTTAGTCGGACCTATCAAATTACCCGTTAACTTAGAGGGCGAAACAATTACATTCCAATGGTATTGCTGGTTAAGATGTGAGAATATGGCAGGTCATTTTTGTAATGAAGGCTCTTATAATATAGAAAAGATCATTGAAACTTTAGCCTCTTCAAACTTAGCGGAAATGCAGCAATCGAGTGTGTTACTGTATGGAGATTTTCAAAGTTCCTCCGATGCCCTTATCCGGATGCATAGTATTTGTCATACTGGGGATATATTTGGCAGCAAACGCTGTGATTGTGGCTTTCAATTAAAGCAGGCTATGAAAATGATTGCGACTCATGGATCTGGTGCTTTATTTTATTTAGCGAATCACGAAGGAAGAGGCATCGGATTATTCAGTAAAGCCATGGCTTATGTTCTGCAAGAAAAAGGCTTGGATACGGTGGAAGCGAATTTGGAGCTTGGATTTGTAGATGATGCACGTAACTATGATGACGCCATTCGAGTGTTAAAAAACCTGCGCTCTAATCCAGTGACTCTTATCACCAACAATCCGAGAAAATTAGAAGCCCTTCAAAACTCAGGTGCCAATGTTGCAGGCAGAGTTCCGTTGTGGGGAGATATTTCCGAGTTTAATGAAAAATATTTAAAAACTAAAGTCGTTCGTTCCGGTCATTTAAAAGATATTAAAAATGAATGACTGATTTGTTTCATATGAAATTGGTTATACCCCTGAATAGGTTTTACGAATCCGAATTGTTGGAATAACCAGGGGAACCACAAGAATTGTTGAATGTATCCTGTAAATATCCTTTAAAAAATCATTTGTCATGGAAATCAAATGTGTAAAAGAGTATTTGATAAAAAGTAAGAAAAGATTTTCGATTCGACCAAACTAGTTGTTGAAGAAGAAATTTATTCCATAAAGACATATCCAATACAGAGTTCCTCACAATGTCATTCAATTCAATCGCAGATTTTTGGATGAATTAAAAAAAGAGGGCATATCCCTCCTCTTTTTATATCATATTATATGTTGTTGTTATATACCCTATGTCCAAATAGCTACAAGTTTGATGACCTTACCTTCCTTATTTGCTTATGCTGCTCAGGAATGGGAATCATCCCTATAACAATTGTGGTGGTCCTGCCAAATCGCAGTGATTCCTTGTCATTATTTCTTTATTAAAAATTGGATTGTAGAAATCTTTTAATTGAAGATGAGCTTGAGTTAAATTAATAAAGAAATCCTTAATGTTTTTCCTAACTCTTCTCTGTTAATTTTGGACTTTTCCATTAATGACAACACGCTTCCCATTTGTAGGTTGCTTTATCATCCTTCCATCCTTGATGTATACAGTGTAAGTATTATTGACTTTAGCATCTAATCTTGCTAGGTCTCCCATTCCTGCTATGATATTTTTGACAGCTTCCTTCTTCAGATTATTCATAAATTGCTTTTTCCATTGTTCCCGTTTGTTTTTTTGTTTATTTTCATCAACCATCAGGATCCCATCCTTCTTGTTTGATTTATGCCTTCTCCGATATTAGTGTATTATTTTTTTATCATCTTGTTACACATATGCTTTTCCTTATTGTGTTCTTTTTATAACATAAAAGAGCTCACCCTAGTGATAACAAGAAAAGAAAATACATAAAAACAGGATGCAACGGAAAGTTGCACCCTGTCTGAAAAAGGGGTTTGCTTCATTTCGAATCAGCATAAATTCTCTGCGATAAACACCTCATCTACATTAGAGTAAATACTGGTATCTGACTAGAGTTTACCATCCAAAGCAACCATCCCCTATATCTTAAAAGTATTATCAACTTTCAAAGCATAAATGACAATTATTGAATGAGTTTTCTGCTTTTACGTGCAAGAGAACCATCTCCTTGCTCGAATCGATTTTTTAATGAAGCTTCCAGTAGTTAAGTTAAACGTCTTTAACCGACACCTCATTTACTATATGATGTGAATCATACGTAATCACTAGCCCCTTCTTCTTTATTTATTATGACCATCAGCGGGCAAAATATAATTGGTTGTTTATGGATATCGAGAATTGTTTAAAATCAGGTTATCTCTATATGAATGAACTCATTAGTACTATTTCAATCGATTTTCAGCAAATAAAAAAGACTGCACCGTCTACACAAATCGAAAAGGAATAAATTATTTTTCACTCCGATTATTTAGGAACTTTTGTAGATGAATAAAAGCCTATAGTGATTCATTAGTTAAGGGGATTTTTATTTGTTCCATTATTTACGGAATGGAATGGGTCTTCTTTGGTATTGTCTTTTTTATCAGTTAAAGAAGTTTATTTTCATGGTAATTTAAGTAAAATCCTTCACAATCTCCATGGCATAAAAAAACTAACGAACCTTTTTAATTAAGTAGCGGAATTAAGCTAAAGGACACAGATAAAATCTACACTAAGCTCGACGCTCGACCGTGGAAAGTGAGTGAAATGATCAAAAATAAAAAGGCCGCCAGTCAGTTAGTTTTCACTGACTTTCTGGCCCCCCCCCTTGCATTCCATAACTAAGAAACGACAAAGCGAATAACCTCGCTTTGTCCATACCTCAATTATGAAGACTTTATTTGGATTATTGCGCATTCAACTCTGCACGATAATCGTCTATAATCGCTTGTATCTCCGGATCTGCCGGAACATTTGTGACGTCGTAGAGGAATCCATCGGATTCGACCAACGTCATTTTGCCGTCAACGACTTCAAAAGCCAAATCCAGGCGGCCCAAATAATGTTCTTGTTCTCCGCCGGCTTGAGTAATTGGCACCATCACCTCTCCGTTGAATTCGTATTCGGGAGTTTTGATGACCTTGTGTGTATCTGCGCCGATTACCGCCGAAACTCCGGGAACCTGAGCCAACTTATGGTCTTCAGGGTTTCCGGCATGCGAAAGGACAATGTTAATGTCCGACTTTTCATTCACTTCAGGAAGCAACGCATTCAACGCTTCAACCGGTTCGATGAAATCGAGATCTGCTACATCATCCCAACCGCGAATTTCCGGCTTCATCGAAGTAAGGCCGATCATGCCGACTTTAACGCCAGTGAAGGTATAACTCTTCCAAGGCTTGACATTCTGTATGTACTTTCCTGTTTCCCTGTCAATGACATTACCAGTAAGGATGGGGAAATTCACGTTGCGGTGGTAATCCTTTAACTGTTCATAACGGCTGTCCGGTGTGCCCTCTCCGGCAGGGTAAACGCGGAAATCGTTGTTTCCGAGAGCCATCGCATCATAGTTCAAAGTTTTCAAAAGAGACGTCTCCAACTCACCTTGACCCGCCTGAAACTCGCCGCGCAGGAAGACATCCCCGCCATCGACGAGAAGAACATTCTCCTCTTCATTGCGCACATTTTCAATGATGGTGGCATATTTCGCAATAGAATTGTGATGAACGGTTCCATCATCCAGCGTGACGATGTCATCCAAATGACCATGAAAGTCATTCGTCTGGAGAATGGTGAGTTCAAACTTCTCTCCCTCCTTGAGCTTTTCCTCCGCATCTGCCGTAACGGGCATTCCGACGAAAGCGGCAGCCATCGCCAGCGAAAAGCAGCCCGTCAATAAATTATTTTTCATTTTATTCATACTATTTCCTCCAAGCAATTACGCTATTAAATTGTAAAACAAGTTATTTAGTTTCCAGTCTTTTCGGATTTTTCAAGCGCTACTAGTTTATTTTTTTCTTCAGAGTTAGTTCTTTCCTCTTTGTCATTGCTGATCAAATCATTTGTTGCTTTTTTAAATTCTTTTAAAGTGTTTCCAAAAGACCTTCCAATTTCCGGTAATTTAGAAGGACCAAAAATGATTAACGCAATGACTAGAATGAGAATTAATCCAGGAATGCCAATGCTAGATAACAAACGTCTCACCTCCTATACAATGATGGTTTGTTAGTACTTAAAAAATGCGATCATTACTTATAAAATTGGCATACCATGACGTTCTAAAGCTGCTGCTTCTAATAAAGACATGCCTTGTTCTTCTGCGAATGCAGTAAGTTTATCCGAAACAACAGGAGCAAGACTAGCTGGCGGTAGAGCCTGGTTCATAGCTCGTCTACGGGTAGAATTTCTGCGTGCAAATGGTCCCCAAATCGCAAAGGTGATACCTGGTGTTTGCATATTTACAAAGAAAGTATTTCCATCTGGAGAAAATGTAGGGCCAGCAAATTCAGAACCATTCATCATATTTTCAGCGAAAGTATAAATTTTTCCGTCAGGAGTTAATCCGACAATACGGTCATTACCGCCACCATCTTCGGCGATCCAAAGATCTCCCCAAGGTGTGATTGTAATGTTATCTGGTGCTTCTAAATCATTTTTATCAGTAGACTCATAGAATAGTTCTAAGGTATTTGTCGCTGGCGTGTAGCGATAAACACGGCCAAGGCGTGCTGAACCTGCACTTGTATCATCAAACCATAAAGTACCTTCAGAAAAATAAGCCCCTTCTAAGCGGCTAAACTGAATACAGCCTTTATCCTTAGCATCTTGCTGTGCGATTTCAGGATTTAATTTTTTCCAAACGATCCCGAATTTTTGTCTAGTACTAAATTGACTTGCAGCTGCAGCTGGTAATTCATCAATCGCTGCTGCTTCAAGGGTACCGCCCTTTTGAAGGGAACCTAGCTTTTGGCTTCGGTCATGTGGTGTAAAACGGTACAAGAAGCTTGGACTTGCGTCTTCCGTTAAATACCAAATTCCTGTTGAAGGGTCAACATGCCCAGCTTCATGGGAGAAATAACCCATATCACGGATCGGTGTTCTTGACATTTCGTTTTCAGGATCAAGCGGATTTACTTCAAATACAAAGCCATGTCCCATATCACGAGTTTCTTCCATTGTTAACCAAGTACCCCAAGTCGTAGCTCCACCCGCACAGTTACGGATTGTCCCTGAACTTGATACATACTGATCAATGACATTGTTATTTTGTCCAACGATTAATGTGGTTGTGCCGCCGGCAGCACCAGCGCTCCAAGGTTTTTTTCCGTTTACAGGGTAATCTGAATTTGTTCCATTTTCATGGTTTCTTACAAGAATGGTTGTACCCTTCTCTCCTTTATAGGCAGCCATTCCATCGTGAGCAGAAGGGACAAGGTCACCATTAGGCATGATATCACCAGTTCGTGAAAGCATTTTGTAATGAAATCCCCTTGGTAGATCAAGAACTCCATTTGGATCCTTTACTAGTGGGCCATATCCACCAAATCCGCTTGTTGGATTGCTAGATTTCGCTGCAAATCCTTTTGTAGTTCCCGCAAGAGAAAATAGCCCCGTTGAACCAAGTGTTAATGCTAAAGTACTCATTCCACCGACTTTTAAGAAATTACGTCTGTTTAAACCGCTATTGCTAGATATCATCAACATTACCTCCAAATTTTTTTTGAGGAATGCTATATTCCTAATAGCAAACTCTACCCTCAAAATTAACAGACCTTTTTAAATGCTCTGTTAATCCCATGTGATTTTATTCCTTCGCATGAAAAATAAACCAAAAGTCACGGTTTATACGAATAAAGAGGATGGTTACAACCAAATTTTCACATGAAATAGGTGGTATGAGTCCAAATTGGAGAAAAAACTAAGGATTTTGTCATAAAAAGACCGATGCAGATTATTAAAGCTTATTAATAGTTTGTAAATATATGAGATACACACTATTGCAAACTAGATAAAAATAGCCTTTGATGAACGTGTCAAACAAATGCTTATTTCTGCCTGCCGAAAGTCAAATCACACAACAGTAGAAATGTTGAGATGTGCTTAACTAATTAAAAGGAGTATATTTATTGCTTCCAGGAAGTTTCTTGATTTCATTCCAGGCTTCAATCGATTCTTCACGACTTTTCCCTTGATTTATCGGGTCAGCAAAAAAGTCACTAATGAATTGATTGTATTCAAATTGAGGTGCAATGTTTTTATTGTACGAGGGGTCTTTCTTTCGCTCTTCTTCTTCATACCAAGCGTCTACAACATCACGATACGTTTTTCCAACGTTGTTTTTAAAATAGTTTTGAATATAGGTGGAAAAATGAAATTTCCGGATAACTGTCTTAAAGAATGCTCTTACATTTTGACTACAACGATGGTTTTCTGTAATGACTGTATCAAAACTCATAAATTACACCTCCATATTTAATTTACTTATTTTTAATACAGAACAATTGTTCTTATTTGGCGAAATATTCATAATCAAAAACAACAAAGTTTACGAAAATAGCCTTAAAAATAAAATAAATGCCCTTCTCTAATCAGAAGGGCAACTATTAATTATATGGATAGTCCAAAAAACTTTGCAAAAGTCGATTTCATGACTAGAATGTACTGATAAAAAAGCAGCAGAACACTTTGATAACTCGTTTAAAATTAAAATATAAAATAGAAAAAATGTGAGTAAAGTAATATTGGGAATCTTAGTACAACTACCTCTTTTTTTTAATTTAAGATTTTCGCCACCAATTCACCTGTATTACTTCAAACTAAATATCCTATTACAACGAAAAAACCTTGATACCATCAGGGGTACCAAGGCTCAGTTATAGTACCTGTGAGGGATACGAACCCACGACCCCTTCCCTGTCAATTTGTACTTTTGCAACGCAAGTGGAGGTGTAGTAAAAATAAAAAACCCTACCTTTCCTCTCAATTGATAATTATTGATAAGGATTGCACAGAAATGGTACAGAATTTCTAGAACAATGGAATTAAGAGAATTTATTTGTATAAATAAACATTGCAATCTTGAATTATATGAATTTCAAATTAAAAGTACGTAAATGGGGAAGACCATTATTTTCTTCAATATTTTAGATAAATTATCAGCCTACAAGTTAAAAACACAGCTAAAATGGCGTCTTAAATGAAATATTGCTAACAGAATCAGGTGATACTGGTTCCGTTAGTTTTTTTGTAAAATCACCAACACCCCTTATGTTGTCAATTACAGTCCAACCTAATTTAGATCACTATAATAACAAACATATAAAGCAAAAATTGGCGGGAAAGAGTCCGGTTCAATACCGCCTTCACACCAGCCAATTAACTGCTTTGTATAAACTCTAACTTTTTGGGGTCACACCAGTTTAACCTCCTACTTCGCTTTTACCTTGAATTGGGACACTTCTACTGTTCACCCATTCCATCAAGATTCTTTGACCCAAAGTTATCGAGCAATGCACGCACTTCATCTGTTGACTCTGTGCTCATTAATTGATTTCTTAATTCACTTGCCCCTCGAAACCCACGGACATATATCTTAAAAAAGCGATGAAGAGCCTTGAACGGACGTAGCCCTAATTTTGAATATTTATCATGGAGATCCAGATGCAACCTTAAGAGATCAAGCAATTCCTTACTACTATGATCTTTCGGCTGCTTTTCAAAGGCAAATGGATTATTGAAAACACCACGCCCAATCATAATCCCATCAATACCGTATTGATGAGCGAGTTTTAAGCCAGTTTGACGGTCAGGTATATCCCCATTGATCGTCAAGAGTGTATCTGGTGCCACCTGGTCACGAAGTTTCTTAATCTCCGGGATTAGTTCCCAATGAGCATCTACTTTGCTCATTTCCTTTCTTGTACGCAGATGAATGGAAAGATTAACAATGTCTTGTTTCAATATGTGTGTTAGCCAGTCGTGCCATTCGTCTACATCCGTGTAACCAATCCTTGTCTTTACACTTACGGGCAATCCTCCTGCTTTTGCTGCTTGTATTATTTCTGCCGCAACTTCTGGACGACGGATAAGGCCACTTCCCTTCCCATTCTGTGCCACATTAGGTACAGGACAGCCCATATTGATATCCACACCCCGATAGCCTAGTTTCGCCATACCAATACTCATTTGCCGAAAGTATTCAGGCTTATCCCCCCATATATGGGCTACAATTGGTTGTTCATCCTCTGTAAAAGTCAAACGCCCACGCACACTATGGATGCCCTCTGGGTGACAATAACTCTCCGTGTTTGTAAACTCTGTAAAAAACACATCAGGTCTGGCTGCTTCACTCACTACATGGCGAAAAACAACATCCGTCACTTCTTCCATTGGTGCCAGTATAAAAAAAGGTCGTGGTAAATCACGCCAAAAATTATCTATCATATTCAAATTCAAATCCTCTCAAAATGGGATACCAGGCCAACCCCTTATCCCAAAATTAAAAAAGCAAAATGTACCTGCTTCTTTTACACTTATACCATGCTTAAACACTTTTTATCAAACTGCTCAAAAATGTTTATTTTCACGAAATCGGGGTTTGTATCGGAAATATTTATTATAACTTCACAAACTCTGTACCACAACCAAAATATCTCCTGCTGAAATCCACCCCATCAACCAGCATTCCACTGTTCGAGTTAAAATAAAGGTTTGCTAAAAAGACTGAAAATAAAATTGGAAGAACACTGGATTGACAAGGGGTTAACAGGATAAAGACCCCGAAATCGCAAAAGTATTTTTTAACGAAATCAGGGTCGGACTGGCAAATGTTTATTTAAACTAACAAGAGCGTTTTTTAATTAGACAGCTTCAATTCCAAATCCGTCACGACTTCTACATGTCCAGAGTGTATGTGGCAACACATGGGGTGCTCGGGAAATAATTTTTGATTAATAAATCATCCTGATGAATATTCGTACACCGCTGCAAGTGCTACATTACGAAAAAAAGGGGTTGTTTTCAATGATGGTAAGTTACGCAAGAATTTCAACGATTACGATATAATAAGGATATTAGCAAGTTGAAGTAAAATCAATCAGGACATCAGATAGAAATACTTAGTTGAATAACTAGGATTATCTGAATTCCCATTATCTCTAGGAGGTACATATTTGAAACAAACTAAATCGAATAAAGGTTGGTTAAGTCTTGGGGCAATCGGTTTATTTTTTCTTGGGAAAATGAAATGGTTGTTTGCATTATTAAAAATAGCAAAAGTAGGTTCGTTGATTTCTATTTTTATCTCATTAGGAGCCTATGCCCTGGTTTACGGTTGGAAATTCGCTGTAGCTCTTATCTATTTAATTTACATCCATGAAATGGGTCATTTACTTGCTGCTAAGAGAAAAGGAATCAAAACATCTAATGCTATTTTCATACCGTTTGTTGGAGCTTTAATTTCCCTCAAAGAAGAACCAAAGAACGCAAATCAAGAAGCTTATCTTGCCTTCGGAGGTCCTTTATTAGGTACATTAGCTTTTCTACCAGCCATTCCCCTATTTATGATGACGGAAAATCCATTTTGGCTTTTAGTTATTACACTTGGAGCCATGATTAACCTATTTAATCTAATGCCTGTGCATCCTCTTGATGGTGGACGTATAGTGGGAGTCATCTCCACAAAGCTTTGGATATTAGGGATTATCGGAATGGTTGTATATTTGTTTCTCCATCCAAATCCATTTTTAATTCTTTTCTTATTATTGGGTATTTCTAAGTGGTGGAAAGAATTCCGTAGCGAGACAACCAGAAATCAAAGAGACAACATCATTGAATTGAATCAATTTGGTTTAAGGCAACTAGAACAATATGCAGGTGCAACAGATGAAGAAAAAATTCGCCTGGTTAATATTTGGAATATGGAATTAAGCCAACTACATGAAAAGTTTAACAACATGAAGAATTGGCATATCCCGCTATTTGATGATAATAAGCTAAAAGAAAAACAGCTGACCGAGGTAAAATTAAATATTTATAGATCCTTAATGGATGCTGCTAATTCGAATGAATACCAGTACGGACCGACCGATTTTGAAAATATAGGCACGCATGAACGAATAGTAGCAACGCTCTTTAAAGAAGTGCAAGAACAAACTGAAATTAGGAATAAAGAGAAATCCTATTACTCATCGAGTCTCAAAACAAAAGTCATCTGGTTTTCATTATACATTGGGCTTGCCATTTTCTTAATGATAACAAGCTTATATGCAGGTGATTTAATGGAACAATATAAAACGTTTTTGCCTTAATTTATTATCTAAGGGGACCTATTATGATGGTCCCCTTTTAACTTATACTATTTATTGTTGTTTAAGCATTGTAAATCATTAATATTGATTTTGTACAAATAAAAGAGACCGCTTGTGTTTAACGGTTCAGTTTTCGAGTACAAAAAGAGAATTCGCATAAGTATTAGCACGGATTTAATATATAAATTTGTTGCTTTATTTTTGTTGGTATATCAATGTTTATTCAGCTTTGGGAGTCAAAACGACACCTTAATTACAAAACAAATTGGCAACAGTCGGATAGACAGCAGACTTAGTATAAAACTGTTGTTAATTTGAATGTTAATCCGTTGACCATATTAAATTTAAAACTCATTTTTTATCACAAAAAGTACATTTAATGTAAAATTTTAAATGGTAAATAAGAAACACAGTAGACTATTATAACGAAGTAAGAGAGGAAAATAGTATGGAACAATGCTCTTTTTGTAAAATAGAAAAACTTGAAAATGAATAATAGCACAAATGCTCTGTCTTCTAATTCATATGAAAGTTGCTGCAAGTATTCATTCATGAAGGCATCCCCTTTTTCATTTTCAAAAATGAGCATGCAAACAATAGAAGAACGCAATTCATCTGAGGAATTGCTAACGCTTTTTATCATTTGTTCCTTTATCAACACTTCGGTAATTTTGGTCAGTAAAAGCCCTAATGACTTACATCCTTTTGGATCTCCGGATATGCCGATAAAGGGCGGTACATATTAGTCATGTTCAATATGTACCGCCCTTCATTTTTAAAAGTTTTTTAATTTTTGATCTTAATAACGTATACTTTCTGCGTTTTGTTGGTGGGACCCCTTTTTAATCGGTATATTTTTTGAAGCTAAACTTACAATAATGGTTATTACAATATTTATAAATAATGCTATTGCTCCTGTACTAATGTCGTTAATAGTGTGTGGGACTGTTGGAAAAAAGGTTGCGATTTTTATATTAAAAATCGTAGCATACAATACAATGAGCACTCCTGTAATAATTCCTGTCATTGCGCCATATTTATTAATATAATTTTTAGGGGAAAAGCTAAGGAATAATGCAGGTGCCAATTGTGCGATAAGACTGTATGACATGATGTTTAACAGTGCAAGTGCTGCCCCGCCAGATACGGTGAAAATTAAAGCAGTCAAAGAAAGGATAATGATGAATATTTTTGAGGCTACTAATTGTTGTTTTTCGGTAGCTTTTGGAAAAATAACATTGTAAACCCCTTTTGTTAAGCCAACAGATGCAGACAATAACATAACAGATGCTGGTACTAAAGCCGTTAGTAAACCAGCTGCTCCAACTATTCCAATGACCCAAGGATCAAATGTTTGAATAGATAATCTTAAAAGAGAAAGATCTCCATCAGCTCCTTGTAAACCAGGGATTTTTACGATAGCTGAAAAGCCAATAAAAAAAACAAACAGTAATAATATAGTGTATAAAGGTAGGGTAATTGCATTTTTGCGAAGTGATTTTTCACCATTTGCTGAGAAAACCACTGAGAAAGAAGTCGGTAATAAATAAAAAGATATTGCATTTAAAAGAATAGTAGAGATAAACCACGGTATACTTAGTCCCTGATTGGCTAACGTTAACAATTCAGGTTTAACATCCTGAACAGACTTAAACATTTGCTGAATTCCGCCAAAATAGTGGATAGGGATGTATATACCTAAAAAAATAACTACACCCAAAATCATAATATCCTTAAGCACAGCTGTCCAAGCTGAGCCATGAATACCAGAGAATATTACATATGTTGTAATAACTATTGCACCTATAACACTTGCAACTACAGGTGAAATAGCTCCGTAAGAAGCTTCTGAAACAATGATCCCTAACCCTTTCATTTGTATACAAATATATGGTACAATCGATAAACTTCCCACAATAGCTACTATAATCCCCATTGCACGACTATCGTATTTAGATGCAAAATAGTCAGGTTGTGAAAGAATTCCATGTTCTTTACCGTATCTCCAAATTTTGGGTGCAATCCAATAAGATATGATATATGCTAGAAATATATACGTTGGCACATAATATGCAGCGGCACCTTTGGAATACGCCCAACCACTTGCGCCTAGAAAAGTAAAAGTCGTATAAACCTCTCCAGCTATTAATAGAAATAAGAACAAGGTTCCAAAACCTCTGCCACCAACTGAAAATTGCTGCAAATTCATTTCTTTTCCTCTTTTTGCTGCTATCCCTATATAAAGAGCTAGGATTAAGAAAATGAAAATAATAAATAATGATATATTCATTCTGTCTCACTCCCTTGATTATCAGGATCAAGCTTATAAACAATGGTTAAAATAATCGAGGAAAGTACCATCCAAAATACAATCCAAAATAAAAGAAAAGGCATTCCTAACACGTAAGGCTCAATTTTATTTGCAAATGGCAAGAATCCTACAAACCCTATAAAAGGGATTAAGAGTAAGAGTTTAATATATTTCAAAATATGCTCGACCTCCTATTTCATAGTTTGAATTTTTATGGATTAAGAGCAAATATCATAAAAGGATTTGTTAATAGAATTATGTGAAATTAATAGAATTGTAATGAAACTCCTTTTATTAACAAATCCTTTTGCTTAGATCTAATTTTTCATTATTAAACCATTCTCCTTTTGATAGATAATTTCTCCATCAATAATCGTTGTCTCCACTTTCAAATCCTTAATACGGTCTGGTTCAGCTTTTAAAATACTGTCATTTAATATAACTAAATCAGCTAATTTCCCTACCTCTAGGCTGCCTTTTATATCTTCTTCAAAACTTGCATAAGCGCCATTCCATGTGTAAAGTTTAATAGCTTCTAGTACACTAATGGATTGATTAGTGCCAATTTCGGCTCCAAATTGGCTTTTTCTATTAACTGCAGTATGAATTCCTAATAAAGGGTTATAGTCAGTAACCGGTGCATCTGAACTACCCGCTGCAACAATATCTTTATCTATATAATCACGAGCAGCGTACATATAATTAACACGTTCGCCATAATTGTGAACATATATCTCGCCATATTCATATGGAAATGGTGGATTTGGAATAGGGATGACTTCAAGTTTTTTCATTCTTTCTTGTAAATCTGGGGTTGAAATCCCTGCATGCTCGATTCGATGACGGTGATTTTTCCTTGGAGCTTCTTTTAACGCTCTTTCTACGCAATTTAAATACATTTCAATGGCTTTATCACCTTGAGCGTGTACGGTAATTTGATAGCCTTTTTTATGTGCTTCACCTAGAACTTTGTATATTTCTTCCTCACTATAATAAAGAATCCCGGAATTGTTAGGATCGCTGGAGTAGGGTTTTCGAGTTGCAATCGTTGGGCCAGAGCTACTTCCATCTAAAAATATTTTAGCCGGCCCGACTCTAAATTTCTCATCCCCTGTACCGGTTACTATCCCTGCATTCATCATTTTATTTACAAATTTATCGGATTCATTTATGGTACCAATTATTGCATATACCCGAACACGGATTTCTTTGTTTTTTATAGATGTTTGTAACAAACGATAACAATTAGAATCAAAAGTACCTGCTTCATGAATACTCGTGATACCCCCTGAAATGAAATGATCCGACGCGATTTTAACAGCTTTCATAAGTTCATCATCTGTATAGCTCGCTACATCATTCATCTTCATATTTGCAGCTTCAAATAATTTACCTGTAAGTTCCCCCTTCTCATTTTTTTCAATTACTCCACCTTGAGGATTCGGTGTCTTTTCGTCAAATCCAGCCTTCTCCAAAGCTGCTGTGTTTACGATACAGATATGTCCACATGTACGAGTAATGATGATTGGATGATCAGTTGAAATGGCATCTAGCTCAGCAATCGTTGGATACCGCTTTTCCTTTACTGTGGTTTCATTAAACCCCCATGCTCTTATCCATTCACCTTTCGGGGTTTCCAACGATTTTTTCTTAAGCTCATTCAGCAAAGCTGCAACAGAGTCAATGTGACTTTCTTTACAACTGATATTCAACTGAAAAACCCCATATAAAACCAGGTGTGTGTGAGAATCAATAAATCCAGGAAGAAGAGATTTGCCTGCTAAGTCAATAACTTCAGTCTTCTCCCCAATGAATTCCTTCATTTCTAAATTTGAACCGACCCCAATTATTCGATTATCCTTTATTGCTACAGATTCTACTATTGAGTTTTGTCTGTCTGATGTAATAACTTCACCATTGATAAATACTAGATTTGCATTCATAAATACACCATCCTTTTTTCATTTTTATGCAAACTATGATATATTAAATTTTCACTGATTGTTCTTCTTGATAGATAATTTCACCATCAATAATAGTTGTTTCTACTATTAAATCTTTAATTTGGTTTGGATTGACACTTAAAATGCTGTCATTTAATATAACTAGATCCGCCAACTTTCCGACCTCTATGCTTCCTTTTATCTCTTCTTCAAAACTCGCATAAGCGCCATTCCAGGTGTATAGTTTAATAGCTTCCATTACGCTTATAGATTGATCAGCACCAAACTCCATTCCAGACTGGCTTTTTCTATTGACAGCAACATGAATTCCTAATAAAGGATTATAGTCAGTAACTGGCGCGTCCGATCCACCTGCTGCCATGATGCCACGATCAATAAAATCACGAACAGCGTACATGTGATTAACACGATCACCATAGTGTTGGACATATATCTCTCCGAATTCATATGGAAATGGGGGATTTGGAATAGGAACCATCTCGAGTTTTTTCATTCTCTCTTGTAAATCTGGTGAAGAAATTCCCGCGTGCTCAATCCGATGACGATGGTTTTTTCTTGGTGATTCCTCCAACGCCTTTTCTACACAATTTAAATACATTTCAATGGCTTTATCACCTTGTGCATGTACAGTGATTTGATAGCCTTTTTTATGTGCTTCACCTAAAACCTGGTAGATTTCTTCCTCACTATAATAAAGAATGCCATAATTGTTAGAGTCACTGGTGTACGACTCACGGGTTGCAATTGTAGGCCCGGTGCTACTTCCATCTGTAAACAATTTAACTGGTCCAACTTTGAATCTCTCATCTCCGGTACCAGTTAGCACACCAGCTTCGACCATTTTATTAACAAATTCATGGGAGTTATTTACCTGACATATCATTGCATATATTCGGACACGAATATCCTTACTCTTCACAGCTTGTTGAAGTAAACGGTAACTCTCAGGACCATTTCCACCTGCCTCATGTATACTTGTAATGCCCGCTGCAACGAAATGATCTGATGCAATTTTCACAGCCTTCATCAGTTCACTTTCTGTATAACTTGCAACCTCGTTCATACCCATATTTGCTGCTTCAATTAACTTTCCTGTAAGCCTTCCTGTCTGATTCTTTTCAATAACTCCCCCATTAGGATCCGGTGTGTTCTCGTTAATTTGCGCAATTTCTAATGCTTTGCTGTTCACCACGCTTATATGGTTGCAAGTACGGGATACAATAATGGGGTGTTCAACTGAAATTTCATCCAGCTCAGCGATTGTTGGATAACGCTTTTCCTTCACAGTGGTTTCATTAAAGCCCCAAGCACGTATCCATTCACCTTTAGGAGTTTCTAAGGCTTTCTTTTTCAGGTCATCTAACAATGCCTCGATAGAATCGATATGTTCAGCTTTACAACTTACCGCCAACTGATTCACCCCATAAAAAATGAGGTGAATATGAGAATCAATGAATCCAGGAAGAAGCGTTTTTCCTTGCAGGTCAATTACATCCGTTTTTTCTCCTATAAAACTCTTAACCTCCTGATTTGAACCAACAACTGCGATACGATTATCTTTTATTGCTACAGCTTCGACTACTGTATTCTTTTGGTCTACTGTAATAACTTCCCCATTTATCAATACAACATCAGCTTTCATAAACTCATCCCTTTCGTAATTACTCTTTTAGAGTGATCAGTTCAGTATTTAAAGCTATATCTCTCAGCATGCTATTTCGCTTTTTAACAAGATTTAACAATAAAAGTAAAGTCTTCTTCTGTGATGCTTAATGGAGGAGAAAGCTGCAAAATATTATTGTAACCTGCAACAGTGTCACCATTTTTACCAATAATTAAACCTTTTTCTTTACAAGCATTGATGACTTTGTTCACCTTTTCAATGGCAGCCGGTTCTTTTGTTTGCTTATCTTCCACTAGTTCAATACCTAAAAGAAGGCCTTTTCCACGAACATCTCCTACGTTTGGATGCTCTTTTACATCCTCTAGTTCATATAACAGTCGTTCACCCAATTCTTTGGAACGTTCAATAAGTTTCTCATTCTCCATAATTTCCAAATTCTTCAAAGCTAGGGCGCAAGCAGCAGGATTTCCTCCGAACGTATTCACATGGCGGAAGCGATCATAATCTTCACTGCCTATGTATGCCTCATAAATCTCTCGTCTGACTGCTGTTGCTGACAAAGGAAGATACGCACTTGTAATACCTTTTGCCATTGTAATGATATCTGGTTTGACGCCATAGTTCATAAATCCAAACGGCTTCCCTGTCCGGCCAAATCCACATATAACTTCATCACAAATGAGCAACGCACCGTGCTTCTTGCAAATTTCTTTTACTTTTGCCATATATCCATCAGGAGGCATTAAAATTCCGCCCCCGGTAATAATCGGCTCCATAATCACGCCGGCTACTGTTTGGCTTAACTCCCATGTCATGACACGTTCGATTTCATCAGCACTTGCCAGTGTATGAACATCATCTGGATTGCGATACGTATCAGGCGGTGTTACATGCAGAAATCCTTGCCCCAATGGTTCATATTTGTACTTTCGTTGTGCTTGACCTGTTGCTGCAAGAGCCCCCATTGAATTACCATGGTAAGCGCGATAGCGTGAAATAAACTTATAGCGTCCATGATCCCCTTTTTGCTGATGATATTGACGAGCAATTTTAAACGCCGTTTCATTCGCTTCCGACCCACTGTTAGAAAAGAAAATGACGTAATCACCACCAAGCCATTCATTTAATTTTTCTGCTAACTTAATAGCAGGAACATGGCTTTGTGTCAGAGGAAAGTACGGCATTTCTTCAAGCTGTTCAAAAGCCGCTCTCGCAAGCTCTTTGCGGCCATACCCAACATTCACACACCAAAGACCGGACATACCGTCTAAATAACGATTTCCATCAATATCCGTCACCCATGCCCCTTCTGCTTTTGTGATAATTAAATTCGTTGGACTAGGAGCTGCTCCTCTCATTGCATGCCAAAGGTACTTTTCATCTGCTTTTTGCAAATTTTGTGTTTGTTCTGTCGCTTGCACAATCACCAACTCCATTCTATCCTTTTATGATTTTACATCACCCTTTTAATAACGAGCGGTAAGCATTTTCTTGCGAGTATAGAATTCTACGCCATCTTTTCCATTTGCATGGAGATCGCCATAGAAGGATTTCTTATAACCTGAGAATGGGAAGAATGCCATTGGTGCAGGAACTCCAAGATTGACCCCAAGCATACCTGCATCAATTTCTTCACGGAATTCACGAATGGCTTTAGCACTATTAGTGTACAGGCATGCACCATTTGCGAATGGCGATGCATTAGCAACTTTTATCGCTTCCGTCAAGTCTTTTACGCGTACAACAGAAAGAACCGGTGCGAAGATTTCATCCTGCCAGATTTTCATTTCCTGTGTCACATTGTCAAAAATCGTTGGGCCAACAAAATAACCTTGGCCGTTTGCTGCATCGTCTTCACGTCCGTCACGAATAAGTGTCGCTCCCTGCTCAACACCGGATTGAATGTAGCCGAGTGTCCGCTCTTTATGTCCTTCACGAATAACGGGACCAAGGAAAACACCTTCTTCCAGGCCATTGCCAATAGTAATAACATTAGCCGCTTGAAGCAGTCTATTAACGAGCTCATCTGCAACGTCTTCTTCCACGACAACAACAGCCGCCGCCATGCATCGTTCACCGGCTGAACCGAAGGCAGCATTTGTAATTTCTTTCGCTGCAGAACTAAGGTCCGCATCTTTTAATACGATCGAATGATTTTTTGCCCCTGCAAGAGCTTGTACACGTTTGCCGTTAGCTGCTGCTGTTTTATATATATACTCAGCCACAGGTTGAGAACCCACGAAAGATACAGCCTTCACATCCTCATTGTCAAGAATGCCATTAACAACGTCATGTGCACCATGCACAACATTTAGTACTCCATCTGGAAGACCTGCTTCTTTAAACAGTTCAGCTAAGCGATTAACCAGTAACGGTGTTCTTTCAGATGGTTTTAATACAAACGTGTTTCCGCATGCAATCGCGAGTGGAAACATCCAGCATGGAACCATCATCGGAAAGTTAAATGGCGTTATTCCTCCGATTACTCCGATCGGGTAACGATACATCCCCGATTCAACACCAGTAGCAATATCCGGAAGTTGCTGACCCATCATTAAAGTTGGTGCACCTGCGGCAAATTCAACGCATTCAATCCCGCGTAACACTTCACCGTAAGCTTCTTCATAACTTTTTCCGTTTTCTAGCGTAATGAGTTTAGCTAACTCATCCCAGTTTTCAACTAATAATTGTTGATAGCGAAATAGAATACGAGCACGTCGAGGTACAGCGACCTTCCTCCATGTTTTGAATGCTTCATTAGCAGTTGTAACAGCTCTATCTAAATCTTTTCTAGTCGAAAGCGGTACACGAGCAATGATCTCTCCTGTTGCTGGATTTGGTACATCTTCAACTTGTTTACTTGTGGATTCTATCCATTGTCCGCCAATATAATTTTTCATCGTTTGTACATTTTTCGTTACTGCCATGGTGAAACCTCCTATTTTTAGATAACCGTCCTATGTATTTATTGCACCTTTAAAAGAAAGCGCATTCATCAGACGGTATGTAAATTTATTCACTTAAATTTCACTACATTTCGTCAACATCTAGTATAAATATTGACAACAGGTGCAGTCATCTGCTTAGCATTTACCCACTCCCCATTTCACATTATTTCAGATTGATCTCATGGTTCATTTTATAATTCTTTTTCAAAAATACTGGACAATCCCATTCACAGACAAGGTCCTTAGCCAAGGAAACGACCCAGTCCTTTGTAATATGATACTTTTCTCCATCAACAGTAATAAACACTTCACCGTCTGTCACAAAGAAAACTTCCTGTTCTTCTAAATGCCACGTTCCTTTATCCGGTTCACCTACCCATGGTTCCCACGTGTCAACACCTAGTTGTTGTGCTTCTTCTGCTGTAAGTTTTTTCGCAAAAAACATGATGATCCTCTCTCTTTCTTATAGGTAATTTTGAAGGAATAGGTTTTATAAACGTACTGTCTTAACATTTGTATCATTTAAACGTTTGAACTCTTTTTTCATAAAGTATATGGCAATGAGAAGGCCTGGAATTTCTGCAGCAGGAGCTGCGTACCATATACCTTCTACACCCCAGAATTTCGGGAAAATAAATAGAAACGGGAACATGAACAACAGCATTTTGCTAACACTAATAAACGTTGCGGACCAGTTTCTCTCTTGTGCTTCGAAATAACCGGAGATAAGCAAGCTGACTGCATTAAGCGTAAACAAAGAATTGAATACAACTGTCGTCCAAATGCCCAGTTTCTGCAATTCAGGATTACCAACGGAAAAAAATGACACAATTGGATCTGCAAAAATGATTAGTATAGCTGTCACAATCACAAAGAAGGCAACCGTAAAAATGAGTCCCATCTTAATTGCTTGTTTAACACGATCAAGGTTGCCTGCACCGTAATTATAACTAATGATCGGTTGAAGTCCTGTCATCCCACCGAGCGCTGCTAAGGCGAGCATATTTGTAATGTAACCGTTTTGAATAGTGAAAGCGGCAACGTGCAGCCCACCACCGTAGCTTTGCAGCATGTTGTTGAAGAAAATAATGGCAAAAAACATCATGAACAGACTCGAGAAAGATGCAAAGCCCGTCCAAGCCACTTCACCGATCGTCTTGAGATTAATCATCATATCTTTCATTTTTGGCTTAAGTTTTGTTTTACCAAACCAGAAATAACAGATCAGGAAAACAGGAATCGATTGCGAAATCGTATTGGCCCATGAGGAACCCATCATCCCCATGTCATACTTCGTTACCATAATCCATTCTGTAATCCCACCAACAACTGCTGCGACTAACCAACTGTTCATTGATAATACAGGTTTTTCATCGATATTTGTTAAAACACTTAATACAACGGCCAATATCGTTAATGGCAATGAAATCCAGAGCAGTCGGCTATATTGCACCGCATATGGAAGCGCTTCATCACTTGCTCCGAATAAGGTCATAATTTGATTTTCAAAGACCACTCCAATTACAGCTAGCAAAATGGAGAAGAAAAGAGTAAACCATAATGTTTGTCCCATAATACCTCTAGCTTCTTCGATTTTCCCTTTACCAAGTCGAAGTGAAATGACCGCTCCGGCTCCCACACCCAAAAGAACGCCAAGCATACGGGTAATAACCATGACCGTAAATCCAATTCCAATCCCTTCGACTTCCAGCTCCTGAAAGCCACTGACGAAATAGCCATCGACAACCGCTGCAACTCCTAGAATCGCGTTAGCCATAATTCCTGCCAAAGCAAATCGTAAATATAGTAACGGAATACTTTTGGTTCCCAGCACTGAATCATACGCTGGCTTATTCATTACTTCTACTTGCTCTTTCTTCGATGACGGACGGTTGTCTGCTATTTCCATGAGCATGTCCCCCTATAAATAATTGATGTAAGTTAAGCTCAATTAATTCGCATACCAACCTACAGGCTTGGCATGCTGGTGGATATTGATTTGCTTCGTTTCCATAAAGTGCTCCAGCCCAGCAGCACCTAGCGCTCGGCCGATTCCACTTTGCTTATATCCTCCCCAAGGACCTTCAACATAAGCGAGATGATAACTATTAATCCAAGTAATTCCCGCACGCAATTTACTAATGACACGTTTTGCTCGATCCATATCTTCAGTAAATACAGCACCGGCTAATCCATAAATGGAATCATTCGCTTTTTGGATGGCATCTTCCTCATTTTTAAATTTCTGTACAACAAGGACTGGACCAAAGATCTCTTCCTTAACAATACGCATATTCGCATTTACGTCAGCAAAGATCGTTGGCGCAATAAAAAATCCTCGATCAAGCCCATTTTCTGTTAAGCGCTTACCACCACAAACTAATTTTGCACCCTCTTCGATTCCGCTCTTGATGTAATGTAAAACTTCATTCATATGAGGCTCGTTTGTGAGGGCTCCCATTTCAATGTTTTCGCTTTCCCCGTTGCCAACTACAATTTTGCTTGCACGCTCGGCCAATCTTTCAACAAACTTATCGTAAATGGACTCCTGTACAAGCAAACGAGATGCAGCTGAACAAACTTGCCCAGCATTGTGGAAAATACCAAACATCGCATTCTCGACTGCAGTTTCAAAATCCACATCGTCGAACACAATAAGTGGAGATTTACCACCCAGTTCAAGTGTGATTTTTTTCATATTGCCCGCAGCTGCGCGCATAATGCTTTGGCCTGTTTTTGTTCCGCCGGTAAAGGCAACCTTGTCAACATCATGGCTCTCGGCAAGCTCATTCCCAACTTTTGATCCAGGTCCCAATACCAAGTTTGCCACTCCTGCCGGAAGTCCAATCTCTTCGATAATTTCAAATAATTTGAATACGCTTACAGGAGTGACCTCAGCAGGCTTAAGTACAATTGTATTCCCTGCGGCGAGTGCAGGAGCAATTTGCCAAACAGCTAACATAAGCGGGAAGTTCCAAGGTACAATAAGTCCACAAACACCAATCGGTTCATGAATAATAATTGTTTCCGAAGAATCAGCACGAGTGTAAGATTCCTTTTTCATGCCTTTGATTAAGTCAGCATAATATCGGAAGCATTGAATCGATACCGGAATATCCGCATAAGTGGTTGCGCGAATAACCTTACCGTTATTTGCAGTTTCCAAACGAGCAATTTCAGCTGCCTTCTCTTCAAGACGGTCTGCAATCTTATAGAGATAGTCAGCTCTTTCTTCAGCTGATAAATTCGACCAGATCCCGCTGTCAAACGCTTTACGAGCCGCCTTGATTGCAATCTTCGCATCGTCTGCTGATCCATCAGCAGACGTTGCGATCACCTCTCCGGTTGCAGGATTGATAATGTTTCGTCTAGCACCGGATAACGCTTCTACCCATTTCCCGTCAATGAACATGTTAATTTTCATAAACAAGTCTCCTTTACGCAATAATATCTTTCAGTTTGAAACCAATATGTGCTAGATTTACCAGCATAGTTTTCTGATTATAGAACGGGAATGATTTGAGGCGTTCCTTTTCAAATCGATATCCACCTGCACTCCCCGTAACGATCCATTGTGCCAATAACTTACCAAACAATGTCGAGAGGGAAGCGCCGTGGCCCGTATAACCCGTTGCGAAATATGCTCCTTCTTTGGATCTGCCGATAACCGGGAACGTATCAATTGTAACCCCGATAAAACCACCCCAACGGAAATCAATCTTGCTTCCTGCTAGTTTTGGCATTATTTTAACCATGGCATCGTAAACACTTTGATAAACGGTATCGCCTAAGTTTGGACGAATATCGCCACCGCCAAATACGATCCGATTATCTGGTGTACGTCGGAAATAGTAAAGGAAATTGCTTGTATCAAAAACCATGCGATCTTTAGGAATGACGGTACTCACCAGTGATTCTGGAAGCTGTTCAGTAGCAATAATACGTGCCGATATTGGCAGTACGCCTTTGTTCAGTTCATTCATGATTTTTCCGGAGTAACCATCTGTAGCGACAATAATGTCTTTCGCAGTAACAGCACCTTTTTCTGTTACAACTTTCACACTGTTTTGACCGTACTCAATAGATAGTGCTTTCGAATGCTCAAAGATTTTTGCACCAATCGATTTAGCTGCTTCTCCCAAACCAATTGCATAGTTCAGTGGCTGGAACGAGTAACTCGAGTTGTCGACTAAGCAGCCATAATAAAGTGGGGAATCGATCTCTTGATGCAACTGACTTCGATCAAGCACGCTTGATTCGTACCCGAAATTTTTGTTTAAGTATTCGCTTTCATGTTTCAACCCTTCAAAATGCTTGACTTTGTAAGCCGCCACAATGTGACCTGTCTTTCTAAAGTTACAGTTGATTTGATGCTCGTCAATGATTTTTTTAACCAGTTCAACACTAAACAGGGAGAGATCGTTAAGCTGTCTCGCCTCGTCGACACCATACTTTTTGGCAAGCTCCTGCACCGTTGGCTTATAGCCTGGCAATACCATCCCGCCGTTACGACCGCTGGCGCCATATCCGATCGTTTCTTGCTCAAGGACAATGACACTCTTCCCTAATTTTTGCAAATGATAAGCAGAAGAAAGACCTGTGAAACCTGCGCCAATAATGACAACATCCGCCTCTTCATTTCCTTCAAGAAGCTTTTCTTTTTCATAGCTGTTTGCAGTCGCTGCCCACAGTGAGAGAGCATCCATTCGATCCATCTTATCCATAGCTAGTTCTTCTCCTTTTGTGACATGTATGCTATAATACAGTCGAATTTTATTCGCAATATTCACACTTCTTGAGTCCATCATATGACTTGGAGTTTCCTCCATGTCAATAGCCATTTGAGAGTTTTTTGAATTCATTTTCGTAAAAAAGTGGAGTAACTCCACTTTCTTCATTGGGGGGCATCTATGAAAATTGGTACATTTGCAAAGCTTTTTCATGTTACGACCGATACCGTTCGTTATTACATTGAACAGGGATTATTAATACCAGACAAAAAAAACACCCAGTATCAAATGAACCAATTGTGTCTTGACGACATGGCTTTTATTACTGAGCTGAAAAAATTTCAGTTTACACTGCTAGAAATTCAACAAATTTTATCGTATCGGCGTGTCACAAACTTCTCGGACCATGAGGATATCGACTACTATAACAACTTACTCATTGATAAAAAAAACTCGCTGACCAAGAAAAAAGAAGACATTTCAAAAGCTATCCAATTGATTGAAAAGGCGGTTCAAACCAGCTCTCCTTCATCCAAAGAAGAGAATTTTACAGGGATCCCACTTTCCTTTGTAAATCTGCTCTATTGTCCGAAGTGCCACATTCCACTTGAAATGAAAGATATAACGATTAAAAAAGTCTACATTCAAACCGGGAGTTTAACTTGTACCTGTGGATACGAGGCAGCTATCGAGGAAGGTATTATCATTACCGCGAACTTGTACGAGACGTCTCCTTATCCATCTTATTTTTACGATAAAGAAACGATTAAAGAGATCAATCCCAAAATGATTAACTTATTTGAAAAAAGTAATTTTTGGTTTCAAAAAGTTCTACAAAATGTAGATTTAAAAAACAAGTTAATCGTGGAAACAAACGTTGACGCTTTTGTGTCACTACCCAAATATATCGATGTTCTTGAAACGAGCGCATCCTATGTATTCAGTGGCTATTCGCTTGCGATGCTCAAGAAGGTTAGAAAAAGAATTGAGCGTATGAATCCGAAGCCAAATGTCCTTTATATTTTGAATTCTGATTTAAATCTTCCATTGAAACCGCTTAGCATCGATGTTTTTGTGGATAGTTTTACAGCAAATGATTTTTCACTGCTCAATCCGCAGTTCCCAATTCATGTTCTAAAAAACTATTTCCATAGCAGTTCAACAATTGTCGGCGGGTACTCCTATTATGATAACTCGGCCAAATCCTTGAAAAATATTTCAGCCTTATATCCAAATTCCCACGAGCATATTTTATATCCAAAATACATAGAAGAAAATATATCAGTCAACGGATTTCAAATTACGCAAAGTGAAAATATCGGTTTCTGTACAGATCCAGGACCTTTTTTTGATTATCATGTAATAGACGAAAAATTCCACATGCTAATGTATTTGGCTAGTACGAAAAAATAGCACACAAAAAGAGGCTGTCCGAAAAGTAGGCTAGTTCACGGATGAGACAGCTCCCATGTAGCTAAAATGGTTCTGGTACGAAAACTTCAAGATTATTGCAAGTAATCTCTAAATCTTGGACATACTGATACTATTACTCTAAAAAAGGTGCGTGATCAGTATGGAAAAGCGAAATTTATTTAAATGGAAACATGATCATCATGACAAACGAATCCGTCGTCATCTCAAGCAAACCAATGACTATTGGAGAGTCGATGAAACATATATCAAAGTAAAAAGTCAATGGATGTACCTTAACGTGCTGTCGATTCGAAAGGCAATACCATCGATTTTCACCTAAGCAAAACAAGTAACCACAAGTCTGCAAAGCTATTCTTCAAGAAAGCTTTGCAGACTTTAAATCGTAGCCGGTAGATTGTTTGATGGATGTATTTAATGTAAACGTAGACATTTCAAGAAAAACGATATTTGGTTCAGAAAATGGAAAAGAAAATCGATGGCGATATGGTTTGGTCACAACATATGGGACCCGCTTTTTAGGCAAAGGAAATAATAAAAAGTATCGTCTACCAAATGGAGGAATAGACGTCGTTCTAATTTATATATCCTTACAGATGAATGATTTTATATGCAGCAGCTCTTTTTTGTATTAAGCGTTGAATCTGTTCTAATAATCTAGTGCACCAACATTATTGTTTAATAGAATATACAAAAAGAAGAACGGTAATACTTGGAAAAGTATTACCGCTTTTGATATTGTCTTTGGTTAATATTAGCTTACCTTCGTTGTTTTACTTTTACTCTTGTTACCTGATTTATCTTGAGCGTATACCTTTATAGTAGAACCCTTCTTTTGTGCCTTGATTTTCACTTTATAATTTCCTCGGCTATCTACTACACCTTGTCCGATTTTCTTGCTTCCATTGTAAATATAAATGGATGCGCCTTTTTCACTCTTACCAGTAACCGTTACAGTCTTACTAGTTATTTTATTAACCGTTGGGATCGGTGGAGCTGTTTTGTCTATTACCTTAACTGTTTTGCGGGCGCTCTTATTTTCTGAAGCATCTAAGGCATAAACGGCAATAGAAATTCCTGCTTTTTGCTTCGAAATCTTCATGGTATACGAACCGCTTTTTGATGTGGCTTCTCCAATTGTCTTGGTTCCCACCACCGCATATACTTTTGCATTGGTTTCGGCTTTACCAGTTATAGAAGTCGAAGAATCATAGACGGTATTGACACTTGGGGCAGATGGAGCTGTTTTATCGATTACTTTAACCGGCTTACTTGCGCTCTTATTTCTTGCTACATCAACCGCATAAATAAGAATAGACGTACCAGCTTTTTGTTTAGCAATCTTAATGGAATAAGCACTGTTTTTCGCTGTTGCTTCCCCGATTTTATTGCTTCCCACCATCTCGCTTTTCAGCTTCTTCCCCCTACAAAATCACCTTTCTGAAAGTAACTGCCCATAATTTCACATAATTCTACTAGCTTCTTTTTCGATACCGCACATGTTTTTGAGTTCATATATTCTGAAATTTCAATTCCCCAATGACTTGATACCTCATAAACGTAAGGAGAGTAATGATATTTCTTTACATTTTGCAAGTCAAACTCAAAAGTCAGCTCCAGAGAGATTCTCCAAGGAGGCTTCTTTTTCTTGTTTTAGTTTAAAGTCGGCTCTCCATTTTCTTAGAGTACATTAATTTATTAGCATTTTATCTAATTCACGAACTTTATCATATGACTCCAATAGTTGTTCAGGTATTAATGTTCTCCCATAATCCCAAGCATTAGTTTCTATTTCAGATTTTAGCTTTTCTTTTTCTTCTTCGTGACCATACATTAAAATCCTTAAATCATGTTTGTTTTTCTTAAAATCTAAATAATAACCAATCATACGATAAAGAATAATTTTAACAAAGTCTTCCTCTGTCTCTTTAATTCTAATTTTCCCTTTATAACCGTTAACTTGAAGGTAATTGAATTTTATAGTATTGGTCGATACGTTATAACTCATAGGTGCACTTAGATTATTGTCAAATTCATAAATAATATCCAAATTGTGCTCATTTAATGTGTTATTAATTATCTTTTCGATATCGCTTATATAAAGCATTTAACTATCACTTCCCTTTTAAAGACTTACTTCATTATAGTTGTAGATAAGGTTTTTCTTCCTTTATTAATATAATAAACTGTTGAGATATTAAAATCACACAGTTAAAAACAAAGGAAATATTTACTATATAATACTGAAGTGGAGGGTAAGTCCTACGAGAAGTGTGATTAATCCCCTAATAGGAAAGGAATTTGCTTTTAATTACTCTTCCATACTTTCCTCCTTCTATTTATTTCACTTTAAAACTTTCTATCATTGGTTGTAATTCTTCTTGATATTGTTCTACCATCATTTCAAGTGAAGGCATTGTATTATACTTTTCAAGCCAAGAAACGTAATGAAGTGCTACATTATGCGCAATATCAAAGTAGGGGACAGGATCGTTGTAACCACTCTCTCTGTGAGCTGAAAATTTATCTCTGAAGTCTTTCATCGTTTGCCAATATTTTGCATAGTCTTCATGCGTCATGTTCAGAGCTTCCAAGAAGTATTCCCGTGCATGGTATTTGGTAGTAAAGGTAATCCAACACATTATAGTAAAGTGGATTTTACCTAAGAATATGATTATGTACCTTAGAAAAGCCAAAAATACGGTCTTATTTTTAACATCCATCGTGATCTGAATAAGCAAAAGGCTTTACCTACAGTACCTTGAAATATTAATTATTACAAATAATTGTCCTGTAATACGTTTTAATCCTTCTCTATCCGCCACCAATTGAGTAAATAATACATAAGAACTATATCTTTAAAAACAAAAAAAGACCCAAATCCTTGTTATATCAAGGATTTGAGCATTTGTTAGTTGATGACCTGTGAGGGATTCGAACCCGCGCCCCTCCCTGTCAATTTGTTTCATTAAAACTGGTAAGTGCTTTTGTTTAAAAAAGGTTGATGTTGAAGTATTAAGTCTGCTTCTTTTTATATACAAAGAAAGAATAAATGGTTTTTGTCCCTAAATAGAAATATAATTTAGTAGATATATGATAAGTAAGTATGAAAAGGTGGAGTTTTATTGGATATTTTATGGTGGGGATTAACGATCGTCTTATTTGCTTTAAGTTTTGTAGGAATTGTCTATCCTATTATTCCCTCGGTTGTTGCCATTTGGGGAGGATTTGCAGTTTATCAATTCCTCATTGATTCTGATGAGTTATCCTTATGGTTCTGGATCAGTATGGTTGTGTTGAGCGGTGTATTAATCGCGGCAGACATTATCGCAAATAGTTATTTCGTCAAAAAGTATGGGGGGTCAAAAAAATCCGAGACAATAGCAGCTATTGCCACGATTGTTGGTTCATTTGTCTTCCCTCCTTTTGGAATAATTCTCGTACCATTTTTAGCAGTCCTCGTTTCGGAATTAATCATTCAAAAAGATATAAAGAAGGCTACTAAAGTTGGGTTTGCTACTATAATCGGTTTTTTAGGCGGCAGTTTAGCCAAAGTATTACTTCAATTATTGATGATCGTTTTTTTTATTTTAGCGGTAATTTTTTAATTACTTATCAACGGCCAAATTAGGAAAAAGCTGACTTTCAACAGTCAGCTTTTTCTATGAACAGAAGTCCCATTGACCTATCCGGTACAAGATAATAAGAGAAAAAAGTGATGGAGGAAAAGGAACTATTAGTGAGTAAGTAGATTGAAAGGATGCCACTTTAGGCGATAATTTGCACTTATTTTAAGTGCCATTTTGCACATGCAACTTTAAAACCCAGCTACCTTCATAAGAGAAGATTAGCAGGGTTTCTTCATTATTACTGCTTTTCTAAATATCGATAAATCGTTGTTCGAGATACGCCCCAACTTTCTGCGACGTCTTTAATCGGTGTACCATTTTCAATTAGGGACTTCATCATTTCAATATCTTTCGGTCCAAATTTTTCAGGACGTCCACCAAGACGACCACGTGCTCTAGCTGCAGCTAGTCCGGCAGCCGAACGTTCCTCAATTAAATTACGTTCAAATTCCGCAAACAAATGAAACATCAATTGGCCAGTGGCATTGCTTTTTTCCATTGTTAAATTTTCTTGTAGACTGTGGAAGCCTACACCACGTTCATTTAAGCTATTCACAATTTGAATTAAATCTTGCATATTGCGTCCTAATCGATCCTATCGCCAAACTACAATCGTATCGCCTTCACGTGCATACTGAAGTGCTTCCTCTAAACCAGGACGCTGTCTTTTTGCCCCACTCATTTTATCATGAAAAATTTTGGAACAGCCATATTGCGTAAGTCCATCTGTAAATGTAAATTTTGTAATCCCGTCGACACACGTGTATATCCAATTAACACTCAAATCACTCTTTCTTATTTTCCCTTTTATATTTATTGTAACAGAAGATAAAAATAGATAGGTTATTGAACGTAGAATATTGAACAAAGTTTTGTTACGCTAAAGGCAATAAAAAACGTCCTTTACAAATCGAACAGTGGTGTGTTCAGAAAAGGACGAGTTTTGGAACAAATAATAATTTATTTATAATATCGTGCTTAATCGATAAAAATCAAATAAACGCCAATCCCTTATAGATATGGGATTGGCGTTTTGGCGTACTTCTTAAAGTTACAAATATGTTAAGTTCATTTTATAAACAACATTTCAAGAAATATTTTTCAATTCCTCTGTTAATCGTAGGAATTCTTCTTTGTTTTGATCCTGTAATGACTGGTCAATCTCTTTTCGGATTTGCTCTTTTCGGAAATCAAGAAGGGCTTTGTTTATCACCATTTCAGCAAATTCAGAATCCTTGACGTTTATTTCAGGTTGTGGTGGTGTATTAGCCAAATTCTTTTCCATAGGAAACCAACTCCTTAACCTTTTTTCTATTATACCAAAAGTTTTCAGATTATTCAAATAATTAGACAAGCAGCTCCAATGAAATAATCCGTTTGCTCAATGAAAATGAGTCAGTGAAAAATATAATTGAAAAAACAGGTAATAAGAATGACTATCTATAATATAAAGAAGAAAATATGAATTTGTGTAATTGTACAATTGTGTAGTTGTGTTAGAATTACAAAGTACAAATAAAGACTACATCCCGATTAAGGATGTAGGCTGGTGATACTTCTGGTTGTTACTTTCCAATTATCCAGTTGAAAAGCCTATATTCTTTAAATATATATAAGAACAATTAGTTGCCTAAATATAAAGCCTGTATCTTAGATTACCGAGTAATCATTGATACAGGCTTTTTTTATACTCCTTCTTGAACTAAACCAGCTAATAGGATGTCAATATCTTTCTCTAAAATTTTCATTTCCCTTATGATATACTATTTTTGGCCACGCCAAATACCCCTCCAAAACCCTTTTGGAAGGATTTTTCTCTGTTTCACAAAACCGTTAATTAGGCTAAATCTAGGAACGTTTCTTTTCTCTTTAATAGAGCGTAAATCCAATGAAGAACTTATTCATACAGGCAACGATTGACACTTTGGCCGGTTTTCCTTCTGATTTTTTCTTATCATAGAATTCTTTAAGCTTTTTGTTCCTTGAACTTCTTATGCCGCATAGTACGGCAAGATACAGAGAATGACGTAGTCTGCTCGAACCTCTTTTTGTCATACGATTAATGGTTGCCGTAAACTTACCCGATGAGTGAACACTTGGATCTACTCCAGCGAAGGCAACCAGTTTTTTCGGATGATTACCGATCGATTTCACCAATTTCAGAGATAATGGTGGCTGCGATTTTTTCTCCGATACCGGGAATCGATTGGATGATCTTATATTCTTCCAGTTCATTTGCCAGGGCCACTATACGATCTTCCAAATCAGAAAGGTGTCCCTGGTAATGAAAAAGCAACTCAATATACATACGAAGATTGATTACGTGACTTTCATACACGCTTTTTGAAATGGATTTCGAGATGCGGAATCCATTATTTTTTTGCTTTTTCCCATGCCCATTCACCCGATCGGCTAGAACAGAACTCTATAACACTCTCCGCTAGTCTACTTTCTCCGGCTTTTAATACGCCTCTGAAGTAGGATATTACTTTAACATCGATAAAGAAACCTCTGAATATATATCCTAATTTGTTCCGTTACTTTTAGCTTTATTAAAATCTTGCAATAGCATTTGATGTTCTAGTCCTCTCGCTATTTTTTCACCTCAATTTTCTGCTGTAAAATCTTCGACTTTATTTCAAATCCACAAGCCTAAAAACACTTTTCCCATTGCAGGGTGTAAGTCTATCCATCAAGTTACTGGTGTAGATTGTCGGTATGCTGCTCTAGCTTTCTACTATCTCAATAACCAACGTTTAAATAGAAAATACTCTGGAGACTCATCTCCAGAGTATTTTCACACTATTATAAATATATATATTTATTTAACGGCTTCTTTTAATTCCTTACCTGGTTTAAAAGCTGGAACTTTAGAAGCAGCAATGCTTATTTCTTCACCAGTTTGTGGGTTTCGGCCAGTTCTTGCTGCACGTTCACGTACTTCAAACGTACCAAATCCAATTAATTGGATTTTTTCTTCCTTAGCAAGGGTGTTAGAAATCGTTACAAATAACGCATCAACTGCTTTTGCAGCATCTTTTTGTGTCAGTTCAGCTTGTGTTGATACAGCTTTCACTAATTCAGTTTTATTCATTTAGACACCTCAATTTTATATATACAATAGACCCAAACATAACAAATATCCCCTTTGTTTTCCACTTCAAGGAAGGAAAGAAACTGGACTGACTGTTAATAATCAGTATTATGTAAACTAAAATGAGCTCACTTTTCTGTAACCTTATATTGAGCATAGTAAACAGAGCAAACCACAAATGTTGAACTTCCGTACTTGGACCTGTAAATTCAATTCATATTCATTATTGCATCCTGCGAAGAAATCCCGAAAGGACTATTATAATACTCCTAGACCACAGTTTATAAAAAAGCAACCGTTTTATATCCAAACGGTTGCTTTTTTTCATTGCTATAAACGATTCCAAATTCTCTTTAAATCTATTGGTACGAATACTTTATCCCCATGTGTTCCTTATGTATGATGAGATGTGAAAAGTATGGTTCTAAACTTAACCCTTCTGTTTTATGTCTAGCTGGATTTATTGATGATAGGAGCCCATTCAGTGCACTTACACCATTAGATTTAAATCTCCACACACATAACTTACAAAGAACTTGAATACCATTTACAGGCATCATACTCAATGAAATTTAATTGATTGAAGTAGCATACAGAAAAGGATGGAGCATTCGCTCCTTCACTTTCTGTATTATGGCACATAAATCGAAGAATAGTCTTGGTCTACGACTATCAGATGAACTTTTCCACTTTATTTAAGGGCAGTTTTATTATACTTATACCTTGGCTAAAAGCTCCAAAGGTTTACTGAGCTTTCTTGAAAAGATTGCCTAATCAAAAAGGAGATAGAGCAACATTTTGGTATAGATCATATTTAAGCAAAAGTTGCAGTACTAAAATACTTGCTTTATTATTTAGGGTATAGTATATTAATTGACGCATCAACTATTGAGCTATCAATCATTTTGTCTAACGTATGAAAAGAGGGTGTTTCTTGACGAATTCATGTTCTAATGAATCTTTTATTTTATATATAATGAACTGCCTTAACAAACAGATAAGTTCAAAATTTGAAAGTTGTACCGGCATTAGTCAATCAAGACATGATATCTTATATCAGCTTTATCAAGTTGATGAAATTAGTCAAACAGCACTTCAAAAAGAGGTTAACATTGACGGTGCAGCGATTACCCGGCATTTAAAACAACTTGAAGCGACTGGGATGATTTTAAGACGCAAAGATCCGGAGGATAATCGATTTACTCTTGTCTGTCTTTCAGATCATGGCCGCAAACAAATTATTCTCTACCAAGCTGAAAAGGCTCGTTTTGTCACTTTGATGCTTAAAGATTTTAAAGAAGAAGAACGTCAAGAGTTAACAGATATGCTGACACGCATTCAAAAAAATATAAGCCAAGTCTAACACTTGATTCGTTACAATTTGAAATGAGAATAACTATAAATTAAACTACTAAAGTTAAAAAGAGGAGACTAACAACTATGACTACTACAGCACAATTAACAAATGATTTCAAAGAAATTGTCACTGGACGCCGCTCCATAAAAAATTACGACAAATCCGTAAAAATCAGTAGGGAAGAAATGGAGGAAATACTTACCTTAGCGACACTTGCTCCTTCTTCAGTTAATATGCAACCATGGCGCTTCCTTGTAATTGATAGTCCTGAGGGAAAAGCAACACTTGCACCTCTTGCTCGCTTTAACCAAAATCAAGTCGAAACATCTTCCGCAGTAATTGCCGTATTTGGTGATATGAACAATTTTGATAACGGCGAAGAAATCTACGGTAAAGCTGTAGATTTAGGGCTTATGCCTTTAGAAGTAAAAGAAAACATATTAGCCTCATTTACTGGATATTTCGAAAAAATCACTAGTGAAGAAATGAAAGAGGTCGTTCTAGTTGATGGTGGCCTTGTATCCATGCAACTAATGCTTGCCGCTCGTGCTTATGGCTATGATACAAATCCAATCGGTGGCTATGAAAAAGACCAAATCGCAGAAGCTTTTGGATTAGATAAAGATCGATACGTACCAGTTATGCTAATTTCAATCGGTAAAGCAGCAGATAATGGCCATCAATCAGTTCGTCTTCCAATTGATAAAGTCGCACAATGGAAGTAATGTAATAAAGAATTCATTAAATTTCAACCGAGTATGTTATTTTTACTATAATTATATATTACGTTTATTAATGCTTAACAAAAGAGAGGATGACGTTTAATGATTATCATTCATGCCGTATTCAATATTAATCCAGCAAAACAAGATGCATTTCTAGAGGAGATTCAACCGCTAATCGTAGCTTCAAGAGCGGAAAGTGGAAATGTTTCTTACACTCTTCACAAAGCTACAGAAAAAGACAATGAATTTACAATGGTTGAAGTTTGGCAAGATCATCTAGCGGTTACAAGCCATAATTCAAGTGAGCACTTCACCTCGTTTGTTGGTAAAGCTAAAGAATTCCTCTCTTCACCTTTAAATGTTAACGCATTTGAAGGACAACCATTAAAATAATGAGTTAAAATGTATGGGATTTCCTATATCCCATCTTATAAAACAAAGAGTTGCTGCTTCGGTAAAACAAGCTGCAACTCTTGTTTATTTCTATTCCATTTTCTCGAACATCACGCGCTTATTCGGCGTACATAATCTGTGTGACAATTTCCATGGAAAGAGGAATGCAAATAGTTCCATTTATTTATCGAATTCAGTTTTCCAAAGCATCCGCCAATGTTGTATTAATCGGTTCTTCTTTATTTTGCTTCTCCATTAAATTGGAGATTTCGTTGTTTGACACTTTTTGATTTTTGTTGTTAATTATTTTGATGTTCATGCGAATTCTAAAAGGAGGGCTGAAAGTGTATATGCTTCATTCACCCAGGATGGGTATCATCCACAATGAAGCGAAATATCTAGGGATGGCCGGCTAATTTTTTGACGATTTTCTTCTATTATAAAATAATCTTTTTAAAGTCATTTTCATACTCTTTAACTAGTTTATAAAAAGACGTCTTTTTAACCCCTAATTCCGACATGGCTTTAACAGCTGTCATCTCTCCTGCTTTTTATAAATCATAGACTTCTTTAAACTCTTCCGTTACTTGAGCTTTCGGTCGCCCAAAGGCACACCTTCAATTTCTTTTAGAAATTCTAAAAAATGCTCTAACTCCTCTTTGATATGCTTCATTGAAAAGCTCTTCCCATAGGGTTTAGATTGATCTAAGAATGCCTGAACTTGACTCTCTCCTTTTGCCACATCCAGACCAACAACTGGATTCATTATCTTTACCTCCTCTACTTATTAACCAGTACCCCTAGTCCTCCATGTAGTGTCATAGCTTCGCTTGTTATACGAGATCTGCGTCCCAACCAGCCTCAAACATGTTTCTACAAGTAGGGGGCGGACAGTTTAGTTCACGGGATCAAGCCCCACGCACCCGTACGTCCTACCCTGGCTACTGATATAATAGATTCTATTAAAAAAAGGTCAACCAGTAAAAACTGGCTAACCTTATAATACGAACGCACCCGTTAGCCATCCATGAATCGCAAAAATCGGCGATTCACCACAAAGAATGAAAATGGTTAGGAAGTGTCAATACTGATACTGACCTTAATCCAGTCAACCCTAATCTATAGACTAATTAATTAACGCTCTCCTCTTTTTTTAAAACGATTGAGCAGGGTCTTCTTAAGTATTGTCATTTTTCATTTTTAAAGAAACTTATTTTCATGGTAGTTCTATAAGCTCTTAAAGTCCACCATCTAAACCGTCAATTTTCACCCCTCTACTCCAATCACGAGTGATTTTTAATTCATTATCTTTAGTGGAGATAGTTAGCTCTCCTTCTTTATTATAAACTTTAGATGACTCCTCGTCATAAAGCTTTAATTTTATAGTGTATTTATAATCAATTGTACTATCATCATTTTTACTTTGTTCTTCAAGGTTAAGCAAAGGCGGCAGCACGCCTTGTAGAATTAGAAATACAAAATGGGACATTTACCAAAGAATCCGATATGTCTTTTGAGCAATTCTCCCAGGACTGGCTTAAAACGTATGGCCGCAGTGGTGTGAAGATTAGCAGCGTAAGAGCTAGCGATAAGGAAATGAAGCATTTTATTAGTGTTTGGGGGCCGTATCCTATAAGCCGCATTACTAAGAAAATGTATGAAGAAAGGCTCCTAGAGTTAAACGAAAAATACAGCCAAAATTATATGGATGGTATTCATGCTTCCGGAAGAATGATTTTTCGGAAAGCATTAACTCAAGGGCTGATAAAAATTAATCCTACTGAGGATTTCAAAATGCCTAAAAAGCAGCAAAGTGTTGAGGAGCTGGAGAAAGCAGAAGAGGAAATTGTCTTTCTTGAAAAAGAAGAGCTTGCTCATTTTCTTAAATTAACCTATACAGATGGACTAGAAATGGATCCTCTTATCTTCACGGTACTTTCCTATACCGGATTACGAATAGGCGAATTATTAGCCTTAAAATGGGGTGACTTTAACGAAACACAAGGCACTTTTCGAGTTACTAAAACTCTTTATAACCCTAACAATCATTTTGAAAAATATTAGCTTTTAACGCCAAAAACAAGGGCTCTGTCCGTACGATTAAGATTGATGAAATGCAGCTCAACATGTTAAAAAAGCACCGGATTAAACAGAATGAGATTAAATTAAAAAACGGCCTCGTTTACCAGGATAACGGATTTACTTTTGCTCGAGAGGATGGGCACCCCCAATTAAGAAAAGTAGTGGAGACCCGGCTTAAACGACTGCTAAAAAAGGCAGAGATTAAAAAAAACATAACACCTCACTCATTCTGGCATACCCACACATCTTTATTAATAGAGGCAGGTGTAGGAATTAATGAGATACAGCAAAGATTAGGACATACTGACATAAATACCACAATGAATATCTATGCTCATATGAACTCCAATATGGAAGAAAAGGCCTCCCAACAGTTTAGCAACTGATGAAAGACCTTCTCCTATAGTTAGCTTTTTTATGTCATGGGTTGCCCGTTATTTTGGATAACGAGGACAAATCTGAGGACAAGAAAAACATCATATCAAATGAAACATTGATATAAAAGGGTTTTTAGACCCTAATTACATCATGCCGCCCATGTGGTTTCAAAGTGTAATATGTTTAACAACAGTAGAAAGAAACAGCATGAAATCAAAGTTTTACTCGTGCTAGCTGTACATCTTTAACTTGGATTTAACATAATTTATTATATTTCGTTAGCAGATATTCGATATGGAATTACTCACAAATCAACAAAGCGATGCAAATTCTACATGCATCGCTTTGTTGTAATGATTACACACTCTACATGACTTGTAGAGACCGCAAACAAATTGATGTAGAAGTTGTTTTTACCGCTCAATTTTTGTTTAAACTCTTTGACATAAAAGTACTAGCATATGAACAATCCTTTTTACATTGTGTATCATCGATAATGAAAAAGACAATTGGACGCGTATCACCAGCTTTGGACTGAGATCTTTTAATTTGAATGATCGTTAATCAATTTTCTGCTCTTGCCGCTCGTATTTGGCTACTCTTTGCAATTTATCTAAATCCACCTTACGATCCCATACTTTTTTTGCATTTTCTGTAATATAGGGATAAAGATATTGATCAACGACAACCTGATAATCCAGGTCATCAAGTAAATTATACGTACGAATTTTTATGGTTTTGTTATCAAGGGTGTCGATGACTATATCATTGATTAAATTCAGTGGATTTCTTACTATATCGATATTCCGGATATTCTTAATATAAACTGTACCTTTCTTCGACTTAATCGTACCATTTTCACCTTGGACAATCGTGAACAGGACCTTTCCTGGAATAAAACCTGGAAGTGACCAAAGCGTTAGGTAAAGGTAAATAGGAGTAAAGATGAGACCACCACCAAGGTAAAATAAAGAATACTTGGACTCAAATTTCAAACCGTGTATGATTAAGAAAAAACAAGCAATTAAAAAACCTACAGTCGCAAAAAACATCCACCCGTACATGAACTTTGACCCTTTTATCTGAATGGCGTTATTTTCTTTCTTAACGTTTACCAAATAATGTACCTCCTTATGCTGGAAGAATCTTGTTGGTCAATAATAGTTGATTAATAGATGCCTCATTTGCTGTCTGAATACTCAGGTCAAGGTTGTTGTCCCTTGTAGCTAGCCAACATTCATTCTTTCCTGGAATCATAAAATAAAAATCTTTTAAGTCAGGGTTATTCTCTGAGTTATACGTTAAGCTTACTAAACTGTCCATTTTACCGTTTCTATTTGAAATATCATTTAAAAACTCTAAGATACTAGTAGAATCTCCCTTTTTACTTACCCATTTCTGAACAATTGACTCCGGTAAAGAATGAGATTGACTTACATCTTCTAAAAGTTCTTCAAATTCTTCACTTTTTAACTTAAGAATAACTTCACCTTGCTTTTCTAACGTATGGAAATGGAAAAAACCGCTTATAACTGAAAGGATTTCTTCTTTCTGGAGCTTAGAAATAGAGTGAACTTGATGATCGTACAATACTTTATGTAAATAAACCTCTTCATTTTTAAAATGAAAGGAAATACTATCTTCTCCTTTAAAGTCTGGCTGATGTTTAGAAGCCTTTACGGTACCTTCTGCATTATTCAACGTATGAATATAGGCAGCAAATTCATCTTTTAGCTTATATTGATTAGCTACTTCCTTTAACATATCTTTTGCTAACAAAGAACGAGAAGCAATTTCTAGCATTAATTTCAACTCTGCATCTTGAAGCGTTTGAAAATACGCTTCCTTAATCGACATTCCTTGTTCAAAAAGTCCTTCACTATAAAATGAAAAAATTAACTCTTCAATACTTAATTGAATGGTATTCATAGATCCTCCTTAAAAAAATGAAAATTTATCCTCAATAAAATCCTTTGCTCCATCGGCAAGGGAACTGGCTGTTTCTTTTGCTTTCGATAATCCATTACCAATCTCCCTAACCTTCCCTAGTGGGTCAGCAATAGTATCTTTAATTTGATCATTTATGAAATCGGCACCCTTATTAACACCTTCAACAACTTTCCCAGCATTCTCCAAACCACCTTTTATCAGTTCAAGCCCATCATGTATAGGTTCTTTAATGACAATCGCTGCTTTCTCTGCTATCCCTGCCGTAAGTTTAGCCGCTTGCTCTCCAACAAGTCCTCCTACAAATGAACCTGCAGCGGCTCCTACAACCGTACCAACTGGGCCTAATAAGCTTCCTAGAGCACCTCCTACAAATGCTCCCGCAATGGAACCTCCAGAAATCGCTACGGTATTATTCACTGCATTTCCTACCGCTTTTGCATTTTCTCGCTTTAAGACCTCTGGATTATTTCCATATTTCGCATAGTTCCCAGAAATTCCCAGTCCCATTCCTCCTACTTCCATTACTCCTGTTACTAGTACTGCACTAACAGCGTTGGTTTTGGCAAATTTCGCTCCCGTCTGAAGAAATGATTTAAACGTTGTAGAGTCCAATGCTCGATACTTAATCCCTTCAAATAATGCCTTTGAACTATCTGTATACTTAACAACATCACCAGGAAGATATTTAGCAACCTTTTTGTGAACTAAATCAGCAAATGGAACATCTCTATATTTTTTCAATAAAAAGGTTGGATTTAAATAGGCTCTTGCTACATTACGAAATTTGGAATTATCGACTACATCTGTTAGTTTATTTAGGGCATTCATATGTTTATACATATAGACATCATCACTATTTTTGATGAATTGCGTAAAACCTAGCCCATAAAATGCCAGCTGCTTTGATACTAAAGCACCCATCGCAGTGAGCGCTCCATATTTCTCATGCAGTTTATAAAGTTGACCGACTAAGTTATCAGCATCGGAAAATTTATTGGCGGTCATTCGAAGGTCGATCTCCATTTCACTCAGAAGGTCAACTAATTGATTTCCTGTTCCCCACGGATCTCCTACTTGATAAAAACAATGACTATACTCTGCTGGAGCACTACTAATTAGGTTCACTAGTTCCAAATGAAGACTCTTGTATTCTTCTTCAATTTTTGACAAGTGCGAGACAAACTCATTTGCTAAATCTTCTAAACGATCTGGGTCTACTGAAATTTTATTCCCCACTGTATCATCCTCTTTTCTTTTCCTTTATGAACTATTTCATCTATATACTATGAAAAAAGTGATGTCCTAATAGAATAATCTGTAAAGGCAGGATAAATAGGTCGACACAACCCGGTACCCAATTTTCATCCATTCCTTGCTTACCGTCATCTTCTTTTTTTCTTTCCTTGTCTCTACTTATTACGAACCATTTTAAACCTCTCAAAACAATTATCATAATCGGCAAGTACAGTTATAAAACTTTAGCGGACATAAGATAGACTTAAAAAAGAGTAATTATTTGATGTACCAAAACACCAAATTGAATGAACAAAATAAAAAAACCACCGCAGCCGGGGAGTAAACTACCATCTTTATTTTGCTTATTCTTATCCGGGAGGATCCAACCTTCCTCTTCCAAACTTTTACGATCCCTATTCTTCGGTTTCATATGACACCTCTTTATATCCTTCATTCATTTTGTTTCTACTCATCCTTCATACAAGCAAGGCGCTCTAATTCTCTTTGTCTTTCAATCTCTTCTCTCACTCTGTCAACATCATTTGCTGCGCTTTCTAATTCTCTACTTATTTGATAAAGATTGTCTGAATGTCTTTGAAATAGGACAGCGGCTTCATCTAGTATTGAATCAAATTTTTTCCGGGCTTCGCCATCCCATTTCTCCGTATTTGTATGTATACTCTGCATTAATTTTGATTCATCTAATTTTAACTCCTCAGAAGATTCCTGAAACACTTTTGTTAATGCTCTGACTTTATCCGAATTCATCTTTTCACCTCATTATTGAATCAACGTACTTTTTCTCTATTTATTCTCAAATACCATTTTAATACAACAATTCCCTATTTTAGATAAGTAAATGTTACTATAATTACTAAGTCACTTCCATAGGCCCCCAGTATTGAAATAAGATATAGATATAGGAAGAATGTTTTATTTTATTAACATAACGAGTGTAGTTGGCAAATATGCCATTATATAACGAGGAAAACTGCAATTTCCCTCATGCAGAGGAAGAAGGTTTATCCATTTCTGCCGTTAAAAATGAAGATGGTTGGAAAGCTATAGAAGTATTCGGTTGAGGAACTTTTGAGTAATAGATGAATTGAGACTTGCAGTTTCATTCAGGAGGGGAACAGTTTGGTTCCTTATTTAGGCAAAACAGCTCTCTTTTTAAAGTAAAACTACGCATTTGCTTCATTTCGATTCTTTTTTTGCCTTTCTTCTATCTGTCTTAACACTCTCCAAATCGTGATGAGAGAATAAAACAGCAGCAGCATCGAGTGCCCAGCTTTACACTAAAGTTATATTCCTCGTATGAATACCACTCCTCTATCCTAGAATCCCTATGATTCTTAAGATAGGGGTGGGTATTTTTATTTCTGATCCCGTTGCGTTATTGATAGATAAAGAATCTGCTGATGACTTGGAATTTGCTTATGAACCATTTAAGTGGCGAAGATATGAAGTGGAAAATGATTGTTACCCTTGCAATAACCACGGGAATGCGACGAGGAGAAATAGCTGGTTTAGAGTGGGATCTAAGTCCTGATAATTATGAGAGTCAACAAACTTTCGGATCCTTTAGGGCACTGGTTTTTCCTTTTTAAAACTCATATACTCTTCATCTATAAATTTATATGGTATTTCTGTTTCATTTTTTGTTTTCAATTTTAACTTATTCAATAAACGATTTTTAAGTTTTCTATCTTCAATCTCCTTTTCTATTTTTTCATGACACGCCCTGCATATTATTTCATAATCCACTTTATAAGTTTCAACTTTAGCAAACATCGATTGTATATTCAAATGCTTTGCAATACAAGTCCTATGTTGTCCATCGGTAAATTCGAAGTGTCCACAATCTCTAGGGTGCATTCTTATCTTTCCCCGATTTCATGCCTTATCGTTTCATCGGGATTATATGTTTCTGTTTCTCGATGTTCGTCCATATACCTAGCAATTTCTTTTCGTAGTAACTCGTTATATGCTTCTGCATTCATTTTTGAAGGCTTTGTTATAGGCTCCATCGTTTCAATAGCTGCCAGCAATTCCTTTTCTATAGCAGCTGCCTTTTCAAAATTGTTCATGAAAAGGGAACAAGCAAACTCCAAATTTCCCTTCAAGGAAGCAGTAAAGTGCCTCAAAACATGATCCCTATCCAAGTTTTCACAGCCGTCGCTAAAATCAAGAGAGCAAGTATGACTTGCAGGACTTTTACATTCATTTTTTTACCGGCCATTGCCCCAAGCGGAGATGCAATTAAACTAGCAACAACCATGATTAATGCCGGATAGTAATCAACTTGTCCCGTTGAGATTTTCCCTACTGTTGCACCAATGGATGAAATGAATGTGATGGCTAAGGAAGACGCGATCGTAACCCTTGTTGGAATTCTTAAAACGATGAGCATGATGGGAACTAATAGGAAGCTCCCTCCAGCCCCGACTATACCAGCACCTAAACCAACGATTAAGGCTAGGATGGACGCAAGCCATTTGTTAAAGGTTACTTGATCCAAAGGAATGTCATCTATGCCTTTCTTCGGAATGAACATCATGACAGCCGCTATTAACGCCAAAACGCCATAGACGATATTCACTCCGTTTTCCGACATCGATTGTGATCCAAAACTTCCAATAACACTACCTATTAACACGCTGATCCCCATATAGAGAATGAGCGTGTTATTCAAATGTCCGCTCTTCCGATAGCTCCATACACCTCCGATGGAAGCGAATAAGACTTGTACAGCACTTATACCTGAAACATCATGGGCACTGAACGCCACTAAACCGAAGATGGGGGGAATAAACAGCAGCATTGGATAATTTATTATCGAGCCACCGATGCCGAGCATTCCAGAAACGTATGAACCTATAAAACCAATCAAAAAGATGGTCATGATAAAGGTGATATCCATTGTTAGTGCCTCCCTTAAAAGAAGGGAACCCTCATGGTTCCCTTCTTTTTATCAGCCTTTTCTGATCCAAAATTTCAGTATATCATTTTCTTCAGCCGTTTCCATCAGTTCATGGCCACCGGATCTTGACCAAGCCGCTAAGTCGGCTTTAGCTCCTTTATCGGTTACATGTATTTCCAGCACTTGCCCGGTTTGCAAATCATTCATGGCTTTTCTCGTTTTAACAATCGGCATTGGACAAGCTAGTCCCTTAGCATCTAATACTTTATCTGAATGCATTTTTCATCTCTCCAATTTTTCAATTTTTTATTAAACTTAACGAACGGCACAGCGATTTGGTCCGATTTCCATTTCGCGCTGTTTTTCATCATCAGGTTCGATTTTCCCCATATTGGTTTCGCGAATTTCTTGATAAGCGTTTGGTTGAGGTGGTAAATTACCTGTTACCAGCGCTCTGAATTCCGTTTCATCGGCAATGTTCAATCCATGATTGTCTACAAACAGCGCATCCAACTTTTTAGCGACACTTCCGTCTTCATTCAATTCATCGATGATCATGAAATGAGATGGCAGTACGATTAACTCGTCTGATAATTCCCTATAACGTGTATACAGTGTTTCTCTTAAGTCCCCTACCCAATCCTCAGCCAATCCAGCTAGGTCCGGTCTGCCAATGGAATCGATGAATAGTATATCCCCGGAAAGCAAGTATTTTTGATCGACCACAAATGAAGTGGATCCAATTGTATGGCCCGGGGAATATAATGCTTGGATATCAATCGATGTATGACCGATCGTTATCACTTTACCGCTTTCTAATGGCTGATATTCAAAAGTTACTTCAGCCGCATCTTTTGGCGGCAGCCAGTAATCTGCATTTGTTTTTTCCGCTATTCGTCTTCCACCTGAAATATGATCGGCATGTAGGTGCGTATCAAGAACATGCGTAATTTTCACCCCGATATCATCGGCGAAATCAAGGTATGCATCAATCATTCTAGTAGAATCAATAACGGCAGCTTCACCATTGGAAACGGCCATGTAAGATAAACAGCCCTTACCAAGACGAACGAATTGGTAAATTTCTCCACCATTGGTCAATTCGCCGATTTTCACTGGTTCCAAGTGTTCACTCCATGCTTTCATGCCGCCCTTTAAATAAGAAACATCCAATCCAGCTTCAGATAGCATTTCAGCTACCATAATAGATGAGCCTTCCTTTGCACATACTACCAGGATTTCTTTATTGGACGGAATTTGATCGAGAATTTCTTCTACGCCATCCAGTAGATCGAAGTAAGGGATATTAAGGAATTCAACATTCTCACCTTCAATTTTCCAATCGTTAAAGTCACTTTCATTTCGAACATCCAAGATGAATAAGTCCGTTTTATTGATTACTTTCTTTGCTACCTCAGCGGCTGTCATTTGCTTAAACGCCATCTTTTATACCCCCTATAGTATTTAATATTTCAAAAATTTTTACCTTCATTAAAAGGTTAATGTAACATCAGCATCTATAGCGAACTCTAAAAATGTGACCGCTCCACCTACTTCAATGCCGTCAACGAAAGCTTCTTTTTCCATGCCCAAAACGTCCATGGTCATTTGACACACCCTTTTATTCATTTACGGATTTTTGTATAGGACCACTCCATTGGCTCATGCCAGGTTCAACATTGAATACCTGTTCAAATCCAGCTGCCGTCAGTTTTTGTGCAGCAAGATCACTTCGGCTGCCAGTTCGGCAAACTACGAAAATCTCTGACTCTTTATCCAGTTCACCCATACGTTGTTCCAATTCACCCAATGGAAGGGATTTAGCTGCAGGAATATGATTAAAAGCGTACTCTGCAGATTCTCGTACATCCAGGATGATCGTATTACGATTTTCTTCCATTACTTGTAGAAGTTCTTCATTTGAAATGATTTTTTCATGCTTCTTCAATTCTGTTTCTTCTCCGCTTGCTTTCCGAAGATAATGTTTTAGTGTGGTTCCTTCTTCAACGGTACCCAAATATTGATGACCTGTACTTTCCGCCCAGGCTTTCATATCGGCAGTTGACCCTTTATCAGTCGCTTGAACTTCCAGCACTTCCCCTGCTTCCAATCCGTTCATGGCTTTTTTCGTTTTTACGATTGGCATTGGACAAGCTAAACCTTTAGCATCCAAAACGGAATTTGTTTTAATCATTTTTATTTCCTCCTTGCATTAAAATAGGGATAGGGGTATATTTAGATTTAAAAATTATTCTATGGGACCTTCCCATTCATTCATACCTCCCATCATGTTCACCACTTTATATCCATGATCCTCTAGTAACTGTGCAGCCCTTGAACTTCTTCCCCCTGATCGGCAGACCATGATATACTCGTTTGATTTATCCAGATCCTGCATTCTAAATTCCACTAGCCCCAACGGGATATTCAAAGCATTTGGTATTTTCCCTGCCTTTACTTCATCGACCTCCCGCACATCAATAATATGGACTGGCGAGTTTCCCTTCAATAATGCCTTCACTTCATTCGGTAAAATTTCTTTCATCTTTTGGAGACCCTCCTTTTATTAGCGCCAAGAACTCATGCCGCCTTTTACGTTGGTGACTTCTTTAAATCCGAGTTTTTTCAATGCTTTACTTGCATGACTGCTTCTCATCCCGCTTTGGCAGATCACAACTACTTCTTTATCTTTTGAAAGTTCTTGCGCCCTTTTACCAAGATCATTTAAAGGTATATTTCTAAATTCCTTAATGTGGTTGCCCCTATATTCATTAGGCGTACGGACATCAATGAATTGCTTATCTCCTTTGTTATTCAACTCCGCTTTTAACTCAGTCGCATTTATATTTTTTATCCCTTTTGCCGGGACAAATCGCTGATATAGAAACCAAACGATGACACCCAATATGATGATATTAAATATAGTTCCCATTTAGCCTAATCCCTCCTGTACCCATATTTAAATAAATAAGTTTACATTTCCATCCTCTGCTTCAGCTAAATAAGCCGCAACACCAGCATACTCAATTCCATCCAATAATTCCTCTTGCTGCAAGCCCAATAAATCCATTGTCATCGTACAGGCTATTAGTTGGATTTCCTGTTCTTGGGCCAACTCAATTAAATTCGGGAGTGACATGGCGTTATGTTTTTTCATCACATGTTTGATCATTTTAGGACCCATTCCTGCAAAGTTCATGTTGGATAGACCCATTTTTTCAGAACCACGGGGCATCATTTTTGCAAACATTTTTTCAAGAAATCCTTTTTTTAATATCATCGGCTCATCTTTCCTTAAAGCATTCAATCCCCAGAATGTATGGAAAATGGTCACTTCATGATCGTAAGCTGCCGCACCATTGGCAATGATATATGCAGCCATTGCCTTATCATAATCACCACTAAATAAAATGATCGTCGTTCTTTTCTTTTCAGTCATATATGTTTTCCCCCTGAATGATATTTAATTCCACTTATACCCTAAGGGGTATAAGTTATACTAAAAAATATAGTTCGTCAACCCTATTCACTAAAAAATGAACGGAATGGGGTTTTCTTTATTTAATTGGTCCATGATTGATTTGAGTCAAAATTTCATTCACTTCGAATATTTTTCCATTGACCTTCTCGATGCCAAACCCTTTTAACCGAGCTGTGTGCATAGTCAAGTACTTACATGCGGATTCCTTCGTTTCAAACAGATAAATGCCACCAGCTTCCTTTGCCTCACTGTCTTCGGTCCAAATCTTCCAGATCAAGCCATCTTCATCATTAATGCTTTTTGCTAAATCAGTAAATTCTTTTACCATTTCTTGACCAAATGGTCCCTCCATTTTAAAATCCACTTGTAAAATATAAGACATGAATAACACTCCTTTTTTTACGGTCAGGTCAAATTCTTTTACCTGCTTTTAATCAGTAACTCAACCGCTTCCTTGACTAGATGTTCAGTGCCTTCGCCTTTCTCGACGTTTTCCCGAACGCATTTCTCAAGATTGTCACTTACAATAACGCCCATGGTCCTATCGATGGCATTACGTGCAGCAGACAACTGAGTGACGACTTCCCTGCAATCTTTTCCCTGCTCCATCATTCCAAGAACACCTTTAATTTGTCCTTCAATCCGCTTCAAGCGATTAATGACATTTTTATCATACTCCATACTCTACCCACCCATCTATTTACAAAGACAATCACTAATCTCATAACTGGTTACCTTAATTCCTTTGCCAATTATGAAGCGCAGCCCCAAGTTCACTTCCAATTTATTAGAAGCAATGACTAGAATTGTGCGCTTTACTCGTGAGTTTGGACATTTTACTCGTGAGTTTATGCGTTCTTAACTTATGAGTTCATATTATACCTATAGGGGTATGTTGTCAAGCCGATTAATTCATACTTTTATTAAAAAAATAAAAAGCCACCTAGTACGGCAGCTTTCACTAATTACTTTAATTCTTCAATTATTTCAGCACCATAAGAGTTGTCGATTATACAGCGCCATGTACCCGTGGAATCCTTTTTAAATACATATGTCGCGGTTCTTTCCATAGAGAATTCGGAATCGTCTTTTTGATTGGCACTAAGCTGGGCTTTTGCCACAACCAATGCCGTATCACCCGTTTCGATTATTGCCATCTTTTCTTGATTGACTATTAAACTATGATTAAAGTAATCAGCGATAGCAACGAATGCCCGACGTATTTCTTCTTTCCCTTTTGCGAAAGTTCCAGGTTTGACAATTAAAGTTGCATCCTCTGAATAGAAATCCATCAAATGATCGAAATCCTCGTTATTTATTGCCCTGTCTGCATTTTTTATGACTTGTTCTAGTTCATGATTTTGCATATTCACCCTCCTATTCAACCTCTCGCAAATGAGACCGGTCTTACTAATAAATATTCGACTGCCTTGTTGGGGTATCCTGCTCATAAAGTGAATAAGAAAAATAAACAATACAGTGATGCCATCTCTTCTATCATCAAGATTCAACTCACGACAAGAACTGTAAATTCCAGGAAATCACCCTAGTATCACGAGAGAACCCGTCCGCACTTCCTCTAGATATACTTCTGCCCGTACTATTTTCAATTGGTGCTTGAGTTTTTTGCTACCATCATACATTATAGTGAATGTTTTTATGATAATGTTTTTTTTCGCTTTGATACAAGAAGGTATGGAAAAGGCAAATCAATTCACAGATAAAGCTATTGATGATTTGGTGTGATTAGATGCGTGAGGTTGGCTTCTTTCTAGCCCCTTCAATACCTTGCCTTCTATAGCAGCATTACTTGTATGGCTTATACATAACAGTCATTACGCCCCTAGGTTTGGGGAATACATTCGGGTTTATAGTTTACTAGTTAACAGAATTTAACTTAGAAATAAAGTTATAAAAAGGTACAAAAATACGTCTTCAAAAGTCTATAGGAGTTCGTGAACGTTTGTAATGTACTTTGGCAATTTAACGGATGTGAAAATTGGCTGTTTTGTGAAAAAATAGACCCATCCGTAAAAGTGTAATTATATGAACGACACTGATGCTTATTTTCCCTGATAAAGAGCTGCTGGCTATGCCAACAGCCCTTACTTATCATTTTTTATTTTGTGTCTCTAAAGAAAGATGATTAAAGACAGTAGTTGAATTCCATACATTTAACCCTACACGCCCATTGTTAAAAGTCGTATCAGACTTTTCTAGGATCAGATTATCATCCAAATAAGTTTGGATGAGACTGCCTTTTGCTGTAACTTTTAATTTGTATGTTTGATTAGGATTAAATACCATATGTTCTTCCTGTAGAACTTCAATCTTCCCATCTACAATTTTAAACAATTTCAATATATCATTACGTACATCCACTGTAGCTATATAACCATTTTCGGCTTTTTCATCTGCTCGGAATAAAAGAGCTCCAGCTCCCTCGTTTAATACCTTCACCTCGGTTTTGTATGTGAAATCACTTGCGGTTTGAGAGGCAACTATAAAGCTGTCAGCATCGCTGCGGCCTTGTTTCCCTTCTCTAGTGTCTCCCCATTCACCATTGATTGTAGTCCATCCAGATAGATTGGAAACAATCGGACTGATTCCCCATATACTTTTTAATGTATACATTTCAAGAGTGTCTAAATGAGCAGTACCGCCAAGGCTATAAAGTTCGACACCCTGATTCTCTGGTGATGAGAAAATTTGATCAGTTAACACTTGTTTTCCTTCATTAACAAACACTTCGATGGACGAACGATCTAGAAGAAATTTCAATTTCACTTTTCCATTTGTATTTTGTACGGGGGCTTCGTGTATTTTTTTTACATTCGGGCCAAAATCATATCCTGAATGGGTTCGGTCAATAAACACTGTTTCATTGCTAGGATTGTATCCGATGGTCGTATATTGATCGTTACCATTTCTTACTTTAAATCCAACTTCACTTGCTTTATTTGCTGAAAATTCCGCTTCGATTTCTAACGTATCTCCCTTAACATTTTTCAATAGATTTTTACCAGGGATAATAGATTGGTTGCTTAACTTAAGACCTTTATCTCGTAAGGTTATTAATTGTTGTACAGGTGTTTGTTTCAATTGTAACCCCTTCTCTGTCTGCACTAACGATAATTCACGTGGAACAGTGGTTGAGCTTCTCCATGGGGAAGTTGGGGTGTCGTTCGCATATTGCCAGTTACTCATCCATCCCAACCATAACGGCTTGCCTTTATTCCCAGTATTGTTCCATGTCACACCTGCATAAAAGTCTGCCCCATAATCCGTCCATAGAACCTTGTCTGACGAATTATTATTCGTGAATTTTTTTCCATCAAAGTCACCCACAAAGTATTGCATTCCTGAACCCCCGGCTGCTGCTCCATCATTTATACTTACAGACAACACCCACTTTTTCTTATTCGATTTCCCTTCAACCGGCACCTGAATTAATTCTGGACATTCCCACACTCCGCTATAAGATCCTTGTGTCCCTTCTGTCCATTCACCATTTATAAAGTCCCATTCCTTAATTAAGCCCTTTTTCTTACCTACGAAAGGTGTATCAGCCTTAGTTGGATCATTGTCAACAACAATAGGCAGTGACCCTTGATTGTATACATGAAAATCGTCCACATTAATGTGTCCCCAACCTCCAGTTTTATTGTCCACCACTTTCATATAGACGGTCTCTCCAATATATTTTGTAGCATCCCATGTCACACGGCGATACTTTTCATCCTCCGCCCACTTGGTGTTTTCTGCACGAATTAATTCCTTATTATCAGAGGCGCGGACGAGCGCTACATAAAGGTTTTTATCATATCCCCCACCAATCAAGAAATTAATTTCGCCGCTTCCCCCCAGTGTAAAATAGGAAGATCGAATCGAACCGGTTGCATCATCCCCTTTTTCTGCTGTATATCCCCATAAATGATATTTATCCTGTTGTCCGAATGAACCACCCCAATAAGAAGTAGCTTTTGTAACATTTGCTGCCCCAAAAGCATCACCGTCAAGAACGTTCCATCCCTCTAGACTTCCTGACTCGAAATCAGGATTAGCAATATTTTGTTCCTTTGCCACAATGTAATTTTCTTTATTCACGTCTTGAAAGGTTACATTTGAATTACTTACAGTTAAACCAAAATGCCCGCTCTCATACGTTGTATCAACCTGTTCTATGATTTCTTTATTATCTATCTGTACCTTTATCTTGCTGCCATTAGTATAAACAGAAACATCATACACTTGATTTGAATCAATATTTATGGATTTTTCAGCTAAGATAGTAGGTCTATCGTTTTCAATTTTTAAAAGACTAACCTTACCCTTCCCAGCATCCAATTGGGCAATGTACCCATTTTCACCGTTTTTGTCAGCTCTGAAAAGAAGTCCACCTCTCGCACTTTTCCCATTTAGTATAACGTTCGCTCTATAGCCAAATTGATCACCAACCTGTGAAGATACGTAATTACCGTTTGTTTTAGAATTCCCTACCTTCCCTTCCAACGTACTTTCCCATTTTCCATCTATAGCTTTCCAGCTAAGGATATTTGTTTTAAAGTTTGTCGCATTTTCAAAGAAAACATTCCTAAAAACAGAAACAGCATTTCTATTATATAAGCCAAAATTTCCACTTTCATACGAATTATCAGTTATTTTTATAACCGGTTTGTTTCCTATAGAAAGTTTTATGAAATCCTTTTTAGTTTCCACTCTCAACTTAGTTGAATCTTCATCCATCACTTTAATTTTCTTTTCCTGAAGGACGATTTTCTTTCCATCAACCAATTTGCTTAAAGTCACTTTCCCGGATTTGGCATCCACTCCAGCAAGATAAGCATTTTTTAAGGTAGAATCAGAACGAAAGACCAGTTCCCCGGAACCCTTTCGACCATTTTTTTCTCGTACACTTATATCCGCTTCATAAACAAAGTCACTGCCTGTTTGTTTGGATAACACTGATCCATCCTTATCTAGGCTTGTGGCTTGCACCGATGTGGGATCAACACCAAATGAACTCCCGTAGCTCCAGTCCTTTAAATTGGGTGAAGTGTAAATCATAACATCGTTTTTAGCTGCAAGCGTCATCACCCACTTTTTTGATTGGTCATGCCAAAAAACCTTTGGATCGCGCCAATCAGAAATAGGAGGATTCGGCATAACCGGGTTCCCTTCATATTTTTTCCATGTTCTTCCTTTATCATTGCTATAAGCAAGACTTTGCACTTGCTTTGACCCATCAGCATGAGTAAAAATCGCCACCATTGCTTCTTTTCCAAATCCTGCAGTATTGTTATAATCAATCACAGCGCTTCCTGAGAATATCATGCCATTTTCATCTGGATACAGAGCAACAGGCAAATGCTCCCAGTGAACTAAGTCTTTACTAACCGCATGTCCCCAATGCATAGGACCCCATTTAGAACTATAAGGATCGTTTTGATAAAAAAGGTGGTATTCCCCATCATAATAGACCATCCCATTCGGGTCATTCATCCAACTTGCTTCAGGTGAAAAATGAAATTGATTTCGGTTACTTTCATTATAATAATTTGAATCGGCTGCAAATGTCGGAACAACTGGGATTAATGCTAGAGTACAAATTACACCACATGCTAAAAGTTTGTCTATTGCTTTTTTCAACGGCCTCACACCTTTGCAATTTGTTTTACTTTATAATGATTGAGACTGGCTTCTTAATCGGTCAATAAGTACAGCAGCAATGATCACACCGCCTTTAACAACGAGTTGCCAGTAATATCCAACATCCATTAACGTTAGTCCATTGCTTATTACACCCATTATTAAAACTCCTATAATGGTCCCTTGTATCCTCCCAACACCACCCGTTAAACTCGTGCCGCCTAATATTACTGCGGCAATAGCATCAAGTTCATACCCTAAACCTGCTGTTGGCTGTCCAGAAAATAATCGACCTGCCAGAACAACACCCGCAAGACCCGCTAATAGCCCGCTTAACGAATAAACTTTCATTAAAGTACGCTCTACTTTAATACCTGTAAGACGTGCCGCTTCCTCACTTCCACCAATTGCGTATACATGACGACCAAACATAGTATATTTCAAGACAAAGAACATACCAATATACACAATAACCATGATATAGATAGGAGTGGGGATTAAAAACAGCCGACCAGCTCCTAAAAATTTAAACAAATCTGACTCCACAACAATAGGGTAGCCACCGCTAATCACGTATGCAAGCCCTCTTACATATGTGAAACTTCCAAGGGTGACAATAAAGGACGGCAATTTAGTTTTTGCTGTAAAAAATCCATTTACAAGTCCAAAGAAAGCCCCCACTAATAGTCCAGCAGAGATTGACACCAACGGATGTACTCCCCCTTGAGAAATCATTACGGAAACAACACCTGATAAAGCAACAATGGCACCTACAGATAAATCAATTCCGCCTGTTAAAATGACAAGCGTCATTCCAGCTGCCAGTACGCCATTTATTGACACTTGTTTAAGTACATTTAACAAGTTCGACATCTCCAGGAAATTTGGTGCAGTAAAAGCCAGCACAACACATAATAATACTAAAATAATGAGCATTCCTAAACGATTCCAAATTTGTAGAGCTTCCTTTCCATATCGGGCTTTATCAGTGGCCACAACCGTTGTATTCGTTTTCATTTTCATTGCCCCCCTGTAGCAAAAAACATGATTTTTTCTTGTGTTGCTTCTTGCCTTGTTAAATGCCTTTGTAATTTACCTTCATGCATTACTAGAATTCGATCACTAATTCCCAAAATTTCAGGCAGCTCGGAGGAAACTACTAACACTGCCAATCCAGCTTCAGCTAACTTTGATACAATTTTATGAATCTCTGTTTTTGCCCCAATGTCCACACCTCTAGTTGGTTCATCGAGAAGTAGCACCTTTGGACCAATCGAGAGCCACCGTGCGATGACAACCTTTTGCTGGTTTCCACCGCTTAAATTGGCAACAAGCTGTTCAGACGAAGAAACCTTTACTCCTAATTCTTTTATAAGGTAATCTGCTTTTTGATCAATTTCTTTCCAGTTCAATTTACCAGCTTTGCGAAATTTTTTTAATTCATTCATAATAATATTTTCTTTGACACTCATGTTCAGAAACAATCCTTGCTCCTTTCGACTTTCCGGCACATGGGCAATTCCATGTCGGATTGCATCATTCGGAGAGGTAATATTCACTTTTTCTCCATTAACCAGAATTTCACCACCTGTTTTTTGAGAAGCTCCAAAGATAGTTCGAATTAATTCGGTTCTACCTGCCCCTACAAGACCGGCAAGTCCTACAATTTCTCCAGGATATATTTTAAACGAAACATTTTTCACAACCCTTTTATCAGATATTCCATTTATTTCGAGGGCGGGCTTCGTGTCATCGACACGAGATGTAGCTACTTTTGTGTGCCTCTTAAAAAGGGAGTTTAATTCCCTTCCGACCATTAACTTTACAAGATGCTCAGGATTTGTTTCCTTGATTGGTCCGCTATTTATCCACTCGCCATCTCTTAGAACGGTATACCTGTTTGAAATTCGAAAAATTTCATCCATTCGATGAGAGATGTAGACAATAGCAACACCTTTCTTTTTTAAATCCTCAATTATCTCAAATAACTTTTCAATTTCTTTATCAGTTAACGACGCCGTCGGCTCATCCATAATTAACACGTCTGCATTATATGAAAGAGCACGAGCAATTTCTACAACTTGTTGCTGTGCCACACTTAATGTGGATACTATCGTTTTGGGATTTAATTCAGATCCCATTGAATGTAAAATTTCTTTTGCTTTATGATAAACATCATCCCATTTAACCATGCCAAATTTATTTTCAGGAAATTTAGTACCCATTAAAATATTTTCACTTATTGTCAAATTTGGAGATAGCTTCAGTTCTTGGTGAATCACACTAATTCCTTGTTTCTTCGCTTCCACTGGACCACTCCAAGTGACAGAATTATTCTTATATATGATGCTGCCACCATTTGCATCAGGCTGATAGATACCTGATAATATTTTAATAAGTGTAGATTTCCCTGCTCCATTCTCCCCCATTAATGCATGAACTTCCCCCTTATAGAGTTCAAGATTAATATTTTTTAAAACAGTAACTCCTGAAAATGTCTTACTGGTCCCTTTCATTTTGAGAATGGGAGAGGGAGAGTCAGATACCGAAACAACATCATTCTCAATTAATTGTACACTGTTCACATTATTGTCCCCCTTAATGAATTAATTTCTTAAAAAAGATAAGACCTTCTAAGGAAGATCTTATTCAGCATCTCATTACCAACCTTTATAGTTGTTCACATTCTCTTGAGTAACTAATTCAACAGGAACTTTGACTAACTTATCGACTTTCTTTCCATCCAACACATCTTTCCCAATTTCCAATGCTTTTTTCATCATCTCATCTGGATGCTGTGCAGAAGTAGCTGTTAAACTTTTTTTCTCTTTTAAAGCTTCGACTGCTTCTGGAGCACCATCTACACCCACTATAAAAAATTCCTTCTCACGTTCTGCTTGTTCTTGAGCAATCTTTACTCCAAGTGCTTCAGGATCATTAATAGCAAAAATTGCATCAATTGAGCCTTTCGAATGTGCTTGCAAGATATTTTCTGTTGCAGATAACGCTTTTTCTCTATTTCCTTCTCCATTTTGTTTAGCAATCACCTTAATCTCTGATTTCTTAATCGCTTCTTCAAAACCTTTTATACGATCAGTAACTGCAGATACCGGTGGTCCTTCAATTATTGCTATATTTCCTTTCCCTTTTAATTGTTTGATCATATACTCACCTGCAATTTTGCCTGCTTGGTAATTATCAGATGTAACGACACTGTCCACTCCGCCTTCTGCAGCTACATCAACTGCAATAACCGGGATACCCGCTGATTTGGCTTGTTGTACTGCCGCAGCAATTCCTTTTGAATCGACTGCATTTAAAAGAATTAAATCAACTTCTTTTGTAATGAAATCTTCAATTTGAGAAGTTTGCTTCGCCAAATCATAGTCTGCACTCACCGTAATTAACTCAGCCCCCATTTCTTTTGTCGCTTCCTTCGCTCCTTTTGACATAGAAACAAAGAAAGGATTAGAGAGCGTTCCTAGTGTTAACCCTATTTTTAATTTTTGGTCACTTTTATTTTTTTCAACACTTCTCGCACTGTTTGATTGTGAATCTGATCCTGTATCAATTACGCTACAAGCAGTCAAAACAACCAGAAACAACATGATAATCAGAATAAATGACGATTTTAGATAAGTTTTCATAAAATCCTCCTGTTTTTTGAATTTCGCCTGTTAATGAGTTAGATTCTTAGTTAAAAAATGTATCACCTCCCCACTATATATTTGGAATCGCTTTCACAATTGATCATTTATGATTTTTTTTGACCAACTATGATTATATATGACCATTTTATGAGAATCTTAAATAATTGTCAATGTTTTCTAAAAATTTAGAATTCTTTTAAAAATAATGTATTGCTCTGCTTAATCGTGTACAATTATGATGTACACTGTGATATTACGATGTACACTGTTATGGAGGTAGATTTTTTTGTACAGTGAAGAGAGAAAATTAAAAATTATTGATTTTATTACTAACTATTCTAGAGCCTCAGTCCAAGATTTAAGTGATTTTCTAAAAGTATCGCAATCAACGATTCGAAGAGATTTGAAAGAACTTCAAACAACTAACCAGATTCAAAGAACTCATGGGGGAGCTGTTTCTTTACAAGCTGTTAATTTTGAACCAAAGATTATGGATAAAGAAGTTGAATATGTACAAGAAAAAAAAGCCATCGCAAAAAAAGCTGTCGAATTTATAGACGATGGAGATACAATTCTTTTAGATGCTGGAACAACTACTCTGCCAATCCTCGAAGATCTTCAACAGTTTTCCCAGTTAACAATAGTCACCAATTCCATACTGATTATGAGAAATTTCAAACCCTCTGCAGGTATAGAAATATTGTTTTTAGGCGGAAGCCTGCGAAATGAAACGCTTGCATCGGTAGGACCGTTTGCTGAGCACAACTTGGAAATGATCCGTGTGGACAAAGCTTTTGTGGCGATAAATGGTGTTCATTTAACTGAAGGTTTGACAACACCAAATTTAATTGAAGCTAGGATAAAAAAATTGATGATCCAGAATGCACAGCAAGTCATCCTATTAAGCGACTCTAGCAAAATGGGAAAGGTTTCTTTTGCAAAGGTTGCAGACTTACAGGAAATTGACAAATTTATTGTGGATGATAGACTCCACCCTTCCTTTAAAAAATCATTGGAAGACCTTGGGGTTGAGGTTATTTCTGTTCAGACTCGACCTTGAAGCTATTTAACAGAAAAAACACTCCTTAATCTAAGAAGTAACTGACGATTGACCCTTAGACAGTGATTGAAATTGAAAAAAATTCATTTTTATATCGAGTCATTTATTTGTTCTACCTGCGGCTGGAGTGTTTTACAAGTTACTCATAAGAGGAATTACAGACAAGAAACTAAGTGAATTACAGAATACTCAATTCATATTTTAAAAAGGGATAAATTTAATATCTTCCTACCGGTAGAATGGTTTGTTATAAAAAAAAGAAAGCGTTGTCAATCAATCGCTTTCTTTTTTTCTTTTTCTAATATTTTAGAAAAGATATTCAACCATTTTTTAGAAAACTCTATCAATGCTATATATCTTATTTTCCTAGAGAATTAGATTTCTTTCTAATTGTTCTCATCAATGTTTCACACGTTAATATTATACTTTTTGATTTTGTTATATAAAGTAGCCAGGGAAACTCCTAATGTCTTTGCTGCCTCTCTCTTTTCTTTAATATCATTGCCAAATTTACTTAAAGTCTCTTGAATGAATTTCTGTTCCGTTTCTTCTATTACTTCATGCAATGTTTGAACAGATTGTTTTTGATCTAACTTTAAAAGGTTCTTTTCTTGTTTCATCATCAACTCTGGTAAATGATGAATTTTAATTTCTGTGCCTTCAACCATGCAAATTGCATAATTAATAACGTTCTTTAATTCTCGAACGTTACCTGACCATTCATACGATTGTAGAAACCTTAAAGTTTGTTCATCAATGGTGTACATAGACGAATCTGTAGGTGAATGTGTTATAGCCGATTGAATTAACGAGTAAACGAGATCAGGTATATCCTCTGTTCGTTCTCGAAGAGGTGGTATCTGTAACCGTATCACATTCAATCTATCAAATAACGGTCTAAAAAATTGATTTTTATTTACAAGATGGTGCAAATCGCGATGTGTTGCAGCAATGACCCTTCCATCAATATCACGCACTATCATTTCTCCAACTCATCGAATCTTCCTTTCTTGTAGAACCTTTAATAACTTAGCTTGAAGATCATAAGACATATTACAAATTTCATCTAAAAAAATCGTTCCATGATTAGCTATTTCAAATAATCCAGCTTTAACACATTTTTTTACATTTGTAAATGCTCCTTCTCCGTACCCAAACAACTCGCTTTCTAAAAGTGTCGAATGTATTGCCGTACAGTTTACAGATATGAAAGGTTGATCTTTTCGGTCACTTTTATTGTGAATAGCTTGAGAAAATAATTCTTTTCCTGTACCACTTTCTCCAGTAATTAATATAGGCAAATCCGATTCTGTTACGTTTTCCGCAGCATAAAAAACTCCTTTTAACCCCGTATGTTTACCGATAATTTGTTCAAAGGTATACTTTGCTTCGTATAGAGATCCCATCTGTCTTTCTAACTGCTTTAATTTTTCACTTTGTTTCTTCAGCTCTTGAGAGAACCTATGAACCTCAGTCAGGCTCTTACAGACAGATACAGCTCCAATGACTTCATCATTGACAATAATAGGAGCCATATCTACCATATACTCTCTATTCTCCGTTTTTCGGTAGACGCCTATCCTGCACTTTTTATCTTCCAATGTATCTGGCAATTGTGCACTAGGATGATATTCACGTAATGGCTTTCCAAGAATTTCAGAAGATACCCCAGTAATTCTTGTATATTCAGGATTAATTAATTTAACAAGACCTTGTCTGTCGATCACGAGAATATCGTCATTAATAGAATTTATGACGGCATTCCACCACTCCACTTCTTTTTCAGAAGAAAAAACCTTTGAATGATTTTTAAATAATACACCCATGGATTAGTAAACTCCTTTCTTTTATATTTCATTCTTTCACCCTTGTTTTTGCCCGTTGAGTAGAAATAAAGTTTAATACATATCGTTTTCCAGGTGCTGCCTGAATAGCTCCTTTTACGGAAGCAGTGAGTGCTTCACTTGCATTTGCAAAAGTAAGTAATCGTTGATCACTCTTTCACATAGATTTTCATTAGATATTTCCAGTGACACTAGTTCGGATAAGAAACCTCCGATAAATGCATCACCTGCCCACGTTGTATCTGAAACAATTACTTTAAATCCTTTGTCTTCATATTCCTCTCCATTTTTCAAATAAATATTTGCGCCATCGCTTCCTTTTGTATATACGACTACTTTCACGTTACCGACAAAAAGGGATTTAATCGCTTCTTTTTCCTTATTATGCGTAATGAAGAGGGGGCGTATATTGTTATGTGATTGTTTCATATTTTCCTCCCTTTACTCTTGAGATAATAAGCAGGAGAAGCGGGAGTAAACCAAATAAAAACAATGCGACATTGCCTATGATATCTCCAAGTTTAAATAGGTCATTGATATTTTTCGGAATCATGGCAATGATGTATAGAATGGGAAGCAACCCAAACATGAATGGGTGAATGCTCTTTTTTGAAAGTTGAGCCAGCCCTAAAGCAGCTGCATAGAATGTTATGGTAAATGTGGCGAATATTTGCATGATCCATACTACCAGTAATAAAGATTCAAACCGTTCAAAGATCAAACCGGCGACTTCAAAACTTCGTATAAGATCAAGTGTCGGCCATGTTCTCGTGAGCACTCCATCCACAGATAATGCTCCGATAACCATGACGACCGTTATCACGTAAAACATCAAGGGAATGAAAACTCCAACAAGCAGGACTTTTACTGCTTTTTTGGGCTGATTCATAAACGGGATAAGCAGTAACATGATTTCAGGTCCTGTAAAAGCGAGAGCTGTCGTTTTTACTCCTTTTAGTACAGGGATGACTCCTTCTCCTAATACCGGGCGCAGATTATCGATCTCGAATATTTTAAAGCTCATAAAGGTAACGACCAAAAAAAGGATTACCGTCAAAGGTAAAATAATTTCAAAAAGGCGGGCAATCGGGTTAATACCACCAATGATCAGATAGAGACCTACCCACATGAAAATCATCATAATTGCCCATGTCGGGGTACCTTCCAGAAGCAAATATTTTATTACTTCCGCCATTGCAAGAATCTGAAACCCGGAAGTTGTAAGAAAATAAAATATTATAGCTAAACTATGTAACCTCCCCATCCATTTTCCTACAATTTCATTGCTGTATTGATAAAAGGTTTTTTCAGGAAACCGTTGGCTTAATTTCACCATGATAACCCCCGCCATTATGGTGATAACCCCTCCTAAAATAACGCTTATCCATACATCTGGTGTATGGACCTTCACCGTAGATGATCGGGGCAGGGTGAGTAGTCTTGTACCAAGTATATAGTTGATAACAATGACCGCTGCCTGAGGAGTTGTAATTTGGTCTTTCGGACTGAGAATCATTCGTTAACCACCTTTCAACGATAGGTTATCATTTACGTATGTTTTTTTTTTATGCCTCATCTTTGGACGGAGTTTCATCATCATGAGTGGCATGCGAACCATCAAGTCTTTCCATTCACTTAAGCGATAAGGAACGGCTGGACTCATATAAGGCACACCAAAGCTTTTTAATTTCACTAAATGGCTGGCCATGAAAAGAAAAAAGAGACGTATAAACCAAATGTGGCAGCACAAAACATAGCTGGTAATAGTCTTCTGGTGATTGTAACATCATGCTTAATGTTACTGGTTACTGGAGCTACCAAAGCAAATGGCTTCCCATCTAATAAGATGGCCACTCGCCCTTCCATCAAAGCAGCAATCACACGATTAGGACGCTCTGTATTCTGTACCTGCGGAAAAGGACTAAGGTAATTATCTTCGATAAGTTGCTCTACATAACCTGATTCCGGTACATTATCAATATCAATTTTCTTAATTCGGTTTTCTACCTCTTGAACTAATTCGGGATCAACAATACCTTCTATGTAATATTCCAAGAACTTTAATTATGTTAAGTGAATACTAAAATGTTTCATAAGAACTGATAAATCTTTCTATTCAAACGTCTAATCACTTATGGAATGCCTATGGGCATTCCAGTTAAATTACATAAGTGAGCGATCAGGATGTACAAAGAACCATAATACTATAGCCATGATAATTGGAATAATACTAACTAATAACACGCCTTCCCCTCCAATAGGTTGGGCATAAAACCCTATTACATCATCATGGTCATGCAATATGTAAGCAAACGATTCCTCATTCTCCCATTTTCCCTGTCACTGCGTAAGAAGCGTATCTCTCAATAAGATATATCTATTGGTCATCACCTTCGTTTCTCTATCAATTTTTCTTCTTCGACTAATTCTGGGAACATGGCATTCCGAACAAAAAGACCTTCTTCATCAAAATCATGTTTTGAACCAAACCCAATTACATCTCGCATATACTTTGCGTTTTTAACAATATGTTCGTAGTCATCCCTTGAAAATGGCTTCCCTCCAGTTTCGTCGTTAAATAAATATTGCCGAAATTCCTAAAAAATAGCGCCCCCTGCCTAGTTCTGGATAATTCCGTAGTATGGCCTGATGCTTCTGATTTCGATCAAATATTAATAAATTGATAAGAAAAAGGACAAGTGCTATTACAACAAGTGCAACAGTAATAAATGAGATGATAATTAATCGACTTGCGATATCCATTTTACCCAACCTAGTTATGACTATTGAGGTTAATTTACTTGAACCTGAATTTCTTTATACAGAGTTGCAAATGTTCGAAATGGTTTTAATATACGCAAGTACATAATTTCTAGTAGGCAAAGCCAACATATAGGGAAAGAAATTGAAATGGTTGAGGAGGGAATAATTTGAAGGCATCTGATTTGTTCGTAAGATGTTTAGAGAATGAAGGGGTTCAGTATATTTTTGGGATCCCTGGTGAGGAAAATACGGATCTTATTGATTCTCTAATAAGTTCTGATATTAAATTTATCTTGGTTCATCATGAACAAGCTGCAGCTTTTATGGCAGACATCTATGGCCGGCTAACTGGAAAGCCTGGCGTCTGCTTGGGTACATTGGGACCGGGTGCAACAAATTTATTGACAGGGATAGGAAGTGCTTATCTGGATTATTCCCCTGTTGTCGCGATTACAGGTCAGGCGGGCCTTGATCGAATTCATAAGGAGTCGCATCAATATGTGGACATTATTGGGGTTTTTAAGGAAGTAACGAAATGGAATCAACAAATTAAGGTGCCGCATACGATTCCGGAAATTATCCGTAAAGCATTTAAGACTGCAGTCATAGAAAAGCCGGGAGCTGTTCATATCGAACTCCCCGAAGATGTGGCGATGATGGATACAGAAGGTGAACCTCTTCCGGTTACACCAATGCCTAGATCCCGCCCAGCCGAGGAAGAAATCAAAAAAGCCGTCGAATTAATAAATCGCGCAAAAAAGCCTATAATTCTAGCTGGTAATGGCGTAGTCCGCGATGGAGCTGCCGAGTCCTTACGGAAATTTGCAGAAGAGAAGCAAATTCCCGTTGTGAATTCGTTCATGGCCAAAGGAGTTTTACCTTCCAACCATCCATTGACCCTTTTTACAGTAGGGATGCAAGCAAGGGATTATGTTCTATGCGGGTTTGATTTGGCCGATCTTATTATCACCGTCGGTTATGATTTCGTCGAGTATTTGCCAAAGTATTGGAACGATGAGGCAATGAATCCGATTATTCATATTGATGCTCGACCGGCTGAGATTGATGCTTATTACCCAGTTCAAGCTGAATTGGTCGGGAACGTTTCGGAGGGACTTGAAGCCTTGTCCACTGGTGTAGTAGAAAAGGAGCTTTGGCCTGAAGTGAAAAGGTTAAGGTCTCAAATCATAGAAAAATTTCATTCTTCGGATGATGTATCAGGAAGTCCTATCATCCCTCAGCGAATTATCGCCGATTTGAAAAGGGCGGAAAAGGGCAATGCCATTGTCATTTCGGATGTGGGAGCCCATAAATTATGGATGGCTCGGATGTATCAGCCGGAAATGCCTAATCACACTATCATTTCTAATGGCTTTGCATCGATGGGAATTGCCATTCCTGGCGCAATTGCAGCAAAACTGGCAAAACCTGATAAACCTGTCATTGCGGTTACAGGGGATGGTGGATTTCTGATGAATGGGGTTGAATTGGCAACTGCAAAACGTCTAGGTCTTGCCTTCGTGATAGTCATTTTCCATGATTCAAAATACGGCTTAATTGAGTGGAAGCAATTGAATAAATTTGATCGTACGAATGCGATTGAATTTACAGACCCAGACTTTTTAAGCTTCGCTAAAAGTTTTGGTGTTAAAGGAGTGAAAGTAACCCACTCCGATGAATTGCTTCATGCATTAGAAGAAGCAATTTCGAGTCAGGAAATTGTCTTGATTGATGTGGATGTCGATTATTCGGAAAATGTAAAGCTCTCGAAAACACTAGGTGATTATATTTGTAAACTATAAAGGCAGATATTATTGGAGGGATTTCAGATGAAGAAAAAGTGGCAATTGTGGATTGGTGGTAAATGGCGGGAGGCAAAATCATATGAGCCATTATATAATCCCCATTCAAACGAAGAAATTGCACAAATCGGACAAGCTGAACCAGCGGATGCCATTGAAGCAATTGTTGAGGCAAATTCCGCTTTTCAGAAATACCGATCCTACCCGGCACATGCACGAGCCGAAATTTTAGTAAAAGCGGCAGCGATCATGGAAGAACGTAGTGAAGAACTTGCGAAAATCGTTTCTCTAGAGGCCGCGAAAACGATTCGAAATGCTCGTGAGGAAATCAATCGTACAGTTCAGACCTACCGTTTTTCTGCAGAAGCGGCAAAGAACAACTATGGAGAACAAATTCCGATGGATGCAGCACAGGGTGGAGTAAACCGTTTTGGTTTCACGATTCGTACCCCGATTGGCGTCGTAACGGCAATTACCCCATTTAACTTTCCATTTAATCTTGTTGCCCATAAAGTTGGTCCAGCTATTGCGGCTGGAAATTCTATTGTATTAAAACCTGCCGAACAAACGCCTCTTAGTTCGCTCGTGCTTGCAGAAATTTTTAAAGAAGCAGGCCTTCCAGAAGGAGTATTGAACATCATACCGGGCAAAGGGGATGTATTAAGTGAAGCGTTGACGACCCATCCACATGTAAAAAAAGTGACATTCACAGGCAGTGTAGAGGTCGGACACCTTATCCAGCAGCAGGCAGGCTTCCGCAAGCTTACCCTTGAACTCGGATCCAATTCGCCGTTCATTATTGATGAAGGAGTCGACATAGATAAAGTCATAGAACGAAGTGTGATGGGCTCTTTTACGAATAATGGGCAGGTGTGTATATCGATTCAAAGAATTTATGTCCACAATTCACTGTATCAACAATTCTTAGAGCGATTCGTCAGTAGGACAAAACGACTTGTCATCGGATCCCCTCTCGAGGAAAGCACTAATATTACTGCGGTCATTTCGAAAAAATCATTGGAACGGTTACAAAGTTGGATTGACGAGGCAGTACAGGAAGGAGCAAAAATTGAGTGCGGCGGTACAGTGGAAGGCAATGTACTATTGCCTACCGTCTTAACCAATGTAAATCGTGACTCAAAGGTATTTCGTTTCGAAGTATTTGGTCCGATTGTCTGCATTTTCCCATTCGATACGCTGGATGATGCCATCACTGATGCAAATGATTCGCGTTACGGATTGAACTCAGGAGTGATGACACCGAGTATAGAACGAGCTTTTTATGCGGCAGAACGCTTGGAAACAGGTGGGGTCGTCATCAATGATATCCCAACATACCGAATTGATAATATGCCTTATGGTGGTTGGAAGGACAGCGGCGTTGGCCGGGAAGGCGTCAAATATGCAATGCATGAAATGATGGAGCAAAAGTTTATCAGCTTTAAAATAAGCGACAATTGAACATAGGGGAAATTATAAACCCGTAGTATATGAGACGGCGATATCTTAAAGATTTCGTCTTCTTGTTTTGTCGTAAATTAATGTTTTTATTGTAGTCTTTGTTCTTATTATTAATGGGCACAATCAGAAATTATAATTTCCTTAACGTTACAAATCCGGTTTTTCCTGCCTGTACCCCTATAGGCTTAACTCATCGCTGTTAATTACAATAAATCATTCATCCTGGCAAATCCAGCCCGCAAAAAATCCAGGAGAATAAAATCTGGTTATATTCGAAAAGCCGGCTTCTGCCAAAAGCCTTTCAATTTGATTTTCAGGTACAAAGGAAAATTTTCGTAATGCTTTTGTTAACAAGCTCGTCAAGTTTGGATGAATTGTATCTCGCATCTAAAAAAAAGGTTTTCCAAACATTTATTCTGTCTTGAAATTCTGCATCACCTCGGTCTCCGTACGCACTAACGAGAACGAAAGGAGCCCCTGATTTCAAATTACCCTTAATGGTTCGGAGTAGCTTCACCTTCTCATGTTCATCATCAATGAAGTGAAGAACCAAGATACAACTTGCCGCATCGAACTTCTAGTCTGAAAGTGGTAAGTCGTCAATTGTTCCATGAAAGAGTCTGACGCGACTTTCCAAGCCTAGCTGAACTACTTTATTTTCAGCAATCTTAAGCATCTTTTCAGAAGGATCAACTCCAGTGAATGATCATTTTGGGTTAGACGGGCCCCATGCCGAAAGTTCATTTCCGCCACCTGCACCGATCACAAGCAGTGATGCCTCTTTTTCGCCCATTTTAGCTCGATAATAGGATTGAACCATCTCAAATAAGGTATCATATGTGGGAACCGAATTTCGAGTGTTTCTCTCGTATGCAAGAGCCATTTCAGAATTAAATTCAATTTCTTCATTGGTCGATTATGCAATGCCCGTCAATACTCACCTGCCCTATATCTTTATTAACAGCAGGCATCCCGGCATTTTGGATGACTATTCGTGAGGGTCCCAACATTTCACCCCATGTTTAAATTAAGTGTTTTACAGACACTTAATATCTACAATTAATATAAAAAAATAGAATCATAAACCTTCATGGTTCTTTGTTGATTTGATTTGTTTAGCAATATCAATAATATATCGATTATTTAGTTCATCCTTCATCTTTTTTTCTGCTTCAATCATCACATTTTCAATTAAACAATCTTCATTATTAAAAACCTCATGTTCCAATGAACAATTGAATAAAGTTGCCTTACCTTCGATTGCATGAATTACATCTAAAAAAGAAATCTCGTGAGATTGTCTTACTATACTATATCCGCCATTAACACCAGGATTGGATTCAATTAGTCCTGCTTTAACAAGCTTTGTTAAAATCTTAGAAAGGTATGTTGGTGAGAGCTCCTGTAATTTGGCTAATTGTTCTACTCCAATAGACTTTCCCTTTGGAGTTATAGTTAAATATACCATTGTGTGTAAAGCATAATTAGTGGCTCTTGAATATTTCATGGTTTCTCTCCCTTATAAATACATTAAAGACCCTCAATGTCTGTAATTGATTATAATTTAAGAGGAGATCAATAACAAGGTATTGATCTCCTCTATTCGTAAATCCGACTCAATCAACTAGGAACCTCTTCACCTTTCCTGCCCCGATAGCTGCATATAAATAAGAGCCGATGAACAGCTCCTCCGTCATGAAGTAAAGCACCTGTTAGTTGAGTAAGCGATAAATATTAATAATTGCCCATATTAAAATTAAGCCCCAAATCAATACTATTATTGAACCGACTATCCAATTCTTTGGCTTACCGTTTTTCATCATTTTTTCTGCCTTACATTCACAGTCGGTTAAAACAGTCTTTGGTATCATCTTTAATGCAATAATTATCCCTAATGGCACGAGAATTACATCGTCTAAGTAACCAAGAATGGGTATAAAATCTGGTATTAGGTCAACCGGACTGAATGCATAAGCTACAACACAAGCCGTAAACACTTTTGCATACCAAGGCACCCGTTCATCTTTACAAGCAAAGTAAAGGATAAAAATCTGTCGTTTTAAATTTCTCGTCCAAGTCTTAATTTTCTTAAGCATCTTATCTCCTATAATGGTTAATATTTTATTACCATTATAACAAAATAAGATTTACAAAAGATTATTATTGCCCTAACCTCCCTCAATGAAGATAGCAAAAGCTGACTTAAGGATAGCCCCGATCTTAAGCTAAAGCTCCATTAGGTCATTAAGGAATTCGATTTTAGTTAAAATAAAAGACTCAATATATCAAATATACATAGTCCTATAAGCCAAAAAGAGATTCCTATTTATCAAGATAAGAAGGAAGAAAAGTTAGTACGATAAACTATAGAAATACCCCTCACTACATAAAAAGGCATGTTCCCTTTTTAGGGAATCATGCCATTAATGAAAGGAAACTAGATGTTGAACCAAGGAACTGCCCTAGACGTGTCTTTTAAACCCTATTCTAACTTAAATTAAAAGTTTGACTATGTATTGTATACTTATTGATTTTTTCCAAACTTGGTTCATAGCCAATTCCGGGCAATTCTGGAACCATGATCATTCCGTTTTCCACTGTAACTTCAGGGTCAATAATATCTTCTGCCCAGTAGAGGGAGGAAGCTGCGGTATCTCCAGGAAGAGTGAAGTTTGGTAGGGATGTGATTGCGATATTATGCGCTCTTCCGATGCCGGATTCTAGCATCCCCCCACACCAAAGTGGAATTTCATGTTCAAGACATAAATCATGGATTTTCTTGGATTCAGTCAAACCTCCGACACGGCCAATCTTGATATTAATAATTTTACAGCTGCCTAATTTAATCGCTTTCCTTGCATCCTCTAATGAGTGAATGCTTTCATCCAGGCAAATAGGTGTTTTTAACCTTGACTGTAAATCTGCATGGTCAATGATATCGTTATAGGCAAGCGGCTGTTCAATCATCATTAAATTAAATTCATCCAAGGCGGATAGCCGGTCTATATCTTGTAAGGTATAAGCTGAATTTGCATCTGCCATGAGAGGGATTTCAGGATATACTTTTCGGACCTTGTCTATCAATTCAACATCCCAGCCCGGTTTGATTTTTAGTTTAAAACGCTTGTAGCCTTCACCGAGGCGAGCCTCGATCATATCTAGAGTCGAATCAATCGAGTCCTTTATTCCGATGCTTACCCCCACTTCAATTTCTTTCTTTGTTCCACCCAACACACTCGATAGAGAAGCATTTTGCCTTTTCGCATACAAATCCCAAACAGCACCCTCTAAAGCAGCTTTTGCCATATAATTACCGCGAATATGAGAAAAATATTTTTCGGAGATTTCATCAGGATGCCGGATTTCGTTTTTTAGAATAATTGGAATTAGATAATCTTCGAGTATGTGCCAGTTTGTTTTAAGGGTTTCTTCATTATAAAGAGGGTCGAGCATCGCAACAGATTCGGCCCATCCGGATATGCCATCATCGCTTTTGGCTTCAACAAGGATAAAATCCCTATTGTATTCCGTCCCAAAGCTAGTTGTAAAAGGTTGAAGCAAGTCTAGCTTCAGATGCCTCAAAATAACTTGTTTAATTTTCATTAGAAAATTCTCCTTTTGGTTATAAAACCGTTAAAAAACAGTCTTACCATTTTGTATTTTAGGCTGACAGCAGCCTGAATTTTCGAACTCTCATTAAAATCAACTAGTTTATTTTCTTGATAGTACATAAAAATGAACGGGAATTTCTGTTTTAGAATTCTTTATAAAATCTGTTACCTGCCATCCTTGCTGAAATAGATTGGTGAAAATTTCACTAGTTTTCATTCGCCATTCTGTGGCCGCTTGAATATTTGTATCTCTTATTGTTCGGAAATCCTTTGGTATGGCCACAAAAGCTGTGCCACATTCCTGTATAGGCAACGGAAGAGTTAGAGAAGGAACAGGCAATCCTTTTTTATCGGTATCCCATTGAATTAGCGAGTTCTCCATCACATAGTCCAGCGCGATTCCCTGTCCTCTATAATCCGTTGTTTCCTGCTTTTCAATATGCCAATCGACAAGGAAGCGGTCTGTAGGAATTCCACTGTTTAACAGGTCATCCATTTCACCATAGCAGTTTGCGATATAAGTAGAACAGACCCCACCAAGCTTGGCTATATTTAAATACCCATTTACACTTTCCAACGGATCGTATGTCCAGGTAATAACGGAATAGCCGAGCTTTATCGCTTCCTCACGTTGTGCCAGCTTTAGCTTTTCCCCTATTCCTTTGTTGCGAAATTGCACATCTATACCTAGCATATGTGAACAAAGATAGGCTGATTGCCCATTGAATCCCGGAAAGCTGTATTGAAATCCAACCAGCTGTTCCTCCCAATAAGCTCCTAAAACCAAACCACCGTTTTTCACAGCTGTTATGGTTTGGTGTGAGGGGGTTGAATCGGTTTCTCCCCAAATGGTAGATTCTAGCTTTCTTACGTCCTCTAGCTCTTCAATTCGATGAAGGGAACGAATTACAATTTCCTGTGTTTTCGTCATGGTCATCCTCCTTGGAATAGCACAAGTGCCTTGATAAACCCAACCATAAGATGGAAAAGTTAGTTTCACAGCTGACGGCTTGTCGTGGCTAGGCACTGAAGCTATCATTTAAATATATTATTTTTAAATGGAATACTTTCCATAGAACTTATTCCACTTTACTGAAATCAGCCTCTTGCAATGGAATCATTTTTGTTCTCTTAAAGATTTTATAGCCTAGAAAAGCCAGGAAAAATAACGGAAGCCCGATATAAGAAATTAAAATTCCATACCAGTCAATCTCAGGGCCGAAAAAAGCAGAGTAATTTTGTCCCAGGATAGCCGTTACACATAAAATTGTGGCTAATATCGGACCGAATGGATACCATTTTGATACATAAGGCAAATCTTTCAAATCTCTTCCTTGTGCAATATACGCCTTCCGGAAACGATAATGTGTAATCGAAATTCCTAACCAGGATATAAAGCCGGATAATCCTGCAGCATTTAATAACCAAGTATAAATAGTGCCTTCACCAAAAAGAGAGGTTAGAAAAGCTGCCATCCCAACGATGGTAGAAAAGTACACAGCGTTCACTGGTATGCCGCCTGCATTCACTTTTTTTAGAAACGAAGGGGCTTTTCCTTCTTTCGCAAGCACCCAAAGGACACGAGAAGCTCCGTACATCGCAGAATTGCCTGCAGAAAGAACCGAAGTAAGGATTACCACATTCATAACGGAGGCAGCGATGGCAAGCCCTGCGTTTTGAAAAACTAGAGTGAAGGGACTTACCGCAATATCTTCAATATCCGAGCTTAACAAACGCGGATCATTATAGCTGATTAAAAATCCAATCACAATTATCGCCAAAACATAGAACAAGAGTAGTCTCCAGAAGATTTGCTTAATAGCCTTGGGAATATTTTTGCTTGGGTTTTCACTCTCCCCGGCCGCAATTCCTACTAACTCGGTGCCTTGAAAGGCAAACCCAACCACCATAAAGACGCTTATAACGGATAAAAAGCCTCCTTTAAACGGTGCCTCTCCTTTGGTGATATTTTCAAAACCTACGGCATCCCCTCCCATGATTCCTACAATCATTAATAACCCTACCGCTATAAAAATGATAATCGTCAAAACCTTTATTATGGCAAACCAGAATTCTGATTCTCCATATCCTTTTACCGATAAAATATTCAGGCCAAATATGATTGCAAGAAATAATGCGCTCCAAATGATGCCCGGAACAGAAGGCAGCCAATATTTCATAATCAGGGAGGAAGCTGCTAATTCAAGAGCGACTACGATTGCATTGTTATACCAATAGTTCCATCCGATCGCAAATCCTAATGCCGGGTCGACAAACCTTGATGTATAGGTACTAAAAGAGCCTGTAATAGGAATAAGGGCAGCCATTTCGGCTAAACTTGTCATCAGAAAGAAAACCATGATTCCGGCAATTATATAGGCAGCTACAGCTCCTCCAGGACCCGCAGTATGAATGATGGAACCGCTTGCTAAAAATAGTCCCGTTCCAATGGTTCCACCGATTGCAATCATGGAAAGATGCCTTGGTTTCAGCTTGCGCTCCAGTTGTTTTTCATCAGTAGCTGCTTGGCCACCGGTTTGTGATGTTTGTGCGATATTTCCCATAAAACACCCCTTCATTAATTTTTAAAGTGAAAAATTTTATTCTGCTGCCGCCATAATTACTGTGTTAATTAAAATTTTCGTTCCATAAATAAGTGCTTCTAGATTAAATTTCATATCAGGATGGTGCAGACCAGGCGTTAAATCGCAGCCTAAACCTATCATGGTTGCTGTAATATCAGGATTTTGGTCTGTATATTCACCTCCTTTACATGAATTTTAACTTCATTAAAACTCATTCATTAAACACTTCATAGCTTGAATATAGATTTTCTAATTTTTGCTGATGGGTATGGATCCGTTTTGCGTCTTTATCATGTATGCCTGCAATAACCAAGTCCAATAAGCTAATAACTGAAGCGATTGAATTGGTTCCGGTTTCTGCGTTCTCTTCAGTTGTCAGTGCAATATCAGAGATACGACCAACAGGTGACAGGAGGCGGTCTGTAACTGAGATTAAACAAACTCCTTGTTCTTTGGCGCACTCAGCAACTTTTAATGTTTCATTCGCATATCTCGGAAAGGAAAAAACAACTAATGCAGACTTGTCAGTGAGATTACAAAACTTTTCATAGAAGTCACCTGTTGGTGAACATAAACTTACATTTTCCCTTAATGAACTTAGCGTATAGGAGAACCAATAGGCGGCGGCATGGGAAATCCGATGCCCTGCAATTAATATTTGGTCAGCCTGTATCAGGACATCGACTGCTTTCCATATATCCTGAACGTTCGTATGATCTAATAGATGTCGTAAAATATGTACTTCGTTTTCTATCACTTTGGTAAATGGATCTTGCTTGTCATCCATGCGAAGAATGGCATCCCCATTGGACATATCTATTTGGGTTTGGTGCAGCAGCTGTTTTTGAATTCTGTCCTGCATTTTACTAAACCCTTCAAATCCTAATGAATAGGAAAACCGAATGACCGTTGTTTCACTAACCTCCGCTTTCCGACCAATTTGAAAAGCCGTTTTAAAGGCGGCTTCATCCAAATTTTCAATCAGGTAAGCGGCAACTTTTTTTTGACCTGTCGATAAATGGTGAAATTTTTCTTTCACTAATAATTTAAAAGGAAGATGTTCCATAATATAACTCCTATTCTGATGAATTAAATACTTCTTTATAAAAAAATGTTGAAGTTAATACTTCTGTATTTTATACATTATCACAATTAAATTAGAAAAAGAAGAAGTTTTTAGATTTTTTTGATAATTATTAATATCAGTTACGGCAACAAATTTGTCATTAAGATCGTATTAAGTTTTGGAATCCAGATTTTGATTATGATCAAGTTTTTCCCACAAAAAGAGTGTTAATCCTTAATGGATCAACACTCCCCGATAGTGCAGTAACATTCAAGGTTATTTTTTTAGGTTTCCTTTCATTAATAGTGAAATCTGTTGCTCATCTGTATTTGTAATCTGTTCCAGTTGATTAACGATCAGCTCTTGTCTTTGCAATGGATGGTTTTGACTTAACTTTGCTTTCCCTTCTATTTTGTTGATTTTTATTTTGAATCCTTGAACTCCTTTGTTCATGCCAGCGAGAAACACAGTATCTACATCTTGCAAACTGTATGAACTGTCAGGAGCTTCGTACTTCGACACCATATCATGTAGAGAGCTCATTAACTCATGTTCATTCTCTTGCAGTTCTACTTCTCCGTAAACATGAACGGTCACATAATTCCATGTTGGTACGGCATTATTCGTCTCATACCATGATGGGGAGATATAACAATGCGGACCATGAAAAATAGCTAAGACGGTTTGATTTTTGATGTCTTTCCATTGAGGATTAGGACGAGCAAAATGTCCATATTAGTATGAATTATCCTTGTTTAAAATTAACGGTAACTATATTCCCTCATAATATCGAAGGCAAGTGTTTCGTCATTAATTTTAAAATGTGCAGGAATATACATGTTTTTTCTCCTCTTAGAATTTTTTCTTATCATTAAGATTTATATAAGTTAACCGTTTTTTAACCACAATCCTCAATATTCATGACAACACCCATTACAATTCGATCGTTCCATAAGCCATATTTAGCTATCTGAATTGAACATGCAGTTAGTTTTTCTCTGATACAGCTCCTTTTATTGATACTTGAGCATTTTTGCCTAATATAACAGAAAAGACAACAATCACTGCTATTCCAAGAGTGAAAAATGTGATGGATTCATCTAGAAATACTGTTGCAAATAGAATCATCAAAAATGGTTGTAAGTATTGAATCTGACTAACTCTTGCTATTCCTCCCATAGCCATTCCGCTATACCAAGCAACATATGCTAGAAATTGACTAACCACTGCGAGATAAATTAAACTTACCCAAGCTTGTAAAGGGGCATGGAGCATATCAGTTGTAAGGTTTAGTCCTACTGGAATAATGAAAAATGGAGCACCAATCATAATTGCCCAAGCAATCACTTGCCAGCTACCTATTTCTTTCGCTAATTTCCCCCCTTCTGCATAACTAAGTCCCAGTATAATTACTGCTGCTAATAAAGCTAAATCGGCAAATTGCAATTGACCGAATCCAAGATGAAGTGCATACATAATGACAGCTAAAGAGCCGATCATACTTGAAACCCAGAATTTGCGAGAAGGGATTTCACCTGCCCTAAACATAGCAAATCCGGCTGTTGCTAACGGTAACAGGGCTAATTCCACAGCCCCATGAGAAACAGGCAAGGATTCCATTGCCCAAGAAGTGAGGAGAGGAAATCCTAAAACTGCACCAACAGCAACAATAAGTAGACTCTTTAATTGCCCTGAAGAAGGTAGTTTTTCTTTTCGAACGATCAATACCACAGCTACTAAAATAGCAGCAACAACTGTTCTTCCTAAACCGACGACCGTAGTCCCAAAATACGCTACAGCAATACTTGTAGCAGGGAGCGTTAAGCTAAAACAAATGACACCCACTAATCCCAAAAATAAACCTAATTTCGCTCTGGTTTCTCCCTGCATCTTACCCAACCCCAGTCTTTATATTTTGTATCAAATCTGTACCATCGTTTACTTATCTTAAAAACAGTTCTGATATAATTAACATACTATGAGTACATACAATAAAAATAAACCATTTTTTTACCTATCTGTCCTGGTACAGTTGAAGGGGGATCAATAAATGAACTCAAAATATATTAAGATAATGGAAGAAATTAAGCTTCGACTAGCAGAAGGTTCGCTAATTGCAGGTAGTAAACTCCCTTCTGTTCGTCAGTCATCCGAGTATTTTTCATGTAACAAAAATACAGTCATTAAAGCATACGCCGAACTTGAAAAGGAGCATTTAATTTATTCTGTTCCTAAAAGCGGCTACTATGTTGTGAATGAATTTCAAAAAGCGACGGAAGAAAATGAGGTGATTGATTTCTTGTCTGCAGGTCCAGATAAAAATGTTATGCCTTATGTGGAATTTCAACATTGTATGAATCAAGCAATTGACCAATATAAAGAAGAGCTTTTTACATACTCTGATCAACAAGGGCTTTACTCACTACGAGTACAGTTAGTGAAATATTTGCAAAATTTACAGGTGTTCACTCAACCTGAAAGGCTAGTCGTTGTGTCTGGCTCGCAGCAGGCCCTTAATTTATTGGTTTCTATGCCATTTCCAAATGGGAAAAACAATATTCTGATTGAACAGCCTACTTATTTCGGATTCATTGAGTCCATCAATCTGCATCAAGCTACTACTTTTGGGATTGAATTATCGATGGAAGGGATTGATCTTGATCGTCTGGAATACATTTTTCGAAATAATGATATAAAATTTTTCTATATTATCCCGAGATTTCACAATCCACTTGGACATTCTTACACGAATGGCGAAAAGAAGAAAATCGTTGAGTTAGCTGAAAAATACGATGTGTATATAGTGGAGGATGATATTTTAGGAGACCTTGATCCAAATCCAAAATCAGATCCTTTATTTTCTTTTGATCCTTCTGGGAGAGTGATTTATATTAAGAGCCTTTTGAAAATTTTTCTCCCAGGGTTAAGGATTGGTACTGTCGTTCTTCCTGCATTAATGATTAACAATTTTTTACGATATAAATTCAGTTCGGATTTTAATAGTTCAGCACTTTCTCAAGGTGCGCTAGAAATCTATTTAAAAAGTGGTATGTTTAATAGCCATCTCAAAAAAGTAAAAGAGGTATATCGTACTAAAATGCAACTCCTTCAAGAAGCATGTGAATTATTGCTGCCGGCTAATACTTCTTTTTCCAAACCAACTTCAGGATTCTATCTATCCATCAGTTTGCCCGAAAATGTGAAAGCAAAACAGGTAATTCATATGCTAAATGAGCAGCATATATATGTTGATGATGCCTCTAGAATGTTTTTAGCTGAATATAAAAAGGAAAATCTCGTTCGATTAAGCATCTCTCAAGTGAACGAAAGCCAAATTAAACCAGGAGTAGAGCGATTGGCTCACTGTATTGCTTTAATTGACAGTAGAAATAATCATATTACTCCAAATAACTTTTTCCTCATTTAGCATGGGTAAGTTTAAATTGAGGGTATCATCACAGGATTATGCCGCTTAAGTAAATATGATCAAAATGGTTGTTTATGTGACTTAGAAGTTGAGCAATCAATTGAGAGACCCAAATCTACAACTTTTAAATAAAATAAAACCCTCTCAAACCGATGATTTTTGGAGGGTCTTTTTATTTAACTTGTCTCCGAAGTCTTGAAAACTGCCACGTTATGAAACTAAACTCCCCATATAGTTGCATTAGAGGTTTAGCTCCTCAAATCATCACCTTCTTTCAAGCTATGTAACAAAGGGACAGATTAATTGAAGAAGCCGACCAATAAAGAGTCGGCTTTTTTTTCATATACTAATTTTAGCAGAAACCGCCATACCCTTGAACGGCACCATGACCGCCACCGTTACCGAAGCAAGCAGCTCCAACAATGATTAAGAGTATGAACAATACAACTATAAAGGCGAAACCTCCACCAAATCCACCAACACCGTTATCACAACCACAACTTGATTCATGACCACAACTTGACAATAGAAACATCTCCTTTTTTGTTTAAGGGGGAAAATAATTAAATGGGTTACACCACCTTATGTTCTAATTAAGATAATGACACAATAATACCCAAAAACTTATGCGAAATTCACATTCCTTTTATTGACCATCCTTACGAACTGAAATCACCTGACACGGCATCGACCATATCTTCATGAGCCGATTCTTACGGTTTTCGGTGTTCGATTTGGCAGCAGCAGCCGTAAATGGTACAGGAACCTACTGAGTGTAGGCGAAGCATCATACAGTTAGTCGTTATCTCATCATTTAATGCCGAAGCGAAACGTACAGAATGTAAGGAAGCGGTTCTTTCCTTTCTGTACAGTCTGTAGTGCCAAGAAGGAAGTTCAATAAGAAAAAGCGTCCATACTTTCTCGTAGAGACGCCCCATTGTTAAAAATTTGAATGGTAAAAAACAAAATTAACCTATCGTTCAAGTCGTGTATTCTTAAAACAAGAAACTATTTATTCCATCATCTTCCTCATATTCTGTATCTCTATATTAATCTTCCGTATTTGCTTGTCAATTTCATCAATTTGAAGGTCAGTGGCTCCCTGTTTTCTTTTTTCCAACAGTTCATCTCGTAATCTTTTTAAAAAAACCACTCTACCTAACAAGCCCATCTCATACCCACCTTTGTTTATAAATTTCTTTAACCAAAGAGGACTAGTTTAAATTTGTTAACTTTCTGGACCATTGCCTCGAATGAATGTTTATTTCCCCATTCATATTTCCTTTATAACTAACCACTTCAATAAAACTCTTTTCTGAGCTCTAGTCAGACATAACAGAAGGTATTTTAATAAATATAATTGGTAATGGAAAAAAAAGCAATTGGCATGTCAGGTTAAGTAACATAGTTTCAATGACCATAATAATCAACTAATATATTTTCTGGTTTAACTAGTACGATGAAAGACTTTTTAGTAACTATCAAATTATATCGACCGAGGGATAATTTCTTATTTTTTAAATGCAGTTTATCTATAACTTAAAATGGAAAAAGACGTTTAATTACAAATAATCAATAGAATTGATCATTACTTTTAACACAATAGAAATTATATACCATCGTGGAAAGAACAAGATTATAAAGGAGAACCCAGGATTTAAACCTAAAGGGTGCTGCAGGTTAGTGGGATACTTTAAAAGTTTTGGTACTCCTATTAGTACGATATATGCTTTAAGCAGGAATTAAAATTCATTTTTGGCCATGCGAAATAACCCTCCAAAACCCTTTTTGGAAGGATTTGTCTCTATTTCACAAAACCGTTAATTAAGCTAAATCAAGGAGCGGACTTTTCTTTTAATAAAGCATAAATCCAATGAATTAGTTTATTAAAACAGGCAACGATCGTCACTTAGGCCGCCGTTTTTCTTGTTGAACATTCCCCCCCCACCCTTGAGCCATTTTAGTTAGGGTATCCATAGGGAGCATTTTCACACTAAAAATTTTAAATATCAATTTATTTTTTAAACAAATTATGGTAATTAATGATATTATTAACACTAAGAATAGATAATCAGAAGGAGTTTTCAATTGTGTCTAGGAGTGCAGATTATACAATACAGGTTTCATGTATCAATTTAATAAGACTTTGTTAGAAGTGTTAGGGGATACTGAAGACTCTGAAATAGCTATTGAGGGAATTATTGAAGATATTGAAGTTAAATCAGAATTACAAACTACGGCAATACAATTCATGAAGGATAACCAAGTCTTCTTTTTATAATCATGGTTCGGGATAAGTCCATTCCGAACCTCTTTTTATAGACAATTCGAAGAAAAGCCAGTTTGCCAACGTTAATTTCCACTCCAGGCACTCGCTTTCCGCGGGCGGTCCGCCCTCGGCGCTCTTTGCGCCTGTGGGGTCTCCCTTGGACACGCTTTTCCCGCAGGAGTCTCGGACCTTCCGTTCCAATCAACTTGAATGTTATTATAGAAAAAAACTGTAATCCGCTCCCTTCTTCATTGTTTAATTACTTTATTTGTAAAGTTAACAACTTCATTGACATTTAATATCAAGGTATATGTTAGAATATTCTGTAGTTTCAACTTATTCAAAGGGGGGCAATTTAATGGGGGAATTATTTAAGGAAAACGAACTTTTACAAGTTTTAACAGAGGGAAAGCAGCCTCCGAATTGTGATTTAACGTTACAGATTAAAGCAAATTATGCCCAGGATGGAATTGCTAGGGGACTATGGAAAGTAGATGAAAAATTTATAAACGGAAATGGTGTAGCAATGGGTGGATTTGTCACTTCTGCAGCAGATATTATTATGGCTTATGCGATATCATCTAAATTAAGTATCGGACAATCCTTCGCATCCATTGATTTACATACTACCTTTCATCGACCAGTAACGTTAGGAGACGTAAAGGTTGAAGCAAAAGTAGACCGAATCGGAAAAAAAACTGCTTATGTACTCGCAGATTTATTTCAAAATGATAAAAAAGTGGCAAGCGTTGTGTCATCAGTTATGGTCCTTTAAACCGGATAAAAAAGCATGTTGCACAAACAATCCCTTCGTAACATGCTTTTTTCGTTTAGATAATTCGATAATATCTCTTCACCAGTTGCAATTAGATAAACTTATTTCAAGGAATTAAAGAACTCTGAAGAACGGCTCACAAGATTCACCGCTTCGCCTAATCACTTCATTGTAATCTCCATTATATATTTTCTTTGGAAAGACCCATCATCAAACTAACCATCGCAGCACAGGACTTTTGAGATCCATGGTGAAGAGACCGTAATCAATGACAACCATTTCATCATTCTCGGTAAATCCGACATTAGCTATACGCAAATCTATTGGAATGATACCGTACCTTAGGAACTTTAATTCCAACTTGATAAGTTTCGGATATTCCATGATTGCACGTGGCATATTAATGTCCATCTTCTTCATGATGATCCAGCCAGTCCCATACTCCTTAACCGGACATAAATACTTTTTGACTTCCTCATTACAGTTATTATAAATATAGGCTTCATTTGCAGTGCTTATTAATCCTACTTCTGACAATGCAATTTTTAATATATAGCCATTATTTAAATCAAAGACGACCCGGTTAAATCCATGTCCAACCATTTTATACTTGAACTTTAGCGTTTTTCTAGCAGTAGACACCTTTTGTCTTGCGGTTTTATAAAATTGAAATGGCCCCATTTGAGATATCCAGGACTCAATGGCCTTAATCTCTTGCCGGGACAGCATTATACTTTTATTCGGCTGATGTATCCGTTCCTTACCATTGTTAATTGGCCACATTCCCTAAACGTCTCCTTTTTAATTTTTTTAGAAGATGGATTCCAGGGAGATGAAAAAACAAGTAAATAGAAGAATCTATAATAAGCAAAAGATTTAGTGTTGGAAACCCCAATCCTGAATGCTGAGAAAGCAAAAATAATGTCCAGGAAAGAGCAATAGCAGCAGTTTCACGCATAAGTCATTTTCATCATCCATGGATCCCTTACCAAGCATGTCTTCAGTTTCTCTTTCCTAATATGATATGACTTTAATATAAAATGGCTTGTACTGTAGCTGAGATACATTATCATGGACAGGAAACATTGATTATTTGGGCGAGCAAATGAAAAAACAAGCTTTTTTTCTCTCTCCATCCTTTCTGTGATAGGAACAGGTAACATGTCTATTGTTCTAGTAATCAAAAGGGGCAATATGGAGGTACTCTTTCCTTCATTTGCGAAAAAAATGGTATATTATAGTTTATGACTTCAATGGTTTATGACTTCAATGGTTTAAGACAAGGAGTGATGAATTATCCGTAAAAGATGGATCATTTCAACAATTGTTGGATTATTGCTTATTTTTTTAAGTGTATTAGCCTTCAATTATATCGACAGCGATAATAAAACGGAAAAAAGGAAAATTGCAGAAGCCAAGGGGGACAAAATTCCTGAGGTTCAGGAATATGGCGGGACCAAGCTTGAAAAAGTCGGAGATAAGGTCCGCCAAAAAGATTGGGGAACATTCACATTACTAGAAACGAAGTCTATATATAAGTCATTTGAATTGGCTCCCATGGTCATCACAATCAACGATATCCGCAGGATTCAATTATCTTCACTCACAGATGAAGTAAAGGAGGAGCTCAAGTCCTATACAGGTTTGAGTTTTGAAGAAGCTTATTCGATATACTATAAAGAGAATTTATCCATGGAGGAAATCGACCAACAGACTGTGTTGTCTAAAACGGATATTGGTGAAGAGGTTTCTTATCTGGAGATCACTTATTCTGTGGAAAATAAAGATTCGAAGGAACTTCAGTTCTTCAGCATGGAGCAAGTTACTTTCAATGATGATCTTACATATAATGTGCCTTCTAAAAATTTCATCCACTCCGGGGATACTTTTATGGGGACAAAAAAAGTAAGTCGATCAGATTACCAGCCCGGAGAAACTAGAAAAGGCACAATCGGCTTATTAGTTGATCCTGATGAAAAATTCAAAGGGCTCGATTCCTTTTCATTCACTACCGATGATATAGCAGATGGTGAGTCTCACGAATTATTGGTGGATGGGACTTCATTTGAAATCCCCCTAAATGGAAAGTAGTTTTATAGACTATAGGGATACGGTAAAAAACCCTATATAAGGGGAACTTCGAAAAAAGCTTTCCCTTATTAGGGTTCCATACAAACTCTCATACTATAACAGTTATGCTTATCTCCCCCCGACAGTGGGGCTCTGAGTTTCTTCTTCCAATAATAATCGCCGTAAAACTTTCCCTACAGCTGATTTCGGCAGCTGTTCCCTGAACTCAAATCTTCGCGGCACTTTAAATCTGGCCAATCGCTGCAGGCAAAACTCCCTGATTTCCTGCTCTGAGACAGACTTTCCTTTCTTTAAGACTATGGCCGCTTTTACCGTTTCCCCACGGTATGTATCCGGCACACCATATACACATGTCTCTTTCACGGCTGGATGCTCATAAATACTATCTTCGACTTCGTTTGGATAGACATTATAGCCGCTTGCAATGATCATATCTTTCTTCCTGCCCACTATATAAAAATATCCATCCTCATCCATCTTCGCTATATCCCCGGTGTATAGCCAGCCGTCCCGCAATGCCGTTGCCGTTTCCTCTGAATTTTTCCAATATCCCTTCATTACTTGCGGGCCTTTAATGAGCAGTTCGCCTATTTCGCCGGTTGGCAATTCATCAATGCCTGTTTTCAGATCAACGATTTTGGCATCGGTATTAGGGTATGGAACTCCGATACTTCCTGGCTTTTTTTGTCCTGTAACTGGATTGCGGTGGCTTGTAGGTGAAGTTTCCGACATTCCGAATCCTTCCGATATCGAAACACCTAATTTTGTTTCGAACTGATGAATGATCTCCATAGGGAGCGGGGCTGAACCACAGCTGCAGTATTTAAAGCAACTTAAATCGTCCGCCGTTAAATCCGGATGATTCAGTAAAGCAATATACATGGTCGGGACCCCAGGAAAAATGGTTGGCCGATGTGTGCGAATCAAATCGACCACTTTGTTTATTTCAAATTTTTCTAATGTGATATAAGTCGATCCGGCATATATGGCACTATTCAATCTCCCATTTCCAAACACATGGAATAATGGGGTCAATCCAAGCATCCGTTCGCCAGGCCTTTGGAGTTGAAGGGCATCTGCCGTAAAGGCAAAGTCTTGGAAGACATTGGAGACCAAATTAAAATGCGTAAGCATGACCCCTTTCGATTTCCCTGTAGTCCCTCCTGTATATTGAAGTACGGCCAGAGCTTCCTTTGGGTCGATGGCCAAAGCAGGAAGTGCCATATCTATCCTTGATAAATCCGTTCCGGTTTCGATTAATTTTTCGGCAGAAATGAACGTTAACCTGTCAGAAAAACCCGTTAGCACTAATTTTTCCTGTTGTTCCTCACGCCCAATGAACCAATCGGCTTCCGAATCCCGTAATATATAATCCAATTCACTTGACTGATAGAGGGGGTTTACTTGAACGACCACACCACCCAAACGATGAATGGCATAATAGGCAATGATATATTCTAGACAATTTGGCAGCATGATCGCTATACGATCGTTCATTTGAAATCCACGGTTGTATAATTTCACGGCAAAACGATCTGAGGCATCCTTCAATTCCATATATGTCATTTCCCGTTCTCCATCTATGACCGCTTTGCAGGTTGGGTAATGTCGGGCCGAACGTTCTAAAAGTCCGTATAATGACATCAATGGAATGTCAATTTCTGCAGGAGTTTCAATTGGATAAAATCCATGCCAAGTTCTAGTCAATTTTTTTCACACCTCATTCTTTTCTAATTAAATGAAATATAGCCATTTATCAGCCAATTTTGATCTTCCTTGCTTTCATTTATCACGAATGATTTTAAATATTCCTGTGCCCTTTGCAATGATGTTGCCTTCAGTATCCTTTATTTCTCCTTCAGTAAAGGCAATTTTGTACCCTTTTTGAAGGACTTTTGCTTCCGCAAATAATTCACCGCTCGATATGCTGGCTAAATAATGTACAGTTAAGCTTGTCGTTACAACTTTAGATTTGGTAACGGAACGAGTCACCATTCCTAGAATGGTATCCAGCATGGTAGCATGAATGCCGCCGTGCAGTGATCCGTTAACATTAAGTAAATGTTCTTCTATGTTTAACTTTATCGTAACATTCCCTTCTTCAAACCGAATGATTTCAAACCCTATATGTGAAAAGAATGCACTACTTTCGAATTGATTGCGAATATCCTCCACTTCAACAGGCAATCTTCTTCCCCCTCACTTTTGCGCGATTCAACTTATGGAAAGGAGCAGAAACACATTGGGTTTCCACACCTTTATCGTTGGCCTATATCGTTTCAACCATGATGGCCATTCCCTGTCCGCCGCCAACACAAAGTGTGGCAACTCCATATCTTTCTTTCCTGCGAATCAGTTCATATATTAGCGTTGTCACGATCCGGGCTCCCGTCGATCCGACTGGGTGTCCAAGTGCTATGGCTCCCCCATTCACATTAACCTTATTTTCATCAAGCGATAAATCCCGGATTACGGCCAATGCCTGTGAAGCGAACGCCTCATTCAGTTCAAAAAGCCCTATCTCCTCTAGCTTTTTTCCGGTGCGTTCCAAAAGTTTTCCAACGGCTGGTACTGGACCAATTCCCATCACTTCAGGGGAAACTCCCGCAGTCGCCCAATCCACAATCTTTGCGATTGGCTGTACTTGTAACCGTTCAGCTTCACTAGCTTTCATTAATACCATGGCAGTAGCCCCGTCATTACGGCCACAGGCATTCCCTGCAGTGACGGTTCCATTTTCCTTGAATGCCGGTTTTAAGCTTGCAAGCTTTTCCATTGTGGTCTCCGGGCGGGGATATTCATCCGTTTCAATGGTAACCGTACTCTTCCTGTCAAATAGCTGGACAGGAACTATTTCATCCTTGAACTTTCCTTCTTCCATCGCTTTTGCCGCTCTTCTTTGACTTTCCACTGAAAAGGCATCTTGTTCTTCCCTGGAAATGTTGTATCGCTGTGCGACATTTTCAGCGGTGATTCCCATCCCCAAGTTTTCCCCATAAATTTCTTGAGGTTGCTGGCCTGCTTCAGTATTAGAGTCCACTAGTTTGGTCCGGTCTCCCCCAAAACGGGCACTTCTTAAATAAAGGGGGGCACGGCTCATGCTTTCCGTACCGCCGGCAACGATTATATTGGCTTGGCCTGAGCTTATTTGCTGTGCAGCTGATGTGATGGCCTGCATTCCAGATGCACATAATCGATTTACCGTAAAAGCAGATACAGTATCGGGAATCCCTGAGCGCAGCGCTGCCACTCTCGCTACATTCGAGGATTCGGTCGTTTGCCTAACCTCCCCGAAAATGACTTCATCCACTTGTTCAGCTGCAATATTAGCCCGCTTGATCGCTTCTTTGATGGCTATGCTCGCCAAATGACCGGAACTAATCTCTTTAAATGCGCCTCCGTACCTTCCAATTGGCGTTCGCACAGTACTCACGATTACAATATCTTCTCCCATTTCGTTCCTCCCCCTTGAAATTACAGATACATGAGCAATAGAATACCTGCCAGCACACTTTTTCTAATAGCGCTCAAAGTTCTTTACGTTTTTGCTAATTAATGCAAAAATCGCCTAACACTCTTCCAAGACATTACGAGCAATGATTAATCGTTGGATTTCATTCGTTCCTTCATAAATCTTCGTTATGCGGGCATCACGATAAAAACGTTCAACTGGATATTCGGCCATATATCCCATTCCGCCATGAATTTGAACCGCTTTATCCGCCACCCGATTAAAAACTTCTGAAGCGAACAGTTTTGCCATTGATGCTTCCTTGATCACTTTTTTTCCTTCATCAATCTTTTGTGCCGCCATCATCGTCAATGCTCTTGCGGCTTCCGTTTCGGTTGCCATATCAGCAAGCATCCATTGAATTGCTTGGTTGTCCGCGATTGGTTTACCGAATTGAATGCGCTCTTTTGCATATTTAGCTGACAATTCAATCAATTTCCCGCTTGATCCCACTGCTCTTGCAGCCAATCCTACCCGCCCTTCACCTAAAATTTTAAGGGCAGAGATATATCCCATTCCAACCTCGCCGATAACATTTTCTTCAGGTATGATACAATCCTCAAAAATGACCTGTGAGGTATATGATCCCCTTAAACCCATTTTTTTGTCCTTTTTGCCGACTGTCAAACCGGGAAAATCTCTTTCTACTAAAAAAGCAGTAATCCCTCCCTTTGCCCCTTTATCTTTATCCGTTAAAGCGAATACTGTATAAACATCAGCTATCGGCCCATTCGTGATGAAATGTTTCGTCCCGTTCATCACCCAGTAATCACCCTTCTTTTCTGCACTTGTTGCCAAATTGGTTGCATCCGATCCCGCTCCGGGTTCAGATAAAGCAAAGGCGCCAATTTTAGTGCCTGCTGCCATTTCAGGCAAGTATTTATTTTTCAAATGTTCGGATGCAAGCTTTACCAGACCTGTACTGCCAATCCCGGTGTGAGCGCTTATTAATGAAACAAAACCATTATGGGTCCTTCCTAACTGCTCCAATACGGTAGCCTTTCCAACCGCATTTAAGCCAATTCCACCGTATTGTTCGGGAATGCTTATCCCAAATAAGCCAAGGTCTTTTGCTTTTTCCACCAAATGCTGCGGGATGGCATCTTCTTCTTCAATTTGTATGGCGTAAGGCTCCACTTCCCTTTCAACGAAATTACGGATCATTTCCTTCATTTGCTGCATTTCCTTGGTTAAAGTGATTGTCATGAGTTACTCCTCCTTAGATCTGTTCATGTAAAGTGAGCCATGGATAAGGTTTTTTCATATTATGGGGCTTCATTTGAATGTCGTGTTATCACCTAATCAGTCAATTGACCAAATACTTAATTTTCTAGTTAACTAGAGTCCTCACACTAACAAAATCAGGCTTCACGCTCAATTATCGTAGCAATCCCCTGCCCGCCTCCAATGCAAGCTGTAATAAGAGCAAATCTTTCCGCAGAACGCTTCAATTCGTAAACCGCTTTCGTAATGAGAATTGCGCCAGTCGCACCAAGTGGGTGTCCGTGTGCAATGGCTCCCCCATTCACATTCACTCTGGCGGGATCCATATCAAGCTCCCTATTACAAGCAATGACTTGAGCGGCAAAGGCTTCATTAATTTCTATGATGTCCATATCATTTAAGGAAAGCCCTGACTTTTCCATTACCCTTCTTATAGCGGGAACAGGTCCTATTCCCATATAATTTGGATCTACCCCTGCAACTGCCTGAGCCCTGATCGTCGCTAAAGGCTTTATCCCCAATTCCTCCGCTTTGTCCCTCGACATTATCACCAGCGCTGATGCGGCATCATTCAATCCTGAACTATTTCCTGCAGTCACGGACCCACCTTCTAAAAACGCCGGAGATAATTTGGCTAGCCCTTCCTTCGTTATTTGCGGTCGTGGATGTTCATCCAATTTAAATTCGCCGGCTTCACCTTTTCTGACCGGAATGGAAACTGGCACAATTTGTTCATTAAAACGGCCCTCTTCCAGGGCTCTGGCCATATTTTTTTGGCTTTGTAGAGCGAATTCATCCTGTTCTTCCCTGCTGACCTCATATTTTTCAGCTAAGTTTTCAGCTGTGATTCCCATTGGGGGATCGCCAATTTCTTTTGGGGACAACCGGGATTTCCTGAACTGCGGTGGCTTTGCACTGTATGTTTTTTCCGGACGGTCCATCAAGTAAGGCGCCCTGCTCATACTCTCTACCCCACCGGCGATATAGACATCGCCTTCGCAAGCACGGATCGCTTGTGCAGCCAGATTGACAGCATTTATTCCCGAGCCGCATTGACGGTCAATAGTCAGTCCCGGAAGATGAATGGAAAGGCCAGTTTCCAACGCGGTTAACCTGGCTATATTTCCACCCCCGCTCAATACATTCCCCATGATGACATCATCTATCATTTCAGGGTCGACATTCGCTCGTTTTATCGCTTCTTTCATCACTTCTGCTCCAAATACGTGGGCAGGTACAGACGCAAGTGCACCTCCCTGTTTTCCAATAGCTGTTCGTACTGCAGAAACTATGACGGCATCTCTATTCATTTCAACATCCGCTCCTTTTCCTTTTCTTTCATAACATTATTTGATGGCCCTTCCTTCATTTCACTAGTTTCATTGAATTTAAGCAGGTTCGACCCTGCTTATGAGGACTTAAGATCAAAGTTATCCGAACTTTTATTTTTATGATTCCCTTTTGATTTGGCAGGTTTTACGAATATCGCAAATAGGATGCCAAAAGCCAAGACTAGGATGGCCATGAACAATATCGATAAGTTATAACCCAATAGTTGATTTCCTCCAGCTAAACTTATGATATAGCCAGTTAATAGAGGTGCGACAATGCCTGCTAAATTTCCAGACGATGTTAAAATGCTCGTCATCAATCCCCCCCGCTCTTGCATTTCATTGATCATGATCGTTGGTCCAATCGGTAAAATGGCGTATGTCAGGCCCTTTGCCAAACACATGGCGACTATCACCCAGATTGGATTTTGAAACACCATGATCGAGGAAAAGAACAATGCACCAAGAATCATTGCGCCCGCGACCACAAATACCCTTGATGACCGCCAATTCTGATTCTTTTTGAATAAATGATCGGACACCATCGAAACACCCATATAAATGCATACGGAAACGACTCCGATTATGGCAACACTGCTCCCCATCTGACCGGGAGTCATTTTTACGGCTTCCACTAAATAAATCGGGAGCCAAACTGAAAACCAAACAACTAATATATAAGTTGAAAAATATGCGAGGGTAGTAAATAAAGCAGTAGGTGAAGCCAGTAGCAACAAAAAGTCTTTCACTTTTATTTTTTCAAGTTTTACTTTCTTTTTCTTTTGTACATTTTCATATACTTCAACTGGATTCTCCTTTGTTAAAAATTGAAAGAGGAAGAACCAAATTAGGCTTGCTGCACCAAGAGTGGCAAAGGCAACCTTCCAACCGAATATCGTAATTAAGGAAACGAGGATCGGCGCCACGATCATCGCACCAACCGTTCCTCCGCCAACCACTACCGAATTGGCAAAGCCTTTTAATTTCGGCGGAAACCACTTATCTGCATGACTATAAGCAATTGGGCTATAGGGCCCTTCGAATGCGCCCAGTAAAATCCTGTATAAAATTAATAATGGAAGTGCGGTAATGGCTAAAACACCAAATTGCAAAACAGTCCATGTCAGCATGATGAATCCAAGCACTTTTTTAGCACCCAGCCGATCAGCCCATGCTGCCCCAAAAATCCCCGTTACTGGATAGAGCCAATAATAACTGCTTCCGACAAGACCCCACTCCGCATAGGAAAGATCGAATTCCTTCATGATAGGAACAGCTGCAAGTCCTACGATCGATTTATCTGCAAAATTAATCACGGCTCCAAAGAACAATAGAATGAGAACAACCCAACGCATAATGAATCCCCTCCTCTTCTTTATGTGTGTTTGACATTCCATCCACTGCAGGTTTCAACCTGAATGGTTGGAATGATCAAACGAACTGCATCCCCCTTAGTCTTTTCTTCCTTCCTTTTCAAGTTCTTCTTTAACTAACAATCTTTTTAATAGTTTACCCACCGTATTTCGCGGCAGTTCTTTTCTCACTTCAAATACTTTCGGCACCTTATAAGGCGTCAATTGGGAATAGCAATAACCTTCTATTTCTTCAAGGTCTACGGAAGCGCTTTCTTTAGGGACGATGAATGCTTTCACAACTTCGCCTTTTTCTTTATGGGGAATACCCACCACGGCTGCCTCTTTAATTGCCGGATGTTCATATAGAACACCTTCCACCTCCTGCGGGTAAATATTGAATCCTCCGACGATGATCATTTCTTTTTTCCTGCCGACAATGTAGAAATATCCTTCGTCATCCATAACAGCAAGATCGCCGGTATATAGCCAGTCATTCTGTAAGGCTTTTTTTGTTTCGGCTTCGTTATTCCAGTATCCCTTCATGATTTGCGGGCCTTTTATCAGCAGCTCCCCGACACCTGTGTTAGGCACTTCATTATTTTCATCGTCAATGATCATACAATCCGTGCCTGGAAAAGGGATTCCAATGCTTCCAATTTTCCTTTTTCCGAAAGGCGGATTACGATGAGTGGAAGGTGAAGCTTCCGACAAGCCGAAACCCTCTCCTATTTTGGCACCAGTCAACACCTCAAATCGCTTGATCACTTCAACTGGAAGGGGGGCCGAGCCACAAGAACAACTTTTTAAACAATCCAGTCCATAGTTTTCAATTCCTGGATGATTGACGAAAGCATTATACATCTTTGGAACACCTGGAAAGAAAGTCGGGTGATATTTTTTAATGTTTGTAAGGACATCTTGAAGATCGAATTTGGGAAACAAGAGAATGGCTGCTCCAATATAGATACCTAGATTCATCGCACTTGTCATTGCATAAACATGATAAAGTGGCGTAGCTGCCAACACGATTTCTTCACCAGGTTTCAAGGAATCCCCATACATTTCAAAGCTCTGCACGACGTTGGAGGTTAAATTATGGTGAGTGAGCATGGCCCCCTTAATCTTCCCAGTTGTGCCGCCTGTGTATTGGATGACTGCAATATCTTCATGAGGGTTTATGATTTCGGACTCTTTAATGGCCTCTCCGGATTGAATCAACGTTTGAAGGGAGTATGAGCCATTTTGATCATCTTCCGTTTTCATGCAGACATCAAATTCATATATCGCTTTCGTTTCTTCGATTGTATCCGCGGCCGTATGATCAAATACAATATACTTAGCATCCGAGTCTATTAAAATTTGCAAAAGTTCCCTCGGTTTATACATGGGATTCATCTGTACAACTATCAGACCAAGAGCCTGCGCGGCGTAATAACTGATTATGAAATAAGGGTGGTTGGCCAGCATCAGACCAATCCGTTCACCTTTAACAAAGCCCATTTCACGCCATTTCCCTGCAAGTTTATCTACCTGCATTTTAAGATTCATATAATCCAATAAATCGTCTTCATAAATGATGGCTGTATGGTGAGGAAACTTACTTGCTGTTATATCAAGCAGGGAATAGACGGATATTTCCGGTAGCTTCATAGTTTTCATTCTTTCAACATACCATTGCTCCCATGGTTTATTTATCGTTTTTCGCACCATTTATCCCTCCACACATAAACGAATGTCATATCGTACATGTTTGATTTATACTTATTTATTATGCAACTTCCATGCCAAGTCCTATAAAGGAGTAAAACAGCAAGATTTTTCGTATAACTCAATTCATTTATGAATTTTATTCACAAATAAAGCCTTTCTGTAGAGGATTCATCGAAATGCCAATAATTCATTATTGAATTTTCACAGGCTCTGGTTGGTTTTCTAACGATCGTGAAAAGTAGGTTTTTACCATATTATAGATTATACCTACTCACAAATCATAATTTTGATTATATCCATGGTGTATTATTAAATTTGAAAAGCCCATCTAAGGATGGGCAAGTTCATTGTTTATTGAAAGTTGGCTTACGAGTAAATAAATAAAAAATCTATAGCTTATCTCCTTAATTAAAACACTCAAAAATTCCAGGGTGGGCGCATCCCTAAATAATACATATGGCAGTAAATATGAACGAATATAGATTGGGATAATCGGCATTTTGAAGTATTTCTAAACATCGATTTGGAGTTCCCTGGGAATTTTTATATGAGCCACATTAACGAAAATCAGGCTGCCGTTTCCCGAAATACTTTGGTGAAACGGCAGCCCCGCAAGCCCGCTAATATCATCTGTTCTTTTCTACGCTTTCCTTTCATTTAAAAAGTTCGTCATGGATGTGGAAGGAAATAAGATTCTATGTTTTTCACATCGTATAGCCCAAAGGGTTTTAAACGCAGCCCAGGAAGAAAGTAGCAAGTTAAAAATAATAATGTATACAAAATGGCTTGAAAAGGATAGCCTCTCGCTTGAAGCATCTTTAATTATTTTTCATTAAATTCTACTGCCCTATTAAATGAAGGATCAGAAGTCACCGTAAGCTGTAATGGAATTTCAAGTATTATTTCATTTCCATCGACAATTACGATTCCTCCTCCCAGTTCATGGACACGTGAAGCAGCTTTTGCCATCGCCTCTGGATTTCAGACATTCATTTTCAGTCCACATTCAAGGAGATGGAATCATCCTTCTTGTTTACGATTGTGATTTGATCTCTGGCTCTCTTAATTTAAATCTTTTTATCTTTCCTGTCGAAGTCTTTGGTAACTCGTTCACGAATTCAATGTCGCGAGGAACTTTATATGACGCTAACACTTTTTTGACAAATCCTTTTATTCCTGCTTTTACTCCTTCACCTGATTCCGCACTTTCTTTTAATACTATGAAGGCTTTTGGTTTTATTAAACCATTTTCATCCTTTACAGCAACAACAGCAGTTTCCAGTATATCGGGATGTGATAAGAATGCGTTTTCTATTTCTATTGGCGATACCCAAATTCCATTTACCTTCATCATGTCATCATTGCGGCCCGCGTACCAATAGAAGCCACCTTCATCCTTAAAGTATTTATCTCCTGTCACCAGCCAATTACCGAAAAACTTCTTTTTGTTTTCATCATCAAGATTCCAATAAGAGGCTGCAATGCTTTCTCCCTTAATTAAAAGGTCTCCCACTTCATTCACCTGAGTTTCATGACCTTGTTCATCCACAATTTTAGCTTCATAACCGGGAACGATTTTTCCTGTGCTTCCTTGCCGAATATCATCTACTTGATTGGAAATGTATATATGAAGTGATTCGGTCGAACCAATTCCGTCTATAATATCCAATCCAAAAACTCTCTTCCATTGTTCAATATAAGTAGCCGGCAGTGCCTCTCCTGCTGATACGCAAAGTCTAACTGAAGAAAGATCATAGGTTTCCTTCGTCTTCTCAAGGTAATTGAGCATCGATCCATACAGGGTCGGGACACCAAAAAAAATGGTTGGACGATACTTTTCTATCGTCTCGAACACCTTTTCTGCAGTCGGTCTGTCCGGCATTAAAACAGTAGTAGCCCCGACTCCAAAAGGATAATACATCGCATTTCCCAAACCATAAGCAAAGAAAAGCTTCGAAGCCGAAAAAGTAATGTCATTTTCGGTGATTTGCAAAATGTTTTTGGCGTAGTTTTTGAAAGCTTCTTCCATATCGGTTTGAAGGTGTATAACCCCTTTTGGCTCACCTGTACTTCCTGATGTATAGAGCCAGAACGCTTGATCATTAATGTTGCTAAAACAAGGCGGCAGATCTTTATTTTGTCTGCGAGTAAGATCCTGAAAAGAATGTTCGTTATCTTCCTCGAAATTGTGATCAACCCCATCAACCAAGATGACATGCCTTAAGAAAAGTAATCTATTTTTAATAAGCTTTAACTTCTCCCACTGTTCATAAGTAGTGACCAACACTTTTGAACGGCTATTATTCAAAAGATACTCATAATCCTTTGTAAGCAAAAGCGTATTGGATGGAATCGGGATTACCCCAACTTTTATTGCACCGAAGAAACTAATGATAAATTCTGGAGAATCATGTAATAAAAGTAGGATGCGCTGTTCCATCTCTATGCCCAGATCTTTTAATGCCGCACCAAATTGATTGACAAGGGTGTCGATTTCTTGATAAGGATAAGATTGATTTCCATAATAAATAGCGGTTTTTTCTCCTCTGCCTGCTTCAATATTTTTCTGTAAGAAATTATAGGAAGCATTGTACATCGAGCCTAACCCTCTAATTTTACATTCGGTTTTTATCACACATTTATCCTCCTCAAAAAGTTACTGGTTTTAAAAGCGTCATCCCACCGTCTTCTTTTATTCCAAAAAGAAGAAGGCTTCCATTACAAAGCCGGATAAATTCCTTAACCTTCCATTTTCATTCATTTGGAAACGCCATACGAACTAATTTGAGCGAATTCCCTTCCTGACAATGCTCTTTTTCATTCAGTTAATCAAGGGTAAGTGATTCCATCAAGCTATGAAACTTATATTCTGATAAGCCATCCTCCTTAACAGGTATTGACACCCATTCATATCGGTTGGCTCATGAGGTCGATCAGTAGAAAGAACCTTTCCATCGTATATTTTTAAAAAAAGTTTTACAGTTTAAGCAATAGTATTGCCTAACGAGCTGTGCAGTACCGAAGGATGAATATAATTCCACATGTTTGCCATCACAAAATGGACATGTCGGATTTTCCTTTTCAACGGAAATAAAGAAATACTTTAATGCAGGTTTACGAACATTTTATACCTTCTTGATTTTTTTGCCATTATCATTACCTCCTAACTATATATCTAGTAAATCTATAATAAACTAAGTTTCAACTTGATAAATTCCAAAAGTGATCAGTGGGATTTCAGAAATGATACGGTTCTTCTGAATTTGTAACAAAGTTTGCTTAAGAGGAAACAGATCGAAGGTATTTTCAGAATTGAAATGGTGAATTATTTTAAAAATACATTTAATATGACATTTGAAATTGTATTAACTTTAATGGCAGTAGGGTGCGGGCATGATCGATCAACACGATTGTTTATAAAAAAATGACCAATTCATTTAGAATTGGTCATCATTTTTTTATTGAATTCTTTCTACTTTTTGATTCCCTTTTATACCCACATACCATCGTTCCTTTGCTTTGATTACTTTTCTACTGCTTTTTATATTTTTTGAACCACGTTTTCGGAAATCTTTTTATCATCATCCATTTTCACTTTTTCAAGCACCATTTTCTTACTCCAACATATAATGTAACAAAGGAAAACCGGGGGTATCAACATGCAAGACAATCAACATGTAAAGCAAATGAATGAGGTTGAAAAGTTTGATGAATGGGTAAAAAAATTTTTTCTGGATCCGGAAACTTGTGCGTTGGATCATCAACTTTTTTCAATTGATATATACGAAAGTGACGATGAGTATATGGTGGAAGCGGTTTTAGAAAATCATGATTTGAAAGATATTAAAGTTTGCTTAAGTGATAATGAGCTATCGATCATCGTTGACGATACTCATAAACCATTTCTTGAAAATAAAGCGGATACAATACCCACACAGAGAAAAATCCCTTTCCCCTTTTCGATTTGCTCTCGAAGAATTACCGCTGAATTCTCAAATCCGATATTGGTGATTCGCATCCATAAGTTTTCCCCCGGAATAACAGCTGATGATATTAACATAGAGTAGTTCATTCATAATAAAAAGAATGGCCTAGGGAGCCACTTTCTCCTTAGCCATTCTTTTTTTTGATTTATCCAGCAAAGTAAAAGGAAGTACGACTTCCTTTTTGTGTCGAAATGACTTGGAGCTGGGCATCGATTCTTTCTTTCAGCTCTGGAACATGAGAAATTATCCCGACTAATCTCCCGGTACTTTGTATATCCATCAATGCTTCTATCGCATGATCAAGAGATTCGGGGTCTAGCGTACCGAACCCTTCATCGATGAACATCGTTTCGAGTGAGATCCCGCCTGCATTCTGCTGGACAACATCCGCAAGACCCAAAGCAAGTGCAAGGGATGCCTTAAAGCTTTCGCCTCCCGAAAGGGTTTTGACATGCCTCTCCTGTCCTGTATATTGGTCGTACACGGATAACTCCAGACCGCTCTGGATATTCCTGCGTGTAGGATCCAGCTTTCGCAACAGCTGATATCTGCCGCTTGTCATTTTCAGTAATCTTGAATTGGCTTCTTTTAGGATATCATCTAAAAAGGCTGCCAATACATACCGTTCAAAAGTTATTTTGAAGGAGTTTTGGCCTTTGGAAATCTCAGACAGGTGACCGACGATACTGTACCTTTCATCCAGACTTTTCTGATCTTCCCTGATTTGCGCCAATTTCCTTTCGATTTCTTCGTTAGTCCGTTTTTCTGCATGTATTTCATTCTGATTTTGGCGTAACGACTCCAATTCCACATCTATGAAATCAAAAGTCTTTTTCAATCCTTCAAGGTCCGGTTTGATCATATCTTTCAGCTTCATTTCCAAATCATGAAACAGACTTAAAACACTTTGCCAATTTTGATTATACTGCTGGATTTGGTCCTCCAAATTTTCAAGTGCCGCTTCCGATTTTTTTGCGGCTGTATATTCTTTATAATTGGAAAAGCCTTGATTGGTCAGATCCGTAATTAACTTTTCCCGTTCTTCTTTCAATTCTTGATTTAAAGCCTCTATATTTCCAATTAGAGATTCTTTTTTTGCATTGATGACCGATTCTTTTTCTTTAACCAATTGAAGGTTTTTTTGTGCATCTTCCAAGGCAATTTGTAAGTTTTTCTGTGTTTTTACAGCCATTTGGTAGGCTGCATCATATTCTTCCTCTGTCCGTATTCCATCTGGAAGGGAATCGGTTAATCCTGTCAGTTTTGTAGAGTTCTCAATATACCTGGTTTTCCCTTGGTCCTCTTTTCTTTCTAGAGAGGCCAGATTCTCCTTTAGCTTGGATGCTTTCTCTTTTAATTCCAGCAACTTTCTTTCCAGATCATTAAATAAAGACTTTTTCCGCATCAATTCATTTAACTGCTCTTGGAGCGCTTTTCCTTTTTCAGCAAATTGTTTCAAATGACCAGCAAGATCTTCAAACCTAAACTCCGGCAGGTCATTTTGTAAGTCCCTAAGCTTTTCTTGTGACGAATCGACTAGTGCATCATATTTGGATTTTGCTTGATAAAATTCACTTTCGGCTTGGCTTTTTTGTTGTTCTGCAGTTTTCAGCTTGTTTTCTTGCTCTTTCAGTTCCATATCCGTTGGCATATCCTCATGCATTCGGGCTGGGTCAGGATGACTTAGCGAACCGCACACAGGACAATTTTCTCCTGGGTGTAATAAGGTAGCAAGCATGCCCGCTTGGCCTGATCGCCAATTTTGATTCAGAGCATCCAGTTTTCCCTTTTCCTGAATATGAATTCCTTGAATCTCTTGAAACCGATTATTCTTTTCTTCCAGAACCCGCTTCGCATTCTGAGTCTCGGAAAGAACTTCTTGAAGCTTTTTCATTTTCAATAACGATTGATAATTTCTTTCAGCTTCGATTTCCTTATCGCGATGAAGAACCGCCGCTTTTTCCGCTTCTGTTTTTTCACGAGCAACTCTCTCTGCTTCCTCTTCAATTGCCAGATGTTCCGAAACATTTTTTTCACGAAGCCCTTTACTGCTTCTCCACTCTTTTTCATCCAATGCAACTTGTGCTTTTAAGCTTGCAAAAGTCATGACAGCATCTTTTACCTGGTCAAGCTGATGTACAGTCCGTACGGCCTGATCCCTCTGGTTTTCCTTCAGCATTTCCTGCTCATAGGAAGCCTGCTTCTCTATACGCTCAGTCCGTAACTTCTCGGCCTGCTCACTTAACTTTTGAAGTTCAGCATTCGCATCTTGTACTTGTTTGCCAATTCGCAAATAGTATTGTTCCTGCTTTTCAAGCGAAGCCGCTTTGTGTGCCATTTTAATTTGGCCTTTCACTAGTTCCATTTCAGGCTGTTTTGCTTCAAGGTCCTCCTTTTCTTTTCGTAGCTTTTCTTTTTCCGAAAATCTATTTATTAAATCGACCGCCTTTGAAAGCTCTTGATTTACTTGATCGCGAGCTTTCTGCTTTTCCTGTATTTGTTTATTTACACACTCATTTTTTTCTGTTGCTGCCAAAATGACTTCCTGTAACAGTGGTAAAACCTGTTGTTCGTTAGGCTCTTCCGCTTGCAATTGTGCCTGCAATTCTTCATGGTTGCCTGGTTTGATACCTTTCATTAATTCAATTCGCCGCTGAGCGCTTTTTTCACTTTTCTTTCTAAGGATGGAAGCCTCTTCTTTTAATTTTTCTTCAATTCGTTTATAAAGTTCAGTATGAAATAATTTCTGGAGAATCTGTTCCTTATCTTTGCTGTCGGAAGTTAACAGTTTTCGGAATTCATTCTGTGGAATCATCAGGATTTGCCGGAATTGATTGGCATCAAGTCCAATAAGTAATTTGATTTTTTCCTCAACCTCACGCACATTTGCCCCAAGTAATTTTTTCCCTTCCGCCAATATCTCATATAATTCAGCCTTTGCTCCAACCGTCGTCGTTCCTTCTCCTGATTTTTTCTTTCGTTCCTGCTGCGGTGACCGGGTCACCAAATACGTTTTCCCACGCAGGGTAAATTGCAGCGAGACTTCCGTCAACATATCATCTTCGGCAAACTGACTTCGTAAATCTTGCCCGCTTCGGTCTTCTCCACTGGCTTTTCCATATATAGCAAAACTGATCCCATCAAATATCGTTGTTTTCCCTGCGCCTGTCTTTCCAGAGATGACAAACATGGTCCGTTCTCCAAGGGAATTAAAATCGATGGTTTCCCTTCCTGCATATGGTCCGAATGCCTGCATCGTTAAAATATGAGGTCTCATTTCAATGCCTCCTCTTTCTTCACGGCCTCAATTACCGAAACCATCAAATCCTGCTTTTGAGAATCAAAGTCCCTATCTGTCATTTCTTGATAAAACGTTTCGAACAGGTCCAATTCTGATTTTCGTTCATCCTTTATAGAAGAGAAGGATTTTTTTCTTCTAAGGTCGGTCAAATCCCATTTTCGCTCTAGATGAAGTATATTCGGGTAAATCTGGCGCAAGCGATTAATCGGATCGATGAGCGAACCCTCATCATTAAGTGTTATTTTCAAGTAGTCATCCTTTTTTTGCGATTGATAAAAAGAAGGATCGAGTAACTCTTCCATCGTTCCGGATATTTCCCTCATATCCAGCTTGGGTGCCAATGATCGATAGTTTATTTCGAAGCTTCCATCTTCGTGCATATCGACAATGGAAAGCGACTTTTTTTGCTTGGCCTCTGAAAAAGAGTATTTTAATAGTGATCCAGAGTAAAACACCTTAGGATGACGTATCGCATCTGGACTATGTAAATGTCCAAGTGCCGTATAATCGAACGCATCGAATAAGTCAGATGAAACACAGCCAGAACCACCCACCGACAAGACTCGTTCTGAATCGCTTGTTTTTCCGCCTAATACAAAAGCATGTCCTACGAAGACATTCGGTTCATCCTTATTGAAAGTCTCCGTAATCGTTCCGGTTATCCGCTTCATCGCTTCTTGGTGGGAATGGATACTGTCATCTTCAAAAAGATGGCGAACCGTTCCAGGTTCTGCATATGGAACACAATAAAAATTCACACCCTTGATGCGAACCGGCTCACATGCCTTTGTCAATTTCCCATGAATGTATAACTGGCTATGACGATACCATGATGAACCGAATGCAAGCCTTTCCGCAGAATCATGGTTTCCTGATATTGCAACGATCGGTGTATTCATTTTCACATTAATCGTATAGAGGATTTCATCAAGAAGCTCTACCGCTTCAGTCGGCGGAACGGAACGATCATATAGGTCACCGGCAATCACAACCGCATCAGGTTTTTCTTCCTCGACAATTTCTATGAATTGCAAGAGTGCATGCCTTTGGTCATCTGTCATATGCACCCCGTGAACGATTTTTCCTAAATGCCAATCGGCCGTATGGATAAATTTCATAGTTTCACTCCGTCCTCATTTTTACTTACTATTATTATATCAAAAATTTAACGAATAGCATGGTTTGGGTACAAACGTTCTAATTTTTACCACACTGCCCTATTATTTTCAATTATTTAGAATAAAAAAAGGCAAACTCCAAAAGAGTCTGCCTTTTTCAGCATTAGCTGAATAAGTGTTCATATGGACCCATATTCACTTTTCTTTCAGCTAATTTTTTTTGTAAAAATTTATGGTCACGTTTTGGTGTGGCAATGATATAGCCGCGTATCACTAAATCTTCCGTAATATCTCCCGCTTTTTCTTTTAATGCCAATTCACCGATTTTCCCCGCAATTTTATGACGTGCAACATCACGAAAAAGTTCTGGTACAGGGCTCACTAAATCTTCGAGTAATTCTTTTTGCTGCTTTGACCATAAGTGCTTTGTTTGGTCCAAATAGTATTCTTCCCAATCCATATCGGATTTCCCATCTTCTTTGGGAAATCTTTTCAGGAACTTCCGAAACATGAAAAAGCCACCTATGCTCATCAATATAATTAAAAGGGCTACCCAAAATAGAATAAACCATAAAAACCATCCACTAAGCAAAGTACCACCTCATATGTATAGAATGATCGTCACTATTATTATAGACAGTAACCCATATCTTTACAAGACTGGCAATGTAATCATTCGGGCTCGTTCACTTCCAACAAGACCAGCGAAAAATCCCCTACGGCATTTTCTTCATAAAGGTTCGTGACCGAAGTCGCATAGTTAAAGATCTCTGCTCGAAACTCCTCGTTTGTCTGAGGGATCTTTAAATCAAATACCATTTGATAAAGCAGTGTTGTAATATCATGATATTCACTATGTGTAACCTTGAAATTGAAACTGACTTTTCTGACTTCCTTACCTTCAGAATCCTTTACAGTTTCAGAAAGAAAATCAGTAACATGCAGGGGAACATCGTTTAAAATGACCTCGTCTACCATTATCAGCATCTCCTTAAAAAGTAGTTAAAGACATGTTATCACTAGAAACTTTCAGCGCCAATGATTCAGCCTTGAAAAATTCGAAAAACGTGCACAGGAACCCTGGCACGTTTTCTTTGATCAATTTAATTTCCCTTTTTGACGATGATACGCCATTTAGCGTCATCGATTTGCTCAAACTCCGTGATTTCATGACCTTCAGTTGCGGCCCAACGCGGAATGCTCTCCGTTGCTTGTGTGCAATCGAAATTAATGATCAATTCCTCTCCTTTTGCCATATCCACTATCTTTTCTTTTGCTTCCACTAAAGGGAATGGGCATACCATTCCAGTCGTTTCCAATACTTACGCCATTTATATTCCACTCCTTGATTAATGTTTTTTGCCTTTTACCTTAAGCCGCTTTTGATGTAGCTGCTGCCTGCTTTTGCTTACGGATAATCGTGAAATAAGTTGCTACCCATGTACCTAGTAGGAAAAAGACAATCGCGATCCAGCCTTGCCAAGCAAATAACGCCGAGTTCACCAGACCATTACCGATTGTGCACCCTCCTGCAACACTTGCACCGAACCCCATGATTACACCACCGATTGCATTTTTACGTAACGTCTTTATATCAGGCAAGCGCCAACGGAATTCCCCACTTCCTTTGGCAGCAATGAAGGCACCAAGGAAAATGGCCAATACCAAAAACGTACCCCAATCGATTAATGCATCATCGCCTGTAATAAGGAAGGTTAGAATGTTCGCGGAAGGTACTGTAATTCCAAGTCCGAACATTCTGCCTGTCATAGCACTTAGCGGCCATGCCATGATTGCAATAAGGCCAACCAATAAATGCTGTAACAAAGGGATGCCACCGTTTTTCGAATAAGATGTGGGCCAATCCCGTTTTTTTCGGTTTCATTTTAAAGATTGGCAGTTTCGGTTTTCTCAATTCACGAATCACCAAGATGACAACCAAAAGTGTCACAATAATCACAAGCACCCACGGCGAAACGTTAAATGTTTCATGAATGTACGTATCACTCGTACGATAGGACAACAAATTATCCCCAGCAACTTTCCATACACCATATTTCGTCATGGCAGCCCCTAGCTTATATCCAAAAAGGGCAACCCAACTCCCAATCATGCCCTCTCCGGCACGATACCATGTTCCAGTGGCACAACCGCCTGCCAGAACCATTCCAATACCAAAAATGAAGCCACCCACGATTGTTCCCAACCATGGAAAACCATCATTTCCAAACTGAATGACCCCTGAATCATTCAATGCATAAACACCAATACTTTGTATTGCTATAACAACGAATGTAGCTAAGAACATCCGTCCATCTTTAGCTAAAATCAAATCACGATATGCACCAACAACACAGAAACGGCCTCTTTGAAGCACAAACCCCAGCATTAAACCACAAATAATCCCGAACACAATCATTTGTAACATTAACCGTTTCCTCCTTAAGTAAAATAATTATATAATATAATCCGGATGGAATTACTTGGTTTTTGATTGTGTTTTATAGAATCTAGTAAACATGAATGTCTTCATTGACTCTAAAGGTTCCCAGGCAAATTAAAAAACCTAAGTCATTTTAATATCGACTCAGGTTTCCTGGATTGTCCCTTTTATCCATTCTCATTTACTTTTATCACACCATATTACTTCCACTAAAACTGGCTGCTTTAACTTTTTTGTATTGGTATAGCATGGCAATTCTCCATGGAACGATCATGGCAAAAGCAAGTAAGAAAAACATTCCGCTCAAGACACCGATTTCAATCGTACTTCCCAGCATCAGTTTCGCCACCAGCCGAACCACCATGAGACCAATCAATATGAATATGAAAGCTTTAGAGCGCTGAATATAAATTTTTTCATCTCTAACTTCGAATTTTGATGTTTTAATTAATAGGATGGAAAATAACATCCCTGCAACAAGAGCCTCCAAAAATTCGTATCGAGTCACCCGGAACATAGGAAAAATAAACATCAAAGCACCCGTACTCATAAAAAGCGGCGGTAAGATGATTTTCTTTTCGTTCACTGGTTTTTTTGTTTCCTTCATCCGGAACATGAAAACACCCATAGCCATCACAATCGCTATACCTGTTGATATATATATCATCTCTTAACCATCCCTTTTAACTAAAAATAGGTAAGTACCATTAAAAATTATATATGACTTCAATTTATAAACAAAGTATATATTACCTACTTAAGATAAACAAGGTGAGGGTTTTTAATTACGCGCCCTATTGAATCATTCAATTCCCTGCTCTCGTCAAAAAGATTGACCATAAAATCTTTCGTCCCGGCTTCTATAGCTCGACAACCATTTTTTTGCTGACCCATAGCAGAGCACATTATACCCTTTTTAACGGCGTCCAGACGGCTAATGATTGGCGGTAATATCCATCGTCACTGGGTCAGGATTCAAATTTCGATATTATTCAATGGCTTCTCGCCCACACCAATCACTACTTGTCCTGATTTTGATAAAATATTTGAAAGTATCATTCTCATAAACTTTGGCATCATCAACTATTAATATTTGGGCCATGGCCTTTCATCTTCATTTCAAACAACAGTATTATAAAACCTTATTAGAAATGTAGTGATTCTATAATAAGCAAAGATTATGTGACTTTAGACACAAAATAACAAGAAAAACGAATAAAAAAATAATATACCAATATTAAGTCCTGACGAAGGGTAATGCCATTTGAATATTTTTGAAAAAATAGCTTTTTATGGACTAAAACCCCGTAAAGCCACCGAATAGTCTAGACAGGACTGCAATTATTTTGGTCATCCAATCAAAAAACAAAATCACACCCATTACAATCATTAAATATCCGCCAATCTTCATGATGTATTGGCTGTACTTTTTGATCCATTTCAACTTTCCGACAAAGAAAGATAATATGAAAAACGGTATGGCAAATCCTAATATATAGGCAGTCATATAGCTCATGGCAGCGCTAGGGTTAGTTGCACCCAAAGAAACGACCGCACCTAATAGTGGACCTGCACAAGGCGTCCATCCAGCCGCAAAGGCAAGTCCGATTAGAATGGAACCAATATATCCGCTAGGTCGGTTTTTAAATTCAAAGCGACTATCTTTCATCAATGATTTCGGCTGAAAGATTCCAACAACGAATAAACCAAAAATGATAATCAGGATGGCACCAATCTGACGAATCAATTCTTTGTAATTCGAGAAAAAAGAACCTAGATAGGTCGTACTAAAACCAATTGCAATGAAAACCAGAGAAAAACCAAGCAGGAAGAATAAAGTATGCAGCATACTTCTTCTTTGGAGCATGGCGTTCTCGGATTTGATTTCACCAACGCTCATACCAGTGATATAAGATAAAAAGGCTGGATATAGCGGTAAGCAGCATGGTGAAATAAAACTCAAAAAGCCTGCCCCAAAAGCTAAAAACATATTTATATCATTCAAATGAGCTCACTCCTATGTATGTCAACCTATAAACATTGTAACAAATAAGATAAAAAAATACATTTATGGAACTGTGAATATTTCATGACAACTAAATGGCTGACATCGGAATGGGCCACGGGTTAAATTTTCATTAAGTTAACTTATTTGAATTCATTGGTCCAAGTCGATATAATTGTTATATTCATACAAATTTTACAACGAAAACATAAATAAAAGGTACCTTGAAAAAAAGTTGGGGCCAGAAAGGAAATATAATGGCTAAGAAGAATGAATTTCTCGAACAGATCGAATTAAAGAGAAATGAGCTTATCAAAATTGTTGCTAAAGATGGTTTAAACTCCCATGTTGCCGTTGAATATAGCCAGCAACTTGATCAATTATTAAATAAATATAATGAACTTTTTTATAAAACTGGTACAGGTCTTTAATCCCCTAATCTCTTACCGGTTCATCTCCCATTGATAACCACCATGTCATTATATGCTTAATTTGAACGGACTATCTCCTCTTTTTCCTTTTCGTTCCACAAATGAATACATAAGCATATCCTTTACTATCCTAAAAAACAGGCAAACGCCATCGGCACTGCCTGTTTTCTTGTTTTTTCATTTAATATCATGTACATGAATTACGTAGCAATATCAACATCTGATGTCGGTGCATAGTTTGTAACGACAAGAATAATAGGAGACCCTGCCAAGATGGAAGAACCGTCCGGAAAAGTAATCACTAAACGACTATGAATGTGTTAGGGTTTCTAATTTATTGTAGGCCTCCAAGCTGAAATCACCCGGTTTTTTCAGTACCTTTCCCGATGAAAGAGCCTTAAGCGTTAAAATAAAGTTTGACAAATCACTCAAAAGATATTATCTTTAATTAAAGATAAATTAATTCGAGATATTACAGTATTTTTTTTAAACACAAATCTCGAATTAAAGATATCTAAATTTAAAACAAATTCCAGGAGGAATCATAAATGATTGGTATCGGTTTATTAGTTATACGTGTAGTAATTGGATTATCGTTTGTTGGACACGGGGCGCAAAAACTGTTTGGATGGTTTGGCGGTCATGGCTTGAAAGGTACTGGAGGCTGGTTTGACTCAATTGGCATGAAGCCGGGAGTTACCATGGCCCTATTTGCTGGTCTATCAGAGCTTATTGGCGGAGCCTTATTTGCTTTAGGTCTCCTTACACCCTTTGCAGGTATATTGATTGCACTTACAATGCTCGTTGCGATTGTTAAAGTTCACGGCGCAAATGGCTACTGGGCAACTCAAAACGGTTATGAATATAATCTTGCCATCCTTGCAGTGGCGATTGGTGTAGCGATGACCGGAGCTGGCCCATACTCACTTGATTCCTATCTATTTTAAGGAAATCGCTTGGATATGCTAATGCCTATTATCGAAAACACGGAGTGGATTAATCCACTCCGTGTTTTTTCATTTCCCCCATTTTCTCTATAAAACAACAGATCATACTTTCTCCAAACCTAATCTTCGGTACGAATGCTTAAGCATCAAACTTCGAACCATTGAATTTTAAACTTTATATGCTTATTTATATTGGCATAAATACTAGTTTCCTTTTTCACCTCTTATACGTAAACATTTTCTCGTATATCCCAAATATAAAATAGATGGTTTCAATTATGACACGCAAACCGCCTTTGCATCATGGATGTACGGTAGGATTTATAACCGTAAATGACTTTCTTTGTCATACTTTAACTTTAAGTTCCTCTAACAAGCTGGGTTAATGCCATTAAATTATGGTGTTCTATCTATTTCATTCTGTTCCTCCTCTTCCGTTTAGGTATGAATTTTTCACAGGACTAGTGCCTATATAAATAAAATATAAATTTTGGATAAAAACAAAAGTTCCTAATTTGAAATATCATGTCTAAAAACTAAAACTAAAAATCAGGAAAAATAGAGTACAGTAATAATGAGAATGATCATAACCTCATGTTTTTTTATCTCCGGAGTGTCCTCACTAAATCAAAAGATCCGCTATAAGTTAAATATTCCCTCAGATACAGTTAAAGTGCTCCAATTCAATCTGAGGATAATAGAAATCAATGGTACTTTAATTTAAATACGATAGATATTTAGACTCTAGTAAAAAAATATGAAATTACTACTAAGTTAAACAATATAAATCCCCGAGTGATGACATTATTATTTACTGTTTTATAAACTTTACTTCGATTAATGATTCAGAAGTTAATAGCCCATGGCAAATCAGTACTTTTGATATATCGCTGCAACAACTTTAAAATTAGGTGGAACTGTATATAAAGTAAAAAGTAATCGTTCAAAAGAAGATAAATTTTATATATACGGTAATTTTCAATGGTTAAAAACACCTTCATATACTTTAGTGGATAAAATGACAATTGGTTTCCCTTCAAGTTCAGGACTGTACCTGCCATCCAGTGGAGGAAAAGTAAAACAACACCAGCACAGATATTCTCAAGATCAACAAGGAAATGGACGTTGGATTGATTATGCAATCAAGTATTCTCCAAGTAATTGGGAACCAAGTGCCGGTGTGGCTGGTTCATATGATTTAAAAGCTTCTACTAGTAAAACCAAGCATAAAGGGTATATTGGACAATATGTATATGTTCCCACATCCAAAAATGGTAAAATAAACATTAAAATAACTTATGGTCATAGAAGAATTGCTGGTACACCTTCTGTGTCAGTTTATCCGGCCGGTTTATCTATTACACCAACAACAGCTACAGATACAAGGTCATATGCATTAACACTATCTTATTGATCTGTTGTTAGAATGGGGGGACCATGAGGCAAATCATTATTAATTTCATTTTCATTTTAGTAATATCAGTAATCTTATTTTTTATCTTTAGCTATGATGCATCTTTAGATAGTGATTTTATGTTGTCACTTTTACTTATCATTACTCTCCAAATATCTTTGATTTTAGCTATTCTTTTGAAAAGAAGATAACATCAGAAGAGCAGCCATTAATGGTTGCTCTTCTATGTTATTGAATAGCGGTCTTCTTAAGTTGGTCCACTACAGACTGTGACTTGGAAGAGCTGTGTGCTCCTTCCATATCCACGGCGTTCCGTAAAGGTAGCCCCCTTTACTCACAGAATTTTCCGAATGTCTCTGCCGTTGAGACTTAATTGCTCGTCAATGAAAATTCGTAAGTCTTTCCCCTTTTTATTTTCCGAAACAGCTTAGAAATAGAATACTCGGTTATTCATTCCTTTAAGGATTCAATCTGAAAATCACTATATAGATTCTTTACTCTTTTCAATGACCCTTCCATAAACATAAAAACCCCCGGATAAGGAACACTTTTTTATGTGTGTCCGTTATCCGGGGTATCGGTCAATTCGATTGGGATTTTCATTATCCAAGTACAATCATTCCATACTATTTTGCACACTATTAGCATCGTTTAATTCATTAATATATGAACGTCTACCTATTCAATGCCTGGAAACCAGCCTGGGGAATGGATGATCGCTTGCCATAATGGATCTGGTATATCAAGTTGCTGCTGATTATCCTTGTTTATTTTTGTCACGATTTCTGTCTCTTTTCCTTGTTCCACTTTTTGTACCCACTCTGGATCGATTATGAGTTCACGTCCTAATGCGATTAATGGAACGCCAGATTGAAGTGCTTCGATCGCATCATCCGCTGTATAGATGGAACCAACACCGATGATAGGAACTTGATCTCCGACACGTTCTTTTATAATTTCTATCCGAGGTCGGTCAACCTCTGCTCCCCGTCTTGCTTTCGACCAAAATTCCATTAATGAAACATGGAGATAATCCAGTTCCTTTGTCGCAAGTCCATCAATTAATGAGAGTGTATCATCCATAGTGATTCCTGGTGTTTCCGGCTCCTCCGGTGAAAAACGATATCCTACGATGAACGGATCCTTGGCATGTTCTGCAACAGCCTTTTTCACTTCATCCACAACAGCTAATGGGAAATTCAGCCGTTTTTCCAGAGATCCTCCCCACTTGTCTTCACGACGGTTTGAATGTGGCGAAAAGAATTGCTGAAGCAAGTAACCATTCGCACCGTGAATTTCGACACCATCAAATCCCGCTTCTATGGCACGTCGGGTGGTTTCACCAAAATCCAGAATGATTGATTCAATTTCCTTTTCAGATAGTGGACGCGGAACTGCTTTCCCTTCTCCTTCCGATGGAATATTGCTTGCACTGACTACATCGCCATTTGGTATTAATTCCGGTGGAACCTCGCGTCCACCATGAAAAATCTGGAGGATTGCTTTTGCACCTTTCGCTTTAATCGCTGAAGCTAAACGACTTAGGCTAGGAATCAATTCATCTTGATCACCGCCAAATTCACCATGAAAACCTTTTCCATTTGCCGTCACGTAGGTACATGCCGTTATAACCATGCCTACCCCGCTTGACCGTCGTTCATAATAAGTAATTTCGGCATCGGTTACAGTGCCGTCAGGATTCGAAGAGAAATTTGTCATAGGCGCCATCACCAACCGATTTTTCACCTCTATCCCCTTTCCTAAATTGAACGATTCAAATAATGGTGTATATTTAGAATTCATTTATTAATCCTCCATTTAGTTACCCACCCTTTACGGTGTTGGTTGGTATAAGTCCTTACATTACAATACACAGCACGCATGTTAAAATCTTAATCATGCATGTTTTGCAATTAATTCCGCAATGGCTTCTTTTGGCTGGAAGCCAATTGCCTGATCTACCTTTTCTCCATCTTTGAATAGGATAAGAGCTGGAATCCCCATAACTCCATATTCGCTTGTCGTATCTGAATTTTCATCCACATTAAGTTTTACGATTTTAACCCGATCACCCATTTCAACATCAATTTCATTAAGCACTGGGGCAATCATTTTACATGGACCGCACCACGGTGCCCAAAAATCAACCAGTACCAACCCTTCCTTGATTTCACTAGCAAAATTATCATCCGTTACATGTTCTATTGTCATGTTCATTTCCTCCTTGTATTATCCGAAATATTTAAGGTTTTAACTCATCTATTTAAATCTAATTTCCCGATTCTATTTCCCTGGATAAGAAACTCCTCGGATTTCCTGGCATTTATTTTTGGATGGATTTTGATGGATTCCAATTTACCGGATAACTCCATAAACCATGTTTCATCCTTGGAAAGCAAAGCTAAATCAATTAATGCCAAAAGATGACTATCGTTACTGATTTCTAGATCCGGCAGCTTTTCGGTCCATTTACTCGGGATCCAAATCGATTTCCCTACCGTTTTTTCATTGTCACTTTCCACCACGTTCACTTTAACGATTTCTCGATCCGCGCTTACTTTTTCAATGAAACCATGGATAAGTTCCCCTTCTCTTGATCTTCCCTGTACCCAATCCTCATTTTTGAACTGATTATTTTCAGCCATATCCTTAACACCCCTTTTATGTTCAATTAATATTAAAACTATAGTTATTAACTGTATTAATAAAATATACATTTTGTGCAAAGAAAAAACTAAATCAATATCACGGACATTGTTTAATTTTTTCCAAAAAAGTGCTAAGTGTTATATTTTCTAAATATTTTTCAAAATATAACTCAGCTTCATCGAATATTTGATCCATGACCACCTGGGTGTTGGAAGATATGACACATTTTTTCTCGGGATCACCTGTACACCACTTAGGCTTCAAAGTTCCATGTGATACCGTTATATAAATATCCGCCAAACTCACCTCTTCAGGATTACAGTCAAGAATATAGCCTCCGCCCACACCTTCTTTAGTCTTAACAAATCCTTTATTCCTTAAGCAGCTCATCATTTTCCGAATCCTTGCAGAGTTTGTACAAACGTTTTCTGCGATAGACTCACTGCTTGCCATATGATCTGGTAGATAAGCTAAATAGACCAAACTATGCACAGCTATTGTAAAATCACTATTCACTTTTGCATCCTCCTCAAGGGGATTACTGTAATATTAATATTTACAGTTGATAAAGTCAACTTAAAAAACTCAACAGCCTACTCATCTTTGTTGATTAGTTTATAAATGCAGTGAAATTCCCCCTATCAAATAATAGAAGGCTTTTGTTGGAAAATGAAAACCTTATTTTTGAGAAAGATTCAATGCCGTATTAGCCGCTTTTAAATTCACCTGCGACTGCTCACTTATATCCTGTGGATGATGTGTTTTTACAGCAGATCTCAGCTGTTCCCGTAATGCAGCCCTCAATTCAGGTGAAGCTGTTTCTGTTATGGCGAAAGCCGTATTTCTTATTCCTGATTTGGCAGAATTCAGAAAGTCAGTAGCAATCACCTGTTCTGTCTTACCGCCATATTTTGCAAAAAGTTAGTCATTATTTTTTCCTCTCCTTGATTAACCAGGATTTCCTGTAATCTTTGAGTTTGCTCTCTGCCGCTGCTCATGTCCTGTAAAAGAATGTTTTTCAATTCCGTATCTTGGACTAATACGTTCATTGTAGAAGCTTTTGATAGACAAAGGCTTTTGAAATTCAATATTTCATGCAATTCTAACGTTTCATGCAATCCTACTTTTCCACTAAGTATCTCTCCTTTCATTTAAATTCACTTACTTATCTTTCGTTGTTCAAAATGTCTTATTCATTACTTTTCATTTTTTTATAAAAGGTTACAACCATTAGAAAAACAACATGTAGCCCTCTATATACCTGAGAGTTGAATAGGGAAAATCACCTTTGTTACATAGACTGAGGAGGTGATTGAATGGAAAATGAAAAGTTGGCCCTTCACGAGACCATGGAAACCCATGAAATATTAAATTTTAAAACAATATGCTTAATGAAATCCAAATTAATGCAAGGAATTTGTTTTGACAATGATTTAAAAGCATTAATGGAAAAAGACGTACAGCAATCTATAATAGCCAGTAATGAGCTTAAGACTTTTTACGAAGGTGCCCGAACAAACTATATGCAATGAGGTGAGCTTTAGCATTTCCCTTTATCTTGTCCCATTTTAATAGTTTGATTGTACTTCTTATTTCTATATACCTGCTTCTTACACTAACTATATAGCACTAACTTTAAATTACTTTAACCAATTATATAACCTTACCAGATTTATCAGGTAACGTAACTCAGTCTTTTTAGATCTATATAGCTGATTTTAATCATTATCTCAATTATTTATATTCATTAACGAACTGTTGGGAAATGCTTTATTTGATAATGGTGTGTAAATATCGCTCTGATACTTGAATATCTCCTTGTCCTAAAAGTCGTGAGAGACTATAGATATCTATATTACCAACTCTAAAACACTTCACAGCCCTTCCCGTTGACAATAATACTCGTATCGCTAACATTCTCGAAGGGTAATTCCCGTTAATCCATAGTTCTTAGCCCAGTATTAGATAAAGTGGAAATTATAACCTTAATACGCGCTTCTATGACCGTCTTAGTATCGAAAGCATTAATCATGTCTCTGACTTCATCTTGGGTAAATCCTTTTGCTAAACAATGGTAATCATACTCTTTTAATCATATCTATTAATTCCAAAACAAAAACCACCTTTTCTGAATCATTCATTCAGAAAAAGTGGCTTTAGGAACAACAATGAAAGATAAACCAAAATTTTATATAAAATCGGCGGAAGGATTCAGCCTGAATGAAGCTACCATTTCGATATTATATAAAATTTTGCATCCAATCTTCCAATAACATTGATATATCAAGGTTTCATGCTATCTTATTTTGTTTGTTGTTTATTCATGGCGCTCATCATTTGATTAATTTTCTTTTGGGATGGCTTCATACCCATTTGCATCATCATCATTTTTAACATCTGTTCGTTAATTGGCGGATTTTTCTTTAAGTAATCCATCATGTATTTACGAGCGATGAAAAATCCCAGCACTACTCCAGCAATCAATGCCAGTACGCCAACTAGAATGTAAACCCACATACTATTTCCTCCTTCGTGTTGTCTAACATCAGTGTACTAGACCAAAGGTTATTATACAATACCCGCTACCCAAAAGTCCCCCATTTAGACAAATTTTCTTTCTTTTATCGGTTTTAACCAACCGTATTTTTCGTGTTCAAAATCAATGGCTAGAAAACTCGCTTCATATTTTCGAATGCACTCAAAGAAGGCCGTTTCCGCTTCATAGTCTCCTTCAGCTTTAAGCATAATGGAATCATCCTGGATGATTAAAACGGCTTTACTGGATCCGTTTGTTTTTTCTAAATAGTATTTTCCATTTTGAGACCAAAAATTCATCTTTTTTTGCAAACGTTGTTCAATAGCTACCTGCAACTGGATAATAGGGACTGTTTTGGTGACATATTCGATTTGTTTTTGCAAAATACTCTTCAGTCTGCCCCTAGCTTGAATATACTCCAAAAACAAATTGAAAAACAGCTTTTCTCTACCATAATAATGATGGGCAAATTCATCTTCGATTAAAAAAATTTCATAGGTTCTCATCAGCCAATGCCTCCTAGCATTCCTATTTTGGTTTGGTCACCAGAACAATTAACAATCAGGACCTTTCCATCTTTCTCCACTCTTGATGACTTTCCCCTTTAACTGACACATTCAAACGAAATTTATTTATTCTCATTATATATTGACAAACTGAAAAGATATGTTGTTTGCTGGAGAAATTTTCTTCTTTTTTTGTCGAATGGAAGATTCCCCATAGAATAAGAGCACTTTCAACATACAATACGAAGTTTTGATAAAAAAACTGACACCAAACTAGTTGGTGTCAGTCCCCATTACGATTATTTTAGCATTTCTTTAACACGAGCAACTACATTTTCTACTGTGAAACCAAATTCTTGCATGATTTTACCGCCTGGTGCCGAAGCTCCAAAATGATTGATGGCCAATATTTCACCCTCATCACCTGCATAACGATCCCAGCCAAACGGTGAAGCCACTTCAATGGCCAGACGTTTTTTCACTGCCGGATTGATTACACTTTGTTTATATTCTTTAGATTGAGTTTCGAATCGATCCCATGATGGCATGCTGATTACCGAAACATCAATTCCTTCGTTCGCTAAAGCTTTTTGTGCTTCGACAGCCAAGTTCACTTCGGAACCAGTCGCAAGAAGTAATGCATCGGCTACTTCTTTCTTAGAAGCGGAGATGATGTAAGCCCCTTTTGAAACACCTTCATACGCAGTTTCGGAAGAGTCTTTTATTGTTGGCAATCCTTGACGAGTCAGTACAAGGGCAGTTGGTTTATTTGTAGACTCCATTGCCACTTTCCAGGCTGCTGCCGTTTCATTGCCATCAGCCGGACGGATGACCCCTAGGTTAGGCATTGCCCGTAATGATGCTAATTGTTCGATTGGCTCATGTGTCGGTCCGTCTTCCCCAACAGCAATGCTGTCATGGGTAAATACATACGTTACAGGAAGTCCCATCAGTGCTGCCATTCTTATAGCAGGACGCAAATAATCAGAGAATACGAAGAATGTTCCTCCGTACACTTTTAATCCACCATGAAGGGTCATACCATTTAAGGCCGCACCCATAGCGAATTCACGTACACCAAACCAAATATTACGACCACTGTAATTACCAGGTAATAGGTCTGTCTCACCTTTAATGGCAGTATTATTAGATCCGGCTAAATCTGCAGAACCACCAATGAAGCTAGGCACCCTTTTGGCAATCGCATTTAACACTTCTCCACTTGAAGCACGGGAAGCTAATGTTTTTCCTTCTTCATAGACCGGAATTTCCTGATCCCAGTCAGCAGGCAGTTCACCTTTGATTGCCAGCTCCAATTGCTCGGCTAACTCAGGATGTGCTTCTTTGTAATTTTTGAACAATTCATTCCAAGCTTCTTCTTTTTGAGCGCCTGCGTCCACAACAGATTCATTGAAGTGTGAATACACTTCTTCTGGAACATGGAAATCCGCTTCGAATGTCCATTTATATGCTTCTTTAGTCAACTTAAGCTCATCTGCACCAAGCGGAGCGCCGTGAACAGCTGATTTACCTGAACGGTTTGGTGAACCGTAACCAATAACCGTTTTGACTTCTATTAAAGTTGGGCGTGCTTCGTCGGTTTTCGCTTCTTCAATTGCTTTGGCTATTTCCTGAAGATCGTTCCCATCCTCAACGCGGATATATTGCCATCCATAAGATTTGAACCGGTTTGCTACGCTTTCACTAAATGATTGACTTAAGTCGCCGTCAAGGGAAATATCATTAGAATCATATAAAACAACAAGCCTTCCAAGTTGTAGATGTCCAGCTAATGAAGCGGCTTCAGCAGAAACCCCTTCCATTAAATCTCCATCTCCACAAATGCTATATGTATAATGATCGACTACATTATAAGAATCACGGTTGTAGCTTTCTGCCAAGTGGCGTTCTGCCATTGCCATGCCGACTGCCATTGCGATACCTTGTCCAAGCGGTCCCGTCGTTGCATCTACACCTGCAGTATGTCCGAATTCAGGATGTCCCGGAGTTTTACTTCCCCATTGGCGAAAGCTTTTCAAGTCATCGATAGATAAGCCATAGCCCGATAAATGAAGAAGGCTGTATAACAGCATAGACCCATGACCAGCTGAAAGAACAAAGCGATCCCTATTAAACCAATCCGGATTTTTCGGGTTATGATTCATATATTCAGTCCATAGTTTATACGCCATCGGCGCTGCCCCCATCGGCATACCTGGATGGCCGGAATTAGCCTTTTCAATTGCATCAATCGATAATGTACGAATCGTATTGATAGAAAGTGCATCTAATTTATCTAACATATCGTAAAACATCCCTTCCTGTAATGTACCTCTTTATATTATAGTGACCAGCATAATATCACAACTAAAATCACTATTTACTAACCCAATATTACAATTTTCTACAAATTAGAGAAGGCCCCTATTTAGATTAAGCTAAATAGGGGAATACATACATGAATGCACTCTCTTTTTATTCCTAAAAAAAGAATCCTCAAATGGAGTGTTCCATGAGAATAGTCCAAGCATTAATGTAAGTTTCTTTTTTCTTTAATACTCTTTATCTTTTGAGGAGTGACGTCATTACCTTCTGGATCAACGACTTTCACATGCTCCAACGTATCGGACATGGACCGTCTGAATGTCTCCAAATACTCACTTCTTAATTGGGTTTGCTCTTTCGCCTCAACTTCCGTCAAACCTTCACCCTTGGCCTTTTTTGAAAGTTCATTAATACGGGCTAATTTTTCTTTTGATAGCATAATTTCGCTCCTTCGTAATCTGCGGATATTGTCATGGTATTAAAAAAAAAGCGAAATTACAAGTTCTATGATTGACTTTCCTCTGTATTTAGTTGATGTTCGAGAAAACGCCTGTTTACAGTGGCTTTAGATACATTGTATCCAAAGCCCCTTAAAGTGGCTGCGATTTCTGCAAATGTCAATCCATTGGCCCGGAGTTTAATAATTTCTTCAATTGGAATCTCCATACGGTCCCTTCCAGTGGAATTCCTTTGGTTATGAAGATTTTTTTGCGGACGGTATCCCTTTTCAACGGCTCTTATCATCCCGCGTTTTATTTTTAGATTATGTAGTTTCCTTTGATATTCTTCTACAATACCAACTATCTGGATGACCATGGCATCCGAATCAGATAACTCAAGTTCTCCATCGTGTGAGAGCGTATAAATTTTCACGTCTTCTTTAAGGATGACATGGAAAAGGGCTATTTTGGCATTTCCCCTCCCCAGTCTAGTTTCGTCCTGGATTAATAGAACTTCAGCTTCTTTGGTTTTAAATAGTTCAAGCATGTCAAATATGCCATCCCGATTTAACTCATAACCACTTGCCTGTTCTTTTATTATGGAAACAACTTCCACATCCATCTTTTCCGCCAATTTAACTAATTCATCTTCCTGCCTTGCCAATGATGTTTCCTGGGATTCTTTTTCTGTGCTAACCCTACAATAGATTACTGCCTTCATAATACCCTACCTTCACTACTTACTGCTGACTGGCCAAATTCTGAACAAGATCGTCCCCTTTAACCGGTATGACAATGACTTGACCAGGTTTAATCGTATCCGCCCTGACTCCATTATGCTCTTCTATCCAACCAATGAATTCTTTTTTTGTCAAATCAGCTTCTTCATACTCTTCGGCAATTTCCCATAGGGTGTCGCCTTCACTTACTTCTATAGAAAGGAAATCCTTTTTTTGATCATTGTCTAATGTACAAGAGAATAAAATTGAAAAGATGAATACCGATCCCGCTAATAGAATCGTAGAAATATAATTTTTGTATAATTTTTTCATAAATATCCCTCCAAAGCGAATGTTCGTTCGTATGTTACGTCCAAATTATAATACGAACGTTTGTTTCAGTCAACAACAAAATTCGAACTTATGTTTGTATAGAGTTGGGGGCCATGCTATAATGTAGCAAAGAACATTGGAGAAGAGGTGCACATATGACTAAACTATCAAAACGGCAGCAAGATATCCTTGATTTCATTAAAGAAGAGGTCCGCCAAAAAGGGTATCCACCTTCCGTACGGGAGATTGGCGAAGCAGTTGGACTTGCATCAAGTTCAACAGTACACGGACATTTATCCCGCCTGGAAAGTAAAGGCCTGATAAGACGTGACCCAACCAAGCCGAGGGCCATTGAAATACTGAATTTGGAGGAAGCGAACAATATCCCCAAAGTTAATGTCGTGAACGTTCCGTTACTTGGAAAAGTAACAGCGGGCATGCCGATAACGGCCATCGAAAACATAGAAGAATACTTTCCGCTTCCCGAAAGCATGGTTCCGCATGATGACCATGTATTCATGCTGGAAATCATGGGTGAAAGTATGATCGAAGCAGGAATTCATGATGGAGATTATGTCATCGTGAAACAACAAAGCAGCGCCAATAATGGAGATATCGTCGTGGCCATGACGGAAGATGATGAAGCCACTGTAAAACGATTCTTTAAGGAACCGGATTACATAAGGCTTCAGCCTGAGAACTCGAATATGGAACCAATTATTTTAAGAGATGTTTCGATACTTGGAAAAGTTATAGGCTTATATAGACAAATACACTAAAAGCGCTAACCGCGCTTTTTTTGTTTGTTTAATTTATGTCCCGAATTCTCTCATTATGCATATGGAAGACTAGGTTTTGATATATTTTTTTGATAGAATCGAGTTTTCCTAAGATTATTAACATCCTTTCTCATTTATGCCGGATGAAAGGGAAACTAACGTCTTTCTGGATATATGTATTTTGAAAAATAGGAAACCCTCATTCCAATAAAAAAAAGGGAGCGTTAAAATCCCGCTCCCTGTTAAAAGTTCATTTCACTCTTAATCTTTGGTTCACTTTAATGAGGTTAAGATCGGCCAACCCATTCCACTGTTGAATCTGTACCTGTGTAGAACCATATGCTTTGGCAAGCGCAGAGACAGAGTCCCCCTTTTTGACTATATGATAGACCTCTTCGTTGCTTGCGTCATATTTAGTTAAATCACTTGTTTCGATAAGATTCACCAGTTTTTCTATATATTTCGGGTCCGAGGCGTAGCCCGCATCGAATATTGCTTTAAGTGCCTTTTTGTAATCTTTTTCCCCAATGACAGCTGTATACAAACTTCTATTCCATGAAGTCCCCTTTACATATAGATAGGCAAGATCTTGTAGACTTTCTGCCCATGTTGGATATTTTCTGAATTTGGACCATACTTGAACGGGCGCATCGTTGACATATTCGATTGTTTGAATAATGACAGAATCTCCTTTATAGTCACCTTTTGTACCGAATATATTTTTCCCTTGATTTGCTAAGAAGCTTGTCCCATAACCACTCTCCAAACAAGCTTGTGCAATGACAACAGAAGGTAATATTTTAAATTCCTTTTGAATTTTTTGGGCATAAGGAGCAATTTCCTTAATAAACGATTCCTTACTCATTAGAACCTCCCATTATTAGTTGGATATCTTCATTCTTATCGTATTCTAAACTATGAGAAAGGTTACAGCTTGTCCAGCAAAAAAATGTTATTAATTGTTTTTCACTAAGATCAATATGGTGATAACTTACTAAGTACGGCTTCAATTTGGATTATCATTCTCCCTCTCTAGTAAAAGCCATCAAACCCATTAATATTCAATGGATTGATGGCTTTTTAATTGAACGCTGAAAATTTCAAAACCATTTGCATCAACTTTATTTGATCAATCATTTAATGAATTACTATGTATAAACCTTTTATAAATGGTAAAAATTAATTTTGTAAAACTTCTAATATAAGGTGGTGACATTATGGACTACCCAACCATCCATACAAACTTTTGGGATGCAGTGATAGCCATTCCTACCATCATGATTCTTACTCAACTTATTAAGGTCATTTTTCATATTCCACCAAAATTCATCCCTACCATCGCTTTGGGTATTGGCTTATTCATTTCCATTTTCATTAGCCACCGACATCATTTGGTTGCAGGAATTTTCATGGGCTGGTTTTATGGCTATGCAAGCATTGGCAATTATTCAGCACTCAAAACTTGTATTTTAACTTATAGGGAATCTTATCAAAAGACGGATTAAATCCTAGATGGCACTCGTTGGATTTCATGAATCTTTTTTGTTGCAGGGGGATCTGACTTGCTAAATGCCCTTCGATCAACCGCTAACTTAGGACCAATATGAAATACGGCCTGGCTGTTTCCTTTTGCTGAATCATTTCAATACATTTCACCCCAAAAAAAGACCTCTCAATTAAGAGAAGGTCTTTTCTAATCATTTTTACTATTTTTCTATATAGACCGAACGAATCAATGTACGGGTTCTTTCAGTACCATTCACATTTTTTTCCTTGACATCAATCGTTACATTATAAACACCTGATTTAGGTACTTCTGGAAGAGTACCAGAAAAATTTCCGGCGTCCATTACCTTAATTGAGCTTTTTTCACGAATTTCATTACCGTTTTCATCTATTAGATGAACCGAAAATGTTGTGCTGATTGGCCTTTTGTTATCATTCATTGGATTCTTTATTAAAAATTTTGCATCTTTTTGCTTAACTTTTCCGGCCATACTTAATGTAATGGGATTCTTTTCGTTAAAATGTGCTGTGAACAGGTATGCGTCTTTTGGCGATTTAGTCTTCAGTCGAACTCTCCAGTCACCAATTTCAAGGTTATTTCTATTAAATGTTTGGATGGTGGCACCATTAAAAAAGGAAGTTTCATTTTTTGCATAATGAACTTTTAAGGAAGGTGCATACTTTTTATTGGAAGGAGAAATTAATTCGACCTCGACATCATTTGAAGCTGTATATATGGTTATATTACCTGGGGCTGCTTCATTTACATGGAAAATTTTTTCGTTCCAGACATTTTGTTGCAGGACATCTCCCAGGACGGTTTGAGAGAGTGCGGTTGTGATGACATCATCTTCAACCCGTTCTTTATAATTGACATTTAAACCAGGAATCCCAGCAGTAGAAGTGCTTCTTAAATAGGGTTCAATTCTTGAAAATACTGCTGAACCTACTCGAATATTGTCGTGATCATAGTTGGGATCCGTAAATAAATGTGATGCGTAGGGAATTTTTGTACTCCAAACATTCACTAGACCATCATTTTCTCCATATGAAGATAAATATTGTCCACCCATTGATAAAGCTGAAAGAACCGGCCCCCTATTCATACCGGCCACGGTGAAATACATATTTTTACGGGAGTTAACATGGTTATCCGTGACAGATCGAAATTCCGCCATTTTACCAACTTGTAAAGAATAAGTTCCTTCATCTTTTTGACCCAATAGGGAACCAAGCCAGCCTGCATACCAGCTATAAGCCAAATCAGCTAGGTTAGAACCGTGATGAGGGGCCGCTAAAGTGATGACCCTTCCGACATATTGGTGCGCTCCATAGTGTACTAGAGCCGCTTGGGTGTCTGGTCCCCCTTTACTGTGGGCTATTATATTTACTTTTTCGCCGCCGAAATGGTTACTGATTTCTGCAAGCATTTGAGCTAACAGCCTTCCATTAGCATATTGGCTCACTGATCCATTTCCAGCTGAATCATAAAGCTGAACAAAAACCGTTTGGTAACCGGCTTCATATGCTTTGGTATACATATCATTGACACCATGATAGTCCGTTTCACCGTACCAGCTGGTTGAACTGCCATTTTTCCCTTGGACAAAAACGATCGGAGGTCTATTTGTGTCAAGATTGGGAGGGATACTTCCCAAAAACCAATCCCCTGGGTTGAAAGTTTCGGACGGCGGCTTCAATTTTCCTGCTGAGGAAATGTTAGGCTTAGCCATAATTAATATGGTAAGAATGAGGACAAGAAAAACGACATAATTGATTATCTTCTTTTTCAATTGCTATCTCCCCCTATATCCTATGGAATTTTTCGAATTCGCCTATTATCAATGCCCTCCTTCACAGGTCTTCTATAGCATTCATTAGTTTATATTTGTACTATTGCATGCCATTACCTGCTGAATTCATAAAAGATGGGAGAAAAAAACTAGAAGAAATTCATTAACATAGAGATAAAGTATGAAGATTTCCTTGAATTCATTTTCATTTATGTAGATGTTGATGGGGTTTACCTTGGCGATACTGATTTAGTTTGTTTTCCTTACTTGGGTTTACCTGGTCTACCACATTACATACCTGATTGGGCTCCAGAACAAATTATTAAGTAAATACTTAACAGCGATTGTTATATAAATACAAAAATAGAACAAGCCCTTCTCCTGCAAGGGATAGAGGGCTTGACTTTTTTATGAATATCCTTATAAATTTCCCCTTCGAATGTGCCACTGTCCAATTGCCCCTAATCATGATTCTTCATCAATAAAATTTCCCCATTACAATTGGGTCCCCCATCGAAATTGCATTTCCATCAAAATCACCACCATCATGTTCCGATTGGAGGTTTACATGCAAGCGACCCTTTTTTTGGTTAAAAACTCCTTGTAGCCCCCTCCTCCCACATACCCGTAATTCACCCTGAGAACTGGATAATTAATTTCATTTATAAGCTCGTCCTTTCGATTGAACAAATTTGAATACACCGTCGTGTACGATAATATCATCAATGACCTCTCCACGAATTTCCTTTCAAATCGCAAAGGTGCTAACGGCAGCTCCTACTGCAACTTCAGAGGACCTAATTTCCCTTTCCACTTTTTTCACCTTCTTTCCATCCTCACTTGAATCATCATAATCATGAATTTTGTCCCTTGGCAGGTCAGTGCTATTGATTAAATTTTTCAACCCAGGAATGGTCACACTAGTAACGGAAACTGATAACCTTTAAATATTCAACTACATTTGAAGTGTAGGTCAGGATCAAAAAAAATGATATCGTCGATCGAGAATCCTACACATTCAGCGAACATATACGCCTTATCAATTCGCAAAGGAATCTTATATTGTTCATAATCAATGTAGGTCCTCTTGGCCATCTTTAGCACTTTAGCCATTTCGTCTTGAGTTAATCCTTTATACTTCCTCGCTTGTTTAAGTGTGAACTTAACGTTTGTCATATCTTGTCACCACCTGTCTAAAAAAATGATATCACACTTGAAGTATAGTTTCCAACAAATTTTTGTAAAATTCACGCACTTCAAGTTTACTCACTTTCACTCATAGTGTATATTCAAGTGAGAGGTGAAGAAATATGCACATTGGTGAACGCATTAAAATGTTAAGAAAAGAAAGAAAAATGACACAAGAAGATTTGGCAAATATATTAAAAGTGGCCCCAACGGCAGTATCAGCTTGGGAATCCGGACGGAATAAACCTTTAATGGATAAATTGAGCATGATGTCCTCATGCTTTGAAATCCCGCTGTCCCACCTTATTGAAGGAGCACCAATCGTTAGAAACGATCCTACAATGGAATTTTTAAATGAAAAGAATGTAAGATTAATTGGTGTCTACGGAAATATCCCTGCTGGAGAGCCTAATTTCACCAACGAATATATAGAAGCGTATATGCCGACATTAAATTCCATGCTAAAATCGAATAAAGAGTATTTTTTCCTTAGAGTGAAAGGCAACAGCATGAACAAAGAATTCAGTGACGGATCATTGATCCTTGTTGAAAAAACAACCTACGTCGAAAGCGGAAAAATTGGTGTGGTTTTGGTAAATGGTCACGATGCCACAGTCAAAAAAGTGAATATTAATGAAGAAAATATCACACTCATGCCCTGCAGCACGGATCCTTTTTATGAAGAAAAAACCTATAACATCAAAAATGATAGAGTCCGAATTTTAGGAAAAGTGGTTCAAGCCATTAAAATATACGATTAATATCCATACTAGGGTTTCAATTGCGGCAATGAATAAATTAATGACAAGCAATAATACATTAATTAGATTCAATTCGTTCAGTTCAGGCCTGTATTCCCTGATACATATTAGGTACAAATCATTTTGGTTTGTGCTTTTCAGTATTGTTTTTAGATGATTTGCCTTTTCCAAAAGATATAAATTTGTGTCAACCTATTAAAAAAGCATACCTTACATTAATAAAGGAGTGAAATGATTGCATGCAATATGATCGATATGATACCAGGATACCGTCTCCTGGGCATCATTCCCATATTAGCAACTTTACGGATACGATGAAAAGTTCATCACCAACTTATACAATTCCTACAGAACCAGTTTTCTTTGACCATTTACTGATGAATTTAGGAAAAACAATAACTGCCGTACCAATCTAAAAATAATAAGAATCTTTGTTTATCAGTTTTAAGAATGGTTTTTAATAGACTTTGTAAAAAATCTACTATAGGTTAATAATATTTTAGTCATAAAATACAATTCCTCTCTTTTTTAACAAAGATTTTCTCTATTATCGAAAGAATGGACATGATTATTTCTTAACTTGAATATTCCAGAACCAGAAAAAGCCCTCTCTTTTAGAGAAGGGCTTCCCTGCGTGGTGTGCTTACTGGAAGTTATAAATAATTTAACCAGTCAATTATTAATTATTCATTTCACCCGCAATTTCTGGTTTACTGTAATGGTGAACTGACTGTCAAGACCATTCCAATCTTTAATTTGCTGAACAGTACTGCCATAGGTCATACTTAAGGAATATACGGTGTCCCCACTAACGACATTGTGGTATACAGCAGTACTTTTCTTTGTAAGATTGAACCATTTAACTAAACCGTTTACATGTCCGCGAGCCAGTGATTCGATAAAGGATGACGTTTTCAATTTGGCTGCGTCATTGACATTATCGATAAATCCATTTTCAGTCAGGAGTGCAGGCATATCCGTTTCACGGAGTACATGTAGATCTCCTGTTTTTTGTCCTCTGTCTTGGATGTTGATAAGCTTCATGACCTCTGAATGAATATAATCTTGATACGTTTTCGTTACCTGATTAGTGGACGTATAAATGTAATCCTCATACCCAGTGCCGCCGCCAGCATTAATGTGGATGGAGAGGTAGAAGTCAGCTCCCCAAGCGTTCGCTTGATTCGTCCGATCGTTTAAAGAGAGGGACGTATCTTGGGTCCTGCTCATTTTTACAAAAACGTTATTATATTCTATTAATAAGATGTCTTTGATTCGAGTTGCAATGGATAAAGTTAAATCCTTTTCTTTCAATCCATTCCCCACCGAGCCTGGATCCGTACCGCCGTGGCCGGGATCAATAAACACTTTTACCATTTTGATCACCTCTATTAATCTTATGTTACGTATAAACAAATGCTTGTACACATAACCATCGGATTAAAGAAATTTCATAATAATAGAGATTCTTCTTCGTTTTCCTTACAAGCTGTCTCTATTAACAAGAAATGAGGCCTTCCTTCTCCCTTTCGTTCCAAAAAAAATACACCAATGCTAGTGTACTTTTACAATCACCCTATGGACGAGAATCTTTCGACTTCTTGAAAAAGATTCATTCCATTATTTCACTTTGGTAAATTCAAACAAGAGTAATTGCCATCAAGCTTTCAACAAGGTGATGGAAGGAGATAGAGGGCTTAAGGATTATTTTTAAATTGAATTGGATTAGAGACAAAGATGAACGACAATTAAAAATTGTTCAGAGCTAAACTATAATAAATAAAAATAGGACCTTAAGGAGGTCCAATACTTTTTGAATATTATCAACGTTTAGAATGAACATAGGCTAAACATAGTTTAACCTTTATCTTTAACATAGCATTTAAACAACAATACTTTAAATAAAAGTCTTTGCATTTATTGGCTATGGTTTGTTATTTTTTCTGCACAATCTTTTATTGAGTCAATCACTACAGTTGGTTCGGTTAATTGTGGAAAATGTCCACTTTTTTCAGTGACAATGTGTTTGCTGTTTCTTGACAATGAAAGTAATTCCAATTGATTCTCAAGTCGTTTTTTTCGAACTTCCTCTGGCATCATTCGATTTTCTTGTCCACCTGTAATGACAAATACAGGTATATCGGGAAAATCATTAAATTGATGGATTTGATTTATAGTTTTTTTCACAAAATTAACTTCATTGAATTGTTTATGTGAAGATAAGGAATCCAACATCTTGAAGATCTTATTAATGATTTTTACTGCCTTGCCTTGATATTCATTAAGGCTTATATCTTTTGGGTGGCTGGATTCCAAAAAAACAATTCCTGCTACTTCATTTGGGTAAAGTCTGGCATATAAATTAGCATATAAGCCGCCTAACGAATGTCCAACCAATAAGAAAGGAGGTTTAAAGCCCACTAATGTAAGTGCTTCACGTAAAGTGTTAACAATATTTATCCCGTCTTGGTTTTCCTTCGGTTTATCGCTGCCAGCAACACCCAAACGATTATAGGAAAATACTGATGATGATTCCGAAATTGCCGGTAGGATTTTCATCCACCCCTCTATCGGTCCCGAACCACCGTTAATCAAAACTATATTTGGTTTTCCGTTTCCACTAATATTATATTGTAAGGTCCCTTGCGGTGTTTCCACTTTATATTTCTCTATTTTCAATGTATGACACCTCACTTTGTTTACATTGCGTTACGTGTGTAACAAGCGATTGGTTTCATTTATTGAAGTTCTAGCCAAATACTAATGTGATTCTAAGAAATACAACTTTTACGAAAGTAATAGGAAAACTCGACATTGGTATCATTCAATTGGTTTTCAATTTATATTTTTTATAAATCAACCTTACCTTTAACATTGCCAAAAAGAAAAAGTGCTGAATGATACCCATATAAAATGTGAACTTAAACCCTTAAAAGGAGTGGACCTATGAATAATGAATGTAGTAAGTTTGAACAATTGGTTCAAAAGTTGGATCCAGGAAATAAGCTCATTCGCACATGGGAATTAAAAGGCGGGATTTCTGCACAGGTGACAGGACTTGAATTGTTACAATCTACAGGGCAAATCATAAAAATGGTCATTCGTCAGCATGGTGATAATGACTTGAAACGGAATCCAAATATTGCGGCAGATGAACACAAGCTCTTAGGGATATTGAAATCTGCAGGTTTGCCTGTACCGATTCCCTATTACTTCGAATCCTGCGGGGTTTTTTCCAAACCATGTATACTTATCGAGTTTATTGAGGGCAAGCCAGAGTTCACCCCCTCAAATCTTAATGATCATATCTTACAAATTGCAATCAATCTAGCAAAGATCCATCGTGTTGATTGTGCAAATCTATCTTTATCATTCCTGCCCAAACTAGAAAATTCATATGTAGAAATGTTAAATAAAGAAAGGGTAATCAAGGACGAAGGATTAAATCTGAGCTTAATTAGAGATGTGTTAAAATCATTCATGCCATTATCCTCAATGAATAAGGAAGTGATCCTTCATGGTGATTATTGGCCTGGAAATATATTATGGAAAGAGGATAAATTAGTTTCCATTATTGATTGGGAAGACTCAGGCTTAGGGGACCCTTTGGCTGACCTTGCCAATAGCCAACTCGAAATTTCATTTCAATATGGAATGGAAGCAATGAATGACTTCTCCAATCAATATAAATCCATGATGCCTGAAGTGAATTTTACCAACTTACCCTTCTGGCAATTATTTGCTGCATTACGATTATCTTCATTTCCTGAATGGGGCTTGGAAAAAAGCAAGGAAAATATCTGGCGGGAAAGACACAAGTCATTTGTTCATCAAGCGATTACCCAGATTGGCAAAAATTAATAACCGTTTAATGAGTGAAAGATATTATTCCTTAGATAAATTCTCTTTCCCCAACTACGGGAAAGTTTATGATCTCGTAATCTATTTTAAATACAGTGTCATGATGCAGCCATTATTTTTGATAAAGGCATTTATACTAGTCCCTTTATCAATTATTTTCATAAACTAACAATGAGTTTCAAAAAAATATAGGAGGTGTTGAAATGTATAATAAGCCTTGGAGACATCCGAAAGGCGGTCAATGTCCACCACAATATTGCGCACCTCAAACAATGCCTACTCAGTATAATCCGCCACAAACCTCTCTAACAAAGCAATATGTTAAAACCAATGTCATTAACACTGTGATTCCAGTTTTTCATCCGACACATACAACTACCGTGAATAAGCACTTCATCACGTATAAGCATAATTTTCCGCATACCCGAAGTGTCGTGGCAGAGTGTTATACCCAAAGCCAAAGATTTATTTGTGGAGTTCCTCAACCCCCCTGTTTTTCAAAGAGAATGTTAAGAAATTAATTAAAAAACCCCGATTCGGGGTTTTTTTCCCTTCCTCCAAACCTCTAAAAAATGGGAAATCCAAAGTGGTTATAACTGTCTAAATGCAAACTCCCTATATCTTTTAAAGTGTTGCTTCTTATAAAACTCTTTTGCATCATTGTTTCCAAACCAATAATCCAGTTCAATTAAATCTATATCATTCTTTTTCGCAATTTCATATACCTCATTCATTAGTTGCTTACCATAACCTTTTTGGGTTTGACTTTCAACGATACTAAGCTGATGCACATATACAGATTTATACCCATATTTAAAAGCATTTTCTGGATAGCTTTTTATTTCAATCCAAGCGTAACCGATCGGTTCCTCATGTTCTTTTAATAGAAGAAAAACAAATCTGTCATTTTTAATCAAATTTTTAAAAGTTTCTTCCATTGCGCTATACTTATATTCTTTAAAATACTTAGGATATAGTTTCTCATGCAGGCTGTGAACAGTTTGATTTAATTTTGCAATTACTACATGATCCCAGGTTTGACTAACATACATAATAATTATCCCCCTTTAAAGCATGAACGGATACGGCGATTAACGACACGTGCCAAATGGACAGTGGACAGCATTAAATATATGAATATACTTTCTGTGGAGTTAGTTCACGAAGCCAAAAATGCAGTTCCACCGATACCGACTCTGGAGACTACAAACACCCTCCACCCCAAGTTGCTAAGTTAATAAAAATATGGATATTGAAGAACTTGTCTAAATAACGTATATTATTTTTTTAATTAGCAGATATGGAGGCTTCTGATGAATCTCCCAAAGTTTTTTCCGAAAGCTCACTTGTCTGCTGCTGGTTTATTAAGAAAGTCCAAGCCATACCACATTCAAATGAAATACTAACGTTTATCATAAGCATTAATTAATTTTTTATCACTTTACTATTCCGAAGATTCATAGAAAAAAGATTCCGCTGCCCCGAATAAGGGACAAGTCCATCAAAATTCAATCCATCCGTGAACTTAGTGTTATAATTAGTAGTAATCAGAAGAATAAACAACATTTTGAAAGACTTTAGTGCCTTTCATTAAAGCAGGCTTACCGGAAATTTTAGGGCGAAGAAACAAAATTTCTTTAATAACTTGATGAAGTCTCACAATATGTTGCTGTTTAGGAATGTCAGATAGGATTCTAATGTAATTCCCTTTTAATTTTAAAAGGGAACCTATTATAATGGGCTTTTATTACCCTTGGCAATCCGTATGACATAGGAGGAATAATATTGAACAATATGAAAGAAAAAAGCCAACTTTAGCGAGAGCGTTTAAATGCTTTACAGCGGTATCAAATACTTGATACACCGCCAGATGGCGCTTTTGACAGGGTTACAGCCCTGGCATCGCAACTACTCAATGTCCCTATCGCAATAACAAGCCTCGTCGACACGGATCGGATTTGGTTCAAGTCCCATCATGGTTTGGATGTGGAGAAAATAGATAGGGAGCCAGGGCTTTGTGCTTCGGCCATTCTTAATAATGTTCCTTATATTCTTAATGATGCTAGTTTAGACCCCCGATCATTAGCGAATCCTTTGGTTGCAGGTGAAAACGGATTTCGTTTTTATGCAGGCATCCAATTGAATACCCATGATAACCACAACCTTCCTAGTGGAAATCGATTCTAATATTCCTATGGTATTATTGGGCGATGATCATAAGATTCGTCAAATCCTCGTTAATCTAGTAGGAAATGCCATTAAATTTACGAATAACGGGGAAATTAACATTGCCGCCGCTTTGATTCCCGATGAAAAAAAACTTGATTTCATTCGTATATCCTTCACTGTGAGGGATACAGGAATCGGTATCCCAACTGACAAAATCAATGGATTATTCCATTCTTTCAATCATATGCATCCCCAAGGATATGAAGAAATGAACAGAGGAACCGGATTGGGGCTTTCCATTTACAAACGTTTTACGGAATTGATGGACGGACGCATTTGGCTTGCTGGGACAAGCGAAAAAGGTTCTACCTTTACCTTCGAAATAAAGTTGCCGGCATTAAGCCAGGAATGAAACCCTATAGTAAACTATTACTTCAATCGATATGAATTACAATGGGCCAAGACTTTTATAAGTTTTCTACTGGGTCTCTTTTCTTTGTTCTTTTTTATGGTGGATGCTATTGACCATTCCCCATCATAATTTTCTATTAATTGCTGCTCCGTTAATCGATTTAACCTTTTATTCGTTTCCTTTATACTTTAATCCTTTATTTTGTTCTCACTGGTGAAATAAGATGACGATATGAAGAATTACCGCTTGGCTCGATTAAGACAGGTCTCATTGGACCACCAAAACTTAGTCTGACCTCTTTTTCTTTTATCGCTTTTAAGGCATCCATTAAAAAACTTCCATCTAGTGATATACTTAGCCCCTCCTCTCCTGTGATTGCCATGATGCTTTGCGTTTCTTCTATTTCCCCTAGTTCTGCTGTAGTAGAAGAAATTCTTAACTTAGTATTATCCAGGATTTCCAGATGTACATTGTTATTCCTCGATTCACTTGCAAAAAGGCAGGCTCTGTCAATACCTTTTAACAGTAGATTTGTATCCAAGGTGATGATCGTTTTTAAATCTTTTGGCAGCAACCCTGATACATTAGGATAATTACCTTCAATCAGCCTAGAAAAAAGTGAGAAGTTGTTTGATTTAAACACCATATGGCTTCTCGAGATGAAAATATGTATAACACCCGATTGATTATTAATTAACTTGGTTAACTCATTAAGGCTTTTACTTGGAATGATGAACGAACCATTCACCTTCGATTCTAACGCAAGTTCTCTTACCGCTAAACGATGGGTATTTGTTGCAACACAAGAAAGTATGTTATCCCTGAATGTCATATTGACGCCTGTCAGAACGGGTCTGGCCTCAGTTTTAGAAACGGCAAACGCAGTCTGCTTAATGATTTCCAGTAATTCAACACTTGGGATTTTAAAATGACCATCTTCATCAACTTGAGGAAGGTTTGGGTATTCCTCCGAATGGAATCCATTTAGATTCGTTACAATTTCATTTGATATAATGGTAACTGATTGATTTTCGTTCAGCTTTACATGGATATCATCAGGTGATTTTTTAACGATCTCACTTAAATATTTTGCCGATAATACGACAGTACCCTTTTCGTAAACCTCCAATACCCTTACTCCATCAATCGTTAAAGGAATGTTTTTTTCAATGACAATATCGGAATCACTGCCAATAAGAATTAAGCTATCGTCATTAGCCACTATCATTATTCCTGATAAAATGGGTATTGGTGTTTTTTATGGAAACTGCATGGCTGACTTCAGAAATCGCTTTAATGAAACACTCTTTTTTTATTAAAAATTCCATGAAAGAAGTTCACCCCATCATAATCGTTTAATGAACTTAATTCGACAAAATTCCTAAAAATCCCTGTTTGACCTTATTATTAAGCCAGTCTTGTAAAAGAAAACTCCCCAGCAACATTTCTATAATAGGAAGGGCAAGCATGCAATGCATATCTCATAACGATACTCTTAATCTTTCTATACATATTTCCAAATTTCCATACTTTAACTGGAAGATGTGGAATTACAAGAGTACTAGATGCACTTGACAAGTAACCTGCAGGTATCGTTAAATCTAAAAAGACCGTCTGGACGGTTTTGTGATTATATGTTACTCATGGATTCAATTGACTAAAAGGAATTTGTTCTTTTATCGTAAGAACGGCTGCAAAACAAGCTTTAATAGCTGAAGTGGCTAATTATATCCTTTTTCAACTAGGATAGGATATATTTTTTAACGATAGAAAATATTAGACTCGCAATAAGGTTTTAGTTTAATATGGGGACTTTAGATGATAAGATGCTTGGGAATGTGATTGAAAAGAGTAATGAATATACAGGAGGAGATTATCTTGAATCCTTATGCATTTTTGGCAATAGCCATCATAAGTGAAGTTTTTGGTAGTTCGATGTTAAAAGTATCAAACGGATTTAAAAAGTTATACCCTTCCATTGGTGTGGTAATGGGAATGGGGTTGGCTTTTTATTGCCTGTCTTTATCTCTTATATCCATTCCGCTTGGGACGGCTTATGCCATTTGGTCGGGAATAGGGACTGCTTTAACTGCTTTAGTGGGAGTTATCGTTTATAAAGAAAGCTTTAACCTGAAAAAATTTTTAGGTCTAGCCCTAATCATTGGAGGAGTGGTTGTTTTGAAACTCTCCAGTGGCGGATCTCATTAACATTTTAATAATCGGAGGTAATAATATGAAAGGGTACATAGCCTTAGGAGTATCAATCATAAGTGAATTATTTGGTACGACAATGCTTAAGTTCTCTGAAGGATTCACACATTTATTCGCTTCATTTGGGGTTATTATAGGATTTGGAATAGCATTTTACAGCTTATCTTTATGTCTTAAAACAATTCCGTTAAGCTTGGCATATGCCATTTGGGCAGGAATAGGGACAGCTTTAACAGCATTAATTGGCGTATTATTATGGAATGAGCCATTTAGTATCATTACGTTGGGTGGCTTGGTATTGATCATTGGTGGAGTGGTTTTACTAAATGCTTCACACACCCCGATACAAGCAGGAGAAACGTCAAACTAATGGTTTGACGATCCTCTTTCCCCGCTCGTTGAACAAGAAAAAGAGCTGATGTCCTCTTTACTCCTTACATTTTCACCTTACACCTTGAACCGCATTAGAAAAGGCCGCCATGGCGACCTTCTCTTTTTGAGTATTGAATTTAATGCTTAGACCTTTTTTCTGATAACCTAATTGGTCATCACATTTCTTCCTTAGCCTTTTCAGCTTATGGCTTAGGCTTTCACCAAGTCCTTCGTGCAAAGTCCGTGAACTTGAATTTATCAGGTCTATGCCTTGATTCGCTATATTGAAACAAGCTTCCATCGATTAAATGGACGGTACTTTTCACAACTGCCACCATATCGTAGTCTTCTATGTCCAATAATTGTTTATCTTCTTCACTGCATGGCTCCACGGTAATTTCCTTATTGGAAAAACCAATCTGGAGCCCGAGTTCCTTTTCGATATAACCATAAATTGAATCCTCACAAATTTCCTTTGTCAGGTTAGTTACGAACTCACTATTGAAATAGTCTTTGTCCAAAATGATTTTCTTCCCATTAATTTGTCGAACCCGGAACACTTTCCATACTTCCTCACCTTCAGTTAAGTCAAGAAGCTTGATCATGCTTGAGTCGGGGGTCTCAAGCTCCATGGTATGGATGATCGTTTTGGAATGCAGATTCAACTTTTCCACCATTTCTTTATAGGAAATCAAGCCTGCTACAGGAAAATTAAATTTGCTGAAATCCAACACAAAGGAACCCTTGCCTTTGATTTTATGGATATACCCATTTTGTTCGAGCAAATGTAAGGACTTTCTCACAGTATCCCTGGATATGTCGTACTCTTCCATGAAGCTGCTTTCGGAAGGAAGCTTTGAATTTGTCGGAAAGGTTCCTTCTTCGATTTTTGAAACAATATCACCATAAAGCGATAGGTATTTGCTGTTCATTTCATCACCACAATATATTTTTTGTTAGTCCCTACTCGTCCTTTTTCAACAAATAGACAACCGATTCATAGGGACGAAGGATAATATCATTTGCAAGGTCTTTCGAATCGATATAATTTGAAAGTAGAAGCTCTGACTTGAATCCGGATAGGTCAGCATCTTTTGGAATTTCAAAGGACGCTTCTTTTGCATAAAAGTTATTGATGACCAAAAGTTTCTCATCTTCATAACTGCGTATATAGGAGAACAATTGATCATGATCTCCTAGAATTTCCTTATAGTCCCCATATGCAATGATATCATGTTTCTTCCTTAAGAATATAAGTTTTTGGTAATGATGAAAAATGGAGTCCTTATCCTTCAGTGCTTGTTCAGCGTTGATGATCCTAGCATTATCAGGCACTGTAATCCATGGCGTCCCTTTTGTAAAGCCTGCATGCTCCGTATTTTCCCATTGCATGGGAGTTCGCGAGTTATCACGGGATTTAGCTTGAAGGATTTCGATTATTTCCTTTTCATCCTTGCCTGCCTCTTTTAAAATATTGAAATAATTAATCGATTCCACATCCCGATATTGTTCAATATCATTGAATTTCGGGTTGGTCATCCCTATTTCTTCCCCTTGATATATATAAGGGGTCCCCCTGAGCATATGAATGGCTGTTGCCAGCATCTTGGCCGATTCCTTTTGATACTCTTGATCATTTCCAAACCTGGACACGATCCTTGGCTGGTCATGGTTACACCAGAACAGGGCATTCCACCCATTTCCCTCTTGCATCCCATATTGCCAGCTGCTTAGGATATCCTTTAACTTCCTGAAGTCAAAATCTGCAAGTGACCACTTTTCCCCATCCTTGTAATCCACCTTTAGATGATGGAAACTGAATACCATGGATAGCTCCTTTTCATCTGGAGATGAATATTTGATGCAATGGTCAATGGTCGTCGATGACATTTCCCCCACTGTCATCACCTCTTCATCCTTACCAAAAGTTTCTTCATTCAGCTCTTTAAGGAATTGATGAATTTTTGGGCCATCTGTATAAAAGCAACGTCCATCTCCATCTTTGTCATTTTCAAATAAATCGGGTTTCGATATAAGATTGATGACATCCAACCGGAATCCTTTGACACCTTTACCCATCCAAAAGTTTACTACATTGAAAATTTCCTCCCTTACTCTGGGATTTTCCCAGTTAAGGTCAGCTTGTGTCCGATCGAACAAATGAAGATAGTATTCATCATGTTCCGCTAAATATTCCCATGCAGAGCCTCCAAATTTCGAAATCCAATTCGTAGGGGGCTCTCCATCTTTCGATTTCTTGAAAATATAATAGTCTTTATATTCTTTCTCTCCAGCCAATGCTTTTTGGAACCATTCATGCTCCGTTGATGTATGGTTGAATACCATATCCAGCATGATGTGGATATCCCGTGAATTAGCTTCCTTCACCAATCTCTCGAAATCATCCATTGTCCCAAACGCAGGATCTATAGATGTGTAATCCCCTACATCATATCCATTATCATTTTGAGGTGAACGATAAAAGGGGGTCAGCCAAATATAATCCACTCCCAGTTTGTCAAGGTAATCAAGTTTTTCAATTACACCATTTATGTCACCGATGCCGTCACCGTTTGAGTCCTTAAAAGACTTCGGATAAATTTGATATATGGTACTTTTTTTAAAATCCTTCAATTTATATCCTCCTCTGCTGTCCCGGATGTATCTTTTTGGTCAGTATGGTAAAAAGGAGGGAGAATGCTCTCCCTCCGCAATATTAAGCATTTAATTTCGTTGGTTTCGTTCTTGTTTTCAAGTTCATTTGTGGACGCTTGGAGAATGCTATAGTCAAAATGAATGGGACAACGAAAGCAACCAACATCGCGAGTGCAAACATTCCCATATGCTGTGGCTGGATGGAAAGGATACCTGGAATACCTCCGACACCGATTGAGTTTGCCATTACTCCAGATCCGACAGAAACGATTCCTGCGAAAAGTGAACCGATCATACCGGCTAAGAACGGAAAGCCGTACTTCAGATTAATACCGAACATGGCTGGCTCTGTTACACCGAGATAACATGAAATCGTGGCGGGAATCGAAACTTGTCTTTCCTCCTTATCCTTTCTGTTGATGTAAATCATCGCAAGCACTGCTGTACCTTGTGCAATATTGGATAAGGCGATCATCGGCCATAGGTTCGTTCCACCCAATTCACTCATAAGCTGAAGATCGATTGCGTTTGTCATGTGATGCAGTCCTGTGATGACAAGCGGTGCATAGGCAAACCCGAAAACGGCAGCAAATAGCCAGCCCACTGATGAATTCAATCCGGAATATACAACCGTAGAAATGACTGAACCGATTTTCCATCCTAAAGGCCCCAGAATGGTATGGGCAATGATTACAGTTGGTAGTAAAGCAAAAAATGGAACGACGATCATGGAAATGGAATTGTGTACTTTATCTCTTAAGAACCGTTCTAAATACGCTAAAACGAACCCTGCAAGTATAGCTGGGATGACTTGGGCCTGATAGCCGATCATATCGACCTGGGCAAAACCGAAATCCCAAAAAGGTATGTCACTTGCCTTTGTGCCTGCAACTGCATATGCATTAAGAAGTTGTGGGGAAACCAGAGTTAACCCAAGGACGATGCCGAGAATTTGAGTCGTGCCCATTTTCTTTGAGATGGACCAGGTAATCCCAACTGGAAGAAAATGAAAAATAGCTTCACCTATCAGCCAAAGGAAGGCGTGTACCCCTGCCCAAAATTGGGAAATATCCACAAGGGTCTTTGTGCTATCATCGAACATTTTAATATCGCCAATGATATTGCGGAATCCAAGAATGAGTCCGCCAACGACTATGGCAGGAATCAGTGGGGTGAAAATATCCGCAAGATGTGCAATCATTCGCTGCAGCCAGCTCATATTCTGTTTAGCTGCATTTTTCACATCTTCTTTTGACGCTTCCTGAAGACCAGCTATGGAAACGAATTCATTATAAAACGATGATACTTCGTTCCCGATAATGACCTGGAACTGGCCAGCCTGTGTAAACGTTCCTTTCACAAGCTTAATCGATTCGATATTCGTTACATCCGCCTTGGAGGGGTCTTTCAAAGCAAAACGCATTCTTGTCGCACAATGCGTAACCGTCGCAATATTCTCTTTCCCTCCGACATGTTGAAGCAAATCCGTTGCTGGTTCTGTGTATTTACCCATTTCACTACTTCCTTTCCCTAGAAAGCAAAATATAGTTGTTTTTATAACCTGTACGTATAGGTTCTGTATACGCTTTCATATTATCCTGTACGTACAGGTTCTGTCAAGAACTTTTTTCCTCTCTTGCATTTATCTTTTAAAACGATTGATTCTCACGGGCTTTGATTTACCGATCTGGAAATTGATAAAAAAGTTGTTAACACGATTCATGTTATCCCGTAAAAGTTGCATGCAATACAATAAGTTCTTCCTAACATGATAAGTATCTCTGAGAAATGCCTAAATAGGGTATAATGATGATATAACCTCTTAAATAACATTTCAATGGTTAGAATATAAAAGGCAAACGGGGGATGAATTTTATGTCTGAAACTAATAAATTCCCACTTATATCCGGTTATCTATCTCTGGATTTAGTGAACACAGAACTTGTAAGTCGTGGTCAACGTCAAGACTTATTGCTTTCAGAAGGCGATGCACTGGACTGGATTCAGGTAATAAAAGGGGAAAACTCATTTTGGGATGATCAGCTAATCCTAAAAATAAAAGAGAGAATCGGACAGGTATTAGAAAGTATTCTAGAAATGCGTACTATTTTAAGAATACAATTTGAATCAATAGCAGATGGGAATCCAATTCCTGATGAATTTATCGCTTTTTTAGAAAAAAAAATCAAAAAATCACCTTTCACTTATAAATTAATGGATCAAAAACTGATTGCCATACCTGTTGGAGAAGCCGAAGATATCCTGCAAGCTTATATTGCCTTTGACTCATTAAGTTTAATTGAAGAAAATAAGCTGTCATCATTAAAGCGATGCTCGAATGATGATTGCGTCCTGTTATTTATCGATGAAAGCGGAAGACGCAAATGGTGTTCAATGAAAATATGCGGGAATAGGAAAAAGGTAGCCCGATTTCAACACCGGAAATCTGATGATGAATGAAGAATCTACCTTATTAAATAAGTTTGTCAGTCTGTAAACAAATTTGATGTAAACTGGTTGCCTGCAGTTTCATTATAAAACGGTTCCAGTTAATTTCAGAAATCCGCTCCCTTTCCGCCGACTGTCTGTCAAGCCTCCTCAAAGCGAGCGACTGTGGGGTCTTGGCTGTCCAGTTATTCGGCAGGAGTGTCGCAAATTTCTTCACATCCATTTAGGATTTCATACAACAGTAAAATGATTCGGGATGAAATTATTCTGAACCTCCTCTTGTCGACACATTGAGTTGGCTTTTTTTATGGCTTTTAAAACTAACCATTAAAATTAACTTTGACAGGTTAGTTTATTTCATGTAAAGTCTAATTATATAAAATAGGGGAGGGTTCACTTTGGACCGTATTTCAGTAGCGAGGCATAAAGAAAAACGCTTTTTTCATATTCGTTATTTATCGAAGATGAAGGGAAAAGGAAGAAGCCCTTTACAGATAAATGTAAAGGATGCAATAACGGGGTTGATTGGGGGATTTTTAACTATATTCGCTTTAATTCTCTTAACAAAAATAACATCAGCAGTGTGGTTAATGGCTCCATTTGGTGCCAGCTGTGTACTGGCGTTCGGTCTGTGGAACGCACCATTATCACAGCCGCGGAATATTATTGGCGGCCATTTTGTTTCAACATTCGTAGGTTTAACTTCCTATCATTTTTTTGGCGATGAACCTTGGGCAATCGGCTTGGCTGTCGGATTAGCAATTGCGGTGATGATGCTGACAAAAACGACGCACCCGCCAGCTGGGGCAGACCCGCTAGTTGTCATGCTTGGCCAGTATGGCTGGAGTTATTTATTTACTCCTGTTTTAACTGGTGCTGTGATAATCGTTTTACTGGCATTGTTAATTAATAATTTGCGCAGCAATCGGAGCTATCCAACTTTTTGGATTTGATTGCTTTTTAATGTGTTATTTGCAATGTTTCACTATCATGAAATAATTAAAAACGAGGAACTCTCAGCTCCTCGTTTGTCAGATATAAGTGCTCGTAATCCTGTTAATTAAGATTTCCCAAACTTTTTAGTATCCTTATCTTCCATCGTTTAGTTTTACATGCGTTTCGGCAACTTCCACTCCGTTTATGAGAAGGGAGATTTGATGGATCCCCATGTAATGTCGACGTGTCGTTAGGTCTTTCCAATTGTGAATCCTCACTTTTTCAACTTCTTCACTACTTGAGAAATCCCTATCTGCCAAAAGGAAAATTTTACGGGAAGTTTTCTGATTTGCTTTCACAAAATCGATGGCATACTCGATGCGAAGTTTCACAGAGTTCTTTTCTTGAACTCGAAAGCCGAAATGAAGTTCACTCGTTTCCCCAATAAAAATCGAGTCTGGTTCATTTCTAATAAATGCGTTTGTAATGATATACGGATTATTCAATATATCCGTATATCCAAATAAAGAAAGGACTTCTGGATCTGCTTGACGAACTAAGGTCCTGCATCCCCGTCGAATAATCCAAATCGTGTTGGGTTCTCCGCTTTCACGCCAGCGCTTGGCTGTTTCTATTACGGTTTTTGGATGGTCTTTGGCAATATCATTCAAGTTATTGGCAACACTTTTGCGAACATATAGGGATGGATCGTTTTTCAGGTTCTCAAGTAATTCCAGGACGGGTGCCGGATCGGATTTGAACATCGGTAAAGCTTGGCCCCAAGGTAACCTGGGCCTGCACCCCTCACTAGCCAGCCTGCGGACATGCTCATCATCATGATTGGTCCATTCCTTCATCTTCTCGATCATAAAAACGGGATCAAGCAAGATAAAAGCACGGATTGCAAATTCAGAGGAGGACCTTGCTGTAAAATGCTCCAACGCATCTAGCGATAACGGCCAATCTTTCTTATTCAATCCATGTACCTCTACAAAATCCGGGAAAAATAAATATCTAAAACCCTCACAATCCTTATCAAGCCGATACAAAATATCCAAAGCCTCTTGATAATCACTTGGAAGATGCTTTCCAAGAGTAATGGAAATGTGCCTAATTCGTTCCTTTAACTTTCTTTCGTCCCAATGCTCATCCATAACTTTCCCAATGAACGATTCAGTAGAAAAAGACGAATACACGCCTCTTACTTTTTCACTGAATTCTCGAATGAACGTTTCATTATATAAATCCTTTAAGGGTTCAGCCATTTTTTTCACTTCTTTTCTTCAGGTTAAATTTGCTTTTGGATACTTGCACTACCTATCAGCTATCATTTCAAACTATGTTATGCACTCTCATCCATAGAGCGATGCATATCATTAAAAAAGGACAGCTTACTTTACAGAACAAGTCTGTCCAAAATCAAGTGAAGTTCATTCATCATTATTTGGAATGGCTGCATAATAGCTTATTCTATAGGAATCTATATACCTCTTTCCAATAGATGTATTCTTTGCACCAGAACCCGTTTCCCATAAGTCCATCTAATATCCCCATACAAAATCCCTCCCGGAGTTTTCTTTTGTGTATAGTATGATAGTAGTAGCGTATAAAGTAAAATATTCCTACCATATTAATGAATTAATCAAAACGACAAAAAGCCCACTCTGAAGAGCAAGGGCCTGCTTCTAGCTTTTATCAAAGAAAAAGGGTCAGTCCCACTGAGTTTATACTTTAACACAGTGGGGACTGACCTCATTGTCTATTAGACATTTTTATTTTAGCTTTATATGACCTTTCTACTTATCTATTTAATTGTTTCACTTTTACAGGCTTTTTTTCCTTGCTTAATTTGATGATTTGACCGATAATACTGATTGCAATTTCTTCTGATGTTTCCGAGTCAATTTCCAATCCGATTGGAGAATGGACCTGCTCCAACTGTTCTTGCGTGACCCCTTCACTTTTTAACTTTTCAAATATGCTTATGACCTTGCGCTTACTGGCTACCATCCCAACATATGCAATCGGAAATTGCAGTGCCGTTTTTAATACAATATCATCACAATCTTTTGTAACAATTACCACATATGATTTTTCATTTAGGTTGGCTGCGAGCAAAGCCTTTCCAATATCCTCGTTCACAAAAAGGTTTGTCGCATTCGGAAAGCGTTCCTTTGTACAATAACCAACGCGATCATCGACAATGCAATAAGGATATTCGAGGAAATCAGCGAGCTTTGCCAACGCATGGCCTAAATGACCGGCCCCAGCCAGAATGAGTTCAGGCCTGCTTGTATAGACTTCAATAAAGACCCGTAACGTGCCGCCACAATTCATCTGAATTCCGTCTTTTGCATGTTTATTCAACTTATATTCAACGATTTTCGATTGGCCATTTTGGATCGCCTTTACACTATCTTCGATCACATAGTGTTCAGCCAAGCCCCCTCCGACAGTCCCTTCAATGGTACCATCCCGGTAGACAATCATTTTTCCAACATGCCTGGGAGTCGAGCCCTTTGATTCAATAATCATGGCTAAAGCAAAGGTTTCGTTTTGACGCGTCAGCATGGCCACTTTTTCCATCAGCTGCATGAAAAGCTCCCCCCTATCTTTAAACATTAATTCGGTTGATATTGCTTCATGCTAAGAAAATAACGTAAAAGATGTAAAGCAACGGTTTTTCTGTAAGCCGCAGTGGAGCGTTGATCGTCGATTGGTCTAATGATCTTATCGAAGGCTGCCACAATTTCAGCGATGTCTGCATCGGCTAATGGTATCGTTTTTCCAACCAGCTTCTTCTCAATATCAATGGAACGAACCATCGTAGGTCCGACCGCCCCGAAGGCAAATCGAATGTCATCGATTCGATCTTTGCTTATCCGGACGAAACCCGCAAACGATACTTTGGCAATGGCATCTGCGTTGCGGTTACCGACTTTCTCGAAAACGACATGTGAATCTCCTAATACGAACGGCAGAATAATCTCCGTTACTATTTCATTGTGAAAGCGTTGAACCTGTCGTGGACCTTGAATGAAATCGCTAATCGCAACCATGCGATCACCATTTACGGAGCGCAACAGAAGCTTTGCATTGTATACATATAATAAAGGAAGCATGTCACCGGCTGGAGAGGCGTTGCAAATATTACCGCCTAATGTTCCCCGGTTTCTAATTGCCGGGGCAGCAATTGTTTTAATTGCATTCTTTAAAGCAAAAGGAATCAACGGATTTTCAAGTAATTCACTATAGGTACAGCAGGCCCCGATGTGGAGATCCTTGTGATGTTGATACACCTGCTTTAATTCGGAAAGATGATTAATAAAAACAATCGGTTTAGGGATTTTTGGAGGTACTCCCCTTCTACTTTTGTGAAGAACCATAACATCGGTGCCTCCGGCTATGATTGCACAATCATCTCTATTCAATTGGCTCAAAGTTTCGTCTAAACCCTCGAAGCGATACGCTGTTATTTTCTCTATCATAAGCCATCACCTTTTTTAGCTGCTAGGTTAATCGCCTCAACAATCATATTGTAGCCCGTACATCGGCACAGATTTCCGGAGATGCCCTCACGAATTTCAGCCTCTGAAGGATGAGGATTTTCAGATAACAAAGCTGCACTTGCCATAATCATTCCCGGTATGCAATAACCGCATTGCACTCCCCCGGCTATGGAATAGCTTTCATCTAAAATTTTAAATTGTTCCGTTTCAATGATGCCTTCGATCGTTTGAATATCGGCACCAGCAATCGAGCCAATTGGAATAAGGCAGCTGTTTTGCAGGAGGTTATTCACAAAAACACTGCAGGCTCCGCACTCCCCTTCACCACAGCCTTCCTTTGTTCCGATTAACTCAAACTCATCTCTTAATAAATCTAGTAATCTTGCTGTAGCAGGGGCGTCAGTTTCTACCGTTCTTCCATTTAGTGTGAATTTAATCAACCCTCTTCACCTTCTTTCATCCAAAGACTTTCAATAATGACTTCCGGTGTAATCGGAATTTGCTGAAAAGAAGTTTGCAGGGCATCCTCGATCGCAGCTTGGACTGCTGGAGCGCCTCCGATTAAAGTCAATTCACCTGCGCCCTTCGCCCCGTATGGACCATCAGCATAGGGGTTATCAAAGACCTTGCTTTCAATTGAAACAACATCCAATGAAGTCGGCGGTCCATAATCCGATATGCTTTTTTGTTGGATTCTACCTTGGTTTGACGTCATCTTTTCTAGATAACCGTATGCTAGCCCTTGAGCCAAACCACCGTCAATTTGGCCTTTCATAATCCGTTCATCGATGACCTTCCCAACTTCATAATTGCCGTATACTTTTTCTAACTTTATATTTCCTGTTAACGTATCAACTTCTACTTCAACGATATTAACGCCCCATGAATAAGCCGGGTAGGCATCTCCAGTGAAGGTTTTCTCGTCCCAAGGAATCATTTCACGGTGAACATAGTGCTCAACTACTTCCTGTTCCACCCCTGTTTGCCACTGATCCTTAAGTTTTTTTGCGGCCCGTTCAAGCAATTTTCCGACAATCATCGTCGTCCTGGAAGCTACGGTCGGACCCGAGTCGGGAACCTCTTTTGTGTCGGGATAAGGGTACAAAATATCTTCGAACGGGAGGTTAAGTTCTTTGGCGACAATTTTACACAACGTCGTCAAAATACCTTGTCCCATATCAGAGTTTGAGATTTTTAGTGATACCTGGTCGTCCTTTGATTTAACCAGCTTCACCGTTGCTTTAATATGATCTCTTTCGCCACTGCCTGTAAATCCACAGCCGTGGAGGAACAACGAAGTTCCTATGCCTTTTTTATAGCGCTGATTTTGTTGATTTAAGCGCTGAAAGTCTTCTTTTTTCTTTTTGTATTCTGACACGTTGAGTACGTCCTCAATCATTTCTTCCACTAATATCGGGTCGCGGAATTTGCCTTTGGTGATGGTGGGGTCTCCTTGTTTGACTAGGTATTTTCGTTTATATTCAAGCGGGTCGATTTTTGCCAGTTTACTAAGATGTGCAATATGACTTTCGATTCCGGCAAAGCTTTGTGGAGCACCAAAGCCTCTGAAGGCGCCGTTCGGAACGGTATTGGTTTTTAAGACATAGCCTTTTGCATGAAAATGCGGAATTTTATAAACACCGGCACCGTTTATTAATGCGCGCTGCAGCACGACAGAGCTCAATCCCACATTTGCCCCTCCATCGAGAAAGATGTCAACACACATGCTCAGAATATTTCCTTCCTTATCAAGGGCCGTTCGATATTTGAGTTTGGCCGGATGTCTTTTCGTCGTAACCAGCATATCCTCAGAACGGTCGAACACGAGCATTACCGATTTTTTGACTGCTCTTGCGGCAACGGCTACGTGACAAGCCATCATCGAAGGATAATCTTCTTTGCCGCCAAAACCGCCGCCGGTAGGACTTTGAACAACTCTGACTTCATCGTCACCACAGGCTAACGCGCTTAGCAATGCATTTTTTATATAATAAAGACATTGCATCGATCCCTGGACGACAATTTCATCATCCTTATAAACGGCGAGCATTCCTTGCGGCTCAAGGTAGACATGCTCCTGATAACCCGTATCATATTCTTCTTCGATGATTTGATGGGCTCCCTGCTCGATAGCTGAAATGTTCTCTAAGCTTTCCCCAAATTCATAGCTTGCCAAAACTAAGGATGCTGATTTTTGCTTGATCGCTTCGTCCAATGTATAGATAGCCTGATGTTCTTCAAATTCAACCTCCACTTCATTTAACAAACTGTACAGGATATCCAGGTCTTTGCCCGTGAGCATGAGAATCGGCTCACCAATATAATTGACCCACTCATTGGCAAAAATGGGCTGATCTTCTTTGATAATTTTGACATAATTCGGTCCGGGGATATGCTCTGCTCCAACAGCTTCATACCCTTCCGGAAGGTTAGGTAATTGAATGGATATGATTTTTCCATGAGCAATTGGCGATCGATACAAAACACCATAAACCATATTTTCCAATTTCACGTCACTAATATAGGGCAACTGGCCCGATACTTTACCTTTATGGTCCTTTTTGGGCACTGAGGTGCTTATGTCTTTGAGATTCATTGCAACAACACCCTTCGACTCATTTTTTTAAAGGGACATATTCTGAATAGAAACCTCTTCCTACGATTTTATAAATGAGAATGATCTTTTATGATTCATTTCTATTCAAGATTTTCGTAGATTTTAATTATATTTTTACTTCGAGAAATTTAAAGCTTTATCATAATCAATGGCTTTTTGGTAATCCTCCGGTGTATCAATATCCATTAATACTCCCGCATCATCTACATTCATGTATTGCTTTTCGTAACCGCCCAGGACCACACGTAAATTACTCTCTGGATTGGTTTCGAGAATTTTCTGTTTCACTTCGCTTGATAATTTAATGGGATGGCCGCCTTTATAGTCAAAGCTGGGAATAACCACGTTTCCTTTGTGTTTTGCTAGTAGCTGAACAGTCTCTTTTTTTACAAACGGACAATCTCCGGGTGTTATAAAGAAGGTTGGGGCATTTACTTCGTTGCAGCCCTTTTGAATGGAATGAAACATTCCCTGGTTAAAGTTTTCATTATAAACAAACTTGATCTGAAATGAATAGGCATTTTCACTGATGATTTTGGCAATTTCCTCTTGGATGATTTTCGCTTGAAATCCAGCTACGACGATGACCCTGCTGCATAATCCTTCAAATTTAGAGATCGTTTGCTCCAACACGCTCATTTGCCCCATCGGCAAAGTCATTTTAAATGCATTCGCTCGGCTGGAATATCCAGCGGCTAGGACGATTGCTTCCATGTTTGTCACCTTCTTCCTATCATTTTTCTTAATTCTCACAATAAAAGCACAAGCGGAGTAAGGATTTTCTGTATGGACTATTAAGAGAACATTGATTGTTTATGTTTTGAATTTTTAATTAAAGAATCTGGATAGTGTTTTTTCTTTATATGCGTAAAAGCCTCATTATATTACTTATTAACCAACTTGATACTATTTTTAAATTATCAAAAGATATAAAGAGACAATACATAGTCCTTATTTTAAGAGAAAGAGTGTCAAGTATTGACTAAGGTTTAATCGAAGAAGCTAAAATTATTGAATTATCAGAGAATGATAAATTTTTTAGAATATAAAGAAGCCTTTGCTCTAATGAGCAAAGACTTTTTTTTGACGAGTTTCTTCTATAGTACACCCGTCGAAGCCTCTAATCGACTACATATTTGCGCAAGTGATGTACGAACGCTTCTTGGCTGAGCCAAACACAAAGAGAGATGAGTTCATCTGCTTGATACTTACTAGATCGCTGTACAAAACCATTTGTTTGGCGATTTCTTGTAGGACTATTGGAGATAAAAAGCGTTGTAATTCTTGTGCGGAAAGTGTTAGTTCACTAGAGATGATAGGATCTATAAAAAAACACCATCCTTTCACTCGTATAATTAGGGGTATTAGATTAATCAGTTTCGATTCAATATTATTATATATTTTTCGCTATCAGATAAAGCTGGGATTCTCTGATAATAGTTGTTGAGAAATATCTATAAATCTCTTAATTGCAGGATTTGAGAAAGAATCTTCCTTATACATTAAATAAGTCTCTCTCTTCAGCTTATCATCTTGCGGAAAGGGAATTTCAACCAAAACCCTGTCATTCAATTCTTTCTGGACTGCGGACTTTGACAAGAAGGAAATCCCCATGTTCTACTGCATCATCCCAACTAGGAAAGTAATACAATGCGTTTTTCATTAACTCAGGATTTGACTTCTTTACCTCTTTCTTCAGAGGTGGCTTCCCTTCTTTTTCTACTAATTCAGAAATTTGATTCACGACTTCTTCAACACTCATATTCACTTCCATGTTTTTCCTCCTTCTCGTTCTTGGTTATATATTTTCCCAATTTTTGCACATACAACTTTAAAACCCAGCTACCTTCACATGAGAAGATTAGCTGGGTTTCTTAATTATTTACATCTACTTATTTATAGAACCATTCGGATTCGACTATAAAAGCGACTCTTCATTGTTCAGCAATCGCGCGATTGCCAATAATATATTTTGGAAAATAAGTATCAGTTTTAAACTCATTTTAGTACACTTTTAATTATTTTTGTATCAGAGCCATCTTCATGAATACGTATTTGTTTGTAATAATGTATATATATTGATTTAAAAGTGGAATTACCTTAGAATAAAAAACAAAGATTACCTTTTTAGGATATCGAACCCACCCACCTTTTGCAAAGAATGGAAGGGTTCAATGAAAGGCATTGTCGTTAGAAGTCTCCTTTACGGGACTGCTAACGACAATGCCTTTTTCTTTAACTAAATCTAAATATAAGAAAGACAAAACATTTCGAATAAAATGAATGAGTGTTTCCGCTATTTATTTGAATAATTTGAACAAGGTAATTTCAATGACTAGGAGGTCCTATAAAATGGAGTTTGTTACAAGTGTAAACTCATCAGTCAACATTAAAGTAATTGGTATTGGCGGCGGAGGAAATAACGCCGTTAACCGTATGATCGAACATGGAGTTAAAGGTGTAGAATTTATAGCTGTTAATACAGATGCACAAGCTCTTAATTTATCAAAAGCAGAGATCAAGATACAAATCGGTGCAACATTGACAAAAGGTTTAGGATCAGGGGCAAATCCAGAGGTAGGTAAACAAGCAGTTAAAGAAAGCAAAGAGCAGATCCAAGAAGCATTAAAAGGTACAGACATGGTACTCGTTACAGCCGGAATGGGCGGCGGTATAGGAACGGGTGCTGCCCCTGCTATTGCTCAAATTGCCCGTGAGCTTGACATACTAACCATTGGCGTTGTAACACTTCCGTTTGCGTTTGAGGGCAATAAGCGTGCAACACAAGCAGCAGGCGGAATCGCCTCAATGAAGAAAGCAGTGGACACATTAATTGTTATTCCAAACGATCGCTTATTGGAGATTTTACATAAAAATACACCCATTCTTGAAGCATTTCTTGAAGCGGATAATGTTATTCGCCAAAGTATCCAAGGTATATCGGATTTAATTGCTGTACCAGGTTTAATCAACATTGATTTTGCAGACGTGAAAACAATCATGTCCAATAAAGGGTCTGCCTTAATAGGCATTGGCAGAGCAACAGGTAAACATCGCGCTGCGGAAGCTGCAAAGAAAGCCATTTCCAGTCCTTTACTTAACACTTCCATCGACGGAGCCCAAGGTGTGCTAATGAAACTCACAGGCGCCAATATAAGTCTATATGAAGTACAAGAGGCAGCAAATATTGTTACTTCTGCGGCAGACTCAGAGTTAAATATGATTTTCGGTTCTGTTATTAATGAAAACTTAAAAGATGAAATTATAGTAATTGTCATTGCTACTGGCTTGAATGATCAGGAGGTTCCAACATTAAAAATGTCTGCACGTGCTTCAATAACAGAAATGGAAAAACGACTGTCATAAGAGTTCTGATGCAAATTTTACCGTTTAGTATTTGACCGAACTGGAAGTGTAATACCATTGTAATTAACCATAATTAAACCAGCGTCTAATGTTGCTTTTGTATAATGTTTGATCAAACTAATACTAATAACCTAAACGAACAAAAAGAAAGAGCGTGTTTTGAAAAAGAGTTTGATCAAAACACGCTCTTCTTATATTAAGTTGAATCATCTTTGTAATCTTTCCTCAATTAAAAAGCCCGATTGTTGAATATTTAATTTGAAGAAAGTAAAATTACAATTTGGTGACCTAACGTTAATGTGTTCAAAAAAATTCTCTGCCAAGACCAATCTTTAATTAGCAAAGGCCACTAACTTTAATAACAAAAATAAGTCTAATTCCTAGCAATTTAAGCATTTTCGGAGAACTTAGCGGGCTAGAAATTTAGTGGTGACTTTTTTACTTGTTATATTTAGAAAAGGTTTCAATGACTGCCCTGGTTAATATTTCAATACCTGTGAAAATGGCTTCCTGATTAAATGCCATGTTGGGATGGTGTAACCCTGGCTTTAAATCGCAGCCCACTCCAAGCATCGTGGCTTTGATTGCAGGTCTTTCCTTTGTATAAAAATGGAAATCCTCCCCGCCGGGGGTAATGATGGGCTTAACGAGCCCTTTAGCCCCTAAGGTTTTTTCGATTGCCTTCTCCATAAATCGTTCCGCTTCTTGGTCAATGCATGCGGCATAAACTCTTTCTTTGTGCTTGAAGCTAATTTGACATTGATGGAAGACCGACATTTTCGTCAAGACATCGTCCACCTTCTCGATCAATTCATCCATCGCTTCATTCGTTTGGGCGCGTAAGTCAAGACTGAACTTGGAGGACCCAGGTATAATATTCGCATTTTCCCCTCCTGCAGAAACCTGTGTCATTTTTACTGAATAGGATAATTGCGGGTTTAGCCGTATTCCTTTAAGCTGTTCAACGATGTCAGTGATCACTTCAATGGCATTTAAAGTCAAATGGGGTCTGGCACCATGCCCGTCAAATCCGTGAATCTCACCGAACACTGTATCGGCTGACCCGTGAATGATTCCTGAAGCAGCTTGTCCATGCTTAATTTCCTGTATGGGGCGCAAATGAAGACCATAGAGAAAATCAATATCATCCAATACCTGTTTTTCAATCATCTTTAAAGCACCTTCACCAACTTCCTCGGCAGGCTGAAAAATAAACTTCAACGTACCAGGAAGATTGGTCTTCATTTTTCTTAATAACAGCAAGACACCCAATACAATCGTCATGTGAGCATCGTGCCCACATGAGTGGTTGGCACGTATTGTCCCGTCGACCTCCTGAAGGAGAGCATCCATATCAGCCCGCAATCCGACCGTTAACTTATTTCGCCCTTCCTTTGGATACCAATTGCCCACGATCCCAGGCATATCCCCAAAACTTGTCACCTCAAGATCGCTTTTCATGAGAATCTCTGAAATATAAGCTGTAGTCTGATATTCATTCCAGCTCACTTCAGGATTCTCATGAAGATGGTGGAAAATCTCCAAAACTTGAGGTTTAATTTCATTCAATAATTCCTTCATCAAACCACTCCTTATTCTCTCAGGAGATACCGAGGGCCACTGCTGCAATTAATGCGATGCAAGCAATCAAAGTCCACCCGAGAATTAATTTCCAAATGAATTTTACCCATCGCTCATAGGGAATCCCAGCGATGGCCAAATATCCCATTAACGCTGATGACGTTGGGATGATGGAATTCGTAACCGAATCCCCATATTGGAAGGCAAGTACGGCAAGCTGTCTTTCCAAACCCAATATATCCGTAATGGGAACCATGATCGGCATTGTTGCCGCAGCTTGTCCGCTACCCGAAGAAATGAATAAGTTCAGGATTGCTTGGGTGAAGAACATGCCTACGACATTCAACGTTTGCGGTAAATGACTTATCCCGGACGCCGCCATGAAGACCAATGAATCTATGATTTTCCCTTCTTCCAGCACTACTGTTATAGCCCTTGCAAAGCCGACGATCAATGCCCCAAATGTTACCGCTTTGGCTCCCTCGATAAATGAATCGAATATTTTCCCAAGCTGTAAACCGCCGACAAGCCCGCTAACGATACCCATAATCAAAAATGAAGCGGTGAGCTCGGTTAAAAACCAACCCCATTTAAACACGCCATAAATGTTAAAAGCCAGCCCAAAGATCATCGCTATGAAGACTAGCTTGTGACGCGCCGTCAATTCAGGGAAATCGACCAAACCAACCGTGCGTTTTTCTTTTTGTTCAATATCGTAGATTACGCTTTTTTCAGGATTCAGCTTTACCTTATTTGCATAACGGCTAACATACCAAATGGCAAATGCCAGTACAAAAATATAGACTGCAAAGCGAAAACCGATTCCAGAGAATAAAGGTACTTCAGCCAGTGATTGTGCCACCCCGACCGTAAAGGGATTGAGCATGCCTCCGAAAAACCCGCTGGCTGCCCCAAGTGTAATCATGGCCGTTCCAGTAACTGCATCAAAGCCCATCGCCCTTGCTATAGCGATACCAATTGGTACAAAGATGATGGTCTCTTCTGCCATCCCCATGCTAAAACCGCCAATTGAAAAAATCAGCATACTCAACGGAATTAAAAGCTTCTCCCTCCCCTCAAGTGATCGGACCCCTTTGTAGACCCCCGCTTCAATGGCCCCAGTAGTGCGTATGATCCCGAATGCACCACTTACAAGAAAAATGTAAAAAATAATTTGGGCTCCCTTTTCCAATCCCAATGGAATGGAGGTGAAAAGGTCAAAGAAGCTCACAGGGTCTTGTTCAATAGCATGATAGCTTCCGTCGACTACAAGCATTCTACCCGATTCTTTATCTTCAACCCGGTCAAATTCACCGGCCGGAATTACATACGAGGCTAGTCCTGCCAAGATGATTATGATGAAGATAAGCGTGTATGTATGCGGTACTTTCAACCTTGTCTTTTTCTTGACCGGTACACTATTTTTTTCGGTTTCCATCCATTCACCTCATCATGTACGAATTATATTTAAACCTGTTCTTTTTTTATGGTTAATTGCTCAAGAATTTCCTCGTTAATTATTATTCCAAGCCCAGGTTCCTTTGTTAGATGGACGTATGGAATTTCATAATCAAGATTTCCAATATCGAGACTGAATAGCAGAGGACCCGTCAATTCAGTACTGGTAATGTTTTTTCGTGAAATGGCTGTATGGTACCCTGCTGCGGACCCGATTGATGATTCTACCATTGAACCGATTTGGCAGCTGATTCCTGCAAATTCTGCTGTTTTTGCCAATTGGATAGCCTGATAGATTCCGCCGCATTTCATTAGTTTAATATTGATTATATCTACGGCATTCTTTTTAATGATTTCTTGTAAATGGGTTCCGTGATGGATGCTTTCATCAGCCATAAGTGGTATGGTCGTTTTTTCCTTAAGCTTTGCAAGACCGTCAATGTCCCCCATTCTAATCGGCTGTTCCAACCATGAAAGGTTAAATGGTTCCAGAGCCTTCACTGCTGGAAGTGCATTGGCATAAGTTCCCCATCCTTGATTGGCATCGACCCGAATTGGAACCTTCTTCCCGACTTGTTGTCGAACCGCAGCAATCCGTTCCACATCTGAGTCAATATCCCAACCGACCTTAAGTTTTAATGAACTATAACCTTGGTCGACGGCTTCCTGTGCTTTTTCAGCCATAATCCCCGGTTCGTCAATACTTAAAACCTTAGCGAAAGAGAGGGATTCATGGAATTTCCCACCTAATAAATCATAAATCGGTAATTTGGTATATTTCCCCATCAAGTCATAGCAAGCTATATCAATGGCCGCTTTTGCGGAGGGGTTTCCAATGATGGCAGAATTCATGATATCGTGTATCTTTTCTAAATTAAAAGGATTTTCCTGTTTTACAACCGGTAACAGGACATGCTTCAGTACTTCGAATGTCGCATAAAACGTTTCCCCAGTCACATGTTCATCAGGCACTGCCTCCCCATATCCCACCATCCCGTTATCAGCTATTAATTTTACGATAATAGAGGGCATATGCTTGTATGTTTCATAGGAAATGACAAATGGCTCTTTTAATGGCAAATGAGTGGCATGAATTTCACAACGTTCAATAAACAAAACTAACCTCCCCCTTCACTGTCGCTATATGTCGTTAATAAAAACAATATATACCAATCTACTTTTTCTGTAAAGTCTGAAAATTTAATTTTCAGTAATTTTCTTGAATTTTTCCGCAGGTACATATAAATTCCGAGGTCTTCCTTGCCCATATGGGTGTTCCTCTCCAATTTTGTTGAGACAGCCTCCTTCAGTGAGTCTTTTAACGAATCTTTCTGCCGATCTTCTGGTACAGCTCATGTATTCCTCCAGCTCTGCTGCAGAAAAAGCCCGAAAATAATTTATCGAAATGAACTGATGAATCATTTTTATATTTTTCGCACTCATTTTTAGTTCCCTGGCTAGTTTTTGAATGGATTCATCTTCATTTTTCAATTCCACCTGTCGATTTCCTTCAAATAATGGTCCCTGAAGTTTTTGATCTTCATCAACTAAGCAAGCTACTGTTTTTCTCTTTAGAAATTTATTGGTAAAAAATAATGCTTGTGCCGAATGTTTTTCCGCCTCTTGAATCGTATATCCAAATCCAATGCCAATTTGGAAGAAAGTTTGAAACTCTTGTTCCATTTGTCCGATGATTTCATCATAAATTTCTGATTCAAACGCCTGCAATGCTCCGCGTGTAGTATAAATCAAATGTGGATTTAAGTATTCAAGAGAAACACGAGCCTGTAATCTCTTACTCACTTTCTGTAAAAAATTTAAAAATAGATCACTTTCTTTAAGATTTTGTTGATAATCTTGAATGGAAATGACAGCAATCTGGGATTCTTCCGTTTTCTTTAGCTTCAACAAGGAAATACCTTTTGTGAGACTGTCCATTAAAGTATGTTTGGGCTGAACCATATATCTACAAGGAATTGATAGCCTTTGAAGCTCCTGATAAACAGCATGAATGCTCGTTAGTGCGAAATGGGTTTTTCCTTCCTTATGCATATTTCTGTGGAATTGAACGAATTCTGCTATGTTTAGGATCTGGGTATCTTCTTCCCTCTTGTATATCCAAGGGTAATCCTTCACATAAAGGGGTTTTTCTGCGATTTCTGATTCTTCCAATACCCTCATTAACCGGTTTTTGTCCGGTAAATCGATTGAGATTTCGTTTATAGTAACCTGTTCCCTATGAGAAATCGATAACAACGAAAGCGCAACTGTCAATTCATCAAAAGGGACATAGATAGCTTCTATTAAATTCCGTTTAACTTGTTCGTATCCATAATAAAAAGGGATGGAACCTGAAAACAGTACTAGATCGGTTTGTTTGCCCGCATTTTCAATTAATAGACTTGTTTCTTCCGGCATATCATATTGAAAGGAAATGAATTGAACCTCAGGAAACATGGGAAAGTGGACAGATAAGGATTCCAAAAAATACTTTGAGCCTATAACACCGATTTTCATGTTGTTTCACCTCTAAAATGAAATATTATTTTTATTATAACGCTAGAATCTTATTAGTAGCTAAAAAACATTCACCAAAATCATGCTTGCAAGTGGTAGTCCATCACGTTCCCCAAGAACTTATGAAAATGGTAATGTCAATTACGATAAACTAACATCGCCCATATTTGTATTTTTTAGTATATTATGAATAAGGAATGGAGAATCGGGAGAAATAAGGAAGTATTAATGACTTTGTCATTTCCTCCTTACAACCCTATCCTTCTTTTCCGTTTGATCATGATAATTGGAACCATTTCTGCTATCCTTTTAGTTTACTTTAGTCAGAAAAGTACATGGAGTAGCTTTTCCATTGGCATGCTTATTTCACTTAGCATGGTGTATTACATTTCTGCGGAATTATCGGGATGCTTTTTCGGATTACCGGCTTTTAGCTTCCACATATAAAGTATTCATTTCTAATTCACCAACAAAACATTTGTTCTGAAGGGAGTTCAAGATGATCAAAGGTCTCTATGAAGCACATTTACCAGTATCAGATTTGCAAAGGTCGATTGATTTTTACCACAAACTTGAATTAGAGCTTGCCTATCGAAGCGAGAGGGTCGTTTTCTTCTGGCTTGAGAAAGGGAAAAGTTGGCTTGGTCTTTGGAAAACGGACCAAGTGGAAATCCCCTATCATCCTTCCATCCGTCATGTGGCTTTACAAATTGATTTAGGTGACATGCCATCTGCGAAGGATTGGCTGAAAGATAGAGGAATTGACATTCGCCCATTCTTTAATTTTACGGAAGGACAGCAGCCTTTAGTTCTCGATAATAACCCTCAAGCTCATGCTGCCGTTTATTTTGATGACCCAGACGGAAATGTCCTTGAATTGATTGCTCCATTAAGGTTGGACTTTGAAGAAAGTTTTGGGGAGATGTCATTAGAAGATTGGTATAAACGATTCCCAATATAAATGGAGAGATGATTCCCAGTTGTTTGTTGCAGTTTAAGAATGGGGACCTCCTTACGGAAGTCCCCATTGATCTAGGCAAAGGATTCTTGTGCAAATATATAGACCATTACGGGATATCATGTCCCATCGAGCTAGTTAAAATGTTAAACCACTGTTCTTTTTTCATGCTAAGGTTTAGTGAATCAATGGCGCTGTCCAGACGTTCTTTCTTACCGGACCCAACGATAGGAACGATTTTTGCAGGATGTCTCAACAGCCATGCATACATAACTTCATCTATTCCTTTAGCACCGATTTCCTCTTTTACGATTTCTAACGTTTTTCTTAAGCGGACAGCCTTTTCATTCGATTCCTCAAAGATGCTTCCTCCTGCAAGCGGTGACCATGCCATCGGAGCCACTCTCATTTCCTGACATAAGTTAATGGTTCCGTCTTCGAAGTTTTCAAGATTGTATGCAGAAAGTTCCAGTTGATTCGTCACAAGAGGAAAATCAAGGTAAGATTGAAGCATATCCCATTGCGTTTTTTTGAAGTTCGATACTCCAAAGTTACGGACCTTTCCTGATTCTTTTAATTGATTAAATGCTTCAGCCGTTTCCGCCGGGTCCATTAGGGGATCCGGACGATGGATAAGTAATAAATCAATATAATCAGTTTTAAGATTTATAAGAGATTGTTCAACAGACTTTATTATGTGAGTTTTATCGGTATTGTAATGGTGACTTTTATGAGAAGGACGGTTTTCTGATCGGATGACTATGCCACATTTTGTGACAATCTCCATTTTATCGCGTAAAGATGGCTTTAATGAAAGTGCGTTCCCAAAAATCCCCTCACATGTATAGCTACCATATATATCAGCGTGATCGTATGTAGTGACCCCCCGATCCATTCCATGTTCAATAAGAGATAGGATTTCCTCGTTGGAAAGTTTCCAATCTGCCAATCTCCACATACCGTGAACAATGCGCGAAAGACTAAGATCTTCAGTTAGATTGACTCTTTGCATGTTTTTTCTCCCCTTTTATATCATGATCAGCTAGTTAATTAGTTGTTTGTTATGGCTTACCTGTGTTCTTGTTTTTATTTTTATGCCAGTATTTTTCGCTACTGCCATGAACCTTAGTATAATTTAAAATTCCGAAGAATCATAATCTTGAGTGACCCTTTAATGCCACATTTATTTGGCTTAGCTTCACCCTTTCATGGATTCCTTTTAACAATGGAACTTTTTATACTCTTAAGACTATTACTATTGCACATTACAGCCCTACTTCTCTAAAATGTTCTTAAAATGCGTGAGTGTACGTTATTCAATGATTTCCCCAGCTTTTTACACGCTATTATTTTTGGAACCAATTTGATGAAAAAACATCTAAAGGTATAATAAATAAAAGACCGTCTGGTCAGTTGTTTTATAAGGAGCGAACCATATGGAATCAAAAGCCAGTATCAAGCGTCAACATATCTTAAAATCTGCAACAGAATTCATTCTCCAAAATGATTTTAATTCATTAACTTTAGACTCTGTGGCAAAACAAGCAGGAGTCAGCAAAGGTGGATTATTATATCACTTCCCAAGTAAGGAAGCTTTGATGATCGGTTTAGCGGAATGTATTTTCGAAAAATTCAATATACGGTTTAATGAGCATGCAGAGAACGTAGACCCTATTGAAAAAGGTAAATGGTGTCGTGCATTAATCGAAGTTTCCAAATGGGATTTGGAACATAACGCCGAATTGAATATTGGAATAATTGCTGCCTCCATGTTAAATCCCGATTTATCTGAGAGCATTTCACAAAGGTATCAATATGTTCAAAAGAAAGTGGAACAGGATAATATTGATCCGATAACAGCAACCATTATTCGATTGGCAATTGATGGTCTTTATTACTCAGAACTTTTCAATATAGCCCCGTTGGATGAAGACTTACGTGAAAAAGTGATTCAGCAATTAATGACTATGACAAAATAGGCAAATCTATATTTTCATCAGAATGTTTAGAATAAAAAGCGTCACCCACTCTTTTTTAAATATACATCCCATGATTGGGGGGTTCCTTTATGCTCTCTGATTCTTTCGATTCTGTACAAGCCCATTCCTACATACATATCCCTGCATTAATATTTGTTTACCTTCAATTGTAGGTATATAATTGATAAAAAGACTAAAGGTGGAACGACCTATTAATTCCGAAACGAGAAAACCAATAAACATTACACTCAATCCGTATTTGAATAATAGACTTACTAATCTGGTTGAAGAAAGAAATATCCCCATCGAAAGACTGATGGACAAAGCTGTAGACTTGCTGCTTGAATACATGGAAGATAACGATACCGTTAATGCGCAGATGAAATACAGTAATAACGAAGCGATTGAAAAGAATAAAGAAATGATTGCAAAAAGCAGGGAATTCATTAATAAAAAACAAGCACTTAACCTCTAGGTAAAGTGCTTGTTTCATTTTATTAACCTGTTTGCTTTCTGCATTAATCCCCTAGATTTGGAGATGGTGCTTCCAACACTGAATACATTATTCGTTGATGTCCCACTGCGGATTCCAAACTACTTCCCATAGGTGTCCATCCGGGTCTTGAAAGTGTGCAGAGTATCCTCCCCAGAAAGTGTCATGTGCCGGATCGGTTATAATCGCGCCAGCTTTTCTTGCTTGTTCCAATACGATATCCACTTCTTCCTTGCTACCTACATTGTGACCAATGGTAAATTCAGTAGGACTTGCCAGGGACAAAGTGACCTTGGCCTCATGTGCTATATCCTCTCGACCCCATATGGCAAGCTTAAGGCCAGCTTGTAGATTGAAAAAGGCAACGGCGCCATGCTCAAATTCTTTGCCCACTATCCCTTCTGTTTGAAACCCCAGGCCATCCCGATAGAATTCCAGTGATTTTTCCAAGTCATCCACACCTAATGTAATGACAGTAATACGTGGTTTCATGATCGGCTCCCTTCTTACTTTATCCCCTATCATTCATTCCCAATTAGACAATAATAAAATTGAGACTCAATCAAAGTCCTTGTTCAAACCAGACCAAAATGAAAACGTTTTTTTTGTAAATCTGAACTGGCTTCCTGTATAGTAGAATGATTAACTAATCAAGACGAATAACATTTACTACTTGTATTGAAACCGAAAAGAAAAGCGATTACCAATGATTTCATTTATCCTCACCTTGAAACGTTCTTAAAAGCGCTTTGGTCCGCTTTTAAATTGAAGAACTTCCAAGTTCTTTTCGTATTGGTCATGGTTATGTTATTTTCCGGCACCATCTTCTATGTTAAGCAGGAAGGTTTAACTGTAATTGAATCCCTTTACTTCTGTGTTGTCACTCTTAGCACGGTTGGGCACCCGAGTTTTGAACCGCAGACAAACTTCGGAAAAGTGTTTACAATGATTTATATTGTAGGTGGCACCGGATTGTTCATGGGCTTAATAGGATACCTTGCATATTCCATCATAAAGAAACCGGAAAACGAGAGCAACAGTAGCAAAATCTAAATGAATAGGAATAGGAATGCTTATCAAAATTGGCATTCCTATTTGATGTCCTAATTCAAACCTTCACTACTAGTACTCTGCACATCATTGATCTTACTATACGTATAAAATTGTCTCTTTTCCCCGTGGATTTACTACAAAAAAACAGGTGCTTTAAGGACCCAAATTCCTCTATTTATTCGTCCTTTCTGTTGTCAAGTGTTTGTCTACGATTTGCAAACTAAACGATAGACTTTACGCAAGAGTTATACTGGGCCTTACCTCTTGAGGGGATACCCCAACATTTTTGTCTCTGTCAGTTCCACCCAAATCGGAATCCCATTACTGTAGTACCATCTAACAGTCAGATGAATATATTTTCAGGCTGATAATGCTTTCACTTAAACAAATTTTCATTGCCATATTTGATCCACATCTCTTTTAGATTAGTATCAGTATGTTCAGATTTAAAGATTAATTTGCACTTGTTGTGAAGGTTTTGCACCAGAACGCTACACAAAAACCCTCGATAATTCCTATTGGAATCGTCAAGGGCACTAAAGCGTCTATGAAAGATATTCTATTCTGGATTTAACTTAATTGAACCGCCGTTACCAGACGGTTTTTGGAAAGGTCGGTTGTTAGCTTTCCTTTTTTGAATTTCTATAAATTTACAACTTTAGAAGATGATGATATTTTTTTAACGGGTTTATCAGGTTTAGTAAAAATGCTGAAAATAAGACTGGCAATTAATAATAAAGTGGCAGTCATTATAACAGAGTAATTAAATCCGGTCTTAATGTTATCGCCTGCAGATTGGACAACAAAACCTGTTACAGCTGGGCCAATAATTCCTGACAAGTTTGCAAGCCCTAGCAAAACACCCGACATTAATCCTCTTCGTTCAGGAAGTAAGTGATTCACAATCTGGGGTGCAAGTGGGAACATACCATTTACAAACGCCATTCCCAAAAATAAGGCAATAATTGCTCCAAATTCATTTTGGATTAATGTTGTAGAGTAAAAGCATACAGCTGCTAATATTAGAGATGGTCCAGCAACAAGCACACGGGATTTTCGAAGATTTTTTGTCTTTTTAAGTAACCGATCTGAGATAAATGAGATAAGTATACCACCAATAGCAGAACCAAGACCTATGAACATAACTGCATAGCCCATCTGTGTTTGTGTTAAATGCACAATTTTAACAAGATAGGTCGGCATCCATATAAACGACCATGTGAGAATCCAGTAAGCCATGAATAGAGCAAGGCAAGTAAAGATAAAAGTTGAAGATAGAAAAAGTGGATATATCTCTGACCATTTTACTTTTTCGGAAACTATGGTAGATTCACTTTTCACTATATTTCCCTCATTTTTCCCTTTAAAAGTTAATAGCCACAGAACTGCCCAAACCAGGCTTAATACTCCTAAAAAAACCATTACCATTCGCCAACCATAAATTCCAATCATGTAAATAAGAATAGGGACCATAAATTTAGCGAGCATGCTTCCTGTATTCATAATGGAAATCGCAAGGCCTCGCTGTTCAGGAACGAAATGTTTGCTTATATGGCTAATAGCAGTTGCATGAAACGGTCCTTCAATTGCACCTAGAAGGACACGACACATAACTAGCATTGGCAACCCGTAAATTGTCAATGCTCCAAACTGTACTATTGACAAACCAATAGCCATGAAAACGAGCATTTTACCCGTTCCAATTCGATCTGACAATGCAGCTCCAACTATAGACATTATTGAAAAGAACCAAAAGAAGCTGCTTCCAACTATACCCCATTGACCATAATTTAGATCCAAATCTTCCATAATAGGAATAGCTGCGTACCCGATAATCGCCTTATCTGTAAAGTTAATCAAGTAAAGAACAGACAAAAAAGCTATAACAACCCATTTTAATTTCATAACAGTAAACACATCCTTTTTTGATAATAAAATGATATTGGTTCAATACATGAGACAACTTAGATAAGGAAGCACAATAGACTTTATTAATTTTAATTAAGATCAATACGGCTGGATTTTTTATCATAATTTAAAAATGAAAGCGCTTTAAGTTTTGATAATTATGAATATAAAGTGTAATACTCATCTGTGATTTTAGTAGTAGGGTTTAAGAACATACCCTATTGTGTAATCTGTAGAGCCTATAAATAGAGACTCTAGAGATTACACTACAAATTGATAGCACCATATATGAGTGAAGCAAATACTACTAATCCAGGGTGTACTTTCACTTTTTTTCTTTAATAAATAACTGCCTATTCCTATTTGAAAGTAAGATTAATAGAATGATTGAAATGCCATCATTCCAAGAAGCACCGCAATTGTCGGTTTAACATAAGCGTCATGCGTTTAACTTGCGGATAAGTTCCAAATTTATACAGAAGAACCATTAGAGTTAGCATGAGTATTAGAGACGGAGCAACTGTTGCAAATACTGCTGCCAGGAATGAGCCAAGGTATCCACCTTCTTGAAATCCGATGTAGATTTCCATCTTTGTTGCGATTGGACCAGGTAACGTATATCCAATCCCTAACACTTCGCCAAATTCCTCATTGTCATCTATTTAATCGCTCTACTACCTCTTTTTGAACGAGAGGAATCGTTGTAGGTCCCCCACTATATCCAAGCATGCTGCTGCGAAAAACGCGATAAAAATGTCTAGTTGTTTAATGAAATTAATCCTTTACTGTGGATTACCAACTGGCAATTGCCCCATCTGTCCTTGATTCTGTGCCACCAATCAGTACACCTGTTTCAGGATTTCGCCATATAATTTGACCCCGTCCAAACGAACCTGAGTCTACCGCCACTTTAATATCATGTCCTTTTCGTACTAATTCTTCTGCAATGTGGGATGGGAATGTTTTTTCTACTTCAACTGTTTTTTCATTCTTCCACTGCCATCTTGGTGCATCTAAAGCAGCTTGAGGATGTAAGTGAAAATCTATTGTATTCATAATGACTTGAACATGCCCTTGCGGCTGCATATATCCTCCCATTACACCGAATGGTCCAACAGGTTGATTATCCTTCGTTAAAAATCCTGGAATAATCGTATGGTATGTTTTCTTACCGCCCTTAAGGCAGTTATAATGAGTAGGATCAAGGCTGAAATCATGTCCTCGGTTTTGTAAGGCAATTCCTGTTCCGGGTACTACAACCGCAGAACCGAAGCCCATGTAATTACTTTGGATAAAAGATACCATGTTGCCCTCTCCGTCTGCTGTTGCAAGGTACACTGTTCCTCCACGTGGCGGTACACCTGGAGCCGGCATGCATGCTTCACTTCCAATCTGTGCTTGACGCTGCTGGCCATACGAAGTACTTAATAGCTCTTCTGCAGTTACACCCATATGCTTAGGGTCTGTAATGTATTGCTTGCCGCAAGTATAAGCAAGTTTCATTGCTTCGATTTGTTTGTGGTATGTATTTGTTTCTTCTTTTGCTGTAAAATCAAATCCTTTTAGTATGTTTAGTGCCATAAGAGCTACGATACCTTGTCCATTTGGTGGGATTTCCCAAACATCATAGCCGCGATAGTTTACCTTAATGGGATCAACCCACTCTGGTTTAAAGTTTCCTAAATCATCTTTTGTTAAATAGCCCCCGTAAGTCGCAGAAGCTGCTGCAATTTTTTCTGCAAGTGCCCCTTTGTAAAAGCTTTCTCCGTTTGTTCTTGCGATTTCTTCTAGTGTGTCAGCGTGGTCAAGAGACGACCATATTTCTCCGACTTCAGGTGCTCGTTCCTTAGGAGCAAAGGTCTCAAACCAAGCTTCGAACTCTGCTCCTGTACATTCCTGTTTATATTGTTCAAATGCCTTTTTCCAAAAGCGACCTAGCGTAGGTGAAATAGGAAAGCCGTTTGCAGCATATTCAATTGCTGGCTTCATAACTTCTAAAAGCGGTAGTCTGCCAAAACGTTTTGATAATTCTACCCAAGCTGCCGGAGCACCTGGTACAGTTACCGGCAGCCAGCCGTACTTTGGCATACTTTCGTGTCCATTTTCTTTTACCTTCTCTATAGAGATATTCATAGGTGCTGGACCGCTTGCATTTAGTCCGTGTAATTGTCCTTTAGTCCAAACAAGCGCAAAAGCGTCCCCCCCAATTCCGTTTGAGGTAGGCTCTACTACTGTCAAACAAGCAGCTGTTGCAATGGCTGCATCAATAGCATTACCGCCTTTTTTCAAAATATCTAACCCTGCTTGTGCAGCTAAAGGCTGAGACGTAGCGACCATTCCATTCTTGGCATATACTACATTTCGTTGTGATGTGTAAGGTGAATAATGTGGATCTAACTGTAAAGCCATTATAATACCCCTCCCTTTAAACGTAATATCACTCATTTCCAAGTAAAAAATAACAAAACGAACGAAAAAAATGTTTTTTCTAACGTTTGTTAATTAAAATGCAATTTTTTATTAACAATTGCACGATTTCAAAATAACTATATACTATTTTCCGGAAAAACAAAACATTTTTTTACAAAAGTTTTTAATTTTCAATAAAATCACTTAAAAAAAATAAACTCCCCGATTATAAGAAGAGTTTATTATAGTTTTAATCCTGATCTGCTTTTGAAACGACGTAGTAAAATATGACTTTCCACTCGAGAAATACCTTCTATTCCGTATAGTTCAATATTGATAAAGAATTCCAAGGAAGAAAAGTCCTCAACTAAAACGTGCATATGTAAAGTACTAGGTCCTGTAACAACTTGCAACATTTGGATTTTTAGCTAGTTTTTCTGCAACTTTCACTAAGTCTGCAGGTTCGCAATCCACTTCAAAAAAGGCCGATACTTTTTTACCTACAGCTTCAGCGTTGACAACAGCGCTGATTTTTTCAATAACACCCTTTTCCATTAGTTGCTGCACACGATCACGTACAACATTGCGTGATAGATTTAGTTCTTTTCCTATATCTATCCGAATACGAAGTCGACCATTTTGCATTAATATCTCTAAGGTTTTTTTATCAGTATCGTTAATTTCCATCTGCTTCACACACCTTGCCTAGTGATCGGGATTCCTAAGACAAGCATCTTGAATTGGTATCCCTTTTTCTGTAATCATGTACCTTAAATCATTATTATCTTTTGCAACCTCTACCCGAATGCCATAATGGTGCAGACTATTTGCCAATAGATGCCCCCACCCTTTTAATAAATCGAATACACTTTTAAATCTGTCTACTAATTATATCTTCCTTATTTAACAGCTTTTAAGCTTTAGTGTAAACTATAAATCTATCGTTTACTTAATAGTAACAGAACGAGACCGTCGTACTTTCATTAATAAATGATGTTAATCTGTTCTTAAGTGAAACGGCATTCGAAGTGAACAATATATATTTCTCTTCAGTTGTTTTGATCATGATTCTGTCCGTGGCAGGATACGGAGAACCGATTCTAATCGCACTCTTCCCTTCTCCCCCGTACGTATCATCATTAGTTATTGCTAAGTCCTTAAAGTATCTGGTTAATTTTAACATTCCCTAACCGTTTTTCACCTTCATGTTTTGAGGAACCAAATTCTTTACTTACTATAGCTTTTTATCCATTAAAAGGCCCTTCTCGAATGAGATGGGCCTTTTAATGGATTGCATTTAACCTTCAAGCTCCTTTTTCTTTTTCAAGAGTTGTAGGAATTCCCTATCCAATTCCTCTTTTTCCTCTTCATTCATAACGCTGGACAGTTTTCCTAGTGTCTCGATGATTTGCACTTCAATCATAAGGAATTCAGCCTGTTTATCTTGATGACCTTCCTTGCCCGTATTCAAATTTGTTGATTCATGATTTACAGCCCTTACTCTCGGAGTTTCATCTTCAAATGAAAGTGCATGTGTTGCAAGTGATTGAATCAATGAACGATCATGAGTCACAAAAATGATGGTTCCTGGATATGCTTTTAACACTTCGGTTAAAGCCTCTTTAGTATGAATATCCAAGTAGTTTGTTGGTTCATCCAAAACCAGTACATTATAGTTTCCCAAAAAAACTTTTGCTAAAGAAGCCCTGACTCTTTCCCCACCGCTTAAGACTGTTACTTGTTTGTGAACGTCATTTCCTTTAAAAGCTAATCGTGATAATACTGTGCGAATAAAGGCTTGATTGTAGGGACTCTCCTCCAAAACATTTTCAAGTACCGTTTTACTTTCATTCAAATTTTCTTGTTGTTGTGCAAAAAAACCTACCTTTGCTGGCTTCGCAACATATAAACCTGCATGTCGTTCCACTATCTTTTTCAGCAATGTGGTTTTTCCTGAACCATTTTGACCATTGATGGCGAGTCTGCATGCTAGGGGTACATCTCCATAAATATGTTGTTTCAGCATTCTAGATCCGACGCTCAGGGAACAGCCATTAAATCGAATGACCCTTTTGCTGTGCAGAGATGGAAATTCTGAAATATCAAAAATGATGGGGGTATCTTCCTTAGGTTTTTCTTTTTTTGCTAACTTATCGATTCGAGTTTCAATCGCTTCAGCAGAACGGTTCAATTTCGCCTTCTGTTTTCCAGAGCTGCGTTTATGGAGCCTTGCTTCTGAATTGCCCATTCGTTTAGGGGCTTTCCTGATTGAATCAGATTTGGCTTGGAGGTTTTGTGCAGCCTGTTTCAACCTATTCTTTTCGCGAGTATACTCTTCATATTCCTTATTTTCCTTTTCTGTTTTTGCTTGCTTTTGTGAGGTATACGCTTCGTAATTCCCTTCAAATACAGTAACTTTGCCTTTCTCAACTTCCCATATTGTCGTACACAGATTATTTAAAAATGATTGATCATGTGAAGTAAGCAATATAGCGCCATTAAATGACTTTAAATCCTTTTCCAATTGTTCAATTCCGAATACATCTAAATGGCTGGTAGGTTCATCCGCGATCAATACATTCGCATTGGAAGTCAGCGCTGCGGCAATTTTTCTTCGAGTACGTTCGCCGCCACTTACCATTTCTTGATTCTCATTGGGCAGTTTCCATATGCTCGTTAACTCCCCGCTTATTTCTTGTTCAGTTTCTTCTATCTGTGGGATATAACTGACTGTCCCATAGCTCTCTATATAACCGGAATCAGGTTCCTTAACGCCTGCCAAAATAGAAAGCAGAGTCGTTTTACCCTCTCCATTTTTACCAACCAAGCCAATACGGTCATGACTGTATAGATGAAGTGAATCAACGGAAATGACTTCACGATTCCCGTAGCTTTTCTTTAAATCATTAGCTTTTAAAAATAACATGAAAAATCCCCCTCTATTTTTCTAGAGAGAGATCGCCTGTTACTAAATTAATATACATAAACCAAATATACCTCTCCGATTTCGATAACGGAAAAAGTATTTGTATATGAATTAGTACCTATAAACGAACAGACGAATCCCATCTCTAAACATAATCATTAAAATCTCACAAGGGTATCTAAAAAGAATCTTGTTCAAATGAAAAAGTGATGCTCACTTTACTCACCAATATCAGGAGAGCTAACAAGCGTACTTCCATTGAACATCCTAACCGTTTACACCCAGTGAAATAGATTTAGATTTACTGTTTATTAGATAAGATTACTGCTTCATTGTATGAGGTACCTTTTCCTTCCAATGTAATGAATTAATGATTGCATAGTATCATATGTTTGTAAAGCATGATTGATGCCCGTTTTCCTTAAAGTTCATGTTAATTGGGCTCTACATGGACATGAACATCGTAAACTCCATGATCTTTCATCATCACTTTTTCTACATGGGTCGCTATATCATGAGCTTCTTTAATATCTAACGTAGAATTGACAAGGATGACAACATCAATCACTTCATTATTCCCGTAATTTCTCCCTTTAATTTCTTTTATCCCCTTGACCCCATCCACATTTGTAATTACATCCTTATAAAGGTGAATTTTATTTTCATCGAATCCGTCAGAAAGTTCATGAGAGGCTTGACTGAATATATCCCAAGCTGTTTTGCATATTAATAGTCCAACAATGATTGCAGTCAGGGAATCCAGCCAAGGCATGTCTAATTGGGAGCCGAAAATCCCTATAGCTGTTCCGATACTTACCCAAGCATCGGAAATATTATCTTTTGAAGCTGCCATAACGGCTTTACTATTAATTTTGAGAGCAAGCTTTTTATTATATCGGTATACAAAATACATGGCTATTGCAGATAAAACGCCTACATATCCTGCAATAATGTCAGGTGATTCCTTTCCACCTTTAAGCATGGAAGCAACTGCATCTATTAAAACTTGTACACCAACGGCAAACATGATAAATGAAGCTACCATTGAAGCAATCGTTTCACTTTTCCAATGACCATAACCATGATCTTTATCCGGGGGTCTTTGAGCTAGCCTTAAACCGATCAATACAGCAATCGATGCGATAATATCAGTGGTATTGTTCAAACCATCCGCTTTTAAAGCGGCTGAGTCGCTTATGTATCCTATAGCCAGTTTCATGATAGATAGACAAATATAAGCAATTATACTAATGATTGCACCACGTTCGCCTAATTTGAGGTCATTATACTTCTGTTCTTCCATTCAACTTCCCCCCACAATTAAGTACATGAATATAATATCAACTTAAAAATGGGTGGGTCTATAGCAACCTTTTTGTATCGTTTTATATAAGTAAGTGATAGATAACTATGTTGCACACGGCAAACTATCTGAAAAGAATAATATTGAAGTACCCTTGACGATGCCCTCACCACAAAATAACGAATTTTAGTGAGATTTATATCGTTTTTTCGACTGTAAAACAAAATAAAGTTCCGCTTTCATTTGATTGTAAATTATATTTTATATGTAGTGTCTTAGCTATATCCTCAATTATTTTTAAGCCAAGCCCCTTACTTTTACTATCAATATCAAAACCAATCCCATTATCCTTGATACTTACCACATTATTTTCAATGGTTATCACAAGTCTATCAGCCCTCGAGTGATTCAACACATTTTGGAAAACGTTATCAAATAACCTTTGGAGCCATAAGTCATTACTTATCCATTCCAACTCTCCATTTAATGGATGATATATTAATTCAATGCCATGCATGTTATACAAATAATCCCATTTCTTAACCATCGTTTCTAATAAATCGTGCATATTCACTTCATCATTCAAGATATAAGAATTATCTAGCGCATCTGTGGATTGAATATTATATTCATTTGTTAATTCGGAAATATAATTTATTTGTTGATATAGTGATTGTAATAGTGGAGCTTGATCTTTATATTGACCTTCTAAATAAAATAATTGTAATCTTACTGCTGTTAAAGGTGTATTGATGTCATGCCTTAATTTATTTAAGAGTTCTTTTTTCATTTCCTTTTGTTGTTTTAGTTCCAATTCCCGATAGGTCGTTCTTTCAATTAGCAAGTTCACCGATTTAGTTAATTTCCCGATTTCATCATTGCCTTTAACCTCTAATTTATTCGGAATCTCCTCATCACTAGCTAAATTCCTGATGGTTTCATTCAATATATTTATTTTATTTAATACCGAGTTAATAGATTTGGAAAATAAGAAGGCTAACAATAATAATGATAAAATAAATACTCCCAGCATTGTAGGATATGCAAAAGATTCATGAAAAGGAATGTCATTATTTTTGGTTTTAAAGGCCATATCATAAATTACTGACATAAGGATACTGATTAACAGTAATATGAATGGCACGCTAATAACGGCGATAAGTAACAATATCTGGTATTTTTTCTTTAATTTCATTTCTTTATATAGGTATTCAATCTATACCCTTCTCCATATATATTTTGGATGATCTCACCGGTATTATCATTGATTTTTGTTCTAACTTTTTTTATATGTACATTAATGATATTTTGATTTCTATCTTCGAGCTGCCATAAATATTCAAAGAAATGTTCTTTCGTTAAAATACGATCCCTATTTTCATATAAATAGAAAAATATTTTACGCTCTATCGCAGTAAAAACCACTTCATTTTGCAAGTCATTATTGAATACCTTTTTATGCTCGGCATCAATATATAAATGTTTAATTTGCGTGAAAGTACCATATTGATTATCCAGCAATTTCTGCATTCTTAGTAATAGCTCCCTAGGATCAAAAGGCTTAGTCATATAATCCTCACCAATTGTCAAACCTTGGAGTTTGCTATCCATATCATTTCGGGCGGATAGAAAAATAACTGGAATGTTTAATCCTAGACTTTTTACTTTCTTGGTAATTTGATAGCCATCATCTCCTGGTAGCATAACATCCATAATGACTAAATCCATCTCATGGATTAAATCCATAATATCTTTTCCTTCTTTTATCCAACATACATTGTACTCTTCGCGTTGCAAAATTTTTTTCAATAAATCACCAATCATCAAATCATCTTCAACAATTAAAATATTATATCTTTTCATCACAGGGCCTTTCTTTTTTCAATTCATTTAATAAATTCCATGGCAAGATCATAAATCTCATCAGGCTCGTATAAATAAATACTGTGCGTCCCTTTCAGCTTTATTACATCGCCTTTTAATAGTTTCTCTGCAAACTCCTCATAATCTTGATTTTTTTGTTTTGTATATGTTGAATTTTTATTTTCATCGGCAATCGCATCTAAAAATAAAATGGGTGTTTCTTTTGGAACCGGCAAGTTAACTGATTTTTTCCCATTATTGTAACTCTGTAAAATCTCTTGCTCCATATCATCATTAAAAAACTGTTTGTAAGATAGTGCTTTATACATTTCTTTTTCATAGTCCGTTAAGAATGATTGCCTAATCACTTCGGGATTATAAGTAGCAGAAGGAACAAGACGGTGCAAACCCATTTTCGTTAAAATATTCACACCTCTTACAGTCAATGAATCAACCAGGCCCATTTTATGAGTTACATATTGGTGCGGTAAACCAATATCCAAAGCAATAATTCCCTTTACTTCACTTGGGTATTTTTGTGCCCAGTAAATCGCTTCGATACCTGATACTGAGTGTGGAACCAAAATATAAGGAGGTTTATTTCCACTTCCCATTAACGATTTCCTACTTTGCTCCAATATTGTATCTATATCCCTATCATCATGAAAAACATCACTGTTTCCATATCCAGCTCTTTCAATTACTGCAATCTTATTTTCTTTTGTAAACTTACTATATAATCCTTTCAATTCATAAACAGGGGCAGCAATTCCGGAACCGGACATAAAAACGAATGTATCCTTACCGCTGCCTTCAGTATATACATTAATTTTTTTGTTATTAAAATCAACGGATATTCCTTCACTAATTAATGATGATTCCTTGCCCTTCTGATAATTATGGTAAATAAAAACAGCTATAGCTACAAATAAGATAATAGCAATGAAGGTAAAAAATAAATTCTTTGATACTTTCAACATTTTTTCCATATAGAACACTCCTTCCAAGATATATTGAAAGGATATATGTTAAAAATAAATTTCTAATTAATTTTCATTGTATATTTTCACTTTTCACTTAAGAAAAGTTCAACTTCCAATGACCAGTGAATTTACAGCAGAAAAAGGCTGCGCCAGCGCAGCCATAACTATTGAAGGAAAGCTATTTACGAATGAAGTTTTAGTAGCCCTCCGCCATATTCCTAAGTATAAATAATATTATATGTGGGTTTGATCACTCCGTTTGGATATTGTTTCATTTCAACTAAATCTAATTTTAGACTCGGCTTAACGCTGCCGAAAAGAGGGATGCCTTCACCGATAATGACTGGATTCACTTTCAACACCAATTGATCAATGAGTTTATGTTTTAATAACGTTCCAGCCAGTTCACCGCCCCCGCAAAGCCATAGCTTTCCGTCAGCTTGCTGCTTGAGGTTTTCAATAAACGCCACAGCGTTTCCTTTGATAAGTTCTACCTCCTCATTCGATTCAAACTGAAGGGAGCTCGAGAATATATAATGTTTCAAACCCTTATAGCCTGGTTCACCCGGTTTAGCTCCGAATTGAAATCCAAATTCATATGTTTTACTTCCCATCAACACCGCTTCATAATGCTGGATATCAGATAAAAAGTCTGGGACATGATCTCCTTCAAATAAGAAAAAAGAATGATTGATATCCCCTTCCAACATTGCTTGATCGGCAATGAAATTGTCCTGTGAAACGGCTACATGATATACCAATTCTGCCACCTATTCATCCCTCCAAAAGTGATTACACTAATGTTATTTCCTGAACTCCAAATGTACGATGTCCCTTAACCTTTAGCAAAAGTATCAGATAGCCATATCCATTATTCGTTTGATATGGTCTTCATTTGCTTCTACACCCACTTGTGTGCAAAGGTATTTATTAAGTCTAAGGAACTCTGGGATCATACCTCTTAACGTTTTCATGATTTCATTTGTATTACGGCCACAATCCCAACCTCCAAAAGGGATAATTGCTTTTCATCTAATTTACTTCTTTCACCTTCGATTTTCGTCCATACTCCATAGGGTCCATCTACGTGTTCTTCCATTTCCATATACCAACCAGACACAATCAACCATCGTATCCTATCAAGATTGGATAGTGCATGAAATATTTCTTCCCTCATAATAGCTCGGTAGGTTTCGTGGACAAATGCAAGCAGCTTTCCTCTCCAATGGTCAACTTCTTCCGGTGAGGGTTTATACACTTGCTTAGCGGATTCCTTAATAACATGGCTCATAATATTTAGGGGATCATAAAGGACTTCAACCTCTTTTAACCAAATGGAAGGTACCATTTCCTCAGGTGAGTGATACCAGCTATCCACTTTCACAAAGGACTCATAATGAGAGACGACGTACGGTGATGAAGGATTGTAGTCTTCGTGAAATGAAACATATCCCCAGTTATTGGCTCTATTCCTTTTTTCCTTTAAAAAACCTGCTTTCCGTTCTGGTATAACAATGGTATGCAAATCGATATCAGAGTAATTATCATAGTTTCCTTTTGCTAATGAACCGGCTAGGTAAATAGCCAAAACATCTGGATCTGCCGATAAATCTTTTAATGCATTTCCCAAAAGAATTTCGCGATGTTTCGGTAAAAATGCACCCCTTTCTATATGTTTACTGACGAATCCCGCACAAGAAAACCATCTCCTTTTTTTGTAAAACCTTCAAATTAATATATTCGTGAATCAGAAAAAAATCCCTTCTTCCTATGAACTGCGGATTAGTGAACTTTCTGTCTTATGGTAGTTTCTTGGCTGGAGATCAACGCCCACCATCACCTTCATTGGCTGTCTGAAAATGGTTACTTTCCGGGAATGGCTTTTCATATTGCAATCAGCTTTATCAGGAGACAGACCCTCCCCATGTTCTTCCGGATGTGTTATTATTTTGAATATTAAGTTAGAAGGAGGCATTATTTCATGTTTTTTGCAAATACACCTGAACCGCCCTATTACGCTTGTATTTTCACTTCTGAAAGAAGCGATAAGGATGACACAAGTTACAATTCAACCGCTGATTTCATGGATGAACTTGCCGCTCAACAAGATGGCTATTTAGGAGTCGAAAGCGTAAGAGATCAAAACGGGTTAGGAATTACCGTATCCTATTGGAAGTCCTTGGATGCCATAAGGATTTGGAAGGAAAATGCTGCTCACAAGAAGGCACAAGAAAAAGGTATGAAAGATTGGTACTCGTCATACACTACCCGAATTTGTAAGGTTGAAAGAGATTATACCAGCAAGTGAGGAAACTAAAATTTAGTACTTGAATCGTTTTTTATGGTTTTTCAGTTTTAGAAAAAGACCGCTTTTTTTAGGGTTTGTAAATTTGAACGTTGATTTCCATTCCAGGCACTCGCTTTCCGCGGGCGGTCCGGGAGCCTCCTCGGCGCTCTTTGCGCCTGTGGGGTCTCCCTTGGACGCGTTTTCCCCGCAGGAGTCTCGTACCCTCCATTCCAATCAACTGGAATGGTTTTTACTTTAGGCTGTTCTCATCCCGAACCATGTTTAAGACTAGTTAATCCTTTATGGATTTTCACTATTTTATGAAACGCTTATTAGATTGAAAATTTGCGACACCCCTGCCGAGTAACTGGCAGACAGTCGGCGAGAAAGGAAGCTGATTTCTGAAAACAACTGGAACGTTCTTTAAAACTGAAGGCAAATTTGATTACCATGCAGTTTGTCTTAAGTCTGAGGCCGCTAAAATCTCCTTTTAAAGAATGGTAATAATCCCCTTGGTAAAATTGAAAAAGGGTTTCAGGATGACTGCATTCCGAAACCCACTTTGTCGATAAACTGTGACCGCGTACTTAGCGGTCTTCACAATGAATGATGTCATTAAGATCTTCTTTTATGAGTGAGTACATATATAAATCATCGAATTTGCCACAAGTATATTCATAGTGCCTTAGCAATCCTTCTCTTCTAAACCCTTGCTTTTCCACTAGTTTTTGGGATGGGAGATTATCCGGTTCAATCAAGGCTTCAATCCTTTCCAGGTGAAAGTGACGATAACCATACATAACGACGGCTTCCAACGCTTCACTCGCAATGCCTTTTCCCCATTGATCTTTAGTTAATTCATATCCAATTTCAGCTCGATGATGTTTGGTGACCATATTCAGAAAACCACAACTTCCTATAACCTTACCGGAGTTCTTTAATGTAATTCCCCATCTGATTCCCGTACCCTCCCGGAATATAGATTCATACCAATTAATTTCATCGCATACGTCATTCATTGTTTGGCATGGTTCTAACCCCATTGGCTTCACTACATCTGTATCAGATAGATATTTAAACATATCAACCGCGTCTTCTATCGTTACTTCCCTTAAAATCAATCGTTCTGTTTCAATAAGCGGAAATACCTTCTCCATCCAATTTCCCTCCTCTAAATCCCCTTTTCCATATATAACTATTTTAATCATTACCTAATTAAAGCCGATAATCAACGCATTATTGCTTAAAAATTAATGTTAATAACTAAAAAGGCGTCCCTACTTTCGTAGAAACGCCTTTTTCCCGTTTATTTGATTCCTTCATTAAAAGAATTTATTGTTTCCTTTACTGCTGAAATGATTAAAAACATGGGCCTTCGATTTTCATCTAACATTTCAGGAACACTTTTTAACATTTCATCTGAAGGCATCGGTTCCTTTACTGCTTTAATGCTGAAACCAGCACAAATCAAGTCATTCATATATGTTGAAATCGTACGGTGATACTTTACTACGTTTTCGGTTAAGAAGGTTGTTTCTCTCACACCTTCGGATTGATAGTTGTCAACTGGCCAATGCAGATGATTTCCGTGATCATCTACATACCATGCTTGCTCGTTTCGAGAAGTAAAGATTGGATGTTCAACCGAGAAAACAAAAGTGCCTCCAGGCTTTAGACAATCATGGACCTTTTTGCAGATTGCCTCATACGACTCAATGTAATGAAAAGCCAACGAACTGATGACCACATCAAATTCAGAGCCGGAAAAATCGATGTCTTCAATTGGCATCTTAATATACGAAATGAAACGGTCATCCGTTTTTTCACGAGCTCTTTGAAGCATATTGTCCGAAATATCCACACCAATCACGGAACTAGCTTGTTGCTCACGGGCAAATCGGCAATGCCATCCGAAACCGCAGCCCAAATCAAGTACACTCTTATTGCGCAGATTTGGCATTAGTTCTTTTAATACATGCCATTCTCCCGCAGCTTCAAGTCCCTTGACTGATCGTGGCATTTGCTCATACGCAGAAAAGAAATTTGTATCATCATATTTGTTTTGTTTCATTATTCATACATCTCCTATAAATTAAGATAGCCTCCTAAGATTAATACCACATCTATTTCAGGAGGCTACCTATCTCCTTCTTACCATTTCTTTCACCTCGTTATCTTGATGAATCACTGTCCTTATAGTAGCACATCGCTTGTCTACCTTCCGGCTGTCAGAAGTTCAATTTTATATTGAATCTTCATATTGATCCTATTTTCAATTACCTAGTAATCCTTGATTAGAGCGAACCTTCAAAAAGTCAAATTGAATCCACTAGGACTTATTTCCTAATGGATTTTGTAGGAATAAGTCTTTTTTACTCATCGTTAATAAGTTATCAAAAAGATAAGCAAACTATACCATATTGCAGCTTATACGGGATCTACCTAGGCTTAGTTCACTACAAATTATCCAGGTAGTAAAAAGAAGAAATGTATATCGCTTAATCAAAATTAATGGGGTGAATGTTTTATGAGAATGAAAAAAGCATTAATAGGTCTCTCACTCTTATGTATGATTGTTCCTGGTATTGCCAAGTCGGCTGATTCCGTTGCTGAAAATAATCGAAGCAGTATCGTGGCAAATTGGAAATTCACAAAACAACATGTTAAAAGCGGTTCAATCGATAAAGGTAATTTAATTATAGAAGATACGAGCAAACATGGAAATGATTTAGAGTTAGTGACGATAGGTGATCCTGCCTCGCCTGAAGTAAAAAATATGATTCAATGGTCTGAAGAAGATTATCATGATCTCGAAAAAGTGGATAGCTTGGCGTTCGCTAATTACGAAAACGCCCCTTCAGGGAGATATTTCGAAACCAAAAAGGGTTCACCTATCAATTCGGAGAAATTCGATAAGGGTTTTACCATTGAAGCGATTTTTAAGTTGCCAAGTGATTTTAAGAGTGTCATGGGGCTTTTTTCTAGACAAGGACAGGCTGCCGATCTTAATAAATTGGAAGGTGAGAAGAAAATCCTTTCTGCTTTAACTGTATCCAGTGATCAAAAAATCCAATGGACCAGCCATCCATCTAATTTAAATTACAATGTAAGCAATTGGTCTCGATCATTAAATGCTGATGAATGGTACCATTTGGCGGTTGTTAATGACGGTAACACGACGACTTTAACTTTGAATGGCGTTAGTGATTACGGAAAATCAGAAAAAGTAATAGGTATTGCAGCAGTTAAAGGTAAAGGCTGGAACATCGGAGCAACTGAGTGGGGAAATAAGTTCAATGCTCTATTCAAAGGGAATATCCAGGAAATAAGAATTGCTAATAAGGCTTTGACTGAAAAAGAATGGCTTGTGCAGGATGCTCGTGACGATGAGCCATTTGAAGGATCAAACAAGGCTTTACCCTTTCTAACGAATAAAAAGAATTACAATTTCCTTTTCATTCCAGATACCCAGAAATATTCAAGCCAAAATCCAGAGATTTTCAATAGCCAAATGAACTGGATTTCCAATAACACTAAGAAGAACAATATCGTTATGAATACATTTGTTGGGGACATTGTCGATAGTGATTCAGAAAAACAATGGCAGATTTCCCTCGGAGCCATTTCCCATCTGGATAAAAATCAAGTTCCATATATGATGGCTGCAGGGAATCATGACTATGCTGACGGAGATCCTTTCTTAACACATTATGGGCCGCAGCGTTTTACGAATAAAAATTACTATAAGGGGTCGTCTCACTCTGGGTATAGCTCATATGCAATAGCTAAGGCAGGGAGTTATGAATACTTAGTCTTAATAGTGGATATGAAAAATTTGCATAAGGACTTGGAATGGTCAAAACAGGTTCTGAATCATCATAAAGATAAACCCACCATCCTCGTCTCACATGATATTATTTTTCCAAAGCTTAAGGATGATAAAACCAATGCCGTCGAGTCATCTAATGGCAAACTGATTTGGGATGAACTTGTAAAGAACCACAATCAAGTGTTCATGACTGTAAATGGACATTATTACGGGATAGCACATCGTGTAAAACAAAACACAGCAGGAAATGATGTCATTCAAATGCTAGTCAATTACCAAACGAATTATCGAGGGGGAAATGGCTGGCTAAGACTAGTAGAATTTGATGAAAAGAAGAACAAACTGTTTTTCCGTACCTATTCCCCATTTGTCGATGAAATGTCTAAAAAAGAAAAATCCTACGTCGATTATAAATTTTTAACAGGTGAAAATAATTCATTTAAATTAGATTGGGACTTTAAAAATAGATTTAATTTTAATTAATTTAAAAGACGAAAAAATCCAATTCCCCAGGTATAATTAACGATCCCATCAACCTGGGGGGATTCCTTTATTTTGGAGCCCAATATAATGTTGAATCGTTCAAACCGTCATGCTCTAATCATCATTTTGTTTTTTCCAAAACCAGTTATCTTTAGATTTAGATGTTATTATCTCTTTTTCATTAGCGTAATCTCAATATCTTTTAAGACCTGAAACACCTTTCTCTTTTCTAAATAAGCTCGCACCCTATCAAAGACTCAACCGACATTGCACTTTCTTGAATTTATTTTTCAGTCCATTTTTCCTTATATTCATCATAAGCTGCAGTCCAATGATACGGTTGCACTTCTGCTAATGTTTTGAAAGTTAGGTCGTGTCTTGGTAGACTAACTGCCACTTTAACTGACGGACCCCAGTAAAAAAGCCTTTCTTGACATATTCCACAAGGAGAAAGCACTTTAAATTCTGACTTCTCATCATCACGAACTACACATATCGAATGCGTAATTTTCTTATTCAATTTATGAGCCTCTAATATGGCTCCTGTTTCCATACAAAGATTTGTTGAATCATTTATTATATCAGGAGCTACGCTGGTTAAAGCCGTACCATCTTCTAACCAAACTGCCGCTGCACCGCCCCATCCTTCAGGGTATCTTTCCTTTATTAAGTCAATGACCATTTCGTACAGTCTTTGTTCAATATCCAAGTGATTGCCTCCCATGAATCTTTAGGATCCCATGTCATTTCCGACTACTTTCCCAGGACTTTAAACAGTCTTTGATAAACCAAGCACAGTCTGCAACCTTGCGAGTAGCTATTTGATGATTAACAACTTCAAGCAGCTTTTCGATTGCTTCTTTCATATCTGTATCCATGAATTTTCGTTTTACCAATTTTACCTCCCCACTTTTCTTTAAAACATTGCATCCTTTATATCCATCATTTCATCTCCAACTCCCGCTTTCCCGTGTTTGGAAAAACGTTTTCATGCTGCTTTTTTCATCACTGATTTGTACTTTCCGAACCCATTAACGACAAGGACCCCTAATATCGCAATCACGCCGCCTATGACCGAAAGAGTACTGGGTACCTCCTGCAGCCAAACCCATGCGATGAAAATGGCAATTACAGGTTCAATGTATAACAGACTAGATACGGAGCTGGCCTTTCCTAACGAGAGTGCGACTGCCCATGTAACATAACCGATGGCTGCTGGGAAAATACCAACAAAAATCGCTGACAAGTGACCTTCCAGTGTAGCTTGTTGCATTTCTTGAAATAGGCCAGGAAAGAATATGAAAAATGGTATTGTACCGATCCATGTGAAATAAGCTGTCAATTCAATCGGATTATAGCGGCTAAACAACGGCTTTTGGAAAACAAAAAACACCGCAGAAGCAACAGCAGACATCAGCACTAGAAAGGCTCCTTCAGAAATATTTAGCGAAGGGCCTGCAGTACCCAATGTAATTAAGGTAATCCCTGTGAATCCTATTCCTAAACCAATCCATCCGAATAAGCCGAGGCGTTCTTTTAAAACGATAGCAGCAATGATCGCGATGAAAACGGGTGCTGAACCAATCAGCATTCCAGCGGTTCCCGCCGAAACGGTAAGTTCCCCGAATGTCACCCCGATATGGTAAATACTAATACCAATAAATGCAAGGATCGATATTCTCAACAAATCCTCTTTTTTCGGGAGTCGAAATTTCACGCCAGGCCATAGAGCATAAAGGACAAAAATCCCTGATGCGATAAGATAACGCACAAGTACCAAATGACCAGCTGAATACCCGCCATGTAAGCCTGCACGAATAGCAGCGAATGTAGATCCCCAAATAATAACTGTAATGGATGCCAATAAAAATGCTTTAGTGTTCAAAACCAATTCCTCCCATACCATTGACTATAACCTGAAGGTATCATGGATACGTAAGAACTTCAATAAAATTCCTATCTCGCTGTGAAGTGGCATAGTAAGAAAAGGACTTTGTGTTCACTCTGGGCTGTAATCATCGCTGAAGAAATTCTATTCCATATGGGATTGGATTGGAAATCTTCATTTAAAGATGGATTAGGTTTGAAAAGCATGCTAAACAAAAGGTGCTTCGTATAGGAAGCACCTTTTGTTCAGACTGTAGACAAACTCGATATTAAGATTGCCTACATTTTTTTGAGGGAGTGTAAAATATGAACGTTGATTTCCACTCCAGGCACTCGCTTTCCGCGGGCGGTCCGGGAGCCTCCTCGGCGCTCTTGGCGCCTGTGGGGTCTCCTTGGACGCGCTTTTCCCGCAGGAGTCTCGTACCTTCCGTTCCAATCAACTTTGTTTAAAAATTCAGATAGAAACCCTTTTGTCTACAAACTTGTTTACAATTACCTTTTCCAAATTTAAGCTTACTTGAAATATTGTCTTGAAGCTTTTACACTGTAACCGTTTTGTGCTGCAATACTGAAAAATAACGTTTAAAGTGTAAATTTAATTAATTATTTTCTGGTTTCCAAGATGAAAAGCGTCTTTCAATAATGCCTAATAAAGAAGTAAGAATGATTCCCGTAATCGTAATGACTAACACGCCAACAAACATGCGATCTGTTTGGAGATTTTGACCATTGCTTGTCAATTGATATCCGATACCAGCCGTTGAAGCGAATAATTCACCTACAACTACAGCAATTAATCCTTGACCTATACCTAAGCGAATACCGTTTAAAAGGAATGGTACCGTCGAAGGCAAAGCAATTGTTTTAAAAATTTGAAATTCACTTGCACTAAATGTTCTTGCTGCTTTTATTAAGTTTTGATCTAATGTTAACATAGCTTTTTGAGCGCTCATCACTATTGGAAAGAAGGCCATCAAAAATACTATAACAATTTTTGATGCGGGTCCTATTCCGAATGCAATGATGATCACTGGTAAAAGGGCGACTTTAGGGGTCACATATAGTCCTGAAATGAAGGGGTTAACTACAGCATTAAAGGTAGAATTCCAGCCCGATAACACACCAAGCGGAATTCCAATAAGTATTGCTAAAACAAAGCCTGCAATAAATTCGTAACCACTTACTTTCATATTTTCCCAAAAGGATACTTCTTGGACCATTAAAACTGCAGCTTGTGCAATTTCAATTGGTGAGCTAATGAACAATGGATTTATCCATTCATTTCGAGAGGCAACTTCCCAAAGCGACAGGAATAGTAAAACAGATGCAACACTGATAAAAAATGACTTCTTTTCTTTTTTCATTTTCTTCGCCTTTTGTATCTTATGCTTTGATTGTGTAAGCTGAATCGTACCCTTCGTCATATTATCCTCCTTTCACTTTATTATTTTTCTTTATTATCGAAACCTTGTTTTGAAGACTCCTGTTCAATAATGGACCATATATGATCTACAAACTCTAAAAATTCAGGGCTGCGCTTCACGTGGAGATCTCTCGGTCTAGGTATATCAACATCGACAACCTCCACTACACGTCCTGGTCTTGCCCCAAAAACAAAAACTCTATCAGCTAAAAATATTGCTTCATCAATTTGGTGTGTAATAAAAAGACTTGTCTTTTTTGTCTCATCCCATATTCTAAGTAACTCACCTTGCATAAATTCCCTAGTTTGTGCGTCTAATGCCGAAAATGGTTCATCCAGTAATATTAATGACGGGTTTACCGTTAATGCTCGAGCCAAGTTTACCCTTTGCTGCATCCCTCCTGACAATTCGTGGGGATAATGATTTTCATAACCTTTTAAACCGACCATTTCAATAAATTCTTTGGCCTCTTTCTTTTTCTCTGTGGTTACTTGCTTTTGCAGTTCAACTCCATAGAGAACATTTTCCAAAACTGTTCTCCAAGGTAATAGACTTGGGTTTTGAAAAACCATTGCCCTGTCCTTGCCGGGACCATCAATTTTTTGCTGATCTAATAGAATTTCTCCCTTACTTGGCTTCAGTAATCCAACTACTGTATTTAAAAAAGTGGTTTTCCCACAGCCGCTCGGCCCTACAATACATATAAATTCACCATCTTTGATATTTAAATTTATATTCTGCAGGGCAATCACTTCTGCACCAGTTTTATTGTTTACGTAAGTAACATCCAAAAAACGAGTCGACAATTTGAACTTTTCAAGTTGTGCATTTTCCATCTTGACTATCATCTCCTTTCCATCTAACTATTTTTTAAAAGCTTCTTCTATATAACTATTTGTCCAAATAACATCTTCAGTAGTATCCTGTTTAGTAGAAACCCCTGACAACTTGCCAAATTCAACTAATGGATCCTGGGCATTATCCCAAGCTTCTTGATTCATTTCCCCATAGCCTTTAAAAGTGTTTTTCATTCCGATTAGTGATTCCTCTAGAATATCAACATCAATTCCATCAAAATAAGAAACGATTGATTCGGCTGCCTCTCTTGGATTATTACGTGTGAATTCCATACCTTTCCCTATCGCCCGAACTACTTTCAAAGATGTTTCGTGATTTTCTTCTAAATATTCCTTTTTAGCAAAAACAGCTTCCCAGACCATATTCCCATACATTGGCTCTTCACTTGTATTGATTACAATTTCACCAACATCTTTACTTTCCGCTTGTAAACCCATCGGAGGTGATGCTATTCCCCCGTCAACAACCCCCTCCTGCATACCGCCAATCTTCGATCCATCTCCTGCCAATTTGACGGTTTTAAGCGTATCGGGATCAACACCATGCAATTGCATTAAATACCGGGTGTATACGTCTCCAGAATCGCCGACAAGGTTTGTACCAATAGTTGCACCATTCAATGAAGCAACTCTATCTTCAAATGATGAGTCTTTAGAAACATTCTTTTTCTTTTGATATTGTTTAGAGAGAGTAATTTGATAGGTTAGCGCTGAATTTAAAGATTGAATCGCCAATAATTCTTCACCTTTATCAAGAGGAGTAAACATACTTCGAGGACCTGAGACCGCAAACTGAGCTTCACCTGATAATACAGAAGCAATTACTTGTGCTCCTCCACCACCAGACACAATCTCAGCTTCAATTCCTTCCTCTTCAAAATATCCTTGCTCAATGGCTACGTACAATGGGGCAACCGACAACAACCGTGCAGGTTCTGTAAAAGTAAGCTTTACCGCTTTTCCTCCTGAATTCCTCTTATCTGTAGTAGTTTCGTCACTTGAACTGCATCCAGATACTATAAACACCAAACAAAGCAGAACGAACCATTTTTTCTTAAACATATTACTTACCTCCCTCAATCAAATATTTTTAACACTTCATTCACTAACTAACTATATTCCTCCTTTAATTTAGTTTTATATACAAAACACAATTTCATATACATATCAATTCTAAATCAGCTGTCCCATTTGGGTCAATTGTAATTTTGGAAAATTTAGATAATTCGGTGGATTACAGCACAAAAAAACACTCATTTAGATTGAGTGTCTGGTTCCTTTAACTCTCCGGATACAACCTACCTTTCATATATTTCAAGAGGCAAATCATCCGGATCGACTAATACAGTTCTATATAGTACTCGAAAAGGCGACGAATATATATTGCATTTGTTGAATGTATGTTCGGGTTATTATTAGCTGGTTTAGTTTATTATAAGATAAAAGGAGAGTACATATTATAAAAGGCTAATATGTGCTCCCCTTTATTTATTGACGATTCATGGGTTACCCGAGGTTTGTTTCAATGGGTTCTGAGGTCTTAAAACATCATAATGTTTGTATCGGTATTGGCGCTTTGAAAGGTATACTGAAAGTATAAGAGCAAGTAATAAGAATCCCGCAATCATGCCAATTAGTCCATCCCATCCGAATATGGACCAAAACACACCTCCGACTGTTCCGCCTACACTCGATCCAGCGTAGTAAAGAAATAGATATAATGAAGATGCTTGTGCCTTGTTATGTGAAGCACGTTGTCCGACCCAACTACTAGCAATCGAATGACAGGCAAAGAATCCAAAAGTAAACAATCCAAGTCCTAGTATCTTCACAAACAAATCAGAATCCAAAGTTAAACAGACTCCGACGAACGAAATCAAAAGATTAATGATTAATATTTTTTGCTTACCGTGTCGATCTACCAATTTCCCTGTCCAGGCAGAGCTAAACATTCCAACAATCATAACTATAAATATCCAGCTTACTAACGTTTGACTTAATGAATAAGGTTGGGCAATTAATACATAACCAATATAATTGAACAATGCTGCATTACTTCCTAAAAGCAAAAACCCCATCGTATATAAGCTAAGTAATTCTGGATCCTTGAGATGGTCAATTAATGATTTCCCTAACCTTCCAATCTCTAATTTACGATGTTGGAAATTTTTCGAAGGTGGTAAGCTAATCCAAAAAATCAATGTGGCCACTAAGCTTATTAGACCGATTCCGCCTATTGCTATGTGCCAACCAAGGTAGTCGCTCAGCATACCAGAGATAATTCTACCACACACAGCGCCAATTGCATTGCCACTGATATATAGGCCCATTGCGGTTCCAAGGCTTTTAGGCTCTATTTCTTCCCCAAGATAGGCCATTGCAATGGAGGGAAGGCCAGCCAATGCAATTCCTACCATAGTTCGAAACATCAGTAAAAGATGATAATTAGGGCTGAATGCTGTAAGAATACAAAGCAACGAAGCAACGATCATAGAAATAACCATGATGGGCTTACGTCCCCATACTTCAGATAAAGAACCAAAAACCAGCATGCTGATGGCCAGAGCTATTGTTGTGACCGAAAGTGACAGACTTGCAGTAGTTGGAGAAATACTAAACTCTTTAGTGAACTCTGGCATTAAAGGCTGCGCACAGTAAAGAATAGCAAATGTATTGAAACCAGCCGCAAAGAAAGCAAAGCTAGTTTTGCGAAAGACAGGTGTACCTTGTTGAATATATCTCATAATACAATCAACCTATACCATCTATATTGCATAAAAAATCATTCCTTTTAACAAATTCTGTTCTTGAATTTTATATTACCACCGATATCTTATGATGTATAATTCATTATAATAATGGTTTTAATGATTATATGGAATGAATGAACAGATTTATGAAAGAGGTGTCTATGGATGGAATGGCAACAGTTTGAATACTTCCAAACTCTAGCACGTATGCAACACGTAACGCGTGCGGCAGAAGCGTTATCAATCACCCAGTCTGCCCTTAGCCGATCTATTGCTCGTTTTGAGGATGAAATAGGAGTTCCATTATTTGAACGTCAAGGGCGTTCAATTAGATTAAATCAATATGGTCACATCTTTTTAAAGAGTGTGGATAGTATGATGAAGGAATTCCATAAAGGTAAACAAGAAATTCAAGAGTTGCTCGAGCCAGAGCAAGGACAAGTCTCGCTTGGTTTTCTACACACGTTGAGCACGAATCTTATTCCAGATTTAATCGCTTCTTTTCGTGTGCACTATCCAAAAATCAATTTTCAACTCACACAAAGCCCATCCCATACTCTTCTTGAGCAATTACAATTAGGAGAATTGGATCTTTGTCTAATTGCGCCTATGGGAATGAAAGCGCCAATCCAATGGGCGCAACTTTGGACGGAGGAACTCTTTGTTATAGTCCCTAGAGGCCATAAATTCGCTAATTATGAAACGATCACGTTAGAAGAAATTGCAGCAGAATCGTTTATTCTTTTAAAAAAAGGATATTCCCTCCGCATAACTGTCGAGCAATTGTTTGAGGAAGCAGGGATTACACCTAATATTACATTTGAAGGAGAGGAAGCAAACACCGTAGCAGGGCTTGTAGCTGCCGGGCTGGGAATCTCAATTCTACCGACCCTGAAAGGGACAGACCAAAGTGAAATATCGCAAATACGTATTCAATGGCCGCAGTGCCAACGGGTAATTGGAGTTTCTTGGGTCGAGGGAAGATATTTATCACCTGCAGTTCGACAATTTAAACAATTTGTCTTTGATCATTTCTCCGGAGAGGAATAAGAATTTCTGTAAAGGAAGTTTTATATAAAATAACTGACTGAGTTACTAATAGAAAAACTATAGCAGTATGTAAAATATATAGTTTTTCCTTTTTTATATACAGTTATGAATTAAGGGGATTTGAGGGATATTCGCTTGAAAAGCCCGTTCGGGTGCCTTTAAATTAGGAGTTTATGCGATATAAGTAATTTTTGAAGGTCAGGTGGATAACCATACTTCATTAACAGTCTTCTGATAGTAATCCTTATTTTAGCTCTTGCTGATGATCTTTCCAATCAATATTTATATTGATTGGATAGCCTTAGTCCCGAAAATAAGGTTGCTGGATCAATCAATGGCCAATACCAGACAACATCAAGTCCATGAGCAGAAATTGGAACAGCTGGTTAAGTCCATGCCTTTCTATATCGTTGAATATGTAGACAATAAATTGGATACTCGGTCTCCTTCCACCCTCTTGAATTACGTTCTTGATTATAAATTATTTTTGGAGTGGCTGATTGCGGAAGGCATTGCTGAGCAGGAGCATATCAGTATAATATTTTAGCATTGTTACGGACGCTACAAAACCAAGAACAACTAACAATGCTTTTAATTACACAGGATCTTGGAGTGATTGCAGCATTAGCAGATGATGTTGCAGTAATTTATAATGGCGAAGTAATTGAATATACCGATGTTTATACTTGCTTTGATTCTCCTAAACACCCACATACGAAACAACTACTCGAAGCAGGATTGTAGGGGGCCACTAAAAAATTTGAAACGAATTGATTTACTTATTGGATACTCTCGGATTAGAACCATCTTTGCTCCAGCGCTATCCAGAAGAATTGAGTGGTGGTCAACAACAACGTTTGGCCATTGCTAAAGCAATAGCCACTAAACATCTATACTTATATTAGATGAAGTAACAAGTAGCTTAGATCTAGTATTACAAAAAAAAATATTACAACTGCTTCAACTATTGCTGAGAAACAACAACTGAGTTTATTATTTATTACACACGATATACAAGTAGCTCGTTTTATAGCTTCACAAATTCTTGTATTAGATCAAGGTGAAATTATTGAACAATTTTCCAAGCTTCAACAGCCTTGTCATTCGTTAACTAAACAACTATTTCAATCTGTATTACCTAGTCATCCATCTAAACGTTAATAAAATCAATTCTTTTGTAGTTGCCAGCAACATACACAAAACTTCCTTTCTATATTATAGGGAGAGAATGAGCATTGGAATTCCCAATGGCTTGTATTTAAAAAAATTTTGATTTCTATAAATTGTTTTCAAACATCTATATTTTCTCTATATAATGGTCGCAAAGCATTCTCAATCACTTATCGTACCTCTACCTCAATACGAATGGGTTCTGATTTTGACAAACAATCATATAAAACATGTAACTCTCTTTAGGTATAGTACTCCCTTATCCCTTATAGAGACACCTACCATTCTACATATTGGGACAAATTAAGATGTGCTAACGAGTATTATTATGACTCACTAAGGCCTTCCAAATGAAAAAAGGGAACCACCAGGCTCCCTTTTTGTTATATTGAACTTAATGTTTTACAACTTTAGTAGTTGCCTTTGAACTAGTATTCCCTGCTTTATCCTTTGTAGTTATTGAAAGTGTAGTTCCTTTTTTCTGTGCTTTAATCTTGACTGAGTAGCTCCCCTTAGAACTTGCTTTTGCAGAACCTAACACTTTATTTCCACTTTTAACAGTTACAGTTGAATTAGCTTCTGCTTTACCAGTAACAACTTTATCATTGTCATCGACTTTATTTACTGTTGGCTTATTTGGTGCAATAATATCTACAACAGTTACCGTTGTACTTGAACTCACATTCCCTACACTATCTTTAGCTGTGCTTGCCAATTTAGTACCTGCTTTTTGAACTGCAATTTTAACAGAGAACGTTCCTTTAGATGTTGCTTTTGAAGAGCCTAACATTTTACTTCCACTTTTAATAGTTATAGTTGAATTAGCTTCTGCTTTACCAGTAACAACTTTATCATTATTGTCAACCTTATTTACTGCTGGCTTACTTGGTGCAATAACGTCCACAACAGTTACCGTTGCACTTGAACTCACATTTCCTGCACTATCTTTAGCTGTAATTGTCAGTTTAGTACCTGCTTTTTGAGCTGCAATTTTAACAGAGAACGTTCCTTTAGATGTTGCTTTTGTAGAGCCTAACACTTTACTTCCACTTTTAACAGTTATAGTTGAATTAGCTTCTGCTTTACCAGTGACAACTTTGTCTTTGTCGACCTTATAAACAGTTGGCTTAGATGGGTTAACATTGTCTACAAATGCTGTTGCGGTAGCATAAATGTCGTATTCAGTATTATCGTCAATGTATTCGTTATCTTGGTCTATAACTCCCACATAGTAGGTTCCTTTTTTAGCTTGGTACGCTTGTACTTCAACACCATCCTCAAATTCACTACCTAAATATTCTAAGTTACTATTTGTAACAAAATCTTTTTGCACAGCCGCAAATACTAGATCAATAACATATGAGTCAGATAATCCAGCCACTAATAAAACTCCACTACTAGGAACATCTATTTTATGAAAATCCACATCATTCAAAGGAAGCAATTGACCGATTGTTCCTTTTTCGTATGATGCGTTGTCTGCTGAGTCAAAGTCATCATTGTACTCAGTTTCAAAAATATATTCATCGCCGGAAGAACTACTCATTCTACTCATTTTGTTAGAACCTTTAACTGATTGCGGTTGAGAACCATTTACTTCTTTTTCAAGTTGTTTAAATGTTTTAGAATCAACGAAACCTTTTTTAAGTGTTTTTTCCACTTGACGTTCAATAGCTTTCCTTGCCAATCCGTTTTCGTTTCCTTCGGCCTTCACAACACCTACAGACAATAATGAAGCAAATAGGCCTACAGCAACCAAAGATAAAACACCTTTATTACGCACGTTCCCCCCTCCGATATTCGTTATTAAGAACTATTTACTTTTACATACTAATACATAAGTCCCTGAATTACCATAATTTTCTTTATCTTAATTTTGACAAGAAACGCCATATAAGAGAGAGAGTAGTAGGTGTTTGAAATAATTATCCTTGATTGTAAGACCGTACTCATACTATTTTTTAGCTAATTGAAACTTAGTAAATGGCAACATATCCTCTATATCATCAAGATAAGTATAAGGGCTGCGCTGTAATAGCTGATAGTTCTGAAGATTGATCCGTAAATGGGGGAGCGTAGTCTCTAGATTACACTTTTTATATTTTAAGTTTTTTTATTTTACATAAGATAAATTATAGGAAGTTGTAAATATATAAAATCCACTGTCTCAAATTGACAAGTAATCTTGTAGTAGTGAGACAGAATAAAAGTGTTCAAAAAAAGTACACATCTTACACGTATCATTTCACAGAACATTCACACTTGTTCATTGTATAATATAGGTACTCCTTATTTTGATCTCTGAATCTGAATACGATTGTCCAGGACCAGTCTCATTCAGAGGTAAAAGCCTCTAAGCCATTTCCTTAGAGGCTTTTATTGTATCTCATTGCAACGAGTAATCTTATATTTTGAGACGAAATAAGAAATTTTACACTAATTGACATTGTTATTTTTGTATTTCTTCTGTTGATGGTGTATCCGCTTTATCTATAGTGATATCTACTGCATCCACTACTTCCTTAGTCATTGGTTCAGCTGCCTCAGTTTTATTTTTTACCTTTCCAACCTATTTTCCGTGTTTTTCCACTTCTTTATTCGCCTTTTGAATTTCTTTTTCAAGTTCAGCGACTAACTTATCAGCTTGTCCAGCCTTTTCTTCTGCGTATTTAAGTGTAGCATTAAGTTATTAATTGTATTGTTAGCTGTAGCAATCTCTTAAACTTTTGCGTCATATTCAGCTGTTTTGATGGCCAACTGATCCTTAGTGGCTTGGTGGTTAGCTGTTTCAGTATTTAATTTTGTAACCAATGCTACAATTTGTTTACTTAAATCAGACATTTGATTATTCAGTTCATTAATTTTATTATTTAGTTCTATTTTTTGAGCTTCTAGATCAGCTTTTTGATCCTTTAGATCAGCCTTTTCACCCTCTAGATTAGCAATTGAAGCATTTGCTAGTCCATTTCATGGTTAGCATTAATTTTTAGTGAGTTAATTTTTTCTATAAATGATCCTTCGTTTTCTTTGAATTGCACTAAGCGATTTCCAAAATCTTTAACGTCCTTCTTAGCGTCATCTAGAATTGGAGATCCTGTGAATGGTAATCCTAAACCCACTAATCAAATTGTTGAACCTGTGATAATAACTCCTGCAATCTTACTTGTAAATAAACCTATTTTATATTTCCCCCTGTTAGTTAAATGATAGTTTGGTTAAGTTTCCACCAGATTAATTAAGATAATTTGTCAATAAACAAGGACCTTGCAAACTAGTTGCAGGTCCTTGTTGCTTATGCGGACCCGTGCTGAAGCCAATGATTTCACGGTTAAAGAGGTCGACAAAGATACATACATAATGCCATATGTTTTTGACTCTAACATCTGTTAAATCGCTCATGATCACTTTTTTCACTTCTGCCTGCTGAAACTCGTTTCAATTCATTTCCCTAGGCTGACTCATTGCAAGATGTTTTCTGCGGTTTAAACAGTCAGTCGTGTACGAAAGAAACAAGTCCTTGTTCATTCATAATGCGGCGTCTGGACGTAGTGAATCCACGTTTGTGCAGCTCAACTTTAATCTTGCGAGTGCCGCAGGAATTCCGATTTTGTTCGAAAATATCAATAATTGCGCCTGTTACATCATCTTCTGACAGCTTAGTCTACTTTGTAACAGGCCTTAGTTCATAATCGATCCCATAACTTAAATTCAATATATAATATGCTAGTTTCAATATAACAACTCAATCCAATATGTTGATTGTACTAGTTGATGTTTTCTATATTAACCCAAACGAAACTCCTTGATATACAAGGAGTTTCGTTTGGGTTAATATATTTGTTCCAATACAATAAAATCGACTTAGATGTCCTTTACACTGTCAAGCGCACAGAAAGTATCCTAGTGCCTTGATTTTCTAATATAAAAGATTTAACACCTTGTGCCATTCCAAGCGTTGCCTCCAAATGCTTCTCCACTGCCATATGATCCTCTAAATGATGTTGCTTCAAATGTAAATAAAAATCTTCCGCTTCCTCCACCTTCATCTATCCATTGTCCTCCTAATGTATTTCCCCAAAGCGCACCGCCAACAATTCTACCCGTTATGGTTCTACCTTGGGCGTCTTTATAATTATATGTGCCGCTTACACTGAAGCCTGTTTGGCTAAAATACATTTTTCCACCACGGCGTCCCTTCTAGGAGTGCGAGACTTGGGAACGGTTGGCACATTGCACTCAAGTAGTCGGGAGTATAAATCCAACCTCTCCACCAATCTCCATCTCTTGCAACCGGAAAAAATGTATTGATTTACCAGTTATTAGACCTAGCCTGTTCCACGTGCCACTAGGCTCAACTGCGGTAGTGTAATCTCCAGGATTAATAAGCCCTAAGACAACTCTGCTTTGAATTTGCTGAGTTAAGTCTAACGGCATGAACCATGTTCCTTCATTAGTATTCAGCCTGAGCCGTGTCCATTGGTTGAGACATCCGGCTTTAAAAATCTGCTGTCGCAATTCGTGAGTAAGTTCGCTTTGATTGAACAACTTAATCACTCCCCTTTTTAAATTTTAAATGGTCACATACGAAATGGGTAGCATGAGTCTTATTGTTCTTTGTGTCTGCTTTCCTTTTGTTACTACACTTACAGAACGAGTACCTGAGCCATCTCTTAAAAAAAGAAGTCCTCTAATACGTCATTTCCTACATGAATGACCTTCATCAATTTTTTTCGATCCGGATTGGACCGAAGGAGATAATATAGGCGGACTGCTCCGCAATACTCGAGGCTTTTCCCTCCTTCACCCAATACTCTGTTAGCAGTACAACATAAAACAGGGCTAGCAACACATGCCGATTAAGCCTTAAAAATCCTATATCTCTAAAAATGATAAACACTATCCATTGACTAGATAATGAATGAATAGCGTATTATCTTTCCCTTAATTTAAAACCCAATGTGAAGCTCTCGTCAAACGGGCTGATGATCTCCTTCTTCAGCCCTAGATTTCTACTGTTGGTACTGCCCGTGTTCCAGCACCAATGGAAAGAATTACTAGGGATTTGGGTGAAGCACTCGCCAGACCACTTGTGTCCGATATCGTCCTCTGCGTAGTAGAGAAACTCGTGATTCTTGATCGGCATGCTCACCATGTCCCCCATTCTCACGTCCAACACATTCATCTTCACCATCACCTGCTTTCCGGGGTCCACCTTGTACCAGCCATGCTTCTTCCATTGGACACGCCCCTCACAGTTGTTCTCGTAGTCGGCATAGACAACCCACAAGGTTGCATTGGTCTTGTTATGGAAATAGAGATCCCTCGTCTTCACACTACCGCCGATAACAAAGGGGGCTGAGGGGGGGGAGCAGTCTGCTCTACCCCAATATTGAGATGGATAAAGAAGTGAATACGGACCATTATTCAGGATTGGTCTAATTAATTTTTTATACAAAGTATATTCCTCCTGTTATCAATCAACTTTTTCTTTTATAATATTTGGCCATAGATATTTTGGATAATTGTCCATATACAATTGGGTGAATATCTACCATACATAGTAAGGGCAAGGCTTATATGGTCTTATTAATAAAAGTATTGCTTCAGGAGAGGAATTACTTTAAGGGATTCAGTCTACAATTCTCCAACGTTAACAAAAAAAATATAGTTATTTTTTTAAATCAAAAAGAAAGAGTGTGATAAAAAAGTCAGCGTCTATGTTAAAGATGGGTATTAAACGGCTATTGATGATAAACAGCAAACCGATTTGCCTGTGACATAAATTAATGTAAGTGCCATTCAAGTTACAGCAAGGAATAAGCTCGCAGCACCGGTTGTTATTGGTAAAGACCGTATTCGTCTACAGAGGTAATCGATAACTCTATGTTTTGCCATGAGGAAGATAGGATTAAACTTATATGAGAGCTTAGATGGGATGCTTGTCCAAGTAGACAATGCAAAAATTGTTGCACCGTATAATTACGGTGAGGTTGTTGTTATACTGGGAACAATAGAAACAAATACAAAAACGGGTGGTCTAGGTATATCTTAAAATGACTTTAACCCTGAAAGAATTGATCGACATTAATGACAAAAACTTTATACTAAAATGGGAAATCGATTTTAAGGGTCGATGCACCCAGTTTCATACGTTGTTTTTGTGGATGCGCTAATACCCGTTAATACTCCCATTCTATCGTTTCAATCAATGCATAAAAGCCCTTCATTTAGAAAGGGCTTTTATCAAAATATTCGTCCTATTATCCTTACTTCAAACGCTTGTTACTACTCGGCCTTGTTAAACATGTAAAGGAGATGGAATTGGCGCTACATTGATATCACTTTCAAAGGCAGGCTCTAAAACCATGTCATATTTTGAGGTGTCCATGAAAAGAGTGTCCCCATAGACAGATCCATTGCCATTTGCTATTGCCAATTTGTGCACACGGTAAGAGGCTTGCCATCTACTAGTAACGGCGTCTGCTCGGCGGTTTGCAATGATTCGCATTTTCTCGGTTGCTCGCTGTTCTCTTGATAAGGTCGGACTTAACCCTTGAAAATCGGCTTTGATTAAGTCCATGGTAGCTTGGTCGATTGACCCACTTTGTACGGCAATATCAAAAAGCAGGGCATAACCTCGCCTACTCCAAAGTCCAAATTCATTTTTCCAAATTCCTGCTAGGTCATAATACCCTTCGGCGCTCTGTACTTGCCTATCCTGACTTTCTTAAGCGCGTCCCAAGTTCATAAAGTTTGTTTTCCATGGCTCAATAACTCTATGTTTGTTTGTAGGGTCAGTGATTTTTTTTCCAAAGGTTTTTAAGTCTGCATAAACGTTTGCAAGAATGAGATTTCGCCAATAATCATAATCAGCTTGCTTGCTGAATGCTCCCCTTGTTACTGTCGGGTGCTTGTTTATTAAATCCTGCCAAACTGGGGAAAGCGTGTTTTTGGGTGCGGTCAAACCAAAATTAAACTGAAGAGCTCCCACGAAAGCCCTGCGCCATCAAAATTTCCTGCTGTAACCCCAAAGGTATCAGGTTCGATGGTTGACGTTTCATAATAAGACGTTAAAGCAAGCATTTTTCTTTTAAGGGTTGCCAATGGTAAAACAGTGTTTGTTGCCAATTCATTTCACCTACTTATAAGAATTTTTTACATCAATAAACTCTGCTTTAGTAGTCTCCGTTCCAATTAGATTTTGATTTTCAATCTTTTTTACGCTTGTCCCAACTTCAACCTAAAAAAAAACGCCTTCCGAGGCAAGGTTTCTTATTATGTTTTCTTTGGTTGAATCGTGGAAAATTTGATTTGTCTCTATCGCAAAAACTAAAGGAAATAAGGCAAACATTCTATTTTAGTATTACTTTTCCCTGTTGTCGAGTTAGTGAATTATAATTAAGTGCTGTCCACTATCGGTAAAACTCTAAACCTTATTTAATTACCTCACATTTCCATTGTTATTAATAGAAATAGTGTTTTGTTCTTTATCCATTGGCTTGGGTTGGTGAGATCATATAGAAAGGGCAACGGTTCCTTTTTGCTGTTTCAGCATCCTGATGTACCGCATCAAAGTCAATGCCCACAACAAAGTTATTCTTGCGGATTGCTGTTGCCCTACTCATATTAAGGATATCTGGAATTGGTTCTGGTTACTTTAAACATACTTATCCTCTAACTTAGGAGCTTTTTTAAGCTACTTCCAGTTGAAAATGGCAACTATTATGGAATTAGTACCAAAGGGTTCTGGATGGTCAAGTTCTATAGTTTATCTTCCTAGCCCTCGATAAACTCCTTCCCTTTAACAGTTAGGGGGAGGCGAACCGTCTTAATAAAAAATACAGGCATTGACTAAACTTATTAGGCCCGGTATTAGGATCTATATTCCAGCTTACATAGGTATAGGGTTAGAAAACTATAAACATCTAGTCCAAATAAAGCAGATTACGAACAGACCATACATTGACGGGAGACAGTGGAAATCTATCCAAGATATAAATCAAGACCCCTTCTCCTAATCGAGAGGGGCTTACTCTATCTCTGTTTTAAACCATCCTTCAGTTTTTTTCTATTAAAAACATCTTCATCATATTTTTTCGTAGTGCTTTATATTCCTCATTTTCAATCTTTTACTCCACTATAAAATGATTAACTAAACGAGTTGGAGTTAGTTATGGTCGAACAAATGTAGTAACTTGCCGGGCGCAGTTATTTTCACCCCATACACTACCAACTAAGACCTGTACTAAAAGACATGTTTAAAGCCTTTGTGGCGCTTTTACGTTGTCGTTTCCGGTACTGTTTATACAGTTATTGGAGCAGTTCCCCATGTGTTTTTGAAGTTGTCAAAATTTCCGTAAGTTGATTTCAGTCTGCTTGGTGTACTTCCCCAATCTGGAAGCTGGAAGTGCGGCTTGTCCACGGGGGATCTCCAATTTCCGCCCCATTCAAGACCGATGCTGACACCGATCTGACCAACCTTTGTGAAGAAATCGCCGGATTCATTATAATTGCCCTCACCGTCATTTCTGTAAAAGTCAAAGGCAACGCCCCACTGGTGCATACTGGAATAGGTGCTTCCCCTTGCATTTGTCACTATATCTCCGGGTCTTGTGCGTCCCTGTGCATACAAAGCATCCTGTTCTGCTACACTTCTAAAACATTCACCAATTGCAATTTTAAGACCCTGATTTGCACATTCCTGAATCAATTTCTTTGCTAAGGCCTGTAAACTTGGATGACATTGTGTAATATCTCTTCCCATATATTTATCCCCCTTTGGATTATTATAAGTCCGTCAGCTGACATCAAGTCTCTTTACATTGCAAAATAAATTCAACCAGTTTCACCCTTTGTTCGGCATATAGCAGTGTGTCATCATTTCATCCGCAATTTCTGCAAGTACAATGATAAACGCCCATACTTCCTTTGTATGTTGATTTTTCAACCATCCATTAACGGCAGTGATAGTAGCAATGGAAAGAATTATTTTCATCGATAAAGGATCCGTAGGGCCTTCTTTCCACCTGTTAATTTCCTTGACATATTCGACCAATTTCTTCTTGAAATCATGGTGTCCTGAACATCTTCTATACAGTTTACCTCTTATAGTTTGACCGGTGAGAAATATTTAATACGTGAATCTTGTCTACACCTTGTCCACCCTGACTAAGTTCTTATATAAGATTTAAGATGTCACGAAATGGTAATAAATGATTTTTTTATAATCCAAATGTTTCAGCTGGACTCTGTTACCTTCCTTAACCCCATTTACCAAGTTCCTCATTATTAATTCATATTTGAATCTCTCCCATTTTGAAAAAAATATCCCCTTGTTATTAAAAGAAAAATAAAAAAGACCTAAATAAAATATACTTTCCTCTTAAGAAAAGTATATTTTATTTAGGTCTTGCCTGCTTTACTAGTAATAGCCTAATTGGCGAAGTTCATCCAGTTTAGCTTCACGTTGTAATGACCATCATCGGGAAGAGAACTTTGGTAACCACTTTAAAATACCTCTGTCGCGGATTGCCATTTCGTTCAACTCCTTGAAGTAATATAAACAAATATATTCAGTTATCTAACAAAAAATCGAGAAACCAAAGGTAACTAAAATTATTTCCAAATCTTAAAGCGATACTCTAATACGGGTCTGAATTGGATAAGAGAATCCGGCGTCATCCCAAACAAATTATTCGTGCAAAGTAGATGAAACGGACATAAAAGTAAAAGGATAATGGATGTACATGTATTGTCACGCTTTAAGGTCCTTATATCAATTAAACAATAGGCTCTTTAAGCATATCACTGAAAGTGATAACAGTTTTCCCTTATGCTCCTTACTTTCTATCGTTATGACTGTTCTCATAACAGTTCGGACATCCACTACGATTACCATTTCTATTGTATATTCGTGCACCCCATTCGTGAATGCACTTTTTACATAAATAACCACCAAACTTTAAAGTAAGAGTTTGCAAAGTAATCTTGTGGGCCTTTTTCATTTTTAGTTGGATACCATTCATTCGCAAGTGTAGGATTTACATCAGCTAAATTTTTAGGTGTATTTATTCTTCTGTTTCCACTTGCATTTCCTTCTTTGCATTTTCACCATACATGCTGTCTTCCTTTTGGAGGAACATCACTAGACTTTATATCACCGTTTAATTCATAGTCCCATTCATTGGCCAATTCTGGATATACACTTGCTAGACTTTTCTTCATTTATACCACTCCAAAAAAAACACAGATTCTTAATTCATTCATAAACAAAATTTACAACAATTAGACTATGGAGGAGTGTTCTTACTTTTCCTTCTTGTCAACTACTGTAGCTTCGAAAGAAGGCTTGAGCAACCACGGTTCTGTTGCAAAGTTCTCTAAACCACGTTACATTTTAGAAAAAATGAGTTGGAGCACGACAAGATGAGATATTTTAAAGGAAAACAGTTTAAGAAAGATATCATTTTAGTAGCCGTTGGCTACTATTGTCGTTTTTCTCTAAGCTATCGTGATGTGTCTGAAATTCTGAAGGAACGTGGTATTTCAGATCATCCCACAACGATTATGCGCTGGGTACATGAATATGGCAATCTGATGTATCAGATTTGGAAAAAGAAAAACAAAACGGTACAGTTATCTTGGCGTTTGGATGAAACCTATATTAAAGTCAAAGGAAAATGGTGTGTTATTTATATCGTGCCATTGACAAAGAGGGGCAAACGCTTGATATTCAACTGCGTAAAAAGAGAGATACACAAGCGGCATATGCTTTTATGAAAAGACTGGTTCAATGGTTCTGACTACAGATAAGGCTCCTTCTTTCATTTGCTCATTTAAAAAAATTACAGAGGATAGACTTTTACAAAAATACCTTTCATCGTACAACAAAATATCTCAATAATCTCATTGAGCAAGATCATCGACACGTGAGGCGCCGTTTCGCTCGTTCCTTAGGATTTCAAAGTCTTCGTCATGCCTCACGTACGATAAAAGGGATAGAAACGCTTCATGCCATATACAAACAAAGACGAAGTCTTCAATCAGACTCCGTCTTTTCGGCGTATAACGAATTACAGAATTTATTAACGGTTTCATAAAATTTGACCACAATTTCCCCATGTCTCTATGTGTAAAAAAACTTTGCAACAGACCCCTGCCAATCTGTTTGCCTTTGGGCACTCCTTTCTTTTATGGATGGCTGAATCAACGCTTCCACCACGGCCTCTTTTCTTCAGCTGCAGCAATCAAGCGTTTTATTTCTTGTTGCTCACGGTCAGCTCCATAAGATGCTTATGACAACTCTGAATGTACCCATCACGCTCCTATAACCAATCCGTGCAGCAAAAATAAATATAGAGGTAACGCTCCCTCTCCTGGCAGCGTAGAGGTCAGGGGTTTGAGCCCCCTATGCTCCATTCAAAAAAGAAACGGGGAAATCCTTAATATATAAGGGTTTCCCCTTTTTATTTGTTAATGTCTTGCAACCAATCAATTCCTTTTTTAAATAATTCCAAAATAGGCGTATTTCTTGTAAGTTCAAATGGTCAAGTTGATTTTATTTCTACACGGGATGTATAAATTTGAAAAGGTCTGTTTTTTTGTTTTACCCTATTACCCTCTTCAAATTCCAAGTGTCAATATAAACAAATCTGGCAATTCTGATTGAACACTCCCCAGCCGATTTGTTTCAGAATCTGTTCAGTTGCGCTAGAAATCCTAGCTATTACTGTCCCTGACCTGGCCAGACTGCTCCACAACTTCCTTCAGGAACAGAGCAGCGGGCGACAAACGCCTCGGCATGTTCATGTGCCTGCATATCCGCCAAGGCATCGGAAAAGAATTGGTGTCCCTGACCTGCCCAGTAACCTTCGTTGGTAACTCCATGCATAACCAGCGGGTGATCCTCCCGCGGGCATATGGCGACGTAGATGTCGTCGGGCTGATCCGCAGGCCCACTCCAGTCCTCCTCAAGCGGTTCAATTGGGGTATCGGTGGGAATCGTCAGAGCAGTCAGCACCAGAGAGATGAGCCCTCCGGCTTCCTTGAAAATCATTTCCAAGAACCCGTGGCCGAGGGTATGGAGACCCAGTTCCTTGGCCACTTCGGCCAGGTCGCTATGCCCGCCCTGTTCATCAATTCCCCCGCCATCGGGCGGAGGCGGAAGGCTACGGCGATCATCGCGACCGGTCTGTTCGCCTTCCTGATATACCTGAAGAAGATCGGGAGCAAACGGACGGAAGTGATCGACCTCGGGCTCGGTAAAGCCGGCCAAATATCCTTGCTCCCATGCATTTCCTAATACACTATCATCTGTATAAGGATTCTGAATTGCCATAGTAAGTAACCTCCAGAAAGATTTTGTCGACTAACTTTTCTTGAAAATAGGGGACAACTGCGCAGCTCAAGGAAGTAAGACTGCAACATTTTGCTCGAATCGTACCACAGCCAGACCTTCAACCATTTAGGGTTCATCAATGCTTTCTATGGATTCAATCTAGATGACTGAGCACGGTCAGCATATCTGGCTAAAATGTCCGCGTTTCCCCAAAAGTTAAAATTGGAGCTAATTTCGAAAATAAACATCTTATTGTACGTTGCAATCTTGTCCATAAGCCTGTTCAACTATAGATGTTAAGATAGGTCCCGCTTGTTCCATTACTTGGTTTGCCCATATCCAGTTTCCACTTTGGTGTCCCTTAATCGCTAAGGCTTAACCTTCATATTTGGAAAGATCCATTTCTTTTGGTATCACAGCTTCCATTTTGTTTCTGTCAATGTGACAGAAAGACAGTGTGACTCTGGTACTAGAATCTGGAATTTTCCGTTTTTTACAATGCCAACAAATTGGTCACTTCCATATTCGCCTATCTAATACTCCCCTACTTATATATTATGTTTTTTTGCAACCCCCTACTTATATGTTTTTTGCAACTATGAAATATAATACCCTTATTCTACTCAATTTATTTTTCAACCAACTGGAAAAATATAAACTTCCTGAATCCGAGATGTCATTAATTAATAATTGGTTTTCTTTTTTGAAAACAGCATGAATTCTAATGAAAATTGGTTCAAATCTGATGCCATTTCCTAGGGATATTGAAAGATTCCTTGCAAAGTTTATTATTTGTTGTTTCCCAACGTCCAAAGCAATAAATTTTTCTGATGGCTCAAGTTCTGGTTTTGCAATACTCCATTGACCTGTCCACCCAAAAGGTTGTTTCATTTCATCAGAAAAAATATCTACTGCTGCATTAGCATAAAACGCTACTAAATTATTATTCTTATTCGCATGCTCGGGAAAATGTTCTAAATAACCCTATTTAGTGAAGGCGAATTAAAGAAAGGTGAAAAGGTACTGATTCATGGGGCAGCCGGTGGGTTTTGTATGATTGCTGTCCAATTGGCCAAATGGGAGGAAGCACATGTCATTGGAACCTGTTCAACGAAAAATGTAAATTTTCTGTACTCATTAGGAGTTGACACTGTAATTGATTATACCTCTGAATCATTTGAGAAAATTGTCCAAGATGTAGATCTAGTTGTCGATACTGTGGGAACTGATACATTAGAACGTTCCTGGTCCGTCGTAAAAAAAGGAGGAAGACTTCTAAAAAGAGTATTACCGCTTGCGCGATTACTTAGTAAATCATATTCCAATTGGATTTTCACTCCTCCCGTATTACTACTCCCACCTGAACCTTGATAGTCAGTGGCGAAATGATCAGCAGTTAAAACACTGTCGCATCTAAAATACGGATACGATTGAAAGAAGAAATCATGTGTGCAGAAAGCGATTGATTTGAACAGAGTTTTTGTGTGAGAAGAGAAGTAAAGACTTCTCGAAGAAATGTGACGGTTGCTGGATTAAAGCGTTGATTCAGTCCTTCTGGGCTCATTAGTACCCCAGTATAAGCTTCTAACCGACTGCACAATTATGTAAGTGATGTGCTAGCAATTTCCGACTGAGCCATACGCAAAGGGCAATGAGTTCGTTTGTTTGATACTTACTAGATCGCTGTACAAAGCCAACTTGTTTAGCTATGTCTTGTAGGACTACTGGAGATAAAAATATTGTAGCTCTTGTGCGAAGAGATTCAGTTCATTTGAATGATAGGATACATCAGAAACGCCTTCCTTTCTCGTAAACTTCTTTCGATAAGCATAGCGTTTTTTCCTTATATGGGTACAAATTCATCTTAACACTTGGAACCCTTTGGAATAAGTATGGCAAGCGAATTTAAGAATCACGAACGACAGAAATCACTACCAGCCCCTTCCGATGGTATTGCTCGAGTTGGGGTGCCATCTTCCTGAGCCGTCGGGACGATTTTCCCCGTCGCCATCATATTTGTCCCAGCGTAGATTGCCGTTTGGTTCCACGCCGAAGATTTGACCGTTTCCGCTGTAGACTACGTATATAAAACTCATCGTCATTCCTCCCTTAATCAATCTAATTATTAAAAATAATAATATTTAAAATTAACTAAATGACAAATGGTTGATTATCAAAAGTTGGATTACTCTTTCCAATATCTGGAAGGTTTGGAGTTTGATCAGGCGGCATGGATTCTACAATTTTCCTGTGGGATTTTTGGTAGTTCCCTTCATATACTCCACTTCTCCATACTGATAATAAATTTGCAGTGAATAATCCATTAAAAGCTCCATCTGCTGAAAGTTGATTGTCTTGGCAACCAGATATTAATTTAACTGAGCACTTTAATTCATTATCATTTCTTTCATTAACTTGAGTCTTTCTTTCAGCATAAAAACTTCTATTTTTTTCAAAGGTTCTATTTCTAATACCAAGTGGCATAAATCGATAGGTTATATGATTTACTGGATCAATATTGGAGAAATCATTTAAACCGTAATAATGAGCTCTAGTTATTGTTCCACTATGACAAGAATCTGATAAGACAATAATTCTTACATCTTCCTTAAAAAAATGCCAAAGAGCGTGTATTTCGTAGTCTAAGAATTGCCCATCATATAAACACCGGGTTTCGTCAAAACCGTCGGCTTCATCATTTTATTGATCAGAACACGCCCACCATGTCCGGAATAAGAAAGGAAAAAAATATCTCCACTTTCTAAAGGTAATGCGGCTTTTTTAACTTCATTAACAACATTATCGATTGTAGCATCGGCTGTTAAGAGCGTATTGGTATTATCATAATGTAATGATTTTGCTATTAATTCCATATCTTCAGCATCTGCTTCGCAGGTATTTAACTTCCCATCCTAACCAGAATAATTTTGTGGATCAACTGAATTTAATCCAATATGTAACGAGTATCCTTTAGGCACTTTATTTGACCTCCAATTATAGAATTTTCACACTAATATCATTTGCTACTATTATTGAAACTATTCAGCTAAAAAAGCGGAAAGAAAAACTCCAATAGTTAAGTTGTGATTACAATAATAAAATTCTTCCAGAGTTATTCAGTTTTCCTGATTTATTGGCGGCACCAAACTTTAATCTCGGACTACTGCTACATCGAACTGGCTAAAGGCTAGAAAGTTCCTGTCGGGTATTTCTTCACCCCATTGCATTGGGCAGTCTTATTAGCGAAATCTCTAAGTAGACTAATCTCTAGATGTTACATGTCCGAGAATCGTTGCTGATGCAAGTCATAAAAGTACTAAACCAAGGCATTTATCGTTCACAGATTGTCCATCGTATGAAGAGATCCTATAGTATCTTCATAAAAGGATGAAACCACTGGGATTTCATCCTTTAAATTTTTAATTTTTAATTTAATTTTACTAATAACGGAATCCGTAGGAACAACCCAGCTTTAGAAAAATTCTATACTTTACACAGCATAGGTCGACGAAATTAATTTATCATTCTTTGATACGGCTTTCTTCTTAAATTTGACAAGTAACGGAAACTGTACTGCAAGCATCAACGTCCTTTATTCTTGGCTATAACCGATACATTTCTCTCAGTAGCGGTTTCAATTGCTCGAGTATCCATCTCTAGTTGACTTTGTTCCATAATTCTTTGTAATCTTGAATCTATATTTGTGGGAATCTGTTCCAAAGTCTTTTTAGACGCATAGTTTTTCTCTCTGCAAATCAAAGTAGCTGTGGAACACTCAGTTATGAAGGCGATACTGGCACCATCTCTTTTACTACTTTGATAACTTTACTTGCGTCAATTCTTCCTAGACCGTATCGATCATCCCATCCTTCGTCTGCTGGAGGATTTCTTCTTGCTGCTTGCGCTATAATATCACGAATTTGGTCAATAGTGAGACTAATATCGTTAGCTTGAGCTTCAGCAAGCATCAACGCTATAACGCCTGTTACTGCTGGTGCCGCCATACTCGTACCTGACTTTTGAGTCGTTCCATTAAGAGTACCGGAAGCTGCTGCAATTACTTTATGGCCTGGTGCGCTAATTTCCGGTTTTTGTCGACCATCACGTGTTGGTCCAGCACTTGAAAAGGATGAGAGAGGAGCATTAGGAACGTGGGCGTCATAGGACCCCACTACAATACTTTTATGTCCACAAGAGATTGAACCTAAGGTATGGGTATTATCATGAGGTGGTGCAAAACTAGATTGAAAATCAGGATGATCCCGTTCAATCCAAGCATGAAAAACACCGTGATTTACTTTAGTACCATGAAGCCGAATGATCCAGGTACCTGTAGGTAATCCCCTCTCTAAAAAGACACCAATTTCATTGTCACCATTGGTAGAGTCGCTTTTCCGATTGGCCACAAAAACTAGAGTTTCCCCCTTATCATCCAGTACTCCATTTTCCCCAAGCTGAATCTTACCTACGCTATCTCCATCAGGTGTAATAATCTCGACAGCAAATTCATCCTCACCGTTATACCAAACTTCAAGTTCATTGAATGTAAAATCTCCATTTTCAACTTGCCAGTGAAGATCAACAGAGTCTCCTTGGCGTACTGTACCCTCAGCATGAATACCATCGTTATATGAATTTGCCGCCGCAATAACTATTGCCCGATTAGGTTTTTCAATTAATAACCCGTCTATCGCCTGTTCGACAAGAGTTGTTCCGTCATGTGGACCACCATTTGTCCCTAAGCTGAGATTGATCACACAAGGACTTTCTCCAGCTGCATCAAAAATGAATTTTACCGCATCAAGAAGTTTCTTAGAGTCTCCAAACATGGAATTAACAACATCTTCCACTCCCCTTGGAATGTCACTTCCAAGTTCCACAAATACTAAATCAGCATTCGGAGCCACACCAGGGATACCAGTTCCGCTACCATTTCCGGCAGCTATATCCATGACATGTGTACCATGTACATAACCGTTTGGAGTGGGTGGATTGCTTGGAAAAGGTCCACTTTCAGGGTAACCTAGGGCTTCATATGGCTGGGGAGAATTCAGGGCATCATTGATTTCGTCCCTAGTGAAGACCCTGCCATTTTGATCTGAACTACCAGTGACTTTCTCATCACCCTGATCCCAGAGGGCGAGTATCCTTGTGGAATTGTCTTGATTTCGAAAGTTTTGGTGAACGAAATCACAGCCATAATCTACTAAACCAACGACTATCCCCTCTCCTCCATGTTCCTTTGCCGTGCCTGGCGGCAGGAAATCACTCCCGGCTTCAATCTCTTCCGTTGTTTTATTTAGTAAGGGTTTAACTGGTCGAGTGGCTTTCAAGCTTAACACACCGGGTGATTGTCGTATGTTCTCTAATTCATTTACGGACACTTTACTTGTCACGATTCGACCGGATTTATCTGGTGCTATAGAGATATCATTAGTTTGGTGGACACCGGCAAGTGCGCTCCAAGCTTCAACGTCCTTAACTTTTGCGATAACCGATACCTTACTCTCAGCATCGGTTTCAAAAGTTCGAGTATCCACCTCCCGTTGACTTTGTTCAATAATTCTTTGTAATCGCGGATCTATATTTGTGGAAATCTGTTCCGTCGTCTTTTTTAAACGCATAGTTTTTCCTCCTTCTAATTAGGTAGATTCATGAATGTCCATGTCTTCAAATTAAGTATGAATCATCATTGCTGCTTTTATGTGCATTTTTAAGAATTGGGGTTATCTGCCATAGTGGTATATGTAACATAGCTCTAATATAGAAATCTTGTTTATTCTTTTTTCAAAAGCCGACCACAGTTGAACTGCACCCCAATTGTTAGACACCATCTAACAATTGGGGGTGCTATTTTTTATGACAAAATATTCATTAGAGTTAAAATTAAAAGCTGTCCTTGCTTATTTAGAAGGAGTTGACTCATTTAGAACTGTCGCAAAACAATTTAATACCAGTTTGACTCCTTTAAAGCATTGGGTGGCGCATTATAAAGAACATGGTATAGAAGGGCAAATGTCTACCTATACAAATTATGATATTAGCTTTAAGATGGATGTACTAAACTATATGAACGATTTTGGAGTGTCTAGTACCCATGCAGCTGCTGTGTATAACATTGCTTCTCCTTCTACTATTAATAAGTGGCTAAAGCAAAGCTACTTCTGTCCGTCGTAAATCTCGCACGGAGTACCTATTATTATTGGATAAACACCTTCGGGCGTCAGGATAAATACGAAGAAATTAAGCCAGTTATCAAAGAGATATTTCATACGAATAAAGGGAGATACGGGTATTGACGCATTACATTGGAATTACGTAATAGAGGGATTCAAATGAACCATAAAACGGTTCTTCGATTGATGAAGGAGTTGGGGCTAAAGTGTCTGGTCCGTATGAAGAAATACCTTCATACAAAGGTAAGATTGGAAAGGTTGCACCCAATATTCTCAATCGCAATTTTAAAGCAACAAAGCCCAATCAAAAATGGGTCACGGGCGTAACTGAGTTTCATTTATACGGTGAGAAGTTGTATTTATCACCTATTCTAGACTTATTTAAATGGAGAGATCATTGCTTACAATATCGAATCACGTCCTATTTATCCCTTAGTCTCCAAGATGCTCGACCAAGCCTTTATTCGATTGGAATCCAAAGATTCCCCCATTCTTCATTCGGATCAAGACTGGCATTACCAAATGAAATCTTATTCACAAGCCCTGAAAACACATGGTCTTACTCAAAGTATGTCCCGAAAAGGAAATTGTTTAGACAATGCGGTCATAGAAAACTTCTTTGGCTTACTAAAATCTGAATTACTTTATTTACAGAAGTTCGAAAGCATGGAGCATTTCAAACAAGAACTTGAGGATTATATCCATTATTATAATCACCGACGAATCAAAGTGAAATTAAAAGGTATGAGCCCAGTAGATTACCGGGTTCATGCCCTCAAGGCTGCCTAATTAAATAAAGTGTCTAACTTTTTGGGTTCACTTCAAGTAAATAGCAGTCGGCTTTTGCAGTATACTTCCAAAATCATTTTATTAAGCACTTCTTTTGTCTTTTGCTTTATCAAGAGCTAGATTTGTATATAAGATAAGATGTTGTATTCGAAGGGTTATAGTTATGTCCGAACTGAATCATCAGCAAGACTCTAGTAAAAATTTTTATAATCATAAATACTTGTTTATTCCGGTATATAACAATTTAATATAACCTCTTGGTTTGGAAATTTTAATTGTAATTGAAGGCAAAAATACTTAAGCATAGATTGGAAATATCCATAGTCCATGATTGTTACATTATTTTTGAGAAATTCGGTGGAGTGTCCTGAACTCATTCTACCCCACACTCAAGTTTTTTGCGGAATTTTCGGAGAAAAAGCAGAAGCTAAAGATTAGTATGTTTGAAGGTATAAAGATAAGGCAATTATAAATATCTCAATAATATCGTGAAGCAAGATCATGGTTTCATAAAGAAAAAAGGGTCATTCCAATTAGGATTGAATCGTTTCATAGTAGCAACCCTGATTTTAAGAAGCACCGAAGCTATTCATATGATGAAAAAAGGGCAACTTCACCATAGGGAGAAATCCGCCCAAAATAATTTAGTTTCATCCCTACTTATAAATGTTTTACCTTCATGGCTTAATTAGACGAATTTATAACCATTTTCATCTGAATTGATCTAGGAAAACGTCAATCATGGGCGATCATAGATAAGCAGATTATTGAGAAGATCTAAAAAAATCTAGCCCCATCGGGATGGCATCGGTCGTTTCAAATTGCGGCTGTGCAACAGCAAACTCATTGTTAATCAGGGTACGGACCTCGTTATTCTTGGTCATATCGTCGTGGAACAACATGCGTGTCACGGACTTGAACCAAAAAAGTCCTACCTGGTGATTAAAGTCACGCCGCGGTGGCCCTAGGTTAGCCTCCATATAGCTGTTGTCAGAATAAGTATGCAAAGTTTCGGCCAATTTTAGTGCCGCACGAAATTAAACTCCCAACAGTAAGATTTGACTTCAAATCTTCTAGTGCATGTGGTCGAACAATGACGCCAGCATTAATTCGTTGTCTAGCGTGGTCTTCAATTAAATCCTGATGAACGCGCCAGGAAACATGACGACAACAGATTTCCTCAATGAATTTCGTCCGTACACTTTCAGTATTAACACCATGATCTAGGAAAGAGCTTTCTGCAAGTACTGGATTCACGTAATCGTCAGCTGTGATCGGTTCTGATAATAAGTCTTGACTCAATACTCGATTACGGAAATGCGTCAGTTCATGAGCCAGAACTAGCATGGCCTCAATGTGCTTTTCGTCTCCAGGTTTCGATAGAGTAAGCAAATCATCACTGATAAGTATAAATCCCCTAATCCAATTGGGCTGTTGAACTATACCTGTAATTGCCTGAATAGTATGGTTACTATTCATCACAACTATGGCTTGATCTATCCTTGCTTGATGAATAAGATCATTTAGTTGGTCCTTAAGATGTTGAGCTTTCGACAATCGAACAATTCCGACCAGATTATGGTTGTCCAATTCATGCAACGCAAAATCGGCCGTTTTACCGGCCCAGGTTAAGAACGAAAATCCCCGTAATTGGTTCAGCAAGTCTGCAATATCGGTGTCCAATCGCTTTTTGGTGACGAACGAAGTAATCGGTCCGGAATTAGTAGGGAGGTCGGAAACTCTGCGTCCAAAGCGGCGGAAGTCTTCCGTCCCACCACCCCGTCAGCAGGAAGTAGTTGGCGATCAAATTTAAATCGGGAGATCGCATTGCTTGTTTTTGGTCCGAACCTGGCCGTCGACTTCATCATAAGTTGTCAAATAACCCAAGTCGACTAGCGCCTGTTGTACCATCTTTACTGCCTTTGTATCTGTTTCGATTTCCTGTCCGTTTTTGGGTGGCATTGTTCGGTTACCGTTCATACAATTTTCCAGTGTAGTAGTGGCATTGCCCCTGTTTATAAATCGCGGTGAATTTAACTCCATTTAAACACCACCAAATAGGGTAAATAATAGCTAGCCTTTTACTATAAAGAGTATGGTAGCCCATATAATAAAAGTTTGCCCTGCGTTTGTGTAATTGATAAGTGAAAAATTCCCTGCCTGACCAATCCATTTGACTGGTTCTATAAGAACCTCGGGCTTTGTATGAAAAAATTTTTCGAATTTATGGAAATGTTACAATACCCCCCGATACTATTAAAAAATTAACGCAGTTCTCCGCTGAATATGAAAAGAATCAATTTTAATCATTCATTTTTTCAAAATGGATTCTTTTTATATTCGAAAAAATGCGATTTGTGAGATCTTTTTGATCAAAGTTTATCATTTGATTCGAATTAGTTACGAAACGAAAAGAGCTGGAAGATGCGCCGCTGGACTTAACAAATTATATTATCCACTTCATACTATTGTAGACGAATGCAACAAATTACCGGAATTGCTACGCATAAATATATCAGCTGAACCATTTTCACGAAAGAAGGCTACAGGAGTATCGACTGAAACAAATGGAGTCTCAATCCAATCAGTCCATTCTGAGTGATTCCATACCTTTTGAAGTACTTTATCATCTTTACCCACTGCAAAAACTTCCAAACGATTAACGTTACTTGAAGCAACTGATACACCCCGAAGTGGAGTTTCACCTAATATTGACCAAGAACTCCAAACCGAGCCGTTCCATGATTTATGATTCAGTTTTGACTCAAGTCCAATGACAAATATATCTATTTGATCTACTCCCATCGACACAGCCATCGGTGCTGAAAAACAAACACCACCGAGTGACTCCCATTTACTCCATTCTACTCCATTCCAATACTTATGCCACATTTCACTATTTAATCCGACCGCAAAAACATCCAATCGATTCTCACCCCATGAAGAGACAGCAGCACCGTACTGGCAAAGACCTCCAAGACTTGTCCATTCCTCTGATACTCCGACCCCCAATTCTTTACGCCATACTGAGTTATCTGGGCCAAGCACAAATACATCTATTTTATCAGCTGATCTCGCAACTGCCGAAGGTGCTGAAAGACATGCGCCACCTATCTTGCTCCATTCACTCCATGAAGTTTCGTTCCAACTTTTACGCCAAAGAGCACTATCCAAACCTACTGCAAAAACATCAATCTTCTTTTCGTTAAGTAAAACAGCTGAAGGATTGTGAACCACCCTACCCCCAATATTTTCCACAGGATTCCACTCAAGACTCTCTCCTTTTAATATCTGATCGAAAGCAGCTTTTGCTTGAATAATTCCAAATCCCGAAAAAGTGTCCCATCCCTCTTCGCCTACGCTTTTAGCCGTTTTCATAAGCACTTGTTTTGCTTGTTCTTGCGTTAAAGTTGGTTTAGCTTGCTTAAGCAAGCTTACCACACCGGCAACAATCGGGCAGGCTGCTGATGTTCCGCCGTCTATAGGATTATATCCCATAAAATGAGCAATGCCGCAGAAATCCGGTTTTTTGGGGTCTAATGCAGACGGCCCCATACTGCTGTATCCCAACACCTTTCCTTCGATACTTGCGGCTCCCACAGTCATTACACTTGGGTGACCGTTCGCTCCCCAGATGCTTTTACCTTCACCAATGTCGTTCTGACATCTCCAATCTGGACAGGATTGTCCACAGTTCCCAGCGGAAAACAGGACAAGAATCCCTTCATTAATTGCTTCCTCTACCTTACGTGTGAAAGGATGGTTCGGATCTGTTGCATACCGTTCTTCCCACACTTTCTGATACATTCCCCAACTATTTGATAAGATATGAGGGGTACCGTCTGAACGGTGTTGGTTAATTGCCCAAGAAAAAGCTTGAAGTGCATTACTTATCATACCCGTTGTGTTACCGTTTGGATCAGCAATTCGCAAGTCATATAGTTGAGCTTCTGGAGCCATGAACAATGCATCTATTGCAGTCATGTTACCATGCCTCTTCCAGCTCCAATCTGACATCGTACCCCAACTGTCAATAGGAAAACCGCCAATTACATTCGGAACAGTACCGTTTATCGCACGCCCAATCGCTTCAATTCCACCATCTACAATTCCGATGACAATTCCTTTCCCTCGAAATCCTTGTCTCCAAATTTGATCGATACCTAAGTAAACAGCGGCATCAAAAACATTCCCTTTAGCTGTTTGTGTGTTACATTCAAACACTCCATCTATTACAGAGGTATCCATAACTGTTCCCGCAGAAGAACCACTGGGAAACGGGGCAATCATTGCGTCTGGGTAGACATCTATTACATTTGGATGGGATTTTATTTCTTCGATCCCCCTTCTATTGATTTCTCCACGAACGATTACGGCTTTTTCCTCAGCTACAGACATAGCTCCTACTAGACCCTCCTTGGGTTTTATGTTAACCGGGTGAAATTCACGATCTAGGCTAAATCCATAACTGTCCAAGGTCGATTCTGCAGTAGACATTGCAAAGGTTGACTTGTTTTTTTGGGGAATACGCATTTCAATAAGAACATGAACAATTTCTTTTTCGGTATTTTCGTTTGATGGGTTTGACAATTTATTTTCTAAAATGGGGTTACTTTTTATATTAGAAAAAGAATCGGATTTATTTTCTGACATTTTTGTACTTCCGTGGTAATCATTCATATTAAAATTTTTCATTTCTTTATTCCTCCAATTAGTCACTTGTCGAACGCGCTCGTAACATTTCCGCACCAGAACTACTGGAAAACGGAGCAACCATTGCGTCTAGGTATACATCAAATACATTTGGATGGGATTTTATTTCTTCGATCTTCCTTTTTTCGATAGCTCCACGAACGATTACGACTTTTTCCTCAGCCCCAGATATAGCTCCTTCTAGATGCTTCTTCGGCTTTATGTCAACCGGGGAAAATTCACGATCTAGGCTGAATCCATATCTATCCAAGGTTGATTCTGCAGTAGACAGTACGGAAGTCAGTTTGGCTTCTTTGGGAATACGCATTTCAACAAGAATATTCGCAATATCTTTTTCATTTTTGTTTTTTTCGTTGGAAGGGTTTGATAATTGATTTTCTAAACTTGGGTTACTTTTCATATTAGTAAAAGAATCGGTTATACTTTTTGGCAATTTAGTACTTCCGTGGTAATCATTCATATCAAAATTTCCCAATTCGTTATTGCTCTGATTATTCACTTTGTCGAAAGCTTTCTTTGCATGAATCATCCCCGCTCCAGCATTTGTATCCCATCCCCTTATTCCCAGGTCTTTAGCAGTTTCGATTAGTGCTTGTTTCACTTGTTTTGGTGAAAGTGCCGTATTGGCCTGCTTACATAATGCGACAACCCCTGAGACGATCGGACATGCGGCCGAGGTTCCAAGTTCCATAATGGGATGATATCCTTTAAAATGAACTGGTGCACAGACATCTGGTTTGTGGGGATCTAAGGCGGCAGGTCCCTGACTGCTATATGTGGCTACGTTTTCTTCAAGGTCAGCAGCACCTACAGTGATAATCAGCGGATGGCCATTTGCTCCCCAAATATCTTTACCTCCACCGACATTTCCATTGCAATCAGCGTCTGCATGACCACACGGTTCTCCGCAGTTCCCTGCCGAAAATACCACAACGATGCCTTCCTCAATGGCTTCTGCTACGATCCTATTAAATGGATGATTAGGGTTTGTTGCATAATCCATACAGTCGCTTGGATTATAAATTCCCCAACTGTTAGATAGAATGTGTGGTGTACCATCCTTGCGGTGACGCTCAATTGCCCAATGGTAAGCGGCAAGCGCATTTGATAAAAGGGCCTCTACCTCTTCTTGCGGTTTTTCCGCAATCCGCAAATCATAAAGGTTAGCCTCTGGTGCCATAAACAACACATCACTTGCCGTCATATTACCGTGAAGCGGCCAAGACGACTTTTTTCCCCAATTATCTGTAGGAAAACCGTCGATTACTCGGTTAACCTGTCCGTTTTCCGCCCTACCTACGGCTTCTATCCCGCCATCAACTATCCCAACAACAATTCCTTTCCCCGTGTACCCATTACACCAAATTTCATGAACTCCAAGATAGCGTATTACATCGGAAACAGTACCTGTCAGTTTTGGCACTACTGGACACATCGAGGTTTCAGTTGGCGGCATTTCAGGAACAAACGGCTTGATCACTGGGTCTGAATAGACTTCTAAAACTTTTTCATGAGCCCTTAGATGATCCATCTTCTCTTCCGTAACCTTTCCACGAATAATCACTACATTTTCATGATTCAATTCCATAATTAGTCCTCCACCTTGTGTATGTGGTGGTAAAAGGATCGGGCTGAAACTAATATCCCTCTGAAATCCATTCAAGACAAAAGGATTTAATTCTTCGACCATAAGCGAATGATGATTTTCGTGAGATACAATCATTTCAACCATGACCGAAATCAAACGATCAGTATCTGATTCCACATAAATCTCTCCTTTTATTTTTTTTGTTCACACATTATTGAACCCAATTGGCATCTGATTTATCCCATCAAAGTTAGGAAAATAATTCCTCAGCAAGATGTTTAAAACAACTTTGGATGGAAACACTATAAATTAGTAATTAAATTTAAGGGGGAATATTCGTGCAAACTGGTTCATTAAAAAATATAGAGCTTATGGTTTTTCGATCGAATCCAAATTATGGGATCGCTATGCTCGAACAATTACCTTCCCAAATAAAACAAGGGTTCCCTCATTTAGAGAACGATGAGAACCATTATGCTATCCTTTATCCGCTTTATTCGTTGCAACTTGACATAAAGTCTATTTGCAAAAATACAGCGTTGCTTTTCTATTCTCTGCAACAGCCAAGTATATTACCTTCTAGTCTTAAACTAATGTTCGGGGATAACTTTCTAGAATCAATCGCTAAGATGGTTTTAGACGGGATTTTAGAAATCAAGACCAATGGCTCTTTTATTTCTGGAACAGCTGCGTATCCTCTCCTTTTCGAATCTATATTTGAAGGGAAAATGGATTCATTGATCCCCCGACTATCTGTTGAGGCTTTGAAATATGCTGATTCACTTGATGGAGCCGATTTTAAAACGTTAATAGCCCGCATGTACTTCTATAATCGGATTCCCAACTCGCCAGAATGGGAAAAAATGTATCCGTCTTCCGAATCCATTTTCAAAACTGTTGGTCTTGATAGCAGGGAAAGTTTTCAATCCCTGTTTGATCAAAAATGGTCTTACCACAAGCAAAGTTCTATTCAGTCTGGTTGGTTATCGTTTTCTGCTAAAGAGAAACACACTTCCCAGACAGAAAACCCGAGTAAGTTCAAATTGTATATTAGTCCTTTTCCTAAACCTCACTTGATACGAGAGGTTTTCCAAGCAACAGCAGACGTACTTGGAGATATGAACGTACAGAATTTTAAGATTGGTCAAGATGTCATCGGCTTATTAAGACCAGATAAAATGGTTGCCTACTTTTCAAATTTTGAGGATTGTGAGGAAGCTGCTCTTCGTATTCGACAAAAAATAGATGGTACACCTGCTCATGGGGTACCATTTACTGCTGATTTTTCTAACGATGGATTACTTTCATGGGGAATGGACCCACCACCAACAAACTCGTTGCCATGGGGACGGTTTAGCTGGCGTCTATGGATAGTTACCCAACTGACCAATTTCCTTCTGGAATCGAAACTATATCGAGCAAACAATGTGGAACCTTGGAAATATGCACTCGAGCGTTTACAAACCATGGGCATTGATCCTTCCACATGGGCTCCACCTCACCATTTATTTACTAGTACTTTATTAGGAGGTATTGATCATGGATATTCAAGAGGCTTTAATATTGCCTGAGGATGTGGAACTTATTCCTGCAAAGGAGCTTTCTGATGACATAAGAGCCAAAGTACAATGTAGTGTGGACTCTTATGTACTCTCACGCCCACGCTCCCGAACTCAGTCAACAATCGTTGACCCGGAAGGTGCTGCGCTGCTCCAAGAATTTCGAAATCCATTGACCATTTACGAGGCTGTTACCCGCTACAGTAAATTGAAAAAAAAAGATCCCAACAAAATTATGGAACTGGCTTTTCCCTTGCTTATTAACTTTAGGAATTCCAACATTCTCGTACCATCTAATTCGGAGCAAGCAAAACCAATCCAACCATCGTTTACTGAGGGAACCCAGTTTAACGGACTCGAACTAAAAAAGTGCATTCAACTGGTAGAAGACAGTGAAATTTATCAAGCAAAAGATAAAGAGGGCAATCTAGTTGCACTTAAAATTATGCGGCCTTGTCATAACAATGCACTTTTTCAAGTGTATGAGCGGGAAACGATTATCCTAAAACATCTGGATGGTACGTTTACTCCAAAATATATTACCACTGGCGTTACTGATAACCGCAGCTACATTGTAATGGAATTTTGCTCAGGTGAGCATGTCGCCAGAGTTGCGAAACGATTTCGCGATCTTCCTATGAAAGAAAGTCGTAAAAAACTGCTGGATCTTTGCCAAAAAATTGTATCAGCTTATGTTCATCTACATACAAATAATGTAATTCACGGAGATGTCCATCAAGGAAATCTTCTGTTTGGGGAAGACGGTTCGCTAAAAGTAATTGATTTTGGTCTTGGTCGACTAGAAGGTACAGATAAAGATTTTTACCAACCATTTTGTGGAGGACATTTCTTTTATTCTTCACCTGAGTATACAAAGCATGAACAGATAACACCTAGGGAACGGAAAGCTACATTTGCTTCGGAACAGTATTCACTAGCGGCCATGTTGTACTTCCTGATCACTGGTGAAAATTATCAAAAATTCTCGTTGGATCGTAACGAATTGTTCCGACAAATACGGGAGGAAAACATATTACCCTTTGCCGAATACGGACAAGAACCTTGGCCGGAAATGGAAGAAATTCTAAAAAAATCCTTACATAAAGAGCCTGCTGGTCGGTTCCCTTCTATGGCTCATCTAGCTAAACAATTAAACACGGTGAAGGTGGGTAATGAGTCTTTTACATCCATAGAAAAGGAGACTATGAAAAAAACGGAATATGTCGGTTTTAATCTTGCTCACAATTTCCTGGATACCATCCTTAAGCGAATTGATACTCCAACGGAAAACTTGTTCGCCGTCACAACTGGAATGCAATTACCATTATGCTCGATACACAGTGGGATGACTGGAATTGCCTATGCACTTTATCGCATTGCTAGTATCCAGGGAGATGCCAGTTTACTCGCATTGTCAGATCGCTGGCTTCATAAATCGATCGCTAGTATGGGAATATCTAACGCCTTTTATTCTAATGAGAATCATATGGTCCCTGAGGTATTAGGTCGTATTTCTCCGTTCCATACTCCAAGCGGGATTTATATGGTGCAAGCACTCATCAGTCATGCAATGGGGGATTTTGTAACACAGAATTCCGCTCTTGATAAATTTGTCATGACATCTTCCGCACCTTGCGATAATTTGGATCTCACACTTGGAAAATCAAGCACGCTCCTTGCCTGCTCACTTTTAATGGATACAACGCATGACAATGAATCAGTAAACAACAGCTCATTGCTTGCATTAGGAGATGCAACCATGCAAAGCATGTGGGAGAAATTGAATCGTTTCCCTACGATTCAGGACTGTCCAGAAATGAAACATCTAGGTATTGCCCACGGATGGGCTGGTGTGATATACGCCACCATGCGCTGGTGTCAGTCAACAGGTAAACCTATCCCTGATTTCATCCCAATTCGTCTACGTCAACTAGCCGAACTGGGGGAACCTGTAGGCCGCGGTTTACGCTGGAAAAGCATTTGGTCTCATCAAGAAATTCCTTTCAATTATATGTCAGGTTGGTGTAACGGAACGGCTGGAATGGTTCATTTATGGACTCTTGCTCACAAAATGCTCAAAGAGCAAACATACCTGGATCTTGCAGTAAAGTCGGCCTGGAATGTCTTGGAAGATCCTGCTCAGATCATTGGACTTTGTTGTGGACACGCTGGGCAAGCTTACTCTCTACTTACTTTATATAAGCACACTGGTGAAGAGATTTGGCTCCAGCGGGCCCAAGAATTGATGTTAAAAGGAGTTCACACAGCCACTTCAGCCCCACAAGAATTGCCAAATAGCCTATTTAGAGGTGAAATTGGTTTAGCCGTATTAATTGCTGATCTCGCAAAACCAAAATCCGCTTGTATGCCGCTGTTTGAAGCAGAGGGATGGAGAAACCAAGTTTGATGTATTAAATATGGTACGAATACCTCTCAAAAATCATTGAGGGGTGTTCGTTTTTGTAATATGGTTTTTATTTTCATGATTTGTAAAATTTTTACTAAAGAGTATATTACATTAAATATATACTCATACTTTGTTTGTAGTCCCCTACAGGTGTCTTCAAAAAAATCTTGAAAGGATGTTTAATATGCAAAACTTTAATTGGTCAAATCTTTACAACGCAGGGCAAAACGCTGGACAGGCTTTCTCTGCTCAGCCTATGGCTACTAACCTTGCGGCTGGGCCTCAATGTCCCCCGCCGCAATGCCCGACGATAATCTCTGGAGTAGTAACGACTGGGCCTCAATGCCAGTTTATCTCTGCCGTTTCACCACTTTGTAACGTTGGGCTAAGCGCTGGACAGGCTTTCTCTGCTCAGCCTATGGCCGCTAACCTTGCAGCTGGGCCTCAATGCCCGATTGTCTCAGCCTTTGTTACTCCTGTAACACCAGGGATCCCAAATCTTATTTCACAACTAGTTTGCAACGCTGATCAAAGTGCTGGACAGGCTTTCTCTGCTCAGCCTATGGCTGCTAACCTTGCGGCTGGGCCTCAATGCCCGATTGTCTCAGCCTTTGTTACTCCTGTAACACCAGGGATCCCAAATCTTATTTCACAACTAGTTTGCAACGCTGATCAAAGTGCTGGACAGGCTTTCTCTGCTCAGCCTATGGCTGCTAACCTTGCGGCTGGGCCTCAATGCCCGATTGTCTCAGCCTTTGTTACTCCTGTAACACCAGGGATCCCAAATCTTATTTCACAACTAGTTTGCAACGCTGATCAAAGTGCTGGACAGGCTTTCTCTGCTCAGCCTATGGCTGCTAACCTTGCGGCTGGGCCTCAATGCCCGATTGTCTCAGCCTTTGTTACTCCTGTAACACCAGGGATCCCAAATCTTATTTCACAACTAGTTTGCAACGCTGATCAAAGTGCTGGACAGGCTTTCTCTGCTCAGCCTATGGCTGCTAACCTTGCGGCTGGGCCTCAATGCCCGATTGTCTCAGCCTTTGTTACTCCTGTAACACCAGGGATCCCAAATCTTATTTCACAACTAGTTTGCAACGCTGATCAAAGTGCTGGACAGGCTTTCTCTGCTCAGCCTATGGCTGCTAACCTTGCGGCTGGGCCTCAATGCCCGATTGTCTCAGCCTTTGTTACTCCTGTAACACCAGGGATCCCAAATCTTATTTCACAACTAGTTTGCAACGCTGATCAAAGTGCTGGACAGGCTTTCTCTGCTCAGCCTATGGCTGCTAACCTTGCGGCTGGGCCTCAATGCCCGATTGTCTCAGCCTTTGTTACTCCTGTAACACCAGGGATCCCAAATCTTATTTCACAACTAGTTTGCAACGCTGGGCAAAGCGCTGGACAGGCTTTCTCTGCTCAGCCTATGGCCGCTAACCTTGCGGCTGGGCCTCAATGCCCGTTAATCTCTTGCCCGATTATCAGTAACTTGGATCCAATTTCCTTACTTTGCAACGGTGGGACAAACGCTGGACAGGCTTTCTCTGCTCAGCCTATGGCTGCTAACCTTGCGGCTGGGCCTCAATGCCCGATTGTCTCAGCCTTTGTTACTCCTGTAACACCAGGGATCCCAAATCTTATTTCACAACTAGTTTGCAACGCTGGGCAAAGCGCTGGACAGGCTTTCTCTGCTCAGCCTATGGCCGCTAACCTTGCGGCTGGGCCTCAATGCCCGTTAATCTCTTGCCCGATTATCAGTAACTTGGATCCAATTTCCTTACTTTGCAACGGTGGGACAAACGCTGGACAGGCTTTCTCTGCTCAGCCTATGGCTGCTAACCTTGCGGCTGGGCCTCAATGCCCGATTGTCTCAGCCTTTGTTACTCCTGTAACACCAGGGATCCCAAATCTTATTTCACAACTAGTTTGCAACGCTGATCAAAGTGCTGGACAGGCTTTCTCTGCTCAGCCTATGGCTGCTAACCTTGCGGCTGGGCCTCAATGCCCGATTGTCTCAGCCTTTGTTACTCCTGTAACACCAGGGATCCCAAATCTTATTTCACAACTAGTTTGCAACGCTGGGCAAAGCGCTGGACAGGCTTTCTCTGCTCAGCCTATGGCCGCTAACCTTGCGGCTGGGCCTCAATGCCCGTTAATCTCTTGCCCGATTATCAGTAACTTGGATCCAATTTCCTTACTTTGCAACGGTGGGACAAACGCTGGACAGGCTTTCTCTGCTCAGCCTATTATGACCCTATCTGATTTAAAGGAAGGATTGAAAAAAGCTATCGAACAGATCGAAAATCTGGAAAAAACAAATGGGAGCACTAACTAACAAAGTAGATAAATAAAAAAGTTCAAAATACAGCAACCGTTTCTCGGTTTTTCACCGGGGAACGGTTGTAACATTCATGGTTGTAAAAAGTTATATAATCCTATACAAAATCGCTTAATTGTTCACCGTTTATGGTCTTTTCAGAAATACACTCTGTCTTTAAGTGTGAAAAGAACAACTTAATATAGACAAACCTGCGATCAAGGAAACACCATTTTGTGGTCGCCGAGCCAAGAATTATTGTATTTCCTAATATCTTAAATCAAGAGTTTTTATGCAGAGATTCCTTTTTAAAAACTTGTTAAGCATTACGTGTTATTACATTTACCTAATACTAGACCTGTGTTAGTTACAACAGCATTTTCTTCTAAACCTATTCCAAAAGTAAATGCAATAAAAAGAAAACCAAAGCCGTATTTATCACATACTTAAAGGCGCTTATTATGAAGTTCAAAGGCTAAAGGATGGTTTTTCTCTACTCTTCAAAGTTAATTCTTAAAATTTCCTCTTATTTGTTTTCCTGCCGCTTTCATATGTACTAAGTCACTGATATTAAATAAGAAAAGTAATAGTAAAAAAGGTTATATAGAGAACAATATTAAAGTCAAAATCATTTAATCCAAGGAGGTATTACTTAAAATGAAAGCAGATGCCGTTTTTGAAGGTGGAGGTGTTCGTGGGATTGGACATGTTGGAGCAGTCCAATTCTTGGAAGAACAAGGTTATGAATGGAATAAATTATTGGGCACCTCCTCTGGTTCAATTGTTGCTGCACTTCTAGCAAGTGGGTACTCAGGAAAAAAATTAATTGATATTATGAATAACTTAGATTACCAAAAATTCCTTGGAGACACATGGCTAGATAACATCCCTTTGGTAGGAGAAGGGTTAGAAGTTTGGTTTCAAATGGGCTTACATGATAATGATTATTTAGAAAAATGGTTAGAAAATTTATTAGCTAAAAAAGGCATTCATTCGTTTGCTGATTTACCAGATGATAACCTTAAAATTATTGCTTCTGATATTACTAATGGGAGAATGATAATATTCCCAGATAGTCTCGATTATTATGGTATACCTAAAGAAAAAATGTCCGTTGCAAAAGCTGTAAGAATGAGCTGTTCCATTCCGTTTTTCTTTAAACCAATCAAATGGAAAACAAGTAAGAATACTTGTTATATAGTAGATGGTGGTGTACTTAGTAATTACCCAGTTGATATCTTTGATAGATCAGATGGTCCACCTCGATGGCCAACGTTTGGTTTTCGTTTGTCACAAGAAAATATCCAAAGTAAACCAGCAGAAATTGATGGACCTATTTCATTTGGTAAAGCGATTGTTCGGACAATGTACCAAGCACATGATACCCGTCATATAGAAAAGCATTCAGAAGTTCGGACTATCTTTATACCCACAGGAACTATTACAGGCACTAAATTTTCTTTAAGCGAAAGGGATCGTAAGTTTTTATATGAATCAGGTTATCATGCTGCCCAAAAGTTTCTTGAAACCTGGGATTTTGATGATTATAAGACAAAATATAGGAAGAACTTCAATTGATTTAAAACGTTATTGCAGATTAGTTTAAGCTGTGGTCAAAAGTATTTTTCAGTCAAAAAAGACCCCCGACCAAAAGATCTGATGAACTTGAAATGAATATATTAACATTTTGAGAACTGAAGTACGTTCTCCCTATTGTTGCACAAACTTTCTAAAGATCATCTCATACTAATTTCGTATAGAAAAAGATGCCTTGATAATATCAAAGTGAAGGAGGTATTAGTAAGATTAGGTTTCTTCTGCACTTAAAATCTAACAAGTGAAATATCTCATTTTTATCTTTTTTCGAAAGGAGAAACAACAATGTCACCAATTAAAGCTGCTATTCCGTGGCCTAATGGCAAAGGGTACCTCTTTGATGGGGCCAACAACCAATACCTTAGATACGATTTCCATAGCGGAACGCAGGATCAAGCCCCTCAACCCATTGCCCCTATGTGGCCAGGTCTACGTCCAAATGTGCCTGATGCTGCAGTCTATTGGGGCTTCGGCAAGGTTTACTTCTTTTACGGCGACGAATATGTCCGTTTCGATATCGGAAACAATGCAGTAGACCCCGGCTATAGCCCCCCGCTTAAAATTGCCGGAAATTGGCCGGGGTGGCCAGGGCATTGGACTGATTTCATCGATGCCGCAGTCAACTGGGGAAACGGCAAGATCTACTTTTTTCGCAAATCTGAATATCTGCGCTATGATATCTCTCAGGACCGCGTCGACCCTGGTTATCCAATACCTATCAATCCCAACTGGCCTGGAGTCTGGCCAGACAATCTTGACGCCGTACTCTATCAAGGCGGAGAAAAGGCTTACTTCTTTAAGGGCAGCGAGTACCGCCGCTTTGACCTAACGACAAACAACGTTGATCAAAGCGGGCATATCAGTACTTTGACCTTGGATCGTGTACCGCCAGGGATTTGGACGCCCAGCCGTGACTTGACTCTAGATCAGGCGAATCTGATAATAGGTTACCTAATACAGAACGGAAAATTCTCCCTTAGTTCCACTCAGACCCCATATGCTGGTAATTGGATGAACACAATAGTTTCGCCTCAACCCGCTTCTAAAGTTGTGGTGAAACCTGCTAACATCGATGGTGTTGATTTTATCCATGAAGCTGGTCCTGCTCCAGTAATCGACAACTTAGATCAACGCATGCTAATCTGCCTATACCGCCTGACTCGGTGGGTAAATTCCTCGGAGCCGAACGTCACTGTTATTCGGCACATGGGCATTGGACATGGCAGTGGACCGCCCACCGACTGTCACAACCAGGGGAGGGCTCTCGACCTTTCTGGCCTTGAGGGCTCCAGTATGGGAGTGCCTTTCATCCGCAAGGTCTTACACGATTGGGGGACAAAACCAGTCATACTGGAAAATCCCATGCGCCTAAACCAATTGGCAGATCCGTTGGCACATGATCTCTTTCGGACGGTGTTCCTCTTCGCAACTTTTGAGTGCGAATGTAACGGTATCGGACCAGGAAACAAGTGGCCGCCAAAGGAAATTAGTGATGTAGGTGGTTTTGTAATACATCCCGATTACATTGACCATCCACCGCCCGCTCAGCAGTTACGGTTCAATCATCAGGATCACATTCATATGCAGATTGGCCCCACGAGAATTTAGCGAACCAGTAGTGGAGGAAATAAGTATCCGCCCGTAGAATGAACGGGCGATTTTGGTTTCATGCTATAAGGGCCTTTTACCAACAAAGAAACCTAAGTGAGCGTTAACCATTTATCTCTCTTATATAACATATTCTCTCTTACTCATGTTATATTGCAAACAGTCTTCCGCTTTTTGATCTGGAATGTAGTTTTGCTATGGCCTTTTCATTTTAGACCGACCCTACTAACCGTCCTAAACCACATGTAGTGTTTTTTAAAAATTGTATTTTAAGCAATGTAGAGTAAAATTATTGGAAGGATTCAATTAAACCCGCAAATAGTTACTTTTAGTTGAAGGAATTTAAGAAGCTAATGATCGTGGTTTAATGGATATCTGTGCTAGTAAAGGAGGTATGTTTGTAATAACAATGAAAAGCACCTGTAGAATCGATCTGTACGAGGTTAGATGGTTGTGAAGAAGAAAAACCGCTTTTTCCTTGGTAAGATTTTTTCGGAATAGTGATTGAAGCTTAACAGCTTATTGACTAATGAATTTGCGGCAAAGAGTATCTTGTGTTAAAGAAACTCTAAAAAGGTCAATAAGAGAAAATCAAATAATAGGCCCCGTTAAGAAAGATGAGGATTTTAAAGATATTTCTGGTTATTAAACTTGGGAAGATAAAGGTTAAAACCAATCTAGCTATTTAGAAATTAAGTGAGCTTGAGTATTTGTTTTAATTGAAACACTTTAAAGGACAAAATTATCACTTATCAATATCGAATGTAATAAATTATAGTATATTTTTCCTATAAAGAATAAGCCATAATATAACAAAAAGTTAGATAGAGCTTTTATATTATGGCTTGCACTATTTTTAGGTTCTTCAAGAATAGCTCTAGTTTGTTGAAAATACTAGAAGAAATTTTCGTTCAAATCAACATCTTTCGCTTCGAGGAGTTATCAAGCCTTTTAATATAGAGATATTTACCTAATTCAACAGGTTCCCTTAAACAATAGAAGGGGTTAGTTTTTTTCGCAAATAGCTTCTAAAGAAAGTGAATAGTTAAGGTCTACTTTTTCTGATTCGCACCCCCAATACCGACCGTCCCCATCTTCTCTATGTTGCCAAATATGCCAAGAAGTCCATCCTCCAAAATTATTAGGGCTTTTTTTGCCATCTGGCCAATATTTGGTGTATTCTGCAATCCATAAAGGCATATCTTTAATAGGATTAGCGGTAGGCAGTCCATTACGCATTTGCTCATTCCAAAAAAATGATGAACAATAAATACCTAGTCTTGTTTGAGTTGCATCCTCAAAATATCTTCTAAATTCTAAAATCCATTGAATTAATTCGGAAACTTTTAATAAACGAATAGATTGCCCTTCCCCTACATGCCCGGTATCATCTTCAATGTCCAGCATTGGAATTAAATCTCCAAAATCATTCCCATTTCCAGTACCAAAAATAATCTTATCTATAAATTGTTGTGCTTGGTTACGTGCATCTTGCAAATCAAGGGGAACTTTAGGTGTAGCGAAATAATATGTACCTACTTTTAATCCAGCGGCTCTTGCATTTTTTACATTCTGTTCAAACCTTGTGTCACCATTACCACGATGATCAGTACCATAAGTGCGGCATATCACCCAACTTGCACCATTTTCTTTTATTTTTTTAAAGTTTACAGTTCCTTGATATTGGCTAATGTCTAAACCAATCAGGTGCTTACTTGAATCGAAGGTTTGCATAAAGAACACCTCTTTTATTTTTTTGAACGAGTTCAAAAATATTATTTAGAACAGTGGCTAAAAAAGTAACATTATCTCATCAACAGTACCATCACATTTTCAAAAAATATGTCCCTTATTAATTTCTTTAAATTGATGCTTTTTCTATGGTGACTTGACTATTCACCAACTTTTGTAGCAAGTGAAATAAAGTTATTGTCATTAAGTCTTGCCCATGTGTTGGTAATATGGAAATTATTAAAACTTAATCTGTATTTTATCTATATATTTAAAATTATTATTCGAATACTAAAAGGTAAGTTTATTAGTTATTGTTAATCTACCTAGTTATAATCGAACCGGAAAACTTTTTTCAATAACTCTTTGTAGTCGTGGATCTACATTTGTTGAAATCTGATCAGTCGTCTTACTTCAATGCATAGTTTTCTCACTTCCATTTAGGTACTTACAAGATTATTACATATAAAGTATTGACTACCCCGACTGCCTTTATGTATGTTTTTTAAGAATTTAGTTTTCCTAATTCCGGTTTGTTTGTTCGTTCATAAACAGCTATGTATAAAATCCTGCATAAACGATAAATTTAGGACATGATAAAACCCCTTGGGGGACAAGAGGTCTTATGTTTCGGGAGTTCTGAAAATTGGGATTATGTTAACTATTTTTGTATATGATATGCATTTGTTTTTTTGCTTTTTAGTATGTTCAATCAAATTTGATGAATTTCTTGCACCACAACTCAAAAAAGATCCAGATCACTTAACTGTAAATCACCACAAAATGGAGGTCTGTTTTATTGTGCAAGTTCACTATAGTTGTTTTGTCCAAACTGAACCACCAAAACCTCCCGTTTTTTGTATTGCTCTTAATTTTCTTCCATCATCTTCCACGCGAAGAGTTATGCTACCTAAGCTGTTAGCCCTTGCGTAAGGAACATCTGTCCACTTTCCAGTAATAACTCCTGCTGGATCGAGAACTCCTCTAAAAACGTTAGCAAAATGATCGCCAACTCCTCGTTGACTCAATCCTACCCAGTATATCAGTGAACTATTCTGAATTTGTCGAATATAGTATTCACCACCATCATCACATACCCATGTACCAGTTAAATCAGTACGGAATAAGTATTCACGCAGGCGAGGCATAGGGATAATTTGACGAGGATAAGCTAGCATTTCCCAGTACAAGCCCTCGGCTTGCATCTCCTTTACTTTCTATACCATCTAAAATTGTACCAAAAGCATGGCAATTACCTTTAATATCTAAAATAACAGCTCCATCAATACTAGATAAATCATGAATAGTAGATGAATTAATGGATTGAGGTGAAATAATAGTAGATGAATATCTTAAACGGCTTATCTCCTTTTTGGCAAAGTCTTCATCTAATATTACTAGCAGAGCTCCACTTTTTTGCTTTGAAACTGACTTTACAATGGAAGTAAGGGAGTTAATTATTTCTTCAGAAATGGTTTCTTTTTCTAATGAACTGTACTTCTCAATCGCCATTTTTAATTTATTAATACTCACACCATCATCTGTATTATAGGGGAATTTAGCACACATTTTTTCGAAGTCAAAAATATGGAGTCCATCTACTTCACAACTCCAAGAAAACCATCCATTAAATTTAATAAAAATAGTACCAACTATTCCCTTTATGTTTTCCATATATTTATATCCACGAACTTTCCCTCGAGTATTAACTAATAATATAAGATTCTTCCCCGTTGTTTCTAAAAGTTTTCTTACCCTTTTATGTTCTTTTATATCAATTTCTTCTTCAAACTTAATATCAGGTTCTTCATATCCCACAAGTAAACAGCCATGACAATCATTATTCTCATATGTAGTGGATGAAATAATATGTACGTCATTTATTATTAAATTTAAATCATTGTCACATAGTTCTGCAGCCCTTCGTCCAATTTCATCATAATTTGAAAAGAACCATGATTTTTGCCATTCACTTATAAACTCTACAAAAAAAGGGTTATCCTGTAATTCATCCGAGAAGTGTTCCTCTAAGTCTAAAACTATAAATGTTTTTTTATGGAGTTTCTCGATATCTTCATGTATACGATAATTATTTTGTTGCTCCACATGAAATAATCTGCCATTAGTAAATTTTAGAAGCTGTTTCCCGAGACCCCCTTATAAATAAAAGCCCTTCTTATGAAGGGCGTTAAAAGTTACACTGTTAATTTCATAGCTCTACTAAAATGTATCTTTAATGGACTGGTACATAAATATCACTTTCAAAAGCAGGCTCTAAAATCATGTCATATTTTGCAGTGTCCATGAAAAGTGTACCCCTATAGACATTTCCACTACCATTTGCAATAGCTAATTTACGCTCACGATAAGAGGGTCGCCATTCACTATCAACGGCGTCTGCCCGTCGATTTGCAATTATTCGCATTTTCTCGGTTTCTAGCTGCTCCCTTGATAGGGTAGGGCTTAACCGTTGAAAATCGGCCTTGACTAAGTTCATTGTATCTGGCTTAATACCACCACTTTGTACCGAAATATCAAAAAGAAGTGCATAACCTCGTCTGGACCAAAGTCCAAACTCATCTTTCCACATTTTTGCTTGTTTATAATATCTTTCGGCACCCTGTAATTGCCTATCTTGCGCTTCAAGAGTGCGGCCCAAGTTCATAAAATACGTTTTCCATGGCTCTTTAACTTTACGTTCGCTTGTAGGGTCGGTTATTTTTTTTGCAAAGGTTTTTAACTCTGTATAATTGTTTCTAAGGATGAGATTTCGCCAAAGATCGTAATCTGTTTGTTTTGTAAACGCTCCCTTTGTTACTGCTGGGTTATTGTTTATTAAATCTTGCCAAATCGGGGAAAGGGTGTTATATTGCTCAATTTTTCCAAAATTAAACTGAATCGCTCCCCATGAAATTCCCGCCCCATCAAAATTTCCTGCCGTAACCCCATAGTTATCCGGTTCCGTGGTTGATGTTTCATAAAAAGAGGTTAAAGCAAGCATTTTTCTTTTGAGGGTTGTTAATGGTAAAATAGTGTTTGTTGCCAAATCTTTTCACCTACTTAGAATAATTTTTAGGCTAACAAAAAATAGCCCTTTGCTCTAAAACTCATGTTCCTTTTTCATTTGATTTTAAATATTTATAACGTTTTTCTTTATCTTAAATGGAAATAAAGCTTTTCCTAGGTAAGGTTTTAATTAATGTTAAAAAATGTTAAAAAAACAAAATTTTATTCTAATTTCTCTATCTTTCCTAATTTCGTTTAGGTCAACTTTTCCTGTAAATCTACATTCTAACTACAACTTGTTTATTGTAAGAATTTCCACTCAATTCACCTAGCAAAATCTTCAGGTTACTGAATATCCCGCAAACCACAATGGATATTGCCCAAATAATTCATTAAGATTTCTATGGTTGAAATCCAGATATGTGGTTTTACCAACCTTTTCTACCACACGAACCATCCATATTCTCGGCATTCATAAAAATTGATCTTTATTCAGGTCCCCCTTGATGGTTTCAAGATCAAGCGCGGGTTTTAAAATTGCCGTTAAAACCTCTAGTATTCATAACTATATTAATTTAACGGTTTGCCCCTTCTGTTGTTTTATAAAAACAAACGACTTTGCGGATTCTAAGACTGAAGCCCAATTTATATTTCCTTGATGTAGTGAAACATAAATTCCCTGTACATTTTCAGGATTTCACGGGTGCACTTTTATCTTACCCTTCTAATATTCATTCAATGAATTTTCAAAATAGAATATAAAAAATCTTCTTTCTCTAGTATCGATTAAGGGCTTCCCAAGTTATTGGACCAACTATTCCATCACAAGATCCGGTAAAAATCCCAGCCCTTGTCAGTGCTTCTTGAAGGTATTTAACTGACTCCCCGGTGTTCCCCTACACGAAGCAAAGGACGTAAGGAATTTGGGTTTATTTCCTGCATTTCTAAATGAGGATAGTCTTTAAATGAAGTCCAATCGCCTCCCCATTTAAACCCCAATTCTTTACCAATTTCGCCACTCTTATCCACTTGTCATTAACATCCCAAAGTGCTCGATTACCTTCATCACTAACTAGAACAAAGTCAATCGCTATTCCAAAATTATGTTTGGATTGCCCAGGTTTTACATATGTTACAATTGGCTTAGATGGATTCCCATATTCTTTTTCATTGTAAATAAACGATTCTCTCCCCTGGCCATATAAAGCTGCCTGTTCTTCCATTCCCCTAAATCCAGAAGTAATTTGAACAAATTTGTTCTCTTCATAAGCGCGTTTAATTAACTCCAGTGCAGATTCCTTAACCATTTGATTGATGCCATCTTTCATATTCATAATAGAGCGATCTATTAGAGTATTTAAGGCTACAGTTATTTTCAAAACCTCCTTAACGACTATTTTTTCTTAATTGACTTTATTTATTATTGGAAATAATTAAAGATTAGCTTAAGACTACTTCATTTTTAAGTTTAAAGGTGAATAAAATAATATATAAGGTAGCTTTCTATTCAAAGTCCAGGAGATAAATTCAAACTGGGGTCTAGATAAAATGTCCCCATAATCGAAAGGGACATTTTATAAGAATACCCATAATTTTCTGCTAGAAGGGTTAAACCTAGATTATGGCAACAGGTCCTAGGCATTCTAAATATAGAACATTTTCTAAAATGTTAAGAAAAATGTATTTTTAAATTTAAAGTTTTGTTAGCTTGCGGATAAATAAATATTGGAATGGGAATTCTTTAGAAATGAAGAAGATTGTAAACACGGATCTACTTGTTAAATGGAATCCTTCAAAATAAAAAAACGATTTAGTGTTGGAAAGGAGAATTTATCCGTGAGTTTCGAATCATTGAAAAGCAAAATACTAACTATACCACACGGATTTACAGCTCGAATAGAAGGTCCTTCTTGTGATAGAAAAGGAAATATTTACGCTGTTAACTTTGAAAGAACAGGCACGATTGGCATAGTAACCCCAAATGGAAATAGTAGTGTCTTTATGGAATTACCTACGGGTAGTATCGGAAACGGGACACGTATAGACCGTAATGGAACCTTGTTCGTTACTGATTATAATAAACATAATATATTCGCGGTTAATATTGAAACCAAAGAATTAAGGGTGTTTGCTCATAACCCTGCTATGAACCAGCCTAACGATTTAGCGATAACCGCTCAAGGAGTTTTATTCGCTAGTGATCCTAACTGGACAGAATCAACGGGACAATTATGGCGTATTAATAAAAATGGGGCCACTGATTTATTAGAAACCAATATGGGGACGACTAATGGAATTGAAGTAAGTCCTGACGATAAAAAACTATATGTAAATGAATCAGTACAAAGAAAAATATGGGTATACGATCTATCAAGTAAATATGAATTAAGTAATAAACGCTTATTTATAGAGTTTACTGATTTTGAACTTGATGGAATGCGTTGCGATATGGCAGGCAATTTGTTTATAACACGCCCTGGCAAAGGTGTGGTGGCAAAGATATCACCTGATGGTCATCTTTTAAGTGAAATTCAACTTACGGGTAAAAATTGTACTAACCTTACATTTGGAGGGCCTGATGGAAAAACCTGTTATGTGACAGTAGCTGATACAGGAAACATTCAAATGTTTCAAACAGATGTACCCGGAAGGTGTTGGAGTTTATTACATAATTGAAAGAGATGGTTCAATATTATCTCACAAAACATGAATTATTTTATTTAGTAAATTGATAATGTGTATGTACTTACTTTAATGTAAACGGTTAAATGATATAACATTAAGAGAGTTAGCTTTTTATCTAAAATACATAAAAACCTGGAATTTTAGAAGAATGTGCTGATTGATTCGAAAGAAGCATTACGGAGGTTACTCGAAAGGTTAACAAAAGATTAAAGGAATTAAAAGAAAGGGAAAAGCACTACATTCGTAATGGCGAAATTATTTAGTTAAATAACGAGGAATGATTCGATTAGGATCGAACGAAACATGACAGGAAAAGGACAGATTGAAATAAAAACAAACTACCCTTTTCATGAATGAGTGAGGTAAAAAGTAAAATTTACTTATTGAAATATTGCTGTTTATTTTCGAATGTAATCTGATTGTATATCCTGGTTTTTATATAGGTATCTAGGGTTCGGGCTTAATATTTCCTCCCCTGTATTCCACCTTGTATTCTTCAAAATTCCATTGATCAAGAAACTCTTCAGCTTTCTTGAATCCAGACAAGTATAAATACTTTATCTCCTTTTCATTTAAGGAAAATTCAGTCGTTGAAATATTTCCGGTTGGAATAAAAATTGTTCGTACAGCATCTTGTTCCTCTACATGACGAAGGTCATGAGCTTGCATCATAGTTCTAAACATAGCTTTAAACATTGAAACTGGTCCCTGTATAGGAGATGGGCCTTTTTGGATGGATGGTTTAGTTAAGCGAAAACCAAAGGTTGGCCATCGTGGAATGCCTTTAACATCAAAAATCCATACAGGATAATTACTGAGTATTCCACCATCAACGATATATTGGGGTTTGAAACGTCCTTTGGTGGTTAACTTGACTGGTTTGAAAAAAAAAGGGATTGATGTGCTCATTCTTACAGCCCTTGCCAAAGGAAATTCCGATTCCGATAGACCGTACTTTTCTAAATCGTCCGGAATGACCAGCATTCGGCCGCAACTAATATCAGAAGCAATAATTTTTAATTTGCCTGAAGGAAGATCTGCAAACGTATGAACTCCTTTTTTGGCAAGCAGATCATTAATCCATTGCTCTAAATAGTCATTTGAATATATACCAAGATTTAAACATATATTGATCAAATTCCCTAATACCGGGATATTATTTAACCAATTCTTTCCCAAAAGTTTTTGATAATCTAGATCCACCATAAAACCTTTAATTTCTTTTCCAGAATACCCACTGGCAAGTAAGGTTGCTATAATTGATCCAGCAGACGTTCCAGCCAATCGCTCCCATTCATACCCGTTTTCTTCGAGTACTTCAATCGCTCCAACAAAACCGATTCCCCGTACCCCTCCGCCTTCAAAAACAGCATCAACCTTCATTTAATCCTCCTTAAAAGTGGGACTTTTATAAAAAGCAATTTTATCGAAAATTCGTTTACAGTATTGATTTCTCTGATTTTTCTTTAGACATAGGAGCTAATATTAACAAAATTGTTCTAAACATAATTATCATTGTATAAAAGTAGAAAAAAACAATCTTGCATTATAAGTTAACGAACAAAAGAATATTTTATTGAAAACTTAATAAAATTCGAGATTAGGTAGACAAGTACCAAGATAATTAAATAAATTTTTAGAACTCAATCTTCTTGATTTAGGGATGAACAATCAAGTAGGTACTATTTGCATATGAATGTGATTCCGATGAAGGCTCCTTAACGGCTTCGCTGGTGGTGGCGGGTCAATATAATCTGGATGTATAACAAACCCGCCTACATCCCCTATTTCTTTTGGTGGCCACTTGTTCTGCAAGCCGATTCCATTACATTCGCACTCGAAAGTTCCAAAGCGGAATACCGTTAAAAAAAGGCTGTGCGCAAGCGGATCACTTATAGGATCCAAGCGCAAGGTTTTTCCACTAATGTCCTGCTTATTCCCCCAATCTTGTAGAACTTTACGGACAAAAGTCACCCCTGAACTGGTACCCTCAAGACCACTAAAATCAAGAGCTCTACCTTGATTGTGGCAGTCGGTAGACGGTCCATTTCCATGACCAATACCGAGGTGTCGAATAACCTGAATGACAGGTTCCGAGGCATTAACCCACTGAGTCAGTCGATAAAGACACACTAGCATGCGTTGATCCAAGTTATCTATCACCGGAGAAGGGCCAGCTTCATTTATAAAATTAACTCCATCAATGGTAGCAGGCTTCACCACAACTCTGGTAGTAGGTTTAGGTGATGTGATCCCGGTTAACCAATCACCAGTATAAGGGGTTTGTGTGGAACTTAGAGACAATTTTCCGCTCTGAATTAGATAACCCATTACCTCATTCGCCTGATCTAGAGTCAATTCATGGCTTGGCGTCCACATTCCTTGTGGCACTGGATCCAGGGACAAACTACTGATTTGTCCAACCTTATCAACAGTGCTTGTTGCTAAGTCAAATTGACGATACTCGCTGTCTTTAAAAAAATAAGCCTTATTCCCACCCTGATAAAGTACCGTATCAACTTTGTCAGGCCAGACATTGGGCCAGCCGGAGCTGATGGGTATTGGATAACCTGGGTCTACATGGTCTTGAGAGATGTCATATCGCAGATATTCTGAATCACGGAAAAAATATATTTTTCCATTTCCCCAGTTGACCGCGGAATCGATGTGTCCAGTCCAGTGTCCTGGCCACCCTTTCCAGTTCCCAGCAATCTTAAGAGGAGGAATATAGCCCGGGTCTACTACATTTTTGAATATGTCAAAACGGACATATTCGTCACCGTAAAAAAAGTAAACCTTGCCAAATCCCCAATAAACAGCAGCATCGGGTGGGTTGTCAGGCAGTCCAGGCCACATCGGGGCGATGGAATTCGGTGCTTAATCCTGCAATCCGCTGCGGAAATCAAATCTTATGTATTGGTTACTGGTACCATTAAATAAGTAGACCTTTCCATTTGGCCACGGAATGGCAGACTTTACTTGACTCATAGTTATTTCTCCTTTCAAAAAGAAGAACAGAATGTCTTATCTTATAAAATTCAAATATTTAACAACCGATCATGAAATTATATTGAATATTTGCTGAAAGTCCTTAATTAGTTTCTGTTGGGAACTAAGTTATATTCATGGTATTTACAAATTCAAATATGTATTATTTCATAGTTAGTAAATAAGCAATTCTTTAGCCTTTTTTTCGATGTGCCCATATAAACAAACACCATAACTAATAAATCGGACCTTCCTTTATCAGTTCCTACAAAGAATTTGTTTTTCCTGCCTTGTCATGAGAAATAGTTGGTAATTTTTATAATATATATTGCCCTATTAAATACTTGTCTATACGCCATTATTGATTTAAAATTCAGCTATCCAAAGACACCCTCATACTACAGCAGAACCAAAATACAGTGGCTATGGACACTTGCGAAACCAGTAGTTTAATACTAGTAGTCCAGTAAACGACAATACACATTTATAGGGTGTTTCACTTACTACTGGATCAATAACACCCTCTCTCCTGCTGAACTACAAAAGCAGGTTCGGCCACGCGCCAAAAATGATCTCCAGTAATCGTGTTTTATAAAGGCTTCCATGTTATAAATAAAATCTTTATATAGAATTTATTTAGGACCTCATACCTTTAGGGATGCTTTTGCCATCATTTCTCACTTAAATGGAGTGGATGTCTATCAGATTATGTAGAGTCTGGGCCATGAGTAGCTTTCCACTTCAGAGATATATTTGGAGAAAGTTTTAGAAAAAGAACGCCATGCGATTCATTTGTGGTTTGGAGAGTATATATAGAAGAAGATCTTCATATTCAGAGGGGTTTTTGTGATTTTTGGCGCGCTCTTAAAAGATCCAGTTTCGAAAATGGTTTAAAGATTAAGGATTTGAAAAATAGTCCAGATTTAATAAAAGATATTTTAACACCTACATTTAATTCATGTATGTTTTCTTCTTTTTATAAAGAAAGAAAATGATAAAAGAGGGAGAACAAATCATCGGGATGACTTGTTCCCCCTCTTTTTTAGAATCCCTTAGATAGGCATGACGAAGGAATGATAGGACATGTGAGGGAATGCCTCCAAGGGCGGCGTTGGAAAATGTTCATAACATAGTAAAAAATAGAGTTATTTCACGATGCTTTAATGTCCCTAACTTACTTCGTTTATTCGTTAACATACATTCAATATGGAACCCTGCGAATAAGCGGGTATTTGCGAGAAAATCGTATTAAACTGAGGGAGTTCAATTAGGTGAGCGAGCCTGGCGACGAAAATAGGATATTTAGTTAAAAAAGAATCACAAGTAGATGAATCTATATTGTGATTCTTTTCAAGCTTAAAAAACTCATATTCAAATATTTAATTCTTCTCCCCGAACTCTTTTCCTGCTGATTTTTGATCCTTTATTTTAAAAGAAATGAGGAAGCTAATTAACGAAAGTACAGCGATGACAATAAATGAGATTTGCGCGCCATACATATCAGGATGGACTATCTCGGGACGCTGCTGAGCATTTTCGGTAGCTGATGTCATCACAGTAACAAGTATTGCTGTACCTACAGATGCGGCAATCATTTTCATCGTATTATCCATTGCTGCACCATGGGCGATTAATCGTTTAGGCAGCTGGTTTAAGGCGGCCGTTGAAACCGGCATCATAACCATGGCTAATCCGAACATCCGTATACTGTACATAACCATAATAAATGTAAAACTTGTCGAAGGACCCACATCGATAAAAGTAAAGGAGGAAGCGGTTATGAGGAGTAATCCGCCAATAACCAACCACCTGGCTCCAATCCGGTCAAAAATACGTCCAATGAACGGGGACATTAACCCGGTAATAAGTGCTCCAGGGAGTATCGCTAATCCAGCTTCAAACGCAGTAAATCCTCGCATGTTTTGCATAAATAGCGGGATGAGCGTTTCGGCACCTATCAGACCCATAAAGGTAATGGCTCCAATAATGATAGCAATCGGGAATAATGAATACGTGAACACACGGAACTCCAGCATTGGATGCTTCAATCGCAATTGCCTGTTGATGAACCAAACAAGTGAAATTGTCCCAATGCCTAGGGATATGATGGTACTCTCGTCTGTCCAGCCATAATTACCTGCAGCTGTAAAACCATACAATAATCCACCGAAACCTACGGAAGATAAAACAATCGAAAGCACATCCACTTTTGGCCGTGTAACTTCTGTTACATTTTTTAAAGCGAAGAACGCAACTATGATATCAATAATAGCAATTGGAAGAATGATAAAGAATAAAACCCTCCATGAGTAGGTCTCCGTAACCCAGCCCGACAAAGCGGGACCAATAGCCGGCGCGAAGGAAATGACCAGACCGACCAGTCCCATGGCTGCACCCCGTTTATGAACAGGGAAAATCATTAGGAAGACTGTTTGCATTAACGGGAGCATGATTCCTGCTCCGCTCGACTGAATCATCCTTCCTAGCAGCAGCATTCCAAAATTTGGAGCTAGCCCCGCTACCAATGTACCAATAGCAAAAATCCCCATCGCGGAAAGAAAAAGCTGTCTGGTGGTAAAGCGCTCCAGTAAAAACGCGCTAACAGGGATCATGATCCCATTAACCAGCATAAAAACGGTTGTTAGCCACTGTGCACTATTTGCCGTAACATTCATCTCCTCCATTACAGGAGGAATGGCGGTAATCATTAATGTTTGATTCAAGATCGCAATAAATGTACCCGCAAGCAAAAGAGCAACAATTGTTGTCTGTTTACGATTTGTTGAACTCAATTATGGTCCCCCTTTACGATTTGGAAAAAACATACTTTTGTAGATTACACGAATTTACATCAGATTTCCAGTAATTTGCTGTTAAAATGAAAGCAATAAAGTCGGCCATTAAATAATTACTTTCCCTACAAATAAAAGGGGATTTCCTTTGAAGAACCAGCTGCAATTGATGTACTTTCTATTGGCCTAGTCATAGGGTTGCTGTCACAGACCGCAAAGTAGCAGATAAGTAGAGAGATGATGGGGAACACAGGAGCAAAGTGTATGCTCCTTATGTTGTTTATAGGGTCCGTTTCTGAATAGCTCTGTATAAAAAAACCTATTAAATAATTCCTTTAATGGAGTATTCCTTACTGTCATACATTCGTAGGACCAAGACTATTTTATCCTTGGTTATATATGATCTCATCTTTCAAGTAATTTTTCGTTTCTCGGTTTCTTCTTGTATAAATATTGTCAACTAAGGATAATGTCATTTTATAAAGCAGGTTACCTTGTTTCGTTAGTGGCTTGATGAATGGCCAGAGTGTTCTTAACTTTAGTCTTCCCTACCCATTTCGTCATTTACATTGTATCCCCTTGTAGAATATAAGTTTTGTGCTGAAATTAAAAAAGAGCACTTTGAAAATACCGATGCTCTTTAAATAGTAAAAAATAAAATTATTATTTATTATTTTCTGATTCTTATACCTTTTCATTGTGCTATCACAAATATAAAGGTGTATTTCCATTCCTGTTTAGTAATCTTTTTTTCACCAACCAAGCGCCTCCCATAATTCCTGCATCATTTCCTAACGTGGCATTGGCTAACTCCACTCCTTGCAATACTCTTGGAAAAGCAAAACGAGTAAATTGCTCTTTTAAAGGTACTAACAGTGCATCCCCTGCTTTGGAAACTCCTCCACCAATGATAATTTTCTCAGGATTTAAACCATTCGCAAGATGAGCTAATGCTAATCCTAAATAAAGGGTAACTTTCCCAATCACTCTATTAGCTAATTCATCACCCTCATTCGCTACTTCAAATACTAGCTCAGATGATAATATTTGATGTTCATTGTAAAAATCCCTCAGTCTACTTGGTGTCTCGGTAAAAGATAATTCTTCAATCGCTAAACGAACAATACCTGTGGCAGATGCTATGGTTTCAATACATCCCGTTTTCCCACAATTACAAGGTGCCCCATCCTCTACGAGAGAGGTAATATGCCCTATTTCGCCACCTGCCCCATTTATTCCATGTACAATTTGCCCATTGGAAATAATTCCACCACCAACGCCCGTTCCCAAGGTGATACATAATAAATCTTTTGACCCTTGTCCAGCACCTTTCCACATCTCCCCAATGGCTGCTGCATTTGCGTCATTATCAACTATGACTGGCAAAGATGTTCCCATTTCAAGAAGATCCTTCAAAGGAAAGTTATTCCACCCTAAGTTAACTGCGACATCAATAGAACCATTCCCCAAGTTAACAGGACCGGGTGCTCCAACCCCAATACCAATTAATTTCTGTTTTTCTTGCCCCAACTCACTTAATGTTTGATCTATTGATTTAGCCATCTCCTTAGGAATATTTTTCCCTTTTTCATTTATATTGGTAGGAATTCCCCATTTATATATAATCTCACCCTTTTGATTGATAAATGCCATTTTAATAGTTGTACCGCCTATATCTGCACCCACTAACCATTTTTCATCCATCAATACTCACCCTTTTTCATTCAAGTTGGCAAGGAACTGTATGCCTTAACCTTACGGCAAGTTAAGATTAAATTCGTTAATCTTGTAAAAGCTATCGACTATACAGCTTTACTTTTTTATATAGTAATTAAGAAGTTTAACTCCTATCTTTCCTTGTTCAATAGAAATTTTTCTATAGCTACGATAGCCCTTTGTTCATCGTCTCCATCTGCAGTAAATTTAAACTCCTTTGCCATGTCTAACTGTCAGGGCTATTCCCCCGATATTACTTTTCTCAACTACCTTTTTTCCTTTTTCACAATATTAATGTCACTGTTAAAAGATGATGCTCTTCCTACAAATTTCAGCACCAGATCGAGATTGGAGTCCATGACGAAGAAGTACGTCAATTTTTTTCTACCATTAATCCTCACTCTACCCTTACTAATTTATCTATATTTTTAATTGAAATTAAAAAACTTATTTCTCGTAGTTCATACATCTGTTATAAGACACCAGCTTCTCTTCTTTTATGTGTTTTCATAGGAAGTGGAATACGAGTCTCCGTTTTACTATCAAAGAAGTGTACCTTGTTCATGTCTATAGCTAATTTCATTTGTTGACCTGCTTTCACTTCTATACGAGCATCCACGCGCGAAACAAAGTTCTGATCATTAATTTGTGAATAAACCATTATTTCAGCACCCATTAATTCTGCCACTTCCACTTTAATATTTATTGTTGTATTCGGTGAGGCATCAACGAAAATCAGCTCATCATGAAAATCTTCTGGACGTACACCTAAAATTATTTGTTCACCTATATATCCTTGCTCACGTAATCCTTTCATTTTTCCCTCTGGCACCTCAATACGTACCGGTCCGATATGGAAGATACCCTCTTTTAAGGTACCAGTAAAGAAGTTCATCGCAGGAGAACCAATGAACCCGCCAACAAATACATTTGCAGGTTCGTCATATACTTCTTTTGGTGCACCCACTTGTTGAACAATTCCATCTTTCATAACAACAAGACGAGTTGCCATGGTCATCGCTTCTGTTTGATCATGCGTTACATAAATCGTGGTGGTTTGTAAGCGTTGATGTAGTTTAGCAATTTCAGAACGCATTTGGACACGCAGTTTTGCATCCAAATTGGACAAAGGTTCATCCATTAAAAATACTTTTGCATCACGAACGATTGCACGACCTAAAGCAACACGTTGACGTTGCCCACCCGAAAGGGCCTTTGGTTTACGCTGTAAGTATTGCTCTAGACCAAGGATATGGGCAGCCTCTTGTACACGACGATCAATTTCCTCTTTCGCGAATTTACGTAATTTCAGACCGAATGCCATATTGTCATAGACGCTCATATGGGGATATAAAGCATAGTTTTGGAAGACCATTGCAATATCTCGGTCTTTTGGTGCCACGTCGTTGACACGTTTACCATCGATAAAAAAATCGCCTTTTGAAATCTCTTCAAGTCCTGCAATCATGCGAAGAGTAGTTGACTTACCACAACCAGATGGACCAACAAAGACAATAAATTCTTTATCTTCAATCTGAAGGTTAAAATCTTTCACTGCTGTTACGTTTTTATCGTAGATTTTATAAATATGATTTAAACTTAACTCGGCCATTGTTTTCTCCTTCTTGAATCAGATTTTTTAATTTGTAATAGACTAGAATTTTATGATAATTTGATTTTGAAAAAATATTGTGATATGGATCAAGTAGATTCATACCACAACGATCTTTCAATAAAATTAACTTGTTATGCCCACCACATCTGTGAAGGTGATTTCTCAATTAAAACCGTTTGTAAGTTTGTCACTGCACGTTCGAAACCCTCATCAATAGACATGATCGCATCTTCATGCTCGATACTTACCACATAATCATACCCGTATGTGCGTAATGCACTCATCATATCTGACCATTCTTTTAAACTATGTCCACAACCAACTGAACGGAACGTCCATGCCCGCGAGCGAACTTCTCCATATGGTTGCATATCGGTTAACCCAAACATATTAATATTTTCTTGATCTAAATAAGTATCTTTGGCATGAAAATGATGAATGGCATTTTCTTTGGCTAAAATCTTAATGGCTGCCACTGGATCAATTCCTTGCCACCATAAGTGACTTGGATCTAAATTCGCTCCAATTGCATCACATGTTTGTTCTCGAAGTTTTAACAAGGTATAAGGTGTATGAACTAAAAATCCTCCGTGCAATTCTAATCCGATTTTCACGTTATTCTCTTTTGCATACTCTCCTACCTCTTTCCAATAAGGAATGAGCTTTTGTTCCCATTGCCAAGTTAAGATCTCACCATATTCATTTGGCCATGGAGTAACCGGCCAGTTTGGGTATTTAGCCCCCTCGTGATCACCAGCTGTTCCTGAAAAGCAGTTGACAACAGGTACATCAAGTAAAGAGGCCAGCTTAATCGTTTTACGTAAGGTTTCATTGGATTCTTTTGCAAACCCTTCTTCTGGTGAGATAGGATTTCCGTGACAACTAAATGCACTAATCGTCAATCCACGATCCGCTACTTTCTTTTTATAGCTTTCTCTCGCATTCGCATCTTCTAATAATTCATCTAACGGGCAATGATGGTTTCCTGGATAGCAGCCTGTCCCAATTTCCACGGTATGTAACCCAGCTGTTTGCACTTTATCTAGCATGTCTTCAAATGAATAGTTTGCAAATAGAACAGTAAATACACCCAATTTCACGTTGTTTTCCTCCTATAGGTCCCAAATTCTTAATATGGTAAGATATTTTTATAAAGCAGATTTTAAACTGCTGGCTCTTTTATCGCTAAAAAGGTACTTACAATTTGTTTGGTTTCATGAGATTCAATAGCGGCTAGAATAACAAATAGAGATTTTGCCCCTTCCTCTCCTGAAACGGCTGGCTCTTTATCCTCTACGATAGCATTTACGAATTGTTCAATCACATGTGAGTTGTCTTGGCCGCCCTCATCGTTTGATTGAATTTTGCCAAGCTCATAATTTGCAACCTCACCTGTTGCGTATTGAACGATTAAGGAATACGTTGGATGATCTTCTAAACGAAGAATTCCTTTCTCACCGTAAATAATCGTGGAGTTATCTTCTTGACCCACGTACGCCCAACTAGATGCGAGCGTTCCAATAATTCCACTTTCTGTTTTTAACACACATACTGCGTTGTCATCGACATTAGCAAAATCTTTAGCGTTCGTTTGCACAAATGCACCTACTTCAACGATTTCTTCACCAAGAATGTAACGAAGTAAATCTGTTTTATGCACACCTAAATCTCCCATGGCTCCAATAAACGCTTCATTCTTTTTAAAGAACCAACTCTCTTTACCGTCAACACTCCATTGCTCAGGTCCTCCATGACCAAATGCAGTACGGAAGCTATATATTCTTCCAATTTCACCACATTCAATAAGCTGACGTGCTTTTTGATGGGATGAAACGAAGCGTTGATTGTGACCGATCATAAGTTTTTTGCCACTTTCTTTTGCTGCTTGAATCATAGCCTGAGCTTCTTCTTTTGACGTAGCCATTGGTTTTTCACACAATACATGAACGCCTTTGTTTAAAGCTGCGATTGATATGGGCGCATGCAAATAATTTGGTGTACAAACACTCACTGCATCTACCGTTTTGCTTGCGAGTAATTCTTCATAATTTTTATATACTTTTGCACCATACTGCTTGGAAACTTCAATGGCGCGCTGTTCATTTATATCACAAACTGCTACAATCTCTACTTCTTTATTCATTTTATATTCTGGTAAATGACGAAGTTGAGCGATACTTCCACAACCTATAATCCCTACTTTTACTGTTTTCATAATCAGTTTCCCCTTTAATATCCTTAATTTTTCACTGCAATTCGTTCCAGTGGTGTTGCATTTCCGTATATAGGACGTTTTCTGTCAACTGGGTGTGCCCATTTCACGCCATTTATAATGACACGTTGAATATCTTTATTGTGATATGTTGGATACGTTTCATGGCCTGGTCTAAAATAAAAGACTTTTCCATTGCCTCGTTTATATGTGCAACCACTGCGGAAAACTTCCCCACCTTCGAACCAACTCGTAAAGACTAATTCGTCTGGAGCCGGGATATCAAAATGTTCCCCGTACATTTCTTCGCGTTCTAGCTCGATATATTCTGAAATACCTTCAGTAATCGGATGACTAGGATCTGTTACCCAAAGACGCTCTTTTTCATCTGCTTCGCGCCATTTTAAATCACAACTTGTACCCATTAATTTTTTGAAAATTTTGGAGAAATGGCCTGAATGCAATACGATTAAGCCCATTCCATCTAATACACGCTGCTTTACCTTTTTAACAATTACATCGTCTACTTCATCGTGAGCTAAATGCCCCCACCAAATCAGCACATCTGTTTCTTCTAATACAGCATCTGTTAAACCGTGTTCGGGATCATCCAATGTAGCTGTTTTTGCATCAAATCCGCTTTCTTTTAAAAATGCTGCAATAGCACCATGAATACCTTCAGGGTAGACTTCTCTTACAACTGGATTTTTTTGTTCATGTCGATTTTCATTCCATACAGTTACTTTTACCATCATAAATACTCCCTCTCATTTTGATTTGATGTATTGAAATTATTATCCGTAAATCTCCAACTTCACAATACATAAGCTGTCGATTTGACTGCCCAACCGCTTTCTAAAGTATTTGCTTTAGAGGTCTGCCTGCCAACCTATCACTCTATGGACTGCACTGAATTAAGTCGTTAAAAACAACGTAAACGTTTACGTTAATGGTACTGTAGTCTTCCTCATAGCGGATAGCGGATAACGGCTGTCAATGCCCGTGAGTTGTGGAACAGCCATTACATCACTTGAACAGAATACGGCTGTAAATGTTGGATAGTCCAAACTTGAACCACCCTTTCTATTCCACGTTGAAGACCATAATACCCATATGTACTCATTTGAATGGTTACCGTAACACCAACATCATTTATAGCGTCCTTAAATCCATTTACACGAGGAATTGTCGAAATGACATCTCCTTTTGTTCCGGCAATCATCCCAACATCAATTCCTGTTAAAACTTCACTTGTTAATTGTTTCGATACTTTGAGAACCAGTAAGCAATATATCTAGTACAACAGCCTTAGCCTGATAACCAATCTCGTCAATCACTTTTCTGAATGCCAGAAACAGATAAAACTGGCTTTCTTTGCTGCATCAATAATTGTAATTTCCACCAACTTTCTACGTAAACGTTTTCTAAAAACACACTAGCACATGTGTAAAACCTTTTCAACGATTTTTCAGATATTTTTGAATTTTATAAGATATTCTGTTACTGCAAAAAAAAGTGGTATCACCCCTTTATGGGTATATTTGTATAGTGTTTATGGAAAATGAGTGTCTAAGCTTGAAAAGCATGTACAGACAGAAAAATTACTATAAAAAAGGGAACTATTCTTGCACAAATAGCTACTTCAAATCAAAGGATAGAATGACTTATCTGGGGCTTAGATTCAAAGGTGAAAATTTTTTATTCGATTGATGATCAGTCCGGATAAACTATGCTTCTTCCTTCTTGAATAAAACCCGCGCCCGTTAGCTGAAAGAATGTTGTTTTACCTGTACAATTAGCATTAGCAATCTTTTAACTATCTCACGTGAACTTGCGGAAGTTGCGCTTACTTTTATCCACGAACTTGGGCTTTCTAAAGACACATCTTCTATCCTGGAGACTCTTCTTTTTATAGGCTGTGCTTCCTATGATTTCTTTCATTTCCCATCTCCAACGAGTCTGTTTCTCTCCCCTAAGATGGCAGAAATAGTCGCCTATTTTGTGTTGGTAATTTCGGTTTTCTGTGAATGTTTTTTTGATTTCGCTTATGTTAACCTCTCTTCACTCCAACTATTTGCAACTGTATATTTATCATTGTGTATGTGTGTAACATCACATCATATTATGTTTTCGTTTTCTATCTGGGGCATTTGTTTTCGAAAACCTTCATTTACATATACATCCACCTCTATTAACCCTTTTTTCAAAATATATGCTTCATATATTTTTCATTCACATAATCGTGAAATTAACGGATTAAATGTTTACATATGAAACAAGTCGTTTGACGAAAGTTAGAATATTCAAATTTTGAAATAAATTGTATTGAAAACGCTTTATTTATATGTTAAGGTTTTTTAGAAAACGTTTACGTAGAAAGTTGGTGAAACATGTCGATTACCATTAAAGATGTAGCAAAGCAAGCAAATGTATCCGTTGCGACTGTTTCTCGTATTTTAAATAATTTGCCTGGCTACTCGGATGAAACACAACAACGAGTAAAAAAGGTAATCAAAGAACTTGGTTATCAACCTAATGCCGTTGCAAGAGGTTTAATTAATCGCAAAACAAAAACGATAGGTGTACTCGTTCCCAATGTATCTGATTTATTTGCAAGTGAGGTTTTAGCCGGAATTGAGGAACAAGCTCATGAGTTTGGTTACAGTGTAATGATATGTAAAACCAATCATGATGGTAAACGAACGATCAACTACTTGCAGGCATTGTATGAAAAACGGGTGGATGGAATTATTATCGTCAGTGAATTTATCACGCTAGATTACTATAAAGCGATTGAAACAAACAATGTACCGGTTGTATTAGTGGCAACACAATCAGACTATCCCCTTCCCTTTATTAAAGTAGATGATTATCAAGCTGCTTACGATGCCACGACCTATTTAGTAGAAAAAGGGCATTCACATATTGGAATGATTGCAGGAACAAAAAGCGATATCATTTCAACAACTCCACGTGTAAAAGGCTTTACAGACGCATTAAATCACGTGGGAATAACAGTGACCAATGAAATGATCACGTATGGAGATTTTTCTTTCAAGAGTGGTATTAAGGGGATGGACGATTTATTGAAAAGTTACCCAAAAGTAAGAGCTGTATTTTGTGCAAGCGATGAAATGGCTGTAGGAGCCTTATCACTTTTATATAAAAAAGGAATTAGAGTACCGGAAAGTATATCCATTATAGGATACGATAATACAGCTACAGCTGAGAAGGCCATTCCCCCACTTACGACGGTAGCGCAGCCCTTATATAAGATGGGTAAAGATTCCATTCAACTTTTATTGGATCCATCTTTAAAAATAAACCAGCTTTATCCTCATCATATTGCTGAGCGTGATACAGTCCATTCATATAGCGAATAAAGGTTAAGTTACAAGTTGGGGTGATTACACTATTATCACTCCAATTATAAACGGCTTAACGTAAACGTTTACTATCATTGATGATTCCATTAGAGTAAACGTTTACTTATGCATAAAATAGACGAAATTTTCAGACGGGAGATACGTATATGAAGAATAAGTGGCGTTACCTCTGTACTACAGCATTTATAGCCAGTTTACTTACAGGATGTACTAATCAAACAACAGCTGATGAAAAAATCCATATTGAATTTTTTCAAAATAAGCCGGAAGCTGTAGCGACATTTGATCATTTAATTGAAAGGTTTGAAAAATTGCACCCCAATATTGATATTGAACAGAATAACGTTCCTGATTCCGAGACGGTATTACGGACGAGATTGGTGAAAGAAGATGTACCAGACCTTTTAGCGATCGGAGGCAATGCTACGTATGGCGATATTGCAGAAGAAGGATTATTTTATGATTTTTCAAAGGATTCAGCCATCAATAAAGTTATACCAGACTATGTTAATATGCTTAATTTATTAGGTAGAACGAATAATGAGGATAATGGAATTCCCTTTGCGACGAATGCAAATATGCTTTTATATAACAAGGATAAATTTAAAGAGTTAGGGTTACAAGTTCCCAAAACATGGGATGAGCTAATTAACGTTTCAAAACGGATTCAAAAACAAGGAGAATTACCTTTTTATTTTACGTATAAAGATGCTTGGACTGCAATGGTCTCATTTAATGCCTTAGCAGGAAACTTGCAAGGTGACAACTTTATCCAGGATCGCAATTCCAATAAAACAACTTTTACAGAGCATTACAAGGAAACTTTAGTAAAAATGCTTACATTGCTCGATTATGGTCATAAGGATAATTTTGGCCGTGACTATAATGCAGGCAATCGGGCGTTTGCAAATGGTGAATCAGTTATGTATATCCAAGGAAGCTGGGCAATCTCATCAATTAAAGCAATTAACCCAAATATAAAACTCGGTTCCTTTCCCTTACCTGCATCCAATGATTCATCTCAAAACAAACTCGTATCAGGTGTAGATACTGCATTAACGATGTCAAAAGATACACCACATAAAAAAGAAGCGTTAATGTTTATTCATTTTTTATTAGAAAAGGAAAATTCACAGTATTACATTAAAGAACAAAACAGTTTTTCTGCAGTTAAAAATGTTTTACAAAATGATGAAACTTTAAAAGAGTTAAACCCTTATTTTGTACAACAAAAAATCACTAGTTTTCCGGAACACTATTTCCCTGCTAGTATGCAAGCAGCCAATTTAATACAGGATTTTCTAATTAAAGGAGAAGTCAAACCGTTCCTTTCAAAACTGGATGATGAGTGGAATAAAGTCAAAGCGAGAGAATAACAAGGGGGAAAAACGAGTGGTTAAACAATCCAAAGCCTATTACTGGATGGTGCTTCCAGCATTTTTAATATTTTTTGTATTTCATACAGTTCCAGTTTTTCAAGGAATGATTTATAGTTTTACAAATTATAAAGGGTATGGGGATTTTAATTTTGTTGGCTTAAAAAACTATGTGAATTTATTCCAAGACCAACGTATTTTGGCTTCCTATGGCTTTACATTTAAATTTGCCATTGTTTCCACTTTACTCGTAAATATCATTAGTTTGGCAATTGCCATAGGACTTAATGCAAAGATTAAATTTCAAAATACACTTAGAGCTGTGTTTTTTGTGCCGAATATTCTAAGCGTATTAATCGTTGGGTTTATCTTTAATTATTTATTTGCATTTTTTATCCCTCAAATTGCTGAAAAGTTGGGCATCACATCTTTAACACAAAATATTCTTGGTAACCCAGATTTAGCATGGGTTGGAATTGTGATTGTGGCTGTATGGCAAGCCGTTGCATTTAATACCATTCTCTATTTAGCAGGATTACAAACGATTCCAACTGAATTGTACGAAGCTGCTAGTTTAGATGGTGCGGGAAAATGGAAAAGTTTTAAACACATTACATTTCCACTTATTGCATCTTTCTTCACCATAAATATGGTGCTTGCGATGAAAAACTTTTTGATGGTATTTGACCATATTATTGCAATGACAAATGGAGGTCCAGGTCAATCTACGGAAGCCATTTCGGTATTGATATATAAAGGGGGCTTCTCAGGGGGGGAGTTCGCTTATCAGGCAGCAAATTCTGTGATCTACTTTATTTTAATTGTGGTTATATCAATCCTGCAAATTAAATTCCTTCAAAAACGTGAGGTGGATATGTAATGGAAAGTAAAAAAGTAAATTGGCCTATAACCATACTGCTAATTTTTTGCTCACTGGTTATCTTATTTCCCCTCTACCTAACAGTCGTGACAGCATTCAAGTCACCAGATGAAATGAGTAAATCCCTTTTGTCTCTGCCTCATACATTAAGATGGGAAAACTTCGCTGAAGCCATTCGCCTGACGAATTTTTTTCAATCTATTAAAAATAGCTTTATCGTTACAGTTTTTACAGTTGCTCTTACATTACTGACAAATTCGATGGTGGCTTATGCCATTGCACGGAATATGCATAGACGATTCTTTAAGTTGCTTTATTACTATTTTGTTAGTGCGATGTTTGTACCTTTTCCGATAATTATGTTGCCTGTTGTAAAGCAAACTAGCCTATTCGGATTAAATAATATGACAGGACTTATCTTTCTGTATATTGTATACGGTTTGGCTTTTAATATTTTTATTTATGTGGGCTATATACGTTCGATTCCCAAGTCATTAGAAGAAGCAGCTTATGTAGATGGAGCAAGTATTTGGACAGTATTTTGGAAAGTTATTTTTCCATTATTAAGCCCAATAAACGCAACAGTCGGAATTTTAACATGTTTGTGGGCATGGAATGATTTTATGTTACCACTTGTTATTTTAAGTGATCGTGATTCGATGACATTGCCGCTTGTTCAATATGTATTCCAGTCACAGTTTACAACAAATTATAACTTAGCATTTGCCTCCTATTTAATGGCACTCTCCCCTATGGTCCTTGTTTATATCATAGCTCAAAAATGGATTATTAGTGGTGTGACAAAAGGTGCTGTTAAATAAGGGGAATATGAGACTGATTAAGAAACAAATTAGAAGTGAAAGGAAGATGAAATTGGAGAAAAAATGGTGGAAAGAAAGTGTTGTTTATCAAATTTATCCTCGGAGTTTCATGGATAGTAATGGGGACGGAATTGGAGATTTACGTGGAATTATTTCAAAACTTGATTATTTAAATGAATTAGGAGTTAATGTCGTTTGGCTATCACCTGTTTTCAAATCTCCAAACGATGATAATGGCTATGATATTAGTGACTATCAAGACATTATGGATGAGTTTGGTACCCTGAATGACTGGGATGAACTTTTGGAAGGATTACATTCACGCAATATGAAATTAATGATGGATCTAGTTGTTAATCACTCATCAGATGAACATAAATGGTTCATTGAATCCCGATCATCAAAAGATGATCCGTACAGAGACTACTATATTTGGCGCCCCGGCAAAGATGGAAAAGAGCCAAACAATTGGACATCAGTTTTTAGTGGTCCAGCTTGGCAATATGATAAAGAAACAGATGAATACTACCTTCATCTGTTTAGCAAAAAACAGCCTGATTTAAATTGGGCAAACCCTACAGTAAGAAAAGAAATTCATGACATGATGATATGGTGGCTTGATAAGGGCATTGATGGTTTTCGAATGGATGTGATTAACCTCATTTCCAAAGCGGAAGGATTGCCCAGCACTCCAGGCGGAAAGCGATACGACTGGGGTGGCGATTTCTTTATGAATGGTCCTCGTGTGCATGAGTATCTACAAGAGATGAATCGTGAGGTACTTTCGAAATATGACATGATGACAGTCGGCGAATGTCCTGGGGCATCCGTTGAAGATGCCACTAAGTATGCGAATAGTGAAGGTACTGAACTAAATATGATTTTCACATTCGAACATATGGATTTAGACTCAGGACCAGGCGGAAAATGGGATGTAAAGCCTTTAAAGCTGGACGATCTTAAAGAATGCATGACAAAATGGCAGAAAGGATTGGAAGGAAAAGGATGGAATAGCCTTTATTTAAACAACCATGATCAACCAAGAATGGTCTCTCGCTTTGGCAATGATACATCTTACCGAGTAGAATCCGCAAAAATGCTTGGAACATTCCTTCATATGATGCAGGGAACGCCTTATATTTATCAAGGTGAGGAAATAGGTATGACAAATGTTAAATTTGGTCTTGATGATTATAAGGATATTGAGATTCTGAATATGTACCGTGAAAAAGTTATAGAGGGTCAAGAGGATAAAGCTAAAGTAATGGAATCCATTTATATTAAAGGCCGTGATAACGCTAGAACTCCTATGCAATGGGACGATAGTAAAAATGCTGGTTTTACAACAAGTACTCCTTGGTTAAAAGTAAATCCAAACTATAGAGAAATTAATGTGAAACAATCATTAGAAGACTCGAATTCTATCTTTTACTACTATCAAAAACTAATTAAGTTAAGAAAAAAATATGACGTAATTGTGTACGGTGCATATGATCTTATTTTAAAAGAAAATGAGCAAATTTATGCGTATATACGTACTTTAGATAACGAAACATTACTTGTTATTTGCAACTTTACAGGGGAAGCAGCCTACTTTGAATTACCAGAACACATTAGCTGTGAAGCTAGACAACTGCTAATCAATAACTACGCGGATCAAAACAGTGATGAAATTTCTTCTAATACATTAAAACCTTATGAAGCGCGCGTTTATCTCTCGAAGTAACGAAAAAAAGTAACCTCGATCGTTTTTGACTTTATGCAGAGTTCACCTTTTTATGAACCTATTCTTTTTAAGCATATGCATCGTAAGGTTCGTGTGCGAGGACTTACAATTAATATTCTAAAACTAGATATACGGATACTTTCAGATTAAAAAGGCATGTGTATAGGAATAAAAAATAACTTTATATCCAAAAAACTTACCCATTAGGTAAGTTTTTCTTTTTTTTCGTTTTAAATTACCGATAACAATACTAGTGAATTTAAATGAGTTATTATAATTCATGTTTTTTGCCTTAACCATGTGGATGCAATAACCCTAGAATTTCCGGTTAATTTAACTCTTCTTTTTAATTCTTTAAAGAGCTCAATATTTTCTTTATCCCTCCTGCAAATAAAAAGCACCCAATTTAATGGATGCTTAGATTTCCTTTCTTTCGTAATCTTATTTCAAATTTATCACTGAAAAATTCATTGGCATTAAAAATAGTACTAATGTCTGAAATATCACCTATGTTCACAATTAAGGCTTCATCAACTTCTTGATCTGTGAGAACTATGCGATATTCATATTGATTTTCAAAATATTTATCTTTCCAAAAATAAATATCAGTCCCTTGATTTTTATAAGAGCTCATCCTAGCTGAGGAATTGATGTTATAATCATCATATTTTACCAAGCCCCCTCTGTAAGCATAACCTTTTTCATTGAGTGTTCTAGTAATTCTGTCAATAAATTGCGATGGGGTAACAAAAATTAAGCTATCTCCGAACTCCCTGATCATTTTATCGATTTGTTCATTAGGTAAATCAAATTTGGTATAGTAATATTTTTCATCCTCTTTAACCACTTTTAACATATCGCCAACAATTGCATACATACAATATAATGGTCTTTTTTCATTTATATTTTTTCTGAAATTCATTTTTTTAGTTCGCCCCGACATTATTAATTCATTGGTATCTTGAGTAAAGAAATTCATGGTTAATTCCGTAAAAACATGTGCTGCTTCAAATTTGTCTCCTACACCTTTTTCTCCTGAAGCACTTTCTATATCAATATACTTTTTGAAATTATTCATATATAAATCTCCAGACAAAAAACTTTCCACAAAAGGTGTGAACTTTATAAATCCAAAAACTTGACCTTTAAATCCAACGTCTGATATTTTCATATTCTTCATTCCCTCCTATTTGACTACTAAATTCTACAAAAGGGACTATTCACCGGTATTTATTCTAAGACTATTAAGGAACGTTTACGTTAGTGAACATGTAAGAATGTATGCCTAGTTTACAAAGAATATACTTCAGTAAAAAACGCTTATCCAAAGGTAGACAGTCCTTCTTCTTTACAGTCTTCTTTTTAACCTCTCCTGATTTCATAATCTCTCCCCAATAAAAAAGCACCCAATTTAACGGATGCCCCCAATTTATCTCATTCATTTTATCAATAAAATCCTTATATAAACGACTCAAAATATAATGTTCTTGACACCTGGGTCTTTCCCCTTTTCCATTTCATTATTATTTCTGGTTAGACTAAAAACACTTCTCCTGCTTCCAAATTAAAACCACGGTTAACCGTTTATAAAAGTTATGTTAAAAAACATTCACTAAAAGCAAAGACCATTAATTTCTTTCGAGTGAGGATTCTGTTGGTGAAGTTGTCCTTTTTTCATTTGCATTACTTTAATGCCACTTAATTAGGATACATTCCCTGGCTGTTAATGCCGCATCTGAAGTAGGATCTTCCTTTTACATCAAAAAAAAACCTTCGAATATAGATCGTCAAAAACCTTCCAGTATTCTGGAAACAATTGAACCTTTTTCATTACCCGTCAAGCCTTTCGGTGAAGTGAAATTCAATAGGGTGCCAACGGATTTTAAGTCTTCATGGATAGGTCAAATCTTTTATAATCTATGATTACTCCCTTCACTGCGATTTGGACCATTTTATCGGCCGTTTTCATTCTGCATATATGCCGCGAAAAAATACGAAATAAACACTATCCGCTTTTATTGTGGGGTCCAATATCCTTTTTCAAATTTAATTAAAGCAGAAATCGTGAATTACCGAATATCACTAGGACAGCGGTACTGTATAATGGAAGTATAAGTTTACCTATTTTTAATGCTAATTAATTGGCGTTCAGCTTATTCAAACTAAAACTTAACTAATCTATCGGCAGAAAGGTTGGTAACTATTTTGAGTATAAATCCAAATATGGTGGAGATAGCCTCCCTCCTTGGGGAAACGTCACGTGCAACAATACTTGCAAGTCTGCTGGATGGGCGTTTTCATACGGCAGGTGAATTAGCATTGATGGCTGTAATAACACCGCAAACCGCCAGCTTTCACCTCTCAAAATTAGTGGAAGGTAACCTTGTTAATGTTGAAAAACACGGGCGACATCGTTACTATCAGCTAGCAAATGGAGAAATTGCGCGCATTTTAGAATCATTTCTTGCCATTTCCCCACCGCCTGAAGTTCGGTCGTTAAAACAATCAAGCCAAGTTAAAATGCTTCAGGAAGCCAGAACTTGCTATGATCATTTGGCCGGAAAACTAGGAGTCGATCTAACTGAATCGATGTTGAAAGCCGGATATTTAAAAAAAGAAGAGAGAGAATTTGCAGTTACACCCAAAGGAGATCATTTTTTTTCTGAATTCGGTATCGATTTACTTGATTTAAGAAGAAAACGCCGTTCATTTTCCCATTCATGTTTAGACTGGAGTGAACGTCATCATCATCTTGGTGGAGCTTTAGGAAATGGACTCCTTACACATTTTTTTGATTTAGGCTGGATAGTCCGTGTTCCATCTATTCGCGCAGTAAAAGTAACACCTGAAGGGAAAGAAGGATTTAAAGAAGTTTTTTGTATAGAGGTATAATATGATAATCCCTCATTAGTGGATAGAAAAGGGGCTCTTTCTTTTTCACCATGAGGGAATTTCTGTCCTTTGCAGCTTAGAACAATCCTACGATTACTCTAAAGCTTTTTTAACTAATTTATTTTCCTTTTGGAACTGGCCATTTACAAGATAGATGCCTATGATAATAAACAGTCCGCCAATTAGGAGTGAAGTGTATATCTTTTCACCTAATAGTGCCCATCCTGATAATACACCGAAGAAAGGTGCCAAAAATAAAAAGGCACTCGTTTTTCCCGGATCACTCTTTTGTAAAAGGTAATACCAAACTGCAAATTGCACAATCGATGACATGATACTTAACCATAATAAAATGAATAACGAATTTCCACTAATTATGAAAAATGGTTTCTCAAGAGTAAAGCTGCCAAGTAAAAGCAGTAAACCACCAAAAAGCATCTGATAGGCAGATAAAACCCATGTATCGAAAATCGCTCCCCATTTTTTCGCCAATAAAGTGGAAATGGCCCAGAAAATAGCAGAAAGAATGCCGAAAAGAATGCCAATCTTAAATTCAAGTTGCGCTCCCATCGTAATAATTACTCCCACTAATCCTAATAAAACTCCAATCCATTGATATAGTTTATAGCGTGTTTGTGAAAAAATTGTACCGAATACAACAACGAGTAACGGGTTCGTGAAAGTAAGAATTGAGGATTCACTTGCTGTAATAGTGCGTAAACTCAGGAAAATGCACCCCATTACTCCGGCTGTTTGAAAAGTGCCAATAATAAGCATTTTTATCCAATCCCCTTTAGAGTTTGGATGCGGTCTTCTTAACAAGATTACGATCATCGCCATTATGAACCCGGCAAGTGTGAAGCGTAATGCTGCTAATAATAATGGCGATGAATAAGGTAGACCAATTTTAACTACCGCAAAAGAAGAACCCATTAAAAATGTCGTTAAAAGTATCAACAATGTAAATTTGAAAACATTCATTTTTTTATCTCCTGACATATTTAAATGACCGATCTATAGCTATTATAGCTGGTGATTATTTCAGCTATTATCGAAATATGGAATGCAAGTGGAGATAAATTTATTAGTATCGACATATCATAGGGAAGCTTCATAGTTTAATTGGCATAACTAACTTCTTTAAATCATCGTATTCATCTATTGAAATCAACTAAAAAAAATAAAGTTTACCTCAATTCCCGAACCATCACCTCTCCTATCAGACTTCATGCCTTAAAGTTCACTCATCATCCTAGCTAAGCTTGTAATTCCTACTTTTCATATATTTCAAGTGGCAGATCATCCGGATCACAAAAAAAAGTAAATCTTTTTCCTGTTAACTCATCAACACGGATAGGTTCGACTGGAATGTTTTCTTTTTCCAAATCTTTAACAGCTTGATTAATATCTTCCACTTCAAAAGCAAGATGTCTTAGCCCTTTAGCTTCTGGATAACTTAGACGATTGGGGCTTTCAGGAAATGAGAACAATTCCAGCTGATATTCCCCTCCGACCATTAAATCCAATTTATACGACTTCCTTTCTGCCCGATATGTCTCCTGCACGATATCACACCCTAAAATGTTCACATAGAAGTTTTTTGATTTTTCATAATCGGAACAAATTATCGCTACATGATGTATTTTTTTTACCTTCATTTGCTTCCTCCCTAAAAAGACTTTGGTTAGTATGTTAACGTAGCGTCCGCCCCTATGGGATTTGATTCCGTCAACTAAATAGTTCGCCCCTACTTGTAGAAATTGGTTGTGACTAGATCTCGTTTAACAAGCGAAGGTGCGATACTACATGGATGAAATAGGCGATTGATCCAGCTCTAAACCTACGTAACATTATAAGGCAGCAGCATGCATATTTGTACAAACTAAACTAAAATTCCAAGCAGTTTTGGATAAGGTATTTCCTGAGTGCTTTAGAGTTCAGTATTTAGATGTTTCTGGTACATTCAAAAGACTTTAAATCGAATTATCAAAAGAGGTGCAATCAGGCTACGATAGTCATTGAATAAGGCTGTTATATAAGCCATTCGGGATTGTCGCAAAAAAGAAAACGACTGATGAAATCATTCACCGCAACAAGAGATTACGAGAGTTTTAGGATAGAACGTGAAGAAGGAATGCCCTTTAAAGTAGCATGTTGGATTCATGCGCTAGGTTAAGAAGTTGAAGCCTACGATATTCAGGACCTTTGCATCATGATAAAAACCCCTTGGTCTCAAGGGGTTTTTATACATTCAATTACGACAAGCCAGTGACCCAAGTAACACGCTCTCACTTGATGGCCTATTCTTTTAAATTGGATAAAGGGACCTCTTGTTCATTCTCTGGTTCATCAAGAGGATAGATTCTAGCTGTTTCATTATTTTCATCCACATTTTGAATATAGATTGGAACCTCATTGTGGGTTACATTAGCCATAACTGGTGAAGCCGCAATCTCTTTTGCTCGTTGTTTGTTCATTATATTGACCTCATTTTGATTTGAAATTTTTATAATGTTTATTTACAATTCTTTAATTATTTTTATCATTGGAGCCAGGAAACAAATCCGAAAATATTCTTTAAGAACCCTATGTTTCTGACTGTACCCGTTTCTCAATCGAATAAAGGAAAATCATCCGGACCGTTAAGAATAAAAGATGAACTTTCTCAACTTTAATTGGTTATCTCATGCGTCAGATTGGGTAAAACCCTAGACCGCTCATGGATCCATTTTTTGCATCGATTAATGTTCTAAATGAGTAGATTCAGAAATGTGACTTAACGCTTCACCAGCTTCATTAACATGAATATCCACTGTTACAAGATCACCAATAGCACAAATACCAACAATTTCATCATTTTCTACAATAGGAATACGACGGATTTGATGATCGGCCATCATACGGGCACATTCGTGTGCATCTGTATCCGGATCACAAGTGATTACATTCGAAGTCATAGAATCATGGCAATGAGAAGTATTGCAATCTTTACCGTCTGCCACACAATTCAAAATGATATCACGATCTGTAATCATGCCTATGACTTTCTTACCTTCACATACTGGAACGGAACCACAATTGATATCTCGCATAATTCTTGCTGCTGCTGTTACAGAATCATGTGGTGCACATACCTTCACATCTTTGGTCATAATGTCACGTACCGTTGTCATGTTTATCATCCGCCTTTATCAATAATTTTTATCGACTATGATATTTTTCACTGTTTTTTAAAAGTTATTCCTACTACTTGAAAAGTACCTCATTGTAAAACAACATTCGCGGCATAAACACTCTATGGATCAATATAATATAGTCCTATTATCGTAAAGGAAATACAAAAACGCCTGTCAACGGTAAATGGCTGACTGTAACGTTGTGGAAGGAATTTCAAGGAGTTAAATGTAAAAAAGAGCCCTTCCGTATGAATGCTCATCTTACGGAAAAAGCTCTAAAATAAATGTAACTAGTGCATCAAACGAAGTGTACCGATTGAGAACCACCGATTAATCCTTGGGTGTAAAAGCTTTATACTGCCGTATATCCGCCGTCTACAATAAGGCTTGTGCCTGTTACAAATGATGCATCATCACTTGCAAGGAAGAGAACAGCCTTAGCCACTTCTTCCGCTCTGCCTAAACGGCCGATTGGATGTAAATCGATTAAACCTTGTCGTATCTCACCTTGCGCTTCCGCAATAAGTGGTGTATCGATATAACCTGGGCAAACTGCATTGACACGAATGCCATCTTTCGCATAAGTCGAACCTAACGTTTGTGTTAATAGCTTAACCCCGCCTTTTGCTGCAGAATAAGCTGTTACCCCCGGCTTCCCAGCATGGCTATGGATGGAGCCTGTATTGACAATGGCACCACCAGTGGATTGTTTCCGCATTTGCTCTATCGCATATTTATCAGATAGGAAGACACCGGATAAATTAATATCAATTGTTCTTTGCCATTGCTCATAGCTTAACTCATGTATGTTTCCGTCTCTTGCAATCCCTGCATTTGCAAACATGATATCCAGTTTTCCATATTTGTTAACCGTTTCTTCGATCATATTCTTAATGTCATTTTCATTCGTCACATCGGTTTTAACAAAAAGAGTATCATACCCTTTTCCATTTAACTCATCTGATACAGCTTGTCCATGATCTGCAAAATCTGCAATGACCACCTTTGCTCCTTCTTCTGCAAATAATTGAACCGTACTGGCTCCAATCCCACTTGCTCCCCCTGTTACGATCGCCACTTTGTTTTCAAGTCTCATATATAAACACTCCTTAGTTTTGTTTTCTTATTTCCGCTAGAATGGTAGGGATTTTAGCGAGCAGTTGCTCCGCCATCTATCACAAATTCGGCACCCGTCGTATAAGAGGATTCGTCCGAGGCAATGAAAAGCACTGTATTCGCCACATTGTTGACGCTGCCCAGATGTCCCAACGGGAATTCTTTACCCAATTCATCTTTTGTACTGCCCGTTTGTTCAGATGCATAGTCCGCCATCCCGGTATCGATATATCCTGGATGGATCGAGTTTACACGGACTCCTTTTGAAGCAAACTCGATGGCAGCATCTTTAGTCATTGTCCGGACCGCTCCCTTACTTGCACCGTATAAAACATGACCAGGTGCTCCAATCAAGCCTGCAATGGAAGAAGCGTTTATGACTGAACCTTTATTTTGTTTCGCCATCAGTGGCATAATATGTTTCATTCCCAAGAATACGCCGGTCACGTTAATTGACATGAGACGATTCCATTCCTCCAGTTCAATTTCCGCAACCGGTTTAATGATATAAATACCCGCATTGTTGAATAGAACATCCACCTTATCAAAAGTATCGATCGTTTCCTTTGCAACCCTTTTCCAATCTTCTTCATTGCTGACATCATGACGGATGAACAGGGCCTCCCCGCCAATTGCCTGAATGTCTTTTACAGCTTGATCACCGGATTCGTGGTTTATGTCTGTGATGACGATTTTTGCTCCCTCCCTAGCAAATAGCAAAGCTGTTTCTTTCCCGATTCCTGTACCCCCGCCAGTAATGATTGCCACCTTGTTTTCAAGTCTCATGATTTCACCAGATCTCCTTTACTTATTTTCTGATACTGCCATCCTTAGAGGTTCTCACTAGACAAGTATTCCTATACAAGCAAATGAAGCTGACTTTAACAATTGTCAATCCTTTTAAATGGAATGCCGCTAAAAAAGCTTCATTGTCTGTCTATGCCTTTATTTTACTCCTCGTAATTTGAAATACTATCCTATAATATGCTGTATAATAATAGGGTAAGTATCCCCCTTATATAGGGGTATTTCGTTTAAGGAGAAGAGACTCGTATGACCCAGCCCTCTCATGCTTATGAAGAGATATCGTTTCAGCAATTCATATTATTCATAAAAAGCCATAACAAACAAATTGAAGAAAATATCAATATTTATTTGAATCTAGAGCCCCTTATATTAGAAAATGAACGTAAGGTGATACAAACATTACTGGAATCATTTCTACTATTTTTATCTGCCCCAAAAATCGAAGACATAAATGAAACATACGATAAGCATCTGGAAACTTGGCTTCAATCACATCTACCCATTTTAAATGTGAACCATTTCAGCATGTTCCGATTGATCTTTGAGAAGTCCATCGTTACCTTAATGTCCAACCTGAAACATGCCCATACCATTTCCATTTTAATGTTCTTATTATCCATTTTCTCTCATCTCATCCATAGCTATAACAAATGGATGGTTGTCGAACCAACGCAACTTTCAAAAACCCACGAAGAAAATGCTGAGCTTAAAAGGCTGAAACTATTAGACCAGTTAGATGAGCTTCTAATTAACTCATCAGGAATTAAGGATTTTGCTCATATCCTAAAAAAATGTGAAGAGTTCTTTCACTATAAAAGATGTGTTTTTTATGCTTATATTCCTTGGTCCAATCAATTTTACGGCACCATTGGATTGGAGCTGCCCAAGGTTCAAAGCATGAGAGGACAACTCAGCTTAAAGCAATCCTTTGTTTTCAATTCAAAAAAGCCTGTATTTTTAAAGAATCCCAATCATTATATTAAAAAGGAACATATAACGTTGTTTAATCTTTCATCTGTCATATTTGTGCCGATTGTTCATGACCAGCAAGTTTTCGGCTGGCTGACCTTTGATCAATTAGGAGAGGAATTCGATTATTCAAAAGATGAACTGACTTTACTTGAACAGGTCGGAAAACGGTTAGGTTTATATTTATCAAGAAAGGATGATGAGGTTTCCATTGATACCGATCTACAATTGACGGAACGGGAATCCATGATTTTAAATTTGCTTGCAGAGGGGTATAACAATAAAAAGATGGCCGAATTATTGCAATTAAGCGAGCATACTATAAGGGATTATGTAAGCAGTTTAATGACAAAGTTTAAAGCCAAGAACCGCACACAAGTCGTAGTCTATGGATTTCGTTTTGGTCTTTTAAAGTAAAATCTGATTTACTTTAATCGGTATGTAAGGCAAAATAAATCCTTACATAGTTAGTTGTTGAATATATCATTTACAGAGGCTGCCATATCATAATCATTGGAAACGACTTTGAAGAAAGATTCTGTCATGGCAGCCTGCGATCCACTTCTGTAGGTATCAATTCATGTACTCATATTTATAATCGCCTGTTATTTTAATAGCAATATCCACATGAATATTACGAATGGATTCTTCATTAAGGCTAAAACCTTCTTTGGATACTTCTTTCCATTTTTTCAAATCCTTTCTGTAGATAACTCCTTCTAAATTATAGATGTCTATATTTTTTTCAAGAGCATATTTGTACGTATGCCTAATTTCTTTCTCTAATGCCCTCTGTATTTTTTCTTTAAGGTGGGGTAAGGAGATGTTTTCTTCCATATCCGTTACGGCACCTTCTACTTCAATTGAAATATCGAATTCGACTGTATCATTTACATAGATAGGCTTTATATTGAATTTTGGCCTCATTAGAGATATTTGAACATTTTTGTTGTTGTTGATTTTTATTCCAATTGGGGACCTTACCGTTTTTTTTGTTAACCATCTCATCCCCCCAAGATGTTTATTTGCTATCTCCCCCTTTAGCTGATTATTTTTAATAAAATAGGCCCCTGATAGTTTTACGGTGTTCTGTGTTTTTTCTTTTGCTTTCCATACCTCAGTTTTCAACGAAATCTTCGGTAGTTTTATTGTCATTCCTGTTTCATAATTTTGCGTATAAAATCTTTGGATCCGGATGGGTTCGACAAAGGATCTTAATTTATAAATATCCTTCGGATTGAAAATGCTTGTTTGCACTGATGAGCCGAATAGACTATTGACAAAGAGAATCTTTTCTAAAGAATCATCGGTTCCATATAACCAAGTTGTTTCCCTAATTTGCTGAAATCTTAAAATGGGGTCGTTTACGTTGTCCAATCCATGTTTTAGTAAGCTTTCAGAGAAAATGATCAATTTAACATGAGCCCAATAAATATACTGGTTTGACCTTTTATAAATGTCATTCATGGCCTCATTCATTGTTTTCCCGCGTCCTTTGGCGACCCAAACAGGTGTTGGTTTTGGTTCCAAGCCTTCTTGTTTAGCCACACCGGCAAAAGACGTCACCTGCACATAAATGACATACTGACCATTTTGATAATCTATTCCCATTGCACTTATATATTGAATATCTTGAATATCCTTGGTATCCCAGCAGCCACTTAAAAGAGCAAGGCTCAATACAAATAGTATAATTCTAAGGATCATTTTCATTAGCGATTTCCTTTTGTTCTGTCCTTAGTTTTCAGCATTTCGGCTCGTTTCTTTCTAAAGAGATATGGCTTCACAAAGACACCGCCCCCTAGAAGATCTTTCAAGGATAGTGGTGATATAGGCGCTAAGTAGGGTAAACCATAAATCTGCAGCCTTGATAAATAAAGGACAATAGAGAATACACCGAGAAAGAATCCGAATAAACCTAAAACAGAAGAGAGAAATAATACAAAAAACCTGGCCATGCTTACAATTCCACCTAAAGATTGATTGATTAATGTATAGGTGGCTACCGCAGTAGTACCTGCCACCACCAACATCGTCGGGGATGTAATCCCGCCCCTAATTGCCGCATCACCTATAATTAATCCACCCACAACAGCCAGTGATTGACCGATTGCTTTTGGGAGTGTGATCCCTGCCTCCCGAAACAGCTCAAATAAACCCAAAATCAAGAAAGCCTCTTGTTGAGGTGATATAGGCAACCCAAATCTAGATACGGTTATCGTCGCCAAAAATGGAAAGGGGAGCTGGTCTAATTGAAATGATATTAGTGCTATATAAAAACCTGGCAGAAATATTGATACCACCAGTCCGATAATGCGAAAGAAATATTCGAAATTTGTATAGTAAGATGGAGTATGACGATCTTCCGCGGCTTTTAACAAGAGTGTAATATTACCTGGCCCAATTAAGGCAGTTGGTGACCCATCCACTAAAATGGCAAAGCGCCCATTATTTAAACTGGCTACAGCATAATCCGGCCTCCCTGTATAATCAAAAAACGGGATCAGGTTGAATTTACTGTCTGATAAAAATTCTTCAAGCTCAGTAGTTCCCAACAAAATATCTGTGTTTATTGAGGAGATTTTCCTTTTTACTTTTTCAATGGTTTCTGGATTTACAACATCCCTCACATATAATAAATTGATTTTTGTCTTGCTCCTTTTCCCAATGGTAAATGCTTGATTTTCGAGTGATGCAGTTTTATATCTTTTTCTAATCAACCCTAAATTAACAGAGATATCTTCGATAAATCCATCACGTGGACCTCGGATGGAAATTTCACTACTTGTTTCCTCGGGACTTCGATTTGGGATGCTAGGTAGGGAAAACATAAATAATAATTCCAATTCTTCAAATAGCATCAGGACCATCCCGGAAAATACGTATTCCTCCACATTTTCTTTTAAAGTGGAGGAAGGGAAAACCCTACTGACTTTAAATTCTTCTTGCGGATCCTCTATAACCTCTTCTTCCTTCAGTTTAGAATTTATGAATACACTATCAAGCCGTGCTACTGATTCCCACAATTTTTTGACATCGACCAACACCTCTGAATAAATCAAAGTGCAAATAAGGGGCGGATCTGTTTTCCCTTCAGATGTAATGGTATGCTTTTTGAATTTTACATCCGAGCTCATTCCGAATAATTCATTGAAATACTCCAACTTTAGTTGGACCTCCGAAGAACTCCCCTTATTTGCCTTGTTCAATAGAGGCTCCATTCTTTTTCACCCTTTCTTTCAAAAAAATGACCATGTTAATGAAAAAAGTTATAACCAAAATGCTGATCACACTCAATTTAAAATAATATCGTTCCGTAAAATTCCTGTATGCTGGAATGTCGATTGGTATACAAAGCGCAATGATTAAGGAGACTGATATAGCAAGCAATACAATATTTTTTATTTTCTTTGATTTAATTTGAAACAGTTCACCCATTAGGAATATCGATAACGATACTCGGATAAATGCACCTGAAAGCCATTGGTATATTGATAAAAAATCCAGGCGGTTCAAATACTTACCCATGGTTAGTAACCGCCATTGAGCGTATGCAGGATTACTGATTTTTGCAGCCTGTACCGGACCAAATTCTGTAATGGAGCCTATTATGGGTCCCATACTGATAAACAAAAGAAATAAACCTAAAAAAAGTAAACTCCTGAACTTTATTTCTGTCTTTACAAACTGTTGAATCAAAACGAGAAGAAATATCTCTGTAAAACCTCCACCTAGTATTACGACCCCGTCCCAAACAGGTGTAATTCCATTTTCAAAAATAGGGAAAAGCAAGGAGTAATCCTTATACTGTATATTTGCCGTCATTATCATAAATCCAAGTGCCACAACAAGGGGCAAAACCAATCCTCCGGCAATGGCTATTGTTTTGATTCCAGCCTCGGCAGCAATAAAACATAGGATGATGAAAGGTATAAATAATATATATTCTGGCGTTTGAATCATATAAGTACTGTTTACCCAGGAAAATGTGCTATATAAAGTGACAAACAAGTTTAATAAAATATATAAGAAAAGAAGGATTTTTATGGACCAGGCGGTGAGCGGGTGACTGTGAGTATGAAGCCAACCTATGATATGCTGTTGCTTTGTTTTATTTATTATCCAATAAACCATGGGAAGCCATAATAGAAAAAGTATCCCGGTGACTAAAGTACTGATCCATGAATCTCTTCCGGATGCACCAAGCAGTGAAGGCAAAACGATAACATGGTTCATCAACCCAATAGATAGAATCAGTACCATTGTTGCTTGAAAAGTAGATATACTTTTTATCATGTGACACATCCTCTCTCTTTTAATATGAGGAGGCATTTTTGTTTTTATTCATACGGTGCATCATCTCTTTTATGGACAGATAGTAATTGAACGCCCCTCCCGTCAATAAGCTCCGCTGAATCAACCGCCATTTATCATCGGCATTGCGATAAGTAGTTTAGAGAATTTTTTGTTTTCAAATCAAAAAAGTTTTGTCCGGTTTCATCGAACGCCAACAGGCACCAGCTTTTTTTTAGCTGGTGCCTGTTGCATTTATCCCGTATACTGTATCCTCCCAGTTTGAATGATACTTTAAGATGTTAGCTTTGTAGGTTCTTCATTGATGGTTTTTTCTATACTGCTGCTTCCTGCCTGATCCTCTTTTATCCATTTAATGAGTGATATCGATGCCATCGCCATTATTAAGATGAGTGGAACGGAAGTAATGACTACTACTGATTGAAGAGCATGCAGTCCTCCACCGAACATCATGGAAAACACTACAAGCTCTATGACCAACGCCCAAAATATTTTGTGCCATCCAGCTGGTTCTTGATCTAATGACAACTTTTTTGATGCAGCGCTTGCTAATGTGAATGACGAAGAGTCCAGTGTAGCAGAAAGAAAAATAAGAGTGATAATGATAATGGCAAACAAGGCAATACTGCCGCCGGGAAGCCCCTGGTAAATGGCAGCAATGGCTGCTTCCCCACCTTTCTTCTCTAAGATGTCAATGACTGGAACAAGTTTATTAAGTTCAAAGTAAAGACCTGTATTACCCATGATGGAAAACGCCGCCCAACACCCTACTGTTCCTCCAATACATTCAGCAAAAATGACTTGTCTTATCGTTCTTCCTTTTGAAGTTTTCGCTACAAATATGCCCATATAAGGAGCGCAAGCAAACCACCATGCCCAGTAGAATATCGTCCAAGCTTCAGGAAAGCCAGAATTGGCAACAGAGTCGGTTTAGAAACACATACGAAAGAAATTCTGTAACAAAATCCCAACGCTATCCGTAAATCTGGATATTATAAACAAAGTTGGACCAGCTAAAAGAACGAATGCAGATAGTGCTAAAAAAAGGTACGTATTGATGTTAGCTAATCTTTTACCTCTTATACAAAATTCAGGAATACAAGGAAAGTCGCTCATCATTTATCCATTAGCCAATCAAAAGCATCACGGTTAGTGCGGAAATACTGTAAAGATTTAGACCTTTATAATTGATTCATTTAAAAATTTTCCGGTTAATGGCACGTTCTACACGTCTGCAGAGCCATAAAAATAGAAATTTACGGAATGTGGATCCTAGCCAATCAGACCTGATTATCGATTTAAATATAAAAGGGTACTATGCCCTATGCCCTTTCTTACATTTCCGCAGTGCTGCCAAAATCTGAAATACATTATTTACTGAAGTTCGACAGCATGGAGCATTTCAAACAAAAGGCATGAGCCCAGCAGATTACCGGGTTCATGCCTTCAAGGTTGCCTAATTAAATAAAGTGTCTAACTTGGGGTCACTTCAAATTTGATGTCGGTCTTAAATCCTAATTTAGCAACATAACGTTAATAATAATTAACCCGAACTATTTCAACTCTTTTTTATTCTGATAACATTAGTCATTTTGCTTATCGTTTTTCACTGTTTTTCCAGATAAAAACCATCCGCCTATAGCAATAAGAAGCATGACTGACCAAAAGATTATATTCCAAATCGGTCCTTCAACAAAATCGTGAGGGATAATGTGCACAGATGGATGCGCAAGGGTATGCATTAATAACTTAACCCCTACCCAACCAACGATTAACATGGCTGCCGTTTCGAGGCTAGGTCGCTCCGTCAGTATCTTAACGAAGTACCCTGCTGCAAACCGGATGACGATTAAACCTGCAATTGCTCCTAATAAAATAACAATGAATTTTGCCCCATCCATACCTCCTATATCACCCATTGGTGTATCTGGCAAGGCAATGACAAGAGCGACTGCAGCTAAAATGGAATCAATAGCAAAAGCAATATCAGCTAATGCAATTTGTGCAACGGTCATACGGTAGCTTTTCCCTTTTTCCTCTTTGTCCCCATGGTCCTTTTTTAGTAAATGCTTTAATGCAATGAAAATCAAATACGCAGCCCCGATTGCCTGAACTTGCCAAACATGGAAAAGGTACGAAATAATAAAGATTGCACCAATCCTAAAAATAAATGCCAATAGCAATCCAATATTGATCGCTTTTTTTTGCTGTTCTTTTGGTAAATGCTTTGACATAATGGCTAAAACCAATGCATTATCAGCAGATAATAAACCTTCTAAAAAAATTAAAATAATTAACACCCAGCCATATTCCAATAATAACGATAGTTCCATAATACCCCCTATAAGCATGTTTAAGTATGTGTAATTACCTTCAAACCCTCCAACACTTTCTCTTCAATATTGTCCCATGTATCAACTTCCTTATTCAACACTTCCGTCCTGTTAGCTCCATAAGAAAAAGAGCTGCCGAAGCAACTCCCTTATTGAAGTAAAGCATCCGTTAACTCTATACTATATTCTTTTATGCTTACACTTAGTTCCCATTGAAAAAGATTGGAATTTAAATTTTCAATTTGACTAATCCAAATATTTCATTAAGTTCGGTAAGCATCACCCCGGTTGAATTACCAAATGAGGTATTAGTCCCTACCTACTCTGCCATTAAATGATATTTCTTTAAAATGTCCATTGTGATGTTTTTAGCGTCTGCTGAGGTACCGGAGATATTCGTTACAAAGACATAGTCACGATCCTTTGTTTCAATAAAGCCAACATACCAGCCAATGTTTGACCCCTGTCCTGTTTTTCCGTAAAGCGTATAGTTGTCCCCTTCAGATTGGATCATCATCCGTTTTACGGTTTTCATGACATCCTTATCAAAAGGAAGTTTCTCTGTATATAAATTTTCCATAAAATCCGCTTGTTCAATGGGTGAAATTTTGAGTGAACTACTTAGCCAAAACTGATCGATTCCTCCACTAATATCTTCGTTGCCATATGAAATCTTATGAACCCACTCCTCCATTCGACTCTTTCCAATGTCACGGGCCATGGCTTGATAGTACCAAACAACGGAGTTCCTTAGACCAGACCCAAGCGTATGATCCTGGTTCCAAACCTCAATTTCCCGTTTCACTCCGTCCCAATATTTAATGTCATATTCATCTTCAACAGCCCCTACCTGTAATCCAATGAGTGCATTAGGCACCTTAAATGTCGATTGCGGCGCAAAACTTTGTTCAGCTCGATCATTATTATGGATGAAAGTCCTGCCTTTTTTCATTTCACGTAATATGAAAGTTCCGTCGCGTTCAGCAAAAAATTCATCGACGTCAAGCTTCTTAATGTTTAGGTTAACCGTGGCAGCATTGGCTTCACTTGGTTGTTGCAAGCATGTAAACAGAACGGCTGCACCAATTAGTATTAAAAGGACTGCCAGGACCTTAAGTCTTTTCATATTAATCACCTCGAATTCATTTTTACAATCATATCCATTCTAGCAGATTAACCCAATATTTTTAAGATTAAGAATTGTCACCTTTTTATTAAGTACATGAAACGCTAGAAGGGTTAATTTTTTACTATCCTTAAAAACGAATAAAATTCAGTCTTTCCCCAAATAATAAGTAGACTAATAAGCAGGGAGGGATTTATGTGGATGTTAATCGTGTAAAACAGATACTTTCTTCTTCATCTGACATTGAGGTGAGATATAATGGCACTTCAGTATGGATTGATAATTTAAATGAAGATGGAAGAACGGCAACAGTTCATCTAAGAGGACCATTAGAGGAAAGATCAGAAGTAGCAATTGACGAACTTAAAGAAATATAAGGAATATCAAAAATAAGCTCCTCTCGTAATGAGAAGAGCCTTTACTTATTTCAACCTTAATTTTTGACCGATATAAATTTTGTCGGGGTCTTTAATTCCGTTAAGACTAACAAGAGATTTTACCGTTGTTTTATGTTTTTTTGCAATGAAGCTAAGCGTGTCGCCTTTTGTTACAGTATAAGTTGTGGATGTTTCGTTATTCAATGCACGGGAGTTGTGCGTCCTAAAAATATTTATTGTATTTGTAAAATCCCTATAGGCTATATTCAAATCCACCTTTGTGCTGATCCCGCTTATCTTACCTGAATCAGAATGCTGCCAAATATCTGTGCTGCGTCCCAACGTGCTGTTGTATCTGGCAATCCACAAAGCGTAGTTCGTCAACCTTGATTCATCTAAAGTATTTTCGAGAAAGTATTTACCTGTATACAGCATAGCCGTGTATCCAGCCTCTTCAATAGCTTCTAAAAAAGCTATTGCTGCATCTGTCAGCGTTTCTTTCTTTGCCTTTTTTTTATTTTCTTCAAGATCAAGAACAACAGGATAGTTTAGAGCAATAGAGCTTATCGAATCCAGAAAATAAGCAGCCTCAGCCTTTGCTTCTGCAACAGTAGCAAACTTTGCATAATGATAGGCCCCGACTTTCAATCCCGCTGTCAAAGCTTGAGGGGCATTTTCTTTAAAATAAGAGAGTTTAGAATAACTCGTTCCCTCGGTTGCTTTAATAAATACAAACTTCACGCCGGCCTTTGCAACTTCATTCCAATCAATAGTACCTTGCCAATGTGAAACATCGATTCCCTTTATATTTTTTTCCATATTAATATCCTCCTCAAGGGAACAACCCTATGGTTGTGAATGATTTTATCACACAGCCCTTATAAACACCCCATGCTACAGGACTATTACCCACCTTATAATAAGATACATGATTGAGTAAAAACATTAATAAATCGTTAAATTTAGTTTGAAAGTAAACTATTTATGCTGCTTACTTTTGTTTTCAAAGATTATTTTATGCTATACTGATTTCATTAATAGCAGAAGGGATGATGGGTGGCCGATGATTAACTAATCTTATTTTTAAAAATTTGAAATCACATATTTCAAATCAAACGAAATAGGATTAGTCTGCCCATTTTCTATAAATTGTCGAGCTATATTGAAAATAGCTCTTATTTGATCATGCACAGCTACGACTAATCCTTCCAAATGAACTGGGAGGATTTTTTTTATTCTCCCTTTAAGGAGAGGGATGGATTATATGAAAGAGCTATTAAAATTAGCCAATATTAGCTATGAAGTAATGGACCTTACCATTTTTGAAAATGTAAACGCCAGTGTTCAACAAGGGGATATCATCGGTGTCATCGGCAAAAATGGTGCCGGTAAATCTACGTTGTTACAATTGATTAATAATGACTTAGTGCCTGCACAAGGACAAATTCAATGGCTTCAGCAAGACTTGAAAGTTTTTATGGTCGAACAAGAAACTGAATCACATTCTTTCGAAGATAAGACCCCTTTTGAAGTCAAATTACTAGATAAAATGCATGTACCAAGCCATGACTTCGCGCAATTAAGCGGTGGAGAAAAACTGAAAGCCCGACTTGCAAAAGGTCTTTCAAAAGATGCAGACCTTTTACTATTGGATGAACCGACAAACCATCTTGATGCGGAAAGTTTAGAATTCCTCAATGGACAAATTAAAAATTATAAAGGTACCATTATTTTTGTTTCGCACGATCGTTATTTTTTGGATGCTGTTGCAACGAAAATTTGGTCGATCGAAGGTAAAAAGATAATTGAACACAGAGGGAATTATTCAAGTTATATGGAGGTTCGCAAACAGAAAAGACTTACGCAACAACGTGAATATGAAAAACAGCAAAAAATGGTTGAACGGATCGAAGGACAAATGAATGAAATCACTTCTTGGTCGAAAAAAGCCCATGCCCAATCGACGAAAAAGGAAGGAGTTAAAGAATACTATCGCGTAAAAGCAAAGCGAATGGATGCACAAGTAAAATCTAAACAAAAGCGTCTTGAAAAAGAGCTTGAAAAAGCAAAAGCTGAGCCTGTTGAGTCAGATTATACTGTCCGCTTTTCAATTAAAGCAAACAACAAATCCGGCAAACGTTTTTTGGAAGTTAAGAATTTAACTAAGTCTTTTAACGGGCGAACACTATTTAAAAGCGTCAATTTCACGATTCAGCATGGTGAGAAGGTTTCAGTAATAGGTCCCAATGGTAGTGGAAAGACTACATTATTAAAAATAATTCTTGGACATGAAACTTTTTCGGGCGATGTATGGATTTCACCATCTTCAAAAATTGGCTATTTGACGCAAGAAGTGTTTGATTTACCTCTTGATCAAACACCAGCACAGCTATTTCATAAAGAAACATTCGAGGCAAGAGGTAGAGTTCAAACTTTAATGAAGCATTTAGGATTCATGACATCTCATTGGACAGAACCCATTAGGAATATGAGTATGGGTGAGCGTGTGAAATGTAAGTTAATGGAATATATATTAAAAGAAAAAGTTGTGCTTATTTTGGATGAGCCGACAAATCACCTAGACTTAGCTTCACGGGAACAACTTGAAGATACCTTAGCACAGTATACTGGAACACTGATCGTCGTTTCGCATGATCGATATTTTCTCGAAAAAACGACAAGCAGCAAACTCGTCATTTCGGATAATCGTATACAAAAGCAATTGTTTGAATCATCCTCAAAAAGAGATGATCTGGAGGAACTACGATTAACACTTGAAACAGAAAGACAAGAAGTTTTAGGAAAGCTCAGCTTTATGACTTCAAAAGATAAAGCGTACACAGTACTCGACAAGAAGTTTAATGAGCTTACGAAAAAAATAAATGAACTTCGTGACAAATGACTACCGATGTTAATGTCCCCCCTGCCGGTGCTCTAGGATTGTCCATAGATGTGATTGTGATTTAGTGACCCAGTAACTTATTTCGGCTGTGGCCTCTTCCTTAAATCGGCCACAGCCGAAATAAAATAAAAAACTCATTTTGTCCCCTCCATATCAATTCAAAGATTATTTATTCTACTAGAGAAATTATTCTATTTTAACTATTTCACTAACATGTTTTCTTACATTTTGTTGTGAGTAAATATAGAGGTATTTGCTAAGAAGCATTGTATCTTCTATTCCCGTTTCACCTTGAATGACGGATTATGTGAGAAGCGATTATGCTTACCATAAAATTATTGCTTACCCTAAAGTAGAAACAGTTAAACGGGTTTCTTCCTAAACTAACCAACGGTAATTCCCTTTGAAAAATAATTCTGGAGCATCTTTTGCATTTACTCTTTATTTTTTGCAAATTGTTTGTGTCGATGGCCATTTCCTCCAGATGGGTTTAACCCAAGCTCATCTAACATTTGAACCAAATTTTTTCTCATAGTTCCTTCATAGCTTGAATTCTTTTTACTTCGTGTAGGATCTCTTCATCATCGTGTATATGGCCTTTTGCATTGATCACGGTAGTATAGGATTTCTTCATTTGATGTAAACCAGGAGTGATTCCAACAATCACCACTTTGGCTCGTTCATTTACATATTGGAAAGGTGCATAATAGATTTCCATTTTTTTCTTTCATCTCTTTCAAGCAAGAATGGCTCGCTCCGTATCATTTCATCTGTATGGGTAAAGAATTAATTAAGTCCTTATATTGAATGAATTTAGAAAAATTAGCTATCCCCATAAAATATCCACTTTTTTCTTTATCGTATTTGCATCATATCAGAAAAAAATATTCACCAACTATCATATACAGTTTGGTATGAGCCCTTTAATTATCCATTAAGAATCTTTAAATAGTATCTGCTAAGATACAGGATTTTGGGTGACAGGCATGTTCATCATCTAGCCGGTACAAGTCCTTTAAGGATACTTGTTGAGCTCTTTCTTTTTTACTTAACTAATATAAGGCCATCATTTAATAGACAAGATAGATTTATTTGTATCTTTATTTGTAATGAAGGTAGTATAAAATGTCCCACTTGTTAATAAGATTTTAAGGATGGTTTAATAAAGGGGGCTTTAGTTATGAGTGAGAACACACCGGAAGCTAATATGCGAAATAACTCTGCGATGTTTGTAGAACGTTCCTTAGATGAGATTCGTTTTTGGTCAAGAATAATGAAGGAACACTCGTTATTTCTAAGACTTGGTTTTAGATGTGAAGATACACAGCTAATTGAGGAAGCCAATCAGTTTTATCATTTATTTGAACGGATAGAACAGCAATCCCATTCATTTACAAATCAAACTGACCCAGAACAGATTAGAAGATTTAATGCGGAAGTGCAACAAGCTGCTACAGGCATATTTTTTTTCAAAAGGAAGGTATTGGGATTAATACTTACCTGTAAATTGCCTGGTGCAAACAATTTCCCACTTTTGGTCGACCATACAAGCCGGGAAGCCAATTATTTTAGAAAGAGATTAAAAGAATTAAATGAGGGTAAATTGAAACCACTTGAAGATGCTATCATCAAAGAAAATGTATTCTTTTTAAGGATAATGGCTGATCATGCAAAATTTATCGGACATCTCCTTGATCCATCGGAAAGAAAGCTTGTAGATATGGCACGAAACTTCAGTAATGATTTTGACCAATTAGTCTTTCAGGCTGTTGACTTAGAGTCCATGAAACCGCAATCTCAAACCGTCCCTCTTTTGGATCAATTTCTAGATCAGAATCGTGTTTCAGTAGTATCACTTCGAGACTTTAAGAAAACTGCCAGAGATTTAATCGAAGAATGCAAAATCAAGAGCATTATCCATCCACTATTGGCAGATCACGTTTTCCGTGAAGCCGAACGTTTCCTTGCAATTATCGATATGTTTGAATCCCATCTTACTGGTGAAACATACAATTAATTAAGTATGGAATATTGTTTTTTATTAAATTGCATTTATCGAATTTGGATATTCCAAACCAATTAGGCCCCTCTCGAATAAGAGAAGGGCTTTTACAATGTTTAGCAGTTAACATCTTAGGCAGCCACTAACTGCCTCCAACCATTCACAATACTCTTCTTGGTATTTCTGTAATCCACATTATAGGGGGCAATTTTTCACGGTTGTAATAATTCCCTGTTATGTCGGACTATACTTTTCATTTTAGGTACTTTTTAAGTTTATCTTTATCAGAAACATGAATCCATGGTAAATCTAGATTATCATCATTAATACCAGGTTGGATAACGCGGCTATATAAAAGGTCGTAAATACAATCATTCATTAACTGGATATCATCGTCTGATATTTTCCGGTTAAATGTTATTGTAGCGGCTCCTGTTTGAGTTATCCCTCCTATTAAACCCCGTTGTTTTAATGAACTTCCAATCACTTCTCGGATAGCCACTAGACTAGTCAACGGGAATACTTCAAGGTGTTTAACAATCATTCTTAAAATATCCTCTTTAGATAAATCCTGTTCAATATTTTGTCGCAATTACTCCACCCCCATTTGTAAAAAACATTCTTCAAACGAACCTTAATTTCCTCCTTTATCCATAAAAAGAACGACATTCTGATGCCGCCCTCCTCTTTATTCTCAATGATATAAATAAAAAACCAGATTACTGGGACTTTCAGTCACAAATACAGCGCCTGGCCCCTTTCTTGATTGCTTAATAGAAATTTCCGGAAAGAAGGATACTCGATTGTATAGAAACTCAACCTCTTCATAAGTGGTTTGATTTTTGCAGATTAAATTCATGGTAAATATTTGAATTGTGATAACATATTAATTAATAATCAATAGTTACGAGGGGAAAGTTGCTTATCTTTAGGATCATTCTGTTCATTCATATTTTTGCTGGAGCAATCTGTCTTATTAGTGGAATAGGTGCTATGTCTTCAAAGAAAAAAAGAGGTAAGCATACAACCTTTGGTGAAATATATCATAGCGCGTACGTTGTTGTTTTTGTCACATCCCTGACAATGGCAATTTTGAATTGGGAAAGCAGTGCCTATTTATTTTTCATTGGGATATTCTCATATTCTTTCGCATTTATAGGCTATGTATCTGCTAAGAAGAAATGGAAAAACTGGATTACATCTCATATAAGCGGGATGCTCGGTTCCTATATTGCTATTTGTACAGCAATTCTTGTAGTTAATGTATCCAATATAACTATCTTGAATGAATGGAATCCATTAATTTTTTGGTTTCTTCCAACCATAATAGGTTCTCCCCTAATATTTTTGGTTGGACTGAAATATAAAAAATTCAAATCAATTTAAATGCAGTCAAAAAAGCTACCCCAAAAGGACCAATTTGATCCTTTTGATTTTTATCGAATCTCAACAAAATAATTAACAAAGCACAAAACAAAAAAAGCCCTCTCGATTAAGAGAAGGGCTTTTAACAATGGAGGAGTACCACTTAGGGGGTAGTACAATAATATAATTATCGCCATTCAAATCCATTTATATTCATCCTCTTTGTTATGAAGTAAACAAATTAGTGAAAGCTGCTTTACCTTCATTCCAGACTGTGATGATTGCTGCCTTACTCTTACCCCATCTACCTTCCATAACATTTTTCATTGAATTCACTTTTTGTTATATTTGTAAAGCTTTAATTAGTGCTGATTTCTAGGACCATTAAATCCATCCATAATCTGCTTTAATTAGGGCCTTGTTACGTTTTTTGATGATAACTGGAGTTCTATCCCCTTTGATTGGATTGCTGTCATTGCATTGCTACATATTAAAGGATTCAAAAGATTAAACGGATGCTTGTTCCTATCTTTGGAAATAATAGATACCTCTTACTCTATTCAATTTTCACCATGTTTCTGATATGCTTTTATCAATTAAAAAAGAAAGGTGTAGTTATGATGATAAAGGAATTCAGGGAGTTTATAACTAAAGGAAACGTTCTCGATCTTGCTATAGCTGTAGTGATGGGTGCTGCGTTTGGGAAAATCGTTTCATCACTAGTCGAAAATATTATCACACCGCTAGTTGGAATTATATTAGGGGGGATCAATGTTTCTTCGTTAACCATTAAAGTTGGAAACGCAGTTCTTAAATACGGTATATTTGTTCAAGCTGTGATTGATTTCTTGATTATTTCGTTTGCGATTTTCATGTTTATGAAGATAGCGAATTCTATTATTAGAAAAAAACAAGCCAAAGAGGAAGAGGTAATAGAAGTGGTACCGGCAACCGAGCAGTATTTAAAGGAAATCCGTGACCTTTTACAAAAAAATTCAAGGCAGGACGAAACATTATAAGTCCATACTGAATCAGTACAAGTGTAGAAATAGTCAAAAATCACTTGTAGAATAAGATAAAGCCCCTCTCTTAATTGAAAGTGGCTGGTTTAATGCGTTAGTTATTAATGTCTTCTTGACCTACGTATCCGTTACTTCAACAAGACATGCGACTCTTATTAAAGAACCGTGTGTTGAAAGTCTTAAAGCAAAGTGACAGTAATGATGGCAATCAAAAGAGTCTCTCTATTAAGAAGGGAATACTGAAAGAACTAATGAAATGGCTGTTAAAATGACTAACGCCAGGAACCATACTTGAGGTAAAACTTAAAGATACCTAATAACAGGGTTGGAATGGAAAGCTCAATGGTTGAAAAGAATGTGACATTAGATATCCAGATCGTTCACCACTAAAGCCAAGTGACATTTGCATATTATCAAGTTCCGAAATGCAGAGAAGACAGTATAACTGTTGCAATAGGCATTTCTACTACTAATAATGTAGGTAAGAACATTTCTGCTATCTCAATTGATACTGCTTTTGCTACAACCATTGGCTCAGGTATTTGAAGTAAGTACGAAAATGGATAGAATACATAGGCGATAATGTCAAAGACTGGTGTATAGTTCAAGTTCGCAATAATAAGTCCAATCAACCCAATAGAGAGCATAAGCTGGAACTGCTGCACTAATTTTAAACATATCACCTTTATATGAACAAATTTATACAACAATCAGCTATTTCGAAAAAATAACAATAGATTATGAGATAATTTAAGGCATCCTCTTCACTTTGTAAAAATGGGCAAGAGTAAGGCAATGAAGCTTTACTCTTGATCCCTGCTTTCTACATATTATTTATCGGCAATATTTTTCGCGTAAAGCAAGGGTATACTTAACCGATTGTTCTGTACCTTTTTCTTGATCTTCAATCATTTGTTCTAAAAGTTCTTTTGGAGGATAATAGTAATCCAATGGTTTAATGACACTTAAATCATAAGGAGGTTGTTCAACTTTGAAAGCTCCTTCTCCAACCGCAAATACTCCGCCTGCACCAAGCTCTCTCTTAAAATTGATGGCATATGGAAAACACATTTCAACGTTGATTCTAGTTAGGGTAGATTTCTCAACCAGTATTTTAAAACATTCTTCTGTATCAATATTGCCTGTGCCTACTGGTACACCACATACCCTATAATCCTCGCCATCATGAATGATAATATGATCTTTAAAATGGGTTGTGACTGCATATGGTGCTAATTTTCTTACAGCTTCAACCGGATCTTCCCATGCCATCATGCCGTTGCCCACATCACAATGAGCCCTAACCCAAGGGCTGTTGACTTCCTTAATAATTTGAATAACCTCATCTGTTAACTCTTCCTCATGATTTTCCACAGCTAGTTTTATCCTGTATTTCTCTAATAATGGTACAATTTGTTTGATATCTCCTGGTGCTTTTTTCAATCTTTTCGGATCATACTCTCCTAAGCATGTATACGTGCGAATCACATCCGCTCCGATTCTATGTGCTGCGTCAATGACCTCTTTTAGATGTTCCGGATCGCTTCCATTTGTGTCTATTTCAGCGAAAAATCCATACTTTTGAATTTCCTTTCTTACTCTCTCTAAATACTCCGGTTCAAATGATTCTAAAGTGCCCCATCCTGGCAACCCTGGCCATGGAACAATATTGATCATGACTCCGTCTAATCCCAATTCAGCTGTTTTTCTGATAAAACCGAAAATATCCATTCGACCTGTAATAAACTGCAAGTGATAGCTTTCTGTTTCTAATCCAATTTTCATTTTTTTACCCACCTTTAATTAATTATTTATTTCTTTTGTTTCTAAATTTTGTTGATTTTCTTTTTTCTTGTTTACGATTTTAACTAAATAACTACTAATAATAAAACCTATGACCGCGAATGCAATCATTGTTAAAAAGACATGTCTGTAGCCTTCCATTCCTGGAGATCGATCTAACATGCTTCCATATAGAATAAATGCAAACATAGAAGGGGGCATATCCTACTAAGCAGGCTATAGAAACTGCTGCACCACTTATTTCTCTCGGGATTCCTACTTCTTCAATAGGAGCAAAGAATACAGCTTTTTGAGTAATGATAATCGCACTGTAGGCGAAGAGGTTATACCAACATATACATTAAGAGCTTGATGAAGTAAGAGAATAAATATAATCATTCCGATGATCGATGCTGCAAAAACCCCCCTCAAATATTCAGATGGAGATTTGAACTTTTTATCAGCAAGAAATCGCCTACCGGTCCGCTTAACATACCATTTTGGTAATTTTGATGAGGTATACTAATCAATTTAAGCATACATGGAAGAATACAATTCTTTACCAATGGAGCCTAAATAGAATGACTCCCGTACCATACGGGAGTCATCTATTAGCTTCTTAAATTAAAGGTCTTTTTTTTTAGTCCTTTATCCAATCTTGAATAGTTTTCATATCTTCTCTCCTCCATTGGTATCGTACCTTTTTTCTTTATCCACTTATTCCTATTTAAAACTCTGATTTTAATGTCCAGAAGTCATTTTGATACCTATGGCCCCTGCAATGATACACATTATAAATAGGTTTAATCTTAAACTTCTGGGTTCATTAAAAAAGATCATTCCTGCTAAAACACTTCCAACTGAGCCGATACTGGTCCAGATTGCATAAGCAGTTCCCACTGGAAGAGAAGTTAATGACAAGGATAGAAAATAAAAGCTTAAACTCCCCAAAAAAAGGCACGCTACAGAGGGGAGCAATTTTTTAAACCCGTCTGCACGTTTCAGGCTTATAACACTACCAATCTCGGCAATTCCGGCAATAATAAGAAAAAACCAAGCCATTGAATCATCCCCTATATAAATCAGTTCAATTCTTTAATGTTCAGGTTGTGCTGGATTGACTTTTATTCCAATTATACCCAATATCATTAAAGCCATAAAAAATACTTTCAGTGGATTAATGGTCTCACCCAAAAAAAGCATCCCAGTTACTACAGTTCCCACTGTTCCCAGTCCAGTGAAAATGGCGTAACCAGTTCCTAAGGGTATTGAATGTAAAGCTTTTGAAAGTAAAAAGAAACTAAAGATAATAATAACAACCGTTACTGTACTAGGTATAATTTTGGTGAATCCGTGTGAATATTTAAGACCGATCACCCAGACAATTTCCAAAAGTCCTGCCATTATGATATATATCCATGCCATTTTATCGCTCTCTCCTTTGGCATTGACACTTATTTTTGAACCACGAAGTTCTCCATATATCGATAAATCGCATAAGCTACCCCATTTTCATCATTTTTAAGGGTTGTCGTTGTACAAACAGTTTTTATGACATCTTTTGCATTTCCCATCGCTACGCTGTATCCAACTTTCTGGAACATGGATAAATCATTGTTGCTGTCCCCGATTGCCATAGCCTTATCTAATGAGCCATTCATCAAGAAAGCCAATTTTTCAAGGGCCATTCCTTTTGAAGCTCTTTTACTAGTAATTTCAATGTTATGATCAGCAGATGAAACAACCATCAACTCATCAAACTTTTTGAATTGGTTCCAGGCTTCCTCTAATTTCTTTTCATCAAAAGAACATGCTAAAATGTTATAAAATTCTTCCTCCTTTTTTAAGATATCATGATAGTTTTCAACTAAAACATATCCAAACTGGTCAAATTGCCTTTCCGCTATTTCAACTAATTCTTTCATATCTGGATTCAAATCTGCGCTTTTCAAACTTTTAATCTCATTATGGAAATGTTCTCTTCCCTTTTTAAGAGTATAAATGGCCTTATCAGTAAACACTTCGTAATAATAATTCCGTTCATCTAACCATTGGAGAATAGATTCGACACGATCTTTAGTTATCGTAATAGAAGAAATGCACTTTGCGCTTTTTGAATGAATGGTTGCGCCATTTGTCCCGATTATAAATGGGGAAATCCCCGCTTTTTCACATATTGTTTGAACGTCAAAATATGCCCGTCCTGTTGAAATAACTACTTCAAAGCCTCTATTTTGGGCATATTGAATCGCCTTTATATTTTCTTCACTAATTTCATTCTGATCGTTTAATAATGTTCCGTCTAAATCTATCGCAATGAAACTCATGCTATATAGCTCCTTTTCTCATTCTATCTATTAATTTCTTTCTAGCTTTTTACCAGCTATCAATAAAAATACAATCAAAAAAGAGAGTATCCCCTCTTCCATCTCGATATATCCTTTTATGGGCTATGCTTGAATCCAATTGACTTCCCTTAATTTTGAATCATTTCTCCATTCCTCTGGAAATGGTTTCTCGCAGACAATCACATCTACTTTTTCTAGAGGACAAACTTTACAAAAGGTGTCGACACCAATTTTAGAGTAATCCGTTAGCAATATAACTTGCTTTGATACCTCGACCATCTTGCGTGAAACTAATGTTTCACGTAAATGATAATTACTAACACCACTTTGAATGGAAACACCACCAGCTGAAATGAACGCTTTATCAATATTAAATTGATTTAACATTTGTTCAGTGAGACCCCCGCATATAGATTGATGCTTTGGATCAATTTGTCCTCCTAGTAATAGAATTTGTCCTGTAAACTTATTTTGATTGAGCAATTCGGTTAACACGGACGACACAGGAAGAGAATTGGTTAAAATGGTAATGTCTTTTTTATTTTCAATACACTGGGCAAATTCAAGCATGGTTGTACCCACATCAATGGCAATCACATCTCCGTTGGAAATGAGTTCTACTGCTTTTTTCCCAACCTTGATTTTCGCTTCTTGATTCACCGTTGTACGCTGTGTAAATGGAGGCTCCTCAAATTCAAAGACTGTTTTAATCGCTCCACCGTAAACCCTCTTTAACAGTCCTTTTTCCTCTAATATCATCAAATCGCGTCGAATCGTTTCCTCTGAAACATTAAATTGATCAACTAATTCGATAACTTTTACTTTTCCCATTTTGTTAAGTTCTTTTAAAATTTCATTCTTTCTTTCTTCGGGTAAAACAGACATATTTCTCCCCCTCGATCATTAAGAAATTATAAAATAATGCATTCTTTCTTCGGTACAAGAATATGAACTCGTGCTCCTTGCTCAAACATTTCCCCACGGTGGTGAAGATAGTCTACATGAAAAGCGGACTCCTCTGTTTCTACTTCATATCTTAAAATATTCCCTGCCATGGAAACATCTTTAATAAACCCATTAATTTCCCAGTTCCCTTGTAAGTCCAAGCTGTCCTCACCAACAGAAACTAATTGTAAAACTTCTGGACGAATGGCGACTTCATTCCCTTTTAATTCTGTGGTGCGAACAAGTTTACGGAAAACTTCCATATTACAGACATTATAATTCCCGATAAATTTTGCAACAAATGTATTGACTGGAGAAGTATAAATTTCTGATGGAGAACCGGATTGTACAACTTGTCCTTTATTCATGACAAAAATTCGATCAGACATCGTCATTGCTTCTTCCTGATCATGTGTAACAAAAATAGTTGTAATATCTAATTCTTTCTGTATTCTCTTTAATTCTTTTTGCAGACTTTTTCTAATTTTAGCATCCAATGCGCTTAACGGCTCATCCAGAAGCAGTACTTTCGGCTCCATGACAAGCGCACGGGCAAGAGCAACCCTCTGCTGTTGTCCACCAGATAATTGATGAGGATAAGACTCTTCTTTTCCTATTAAATCAACCATATCAATCATATTTTTCACTTTTGACTTAATATTTTTTACCTTCTTCATTTTAAGGCCGTACGCGATATTATCAAAAACGTTCATATTCGGGAAAAGCGCATAAGACTGAAACACCATACCGACTTCACGCTGACGCGGTGATAAATCAGTAATATCTTTTCCATCAATTAAGATTCTTCCTACATCAACATCTTCAAGTCCCGCAATGGAACGTAATAATGTACTTTTTCCGCACCCGCTTTGCCCAAGAAGTGTAGCAAATTCACCTTTTTTTAATGTTAATGAAATATTATTTAAAACGACTTGATTTTCATATCCCTTAGTAACTTGGTCGATGGTTACATAGCTCATTAGTTTTCACCTTCTAAAGTAGTATTTTTATGACGGTATTTTTCTTAAAAAAATGAAGGAATTCGCTTCTTATTTTGACACCATAGGATTTTTTTTGTTTCTAAACGTAAGCTTTAATACAGTCCCCGTTAAAAGTAAAATCATTGAATAATAAGTAATAACAATTGCACTTGTTAAGTGACCACTGCTGTTTAGTTTGTCGGATAGATAAATTTGAAGGGTTTCAAATCGGCCCCCGACAAGCAAATTGGCAAAAGCAAACTCACTAAATAAAAGAGAGACTGATAATAAGGTAGACACTAAAATTCCAGATATAATATTTGGAAACACCACTGTACGAAACGCATTGAATTTTGTGGCACCGAGTAATTCAGCTGCATCAACAAGTTGTACTGCATTAAGCGTACGAAGGCTGTTACGAATTCCTTGATACATAAATGGTAGAATGGTTATGAAATAAGCACCAATTAAAATCCAAGGTGTTCCGGCAATTTGAATCGGTCCAGCAGAATATAGCTTGATTAACCCAACAGCTCCAACAATGGGAGGAACTCCATAAGGAAGCATGGCTGCGGCTTGGAGCAATCCTTCCCATTTACTGAAATATACCGTGATAATAAAAATTGTCGGAAGCATAATAACAACACTAAGACCTACTGACATGACAATTAAAAACAGCGTTCGTCGAAAAGCATCATAAAACCGTTCATCTTGAAACAATTCAATATACCATTTCATTGTATAACTCTCAGGTAAAATGGTATGATCCCATTTACCAGCGATCGAGAATAAAAGTGTTCCTACAAGCGGAATTAATAAATATATAACTAGTAATCCAACAAACAATTTATGAAAAGTCAATGAAGACTTCATCGTAAATCCCTCCTAACGCTACGCATCATTCGTTCATTGAACCACATCGCCCCTATCATGGTCGTTGCTAGAAGAACTCCCAAAGCACTACCTAGCTGCGGCTTTAATGCAACGTCACTAGCAACTAGAGAAGCAATTTGCAATGACAATATGTTATAGTTGCTGCCGACCAATGCATAGGCTGTAGCGTAGGCTCCCATCGCATTAGCAAACAAAATACTGAATGTACCTACAATACTAGGTAAAAGAACTGGAACCCCTATTCGAAGCCAAAATGAAAATGTTGACCCTCCTAATAATGAAGAGGCTTCTTTCCATTGTTGTTTAATTCCTTGATAAGACGGGTAAATGAGCATAACGGCAAGCGGAATTTGAAAATAAATATAAACAAGAATGAGGCCTGTCCAGGAATATAAATTAAAATCTGCAAACAGGTCCCAACCAATCTTGGCAAAAAGCAACGTAAACAACCCATTGTTTCCAAGTAATATAATATATGAAAATGAAAGGGGAATCCCTTCAAAGTTCGACGTCATATTGGTAATCATCAGTAGTCTGTTTTGTATTTTTTGAGAGAACTTTGTAAACGAATAGGCTGCAATGACTGCTACAATCACAGAAGTTATAGCAGAAAATAAGGAAATGACAAGGCTATTTTTAATGGCTTGTAAGTAAAATTCACTTTTAAATATGGTTAAGTATTGATTAATCGTAACTTGAATTCCATCATCTGCATAAAAACTATTTTTAATCATTGCCACTAATGGTCCTATTTCAAATCCAATCACAAACATAATAAATGGCAGTAAAAGAGCTAATAAGTAAACTTTTTGTTTTTTTATTTTTCGCAAGACTTCTCGCTCCCCTATGTTCTCTAACAATTTGGGAATTGGTCTAACAGTACATTCGTTAAACCAATTCCAGTCAATCTTCATTCTTCATTTTAATGTTGAATAGTGTATATTTTTTAAAGGGTAACTTTTCCTTTCAGACCTGGAAATTGATATGAAATCATTTTATCGGACGGCTCAATATTTAATAGTTCACAAACGAGAGGTGCAAAAGCTAATTGCGGAACCACTTCACCATAAACGCCAGGCTCAACTTTTGGACTAATGATAAAGAGCGGTACATCACGTTCACCATCAGTTATGCCGCCATGGTTGCCATATTCACTCATGCCATGATCCGATGTAATTAATATGTGGTAACCTTCTTTGATCCAAATTGGCAAAAGTTGTGCCAACAAGCTTCCCATTTTTAGGATTTGCTCACGATATTCTTTTGATTCCGAGCCAAAAATTTCTCCTTTTACATCTACACCGAGCGGATGAATATATAAAAAGTGAGGGTCATACTTTCTGCGTAAAGCTTCTGCATCCATTAACACATGACTATCTGGATAGTCATCGTCCCAATAAAATTTTCCGTATTGAATAGGATTGGATGTATCTTCTTGCTCACGGTCTTCAATAAAATGGAATGGCGCACGATTATAAAGTTCGCTTACCCAGTAATAGGATACTGTTCCGTTTCTTAACCCGTTTTCTTTCGTAAGATGAAAGAGACTTTTCTCAGTAGATAAACGAACGGCTTGATTGGACGTAATCCCATTCATTGAAGCCGGCGTACCTGTTAACAACACTTCATATAATGGACGGGAAAGACTTGGAAGCTCCGACTTAACTTTGTAAAGTGACGCTTGATTCGTTTCAACTAAATGCTGAATAAATCCCAGCGCTTCGCATGCTTTATCGTATCTCATACCATCAACAACAATTGCTATTACTTTATTTGACATGGACTAACACCTCTTCTTGCCAAATCTGCGGTAAATTTTTAGCCGTTTCTTCCCAAGCTTTGTAATCTTCAATTGGTTTTGCATTTTTGTACTGTTCTTCTGGAACCATTTTTTCAGCTACTTCTTTCGGAAGTTCTACATCGCGAATTGGACGGGCAAATCCTTTAGCTAAATTAATTTGTCCTTCATCGCTTAAGATATATTCTCTAGTTGCCATCGCCGCATGCGGATGCTTTGCAAATTTGTTAATAATAGTTGCGTAGCCGCTTACGACTGAACCTTCAGTTGGAATGGTGACTTCAAATTGATCGCGGTTAATTTGGTCAGCGTAACCAAGAGCATTGAAATCCCAAACAAGGGCAACTTCCACTTCCCCTTTTTCGATGTTAGCCGGCTTGGCATCAGTTAAGCTAAGGCGGCCTTGCTTGGCAAGCTTAGCAAAAAAGTCAATTCCTGGTTGGAGATTTGTTTCATCACCGCCGTTAGCGATAGCGGCAGCAAGTACGGCCATTTGATTCTGTGTACCACGCTGAACATCTCCAACAGTTACTTTATAATCCCCTTTTAATATGTCATCCCAAGATTTAGGCGGGTTATCTACTAATTCTTTATTAGTAAAGAATGCAATCGTTCCTTGGTAGCCAACAACCCAATCTCCATTGTCATCTTTTGCCCACTCAGGTACCTCGTCCCAATAGGAAGTTTTATATGGCATCGTTAATTTTTTTTGTTCCGCGATTGGCCCAAAGGAAATCCCTACATCGCCGATATCAGCTGTTGCACTCTCTCCTTCAGATTCCATTTTGGCAATCTCTTCGGCACTGGACAAATCTGTATCATTGTGTTTCAATGTATATTTTTTCATCACTTCATTCCAAGTTTCTCCCCAGTTAGCCCATGAATCAGGCATACCGACACTATTAATAGTCCCCTCTTCTTTTGCCTTTGTTTCAATTTCTTTCAGGGTTAACGAACTTGGATCCTTAACCACTGGAGCAGCCTCCTCATTAGTAGCTCCACAAGCAGCTAATCCCAGTACACTCACTCCTAACATCACAGCTTGAATAGACTTGTAACAATTCTTCTTGAATGTGCGATTCATAAAAAGTGCCTCCATTTAGTGTGGAATCTTTAATGTTTATTACTGTTTGTTACGGTTTAATCATAATCTGAAAACATTAATTCCACATAAACCAAATATTAAGATTTTGTAAATCAGCTCTTTATTTCTCCAACTCATCAGCTTTTATCTTCATAAGTATTAACAACAGTCCGCAAACAGGATCAAGTAAATGCAAGTCTATAAAAGAGAAATGTGAACAACTTTTATTCAAACATATCACCCTTTTACCTCTCTTTTTAGCTCGACGTTAACAAAGCTCCCGGTTAGCTAAATAACTTTTCATGCAAAAAACTCTCTTGATACAAGAGAGTTTTACATAGATTTTATTAAACAGATAGAATTATCAATGTGGCTATAAATAATAATTGTTTTGGGCGGAGTTTTCTGGAAGGTAAATTTTACTGGAATCATAAAATTATGACAGGGATTCCTTCTTTATAGCTTTAGGTTTAGGATGGCAGATATTTTAGGATATTGGCTCTGATCATGCCTTTACTGTTAATAATGCAATAGATTAAAAATAATAAGTATTTTATCAATGATTGAAGGTGTTTCGTTCCGTCCCCTTGTTTCCCAAAGAAAATAGTTCTTGTGACTCCATTCATGGCTTCTCCTTTGTTTAAGCCTTTTTGAATCTTTTTTCTTAAAAGTTCACTAGTAAGGTAATTAAGAATAAAAATAGTCTTTTCGATTCAACCCATTTCACGTAAAGCTGCAGCCAAACTGTTTTGCCTAGAGTTAGAGTCTATTTCCCCCTTAATAAGTGATGCTGAGATAGTACCTTCTTTTATAGAATGAGCTAATCGTAAAACACCTCATAATTTTCTTTAATAATTTTTATAGTTATTTGGCCACGTAAAATGGACCCTTAATTTGAATACCCGCTTGCTTTCTCTTATGAAAAAAGCTTTGAATCTGACAAATCTCTGATTCTTGGTACAGCTAAAGCCCAATAGGTGAGTTAATCCAAAAATTTGATCTGTATAGCCAGCAATATCGGTGAATAGCCGGTTTGAAATAAAATAAATAATCGTTAAGTAACCATTTTAAAAGAACACAGTTAGTATATTCATACATTCTAATTCAATTAAAAAAATCCCTGTTATTCAACGGGGACAATGAAATAAGAGAGATATTTATTTGGTATTTGACACAAAAACTGTGACGGAAAGAGTGTAGGGAAAGATTTCGCAGAATAATGGATCAGTTGAATTTAATTATTTGATATTTATACAACCATTCATCTAACTCTTGACTAGTTTTAATCGTATCGGAATGAGAAAGTCCTTTTAACATTCCGATGACAATCAAACGGCCTTTCAAATAATTAATCTTAGTTTCTATTTCTGATAGTAATTTTGTGTTCATTACTTCGCCCCTGTTAATTTGTATAATTGTTCTAATGATACTGACGATTAACATTATAAATGAGTAGATGCTGTCTACTTGAGCGGGTTAAGTCTACTTTATATGTCTTCTTCAACTACACTACTTTTTCAATACCCCTTTAATTTATCCACCCTTTTCTTTAAAAAAAACAAAAACAATCAATGTGATTATGCATATATCAAAAAGACTCTCTAATTCTATTCCCAAGCATTCAGCAACTGCTTTTGCTGCAATGTATGCATAAGTGGACCGCCTTGAATTCCTGGGAATACGGATTAATTAATCGCTTTGATAATTACTTCATCGTTCGTTAAAATGATGCCCCCCGCGGTCCTCTTAATGATTTATGAGTGGTACTTGTCACAACATCTGCATATGGGATTGGGGATGGGTGAAGACCAGCCGCCACCAGCCCTGCTATATGAGCCATATCCACCATAAGTTTTGCTCCAACTCGATCGGCTATTTCTCTAAATCGAGCAAAATTAATCGTTCTTGGGTAGGCACTTATCCCTTCAATAATCAATTTAGGTTTTTCTTTCTTTGCTATTGCTTCCAACTCATCTAATCAATCAATTGGGTATCTTCTCTAACTCCATAAGAAACAACTTCAAACCATTTTCCTGAAACACTGACTGGACTTCCATGAGTTAAGTGGCCGCCATGTGAAAGGTTCATTCCCATCACTTTATCACCAGGCTGAAGCAGTGAGAAAAAACCACTAAATTTGCTTGTGCACCTGAGTGAGGCTGAACATTTGCATATTTAGCTCCAAACAGCTTTGTTAAGCGCTCAATAGCTGCTTGTTCTACCACATCGACAAATTCACATCCGCCATAATAACGTTTTCCTGGATAACCCTCTGCATATTTATGCCCATAGCTTCTAATACTCTTGGCTGACGAAGTATTCTGATGAAATCAACTCTAGTGTTTGATGTTGCCGTTTCCGTTCGTTTTCAATTGCCTCAAAAATGGTTCGATCATATTTCTGCAAGCTCATTCTTATTTCCTTCTCTGTTTAGATAACTGCTGCCACTCCATAACATGTCCCCTGGTTTTGCACGCAAAACAGGACAGAAAAGGGTAATGGCAACATTCCCTTCTCTGTCCTTTTACCTGAGAGTTTAACTCTATACTGAAAAGAGTCTTCCCCTTTGGTGGCGTTTTAAAAACGCACTCTCCAGAGTTGCGTCCCATTGTGGTTCTTTTACCTGAGAGATTTGTTCCAAGGGTTTTTTTGGAACTTGCTCCTTGGTGGCTGTCTATATTGCACTCTCCCACAATCGTCATCCACTATATATATTTGAACACTCTATATGTTTACTATTGAAGATTATTTCTATAATTGTTTTTTATGGAATCTCCTCTTTATTTATACATATTCAGGAAACTAAGAAAAGAAAAACGGAGGAAAGTCATTTTATATCAGCAAACGCTTTCAAATTTAATAGACTAATGCTTCTTTATGAAGTTCTGCTCTTGATGATCGCTGATTATATCCTGGTTTTTCTCTTTTTCTTTCAAAACATAACTAAGCAAGTCTAATGAGAGACGCGCTGCTACTTGTCCAGTTATTCCAGCATGGTCGTAAGGAGTAGCTACTTCTACCATATCAAAACCGATTACTTCTCCTCTTTTTGCAATTCCATGGAGTAATTCATTGACTTCATCATAAAGCAGGCCTCCAGGAGAAGGTGTGCCTGTCGCAGGGGCGATCGATGGGTCGAGACCATCAATGTCCATGGTAATATAATATTTTTCACCTGCTGGAATAAGTTCCAGAACCTGTTCAAATCCCATCTTTCTCATTTGGCGGGGAGACAAGATGACACTTCCGTATTCTCTGGCAGCATCGACATCTTCTTTTTTACTGCTGCTGATTCCACGAATGCCCAATTGGAAAATCTTTTGAACATGATTCATTTCCGATAAGCGGCGGATGCAGCTTCCATGTCCAACCCGCATTCCTGAACGGTGATCTGCCCAGTCTAAATGTGCATCAATCTGGATCACATGAAATGGCCCGAGTTCACCCAAGCCCTTTCCTACTGGAATTGTAATGGAATGATCTCCACCTAATACAACCGGCATTGCACCTTTTGAAACTATTTTTCGAATGGCTCCTTCCGTATTATCATGGGATTGCATCATATCCCCATGTACCATGTCCACATCGCCGCAATCAACGACTTTCCATTTCGGGCCAAGATACATGATATCATTTTCAATATCATAGGCACCATCTAACCCGAAACTATATAATGTAGAGCCTTCACGAATTCCCCTTGGACCCATTCTTGCGCCTGACTTCCATTGTGTTCCCATATCATTTGGAACTCCAATGACAGCAACATCTGCGTCTAACTGGTCTAAATCAGGACATACGGGATATTTCCCGAAAGTACAGATTCCGGTAAAAGGTAAATTAAGATGTTGTTTTTTATTATTCGACATGAACTTTTCCTCCCACTTGTATTACGTTCTTCGAAAATAATATAGATGCAAGCTTCATGCCATCCTATAAAACTAGGTAAAACTGAATAGTGTTATCAATAATGACTACCAGGAACCAACATATTTTCTGATTACTCGAAACTCCTTAGTAAACGCCACAGAGAAAGGAGCACAGGGAATATAAATTCATATCAGTAAAATATTATTCTTGTCTTATTTAGGTTTTAAATAAGACAAATCTTGATGAACTGGCTTTTTACTCGTAAAATAAACACTTAGGAATCTGTTCCAGCCCATCTTCAGAAATAATATTTGAAATTAAAATATTTGCGAATTTCAAAAAAATGCTTCCTCTATTATTAGTCATACATTTTTTCGAGGTGTGCATACTCACTCTCTTTTACTCATTTATCTCTACTTCTCAATTTTTAATGATCAAACCACTTGGTTGGCTCCACTTCTAGATTAATGTTGATTTGTTTTACCTCACTGAACTCATCTAAACCAAAAGTTCCTAATCCACGGCCAATTCCGCTCTGCTTATAGCCTCCCCACGGCGCTTCATTGTAGGCTAGATTATAGGCATTAATCCATGTAATTCCGGCTCTTATTTTCTTAATCACTCTTAAAGCCTTAGCACCATCTTGTGAAAATACACCAGCTGCAAGGCCATATGGCGTATCATTGGCAAGCTGGATGGCTTCCGCTTCGTCCTTAAACTTTTGAACGGTAAGGACTGGCCCGAATATTTCTTCCTGAACAATTCTCATGTCAGGTTTGGTATCGACAAATATCGTCGGCTCAACAAAATAACCATTTTCCAGCCCATCGCTTGTGATACGCTTGCCGCCACAGGCTAATTTCGCCCCTTCTTCTATGCCAAGTTGAATATATTTAAGTACCTCATTCATATGTTCTTCACTAACAAGTGCGCCCATTTCTGTAGACGGTTTATCACCAGGACCGACTCGGATCTTTTTTGCTTTCTCTATCAGTCTATTGATAAACTCGTCGTGAATGCTCTCTTCAAGCAGCAAACGCGATCCTGCATTACAAACTTGACCGGCGTTTACAAAAATCCCATATAAAGCATAATCGACTGCTGTCTCAAAGTCTGCGTCGGCGAAAACGATGTTAGGTGACTTGCCGCCTAATTCGAGTGCAATGTTTTTAATATTTCCAGCTGCTGTTTTCATGATGCTTCTGCCCGTTGATGTGCTCCCAGTGAATGAAACCATATCGACTTTATCGCTTTCCGCTATTTCATTTCCTACGGTTCCTCCACCGCCCATCACTAGATTGGCAACACCATCTGGTATGCCAACTTCTTTGATAATCTCAAACAATTTGGTAGTGGTAACCGGAGTTACCCCTGCTGGTTTAAATACAATCGTATTTCCTGCTGCAAGGGCAGGGGCGATTTTCCAAGCTCCCGTCAGCAAAGGAAAATTCCACGGAGCTATCAGTCCGCATACCCCTACCGGCTCTCGAACAACCATGGCCTGTACTGGAGCGGAAACGGGATATGTTTGGCCATCCGGTTTTGTGACTAAACCGCCATAGTAGCGAAAACAATCTGCTGCGTCAGCAATGTCAAACTCTGACTCTTTAAGAGGTTTTCCGGTATTTGCTGTTTCAAGTTGGCTAAGCTCCGAGGCGTTTTCTTCAATCTTTTCCGCTATTTTAAATAAGTAGGCAGCCCGCTCAGAAGCCGGTAAGTCCGACCAAATCCCAGAATCAAATGCCAGTCGTGCTGCATCAATGGCCATCTTTGCATCTTCTGCATTTCCGCTGGGTGCCTCTGCAATGATCTTGCCGTTTGCGGGGTTTACAACATTACTCTTTTGTTTACTTAAAGAATCCATCCATTCACCGTTAATAAACATTTTCAACTTATGCAATTTGGAAAACCTCCAGTTCGTTATTCTTCCCTTTAGCAATCTCATATCCATAAATAGCTAATAATGATCTGTAACAGGTTTGGTCATACGCATGCTTTCTGTAAACCATGGTGGCCACCGAATTAAAACTCCTATCAAGCTGGCCACCAATTCAAAAAATTTTGTTCCACATTCATTTAGTATTGAGTCAATTTAGATCTTTGCTCTATAATTGAAGATTTTGAAATTAGCTCCTATATTTCCAGGAACCGTTTACATGATTATCAATCTTAAATTAATGTTGTGTTTTTCACTTCATATGTGTTTTTAAATAATTCCAAATAATCTTCGCGTGTCAATTCCCGTGAATTAGTCTGTGTACACAAATGAACCGCTGCCCCTTCAGCTAGGAAAGGGAAATCTTCAGGTCTGACATTACTCAGATCTCGAAAGTTAGGAATGCCAATTTTTCTTGCAAGCTCTTTTAACAATACAACACCTTCATGGGCCGTTTCTTCTATTGTTTTACCTCCTCTATATGCTCCAAGCTTTGTAGCAACAATGGCATGCTTCTCGGGGTTTGATGGAATATTAAACTCAAACACATGTGGAAGAAAAATGGAATTCGCAACTCCATGCGGAGTATCATAAAGTCCTCCAAGTGGTTCAGCCATAGCATGTACTGCACCAAGATCCGAGTTATCAAATGCTATACCTGCAATTAAACTGGCTACGAGCATATTTTTCCGTGCCTCTAAGTTATTGCCATTTTCCACAGCTAAAGGAAGATACTTAGCAATTAATTCAATTGCATAAAGGCTGAGAGCATCTGAAATTGGTTCGGCAACATTGCAAGTATAAGCTTCTATAGCATGTGTAAGTGCATCCATTCCTGTAGCAGCAGTTATAGATTTCGGAAGAGTTAGAGTTAATTCAGGATCCAAAATTGCCAATTTTGGAGCCAATTTAATATCAAGTATAGCCTCTTTTTGTTTTGTAACTGTATCTGTAATAACAGAGCCTGTTGTAACCTCACTACCAGTACCTGAAGTTGTGGGGATACATATGAGTGGAGTTATTTCTCGCTCTAGTAAATTTACACCGTAACGATTTTTAAGTTCTCCTCCATGTGTTAAAAGTGTACCGATTGCTTTTGCTGAATCCATTGAACTGCCGCCCCCAAGACCAATCAATAGATCTATTTTCTCGTCTTTAAATTGTTGATAGGCTCTTTGGCAGTCTACATCTTTCGGATTAGGAGTGATATTATCAAAGACAATATAATTGACCCCTTCTTGATCTAACGAATTTATAACCTTTTGTAAAATCCCAGTTTGCGCCAGTCCCTTATCAGTAATAAGAAGAGCCTTTTTTCCACCTAGCTCTTTTGCCCTTTTCCCAATATTTTTAACTTTTCCGTTCCCGAACTCTATAGATGTAGGTAGATTGAAATTAAAATCCCATAGCATAATTAATTTCCCCTTTCAATTTTTCAAATAGCGTAAATATCGGACAATGATTCACTCTCTTTTACTCGCTTATCTCTACTTATCAATTTTTAATGATCAAACCACTTGGTTGGCTCCACTTCTAGATTAATGTTGATTTGTTTTACCTCACTGAACTCTTCTAAACCAAAAGTTCCTAATCCACGGCCAATTCCGCTCTGCTTATAGCCTCCCCACGGGGCTTCATTGTAGGCAAGATTATAGGCATTAATCCATGTAATTCCGGCTCTTATTTTCTTAATCACTCTTAAAGCCTTCGCACCATCTTGTGTAAATACACCTGCTGCGAGGCCATATCGCGTATCATTGGCAATCTGGATGGCTTCCACTTCGTCCTTAAACTTTTGAACGGTAAGGACTGGCCCGAATATTTCTTCCTGAACAATTCTCATGTCAGGTTTGGTATCAACAAATATCGTCGGCTCAACAAAATAACCATTTTCCAGCCCATTGCTTGTAATACGCTTGCCGCCGCAGGCTAATTTTGCCCCTTCTTCTATGCCAAGTTGAATATATTTAAGTACCTTATTCATATGTTCTTCACTGACAAGGGCGCCCATTTCTGTAGACGGTTTATCACCAGGACCGACTCGGATCTTTTTCGCTTTCTCTATCAGTCTATCGATAAACTGATCGTGAATGCTCTCTTCAAGCAGCAAACGCGATCCTGCATTACAAATTTGACCGGCGTTTACAAAAATCCCATATAAAGCATAATCCACTGCTGTCTCAAAATCTGTATCGGCGAAAATGATATTAGGTGACTTGCCGCCAAGTTCGAGTGCAATGTTCTTAATATTTCCTGCAGCTGTTTTCATGATGCTTCTGCCCGTTGAGGTGCTGCCAGTGAATGAAACCATATCGACTTTATCACTTTCCGCTATCTCATTTCCTACGGTTCCCCCAACACCCATCACGAGATTGGCAACGCCATCTGGTATGCCAACCTCTTTAATAATCTCAAATAATTTAACAGTGGTATTCGGCGTTACCTCGGATGGTTTAAACACCAATGTATTTCCTGCTGCAAGGGCAGGGGCGATTTTCCAAGCTCCCGTAAGCAAAGGAAAATTCCACGGAGCTATCAGTCCGCATACCCCTACCGGCTCTCGAACAACCATCGCCTGTACTGGAGCGGAAACGGGATATGTTTGTCCATCCGGTTTTGTGACTAAACCGCCATAGTAGCGAAAACAATCCGCTGCGTCAGCAATGTCAAACTCTGACTCTTTAAGAGGTTTTCCGGTATTTGCTGTTTCAAGTTGGCTAAGCTCCGAGGCGTTTTCTTCAATCTTTTCCGCTATTTTAAATAAGTACGAAGCCCGCTCCGAAGCCGGTAAGTCCGACCAAATCCCAGAATCAAATGCTAGTCGTGCTGCATCAATGGCCATCTTGGCATCTTCTGCATTTCCGCTGGGTGCCTCTGCAATGATCTCACCGTTTGCGGGGTTTACAACATTACTCTTCTGTTTACTTAAAGAATCCATCCACTTACCGTTTATAAACATTTTCAACTTATGCAATTTGATAAAACCCCCAGTTCATTATTCTTACTTTAGAGATCTTACATTCAGAAATAGATAGCGCTTTCATATTTCTGTGTTTTCAATGTATTCACACCTCCTTAAGTTACTTATACTTACACCTTTTTAGCGGAATAACAGATTATATTTCCTCTACCTTTTGAGGGATTATCTCTTCTTCAAAATGAAACTCAGGAAGGGGATTGTGAAAAAATTTTGTCATATAAAGAAGATATGCTAAGCCACATACCACCCAGATGCCTCCAAGGATCAATGCCTCCATTTCTAGATGTGACCATAACCACATAGTAAATGCTGCGCCCATGAGCGGTAAAAATAAATAACTTATGCAGTCGTTAAAAGAACGTTTCTGACTTCTTATAAAATAATGGGCGATGACAGAAAGATTAACAGATGTAAAAGCAATGAGCCCTCCAAAATTGATAAACTTGATGACTTGCTCCAGAGTTAATACGACACCTAGTAAAGAAATTATCCCTATCACGATAATACCGTGTGACGGTGTTTTAAATTTGGGATGAATATAACCAAATTGTTTAGGCAATACAGAATCCCGGCCCATTGCATATAACACACGTGATGCGCTTGTAATTGAAGCAACTCCTGAAGAAAAGTTACCAATAATTACTGCAGTTATAAATAATGATTTGAATAGGTTTCCTCCAACTAGTATAGCGATTTCCATGGCTGCTGAATCAGTGTTTTCAAATGAAAAACCCGGATAGACCAATTGTGCTAAGTAGGAAGAGCCAATATACAAAACTCCTATAAACAGCAACATTATGATAATAGCTCTTGGGATAGTTTTTTCAGGATTGATTGTTTCCTCTGACAAGGTAGTAAGTGAGTCAAAACCAAGAAAACTAAAACAAAGAATTGAAGATCCTGCTAAGATTACTGAAAAGGGAACCTCTGAATTGAAGAATGGTTTACTCGAGAAAAGAGTGCCTGTCCCTACTCCATCTAATAAATTTTTGACGGTTAATATCCAGAAAAAACAAACGAAAATGATTTGAGCAATAACGAAAATTTTACTTGCGGATGCTGATGTCTTTACCCCTAGTATGCTCGGTACAACTATGATAGTAGTTAAAAGAATAATCCACACAAAATGCGGAATCCCTGGAAACACTGCACTTAAAAAGACAGTGGACATCAAACACGTCACCATAGGCGTTAACATATAATCAAGCAAAATTGTCCAACCAACAACAAACCCAACTTTAGGATTAATAGATTTTTGGGTAAATGTATAGGCTGAACCAGAGATAGGGTATGCCTTTGCCATCTTTCCATAGCTGAGCGCTGTAAAAAATATTGCTAGAAATGCAATACTATAAGCACCCGTAATTACACCATGTGAGGTTACGCTAGCTATTCCATAGGTATTAAAAAATACCATGGGGTTATTCCAAGCAATCCCTAAAAAAACAACCTGTGATAAAGTAAGTGTTCTAGCAAGTTTTTTCCGTTTCATAATCAGCTCCCCCACATTTTTAAAGAATACTCAGAAGATTTCAATAATTGTGTATTTTGATTATAAAGGTTGTTGTAACACAAAGGTCAACACCTGTATTATATTTTTTAAGGGGGCGATTTATCTGAAAGAAAAATTAACTATTGGTGAGATGGCTAAGTTACGAGGGATGACTACGGAGACCTTGCGCCATTATGATCGGATTAATTTATTCAAGCCGAAATATATCGATTCACATTCGGGATATCGCTACTATTCTATTTTCCAGTACGAGGTTTTAGGAACCATTAAAGAATTACGGCAACTTGGAATGAGTACGGACGAAATAAAGGATTATTTCAATGAACGTAATTTCCGTAAGTCTTTAGACATTCTTAAAGTTAAGCACGCAGAACTTGTTTCAAAGCTTAATGAATTAACCGACTTGGAAGAAAATATCCAGAAAAAGATTGTATATTTGGATCATATATCAAGAGAAAAAGAACTACAAACGGTCATGTTGCACAACATAGAACGCAGAAAATTAATTACATTGAATGAAAAAATCAATAATAATATAGAGCTCTGTTATGGAGTTATAAGGCTAGAAAATATGCTTGCAGAAAAGTCACCGATTCTGGCTAGTAACAGACTAGGAATTCTCATCCAGGAAGCAGATCTTAAATCTAAACGTTTTGAAGAACCATCAGTCATTTTTGTTGTGGCAAAAAGTAAAGAAAAAATACCAAAGCAATACCAAAAAATCATTCCTGCTGGGTTGTTTGCGTGTATCCGTTATAATGGAGAATTATTATGGAACCGAAGTGAAAGCTTGAGTAAAATAATTGATTATCTTGATGAAGGTGGTTATCAAATTATCGGCGATGCGCTGCAAATTATGCATGTTGATATTACAATCACTGATAAACCAAACGAGATTACCTTTGAAATTCAAGTTCCCGTTCAAAAAGTCTGACCTATATGCGCAGGACAAATGTTTATGTATGGTTTAGACGAAAGATATAGTAGAAGTTTTGATATGAAATTGAACTAGCTAATGGCTAGTTCTTCTTTTATAAGAGATGCTGATGAAATAAACAATTAAATGAGAATCTTAACTCTTCGTTTTATAAAATTCACATATTACACTAATGTTTAATAGGAATATTTTATTAATTTATATACGGTGTCCTACCACATCCGCCATCAAGCTAAGTAAGAGATAATATAATAATGTGTTCTCTTTAATTTGCAATGGTAACACCAAAAATGCGCATAAAAAAAACATCAAACAGGTTAAAAAAAATACAAAATACTAAAATATAAAAGACCGTTTTCTTGTTATAACGATGACATTTCCTTCCCCTTTTTTCTCCAAAAGGTGAGACAGACGGAGTCTACTTCGAATGGTTCATTTATAGTACCAATTTGCAATGGCGCAGCAGGTATTGGATTTATTTGCTAAACAGAGTTTTTATACGGTAAGCGTATTGGTGAACCTTTTCTCTCCTCGTTTACTCAATATGGGAAGCTCATCGGAAAATAAATGGATGAATCCGACCTGCCCCGTCCAAGAAAGGGAGTATTTTTATAGAATTCCTAAGCATATAAACGAGAGAGAAATTCTACGCTTTTACACAATTTCTGATGAAGAATTGCAACTAGATAATCACAATGGACATTTTCGGAAGTATGCAACTAATAAGAACTTATGTATTTAAAGCCTCTAAGTTAGCAATACTTTATTTCAGGCTCTAGAGATGTTGAAAGAAATGGGGTTAAAAAGAAGTAGAAAATATAAGGACTTTTAAGAGGATCTTTTACTCCAAATCTCACTGTATACAATTTGAATCACAATGATATAAATTTGAAACGTTTTTTTGTCTCTTTGTAAAGTTCAAATTCCCAGATTCACCTCTCTTACTCCAAATAAAAAGCATCCCCGAAAGGATGCACTTACATTGATTCATAGTTTTTAATTTCAAATTCATTCTCAGGCCGATTAATCGACTTTCCCAATTTTTTAATAAGCTCTTGGTAATCCTTAGTATCATTAGGATCTATACCTTCTCTGACGTTCAGTATCTCATATCGGTCATACTTCTCTGGAATAAGTTTTCCGTCAGCATGGATATAAAGCCTATATTTAATTCTCAGATTCATATTACCATCTCCTTTACTATCAGTTCGATATAAGGAGCTAATTTCCTGCAAGAAATAATACCTATATATGGCAAAAACTATTCATTTTATAATCAGAATGCTCGTAGCTCGTATTATCTCTTTTCTAAACATGTATATTCGCGATTTCAGCAGGGGGGAAGTATGAAGTAACTTCATCCCCTTACCTAAGGATTGTTGTATATAAAATAGAAAAACCAGATTAATATACTTTCACCTGAATTTTTTTTGTTATTCAGGCATAAATTGTTCAATACGAAAAAAAAGAGAAGTGGAGGTTTTTTATATGACACACCCCGAACCAGTTTTAAAAATGTACAACTACCACGTGTGGGCAAATGGCGTTATCATTGATCGTTTAAAAGAACTTCCACAGCACATTTATCATAAGGATATTCAGAGTGGTTTTTCTTCGGTATCAAAAGTGTTGTCTCACATTTATCTCACAGATTACGCTTGGTTTGACATTATCTCAGGTAATAGTATGAATGAAGCAATGGCGGCTTCTGATCAATTAAAAGAAGTGGTGGAAAAGAAAAGTATTGAGGAAATGAAAAAAATATTCCTAGACTTATCTGAAAGAAACAAAGCACTTCTGAACAGTCAAGAAGATATGGATAAGGTAATTGTGGTGGATAACCCGTATGCAGGTTTGCTTGAAACTTCTATTTCCGAGTCGGTATTACACGTTGTCACTCACGGATCATATCATCGAGGCAATATAGCTACCATGTTGCGGCAAATGGGGCACACTTCCGTTATGCAAGATTTTGGGCTTTACCTTTATTCAAAATAGCACGCCAAACTATAAACCATTATCCTATAGGGGGATGTATCGATGGATGAACTAGTTGGCTCTTGTGTGCACTGTGGTCACGATGTATATTGCACGGCTGGTTTTCTGAACGGTATTCTGTTAGATAACAAGAAAATCTTATGTTTTAATTGTAGGGAAATGTTAAATCCATTGATTGAAGCAGAAAGGTCCGGGGAGCAACTTTGAATAATCCATTTTCCGATTTGCAGGACCCAAATAAAATTAGAAGTTTTACTAAGTGAATAGTATGTGGGAAATGTGTAATCGCGCTTTTTAGTAAACCGGACAAAGTTCTTTTATATAATTGAGCATTGTTTGAAATTGTTGATTAGTGGATACCCGTTTTGAGTTGAATCCCACCTTTTTTATAAGGCTACAAATAGGTCATGCCAATGATTTGGCATGACCTATTTTGCCCGATGAACGGTCAGATTGACCTTGTTGGTCGTTTGCATCGAAAGCAATCTTTAATATTCTAAATAGATTAGCGCCAATATCACATTCTAAAAATTTAGCATAGTTTTTTGTACCAATCACGTCTATAATTTTATCGTTACTAACTATTTCCGTATGGTAATCTTCCAAAATGCGTTAAAAGGCATGATTTTAATCACGCCTTCTTACCAATTAATTATTTTTCAGTAAATATGTTAGAATGTGTTTAGATTGTTGAAATAATTCTTTTGATTCGTTTTCCATGACTTTGCCCGAATTGAACGGACTTTTAAATGAGCTTTCGAACCGTTACTGCAGCGAAATAAAAATCGTATCACTCCTCTGATTTATCACCTTTATTTCCTGATATTTTCTTAACAACATCCAAAAGAATACACCCTTAAATATTGTCCCTGTGAGTTGTGAAAAAAAGAAAAAACACCTTCAAAAGCCGTAATGGAGGTTATACACCTTAAGATGGTGTATATTGGTTGTAAAACTTAGTGAAGTCGCATTAGCGTCTAATACTTGAAAATATAGCAGGAAATACAATATGTACTAACTCAACAAAAAGGACGTGCCATAATAATGAATCACGATAAAACAGCAATCACTAAAGTTCGTACAGGCCCCATGTTTGCAGTGATGCTGGCTGGTGCTCTCGTCGCTTTCTTAAATCAGACTCTAATCAATATCGCATTGCCACAATTAATGAATCATTTTGAAATATCAGCTGCAACAGCTAATTGGCTTACAACTATCTTTTTACTTGTCAATGGGATTGTCATACCGATTACAGCTTTCTTAATGGAACGATTCAACACAAGGCAATTATATCTTGCTTCGATGGGACTCTTTGCTTTAGGAACTTTTCTATGTGGAGTTGCCCCTAGCTTCTCCGTCTTATTGATCGGACGTGTGGTTCAAGCTGCAGGTGCAGGGATTTTATTCCCTTTGATTACAAATGTAATTTTCACTTTATTCCCTCCTAACAGACGCGGTTTCGCAATGGGTATATTTGGTATCGCCATGAATTTTGCACCAGCCGTGGGACCGACGTTATCAGGATGGATCATACAAAACTATTCCTGGCGGGTTCTGTTTTTCATCATTTTCCCATTTGCCCTTCTTGACTTCATATTTGCAATTTTCATCATTAAAAAAGTAGGGAATACTAGCAGACCCAAACTCGATAAAACGGGTGTAATTCTATCCACTATCGGATTTGGCGGAGTTCTATACGGATTTGCTACAGGCGGTACCAAGGGCTGGGGCAGTTTCGAAGTCCTGACAATGTTCCTTGTTGGAGGAATCAGTTTAGCTTTATTTGTCTGGAGGCAATTTACTGTAAAGCATCCTATTCTGGAATTTAGAATTTTTCGTTACCGGATGTTCACATTAACGACAATCATCAACATCATCGCGACTATGGGTATGTTCTCTGGAATGATCATCATGCCAATCTATATGCAGAATATCCGTGGGTTCACTCCGATGGAATCCGGTCTCATGCTATTGCCTGGCGGTATTTTAATGGGAATCATGTCTCCTATCACAGGTAAGCTGTTTGATCGATTTGGTGCGAGATGGCTTGCGGTAAGCGGACTTGCCATCACTATTATTACAACCTATCTTTTAACACGGCTTGAAACAGATACGTCTTATTCTTATGTGGTGTGGGTATATACCATTAGAATGTTCGGCATGTCGATACTGATGATGCCTATCTTCACAGCTGGATTAAATGAATTGGCACTTAGCCTGAATAAATATGGAACAGCCATGGTCAATACGTTGAGAATGGTGGCAGGTGCCGTTGGCATGGCATTTTTTGTGTCTGTCATGACAAATCAGGGAACGAAACATGTACAGGAAATTTTAACTCAAAGAAACATATCACCAGAAAATACATCTCAAATGACCATGGCCATTAAACAAGGAAGCGTAATGGGAGTAGATGATGCATTCATGATAGCTACATGGTTAACCATAGTTGCGTTCATACTGGCCTTTTTCATACGGCGAACTTCACCACAAGAAGATACCATCACAAATCGTCTATCAAAAAAAATCAGCTTGAATAAGCAAAGTTAAACCTAACCTAGTTTCCAAGGTTTAATAAATCCTCTTATTTACGGACTTGCCCCATTAAGACATATAATTACTGAATAAGGGACACTTTTTATGAGTGTCTCTTATTTTTGCCCTGATTACATGGCCTCAAGGTGACGGCCTTTATTTTAATCCTGCTGAACTCAGCATATCATCTGAAAAACAAAGCCAACAATATACAAATAGCAATCGTAATTTCCAATCAGCCAAGTATATATTTAAATTCCTCTCATATATTTTAAGATAATGATTTGGACAAGGGGAATATTTTTATGAAAAAGTTTGTTACTCTGCTTTTTTCAAGTTTTTGTATTGGAATTGGTCTTAACCTGTTTATAATCCCCATTCATCTATTAAATGGCGGGATATTTGGAATAAGTTTGTTAATCAAATATGTTTGGGGTATTCAGATTGGGCATACCATGATCATAATCAACATTCCCATATACCTTCTATCTCTTCTATACGATAAGTCTTATTTCTTTAATGCCCTACTTGGGTTAGCTTTTACTTCAACCATTATTGATTGGCTAACACCTTTAAACGGTTTGGTTCATCTACCGATCATAACGAGTGCCATTATCGGTGGAATGACGATTGGGATTGGTGTTGGTTTTATGCTGAGACAACATATTAGCCCCGGTGGAGTGGATTTGCTAGCACTATTAATCTCAAAATCCACAGCAACTAATCCTGGAATAGTTATTTTTATTATAGATTCACTAATAGTAATTGCGGGAATTATTATATTGAAAGACTTAAAGTTAATGTATTCCATCCTCACGATTTCCTGTGTCGGGATATGCGTCATTTTAATCAATTCTTTTAAGTCAATAAATTTTTTTATAAGATAAGCCATACCTACAATTGCTGCAACAGGGCCAAATACAATGTTCGCAATGTTACACTATTCATATCCGCCAACACTTTCAGGGATAAAAGCAGCAAAGCTAATCATGGAACATTCTTAAAATAACATCAAAAAGGCAGTGGTTAAATTAGCCACTGCCTTTTACAATAAAGAAAACTCCAAAATCACCTTCAAGCGGTGGACTTTTCGACTTTCCCTGATGTAATTAAAAATCTGTGAGTAAAGTATTCTATTACACCAAGTAATAATCCTACAATAATTGCTCCTATGAAAGTGATGGAAGCATTCCATAAAAGATTAGAAAGAATATACACAATCAAAAAGGTAGCTACAAAATCCGCTCCAACACTTATCATTTTGATTCACTCTCTAGATAAGGGTGTAATTGCTTTACTTCATGTTTACTGGTTTATGCAACCCTCACTAGATTGAAGAAATTTACAACACTCCTGCCAAATAACTGGAGACGCTTGCGGCGAGGAGGCTTGGCAGACAGTCGCACGTTTACTCGTGATTTCGCGCTGTTTACTCGTGAGTTTTGCTATTTTACTCGTGAGTTTGGCATGTTTACTCGTGAATTCGTGCTGCACTCGTGATTTCGCACTTTTACTCGTGATTTCGCGCTGTTTACTCGTAAATTCAGCATGTTTACTCGTGAATTTCGTGCTGCACCCGTGATTTCGCACTTTTACTCGTGATTTCGCGCTGTTTACTCGTGAATTTTGCTATTTTACTCGTGAATTCGTGCTGCAACCGTGATTTCGCACTGTTTACTCGTGAATTTTGCTATTTTACTCGTGAGTTTTACTATTTTACTCGTGAGTTTGAGCTATTTACTCGTGAATTCAGCATGTTTACTCGTGAATTCGTGCTGCACCCGTGATTTCGCACTTTTACTCGTGATTTCGCGCTGTTTACTCGTGAGTTTTGCTATTTTACTCGTGAGTTTGAGCTATTTACTCGTAAATTCAGCATTTTTACTCGTGAAATCGTGCTGCACCCGTGATTTCGCACTTTTACTCGTGAGTTTTGCTATTTTACTCGTGAGTTTGAGCTATTTACTCGTAAATTCAACATGTTTACTCGTGAATTCGTGCTGCACCCATAATATAGGCTGTTCACTCGTGGGTGCGGATTTCTGAAATCAACTGACGTTTTAAATGAAAAAAACTGCATGCAAACTCGTTTTTCTTCGAGTTAGCCTACATTCAAGCGATTCTTAAAGAATCGCGTCACGACTGTTGAAGTTCAATAATTTTTTATAGAATGCATTAATAAAAGGGAAGTGGAATATGATTAAAATGTCAATCTAAGGGAGGGAATGAATAATAAATGAAAAAAATAAATATTATATACTGGATTTTCACAGGGCTTTTGGCGGCATTAATGGTTTTAGGTTCCATTCCGGATATAATGTCTGTTCCCGATGCAGTCGCTTTATTTAATCATTTAGGTTATCCTACCTACCTTCTACCCTTTCTTGGTATTGCCAAATTATTAGGTGTCGTGGCGATACTTATTCCTGGTTTTCCGAGAATTAAGGAATGGGCCTATGCCGGTTTTGTATTTGATTTGACTGGTGCTATGTATTCAAGCATATCAGTGGGCGACCCTGCCAGTGAATGGCTTCTATTCATTATTGGATATATTTTGATTGCCGGCTCTTATATTTTCCATCACAAAAAAGTAAAATCCGCTTCATTAAGTAATAAGAATAGCTTAACAGTATAATAAATTGGCAACCACCTACACATTTAAGGAGAATTGGATACTAAAAGAGTCCCAATAAGATTTACTTTATTGGGACTCTTGCTTATATTTCAGAACATTAGGTGTTATAAAAAATCTTAACTTACTGTTTTTGAAGACAAATAAGCGACAAGTATATAGCGTTCAGGTGCAGATCCGATAAAATCAAAGGGATAGCAGGTACTGACGGTTAGCGTTGCTCTTGGTTTTGGTACGATTACGGTTCGATCATCCTCATCCACAATTCGAACTTTGTTGACTTTGTATGTGAACTCTCCTGCAGATGTTCTTACAATCAACAAATCTCCCTCGCCTACTTGCCCGAGTTTACGGAATACCGTATCTCTATGACCGGAAAGAACGGAATTGTCATTTTCACCTGGTAGCACACTTTCTGCAAAGTGACCAACGCCTTTCTCCAATTCATCCTCATTTGTTCCATGAAAAATAGGTAGTTTCGCTTTTAATTTTGGGATATAGAGTTCCCCAATTTCTTCACCTGTTTTAGGCCGGACAGGATAAAGCTCCTTCGTTGTTGCTTTCTTACTTGTTGGTTTCTGCACTGTTTCTGTTTCTGTTTCTGTTTCTGCTTCTGTTTCTGTTTCTTTTACTTGGCTACTTGGAGCGTGAGTCTTGTAAAGAAAGTATCCTTTTGCAAACTTATACATATTAGTTGTGGAGAACCAAAACCCAAATAAAATGATAACAATAGAACAAGAAAATAGAAGCAACCGCTTTTTTTTAAATTGTTTCATATTAAGCTTTCCTGATTTTTCGATACATCAAGCTTCCGAACAAGACAATGAACAGTCCTAAAAGGGCATTAGGGATATAATCGGAAGCGGTGTTTGGAAGTTTAGCCCCTTTTACCGTTTGATGTTCCGAATTCTTATGAGTGCTGATGATCTTTTGTTTAACTGGTTTAGCAACTGGTGCCTTTTCAATCGTCTTTGTCACTTCTTTAGCAGATTCCTTTATTTGTTGGCCTGCATTAGTAACAGTGTTAGAATCGACCATATCACCCGTAATCAAAAGATCGGCTAAGAACTTCCCGTCAGTTGTGTATATCGCTATTTTCAGGTTAGCACCCTTCAACTCTTCCAATTTCATTAAATCCAAAAGGGATACAGGTGATTCCGTGCCACTTTTCACAAGGGAATAGGATACTTTTAGCTTAAAGATGGAAAGTAATTCTTCATAGATAGATGCCATTTCAGCTATCTGTTCTGCTGTAAGCTCAGTTGCTACTTCAAATTCCTCAAAAGCCATCATGCGGTTGCCCAATTCTTCAAGTCGCTCGACTGTTGCCGGATCGGAAAGATGCTCTTCCAAAGACATTAAATGGTCTTCAAGTCGCAATAGTTCCTCTTCCGTAAGACCGAGTTCTTCTTCGAAAATAGGAAGCAGATCCTCGACAACTTCACCTTCCAACTCCCCACCAGTAAGGGTCCAAACAGTTTCCTCAAGATTATCTATGTAAATATAATCGTTAATATCTTCACCATTTTCTTCTAACATTTGAAGAAGGGATCCTTTATCCAGTCCATAATTCTCATTAAAATAATCTAAGTTGCTTAGGTCTGCCTTTATGACGTCACCTAAGAATTCGCTAAGCTCTTCGACAGACTCAAATTCTTCCATGCTAAAATCATATAAGTCTAATGACGCTTCAATTTTTTCTTTTGTTACTTCGAAGCCTCTTTCCTTGCTAACCCTGGCTAAATATTTGACTAATTCCTGGTCAAAGTTTGGATCGCGTTCAAAATCTCCCTCTTCTGCATAGAAATATACAGCTTCATCAAGGTTCCAGATAAAGATATAATCGTCAAGTTCTTCGCCATTTTCGTGTAATAGTTTAATTAGGCCTTCATGGGTTAGGTTATTATCCTCATAAATGGCATCTAAATTACTTAAATCCGCTTTAATAACTTCGCCTAAAGCATCTTTAAGATCATCAATAGATTGAAAGTCTTCAATACCCTCATCGTAATAAGAAAGAGAATTTTCAATATCATCCTTCGTCACTTCAAAGCCCCTTACATGGCTTACCTCTTTTAAATACTTTGTAAGTTCTTGCTCAAAATTATTGCTTTGAGCTGCCGATGTTAATTGTGGGAATAAGCTAATTAACAACGTAATTGAAAGTAAAATGGTCAACAGTTTTTTCATACTTTTCTCCTATTCATAACATTTCTATGTTTCTAGAAAATTATATAGGAATAACCATAACTTAACAACGAGGTTATTTTTCCCAAAAGGAGAAAAATGATATTTTTCTTACTTTGCCAACTAACTTTTAATAAGCATTTACCTCAAAACAAACTGCTTAAAATTACGGGAGATTGATTAATTCTCTTATTGAGCAAAATATTCCTGAATATATTCATCTATTTTGTTATGAAGCAAACATTTTGAAAGTTGTTTTACCAGATTTCTTTAAAATAAATTTCTAATTATTCTACCTTAACCTGAATTTTATCAATCGCATTATACCCATAACCCTTTTCATTCCAAAAAGGTAATAAAGGTTGAATTTGACCAAATGAATCTGTTGCTCTAGATATTATCGTATATTCACCTTTTTCTAATATAGTCCATTCAAATGACCAAGTAACCCATCCATAACCTACATTCTTACCAAGTGAAATATCGGCGTTTCTCCATGTATTTCCACCATCAATACTTATTTCCAGCTTTGTAATAACTCCTTTACCTGTCCATGCAATCCCTTTTATTGAATGCTTACCAGTATTTAAAATTTCCATATCCAGCGGTTTTTGTATAGTCGAATTTATATTTATCGTAGTGACTGGAAATGCATCTAGGTCATTGTCCTTATTTGGATAATACATGTAATCAATTGTTTGAAAAGGGCCAGTGAAATTAGAATTACTAACACTTATTTGTTTTATCCATTTAACAGATGCCATTGCATACCACTGCGGAACTATTAACCTCAGTGGATAACCATGTTTAAAAGGAATTGGCTGGTTATTATACTCATATGCAATGATGGTATCCGGGTGCAGTGCTTTCTCGATAGGCAAACTCCTAGTGTAGGTGTAAACCTCATCTAGATCGGTTCTGCTTCCATAATCATAACCCTCCACGACAACTTCTTTTGCCCCTTCTCTAATTCCAGATAGTTCAAGTAAGGTCCGTAAGGGTACACCCCTCCAAATGCCTTGGCTAATTGCTCCCTTTCCCCATTGTTCTCCAAAAGTTTTAGGTTCGAAGAGATTACGCTTGTCTCCCGAACATTCAAGGACAACTTCCACCGTTTTTGAGGGGTATTGAAGAATGTCTTGTATAGACAGTAGTAATGGAGCTGAAACTAGCCCAGTTATGGGGAGCCAATAGTTTGAATAGGAAAGAGTCGGATATGAAAAGTGGTTCCTTCTATAAAATAATTGATTTTCCATACTATCATCATTGATGAATTGAATGGGTGTCTCCTGATTTTCCGGTAGCAAACTACGTGTCGTTAAATAGGGTTTCACTTTACGATGTTTTGTCATAATTCCCTCCTAATTAGATTGAATCATAATAGATGTATACGTTAGTAGAGTCCAATTAGGTTATTTGATTAAAATTCCTTTATTCGTAATCATTTATTTGGAGCTTCGAAAGCTTTACTCCCCATTTACAAGCTTTTTTATTAAATATATTATTTAAGGTCATTTCAAAATTTTTATTAATTACAGAATGAGTGTTAGGGCCATGACAAGGCCAATTTTATATCGACTATTTAACAATGCGCCAAATTATCGAAAAAGTTATTGTAAGTATATTTTTTATTTGAAATAATTATAATTGGAATAACTGGCATAATCGGGAAGAACGGCAGCGGTGTAGGTTTCCCTATCATATTTTTAGTAGGAGTGTTTCAAATGGATAGTACTATACAATCATCTTTTGATAATTTACTGTCTCAAGATAAGGACTTACAATACTAAGCCTACAATCATATTCTTGATACTACTAAAGAGAGGTGAAGTGGGCTTATGACGTATGGGATCAATTGAAGCTGGATTTGTTTGCGATAGTCGAAATTGTCATGAACATAATGTTTGTTCATTACTTTAAGAAGATTTATAACTAGGAAGCACCTTTTTTGGTGCTTTTTAATTTTGATTCAATCATACATCCTCCTCACAGCTCCACCAACTCTATTGTAAGTATCGATTCATTCCCATTAATTCTTCATCTTTCAAATATTTAAACGAGAATCAGAAATAAAAAATATTTTTGCCCCTTAGCAGATTCTTTGTACTAATCTCTATTTCTCCTAATAAACTTAATAAAAAAACTATTTAGGAGGGGTCCAATGTTTAATAAATCTACGAATAGAAGTCTGAATAGTAATACTCCAACTATTTGTAAAATAAATGACGTCACTTACCAAAAGTACCATCTATATAAGAAATCATATGATCGGGAAGTATTGGTAATAAAAGATTACGGTGAAGACCGTGGTGTTACCAATAAAAGTATTGCGTTATTCGAAGCAGTTAAAGACCAATTTGACCGTTTTAAAATTGCAAAAATTGTTAAAGAAATTAATGACGACAATATTTTGGTCGATAGCGACCTCATCCTTATAGACAAAAAAGGAAATGAGTTACACCTATCTGGTTGTAGTTGCGGGTATGCTGGAACTGGTTCACATGGGACAGTTGAAATTTTGAATATGGCTGGATTCGAGATAGATAGAAGGTTTGTGATTTGCTCAAAAGGATTCACCCTTTTTCATCCAAATGAAGAAAAAGAACTTTATGGCGAACGTTTATAATTTTCAGTGAATATAGAATAAATACTGGAACCATTTTTCAAACAATTGTACTTTATAGGATTCTTATCTACACTACTGTTCTTTTTCATCTTTTTTTGAGCCTCATTTGTCATTATCACTACCTATTCTCATAGCATGAAATATATACACTTGGGCACGGCAGGATGCAAACAACAGCAGGTGCCTAAGGAACTCGAAGAAAAAAATGTGGATGGATATTCAAAATACATGGATTATGCCAATAAAAATACGAAATATCATGCATGTGGGCAGCCTGTCGGTTCCCTTTCATTTTATAAAAAAGCCTTGGTAACTGAGACACTCAGTAATACCAAGGCTTTAAAGCTATTTATACATGGACATATATTGTTCGCGTTCCCATGGGTAACCTTCGACCGGAACATACTTCATAGCATAATCAGCCCCCAATTGACTGTCAAGTCCACAAGGCTCGAATTCCATGTCTCTTAAGGATTCCCATGGTTCCTACAGTCCCCCTAGTCAAAAAATCAGCTCTCATAATGGACTAACTATCCTATGAAGTATTATCTTAATCTAATGCTCAGTTCTCCTGTTTTTTTAACCATTTCACTGGAGACCCTTACAGAAGCTGTTATTCCTCAAGCATGCCCTTCACCCGTTTTACTTTGTCTTCCATCTTGCGTTCTTTATCACGACGGTCATCGATTCGGATATTCGTACAAACTCTAGCAAGACCTTTTTCAAAAGGTACTTCGTGCATCGCTTGGATCACTTCAAACAATTTAGGCAGGTCGCCTTCAATGATTGTATTCATGGGTGTCAGTTGAAAACGAATTTCTCCCTTTTTTTCATATTCCTTTAATACTCTTTGAATATCTGCCACATAGCTGCTAACACTTGGAGTTTGTGTACCAACTGGAATAACCGTTACATCAACTATTGCCATTCTTATTCACCAATCCTTTTTATGTATTTCACTAAAGAAGCTTACTGTCATCTTCCTAGACGGATGTTTTTTACTAGTATAACTCAAACTTGGCACATACGTAATTAAATATAAGCTTTGAGCTAGTTACCACTTTATTGTTTCATAAATACATTTTTCGCATTAATTTTCCCTTACAAGTAGTGAATACTGCTACTTCACATATGCTGTGTGTATGTGGCAATACATGAGATGTCGGAATTTTTTTTTGAGAAGAAAGTTTATTTTACAGAATCATTCGGTACAATATCCACATTTCACATAAATTCAGATTGGCTGATCGTGCATCCAATCCAATTGATACATGTTTGATTGGCCAATTGCTTAAATTGAATTTTCTTTGAGGTTTCTTTGTTTATTTTAAAATCAAACATGAATTCAGATTCCTTATTTCTGCTTTTTATCGAATTTGGAAATCCCCCTATCTCACCTTCTAATCTCGAAATTTTTGGACTTTGCAACAGGCAAGGTCTATATTTATTCCTAACATCTAGTCCATTGATATTGATTCAATTGCATACTTTAGAACTTTCGGTGCCTTTTTAATTCCCTCTGTTCCAATAAAACTGCTCACACTCGCTATTAATATGCTTGAAGAAATAAATTTGACTACATAAAAAATTCCTGATCCAATAATTAGATCTAGGATTAAAAATCTTTTAATTGTTGAGCCTTTAATTATATAAATAACGATTTGATTGTTTTTTTTCCTACTCAGCTTTGTCACACCCTTATCTTTTTCTAAATGGTATGACAAAGAGAGGTTGTCATATACTTTGTTATTGCCAATCTATTATGGGGTAATACAATCCAACTCCTCTGATTGTTCCACACCAATCCGAAGAGCTAACGAAAGAAGGTATATAGTTAATTTTTCCGATTACAAAAAAAACCTTTATTGTCTGTTGAAATGCTTTTCCTTGGACTAATACAACCATTGCAAATTCAGTCGATCTAGATTCACTTAACGAAGAACTTCAAGAAGAAGTCAAGGAGTTAAATAAAAACGCTTTGCCTGATTTACCGGTTGTTTCGTCAAAGATGGTATGAGAAGTTTACTTTACTAATTGATGTTGTTCACGAATCAACGAGAAAGGCTATTAGGGGAGACTTTCCACAACTACCGCAGTAATTATCCTTTTTCAAATACATGGCATCCTTTTTACTTTTATCCGCAAAGATTACTATCCTGCCTTCAACCGCTCTTCGAATATCTTTGAACATGACGTACGCACCATAAGTTTCCATCGTACTATAGAAGTGTTTTTCAACTTACTTACCTACATCTACGGTATAATAGACCTATAAGATTTTATAGGAGGTGTTAAAACATGGTTAAACTAAAAAAAATTACCGAAGTATTAATTGATGTAAGAGAATCTGCTTTAACAATAGATTCAAAAGAATCTTGGAAAAAGATCACCAAAAAATACGATATGCTTATAGTTGGTGAAAAATTCAACAAAATTAGCACTATAGAACTGGGACATTCATTAAAATCAACCTATAATTATGAAATCGCCAATGATGAAATTCTTGAATTGGTTCCTAGAGCATGTAAAGAACTTGGAATGAAAACAGGGGAAATGAGATTATTAAAAGAAAAAGACCCCAGAAAAATAGATGCATATTCTATTGATTTATTTTAATAGTTACTAGTAGTCTCTGTTGTTATTCGGTTAAAAATCAGAAAATTCAGTTATCAACGAGGGTGATTTTCCTTTTAGTTTCATGTTTTTTAACAGTTCGATAACCTTTAAATCCTCACATTCCATCTTTGTGAGGGTTTTTAGTTAGCCGTTTTCTCCTAACTCCTTTCAATTTGTTTCCCCGTTCTCCATATGCATGAATATTTGAAAAAGCCATTCCAGTTGTAGTATGTGACGTATATGGGTGAAGAATTAATACTAGATCAGAAATTTAAAAAGATGCGCGAAAATAGTACTAATCACGAAATGGTTTCTTCATGTATATGATTAGTAAATAAAGCACACTTTTTAAGCGTGCTTCATTCATTGGATTTTCCGCCAGTATGAGCAGTTTTTTTTTTCGTGATGAAGCCATGTATATCCTACAGGTTGATTTCCCTTTCGAGTAAAAACTATCTTTTACTGGTCGACCTTATAATACAATTGCATATGTTCGATTTATGATCGATAAGTTCTCATATGATTAATTCGTTGTTTCGTACTAAAGCAGCAATATTGCGATAGGTGCTGTAATAATTAACGTAATGAGCGTCCGTTCAAACCAGATTACAACCAACTTCGTAATGCTGATTGGGATTTCGGTTGATAGGATACAAGGTATCGTCGCTGAAAAGAACAATATGGATGATACAGAAACCACGGCAATAATAAACTTAGTTACCAGAGGTGCTTTAACTACAAGAAGCGCCGGCAGGAACATTTCCGCAATTCCTATAGCTGAAGCTTTTGCAGCCAAAAATGGTTCAGGTATTTGTAATGCCCAGGTAAATGGGTAAAAAAGATAGCCAAGTAAATTAAATACTGGAGTATACTCCGCTAATACAAGGCTGATGAGCCCAACGGACAAAATGGACGGTAGAATGCTCATAGTCATAAGAAAACCGTCCTTTAAGTTTTCCCATAAATTTCTGCCAAGACTTACGGAATTGTTTGCTCCCACCATCGCACTGTTCCAGGCATTTTTGAAAAGTCCTTCTTTGATTACTTCTTCTGGATCCGCATTATCCGAATAATATTCGTCGCTCATTTTATTCAATGGCCAAATACGTACGGTAATAGCAGTGACAAGATACGTTATCCCTAAAGAAACCCAAAAGAAAAGGGACCATATGTCCATAAGCCCGAGAGTTTTTGCTACAACGATCATGAACGTTGCCGAAACGGTTGAAAAACCGGTTGCAATAATGGCAGCTTCTTTAACGGTGTACTTTCCTTCTTTATATAGTCGATTCGTAATGAGCATACCAATCGAGTAGCTTCCTGCTAAATCAGCAACCATATCAACTGCTGAGCGCCCTGGCGTTTTAAATATCGGCCTCATGATTGGCTGCATCAGTACACCCAAAAATTCGAGAAGCCCGTATCCAATGAGTAGCGCCAAAAATATAGCACCAAAGGGAACGACAAGTCCAACAGGTATGACAAGTTTTTCGAAAAGGAAAGGACCCATACTTGGGGCCATTAACCATTCGGGTCCAATCTTGAAATATATTAAGATCGCAACAACAGCGCCTATTACTTTTAAGAAAGAAAAAACTATTGATACCTTATCTTTATTCCAGCTTTTTGAAATAAACGGATAAACAGCTCCCAATAGAATGACAATAAGCGCATAAACAGGAACGGCTGACGGCAAGGTTACTTTGATCCATGTTACTATATGATCAATTGGTATGCTTGAAACATCATTTATGGTAATAGGAATAAAAAACATAAAACTTCCTATTAAACTATATATAATAAACTTCAATATATTCGTAGTTGATTGAATTTGCGGCTTCTCTTGTTTCGTATTTGTCGCCACATTTGGTGATCCCATAATTATTCCCCCTATTATATAATTCATGCTGGGTAAATTCTTGGCGCTCAAACGGGCAAAGCCCCGTGGATTGCCGTTTCTTCGATCATACCTGATCAGTTCATGTATCAAGCATTGGAATGTTAATTCCTTTTTCACGTTGTTTTAATTTTCCAGCTCATATCCGGCATCAGCGTGACGCACTACACCCCATAAGAAACTGTGGTCAATGCGTGACTCTGCTTCTTTCGTACCGTCTGCCACAATAACCACTCCTACATGTAAAAGAGTAACCCAATCCGGCTCCGCCGCCGTGATGGACTGATACCCATGTAACGCCTTCATCCAAGAACTATTTTATTTTTTGTATCCGCTTTCATTTTATAGACCTCCTTGTTATTTAACATTCATTGTATACTGAAAATTCTAATAATATATGTATTGTTTGATGATTATTTTATAATTTATTTACAAAAATTCATCTATTAACGTTCATTTTATAATCTATATTAAATTAGAGCGAAATTTAATTGCAGAATGTGTAGTTTTGGTGCAAAAAACTTAAACTGATGGAAATATGAGTCTATGAGACTTTCCCATCCTTACCTACTAAATAGGTTTCTATACTCAATTAAATGAGATTATAGGACTACAAGAACGATAAGGATACACAACAAAAGTATGATATAACAAAAATAAGCCCTCTCCATTTGGAGAGGGCTTTTTATCATGCTGCAAACAATATAGTGAAAGTAGCTTCACCTGCCTTTTTATCAGCTGTTTTCTTTTTAGCTTTCTGGAATTTATATAATGCCGACTCTGTACCTCTGTACGCCATCCCCATTTGTCCCACATTTTAGATCCTTCAATAAACCAATAGGCATACCTGATCCAGTACCAGTAACGTATCTACGTTCAAGACCAACTGACATTGCCTCTTAAATCATCGTGCGGACATACCGTTCATCCCACACAGGACCAACTTTTAGCATCTCATTAGATAGTGGCATAAATGCCGTTAATTTAAGTTAGCTGATTTTTTTTTTACGGAACGTAGCATTTAATTGCCCGACCCCCGTTAGTTCAAAAAAAGTGTACCTTTCAGCAAAAAGCCAAAGGGTACACTTTTGTGTGCAGTATTTTTCTTTTCTTAGCTGGTAATGCGTAAGCCTGGTACACGTAGTTTGCTTATACTCTACGAATCAAATTATATGATTGAGTGTTACCTGCGATTCAAAAAGGAGTTCGAATGAACAATATCTTAAAGTTTGATTAATTTGTTTTCTCATCGAATAAATTAATCATTTAATCCCTTTCCATTGAGAATTTGCTGCATATATTTTTCTACCCTTGACACTCGAGTTTTGGATTGTTTGGGTGCAGAAAAATAAAGAATGTATGCTCTTTGCCGTCCCGGCGTCAATGCTTCAAAAGCAGTTTTCAAGGCAGGGATTTCATCGAATTTATTTTGAAATTCTTCAGGAATTATGAATTCTGCCTTCTTTTTAAAATTCACTTCCAAACCAGATTTTTCAACTTCAATGGCTTCATAAATATACCCTTTCAAGATGGTTTCCATTTCAACTATTTCTTGAACATTGGTGAACCGAATCTGGCGCGCCGCCTGTACATTCTCCGTTTGTTGGATTAGAATCCCATGGGCATCCTGTAACAAGGATCCTTTGGGAAACAGAAGCGCACAATATTCTTTAAATCCATGTATTAAAACTATGTTTTTTTTCTCAAACGTGTAACAAGGATGCATCCACTTAAATTCTTCGGTCAACTCACAATCAAGAATGATCTTTCTCAATTTCCCGAATTCTTCCTGCCACTTTTTAGCTTTACTTAAATATTCATCAACCTTAGGATTCATACTATTTGTCATCAAGGAACACCCCACTTCAATTTTTCTATCAGTTGTCAGACAAGAACGATCATTCTCAATTTCTCCAATTTCTTTATAATGGGAGATTAATTGATGTCGTATCAAGCAGACCTCGCTTGGAAAGTTTCAGAGAGCTTATGTCGCTAATCTGCCCGATAGTTGAATAAGAAAATAGATCGTGCTAAATGTTAAGCTAATTCGTCACTATCCTTATCACACACATATAAATGGTGTTCAATCCAGTTTGTATTACTACCATCCTACTGAACTAATGTGTAAGCGGGTTCGGGATGAGCGAATTCATCAACTCCTTAATTCCCTTCGTTCAGCCATTTACCGTTGACGAATGCCGCGTTTTTCATTCTGCTGCACATTTGACTTTTGACAAACGAAAATAAAAAAGTGTAGTGTTCGCCACCCTTAATAATCCGATTCCCGATAAACTTCATTTGCTTTGGGAACGGTTTTAAAATCAAATCCTAAAACCAAAACAACCAAAAAAGTGGTTGCTTTTAAGCTCATAATTATTTCCGCCAAAAAGTTGAACAGTCTGCCTTATCGAAAATATTAAACTCGATCATTTTCTCAAGTAATGAGAAATTAACCGGCCTATCCCACAGGATATGTACTAACTGCTTGGTGTGATCATAACCAGCCTGCACAATTTAATAAATTCTTTTAAGTTAGAAGCTAATTCTTCTAATTCTTCTAATTCTTCGGTTTCGTGATACCAAATATAAATTTTACTATCCATTATCGTATCAACAATCCGAAAACATAATTTGTCCCCTGTACCATCTTCACCAATAGATATTAGGTCATCAGCCATGCCTTCATCTCTCACATCTTGATTTTGTCTTACAATATCATCCCAGGTTCTCTTTAAGTTTTTGGAGTCTTTAATAGGAGACAGAGTCCATTCATCAATCTGAGCATTGTTAGATAGTTTAAAAAGTTCTTTGTATTGTTTGGGAAAAACAACTCCTAATTGTTCTTCTGCTGATTTTATATCTAAATCCGTAACACCAGGTTTTCTTGTGTCAATCAAATCGATTACATCATTCATTTAATACGTACCATCCCTTCATATTCTTTTACATAAAACTTCTTGATTTTTCTTCAAAAACCTTCTTCAGCTAATCCTGCCCCTTTAGTTTATTAAGCAAAGGCCACCAAATGGCAGCCATGGATCTCAACTAACACACCTGTTAGTTGAACAGATGATTTCTAATCAAAATATTCAACTTTACTTTTTTAGTTTAAAAACTATAAAATCAGCACATCTAAAATCTTCTTCAAATGAAGGATATTTTTTTAACATCTCTTTTGATGGCTTCGGTTCTATTATACTTTCTAAAATAAAACCTGTTTTGATTAAAGTGTTTATATAACTTGTTAATGTTCTATGGAAGAATAGCATTTTTTCTTTATCTCCTAAACCTTGTTCATACACACCTTCATAAAAATATTTATCTACGTTCCAATGCAACTTTTTACCGTCTCTTGTTTTCTCCCAACCACTTTCTGGAGTAACAAAACAAGGATGTAAAATCGAAAATATAAAACAGCCTCCATCTACTAATAGACGATACATTTCTTGAAATGCTTTTTCGTAATTTCCAAGATCTTGAATAACCATATTGGATACTATTAAATCGAAACTTTTATCTTCTAAAGGATTCAAGTCTTCACAATTACCCTGCCTATAATCAATTAACAAATCATTTGGAGTTCTTCCTTTAGCAATTTCTATCATCCGTGGTGAATAATCCACAGCAGTTACAGTCGCTTCGGACCTCGCTAAAATTCGACTTAAATACCCCTCACCACACCCAGCATCTAAAACTTTTTTATTACTTACTGTTTCCATAAGTGATAATAAAGTTGGATTTAAAAAAACTTCTTTATGAAGGTCTCCTTGTTCGGTATGATTTGCAGAATATGTATCCGCGAAACTATCCCACCTTTTAATCGCTTCTTCTGTACCAATATTTTGATTCAATTTAACTCCTCCCTGTTCTTTTGCTTTAAGTTCATTCCCAATACTTCGATAATCTTCTTCTTCTAACCTGCCCCTTTAGCTCCATAAGAAAAAGAGCTGCCAAAGCAACTCCCTAATGAAGTAAAGCACCCTTTAGTTCATTAAGAGTAGGTTTTCTATAGGGGAACAACGTTCCCCCCTTACTTGTTCACACTACCCGTTAGTTGAACTGTTAGTAAAAATGAAGATTATACTAAACCATCAAGGAAACACGCGCTACTTAGTTAATGGTATTTTAATTTCATTACCAACTTCAAGAATGCAGTCTTGGCGATCCTTAACTGGAGCAAAAATCATAATATATTCGTCATCTGCGCCGGCTACTTCACCTTTACTAAAAACCGGTTCAACTTTTTCACCAGCTGATTTTAGGAATACACCGGATTTTTTATCATCTACGATATAACCGTATTTTTTATCAAATCTCCTTGCATTAAGGAATTGATGTTCCAATTTACTCATCACTCTATATTTCATTCCGGTTTCATCCCTCATAAGCTTAGTATCTTTTCCTGTAACAACAACTCTTGTTTCTAGTGCTGAAAACTCTACCTGCTTAATCTTGTATGTTACTTTTTCAAAAACGAAATCTTTATTTACTGCTACTGTTTCTCTTTCTGAGATGGCAGATTTATCGAGCTTGAAACCGAGTGGCCATATCGTTTGTACGTTACGTTTCTCGTTTTTATCATATATTGTTAAATTTTCAATTTCTAAACGAATGTTTTGTCCTTCATATTGTTTTATTGATTCAAAAGATAATGCTTCAGCTACTTTATTTTTTTTACTATCGTAATATCTGCTTCCCCAACCCACATTATCTAATGATTTCTTTTGTTCATTTCCAACAATCAAGTTGATAGAACTGTCACCCTCAAAAAGGTCGACATAAAAGTTTTTTAAATTTGTTTTTTTACTTTGATAGGTCAATAAGAGTTTTGTCTCCTTATCATCCATCATCACACTCTCAAAATGCACTGTTATGTCATGCTTTTCATCATAAAATGTTTGATCAACAGCTTGACCATGTCCTAGATCAATTGCAGTTCTTACACCTTTATCATCAATATGCTTACTCGAAAATATTTTATCATATACCTCTTGAATAGCTGCTAATACGGGTGTAAATGTTAATGTCGAAACAACAATCAAGCAAACTGCTGCAGCTATTGAAAACCTTTTGTATAGTTTTCTTTTCTTATTGCTTCGTTGCTCTAATTTTGCTTTTTCTACGCCAAGTTTTGTTCTTTCGTGTAATTCTTTTGGAATCTTAATTTTTTTTAACTCTTGCTTTATATTACTCACGAAAGATCAGCCTCCTTAAATTGTTTTCGAAGTTTACCTAACGCACGATATAACACCGATTTTGCTGATCCTATAGGCATATTTAACAAATCTGCTATTTCTTTAAATGAATAACCCTCATAGAACTTTAAAATAACGATACTTTTTTCATCTTCATTTAACTGATCTAGTAATTCTTGAAGTGTTATTGAAAGTGGAATATCTTCATCCTCAAAGCTAATGCACTCATCATACTCTGGTTTAAGTTGAACCACATTTTTATTCTTTCTAACTAAATCAATGGAACTAGTGATTGCTATTTTTATTAACCACGTCTTGAAATACTCTGGATTTTTCAATGTTTCTATTTTTTTGAAAGAACGATATGCCACCTCTTGAACCACATCTAAGGCATCACTTTCATTTTTGACATATACATAAGCCATTCGATAAATATCTTCTTCATATTGTTGGAAAAGTTTTAAAAAGGCTTTATCATCACCTTTTTGAGCTTTTTTCACTAATTTAATTATTATCATTCACCCTCTCCGTTTTAAGTCTACACACATTAGACAAACTAGAGCTTCATTTGGCTTAGATTTTTTTCTTTTTTCTCAAAAAAAATTTTAGACCATAATAAACAAAGATTAAATGAGCTTGACTCTATCTATTTGTAATCCTTCTTGCACTATTCTGCCCCGTTAGTTGCATAAAGAAAAAGCTGCCTTAAAGACAGCTCCGATCTTCAGCTAAACCACCCGTTAGCTCAATAGCAAAATGAATTACAACTCGTTATTTCTCCCAAAGCTCGATCAGTCGACCTTCAGGATCTTCAATCCAAATAAACTTTCCAAATTCACTAATTTCTTTTTTCTTTGCAAGAGGTACACCAATATGTTCAAGATGCTTAATAGTCTCGTTTAGATTATGTACTTGGAAATTTAACATCACTTGTTGTTCTGTTGGAAAATAACTGTCATTCTCGGTAAAGAAAGAAAAGATAGTCTCATTTTCTAATTGGGGTTTTATCACAGTCCCATTCCAATTTTCTATTTCAATCTTCAACACTTCACTGTACCATTTTTTTACATCTTCAAGATTCTTAGTTCTCCAAAATATTCCTCCGAAACCTTTTATCATCGTATCTAACTCCTGTCTGTCATCAAATTTTTAGCTATCCGATACATTAGATATTCGAGATTTAAATTTAAGTTCCTTGTTCAACTATACTGCCCCGATAGTTGCATAAGAAAAAGCTGCCTTGAAGACAGCTCCGATTTTCAGCTAACGCACCCGTTAGTCCATGAATCGCAAAAATCGGCGATTCACCACGAAGAATGAAAATGGTTAGGAAATGTAAATACTGATACTGACCTTAATCCAGTCAACCCTAATCTATAGACTAATTAATTAACGCTCTCCTCTTTTTTTAAAACGATTGAGCAGGGTCTTCTTAAATATTGTCATTTTTCATTTTTAAAGAAACTTATTTTCATGGTAGTTCAATAAGAAAGGCATCGTCTCCAATTTTATAAAATGGCCCACCGTTAACTAAATAGGAATTCTTATAAACCTTGAGGGCTGATCTCTTAAGCTAATTATTTATTTCGAACCCGTTCACAAAGTATCCAATCGTTTCAAGCTCTTCTTCATTTAGCTCTCTGTTTAGCTTGAGTTGATAAGATTTCTTTATATCTTCAAAGCGTCCCTCATATTGATCTGTCAAGGTGGCTACAGTCCTTAATAGTATTGCTTCTTTCTGATATTCATCCTTCGATATTGGCTTCCAATGGGATAGGACATAGATTTCAGCATCAAATTGATCGATTGTGTCTAATAATTGAATCGTACTTTGAGTCGTATAATTCCTTTTGTTTGAATAGATATCTGCATAAATAGAGTCGCCAAGGAATAGTATTTTTTCTTCTTTGATATAGACAATGATAGAGTCTGGGGAATGATTGCCACCTACATGCTGCAAAAGACAAGATACTCCTCCTAGATCAAGCTCCATTCTCTGTTCAAAGGCTAAATCTGGTAATGAAATGATAATATTTCTTTCACTTCCAAATTCTTCTTTGATTGCATTGGCACAAAATTCAATTTCCAATCCCGATTTCACTCGTTCTTCTAAAGCAGAATCTGTCCATTCGTACGAGACAAGGTTCTTAATTTTAGATTTCGTTTGAATAGAAGCAACAGACAGCATATTCAAAGCAGACAAACCAAAAATATGATCCCAGTGCCAATGTGTAAGCACAACGATGCTTGGAAGTGGAATACCTTGTTCTTTAAGCTCTTTAAGAAAACAATTAGCATGTGCTTCTGAATTTCCTGCATCAATCATTAACGATCTGTTATCTCCAACCACTACACCTAGAATAGGTCTATCCGTTTCTGAAACAGGTGTTTGATACCAACATCGATTGCTGATTTTTTCCAAAGTTTGCATATACTTTCCCCCTAAAGATACTATCCTTCAGTAATTCCATAAGTATCTTAATAAACCCTTTGTCGCATTTTTAAAAGTATATGCTTATATTTCGTGAGTTACTGCAAATGATATCAAACGTACCCAACGCTTTTATGAAGGATGGGGACTACATCTGGAGAGTGGCCCAATTATTCAATATAATGAATAAAATGATTTCCCCGATTCGAAAAAAAGCTACAGTACAACTTATTACGATTTTCAACTATTGCGCCCTTTTTACAGCACAGTGGACTACTTGTTTTGGCAACCCTTCGAGGACGGTGGCTATAAAAAACCTTAATAAATAAAGGAGAGTACATATTAGCCATGTATACTATGTACTCTCCTTTTTCTTTTAGTGAACTAACGCACCCTATAGTTTAAGTACATTTCTTCACAATCTTGTTCCACAAATAGAAAAGAGTTGCCAAAGCAACTCTCTTATTGAAGTAAAGCACCCGTTAGCTTAATAAGGTGTTTTATATTTTTTATGCAAAGAATAGGTCTGTTATATGAATCTTACAAGCTAGCCAACCCTTGCTACATCAAGGTTGTATAAAATCCTGAATAAACGATAAAAAACGACTAAGAGCCAAACCCCTGATACACATGGGTTTGGCTTTTTTAGCTACTTCCAATAATGTGATTTTATGTTAACTGCACATGAATACGGTATTCATTTTAGACTCTTTTAGACTGGATTAGGCGGAATAAAAACAGCCAATCCGAAAGGACCATTTAAAACGCCTGCACCAAAATCTCTTATACGTATAGGATCATTAGGAACGATACTATCATAAATTTCTACCGTACTATTGTTAAAATTGGCTACGTACAGAGTCGTATCTGTAATCGCCAATCCCTGAGGACCAATTAAATCTCCTGCACCAAACTCCCCTACATGTACAGGATCATTAGGAACGATAATATCATAAATATCTACCCTACTATTGTTAAAATTTGCTGCATACAGAGTCGTGCCTGTAGTCGTCAATCCGGTAGGCCCACTTAAATTTCCGTCATTAACCTGCCCGAGTAGGGAAAGAAAACCAGGTGAAGAAATATCAAAAATTGCTACCGTGTCATCGCCAGAATTTGATACATACAGAATGTTGCCTGTAATCGCTAATCCGTTAGGATCATTGAAAACGCCTGGCAAATCCCCTCCACCAAACTTACTCAAAGGTATAGGATTCGAAGGCAAAGAAATATCATAAATTACTAAAGAATTATCACCAGAATTTGATACATACAGAGTGTTACCTGTAATAGCCAATCCGGTAGGTTGACTTATTAAACCTACACCAAAATCCCCTACACGTATAGGATTCGGAGGAAGGATAGGACCACCCGGAAGGATAATATCAAAAATTGCTACATTGTTATCGAATTGATTTGCGACATATACAGTGGTACCTGTAATCGCTAATCCGGTAGGGCCACCGGTAGGCCCATTTAAAACGCCTAGAGAATCTACTGAACTAAACTTCGTTACAAATAAAGGATCCTGAGAATTGGAAATATCAAAAATTGCTACCGTGTTATCGTTACGATTAGATACAAAAAGAAATGTAGATATCACAGGAGGAAGAGTTCCGATTAAATCCAGAACGTTTTCAAACTTGAACTCCAGCAGCATTTCCTTTTTGATGACGTCACGAAGGGTTCTTTGAACACTCGAGTCAACGGCAAAAAGTTCGGCTAACGACACCACTGCAGGAGAAAGTGCGGTTCCTGTAGGTAATGTTCCTAGAACAAATTGAAGCTTCTCTGCCTCGGCATTCATGATGTGAGCCAGAGCTAGTTCTTCCAGAGCAATGGAACTTAACAGTAAAGGAATCGTCTGCTCTACCGTAACAGAAATGGCAGGTGTTATATTAGGTATATTTGGAAAAGACAATATACATGCATCCTTTCTAGGAAACCGTCGAATCATCTGATTCCATATATAGATAGGTCTCCTACTTTTATGATTTGAACGTTCATAATTTTAAAAGCAATATCATGAACAAAGAATTTACTAGTTATTCTCTCCATTTTATGTAACAAGCGTTTGGATGACTGAGTACTTGCCTTGCTGTAGAAGTACAATCTTTGTTGAAAGAGCTCTTTTATTTCATTTATGGAACACCTACGTGAAATAACGTTAGAAACCTCAGGGTGAAACCTAAAAAGATACTGCCAGCAATTTTGGTTGTCCTGGTGAAGAAGATTGCAATAAAAACAACTTTGAAGAAGCGATTTCTTTAGCAAAACAAATGAATGATGGATATCCTTATAAATTTAGCAATTTCGTTTTGGCTGAAAAAGCAACGGAATTGGAAGTAGAAATCGTTTGGACTCAAAAGGGTAGCGAAGGCAGACCTTTAAAAGAAACATTTACATTCACTGCTGAATAACAAGAAAAAAAAAGGCCGAAATAATCGGTCTTTTTTTTGAACTAACGCACCCGTTAGCCATCCATGAATCGCAAAAACCGGCGATTCACCACAAAGAATGAAAATGGTTAGGAAGTGTCAATACTGATATTGACCTTAATCTAGTCAACCCTAATCTATAGACTAATTAATTAACGCCTCCTCTTTTTTTTAAAACGATTGAGCAGGGTCTTCTTAAGTATTGTCATTTTTCATTTTTAAAGAAACTTATTTTCATGGTAGTTCATTAAGAAGTAGGAATTTACTATTTCCTTTTTCATATTTTGAAAGGAGTAGATATCATTAACCACTTTAAATAATTCCCCGTTCTTGGAGAAAATTGCACTTCCGTTTGGGATTGCATTATTGATATTACAGAGTAGTTAAGAAGGTTAAGCTTATTTTTTAAAACAAGGTTTTGTTAATCATTATTGACTTTTAAACAAACAAAAGAGACCACTTATTGTGGTCTTCCTTTATGCCCAATGGAACCAAGCACCTGTTAGTTTAAGTACAGTCATTTACAAACTACAACCCCTATCCTAATGTTTTAACGAAGAAATGCCGAAGTTCCTAAAAGGAATCGACTATTTCTTCACTTCATTTTGGAAGAGAGCGTTAAATATCAAGTTTACGGGTACTAATCCATTTCACAATTTCAGGATCGTTATGAGAAAAGAACAAGCTTTTTTTCGTATCTAACGTAGCAATCTTCTCCACATCTTCTTGGCCTAATTCGAAGTCAAAGATTTTGAAGTTTTCGATGATTCTTTCCTTACGAACAGACTTTGGAATCGCAACGACTCCTCTTTGTGTCAACCAACGTAAAATCACCTGTGCAACAGTTTTATTATATTTTTCGGCTATGGACACTAATATTTCGTTCTGGAACATGTTATTTTTTCCTTCAGCAAATGGACCCCACGACTCTATCTGAACATTGTTCTCTTTCATATGTTTCGCACTTTCTATTTGTTGATTAAAAACATGAGTTTCAACCTGGTTTACGGCAGGAATTACTTCATTGTGGACAATCAAATCCACTAGACGGTCCATTTGGAAGTTACTAACTCCAATTGCTCTAATTTTTCCTTCACTGTACAATTCCTCCATTGCACGCCAAGAACCAAATACGTCCCCAAATGGCTGATGGATTAAATACAAATCCAAATAATCCAATTGTAGTCTTTTCAGTGATTTTGTGAATGCGTTCTTTGTACTTTCATAACCTGCATCCTGAACCCATAGTTTTGTAGTAATAAACAATTCCTCTCTTGGCACACCACTCCGCTTGATTGCTCTGCCGACTGCTTCTTCATTCAGATAAGAGGCAGCAGTATCGATAAGACGATAGCCTGCCATAATAGCGTCATAAACGCTTTGTTCACATTCATTTTCATCTTGTATTTGAAAAACCCCAAAACCTAGTATAGGCATCTCAACACCATTGTTCAAAATTACTTTCTGCATATGAAATCCTCCTGTTTTCATTTTCTTTATTTACCTACTCTGTTTGCGTATTCTGCCGGATAGCGGTCTCCCGAAATCTCGATCTTCGAGAGCGCATTGTTCAAATCATTCAATTCCTCATGGGTCAGCTCAACATCAGCTGCCCCAAGATTTTCTTCGAGACGCTCTAATTTCCGCGTACCCGGAATCGGAACAATCCATTGCTTCTGAGCAAGTACCCATGCTAATGCGATTTGAGCGGGCGTTGCATCTTTTCCTACAGCAATCTTCTTTATCAGTTCGACCAATACCTGATTTGCTTCGATATTTTCAGGTTTGAAGCGAGGAACAATGCTGCGGAAATCGGAACTACCGAACGTTGCATCCTTATTAATTTTCCCAGTAAGGAATCCCTTACCCAACGGACTGAAAGGAACAAAGCCGATTCCAAGCTCTTCAAGGGTAGGCAGTAGTTTATCTTCAGGACTTCTCCACATCATTGAGTATTCACTTTGAATGGCAGTGAGTGGATAAACCGAGTGTGCACGACGAATCGTTTCAACCCCTGCTTCAGAAAGCCCCCAATGCTTTATCTTACCTTCCTTGATTAGGTCTTGCATTACTCCGGCTACCTCCTCAATCGAAACACTTGGGTCCACCCGATGCTGATAGTAAAGATCAATAGAGTCAACCTTAAGCCGTTTAAGCGAGCCTTCGATTGATTTCCTAATACGCTCCGGCTTACTGTCAAGCACCTGCTTGCCATTTACCATTTGGATACCAAATTTAGTCGCGATATTCACTCTTCCCTTGAAAGGAGCAAGCGCTTCTCCTACCAACTCCTCATTTACATATGGACCATATACTTCGGCAGTATCGAAAAAAGTAACACCTCGGTCAACTGCCTCATGAATCATGGAAATCATATCTTTCTTGTCCGAAGCAGGACCGTAACCATGGCTCATGCCCATGCATCCAAGTCCTATAGTAGAAACTTCTAAGTCACTTTTTCCTAATTTACGTTTTTGCATTACTTATATTCCCCCCTCTTTTATAATTGTCACTTTGCTGTTATATTTTATCCGCAACCGATGCGGAGTTAAGTTCACATTGGTGGCATTAAGAAAATCTCATTGGGTTATCCATAAAGCTAGAAAAGATCAATCATGCTGCGACCGCAGCAGCACTAACAGATTTTCAGTATTGACGAGCCGCCCACAGAAGCAGCTACTTTGTCTAAAATACCTGAAATGACAAATTGAGATGTACCAACTTAAAAACTGAAAAGAGTTAACATATATATTTTTAGGTATTCAGGGTGCGCTTCAACTCCTTTATCTATATTGCGGAAATATAAATATTAAAAAGAACTTTGACTCCCTTATTATGCAATAAATAAATAAGAAAGCCTTATAGCATTCCTACCAAATCATTGCCTAATCCTCTCACTTCACTTACACTCCAGAGGAATATGTATTAGAATGGAGCTAGAAAGATTAAGGAAACAAGGAGGTTTATATGTCTGAACAAATCTATAAACAGCGGGCTGATCTCACCCAACTCATTGAGAGTCACACTGGCAAGGACGGGTCTCATCCGACTGCCATTCCTTCTTTATTTTTCTCTCGTTTCTCTAATGTTACCGGTCCAAATTACGGAGTTTACAAGCCTTCCTTATGCATTATCGTTCAAGGTAAGAAGGAGGTATTACTGGCACAGGAGCGCTATATATACGGTCCAGCCGATTACCTTGTTGCCTCTGTTAACTTGCCAATTACCGGAATAGTCACAGAAGCCTCTTCAGAAAATCCATATTTGGCACTGAAACTCGAATTTACACCAAATCAAATCTTGGAGGTTTTACAGGATTCTCAACTTGCTGTTAACCAGAAAGAACATGCTAAAAGAGGCATGTATGTAAGTCAAATAGAAATAGCTCTGTTGGACGCGGTAACCAGATTATCTCATTTGCTAAACAATCCTAATGATATACCCGTACTCGCACCTCTTATCACGAAGGAAATCATCTATAGGGTTTTACAAGGGCAGCATGGTTTTACTCTGGGGCAAATTGCGTTAGAAGGAAGTTCCACCTATCAAATCGGCGGCGTTGTCGATCATATCATGAATAACTATGACCAGTCTTTTCGGATTGAAGACCTTGCGGAAATTGCAAATATGAGCGTTTCATCGCTTCATAGACACTTTAAAGAGGTAACAGCGATGAGTCCCATTCAGTTCCAAAAACAACTGAGGCTACAGGAAGCCCGTCGCCTATTATTATCCGAGTCAACAGATGCCACTGAAGCAGCATTCCGCGTAGGCTACGAAAGCCCATCCCAATTCAGCCGTGAATATTCCCGCTTGTTCGGATTACCACCAAAAGAAGATATTAACCGCCTGAAGGGAAAATATGCATAAAAAAGTGCGTTAATCCGCTTATGGATTATTGCACTTTTTTATAATGAAGATTTGCCTTGATTAAACTTTTTCCAATATTCTATTTGATATTCCTCTCTTTTAAACCTGTATCCTGCTTCTGAACAAATTTCAGAACATAATGAGTCCCGCTGATATATATTCCCATGATAGCTAGATGATCTATTAAAAATCCCATGGAGGAATCATCAAGGTTCCAACCAAATGGATTATATATGGTTAACTTGTAAAGCATATCTCTCTCGAAAGAAGCCTGAACCCCATAAACGACAATCAACACCGCTATGACACGAAATGCAATGGCGCGGATACGGCTGGTGCTTTTAATTCCCGTCATCTTTCGTACTGAATTGATAATTGTTGCCCAGGACATCCCAATATGCACAGCCATGAAGATAAATCCCCAATATGAAGTCATAACATGTATCTGCAATAGAACCATGTCATTGTTTATAGGAATAAAAGGTATTATGTCACGAGATATGGGCACAGCACTTATCATGACTACAGCCATAGATACAAGAAAAAGTAGATTGACCACTATGCTTAGAATGCGTCGTACATTGTGCTTTCCCTTAAAAATCGTCTTATACCATCGTCGATTTAAAATATTGTGGGTAATAAACAATAAACACAATAATGCTCCTACCAGTTCATGTATTGTATTTCCGGTAATCTGGTAAGCCATTGCAACTAACATCAGAACTGTCATAGAAAGATCAATGACCAGCCTGATTAACATATTTGGATTCAAGAAGTTCTCCTCTTTCTAATTAATTTATACCTGGGTCGGTTTTCCGTCGATGCTAAATCCCTATGTCTTATTATTTAAAATGAACCATTAAAAGAACCTTCTGGATGATTCCCGCTTTTTCTGCTTCCATTAAGCTGTTTCCATGCAATATATCCTGAGAGTCCTCCAATTTATCGTCTACCGCTTTTACCTCCCAGTGTTCGGTGGGAATACCTGCAGTCCGTGATGCTGTACTGCCATCCTTTGATCCAGTAAATTCCCCAAGGTCAAAACTTTTCATTTCATCCCTCGTGTTCACGAAGTCATCCCGTTCCTGGTTCGCGTGACAAGTAAAGCATCGACCGATTTCTTCCTTGTAATCCACCGACTTGTCTCCATTGAATTCCTGGTACAGCCAATCTCCATTACGCATCTCAGTTGGGTTCTCATCAGCCCAGCCAGCTCGCTTTTCCATCACGAAAATTTCACCAAGCTCTTCATCCCTATAGATTTCGAGAGTGATTATGGTGCCGTCAGGGATTGGCTGCCCATTCTGCACCGCTTCTATCGCTTCCCGGCTCGTGTAGAGTTCCTCTCTGACATTTCCCCGATGCACAGTCGTATAGTTTACACCCTTATCGTAGTTCTCAGGGAATTCAACCAGTTCACGATTGGATTCTGATTGTTGTTCCTGTTGGGAAATACCATTTCTGTCATTATTGCCGTTGCAAGCTGAAAGAGTGATGGTCATGACCAAAGCCAGGGATATTAATAATCGTTTTTCCATCTTTTCCCTCCTGGTTCCGTTACAAATTATTACTATACAAAACTCGTAATCGTCCTCCCTGGCTATCCCTATCAAGTTCAATCCCCAGTATTTCACTGTATATATGCTTGTTTCTTCGAGGAATGCTGAATAGCCAGAATCAGAATAATTACCAAAACTCCAACTTACAGTGAACTTGTAATTTGAATTAATTATGGCATTAGCCACATAAACACTATTTTGTTAACGAGGGAAAAAACGGAGTTGTATTATTCATACGAATAAAAAAGTAATGTATAAATGTAGAGGTATCCTCATTATGCTACAGATGACAAAGCGACCGCTGTCCTATTTCTCTTAAATCAGTGCCTAATCCTCTTACGTTTCTAACTAAATTGAAATTGACATTTCCTTTTTATGAAGAACCAAAAAGCGGATCAGTTAAAATTTCTTTTAAATAACCAAAAAGAGTCAATAAGAGGGATCAGCATTTGTATTTTACTCAGAGGTATTCAGGGCTTAAAATATAGTTTGGAAAATGAACATAAACTAACCTTCCCCTATAGTTGCATAAAGAAAAAGAGCTGCCTAAAAGACAGCTCTAATCTTCAGCTAACGTACCCGTTAGTTGAGTTACCAAAATACTATTATTTTTTTATACTTTCTAAGATGGACTTAACAAAATTGGTTTTATCATCTGCATATTTATGTTTATTATTTTTATTAACCGTTGATAATATCTGTTTCAGCTTTTTATATTGTATTCTTGCTGTTTCGTTATTTCTCAAATAATCTCTAAAATCCAATTGTTCAAGTAAATATTTATTTCCACTTTGATACATATGAATTTGGTGTGTTCTTGGTTCACCTTTATTAAAGTAGTATCTATCTGGTAATAGATTTGTCCCTTTATATGAGTATCCAAGTGTTTCTAATGCCGTAACACACTTTTCACCATCTTGAAATTCCTTAACTTCAATTGCAATATCAATAATTGGCTTTGCACTTAAATGTTTTATTGCTGTACTCCCAATATGGTGAACAGCTAAAATATTCTGACCAATTACCTCTTGAATCCTTTCTTTCTCTAATAAAAATTCCTTTTCCCAATTATTTGTCCATGGAACTAAAAACACCTCACCTTTTGGTAATCCAAGCATTTTATTGCCTCCATAACTTAAACATTTTTCACCGTTTATTCACTCTATTTTATAACACCATTACAACTTGTGACTATTTTCTTATTCAACTATCCTGCCCGGATAGTTGAATAAAGAAAAAGCTGCCTTAAAAGACAGCTCCAATCTTAAGCTTACGCACCCGTGGAAAAGAACAACTGGATTTTACTGTAGTAGTGGAAAAGCTTAAACATTTATTCTCAATTGATCGACTACTCTTAGAAGGCGGCGGAGTTTTAAATGGCACCTTCTTGAATGAAGGTTTAATTGATGAATTGAGCTTGATTATAGACCCAATTGCAGATGGCTCTACTAATTCTTTGACATTGTTTGAAACAAGTCCTCATCTAAAAAAACAGCCTCCAGTCAATTTCTTTTTGAAAGAAATCGAGAAACTGGATGATGGTGGGCTATGGTTGAAGTATGTAACAAAAAATAAATAATCATTACAGAAAGTTAATAGAAGGAATAAACCGATAATAGACACTAGGTTCGTACAATTAGCACTTATACTAGGAGAAATCATTTGGTTAGGCTTTGTTGAGGATGAATGGTGTAATTAATTAAACATAAAATAGCTGTCGACTTTGTCGACAGCCCTGAGAATACGGCTCATTCCTATACTGATCCGTTTGCTTTTGCCTATTTTTAGCTAAGCTAAACTAAAAAAAACAGGTTCCGAGGTTCTTACATTTCCCCTAATACTTTTTTAAGTTCTTCAGTCATATTCGCCCAACCATATTTTGCACCATTGAACGCTTGATCTTCTTTTTCGAATCCAGTTTGTTCAAGGTGTAAGGAGGTTATTCCATCCTCTTGCTTCAATGTCCATGTGACTGTAGTGTTTATCGGACCACCTACCCAAGTGTAAGATAACTTATTAGGCTCATCCACTACTAATACTTCACAATCTACAATTAAATTCCACTGCTCATTTCGGAATTGACATTTATGTCCTACGATTGGTTTAAAGTTATTTTCCATTATCCATTTTGCAAGAGTATCCGAATCTGTTAATGCGTTCCACACTGTATTGATTGAACTTGTAAACTGAAAATCTAATGATAAATCTGTCATTATTCATTCCTCCGATAATATTTTTTTTAAAAATGCCACTTTTCCCATCCAAAAATCCTCGTAAAAGGATACCCAATCTTTAATTTCCTGTAGGGGAGCTGCAATTAGCCGATACCTTGTTTCTCTACCGACTTTCCGGTCAGCAACTAGACCAGCTTCTTTAAGGATAGCCAAATGTTTAGAAACAGCGGTACGCCCCATTTGAAATTGTGCGGTTAATTCGTGAAGAGGTAACTCTCCTGCATCTGCCAACAAACGTAGCAATTTACGTCTTGTTGGATCAGCAATGGCTACATAAACATCACGCTCTTGATTTTTCTCGCTCAAAATCCCCCCCCTTTATAAATCGGACACCAATTGGTGTCCTTATTATAAGACACCAATTGGTGTCATGTCAATTTTTATTATTGACATAAGGACATTAGTTTTATTCACTTATCATCAAGTATACTTTTTCAACTAACCTCCCCCTTTAGTTCCATAAGACTTATTGTAGAAGTGACATATACTGTGACAAAAAAAGAAGATTGAATTAATCCTCCCTCAATAGCTTCAACGATTTTTCCATCTTTACCAGTTTCAACAGAAACACCTACTTGAATGTCCTCTCCCGCTTCGACCTTCCACGTTTCCCTATTCTTTATAATCACATAGACTGCTTCGCCATTTTTAATCGCTCCTGTTGCTAAAAAGTCAGGGACTTCGCCTTCTGAAAGTGTTAAATTCATGTCTTGTTGAATATTTGTTTGGCTTGTTTCTAGTTTATTGATAATTTGACCATAAGTTAGAGCTATATCTTTGTTGTATTTACAGAAGCAAAGATTGGGCTAAATAAACTAGTTGTTAATGCAACAGAAACAGTAAAAGCACTATTGGGGGTTTCTTCTCTTCCACTTCTAAGAATAAATACTTATGAAAGATTGTCTATTTCTAGTACGATTTCCCTCCTTTCATCAAGCACTTTAAACTTTTCTTGTATTAAAATAGTTTTATTTTGCTCCCTTCTTTCTCAAAAATAAAAAGCCATCCCCTTATTGAGATGACTTGCTAAAAATTATTTTCTTTTCATTTGTAATTTAAGAATCATCTTTCAAGAAAAGGCACTCCCGTGATGTTTCTTTGATAGGAACTAACTTTCCATAATCGACCAACTGTTTAATATTTTGCCTTGTACAGCCTACTTCCTTAGTGGTTACGATATCTTTTTCAATAAACTGTTTAAGCTCTTCTATATTATTGAAATAGGACTTTTAGTCATTCATCTTTCCACATCCTCCACTTTAGGTATAAATAAATATCGTAATCCCGTAATCCCTATTAAGGACAGACATAACTATAGTCAAATTCTCCATCCAGTATGGGTTCTTCAAATTAATGGTATAGAGATTAAAAACAAGCAATCCAATAATCATTAATAAAAACCAATTACTTCCTGTTTTTTGCTTAGATTTTAAGAAAGACCCAGATTGGACAGCTGCTATTGCGGCTTACGTGTGGATTCAGCAGATTATAATTAACAATGCAACTAGTTTTGTATAGATCATGTGACTTACAATGATGAAAATGATATTACGGAGTTATTTAATAAGGTTCATCCTATAATTTAGGTTGAGATACACAACTTGTTACTAAAATTTTAAAAAATGAATTCATGTTAATATATGAGTTGATTACATTTGTAAAGAAAGGACTGTTTTGTATGACAAAACGAGTACTGATGAGAGGGAAAATTGGATAAGAAAAATATATTATTCTTTTGAACAGTGTACGTAATACTAATAGGGAAATAAAAGGAAAGGAAAGGAAAAACAAAGCAAGACAGGGGAATGTAAAAAGTCATACAAACCTCGGAAGCCGATTTATACGTCTGGAGTCTTGTATCGAGAAAAGCTTATTTAACTAGAATTTTTTATCAATATCACTATTCATGAAACATATTAACAATATAATATTAACAAATATTACACCTGCCAAAGAAAAAATCCCTTGTAATAAATATCTAATATTATAAAAAGCTTCCGTTCTATCTTCTTTAGCCAATGGATAGATTGATTCTAGTAGACTAGGAATTTGCAAACTTCCAATAATTATAACCAGCATAAAAATTATAATTATATGTTTTTTTTTCATTTAAACTTCCATCCTTTATTTATAGGTATATACTTTTTTAAAAGCTACGCCATAAGCTTTTTTTGCCGTGCCTGTTCCTTGTTTAGACCAACTAAAGGAATTCCATGGCATTTTATATACATCATATAGTTTAGTTTTATATACAGGATATGCTGTGAATTTTAAAGATTTAACACTTTTCCCATTTACTTTACTTGGAACTTTAAAAGTACCGGAAATTGCTACAGATGTAGTACCCGTAACACTCCACCCTATAGATCCTGATAGCGCAGCATTACTAGCACCAAAATTCGCACTAACTGTTGTGGCTACTGATTTTGTCTGCTTAATTACCAATACTACTCCTGGACCACCAATAGAAGTGGCAAGACCGCTAGATCCTGTTACATCAGGCCCTCCTCGTACATTTTGAACTTTATATTGATTAATTATAGCACGTGCTTTTGTATTAGTGTCATTTTCGATATCAATATTCTCTTCTAATAATGACTCATCAAGAACAATTAACTCCTCTACATTTGGATTACTTAGATACTCATTAATGATGGTGTATTGTTCACTAACTGTCATGGTATCATCTACGGTCAAAACTGTACTTGCTACATTGTTGTCATTATAAATTGATTCATTTTTCTCTTGAGCATCTCCCACACGCGGTAAGATTCCTCCAGCTAACAAAACAACCGATAATAGCATTATCATAATCCTTGATAAATTCTTAAAAATTTCGGCCCCCCTTTTTTTAGTACATATGTATTACGTTCCTAGATTTTTATGATACATATGTAATATTCTTTTAACTTTTTATGGTACATATGTAATACTATACTAAATATACAAAAAGGGAAAGAGTTAAATGAGAAATGATAGAGCACTTTCTGTGTGGAAGAATAATATATTTCTTTCAACTTGGATATCATTCATTCTAATAAAAATGCCCATACGCAGTTTAAGAGAATGGGCATTTTAGCGTGGATTTTTTTAACGCTTAAAATTACAGTAAATTTATCCTCAAACAATTTAGAAATAGTAGCTTTTCCTACGATCATATTTATAGAAATCCCTCGTGCCTTCTGAAAATTACATAAAGCAGACTCGGTACCTTTTCCGAAGAAACAATCCAGCGTAAAGTGCAGTAGAATCCATGTAAGATTGCCTTTAAACCTTTTAGACTGTGACAATGGCAACTCTAGTCTCAGGTCCCCATTTTCCATACACAACTAACTTTTTCACTGTAAATCCATTCAAACAACGCAGATATCTATGCTCATATGTCAAAGGAACTCGAAGAAAAAAGTGTGGACGAATAATTAAAATACATGGATTATGCCCAATTAATTATGAAATAGTTTAAAATGTGGTCAGCCAGCCCGTTCCCTTTCATTTTAGAAAAAATAAAAAAAGCCTTGGCAACTGAGAAACTCAGTAATACCAAGGCTTTAAAGCTATTAATACATTGACATATATTGTTCGCGTTCCCATGGGTGAACTTGTGTACGGAACATACTTCTTAGCATAAACAGGCATCATAAAACATCACAAATGCTTGTTTGACAGTTTTTTCGAAAATTGATTCAGCATGAACAAGAGTAAAAAATCATAATTAATCGGGCAGTTTTTTAGTGTGTACTATCTATCTTTAAGTTTGTTAGTTTCTCTGGCTTCTTAACAGGTTTCTTCTTCTCATCACGGCTCATCATTTTCACCCCAATAAAAAAAGCACCCAAATTAATGGATGCCTACTTTTTAATCTTATTAATGTTATCTTGTAAAATTTGTTGATTTTTTTCGATGTTTCTTTAACTTTTGCTAATGGATCGAATGAACTTGAATTTAGCAGCTTATCCTTGTCAAATTTCAATCCTTCAGGACCAACTATATCAACTATATCTTTTAACTTCTCTTTATCTACAGGAACTTGCCGTTTTATTTGTTTAATAAATCAATTAGTTCTTGTTTGTTCTCTGCTGAAAGTTGATGCCCACTTTCTAACCATTCCTTAACTAATTTAAACATTCCGTGAGGTTGTAAACTTATCTTTTCATCTCAGCCTTGTTCCATGCTAATATCCATTTTTCCATTAATCTCCACTTTGTAAAAATCAGAAGGTGCGTTGTAATAGTTTGCAAAGTCCTCTTGATTCCAACTCATAATATCATCTCCCTTTGCCTACCTAATTCGACAAAAAGGACTTTTCTGCAAATAAAAAGCACCCAAATTAATGGATGCCTTCTCCTTTTATTCACTACTCTTGACGTCTTTTATTAAATCATCTCTAAATGACTTTGCATCTCTTTCAAAAACTTTTTCAAACCTTTTTTCATACTCTTCGTAGGTTATTTGACCTTTTTCAGTTAGTAATTCTACCATAGCTTTAACCCTCACTCTACTCGACACTAATTCGTTTGTCATATTGGACAATAAAATACCGATTTTCTCATAATCATCATTCATTCTGTCATCCCCTTCGTTTAACCAATACGTAACCAATACGACAAAAGGAGGCGTTTTCCTGCATATAAAAAGCACCCAAATGTATGAGTGCCCAAATTTAATTAAATTCATAGCGATTATCATATGTTCTTTCTAATTTGCTCAAAACGTAGTATTCCTTTTTTAATGTTTGCAACTGATTCTCCAACTCTGAATTTATGCCGTTTCCCATTTTCTCTATAATTTCTTTTTGGGCTTTTTTATTATCAAACATCTTTTTTAGCACTTTCGCATGTTCATCAAATATATCCACCTTTTCTCCCCCTTTAGTTTTCACACTATTTATATTCAACTAAAAGTCAAGGATTCCCATTTGTTTATTCACTCTAAGCTAGGCACATGCCAAAGCCTTTTCTCGGATACTAAAACGCGCCGTTATTCCGGAAATTCAATACATTGTTTACGTCATACCCACGCTTTCTTACTACTTTGAATCTGGAGCCACAATGAAGTATATTCAGGAACGTTTAGGCCACGGAAGCGCTCAAATTACAGCCGATGTATATGCTCATATCTCTAAAAAAATCGAGAAAGATACCATGAGTAAGTTTGACGATTATTTAAATTGAGTCAGAGGGGTAAAAAAGGGGTGAACTTCCTATCTCTAATTCATATTAATTATTACCTCACAAATAAAAAACCCCTGACACCAGAGGTGCCAAGGGTTTGAGATATTAATACATTGACATATATTGTTCGCGTTCCCATGGGTGAACTTGCGTGCGGAACATATCCCACTCGATTTCTTTTGCTTCGATGAAGTGTTCAAGTAAGTGTTCGCCTAACGCTTCTTTGATTACTTCATCAGATTTTAATGTTTCCAATGCAGCATATAAAGTAGCTGGAAGATCAACGATGCCTACTTCTTCACGTTCTTCTTTATTCATAACATAGATGTTGCGGTCTACTGGAGCTGGAGGAGTCAAGTCGTTTTTGATACCGTCAAGACCAGCTTTTAGCAGAACAGCAAGTGCCAAGTATGGGTTTGCTGCTGGATCGACACTACGTACCTCTACGCGAGTACTCACTCCACGTGAAGCTGGGATACGAATTAATGGGCTGCGGTTTTTAGCGGACCATGCAACATAACAAGGAGCTTCGTAACCAGGAACTAGACGTTTGTATGAGTTAACAGTTGGGTTTGTTACCGCTGTGAAGCTTGGAGCATGCTTAATGATACCAGCGATGAATTGCTCAGCTGTTTTACTTAATTCCAATTTTCCTTCTTTATCATAAAATGCATTTTGGTTTCCTTTGAATAGAGAAACGTTACAGTGCATACCAGATCCATTAACACCGAACAATGGTTTTGGCATGAATGTTGCGTGTAAACCATGTTTACGGGCAATCGTCTTAACAACCAATTTAAATGTTTGGATGTTATCACAAGCTGAGATTGCATCTGCGTATTTAAAGTCAATTTCATGTTGTCCTGGAGCTACTTCATGGTGGGAAGCTTCGATTTCAAATCCCATTTCTTCAAGCTCAAGCACGATATCACGACGGCAGTTTTCTCCTAGGTCAGTAGGTGCAAGGTCAAAGTATCCGCCTTTATCGTTCAATTCTAGAGTAGGCTCTCCTGCTGCATCCAGTTTGAATAAGAAGAATTCAGGCTCAGGTCCAAGATTGAAATCTGTGAAGCCCATTTCTCTTGCTTCTCCAAGAACGCGTTTTAGGTTAGCACGGGGATCCCCATCAAAAGGTGTTCCATCCGTATTGTAGATATCACAGATCAAACGTGCAACTTTACCTTTTTCCGAAGTCCAAGGGAAGATAACCCATGTATTTAAATCAGGATATAGGTACATATCAGACTCTTCGATACGGACGAAGCCTTCAATGGAAGATCCATCAAACATCATTTTATTATCAAGTGCTTTTTCTAATTGACTGACTGGGATTTCAACGTTTTTTATCGTCCCTAAAATGTCAGTAAACTGTAAACGGATGTACTTAACATTTTCTTCTTTCGCTAAACGAGTGATGTCTTCACGTGTGAACTTTGCCAATTTCTATTCCCCCTAATAATCATTCATAAATCATATTTTTTATTGGAAAAAACGAGACATATCCCCTTGTCGAAGAGATGTTCGATGCTTGCTTCCTTGTAAAAGCTCGGCACGCAGAAGCTTGCGAAGCTCCTCGTCACTAAGGTCCTGTCTTATTTTTTCCGCTTGTTCTAAATCTTGAGTTTTAGGTAAATTCTGTTCCTTTACAGTGAAAATCTTTTTTATGCCGGCTAGATTGACTCCTTGTTCGATTAAATCTTTAATCTCAAGCAGTCGATCGATATCGTTTAAAGAAAAAACCCGACGATTTCCATCTGTTCTCATAGGAGTAATAAGTTGATGCTCTTCGTAATACCGAATTTGGCGTGCAGACAACTCAGTTAGCTGCATGACGATTCCGATGGAAAAAAGAGGCATCGAACGCCGAATGTTGTTGCCGCTCATTCTTAGCATCCTCCTTTTTTTATCTTAAAATAATCATATATCATGTTATTAAACTTGTCAATATGATGTTACATTTTATGACGTGTTTTTTTCGGAAAAATTAAATGATTTGTAACTACTCAAATATTATGACTATTGTTTTTTTTGCAGGAACCCAATTTGTTTGGATTCCCATTATGCAACATTTATAATTGAATCAGTTTTTTATCCATTAGCGCATTCACGGCAGTCAATACAGCAATTTTAACATGGGCGTAAGTCAAGCCACCCTGAACGTAGGCTACATATGGAGCCCTTGTCGGACCATCTGCCGTCAGTTCAATGCTGGCTCCCTGTATAAAAGTGCCCGCAGCCATGATTACATCGTCTTCATATCCTGGCATATAGGCCGGATATGGTGTCACATGGGAATTGATCGGTGATGCATATTGGATGGCCTGACAGAAGGCAACCATTTTATCCCGGTCATCAAATTGGACGGATTGAATCAAATCAGTGCGCTTCGCATCCCATTTAGGATAGGTATTCATACCTATTTCTTCTAAAAAGGCTGCTGTGAACATGGCTCCTTTAACAGCTTGGCCCACGACATGTGGTGCAAGGAAGAATCCTTGGTACATTTCCTGTAGACTATAAAGCGACGCACCCGCTTCCGCACCTATTCCGGGTGATGTTAATCGATAAGAGCAAGCTTCAACCAGGTCCTTTTTACCAACAATGTATCCACCTGTTTTCACTATCCCGCCACCTGGGTTTTTAATGAGTGAACCAGCCATCAAATCCGCTCCGACATGACATGGTTCTTGCGTCTCAACAAACTCTCCATAACAATTGTCCACGAACACGACGATTTCCGGGTTAATGTTTTTAACAAAGGAAATCATTTCCTTAATTTCATCAATCGTAAAGGAAGGACGTGTAGCATACCCTTTTGAACGTTGTATGCCGATCATCTTCGTATTTGGCTGAATGGCTTGTTTGACGGCTTCGAAATCAACTGATCCAGTTTCCGCTAACGGAACGGCCTTATAGCTGATTTGAAAATCGCGTAAAGATCCGATACCCGATCCCCTGATACCGACAATCTCTTCCAAAGTATCATACGGCTTTCCTGTTATGTATAACAATTCATCACCTGGGCGCAATATCCCGAACAGGGCAGTGGAGATGGCGTGTGTGCCTGAAATAATTTGCGGGCGCACCAATCCAGCTTCTGCACCAAAAACATCTGCATATATCAATTCAAGCGTATCGCGGCCCATATCATCGTATCCATACCCTGTAGTCGGGATGAAATGGGAATCACTCACTCTATGTGTTTGATAACTTTGTAATACACGAAATTGATTTTCTTCAATACGTTCGTCCACTTGCTTATGTAACGGAGAAATCATTGCTTCCACTTCCTGGGCAATGTTTTTCAACACTTCTCCATTTGTTAACTGCTGATACATCAAAATTCCCCTTTATAATGAATATTTCTCCAGCTGTCCGGTTAATGGATGATCAGCTAGACAAAAACCTTTGCATTCATATCTTTCCGATTCTTCATTAAAGGAGAGAGTGCGCAATATGGTTTCATTTTTCAGCTGTGATAATAGTTTACCCTCACTTGACGGCAGGAAAACATAATACGGGACCATTTCTTCAATCACGTACTTTTCAATTTCTTCCATGATTTGATTCAGGTCCGATTGTTCATAGGCACTGATCATTAATGAAGCACGACTGCCTGACCTTACGAAATCAGCGTGAATCCTATCTTTCTTATTATACAACGTTAGCTGTGGAATGGAAGGGACTTCTAAGTCATTTAGCAAATCATGCACCGTTTTCTGATGATTAAAGTAATCCGTGCTTGATGAATCCACCACATGGAGCAATAGATCAGCTTCTTTCACTTCTTCCAGGGTCGAGCGGAATGCGGCGATTAATGATGTCGGCAAATCTTGAATGAATCCAACCGTATCCGTCAGCAGCACGGTAAATCCGCTAGGAAGAATGGCTTTTCGCGTCATGGGATCCAGTGTAGCGAATAACTGGTTCTCTTCGAATGAATCCGCCTCCGTCAAACGGTTGAACAGCGTTGATTTACCTGCATTCGTGTATCCCACAAGGGCAATTTGAAAGGTCTTATTACGTTTCCTTCTATCACGATAGCGTTCACGATGCTTCACTATGCCGCTTAATTGTTGCTTGATTTCATCTATTTTCCCACGAATGTGGCGACGGTCGCTTTCCAGCTTCGTTTCTCCTGGTCCCCTGGTGCCGATTCCGCCTCCAAGCCTGGACATTTCCGTCCCCTGTCCGACCAAACGCGGTAATAAATATTGGAGCTGAGCAAGTTCAACCTGCAGCTTCCCTTCTCTGGAACGCGCCCGCTGAGCAAATATATCCAAAATAAGCTGTGTCCGGTCAATGATCCTTGCCTCCAATTGTTTCGAGAGGTTCCGTATCTGGCTCGGGGAAAGTTCATCATTAAAGATAAATAAATCCGGCTCAAGCTCCTCTTCCAGATTCCGAAGCTCCTCCACTTTTCCCTTTCCTATATATGTAGCCGGATCGACGCTTTCCCTTTTCTGGGTAATGGTCATTAACACCTCACCATTGGCCGTCTTCGCCAATGAAGCCAGCTCATCGAGTGAATATTCAAAACGTTCGTTAGCCTCTGTTGTTTGACATCCAATCAACACGGCCTTTTCCTTTATTGTTTGTTCCAAATCACATGCACCACCTTCTCGAAGATTTTTGTTAATCATAACAAAAAAAGTGAATATATAAAAATTTCCTGAAAACAAAGCTTTTACCCGTTTTAAAAATTCCGATAACATGCTAAAATCATATTTGGCTTTACCATCAAAATCGAAAAGACATCGAGGGACATTCATATGACATGGGAAGTATTAAGCTTCATAGGTACGATTGCATTCGCCATTAGCGGGACCATCATAGCCATGGAAGAAGAGTATGATATTTTAGGAGTATATATTTTAGGAATCATAACCGCCTTTGGCGGAGGGGCAATCCGTAATCTGCTTATAGGTGTCCCCGTTTCAGCGTTATGGGATCAAAGTTTCTATTTTGCCATCGCTTTAATATCCATCACCATCGTTTTTGTTTTTCCCACAAACCTTTCAAGGCACTGGGACAGATGGGGAAACCTCAGTGATGCCATTGGCCTTTCAGCCTTTGCCATCCAAGGTGCGATGTATGCCGTGGAACTTAATCATCCGATAAGTGCCGTCATTGTGTCTGCTGCATTAACCGGTTGCGGCGGAGGGATAATCCGTGACGTGCTTGCCGGAAGAAAGCCATTGGTCTTCAGGAAAGAAATCTACGTAGTATGGGCCATCATTGCAGGCTTGGCTTTAGGCAGTGGTGTAATATCCCAGTCTTGGCAGCTTTATTCGCTCTTTGTCGTCATTACGATATTGCGAATCCTTTCTTACACTAATAATTGGCATCTTCCTAATAAAAAATGGGTGCCGAAAACATAAATTGAAAAGCCCGCCATCTTGGTGGGCTTTTCTATGTCATTCTTTCTCATCATCCTCAAAAATCAAATCTTGGCTGGTAAGCGTCAGTAAATCTGTTTTTTCAAACGAATCCTCCAGTAAAAGCCGCATCGCCTGCGCCCTGATCGACTTTTCAAGTACATTGCGAATATAACGTCCGTTAGAAAATGAAATAGGCCCCCGGAATGATCGTAATATGATTAAATGTTCTTTTAATTTCCTTTCGGCATCCTGACTCATTAGATATTCCCTTTCCTGCAGCATCCGATCGGCTATTTCCATTAACTGATCGATCGTATAATCCGGAAAATCAACAACAAGCGGGAACCTGGAATGAAGGCCAGGGTTAAGGCTGAGGAAATAATCCATTTCCCTAGAATATCCAGCAAGGATCAATATGAATTCATGCTGACGATCCTCCATATGCTTGACAAGGGTATCTATGGCTTCTTTACCAAAATCCTTTTCGCCGCCTCTTCCCAAGGAATACGCTTCATCAATAAATAAGATCCCTCCAATGGACTTTTTTATTAAATCCCTTGTTTTTTGGGCGGTGTGACCAATGTATTCCCCGACCAAATCTGCTCTCTCCGCTTCAATTAAATGACCTTTCGATAATACATTCATTTTTTGAAACAACTTACCGATTAAACGTGCAACCGTCGTTTTCCCTGTTCCGGGATTTCCTTTAAACATCATATGCAGTGCTTGTCGGCCAGTCTTCAGCCCCTTTGCCTCACGTTGTTTATTGATGTAAATCCAGGCATATATTTCTTTAATCATCCGTTTCATTTCTTCCATTCCGACCAGCGATTTCAGTTCATCTTCAATCTCTTTCAACGCAACATGCTGCTGGGGGATTTCTTGCACCAAAATTTCTTTTATCGGCAGATCCTTTTGTAGCGCTTTTCTGTTTTCAGCATTAAACACAATATTGATTTGCCCGTTATTTTTCATACGGATCGGTTGTTCCAATGCATTCACCTCTCCATCTTGGCCCCTGACTCCACAATTTTCATTCAATTTATGATGGTAATAGGCATATGTAGCATAGCCAAAACTATCCCATCGGAGAATTTCATTATATCTTTTCGTGAATACCCAAGATTTCAGTATAATTAGCCATATTCCCTTCCAAACGGCGACTTATTCTGACAGGATTCTTTCCTTGGAGTATTTTTTACGACAAGATTCATTCCCGATCACCAATTTATATGGAAGAATGTCATTTCCTGCGGTTTCCCGGAAAATAATCCGTCCCTTAATATATATTCAAAACAGGTGCGTAAAATTATCGATTCTTTGAAAAAGAACCGATAAATGCAAGCAAAAAAAAACAGGTCGCTATAAGCGAAACCTGTTTTTCACACTCATATATATGATTATTCCTTCACTTCGTAATCAATCTGAACATTACGTTGTGGAGCAAATGTAGAGATCGCATGTTTAAAGACTAACTGCTGTTTGCCCTCCGATTCAAATAAAACGGTAAAATTATCGAACCCCTTAACTTGTCCCCTAATCTGGAACCCGTTTAATAAAAATACCGTCACATACGTACCATCTTTCCGTAATTGATTAAGAAACTGATCTTGAATATTTACTGACTGTTTCATGTATTAGTCCTCCTCTTTTCTCTCTAAATTTATGTATTCGCCTTCACTGAAAAGCTTTCCTGCTATAAATCCAGATATTTCATGTATTTTTTTTGAAAAATCCTCTAGATCGGTCATATTAAACCAAATGACATCCATTTTATTTCGAAACCAAGTTAATTGCCTTTTGGCATATCGACGGGAATTCTGCTTTAAAGTTTCAATCGCTTCATCCAGTGAAGCTCTTCCATCAAAAAAATCATAGATTTCTTTATAGCCTATAGCCTGAATTGATTGGCAATCCCTTAAACCTTTTTCATGAAATGACTCCACCTCTTGAATCAGGCCTTCTTCCACCATCCCATCAACACGTTGATCGATGCGTTTGTACAGCTTTTCTCGTTCCATTGTCAATCCAATGATGCACGTATCATATTTCAATTCTGTAGGCTGTTCATTCAGCTGCTCACTCATCGTTTTACCTGTACAATGAAAAATCTCGAGTGCCCTGATCACCCTTCTTACATTATTAGGATGAATCCGATTCGCGCTTTCTGGGTCAACCTTACGTAATTGTTCAAAAACAGGATCGATCCCTAACTCCCTTACCTGTTTTTCGAGTCCTTCCCTATAAACAGGGTCGGATGGTGCTTCTGAAAATTGATAATCATAAATGACCGATTGTATGTATAATCCTGTTCCACCGACGATAATAGGGAGTTTACCTCTACTTTGGATATCCTCGATACAAGCATTAGCACGCTCCTGGAACTCTGCCGCACTAAATGGTTCATCAGGGTCCTTGATATCAAGTAAATAATGAGGAATTCCTTCTGTTTCTTCCCTCTTGATTTTTGCAGTCCCAATATCCATCCCTTTATAAACCTGCATGGAGTCTCCGCTGATAATTTCACCATTAAATAACTTTGCCATCTCAATGCTCATCTTTGTCTTGCCAACAGCAGTCGGTCCAATGATAACGAGAAGTTTTCCTTTTTGTTGTTTCACATTCTCACTGCCTTATATGATTTTTTCCCTATCTTATCATAATCCCGATGGAAGCAGCTAAACATCTACCCATTATGTCCAATTCAGGTTCTTTTATTCACCTTTTTATCGGATTAATCGTCATCTGGAATCACTTAATTCACATTCAATACTGATCCATTAAAAAGGTTGTAATGCCTTCTTTTTTCATATAGTACAGCTTTATTGCCTTAGATTTCCAGAGTATAACATACCGAAAATACAGCTGAAGTTCCCAGCTGCATTTACGCATTTAGCAAGATATAGGACACCGGCTGAAAATATAAAATGCTGTATGGGTACCTCTTAAGTAAAAATAAACATGCGCTTTTCAATAATTACAGAATATAATCCCGAGAACGGTAAAAAAATTTGCAAAAAAAAGTATGATTCCTTCTTTTTTATGAGGAATCATACTTTATTATCAATATTGTGCTTCCCTTTTAGTCCATTCTTCCATTTACAGGTATCATCATCGTAACGGTCGTTTCTTTTTCAGTGGATTTTACATGAATTTCTCCATCATATCTGTTAACCAAGTCTTTAACGATGAACAATCCTTGCCCGCGTATTTTTCCCTTTTGTGCTTTTTTGGTAGAAAATCCGCTGGCGAATATGTTCTCCTGATCTAATTCGGAAATCATCGGTCCCGTATTAGTGACCATAAACGTATACTTCTCATCATCAGCTTTGCAGGCAATATTCATTCGGCGTTCATGCTCTGGCAATTCAATCGTTGCCTCGATAGCATTATCGATGACATTCGATAATAGTTTAATCAAGTCGATTGTTTTGACCCGATTGAAGGATTTTGGTGAAACATCAATCTCGATATCGATGTTATAATTCTGGGCCGAGAGCCTTTTCGTCTCTAACAGGACTGATAAGCCCGGATGTATCACATCCAATTTCATCGATTCAATCGAGTGCACTTCTTTTGAAAGGCCAGTTAAATAATCGAGCGCTTTTGAGTTCTCCTCTAATTTAAGCAGTCCATGTATCACCTGAATATGATTGGAAAAATCATGCCTTAATGAGCGGACTGAAGCAATGAGCGATTGAAATTCCGAATGGTACGTATCTTCCGTATCCCCGACTTCACGTGTCAGTTCTTTTTGATACCATTTTTGAAGGACAAAAAAGGTAACCAGCAACATGATAACAAATCCCCCATTATATACAAGGATGGCAATGCTGCTTTTCAATACCTTTCCGTTAATGGCATTAATATCTTCTGCGCTCACATCAATGCCCAAAAAACCAATAATGGTGCCATCTTGATTTTTCATTGGCACACCCACAGTCAAATACTCCCCATATTCGGGGTCTTCCAGAATCCCGGTAATAAAGCTTTGGCCTTCATACGCCTGTTTGACCTGCTCCGAAGGAACAGTACATACGCCACCGATAGGAAAATCGCCTTTATGATCTTTAGAAAATCCAGTAATCATGGCTTTGGATACTTTCGGGTTATCAACCATGATTGTATAAACATATAATGCTCCTATTTTTTCACGGGCATCCTCTAAGTAAGCTTTTATATCCCTATATTCCCGGCTCTTTACTTGGTTATCGAGAAATCGCTGATAGGCCTCTACATCCATTGAGTCGGCAATAGATCTAGCAGCTACCAAGTTTTGATTAGCAACGGATTTTTGCACAGAATTTTTAATGCTTAAATATGTAGAAAACATATTTAGAAGAATGAAAACAATTAATAAAAGAATACTCAAATAAAGAAATGCCCTTAACTTTTTATTTTTCATAGGATTAAACTTACCTCATCTCTAGCAGCTAAAAGTTAACGAACCTATTTTGAGTTTACTATATAAAGGGACAAAGAAATAGAGAAAAATCTAATATTCTCCATAACTGCAGGTATATAATACTATAATTTATCAAGTAATTAACAGATTACCCACTTCTTTTTTGATAGTTTCGCCACTTTTTTGATCCTGATAACTTTTTAAATTTTAATCTACATTAAATCCAATACTAAATATTTCTAATAAAACATTTTTTTACCTATATAGTTTATTATATTAATATAATTTCATATAAGAAAATGGAAAATCAAAAGTCGTCGAACTCGATATTTCCTCATGAAATAAATAATTTTACCCTTTATATGAAAATATTACAAGAATCTAGAGGTTCCATCCGTAAAATCAAACCAAAATTTACATTTTTCATATTCAGGTGCAAGAACCCTCTTTCAATAGTACATATTAACCGATTTATCATTATGGGAAACGCCAATTCAAAAGAGAAGTTTTCCTTTTAATGAAAAATGGAATCAGAGGATTATCCCCTGATTCCATTATGATAGCTTTATTTAATCGCATTGGTGACTGCCCGCTCATACATTTTTTTAGTTACTTGATAATATAGCAGTTGAAGAAGAAAATATGTAGCGATGACCATGGCCGAATAACTAAACAAATTGGAGCCCAATAAATTGCTTAATGCCACGTAGGCAACTATGGCATGCATCATCCCTATCACAAAAGGAGCGAAAAAGAGGATGCGTATTTCCGCACTTAAAATTTGCCGTATTTCTTTTTTTGTTAGACCCAATCGATGAAGGGCATGAATTTGGATCTTCTTATCTTCTAAATTCGTAAAAACCCGCAGGTACATCATGCTTCCTTGGACGATAAAGAATAATAAACTGACAAACAAACCGATAAATAAGATCAATATGCTTCCTTGTTTCATTTTATGATAAATAGGTGCTCTTGTTTGCAATTGATGGTCAGGATTGTTAGACATTTTTTCGATTTTCCCAGAGGTTTCCATCGATTCTTCCCAATCTTTCACTTCGTACCCGCGTACTCTTACCATCTCTTTTAAAGGCATATCAGCAGTTATTTCATTATACAGCTGATCATCGACCACCATCAGTGTGGTTGCTGATTTGATGGGAGCGATTATGGAATGATTGCGCTGACCCGCCATTGTAACCCGTATGATTTGTTTACCATAGTGAAGCTCCTTTTGCTCGCCATTTTGGACGAATTGATAATCCAGTCCCCCTCCAACGCTTCTTTTCCAGATAACTTTGCGGAATCTAATTTTCGCAAAGTTGCCGCTTTGTTATAATCACTTTCCGAGATTAATAATGACCTATTTTCACTGGGTTCTCCCGTTCTCATATGGGGAAGCATGTGAGTAATGGGCACACCTGTCATATTTACTTTGTAAAGGATCTTGAATCCATATATTCAAACGTCAAGCTGGGTTCTTGCTTCATCCTTACTAACTGATTAAGAAAACGGTAATGCCTTATGTAATCTATCGCTAAAAATAGTAACATCATAAACAACGCGAGAATAAATAAATAGATGATATTGGAGATCGATATCTGATTTCCCGCTTCCAAAACGGCTAATGCATAAGCAATAATAAGAAGGCTTCCCAATAGGACAGTATAAAATATAAAATAAAGACGGTCTTTAATGTAGGATTTTAGCTTCACTTTTCTTCACCTTGCGCTATTTTTAGTCGATATCCTTTTCCCCTACTGGTTGTTATGGCATGCGTGGCGCCAATATCCTCAAGTTTTCTCCTCACTCTAGTGACATTGACAGTCAATGTATTGTCATCAACAAATGAATCATCATTCCAAAGTGCTTCAAGTAAATCATCACGCGAGACTATGGTGTCATACTGTCGTAGTAAACAACTCAATAATTTCAACTCATTTTGAGTTAACGTTACCTGATTGTGTTGATATTCAATCATGCTTTTTCCGTATAAAGCGTTAATCCATCCATTTCCTTTACTTGTTGTTGGAATGAAGATATTTCAGCATATTCACCATAAACCCTGCGTAGGGCGCTCTTTATTTTCACTAGTACCACTTCCAAATGAAACGGTTTTGTTAAATAATCATCTCCCCCATATTCAATGGCCATGACTTGGTTCATTTCATCTGTCCTTGCAGAGATAAATATGATGGGAACCTTTGAAACCGTCCTTATTAGTCGGCACCAATGGAAACCATCATAATATGGCAGATTGATATCCAATAAAACCAAATCTGGCCTTATCTCCTGGAACTCCGCAAATACTTTGTCCAATTGCTTAACTTCAAAAACCTCATATCCATATCTTTTTATATAATTGACCAAGATTCCAGCTATTTTGACATCGTCTTCAATCAATAAGATTTTATACATTTTCTTCACCTCTTTAACATAACAATCCTTACTATCACTCTTGCATATCATCAATCTTGTTATTGAATTTACAATAAAAAACCTTGAATGGTCTGAGCCAATCAAGGGGATTCAAATAAAATTAGATTTCCTCCGGGATTTTCAATCCCTCAATGAAGGACTTAAAACTCTCTGCAACTTTATAAATATTTTCATCCTGGCTTGATGGATCGGAATACCACCCCTGATCCCAGAAGTAAACTCCCTTTTCCTCTTCGTTATCTATCAGCAAGATTTTACCTGCACACGTATCATTGCCTATGATAATGCAATTCTTATGTAAGTCTTCTCTGTTTTCTTCATGCCATTTCTGTAAATCCAGTTCTTTATCCTGAAGCTCTAACCCATAAAGTACATTTAAGCAAACGAGTGTGTCTAATGCATCTACATAAAACTTACTGTTTTGCACTGCAGTTGTGCCGCCATTATGGGTAAGAAGAAATTGTTTATAATCCGCAGGGATTTCAAATCCCACAAATTTCTGAAAATTATTCACTGCTTCTTGTGTCGCTTTTCCATATCCCTTAATTCTAACCATTCTACCAACTCCTATTCAGTTTATTGTCGCAAAAACAATTGATAATCTTATTCTTTAAGGCCATTTCACCTGCTTATAAAATGGGCCGGGTCCTACACAGTCAAATGGCATTGCACTCTGGTAATCTAAACTTTCCTTTTTCTTATTGAATGTCCTTAACAATAAATTATTCATTATTAGTTAGAAAATAACACTTTTTTGAATATATTAACATAATTTTACTATCCTTTTCAGTATTTTCTGATATTTTTTTTGACAATTTCGTTGCTTTTCATTAATAAAATAGCTTTTTTAAAAAAGAGTTTTTGTCGAAAAATCGATAAATCGTATAATTCGTAGATTAATTAGGAGTTTTCGATGATATATCTCCATTTTCGAAGATATATTCCCGATTTCGCAGATAAATGAAACTTAGCATTAAATATTATTCAATAAAAAAGGCGCCCAACCATCATCTTCGAGGTTGTGCGCCTTTTCCCTATCTATTTATTAATCCCATTACATCTCATACAATTTTATAGTCATCATAAGTAATTAATAACCTGCTCATAGAAACTGTCTCAGCACGAAGCTTATTCTTATCACGGCAATAAGCTATTATGGAACTATCAGGAAGTTTAGCAGTGCAATTCCATTTTCTGTATTTCTCACAATACCTGGAGGATATTTCAATAACTTCTCCACGGATCTTTAATATCCTGCGTTCTACCAAGGGCATCATCTCCAATTCGATAATATTATTTACCCTAAATCAGATAAAATATTCTTGGGTTTCATACTTGCATGGCAACTTAAAAGATTATGGACATTATAGTACAACAAACATACATGTGAAACTAAAGATGTCTATTTAGGATTGATCACGGTGTAATAGCTGCATGTAGCCGTCATTAATTACTTGGACAAGCTATAGTACAAGCCACCCCTTATAGTAAAGTGAATCACAATCGTTATCTTATATAAAAAAAGTTAAATGTCCCTAATAAACGGCGATATTTAAGGTATTAAAACCAGAATAATCTTAATATTTTTTTGGAATATTAAGATAAATCGCAAAATCCACCTACTAGCTCTTAATAATAACTATAAAATTATATTCCTATCACAAAAAATATATTTGAAATTAAGGGATTAGAGTCGTATGATTAGTAGTATCGGCGGAAAACACATAAAACAAAATAATTAAGTTTAAAAGGGGAATTAGATATGGTAGATGTAGTCTCAAAACCTGAACATGAAACATTTAATATTTCTGCAAACCAAGAACAATTGGATATCCTAGATCAGCTTTTAAAGCCTGAGGTTCAGGAATCCTTGAACACTTTAGTTGAGCAGTTACCAAAGCTGACTGAGTTAGTGAATATTTTAACAAAGTCTTATGAATTCGCTCAATCAGTAGCGACTGATGATGTTTTGAAAAATGATACGGTCAGCGCCATTTCGGAGATCGCAGGACCTGTAGTCGGTTCAGTGAAAGGGCTTGCGGCTAATGCCATCGAAGCTAAGGATCGTGCTGAAGTGAATAATGATGTGATTGGTCTTTTTGGTCTGTTAAGAATGATGAAAGATCCGCAAGCACAAAAACTTTTCCGTTTCGCCCAAGCTTTTCTTGAAGTCTCTTCAGAACGTAAAAACCAAAAATAATTTGATAAACTTTCAGTAAGAACGGGGGATTAACTATGTCAAAACAAATCGTCATCTTAGGTGCAGGTTATGCTGGATTACTATCTGCCTTATCCGTACGTGAATATTACAAGAAGGATGAAGTGCAGGTTACAGTGGTGAACCAATTTCCAACGCACCAAATCATCACCGAATTGCACCGTCTTGCAGGCGGATCCATTTCTGAACAAGCTGTTTCCATTCCTTTGGAAAAACTTTTCAAAGGAAAAGATATCGACCTTGCCATTTCCAAAGTGGAGTCTTTCTCAGTCGATAAAAAAGAAGTGAAGCTTTCCAATGGCTCCACTTTATCTTATGATGCCCTGGTTGTTGCTTTGGGAAGCCAAACAGGATTCTTCGGCATTCCGGGACTTGAGGAAAACAGCATGGTCTTGAAATCCGTAAATGATGCAAACAAGATTTACAAACATATCGAAGATCGCATCCGCGAATATGCACAAACGAATAATGAAGCCGACGCAACAATCGTAATCGGCGGCGGCGGCTTGACGGGCGTCGAGCTAATCGGTGAAATCGTGGATCATTTCCCTAAAATCGCCAAAAAGTTCGGAGTGGACTTCAAGGACTTGAAAATCAAGCTTGTGGAAGCTGGTCCAAAAATCCTTCCGGTCCTGCCTGATCACTTAATCGAACGTGCCATGACAAGCTTGGAAGCACGCGGCGTTGAATTCTTGACAGGTCTGCCTGTTACGGGTGTTAAAGGAAACCAAATCGAATTGAAAGATGGACAAACGATAACTGCCAATACGCTTGTTTGGACAGGCGGAGTCGCAGCTCTTCCTATCGTAGGCGAATCAGGCCTTGAAGTGGATCGCGGCAAAGCAACCGTTAATGAGTATTTGCAATCCAAATCCCATAATGACGTTTTCGTCGTCGGGGACAGTGCCGTTGCATTCCCTCCAGAAGGCGGCCGTCCATACGCTCCTACTGCACAAAATGCTTGGCAAATGGGTGAGCTTGTTGGATACAACCTATATGCAGCCTTTGAAGGCAAGAAACTTGAAGAATTTTCACCAGTAAACTCAGGTACACTTGCGAGCCTTGGCCGTAAGGATGCGGTGGCAACCGTTGGGGCCAATAACACTTCCCTTAAAGGTCTGCCGGCTACATTGATGAAAGAAGCAAGTAATGTTCGCTATCTATCACACATCAAAGCCCTATTCAGTTTGGCTTATTAATTTTAGATAAAGCAATCATGAATTATAAAGGACCATTCATCATTTGATGAATGGTCCTCTTTGTAATTAAAGGGCTACAATTTAAAATCAAATCTTAACTTGGTTGATGCTGAATCTAAGGAAAAATCCCTCTGGTAATTTTGCATTTGTCAAAATCCGGAGTTCTTTTATGCGTTTATCATTATAAGAGGAAACTTTCATCAATTCTTCATCCATATAAGCAGGATGAGTCATTATCTCTACGCTTTCCCCATCCATTACCCTTCCCTTCAGGTTTTGAAAGTAGTCTTCAACCACCATTTCTCCATAAAAGTCATCCAGGAACACATCTGTAACGGTTTGAACCCCAGCAAGGTGCTTTCCGGCATTACGCACTGGCAATCCGTATTTATCGGATAGCTTTTGAATAACTGGCAGAAACTCTGTTATCCCGTGTACATGATGATGGCTGTCGAAATGAGTCGGTAACAGACTGAATTCCAAGAATCTTTCGATCTGTGCTGACCACTCCCTCTCCAATTCGCTCAAGGAAATACCGGCAGGGTCACCATATACCAAACCTTGCTTCTTAAAGAAACCAGATTCGTCAACTAAGCTCGGCACGTCGCTCAACAAAGGTTTTCCCCATGTCAGCACTAAGTGTATACCTACTTTCAACGACGGTGTCTTCTTTGCGATTTCAATCGCATGCTCCGTTGCTTTCGCATTCATCATGATCGTTGCCGAATTGACAATTCCATATTTGTGGCTATCCAAAATCCCATAATTCACCGCTTTAGTTAACCCGAAATCATCTGCATTTACAAGGACCTCAATCATGATAAATTATCCTGCAACTCCTTTTTATCAAAAAACTGAGGCAGATAATCTTTATGTGCCTCAAGCATTTCGTCTAAGATAAGTTTCGCTACCCGATCACTTGGAACGAGTGGATTAATCGTCATGGCTAGCAATGCAGTATCATAGTCACCTGATACCGCAGCTTCGATGGCTACCCTTTCAAAGGATTTGATTTGCTGAATTAAACCGCGAACGGCGACTGGAAGCTCGCCTACATTGATTGGCTTGGGACCATCCTTAGTTATCACGCAACTGGTTTCAATAGCCGATCCATACGGGATGCCTTCAATCGCACCATGGTTGACGGTATTTACCGCTTGAATATCACGCTTATCCGTATGCATCGAGCAAATCAACCGTACAGCCGCATCACTGTAGTACGCACCTCCGCGCTCTTCAAGCTGCGGCGGCTTGATAGCCAGATCCTCGTCTTTGTAAAGCTCGAATAATCCTGCTTCAAGTCTTTGAACGACCTCAGCACGTGTTTCCCCTTTTTCAGCATCCTTCAATTCTTGGGCCAGTACATCACCCGTTTTATAATAGTAGTTGTGGTATGGACACGGAAACAGGTCCAACGCTCTAAGGAATTCCGGCTCCCAGCCCATTGCATGGATATTCTTCATCGTGACGGCTTTAGCTGGATCTGTAATCAGATTGATGATTTGATCTTTGACACTCTCCCCATCAACGAATACATCCAAGCCGTAAACCATATGGTTCAAACCAGCAAAGTCGATCCGGACTCTTGATGGCTCGACATCCATCAAATCCGCAACACCTCGTTCCATGCCAATCGGAACATTGCAAAGGCCGATGATCTTGGAAATATTACTGTGACGCAGAACTGCTTCCGTTACCATTCCTGCAGGGTTCGTGAAGTTAATCAGCCATGCATCCGGACATAACTCCTCCATTTCACGAGCAATATCCAGAATGACGGGAATCGTTCTAAAAGCCTTGAAAAGCCCGCCTGGTCCATTCGTCTCCTGTCCAATCACTCCGTGTTTCAATGGAATCTTTTCATCAAGAGCCCTTGCTGCGAGCTGACCAACCCGCAGTTGGGTTGTTACATAATCCGCCCCTCTAAGCGCTTTCTTTCTGTCTAGAGTGAGATGGACATCAATATTCACACCGGCCTTTTCAATCATCCTTCTTGCCAAATCCCCGACAATTTCAAGCTTTTCCTTCCCCGCTTCGATGTCCACGAGCCAAATTTCACTCACGGGAAGTTCTTCATGATATTTAATGAAACCTTCGATCAGTTCTGGCGTATAGCTCGATCCTCCGCCAATCGTGACAATCTTCAGCCCCTTGCTCATTCGGCAGTCCTCTCCTTCACAACATTTGCATGTAAGAATTCTTCGCGTAGATCGATCATTTCCATTGCAAGATCCTTTACTGTCATCGCCGTCATTAAATGATCCTGTGCATGCACTAGGATGATGGGAAGATCAAAATGGTCCCCGCCCGCCTCGGCATGGATTAATTGAGTTTGGTATTTATGGGCCTGCAGTAATTCCGTTTCGGCCTCGGCGATTTTCAAACGGGCAGAATCAAAATTCTTTTTCTTTGCTTCCTGCAACGCTTCCATTGCAAAGCTTCTCGCATTCCCACTATATAAAATCAATTGAAAGGATAGCTGGTATAATTCTTCTTTTTCCATTTTTCATCACTACTTTCTTAAACGCTTAGCGTTTCTGAATCTTTTGTAAGCTTTGTTTCATTTTTGGTGTCTATCTTCACTTGAGCATAAACGAATGGTAAATAAATAGCTGTTGAAATGACTAGATTGATAGCAGCCAAGACCGCTCCAGATACATGTCCGCCTGTGGCCAGGAATCCACCCACAATCGGTGGGGTAACCCACGGGATCTTAGCGACGATCGGGAAAACCATTCCGCTGCTTACCGCTATATAAGAGATCACCGTTGTAATTACCGGACCGAGAACAAATGGGATGAACCACATTGGATTCAGCACGATAGGCAAACCGAATAAAATAGGTTCATTAATCTGGAACACCCCTGGAGCCCCACCGAGTGCAATCATCTGTTTATAACGTTTCCGACCGGCAATGATCATTGCGATGATGAGGCCCAATGTTGCACCAGATCCGCCTAAATAAACAAATGCATCCAGGAAAGAACCTGCCAATACCCCGTATTGGTCCATGTCTTTGACACCTTGTGCATATAAATCAATATTTTTCACTCCAGAACTTTCAAAAAGCGGTGTCGTTATCCCTCCAAGGATATTTGGACCGTGCAAACCGATCATCCATAATAAATGAACAAGAAAGACTAGTAAAATAGCGAATGGCAATGAATCTACAGCACTTTGTAAGGGGGATACAATCACTTTACTAAGCCAGTCATTCAGTACCTGACCATCCGTAGCTTTACGGAATAGCAGTCCGAACACACCAGCGACAAAGATTGTTGCCATACCCGGAACTAACTTTGCAAATGAACGGGCTACCGCTGGAGGTACTCCATCAGGCAATTTAATGACTAAATATTTAACTCGGGAAAGTCTCACAAATATTTCGGTTGCTATTAAGGCTACGACTATTCCTGTAAATAGGGCCGTGGCATTAAAATAGTTCACGCTTACGAAACCCCATGCCCCTCCTGTAACATCCTTATCATCGATGGTTAAAGTGACATTTCCGATTTGAGGCAATAATAGGAAGAAACAGGCCGCGGAAACCAGCATCGCTTCAAAACCATCGTCACCGTATGACCTTGCTAGTTTATAAGAAATGCCGAATACAGCGAATACCGTCATGAATGCAAAAGTTCCAAACCAAATATCACCGCCTAGCGTATTCCATGCAGGACCGAAAATGGCCTCCATCATTCTTCCGTAAGGCTTGATGACTTGCCCAAGATTATTGAACAGGACGGCGAATGACCCGATCATTGTAATCGCTATCATTCCAATCAATGCGTCACGAATCGCGAGCAGATGCCGGTTATTTCCTAATTTTACAGCGCCGGGCATAATATACTTATCAATAAAAGTCATCATATCCTTATTCTCCTTTTATTAAAGTAGTGGCTTGTTTAAGTACTTCTTCACCATTACATAGTCCATAGAACATTGGATGGATGGTTGCGACCGGAATTCCCTTTTCTTTTCCCGCTTCCTGTAACTTGGAAAGAAGATATCGAACCTGCGGACCTAATAAAATTACATCAGCCTTATCCATTTCATTGTTCACCTCTGTAGAACCAACAGCCCATATATTGCACTCTACCCCTTGTTTTTTAGCGCTTTCCTCCATCTTGGTAACTAATAAACTAGTAGACATCCCTGCCGAACAACATAATAAGATATTCATCTAAAGTACCCCCCTTTTTAATAATTGATTATTCAGTATTTTCAAGAAAAATTAAACCGTAATTTTGTAATGAACGATGTTCCTTTGCTTTATCACTTCCCTTGAAACATTTATAATATGGGTATTATTACCTCCATACATACATTGTAGTTACAAATCAAAAAAATATCAACACAAATTTTAATTTGTTACTACAAATTTGTGATTTAAAGTTGATTATTGAACTTATCCGAGATAATCTATATGTATATATTGGAATGAGTATAGGAGGAATCATCTGTGGAAACCATGAATAAAGAAGCGGCATTGCATTCCATAGTTAAGGAATCGATCATCGATCTCATAAAAAATGGCGAATATCAAACAAATACAAAATTACCGACTGAGGCTGAGTTTTGTAAAATATACGGAGTAAGCAGGACAACAGTTCGCACGGCCTTACAGCAATTGACCGTCGAAGGCTATATCTACCGTGTTCAAGGCAAAGGGACTTTCGTTTCGGAAAATAAAGTGAAGCAATTCCTTTCAAGCACGGTTGAAAAGTTCTCTGAGCAAGTCACGATGCAAGGAAAAAATCCTTCCACAAAGGTCATTAGCTTAAAGGTGATTGAAGCAAACGCTACCCTTGCCAAGCTTTTTAAACAAAATATTGGAGACCCAGTAAACAAACTGGAACGGATACGTTACGTAAACGACATCCCCCTTCAATATGAAATTGCCTATCTCCCATGGTATAAAACTCCCGGGCTAAATATCGAAGCCTGTGAACACTCACTCTTTAAAGTACTTGAAACACAATTCAATTTAAAAGTAAAAAAAACGGTCGAACACTTGGAGTTTTCACTAGCCGACGATTCCATTTCTGACAAATTGGATGTACCCAACGGTTCACCTTGTTTTTCATTAGAAACTTACACATATGAGAATGATGGATCGGTCATTGAATTCTCTAAAACTCTCTTTAGAGGCGATCGTGCACACTTTGTCATCGAACGGAACTATTGATTAATAAATACAAGGAGTCGGATAAGGCAGCCCATTTTTTTCGGCATTTTCGATCTATTGCAGTTGGATTGTCCCTTATGCTCAGGTTAATGTTAAGTGTTTTTTAATATGCGTTTAGAGGCAATCATATCGATTGCCTCTTTTTTTTACTGATTGGATTCATTGTGACCACAATAAAAACATACTTACAAATTAATTCATCAAATGAGTAAAATTGACAAATATGGTATTATAATCTAACCTAGTAGACTAGAGATATTCTACTACTTATGTTGATATCCAAACTTTATACCTATATTTCTTGATAAAAGTTACTGGGGAATCTCTTACCATTAAATAATTAGGCGGGTGGATTTTATGTGCGGTTTTGTTGGATGTATTCAAAAATATCCGAAAGCCATAAATTCAAATATGAAAGACACGATCAAGAAAATGAACACGATCATCACCCATAGGGGCCCGGATGATGAAGGTTATTTTTTTGATGAATTTGTGAATTTTGGATTTAGGAGATTAAGCATAATCGATATAGATAATGGTAACCAACCTCTTTCATATGAAAATGAAAGATATTGGATCATTTTTAATGGCGAAATCTATAATTATATTGAACTAAGGAAAGAACTCACTGATGAAGGATACGAGTTTACTACGGATTCTGATACGGAGGTAATATTGGCTCTCTATAGTAGCCAAAAAGAGCAAACCCTCCAGAAACTGCGCGGCATGTTCGCTTTTATCATTTGGGATAAACTCGAGCAAAAACTTTTTGGTGCAAGGGACCATTTTGGAATCAAGCCTTTTTTCTACTGTGAACAAGATGATGTCACATATTTCGCATCAGAAAAAAAGAGTATCTTGACAGCAATGAATGAAGAGTTGGACGTGAATTCATTACAGCATTTTCTCAGTTTTCAATATGTTCCCGAACCATCCACCCTTTCCAAAAACATTAACAAGTTATCTCCTGGACATTATTTCACTAAAGAGCCCGGAAAGAAAATGGAGATAAAAAAGTTCTGGAAACCTATTTTTCGCCCTTCCAATATAGAAGATTCAAAGGTCATAAAAGAAATACAAGAAACTTTAATGGACTCCGTGAACGTACATATGAGAAGTGATGTACCGGTTGGATCTTTTCTATCAGGAGGGATTGATTCATCATTTATCTGCTCCATCGCAAAACAGATTAACCCTAAGATCAAAACTTTCTCTGTAGGATTCGAAAGAGATGGATATAGTGAAATAAACGTTGCACAGGAAACGGCAGCCGCTCTAAATGTAGAAAATATAAGTTATATCATAAGTCCTGAAGAATTCTTGGCAGAACTTCCAAAGATTATCTGGCATATGGATGACCCTTTAGCTGACCCAGCTGCCGTTCCGCTATATTTTGTCGCACGGGAAGCTAAAAAGCATGTCAAGGTCGCCTTGTCCGGGGAGGGTGCAGACGAGTTATTCGGCGGATATAATATATACCGGGAGCCCCATTCCCTGCGCATGTTTTCCTATATACCAGCTCCGTTGAACAACGTGTTGAAGGCACTTTCCTCTGTTTTGCCAGAAGGGGTTAAAGGAAAGAGTTTTATAGAGCGCGGAGTTACACCTTTGGACGAACGATATATTGGAAACGCAAACATATTCGGCGAGAAAGAGAAAAAACTTTTATTAGTGAATTATCGCAACGGATTAGAAAATGAAAAAGTGACAAATCCCATCTATCAAAGTGCATTAGAATATGATCCTATTACCCAAATGCAAAACATTGATATTCAAACTTGGCTAAAAGGTGATATTTTATTGAAAGCAGATAAAATGTCCATGGCGAATTCTTTAGAGGTAAGAGTTCCATTTTTGGATAAATGCGTTTTCGATACGGCTTCAAAACTTAGCGTGGATCAAAAGGTAAGAAATGGAACGACCAAATACATGCTCCGAAAAGCTGCCCGTGGGATAGTGCCGGAACATGTATGGAGCAGAAAGAAGCTAGGCTTTCCAGTTCCTATACGCCATTGGTTAAAGGATGAATTATACGATTGGGCAGTAAGGTTAATCCAGGAGAGCCCAACTGACCACCTTTTTAACAAACCGCAAATTATGAAATTACTTGAAAACCATGTAAATAATAAAACGGACAACAGCCGGAAGCTCTGGACCATTTTAACCTTTATGATTTGGCATCAAATTTATATAGAAAAACAATATGAGCCACAGCCTCAAAAGATTTTACAATATGCTGTACATTAAACATCCCTTATGCTTTTTCATTCATTTCACCCAAGCATCCATGAAACATTGCTTGGGTGTTTTTTATATTTACTTGATTATCATTAAGAAACTAATATCCATTCAATTTATCAATTGGTATATGACGAATTTCTCAAAAGGATTAGATTCAGTCAAGCCAGGTAACATCACTTCGTCTTTCATCTCGAAGGCGGTTTGATTTTCGAGGAAAAAAATATAATCCTGTGAAGGATAAAATAAAATCAGCTCGATTTGGCGCGGTTCTTTTTCAAAGGAAAGCAATATGTTATTGATGATTTTCATGAAAATCTGTACAGAGAACGGATTAAAGAAATAAAAACGATTGTCTTTCGTATCAATATCATATTCTTCAGCCAAACAACATTGGAATTCTATATTGCCATAGTTTTTTTTACTTTTCTTCATGTAGCCATTCAGATTCTCGATCGCTTCTTTATAGAAATTTTCATTCATCTCCACGCCAACCACAGATGATTGATATAAGTGATGGATAAAAAAATTCAACCGTCCTTTACCGCATCCAAAATCCACAATGCGATCATTTCGTTTCAGTGGATATTTTTTGAATAAATGTTCTAATGCGGGATATGGCGTAGGCTCGTATCGGTGATAATGCAAAGAATCATTGAAATTTTTTTGTTCACCTTCCGTTTTGATGTTCAGTATTTCATCATAATTCGTTTCTTCCATTGTTATATGCACCTGCTTCATGTTTTTTTCAATAAAGGTGATCTTATCCAGGGTAAAGTCTTGTTATATGAATGTCCAGACAATTAATTGGATTTTGCTTTAGTTACATATTCATTAAAATAAAAAAAGCTGAAGCATCAAAAAGAGCTTCAGCTTTTTTTCATTATTCTTCTTCATCCCATATAATCCAGTCATGAACCTCCAGGATTTCCAGAAATTTCATCAATCGCGGTAAGGCTGGTTCCGCTTCCTCACCAAAGTGTTCACTCATCGCTTCAGAAATCTGATTGACATTGCTTTGGAACTCCATTTGTTTAATGGCAAATGCCCCAAACTTATCAAGCTTGATTTTCCGGACTGATGGTTGTTTAAAGAAACGAATCGTAATTCGTTCCAAGAAATTGGTCCGTTGAATGACTAAAAAAGTTGCTTCCGGGGATTCTTGTTCCATAGTGACGCGTCTTTCCAAAAGAGGAACCATAGTTAACAGGTTCCTCTTTTTTGATTGGCGTTTACGAAGCATCTTCTTTTTTCCCTTTGCTAGATACGAACCAAAGCAATCCAGCTAGAGCAAGGAATAGTAAGAAAGGTATCAAATTGCTGGCTAATTTAGCCGCAGCCGGGACTTGGACACCTGCTGCAATCAATATGGCAATAAGTACACCAATCAATGATTCACCTGCTATTAAACCAGATGCAAATAATACACCTCTATCAACACGTGCTTTAAGCGCTTCTTTTGTTTTCGAGAAGAATTCAACGAAGAAACGGATAAACCCACCGATCATGATTGGCGCACTAGTATGAACCGGCAAGTATATGCCGACTGCAACAACAAGTGAATTCAGACCGAAAAACTCTAATGTTATGGCAATAGCCGCACCGATAAAGATAAGGGTCCAAGGTAAATCTCCCCCAAGAACACCTTCAGCAAGTATTTTCATTAGTGCCGCTTTAGGTGCAGGTAGTTCTGCAGATCCCATCGTATAAGCGTTATCCATTAGAACCAGGATAAAACCAATGACAGAAGCAGACGCAACGACACCGATCATCATGGCAACTTGTTGTTTCCATGGTGTTCCGCCCACGATATACCCTGTTTTTAAATCTTGAGAAACATCACCTGAAACCGCAAGTGCTGTACAAATGATCGCAGCAACGGTTAAAGCGGCTACCATTCCTGTCGTCCCAGTAAAACCAGTAGCTTTATAGACAATCGCTACAATCAATAGTGTGGCTATCGTCATTCCAGAAACCGGGGAAGAAGAACTTCCGACGATTCCAACAACCCTTGAAGCCACCGTCACGAATAAAAATCCAAAAATCGCAATTGCAATCGCACCAATGATACCAACATCAGTTATTGGTGTGAAAGCAATGATTAAAATAACAATGATCGTTCCCAGCCAAACATATTTAGCCGGTATGTCTTTTTCAGTACGAATTGAACCTGATTTAAGTTGCCCTTTATTGGCTTTTACTCCTTTAAGAGTATCAATAACTGAACTGAAAAGTATAGGTAATGTTTTGATCAATGTGATCAATCCGCCAGTCGCAACGGCACCAGCACCTATATAACGTATATAATTATCCCAAATTCCCCATGCATCCAATTCACCAATCGGTACATCAGAAGGGAAAATGGCTGTTCCATTGCTGCCGCCAAAAAAGCTGATGGCCGGTATTAGAACGACCCAGGCTAATAACCCCCCACCTAGCATTTGTCCTGCAACACGCGGTCCAATAATATAACCTACACCCAAAAGGGAAGGAAAGGCATCAAGACCAACCACTGCATTTTTAAAATTCGTGATTCCTGTTTCAACCTCTGTCTTGAAGAGCTTAAACCCATCACCAAGTCCTTTAACCACACCGCCGATAACCAAACCGGCTCCGATTAATTTCGCGCTTGTACCACCCTTTTCTCCTGACTTCAGGACCTCGGCACATGCCGTACCTTCAGGATAAGGTAATGTTTCATGTTCCCTTACAATCAAAAGCTGGCGAAGGGGAACCATCATGAAGACCCCTAAAAATCCTCCAGTTAATACAACGAAAATGATGAATGCTTGACTCACGTCCATGTCCCACATGAATAATGCTGGAATGGTAAATACAGCACCGGCACCAATAGCCTCACCTGCCGTGGTCATCGTTTGCACAATATTGTTTTCTAATATTGAATCCCTGCGAAAAACCCCTCTTAAGATAGCCATTGAAATTACCGCTGCGGGTATTGAAGCAGAGACAGTCAACCCAATAAGTAGGCCTAAGTATGCATTTGCCGCCCCAAATACGATTGCAAGAATGATCCCTAGAATAATTGCAGTTGCAGTTAATTCCGGTAGAGATTTAGATGCAGAGACGTACGGAACGAATTTACTCTCTTTTGAATTGTTCGACAATTTTAGCCACTTCCTATGTTTAACTTTAAAATCACAGAGAACATTATATCACTGTAATTTAAAGACACGCAATGGAAAAATACTGCTCGTTAAAAGTTTGATTATATCAAAAATTCAGTTTAGCAGTTTCGGTTTTATAGTATATAAAAATAATATTTATCTAATATTACACCAAATCAATGCATCTCTTTCATACTATGGCGGGATCACAAGGGACTCCTAAACCTTCTTCATCTAATTGTGTTTTATAGTCAATTGATTCATTTGCATTCAATTCAACAGGCTATTATATAATAATTTAATCTGTGTCCTTTCCTAAAAGATAGGCAGGGATCATATACGATCATTAGGACCATAGGCAAATAACCCTGGGTTTTTGCACATTACATTGAAATCTAACATATCCTGCAAAATGAACTCATTAGAAAAGGAATGATACATTCATGGTCTCCTATATGGACTATACCTCACCATCCACACAATATTTTTTCGATGTTAATCAAAGCAATTTAATGAAAAAAGACAATCAAAACTATATAAATGTTTTAGGTATCAAACAATTGAACACACTCGAAAATGTTTCACTATTAGATATTTACCTTAGTAAGAACAATGTCGTAGAACCGCATTATCACCAAAATGCTGCAGAGCTAGTGTATTGCATTACTGGAGCTGCAACCGTTTCATTACTTAATCCTTTTACTAAGCAAATACAAAATTATCCCATTAAACCCGGTCAAGTAGCCAATGTTCCACAAGGTTGGTGGCATTATGAAGTGGCTAATACTGATAACACTCATCTGCTGGCCATTTTTAATGCACCAACACCTGAGGTGATCCTCGGTTCGGATATCTTGAAATTGACACCTGCAAATATTATGGCACATACGTATTGCATGGATGAAAACCAATGGAAAAAAGCAATTGCACCGGTCCAACCATCAACATTCATCGGTCCGCCAGCAAACTGCCACCGAGCGCCCGAAGAAGACATTCAGCAATATCCGCAATATATTAATCACTATGATAACCAGTTGTATACTGCCCCTGCACCCAACTATCAATTCCAACCTAATCCCCAGTATTATTATTATTGAAGATAAGTGTCGGGAACTCACTAGCCTATGCTTGGGCTCCTTTTATCTGACCCTTTAATGGGTCGTTTTTTATTTCCCCCTCACTCTTCCAACCTTCATCAAGCTCACCCTTCTTTCTCCAAAGTAAAAAGCACCATCGGTTAGGATGATGCTTCCTTCTTCTTATCCATATAATCTTTACGCTTTACTATATCCTCTTAAAAAAACAACCGGTCTCTAGGCAAGTCCTTAATTGGAGTGATGGCTTCTCTTTTAACTAAGTTGTTTAAGTTTTGTCTAGAGCACTGTAAGATTTCTATTGCTTCAGTGGTGTTCAAAATATTATTTTCTACAGTAGAGATCTATTGATGGTACGAAGGGACTGCCGTTATTTTCACCACCTTCCTAAAGTTTGCGGCTCTTCGGACGTAGCGCCCACGAAGCGATATTTAATGCAGCATATGTCAGCGGTAGGATAATAGAAAACCCATAATCACCATAATCGTTAGCAAACGCATGAGATAAAGCCGCACCAGTCATTAAAAAGAAGATACCAGCGTGAACCCATTCTTTAAGCCGAGGAACACCTGGCACAACCAGAGCGATGGCTCCAAGCACTTTCCAAATCCCGAGAATGGTCAAGACGTATAATGGGTAACCAAGATTCGTCACTAACTCGATGTTTCCCCCATATTGCATAAGTTGCCCGATACCACTTAACATAACAGCTGCTGCGAGTAGTAATGTGACTGACCAATAAGCAATCATTTTTCCTCGAGGCTGGGTTTCTACTTTCGCGGTTGTTTCCGCACCGATAATCTTACTCATTTGTTTCCTCCTCCTAATTGTTTCAAGTGAAACTTATTCAGGTTCCAAACTTTCCAAATGACTAACTCCTAATTACTGAGTTACAGTAAACTTGGTACCTAAAAAAAGTTTATGACCGCATGAAAGATAAGAGACGTAGGTAAATAAAATAAATACCCAACCTGGATTCCCCCACCGAATTAAATACTTCGTTTCAAAGTTCATCATGAATCGCCCTCTCATTTTGAATATAAATCATTCGACAAGAGGAGGCTATTCCTTTTAATTTATAAAAGCACCCAATGAATGGATGCTTAAAATAATTTGTTTAACTTTCTTCAGTAGTAATCGGAATCAGGATCAAATTCAGAAAATAGCAAATCCGACAGCGCTTCTAAATGATCCATTACTCTTTTCTGATATTCTGTATTAACAGAATTTAGTAGTCCTTTTTTTGCACTTTTGAAAGTAAGATTAGCAACTGTTGCCCCTATAATATAAAAACATATTTGAATTATAGAAACAGTATTATTTAATATTAAACTAATAAGCCCCCCACCGTTTGTAATTATTAGACAATAAATAACTAATTTTAACTAAAAAAGCAATGGAGAACCCTGCTACATAAAGGTTCTCCATTGCTTTTAATTACATGATCCGTTTAAACATTTTCTCCATTTCATAAATGGAGTAAGAGATGATGATTGGTCTTCCATGAGGGCATGTGAAGGGATCGGTTGTCCGTCTTAGTTCATCCAATAGTGCTTGAATTTCATCATTGCGCAGATGGCGGTTTGCCTTAATGGAGGCTTTACAGCTCATCATGATAGCTGCTTCTTCGCGCAATTTTTTGATGTCGACCTTTTTCATCGATAGCAATTGTTCTATCATTTCTTCAAGGATTCCCTGTTCAATTCCTTTAGGGAACCATTGTGGATGCGATCGGACAATATAGGCGTTATAGCCAAACTCTTCTAAATAGACTCCGACTTTTTCCAACTCATGCCGATATTCATTTATCCGGATACATTGGTCGGTCGAAAATTCAAGGGTGATGGGGACTAGCATATCTTGTAGTTCGTTTTCGACCCGTCCGACTTTTTCTTTAAAATATTCGTATTTGATCCGTTCCTGGGCAGCATGTTGGTCTATGATGTACAAACCTTTTTCGTTTTGGGCGAAAATATATGTTCCATGCATTTGTCCAATTGGGTACATGGGAGGGATTCGACTATCCGGTTCATTCCCCTCGATTTCTTCCTCTTGTTCGACAGTATAGGTTGTATACTTTTCAGCCGACTCGAAAAATGGTTTGCTTTCATCATCTTGTAAGACCGGTATATAGGTATCTGCCATTTGTTGCTGCTCGTTGCTGTAGATTAATTCCTTTATTGGTTCGTGATTGAAATCTTCAACGTGGTCCATATGTTTCTTTTCGTCCTGCTTTTCCCGGATCAAGGTATCCTTCAAGAGTGAAGCTTCTTTCCTGGCTTCTTCAAGTACGCGCTTCCCGCTTTCCACGACATGGTCCAATTCCAGCGTAGTTTGCTCACTTTTCACTTGTTCCGGCTTTGGTGCAGGTGTATATCCACTTGGAATTAGAGATATCTTTTTAAAGGAAGATTTAATCGTTTCTGATACGAGACTGTACAATTCCTGTTCCTTGCTGAGCCTTACCTCCATTTTGGATGGATGTACGTTGACATCGACAAGAATCGGATCCATTTCAATATTCAACAAAGCGATTGGAAAACGGCCAATTGGAAGAAGTGTATGGTACCCATCCAAGATCGCTTTCACGAGTGCATAGTTTTTAATGAAGCGGCCGTTTATCATGGTTGATATATAATTCCTTGAAGCCCGGGTGATCTCAGGCATAACGATATATCCGGATAATTTGAAGTCCAAGGAGCTTGCCTGAATCGGAATCATCTTTTTGGCGATATTCGTACCATAGATTGCAGCTAGCACCTGCCTGACATCCCCGTTACCATTCGTATGCAGGATACGCTTCCCATTGTGTGATAACCGTATTGAAACATCCGGGTGCGAAAGTGCGAGCCTATTAGCGACATCCGTAATATTTCCTAGCTCGGTATGAATGGTCTTCATATATTTCAACCTTGCAGGAGTATTGTAAAACAAGTCGGAAACCAGGATATCCGTTCCTTTACGGCTGGATGAAGCCTCGAGTTCCTTAACCATGCCGCCTTCAAGAAGTATGCGCGTCCCTACACCTTCCCCCGTGCTGCTTTTCAATTCGAAACGGGAAACTGAAGCAATACTGGGCATTGCTTCACCGCGAAAGCCAAGTGTTCGAATTCGGAAGAGATCATTTTCATCTTTTATTTTACTTGTGGCATGACGTTTAAATGCTGCCTCTATGTCATCGGCCAAAATCCCATCGCCATTGTCCACGATCCGGATGGAACCAAGTCCAGCCTCCACCAATTCAATCTCTATTATGGTACTGTTTGCATCTATTGAATTTTCCACTAGTTCCTTAACGACTGAGGCTGGGCGTTCCACAACTTCGCCAGCTGCGATTTTATTGGACAAAGCCTCGTCAAGCTGCATGATTTTCCCCATTATTATCGCCTCGCTTTATTTTCTCATTTAAGTTTCTTTTGTAATTTATAAAGGATATTCATCGCCTCAAGCGGCGTCATTTCAAGGATATCGAGTGATTTAATGTCATCCAGCACCTTTTTTTCCTTAGGTGAAGAATTCACTTTCCCTTTAGGAGCCTCTTCCCCAAAGAAGGAAAGCTGTGCCTCATTGGCGGATGTTTCAGGAGGGGCTTCAGCTTCGGCAATTGGTGCTTTGACAACAGCAGCGGGCTGTTCAGCCATCGCCTTTGCTTGTCCATTTTCATTCTCTAATTGCGCTAAAATGGCTGCCGCCCGATCAATTAACTGCTTCGGTAAATCAGCAAGCTTTGCAACATGAATCCCATAACTTTTATCCGCTGGACCTTCTTTAATTTTATGAAGAAAAACGACATTTCCATTTTGCTCAATAGCACTGACATGGATATTTTTCAATTTAGGCAGTTCTGATGCCAATACCGTCAATTCGTGATAATGAGTCGAAAAGAGGGTCTTGGCTCCAATTTCCTCATGAATATATTCAATGATGGCCTGGGCAAGCGCCATTCCATCGTAAGTTGATGTTCCCCGCCCGATCTCATCAAATAATATCAAACTGTTTTCTGTCGCATTCATAATCGCATTTCTTGCTTCAAGCATTTCGACCATGAATGTACTTTGACCGGAAATCAAATCATCAGCCGCGCCAATCCTAGTAAATACCTTATCAAAAATAGGCAATTCAGCTATACTTGCGGACACGAAGCATCCAATTTGCGCTAGAATCGATGTTAGCGCAATCTGACGCATATACGTACTTTTCCCCGACATATTGGGCCCTGTGATCAAGAGTAACTCCCGTTCCCCATCCATAAAGCAGTCATTGGGGACATACTCCTGTGATTGAAGGACTTTCTCGACCACTGGATGCCTGCCTTCCTTCAGGACGATTCTTCTATCATCAGAAAATACAGGCTTCACATAATGGCGTTCTTCGCTAATCGTCGCAAAGCACTGCAGGACATCCAGTTCACTGACGCCTTTCGCTAAATCCTGTAAGCGCGGGATATAGCTTTTGACCTCTTCACGAAGATTAAGGAATAGGTCATATTCCAAACTGACGCTTTTTTCTTCTGCTTGTAAAATCAAAGCTTCCTTTTCTTTTAATTCAGGTGTGATATAACGTTCGGCATTCGTTAGTGTTTGCTTCCGTTCATAACGCCCTTCTTCTAGCAGATGCAAATTGGCTCGTGTGACTTCAATATAATAACCAAAAACACGATTATATCCGATTTTCAATGATCTGATCCCTGTGCGTTCCCGCTCTTCGCGTTCCAGCTGTGCAATCCAGGTTTTCCCGTTTCTGCTGGCATCCCTGTATGTATCCAGCTCCTTATGGAAACCGTCCTGAATGATATTCCCTTCCTTCACGGACAATGGCGGGTTTTCTACAAGCGCCGTTTCAAGCAAATCCGTCACTTCTTCACAAGGATCCAATTTATCGGCAAGAATTGAAATATCCTGATTGGAAGCCATTGACTTCACGATTTCACGAATGATTGGCACCTGTTGCAATGAACGTTTCAATTGAATCAAGTCTCGAGCGTTTACATTCCCGAAGGCGACCCTTCCGGCAAGCCGCTCCAAGTCGTACACTTCCTTCAGCCGTTCACGTAAGTCTTGCCGTTCGAAGTATTGATTTTTCAGGGTTTCAACAAGGCTTTGCCTCCGCTCGATCTGTTTTTTATTAATGAGCGGCCTATCAATCCATTGCTTCAACATCCTTCCGCCCATGGCTGTTTTCGTTTCATCAAGCAGCCATAGTAATGAGCCTTTTTTACCTTTGGAACGAATGGTTTCCGTCAATTCCAAATTGCGTTTGCTATAATAATCAATTTTCATATATTGTGACGTTTCATATGCAAGCACTGGCTGTAAATGATCCAGGCTGCGCTTTTGAGTACGGTATAGATAATTCAATAAACGTGTGGTCGTCGTTGCCAGTTTCTGGTCTTTTAACAGATGAAGCAATGCAACGAATGACTCGCTTTGAACCAAATTATTCTCTAGGGATAAAGCGGCAGCGCCCCGTTCTTGCAGCTTTTTTTTCCATTCTTCATTGAAATCTTCAGCTATGACCACTTCGCTCGCACCAAGGATGGCAAATTCATTCAGAACTTCTTCAAAACTCTCAATCAAAGTGACCTTGTTTTCCCCGGTCGATAAATCATTGTATCCAAAGCCAAACTGCCCATCCGTAAAATAAGTGATGGTGGCAATATAATTATTTTCCTTTTCTCGAAGACCCTTACTATCCATTTTCGTTCCCGGAGTAATCAGCTGGACAACTTCCCTGCGTACCACACCTTTGGCTTGCTTGGGATCTTCAGTCTGTTCACATATAGCTACTTTAAATCCTTTTTCTATCAATATATCAATATAATTAGCAGCCGAGTGATACGGAATGCCGCACATCGGAATTCTGTCTTCACTACCACCTTCTCGGCTCGTTAATGTGATTTCGAGCTCCTGGGATGCATTCAGTGCATCGTCAAAAAACATTTCATAAAAATCGCCTAAACGAAAAAATAAAAAGGCATCCTGGTACTCTGCCTTAATTTTTAAGTATTGCTGTATCATCGGAGTATATCCAGCCATTCCTTCAAAACCTTTCCAAACTAAAATCTATTACTCATTTATGTCCTTCATTATAACATACGGGAAAGCAACATTGCCTGAATTCGAAATTGAATGGTAAATCAATTATCCTGTGAGATTAACTGTTGTATGCTTGCAGTATCTGCAAACTTTTTTTGGTTTCTCATCGTTATGCCTGCAAGGGTCCTGTCCGACTTCAAATTAAATAAAACCGGATGAAGGGAATGTCATCCGGTAGTTACTTTCTATATTCTATTCGTCTTCGAATTCATCAAGGAAATCCGGATCTAAATCTTCAAATTCCTCATCATCGAAATCAGAGCCCCAGTCATCCTCACAGCGGCCATCTGGACTAACAGCGACACAAATTTTCGTTTCGCCGACGACTTCCACAAAGAATTCCCTTTCCACATGGACAATGATTTTTTGTCCACATGGGGAGATGCAAGCTTCTAAACAATTCGGCTGTTGGACAACTGTTGCAAAAATTTCATGGTCATCAAGACAATCGGGATCACGGTATTTCAGCGAAATCACGTCGGTATATTGCACTTTTTCAGTTACAACTTCCGTCTTCGAATTATGGTTATAAGAATACCAGACGTTGATTTCGTAGCTGCCGTGAATTTCTACCTTTTTGCCGACTTTCTTTGCATCGTATTTATGGTTGATGATCCAACAACCTAGAATGCTAGAAGGATGATGAGCCGGGCAAATGGTGTGAGAGGACTTTGTGAATTTACGTCCTTTTGCCACCACCGCTTTAGTAATTATCTCTCTATATTGTGACATGCTAGCGAACCCTCCTCATACAGTTTCCATTCATCCTATGCGTGGTAAAAGTCTAGTGTGCGTAGAATTTTATTTGTTTGAAAACTGCAGTAATGTTTTAAACCTAGGTTATTTTATGCGCATGTTTTGGGATATGTGTCACGAATGGGCGCTGTATAAGGATTTACGCAATATAAAAAAGCCCTTCTGAAATCAGAAGGGCTTTGCCATATTCATGAACAGCTTCCGCCGCCGGCTTGTACTTGTGAACCAGTCTCCCCGCGAAGGACGTCGCCTTCGGTCGATTCAATGATCAGGTCCGTCACCTTATTCGATACTTGTGATGAGACCATTTGTAAGAGATCATTTACATCAACTTGGGATTGCTTGAATTCTTGGACGATCGGAAGTTCATCCAATTGTTTTTCAAGTGCATCAATTTTGGCCTGAACTTGGCTGTATGCTTTCTCTTTTCCGTAATGCTGGAAGTTTACCGCCTGTTTTTGCAAACTCTTGATACTTGCGATCATTTCACGGATTTTTTGGTTTTCATTGATGTGAGCTTCTGCCCGTTTAAAGAAATCGACTTCTTCCGTGCTGGCAATCATTTCAGCAAGCTCGGCCGCTTTTGACAGGATGTCATCTTTAGTATATTTCGTCATATTACTCCACCTCAATCGCCGTTGCTTCTTCAACCATATCCCCATTTAATGACCATGTTTTCGTATCGGTGATTTTCACTTTTACGATTTGGCCAATAGCGGATTTTGGTCCTTTGAAGTTCACGAGCTTATTTTTCGTTGTATAACCTGCTAATACTTCCGCATTCTTCTTGCTTTCGCCTTCAACAAGCACTTCAACAATCTGTCCATCATACTCTTTCATTTTCAACGCGCACGTATCATTGACAAGGGCATTCAAGCGTTGCAGGCGTTCCTTTTTCACTTCCATCGGTACATTATCCTGCATTTTCGCAGCCGGTGTTCCCTCACGTGGTGAATAAATGTAAGTATATGCTGCATCGAAACCAACTTCGCGGTATAAAGACATCGTTTCTTCAAAATGCTCTTCCGTTTCATTCGGATAGCCTACAATTATGTCAGTTGTTAGCGATGCACTTGGGATAGCTTCCTTAATCTTTCTTACCAGCTCTAAATATTGCTCGCGTGTATATTTACGGGCCATGATTTTAAGTGTGTCCGTACTTCCAGATTGAACAGGAAGGTGGATATGGTCAACAAGATTTCCGCCTTTAGCCAGAACTTCGATCAAGTGATCATCAAAGTCACGGGGATGACTTGTCGTAAAACGAATACGCGGAATATCGATTTTGCGGATTTCATCCATCAAATCACCGAAACGATATTCGATATCCGTAAAATCTTTACCATAAGCATTCACATTCTGTCCAAGCAGAGTTATTTCTTTGTAACCCTGAGCCGCTAAATGACGGACTTCCTGTATGATATCTTCAGGTCTGCGGCTTCTTTCTTTCCCCCTTGTGTAAGGTACGATGCAGTATGTACAAAACTTATCGCAGCCATACATGATATTGACCCATGCCTTCGTTTTGCCTTTACGCACCTTCGGAAGATTCTCGATTACATCACCTTCTTTAGACCAAACCTCAATGACCATTTCCTTAGATAGATAAGCTTCATTAAGAATTTGGGGCAGCCTGTGGATATTATGCGTTCCGAAAATCATATCTACAAAATGGTGCTTCTCAAGAATCCGCTTTACAACTGACTCCTCTTGCGACATACAACCGCAAACCCCAAGCAATAGATCCGGCTTTTCCAATTTTAATGATTTTAAATGCCCCAATTCACCGAACACTTTATTCTCTGCGTTTTCCCGAATTGCACATGTGTTAAGTAAAATGACGTTAGCATCATCCACCGTGTTTGTCGGCTCATAACCAAGTGCCGTAAAGATGCCCGCCATGACTTCAGTATCATGTTCGTTCATTTGACAGCCGTATGTACGAATGTAAAACTTTTTGCCTTCTCCCATCCCACGGAAACCTTCAGGAATTGCAAAGTCATCATGATATTCTACTTCTTCTTTTCCTCGCTTTTTCGCATCTTTTAAGGAAGGCGGAATATAAACGGCTTGAAAGTACTTACTGAAGTCCTTATCGGATTTTTTGTCCGCTGGATTTTCAGCCTGTACTTGTTGTGATTCTAAACGTTGTTTCTCGTTCATAGTTAATCTCCTTTCAAAATAGTTAGTTTATTTCTTTCCCCAACTATTTCAAGACCTATCTTCTAATGGTTTTTATACGGATTCCTTATTAAGAATTACCAGTAAATATTAGCTTTTAAGTGTGATATATCCACATTACCATAGTATAAAGCTTTTAACAGCAAGAAACAATCATTCTGTCGTGCCTTCTTCAATTGTAAGAAACTTTTCACAAATACGGAAAATAAGAACATGAAAAAAGAGGCTTGATTCGTATATTCACTATGACGAAATTAGCCTCTTCTTATTCATTTATTGGATGACCCCTGGCACCTTACCAGCTTTTCAAATCCAGATAATCCTATTTCCAGTTGATTCAAAACCTCTCATTTCCCCTCCTTTTCAGATGGTTAAGGTATCAGAAGCACCTTACCACACTGACCTTTGATCATCAGTTCAAATCCCTTCTCAAAATCGCTTAGCGGAAAACGGTGTGTAATCATTGGTTTTACATCAACCCTACCACTTCCAAGCAGACTGGAAACCTGTTGCCAGGTTGAAAACATTTTCCTTCCGGTTATCCCTTGGACAGTAAGACCCTTGAATACAATATCGTCCGTTATATTAAGAGTGACGGGCTGAGACGGCAGACTTAGAATCGATATCCTTCCACCGTTTGTCGCCATCTTAAAGCCTTGTTCGATAGCTATCGGATTACCGCTCATTTCGCAAACCACATCCACCCCATCCCCATTTGTCAGACCTTTCGTGATTTCCAGTGGATTCTGTTTAATTGAATGAATGAGGTCTGTAGCCCCCATCTTTTTGGCAAGCTGAAGTCGATAATCATTAATATCAAGAGCGATTACTTTATCAGCACCTGCAGCCTTCGCTACGGCAACTGCCATAAGCCCAATTGGACCACAGCCGATTATGGCCACCGTTTTACCCAGCACCTCGCCAGCAAGCACTGAATGGACGGCATTTCCCATCGGTTCTTGGATGGTAGCTATATCGAGTGGCATATCATTTGGATTTTTCCATAGATTTTTGGCGGGCAGAGCTATATACTCTGCAAAGCACCCCTGTTTATCGAGACCGATAATGTTGGTGTTTTTACAAATATGGAATTGTCCGGTTAAGCATTGCCTGCATGCACCGCAAACTATATGTGTTTCGGCAGATACACAATCACCAACCGCTACAGTTCTCACACTTGCCCCTATCTCGATTACTTCCCCAGCAAATTCGTGCCCAAATACGTATGGTGGATTCACCCTTCCCTGCGACCATTTATCCCAGGTGAAAATATGAATATCCGTTCCACAGATTGAGGTCAATTTCACTCGAATCAAGACTTCGTCATCACGAATTTCCGGAATATCAACAACTTGTAATTGTGCCCCATAACCTCGGTGATGTTTGACGACTGCTTTCATTTTCCCTCTCAACATGTGCACTCCCCCTGAAATAGGGCTGTTCTTTTCATCTACCTTAATATGTAAAGATATGAAAAACTAATTAAAAAAATACCATAATCGCTTTTGTACCAGCCTTCTCACATTAATTTTGATGATTTTGGTGCATTTGTACATTTTTGTTAAATGGGTCATGTTTCTATAGCATCTTGTCCGCTCTCGAATAAGATATCTTGTACAACCAAAATAAACGAAGGAGTGACTTATATGTCATGTAACAATAATCACCATCATGATAATAATAATAACGACAGAATCGCAGACAATTTTTGTCGTGCTGTGAGGGGCTGTAATAGGCGCGACCGCGACCGCGACCGGGATCGTGACCGGGATCGGGATCGGGATCGGGATCGGGATCGCGATAACGATAGAATCGCAGACGATTTTTGTCGTGCTGTGAGAGGCTGTAATAGGCGCGACCGCGACCGGGATCGTGACCGGGATCGTGACCGGGATCGGGATCGGGATCGTGACCGTGACCGCGACCACCATTGTTGCAGAAGGAACCGTTGCAATTTCTTCGGCGGCTGTGGATGCTAATAACGGTTGGTGGTAAGCTAATCCAGAGAGTATAGTGCTTCTCTCTACTTGAGCTTTCCAATTAATCACAAAAAAGGTTCACCCCATCTTAGGGGTGAACCTTTTCGTTTTACATAAATTCTGCAACAAGCTTATCAAAATGTGCTTGATCCAGTGTAAGATCTGATTTATTTAACGCTTCTTCAGCATAACCCGGCACTAATTCCTGGTACGAAGGACGTGAAGAGTCTTGATAAATAATCCCTGTCACAAGTCCGTCATGTTTCATCAAAGTCTGCATCGCCTGTTCTTTATTCGATGAATCATAGCCTTCAATCGTGTTCAATTTAGTTAAGTTTTGTTTAAACCAATCATACGTATTAATCTTATTGTAAGTTACGCATGGAGAGAAAACATTGATAAAGGAGAATCCTTTATGGTTTATCCCTGCTTCAATGATTGCCGTCAGGTCTTTTAAGTCAGTGGAAAAGCTTTGGGCTACAAACGTAGCGCCAGCTGACAATGCTAATTCCATAGGTGAAACAGACTGTTCTATTGATCCTTCTGGAGTGGATTTCGTTTTAAATCCAGCAGCCGACCTAGGAGAAGTCTGGCCTTTTGTCAATCCATAAATTTGATTATCCATGACTATATAAGTAATGTCGATATTACGACGGATCGCATGAATGGTGTGTCCCATCCCGATCGCAAATCCATCTCCGTCACCGCCAGAAGCTATAACGGTCAATTCACGGTTGGCCATTTTCACTCCTTGGGCAATTGGCAGTGAGCGGCCATGGATTCCGTGGAAACCATATGACTTGATGTAACCAGATATACGCCCTGAACAGCCGATACCGGAAACTACAGCCAAATTCTCCGGCTCCAATCCTACATTTGCTGCCGCACGCTGCATGGCAGCCTGAACGGAGAAATCACCGCAGCCAGGACACCAGTTAGGTTTTACATCATTACGAAACTCTTTAAACGTTGCCATATTCGAACATCTCCTTGCATTGTGTGTGAATTTCATGCGGGAGGAATGGGTTGCCATCATATTTTAGGATGCTTTTAATTTTATTAACGTGTCCGACATTCATCTTGATAATATTAGCCAATTGTCCAGTCGCATTATTTTCAATAACTACTACTTTCTTGGCACTTTGCACCAATGATAGGACTTCATCAGCTGGGAAAGGATGTATCAACCGGATTTGCGCATGATTCACTTTCATTCCATCTGTTTCTAACCGGCCGATCGCTTCATCAATCGTCCCGCGTGTTGAGTTAAAACCAAGAATTAATAAATCCGCTTCTTCATGCGGTGTGTTTTTGTATACTGGCGTATGGAATGTGTTTGTAAGATTATTAAGCTTACGCATCCGTTTATCCATTTGCACTTTACGATTCAAAGCCGTTTCAGAAGGTCTGCCAGTTTCATCATGTTCAACACCTGTAACATGGTGAATTCCATTTTTCATTCCAGGAACTACACGTGGGGAGACCCCGTCTTCAGTTACTTCATAACGCTTGAAGTATGATTTGTTTTCATCCTCTTCAATTTCAAAGTCCACCAATTTACCGCGTCTTATCTCCACTTTTCCGTAATCAAGCGGCTGAACCGTCTGTTTACCTAGTGATAGCTGTAAGTCGGATAAAATGATAACTGGACATTGATATTCCTCTGCAAGGTTGAATGCTTCTGCCGTATCATAAAAAGCTTCCTCGACTGTACTCGGAGCCATGACGATTTTAGGAATTTCACCATGTGTACCATAAATCATGGCCATTAAATCGGATTGCTCCTGTTTTGTAGGAAGTCCCGTAGATGGACCGCCACGTTGAGTATCGACAATGACAATTGGCGTCTCGGTGATGCCCGCTAGACCAATCGCTTCCATTTTCAATGAAAGTCCAGGTCCAGCTGAGGCTGTGATGGCACGTACCCCACCATAGTTTGCACCAATCGCCATTGTAGCTGCTGCGATTTCATCTTCAGTCTGTATGACCGTCCCACCCAATTGAGGAAGTTTTTTAATTAGGTATTCCATAATTTCCGAGGCCGGAGTAATCGGGTAAGCTGCCATGAAGCGGCAACCGCCTGCAACTGCGCCTAAAGCGATAGCATCGTTTCCGATCATGAACAATCGTTTTTGGCCATCTGCCTTTTCCAGCTCCATTGCGCCCAGTTTTTCTCCAAGCATCACTTCCATTGCTTTGTAGCCAGCAGTAATGGCATCCATATTCTTCTTAACGATTTCTTCACCTTTACGGCCGAATATTTCATCCACCACATCGTTGAATACGGAAATTTCCATTCCCAGAACAGCACATGTCGCACCGATAGCGACCATATTTTTCATTAATGATGTTCCTAATTCCGCTGCTATTTCCGTAAATGGAACAATATATAATTCTGCCTTTGTATCTTCTGGGCAGACAGGTTTGAATTTTGCATCTGCGATTATGATGCCACCTTCATGTAATTCTTTATAATTGACGTCAATTGTTTCTTGGTCAAAAGCAACTAAGATGTCTAAATCATCAGAGATAGCACGAGTTTCCGTAGTACTTACACGAATTTTGTTATTCGTGTGTCCACCCTTGATTCGGGATGAGAAATGACGGTAGCCATACAAGTAATAACCTAAGCGATTGAGGGCAATACAGAATATTTCTCCTGTACTTTCAATACCTTCACCTTGTTGTCCGCCAACTTTCCATGAAAGTTGATTGATCATGTCTTACACTCCTTTAGGACGTTCGTATATAAATGCATTTAAAACGCACCTCTCTTCAGAACATTCGACTATGTATAATTAATCGTTCTAAAATAGAAAAGGTGTACTAAACGCTTTCAATTCTATCGGTTAAATCATTAAATTGCAACCTTTTTGCTTTTATTTTTTATATTTTCAGAATATTTATTCATATCTATATAGTAAGAATTAAAAGTCACTTAAGATATTTCCTATTTAAGCGGAAAATTACGAGTGAAATTACCAAAAAGGAGGCCTTTTACAAACTCACTTGAATAAAGCCTGTTCAGTTCATTGATAAGGTTATGATAATCCTTATATGACATTAATTCTTCTACCATATGATCGATTCCATCAAAGTCAGAGCCTAATCCAATTTGTCTTTCCCCGCCCAAATTGCATATATGCTCTATATGTTTCAAGATATCCTTTATCGAAGCCGAATCACCATTTGATAGAAATTGAGGGACAAAAGTTACCCCTATCACACCATTTTTTTGTAAAAGGGCTTTTATCTGGCCGTCTTTCAAATTTCGCGGATTCGAACAAAGATGATAGGCATTCGAATGTGAGGCAATTGGGAATTTTGCCAGTTTTAGGGTGTCCCAAAATCCAGCTTCAGATAAATGAGATAAATCACACCAAATTGACTTCTCATTCAAAAGCGCCACCACCTCCGTTCCAAACCCTGTCAATCCGCCGCCTCTTGATTCTAGTGCCCCATCAGCTACCAAGTTTGCGTAATTCCAAGTTAGACCTACTGAGGACACTCCAAGATGAATTAGGGTTTTCAGTTTCAACAAATCATTTCCAATGCAATCGCACCCCTCCAAAGTTAGCACCGCACCTATTTCCTTTTCTTTTAGAGAATCGATGTCTGCCTTGGTTTTTATAAATTTCATTTCCGGCTCTGATAAAATCTTTTCATGAAAAATATCCACCATTGCCAAAGCCGCTTGAAATCTCATATCAGGGTAGACCTTTTCAGGAATATATATTGCAAAACATTGGACTTTTCCTCCTTGATCCAATAATCCCCGCTTCGTTATATGTAATTTATCACTATCCAAAAAAGTAATATCCGGATCTATGAACATCTTCATCAACACATCACAATGTGCATCAAAAATCTCCAATGTAATCCCCCTTCCTGTCCCTGTCCCTTTAAGGATCATATACTCCATTATAAAGGGACCCGGGTTTTTCGTCATTTGGATTTCAGGACAAAAAAGAGCCTGCTCGCCATCCGACAAACAGGACACCCACTCATGAAATTATCTTGGTTCAATGATTAGCTTTATTGCCGTTCTCTCTTCGCCGTCAATAAGTATATCTGTAAAGGCAGGAATACAAATCAAGTCAACTCCACTAGGTGCGACAAACCCTCTTGCGATTGCTACTGCCTTGACGGCTTGATTTAACGCACCTGCACCGATTGCTTGTATTTCGGCTGCCCCTCTTTCCCTGAGCACTCCCGCTAGTGCGCCTGCTACAGAATTAGGATTAGATTTTGCTGAAACTTTTAATATTTCCATTCCTAGTCCTCCTTGTTTTCCCTGCCTATTCTAACTTGGCTCAATAGTTATAACACTTTCCACTGCTACTATATTCATCAAGTAAAACTTGTATGACAAAGAAAACCGGGATTGTCCACCATTTATTAAGGAATGAAAAAATGGATGGCCAGTTTGACTGTCCATCCATTCAAATCAATTATAAAAGGGGTGATCTTCGTTAATCAAAATTCTTTCTATTTTTTTAGCCCTGCCAGTTTTATCATCAATTTCAAGGAGAACTCCACTTAATAGGGTCCGCCCCTCTTTAGGCACTTCGAAACGGACAGGGAGGCTAGTTAAGAACCGATGAATGACTGCCCCTCTGTCCATACCAAGGATGCCATCATACGGTCCTGTCATGCCTACATCTGATATGTAAGCGGTGCCCGCAGGTAAAATACGGTTATCTGATGTCTGGACGTGTGTGTGTGTACCAACAACGGCTGTAACCTTACCATCCAGGAACCACCCCATAGCTTGCTTTTCACTTGTAGCCTCTCCATGAAAATCGACAAAAATGATTGGTGTCCTTTTTTGAGCCTCCGCCACTAGTTCTTCCGCCTTTTTGAACGGACAGTCCAAATCCGGCATGAATGTTCTAGCTTGCAAATTGATGACCGCTATTTCCTGCTGATTCAATTTTAAAAATTTCATTCCTTCTCCTGGTGCTCCATCTGGAAAATTCGCTGGACGGACGAGATATTTCGCATCATCAATAAAATTAAAAATGTCGCGATTATCCCATGTATGGTTTCCCATGGTCACCGCCTGCGCTCCCCACTCTAAAAAACTGCGGTAAATCTTTTCTGTAATTCCCCGGCCACTTGCAGCATTTTCCCCATTGATTACCGTGATATGCGGACGATACTTTTCTTTTAACTTAGGAAGGTATTCTTGGATCATATCACGACCAGGAGACCCCACGACATCTCCAATAAATAGCAATTTCATTGTAAAACCCTTTCTAGATTACATTTCTAATGATATGAATTATTCAAGTATGTATTGTAACATAATATCGGGTAATTATAGGAATCACGCTTAACGATTAGTATTAGAAAAAAGAAAAAACGAAGTGGTTTGCACCACTTCGTCTTTCATTAACAATTTATTTGGCGTATTCGACTGCTCTTGTTTCACGGATGACCGTAACTTTTATATGACCTGGATAATCGAGCTCTTCTTCAATCCTTTTTCGGATATCACGTGCGAGTCGATGAGCCGAAAGATCATCGATTTGTTCTGGTTTCACTAGAATCCGCACTTCACGTCCGGCTTGAATCGCAAATGATTTTTCCACTCCGTCATAGGATTCGGAAATTTCCTCAAGTTTTTCAAGTCTTCTAATGTAATTTTCAAGCGTTTCACTTCTAGCACCCGGTCTTGCAGCTGATAATGCATCAGCGGCAGCCACAAGAACTGAAATGATGGAAGTTGGTTCCGTATCGCCATGATGTGAAGCGATGCTGTTAATGACCGTTGGATGCTCTTTATATTTGGTTGCTAATTCAACGCCAATTTCAACGTGACTGCCTTCCACTTCATGATCAATCGCTTTCCCAATATCATGCAATAAACCTGCACGGCGGGCAAGAACCTCATCCTCACCAAGCTCAGCGGCCAGTAAACCTGAAAGCTGGGCCACTTCAATTGAATGCTTAAGTACGTTTTGCCCATAACTTGTACGGAACTTCAAACGCCCTAGTATTTTGATGAGATCTGGATGGAGACCGTGAACTCCAACTTCAAAAGTTGTTTGTTCACCAATTTCACGAATATGTTCATCTACCTCACGTCTTGCTTTGTCAACCATTTCTTCAATTCGAGCCGGATGGATCCGTCCGTCCTGAACAAGTTTTTCAAGAGCCAAGCGTGCCGTTTCCCGTCTAATTGGATCAAATCCAGATAAAATGACAGCTTCAGGAGTATCATCGATAATAAGGTCAATACCTGTTAGCGTTTCTAACGTCCGGATATTTCGTCCTTCACGTCCGATAATCCGGCCTTTCATTTCATCGTTCGGAAGATTTACTACAGAAACGGTGGTTTCTGCAACATGATCAGCCGCACAACGCTGAATGGCAAGAGAAAGAACTTCTTTTGCTTTTTTATCAGCTTCTTCTTTGGCACGGGTATCACTTTCTTTAATCATAAGCGCTACATCGTGAGCCAGCTCGTTTTCCATTCGGTCTATAATGATTGCTTTAGCTTCTTCACGAGTTAAACCGGAAACACGTTCAAGCTCTGTTTGCTGCTTACGAACCGTCTCGTCCACTTTGCTTTCCATCTCTTCAATATGCTGTTGTCTTTGGTTTAGAGAATCTTCTTTTTTCTCCAAAAGGCTTTCACGTTTGTCTAACGTTTCATCCTTGCGGTCCAGATTCTCTTCTCTTTGCAATAACCGATTTTCTTGTTTTTGTAATTCGTTCCTTCTTTCACGGGATTCCCGATCCGAATCGGAACGAACTTTATGAATTTCATCTTTTGCTTCCAACAAGGCTTCTTTCTTAAGTGCTTCCGCTTCACGTTTTGCATCCTCAAGGATGTGTTCCGCAGAGCCCTTTGCCCCTGCTATTTTACTCTCAAATTTTGATTTGTGAATAAAATAACCAACAACTGCACCGACGATTAGGCCAAGCAAAGTGAAGATGATTGTCATGGGTTCCATCGTTTCACCTCCCCTTGCTATGAACTTTTTACATAAAATGTTGAACTGTCGGCAAGTACATTGCACATAAATTCAATATACAGCACTTAATTTTCAAAATTTTAGTTTGAAAAATTGTAAAATATACATATTAATTGTATAGTTGAGAATTTTTATTGTCAAGCGTTTGTCCCTTATGTATCAATGATTATTCAAGTTTTCTTAATATCAACCATCATTAACTACAGCATTCATAATGGAAGAAGTCTGGATATCTGTTTTCAATGCCATTTAATCCGCTGAAAATTTCGCACTTTTCTCACAATATATAGAAAAGGCCTAAGCGAACAAGCTTAGGCCTTTTCCTACCATTAATCAAGTAATTCAAAATGCTCTTCTGTTTCATTTTCTTCTGGTGGTAATTCATGCTCTCCATCAAGATTATAGTGATCTCTGATTTTCTGAGAAATTTCCAGAGCGATATCCTGATTTTCTTTCAAGAACAGCTTCGCATTTTCGCGGCCTTGTCCGACACGCTCTTCATTGTATGAGTACCACGATCCGCTTTTAAGGACGATATCAAGATCTGCACCCATATCGATGATTTCACCTTCCTGGGAAATCCCTTGACCGTACATGATGTCAACTTCTGCTTGACGGAATGGTGGAGCAACCTTGTTTTTTACAACTTTGATTTTGGTTTTATTACCGACGATTTCATTACCTTGTTTTAATTGTTCCGCACGACGCACTTCCAGACGAACTGTTGAATAGAACTTCAATGCCCGGCCTCCCGGAGTCGTTTCTGGATTTCCAAACATAACACCGATTTTTTCACGTACTTGGTTAATGAAAATGGCAATGGTATTTGATTTATTAATGGCACCAGACAGTTTTCTAAGTGCCTGAGACATCATCCGGGCTTGAAGACCCATATGGGAATCTCCCATTTCGCCTTCTATTTCAGCTTTAGGAACAAGTGCTGCCACCGAGTCAATGACAATGATATCTACCGCTCCACTTCGAACTAACGCTTCAGCGATCTCTAAGGCTTGTTCACCAGTATCAGGCTGCGAAAGCAGTAACTCATCAATATTCACACCAAGTTTTTCTGAATACGCTGGATCTAAAGCATGCTCGGCATCAATGAATGCAGCCGTGCCTCCAGTTTTTTGTACTTCTGCAATAGCATGTAATGCAACAGTCGTTTTACCGGAGCTTTCAGGTCCATATATCTCAATGACCCGGCCTCTTGGATATCCGCCCACTCCCAATGCTACGTCCAATGCTAAAGAACCGCTTGAAATCGTTGAAATCCTACGATCAGTCTGTTCCCCAAGTTTCATAATAGAACCTTTACCAAATTGTTTTTCAATTTGTTTTAACGCCATATCTAAAGCCGCTTGACGATCACTCACTCAATTTCCTCCTCTATATTCAAATAATCGGCTGTCCGATTAAAGGTGTACTTACGTTAGCAATTTATTTGAGATCAAGGTTTGCATCCTGTCTCAAAACCTATCTTTACTATATACTCTTTTTACTATTTTGCCAAGCAAAAAGTCGAACATTCATTCGTTTTTTTCTTGCGGGATATTCTTTGTAAAAAAGCTTTTTATCTTAATGAAATCTCCATTTCCTTTCACTTACTCCCTAAAAAAAACATTTTCATTGAATTAACTTTTTTCTTTTTTCCCTTTTTTTCAAGAAACAAACTTCTTGAACCAAATAAAAAGCAGAGCTGTAAAAAGCTCTGCTTCAGCGTTCATAAATCCCTTAATAGGTAATGACATCCGTACTTCACACTGCGAATACGGTTCTGTGCCCTGCTTCCGGAAAGGTTCAACTCTTTGAAATGAGTGTTTCCATCCCGATATGAAATGCCGATAAATACTGTCCCTACAGACTTGCCTTCTTGTTCATCCGGCCCTGCGACACCCGTAAAGCTTATGCCTACATCCGCATCGAGCTTTTTCCGGACATTAGAGGCCATTTCCATTGCACACTCACCGCTGACCACCCCATGCTCAGAGATGGTATCATCACTGACGCCGAGGACATTCGACTTCGCATCATTCGTATAGCTGACAATACCGCCTTTGAAGACTTTACCGGCGCCTGGGATGGTTGTCAGTTGTTCTTGGAACATCCCTCCGGTCAAACTTTCGGCTGCCGCGATCGAAAGCTTGCGGACCGTCAATTCTTTTACAAGTTCCTTTATTAGCGAAGTATTATCACTTCCATAATAGAACTTACCTACCCTGCTAAGAATTTCTTTTTCCGCTTCTAAAATAAGCTCTTCGCATTTTTCTTTAGAAGAGTCTTTAGCGGTGATCCTTAACGTCACTTCCCCTTCGGCTGCCAACGGAGCAATTGTCGGATTCGTTTGATTGACAAGGAGATCTTCAATCACCGTTTCCAGTTCGGCTTCACCTATCCCGTAAAACCTAAGAACCTTGGAATCGATCCGTTCATGCTTTTCCAATTTATTCATGATCGATTCATAACCATAACTTAAAAACATCGGCTCCATTTCACTTGGCGGCCCAGGCAGGAGCATATATGTAATCCCGGATTTGGACAAGACCATTCCCGGTGCCATGCCATGATCGTTTGCCAACACTTCACTGCCTTCTAAGACAAGGGCCTGCTTTTTGTTGTTTTCCGTCATGGTCCGCTCCCGTTTTTGGAAGTAAGCTTCAATGGATTGCAAAGCTTCATCATTAAAAACCAGCTTTTTCCCTATATGGCGAGCAATCGTTTCCTTCGTTAAATCATCTTTGGTAGGACCGAGTCCACCGGTAAAGACAATCAAGTTCGCCCTTGATTCAGCGATTTCTATAGCTTGTTGCAATCGGCGGTAGTTATCCCCAACCACAGTATGGTAAAAAACATTGATCCCCATTTCCGCAAACTGCTGCGATAAGAATCTTCCATTAGTGTTATTGATTTGTCCTAGAAGAAGCTCTGAGCCCACTGCAATGATTTCTGCATCCATCTTTTCAAAACCACCATTCGTTTTACTTAGAATTAACAAATACTTCTTTGTTTTTTATAAAATAATCCAAACCTGACCATATTGTAAAGATCAATGCAATCCATAATGCGATATTAGCAAACGGAAGTGAAATGAGGGCAAATGGAAGGTTATGCAGCAATAATGCTGAAATGGAAACAATTTGTGCCCATGTTTTAATTTTACCAAGCTGGTTCGCTGCAACCACTTCGCCAGTACCCGCTAATACCAAACGCAATCCGGTAACGGCAAACTCACGACTTATGATCACGATGGCAATCCAAGACTGACCGTACATTAAATCCAGATCAACCAAAACAATTAGGGCAGCCGAAACCAGAAGCTTATCAGCCAATGGATCTAAAAATTTCCCTAAATCAGTAATCATATTATATTTTCTGGCAAAATGGCCATCGATCCAATCCGTAGTAGACGCGATAATAAAGAGGATGGCTCCAGCTAGGTGCGCCACTGGCAAACTGTATTCTCCCCAAGTCAGCGTCCCCCATGAAAAAGGTACGAGCATGATGATTAAAAAAACTGGTATTAAACAGATTCTTGCTACTGTAATCTTATTAGGCAAATTCAAAACTTTTAACCTCCAAAATTTACGCCTGCCATTTAGGCAATGCGTTTTAGATCTTAACATAATGCTTATATGTATAATTTAACTCAAAATACAATCTAATATGCCGGGTGGACCATTTCCCGCCTGAATTATATAGAGAAAAAATAGTCATCTATAAGATGACTATTCGGCTTTCGTAAATTGTATCGTTACCAATTGCGTATTCACTTCAGTCGGTGAAATGGAATACTCCAGCTTCTCATCATTCACAAAAATTTCCGTTTCATACGCTCTGCCAACATTGATGACAGCTTCTTTTTCATTGGTGAAATCAATTTCCTGGCTTTTGTTCTTGTCGATAGTGCCCTGGAATAGTAATTTACCTTCACCATTTTTTATGCCGACCCATGGTGAGCCTTTGGAAGTCACCTTTAATTTAAAGGTATCCGTATCTTTTAATTCATACGTACTATTTTTACCGCTGGAACTGATGACGCTAAGTTTTTGCTCTTTCTTTTCATCTTTAACATCTGATTCATCTTCATTCTTCTTATCTGATGAATCTGGTTTTACGTCATTCTGTTTCTTGTCTGCATTCTCTTTTTCTTCGTTAAACCCATCACTTTTATTGTAGCCCACGGCTTCATTCTCTTTAGCGGTCTTTTTATCATCATTATCTGGGTTACCCATATAGTTCAATACCAGTACCCATATCAAAACGGCCGCACCAATTACTAAAACGACCGCCAAGATCTTCGGTAACATTTCTACAACCTTCGAATCCCCTGCCGGTATCGTTTTTCTGGATTGGACCCTTGAAAGCTGTTCTGGCAATTCCTCGCTATAGACTGAAGGCACTTCACTCTTATATTGTTCAAAAATCTCTTCTGAATCCAACCCGACCGCTTCACAATATTGCTTTATGAATGCCCGTACATAGAACTTTCCAGGCATCATACTGTAATTTCCCTCTTCAATGCCAATGAGGTAACGCTTTTGAATCTTCGTTAATTCCTGTAAATCTTCTAGGCTAAGACCTTTTGCTTCCCTAGCTTCCTTTAATCGATTACCTAACTCAGTCAAATAAAACACCTGCCATTTTAAAAGTCAAAGGAACCAAAATCGGACCCTGAAAACTGGTCTTTTTGGTCTACAACTTCATATGTTATTTCTTCTTCTGGATTGTTTCGCAATTCAATAATATAATCAAAGTCTTCTAGGGTATACTCCGTATTTTGGACAAAAACATCCGGATGTTCAATGACTTTAACAGCATCAAGCCTCATTATCTCGCGAATCAACTGCCAATGACGCTCATTTGCACGGCGAGTAGAAACAATTCCATCTAAAATGAACAAATTATCATTATTATATTCATCCTCAATAAGCTGACTGCGGATAGTCTGCTTCAAAAGGGTCGATGACACAAACAACCATCTCTTATTAGCACATACACTAGAAGCAACGATAGATTCAGTTTTCCCGACACGCGGCATGCCTCGTATCCCGATTAATTTATGACCTTCCTGTTTAAATAGCTCGGCCAAAAAATCGACAAGCAAGCCTAGTTCATCACGGACAAACCTAAAAGTGTTCTTCTCATCAGCATCGCGCTGAATATAACGGCCATGCCTGACTGCGAGACGATCACGCAATTTAGGTTCCCGCAGCTTAATGACCTTTATCGTATCCATCGTATGGAGGATTGATTCGAATCTTTCTATATTACGGCTGTCTTTCGCCAACAAAAGTAAACCACGCCTGCCTTCATCGACCCCGTTAATAGTGATGATATTGATGGACAGCATACCCAGCAGGGAGGAAATATCCCCTAATAAACCAGGACGGTTCACTTGAATTTCATATTCAAAATACCATTCTTTATTCTCCACGATAACACTCCTTAAGCCTAAAAGCTTTTACCCAACATCCGGGGCAAAACTTATCCACCGTAAATTTCAAGATCTGCACCCATTAATTATTATTGTCTAGCTTCTATAATATAGCATTTCGTGATAAGTTAAAAGGAAAAACCCTATAAAAATATTCATTTTTATATAAGAGGATAAATAGTGATCAACTTCAATCCAAAGGCCCTGTTAATTAATAACAGGGCCTTTGGATTGATATTTTACTTTGTTCCATTGTTCCCGACTAACTTGACCATAACGCTTGCCATGGCATGTTTTTCTTCATCGCTTGCGACCGACCAAAGATCAGCAAGTACTTTCTCTTGATCATTCTGGGGCTCAACCTGCTTAGCTAGGTAATCACCGATTTCGTAAGCCAAGTTGTTAACAGCACCTTCTGACAAACCTTGTTGTTCACCTTGATTTAATCTGTCGCCTAAGAAATTTTTCCATTGATCCCAATTGTCTAGTACAGACATGAATGGTCACCCTTTCCTTCAAAATAGTACAAAGATATTTTGTGAAGGAACCGAGGAAATTATACATGTCTTTAAAAAAATCATGTGTACCATCCACCATTGACGCCTAAGATTTGTCCAGTTATATAAGATGACTTGTCAGAAAGCAAATAATATACGGCCTCGGCGACTTCTTTCGAATTGCCCATCCTGCCCATTGGGATATCACCTTTGATGATTTCCAAATCTTCAGCACTGAAGGATTCGAGCATGGAAGTGGAAATCGCACCGGGGGCAACGGCATTCACCCGGATTCCATTAAGGGATACTTCTTTGCTAAGCGCCTTGATAAAAGCATTTTGACTGCCCTTGACCATTGAATATAATACTTCACAAGATGCACCCGTCTGCCCCCAAATGGATGTGACCGCAACAATAGCGGCCTGTTCTTGGTACATCAGCTTAGGAAGAAGTTCCTTTGTTAATTGGAAAGGGCTCGTTACATGCAACTGGACCATTTCATTGACGATTTTCTCATCCATGTCCGATATGAGCCCATAATAACTATTGCCACTATTTAGGACGATTGCATGAAGGGCAAAAATATTTTCCGCCAATTTCTTGTAGCCGTCCGGTTCAGCCAAATCTGCTTGAACCGGAATAAGTTCTACTTGATGAGGCTTCAGTTCTTCAATTAGTTCAAGGATCGCTTCTTCATTGCTGTTATAATGTAAATAAAGTGAATAATTCTCCTCGGCGAGCTTTATAGCGATTTCTCTGCCGATTCCTCCACTGGCTCCAGTAATAAGGGCAAAACGTTTCCCCACATTCCCGCCCCCTTTTATATTATTTAGGAAGTACCTGACAGACAGTCATCCGTTCTTCGGATATTAAGTCATTGGCGACGTTCCTGATATCTTCCATCTTTAGTTTTTCCAATACTGACACCACATCGAACAGGTTCATATCATTGAAAGCATATCTGGTGAATTGGTTCGCTATATATTCCGGCGAATTCAGAGAACGAAGGAAAGAACCGATTTTTTTCTTGATCGTCCTTTGCAGGCTTTCTTCATTCAAGCCGGTTCCGGCTTTTGATTTTTGCAGGATAGCAAATAAAGACTCGGTCAACTCATCAGGTTTTGCACTGTCCCCGCCAATTAACGCAAACCCAAAACCTTGTTCCTGTGTATAATCATAGGAGAAGCTTTGATCGATCAACCCTTTCTCGTATAGCTCCTCATGCAAAGGTGAACTCTTGCCAAACAGCATTTCCAAATAAATATTGGTCGCCAATTCCCTTTTCAAAAGCTGTGAACCGGATTGATGGACATTGATGGCCTTGATGCCCAGCATCACTTTCGGTGTCTGGACATTCATTTTTAAGATTTCCTTATCCTTGGCAACGGTTTCCGGCTCTTGGTCAAATTTACGTTCCACCTCAGGCTGTTCGTTGTACCCTTTATTATTTTGATTATCCCGAATCAGCTTCATGGTACTTTCGACTTCTACCGGTCCTACAACGAATAAGAGCATGTTACTAGGATGATAAAACGTATTATAACATTCGTAAAGCATATCTTTGGTAATATCAGCAATCGATTCCACAGTACCGGCAATATCAATTTTCACTGGATGTTGATGATACATATTGGCTATCGTCCCGAAATATAACCGCCAGTCTGAATTATCATCATACATATTGATTTCCTGCCCAATGATCCCTTTTTCCTTCTCTACCGTCTTTTCCGAAAAGTAAGGATCCTGGACAAAGTCGATTAAAGTCGTTAGATTCCTATCGAAATCGGACGTGCTTGAAAATAAATAAGCTGTACGGGTGAAGGAAGTAAAAGCATTTGCAGAAGCTCCCTGCTTTGAAAATTGCTGAAAAACATCGCCATCTTCCTTTTCAAAAAGCTTATGTTCAAGAAAATGGGCAATACCATCGGGTACTTTAGAAAATTCCGTTTGATTCAATGGTTTGAAATGGTTGTCGACTGAACCATAATTGGTCGTGAACGTCGCAAATGATTTATTGAACCCACTTTTCGGAAGAATATATACTTCGAGGCCATTATCCATTTTTTCATGGAAAAGTTCCTCTTTCAATTGAGTGAATGCTATTTTCTCCATTACCCTTGCACCTCCGCTTCTGTTAGGAAGTAAATCGTATCAAGCTGAATCTTTTGACCTACGGCAATGATTTCTTCCTTTGTCGTCCGTTCTGTTTTTGCAAACCACTCGTCGAGTGGTATATTCTGCCCGGAAACCACATTATGATATAAAATTTCTACCAGTCCTCTCGAAACGTCTATCGTTTCAAGGAGCTGGTTCTTGACGACCGCCTTTGTCTGTGCCAGTTCTTCTTCGGAAAAGTTCCCTTGCTTCATTTCCTTCATTTGTGCATGAATGATCTCCAGTGCCTGCTTGTAGTTGGCATTTTCGATGCCGGACATGACCATTAACAGACCTTTATGGCTTTCGAGCCTTGAAGCTGCGTAATAAGCAAGGCTGGCTTTCTCCCTGACATTAATGAAAAGCTTTGAATGTGAAAACCCACCAAAAATACCATTGAATAGCTGAAGTGCATAATAATCCGGATCACCATATGCAACATGGGTTCGATAACCGATATTCAATTTCCCTTGTTTCACATCCGAATTTTCTATGATTTCTTTTTCCTTCTCCATCTCCACTACCTTGCCCGTCTTCCTAGGCAGGCTCACCGGCACTCGTTCTTTTAGTGACACATACTTATCAGCTAGAGCCTCCACTTCTGCTTCATCGATATCACCGATCACATATAAATCGATTTCATCCTCAGTCAGAATTTTTTTATAATAAGCGAAAAGGGACTCAGGCGTTATCGTTTCCAAGTCTTGTATGTTACCGCTCGCTTCTAAAGCATATGGTTCGTTTTTGCACATTTCCTCTACAAGCCGTGTAGCTGAATATCGCATTTTGTCATCGGAAATGGATTGAATCCGCTGTTTTAAAGAACGGATTTCATTGGAAACCGTTTTAGAGTCAAAGGCTTCGCCATTCGTCTTCGGATGAAAGATCACCTCTGATAGTAATCCAAAAGCCTTTTCCAGAAGCGGCGTTGAATCACTGAGGAATTTTTCATTGACGATATCGATCGTAAAACTTATGATTTGATATTCACCTTTTTTAGCTACATCGACATAAAACCCTGCCCCATATAAATCATCAAGATAAGATCGAAGCTCGGGTGTTGTAGGATGTTTACTTGTATTGCTTTGTAACACATATGGCAGCAATGCACGATATGTAACTTCCTCTTTTGTCAAAGGGGCTTTCATCTTCAGCACGAGAGTATTCGTTTTATATTTATCCGTACGGACCACATGAAGCTTGTAGCCGCTTTTTTCCGTAATTGTATCGGAAGCAATAGACATGAATAATCCTCCTCATTATATAAATCACCTTTATTAGCTTATTGTTTGTAGATCTGAACCCTTTTAAACATCTACTTAAAATATACATGTGAAAGGAAAAATCATGCAAGTTACAGCTACTTTTTTTGGTTTTTCACCAGACCTCCATCAATAACGGCCCAAGCTTCTGCTTATATAAAAGGAAAAACCGGTCAGCAAAATTTGCTGACCGGTTAAGTAACTTATCTTTTTCCTTTGATGTATGGCTGTCCGGATGCTTTTGGAGCATCTGCACGTCCAATGAAACCAGTTAGTGCAATGATCGTCAGAACATAAGGAGCGATCAAGAGGTAAACCGATGGAATATCCTTGAAGAAAGGAAGGCTCGAGCCAACGATACTTAAACTTTGAGCCAAACCAAAGAATAACGCTGCACCCATTGCCCCGATTGGGTGCCACTTACCAAAAATCATGGCGGCGATGGCCATGAAACCTTGACCATTAATTGTCGCATGATTGAATTCATTCGAAAAGATGGTAGCATAAATCGCTCCTCCGATACCGCCAAAGGCACCTGATAATAAAACGGCGGCATATCGGATTTTCGTAACATTGACACCCATCGTGTCAGCAGCCATGGGATGCTCCCCAACTGCCCGAATCCTTAAACCAAATGGTGTTTTATATAGTACATACCAAACGACAAATGATATTAGAACCGCTATATATACGATATAATAACCATTTGCGAAAAAGATAGGTCCTATAAATGGAATATCACTTAATAATGGAACATCAATCCTTGGGAATGTTTCTGTGATTCTGTCAGTTTGTCCTTTGTCAAAAATCAGCTTTACCAAAAACATGGTTAGACCTATTGCCAGTAAGTTGATGGCGACCCCACTAACCGTTTGGTCCGCCCTGAACGTAATGCATGCCACAGCGTGTAGAATGGAAAATAGCAAGCCAGCGATCATTGCCGCCAAGACTGCAAGCCAAGGAGTCCATTCCCCAAAGACATCAGCGAACATTAAGTTAAAAACAATCCCTGTAAAGGCACCAATGACCATCAATCCTTCTAAACCGATGTTTATGACACCTGCTCGTTCAGAAAATACTCCTCCGAGTGAAGTAAAAATAAGTGGAGCAGCTAGAGCAATCATAGAAGGAATAATAATTTGTAATACTTGGTAAAAATCCACTTATTTCACCCCTTTCTTAAATCGAGCGGCAATCCAACGAATAAAATAACTGGATGCGACGAAGAAAATAATCAATGCTATGACAATATCTACAATTTCACTTGGTATGCCGGTTTCTAGCGGCATATTTAAGGCCCCTGCTTTCAGTCCCCCAAATAATAAGGCTGCCAGAACAACACCAATAGCCGTATTCGCTCCAAGTAAGGCTACTGCAATCCCGTCAAAGCCCATACCTGTGAATCCACCTTTGACCGCTGCATAACCAAAAGTTCCAAGGCCTTCCATAGCACCCGCAAGTCCTGCAAACGCACCCGAAATAACCATGGAAAGGATGATGTTCTTATTTACACTCATCCCTGCATATTCGGAAGCGTGCTGATTAAAACCTACCGCTTTCAGTTCAAAGCCCGTTTTTGTCCTTTCAAGAATGAACCACATGATGATGACGCAGATTATCGCTACCACTATCCCCCAATGCATCCGGGAAAAATCCGTAATGCTTTCAAAAAAAGGAGACCGAAGTGATGCTGTATCAGCAATTCTTTCTGTTTTATCCAGCTTTTCAGTCATTACGTTCCGGATTAAGTAATTCGTTACATATAAAGCTGTATAATTCAACATGATAGAAACGATTACTTCATGCACACGAAACTTCGCTTTTAAATAACCAGGTATGAATGCCCACAAGGCACCGGCAGCTGCCCCAGCTAAGATTGCCAACGGCAAATGTATGATCCTAGGAAGCTCGAAAGCGATTCCGACCCAAACTGCCGCAAGCCAGCCAACAATCAATTGCCCTTCAACGCCGATATTGAATAGGCCCGTACGAAAAGCAAAAGCCACTGCCAAACCAGCTAGGATATAAGGAATGATTGTCCTGACGGATTCCCCTACATAATACGAATCCCCAATAATCCCATTTATCATGGATCCATAGCCGGCAATTGGGTCATAGCCGCTTACTAACATGATTATGGCCCCAACGACTAAGCCGAGGATAACCGCTATTAACGGACTGGTTAATTTAGATAAATACTTAGACATTTTGTTTTCCACCTGCTTCCGTCCGTTTACTGCCGGCCATAAGAAGACCCAGCTCCTGTTCAGTCGTTTCTTTCGGATCGACGATTGCGACGATTTCCCCTTCGTATATAACGGCAATTTTATCGCTTACATTCATGATTTCTTCCAATTCAAATGATATGAGGAGTACCGCTTTTCCTGCATCCCGCTGTTCAATCAGACGTCTATGGATGAATTCGATCGCTCCTACATCAAGCCCGCGAGTAGGCTGTGCGGCAATCAGCAAATCCGGATTCCTATCAACTTCCCGGCCGATGATTGCTTTTTGCTGATTCCCTCCAGAAAGAGCCCTTGCCGGGGTATATTCACTCGGAGTTCGAACATCGTAACTTTTAATCAAGGAACGGGCTTTTTCAAATATTTTTTTTGAATTCAAGATACCAGCTTTTGAGAAAGGCTTTTGATAGTAGGTTTGCAAGACAATATTTTCCCCAATGCTGTAATCGAGAACCAAACCATGCTTATGTCTGTCTTCTGGAATATGGCCGACGCCTGCTTCAGTGATTTTACGCGGCTTCAGATTCCTGATTTCTTTTCCATTTAGCTTTATGGAACCTGCTGTTGTCTTCCTTAGGCCAGCCAATGCTTCGATTAATTCGGATTGACCATTTCCATCTACACCGGCGATTCCGACAATTTCTCCTGCACGGACAGCTAAATCCAAGTTCCGAACTGCCGAAACTCCCCGGGAATCCTTGACTTCCAGTTCCCGAACCTCGAGAACTATATCAGAAGGTGCGGCTGCCGTTTTTTCCGTTTTAAAAAGAACTTCCCTACCGACCATTAAGCTGGCCAATTCGTTAGGGTTCGTTTCGTTGACATTCACTGTACCAATTCCTTGCCCTTTGCGTATAACCGTTACCCGGTCACAAACCTCCATGATTTCCTTTAGTTTGTGTGTAATTAAAATGATGGATTTACCCTCTTTGATAAGGGCTTTCATAATATTAATCAATTCCTTGATTTCTTGAGGAGTCAGTACAGCGGTCGGTTCATCAAAAATCAATATTTCCGCACCTCGGTAAAGCGTTTTAAGAATTTCGACCCGCTGCTGCATCCCTATCGAAATATCGGCAATTTTTGCATAAGGATCAACACTAAGCTGATATTGTTCTGATAGTTTCCTAACTTCCTCACTCGCTTCTTTTAAATCGATCTTACCCGCTTTTGATGGTTCTTTTCCTAAAATTATATTTTCCGTTACTGTAAAAGGATCAACTAGCATAAAATGCTGATGGACCATTCCAATCCCTAACTCATTAGCAATGTTTGGACTTGTAATCTTGACTGGCTTACCATTCACACGAATTTCTCCCTGCTCAGGCTGGTATAAGCCAAATAAAACATTCATCAAAGTAGATTTACCCGCGCCATTTTCACCTAATAATGCGTGAATTTCCCCTTTTTTCACCTGAAGGGTAACGTTATCATTTGCCACGATGCCTGGGAATTCCTTACGGATATTGAGCATCTCAATTACATATTCCACGTATTATCAACTCCTAAAATGAGTGTAAATATCTTAATTATTTAATTGCTGATCCTAACATTTTGATTTTTTCAAAAAAACCAAATGAAAAACTACGATTCTATCATAGTTTTTCATTCGATATTTTAGTTGCAAAGAGCAATTGGGGAAAAGAAAGAATAGAGGGCAAGTCTGCCTCCCTATTCTTTCTTAAATTACAGCTTATAAATCAAGTTTTTCGAATTCCTTATCCGTACCTGGAACAACGAAATCACCTGATTTAATTTTTTCTGTCCATTCTTCTACCGCTTTTAAAGATTCTTCTGTAACGTTATCTTTTGTATCAGAAATGCCTACACCATTTTCTTCGATACCGTACTCAATTACTTTTCCACCTGGGAAGTTTCCTTCTTTCGCTTTCTCGGAAAGGTCTTTAACTGCTACGTCAACACGTTTTAACATAGAAGTCAGTGTGATATTGTCGTCAGTTCCTGGCACTGCTCCTAATTTAGCTTGGTCGCTATCTACACCGATAACATATATTTCCCTCTTAGGATCTTTTTGCTTTTGCTCTACAGCTTCAGTGAATACACCTTTTCCAGTTCCTCCAGCAGCATGATATATGATATCGATGCCTGAAGAATACATGGAGCCTGCAGTGGATTTACCGATGTCGGCTTTATTGAAATCACCGGCATATTTAACTTCCACTTTCGCATCCGGATTTACAGATAAAACCCCAGCCTTAAAGCCAACTTCGAATTTCTTGATTAATTCAGATTCAACTCCGCCGATAAAACCTACCTTGTTTGTTTTCGTTTGCAATCCTGCAATTACACCTACAAGGAATGATCCTTGCTGCTCTTTAAAACTAATGCTGGCAACATTCTTCTTATCCACAACTGTATCCACGATTGCAAATTGTGAATCCGGACGTTGGTCAGCCACTTCACCAACAGCTTCGGCTAAAAGAAAACCGATACCATAGATAAGATTGTAATCTTCACGTACAAGCGTATTCAGGTTTTTAGCGTAGTCAGCATCAGATTTGGATTGCAGATAGTTGTAGCCATCTTTACCTTTTTCCAAACCATTGTCCTTACCGAATTCCTGAATTCCTTTCCAAGCGGATTGGTTGAACGACTCGTCATCCACGCCGCCAGTATCAGTTACCATGGCAACTGTGAAGTTATCTTTCTTGTCTTTACCCTTTGAGGATTCTTTATCATCATTCTCTGAATTACCACATGCTCCCAATAGCGTACCGGCTGCAAGAACAAGTGAAAGAGCTAGACCTAATTTGCGCTTTTTCAATTTTTATCCCCCTAATTTACATAGTTTTTTGAGCAGGAATGTTCTGAAAAGTCATTCATGTTTGCGTTTTCACTTCTCGTTAATTTTTTTTACATGCATCTGATCGACTTTACGCAATCGAAACAAACGCTTGCATTCACACGTATGCAGAGTTACACACGTTTACGAAGAACATGAAAGCTGAACATATTGGCTTTAAAGTAGTTAACAGAATACAGGATAGGCTGGTCCCAATCATCCAGATGCATCTGCTTTAGAACGAGTAATGCGGCTTCTGGCGAGCATTTAAGGATAGGAGAAACTTTCTCGTGATATCCAATAGGTTCAATCTCTGCTACGGCATGCGTAATTTTTCGATTCGCATCTCTTTCCAAAATATCCAAAAGAGACTCATCATTACGGTCGAAATTTTCTGATAGTATTGATTCAGGAATTTTGTCGACACAGTAGACAACCGGCTCCCCATTCGCTGTCCTTACACGTTCGATGATGACGATGCGTTCATCTGTTGAACAAGAAAACCTGCGAATATCCTCTTCTGTAGGTTCTTGGGCCGTCAAACTTAAGAAAATCGTACCCGGATTCATTCCTGCCTCTTCAATCATGTTCGTGACACTTTTTAATTGCTCGATACCTGAAGTGAACCGAGGTTTTGGATTGACAAAAGTCCCAACTCCATGGCGGCGAATGATGATGTTTTCTTCTTCTAAAATTCGCAGCGCTTCACGAAGTGTCGCCCTACTCACTCCCAATTTTTTGGCAAGATCGAATTCTGAAGGGAATTTTTCATTTTCCTGATAAACTCCTGCTTCAATATCCTGCTTCAGGTAATCAATGACCTGCAAATATAAATGTCGACTATCTGATTTTATTGACATACAGTTTCCCCCAGCTAATTTCTTTCTTAAGACATCAGACCTCTGATGTTGAATCATTCCTACTAATCGAAAATAATATAACATTTTTTTTGATATAAATAAATAGTGTTTTACTATTTACTTTAAAAGAATTTAGGAGAAATTACCCTCATCTGTGTCTTTCAATCTAGGAATGGCCACGGAATTTGCACGATTATTCTCCTAAATCAGACTAAAAAAAATTTTGAAAATGTAAACTGAAAATAGCCAGCTTTCTTTTCAAGATACTGTTTTCCTGTATAATAAGATTTATCTTCTTTGAAGGGATGTACACATGATGTTAAAGATTACAGAATACACGATCGAAAAATTGAATGATCCATTCGGAATTTTAACCGGGGAACGTTACGAGTTGTTCTTGGATATTGAAGTGCCTGAAGAGGATGAGCTCTTTTCAGAAAATGGTTTATATATCCGGGTGCTTTTTGTAGTGGAAGAACAAATAGGCAAACTGATTAAATATGATATTTTTGAAAAAGGGAACGAAGGCGCACTCGAATTCGATTTAGAGGAAGATGAAGAATCGATGATTGCCGACTTCTGCCTTAAACATTTAGACGAGGCGATGAATAATTAAAAAACCGGGCTGCAGCCCGGTTTTTTTTTCCTATGATAAATGCGCTTCATCCTGTTCATCTTTAGTAACCAATACATTTCGTGGTTTACTGCCTTCATACGGACCGACAATTCCCCTCGCTTCCATTTCATCAATCAACCTGGCTGCCCGCGTGTAGCCAATCCGGAAACGGCGCTGCAGCATGGAAACCGATGCGGTTTGCATTTCTATGATCAAGGAGACGGCATCCCCGTATAAACTATCTTCGACTTCACCATTTGAAGTGTCCGCAATTTCATCAGGTATCATCTCTTCATTATATTGGGCTTTTTGCTGTGAAATGACATATGTGACAACTTCCTCGACTTCATTGTCGGATAAAAATGCCCCTTGGACCCGAACCGGTTTTGAAGCTCCTGCAGGCAGGAAGAGCATGTCACCCCGTCCCAACAGTTTTTCGGCTCCGCCCATGTCCAGAATCGTTCTCGAATCGGTCATTGATGAAACACTAAAAGCAATCCGAGATGGGATGTTCGCTTTAATGACCCCTGTAATAACATCGACGGAGGGCCGCTGAGTGGCAATTATCAAATGGATGCCAGCTGCCCGGGCCATTTGTGCAAGTCGTGTGATGGCATCCTCTACATCATTTGAGGCGACCATCATGAGATCTGCCAGCTCATCGACAATGACTACGATATAAGGCAGGAGCGGTTGCTTGGCATCTTCTTCAATGTTATGCCGGTTAATATAATCGTTGTAGCCTTCAATATTACGCGTACCAGAATGAGAAAATAGCTCGTAGCGCCTTTCCATTTCACTGACCACTTTTTGCAAAGCCTGTGCAGCTTTCTTTGGATTTGTCACTACGGGTGCGAGTAAATGGGGAATTCCATTATAGACATTGAGCTCCACCATTTTGGGATCGATCATCATCATTTTCACTTCATGCGGTTTTGCCCGCATCAAGATACTCGTGATAATCCCGTTGATACAAACGGATTTCCCGCTGCCAGTAGCTCCAGCCACTAGTAAATGCGGCATTTTATTGAGCTCAGCCTTAACCGCTTCACCAGAAATATTCCGCCCTAAGCCTATTTGCAGTTTTGCGTCAGGCTTGTCAACTTCTTTGGCTTCCAAAACTTCCCTTAAAGACACCATCGCCACTTCGGAGTTAGGAACTTCGATTCCAATAGCCGATTTTCCGGGAATCGGAGCTTCGATCCTAATATCCTTTGCGGCCAGTGCAAGCGCCAAGTCATCGGATAGGCTGACAATCTTACTTACCTTCACCCCTACATCCGGATGCACTTCATATTTGGTTACGGCTGGGCCTAAATGAACTTGAGTGACCCTCGCTTTCACTCCAAAGCTATGAAAAGTGCGTTCAAGCTTTGCCGCATTTTCATGGATCAATTGGTACTCTCCGCTTTGGTCCGTTTTCTTGGGCTGCAATAATAGTGAAAGGGGCGGTAAAAGATATTCTTTATTTTCCACTTCTGTGAAATTCATTGGCAGAACGGCATCATCCTGTTCCTCTGTACTTTCAGCTGCAGGTTCCATTGCAACGGGAATTATTTCAGTTTCGTCACTATATGCTTTATCAGCAAAGCTGGAAATGATACGTTCCGTCGCCATTTGCTGTGTTTCCTCTTCTTGATGAAGGGGCTGATCCGTTTCTTCCACCAAATCTTTTTCTCGCTTCTTCTTTTTCACGGGATTTTTTTTCTTTTCTTTTTTGTCTTCATTCCACGTTTTCATATCATCTCTGAATGCAGCCCATTGCTTTTTGAAAAAGCCGCCAAGACCCATGAAAAACTTCCCGAGGGTTTCACCTAAAGTTTTCCCGGTCAAAAGCACGGCACCTACAATGATAAAAAGGAATGAAACGATTTTCGATCCAGCTTCGTCGAATAAAAAGTATGAGGCTGCAAATAATATCGCTCCAATCATACCTCCTCCAAGGTCCTTTGTGCTTGCCTTGCCGGTCACTTCCATCCAGAATAGTTCCCATGTATTCGAGATCACGCTGGGCTTAGTAAACGGGCCTCCATCTGCAAGCATGTTAAACAGCGTCACATGACTTAGCAAGAGCATGCTCGCGACAAGGAAGTACATCCCGATGAATTGCCGTTTTAACAGGTAAGGAACCTCCCTCTTTATCATCAAATAGAATCCAGTAGCAATCGCTCCCAACAAAAAGAGGATATACCATTCCCCCATGAAGAAGCGGATTAAAAAGACCGTCCCATTTCCCACTGCTCCAAGCTTGGCAATGGCTATGATGGCCAACCCTATTAAAGTAAGGCCAATCAATTCATATTTAAGCGTTAGTTTTAACTTCTCTGTACTTTTCTTATTTCTGCGTTTCTTCTTTGCCATAATATCACCTGATTCTTCATGAAACTATTCTAACTTTCCTATTCAACATCACAACCTGATTTCCCTTCACGAAACAAACGTTCGTTTGCTGATTATACCAAAAAAATATAACCCTGTCCTTGATATATATCCCATTTCTTCTTAAGTCGGACAATATGTCCAGATAATGAATAAAAGCAGCCAAGAGGCTGCTGATTATCATTCCAGTATATCATAATTTACCTTAGTTAGTCGTTTTTACTAGGTATTCATTTGTCCGAACACATTGATGACTGCCCCCGGCTGAATGTGTACATTCATATAATCTTCAGGATCCGTGCTCACAATTCGATCAATGCGAAACGTGCGTCCACCGTCATGTTCAACCATTACATGTACACCATTATAGATCATTTCTATTAAATTCGCCGTTTTCTCATGGTGATGGGGGAAAATGATTTCTTCAGGAACGATCGTATAAAGTGTCATTGCAGAAGCCCCTCTTCTGTCCCGGCAATTTTGGGCCTTCTTTCTTCCATGAAGGTATTTAGTTTTCTCATGGCTTGGCCTACTCCTCCTACATCATCGATCATACCGATTTCAACTGCCTCGGCCCCGATTACATTCGTGCCTATATCACGGGTTAAATTTCCTTTAGCAAACATTAAATCCTTAAAACTTTCTTCCGTAACATTGGAGTGCCGTGTAACAAATTTAATGACCCTTTCCTGCATTTTATCCAAGTATTCAAAGGTTTGAGGCACGCCAATGACTAGACCTGTCAAACGAATGGGATGAATCGTCATCGTTGCCGTTTCCGCTATAAAGGAATGGTCACACGAAACCGCAATCGGCACACCGATTGAATGGCCTCCCCCAAGTACAATCGAGACGGACGGCTTGGACAGGGAAGCCAGCATCTCTGCGATGGCTAGTCCCGCTTCGACATCTCCTCCTACTGTATTTAAAATGACAAGCAGCCCCTCAATATTGGGATTTTGTTCAATTGCCACAATTTGTGGGATAACATGTTCATACTTGGTCGTTTTATTTTGAGGAGGCAGCTGCATATGTCCTTCAATTTGTCCAATGATCGTCAAACAATGGATTTTTGAGTCCTGAGATAGTTGCGGGACATTAGTAGCCCCCAGCTGCTGAATCTTTTCGATTAATGTTGAATTTTTACCTTCCTGCCGGCCTTCATTTTCATTTGGTAATGGTGCATTATCCACTATGCCAACCCCTTTCTCTTAAGCCTATAGCTTTATTATGTCTCGAGTCTCGGACTTCATTCTTCAAGATATAAGAGGTTTGGCACAGAAAAAAACCCCTGACATTTCAGATCAGGGGTTTTTTACTTAATATTCCATGATGATCGGTAAAATCATTGGCCGGCGTTTCGTTTTTTCATAGAAGAATTGGTTTAATGCATCACGCATTTCCTGCTTCAACGTAGACCAATCGAAAGGTTGGCGCGATCCATTTTTCTTCACGATTTCACTTACTATTTCGGTTGCTTCCCCAATCATTTTTTCTGATTCACGAACATAAACGAATCCCCTTGAAATGATTTCAGGACCTGCTGCAATACTTTTATCCTGACGGTTCAACGTGACGACTACAATCAAAATGCCATCCTGGGATAACAAGCGACGATCACGAAGGACGATATTACCCACATCTCCAACACCACTGCCATCAATCAAGATATTTCCTGCTGAAACTTTGCCGGATAGACCCATTTTATCGCCCTTTAATTCAATGACATCGCCTTTTTCGGCAATTATGATGTTTTCACGTTTAATCCCCGCGGCAATCCCAACCTTTTGATGGGCATATAAATGGCGGTATTCCCCATGCACAGGAATGAAAAATTTAGGATTCATCAAATTGATCATCATTTTCAGTTCTTCCTGGCTACCATGACCTGTTACATGCACTTTATATTTATTCGCAGATACCACCTCAGCGCCTACCCTGTATAGCAAATCGACGGTTTTGGATAAGATAAGTTCGCCGCCCTGTAGGGGTGATGCACTGATCAAAACTGTGTCTCCCTTTTTGATCGTTACCTGCTTATGAGTTTGTTTTGCCATTTTTTGAAGTGCCGCAATGGGCTCCCCTTGATGACCTGTCGATAACACGACGATTTCACGGTCGTTATACTGGCTAATTTCGTTTATTGGGATGATCAGCTCTTCTTCGACCTTTAAATAGCCTAAATTCAAGGCTGTTTCATATACGCGTTGCAGGCTTTTGCCTACAACTGCCACTTTCCTGCGACTAGCTGCAGCTGCATTGAAGACATGTTGAATCCGGTTGATGTTCGAAGCGAAGCACGCAACGATGATCCTTCCGGAGGCAGCATGGAAAACCTCTGTAATATCTCTGGCCACAACTGCTTCTGATGGGGTATAACCTGGCCTCTCGGCACCAGTACTATCCGAAAGCAAGCATAGGACACCTTCTTCACCGATACTAGCCATTTTACCGATTTCCGGTTTATACAGATCGGTTGCCGCTTGATCGAATTTGAAATCCCCTGTATATACGATTGCACCTTCACGCGTATGGATCACGACTCCGACAGAATCGGGGATACTATGGTTAGTCCGGAAAAAAGACACGGCTGCTTGAGGAAAACTTAAAAGGGAATCTGAATCGATCTCAGTAAATATTGCCCTGCCGTTAAAGCCATCTTCCTTTAATTTCGTTTTGATTAAAGCAAGTGTAAGCTTTGTTCCATAAACTGGAACAGGTAAATATTTCAAAACATAAGCAAGCGCTCCCATATGGTCTTCATGACCATGGGTAATGAATATCCCCTGCACCCGTTCCTTATTATCCATCAAATAAGAAATATCAGGAATAACTGCATCGATTCCCAGCATTTCTTCTTCTGGCAGCATTAACCCCGCATCAAGAAGGTAGATGTCCTCGTTCACCTCAACGACGTACATATTTTTACCAAGTTCCCCTTGTCCTCCAAGAGAAATGACTTTTATCCCACTACTTTTATCTTTACCCAATCGAATATCCTCCTTAAAAAATCCCGTTCATAATTTCCCAATGATTTCATTATAACCGATGTTCAAAAAACATGACAACACTTACCATTTTGTAAAGGGACTTTTTCATTTAATCCCTAAAAAAGCTTTTCCATGTTTATGTATGAGACAATCAACCCTGTATATTGCTATACAGTTTCGATCTATCATTTAAGAAATTGGATAGTATATCCCTTTCATATACATCATTATGTAAAAACAAGCCAATCTTCAACGATCAGCTTGTTCCTTGTCTTTTTATTTTTTTAATACCTTAGTTAAAGCCAAGCGTTCCTGCTCCGTCAATGGCACGATTGGAAGTCTGACTGATCCAACGTCAATTCCATATAACTGAAGCGCTGTTTTGACAGGTGCCGGGCTAGGCGCTGCAAACAAACCTTTAATAAGCGGTAACAGTTCCTGATGCAGCCGAGCCGCCTCTTTCAAGTTCCCGATGATAAAAGCCTCCACTATTTTCTGTAACTCTTTACCAGCAATATGTGAAGCAACCGAAACTACACCCACACCACCAATCGCTAGTACAGGCAGTGTTAAAGCGTCGTCCCCACTGTATAATGCAAAATCCTCATCCGTTCCAGCTATGATTTGGGTCATGGCGTTTAAATCCCCGCTCGCTTCCTTCACGGCTACGATATTGGGAATTTTTGAAAGGCGGATGATCGTTTCCGGTTCTATGTTAACCGAAGCGCGCCCAGGAATATTATATACCATTACAGGGAGAGTCGTACTAGCTGCAATAGCTTTAAAATGCTGGTACAGACCTTCCTGATTCGTTTTACTATAATACGGGGCCACCAGCATGATTGCATCGGCGCCATTTTGTTCTGCTTTTTTTGTCAACTCGATGGATGCATACGTATTGTTGCTTCCTGTACCCATGATGATGGGCACCCGTTTTTCAACAACCTTGGAAACATGACGCAATAGCGCAATCTTCTCCTCCGAAGATAAAGTTGGAGATTCCCCTGTCGTTCCCGAAAGCACAAGCGAATCCGTTCCATTCGTTAATAAGTAATTAACCAATGAAGTCGTTTTTTGAAAATCAACATTTCCCTTGCTATCGAAAGGGGTGACCATTGCGGTTGATACTCTACCAAATATCATCATCTAACACCTCTTTAATTTTTAAAACCTTTATTTATTAAAAACCCTATGATTATTGGACTTCACTTTCATGCAGTTGAAATGCATAGTGCAGGGAATTAACAGCTTCGATTAAATCTTCTTCCTTAACGAGCACCCAAATAGTCGTATGGCTGTCCGCTGACTGGAGAATGGCAATTTCCTTCTCGGAAAGCGCTGTAACAATCTTAGCCGCAACGCCCGGCACACCGTTGATGCCTGCACCGACTACGGACACCTTGGCACAATTTCGTTCAATGACCGGTTCATGACCAAGCTCGGCCAAAATCGAGAGGGCAAGCTCTGTCATCTCTTCCGAAACTGTATAAACTACGCCACTTGGATAAATATTTATAAAGTCAACTGAAATGGAGGCATTGGCCATTGCTTTGAAAACTTCTGCCTGTAGATTATATTGATCTTTTTTCGCACGCACCTTGATTTGAGTGATTTTTGGCACATGGGCAATCCCGGTTACGAGCCTTTCACGTATGTCACTACCCTGGCTTCCCTTGTTCACACTTGTAACAAGTGTTCCCAAACCTTCGCTGTATGTTGATCTTATCCGAATCGGCACTTTGGCCTGCATGGCAATTTCAACAGCTCGCGGATGAATGACTTTCGCGCCTTGATAGGCCATGTTGCAAACTTCCGTATATGAAACGATTGATAATGGACGGGCTTTATCGGCAATACGTGGATCTGCCGTCATGATTCCTTCAACATCCGTAAAAATATCGACCCGTTCAGCTTGCAATGCTGCACCTAATGCAGCAGCTGAAGTATCACTTCCACCACGGCCGATGGTCGTGATGTCCCCATTTTTAGCCGCTCCCTGGAATCCTGCTACAACGACAACATCCTTCACTTCCAGTTCTTTCATGAGACGGTCACATTTCATTTCGATTATTTTCGCACTTGAATAGTCGGTATTCGTCAAGAATCCCGCTTGAGCCCCAGTATAAGCGACGGCATCAATACCGTGTTCTAACAGCATGTTGGTAAATACAACAGAAGATATCGTTTCTCCTACTGACATAAGTAAATCCTGTTCTCGTTTTGAAAGGCTGGCTTTTGCTCCATTTACTAGTGAAAGTAAGGTATCCGTTGCATAAGGATCGCCTTTTCTTCCCATTGCAGAAACCACAACCACCACTTTATAGCCTTCTTTAATCGCATTTTCAATATGTCCTTTGGCAAACGATCGGCTTTCCTCATCCCGAACGGATGTCCCACCGAATTTCTGGACGATGATTTTCATAATATGCACCCCAAATATAAGCCAGCTTCCCGATTCGGGAAGCTGACAAAAACTCTCTATCCTATTGGTAATTAATTAAGAATAAATTATTACTTAACGGTAACCAAACCTAATTTCAAAAGGCTTTCAGCAATTTGAACAGAATTCCAAGCCGCTCCTTTTAATAGATTATCGGAAACCACCCATAAATGGAAGCCTTTATCTTCATCCAAATCTTTGCGAATCCGACCGACGAATACATCATTCTTGCCGACGGATGAAGCAGGCGTTGGGTATACTTGTTGTTCCGGTTCATCTTCCAACACTATTCCAGGTGCCGTTCTCATTAAATCTTTGATTTGAGAAGCAGCTATGCCATCCTTTTCAACTTCAATGTAAACAGATTCCGAATGACCCGTTACAACAGGAAGCCTTACGCATGTTGCAGCTACTGAAAGGTCTTGCATATGCATGATTTTCTTTGTTTCATTAATCATTTTCATCTCTTCGAAAGTGAACCCATTATCTTGGAATTTATCGATTTGGGGAATGACGTTAAATGCGATTTGATAATGCTTTTCGTCCCCTTTTACCGGCAAAATTTTCGGATCTATTTCTTTTTCATCAAGCAAGTCGCGAGCTTGTTCCTTTAATTCATTTATCGCTGCAGCCCCCGCACCCGAAACAGCCTGATAGGTAGAAACAACAATTTTTGATAAGCCATATGTCTGGCGGATAGGTTCTAATGCCACAACCATTTGGATGGTTGAACAATTCGGGTTCGCAATGATCCCATTATGATTTTTCAAGTCTTCTTCATTTACTTCAGGAACGACTAGCGGCACATTTTCATCCATGCGGAATGCGCTCGTATTATCCACCACTATCGCTCCGCGTTTCACTGCTTCTGGAGCCAATTCCTTAGACACGCTTCCTCCAGCACTGAATAAAGCGATATCGATGCCTTCAAAGCTTTCAGGTTTTGCTTCCTGCACTTCGATTTCTTCGCCCTTAAACGTAAGTTTGATTCCTGCGGAACGAGCCGATGATAAAAAGATGATTTGTTTAATCGGTAAGTCCCTTTGTTCGAGTGTTGAAATCATTTGTTGTCCTACTGCTCCAGTTGCTCCCACAACTGCAATACGCAATCCCTGTGTCTCAGTCATTTATACATACTCCTTTTCTATCTCTTAAAATTAGTTGTTTTTTTGGATTTACTACTTCTTGTTTAGAATATCATTTATTTTATCACATTAACATTCCAAAGGGTCGCACTTTAACAAAATATTCTGGTAGCGGAGTGGTTTTTTATAACTTCAAGCTACAAATTTATGCATATATGCCAGTCATTAGAAAGCGGGAGCGTGCCAGAAAACTCGTTCAGTCTAAATCATCCTTGAACCTTTCGACGATGACCGGTTGAATCTGTTCCCTTTCCAGTGCTGAAATGATCGTATCCCTAATCATGCTCATCCTGGCAACCATGGAACTTGGCTTGCCTGTTGGATTATCCTGGCCATATGGAACAAAATAAATATCTTTTGCTGCCATCAGCCTCATTAGATTGACACCATTTAACCCAAGTGCATCATTTGTTGATATCGCGACCACGACTGGACGGTGATTTCTCATCGTCGCTTTTGCAGCCATAAGTACAGGCGAATCGGTAAGAGCATTTGCCATTTTACTCATTGAGTTACCCGTTAAAGGAGCGATCACCATACAATCCAGTGGCAATTTAGGTCCTAATGGCTCCGCTTTGACGATTGTATCAACGACATGATTCCCCGTCAATTTTTCAATTCTTTCGACCCAGTCCTCGCCCTTTCCAAAACGGGTTTCCGTGTTCTGTACAGTCGATGTTACGATTGGAATGACTTCCGCCCCTTCATTTACAAGTTTTTCTATTTCCGGAAACACTTCATCATATGTGCAATGTGATCCTGTTAATCCGAAACCAATCCTTTTCCCTTGGAGACTCATAGTTTTTTCCCCTTCCTTTTCAAGCACTCGTCTTGAATCAATAACCCCAGTGCATTCGCTAATATCTGACCAGCCGTTTTCGGGGCAACTATCCCCGGTAAGCTCGGTGCCAACAGCGCTTTAATTCCCCTTTTTTCAGCGTAACGAAAATCCGTCCCCCCCGGTTTTGAAGCAAGGTCGATGATTAATGTATGAACTGGCATATTAGCTATGACTTTTGCGGTAATTATCGGAAAAGGAATCGTATTGATACATATATCAACATTTTTCATTTCTGCAGCAAGATCATTTAAATGAAAAGGGGTTAATGCCATTTCACTGATCCTTGCAATATCCTTGCTTTTTCTTGCCCCCACCTTTACTTTTGCTCCAAGGGCCTGGAATGACCGGGCTACACTCATACCGACCCTTCCCAGTCCGAGAACGGCTACATTCGAACCATGGATAGTAAAATCCGTATGTTGAATGGCCATCATGATCGCACCCTCTACAGTGGGAATCGAATTATAAATAGCCACATCATCACGTTCGAACAATAGAACGAGTTTGCGATCCGCTTTCTTAAATATCCCATTGAGGTAATCGTTACTGATTCCTGCATAAAAAGTACAATGTGCCGGGGTATTTTTTATCATTTCTTCAGTCAAAACAACCTCTTCACTGGAAAAGATCGTCTCCACTTTCCCATCTGAATCCGTGCCCCGGACAGGTAAAATAACTGAATCTATTTCCTTGAAATTTATTTCTTCCATTTTTTCCTTAACCGCTCCGGTAAAAGCATGGTCGAGCTGTTCAAAACCTACCAATAATAGCTTCGCATCAAGCTCCGTCAATTTACGGACAACTTCAAGCTGACGCGCATCTCCACCAATTACAGCAATTTGCATGCCTGTGAGCATTAAAACCGTCACCTTCTTTATATAAAAGATCCTAAACATTCCTCGCTTCATGATAAATTTCCCTCAAGAAGCAATTCGGTTTTTACTACATTCTCTAGTTACCCTGCCATCTTATGTTTTCACTTAAAAAACGGTGATAAGAAAAGAAAAAACGCCTTAGCTATTGACAGCTGAGGCGTTTCGAAAGACCATTTCCAGAAAAACCAAGGAGTATGGTACGAGCGTTCTTATCCGTCCATATGCTCTCCATCTTTATGTAGTCCTTCCTGAAAATCAATGATGACCATATCCGTACCGACTTTTTTTATATGTTCCCATGGCACTCTTATTTCACTGCCATTCCTTAAGAGGCCGAACCATTTGACAGAAGGGATGATCAACGTGGTAATTTGTCCAGTTTCATCTATTTCCAAATCCGTCTGACCAAGGATTCCTAATCTTTCCGCTCTATTCACATCGACTATTTCCTTACCGCTCAGTTCACTCAATCTCAATTTCAGTTCCCCCTTTTTCACCTTCTATTCAATCTATATCCGAAAAAGGTAAACTTAGAATGCATTTATCCAAATATTGTCCATAACACTGGACCCCTCCATTTTCAAAGGCATTTAATAAAAAAAGCCTGCCCCCCATTAATATAAGGAAGGTGCAGACTTGTTCGTTTTTATTTGTCCCAGTTTTCCAGCGGGCTCACTAATGACAAGGAATGTTCAGTAAAGATCTGGTTTGCCAGTTCATTGACGGTATCCTCTGTAACCTCGTCAATCTTGATGATGATATCATCAAGGGAACGGTGCTCACCCAACATAAGCTCATTTTTTCCGTTTCGGCTCATGCGGCTATTCGTGCTCTCAAGGCTGAGCATCAAGCTTCCTTTAAGTTGCTCTTTACTATTTCGTAATTCCTTTTCCGTAATGCCATCTCTTTTTAATGTATCCAGTGTTTCCTGAATGGTTTCATACAGGCTGTCAAGTTGATTTGTGCCTGTCCCCCCATATACTGTCACCATACCGCTATCTTGATAGCTGGAATGATAGGAGTAAACGGAATAGGCAAGGCCGCGTTGTTCCCTCACGTCCTGGAATAGGCGGCTACTCATGCTTCCTCCAAGAATATTATTCAAGGTGATTAAGCTGTATGTTTTTTCATTACCGATTTCCAACCCTTTGTAACCAAGGCATAAGTGGGCTTGTTCCGTATCTTTTTTACGGGTGATCCTATTTTCATGGAAGGAAGGTTTGACCAATTCAAGTCGGTCTTCCCCTCCTTGATACGAACCAAAGTAGCTTTCGACTTCTTGAATCAATTTTTCATCCACATTCCCGGCGATGGATACCACCACTTTATCAGGTGTATACATGTCATGGACGTATTTTTTTAATGTATCACTATTGAATGTTTCAAGCGTATTTTCCGTTCCTAGTATAGGATAGCCAAGAGGATGATTTTCATATACTGCCTTGCTTAAGAGATCATGAACAATGTCATCCGGTGTGTCTTCGTACATTTTGATTTCTTCGTAGACCACATTTTTTTCTTTTTTCAATTCTTCCCCATCAAATGTTGAATTGAAGAACATATCAGCAAGGATTTCAAGCGCATAGCTTGCATGGTTATCCATTACTTTAGCATAATAGCAGGTATACTCTTTTGAAGTGAATGCATTCACCTGTCCGCCAATACTATCGAACGACTCGGCAATTTCACGCGCATTTCTTGTAGTTGTCCCTTTGAAGAACATATGCTCCAGGAAATGTGAAACCCCATTCAATTCAGGTGTTTCATTTCGTGAACCTGTTTTGATCCATACTCCAATTGCTGCTGAGCGGACAGTTGGAATATTTTCCAATACAATTCTAACTCCATTTTGACACGTGTATTTCTTAATCAACTAACATTCCTCCCAATCATTCTATGCTGCTATCGTTAACCAATACATCATGGATTCGATCGCTCTTCATCTACTGCTTCCGAAACGGTAACAACATCCAAGTCTTTCTTTTTTATTTCGATTATTAACGTTTCCAATGACTTTGCAGTAGATTCCGTCGGATGCATTAAAATAAATGCTCCTGGGTGTACCTTAGAAAGCACTCGTTGTTGAAGGACTTCAGGGCTTGGTTTTTGCCAGTCGATCGTATCCACACTCCACATGACAGTTTCCATACCGAAAGAATCCGCGATTTTCACCGTTTCATCCCGATAGCTTCCACTTGGTGGTGCGAACCATTTCATTTTCAAACCTGTCACCGCTTCAATGACTTCGTTCGTTTTTCGAATTTCCTCACGTGTAGCTTGGGCGGATATGTTTTTCATATCGGGATGTGAATAAGAATGATTTCCAATTTCATGCCCGCCACCCACAATCATCTTGGCCAAATCTGGATTTTTCTTGGTCCAATTACCTTCAAGGAAAAAAGTGGCTTTGACATTATTCTTTTTTAATACAGCCAACATATCTTGTAAGTATTCATTCCCCCAGGCCACATTGATTAAAAATGAAACCACTGGCTTTTCTGGATGGGCCCGGTAAATCGGAGCAGGATCCAAATCCTCTATATGTATCTTTGCAGGTACCTGCTGAAATACCAGCTTATCCTTATCGAACACACCCACCTTCTTCATGGCTTTATACGAATCATCAATATTTACCTTAAGTCCATTATATGCAGGAACGGTTTTCCAAACCGAATCTATTCGTGCATCCTGTGGTGCAATCTCATATTTTTTTGTTGATTCTTTTATTTGTAAAAGAAGCTCATCTTCTTGCTTCATTGAAGCAACTGAATGATCTGTTAATTGGGTCAAATAAATTTGTGTATATGGATTTTGCACTAATAACCATGATATACCTGCAATGGCACTTATCGCAACTATCTGCTTCCATTTATTATTCATTTTTTACGCCCCCTTCATACCAAAATGTATGAAGAAAACGGACAAGGTAGAACATGACAAACTTTTAATGCCATTACAACTATGCTTATCCCAATGCTTTTAAACAAAAAAAGCATGCAGATTCACAAGGAATCGCATGCCGGATTTTGATTTCTATTACGATTGAGAAGGGTTAGCTGCCTCTTTTTGCTCTTTCAGGACCGCTTTACGGGAAAGGTTTACCCTTCCTTGCTTATCAATCTCAGTTACTTTAACCAATAATTCATCGCCAAGTGAAACGACATCTTCCACTTTTCCGACTCTTTCTTCAGCCAGTTCAGAAATATGTACCAAACCGTCCTTACCATTGAAGATTTCAACGAATGCACCGAACTTTTCGATACGTTTAACTTTACCTAAGTATAGTTCACCCACAACGACTTCACGTACGATATCCTCGATGATTTTCTTCGCCTTTTGAATCATTGGTTCATCTGTAGAAGATATGAATACCGTTCCATCTTGTTCGATGTCGATTTTCACGCCAGTTTCTTCAATGATTTTATTGATATGTTTTCCGCTCGGTCCAATGACATCACGGATCTTATCCGGATTTATAGACATTGTAACGATTTTTGGGGCATATTTGGATAACTGCTCGCGCGGTTGATTGATTGTTGACATCATTGATTCCAAAATATGCATCCGGCCATGTTTGGCTTGAAGTAAAGCTTCTTCAAGGATTTCTCTTGAAAGTCCCTCAATCTTAATATCCATTTGTAGGGCAGTTACACCTTTTGAAGTCCCTGCGACTTTAAAGTCCATGTCTCCCAGATGATCTTCCATACCTTGAATATCCGTTAAGATTGTATAGTGCTCACCTGTTTTGACAAGTCCCATTGCAATACCGGCAACAGGAGCTTTCAATGGAACACCGGCATCCATCATTGCCAAAGTGCTTGCACAGATACTTGCTTGTGATGTTGAACCGTTTGATTCAAGTACTTCAGACACTAGTCTGATTGTATAAGGGAAATCCTTATCGTTTGGAATGACCGGCTCCAATGCTCTTTCACCAAGTGCACCATGACCAATTTCACGGCGTCCTGCCCCACGGATAGGACCAGTTTCACCAACACTGAAATGCGGGAAGTTATAGTGGTGCATAAAACGTTTTGACTCTTCGGTTCCAAGCCCGTCCAGAATCTGTACATCACCAAGTGCACCTAATGTACAGATCGATAGCGCTTGGGTTTGTCCGCGTGTGAACAATCCAGAACCATGTGTACGAGGCAGAATCGTAACTTCCGATGATAATGGTCTGATTTCATCAGGATTACGGCCATCCGGACGCACTTTTTCTTCCGTAATTAAACGACGGACTTCGGATTTCACCAATTTATTCAGGATTTCTTTGATTTGTTTTAATTTAGCTTCATCAGTTTCTTCTTCATAATGAGCCAACACACGATCTTTCACTTCTTTAATCGCGTCTTCACGAGCATGTTTTTCCTGAACTTGTACAGCTTTGTTCAAGTCTGCTTCACATAGACCCTTCACTTCTGCTTCCAGATCTGCATCCACTTGATATAAAGCGATCTGCATTTTTTCCTTGCCGATTTCAGCAACGATTTTCTCTTGGAATGCAATGATCTTCTTGATTTCATCATGTCCAAACATGATTGCTTCAAGCATGGTTTCCTCTGGTACTTCATTTGCTCCGGCTTCAACCATGTTGATAGCATCTTTAGTACCTGCAACCGTCAAATTGATATCACTTTTTGCAAGTTGGTCAACAGTAGGGTTAATCATGAATTCATTATTGATTCTTCCTACTACAACTCCGGCAATTGGACCTTCGAACGGAATGTCGGAAACTGAAAGTGCAAGGGATGAACCAAGCATCGCTGCCATTTCCGTAGAGCAATCTTGATCGACACTCATGACCATGCTGATGATCTGAACATCGTTCCTGAAGCCATCAGCGAATAACGGGCGTATTGGACGATCAATTAAACGGCTTGCAAGAATTGCCCTTTCACTCGGTCGGCCTTCACGTTTGATGAAGCCCCCTGGAATTTTACCGACTGCATAAAGTCTTTCTTCGTAGTTAACCGTCAAAGGGAAAAAGTCGACATTTCTCGGTTCCTTCGAAGCTGTTGCTGTACTTAATACAGCAGTTTCTCCATAACGGACTAAAACTGCCCCGTTCGCTTGTTTGGCCAATTGCCCTATCTCTACCGTTACATTACGGCCGGCCCAGTCAAATGAATACGTATGTTTTTCCTGTCCCATTTATTAAACCCCTCTCTGAATCTTCACTTAGAGGCTTAGTTTACCTAAACCTGTATTGGATTAAATCATTTATATGTGAAAGTAACTGAACTCGAGTTAAAACCAAACTATTCCTATTATGCACGAAAAAAACAAGCATTAACAGTAAAATGAATAAAAATTTCATTCATTTGATTATGTATATCCTAATCATCTATAAATGGAAAAGGACCCGGCACCTGCCGAGTCCCAAGGACGAAGGCTCAGCCTTTAAGTAGAACACGTCCAAATCATTTGATTAACATCAAAAAAGCGGGAAATTTCCCGCCTTCCTGAAAAAATTATCTACGTAGACCTAATTTGTTAATTAGTGTACGGTAACGAGTAACGTCTTTGTTACGTAGGTAAGTTAAAAGATTACGACGTTTACCTACCATTTTAAGAAGACCGCGACGTGAATGGTGGTCTTTTTTATGTGTGCGTAAGTGACCGTTCAAGTTGTTGATTTCTTCTGTTAATACTGCGATTTGAACTTCTGGAGACCCAGTGTCAGTATCGTGAGTTCTGAACTCAGCGATAAGTTCGTTTTTGCGTACTTGTGTAATTGCCATGTTATTATTCCTCCTAAAATTCTGTAAAATCACCTATTACCGAGCCAGCGTCGGAGTCTCGACTAGCCAAGCAATGGTTATTTTCATACATACAATAGAATACACGTTTTTCATTAAAATTGCAAGTCCTGTCTATCTACTGCCCTTTTATGCTTCCAGCTTTGAAAAATAGGATATTGCATTTTGCTTATCCGTTTCGATCTGAGCGACTAATGCTTCAAGTCCGGAAAATTTCTGCTCACTCCGAAGTCTTGTATGCCATTCAACCGTAACCTGGCTGCCATAAATATCTCTCGAGAACTCCAAGGCATGTACCTCTACAGTTGGATATTTAGGTTTTTCTTCGTGGAACGTTGGTTTGTAACCGACATTGCAAACTCCATCATACCATTTACCGTTTATTTTGATCCTTACAGCATAAACGCCAGCAGCAGGGAAGATATAATCGTCGCTTACTTCAATATTAGCTGTGGGGAATCCCAACTTCCTGCCCCGCTTTTCACCGTGAATGACATGACCTTTCGTCAAATAGCGTCGGCCAGCCAAATGATAAAAGTCGGAAAAGTTGCCATTACCGAGAGTTTCCCTAATTCTTGTCGAGCTAACCTTCTCATCTTCAAGTGTCTGTTTTGCAACGACCGTCTGCGAAAACCTTCCTTGTGCGTAAACAGGCAAATCTTCCATCGACCCTTGACCATAGCGGCCGTATGAATAATCAAACCCTGCTACTACGTGACGGACATTTAGACCGGCAATGTATTCATCAACGAACCGTTCCGGCAGTACCGAAGCAAATTCCTTGCTGAAATGGACAATGAATAAATAATCTATCTCCATCGACTCTATGATATCCACCTTATCTTCAAGTGGAGTGATATAGCGGATATTTTCCGTTTTCCTCCCTAGTACTGCAGAAGGATGGGGGTCAAATGTCATGACTGCTGACTTAAGATTCATTTCATCGGCTTTTTGCTTGGCGGTTTGAATAACAATCTGATGTCCTTTATGTATACCATCAAAAAATCCAAGCGCCATTACAAGCTCAGGAAAATCATCCGATTTAAATTGATGAGGATGCTCTATTGCGATCACTTTCACCTTTCAATCTCCTCTTTCCGACGGTAAAACGGTCTATAATTCTTGTGCCAATACTTTTACAGGTTTAATTAATCCCACTTTTGTCGGATGTATTTGATAAATGGCAATGGCCTTATCGGATGTGTCAACCATCACAAAAGGCTTCCCTTTTTCAACAACGACATCCTCTGTTTGTTCCAATACCGCACCGTTAAGTACTTTCTTTGCTACTTTATCACTAATCTGAAATTTGGGCAAATGAAATAATCCCCGCTCCAAAGGCAATAGAAAATCATCCGTTCTTCCGGTTTCCATGAAGGATTCCACCTCAGCAAATGTAAAACAGTCCTCTTGCTTAAAACCTGCTGATTCAATACGGGTCAAATCTGACATATGTGCAGGAAACCCAAGTGCTTCACCCATCATGACTGCTAGCGTCCGAATATACGTTCCTTTGCTGCACTTGACGCGAAAACGAAAAGAAATGGTTTCCCCTTTGAATTCAGAACGATCATCGAGTAGGGTAATATCGTAGATGGATACCTCCCTTGTCGGCCTTTCCACTTCCACCCCTGCACGAGCATATTCATATAACTTCTTCCCGTTTACCTTTACGGCTGAAAACATCGGCGGCGTCTGTTTAATTTTCCCAGTCAATGATTCCAACACTTCTAGGATCCGTTCACGCTGAATCACTTGATCAATCTTTTTCTCTTCCACTTTTTCACCGCTTGCGTCTTCAGTTGTCGTTGAAAAACCAAGGGTCACTTCCCCTTCATACGCTTTACCGGATTCTGTCAAATATTCAGCGATTTTAGTTGCCCTGCCAATACAAATAGGTAAAACCCCTGTTACATCCGGATCTAAAGTACCTGTATGCCCAACCTTTTTTGTCTTTAAAATTTTTCTTAATTTAAAAACACAATCATGGGATGTCAATCCCTTGGGTTTCCATAATGGAAGAATACCGTTCACGCTTTCACCTCATCATTTATAAAACACCCTAAACGTTATCATGTAGCAAAATGGAGTCCATTCCGAAAGGTGTTTTTTACTTTTTTACATATTTCGTTTTCAAAAAAAAGAGACCGACTTCAAGAAGTGCAAAGCACTTATTGAGTCGGCCTCCTTTTACTGCTTGCTTATTCTTCGTCTTTTTCAGCCGGTTTTTCCTCTGAATTGATTTGGGAAATCAACGACTCGATACGATTACCATAATCGACCGATTCATCAAATTCAAAAAACAGCTCAGGGGTTTTGCGCAGGCGGATTCTTTGCCCAATTTCTGAACGCATGAATCCTTTGGCCTTTGCTAGGCCTTGAAGGGTTTTCTCCCGTTGTTCCTGGTCACCCAAAACGGAAATATAAACTGTTGCCTGTTGTAAATCGCCTGTGACCGCGACATCCGTCACGGTAACAAATCCGATTCTTGGATCTTTAATCTTTCGGCCGATAATTTCACTCAGCTCTTTTTTCATTTGTTCGCCAACACGATTTGAACGAAGGCTCATAATATCACCTCGATAGCCTAAAGCCAGTCTATATCTGTTATTGTTCGCTCTAGTTCCGGAAAAGAATCTAGAAATTTAAGGGCATTTTGAAGTTCCCGCTCTGTAGCCTTCCTTGAGGACGTTACGGTTACGATAGTAATCTTTGTCCGTTGCCATAAATCCTGAAAATCGGTCTCGGCTACAGAAATATTGAACTTCTGTTTAAGCCGTGTCATGACACGCTGAAGCACGGCCCGTTTTTCTTTCAAAGAATGGGTGTCATGGATGATGCATTCACATTGGACGGAGCCAACGATCATTTACGTTCGATCTCTTCCATTACATACGCTTCGATTACATCGCCTTCTTTAAGGTCGTTGTAATTTTTAATGGTAATACCGCACTCATAGTTTGTTGCCACTTCTTTTACATCATCTTTAAAGCGTTTCAATGCATCAATTTCACCTTCGTAAATGACGACACCTTCACGAATTAAGCGAATTCCGCTATCACGTGTAATTTTTCCTTCTGTAACATATGAACCGGCGATCGTACCAACTTTTGATACTTTGAATGTCGTACGAACTTCGGCCTGACCAATAATTTTTTCTTCGAATTCAGGGTCAAGCATCCCTTTCATAGCCGATTCGATCTCTTCGATCGCTTTATAGATGATGCGGTGAAGGCGAACATCAACATTTTCCGATTCAGCTGCACGCTTAGCATTCACGTCAGGACGAACGTTAAATCCGATGACGATTGCATTGGAAGCTGTAGCAAGGATGATGTCAGACTCTGTTATTGCACCGACGCCAGTGTGTATGATTTTCACTTTAGCGCCTTCCACTTCTATTTTATTCAGGGAAGCGGCTACTGCTTCCGCAGAACCTTGAACATCCGCTTTTAGAATGATGTTCAATTCTTTAATTTCCCCTTCTTTCATTTGCTCGAACAATGTATCAAGCGTTACACGGGATTTTTCATTACGTTGTGAAGCAAGTTGTCTCTGCGCACGCACTTCCCCAACTTGACGGGCCGTTTTCTCATCTTCAAAGACGATGAAACGATCACCGGCCTGCGGCACTTCATTCAATCCAGTGATTTCAACCGGTGTTGAAGGACCTGCATCCTTAACACGGCGTCCAAGATCGTTAAGCATAGCACGTACACGTCCGAATGTATTACCGATAACAATCGGATCTCCGACCTTCAACGTTCCGTTTTGAACTAACAAAGTAGCAACCGATCCGCGACCTTTATCCAAACGCGCTTCGATAACCGTACCATTCGCTTTACGAGTTGGATTCGCTTTATACTCTTCCACTTCACTGACAAGAAGAATCATTTCAAGCAAGCTATCGATACCTTCACCGTTTTTAGCTGAAATAGGTACGAAAATTGTGTCTCCGCCCCATGCTTCAGAAACTAAGCCATGTTCTGTCAATTCTTGCATGACACGGTCCGGATTAGCAGCTTCTTTATCCATTTTATTAACAGCAACGATAATTGGAACTTCTGCCGCTTTAGCATGGTTAATCGCTTCAATCGTTTGAGGCATAACACCATCATCCGCCGCTACGACCAGGATGGTGATATCAGTAACTTGTGCACCGCGGGCACGCATCGTTGTAAACGCAGCATGTCCTGGTGTATCTAGGAATGTTATTTTTTTATCGTTTACTTTAACTTGATAAGCACCGATATGCTGAGTGATCCCACCTGCTTCACCTTCTGTTACTTTTGTATGGCGTATAGAATCAAGCAATGTCGTTTTACCATGGTCTACGTGCCCCATGATCGTCACGACAGCCGGACGTTCAATCAAATCTTCAGAAGCGTCTTCAGTGACTAGTGACTCAAGGTCAGTCAGGTCAACACGAATTTCTTCTTCGGCCACTACACCGTATTCCGCACAAATCAATTCAATTGCATCTTTATCCAAAGTTTGGTTGATTGTAGCCATGACACCAAGCATAAAGAGCTTTTTAATGATTTCAGAAGGTTCACGGTGAAGTTTTTTACCAAGTTCCATAACCGTCAATGACTCATAAAACGTAATTTTCTCTGGAAGCTCTCTTTCTTTACGTTTTGTAACGGGAGCCTGAGGTGCTTGTTGTCTTTGTTTATTATTCTTATTCTTATTATTGCGACCCCTGTTAAACTGCCCAGTTGGTTTTTTCGTACCTACTGGCTTAACTGGTGGTTTCTTCTTCAGTTTTTCTTTATTTACTGTGCTCTTTTCATCCGCTTCAGCTTCGTACTTCGCAACCGTAGCGTTAGCTTTTGGTTCAGCAGCTTGGCTTTTATCTTCATTTTTAGGTTTAATTGAATCGTTTAATTTATTTACAGTTGAATCGTCTAATGCTGTCATATGGTTTGTTACCTCTATATTCATTTCTTTAAGTTTATTTATTACATCCTTGCTTGAAACGTTCTTTTGTTTTGCATATTCATATACACGCAATTTTGTCATACGTTCACCCCCGTAAAATTTAATCGAGCAGCGTTCGGAGTTTTTGTGCAAAACCTTCATCCAGAACTGCGACGGCAACTCTAGCATCCTTACCTATCGCATGGCCGAGCATAGACCTGCTTTCGACTCTTTTTAAAGGAACCTGATAAAATGCGCACTTATCAGATATTTTTTTTTCAGTGTTTTTTGAAGCGTCCGCGGATAAAATAACAACTTTGGCATTACCGCTTCTAATCTCTTTAACCACTAATTCTTCACCCGAAATTAGCTTGCGTGCTCGATTGGCCAAACCTAATAGAGACATCCATTGTTGTTGTTGGGTCATGGTGTTAGTTTTTCTCCTTATTCACTAATTCAAGCAATTGTTCATAAAGGGAAGAATCGATTTGGGTACTAAGGTGATTAGCCAGCACATTTTTCTTTTTGGCCAGCTCGATAACATCCCGATCAAGAGTCAAATAAGCTCCCCTTCCCGATTTCTTTCCGGTCGGATCAAGGCTGACTTCCCCTTCTTTAGATCGAACGATGCGAATGAGTTCTTTTTTCGGCTTCATTTCGCCTGTAGCCACACATTTACGCATCGGGATTTTTTTTCGGCTATTCATCTTTTTTCACCTCTGAATTACTCATTATCCTCTTCGAAATCTGTTTCCTCTTCATTAACACTATCTCTGCTCAAAAGGAATTCCTGTTCTTCCACTGGATAAATACCAGCTTCGCGGGCTTCCGTTTCACTCTTGATATCAATTTTCCAGCCTGTAAGTTTGGCAGCTAAACGGGCATTTTGTCCACGCTTACCAATTGCCAGGGAAAGTTGATAATCCGGAACGATTACGGTAGTCGCCTTTTCCTCTTCTTTTACGATGACTTCAAGTACTTTTGAAGGGCTTAAAGCATTCGCAACGAAAATGACCGGATTCTCCGACCATTTAACGATATCGATCTTTTCACCTTTCAATTCATTGACGATGGCCTGAACACGTTGTCCTTTTTGGCCTACACAGGAACCGACAGGATCGACTTCTTCGTTATCGGAGTGCACGGAGATTTTTGAACGGTCGCCTGCTTCGCGGGCAACTGACTTAATTTCCACTGTTCCATCGAAAATTTCAGGCACTTCGATTTCGAATAAACGTTTTAAAAGACCAGGATGTGAACGGGATACAAAAATTTGCGGGCCCTTGGAAGTCTTTTCAACTTTAGTGATGAAAACTTTAATGCGATCATGAGGTTTATACTGTTCATTCGGCATTTGCTCATTAACCGGGAGCAAAGCTTCGATTTTACCTAGGCTCACATAAATGAATCGGGAATCCTGGCGTTGAACGATGCCAGTCATGATATCCTCTTCACGATCAATGAACTCGGCGTAAATGATGCCTCTTTCTGCTTCACGCACCCTTTGAGTAACGACTTGTTTGGCAGTTTGTGCAGCAATACGGCCGAAATCCTTTGGTGTTACTTCCATTTCGACAATATCCTCTAACTGATAGTTGGGATCAATTGCTCTTGCTTCATCAACAGAAATTTCCAGACGTGAATCGAATACTTCGTCAACAACGTCTTTTCTGGCAAATACACGCATAGTTCCTTTACCAAGATTCAAGTCGATACGTACATTTTGTGCTTGGTTAAAGTTACGGCGATATGCCGATATAAGAGCAGCTTCAATCGCGTCGATCAAAACTTCCCTGGAAATTCCTTTTTCGTTTTCTAAAATATAGAGAGCATCCAATAACTCATTGCCCATGGTGATCCCCCTTACGGATATTTAAATATTTAATGATTTGCTTGACTTAAGAGAAGGTAATCGCCAATCTTGCTTTGGCCACCTTTTCGAATGGTATGACAATCGTTTTCTTTCTTGTCTTGATTCTGACTTCGAGTGTCACTTCTTTACCATCGAAACTGGTTAAGATTCCTTCGAATTCTTTTTCATCTAAAATGGGCTCGTATGTTTTTATGTAAACATTTTTACCGATAGCTTTAAGGAAATCCTTCTCTTTTTTCAGAGGCCTTTCAGCTCCGGGTGATGAAACTTCGAGAAAATAATTTTGTGGAATCGGATCAACCTCATCAAGCTTTTCACTGAGTTTTTCACTCACATTTCCGCAATCTTCAATATCTACGCCTGTTTCTTTATCAATGTACACTCGAAGGAACCAGCTTTTACCTTCCTTCACATACTCCACTTCGACTAATTCAAGCTGCAATTCATCAAGAATTGGTAATGCTAATTCTTCTACAACTTCCGTTACCTTTTTACTCATTTGTTTCCTCCATACGTGCGTTGTATGCGCTTGGTTTCGGATTCAAAATTAAATGGTCAATACAACACGAAAGAGTGGGTTTCCCCACTCTTGCCATTGGTTCCTCTTAGTATTTCCAATAAAAATATACCATAATCAAGATATTTATGCAAATATCATGTCTGTTTCTTCCTTTTTTCCATCAGTTTCCTCTTTAAAATAAAGATAACTGATTTTGTTCAGGCAATGATTCCAGACATCCTTGTTTATCAAGGTATTCAAGGATGGTCTTCGAAACCTTCCCCCGTTGCTGTAGGTCTTCTTTCGAAAGGAATTCACCATTCTTGCGTGCGTTGACGATATTGATGGCGGCGTTCGTTCCAAGACCAGGTATTGAATTGAAAGGCGGAATCAAATTAGTTCCTTCAATTATGAATTGATCAGCACTGGATTTGTATAAATCCACTTTAGCGAATGCATAGCCGCGTTCACACATTTCCAAAGCTAGTTCAAGAACCGTCAATGTATTCTTTTCCTTTGTAGATGCATCCAATCCCTTTACGGTAATTTCTTCCATTTTCGTTTTGATTGCTTGCGATCCCCGTGTCATGGCGTCGATTTCAAAATCATCGGCACGTACCGTGAAATAGGCTGCATAATACAATAAAGGCAGATGCACTTTAAAATAGGCAATCCGGACAGCCATTAAGACGTAAGCTGCAGCATGGGCTTTCGGGAACATGTATTTAATCTTCTTACATGAATCGATATACCATTCCGGCACCTCATTTTTCCTCATTTCCTCTTCGAATTCCTCCGAGAGCCCTTTCCCTTTACGTACAGATTCCATTATTTTAAACGCTAGGGAAGGATCTAGACCTTGATAAATCAGATAGACCATAATATCATCCCGGCAACCGATAACCTCACTTAGTGTACATATCCGGTTGTGGATCAGCTCCTGTGCATTGCTCAGCCATACATCCGTACCGTGAGAAAGCCCTGAGATCTGAACAAGCTCGGAAAATGTTGTAGGTTTCGTATCTTCAAGCATCTGCCGGACGAAACGGGTTCCAAATTCGGGAATGCCGAGCGTACCCGTTTTACACATGATCTGTTCTTCGGTAACTCCTAATGATTCGGTACTGCTGAATATTTTCATTACTTCAGGATCATCAGTAGGAACGGTCTTTGGATCGATGCCGCTTAAATCTTGAAGCATCCGGATTACAGTCGGATCATCATGTCCAAGTATATCGAGTTTCAAAATATTATCGTGAATGGAATGGAAATCAAAGTGAGTTGTTTTCCACTCGGAGTTCCTGTCATCCGCCGGGAACTGAATAGGTGTGAAATCATAAATATCCATATAATCCGGAACAACGATGATTCCGCCTGGATGCTGTCCTGTCGTCCGTTTCACCCCAGTACAACCGGCAACAAGGCGATCAGTCTCAGCTCCGCGCATATGGATGTTATTATCAGCGGAATATCCCTTTACATATCCATAAGCCGTTTTTTCAGCGACCGTACCAATTGTTCCCGCACGATATACATATTCTTCACCGAATAAGACTTTAGTATAGTTATGGGCCTTTGGCTGATATTCACCGGAAAAGTTCAAGTCGATATCGGGAACCTTATCCCCTTTAAATCCAAGGAAGGTTTCGAACGGGATATCATGCCCGTCTTTTGTATAAGCAATGCCACAATCGGGACAATCTTTATCTGGCAGGTCGAATCCCGAACCTACTGAACCGTCATTGAAGAATTCGGATTTCTTGCACTCCGGACATACATAATGCGGTGGAAGCGGATTTACCTCCGTTATTTCAGTCATCGTTGCAACGAAAGATGATCCAACCGATCCCCTTGAGCCAACTAGATAGCCATCATTCAATGATTTTTTTACTAGTTTGTGAGAAATTAAATAAATAACGGCAAATCCATGGCCAATGATGCTTTTCAATTCTTTCTCAAGACGGGCTTCCACGATTTCCGGCAGGTTCTCTCCATAAATCTTCCTTGCCATGCCATAGCTCATCTCACGCATCTCTTCTTCGGCACCTTCGATTTTAGGTGTATATAGCTCGTCCTTGATTGGCTTGATTTCTTCAATCATATCAGCGATTTTATTCGTGTTGGTTACCACGACCTCTTTGGCTTTCTCAGAACCAAGGAAGGAAAATTCCCGTAGCATTTCATCCGTAGTCCGAAAATGTACGTCAGGCAGCTTATGACGATTCAGCGGGTTTGCTCCACCTTGTGAATTTACAAGGATTTTCCGGTAAATTTTATCATTCGGATCCAAATAATGCACATTTCCCGTTGCTACGACAGGTTTATCCAATTTTTCACCAAGCTTGACGATATTGGATATGATCGTTTCTAACGATTTATCATCCCGGACATATTCAAGCTCAATCAAATGCTGATACACTTCCTTCGGATGGATTTCAAGATAATCGTAGAATTCGGCGATATCGACGACTTCCTCAAAACCCTTCTGCATCATCCCTTCAAAAACTTCCCCTTTATCGCATCCCGACCCGACCAAAATTCCTTCACGATACTTTTTAAGTTGTGAGCGTGGTATCCGGGGCACACGATAAAAATAATCGATATGCGCTATTGAAATTAATTTGAAAAGGTTTTTTAAGCCTGCCTGCGTTTGCGCGATCAACGTACAATGGGACGGCCGGGAACGCTGATAAGCATTCCCTTTACCCATATTGTCATTAAGCTGATCATGATGGGTAATCTCTTTTTCCATTGCATCCTTCAGCATTTTCAGCATAAGGTAACCTGTAGCTTCGGCATCATAAATGGCCCTATGATGTTGAGTCAAATCAATATCGAACTTTTTACATAATGTATTTAACCGGTGATTTTTAAACTCCGGATATAAGAACCGGGCAAGTTCCAATGTATCAAGAACAGGATTGGAAGCTTTAGGATAACCCATGTTTTTATAACCTATATTCAAAAAGCCCATATCGAAGGCTGCGTTGTGTGCAACCAAGATTGCATCGCCTGCCCAGTTCTTGAACTTTTCTAGTACTTCCGAGACTTCTGGAGCATTTTCTACAAGATCATCAGTGATTCCAGTCAAGTCTATCGTCGTATTCGATAATGGGTGGTGCGGATTTGCAAATGACTCGAATCGATCAATGATGTCACCGTCACGAATTTTCACTGCAGCAAATTCAATGATCGTATCATAAACGGCAGACAGACCTGTCGTCTCAACATCAAACACAACGTAGGTGGCATCTGCCAAAGGAATATGTGCCTCATTATAAACAATGGGCACCCCATCATTCACAAGGTTCACTTCGACTCCATAAAGGATTTTGATACCATTCTTTTTCCCGGCACTATAAGCTTCAGGGAATGATTGTGCACCTGCATGATCCGTAATCGCCACTGCCTTATGCCCCCACTTGGCAGCCTGGGCTACAAGCGCAGAAGTAGGTGTCACTGCATCCATCTGACTCATTGGGGTATGCATATGCAGTTCTACACGCTTTTCACCTTCAGGTGCCTTATCCTGCCGTCCTTGTTTAGATATTTCATTAATATCATTTGCAATCATTACCAGGTCACGTACGAAAGTATCATTTTGGATACTGCCTTGGGCACGTACCCACATCCCTTTTTTCACTCTGGCAAGTATGGCAGCATCCTCTTTATCACGCGAAAACATTTTGACCAATATCGAGCTCGTATAATCGGTGACTTTAAAAGTCAACAGGCTCCGGCCGCTTCGTAACTCACGTACTTCTGCATCAAACACGAAGCCCTCGATAGCAATCCTGCGCTCTTCATCTATAATCTGTTCGATTCTGCGGAAATCCGCATCTTCTTTAATCGTATAACCAATTTTAACAGGTCCTTCGTAGACGCCGTCGTCCCCGCCTTTTTCCGATTCTTTCTTCTGCATTTCCACTAAGGCAGCAAGTCCCTTTTCAGCGTCTTCCTTTTGTTTCTCTTCTAGAAACTTCTGGTAATCAGGATTCGAAACCGTCTCTTTCACTTCCGCTTCCAGAGTCAGCGGGGGAAAACCGAATGTTTGGTAGATATTAGAAATGATGCTGGAGTATTTTCGTTTTAACTGGCCAGCCTCCGTATCATTCCGGGCGCTTACAATAAGTTTATATCCATTCACGGTGGGCTCTTGTTCATTCAGAAGTGATAACAGTGCTGGAGACATGCCCTCAAGCTCGCCAATGCAGTTTTTCCAATACTCTTTTACCAATTGTTCCGTCACTTGCGGGTTGGCCACATTCAAGTTGAAAGTGACCTTCGCAATATGGGAAAACGTACTTGCTAAATGAGTAGCAAGTCTTGTATGAACACTGCAAGGAATTAATGCAGGTATATTAAAGGCAAAATGCCATGTTTTGGATTCCCTCTCGATTGAGAGTTTATCAATTTCGGCACCTATGAAATAATTCACAAAGGCATCCTCAGTCAAGTCCATTTGCTGGAGCAAGAGTTGAAATCTCTCTCTACCGCTATTTGGATTTTGATCCATTTCCTCTCTCCCCTATCTACTATCTCTCAAGATATTATTCACTTTCATTTTCACTACGATATCAGAGGCTATTATAACATATCACGAATGTTTCACTAGTATCTAAATCCATGAAAAGGAAAGGCATCATCCAATTGAATGATGCCTACCTATTTTTAAATTTATAATTTATCCTAGTATTTCGTGAAGTTTTTGAGTTAGTTCAGATCTTTCAATTTCAAGAACCTCACCCGTTTTACGGATTTTCACTTCGACGATACCCTCGGATGCCTTTTTACCGACCGTCACCCTTACAGGAAGACCGATCAGGTCAGAGTCAGCAAATTTTACGCCAGCACGTTCTTGACGATCATCCATAAGAACATCCATGCCTTGTGCCTTTAGGTCATTATATAAATCTTCTGCTAGCGCAGCCTGAGCCTCATCCTTCATATTGATTGGAATCAAATGAACTTGGTATGGCGCTAAATTCGATGGCCAGACCAAACCTTTTTCATCGTTGAATTGTTCAGCCACAGCTGCAAGTGTACGGGAAACACCAATACCATAACAGCCCATGATCATAGGCTGCGACCGTCCATTCTCATCCAGGAATGTCGCATTCATAGCTTCGGAATATTTAGTTCCCAGTTTGAATACATGGCCAACCTCAATTCCTTTGGCAAATTTAATTTTTCCGTTTCCGTCCGGTGATGGGTCACCCTCTTGAATGAAACGAAGATCTATATAATTAGTCACGTTAAAATCACGATCGGGATTTACGTTCACATAATGATGGTCTTCATCATTTGCACCACAGATACCATTAACCATTGCTTCGACGGCAACATCGGCAATCACTTCCACTTCAGAAGTGACATTGATTGGTCCAAGAGATCCAATTGTACATCCTAGGACTTCTTTCGTCTCATTTGGATCGACCAATTCAACGATTGAAGCGTTATAGAAATTCTTCAGCTTGATATCATTGACTTCATGATCTCCTCGTACCAATACAAGCACATACTTTTCATCCACTTTGAACAATAACGATTTGATCAGTTTCTCTGCTTCGGTATTTAAGAATGAAGCCACTTCTTCAATCGATTTTTGACCAGGTGTATGAATTTTTTCAAGTGCGATTTGTGCTTCGGAGCTTTTTTCATATATTACACTCACCGGTGCCATTTCAATATTTGCTGCATAATCTGAAGTATCAGAATAGGCAATGGTATCTTCCCCTATTTCAGATAGGACCATGAATTCATGTGTATCCTTTCCACCCATCGCCCCCGAATCGGCAATGACGGCACGGAAGTCCAACCCACAACGGCTAAATATATTTGAATATGCCGCATATAAATTTTTATAAACAGCATCCAAGCTTTCTTGATTGGCATGGAAGGAATAAGCATCCTTCATGATGAACTCACGTCCACGCAACAATCCGAAACGTGGTCTTTTTTCATCACGGAATTTGGTTTGGATTTGGTAAACCGTTAAAGGAAGACGCTTGTAGGATTTCACTTCATCACGAACTAAGCTGGTAATCACTTCTTCATGTGTGGCACCAAGCGCAAATTCACGGTTGTTGCGGTCCCTAAGGCGCATCAACTCTGGACCATAGGTATACCAGCGTCCAGATTCCTGCCAGAATTCGGCTTGTTGTAGAGCCGGCATCAATAGTTCTACTGCGCCAGCATTCTCCATCTCTTCCCGAACGATCGCTTCAACCTTTTGAAGCACCCTTTTTCCAAGCGGCATAAAACTATAAACCCCGCTGGAGTTTTGTCTCATAAATCCTGCACGTAATAGAAGCTGATGACTTTTGATTTCAGCATCCGCAGGCACTTCTCTCAATGTAGGGATTAACGTCATACTCTGTTTCATATCTGCACCTCTTCAATATTTCCTTTTAATTAAACTCTTCAACGGTAAAATTCATACCGCAGCATGATTACGGTCATATCATACAAAAAAGACTTTCTGCGTTATTCAGAAAAGCTAATTTAATATACTCATTCTCGATTATACTTACGATTTCCCTAGAAAACAAACTATTTCCCCAAAACCGTTAAAAAACTAGGAAATGACTTTTCTTTCTTCAGAAAAGAAACAGCCAACAGAAAAATCTGCTGGCCTGTTTACCTTACCCAAACATGTCTTATAAGAAGAATCGCTGAATGTCATTCCATGTAACGACAATCATCAATAACATTAGCAATGCAAAGCCGATGAAGTGAACCATTCCTTCTTTTTGGCGATCGATCGGTTTCCCTCTTAAGAATTCGACCACAAAGAATAACAATCTTCCTCCATCCAATGCCGGTAGCGGCAGCAGGTTCATGATTCCCAGGTTAATGCTGAGCAGCCCTGCCCATTTCATTAAAGTGAATAAACCTTGTTTCGCTACTTCTTCAGTTGATTTATATATTCCTACAGGACCGGATAGACTGTCAATCGTAAATCCACCCGTTACGAGGTCACCAAGGATGATGAAGATTTGTTTTGTCCAGAAATACGTTTCTGTAAAACCATATTGTATGGCTTTAATCGGTGCTTTTTCAACTGGAGGGTAAACACCGATAATCCCGATTTTCTTACCTTCCCTCTCCACTTCTTGTGGAACAACCGGCACTTCTAATGTTTTCCCGTCCCTGTCAACGACAAACTCGATCTCTTGTCCGGGGTTCTTTTGAATGCTTTCCTGAACATCCCCCCAAGAAGACACTTCCGTCCCTTCTATGGATTGAATGACATCCCCAGATTTTAAACCGGCATTTACAGCCGAACCATCTGGAGTCAACTCACCAAGTTTCGCTTCATCCACCACGACTCCTTGAAACAAGCCGATCAACACAAAAATGACAAAAGCCAAAACGAAGTTCATTGCCGGACCAGCTACAATCGTAAGAAAACGATGCCCAAGCGACTTTGAGGCAAATTGCCGGTCAAATGGAGCAATCTGGTTCTCCACACCATTTTCAACGATTACCGCTTCTTTATGGATGGTAAACGTTTTTAATGTATCTTCCTCGCCCTCTTCATAACCAGTAAGGATAAGTTTATGATCAAGGTCGATCACTTCAACTTCCACAATACGAATATCAGGATATTTATCTTTGTTGTTCAAAATGATTTTTTTAACATTCTCTTCATTATCAAACATTAATCCTACTCGATAGCCGGGCTTCAATTCGATATTTTCTGCGTCTTCACCAGCCATACGCACATATCCGCCCAATGGAAGCAATCGAATGGTATAAACGGTTTCCTTCTTTTTATATGTGAATACTTTTGGCCCGAAACCTATTGCGAACTCACGGCATAAAATTCCGGCACGCTTTGCAAACACTAAGTGTCCAAGCTCATGGAAAAATACAAGAGCGCCAAAAATGATGATGAACGCTATAATCGTTTCTAAAGTCTGCATGTTCCGGTCACCTATCTTTCACTAAAGATTCTATAAACTGCCTAGTCATATTATCCACTTCCTGAATCGTTTCTAAATCAGGAAGGGCTATGACGGAATGCTGATTCAGCGCTTTTTCAATTAACGTTTCAATTTCAAGGAAGGATACCTTTCCAGATAAGAACGCAGAGACTGCCGCTTCATTGGCGGCATTCAATACGGTAGTCATCGTTCCGCCCATTTTACCCGCTTTATAGGCGAATTGCAAACAAGGATATCTGGTGAAATCCATATCGCTAAAATGCAGTTTGCCCACTTCAGCAAGATTCAGGCGTTTACGCCCTTCTAGCGGCATACGGTCTGGATAAGTAAGTGCATATTGTATCGGCACTCGCATATCCGGTGAACCCAGTTGCGCTATCACGCTGGAATCATGAAACTCAACCATGGAATGGATGACGCTCTCCTTATGTAGCAATACATCAATTTTATCGTATGGAAGATCGAATAGCCAGTGGGCCTCAATCACTTCCAAACCCTTATTCATCATTGAAGCTGAATCGATCGTGATTTTCGCTCCCATTGACCAGTTCGGATGGTTCAGCGCCTCTTCCACCGTTACACCCTTCAATTCTCCCCTGGTCCGATCGCGAAAACTGCCTCCTGAAGCAGTGATGACAAGACGTTCTATATTTTTTTCCCTTTCACCCTGCAATGCCTGAAAAATAGCGGAATGCTCACTGTCAACCGGCAGCAATCTAACCCCCGCCTTTTTAGCTTCACTTATAACCAAATGACCTGCCGTTACCAAAGTTTCCTTGTTGGCGATAGCAATATCCTTTTTAGCCTTTATTGCTTGAAGTGTCGGATAAAGGCCCACGCTTCCGATGACGGCATTGACCAATATCGTCGCTTGATCATACACAGCAACAGCAGTCAATCCCTCATCGCCATACATGAACTCGATATCCTTGCGGCTGAAGAATTCACTTTTCAAAACATGATAATCTTCTTCCGTCTGGACTGAAACTAGTTTCGGTTCAAACTCTTGTATATAGGCCCTGACCAATTCTATATTCTTTCCAGCAGAAAGCGCCACTATCTTGAATTGATCGGGATGGGACCTTACCACATCCGCTGTTTGTTGACCAATCGAACCTGTCGCGCCCAAAAGGCTGATACTTTTCAAATTGCTCATCTCCTAATTCATTAAACAGTTGCCTATATTTATATTATAAAACATGCAATAAATGCAAAATCGGTAAAATGAATATCACGCTATCAAGCCTGTCCAAAATTCCACCGTGTCCCGGGAGAAGCTTCCCGGAATCCTTAACCCCATAATGACGTTTATACGCCGATTGGACGAGGTCGCCCAATTGGCCGAATACCCCAATGATCAATGAAATCAATAATAATTGTAATAATGTGTAGTCAAGACTGGAGAAGGCGTAAAATAGCACACCCACTACCATCGCGGAACATAATCCGCCGATAAATCCTTCAACCGTCTTGTTTGGACTTATTTCTGGCCATAGCTTTCTTTTACCAAGTGATTTACCTATGAAGTATGCTCCGGAATCGGTTGCCCAGATTGTAAATAATGTAAGCAAGATATAGATCAGACCCAACCCTAAAGAGTCACGTGTTTCGAATAGGTAGTAGAAACCCATTCCCAGGTATAGGACCGAAATCACTAAAAATCCTGCATCATCAAAAGTAAAACGGTTTTTTGAAACGACTGTATAAAGTAATAGCAGCAAAACCCCGATTAAGAAGACTTGCACTTTATCGTAATTTATTTCCGCTAAAAAAGCGGTATGTTCATTAGGCAATAAAAGTACCCACAATAATATGTGAGAAAGAAATGCTTCAAAAGATAGTACACGTAAATTTTTCATTTTCATCAGTTCATACAAACCAATGGACCCCAACAGATAAACCGTCAGTAAAAAGGGAATGCCCCCTAAAATGACTAGTGGAATGAAGATAGCGGCAACTACGACCGCCGTAATAATTCGTTGTTTCATTATTCCATTTTCCTCGCCTTCTACATTAAACGCCACCGAATCTTCGTGAACGCTTTTGATACTCCTCAACTGCCTGCAATAAATGCTCTTCACTAAAATCTGGCCATAGCACCTCTGTAAACCAAAGCTCAGTATAAGCCGCCTGCCAAAGCATGAAATTACTTAAACGGATTTCACCGCTTGTACGGATCAGTAAATCCGGATCCGACAAATGTTTGGTCATCAGATAACTGGATAGCATTTCCTCAGTTACATTTTCCTTTACTATACCATTCTTAGCATCTTGAATGATGCTATTCACTGCAGATACAATCTCCCCACGGCTTCCATAGTTAAGGGCAAAATTCAGAATCATCCCATCATTATCCTTCGTATCTTCCATTGCCCGTTTAACGGCATTTTGAGTATGTGCAGGAATGAGTGATATGTCCCCGATCGTTTCAACTCTTACATTTTCGGAAATGAGCTCAGGTAAAAATGTCCCAAGAAATTCCTGGGGAAGCTTCATCAAAAAGTCGACTTCACTTTTCGGACGTTTCCAGTTTTCAGTGGAAAACGCATAGACTGTCAAAGTTTTGACCCCTAATTTATTGGCAACTTTCGTAATTTTACGAACGGTTTTCATTCCTTCATGATGACCCGCCACACGTGGCAATGCACGCTTTTTGGCCCAACGGCCGTTTCCATCCATTATGATGGCGATATGCTGAGGAACATCAAACTGTTTAATATGCTGAATCCTATTTGTTACATCGGAAGAAGCATCTTTATTAACGAAACGCTTCCAAAGTGAATACATATGTTAGTCCCCCATCAGGTTGTACTTATCTCTCTACAAAGGCAAAGTTTTCGTGCACTATGTATATCAAGCTTTCTGCCGCTTAAAAAGAATCTATATTATAATATCAAAAAAAAACTCGTTCTCATATTATTATTATGAAAATTATTTCTTCATTAGAAGCTAGAAAGGGAGAAATCATTACTTCTTTTATTCTAAAACCGGTTATGATTACAATGAAAAATGCAAAAAAAGGACCACCTCCAACGTTTGCATGCAACATACTAACTCAAGGAGTAATCATTATCGGAGAAACCTTATTATAACAGTTTTCTCTTTTAAGCACACCTATATGTTAGAACCAAGACATGACCCTGTATGGATTCGGCCCTCTTTATTTTAAAAATTCTTAAATGGAAATTATACTTCCAAAATTTCTTTTTCTTTATCTTTTGTAATCTCATCGATTTTCGTGATATTGCCATCTGTCATCTTTTGGATGTCATCAGCATAGCCACGTAAATCATCTTCAGTGATTTCACCATTTTTTTCAAGCTTTTTCAAATCATCATTAGCATCGCGACGCACATTACGGACAGCTATTTTTGCTTCTTCCGCTTCTTTTTTGACAACTTTCACAAGCTCTTTTCTGCGTTCTTCAGTTAAAGCCGGGATGGCTATCCTGATGATCGATCCATCATTAGAAGGATTTAAGCCTAAATCCGATTTCAAAATCGCCTTTTCAATTTCACCCAATACCGTCTTATCATATGGTTGAATGACCAAAAGTCTTGCTTCCGGGACAGAAATACCAGCCACCTGATTAACTGGTGTCGGCGAACCATAATAATCAATCGAGATTCTATCAAGCAATGAGGCATTTGCCCTTCCGGCACGGATGCTGGCTAATTCACGTGTGTACGCTCCAATGGCTTTTTCCATTTTCGTTTTCGCATTCGAAATAACTTGTTTCGGCATCTTTTATTTCCCCCTTACAATAGTTCCAAGCGTTTCGCCTAGAACGGCTCGTTTAATATTACCTTTTTCCATAATCGAGAAGACAATCAATGGTATATCATTGTCCATGCATAATGAGGACGCAGTCGAATCCATTACTTCCAATCCTTCTTTAATTACATCAAGATAGGAAAGTTCATCATACTTCACTGCATTTTTGTCCTTAACCGGATCTGCATTGTAAACGCCATCCACATTATTCTTCGCCATCAAGATGACATCAGCTTCAATTTCAGCAGCGCGCAGGGCGGCAGTGGTATCCGTTGAAAAGTATGGATTACCTGTACCAGCTGCAAAAATCACCACTCTTTTTTTCTCTAGATGCCTGATTGCACGGCGTCTGATATATGGTTCTGCAACTTGTCTCATCTCAATGGAAGTTTGAACGCGCGTTTCAATTCCAAGCTGATCTAGGCTGTCTTGTAATGCCAATGAGTTCATGACTGTAGCAAGCATACCCATATAATCGGCATTAGCACGATCCATACCCATTTCACTGCCTATTTTCCCGCGCCAAATGTTTCCGCCGCCGACAACAACAGCCACTTCCACATCAAGCTCAGCCACTTCCTTGACTTGTTCAGCAATAGATTTAATTACTGCAGGGTTAATTCCAAATCCTTCTTCACCGGCTAATGCTTCGCCACTTAGTTTTAGAACGACACGTTTATATTTAGCGTTACTCATGAGAACCTCCAACTATGTAATCTTTTCGTTCGTTCATCATGCTTTCTTGCAATACTACCAAAAATTCATGACATTTCAAAAAATAGGGAACACCAGAGTGTTCCCTATTATTAATTATCTGACAATTAGTCTTTTTTAACTTGGTTCATTACTTCTTCAGCAAAGTTTTCTTGACGTTTTTCAAGACCTTCCCCTACTTCATAACGAACGAATGATTGGATTTTTCCGCCTTTTGATTCTACGAATTGTCCCACTTTTTGATCTGGGTTTTTAACGAAAGCTTGTTCGTTCACACAGATTTCTTCGTAGAATTTATTGATACGGCCTTCAACCATTTTTGCAACGATTTTTTCCGGCTTGCCTTCGTTAAGCGCTTGTTGAGTAAGAACTTCGCGTTCGCGATCTAATTCGCTAGCATCGACTTGGTCGCGAGAGATATATTTTGGGTTAATTGCAGCGATATGCATTGAAACGCCTTTAGCTGCATCTTCGTCAGTTGTACCTTCAAGAACTGATAGTACGCTGATACGTCCACCCATGTGAAGGTATGCACCAAATGCGTCGTTATCTGTTTTAGTAACGACTTGGAAGCGGCGAAGAGTTAATTTTTCCCCGATTTTAGCAACTGCAGCATTAATATGATCTGCAACTTTTGCACCATTTTCCATTGTTTGCTCAAGAGCAACTTCAACGCTTTCAGGTTTGTTAGCAAGAAGGAATGCAGCCAATTCTTTAACAAGTGCTTGGAAGCCTTCGTTTTTAGCAACGAAATCAGTTTCTGAGTTCACTTCAAGAATAACCGCTTGGTTTCCTTCTACAACGATAGAAGTTAAACCTTCAGCAGCAATACGGTCGCCTTTATTAGCAGCTTTTGCAATTCCTTTTTCACGTAGGAAATCGATTGCTTTTTCCATATCGCCTTCTGTTTGTACAAGTGCCTTTTTACAGTCCATCATACCAGCACCAGTTTTTTCACGCAATTCTTTAACTAATTGTGCAGTGATTGCCATAATATATATCCTCCTCAAATTAAATGCAGTTTATTCAATCTTTACCCATTATTGCCAAAAAATACTTGTTATCATCAAAGAATAATTACGAGCCTTGGCAATATTCCAGAAAAACCATCCACTTATTCAGTCAATTTGACTGAACTCAATACCTGATGACTTTCTAACCTTGAAAATCGACCATACCTTCAAAAAGAACATTCCGTACAGTGATTTATGTATGCTTATTTAGTGCAAAAAAAAGGGATAAAAGGCATTATCCTCTTATCACCTTTTTTTCTTACTGAATAAGCAACCTTTTTTACTTATTAAGCAGTAGTTGTTTCAGTTGCTGTTTCTTCGCCTTGTTTAGCTTCTAAGATAGCATCTGCCATTTTACCTGTTAATAATTTAACAGCACGGATTGCATCGTCATTCGCAGGAATGACTACATCGATTTCATCCGGATCACAGTTTGTATCAACGATACCAACAAGTGGAATGTGTAATTTGTGTGCTTCCGCAACAGCAATACGCTCTTTGCGAGGGTCGATAACGAAGATCGCATCTGGAAGAGTCTTCATATCTTTAATTCCGCCTAAGAATTTCTCTAAGCGATCCCATTCTTTTTTAAGTTGGATAACTTCTTTTTTAGGAAGGACTTCGAAAGTTCCGTTTGCTTCCATTTTTTCGATATCTTTAAGACGAGAAATACGTTTTTGGATTGTTTCAAAGTTTGTTAAAGTTCCACCTAACCAGCGTTGGTTTACATAGTACATACCAGAACGGATAGCTTCTTCTTTAACAGATTCTTGAGCTTGTTTTTTAGTACCAACGAAAAGAACAGTTCCACCGTTAGCAGCTAGTTCTTTCACGAAGTTATAAGCTTCTTCAACCTTTTTAACTGTTTTTTGAAGGTCGATGATGTAGATGCCGTTACGCTCAGTGAAGATATATTTCTTCATTTTCGGGTTCCAGCGACGTGTTTGGTGTCCGAAATGCACACCAGCTTCAAGCAATTGTTTCATAGAAATGACTGACATTTTATTTCCTCCTAAATGGTTTTGTTTTTCCTCCGCACCGATCATTTTCATACAGAAACTGTCGAAACAGCACCATCTGCAAGAATCACGGGGCGTGTGTATTAACACCATTTCATAATATACCATAATGATTCTGCTCAATCAAGAAATATTTATCTATTCATGCGAAACTTTAATAATAGCTCTATTTCCGTTTGACCACGACCTAAATTTTTGGCGATTTCTTCAATTGAATGACCTTGATCCGCTAACATATCCACTTGTTCATTTAATGTTCGCGCATTTACCGAGGCCTGTAACATGTCCGAAAATTCTTTACCAGTCCGTTTCCCTTCGTTTGGAAGGGAAGTGGCTGCTGATGAAAGCTCTAATTTGTCTTCAACTTTTACGGGTAAAGTATTGTCACCATGTTCTTCAGGCATTATTTTGTAGGCGGTGATCGCCTGCTTTTTAGAGGCGGTACAACTTCCCTCTTTAAACGCTTGCAGCATGTTTTGCTGTTGTTTTACTTCTTTATCTTCCATGGTTTCTTTTATTGACCCATGTTCTTGACTTTTTTGTCCATACTCGTGATTCATTGCAACCGAATTGCTGAATGCCTTTACCAATGTCTCGTTGTCCTCTTTCATTTCCATCAAATAACCAGACATAAGTTGTTCCATTTCACCAATGATTGCCTTTTGATCTTTTTCCAGCTGACTTAAACGATTTTGTCGAAGATATAAAACGATGATGGCAAAAATGGTGAATATATTTAATACAAACAACAAAAACATAAAAAATACTGACATGTTGCCTCCTAATTAACCGGAATATTCAACCCTCGGTTGGGGATCTTCTTTCACTGTTGTTTTTTTCTTGATTACTTTTTGTTTATATTTTTTTGGTGACTGGCGCCTGTCTGCATTTCCTTTTTTTTTATGAAAATGGGCGTGGATGCTTTCGCATCCTGGATTCGTGGAAGTACATCTCAATCGGTTTTAAGCTCATAGGCTACCCAACTTCCTTTGAAAACCCTTTTTCATTTCAAATAATCGAACAAAACCGAGCGAAAGTGTGTTTTCATTGGATTACCATATGAGGATGAATTTGAACTGCACTTCTAGTTCAATCATTCTGTGATTTCGAATGGATTATTGATGCGGGTGTCTCTGAATTCTTTCAATCTGGTCTTAACATTAGGAGGCATGTCTTCGTTAAATCGAATTTTTCCGATCAACGGGATGCATCCCCTGAAACAATACCCATTTTCAAACTGATATCATGATTAAAACTTTTGATCATTCATCGCGTTTCTTAATTTATATATCGCTTTCGAGTGAATCTGGGAAATCCGGGACGTAGATAGACTCACTACTTGTCCAATTTCGGTCAATGTTAGTTCCTCTTTATAAAAAAGCTGTAAAACCAACTGTTCCTTTTCATTAAGGGTTTCTATGACTTGGGCTAATTCCACATATAGTTCTTCCCTTAACACATGTTCCTCAGGTAAATCCGCTTTTTCATCTTTAATATGAAAATTCGTGCTTTCTTTATCGTCTTGTTCTTGGGGATTTTCATCCATTGATAATACATTGGCAAAGAAATTCTCATTTAATGCAGCATATACTTCCTCTTCCGGGATATTCAATTCAGCTGCAATCTCGTTTGGAGAAAGGTTCCTCATGTATTGCTGCTCTAGCTTTTCTATTGTAGATTCAATTTTCTTGGCTTTATCTCTTGCACTCCGTGGAAGCCAATCCTCTTTTCTTAATCCATCTAAAATAGCACCACGAATTCTAAATGAGGCATATGTATCAAACTTCAGGTCACGCTTCGTATCAAAACGTTCCAGGGCATCGAATAACCCCATCATCCCTAAACTCCTTATATCATCTCGGCTCACATTTTTAGGAAGACTCACTGAAATGCGTTGAACATGATACGATACGAGTGGGATGTATTTCTTAACCAAAATGTCCCCGGCCAGCGGATCTCTGCAACCAACCCAATTTTTCCAACATAACTGCTCTTCTTCGATGGTAAGATGAGACATTGGACATCCTCCTAACATTGTATACGTCTTGTGATCAAAACGGCCCTTATAGGCCATAAAAGAAACAATAATTCGATTGAAACTGTCAGAGTTTTGGCTGTTCTTTTTTAAGAAAAGCCTGATACGTTCCTATATGTTTTTTGTCCCTTTAGTAACGGTCCGTATATTTAGCAAACAATCTTTCAAATTAAATTCGATCGTTCTCCCGAAATTCCCGCCTACATCTTCGGCAATGACTCGAATGTGCAAGTCAGATAACTCTTTCCGGACAGCTTCAACATTCCGGGGTCCTATTCTCATTAAATCCCCTCCGGAGGCAAATTGAAACATTTGCGCACCGCCAGCCAACTTCGCTTTTAGGAATGGCATTCTCGCGCCTTCTTGTACTAATAGCTGCACTAATTCCTTTATCGCCGTATCTGCAAATTTGGCAACGTTTATCTGTCCCGATTTAGCAAGTGAAGAGTCAGGCAGCATGATGTGGGCCAAACCTCCAATTTCTTTTTTTTCATCATAAATCACAACACCAACACACGACCCTAACCCAGAAGTACGAATCGAATAGGGAGTTTTTATAATATTCATATCCGCTATTCCAACCTTAATAACCTTGACCTTTAACAGTTCAGTCATTAGGCGACACTCCTAAAGCGGAAAAAATGATATCAAAAAAATCGGGATCGGGTAAGAGAAAGAAATGACCCTTAATGGATTCAGCAAATAGCTGGTCTTTTTCAAGTACAGTATCAATGACAATGGCTGCGTCACTTACTTGAGATAATCCCAATAATCCATAACTGATCGATGCCCCTACCATATCGATACTCAATGACGGAACGGATGGATAGATATTCAATCGGGTGAAATCAGAGAGTGATGAGAGATAGAATCCCGATAAAATATTCCCTAATTCCTGAAGGCAGGAGAGTGCCAATTCATTATAAGGTGTGGAATCTATCAAAAAGGTTTCAACACCAGTCAGCTGACGAATCAAGTATTCAGCTACTGGAAGCGATAGGACAAAAAACATACTCCCGGAAGCATCACCTTCTATTCTAAGGAAAACACTGGCAACGACGTGATCGGCCCCGCCGGCCATTACCATCATTTCATCAAAGGAAACGATTTGGACATTAGGAACATTCATATCAATTTTCCTATTTAGGATGGCAGAAAGCGCCGTTGCTGCGTTCCCTACACCTATATTGGCAATTTCCTTCAAAATATCGAGTTGAAGAGGATTGATTTTTTCAATGAACGACATATGATTATCCTTCTCTTAATATATTTTCAGTCAATTCTAGACTCAAAGCCTTTTCCAAATTAATTAGGACGAGCAGACGCTTTTCAATTTTAGCCACCCCGCTAATGTATTCTGAAGCCACATGTCCCACAACTTCAGGCTGCGGCTCGATACTATCCACTGGAATATCCAAAACATCATTGGCAGAGTCCACTATTAATCCCACTTCCATATCATCCAGAATGACAATGATGACCCGTGTTGAACCATCGTATTCCACCTCTTCGAAACCAAAACGGACCCGTAAATCAATAATTGGAGTGATTACACCCCTTAAATTTATGACTCCCTTAACAAACAGTGCAGCCTTTGGAACTCTGGTAATATGAAGAAGCTTTTCGATACCGCTTACCTTATCCACTGGAATGGCATATTCTTTATCCTTAATTTGAAATACGATTACTTTCATATCCTGCGACATCTCATTCCCCTCCTCTAAAAAAACTCATGATGACAGGTTACTCTTAAAGCAAACCTAAATTCGAAATTATGAACCAACTTCCCATCACCCTGCCCTATTTATCTATCATTCAATGAATCAATGTGTTGCAATCTATGATTAAGGCAACTTGGCCATCACCAAGAATCGTTGCCCCCGATATTGAAAATGCAGTTGTTAAATAATTACCTAGTGATTTCAATACGATTTCCAGCTGCCCGATAAATGAATCAACGACCAATCCCGCTAATTTATCGCCTTTTCTTACAATGACCACAGAGAGGAACTCTTCATCTTCCTGGCTGAAAGGCACTTCAAATATATCTTTCAGGAACAGAAGTGGTAGAACTTTCCCCCTGAAGTCAATAACTTGTTGATTATGGGCATTCATGATATCTTCTTTTTTTATGATCGCAGTTTCTATAATAGAAGAAAGCGGTATCGCATATTTTTCATTTTGGATTGCAACCAGCATGACAGAAATAATGGACAATGTAAGCGGAAGCTGAATAAGGAAGATGGAACCTTCATTCTCCTTGGAATCGATCGTGACAGTTCCACCGAGAGACTCAATAGTATTTTTAACTACATCCAGCCCCACACCGCGCCCTGAAACATCCGATATGGTTTCCGCTGTCGAGAAACCCGAAGCGAATATCAATTCATAGATTTGCTTATCCGAGAGGGTGGCGGCAGTTTCCTTAGTTAAGATCCCATTGGATAGCGCCTTGTTCAAGACCCGCTCTTTATTGATGCCTGCACCGTCATCATCGATTTCAATGAAAACATGATTGCCGCTGTGATATGCTTTTAAAAGGATTTTACCTTCTTCAACCTTTCCTTTTGCCAGACGTTCTTCAGGTGTTTCAATCCCATGATCCATGGCGTTCCTTAATAAATGGACGAGAGGATCACCGATTTCATCAATGACTGTACGATCAAGTTCCGTTTCAGCTCCGATGATTTCCAAATCGACTTTCTTGTTTAAATCCCTTGCTAATTGACGAACCATTTTAGGAAAACGATTGAATACCGTTTCCACTGGCACCATCCGCATATTCAATACGATTGTTTGTAAATCACTTGTTATACGGGACATTCTTTCGACTGTTTCATGCAATTCCTGATTATCCAAATCACTTGAAATTTGATCAAGTCTGCCTCTATCGATTACAAGTTCCTCGAATAAGTTCATTAGTATATCAAGCCGCTCAATGTTCACTCGAATGGTCTTGCTTGATGCCGGCTTAGCGGGTGACTGTTTTTTCTTCTCATTAATATCAGTTGGAAGCACTGCATGATTAGTCTCTTGTTCCTGAACTTCAGCAACTTTATCCACTTTAACATTGGCAGCATGTCGCAAGCCTTCAAGGTCAAGGGTATTTATAACAACGTGATCCACTTCAGAAACCTTCATGATTTTTTTCTTTATCACTTCACTCGATTCTGTTGTTACCATGGTGACAGTAAATTGCTGATCGAACTGTTCTTCTTCCAAAAGTTCTACGGGTGGGTGTGACTTGATTACTTCACCTGATTTTTCAAGCACCTCAAATACCATAAAAACCCGAGCAGCTTTTAAAAGACAGTCCTCACGCAAACCTATCGAAATTTCAAAGCTATTGAAGCCTTGATCATAGGACTGCTGAAGTACTGTCCATTCAAATTCATCGTACTCTCCCGCAATCATTTCCTCCTTTTCAAGAGCGACAGAAGCTGCAACCTCTGCAATGGAGGTAGACACGGGTGACTCCCCTTTTTCAATCAATTCCAGCTGGTGGACAACACTCTTCACATTTCTTTTTCCATCTCCACCTTCAGCAATGGACATGACCATCGCCTCTAAATCATCAACTGCTAAAAATAACACATCGAACAATTCAGGCGTAAGAATGATTTGACTGTTTCGGATCGCATCCAAAACATTCTCCATCTTATGGGTTAGATTGGCTAAGTCATCATACCCCATTGTTGCCGACATCCCTTTTAGGGTATGGGCGGAACGAAAGATTTCGTTGACAATCGAGAGGTCTTCCGGGTTCTTTTCGAGTACCAGCATCTGTTCGCTGCACATTTGTAAATGTTCTTTACTTTCTTCTATAAATACCTCTAAATACTGGTTCATATCCATACAATCCCACCTCCACGTGTTAAAAATAGCTTATTATCGCTTTAGCTATTTTTTCTACATCCTCTATGCTATCTATTAAATTGGTATTGATTGCGGCTTTCGGCATACCAAAAACGATTGATGTCTCCTGAGATTCGGCTATCGCTTTTAAAGGACCCTCTTGTTTCAGCTTAGTAAGCCCCAGCGACCCATCCATTCCCATCCCGGTCATGATAACGGCTATTTTCGCAAGATCATTCATTTCACTTACCGACTCAAATAGCACATCGACTGACGGGCGATGTCCATTACGCAATTCGGATTGATCCAAAAGGACTGCCCAGCTCATTCCGACTTTCCTCACTTTCAAGTGAAAACCTCCGGGTGCGATGTAGGCGACACCTTTTTGGATCAGTTCACCCTCTTCAGCTTCCTTCACTTTAATCTTGCATAATGAATTCAGGCGTGTTGCCAAGGATTTTGTAAAACCGGGGGGCATATGCTGGACAATGAGTATGGGCGCATCAATTTCTTCTGGAAGTTCCGTCAAGACGGTCTGCAGAGCTCTTGGACCTCCTGTAGATGTACCAATGACTATTACCTTCCTATTTCCATAGGACCATATTTTTTCATTTTTTTCAATTTTAATCAATTCTTTTGAATCTATTTTACTATATTTTCCCCAGACCAATGGACTTTTTTCCATATTTATTGCATTTTTTTGTAGTTTGTGAACATTTGCCCTGCTGGCTGCCATAACTTTTTCATGGAGTTCTTTCTTGATTTTATGTAAATCCAATGAAATGGCACCTGAGGGTTTAGCCACAAAGTCAAAGGCCCCATTGTTCATGGCAGCAAATGTATTTTCCGTTCCTTCTTTCGTTGTGCTTGACAACATGACTACAGCTGTTGGACATTCATTCATGATCCGGTTTAATGCTTCCAATCCGTCCATAACCGGCATTTCCACATCCAAAGTCACGACATCGGGTTTTAAAGACTTTATTTTATCTAAGGCATCTCTCCCATTCCTGGCAGTCCCGATGACCTCAACCCTGCTATCTTCTGCTAAAAACTCTGAAATTAACTTTCTCATAAACGCAGAATCATCCACTATCAGCACTTTTACTTTACCCATGTAAGGAGACCTACTTTCCTAGAAAATATCTCTTCATATTTCGGAGAAAATGGCTTTTTTGTAAAGTCAATTCTTCCCCAAATGAATGATTCGCATATCTCGATGCAATGTCCAAAATAGCTTTGGATACATCGGCTTCAGAATCGACAAGGATAAAGGGCATTTGTTTGGTAACAGATTTTGATACTGTTCTATCGTCTGGTAAGAACCCTAGAGCAACCGTTTCCAGACCCAAAAATTTCATCAGTGCATTTTGGAGACGATTTATCGTTTTTTTGCCATCCTTGCTAGTGAAAACCCTATTGCAAACAAGGAACAGTGGAATCTCTTTATTTACGGAATGAATATATTTAATCGTGGAGTATGCATCCATAATAGAAGTAGGTTCAGGCGTCGTGATAACGACCCATTCATCCACACATAAAAGGAATTTCATAGAATTCTGTGTGATACCTGCACCCATATCAAATAAAATATAATCGTAGTTAGCCAACAACAAACTGAATTCTTCATTAAAACGGGTATACGAATCTTCATCAAACGCAAAGAGATTCTTCAATCCTGTTCCACCTGTAATGATTGAAATATTCCCCGGTCCGGTCGTAATGATATCATTCAAACTAAAATCATTTTCAAAGAAATCAATAATACTGCAAGGAGATTGTCCCCCAATCAAAATATCAATATTCCCCATACCGATATCCATGTCGAACAACAGGACCCTTTTCCCCCTTTGGGATAAAGCAATGGAAAAGTTCAAAGAAAAGTTTGATTTTCCCACTCCACCTTTACCGCTTAAAACGGCAATCGTCCTGGCCATTGATTGATTTTGGCGGGCTTCCAATCGTCTTCGTAAGTTCTCAGCTTGATCTTTCATATTTTTTAGCCCCAAAAGTCATTTTCAATAACTGTGATGATGTAGCTATTTCAATATCGTCTGGCACATTCTGTCCATCTGTTATAAAAGCGGCTCCTACTTCATGAGTGTGTATAAAATTGAATATAGCCCCGAAAGTGGAGGTTTCGTCCGCTTTTGTAAAAATGACCTGTTTAATCGGTATCGTAGCAAACTGTCGATAAATATCTTCCATATCCTTTTGTTTAGAGGTTAATGACAAAACTAAATAGGTTTCCATCTCAGCTGTAAAATGGATAATTTCATTAAGATCCTTAACGTATTGAGGGTTACGGAAATTTCTCCCGGCCGTATCAATAAAAACATAATCATAATGGGAGAAACGTTCAGTTGCCCTTTTGAAATCTTCCAAATTATAAGCGACTTCAATTGGAACGTTTAAAATCTTTGCATATGTCTTAAGCTGATCTATTGCAGCAATCCTGTACGTATCCGTCGTAATGAAAGCCACCTTTTTATCATGCTTCAGCATGGTTTCCGCAGCTACTTTTGCAAGGGTTGTCGTCTTTCCCACACCTGTTGGACCAACAATATTAATATACTTTTTTTGCAGCCCAGGTTTTCCGTTTTCAACCTTTTCCAAAATCCCGAACATGGCTTCTTCCAACCAAACTTGAACCTCTTCATCTGTGGATTGTTGTTTGAAAACGAACCATTTCTCAAATAGTTCATCCATGATTTGAGACCGAAGTGATATATCCACTTCCTGCTCTGTTAGGTAATCGTGGATTTTTTGCAGTTTCCCTGGATATTTTCTATCAGGTGAATAGATTTGTAAATTCTTGATCATATCTTTCAAACCTTCGATTTCTGTTAATAAATCAGCACTTTCCCTATTACCTTCATTCATATCAGTGGCATGACTTGCCACTTCCGGTTTCGATGGCAACTTTTTCGATTTCTGTTTGATTTTCATTTGGATAGGCTGGGAAACCGGGTCTATGGCTGCAATCACTTCAATATTCCTCTTTTTGAATAAACCTAGGAAGCCACCATTATATACAGCCTTTGAACTTAAGATGACCGCATCACTGCCTAGTTCACCCCTTATTCGCTTCATCGCCTCGTTCATAGATGGTGCCAAATATTTCTTTACCTTCAATCGACATTCACCACCCCTACACTTTGTACTTCTACATTCGATTCGAGTTCATTGTATGAAAGAATCGGTACATTGGGAAAATAACGTTCAGTTAATTGCCGTACATACATCCTTACCGCTGGAGAGCAGAGTAAGATCGGTTGGTGATCCATTAACGTCAACTCTTCCAATTTGGCTGCAATTGCCTCCAATATGGATTGCGATATAGTTGGATCCAATGATAAAAAGTTACCATGTTCGGTTTGCTGTACACCATCCGCGATGGTCTTTTCCACTTTGCCCGATAATGTTATGACTTTAATTCTATTTTCATCCGTAATAAAAGAATTCGTAATCTGTCTAGCTAAATTCTGCCTTACATACTCAGTAAGCAAGTCTGTGTCCGTCGATAACTTGCCATAATCAGCAAGTGTTTCGAAAATGATCGGTAAGTTCCTTATAGAAACTTTTTCCTTCAATAATTTTGCCAATACCTTTTGTACATCTCCTATAGACAACGGATTCGGAGTGACTTCCTCTACTAGGATAGGTGAGGATTCATGGAGATGATCGATCAATTGTTTCGTTTCCTGCCTGCCCAATAGTTCCTGTGCATTGGCCTTTATGACTTCCGTCAAGTGTGTGGATACTACACTTGGCGGGTCTACAACTGTATATCCCATCATCTCTGCATGTTCTTTCATATCATCCGTGATCCATTTGGCGGGTAAACCGAAGGACGGCTCTATCGTATCGATTCCTTCTATTGAATCATCCTCAATCCCGGGACTCATGGCCAAGAAATGATTAAGGAGCAATTCCCCCTTTGCCATGACACTTCCCTTAATTTTCAGCCGATACTCATTAGGATTCAACTGAATGTTATCACGTATTCTGACGACAGGGATCACAAGCCCCAATTCAATTGCAAGCTGCCTGCGAATCATGACGACTCGGTCCAGTAGGTCTCCACCTTGATTGGCATCCGCAAGCGGAATCAATCCATATCCAAACTCAAATTCGATCGGGTCGACACTTAAAAGGTTAACGACGCTTTCTGGACTTTTCATTTCATCGGTTTCCAGCACTTCTTCCATTTCTAGCATTTCCCTTTCGTCCTGCTGCGGTATCCTTGAAATCGTATACCCTCCAACGACTAATAAAGCAGCAATCGGTAAGGTGAATAAGTCGGAAATGGGCGTGAATAACCCTAAAAGGAAAATGGTCGCTGCTGTCAGGTAAAGCATTTTAGGAAATTGAAATAACTGTTCAACAATATCCGCACCGAGGTTTCCATTCGAGGCTGCCCGGGTTACGACTATTCCCGTAGCTGTGGAAATCAATAAGGCAGGTACCTGACTCACGATTCCGTCACCAACCGATAACATGGAAAAATGTACGGCGGACTCTCCAAAACTCATGTCCAATTGCATGACGCCAATGATCATACCGAAAATCAAGTTAATGATGACTATGATGATGCCCGCGATGGCATCCCCTTTAACAAACTTACTCGCTCCATCCATGGATCCATAAAAGTCTGCTTCGTTACTAATTTTTTCCCTTCTGGCACGTGCTTCGTTTTCGGAGATCATCCCAGCATTTAAATCTGCATCAATGGCCATCTGTTTCCCTGGCATCGCATCCAGTGTAAACCTTGCCGCTACCTCCGAGACCCGTTCGGATCCTTTCGTGATGACGATGAAATTGATGATGACCAAAATGATGAATACAACTAATCCTACAAGCACGTTACCTCCGACTACAAACGATCCAAAGGTTTCTACAACTCCTCCAGCATCACCATAGGTCAAAATGGCACGAGTCGTCGAAACATTCAACCCCAGCCTGAACAATGTCAATAAAAGTAGCAAGGAAGGAAAGATTAAAAATTCGAGAGGTTCCTTCATATTCATCGTAGTCAATAGAACCAGCAGCGCAAGAGAGATATTTAAAAGGAGTAAAATACTTAACAACCATGTTGGCAATGGAATGACCAACATGGCAACGATCATGATGACGCTCGATATAACAACCAAATCTCTTGCTCGCATGTTTTTTCTCTCCTAACTAACGGGTTACCCTATTACTTCTTTACAGTTTACCTTTGGTTTTATATACAAAGGCCAGTATTTCAGCGACCGCCTTAAAGAACTCCTCAGGTATTGCCTGGCCTATTTCAGCTTGATCATATAAAGACCTGGCCAAAGGCCGATTTTCCACCATGATCACATCGTTTTCTTTAGCAATGAATTTAATTTTCTGAGCAACAAAATCAACGCCTTTTGCCACTACATACGGAGCCTCTGCCTTATCTTCATCGTATTTTAAAGCAATTGCAAAATGCGTCGGGTTAGTGATGACGACATCCGCATTGGGAATTTCCTGCATCATTCTTTGAGCGGCCATCTGCCTTTGCTTTTGCTTAATCTTGGATTTGATAAGAGGGTCCCCTTCGGAATTTTTATACTCATCCTTAATATCCTGTTTCGACATCCGGATGTTTTTTTCAAAGTCATATTTTTGATACAAATAGTCCAAAAGAGCAATGAACAATAAAGCCACGGCAGCATAAAATCCTACTTTAATCGTAATATCCGCCAATGTTGCCATCGCTGCTTCCACAGAAATCTGTGATAAAATCATAATCTCGTCCATGCGCTGCCAAAGTACATAAAAGGCAACAAAACCAACAAATGATATTTTAAGAATGGATTTCAATAATTCAACAATGGCCCTCATTGAAAAAATTCGTTTGAACCCTTTAATGGGATCCAATTTTTCAAGTTTGAACTGAATGGATTCAGTCGAAAACAAAAAACCGATTTGCATGACATTAGCCAATACTCCAGCCACTATCGCTGCCGTAAAAACCGGTCCAAGAATAAGACCCATCTCCTTTAAAACCTCAATCATGATAATTTGTATATTCTCCTCGCTGAATCCAGGCAAGGTAAAATGCTGCAGATATTCTTTCATGAGACCGAGCAGGTGATTATACATGTACGGTCCCATAAGCAGTAGCACTGAAAGCACGGCAATTAAATTAACAGAGGTATTTACATCCTGACTCTTTGCCACCTGACCTTTTTTCTTCGAATCCTGACGTTTTTTTGGAGTCGCCTTTTCGGTCTTCTCACCAGCGAAAAACTGTAAATCCAGCTGGAACCTCTCCATATTAAACGCCTCCGATCAACTGCATTAGTTGGCGCATAGTCAAAAGCAAGAAATTGAAGAGTTGGGTGACAACCGTCATCATCATCCCCATCACCAGTACGATAACCGCTAAGCCGGCTATGATTTTCACTGGAATTCCGACAACGAACACATTTAATTGAGGGACTGTCCTAGCAAGGATCCCTAGCGTGACATCCACTAAGAAAATACTTCCCACTACAGGTATGGACATTTGAAAAGCAATCATGAAAGCTTTGCTGAAAGCTTTGGCCAAATATTCTATCAGTGTATTATTTCCGAATGGTACAAATAATTGGTCAATCGGGATGAACTGATAACTATAAAAGATTCCATCCAAAAGCAAATGATGGCCGTTAGTACTCAATAGGAATAATAAAGCGATTGTATAAAGATATTGTCCCATCAACGGGCTTTGTGCCCCAGTTTGGGGATCGATGATATTGGCAATTGAGAAACCCATTTGAAAATCAATCAATCCTCCAGCGATTTGAACGGCCGATAAAATCATATAGGCAGCAAACCCAATGAAGAGCCCAACAACTGCTTCCTTTATGATTAATAAATAAAATGTGACATCCAAGTCCAGAATCGGGGCTTCAATGGTATAGTACATGATCCAGGCAAGGAAGATCCCAAGCCCCACTCGATGTTGTACCGGTATTGAACGGTACGAAAAAATCGGCATAGCCACGAAAAACGTAGTGACCCTGACCACAATTAATAAAAAGGCGGGAAAGTGCGGAAATAATTCCTCCATGCCCTACCCTACAAATCGATTCAGATTACCGAATATTTCATTTGCATATGATAATAGATGGCTCAGCATCCATGGAGCCAATAGTATGAGACCCAATAAGACGGCCACGATTTTTGGAACAAAAGCCAAGGTTTGTTCCTGAATCTGTGTAGTCGCCTGAAAGATGCTTACTAATAGCCCTACAATAAGAGCGATTACCATCAATGGGCCTGCGATAATCAATACCATATAAATTCCTTTTTCTGCTACATCAATAACAAACTCTGCACTCATTTTTTCTCACCTGCTTAAAAACTCTGTAATAATGACTTCACTACTAAATACCATCCGTCAACAAGAATGAAAAGGAGGATTTTAAATGGCAGTGAAATCATGACCGGCGGCAACATCATCATACCCATCGACATCAAGACACTTGCAACGACCATATCAATAACCAAAAATGGAATGAAAATCATAAAACCTATTTGAAAAGCTGTTTTGATTTCACTGATTGCAAAAGCTGGTACAAAGGCAGTCAAGGGAATGTCCTGTATCGTTTCCGGCTTATCAAGCTTTGCATACTCCAAGAATAACTCCAAATCCTTTTGCCTTGTATGGGCACTCATGAATTGCTTAAAAGGTATCGAGGCCTGTACATATGCCTCTTCTAAATCTATTTCTTCATTAAATAACGGGGTTAATGCCTTTTCATTCACTTCCTGAAAAGTCGGTGCCATTATGAAGAATGTCATGAAAAGAGCCAGGCCGACCAACACCTGATTCGGCGGCATCTGCTGTGTAGCTAGCGATGTTCTCACAAAACTCAGGACAATGATGATTCTTGTAAAACAGGTCATCAAGATCAATATGCTTGGAGCCAGCGATAAAACGGTCATTAGAAGAACAAGTTTGACGGAAGTAGAGACATTAGTGGGATCACTGTTATTAAAAAACTCCATGAACTCATTCATTGTCTCGCCCTTTCCTATCAAGCTCATTTAACAGCTTCTTCCTGCTATCAGACATTTGATCGAGTTGATTTTTGAACACTGTAGAGAAACTTGCGGTTTCGGATTCTCTTTTCTTCAACAACTTATGTTTCACCTTAATTGCAAATTCTCCAGGCTGGATCATTTGATCCATCTTATCGTTGTAATCTTTCAAAAGCTGCTCATATTCCTCAGGATTATCTATTTCTTTCAAGAGTTGAATATTTTCGCCAACCCCGATCACCAATATTCGCCCGCCGACTTTAACAAGCTGGACAGAACGATTTGCTCCAAGGCTCGTACCGCCTAAATTCTCCACTGAATTTGCCTTTTGATACGATTTACTTTTTTTATTGATGAACTTTAATAGGATATAAAGAAGCGCAACTACAAAAATGGTAGCAAAAATCATCCTCAGAAACTCCCAAACGGTTATCCCCACTTTATTTGGATTCGTAGCCTGGTTGGTAGATTGCGAGTCTTTTGATTCATCCTTATCCACTTTTAAATCATCTGGCTGTTCATAAACATCCTTCACCGTTTTTTCAAGATCTTCTGCATGGGCCTGTATGGCCCCTGAAAAGATTACTGCTATCAGCAGTGTGGCCTGAAGCCATTTTTTAATAAAAAACAATATGCAGACACCCTCTTAACTTAATGCTTTATTTATGGCTTCCAACACCCGGTCTGCCTGGAATGGCTTCACGATAAAGTCTTTTGCTCCCGCCTGGATCGCATCAATGACCATGGCTTGTTGCCCCATTGCTGAACACATAATGACCTTAGCTTGAGGATTTACCTTTTTAATTTCCTTTAATGCTGTAATTCCATCCATTTCAGGCATGGTAATATCCATCGTTACAAGATCCGGATGCGTTTCTTTATATTTTTCCACTGCTTGGGCACCATCCGCTGCTTCCCCTACTATTTCAAAACCATTTTTAGAAAGGATATCCTTTATCATCATTCTCATAAATGCTGCATCGTCCACAATTAAAATTCTGTTAGCCATTATTTTCGTCCCCCAAATTACCTGATTTTATTTAATCTTTCACTTTGACTCATGATATCCGTAACACGCACTCCAAAATTTTCATCAATCACCACTACCTCACCTTTTGCTATCAAGCGGCTGTTTACCAGGATATCCACTGGCTCGCCTGCTAATTTATCCAATTCGATGATAGATCCGGATGACAGCTCCAAAATATCCTTGACTGAGCGCTTCGTTCTCCCAAGCTCTACAGTTACTTGCAAAGGGATATCCATCAGCATACTGAGATTTTTCGATTCAGACTCTTGAAGCTGATAAGGCTGAAAACTAGTGAAACTGGCAGGCTGAACATTTACCGGCTGCCCTGTTGGTACGGATGAAACCCCAAAATGCTGCGGCACATTCGGTATTTGGTTTGTAGGTTGGGGTTGGTAACCCCCTTGTCCATAAAATTCATTAGCCGATTGAGTAGACCGGGAGTTCTGGACTGCCGCCGGCTCCTGAGATGGAATGTTTGTTACTGGATCACTTAGTGCCTTTTGCGTTTGCATATCGGTAGGTTCGCTATCGCTTGTTCCCTTTAATAATTCAGAAACTAACCCTTTAGCAAATTCTACTGGCAACAATTGCATAATACTGGAATCAATTAAGTTACCGACACGAAGACGGAACGAGATTTTCGCAAATAAATCCTCGTCCGGTATCGCATTTTCACCTTGTCCTTTTATAAAGTTAAGTAAATCTATGCTAGGAGGAGAAATATCCACCTTTTTACTAAAAATGGTCGACATCGATGTCGCAGCAGAACCCATCATCTGGTTCATGGCTTCCTTGACCGCACTCAATTGAATTTCTCCCAGCATGTCAGAAGGATTCTCCCCATCACCGCCAAGCATCAAATCTGCAATGATAGCAGCATCGCTCTGCTTGATGACAAGCATATTAATACCTGAGAAACCTTCTGTATATTGCACTTGAATCGCTACATATGGATGCGGAAATTCTTCCGCGATCTGTCCCCTTTCAATTAAGGTAACCGTCGGGGTGGTGATATCCACTTTCTGATTCAACAAAGTGGATAGGGCAGTGGCCGAACTTCCGAAGGAGATATTACCAATTTCACCAAGGGCGTCGAGTTCCATCATTGATAAATAATCGTCAATCGAAAGAGAGTTCACCTCACCTTCTATATCACTTGTACCTTTTAAAAGGGCATCTATCTCGTCTTGTGAAAGCATTTCATCACTTACCATCTTCGTCTCCCCCTTTCAAGATTTCAAGAATCTGGATGGCGTGTTTTTTACCCACTTTTCCTGGCTGCCCACTGTATTTGGGGACCCCTCCAATTTTAATCGTCAAAGGTTCATCTATTGCCTTATTTAAATCAATGACATCACCAACATCAAGCAGCAATAAATCCTGGATGGTGATATCCGTAGAACCAAGTTCGGATATTATGGGAAGGTCTGCGTTTCGGATACGCTTTTCCAAAATCATGATTTCCTCTGGGATTTTTTCCTTTTGGGAATTTTCCATCCAATAATGAGCAGATAACTTTGGTATGATTGGTTCTAATACGACGTGCGGAATGCAAATATTAATCATTCCACTCGTTTCGCCGATTTGTGTATTCAAGGAAATGACAACAACAGTATCATTTGGCGAAACCAGCTGAAGAAATTGTGGATTCACCTCGAACTCTGTCATCTCCGGTTCGATTTCAACAATCGTACTCCAAGCCTCCTGTAAATTTTCAAAAGCCTTCTCGAATAAATTCGACATGATTTTCGTTTCTATTTCCGTTAAACTATCTACCTTATTCACGCTTATGCCTCGCCCACCCAAAACTCGATCCATCATGGAATAGGCGATATTCGGGTCGACCTCAAGAATGATACGTCCATCCAAGGGTGGCACCTCAAACACATTCAGGATGGTCATTTTCGGGATTGATCGAATAAACTCTTCGTATGGAATTTGATCTGCCGAAGCAACGGATATTTGAACATATGTCCTAAGTTGAGCCGAAAAGTATGTGGTCAGCAACCTTGCAAAGTTCTCGTGTATCCTGGTCAAACTCCGGATTTGATCCTTTGAAAACCGAAGGGCTCTTTTAAAGTCGTAAACCTTCACTCTTTTTTCTACTTCTACTTTCTTTAAATCATCTGCATCCATTTCACCTGTGGAAATGGCCGATAACAAGGCATCGATTTCATTTTGCGATAATATTTCCCCGGACATTAACACTCACCTCCAAAGCTTCCCCTTCTTATTTAATGTCGCAAGGATGTCCTTATTGAAGAATAGAGGAGGTTATATAAACCTTTTCAACTTTTCCTTCTTCCATTAATTCGTTCATTCTAGTCTTTAGCGCTTCCTGAAGCTTTTCCTTACCTTTTTTACCGGTCAACTCTTCCGCTTTCATTTCGGAAAGTTCGGTAATGATGATATTTTTCACTTGAAAACTTCTTTTTTCCAACTCCTCTTTTGCCTTTTTATTTTCTGTTTGGACCATAAATGAGATTTTAATATAATCATTGCCGGCAAGATTCGTTGTAATTTCGGGAATTTCAACTGATGATTCGACTATTTCGTCAATGCTGGGTTTTTCTTCGGCAGATGTGGGGTCAGATAACTTTGTCACAACCACGACCGCTATGACACCAACAAGCGTAATGACCACGAGTATAATCAACATAATGGTCCATAGATTTTTTTTCATGATCTTTCCTCCACATCATTACGAAAACCGAGAATATTCACGGTACGATAAAATTGTATAATGGCTTCAACCATTTCCTCTTCCTTCTCAAGCACAACGATTTTCTTACCATTTGTAAAAGTAATGGTCGTATCTGGCAATGACTCGACTGTATTTATGTACAATGCATTGATATGAAAGCATTTTCCATTGAGCCTTGTGACTTTGATAATGATATTTAGGAGCCAAAGCAATAAGCCCCTGGCTCCTCCCTCCCTTAACCTATCGTTTTAAGTTGACCAATTCTTGTAAAATTTCATCCGATGTCGTGATAATCCGGGAATTCGACTGGAAACCACGTTGCGCAACGATCATTTCAGTAAACTCTTCGGATAAATCCACATTGGACATTTCCAAAGAACCTGATGCAATCACCCCGCGGCCCTCACCTGCAATATTGATGTTTGCAGTACCTGAATTGATCGATTCCTGAAAAGTATTACCACCGGTTTTCGTCAAGCCTGATGAATTGGAAAACTTGGAAACGGCCAGTTGGCCTAATGTTGTGATCAGACCGTTGGAATATACGCCATTTATTTCCCCTGATGAACCAATATTAAAGCTCTCCAGTTTCCCTTCTTTATTACCATTCGGATTGACAAGAGCAGTCGTAGAACCTTTAACTTGAGTAATGTTCGAGAAATCAAAATCCAATTTAACCTTTTGAACGCTTTCGTCAACTGCTGTATTCGAGTCATCCTCTTTGCCGGTTGAAATGTTAATGGTTTGACCAGCCAGGGTTTTATCAGCTGCCACTAACTGACCATTAGCATCGAAGTTCAACGAAGTGAACGATTTTGGTTTAGTAGCTGAAGTATCCCCCAAAGTAGCAGGTTCTTCATCAAAAAGCTCCCATTTATCATCACCGGTCTTTTGGAAATAGATAGTTGCCGTTTGTTCTTTACCCTTCTCATCCACGACTTTCATTTGCTGGCTAAATACGGTACCATCAATTGCGTCAGCAGCTAGATTTTCACTTACTGATATTTTAGTAGAGGTTACAGCAGGTAAAATCGCATTGACGTTAACAGCAACGTCACCGATTGTTTTTGATCGTTTTCCGTTTTCATCAACCTTAAAAGCCTGTACCTTCAAACCATTCGAGTTGACAAGCGTACCATTATCATCCAGATAAAAGTTTCCTGCACGTGTATACGAAAGTGCATCGCCTTGTTTGACGATGAAATAGCCATCCCCTGATATACCTAAGTCAAGATCGCGGCCAGTGGTTTGCAAGCTTGACTGTGTATGTATGGTATCGATTGTAGCAATCGTTGAACCCAACCCAATTTGTTTAGAATTGGTTCCACCTTTATTGGCTGTTGCTGCACTTGCACCAGATACCGTTTGGTTCATCGCATCGCTGAATGTCACGCGGCTTTTTTTGAAACCGTAAGTGTTGACATTGGCGACGTTATTACCGATAACATCCAATTTTGTTTGTAGGTTTTTTAATCCGCTTATTCCTGAATACATTGAACGAAGCATGTAAAAGCTCCCCTTTCATATAGCGACTGCTTCTGTCATTCCACAGTCCAGGCTTCCTATTCTAGGTCAAGCCCATTAATCCAAAATTATAGTTCCATTGATGTTCGTGAAAATTTGAGATGATGCTTCATCCCTGTCCATGACTGTGATGACTTTGTTATTTTTTCGTACTTACTATGAGTGCCGCATTATCTGTAATTATAAGAGATTCGGTCACGCCCATCTTTTTGGCCTCATTAGCTTTATCGGCTATTTTCCCCCTCGGTTTGCGGTGCTATTTCTATATTTCTTTCATACATCCGCATTTGAGCATGTTTACTAATGGTCAACTTTTCATAAGTGGAAACAGCTGCTTGAAAATGCTGTTGAAAACCTTGTGGACGATCTACCTTTGCCGCAAAGGTACTTTTGTTTGTGACATCATCTGAGCGGAATTTGCTTGAAAACCAAGTTCATTCATATTCCCGCTCCTTAAACTTCAGCGATTTTTATCAATTGCTCTGATGATAGCTTGGTGTTGTTTTCATCATCCACTTCAATTTGCAGCTTGCCATTATTTAGGGATACCGAGATTACGACAGCAGACGACTCTCCATTTTTTTCATCCATCCAGGAAACACGCTTGCCTATTAATTCACTTGCCGCCGTCAAGCTATTCGTCGTGGAACTTGATTGTTTCATCGCTGAAATATTTGCGGGTTCAAGCTTTGTGCCATCTTCCAGAAGGAAATGAACACCATCACCTTTATATTGGATCGACTTAACGATGCCTGTCCCTTCTTCTATCGCAAGGTCATCATCACCTTCATCCAATTTGTGCCAAGTGACTTCCTTACCGACAAAAGAGTTATAGTTCATTAAACTATTTTGTTGATTGATCCCAATTATTTCTTCCATTTGGGCTCCCATATTCATCATTTGTTCCAGAGAAGAAAAAGTGGCCATTTGGGCGATGAATTCCGTATTGTCCATCGGACTTGACGGATCTTGGTTTTGAAGCTGGGTAAGCAGCAATTTCAAGAAATCATCTTTTCTCAATGCATCCCCGGTTTTTCTGTTTTCAGTTTGGGATTTTGATAATAATAGTGACTTATCGATGGTCGTCATTTTTCCACCTACACTTCCAGATTTAACAGAGCATCGGCAAGGGATCCCGTAAACTCGCTTTCCGTCTCATCATTGCTTTCTTCCTTACTCTCTTGTTGCTCATTATGTTCATCCGCGTCTTTCTGGCTGAATTTCTCGGAGTTAAAAGCATTGAAGGACTGTGATATTTCAATTTTTTCTATCTGAATGTTTTGGCCGCTAATTGCTTGTTTTAAGCCATGAATCTGTTTTTCAAGTATATCTTTTGCCTGAGCAGTAGTAGCCATAATCTTGGCTGACAGCATACCATCCTTTTGAATCAACTCGATTCTAAGGGCGCCCAAATGTTCGGGATTCAATCTGATCAACAGTTTATTTACTCCGTTAGTTCCGCTAAAGTTCGCTTTACTCAAAATATTTTCAAATTGTTTGATAAACTCTTCTTGACTTACAGTTTGCTCACCTTTGGAAGCTGTCAAGACAAATTGCTCCAACTTTGTCATGAGAAAAGGCATAGAACCTTGATGGTTACCGCTATCCCCATTCTGCAATGTCACACCGCTTCGGATTGTCCCTTCTTTACTTACCTTGTCACTCCCGGATAATTGTGAGAATGCGCTTTTCAATGTTTCCATTGTTTTATTTTGCCCTTTTACCACAATGTCGGAATGTTCAAATTCTGACTTTTGTTTTGACTGATTGGACAGCATTTTCTCCAGTTTACCCGTCATACCTTCAAGCAGGTTTTTCAATTGTTTCTGGATAGCTGCTTCATCTTGTGTCATAGCCTTATTCTCCGAGAGAAGATATTGAATTTTCACCAATTTCAAAAGATTCACCACACCAGATAAAGGGAGCCCATGCGATTCTTCATCACTCAAGACTGTAACTTTTTTTAGGATTGAATAAAGTTCCATGACATTGGCTGATAACAAACTTTGTGGATTCAGGCTCAAGTCATCCTGTTCTTGTTCTAAATCCATTTCCTCGATGCTCGCAAAGAAATCCGTAAGGGCACCCTCATCATTTCCGGTTACTTTTTTTAATACCAGTAAAAGAAGGTTGCTAAATTCTTCTTGGTTGTTTACTGAACGACTTTCAACAATACTCTCTTCACCTGAATCACTTAACCCTTCAAGTTTCAAAAAAACAAGCAAATCCTTTAAAACGGACAATCGTTCTTCAGTGATGCCACCTAATTCCGATGGAAGGGATGGTTCCACCTCTACGACAGACTGAAGGACTGAACCAAACCCGGTATAAGTTTGCTGATTTTGCTTAAATGGTATCTTTTGACCTAATGATGCCAAGGTAAGTAAAGAATTGATGGCTGAATTCATATATTATTCACCTCCGTACTCTTTTCTCTTAAGAACTTTGTTCCGTTAGTTTCTTCGTTAACCTTGCAGCATCAGCGGTTGTCATTTGCTCCAATACCTTAGCTAAAGTGGCTGCCTTCATACTTGAGAGAATCTCCACTGCGTCTTCATCATTCATTTCTGTAATGATGGGTGCAGACTTCTTGGGAGCCATGGTTTCATAAGTGCGGATTATATCTTTGAATGCCTGTTTACTACCATTCTGACTATCCTTAAGAAGATTCATTTCTGTTTGAAGCTGCTGTTTTTCAGCTTCTGCCTTTTCAATGGCCTTGTCACGTGTATCAATGATGCCCTCAAGCTTGTCTATCTCTTTTTCCTTGTTTTCAATCTCGGTTTCTAATTTTTCGAGCTTCATCAAAACTTTCTCATCATTCTTGGATGGATTACCTTTCTCTTCACCATTTTGATTCGATTCAATGAATGGTATTTTCCCTGACATTTCCTTTGCCTTTTCCACAACATCGACCCCTGCAACTGTAAAAACGATCAACGCTACAGTTACCGCAAAGACTAAAGGAATGAAGATGACAAGAAACCATTGAAACTTACTTATTTTGCTTTCTTCCAATTCTTCCAATCCAGTAGATTCATTACTTTTTTTACGCATTTTATCACCTAAAGCCTTTGCTTAAGAATTGCCGGATTGATATTTCATCCATTTGTTTATTCTCAGCTTCCTTAATGACATCCAGAAATTTATAAAAATCATTTTCTTTCATTTTCTCGTACTTTTTAACCTCAATATTCCTTGCCATCAATATATCCCGTTGAACATTCATCTTGTATCGCGCTTCAATGACTTCCTGTTGACAATGGCTTAAGAGTTTCTCCAAGTTGTCCATAAATAACTGATGGTGACGAATTTCCTGAACGGATAATCCATTTCGCAGCTTTTCCTGTTGAAACTCGAGCAAATCTTCTTTTTTCCTTAAAAGCTTATATAACTTTTCTGCCACTTCTTCAAATTTTTTTAAAGCAGTATTATATTTAGCTAGTGCATCGGTTTTTTCTTTTTCTTTGATGGTCAGGATCTTCTCGAATTTGTATTGATAAATCATAACTAATCACCTTTCTCCATCAATTCGACAAGGGCGTTAATACTATTATCTTTGGGAGCTTTTTCATGGGTGCCTTGCTTTAAAAATGAAATGATTTCCGGATAGCGGGTAATGGAGTTATCAATTTGTTTGGAAGACCCTTTCTTATAAGCTCCTATATTAATCAAATCTTCCGATTCCATATAGGTTGATAAACTTGCCCTTAATTTTTCTGCGGAGTTTTTATGCTTGTCCCCAACAATATTATTCATGACACGACTTATGCTCTTTAATACATTGAGGGCTGGAAACTGACCTTTATTGGCTAAGTTACGGTCTAGTATGAAGTGACCATCCAAAATCCCCCTGACAGCATCAGCAATCGGCTCATTCATATCATCACCGTCGACTAGAACCGTATAAAACGCTGTAATGGTACCTAGCTGATTTGTTCCCGTTCTCTCGAGTAATCTTGGAAGGATGGCAAAAACGGATGGCGTATAACCTTTGGTCGTCGGCGGTTCTCCGATAGCAAGTCCGATTTCCCTCTGGGCCATCGCAACCCTCGTGACTGAATCCATCATCAGCATCACGTTCAATCCCTTATCACGAAAATGTTCGGCGATGGCCGTTGCCGTTAAAGCACCTTTTATCCTCATCAACGCTGGTTGATCAGATGTTGCCACTACAACGATTGATCGTGCCAGCCCTTCAGGTCCAAGATCTTTCTCAATGAATTCACGAACTTCCCGGCCACGTTCTCCAACAAGACCGATTACGTTTAAGTCAGCCGTCGTATTTCTTGCTACCATTCCAAGTAACGTACTTTTCCCTACACCGCTCCCTGCAAAGATACCAACACGTTGACCTTTTCCAACTGTTAATAAACTATCAATCACTCGCACCCCTACATCTATCGGTTCATCAATGGGAGGTCGTTTCATCGGATTTGGCGGATTTTGAACCACAGGAACTGTAGCTAGACCTTTTGGAAGCCGTGAATCATCAATCGGATGTCCCAATGGATCGACTACCTTCCCAATAAGTCCACTTCCCACCTTTATCTCAAGGCTCCGTCCGCTTCCTTCCACGATACAACCCGGTGCAATATCGCTAACTGCTGTAAATGGCATTAAAATAACCATTTCATCACGGAAACCGACAACTTCAGCTAATATTCTGTTTTTCTTTTTTTGTATACCCGTATAGATATAACAAACATCGCCTACAGAGCTTTCAGGGCCTTGAGATTCTATCATTAACCCTACGACATGTTTGACCCGTCCATAATGTTTGAATGGATCAACTTCATCGACTAAGGGTAATAGGTCTCTAGTTTTCATCTTTACTCCCCTTCCAGCAATTCAGTTAGTTTCACTTTTATTTCCTGCAACTGACTGTCGACACTTGCATCCATTCTTCCTTTTTCGGATTCGATAATACAGCTATTTTCTTCAAGTTCATCATCCGGAAAGATATATAACTCGGTATCCTTTGGAAAGATTGCCATCAACTCTTCCTTATGAGAGAGAATCGATAGATATTGGACCAGGTGGATATGCAATTGCACTTCACGGTAATCCCTCACCTCTTTGATGGCTCTCTTGACTATGGATAGAAAAGACACTTCATCGTTTTCAAGCTGGTGCCCGATAATTTTCTCCGCCACCTTCACGGCAAGATTCAAAATAACGGTTTCAGATGATTCGATATGCTGCCGATAATCTTTTTTAGAGGACTCTACCACTTCTTTTGCGAAAGCTATTTCCCCTGCAATCTCGTTATAACCCTTTTGGATCCCATCTTCGACTCCTTGCCGATACCCTTCTTTTTGAGCTTGTTCGATAAACATCACTTTTTCTTGATTTTCCCAATGTTCTCGTTCTAACTGGATTTCTGCAGCTATCGTTTGGGCTTTTTGTTTAGCATCCAGTAATAACATTTCGGCTTCCTGCTTAGCATCATTCAGAAATTCATCAGATTGAAAATGTTGAACGTTTCTCCGTTCATCTGCATCATCATTTTGAAGAAAGTAAAAAGGTCGAACTTTTATCGCTATCTTTTTGCTTTTCTCCTGATGGGCCTGCTGGGATTTGATAATCCTAGACAATGATATCATCCCCTCCACCGCGGGCAATCACAATATCTCCATTTTCTTCCAGATGACGAATGACAGCAACTATTCTGGATTGTGCTTCTTCTACATCACGCAAACGTACAGGCCCCATATATTCCATTTCTTCCTGGAACGTTTCGACCATGCGTTTTGACATGTTTCGGAAAACGATTTCCTTCACTTCATCACTTGCCACTTTAAGAGAAAGTTTAAGGTCTTCATTATCAGAATCCCTTACTACACGCTGAATCGCCCTGCCATCAAGGGTCACGATATCTTCAAAAACAAACATTCGTTTCTTGATTTCCTCAGCAAGCTCTGGATCTTGAATTTCGAGTGCATCCAAGATCGTTCTTTCCGTGGAACGGTCAACACCATTCAACACATCCACAACCGCTTCTACTCCACCAGTCTGTGTATAATCTTGGGTCACGGTCGCAGAAAGTTTCCTCTCGAGTATTTGCTCGACTTCATTGATGATTTCCGGCGACGTGCTGTCCATTAAAGCGATCCTTCTTGCAATATCGGCCTGCACCTCTTGGGGAAGTTCTGACAATATTTGTCCAGCCTGTGTGGGATCAAGATAGGACAAAATTAATGCAATAGTCTGCGGATGCTCGTTCTGGATGAAATTCAAGATCTGTCCAGAATCTGCCTTTCGGGCAAAGTCGAATGGACGAACTTGTAAGGAAGATGTTAAACGGTTAATGATGGCGGCTGCCTGATCAGTACCTAATGCCTTTTCAAGTACCTGCTTCGCGTATCCTATCCCGCCCTGTGAGATGTAATCCTGTGCTAAAGCAATATTATGGAATTCTTCCAGAATTTCTTCTTTATCATGGGAGTCCACTTTCCTCACTCCCGAAATTACAAGAGTCAATCTCTCAATTTCCTCTTCAGAGAGATGCTTATATACAGATGCAGAAACATCCGGGCCTAAGGAAATAAGGAGGATGGCAGCTTTCTGTTTGCCAGTCAATCCAGTCTTTTTTTTTCTTTCTGTCACTTTCCCTACCTCCTAGTCTTCTGCTATCCAGCTTCTTAATAATTTTGCAAATTCATCTGGCTTTTCTTTTGCAAGTTTCTCAAGCTGTTTTCGTTTTAAAGATGCTTCCGTTTCCTTCTCCTTGTTTAAATCCGGAACATCAAATACAACTTCTTCCTCTTCAACCACGTACTCCTCTTCCATTTCAGCTTGCTTTCGGGAACGGAAGAATAAGATTAAGAGAATGATAATGACTAGTAAAAGCACTCCACCGACGATGTATGCCCATATTGGTAACGATGGACTCGTTTCAGCTTTTGGCAAATTCATTTTTCCGTTAAAAGGTTGAACGGAAATCGCAATTTTATTATTAAGCTCCTCGTCCGTCAGTTCTTCCCCTTCATCTTTTTTCTCGATTGTCGTGCGTATTATCGTACCAAGGATTCGGGAAATATCATCTACACTCTGTTGAGATAAAGAATTTGGATCGTCAGCAGTGGGCGGTTCAACCATGACCTGAATGCCTAAATCCTTAACTTTATATGGGCTTCCGACTATTTCCTTCTTGATTCGATTCACTTCACTATTTATCTTTTCATCCACTTTTTCATAATCACCGGATCCGGTTGTGCCTTCAACATAACTGGATCCCAATGAATCAGAGGAATCCTCACTTTGCGGAACGCCTCCTGCACCTGCTGCGTCCCCACTATACGATTCATTGATCCTTTGCGCAGAAATCTCAATTCCAGCCATATTTTCTTCATCGACCGGTTCAACTAAATTCTCTTCCCGGTTTTCTTGAGTGAAATCAACGTCTGTCGTGACAGAAACAACCACTTTGTCTCTCCCCATTATCGTTCCAAGCATATTTTGTACCTGTCTTTGAATATCACGTTCTATTTCTTTTTTAATTTCGTTTTGGGTAGCAAAAGCCGACGCAAAAGAAGAATTTTTATTTTCAAGATCGAAGTACTCAAAGTCTTGGTTCATAATGACGATATTATCTGTAGGAAGATTAGGGACACTTTTTGAGACCAGATGATAAAGGGAATTGATTTGACTTTCTTCAAATTTATAACCGGGTTTTGTATTCAATACAATGGATGCTGACGCTTCCCCAGCTGAATCACTGACGAAAACTCCTTTATCAGGAAGAGTGATCATTACACTGGCATCTTCTACTCCATCAATTTTTTTTATTAAACTGGCCAATTCCGTTTGCATCGAGTCCAGTTTAATGACATTGAATTCATTTTCAGTCATCCCGATACCAGCACTTTGACTAAAAAAAGAATAGTCGATACTGCCGGATTCCGGAATTCCTTCAGCTGCCAGTTCCACTTTCAGTGAATCCAGGCTTTCTTCAGGAACCATTATGGTCGTACCATTTTCAGATACTTCGTTCTTAATCCCTTGACTGTCTAAATTTTCTTTGATACTCCCCGTCTCCGATGGAGTTAAATTGGAATATAAGGGCACCAGCGTCGTACGAGTGGTTAAAATTGAAACAGCCGTAATGATGATGATAATCAATGCTGCTGAACCAATCATCATGATTTTTTGTTTTTTACTGCGGCTCGTCCAGTAAGTAGTTAATTTGTTCTTAACATTCACTAATACTTCATTCATTTAAATCCCCCGGTCAGTCTATGAATTTATGAGTGGGGGATTCATTTTCCCCCTGGTCATTTTTCTCAATATTAATGAGGTCTTAAAAATGAATGCTATATACTCATTCTCATCATTTCTTGGTAGGCTTCAACAACCTTATTCCGAACCTCTAATGTAGCCTGCATGGTAACACTGGCTTTTTGTGAAGCTATCATCACCGAATGAAGCTCAACATCATCTCCATTAACCAGTTTGGTTGTAAGGTCATCAGATGTCGTTTGTGTTTCGTTGACTTTATTTATTGATTCTTTTAATACCGACGCAAAATTCCGATTTACTTCGTATGGTGTATTAGTATTGTTCTGATTTTTTTTCAGCACATTACCTGGATGGTCCATTGGCGAAAGAGAAATCCCCTCCATATCAACACTCTCCATTCAAATTTTATTTTCCGATTTCCAACGCTTTCATCATCATTCCCTTTGATGCATTTAAAACTGTCACATTTGCTTCGTATGAACGTGTTACATTCATTAAATCGACCATTTCCCTAAGCGGGTCGACATTTGGCATTTCAACATAACCGTCTTCATTGGCATCTGGGTGTTCGGGATTGTAATCCAGTTCAAAAGGTGTGTTGTCTTTAACTATTCCAGTCACCTTTACTCCATTCCCGACCTCGCTTTTTTTTCCGGATGCTGCGTTTAAAAAACTTAAAAAACCTTCTTCCTTACTTTGCATCACAACCGCTTTTCTTGTGTATGGTTTCCATGTTTTCGATTCCGCGTCATATTCTCCCCTGGTCGTATCGGCATTAGCCATATTCGCAGATATTACATCCATCCTTAACCTTTGACTGGTCAGACTAGACCCAGTCATATTTATACTTTGGAAGATTCCCATCACTTACCTCCTCTAATTACATTCTCCAATGATTGAAACTTACCTGAAAGCCTGTCAGTGACTGCATTATAATAAATCTGATTGGCAGCAAGATCCGTCATTTGCTTATCAACATCCACACTATTTCCGTTATTGTTATATTGGACGTTTTTCTGCGTCACGATGGGAGAAGCATTACTGCCCTCTGATTTGAAGTTGAAATGTCGTTCATCGGTTCGATATGACTCCAGGGAAGCTTCCAGCTCTGCTTTAAAGGATTGTGTTTTGTCGACCCCTTTAGCTTTATAGTTAGGCGTATCCGAATTGGCTATGTTCTGTGAAATGACTTTTTGTTTTGTATTAGAATAATTAAGAGCATTTTCTAGTGATTGAAAAGTATTCGAAAATAATTCCATATCGATCACCTCTTTCTTTATTTAACAGATAAATACTTTATCAATAAATTAACCCAATGCATTTATGGTTTAATTTTAAAGAAACATAATAAGTATGTCCATAAACGACACAAAGACTTTAGACCTATTATAGTCGAAATTTGTCACAAATTGCTCGAATTTGACGTAATTTTTAGTATTATTCTAGGATTAATATTACGTTATATTACATTTTATTATGATATTCTACATTTTAACCAAATTTTACTTCTATTAGCTTATTTATCATATCGAAAAACCGATCTATATACCTGATACTTTAGAACTAATTTTCACATTTACTTTCAAGTAATTATTTCCATTCAATTAATTTCACCCTTCTAAATAAAGAGTTTATTAAAAAACAAATGGCAAATGCACTATTTCGTTTTTTTTTAAAAACGGATCTTTTCAAAGTTATTACCCATTCGACAAATTCCCCTTTAACAATAAAGAAGGACTGAAACTCTTTACCTATAAGTAATTAATTACATAAAATTAATTAGCACCAGCAACTTTTAGTTTTCATCATTTCAATAGTTATAATAATATAATTACCCTTTTAAAGAAAAATTTAACTATATTTGCTTCTCGTAGAAAACACGCTTAATTCGCATTTCCATTTAAGATCTTTAATTCGAATTACCTCTTTTTGCTTGTTTGTCTTGTCCTAGCCAGCTTCACATGGAAAAAGTTCACAAAAAAAGGCAGCCCTTTTTCAAGGGCTGCCTTTCTGTATGTTAATTATTTTTAAGCTTTTCTAATTCAAGAAGGAATTTATCGTTCAATACTTTGATATAAGTACCTTTCATCCCAAGGGAGCGTGATTCAATGACTCCTGCACTCTCTAGTTTCCTAAGCGCATTTACGATTACGGAACGAGTGATGCCTACACGGTCTGCGATTTTTGATGCTACAAGCAGACCTTCATTACCTTTAAGCTCTTCAAAAATGTGCTCAATAGCTTCCAATTCGCTGTACGATAACGAGGAAATGGCCATTTGAACGACAGCTTTACTACGAGCTTCTTCTTCTATCTCTTCTGATTTTTCACGAAGGATTTCCATACCTACTACAGTCGCACCATACTCAGCCAAAATTAAATCGTCATCGTGAAATTTTTCTTGTAATCGAGCAAGAACCAGAGTTCCTAAACGCTCTCCCCCACCCATAATCGGTACGATCGTTGTTAAACCAGTTGCGAAAAGCTCTTTGTTTTCCACTGGGAAAGCAGTGTATTCACTTTCGATATCAAGATTGGAAGATGTTTCGGGAATATTGAATAGGTTTTTTGTGTACACTTCAGGGAATTGTTTATCTTCCAACATTTTGTACATGCGTTCATTTTCGATTTGCTGACTTACCGCTATGCCTAGCAATTTCCCGCGGCGGCTGACGACGAAAACATTTGCTTCGATAACTTCACTTAAACTTTCGGCCATTTCTTTGAAGTTAACTGCTTTACCTGCTGCTTTTTGGAGCATTGCATTGATTTTTCTTGTTTTTGCTAATAAGTTCATTTGATTTGTTCCTCCTAAAAATACCATGGTTCACAATAACTATGAAGTTGTATTTCCGTAATTTTATGTTCGTTGCATAGGCAAATTATTGCCAATTGTTTCTGAATTAAAGGATAAACTGGCTTAAATCTTTGTTCCGGGCGATAGAACCAAGCTTACCTTCGACATATTGGGGCGTAATTGTAATCTTCTCCATCGTAATTTCCGGTGCTTCAAACGATAAGTCTTCCAGCAGCCGTTCTAAAATGGTATGAAGTCTTCTTGCACCAATATTGTCTGTGTTTTGATTCACTTCGAAGGCCACTTCAGCTATCTTACGAACAGCATCGTCAGAAAATTCAATTTCTATACCTTCAGTTTCTAATAAAGCAACATATTGTTTTAACAAGGCATTATCCGGTTCATGAAGAATCCGTACAAAGTCGTCTACAGTCAGTTTGTTCAATTCTACACGGATTGGAAATCTACCTTGTAATTCAGGGATAAGGTCGGATGGTTTAGCCATATGAAAGGCTCCTGCTGCAATGAATAAGACATGATCCGTTTTAACTGAACCATATTTAGTCACGACTGTCGAACCTTCAACAATTGGCAGGATATCCCTTTGGACACCTTCTCTTGATACATCCGCGGATGAACTTCCAGACTTCTTACTGGCAATTTTGTCGATTTCATCAATGAAGATAATCCCATTTTGCTCAGCACCGTATACTGCATCGGACGTGACTTCATCCATATCAATCAATTTTGCCGCCTCTTCATTAGTTAAAACGATTCTCGCTTCACTTACCTTCAATTTGCGCTTCTTGCTTTTCTTCGGCATCAAGCTTCCTAAAGCGTCCTGCATGTTCATCCCCATTTGTTCCATTCCCGAACCTTGGAGCATATCAAACATTGAAGCAGCCTGTTCTTCCACTTCGACCGTTATCATTTCACTTTCTAACTCACCATTTGCCAGTTTTTCAGCGACGATTTTTCTTTTTTCCTGCAAACTTAAATCTTCGGAATTTTCTTCCGAATCCTGTTCATCTTGATTGTTATTGCCTCCAAAAAAGACTTCAAGAGGATTCTTGAAATTACTCTGTTTTTTGGTTGATGGCACTAATAGCTCTATTAAACGTCTATTTGCATTTTCTTCAGCCCGTTCCTTTACGCTGGCCATCTTTTCTTCCTTCACGAGGCGGACGGAAGTCTCCACCAAATCACGAACCATGGACTCTACATCCCGGCCGACATATCCGACTTCCGTAAATTTCGTTGCTTCGACTTTTACAAAAGGAGCACCTACCAATTTAGCCATTCTCCGAGCTATTTCTGTTTTCCCAACGCCAGTCGGTCCAATCATTAATATGTTCTTCGGAACGACTTCATCACGAAGTTGATCCGAGAGAAGGGAACGTCGGTAGCGATTCCGAAGAGCCACTGCCACTGCCCGTTTTGCTTCACGCTGCCCTACGATATACTGATCCAGTTTTTCAACGATTTGCCTCGGTGTTAAATTAGCTTTTTTTGACATTTGCGCTCCTCCTTACAACTCTTCCACGATTATATTCGTATTGGTAAATACACAAATTTCCGCTGCAATTTGTAAAGATGATTCTGCGATTTCCTTTGCCGTTAAATGGTCACTGGAAAATCGCATTAATGCCCTGCCGGCAGCCAGTGCATAATTCCCTCCCGATCCTATGGCGAGAATTCCGTCATCCGGTTCAATTACTTCCCCGGTACCAGAAACGAGCAGCAAATGGTTCTTATCCATCACGACCAGCATGGCTTCGAGCTTTCTCAATACATTGTCACTTCTCCATTGCTTTGCCATTTCGACGGCAGCACGCTGAAGATTGCCATTATACTCTTCAAGTTTAGCTTCGAACATCTCAAATAAAGTGAATGCATCTGCAACAGAACCTGCAAAACCTGCAAGGACATTACCATTAAAGATTTTTCTTACTTTCCTTGCTGTATGCTTCATCACTACTGAATTTCCTAAAGTAACCTGCCCATCACCGGACATGGCACATTCACCTTTATGATGCACTGCAAATATCGTTGTCATAAAGTGTCCCCTTTCAACATTTAAGGCCGCGGATGTGATGCATTGTAGACTTTTTTTAATTGGTCTTTTGTAACATGCGTATACACTTGCGTTGATGAAATTTTAGAATGACCAAGCAATTCCTGTACCGTCCGAATGTCCGCCCCATTATTCAATAGGTGTGTAGCAAAGGAATGCCTTAGCATATGGGGATGAAGACTTCCATCTGCGGCTGACTTTTTAATCAATTCATTCAATATATAGCGAACTCCCCTAGGTGTAAGAGGGTCTCCACGAAAATTAACAAATAAATAAACATGCGCCTTGGCGTCAGACGAAGTCATTTCCATCCTGGCTGTACGTATGTATAAATCTATCGCTTCTTGAGCATATCTACCAACCGGAACGTAGCGATCTTTTTTTCCTTTTCCATGGACAAGTACTGTACCTAAGGAAAGATCGATATCCTGCAGTTTAATCTCACAGCATTCACTAACGCGAATGCCTGTCGCATAAAGTAATTCCAATAATGCATTGTTCCTTATTCCTATCGGTGAATCTTTCTTTAAAGAAGAAAACAACAGTTTCATTTCCTTCTCATAAAGAAAACGTGGCAGTCTTTGATCCTTTTTAGGTAAAGAAACAAGAGAAAAAGGATTATCCTTCACATCACCTTCACGTAGTAAAAATTTATAAAAGCTCCGTAAGCAAGAAGTCTTTCTGGCTACAGTAAGCTTAGAAAGTTTTTTCTCATATAAATTCGTTAAAAACAACCGGACATCAAAATATTCAACAGACGTGATATCGGCAATGCCCTGTTCGTTAAGGAACAGGAAAAATTCTTGAATATCACGTTTGTAATTTTCAATGGTGTAATGTGAACTGTTTTTTTCAATTTGTAAATATTCGATGAAGGATGATAATGCCTTTTTTTGATTAATCATGGAAACACCTCGCAAAGGCTAATAAATAGTATCATACTTTAAAACAGCAGGCAAATATTTTACAAATTTTTCACAAAGTTCTGAATTGTGTCCAAAGCGCGTTTAGCATGTGTTTCGTTACGCTCTTTTTTGGATTTGATTCTCACTTCAAGGTCTGGAAGCAATCCAAAGTTGGCATTCATCGGCTGAAAACTCTTTCCATTTGTCGACGTAATGTACCTTGCCATGCTGCCCATTGTCGTCTCAGCAGGGAAAATGGTAGGCTCCAATCCCTGGACGATCCTTGCAGCATTGATGCCTGCAACTAGTCCCGATGCTGCCGATTCTACATACCCTTCGACGCCAGTCATCTGACCTGCAAAGAATAAATCATCCCGATTTTTGAATTGGTACGTAGGCTTCAGAACATTAGGTGAGTTTATGAAAGTGTTGCGATGCATAACTCCATAACGTACAATTTCCGCATTTTCCAATCCAGGTATGAGCTGCAATACTTCTTTTTGCGGCCCCCATTTCAAATGTGTCTGAAAACCAACAATGTTGTAGAGAGTTCCTGCCGCATCGTCTTGGCGCAATTGAACTACAGCAAAAGGGCGTTTCCCTGTTTTCGGATCTTCCAATCCAACAGGCTTCAATGGACCAAATAACATCGTTTTCTTCCCACGTGAGGCCATCACTTCAATCGGCATGCAACCTTCAAAAAAGATTTCTTTTTCAAATTCTTTAAGTGGGACTGTTTCAGCGGCAATCAAAGCTTCATAAAAGCGGTCAAACTCCTCTTCCGTCATCGGACAGTTCAAATAAGCGGCTTCCCCTTTATCATAGCGGGATTTCAAATATACTTTATCCATGTTGATGCTGTCTTTTTCAAGAATTGGAGCGGCAGCATCGTAGAAATACAAGTATTCTTCATCCATGATTTGCTTTAAGCTGTCCGAAAGTGACTGGCTTGTAAGCGGACCGGTTGCAATGACCGTAGGACCATCCGGAATTTCCGTCACTTCCTCATTAATGACCGTTACATTTGGGTGATTTTTGACCTTTTCCGTCACTAGACCGGCAAACTCATGGCGATCAACAGCTAAAGCACCCCCAGCCGGCACAGCGCAAGCATCTGCTGCGGACATGATGACCGAATCAAGTATACGCATTTCTTCTTTTAATACACCAACTGCATTTGTTAACGTATTTGCCCGAAGTGAATTGGAACAAACAAGTTCAGCGAATTTATCGGTATGATGGGCTGGCGTTTGTTTTACCGGGCGCATTTCGTATAGATCGACTTTAATTCCTCTTTTAGCTAACTGCCACGCCGCTTCACTTCCAGCAAGCCCAGCGCCGATTACACTTACTTTTGTTTCTTTCATTTTTCGAACCTCCATGTATAGATATGATAAGACAGGATCATTTATCATTAAAATTGCTTTCATAAAAGTTTCATTTTTAACGATATCTATGTATTTATACCCAAAATACCCATTCCTGTTATTAATTTAAAGCATATGCTGCAATCCATCTTTTCTAAAAAGGATAAGGACGCAAATAGGAATTATATCTTTAAAAGAATATACTTGTCCACTGAATTTTACATCACATGGCCCAAATAAAAAAGTTTCAAGCTTTATCCATTTTCTTCTTAGAAGTAATTCCACTCATTATCATGATATCATACTTCCCCGAACATAAAGAAACTCGGCAGATGCCGAGTCCATTTATATTAGGATTTCTCACTTGTAAATAAGGAAAGTAAACGATTTCACGGTCTTTTCTATGCTTGAGGCGTTTCTTTGAAATCACAATCCATGCACTGGACCTGGACGCCTTTTTTGAGTTTTTTCTCAACAAGTGTCCCTTCACATTTTGGACAACTCCGCGGTAGCGGTTTATCCCAAGAAATGAAGTCACATCCAGGGTAGGTATCACACCCGTAAAATATGCGGCGTTTTTTACTTTTCCTTTCAATGATGTTTCCTTCTTTACATTTCGGGCATTTGACACCGATTTCTTTAACGATTGGTTTTGTGTTACGGCAATCCGGGAAATTACTGCATGCCATGAACTTTCCATAACGCCCCATCTTAAAGACCATCTCATGTCCGCATTCTAAGCAATCTTCACCAGCAGGCTCATCTTTAATTTCTATTTTCTCCATTTCGACTTCGGCTTTAGCCAAATGAACGGCAAATTCTTTATAAAATTCATCGATGACCTTTATCCATTCGATACTGCCCTCTTCGACGCTATCAAACTCCTGTTCCATCTTGGCAGTGAACTCTGCATCAAGAATATCCGGGAAGAATTCACGTATTAATTCAAGAACGATCTCACCAAGCTCTGTAGGGATGAACCGTTTATTATCCAAGGTAACATAGCCCCGTTTTTGAATCGTATCCAAGGTAGGAGCATATGTAGAAGGACGGCCTATTCCCAGTTCCTCTAGCGTTTTGACAAGACGGGCTTCAGTATATCGGGGCGGAGGCTGTGTGAAATGCTGCTTCGGCTCGACATCTTTTGAAAAGAATTGATCTCCTTTTTTCACATCCGGTAAAGCATTTTCCTTTTCTTCCACTGAGTCATCGGACCCTTCAACATATACCTTCATGAAGCCCGGAAATTTAATTTTTGAACCATTGGCCCTGAAGATGACATCCCCGTTATGCAGGTCGATGCTCATCGTATCCATGACCGCCGAAGACATTTGACTAGAAACGAATCGTTCCCAAATCAATTTATAAAGTCGGAATTGATCTCTGGATAAGAACTCCTTGACTATACCCGGTTCACGCAATGTGCTTGTTGGTCTAACCGCTTCATGGGCGTCCTGAGCATTAGTCTGTTTTTTCTCCTTGCGCTGTTCAACCTGAACATAATCTTCTCCGTAACTATTTTGAATGAAGGTATGGGCTTCCTGTTTCGCAACATCGGAAATCCGGGTCGAATCGGTTCTCATATAAGTGATTAACCCGACTGTACCTTCCTTTCCAAGCTCGATTCCCTCATAAAGCTGCTGAGCGAGCATCATGGTTTTCTTTGCACGGAAATTTAATTTACGAGCCGCTTCTTGTTGCAGGGAAGAAGTTGTAAAAGGTGCAGCCGGATTACGTCTTCTTTCCTTTTTAGCCACAGCCCCTATCGTAAATTCGCCACCATTTAAAGAAGCGAGTACTTTTTTGACATCCTCTTCTGTATTTAATTCCTTCCGCTCGCCACCCAGGCTGAAAAAGGAACCTTCAAACTGTTCTTTTCCTTTTACAAAATCCGCCTTGATTGTCCAATACTCCTCCGGGATAAAATCTTTGATCTCTTTCTCCCGGTCTATGATCATCCGTACAGCGACCGATTGGACCCGGCCTGCACTTAAGCCTTTTTTCACTTTTTTCCATAAAAGCGGGCTGATATTGTATCCGACCAAACGGTCCAAGACCCTTCTTGCCTGTTGGGCATCAACCAATTTCATATTTATTGGCCTCGGTGATTTAAATGATTCCTTGATTGCCTCTTTCGTGATCTCGTTGAATACCACGCGGCAATCTGAATTAATGTCAACATCGAGACTGTGAGCCAAATGCCAGGCAATGGCTTCCCCTTCTCTGTCGGGGTCAGCCGCGAGATAGATTTTTTTCGCTTTTTTTGCAGCGGTTTTCAATTCTTTTAAAACCGGGCCTTTGCCGCGGATAGTTATATATTTAGGTTCATATTCATGTTCAACATCGACACCCATTTGACTTTTAGGCAAATCGCGCACATGCCCCATGGAAGCCTTTACTTTATATTTTTTTCCCAAGTAACGTTCTATTGTTTTCGCCTTTGCGGGCGATTCCACAATCACTAAGTATTCTGACATCCAATAAATCCTCCTCAAAGAGGTAATATAAATCTTCACTATTATTAATCATTCAAAAATCATTTGTCAACACCTCTTTACTTTTCAAAGCATGCTGATTTATTTATTTATAGGGAATTTGACAAGAGGTGCATTTGCAAAACTTATAACAGTTTTACAATATTTTCAACCTTTTTGTCTAATATTTCAACCCATCTTACTAAAAGAATACCTTATTTTTCTATTTTTTTCATTTGATTCTCCGTCTATCTTCTATATTATATCGTTCAAAATTCTTCTTCAATCTGCTTAGAACTCAAAACAAGTTTTGCACCATCCTGAATCAATTGATTGGTCCCTAGTGATTCGGGACTCGTTACGTTACCAGGAAGCGCAAATACCTCCCTGCCGTGTTCCAAAGCAGCTTGTGCCGTAATGAGGGAACCGCTTTTTTCTTTTGCCTCGACCACGAATACGCCCTGTGACAATCCACTGATGATTCGATTCCTAAGCGGAAACATCCAGGGTTTCGCTATCATTTCCGGTGGAGTCTCAGATATAAGTAACCCTCTATCGCTGATTTCCTCAGCAAGGGAAATATTGGATTTAGGATATATTTGCAAAAGCCCGCCTCCTAAAACCCCAATCGTATCTCCGCCTTCCCCCAAAGTTATCTTATGTGACTCTGCGTCGATTCCTGCCGCCACCCCACTTATGATCACGAATTCTTTCTTTACAAGGGGTAACAGAATCGTTTTTAAGGCCCCCAGTCCATACGAGGTTGGCTTACGTGTCCCAACAACACCTAAGGTATTCCTCCTCGCTAGAAGCTTCTTATCGCCCTTAAAATAAAGAACCCACGGAGGATCAAATATTTGCTTCAGCAAAAATGGGTAATCATCATCGAAGATGGTCAGACAATGAATTTGACTATCTTCGTAAAGTTTAAGTTTATCGATTACATTGAGTGAATATAAATCTTTGAGAAAAAGGTTGAGCTTATTTGAAGGGATAGGGAGCATTTTCACCCATTCAATGTGCTTTGTTGTAAAAAGGGAAGATAGTGATGGGTCATTGGACATGATTTTTTGGATTGTTTTCCATCCTGCTCCGCGACAATGATGGAGATGGATTAACTTTTCAATTTTATTCAATTGGAAACGCCCCTAATCGGATATTTTTAAAAGTAGGTTGATTGTGATGGACTGGGTAAACGAAATGTGTTTACCGAGGATATTGGAGGGAAATAAAGACCGACCCCAAAAAACAGGTCGGCCCAACTTAAATCAATGTGTTTTACAAGGTTCGTACATATCTTTTTCTTTTAGAACCGAAATCAAAGTTTCACCCATTACGGATGGAGTCTCAGCAACTTTAATTCCACATTCGTTCATTACGCGGATTTTCTCGTCAGCTGTCCCTTTTCCTCCAGAGATAATGGCACCAGCATGTCCCATGCGTTTACCGGCTGGAGCCGTACGGCCACCAATGAAACCAACAACTGGCTTAGTCATATTTTCTTTCACCCAGATAGCTGCTTCTTCTTCTGCCGTGCCGCCGATTTCCCCGATCATGATCACCGCATGTGTTTCCGGATCTTCATTGAACGCTTTCAGTACATCGATGAAGTCCGTTCCATTAACGGGATCCCCACCGATACCGACAGCCGATGATTGCCCAATTCCTGCTTGCGATAATTGGTGAACGGCTTCGTACGTTAAAGTTCCAGAACGTGAAACTACACCTACATGGCCTTTTTTGTGGATATATCCTGGCATAATACCAATCTTACACTCTTCCGGACTAATGACACCCGGGCAGTTAGGACCGATCAAGCGAGTTTTTTTACCTTCCATGTATCGCTTCACCTTGACCATATCCAGGACAGGAATATGTTCAGTTATACAAATAACAAGATCAAGTTCTGCGTCAACGGCTTCTAGAATCGCATCGGCAGCAAATGGAGCCGGTACATAGATAACCGATGCATTCGCTCCGGTTTCATTGACAGCTTCGGAAACTGTATTGAATACAGGTACCCCTTCCGCTTCTGTTCCGCCTTTACCCGGAGTGACGCCTCCAACGATTTTCGTGCCGTATTCCAACATTTGTTTTGTATGAAATAATGCTGTTGAACCAGTGATTCCCTGAACGATCACTTTCGTATCTTTATTAATATAAACGCTCATAATGTTCCCCCCTGCCTATTATCCTACAAGTGATACTATTTTTTGTGCTCCATCTGCCATTGATTCAGCAGCCGTAATATTTAAACCTGACTCTTTTAGAATCTTTTTACCAAGGTCCACATTCGTTCCTTCAAGACGAACAACAAGAGGGACATCCAGGCCAAGCTCTTTAGCAGCAGATACTACGCCTGCAGCGATGATGTCACATTTCATGATTCCTCCGAAGATGTTAACGAAGATGCCTTTAACATTTTGATCGGATAGGATGATTTTGAAAGCCTCTTTTACTTTTTCCTCAGTAGCACCGCCACCAACGTCAAGGAAGTTAGCCGGGTCTCCCATATAATGTTTAATGATGTCCATCGTTGCCATAGCAAGTCCTGCACCATTAACCATGCATCCGATATTTCCGTCAAGCGATATGTAACTTAGGCCATGTTTTGATGCTTCAATCTCTTTCGCATCCTCTTCATCCAAATCACGGTACTCCGCGATGTCTTTATGGCGGTAAATGGCATTATCATCGAAATTCAATTTAGCATCCAGCGCCATTACATTACCATCGCCCGTTACCACTAATGGGTTGATTTCAGCGATTGAGCAATCTTTTTCAACGAAAGCTGTATATAAGTTAACCATAAGTTTGGAAGCTTTATTTATAAGTGAAGCCGGAATATTGATATTGAATGCAATCCTACGTGCCTGGAAGCCAGTCAGGCCGACAACCGGATCGATTACTTCTTTGAAAATTTTCTCTGGTGTCTTTTCAGCCACTTCCTCAATTTCCGTTCCGCCTTCTTCAGAAGCCATCAATACGACACTGTTCGTAGCACGGTCAAGGACCAGCCCGATATAATATTCCTTCGTAATGTCGCAGCCTTCTTCAATAAGTAAACGCTTAACTTCTTTGCCTGCAGGTCCTGTTTGATGGGTCACCAGCGTCTTACCAAGAATCTCTTCTGCATATGTACGCGCTTCATCAAGGTTCTTCGCTACCTTAACTCCGCCGGCTTTCCCGCGGCCGCCCGCATGAATTTGAGCTTTGACGACAACAACTTCCGTACCTAACTCCTTCGCTGCTTCCACTGCTTCATCAACAGTAAAGGCAACCCGGCCATTCGGAACGGATACCCCGTATTGTCGCAATATCTCTTTCCCCTGATACTCATGGATATTCATTTCCCATCCTCCTTATCTACTAAAAAACAACTTTGAAATTTAATGCGCGATTTCTCTACTATATTACAACAAAATTCTCCTTCGTGCATAATTTTCTTTCACATAATTTTTAAAATATTATTATAATATACTTCCACAACCTTGTGTAAAGTGGGAAAAACTTTCTTCGCCGTTGTGTTTTTCCTTATGAAAAATCATCTATTTTGGTTCTGAACTTCTATTACAACAAAAGAAATTCCAGTTATAAGTCTAGTAAAAACACCTCCTATCAAAGCCTTTATCGCCATTTTAATCCAGACATCCTTTCATGAAAAATTTGGGTTTCCATTGTGTTGATTCATAGGAAAAGCAAAAGGACAAAGCTGTGGCTTTGTCCTTTTGCTGATAGTTTAGTATTTTTTTAATATAATGAAAATTCGTTATTGTTTTCCCTAAAATTCTACATGAACCAACATGAATCTCTTTAGTGAAATTAAATAATCAGACTCCTACCGATTCATGTCCTTGTCAATTTTATAAATGAATGCAAATACCTCAGCAACAGCTCCGTACAATTCTTCGGGAATTGTTTGATTTATATCTAATTGACCTAAAAGTGCAGCAAGCGATCCATCCTTTTGGACCGGTATATCCAGTTTCATAGCCTTTTCCAGAATATTTTCAGCCGTTTTACCTTTCCCCTTCGCCAATATGACGGGTGCTTTGGATGTCGTTTGATCATACTTTAAAGCAATCGCTTCTTTTCGTCTATTATTTTTCATATTCGAATATCCACTCCACTATATGGACCTGTTTCTGAAAAAGGAACGGATTTCAAACCTTTGTCCCTCTTTTTTCCATTTACGGGGTTTACAAATGAAACCCCTGATAATTTGTAATCCATTTTTTCCAGATTCTCTATCAGGAGGTCTAGATATTGATCAGCTGCCTCTTCAAGGACTGCACCATACCCATTAATGACAGTCACTTTTATGATTCGATTTTGAGCCTGCATGTCGATGACCATCTCTTTAAGGCGTTCTAATTCTAAATAAAATAGGACTCGGCAGTAATTCGGGTCTATCTTGCCATCTTTTGTTTTCCTTCCGCTCCATTGTAATGTTAGGTCCGTTTGAGTAGATCCCAGATTAAGCGGAAGTGTAAGGAGCAAATTCTGAATCGGCCCATTTTCCTGTGAAAGGATCTGTTGAGCAGTAATCCGATTAAGGATTTGTTCTGCCATCTCCTTTATGGCTCCCGGAATTTGCTCATTCAGCAATTTAAGCAGCAGTGGTTTAAGTGTCTCTAAATCCTTCGTGAACTCCGTCATATCATCTCCAGAACGATTAATGAGTGCATGTTCCAGCTGAAGACCAAGGATCTTGGTCCATTCTTTAAGTTGGTGTGCAACTGATGGCCCATTTGTGAAATCGATTGTTTGAAACTCAGCATCCAATACATGTGCAAGGGCCAGTTTCTCATTACCCATGACGGATAGAGCCTCAGGAAGCTGTTTAAGCGACTGAAAAAGCAATTCAGCCACCATACCCTTCGACTTAACCACCTGCTCTGTATCCTTATTCAAATAGCCTAAAAAGTCATCCACTACTTTTTTCCGCCTACTCCCTTTATTCCTGCCGTTGCTCCTGTAAAAGTACTCTCAAGCAAACGAAAGACAAAAAGAGAAAGTTTTTCTGCAGAAATATTTATTTTCTGAATCGATTGGATATCAGGTCTCATTTTTGCCTCTTCATGATCAACACCGTTCAATATGCGATTTATATTCAATTCTATATCTTCAACTTTACCAAATGCTCCGATTTTCACCTTGGAAAGCAATTGCAATCCTTGGTGTAATTTTTCAATCGCTGAATTCTTCAGAATACCGGACCTCGCCTCAGCTCCATCAATTAAATCCTCCAGAAAAACAGATTCCGTTATTCCCTTTGGAACAAAACCCGTCTTTTGAAGCAGGGAAAATGCGCCGGATTTCATTTCGGGTGTTGAATCGGAATCCAACCAAGCGGTCACTAGCTTTTGCAAACCGATTTGTTGTAGCTGGTTCCTTCTGGAAACATGCAAGGAATCCAATACCTCCATAAGCTTGACAGCCGTCCTCGTTTCCGAATCCCAACCCTGCATCAGCTGTTTAAGGCCACTGAGCAGTTTGTGGAAAGGTTCGCCTTTAGCCTGTGCAAATAATGCATCAATACTTCTTTTACAAAAGGCAATTGCTGAACGAACATTGTTTTTATGACTGGCAGACCAACTTCTTCAGCATCAGCAGCTTTTAGCCATTGCAAAGCGGACTGAAAAGTTTCCTTGGTTATCGGGAGACGATTTTTCAGGATATATTCGGCAAGCTTCGTTGCGGCAGGTTCGGGCGTCATGCCGAGATGAGCGGTTAATTGTTCAGCTGTTCCCTTTAAGCTGGAATAGTTCAAATTCGGGGAATCTAACGCTTTTAACACGACCTTCCCCTCATTTGGCTGCTGTACTTGAAACCAATACCTTTCACCTGTCCGAAGCGGGATATCGAGAGTGGCAATCATGTTTTGATGGCCAATCTGTACCTCAGCCGTCTGGTTAGGAGAAACCTTATTCACTTTCCCGAAAAGGATTTGCCCGTTTTTCAAACTTGCAGTTCCATGCATTACGGGTGAAGATACAGTTTGACCGCTTGTTATGGATTGCATCACTCATCCTCCCTTAGTCCTTCGTTCGTGCAGCGATTTCCTTTACTGGTGCAAAACTTCTTCTATGCCAAGGTGTAAGCCCGTGCTTGTCGAGCGCTTCTAAATGTTGGCTTGTCCCATAACCCATGTGCTTGTCGAAACCATATTCCGGATATTTTTCACCATATTCCTTCATCATCCTATCACGAGTCACTTTCGCGATAATGGAGGCCGCAGAGATGGTAATGCTTCTTGCGTCCCCCTTTATGAGTGAAAGCTGCGGAATCGGCACATCCAGTTCCATCGCATCGACCAACAAATGATCAGGAAGTTCTGAAAGATCGTTCACTGCGGCCACCATCGCTTTTTTCGTAGCTTGGTATATATTGATTTCATCAATTACTTCGCTATGTACAACACCTATACCTATGGATAGTGCTTCCTTAAAAATCATTTCATAAAACAATTCCCTTTTTGACTCTGAAATCTTTTTAGAATCATTCAGCCCTGGCAAATAAAAAGATTCCGGCAAGATGACTGCACTCGTCACAACTGGTCCTGCCAGCGGCCCTCTCCCTACTTCATCGATACCAGCAAGAATTGAAAACCCCTGTTTTCGCAATTGCCGCTCAAACTCCGTCATTTCCGTGAAAGCATCCTTTACCTGTTGTTCTTTTTCATAGGCTCTTTGCCATTTGCTCACTAAGTCGGTTACACCCTTTCGGCTGTCCTCCCGGCATTCCTGTAAAAATAAATCTCCAGGCTCACTTATTGTCTTTAACTTTGAGGAGATTTCCTTAATGCTCATTGCAGTTTTCATCATCTATCACCCATCATATTAATTATCGGCAGTCTTGCTTTCCTTCTACAGTTCAAACAAAAATACGGAGTGGAAAAGAGACATCAAAAAGAAAAAACCTTTTCGACATCCAACTCCAGCTCCGTATCAACCTTTTCACTGACTGTCTTCAAAAATCAGGTCAATGTCTTGTAATTTCTACTTAATGTTATTCGGGGATATTATCTTCTTCATAATCCTTAGGGACCTCAAACGTAAGCGGACCCATCTTTTCTGAACGGATTTCACGTACGACCAACTCTGCGGTTTTGTCATAATCAATGAAGCCTCCAGATGCTAAACAGCCCCTGAACTTTCCGACCGCATCGAATAGTTCGAGCGTTTCCTGAGGAATTGCATCCAAGTTATAACGGGATTTCAATCTATCCGGATATTCTTTTTCCAAAAAGCGAAGACCGTATAACGAAACTTCGTGCAAGTTTAAAATCGTATCTTTGATCGCTCCTGTCAAAGCAAGCTTCAAGCCTACTTGCTGATCCTCGAATTTAGGCCAGAGAATCCCCGGCGTGTCCAGCAATTCCAATTCCTTACCAACTTTTATCCATTGCTGTGCTTTCGTGACACCAGGTGTATTCCCTGTTTTGGCAATGTTCTTTTTGGCAAGTCGATTTATTAAAGTTGATTTCCCTACGTTCGGAATACCTACTATCATGGCGCGGATCGCTCTCGGCTTTATTCCTCTTGATTCCATCCGGTCATACTTCTCTTTTAAAAGTTTTTTAGAAGCAGTTGTAATCTGGTTTAAGCCGTTTCCTGCCTGTGAGTTAATGGCTATTGCCGTTTTCCCCTGCGATTTATAATATTCAAGCCACTTATTCGTTTTTACAGGATCGGCCATATCAGCTTTATTCAAAAGGATAACCCTCGGTTTATGCTGTATGATTTCATCGATCATCGGATTTCGTGAAGATGCCGGAATCCGGGCATCCACAAGTTCAAAGATGATGTCGATCAGTTTTAATTTCTCTGTTACTTCCCGTCTTGCTTTGGCCATATGGCCAGGGAACCACTGTATTGTCAATGGAATCCACCTTCCTACTATTCCGCCAATCGAAGGTCTTCGATCGGCCAATAAACTAATTTAGTTTTTCCTAACACTTTATCGTAAGGAACGACACCAACGCCAATATGGCGGCTGTCCTTACTGAAACGGCGATTATCCCCTAAGACGAATAGGTGGTCTTCAGGCACCGTTCCTTGTTCTATGACATCACTTAATGTAAAAGGTTCCGTCAAAGCCCCGCCATCAATCAATTGTTTTTTATATTCATCCAAGTATGGCTCAGAATAAGCTTTTCCATTCACGTAAAGAGTATCATCTTTATATTCCACTTTTTCCCCTGGCAATCCGATGACCCGCTTTATGTAATCCTTGCCTTCTGGAGCTTCGAAAACGATAATATCGAATCTTTTCGGTTCACCAATCGAATAGGAGATTTTATTAACGATCATGCGGTCCGTATCCTTTAATGTCGGCATCATGGAATTTCCGTCCACAACAATAGGAGCCAGGAGGAAATAACGAATCAGTGTCGCAGCTATAACCGCTATTATGACCGCCTTTGTCCATTCCCACAATTCATTTTTCTTTTTCGCCATCCTTACCCACCCTTTTAGAAAGCATATCAACAATTATTTTAACATGTTGCGGACGCTATAGCGAGCAAGATTCTATATGGTTTTTACCTTATCTGTGCATTGATGGTTTCTTAAAGTGCAAAAAGGGAGCCTGATAAACAAGCTCCCTTTTTGCATGATACTGTTTGGTTATTCACCTTATGTGGATCATGGTAAACCCGCATGAAGATATTCGAAGAATTAACGACGAATTTCTTTAATACGTGCTTTTTTACCACGAAGTTCGCGTAGGTAATAAAGTTTCGCACGACGTACTTTACCGTGACGGATAACTTCTAGTTTCGCAATTTTTGGTGTGTGAACAGGGAAAGCACGTTCTACTCCAACGCCGTAAGAGATCTTACGTACTGTGAAAGTTTCACTAACTCCGCCGCCACGACGTTTGATTACAACGCCTTCAAACAACTGGATACGTTCGCGAGTTCCTTCAATAACCTTTACGTGTACACGTACTGTGTCACCAGGTCTGAATGATGGAAGATCTGAGCGAAGTTGTTCTTTTGTGATTTCGTTAATAAGATTTTGCATCGATTTCAACTCCTCCTGGACGCTCTTGCAAATACTTATTGTTTGCAGCGGAACATCGTTATAAGACTGAGCATTTTGCCCAAGTCACAAGGTATATCCTATCATACTATAAACGTCGATGCAATAGAGATCAGTCTTCTTTTTTAATCTCGGACAATAATTTTTTTTCAACTTCCGATAGTTCATAGCTATCGAGCAAATCCGGACGTCGCATCCAGGTTCTGCGCAGAGACTCCTTCATCCGCCATTCATCGATTTTTTTATGATTTCCGGATATTAGCGGATCGGGAACTTTCATTCCCCGAAAATCTGCAGGTCTAGTATAATGGGGATGCTCTAATAATCCAGAAGAATAGGAATCAAGAATCGGGGAGTCAACATTTCCCAGAACGCCAGGAAGCAAGCGAACAACGCTGTCAATAATGACCATTGCACCCAATTCCCCGCCTGTAAGCACAAAGTCACCAATCGATATTTCATCCGTGACGACATGCTCCCGGATGCGCTCATCATACCCTTCATAATGCCCGCAAATGAAAATGATATGTTCTTCTTTTGCAAACTCTTCAGCTTTTTTCTGCGTGTAACGCTCTCCCTGAGGACAAAGCAGGACTACCCTTGGGGTTAGCTCCGCTTGCCCTTTAAGAGCTTCCACAGCATCAAAAATCGGTTGTGCCTTCAATACCATTCCGGCACCGCCGCCATACGGGTAATCGTCTACCGTCGAATGCTTATTATCTGCATAATCTCGGAAATTGGTCACCTTATAGCTGACAGCTTGCTTTTCTGCAGCCTTTTTTAAAATTGACGAACCGAATACCCCTTCGAACATTTCTGGAAAAAGCGAAAGCACATCGATTTTCATCAGTCTAAAAGTCCTTCCATCGGTGTAATGATGACCTTTTTAGCGGAAATATCTACTTCTTTTACAATTTGTTCAATATACGGGATCAAAATATCCTTACTGCCCGCTTTCTTAATGACCCAAACATCATTGGCACCAGGCGTAAGAACCTCAATGATTTCCCCAATTTCCATACCTTCATCCGTAAATACCGAACAGCCGATGATTTCATGGAAGTAGAACTCACCTTCGTCTAATTTACCAAGCTGTGCTTCCTTGACTTTCAGGACCCCGTTTCTAAAAGCCTCGACCTGTCCGACGTTATAATAGTTCTCGAACGTCAATAGGTTAAAGTTTTTATGGGTGCGGTGCGACCTGATGACAAGCGGCAAAGGCTTTTTCTCCGTGTCCCTAAATAAATACAGTGTATTTCCCACTTTGTATCGTTTTTCAGGAAAGTCTGTTGAAGAAATAACACGGACTTCTCCTAAAAGACCATGTGTGTTGACAATTTTACCTACATTAAACCAATTTTCCATTCTTTCACCTCTAACGAATTTCCGAGACGATTCCATCTTTAATGACAATGGTCTTCGTTGCCATGATTTCGTCCCAATCTGCCCCAATTTCCACATCAATGATACTTTGAACTTCCCGTTCCTTCAATTCGCTTCCGGTGGGAAGGATCTCCAACTGCTCCATTTGGAATTCAAGCAGTTTAATTTTTTCTTGCCTCTGGTTTATTTCTTTTTCGAAATGAGCACGGAGACTGGCAGGCTGGAGATTTCTTGTTTTTTCAAGTTTTTTCAGTTCAAAGCGAAGCTGTTCACTCTCTTTTTGAAGCTGAAGGCGTTTTGACTTGTACTTCTCGAGGAGCTGATTCTTGCTGGATTCCGTTAATACTTGGTTAACGATTACATTTTGGAGAATTTTCATTCCAGCACCTCCTATTATCTATGATTTCTTATTTCCTTCAAAAAATATGTATGATTGGGTAATCTTTTTGAAAAATGGGGGTCATTCTCCTAAGTATAACGTAAATCGGTAAAAGATGCGTCTTAAAAAGGCGTAAAGTTTAAACTCAGGGTCATAATCAAATAGGATCCAAGGCGGGATTTCACTTTCTTGAAGTACAAAAAAAGGAGGGGTATTAGCCCTCCTTATTCGGAAATCTCCAAATAGATTTTCTTCTGCTGTGAAGATCCTGCTGCATATACCACAGTCCGAATCGCCTTAGCAACACGCCCTTGTTTACCGATGACTTTGCCCATGTCCTCCTTATGAACGGAGAGGGTATAAACAATCCGGTCGGACTCTTCCTTGGAAGCCACGATGACCTCTTCCGGATAATCCACAAGTGCTGAAACAATCGTTTCAATTAGTGCTTTCATCAACTACGTCGATTACTTGCTGTTTTTTGCAACATGGAATTTTTCCATGATGCCTTGTGTTGAGAATAAGTTACGAACTGTATCAGATGGTTTAGCTCCATCTTGTAACCATTTAAGAGCAAGCTCTTCGTTGATTTCAACTTTAGCTGGTTGAGTCACCGGGTTATAAGTTCCAACCACTTCAATGTAACGTCCGTCACGTGGTGAACGAGAATCTGCAACTACAATACGATAGAAAGGAGATTTTTTAGCTCCCATACGTTTTAAGCGAATTTTTACTGCCATTTTAAATAAGCACCTCCGAATAGTTTCACACAAGATAGTATAATATCAAATGTCTTGTATGTTTGTAAAGGTTTTTTTCTTAACAGGTAAAAAAAGTGTTGAAATACATGGCTTTGACCCGTATTTCCGCCAGTTTCGACCTAAAAAAAACCTTACATGAACGGGAATTTGAATCCCTTTTTCTTACCTTTTTGCATGTTCGTAACCTGTTTCATCATCTTTTTCATTTCTTCGAATTGCTTCAGTAGACGGTTCACTTCCTGAATCGATCTGCCGCTTCCTTTGGCAATCCGTTTCTTGCGAGATGCATTCATGGTTTCTGGATGTTCCTTTTCCTGCGTTGTCATTGAACGGATGATAGCTTCGACATGACCGATCTGTTTCTCATCGATCTGAAGGTTGTCCATCCCTTTCATTTTATTCGCACCGGGAATCATTTTCAGAATATCATCAAGCGGTCCCATATTCCGCACCTGACCAAGTTGCTCAAGGAAATCATCAAAGGTAAAAGTGGCTGTACGCATCTTTTTCTCTAATTCTTTCGCTTTTTCTTCATCTACATTGGCCTGTGCTTTTTCGATAAGGGTCAATACATCACCCATGCCAAGGATTCGCGAAGCCATCCGTTCTGGATGGAATGCTTCGAGTGCATCCAATTTTTCTCCCATACCGACGAATTTAATCGGCGTGTTGGTGACTGAACGAATCGAAAGTGCCGCACCACCACGTGTGTCCCCATCAAGTTTCGTTAATACGACACCAGTCAGGCCTAGCTGTTCATTAAAGCTTTGGGCTACATTGACCGCATCTTGACCGGTCATCGCATCGACAACCAGGAAGATTTCATCAGGTTTTGTCAATTCTTTGATATCCTTCAGTTCACCCATCAAGTTTTCATCAACATGAAGGCGGCCTGCGGTATCAATCAACACATAATCATGATGTTCTTCCTTAGCTTTTTCAATCGCCTGTTTGGCAATTTCAACAGGACTAACCTGGTCCCCAAGGGAGAAAACAGGCATGCTTAATTGTTTGCCAAGTGTTTCAAGCTGCTTAATCGCCGCCGGACGGTAAATATCAGCCGCAACGAGCAATGGCTTGCGGTTGTATTTTTTTCTAAGAAGATTGGCTAGCTTTCCGGTGGTCGTCGTTTTACCTGCACCTTGAAGCCCTACCATCATAATGACGGTCGGTGGTTTCGAGGCAACAGCAATCTTGCTCTGTTCGCCGCCCATCAGATCCGTCAATTCTTCCTTTACTACTTTAATTACCTGCTGACCGGGGGTTAAGCTTTTCAGCACTTCCTGACCTACCGAACGTTCACTGACACGTTTTACAAAATCCTTCACGACTTTAAAGTTAACATCCGCTTCAAGCAGGGCCAATCGAACTTCACGCATCATTTCTTTAACGTCCGCTTCGTTGACCTTCCCTTTTCCACGGATCTTTTGCATCGTGCTCTGCAGTCGGTCGGCCAATCCTTCAAATGCCATATTGCCGCCTCCTAATCCAACTTCTCAAGCGTTGTGATTGCGTCTAGCAGCTTCTCTTTTGAAAAGGAATCCTTTTCTATGAGTCCCTTCATATTCGCAATCCACTGGTTACGCTCTTGAAATTTTTGAAATAACAATAGCTTAGCTTCATATTCCTCAAGCATCGCTTCTGTTCTTTTTATATTATCATAGACTGCCTGCCTACTGACTTCGTATTCATCGGCAATCTCGCCAAGAGAGTAATCATCCAGATAGTAGAGGGACATGTAGCTCTGCTGCTTCTCTGTTAACAACGATTGGTAAAAGTCATACAAATAATTAATCCGCGTTGTCTTTTCAAGCATCTTAGCAAGCCTCCCTGCTGTTAAGTGAAAACCCTTTACAAGTTTATATTGTAAAGCCTTGTTTATTTGATGTCAAGTTAAACTCCTTACCACTTGTTTGCAAATCATTATTTTTTTCTTTTTCCCGCTTCAAGGAGGATTTCCCCTCCTCTTTTTTAGGTAGTTCTTCCGCTAGATCACAGTGAGTCCCATAATGATCTTGAGGCCTCTTGAAAAGATGGTCAAAAAAACCAGAAGAGAAAGATCTCTTCCGGTTTACACTTTTTTTCTTAAACCTCTTCTTTATCGATGATATCAGCAAAAAGGCCATAAACATATTTCTCAGCATCAAATTCCTGCAGATCGTCCATTTTTTCACCAAGCCCGACAAATTTAACCGGAATGGCCAACTCATTGCGAATTGCCAAGACAATTCCACCTTTTGCCGTGCCATCAAGCTTTGTTAAAACAATACCGGAAACATTGGTCGCTTCCTTGAATGTCTTGGCTTGAATGAGGGCATTTTGTCCAGTTGTTGCATCAAGGGCAAGCAACACCTCGTGTGGTGCGCCGGGTACTTCACGTTCAATTACACGTTTCACCTTTTCCAATTCCTTCATTAAATTCACTTTATTCTGTAAGCGACCGGCAGTGTCACAGATTAGGATATCAGCTTTTCGTGCCTTGGCGGCCTGAATCGCATCGAACATGACCGCTGCAGGGTCAGAGCCTTCACCCTGTTTGATAACACTGACACCCACACGCTCTCCCCAAACCTCTAGCTGTTCAATCGCACCGGCACGGAAAGTATCCCCGGCAGCCAATACGACAGATTTTCCTTCTTCCTTGAATTTATGGGCAAGTTTTCCGATTGTTGTGGTTTTGCCTACCCCATTAACCCCTACAAACAAAATGACCGTCAAACCTTCTTCTTGTATATTCAAGCTTGAAGTCGCCTCTTCATCACCTTGGTAGATTTCAACAAGCTTTTCGGAAATGACGGATTGCACTTCCCTCGTATCAGAGATATTGCGGAGTTTGACTTCCATTTTCAATTGATCAATTAGTTCCATCACAGTATCAAAGCCTACATCAGCCTGTATCAGGATTTCTTCAAGTTCTTCAAAAAAGTCCTCATCCACCTTCCGATAACGGGCAACAAGTTCATTAACCCTTCCAGTAAAGGAATTCCTCGTCTTTGTCAAACCTTGCTTGAATTTTTCCCCAATGGATACTTCTGCTTCAACTTCTTTTTCTTTTTGTTCCTGGGTCGTAAATTTCTCTTTTAGCTTTTTGAAAAAACTCATTGTCCCACTTCCTCTAATTAATGAATTTAAACTTCAATAAAGTTTTCCGATTCTTCCATCCTGACGGAAACAAGTTTGGAAACACCTGACTCCTGCATCGTAATGCCATATAGGACATCAGCCTCTTCCATCGTACCTTTACGGTGGGTAATCACGATAAACTGTGTTTCCCTGCTGAACTTCCTTAAAAATTGGCTGAACCGGACGACATTCGCCTCATCAAGGGCTGCCTCGACTTCATCAAGGATACAGAAAGGCACCGGCCGCACTTTTAGAATGGAGAATAAAAGGGCTATGGCTGTCAATGCCCGTTCTCCCCCGGATAAGAGGCTCAAATTCTGAAGTTTTTTTCCAGGCGGCTGTGCAATGATATCTACCCCTGTATTTAGTAAATCATCCGGATTAGTCAGTTTCAGCTCAGCTCTGCCTCCTCCAAATAAAGCTTTGAAGACTTGTTCGAATTCTTCACGGATCGAATAAAAGGTATCCGCAAAGCGTCGCTTCATTTCATCATCCATTTCATCGATGACTTGGAACAGTGTATCTTTTGCCTGTTGAAGGTCTTCCTTTTGGCTTAGAAGGAATTCATAGCGTTCAGCTACACGGGCATATTCATCAATCGCACCTATATTTACCGTTCCTAATTCCTCGATTGCAAGCTTGATGAGCTTCACCCTTTTTTGAGCTTCTCCTATAGGCATCATCAATGGATACTGTTCTTTAGCACCTTCAAAGGAAAGCGTATATTCTTCTCTCAAGTGGTCGAGGCGATTTTCCAGTTCCACATCCAGACGAGTTAATTTTACTTCTTCATCCTTTATCACTTCAACAATGCCTCTATAAACTCGATTTTCTTCCTTCAAGGCCAGTTCAAGCGTTTCAACTTGTGTTAGAAGTTCATTTTTTTCGTGTTTTTTTATCGTGATTCCTTCAATTGCTCCATTTTTATCGAGCAATTTCTTCTGCGCCATATCTTCCAGGGACTCTTCCCCGCTTGAACTGTCTGTCATTTCATTGGTCAGGAGCCCCAAATCATCTTTATTTTCGGCAAGTCTGCTTGTTTCCTTTGAAAGATCCGCTTCAATGCGTTCCATCTTCTCTTTTTGGTTTTGTAACTGCCCGCGCTTAGAGGCCAGTGTTACCCTCAGTTCATTCGTTTCTTCAGCAAGGCTCTCTTTTGAGGATTGTTGAGATTGCTTTTGTTCCGTCATGTCGGAAATTAACCGGTCAAGCCCTTCAATTTCCGTTTTACATGATTCCAAAAGTTCTTCCAGCTCTTCAAGTCTTGCTGTTTTTTGCTGTTGTTCTTCTAAATATGAATTTTTATCCAAATCATATAGGTGGAGCCGGTCATTCACATTTCTTTCCTGAAGCTCCACTTCACGAAGTTCGCCCTTCAGGGTTTGTTCTTGTAACCGAAGGCTCTCTCCTGTTTTTCTCGTTTGTTCAAGCGTTTGCTCTTGAACACCCACATCCACTTTGAGCTGTTTGACCTGCTTTTCTAGCTGGTTCGTTTTCGCTTCCATGGCGGCAAGTTTTTGATTGAGCTCTTCCAATTCCGTTTTCCTCGAAAGTAAGGAAGTCGTTTTTTGCTTTAAGGCTCCACCAGTCATCGAACCACCTGGATTGACGATATCCCCTTCAAGTGTTACGAAGCGGAAACGGTGCTGCATCATTTTCGCCAAATCATTTGCACCCTTTAAATCTGTGGTGATTATGACGGTTCCTAACAGGTTTTCCGCAATTGCTGCATGTCTATCATCATATTGGATCAATGAGGAACCTGTCCCCACAAAAGCTGAATGGCTTTTCAGCATCGATAATTGGTTCACTGAAACCTCTCTTGCCTTTATGACTGACAAAGGCAAGAACGTTGCACGTCCATACCTATTTTTCTTCAAGAAGGAAATGGCTTCTCGTGCATGCTCTTCGCGTTCCACGACCACATGCTGCATCGCTCCGCCTAGAGCCGTTTCTATGGCCGTTTCATATTCCTTTGGAACCTTTATCAATTCCGCAACTGCCCCTTCAATGCCTTGAAGGGTTTCTTTCGCTTTCAAAACTTCTTTAACACCCTGAAAAAAGCCTGCATAATCCTCTTCCATTTCTTCAAGAAGTTCCTTACGTGATTTTGCCTGTTGAAGGAATTGATAGGCCTTATATAGGGTGGTTTCTTGTTTTTGATACGTATCTTTTGCCGCATTCAATTTATTCTGCTGATTTCGGAAATAAGTGACATGCTCTTCTAGCTGCTTGGTCACATTGTCCATCAGCTGTGAATATTCCACTTTTTTCGCAGTGATATCCATTCTTTCGGTTAAGAACTTTTCATTTTCCATATCAAGTTTAGCATTTTTATGTTCCTGCTGTGTTAGCTGCTGAAGCAGGTACTGTTTTTCGTTTTTAGCTGTGGCCTGCTTGTTCAACCACTCAATATAGTCACTCTTTTTCACTTCAATCATGGCTTCGATATCACTATTGAATAGGCCTAAGCTTTTTTGTTTTTCATGCAGGCTTTCCTGTATCCCTTTTACTTCCAAGTTCAATGCATTCAGGATTTCCGTTTCTCTTTCCTTTTGCAATGACAAACGCTCGACAGCAGCCTCACCTTCCACAATCGCTTTTTCAAGCTGTGACTTGTTTTGGGCAGCATTTTTTTTCCGTTCTTTCAAAACCTCTTTACGGCCTTCAAGCTTTTCAAGTTCTTCGCTGGCATTCAGAAGAATTTCCTGAAGTCCATTGATCGATGTCTCAAGCGTCGCAAGATTATCCCGAAGCTTTTTGAGATGCGCTTCCCTATCATGAAGCTGCCCTGCCATTTGCTGTTCCATTTCATTATGTTTTTCAAGTTCCTGGGACAGGTTTTCCCATTTTTCATAAAGTTCTTCAATTTCAAAAACGGTTAAAGCTACTTCTATTTGCTCAAGCTCTTCTTTCTTCTCCAAAAATTCCTTGGCGAGGGAAGACTGAATTTTCAACGGTTCCACCTGTGCCTCCAATTCATGGAGGATATCATGGACACGGTTTAAATTATCCTGCGTTTCCGTCAGCTTCGATTCCGCTTTTCGTTTCCTTGTTTTATATTTCAGGACACCGGCGGCTTCTTCAAAGATCACTCTTCTTTCGTCTGCCTTACTGCTCAGGATTTCTTCCACTTTCCCTTGGCTGATGATGGAAAATGCTTCACGCCCAAGACCAGAATCCATGAACAGGTCTATGATGTCTTTCAGACGGCAACCTTGATTATTAATGAAGAATTCACTTTCTCCCGATCGATAAACCCTTCTTGTCACACTGACTTCGTGAAAGTCAATTGGTAGGGAATTGGTCTCGTTATCTAGGGTCAATGATACTTCTGCAAAATTCAACGCTTTCCTCGTGTCACTTCCCGAAAAGATGATATCTTCCATTTTTGCTCCACGCAGCGATTTTGCAGACTGTTCTCCAAGCACCCATCGGACTGCATCGGTCACATTACTTTTTCCGCTTCCGTTTGGTCCAACCACTGCCGTGACACCAGGTACAAAATCAATCGAAATTTTTTCTGCGAAAGATTTAAATCCTACAACGTCCAAGCGTTTGAGGAACATGACCTTTCCCCCTCTACTGTTCAACTATCTTGTTGGTTTTTTTCTTTTAAAACGATCAATGCATGCTCGGCAGCATGCTGCTCCGCTTCTTTTTTGGACTTTCCTATACCAGATCCCAGCTCTTCCCCATTCAGAGAGACGGTCGAAACAAACTCACGATTATGGGCTGGTCCTTTTTCCTGCAAGATCTTATATTGCAGGACACCGATAGCATCACGCTGGATCAGCTCTTGAAGCTGGCTCTTATAATCCATCACATGAGAAAAAGCACCCTCGTCTATCTTCGGAAACACAACATTTTTTAAAAACTGTACAACTGGCTCTAATCCTTGATCAAGGTACAAAGCCCCAATATAGGCTTCGAATACATCCGCAAGCATGGCAGGGCGTTCTCTTCCACCTGTCATTTCTTCCCCTTTGCCGAGCAATACATATTCCCCGTAAGAAAGGCTATTGGCAAAAGCAACAAGTGAAGGCTCACACACAATGGCTGCCCTTAATTTGGTAAGTTCACCTTCGCTCATCATCGGATATTTTTGATATAAGTATTTAGAGATGGTCAGTTCAAGTACAGCGTCTCCCAAGAATTCAAGCCTTTCATTATCTTCATAAGGCTTACGGCGATGCTCATTCACATAAGATGAATGTGTAAAAGCTTGTTTCAATAAATTTTCATCTTTAAAATGAAAACCAAGACTTTCTTGCAACTGTTTGAATTTATTATCCTTGATTGATGGTTTACGATTATTTCCGTTCCTACGCATCACACAAAACCCTCCACAACGGTTCAAAAAACATATTTTTCCTATATATAAAAAGAAACCTGGCAGGAATTCCTGTCAAGCTTTCCTACGTACCATCATACATTATTATCCGCTTAAAGAAAACTAATGGCAAAAGACCACTGCCATGCAGGCGGAGCCTTATCGCCTCTGCATCAAACTTCTTTAAGTATAAGAGAAAGCCCCGTTAAAAAACGGAGCTTCTAGTCAAATGACAATTCATTACATAGTGCTTTGTATGTAATTCACAGCATCACCTACTGTGGCGATTTTTTCAGCGTCATCGTCCGAAATTTCCATATCGAACTCGTCTTCGAATTCCATGACTAGTTCAACTACATCTAGGGAATCGGCACCAAGATCTTCTTTGAAAGAAGCTTCAAGTTTTACCTCTGATTCTTCTACGTTCAAACGATCTACAACGATTTTAGTTACTCTTTCTAATACATCTGCCAATGTGTTCACCTCCCCTCAAAACATTATAAATTAATTTTGAAAAAAATCAAAGGAAACTTACATGACCATACCGCCATCTACATGAAGAGTTTGCCCAGTCATATATTTGCTGGCATCAGAAGCGAGGAAAGACGCCACTGCAGCGATATCTTTAGGGTCACCGAACCGGGCAAGCGGAATTTGGTCCAACATGGCTTTTTGGACGTCTTCAGGCAATTCCCCTGTCATATCCGTCGAGATGAAACCGGGGGCAATCGCATTGACCGTAATGCCTCTTGAAGCAAGTTCCTTTGCCGTAGTTTTAGTCAGGCCAATCACACCAGCTTTGGCCGCTACATAATTAGCCTGCCCTGCATTTCCGCTGACGCCGACGATCGATGCCATATTGATGATCCTGCCGCTGCGCTGCTTCATCATTTGTCTTGTGACTGCTTTTGTGCAAAGGAACACGCCTTTAAGATTCGTATTGATCACCGAATCCCATTCCTCTTCTTTCATGCGCATCAATAGGTTGTCACGTGTGATACCGGCATTATTAACCAGAATATCGACTCTGCCAAACTGTTCGACAACCTCCTTGATCATGCTTGTCACCGATTCACTATTTGCAACATCGCATTGGACGGCAAATGCTTTACGGCCCAATGCCTTGATTTCATCCACCACTTCATTCGCTTTAGCTTCGCTGCCAGAGTAGTTGATGGCAACGTCTGCTCCCTGACGGGCAAGTTCTAAAGCAACTTCCCTGCCAATACCTCGTGAAGCTCCCGTTACAAGTGCTTTTTTACCTTCGAGGATCATGCTTGTACCCCCTTCAATGTTTCAATAGTTTTAGTTAGTGTATCTATATCGGAAACCGAGTGAATTTGAACGGAACGATCAATTTTCTTAATTAATCCACCCAATACTTTCCCAGGGCCAACCTCGATGAACGTATCCACGCCCAATTCAAGGAGATTTTTTACACTGTCCTCCCAAAGTACCGGTGAATACAGCTGTTCGATTAACTTTTCTTTTATTTCAGCAGGTGCAGTAATCGGCTTGGCCGTTACATTTGAAATGACAGGAATTTCTGCCTGTTTGAAACTAACTTCATCAAGGACCCCCTGTAACTTTTCTGCAGCCGGTTTCATCAACTCCGAATGGAACGGTCCACTCACTTCAAGAGGAAGAGCCCGTTTAGCCCCGTTCTCCTTAGCTTTTTCACTTGCAAGTTTAACCCCTTCTGAAGTACCTGAAATGACGATTTGCCCCGGACAATTAATATTGGCTAATTGGACGGATTCCCCTGTGGCCGTTATTTCAGAAGTCACTTCAGATAGAGCTTCACGGTCCATTCCCAGTATCGCAGCCATTGAACCTTGACCATTCGGTACCGCAGCTTCCATGAATTCACCACGCTTACGCACAGTATAAACGGCATCTTCAAAAGAAATTGCACCTGATGCCACTAAAGCTGTATATTCACCTAAACTATGCCCTGCTGTATAATCGGGTTTGATTCCCGCTTCTTGCAACTCCTTGACAAAGGCATAACTCGTGGTCAATAGAGCTGGCTGCGCATTATAGGTTACCGTTAATTCTTGTTGTGTGCCGTTAAAGATCAGTTCGGAAAGTGGAAAATCAAGTTTTTCATCAGCTGTTCGAAAAATTTTCTGAGCACGCTCGTTTTCCTGAAATAAGCCATGGCCCATTCCTATTGACTGTGAACCTTGTCCTGGAAAGACAAAAGCAATTTTACCCATTTGTTACTCCCCTGCCTCTACTATGATTTATTATTGTTTTTCTATCGTCTTTGCAATGGTCGATATGACGTCATTGCCAACCATATCGCGAGTCTGGCGTATTGCATTATAGACTGCGTTCGCATCTGAAGAACCATGCGCCTTAATGACAGGGGCCTTCAAACCGAATAGGCCAGCACCGCCATACTCGGAATAATCCATTTTATTTTTAATGCCTTTTAGTTCAGGCTTTACCATTGCTGCAGCCAACTTACTCTTGATGTTGCTCATCAAGGCCGTTTTCACCATTTTAAATACACCCATAGCAGTACCTTCTAGTGTCTTCAACACCATATTTCCCGTGAATCCGTCCGTTACGACAACATCTGCCGGCCCATTTAGGAGGTCCCTGGCCTCTACATTACCTATAAAGGATATCTCCGGTGATTGCTGTAATAATGTAAAGGCATGCTTAGTCAGTTCATTCCCCTTTTTTTCTTCTGTTCCAATATTAAGTAATCCGACACGGGGCTTTTCAATTCCCCGCACTTTTTGGGCATAAACAGAACCCATTATGGCGAATTGAAGCAGATGCTCCGGTTTCGCATCGGAGTTCGCACCTACATCCAGAAGTACAAAACCTTTACCATCGATTGTCGGAAGGGTGGGAGCTAAAGCCGGACGTTCAATGCCTTCTATCCTTCCAACAACAAACAAGCCTGCAGCCATTAGCGCACCGGTATTGCCTGAAGAAATGCACGCATCGGCTTCTCCGTCAGCGACTTGTTGTGCCGCCAATACCATCGAGGCGCTTTTCTTGCGGCGAACCGCACGAACCGGTTCATCGGTACTTAATATTTTTTCATCAGTATGTACAACCTTTATTCGACCGTGTTTCGCTAAGTATTGGTTAATCTCGGCTTCATTTCCCACCAAGGTAATTTCCACATCGGAAAAAGTCTCGACAGCTTTCATTGCTCCCAAAACCTGTGCTTTGGGAGCATTATCGCCACCCATTGCATCTATTGTTATTTTCATTTTCTTTCATCCTTTACTAGAAAGTTAAGAGCGATACATTTCGAACTCGCCTTTAAAAACCAGTTCATTACCCACGTAGCTTCTGACCTCCACCACGGAGCGATCGTTGGTGTGGTCCACGTTTTTAACCTTCGCTTTAGCTACCACTCTTTCATTTTCCTTTACAGAACGAGTAAATAAAATGGATGCTTTTGCAGTTAATGCCAGTTCATCATTTATGACCGCTACAGCTAATGAATTTGCTTGGGCAAAAAGGTGATGTCCCCTTGCAATCCCATTCCGCTTAAAGACATGCTCTTTATTTATATCCAAAATCGAAATTGCATTGTCATCTAAATTAAGATCAATTACTTCCCCGATGATTTCATCCAAAGGCAATGCCCTGATTTCGTCACTGAATTTCTTCTCGGCCACGTTTTTAATACGTTCACGCAGTTCCGGTATCGATAATTCAAGACGGTCAAGCCTAATAGTCTGGACGCTCACCGAATATTTTTCAGCCAGCTCCTCATCCGTTACAAAAGGATTCTGTTTAATCGTTTCGATTAATAATTGCTGGCGTTCCTTCTTATTTCTTCGCATTTGAAGGTCACCATCCGTAGTATTATGACTAGGTACTAATAGTAGTATATATATTTTGAAAACAGATTGCAAGATATTGTGGAAAATCTCACAATCTGTTATTGGATTTTCACTCGGTTCAGTCTAGTTTTTCTCCCGTAAATACGCCCGTTCCCTCTAAATAGTTCCTAAGCGGCGCATACTCCGGGGAATGCCAAAAGCTTTGTGAGGCAATCAATTTTGCTGCATCCATCCTTGCCACTTCCAGGGTCCTATAATCATGGACCATGTCCGCTACCTTGAACTCAGGAAGACCGCTTTGTTTTTTACCGAAGAAGTCCCCAGGTCCCCGAAGTTCCAAATCTTTCTCGGAAAGGGCAAAACCATCGTTTGTCTCGGTCATGATTTTCATCCGTTCTTTGCCGACTTCCGTTTTCGGATCAGCCAGGAGGATGCAAAAGGACTGATCACTCCCCCGTCCAACCCTTCCCCGTAACTGATGCAACTGTGAAAGCCCAAAGCGCTCCGCATCATAAATGACCATTACCGTTGCATTAGGAACATTCACCCCAACTTCGACAACCGTCGTGGAGACAAGGATTTGTGCTTCATTTGCACTAAACTGCTGCATCACTTCGTCTTTTTCATCAGCTGGCAGACGCCCATGCATAAGTCCCACTTTATACCTGTTCGCAAAGTACTGTGTAAGCATTGCATGAACATCAAGAACATTTTGTAAAGAATCAAGTTTCTCCGACTCCTCAATCAATGGACAGATGATGTAGGCCTGTCTCCCTTGCTTTAGTTCCTTTTCGACAAAAGTCAAGATCCGATCAAGCATTTGGTGTTTCGCCCAATAGGTTTCGATCGCTTTACGACCAGCCGGCATTTCGTCTATCGTGGAGACGTCCATTTCCCCAAATACTGTAATTGCGAGCGTTCGTGGAATCGGTGTTGCCGTCATGAACAGGACATCTGGATTTGCACCTTTTTCACGAAGGATCCGACGCTGTTCCACTCCGAAACGATGTTGTTCATCCGTAATGACAAGACCGAGGTTCCGAAAATTCACTTCATCCTGTATCAATGCATGAGTTCCTATTAAAAGGTCGAGCTCCCCGGATTCCAGCATTTGCAATAGTTCCTTGCGCTTCTTGCCTTTTACCGAACTAGTCAACAATGCGACCTTTACTCCACTGGGTTCCAACATGGCTTTCAGGGATTGTGTATGCTGCTCAGCCAGGATTTCCGTCGGGACCATAAGAGCACCTTGGAAACCCGCTGTAATCGTCGCCTTCAGGCATATGGCGGCCACCACCGTTTTTCCTGACCCGACATCCCCTTGAAGTAGACGATTCATCCGATAGGGAGATTTCATGTCATTCAATATTTCCTCGACAACCCTATTTTGAGCATTCGTTAAAGGAAAAGGAAGAGTTTCAACGAATTTTCCCACTTGCTCCACGTCAAACTCCTGGCCAATTCCTTTTGACTGCTCTCGCTGCACTTTACGAAGCGCCTGCATTTTAAGTTGAAACAATAAAAATTCTTCATACACAAAACGGCGTCGTGCCTTTTTCACATCATTGGCCGATAGAGGGAAATGCATGGTACGAAGAGCATCGTTACGCGGCATCAGTTTGTATGTCGCCAACAATTGTGTGGGCAGATTTTCTTCGATCAATGTCTCATACTGGGAAAATGCATTGGAGATAAAGCGGCGCAGCCCTTTAACAGTAATGCTGCCCTTCACCGAATACACAGGTTCGAACTCTTTCTCCCGGCTATGATCACCAACATGGCATTCAGATCCTGTAATGGTTTGGCGATGCCGATCCCATTTTCCAGTTACCGTTACGCTTTCGCCTATCGCAAGCTTTTGCTTCAGATATGGCTGGTTAAAAAAAATGACATTTATTAAATATCTCCCAGTCAATAATTTAATAGTAAGCCTGGATTTTTTCTTACCAAAGTAACCTAAAGTGGGCACCGTATGAATCTTTCCTTCTACGGTAACCCTCTCATCATGCTCAACCGTTTCTAAATCCCTCAAACGGTAATCTTCATAGCGATAGGGAAGGTGCTCAAGGAGATCCGCGACGGTATGGATCTCCATTTCCTCCAAAGCTGCTGCCGTTTCTCCCCCAATGCCTTTAACTGCCGTTATGGGTTCCTGTAAAGTGGAGTTCACTTCTTATTCAGCGGCAAGCCAAAGATTTTCGCTTCCAACTCCCGTCCAGTCGGTGTAGCCGCTAAACCTCCTTGTGCAGTTTCCCTTAGAGCAGATGGCATCGTTAGCCCGATTTTGTACATCGCATCAATTACTTCATCACACGGTATGCGGCTTGTAATCCCCGCTAAAGCCATATCTGCGGCAACCATAGCATTAGCTGCCCCCATGGCATTCCGCTTCACACAAGGCACTTCCACAAGCCCAGCAACAGGGTCACATACAAGACCAAGCATGTTCTTTAAAGTGATGGCCATTGCTTCTGCACTTTGCGCCGGTGTCCCTCCTGCCATTTCAACGATGGCTGCAGCTGCCATGCCCGAAGCAGAACCGACCTCCGCCTGACAGCCCCCTGCAGCTCCAGAGATCGAAGCATTATTCGCTACTACGAAACCAAATGCCCCTGCTGTAAATAAGAACTCAATTTTCTGTTCCCGATTAGGTTTTAATTTATTTTGCAAAGCAAAGAGGGTTCCAGGTACAACACCCGCTGATCCGGCAGTGGGTGTCGCACAAATCGTTCCCATGGCTGCGTTCACTTCGTTTGTTGCCACGGCTTTGCTGACAGCATCCAGCAGCATTTCACCGGATAAGGAATTTCCAGATTTAATGTAATTCTGAAGAAGGACTGCGTCCCCGCCCGTCAGCCCGGAAACAGATCGCACACCTTGGAGTCCCTTTTCCACAGCCTGCTCCATCACATCCAGGTTGACCCCCATCTGATGGATGATTTGTTCACGGCTTTTTCCCGTTACTTCCATTTCCTGTTCTATCATCAGTTCTGATATTTTTTTCTGCTTTGAGTCAGCTAATTCTATTAATTCCGCTACATTCCGAAACATGATATCTTCTCCTTCCTAAGTGGAAACGATTGCCCTATCAATCAACAATCCTCGCAACTTGGGTGATGTTGGGGAGTGCTGTAATTTCATCGATGACGTGGTCCTCCAAGTTATGGTCCACTTCAATGGTCATCAAGGCCATCTTCCCTTTCTCCTTACGGGAGACTTCCATCTGGCCAATATTGATTTGATGCTTTGCTAAAATGTTTGAAACATTGGCGATAGCACCAAATCGGTCATCATGAACGACGAGTATGGCAGGGTTGTGGCCTGATAGCCTCAATTTAAACCCATTCAGTTCGATGATTTCAATCTTTCCCCCGCCAATCGATATTCCGACAAGTTCCAGTTCGCCATCATCATCGCCCACCGTTATTTTTGCTGTATTGGGATGTTCCGGTACGGCTTCTTCTTCGCGAAAAGTAATTTTCATTTTCTTTTTGCGGGCTATTTCCAGCGATTCTTTAATTCTCTCATCAAATGTATCAAAATCAAGTAAGCCTCCTACAATGGCTACATCCGTTCCATGGCCTTTATAGGTTTTGGCAAACGATCCGTAAAAAGAAATATGGGCCCATTTTGGTTCCCGGTCGAATAAATTCCTGGCAACCCTTCCGATTCTTGCAGCTCCTGCTGTATGGGAACTAGAGGGACCAATCATAACAGGACCAATTATATCGAATACACTTCTAAATTTCATGAATTGCTCCTCCTTCTTTAGAACTGAACCCAAGGGAAACACTGGGAGTTAGTTTAATAATAACGCCATATTTATTGTAATTCCAAGCGTGCTGTCCCTAATCCTTCATTTCATAAAAAATAAAACTGCATAGCCTAATGACATATGCAGTTTATTGCCTTTTATTTTTTTCTGGATCCTTCAAAGAGACGATTAAAGCTCTCTTATCTTCATGATTCTCTACTTATTCAATTGAAAAAATAAAAGAATATAAAGGTTGTTTCCCATTATGGACTTCAACTTCAACGTCCTCGAAATTCTCATTACAAAACGCAACAAGACCTTCTACATCTTCTGTTGTTGCATCTTCTCCATATAAAATGGTAAGGATTTCGGAATCTTCATCAATCATATCGGAGAGAAGGTCTTTTGCCGCTTGAGTCATGTCTTTATCCTTCACTTTGATGGTTCCTTCAGCAATTCCCATGAAGTCCCCGGTCTCAATTGCAAGACCGTCAATGTTGGTATCCCTGACAGCATAAGTAATCTGGCCCGTTTTCACATGTGAAAGGGCTTCGATCATCGCTTTTTTATTTTCTTCAGCATCAAGTGAAGGGTTGAAAGCCAACAATGCCGCCATTCCCTGTGGTACTGTTTTCGTTGGAATAACAGTCACATGATCACCAAGTACATCTGCAGCCTGATTGGCCGCCATGATGATATTTTTATTGTTAGGCAAGATGATGACATGATCCGCATATGCCTCTTCGACAGCCTTAACAATATCTTCTGTGCTAGGATTCATCGTTTGTCCGCCTTCGATGACGGACTTAGCGCCGATGCTTTTGAATAACTCGCTGATGCCAGCCCCCATCGCTACGGACACTACACCATACTTCTCTTTGTTGGACGGTTTCGTTTGAAGCGGTGTATTCGTTTCACCTACGATCGCAGTATGCTGTTCACGCATATTATCGATTTTCAGTTTGATTAAACTACCGTATTGCTGGCCATAATTCAGGCACGTGCCAGGCTGTTCAGAGTGAATATGTACTTTGACGACTTCATCATCTGAGATGACTAATAAAGAATCTCCGTATTCACTTAAATCATTTCGGAATTTTTCTTCATCGAACGAATTATTGGCAAGTTTTTCACTTTCCAATCGGACCATGAATTCCGTGCAGTAACCATATACGATATCTTCCGTGCTCATATGCCCTTGTACGTTCATGTGATGTTCGGCACTGATCATGTCATCCATGCTTGGGCCATTTGCAGATCGGACTGGAAGGGCTTCCCCTTTCAGCTCAGCAAGGAAACCTTCATAAACGAACACCAACCCTTGCCCGCCGCTGTCAACGACCCCCACTTCTTTTAAGACTGGAAGTAGATCAGGAGTGCGTTTTAATGAAGCATTGGCTTCCGTAACGATTTCTTCCATTACCTGAATAAGGTCTTGGTGATTTGATGCTGATGAAACCGCTTGCTTGGCTGCATCTTTTGCAACCGTTAAAATGGTTCCTTCAACAGGTTTCATTACCGCTTTATAAGCTGTCTGAACCCCTGCTTCAAATGCTTGGGCAAATTCCTCACTATTGATTTCCGATTTATGTTCAATCGCTTTAGCAAAACCGCGGAAAAGTTGCGAAAGGATAACACCTGAATTGCCGCGTGCACCCATTAGCAGTCCTCTTGAAAGGGATGTACCCACTTTCCCGATATGCTCCTGGACGTTATTTTGCACTTCCTTCGCTCCGGAAGTCATCGATAAATTCATATTCGTTCCAGTATCTCCATCTGGAACAGGGAAAACATTCAACGCATCAACCATTTGGGCATTAGCCGCTAAATGGTTGGCACCTTGAATGATCATTTCTGCAAAGCGCTTTCCGTTTAAACTTGTAATTGACACAAAACTTTCCTCCTATACCTAAGGGTTCGTCACACGAACTCCCTGTACAAAAATGTTAACGGAATCAACAGCTAATCCTACAGTTTTGTCCAGAGTGTATTTTACCTTTGATTGCACATTATGTGCAACTTCCGAGATTTTTGTTCCATAACTTACGATAATATACATATCGATATGAACTTCTTCCTCTTCTTGACGGACTATTACACCCTTAGTAAAGTTTTCTTTTCTTAAAATTTCGGCAATGCCGTCTTTAAATTGTTTTTTGGAAGCCATTCCTATAATTCCGTAACAATCCACAGCTGCGCCGCCTGCTACAGTAGCGACAACATCATTAGAGATATCAATTTGTCCATATTTCGTTTGTAATTCGATAGACATTTTCTTTTCCCTCCCAAAAAATCAAGTCAACTAAAGACATTTTACTATAATGTCCATGGTTTTAAAAGTAAATGTCATACGGCACTTTATATATTTCAATTTCCAAGTAGGTATGTCAAGGTTTTTTTCTTGAAAGTAATGAACTGAAGTATTGCATTCTATCGGTAGGTATGATAAATTATTAAAGTATTTTACAAAGACTTAAGACGACTGCGAATAACTTAAGCTTGTTGTAGTTAGGAGGGAATTTAACATGGCACGTAAATGTGTAATCACTGGAAGAAGAACTCGTTCTGGTAACAGCCGCTCTCACGCAATGAACGCTAGCAAGCGTACATGGGGCGCTAACCTTCAAAAAGTACGTATTTTAGTTGACGGTAAACCTAAACGTGTATACGTTTCTGCAAGAGCTCTTAAATCGGGCAAAGTAGAACGCGTATAATGTTACGGCATCCTCTTAGGATGCCTTTTTACTTGTAATGTCCTGCATTTTAATGGGGATGGTTTTAATTTCGTTGATAAGGTTCAGTCTGCATCAGGAAAAGAAGTCATCTCCCATTAATGGATGGCCAACCCCTATCATTCCCCCAGAAATCCCGAAAAAAATAACACCTCCCTGAATTTGAGAGGTGTCATGGAGATAAGTATCAGCCTTTTTTAAACGCTCCGAGCATAGCCCTTACCAAACTGCCCAGAACTTTTGGCAATTTAATCGTATAAAATTTCATCATGCCCCTCCTCTTTGCATCCCACAAATAAAGATGAAGTGGAATTTTTCTATTACAACATAAGCTTTTAAGCGGATATAGGATGATCGTAATTATATCCGAATCTGCTCTAAGCATGAATTTTAATCACTGCTTCTTATCACCATTAATATGCCTTTCTCAAATGAAACATTCCCAGATTCGGAAATTAGTTCATTGCTGATGCAAAGCGTCGAACCTATTTCCAAGCTTGCATCACTCAGAGGGTATTTGAAACCCGAAAGTGTAATGCCGGTGACTTCTGCCGTTACAGGGAGCAATGACAGGTATTTCTTATCTTGCAAAGCAGTGACTTCATATGACCCCGCTGTTTTTACTGTGAATATATTTTGCTTATCAACTATGTATATATCAATGTCACCGTGATAAGGGAGGACACTTTCTTTTTGGAGCAGCTGGATATTACCAAGAAAATGGTCCATTCTTCCTCCTGTAGCGCCCAATATGTGAATTTCACTTGGTTTTTTCCCTATTGCCCATTTAAATGCGATTTCTAAATCCGTTTCATCCTTTTCCGATGAATATAGATTGATCTGTTCCAGCCTTTGCTCGATTTTCTTGTATTCACCTTCCGAAACTGAATCAAAATCTCCAAATCCGCACTTAGGTTCGATACCTTCTTCAAGCAATGCCCATACTCCCCTGTCAACCCCGACCCATAGATCAGTCATCTCTATATACCTTGTTAAATCCGGCCAAAAACATTCCGGACCTCCAGCCATTATACTAATAATCATCGTAATCATCCTTTTCTATGTATATTCATATCCAAGATGTTTTGTATAATTGATAAAAAAAGCCGATCACTATCATTTGAATACGATAGTGTCGGCTTTATATCACTTTCCCCGAATCTTTTGAATCGCTGCGTGTCGATCTTCTTGATTATATATTGCCGAGCCGGCCACTAGGATTGTCGCCCCTTGTTCAATACATAGTTTAGCCGTTTCTTCATTTACTCCACCATCAATCTCTATTTCTAGATTTTGGTTATGCATTTCTGCCATCGCCTTCACTTCAGCAATTTTGGGCAGTACGGATGAAATGAACTTTTGCCCGCCAAAACCTGGGTTAACCGTCATCAGTAATACCATGTCAATATCTTCGATTATTGGTTGGATCAAGGAAGCTGGGGTGGCTGGGTTAAGCACCACGCCAGCCCTTACACCAAAAGATTTAATCAATTGGATCGTCCGATGCAAATGAGTGCATGCCTCTACATGTACAGTTATATAATCAGCTCCAGCTTTCGCAAACGCCTCGATATAACGATCAGGTTGTTCGATCATTAAGTGAACATCCAGCGGAAGCTTTGTCACCGGCCGGATAGCGTCGACAATCAGGGAGCCTATCGTAATATTCGGCACGAAATGCCCATCCATGACATCTACATGGATTAAATCCGCTCCGCCCCTTTCAACATCAATGATTTCTTCTCCCAATTTTGCAAAGTTAGCTGATAAAATGGATGGTGCGATTTTAACCATTTTAATACCTCGGCTTTCTATCTCTAATTTCTTCTAAGAATTGCATATAGTGTTCATATCGATAATGTGGAATTTCCCCTGTCTCAACCGCTTCCTTCACAGCACACTTCGGTTCTTTATCATGCAGGCAGGCCCGGAATTTACAGTCTTCCCCATGCTTATGCATTTCCGGGAAGCAATAGGATAACCGTTCAGCTTCCATTTCCATGAATTCAAGTGAACTGAATCCTGGTGTATCCGCGACAAGCCCAGAGCCAATATGAATCAATTCAACGTGGCGTGTCGTATGCTTCCCACGTCCTAGGTGTGACGAAATATCATCCGTCTTTAAAGCCAATTCAGGATTGATCGCATTCAGCAAGGACGATTTCCCAACACCTGACTGACCAGCAAATACACTCGTTTTCCCTTCTAAATACGGCACTAGTTCTTCAATGCCCCCAGCGGTAACTGATGATGTCTCCAGTACAGTATAGCCAAGTTTCTGATAGTCCTTGATATACTGAGACAGTTTCTTTTGGTTTTCAGAAGTAACCAAGTCAAGTTTAGTCACGACGATAATGGGTTCGATTTCGTTATCTTCGATAAGTACGAGAAATCGATCAAGCAAGGCTGGACTGAAATCAGGTTCCACTGCCGAAAAGACTAGGATGGCTTGGTCTACATTTGAAATTTGTGGCCGGATCAATTCATTCTTTCGCGGTTTTATTTCGGTCACGGTCCCATCCGTTTTATTTTCCGCTTGAAAAACAACATAATCACCTACAAGTGGCGTCACCTTATTTTTCCTGAATACTCCCCGTCCGCGGCATTGATAGACTTCTTCACCTTCAAGGACATAATAAAATCCACTTAATGCTTTGATAATTTTTCCTTCGGGCATAACCACACTCCTAATTATTAAATTTATTCTGGATAAGAGACGGCTTGGTCGATGATGACCTGATTGTCACGCATGACTTTATATCCTGCTTTCTTATCTGGGGAAACCGTTAATTCGATCGTTCGCTTGGCATCCTCCACGATAAAGAATGATTCTTTAGGCTCCGTCATGCTATTCTTGATATCCTCTATGAAGATTTGGATCTTTTGCGCTTTGCCTGGTTCAACCGGATCATACTCGATTTTGATTTCCTCCGTCACGTTCTTAGGAGGAATCTCTTCTTTCCCTTTCGAAATGACCACTTTCACCGTACTGCCCTTTTCCACCTTCGTAGTAGGTTCTGGAGACTGGGAAATGACAAGCCCCTCTGCAACGGAATCATCGTAAACTTCTTCTTCCACATCGATCTTTATTCCACTTTCACTGGAATAATCATTAAGGCCAGCTTCATTGAACCCTGTTAAGTTCTTCAAGCTCAATAGGTCTTCCCCTTTACTTACCGTTAGCTCAAGCTCCGTTTCGGATGGTACGATTTCAGTGGCACCAGAAGGCGTTTGTTCTATGATCGTACCGGCAGCACTGTCATCATATTTTTCGGTCACGCTTATGTTTTTGAAACCCATTTTATCAAGCAGTGATTTAACATCTGAGTAATCCCGTCCTTCATAGCTGGACAATGAAATCGTTTCTTTACCAATGCTTTGATAAATATCGATTTCTGCGCCTGCCTTGACCGTCTTACCTTCTTTTGGATTGGTTTTGATCACAAGGCTCGCTTCAACCTCTTCATCTTCAATCTCAATCGTGTCTCCGATGACCAAATCCAATTCAAGCAATTCAGTAATGGCATCATCCAATTCTTTCCCTTTAAGGTCAGGGATCGTCACTTCCTTGGAAACAAACAAAGATGGTAATAAAAGAGATGTACCAGCAATCAGGGCCAGAACTAAAAAGGTGGTCACCAAAATGGCAGGCATTTTCTTTCGTTCTTTATCTTTTTGTTTCGACTTCGTTTTTTGTTTTTTCTGTTTCTTCTGTTTCTTCTGTTTCTTTTTCGATTTACTCTCTACTTCTGATTCACTTTCCCCATCATCCGAATAGACTAAAGTATTTTTTTCAGGACCCCTTATGATTGTCTCATCGATGCTTGAAAGCTGATCATCCGTGATGACGGGGATGGCTTTTGTTGCATCATGATCTTCAGGAATCGCAAAAGGTAGTTCATTCGAACGCTCAGGATTAAGTGACGTCCGCATGTCATCTTCCATTGAGTCTACGCTCTCGTAGCGGTAATATGAATCTTTGGCTGTCGCTTTCAAGATAATATTTTCCACACTCTGAGGTATTTCAGGGTTCCAGCGTTTTGGCGAAGGAGTTTCCGATTGTAAATGTTTAAGAGCTATCGAAACGGCTGATTCACCCGAAAAAGGCAATCTCCCCGTCAGCAATTCAAACATTACAATGCCAAGTGAATAAATGTCCGATTTCTTATTGGCCATCCCGCCTCTGGCCTGTTCCGGAGATAAATAATGAACTGACCCTAGGACTGCATTAGTCTGAGTTATGTTCGTTGCACTTAGGGCCAGTGCAATTCCAAAGTCTGTAATCTTGACGGTTCCTTCTTTATCAATCAGAATGTTCTGTGGCTTGATGTCACGATGGATGATCCCATTATGATGGGCATGAGAAATTGCTGCCGTGATTTGCTTCATGATATCCAATGCTTCATCAACTGGAATTGGAAAATATTTTTGTATGTATTGCTTAAGTGTAAAACCGTCCACGTATTCCATTACAATATAATAGATGGAATCTTCTTCACCCACATCATAAATACTTACGATATTGGGATGGGCCAAACTGGTTGCCGATTGAGCTTCCCGATTAAAGCGCTTGATGAACTCTTCGTCATTATTAAAGTCCATGCGAAGGATTTTCAGTGCAACATCCCTATCTAAAATCATATCCCTTGCAAGGTAAACATTCGCCATACCGCCGCCACCGACCATCTGGATCAGTTTATAACGTCCGTTGATTCTTCTACCAATCAACATTCAATTCACCTGCTTTCACTTTCTTCAGTAAATTGAACAAGCACAAGGGTGATATTATCTTCCCCACCGTAGTGATTGGCCTTATCTATTAATGAAATTGCCTTTTCTTCAAGTGGCTGCCCATTGGTTACCGTTTCTTCAAGTTCCTGTTCATTCACTTTATTCGTCAAACCATCCGAACAAAGCAATAGTAAATCATTTTCTTCGAAGATGACCGTCGTAATGTCCATTTCAACTTGCATTTCTGTCCCCAAGGCTCGTAATAAAACATTTTTTCGTGGGTGGTTCTCAGCATCTTCCTTCGAAATCTGCCCAGAACGGACCAATTCATTAACAAGTGAATGATCTTCCGTGACCTGCTTAAAACCGCTCTCATTATACAAATAACATCGGCTGTCCCCGATGTTGGCAATGGTAGCAAACTTATCGGTGCAAATGGCAGCAACAATCGTGGTCCCCATGCCCTTACATTCCGTATTCGCTTCGGCATGTTCAAAAAGCAACTGATTGACCAAGAAGATTTGCTGTTTTAGCCAATCCTCGGCATCATTTGCCGTATCGATCCCGCGGGACACTTCCCAGCTCTTTTTCAAAAGGTCTATCGTCATTGCACTGGCTACATCCCCGGCACGGTGGCCGCCCATGCCATCTGCAACGATGGCAAGGCGAACGCCTTCCGAGTTCTTAAAAATTCCGCCATTATCTTCATTATGCTGGCGGACTTTTCCACGGTCTGTTTTAAATATTGCCCTCATAGGATCACCTCGTCTCTTCTTTGCGCTCCTTGGCCCGAAGCTGGCCGCAGGCTGCGTCAATATCACTGCCTTGTTCCCTACGGATCGTTACATTAATGCCGCGCTTTTTCAATGTTTTTTCAAACTCAAAAATTTGGTCACGAGGTGTACGTACATAGTTGCGTTCAGGTACATAGTTAACCGGTATTAAGTTGACATGGCATTTTATCCCGGTTATCAAATCCGCTAATTCTTCGGCGTGTTCCACTGTATCATTTTCGCCGCCGAATAGACCATATTCAAAACTTACACGGCGCCCTGTTTTTTCTGTATAGTATTTGATGGCTTCAATCAGGTCTGGCAGTTTGTAGGCCTTGTTGATTGGCATCAATTTACTTCTCAATTCCGTGTTCGGTGCATGAAGGGAAACAGCAAAGTTGATTTGCATGCTTTCTTCTGCAAACTTATAGATTTTAGGAATGATTCCACTTGTGGAAACCGTAATATGACGTGCCCCAATGTTCAAGCCCTTTTCATGATTTATATTCTTTAAGAATGACATCATATTATCGTAGTTATCGAACGGTTCACCGATTCCCATGATAACGACAGAACTAACACGTTCTTCCACTTCGTCAAGTGCTTGCTGAACTTTAACGACCTGGGCAACAATTTCCCCCGATTCAAGATTTCGCTTTAATCCGCCAAGTGTTGACGCACAGAATGTACAGCCAATTCTGCAGCCTACCTGTGTCGTCACACAAATGGAGTTTCCGTATTCATGGCGCATCAGCACCGTTTCAATCGAATACCCATCATGGAGTTCAAATAAAAACTTCATGGTTCCGTCATTGGACGTTTGCTGAATCAAAGTTTTCAATGTAGTGAAGGTGAATTGTGATTCCAGCTTATCCCGTAAAGATTTCGAAAGGTTGGACATATCTTCAAAACTGGAAACACGCTTTTTATAAAGCCAGTCATATACTTGATCGGCCCGGAATGCCTTCTCGCCATTTTCAATGAGCCATTCTTTAATTTGGTGTAGCTCCAATGAATAGATCGATGGTTTTTCTGGTGTTGTGTCTTTTTTTACTCTTGATGATTTAGTGATTTCTGCCATTACAGCACCTTCTTTCTAAAACTCGCAATAAAGAATCCGTCACTGCTAAAATATTGCGGAAAAACTTGCAGCGTATGACCCTCGATAAATGGCTGAACGCTTTCAGGCATTCTTGTAGACAAGGTTGCATCGCTTTCAAAATCAGGATGGCTTTCCAAAAATGCTGCAGCGACTTGGTCATTTTCTTCTTTATCCACCGTACAGGTACTATATACTAACCGTCCGCCTTGCTTTACGAGCGGGGCAGCCGCTTCCAATAATTGTTTTTGTATGCTTGAGAGTTTCATTATATCATCTTTTGTTTTTGTATACTTAACATCAGGCTTCCGGCGCATGACTCCCAATCCGGAACATGGTGCATCGATCAGGACCCTGTCAAACCCTTCCTTATTAAAGTGTTCTTGCACTTTTCTGCTATCGAGGGCCATTGTCTTAATATTGTTTCTGAGTTTCAGACGCTCCGCCTGCTCTTTAATGAGCTTGACCTTATGTTCATGAAGGTCAAGTGCATATACTTGTCCAGTGGTCAAGCCTTCTGCGATATGTGTCGTTTTCCCTCCGGGTGCAGCACAGCAATCGAGTACAGCATCATTTTCATTTGCACCTAATGCATGGGCGACAAGCATCGAACTTTCATCCTGAATCGATAAATATCCCAATTTATAGCTTTCTGAATGAGCAAGATTGCCTTTATAGCTGACGATTGCTTCGGGAACGACTTCACTCGCTTCAACATCATATCCTTCTTCCGTTAATATGCTGATTATTTCACTGCGTGAAATCTTCTTTAAATTTACCCGTCCCGTCTGTAATGGTGCAGTTAAGTTGATTTCACACATTTCCTTGGTTTTTTCATAACCAAATTGCTCTACCCAACGCTTGACCAACCAAATTGGATGACTTACTTCGATGGAAAGCCGTTCCAGATCATCTTTGATATCATCAAAGGAAGGAACACCATTTCTTTGAATATTACGAAGCACGCCATTGACCATTGAAGATGTACCCTTATGTCCACGCTTTTTGGAAATTTCAACAGCCTCGAAAATGATTGCATGATCTGGCACTTTATCTAAATAGACCATTTGATAAATGGAAAGTCTAAGTAAATTGATTACCCAGCTTTGCGTTTTTTTAGGTTGTTTAATATACGGGTTCAAATAGTAATCCAAAGTCATCTTCCGCTGTATGGTACCGTAGCTTATTTCTGTAAGTAAACCGCTGTCCACACCGGATAACTGGTGCTTGTTAATCAAGTTGTTCAGTAATAGGTTACTGTAGGATTGGTTTTTCTCTACAGATTCCAAAATATCGAGAGCGATTTCACGTACTCCCTTTTTAGTTTGCTTCATTCTGTTCTCCTAACTTCATGCCTGCTTTAATGAACGACCCGGCTCCGCGCAAGTAATCTTTCGCCGGCATTTTTTTCTTTCCCGAAGGCTGCAGTTCAGTAACTAGTATAGCCGTCTCATTACCTGTCGAAACGATGAAACCATCATTTTGCACATCAATTATCGTGCCCGGTACGGACAGATTGCCATCTTCCAGTTTCTTTGCCTGCCAAATTTTTAAAATGGATCCGTCCAAGGTTGTATACGCAACAGGCCAAGGATTCAGGCCACGTACATGGTTATAGATGTCTTCTCCTGATTTCGACCAGTCGATTTTTTCCTCCGACCGTTTAATGTTAGGCGCAAAAGTCGCTTGATCCTCATCTTGCTTGATCGCCTGTAACTCCTGATTTAAAAGTTTCGGCAATGTCTCTGCAAGTAAGTCGGACCCTACCTTGCTCAATTTATCATGCAGTGTACCGACATTATCTTCTTCCCCTATGGCAACTTCGGCCTGAGTCAATATATCCCCGGCATCCAATTTCTCCGCCATATACATGATGGTTATTCCAGTTTTTTCTTTCCCCTGTAAAATGGAATAATGGATGGGCGCCCCTCCACGCAGTTCAGGAAGAAGGGAGGCATGTACATTAATGCATCCGTACTTAGGTGCATCCAACAATTCATTCGGAAGGATTTGCCCGAAAGCCGCCGTCACCACTAAATCAGGATTCAATGCAATGATCTTTTCAAGCTCTTCTTTTTCACGGATTTTTTCGGGCTGATAAACGGGAATCCCCTGCTTTTCGGCTTCGACCTTAACTGGCGGCGGCGTTAGCACCTTTTTGCGGCCAACTGGACGATCGGGCTGTGTGACGACAGCAATCACGTCATACCCTTCATCAATGATTCTTTTCAATACCGGCACTGAAAAGTCCGGTGTTCCCATAAAGATGATTTTTGTCATTCTTCTTCAAACCTTTCTAACTCTTCTTCCGAAATATAGCGGGAAACCTTACTTGTGAATAAAACTCCTTGCAAATGATCGATTTCGTGCTGAAGGGCCCTTGCGAGGAAATCTTCCGCTTCTATTTCGAAAAAAGATCCTTTTCGGTCTTGCGCACGGACTTTGACGCGGTATGGCCGCGATACTTCACCATATAAACTCGGGAAGCTCAAGCATCCTTCAACACCCGTCTGTTCGCCTTCCACTTCCAGCACTTCTGGATTAATCAGTTCGATTGCACCTGATCCTTCCTCTATTTCGACGACGGCCACTTGCTTTTTCACGCCAACCTGAGGTGCTGCAAGCCCAACGCCATCCGCCTCCACCATCGTTTCGTACATGTTATTTAACAGCTTTGCCAATTTCTTATCAAAACTTGTTATTTTATCGCATTTTTGTTGTAAAATTTTTTCAGGAAACAAGACAATCGGTAAAATAGCCAAAATTAAAGGTAACCTCCTAGATATGAAAAACAACACTTCATTATATAAAAACGCAAGCTTGAACAGCTCGCGGTAATCATCCATCGCTTAAACAATTACATCATGATCTGTGGATTTAAATCTATTGAAATCTGCAGATGATTTTGAGCCGTTTCTTTTTGATAATGCTCTAAAAGTGTACGTAAATGCTGATTAAGGTCCGGCTCTCGTCTGTATTTTATCAGACATTGATAACGATATCTATTGTTGATTCGACTAATGGGTGAAGCAACCGGACCGAGAACGATAGAATCCCGATTCAATCGTGAGCCTAAATAATTGGTGATTTTTTCAGTGACACTCACCGTCTTCATTAAGTCTTCATGTGAAACGGTTATAAGGACAACGTAATAATATGGAGGGTAATGACTTTGCCTGCGCAGATGCATCTCCCGTTCATAAAAAGCATCATAATCCTGCAAGGCAGAAAGCTCGATGCTGTAGTGCTCAGGCGTATAGGTTTGGATGACCACTTCTCCCGGAAGCTGATGACGTCCTGCCCTTCCGCTGACCTGTGTCAGCAGCTGGAATGTCTTTTCCGAAGAACGAAAATCAGGCAGATGGAGCATCGTATCCGCTGAAAGGACTCCAACAAGTGTGATATTAGGAAAATCAAGGCCCTTGGCAATCATTTGAGTGCCTAGCAATATATCGGCCTTCCCTTCACCAAAGGCATTCAGCAACCGCTCATGTGAACCCTTCTTACTCGTCGTGTCGACATCCATTCGTATTACCCGTGCATCAGGGAGGATTTTCGCAAGCTCTTCTTCAACCTTTTGAGTGCCTGTACCGAAGAACCTTATATGTTCACTTTCGCATTCTGGGCAAACGGAAGGCATTCCCTCTTCAAATCCACAATAATGGCATTTCATTATATCATTAAAGCGATGATAGGTGAGTGAAATGTCACAATTAGGGCAGTTGATGACCAATCCACAGCTTCGACACATCACAAAGGAAGAATGTCCCCGTTTATTTAGCATCAAGACGGTTTGCTCCCCCTTCTCAAGCCGGTCTGTCAGCTTGGTGAAGAGCAGCTCCGAAAACATGGAACGATTCCCGGTTCTTAGTTCTTCCCTCATATCTACAATATCGACTGCTGGCAATGCATTTTTATTCATCCTCTGGCTAAGGGTCAGTAATTTATAAACGTTTTTCTTGGCTCGCGCAAAAGATTCAAGTGTCGGAGTGGCGCTACCAAGTATAACCGGACACTTATATGATTTTGCTCTTTCAATTGCAACGTCCCTGGCATGGTACCTTGGCGTTTCTTCTTGCTTATAACTGGATTCGTGCTCTTCATCAATGATGACCAGTCCCAGGTTTTCAAACGGAGCGAATACGGCTGAACGTGCACCCACCACCACTTTTACCTCTTTACGGTGAATTTTCCGCCATTCATCATATTTTTCACCTACGGATAAACCGCTATGCATGACAGCAACCTGCTCCCCGAATCGTTCCTTGAACCTCTTCACCGTTTGTGGCGTCAAGGAGATTTCAGGTACCAGCATGATGGCTTCCTTCCCTTTTTCAATGACAGAGGCAATTGCCTGCAGATACACTTCCGTCTTCCCGCTGCCGGTTACACCATATAAAAGGAAAACATCATGTTCATCATGATGTATTTTCTCATGGATGGGCTTCAAGGCAGCCCCTTGTTCATCCGTTAAAGTAAAGGGATTGGATTTTTCGAACACACGGTTCTCATAAGGGTCACGGTATATTTCCTGATCCATTTCCGCCAAGGCCCCTTTTGACACTAGGGCTTTGACCGTACCGCTTGAAGTATTGATCAATTCAAGCAATTCTTTTAACGGAACGGGCTCTTGATGTTCTATAAAGTATTGAAGGAGTTCCTGCTGTTTTTTTGCATGGCTGGAAATGGACGACGCCATTTCTGTCAGTTCCTTAGAGGAAAGCAAAGATTTAATGACACGGACGGTCTTCTTGTTAAGACGGTTTTTCACATTATACACGAGCTCTAGATTGCCATTTTGTATTTCCTTTTGAAAAAGGGAGGCATTCTCCCCTTCAATCACTTCTTTCCAAGATATTGAATCGTTCTTTCCGAAAAGATTTTGAATGAAGGGCGGGAGCTGATTCTTTTTATCTTCTATGACATTGATCACTTTTTCATACTTCGCTTTCATCGCTGCCGGAAGCATGGCCTGAAGCGCTGAAATTTTAAAACACATGGCCTCTTTGGTCAACCAGTCACCAAGCTTAAGTAATTCATCATTAAGGATGGGCTCCAAATCCATTGGTTCTTTTATATAGCGTAATTTCGCAAAGTCGCTTTCAGCTTTTAAACCGGTGATGAATCCCTGCACCATTCTTGGACCGAATGGCACGATGACTCGCATGCCGGGCTTAATGACTTGGTTCCACTTTTCAGGTATGCGATAGTCAAATTCTCGATCCGTTTGTTTAGCAGGTACATCCACGATGACGGATGCAATATCCATAAGACATCATTCCTTTTGCATGCGAGATACTTCTGCCAGGATGCTTTTAGCTATATCCGCTTTACTCATTTTTGGAAGTTCGGTAGCACTTCCATCTTTATCGTAAATGGTCACGATGTTCGTATCCGTTCCAAACCCTGCCCCTGCGATGGTAACATTATTGGCAACGATCATATCTGCATTCTTTTTCACTAATTTCCCTCTTGCGTATTCTTCAACGTTGTTGGTTTCCGCCGCAAATCCCACCAAGATCTGATGGGTTTTATTCTCACCGAGTTCCTTAAGGATATCCTTTGTCCGTTCAAATTCAATCACATTTTCCCCTGGCTGCTTTTTCATCTTTTGAGCATGATAAATCTTCGGTTTATAATCCGCCACCGCAGCCGTCATGATTACGACGTCACTGGTATCGAACTGATTGAATACCTCATCGTACATATCTGCTGCCGATTCCACAGGTATTACTCTAGCCTTGGAAGGTGGCGTCAAATTCACTGGGCCAGTAATCAATGTCACCTCAGCGCCCATTTCAATTGCCTGTTCAGCTAGGGCATAGCCCATTTTTCCGCTGGAATGATTCGTCACGTAACGCACCGGATCAATTGCTTCACGAGTCGGTCCTGCCGTTATCAAATATTTCTTTCCCTTAAGTGGCTGAGGCCGTGATTTCCGTTCACCGAAATAAAGATTGAGCTGTTCGACAATTGTTTCCGGTTCCTCCAATCGTCCCTTCCCTACATAACCGCAAGCCAAATACCCTTCACCCGGTTCAATGAATTGATATCCGAACGTACGAAGTGTCTCCATGTTTTTCTGAACCGCTGGGTGGGCGTACATATGGACGTTCATTGCCGGCGCTACCCAAACTGGTGCCTCCGTTGCCAGAAGTGTGGTCGTGATCATATCATCCGCGATGCCATTGGCTACCTTGCCAATGACATTCGCTGTAGCTGGAGCCAAAAGAATGATGTCAGCCCAATCAGCCAAGTCGATGTGGGCAATGACTGAAGAATCCTTCTCATCAAATGTATCTGTGTACACATCATTTCTCGAAAGTGCTTGAAAAGTGAGCGGCGTCACGAACTTACGTGCCGATTCACTCATGATCACTTTAACATGCGCTCCTTCCTGAGTTAATTTACTTGTCAGGGCAGCAGCCTTATATACAGCAATCCCGCCGGTGACACAAAGAAGTACTTTTTTATCGATAAGCATGCAAATTTCCCCTAACTATACATTCTATTTTTATCAATTATGAAGCATAACAGAAGAAATTTCATTTGAAATGCGCAATAAATATATGGATTTCCTTAAACAATCCATCTCTTTCCCCGCTAGATCAATTCTTCCGTACTTTTGAAAAATCAAAACAAACAGGCCTGACACCTTGGCCGCAGGAAGGAAGCAACTTTCCAAATGTAACGCATCCTGTTTGCTTTAGGGTGTCAGGCCCGATAGGTCAAGCTTATGTGTTCTCTTAGTTTTCTTCGTAAGAATTATCGTAAGTCAATTTACCTGAATGAATTTCTTCAAGGGCACGACCTACGGATTTATGGGAGACCGGTTTGGTTATAAGGCAATTATCTTTAATTTGCATTTCCCTGGCACGTTTAGCTGCCACTGATACAAGCGAGTATTTTGAATCGATTTTAAGTAATAGTGAATCAATTGATGGATATAACATAGTTTATTCCGCCTCCAACATTTTTTTATATAAAACAGCAACTCTTTCCCGACGGCAATGCTCGGCAATCACAATTGCATTAATTCTAGCACATGCGGCATCCACATGATCATTTTCTACAACATAATCATAAAGATCCATAAGTTCTATTTCTTCCTTGGCCACTTTCATCCGACCTTTTATCGCTTCCTCCGTCTCGGTGCCACGAGTAACGATGCGGCTTTCAAGCTCAGTCAAGCTTGGAGGAGCAAGGAAAATGAAAAGTCCTTCAGGGAATTTCTCCCTGACCTGTTTAGCTCCTTGAACTTCAATTTCCAGAAATACATCTTTTCCGGAATCAATTGTTTCACGGACATAATCCACCGGTGTTCCATAATAATTACCGACGAACTCAGCATATTCCAGCAATTTCCCTTCTTCGATCAGTGCTTCGAATTCCTCGCGTTTTTTGAAGAAATAATCCACTCCGTCCACTTCTCCATGGCGAGGCAGCCGTGTCGTCATCGAAATTGAATATTCAAATGCCGTTCCAGGCTGGGAAAAAATCGCCTTCCTTACTGTTCCTTTACCAACACCGGATGGACCGGACAAAACGATTAATAAACCTTTTTCTCTCATATTGTTTCAGTTACCCCTCTTCTACGCTGTCATCTCTATCTTGAAGCCGTGCGGCAACCGTTTCCGGTTGAACGGCAGATAAGATGACATGGTCGCTGTCTGTAATTATAACGGCCCTAGTTCTTCTACCATATGTAGCATCTATTAAGGATCCGCGGTCTCGGGCGTCTTGGATAATCCTTTTAATCGGAGCCGATTCAGGGCTCACGATGGATACGATCCGGTTTGCGGAAACGATATTCCCAAAACCAATATTAATGAGCTTAATTGACATTTTTGTCCCCCATTCATATTCTATTGTCACCTTGTTAGGTTCATCATAAACCGACTACTCGATATTTTGAACCTGTTCCTTTAATTTTTCGAGCAGACTTTTCATTTCCACCACTTCTTTGGTAATGGCCGAATCATTTGCCTTTGATCCAATCGTATTGACTTCCCTGTTCATTTCCTGAACCAGGAAGTCGAGTTTTCTTCCAATTGGTTCACTATGGGTAAGCGTCCTTGAAAATTGCTGTATATGGCTTTCGAGTCTGGTCAGTTCTTCATTTATATCACATTTATCAGCAAAAATGGCCGCTTCCGTCACGATACGGCTATCTTCAATCAATCCTTCCGTCAACTCGGCTAGCTTGATTTCCAACCGGGCTTTATATTTCCCGACGACTGAAGGTGCATAGTTTTTGACTCCTGCAACAATCTCACCAAACTTTTCAAGCTGGTGTTTCATGTCCAAGGCCAGTTCCTGACCTTCCAGAGTCCGCATTTTTTTCAGATTTTCCAATGCCCCCGTAACAGCTTTCAATAACAGGGATTCCAAATCTACCGGAACCGCAGGTACTTCTTCCGTCACGAAAATCGACTCAAGTTGCAGCATATCCTGTAATGTAAAGGAACTTTCCAGATTGTATTTTCCCTTGACTTCATCCATCAAACCCACATATTGATCAGCAAGATCCCAATCGATCTTCACCTTTTTGGAAACCAGGCTCTCACCTTCCACAGTAATGAAGATTTCCACCCGTCCCCTTCTTATGTATTGATTCGCCTTTTTCTTCACCTTTTCTTCCAAAACCAAAAGCTGGCGCGGCATTCGAATCGTATATTCACAAAAACGATGGTTCACTGTCTTAATTTCGGCAAAAACCTTGACGTGTTCGTTTTCCGCTTCTTCTCTTCCATAGCCCGTCATACTGGTAACCATGGTTCCACATCCTATCAAACATAATGTAGTAATTTGACGTTTACATTCATTTATATATTAGCTACAGCACGAAAACTTTAGCTTACAAATAAAATACTACAAAAATAAAAAGGCAATAGAGCAAGACTCTACCACCTTAAAGATTATATCATATTTCATTGTGCTTTTCTTGCTAAAAAGGTTCCAGCCAGTAAAAAAGTTGGGATCGATGCCATTCCTATTACCAATAGCCAATCCCTTCCCGAAATCGGTACCGTATGGAAGATTGTTTGCAAGGGCTGCACATACATGACGGCAAGCATTAATAATAGGGAGGACAGTACCGCCCCGACTAGATATAGGTTACCGAATGGGTTTCTCGAGAAAATCGAACGTTCACTTCGGCAATCGAAAACATGTATTAGTTGAGCTAATACCAGGGTAGCGAATGCGATTGTTTGTGCATAAGCAAGGTTATCCGGATTTGAACGGTATACCACATAAAATGCTATCAATGTAGATATCCCGATCAGAAAACCGCGTGAGATGATTTTCCAGCCAAGCCCTCTTCCGAAAACACCTTCGTTAGCATTTCGTGGATTTCTTTTCATTACATCTTCTTCTGCCGAATCCAAGCCCAACGCCATTGCAGGCAGTCCGTCCGTAACAAGGTTCACGAATAAGATCTGGATTGGTATCAAAGGCAGTGGCAGGGCACATAGCATCGCAAAAAACATGACCAAAATCTCCCCAACATTGGAGGCAAGCAAATAACGGATGAACTTCCTTATGTTTTCATAAATATTCCTGCCTTCTTTGATGGCCGATTTAATGGTGGCAAAATTATCGTCAACCAATATCAAGGAGGAAGCTTCCTTAGCGACATCAGTCCCCGTGATACCCATGGATATACCGATATCCGCTGATTTTATCGCAGGTGCATCATTGACACCATCCCCTGTCATTGCAACGACATGTCCTTTATTTTGCAAGGCTTTTACTATTTTCAACTTATGTTCCGGGGAAACGCGGGCAAATACCGAAACACTTTCAACAACTTCCTCAAGTTCCCCGACTTCCATGTCCGCCAATTGCCGTCCTTCAAGTACACGGTCTTTTCCTTTTAAAATACCAAGTTCTTTAGCTATTGCCTTTGCGGTTATGACATGGTCGCCAGTAATCATGACAGTTTTGATCCCGGCATCCCGGCATTCCTTAACTGCCTGCTTCACTTCCGGACGTGGGGGATCGATCATGCCCTGCAGTCCCATGAAGGTTAAATTGCGCTCAGCTTCGGTTTCATGAAGCAAAATCGTTCCTTTTGAAAGGGGTTTATAACCAACGGCAATCATTCGAAGTGCCTGTGAGGCAAGCTCATTCATGTCCTGTTGCACCCTTTCCATACTCCTCTGATTCAATATTTCCGACTTTCCTTCCCAAAGAATCGTGTCGGACTGGGCGATCAATACGTCAGGGGCCCCTTTTACGATGACGAAATGATTATCTTTTTCATCCTTCACTATGACACTCATCATTTTGCGGCTCGAGTCAAATGGAAACTCCTTGACTATCGTAAACTTCTTAGACAAGTGTTCCCTCGTCAAACCCGCTTTCATGGCTGCGACCAACATCGCCCCTTCTGTCGGATCACCGTCCAATATAAATTGTTTACCATTCTCGTTTAACTCAGCTTTGTTACAGAGCATGCCGAAAGTAATCATTTGAAGCAAGGCATTATGGTTTTTCGGTGCAACTGAAACTCCCTCTAAAGAAAACTCTCCGACAGGATTATAACCAGTACCGCCGACATTCCAAGTTTTCCCTCCACTCCAAACTTTCGTCACTGTCATTTTGTTTTGTGTCAGTGTACCTGTCTTATCTGAGCAAATCACCGTTGCGCAGCCAAGCGTTTCTACGGCAGGAAGCTTGCGGACTATCGCTTTTTGTTTGATCATACGCTGAACGCCTAAAGACAAGGCTACGGTCACAATGGCTGGCAAGCCTTCGGGAATCGCTGCAACAGCCAAGGATACCCCGGCCAAAAACATCGTATAGAGGTCATGCCCTTGAATGACGCCAGTCAGGACCACGATTACTGTTAATATTAAAGCCGTGACGATCAAAATTTTCCCTAGCTGCTCCAACCTCCGTTGAAGAGGTGTTTCTTTTGTTTCTGCAGTCTGCAGGAGGTCCGCAATCTTGCCCATCGCCGTGTTCATACCTGTAGCGATTACGATTCCGACTCCATTTCCTCTTGTCACCATCGTTCCCATAAAAGCCATATTTTCCTGATCACCGATACCTTCGACCTCATTCATCAACGGATCGGAACATTTAACTGCGGGAAGAGACTCGCCTGTAAGTGCAGACTCTTCTATTTCAAGGCTTGAATGGTCGATGATCCGTAAATCAGCACCAATTCGGTCACCGCTCGAGAACTTCAGGATATCCCCTACAACGACTTCTCTCGAAGGGATTTTCAGCCATTGGCCATCCCGAAGAACGTTAACTTGCGGTGCTGCCATTTCCTTTAGGGCATCCAGGGATTTTTCTGCCTTCCGTTCTTGAAAAAACCCAAGTAATCCATTCAAAAAAACAATCGCCATGATGGCAATCGCATCGATATATTCACCTAATATCCCTGAGACCAATGTCGCGGCAAGTAAAACTATGACCATGAAATCTTTGAATTGGGCGAAAAATAAAAGAATGGCAGACTGTTTTTCTCCTTCCTTCAATTCGTTAAAGCCATGCTTACGCAGCCTGTCCTTTACTTCATCATCGTCCAAACCGTGTGTAACGTTTGTTTGAAGCGCTTTCTCCATTTCTTGATTATTCATTTCCTTGAACTCCATCAAGTATCACACATCCCTTTGAATAGAATGAAATAGGCTCCTGTATACATCTCAACAGGCGCTCTTTGCTTTACTCATCCAACACCTGCCTGCTTACCGATACATAAAACAACCTGCTCTTCTTCCATGATTATTCAGACTCGTCCAAAATAATGCTATAATTAAACAGAATTGCGGAAAGAAGAACGATTCGGATAATATAATGAATGAATGAACGACCGCCAATCATGATGAATGGTCTAAATTTGCAATTAATCTCAGGAACCTAACAAAATAGCATCATTCAATATACCTGAACTGCAACTCCAGCTTTTCACCCAGTTCGCTACAGCTATAATGGGCAGCCCTGATGCATTGATAACGCCTAGCAAAATGAGTATCTTAGAAAATCTTATGTAAAGGAAGTAAAAATAGAATGTCATTTGATGGATTATTTACGAAAGCGATGACGGAAGAAATCGCTTCTTTATTAAAAGGTGGACGAATAAATAAAGTACATCAGCCTTATAAAAATGAAGTAATATTGGTTGTTCGTGCTGGAGGTAAGAACCATAAGCTCTTATTATCGGCACACCCAAGTTATTCAAGGGTGCAATTGACTGAGGAAAGTTATGAAAATCCTAAAGAAGCACCCATGTTCTGCATGCTTCTTAGAAAGCACCTCGAAGGCTATACGATAGAAGATATTTATCAGTATGAACTTGATAGGATGATCATTTTTGAGGTGAAGGGCCGCAATGAGCTTGGCGATGTCTCTCAAAAGCAATTAATCATTGAAATTATGGGGCGTCACAGCAACATTGTTTTAGTCGATAAAGAACGGAATATGATTTTAGACAGCATTAAGCATGTTTCCCATGCCGTGAACAGTTATCGGGCGATATTGCCAGGCCAGGAATATAAGGTGCCACCCGCACAAGCAAAGGATAATCCCTTCAATGCTACTGAGGACGATATTAGGAGGAATATTGACTTCAATGCAGGAAAACTAGATCGACAGCTTGTTGCCCATTTTTCAGGAATTTCACCATTGGTTGCAAAGGAAGCCGTTTACCGGGCTGGATTAGCCAACAGCACCACCCTTCCATTAGCTTTTTCAGGTCTTATCCAAGAAATCTCGGAACATAAATATGCTGCGACGATCAAACAAGATGGCAATAAAGAAGTTTTTTATATGCTTTCACTAGAGCATCTAACAGGAAAACAGCGTACGTTTTCTTCATTAAGCGAGATGCTCGACCGCTATTATTTCGGAAAGGCAGAACGAGATCGAGTTAAACAAAAGAGTCAGGATGTAGAACGTTTCATTTCCAATGAAATCGAAAAGAACTCAAAAAAAATCGGCAAGCTCGAACGTACATTAAAAGATACGGAACGCGGAGAACAGTATCAATTATTCGGTGAACTGCTTACAGCTAATCTATATCAAATGAAAAAAGGCATGAAGGAAATCGAAGTCGTCAATTATTATGATGAAGAACAGAATACGGTCACCATTCCGCTTGACCCCTTAAAAAATCCATCCGATAATGCACAAAAGTACTTCTCTAGATACCAAAAGTCCAAAAATGCAGTCGGTGTCGTTCAAGAACAAATTGAAAAGACAAAATTGGAATTAGCCTACTTTGAAGCCTTGCATCAGCAGCTCCAATCAGCTTCACCCAGAGATATAGAGGAGATTCGCGAAGAACTTCAGGAAGAAGGGTACATTCGGCAAAAAAAGAAAAAAGGCATGAAAAAGCCCGCAAATGCAAAACCGCAGCTTGAAACATATTATGCTACGGATGGAGATCTCATTTTTGTCGGAAAAAATAATAAACAAAATGATTATCTAACGAATAAGTTTGCACGCCGTGATGAAATATGGCTTCATACCAAAGATATCCCTGGATCCCATGTTGTGATTCGAAATGAATCACCAAGTGAAAAAACGATAAAAGAGGCAGCCGTATTAGCAGCTTTCTTCAGTAAAGCAAAGCAATCGAGCTCAGTTCCCGTTGACTTCACACAAGTTCGCCATGTTAAGAAACCTAATGGCTCAAAGCCCGGTTTCGTGATTTATGAGCAACAGCAGACCGTATATATTACACCAGATGCCGATATCGTCATTCGCTTAAAGGAAGCGGTAAAGGATTGAATGGTATATAAATAAATAGAGGTGACCCAATCCTGTGTGATTGGGTCACCTCTATTTTCATGCTGAAATCCAAGCGGTATCTGCTGGATTCTCCCGCCATTTTTTCAACTTTTCCAATTCATCTTCTGTGATATACCCTTTTTCATTAGCGACTTTTATCAAAGTCGAGTAGTCACTCAACGAGTGGTTAGTGATGCCCTCAGCATCGAATTTTTCTTTTCCCTTTTCCAATTCGTAAGTAAAGATCGAAACGACTCCAAGAACATCACAGCCAGCTTCTTTCAACGCGTTAACAGCAGTAATCACGCTGCCGCCGGTTGAAATCAAGTCTTCCACAACAACCACTTTTTGTCCTGGAACAGCGCGGCCTTCGATTTGATTACCCTTTCCGTGCTCTTTAGCTTTCGAGCGGACATAGCACATCGGAGCATTTAATTTTTCACTCACCCAAGCAGCATGCGGAATGCCGGCAGTTGCAGTGCCTGCGATCAGTTCAACCTCAGGGAAATGCTGTTCAATCAATCCTTTCAAACCTTCCGCTATTTCATTGCGAACCTCTGGGTATGAAAGGGTTAAGCGGTTGTCGCAATAAATGGGTGATTGAATTCCTGATGCCCAAGTAAAGGGGTCATTCGGCTGTAGGTACACTGCTTTTATTTCTAATAAATGTTCAGCTATCTTTTGATTTATCATGATATTCCCTCCCAAGCTGCTTTCATATCCAAATACGCCCTTAATGGATCTTTCGCCCCCGTTATGGCTCTCCCTACAACGATGGCATCCGCTCCAAAATCCCTTGCCTGTTCAGGCGTGGCAATTCTCTTTTGATCATGCGTCTGTCCACCTGCACTTCGGATTCCAGGTGTGACCGTTAAGAATTCATGTCCGATGCGTTCATGTATGTTCTTTACTTCATGTGTGGAACAGACGACGCCATCCAATCCAGCCTGTTGAGTAAGTTTTGCATAATGGAGGACCGAATCCTCCAGAGATCCGGCAATGTTTTGCTCATCATTCATTTGTTCTTGTGACGTGCTAGTCAGTTGGGTAACCCCTATGCAAAACGGACGCTTTTTACCCGCGGACGTTCCTTTATCAAGACCCTCCATAGCTGCTTCCATCATCTTTTGGCCACCCGCCGCATGTACATTGACCATGTCAGCACCTAAAGTTGCCAAACCTGTCATGGCCATTTTGACAGTATTCGGAATATCATGAAGCTTCAAGTCCAAAAACACATCGTGGCCTTGCTCTTTTACGAAAGAAATAATTGATGGTCCATTCTGATAAAATAATTCCATCCCCACTTTTACAGCAAGTTTTTCCGAGGGGAACTGTTTAAGGAATCTCTCTGTTTGAATGAGATCAGGGAAATCAAGAGCGATAATTAATGACTGCTTCATTCTGCTTCCAGCTCCTTCCGGTACATTCTGAAATATGGTCAAATCCCAGCTCATCCAACAATTTCGGTAAATCTTCGATGATGGTCGGGCATACGAAGGGATCCACGAAGTTCGCAGTTCCCACCGCCACAGCACTGGCACCTGCATAGAAAAATTCAATGACGTCTTCTGCTGTAGCGATTCCGCCCATTCCGATTATTGGAATCGATACTTGCTGGCTTACCTCATAAATCATCCGGAGAGCAACCGGTTTTATTGCAGGACCAGATAACCCACCCGTTCTGTTCGAAAGGATCGGCCTGCCAGTTTTTAAATCCAATCGCATGCCGACTAATGTGTTTATCATTGTCAACCCGTCAGCTCCGCCTTCTTCTACAGCTTTGGCCATTTCCACAATGTTACTGACATTCGGTGAAAGCTTTACATATACAGGAACCGAAGATACTTCCTTGACCGCCTTGGTTACCTCTTTGGCAACTTCCGGTACCGTCCCGAAAGCTATGCCTCCTTCTTTTACATTCGGACAAGAGATATTCAATTCGAGTGCTTTTACATTCCCGACCTTACTTATGTCACTGGCTACCTTTACATAGTCAGCTATTTGTGAACCCGCAACGTTGGCGATAATTGGGACATCATACCCACCTAGCCATGCCAGTTCTTCACTGATGACCTTTTCTAAACCTGGATTCTGCAGTCCGATGGCGTTCAGCATTCCCGAAGAGGTCTCCGCTACACGCGGAGTCGGGTTACCGAACCTCGGTTCAGGAGTGGTCGCTTTGATCATGATCGCTCCAAGAATATCCAAGTCGAAAAATTGACTGTATTCACGGCCGAACCCAAAGCATCCAGATGCTGGCATGACTGGGTTTTTCAAGTGTAATCCTGGTAACTCAACTGAAAGCCTGTTCATAATAGCACCTCTCCTGCCCGGAATACGGGTCCATCACTGCATACCTTTTTATAACTGAAACCAGTTGGATCATCCCCTGTATGACATACGCAGGCAAAGCATGCACCGATGCCGCAACCCATCCTTTCCTCGAGGGACAAGAAAAGCTTTTTCTCACGATAGCCCGCTTCCAATGCTTTTAACATTGGTGTAGGGCCGCATGAAAAGATCGTTGCAAACTCCTGCTCCAGGTTGTCAATCACAGTCGTAACAAATCCTTTTGTCCCATATGAACCATCCACTGTGGCAATATGGGTATCACCTAATTCACTAAACTCTTTTTCGTAAAAGATGGCTGACTTGGTCTGGAAGCCCAATACATGGATTACCCTGACTCCATTCGCAACCAACATCTGTGATAATTGATACAGGGGCGGGACACCAATCCCACCACCAACCAATAACGCCGTTTCGCCCTTCTTCGCTTCATGAACGGGAAATCCGTTGCCAAGGGGACCAAGGATATCGACCGCTTCTGCTTGTTTACGCTGTGATAACAACGTTGTTCCTTTACCTTCAGCCCGATAAATCATCGTGAACTGTTTTTCACTGCCATTATAAGAAGAAATTGAAATCGGGCGTCTTAACAATGGCTCAGTACCATCTGTTGTCTTGACTTGGACAAACTGGCCTGGTTGCTTCATCTCTGAAACCAATTCACCTTGCAGAGTAAGTTCAAAGATGGATGGGGCCAGTTCTTTATGAGTTAACACCTTCATTCTTTCCTTCTTGATCATATATAGCTCACCTCACGACTTATTTCCGTTTTTCCCATCGCTTCTGCCGAGAAGGTCATGGATTCTATCACTCTTAAAATGGCTTCTGCCGTATCGAGTGATGTTAAGCATGTCACTCCATTTTCAACCGATTCACGTCGGATTCTAAAACCATCGCGTTCCGGCTGCTTTCCTTTGGTCAAAGTGTTAATGACAAATTGTGCATCCCCGTTTCGGATAACATCCAGTAGGTTTGTACCTTCTTCGCCAATTTTACCGACAATTGCAGTCGGGATTCCGGATTGCTCCAATAGGGCAGCAGTTCCGCTGGTGGCTATCAGCTTGAAACCGATATTATGGAAACGTCTTGCTAAAAGCAGCGCCTCTTGCTTATCTTTATCCGATATCGTCAATAAGACCGAACCATGCCCTTCAATTTTGAAGCCGGAAGCGACCAGGCCTTTATATAAAGCCTTTTCAAGTGTGCTATCTTTCCCCATTACTTCACCAGTCGATTTCATTTCAGGTCCAAGTGAAATGTCCACACCTCTTAATTTCGCAAAAGAGAAGACCGGCACTTTCACATAGACCCCAGATTGTTCTGGCACTAATCCTGATTGGTAACCTTGGCTTTCAAGCGAGTGGCCCAAGATGACCTTCGTTGCTAAGTTAGCCATCGGCACATTCGTAATTTTACTTAAGAATGGAACGGTTCGGCTAGAACGTGGATTTACTTCAATGACATACACTTCTTCATTGCTGATGACATATTGAATGTTCAAGAGACCAATTATATTCAAGCCTTTTGCCAATCGGGTCGTATAGTCGATGATTACTTCTTTTTGTTTTTCCGTTAAATTTTGAGGCGGATAGACTGCAATCGAATCACCGGAATGGACGCCGGCACGTTCGATATGCTCCATGATCCCTGGGATAACGACCGTTTCGCCATCGGAAATGCCATCGACTTCGACTTCCTTACCCGTCAGGTAGCGGTCTATCAGGACAGGATGATCTGGATTTATTTTCACGGCATTTTTCATGTAATGTAGCAATTCCTCTTGTTTATAGACGATTTCCATCGCTCTTCCTCCGAGTACGTACGATGGCCTTACTAATACCGGGTAACCAATGTCTTCAGCAATGACGATCGCTTCATCAACCGATGTTGCGGTTTTACCTTTTGGCTGCGGAATGCCTAAATCCTTAAGTGCCTTTTCGAATTTATTACGATTTTCCGCCCTATCCAGGTCTTCAAGTGAAGTACCAAGGATCTTCACTCCTCTTTCAACAAGACCATCTGCAAGGTTGATCGCTGTCTGTCCGCCAAACTGGACGATGACCCCTTCTGGTTTTTCCAAATCGATGACATGCATGACATCTTCAAGTGTCAATGGTTCGAAATAAAGTTTGTCGGAGATACTGAAGTCCGTCGAAACTGTTTCGGGATTGTTGTTAATGATGATTGCTTCATATCCCGCTTCTTTAATCGCCCATACCGAATGTACGGTCGCATAATCAAACTCTACTCCTTGCCCTATCCGAATTGGGCCAGACCCCAGAACAATGACACTTTTCTTGTCAGTAACGATGGATTCATTTTCATCTTCGTAAGTTCCATAAAAATACGGTGTTTCCGATTCGAACTCGGCAGCACATGTATCGACCATTTTGTAAACAGGGATGATCCCTTGCTTTTTCCGGTACTCATAGACGTCAATTTCGGGAACTTCCCATATTTCTGCAATCGTTTTGTCAGAAAACCCTAGTTCTTTAGCCTTTTGCAATACTTCACTATCAAAGGAATGTTCTTGAAGTTCCTTTTCAAAGTCGATTATCTTTTTCAACTTATGCAAGAAGAATAAATCGATCTGGCTCCATTCGTGAATGGTTTCGATCGTCTTCCCCCTTCTTAATGCTTCGCCGATATAGAATAACCGTTCATCTCCAGCTTTTCGGATCCGTTTCTCTATTTTTTCATCCTCAAACTCGTCATTCAATTCAAGATGGTATATACCCGCTTCAAGGGAACGAACAGCTTTTAAGATGGATTCTTCGAATGTACGGCCGATTGCCATGACTTCTCCGGTCGCTTTCATTTGTGTCCCGAGCCTGCGGTTGGCGCTTTCGAACTTATCAAAAGGCCAGCGCGGAATTTTTGTAACGACATAGTCCAGGGCCGGTTCAAAGCTCGCATAGGTTTTACCTGTGACCGGGTTCATCATTTCATCAAGCGTCAAACCAACTGCTATCTTTGCTGCAAGCTTTGCAATTGGATAACCTGTTGCTTTTGAAGCAAGTGCCGACGAACGGCTGACCCTTGGGTTCACTTCAATGACATAATATTGATAGCTGTTTGGATCTAGCGCAAGCTGAACATTGCATCCACCTTCAATTTTCAAGGCACGGATAATCTTCAAAGACGTATTTCTAAGCATTTGATATTCTCTGTCACTTAAAGTTTGGCTAGGTGCGGCAACTATCGAATCGCCAGTATGGACACCGACAGGGTCGAAGTTTTCCATATTACATACAACTATTGCATTATCATTGGAATCACGCATCACTTCATATTCCACTTCTTTGAACCCGGCAATGCTCTTCTCTAGCAAACATTGGTGAACTGGACTGCTTTTCAGGCCACCCTCAACAATCTCAATCAGTTGCTCTTCGTTATCACAAATCCCACCGCCTGTTCCGCCAAGCGTGAAGGCCGGACGAACAATGACCGGATAGCCGACTCGTTCCACGAATGTATAAGCCTCTTCCAAGTTATGAATGATGTCGCTGTCTGGTACTGGTTCCCCAAGATCGTTCATGAGGGTACGGAACAGGTCACGATCTTCCGCTTGTTGGATGGCGGAAAGTTTCGTCCCAAGGATCTGCACATTGCATTCTTCAAGAATTCCCGCTTCGGCAAGCTCGACGGCCATGTTCAGGCCAGTCTGTCCACCCAAGGTAGGTAACAGTGCATCCGGGCGCTCTTTACGAATGATTTTGCTGACAAATTCCAATGTGATCGGTTCGATATAGACCGCATCAGCCATTTCACTGTCAGTCATGATTGTGGCAGGGTTGGAGTTGATCAGGATCACTCGATAACCTTCTTCTTTTAAGGCTATACATGCTTGGGTTCCTGCATAATCGAACTCGGCGGCCTGTCCGATGACGATCGGACCGGAACCAATTACTAGGATGCTTTTTATATCAGTGCGTTTTGGCATGTTTTTTCCCCCTTGGTGTTTGCAGCTTCAATCATTTGTAAGAATTCATTGAATAAGTAGTTTGCGTCTTCCGGCCCTGGTGATGCTTCCGGGTGATATTGTACGGTGAAAGCTGGAAATTTTTTATGGCGCAGTCCTTCAATCGTATCGTCATTCAATGCTGTATGTGTCACAATAAGATCAGTCTTTTCAATTGAAAACTCTTCGACTGTATATCCATGATTTTGAGATGTGATGGATATCTTCCCGGTGCGAAGGTCTTTAACCGGATGATTTGAACCTCGATGGCCGAATTTTAATTTTTCCGTATCCGCCCCGTTTGCAAGTGCGAATAATTGATGTCCTAAACAGATTCCGAATAATGGCACTTCCGTTTGGATTGTACGGATCATTTCAAGTGTCTCATGAACACTTTTCGGATCCCCAGGACCGTTTGAAAGCATCACACCATCTGGATGATATTGCATCACTTCCTCGGCAGTGACGTTATAAGGTACAACCACGACATCACAGCCGCGCTTCGTCAACTCACGTAATATCCCATGCTTCATGCCATAGTCTACAAGAACTACCCGCGGGCCTCTGCCCGGGCTAGAATAAGGTGATTTTGTTGAAACCTGTTTCACTTGATTAGAAGGAATCACCGTTGCTTTCAACTGGGAAACAACCTCTTTTGCATCTTTATTGATATTGCAGAGCGCTCCTTTAAGTGCGCCTGATTTCCTGATGATCCTTGTCAGCTTTCTCGTATCGATTCCGCTTATTCCAGGTATGTTCTTCATTTTCAGATATTCATCTAGGGATGTTTGGTTTCGCCAGTTAGAAGGAAGTTCTGCTGTTTCCTTAACGACGAATCCTGCTATCGCTGGATTGATGGATTCAAAGTCATCCCGGTTTATCCCGTAGTTCCCGATCAATGGATACGTAAGTGTAACGATTTGACCGCAATAAGATGGATCGGATAGAATCTCCTGGTATCCTGTCATTCCTGTGTTAAAAACGACTTCACCTATTTTTTCTACGTCCCCTCCGAATGCTTCCCCAAGGAAAACCGTTCCATCTTCTAAAATAAGCTGTCTTTTCATCCTTGAACACGTCCTTTTTCCCAAGCTGTTTTTCCTTCTGCAATTGTCATGACTGGCCAGCCATAACATTTCTTTTCATTAAAAGGTGTATTTTTCCCTTTTGAAGCAAACTCTTCATTATTAATTTCTTTTTCCGTTTCCAAATCTATGAGCACGATATCGGCAGTAGCACCTTCTTTAAGCTCTCCATATGGAAGGGAGAAACATTCAGACGGTTTGATTGTCAGGAAATCGACTAATTGCTTTAATGTTAAGACGCCCTTTTTGACCAATTCGGTAAAAAGCAACGGGAAGGCCGTTTCCAATCCTACTATTCCGAAAGGTGCTAGCTGCATTCCCTGCGCCTTTTCCTCAGCCGCATGCGGGGCATGGTCTGTTGCTATAAAATCGATGGTTCCGTCAAGCAGTCCTTCTATCAACGCGTCTCGATCTTCACGGCCCCTTAAAGGCGGGTTCATTTTATAATTCGTATCAAGTCCCGGTATATCATCTTCACACAATAATAAGTGATGCGGTGTAACTTCGGCTGTGACCCGGATACCGGCGCGTTTGGCATCCCTTACCGTTCTAACCGATTCCTTCGTGGATATATGACAAACGTGATAATGGCAATCCGCCGCTTCCGCAAGGAGGATATCCCGGGCAATATGTACAGCTTCACATACCGACGGAATTCCATTGATCCCCTGTTCCTTTGAGAATCTTCCTTCATGGACGGAGCCTTTATTGATTAAGCTATTATCTTCACAATGAGCAACTATGGCCATATCCTGAGCGGCTGCCCGCTTCATGGCCTCCAGCATCATCCCGGCTTCTTGAATTCCTACGCCATCGTCCGTAAAGGCGAAAGCACCCGTTTGTTTTAATGAAGAAAAGTCGGTCAATTCCTTGCCAGCTTCCCTAATCGTTATGGATGCATAAGGGAGTACCCGGACATGCGCCGTTTCTTCAATTTTCCGGTTAAGCGCTTCAAGGTTTTCCACTGTATCAGGAACGGGCCGAGTATTAGGCATCGCCGCTACCGTAGTGAAACCGCCTCTTGCCGCTGCAAGCGTTCCACTTGCGATTGTTTCCTTGTGTTCACCGCCCGGTTCGCGTAAATGGACATGCAGGTCAATAAATCCCGATGTAATGAGTAACCCTTCAGCATCAACTACCTTACAATTTTCCGTAGCCAGGTTCTCGCCGATTTTTGTGATGACCTTTCCTTCTATTTCAATGTCCGCTTTTTTGAATGAGTTTTGATTATCTAGCAATACTCCATTTTTGATTACGGTTTTCATGGATGATTCCCCCTTCGGATTGTTCAAGCACATTTTTTAATACGGCCATTCTGATGAACACGCCATTTTGCATTTGTTTGAAAATTCTTGAGCGGCTGCATTCGACTAAATCACTGTCTATTTCAACACCGCGGTTTATTGGTGCAGGATGCATGATGATCGCATCCGGTTTCATATTTTTTTCACGTTGTTTGGTCAGGCCGAAACTTTCCAGATAATCTCCGTTTGCCTGATCGTATTTTTCAATATGCCTTTCATGCTGGATTCTGAGCAGCATGACCACATCCGAAGTAGCTACCGCTTGATCGATGTCTTCATACCTTCCTAAACTGTTTGTTCTGTCAAACCATTCAGGCGGACCTGAAAATACGACATTCGCTCCTAATCGAGTTAATGCTTCTGCATTCGATTTCGCAACCCGACTATGCCTGACATCCCCGATTATCGCAATCTTCAGACCTTCGAAACTTTTAAACTCTTGTTTTATCGTCAATAAGTCCAGTAATGACTGGGTTGGATGATTCCCGCATCCATCCCCTGCATTGATTATCGGGATCCTTATCCTCCCTTTCAATTCGTCAAAATAATTATCCTGCTCATGACGGATGATCAAGGCATTGATGCCTATTGCTTCTAACGTTTTAACAGTGTCATATAAGGTTTCGCCTTTTAACACGGATGATGTACCCGCATCAAAAGGAATGACCTCAAGGCCCAGTTTTCTTTCAGCCATTTCAAAGCTTGATTTTGTACGTGTGCTTGGTTCAAAGAAGAGATTGGCAACTGTTGTCTGCTGTTTAGGATTCCATTCCGAGCCATTGGCAAATCCCTCAGCCTCGTCTAGAATTCTTTCAATTTCAGGTATAGTCAATTCATTCATCGTCAATAATTTTTTCATCGATCCTGCTCCTTTCACATTTGTGATGCGGGGCATAAAAAACACCCCGCCATTAAGGACAGGGTGTAGGTCATAAAGAAGCGTGAGGTCACGGAATGGTTATAAACACCTATCCCGTTCTCATTCATCTTTACGCAACACCCTTTTAAGCCTCTCTGGACTTCTTTTAAAAGGTGATCTATTGTTTAATGCAGTTTCACTTATTTTTCAAAGATGTCTCCTGATATTTTTTCCCGGTCAGGAAGAATCAAGTTAAGAAGGATTCCGACGATGGCTGAAAGTGCCATTCCGGAAAGCGATACCGTGTCCGATAGTTGAACGAACGCTCCCCCGATCCCTAACACCAGGATGACTGAAGCTATCATCAGGTTTCTTTTCTTGTCAAAATCAACCTTATTATCAATCAGCATCCTTAATCCACTTGATGCGATGATACCGAAGAGTAAGATGGAAATGCCGCCCATTACAGCTGTAGGTATCGAGCTGATGACTGCTGAAATCTTACCGTTAAAGCCAAAGATGATTGCAGTTAACGCTGCCCCTCCGATGATATACACACTAAATGCCTTTGTCATCGTAAGGACCCCAATATTTTCACCATATGATGTCAGCGGTGGACCGCCGATGAACGAACCAATCATGATTCCTGCTCCATCTCCTAAAATCGAACGATGCAAACCGGGCTTTTCCAAAAAGTTTCTGCCAACTACTTTGCTCAGTACCATCTGGTGCCCGATATGTTCTGATAAAGTCACGATGGCAACGGGTACCATGATGGCAATGACCTCCCATGAGAAGGTCGGTGTATAGGTTACATATGGAAACATGAATTCAGGCATTTCCCACCATTGTGCTGACTTGATTGGTTCATAATCTATTATTCCTGCAACAGCCGAACAGCTGTAGCCCACTATGATTCCCATTAAGATGGGAATCAAGTTAATGAATCCCTTAAAGAACACGTTGCAGATAATGGTTACCGCTAAAGTGATCAGCGCTATAACTATATATGTGACGCTGTATTTATCTTGTGGATCATACATTGCCATTTCCACGGCCGTCCCGGCAAGGCTTAATCCGATTACGATAATGACCGGACCCACCACAACCGGAGGAAGTAAATTCATTAACCAGCGCAACCCGACTTTTTGGATGATCAAAGCTACTATCCCATATATGAATCCTGCTGCAAAACAGCCGATCATGGCCGCCTCCGGACCTCCTAAAGCCTTTGCCGCGATGATTGGCGTAATGAAGGCGAAAGATGAACCGAGATAAGCAGGTATCTGCCCTTTGGTAATCAATAAGTAAGAAAGTGTGCCTAATCCGCTTGAAACCAGTGCTACCGCCGGACTTAACCCTACCAGGAATGGCACTAGCACCGTTGCACCGAACATGGCGAACAAATGCTGGATGCTTAACGTAATCCACTGGCCAACCTTTGGCACGTCCTCGACATCCAGTACGATGTCCCTTTTTGTTTCTTCCATTTTCGTATCCCCCTCATGAAAATTGCATCAAAACTGCAAAAACCCTCTTTGCAGTATATACAAAGAGGGTTTCTCAGAAGGTGAATGCCTATGCATGGCACAACTCTCCCGATTGACTCCCCTTTGCCAGCCTCTCTGGACTGTCTTTAAAAGGGTGATATGAAATTTTCATGTTGTTTAGTTTTCTAATATAGTAACTTGATCTACTTCATCTACTTCTGTTAAAGTAACGGTAATTTTTTCAGATTGGGAAGTCGGAACGTTTTTCCCGACGAAATCTGCACGTATAGGCAGTTCCCTATGTCCCCTATCCACTAATACGGCAAGCTGGATTTGCGAAGGTCTTCCCAAATCAACCAGAGCATCCATTGCCGCTCTAACGGTCCTGCCGGTGAAAAGGACATCATCCACTAAAATCACTTTCTTGTCGCTGATATTGACCGGGATGTCTGAACCTTTTACGATGGGTTCCCCATCATTGGTCTTTTTTGAGAGGTCATCGCGATAAAGTGTAATATCCAGTTCACCCAGCTCTATTTCCTTACCTTCTATTTGATTGATGCGCTTTGCAAGTCGGTCAGCAAGGAAAATCCCGCGTGTGCGTATCCCGATTAAAACGCAATCTTCAATCCCCTTATTTTTCTCAATAATTTCATGGGCAATTCTCGTCAAGGCTCTGCTAATGGCCTGCTCATCAAGTACTATGGCTTTCTCATTCAACATGTCGGCCACCCCGATTCCTTTTTTCTGATAGGTCTGTTTCAACAAAAAATCCTCATGCCAAGAAGGCATGAGGATTTTATCGCCATGGGTATAATTATCCCACATAGCGTATCCGTTTCCTTCTCAGTCTCTCTGAACTGTGTTAAAGGTTCTTATTAAGTTGTTATTATAATATATCAAAAAAACGTATTTGTCAATCCTTACTTCTACGTAATTGATTAATTAGATTTTCAAACTCTTCCGGAATCGGAGCTTCGAATTCCATATACTCATTCGTACGTGGATGAATGAAACCAAGAAGTCCCGCGTGCAATGCTTGTCCATCTAATTTCAGGGTCTTTTTCGGACCATATTTCGGATCTCCCGCTAGTGGGAAGCCAATGTATTTCATGTGAACACGGATTTGATGTGTTCTGCCTGTTTCAAGCTGGCATTCCACCAAAGTGAAACCATTGAAACGTTCGATGACCCGGAAATGTGTGACAGCATTTTTGGAATTTGAATCTGTGACAGTCATGCTTTGGCGATCTTTTTTATCCCGGCCGATCGGTGCATCAATCGTTCCGAAGTCATGAGGGATCACACCATGAACTACAGCTTGATACTTACGTGTGACCGTTTTGTCAACCAGCTGCTGTACAAGTTTTTCATGTGCCATATCATTTTTCGCAACCATCAATAGACCTGATGTATCTTTGTCGATTCGATGGACGATTCCAGGCCGCATGACTCCGTTGATTCCAGAAAGATCCTTGCAGTGAGCCATCAATCCATTTACAAGCGTGCCAGATACATGTCCCGGTGCCGGGTGGACGACCATACCGCTTGGTTTATTAACAACGAGTACATCTGCATCTTCATAATAGATATCCAAATCCATTTCCTCTGCTACCGCATCCAATTCCTCAAGTTCAGGAATCGTTACTTCGATTGTATCGCCAGGGATAGCTTTGTAATTCGTCTTTATAGCCGAGCCATTTACTAAAACATGGTCATCCTTAATCCATTGCTGGACTTGAGTACGTGACCATTCCTCATTCAAAGTGGAAAGAGCTTTATCAATCCTGACTCCTTTTAGTGTTTCATCGATGCTGTATAACCTTTTATCCATTATCTTTCTCCTTAGCGTTTTTTTCTTCTAAAAACATATGAATCACGAGCAGACCGACACCAATTGAAAGCGCAGCATCAGCAACATTAAATACCGGGAAGCTGTAGCTGAAAATATAGGTATGAACGAAATCCACTACTTCCTGACGAGCAACACGATCGATGAAATTACCAATCGCACCGCCTAGCATGAGAGCAAGTGCAACTCCAAGCAAACGGCTGTCCTTCGCCATTTTCTGAATATAATAGACAAGTCCAATAATGACAGCGATGGTGATGATGTAGAAAAACCACATTTGACCTTGTAGAATTCCCCATGCTGCCCCACGATTACGATGCGAGGTGATATATAGAAGGTTTTCAATAATTTCAATGCTTTCTCCGTACTCCATTTTTTTCACAATCATCCATTTTGTCAGCTGATCGAGAGCTATGACCAAAAGGGCAATCAAATAATAAAACACATGTTTTCCCCCAAACTAATCAAATCTTCACCTTTGAATTGTAGCATAAACTAGAAATAATGACTAATCCGAAAAACAGAAGTCAGTTATCTGTACCTGAAGAATTAAGGTCCGATTGAAAAAAGGCAACATTCCTTATGGAGGTTGTTATACTTTCAAAAAAGCTTTTAGCCTTTGCTCTATCATTTCCACAAAAAAGCCGGTCCCTTCATAAAGGGACCGGCTTACCTTTTGGAATTATTGATTCACATAATGCTCTTTAACGACTGTTGCACAACGCGGGCAAAGTGTTGGATGTTCTTCCACGTGACCTACTTCTTTCGAAACATTCCAGCAACGTTCACACGTTTCACCTTCTGCTTTGGTAACAAGAATCGCTATATCCTCAAGCTTCACCGCTTCTGTTGGGGCACTTGCCACATCGCCAGCGATTTCAAATTCGGATACAATGAATAACTGTTCAAAGCTTTCCTTGATGCTATCCAGCAGATTCTTCGTTTCTTCATTAACATATACCATCACTTTTGCGTTCAGTGATTTTCCGATGACCTTCTGGTTACGGGCTTCTTCTAATGCTTTTAGTACATTATCACGGACGTTCATGAACGCCGTCCATTTTTCTTCAATGACGTCAGCACCATTAATGGAAATTGCTTCAGGCATCAATGTCAACTGTACACTTTCTTCCGTTACACCCGGAATGAACGCCCATACTTCATCAGCTGTATGCGAAAGGATCGGTGACACCAATTTCGTTAAGCTGACCAATGATTCGTAAAGGACAGTCTGAATGGCCAACCGCTCTTTACCATTTGGTGCTTCACAATAAAGAATGTCTTTTGCATAATCCAGGTAGAACGAACTTAAATCCTGAGTGCAGAAATTATTAACCATATTATAAATTGTAGCAAACTCATAATTTTCATAACTTAGCTTCGACTGGGTGATCAGCTTATTCAATTTAACTAGCATGTATCGATCGACTTCAGGTAACTCCTGGACTGCCACTTTATCGGTATCTGGATTAAATCCATCCAAGTTCCCTAACAGGAAGCGGAATGTATTACGGATTTTACGGTACACTTCCGAAACTTGTTTTAAAATAGGATCGGAAACCCTGACATCCGATTGGTAATCCACCGAAGCAACCCAAAGGCGTAAAATATCTGCACCAAGTTGGTTCATGACCTTGGATGGCAGGACAACGTTCCCAATTGACTTACTCATTTTACGGCCTTCGCCATCCAATGCGAACCCGTGACTCAACACACCTTTATATGGTGCTTTGCCCGTAACCGCAACACTTGTTGATAGTGACGAGTTAAACCAGCCGCGGTACTGATCGGAACCTTCTAAATAAAGGTCAGCAGGGCGCTGCAGGTCGTCTCTTTCTTCAAGTACCGCTTGATGAGAAGAACCTGAGTCAAACCATACGTCCATGATATCCGTTTCTTTCGTGAAGATGCCATTCGGGCTGCCTTCATGTGTATAGCCTTCAGGCAGAAGGTCTTTCGCTTCACGCTCAAACCAGATGTTCGAACCATGTTCGCGGAATAGATTTGAAATATGGTTGATGGTTTCATCCGTAATGATCGGCTCGCCATTTTCTGCATAAATGACTGGAATTGGCACGCCCCATGCACGTTGGCGGGAAATACACCAATCCCCGCGGTCACGGACCATATTGAATAAGCGAGTTTCGCCCCAAGCGGGTACCCATTTGGTTTCTTCAATCGCTTCCAGAAGTTCACTTCGGAAGTCTTTGATTGACGCGAACCATTGTGCTGTTGCACGGAAAATCGTTGGTTTCTTCGTCCGCCAGTCATGTGGGTATGAGTGTGTAATGAACGTCAAGTTCAATAACACGCCTGCTTCTGTTAATTTTTCAGTAATTGGTTTATTCGCTTGATCATAAAATAACCCAGCAAATTCCCCTGCCTCTTCCGTCATGACTCCTTTTTCATCTACAGGACAAAGTACGTCCAAGCCGTATTTTTGCCCAATGATAAAGTCATCTTCACCATGTCCAGGTGCAGTATGAACACACCCCGTACCTGCTTCAGTTGTTACGTGCTCACCCAACATGATTAAAGATTCGCGGTCATAAAGAGGGTGTTTGGCAACAGCACGGTCCAACTCGCTCCCTTTTACCGTTTTCAGGATAGACGGGTTATCCCAGCCTAAAGTTTCTGTAACCGATTCAAGGAGTGCTTCAGCAATTAAGAATTTGTCATTTTCGACAGCCACTACTACGTAATTTAATTGCGGATGTAATGAGATACCAAGGTTAGCAGGAATCGTCCATGGAGTTGTCGTCCAGATGATGATTTTTACGCCTTCTTCGATTACACCTTTGCCATCCGTGACTTCAAAAGCAACATAGATTGACGCAGAACGTTTGTCTTGATATTCAATTTCAGCTTCGGCTAGGGCTGATTCACTTGATGGAGACCAGTAAACAGGTTTTTTACCTTTATAGATATAGCCTTTTTTCGCCATTTCACCGAAGACCTTAATTTGCTGTGCTTCATATTCAGGCTTTAATGTGATATAAGGATTATCCCAATCACCACGGACCCCTATTCTCTTAAACTGCTCACGTTGATTGTCAATCTGAACATAAGCATACTCTTCACAAAGCTTCCTGAACTCGGCAACGCTCATTTCTTTCCGTTTCACGCCTTTTTTTGTCAATGCCGTTTCGATTGGAAGTCCATGCGTATCCCAGCCAGGTACATACGGTGCTTGAAAACCGCTCATCGATTTAAATCGGACAATGAAATCCTTTAAAACCTTATTCATTGCATGGCCCATATGGATATCGCCGTTAGCATATGGAGGTCCATCATGCAAAATGAATAAAGGGCGTCCTTCCGTTTGTTCCTGCACTTTTTTATAGATGTTCATTTCTTTCCATTTTTCTTGGATTTCCGGCTCACGTTTCGGCAAATTCCCCCGCATTGGAAATTCAGTTTTAGGCATCAATAAGGTATCTTTGTATTCCATCATAAAATCCTCCATCCGTCTTTACAAAAATTCATTCGAACCAATGACTTGATATCCGGCCAAAATAAAAAGCCCTCTCATCCCTAAAAAAAGGGACGAGAAAGCTTAGCTTCCCGCGGTACCACCCTGGCTAGAAAGATCCACAAAGTGAATCCAACCTCTCGAGCATTCGTAACGTGAATGAAACGCTTCATTTACTTACTGCAAAAGCAGGTTCAACTCAGAACTCAAGGGTGATCTTCAATATCTTCGCTTATTCCGGGCTTTCACCATCCCCGGTTCGCTAAAAATAAGTGTGTGAAGAATTTACTTTCCCTGTCATCGCCTAATGTCATAATGAATAGTATTGTTAAAAAATTATATGCGAAAAAAGTGTTCAAAGTCAAGGAATCGTTTAAATTTCCTCTTCCACTCTCTCATTTAATTCAATTTCAGTCGCATCTACTTCATAATCCAGAAGATGATCCCAATCGTCATTGTCCAGCAAATCCAGCTGTGCACCGACAAGCATTTTGAAACGCGTCCGGAATACTTTGGATTGCTTTTTCAAATCTTCGATATCCATAGCAATTTTCCTTGCTTTCACAAGTGACTCATTGACGATCCGGTCAGCATTTTTCTCTGCTTCCTTTATGATCAGTTTCGCTTCTTTTTGGGCATTGCGCCTTAATTCTTCGGCTGCTTCTTGTGCGACAATAATCGACTTATTAAGTGTACCCTCAATTGTCGTAAAATGTCCCAAACGATCATATGTCTCGTTTAGTTTATCTTCAATTTCTTTCTTCTCCCTCAAAATCAGTTCATAATCTTTAATGACCTGGTCGAGAAATTCATTTACTTCATCTTCATCATACCCACGAAATACTTTGTTAAATTCCTTGTTATGTATATCTATCGGGGTTAAGGGCATTACGGCACCTCCAGAACGGTTTCTACTCTAGTATGTTAAAACTCTATATTCGACAATAAATGTACGAATCCTGCTTGATATTGAATTATTTTTGTCTGCCTAACGAGATTCTCCACTTATCCTTCTTGGTTTTCCCATCAATTGAAGCTATTTTACATCTGCCAAAACCTCTGATGGAAAGTGTATCACCCTCACGGCATTCTTCCGAGACGTTTTCCGTTTGCTTGAAATTCACCTTTACTTTTCCTGACGTTATCAAGGCTTGCGTTTTTTGACGGGACATATTCAGGACGGACGATAGCACACTGTCAAGCCTAAGAGAACTGACGGTGGATACTTGCTCTTCCCATTTTTCGTTAACTTGGATGATATCCCCCATCGGAATCCTTTTGATGGTAACGGAAGCGTTACCTATTCTCTCCAGGTTTCCTGTGAGATATAAATCCATCTCCTCGGCAGCTATAAATTGAATATGCTCCTCCGTCACTATTATATCACCAAATTTTTCACGTTTTACCCCAAGTGACATCAAGGTTCCAAGTATTTGCCTATGTTCAAGCGAAACAAACTTTTTTGGATAGGAGATATCGTATAAGGAGATATTGAAATCCGATGGTTCAGGAGAGTAATAATCAGGGTAAATGAGCACACGTTTTCGCTCTACGTAATCGCTCCCGCCATTAAATTGCAGTTTCGCATCCGGATCATTCCCTAATAAGGATGTAAGAATTTCCTGCTGACGCGGATCAAGGAAATCAGATAGTTTCGGAGCGTAGGAATTTTTAACCTGATCAATCCAATTCATTGCCTGGTCAATAAATTCTTTTTCCTCCGGCCTGAAATGCTGATAAATACTCATGATTGAATAAATGCTCCTTAGCTATCAAGTTAATGGTCGATCATAAGGAATTGATTAACTGGTTCTTCGTTGCTTGCTACTACACAGCGGAAATTCTTCCGACTGTGTAGTAATGATGCATGTCAGGTTAATTGTTGATCATCCTATTAAAGTCTGTAAGTAAAAGATTCCGTAACCGCTGGCAAAATTAAGCACCAGCAAGGCCACAAGAGGTGAAAGATCGATCATCCCAAGTGACGGTATGAACTTTCTGAACGGTTCTAAATACGGTTCGCAAATCTTTTCAAGGAATTTACCAATCGATGTCTCCCTTGCATTTGGGAACCATGACATCAATATGTAACCGATTAATGCCATTGAATAAATTTCTATTAAATAATATAAACCCTGAAGCACTAAACCCATTAACCATTACCACCTCGCTTCTTCGTACTCCTCTTCGGCCGCAAAGCCGGTAATATTACCGGAAACATCGACGTTGTCCGGGGTACATAAGAATATATCTGTTCCGATTTTTTGGATATCCCCGCTGATTGCATAGACAGTCCCACTTAGAAAATCGATGATTCGTTTTCCTTGATCATGCTGGATTCGTTGAAGGTTCACAACAACAGCACGTCTGTTTTTTAAATGATCAGCTACTTCCTGGGCTTCTGCATAAGCACGAGGCTCCAATAATACTACTTTAGAAGATTTCTGTACGCTTTGCAAACTTACGATATTCTGATTGGTATTATTCCCTGCAGAAGCGGGCTGCTGCTGTTTACCTGACTTCACGACTTTTGGTTCAGCCTCCTCTTCTTCCATCACTTCATCCTTGTACTCATACTCATCATCCAGAGCGAAATAAGATTTAAATTTTGATACGAACGACATCTATAGCGTACCTCCTTAAAATTATTCGCCTACAAGTGCAGTACCAATCCTAATCATTGTTGCGCCTTCTTCAATGGCAATCATGAAATCATTGGACATCCCCATGGACAATTCAGTGCAGGGGGCATGCTTCAACCCGGCATTTTGTATTTCCACCTGGATGCCCTTCAGTTTCCGGAAGCATTCCCGCAAAACCTGTTCATCATCCGTCAAAGGAGCCATCGTCATCAATCCTGCAACATTCACCTTATCAAAAACAGCTAACCCTTTTATGAAATCCATTGTCGCCTCAGAATTCAGGCCATGTTTCGATTCCTCACCTGAAACGTTCACCTGCACTAAACAGTTTATCGGCTCATTTGCGCGTTTTTGAATTTCTTCCGCCAAAGAAATGCGATCCAACGAATGGATATAAGAAATTTTATCGATGACATTCTTTACTTTTCGTGTTTGCATGGAACCAATATAATGCCAGTGGGGCTTGTCCTTCAGCACTTCATATTTATTCAAAAGCCCTTCGTCACGGTTTTCACCCAAATCAATTATTCCCGCTTCCAATGCTTCATTTGCCCTCTCGACCGAAACATATTTCGTCACTGCGATTAACTTTATATCTTTACGGTCCCTTCCACTATTTTCACATGCTATATTTATTTTTTCTTCGATGTTTTTTAAATTGTCCACTACTTTCACTTACCCTAAATCCTCCTTCCAACCGATAAAACTCATCAATCTACCTGTCTTCCCGTTATCACGGCGATGCGAAAAAAACAATTCATGATCACAGCTTGTACAGTATGATGTAACGTCGATCTGACTTTTTGGAATTCCTGATTTTTGAAGAATCAATGCATTAAGTTGCTTAAGATCTAACTGATATTGACCTTCACTGATTAAATTATAGGGCTTTTCGTCATTATCTACCAGCAAATTCTGCACTAAATCCATGACATGATCATCCACTACATAGCACTTTGAACAAATCGAAGGTCCAATAACAGCAAATATCTCCGTTGCCTTTATACCCTTATCTAGCCATGCCTCAACCATTTTTCGGGCAATTCCATTAACGGTACCCTTCCAGCCAGCATGTGCCACCCCAATCATACCATGTGCCGGAGCAAGAAAGTATAAGGGCACGCAGTCCGCATAGCAAAGGGTCAGTAAAACATTTTGATCCTTTGTATAAAATCCGTCAGTTGCTTTAAAGGCAGAATCATAATCCATTGCACCTCTTCCGCCATCGCGGCTGGTAACTTGATGGATATTCGTTTCATGTGTCTGCTCGGCGCCTATCCATTCATTAAGCGGAAACAACAGCTTATCGGCTAAAATCCTGCGGTTTCCCTGGACATCTTCAAGCTTATCCCCGACATGAAAACCGGTATTCAATGTTTGAAAATCCCCTGAACTGACTCCCCCATTTTTTGTGGTGAAGCCCGCTACGAGCTGGAGATTTTGTTGTCTCCAGCTGTCAATGAGCATATATTGGTCTTTTACTAAAACAAATGGCTCTTTCATGCTATAAACCTCTTTAGTTTTAGTCTAGTGTATCATATATTTACGCCATGTACCTTTAAAACCGTTCATCTTTCAGCTCTGCTTGAAATACCGTCTGATGTTCAACAAGAATGACATCTGCACCGATTTTTTTTATTTTGCGCCATGGAATCACAATATCCTGTTCCCTCCCGAAGAAACCCATTAGCCTTGTTCCATTTGAAACGATGATGGCCTCTATTTTCCCTGTGGCCGTATTGATTTCAAGATCTGACATATTACCTAATTTCTTTCCATCCGCTATATTGACGATATCCTTAATTTGAAATTCGGAAATCCTGGTCATATCACTCAGCTCCTCAAAATTTCATCATAGATGAAGGTCCTATTGCTATGTATATGACATGATTCACTCAAGGATGAAGAATACGATAAATAAACGTACATACAGTTTCCGATTCCCTTCTGGAAGGGATTTTCACAAAATAAAAAAGCCGCTATGGATAAGTTGCTGATAAGCGGGTAATCGACATTTTTGCCCTACCCGCTTCAGCTAACTTTTTCTCATGCTCAGCTTCTACTGTTGGATATTTTTATTCATTTGCTTAATTGCTGCTTTTTCCAATCGAGATACTTGCGCTTGTGAAATGCCAATTTCCTCGGCTACCTCCATTTGCGTCTTCCCTTGGAAAAACCGTTTGCGAAGGATCATTTTTTCCCGGTCATTCAACCGTCTCATACCTTCATTTATAGCTATTTCATCAATCCAGGTACTATCTTTATTTTTTTCGTCACTCAGTTGGTCGAGTACATAAATCGGATCCCCGCCATCATTATAAATCGGTTCAAAAAGTGAAACTGGATCTTGTATTGCATCTAGTGCAAAAACAATTTCTTCATGAGGTACTTCCAACACCTTGGCGATTTCTTCAGCTGTCGGCTCACGAAGGGTCTGACTTATGAGCTTTTCTTTCACCTGCAAAGCTTTGTAAGCGATGTCTCTTAAAGAACGGGATACCCGAATCGGATTATTGTCACGAAGATATCTTCTGATTTCTCCAATAATCATCGGTACAGCATACGTTGAAAACTTAACATTTTGACCTAGGTCAAAGTTATCTATCGACTTCATTAACCCTATACAGCCTACCTGAAATAGATCATCTACATACTCTCCCCGATTGTTGAAGCGCTGAATGACGCTTAGAACGAGTCGAAGATTCCCGTTTACCAGTTTCTCTCTTGCTGAAATATCGCCATCTTGCAGTTCTTTAAAGAGTTTTCTCATTTCTTCATTCTTTAAAACCGGTAATTTTGATGTATCCACACCGCAGATTTCAACCTTATTACGAGACAAAATTATTCCCTCCTCACAGGAGCGCTGTACAAAAAACAGTATTTCCGCGGGAGGAAAAAATATGCACATGGCTAGAACGGAAAATCATCATTATTTTTCAAAATAGCTAACAAAGTATTGATTTAATTGGCATTTAAGCTCTTTATTTTTTTACACCATTTTATTAAATTCTTTTCGAAGCCTCTTAATAATCCTTTTTTCCAAACGTGAAATGTAGGATTGGGAAATCCCCAACATATCGGCAACATCCTTTTGTGTTTTTTCTTCCCCACCTGCAAGTCCAAAACGGAGTTCCATTATCTGTTTTTCACGTTCGGATAACTGCGTAAGTGCTTTTGTCAGCAGCTTGCGGTCAACGTTTGCCTCGAGGTCCTTCGTGATGATGTCATCGTCAGTTCCAAGGACATCGGATAACAGTAGTTCATTTCCATCCCAATCGATATTCAGAGGTTCATCAAAAGAAACTTCAGAACGGATTTTGTTATTTCTGCGTAAATACATTAATATTTCATTCTCGATGCATCTCGAAGCATATGTAGCCAGTTTAATTTTCTTCTCAGGATTGAATGTATTCACAGCTTTGATCAAACCTATGGTACCAATGCTGATTAAATCTTCAATATTGATGCCCGTATTTTCAAATTTCCTGGCAATATAAACCACCAGCCTTAAATTCCGTTCAATTAAGATCGATCGTGCAGCTTCATCGCCCTTGGGTAATTTATTGATCAGTATTGCCTCTTCTTCCTTTGAAAGGGGCGGCGGCAGTGCCTCACTCCCTCCTATATAAAATATTTCGTCCGTTTTCAATCCGAGCTTGAACAATAGTTTGTACCAAAAATAAGTGAGCCGAAGAATGAATTTCTTCAAAATAATTCTCCCTTCTAATAAACGGATTATGGTTCAAATTTAAGAATGAATAAATGAATCAGGAGGCATTTTGCACCGGTATTCCGGTTAACATTTTCGGGTGAACGATAGATTGATAGCTATTGTCGGGAGAGAGTTGCTGAAAGGTAAACGAAACGAGACCCTGCTTGACATGATATTCTTTTTCCCCTTGAACGATTTTAATGTAATCCGGCTTGATTGCGGTTAACAACTGATGTTCATGACCCACGACTTTATAAGGGATGACACGCATTCTTCCGGTCCATGAATATTCGGGCTGTACTTCCTGCTTAATCAGGTTATCAGGGTTTTTAAAGAGCTCTAGCATGTCGTTTGGAATTCCTGCTTCCCCGCCTGAAAGAGAGATGATCATTACTGGGGAACGTGTAATCGGATCATATAATTGATTGCCGCTATCCACCAAACCAAGAAACGTACCTTCAAAATCAGAAATTTTAACCGAGACCGAAACCATTTGTTCATGTGTAAGCTTTGTCATCTCCATCCCTTCAAGTGTTCGCTTGGAAAATTGCCAAGCGAGCGGGAACCCAATCATTACGAATATCCAGCTGACAGGGTCACCAAAACGATTGATTCCTGCATATTGACCAGGGTCCTTGGAAACGATTTGAAATTCAAATAGGTAGTGAAGTCCCAGCAGGATACCTCCTGATAAAAACGTCACAAAATATAAAGTGGCCACCGATTTCATAAAAAGTTTTAACCTATTGAACCCAAAGGTTGCCAGCACCATGACCAGGGATACAAAAATCTTCATGTAAGCTCGGTCGGCAATTGCATAAAAAGGAGTGAACGCCAATACGATAATGAAGGAACCGATCAGCCCGCCGATGCATACCCGCCAAAGAGCTACCCTTCGTTTGAGAATGATGGCGGTCCAATATAAAAGGAGGCAGTCAAATAACCAATTCAATAACCAGATCACATCTAAATATAAGGTCAAACACCCTCCCCTCCTTTTATGAACTAACCTTCCACTAGCAAAAAGTATAGCGTACCTGCCCTTAGAAAGTGTGTCACTTTTTGTACTGAAAAACTTAAGAGTTTTTCAGTCATTTTTACCCTTTTTGTAGAAAAACAGCTATTGATATTTTCAATACTGTCTTAGAGACTATCCTGCTCCCTTTTACTACTGTCGATTTATGTTATAAAAGTTTAATAATTTATTGACTCTCTTATCTTGTTACATTTACCAAATATAAATGGCCCGACCCGGTAACCGTAAAGAAGGTGCATGACCAGGAACTCCATCAAGCAACGGAATCGGGCATTCCACCGAACAGAAAAATTCAGACACCGATCAAGGGTGCAATTTTCCAGATTTCGATTAGCCATTCGATCAGAGTGACAATGCCCGAGAAAGCCCCATCATCATTAAGGGTCAATGGACACAATTGCATTTTTATGAATTCCTTTTTCAGACGACAAAAAACCGTCCCCAAATGGGAACGGCATATGACGTCGATATTAACGGCGTCTATTACGGTTACGGAGGAAGGTTGGAATATCCAGGGCCTCTTCACCTTGATTGGCATTACGTGCAGGCTGTTCATTGACTTCTTCTCTCTTCACTTCACGCTTCACGTTTGACTGTGGCGTTTGTTGTGTCTGAGGTCTTGATTGCTGCTGTTGTCCGAGTGTCGGACGTCCTGTAGGCCTTATTGAAGCTTCAACCTCGTTAAAGCCTGTTGCAATTACTGTAACGACGATTTCATCTTTAAGGTTTTCATTGATAACCGAACCAAAAATCATGTTTACGTCTTGATCGGATGCAGTAGCCACGATATCGGCCGCTTCCTGGACTTCAAAAAGACTTAGGTTCGTACCACCGGTAATATTCATCAGTACGCCTTGGGCACCATCAATCGATGTTTCAAGCAACGGACTGGAGATGGCTTTTTTCGCCGCTTCTGCTGCACGGTTTTCCCCGGAAGAAATCCCGATTCCCATTAGTGCGGAACCTTTGTTGGACATGATGGTCTTAACATCGGCAAAGTCCAAGTTTATAAGACCTGGAACAGCGATTAAATCTGAAATCCCTTGTACACCTTGACGAAGTACATTATCGGCTTCACGGAATGCTTCAAGCATTGGCGTGCTTTTATCGACGATTTCAAGGAGACGGTCATTCGGAATGACGATCAGTGTGTCAACCGATTCCTTCATGGATGAAATGCCGCCTTGTGCCTGAGTTGCACGTTTTCGGCCTTCGAAAGTAAATGGGCGTGTAACTACACCGACTGTAAGCGCCCCTAAATCTTTAGCAATGCCAGCGATGACAGGAGCAGCTCCCGTTCCCGTACCGCCGCCCATTCCAGCCGTTACGAATACCATATCGGCACCTTTAAGCGCTTCTTCAATCTGCTCTTTGCTTTCTTCTGCAGCTTTTTTTCCTACCTCCGGATTGGCACCTGCACCCAAACCGCGTGTAAGCTTCCCACCGATTTGCATTTTAATTTCTGCTTTTGATAGATTAAGAGCCTGTGCGTCAGTATTGACAGAAATAAACTCAACACCCTGTACACCATGCTCGATCATTCTGTTTACCGCATTGTTTCCGCCGCCGCCAACACCTATTACTTTTATCGTTGCTAATTGTTCTAAATTAGAATCAAACTCCAACATGACAATCCTCCTATTTTGACGAAATTCCCGATTCTTTATGATTGTTATTCAAAAAAGTAACCCAGGATTTTTTTGAATTTAGATTCACCTTTTTCACCTTGTTTTTTAGCCGTGTTCTCTTTGCTTTTCTGAGAAACCTTCTGGCTGCGCTGGTCGTTATCTTCATGTGCTTGTCCAGCTGCTACAGGGGTTTTATTAGCGGTGTTTTTTTGCATTCTCTCTTTCTTGCATGCATGTTTAATCAGACCAACAGCTGTCGTATATTGGGGTTCCCTAACTCCGATGTAATTCGGCTCAGCTGTCCTAACGCGATTTTGGAACACATATTGAGCAAGCTCCAGAACTCCCGGCATCTTGACGACGCCTCCGGTCAACACGAAACCACCTGGTATATCCTGGAAGCCAAGTCTCCTCAAATCATCTTGAATCAACTCGAATATTTCGGTCACCCGCGCTTCAATGATATCCGAAAGCATTAGCTGGTTGCATTTCTGCTGCTGGTCGCTGCCGATGATAGGTATTTGAAATACTTCATCTTCAGACGCATCATCATAAAAGGCATGTCCATGCTTTACTTTTATTTTCTCAGCTTCTTCCATCGTTGTCCTTAGAACGATGGAAAGGTCTTTCGTAAGTGTTTCACCGCCTATAGGTATCACAGACGTATATTGTAAATAGCCTTGTTCGAAAATTGCCAGAGTCGTGGAACCTCCGCCAATATCGACAAGTGCAACACCAAGTTCTTTTTCATCCTTGGATAAAACAAGGGAACCTGCGGCTAATGGCTGAAGAGCGATATCTGTTATTTCTAACCCTGCCCTTTCCACACAACGCAGCGTATTATGTAAAATTGTCCGAAGACCTGTGATTAAAATCCCTCTCATTTCCAACCGAACACCTATCATGCCCCTTGGATCACTTATTTCATCAAGTTCATCAACTTTGTAATGAATCGGCACCACGTCGATTATTTCCCTGTCGGATGGTATCGTTATTAACTCCGCTGCTTCCCTAACACGGAAAACGTCATGCTCAGTAATCTCTTTATTTTCACTGGATACCGCTACTACCCCATGACAGGGCTGAAGCGTCACGTGATTTCCACTTATACCGACGATTACCTTTTTTATCTCCATCCCTATCATCCGTTCTGCTTGCTCTACAGCCTTTTGAATGGATTGGACGGTTTCATCTATACCGACGATCGAACCCTTTTTGAGCCCCTCTGATTTAACATTTCCCACGCCGATTATATTTAATGTGTCATTGACCATTTCCCCAATGATAACTTTTACACTGGATGTACCGATGTCAAGACTTACGTATATTTCATTGCTGTTCATTCCATGGCACCTCCTTCAGTTTTATACATGTATTAGTAGAATAACATTTTTATATCGAAAGACTTATTCATTATAGAATAACAGAACTGATTACAACAACTCGCGAATGTCATACTAAGCAGTTCATTTGTATTTCCCAAACAGAACTCGTAGATTCCTCACTTTAAGATGCTAATTGTTCGCTTCTCAACTTAACTGATATATTACTAAACTAGATACTGCCATAAACTATTCGTCATTTATAACTTAATTCCCTTTAAAATTATAGATTTTTTTTCTGCTTTTTCCGGGAAATGGACCATTTTTCAATTAGGATCCTTCTAATCAGGGCGATATTTTGAAAGAGCCTTACGCCGAACACGAAGATTGCGGCTAAGTATAAGTCTACACCAAGATGTACACCTAGAAAAGCCAAACCTGCGGCCAAAACAATATTAAAGAAGAATCCTGTTACAAATACTACTTCATCATAAAGATTTTGCAGATGCGCCCGTATGCCTCCAAACAAGGTATCAAAAGCAGCAAGCACGGCAATGGAGAGATAATTTGAATATTCTTGGGGAATATCAAAATCCACCAAAAAACCAAGGGTGATCCCAATTAAGAGTCCAAAAACTGGCAACCACATCACGATCCCCCCCCATCCATAATGGGTTCCATGTGTTCCACATTAATAGCATTTTGGTATGCCGGCAATGTTAATTCACCAGTCGGCACCTTAATCTGCACTTCAAAATTATCTATAAAGAAATCATCCATAAGTTCAGAACCTTCAATTCGCTGCTTAAGTTTCTTTGGATTAACGGTTATTGCCTGCATTTCGACAGGGTAATTGACTAGGGGATATCCGTCCATTTTCGGCTGTCCATTAATATCACGAATAACCGATGTCGATATATACCTTTGCCCTGAAATGGAAATTTCGTCAGCTCCAAACCTATACATTTCATTAATGAGCCGAATTATCAGCACTGGTGAAATATACTCGATTCTCTCACCAAGTAGAATATCTTCTTTGATAGGCTGAATAGACACGATTACCCCATTACCTTTTATTTCTGTCAACCCTGCGTCAGACTTTAATTCGGTCAGGGTGTCACGCAATACTTCTTCTTTACTCTCATTTTTCTTTGTTTCATAGGAGGCGATTTTCCCCTCAAGCTTACTGATATCCTCAATTAATTCCACCTGGGTCTGCTGTTCTTTCAATAAATCATTTTTCAGCTCCCACATATCCCTTGTATCGGAAATGACAGGCTGATTCACCAAATTGAATTGAATTGCGAGCATGAAGCCAGCAATCAACGTAACCAAACTAAAAGAAAGCTTTTTTTTCATTTCCAGTTTCTCACCAATCTTTCATCGAATCCGGCGATCTAATCACCCTCCAATAATTGGATCAAAAATGATATTCTTTTGTTTTTCCACTGTAAAGATAATATTCTCATTAACCAGCTGTTCCTTAATGCCACCGGGTAAGTCCAGGGAAGCACCCAGGACATCAGGGTCCCCAATCGCAGAAATGGTAAATGGAGCAGGATGCTGATGGCCATCGATTGTGATCACTGGCCCATTACAGATTATGTAGGAATTATGATTTAACCTTTGACCGTTAATCGCAACAGCCTCTGCACCTGATATGTATAGTTCATTGACGACCTTGAAGACATGCTGTTCGTGGACCAGGTAGTTATTGACATTGGCTTTTGAGTCCATATCTGTACCATCTTCAAGAGTCACCTGAAGGCCTGTGCCTTTCACTTTCACTTTTCCGAGAAACATTCGGTATTTCTCCGTATCCTTTGCCAAATTGAAAAAAAGCTGCTTTTCCTGTGCTAGGTCCTTTTCTATTTTGGATACATTTTCTTGCTTTTGAAGGAGTTCCTTCTGAAGGTCCCGGTTCTGTTTCTCTTGTTCGATCAGTTGTTGCCTGAGTTCATATTCCTGATTCCAGGCTTTGTCCTTCCCTACTCCTTTACCATCTTTGGTCAGATTGTAAGAGAAGGCAATCATAAATCCGAGAACTACGCAAACTAGGGGCAAAACCACCCGTTTGCCATTAATTTTCCTCATTAGTGTCTTCCTTTTGTTCAGCGTCTTCATATGCTTTAAAATAAGAACCCACTTCCAGATCAATGACTCCCTTTACATCAGGATCCAACTGGCTGACAATCGATGGATAGTGAATCATTTTCTCGTATAAAGTCCGGCTTGTCGCACTTACCTCAAACCCATCGTTCATAAACATGACGATATGATAGGCATCTGTTTTGGTTGGAGCATAATGAATTTCGGAAATGGCATTCTGAATCTCGACAGGAAGCTTGTCCAATTCTTCTAAAAGCAACTTTAATGCTTTACCCTCTTTGAAACCAATTAAAACCGGGGCAAATACTGGAATTTCTCCTGTTGCTAGCTCTTCCAAAACGGTTCCATTTTCCAAAATAGGGGCATACTTCCCATTATTGGACAGGTATGCCATCCTGTTATGCTCCGAAACCGTAATTTTAATGGCATTAGGAAATACAGGTGTTACCTTAACGCTTTTTATTTCCTGATTCTTTTTGATATTAGCCGCGGCTACCCCTGTATCAACCTTCCAGATGCTTCGATCCTTATTCACCTTACTCAATTTAATGATTTGCTTGGAAGTAATATAACGATTACCCTCCACCTGCACGGATTTCACATAGCTCAAAGGGGATAAAAAATATAGCACACAAGCAACCAGTATGAAGAAAAGGGAAAGCAAAAGAACAAGTCGCCTGTTTGCTTTACTTTTTCTTAATTGTTTTAATTTCGGGATGCGGTCCTCAATGGAAACGATTTTCCCCTTTTCCATCCCTTTCACCTCTTCCTGAAAAAATGGATGGTTTTTGGCACAGTAAGAAATCAATCAAACTCAAAATTTGGTTATAAATAAACTTTAAAGGTAACACATTATATCACAAAATTTGGATATAAAAAATAACTCCATTATTATTTCCGGCCGATAATTTCCACTTCTGTTTCCATTTCAATTTCAAACATATCATACACAGTATCCTTCACATGCTGTATCAAGGCTTGAACATCCGCTGCACTTCCATTACCTGTGTTAACGATAAAGTTCCCATGCATCGGTGAAATCTGAGCTCCGCCAATCGAGTGTCCCTTCAGGCCTGCATTCTCCACCAGTTTACCTGCATGATGCGGAAGAGGATTCCTAAATATGCTCCCGGCACATGGAAGATTATACGGCTGCGTTTCTTTACGGTAATTTTTGTTATTCTGCATTCTTTCAACGATTTCGGTTTTATCACCCTCAGTCAATTGAAAAATTGCTTCAAGTACGATTCCAGGTCTTTTCTTCTGAAGTAGGGAAGTACGATAAGAAAAATCCATTTCTTCCTTGGAAAGCCAAGCTAGGGTTCCATCTTCAAAAAGGACATGTGCCGCCTTGAGAATTTCACTCATATCGGAACCGTGCGCACCAGCGTTCATATAGACAGCTCCGCCGACCGAACCGGGGATTCCACTGGCAAATTCCAATCCTGCATACCCTTTTTTACTGATTTGTACGGACAGGCTGACAAGTGATACCCCAGCCCCTGCTTTAATCTCGGCGCCATTTATCTCGAGATGATCAAGTCCTTTACCCAATTTAAGCACGGCACCTTCAATTCCGCCATCACTTACAAGTAGGTTCGAGCCCCTGCCAATCGCCCTCCATGGTATCCCATGTTCTTTAATGACCTGCATCGTTTTTTCTATATTTTCAATGGAAGATGGCACGATGAATAAATCAGCCGGCCCCCCAATTTTCATAGTTGTATGATTCGCAAGCGGTTCCTGTTCTAGAACTTTGCCGATTTTCATTTCAGTTAATTGCTTTATCACTTTATCCATGATAAACCTCCTTGTTGTTCCAAAAATTCCAAGTTACGATTTTCAATTCCTCTTCCATGAGGTCACTTATTTTAGAAGATTAATAACACCTTTTAAGCAGAAAATGAACAGCAGCAAGCCCCAGTACGGCCTAACCCTCTTATACTATAGTCTAAACAAAGCCGTATTGCCAATATTTATTGTGGATTCCCCAACATTCATACATGGTAATATTTAAGCGGCATTTCAATTATTTCTAAATTCCGGCAAGGTCCCCTCCAAAATCTTTTTCCTGCAAGGGCTTTCAACGTAAAAAAAAAGGAGCCCTGCATTTAACAGGACTTCCCTTTTCTCATATCATATATTTTCCTGATGTCAGAATCTTGAATAACGACTTATATTCAGGAGCACTCCGATTGCCATCAACATGAGTGTCAGAGATGAACCGCCATAACTCAAGAGGGGCAAGGTGATACCCGTAACCGGCATCAATCCCGTTACCACCCCTATATTGATCATCACTTGAATGGCGACCATTGCAATGATTCCCACCGCTACAAGGCTCCCATATAAATCAGGGGCACCAAGTGCGATCCGTATGCCCCGCCAAAGCATAAGCGCAAATAACAAAATGACCAGAGAGCCTCCGATGAAGCCAAGTTCCTCGGACAGTATGGCAAAAATGAAATCAGTCTGAGGTTCTGGTAAATAGAAAAACTTTTGGCGGCTTTGCCCGAGTCCCAGCCCGAATAATCCCCCGGGCCCAATGGCATAGAACGATTGAATCATCTGAAATCCACTGCCCAAAGGATCCTCCCAAGGATCCAGAAAAGATGTGATCCTTTTTATCCGGTAAGGCGCTGACAAAATCAGACCGATAAAACCAGCCACCCCGATAAGACCCAAGCCAACAAAATGGCTGATTCTTGCCCCGGAAATAAAGATCATGACGATGCAGGTTCCTACCATTACCGTTCCCGTTCCAAGGTCGGGCTGTAACATGATCAATCCAAATGCCAAAAACACTAAACCCAAGGATGGAAGCATCCCTTTTTTAAAGGAGGTGATCAGCTTTTGCCGTTCGGATAAAAACTTAGCTAAAAAAGCGATCATCGCTAGCTTCATGAACTCAGAAGGTTGGACCGAAAAGGCACCTACACCAATCCAGCTCCTCGAACCATTTCTCGCCATCCCTATACCCGGCACCAGCACAGCCAGTAACATAATGAAACAAATGATGATCAAAATCTTGGCCCAAGTCCGCCACGTCCAGTAATCCACATTCATGATGAAAAACATGGCTATGACACCAACGCAGGCAAACAGCAACTGTCTTTTAGCAAAATAAAAGGAATCATCAAATTTATATGTTGCCCAAATGGCACTTGCGCTGTAAACCATGATTAATCCAACGGTCAAAAGACTTAAGGTGACGATAATGAGAATGAGATCAGGATTCGATTTTTTTAATGGCACGGACATCCACCTCTAGGAAGTTTTTCGAGCCTGTACGAATAAAAACATCATTGCTGATTGCTTGTCAGCACTTTAGTCAAAAAAAAAGCGATAACGGCTCATTATCGCTTTTTTCCAAGGTGTCAACGTAGAAGCAAGTTCACTTCTCTCTGCGAAAGCTCTTACTTAAGTTTATGCACGGCCTCCATAAACATGTCTCCTCTTTGCTCAAAAGTTTTATATTGATCCCAGCTTGCACAAGCCGGGGAGAGAAGAATGCAGTCGCCTTCATTTGATAATTCAAATGCAGCCGGTACGGCCTTTTCTACATTATCGACACGTTTTATATTCGCTATTCCTATTTCTTTTGCTACCCGCTCAATTTTTTCTGCGGTTTCGCCAAAAGTTATCAAGGCTTTGACATTTTTCATAGCCGGTTTCAACTCATCGAATTCATTCCCGCGATCCAACCCGCCTGCCAATAAGATGACAGGTTCCGTAAAGGATGTTAACGCTTTGGACGCTGCAAGAATGTTCGTCGCTTTCGAATCATTATAAAATTTACGGTTTTCGATCGTTGCAACAAACTGCAAACGGTGCTCCACACCATAAAATGTTTTCAGTACAGTCTGAATGGCTTCGTTGGCAACACCCTTCAGTTTCGCCGCTGATATGGCCGCGAGCACATTTTCCAAATTATGTTTTCCAGGAAGCGCTATCTCTGAAACATCAATGATTTTTTCTCCTCTGAAGTATGCGGCACCTTCTTCCACATAGGCTCCATTCTCATGTTTCACTTCAGTTGAAAAAGGTACAAGTTCAGCCTTGGTCTTTTTCGCCATGGATACAACGGGATCTTGATCTGCATTATAAATCATGAAATCTGAGCCTATTTGATTTTTCGCAATCGCAGCTTTTGCTTCGGCATATTCCTGTTTGGAACTATGATAATCCAAATGCGCATCATACAAATTTGTCAAGACTGAGATTTCAGGACGAAATTCCTCTATTCCCATTAACTGAAACGATGATAATTCAATGACGATCGAGTCATCTGATTTTGCCTTTTCAGCAACACCCGAAGCCACTGTCCCAATATTCCCAGCAATAAGTGGGGACTTTTCACCGGTCTTCAACATTTCGAATATTAATGTTGTCGTAGTCGTTTTCCCATTTGTACCAGTGATGCCTATGAAAGGGGCCTCACTGATCTGATAGGCCAATTCAACTTCCGTAATAACCGGAATCCCTTTTTCCAATGCCCCTTTTACGATAGGGTTCCGATAAGGGATTCCCGGGTTTTTCACGATTAACTCGAAACCCTCATCAAGAAGCTCGATCGGATGACTACCGCAGATGACTTTAATTCCTTGTTCAAGAAGTCCTTGAGCCTCAGGATTTTCCGATAATGGCTTCATGTCATTCACCGTTACGAAAGCTCCTAATTTATGTAGAAGCGAAGCTGCCGTCACTCCGCTTTTTGCCAATCCCAATACCAATATCTTTTTCTCTGAATACTTTGCAGTCTCTTTCAATTATATCCACACCTCTAAATAGATTCCGAGTACCGCACACAGCAGCCCCACTGTCCAGAAAGTCACGACGACGCGCCATTCCGACCAGCCGGAAAGCTCATAATGGTGGTGAAGCGGACTCATTTTAAAAATACGTTTTCCAGTCGTTTTAAAAGATCCTACCTGTAGGATGACTGAGAGCGTCTCAATGACGAAGACTCCGCCAATGATTACCAGGAGGATTTCAAGCTTCGTTAACAGGGCGATGGTAGCGATCGCTCCTCCAAGGGCCAAGGAACCCGTATCTCCCATGAATACCTTTGCAGGATGTGCATTGAATACCAAAAATCCGAGCACCGCACCGACAACCGCCACCGAAAAAATAGCGACATCGTATTGTGACTGACTCCAGGCCAATATGGCAAAAGCACCAAAAGCAATGGCTGATGTCCCTGAGACAAGTCCATCAAGCCCATCCGTCAAATTGACGGCATTCGAAAAACCTACCAGCCAGAAAATAACGATAAAGAGATAAAACCAGCCAAAATCAAAGGCAAAGTCAGTGCCTGGAATCGTCAATTCAGGATTAAAACGGTCTGTCTGTTTAAAGACGAAGTAAAAAATCACCGAAATCACAATTTGCCCAATCAGTTTTTGCTTAGAAGTCAGTCCCAGGTTTCGCTTCATGACCACTTTGATGAAATCGTCCAAGAAACCTAATAAACCAAATCCTAAAGTAACGAATAATAATAAATACGTTTCGGTCGAAGGTACCGAAAATTTCAAAGTCATGACCAATGTAGCGATGGTAACAGATAATAATATGACCAAACCGCCCATGGTGGGTGTTCCCGTTTTCTTCAGATGCGATTGTGGGCCTTCTTCCCTGATACTTTGCCCGAATTTCAATCTTCTTAAAAACGGGATGAAAATCGGCGAAAGAAGAACGGTTACTAAAAACGCCACCAAAATCGTATAAAAAATTACTTGTTCCAACATTCCTTACTCCCTCATTCCTAACACAATTCAAATATAAAATTCTGCTTGTTGTCTTTTCTTATTTGCAGCAGGGCAAATTCATTCACCGATTGTTCAAACTGAACCCAAACGACTTTGAATCGCCTTTTTTGCTTCTTCACGGTCATCGAAGTGAAGTACTTCGTCACCGACCAATTGATATGTTTCATGACCTTTTCCAGCTATTAATATAACGTCGCCCTCTTCCGCCTTGGAAACAGCATAAGCAATCGCCTGCCTACGGTCTTCAATTACCGTATATTCTTTGCCTGCTACGCCAGTTTCCATATCCCGCAGGATCTGGGCAGCATCTTCACTGCGTGGATTATCCGAGGTGAAAATCGCGTCAGTCGCCAAGCTGCATGCAATTTCGGCCATGATAGGACGTTTTGTCTTGTCTCGGTCCCCACCGCAGCCCACTATCACAAAGATTTTCTTTTGAGCAAACTCACCAACAGTTCTTAAAACATTTTCTAAACTGTCCGGTGTATGGGCATAGTCAACTATGACCGGGAAGGCCTGATTCGCTGTAATGAGTTCAAAACGGCCTGCAACACCATTTATTTCCTCGATGGATTTAATGGTCTCATCTAGATCGTTACCGGCGCACAGAGCAGCAGAGATGGCTGAGAGTACATTGTAAACACTGAATTTACCAATTAGCTTCAGCTGAATGTAACGCTCTTCTTTACCTGCTGTCAAGGTGAACGATGTTCCTTTTGCATCAATTTTTATATCCTTCGCCCTGATATCCGCTTCTTTGTCGATGCCGTAAGTAACGACTGTAGCAGCAGTCGCTTTAATGAAATCAGCTGTTGCCTCATCATCAGCATTAAGCACAGCATATTTAGGACGATTCTCTATGTAAGCATTGCCGAGCTGTGAGAAAAATAAGGATTTCGCCTGCCTGTATCTGTCCATGGATTTATGGAAGTCCAAATGATCCTGTGTGAGATTCGTAAAAACGGCAATATCATAATCACAGCCATGGACGCGCCCAAGTTCAAGTGCATGCGAAGAAACTTCCATAATGGCAGTGGAGACAGACGCTTCGGCCATTTCATGAAAAGCCTTCTGGAGCGTAACGCTATCTGGCGTCGTGTTCTTAGTTTCATATACCGTATCGGCAATTTTTGTATACATCGTGCCAATCAGTCCTGTTTTTTCATGTCGATCCTCGAAAATCTTTTCCAATAAGTGACTGGTCGTCGTTTTTCCATTCGTTCCTGTAATTCCAATCAAACGCATCTTTTGAGTCGGATGTCCATAAAATGCATCGGCAAGCACGGCCATCGCCCTGCTTGAATCCCTGACAACGATCACAGGAACATCGAGTTCAAGCGGCCTTTCCGCAATGACTGCTGCAGCTCCATGTTCTACAGCGAGTTGGGCAAAATCATGACCATCGACTGTATAACCTTTTATACAAACAAATAAACTTCCGTCTATGACTTTACGGTTATCATTTTCTATGGAGGTGATTTCAGGATTTTCTCCTTCATACGTAAATAAGGAGTTTAAATAAGATAGTAATTTGTGAAGCTTCATTTTTCCATCCCTCTCAACTTAATTTGAGGATTCATTATATGTGATTAGCCTTGGCTTGTCGAGAAACCAATTTCAATTATACGGGGTTTTCACGACTCCGTAAACAAAGCGGCTGATGATTCTTCAGCCGCTTTAACTATTCATCTATTATATTATACTTATTCTGTATTTTCGCCAAGATAAATTCTTATTGTAGAGCCTTGTTTTACTTTAACACCTGGATCCGGTGCTTGATTTATGACTTTATCCCCATTACCGGCAATATCCAGCTTAAGATCGATGAGCTGTGTTTGCAACTCTTTTTTACTAAGTCCAACAACGTCAGGTACCTCGACCATGACGGGATCCGTCCAGACCGTTTCCTTCTCAATCTGGTTTTTTCTTGGCTTGACGTCCATGGCCCTAAGTGAATCCTCCATGATATTCCCAACGATCGGTGCTGCAACGACCCCGCCGAATTGTACCGTTCCTTTCGGATTATCCACAGCTATATAGACGACGATTTGCGGATCATCCGCTGGAGCGACACCAATGAATGAGAGAATATAATTATTTTCAAGGTATCGGCCATTTTCAGCTTTTTGGGCTGTACCCGTCTTCCCACCAACTCGGTACGACTCCACGAATGCTCCTTTACCGCTCCCTTGAGCAACAACGGATTCAAGTGCTTCACGGACTTTCTTCGAGGTTGCTTCTGAAATCACCTTTTTCTTCGCCTGTGGGGTCTTTCGCATCAGCACTTCCCCATTTTTTGGATTCACCAGTTCCTTTGCGATATAAGGTGTATACAAAGTCCCCCCATTCACGGCCGCCGACACCGCTGTCACCTGCTGAATGGGCGTTACGGCAACACCTTGTCCAAACGCAGTGGTTGCCTGCTCAACCGGACCCACTCGATCCATATTGAACATGATTCCTTTTCCTTCTCCGGTTAAATCAATCCCCGTCTTTTGCCCAAAACCGAAATCATTTATATATTTAAACAGCTTGTCTTTACCAAGCCGGTTCCCTAATTCTACAAAACCAGGGTTACATGAGTTCTCGACGACTTCAAGAAAAGTTTGGTCCCCATGTCCTCCCCTTTTCCAGCAATGCAGTGTAGACCCTGACACTTCCACATGTCCTGAATCATAAAAATGTTCCTTTTGTAAGTCGACCTTCCCTTCCTCCAGCGCTGCAGCAAGCGTGATGATCTTAAAGGTTGAACCTGGTTCATAAATACTCCAAACTGGTAAATTGCGATTATACACTTCTGAAGGTACATTTTGAAAATTGGCTGGATCAAAAGTTGGCCTGCTCGACATTGCCAATATTTCCCCTGTATTCGGGTCCATGGCAATGGCAATAATACCATCGGGATTATATGTGGCCTCCGCATTATCGAGCTCCCTCTCCACGATTGTCTGGATTTTGCTATCGATCGTAAGCTTCAGGTTATCACCGTCAACAGGAGGCTTATAGTCATCTGCCATATTTTCAAGCCTTTTCCCTTTCGCATCAGAATAAAATTTAACAAATCCTCTTTCCCCACTCAGTTCCTTATCATAAGACAATTCAATACCCATCAGCCCTTGATTATCAGATCCCGTAAAGCCAAGAACATGCGAAAGATATTCACCAAAGGGGTAATGGCGCTTTGAATCTTCAGCGATATAAACGCCCTTTATCCCTAATGCTTTAATTTCCTTCGCCTTTTCATGAGATATCTTTCTGCCTTCCGGAATTCTGACGCTCATCGACTGTTTCGTTAACCATTGATAAGCCTTTTCCTTTGTCATATCCAATATTGAAGCAAGCTGTTCCGCCGTCTCCCCAGGATTCTCAATCTGTCTTGGGATGACATAGACTGTTGGCGCGGATATATTCGTTGCCAGCTCGACACCATTCCGATCCAGAATTTCTCCTCGTTTGGCTTCAAAAGGAATATTCCTGCTCCAGGAATCTTTAGCCAGCCCCGTCAACTTATCCCCTAGATAAAACTGCACAATTCCCAAACGGATATCAATGATAAAAAAAACAACGATACCTACTGCCAATGCGATTGCCAGCCGTTTTCGGACAGTAACATTCGAAACACGCAAAAACAGGCACCTCCATTTCATACATGCTTCAATATATGCTTGTCTACTCGTTGCTAGACTAAGAAACATTCAAAAAAATAACGATGGGTGTCCAAATGGACCCCCATCGTTATTTTCACTCTGTTTTCTCATTTGTCTGTATATCTTCAGCAGCCCCTTCAGGCTGGGATAATTCAATATTGAAGGTATCTCCTTCCTTCACCTTTTTTCCGGCCCCGAGACTCTGTTTACTCACATAACCAGTTCCTTTAGTTTTCAGATCCAGTTTTGCAACCTTAGCTAATTTCATGACATCGCGCAAGGACCATCCCTTCATCTCCGGAACTTTCATTTCGCCTTCGGTCCTCAGGATTATTTTTTCACCCTGTAAGAGTATACTCCCTGCTTTTGGGGATTGATCGAGCACTTTACGTCCACTCCCGATCGTACTTACATCATAGCCAAGTTCCTTCAGTTCTGCGACCGCCGAACTCTCGGTCTGGTTCGTATAGTCAACGATTTTATTTGCTTTTTGTTTTTTAACATCAGAAGGTTTGATGTTTAGATATTGCAGGCTATTTTGCATGACAGGATTAAATATCTCTGATAACGGATCAGCCCCAACATAAGATACACCTAACTTCGGCTGCTTGACCGCCACATAAATGACCAACTGCGGATCATCTTTTGGAGCCATACCTAAAAAGGAGAATACATAGTTATTTTTTCCTTCTAAATATCTACCTGTCGGGCCCGCAATTTGTGCAGTACCGGTTTTCCCCGCTACTTCATATCCATCAATGGCATATTTTTTCCCTGTTCCTTTTTTCGCGGAAATCACCGTTTCCAAATAATCACGGACTTGTTTTGCAGTTTCTGCCGAAATCGGTTCCCCTGTCACTTTCGGCTTTGTCGTTTTCAAAACTTTCCCGGTATCCTGATCGGAAATGCTTTTTATCACGTACGGCCGCATCATTTTTCCGTCATTGGCTATTGCGGATGCAGCTTGGATCTGTTGAATCGGCGTAACGGTCGAACCTTGTCCAAAGGAAGTAGTAACTTTTTCAAGCTTATACTTGTATTGAATTTTACCGGTTATCTCGTTCGGCAGGTCAATTCCCGTTTTTTTATCGAAACCGAACTTAGTCAAATACTCACGAAAAGTATCCGCTCCGATCTTATCCATTGCAAGAGTGGCAAATGCGACGTTTGAAGAACGTTGAACCCCTTCCAGAAAGGTCATGCTCTTCCCTCTTTCGATTCCGCTATGATCACCGATTTTGCCCGATCCGGCTTTATAGGTTCCCGCGACAAAACTTTCGTTTGGATTAAAGACCCCTTCCTCAACAGCCGCGGCAAGGGTGAATGTTTTCATGGTTGATCCCGGTTCGAAGCTTTCTTCAATAGCCAGGTTACGCCATGTATCCGTAAGCCCCACTTTCGTTGTCGGATGGAAGGTAGGCCTTTGCCCCATCGCGACAATCTCCCCCGTTTTGGGGTTGGACACAATCGCTATGATTTGCTCGGGATCGTATTTTGCTTGCACTTTGCTCATCGAATCTTCCAGGAACGTTTGTATTTTCTTATCGATGGTAAGCATGACATCACTGCCATTATCCGGAGCAACCACCTTTTCCTTTGAATCCGGTAAAAGCAGTCCCCATGAGTCACTGTCATATGTAAGCTTCCCGTCCGTTTCCTGCAATTCTTTATCGAGGTACTTTTCAATGCCGAACTTACCGGCCATTTCTCCCGTTACTTCATCTTTTTCTACATAACCAATCAGATGGGATGCGAAAATCCCATTAGGATAAAAACGTTTATTGGTTCTTCCAAATGTAATTCCCGGCAGTTCCAGTTTTTCTATATTCTGCTTGACGACCTGAGTCAAATCCTTGCCAGCACTGCCAAACTCTACCTGGTATGCCTTTTTTTTCGTAAGTCTTTCATAGATGTCCTGTTCATCCATGTCGATATATTTTGCAAGCTTGTTCGCGGTCATCTCAGGATCTTTGACATGCTCTGGTTCCTTTTCACTGAGTACAGCCCTTAAAATATAGGAGGAAGTATCCTCGGCGATGACATCACCTTTTGTGTCGAGTATGCTTCCCCTTTTTGCTTCTATGACCTGTTTCTTTTCATATTTCTTGTCGATTTTCGAAGCCAGTACCTCCCCGCCTGCTGTACCTGTTACCTGAATATACAAAAAGCGGCAGACTAATACAAAAAAGAGCAGGCCGAATAAGAAGAATAATCCGGCTGCCCCATGCTTCATATTTTTTTGTTTCTGCATTATCACTGCACACCCTTCACATTATTCTCATTTAACTTGAACCCTAGCGCTGCAGCTTTTTTCCAAATTCTTTCGTATGTACTAAGTTCAGCAACCTGCACTTTCAAATCATCATTCACTTTACCCTGTTCTTCAATTGAACTTTCCACTAGCTGGATTTCTTTATTCGTTTCATAAATTGCCGCTTGATTAGAGACTATCTTCACTCCCATAAAGGTAACCATTATAGCAAGGGCACATAGTAAGAAAACTTCACCAATGGATATCTTCGCTTTACGGATGACCACTGTTTGATGTGCTTGTTGCTGTTGTTGGTCTTCATATTGCTGTTCTTGCATTTTTTTGGCTATGGAACTCATTCATGTTCCCCCTTACTGATTTTTTTTCTGTAATTATTGCTTTTCGGCGATTCTTAGTTTAGCCGATCGGGAACGATTATTCCCTTCCAATTCTTCTTCTGAAGGTAATATCGGTTTTCTCGTTATTATTTTCATGGATGGTTTGAATTCATCCGGGATAATTGGAAGTCCAGGCGGAAGGTCTGGAAGGGCACTCGCTTTTTTAAATACCGTTTTACAAATTCTATCTTCAAGCGAATGGAATGTAATGACAGATATTCTTCCTTCTTTATCCAATAGCGATATAGCTTGCTCTAACGAATCTTCAAAGACACCAAGTTCATCATTCACAGCGATTCTTATTGCTTGGAATACTCTTTTCGCAGGGTGTCCGCCTTTACGTCTTGCCGGGGCCGGTATCCCATCCTTAATCAACTCAACAAGCTCAAACGTCGTTTCAATCGGTTTTATTTCACGTGCCGCTTCAATTTTCCTAGCGATTTGCTTCGAAAACTTTTCTTCTCCATATTGAAAGAAAATTCTCAGCAAATCATGGAATGACCAGTTATTCACGACATCATAGGCAGAAATTGCAGCACTTTGGTCCATCCTCATATCTAAAGGGGCATCATGGTTATAACTGAAACCGCGCTCCGGTGTGTCCAATTGCGGGGATGATACACCTAAATCATAAAGAATCCCGTCCACTTTTTCTATTCCCCGGGCATTCAACTCTTCTTTTAAGTATTTAAAATTATTAGGAACAAGAACAATGCGATCGCCATAGTTTTCCAATTTTTCCTTAGCATTCCGAATCGCCGTTTCGTCCTGATCAAAAGCATAAAGCCTGCCCTTGTCAGAGAGCTGTGAAAGTAAGTATTCGCTGTGACCGGCTCCTCCTAAAGTACAATCCACATAAATTCCATCAGGTTTGATGTTCAATCCATCAACCGTCTCTTTTAATAACACTGTTGTATGTTGAAACATGCTAGACATCCTTCCAATCGGTTATTGAGTGACTCTATTTCTGAGGGCAGCCTTAAATATCAAAACCAATCATATTTTCTGCTATCTCAGCGAAAGAATCCTCCGAAGCTGAAAAATAGTTTTCCCAAAGGGATTTGCTCCAAATCTCAATACGATTGGTAACACCAAGAATTACACATTCTTTTTCCAATTGGCCATATGAAGTAAGCGGCGTGGGGATATTAATTCGCCCTTGTTTATCAATTTCGCATTCTGTAGCTGCAGAAAAGAAAAAACGGGTAAAGGCTCGGGCATCTTTTTTTGTTAAAGGCAGGGCTTTCAGCTTTTCTTCAAGCAGCTTCCACTCTTCCATAGGGTAACCAAATAAACATTGATCGAGTCCGCGGGTAAGGACAAATTGCTCCCCTAGATTGTCCCTGAATTTCACTGGGACTATCAAACGGCCCTTTATATCGATGTTATGATGGTACTCTCCCATGAACATACCCATTACCCCCACATTCTAATCTCAATGTACCACAATCCCCCACCTTTCTCCACTTGTTTTTACTTTCTCCTTCCAAGTAAAAATTCCCTCCTTTTCTACTTAAGTTTATTTAGCCAATTTATTTAAAGAAATCTGCATTTCGCTCGAATGGACTCAGACTACGACGCAGTCCCACTATTACTGTCGAAGCACTGCCTGTCAAATGCCTGTAACCAGAAAAAAAGACAGGCTTTAGCACCTGTCTTTTTTCCACTTTTCAACCCTCCGTCAGGATAGGAAAGTGGGAACCCTTATTCAATATGTTTGGTCCACCACTTTTCCCCAAACGGATGGTTTTTCTACATGAATATCAATTTATGCTGATTATTGAACCGGTATTCCAGTTTCATGATATCCTGAATGAACTCTGGCCCATATTGATTCAGGTAATAAAAAACATTCCAAATCCTCTCCTGGGGTGATCCTAGGGGATACAGCGAATTTGCTATCCGTTCATATTTCTTCAATATCACCGAATGACGTTCCTTTGTTCGGTCACCGATTTTCCCATACATGAAATCCAATTGCTTTTGGATGAATTCGATGTTTTTGTTCAACATCGGTTCAAGTCCTCTATCTAAAGAGACCGCGTGGACAAAAAGCTTTTCATGGTTCTCTTCAAGCTGTGATTTCAGCGTCCCGAACAGGCTGTCAATCGTCTCATCTTTCACGGAATCGAGGTAACTTTTTACAGCATTAGCGGTTCCTTCTGTCAGAACAGTTTCCAAACTGAGTCCCATTTCTTCAAGATCCGTATGGACACTACGCTCTACAAGCGTGATGTTTAACCTAGGAATGATTGGTGGCATCTTCATGGAAAATAACTCAAATGCCTGTTTTAATTCTGCCCAATAGGCTATTTCCCCTGGCCCAGAAACGAAAGCCAATACAGGGAAAAGCATTTCTTGCATAAGCGGACGTGTAATGACATTGTTGCTTAATCGTTCTGGATGATTTTTGGCTATCTGCAGGAGTTCCTGCCAGGTAAATGATACCTCACCATTTTTCCCGCTGAAGCCGCCGTCCACACGCTCGAGTAAACATCGATCTTTTTTTTCTGGATCATAATAAAATAAATTCGCTGCCTGTTTATCCATTTCTATCATTTTTGCATACCCTTTAGCATGCATGAATGATTGTTGTTCCTCAACCAATTTAGCAATCCGTTCACTTTTATTAACCATCGATTCAAAGTAGTCCTTCTCGATTTGCCTTAATTCCGGATCTCCAGCATCAACTAGTAAAAGGCCATATTCTTTGAACCACTCATGTATCAACCTGGCGAAGAAGTCGACGAAGGTCTTCGATTGCCTAATGGTTTCCTTCATATCAAACAGGAGTTTATTCGTAAAGGCAGTTTCACCATATGTTTCAATGATTTCTTCGAACCACTTCTCTGCCTTTTCCGTTTCCAGTTCCACATCAGAAACCATTGTTTTATACGGCTGATAGGAAGGATAGGTTTTTTTGTAGGGTTTTCCGTTTTTCATAACATGAACATGATTGACTTCAGCCAAATCATGATCTTCTCCAGCTATCCAAAAAACTGGAATGACTGGCTGCCCCAGTTCTTTTTCCTGTTCTTCCGCAAGCTTAATAATCGAAATCACTTTATGAATGGTATACAGCGGCCCGGATAATAACCCAGCCTGCTGTCCTCCAATCACAACCACGGAATCATCCCTGCGCAACCTTTCAATATTTCCCTTAACGGCATCATTGCATGAAAAACGAGACATGTATTGTTTTATGTAATCCGACAATTCATCACGTAAAAAAGAGCGGTTCATCAATTCATCATATCTATTGCGATAAATGTCAGGCTTAGACAAGTCATAGTGAAAATAATCCTCTGTTTCAAGACGGTTTTGTAAATAGTCCGATGCAAAACGGTTTAAAGATGGTAACGCGAGATCTTTCATCTCCATTTCTGTTCTCCCTTTCTCTGCCAACTACAATTCTTTTTAGAGTATAACATTCCCGTTTAAGAAAACAAAAGAAGTTGCCCAGCAGCAGAAAATTGATGCGTTGTACTATGTTATGTAGTCAATATCTTAGTAATACTTGTAATAACACCGATGGAAAATAATAGAAGGTATGCAACGAAAAAGAAGGCGAAATTCACTCTCCAAAAACCCTTTAATACCTTATGGAAAATGATTTCTTCTTTCACCTTGTAATGGACAAGGACCACCGCGCATGCGTTGATGAGCATGATGAGCATGATCACCCAAAGAATTTGCTTATCCCAAATTGTAATGATCAAATAATGGACGGATATTACGAACAGCAGCGTACTCATGTCCATTGCAAATTGAACGGAGCGCCTATGGTTACCAGTGAATTGTTTGGCACTTATAAAAAAAAGTATATACCCTACGAATGGCAGGGTAATAAATATCGCGGCAAGGCTCGAAACTACGTTCGGCACACCCTCATCCCCCCTGAGACTCTTTTCCTTTGACCATCCTATATAGAGAAGACGTCAGGCAATCACTTTTCCCTTTACTCTTTGCCTCCGAGAGGACATGACCCAAAATAGCATCAATTTCCGTTCTACGGCCATTTTCTAAATCTTTTAGCATCGATGATCGATTTTCCGCTGTCGCCATACAAACGGATTTCACATGTTCAAATGACTCTGTTTTATTTCGCACTTCCAAAATATCGGAAATTTCTTCAAAAAGGTCTTGAAACAATTGATAGTAAAAAGCATTTGTGATCAAACCACCATTTTCAACTTCAAGTATCGCTGTTAATGGATTTATCACCGCATTGACGACAAGCTTATCCATCAGCATCGAGTGATAGTCCTCACTCTTTTTAAAGGGAAAATGATCGATCCTTCCATTCACTAAGGAGAGTTGTTCAAGTTCCCCTTTAAAGGAAGCGATCCTTGTAATGCCGAGCCCTGTATGCTCCACGGTGTTCCCGTCATGTTTCATTGCCCCATGCTCTACTACCCCCAAATAGATGGCTGGGGATTGAAGCCTCTTTAAATAAGAAATATGCCCAAAGCCATTCTGCAAGAATAGCAAGGGAACCTGAATACCATTGATCCAAGGCAGTATTTGCGGCAGGTGATATTGCTTGACAGCCACTATAAGAAGATCCTCACCGGATATCCCCTCATCCAAGCCCTTCGAAATGATGCCTGTCAGCAGCCGGCTTTCACCATCCTCAATAAGACGGATACCATCACGATTGATGATCGAGGCCTGATCCTCAGTATGGGTATAGAGAGTCACTCTATGTTTTTCACTCAAATGAGACGCAAACAGAAGCCCGATAGCCCCTCCACCAATGATTCCAATTCTCATATTACCCTTCCTTACTTTTTAAATATATTTACTATTTTATCACATTATCTTTTTTATCTTGCATCAATTTTCACATCAATAACTATAGAAAACGCCGCTAATCAGATTGAATGATCTAGCCTGCCCATCAACACGCTCGCAATAAAATCCCATTAATGCGCCAATGAAGATATATTTTCTTCTTAAAGCGGTAATTTAATGGTATATTAGATACGAAAAGCTTAGCCATTCTTTAGACTTTATAGGAACAAAAGATACCTCCAATCTCAACCGACGAGAAATCGAAGGGAATAGGGCGGGGGATAAAAGGCTGTAAGCATTTAGTCAGCAAGGATAAATCGGTCGATGACATTCTAGATTTAGCCTAAGCTGGAATTCCACAGGGTAAAGATCAGTGGGATGACTTTCAATGGGTATTATCGGAAGAGGTTTATCAGAATTAAGGGGGAGCTTTTTTATGGAATACAAGGTGGAACGATTACTTGTAAATTTTAAAACGCTTGAGGAATTCAAAAAATTCAAAGAATACGGGATACAGGAACTGTCAATGCTAGATGATTTAGAGGGTAACATCATTGAAAATGACAGCCAATCACCTTTTTACGGAATCTTTTATGGCGACAAACTTGTAGCCCGGATGAGCCTGTATAAAAGAAGTGCTAAATTTGACCAGTATTTTGACAATTCAAGGGACTTCCTTGTTCTTTGGAAACTTGAAGTCCTGCCTAACTATCAGAAAAAAGGTTATGGAAGAGCTTTAGTCGAATTCGCCAAAAGCCTGAACATGCCTATCAAAACCAACCCACGAGTTCATTCACAGGACTTTTGGAAAAAGATGGAATTTTCTGCAGTTTCCTACGATATGGACAGGGACCTTGGAGAAAACCCGCTGATTTGGAGCCCATTTACAGAACAAGAAAATAAAGAAATGGATACACAAGAATAAGGAAATGAAGAAAATGCGGGCGGATTTTCCCACCCGCATTTTTTATTTATTGACCCTCTCTAAATTGCCGTTTTTATCCATTTGGAAACTCACCTTAGGATTCATCTTTTCGTCCTCTTGTACACTTAGCTTTCTTGCACGCTCCATTATCTGCATCAAGGCACGATAATCTTCCTCTACCGCTTTCAGGTTTTCTTTAAGCAGGGCATTTTCTTCCTTTAATCGGACATTTTCCCGTTCAAGGAATAGGGACCGCTCAGAAATCCGTTCTTTTTCCTTATTATCTAGCTGAAAGAATTCATCCATTTTGGTTAAATATAATATAACTTCCTGGAGGGTAATAGATTCATTTTCTTCCTGCTGTGGCGTCTTTTGTTCAATAGTGTTATTTTCCACCACTGCACTGGAATCCCTTTCCACATCAGGATCAATGACTACCTGTTCTTTCCTTTGTTTCTTCGCCAGCTCTATCCCTGACTTATATTGCTTCCTTACAAATGAATTCCAACGGAATCCACATGCAGCCGATGTCCTCGATAACTGTTTCCCCACTTCTTCAAACGCCTTTAATTGTGTACTTCCTTCTCGTATATGCCTTAGCACCACTTCAGCCAACAAAAGATCCTCATCGTGAGTCCATGCATCTTGTCTCGCAATCGACATCTCTCTACCTCCCAGCAAGTTTTAATTCATAATATGCACATGCTAGGAAAGATAGAAGATATATAGAGCGTGTAATATTTATTTTTTCTTATTTAAAAAACGATCGACTGCAGCATGGTGCTCATCACTCGCCCACAGTTTAGAACATTCCCGAATTTCCGCATCCATTCTTCCTTTAAGTCCGCTGCCTTGCCATTTATGGACCAACAATCTTTTATAAGCCATCAATACCCCAGTCTCATGGCGAAGAAAATCTTCTGCGAAACTTTCCCATCCATCCATACCTTCTCCGACTATCTCATCTACAAAACCAAATTCCTTCGCTTCCTCAGCTTTATGTACTTTTGCATCCAATAATAGCTTTAGCGCTTTTTGCTCTGGTATTTTTTCAAGTAAAAGTGAAGCTCCACCCCATCCTGTCGTGATTCCTAGAGTTCCCTGTACAAACCCGAGCTTGACTCCGCTCTTTGCCAATCTAAAATCACATGCTGTCGCTATTTCGCATCCCCCGCCGACAGCACTTCCATTGATGAGCGCTAATGTTGGTTTTGGAAATACTGCTAGTTTATAAAGAATTTCACCCATTTTCGATAACATAGTAAAGGCTTCTGCTTCTGTATGCAAATCTTGGAATTCACTTAGATCCCCACCTGAACAGAAAGCCTCAGAGCCCACCCCTGTAAGGACCAGCAACTTAATTTCGTCATCGTGTGCCGCTTCTGACAATATCGACTCAAGTTCGTTCATAAATTGATAATTCACGGCATTCCTTTTCTCCGGTCTATTAAATAGTACCTTCATGAAACCGCGTTTATCCTTTTCAACCTTAATCACCTGATTCACGTAAACACCTTCTCCAAAATTATCATCAAACATCTATGAATTCAAAATATTCTGCCAAATATATTTGTAAAAAAAGCACAGAGAAAAATCTCTGCGCTTTGATTAGCGTGTTGCATCAAGAAAGCAAAGCTCTCAAGTAGGTCAAGAAATTATTTTGCGACAACTTCTTTTCCTTTATATGTTCCACATTCTTTACAAACGTGATGTGAAAGAGTCATTCCACCACAGCTCGGGCATTCTACCATACCAGGTACTTGAAGCTTGAAGTGCGTACGACGTTTTCTTTTTACAGTTTTCGACGTTCTTCTAAAAGGTACAGCCATTATTCCCACCTCCTTAAAAAATATAAAAAAGCTGGAAAAATCGGATTAACGATTTTTCGTTCCAATCAAGATTCTTTATTGTTGTCAAAAAAGTCGGCAAGCTTTGCAAATCTCGGATCAACCTTATGCTCATTTTCTTCTTCAGAAATAACAGCCCAGTCTTTCCCAGATTGAGGAGCAGCTTCGTTCGAATCGACATCCTCACAAAAAACCTGCATCGGAATTTCTAGCAATAAATTTTCTTTAATTACCGGTATTAGGTCTACAACGTCACCTTCCACAACAGTGACATCATCTCCGTAGAAATCAGTGCCATCTGCCTTTAAAAGAAAGGTTTCCTTTGTATCAATATCAATCGGATATTTAACGTCTACCAGTGTACGGGAGCAAGGTAATGTTAATTCACCTGAAAGATGCAAGTGAAAAGTAATCTCGGTCGAGCTGATATCAGCTCTTCCTGCTACTCTAATCGGAGAGACATCGCGAATTTGCGGGTCTCTTTCTCTAATGTCTAAGACATCCACCAGTTCATCAAACCGTAAATCTTTGTCCCGAATTTTTTGAAGTTGACTAATCGTCCATTTCAAATGAAATCACCTCAAGGCAACAAAAATAATTATAGCTTTCAATTATAAGTTTGTCAATATTTTTTCTTTACACTATAATGTAGTCATCCTAACTGATTGTCCAAGTTTAAGAATCATTTCAAACAAAAAATCAAGACGATTACTTATAGTAATTTTACTTGAAATACTATTTTAGCACTAAGTTTAAAAAATACAAAGTTTTTCTCTGAGGTGAACGAATGAAAGCTTGCGGTTTAGTTGTCGAATATAACCCTTTTCACAATGGACATGTTTTACATGCAAGAGAAAGTAGAGAAAAAACAGGGGCAGATGTTGTGGTGGCAGTTATGAGCGGGCCCTTTTTACAGCGTGGCGAGCCTGCTATCGTCAGCAAGTGGACACGTGCCGAAATGGCCTTGAATGGCGGCATAGATCTTGTCATCGAACTTCCCTATGCTTTCGCGACACAGAAGGCGGAGATATTTGCAAAAGGATCTATCTCTCTTTTGGAATCCCTTGGCTGTGACTCCTTTTGCTTCGGAAGCGAAGATGGCAGAATTGAACCATTCATCATCGCCCACAGAATCCTTTCGGATAATTCCGCTGCATTCGATGCTGCCATTAAATCTGCTATGGATGCCGGTAATAGTTATCCGGCCAGTGCTGCCCAGGCTTATCGATCGATCATCAATGGTGATGCGGCATTGGATTTGACGAAGCCAAATAATATTCTTGGAAAGGAATATGTAAGTGCTGCCATTTCAAACGGCTACTCCATTCGCCCTTATACAATTCAAAGGGTCGCTGCCGGATACCATGAAACAAAGTTGTCCCAAGACCCTATTGCCAGCGCAACGGGGATACGCAAAGCCATCCATGAACACCAGAAATTGGATCCTGTATCCAGTTATATTCCTCAACCGACAATGAGTGGTCTAGAGCAATATTTATTGCACTACCATGCCTTACATGACTGGGAAATGTATTGGCCCATGTTAAAATACAGAATCCTGTCTTCTACTTTAACCGAATTGGCAGGGATTTACGAAATTGAGGAAGGCATAGAACACCGAATAAAAGAAATGGCCAAACAATCTTCGGGCTTTTCTGAATTCATGGCCACTCTGAAGACAAAACGCTACACATGGACACGACTACAGCGGATGTGTGTCCATATATTGACCCATACATTAAAGGAACAGATGATTCACAATGACCAACCAGCCTATATCAGACTTCTTGGCATGAATGGCCGGGGACAAGAATATCTGCGCACTGTAAAAAAAGGCTTACCGCTCCCGCTCATTTCTAAACTTTCGTCCTATCAGAAGCAGGAGATCGATACGGATTTGCGAGCGGCACAGGTGTATGCACTGGGCTTGTCCGAACCGCATCAAGCTGCCTTGATGAAAAGGGAATATGAATCCCCCATCATTTTCAAATGAAGTATGGTTTAAGCCTGGCCCGTCCATCCTTAAGAGTAAAAATCTAATCATCAAAAAAAGCGCAAACAGTAGATGACTGCCTGCGCCTTTTTTCATTTTTCTTTTCCTTTTAGCTTCGTTAAATAGGCTATTGCATCCTCAAAGTTGTCAACCGGCACGATCTTCATGTCGGTGTCTATGTCCTTTGCTGCAATGAGTGCATCTTCATAATTCGAACCTGCTGCCCCGTTTTCATTTGGGGCAAAGAATATTTCGGCTCCAGATTTATCGGCTGCCACTATTTTCTGTTGAATCCCGCCGATTGGACCGACTGTCCCATCATCCGACATCGTTCCTGTCCCCGCTATATCATATCCACTTGTAAGATCGCCCTTTGTTAATTGATTATAAATTTCCAAAGAAAACATTAAACCAGCAGACGGACCGCCTATTTGTTCTGAATCTATGGCTATAGACGGTTTCGTGGTCACTTTTCGGTTATCATCAAGCGAAATGCCTATTCCAACTCTATTAGGGTCATCTTTAAAAGGCTGCAATGAAAGAAAGGCCGTTTTCTCCGTTTCCTCCCGCTTATACACTATTTTAACTTCATCTCCAGCTTTTTTTCCGTTAATGTAGTCCATGAATTCCTGTGCAGAATTGAATTTAACATCATCGACCTGAATGATTTGATCGCCGGCTTTCAGTTCTTTAGCCGCCGGCATTCCTTTAAGCACGTCCAAAACAAATACACCCAGGTACTCGAAATCGACTTCTTTCCCTGCTTTTTCATATGCTATCTGAATGGCGTTATTTTTAGAACCATCCATTAAGTGCAGCTGCCTGACATTATATTCTTCATCTGTTTCGTCTTCACTTCGAATGGAGGTCTCTGGATAAAGCTCCTGATATTTGCTCCACTTTGCCAGCATATAGGAATATATATTCGCCCGGCCCATCCTTACAGTGGTTAACATAAAGCTGCCTTTCGCTTCATCTCCTCCGGAAACCTCTATGATTGGCTCTAATTCTTTAGCCATTCCTGGTTTTGATACATAAAAAGGTAGGGAATAAAGGGCTGATGCTATGAGAAGTATAGCCACCACCAGGAAAGTGCGTACATACATTTTACGGCTCATCTTCAAAGGACTCCTTCCAAGTAACAATGCTTTGCTTAATTTGATCTATCTTTCCTCTTGCAGCTTCTTCTCCAATACTAATTATTTCCTGTACGTTTGTAAATGATTTCGAGCTGTATTTCTCAACCCTGGGGCGTATCATCACGTCTGAAGCAAACTCCCTGCTTTTAACCAGCTCCATTTGCAGGATATCGAGGCTTTGCATGATTACATCATAGATGGAGTTTATCTCCATATCCTGTTTCACGTGGGCTACATCCACTCCAATTATGATGTCCGCTCCCATATCCTTCACGACTGAAACAGGAACCCTGTCAACAACACCTCCATCAACAAGCAGTCGATTTCCAATTTTTTCGGGAATGAAAATGCCGGGAATGGAAATGCTTGCCCTAACAGCTGGAGCGATGGGACCTTCCTGAAATATGACTTTTTCCCCCGTTTTTATATCAGTGGCGACCACTGCCACAGGAATATCGAGTTCTTCAAATTTCTTACCATATGTAAATACCCTGATTAAATCCTTTGTCCGTTTACCTGAAATGAAGCCCATTTTAGGTATGGTGAAGTCCAAATAATACTTTCGCTTAAATGCACGGGACAACTTATACAGCCTCTCGATATCCGAACCCGCTCCATAAAAGGCAGCAACCATGGCTCCCATGCTGCTTCCAGCAATCATATCTATTGGAATGCCTTCTTGCTGTAATACCTTTATCACGCCAATATGTGCAAACCCCCTAGCTCCTCCCGACCCAAGTGCAAGCCCGACCTTTGGTTTCGACAAAGATATCCCCCCCGCCTATAACTAGTTCAAAATATTGAAATAACACTCATTCAAAGTTATGGTCTTAAACGGATTTATAGAAGCATATTATTTATATTGACAGTGAAACAAGCATGGCAGAAAAAAACTATGCAGCCATGTAAATGAAAGGCTACATTGAATTTTCCATTGTGCGGATTATCCTCATTTATACATGTCGGTACAATCCACATTATTCATGCACCTTACTTTTTCGAGAAAAGGATGTTCACATTTTATTATATACGAAACGAACTGCCCTTATTTAGTAACCTTCAAGAGGAGGCTGAATTTTGCTAAAATCAAAATCTAAAACAGTACTGTTAGCTACCTCCGTCACGATGATGGCAGTTGGCTTGATCATCTTCCCCCAAGAATCATTTGAAGCTTCCAAAAGCGGGCTGAATATGTGGTGGAAAATTGTTTTCCCTTCGCTACTACCTTTCTTGATTTTCTCGGAGTTATTAATCAGTTTTGGGGTTGTCAGGTTCATCGGCGTTATGCTCGAGCCATTTATGCGTCCCTTATTCCGTGTACCGGGAGTGGGCGGGTTTGTTTGGGCGATGGGACTTGCATCAGGGTTTCCGGCTGGGGCGAAATACACTGTAAGGCTTCGTCAGGAAGGACAATTAACACGCCTTGAAGCTGAAAGACTCGTTTGTTTCACCAATTCTTCCAATCCATTGTTCCTGTTCGTTGCAGTTGCCGTTGGGTTTTTCCACAATCCTCATTTAGGGATCATCCTTGCACTTTCCCACTACCTAGGAAATTTTTGTGTAGGCATCATCATGCGTTTTTACCGTTGGAAAGAAGACCAATCCCATACAAAAGTAATGACCAAGCTCCCCTCCATTAGACAAGCCTTTGGCCAGATGCATCGAACCAGAATAAAAGAAACAAGACCCTTTGGCAGTTTGCTTGGAGATGCGGTACTCTCATCTATTCAAACTTTATTGATGATCGGAGGGTTCATCATTCTCTTTTCGGTGGTCAATAAGCTTTTATTTCATATGAACATTACCGGATTGCTCGCATCGTGGGTCAGTGGGATTTTACATATTTTTAATTTCCCGGATTCCTTAAGCCCACCGTTCATATCAGGCATGTTTGAAATGACTCTTGGTTCAAAATTAACCAGTACGGTCGAAAATGCGAGTCTCTTTCAGCAAACTGTTATGACAAGTTTCATCTTAGCTTTCAACGGGTTCAGCATCCAGGCGCAAGTTGCCAGCATCATAGCCACAACAGACATTCGTTTTGCTCCCTTTTTTCTGGCTAGGATAGCACATGGCCTTCTGGCATCCATAATTACCGTCCTGCTTTGGGAACCATTCTATAAAGGCAACAGGTTCAGTGGCAGCCCGATACCCTCCTTCCCGGTCAGTGGATCAGGAGAACATGCAAGTTCCCTTTATCAGAATATGCTTGATTTCGGACCTATTCTGACCCTCGCCTTTTTAATCCTATACATCATCATATATACCAAAAGGCTATTCAAAGGCCTTTCTTAAACCGAAAAAAAGAGCATTGCGCATTGGCAATGCTCTTTTTTCTATTCTTTCTCGTACTTGTTGGCCAGAGCTTTCTGGACAACGGGTGGCACTAGTTCAGAGATATCCCCGCCATACTTCGCAACCTCTTTTACGATACTTGAACTCAAGAAAGAATATTGATTTTTCGTCATGATAAAGAATGACTCTATGTTACTGTTAAGGAATCGGTTCATTGAAGTTCCCTGCATTTCATATTCAAAGTCGGAGGTCGCCCTCAATCCCCTGATAATGGCATTTGCGGAAACGCTTTCAGCATAGTCGACCGTCAATCCTTGATAGAAATCCACTTTAACATTTGGCATATGGGCAGTCGCTTCAGTAATCAATTCCAGTCGCTCCTCCACTGTAAACAGTGAATTTTTGGCTGAATTGTTCACGATGACCACATATACCTCATCAAAAACATTAGCTCCCCTTTGAATGATATCAAGATGACCAAATGTTATTGGATCAAAACTCCCTGGACAAATCGCTATTTTGGACATTCATAGTTCCCCCTGTTCGAGTACGTTTCCCCATTGATAAATCGTAACGGCAATGACACCATAAACCTCTTTTCTCTTAACGGTAAAGTCACCAACTCTTTCTGGCAATGTAACATCATGACCATGCTCACAAACAATGTATCCCATATCGCTCAGCAATCGGTATTTATGTATTTCTTCAAGAATCTCAACTAGCTTTTGTTTCTTATAAGGTGGATCAAGAAAAATTAATTCAAAAATCATTTCCCTTTTCACCAAAGCTTTCAATGCACGCTCTGAATCATTTTTATAAACTTCTGCACGCTCTGAAAACTTACATAGTTCCAAATTGGCCTTAACCGTTTGATTTGCTTTAAAATCCCGGTCTACAAATATGGCTTTATCCATGCCTCTGCTTAACGCTTCAATTCCCAGTCCACCGCTCCCGGCGAACAAGTCAAGGACCAGCCCTCCTTCGAAATAGGGACCAATCATATTGAAAATGGATTCCTTGACTTTATCAGTAGTCGGCCGGGTTCCTGTACCCGGTACAGCCTTAAGTGGTCTTCCTTTACAAGTTCCGGAAACGACCCTCATCATTCTCACCACATTTTATGACAAATTTCTGTTACTTTCCTATCCTAACATATTAGAAAAAGCTAGCCAATAATAAAAGCCATTTCCTGCATTCCCTAAAGGAAATCAACTTATCACTTCGTATCGGGATAGAGATATCCATTCTTTTTATAAATCTTTTACATTTTGAATAATAAAGTGGTTTTTGGCAATAATGTGAATAACAACATTCCTTTTTAGGTGTTGTTGCCAACCGCGGAGAAGGCTTACGTTTCCCCATAAGTTCTTCCTCCGGTTTCTCCTCTCCCTTTGCCTTCTGGTCCTTAGTTAGACATAGAAGGACCCTGCAAATTTTTGCAGGGCTTTTTTTTATGAAATCAAAGTTTCTTTATCATGATTCGTCATTGAAGTTGTCCTTCTCTTTTATGAGGGATAATGATAAAGTAATGAATAATAAGTTAGTTAGGAGAGGTTTAAGTGATTCAACGTTTTATTGAACTTGGACAAGGGTATTCCGATATATATGAGTTACTGGAAGTAGGACGCAATCAGAAACATCGGGTTGCAAGGCTTTTGTCCCTGCATACTACAATAAATGATAAAAAGGTAACGTCATTGGTCATTGTTATGCAGCCTACAGATCCAGGGAAATTCCAGCCGCTTTATATTTGCCGGGAAGGCATACCTAACCCTCATGCCACCAAAAACAAACGCTATGAGCTTTTTGAGAGCTTGGCGGAGGAACTGGATAAACCCATTATTGAAATCGATGTGAAATCTTCGATGCTTTTTGCAGAAATCGAGTTGTACTACCAACACTTAATCGGCATTTTGCGAATGAATAGATATCTGCCCCCATTAGGCTGAAAGATTTGATGCCTGAATTGAAAAAGGCTGACTCCGCATGAGTCAGCTTTTTTTAAATTCCCATTTTATAATCATATTCTTTCGCTTTATCCGGTTTGGAGTTTTCGAATTCCACCTTCAAAAAAGGCTTGTATGAAAGGTCCACTTTTTTTACGAACGAATAATTATTCAGTTTTTCCACCAGTGGTTCCACTTCATCCATATTCGTATAAAGGACTACATATTTCAACTTTTTTGAAACATAATGGATATTTCCAAACTTCCTAAGCATTTTGGCTTGTTTTAATGTATGTAAATAGACGATGATTCCCTGTCTCGCTCCAAGCATATCAATAACTCCCTTTTATAAAGGTTTTAACTAAGTGTAGCATAGCAGAATCTTTACTTTCAACCAAGAAAAAAGATTATAAACGAAATTCTCTTACTATTATGAATATACATACTGTGAAGGGAGAAAAAAACTACGATGGATTTAAACCAAATTTGGGATCAATTTATAGATCATCTATTGGATAATGATGAAATTACCCAAGCATCGATAAAAAAATTCACAGGTATACCATTTATATATATCCATTTTCATCCGGCACAAAATGATAATAGTAAGCTTTCCTTCATAATAAAAAAAGCCGCTAGCCTTTCAATGCGTGGCAAGCAGCTTCATTGTGAAACCATTTTTGTACGGCAGGAAGAACATTTATATGTATTCCGTCATCGTTTTTATGTGCCGCAGCAAAAGATGTTTTGCTGCGGCAACCTTTGTCCGGATTGTATCCTATATCACAGTTAATCGCATTTGGAACTTATCCAGAAGTACGAAAAACTGGCATGAGGTTCAAGGAAGGATATTTAATACGTGCATCGATTCATTATCCCCCACTATCCAGGACGACGGTTCCATACATGACACAGCCACCGAACTCCGAAGTTATATCGAATTTCGATGGCTTATTGAAATGCCGGCCAAAAAATCAATTGTTATGATCTGGCTATTTCATTAAGCAGAGCATCCACAACTTCCGCCGGTTCCGCAACTTCCCGTTGAACATCCCCCAGATGATACAAAAAATGGATTTCCCGCTGGGGTTTTAACCTGTTCAGAAACCGCACGGCCTATTCTTCCGCTTATTTCATCAAGAACGGATTGCAATTCAGTCTCCGCCCTCTTAAACTCAGCAACCGTTGGATGCATATCCATGTCTCGTTTAGCTTCCCTGGTTTCCAAATTGATGCGTTTATAATCCGGATGATATTTACCGAACCTTTGAACATCTTCAAATAGATCCTTTAATGAAGTAAACTTGGAAATTTTCCTCTGGGCTTCTTTGTCGCTCTGTAATTTATATAAACTAAGGAGATAGTCTTCCCCTATTTCAGAATGTAGGATCATTTCTGCCAATCCATCAGCCTGTTGTAAAATGTCGATGATTTCCATAGTAGCAAGCATTAACAAGCTCACCTCCACAACCATTTTACCATTTCTCCCTTTCAGAAGCTAATGGTTTGATTAAATCGAGGAAGTGATATGTACCTCAAACTCTTTTTGCAGCCCTGTTTTTTCACCTGAACCATTCAAAATCTCCAGTTTAATTTTATGCATGCCATTCGGGACATCCTTTAAGATAAATGCCGCCGTCTTCATATCGACTTTCTTCTGATTATCAATAAATACGGACACAGTTGCCAATTGTTCAGAATTCGCTTCAGAAAAACCATAGTTTTTCAAGTAGCACTCTACATAGACAGAGTTGCCTTTCACAAAAGTTTTTACCCGAAAGTCCTCATCTGAATTTCGGATGCTCGATACAGTGGTGGCAGCTTTATGGGCAGTTACATCTTGTATGGCTACTTCTGAATTTTCAGGTTCCGGTATTTTCTTTCCACACCCCGACGCTGCCATCAACACTGTTAAAACCAAAATCAACTTTCTCATGCCATCGTCCCCCTTTTGCCTTTATTGTTCGCCAAAAGGAGTAATTTACTCTTATTTTCTTCATTCACTTGGAGCATTCATCGCTTGAAACATATGAAGCATCATGGAAGCCACTTGAACACTTTCCGAAAATTTAGAAACCCGATGTGGAATCGACTTCTCAAAATAATATTTCGCTTCGGTTTCAAATACATCCACTTCATGGGGATTACGCATTAACCTTTTGTACCATGCAGGGTTAATCCTCAAGTAATTTCGCATTTCTTCGTTTGTTTGAATGAATTCATATATATTCTGACGCATGAAAAACCCTCCTTAATCTTTGGTGAATACAAAAGGGTTAGCTCTCTGCTCTTTTTCTTTTGGGGGAGGACTGGTATCACCTGATTTATTCCCTTGGAAAGCAGATAGCACTCCTTGGATTGCACCGATGGCCTGATTGGCATTTGTAATATATTGTTGTATCTGGCCCATATCCATATTTTTAACTGCACTCATTAACGAACCGATTAACTCTGTACTTTGGTCGCCCTTTTCTACCGGCCGTGATGTGGATTCTGCATTTACTTTGGACTCATCAACCCCGCCGTCAGCCTGCCAGCGTGGATGATCTTCACCGAGTAAATACCATTCTTCAAAAAGTTCCTGCCATGTTGCTTGCTTGTTTCTCACTTCATTCACTAAATAAGGATGTTCCTTGACAAACTCCCGAAATCCATCCACGGAGGGCCGCTTTCTTTTTGCCATTACTCTCACCTCACACTTAGACATCGCCTATTGCACCATATGCTAAAGGTAAATAAAAAGTGCATAACATTCCTTTTCAAATGCAATTGGATTTCCCATGGCGATCGATTAACGTGCGAATTAATACATAGGCAAACGATCATCATCGAGGGGAAGGTTCACTGTGATGATTGGAAACTTTGCGCTATATCGACAGGGAACTTTTTTATTTTGAAAATATAATCCAGAACAAAAAAACGGACCCAAATCGGATCCGTCTTTTTATTTTTTTATGAAATTCTGAGTGTAATACTTTTTATAAACCCCAACACCCAGACCTGTAAATTCCTCGTTCAGCATCGCATCCCGATGCCCTTTACTATTCAACCAGCCTTCCATGACTGCAGCTGCGTCCACATAATGAGCCGCAATATTTTCACCTGCTGCCCTGTATTTAACATGACCTGCATCGAGACGTTTTTCCAAGTCCCCTTTTGTTTCAGAAACATGGGTTCCTTCAGGAGTGTCCCTCATTTCTCGGCTATGAAGGTAAGCAACCTCCGCAGTCGGACCATCCCATTCTAAAGGCTTCAAATCAAACCTGCTGCGCATTATATTCGTAATGTCAAAAATTTGCTGCTCATTGCCATCTTCCACTTTCTCCAATTCTTCTTTAGAAAGGTCCTTAACGGTCACAAGTTTACCATTATAGGTCAACTCATAAGGCTTTTGCTTTAAAAGCGCGGAATCATTCAAAAATCGGATGCTTGAAACAGTCCCTGTGAATTTATCCAAATAAAGCTGAACATGTATGTTCCCTAGTTCAATCAATGGCCTCATGTTCATATCTTCCTCCGACAATTCAAAACGATAGGAACTGTCGCCAACCTCAATATCAACAGTAGGTTCTACATATAAGCTTGAATAGATGGCATCAATCGATTGTCCTATTTTAAAAGGGGCGACATTGACATCATCACCGATTCCATAAGCAGATACCACTTTTTCATTTTCAACGGCTAATTGGAAATAATCGTTATAGTCCTTTTTATAAACCCACCAATCATATCCATATGCGGACATATCAATTCGATCTGGCTTACCGTATTCCTTTTCTATCTCTTTTGCATTTTTCCCAATTGTTACTGCCAAACCTTCCGTCACTTTAGTAACCCCTTCTTTTTCGGAAGAAGTACTTTTTTCATTTATATGTCCATTGGGGTTAACACCTTTGTTACCATCAATCAGAGGGTTTCCTTCATCCTCATCGCCGATATTAAGATAAATACCGATTACAAAAAAAATAATGATTAACACCAACACCTTACCAAAACTTCGCAGAGGAACACTCCCTCTCTCTATCTAATTTATGTATCTAATGCAAAAACCTTTCTTTCCTGATTATATCACTGTTCAATCATAATTTTCTAATTTACGATAGACTGCCCCTTCATTAAATTTATTTAAAAGTGGAACTTTTATGAATGATCAAAATACCCTAGTTGAGTTCATTGCAACTTCCACCATTTCGTACTATTATAAAATATAGGATAAAATGGTATATTATAAACATACTTGGAGATTTTTAATATATTCATGTACATAATATTTTCCCGGTATGTCATTTTAATTCTCAATAGTAAACATAGGAGGTAGTACTCGTGAAATTTGAAAGCTTTGGAATTGAAAACATCACAGCCGACTTAAACCGATTAGATGACCTAATGCCGCAATATGGTTTAATACGTGCAGAACAATGGGATTATGAAAGAGTCAGTTATGATCGTAAGTTCGAAGTAAAAGAAGGCACGTTTTACCTGCGAATACTAGGCTATGCAACAGAGGGCGATGTAGGCGCTCACAGGGCCGTCATCAAACTAATGGTTCCCCTATTAGGAAAACACTATTATCCACACGGAGTTGAATATGGCGAAGGTGAGGACTTCCCTGCATCACTTGTTAAACAATGTGAAAAAATCCTCGCTCAGATCAAAGAAGAGCTTTCAGAATTCAACGGTCTTTAAAAGCCGTTAGTAAAAAGTGCGGTAAAAGAGAGAGGATCATAACTGATGCTCTCTTTTGTGTATCCATTACAAAAGCCTGATGCTTTTTTTGCATCAGGCTTTTTCATTATTTTAAAATCCTAGGATCGCCTTTATTAAAGATGTTGTCTCGCCGCCATGATAAATGACATAAAGCAGGATGTAAACGGCTACTCCAGTTATCCCAGTGAAAAACCAAATGATGCTTGTCGCAGGGCCGATTTTTTTATGAATGGCGAATTTGCCTTTAAACCCAGTGGTAAGCATGATGATCCCCAAAACCGCACCAGTTGTAGCAAGTGTTATATGGAAGATCAAAAAAATCGTATAATAAATTTTAATGTCATCGGGTCCGCCAAATGACGTACTCCCAATGAAGACCGTCCGAGAAAGATATATAGTGAAAAAGATTACCGCAAAAACCGCAGCTACCATCATGGTTTTTTTATGGGTCTCGATTTTGCGTTGTTTAATTTGATACCAGCCTATTGCAACAGTGATGGCACTTAATACAATGAAGGCAGTACTTATTGTTGGAAGGATTGGTAAAGACATATGTATTGTAGTCCTCTCTATATTTATTAATCAACTACCATTTTATAAGAGGCACTCATAAAATTCAATAAAATCAAGTTTTATTAACAGAATGATCACTTTTATGGAATAGCCAAGTCGAATCACTAGCTATTTGCTTGGAAATCCGTTAACCAGGCTATGACATATAAAAGACTTGTCCGCCCCTAGACAAGTCTTTTCGTACAACTATTCTACAGTCTGAAAATCCGAAGGTATCGGGTCGATATCATTTTGCCCGCCATTCTCCTTTTTGAACCAAGCAAAGAAAATGACACCTAATACATAGCCTAATACGATTTCTTGAATCACCTTCATCAAAACCCCACCAAGCTGTTGATCTTCCAGCAATGGCAGCCCATTGAACATTTCTGGACCACTGAGCGTTAAACTCGACAGTGCTGAAGCCGGAACGCAAAGTTCCATGGCACTGGCCCAAGATTCCGCATTGGTAAACGTATCATACATCGGATCATTAGCAAAAATGATTAAAGCACAAGCTGGAGTCATTAAAATGCCACTACCGAAAATATAAGCTACTTTTTTTACACCTGATAGACTTTCACGTTCAGGCAGTCGATTTACAAGTGGGAACCACATCAATACTGCAGTCGCAAACAAAAGGACCGTGTATCCGGCATGAATCCACATCCCCGTTTTGATAAAGTCGAACACTAACGGAATATGGTACAACGAGAAAAGAACATTAAATAGTAAAAGGGCGACAAGAGGTCTCGTGAAAAATTGAAATAACGCCTTCACTCCCTTTGAATTAATGAACGTTCTCAAAAGCCAATCTGGAATCGCAATGATGAATAAAGGCGGAATCACAAGATAGAGCAATGCCATTTGAAACATGTGGGCACTGAACATGATATGGCTCAGTAAATCCAGCGGCGATCCTTTTACCACATAAAGAAGGATCATGGCTATTAAAAAATAAGTTATCTGTTTAACGGAAAGCGATGAACTGCCCGAAAACTTCTCCCTTTTTTTTGTCACCAGCAAAAAATAGCCAAGGGTTATAAGTACGAGGGCGGCAAAATAATAAGGACTCCATAAGGCGCGAAATCCGAAAATATCAATAGACAAAAAATCACCTCGTTCATGAACTTTTTACTTTCATTATACCTAAAATGAAACATGGTAACAAATATAGATAAACCTGGATTCTTTTTCTAGCACATAAAGAAAACCGGCTATCATTCAATAGCCGATTTTCTTTATGGTTTATAACCAAACGATCGTTGTGAAAACAAGGACAGTTATTAAGCCGACTGCAAGGCCAGAAAATAAAAACAATGCAATGGTTCCATGCCCTTTGTGCTTCATATGCATAAAATAATACAATTGGAAAATTACTTGTATAACAGCCAGTAGCAAAATGACTGGTTTAATGAACCAATGTGAAAACCCTTCAATTCCTACTGCAGCAAAAGCAAGCAATGTAAAGAAAATCATAAGCGTAAATGTTATCACTTGATGTTTCATCTCTTCAGCATTTTTCTTGCGGCGATATTTTAAATCGACATTCGGGTTCGCTGAATTTGATTGTTCATTCGCCATCAGTTATCCCACCATTCCCATTAAGTATACGACTGTAAAGATAAACACCCAGACTACGTCAATGAAATGCCAATAAAGACTCGCGACATAAAATTTAGGAGCGTTATATAAATTCAAGCCCCTTCTTGCATTACGAACCATAAGAGATATGATCCAAACCAAACCGAAAGCAACGTGCCCTCCGTGAAAACCAACTAAGGTATAAAATGCGGAGCCAAAGGCACTACTCGTAAATGTATGGTGGAATTCATGAACATAGTGATTAAATTCATAAATCTCGAGACCTAGAAAAGCAAAACCAAGTGCCACCGTAATCACAAGCCAAGCCTGCATTTGTTTAAAGTGGTTATTTTTCATATGATACATTGCATACACACTAGTCAATGAACTGGTCAATAACAGCATGGTTGCTACAAAAGTAAGTGGTAATTCGAATAAATCTTTTGCCAGGGCTGCATCACCATTTGGAACCTTATCCTTCAATGCAAGGTATGTTGCAAATAGTGAGGCGAATAATACCGTCTCTCCACCAAGAAACAACCAGAATCCCAAATACTTATTTTTACCTTCTAAAGTCGCTTTCTCGGGAGAAGCAGGCCAAGTGGCATCCGTGAATCTTTCATCTGATTGCATTATGCCTTACCTCCCTTGTCTTTATCGTCCATAAGGTCTTCTTTATGAATATGGAATCCATGATCGTCTTTGACGGAACGGATAAACATTGAACCAAACGTTATCAAAAGTCCAACAATCATTATAGGCAGGGTCCATGTCTTATCATCCATATTATATAAAGCACCGAATGCGGCTACAAATAAACCGAGAGCAATCGTTAAAGGAAGTATAGATGAATTAGGCATATGGATATCCCCTAGTGGTTCTGCAGGAGTCATTTCCGTTTTCCCTTCCATTTTTTCAACCCAGTAAGGATCTAATCCGCGGACAAGCGGAAGTTGTTTGAAATTATAAAACGGCGGTGGTGATGGAATTGCCCATTCAAGCGTACGTCCATCTCCCCATGGATCATTGCCGACTTTTTCATTTTTCACGGATGTAATGATTATATTGATGACCATAACCAAGACCCCAAATGCCATTAAGAAGGCTCCAACTGTACTAATCATATTACCTGTATTGAGTCCTTGATCGTCCAAGAATGTAAATACGCGACGAGGCATCCCCATTAACCCTAAGAAATGTTGAATGAAGAATGTTAAATGGAAACCAATAAGGAACGTCCAAAATGTGATTTGTCCCAATTTTTCACTTAACATAGTTCCAAACATCTTCGGCCAATAGAAATTGATTCCAGCCAGTAAACCTAATACAACCCCACCGACAATTACATAGTGGAAATGGGCAACAACGAAATAACTATCATGGTATTGATAATCAGCAGGTGCCGATGCTAGCATGATACCTGTTACGCCCCCCATGGTAAATGTAGGAATGAAGGCAACTGCATAAAGCATCGGAACCGTGAACTTGACGCTTCCTCCCCACATCGTAAAAATCCAGTTGAATATCTTAATACCTGTTGGTACTGCGATAGCCATGGTAGCCACAGCAAAGATTGCATTTGCGATTGGCCCCAGGCCAGTGGTAAACATATGATGGGCCCAAACCATGAAACCCAAGAACCCGATTAAAACGGTTGCAAATACCATCGATGAATAACCAAATAATCTTTTTCTGGAAAATGTAGCGAAAATTTCCGAAAAAATACCGAATGCAGGAAGAATAAGGATATAAACTTCCGGGTGACCGAATATCCAGAATAAATGCTCCCAAATAATCGTATTCCCCCCAGCTGCTACATCAAAGAAATTCGAGCCAAACATCCGATCGAACATCATTAACACCAATCCCACGGTAAGCGGGGGAAAAGCGAATAATATCAATGCGGAAACAACGAAAGTTGACCATGTAAACAGCGGCATACGCATATAAGTCATTCCAGGCGTACGCATATTAATAATCGTTACAAGGAAATTGATCCCTGCAATTAATGTTCCCAAACCTGATATCTGTAGTCCGAGGACGTAAAAATCAATGCCATGGCCTTCGGAGTGAAGGGAAAGTGATGCATATGATGTCCAGCCTGCATCGGGAGCCCCCCCTAAAAACCATGAAAGATTCAAAAAGATTCCTCCAAAGAAAAACAACCAAAAACCTAACGAGTTCAAAAATGGGAACGCAACATCACGAGCCCCTATCTGTAAGGGTACAACAGCATTCATTACAGCAAATACTAATGGCATGGCGGCCAGAAATATCATGGTCGTACCGTGCATGGTCAAAATTTCATTATAAAATCCGGCACTTACGAAGTCATTATTTGGGATTGCAAGCTGGATACGGATAAACATCGCTTCCAAACCGCCGATTACAAAGAATAACCCGCCAGAGATAAGATATAAAATGGCGATTTTCTTATGGTCTACCGTCGTCAGATAATCCCAAATCGTAGCGCCAAATCCTTTTTTATTAGCGTACGTACTCACGATTTAACCTCCTTAATCAATGTTCTATTTTTCTTCCACCTTAAGCTCTAAAAGATAAGCTGCCAGTGCATTAATATCTGAATCTGAAAGTTCTCCGTAAGTACCGGTCATCGTGTTACCCGGTTTATACTTCTCAGGATCCTTGATCCAATTTTTCACATTTTCTTCCGTATGTTCCAAAACGCCAGCTATTTTTTGACGTTCACCGAATGTAGCCAGATTCGGTGCCTGTCGAGCAGCCTCAGGCCTGCTGTCATTTGGTGTCACCGCATGACAACCTATACAACTTTGATTAAAGACATCTTCACCCTGTTTGGCTAGATCACCTTCCACGACAGGTTCTTTCGCCGCTTTCATATCTTTAGTCCAAGCTTCAAAGTCGCTTTTAGACTTCGTTACGACCTTAAAATCCATTAAGGCATGGGAAGGACCGCAAAGTTCAGCACATTTCCCGTAGAATAAGTTGTTCGAATCTTCCGCCTTTTCACTGTCGAATTCTAAGAAAAACTGATTGACCCCTTCTGTATTTGTATCCATCTTTCCACCGGCAGCCGGTATCCAGAATGAATGCTTAACATCTGAAGCAGTTAGATTGAAATACACTTTTTGATCGGTCGGCACAACCAAATCCTGACTTGTGACTACGCCAAGGTCCGGATATTCAAACTCCCACCAATAAAGGTTCGCCCTAACATTCACGACAAGTGCATCCTTCGTTTTTCCATCCTTATCTTTCTTATCCATTGCCTTTGTGTCAGCTAAGTCGAAAGTCGTGACGACGGTTGGAACAGCCAGAACAATTAAAAGAAGGATAGGAATAACAGTCCAGATAATTTCGAGTTTATGACTTCCTTCAATTTGTTTCGGTATTGTTTCGTCGCCCTTCTTCCGACGGAAGCGTAGTAAAACTACAACGAACAAAATAATCACAACAATAATAACCAGTACCATGATCAGTGTACTCAATATCAGTAAGTCATACTGAGATTGCGCAACATCGCCAGCTGGCTTCAGCGCGGATAGAAATGGTTCGCCGCAGCCCGAAAGGACAAGTCCTACAATACCCAGCAGAGCAATTAGGCGCCATTTGTGCAGCCTTTTTTTCATAGCTTCAGAAACCCCTCTTTCGTCAAAATTTTCTCACAAAAATAAAAATGGGCGCAATTGCGAATATTCTCTCTATGTCAATTTCTAAAAAGAAAGAATCCCTAATCTAAGGAATTATTAAAGATGATTCATGTAACCGCTCTTATGAATGACCCTGTTGAGGAGTTTTCCGTTAATATGTATGAATGGCGGTCAGTGCATTATTTATTTGTAAGCTGGAGCCTGTAAAACGAACAGGCCGCCAGCTTATATTAACCAAAACTAGATGAGTGTGACAATAACCATCGCTACAAATAAAATGGTCATATAATTTAAAGAATATACAAACATGGATGTTGCCCACTTAACATCATCTTTCTTTTTATACCCCTTAATTCCTAAAATAAGCCAACCTGTGCTCAATAATGCAGCAAGAATAACCAGCGGAGTTCCTAATGGAGTTAAAAAGAAAGGAACGAACATTAAACAGACGATCCATAACATAATCGATCTTTTTGCAGCCTTGAACCCTTTTACAACCGGAAGCATGGGTACACCCGCTGCACGATATTCTTCGACACGCCTCATTGCAAGTGCATAAAAATGAGGCGGCTGCCATAAGAACATGATCGCGAACAGGACCCAAGCAATCTTATCTAGGCCCGGGTCGACGGCAGCCCACCCGATAAGTGGAGGTACCGCTCCGGATATACTGCCTATAATCGTATTCGAGACAAATCTCCGTTTAAAAACCATGGTATATAAAACAACATAGGCGAAGACGCCAAATGCACCAAGTATGGCCGTTGTCATATTAGTCAACGCAAGTAAAATCAGCCCTGCAGCAATTAAGCCAAAACTTAACGCCAATACCTTTGAAGGCTGTACTTTCCCAGTTACCGTTGGACGGTTTTTCGTTCTTTCCATTAAATGATCGATGTCACGATCATAATAATTATTGAAACTGCAAGATCCCGCCATGATGAGAGCCGAACCTGCAAGTGTATAAAACACTACATCAAGATTACTTAAGAAGCTAAGCCCCGAAAAATGAAGGGCTAACCATACGCCGGTAAAAGCTGTAATTATATTTGAATTGACAATCCCCACTTTTATAAGTGCGAGAAAATCCTTCCAAGCTGTTGTTTCCGGTATATCTGATTGAAGGGCGGCTTTACTGTCCTTCATGACAGCTTCTGACAAACCCCTTGTTTCTGACATTTGTTTTCCTCCTTTAAATCATTCAGCACAGACGCAAATGCAGAAAAAATACTTACAAATGCTATAGAACATTATTTCATACTTTTTGATATTTGTAACCAAGGAAGCGTAAACAAAAAGTAAATTATTTACCAATGACCGTGGCCAATGGAATCCATAAAGAGCTATCATTCTTAATATCATGCTTAATAACAGTAAAATTTAGTAAAATCATTTCTTCAATATATTAAAACACATTTTTGGAAGCTTTTGTGAAAATTTTTCGGATATTTTTGACCAATTTGTGTCTCGAAAATTTCACTGCAGTTGTAAGATGGATGTCCATCAAGAACATGAATAGTAAGCTTTTATCATCATCCCCCAGGCTCTATCTCTATTTTGCTCCTACTTGAAGGTTTACACTCCCTTTATTTCTATCAAAGTCTCTTGTAACTTTCAACTATTTCAGGCATTTTAATTAATAGCTATAATATTAACTGAACTTGTAAAATCATTCTATTTTGTGTAATATCGAGGAAGTTCGACAAATATTTATGAAAAATCCTATGCTATTATTAATTTTATGGAACAACCCTAATTTGCTACAGAGAAAAAGGTGGGACTACTAGTGAAATCGTCTCTTAAATGGTTTGCTGTTTTAACTACGATTGTAATGCTTTTCATCTTACTGGGTGGAGCTTTAGTCACGAAGACGGATTCCGGCATGGGATGCGGAAGGTCCTGGCCATTATGCAACGGCCAATTGATTCCGGACAAAATCACGTTTGAATTGGTCATTGAGCTTTCCCATCGACTCGTTTCAGGTGCTGGAGGATTCTTGGTTTTAATTTTATCGTATATGTCTTGGCGAAAAATCGGCCATATCCGTGAAGCACGTTTCTTATCCGTCCTTTCTTTTGGTTTTCTGTTACTACAGGGGTTGATTGGAGCCGCTGCCGTTCTTTGGTCACAATCCGATTTCGTCCTGGCCCTTCATTTTGGGATATCACTCATTTCCTTTGCTTCCGTCTTTTTACTGACACTATTGATTTTTGAAGTCGACAAGAAGTTCGAAGCCGAAAAACTCATAGTTGACAAACGAATGAAATTCCATATTATTGGCGTATTGATTTTTTGTCTGGTAGTCGTATATACGGGTGCTCTTGTAAGGCATACAGAATCCAGCCTAATCTGTAAGGATTGGCCTTTATGTGTAAATGATAGCCCTGCGCTTCCCTCCAACCTTTATGAATGGGTGCAGATGGGGCACCGTGCAATAGCTGGCGCTATTTTCATTTGGGTATCATACGTTGCTTATATTGCAAAAAAATATTACAAGAATCAAAAAGTGTTATATGGCGGTTGGATTGCTGCATTCATTCTCGTTTTTTTACAGGTTACCGCTGGAGCCTTTATAATTTTCTCTAGGCAGAACTTGTATATCGCATTGGCACACGCTTTATTCATTGCCTGCTTTTTTGGTGTAATGAGTTATTTGATGTTACTGACATCAAGAAGTAAAAAAAATGCCCTAGCCAAGCAAAAAGGGAACGCTGCCCACACAGTCAAAGGACAGGATGAACATGATATAACACCAACGATACCCGCCCGTTAATGTCTGATTGTTCAAGCAAATAAGATAATAAGGTAAAACAAAAACCACCATTCTGGAGAATGGTGGTTTTTGTTTTACCTTAAGGAGAAATTCAATGACCGTACATCGCCTAAAAGAGGCTTACAGGGCAGCTTGAAACCTCAAGCATACCCAACATACCCCAAATCGTTCACAAGGCCACAGTCAGCGATATTACTTAGTTATTTCAATCAATAAATCACCAGTACTGATCGCTTCTCCATCATTTACATAGATGTCTTTAATGGTCCCGGAGAATGGCGCTTGTACGGTAGTTTCCATTTTCATCGCTTCCGTAATGATCAGGTGATCACCCTGTTTGACCTGATCGCCTTTCTCGACGACTACACGAATAACCGTACCTGGCATTGTCGCACCGATTTGTTCTTTATTTTTAGGATCAGCTTTCATTTTTGATATAACGGAAGATTTAATGTTTTCATCCTTGATGATCACTTCACGTGATTGACCATTCAACTCAAAATACACAACCCGTGTTCCATCAGCCAAAGGTTGGCCGATTGAAACTAATTTAACGATGAGCGTTTTTCCCTTTTCAATTTCAACTTCGATTTCTTCACCTAGCCTCATGCCATATAAGAAAGTCGCGGTATCAAGGTTGGAAACATCTCCAAACAGCTCAATTGTTTTATTGTAATCCAAGAATACTTTTGGATATAGGGCATATGCAAGCACATCGAAATCAGTGACAGGCCGTCCCAATTCCTTGAATAATTCTTCTTTAAGAGCAGCAAAGTCCACTTCTTCCAATAATTCACCCGGTCTTACCGTTATAGGTTTTTTCCCTTTCAGAATAACTTCCTGAAGCTCTTTCGGGAATCCACCGACTGGCTGACCCAGATAGCCTTCGAATAACTCTATGACTGAATCAGGAAAATCGATGGTTTTTCCTTTTGTCAGGACATCTTCTTCAGACAGGTTATTTTGCACCATGAATAAAGCCATGTCCCCAACGACTTTGGATGAAGGCGTCACTTTTACGATATCACCGAACATCGCATTGACGCGCTGGTACATTTCTTTCACTTCATGCCAGCGGTCTCCCAGTCCCACAGCTTTAGCTTGCTGCTGTAGATTACTATATTGACCGCCAGGCATCTCGTGTTTGTAAACTTCGGTATGAGGAGCATTCATGCCACTTTCGAAGTCATGATAGAATTTCCTGACCTCTCCCCAGTATTCTCCTAAACGCTCTAGTGAATCGACTTCCAATTTAGGTTGTCTGCTTGACCCCTCCAGTGCATAATGAAGTGTTTGTACACTTGGCTGTGAAGTCAGGCCAGCTAAAGACCCAATCGCCGTATCAACGATATCCACACCAGCTTCAATCGCTTTTGAATACATGTAAATCCCATTTCCGCTTGTATCATGAGTATGGAGATGGATCGGAAGGGAGGTAGTTGCTTTCAGTTCCGACACAAGACGGTAAGCAGCATCCGGTTTCAAGAGGCCAGCCATATCCTTGATCGCTAAAATATGGGCACCGGCATGTTCTAATTCCACCGCCATTTTTTTATAGTATTCGATATTATATTTGCTGCGTGACGGATCATTCAAATCCCCGGTATAACAAATGGCGGCTTCCGCAATTTTCCCGGATTGACGGACTGAATCTATAGCCACTTCCATCCCTTTAACCCAGTTTAAACTATCGAAGATCCGGAAAACATCAATGCCGGCATCCGCTGATTTTTCTACGAATTCACGAATGACATTATCAGGGTAATTTTTATAACCAACTGCATTTGAAGCCCTTAATAGCATTTGTAAAAGGACATTCGGTGCTTTTTCCCTAAAACTTAACAGCCTGTCCCATGGATCTTCTTTCAAGAAGCGATAAGCCACATCGAAAGTTGCCCCACCCCACATTTCCATTGAAAATAAATCAGGAAGGAGTTTTGCTGTAGGTTCAGCGATATCAAGGATATCTTTCGATCTAATTCTCGTCGCAAGTAAAGATTGATGTGCATCACGGAAAGTCGTATCTGTGATCAATACTTCTTTCTGTTCTTTAATCCAATTGACAAGTCCCTCTGCACCTTGCTGTTCAAGTATATTTTTTGTACCCGAGATAAGCGGCAGACCACCGACATTAGGAATTGGAGCTGGATCGAAAACAGGTTTTTTCTTTTTCTCGACTCCCGGGAAACCATTCACGGTTACATTTCCGATATATGAAAGCATTTTTGTCCCACGGTCTTTTCTGATTGGGAAGCTAAATAATTCCGGTGTTGAATCAATGAATGATGTATCGTATTCCCCATTTATGAAATTTTCATGTTTAACAACATTTTCAAGGAAGGGGATATTTGTTTTAATTCCTCGAATCCTGAATTCCTTAAGGTTACGAACCATTTTAGAAGCTGCCTGCTCAAATGAAAGCGCATGAGTAGAAAGTTTAACGAGAAGGGAATCATAATACGGTGTGATAACCGCACCTTGGAACCCATTCCCAGCGTCCAGACGGACACCAAATCCTCCACCGGAACGGTATACCATCATTTTCCCGGTATCAGGCATGAAATTATTCAATGGGTCCTCAGTCGTCACCCGTGATTGAATCGCATATCCATGCGTTTTAATTCCTGCTTGTTCGGGAATCCCGATCTTTTTGCCATGTAGCTCATGCCCTTCGGCTATCATGATTTGAGATTGAACGATATCAATGCCTGTAATCATTTCAGTAATGGTATGCTCAACCTGCACCCGTGGATTGACTTCAATAAAGTAAAATTCTCCATTTGCCACCAGGAACTCAACCGTTCCAGCATTTACATAATCAATATTTTTCGCCAACTTGACTGCTGCCTCACAAATTCTTTCCCTTAAATCTTCTGAAAGGGAAACGGAAGGTGCCACTTCCACAACTTTTTGATGCCGTCTCTGAACGGAACAGTCACGTTCGTATAGATGGACGATATTCCCATGAGTATCAGCCAATATCTGAACTTCGATATGCTTTGGATTTTGTATGAATCTCTCCACATAGACTTCATCATTGCCAAAAGCCGCTTTAGCTTCTGATTTTGCGCGATCATAAGCCTCTTCAACTTCTTCGATTTTTCCGACAATTCGCATTCCACGGCCGCCGCCGCCTAAAGATGCTTTTATAATAATTGGAAAACCGTATTTTTCACCAAATTCCCTGACTTCTTCAACACTGGTCACCGGTCCCTCGCTACCAGGGATGACCGGGATATTAGCTAGTTCAGCTTGGGTTCTAGCTTTCACTTTGTCACCAAACATATCTAGGTGTCTGGATTCTGGTCCGATGAAGATGATTCCTTCTTCCTCACAACGTTTCGCAAAATCAATATTTTCAGAAAGGAAACCATAACCTGGATGAATCGCATCGACTCCGCTCATTTTGGCAATCGCTATTATGCCTTCAATATCCAGGTATGCATCAATCGGTTTTTTGCCTTCCCCAACCAAATATGCCTCATCCGCTTTATATCGGTGATAAGAACCATAATCTTCCTTTGAATAGATTGCAACTGTATGAATATCTAATTCCGTGCATGCCCGAAAAATCCGTATCGCTATTTCTCCACGATTTGCCGCAAGTACTTTTTCTATACGTTTCCCCATTGCTACCACCCTAATCAATATGTATTTTTATTGAATATATAGAAAAAAAGCGTGATAGATTCACCACTTTTTATTCATAAGTTTATTTCCCGAGAATAAGGAGACCGACCTGATAAGGCTCTTTTTATTGCTGATGTAATTATTTCGATATATTTTCATGTTTTCGTTTTTTACCTACCATAAATACAAAAAAAGAATCCTTAACCATTAGTAAAAGAAAATTTAGTTATTATAATATATTATCAAAAAGTAAACAGTTGGATTTAACATACATTTAATATAACCATAATACTAAAATAAACTGAATACAATAAAAAAATAAAAAATTAAGTATATTCCCATGTAAAAACAAGGAATTCGCACTTTTTTCCGCCTAACGAATCCAATGTTAATTCAGCAAGGCATATTTCCCACCAGTCCTTAAAATGCTAGATTTGAAGGGATTTTCCATCGGAAATTCGAAAATAAAAAAACTCCATTGAGCTTCTGCACGTTCAATTAGTATGTCACATTCAAATATAGTATAACACTATTCACAAATGATGTATATAAATAAAAAACTCAAACAATCATCGAGATTTGTTTGAGTTAGTATGTTTTATTTATTATTTTTTTAATGATGCTTCATGCAAAACTGACAATTCCTGTTCAAGGGTTTCCAAAAGGGATTTGCCCTCAGTTTCCTCTACCAAGCCCAAGCGTACGGCAAAATCAATTTCTCGTGATAGGCCGAACATTTGTGTATCAAGTACCTCTTCATATAAAGGACATTGAGGCATAGTGAGATTTTCCATTTGAACTTTTATCAGTTTTAGAATCTTGTCAGCATCTGCTTTTAATAAAGCATAAGCTTTTTCTCGATGATTGACAAGCATATCAGATGCCATGTTAAATCCCCCCGCTCAGAGCGATTAAATCTTATCTTTAAATTCTACCTTTTGTTTTGTGAAAAAGCAAGGACATTGACAAACAATTTGCCATTGAGATAACACAATCACCTCTCTACTGATTATACCGGCCATGGAAATTGTTCACCTTCTTGAAGATGTGACATTTCAATTATAATTGATTATAATTATTAAAGAGCAACAGAAAGGAATGAGATATTTGGAACCCATCGTATTTATTAACGGAAAAGTGAAATATCCAATTACACTAGATCCTGGAGTATGGATTTTTGATGACCGTAAAGTTGAAATCGATACATATTTCCACGCTGAAAGAGTCCAAGTCAATGAATTAGAAGAATATACGATTGCCGCCTCCAAACATTGGCAAAAAGAAATACAGGAAGGCGCAACCATGCCACCCACATTAAAAACGGAACGAAAGTTCGAGAAGCAAAGATTGCTCGAAGGGACTTTCGGCATTCCTTTTGAACCTTTTTTAAGAAATGCCGAACCTGAAAACGGGGTAACGGAAGTGATCGTCACAACCGATGATAAGGAACTTACATTCCCGTTGGAAGCGGCACTTGAATTTTTCCTGGGCTTTTCCAAGGATGGAAAGCCGCTTAAAGTATCCGAGGGCGGCCCCATGGAAATTTACTTCGGTGATGCTTCCAACATCAATAATCCGATAAAAAATGTACGGTCTTTCACTGTTAAATAAGACTTAGTCCATAAAACTTTATAGCAATCGGCAAGGGTCATCCCTTGCCGATTGTATTATAAAAGCGTAGCAGCGAGTTGGGCCAATCCAGATCTTTCCCCTTTTATCAACTTAACATGGCCGGCAATACGCTCGGTCTTGAATTTTTCCACCACATAGGTCAAGCCATTATTATATTCATCTAAATAAGGATGATCTATTTGCTCCGGATCTCCCATTAATACAATTTTGCTCCGCTCCCCGACTCTCGTCAATATGGTCTTAACCTCATGTTTTGTTAAATTTTGCGCTTCATCGATGATGATGAACTGATCTGGGATGCTCCTTCCCCTGATATAGGTCAGGGCTTCTACTTCGATCGAACTCATGCCTGCTAAGATGGCATCCAATTCCCCAGGTTTTTTCGTATTGAACAAAAATTGCAGATTATCAAATATAGGCTGCATCCAGGGTCTTAATTTTTCTTCTTTTTCCCCTGGCAGATAACCAATATCTTTACCAACCGGCACAATGGGCCTGGCAACCAGAAGTTTCTTATATTGTGACAAATCTTCAGTTTGCATTAATCCTGTTGCCAAAGCCAATAAAGTCTTACCTGTCCCTGCCTTACCAATAAGTGTCACTAGCTGAATATCCGAACGAAGCAACAAATCAAGTGCCATCGTCTGCTGGACGTTTCTCGGTTTAATTCCCCAAATATGTTCCCCTTCGTACATCAATTTCTTAACGAACCTGCAGTTCTCATCCACAATCCCAATCGCAGAAGCTGAACTGCCCAGCGTGTCCTTCATCAACAGGAATTGATTTGGATAATATGAGTCTTTTGTCAGTTCTTCAAGTCCCAAAAAACTTTTTTCGTAAAACTTATTAAGATTATCAATCGATACATACACTTCTTTATGCCCAGCGTATATATGATCCATTTCTACGACACGATCATTTAAAAAGTCCTCTGCCTCAAGACCGATTGCATCAGCTTTAACCCTGACGAGTGTATCTTTACTAACCAAAATGACCGTTTTTCCATCTTCCTTCGTCTCTTCTTCCAAAGATAAATTTTTTGCGACTGCCAATATCCTGTTATCGTTCGTTTTCTCCACAAAAATTTCCTGAAGCTTATGAAATGAACGGTGATTAAGTTCAATCCGTAAGCTGCCTCCATTATGAAGCGGAATGCTTTGATGAAGCTTCCCTTTTTCCCGAAAGTTGTCGATCAATTTCGATACTTGCCTGGCGTTCCTTCCAATTTCATCCATATACCTTTTTTTCGAATCCAATTCTTCTAATACGACTGCCGGAATGACAACTTCATTATCTTCGAATGAATAAATCGAATACGGATCCTGCAACAGGACATTCGTATCTAAAACATAGATTTTTTTCCCCAATATGACGCCTCCTGCCTGCTCTTTAGGATATGCCTTACCATTTACTACACTCAGCAGTTATGTAGCGGACGAGACTGTTGATAAAATATATGTTCCTTTGCATAAAGATAGAAGAACATTTACAGACTATAAAGAAAACTTCCAGCTAAGAATGCTATTCCCAACATGGAGTACACCATGATGCGCTGCATTTTATACTTATATGCATCAGACTTAGTCGGTGTGGACAGGCTGTAACTAATGAAAAACATTAAGGAGGTTGTACATTGCAAAAAATCGTTTTGTCAATCGCTGCTGTTCTATTGATGACAGGTTGCACAATGGATAATAATAATAATGAAGCGTCTGAAAATAATGGTAAAAACAATATAACGAAAGTCAATAACACGACCATTAAGGAAGCAGACAGAACTACAGGTCAGCAAACAGCTTCAAGACTCACAGGTTTGGCTAATTCCATTCCGGAGGTTAACGATGCCACCGCAGTCGTACTTGGCAAATATGCCATAGTCGGAATAGATATTGACCAAGATATTGAGCGTTCACAGGTAGGAACGATTAAGTACTCAGTTGGAGAAACTTTAAAACACGATCCTAACGGTGCAAATGCCATCGTCGTCGCTGACCCGGATTTAAATGAGCGGATCAGGGAGGTAGCCAAGGATATTAAAGACGGTAAACCTGTAACAGGGATACTGAATGAACTGGCTGACATCACAAGTCGAGTCATTCCTGAGGTACCTGGTGATATTTTAACCCCAACGCCATCAAAGGCCATTGAAAGGGAAAAAAATAAACTTGATGATAATACGGAAAGAAAAGAACTTGATGAAGAGCAAAATGATCAATCCAATCACTTTAAAGAATGAATTTTTAGCAACCCGAAGTGAATCTTCGGGTTTTTCTCTATACCCGCCATGAACCCGATAGTGTTAACGTTCAATTGTTAGTTTCACTTTATCCTCGTTTTACCATAAAAATATTGGTATACTTAAAAGCATATTCAAATTGAAGTGAGGTTCAAATAATATGAAGGTTAAATGTGTAATATGCGATCAAATTGAATCGATCCCCGACGATAGCCCAGAAGCTAAGAAACTTCGCAACCGTCCTATACATACCTATATGTGCAATACATGCAGTCAACGCATAGAAGAGCGTACGAACGAACGGATTGCAACCGGAAACTTCCGTCTTTACCGGACAATCAAAAATGAAGATGAATGGTAGAATATTTTATAAAGTTTCCCTGATTGGCCTCATCAATGGAATCATGCTTGGATTGACAATGAAGTGGGTCGAAATGTTTTCTGGTAAACAAGTGTACAAGCTTTTATTGAATGTGGATTTCCTCCCTGTAATCGGAGCTGTTTCTTGGAATGAGGCATCGTTGTTCTTTTTCCATCTTCTTTTCTCACTGGCAATTACGTTTAGTTACGTTTATATCCTTTATCCTTTGAAAATTTTCAGGGAATGGAACAAATATACACTTGCCTTTTTCACGATTATTCCTGCCATCATGCTGTACTTTCCATTATCGGCGCTGTCTAAAACAGAAGTTGTCCTTCCTTCTGATTTGACAGCTTTCTTTTTGTGGTCACTATTACACCTTTTTTACGGACTTTTCCTCCCTAAAGCAATATAAAAAGAACCGTGCGGATATCGCACGGTTCTTTTTATCATCACTCGATATTTTTATACTTATCAGGCTCAAGCTGAATTTGGTCTAACATGATATCAATCAATTCAATCGGAAAACGTTGTTTTTTCATTTCATCTCCCATTAGATACTCGACGAAATAAAAAGGTTCTGTTTTTGAAACCGAATCGATGATTACCTGATGATCATCTTTCAACATCTGCATGAAAAACATTTCTGTATCGCGTGCAGCTGTATCATCAGGCCTTGCATCACAGACAACTTTGATTGTCAACCAATTGTATAAAGCATCCTGTAATGATTTCATCATCTTAAGCCTGTTCTTCTTTTCTCGAATTGTGAAGACGGAATCTATAAATCCCAAGAACAAGTGAAGCGATGATTAATGCTTCCCCCATGGGAAGAAACACCGCAAAGAAAGAAAGAAGGGTACATCCAAGTGCCATTACCGCATAAATGACCACATTTTTTAGCAAAGGTAACTTTTTGGCAAAACCTAACTGATAGACAAGGATGCATAATCCAAAGATCGTCAAATATAAATACCACATTCCTGCTTCAGGATTTTCATCCACTCTGTACAATGCTGCAAAAAATGATAATCGCTCTTGGATATCCAATCTTTTCTCCTCCTCTTGCTATTTATTTTTCTTCAACAGCAACTTTTTTTCTTTTAGCTGCTCTTTCACGCTCGTTTTTATCAAGAATTTTTTTACGAAGACGGATTGATTCCGGAGTTACTTCACAGTACTCATCATCGTTCAAATATTCCAGAGCTTCTTCAAGGGACATGATCCTTGGTTTTTTCATGGAAGAAGTTTGGTCTTTATTTGCTGAACGCATATTTGTCATTTGTTTTGCTTTAACGATATTAACAGTCAAATCGCTATCACGGTTATGTTCCCCGACAATCATGCCTTCATAAATATCCGTACCTGGCTCAACGAAAATAACACCGCGGTCTTCTACTTGCATAATACCATATTGTGTAGTTTTTCCTGATTCCATGGATACAAGTACACCTTGGCGTCTTCCGCCGACTTGACCTTGTGCCATTGGTTGGTAGCTGTCAAATGAATGGTTCATGATACCATATCCACGTGTAATCGTTAAGAACTCAGTTGAATAGCCAATAAGTCCGCGAGCTGGGATCGTGAACAATAAACGAACTTGACCGCTTCCACTATTGATCATATCCAGCAATTCACCTTTACGGGCTCCCATTGATTCCATGATTGAACCAGTGTGCTCCTCAGGTACGTCGATTTGTACACGTTCAACCGGCTCACAACGGACACCATCAATCAAACGAACGATAACTTCCGGTTTTGAAACTTGCAGTTCATAACCTTCACGTCTCATGTTTTCGATCAGGATGGAAAGGTGAAGCTCCCCACGACCTGAAACAATCCAGACATCCGGAGAATCAGTATTTTCGACTCTTAAGCTGACATCCGTCTGCAATTGGTTTTTCAAACGCTCTTCAATCTTACGAGCAGTAACGAATTTACCTTCACGGCCTGCGAATGGGCTGTTATTTACAAGGAAAGTCATTTGCAATGTTGGCTCGTCAATACGCAGGATAGGTAGAGCGTCAGGGTGTTCAGTCGGACAAACCGTTTCCCCTACGTTAATATCCTCCATACCAGAAACGGCTATTAAATCACCGGCAACGGCTTCTTGGATTTCAACTTTCTTCAAGCCAATATAACCAAAGATTTTCGTTACACGGAATTGTTTAACCTTTCCATCAAGTTTCATTAATGAAACTTGTTGACCTACATGCATTTTACCGCGGAATACACGACCAACACCAATACGTCCTACATAATCATTATAGTCAAGTAAAGCCACCTGGAATTGAAGCGGTTCATCTGAGTTATCAATTGGTGCAGGGATCGTTTCGACGATTGTTTCGAATAGAGGGGTCATGTCTTCTTCTTGTTTAGCAGGATCTGAATCCAAGCTTGCAGTACCAGCAATACCTGAAGTGAAGACAACTGGGAAGTCCAACTGTTCTTCTTCAGCTCCTAATTCGATGAATAAGTCAATTACTTCATCGACCACTTCATCTGGACGTGCAGAATCTTTATCGATTTTGTTCACGACAACGATTGGCGTGATCTTTTGTTCCAATGCTTTTTTCAACACGAAACGAGTTTGCGGCATACAACCTTCATATGCATCAACAACAAGCAGAACACCATCAACCATTTTCATGATCCGTTCCACTTCGCCACCAAAGTCGGCATGACCAGGTGTATCCAAAATATTGATTCTTGTATCTTGGTATTGAACTGCTGTATTTTTCGCAAGAATCGTAATTCCGCGTTCTTTTTCAATCGCATTAGAATCCATCGCACGTTCTTCCACATGTTCATTTTCACGGAAAGTACCAGATTGCTTAAGCAACTGATCCACTAACGTCGTTTTACCATGGTCAACGTGGGCAATGATGGCTATATTACGAATATTTTCTCTTAATTTCAAAAAATTCACTCCTAAAAAAGTTTGTGTATAACGTATCACTAGTATTAACTTACATATTATATCACAAACATACTAGAAACAAATACAGAAATTATGTACAATAGATATATTAGGGGTGATATTAATGAATATTAAATGGAATTTCTTAATATTAGCGTTATTGGCAACATCCAGCATTGGCTCCATTGGCATCTTCATTGCTGAAAAAAGCTTGATTGGAATATTGGCTGCAATCGTTGTTCTTTGCGGAGTTATGGGGTTCGGTTTCACTCAAAAGAAGAAATTGCGTGAAGCAGGGAAGTTATAATATAAAAAACTCGCTGACAGACAGCGAGTTTTTTTGTTAATTATTTCAAAGTGAGTATTTTATTCCATTTTTACCAAGACTTCGGTCATGCCATGGACATTTCGAAATTCCCTTTCGGCTTGCCACCGTCTTTAAGGTTCTAATGGCTGGAAGTACCTGATAAGTATTTATCGAATATTTCTTTGTGCAGCCCAGGTTTAGAAACGAAGAGTGAGTCACCCTCTAAAAAATCCAATTTGTCACCTTTGATATTACTAACTTCCCCGCCCACTTCCTCAACCAGTAAAACTCCTCCGGCAAAGTCCCAGGGCATGAGTCTCATGGTTATGTATGCATCAATCCTTCCAGCTGCCACGAATGCAAGCTCCAATGCTGCCGAGCCATAAGAACGGGTCCCTCTTGCATCCCGGACTAGCGGTGCCAGAAGACTCGGATCAATCCTACGGTTTTCCGTTACCCAGCTTGCATTAATGGAAACGATCGCTTTGCTTACCGATGCCTCTTCAAGAGATGGGAGCCTTTGATCATTCATGAAAGCTCCCTCCCCCTTAATCGCATGATATAATTCATCACTAACGACATCATAAATCATGCCAATTTTTCCGATGCCATCCACATAAACCCCAAGGGAAATTGCGAAATTCCGCTGTTGATGAATGAAATTCAAAGTTCCATCAATCGGATCAATGATCCATACCGTTCCTTTTAGGTCTTTAATATCATTGCCCATTCCCTCTTCCCCAAAAATCCGGTGTTCTGGAAAGACTTCGCCGATTTTTTCACAAAAAAACTTTTCTATCCCCTTATCCATATTAGTAACCAAATCATTGGGATTCGTTTTCATTTCAATATTCAACTTGGTTGTAAAGGACGCCCTTAGCCTCGTACCCGCCTCTTTCATCCATAACTTCGCATATGTATCCATTTCCTTAACCGATGCCATTATAATATCCCCGTCCTTTATGATCAGAAACTACATTAAAATGATCCTCTTCTAAAGATTAAAGCAAATATAGCTTACCTTCAAGTTTTTCACATCTTAATTTTTCCATTTTTTAAAACGTATCAGGAATGAAGGTTTGATTCATAATACGATTTCCCGATCATGGGTAAGCCGGCACGAATCCCTTCAAATTACCTTGACTTGAACGGTTCCTTTCCTTATTAAAGGAAATCCGACTCAACGATGCTTGATAATAAAATTCCGCCTAATATATATTGGGGAATTTAATGAAAAACGGACACATATTTTTTATTAAAATAAGTGTCCGTTCATCTATAATAAAATTCCTTGTATTGAAATTGATTCATTTCTTTTATTCAATCTCCTTAAAGATCTCTGCAGCCAATCATTTTTTACAAGGCTTTCAGTTTCAGCAATTCCAACCGGATGCGTTCAAGCCTTTGCTTGCATTGTGACCTCTTTTGGTCATTCTCTTCACCAATTGCTTCAAAAAGGGTTGCTAATTCATAGTCCATTTCCATTCTTAACACTGCAGCTCTATGTCTTTCAACTTCTTTAGCTTTTAATGCTTGGTTCATGACTTGTTTCATAATTAACATTCTCCCTTCATCAATTAACGTAATTTTCTGAATTTATTTTATTTTATCATATGACTTCCTACCACAAATAGCAACTAATTTGTGCTTTAACCCATAAGGAATTTTTTCAGGACCAATCCAAATCGTATTTTTTAAATTTTACTTTTACTTATGCTACAATATGTGCAGATATTACGGTAGGAGAGATGAAAATGAATATTGCAAGTTTTACAGCTGATGATTTTGATGTTTTTAAAATTGATGGATTGGAACCCCGAATGGATGCTTTAAAAGAACGTATCCAGCCCAAACTTCAAGCTCTTGGAGAACATTTTTCCCAACAACTGTCAGTGATGACGGGCGATGAAATGCACCCTCACGTCGAAAAGCATGCTAGACGGACAGTTAACCCACCTAATGATACATGGGTTGTCCGCAAAATCTAACTTCAATAGTTCGTCCTTGCTTGATTTTTATTTACCCCTACCTAAAATAATATAAACTTGAAGAAGGAGTTTTTATGTAATGCAATTTGAAGGATTCACAAAGAACGATTTTGACACATTTAATATAGAAGGTCTTGACGGAAGAATGAAGGCAATTCAAGAACGGATTCAACCGAAGTTCCAATCAATCGGGCAAACGTTGACGGACGACCTTTCCTTGAATCTTGGGAACGAAATGTTTTTGCATATTGCAAGACACGCCCGAAGAAGTGTGAACGCCCCGAAAGATACATGGCTTGCGATAGCGGCGAATAAACGTGGATACAAACAACACCCGCATTTTCAGATTGGATTATTTGACGATCATGTATTCATATGGCTTGCGTTCATATACGAATTGCCGAACAAAGAGCAAATCGCAAAGAATTTCTTGAAGAATATGAAGGAAATCAAAACGACCGTTCCGAATGATTTCGTTGTTTCGCTTGATCATATGAAGAAGGACGCAATATCAATGAAGGAAATTGACTTGAAAGAATCGCTTGAACGTTTTAGGGACGTCAAGAAGGCTGAATTCCTTCTTGGACGACACATTCCCGCAAACGACCCGATCTTGACGGACGGAAACGCATTCTTGAACGTTGCCAAAGAAACGTTTGAAACTCTTATTCCATTATATAAATTATCGTATAAATAAAAAAAGTGTTTCGCCCAAAGAATTGAATGAACGACTTGCCAAGATGACATGGGAGAAATTAGACGAAGAATTCGAAAAATTATACAACGAAAACAGCAAATAAAAAAAAGCCGCTTATGACCCATGAAAGATCAAAGTGGCTTTTTTACATTTCATTCAATTGTTTTATGAGTTCTTCAAGTTTCAATTCGGTAAGTCGTTCTTGAAGGTTATGACGTTTTTTCTCTTTCGGCCATCTGATCCGTATTCGGATTGAATTATCGTATGCACAATAAACTGGTTAGAAAAAAGGAGAGCCTTGAAGGCTCTCCTTTCCTTTATTTTCGCACCAATCCTTTGCTAGCTTGTATCAAGTCACTAATTTGATCTTCTTTACCAGTTTCAAAGCATTCGATGATTTTACTGCCGACAATGACTCCATCGCAGTATTGCATCGCATCACGAACATGTTCTGGCGTCGATATGCCGAACCCAGCAAGAACGGGAACGGGACTTAGCTCTTTCACCTTCTTTAAATAGCCCCCGAGCTCTTCCCCAAAAGCATCACGGGCACCTGTAATGCCTTTGACTGTAACTGCGTAGATAAAGCCCTCTGCCCCTGCGGTGATCTCAGTGATACGGTCTTTCGAAGACGTGAGTGTCACAAGTCGGATAAGCATGATCCCTGCAGTTTTGATAGATGAAAAGATGGCTTCTTCCTCAATCGGTAAATCGGGGATGATGCACCCGGAAATGCCTGCTTGAAGACAATCATCCGTAAACTCTTTAAGTCCATATGCCAGAATTGAATTCGAATATCCCATTAAAATAATTGGAATGTTAACATCATCTTGGATTTCCTTAACTTTTTTCAGGACATCTTTTAAAGTTGTTCCATTCTCCAAAGAACGGATGCCCGCCTGTTGGATAACCGGTCCATCAGCGACAGGGTCAGAGAATGGTATACCTAATTCAACAGCAGTTGCCCCACTTTCTTCAAGGAAAAGAAGCTGGGTCTTTAACCGTTCAAGACCGCCATCACCTGCCATAATATAAGGAATGAATGCTTTTTCCCGCTTTGTTAGACACTCTTCAAGCGCTTTTGTTAATTTATTCATGTTCATTACCCCCTATTAATGATTGGACCGTTTCTACATCCTTATCACCACGGCCAGACAGGCAAATCACCAGTCCTGTTCCTTTCTCCATTTCTTTAGCAAGTTTTAATCCGAAGGAAATGGCATGTGAACTTTCCAAAGCAGGGATGATCCCTTCTTCCCTTGAAAGCAACACAAGGGCTTTCAATGCTTCATCATCGGTAACGGAAGTATATTCCACCCTGTTGATATCTTTTAGGTAACTATGTTCAGGTCCTACCCCTGGATAATCCAACCCTGCTGAAATTGAATGTGCCTCCTGGATCTGACCGTCTTCGTTCTGCAATACATACATGAATGCACCGTGGAGCACCCCAGGGTTTCCCTTCGTCAAACTTGAAGCATGTAATGGTGTTTCCAGTCCATGACCTGCCGCTTCCACGCCATATAATTTTACGGATTCATCCTCAATGAAGGGATAGAACATCCCCATTGCATTACTGCCACCGCCTATGCATGCGACTACTGCATCCGGAAGGGAATGAACCGTCTCCGAATACTGACGCTTCGTTTCATTCCCTATCACGCTTTGAAAATCACGTACAATAACGGGGAATGGATGAGGTCCAAGAACAGATCCCATTATATAATGGGTGTCATCCACATTTGCTACCCAATATCGTAATGCCTCATTCACTGCATCCTTCAGTGTCCCGCTTCCCTGTGATACAGATATGACCTTGGCTCCCAAAAGTTCCATCCGGAACACATTCAATTTCTGTCTCCTGATATCTTCTTCTCCCATAAAGATGATGCATTCCAACTTCAGCAAAGCACATACAGTTGCCGTTGCAACCCCATGCTGTCCTGCACCCGTTTCGGCAATCACTTTTTTCTTGCCCATTTTCCGAGTCAGCAAAGCCTGACCGATCGTATTATTTATTTTGTGGGCTCCAGTATGATTCAAGTCCTCACGCTTCAGATAAATATCTGCACCACCTGCTAGTCTCGTTAAGTTCTCCGCAAAATAAAGAGGTGTTTCCCGCCCGATATATTGTTTCAGGTAATAGCTTAACTGCTTTTGAAATTCAGGATCTTTTTTAGATTGTTCATATACTTCTTCAAGCTCTGTAATAGCCGCCATTAAAGTTTCCGGAACGAAACGGCCTCCATATGCTCCAAAATGTCCAGTTTTATCAGGCTGTGTATAAGTATTCATCTATTCATTCCTCTTTTCCGGCTGTATATTTTGCCTCATTGATAAATGCTTTTATTTTTACATCATCTTTTAATCCGTTTGTTTCCACGCCACTGGCTACGTCAACTGCGAATGGTGAAACGGCACTAATCGCTTTTCCGACATTTTCCGGAGTCAACCCACCCGCTAGAATCACCTTCCCCCATGGCAAGTCCGCTTTTCGGATCATTTCCCAATCCAAAGTTAGTCCCTTACCGGAAGAACCCTTAGGAAGATCCACTAATAGATAATCTGCCGGGTATTCATGAAGGTTTTCAAGGTCTTTCTCTGACTCGATGGCAAAGGCCTTGATCACCGGCAGGGTCATTCTGCGGGCGAAGCTGGCAGACTCGTTACCATGAAGCTGAATATAATCCAATCCTGCAATTTCAGCACTTTTTATCACTTCTTGTTCAGTTTGATTGGCAAACACCCCGACTTTTTTAACATGTCCGGGTAGATTCGCCCCGAACTCACCTACTATATCCGGCTCGACTTTTCTGCTACTCTCGGCAAAAATGAAACCAATAAAGTCTGCCCCGGATTCAACAGCAGTCCGAGCAGCTGCCAATGTCTTTATCCCGCAGATTTTCACTAACATATTAATCTCCTTATATACTCATTTGCAATTCGGCCATCGTATAAGGAAGATTTGATGAAGTCATCAGTGTCTCCCCGACTAAAACCGCTTTTGCACCAGCTTCCTTCACACGCATAACGTCTTCTTTTGTCTTGATTCCACTTTCACTGATAATGATATGGCGTTTTGGATCAAGTAACTTCGCCAGTCGTTCCGTTACAGCCAAATCCACTTTGAAGGTCTTTAAATTCCGATTGTTAATCCCTATGAGCTCTGCATTTAGTTCGAGTGCTCGTTCCAGTTCGGCTTCATCATGGACTTCCGTTAATACTTCAAGCCCATTATTTTTTGCATATTGATATAATTCATGAAGACGTTCTTTAGAAAGTGCAGCCACAATTAATAGAATGATTGTTGCACCAGCTCGATAGGCACGATCGATTTGAATTTCATCGATGATGAAATCCTTGCACAACCTGGGAATCCGTATCGCCTCGCTTACGTTTCTCAAATCTGCAAAAGATCCTTTAAAGAAAATCTCATCCGTCAATACCGATATTGCTGCCGCTCCGCCGCTTTCATATGAAAGTGCCTGCTCGACTGGATTCACATTGATTTTAATGTCCCCTTTTGAAGGGGAAGCCCGTTTTATTTCCGCAATAACAGCCATTGATTTTGCCGTTTTCAAATTTTCTACAAGAGATGGTCTGACTATATTGATCAATACCGAATCATCTAAGTCCCTTTCTTTTAATTTTGCGACTTCCACCTTTTTCTGTTCGATGATTTTCGTTAAGATATTTTCCATTTACATGACCACCTTATTTCTATTGCCATAAGCAATGAGATTTTCTAACTTTGTAAGAGCCGATCCGCTATCCAGGCTTTCTTTGGCCATGGAGATTCCTTTTTTGATCGTAGCTGCCGTACCATGTGCGTATAATCCCAATCCAGCATTCAATAAAACGGTATCGCGATAGGCCCCTTTTTCCCCTTTGAGAAGGCGAAGCATAATATCGGCGTTTTGTTTGGCGTCACCGCCACGGATGGCATCATTTCCGTAAACCGGCAGATCCACTTCTTCAGGATGCAGCGTAAATTGGGTTATATCCCCTTGCTCCAATAGCACGAGTGAATTTTCACCCTGCAGGCTTGCTTCATCCATAAAACCGGCACCATTTATCACGACCGCGCGTGTCCTGCCCAATTTATGTAGGACTTCCGCAAATAACTCGAGCATATCGCGTCGATTAATTCCCAATAATTGCGTGTCGAGTTGAACTGGATTTGTCAAAGGTCCGATAAGATTAAATATTGTCGGGATTTTCAATTCTTTTCTTACTTTCATTATTCGTGCAATATTAGGGTGAACGGATGGGGCAAATAAGAATGTGATCCCATTTTCCTCCAGCAGTTCTTTTAACATGTCAGGCTCCAAGTACAAATTAACACCTAGCGCTTCCAATACATCCGCACTTCCCGTTTTACTTGAAATGCTACGGTTTCCATGTTTGGCAACCTTGACACCTGCCCCAGCCAGTACGAAGGCCGATGCGGTACTTATGTTGAAGCTTTGTGATCCATCTCCTCCCGTTCCGCAATTATCCATTACATTAAGGGAGCTTGTTTTTACACTTCTTGCTTCTTTTCTCATGACTCGGACGAGGCTTGCTATTTCACCTGCCGTTTCCCCTTTGGATTTTAGGGCTATGATGAAAGCTGCCATCTCGCTTTCGGTGATATCTTTAGAAAATAACGCTTGGGCTGCTCTACTCATCTCTTCTTCCGTCAATGTTTGACGCTCTGCTAACTTCGCTAAATACTCCTTCACCACTAAACTCCCCCAGTCGTTTTTTGTATTTATAAAATGGATTGTTCCTTCTCTGATTGAAAGGTTCCGGCAATCTTATAAAATTGATGTAATAGTTCCTTGCCGATTTTCGTCCCTATTGATTCAGGGTGGAACTGTAACCCGTATAGCGGGAAATCTTGATGTTTTAGGGCCATAATTTCCCCATCATCCAGTGCACTCGCCGTCACAGTCAGCTCATTTGGCAAACTCTCTCTTTCAACTACAAGAGAATGGTAACGCATTACCGGGAATCGTAAGTCCTGTTTCGCAAATACACCTGTTCCATCATGCTCGATAACCGATGTTTTCCCGTGCATGATTTGTTTTGCCCCAACCACGTTCGCACCAAAAACTGCACCAATGGCCTGATGCCCCAGACAAATGCCTAAAAGCGGAACCTTCTCATAAAAGCTACGAATGATCTCCATACTGATACCAGCATCTTCCGGTCGGCCAGGTCCCGGGGAAATGACGATTGCCATGGGATTCAATTCCTCAATTTCAGCAAGGGTGATTTCGTCATTCCTTTTTACAATGATTTCTTTTTCCACTTCCCCTAAATATTGATAAAGGTTGTAAGTGAACGAGTCATAGTTATCAATTAATAAAATCATTTTGTGTGAACCTCCATTAGTGCTCGTGCTTTATTTTGTGTTTCTTCATATTCCGTTTTTGGATCTGAATCATATACAATTCCTGCCCCTGCCTGTACATGGGCCTTGCCGTCTTTAATGATCATCGTCCGAATGGCTAATGCCATATCAAGATCCCCTCCATAACCAATGAATCCTATTGAGCCCGAATACATCCCGCGTTTACAATTTTCCAGTTCATTGATCAGCTCCATCGCCCTGATTTTAGGAGCACCTGAAACTGTTCCAGCAGGGAGGCAGACCGTCAGCGCATCCAAACTCGTGAATCCTTCCCTAAGCTTTCCGCTAATCTTAGAAGCAATATGCATGACATGCTGATATCTTTGAATTTCCATTTCCTCGGTCAGGTGGATCGAACCAATTTCGCAAACCCTTCCAAGGTCATTTCTTCCCAAATCAACAAGCATCTTATGCTCAGCAAGTTCCTTTTCATCCATCAGCAGACTTTCTTCCAATCCCTTATCTTCTTCGTCCGTTTTCCCTCTCGGCCTTGTACCGGCAATGGGATTAACGTGAACCATTCCTGATGAAACACTGATCAAGCTTTCTGGAGACGACCCTAGAATGGTATAGTCACCAAATTCTATATAAAACATATAAGGTGATGGGTTGGCTAAACGCAGACGACGATAGGCATCGAAAGGTTCACCATCGAAGTCCGCTTTAAATCTTTGTGATAAAACAACTTGGAACACTTCACCAGCCACAATCGCCGCTTTAACATCAAGAACCATTTTCTCAAATTCATCCTGACTGAAATTCGACTTGAATTCCAAATATTCCGACGATATTTCCTTTGACGGTTTGCTAGCCTGATTGATTTTTCCCTTCATCCCCAATAAACTTTTTTCACTATCTTCTTCCGCAGTCAAAAGATGGATTTTTTGTAAAACATGATCGAATATATACAGTTCTTTATAAAAGAGAAAATGAGCATCAGGCATTTGCAGAGAATCAGGCGGCACCGAGCCTATATTTTCATATAGCCGAATGATATCATAGCCCATATAGCCGATTGCACCTCCATTAAATGGCGGAAGATGTACGGGGGCCTCTCCTATCTCGACTAACAATTCATTTTTTAGAAACTCGATGATATTGATGTTCTTTACGATTTGGTCACCTGTTTCAGGGTCTTTCACATATACTTGGCCAGCGAGTGATGTCACCTCCAAGTATGGGTTTGAACCTAGATAAGAATAGCGCCCGTTGTCATGATGCGAATTGGAACTTTCCAATAAAAATTTCTGTTTCCCATCCAGCTTCTGAAATATGGCAATGGGTGTGTGAATATCCCCTTCAATTGTATCCATTTTGAAGCGGAGTATTTTTTTTTCATCCAAATTGTTCATCTCAATTTCCTCCCGATTCTTATACGATCATATAAACTGCCAAAGGGCAAACCCTTTTGACGAGTGCCGGAGTTTCCAGTTACTCTGAATATTTTTTGACTTTTCCTCTAAAAAGGTATTTATATTGAAAATCCCATAAAAAAATCCCCTGCAAACACAAATATGTGTCTGCAGAGGACGGTATACCGCGGTGCCACCTCAAGTTGGAAAAACGCATCATTTTTCCCTCTCAAGCAAGAAATGAAAGTTTCTTGCGAATACCCTTTAACGGTGGCAGCCGAGTTTCCCTACTTATTTCAAGAAACCACTCATAAGTCCATTCATCTTCTTATATCGTACCGGGTTCCACCTTTTCCGGCTCTCTGTGACGCATCTAAAAAGATTACTACTCTTATTCATAGATTTAATTATCATTTTCATAAAAACGCAAAAAGGGCCCACATCCAAAGGACGAGGAACCCGTGGTACCACCTTAATTAGCTAAATTAGCTCACTTTACGGCATTAACATGCCTATCTCCATTAACGATGAGATAATCGCCAAAGCCTACTCCGTCAATCCGTTTCGGTTTGGGGCTCGGAAGTCCATTCGCTTAAATTCGTTCACCAGTTTTCAGCAACCACTGGCTCTCTGCAGAACAGCATTAAGGTACTCTTCTTCGTCACTGCCTTTATCTTTTTCTTGATTATTATGTTAAAACAATCTTTTCAGTAAGTCAATGGAGTTTTCTAAAAATTATATTTTTAATTTTTAGTTTTTCATTTTTATCCATTCTCCGTCTTCGATTCCTTTTGCCTTCTTAATAACGAGATATGCTGAATAGGTGCTGGCTGACTCAAACTCATCCGTATACTTTTTTTCATCCGCCTTACCGGGGACTATTTCCTTGAATCTTCGATATGCTTTCATAAATTCTTCTTTTTGGATTTTATTTTCATAAGCCTTTTCTACCGCTTCAAAAAATTTAATAACATCTACTATTTCATCAGTAGTCCAATCAAGATCCATTGGATATTGATAATCCATACCCTAACACGCTCCTTCTAGATAGTATTTCATGTTGTCCGGGAGTCCATTTATCTTCAGTCTGCCCATTTTGAACGAATTGCTTCCGCTTGGCCGATAATCCGACTGAATAGTTCAGCAGTCGATGGTACATCATGAATCAGCCCCATCACTTGTCCAGCCCAGGCATATCCTTCACTTTCAACACCGTCGTGAATATAACGCTGGTTCGCTTTTCCACTTATGTAATCCTTCAATTGCTCATATCCGCCATTTTCTTTTTCTATTTCAAGGATCTTATCGGTCCAGTTGTTTGCAATTACCCTGGCTGGTGCACCAATGGACCTCTTAATGACAACGGTATCATTTTCTGTACCGGAAACCAAGGCATTTTTATAAAATTCATGCGCATGAACGCACTCCTTGACTGCTATGAATCGTGTTCCCATCTCGATTCCATCGGCGCCAAGTGCCAATGCTGCCATCAAACCGCGCCCATCGCCAAACCCCCCCGAGGCGATGACTGGAATTTTAACGGAATCCACAACTTGAGGAATTAACACAGAGGTTCCAATATCATCACGGCCTAAATGTCCGCCGCCCTCCTGCCCAACCACCATCACTGCATCTGCACCAAGCTGTTCAGCCTTCACAGCCTGCTTCCTTGCAGCAACAAGCACCAGTTTTTTCACCTGAGTACCTTTGACGTATTCAAGAAATGGCGAAGGGTTTCCGCCGGTTACGGAAACAACTGCGATATCCTCTTTCAATGCTGCTTCAAGCATGTGTTCATAAGGCCTTCCATGCTGCCCGATTGCAAAGTTCACACCGAAGGGTTTATCCGTCAATGATTTAGTTTTTCTAATTTCATCTATCAGTTGCTCTTGGTTTTCCAAGGACATGGCCGTTACCTGTCCAAGACCCCCTGCATTCGAAACTGCCGCAGCCAGTTCTGCATAAGCTAAATGAGCCAATCCCCCTTGTACGATTGGGTATTGTATCCCTAACAAATCGGTCACACGCGTATTCCACTTCAAACTCCTCATCTCCCTTTTCCTTTTAGTGATTTGTTTTATTTAGCTGCATTCTATATAACATAGCTTCATTATGGCAAATATTGCTTACCCGTTCAATTTTTAAACTCACGCATTCAATATTCATAAATGAAGAATTCTTGAGTCAATCCAGTTAATACTAGGCATATACACAATTATAATCGACTGATATTTTTATTGAGCCCCTAAACATCGAAGGCATTTAAAAATTGTTTATGTCAGACATTAAAGTCACGCTAGGCATTTATTATAAGACGTGCTATAATTCATTTGTTTTATGTCTATCCACAAGACCATTTGAATGGACTCGGAGAAACATACGATCGTTAATAGAAAGGGAGTATACCCTCCCCGATATTTCGTACCTATTATATTGAAAAGGGGCCACAAAGAATTGTCACAGAATGAAACACCCTTATACACTGCCTTATTGCAGCATGCAAAAAAAAATCCCGTTCAATTTCATATTCCAGGTCATAAAAAAGGAAAAGGAATGGACGCTGATTTCCGTAATTTCATTGGAGAAAATGCATTATCCATAGATTTAATCAATATTGCACCACTCGATGATCTCCATCAGCCTAAAGGTATCATTAAACAAGCTCAGGATCTTGCCGCTGAAGCTTTTGGTGCAGATCATACATTCTTTTCCGTTCAAGGAACAAGTGGAGCGATCATGACGATGGTCATGACAGTCTGCGGACCTGGGGACAAAATCATCGTTCCGAGGAATGTACATAAATCCGTAATGTCTGCCATTGTATTTTCCGGAGCTGTTCCCATTTTCATCAATCCTGAAATAGACAAAGACTTGGGCATCTCCCACGGAATCACCATCGATGCCGTTGAAAAAACTTTAAGGGAACATGGTGATGCAAAAGGTTTGCTTGTAATCAATCCCACCTATTTCGGTATTTCGGCTGATTTGCAAAAAATAGTCGAACTTGCTCATTCCCACAAAATCCCAGTTCTCGTAGATGAAGCACATGGTGTCCATATTCACTTCCATGAAGACTTGCCGATGTCAGCCATGCAAGCTGGAGCAGATATGGCTGCAACGAGTGTTCATAAATTGGGCGGTTCACTAACGGGAAGTTCCATATTAAATGTTAAGACTGGATTGGTTTCAGCAAATCGTGTACAAGCCATTTTGAGCATGCTCACAACGACCTCAACCTCCTATATACTTCTGGCTTCCCTGGATACGGCTAGAAGACAGCTGGCGACGGTAGGCAGGGAAATGATCGATGAGGCCATCAATCTTGCAGGATATATCCGTGAGGCCGTAAATGAGATTCCTTATCTATACTGTGTCGGCAGCGAAATTCTTGAGAGTAAAGCAGCCTTTAGTTATGATCCGACTAAGTTGATCATTTCCATTAAGGAATTGAATATTACCGGATACGACGTTGAGAAATGGCTTCGTGAAAAGCATAATATCGAAGTCGAACTATCTGACTTGTACAATATCCTTTGCCTGATAACACCGGGAGACTCAAAAATGGAAGCGGACCTGCTGATCGCTGCCCTAAGAGACTTATCGGATGAGTTTAAGGAAATGGCTGCTGAACATGAAAAAATTGAAGTCCTCCTTCCTGATACACCGCCACTTGCTTTATCACCAAGGGAGGCATTTTATGCAGAGACCGAAGTGGTTCCCATCGAGGAATCGGTCGGCAAAATCAGTGCTGAATTCATCATGGTTTACCCGCCGGGAATCCCGATCTTCATACCAGGCGAACTGATTACTGAAGATAATATCAATTACATCCGGAAAAACATCGAGGCAGGCCTACCTGTCCAAGGTCCAGAGGATCCAGAGATAAAATATTTGCGCATCATTAAAAACTGATTGAATTTCATCAAACCAGAGCAGATACCTGCTCTGGTTTTTTGCCCATTTTATTGATTCAACGTAATTGAGCAAAGTAATCTGGATGAAAATGAAAGAATTCCCCCCCGTTAACTTCGATAAAAAGGGTGCTCCAGGTTATAATCCTGAAACACCCTTCAATTCTATTAATCTAAAAGTCTTTTTCCATTTATTTTTCAGAGGCAGCTGTATCACAGCTTTGGCAGTTGTGATTGTGTGTATAAAGTACACTTACTTTTTCATCTTCAAAATGTTCAATCGTGCTATTGCAAGTTTGACATACGATAGTTCCCATTTTTACAACCCCTTCCTCTATATTGTATGCATCAATTACATAATGTAACCGCTTTATATGAATTATAATATAACACATTTATTATTTCAAGCTAAAAAGTATAACATATATACTTTTTTCCATTAAATTCAATATAGGTTCATTCCATTGATTTATTTCTTTCATTTTGAAACCGCCGATTGGAAGTAAACGGTTCCAATCATTGGAATTCTTATTATGAAAACGCGCATTTACAAAAAACGAACGGCTCTTGGAGCTCTTTTTTACAAATTCCACCACATTCCTTACTCAGCAAAACAAGGTGAAAAAGGAATTTTGCCTTTCAACTTACATATAGATTAGTATATAAAACAACCATAAAATGTTAATATATACTTACATTAGAAAGAACTAAGGGGGATCCAAATGACTGAAAATGCCTATATTAAACTTGTTCCTGAGTCCGTAAAAGCGACTGTAACCATTGAAGATGTGAAAGAATTGCTGAATTATTATCAAATGATCACAGCAAAAACAGGAAAGCAACTGGATTGGGAGTATGATAAGAAAGCATTTCCTTATGAAATGAAAGTACCTGAAAGAATGAAAGATAAGGCTATTTATCTCCAAGCCAAAGAGGATCGATACCACATGATATTGATAGGAGTTGACCAAGAAGTCGTTAAGGATGAAGATGGATTAGAGCGGATTCAATCCTATATCCAATTCACCCTCCCTGAAACAGCAACTTTCGGTGATAAGGGAAAAGCTAATGAATTGTGCAAGTTCCTAGCAAAGAAATTACGGGCACAGCTCCATCTATTCAATAATCGGGTGATGTATTACTATCCAAGGAAATAAAAAACCTGCTGTGACCAAGAATCAGCTCATGCAGGCGTTTCAATTAATTTTAGATCATGGAACTTATAACCTTTCTTTTGAAAACCTTTCACTATATCCTCTATCGCTTCACTCGTCCATTTCCGGTCATGCATCAGTAAGTTCGCACCATTTCCTAAATATGGGCTGTTCAACATGATATCAGTTAAAGCTTTTTTATCCTGATACTCTTTTTCCCAGTCATATCCATATGTCCAATTCATGACCAACATTTTTTCTTCCTCAGCAACTTTTTTTGAATGATCGGTATTCGATACAAAAGGCGCCCTGAAGTACTTAGGGCGTTCACCTATAATGCCCTCAACCAAATTGTTCAATTTAACGATTTCCCTCTCTTGTTCCTTTTCAGTCAATTCTTTTAAATTTACATGGGAATACGTATGATTACCGATAGGAAAACCCATATCATGAATTTCTTTTAGCATCGCTTTATTTTCATCTTTTTCAAGAAAGTGACCGTTCACGAAAAAAATCGCAGGTACTTCAAGTCGCTTAAGGGTTTTGGCAATTTCCAGCGAATATTTATCAGGTGCATCATCAAAGGTTAACAACACAACTTTCGGATTTGCATCCCCAATGGGTTTAAATGACCAATTATCTTTGTTCACCCGATATTCTGCCTTTACATTCCCTACGAGATTTATTTTTGATGTTTCTTTTTTCAGATCTTTTTCTGGCTGGCTTTCATCTTGAACTGTTGCTGACGTTTCCACACTTTCTTGATTCTCATTTTCGGTTTGATTGGGATTGTAATCGTGATCGTTACAAGCCATCAAGAAAAATGATATAGATGTAAATAATACTAATACTCTGTTAATCATGGTTCCCCCGTTGTTTCTTGTGTCGTTGCTGGCCATACGAAAAAAAATTCAATAAATGGGTACTAACGTTTCCAAAAGGATTTGTAAAATCCCATAACATAATAGGCTTATCACGGTAACAAGCATGGTTCGCTTATTGGACTTTAAAATCATTTTGCCAATGTAAATGGCTAAATAAGAGAAGACCAGAAACATGAATACTTTGAAAACAAATCGATCATTAACAGACAGCCATTCAACTAATGTATACCCACTCCAAACGATTAGTTGAAAGAGGATTACCAGATAATTTTTCAAGTGATCCACCCCATTTTAATATGAATACATCGGCCATAGTTTTTTATTGGCAAAAAATATCCTTTAGCAAACATCGCTCATCCTATTTTTTATCCTCTATTACCTTTTTAAAACCCTTTCAAGGAAAAAAGTTAGAAGACCTTTGTATAGCTTATGCCCTTTTTGTCCTTTTCATTTAACTAACGTAAAGAAAATAATGAATTAGGAGTAATCCTTCATTTTCATCTTCTTGCCAATACAAAAAAGCGTACTGCCTAATGCAGTACGCTTTTTTTAAAATCAATTACTTAATGATGTGAATAGGAGTTCCAAGGGCAACTTCAGCTGCTTCCATAGTGATTTCCCCTAAAGTTGGATGTGCATGGATTGTCATCGCGATATCTTCAGCAGTCATTCCCGCTTCGATAGCTAAACCAAGTTCTGCAATCATATCAGATGCGTTTGGTCCTGCAATTTGTGCTCCTATAACCAATCCGTCTTCTTTGCGAGTGATAAGCTTCACAAATCCGTCCGTATTATTTAATGAAAGAGCACGTCCATTTGCAGCGAATGGGAATTTAGAAGCAAGCGCTTCGATTCCAGCTTCCTTCGCTTCTTTTTCATTATAACCGACAGAAGCTAGTTCCGGTTCAGAGAATACAACAGCCGGAATGGCAAGATAGTCGATTTCAGATGAATGTCCTGCAATGGCTTCAGCTGCAATTTTACCTTCATAAGAAGCTTTATGAGCTAACTGAGGTCCAGAAACGATATCACCGATTGCGTAAATGTTTTTCACGCTTGTACGGCATTGTTTATCCGTTTCAATCAAACCACGGTCAGTCATTTTGATTCCAACTTGTTCTAAGCCGATTTCTGCAGTATTAGGACGACGTCCAACTGTTACTAAAACGTAATCGGCTTCAACTTTTTTCTCTTCGCCTTTTACTTCATAAGTAACGGTTACGCCTGTTTCAGTTTCTTCCACGCCTTTAGCATTTGCTTTGGTAACAATTTCAGCACCCTTGTTTTTAAGGTTACGTTTAACAAGTGCTGCCATTTGTTTTTCAAAGCCTGCAGAAAGAATTTCTTCCGTACCTTCAAGGATGGTCACTTTAGTGCCAAAACTTGCGAATGCTCCGCCAAGCTCGGTACCAATGTAACCTCCGCCGATTACCACGATCGAACTTGGAACTTCTTCCAAAGCAAGGGCACCAGTGGAATTAAGTACTCGTTTCGTATATTTAAATGACGGAATCTCGATTGGCGATGAACCAGTAGCGATGATTGCGTTTTTAAATGTATATGTTTGGGCTGAGTCATCATTCATAACACGGATGCTGTTTTCATCAACGAAATAAGCTTCCCCAGTTACAACCTCAACATTATTACCTTTTAACAGGCTGCTTACACCGCCTGTTAATTTTTTTACAACAGTACCTTTCCAAGCTTGTACTTTAGAAAAATCAACAGTAACTTTTTCTGCAAAGATACCCATGTCTTCTGAATGCTGAGCTTCATGGAAACGGTGTCCCGCCGAGATTAAAGCTTTCGATGGGATACAGCCTACATTCAAACAAACTCCGCCGATTGTTCCTTTTTCAACGACCGTTACTTTCTGTCCAAGCTGTGCTGCGCGAATTGCGGCAACATATCCCCCTGGGCCTGAACCGATCACTAAAGTATCTGTTTCGATTGGAAAATCTCCTACTACCATTGTTTACGCCTCCATTAACAATAATTCTGGGTCGTTCAATAACTTTTTGATATGATTCAATGCATGCTGAGCAGTTGCTCCATCAATCATGCGGTGATCAAAGCTCAGTGATAATGCCAGAACTGGAGCGGCGATAATTTCCCCGTCGCGTACAATTGCTTTTTCGGCAATGCGTCCAATCCCTAGAATGGCAACTTCTGGATGATTGATTACAGGTGTGAACCATTGACCGCCTGCGGAACCGATATTCGTAATGGAGCAAGAAGCACCTTTCATTTCGTTAGGAGCCAATTTACCGTCACGAGCTTTCGTCGCTAATTCATTAATTTCTTGTGAAATGGCAAAAGTTGATTTACGATCTGCATCTTTTACAACTGGAACAAGCAGTCCTTTGTCTGTGTCTGCCGCAATTCCGATATTGTAATAGTGTTTATGGATAATCTCACTAGCCTCATCATCAAATGATGTGTTAAGCATAGGGAATTCACGCAATGCACTTGTTAACGCTTTAACAACATAAGGTAGGAATGTAAGCTTGATTCCTTTTTCTGCAGCAATTTCCTTGAATTTCTTACGGTGAGCAACCAGTAGCGTCACATCGACTTCATCCATCAATGTTACATGTGGAGCAGTCTGTTTGGATTTAACCATTGCTTTGGCGATAGCTTTTCTCATACCGCTCATTTTCTCGCGAGTTTCAGGATATTGTCCTTCTGGAATCGAAACTTTTTGTTTTTCGGTTGTTTCCTTATCATTTTGTTGTGAAGCTTCACTTTGAGCTGCTGGTTGCTGTGGAGCCGTTTTGCCGTTTTTGAAAGCATCGATGTCTTCTTTCATGATGCGGCCGTTATCCCCAGAACCAGAAATCTCACGAATATTTACCCCTTGTTCGCGTGCATATTTCCTAACAGAAGGCATAGCGATAATACGTCGTGAAGGATCCGCCTCAACCTGTGGTTGTGATCCCGCGCCCGTTTCTGCACTATTTTCTTGAACCGGAGCAGCCTCTTTCTTGACTTCCTGTCCAGCTTCAGCAGTTGCTTGAACCTGGGCCTCCGTATCCTTTCCACCTTCTGCCTTCGCTTCTTCTCCATGATCCCCTTTAAACTGAAGATCTTCATATCCTGGAGCATCGAATGTTACAAGTACATCGCCAACAACGGCAACCGTTCCTTCTTGAACAAGGATTTCTTCAACGGTACCTTCCACTGGTGATGGGATTTCAACAACGGCCTTATCGTTTTGAACCTCACAAAGCACGTCATCTTCTTGTATCTTATCTCCTGGTTTTACAAACCATTTCACTATTTCACCTTCGTGTATACCTTCTCCGATATCAGGGAGTCTAAATTGGAATGCCACTGAGTTCAACCTCCTATATTAAATCATACTTAGTGCATTGAATAAAGTCCTTTATCTTGCATTACCGTTAATGCAAAATCACTTTCACTAGCAGGACGTTCATTCCCATTACTTAAGATTGTTAAAACTTCAAGACTTTATTTGCCGTTTCAATAATGTCTTTATAATTAGGGAGCCATACTGTTTCAGCTTGTGAAAACGGGAATACCGTATCAGCAGCAGCCACTCGCAGTACTGGAGCATCCAAGCTCAAAATGGCACGTTCGTTAATTTCAGCGACAACATTCGCTGCTATACCAGCTTGCTTTTGGGCTTCTTGAACAACGATAGCACGTCCAGTTTTTTCTACAGAAGCAATGATTGTATCAATATCCAATGGAGATACAGTCCGTAAGTCGACCACTTCGACGGAATGACCATCCTTAGCCAATTCTTCAGCTGCCTTGATGGATTCCTGTACCATCGCACCATACGTAATAATGGATAAATCCGTTCCTTCTCTCTTCACATCCGCTTTTCCTAATGGAATTGTATATTCCTCTTCAGGAACTTCCTGACGGAATGAGCGGTACAATTTCATGTGCTCAAGGAAAATGACTGGGTCATTATCACGAATCGCTGAAATCAATAAGCCTTTTGCATCGTAAGGAGTGGAAGGGATTACTACTTTTAACCCTGGTTGCTGAGCCATTAAACCTTCTAAGCTATCAGCATGCATTTCCGGAGTGTGCACTCCGCCTCCAAAAGGTGAGCGAATTGTAACCGGCGCACTGTAACGTCCTCCTGAACGGTAGCGCATACGAGCAAGCTGACCGCTTACGGAATCCATTACTTCATATATAAACCCGAAGAATTGAATTTCAGGAACAGGACGGAAACCTTGTAAAGAAAGACCAACCGCTAATCCACCGATTCCAGATTCAGCAAGTGGTGTATCGAATACACGATCTTCACCGAATTCTTTTTGAAGATTTTCCGTTGCACGGAAAACTCCCCCATTAAGACCAACATCTTCTCCAAAAACGAGTACATTCTCGTCATTTTTAAGTTCTGTACGTAATGCTTCTGTAATTGCTTGAATCATCGTCAATTGAGCCATGGCTTACTTCGACTCCTTCTCTTTATAAATTTCATATTGTTCTTTTAAGTTATAAGGCATTTCTTCATACATGTTCTCAATAAGGTCTGTAACCTTTTGCTTAGGTTCTGCATCAGCCTTTTTGATTGCTTCTTTAATATCGTCTTTTGCTTTTTCTATTGTTTCGTTCTCTAATTCTTCATTCCAAAGTTTTTTGTTTTCCAAGAACTTACGGAAACGAACCAATGGATCTTTTAGTTCCCACTCATTATCCATATCGGAAGTACGGTAACGTGTCGGGTCATCCCCAGCCATCGTATGTGGTCCATATCGGTAAGTTAATGTTTCGATCAATGTAGGACCTTCACCATTAATTGCACGTTCACGTGCTTCCTTAACAGCTGTATAAACGGCCAATGCATCCATACCATCAACCTGGATGCCAGGAATACCTGCAGCCACACCCTTTTGGGCTAAAGTTTTTGATGCTGATTGCAATTCAACAGGAGTCGAGATTGCAAAACGGTTATTTTGCACGATGAAGATAGCTGGCGCTTTAAATGCACCTGCAAAGTTAATACCCTCATAGAAGTCACCTTGAGATGTTCCACCGTCACCCGTATATGTGATGGCTACAGCTTTTTTTCCGCGTTTCTTCAATCCAAGAGCCACTCCGGCAGCTTGGATATATTGAGCGCCGATAATGATTTGAGGCGAAATGACATTGACGTCTTCAGGAATTTGATTTCCCTTGAAATGTCCACGGGAGAATAGGAATGCTTGCCAAAGCGGCAGGCCGTGCCAAACGATTTGCGGCACATCACGGTAACCAGGAAGAATGAAATCCTCTTTTTCCAAAGCATACTGTGAAGCGATTTGAGAAGCTTCTTGACCGGCAGTCGGTGCATAGAACCCTAATCTGCCTTGGCGGTTCAGTGATATAGAACGTTGATCCAAGATGCGGGTATAAACCATACGACGCATTAATTCCTGCAGTTGTTCATCACTTAAATCAGGCATTGCCGCTGCGTTAACGACTTCTCCCTCTTCATTTAAAATTTGAAAAGTTTCAAATTGATCTTCCACTTTCTTAAGCTGATCTTGAACATTAATTTTAGCTTGTTTAGTTTTTTGAGCCATTTTGGCACCTCATCCTTTCATTAAAAAGGTTTGCTATTATTATTCTATAAAGCAAAAATAGTTTGCTTTTTAGTTTCTTCAACAATACATTCTTTTATTTTTCCCTTAAGACCAATCCCTCAAACGTGGATATACTTAATATGTCTCAATCTTATTCTGTACCATAAAAAAAATCAAGGAAAATGATACAAGAACTTTTATAGATTAAGTTTACAAGATGAATTAACATCAAGTCAATCACTTGGAGTTCCTTATTTTTTTGATTTAATAGAATTTCCAACACTAAAACTTCTTCTCTGTATTAGTTTTGGTTTTACGACTGTACTATTAAATTTCCCGTATTTATCATTTTAGGGATGACGACGAATAATATTTCAAATCCCCCGTCGATCCCATCGATTCCAAAACCGCATTAACTAGAGGCATTTGAGCCTTTAAGATAATATTACAAAAAAATATTCAAACGCTTTCATATCAGTCAGCTGTTTGATTTTCTATTAACGTTTTTTTTTAGTACAGGTACTGAAAATTTTACATTCACTTGTTTCGACAAAAAAACTATTCTAAAATTTTTTAGTCTATAAATGAACTGGATGCACAAAAAATGAGCTGTGATTGAGGATCACAGCCCATCATTATTATATTATTTTGTAGAATCAGCCATTTCTATGCCGGAACTATCATAAAAACTTTCTTTTTTTTGATTGGATTTTTCCGTTAATGCATTAAATTGTTCATTCGCCTTCAAAACTTTTCCATAAGAGGTATTGATTTTCTTGATTTGCCCTTGTAATTCATCCATTTTCAAATCCTCTTTTTTAAACAGTTCATATAATTCGCGGTCATAAGCCAGACTTTGTTGATAGGCATCATACAAATTGTCGTAGGTGCTATAACGCTCACTCATGATCTTTTTCAATTCAGTTGCTTCTTTTTTAACTTTTTCATCCTCTATTTTCCCGATTTGTTCACCTATCTTATTGAATTGTTCTTTTGAGGATTGCATACTGCTTTGTTCCTTTTCTATTATTTCCTCCCGTTGGTCGATATTCTTGGTTGCTTCATCTGAAATCTCGACGATTTGTTCATACTCATCCAATCCAAGTTCAATGATTTTCTCATACTTTTCTTTTTCCTTTTTCTCCAAATCATTAAGCGGCTCTTGATGCTCGGTGAAATTACTTTCCTTTTCAGCAGTTTTCTCCAGGATCTTGTGGATCTTTTCTTCTGGTGAACCGTTAAAACAACCGGTCAAGATCACTAATGAAAGAAGTAAAATAACATATGGACCAAAACTCTTCAACATAGACAGCTCCTTCTGATAGTTCTTGAAGTTTCATATTTCTTTAAATTTCTGTTTATGCACGGACACTTGCACTAATCTTATTCCGAACATGAATTTATCATTACTGGGCGTTAGCCTACACCCTTTAAACCATACTGCATAGGCTGTAGGGACCGTTTCAAATCAGAGTGGTCAACATTTTAATAAAACAAAAACGGAGGTATGAAATTATGTATGGAGGTTACAACCAGGAATGTTGTTATCCGGTTTCCGTTGCACCCAGCTTTGGTTATGGTGAACAATGTTGTGGAGGCTTTGGAAGCGGCTTTGCCATAATCATTGTCCTGTTCATTTTGCTAATCATTGTCGGCGCGTGCTTATGCTAAACAGATAATTACTATTACCTTTACCCGAAAATGTTAACTATTCACCCTGATTCACAAAAAATGATTTATTTTTTTAATAGACCTTAACACGTAAATAAAATTATGGCTGGGATAGGAATTAATCGACTTGATTCCATCCCTTCCATTTTTCTTTCATTAGACTATCCATTAACTTTCAGCATTTTTTTTGTTAAAATAACCTATACATATTATAAGAAATTTTATGGGGTGAAAGATTATGCTTACCATGGATGATTTTGTTAATGAAGACGATCCAATCTTAAGGCAAGTCGCGGTAGAGGTTCCGCTTCCGGCATCATATGAAGATAAGCAACTTTTAGCCAGCTTGATGGAATATGTCCAAAACAGCCAGAAGCCCGATATTGCTGCTCTATACGGGTTAAGGGCGGGAATTGGCTTGGCTGCACCACAGGTGAATGTTTCAAAAAGGATGATTGCGGTTCATTTGAAAGAAAAAGATGATCAACTGTATAGCTATGCACTTTTCAACCCTAAACTCATTAGCCATTCAGTGGAAAAAGCATACTTGACAAGCGGAGAAGGCTGTCTTTCCGTTAATCGCCCCGTTTCCGGCTATGTACCACGTTATGCTCGAATAACCGTCGTGGGTACTGACCTGGAAGGGAAATCGGTTCAACTCCGCCTAAAAGGCACCGCAGCCATTTGCTTTCAACATGAAATCGACCATCTAAATGGAATCATGTTTTATGATCATATCAATCAGGAAGACCCCTATGCCGTTCCGGAAAATTCCATTGCGGTGGAAAGGTAACGTAATAAGCGACAAAAACTCCCGTCTTGTTGGTTAACGGGAGTTTTTGTTTTTAAATCAGTTCAAGTTCCTTCAAACCATAAAGTATGCCATCATCATCGACATCCTTCGTTACAAAGTCGGCCTCTTGTTTCACAAGTTGACCGGCATTCCCCATTGCCACGCCATATCCCGCCACTTTTAACATTTCTATATCATTTAAGCCATCTCCAAAGGCGTAAACATCCTCTAGAGCAAACCCGACTTTTTCCATTAATATTTTAATGCCTTCTGCTTTTGACCCCCCGAATGGAAGTACATCCGTCGAGTATTCATGCCATCTAATAAAGTGAAAGTCATCATATTTCCCAACATAGTTCCCTTCTTCATCTTCCGAGCAGAATAATAAGGCTTGGTATATTTCATTGTCCTCATAAAAGTCTGCCACATGTTCAGGGTGTGGAAACTTCAAGGTGCTTAAAGCTTCTTCAATTCTGCCATGATGTGGAACACTCGATTTCATTGTCTCCTCATTCATGAAAACGATCGGTATTTGATTGTTTTCAGCATGTTCGTGAAGCCGCTTTATCTCAGGTATGCTCAAAGGGTTTTTATAAACCACTTTCCCTTCAAAAACAACGTATTGTCCATTGAAACTTACGAATGTATCAATGCCAAGCTCTTCCCTTAAAGACTCGAACATGAATGGAGCCCTTCCTGTGGCAATCGCTACAAAAACCCCGCTATCCTGTAGTTGCTTTATGGCTTTTTTCGTTGAAGCAGGTAACTTTTTTTCATGATCGAGCAATGTTCCGTCAATATCAAAAAATACGATTTTCACTAACGATTCACTTCCAATTCATTCATTTTTAATATGTACCCATTTAATAATTGTCATCAAGATAAGTCAAGTAACTCTAGCGGATTTCCCTCAAAGTTACGTTTTTTATTCACGAATGAGCATATACTATTCCTAATAGAACTCAACTCAGGTTTTCCAAATTACACTTCTCCGTCCTTCTTGCCCCTAAATTCACAGTCACCTGTAAGAATGAGCCTTTTTTTTCAAAAATGGGCCAAGTACTTGTAAAGACATATTTACATTATTGAATAATCCTATACAATAATAACTAAGGGAGCGTGATCGCCATGTTAAAAAAGCTTCGTAAAAAGCTTGTTAAACAGTGGAATGATCTTTTAAGAAAAAAATCTATCGCATGATCTGCCACTCATATCCTGCCTTGGCCGTCATCCAAATGCGAATTTTTTTCGGACAGCCCTTCAAAAACTTGCGGAGGGCTTCTTCCTTGTTGTAAAGTTCTTGTTAAGCATTCTTTCTATCTTGGCTAGATATGGCCAGGTGAATACATATTCAATCAAAATATGAGTCGTTGTCTGTTCATGAAACGCTGTACCCGGTGGTACTATATTAATTAAGAAAGAAATCGTTTACGAAAAAAGACCCCATTTAAATTAGATAAAGTGAGTAACCGTTTTTTGCATAAAAACAAGCCGGCAGAAACTTTTCTTTATCGATTTAAGTTTCACACATAGTAAAAACGGATAGGATATAAGATAGAGGAAGCTACAATTGGATTGATACCCGAATCGGCCATCTATTTTTTTATATACTTTTTAGACATTGGTATATTTAATTCATCAAAACCCCTTCCGTTTTTATGGCGGAGCTGGGTTTATTTTTACATGATGTTGAAAAACATGAAAAAATTGTTGTTTTTATATATAATGAAAAAAGCAATGCAAACAAGTGAGGAGAGATTAAAATGGTTTTTAAGGTATACTATCAAGTAACCATAGCAGAGGTTCCCATCAGGGAAAATACTAAAACAGTGTTTATCGAAGGTGAATCCGTTCGTGACGTCCGTTTAAAATTAAAAAATGAACCTTATAACGTAGAAATCGTACTACCCGTAACTGGAGCATATTTAGAATATGAAAAACAAAATGAAGATTACAAAGTATTGGAGCTATAATTTATGAAATTTGTAAAAAACGATCAAACAGCTGTATTCGCCCTGGGCGGTTTAGGCGAAATCGGTAAGAACACATATGCTGTTCAGTTTCAAGATGAAATCATCGTCATTGATGCTGGAATTAAATTTCCTGAAGATGAACTTCTCGGTATTGACTATGTGATTCCAGATTACAGCTATTTAGAGAAAAATGTAGATAAAATTAAAGGTGTTTTCATTACGCACGGCCATGAAGACCATATTGGCGGGATTCCATATTTACTTAGAAAAGTGAATGTACCAGTATACGGCGGGAAGCTAGCTCTTGGGTTACTTCGTAATAAATTGGAAGAACACGGCCTTTTACGTCAGACAACCATGATTGAAATCAGTGAAGATGAAGTGATCAAGTTCCGGAAGACTTCCGTCTCTTTCTTCCGCACAACTCACAGTATCCCTGATTCTTATGGAATCGTCGTAAAAACCCCACCTGGACAAATTGTCCATACTGGTGATTTCAAATTCGACTTCACTCCAGTGGGTGAGCCTGCAAACTTGACCAAGATGGCTGAAATCGGTAAAGAAGGCGTATTGTGCTTACTCTCAGATAGCACAAATAGTGAAGTGCAGAACTTTACTATGTCCGAAAGCCGTGTCGGCGATACCATTCAAGACATTTTCCGTAAGGTTGACGGCCGGATCATTTTTGCAACGTTTGCATCGAACATCCATCGCCTTCAGCAAGTTGTGGAAGCAGCAGTGGCTAATGGCCGTAAAATAGCTGTTTTTGGACGTAGCATGGATTCAGCCATAGCAATTGGCCAAGATCTTGGATATATCGTAGCGCCTAAAGATACATTTATTGATGTGCAGCAATTGAATCGTATGCCTGCAAATAAAGTAACCATCCTTTGTACAGGCAGCCAAGGTGAACCAATGGCAGCCCTGTCGCGGATAGCGAATGGCACTCACCGTCAAATTCAAATCATTCCTGGTGATACTGTGGTATTTTCTTCTTCACCTATTCCCGGTAACACAATCAGTGTTTCCAGAACGATTAATCAATTATATCGTGCTGGAGCAGAAGTCATTTCAGGTCCTTTGAATGACATTCATACATCAGGACATGGCGGACAGCAGGAACAAAAACTAATGCTTCGTTTGATAAAGCCAAAATTCTTCATGCCAATCCATGGTGAATACCGGATGCAAAAACTCCATGCCCGCCATGCAGTAGATTGCGGTGTTCCGGAAGAAAATTGCTTTATCATGGATAATGGTGAAGTACTTTCCTTAAGTGAAAACACGGCACAAATCGCTGGTAAAATCCCTTCAGGTTCGGTTTATATCGATGGAAGCGGCATCGGGGATATCGGTAATATCGTGCTGCGTGATCGTCGGATTCTTTCCGAGGAAGGCCTTGTGGTTGTCGTTGTCAGCATAAATATGAAGGAATTCAAAATTTCATCCGGACCTGACATCATCTCACGCGGATTTGTTTATATGAGAGAATCAGGAGACCTGATCAGCGATGCTCAATCCTTGATCACCAAGCATTTAAATAAGGTGATGGATCGCAAAACTACACAATGGTCTGAAATTAAAAATGAAATTACAGATACTTTATCTCCATTCCTATATGAAAAAACTAAACGCCGTCCTATGATCCTACCGATCATCATGGAGGTCCAATAATCATAAAAAAGCCCAGCCATTGATGGCTGGGCTTTTTTGTGATACGCCTTGCTTATTCCACAATTTTTTTTTCAAAGCGATTGATGTCTGAATCTGCTCCGATGACAATCAATATATCACCTTTATGAATTAAATCGCTTGCCTGTGGGGAGACATTTATTTCGTTCCCTCTTTTAATCGCAACGATATTCAACCCATAGTGAGCGCGAATATCAAGGTCAAATATTGAGTTTCCATTCATCTTTTGGCTTGCAACAATTTCGACGATGGAATGTTCATCAGAAAGCTCCAAATAATCGAGAATATTATTGGAGACGATATTATGGGCAATCCTTCTCCCCATATCCCGTTCGGGGTGCACCACAAAGTCGGCCCCGATTTTTCGAAGAACCTTCTCATGATAATCATTTTGCGCTTTTACCGTAACATTTCCGACACCCAATTCCTTAAGCATGAGAGTCGTCAATATACTGGCTTGAATATTCTCGCCAATCGCTACAATGACGTGATCAAAATTACGAATGCCTATGTTTCTCAGCACATTTTCATCCGTCGTATCCCCTACCACGGCATGTGAAGCTATTCTGGCAAATTCATTCACTCGATCTTCGTCTGCATCGATAGCCAGAACCCCTAATCCTTCTTCAGCTAATGTCTTGACTATACTGCCTCCAAAACGGCCAAGTCCAATTACCGCAAATTCTTTTTTCACAATAAGCCCTCCAACATCATTCGTTCTCTCTTTAGAGCATGTTCTGTTCTGAAAAGCATTTTTTAAGATTCGTTTCCTTTAAATGTTATATATTCCGTTAAATGGTTAATCGCGAGTTCAATCGCGCTTTCATCAGGACTTAACTTAGCATGGTGCAATCCGTATTCCGATGAAACCCCTAGCCAAAACATGAAGCCAGGAATCTCTTTTAGCATATATCCAAAATCTTCACCCGTCATCGCTTCAGTACAGCGATGTAAATGAACAGCGGTGGACATCTCTGTAAATTCCATGAATTCCCGGGTCAACCGTTCTTCATTATACACCTGGTGATACATCGCACCATAGTCTATTTCTGCTAAGCACTCATAACCAACTTGTATCCCATCCACAAGCGCTTTTATTCTTGACTTGACCTTTACCATCGATTCGGGGTTAAGGGTGCGTATTGTGCCTTCTAAACGCGCTGTCTCCGCAATAATATTTTGAACGGTGCCTCCAGTAATCTTCCCAACTGTAATGACAGCTGAATCAAGCGGATTGACATTCCTGGAAACGATGGTTTGTAGCTGCCCTACAAGCGAGCAGGCTGCGATGACCATGTCTTTTGTTTCATGCGGATAGGCTGCATGCCCCCCTTTCCCTCTCAAATCGATGAATAATTCAGATGTATTGGCAAATAGAAGCCCTTCTTTAACAGCAATCGTTCCAACTGGATACTCTGGAGCAATATGTAAAGCAAGGATCATATCCGGCTTCCATTTTTTCATGGTTTCCGATTTAAGCATCGGTTCAGCTCCGCCAGGACCCTCTTCTGCAGGCTGGAAAATGAATAGTATGTCATCATCGATCGGATTTTCGGTGAAATATGTCAATAAACCCAAACCGATGCTCATATGAAAATCATGGCCGCAGGCATGCATATATTCCTCGTGATTGGATGCGAAAGGCAGTCCAGTTTCCTCTTTTATCGGCAGACCATCTATATCAGCCCGGTAGCCAATCATTTTCCGCGGGTTCCTTCCCTTCACTTTCACGAATATCCCTGTTCGCCAGGTTTCTATTTCCATTCGCTCCTGGGCCAGATTCGTTATGTAATTCAATAGGTATTGCTGCGTCTTGAATTCTTTAAATCCTATCTCCGGTATTTGATGCAAATCACGCCGGATTTCGGCAAAAGGATTTATTTTCATATTATTCCCTCCCTATACAGAAAGCGTGGATATAATTATCCACGCTTCAGGCAATATTCACTAAGAAATTATAGTTGACGAAGTTCTTGCATGATCTCTGTTTTTGATTTGGTTTTTTCATCAATTTGTTTAATGACCTTCGCCGGTATACCAGCAGCCACGGAGTAAGGCGGAACGTCTTTCGTTACAACTGCACCAGCTGCCACGACTGATCCTTGACCGATTTTCACACCTTCAAGAACGACCGCATTAGCTCCGATTAAAACATCGTCTTCCAAAATGACCGGTTGTGCCGAAGGTGGCTCGATGACACCTGCCAAAACTGCACCTGCACCCACGTGACAGTTTTTACCCACTGTTGCACGTCCGCCAAGTATTGCGTTCATGTCAATCATTGTACCTTCACCAATGACCGAGCCAATATTGATTGATGCCCCCATCATGATCACTGCGTTGTCACCGATCGATACTTGGTCACGGATTATTGCACCAGGCTCGATACGGGCTTTGATGCCTTTTAGGTCCAATAAAGGAATGGCAGAGTTACGACGATCATTTTCAACAACATAATCCTCGATTTTTGTTCCCGCTGCCTTGATTGCTTCTTCGACTTCAGACCACTCACCGAATACAACCCCTGTATTACCTGTAATGAAAGTTTTAGAAGCTGGACCAAAATCCATGCCTTCTAAATCGCCTTTGACATAGACCTTTACTGGTGTAGATTTTTTACTATTTGAAATAAAAGAAATAATTTCGTTCGCATCCATTTTATTCATTCCGGGAAAAACCTCCTAAATATGTATCATTACTCGTTTTAAATTTACCAGACAACTGCCTGCAAGACAAGTTGAATGTCACTCTAATATATTATTCTGCCCTATTGACATTTTCATCAGCGGGTCTATAACATTCCTTGGTCGCGAATATGTTCTTTCACCACTTCCGTGAATGCTTGGACTTGCTTTAACTGGAAGGCAGATTCATAGCCGCAAAGCCATGTATCTCGTTCGATTGAGTGGTTATGTCCATCTAGAAGAGGGATTTTAAAAACATTCGTATCTTTATCATGTAATGTGATGGCTGGAAGGATCGCATATCCGATACCATTGAACACCATTTGTTTGCATGTTTCGATTTGATCCACGACTATGGTGTTTTTTGGTGTCGTTTTAAATTGCCGATGCCACCAGTCCTGAATTTCCTGATAATAATTCGAATCGCTTTTAAACTGAATGAATGGTCTGTCCGTTTCGAACACTTGATTCAGTTCCTTCATTTCAGTATCCACCAAATAAAGCATATCAGTAAATAAATGCTGCTTTACCCCTTTCCAATCCGGGGCCCCCCTTATGATGCCAATATGTACTTGTCCTTCATACAAAGACTTTAAAATCTCACTGCTCCAGCCAGTGATTAATGAAATTTTGGCATACGGATATTTTTGGACGAACTTTTTCAATACTTGCGGCAGCCAATTTTGACCGACAATCGAGGCACAGGCTATTTTCAAAGTTCCATACACTTCATGATCCATGGCTTGAATACTTTCCCTGACCTTTTCCTCTTTTTCTATAACCTCATTGGCCAAACGAATTACCGCTTCACCTGCAGGCGTCAGCGACAGCCCTTTTTGTGAACGCAGAAACAGTTTTGAACCCCAATCCTTTTCTATTGATTGTAAACGCTGTGATAAAGCCGGTTGGGAAACGAACAACCGTTCAGCAGCTTTTCTCATATTCATTTCCTGAGCAAGTACGGATAATAAATGAAATTCCGAAAATGACATACACACCAACCTCTTGATAATTAATTCTTAGCATGATGATTTAATTTATTTTAAATTTAATTATCAACAAAGTCCGCTTATAATACAAGGGAAAAGAAACGGCGTGAATATCCTTTGAAGATCATATTTCCGGCAATTGATACTCCGAGTCGCATTTCCTTTACATACAATGGCAAGCTCCTTTTATGAGTCTGCCTTTCCCTCTCCTGCCTCCTTATTCTTTCTTAGTCTAGTAAGTAATATGAAACTGATAACGGAGAAGACTAGAACAATTAGATAAATCGTCTGTAAAGATAATGTAAGTCCTTCCTGCAAAACCTTTACCACACTTTGAGGAAGCGACATACGTTCCTCATTGTTCAACAGCATATTAGCCGTATCTATCGTCACCCCCGAGCCTGCTGGTGCATGCTCGTTTAAATAGGCTTGAAGTCTCGTATTCATGATTCCTCCAAGTAATGCAGCACCTACCGTATTTCCTAAATTCCGCATGAACATATTGGAAGCTGTTGCAATACCCCTGCGTTCCCAGCTGACGGTCTTTTGAATGACGACAATGAATGAAGTAGAAGTCAATCCCATCCCTACACCGACAAAGAAGGATCCCATGGCAGCAATAAGGGGTCCTGCTTCTGGCTTCATCCATACGAGGATCAAACTCCCAAGGATCAATGAGCACCCTCCAAGGAGGGAGGTAGATTTGAATCCTATTTTCATCAATAACCTGCCTGAAACCATTGATGCGATCGGCCAGCCGATTGACATGGCCGTCAATGTAAAACCAGCTACCGTAGGCGAGCGTTCCATCACACCCTGTACGAATGTTGGGAGGAAACTTGATAATCCAATCATCATAACCCCTGTAGTCAATGAAACAAGATTCGCAATCAGGATGGAGCGCTCCTGCCAGAGTTCAAATGGCATCATTGGTTCGGCAGCTTTCTTTTCCTGACGAATGAATAAGCTGAAGGCGATGATTGCCACTAATGCCAAGGAAATGACCGGAGCTGAAGCCCATGACCATTTTACTCCTCCTTCTACGAGTATCACCATAAGAGTGGATATGGATAACGTCAATAGCGTTGCACCGATGTAATCGATATCACGTTTTTTCTTTTCGATATTTTCATGAAGGAAAAACCAAATTCCAATAAAGGCTAGTAAGCCCAGAGGGATATTAACCCAGAATACAAGCTTCCAAGTCAGGGATTCAACGAGCAAGCCGCCTAAAGCTGGCCCCATGACCGCCGAAATGCCCCAAACGCTCGATAGGTACCCTTGAACGCGTGCCCTTTCCTCATTTTTATAGATATCACCAACAATCGTTGAAGCTACAGGAGCTACAGACCCCGCCCCAAAACCTTGTACAAAGCGATAAATGATGAGTTCCGTCATGGAATTGGCGAAGCCGCAAAGAAGGGAGCCAATTAAGAAAACAACGATGCCAAATAATAAGACAGGTTTTCTACCGAGAATATCCGATAGCTTTCCATATATCAGGACTGTCACGGCGTTCATTAACAAATAACCTGAAAACACCCAGCTGTAAAGTGAAAAACCACCTAAATCACTTACAATGGCCGGCATCGCCGTCGAAACGATCGTTCCTTCAATAGCATTCATAAACATAGCCAACATGATGGCAGCTAAAATGAAGGGGCGTTTCAATTTTTTATTCTGCACTTTTGTACTATCCAACGCTTGGCCCAATTTCCGCATCCTTTCCAAATAAACAATAACTTTTATAGATTTTACCACCAGCTGGATCAAATATGTAAAAAAAAGAAAACCCGCCAATTGGCGAGTCTTAAAGTTACGATCAATTTCAGCATTACATATTTATTCAGGTGCATTTTGTTTAAATACTTTTTTCAAGATTGCTCTTCTCGTTAAAATACCTTCAAATACATGATCATCATTCTCTACACAGACAAACGGATGATCAATCAACAATTCCACACCCTTAGTCAATGTATCTTCAATATGCAGGCGAGGTATTTCTATATTCATTATTTCAGAAACTTTTTTATTCTCAAGATTATCAAATTCAATTCGTTCCAGTCCCAAGATTGAATCAAGAATGACTGGTGTGCTAATTAAGCCATGCAATTTATACATCGGATCTAACACAGGAATGGCCGTATAACCGCTCTTTGTTAATACCAATAGTGCATGTTCTAAGTTATTGGTTACCTGCACGTGGGCCACGCGTTCAGAAGAAATCATTAAGTCTTTAACGCTGGATTCCAATAAATCCCCATCATGAGTACCGATCATGTTAAAACCCCTTACCATATGTTTTTATATACAGCTCTTTCTATAGTTTAACATATGTAAGCAGAAAAGGCTCATTCCCAGACCAATAAAATCCCAAACTGTGGGATTTTCGCAAGAGATCCTTAGCCCTTACTAGTTTTGATGTTAACCTGTTTAAAACCGCATTCCGGGCATTGATAAATCACATTTTGGTTGGATTGTGCCGTCAATACATTTTCCATTTCCCTTTCCTCACCGCATACTGGGCATATTACCATTGGATTTTTCATTTACATCCCTCCAATTAATAAGATGTCGTAAAAATCACTACTTCATTCAAAAAGTGAAAATTGAACGGCCTCATTTACAATAAAAAAGCCGCTTCCAAAGGAAGGCGGCTTTTTGTGATTTTTTAAGATTGAAGAAGATCAAAGATTTCAATGGTAATCATATCAATATTATCGAATTGATATTTTGATGATTTCCCTTTATCACTGTATACTTCAAGCTCGAACATTTCTGTTTTGCTGAAATATGTAACTTGGCACTTTTTCACACCATCTATTTCAAAAAAACGTTGAGCAGATTCAGATTCCTTTGCTTGCTCTTGAAGACTTTTCAATCTGGTAAGGATGCCCTGTAATTGAGACATACTCCCTCTCCTTTCTGAATAAAACCTTTTCGATAGGTTTCACTATACCATACTTTTCTATCCAGTAGCCACGCTGAAATAAATTCAGAATAATTTAAAACTTCATTCTTTACATGGAACTATTAACAGAATAAAATAAGGAATGGATTTTGTACATGAAAAATTTTCTGGGGGTAGATTCTATTGGGAAATATTAGTGAACTTGGTTATCGCATTTCATTGATTGATGGTTTTGATTTGAATAGAAAAAATCGTACAGGAACATATGTAATTGCCGATAAAGAAATCACTTTAGTCGAAACTTCCGCCAGCCCTTCCATCCCCCACTTAATGAAGGGGCTCGAAGATTTGGGAATCTCCCTCGAGGATATTACATATATCATTCTTACCCATATTCATTTGGACCATGCAGGTGGAGCCGGACTTTTTTTAGAGCATTGTCCGAATGCCAAAGTGATCGTCCATCCAAAAGGTGCACGGCATCTAGAAGACCCAACACGTTTGATCGCTGGGGCTAAAGCGGTCTATGGTGAAGAATTCGACGAGCTTTTCGATCCGATTTTACCTATACCATTTGATAGAATGCTTACTAAACATGATGGGGATTCCCTAAAAACAAGTGATAATTCCTCATTGACCTTTTATGACACCCCAGGACACGCAAACCATCATTTAAGCATTTTCGATTCCGTTTCAAAAGGCATGTTTTCAGGTGACACCGTAGGCATCTATTATCGTGAACTCGATGAAGAAGGTTTCGAATTTTACTTACCGTCAACATCACCAAACCAATTTAACCCAGATGCGATGCTTGCTGCAGCGGAATTGTACGAGAGCATCGGCGTCGAGCGTATATATTTTGGCCATTACGGGGTATCGGAAAATCCTAAGGAAGTATATAAACAACTTCATTACTGGCTGCCCAAATTTGTGGAGACTGCCAAATCGGCATATAGGGAATTTGCTAGCTTTGAGGAACAAGTAGCAGCAACCAGTAAAAATATTTTCACGGAAGTCGCGATTCATTTAGGCGAAAAAGGAATCACCACCGATCATCCTGTTTTTGAAATCATCGCCATGGACCTAAATGTTTGCTCCATGGGTTTGATAGACTATCTAGTAAAGCAGGAAAAGGATAGGTAGGAGAGTCCTTCAAGGTCTTTTCCTATTCAAATGTCTTGGCATTCTCTATAATGAAAAAGTAAACCCTACCTAAAGCATACATGGAGGAATGAAATGAAAGACGTTACGCTTTATACCCAACCTGATTGCCCTCCCTGCAAAATCATGAAAATGTTCTTTGATGATAATAATGTCGTATACAAAGAAAAAGATATTAAAGCAGATGGACATGCACGTAAAGAACTAACGAATAAATACGGCGCCTATTCCACACCAACGGTCGTAATCGATGGGAAAGCCATCATTGGTTTTGAACTGGACGAAATAAAGAAAGAACTGAATATATAACAAAAAGTCTAGAGAAGCTTTTCCTCCTCTAGACTTTTTCATTTTAGTCTCCATACTTTTCAATTTTGAAATACTTTCTTTTAAAGTACCTTATTTCATTTTTCCACTTCATACTTTACGTCCATTACCTTCCAAACGTCATTTTCCCTTTTTAAAGTAACTGATTCAACATGTTTTCCCATAGATACAGGTCCGTCCCCTGTATCTTTGAATTCCTCCTGAACATAAATGAACTCGCCGTTTTTCCCATATACTATTTCCGTATTCTTATCGTAACTGAAAAATGGGATATAATAGGGAGCGAAGTCCGAACCGAATGCGGTATAACCGCCATCGACTTTCACTACATTCGATTTAACAAACTTCTCGATGAACTCACCTGTGAAATGTGTATCCAACTTCCCTTCAATCTCTTCCTTCGTACGAACTTCCTCACTGATCGAGCCTTGATTCTCTGCTGCAGCTCGTACTAAAGATAGTACTTCCTCTCTATGTAAGCCCTCCGCTGAAGCTGTGAACCCTCCTCCTAAAAATAAAAGGACACTGGCAAGACATGCAACTAAATATTTACTCATTCCAATCATCTCCTAGTAAAAGAATTTCTCCTAATGGTTCGGATTTCTGCCTATGTCTTTCAATACCCGTCCAGAACAAAGCCAAACTACAAAATCATATTATCCGCGAGATCTTGATGCTATTGCCTATTCTTCACAATAAAAAAGAAGATTTCATGATATTGAAATCTCCTTCTTACGATCATTGAAAAGCATAGTAAAAAATAAAACCGGCAACCAAAATCGTTCCAACAAAAAGTGAAACGAATATCGGGTTCTTTAAATAAGGATGTTCTTTAACTGAATCATCGATAGTTGAATCATTTCTGGCTTTCACTTTCTGTGCCCTTGCTACAGAATAAGTATAAAAGAGCAGATATAACGCCATTACAGTAACGATCATGATTAGAATCCAGATGTACGTGCTCAAAATATGTCTCCTCCAAGCGCATCATTTCTGCTTATCGTTACACATTTTAAGCGATTGTATACATGAATCGTTTTACTTATAATAGGGCTTCATTTTCATATAAATAACTATACGAAAGATCAAAGAAAATGTATTCCTTATTATTCAGGGGATATGAAAAGGTCCGGATGGTTTCTCCCGTTTCGATATCACTGTATAAATCGGATAAAATCCCTTTTTTCTCATTACGCATCTTTACGATATTTTCGAGAAAATAAGGTCTCCAGCTCCAATTTTTATTCAAATAACTCGGTTGGACTACCCATTGCTTGTCCTTATGGAGGATATTGGGTGATTTTTGATACCCCTCTTCATCACAAATATAAAGCCGAAAACATATGGAATCCCATTTTTTCGCCAAAATACCGAGAAACTCTTCATGGGTGCCAACTCGCTTTTCCTGTTTTAAGAAATTTTGCATATTTTCGTTGAATTGCAAAGTCTTTTGATAAACGGCTTCAAGCTTCTTGGTCTCGAGTGAAATGAAGGACTGACATTCTTGATGGAACTTTTCACGAAGTAAATCTTTATTAATGAACTCGCCGTGCGGTTTCGCCAAAAAGTATCCTTGATAATATCGTCCCCCGTTCTTCCATGCGAAACGAAGTTGGTATTCGGACTCAATGTTCTCAAAAAGTAAATTGGCGCCGATTTTTCGTGCTAGCATGCTTAGAGAAAACAGGATGACCTGATAGGCATCTCCACCTGAAATGCGAAGCTGGTCCAGGTTAACTTTTAAAATATTCGGAGAAATCTGTGCGATTCGGTCTAATTGGGTATCTTGCCCTAAATGATCTAAAGCTATCTTAATCCCATATGTTTTAAAATAAGCAAGCACATGCTGCAAAGGATCGAAGTTTTCCGGACTAATCGTGTCTGATAATTCCAGCACGATCCGGTGCATTTCCTCTGGTTGGAAATGACGATGTAAAATCTCCATGAATTCTTCGCCATGATCCAGCATAAGCAAATTAGGATCTCTGTTGATAAAGATAAGAAAATCTTCACCATAGTCTTTTATTCTCTCTAAGGCAATTTCAAGTACGTAATTATCCACTTCCACCCTATACTCTTCCGGAACTGCAGAATCGTGAAAAAAAGGGCCAAGGCTTTTATATTCCGCTTGTTCCTCATAGCGCCCTAGAATTTCATACCCGATTACCTGATGTTGATCTGCACTGAAAATCGGTTGAAAGAATGGTGTCACCTTGTCTAAATTCTTTAATATCTTTTCTGTATCCATGATGCATCTTCCCCCTAATTACGAAAACACCAATATGCCAAAATTATACCATTAGTTTCTAGCATTGATAATAAATAATTTTAATTCCTACTATATAACTCTTTTTTCAGCCAATTAAAATTCGCCGATCATTCCATCCTTTTGAATGAAACTGAATGATTCTCCATTGAAAAGGCATTGTCCATATATGGAACAATGCCTTATGCCTTATCAAAAAGGGAAGAACCATGGAATCGTGATCACCATGATAACGCCAATGAAAATCTGTATGGATATCCCGATCATGATAAAATCCTTATACTTGTAATCACCTGCTGTCATGACAAGCGCGTTGGTAGTGGCCACCCTTGGAGTGGATAGCGCTAAACTGCCAGCAACGGCAAGGCATAAAAACACAGGAAGAGGATCTATCCCTTGATTCACTGCAGATGTAAGGGCAATGGGCGTCATGATTACCGTCGCAGCTCCATAGGGGATGAATTGGCTTAGGATAAGTGTCAGGAGGTAAAAGACAGCTAATATGCCGTGTGCCCCGATATTACTGAATAAAACGGCAAGCCAATCACTTATCATCCTCACTCCACCGGTATTATCCAATGCAGCCGTTATTCCGAACATAGCCGCAATCAATAGTACAGGTTCCCAGTTAATCTTTTGGTAAGCATCCTCCATAGAACGGACACATCCAGTGATCACCATCAACAATGCTGCGGTCACTACCGATAGTACAGCTGGGATGGAATCCATTGATAAAAGAATGACCATCAATGCAGTGATTCCCAAGCTAATCCATGCCTTGCCCTTGGAGTTGACCGGAGAGCCATCTTCCGAAGTACTTCCAATAACGATGACATCCTGTAAATCAGTGGAAATCCGCTCAATGTTCTCCCATTCTCCATGAATCAGGATTGCATCTCCCGGTTTCAGTCGTTCCGTCCCGACATCCGCTTGAATATATTCACCGTTCCGATTGATTGCCAGCACATTACACTGGTATTTCTCACGAAAATGCACATCTATCAAGGTTTGATTTTCATAATCCGAATTGGGAACGATCAATATTTCCGTCAATCCAAACCTACTGCTAAGAAAATGTTTTTTAATTTGTTCGGTATTGAAATGTTTAAACTCCAGTTCATAGTTAAGTGCCAATCTCTCAACTGCTTCTTCTTCTCCAAACACCAAAATGATATCTTCAGGATGAAGAACCTCATCCGCTCTGGCTGAAATCGTCAGCTGCCTTTGCAACAGCGGCAATTGCTTATCCTTTGGCTTCCGTTGGATTTCAATCAAAGTCAATTCATACTGGATAGGAAGCTGAAGGTCCGACAGCCTTTCTCCAACAATATCGGAAGTAGCGGGTATATGCAGATAATGCAACCGGTCATATACTTTGTACATGCCGGCAAGCTCCCCTGCGGACAGTCCCTTTACACTATTGTTCGCGGCAATCGTTTTCTCAGGTAGCAAGAGGCGTCCAAGTGTCAACATGAAGAATAACCCTGCTGCAAAAGCGATCAAGCCCACAGGTGTAAAGTCAAAAAATGATAATGTTCCTATTCCGTTTTGCCTTAATACATCAGCAACAATCATATTGGAAGGGGTACCGGTAAGTGTTAATAGCCCGCCAATACTGCTTGCATAGGCAAGGGGCAATAAATACCTTGTCGGACTTGTTTTTTGTTGTAAAGCCATGCTCATAACGAGAGGTAGCAGTATGGAAACAATTCCTGTTCCACTTAAAAATGCACTTAATATTCCAGCTGTCAGCATCACGATAAGCAGCGATTTCCATTCACTGCCCCCACATAAACCTAACAACTTATTTCCTGCCTTTTCCACTATTCCTGAATTTAACAGGCCGGCACCGACGATAAATAGCCCAGCCAGCATGATTACCACTTGATTCGCAAACCCGGCCACCAGTTCATCCAATGTAAGTATCCCCAGTAAACCCAGGATGGCTAGTGCACTAAGTGCAATTAAATCGGCGCGAAATTTCCCTTGTATAAAAAGCGCAATAGCGCATAGAAGTATAATCAGTGTAATAAACATTGGTTCGGTCATCATGTTACCTCCGTATAGATGTTCAATTTCAAACCGGATACGGTTTCATTAAACCCCAGTTTACATGTTTTTCATATGCGTACAGAAGATATTTTCTTCATTTTATGTATATTGTTTGTTAGTATTAGGAAGTAACATTTTTATATTAGATAGGTTGATTAATTTGAATAAACCCATATCCAGAAGAACATTTTTAAAGAAAAGCCTTGGTACATTGGCTACCGTAACCGGTTTAGGTATTGGCGGAAGCTATTATGCTCATAATCTGGAGCCGAAATGGTTAGAAATCAAGCATAATGTAATCAGCCATCCCCTTATTCCAAAAGGTTTTCATGGCATGAAAATGATCCAATTCAGTGATACGCATTTAGGCTTTCAATTTCAACTTAAAGATTTACAAGCAATTGTCAATAAGATAAACCAATTGGACCCGGATGTCATTTTATTTACCGGAGATTTAATGGACCAGCCTAATAAATACAAGGCCCAGCAGAAAATCCCTTCTGTATTGAATCAGCTCAAAGCGCCACTTGGAAAATTCAGCATCTACGGTAACCATGATCATGGGGGATATGGCTCAGAAATTTACAGCGATATCATGAAGAAATCACATTTTACCATGTTGCAAAATACCTCAACTAAGATTACCTTATTAACGGCTGAAGAAATATTCATTGCCGGGGTTGATGATGCCATGCTTGGAAAACCGGATTTTGAAAAAGCCCTTGCAGGCATCCCAGAAGGAGTGTTCACCATTATGCTTTCGCATGCCCCTGACCTTGCCGATACATCAAGGAATTACGACATCCAGTATCAAATAAGCGGTCACAGTCACGGAGGTCAAGTACAAATTCCCTTTGCAGGAGCCCTTGTAACTCCCCCCTACGCTGAAAAGTACCGAGAAGGCACGTATGAAATTGACTCGTTAACATTACATGTTAATAGAGGGCTTGGCACTACCCGGCTCCCATATCGTTTTCTTTCTCGTCCTGAGTTGACGGTTTACGAATTCCAGGCTAAAAAATGATAGTGTATAACACAGGTGAATTCCGCCAGACTCATTACCAAAACCTGTTCGACCAAAACAGCTTCTTACCTAAATCATCAGTAATGGATTCCTATGAATTATAGCATTAGAATTATATTTGAGAAAACCAGGTTTTTTTACCAGTAACGATCGTCATAAAGGCTTTGCCATACTTAAGTAGCCGCAAAGGAAAGTGCCGATACAACCTAATACCGACACCGTCATATAGATAAGGCTATCTATATAACGGTGTTTTCTTATAAGTTCGAGTGTTTCCATACTGAATGTAGAAAAGGTCGTAAAGGCTCCCAGGAAACCTATTATCAGGAAAACCTGCAAAGATAAAGCCCAGCTTTCTTTCTGTGGAAATACCATTCCTAAACCGAAAGAACCTATAAGGTTAATCAGTAAAATACTAAAGGGTATCGAGACTGCTGGCAATAGCCTATTAAAAATAATCTGCAAGACATATCTGGAGGCCGCTCCCAAAAAACCTCCTATAAAAACTGAAAGGACTTCAATCAAAGGGGCTCACCTCTCCGTCTATTAAAAAGGCCCAGTCCGAGGAAACCGGCAACCAAACCAAAGAAAAGCGTGGCCCCAAGATACAGTCCTGCAAAAGGCAGAGAAGTCTGCAGTAGATCCACCACTTCCTGGGAAAATGTGGACATCGTGGTGAAACCGCCGCAAAACCCGCTGCCCAGCGCTAAAAACCAAAATGATTTCTTTTTCGAGGCGAAATAGCCATTAATCATTCCAAGTAAAAAGCTGCCTACTATATTTATTAAGAGGGTTCCAAACGGAAAGAAGGAATGGCCAGTAGTCAAGATCACGCAATAACGTAATATCGCTCCCGCCGCTCCTCCAAAACCGACGGCAAAAATGCTTTTAAACCGTTCCATTACAGTCACCTCAAATTTTTCTCACAAGTAGATTCATTATAACAGATTAGGATGAAACAGGCTCCTTTCTAATAAAAATCCATACTATGTAAAGAATTAGAGAAAAGGAGGCTAATTATGCAAACACAGCATTATCCTTACTACCACTATCCTCAAACCATAATGCTACAGAACGAATACAGAAATGCATATGGGAATGAATATGGACCTGAATATTGGAATGACGAGCGCTTCTTTCCTTTCTTTCCTCTATTGGCGCCTGTAGCTTTTGTTGCAGGATTGGCAATTGGACCGTTGCTATTCAATAACCGTCCACCTGTCTATCCATATCCTCCTCCATACTTCCCAGCTTACCCTCCTTATCCCGCTTATCCTGCTTACCCTGCGTATCAAGGTTTTCAGGGCTACCCACAACAATTCGGCGCACAGGCACAGGCACAGGCACAGGCTGGGGTATCTGAAAATATCAATATATACACTCAATAAGGATTGGACAGAAGGCGTCATTAAACGCCTTCTTTTTCTTATCCCAAAAGGCGCTCGATTGAATTTTACTTCCTTATATATTTTGAAGTGGTATAATATGAAAATGAATAGTTGGTAAAGTGTTGGGAAATGATTGTCATACCCTAGAGATGTACATGCATTATTATTTTACTATTTTCAGCCTAATTGGCACACACGTCTCTATTTCAACCAATATAAAAACAGGTTTTTATTGAAGGAGTTCTGTAACGTCCCTTCTAACCTTATTAAGAAAAGGAGTTTCCATAATGAACCAAACGAAAGGACATTCTGAAAGGGATGAGTTTTCGATTAACTCCCTTGCCCAAGCCGTGTTTATTGTTAATAAGCATGCAAAGACTGCGTTGGAGCCAAAGAATTTATATAATTTAAAGCGGCTCGCATTAAGCAAGCTTATGCAAGAAGGAAAAGCGAAGAAGATTGGACTTCATTTCTCCGATAACCCTCGCTTTGCAGCACAACAATCCGACGTAATCGTTGAATGCGGATCATATGTTTTTCATTTACCTCCCACTAAGGAAGATTTGAAAAAACTACCCCACCTCGGCAGCCGGGCAGCATCCATACGGAACCCTAAAGCGTCGTTGTCATTATCCAAGGCAAAACAAATCCTGCAATCTTACGTTGGACAAGCAGGTGAAAAACAACCGAACCCTACCAATACCGAGAAAAGGTCTTACGGGCGTGGGTCGGTCAAGCAACCTTTTCACAATCCATTCCCATCTTCCTTTTTAGGAAAAGGTTCCAAGTATTAAGTATTTATTTCGGATAAATCAAACGGGCCGTGAGGTAATGCCTCATCGGCCCGTTTTCACATTTATAATGCAATTCTATCTATCAAATTTATAAGCTCCGTAATTTCAGGTTTGCTGATTTGTGCGTCAGCCCCCACGACTTGACCTTTATGACGCAAGCTGTCCGTAATCAAAGAAGAGAAAATAATCACCGGCAATACTGCGAGTTCACCGCTTTCCTTTATTCTTCTAGTCAAATGATGACCATCCATTTGGGGCATCTCAATATCGGTAATCACCAGTTGCACTTCTTCTTCGACCACTTTTCCTGATGCAATCAAGTTCTCCAGATAATTGATTGCATCAAGTCCATTCTCATAAAACTCCAAGTACTTGAATCCAGCCTCTGACAATGTATCGTACAGCAGCTTTCTCAGTAATGGGGAATCTTCTGCAATCAGGATTTTCTTATCTGAGTTTTGCCTGTTACCAAGCTTTTTAACCTGCTGGATGTTTACCCCTGATTCCGGATTGATTTCGACCACTATTTTTTCAAAATCGAGTAACAGTAACATTTCGCTATTTAATTTTATTACTCCGATAATCTGACTTTCAAGGCCTTGGTACATATCCGACGGCTTTTCGATTTGAGACCAGGAAATACGATGGATCTGTGTTACCGTATGGACATGGAAGACCACTTTTTGCTGATTGAATTCAGCCACTATGAATTTATCCTGCTCAGGAGTTTCTGATGGCGGAAACCCTAAAGCATCCGCTACATTCACAACTGGCAGGACTTCACCGCGAAGCTCAATGATCCCCTCCACATTTTGATGGGAATGAGGTACAAGCGTGATGGGGACAGGATTAATGATTTCCTTCACCTTAATTACGTTAATGCCGAATTTATTCCTTCCGATGCCGAATTCCACTATTTCAAGCTCATTTGTTCCACTTTCAAGTAATATCCCTTTATTTGCTTCCAATTTTCATCTCGCCCTTCTCTTACATATACATTTTATAATTCCATCAATCATTTATCCGGGCAGGCAAGTCCTGCTCTTGGATACATAGACCTAACATGGTTTTATAAATGAACTCATACCTAATAATTCGGTTACTTATGTCTTTTGTTTAGAGCAAAGATAAAAAAAGAATCAAGAAGTGATTATCATCTATTCAAGCAAAACAAAAAAGGGACCCAAACTGGTCCCTTCGATCATTTTTCACTACTGCCGTTCCGGCAATCAAATCATGAAGGCCTGTTCTCCGGTTTAACCCCCGCGATTATATAACTGACATAAAAGCTGATAGGATCGTCGCAAAATAATGCCCTGTAGCCCTTCAAAACCCTATTCGTTCTCCATTTATATCGGTCACTTTACTAGTCAGGAGTATTTAGTTGACCCTTCCTTGCCATTACGAGGAATGCAACTCCCATTAATGATATTCGCGCTAAAGCGTAACCAAAGCCCAGCATACTCTTCTCTTTCCTATGGATTACCAATAGAGCCAGTACACCATTTCAACAAATCTCATATTCATAAATTTGGTATTTCGCAAAATAAAGTCTCAAATGATACCGGTATCATTAAAGCAGCAAGTCAGTTAGTTGTTTTCAGCCCTTTCGTGACCTTTTCCTTGGAGTGAGCCAACCTTTTTTAACAAAGAATAAAAACATCATCAAAGCAATTCCGCCCATCATTCCAAGGACGAGGTAATAGCCATAGTGCCAATTCAATTCCGGCATGTATTCAAAATTCATCCCATATACGCCTACTATGAAGGTCAGCGGCATGAAAATTGTAGTGATTACAGTCAATGTCATCATCGTTGAATTCATATTATTAGAGTTCACCGACAAATAACTATCCCGGATATCGGAGGAGAAATCTCGGTAAGATTCCAGCATTTCAGTTAATTTAAGAAGATGATCGTACACATCAGTAAAATACAGGTGCTGATCTTTTAAGTAATTCAGACGCTCGGATGAAATCATCCTGTATAATAAATCACGCATCGGTAAAATGGTCCGACGGAGCCTGGACATATCCGTTCGTAAATCGAATAGCTGATCCATCAATTCGTTTATCGTTTCATTTTCAGTATTGTCCTCAATGCTCCCCAATTCGCTTTCCATTTTATACACAGGAGGGAAAAATTCATCGACGATCCTGTCAATTATCCTGTGCATCAAGAAAAAGGGACCTTGCTTCAACATTTTATTTCCAGGAATTTCTTCCCACACCTTTTCAAGTTCAAGCATTTCTTCCTTATGAAAAGTGACAATCCATTTTTCACCAACAAACATATCCAATTCAACTGCTCTAAATACCTTCTGCCTGAGAGCATGAATCACAAGAAATTGGTAGTCCTCATAAAAATCCATTTTGGGACGTTGGTTAAAATCATCCAGGCAGTCTTCAATTGCCAGCGGATGAAAGTGAAAATGATTGGATAAAAGTTCGATCTCCTTGTTTGTGGGGTTGGAAAAATCCACCCAATACCACTCGATATCCGTATTATCCATTTCTGATAGCGGCAAACCAAAACTGACTTCTTGGTTAGAAGTAATTGCGCAAGTCCTTATCATATGTATCAACCCTCAAATTTTTCTTATCATTCATTATACCTTTAATTCATTAATCTCAAAAAGTATTTCTCCCCCATCCAAACTAAATGATAAAATAGAATGAATCCGTCAAACATAGTACATAATCTCATGAAGTATGAAAAGGGAGGATATTCATAGTGGAACATTTAATAAACCCTCTAGTAAAAGAAGTTCAAATATCAGGGATCCGTAAATTCTACAATATGGTCGCTGAAATCGAAGGCACCATTTCCTTAACGATAGGACAGCCTGACTTTCCAACTCCAATGCATATTAAAGAAGCGGCAAAACAAGCCATCGATAATGATTATACCGTTTATACTCACAATGCCGGCTATCAGGAATTAAGGGAAGCTGCTTCTGAATATGTAAAGGATAAATACAAGCTTAGTTATGATCCATCGAATGAAGTTATAGTGACCTCGGGTGCAAGTGAAGGCATTGACATTACCTTTCGAACGATCCTCATCCCAGGGAACGAAGTAATATTACCAGGGCCGGTCTATCCAGGATACGAACCCATCATCAAAATGTGCGGTGCAAACCCGATTTATGCCGATACAACAAAAAATGGATTTCGTTTGACTGCAGATATAATTGAAAAGTACATAACTGATCAAACTCGTTGCATCGTCCTGCCATATCCATCGAATCCGACTGGGGTTACGTTGTCTTCCAAAGAATTATTGGACATTGCCGAACTGGTAAGGGGCAAGGACATCTTTATATTGGCGGATGAAATATACAGTGAACTTGTATTCGATCAGGAACATGTATCGATTGCCACGTTCTTAAAAGAACAAACCATCGTCCTGAACGGTTTGTCCAAGTCCCATTCCATGACCGGGTGGAGAATTGGCCTTCTGTTTGCGCCTGCAGCCGTGTCTCAGCATATCCTGAAGGTCCATCAATACAATGTGACTTGTGCCTCCTCCATATCGCAGAGAGCTGCCTTGGCTGCCTTGACCGCAGGTAAAGATGATGCCATTCCCATGAAGACAGAGTATGCACGGAGACGTGAATACGTATACAGTCGTTTACAAGCGATGAAACTGGAAATAATCAAACCAAATGGTGCTTTTTATTTCTTTATAAAGCTTCCGAAAGGCTACACCACCTCCCTCGACTTTTGCCTCAAGCTTGTTAAACAGGAAAAAGTGGCAGTAGTCCCTGGAGATGCTTTCTCTCCACTTGGCGAAGGGTACTTTAGGATATCCTATGCCTATTCAATGGAAACACTTGAAAAGGCTTTGGACCGTATAGAAGCATTTTTAGCTTGATTGAACCGGACAAAGAAGTGGCCTTCAATAAAACGATTGAAGGCCACTTTCCTATTCTCGAAGATTTCAGCTACTGATTGTATTACACCATGTCGGATAACTAATACAATCTCCGTAAAAAACGAATTTCCCGATATCCCTCTTCCTTATTCGTCGTGGTAAGGCTCACTTCAACGATCGACCCAAGTAAATCAGCCATCACTTCTTCAAATTCCTTTGCGGAGCGCGGCTTTGAAAGACCTAAACTTTTCAATTCGCGCATCAGGATCTGGAAGCCGGCATTCGTTTCGATATGACTGAATTTCACCGGCAAGATTAGCGGACTTTCATTCATTAATTTCAGATCCCAACGAATGGGCTTTGTTTGATGAATGGTTTTCTCACGTTTATACCCTTCAATCCTGACAATATATCGACCATCTTCTAATTCCTGGAATTTCATATTGATATCATCGAATTCGCCCATAACGATCACTCCTTTTTGTAAAGGCTGTCGCTATCAGCTTATTCATGAAAAAGATATGCTAGCACTTAATTATAGTGTTTATATAATGCCTGGGTACCGCTATTTTCCTCGCCAGCTTCTGCCAGCCCCTCATATAGGGATTTGCTCAGGCTTAACCCCGGAGCCTCCATTCCCATCCTTTCAGCTTCATCAAGTGCAATTTTCATATCCTTAATAAAATGCTTGATATAAAAACCTGGTTCAAAATCCCCTTTGACCATTCGCGGCACAAGATTGGACAGTGACCAGCTTCCGGCAGAACCCGAAGATATGCTTTTCAGAACCTGGTCCGGATCCAACCCCGCCTTTTTGGCATAAGAAATCGCTTCAGTTACTCCGATCATGTTAGATGCAATGGCAATTTGATTGCACATTTTCGTATGCTGGCCTGACCCAGCAGGACCTTGGTGGACAACATTACTGCCCAGGGTATCAAAAATGTGCCGGACCGCTTCAAACGCCTCACTATCGCCGCCAACCATTATCGTAAGCTTCGCATCACGAGCACCGATATCCCCTCCAGAAACCGGTGCATCCAATGATTCCATTCCTCTTTTCTTGGCTTCCTCTGCTATTCTCACGGCCAAGGATGGTGTGGAGGTAGTCATATCGATTAAACGGGCTCCTTTTTTCCCATTCTTGATAAGACCATTTTCCCCAAGATAAATTTCTTCCACATCGCTAGGATATCCTACCATTGAAATGATCACATTAGCTTTCTGTGCGATTTCCTTAGGTTCAGATGCCCACTTTGCACCCTGTGAGAGAAGTTCACTTGCCTTTGCTTCCGTCCTTGTATAAACGAATACCTCAAATCCTGCCTTAAGTAAATTGGCCGCCATACTTTTTCCCATAACTCCCAAACCTATGAATCCGATCACATCGTTCGATTGCGTCACTGCAAATTCCTCCCAATCATTTTGTTTAAAACCTTAAATGGACTTTATCATTCCTCCATCAACTAAATAGGACTGGCCAGTTAAATATGTATTAGCACCTGAAACAAGGAAAGTAACGAACTTGGCAAATTCCTCGGGTTCCCCATAACGGCCAAGTGGGATTTTATTGATGGATTGTTCAGTGACCTTCTCAGGTGTGACGCCTTGTTTTTCTGCATTCATTTTATCAAGGTGCTGAACGCGGTCTGTTGCGATCCTTCCAGGACCAACTGTATTGACCAAAATCCGGTCTGGAGCTAACTCGGAAGCTAACGTCTTTGACAACCCCACGATTGCAGTCCGGAATGTATTCGATAATATCAATCCAGGAATCGGCTCCTTAATGGATGAAGATGCAATATTTACGATTTTTCCGCCCTGTTTTTTTAGATGCGGCAAGCTCTCACGAATCGTCCTTATGAAGCTTAGTAAATTAAGTTCGAAAGATTGTTGCCATTCTTCATCATTGAAATCTGTAAATGATCCCCCCGGGGGCCCACCAGCGTTATTAATAAGAATGTCGATACCGCCCAACTCTTCAACAGTTTTCCCAACCAAGCTTTTAATATCTTCAGCCTTTGTTATATCCGTTACCATATAAGTCACTTTACCAGCCCCAAGCTGTGATAATTCCCTTTGCACGGCGGCTAGCTTTTCACCATCACGGCTGGCTAGCATGACATTTGCTCCTTCTTTTACCAATTCTACTGCCATCGCCTTTCCCAAACCTTGGCTTGAAGCTAAAATCAAAGCATTTTTCTTTTCCAAATGTAATTCCATAAAATATCATATCCTCCATTTCGTAAAATAAAATAATAATTCCATTATATCGTCATAATCGAAATGTGAAAAATCTGAATAATCATTCTCTGGTTTTTTTTATTCCCTGTTGTTAAACTCAAAAAAATTGCCGGTTGGATAAACCAACCGGCGACAAAGGGGGAAATGAGAATGTCAGCTGCCCTAATAGAGCCAAACAACTGTGCTTGCTTTTTATTTACCCCCATTTTGTTGCAATAAACATTCTTTATCAAAATGTTAAGAATAAATTACAGGAAAGCACCCCATCCGAAGGGGATGGGGTGCCGTTTATATCATTTATTTATTGCTTCAAAGCGTTAACTACTGCTTCTTTCACATTATCATTCGTATCCAGCACTAAAACTTCCTGAGATAGTTTTTTCATCTCTTCAAGCGAAAGTTGGCTGATTAAGGAACGTGCTTTTAAAATGGAAGTGGCACTCATTGAGAATTCATCAAGGCCCATTCCGATCAAGATCGGGATAGCCACTTCATCTCCAGCCATCTCACCGCACATCCCGGCCCATTTCCCTTCTTTATGAGCTGCATCTATAACCATTTTAACAAGGCGTAAAATCGCTGGATTATATGGTTGGTATAAATAAGATACTCTCTCATTCATTCGGTCAGCGGCCATCGTATACTGAATCAAGTCATTAGTGCCTATGCTGAAGAAATCGACTTCCTTAGCAAATATATCAGCCATCACTGCAGTTGAAGGGATTTCAACCATAATTCCGACTTCAATTTTTTCGGCAACTTGAACACCATTATCAAGCAATTCCTGTCTAACTTCAGCCAAGACGGCTTTTGCTTCGCGGAATTCAGCTAATGTTGCAATCATCGGGAACATGATTTTCAAATCACCGTAAATGCTTGCACGAAGCAGGGCACGGAGCTGGGTCCGGAAAATCTCCTGCTCATTTAAGCAGAGGCGAATCGCACGGTAACCAAGGAAAGGATTCATTTCCTTAGGAAGCTCTAGATAAGGTAACTCCTTGTCTCCGCCTATGTCAAGCGTTCTGACGACTACAGGCTTTCCTGACATTCCTTCCAGCACCGCTTTGTACGCCTCGAACTGTTCTTCTTCACTCGGGAAGTCATTTCTGCCCATATAAAGAAATTCCGTACGGTATAACCCGATGCCTTCACCGCCATTTTGATGAACGCCCTCTAGATCTTTCGGCGTACCGATATTGGCAGCCAATTCCACATGATGACCATCTTTTGTAACCGTTTGTTCATGAACCAGTTTCGCCCACTCAGCCTTTTGCAATGCATATGCTTCCTGTTCCTCTTCGTAGCGTTTCACGAGTTCAGGAGTAGGATTGATGTGCACTTCACCCTTTAAGCCATCAATAATGACCAAGTCACCATTTTCAATGGATGAGGTTACTGACTTTGCTCCAACGACTGCTGGAATTTCCAATGAACGCGCCATTATGGCTGAATGGGATGTACGTCCACCGATATCGGTCGTAAATCCTTTGACGTAAGCCGGATTCAATTGTGCTGTATCGGAAGGAGTCAAATCCTCCGCAATGATGATCACTTCTTCAGCAATCATGCTTGGATTTGGAATATGAACACCTAAAAGATGTGACAACACCCGTTTCGTAACGTCACGGATATCCGCTGCACGTTCCTTCATGTATTCATTATCCATTTGTTCAAACATAGTAATGAACATGCTTGCGGTTTCATTTAAGGAAAACTCAGCGTTGACGTTTTCCGATTGTATTTTATCCTGAATTGGAGTGATAAGTTCCGGATCAGCCAAAACAAGCAGGTGTGCGTCAAAAATAGCGGCTTTATCGGCCCCTAAGTCCTTTTCGGCTTTTTCCCTGATTATCTCCAATTCAACTGTTGACTTTTGAATAGCTTCCTTAAAACGGGATATTTCCGCCCCGACATCTTCTATGCTTCTTTTTTCAATCGATAAATCTGGCTCAGTAAGTCGATAGGCTTTAGCGATGGCTATTCCGTTTGAAGCTGCTATTCCACTAATCAAAGTGGACATTATTCTGCTAATCCTTCTCTATTCAACGTTTCAGCAAGTGTGTTCAGTGCATCATTTTCATCGCTTCCTTCAGCAGTAATCGTAATCTCTGCCCCTTTGCCAATACCTAGTGACATTACACCCATAATGGATTTAAGGTTCACTTTTTTCTCTTTATAAGCAAGGTTTATTTCTGAATCGAATTTTCCGGCAGCTTGTACCAGCAATGTAGCCGGCCGAGCATGTATTCCTGTTTCTGCAGTTACTGTAAATGTTTTTTCCACCATATAAATCAATCTCCTTTAGATAAATTAACAAAATAAGTTATGTAAGGGGTGTTCTCTAACCAATCAGTAAAGAAATGCCCTTTTCCTTATCAGAATAGCATTATCATCCCCAACAAACAAACCATAACTATCTGGTACCTAAAAAATAGTACAAAAATATAGATAGAACTGCAACCATTACTTTTCAGATTCTTCAATTATTAAATGGAAAGCTGTGCATTTTTGGTAAAAAAAGCTCTGAAACTAAGCATAATGAAAAGGACGACCGTTAATGAAACACTCCCGAGAATTCCGATAATTATGGCAATCTGGTATTCAATTGCGATGAGTGGGCTTATTCCCGACAGGATTTGCCCTGTCATCATTCCTGGAAGGAAAATAATTCCCATCCCGAGCATATTGTTCAAAGTCGGGAGGACTGCCGAGTCGAATGCAGCATCCACATATTTCTTCACAGCCCTTGCAGGAGTCGCTCCAAGCATCAACATCGCTTCTACTTTTTCACGATTACTGCTAATCCCATCATGGAGGTTTTTAAGCGCTAATGTCACACCAGTCATTGCATTCCCCACGATCATCCCTGCTATTGGAATGAAATACCTTGGCTCATACCATGGCGTGAAATGGATCACGACCACATTAAAATAAAACAAGGCAGCCATGGGACCTGACAACATACTTAGGATGACCATCCTTTTAATTTTCTTATTGAGCGTATAGGGCACTTGCTTAAAAATATTATGGATGGAGAACAAAGCCATTGCACATAGAAATCCTAAAGAAAGTAAAGGGTGGGGATTTTCAAAGATATATGTCAAAACGTATCCGGCAAGAATGAGTTGGACCGTCATCCGTACCGTAGCGAGCATGATTTGCTTTTCCCGTGAAATCCCTCGCCATTTAACGATAATGAGCAGTACTACAACAAAGACATAGGCTGCACAAAGTCGCCAGAACTCAATATCTATTATCCCATTACCCTCCATTAATAGTCACCCTCCTTGGCCTTTTTCAGAACGATCATCTTTTCAGCACATATGTCCGCAAGCTGTTTTGAATGGGTAATCATGATGACCGTTCCTTTTTCCCGCTTTACTTCGTCTAAAAAACGGCTCATGACCCTTAGCTCGGTTTCCTCATCGAGAGCTGAAGTCGGCTCATCCAGTAAATACACTTCTGGTCTCAATAAAAGTAATCTCGCTAGTGCCAGCCTTTGTTTCTCCCCTCCAGAAAGATTCTCCGCCCCCTCATCTAAAGACTTCTGCAATTGTACGGTTTCAAGTGCTTTCACCAATTCGGCTTTATCCTTTTTTTCCCGTTCTGTCAATTCCAGGCCCAGCTGGAGATTTTCTTCAATCGTTCCCGGAAAAGTGAACGGTGTCTGAGAAAGCATTGTGACTTTACGTCGGAGCTCTATCGGGTTGAAATTATCCAGCAACTGATCTTGATAATAGATTGAACCGCTATCCGGGTCATCCATCCTGTTCAATAATCGTAGCAGTGATGTTTTTCCTGCTCCGCTTTCCCCTGTCAAGCAAGTAACCATGCCATCGGATATTTTCAAATCATCAATATGCAGGATGCCTTTATACCTAATTTTTTCAAGCCTAAACATCATTTATCACGCCTGCCTCCCTTACTCCACCTTATCATTATAAGAAACTATCATGATATGGGGTAGCGATGCATATGAAAATTTTAATGTTATTTCATTTTCTTTCGCTTTTTTATAGGTTAGTATTATTCCTGCCGAATATATCCATGATGGACATGGAAAACACCTTTAAAATGGAGGACTTATCATGAACAGAAATTCCTTTTTACATTCTTATCTGCCTGTTTTTCTCCTGACTGCCATATGTCTGATCACTTTGACTGGCTGTCAGGCCGCATCAGATAACTTGATCAATGAATCGAAACAGGAAGATTCAATGTCCAATGAAGATATTCAATCCAGCACGAATTCTTCCAAAGAAGAGAAAGGCAGGACATTCACAGCCGAGATCGTCAGGGTTGTCGATGGAGATACAGTAAAAATCAAAATGCCAAATGGAAATGAAGAAACGGTCAGGCTCCTTTTGGTGGATACCCCAGAAACCGTGCACCCCTCCAAGCCCGTTCAGCCTTTTGGACCTGAAGCAAGCAAGTTCACCAAGGATTTAATGCCTGAGGGCTCTAAAGTGGAAGTAGAAACCGGCATTGGTGAAAGAGATAAATATGGCCGGCTGCTGGCCTATTTTTATGTTGATGGAAAAATGGTGAATAAACTACTGCTTGAAAAAGGACTGGCCAGGGTAGCCTATGTTTATGCACCGAACACTAAATATCTTGATGAATTGGAAGATATGCAGAAACAAGCCCAAAAAGAAGAAATCGGGATTTGGTCAATTGAAAACTATGCAACTTCAAAAGGATTTGATGATTCGAAGTCCGGAGAAGAATCAGAGAAAAAAACCACTGTCAATTCATCTTGCAATAACCCAGAAATTAAAGGGAATATAAACTCTAAAGGCAATAAAATATATCACATTCCTTCGGGCCAATATTACGAAATAACTAAACCGGAAGAAATGTTTTGTACCGAACAAGACGCACAGGAAGCTGGATTCCGAAAATCGCAGAGTTAAAAAAACAATGGTTTTATCAACATCCCCACATTGGATCACAATCATAAGTGTTTAGGGGGATACATATTGAAATACAAAAGGAATGAAGCATTTTGTTTCAGCTTTTCTCCCCCACTTCCTCTTTTTTCATCTTGAGCTACATGTGAAAGTGGACTTTGAGCTATTGCTGATGTTTAAAATAAATGATGATTCATTGAATTGCGATAAATCTATCGAAAAAAGAATGAGTGTATGGTTTCGGCACATCCAATATTCGGATGTGTCTTTCATTTATTCAAACCCATATTCAAAAGTACTCTCCAAACTTCTGAATCTTCCTTTCCCTTTCAATAAGTTTCTGGTTCAGCGCCTGAAAACCAACGTGTTTTCCTTACATTTCTCACTTATGCCCTTTCGCTATAACCGAACGAATTATTTATGGTAGAAGCACCCGGGAATACATGAAAGTGCACTTTCTAAAGGTAGCTTGCTCAATGGAAGATTTCTCAGCTCTAAAGACTGAATTTACCCCGATGATCCATCATATTATCCGCTCACTATCGATCTATAAGAATAAAGAAGAATATTTTCAAGTAGGTTTGATTGCTTTATGGGAATCAATCGGGAATTTCAATGAGGAATACGGACAATTCTCTAACTATGCCTATACTGTAATCAAAGGCAAAATCCTGAACGAATTAAAGCATCATCATAAATATGAAACCTGCACCGAACCATTTGATTCCTTCATACTAGAGATTAAAGATCCTTTTTCAATCCACGAAGAGGCCTTCCCCATCGAAAATATATTACCTTATACGGAAGGCTTGACAAAGAATCAGCAACGCTGGCTTTTACAGACGTACTTGGAAAATAAAACAGTGAGTGAAATTGCTGAGGTATATCAAGTTACTGCTGCAGCCGTCAAATCATGGAGAAAGGCCGCTTTAATTAAATTAAGGAAGCAAGTAGATTCCCATTGTAAATAATGAAGATAGGGTGGCTCACTCATGAGCCACCCTAAAATATCAGTCCATTAACTTCTCGCCTCTTCTAAATAAGTATAAATTATTTCACCGTTATGGAGAGCATTCCCCCGGAAATGTTTAAAGTCTTCCCTTTTTATAAGAACCTCACGAAAAGCTAAAAATTCTTCTTTTGTTATCCTGAATTCATCCATTTCTCGATTTGCCAGTTTATCGAGTACATCTTTCGCTTCTTCAGCATTCATAATATTATCCTCCTAATTTTTAAATATTCTATCCATAATCAGACAGGAGAAATTCCGTTTCCATTTTATCATAAGCATGCCACTTTATATAAATCAGAATTTTTTGAGGCTCACTTGCTACATATTTCTTTACGTATGCTTTAAAATAGTGCAAACTGTATAGTAAAATATCATAATGTAAAATGATTGGCATATTTTGTACATAGGATTACATACTGGTACGCATAACTGCGTTTTCAAGATATACCAAATTGTGCCATTTCATCACTACTGCTCCTTTACAAGAATTGCTACTCCCTTTAAAAGTTTAGCTTACTGTACCGACAGAAGAGATATCCAATTCTCTTACTTGCACTCCCCACGTCAAAATCTAAACGGCAAGATGTTCGAATAATCCAATTACTCCATAGTTACTTTTTGATCATTGTAAAACGAAATGGGAAAGGATGATTACCATGAAGAAAGCGGAAGTCGGAAATATCATTGAATTTAGAGAAGGCTTAAAAGGAATCGTCGAGAAAGTGAACGAGAACTCAGTAATCGTGGACGTCACGTATATGGAAAATTATCGTGATTTGGAACTTGAGCAGAAAACCGTCGTCAACCATAAAAATTATAAAATCATAGGATAATTCAATGTAATCAAACGGGATGGTTTCTCAATGACCATTCCGTTTTCACTTTTTAGTAATCATTCCAATTTAAGTTCCTGCTTTTTTGTAACAATTTTCAATTGATAACGTCATTTTATTAAAGGGGAAATCACCAGCATGTCTGATTGCTGTGATATCTTTTATAGGAATATTGGAATTCTATCAGAAAGACGAGGGAAATGACATGACTAGTTGGACACGTTATATTGGCTGTGCCGCATTCGCCGCTTTTCTTCTGACTGGCTGCGGTATGACCGCAGACGAAAATGCAGACCAGCCACAGGAGAATTCTGTTAACGAGGAGAACGAAGGCAATTCTTCACATGGAGATAATGGCAATAACGGAAACAACAACAAAGTAAGACTGATGGAGCAAAACCTGCAATATATAAGTAACGGGAAAGCAATAGAAAAAACAGCGTTCTTAAAAAGAAGTGATAATCAACCGTTCAGCCTCTATGTTTTGCAACAATTTAAATTAAGTGCCGAAGAACCAGGAAAAGACATCGTGTTCCTGACTGAAGATGACTCCATTTATATGAGAATCGAATTATTGACGGCTGATGTCAATTGGGATGAAGTGGAAAAAAATATTCATGCCCAGCTGAAAAGCCTTTCAGACACGATTGTGGATCCAGCTCTTGATGTCGAGAACGGCATGGGATTTGAAGTGAAAAGTGGGGATGATGTGATTACTTCCATATTGCTTAAGGATGAAAAAACACCCGTCCGCTTAACTATGTTCACAAAAAAAGATAAGGATTACCGGGATGCTTTTCTACAGATGGCTAAGACGCTGATGAAAGGATGAACATTCATTCAGGTACGGAGGGCTAAGGTCATGCCCCCCGTTCTTCATTTCTCCTTCCCTCCCTTGCTTTTCCAGACAAGCATTAAAAAAAGCAGGCTTATGTATCCAAAAACCGGATAAATATATCCTAATAACCTTCCATATCCAAATTCACTTATGATTAAAGCTATTAAAAAAATCACCGCTATGATCAGCATGCTTGGCATTTTAATATAACCGCTTATTTGCCTCTGTAATCCATATATGTTTCCGATGACCGAAGTGAATATCTCCCCGTAAATCACCAAAATGAACATCCAATATAACTGGCTGGCTGCCGTTCTCATAATAACCGCCGAAGGAATTTCATAATTATTCACATCAGGAAGTGTCATAAGTGAAAAATGCCCCGTTAATAAAATGATGGTCAGGAATATTCCCCCAAGGATTGCACCATGTTTAATGACCTTCTCATCTCGGACTTCATAGGCAACCGGAACCAGCACAGCCTGTGCCAAGGCCAGGTTAAAGGCTGTATAGGCAAATGGTGACAAAATCATTTTCAGGGTAATCACTTCATCTGGCACTTTTGTAAGGGTCTTGAAGAACTCTCCATTTCCCAAAGTCGAGAAAAAAAGGATCAAACTGAAACAGATCATGATTGGTACAACAAAAGAGTTTACAGTGAATACACCGCGCATTCCCATCATCAAGACCAAGGAAGCCAGGATGATCGTGGACCAGCTCCCTATACTTTTCGGAACGCCAAGTTGTTCTTCGAAAACCGCGCCTGAACCCGAAATCATGACAGCCGTCACCCCCAACAGCATAATAAGGAAAAAGATGTTGATGATTCCTGCAATTTTCTTTCCAAAAAGAAATTGATTGAACTCCTCATAAGAAGAAGCCCTGATCCTTGCGGAAATGAGCATGATTTTAGTTCCAGTGTAAATGAAAATATAACCTGCTATTAAAATCCCAATAAAGCCATAAAAGCCATAACGGGTAAAAAACTCGACAATCTCTTTTCCAGTTGCAAAACCTGCACCGACGACTGTTCCTACATAAACCGCTGCAATCTGGAAAATCCCTGACCACCTTGACAGCATACTCTCCCCTCCTCCCTACATATATATGTAAGGAAGAGACATTTAAGACAAGCCAAGCAATATTCCTTTTGTCGGCTGTTTTCCCCTGGACTTTATGGCATTAAAGAGTTAGTTAACTTTCCTATCATTGTGTGGTCTGAATTTCCCTGTTCACCTATTTCGAATTTCTCTGTGAGGCTTTAGCAGAGCTTTTTGTACCAAACCTTCTGAACGTAGGAAAGATTAAAAAACGCTTAAGGAGTAATCCCCAAGCGTTTTATTAAAGCATCCAAATGATTACCGAATCATTAAAACATTATCTTTTATAATGCTTTATCATCGACAGTGGAAAGCCATTCGTCTATCACCTTAACGACCGACTGTACTGTCCCGTCAACAAATGGAGATTTCAGATTCGCAGATTCAACGAGATCAAGGAAGGACTTGCTGCCTCCAAGTTGACACAGATTCAAATAATCCTTCCAAGCCGTTTCATCTTTTTCAGCTGACCTTTTCCAGAATTGGAAAGCGCAAATTTGGGCCAATGTATAGTCGATATAATAAAAAGGCGACTGATAAATGTGGCTTTGCCGCTGCCAATACCCGCCGTTCTCCAAGTATTCATTCCCTTCATAATCACGATGCGGCAAATATTCCATCTCGATCTTACGCCAAGCCTGCTTTCTTTCAAGGGGGGAGGCTTCAGGATTTTCATAAACAAAATGCTGAAATTCATCAACAGCTACCCCATACGGGAGGAATGTGAGAGCACCACTTAAATGGGAAAACTTATACTTTTCCGTATCTTCCTTGAAAAATAGCTCCATCCATGGCCAAGTTAGGAATTCCATACTCATCGAATGGATTTCACAGGCTTCATATGTGGGCCAATAATACTCAGGAATGTCGAGATTACGGCTGCGATATACTTGGAACGCATGTCCTGCCTCATGCGTTAAAACATCTATATCCCCGGAAGTACCATTGAAATTGGAAAAGATGAATGGAGCTTTATAGTCTTCTATAAAAGTACAGTAGCCCCCGCTTTCTTTTCCTTTCTTCGCCACAAGATCCATCAGGTCATTAGCTATCATATAATTGAAAAACTCATTCGTTTCAGGCGAGAGCTCTTGGTACATCTTTTTCCCATTTTCGATGATCCACTCCGCAGGGCCTTTTGGAACGGCATTACCAGTCTTGAAATGAAAATTCTCATCATAATAGTTTAAATTCTCCAAACCAAGACGTTCGCGCTGACGTCCCTTCAGCCGGGTAACAAGCGGTACCACTTCCTTTTTAACCTGCTTGCGGAATGCAGCAGCCATATCAGCATCATAATCAGTCCTTGTCATTCGATAATACCCAAGCTCCACAAAGTTTCCAAAGCCTAGCGCTATCGAGATCTCATGCCTCACCTTGACAAGTTCATCGAATATACGATCCAAATCCACCTGCTTTTCTTCAAAGAAACCGTAATATGCCCGACTTGCATTTTTCCTTAACTCACGGTCCGCCGACTCCATAAAAGGCTGAAGCTGGGCAAGTGTCAGCTCTTTTCCATCAAAGTGAATTTTTGCAGAGGCAATTAATTGCGAATATTCACTCGATAATTTATTTTCTTTTTGCAGTTGCGGTATGATTTCGGGTGAAAAGGTTTTAAGTTGGGCTTCTGCCAAGTCAAATAGTTGATTTCCCCATTTCACCTCAAGCTCCTGACGATAATTCGAGCGAACGAGTTCATAGTAAAATTTTGATGTTAATTCTTCCATTTCAGGGGAGAAGTCATCTAAATAATCATTCTCCGCTTTATAAAATTCATCATTGGTATCAATGGAATGTCGAATATATACCAAATTAAACATCGTACCTACATGATTTCGAATTTCATTTATTTCTTCCATGGCTTTTATTTGCTCATCAGCATTTCCAGCATCCGTAAACTTTTCCAAAGCGTTCATGAACCGGGTTTTAATCTCATCCATTTCAGGACGTTTATATTCATACTCAGTAAATTTCATATGTACACTCCTTTTCATGATATAACGACATTTTTTAATCCAAATTAATGTTATCCACCAATCGAAATCACTTTCAAGACACATTCTCATTAATAGCGGTTATCGTAATATAATTTAATTCGCCACAACGGTATTAAAAACCTTCATGTCCTTGAAACAAATTAGGTTTTATTAGCCATAAAAAAACCAGCACCTGCAGTAAACTCCGGGTGCTGGTTCTTAAGCTAATTTTGAGCGGAATACCCAATCTTTTTAAGCAATTCTATCACGGTTTCCTTTTCATCTTGCGTAAGTACACTCATGATATCATCGATTCTTTTTTCATGCTCGGGAAATACCCCTTCAATGAAGGCTTTTCCTTTTTCCGTAATTTTTGCAAAGGTTACACGGCGATCCTCTTTACATGCTATTCTCTGTAGATAATCCTTCTGTTCAAGTTTATCCACGACATAGGTAATGCTGCCGCTCGCTAGCAGGATTTTTCCTCCTATTTGCTGAAGAGGCTGATCGCCTTTATGATAAAGTAATTCCAGTACTGCAAACTCAGTTGGATTCAAACCCTCTTCGGCTATATGTTTATTTACCACATCATTGATAGATCTATGTGCTCTAGACATCACTATAAACAGTTTCAAAGACTGTTGGATGTTATTATTCTCCATAACTTCACAACCTTAAAGTTTTTAATTAAAATATCTTGAATTAAAAGTTATTATATGACATTATGACTTTTTTGTCAATCTGCCCTGTTTAGTATGCACTATTGTTTAATCACTCATTTTGATATACTTGAAATAAAAGCTAAAGTAGTGACAAACATGAAAACAAGGCATAAATTCACCGCATATCTACTTATTGTTATTTTACCATTAATTATTTTGTCAATCATTTATTGGACACATTTAGAACGTTCCATTCAAAAAGAAAGACAGGAACAAGCTGAATGGGCGGGAACCGTTTATCAAGAATACATAGATCAAGTTATAAGTGAAACGAAGGAAATCCTTGAGATGCTTAGCCTTAGCAGTTCGGTTCTTTATATGGATGATAAAAAAACCGAACTTCTTATGAAATGGATCAAAGATACAGATTCCAGGTATGCCGGAGTATATTGGCTAAATCAGGATGGCGTTTCCATCTCAGGGACGAATAAATATTTCCATCATTACTCTTTAATTGAACAGGGTGATATTGAGCTTGCAGTAAAAACTCAAAAAGCTGTTGTTATAGGAAAAAAGGATCCATATAAACCTGATTTCGATTATATTTCCATTTTTGCTCCCATCCTGGATCATGATAAAAAGGCGCAAGGATTTTTATTGGCACATATTAGGCTCGATGATATGGAAAAAACATTAAAAAAACTCAGCCCTGGTCATGCCTTTATCTTGGAAACAAGCGATAAAACCCGAATTCTAGATATAAATACCGAAGAATTCACTGGACATTCAACATGGGTGGATGTTCCTTTAACCGAAGTGGATTGGACTCTTTCGGTCAAGATGCCCGACAGGATTAATACAAATAACATGAATTTCTTTTTAATACTTGTCTTTTTCACCTTCCTTTTTACTCACATGATCTATAGCGTCATGGAGGAACTGATCGTTCGCAGGAATACCAAAAACCAAAAGTTATTAAACGATAGGCAAAAAATAGATTTTGTCGGCACATTGGCTGCCAGTACGGCACATGAAATAAAAAATCCACTTACCGGCATAAAGGGGCTGGTACAATTACTGGTTGAAAAACATCCAGAAGAACAAGATCAGTTTTATTACTCTGTCATCATGAAGGAAATTGAACGGATCAATAGTATAGTGAGCGAATTTTTGATTTTAGGGAAACCCATGACCCAGTCTTTATCCTTATATGATATTCGCAGTATCATTGCTGAATTGAGACCAATAATAGAATCAGAAGCACGTCACTTCAATATAGAAGTGGAATGGAACATCGTAAAGGAACCGATCATGGTTCATTGTACAAAGGACCAACTCAAACAAGTCATTCTCAACATTGCCAAAAACGGTTTCGAGGCAATGGAAGTTGGGGAAAAGTTAAGGATTCGGATTCATCATGAAAATGAATGGGCTAAAATCATAATTATCGACAACGGTCATGGACTGAATGAAAAAGATATCGGTAAGGTCTTCGATCCCTTTTATACATCGAAAAAGGAAGGAACCGGATTAGGGCTATTCGTGTGTAAACGAATAATTGAATCTTTTAACGGAACCATCGAGTTTTCAAGTAAACCTATAAACGGTACAACCGTTACAATCAGCTTACCTTTAATAAAAGACCAACCATTGAAGGGTTTAATTTTTAAAAATGAAGACTAGAGAACGATTCCGATTATTTTATAAGGGTGTCATGCATACGGGACATACTTAATGAATCTATTTATGGAATAGATAAAATTCTTAATCAGGAAGAAGGAAATATACATATGGGAAGTATCGCTGCCATTAAACCAAACCCGCAAAAACAAGATATGACTCTGAAAATCATGATCATCATAGGCATCTGCCATTTAATGAATGATTCACTTCAGGCCGTAGTTCCGGCCATGTTCCCAATCCTGGAGAAATCAATGTCGCTAACGTATACACAGCTGGGGATGATTGCATTCTGCCTGAATATCGTCTCATCCCTTCTGCAGCCGGCAGTTGGGTTCTATACAGATAAAAAGCCCCTTCCCTATGCATTGCCCATTGGATTGACCAGTACTTTAATAGGCGTCATCATACTTGCAATTGCCCCAAACTATACTGTTATCCTTGGTGCAGTCATCTTGATGGGCTTTGGGTCAGCCATTTTCCATCCGGAAGGTTCTAGGGTTGCCTACATGGCAGGCGGCCCTAAGAGAGGCCTGGCGCAATCAATTTATCAGGTTGGCGGGAATAGCGGGCAAGCCCTTGCCCCACTCATCACAGCCATCGTACTTGTTCCTTTCGGTCAAAAAGGCGCACTCTGGTTTGCCTTGGTTGCCTTAACGGCCGTTATCCTATTGCTGTATATTGCCAAGTGGTATTCTCAAAAATTAGTTCACTTCCAGCCTAAAAAGCTTGCTGCAAAAGTAATCAATAAAGAACGGTCCCATAAAGTGGCCAAAGCCTTGGTATTAATTTTATTCATTATTTTTGCCCGTTCCTGGTATGTATCTTGCATGACGAACTTTTATAGTTTTTATTTGATCGAGCAGCATTCATTCACGATAAAATCCGCTCAGATTTTCCTATTTGCCTTTTTAGCTGCTGGAGCTGTAGGTACGTTTTTCGGTGGCCCGCTTGCGGATAGATTCGGTCGTAAAAATGTAATTTTCTTTTCTTTCGCTGCAAGCATGCCAATAACCGCACTTTTACCATTCGTACCTCCTACAGCCGCTTTTATCTTATTATTGATGGCGGGATTCATTATAATGAGCAGTTTTTCTGTCACTGTAATATACGCACAGGAATTGGTCCCGGGAAAAGTCGGAACCATGGCCGGCTTGACTGTAGGCTTAGCCTTTGGAATGGGTGCCATTGGATCCGTTTCATTGGGTGCCATCGCAGATATAATCGGAATCGAATCCATGATTAAGATAGTGGGATTCCTGCCATTGCTTGGGATCATCAGCATATTGCTGCCGACTGATCTAACATTGAAAAAATGGTATGCACAAGAATGATTCGCAGAAGACATGCATGACTTCAAAATGGTTTTTTCCTGGAACCTATTTTTTATCATCTAAATACAATAAATTATTGTTTCGCCCAAAGGTTTACAAATAAGTAATGATAAGTACCATACAAAGGAGAAATATATGAGTGGAGTTTTATTAGGCAGCATCCTATCAGCTATGTCTACAGGGTTCGGTGCGTTACCAATCTTGTTCATTCAAGGTTCAATCACACATCGTTTCAGAGACACGCTGCTGGCATTTACCGCTGGTATCATGATGGCTGCTTCGTTATTGAGCTTGATTCCGGAGTCTTTAGCCACCGGAGGGTATACTCAGCTTGTCATTGGGGTTTTTCTCGGGGTAATGACATTAACGATCATGGAAAAAAACATTCCGCATATCGATCTCAGCCATACGAAAAGTGGTATTCAGTTCGATGAAAAGGCTTTGCTGATCATCACTGCCATTACGCTCCATAATATCCCTGAGGGTCTTTCTGTAGGTGTCAGTTACGCCTCGGATACAGCTGATACAGGTAACTTGATCGCTTTTGCCATCGGCCTGCAAAATGCCCCGGAAGGGTTACTTGTCGCCTTGTTTTTAATTAATCAAAAAATCGGTAAATTCACAGCGTTCCTGATAGCAACCTTGACCGGTACCATCGAAATAATTACGGGCTTATTGGGTTATTATTTAACCTCTTACATTGGGTTCCTGGTTCCATACGGCTTAGCTTTCGCTGCGGGAGCCATGCTTTTCATCGTTTATAAGGAATTGATTCCTGAAAGCCATGGGGATGGTAATGAACGCACCTCAACCTATTCATTCATTGTCGGTCTTTTGTTCATGGTAATATTATTGGAAATTTTGTAATCCAGACCTGACCATGGCTGGCTCCATTAAGTGAGTCAGCCCTTACTTTTTATTAATCAGTGTAATACATTCAGTTAAATTCCTGCTTCTAAACAAATCCGCTTGACATTGACGTTCCCGATGCATGAAGGACACCTTCTGGTGACCTCCCCTCGATGTATACCTCAAAGCAATAGTTATTCAAAAGATAATGATCGTCTTTTGTATATGATCTTTCTTGAATTGTTTTCATCAAATGTTTGTAAAGTTCATTTCCTACCTGTTCAATAACCCAAAAGGTGCTTATCTCCCCTACCGCTAATTTAAGAAGTGATGCATGCATTCAGATCCATTTAAAATGTAAAATCATCATTAAAGGGCTTCTGTACAATAACAACCATTTCTTCCCGCTTATTTCTCACTTCCACTGAAGAATGATGTTGAAGGATCAAATACTCATTTATAAGTTTATCAAGTTGCTCGCTTTGGCGAAGGGTATACTCATGACCTATTCCATACATTTTTGCCAACTCCATCATTTCCCAACGCTTCATTCGAATCTCAGAACAAATTTCCGTTGCACACTTAGAATTCATAACTACATTCACTACTCCTGCCCTTTTAAAGTTACATCATAAAAAGAAGTATTACAAAATATGCCTTATATGTAAATAGATTCGCAAAAAAAGACAAAACTTCTTAAATTGCGATAAAGCCTGACCCACCAGCAGACAGGATATGACGGAAATTCCGAACCATTATCCTCTTAATGATTTGATATGAAAAAGCCAGCTCCGAACATTCGATTCGAAAGGTCTTCAATTTTATTTCCATTGTTAGTTTCCGCTCAAAACACTTTGGTAGTTTACCACATTAGCAAACAAGGACAAATTTATCAATGAATAAAAAGATGGAATATCCCTTTAATTAGCGCAATATTTTTTCGATAGTACAACGTCAATTGTGATTCCAAGATGAAAATGATATAAAATGGAAGCAAAAAAAAGGAATCCATTGAATAAGGATCCCCCCATTTACTAAAAGAATTTTGCATGCTTTCTGATTGCTGAGCGAAAGTCTAGAATATTCCCTCCACTTATCTTCATTACTCGAATGGCAAATAAATATGAAAGCTCGTCCCTTTATCCACTTCGCTTTCCACTTCTATATAGCCATTGTGCTCTTCAATGATTTTATAGCTGACCATAAGCCCCAGTCCGGTTCCCTTGTCCTTCGTCGTATAAAAAGGTTCACCTAATTTTTTCAGCATTTCCGTTGAGATCCCCATGCCTTGATCGGTAATTGAAATACAAACATATTTCTCTGAAAATCGGATTGTTTTAATATGAACAGATCCGCCATCCGGCATGACTTCCAATGCATTTTTGATGATGTTGATGAACACTTGCTTTAACTGGTTCGCTTCACATAAAACCTTAAACTCATCTTCTTCGAAGTCTGTCTCGAATTGAATATTTTCCAGCAGGGCCTGAGCGGCCAGTAATTCCAGTGTCTCCCTCAAAATGGTATGAACATCCTGTTTGAAAATTTTAAGTGCCTGTGGCTTTGCCAGTACCAAAAATTCCGTGATAATTGTTTCGATTCGCTTAATTTCAGATGTAATCACATGAAAATATGTGGAAAATTCCCCCTTGACGCCATCCTCAAGCAACTGGATAAACCCTTTTAATGCAGTCATTGGATTCCTGATTTCGTGAGCAATCCCTGCCGCCAGTTCGCCAACGACATTCAAAGTATCCGATTTTCGGATCTGTTCCTGCATTTCGAGATTTTTACTCACATCACGGAAAATACTCAGATTCAGGTTCGAATATAAATTTTTCCTGGTTAAAAATTCAATATGCTTAACTCTTCCATCTTCGAATGTTATTGGAATGATGGATGAGTAGACCTCATGCTTGTAAACATTTTCAATATGCCCGTTTAAGGCAGGAGCATTTTCAGGGATTTTCTCGATGAATTCCTTAACAGATAAAGATAGCAGTTTGCGCTTCGATATTTCCAATATCTTCTGACCCGCTTCATTAATATCGGTGAACCCTTCATTGTTCCATAATATCAAGCCGTCTAATGTTCCCTCAAAAATCTTCCTGAATTTCTTCTCACTATCCCTTAATTCCTTCTCAATCAGCCAGCGCTCACTGACATTTCGAAAGATTGTTACGTTATACCCATCACCTTCATGTTTTTTGGCAGTCAATTCAAGTAATTTTATTTGGTGATTCGGCATTTTATAAATAAGTTCCCCCCTCACTTGGGTGTCCCTTTCAAACGTTTCCATCATCTGCCCAAAATGATGGTTGTTGCTGTACACGTATTTCCAGATATAGCTGCCTATCAATTCCTTTCTGCTGGATTCAAAAATTTTACATGCTGATTGATTGACACGAAAAATGATTCCGTCATCATTCCAGAATATGATCGCATCCATGGACTGGTCGAATAATTCCGCAAAAATCCGTTCGCTCGTCTCTAACTTCTTTTCTATTAAATTTGATTCTGTAATTCTTCGAAGTACCGACATGTATAATTCATTTCCTACTGTTGAACTTATGGAAAAAGTAAAATGATGGAGTTCATCCCCGATCATTATCTCTACCTCACCTTTGAAGTTCGACTCAACAAAGGCCCTTTGTATGCTCTCGTCCCAATATGCCTTATAATCTGGTGAAATGAGGTCCCTCATATTCATTCCAACAATCTCTTTTTTCGGGATGCCCATGATATGAATAAAGGCATGGTTCACTTCCATGATTATTCCTGAACTGTCGAATAGTATGATGCTTTCTATGGCCGTATCAAAAATGTCCAAAAACATCTGCCTTGACATTATTGTTTCCCGGGACGAAGAAACCTCCAATGTCACATCCGCCAAACGATAAAATTGCTGTCCTTCGGAAGGAGCCCCCATACTCATAAACTCTATTTGTTTAAGGGCTCCGGTATGAAGCTGGATCATCTGCCTTTCACTGTCAATCGGTTTTTTGGGGGAACCGGACTCATCCTGATTATTTATAGGGATGACCTCGAGAAAATCAGTTATCTTCATGGACGCCAGCTGATCTTTAGATGTTTCCAGCAGGGCACATGCCGCATCATTGACATATGTGAGCCTTAGTTCCTCATCAACCCTAATAAAAGGCTCTGACATTGAATTGAAAATGTTCAAAAACCCTTCGATCTGCTTATTCAATTTTAAAATTTCCTGTTTATATTCCGTTTCATTCTCGTAGTCGATATTCATATTGACACCCCTTATCAAAACCCATCCTTACCAATCTTTTTATTCGACACCCATCTTGATTTTCCTCGGTAATTTCGAAAATCGATGCAATCATCTAAATCCAAAATTATCCTATATGTCAAATTATAGTATGTTGAATCATTTAAAACTTCGCGTTAAGCTTAATTTAAGGCTATTATACTAAATTTAATAAATATTGATTTAATACTACGTAATTAGGGTATAAGGAATAACAATGCTTTCTAGCTACCTTAAAAATTCATTAAATGGAGGCAACTATGAAACAACGTGATTTTTTCTTCGATAACGCCAAGTTCATTCTAATGGCTTTTGTCGTCTTTGGACATTTGCTGAATACGTATATACATGACAGTGAAACGATTTACGCTATATATAAAACCATTTATTCCTTTCACATGCCTGCCTTTATCCTTGTTTCAGGGTTCTTTGCAAAAGGCTTTTATCAAAAAGGATATTTAGCAAAAATTACAAAAAAACTGATTTTACCTTACCTCATTTTCCAATTGATATATACCGTTTACTATTATTTCTTATATGAACGCTCTGCAATCACTGTAGATTTGCTTGATCCCCAATGGTCGCTTTGGTTCTTGATCAGTTTATTCTGTTGGAACATAATGCTACTTGGTTTTTCAAAGCTAAAGCCATCAATAGGCATAGGTTTATCCATTTTAATCGCATTATTGATTGGGTATATTGACCATATCTCCAATTACCTTAGTCTCTCGAGGACATTCGTTTTTTTCCCGATGTTTTTAATCGGGTACCATTTAAGCAAGGACCATTTAAAAAAGCTATTCACACCCAAGGTTCGTTTTGCTTCACTTAGTGTCATGATAGTGATTTTTATCGGGTTTTATTTAAATACAGATATCAATTATAAATGGCTGCTCGGTTCGAAACCATATGCCGAGCTTGAAGACGCGACAATCATATCCATGTTTAAACGCCTCGGATTTTATGGATTGAGCATAATTTCAGTGTTCAGCTTCCTTTCATTCATCCCGCGCGGACAATATTTCTTTACGAATTGGGGTAAACAAACCCTATATGTGTATCTGTTGCACGGATTCTTCATCCGTTTCTTCAGGGAAAGCACCATACAAGACTACTTCAGCAACAAAGAGAGCTTTATCATGCTCGCCGGCCTCTCTTTCTTGATCACCGTGTTATTGTCAAGCGAAATGATCGCTACAATGGCCCAGCCGATCATCGAGTTGAAGGCGACCAAACCAAAACGTTTCATGTCTAAAACAAAAGAGTATATAAAACAAGCATTTTGAAAGAAAACGGATAAAGCATTTTCTGCTTTATCCGTTTTTTAAAAACAATTCCATTTCGTTTCTCAAGCTGAAAAGATTTCCCTTCTTACCAATAACTCATTTTTCAAATGCAGCACGCTATGGTAAAATTACTAGTTGGTGCTTGTTGGCTTAAAAAGACATGTACACGAAAGGAGCCAGGCGTTTCTTTTACGCCCTTTAACATGAATATAATTATCAGTACTCTTAACGCAAAATATATCCATACATCGCTATCCATTCGCTATTTAAAGGCTTATGCCCAGCCAGATTATGATGTACAGCTGGCAGAATATACGATCAAAGATCCAATCATGAACATCGTTGGTGACCTTTATTCCAAAAAACCTGATGTCATAGGATTCAGTTGTTATATTTGGAACATCGAGGAAACAATGAAAGTTGTAGCCATGCTGAAGAAGATCAATCCAGAATTGGTTATCATTCTCGGCGGACCTGAAGTCACATATGATGTTAGTGAATGGCTTGATCAGATCCCCGGGGCTGATTTTATCGTAATTGGAGAAGGTGAAGTCACCTTTAAGGCTCTATTATCTGAAATTGAAGGTGCGAACGACTATAAAAAGGTCGGCGGCATTGCGTATCGACAGGACGGAAAAAAAATCATCCAGCCTCAGAACGGCAAGGTTGATTTGAAATCGCTGCCTACACCATACCGTTTGGAGGAAGACCGTAGTGATCTATCTAAACGTGTCACCTATATCGAAACTAGTCGAGGGTGCCCATTCAGCTGCCAATTTTGTCTCTCATCGATTGAAGTGGGTGTCAGGTATTTTGATCGTGAAAAGATTAAAGAAGATATCAGATACCTTATGGCTAATGGTGCAAAGACCATTAAGTTCGTTGACCGAACCTTCAATATCAGCCGAAGCTATGCCATGGAAATGTTTCAATTCCTAATTGATGAACATCTGCCCGGTGTGGTATTCCAGTTTGAAATCACTGCGGACATCATGCGTCCGGAAGTTATCCAGTTCTTGAACGATAATGCGCCTGCAGGATTGTTCCGCTTTGAAATCGGGGTACAATCAACGAATGACCATACGAATGATCTGGTTATGAGAAGGCAAAATTTCGAAAAACTGACGCGAACCGTCACAATGGTTAAAGAAGGGCAGAAAATTGATCAGCATTTAGACCTGATTGCCGGTTTGCCTGAAGAAGATTACCATTCCTTTAGAAAGACCTTCAATGATGTCTTCGAGCTCAGACCCGAAGAGATGCAGCTTGGCTTCTTAAAGATGCTCCGTGGTACAGGCTTAAGGATACGTGCCGATGAACACCAATATATATATAGTGATCATGCTCCCTACGAAATCCTAGGAAATAATGTATTATCCTTCGATGATATTGTCCGCATTAAACAAGTTGAAGATGTCCTTGAAAAATATTGGAACGATCATAGAATGGATCATACCACGGAATATCTGGTCAAAACGGTATTTCAATCACCATTCGACTTCTTTCAAGATTTCGGTACCTATTGGGATCAACAAGGCTGGTCACGAATCGGACATCAGCTTGAAGACTTATTCAGACGTTTACAGCAGTTTTTGGCTTCCCGCGAATCTGCTGAACTGAAAAACATAATCGGACTCATGAAATTGGATTATTTCTTGAATCAAAAATACAAACCACGTAAACCTTGGTGGGAAGCTTCACTTGATAAACATGGCCGGAAAGAGATTTATGAAGATATCCTGAATAAGCCTGATCAGCTTGGATCCTCTTTCACCGCTTTGGCACTTAATGAAAAAGAAATACACAAACACACCTTGCTCGAGGCACTTCCCTTTGATTTGGAAATGTATTTATCGGAGGGGACAATCGTCGAGAAACCATCGATCATGCTTGCCTATTTTGATCCGAGTGGTAAGGGCTCAATCGTCTTCCCACTCTCAAAATCCGGAAGCATCATTTTTTAAAGATAAGGACGGACCCCAGTAATGGGCCCGTCCTTTTTTATTTTTTTATTTATTATCACGTTTTTTATTTTCTTTTGCCAATATTTCATAAATTTTGGTCGCGTTCATATCGCCACTGAATTCGATTCCAAATTCAGTCCGTACATGTTCCCCTATCTTTTCCTGTGAGTTCCGTTTTTCATTATCCATTAACTTCTTCCTTTTCTGCCTTGCTTCGAATTGCGGTTAGCACCTTTCATTGGGTTTTCCTCTAATGCGAACTCATTGGAAAACTCATTTTCAGCTTGGTTCCTTTTTGGCGTTTTGCTTGCTTTGACAGCACCATCGACATTGGCTTTCCTTTTCATTTTCATCCACCCCTTTTAATATAGTTTACATTTTTAGAATGGGGTAAAACAGCCGAAAATTATTCAGGGATAATATAGGGACAGACGAGAAAAATAACCGTAAAACGAAAAGGGAGATACTATATGAAGAAGAAATTGGATTCACCAATTGTCGACGATACACAACCCCACCAAATTAATGCACCAAGCTTTAAAGGAACCGGCATAAAACCACAAGCTCCATTCGTCAATGATTACGGAGTCGTCATCGGAGACAGTAAATATGCATCTGAAAACTCACCACTCGAAAATTGGAGCGAAGATACCGACCCGGAAATCATGGCTGGAGACGAATGGATACACCCCACCAATGATATAGGCTGGAATTCAACCGAAAACCGTGAACTGTTAGAGGCTAAAAGAGCGCCGCAACCTCTCTTTATGCATCCTGATAAAGATGTTAGCGTTGAAACGGATTGAGTGGTTCTTAAGGAAGTGAAATCCCCTTATTAGCCAAGGGGTGTATCGCTTAGGTATACACCCCTTACTATCATTTAACCTGCAAAATCAACTTGCCTTTCGTTTGACGTGCGTTCATTTCTTCATGGACCTCTGCGGCCTTTTCAATCGGATATATGCCGCCGATAGTTAGCTTAAGCTCCCCTGACGCCACGTAAGAAAAAAGGTCTTCAATGCTAGGCAACAGCAAATCTGGGTGTTTCATGATCTGTGGCAGGAAAAAACCTACGACGGATTGATTGCGCTTCATTAATTGCTGTGGGTTCATCGTATAAGGTTCTCGGCTGGCATTACCAAAAACGACAAGACGGCCAAATGGTGCCAAACATTTCAATGTTTTCTTGAAAATATCCCCTCCAGCCATTTCCAGCGCCACATCGACTCCTTTTCCTCCCGTGGCTTCACGGACTTTCAGTTCCCATCCTTCTTTGGTATAATCGATAAGTTCATCTGCCCCCATCTCTTTAGCTAGCTCCAACTTTTCCAATGTGCTGGCAGTTGCAATCACTTTTCCAGCCCCGAAGATTTTGGCCAACTGGACTGCAATCGTTCCCACTCCCCCTGCAGCAGCATGGACCAATACCGTATCCCCCTGTTGCATGCGCCCCATTGTCTTTAGAATATGATAGGCGCTCAGGCCTTGAAGGGGTAAGGCAACAGCTTCATGGAACTGAATGGCATCAGGAAGCGGAATGGCGGAGAATTCATCAGATAGGGCATATTCTGAATACCCACCCGATTCAATTAAACTCACGACCCTTGTACCAGGTTTGATTTTAGTCACCTTTCCACCAACTTCCACCACTACACCCGCCACTTCCGCACCTGGAATGAACGGAAGCGGCGTAGGTACTACATATTGTCCTTCCCTCCTGGCTGTATCCGCATAATTGACGCCGACACAATCGATTTCAATCAGAACTTCATGCCCAGTTGGCACGGGCCTTTCCATTTCAGTCATTTTCAGTACTTCCGGTCCGCCGTATTTTTCAAATTGAATAGCTCTCATCATTGTCCCCCCTTATTAATTCCCCGTAAATCCCGGTTTTCTTTTCTCTTTGAATGCTGCCACCCCCTCTAGATGATCTTCTGTGGAAGCCATCAAGGTTTGCGTGATTCGCTCCTGTTCGAGTATTTCATCCAATGTAGCCGTAAATGAATGGCTAACGAGTTTTTTCATCATTCCATATGCTTTTGTTGGACCATTTGAAAGCTTTTCCGCTAGTTTCAATGTTTCTTCTTCAAGTTGATTGAGTGGATATAAATAATTAATTACACCTAACTGGTATAAGCGTTCCGCAGAAATCGGCTCTGCTGAAAAGAAGAGCTGCTTTGCAAGGTGGGGGCCTACTAACTTTGGTAAAAAATACGAACCCCCTCCATCTGAAATCAGGCCTACCTGTGAAAAACTCATGGCAAATTGACTATCATCGGAAGCCACTATCAAATCACAAGCGAGTGCCAAATTGAAACCGGCCCCTGCCGCAAATCCATGAACGGCAGCGATAACTGGAACCTCAGAAGCATCGAGTGCCAAAATGCATTCGTTCATTCTGCCAACATGATCATACAATTGACCTGCAGATGCCTTCCCCATCGACTTAACGTCTCCTCCTGCAGTGAATGACCGACCCGCCCCTTTGATGATGACAGCCCTTATATGTGGCGTTTGTTTAACATCCTTAATCGTTTTCGTTAAATTTGCAATCATATCAGGACTAAATGCATTCAGGCTTTCAGGACGATTCAAAGTCAGGATCAATACATTATCGATAACTTCTGTCAACAAGTGTTCTTTTAACATTTTCCCATCCCCTTTTTCTATTTGATCAACCAGCCGCCATCCACCAATATATCTGTCCCTGTCATATAGGAAGCCTCCGGAGAAGCAGCAAAGGTAATGACATTACTGATTTCCTCCGCTTTCCCCACTCTTTCCAGTGCCGTGTTCCTCTGAATGGACTTTACGAATTTTTCATTTTGCAATCCATCCTCCGTTAATGGCGTTTCAATAAACCCCGGAGATACGGAATTGACCCGAATGCCGACTGAAGCGAGTTCCAGTGCCAATGATTTCGTTAAACTGATGACCCCTGCCTTAGCAGAGCTGTAATGCGGGATGAATGCCCCTGCCTGATGTCCTGACAGTGAAGCGACATTCACGATTGCCCTGTTGATGGAACCTTCATTTCCACTGTTCGCTCCTTCTTCCATTACTTTCCCTAAGTACTTGGAAACTAGATAGACACTTTTCAAATTGACATGTTGAATCATATCCCAATCAGCTGCAGATGTATCCAAAAGCTTCGAGGACTTTGATCCGCCTGCGTTATTGATTAGGATGTGAAGGTCACGATATTGTTCCTTTACATACATGGACAACTCTTTTACATCTTCCTCGACGGTTACATCCGCAGGGAAAATATCGGCCATGGGAATCGTGTGCCTGGCATTGATTTCAGCTGCCGCTTTCTCCAGCTTTCCTTTCGTCCGCCCTACCAACAACACTTTTGCCCCTTCGTCCGATAAGCGCATCGCTGTAGCTTTCCCAATACCAGAACCTGCACCTGTCACCACCGCTATTGACTGCGAAAACCTCATTCCCTTCACCTCATTTCTGGATTTTGATACTACGTTTCCTGCCTTTTCAATTCCGCCTCGATTCTTCCATCCACCAACTCCGGAACAAGATCTATCGAACCTTTTTGGGCCGCCAATTCCAAATCGGCGATCAAGCTGTGTTTGTCAAACAGCTGTCCGACATATGATGATTGCAAGATATCAAGGGCATTTTCGCTATTCGTGCGATAAAGCGCAATTGCAGCCTTTGCTGCATCGTTGAGCATGAATGTACCTTGTGATCCAGCAATCAGGCAATCTATCAAATGGCCTGCACCGTAAAAGTCTTCCAGACTGAATTCACCTGAGTTTCCCGAACAAACGATGACGATCGTTTCTGTTTTATGATGTTTTTTTATTTTTTCCGCAACAGACGGATTATTCAGCAATGAAGCGATGTAAACCTTTTTGGCAGCGGCAGAATTTCTCAACGCTACCGTTCCGTTAGTCGTAGACAGTATTAGTGTTTTTCCGTGTACCAACTTACTCAATAGCGTCGGACTTGGGTACATCAAATCTTCAACCGGCTTTGCTTTAAGTTCACCTGCCACTAGAATATCCCCATGGCCCAATTCCTGGCTTTTCACTAAGGCATCAATTGGATCCATGACAGGAATCACCTGGCGTGCTCCATCATGAAGTGCTGAAATAATCGTTGTGGTCGCTAATAACACATCCAGGATGACTGCAACTTTTTCCCCTTCTTGAAGCTTTTCCCCATCTATCTCTTCTTTTTTTAATAACAAATGAATGTTTTGTACATACTCCATATTCTTAAACTTCCTTCGCAGCTACATTTGCTGCATGGCTGATTAAGCTTTTAACCGTTTTTCCGAGATTGGAAAAACGGGGGTCACTAGTCTGGCCTTTTTTATATCGGTAATAGATTTGCTGAAGGATGACAGCTAACTTAAAGTAACCAAAGGTTAAATAAAAATCGACGTTGGAAACATCCCTGCCGCTTCTTGCTGCATACGTCTCGATAAATTCCCTTCTTGTCAGGAAACCAGTTAAAGTCGTGACGGACGCTTGACCCACACCGATTTTGATAGGTTCCGGGTCACCGCTTTCCGTCCAATAGCTTAAAGCAACTCCTAGATCGGCTAACGGATCACCAACGGTGGACATTTCCCAATCAAATAAACCGACCATCTCTGTAAGGTCATGGTTAAACATGGCATTATTGATCTTATAGTCATAATGGATAATTGAAGTCTGGCTATGTTTCGGGATATTCTGTTGCAAATATTCGATAAGCGGCCGAACTTCTTTTATTTCATCTGTCTTTGCTCTCTCATAGCGGGAAATCCAACCGTTTACTTGTCTTTCAATGAATCCCTCCGGTTTGGAGATTTCCACTAATCCCGTTTTCTCATGAGGGATCGAGTGTAGGTCAGCAAGCCGATCGACCATGACATAAGAAAGCTGTCGGCACCTTTCAGGAGTAGGCTCGATTCCTTTGGGAAACTCATTGTCTATTACAATTCCATGTTTCCTTTCCATTAGGAAAAAAGGGGCCCCAGCAATAGACTCATCATCCGAGAATAGAATTGGCTCGGGAGCGGCTTGAAAATATGGGTTGATTGAGGCCAGAATATGATGTTCACGCTTCATATCATGTGCCTTTGGAGCGACAGGACCAAGCGGCGGCCTTCTGAGGACTGCCTCCCACTCCCCCATTTTCAGCTGATAGGTCAAATTGGAATAACCTGTGGAAAATTGTTGCAATTCTAACGGTTCATTTGGAAGGTCCAATACATTTTTTCTTAGAAAGCCTTCTAATGAATGAACATTCAGTTCCTCTCCGGGCCGAACAGGAATCGTATCGTCAACCATGTTCTTCCACTCCTTTAGACTTTTATCATTCTAATTATGAACAAGATGTGAGATGAGCTTTTCTTTAATCATTTCAGGAATTGGTTCACTATTTTGATTCAAAAAATTGAAACAGACTAAAACTGCACTCCCCTTGGCAATGACTTCACCAGTTTGTGAACAGAGAATATCATGGACCATTTCACAGCTTTTCGTCCCCACCTTCGTCAAGGATGAACGAATGGTCAAGAGTTGATTGAAATATCCCTGAGCAATAAAGTCGCATTTTGTGGAGGCTAACAAAAAATTCCACGATTCGACTTTCGTCGCTAGTCCCAAGGCTTCAAAAAATTTCATGCGGGCTTCTTCGAGGTAAATGAAATAGCTTGTGTTATTGATGTGGCCCAAAGCATCCGTTTCGGAAAAACGGACGTTGACTTCAAATTCATGCATAATACCCCTCCTTGTTTAACGATGTACAAAAGCAGGTTTACGCTTATCCAGAAAAGCGGAAACCCCTTCTTTAACATCTTCAGTTTGGAAGATTTCTTCAAAAAGATTCGTTTCTAGCTCTAGTCCTTGTTCAAGCGTTGCCTCACTTCCTTCATTAATCGCCTTCTTGATTCTTGAAAGTGCTTGTAGAGAGTGCCTCGTCATTCTTGAAGCCAAGATTTTCGCTTCCGATAAACCGCAGCCTTGCTCGACGACTTTATTGACAAGCCCGATTTTTTCCGCTTCTTTGGCATCAAGCGGATCACCGGTGAATATAATCTCCTTTGCTTTTGCGTTCCCTACAAGTCTGGACAAACGCTGTGTACCGCCAGCTCCAGGAAATAAGCCTAATTTCACTTCCGGCAGCCCAATTTGCACCTGTGTTTCAGCGACACGCATATCACAGGACAGAGCCAATTCGCATCCGCCGCCTAAAGTCAGTCCATTTAATACAGCAATCGTAGGTTTAGGGAACTTGTCTATTTTTGTTAAGACAGCATGACTTTCCCTTACCAATTCTTTCATATTGGGGTTTCCCATCATGTTAGGGAATTCTTTTATATCAGCACCAGCCGCAAATGCGATATTGCCTGCACCCGTTAAGAGTACTGCTACAGTTTCAGAATCCTTTGAAAGTTCAGTGAATATTTCTCCCAATTCTTTGAATACCTGTTTGCTGATCACGTTTAATGGAGGATTATCAATGGTTATGATCGCAAGCTTATTTTCTTTTTCCACTCTAATTAACTGTGTCATCGATTCTTCACTCCTTGATTTGGATAATCATACCAACCTTTTCCTGTTTTCCTTCCTAAATGTCCTTTGTTCACCTTTTCTTCTATACAAGCATTTGGCTTGTCTTCTGGATTTCCAGTTTCATTGTATCGTTGCTGCATGACAAAATATCCTACATCAATACCTGATAAATCCATCAGTTCAAATGGACCGATGGGATGGCCTAACGCTTTCCGGCAAATTAAATCGATATCCTTATAATCCACAATTCCTTCTTCATACAAATATAGGGCCTCACGCTGCAACGCTCCCAAAATTCGATTGGCTACAAATCCTGAAATTTCTTTCCTCAACAAAACTCCTGTCCTATTCATTTTCTCTGTGACTTCCATCGCAAGCTTAGCGGTTTCTTCAGAAGTTTGATTACTCATTACAACTTCAACACAATCCATTATTAGAGGCGGGAAAAAGAAATGCATATTAATGAACTTATCCGGACGATTCGTCACACCTGACAGCAGGCTATTGACAATCGTTGAACTATTCGTTGCAAAAATGGTTTCTGTTGGTGCCAATTGCTCCAGTTTAGCGAAAACTTCCTGCTTCACATCAAGTTTTTCAACAACCGCTTCAATGATCAAATCAGCTTCACTGGCCGCTTTCTCCAAATCGGTAGTATATTGAAGACGGCTAAATGCCGCCAACTTTCGATCTTCAGACAATTTTCCTTTTTGGACCCATTTAGTCAAAATGACGTCCAATTTTTCTTTGGCTGCATTCAACGCTTTTTCCTGAACATCCTGAAGAATCGTTTCGTAACCTCCAAGTGCAGCAAGCATCGCAATTTGATGCCCCATCTGCCCAGCCCCGATTACGGTTATTGATTGAATTTGCTTGTTGGTCATGCCCTCCATCTCCCCTCTACTAACTGGTTAGTATGTAACCTAGTCACGCTTCAATTCCATGCAGAATCATCCCCATAAAAATGGCTGCCACTTCCTGTTCGTTTTTTTCACCTTCTGGGTCAAACCAATGATAGCTCCAATTGGTCACACCCAAAATAGCAAAAGAGATGATGGATGCATCGAGATTGGAACGTAGTTCTCCGCTCTCGATGCCTTCTATCAGCACTTGCTCGATTTTATTACGGAAATCATCCCTCTTAGGAAGGACTTGTGCAAGTTTTTCGTCACTTAAATTTTTCATTTCACGGAAAAAGACCGTGGCGCTGGATTTTTTGGTTTTAATGCTTTTTAAGAGCATATATACCATATCGAAAAGCTTATCCTTACAGCTTTTCCCAGGATCCGAAATGATTATTTCCTGCTCACTAAGCAACTCATCTATATAAGCTAGATGAATATCCATAAGCAACTGCTCTTTGCTCGTAAAGTAATAATAAAACGTCCCCTTCGTCACCCCGACCGATTCGACGATATCAGAAATCGACGTTTCACTAAAGCCCTTCTTTTCAAATAAGCGTATGCTATGTTCTGTCATTTTTTCTTTCATGTATGCATCCTCGCAATCTGTTAAAATTTCAGCTGAATTGATATCATACGCTTTCGTACAATCAAAGCCTTCTTATCTCCTGGAAAGTTCTTCCCTTAAAGCTCGCCTTAAAATCTTTCCGACATTTGTTTTCGGTAACTCTTCACGAAATTCAACGAAATTCGGAACTTTATAGGCCGATAGGTTTGCACGGCAGTAATCAATGATTTCCCGTTCACTTGCCTTTTTATTATTTTTAAGTACAAGCACCGCTTTAACCGACTCCCCTCGGTAAGCATCCGGAACCCCGATGACAACCGCTTCCTGGACAGCAGGATGTTCATAGAGAACTTCCTCCACATCACGCGGATATATATTAAACCCACTTGCGATGATCAAATCTTTTTTCCTGTCGACAATATAGAGGTACCCTTCTTCATCAACTTTGGCGATATCCCCCGTATAAAGCCAACCATCCCTAAGAGTGACCGCCGTTTCCTCAGGCATATTCCAGTAACCTTTCATCACTTGAGGTCCTTTGACGACCAATTCCCCCATTTCGCCAGTGGGCACTTCTTTTGTCCCGTCTCCTAGGTCCATCACTTTATATTCAGTCGAAGGTATACCAATCCCGACGCTCCCAGGCTTCCTTTCAGCAAATACCGGGTTACAATGCGTTGTTGGCGAAGCTTCCGTAAGACCGTAGCCTTCCAATATCTTCGCACCTGATTTTCGTTCGAACTCACGTAGCAGTTCCACAGGCATCGGTGCACTTCCGCTGTTACAGACCTGAATTGATCCCATTCCATAATCTTCTGCCTTTGGATGATTCGTCAACGCTACATACATGGTCGGTACACCAGGAAAAGTGGTTGGCTGTTCTCGCTTTATCGTTTCAAGCACTTCTTCTATTTCAAACCTTGGCAGCATGATTGAGTCACCAGCAATATAAACGGATAGGTTCATTGCGGACGTCATTCCAAAAACATGGAAAAGCGGGATGACTGACAACGTTCTTTCAGCTCCCAATTTTAATTCATGCTTGAAGAATTCATATGATTGAACGACGTTAGCCAGAATATTTCTGTGAGTCAGCATAGCTCCTTTTGAACGGCCAGTCGTTCCTCCTGTATACTGAAGAACGGCAATATCATTTTCCGGATCGAATGATACTGGATTGATTTTTCCGTCCCCTGACTTCATGAATTGGTCAAATGAAACATCAGGCTGGAAATCTGCATCTGATGGCTGCAGGCTTACGGCGATAATATTTTTCACATTTGCATGCTGCTGGACACTTTTCACTTTCGGATATAATCCATCCAAAACCACGATCGTTTCGGCACCGGAGTCCTGTAAGATATGCTGCAACTCCCTTTCAACCAGCATTGGATTGATTTGGGTGATAATTGCTCCTGTCGTCAAAGATCCATAGTATGCAATGACGTATTGGGGACAGTTAGGTAGCATGATGGCGACACGATCACCTTTTTGGACGCCTTTTTTTTGCAGGGCTGAAGCAAAGGCTTGCGCTGCATGAAAAAGTTCCTGGTAAGATATCTTTCGTCCATAAAAAGTAATAGCTGTATTGGTTGGATAGGCCTGACATGCATTTTGAAGGATTCTTTGCATCGGAAACTCAGGAACTTTTATTTCCTTTGAAATTGAATCGGGATAAACCGACAGCCATTTTTTTTCATTCATCATTACATACCCTCCAGCCATATTTACTTACTTTTCTTTACATTGCATGTGAACCCCCATCAACAATCAAGATATTTCCACTCACGTAATCAGATGCCTTTGAGGCCAGGAAAACCGCTGCCCCTTTTAAATCATCATCACTCCCTAACCTTCTTAGCGGAGTGGAATCCAAGATAGGATTCTTTCCTTGCTCGAGAACCCCTTTCGTCATTTTTGTCGGAAAGAATCCTGGTGCGATTGCATTAACATTGATATTATGCTGACCCCACTTAACGGCTAAATCCTTCGTTAAAGTAATGACCGCCCCTTTACTCGTATTATATCCGACCGTATCGAGCACCCTCGGGTCGGTCCCTCCTAATCCGGCGACGGAAGCGATGTTTATGATTTTCCCCTGTCCCTGCTCAATCATGACCCTGCCTACAGTCTGGCTCATGATAAAGGTTCCGGTTACATTGACATTCATCACCTTCTGCCAGGCTTCAAGGGGCATGTCGACGGCCGGAGCCCCCCAGGATGCCCCGCTGTTGTTTACTAAAATGTCTATCGTACCGAATTCCCGGTAAGTTTCGTTAACGACTTCCTGTACATCCGACGGATTGGTGATATCGCACTTGAAGGAAAGCGCCCTGACCCCAAGCTTTTCGATTTGCGAAGCAACTTCGTCGCATGCTTCCTTCTTCCTTGAACAAAGAACGACATTAGCCCCTGCTTCGGCAAAGCCGGTAGCTATTTGTTCTCCCAATCCTCTCCCTCCACCGGTAATGATCGCCGTCTTTCCAGTCAGATCGAATAGGTCGGTAACTTTCATATTTTCACCTCATGCTTTTGTTGGTATTTTCGAAGTTCTATTTTAGCCACTTGTGAACGGTGCACTTCATCCGGGCCATCAGCAAGCCTTAACGTCCGTGCATTTGCCCAATGTGCAGCAAAAGGGAAATCATCGGAAATACCTGCAGCTCCAAATCCTTGAATGACCCTGTCCAGCACTTTCAATGCCATATTTGGTGCCACCACTTTTATCATGGCTATCTCCGCCTTGGCATCCTTGTTCCCGACTGTATCCATCATATAGGCAGCTTTTAAAGTCAGAAGTCTTGCTTGTTCGATTTCAATCCGTGAATCGGCCACCCATTCCATGATCACACCTTGTCTCGCCAAAGGTTTACCAAAAGCGACACGATTTTGAATACGCTTACATAATTCTTCAAGTGCTCTTTCAGCAGCGCCGATAAGCCTCATGCAGTGATGTATCCTTCCAGGTCCGAGTCTTCCCTGGGCAATCGCAAACCCTTTGCCTTCACCCCATAGTATATTCGATGCCGGAACCCTCACATTTTCAAAATTGATTTCGGCATGGCCATGCGGAGCATGATCATAACCAAACACTGGGAGCATTCTCTCGATTTTCACACCCGGTGTATCCAGCGGTACAAGAATCATTGACTGTTGTTCATGCTTGGACGCTTCAGGATCTGTCTTACCCATAACGATGGCAATCTTGCATCGGGGATCGCCTGCTCCTGACGACCACCATTTCCGGCCGTTTATGACATACTCATTACCTGCCTTTTCAATCCTGCACTCGATATTGGTCGCATCGGAAGACGCCACTTCCGGTTCTGTCATCGAGAAACATGAGCGGATTTCCCCAGCAAGCAACGGTTTCAGCCAGCGTTCTTTATGTTCATCTGAACCGTATCTCACCAACACTTCCATATTACCTGTGTCCGGCGCGTTACAGTTGAAGATTTCAGGTCCTATCATCGACCTCCCCATGATTTCACAAAGCGGTGCATATTCTAGATTTGTTAAACCCGCCCCATAACCGCTATCAGGTAAAAATAAATTCCATAATCCTTCTTCTTTTGCTTTTGCCGTTAATTCAGTTAAAATCGGCGGTATTTCACTCCAGCGGCTCTTCTGTGCTTCGAGCTGCTTTTGGTAAACGGATTCATTTGGATATACGTACTTTTCCATGAATTCCGTTAACTTCTTTTCCAGATTTTTCACCTTTTGAGTATGTTCAAAGTTCAAATTGAATTCCTCCTTTTAAACTGACTAACCGGTTAGTATGTTCTTTCTTTTACAGTATACACACAATTTTCAGATTTTTTCAATAATTAAATCATTTATTTTCATGTCGCTTTAGTCCTTGTACATTTTCATTTCCCCCGTGATCCTTTGGTTGGACTGTAGGAAATACACATACGATTTTCGTACCTTTTTTTAGTTCACTTGTGATGAAAACTTTTCCTCCATGCTTTTCAATGATTTTAAAACAAACGGAAAGACCCAATCCTGTTCCTGATGATTTCGTCGTGAAAAATGGTTCTCCCACTTTTTGAAGGGAGTTTTCCGGAATACCTTCCCCTTCATCCAAAATGCTTACAAAAACTTCCCCATATTTTTCATATATGCTCACAAAAATATTTCCGCCATCCGGCATCGATTCTATGGAATTTTTTATCATGTTTATTAGTACTTGCTTGATTTGGTTTTCATCAAAGTAAATGAAAATGGGTTCTGTATCATAATTTTTATGAATTTGAATATTGTTCAATACGGCGTTTGTCTCCAACAGGGTTATGACATGATTGCAGCTTTCCTTTAAATCCTTCTCAAGAAAAACCGCCTCGGCAGGTTTCGACAGCAGCAAGAGTTCATTCAGGACTTGCTCGATTCGATTTATTTCCGAAAAAATAATATCATAGTATTCCTGTTTTTCGGCACCGCCATCTTTAATCAATTTTACAAAACCCATTATAGCTGTCATCGGATTCCTGACCTCATGTGCAATCCCTGCCGCCAGTTGGGCGGCCGTTGATAACTTGCTTGATGTGATCGCCAAATGTTCGTTTAGGCTCACGAGCTTCTCTTCCGCATGTTTACGTTCATTAATTTCAGAAATAATGCCTGCCGTCCCTATGAATTTCCCAGCATCATCGTAAATTAGTTTAACGAATGCTTCAACCCAACTTGTCCCCTTTTTCGCATTTAGTTTAATGTCCGCACGAAAATATTTATTTCCCCGATGAAAGGATTCCGCAAAGGCCCTTAATACGTCTTGATAAGAAGTGTTATCCATATATTTAGAAAAGTGAAGCCCTAAAGACTCATTCACGGTTGCACCACTCATCGATTTCCATGCTGGGTTTAAATACAACCATTTTCCTTTATCATCCGTTTGGAAAATAACCTCATTGAAGCTATTGACCAATTCTTTAGAGTACTTGGAGAAAATGCGATAGCGTCCTTCGCTATCTTGCAATAAAGCAATCGTTTTCCGTTTATTATCATAGATAGCACCCAAACACCAAGCTATGGATAAAATGGCGATTAAATAAATTGCTGCAAAGGCGGAAAACCTCCGTTCTTCATGACCCAGCCATCCTAAATAGGGCAATATCAATATAAAAAAAAGGACAGGGACAATGATCCTTCCAATATATTTCATCACTTCTTCCACCTCCTTACCAAAATGTTTTAAACTTCATCCGATCGAATTCCAGCAAGTCAGGGGGCAAATTAATCATATACTGTATATAACAATGGTAAAAACCCACTCATAGGTAAATTTCAACATTTTATTCATGATTCCTGCAAACAAGACAAAAAACCTTTCCTCGATGGAAAGGTCACTGTTCAAATTAATTCATTTATCCAATGATGACGCGTTCCTTTGGATAATGGAAATTTTCCGTAACTTCTTTATGGCCTATGATATACAGAAGGGATGTTATCCCGACACGGCCAATGAACATAATGATCATTATGACAATTTTACCGGTATTACTGAGTTCAGGCGTGATTCCCATCGAGAGTCCAACTGAACCAAAAGCCGAACATACTTCAAAAATGATTTGCATCAAAGTAAAATTCTCAGTAATCGATAAAATGAAGACAGCCATTATGCAAAGGAGCGATCCCATGATCATAACTGCAGTTGCCTTTCGAATATCATCGGGATGAATCTCCCGCTTGAACACTTTAATGGAACGCCTTCCCCTCATGAAATTCCATAAAAAGAGAATCATTATTGCCAAGGTCGTTGTCCGGATACCTCCTCCGACTGAGCTAGGGGATGCCCCAATAAACATCAATATGCTCATCAATAAAAGGGTCGGTTCCGAGAAATCGCTCACATTCATTGTTGCTAATCCGCCGCTTCGCGTATTAGAAGACATAAATAAAGAGTAAAAGAACGATTCATGCCAGCTTTTATCTTTAAAGAAACCGTTCATTTCCAACAGGTAAATCAGGATCGTTCCCCCAATGATAAGGGAAAAGAAAGTGACTGATGTCAGCTTCGTGAACAAAGAAAAATGAAACTTATAAGTACGGGCACGATTGGACAAAAACTCTTTCAGCTCAATCAAGACAGGAAACCCAATGGCTCCAAGGGTAAGCAGGATAATCGTGATGAACTGTACAAAATAATCGTCTTTAAATGGAATCATTGAAATACCGGTAATATCAAAACCAGCATTCGTGGTGGCACTTACGGCTAAAAATAAGCCATTTAAAAAGGCTTCTTTCCAGTTTGGAAAATAATCCAGAAAGTAAATGCCTAAAACTAGAGCTCCAATCATTTCAATTACGACAAATATCTGAATGATTTGAATCAATAATTTAACAAGCCCCGAAAGATTCGATTGGTTTTGATCTGTCATGATCAATTGTCTTTCCTTCAAGCCGATTTTCTTACCCAAAATCAACCAGAAAAACGTACCAAGTGTCATTATGCCAATACCGCCAAATTGGAGAACAAACATTAGAATGAAATAGCCTACCTCATTATACACTTCGGGCAAACTAACAACTGTTAGGCCTGTTACACTTACTGCACTTACGGCTGTGAATAAAGCATCCATGAATTCAAATTCTACGCCTGGCTTAAGAGCAACCGGCAGACTCAACAGTACGGTCGAGATACTGACGGCCAAAAAATAATAACCGACGATAAGCTGAGCTGGTGTTAACTTTGATAATATTTTTTTGATAGCAAACATAAAGAGTTTCCTTTCTTACTCCTTTATGGTTATTTATGTAGGTGGAACACATAACCATTAATAATCTAGTTTACCCTTTTTTCATTCTTTTTTCCATTCTCTTTTAAAACTGACTTACTTTCAACAAAAAGGTAGGTTTACCAATAAGTTTGATGCCGCTTATATAAGTAAAACTCCTCATTCTACTTATACTATCATTACAGCGGCAAAAGCCGTTGAAAAAGTAAAGGGGAGATTCAAATGGCTAACAGCAGTAACAACCTTCTTGTTCCTGGAATCGAACAAGCATTAGAACAAATCAAATATGAAATTGCATCAGAGTTTGGTGTACAATTAGGGTCGGATACTTCAGCACGTGCCAATGGTTCAGTTGGCGGCGAAATTACGAAACGTCTTGTACAACAAGCACAATCTCAACTTAAAGGTCAATAATTCCTAATACAATTGAATATCCATGGCTAAGAGTCCAGCTGCATGCTGGACTCTTTTTACTTATTGTGTTCATTCCCATGTCCATTATTACCCTTATCCCTTTTCGACTTATTCCAATCTTGCTTACCTTGCTTACCTTGCTTACCTTGTTTTACTTGTTTTACTTGCTTTACTTGCTTTACTTGCTTTACTTGCTTATTTTTTTTTTCATACTTTATTGGATCGTCATTATTCTTTTCTTTGACCAATGGAACTCTTTTCTCATCGAACTTTTTAACATACTTTTCATTTTTCTGCTTGTCCTTTAATTGGTTGCTTTGATTGCGATCAGATTTTATTTTTGGCTCCCCGCTTTTTTCCTTGAAGCCATTTACCTCATTCCGTTTTCCATTTTCAGCCTTACTATCGGTTTGTTCCTTATTTTGGGCTGGTTGTGTACCCAGGTTTTTCCGTTCAGTTGGTTTGACTTCGTTTGACGGCTTTTGTTTTATTGCATTTGCATTGTTCTCTATTTCCTTTTCTCCATCCGATTTGTTTCCTGTATTCAGCGTTTCGCTCTTCACTTTCGGAATATCAACCTTTTCCTCGACTTTTTTATCCGGTGCAGGTTCCCTCATATTGACTTTTACCTTTTCTTTATCTTCATTCAACTTCTTTTCGACATACTTACCTGTGGATATGCCTTGTTCCCTTGCTTGGTCACGATCGCTTTTTGTTGCCTGAATCACTTTCATCTTTGTTTTAGTAACATTATCCTGCTCAGCTATTTCTTTTATCTCTTCTTTTAAATTCCTATCCAGTTTTTTATTCTTATCCAATAATGTTGTGGAAACGACTATTTGTTTATTTCCTTTCAAATAACCGAGTTGCTTCGTGGTTTCAACGATTCGGACTGTAACAGTCTTAATATCCTTGCCTTTCCAATCCTTCAGCTGGCCAATCACAAGCTTGCCGTCTTCATTTAAGCCAGTAAGTTTGAGAACTTCTAAATGATCGTCAAGCTCCAATTCAATGCTTGGATTCACATCTATTGTCATATATGCAGACACAGGCCCAGAGAAATAGGATGGAAGAATCGAAAATAGAATCAGGAAGGTGGAAGCAATGCTTAGCACGGCCTTTTTTTTGAGAGATGAATGAAAATTGGAAAAGGCTAAAGTGAACTTTTGTTTAGCAGGTGAAAAAGTGATTTCCTCACCCACTTCATATGCCCGTTCCTGCCTTTTGGCTTTTAGAAATTCACCCTCGGGGGTCAATAGGGTTACAAATCGCTTATTTACTGAAAGAATAACTCCTTTTTTCATCCATTGATAGCCCCTTTTATATAATCATTCAAGTACAAAAAATCTCCGTTTATTATGATTGCAACAGCAATGATGTACTTTCTGTTCCGTTCAATCGTTTTTCTGCTTACATCCACTTTTCCTTCGAGCTGCTTTACTGGCAGCCGCTTTTTTGCAAACAGGATTTCTTTCAGTTCGTCATCTTCCATTAACAATTTAGCGATCATGATGGCTCCCTTCCTTGCATCCGCATGTTTTGGAGAGTTTTCAACTAAATCCTCAAATGACAGACCAAAATCCTGTAGATGGCTTATATAAAGGTGAATTTCTTCTTTTCTTCTTTCCGATTCCTTTTGCTTCTCGTATTCATTGATGGAATTTTCATTATCGATATATATATGGCTTTGATCATTATCATCATTCAAAGTCAAATCCAATAGTACTTCTTTTCGCTTCGACTGGCTTCTTAAATAATCAATAACCCTTCGTCTAACGAGGGTTTCGGCAAATGCCAATAAAGAACGGCCTTTTTCCGGGGAATATTTATCGATTGCCTCATTAAAAGCAATCATTCCAATACTAAATTCATCATCTGATTCGTATATGTAACGTCTGCAAACCGATGAGACGGTCTTCGCAATAAAAGGTTTGAACGACTCTATAGTATCATTACGAAGGCTTATATCGCCTTCTTGAATTTTCAATACTGTTTCTTCTAAAGAACGCTTTTTTTTGAATGCTGTAAACAACAAACCAAGCATTTGCTCACCTCGCTCCTGTTGAACATAAAATACGCATCAACATACTTATCTTAAGCGGAGGGAGTCTAAAAGACAGTACCAAAAGAACTATTTTTGCGATATAAATGAAATCACATAATATATCAACATGATAAAATACTTAGTTTTTTCTCGTTTATTACAGTGCAATTACAGTAAAATTTCTTTTTACGGATTTTTTTGCAATCCAATGGGACAATTGTCATTTTTCTAACCGGAATTTAATATTCACATCTTTTAACATATCATTCGTAAAACTTACCTGCTCTTTTGAGGGTCACTCCAAAATACATTAAAAAGCAAAAAAAATAGGCGTGACAAGCACGCCAGTTTTTTAAGCTTCCTGTATTTTTTTCTCTTCTTTCGCTTTTTTTTCTTTTTTGCTTGAAATGATCCATGCACCTGCCGCAATTCCAATCAATACGGTCCAAAAAATCGATTTCCAAAGAGTTGATTCAGGGAAATGATGATCGATGACAGCCAGTGAAGGGTGCGCGAGTGTGTGTACCGCCAATTTCACTCCAACCCAACCCACAATCAAAAATGCTGCCGTTTCGAGTGAAGGACGCTGATGAAGTAACTTCACGAATGCATTTGCTGCAAATCGCATAATGATCAAACCAATCATACCGCCGAGGAACATGACAGCGAATTGCCCTCCGTCAATACCGCCGACTTTCATCCAGCCTGTTGCAGGAAGTGTAACAGCCAGTGCTACGGCAGCCAACATGGAATCGATTGCGAAAGCTATATCAGCCGCTTCAACCTTTACCACGGTCATCCAGAAGCCAGATTGCTTTTTAGGCTTCGTGATTTCCTTCTCACCTTTAACAGCGTATTTTTTGTAAATGTTCTGAAAAGCAATGAAAAGTAAATAAATCGCACCGATTGCTTGAATTTGCCACACGTCGACAAGAAAGGAAATAAGGAATAAACTTGCAAAGCGGAAAACAAAAGCTCCCATCAGACCATAAAACAAGGCTTTTCGCTGTTGTTCTTTTGGTAAATGCTTAACCATGACAGCCATGACGACTGCATTATCCGCAGCAAGTATCCCTTCCAACCCAACCAAGATAAGAAGGACCCAGCCATATTCCAATAATATTGATGCTTCCATCCATTCAACCTCCAATAGTTTGTATTCCCTCCCTATCGGCATTGGCAAAATAAAAAGACCTCTGCCGTATAGGCAAAGGTCTTGCTGAACATGAAAACATGTCAACAAAGCCGATGAATGTTTCCATTCACGTAATGACGACTTTGTTTTAGGGCGAACCCTAACGCTACTCCCCTTTGAAAAGGAAAATCAGTTATTAAGTATATTGATAGTATACGCGCTCGTTATGAAAATAACAATCTTTTTTTATTATTGGACCTCATTTTCGTTTCCCTTTGGTTAATTTAATCAATTGCAAATATTCTTTGCCAAAACGAATCCAGTTCGGTCTTGCAGAAAAGTAGTTCTGAAACAGCGATAAAAAACTCGTGTATTTCCCCTCATATGGATACCATTGGATTTCTGAATTCTTTTTACCTTTATCGACCATGATCGCTTTTTCATGACAGAAAATCTTCAATCCATGCTCGCCATGATAGCGGCCAATGCCACTTTGTTTGGCACCGCCAAATGGTAAATGATGATTAGCAACAGTAATTAGCACATCATTGATCGTCACCGCTCCTGTTACTAACTGAGACGCAATCCGGCTTGCTTTTTCCCTGTCCATCGTCCAAATGCTCGAATTAAGTCCATATTCACTTTCATTTGCTAGGGCGATCACTTCCTCCTCCGTGTCGAAAGGCATAACGGGCAACACGGGTCCGAACGTTTCTTCTTTCATGATTTTCATGGAATGATCGACATTGGACAGAATCGTCGGCGGAATGAAATGGGTCTGTCCCCTTTTCCACTCTTTCGGAGGTGTTCCTGTTTCAATTATCGCCCCCTTAGTCAGTGCGTCCTCCAGGTGTCCGGCCACAACATCAACCTGTGCCGGGAAAGTCATTGAACCGATATCATCCTTTAATTGCATCCCCTGCCTCATGGACTTCGTTTTTTCTTTAAGAAGCATTAGGAATTCCTTATAAACAGTACGTTCTACATAAACCCTTTCAACACTCATGCAAACCTGCCCGCTGTTCGTAAAAGCCCCCCAAAGAGCCCCGTTCACTGCCCGTTCCAGGTTAGCATCACGCAAAACGATCATCGGATCCTTCCCGCCAAGCTCCAGAGTCGTTGGGATCAGTTGTCTTGCTGCCACCTCACCAATCATTTTTCCGGTCCTTACAGACCCAGTAAAAAATATATAATCCGGTTTTCGCTCAGTCAACTCTGCACCCAATTCTTTTCCCCCATGGGCAAATTGTATCGTTCCCTCTGGGAAACCAGCTTCAAGAAACAGATTATCGATGCAAACCCCAACTAAAGGAGTTACTTCTGATGGCTTGGCGATGACTGTATTCCCCGCTGCTAGAGCATTAAGAATGGGGACCATCGAGAGCTGAAGCGGATAATTCCATGGTGAAATGACGAGAATCGTTCCCCGGGGCATATAATGGACATATGATTTTTTACCAATTAACATGAGTGGAGTGGTGACCTTCTGTCCGGAAAGAGTTTTCACTGCATGTTTCTCGATATGCTTGATTGCATCAATCGTTGGCATGATGTCAGCAACCAGCGCTTCAATTTTCACTTTTCCCGTATCTTTTGAAATGACTTCCGCTATTTCATCCATTTTTTCAACCATCAATAAACGAAGACGTTTTAAATGGTGCAGCCGTTCCTTGATGGGAAGGTTCGACCATGCTTTGAACGCATGTCTTGATTTCTTATATATATGAGGTATCGACGTCAATGGCGTTGGATCGATTTCCGCAATCTTCTCACCTGTTGCCGGAGAAAACACTTCCCACTTGTCATGTATTTTTTCCATAACTACTCCCCTTGCTTTTACCTTATTTTTATATGGTATTCATAATCATTTTTATACTTTGAATACGACCGACCATAGCCGAAATCCCTTCCCTGAAATCAGGACATACCATTCCAGAAGTAAATCCTTTTGGGCTGCAGTCTTGTCAAAACGCCCATTTCAAGTGCAATAATCAAGGGCTTCTTTTTCCACTCCTAAATAGGCCCATAATAAGAGCACATTGCTTAGTACCATTTGTATATGTACTTTTGGTCTTTTCTTATACAGATTCATCAACGAAAAGTTCATAAATTGCACTAGCCGTACAGAAGTTGAATCAGTTAAATGATAAGTTTTCCCTGCACCCTCTTTATATAATGCCAGACACAAAGTAGCCTGTATAATATTATTGATTGGAACCAGGTTCACAACCGTGATGAGATATATGGAAAAAAGGGAGGAAGCTTAGGCTATCAATAAAATTAAGGATGAAATGGGGACCATCGAATTTAATCGTTTCCCCTGTTTGGCTCTTAACACTCCCGAGATTATTGTGATAGAATCTCTTCTGCTTTAAAAAGTAGTTATGCTCCTTGTAATCCATCCCTCTCACCATTGAATAGTAATCTTCTCGGCATAATAGCACTGTCGAAAATGGAATATATAGTAAAAATTTTCATTATTAAAAGGAGTATTCACGTTAGCTATCGAAGGTAATGTATAGGAATCCGAAATCTCTGTAAGCAAGAGAGGAAATTTAGAAGTCAAGTTAATGGTTTTTGTGTTTAGTATTGGTATTTTGAGGATAAATTCATATTATCGAATAAAAATTATTATCTATATAACCGATTTTCCGTTACTATATAAGAAGGCGATTTTTTCGCGCATACATATTTGAGGTGAGCGCACAAGTGAAAAGAATAATTAAAGCATACGACTTCCCTATTTTCATCGCTGTCGTATTACTCTGTTTGTTTGGTTTAGTCATGATTTACAGTTCGAGCATGATTACTGCTGTTGCTCGATACGGCCAGCCCATGGATTTCTTCTTTGAGAAACAAAAAACAGCCTTTCTCATTTCATTCCTGGCAATGATCGTAACGATGATTCTTCCTTATAAGATGTACAAAAACAAAATGTTCTTGATGTTTATGATGTTTGGAATGGCCGGTATCCTTTTGCTGCTCTTTATTTTCGGCCATACAGCAGGAAATGCCACAAGTTGGTTTAAGGTAGGGACAAAATCGATCCAGCCCGCAGAATTTTCCAAGTTAGCCATGATCATTTACCTGGCAGCCATTTACGGAAAAAGACAAGATCGAATCAATAGTATTGATAAAGCCGTCATCCCCCCGATTTTCTTTCTGGTATTCATCTGTTTTTTAATCGGAATACAACCTGACTATGGAACGGCAGCAGTCATTTTCCTGATTTCAAGTACCATGATCATTTCATCCGGGATGTCTTTTAAGAGTATTTTCAAACTCTCTTTAATTACAGCGATATTCGTTGCCATATTTGCATTAGGAGTACTCGTGACTGGAAATTTCTCTTCCGTTCTCTCTGAAAATAAGGTGTCTCGTTTTACGGGATTTGCAGATCCTTTTGGAACAGCAGGAGAAAGCGGGTATCAACTCGTGAATTCATTATTCGCGATAGGATCCGGTGGCCTTACTGGTGTCGGACTTGGTGACAGTGTACAAAAATACGGGTACCTGCCTGAATCACATACAGATTTCATCATGTCTGTCATTGCAGAAGAGCTTGGGATATTCGGAGTCGGATTCGTTCTATTGACACTTGGTTTTATCGTCCTTAGGGGATATGTACTTTCAGCAAAATGCAAAGATCCATTTGGAAGTCTTTTATTGATTGGCATCTCATCCATGATTGGCATTCAAGTTGGCATCAACGTCGGCGGAGTGACTGGACTTATCCCTATTACAGGGATCACCCTTCCATTCATCAGTTATGGAGGATCTTCCTTACTGCTGCTCATGCTTTCTATGGGCATATTCCAAAATGTCGTAATGCGAATGAATTTACTTGAACAGAAAGAAAAGGTCGTGACCCTCCCAAAGGATGAGATCGCTTCTTCAAAATAAACGATCCAAATCCTTTACCCCTGACATTTTTCATGTCAGGGGTTTTTAGTCATACCCGTCTCTCCATAATGGTTAGGTTATAAAAAAACAGGCAGTCGAAACCGACCGCCTGTTTTTTCATTTATAATGGATACCTATTTTCGTAAAGCCTGCAATCAAACTAAGCAAAGGACAAAGTAAGCAAAAGAATGCAAATGGGGCATATTCAAGGGTTGAAACACCCAATACCTGTGTCAAGAATACACCGCAGACACCCCAAGGAACCAGAGGATTCACAACTGTTCCCGCATCTTCAAGTACCCTCCCAAGCGTTTTTGGCTGCAAGCCTAAATCTTCATATTTCTGCTGAAAGGCTTTCCCTGGCAATATAACTGACAAATACTGTTCCCCGACTAGGAAATTCACGCTGATTCCTGCAAAAACGGTAGCTGAAATCACTTTCGCTACACTCGTCAATGAATCCTGGACCGCATTTAAAATAGAAGGGATGACCCCCAACTCGAACAATAATCCGCCCATCGCCAATGCCAACATCACCATCGAAACGGAGAACATCATACTTTCAATGCCGCCCCGCGATAGGATTGAGTCAAGTTGATCCATTCCACTCTTAAGTACAAAGCCGCCGTATAAAATATCTGCTAGTTTTGCAACCGACAAACTTGGCGTTTGTATGAAAGCAATGACTGCCGCCGAAATGATTCCTGCTGACAATGTCGGAATGGCTGACACCTTTTTCAAAGCCATGACTAGAACGATGACAAACGGAATCAAACTCCATATGCTAATGTTCGTTTCCATTTCCAAGGCTTTGGTCATGGCTTCAATCTCATCAACACGAGCCAGTTTGACATTCGGTGAAAGGAAGTAAAAAATGATAAGTGATATTAAAAAACCTGGAATCGTTGTCCACAACATATTATTAATATGTTCAAATAATGGTACTCCAACTGTTCCCGAAGCAAGGTTGGTCGAGTCGGATAATGGAGACATTTTATCCCCAAGAAATGCACCGGAAATGATTGCACCGGCTGTAATCGCCAACGATAAATCCATCGCCGCCGCCATACCTATGAAAGCAACGCCGATCGTGGCTGATGTTGTAAGTGAACTCCCGATACAGAGCCCAATTAGCGAACACACCAGAAATGTGACCGCATAGAAATATTCACCAGAAATCCAGTCAAACCCATAGTACATGATGGTAGGGATTGTCCCGCTTGCCATCCAGATCGAAATTAGCATTCCAATGAAAAAGAATATATAGATGGCTCCCATACCTGAAACTGCACCTTTGACTATAGCCGCTTCCATAATCGTAAATGGCAGCTTCTTTATCGTTCCATAAACAAATAGAAATAGGATGGCCGCTAATATTGGAATATGGGGGGCAAGTCCATAATGTATGATACCAGTTGCAATAATTAAGAATAGAATTGCCAAAACCCCGATTGCTTCAGGTAAGGAGAGTTTTAGCTTTGCATCTTCTAGACGCATGATGTATTTCCCCGCTTTCATGTTGTATATTCTGTGAGGTAAGGATCGGACCTTTCCACTCCTCGTAATTACTGAAACGCTTTTAAGCACTAAAGTACTAGCTAAATATATAGGAGTTTCGGGAGATTGTCAAAGGAATATTTTAGTAGATTTCAATATTTTTCAGTGATATTCCTTTAAAATTATAAACCGCGAACCTCCACCACTCTATTTTATGGATATCTGTCTAATTCTCTTCCATCACAATGACTTTTATGTGACATGATAAATACTTGGGCTATTGTTATGCATTGGTTATCGATTTATTATCGTTAAAAAAATATCCAGATAATGAAAAAAAGCCCGTGTATATAACACGGGCCTCTCCATTATTTCAAATCCATTGGATTATATAGTTCAATGTCTGGATTTTTATCTTGGAACCAACGAAGTGCAAACTCATTTTCAAATAAGAATGCATATTTATCAAACCGGTCTTTAACAAGAATGCTTCTTGAGCTATGAAGATTTTCATCAAGCTTTTCATCTTCAGCCCAGCGTGTGATCTTACTACCCATGCGCTCCATCACGACTTCAACATTGTATTCATTCCTCATTCGATGCTCGAATACTTCAAATTGAAGTTGCCCAACCGCACCAAGCAGATATTCTTCCATCCGAACCGTTTTGAAGAGCTGAATTGCCCCTTCTTGTACGAGTTGGTTTATTCCTTTATGGAAATGTTTCTGTTTCATGACGTTTTTAGCTGTTACCCTCATGAATAATTCCGGTGTAAACTGAGGCAGCCTTTCAAACTGAAACATGTCTTTGCTTGTTGTAATCGTATCGCCAATTTGGTAGTTCCCGGTATCATATAAACCGATGATATCTCCGCTTACGGCTTCGTTTACGGTGTTGCGATCATCAGCCATGAATTGAGTAGAAGAAGAAAGGTTGATTGGTTTTCCTGTTCTGCTCAAGTTGACGCTCATTCCACGCTCGAATTTACCGGAGCAGATGCGAAGGAAAGCGATCCGATCACGGTGTTTTGGGTTCATATTCGCCTGGATCTTGAAAATGAATCCAGAAAAATCATTACTGACAGGACTCATTTCACCTGATGTAGTCATCCGTGCTTGTGGAGCTGGCGCAAACTTCAGATAAGCATCCAAAAACGTCTGAACACCAAATGTCGTTAAAGCACTTCCAAAAAATACGGGACTAAGTTTTCCATTCGCAATGTTTTCTTCGGAGAATTGGTTACCCGCTTCCGTCAAAAGCATTATTTCTTCCAAAGTTTGCTCATATAACTGGGAATCCTTAAGTTTATGATCCACTTCGAGTTCACCTTCGTCATTCAACGGAAGGAAACGCTCATCCCCTTCAGTTTTAAACTGTTCAATTCGATTATTGAACCTATCGTAAATGCCCACGAAGTCTTTTCCCATTCCAATCGGCCAGTTCATCGGGTATGTTTCAATACCTAATACCTCTTCAAGTTCGGCAAGCAATTCGAGCGGCATTTTACCTTGTCGGTCCATTTTATTGATAAAAGTGAAAATCGGGATACCCCTCATCCGGCATACTTTGAATAATTTAACCGTCTGGTCCTCGATCCCTTTTGCCGAATCGATGATCATCACGGCGCTATCAACAGCCATCAGTGTACGATATGTGTCTTCACTGAAGTCTTGGTGACCTGGTGTATCGAGAATATTAACACGGAAATCATCATAATCAAATTGCATGACCGAAGATGTAACGGAAATTCCCCGTTGCTTTTCAATCTCCATCCAGTCACTGGTTGCATACTTCCCTGTTTTTCTGGCTTTAACTGTTCCGGCATCACGAATCGCGCCACCAAACAGCAATAATTTTTCTGTCAAAGTCGTTTTCCCGGCATCCGGGTGAGAGATGATTGCAAAGGTCCGTCGGGATTGAACCTCGTCTTTTAATGTAGTCATAAAATTTTCCTTTCATTATTGGAGTCATCAATAAAAAAATTTATAGGAGGTTTATTGTATTTTTTACATTGGAATGGCAACCTTTCTTTGTATGCAAAGATCCTGATCATACACAATATATGTAAGAAGGAATATATCATAAGGCTTAAGCCTTGGCTACTCGGCATTCATTTCAATCAACCTTACTATTTTAACACGATATGAAGGAAAGATGTAGAGGTGAATGAATCACCATAGCGGGATTTGTACAGATAGCAAAACAAAAGACGCTTAATCAGCGCCCCTTATCCTAATTCATATGGTTATCGTTCATTTTTTCATGGTTTCCCAAACTTATCTTGCTGTTTTCATCGCTTTTTTGCTTTTCCAGCGTTTCTTTACTTCCTTGAATATGATGGGAGCAGCAAAAATGAGGGCCCTTTTTAATAATTTCTTCATTTTACATCAGTCCTTTCTTTCTTATCCTATACCCGATTATTTTCGTGAAAAACTTTAATGCCAATTGTTTTTGTAATTTGAAACATAAGGGAAACCAAGACTTTTAACCTCTTGGACTTGGAAATCCCCGTCAAATTAATCCAGGAAAATCCTTACCAGCATTACCGTTATACTTCCCCTCATAAAACATCCCTAATATTATTTTTCCCAAATGAAAATGTATAAATCACTTCCATTTGTTTTATCCTTTATAAAGGTGGGTATATACTAAAAAACTGGGAATTGCCTCAGAGGATGGATTTAGAAAAGGGTGAATATATCCTATAGGCATTCACACATTATCAAGCATCTTCATATGATTATTTTAACTTGAATGTAATGAGGGTGTTTGATAATGTGTGAAATTGATTTTTCCATCCAGGGGAAATCATCACCATTAATATTTTTAAAATTTTTAGGAGGATTCATCGAATGACAGTAACAGGTAAAGTAAAATGGTTCAATAGCGACAAAGGATTTGGATTCATCGAGGTACCAAACGAAGATGATGTATTCGTACATTTTTCCGCCATTCAAGGAGAAGGGTTCAAAAGCCTTGATGAAGGTCAAGAGGTTGAATTTGAGATTGAAGAAGGAAACCGCGGACCTCAAGCTAAAAACGTTGTAAAACTCTAAAGTATAGAAACATAAACATAAGTCATATGCATTGAAAAAGGATGCTTCCCATATTGGGGGCATCCTTTTATATTTCATTCATTCAAGTTTACCTGGCTTCTCATTCATTAAAATGATCCAAAATGAAGCCGGGTATATGTTCGCCAGAAAAACTCTTGATGTCCACATCCCTGCTATCTTTATAATAAAAGGCAGCTGAATACTCTCCGCCCCAACCGATTTGGGCATTATCAATGGCCGTTTCGATTTCCGAAACCGTGTTAATTTTCAAGTGGTTTTGCTGCTGTTCAATCTGTTGTGCAAGTTCACTTTCTGAATTCGAATTATAAATTTCCGGATTGGTCTTCGCAACCAAAATATATGAGATATCATCAGCCATTAACCGCGCTTCTTCTGCTTGCCCCGTATTTTCCATCCATTTTGAAAACTGAGTATAAGAAGAGTCCCATTTCATATAAATGATTTTGTTATTATTCAAATGAATGTCAATGGAGGCATAATCACCAAAAGAAGTTGTCATTTGGGCGAACGACTGATTATTCAGGTCCTCAGACAATGCCCGCACGGCTGCTTCCAGCTGTTGACCATCCGTGATCGTTACGGATTTGTCCACTTGTCCGCTCGCCGTTATCCTGATTTTAGAAACGTCTTTGGCGGAAACATTCAATAACTCATTAACTGTTTTTTTATATTCACTCGACTCATGAATTTTCGCCAATAGCGGCAGGTAAGAGTCGTAGTTTTGCAAATAATACTCTCTTGCTAACCGTTTTCCATTCTTGAGTTCATATATCAGAAATACGGATTGTCCGTCATTCAATTCACCAACGGAAACATTTTTTCCCTTTTCGATAATTTGCTGATGCAATAACCTGATTACGTCTATATTTTCCTTCTCTTTAAGATAAGTGGATGCGTTATCTGACGTACCATCTTCAAAAAATATGGGTGAATTGCCAATATATATTTGGCTAATCATCTTTTCATCAGGTACCTTGCCCTTATACTGAATGGGATCTATTTTTAAAATGAGGGCCAGTATAATAATAACCACCATAAATGCTACATAACCTTTCAGGTTGACCCGTATCCGCCAAGTCTTTTGCAGGACGATTTCCCCTAAATAAAATCCAAGCAAAGAACCGACGATATAACCGAAGAAAATCCACCCGGGTTTTCCTGTCGTTTCGCTAAAATAAAGTCCTGTAAACAACATCATGCATATTGTCAGGCCGAATTTAAATAATGGCTTAATCTTAGGAAAAACGAATGCCTGCGATACATGTTCCAGCTTTCTCCTCTCATAGAGAAAAAGAGAACAAAACAGAAAAAGAACGGTCAAAATACTGTAGATTAATGTATCAACCGAGAAAAGGGTGATTTTCTCCATCTCCGTTGCAGCTAATAAGGGTGAAATGCCATTCATATTGGCACTTAGATAATAATCTGAAGAAAATCCTGCTACCAAAAACTTCAGATTGGCTGCAAACAATATAAACAACCCCACCGGCAAAACAAGAATAATATAGGTGAACAGGCCTTGCAAGGCTGATAATCCCGTCACCATTCCAATTAAAACGGCAACAGAAAAGATCAAAACTTCCAAAATAAAAGTAATCCCCATCCAGGACCAAATATCCGGGATCGTATAAAGCCTTTCTATATCTATTGCCGAGTGGAATAATATCAATATTGAACCTGTAAATAAAATAGGCAAACCAATGAAGCCTATTCCCGTCCCTATCATATGAAAATAGATGTTGCGTCTAGTAATCGGTAAACTATGAATAAAATCTGAAGCTTGTTTCATCTGTAAAAACCGAAACAGGAAGATGGCAAGTAATACTGGAATGACGATGACCAAGACAAATTGAATCATCTGCTGACTGGAAAAAAGGTTTTCGAATTCCACATATTCATTATTCTCATTCAAAATAATCGTTAACATTTCCAGAGGCAGTGCAAATATGAGGCCGACGAAATATAGGAAACCGATCCAGCCAGTGCTTCTGAAAATATAGACAATCAGTTCTTTATTAAACCAGGTTATTCTGGATGACATAACCTATATCCCCCATTTCATAAATGAATATCTCCTCTAGGGTAAGGGGGAGAATATCGAATATTTCTGGCTGAAATTGATTAAAGTGCGATTTAATCATGGATTCTTTACCTTTAACAATGCAAACGATCACGCTGCCGCGTCTTTCCTTGTTAAGAATTTGAATTCCGTGGTATAAACCGTGGGGAATTTTATGTTTAAAGGCAATTTGCACTTTGTGTACATCCGCTTTTAAGTCGTCCAAATCCTTATGGATAACAAGCTCCCCATTATGTAGGATCCCTACATGATCGGCTAAATCTTCAATTTCCCGGAGATTATGGGAGGATATTAAAATCGTCATCTCCCTTTCTGAGACATCCTGAATCAATAACTGTTTCACATTCTTACGCATGACCGGATCTAACCCATCAAACGGTTCATCGAGGATGAGAACTTCCGGCATCGTCGAGAGTGCGAGCCAAAAAGCAACCTGCCTCTGCATACCCTTTGATAGTTTATGTATTTTATATTGGAAGGGTATCGGGAATACCTCCTGTAATTGGTTGAAACGTTCTTGATTCCAATCACTATAAATCTGGCTATAAAAACCTGCCATTTGCATGATCGTATAGTTAGCCAGGAAATAAGGTGTATCAGGGAGGAAGAAACAACGATTTTTCACATCACGGTTTTCAAACACATATGATCCATCAATAAGAACTTCACCGGCATCCTGTATCAGATTGCCTGAAAGCATTTTTAATAGAGTCGTTTTCCCCGCCCCATTGGAACCTAACAACCCGAATATGGATCCTTTTTGTATGACCAAGGTGACGTCCTTGATTGCTTCTTTTCCTTCATATAATTTACTCACCTGTTTTATTTCAATCATGAATCTCCCCCCTTTGCCAATGGACTGATTTCTTTTACTAATCTATAAATCTCATGTTTTTCGATACCGATATACAGAGCTTCAGCGAGTACCTTTGCAAGCTCGTGTCTGATCTTTTCTACTTTTAATGAATTTTTCAAAGATTTAGGAGGTGCCACGAAATTCCCTTTGCCTGGTAAAGTATAAATATAACCGTCAGCTTCAAGCTGCTTGTATGCTTTTTGGATCGTATTTGGATTGACGGTCAATTCCTGAGCCAATATTCGAATGGATGGGAGCTGATTATGTTCCTGTAAAACTTCATTGATCATTAGTTCCTTAAACTTATCCATCAATTGCTCATATATCGGCTTTCTACTTTGTACATCCAACTCAAACATCATCAACCCTCCTAGAACAATGGGTGTATTACACTTCCTAATACAGTTTATTATAAAACAATTTCTTCCAATTTAAAACAATAGCCTCCATAAACTCCCTATCATTTTGTTTAATAAGATTTATAGTAGGGAACTAATGATAGTAAGAATAAACAAAGGAGTTGTTTTCATTGAAACCATTATATACAGCTGCAGTTACCGTACACGGTGGTCGTGAAGGACATGTAAAGTCAGAGGACGGAATTTTGGATTTCGATGTGAGGTCACCGAAGGAATTAGGTGGTTCGGGTGAGCGCGCTACAAACCCTGAACAGTTATTTGCAGCCGGTTATGCGGCTTGTTTTGACAGTGCCTTGAATCTTGTTCTGCAAAAAGAAAAGAAAAAAGTCGATACATCCGTGACAGCAAATGTCACGATCGGTAAAGATGAGGAAGACAGCGGCTTTAAATTGGCTGTAAGGTTGGATGTTTCGATTCCTGACCTAAGCAGGGAAGAAGCCGAAGACTTTGCCAAAAAAGCTCACATGACCTGCCCCTATTCAAAAGCAACTCGCGGGAATGTCGACGTCACCTTGATTTTGGTATAAAGATTATGAAAGGGAATGGACCCGGCAGCGAAGCTTTGGTCCATTCCCTTTTCCTTATTTCACTTCTTCCAATCCCTTCATTTTCAAAAGAAAACCCAGACCTATTACGGCCATGATAATCAGTGACCCTAATGCCATCCGGCTCGCCAATGTACCGAGATCATGGAAAACCAACGTAATCGTTCCATATAAAAGCGGACCGATTATTGAAGAGACTTTTCCAGAGAATGCAAATAGTCCAAAAAATTGTCCCCTCTTCTCCTCTGGGGTCAATTCAATGATATATGTCCGTGATGTCACCCACATCGAACCCAGCGAAATGCCGAACATACTCCCTGCAACCCAGAACCAAAGAGCGGTTTGTGCGAAGACCGCTATAAATAAAGCGACCAAGAGCAGAATTCCCACATATGTCACAGCTAGCCGCGGTCCCTTCGACTGAGTGATGTATCCAAACATAAACGAACCGGCAATACTCGATACTGTCGATACCAAGTAAAGCAAAATGAAACCGCTTGAGGAAAATCCGACAACAGTCTTGGCATATACGGCCATCATGCCAATAGTGGTCGCAATTGCATCGTTTAAAAAGAAATAAGCAATCATGAATGTAAAAACCAATCGATAGGATTGCATCTCTTTAAATGTTGCTTTAATTTCCTTATAACCAGATAAAAAAGGTTGTTTGGCTTTTTGCTGTTTTGGAGTCTCTTTTAAAAAAAAGAATAAGGGAAGGGAAAAAACCAGAAATAAAATGGCCGTGGGCATAAAGGCTTCATGTGAACTACCTTTACTTATGAAAGGATAGATTGACAGTCCCACCAACGTTCCAAGGTATCCTACGGCCACTCCAAATCCTGATATAAGCGGCAATTGCTGTTTCGTACCTAAATCACTCATCATCGTATCATAGAAAACAAGACTTGAATGATAGAAAAACTTAGCTATCACAAATAAAAGAATGACGATCACTAAGGAAATTGGAATCCCCAGAAACTTTCCATCGAATGATAACCCTCCAAACACCCCCATTAAAAATGTACTTGCAACAGATATGAGCGTGAATATCATAATGTATTTTTTCATTTTTCCCGTTCGATCGATCATGACCCCGAACAGCGGGGAAAACAAAACAAGAAACAAACTGGCAATCGCATTTGCGTACGAGATGAAAGTACTGGCAATCTGATCAAGAACAGCATTTTCCCCAATCTGTTCCTGGAGGAAGAATGGAAAGAAAATCGTATTGATATTAGAGGAAAAAATCGTATTGGCAAAATCGTAAAAAGCCCATGAGAGAATGGGCAAGGAAAAATATAAACCAAAATTACCCTTCCATTTTTTAGACTTCGGTTTCACCTGCAATTCCATCTGCTTTCCCCCCTTATTGATACTTAAATTATATGTATTCCATACCTTTCCAATAAATCCTTTTATGTCTGAATAATCACATTGTGTAAAACATGATTTTTTCCTACCTAACATGTAAAATTATGAAATGAGGCTGTCAAATTGCAAATTTCTTTTATTTTCTTTAAGTTTGGGTAAATAATATCGAAGAATTTTAATTACTGTGTCTAAAAGGAGTGTGAAAGGTGATCGCATTTTTTCTTATTTTCTTGGTAACCATCCTTGTCTTGTTCGTTCTCTACTCTAAAAGAACAAAGAGTGATTTCCCTGAAAGCTTCTTAAAGCAGCATTCCCCCCTTAAAATTGGACATCGCGGTGCATCTGGATATTGCCCCGAGAATACAATGGCATCTTATATCAAAGCAATTGAATTGGGAGCTGATTGCCTGGAAGTGGATATCCATCTTAGTAAAGATGAAGTACTTGTGGTTCATCATGATCCCACCCTGGATCGAACCACAAGCGGCAAAGGGAACCTCCGTGATTACACCGCTGCCGAATTAAAGGAATTGGATGCAGGAAGCTGGTATCATACTCGGTATAAAAATGAAAGGATTCCTTTACTAAGTGAGGTATTGGAGAATTTCGGGTCAGAAGTTGGAATCTTAATCGAATTAAAACATCCATCTTCTTATCCCGGGATTGAAAAGAAACTTGCAGAAGAATTAGGGAAATTCCAAGAATATTCAACAGGTAATAATAGGATAATGGTTCATTCGTTCGATATGGAATCCATGAAAAGGTTTCATCAACTAATGCCGGACATACAAGTGGGCGTTTTGATAAAACGGCGCATTAATGACCAAAAATTAAAAGAGATTGCAGAGTTTGCATCATTTTTGAATCCAAAGCAAACGATTTTAAATACGAAGCTGCAAATGCGAATCCAAGAGCACGGGATGAAAGTATATACATGGACCGTCAACAATAAAAAACAAATGCGCATGTTTGAAAAGATGAAGTTAGATGGTATCATTTCCGACTTTCCTGATTATTTTTTGGATTGAAACTTTGAAATTAAAAAAATGAAAAAAACAATCCGCTAATGCGGATTGTTTTTTTCATAACATTGAAATGATTGTATCTCATGCGCATCCGTTCCATAATAGGCCCATCGCTGTTGACTTCGTCTCCATCGATAACCTGCCACGGAATTATAGCCCACATAAGTGGGGTAAAACCAAAATGAACGGCCATTTTTAAGCCAAACATACGTATTTTGGTATAAGCACCCTTTCATTGATCCAGCGTCAATTGCCTTATACATTCCATCGTGAAGTTGTGGAATAAATAAAGGCGGAGCTATATGAGGTGGGCCTCCTCCTTGCGGCGGCCGTGGCGGCGGCTCGCCCCGCCAGGCGGAGTCCTTACATCCATTATCTGATTTTCAAAAGGAAATGGCGCTGCCGAGTAATCATTTTCAATGTAACCGGGATGTGCATTTTGAGATAAATTATTTTCAGTACCGTTATGGTAGTTCTGTTGATCAAATGAATCGTACGGTTTCATATCTTTTCACCTCATGATTGAACTTCTTTTTATCCGAATGTAGACGAATGACCTGTGTGCAATCTTCGCTCAAATTACATCTCTGGATTCTAAAAAGACCTTTAACGTCAAATTATCACATCGGAAAATATTCCCTGTTTATTTTTTGAAAATACCCCTTATATTTTTTAGCTTCTTCCACTAGAATTTGATATAGTGTTCTTAATGATTTAGACTCAGTAAGATCAATAGTCATTCAAGGCCTTAAATCGTTACTTGCTTTATTACTTGGAGGCTAACCGAACTAAATTTTCTTATCTTAGAAAAAACGAGGGATTCCTATGTGGGAATTATTATTAGAATTCGATTATCAGACCGTTCGCCATGCGGTATGGGCAGGTTACTTATTTACCTTTGTCTTTCCACTGGCTGCTTTTTATTTCTTAAATAAAAAGCAATCGCTCTTGAACGATAAATATCAAGCTTCCGTTCATTCAGATAAAAGTAAATCCCCTGTTAATGCAGGCAGCATTTTTGATTGGCGCGGTGCACAGCGCTTTTTCACATTTATCCGGCAAAAGGACTCACCCGATGATTCCGATGAGCCAAGCCTCCTTCTCGTTGTTTAACCACTAACAATTCGAGGAGGAATCATTTTGAAGAAGAAAAACATGTTTCTATTTACCGTCCTATTTCTAGCAACGACCCTTTTGACAGGGTGCTCTGCAGCAACGAGCGGCCCATTTCATACTGCATTGGTTAACCCCATGACAAAAATGCTTGAATTTAATGCTGATTTATTTAATGGTAACTATGGTTTAAGCATCATCATGATGACATTTTTCATCCGTCTAGTCTTGCTTCCGCTGACTGCCAAGCAATATAAAACACAGCTCAGCATGAAAACGAAGATGAATGGGCTGAAACCGGAAATGACAGCAATCCAGCAGAAAATTAAAGAGACGAAAGATCCAGCTAAACAAAAGGCCCTTCAACAGGAAATGATGCAGCTTTACCAAAAACACGGAGTCAATCCTCTAAATATGGGATGTCTGCCGCTTTTGATTCAAATGCCGATTCTAATGGGTTTTTATTATGCGATTCAAGGTTCCCATGAAATTGCGACACATAGTTTCCTTTGGTACAGCCTTGGCCAGCCGAATATTGCCATGGCGATTATCGCTGGCGTAATTTATTACTTCCAATCGGTCATTTCCATGAGACAAATGCCGGAAGAACAGCAGAAGCAAATGAAGCTGATGAGCCTGCTCTCACCAGTAATGATTTTATTCATTTCTTTCTCCGCTCCTGCTGCATTGCCACTGTATTGGTCAATCGGAGGTTTATTCATGATTGTTCAATCCATCGTGCTTCAAAAAGTATATAAAAAAGACCATGCCAATGTCCCTGCTGTGACTGAAACGGTTATGAAAAAAAGCTAATCCAACTTTAAACTGTACCCTATAGAGCAGACACTTTAAAAAAGTCTGCCTTAGGATACTATTTTGTATATCAAATGAGTAAAAAGGTTTTAATAGAAAAAGAGATTGAAGTACTTTCAAATAATCCTTACGTGAAACCCGTGGGTTTTAAAGAAATCACTTATATGGACGATTTCAATCAAATTTCCATTTAAATATTCAGTTACCAAGTGATTCAGAAGGAAAAGACAAAAAAGTGCATTCCGCAGGGCGGAATGCACTTTTTTTATTTATTTCTTTGGCAATGGATTTGTTGAAACCTTTTCGAAAAACCGCTCTACATATTCGAAATCCGTGTAAAAGAACAATAATAGGTCACCCGGTTGTGATGCTTCCCAGGCTTTTACGAATGCATCCAATTCATTAGGTTCGATGAATGTTTGATCTTTATGTAACCCTGCTTCTACGGCAGCTTCCTGAAGCAGCCCGGCTACTTCGAAAGGCTCCCTTCCCCTCAAATCGTCGTCTTCTTTAATGATGAACAAATCAGAATTCATGGCCGCCACCTTGGAGAGCCTGATAAGCTCATCATCAATACGGTCCCCCGGTCCGGCCAAAACAGTAATTAGACGATTTTTATTATAGGCACTGACCGTTTCGAATATGGCCTTTAATCCTGCTTCATTATGGGCATAGTCGATGATGATCGTTCGCTCTTTCAACTTTTTTAAATTGAAACGCCCTTTGGACAAATTGGTATCAGGCATAAATGTGACAGCCTTTCTCCTTAGTTCTTCCATGGAGATCCCTTGTGTTTCGGCTGCGGCTAACGCCTGAAGTAAGTTGGCGATATTATGACGTGCCATGCCGTTAATCGTTATTGGTATCATGGAGCAATCCATAAATTGATGGATGACACCATCAGATGAATGACAGATCATGCCTTGTTCATTGACGTACCAAATTTTACAACCACCATTTATCGCTGCCTTCACGTGAGGCTGGGTGGCATCTGTAGAGGTATAAATGACCTCCCCATCTGTATAAGCGTTCATGGCAGCTACATTCGGATCATCTGCATTCAGTACACAATAGCCTGTTTTCAGCACAACTTCTGCTACCAGCCTCTTTAATTTTATCAGATCATCCAATGAATCGATTCCATCACGGCCAAGGTGATCCTCACTCACATTAGTAATGATCCCCACATCACATTTACGAAAAGCCAGACCTTCACGCAGAATGCCTCCCCGGGCCGTTTCCAAAACGGCTACATCAACTTCAGGATGGCCCAACACCATTCTTGCACTGACCGGGCCACTGCAGTCACCTTGATCCAATACCTCATCGCCGATATATACTCCATCAGAATTCGTCATACCTACCTTTGTTTTTTCATTAGTAAGAAAATAATGAACCAATCGGGTGGTTGTCGTCTTTCCATTTGTTCCGGTCACTGCGATGATCGGTATAGCTGCCTCTTCCCGAGTCGGAAATAAATAATCGACAATGGCTTTGCCTACATCCCTTTTTTCTCCTTCACTCGGATAATGATGCATTCGAATTCCCGGTGCAGCATTCACTTCAATAATTGCAGTCCGTGAATGTTCGATCGGTTTTGATATATCCTCACAGATAAAATCTATTCCGGCTATATCCAAACCAATCGCTTTCGCGGCAGCAACCGCCATATTCCTAATGCTTGGATGGACCTGGTCCGTTACATCGATTGCCTTTCCACCAGTCGAAAGATTTGCATTGCCGACAACTTGAACCAATTCCCCTTGGTTCGGAATGGTATCCAGCGTCCGGTTCGATTTTTCCAAGTAACACGTAACGGTATGTGTAAGCGGAATTCTTGACATCGGCTTTTCATGACCTTCCCCCCGCAATGCATGACGATTTTCCTTTTCTATCAAATTGCGTATTGTTTCCTTACCGTTTCCAATAATATAAGGAGGAAGCCTCAAACTAGCGGCTATAAGTTCTCCATTGACTATCAGTAACCGATAATCATGTCCTTCAATATGCCGTTCGACAATGTACTTCTCCACATGCGACTCCAAACAATTGACGACATTGAATAGTTCATCCTTATTTTTGATATGGGTGATGACACCTTGCCCTTGTCTCCCATTATACGGTTTTATGACCAGTGGGAAACCCAGCTTGTCCGCCGAGGTAAAGATATCTTCAATGGAATGGGCAACTTCACCTTCAGGTATAGGAAGGCCACACCCTCTTAAAATTGATTTGGTCATTGATTTATCACATGAATTCTCAACTGCAATATTCGATGTCTGGCTAGAAATTGTCGCCTGGACATACTTCTGCCTTGAACCCGTTCCTAAACGTAGTAAACTTTCATCACCCATTCGCTCGACAGGGATATTTTTTGCTTGTGCAGCCTTAAAAATGGCTTCGGTACTTGGCCCCAGTTTATTTCTATAATATAACTGCTCTATTTGTTTTACATAAGATTGTACATTTATAAGTTTTTCACCATTCAGGATGGCTTCCACGATATCTTTCGCTGCTAAAAAAGCTTGAAGTCCCGAGTGAGGCTCCTGATAGTCAAAGGTAACATAATAAAAACCCTTCTTTTCCATCATTATCGTTTTTCCACGAATGGCTTCGATGCCGGCCAAGTTTTGAAGTTCAATCGTCATATGCTCCAATATATGTCCCATCCATGTTCCTTTTCTCAGCCTTTCGGCGAAACCGCCTCGATACCCTTTTGAACATGAATGGCTTCCCAAGTTCGGGAGCGCCTTTAACAATTTTTCATTGAATCCAGGTATTGAATCAGATGGTTTCTGTTCCAGTTCCCCTATATCCAATTCAATGCAAATCGTCGGTGTATAAGCAAAATAATTAGGTCCTTTTAAATAACGGACTCGATTGATTATCATTGTTGGATCCCCTTTTTCATCAACAATTTCCTGTTAAGCAGATCAAAACGGTATCCCCTGGTTAGTGCATGAAGGTTAAATCCCGAAAGAGTCAACTCTTCACTACCATTATCAGAAGATGTGATATTGATATAATCACTATTGCTGCCATCAAGAACCAATACTTGATGTTGGCCAAAGACTTCAAAATGACCGTCTTTTACTAAAATTGCTGTATTTTCATCAATTCCGATACCCATAATTTCTTTATTCCCTGCTATCGCACTTAACAGTCGGTCAAAGCGGCCACGCTGGGAAAAGTGTTGATCAATTATCAGGCCGTCAAGGAAGCCGAAACCCATCCCGATCTCAACCTTTAACTTATTATCATTCAGCATCGTGTCGGCAGCAACGATCATATGCTTACCTAAAATGGAAGCTCCAGCACTTGTCCCTGCTATCACCATTCCATTATGCCAGGCTTTAGAAAGGGCATTGTGGAATTTGGATTTTCCAATCAACTCAGACAACCGGCTTTGGTTTCCTCCAGAAATGAAGATGGCGGAAAAAGAGGTCAGCTGTTCACAAATCGCCGGATCATCTGCATCCTGCCTTGAGTCCAGCTTGATCACTTCCACCCTGTCCACGCCTAAATCCCTGAAAACCTTGATATACTCCGTACTCACTTCTTCAGGAATTTCACTCGCTGTAGGCAATATTCCTATTCCGCCCTCTGAACGGATTGCAAGCTGGACAAATTTATTTAATACTTCACCTTCAAGGCATTTATCCTCTGCCCCGCCAATGATAAGTAATTCACCACAATTCATTCCTCATACTCACCTTTACAAATGGATTAAGATCATGAAATTGCTCTATACAGAACACATAATGACTAGTATGGCAACTTGTCCTAGTCTTCATTCATAAAAATGGTAAACTATAGAATTTTGTTTAACTTAATGAAAAGAGAGGAAAAGTAATAGAGTAAATAATAAAAGGAGTGTGCAAAGATGAGCCAAAACCAATTAAAAGAAAAAGTATTGAACATCATCCGTGATCATAAAATAGGAGTTTTATCATCTGTAGAAAATAACAAACCACATTCACGCTATATGACATTTTTTAACGAAGAATTAACTTTATTCACACCAACGAGTGCAAATACGGAAAAAATTGATGAAATTGAAAAGAATCCTAATGTCCATATCCTGATTGGCTATGAAAATGAAGGATTAGGCGATTCATACTTAGAAATCTCAGGAACCTCGAAAATTAACGATTCACAGGAACTGAAGGATAAATTATGGAATGAGTCTTTTAAAGATTGGTTTGACGGTCCGAAAGATCCAAATTATTTAATCCTTCAAATTAAGCCCGAGAGCATCCGATTGATGAACAACAATGGTGAACCTTCACAAGAATTATCATTATAAATGAATTATTATTTGGCATTTACGAGTCAATGAGCAAAATTCACGAGTAAATGTGCAAAACTCACAAGTATTTGACCGAAACTCACGAGTAAAATGGCAAAACTCACGAGTATTTGACCGAAACTCACGAGTAAAATGGCAAAATTCACGAGTATTTGACCGAAATTCACGAGTAAATGTGCCAAATTCACGAGTATTTGACCGAAACTCACGAGTAAAATGGCAAAACTCACGAGTATTTGACCGAAACTCACGAGTAAAATGGCAAAATTCACGAGTATTTGACCGAAATTCACGAGTAAATGTGCCAAACTCACGAGTATTTGACCGAAACTCACGAGTAAAATGGCAAAATTCACGAGTATTTGACCGAAACTCACGAGTAAATGTGCCAAATTCACGAGTATTTGACCGAAACTCACGAGTAAAATGGCGAAACTCACGAGTATTTGACCGAAACTCACGAGTAAATGGCAAAATTCACGAGTATTTGACCGAAACTCACGAGTAAAATAAAGTTTGTTATAAAAATCAGTTAAAAACCCGCACTCATATTACATGAGTGCGGGCTTTTTTCACGATTAGACCAATTCTGATTGGATATAATGCAAAATGAGATTGGCTGTATGCTTTAAAGAAGAGACGTGTGTCCTCTCGAAGGCATGGGAAGCATCAATCCCCGGTCCGATCAGACCATGTACGACATCATATCCTGCCCGGATTGCAGCCGAAGCGTCCGATCCATAATACGGATAAATATCGACGCGATAGTCAACAGCATTCGCTTGGGCAAGTGTGACCAGATGCTGACGTAATTTATAATGATACGGACCCGAGGAGTCTTTAGCGCAAATGGAAACGCTGAATTCATCCGTCGTTTGTCCACTACCGATCGCGCCCATATCGACAGCTAGATATTCGACTGTTTTCTCTGGGATATTGGAATTGCCTCCATAGCCGATTTCTTCATTGTTGGAAATCAGGAAATGGGTCGTATATGCCAATTTAATCTTACCTGCGGAAATGAGGTCAATGATATGAAGGAGGATGCCAACGCTAGCCTTATCATCCAAATGCCTTGATTTTAAAAAGCCTGTATCCGTCAATTCCACTCTAGGTTCAAAGGAAACAAAATCTCCAACAGATATACCGATGGCCTCCGTTTCCGCTTTATTTTTCACGATAGCATCTATACGGACTTCAATTGTCTCATCATCGCGCTTGGCATCCCCGGCATTTTTATATACATGGACAGAGGTCTGATTGATTAAAATGGTGCCGGTGATAATGGTCCCATCAGCTGTATGGATTTTACAATACTCCCCTTCCACTGAGTTCCAGCGGAAACCGCCGATCATCGTCAATTTAAGGCGGCCATTCGCCTTGATTTCCTTCACCATGGCTCCCAGGGTATCGACATGGGCAGTCAGCAATCGATGTTTGCCATCATCTTCTCCTTTTAATGAAGCAAGTAGTGCACCTTTATTCGTGATTTTGTAAGGAATCTGCCTCTTCTCCATGAATTCGGCCGCATATTTAATGGCTTGCTCTGTAAAGCCGGAGGGGCTGGGTATTGATACCAATTCTTTTATGTAAGATACGATTTCCTTTTCTTCGATAACACTCATGCATATCGCTCCTTTCTTCTTTGTCCATTATATCTTTTCATGGCAACTTTTAACATATTAAAAGACCGTCAAAAAACGGTCCTTTAATCGATTTAACTCATATGGGCCAGGACAGGCAAAATGGCCATAATTAGTGTTGAAATGCCATATAACGCTAAATTCTCCATATGCACTTTTCTTTTCCACTTATCGCGCCATACTTTGTATCTGCTCATATCTTCGTTACTCATAAAAAAACCTCCTTGATGATGAAAGTTCAACTTACTTTAACTGTCTTTGTTTGTTGGACATTTCCTTCATATATTCCAAGAAGGCAATTCTCTTTTCGTCTGATAGGCTACAATGTCTGCAATGATTTCCTCTTCAAGAGGTTTCAGTAAACGGCCAACCGATTCAGTAAACAATATTTCTAACTCTCTCTTTGTTTCATTAGGATTTCTCACTTCCATCAACATCACCCTTCCAATTACTTACTATTATGTATTTAACCTTAATACACACCTTTGAAACGTAAAAAAAATCGGCCGCCCATGCAGGCAGCCGATTGGATTCATCAATTAAATTATTTAGTTACACCCACATTATGCCACTGATATTGGCGGCCTGCAAGGAAATCATAACCAGTAACTCGATCATTGACTCCAGCCAACTGATAACGGAATAATGTCGGAATTACTGGTACCTCTTCATGGATCAATTCTTGCCACTCATTGTAGGTATCGATCCTATATTGATCATCGAAGGCCTCCTCTGAAATCCCTTTAGCAAGAAGCTCATCATTTTTTTCATTCACCCAGCGAGTATAGTTGAATTCTGCAGATCTGGACCATAAGCCTGATGGATCCGGATCGGAAGCGACTCCCCATGCAGCTTGATAAATATCAACTTTGTCATTATCCTTTTTCAGTAGGTCATAGAATGAATTGAACTCATGCAGCCTTCCATCCTGCAATTCAACATCCAATCCGACTTGTTCCCATTGTTGGATATAATACCTTGCAAGAGGTTCGGAAACATCGGAGCCACTCATGGAAGCAAAGTTGATCTTGAACTCTTTTCCATCTGCATCTTCACGAATGCCATCCTTATTCGTATCTACGAATCCTGCTTCATCCAAAAGTTTTTTAGCTTTTTCAGGATCATATTCATATGCTTTTACATCTTTATTGTTATATTTAAAGTTTGGTGTAATGACCGAGTTGGCAGGGAATCGGAGGCCCTTGTACATTTTTTCGCCAACTTCTTCATTATTGATTGCATATGCCATCGCCTGACGAAGGCGTTTGTCTCCGAATTTTGGATTCTCATCCATAACATTTTCTTCTTTTTCCTTATCATAATGACCGAAATTGAAACCAATATAGGTATAAGCCAATTCAACTTTCCCCAACAATTCGACATTATCCAATTCCTTGGCCTGGTCATATTGCTCAGCCAGGACCTCCGCTACATCGAGGTCACCATTTTCAAGTGACTTAACGACAATAGACGGATTCACGACTTTCAATGTGACACTGTCCAATTTAGGTGCACCACGGTAATAATCTTTATTCGCTTCGAATTCGACGGCTTCCCCTTGGACGATTTTCTTCACTTTAAATGGTCCAAAACCAATCGGATTTTTACGGATTTTATCTGAAGATTCCAACTCGGCAATTGGAACATCTTTTAAGTATTCTTTATGGAGCGGGTATGTCCATAATCCAGTCGTGACGGAAGGGTTCGCTTTCTTGAAAGTGAAAGTAATTTTCTTGTCGTCCACTTTAATGCCTGAAATCTTATCCGCTTTCCCTTCATGATACTCTTCCATACCCTCGATTAAAGCCATTTGTTCATCATAACGTACACCTTTGTAATCTTTGCTTCCCATGACAAGATATGCATATTCTAAATCCGCACCTGTCACAGGCTTGCCATCTTGCCATTTCACATTATCCTTAATCGTCAGGGTAACCGTTTTATGATCGTCTGAAATCTCATAGGAAGCGGCACCTTCATTCGTGTATACATAGTTTTCGTCTGTATCCAATAAATCCTCATCAAAGAATGTGATAACTTGGTTATCGGGTTCGCCTTGATAGAAAACTTTGTTCAAAATCCCTTCAAACGGGGTATCGGATACCAATCCATATGTCAAATGGCCGCCTTCAATCGGCTCTCCTTGATTAGTCGTCTTTGTCGGGAATTTAGAGGTATCGACCTGTTCGACATCTTTCCCTTTTTTCTCTTTCGTTGACGATTTCTCCGTATCGTTCGAACATGCAGCAAGCAGTAGAGACGAAATGGCCAATGCACTTAATACCTTACTATAGCTTTTGATTTTCATATCATACACTCCCCTTTTTTTATGCTCTTCTTTGTCTTGCATCGGCGGCGCGCTTTAACGCTTGACCAACGAAATTTATACTCAGCATCAACACTAAAATCATGAGTGATGCGGGTACCCATATCCACCACTTGTTTTCCAGAACATCTGGATTTCGAGCATAACTGATGAGCGTCCCGAGACTCGGTGAGCTCTCCGGAAGACCGAACCCTAAGAAAGTCAAACTGGATTCTAGGCCAATATTGCCTGCAAGGTTCAAAATGAAGTTAACGATGATCAGTGAACTGACATTGGGCAGAAGCTGAAAAAGGATGATTTTCCAATGTGGCGTCCCAAGTGTCTGAGAGGCATGGATATAATCCAGCTCACGCTCTGACAAAGCCTTTGAACGAATCAGCCTTGCTTTTCCAGTCCATAAAAACATCGTCATGATTAAAATGAAAACATATACATTGAAGATCGGAACTATCGTGACTACAACGATGATGAACATCAATTGCGGTAGGGAAATCACGAAATCGATAACACGCATGATCACATTATCGGTTGCCCCTCCAAAGTAGCCAGCAAGTAGCCCTAATGATAAACCGATGATAGCCGTGAATAATGTAATGAATAAACTGATCGTGAATGAATTTCTGGTACCTATTATCAGTTGCCCGAATACATCCCGGCCACCATAATCGGTTCCAAGCCAATAGTCTGAAGATGGTTCCATATAAATGGAGAGGAAATCGACCTTGGCTATTTCCTTGGCATCCATGAAGAGAGACGCACCGTAAACGAAAAGCAATATGGCTGCTAATATAATCAATGAGCCCATTGCAAGCTTGTCTTTTTTGATTTCCTCCCAGATGATTTTAATTCCTGAAGGGCTCACATCTTTCACTTGTATGTTCTTTCCGGTTTCCACTTTCATTTCCATACGACTCACCCCGCTCCTATTCTATCCGTATGCGCGGATCGACCGCACTAAGTATGATGTCCGAAAGAAGAGTGCCAAGCAGAGTGGCAAATCCCGTCATCATGACGATAGCCGTGACAACGCTGAAATCCCGCAGACTGACTGAACTAAGGAAAAGCTGACCTAGTCCCGGATAACTGAAAATGGTCTCGATTATGACCGCGCCGCCGATCAATCCAGTAATTTCATAACCTAAGAATGCCGCTATCGGTAAAAAGGAATTCCTAAGGATATGCCGTGAATATACTTTTGATTCAGGCACTCCCTTCGAACGCGCAGTCCTTACGAAATCCTTGATTTTATTATCGATGATTTCATTTCGCAAGTATTGGATCGTGCTTGTTGTTGCAATTAAAGCTGTACTTAAAGCTGGTAAAATCAAATGATTGATCTTACTTACAACATAGGCGAATGTTCCTTCATCCACTTTGGAATCGACACTGCCACCAGACGGGAACCAATCCAAGGCAAATCCGAAAACGAATAACATGATTAAAGCAAAAATGAAAATCGGTGTACCAAACCCTACATAGCTATAACCCGTAACGGTTTTATCCACCCAGGTATCGTTATACCTTCCGCTAAGTATGCCTAATGGAATTGCAAGCATATATGTAAAGATCAGAGTGACCAACGCCAGGAACACCGTGTTCCAAAGCCTGTCTTCGATAACATCCATGACGGGCGTTTTATGTGTATAGGAAATACCGAAATCCCCCTGTACAGCATTGGATGCCCACCTTAAATATTGTTGGTACCAAGGGTCATTCAAACCCAGTTCCTCCCTTATCCTATCAAGCTCGGCTGGATTGGCCCTAGGGTTGATTTCCTGGCCTGACAAAGCATCTCCCGGCATTGCTTTTGCCATCATGAATACGATGATGCTCAATAAAAAGAGCTGCGGGATCATTACTAATAAACGTCTAAGGATAAACTTCCACATATTCTTTTCACCTCCTTATTGTAATGCGACTCTATGCGTCGGTGAGATCGGCTTCAAATCGTAAGCACGTCCATTCTCATCGAAATATCTTGAGTAGGTTGACTCATATTCTGAGGTGAGTTTTTTTCTTAGCTGCACTTTATCCTCGCGAACTTCCGGCTCTAAATCCGGAATGGCGGCAATCAGGCGTTTCGTGTATATATGTTGGGGATTTTCATAGATTTCCTCACTTTTACCTTCCTCTACCAATCTACCGCGATACATAACGCCCATCCGGTCACACATATGCCGGATTACACCTAAATCATGCCCGACAAATAAATAAGTCAAATTGAACTCCTGTTGGAGATCCTGAAGGAAATTCAATACCTGAGCCTGAACGGAAACATCCAGGGCTGATACCGGTTCATCGGCAATGATCAGTTTAGGTTTCAATGTCAAGGATCTGGCAATCCCAATCCGTTGGCGCTGCCCACCTGAAAATTCATGTGGATACTTGTGGATCGATTCCGGACTGAGTCCGACTTTGTCCAAGAAGTCCTGAACGATTTTCTTTTCCTCTGCAGGGGATAACCGTTCGAAATTCCTCAGCGGTTCGGCAATGATGTCCAGTACCCTCTTCTTGGGATTCAATGATGAATACGGGTCTTGGAAAATCATTTGGATATCTTTTCTGAATGGTTTAATCTCTTTTCTACTTAAAGATGCTAAATCCCTGCCTTCAAACAGGATTTGTCCGGAAGTCACATCATTCAGCTTGACAACTGCCTTGCCTGTCGTGGACTTGCCGCTTCCGGATTCCCCGACCAAACCATATGTTTCCCCTTGCTGCAACTCAAAGGAAACACCGTCCACGGCCCTTACGTGATCGACCACCCTTCGGAAAAAACCGCCCCTAATTGGAAAATGCACTTTTAAATTATCTACTTTGAGTAATGTCATGGGTCGATGCATCTCCTTCAGCTTGAAAATAAAATTCTTTATAGCAGGTACACCTTACAAAATGTTCGTTGCCCACATCGTGAAGTCGGGGCGACTCTTCATGTGCATGTTTTGGTATCCAAGGAATCCTATCTTGGAAACGACATCCTATCCTATCCATTTTCGCAATCGATGGAACGATTCCCTCAATAACATGCAAACGGTTTTTCTCGTTTGCAGCTGAAGGAATCGAATTTAATAACGACCTCGTATATGGATGCAGCGGATTGTTGAATATCGTTTTGACACTTCCCGTTTCCACCACCTGACCTGCATACATGACAACGATCCTGTCAGCAACCTCTGCTACGACGCTCAGATCATGTGTAATTAAGATGATTCCCATTTTTGTCCTGCTTTGGATATCTTTCAGCAGATCAAGTATTTGCGCTTGAATCGTAACATCCAGTGCCGTGGTGGGTTCATCGGCAATGACCAGTGCAGGGTTACAAGCAATGGCAATCGATATCATCGCCCTTTGCCGCATTCCACCCGAGAGCTCATGCGGATATTGCTTGTACGTCCGTTCAGGATAAGGAATTCCTACTTGTGTCAAAAGTTCGATCGTCCTGTTCTTTTTTTCCTCACTGGAAAGTTCAGTATGGTAATCAAGATTCTCCTCGATCTGTTTTCCTATGGTCATGAGCGGGTTCAACGCCGTTAGAGGTTCCTGGAATATCATACCCAATTCCTTACCACGGACTTTATTCATTTGCATATCATTCAACTTTAGTAGATTTTGGCCTTTATAATTAATGTTTCCTTGGGATTTCGTTCTCTGCTTATTATGTAATTGCATGATAGATAAAGCCAATGCACTCTTTCCACAACCTGATTCTCCAACAACTGCTACAATTTCATTTTCATTCACCGTAAACGAAACATCATCCACCGCTGCATGATATTTGTTACCGATTCGAAATGAGGTAGTTAGGTTCTCTATTTGCAAAATAGCTTTCTTCATCCTTGCCCCCCTAAACTATTTTTTTGGGAAAATAATTAATCTTCTGATAATTATTTAAAATTTTAATCAATTTTTTACAATTATACAATAGTTTTATTGCAAAATAATCACATTTTTTTCATATTTTATAACTTTAGGAATAATTTTCTGCAATAAAAAATCATTTCCTTTACAACTGTTATACAGTAAAGTTTTGAAGTCCTATTAATTGCATAGAACCAATATTTTTTTCTTTATTATTTCAAAATAACTATTCTATAGATCATACCTCTAAATTGAACTTGTCTTTGTACGTACCGCAGAACGATTCTGGTTAGTAATATTTTAATATTTCAGAAAAATTAGTCTATTTTTAAGAATATCATAAAAAATGTAATTATTTCATATATATTTCAATACTTTCAAAAAAACACCTAATTTTTATCAAAGGCAATGAAACCTTTTTAAAACAGATTCGTAGAAAATGGTAGAAAATAAATGATGAGGTGATTGAATGTATTCACAAACTGTACAAACATATATGCCATCCGTCATGCGGACGTTCGCTTTATCTCTTGCTGTTTCCGTTTTAGGGATGGCTCTCGGCACTTTTGTTCCACCATTCTTGTTCATTCCCTTAGCGATACTTGAGTTTGCCATGTTGATTGGAGCTTTCATCATGCGGAAGAAAAAAGCTATCGGTTACACATTCTTGTATAGTTTCACATTTATTTCAGGAATTACGACCTATCCGATCATTGCACACTATCTAGCCGCTGCAGGGGCAAATGTGGTGATCTTAGCCGGTGTGACGACGACAGTTGTATTTGGAGGACTGGCGATTTATGCTTCAACCACCAAAAGGGACCTTTCTTTCTTGGGAGGAATGTTATTTGCTGCCTTGCTTGCTTTAGTGGCCATAAGCATTTTCAACATTTTTTCTCCATTAAGCTCTACAGCCATGCTGGTCTTTTCATTTATTGGGATTTTAGTTTTCAGTGGTTATATTTTATATGATTTCAATCGAATGAAGCATTACGGGGTTACAGCGGAAGAAGTACCGCTAATGGCCTTGAATCTGTATCTAGATTTCATTAACCTTTTCATTAACATCTTACGTTTCTTTGGTATATTGGCAAGCGATGACTAAAAAGCGCGTATGATCAAACCAACAAGGTATCTTAAGAAAAGACGCTTGGATTGATCCGAGCGTCTCAGTTTGTAAACAAAAAGGTTTCGGAATGGTCTCATTCCAAAACCTTTTTGATTTTTTATTGGATTTGAAGCAGTTATAGAGAATAGTGACCTCGCCTAGGTCATTATTCAGGACATTTCTGACCCTCGTTAAGTCCAGTTGGCCATCTTCTTTACATTCATGGCAAAGTAAGCATCGCCTGCATCGACAATTTTTCAAGTCCCCCTTTAAGTAGTCCAACGCATAACGTGCTTTTCTTTTGACTTTACGTTTCGCATAAATATGTTTTCCTTACATTCTTGCAAAATATGGCGTGTGACCACTTTCTAATGGTCTTTAATTTCTGTACACTGTGATAAAAATGAACAATTCGCACAAATGGATTTGGATGATTTGTACTCACAATAGCCCTCTTTATTTGTTGTTGTATACTTTAAAATCTCGTCCGATGAGCAGAGATAACAATAAAAATGTTTATCGCACACATAGTCATGCTTACGGAAGAACCCTTCTCTTGTTCGAGGACGTGTATAGGAGCTGGTGTGATTTCTTTGCCAAAAAGGTAGTTTATAATGGCTGGTGTTTTGTAAGCTGCATCTGCGGCAACAGCTTCTGGTTTTCAAACTCTCTCAATAAGCTCTAAGATATGACTATCATGCATATTTCCGGGTGTTACTATCGTCCCCAACACAAATCCATTGCGGTCTGCTGCCGCATGGAACGAATAGGCAAACTGTTTTGTTCGTTCAACTTTCACATAGTGGCCACTCTCAGGATCAGTTGAACTTTCTTTACTCACCTTGGTTTATTCCTTGATAATTTTAACTGGTGGAAAAGGCTCATAACTGGATTAATACTTGGGCGTCCTACCTCTGAATACATATCATTCACCAAGTCATACATGAAAGGGAAATCAATTGCTGTCTCCATATCCAAATGGTTCGATGGCACCAGTTAATCTAAAGTAATCATTTCAAGTAGATCTCGCTGAATAGATCATGTTCATTAAGTCTCCTTAACACCTCGAGTTTTAATCCTTCTATTTTAAAACAAAAAAGACTGTAGGCAAAAGGAGTTCTATCTTTCTGTTAAAACAAAGTTGATTGGAACGGAATGTACGAGACTCCTGCGGAGAAAGCGAGTGCCTGGAGAGGAAATCACATGTGACAAACTCAATTATTATCGAATTTGTCTACAGTCTGAGACGCTTGGACTTATTCAAGCGCCCAAGTGTCTTTTCACGTATTTGCCATACACCTTTATGTCCTGTAAAAACATAATTTCTGGATGTATTCAAAAATGGATGCTATTTTTCAGAACCCTGCAAATGAATAAAAGACCAAATCACGAATTTGGTCTCAATGCTTCATTAATAAGTAAGAACTGCTTAAGGCATTCGTATCTTATTTATATAATCCTGGATTTGATTGATCAGTCCATGGCAGTTTCACACCGAAGGTACTTGCAATGAATTGTGTATCTTCTCTTCTTTTTTTCCTTATTTGGGCCCGTTGTTTTGCCGATTCATTTAAATTCATTTCCATCTCTGTTTCAGGGACCAAACGCGGAACCGGTATTGGTTTACCTTCTTCATTAATGGCAACAAAGGTCAAAAAGGAAATGACGCATAAATTCCGATCTCCTGTAACTAAATCCTCTGCAATCACCTTTACGATGATTTCCATTGATGTTCTGCCCGTATAGGTCACGAAGCTTTCCAGGCAAACTGCATTTCCTTCGTGAATAGGGTGCAGGAAATCGACAGAATCGGTTGATGCCGTAACGACGTTGCTTCGCGCATGACGCATGGCGGATATAGCCGCTACATCATCAATGTATGCCATTAGTTTGCCTCCGAACATCGTACCAATGTTATTTGTATCCGGCGGGAGGACAAGGCTTGTTTTTATGACCAAAGAGTCCCGGCAATGTTTTATTTCTTCCATGGTGACTGCACTCCTTTATGACTGATTTCTCACTAGTCCACTTTATCGAATTATTACCTGTAAATCAATTCACATGCTTATTTTCCTGCTTTTAGTCAAAATTATTCGGTTAAAATAAAGCGTCCCACTCTCACTGCCCTTTTGGCTGCTTGCCTTGTTGCAGCTCACGCAGGCTCAAACCAAATGTCATTTGTAAATGAGGATAATCCTTAAACCCTGTCCAATCCCCGCCCCAATCAAAACCTAACCCTTTAGCGATGGTTACGACTTCCATCCAATCCGACTTTCCATTATCGTTGCCGTCATAACCCATATCCCAAATGGCCTCACCTTGTTTGTTTAGGAGGGCAAAATCTATCGCCAAACCGAAATTATGAAGAGACTCCCCACCTTTTGCATTCGTTACGATGTTCCCCGTGCTTAAACGGCCTTTTTCATAGAGTTCATTTTGCTCGGCTAAAGAACGGAACCCTGCCGTAATGATTACTGGGATGCCTTTGTCATTGGCCAATTGAATGAGCTCGTCTTTTTTGTCGGCGACGATCGGATTCAGCTCGTCTGTCAGTTTGATTTCATCTAAATCAGGCGGAAGCATATACTTGAACAAGAGCCCCAACAACAATCCGAAAAAGCCCAATATCAGACATGTCCTTACCCAAGTGGCTTTCACTGAAAAACCCTTCCTTTACTATAACTGTCTTAAAGTCAAAAACTCAACCAAAGACGGATGAGTTTTTTTCTTCTATTATAACTTTGATTTCAATTCTTCTATTTGCATTAAATGCCGTTTTTCATGTAGTCCCACGAACGAGATCCATTGCTTCAAGCTTAATTCTTTAAACAATGGGTGGGGAAAAGACTTTTGTTTGAGATCATTTTCTTTTGCTTGGTCAACGACTCTTATAAAAGCTTTGCGAGTTTCGGACAACTTATCCTTAACCTCATTCAAAGTTTGGAATGATTCTGACGGAATGACAAATGGCGGGGCCTGAACCTTCACTTCACGATTTAATGTAAGCTCGATCGGTTTATCAACAGCCGGAGTGCTATCGTCGCTTTTCAATTTATCGGCAATGCTCTTTGTTATGGCCCGTTCCATTAAATATAAATGATCCAACACCTGAATGATGCTCCATCGTCCTGCTTCAGGATGCGCGTTCAGCTGTTCATCCGATAGTCCGTTGACCGTATTTAAGAGTTCTTCCCTGATTTTTTCATTATCATTCACCTTTAGCATCTCCTCTTATAAGCCTGGCTAATCTCCTATAATTATTCCATGACCTATATGAATGTGTAAAATAATAATACTTTTTGACAGAAACGAACCGATTAATAGTTGTCTATTTTTTGAACAGCTCTATGATAGTCATAAAGGTAAAATTCGCCTAATATAAAGGACTATCAAAATTCATCAAGGGTATTCTAAATAGGAGTGATCGCCATCATTGGAGGATACTCCATTCAGCCACAAAAGCAGATACAAGCATCCCAGATCTTTGCAGTTCTCTTCCCAACTAAAGGCCATATCAAATTCCTAGCGACTTATGCAGGTAAAAATGCACAGAAAGCATTCTGTGCATTTTTGCTTTCATTTGAAATCATAACTTTCCAGAACCCGATTCGTAATGAGTTGATACCCTTTTTCATTCGGATGTATCTTATCACTGAAATACTCTGTTTTCTTTTTATTTTCAAAAAGATCATTTGTAGGAATGAATACCATCCGATCATCCTTTTCCGCTATTCCCTTTATTGCTTGGTTATAATCTAGAATGTGTTTTTCAAGTTTTTCATTGTCTTTAATTGGGTTATATAGCCCTACTACCAGTATATCCGCTTTATCGTTTGCCTTTATTAGGGTTGATATAATCTTATCCAGATGGTTGATATACTCCCGTTTACCATCATCGATTTTTCGGTCACTTATTTTCTCCAAGTTCCCGCCGTTACTATTGATCAAGTCATTCGTTCCAATATAAACGATGAAAGTATCGGCTTTATCAAGTTTCGTTTTAATGCGGTAATCATCAAGCTGCTTCATTACCCCATCCGTTTCCTGACCTTTTATACCGTAATTCCAAAAACTCACTTTTTGTTCCGATTCCGGATTATTCAATTCATCATCCAGACCGTCTACATATCCTTCCCCGTCCTTATCCCCTTTTCCATAGGTTAACGAATCTCCAAAAGCCATCACCCTTTGTACATCTTTCGCTTCCGAGGCTTGAAATTTATATGCAGCGAAACATATTATTAGTACAATAATTAATAAACCTGCTATTTTTTTCATTTGCTTCTCCTTTTGTCTATTTACTATGAAGTATTTAATCTTTTAAATACCCAAAAATCTGTAGTCCTAACATATAAAATGAATTGTCAGATAAAGAGCAAAGGGTGTATGATAGTATAAAACTTTCAATGGATTGGGTTTCATTCACCGTCCCTTAATAAAAAACCGGCGATACCCTTTATTCTGGAGATAGAATATAGATAGGAGTTTAAATCATGGAAGAGCACATAGAGTTTAGAAAGGCAGAACTATCGGACTTACCCAGGATCGTTGAAATATATAATTCGACAATTGCTTCAAGAATGGTCACGGCGGATACGGAACCTGTATCCGTACAATCGAGGGTTAAATGGTTTGAGGAACATGATTCAGAAAGTCGACCGCTATTTATCATTACTATAGAAGGGGAAACTGCTGGATGGATGAGCTTTCAATCGTTCTATGGGCGGCCGGCCTATAATTCCACGGCTGAAATCAGCATTTATATTGATGATTATTTCCGGGGAAAAGGAATCGGACAAATTTCGATTCAAAAGGCAATTGATGTGAGCCCAAAATTAGGGGTGAAGACTCTATTAGGTTTCATTTTTGCCCACAATGCACCAAGCCTGAAGCTTTTTTCCAAATTCGGGTTTGAAAAATGGGCACATTTACCTCAAGTTGCCGAGCTGGATGGCATTGAACGGGATTTGATCATTCTTGGTAAACGTGTCGATATTTAAATATATTTATTTAAAAGCTATTGCCTTGTGTAGTAGCTTTTTTCTCTGATTAAACGAGGACGAAATAGTGAATTTAGAAATACCTATATACTCTCTGGAGGGAAAAATATTCAGATTCTCTTTTATTTGTCAACGCATTTAACAGCGCATCCAATTCTTGACTTGCTTGAACAGTTAGAAGACTTGTAAAACCATAAACTGCTGCCAATTTGATCATTTCCTCTCTCTTTTCTTCTACTTTTTCTATAGTTACCTTCCGGCAAATCATATAAACACCTCCTAATTTTTCAATATTTTTACACTTTCATCATAATGAAACTCGTAGTTAAAATCAACTATTTTCCGGAAATTAAATGTGTTATTTCATAGGTTAAATGTGACAAAAAGCCTATTTCAGTCTCTAATTATGTATATTTTGTGACATCCTATATATAAACCTAAATAAAAAAAGCATCCACAAGTGTGATACATTGCGAATGCTTACATCATATCCCTATCCCACGAACCCAAAATATAGTCTATCGCTTACTATGTCATCCATTCCGAAGGAGACTCGTTATTAGGTCTATTTATAACAATCTTATATTCATCTTCAAGTACTTTTAACGGGGCATCGTAAAGGTGCCTTTCATCAGAGGTTTTGTATACTCCATTGGCCAATAACTCTTCAATAAGCTTTGCCTTCCTCTGTTCAATCCTCTTAAATAATTCCGCCATGTAAATGGCTCCTTTCCTAGTCATCATAAAGCCTGCTTCTAGTTGAGCTAAACTGTATTAACTGGTTTGATTTTCACCAAATTATATATACCTTTATTATTATGTCACTAAACGTTATTCCGCAAAAATAAAAGCCTCTTCTAATTCAAGAAGAGGCTGACAGTGTCCGTACGGCTCTTCTTATCTTCCAAGCATATGCTTGTTGGATTTAGCACAGTTCCCAAAATGGGTCTGCTGCCGAGGTTTCTTTGGGCCAAGTCCCTCCACCTCTCTGGATAAGAATTCAATATATAATTGATGTAGACATGATTTTATCCCAATAATCATCAAAAGTCAATTACCTGGATCTCCCTTTTTTCCTGAGCCATAAAGGATTCCCTCTTTCAAATACGGGTTGCATTTTCTTGTCTTTCTGATATGATGTCAGTAATTACATACAATTCACACCACTAGGGGAGTCTTTTTTAAGACTGAGATGGAATTAGTTCCGGACCCTTTGAACCTGAACCGGCTCATACCGGCGGAGGGAAGTGGATGATATCGTCCATTTACAGACTTTATCCATCTACCCCGTTCCGTATTCAGGAGCGGGGTTTTTTATTGGGTGTAAACAGGGGGATCCATTCTAAAGGAGGATGAACAATGGAGAATACTAAATTAGAAACATTCAGTGATAGACTTCATGGACGGGCAAAAGAGATTTGGAAAAGGAACCATTCACATCCCTTTGTCCAGGCAATTGGAAACGGCACACTTCCTGAAAAGAAATTTGCCTATTACCTGAAGCAGGACTATATCTATCTCATGGATTATTCCAAGCTCTTTGCTTTAGGTGTCATCAAAGCTCATAATATCGAAACCATGGCAAAGTTTGCGAGTATTTTAAATGAAACCCTTCAAGTTGAAATGGATATCCATCGGCATTATGCTTCAGAATTCGGAATCAGCTCCAAGGAATTGGAAGATACAGAACCCACACCAACCACTCTAGCCTATACGGGTTACATGCTAAATGCAGCTCAGCATGGGACTTTGGCAGACCTGATAGCCTGTCTCCTGCCATGTGCTTGGGATTATTATGAGATCGGTTTGCTATTGAAAGAACAAAATGGTGAAGCATTGGAAAACAATCGCTACTCTGATTGGATAAGGTCATATTCATCTCCTGAATTCGGTGAAGCACACAAGTGGCTGATTGCTTTGTTGGAAGAATTAACTGAAGGCATGCCCGAAAAGGAACTTCTTAGATTAGAAAAGCACTTTTTGGTGACTTCCCGATATGAATATTTATTCTGGGATATGGTTCAAAATGAGCAGGATTGGCCACTGTAGGTCGTTGATATGATGAATCCAATCAAGAAATTGACATTGACCGCCATGATTACGGCTATAACGACTTTAACCAGTTCATTTATTTTCATCCCTGCCGGATTTGCAAAAGTCTTTCCTATTCAACATCTGGCAAATGTCCTGACAGCCGTATTATTGGGACCTGCTTATGCGGTAACACAAGCTTTTTTAGTTTCCATCATTAGAAACATGTCTGGTACCGGTTCAATTTTCGCCTTTCCTGGCAGCATGATCGGTGCACTTTTGGCTGCCGTCGTATATCGAAAAACACAAAGCTTAAAATTCGCTTGTTTAGGGGAAGTGATCGGGACCGGCATTTTCGGTTCCCTAGCCTGTTATCCACTTGCAATCCTCCTATTGGGAGAAAAAGCTGCTCTTTTTGGTTTTTTACCAGCTTTTATGCTTAGTTCATTCGCAGGTGCGATTTTAGCTTTCATATTACTTAAAATACTTCTAAAAAATAATTATATGAAGGGGTTTTTTTATGAAAACAGCATTAACCATCGCAGGCTCTGATTCAGGGGGCGGTGCTGGAATACAAGCTGATTTAAAAACATTTTCTGCACATGGGGTCTTTGGAATGTCAGCAATCACAGCCGTAACCGCACAAAATACAATGGAAGTGCGTTCAATTCAGGCCATCGATACAGCTATCATTTCGGATCAAATTGCAGCCATTTTTGAAGATATTCGTGTCAATGCAGTAAAAATAGGTATGCTTGGATCAAAAGAAATAGTGGAAACAGTCGCTGCGTCCCTTAAAACATTCTTACCTGACATCGTTATCCTTGATCCTGTCATGATTTCCAAAAGCGGCCACCATTTGCTCGACGAAAAAGCCGTCTCTGCCTTAAAAACGGAATTGCTTCCGCTTGCAACACTTGCAACCCCAAATGTACCAGAAGCGGAAGTTCTTACTGGCTTGTCGATTCGAACGAAACAAGATTTTTACAGGGCATGCATATCCATACAAGAACTGGGCCCTAAAGCCGTTTTACTTAAAGGGGGCCATGCAGCGGGAAATCCAAATGATCTCTTTTATGATGGGACTGACTTCCACTGGATAAAGGGAGAACGCATTCATACAAAAAACACACATGGTACAGGCTGTACCCTGTCATCCGCCATTACATCCAACCTGGCAAATGGACTGACATTGCTGGAGTCGATCGAACAGGCCAAGATCTATATTTCTGAAGCCATTCGTAATAGCTTTTCAATCGGTAAGGGTCATGGACCTGTCCACCATTTTCATTCATTTTCAAAAAAAGAACGGAGTGAATTAATATGAATGTTCCTGCAGCCGATTTATTCGTGAAGGTAAGAGAAGGAAAACCACTCGTTCACCAAATCACCAACTTTGTTACGGTCAACGACTGTGCAAATGCCACCCTTGCCATCGGTGGTTCGCCTGTTATGACATCGAGCCCAAGAGAAGTGGCGGATATGGTCAAATTAGCAGATGCATTGGTCCTTAATTTCGGTACGATTGATGATAAAGCCTTGGAAGCAATGGAGATTGCCGGTAAGACGGCAAATGCCCTGGATATCCCGGTCATTTTGGACCCGGTGGGAGTGGGTGCCACCGCCTATCGGACAGAGCAAGTCACAGAACTCCTACGTAAGGTTAATTTCCAAATCATTCGCGGAAATGCGAGTGAGATCCATCGATTGATGGGTGGGGATATCGTTACACGGGGGGTGGATTCGGGGGAACTTGCGATTAGCAATGCGGAGCTGGCTGCACAAGCGGCAAATAAATTGAATAGTGTCGTCGTGGTCAGCGGAGCGAAGGATGCTGTTAGTGATGGAAAACATACGTCCATAATCGACAACGGGAACCTCCTTTTAACAAATGTTACAGGTACCGGATGCATGGCCACTGCTCTTATCGGAACCTTTTCCGGAGTCACGGACGATTTCTATGCTGCTGCAGTTGCCGGTATCTCTACCATGAGCATTTCAGGGGAACTGGCTGCTGGAAAACTTCAAGAAGATGAAGGAACAGGCACGTTTCGTGTGAGATTAATCGATGCAATATCAAGAATGAATAAGGAAACCTGGATGCATGAGGTGAAAATAAATGAAGAAATCCAAAATTGATTTAAGCTTATATTTAGTTACGAAAGAGTCCATAGCAATAGAAGATTTGACCAAAATCATTACAGAATCGGTTTCAGGAGGAGTCTCGATCGTACAACTTAGAGAAAAAAACAATTCCTCCCTTTCCTTTTATAAAAAAGCTTCTGCATTAAAACAGTTATTGAACGAGCTGTCCATTCCCCTTATCATTAATGACCGGGTAGATATAGCACTTGCTGTTGCAGCTGACGGAATTCATATTGGGCAAGATGACCTTCCACTGCCTGTCATCAAACAAATGGTTCCTGACGATATGATTATCGGGGTATCAGTCTCCACTCTTGAAGAAGCAATTGAAGCCGAACGAAATGGAGCAGATTATATCGGAGTCGGTTCCGTTTTCCCTACGAAGACCAAACAAGATGCAACGCTAATGGCAATTGAAGATCTGGAGGAAATTTGCCGCAGCGTATCGATTCCCGCCGTTGCCATCGGGGGTATAACTGCCGATAACATTTCCTCGCTTTCTGATAGCGGGCTATCCGGAACGGCAGTCGTTTCAGCCATCATTAATGCTGATAGTCCGAAGACTGCCTCCGAATTCCTTTTAAAAATAATAAAAGACTTTAAATAACGAAATGAGGGGACTGAATTCAGTCCCCTCCCTTTTGTTTATGTCAAAACGGTATTCTTAGTTTCCTTCCCAAAAGCTACGGCAACGGCCCCCACTAGAATAGCAATCGTAAATATGGTGAAAATCGTTGAAATCGGAGTATCGGCAGCAACTAAATACCCTACAAGCAATGGACCCAGGACACCGCCAATCCTGCCGATGCCAGCAGCTAAACCAGCACCTGTGCCACGAACTGCAGTTGGATACTGCTCAGGTGTATACGCATAAAGCGCACCCCATGCCCCTAGGTTGAAGAAAGATAGGAACATTCCAGAAACTATCAGTGGTGCCAACCCCTCTGCCGATCCAAAGAAAAAGGCACTGATGGCCGTTCCGATTAAGTATGTGATCAAAACGAATTTACGCCCCATCTTCTCTATCAGCCATGCAGCTGAAAAATAGCCTGGAAGCTGTGCAAGCGTCATGATCAAAACATATTCAAAGCTTTGAATCATACTGAATCCTTTTAGGACCATCACACTTGGCAGCCATAAAAACATCCCATAATAAGAAAAGACCACGGAAAACCACAGAATCCACAGTACAAGGGTCTGGCGGGAGTATTCCTTTTTCCAGACACTTTTCATATTGCTTAATACAGATGGTCTCTGCTTTTTTTCAAGTTCCGTATACTTCGGTGAATCCGGCAGTTTCAAGCGCAGATACAGTGCATATAAAGCGGGAACGGCGCTCAATAACAATGCAACCCGCCAACCATAAGCAGGAATGATGAAATAGGAAATGAGTGCTGCCAATATCCAGCCAACCGCCCAAAAACTTTCAAGAAGAACGACGACCCTTCCCCTTTTACTAGCTTCAACACTTTCAGAGACCAATGTCGAGGCAACCGGAAGTTCTCCTCCGAGTCCCATTCCAATCAAAAATCGCAATATCAAGAACAAGCTGAGTGTACTGACTGCTGCAGACACGCCACTTGCAATTGAAAACAATAATAAAGTAATGATAAAGACATTCTTCCGTCCGACCTTGTCAGCCATTGCACCAAAGAAAACGGCTCCAACAGCCATACCTATAGAGTTAATGCTCCCAATCCAGCCAACCTGTTCACTGGTTAAGTTCCATTCTTGTTTCAAAGCAACAATAATGAAAGAAAGCATACCGACATCAAGTGCATCGAACATCCATCCAAGACCCGCAACACCAAGTAATTTACGCTGCGATATCGTTTTCGCATTATTTCCCATATATTCCTCCTGATGAACTTTAGACCTTCTAGTTATTTTATCCTTATCCATTTTAACTATTAACTTTCATTTTTGCTATAGTAATTACACATGTCATGACAAAAAAATACTTCATTTTTAAAATGATAAAGAAATCTTGGATATTCTGTCGAATGTTATAGATTGAATATTCCCTTTTTTTCATTTATCATAAAAATTGGCATAAATCATAGCGTTATCAATAAGTCATCATGTTTTGCCCAAGTTAATCATTTTATTCAGGAGGGTAATTATGACAAATCTAACGTTAGAAGTAAGTGGAAAGCTGCAAAAATTTTTAACAGGACCAAAAAAGCTCTATATTAATGGTCAGTTTGTGGAAAGTGCTTCAAAAAAAACCTTCTCCACTCCTAATCCTGCTACAGGACAAAAACTTGCCGATGTTTATGAAGCTGATAAAGAAGATATCGACTTAGCCGTCAAAGCTGCACGCAAAGCATTCGATGAAGGTCCTTGGTCAAGGATGAGCGCGGCTGCACGCAGTAGGCTTATGTATAAACTTGCCGATTTAATGGAAGAAAATAAAACTGAACTTGCTCAATTGGAAACGTTGGATAATGGGAAACCAATCAGTGAAACTACCAATGCCGACATACCTTTAGCTATAGAACATATGAGATATTTTGCTGGCTGGTCCACCAAGATTGTTGGACAGACCATTCCGGTAAGCGGAAATTACTTTAACTACACAAAACACGAGGCTGTTGGTGTTGTCGGCCAAATCATCCCATGGAACTTTCCGCTTCTTATGGCGATGTGGAAACTGGGAGCGGCACTTGCTACAGGTTGTACGGTCATATTAAAGCCTGCTGAGCAAACACCGCTTTCCGCGCTTTACCTGGCTGAATTATTGGCTGAAGCCGGTTTCCCTGATGGAGTCGTCAATATCGTTCCCGGTTTTGGTGAAACCGCTGGACAAGCACTTGTCGACCATCCGCAAGTAAATAAAATTGCATTTACAGGTTCGACCGAAGTTGGAAAATTGATCATGCGCTCCGCTTCATATTCATTGAAACGGGTCACATTGGAACTTGGAGGGAAATCGCCAAACATCATCCTACCTGATGCGGATTTCTCAAAAGCCATCCCTGGAGCTTTGAATGGGGTCATGTTTAACCAAGGGCAGGTATGCTGTGCCGGTTCAAGGGTTTATATTCAAAAGAAACATTATGATAATGTTGTTGCAGATATGGCCAGCCATGCAAAAAACATCAAACAAGGGGCAGGATTGGATCCAAGTACACAAATTGGACCGCTTGTTTCCCAGGAGCAGCAAAATCGGGTAATGGGCTATATTGAAAAAGGGAAAAACGAGGGTGCGGAAGTTCTTGTCGGCGGAAATAAACCGGGTGAACAAGGCTACTTTGTTTCTCCTACTATATTCGCTGGTGTCGAAGAGGATATGACAATTGCTAAAGAAGAGATTTTCGGGCCGGTTATTGCGGCAATGCCTTTCGAGGATTTAGATGATGTCATCAACCGTGCAAATGCCAGTGAATATGGATTGGCAGCCGGCTTATGGACAAGCGATATAGCCAATGCCCATTATGTTGCAGGAAAACTCCGTGCCGGTACAGTGTGGGTGAACTGTTATAACGCGTTCGACGCAGCTTCCCCATTCGGCGGCTACAAACAATCCGGAATCGGACGTGAAATGGGATCTTATGCACTTGACAACTATTCAGAAGTGAAAAGCGTCTGGATCAATTTGGGTAAGTGATTTTTGACTATTAAGAAAGAGGGTCTCAAAGAGGCCCTCTTTCTTTCAGTCCATTGATTCACTGAACCAAATTATTAAATTATTCAACTATTCAAACCTTTTAATAGTCTTCCCTTCTTTAGTTTTGGTAAAATGCAAGATAGACAAAATAGCTGCTGGAGCTTGAGCTGACTTATGTGTGCACACGAGTGTGATTGTCGGTGTTGATGCTAAAGTATATGAATCAAAACCGATGTAGATTGAATTCAGTTGCTTCCCGGTTGAACTCCTTTATTGAATTTACTATAAAGTTTTTCCGCACAACGATGTAAAAAGTTTCTTTTTTATAGAACAATAAGTACAATTATGAATGTAGAAAATGGAAAAGGAGTTTTGAAATGATGAGTGATTTTCAATCGAATTTAGAAAAATATGCAGAACTTGCCGTTAAAGTCGGCGTTAATATCCAACAAGATCAAACCCTGGTCGTTAATACTACATTAGAGGGCGCTGACCTTGTCCGTCTCATTGTAAAGAAAGCATATGAGAACGGTGCGCGTAATGTCATCGTTAATTGGAATGACGATATCATTTCACGTACCAAATATGAACTGGCTCCGGATGAGGTGTTCCACGAATATCCAAAGTGGCGTGCAGAAGAAACGATCGAACTTGCGGAAAACGGAGCTGCCTATCTATCCGTCATCTCCTCAAGCCCTGACTTATTGAAAGGTGTAAAACCTGAAAGGATAGCCAACTTCCAAAAGGCATCCGGAACTGCACTGAAGAAGTGGCGTCAGTATATGCAATCCGATAAAGTAAGCTGGTCCATAGTCGCCGTCCCTTCAAAGGCTTGGGCTGATAAGGTATTCCCTGAAGAGGCAGAAGGAAAACGCGTTGATATGCTATGGGAAGCCATTTTCAAGGCAGTTCGTGTTGATGTTAAGGATCCTGTAGAGGCCTGGAAAAAACACGATGATACCCTGCATGAAAAGGTTGATTATTTAAATGATAAGCATTACCAAAAATTGCATTATACGGCTCCTGGAACCGACTTGACAATCGAGTTGCCTGACAAGCACCTTTGGGTCGGAGCAGGAAGCGTTAACGTACAGGGTCATGAATTCATGGCTAACATGCCAACCGAAGAAGTATTTACGGTTCCATTGAAAACAGGTGTTAACGGTACGGTTTCCAGTACGAAACCCCTTAGTTATGGCGGCAACATCATTAATAATTTTTCAGTGACCTTTAAGGAAGGACGAATCATTGAAGTAAAAGCTGAAGAAGGGGAAGAAATTCTAAAACAATTGGTGGAAACGGATGAAGGTTCACACTATCTTGGTGAAGTTGCACTTGTTCCATTCAACTCACCGATTTCCCAATCGAATGTTTTATTCTTCAATACATTATTCGATGAAAACGCGTCAAACCATCTCGCAATCGGCAGCTCTTATGCTTTCTGTATTGAAGGCGGAAAAAACATGAGTCCAGAAGAGCTTGCAGAAAATGGATTGAATGAAAGCCTTACACATGTCGATTTCATGATTGGATCCGAGAAAATGAACATCGATGGCATCAAACAGGACGGCACTTCAGAACCTGTCTTCCGTAATGGGGATTGGGCTTTTTAATTAAAGCTTTGATATAGAGGGGTTTTGAAGGTCTAAAACCTTGAGTGGTCACAAAAATGGTCACATTTCTTTAATTTTAAACAAATTATCTAGCTCATCAGCCACGTGTTTCTGCATTCTAGGAAGCACGTGGCTATACTTGTCTAGCGTAAATTTGAAAGGATGTATGTCCAACCCTCTCCAAAAAAATGACCTTTACATTCACATTTTGTTTGATTAGCATCGTGACATGTGTATGTCTTAAATCATGAAAACGGATTGAAGGTAATCCTAGCTTTATTGCGAAAGTGTCTGCGACACCTGTATTCCTGTTAGTAACTCAGCTGCATCCAGCCCAGGGAGAAGAGAACTATTTGGTCATTTCAGCTTCATGAAAGGCACAGAGTTTGCTATCTTCAAATCTTCTTTCAGGTCGATCAAAAAAAGTCCCTCCAAATAATAAATTTCCAGCGACAACCTTGCTCTGAATATATACCTTTAAAATACATGCTTCGTTCATATATTTTTCACCCATTTTACTTGTAGTTCATTGAGGAAATTCATTGGCAGATTCAAAAATGTAAACAGTAGGATTCCTTCGAGGTGGTTGAGGTGGAGTAAGTGAGTGAAACTAGAAAGTAAAATTCCTTACCCAAAATGAGCTAATCAGTTTGGGTAATTTTTTCAACCGCTGTAAGGATTTCATTACGTGCTCGGTTTCGATGTGATTGCATTAAAACACCTGCAGCATTACTGTCTTTAGCCTTCATACATGCAATAATTGCTTTATGTTCCACTATGGAGTGAAAAGGAAAAGGCCTGTGATTAATCGTAAATAATCGCGCTCTATATAATTGATCTGAGTGGCTATCTATTACCGCCCTAAGACGTTTATTATTTGCGTAGTCAATAATTGATTGATGAAATTGATCATCTAGAATTGCCCATTTTTTTAAATTCTTTTGCTCAAGTGCTTCTTCCTGCTGCTTAATCAATGATTCCAGTTGATTTATCTCTCCCTCTCCCACCTTTACAGTAGCAAGGCTTACGGCAAGTCCATCAAGTTTTTCAACTATTTCATAAATTTGTTTAAGATCCTCTTTTTCGATGGGCTCAACTATGAATCCTCGTCTCGGTATAAGGCGAACCATGCCTTCCGTCTCCAAACGCACGAGAGCTTCCCTTACAGGAGTACGGCTCATTTGTAATGCTTCAGCCATCTCCCGCTCAAGTATCGTTTTCCCGGGAGGAAGGACTAAATCACGGATAGCTAGTCGGACAATGTGATATGCCCTCAGTGGTAAACGATATTCATCGAAACCTTCGAGATTATCAATAAAAAACAAAACATCTTTCTCCAAACTTGTTTCGTTTAGAGAAAAAAAATTTTCATTATCATTTTTAGTATTATTTTTCTTCATCATTATCACCTAATCCATTCTTCATTTATATAGTCATTATTTTAGTAATAAATCCTATACCTAACATGTACCATTTTACGCATCTATAAAGAAAAAAGGTATACCATTTTAGTTTGCAAACCAAATAGAACAATTACTTGCTTAAAATTATTTCGAATGATAAAAATCCTCTTACAAAAGAAAAAAAGACTGGGGTGTTTTTTGGAACCCCCCCAGCCCTCTATTTCATATTTCTGCTTTAACTTTGGACAGATTTTCTATAATGGCATCCGTTATTTCGTCTGTATTATACGTTCCACCAAGGTCACGAGTAAGAATTCCCTGACGTGTCGTTTCTGCAATTGCTTTATTGATGAGTACTGCTTCTTCTTTTAGCCCTAAATGATCTAACATTAGTGCAGCGCTTCCAATTGCTCCAATTGGATTGGAGATTCCTTGGCCAGCAATATCAGGTGCCGATCCATGAACGGATTCGAACATACTTGGTGTACGCCCTTCGGGATTGATGTTTGCGCTAGCAGCTAATCCCAAGCTTCCTGCAAGAGCACTACCTAAATCAGAAAGAATGTCTGCGAATAAATTAGAAGCGACTACAACTTCTAGTTCTTCAGGTTTCAATACAAATTGTGCGGCAGCTGCATCAACAAGCCATTGATCCGTCTCTACATCCGGATAATCTTTACTTACGCGAGCAAATACTTCATCCCAAAGTACCATTCCATACTGCTGCGCGTTACTTTTCGTGATGCTTGTTACTTTCTTCTTTTTACGTGTCCGTGCAAGATCAAAGGCATAACGGATAATACGTTCGCAGCCGTGATCTGTAAATAAAGCGGATTGCACAGCTACTTCTTTTCCAGGTCCACGTCCGGAGAAATTGCGACCGCCGATACCTGAATATTCCCCCTCAGAGTTTTCTCGAATCAATACCCAGTTTAGAGAATCAACATCCGGGTGATTAAGTCTTCTTGGGACACCAGGAAGAAATTCGATAGGGCGAATATTGGCCCATTGATCAAACCCCTGACAGATCGCTAAGCGCAAGCCCCATAAGCTAACATGGTCTGGCACTCCAGGAAATCCAACAGCTCCAAAATAAATTGCATCATAATCTCTTAGTTTTTCTACTCCGTCTTCATCCATCATTTTCCCGTTTTCTAAATAGTATTCACAGCCCCAAGGGAAGAAATCGCTTTCAAATTCGAACTTACCGTTAGAATCTTTCGCTAAATGATTAATTACTCGAAGACCAGCCTCAACCACTTCCGTACCAATTCCATCACCTGGAATAACTGCTAAACGAATTTTTTTTGTTTCACTCATTAAAATATCCTCCTCCACTAATCCTGCCTCTTCAAGCGGTTTAGTTTAATGTGAATCTTATAGTCATTATGTTAGATAACGTATACGTTATTGTCAATGGTTTTTTATTAAATTCGAATGTTCTTTTAGTTTTTTCTATACACACACAAGGAAAAATTAGATGATAGCCGGATTTAACCTAAATTCCTTTTATCAAAGAACGTTCCCCTTTGTCCAAACCACCTCATATTTTTAGATAAAACAAAGTATTCAGAAATTTATTGACACTAATGTATACATTAATGTACAATCCAATAAGGTTAACATACTTTTTTCATTTTTCACCATCATAGGAAAAAGAAGGGGGAATTTTTGAATGCGCTTTCAGACATGGAGTTTTAAACTTCATAGTTTCTAATAACGTCTTGGCTTTTTTCCAGATCACCACTTATCGAAGCGATAATTTTGTATGCGTTTCCAGTCATAGGGTAATTAAAAAGTAGGATTCTAAAAGTTCTACTTAGGTTGTAAATGATACTACCAATTAATGTTATAAGGAGGCGTATAAAGTAAAGTTACTAAAAAATTTAACAGTCCAAGAAAGTTGAGTATGCAATTTTTAGTGAACGAAAAGAAAAGCTTATGAAGAAATCAGTAAACAAGCTAGTTTCATCAAGTAAATGAATAAGAGCCTAGAACCTCATTAAAAGTTGGTCCTTCTGATGAGGTTCCGAATGAAAGATTAATATATTCATAGCTTAACAATGTAGTAATACACTTAACTATTTAAAGTTTCAAATAATTTTATTTCATAATTTTTACGGGAGGTGGTTTGTATGCTAACATTCCTAGCATTATTAATGATCATTGTATTCATTGTACTTCTCTCAAAAAATAAATTATCTGTATTCGGGGCATTAACAATTGTTCCATTTGCTTTTGGAGCAATTGCTACCTTTGTAACGGGCGCTTCCTTTTTGGATCTCTTTGAATGGATTAAAGAAGGTATTTTATTTAGTGTTAATGAAGAAACAGGAAAGGTATCCATTGGGGTTATTTCACCTGCAATTGTTATCTTATTTGCGGTGTTGTATTTTGGTGTAATGCTTAATGTCGGTTTGTTTGACCCTTTATGCGAATTCTTTATTAAAAAGGCTAAAGGTGACCCACTGAAAGTTACTATGGCAACAGTTTTAACTGCGACAGTAGTCACTATGAACGGTGATACTACTACAACTATTATTATCTGTGTTGCTGCTTTCCTTCAACTTTATAAACAAATGAATATTAAGCTAATTTATTTAGCTGTAATTATCGTTACCCCAATTGGAATTTTTAATCAGTTACCATGGGGAGGTCCAACAATTGCTGCGAGCACAGCAATGGGTGTAAGTATTAGCGAATTGTTCGCAAATTTATTGCCAGGAATGCTAGTTGCTGAAGTATATGCAATTTTCATGGCTTATTTTATTGGAATAAAAGAACGAAAGCGCTTAAACTTTGATCCTAAAACTGCTAAAGATATTTCTCCTGATCAAATGGAAAGCATGTTAAACGCTATTCGTCTAAAAGACCCTGAATTAAAGAGACCCAAACTCTATGCTTTTAATTTGATTTTAACCCTCGTTATTTTAGTTATGCTTGTGTTGGATGTTGCACATGGCGGTGTTTTATTTGGTATAGGTGCAGCAATTGCCCTTACGGTAAACTATAAGTCTGCAAAACTTGTTAATGAACGAATGGATGACTTAGCAGCAGATGCTTTAGCACCAGCTTTGGCAACTTTGGCTGCTGGGGTTTTCTCTGGCGTTTTAACAGGTAGTGGGATGTCAACTGCTTTAGCAACATCCATTACAGCTATTATCCCAGAATCATTAGGCTCACATATGGCACCAATCTACGCGTTAATTGCAGCACCTGCAATTACATTTTTACCGCAAGATGCTTTCTACTTTGGGATTGCCGGGGTTATGTCAGATGTTATGGGGCAATATGGAATTTCTGCTAGCGAAGCGGCTGTAGCTTCCATGGTGGGACAGGCATTCCGTCTAATTTCCCCAGTTATCCCAGCTCTATATATGTTAGTTAGTTCTACGGAGACGAACTTTGTGAATTTTCAAAAAACATATGTGATTTATGCTTGGCCAATTATATTTATATACCTGGCTGTTTATATATTAACTGGGTCATTACCAATTTTCTAAAGGATAAAAGCTATATCATGAAGTTCAACTATCAATTCTTTTGATTATTCTAAGTCAGAATAATATATAGAAATTTCCTATCAATTGAAAAAGGTATATGAAAGTATTGTCAATTATTACTTCTTTATTTAAAAGAAAAAAATATAGAGATTGAAGCTAAATCAACTGAAACAGATGGTTCTTTTTGAGGGAACAGTCTGCAGAGCCAGGTAGAATTCAATTGTAAGGGTTAGACAACTGCATTGTGACTGTTTCTTCTTTGAGTGTCATTACTCTTTGTTTATCAAACAAGCCTCATCGAATATTTTTACCATCGATGAGGCACAAAGTAATATAAATTTCGTTCAATTGAAAGAATATCTTGTATTATCTTAATTGGCTTGTTGTCATCATTATCCCCTGAAATTAGTTTTATTTCATCACTAGGACTAATCGCCGCACCCACAACCCCGATGATACTTTTAGCTGATAGTGATTTTTTAAAAAAAATAATCATGATTTCACCGTTGAAGGACGTTGCTAATTCCACAAACTAAGCTGCGATTCTTACCTGAATCCCTTTCTTGAGACAAACAACAATCTTTTTTTCTAACATTATTAACTCCTTCCCTTTTCATGAATAATTTTTGTATCCACAATATCTGCTAAAATCCAATGTTTATTCAAGTTTTTATAATAAACATAAAAATATTTATTTCTAAGTTGCATATTTTTTACGATTATAGCCGCTTCCCTTCGACTAACGGCAAAAGTATCTATGAGCTTTCCATAACGGCGACATCTAAGAGCACCTATAATGCCACTTCTCTTATCAACAACGCTGCAGGCATCAGCCCATTCGTTATCATACTTTGATACCTCTCTTGACACTTGAACAATAAGATCAGCTAAAGAAACAGTCTAAGTAGGAACATGTAAAGCGGTTCCCGGGAAGAATGATGGATCAAATTCACACAAACAGAATGTTCTGATATTTCAGAATAACTCCCCCCCTTTCAGTAAATCGTTCATTGTCTACTATTTTTACTTCACTGCGCTTTTGATCTAAATACTGAAGAAGCTGTGCACGGTACTCCTGACTTTTTTCCCGATTCAACATCGCAAAAAAAACAGCAAAGCATTCATTTAATGATCATCCTCTCGCCAATGTTTACCTGTTACGTTTTCACGCCTGTTCGAACGGCTTGAAGTAGCCGGAATAATTGATTTGTCGTTGATCGTAAATTGCTGAACGTTACTTTTGGATCCATCGCTTCTTCCAGTGTCATTGGCGTATTCACAATAGAAAAATAGGAAGTGACACCAAGTTTGTTTAATGCTGCTGTCTCTTCAGTAATTCCACCTGCGAGCGCAAGGACGGGAATCCCATGCTTTTGGGCAAGCTGTGCTACTCCAAGGGGTGCCTTTCCCATAGATGTTTGTCCGTCTAACTTCCCCTCACCTGTAATGACAAAATCGATACCTTGCATACTCTTTTCCATTTCAATAATCTCCAACACTAGTTCGATTCCAGACTGGAGATGGGCATGTAAGAAACCTGAAAAAGCAGCGCCTAATCCCCCGGCAGCTCCGGCCCCCTCAATCTGGTTGATGTCTATACCCAGCTTATCAAGGACGAATTCTGCAAAGTGTTTAAGCCCTTTATCTAGTTGTCCCACCATTTCAGGCGTTGCTCCTTTTTGAGGCCCAAAAATGCACGCAGCGCCATCCGGCCCGTAAAGAGGGTTTTTTACATCACAAGCAACCCTGAATGTGCACTCTTTCAATTTTGTATTCACATGGCCCAGATCCATTTTCCAAATATCTGTGAGCGCTTGACCGTCTACTCCTACTTTCTCATTGTTCATGTTATAGAAACGAAAGCCCAATGCTTGCAGCATGCCAATCCCTGCATCGTTTGTAGCGCTTCCACCAAGCCCAATGACAAACTCACGACATCCTTTTTCTATGGCATCAGAAATGAGTTCCCCAACGCCATATGTTGTTGTAAAGAATGGATTACGTTGGTTGTAAGGAACAAGAGGTAAACCACAAGCTGCAGCTACTTCAATAACAGCTGTCTTCTCATCACCCAAAATTCCATAGATTGCCTCTACTTTTTCTTTTAAAGGCCCTATTACTTCTTTTTTGACTAGTTTCCCATTGGTTGCCTGTACCAAGGTCTCCACTGTTCCTTCTCCACCATCCGCTAAAGGAAGTGTTACGATCTGCGCTTCAGGATAGATATCTCTTATACCTAAAGAAATAGCTTCGCTGCCTTTAATAGAAGAAATACTTCCTTTAAATGAATCAATGGCAATTAAAACTTTCATCATTAGCACCTCCGTCATCTACATTGATTATAGGTGAGTATTTAGGTAAAGGTAATAGTCTAGGTAACAAAGAATTATTAATAATTTTGTTTTAGAAAACAAAAAACCTCAAACTAAAGAGTTTGAAGTAAAAGAGCAAGATACAGTTTAACAGAATCATGGTAATCCCTTGGGTTTGCCGCTGTTTTTTGAGCGATTTTATCAAGACGATACTGCAAGGTATTTTTATGGATAAATAATTCTTCAGCTGTCTTCTTCAGCGAAAGGTTATTATTGTAATAAGTATGTAAGAGATTTATTTCCGCTTCTGAAAGTTCACCGATGAGTTTCGATGCATAGTCTTTTCTTATATGGAAATCAATGTTTTCCATAATCATTTCTAAATCCAGCTTTGCATATTCGCATACCGTTACTTTTTTTGAAAGAGCATATTTTAAGGCAAGTTTTGCATGCGTATAGGACTTTGCGAGTTCCTCTAAATAACCGATACTGCCTATCCCGATCGAATAGCTTACATTCATAGAGCGGAAATATGAATTGAAGATTTGTAATATTGATTTATACTGTGATGCGTTAATAATTAAGGCGTATTGGTTTGGAAATAAGTAAGTAAAAAGTTTAATTCCCTGTTCTAATAATATCCCATTCATTTTAACAGGAAGTGATGAGGCATTATTCAAACCTGGCAAATGAATAATAGCGACAAACGCTCTCTCTTCTAACTCATATTGGAGCTGCTGCAAGTGTTCATTCATGAATGTATCCTCTTTTTCATTTTCAAAAATGAGCATGCGAACAATAGATGAGCGCAATTCGTCTAAAGAATGAATGACGTTTTTTATCATTTGTTCCTTTATCAATACTTCTGTAATTTTGGTCAGTAAAAACCCCAAGGACTTACATTCTTCCGGATCTCCGGATATCCCGATAACACCCAGCATTATTTGATCGATCATTACCGGATAATTAATGCCTTTTCTTGCACCCTTAAACGCCTCATTCGCAGTAACTTCTACAACACTTCCTTTTTTCTGCACTTGAAGGGCGGCAGCATGAAAAGAGCCGACTCGATCTGGGTCTGTACTGGCCACAACTTTCCCATCTAAATGTATAAAGTTTATATCTTTTCCAATGACTTCTTTTGCTGCATCCACGATCATTTGAGCTAAAGAAGGACTAATCTGAAAATTTTCTTTCATCCTTATCTATTCCTTTTATAATGGATTGGACTGTTTCTTTTTCATTTTATCACCAGAAGATGGAGAATTGCTCAAATGTATATATTTTGTTTTACAGTATTTTATTACCTCCTTTTTCAAATCCCCTCGCCGTTGAACCAGCATGCTTTTATAACTGGCTTTTATAGTTGACTCTCCGCTTATGATTACCTGTGAGATAATAATAAGCCCCTATTGCTTTGAAAGCCTTCTGTAGCTATAAATAATGAGTTGGCATCTATGGGTGCACTCCAAGAAGTTGTTGAGTCTCAGATCCTCCAGAAGTTGATTTACGATGTTTCACTTGCCTTTATAATCGGTGTCTCAAAGCCAAAGGCATCCTTGTCCCACCATCAGGTCCTTTTTTACTGACTTTTACATTGTAACCAAAGCCTGAAGTAAACCTGATACTAGTTCTTGCATTTCCAATGATCTAGTTTATCATAATGTGAAGAATACACTGTTCAGAGTAAAAGACACATGACCTCAAAGAACGAATCTACGCTAATAGGAACCTTTTCAGTATCAATATATCCACCCATACAGTTAAGGGAAGTTACATAATATATCCTTGGAATATCTTGGACACATTTTTTATTACCAAATATGTTATACTATTAGTAAAGAGGGTGCATAAATTGAAAAGCAATAAGTATAATACTGGCGAAACAGTAACTATTCAGGATACTAATGAATCAGTAACCATTAATAAATGGGCATATGTAAAAAACATGAAAAGATATTCTTATACTGTAAAAGAACATCCAACTACTTTTTTCTTCGAAGAAGAATTAAAAAAATCTTAATAACACGTCCCTAAAACCCTACTCAGCTCAGAGTGGGATTTTTTTTTACTTACTTTCTTTAGCACAATAAAAAACAGACTCCCATCGAGGGAGTCTGTTCATATAGGTTACGATTTAATTTTAAAATTAAGCTTTTTGAACGTTAGCAGCTTGAGCTCCACGAGCACCTTGCTCAACGTCGAAAGTTACTTTTTGACCTTCGTCTAAAGACTTGAAGCCTTCGCTTTGGATAGCTGAGAAATGTACGAATACGTCGTCTCCATTTTCACGTTCGATAAATCCAAAACCTTTTTCTGCATTAAACCATTTAACTGTACCTTGTTCCATTTTTGTTGCCTCCTAGTGCATAACACACATTGTATTACTATTTTCAATCATTTGGAAAATAACTAGTACCTTCTTCCACAATCAAAAACAATTCTTTATTAGATTAACACGAAATGATTAAGATAGCAAATTATCTCGTGATATTTATTTGACAGGGCACATTCTTTTTCCGCTTCCCTATATCCTTTATTTTCTTTATTTATCCAATTGAATGATTCAGTTATAGATTAAGGGGTATATCAGAGTATAAGAAACCGTACCATTTTCACTTATAGAATTAACAACGAGGGGGGTCAACCAATGAAATATTACAAAGTTTCTAATAGCGGTATTGACAGTAAGGTTATTGTAGCCTATAGCGGATATGAGGCACTTGGATTTTATTTAATGGAAATCGATGATCAACTTGGTTTTGTTGATGATATAGATGTGGAAGAAGTGAATGCCGATGAACGAGTCGAGATTTCCTATACCGGTTATCCCGTTTATAAGACACTTAAAGAGTTATATCAAGAGAAAGATTTTTGGGAAGTTCCTAATGTTGTCGTGGAAGTCGAATAATGAAAGTACCCTCCCCCATCTTTAGGAGAATTCGAATTCACCTCCCAATCAACTCTGTCAGATAGTATTTGGTAATAGCCAGATATTCACGGGAATATGATTTCAACAATGCCACTTTTGGCGTTTTTGCCGGTATTCCCTTCATGTCCAAGCCTTCTTTTTTGGCTATTTCAACGGCTCGGTAGATATGAAAATCATTACTGACAATCAATCCGGAGGCTGATGGATCAGGAATGAGTTCTTTCGAGAAAACAATATTTTCATGAGTTGTTGTAGATTTGTCTTCCATCATGATACGCACTTCTTCAATTCCCTGCTCGATTAGCCCTTGTTGCATTGCTTTTGCTTCCGAAATATCTTCTCCAGGTCCTTTGCCGCCAGATACAATGACCAGAGTATGTTTATTCGCCATTAAATATTCTGCAGCTTTATCAATCCGGTATTGTAATGATAATGATGGAACCGAACCTTTGACCCTTGCCCCAAGAATTATTAGGTAATCGGCATTTTCCGGAATTGGCTGATGAATGCTTTCTTGTATTTTCATGTGTAAAAAACCGAAATAACCCAATAACACAATAAAACCAATAACACCAACTTTCATCGCTCTTTTTAAAGTTTTCCCCCGTTTCATTTTCCTTTCATTATCTAACATTCTTTCTCATCCCCCCTTATAACTAATATGGAAGAGCGGGAAATCATGAATGACTTCCCGCTCTTCTTCTTATAATAGTGATAACCCTGTTGACCATTCCAAAAATATTGAATCGGACAATTTAATCTGCGACCATATCATCATAAATCACCTTTCCAATTTTACTGATTACTTGGCGGCTTTCTTCCTCTGAATTCATATCCTCAGTAAGAACTGCAGCATAAACAGTTTGTGTTTCTGACCGAATGATTGCACAATCATGGGCAACTCCCCGAATTCCGCCCGTTTTGCTTGCGACCTTAACCCCTCTGCCCATCAATGATGGAAGTTTATCCCTTAATTGCTGATTGTCAAATACTCGCAATATTCTTTCCTGGCTTTCTTTCGTTAAAAAGTCGCCTGTATGTATAGCTTTTAAGCAGGTAATCGTATCTTCCGCCGAGATGGTATTGTCCCGACCTTCTTTTAATGCCTTAAAATCCTGCATTTTTCGTTCAAGGACGGTATTTTTCAAACCAAGTTCCTTGATGCATTGATTTATTTCCTCAAAGCCCAACAGTTTCATCATCATATTCGTGGAAGTATTGTCAGAAACAGTTATCATCAGTGTCAATAAATCCTCTACAGTTAAAAATACCTTATTCGATAAAACATGCAGGACTCCTGATCCCCCAGTCACTTCATTAGGGGGGATGGTAACTGGTTGATTCAAATAGATTATCTTTTGTTCGCTTTGACGATAACCTTCGATGATCATTGGTATTTTGATCAAACTCGCTGATTGAAAAGGTTCATCCTCGTGATATCCAATCGTATCCCCTAGCTCATTTTCAATTTTATAGGCAATTTTCCCATTAAATGATTCAACTAATTCCAAGATATCATGTTCTATAGTTTGTAAGGTCATCTATTCCCTGTTCCTCCTTAAGATTTCATTAGTCCCTATAAAAACTCCCATATACCCTAACTTATTCTACCATGTTAAAAGCAGTACAATCTTCTTGAAAATTCCAAATCGAATAAATTTGTATATTAAAACGAAATAAAAGAGCCTTCGTATCGAAGGCTCACTTAAAAACTGATATTCATCTAGTCTTAACAGCCCGGCCCTTCACTAATGGGAATCGTTTCTTCTCAGTTGTATCCACCTGTGTGATTTCTCCATCATGGACGGTTATTATGACGGATCCATATTGAAGTTCTTCCAAGCTTGAAATGATATGCCTTATTTTCAATTCTTCTTTCTTTTCCATATTATCTCCCCTTCAATACTGGTAATAAAGCTTCGTTTCATACCTAATGTTAAAAAGAGATCGTACGAAAATCTACACGTACTCTTCCCACTTTCAATGTTTTCTTGAGGAACTTGGTTACCTATCATATCCTCATCTCTTAACCCTTCCGATTAAGAATAACCCGTTCATAGGAACTCCATATTCCCCTCCCTTCACTATAATAAATAAAAGGCACCCGTCATCTAACAGATTAGATGTAAGGGCGCCTTTAGTTGACTAATCGGCAATATTCAGGAGTTGCAAATGTTATGGAAAAATCCAGTATACGATTTGAAGCAATAAACCGCATTATCCTTACCTATTAACTCGGTTTTTTCTAATATAATCCAATTTAATCCTTTTGTCAATCACGCATTTAAATTTTCTGATTAGTCTGTGTTTTACATTTTACTTATTTACCACTTTACCAAACTAAACTATTTAAGATATACTATTTTAGTATAAGTTGTCGGTATATAACACACACTTTGTATTTAAGAAAGGTTCGATTATATATGGTAAATAAAAAATGGGGTTTATTGATTTTGACCACATTCGTAATTGGAAATATGGTCGGCGGCGGAATTTTCATGCTCCCTGCTCAATTAGCACAAGTATCCAGTCCATTAGGGGCAACATTGGCATGGATGGTTACTGGACTGGGAGTATTTTTAATAGCTCTGGTGTTTGGTAACCTGGCAGTCCGGAAACCGGAATTGAAGGCCGGACCTCAAAGTTATGCCCAATCATTATTTAAATCCCGGGCTAAAGGAAGGGTTTCAGGATATAGCATGGCTTGGGGTTATTGGGCTGCAAATTGGGCGGCGACAGCTTCTGTCATCATTTCATTTGCTGGTTACCTATCAACGTTTTTCCCGGTGATGCATAGTACGAAAGTGATTTATACTGCGGGTTCGTTTCATCTCGAAATTGGTAAAGCACTAACCTTTGCAGTCTGTTCCATTGCCCTTTGGGGAATTCAGGCAATCTTGGTAAGAAGCTTCAACAGTGCTGGGAAACTGAATCTTTTTGCTACGGTAACAAAAGTGCTTGGATTCTTATTTTTCATCATTATCACGATATTCATTTTCGATTCCTCAAATCTGGGGAACGGTGCTGAATTTTACGATAAGACAGGTTCAGCCATCTCTTTAGGTGATCAAGTGAATGCTGCTGCAATTTCAACATTATGGGCATTCATCGGTATTGAAGCTGCCGTCATGCTTTCAAACCGTGCCAAGTCACAAAATGATGTTAAGAAAGCCACGATTCTAGGTTTACTTATCGCTGTTGCCATTTATATCGGCATTACCTTATTGACGATGGGTGCCATATCTCAAGACGATTTGAAAATATCACAAAAACCACTTGTTGACGCACTACAAGCTGTAGTCGGTTCAAGCGGTACGTATTTAATGGCCGCACTTGCCGTCATTTCCTTATTGGGTTCTACAATCGGATGGATTGTCGTTGCATCTGAAGTTCCTTACCAGGCAGCGAAATCAGATCTGTTCCCGTCCTATTTTGCAAAAGCAAACAAAAATGGCACGCCTGTCCGTTCTATGACAATAACAAATATCATGACACAGATATTCTTATTCTCCACTATTTCGGGAACGATTTTGGAAGCTTATAAATTCTCAATGATCGTCGCTACACTCGCATACTTGATTCCTTACCTTGCATCAGTTCTGTATCAATTGAAATTAGTCATGACTGGGGAAACCTATGACATCATGAAAGGTTCGAGGGTTCGTGATGGCATTATCACCATCCTGGCGTTAATCTACTCGATTTGGGTCATCAAGACAGGTACAGCTGATATGAATACATTCATACTTGGCATTGCCTTATATGTAGTTGGAATCGTTCTATACCCGCTCTGGATGAAAAAGAAAGCATAATCTTAAACACCTTGGCATTCAAAAGTGCCAAGGTGTTTTTTTATATCTCTTTCATTACCAGTCTAGTTTTCAGCTGAACCGTTTCCCCTGAGCTTAACTCCCTCAATCCTGTCAATTCCTCCGATAAATCCAGATTAGGGGCATTCGTTACCCATGTGTATGGTTCCGGACAGACGAACCCCTCCTGATTGAACAATACCCAAAACTTAAAACATTGATCGCCATGATAAATGACTTGTATGCCAGCCTCATGGTCAGTGAGAATACACTCGTTTTCCAGAGAACTTTCCTCATCATAGCCAAATAGATCATCAAACAGCCGGCCTTCCAAGCTAAATCCGTTTTGGATTTCCAATGTATTGTCCGTTTCATGAATTTCGCCAGTAGGCAATGACCTTTCATTCAACTCCCATTGTTTATTGACGGGAAGTGATATTCTGCAATCTTCCAACTTACTCCCTGGCCCAAATGGAAAATTGAATACAGTATGATAACCTGCTCCCCACGGAAAGGATTCGATGCCCTTGTTGGTGATTTCCAATTTTATATCCAATGTTTCACCGCTTAAAGACAAAGACATTTTCACTGTAATATCTTGCGGAAAGCTGCCTTTTAGATAAGCAAAATCACTGCTTGAAAACTCAGTATTAATGACGATTTCATTCCCGTTCACTTCTTTTTTGCAGACTTGCCACGGTTTGTCATGCAAAAAACCATGAATATGATTGGATTTTTCCATTTCATTGATAGGAAACTTATACGTAGTCTCCTTATATGTAAATTGGCCATCTTCAATTCGATTGGGAGGGAACAAGATTGGCATCCCGTATAAAATGGGGACCTTTTTAAATTCTTCCAAACTATCTGGAGTTCGCAGCACCTCAATATCCTTTCGCTTGTACTTCAACGAAAGTAGATTGCTTCCTAAAGATGGTGCAAGTATCGCTTCCACTTTTTCATTGCCGAACTTTATGGCCTTTTCATTTAAAAAAGTGATATCCTCTATATAACCGGTCACTTACTCTCCTCCTTTTGCTTGAACATATATCCATCCTACTTCCAACAACCATTTTTTGCAACAAATGGAATGAAAATACACCAAAAAGAAACATCGGTATTTCTTAACCATGTTGCCAGTAATTAAGATTTTGCCTAGTTTGCTTTAATACCTATCTATTATCTTAGATTCTTTCTTTTGCACCGATCTACTACCCCTAAACTCGACTTTTAATAGAGTCGTTTTCATTGCATGTATATAGTTTTTACGAATATCTTAAAAAATAAAAAAAGGACGCCTTTACGGCATCCTTTTTTACTTATCGATTACTTTCACTTACTAAAGCCACTATTCCCTCTTCATCATCCAAAACAAGTTCAATACCCGAATATGGATCTTTATTCAAATATTCATCCAGCCATAAGCGAAGTGCTTCTATCAAGTTGATGGTGATTAACACTTGTTTCCGGCCATCGACAAACGTTTCAGCCGAAAAGCCATAATCATCATCATACATTAACTCCACTTCTACCTCATTAGGTTGTACCTGCTTTTTACGGGCAATGTAAACACAAACCGCATTGATGATATCTTGTTCGGAAATCTTTAGCCTCTCCATGGGTTTGGATCCTCTTTCTTCTTCTTATCTTTGAAATATGTGAATATTTTACGGATTACAACGATTAATGCAACAACCGCTAACACGTTGATTAATAGTCCAAGTATAGAACCAAGGGCTCCCATATTGGCGAATAGGCTACCAAAAAGTAATCCTGCCAGTCCGCCTAGCATAATCCCTTTCATTAAGCCGCCTTTATTAAATGTGTTTCCAGTTTTTGCTTTATTAGTAGTAGTGGCATCGGATTTCTTCGTTTCTTTATTTTGGAAATTCGAATTATTATTGTTGTTGCTGTTAAAGCTTCTTTTTCCAGACTTGTAACCCCTTGCATCGACTGACTCCGAATGATCCTGGAATACATAAGTGCCGACTGGAGAGAATGCTAGTGTAATTGTAAGTAATGCAGCCATAAATTTTTTCATCATGTTTTTTTGCCTCCGTTTAATAGTATGGAATGTTGTTTCATTATAACTTTTCCCAGATTAACTGAAAGTCCACATCACCTATCCTTGTTTTATCTTATAGTATTTACGTTGAATATCAAAATAAGTTTCACTTTTTTCGATATTTTTTCAAAAAAAATAAGCAGGGGCATTTACCCCTGCTTATTAAGGAACCATTAATTTACACGAACGACACGGCCGTTGTATACAGATGCCCAATATCCACTTTCCATATTGGCAATTGCAACACCTGTTGAACTTTGGGAACCGATAAATTTGCCGCCGCCGACATAAATTCCGACATGCCCATCAGTTTTATAGGTATTGAAAAATACTAAATCTCCAGGTTGTTTTTGACTATCAGATACTTGACGTCCTGCATTTTTCAATGCATCCGTACTGGCTGGAAGGTTCACACCAGCTTGTTTATAAGCCCATGCAACGAACCCTGAACAATCGAATAAACCGTTAGCGATATCGGATGCCGTTCTTCCGCCACCAAATTTATATGTGGAGTTACCGATATATTTATAACCTGCTGTAATTGCAGAGCCTGTATTTGCACTGCTTGGCTTGCTTGATGCTTCAGTTTTACTGGCTGCAGGTTTATCAGCAGAACTGTTTTTAGTTGAATTTGAAGATGAAGATGATTCACCTTTAGACGAACCTGACGCCGACGCTTCGCCTTTAGAAGAACTTGGCGATTCTTCACTAGAAGAATTTGAAGAATTCACTTTTTCAGCAGCACGGTCAAGATCAGCTTTCTCAGATGCTTTACGTTCTTCCTCTTTTTTGATATTTTCACGAATGGATGCTATTTGTGCTTCTAAACCTGCATCTTTATTCTCTAAAGATTGTTTAAGGGCCTCTGTTTCCGCTTCTTTCTTTTCAATCTTTGCCTTCATATTGACAGTTTCTGCTTTTTGATCTTCAATTTGAGATTGCATACCTTTAAGTTCTACTTCCATATCCTTTAGGTTTTGCAATTTTTTCTCTACGGTTGCTTGTTTTTTTTCTAAGTCAGCTTTATCCGCTTCCTGCTCGCTAAGAATCTGTTGGTCCGCTTCCACAATTGTAGCTACCGCTCCAACACGATTAACGAATTCACCAAAGCTTTTAGAACCTAAAACAACTTCAAGGTACTCAACGTCCCCGCCGCTCTCTTGGAATGAAAGGGCGCGCTCTTTCAAGACTTCCTCGCGTTTTGCGATTCTTTCTTCCAACGCTTTAATTTCTTTCTTTAAAGAAACTATATCTTTTTCCGTGTCTTTAATTTCTTGTTTAGTATCTTTGATTTTTTCGTCATTTTCTCTCATTGCCGTTTCAATCTGGGCAATTTGGGAATTCATTTTCGACTGTTCTTTTTTTAGTTCCTGAATAACTTGTTCCGCCTCTGAAATATCCGATTGTATTCCTGTGCGTTGCGATTGAATATCCGAGATATTTTCTTCAGCTTTCACTGATGGTATGGCAAAAGCGCTTCCCAATCCTAGCATAATTGTCGTGTTCAATACGATAAGTTTTTTCTTCAAACTCATTTCCCCTGCTTTCCTCCCCGTGCATTTCCATCGACCCACTTCTTTTTCTCTATGAAAAATGATTAGTCAAAATAAATTGCTGGGAACTCTTCTCTATTTTTTTTACTCTTTATGTAATCTTCTAAGGTTGTAATTATATTAAATACACTTCTGATACTCTACTATGTTTTCACCTAAGTCGTAGTATATCATCAGATTTTGTCAAATACGTAATATTAATGTTACAATTACATTTCAATTTTAACATTATACGTAAGAATTCGACTTTTCCTCGTGATAACACAACCAATATCTTACAAAACCATCTTCGTATTTTGATGCAAGACTTTCTATCTAGTGTTTAGCACCAAGGGACTATAGACTATCGGCAGGTAAAAACTCACATTGTTCGAACGCATAGAAGCCCTTTTGTATCAGATTGCAGCTTATTTACCATTGATACAGGAAAGTTCGCTAATATCCTCATTAAAAAACTAAAAAAACCGCTCTTCAGCGGTTTTTCCGTCAATATTCGACCCATTCTTAAATTCCAGCCATAAAGTCGACAAAAACTTTCAATTCTTTTGGCCGGACGAATACCCTTTCCCCTTTGCTTATTTCCAGATTCAAGTATTGTTCTTTCGTCAGTTCGATTTCCAGCGGTTCGTTTGTATCCTGACGAATGACTTCTATCCGGACGATGGGGCCAATTGTATGAATGTGGTCAATTATGGAAGCAATCGAATCCTTTTCTGATGATGCTCTTTCTATGATAAAGTTATGAGCCCTTACATAACCCGTTCCCAATCCATCTTCACTGCCCGGGGCATTCATTTCCACATTCCCAGTTACCAATTTCCCTTGGTGAACGTTGCCTTTGAAAAGATTGACACTGCCGAGAAAATCATAAACAAATGGATTTTGCGGTTGATCATAAACTTCTTCCGGAGTACCAATCTGTTCAATTTTCCCTTCATTCATGATTACGACCCGATCAGCTACATCCATCGCCTCTTCCTGATCATGCGTCACGAACACACTCGTAACGTTGAATTCATCATGAAGCCTTCTTAGCCATCGCCGAAGTTCTTTACGAACCTTGGCATCCAATGCCCCGAATGGTTCATCAAGCAAAAGAATATTCGGTTCAACCGCAAGTGCCCTTGCCAAAGCAACACGCTGGCGTTGGCCGCCTGATAATTGGGATGGATAACGATCTTTATATCCTTCCAGCTTGACGAGCTGAAGCAACTCGGTAACCTTCTGTTCAATCACTTTTTTACTTGGCCTTATTTTTCTAGGACGGACCTTCAATCCATAGGCAATATTATCAAAAATGGTCATATTGCGAAAAAGGGCATAATGCTGGAAGACGAAACCAACATTTCGATCTTTTACATGCTTATGCGTGTAATTCTCTTCATTAAAGAGGATCTTTCCGTTCTCTGCCTGTTCAAGACCCGCAATGATACGCAGTAATGACGTTTTTCCAGATCCGGACGGGCCAAGAAGTGCTACGAGTTCCCCGCTTTTTATTTCCATATTAATGTTTTGGAGAGCTTGATAAGACCCGTAATATTTTGTAACATTTTCAATGATGATACTCATTTCATTCCCCCCTAACTCGCTTTTGTTGATTTAAAGTCCGTTTTCCATTCTATGAAACTTTTAATGATCAAGGTTATGATTGCAAAAATGGACATCAGGGATGCAACGGCAAAAGCAGCTGAAAATTGATATTCATTGTATAAGATTTCAATATGAAGCGGCATCGTATTGGTCATCCCCCGTATATGGCCCGATACGACCGATACAGCCCCAAACTCCCCGATTGTCCTGGCATTGCAAAGTATAACTCCATATAATAGTCCCCATTTTATATTGGGAAGGGTTACGTACCAAAATGTCTTAAACCCTCCCGCCCCCAGCGTTAGTGATGCCTCTTCTTCAGACGTCCCCTGACTTTGCATGAGCGGGATCAATTCACGCGCAATGAATGGAAAGGTAATGAAAATGGAGGCGATGACAATCCCTGGTATTGAAAAGATCACTTTAATGTCAAAGGTTTGCAGCAATGGACCAAGTGTTCCATGCAAGCCGAAGAGAAGGACAAAAATCAAACCGGCTATGACTGGGGAAACGGAAAAAGGCAAATCTATCAACGTTATTAAAAAGTTTTTCCCCTTAAAATCATATTTTGTTATGGTCCACGCAGCCACTACCCCAAATATGGCATTGAGCGGCACAGTGATGAGGACAACGATCAATGTCAATTTAATCGCAGCCAGGGAATCAGGATGGGAAATGGCCGCAAAATATGTTTCGGCACCTTTTTCGAATGCCTTTACAAAGATCGCGATTAATGGGACAACTAAAAACAAAGTCAGAAATAGCAATACAATGGAAATAAGGACCCACTGTATGGATTTAGGCTCTTTTGTTGCGTTTCTCGTTATAATGACCGGGTCATTCGTTTTTGCAACCACCGAATTATCATGTTCCAACATGTCCCCTCCTACTTCCCTGAATATCTTTTGCCGGTCCACCATTGTAAGATATTGATGGTGAACAAAATTATGAATGTAATAATGAGCATGACGGCTGCAACAGCTGTTGCCCCTTCATAATCATACTGTTCGAGCTTTGTCATGATGATCAGCGGGGAAATCTCCGTTTTAAACGGCATATTTCCTGCAATGAAGACAACGGATCCATACTCTCCAAGTGCCCTCGCAAAAGAAAGTGCAAAACCCGTCAATATCGCTGGAATCAATTCCGGGAAAATAATTTTAATGAATGTCTGCATTCGATTCGCCCCTAAAGAAGCAGATGCCTCTTCCATCCCTTTTTCGATATTTTCAAGCACCGGTTGAACCATCCGCACTACGAATGGAAGACCGATGAATATAAGGGCGATGATAATCCCGATAGGAGTGAAAGCGATTTTAAAGCTGAAAAATTGCCCGATCCATCCGTTCGGTGAGTACAAAGTCGTCAAAGTAATCCCTGCCACAGCAGTCGGGAGGGCAAAAGGCAAATCAACCAGCCCATCGATGATCCGCTTGCCGGGAAACTCATAACGAGTAAGCACCCAGGCAATTAAAACGCCAAAAACTGCGTTCACGAAGGCCGCAGTTAACGCTGTCAAAAAACTCAATTTATACGAAGCGACAACCCTTGGTTCAGTTATGGTCGCCCAAAAATCCTGAAATCCCATTGAAAATGTGTTTAGAAAAACCATGGATAATGGGATCAAAACGATGATGGTGAGATACAGCAACGTAAACCCCATCGTCAATCCAAAACCGGGTATGGTCCTCTTTTTCTTCTGTTTTCCTTCTGTCGCTATATTCATCGCTTCGCCCCAGCTCTTTTTCTGATTTATGAAGGAGAAGATGTGAATATCCATCTTCTCCCCCATGCTTATTGCGGTTGATAAATTTCGTCAAATGTACCACCATCATTGAAATGTTTTTCCTGGGCTTTTTTCCACCCGCCAAACGTATCATCGACAGTCACCATATCGATATTTGCAAATTGGTCTTCATATTCAGCGAGAACCTTCTCATCCCTTGGACGATAGAAGTTTTTCGCGGCAATTTCCTGACCTGCATCCGTATATAGGTATTCCAGGTAGGCTTCAGCCACTTCCTTGGTTCCTTTTTTCTCGACCACTTCGTCGACAACAGCTACCGGTGGCTCTGCTAATATACTGATCGAAGGATTGACGATTTCATATTTGTCATCACCGAATTCTTCAAGTGTTAAATAGGCTTCATTCTCCCAAGCGATAAGTACGTCACCAATTCCCCTTTCTACAAAAGTGGTGGTTGCACCACGTGCCCCTGAATCCAGAACTTCAACATTTTGATAAAGTTTTTTCATGAAATCCTTTACTTTTGTTTCGTCATTATCGAAATTCTTCTCTGCATAAGCCCAGGCTGCCAGGTAATTCCACCTTGCCCCTCCGCTTGTCTTTGGATTTGGTGTAATTACGGAAACATCCTTTTTGGTTAAATCATCCCAATCTTTAATGCCTTTAGGGTTATCCTTTTTTACCAAAAACACAATGGTTGAGGTGTAAGGTGTCGAGTTTTCCGGCAGACGTTTCTGCCAATCCCCCGCTAATAGGTTACTAGCTTCATAAATGGCATCAATATCATAGGCCAATGCCAATGTAACGACATCCGCTTCCAATCCATCAATGACAGCCCTACCCTGTTTACCAGATCCGCCATGGGATTGTTGAACCGTTACATCCTGACCCGATTCTTCCTTCCAGTGCTTCACAAACGCTTCATTGAATTCCTGGTACAATTCGCGTGTCGGATCGTATGACACATTCAATAGCTCAAGTGTCTTTGACTTTGATGTCCCGTCCCCTTCCGTTTTTTCCGAGTTACATCCTGCAAGTACACCGAAGGCTAATATCAAACTTGTCAATTTCATCAACTTTTTCATGGAATCCCCCCTGTTTTTGCAACAAAAAACGCACACTACTTCCCTTTTAATTTTTTTTCAAGGAGATAGTATGCCTTCAGTTCTCTGATCAGCAAATATTCTGAATTTATGTATCATTAACATAAAGCATAGTATACCAAGTTGTCAACTATGTTTTTATTAATAAACATGTCCTTTTATTTAAACTCATTCACGTATCGAAGGTGAATGAATTTTCCATACGAAAGAGCTCGATCCACGGAGAGATCGAGCCCGACACTTAAGAATTTGATCCTTTTTGATACAGCTTATTGTCCACAATATACTGATAGCACTGATCAGGCAGTAAATATCTTGGTTCCCCACCCATCGCGAATTCATCCCTTATATATGTAGAACTGATTTCCATGGAAAGGCCTTTATCTATAAGGTGAAATGTATTGCCATCATCATAATTCCTTAGCAATGGACTTTTGGATATGATTTTCAACATATCGATCCCATCCCGTGCCATGACGATGAATTTATGATTGGCAATCAACTTTTCCCTGAATTTCCATCGTAAGTGGATCGGTAACTCCTGATTATCAATATCTTCAAGTAAATCCGCACCCATTATGAAATAAACTTCATCCTTAGGATATCTTGATTTAAAATATTCCATCGTATACCAAGTATATTGTTTACTCGTTCCAGCACGTTCATTAATTTCATAATCACTAACTTCGAATAACGGGTTGCCCCCTATTGCCAGCCCAAGCATTTTCCAACGGTGTCCATTGCTCGTTTTCATCTGTTTATCGATGCGGCCATTGGCACAAGGCAAAAAAATCACCTTGTCTAGCTTAGCACGATGCGCAATGGTGGATGCTGTCCATAAATGCACATTGGTGACTGGATCGAAGGAGGATCCATAAACTCCAATTTTGCCCATCCTTATATCCCCCTCATCAGCCTTTCTTTTTTACCACGGCCCTGACCGGACTCCCATCCCCTGCTTCTAATGCAAGCGGTAATGCAGCCAAATCGTATAGCCCAGGCTCAAGTCCGTCAAGGACCAGCCCTTCCAGGATATGAATCCCACAGCCAGACTGCGCATGATGTGCAGGCAATTCTTTGCTGTCGAGAAAGTCAACGGAAGGTAAATCAATCCCAAGCAGCCTCACTCCTTTATTTGCAAGGAAGGGTGCTAAACCTGGTTCAACCACTGGAATCCATTCAGGAAAACGGCTGTGGTCCTTCCATTGTCCAGTACCCAGCAACAACCGTCGGACACCTGTCAATTCAATGCCTTCAAAATCTTTGATGCCAATACTTTCAGCTGCATCCACCTTTACTACAAGTGCAGTGCCAATATATAAATCGATATCAAGTTCGATGATTTTTCTTCCCTGTCCATCAAAATGAAATGGCGCATCAATATGGGTTCCTAAATGGGTACTCATCCGAATTTCCCCTACATTCACGGATGCCCCCTCCGCTATTGATGAATTAAGCCGATATGAATATGGTGCATCTCCTGGCCAATATGGCGTACTTTCATTCAGGCGCTGAGAAATATCTAACCATGGATTCATCTATAATTTCCCCTCCAGTCAAAGCTTACAGTTTGGTCCTTAAAGTCCAAAGCTCAGGAAAAAATGGCTGTTCGACCACTTTCTTCAGATAACTTACACCGGATGATCCGCCCGTTCCCATCTTATTACCGATGATCCGCTCGACAGTGCTCATATGATTGAATCTCCAGAATTGTTGCTGACTTCCAATATCAACGAGTTTTTCGGCCAACTCATACAAATCCCAGTATTTATGCACATCACGGTAAACTTTCAGCCACGCGCTTTCGACACTGGCATTTTCCCGATAGGTTTCAGACCAATCCCTGTTCAAGACTGATTCATCAACGGGAAGTCCTTTTGCAGCCAAAGCCCCAATCGCCGCATCATAAATACTAGGTTTATTCAAAGCAGCCATCATCGACTCATACAGCTCAGGCTGATGACGGAAAACCGCCAATATTTGCGAATTCTTTTGACCCAATGCAAATTCTATCAACCTGTTCTGAAATGATTGAAATCCGGAAGAGTTTCCTAGTTTATCTCGGAATTCCATATAATCAGATGGCGTTAAGGTCGAAAGCACATTCCAGGATTGAACAAGTTGCTGTTGGATCCTAGCCACTCTGGATAGCATCTTAAAGGAAGGCTCCAAGTGCCCTGCCTCAATATGTTCCGTTGCTGCAGTCAATTCATGGAGGATCAATTTCATCCATAATTCACTGGTTTGGTGAATGATGATGAACAGCATTTCATCGTGATGTCCGGAAAGCCGGTACTGACTCGATAATATTTGATTTAAATGCAGGTAGTCCCCATAGGACATATCCTTCTCAAAATCAGTTACCATCCCTTCTTCCAAACGATGTTTATCCTTTGGTCCCTTATCCATACCATCCCTCTTTCCCTTTACGTTCTTTTGATTTTCGACATTAAAAAATAAACGATGCAAAGGAAGACCAGCCAAGGAACACCGAACTGGAGAACGATTTTAAACGGGCCAGTGAACCAAGTAGATACCGTCAAAGCAAACAAGAGTAATGCACCAAGAATCGTTAAATACGGAAAGCCATACATTTTGACCGGTAATTTACGCCCCCCTGATCTCTCCCACCCCTTTCTGAAATATAAATGGGAGATGAACACCATGAACCAGGTTAAAATGGCTCCGAACATCGATATCCCCATCATGAATGCATATGAGGTATCCGGAAGCAGGACCTTTACTCCTGCAGCAAGAAATATGCCCAAAGTGGATATGAGAAGGGCTCTTATCGGGACTCCTTTCCGGCTCACTTTTTGAAACAGGGATGGAGCCTGCTTTTGCTCGGATAATGAAAATATCATTCTGGTGGAGGCATATAATTGGCTATTCATTGCAGATAAAGCAGCTGTTAAAATAATGAAATTCATTATCCCCGATGCTCCAGGGATATTCAGGATTTCCATTACCCTAACAAATGGGCTTTTCTCAATACCAGCGGATTGCCAGGGAACGATCATTAACATGATTCCGATTGTCAGTACATAAAAAGTGGCAAGTCTGAAGACAGTTGCCTTCAAAGCTTTAGGGACGGCAATATCAGGGTCTTTTGCTTCTCCCGCCGTCACCGCAATCAACTCAGTTCCTAAAAAGCTGAAGAGAGAAATAAATATAGCGACCCAAAGCCCCCAAAATCCGAAAGGCATAAAACCTCCATCATTGGCATAGTTCTCTGCACCGATCCCGCTTGAAGGTTCGGCGCCAATCACCACATAGGCACCCAATAGAATGAAAATGACAATGGCGCTAATTTTGATCATTGAAAATATATACTCAAAATTTCCGAATGTATTGACACTTGTCGCATTTACATAGATTAGCAAGGCAGCAAAAAGGAAGATCCAAACGCTTCCAGGTACATCCGGGAACCAATATTTCATATATACCGAGATTGCACTCACTTCGACACCAATGGCAAGGACATTCGCTATCCAATATGAATACCTCACAACAAAACCCGCAAATGGACTTATATATTTTTCAGCAATGGTTCCAAAGGACCCAGATGTTGGATGGGCTACAGTCATTTCCGCCAAACATCCCATCAGGAGAAGGACAATGAATGCACCTATTGCATAGCTGATCAGTACACTTGGACCTGCCGTTGAAATCGCAAGGCCACTGCCCAAAAATAATCCTGTGCCGATTGCACAACCCATGGCAATCATTGTAATTTGATTCGATGATAATTCACGATGCAGCTTATTTTTCTCCATTTGTTGCTCCCATTCTAGGCAATGATTCCCCTTTTATTTTCATAGTTTTCATATAACCTGCCGTCCATGATCTTTTTGAGGACCTGTACCGTTTCATAAACTTCCTGAAAAGTGGTATAAAGAGCAACAGGTGCTAAACGAATCATATTCGGTTCACGATAATCGGGTATGATAGCCTCATGTTTCAATGCTTTACATATTCTTGCAGCTTCTTGATGTTCAATGATGATATGACCGCCCCTTTTTGATTCATCCCTTGGGCTGCCAATTTCAAATCCATATCCCGCCAATTCCGATTCGATTAAATCCATAAGATATTGAGTCAGCCTCAAAGATTTATTCCGGACTTGTTCGATTCCCGCTTCCGCAAACATTTCTAGCGAGCCTAAAAGAGGAGCCATGCTTAAAATATGGGGAGTTCCAATCTGAAAGGCACCTGCTGAATTTGCCTGAGTGAAGGAATGTTCCATATCGAACTGCTTATCCTTCCTCGAGCCAAACCATCCCGCCAACCCGGGCTTCCTGTCAAAATGCTTACGGTTCACATATAACCCCGCTACACAACCTGGCCCGCCATTCAAATGCTTATAATTACACCAAAAAGCGAAATCCACTTCCCACTTGTCAAACCAATGCGGAATGGCACCCACGGAATGACAGGCATCGAATCCTATCATGATTCCACGCGCATGCGCTTCCTTTGTTAACCTCTCCATATCAAGGATCTGTCCGCTTCGATATAAGACCGTCGGAAGTACAATCAACCCTATTTCCTCTTTCATCTCTGCAATGATGTCATCTTCTTCAAGGAATTTACCATCTCGGCTTTTCACCTGGACTAAATGTGACGAAGGGTCCAGCCCATGCAATTGGAGCTGGCTTTGAAGTGCATAGATATCACTGGGAAAGGTTAGGTCATCCGCCAAAATCTTATTCCTGCCAGCTATCGGTTCAAAAAAGGTCGCCGCAAGCTGATGCAGATTAGCTGTAGTTGACCCTCCCATTATCACTTCATCCACTGCTGCCCCAACCAATTGGGCACTCAATTCACCCAATCTCTCAGAATAGTAAAACCAAGGCTCTGCACCCTCCGTCCACCCATCAATTCCATACCTTTTCCAATCTTCCAATGAATTCATTAAACTTTTCTCAGCCCGCTTCGATAAAAGTCCCAATGAGTTGCCATCCATATAAATCATCCCGGGATTCAAGTAGAACTCTTCTCGGTAAGGAACTAATGGATCTACCTGATCCAAAGTTTTCGCATCCTCTTTCATTGACATAAAATTCCCCTCGCTTTCTTCCGAGTCCACTATATTTCACTTGTAAATCCCTACCCCTTCCCATGCCAACCTTATCATTCTGTTAGGATCTTTTTCAATATAATCCTTTTTATCAAAAATCATTGTGTAGTGATTGGTTTCATCATATTTCGGCCAGATTTCGCCTTCCGGGGGATTGGGGTTTCCATGTTTCGCAAAGTTGACCCAATGGCCCTGTATCCTTTGGGAAACCTTTAGTGCAGCTGGCCTGGAACCATATGAAGTAATCCGTTTGCCCAATGCCGAGTCGAAAGTCTGGAAGGCAAAAGGAATTTCAATACCATGGGTCGCCCCTAATTTACTTATGCGCATTGCCGCCGTTTTATAATCAAAACGGTACATCCATGTTTTTTCGATGCGACTGTATGCCTCCGCATACCAAACCGAAGGAATATGAAAAGTCGCATCCCGGCCAATGCCTAGCACAGCTTCCTTTTCCGGGTAGTTCAAATAAGCATTCGTAATTCGCTCTTTCGCGTCTGGATCAGTATTTTCAAACATTTTATGAATCATCTCTTCATTAGTCGGGATTAACGGGGAATCCATCTGGTCGAATAATGTAGCTTCGTCCCTATTTGTTCCAATAAGCAAGGATATTCCCTTTGCTTTTCCTGATCGAATCGAATCTAGTGGATAATCAGGCAGGAAGTCACCATCCACGACAGGTCCAAATGATAGGGAACCCGGCTTGTCTTGCGAGTTTTCCTGTAATAGTTGGTAGGATGCCGCGACAATCTCTTGAACTGGAAGTGTTTTTAACCGTTGGATTTCATTCTTTCCAATGCCCAAGATCTCAAGGAACCTTTCACTGAAATGGCGCGCAAATCCTTTTCCGTAAACAGATGTCGGAGCGGGACTTTCTGCAATAGCTTGTTTAAATAGACCTCTCGCTGAAGGAACGGTAAGTAAAGTCGTTACGGCATTCCCTCCAGCTGATTCACCAAATATCGTAACATTTTCAGGGTCGCCGCCAAAAGCTTCTATATTCTCTTTAATCCACTTCAGAGACGCCACTTGATCACGTAAACCTAAATTGGTTTCAAATATTTCCCCATCAACTGCCAAATCGGTAAAATCCAAATATCCCAGTGCACCCAGCCTATAGTTGATGCTTACTACAACTACGTCTCCATTCTTAGCCAATAAGTGTCCATTGTACATATCAAGGGATCCGGCTCCCGTTATATATGCTCCACCAGGAATCCACACCATGACCGGGCGTTTTTTATCATCAGCTCTAGGTGACCAGATGTTCAGGAACAAGCAATCCTCATCCATTTTTTCATTTGCTGCCATTCCAGTTCTTACAGCCCGATCCATCGGCTGTGGGGGTATGGGACCAAAATCCACTGCATCCATGACACCGCTCCATTTATCAACGGGCTCAGGCGAGCGGAAACGCAGAGCATCTATCGGCGGTTTCGCATACCTGACTCCACGCCAAACACATATACCGTTTTCCATAGTGCCTTGAAGATGTCCTTTACCTGTCGTAACTATTGATCCAATCATTCACTCTCACCTCTTCATATAGTCGTAGATACTTAAGTTCTTCTTTTTCCGTTCACTTATATCCTTCATCTATATCGAAAAAAGATTAAAATCTCCATTTAGCCAAGTACCACTATCTTATGCAATCCTTAAGTAAGCATCGTTTGCCGAGTTCAACAAAAAAAAGACCCAATCAGGTCTTTTTTTGTTGAACTCGGCAAAAATCTTAGGCGAGCATGGCAATGATGCTCAATAAAGAGCTGCTCCGAACGGAAAGCTGTTTTGCAGCATATGTTAACTGCTGTTCATCAAGCTTTTCCAGTAAGGGCTTTAATTCAAGCAATTCATTCTCCAGTCCTTTAAGGTCTGTAGATATCTTGTCCACCAACAAGAGCACTTGCTCCGAATCAACAGTGGTTTCAGACAAAACTTGTAACCGTTCCTTGATTTCAGTCAACGGCATATTCTGTTCTTTATACCGATTAATCATTTGAAGACGATTTAGGGCATCTTCTGTGTAATATCGATATCTTGACCCAGTTTTTTCATAGTTCAGCATTCCTAATTGTGTGTAATAGTCAATGGTTCTCCTCGAAACATTCGCAAGTTCAGCAAGCTGGCCAATCCGATATATATTCATCCAGACAGTCACCTTCTTTTAAAATCTACTGTTAACGATACTATAACATAACAATCCAAAAAGGTGACTTCGAGGATGAATCTATTAGACTACTTTATCCGAGTTACCCTTCAGCTGCTTCTTGGCAAAATACAGAGCATCTTCCTTCGATTTAAAAAAGTGCTGTTTTTCTATTTTATGATATAATCCGGTGCTGAGTAGCAATTCCTTTGGTTGCTTCTGGATTCCAGAAATGATTAATTTCCCCTTATATTTTCCGATACGATTAACAATCGCCAATAGTGCAGCCTCTGCTGAAGTGTCCATATATGTTACCCGGCGCATGCTTAATACCAACACCTTCGTCTTATTATCCACGTTCGCTAATATCGATGACTCCAGGACATCAATCGAACCAAAGAAGAGAGGACCTTCCAAGTTATATACATTGATCTTTGAATCAGAATTGTCAATAGGAACAATCTCAGTAATCTCATGACTTCTTTCCCTAACCTTTAACGTGTGGCTCATTTTTGCAATGAAGGTGATGAATGCAATCGATAAGCCAATCCCCACTCCCATGATTAAATCAGTGAAGACAGTGACGAGAAAGGTGACTAGCAAAACGGCAGAATCTGCAGTCTTCGTTCTCAATACATGGGCGAATTCCTTTCTTTCACTCATATTCCAGGCAACAAACATCAATATGGGTGCCATGCTAGCCAAAGGTATATGCGCTGCAAATGGAGAAAGGACAAGCAAGACCAATAAAACGACAATGCCGTGAATGACTCCTGACATCGGAGAGGCTGCCCCGCTTTTTATATTGGTAGCTGTCCTGGCAATAGCACCTGTTGCCGGTATCCCACCGAAGAATGGAGTCGCGATGTTCGCGATCCCTTGGGCAACCAATTCCTTATTACTATCATGCTTGGTCCCCCCCATGTTATCGGCCACGGTAGCGGATAACAATGACTCGACACCGCCCAACAAGGCAATCGTAAAAGCAACTGGAAGGAGTGTGATAATGATCTCCACTGAAAGCTCCGGCACTTGGAATTCCGGAAAACCTCTCGGAATCGCTCCATAAGTGGAACCAATCGTAGCCACCTTATCGGGAAATAAAAAGTAGGCAGACATTGTGGATATTAGCAGACCCAGAAGTGGAGCTGGCACTCGCGGCAAAAGTCTAGGTGCAAGCAGGATGACGATGAAACATATGACCGCAACAATCACACTATATATATTGATCTTGTCTGCATTAATCACCAGTTCTTTCATGTTATCTATAAAAAATTCATGTTTTTCCACATTCATACCAAAGAAGCTGGCAATCTGCCCAGAAAAGATTATTATCGCAATTCCTGTAGTAAATCCAATGATGACAGGACGGGGAATGAACTTCATCAAATTTCCTAACTTAAAAAGGCCCATCAAGACTAATATCATCCCCGCTAAAAACCCGGCAATTAGCAGACTTTCATATCCATATTGCATAACGATACCAAATAATAAAGGTACAAATGCTCCGGTCGGTCCTCCAATTTGATACTTGGAGCCACCCAAAATCGATATGAGGATTCCAGCGATGATGGTCGTATATAATCCGTATATCGGTTCGACGCCTGAAGCAATTGCAAAGGCCAAACCTAAAGGAATGGCCACAACACCTACAACCAATCCTGCCGTTACGTCCTTTTGAAAACCCTTCATGTTATATCCTTGGAATCTGGAATCTTTTATCATTCTTTTCAAACTCACATCCTTAGTCGTTTTTTAAGATTGGGATCTACCATTATCAGGAAAAAGATATTCTTTCATTTTAGAGGGAGTTACTCAATCGATATCAATATTAACTATTGTAGAGGATACTATTCTTTCAACGGGACTGATTGGTTCACTACAAACATACGGGGGACCTTTCAAAAATAAGAAATAATCGTCATATGTAATCTCCTTTGTTAAGTTATTTGACATGGTTCTTGGCCACGCTTCAACATTATACAGTAAAACGTAAAACTGTACATTGTTAGCATTGTAAACATTTGTTTACATTTTTTTGAATTTTTTTACATATACATTACAATCCGGGACCATACTTCCAGTCTAGTTAGTTTGATCCTGGAGATATAGACTACAAACCGGGAAGTTTGAACTTTCGACTAATTCCCCACTCATCTCAAGGTGTAGCCTTGAAACAAATATTGATCATAATTCCCGATACTACAGAATCGTTTTTTCCAAACTTATCTTTTATGGTCGATATAATTTCCCTATTATTCGTTCAATCATTTACTGGTCTATATATACAAAAAACCTCTTGATTAATATCAAGAGGTTTTCTTTCTATTTACAGCTCTTCTCCTCTCGTCTCGATAATATGCTTGTACCAATGAAACGACAGCTTCTTTTTTCGGTTTAATTGATCATGATGGTCCACGTAAATAAATCCGTATTGCTTTTTATACCCGTTTAACCAGCTTAATAGATCGATGACAGACCAAGCGTAATACCCTTTTAAGTGAATGCCTTCTTTGATTGCACGCTTAATCACTTTTAAATGTTCCTCAATATATTTAATACGAGGAACATCCACTATTTCACCATCAATAATCGGATCCTCATCACCAAGTCCGTTTTCCGTAACATACATTTTAATATCACCATAACGCCCTTTTAACATATGAAGCCCATCTAAAAATCCTTGAGGAGAGATTTCCCACCCCCATTTTGTATATGTTTTATCTTCCATTTTCACGGTCCGATAAAAGCCATCAAAAGATGGGTTCCCTGGAGCTAGAGTAGATGTTTCTCTTGAATGCTCCATGGATGAAACGGCTTCCTGATTTTTTTCCACTCGAATGGGCTGGTAATAATTAAGTCCAATAAAATCATTCTTTTCCGCATTTCTTTTTAACGTATCCAGTTCTTCTTCGGTCCAACTTGGCGTCCAGCCTTTCTCCTTTAATTGCTCAACCACATAAGCTGGATATTCACCTTTTAATATTGGGTCATAATACCAAAAAGTTTCATATTCATTGGCATGTCGGGCAGCTAATGCATTCTCATGCTTATCATCTATGCTGTAAGCTGGTAAGAAAACATGGGTAATCCCAATTTCACCGTAATGATTCAGTGCCTTGTATACTTCTACTGCTCTCGCATGTGCATAAAACACGTAATGTGTCGCTTGAAAGTATTTATTCTCATCATTTTGGATACCAGGCGGATGCGCACCTTTTAAATAGCCCAATCCGCAAAACATAACCGTTTCATTAAACGTAATCCAATGTTTGATGCGGTCTCCGAATGCCTTAAAACAAATTTCTGCATACTTGACGAATGCTTCAGCTGTTCGCTTATTCGTCCATCCTCCATCTTGTTCAAGCGTCAAAGGTAAATCCCAATGATACAGCGTAACAAAAGGAACTATCCCATATTTTAAGCATTCATTTATTACATTATTATAAAATTCCAAGCCTTTTTCATTTACTTCTCCGTCACCTGTGGGCAAAATACGTGCCCATGAAATGGAAAACCGATACGATTCAAGTCCCATCTCTGCCATTAATTTAATATCTTCTTTGTAACGATGATAATGGTCTATGGCTACATCTCCGGTTGTACCTTCATATGTTTTCCCCGGAATCTTTGAAAAAACATCCCAATTCGTTATTCCTTTACCATCTTCATCCCATGCTCCTTCTATTTGAAAAGAAGCAGAAGCTGCTCCGAATAAAAAATCGTGTGGAAACTTCATAATAAACCCTCCGTTTTTATACCAGCTTATTAAATTGATAATAATATATTTTATTCATTGGCACAAATATTAATGTGATTATAATTTTATTCAATATTTGACTATATAATCTTCGTAATAACATAACCATTAAAGGTAGTATTTACTGTATAGGAATGATTAAATCCAGTGTCAAAGAGAAACCTAAAATAAAAGATGTTAATTCTGTGAATCAATCTCTCTTTTTTAGTAAAAGATAAATAACTTACATCTCGTTTTTTAGTTTCATATGAATAAATACAAAACCCGTCCACCTTTGGAGGACGGGTTACACATATTCAAGATGGTGCTAATCACTCCACAACCGGGAGCCAACCTTTTATATGAATCAACTTTTCCCAAAGCGGATCTGGAATGACAAGTTCTTCCTGATCCTTTTTCGAAAGGGTCGTCCGTATTTCCCCTTCTTTTCCAGACCTGATTTTTTCAATCCAATGCGGTTCCATAAGAAGTTCACGGCCAAGTGCGATAAATGGGACACCCGTTTCCATAGCTTCTGCAACTTCATCGGGTGTATGCAGGGATCCTACACCGACAACTGGAATACGATTCCCTACTTTGTCGTAAATTTTAACGATGCGCGACTTTGTCCTATCACTCTCACGGAAAGATCCATTCCAGAAGTGACCTACCGATATATGTAGATAATCCAGGTTTTGATTTGCTAATCTATCCACAAACTGGATCGTATCATCTAAAGTGATTCCAGGATCGCTGCCTTCTTCAGGAGAAATTCGGTAGCCAATGATAAATGGCTTTTCCGCATGCTCAGCAACCGATTTTTCGACTTCATTCACAATGGTAAGCGGGAAAATCAATCGTTTTCCCAGTGTTCCTCCCCAGTTATCCGTACGACGGTTTGAGTGCGGCGAGAAGAATTGTTGAAGCAAATACGTATTGGCACCATGGATTTCCACACCATCAAATCCCGCTTCGATGGCCCTTCTTGTTGCTTCTCCAAATGCCTTAATTACGCCTTGAATTACATCTTCACTCATTTCCCGCGGTACCGGTGCTTTCTCGCTGGAAGCAATGGCACTTGCAGAAACAGGTTGGTTATCAGGCAATAATTCCGGCGGACTTTGCCGGCCTCCATGATATATTTGCAATATCGCTTTTGACCCGTTAGACTGTATCGTTTCCGCTAATTTTCTCAAAGATGGGATAAATGAATCATCATCAGCACTAAATTGACCTGGGAATCCCTTTCCTCCAGCAGATACATAGGCACATGCCGTGACCACCGCACCTACACCTGCCGAGCGTTCAGCGTAATAGGCCAGTTCATCATCGGTTACAAACCCTTGATCATCCGAGGAATAAGTGGTCATAGGTGCCATCATGATACGATTTTTCACTTCTACCCCTGATGGAAATTTATATGGTTGAAAGATCTTTTCGTATTTTTGATTCATGCCAATCCTCCCCCTTTAATCTTAATGGTGATGATGTCCGTGCGGCTCCTTGGAAGGGTTCGTGATTTCAAAGCCTTCTTCAGGTACATAAAAATATTTAATCCAGACACCATCCAGAAATTCCTCACGTGAATCAAGCAAAATATCGATATCTTTATCTGTTTTGACGATTTCATCATGCTCTGCAGGTGTATCTAGTTTCATCTCATAATGGGCATGATCGCCATGCATATGGGTGATATATACACGAATCATTTTCCCTTCGGCTTCTTCAGTGCTCAGCATTTTTTGTAAGACCTTTGCTGCATTACGATTAATTTTACAATTCATGTCCATTCCTCCAACAATAAAAATTTCCATGTACTGAATTCTACCCAATTAAGGGGCATCAGTAACATCCATTTATACCCTTCCTGCTTGGCCATGTCCAATTAGTGCTTATAATCCGTCTGAAGGAAAGACGACGCCGATTTGCTTTCTTGCTTCATCCATGATTTCCATAGTCAACAGTGAATTCGAATATGAATTTATATCCGATTCCTTTTTCCCCTGCTTTATCAATTCAACAAATTCTTTCGCTTCATAATACATCGTATGCATATCCTGTTTAGCCGAAATGTTTTCAGTGGTTCCATCCCGATACTGGATATCCACAGCTTGAGGTCCAGAAATTTTCTGAATGAGGATGCTTCCAAGCTCACCTTGAATTTCCGTTGGCAAATTGGATTCAGTAATCTTGGAAAACATGACGACTGCCTCCATTTCATCATAGGAAAGCAAGATCGTCCCCTGTCCATCAACTCCTGATTCAAGCATCGTTCCTGATGCCTGCACCTTATTTGGTTTACCGAAAAGTACAACAAGTGGATAGAGGACGTAAATTCCTAAATCCATTAAAGAACCACTGGAGAATTCAGGATTGAATGCATTCAGCACAGTGCCTTGTTTATACGCATCATAACGTGATGAATATTGACAAAAGCTTCCTGAAAAACGTCTTACCTTCCCGATTTTATCCAGATTCCCTTTTATACTTTCGAAATTCGGCATGATGGTTGATTTCATCGCTTCCATCAATAGCACTTCATTTTGTTTTGCAGCCTCAATCATTTCCTTTACTTCTGCCGCATTCGAGGCCATTGGCTTTTCACATAATACATGTTTTTTATTTTGTAAAAATAACACGGCTTGCCTGCAATGATGAGAGTTAGGGCTGGCTATATATACAGCGTCGATATCATCGCTGGCCGCCATTTCTTCTAAATTTGTAAATGTCGTATGTACATCGTACTTATTGGCAAACTCCTTGGCTTTCACTTCTGTACGTGAATACACTGCGGTTAACGATAAATCCTCTACATGCTTTGCAGCCTCCAAAAATCGCTCCGTGATCCAATTTGTACCTATTACCCCTAATCGTATCAACATCCTATCCCCTTTCAAGCTAATTTATCATGTCCTCAATATACAGACATTTCACTGAAAAACAAAGTAAAATGAACACTGTCAACGGTTTAAATTGGATTTTTCAGGCAATATTCGTTTATAATTTTTCTATATTACCACTGCCATGATGTTTCTACATACTCCCTAAACGGGAAAGAAAAACTTAAAAGGAGCGTGTGAAGTTTATGACAGATTTAATGAAAAACAAAGTTGCCATCATTACCGGTGGAGGATCGGGAATTGGCCGGGGTGCAGCACTGAAACTAGCTGAAAACGGTGCCAACATCATCTTTTTTGACCGTACAGTCGAAAATGCCGAAAAGGTGAAAGAAGAAGTGGAAAACCTGGGCCGAGAGGCTTTAATCATTAAAACGGATGTTTCCAAGGCTGAGCAAGTTGAACATGCCTACAAGGTCGCCTATGACCATTTTGGGAAAATTGATTTTGTATTCGCAAACGCAGGCATCAACGGAGTGATCGCCCCTATAGAAGATATTAAGCCAGAAGATTGGGATCAGACTCATACCATCAACCTCAAAGGCACCTTTCTCACCATTAAATACGCCATTCCCTATATGAAGGAAACGGGTGGCAGCATCGTTATTAACAGCTCCATCAATGGAAACCGATATTTCAAGAATTTTGGTTTTTCCGCCTATAGCTCATCCAAAGCTGGACAAGTCGCTTTTGGTAAAATGGCTGCACTTGAATTGGCAAAATATAAAATCAGGGTAAATACCATTTGTCCCGGCGCCATCGATACGAATATTCATGATAACACCTTCCCGGAAGATGAAAACCTAAAAAAAATCAGGATTCCCATTGAATATCCGGAAGGCTCTCAGCCCCTGGCGAAGAAAGCAGGGACTACCGAACAAGCTGGTGATCTCGTATTGTTCCTAGCATCAGACATGTCCTCCCATATTACGGGCACGGAAGTTTATATCGATGGAGCAGAATCACTATTATGATTCATACTTAAGCCCTCATACAAACCCATTAAAAGGAAAAAGCTGAAATCCCACTTCAGGATTTCAGCTTTTTCCTTTTTAAGCAACTCGCCTTAACCCGCGACGGGCAAGAATCAAATAAGCGAACATGGCGATGACATGACAACTTACCATCACAACTCCCATCGGCAAGGAGGACTCACCTGAGCCTAAGCCCACGAGCGGAGCCATTACTGATCCTAATATAAAAGGAAGCAGTCCAATTAAAGCCGAAGCACTGCCTGCTGTTTTTTTCTGATTTTGCATCGCTAAAGAAAAACTCGTTGTACCCACAATACCGACGCTGGAAACGGAGAGGAACAAAGCGACCAAGATTCCTGCCAACCCGATTTCGAGAAGGACTGAGGCAAGAAGGAATATTCCTCCAAACAAAGCAAGACATAGTCCTATCTGAAGCAGTTTTTCTTCTTTAACCTTCCCTGCCAGCTTTCCGGCAATTTGGGAAGCAATGATGATCCCAATTCCGTTTATTGCAAAAATCAGGCTGAATGTCTGTGGGGAAACCCCATAAATATTCTGGAGAACAAAAGGAGATCCGGAAATATAAGCGAACATGGCGGCACTAATGAACCCTTGTGAAAAAGCATAGCCCATGAACACTCGGTCCTTCAATAAATTCCCAAAAATCTTGATTGTATCGTTTATCCCACCGGCACTCCTGAGATTAGGAGATAAAGTTTCTTTTATCCCAAAAAATGCAGCCGCAACCATAAGGATACCTAATACTGAAATGACAATGAAAACTCCCCGCCAAGAAGTGAACTGCAAAAGCTGACCGCCAAAAACTGGAGCCAAAATCGGTGCCGCTCCATTTACCAGCATTAACATGGAGAAGAACTTGGTCAATTCCGTTCCTGAAAAAAGGTCACGAACTATGGCCCTTGAAATGACAATGCCTCCAGCTCCCGCAATACCCTGGATAAAACGTAATAATAAAAGCAATTCTATTGATGGAGCAAAAGCACATAACAGAGATGAAATGCAATAAATGGATAATGATATGATTAACGGTGTCCGTCTTCCCTTTGCATCACTTAGCGGCCCTAAATAAATTTGGCCTAAAGCTAATCCTAACAAGCAGGCAGTCAAACTCAGCTGGGCTAAAGACGTAATGCTTTTCAGATCCTCTGCCAGTGTCGGGAGACCCGGTAAATACATATCAAGTGACAGTGGTCCAATCGCAGCAAAAGACCCCAGCATAAGCGCCATCAACAGCCTTTTGGATTTGGTCATTTCGTTGCCTGATGATATCGTTTCCTTCATTTCAATCATTATTACCCCTATCCCTCTTTCAACTAATTGTTTTTCCTAAATAAAACCCGGATTTCTTTAGTTTACAAAAAATCCGAACAATTTACGATAAGTATGCTTCCCTTGAATTGGATTCTTCCTTTCACCGATAAATTAAGCACATGCTTCAAAACTCCGAAATCTCCTGAAAAGGACAAATCATATATCAGGAAATATATGTGAGGATGCTACGAACCAAAGGAAAACTATTAAAGGTCCAAACAATTCCCCACCTTCGGATGTAACTCCATTTGAGCATTATTTTCAGCTTCGGCTAAAAAAATCCAATGGACATTCCCCATAAAAAATAACCCCATTTTGGAGTAATTTCAGACTGTAGACAAACTCGAGGAAAAGCGAGTTTGACTACTATTTTTTTCTAAAAAAAACATTCCAGTTGATTGTAAAGGAAGGTACGGGACTCCTGCGGGAAAAGCGCGTCCAAGGCAGACCCCACAGGCGCGAAGAGCGACGAGGAGTCTCGGTATCCAGTTATTTGGCAGGAGGTGTTGCAAATTTCTTCAATCTAGTAGGAGTTTCATAAAACAGTAAAAAACCCTAAAGTATAAACTAGCCTAATAGGTGGTTTGGGATGAGACCATTCCAAACCACCTATTAGGGTCATTTTGATTTATTCAACAATACTAAATTACGGGGAGTATCACCAGATAACCCCTCCATCAAGTTTTGTACAGCAAGAGCTGCCATTTTCAATCTTGTGGCAATACTGGCACTCCCGATATGCGGCAATGTAACCACATTGGGCAATGTTAGCAGCGGGTGATCCACGGGAACGGGTTCTTCTTCAAATACATCCAATCCAGCCGCCCAAATCTCTCGGTTTTCCAGCGCCTGGTACAACGCCTTTTCATCGATAATCCCGCCTCTTGCGGTATTTATGAGCACAGCCGTCCCTTTCATTAATTCCAGCTGCTCCTTGCCAATCATGTAAGTGGTTTCCGGTGTGAGCGGCAGCATGACACAAACGAAGTCCGAGAGTTGGAGCAATTTTTCAAGGGGCTGATATTCGATTCCTAATTCTTTTTCCTGTTCATATTTACGGCTTCGATTAAAATAAACTATGTTCATATCAAATCCCTTAGCTCTTTTTGCAAGGGCTTCCCCAATCCTACCTAACCCGATGATACCAAGCGTTGCACCGTGTACATCTTGTCCGGTCAGCTGCATCGGCGACCATGTTTCCCACCTTCCACTCCTTAAATAATCTTCTGCCTCCATCATCCTTCTCGCCGTTGCAAGCAGTAAGCCGAAGGTTAAATCAGCTGTCGTTTCCGTTAAAACCCCCGGTGTGTTCGTTACCATGATGCCTCGTTTTGTTGCACTTTGAACATCAATATTATTATGGCCCACTGCCATATTCGCGATGATTTTCAGATTAGGCGCCTGTTCAATCAGTGACTCATCGATTTGTTCTGTCAATAAGCATAGCAGCCCCTCGACTTCTTTCATTTCTTCTTCAAGGACTTTCCTAGGGACCGGTATATCCTCTTGGTCCCACATCCTGACATCATAATTCCCACTAAGTCCATCGATGATTTGTTCCGGCAATTTCCTTGTAATATAAATTTTAGTCTTCAAACCATAACCTCCCATACCGTTTCATTTCATAGAACGCGTTACACATTCAGTGTTCATTTCATATTCACATACAACAATCCATTTCAAGAATATTGGCTAAATAATCATCTTGTTTATTCAATTTTAAAATAAATTAGATGAATAGACCATTCATTCCCAATTATTAAATTCTCGTTTGCCTGAAAGCTTCCGCTTGACAGTTTCAGTTCATTCAACTAATCATAGAATAATAACCCTTTAAATCTATTCGGTCATTAGTAATATCGCAATTTTCCAGATGAAGTTTATCTCGATTTAGGAGGATATGGGACGTTCATGAAAACGAATACAACATTTAAAATTTATCCAATTATAGCTCCAAGCGCTTTATCTTTAAAAAGTATAAACTTTTATTTAGTTAAACAGGATGAATCTTTAACATTAGTCGATGCAGGTATGAATGATGACGTCTGCTGGAATGCACTGCAGCAAACATTAAACGAAAATGGATTTACCGTTGGAGATATCACGGAAATTTTGTTAACCCATCACCATGGAGACCATGTTGGTTTGGTCAACCGGATTACCGAACTCCATCCGATTCCCGTTTATGCCCATTCTAAATCCATTCCCCGTTTAAAAAGGGATCCTGACTTCTTAAGTATGAGAATTAATTTTTATAAGCAGCTTTACCATGAGATGGGCTGTGGTGAACTTGGAGATAAACAAGTGGCTTACCTATTCAACGCAGTCGATAATAATAAAGATCAAAAATTGAATGGTGACATCATCGCGATCACGGAAAAACAATGGCTGAATTTTGAAGTGATCGAATTTCCCGGGCATGCCCCGGATCAAATTGCTTTCCTTGACCAAGAAGAGAAACGGCTTCTTGCCGGTGATTTATTGATTGAACATATATCGAGCAATGCCTTGATCGAACCTGATGAAAACGGTAATAGGATGCTGACTCTTGTAGATCATATCGATTCCTTAAAACGATGTTTAGCATTACAGGTGAATCTACTCTTTCCTGGTCATGGTAACATCATTGAACAACCTGGTCATCTGATTGAAAAAAGACTCAACAGCATAGAAAGAAAATCACAAAAAATCCTGGCCTTGATAGAATCTGGAATTTCTACAGGCAATGAACTGGCAAAGGAATTTTACAAACAAAAGTATATAGCAGAATTCCCGCTCGTCATGTCAGAAATCATCGGCCATTTGGATTATTTAGAATATCAGGGGAAGGTCACGAAACAACTCGTTGAAAATGTAGTTCATTATCAAGCTAAATGACATCAAAAAAGGCTGAAATTGATATTATCCCCACTAAGTGGAAAGTGTAAAAGGCTACGGAATAATCCGTAGATGATACACTCACACTTGTAGGGGACTTTACTATGTCTAGAAAAAATATGTAAATCACTTGAATCTGAAATACATAGGCCTATTTGGGTGTTTTAATTAATCGAACAGGAAAACGATTAGAAAATGAAGAATCTATTATCTGAATATTATTTATTTTCAGAATAGGAGAATGAATGTGAAAAGAAAATTTTTAAAGGTTTTAAGTTCAACAGTAGTAGCCGCAGCATTACTTGGCCCAAATGTCAGCTTAGCTGAAAGAGGACCGAATACGACAGGTGGAACGAATCTTTCTACCGAAGCATTCCTTAATTATGACGAACTTGTAAAAAAATTAAATCAACTTGAGCAAGCGAGTGCAGGGAAAGTCAATGTTGAAGTGGCTGGACAAACAAATCAGGGTCGTTCCATTCAAAAAGTGACTGTCGGTCATGGTGACAAAGTCGTTCTTATTCAAAGTGAAATTCATGGAAATGAAAAAACTGGAACTGTTGCGTTATTGAACATTCTTAACAACCTTGGTCAAAGTAACTCACCTGAGGTAAAGAAAATGCTTGATGAACTAACAATTGTTGCTATTCCAATGATGAACGTAGACGGCTCAGAGCTTGATCGTCGTGGAAATGAGATGACATGGTCTGAGGTTGTAGGGAAATTCCCCCATCTTTCTAATGTGAAACCTACTTGGAACTATTACACTACTCCCAGATCAGGAGACGACTATGCTAGCAAACCGGGATTTGATGTTAATCGTGACTTTAATCCTGACCTAAACTATGTACCAAAGCCTCAAGACTTCCCGGGGGCATCTGAAAAGCCGGGCTGGTTTATTACACCCGAAGCGCAGACGGTACGTGACACATATAAAGGGTTAAAATCGAAATTCGGGAAAGTGGATGTTTTTATCGATCTTCATCACCAAGGGTTCCCATATATCGAAGGAACTGATGAGCGTGTAACTATGTCAATATCAGGAAAATTCGTTCCTAACCCAAGCACTCCAGAAGGGGCTAAATATGCAGAGTATGCAGATAATTTTAAATATGATTTCTCCCGTCAGTTGACACTTACTGCGTATAACGCACTACAAGCAAAAGGGAATTCAGTTTTTACAAATATTTCATTATACGATCAATCTATTGACCTGCCAGGAACTGCTTTAGGGACGTTTGCTTTAAACGGAAGTGGGACGGTTCTATTTGAAGTTAGTGGTCAAACACAAAACTTTGGGCAAAAAGAGAAAGGCCAGCTCGTAAAAACGGTTGAAACGGGGCTAATGGGTATTATCAATGGTGTGACAGATGGATCGGTTCATAGTCTTAATCCATCAGACTATGAAAAAATTCCTGAAAGTTCATCTACACCCGGAATCTAGTCAATTTTGAAACTTAATTGTAAAGGGGGCTTGTCCGCCATCTGGAACCGGTTGAATATCGAAGCCAGATGGCAGCACAGCCTTTTTTAGTTGTCTACTTGACAGGGGTAAGTCCATATCCAATTAAAGATTTCAGCCTTTTCTTGCTGACGAAGCTCACACACACACTACAACCTGTCTGGAAAAAATACCCTTCCTGGCTACACAGCGATCAGCAATTTCAAATCCTGCTTCTTCAATCATATGATCCATCGTGTCAATCGTTACGACGACGACCTTGTCAGCAAAGCTCCTGGCATGTTTAAGGATCGATAGCTGATCCTCCGGCGTTGCATGCGTATACAAATTGTAAGGCATATCGATAATCGCTACATCATATTTACTGGTGACCTCTGAAATCGGACCTGTAGTTACATCACCTTCGAGTCCGAAATAGGCAATATTCTCTCTAGAACCGTCAGTAACAAGTGGGTTGATATCTCGGCCAACAATATTTATCCCCATTGATAGTGCCTCTACCAATACCGTTCCAATTCCGCAGCACGGATCAATGGCCCTCACTCCATCAGGATGTGGAACGGCTATGTTGGCAATGGCTCTCGCCACTCTTGTGCTAAGTGCAGTTGAATATTCACGCGGCTTCTTCATATGATGTAACCAAACAGACTCAGGTTTGACATATTTCCCAAAATACCAACGGCCGCCCAGGGGCACGATTCCGTAAACCTGATCAGGATTACGTACATCGGCATTCCCCTGAATGTGCCAGCCAATTTCACGCTCAATTTCACGCTGTCCCTCATAATCTATTTTTGCTTCTTTAGTCAGATCATTAATTTTTACGAATAATACTTTGAACGTCGAATCCGGCAATTGAATATCCTTCACTTGCTCAACAATTTCGGATATGCTTTCCCCTTCAAACATGACATCGACCCGCCCTTTCATAAAAGGACTTCTGCTCGGTTCAATTTCTATATCACTTTGTAAAATATTTCCTGAAGTCTCAAAGCCAAAGAACGAGCGCATCTCCATTTTAGATAATTCGCGTTCGTCAGGGGTGCATGTAAAGGTATATATATATGCCGGTTTACGGCTATGATTAGTCAATCCATTCCCATCCTTCATTTACTTTAGATTATATCTTTCTATCAAACATAGCTGTAATAGTATAGAAAAGCAAATGGAATCGCGCAGAAAAAACAGCAGGAGTGATTTTCTTTCAGCACTCCTGCTGTTTTTTCCATTTTCCATCACTAAAGAAAAGTATTAATCCAATTTAAACGGCCGGCTATTTATATACTTTGCACGGGCCTCAATGAATTTCAGGATAAATTCGGGCTCATTGTCAAATTTTTCTTCCCCCCCTTAATATACGGGTCTTTTGGAACATAAGGTCTTATTTGATCATGCATTTCCTGAATGATAGGTTTCATATACCCAACGTTAACCGATTACTCAAAATCTTCTTTAGAAGACTCTGGTATCGAACACGAAATGCCCTAACATCAAGGATTCTAGCAGTCAATGTGTTGAATCCCTCGATTCTCACATAATCCTCTTCCATCACTTTCCCATTAACATCCCTGCCCCATGTCGCATCATAATCCCATGGGATTATTTCAAAGAGTCCTGTATCTCCATTTCGATACAAGGCATAGTTATGGACAAACCCATCATAGTTTTGCGTGAATATGAGTCCGTCCAGCCAGCGCAGGTACTTTTCCACATCGACATATTTTACGATTTCCTTTTCAAAATCCCCCTTGAAATTGTATTGATTTGAATGATCAACTCTTGTAAATGTAATTCATCCTTTCCTGTTCCCCATTTTTTTGATATCCCATCTCCAATGATTTTTTGATTCCTTTATCCAAATCGCTCATCAATGAGAAATTGGCATCACCATCCACTGCATAGAAAATGGCACCCTTGGGCAGCCCCCTTGTCTTCAACTAATATTCATCCACCGATTCCAATTCTAGGTATATCCCTTCGTCCTTTCCGTTCAGATTCAGGAAAACGAACTGGGAGTTCGGTAATAAGGTGCCTATATCCGCAAAAAAGTCTAAAGATAATTTATTTCTTAGTAAAGATTTATCTTTATATTCGGCATTTAAATGAACTTCCTTGGCATTCTTATAAGTATTAGGTTTTTAAAAGACTACATTATAGGATTTTTTGCGAAAACCGCGGATATGTGAGCCACGGTAAACAATATCAATATCCAGTTTTTTTCTGTTAAGTGTTAACTTTGCCGGTAAAGGATCATTGCACCATATATCTCTGCGAAGTTCCATTAAATTAACTGGTGGAATAAAAAGCTGGTACATAGGCAGCTTCTTGTCAGCATTCATATAACCCTTCCCTTTCACTTTCCTTTTAAATTATGGAAAAAAGCGAAGGGTGTCACCAAAAAAACACTATTTTTAAAAAGACTGGGGATTATCTTTAGCAAATCACGTACAAGCAACATAGTTTAATGTATAGAAAGGGGGATTATATATGTCAGAAATCATTCGTGACATACAAAATGCGGTGGATAGAGCCAATTCCATGGGATTAAGCGATTTCATGTTTAAGGACCCATGTTCAAAAGGCCGTTCTTCACGTAAAAGCAACAAAAACAGGCGAACTTCGCGCCGCAGAAGCACTAAACGTTGCACTAGCAGGAGGAGGTCCACTTGCCGTACGCAAAGACGCACTAGCAGGAGGAGGTCCACTTGCCGCACGCAAAGACGCACTAGCAGGAGGAGGTCCACTTGCCGTACGCAAAGGCGCACTAGCAGGAGGAGGTCCACTTGCCGTACGCAAAGGCGCACTAGCAGAAACCGGTGTTCCATATGCTGCAGACAAAGGCGCTCCAACAGAAACCGGTGTTCCTCCAACCACTGCAGTTGGCTTTGCTTCAATAACTTTCGCAATAAACGGAAAAGGTGCTTCTAGTTTCATGGTTCCGTTTTAATGTACAATTAATATTTTTTTACTGGATATTAAGCTTTACTTTAAAGTCCAATTTCTATAAAAAAAAACAAACTCGTCGTAAAGGGGCGAGTTTTGTGTTTTTAAAATTATCACGATCGTTATATCCATTAAAATGTCCCGTTCCTTAAACAATAAAAAACACTGCCATTTATAATGACAGTGGATTTATTTGCCATGTACCCGAATCTATAAAAAAGGACCCTACCCTCAAACATAAGGTAGGATCCTTCCAGTTTCGCTTATTTAACGGAGACCAATTCGAACTGTGCATACACATCCTTCAGCCCTGCTTGAATGGCTTGACCAGCCTTTCCACGATAATGCATTTGCACACGATCAATCAATTCTTCGATACCATCTTTCAGGCAATAACCGCGCAGCAGTTGACGAATGAATTCCCTGCCATGTTCTGTAGCTAGTGTACAGGAAGCCTCGACTATTACACCATATTTAAAGTCAAGTTCTACCGTGATGGTGATGGAATCATATATATTTCTCGCTGCCATCCCTTGTGGAAGCTTTGCATGCCCTGCAATAAAGTATGTGTTCATCATCTGATCTCCTCTATCTATAATTAATGTACGGAAACCTGCTCGAAGGGCCATGCAGGCAATTGCTTACGAAGCTCTTTATCTTGTCTGTAGCCAAGTGCGTATTCACCTTGCATTACTGTATGAATCTCACGGGTGCCTTCGTAAATGACCGGAGCTTTTGAATTCCGTAGAAAACGTTCGACTGGATATTCATCCGAGTACCCATAGGCACCATGGATTTGAACAGCATCATTGGCTGCTTCGTTAGCAGCATTACATGAAATCCACTTGGCAAGTGATGTTTCCTTCGTATTCCTTTTACCTTGGTTTTTTAAGGTACCCGCTTTAAATACCAGCAATCTGGAAATCTCTAAATTTGCGGTCATCTTGGCAATCATCTGTTGAACGAGCTGATGCCTGCCAATCTCTTTTCCGAATGTACTTCGTTCATGGCAATACTTCAAGCTTGCTTCAAGGCTTGCTTCAATTAATCCTACAGCACCTGCTGCCACTGTAAACCGACCGCTGTCCAATGCCGACATGGAAATTTTAAAGCCCTCACCTTCTTCACCAAGCCTATTCTCCACCGGGACTTTAACATCCGTTAAAAAGACTTCGCCTGTATTCCCCGCACGAATTCCCAATTTTCCTTTAATGGCCTTCGACTCCACTCCCTCAAAAGTCCGTTCCACAATAAAAGCGGTAATTCCCCTTGAGCCAGCATCATGATCAGTCTTGGCGAAAATGAGAAAATGATCTGCATAATCACAGAGCGAAATCCAAGTTTTTGATCCATTCAAGATATAATGGTCCCCAACACGTTTTGCCGTTGATTTCATCGCCGCTACGTCGGACCCTGCATTCGGTTCAGTCAGCCCAAAAGCGCCAATCTTGGTCCCTTTTGCTTGCGGAACTAAATATTTCTGTTTTTGTTCTTCCGTCCCCCATTGCAGCAGGGTCATGCTATTCAACCCCGTATGTACAGAAACTGCTGTTCGATAAGCCGTATCGCCTCGCTCCAGCTCTTCACAAACGATGGCCAGGGTATTATAATCCATTCCGACTCCACCATACTCTTCGGGGATACAAACGCCCATTAACTGCAATTCCGCTAACCTTTTTAAAATATGTGGTTGAAATTCCCCTTGCCTATCCCACTCTTGAATATACGGGATAATTTCCTTATCCACAAATTTCCTTACCACTTTCTTCACGCTTTGCTGCTCTTCTGTTAATTCGAAATTCATCATCAAAATTCCTCCTAAATAATTTTATTTTGCTTGAATTTGATTATTTGGTCCGGACTATATCCAATTTCAGCCAAAACGGCATCGGTATGTTCCCCATACAGCGGCGGATGCTTTCTCATCGTGACCGGTGTTTTTGAAAGGTTCAAGGGCGATCCCGTCACTCTAAGATTTTCGATTGTGGGATGTTCCATTTTCACCAACATGCCTCTTTCGATGATCTGTGGATCCTCGAACATCTCTGCGATATCATTAATCGGACCATTTGGTATCCCTGCATTATCAAACAGCATTTTCCACTCTTTTTTTGTCTTTGCTTTCAATGAATCCTCTAGTATTGGTATTAATTTTTCCTTGTTCAGCAATCGTTTTTCATTATGCTTAAACTGTTCTAGCTCCGCTAAATTAGGTCTGCCAATAACGGTTGAGAATCTCCTGAACTGCTCATCATTGCCTACAGCCACTACAAGCTCCCCATCGCGTGTTCGGAAAGTTTGGTATGGAACAATATTGGGATGTTGGTTTCCCATCCGTTCAGGGGTCAAACCATTGAATAAATAGTTGCTGGCTACATTCACCAATGAAGAAACCTGACAATCCATTAACGAAATATCAATTTCCTGTCCTTCCCCCGCTTTATCCCTATGATGTAAAGCGGATAAAATGCCAATGCATGTATACAAGCCAGTCAATATGTCAGCTATGGCCACTCCGACCTTCACGGGACTCCCATCTTTTTCTCCTGTGATGCTCATCAAACCACTCATCGCTTGAATGATATAATCATAGCCAGGTAAATCTTTATATGGTCCGGTTAAACCAAATCCCGTAATCGAGGCCATGATCAGTTTGGGGTTGCATTCCTTTAAATCCTCATAACCTAACCCCAGTTTTTCCAATGTACCCGTCTTGAAATTTTGAATCACTATATCCCCTGAAGACACCAACTTCCGGAATATCTCTTTCCCTTGTTCCGACTTTAAATTCAAGGTCATGCTTTGCTTATTTCGGTTTGCACATAAATAGTAAGCGCTTTCTCCTTGCGCGAATGGCGGACCCCACCCTCTCGTTTCATCACCTGATTCATGATGCTCGATTTTAATTACATCCGCACCCAAATCACCGAGAATCATTGAACAAAACGGACCCGCCAAAACACGGGACACATCGATAATCCTGACTCCTTCCAAAGCTCCATTCATACCATCACCCCTTTCAAACTGTCGGGATACACAAAAAAGAGCCAGTAAAACAAACAATGTCATTACATTGAACGTTTCACTGACCCTTATCCACGCACTGTCTTCCTGCAAAGGAAGATCAAGTGAACCAAGTCAATTTTTATGAATTCCAGATTTATGACAAGCCGGCCATGCAACAAGGTAACTTGTTGTCATCGGTTTGGTAAATTAAGTATAGAACCATTGTTTGAATTTTGCAATAATTTTGTTTATTGGTCGATCATAATTTTAACGCCCTTTAATCGTTGCTCTTGTAATCTCGGGAATCCTTTATGTTTAAGAAGCGAAAATTTACACTATTTGGTTATGCGCCATAACGTTCTTTTTGGATTTCTTTAAGAGACTTCCCTCGAGTTTCCGGTGACATGGTAAGACCAATGACTAAATGGATGATTAGGAATGCAATCATAATCAAACCAGCGATCTTGAACCCTAATGTCGTGATTAATAAGGCAATAACTAGAGAGAATAGCCCTACACCGATGCGGGCAATCGAAAACATGACACCTTGAGCTTTTGCACGATACTTCGTGTGAAACAGCTCACTTGACCATAAGGCATAAAATGATTGTGCCCCAAAGCCTGCTGCGGTTCCCCAAAGCAAAACAAACAACAGCAGTTCCGTCCAGCCCATTCCTCCAAACGTTAGGATGAGCCAAGCGACGATTCCCATTGCAGCTCCAATCCCAAACAGAACCTTTCTGTTTACTTTATCTCCTAATTTAATAAATACAAAATAGGTGGAGACAACAGTCAATAACCATAGTGTACCTTGTAATAAGTTAGCTTGTGTAGCGGTGAGGCCACCTACTGTTTCATATATATATGGCATAAAGTACCCCATTACTCCAGCTACTAAATTCCAGAATCCGTATATCCCGATTAAAAGGAATAAGGCTTTACGGTTTTCTTTCACACTGAACAATTCTTTAAGAGAAACGTCTGTAAGCTTCCCTTTCTTTTTAAGTTTGTTTTGTTTTTGTTTTTCTTCTTCCCAGATTGTCGATTCATTAATTTGTTGTTGCAATATCCAAGTGACTAAAGCAATTATAAATAATTGAGCGAAAATTAACCGGCTGCCCAATAACCCCAGTGGAGCCAACGCAACGGAAAGTAATAAGGTGATTGCTGGTCCGACAGACCATGCTAATTGCCCCCAGCCTACTCTTGCCGCTCTCTCTCCTTCTGGTGCTTCCTCAGCTATATATGTCCAAGCTGCGGGAATTGCAGCACCGACAGCAATTCCCGTCACCACGTACCCTATAAGTAACATCGGGAAGTTATACGAGAAAACAATCAGTAATACGCCTAACATATAGGCAATCAAATCATATTTATAGATGAATTTCCGCCCATATTTATCAACCAGGAACCCACCTAACAGCGCACCAACGGCAGCACCAAAGCCATTGGCACTAAGTGCACCCAAAAGTCCAAGTTTAAAATCATTGAGATCTAAATACTCCATCCAGAGTGTAAGTCCACCAGCACCTGCCACTATGGAACCGGCCTCCAAATAGTTAGACATCGCTACGGTAATGGTAGATTTCAAGCTTCCTTTTTTACCTTTTTCGCCATTAGACACCTTCCCAACCCCTTTCATGTTAAAAAACCTATAATTCCAAATACAGAAACAGATTGTAGATGGAGATCAAGCTATCCATCTCTACTTCAAATGAAACACTTCATTCAGCTCGATGGATACTGGGCTATTATTTGGGTTAGTTTCCATTAAAGGCTGCATATATTCCCACCACTTTTTATTAATCGCAGTTTGAGGCATCCTTTTCCATTTTTCTTCATCTTCTATTTCTAAATAAGCAAATAGCTTACCCGTTTCTTTTTCAAGAAAGATAGAATAATTGTGGGCTCCATGTGCCTTTAACTCAGCTTCCATCTCTGGCCATAGTTCATCATGTCTTTTTTTATACTCTTCATATTGATCTTCATACACCGTCATGATGCTGGCTTTTCTAATCATGTGGATCCCCCCCATTTTTTTCGAGCGAAATAAGAGCTATACTCTTTCCGATAAAACCTTTTTCTCATATGTTTTTACGTCTGCCAGCCAACCTTCACGTACAGGTACATTTTGAGTTGCACAATAGTAATCCCAAATCGCCCCAAATGGATACATCTTGAACTCCTCCAGCAGCGCTAGACGTGTTGTATAATCACCTTCCAATTCAGCCAGCTTTAATTTCTCAGTAGGAATCAGGTATGCACGGAGTAGTGCTTTAATCATGTTACGTGTTCCGATGACCCACGCTGCAACACGGTTAATGCTTGCATCAAAGAAATCCAGTCCAATATAAGTTTTTTCAGTCAAATTATGAGTGACTAATTCACGAGCTATTTCAAGAAGCTCATCGTCCAATGTCACGACATGATCACTGTCCCATCTTACTGGGCGGCTAACATGTAGAAGCATACCTTCACTGAATAACGAAAGAGAAGATAGCTTATTTGAAACCGTTTCTGTCGGATGGAAGTGTCCTGAGTCCAAGCAAATCAATTTATTTCGTGTTAAGCCATACCCCATATAAAATTCATGAGACCCTACCACGTAACTTTCAGATCCAATCCCAAATAATTTACTCTCCACAGCATCTAAATTGTATTTGGTATCAATTTCTTCCTTGAAAATCTCATCCAATGATTCTTCTAATCTTTTTCTAGGTGTTAATCGATCGACTGGGATATCTTTAAATCCATCTGGAATCCAATAATTCGTTACACAAGGCTGTCCTGTTTCCTTTCCAAAGTATTCACCAACTTTTCTAGAGCGCTTACAATGTTCAATCCAGAAATCGCGTATTTCCTTGTCTGGGTGGCTAAGGGTAAAACCATCATCTGATTTTGGGTGGGAAAAACATGTCGGGTTGAAATCCAGCCCTAACCCTTGGTCTTTTGCCCATTCGACCCATTTTGAGTAATGACGCGGTTCAATTTCATCCAAATCGACTTTTTCGTCTGTGTCTGCATAAATGGCATGTAAATTCAACTTATGTTTTCCTGGTATGAGCGAATATGCTTTTTCTAAATCCATTCTAAGTTCTTCCGGTGTTCTTGCTGCACCTAGATAGTTGCCCGTTACGGAAATCCCACCAGTGAGGTCTTGGTCTTTATTCATAAAACCTTTTACATCATCACCTTGCCAGCAATGCATCGAGATCTTTATTTTCTTTAATTTTTCTAATACTTCGTCTGTATTGATTCCATGACTCGCATATAATTCCTTAGCTGCATCGTAATCTCTTTTAATTTGTTTTTGCATAGTGGGTTACCTCCTTAAATTTGTTAATGATTGTGATGCGGTCATCTTCATTCGGAAAATATTTTTTAACTTCAAATGAATCTCCTATTAATTGTCTCCCTTCTTTTAAACTCTTAATCTCTTTGCTAGCAATCATTTGAATCAACAAATTCCCTATTGCAGTTGCCTCCATCGGACCTGCGTATACCACTCTCCCGCTTATGTCAGCTGTTAATTGATTTAGCAAATCATTATAGGCCCCACCACCAACTACGTGTAAGCGGTTGATAGGCTCTTCTGTTATTTCTTCTAAATCTTCTATAGTAATGGCATAAAGGATAGCCAAATTGTTAAATACACAACTGGCCAATTCTCCGGCTGTAACTGGAACAGGCTGGTTCGTTTCCTGACAGTATTCTTGAATTTCTTCAATCATATTAGGAGGATTCAGAAAACGATTATCGTTAAAATTAATGAATTGATTGAATTTTCGCTCTTTTGATGCTTCCTCTACAAATTGCGCAAAATTATAATCCTGCTTCAAATACCTTCTTACTTCCTGAATGACCCATAACCCCATTATGTTCTTTAGTAATCTTGTTGTTTGAAAAGCTCCCCATTCATTCGTATAATTATTGTTAAATGCTTTTTCATTCGCGAACGGAACAGAACTCTCGACTCCTAGCAAAGACCAAGTACCACTACTTAAAAATGCCCACCCTTTACCTTGACCAGGTGTCCCTACAACAGCAGATGCCGTATCATGTGTTGCCACCGTAACGATCCGACAGTCTGGCAGCTTATAAAACGGGAATTTTTCCTTCTTCAATTCACCCAAAATAGTCCCTGGTTCAACTAATACAGGGAATTTTTCCTTTTCAATAGAAACAAGGTCAAGAAGTTGTTCATCCAGATGCCTCGTTTCTAGATTCAACATTTGTGTCGTTGAAAGATTAGTTACATCACTCACAGCATTTCCAGACAAGCAGTAACCTAAATAATCAGGAATCATCAATATTTTATTTGCTCTATGTAACATGGCTTTATTTTCTTCAAAAAATTGATAAAGAGTATTGAATGATAGAAACTGAATACCTGTTTTCTTATAAATATCTTCTTTAGAGAGTAATTGAGTAACCTTCTCTAAGGTATTTTCTGTCCGGCTATCACGATAAGAAACAGGCTTTTGTAAATATTCTCCTTTTTCATCTACTAACACATAATCAACTGCCCAAGTATCTATTCCGACAGTGCATGTTTCGTAACCTAGCAGTTTGACTTTCTCTAATCCTTTTAATACTTCATTTAATAGATGGTCAATATCCCAAACGAGTCTGTTTTCGTTTTCTGTGAATCCGTTTGCAAAACGATGTATCTCTTTTATTTCTAATTTTTCATTCTGTAAGGTTCCTAGGATTAGTCTTCCACTTGAAGCTCCGATATCTACTGCTACATATACCAAAATCTCACTCCTTTCATTATTTGGACTTTTCGAATTCTTTAACTAAAACAAATAATACAACAAAAACAAATATGAATCAACGTGATTTTTTTTGTTTTCATACGATTTGTTTAAAAAACAAAACAAAATCAAAAAAAATACATAGATAAGCATCATCCGTCTGTTATATTTGCTTATTTTTTAAAACGGAATGGACAACCCCTACTAGATCCCCCCTTTTATCATATCCATTGATTTTTCGTACAAGTACTACCATAAATAGCCTTGGTCATTCCTCCAATTAGGAGTTATTAACCACTTTTTAAATAATTCTTAATATAATAAAAAAATCTATTCAAAAATAAACAAAGATATATTATAATCAAAACAGAATAAAACAAACAAAAATAAAGAAGATAATTGTAAATGGAGGGAATTCACTTGGTTAATAATTTATGGAATTCTAATACGGCAGAACAAGCTGCCAATGGAGTAGAAGAATTAGTATATCGTTCAAACTTAATCGGATCAGATCGTGCCGTGTGCAACTGGGGTGGTGGAAATACATCCACAAAGACGACGGTACAGGATTTCCGCGGTCGGGACGTAGAGGTCATGTGGGTTAAAGGAAGTGGATCAGATTTAGCAACAATGAAAGAGAAGAATTTCACAGGACTGCGTCTAGAAGATATAACACCATTGATTGAACGCGACGAAATGTCCGATGAAGAAATGGTTGAATATTTATCCCATTGCATGATTGACAGTAAACATCCAAGAGCATCTATTGAAACACTTCTTCATGCTTTTTTGCCTTTCAAGCATGTGGACCATACACACCCAGATGCCATCATCAGCATTTGCTGTGCAGATAATGGTCAAGAAATCGCCAAAGAAATTTATGGAAATCGCTTCGTTTGGGTTCCCTATGTACGCCCTGGTTTTACCTTATCTAAAATGATTGCTGAAGGAGTAAGAAATAATCCTAATGCTCAACTGGTGTTAATGGAGAAACATGGTTTGGTTACATGGGGAGAAACATCCGAAGCTAGTTACGCACAAACCATTTCAATCATTAATGAAGCAGAAAACTACATTCAATCTAAAATAACGGAAGCTTCTGTATTTGGTGGTCAAAAATATCACTCTCTTTCCGATGAAGAAGCAAAGGAAATATTATCCTTTGTGATGCCTGTTATCCGTGGAGCTGTCAGCGACGAGAAAAAAATGCTATTATCTTATGACCGTAGTGATGATGTTCTTCAATTTGTGAATAGTCATGATGCCGCAAACGTTTCACAAATCGGCGCGGCCTGTCCTGATCATCTAGTACATACGAAACGAGTTCCATTGTTTATTGATTGGAATCCAGAATCAAAAGACATTAAAAACTTGATAGAAATAATTAAAGATGGCATTGAAAAGTTTAAGGAAGAATATAGAGCTTATTTTAATAGAAACAAAAATGAAGGCGATAATATGGTCGAACCTGCACCGCGTGTGATTTTAATCCCTGGGGTGGGCATGATCAACACCGGAAAAGACGTTACTAATTCCCATGTGAGCGGCGCATTGTATCACCGCGCCATTTCTGTTATGAAAGGATCGACAACACTTGGAAATTTTGTTTCATTAAGTGAAAATGAATCTTACAATGTCGAATACTGGCCCCTGGAATTATACAAACTCTCATTAGCTCCTGCTGAAGCTGAATTCTCACGTAAAGTCGCATTCGTCACTGGTGGTGCTGGTGGTATTGGAAGTGAAACATGCCGTCAATTCGTATCACAAGGTGCACATGTTATAGTGGCTGACCTAAACTTGGAAGGTGCACAGAAAATTGCTGCTGAAATTAATGTGAACTATGGTCCTAATCGAGCCGTTGCATTAAAAATGGATGTAACAAAAGAAGAAGAAGTTCGGGCAGCTTTTGCTCAAACTGCCCTTAGCTTTGGTGGTGTCGATGTAATTGTAAATAATGCAGGACTTGCCACTTCAAGCCCGATTGATGAAACAACTCTAAACGAATGGAACTTGAATATGAATGTATTAGGTACAGGATATTTCCTGGTTGCCCGTGAAGCATTCAAGCAAATGAAACAACAAGGCATTGGTGGTAACATGGTCTTTGTTGGATCTAAAAACTCTGTTTACGCAGGGAAAAATGCGGCTGCCTACAGTTCGGTAAAAGCATTGGAAACTCACCTAGCACGATGTATCGCTGCAGAAGGTGGAGAGTTTGGCATTCGCGTAAACTCTGTCCTTCCCGACGCTGTCCTTCAAGGATCAGCTATCTGGGGTTCAAAATGGCGTGAAGATCGGGCATCTGCATATGGCATTGAACCTGATCAATTAGAAGATCATTATCGCAAACGCACGACTTTACTCGTGAATATTTATCCTAAAGATATCGCAGAGTCCATCACTTTTTTCGCTTCATCCAAAGCAGAGAAAACAACAGGTTGCATGATAACGGTTGATGGTGGCGTTCCAGCCGCTTTCACACGATAGGATTCACAGCTTACTTTTCAAATTATCATGATCCGGAAAAAAACCAGTCTTGCTCATTCAATTGTGCAAGGTTGGTTTTTTTGTTATGGTCAAACATTCAATGAAAAACAAAAACGAACAACTTTTGTATATGTGGTTTTTCTAATAAAAAACCTTAAGGGCTCATTGTTTAAGAGCACTTAAGGCTAATTAATTACATTCTATTCATGGGAACCTTTCATTGACCACTTACTTTAAGAGTGATATTTTTCTCGTTTAACTCTTTAATATAGTCCCCAGAAAGCTTTGAATCTGTAATAATTTCATCAATTTGATTAATGTTAGCAATTTGCACAAATGTTCGAATGCCAAACTTGCTGGAATCAGCCAATAATATCGTTTTGTCCGCAATTTGTAACATCTTCTTCTTAAGTAAAGCTTGCCATTCATTCGAATCGCTTAAGCCCTCGTCTAGATGAACACCTTTACATGAAATAAATGCTTTATTCACAAAATACTTATCCAATGAACGTTCTGCTAACGGACCAGCAAAGGAAAGTGATTTAGATAAAAGCATTCCACCGGTGGATATAACCTTCACATGTTCTTTTTTACTCAATTCAATCGCCACTTTTATTGAGTTGGTAATTACGGTCAACGGCATATCTTCGAGCTCTTTAGCCATAAACCATGCTGTCGTGCTTGCATCTAAGACAATTTGATCTCCTGGATTAATTAACTTTACTCCTTCTAATGCTATGGCCTTTTTCTCCGAGGAGTTAAGTATTTCCCGCTCCGTATAGGGAGTTTCCGTGTTAGTCTTCTCAATACTCACCGCCCCGCCATGACTACGGCGCAATAATTCTTCCTTTTCCAATCTTTCAAGATCTCGTCGAATCGTTTCTTCGGTAACATTAAATACATCACTTAATTCTGATACCCTTATACTCAGTCTTTCATTGACCAAATCCACAATTTTCCTTTGTCTTTCCGCTACAAGCACTTAACTTATACCTCCTATAGAATAAACCCTTAAGTCCGTTTATTTTTAAATTATTCTCTTACTTCATCATATCATGTGATGGAGATCTTTTGAATCCTCCCGTTACATTTCCAATACAAAAACAAACAAAGAAAATGAGAAATCTTTATTATACGGATTCTTTAAAGGAACTTTTTTTAAAGTAACCTTTATCGTGGGCTCTAAAATCTCACCATATTCATTTTCAGGATGTTTAAATTGCCTTTACAGAGGTGACATGTGATGATTAAGATACTCAAACTCTATATGATAAAACAAACCTATTTAGAAGGCATTTAAAGATTTAAAGGGAGATGGCAAAATGGAAAATATAAAGAAAGAAATAGTCGAAGCCATCAAGAAATACCCCACAATTATCATTCATCGCCATGTTAATCCGGACCCGGATGCATTGGGCTCACAAATTGGCTTAAAGAATCTATTGAAGCAGTCCTACCCGTCTAAAGAAGTCTTTGTGGTAGGCGAGGAAGTGGAAAAGCTCCTATTCATTGGTGAAATGGATGCCATTTCCGATAACAAATACAAAGGGGCCTTGGTGATTGTTTGTGATACTGCCAACATTTCACGGATCAGTGATTCCCGCTATGATCAAGGGGAGATGCTGATCAAAATTGACCACCACCCCGAATATGAACAATTCGGTGACCTTTCTTGGGTCGATCCGTCCTATAGCTCTGCAAGTGAAATGCTTGTTGATTTATTTTTGCTATTTCCAGAAGGCTTTATCATGAATAAAGAGGCAGCTAAATCATTTTATGCAGGAATACTTGGTGATACAGGGAACTTCATGAATGGGAATACCACTCCTAGGACATTAAAATTGGTTTCGCACTTAAGAACTTTTAATATCCAGCCAGAAAGAATCCATAACTGCCTTAATATAAAGCCGAAAAACGCTTCCAGACTTCAAAAGGACATTCTCATGAGCTTCAAGGTAACCGATAAAGGGGTGGCTTACTTCATTATTACGGAGGATTTGTTAAATATGTATGGTGTAGACCGAATCGAAGCTTCGAATTTAGTTAATACGCTATCAGGTGTCAGAGGAAACAAAATCTGGGTTTTTTTCATAGAATATCCTTCTGAAATCCGTGTCAGGATTCGTTCACGAAATATTCCCATCGCTTCAGTCGCACGTCAATTCAATGGAGGGGGACATTCACTGGCTTCAGGAGCTACCATCCATTCCTGGGAAGAGGTTGATCATGTTATTCAAGCATTGGATCAAGTCTGTCTTTAACAGGTGCATGACTTCATATTATGACAGCAATCATTTTGCTGCCGTGTTTATTTAGGATTATATTCCCAGGTTCATTAATACGGATTAATTCGACCTATACCAGAATAATTCGGCCTATACCGGATTACCAAAAAAGCGCCAAAACCAGGATGGCTGAGGCGCTTTTTGTTTCAATTTACTTGGATACTTCTTCAAGAGTTGATAGATCGATCATACCTTTTATATCACTGCTTGGGATATAACCAGCTTCTTTGCTTATGTCAGCCATTTCCTGAATGACTTGCTCATTAACTTCAGTGGTCACTTCCAGGCGTGAAAATGCTGAAGCCACTTCTTCTTTACTTAATTCTTTTCCTGTCAGTTCCTTCAAATGCTTAATGACAAGTTCTTGGCTTTCTTCAGGATTGTTTTGAATAAAATCCACTGCTTTTTCGTGAGCTTTCAAATAGGAAGCGGCGCGCCCCTTTTTATCCAAGAACTTCTGGCTTGCAGCCACTACCGTATTTGGTGAATCTTTCCCCCATGCAAATTGATCCCAATCAAGCACTAACTTTCCTTTTGCCTGGTTTTCCAATACATACCCCCATGGTTCCTGGGTAGCTGCTGCATCGACTGATTTTTGGACAAAAAGAGCAGTTGTGTCAGCAGGTGCTGATGCATACAGCTCAACTGTCCCCCCATTTGTAGTCGGTTTTAAGTCAACATCTTGAAGGGCTTTCCTAAGCATGACATCCTGTGTGCTCCCAATGACGGGAATCGCTACTTTTTTACCATCCAAATCCTTTAAATCAGTAACCTTGCTGCCCTCGCTAGCCACAAGAACTGCACCGCCATTAACAGCTCCAGAGATCAGGTGGTATTCAGGGTTTTTTACGTAAAAGTTAAGCAATGGACCAGGACCAACCGTTCCAACATCAATGGCGTTTGTAGCCATTGCTTCCATGAATAAACCGCCATTGGCCACTGTCTTGGTTTCAATCTTGACATCTTTACCGAACTCTTCTTCAAAAAAGCCTTTTTCAAGTGCAATGATCGTTGCACTGTGAGTTAAGTTAGGAAAATATCCAATTTTCACAGATTTTTTCCCCGAGCCTTCTCCTTCTTCATTACTGGTGGATTGCGTGCACCCGCTTACTATTCCGATTAACAATACGGACATAATAAGGGCAAAAAATGATTTTTTCAGCATATTTTTCTCTCCTTTTTATCTATTATCCTATTAAACTACCGTTGATTCACGCCCCACTTCAGTTGAACATTACGTTCCAGGCGTGAGAAGACAACATTATCCACGATTGTACCGATGATTGCGATAATGATCATTACGGAGATGACCAAATCCATTTGTCCCAGTGATCTGCCCATTTCCAGCAATTGTCCAAGACCGCCTCCCCCGCCAAGTAATTCACCGGCCATCAATGCACGCCAGGAAAATGCCCATGCAATTCGCAGACCGGATATTATTTGTGGGACGGATGCCGGTAAAATCACGGTGCGAAGAAAATGAAACCCGGTCGATCCATATGTTTTGGCAACCCGCTGATACAATTGGGGCACATTCCGGAATCCACTGGTTGCATTAACTGTCATCGTCCAAGTTGCACCGATCGTGACGATAAAGAGAATCGAAAAATCATTCAATCCAAACCAAATGATCGCTAGAGGGAACCAAACTATACTCGGGATGGACTGTAAGGCTGTCACGACGAATCCTAGAGTATCTTCCACCAGTTTAAAGCGCCAAATGAAATATCCTAATATTAGACCTACTATAATGGCAATCGTAAAGCCGATCAGGATACGGCCAAGGCTTTTTCCGATGGCTTCGGTTATTTGTCCGCTCACCAGTCCATTAAACAGAGTTTCCAAAACCTGCGTCAGGCTTGGGAACATGAAATCCGGAAGACTGGAAAGTCTAGATGTGACTTCCCATATCCCCGCTATCATCGCGATGAATATGATTCGTCTTAAAGCTGTAATCATTCCCCATTTCCTCCTTCAGCACTTTTTCAATTTCCTCCTGCAAGATCGATAGAACCCTTTGTTCAGTATGCAAAGTTACACTATCCGGCATAACCCCATCTTTCATGGAAGGGACGGAAATCGTCTCTTTAATTTTCCCTGGACGGGTTGCAAAGACGATAATTTTTTCGGAAAGCTGAACAGCCTCACGAATATTATGGGTAACGAAGAAGATTGTCACCTTAGTTTTTCTCCAGATTTCGAGCAGCTCTTTATGCAAGACCATCCTCGTTTGCTCATCCAGCGCAGAAAATGGCTCATCCATCAACAGGATATCCGGTTCCATCACCAGCGCTCTTGCGATGGCTACCCTCTGTTTCATGCCCCCCGAAAGTTGATGTGGATAGGAGTCAACATAACGGCTGAGGTGAACCATTTTTAAAATGTCCAATGCCTTGGATTTAGCCTCTTCTTTGGGAATTTTCTTTAACTTCAATCCATATGTAACATTTTCAAGTACCGTCAACCAAGGAAATAACCCGGCCTCCTGAAACACTACGACCCGTTCCGGACCTGGCTTCATCACCTTTTTTCCAGCTACACGTATTTCTCCTTTATCAGCCTTATCAAGGCCGGCAATTAAATATAGAAGTGTCGATTTGCCACATCCTGAAGGTCCGACGATTGAAACGAAGCTTCCTTTCTCGACCTCTATGTTAATCTCATCGAGCACCTTTATGCTTTCTTTCTTTTCATTCGAAAAACTTTTTTCAATGCCATCTATTGTTAAATACATAAAGTCACCCCACTTTTATATCGCATCGATTTACTAAACATTATTTCTTAATAATGATTAATCCAATGGTTTTTGTCAACTATAAAAATGCAAAAATTCTAATTTATCGGTATCTTTCTATTTAACTGTCATTTTATTTATAAATATGCCAAACTTGCACAAAAAAACCATTTAGACAACTTCCATGCAACAAAATAAAAAAACCTGAGCCCTTTCTAAGGGTTCAGGCTAATTTGAAGTATCCAGTTTCGTTTCAAGTAAGGGTAAACGAAGTTCCCAGCCCATTCAGTGAACTTAAAAAATCCTGCTTCCATACAATTTATCCTTCATCTTTTGTGTCCTTGCATGCAAGGGCTTTTTCAAAATGATTCCTAAGATGAGCGTAATCATTATAAAGAGAAACAAGATGAAAATATCCCTACCAGCAACGCTCCAGGTTATTCCCCCAACAGATTCACGAAGTAAACCAACGGCATAGGTGAATGGCAGGAAGGGGTTGATATGTTGAAAAAAGGGAGGTGTAACTTGAATGGGAAATGTGCCTCCTGAACTTGAAATTTGAAGGACCATCAAGACGACACTAATCCCTTTTCCAACATTTCCAAGAACTGAAACGAAGGTGTAGACAATGAGTGTAAATACTGTACTTATCAAGACAGAAAACAGGATGTACTCAAATTTATCCGCTACGTACACATCGATCAGTAGAATATTCCCTATGGACACACTAAGTGCCTGCATTAACCCAATTATGAAGAAAATAAGATACCTACCGATATAAATTTGATACGGACTGTATTTTTTTTGAGAAACACCCACGCTAAGCATGGAAATCAATATTGTACCACCCACCCAAAGGGAAAGTGCCGTAAAGAAAGGAGACATGGCTGATCCATAGTTTGGAATCGGAAAGAGACTATGTTTATTGAGCAGCACTGGTTCTGAAAAAAATTCACTTTCTTGTTCAATATCATTCCTTAGGAAATCAATCACTTCTTCCATATTATAAGACTTATCGATTTCTCTCATTTTAGAAGCTAAGGCCTTTATTTTCGTTTCGATTTCCGGGAACTTTTTCTGTAACTTATCGATATCCCCTGAACGTGTTTCCAACGTTCGATTGGTCTCATCCAAAAGCGTCTTCACTTCTGGAATGACCTTGGTCCCCTCTTCCATCGTAACCTGGACTTTATTCAATATTGATTCCGTTTCATTCCATATTTCATTGAATTTTGGCGCTGTTTCCTTTGAATAGACATCCTGGAATCTTGCCAAGACTTGATCATTGTTCTCGCCAAGTTCGATAAGATTGCCGAAGGATCGGTTATTCAGCGCGTGAAGTTGGTTCGAAGCATTATCCCGTAAATCCTCCACTAGCTGTATTTCCGGCTGAAGCAAGCTTTTCTCACTAAATTGATTGACTCTCACCAATAAATTATACATACTATCCAAAAGGTACAACTCTTTATTTATCCTCGTTATCCCTTGTTCCATTAGCTGATCTGACTCATTGCCAGGCAAACCCTGACCCGTTAACCGGTTCGCCAACACTAAAGTTGATTCATTAAAGCTCCTGATATTCGCAATATCATTTTTCAAGAGTGGATTGAGTCCTTCAAATGCCTGCTTTGTTGAATCTACATAACTGGAAACGTCTGAAACCAATTTGTCTTTCTGCGATGTTATCCCTTCTATGGAATCCAGACCATCATTCACTACCTTAATGATATCTTCAGCCTTTTTAACATGTGTTTGAACGGTTTTGATATTTTGTTCAAGCTCAGGCAATTCAGCCTCTAATAAATACACCATATTCTTCATTTTTTGAATCGTCGGCAACTCATTTTGCAAGGTTATTCCCAGTTCATTAAAGATTGCAAGGATACTCCCACTAGCTGATTTGATAAAGCTTTTGCTCACATTATCCACAATGCTGTTGGCCCCCGCTGCCGTAATTTTAGGAGCAACGGAATTGATTTTTTCATTAACATAGTAATCAATCTCCGCTTTCACAGGGTCATCGGTCATGATTGTCGCAATATGCTCGGAAAAATTCTCTGGAATGATGATGGATGCGTAATAATCCCCTTTTTCCACCTTTGCTATCGCTTCTTTTTCCGTTGTGAATCTCCAGCCCAGATCTTTATTCCCTTTTAACCCCTCTATTACTTCCTTCCCTATGTTCACCGCTTCGCCATTTATATCCGCACCTTTATCATTATTGGAAACACCGACAAGGATTCCTTCCGTATTTGCATACGGGTCCCAGGATGCGACAATATTAAACCACGCATAAATGGACGGGATGAACATAAGGAACACAACAACGATACAAACGAAGAAATTTTTATAAATGCTTTTTAAATCGTCAATGAATATTTCCCGAATATTACTCAAACCATACCCCCGTGCAAAAAAGTATTTTGATGCTATTATTCGAAAAATGTTCTTAATCAATACTAAGTAAACATATCCATGGATTTTTCAAAGCAAATAAAAAGAAGCAAGTAACGAGCTACCTGCTTCCGGAGATTTAACTTATCTTGAAGGCTTGGTTTAAAAGGAAGTACGTTTCATAATGATTAATTCTTCTTCATCTATCACACCCATAGAATAAATCTATCAATTTATGTCAAATGGGTTTCCCATCCAAAGACGGTTTTTTTCTTCTTACTATTACAGAATAAAGGGCTTGCTGTATGAACATGCTATCACAAACGAACTGTCGGGATTTTTGTAAGGGAGAAATAGTCATGTCAGAATCTGTTGAAATCATCTTTCGAACCTTTACCGCGTTTATTTTATTATGGGCATTTGTACAGCTGCTCGGTCAACAGACGATTGCCCAGAGGACCTATCACCTTTATATCGCTTCAATTACAATGGGGACAATTGCAGGAAATCTAGCCTTTAATATTAAAATTAAATTCCTGTATTTTATCATTGCAATTATCATAATGGGTACCGTCGTTTTTATGCTGAATCTTCTAGCGGTTCGAAATCCGCGCTTCGGGAAATGGATCGCTGGAGAACCTGCTACCTTAATTCAAAAAGGACAAATTCTCGAAGAGTCAATGGAGCGAATGGGGTACTCACTGGATTCTCTTAAACAGGCTTTGCGGGGAAAAGATATCTTCAACATAGAAGAAGTGGAGTGCGCCATTTTAGAGATAAATGGCTCACTCTCTGTATTAAAAAAAAAACAATACCAAAATACCACCAAGCAGGATTTATCTCTACTGGCCTCAGCAGGTTCTGTACCGATAGAGCTGGTTCATGATGGGAAGATCTTATACGAAAACTTATCCAAACACAACTACGATGACGAGTGGTTAATGGCTGAACTTAAAAAAAGAAACCTTTCTGTTTTTGACATCTCATATGCCGTCGTAGGGACAAAAGGAAATTTGTATATTGATTTGATTAAGGATCAATTAAGATAATAATCCTTTGCATTTCAAATAACATTATTAAACCTGTACAACTAATATCATAAGAAAAGTAATCATTTATCGAAGGTCCGAATGCCCCATAAAGGAACTTAACAGCAAGCAACGGAAAAAACCTTACGACTCTAAGACAAATTGACCGTCACATGGAGTTTCTGTGCAGTCTTCGTGCTTTGCATTCAGGAGATAATGATTTCTAAAATGACAAAATAAAAAACGGGAAGAACAGCAATGCTTTCGCCGTTCGGATGACCCGTGAGGAATTCGAACAGGGACCCCTTCATAGAAATCAAACTGGTTACTGCATTAAATGAGTGAAGATACTCCTTTTTATTTTCATATTTCGCATTTGGTAATTGGAAATAGGAATAATTAAAAGTGGTTTTTCCAGAAGGAAAAACCACTTTTTCACGCTATTATGTTTTAACGCTTTTCAATCACGTTTATCAATTCCCTTAAATAATCAGGTAGATCAGGCGGGCGTCTGCTTGATACAAGGTTTCCATCTACTACGACGGGCTTATCTATCCAAGTTGCCCCCGCATTTTCCATATCATCTTTAATGCCAGGTGTACTCGTTACATTCTTCCCATGTAAAATTTTAGCAGAAATCAACACCCAACCAGCGTGACAAATTTGCCCGATGGGTTTTTTATTTTCTTCCATGCTTTGGATAAGTGATATCACTTCAGGAAACCGACGAATTTTGTCAGGTGCCCAACCGCCTGGTACAAGAATGGCATCATATTCTTCAGCTTTAATACTGCCATACTCATAATCAGATACGGCTGGTACACCATATTTTCCAATGTACGTTTCATTCGCCTTTTCTCCAGCGAGGTGAACAATCGCTCCCTCTTCTTTCAATCGTAAGATCGGATACCAGAGCTCTAAATCTTCAAAATCGTGGTGCACAAGACTGATAATTTTCTTTCCTTCTAACCTCATGGAAATCTCCCCTTCTTTCGTTATTTCCCCTTTACCATTCTTCCCTATTTCTTGCAACAAGTCCAAAGTGTTGTGAGACCCTATGGGATATCGGTGATGATTTAAACAATGCATTAGGCGATGCATCAATATTTGGTCTAAAAATCAACCTTTACCAAGTACAACCCAGCTGCCTCCGCCATACGCCCCGTCTGGATTCTTTCTTTTGACTCTAAAATACTTGGTATATTTTCAGCATCTATTTCACCCAACCCAACTTCTATCAACGTTCCGACAATTTTTCTGACCATATTATAAAGAAATCCATCACCTCGCACTGTAATTTGGATGAAGCCGGCATTTTCTTCTATATCAATAGAATATATTTCACGCACCATGGATTTTTTCTTAGACTTTGCATTAGAAAAAGAAGTAAAATCATGTTCACCTATAAAATATTGACATGCTCTTTTCATTTTTGTGATATTCAGCTTTTTCTCAACATGCATACTGTACTTTCGCATGAAAGGATTTGTATATTGCTCGTTCCAGATCTTATACAGATAGGTTTTATCCTTAGCATTATAACGGGCATGAAAACGATCAGGAACTAATGTAACATCCACAACGCTGATATCTTGGGGTAAATATCTATTCAAATAGTTCATGATTTCAGATTCAGTCAGATTTTCTCCGATCTTAAAATTGGCAATTTGAGCAAGAGCATGTACACCTGCATCTGTTCTGCTGCATCCGATGATTTCAATTTTTTCCCCTACCATTTCCGTTAATACATTTTCTATTTTCCCTTGAATGGTATCATCACTATTACCGAGTCGTTGCCAGCCCTTATAGCGCCCGCCATCATATTGAATCGTCAATTTAAAATTGTTCATTGCTTCCTCCTTATTTTATTACTGTATAGTCATCTAAACAGAAAATTCTTGATAAAATACAAGCCCCCATACAACTCCTGCTGTATGAGGGAACATATGATTTTTTCTTATAAACAATATTATATTGTATTGTATTTTGTCCCTTTATTCCCCTATATATCAGGTTAAACTGAACTTCGTTACTTCTTTCAAAAGTCTAAAGCAACTGTAGTAACAGGATAATCCGCTCCCCTTTTCAGGTTTCGATTGGAGCACCCCACAGCTTACAAGGACCATGATTTATGTAAAGTTCATACATCTTATTAATGCCTTTCGATTTTAACCCTAGCAATCAAAGTGAAATGTACTTCTGCATAGTGTATCAAAGAGGCTAACGTCATGCAACGAACGATTCACCGTCATATGCAGTTTCTGAGCAACTTTGTACAAAGCATGAACAAACAGGAAAAATGGATGGAAGCGAAAACAGGAAATGGGTCAAAATCCCTGTTATATCATGGATTTAAGCCTTTGGCTGTTGATGACCTGTGACGAGCATAAAATGCTTTCGGTAAGATTTTTAAATTGACGATCTTCATGAAACACTTGAATTCCAAATTTTAAAAGCATAAAAAAACACCTCACATATTTTAGCGTGAAGGTGGTTTGTTGGCATTCCATGGTGTTTAACTTGCCCCATCATAATACAGTCGTGATTTAAAATAAAAAACGGCAAAAACATTGTTTAACAATGCTTCCGCCGTTCGGATGACCTGTGAGGGATTCGAACCCACGACCCCTTCCCTGTCAAGGAAGTGCTCTCCCACTGAGCTAACAAGTCGTATGTAAGACTGACTGGTAAATTACTTAAGTACATAATTTATTATAAGTTTTTTTGTTAAAAAGTCAACGAGTTATATTAAAAAAGTTTTAATTTTATCTTTTTTTATTTTACCTCCCTAAAAAACCAGAACCGACGTTCCCTTTTCCCTTGCATAAAAAACGTATGTTCGCATATAATATAGCAAGCAAGTCAGCAAAGGAGTGACAAGGAATGAAATATATACTTCGTAAACATATGGAAGAAAACGCTCCATTGGAAATAATCTATCTCTCCGAACAAGGAAAGATTACGCAGCGGAAAATCCAGGTGCTTGAAGTTTATCCAGGCCATATTCACGCATTCTGTTTTCTAAGGCAGACAAAACGGACATTTAAAATGGCCAATATCCTTTCTGCCCGCCTCATTAAGGCCAGGTTTGATAGATCTGGATGAAAATTGTTTATTAAGATTCAACCGATTAACTCTTCTTCTTCCTGAATGTCCTTTTCCTGTTCAGTTAATGATTCTTCTTCATCTCTTAGGCGATGAGCTAACCTTGAGGCGGCACTCGCGGCAATACTTGCAACGATATCATCCAGGAAGGTATGCACGATTCCTTCTTGTTTCTTATCAAGTTCGTGAATGACGCCTATTTTATTTTTGTCCAAATGGCCAAAGGTCGTTACAGCAATGCTTCCGTAACCGAGTACTGCACCAAAGGCAATCGTTTCATCCACTCCGAATAAACCTTCATCAGATTCAACAATCGATTGCAGGGGTTCTGATAGCTTTTTTTGCTCTGCCAGTTTATCCAGCTCCACACCGACTAAAATGGCATGTTGAATTTCCCTTTTCAACAGGACACGCTCAACGCTGTGGATGCATTCCTCAAGCTTAAGATCAGCTTTATACGGGAACTGCAATTCATAAACGATTTTTGCAATTGCTTCCACACTGACACCACGTTCTATCAATGATCGTTTAGCCGCCTTTGTTACTTCCCTGCTGTGTACGTGTACATCTGCCATTTTATTCGCCACCTCTTTTATTGTATTTTTTTTCTATATCCTTGTATTATAACACCTTATAATTTAAATTTTTAGAAAATATAATGAAAATTTTCTATTCTAAATTCTTGTCACGGGAAAAAGTCGCAAGGCTATGCTAAAATAATCAAGTAAGTTGTTTTTCATTATTAATTATCATTGAGGTGCGGGAGAATGAGTTTACGCAAAGGCACAATTAAAGAGTACATGTTTAAAAGCGAAACTTTAGCAGAAGAATTGGAACTACTTGTTTACTTGCCTGCAAATTTTTCGCCATTGTATAAATATTCGCTTGTGATTGCTCAGGATGGCCGTGATTATTTTCAAATGGGCCGAATTGGTCGCGTAGCCGATGAACTGTTAGGGAACGATGAGATCGAGAATATCATCATTGTCGGCATTCCCTATAAAGACCGTTTTGACCGCAGGCGCAAATATCATCCGGACGGGGAACAGCACATTGCATACATACGTTTTCTTGCCCATGAACTTGTCCCGTTTTTAGATGATGAATTTCCAACCTATCAAATGGGACATGGTCGAACTTTGATCGGTGACTCTCTTGGTGGTACAGTTTCTTTATTGGCCGCCCTGCAATACCCCCATACATTCGGGAAATGCATCATGCAGTCGCCACTTGCCAATGAAGCCGTAATGGATGCTGTACGTAATTTTGAGGATCCGCATCTCCTCGAACTTTACCATGTGATCGGGACTGGGGAAACGGATGTTCCGACCACGGATGGCAACAAGGCAAACTTCATAGAACCCAACAGGGAATTGCATAAGTTACTAAACCAAAAAGGATTTCCATGCTTCTATGAAGAATTTGAAGGTAATCATACCTGGAAATATTGGCAGGCAGATTTAAAGAGAGCACTATTGGAAATGTTCTAACTTACTCGAAATCGTCCCTTTAAGATGGTTTCAAGAAAAACACGTCCAACTATAATACAAAAATCAAAAAATATCAGGAGGTTTTATTTATGAAATATGGTGTTGCAATTTTCCCTTCAAAAAAACTTCAAGATTTAGCTAACTCCTATCGAAAACGGTATGATACGAAATATGCTTTCATTCCACCGCATCTAACGCTTAAACCAACGTTCGAAGCGACGGATATGGAAATTTCGACGATCGCTGAACAATTAAAAGACATTGCTAAAAAGTGCAGGCCTTTTAAAATGAACGTAACTAAAGCGAAGTCTTTCCAACCCGTAAGCAATACTATTTATTTCAAAGTTGAATTATCCGAAGGGCTTCAAGACCTGCATAATGCACTTAACAATGAGGAATTTATGAAAAGTGAAAATGAACATGCATTTGTCCCGCATATTACCATCGCTCAAGATTTATCCGATAATGAGCATTCTGATGTTTTAGGCCAATTGAGCATGCTTGACGTTAGCCATGAAGAAGAGGTGAAACGCGTTCACTTGCTATATCAGCTTGAAGATGGGGCATGGACCGTTTATGAAACATTTAGATTAGGAGCTGAATGATTTCGTGTTTGTAAAAATTGCAGAGAACAGCCAAGAGCTTGAAAATGCTTATTTGATTAGAAAAAAAGTATTCGTCCAAGAGCAAAATGTCCCTCTTGAAGAAGAGATCGATGAATATGAAGAAGAGTCTACACATTTCGTTTTATATGATGAACAGGAACAACCAATCGGTGCCGGCCGCTTCAGGGTCATCGACAACATTGGTAAAGTCCAGCGCATTTGTGTACTGTCATCGGGCCGAAAGAATGGTGCCGGTGCCATGATCATGAACGCTATCGAAGAATACGCAATCCAGCAGGAAGTCCCTCAATTGAAGCTTGATGCCCAGGTACATGCGATTCCTTTTTATTCGAAATTAGGATATGAGATCGTTTCCGACGAATTTCTGGATGCTGGCATTCCACATAAAACGATGATGAAAACCATTACATGAAATAAAAACGCTGTCCTTTCAGTCTTCTGATTGGACAGCGTTTTTTTGTTCGTTCATGATTTTAAATTATCGTTTTTAAAAAAACCATATCCGTTCAATGGCAATCTCCGCAAAAATACATAGTCTATATATAGAAAGCAAGAAGGAGGGAAAATTTTATGGGTAACAATGAATTTAACCTGGAGGAGTCTCAAAAAAGACTAATGGAGTTGCTGGTTTCAAGGACTATGAGAAAACATGGTTTCAAAAAGGGGAATATCGATCTAACTGAAAAAGAGAAAAACAACTTAAAAGAAACCATTCGCTATTTACAAGAGCAATCACAGAAAATCATAAACCAAGAAAAGAACATCACGGAAAATGATGTTAATCCAGTTACAAATACCATTCACAACAAATTCACGGATTCCAAAGATAAATGACTCACCATATCACCTAATCAAACCTTACTTGCTGGCGAGAAATAAATAAACCAAGACATAGCAGCACTTACATTTAATTCCTAAAGTTCCAGCTTCTTTATTTTTCAACCCCCGCAAACTAATACTTTCCCTATGTATTAAAAAATAGACGAATTAACTGGTTTATTCGTCCAACCCGATTATCCATCAAAGCATATTTTAATAGGGAATAAAACCTAAGGAGGAAAAAACAACATGAACCAAAATGTATATCGTAGCAACTGTAACACACATGAAGACTCTGAAAGATCATGGTCGGCTCTAGATTCCGCTTCCAGACATCCCCTGTCAGGATTCTGTAACGACGATGACACACGGATTGACCAAGATGCAAGACAGGATAATAATCAAGTTCAGCTTTCTGAAGAACTTATTTACATTAAAGATTCTTGTAATGTAAATATCACTTCAACGGATGTTAAAGCGGCTCTTTCTCTACAAGCAGCCCTACAAGCAGCAATTGCAGTCATCGTAAGCATTTCCATTGCAGATGCTGATAATGCTGATAAGATCACTCAACAATTAATCCAATCTTCTAATATTAAACAAATCACGCGCCAAAAAACAATTGTTGAAAACAGCCGTGATATCGACATTACAACAACAGATGCACAAATCGCTCTTAACATCCAACTATTACTGCAACTATTGTTAGCTCTAATCGTGGAAATTGACATTCTCTAAGAAATCATCACAAAAAGGACACTTCGTGTGTCCTCTTTTGTTTTCATTGCAGAATTAGATAATTTCGTTGAAATACCCACCTTTTCCTGTTATTTCAGCCGTTAATTCTTCACTAATTCCCATTTGTTTTTTATACGTGCCTGCTCCATATGTCCTTTCCCGAATATGATTTTTAACTTGATCGAATCCTTCAAAGCTTCCCCTCTCCTCTTCCAACACCTGATCAAAACGGATAGGTTGAATGGGTGTCGTTCCTTCAACAATTCTTAGTTTCTCTGCAGCTTCGAGCGTCCGTTTGGCATATTGAATGTAATCAAATTGTGTGACAGGTGCTATGTATCCCATAGTAATCCCTCCGTTATTTAAAACGTTAAATTGTCATTTCAATACCCGTCCGGGACGATATTTAAACACAATTTCCGCATTCTTTTTTCCTAATCTTCTGGTATGATGAGTATTGCCGATATTTTTATAGATTAGAGGTATCCATTTATATGAATCAAGCAAAATCTGGCAATGAAATTGTACATTTACATACCGTTTCAGCTGGTGAGCTGCAGACACTCTTTGAAAAAGGAAAACGTGATCAGCTTTCTTGTATCATTTGTCATAAACCAGTGAAATTGTTTATTGGAATTCATGAGACACCCTATTTTTATCATAGTGACCCATCGCAGGCACCCTGTGAAATGCCAAATGAACCAATGAATGAGGACAAGCCATTAGAATATATGGAACAGAATGGATTTAGGATTCCAACATCACGAACCATTACGGAAACAAAAACCATTACGGAACCTCTCCTTAAAAGCCGGCCCATAGCTGGCAATCCGAAATATTCAGCTAAGCCTTCTGCACTGGCACAATCAGAGGAACCATACTTTCAGGAATTATCCTCATCCGGGGTTGTTCTCGATGCAGAGCAACTCAAAGCGGTAATTACGATCGATGGACCAATTCTGGTCCTATCAGGAGCCGGCAGTGGGAAAACCCGAGTATTAACGGTACGTACTGCCTATATGCTCACAGTGAAAAAGATTGATCCAAAAAGTATCATGCTTGTGACCTTTACGGCGAAGTCTGCAAAGGAAATGCAGCAGCGTCTGCTAGGCTATCCCTATATGACTCCTTCCCTTGTTTCGCAAATAGTTAGCGGGACCTTTCATAGCATCTTTTATAAAATCCTGATTTTTCACGAACCATCCAAATGGCAGCGCGATTTCCTTTTGAAGTGGGAATGGGAAAAAGAAAAGATATTGAAACAGGCTGGCAGGGAAATGGAACTTGATGATAAGGAATTTGCATATGATCAAGCCCTTCAACAAATTGGGCTTTGGAAAAACTCATTGGCCTTTCCAGAAGATATTCAGCCGAAGGACGAGTGGGAGAAATCCTGTTTATTTTTATATAAAAGATATGAAGAATATAAACAGCAAACAGGGAAGTATGATTTTGATGATATGCTTGTGGGCTGTTATGTATTTTTAAAAAATCACCCGGATTCTTTAAAGAAATATCAGCAAAGGTTTAACTATTTTTTGGTTGATGAGTTTCAGGATATCAATAAAGTTCAATATGAATTGATAAAACTACTCTCTGCTGAATCAAAAAATGTATGTGCGGTTGGAGATGATGATCAATCCATTTATTCATTCCGGGGAAGCGATCCGAAGTATATTCTGAATTTCAATCATGATTTCCCTCGATCCCAGGTTATAAAGCTGACTGAGAATTACCGCTCTTCCCATGAAATTGTCGCTACAGCGAACCGCTTGATCAAGCGTAACCAGAACCGGATGGAAAAAAAGATGCGGGCACAGCATGATTCTGGAAATCCCCCTGTATTATTTTATCCTTATGATGAGGAATTGGAAGCAACGATGATCGTATCCGATATCCAAGAAAAAATATCCAAGGGAGCAAACCCTGGGGAATTTGCAGTTTTGTACAGGACACACACGATGTCCAGGGCCATTTTTGAACGGCTCGCAGCTTCCAACCTGCCATTTGTCATTGAAAAAGATGCGGATTCGTTTTATCAGCGCAGGGTCATTCGCGGCATGCTTGCCTTTATGCGCTTGAGTTTGTTTCCCCATGATAGCAAGGCAGCATCGGATGTCCTTTCCTCCTTATTCTTGAAACAAAGTATATTACAGGAGTTAAAAGCACAGACAATACTGCAGGATTGTGATTTTATCGATGCATTTGCTTTTGTTAAGACAGGACATGCTTTTCAAGAACGAAAATTAAAAACGATACCAGGGCAGATCCGCTCTTTAAAAAATATGTCACCACTCGTCGCTTTAGAAATTATCGAGAAAGATTTAGGATATCAGGAATATGTAAAAAAACGCGGAAATGATGCGAACCTGGAAAAGGGTTCCGATGACATCCGCGACCTAAAGGTGGCAGCAAATCGTTTTCATACCGTCGCCGCTTTCCTTGATCATGTCGATCATATGACTGCGATGGTCCAAGAGATAAAACAGCTATCGAAACATTTTAAGGATGCGATTCAACTTACCACCATACACCGTTCAAAAGGGCTTGAATATCAAACCGTTTATGTTCTTGCTGCAGTCGATGGCAGCATTCCTCATGATTTCGCACTTGAATCATACCGAAAAGGGGAACTGGCTCCTCTTGAAGAGGAAAGGCGCTTGCTCTATGTAGCGGCAACCAGAGCTAAAAAGGACCTTTACCTTTCCATCCTGCAAACTAGACGCGGACGGACCGCCCATCCATCACGTTTCTTGAAGCTTTGACCAAGAGTTTATCTCTCCTTGGAAAGGATGAATAAACTATAAAAGGCCTGCACGATAGCAGGCCTTTTTGTCACTTTTTATTTATCATATTGGAAATGGTTCCGAAATCCAGTTTATTCCCTTCAGCTACGATGGAATGTACGATTTTATCTTCCGTTTCTTTATTGACCGGTTTATTCGCTATTTTTGAAACGCGCTTAATGACGTTTCTAACAGTTTTTTCATCTTTAAAATTGGCTCCTTGTAGAGAGTTTGCCAATTCTAATACATCTTTCATATTTACGCCCGTTTTACCTTCTATGTTTTTAAAAAAGTTATTATCCATACCTAAGCCCCTCCCTTTTCTGTACCTATCTTATGGCAATATCAGAAAATTGGTGCTAGGCCCATGCAAATAAAAATAAAAGGAATAGGCTTCTTCTGCCTATTCCTTTTACCTTAGCAGAAAGAAGCCCCTACAATGATTAATAGGATAAACAATACAACGATTATCGCGAAAGTGGAACCGACTCCGCCACAACCGCCTCCGTATCCATAACCGCTGCCGTCACAACAACCGTAGCCACCGTAGCCACCATAACCAAACATACTAAATCACCTCGCTCTCGCTAAAGCTTACTGATAACATATGTAGGTCTGGACAAATATGTATAGGCCATGTCCTAGTCCAGGCAGCCTATTTCCGCTTATTTTATCCTTTTGGTCTGAATACTAAAGCTCCGATAAATCCAAAAATGATCGCTGAAGAGATACCGGAACTCGTAATTTCAAACATTCCTGTCAGTACGCCCACGAGACCATGTTTTTCCGATTCCATCATTGCCCCGTTCACTAGCGAGTTACCAAAGGAAACGATTGGTATGGTTGCTCCTGCACCGGCAAAGTCAACTAGTGGTTCATATAAATCAAACCCACCAAGAACAGCTCCTATTACAACGAACAAACTTAACGTATGTGCTGGTGTCAGCTTAGCAACATCGAAAAGAAGCTGGCCGACTACACAGATCAAGCCACCGATGACAAAGGCCCAAAAAAACATTGGTAACATCCAAATCTCTCCTTTTTCATGAATTCATCCCATACTCAATGGCTACCGCATGGGCAATGCACGGAATCGAATCTTTTTGCTGGACGGATAGTGGTGACAATAATGCTCCTGTTGCAACAAGCAGGATTTTTTTATATTTACCCTGAATCATTTCATTTAGTATATGGCCATATAAAACCACTGCTGAACATCCCGCACCACTCCCACCAGCCAAAACAGGCTGGTCCTTTTTAAAAATCATCAAACCGCAATCCTTAAATTTTTCCTGATTGATATTGCAGCCCTTTTGCTTTAATAAGTCCATGGCTGTCTCCCTGCCTATTTGTCCTAAATCACCAGTAATGATGAAATCGTAATCGTCCGGGCTCAAACCAGTATCTTTGAAATGGGCAAGAATCGTATCGACGGCGGCCGGGGCCATCGCTCCCCCCATATTGAAAGGATCTTTCAATCCCATGTCAATGACCTTTCCGATAGTGGCCGAAACTATATGGGGAAATTCCCCTTGCTTACTTCCATTAGGAGCAACCAGCGCCACCCCTGCTCCTGTTATCGTCCATTGAGCTGTAGGTGGTTTTTGCCCTCCATATTCAGTCGGATAGCGAAATTGCTTTTCAACAGCTGCATTATGGCTCGAGGCGCCTGTCAACACATAGTTAGCCCCGCCATAATTGGTGATGAAGGCAGCTAAAGCTAGCCCTTCCATTGACGTGGAACAGGCTCCAAACAAGCCGAAGTATGGAATGCCATTGGTTCTGGCTGCAAAACTTGTCGGTGTCACCTGATTGATTAAATCACCCGCCAAGAAAAATTGTACCTGCCCCTTGTCGATCTTACCTTTCTCCAATGCAAGCTCAACCGCTTTCTCCATCAAATGGCGATGAGCCTTCTCATATGAATCCTGCTCCATCCACAAATCGTCATATAGAATATCGAAATCTCCCGCAATTTCTCCATTTGCCTCAAACGGCCCGCCTGTTACCCCTGTTTCCAAAATGACCGGTTTATTGGCGAACATCCATGTTTGTTTTCCTTTTAACACCGCTTAGCCCCCAAACATTTGATAAATCGTTTTTATCAACGCCACGACAAAGGCTGAAAATACTCCAAATAAAATGACCGAACCGGCCAATTTAAACATATTGGCTCCAACACCAAGTACAAAACCTTCTGTCCGATGTTCGATAGCAGCCGAAATGACTGCGTTACCGAATCCCGTAACAGGGACTGCACTCCCTGCCCCACCAAACTGGCCAATGCGGTCGTAAAACCCGAAGCCGGTCATCAAAAGGGCCAGAAACACCATGGTAGCAGTTGTCGGACCTCCGGCTGTCTGTTCTGTAAAGTTGAAAAAATAAATATAGAAATAAGAAATGGCTTGACCCACTATGCAGAAAATCCCGCCTACTAAAAAAGCTTTCAAACAATTCTTCACAATTGGTCTTTTAATTTCATGCTTCCCTTGGAGCTCCTTATATGCATCCTGCAGGGGGGTGATTTTCTCCTTGTTGCTCATAGTGCTGATCCTCTCTTTCTAAATCAATTCTTTTTGAAGTCCTTCAATTTCCTTGAACTTCTCTCTTGCCTTTTTCTCTGGAACATCTTTTTTCTTGAGTAATTCGTTCAATCTTAAAGATTCCAAAAAGATTTTATAATCACTCGATACGATAAAATCATTCTTGGGAAACTTTTCTTCCAAATTTTCAGTCACAGTCTTTTCAATCTTTTTCATATGAAAACGTTGTAAGTGCTTCACTTTATAAGCGACGATAATCTTTTTTCCGTTTTTCACGACGATCACGTCATAGATGGTGTCTTCATTAGCAACTGTTTCCTTGACCTTTGAGATCAGTCCCTTTTCATCTTTCTCATCCATTCCATTAATGATATCCATCGGTTCAGGATTCGTACGTTTAATCATTGCTAAATGCTCCGTTTTTCCATCATTCTGATTGCTGCAGGCAGTAAGAACACACAAAACAACTATAAAAACCAGCCAACTGCCCTTAAAATACCTTCCTTGTCTGAACATAGAATCACATCCTAATTTATCGTTCTATTGTTATTTTCTTGTTTAACTGTATTTTTATGAATGGTAGGATTAGGAAATAAAAAACCTTTCCAAAATGGAAAGGTTTTTTTACTCAATATCCTTTATTTTTATTGTTATTGTTATTATTACAGCCACAGTCTTTCTTGATTTTGACCGGCTGATCTTTTTTCATCGGTTTGGCATAAGTCCATGGATTCGGTTTCTGATTCAATTTATGACTCCTCCTTTAAGATCTATACCATACTATATGAATGAAGAGACAAGTTGTTTCCAATCAAATGCCCATAATTTTGCTGATTATGACCTCGATGATCGCTCCTATTGCTGCTACGGCAAGGATTAATATCAGTACGTCGCCTATAAACCAATGTTGGATATAAAGAAAAACCAGAAAAAGGCTGATCCATACACCCACGCACCAAAAACAGCTTAGCAATTGACCAAGCCAGCCAACCAGGCCCTTTTCTTTCGGCAGTAAAAATATTTCAACATCCCCTTCTTCATTCTTTTCCTCTATCTCTTTAAAAAAGGGTCGGCGCAGCGGCTCCATGATTTTATCGAACACGATCAAGCGTGTCAGCCTGAAAGATGCCAAGCCTAATATTAGAAATAAGGTGAACTCATTTGGTGGGGGAAACATTCAATATGGCTCCCTTCATTTGGATTCTTCAATTATTTTAGCATCGATAATATCCGGCAGACCCACGAAACGAATATGGTTCCCTCTTTTAATCTTCACTGATTCCCCCTTCATTCCCAACACATGAAACTGAAGCGTTTCTCCGTTAATAACAGCCTCACATAATGGCTTTGGAAAACCTTGTTGATTGGAGAGTCGGGAAATGATGTCGCGAGTAGATTCTTTTTTTTCAACCTTTTTCCTTTTTCTCTTAACTGGCTTTTCGAATTCCTGTTCTGCTTGTTCAGGCTGTTCCGATTTTTCAACCGGAATTTGCTCAGGGACATATTGTTCGGTAATTTTCCTTATACCCGTAATCTCTGTTTCAATTTCCTTCATGACATCATAAACACCAAATTCGCGTTTGACTTTTTCGATTTTCTCTTCTTTATGCTCGGCTTCCTGAAGTTCCGGCTCAACGCTGTCTTGAGGTGTATCTTTTTTTGTTCGAAAATCACTTTGCATATTCCCTCGCTGATCAGATATTTTTGCCTGATCGACATATAAAAGTGGTTTGGATTCCTTATCGACATTATTCTCTGACATGAAAATCCCCCTTAATATTTCAGAATATCAACAGACTGCAGCTGTTCCATATGATATTGGACAACTTTTTTCCCGAATTTATGCCTTATGAACAAACTGGATTCTTTCTTTTGTTCCAATTTCCCGAACAGTGTACGGTCATTGATGATGAACTTACAAACAGGCTTAGGTGCAAAGGCTGGAAGTCGGGACAATAGCTCCACCAATTCCTCGGCAGTATATGAAGTGCTGATAATTTTTTCATTCAAATTAATATGTCTCTTCAGCGTTTTGTGTATCGTTTGTTTTCCAACAGCACAAGGTAGATCAACTTTCTTCATGTCCATGATGCCCCTCCTTCTTTTTCACGAATAGGGTTAAAAGCAGGTTTATGCCGATTCTCCCAAACAATGAATATCAGCTCTATGTATCATTTATATGAAATTCACCCTTCATTATGCTGGAGATGGTGCCACTCCCTAAAAAAAGGACATCAACCAATCTTGGGTATGTTGGGGATTAGTGAAGAAAACTAAAACATTTGAAGAAGAAAAAGGTGAAAAGATTTCAATTGAGGATGTAGCAATTCAAGATACCGTCAGAGTGGAAAATCAATAAAAAAGGGGACCGATATCGGCCCCCCTTCTTTTACTGTCATCCAATTATATGGTAACCAGAATCCACATGGATATTTTCCCCGGTAATTCCGCGAGACATGTCACTTAATAAAAATACTGCCGTATCCCCTACTTCTTCAGGAGTCGTTGTACGACGGAGCGGTGCTTCTTCCTCAATCTTCTTTAAAATTGTATTGAAGTCACGAACACCTTTAGCGGATAAGGTACGGATTGGTCCGGCTGAAATGGCATTCACCCGAATGTTATCTTTGCCAAGATCACTTGACAGGTAACGCACATTGGCTTCAAGTGAGGCCTTAGCCACTCCCATTACATTATAATTTGGCATGACCCGTTCACCGCCAAGATACGTCATCGTGACAATGCTTCCACCTTCCGGCATGATTTCTTTCGCCGCTTTAGCGACAGCCGTTAAAGAGAATGAACTGATATTATGGGCTAGCAAAAACCCTTCACGGCTCGTGTTGACGAACTCACCGTCCAACTCTTCCTTATTAGCAAATGCGATACTGTGTGCCACGCCATGAATGATACCTGTTTCTTCCTTGATCGCCGCAAAACATTTTTCAATGCTTTCGTCCTTCGTTACATCACATTGTAAAATCGTGGAAGGCTCCCCTTCCAATGTAGAAGATAATTCCCTAACGCTTTTTTCTGTACGGTCTTTTCCGTAAGTGAAAATCAGCTTTGCACCTGCTTTATGTAAGGAACGGGCAACTCCCCATGCAATACTTCTTTTATTCGCTACACCCATTATGACAAACGTTTTTCCCTCTAATGAAAAAGTCATCGTATGTGACCTCCTATTTTTAATACAAGTTATTAGTACCTGCTACTAATGACAGTATATCAAATTTCCTCTGATAAAAACAACGTTTTCTGAAGTCCCCTTGGAATATAGCTTCTCCAAGAAGGCCTTCTTTAGCTTATAGTAAATAACCCATGAATAATGTAGCCAATCCGAAATAAATCAAAATGCTGATAATGTCATTGATGGTTGTAATGAATGGTCCGGAAGCTACAGCTGGGTCGATTTTCATTTTATGCATGAAAAGCGGTACAAGCGATCCAGCGAGTGTGGCAACTACTAATGTTATGAAAATCGATATGCCGACCAATAAACCCAGCATTAGATCGTCTTGCCAAATATAAACGATTAAAATGCTGGCTATTCCACATGTCAGGCCAGTGATGAGACCCGTCCCCGCCTCACGCATGACCAGCTTCCACTTGCTTTCCTGCTCCAATTCCCCTGTTGCAATTCCCCGTACCGCCACTGCCAATGCTTGTGTTCCTGTATTGCCAGCCATGCCGCCAATCAATGGTATGAATACAGCCAGAATCGCTTTTTGACTAAGTGTCTCCTCAAAACGACCAATCAGGCTAGCGGTCAATAATCCTAAAAACAAAAGAATGATCAACCAAGGCAACCGTTTCTTCGCAGCAGAATAGGGACTTTTATCAACATGATCAAGATCAGATATACCTGCCAATTTAGAATAATCATCGGATGCCTCTTCATCCATGACATCAATGATATCATCAACCGTAATAATCCCTAACAAATGGTTTTGGAAATCGACGACCGGCACGGCAAGGAAGTTATAGTCCCTTATTTTTCGTGCCACCTCTTCCTGGTCTTCAGATACAGGTACGGAAACTACCCTGTCATCCATTAAATCACCAATTAAAGCATCTTCATCAGCTATGATCAATGTCCTGAGCGATAAAACACCAAGCAGCTTCTTATCCTGATCGGTAACGAACACATAATATATCGTTTCCGCTTCCGGAGCTTCCCTTTTTAAGATCTGCATGGCTGATCGAGCCGTTTCGTTTGCTTCAATGGCAATGAACTCTGTCGTCATGATACTTCCTGCCGTAGATTCCTCATAGTTCAGAAGCTCCTGGATTTCACTTGCCGCTTCATCATCCATGATGGTCAAATAGCTGACGGCCTGCTCATCATTGATTTCATTCAGGACGTCTGCCGCATCATCCGCATACATATGGGAAAGCATATCGGCAGCATAAGAAGGATTCATTTCAGCCAATAGGCTTTCGTAATTCTCTTCATCTATTTCTATATTTTCAAAAAGGTCCGCCATTTCTTCCGGTGACAAATATGTGTAAACGACGGATCTGAATTCATCTGACAAGCTTGTGTAAAATTGAGCCTGATCATACGGATGCATTTCAAGGAACTCCGTACGGAACTGATCTAGATTTTCCGTTTTAAGCGCTTCAAGCAAAAGCTCGTTATTCATTTGACTACTCTCCCGCTCCTGGTCCTTCATCTCCTCCATAACCATACACCTCCTAAAATATATTTTTTCATTTCCTCGTTTATATTTTATTTTTTTAAATAATACTATACTAATACCATAAACATAGACAAAACAAACAAAGGGTGTGTCAAATGAACATCGATATCATAGGGGACATTCATGGATGTTTCGCCGAATTCAGGCAGCTGACGGAAAAAATGGGCTATACGTGGGAGACTGGGTTTCCTGTACATCCCTCTGGAAGGATTCTCGGCTTTGTAGGGGATTTAACCGATCGCGGCCCAGATTCCCTTCAAGTAATCGAGGTTGTCCATGAATTAGTCATTAACCAAAATATTGCTAGGTATGCCCCAGGTAACCACTGCAATAAATTGTATCGGTATTTTTCAGGCAATAAAGTTCAAATATCACATGGTTTAGAGACTACAGTAGCTGAATATGAGAACCTAAACAATCGGGAGCAGAAGAAAATCCGAAAAAAATTCATGGATCTGTATGAACGTTCCCCACTCTATCATCTCATAGATGATGGGCGATTGATCATTGCCCATGCAGGAATTCGCAGTGATTATATTGGTCAATATAGCAGTAAGGTAAAAACCTTTGTCCTCTACGGGGATATCAACGGCTCCAAACATCCAGATGGGTCTCCTGTCAGGAAGGACTGGGCCCAATCCTATAAAGGGGAAGCCTGGATCGTGTATGGACATACGCCAGTCCCTGAAGCTAGACGAGTCAATCATACATACAATATTGATACAGGCTGCGTCTTCGGTGGAAAACTAACGGCAGTGCGTTATCCCGAAATGGATCTTCAAGAGGTGCCTTCGACCATGCCATATATAGCGGAAAAATTCAGGACGTCCTTTGATTAACCAAAAAAACTCGCCATCTTGGTGAGTTTTTTTGGCATCTATCGATTTTTTTCATAATCCTGAATTCAGTTTAATGAGAGCCGGTTATACGTCAGGAATCCCAGCCCTTACTTCCCTCGAGCAATCGGGTCATATCTTCAGGTAACTCTTCTTGAAACAACATCATCTTCTTTGTGAAAGGATGTAAAAATTTCAATTCAAAACAATGAAGGGCTTGACGAGGGATACTGCTCCTGCTCCCTCCATATAAATCATCACCAGCCAGCGGGTGACCTATATGCGCCATATGTACCCTGATTTGATGTGTCCGTCCTGTTTGGAGTTCCAAGTTAAGGAATGTATGGGACCCAGTGTGTGCCAATACCTTAAATAGGGTACGGGCATACCGCCCATCCTCCCTGACTTCCCGTTCAATGATGCTGGTCGACTTTCGTCCGATTGGCGCCACTATCTCTCCTTCAGGTCCGTCAACGGTTCCTTCAGCTATGGCTTGGTATCTCCGTTTTACCTGACCTGATTTTTGTTGTTCACTTAAAAGATGATGGATATGCCGATGCTTGGCAATTAAAACCAGACCCGATGTGTCGCGGTCAAGCCTTGTAACAATATGGATCGTTGCCTGTATCCCCGTCTTCCGATAATAACCTGCCAAGCCATTGGCCAGACTGCCGTTGGGATGCTCCCGGGAGGGAATGGTATTCATGGAAGGAGGCTTGGCCACCACCAATACAAACTCATCTTCATACCTGACATTCAAGGGGATGGGTTCTGGCAAAAGGCCTTCACTTCCCTGCTCCGGGGGAAATATGACGGTGACGGTGTCCCCAGTTTCAATTCGTTCCCTTACGGTTACTTCTACGCCGTTCAACTGGATAAAGCCACCTTTAAACTTGATATCCGTTAATGCTCGTTTTGAAATATCGCATTTGCTGAGGAACTCTCGCAATAAAGAGCCAGAATCCTCTTCAAAAACCGACCAGGTCAAAGAAAAGTTTTGATTTGACATGAGGTGAGTATATCTCCTTAGTTAGCAATAAATGAATCATGCACTCTTTTCCAGAAAGGAAAAGGGCGGAATCTGGCAAAACGAATCTTTTCATCTGCCACTCGGCACTGTATCGACTTTACATCTTCCTGAAGCAGGGTCAAATGGTCAATCGTAATTTGAAAATTGACTGCATTGACCGGCCTGAACATGCACGTATGATGAGCCGGCAGCAGAAGAGGCGATCCGACCGTCCTAAATACCCGGTTGTTAATGGATGCCAATTCGGTAATCTGGATGGCATCGATTGATGGATGGACGATGGCACCACCAAGCGCCTTATTATAAGCCGTGCTTCCGGATGGTGTCGCAATGCATAAACCATCTCCACGGAATGTCTCGAAATGCTGTCCGCGTATTTCAACATCCATGACGAGCGTACCTTCAACACTTTTGACTGTCGATTCATTCAAAGCCAAAAATCTTGTTTCCCGTCCACCATGCTGATAACGGACGATTGTTTCGAGCAGTGGATATTCCACAATTTGAAATGGGGTTTTTGCTAACGCTATTACCAATTTTTCAATTTCATCAGGGGTCCAATCCGCATAAAAACCAAGATGTCCTGTATGTACTCCAACAAAGGCGGTTTTGTCCAATCGATTCTTATAACGGTGAAAAGCGTATAATAAGGTGCCATCACCACCGACAGAAATGACAATATCCGGCTGATCTTCGTCATATTCCAAATGAAAGTCCTGAAGATACGTTCGCATCCTTTGCATTAAAGTATTCGATTTCGCATCTCCTTTTGACGTAATCGCAAATTTCATATAATCCCACCTTACAATTTAGATTTCTTCCTGTTCACCCATTTATCAGTTTAAGAATCTTTCTTCCGGGAAAAAAGACGCTGTGCTTCCTGGATTTCCGTCCGGATTTGCGACATCTCTGCATCAAGCAGGAAGGCCGCTTCCGCTGCGCGTTTCAACCGCAGTTGAATATCTTCCGGGAAAATGCCTTTATATTTATAATTTAAAGAATGTTCAATCGTCGCCCAAAAATTCATCGCAAGTGTCCTGATTTGAATTTCGGCAAGTATATTTTTTTCGCCATGGATCGTCTGGACCGGGTAGCGGATGACAACATGATAAGAACGGTAGCCGCTTGCTTTTTTATGGGAAATATAATTCCTCTCTTCGACTATCTCGAAGTCATTGCGACCCCGTAAAAGTTCAACTACCTGTTCGATATCATCCACGAACTGGCACATCATGCGAAGTCCTGCAATATCCTGAATTTCGGTTCCCAATTTATCAATGGGAATATCCTTCTGGCTCGCTTTATCCAAAATGCTGACAATCGGCTTTACCCTGCCTGTTACAAATTCGATCGGCGAGTGAATATTCTCTCTCTCAAACTGTTTCCTTAATCCCTTAAGCTTAACCTTTAATTCTTCGACAGCCTGAGTATAAGGCGCCAAGAAATCGTCCCAACTCTCCATTGCCACACCACCTATATCTATCTAAAAAGCGTCTGTTCAACTCTGGTATGGGCAGAACGCTCTCCTATATCCAGCAGTACCATGCCTTACTGCAATTCACCGCTGGATCCTATTCAATCTTTCTCTAAAACAAAAAGTATGTATTAATTTCTCTATATACGGTAATCCATTTCTTGAGTTCACCGTTTATATTTTATCATATCCTGCAATTGATTCCTAAATATTCAAGTACAATACCAAAAAATTATTGCATTCAATTTGACAGCTGGAATTGTTCTTATATGATTAACCTAAGAATCAGCCAGGAAGGAAGGAAAACATGAACCAGCATATTGAAATAGAATTTAAGAATCTCTTAAGCGAAAAGGAATTTCGTCAACTGATCGATTATTTTCATATCGTTGCATCGAACTTTAAATCACAGAAAAATCATTACTTCGATACATTAGAATTCCATTTGAAAAATCAGGGCTCTGCACTAAGGATCCGGGAGAAACACGGTCGATACGAGCTGACTTTAAAACAGCCTGCTACAGAAGGATTATTGGAAACGAATCAAGATATCTCTGAAGAGACCGCTTATGCATTTCTGAATCATAACACTTTCCCTGAAGGCGAGATCCAACATCTTATTCTTGAATGCGGAATTAACCCAAAAGACTTTACCTGTTTTGGGACACTAAAGACGGACCGTGTTGAATTTCCTTACAAAGATGGTTTACTTGTTTTAGATCATAGTTCGTATGTGAATCAGGAAGACTTTGAACTTGAATATGAAGTGACGGATGCAAAAGCGGGAAAAAAAAATTTCCTGACCCTCCTTGAAACCCTTCAAATTCCCGAAAGGGAAACCGAAAATAAAGTTAAGAGGTTTTATCGCGCCAAATTCCAGGAATAATCCTGTTTGAACCATAATCGGAGGTGGAGAGTTTGAAAGTCCAAGATTTCAAAACTTTTATGGAATTGCAGGCAATCCAGCAATTCACAAATGGCAACATCACAAATAATGATTCATCTCGATCCATTTTCCAGCACATGCTGTCGGAACTGGTTTCGGGTGATGCTCTTGAAGACACTTCGCAGACATTGGGTTCCTTATTAACCAATGTGCAAACGGAAACGAAGTCCTTTCTTCAATCCGGCAGCCTGAAATCGAACCCGATAGCCGCTGCATATACTAACAATGAGTCCAGCGAAACCGGCACAAACTACGATCAAATCATCAGCCAGGCGGCCAGTTTATATAATCTCCCGGAAAAACTGATAAAGTCGGTCATTAAACAAGAATCTAACTTTAACCCCGAAGCCACCAGTTATGCTGGTGCAACTGGCCTCATGCAGTTAATGCCGGCAACTGCAAGGAGCCTTGGAGTTGATGATCCCAGCGATCCGGAACAAAACATCATAGGCGGGAGTAAATATTTAAGCCAAATGATGGCCCGTTATGATGGGGACATCAAGGTTGCACTTGCTGCTTATAATGCAGGACCAGGAAACGTGGATAAATATAACGGCATTCCGCCCTTTAGAGAAACCCGGAATTATGTTCAAAAAGTGTATGGCACATTTTCAAGCTAATGAAAGCTGACCCTGATATTATTGGCGGGTCAGTTTTTTCATGTCTACATATTTCGGAAACCGCTGGACAAAATGTTAAAGCTACCTAAAAAGCGGTCTATCCCGTACATTCCCCTGTGTCATACTACAGATGTAAAATTTTCTTCAAGCTATATATTTGTTATATCAGGACGTCATTGATAAAATATGAATAAATATCAAACATCTTTCTTTAAAAGGAGTAATCAACATGATGCAAGGGAACCCTACACCATATGAATTAATTGGAGAAGGGCAATTACACAGGTTAATTGATGTGTTTTACTCCAACGTTAGTCAACACCCGGATCTGCAGCCGATTTTCCCTGACGATTTAACTGAAACGGTCCGTAAGCAAAAACAATTTATGACTCAATATTTAGGTGGTCCCTCTTTATATACGGAAGAGCATGGCCATCCTATGTTGCGGGCTCGACATATACCTTTTGAAATTACACCAGATCGTGCGAAAGCATGGCTCTCATGCATGTATCAAGCTATGGACGAAGTGGGCCTTGAGGGTGAAATTAGGGAATTTTTCTATCACCGCCTTTATTTAACGGCACAGCATATGATCAATACATCCGGAACTGACGGGAAAGGAGAAGACAGTTGAGCGCACATAAACCAGTTTTCAATATTTCCGATTGGATCAAGACACAGCATTGCTATGATATAGGAAAAAAGCCAATTGAAATTTATGTTTTTGTTGATCCGCTTTGTCCCGAATGCTGGGGCTTAGAACCGATTATTAGGAAATTACAGATAGAATATGGTCAATTATTCAGTTTACGCCATGTTTTAAGCGGTAAAATCGATTCTCTTAATATGGGGAAAAATAAAAATTATGAAAACCTTGCTCAAGTTTGGGAAAAGACAGCCAGCCGCTCGGGAATGTCCTGTGACGGAAGTCTTTGGTCTGAAAACCCGATCTCTTCTCCATATACAGCTTCCATCGCAATAAAAGCAGCGGAATTGCAGGGCCGTAAATTGGCCATTCGCTTTTTAAGGCAGCTTCAAGAATATGTATTCATAGGAAAAAGGGATATATCCAATATTGAAGTCTTGACCGAGTGTGCCAAGACGGTTGGATTGGATGTGGAGGAATTCCTTTATGACATCAATTCTTCCAGTGCAGCCAAGGGTTTTCAATGTGACATGAAAATCACCAGCGAAATGGAAGTGACTGAAATCCCTTCCCTTGTCTTTTTCAATCAAAATATTGAAGAAGAGGGAATAAAAGTTTCGGGTGTCTATTCTTACGAGGTATATGTTCAAATTTTAGAAGATATGCTGAATGGCCTTCCCGCCCCTGCCAAACCACCCTCCCTTGAAGAGTTTTTAAGCTGTTTCAAACTAGTGGCCACAAAGGAAATCGAAACGGTTTATAATATGAACAAGAATAACGTCGAGTTGGAAATGAAGAAACTTGTTTTAAAACAGTTGGCAGAGAAAATTCCGGCTAAATATGGGACGTTTTGGAGATATACAAAGAAGCAGTCATGAATTTGACTGCTTCTTTGTTGTTTAAAAAGGGAAAAACCATGCAAATCAACGATTGCATGGTTTTTTTATAAGAAATAAGGGGATGGGAGAAATTTTTTCACGATCAAACAAAGGGGTATAAGTTTGTTTGTGATTCACTTCACAATAAATAATATAACAGATTACACATTTATGTTTCAACTATATGTGCAACTTTTCACAATTTGTTCACAATATATATTTTCCAATTATGATAACCCCTTCTGGTATCTAGCAAAATAAGAGCCTCATTTTACTTTAACGGTATAAGTGCTTTTGATATATGATATAGAAATAGTATGAATTTAATTGTGAAAAATATCACAACACTGATTATATCTTTATTTTTCATTATCTAAACTTGCTACTTTTGTTATAACCGGCATCAATTCAACCCGTTTAATTTATCAGCAAATGAAAAACCCCGGCAAATCGCTAAATTTGCTGGGGTTTTCATCTATTTATACGAAAAAGGGGATGGGAGAAATTTCACGACGAGCAAACAAAGGGGTATATGTTTGGGATGTGATAACTTCTATATCTGTACTATAGCAGATTATACACATTAATTGCAAGAACTTGTGCGCAATTTCACATTATTGTCATATTCTTAGAATACTGCTTATTTTCAAACATAAAATCTAATAAAAAAGCAGATGATCTTTTATCCTGCTGCCAGGTTGGAGGTGGCCAAATTGAAAGGCTTTATTCTACTTATACTCTTGATAGGGTCGCTATTCGTCCAGCTACTCGGTATCATGAACCTCATTCCTCTGTATTTTACCTCCCCTATTTTATTTTTTGTTTTCTTCATTATTCTTCACAGCTTAAATCAGAGAAACCGTTTTAAAGGATTATGACGGATATCCATATTAGATGAAAAGGAACCCGAAGCCATTCGGGTCCCTTTCACATCCTATTTATTCAAAAGCTCTTCCAACTCATTTAATTTTTCTTCGAATACATTCATGGCTTCTTGTACAGGCTCGGCTTTTGTCATATCGACGCCAGCCTTTTTGAGTACTTCAATCGGATAATCAGAACTTCCAGATTTCAAGAACTCCAGATACCTTTTGACAGCAGGCTCTCCTTCTTCAAGGATTTGCTTGCTTAAAGCTGTTGCTGCACTGATTCCGGTCGCATATTGATAAACATAGTAATTATAATAGAAATGTGGAATACGTGCCCATTCCAAACCGATTTCTTCATCAATGCTCACATTCTCGCCAAAGTATTTCTTGTTCAGCTCATAATATTCCTTAGTGAGCATATCCGCTGTCAATGCTTCCCCATTTTGAGCTTTAAGATGAATGGTATGTTCAAACTCTGCAAACATCGTTTGGCGGAACAATGTTCCACGGAAACCTTCTAGATAGTGATTCAATAAATAAATGCGTTTCTTTTCTTCTTCGATTGTATTCAGTAAATAATCATTCAACAGGTTTTCATTACAAGTCGATGCAACTTCCGCTACAAATATCGAATAATTCCCGTATGGGTATGGCTGGTATTTACGCGTATAGTAGCTATGGACCGAATGCCCAAACTCATGAACGAGCGTGAATAGGTTATTTACGTTATTTTGCCAGTTCATTAAAATATATGGATTCGTCCCGTATGTACCAGAAGAATAGGCACCGCTTCGTTTCCCTACGTTTTCATGTACATCGACCCAACGGTTTTCAAATCCCTCTTTCAAAACATTCAAATAGTCCTCACCAAGCGGAGCAAGACCCTTTAGGACATAATCTTTGGCCTCCTCATATGTCACTTCCATCTTCACTTCTTTTACAAGAGGAGTGAATAGATCATACATATGAAGTTCATCTAATTCGAGTACTTTTTTACGCAAATCAAGATAACGGTGCAGTAAAGGCAAGTTGTCATTGACCGTTTTAACAAGATTATCATATACGGTCTCCGGAATGTTATTGCTACTTAATGCCGCTTGGCGTGCTGAATCATATTTTCGTACTGTGGCATTGAAATTATGGTTTTTCACCTCTCCTGACAGGGTTGAAGCAAACGTATTACGGAACTCACCATACTTGCTGTATACCCCTTTAAATGCCTCCTCACGTACACGTCGATCATCGCTCTCAAGAAAACGGATATACCTTCCGTGCGTTATTTCCACTTCATTTCCCTCTTCATCCTTGATGGTCGGGAATTTCAAATCAGCATTGTTAAGCATACCGAAAGTATTGCCTGATGAATCGAGTACTTCTGATGCTTGTGCCAATAATTCTTCCTGCTCGGCAGATAAGATATGGGGTCTCTGAAGATTAATTTCCTCTAAAGAATGTTTATATAATTTCAATTCTTCTTTTTCTTCCAAAAACCCTTCCACTTTGCTTTCGTCAATACTCAATAACTCAGGAACCATATATGAAAACGCAGCTGCTGCCTGGGCATATAAAGCTTTGGCCCGATCCTCCATCCCTTGGTAAAAAGGATTGGTTGTATCTTGGTCATTGCGCATATGTGAATAAGAATAAACTTTCCCTAGCTTCTCGAATACTTCATCTTGGAGTTGAAGGGCTGCAAATAATTTTTCTGCGCTTTCGCCCAACGTCCCTTTATGTGCCTCCGCTTTCTTGAGGTCTTCCTTCACTACTTTGAAGGCAGCTTCCCAATCTTCTTCGGTGGCGAAGATATCTTCCAGTCTCCAAGTATCCTCTGCAGCTATTTCACTTCTTGAGGGTAATGCATTCACTTTTGTTTCCTGTGTCATAAAAATTCCTCTCCATTCTATAGAAAACTCGCCAATCAGCTAACTCATTAAACCGGATTGAACGCTGCAATGATCCATACGGCATTCATGCTTTCTAAAAGTTTTTAAATCTCGTTCTTATTACTATTTCTCCATTAACAAAAATAATCCTGCCATTTCATCTGAATTCAAGATAAATAGGGATGTTATCCCTGATTATACTGGATATTCCCCTTTTCCATCATCAACTTATGCTTATCATAGAAAAATTTTTCCATCATTTGAACTTGATCACTGGTGAAGGGAAGGGAAAATTCTTTCTCAACTTTAAAAACCCCCTCTTCCAACTTTGATATGTAACCCATGTGCTCCAATAACTTAATGTATTGACCTACAGGGTACTCCAAGGGTGGTTTTTCATGAAGCAATGGCAACGGCCTGAACTTTATTTCCCCTTTTCTTGAACGCTTCTTAAAAAAGTGGATAATATTCGCCATGAAAATCTTTTCCCCTATTTTTTTCTCTTGAAACACATCCATGTAAAACCATGCCTGCCATTCAATCGGGGCTGTTTCGATCAAAAGCATCCCTCTGACTGGAACACCCACTTCAATGGGAATTGTCGCAGGTGTAATATGATGTAAATACAGTTCTTCGAAAAAAGGATCGGTTCTACGTGCAGTTTTCACACGATGGAGGGACCAGTCTTTTCGTTTATATCTCCAAGCAGGCAGAAAAGGGAAACGAAAGCTGTTTTGGGGCAATGCCCGACTAGGGGGAAGGAGTGTTAAGGAAGCTGAAGTCAATTCGGCAAATACGGTTCTAGGGGTGAAAGGAGTGAGGTTCTTCAATACTGATAAATGATTAGTTTCCGGGCAATACATCCAAAGAAACGGATGGTGCCAGCTGCCGCTGACAAAGAGCCATTGGAAGCGGGATAAACTGAATTCATACATGCTTTTCCTTTTTAAGCGTTTTGCAGCGAGGATCCAGATTGGCTTGATGCCTACGCTTTGATAGGCTCTAGTCCGTTCAATGAATTCAACCTCCGGGATTACGGAGCATTGAAATTCTATTGCATAGCGATTCCCCCCTATCGTAGCTAAGATATCAGCCCTTTTCTTAATTTCGGGAAAGTAGGCTTCTAAATCCACTTGATAGCCGTTTGATAAAAACCACTGAAACAATTTTCTTTTTCCCATTAAGTGATAGGCGGATTCCGGTTCTGAAGAAGCACGGCATGAAGAATTATTTTTATGGGCGAAATGCGGGATCCTGACGTTTCCTGCTTTGATGGACATTTCCATCTTGCAGCACGGACAGTAATAATTTGCTGACTTTCTCCATTCAGCAAGCACGTTTGCCGGTATCCTTTCAGGAAGGGTCATCCAAGTCCCATCTTTCTTTATCGCAGTTAGCATACATCTCCTCCTCATCCACTACATTCGCTTGCATCGCTAAGGATCCCTTCCTTTTAATAAAAAAAAATGCCAGATCGGCATAAAGGAAAGTTAATTTCTATAGAAGGGGTGAAAGCAATCGGCAAGTGGATTCCAATACTTTCAACCCGAAATTCCGTTTGGAAAATGCAACAATTTCCACCTCTTGGGATACCTTTATATCTTCCAAAAAATCATTCACAAGCTGTTGTGTACTTTCCGTCCGGTAGAGAAAGGCATTGACTTCGAAATTCAAGTGAAAGCTTCTCATATCCATATTGGTTGTCCCAATTGAAGCCAGTTGGTCATCAACGATGATGATTTTACTATGCATGAAGCCCTCATTATATTGGAATATACGAACTCCCGAAGCAAGCAATTCGGGAAAATAGGTTCTCGAAGCATGAAACACTATATGCTTATCGGGGTTCTTTGGGACCAGCAGCCTGACATCCAAACCACTTAAAGCAGCTACCTTCAATGCTTGAAAGATATCGTCGTCAGGAACGAAATAGGGTGAGGCAATCCAGACGGACTTTTCTGCAGAAGTGATCATCTTAAAAAAAATGCTCTTAATGATCGTCCACTCACTATCAGGCCCGCCGCCAATCAATTGAACTCCGCCATGATCATGATGGACCGGCACGCCAGTCAAGAGATATTCATCCGTTAAAAAGCTATTATTGGTGCTATAATACCAATCCTGCAGAAATATGATCTGTAAAGTCCTGACCGCTTCCCCTTTCACGATAAGATGCGTATCACGCCAAGAACCGAATTTCGGATCATGACCCAAATATTCATCTCCAATATTGAGGCCACCGATGAAACCGACAGAGCCATCTATCACAATTATTTTACGGTGATTACGAAAGTTGAATTTATTATTTAATAAAGGGAGATGCAACGGACCAAAGGCAACCATTTCGACTCCTGCATTCTTCAGTTCATCGATATAAGAGCGAGCTAACTTCCATGAACCAACCGCATCATAGAGAAAACGGACTTTTACCCCTTCTCTTACTTTTTGTATCAAGACATCCTTTAGCACACCGCCAATGCGGTCATCCCTAACAATATAATATTCTAAATGAATATGATGTCTGGCTTTTTTTAATTCTTCGATGATATTGGAAAATGTCTCCTTACCATTCCTTAAAATCCGGGTTTCGGTCGTAAATGAAATAGGGCTATTCCCTAGCCTATTTGCAAGAGTGAATAATTGCTGAGAGTTCTCGCCCATTTCCTTAATTCGATCATTATATTCCGCTTCGCCGCTTAATTTCACGAATCTTTGCTTATCCAAAAAGTACTTCTTGCGAAATATCCTTTCTTTCCGAAAATTACGGCCAAACAAAAAGTAAAATAAGAAACCGATGAATGGGAAAGCGCCAAAAATAACAAGCCATGTAATGGTCTGTATAGGATCCCGATTTTCCAGGAAAATGATAAAACCAATTATCACCAACAAAAGGGTCAATATAAGGCTAGAATAAAAAATCAGCCCGCCACTGACGTCATTTGTTAGAAAATACCAAGTTCCGACCAACAAGAGAATAAGCAGACCGATGCCAACTATATTCTTCACCTAGACTACCTCCAATTAACAAACACAGGCACATGTAAAAAACCTCCCTGCCTAAGGTAAAAAATTTATTCTAGGACGAAAAGGCCGATTTCAGTAGAAATCGGCCTCAACAGTCTATGCGAAATATTTATCGACCGTTGTGAATACATCATTTTCGATAACTATTTTCCCGTACTCTTCAAGCATGTGCACCGTTATTGGTGACTCCTGACTATATTCCAATAAAAGACTTAGTACATTATCGATTTCTTCCTCATCAATCTCCGCCTCGGAAAATTCGATATAAAGATAATATTTATTTTGATAAACATAAAGTTTTGTCGTCCAGTCATCCAATCCATGACGCTTACTTAATGAAATGACATCCTCAAAATCATCGAACGTCGTGATGAATTCAATCATACCATCTTCGAATGTCATACCGCTTTCTTCATCCTTACCATGGAAATGTTGATCAAGAAGCGTATCCATCTTATCTGATACATTAAAATCCTTTAACTTATCATCTGAAAGAGGCAGCTCGAGTTTCTGACCATCTTTGGCAAGCTGGGCTTTTGTGACCAAAACTTCCAAGCCTTTTTCAAGGGCTTGAACTTGAATCCATAAAGGGCCTTCAATCATGAATTCTTCTTCTTGATGCACTTCATCCATCATTTCCCAAAAAAGCTCCTCACTTCTCTCGCGACTGTACCAAATTTCTTCGCGATCGAAGCCTCTTTCCTCAATATCTATATAGGAAATATAAAATTTCACTGTATCATCATTAATGCGTTCGATTTCCATGATTCCCCTCTCCCTTCCTTTCTCATTTTGAAGGGATAATAACCCCCAAGCGAAAATTGCTCTTAAAAGCTCTTTACCCGTAAGTGAATACTGTAAATCATGATAGCCATTAAAACAGACTATTTTACATCATTTTATGACAAAACCTTGAAGAAGGGAAATAAAAAACATTACTTATCTAAAAAACAATTGTTTGCCTAATATTCCATTCATTCTATAAAAAAATTCATCCGCATGCAACTATCACAATGCTTTCTTCAAATTTAATCTTACTGTAGTATATGCCTTATTATTATACATGGCGTGGGGAGTAGCATTCTTATTTTATCTTTAAATGATGACCGGTCATAGGGACTTGCTGAAAATGCCAAACGTCTGTCGCCTATGGATTCGGTCATGCCCGGTTATTAAGGTGAAAAAGCGGTTATGTATAAAGAAAAAGCCCTGCACAATTCCTGGCAGAGCTTGAAAGACCTTATTAGTTGACCATACGTTGTGCTTCCCGTAACTGGAAGGTACGAACTTTACGTGGTAAAAAGCGTCTTATCTCATCTTCGTTATAACCAACTTGAAGCCGTTTCTCGTCAAGGATAATTGGACGTCTCAACAGTCCTGGGTTTTCCTTGATCAATTTATATAATTCTTGAAGAGGCAGGCTCTCTAAATTCACGTTTAACTTTTGGAAAGTTTTTGACCGTGTTGAAATGATTTCATCGGTGCCATCTTCTGTCATTCGAAGAATTTCTTTTATCTCATCAATCGTCAACGGTTCTGAAAAAATGTTTCTTTCTTTATATCCAATCTCATGTTCCTCTAACCATGCTTTTGCTTTTCTGCATGAAGTACAACTAGGTGATGTATATAATGTTACCATGTTTACTCACACTCCCTAAATATAGAATCGGTGATCTATGAGGAGAAATCTACTATTAGTATTCATAAGTACCACTCTAATTTGAAATAATTTTAAATAAGTATTTCATATTCTTTATTATACACTAATTTATTTAAAATGAATACCCTTTTTGATATTTGAAAAAATCCTTTTAAACTTCTGGTTTAGCCTGTACTATAGCTATTTCGTTTTTTTATGTAATACATTAAATCGACTTTTTCTAATTGAAAATACCTACCTATCATTCTCATTTAACTCTCAATTCGGCCCTCATGATTTTTTAATTAGCTCGTTACTTTTATTTACCCCCATTCCTTGTCAATAAACAAGATCTTGTTAATATATTTTCTTTAACAAAAAGCAAATTCCTCCTTTTTACAAGAAAAACCATTCTTTTAGCACATATAATTCCAAAAGTAAAAAAGGTAATTCAAAAGAATCAGCAATAAGGGAACAATCTACCATCCAAGAAGTTATAGATATTCATTTTTCTGCAATAAATGCATAAGAAAGCGAGTTTGCCTGCAGTTTTTTATTTGCAAGACGTTCAGTTCAATTTCAGAAATCCACTCCATATCCGCCGACTGTCAGCCAGGCTCCTAGCGGCAAGCGTCTGTGGGGGAGGAAAACCATATCTCCCTGTATTTTCTAAAAAAACATTCCAGTTGATTGGAATTGGAACGGAAGGTACGAGACTCCTGCGGGGAAAGCGTAGCCAAGGGATACCCCACATGCGCAAAGAGTGCCGCGGGCGGACCGCCCTCGGAAAGCGAGTGCCTGGAGTGGAAATCAACGCTCTATTTTAACAAACTCTCAAAAAACATTCAGTTGATTTCAGTGAACCGCTCCATATGCGCCGACTGTCAGCCAAGGCTCCTCGTCGCAAGCATCTAGCGGAGGCTCGGCTAGCGCGAGTTTTTCGGCTGGATTATCGCAAATTCCTTCAATATATTGAGGGTTACATCCTTAAAAAAAAGTAAAAATCGAAGGTTTACCAAGTCTTCTATTAAAAAAACATGGTTCGGGGTAAAACCATTCCGGACCTCCTTTCATCGACAAATTCTAAGAATAGACAGTTTCTCTCTCTCAATTTTTCTAAAAAAAGTTCCGGTTGTTTTCTGCTGTAGGCTGTAGCACTTTTACTTTTTCGTTAGCCTGAGCTGTTTTTTCGTCCGTTCACGCAATTTTTCTTCCTTTACCGTACTTGTTTCAACAAACTAAAAAGGACCGGTGAACAACCGGCCCTTTTTTCTCAAACTTCCATCTCTTTAAAAATATCCGTTTCCTGACCTGCATTCAAGCTTAGTACATCCTCTACATCTTGATAAGATTTCCCATAAAGGTCATCATCTTTGTAAGTATGGATTTCAGAATAAATCTCTTTCATGAAATCAAATACGTCTTCTTCATCAACAGATGGATTTGCCGGCCAATATAAGATTTCCATAGGCGTGTTCTCTTTGGTGGCAAGCGATTTTCTGCTGTAGGAAATCGAAGAAGCATGATGGAATCCTTCCCTTTTATAAAATTTCAGCCTTTTAAATGTATCATCATCATTTTCTTGTACTGGTTCGACTTCCAGCAAAATCGTTTTCTGCTTTTTTTGCAATTTTTGAATCAATTTCCTTCCTAGTCCCTGCCCCCTTGAATTCTTTGATACAAATAGGTAATCAACGAATATAAACTCTTCCCCTTCCACATACAATAAAACATGGTCGGGACCTTCATCCTTTTTATATATTTCCTGCTTATCTTCTAAAAGAACTTCTATATGTTCTTTGGACTTCATTTCTTCAATAGGGAAATACTGGTTTAATTTTTCATACCAATTCATAATTTAATCTCCTCATCTGCTAGTTTATACTTTCCAGATTTTTTCTTATCCACTACAATGGAACTTAAATAGCTTGAAAATATTAGGAGGGGTTTGGATGATCAGTTACTTTATCGACTTTTTTTTAGTCGCTGCTTGCGTTATTGGTATTACAGCTGTGAATGGCGTTGTGACGAATGGCATCGGCGAAAAATGGTTTGGCGGGAAACGTCACTCTCATATTTTCGATCAATCGAAACGAATTCAGTCAGGATGGAGTCAAGTTGGCGGGAATAAAAAGCGGTAATTCAGAGAGAAATTGGATGACCGGAAGGATTTTCCTAGGTCATCCATTTTTTCATGGGGTATAGTCTACTCCCTTTGTATATCGATTTGCTGCATTCCATAATAAGTATTCATCAATACCATTATCATTCAATGCTTTTATTTGGGCTTCCACTTCTTCCTTACCATACCTTTGATAATTCCCCTCCCCTAAATATGAGGCAGTAAAATCTTGTAGCCAAGGTCTTGAAGTAGGTGGCGTTTTTAATTCCTTCAGCTTCCCGTTCTCCAATTTCGCATATTCCTTAACGAGATCATACGGCTCCAAATCAGGCTTATCGATACCAAAATAAGATGTCCAGTGACTTGGATAGATCATGGATGAAATTACATCGACATTCTCAGAGATTTTTGTGAAGTTTTGCCCAATTCCGGGAGCTTCAGGCAATGTGGCAGCATATCCAAAAATATCCACTGATACTTCTACACCATATGGCTCCAGTTGTTTCCTCGCATAACTTACGAAATCCGTCACTGCCTGAACCCTTTTGGCTGTATGACTTACTTTCGCTTCATCATATTCACCGACATCATATTTCAAATCATCTTCTTTATTTTCGAATCCTTCGGGAAAACGGACATAGTCAAATTGAATTTCTTTAAAACCCATCTTTGCAGCTTCAATGGCAATACCGACATTATAATCCCACACCTCTTTTAAGAATGGGTTAACGAAAGCTTCCCCTCGACCATTCTTCCATACCTTTTCGTCATCTAAAAAAGACAATTCAGGCTTCTCTTTGGCCAGAAGGGAGTCTTTAAAAACGACTACCCTTGCAATCGGATAAATCTGTTTATCCTCCATTTTTTTCAGCATTGCCCTTGGATTTTTTATGTAGTCTTTACCAATCCTAGCATATGGAGAATCGGGATCTTCGGTTTGATACGTAACGTTCCCCAAGTCATCCTTAATATCAATGACCATCGCATTCAAATCGGTTTCATCTACATATTTAACAAGTTCATTCATTTTACTGCCACCCGCTGCAGGCCCTGTCACATATATTCCGCGCACAGCATCTGGATAGTCGAATTTCAACCCCGAATCAAAAACAAAACGCGGTACGCTCTCAGGCAAATCTTTATTTTCTAATGCTACCTGCCTGGTTTCGTTCATGCCTTCCGCATGAACTGGCTGTTGAATCAGGAATATGCACATACCTGTCATCAACCATTTACACATTGGTTTCATTTTCTCCACCTCATTCGCCATCAGTCATCAATATTCAACAAATATAATAAACCCCTTTCTTTAATACCACAAACAATTAATTTTACTCCTATATATTATAAATAATTAAAAAACTCCGCATTACAAAGTTTATATCTTAAAACCCATAGGTGGAAATACGTTCCTCAGCACTGTATTCCCTTGTATGTATCCTTCCCTAAAATCCTCTGCTCATAGTGAAATATAGTAAACGGTTTGATTTTCCTTGATTCTTTCATTTCTTCCATAATCAAAAAAAGGAAACGGAAAATCCGTACTTTTGCTTGATTGCCGATTCGATTATACATTTAATATGAATAAATGCTAAAATACAGTTATAGTGGACAATTCGTATTCTCAGAATGGCATCGATACTGGACAAAACGTCCTTCCACAAGATTTAAATGAGCGTTCCCTTTCATGGGCTTCACGCACATTTCTTTCAAAGAAAGTGGATTCATTTTCTATTTATCCTTACAATAATGAAGAGCGAATATCCATTTATCAATAAACGCATTTAGAGGAGTGACTAGCAGTTGAAAAGGATTTTCTCCGGCATTCAGCCATCCGGTTCCGTTACTTTAGGAAATTATATCGGAGCCATGAAACAATTCGTTAACTTACAAAATGAATATGAATGTTTCTTTTGTATTGTTGACCAGCACGCAATTACAGTTCCACAAGATCGCCTTAAGTTAAGGAAAAGCATTAAAACTTTGGCCGCTTTATATTTGGCCATTGGTCTAGATCCTGAAAAGAATACCATCTTCATTCAATCAGAGGTACCTGCGCATGCTCAGGCAGGCTGGATTTTACAGAGTATATCCTATATTGGTGAACTTGAGAGAATGACCCAATTTAAAGACAAATCCGCTGGCAAGGAAGGGGTATCAGCAGCACTTCTTACTTACCCGCCGCTGATGGCTGCCGATATTCTCCTTTATGGTACGGATGTCGTTCCTGTCGGGGAAGATCAAAGACAGCATCTTGAATTGACACGCGATTTGGCTGAACGCTTCAATAAAAAGCACAATGATATTTTCAAAATCCCGGAAATCAGCCTTCCTACAGAAGGGGCACGTATCATGTCCCTTCAAGAACCAACCAAGAAAATGAGCAAATCTGATCCTAACAAAAAGGCAACGATTGCCTTATTGGATGATCCGAAGCAAATCGAAAAAAATATCAAGAGCGCAGTTACCGATTCCGAAGGTATTGTCCGTTACGATAAGGAAAACAAAGCCGGTGTTTCCAACCTGATGTCCATTTACTCCATCTTCAGTGGAAAAACCTATTCAGAAATCGAAGAGATGTATGAAGGCAAAGGTTATGGCGACTTTAAAAGTGATCTGGCTGATGTGGTACTTGGAGAAATCCTACCAATCCAGGAACGCTATAATGAATTGATCGATTCGCCTGAATTGGATGAAATTCTGGACCGCGGTGCAGAAAAAGCCAACATTGAAGCCAATAAAATGATTAGAAAAATGTATAATGGCATGGGACTTGGCAGAAAGAGATAAAAAAAGACGATCCTCATCGGATCGTCTTTTTTTTGTTCATAATATCGATGGGCTATCGCCAGCTTCCACTTGCCAAAGCTTCTCAAAAAAAGGCTGCCCCTTCACCAAATTTTCACAAAGTTGAAGGTGCTTCTCTGACCAGCCCTCCTTCATTTCTTCATATAACTCCAGCCAAGCTATCTGAAAATCCATTTCTTGAATGCTTTCATATTTTTCAGGGGCCCATTCTGTATACCAATAGCGGATTTCAGCAGTATTTTTCGCCGTGAATAATTGGTCCATGGCCATGAATAGTAATTGCTTAAGCTGTCTTTCTTTTCTTGTCAACCCATTCATGAATAAGGGAGACGGCGACAAAATATGATATTCTTTCTCAGATGTAGGTTTTTCAGTAAAGGTGTAATCCATCTCATCATGGTTTTCTATCATGTCATAAACAATTTGTTCCTGCCGGGGAATTATTCTGCTTTTCCTGATCGGAATATGATACCCTATCGTATCAACAGCTAAAATTCCATTTCCATCAGTCACGATAAAACAATAGTCAAGCTGAATTCGTTCATGATTTTTCCTTGCATATGCTTTTTGATACACGTCATTCAGCAATGGCTTAGGTAATTCTGACAAGTCGTTTTCTATGTAGTGGAACAATGTTGATGACACTTTCAACAAAGGAACTTGATCTAGTAGTTCGATCCCATCATCCTTCCTCCATTCATGAAAATGACAAATATTATAGCCGTTTTCTTCTCCTTCAAACCAGTTAACCCATACATCATGAAGATATAACATCATTCATCCCTCACTTAAACAAATTTCTGTTTGTCAATCAGTATAGGCAGGAACCATACAATTTATTCCTATTCTAGAAAACAGATTAATAAAAAAAGAACGTATATATTAGCTATTTATTGATAAGAATTCTTCAGATTGAATAATGAATGATTTTTTCACAGAGAGTTTTTCGTAATTTTTCACTAGGTAATAGCCACTACAGTATCCAAGCATATATGGGTATCCTTTCGTTCCAAGCAGAAGCACATCATGAAGAGGGTCTGTACGCTTTATCATGTGCTTTTTCTCTAAATGTTTGCTCCAAAATTCTCGTAGTTTATCTTCCTGATATAACTTAGTCCATTTCGCTAAAAATTTTGTTCCTAAATATTTACCCACCGTTCGTTCCGCTAGCCCTTCCATGATCATCGTATCAAGGAGAGTAAATTCTTTTTGGTCCTTTTTCAAATGATGCAATCGGCAGACATGATGATATTCATGAATCAACAGGGCCTCCATTTCCTTTTCAGCTATACCCTTGTCGTAAAAAAGGAATAGTTTATCTTCAAATGCCAACCCTGACTTCGTTTCAACCGTTTTCTTCCATATCCCTGAAGACATGAGCGGAAAAATAAATATGGGAACATCAGGCCCTCCCCATAGTTTCTTATAAGATGTGAACAGGCTTTGTGTTTTTTCCCATACATTATTTTCTTTTAAGTCTTCCCATGTGAGTTTCGTTTTTTGATTCGGCGAATACATGCCATGCTTTAATAAATGATGATAAATCATATCCGCATCAAGCGTATTGTTGAATGTGCTTTTAAGTCTTTCCATCATCTGGACCGGGTGGTTGAAATCTTTCCTCATCCATTCATCAGTTGAAATGACTCCCATTTCCCATACACCTCCGCTTCTTTTGACTATCGTATGATTTAAAAAAGGTGAATGACACATTTTATATCCTGCATTTTCCCTTCAACACAAAAAGAGCAGATCTCAAAAGATCTGCTCTTCCTTCTGTTTGTTTTATTGATATTTCTTGAAAAGAATAGTAGCGTTATGTCCACCGAATCCAAGTGAATTGCTGATGGCGGCATTGATTTCGCCCTTCCTTGCTTGATTCGGGACATAGTCCAAATCACACTCAGGGTCTGGTGTTTCAATATTGATGGTTGGAGGTAAAATGCTGTCCCTGATTGCCTGAATCGTAAATATTGCTTCTACACCGCCTGCTGCCCCTAACATATGGCCTGTCATTGATTTAGTGGAACTTATTGCAAGTTTATTAGCATGGTCGCCAAAGACTTCTTTGACTGCCATCGTTTCATATTTGTCGTTGTAAGGCGTACTCGTTCCGTGGGCATTCACATATTGGATGTCTTCCGGATTCAAACCTGCATCCTCAATAGCAATTTTCATCGCTCTTGCCCCGCCTTCTCCACCTGGTGCCGGAGCGGTAATATGGAAGGCATCTCCAGTTGAGCCATAACCAGCTATTTCGGCATAAATCTTGGCTCCTCTATTCAATGCATGTTCAAGATCTTCCAGAACGATGATTCCAGCTCCTTCGCCGATTACGAAACCATCACGGTTAAGATCGAAAGGACGGCTAGCAGTTTGTGGATCAGGATTGGTCGATAAAGCAGTATTTGCACAGAATCCTGCAACTGACATTTTTGTGATTGGCGCTTCGGCTCCACCTGTGATCATCACATCAGCATCGCCACGTTGAATGGCTTTAAAAGCATCACCAATTGAATTTGTTCCTGTTGCGCAGGCTGTTACCGTACATGAATTGATTCCTTTAGCACCCAGTAAGATAGATACCTGGCCCGCTGCCATGTCCGGAATCATCATCGGTACGAAAAATGGGCTCACCCGTTTATACCCTCTGTTTAAAAAGTTTTCATGCTGTGTCTCAAGAGTCTCCAGCCCGCCGATACCCGAACCGATCCAGACCCCGATACGTGCTGCATTCTCATCCGTTATTTTCAGCTCACTATCATTATAGGCCATAACGGATGCTGCAATTGCATAATGGGTAAAACGGTCCATCTTACGCGCTTCTTTACGATTAATATAAGTCTCTATATCAAAGTCCTTGATTTCAGCAGCCACTTTAACTGGGAATTCTTCAGCATTCAAACGAGTTAAAGGCCCTATTCCTGATTTCCCCTCGATTATATTCTTCCATCCAGTTTCTGCATCATTACCAACTGGTGAGATTGCTCCAATACCTGTTACAACTACACGACGATTAGTCATTAAAATGGCTCCTTCCTATTTTAAAGCTCTTACGTTTTGCTACGTCTTTTATTTACCCCACCTAAGAGCGATCGCTCCCCATGTAAGGCCACCACCAAAACCGACCATGACGATTAAGTCATTGTCCTTGATTCTTCCTGCTTCCATTTCTTCCACAAGGGCCATTGGAATGGACGCTGAAGAAGTATTTCCATATTTATGAACCGTTTTTGCCATTTTTTCAAGCGGGAGACCCAAGCGTTCCCTTGAGGCTTCCATAATGCGTATGTTTGCTTGATGCGGGACAAGCAAATCCACATCTTCTTTTGTCAAACCAGCTTTGTCCAATACACCCAGGCTGGATTCCCCCATCTGACGGACAGCAAATTTAAATACTTCACGTCCATTCATATGAATGAAATCTCCTTCCTGTAATAAGTGCTTCCCGCCAGTTCCATCTGCGCCTAATTCAAAGGAAAGGACCCCTTTGCCTTCCGATACAGGTCCAAGTACAGCTGCACCCGCACCGTCACCAAAAAGTACAGCAGTATTGCGGTCTTCCCAATTGGTTACTTTCGAAAGTTTTTCAACACCGACGATCAACACATGCTTATATGCACCTGTCTTAATAAATTGCTGTGCCGTGATCATTGCATACATAAAACCGGCACACGCAGCACTTACATCCATTGCAGCTGCCTTCATCGCTCCCAATTTCTCTTGAATCATGCAAGCAACAGAAGGAAATGACTGATCAGGCGTAACAGTAGCTACAAGAATTAAATCTATCTCTTCAGCAGAAATTTCCGCATTTTTCAATGCAGCTTTTGCGGCCTCATAAGCCATATCTGATGTATCAATATCATCATTAGCAATTCTTCTTTCCTCAATACCCGTCCTAGTCCGGATCCACTCGTCGGAAGTGTCCATAATTTTCTCTAAATCCGCATTTGTAACGATTTTGTCGGGTAAGTAGCGGCCAAGCCCAAGTATTCCAGCATTCATCTTGCCATCCCCTTATATTTTAATGAGTTATTATAAGCATCTATTATTACCTGGTACTAATTTTATATAAAAAAACACTTCCTTGCAAGAGTTAACAATTTGAAAAGCTAAAGAAATCTCTTTCCGAAGTCGGACAAGCGCCTATGCCAGGGGAAATTGGGGACATACATTATAAATGAGATAGGAGGAATTTATTGTGGACATCTTCAATCGCAACAACCAGGGAACCCAGGATGATCATTTTTCGAATTTGATGTTTGGCAGGAAAGCTGAACCTGAAGCTGAACCTGAAGCTGAACCTGAGCAAGAGGAATCGACGGTTGATTACATGCAATTGATGGAGAGTGTTGAAACTTTGATGAGCTTATACAGTCAATACAAACCGGCCATCGATAAAATTAACCTGAACCCATTGATCGCCAAGTTCTTGAAAAAAGAATAAAAAAATAAGGCTGCCCTTTTACCCGGACAGCCTACCTTCAATTAACGCTGAGCATCTTGTTTTCCAAGCTCATAAGCTTCTTGCATCACGCTTTTAAAGAGCTCCATGAATGGCTCTGCCATCTCCATCGAGAATGGAATCCCGCTTGCTTCAAGCTTCGCTTTAGCTTCTGGGAAGTACTTCATGGCGATTCCCATAAATTCAAGAGTTTTATCTGAACTCATTTGCATTTCCCCCTATCTTTTGAATAACCATCAATTGATCATTGTGATGCCCAAATAAAGCTCAATATTATCATAATTCCACTTGTCCCTTTCGTAAAGGGCGCAAATATAAAATCATGAATATCTTTTGACGTTTATTCCTATCCTTGAACATTATAGTACAAGACATATAGGGTAGAGGCAAATATACAGTTTTGTCCTTTCCAAATAACGAAGCTTTCGGTTTTATATTTTCCTTCGAATTTAAGCATTAAGGTCCTCTCCCCGTTAATCACGCTTTCTCCACTCTTTAAGTAAATTTAATCTTTTATTATGTTTTCTTTGTAAAGCAATGCCTTCTTCCGGGTCCATTTTGCTGTGCACCTCAAATATTGATCCTTTATTGATTTTAGTTTTTGGTTGGGAAATGAATGAATCCATAGTTTCACCAAATATTAACTTGGCACATTTATTCCAATGATCATCAATACTGCTGCACAATTGGATGGCCCTATCGGAAGTGGAGGTAAGCACTGCTTCCAAATCATTCACAAAATCAGTGATGAAGAGGGCATCTCCGGTATATTCGTTAGCGATTGCCGCTTTGATATCTGACTGTCCAAGTTGATTGATTCCAGCTTCAAAGCTCATGCCTTCCGGTTGCCAAGGTCCATAAATCGTCGGTAAAAATATGATTTTAGCAGAATCAATTCCTTCGATCGAGTTTAAAATGGACTGAAAAATACTGACATCTCCTTCAATTGGCATGAAAATAACAAAATTCGGCGTTTGATTAGATCCATTTTTTTTGCATTTTTCAATGAAGTAAACGATTTCGCCTATAAGAAAATCGATTTTGCCCGTTTTTCCGCTTTGAATATCGTAACAAGATATGAAAACAGTGTCCTGCTGTGAAATATCCAATAATTTAAGTTTATTTATCGGAAAATATATATAGTTCGAACTTCTACCTATTTCAAGTTCCTTTTCTTCCATAATATATCGACTTGCTTCGGAATCAGCCCAATCAATTCCGATTACTTCTTCACCTTGGTTCAAAAAATATTGAGTTACATGGAATCCCACAAATTGATAAGTGCCAATGACAATGTATGTTTGCATAAATACAGCCTCCTCGTATGCCATCAAGCCCATTTCACTCGACACGTCTAGTTTTTTTAGATGCTGTATCGTATGCAAACTATTGTGAAAATATATCCATTCTCATAAAGACTCTTCATTCTCATTGAAAAACTTCTGTATTTGATAGGGGATTTTATAACGTTTTTCAGGCAATAAATAAGTCAGCTGCAAGTCTGCTTTCCTAGCCAGTTGGATTTCCCGATAAAGGGAGGCTTGCTCTTTCCGCATGCTTCCAAAAACCTGAATCACTTTCATGGGGATTTTCTCAGCGATCACTGTATCTTCAGTGTCCAGAATATGCTGTTCACATTCTGCCGGATCGAGCTCAAATGCAGCAGCGACCTCGGACAGCCACTTTTTATAGAAGAACTTATTTTCCTTTTCTTTCTCCAGTTGAGCTTTCAAGGAAAAAACCGGATCGATCAATACGACAGAGCGTATTTTATTTCCAAGTTCATTCATTAGCTTTAAGGCAAGGAGCGCGCCTGTCCCCTCTGCCAATATATGAACCCTTTGATTGACTATTTCTTTTTTCATGAAAAGGATATATAGGTTAAGGGAAAGGTCCATTGCTTTAGGGCTGCCCCAGTTGGCTCCGTGAAAATTGGATGAGAATAGCGTGTATCCGTATTCCTTTAAATATTCCAATATCCGCAACCTGCCAGGATGTTGCAGCCAAAAGCTGCTGTCTTTTTCGACAAAATGACTACGGTCTCCAATTACCATTACGGAAAAACCACTGGGCCGCTCTGGATAATAGATGATATTCCATTGGTCATCAATTTGAAAAGTTCGTTGTTCCATCGGTCTAACTCCTTTAAGGAATATTACTACTACTATATTAATTTATGACGAAAAATAGAAAGGGTTAGTGGTAACACCTAACTTCTTATCTTAAATTAACCAAGCTGGGATGGTTTTTTTTATTGAATCCCCAGTATTTCCCTTTTCACATAGGTACCAACTAGACTGCCTGAAAAGTTCTCTTATGATTTAAGGTAATGAATTATTTAAAGGTTATTATTAAAAACACGTTTTAACTGTATATTAATTATGGTAAGATAAAAATGAATGTAGTGGAATGAGGTGAAATTCGATGCGTTATGCTTGGACAATTTTTTGGACATTCTTATTAGTGCATATGACTGTATATGTTGTTTCTTCCATGATCGGAGTTTCATACGATGCTGCGCAGGGGACGATTTTAGGAGTAGCTGCTGCTATCCTGATTTGCATCATCCCTGCTATCATGCCTGCTGGGCCAGCAAAAGACTCTCATCAACATTAAGAAACAAAAAGAGGACATCCTTTTAGGATGTCCTTTTTGTTATACCGTACTTTGCTTTCGGGTAAACTACATTTTATATGAGGACCAATTCATCATGATCATAATCAATCGTTATTCCTTTTTCCAGTCCAACTGTCCCAGCTATGATCTTACGGGCGATTTTCGTTTCAAGATGCTTTTGGATGAATCGCTTCAATGGTCTGGCCCCATATACCGGATCATATCCCTGGTCCGCAATGAATTCCTTAGCCGCTTCAGTGACGTTCAGGATAATATTTTGTTCAGTTAACCTTACTTGTAAATGCTGAACCATTTTTTCTACGATTTCAACGATTTCTTGTTTCGTAAGAGGTTTGAATAAAACAATGTCATCTACGCGATTCAAAAATTCCGGACGGAAATGCCCTCTTAATTCTTTAAAGACTTGATCTTTTATTTCGTCTTCAATTCCACCATCCATCAGGTTGGACTGCAACAAGAAATGGGAACCGATATTGGAAGTCATGATGATCACTGTATTTTTACAGTTGATTGTTCTGCCCTGGGAGTCCGTTATCCTACCATCATCCAACATTTGCAGCAAAATATTGAAGACTTCAGGATGCGCCTTTTCAATTTCATCCAATAATACGACTGAGTATGGGTTTCTCCTAATTGCCTCCGTTAGTTGGCCGCCTTCCTCAAAACCAACATATCCAGGGGGTGCACCAACAAGGCGGGACACGGAATGTTTCTCCATATATTCCGACATATCGATTCGAATCATATGTTCTTCACTATCGAATAGCGTTTCTGCCAAAGCTTTTACCAGTTCAGTTTTACCTACCCCAGTCGGCCCCAGGAAAATGAATGAACCAATCGGTCTGTTGGGGTCTTTAATTCCAGCCCTTGCCCGTAAAACAGCATCGGATACTAGTTCCACCGCTTCTCCTTGACCTATTACGCGTTCATGCAGGATATCAGAAAGGCGGAGCAGCTTCTCCCTTTCACTTTCCACCAGCTTGCTTACGGGAATCCCCGTCCACCTTGCAACAATCGAGGCAATTTCCTCCTCAGTCACTTCTTGGCGAAGCAACCGTGATTCCTGTTTTTCCTTTTCCAATTCATCTTCCATTGCTTCCAATTCTTTTTGAAGCTGTGGAATCCTTCCGTGCCGAAGTTCTGCTGCCCGGTTAAGGTCATAGTCATTCTCTGCCTGTTCCAGCTCATGGCGCAGTTTCTCAAGCTCTTCACGTTGATCCTGCACCTTTTGAAGAGCTGATTTCTCCATTTGCCATTTGGACTTCATGCTATTCGCTTGATCCTGAAGTTCTGATAGTTCTTTTTGAAGCACTTCCAGCCTTGCTTTGCTTTGAGGGTCCTCCTCATTCTTCAAGGCCGCTTCTTCAATTTCAAGTTGCATGACTTTTCTCGTGATTTCATCCAACTCGGAGGGCATTGAATCGATTTCCATTCGGATCATCGCACAAGCTTCATCCACAAGATCTATCGCTTTATCCGGTAGGAATCGCTCCGTTATATATCGGTTCGAAAGGACAGAGGCTGCAACGATCGCCCGATCATGTATCCTGACGCCATGGTGAATTTCAAATCGTTCCTTTAATCCACGCAAAATTGAAATCGTATCTTCCACATCCGGTTCAGGAACCAGAACCTGTTGGAAACGGCGTTCAAGAGCCGGATCCTTTTCAATATATTGTCGATATTCATCCAGGGTTGTTGCACCGATACAATGCAGCTCCCCGCGTGCAAGCATCGGCTTTAACATATTCCCGGCATCAAGTGCGCCATCCGTTCTTCCGGCCCCGACAATTGTATGCAATTCATCAATGAATAAAAGGATTTTGCCGTCACTTTTCTTGATTTCATTCAACACCGCTTTTAGCCTTTCCTCAAATTCACCGCGGAATTTTGCCCCTGCGACAAGCGCACTCATATCAAGTGAAAAAACGGTCTTGTCCTTTAATCCTTCCGGCACATCCTTTCTCACGATCCTTTGTGCCAACCCTTCGACAATGGCTGTTTTACCAACTCCAGGTTCTCCAATTAATACAGGATTATTTTTCGTTTTACGTGATAGGATCCGAATGACGTTACGGATTTCCGTATCTCGACCGATTACGGGATCGACCTTCCCTGATTTAACCTCAGCAACGAGATCTCTGCCGTATTTTTTAAGTACCTCATATGTGCTTTCAGGATTTTGATTAGTCACTCGCTGATTCCCCCTTATATCGTTTATAACCCGTTTCGCTTTATCATAATCAATCCCATATGATGAAAAAAGCCTGTTTACATTCGTTTTATTGACCTGCAACGACGCAAGAAGTATATGTTCGACAGATAAATATTCATCTTCCCACATCTGCATTTCTTTTTCGGCAGCGGTCAAAATTCCCTGAAGGGAGGATGACATGTAAACCTGGGAAACACTTCCGCTCACTTCCGGTAATCGATCCAGTTCCCTATTAAGCTCTATATCAAATTGATTCATCGGTTTATCAGATTCCGATAAAATCCTGATTAATAAACTTTCATCCTGTTCCATTAAAATCTTTAATAAATGAAGCTCCGTCAGCTCGGGATTCCCTCTATCTTTAGCTAGCTCCTGGCCGCCAATGATTGCCTGTTGGGTTCTCTCCGTCATTTTATTAATATCCATCTTAAAACCTCCCATTCATCTATTTCATGAACGAAACCCCTCTTGGTTTGACCAAGTTTGACCTTTATATTTTCATTATACTTCTAATTCTCCCCATGTAAAGGAATGTTATAAAAAATGCAATTATGGAGGATAAACGGCAAAAGCCTTTCTTCATAAAGAAGAAAGGCAAAACCCATCTGTAAATTCATTACATCCCATCACAAGATTTTTATGAAACGAATCAGCTTTATGCTTTCACGGCCATTTTATTATAACCATGAAATTCATCGACGAATTTGAAATCCTTATCCGTGCGACCTGCAAGGATTGTATCTCTGAGCAGAATTCCAGCATCGGTCGCATTGTGGATGATTTCCCCCCACATTCTAGCGCTGGTTTGAACATTCGCCGTACGCGGAATCCGTTCCTCTTGGTATTCCAAAAATGCCTGTTCAATGTCATTCCCATGCTTATGAAGCATATCGGCCAAATAAGCTGCATCTTCTAAAGCCTGGCAAGCCCCTTGTGCCAAGTATTGAAGCATCGGATGTGCAGCATCGCCCGTTAGCGTAATCCTCCCTTTTGTCCAATTATCAATTGGTAAACGGTCATACATTGGCCAGCGACGTTGCCGTTGAATGAATGAAATTGCATTCTGAACAAGCTCACAAGTTCCGGCGAATACATGATCCATTTCTTCGGGGGTACCCCATTGATCTGTTTTTTCATTTTCTTCCGTGTATTGAGAACTTTTGAAGACCACCACTTGGTTGTATAGTTCTCCCCTTCTAACCGGGTATTGAACAAGATGAAGGTTTGGTCCAATCCACATGTATACATCATCTAAATCTCCATGACTCGTAACCTCTTCCATCGGAATCGCTCCTCTGTATGCAACATATTGTGAGCAGACCGGTTGATCTTCAACAAACAGTTTCCGTGCATTGGACCATAATCCATCGGCTCCAATGACAGCCGTTCCTGAATGTTGGGACCCGTTGGCAGAAGTAACTGTCACTTCACCCTCATTTTCTACTGTTTCAATAATGGTTTGGTTCGTTACCAGTTCAATATACGGGTTCATTTCACAGGCTTCAGCCAGTACTTTATGCAAATCGGAACGATGCAAAACAATATAAGGCGCTCCATATCTTTCTTTATAAACATCACCTAAATCCAAAGCGGAAAGCTCTTTTCCAGAAAAAGCATCCATCAGTACCAATCTTTTTGGAAAGACTGCTATTTCATTGATTTTTTCCATGACGCCTAAACGCTTTAATACGTTGGTTGCATTTGCGGCAAGCTGAATCCCTGCACCAATTTCACCAAATTCGGGAGCTTGTTCAAGGACCTTTACATACTGTTTAGTTTCTGCGATTCCTAAAGCAGTTGCCAATCCGCCAATTCCCCCACCGATAACGATGAATGGTTTTTTTTCTGTGTTCATCATCAATTCCCCCTATATAAGTAGCTTTTAGCCAATGTTGTGGACCAGCACCATAGTAAGCGTTTTCATTCGACTGGCATTCTATATATTCATTAGGATCATTCTGAAAGTTTCAAACCGATTATTTTCAAACCAAAACAGGCTTGAATTCACTTTCAACCTTTTGGTAACCATTGTTTGTGTCTAATGCCTGTTGCTGTTCCAAATCGAATCTCTCCATTATTGGTAGGTCGTTTACCGAGAATAAGTAAGAATCGACTTCTGCAACATGCTCATGCCAAGCCCAATTCGGAACGACGAAATAATCTCCCTTGGACCAATCAAAACGCACTCCATTAATGACCGTATAGCCTGAACCTTGGTGCACTTGATAGATTGTGGAATGGGTATGGCGATGTGCTTTGGTATGGAATCCTTTTGGCAGTTTCTGCATCCATGCCCCCATCGTCGGATTTGCCGTTTGTCCATTTGAAGGATTAATATATTCCACAGCAAAACCTTCAAATGGATCTGGTTCGAAGTTCATTAATCCTTCTATCGCTGCTTTGGTGCCTTTCCATTTGTAGTTGGCAAGCGGTGCCACTTGTGAATAACGATCGGATATCGGACGAACCATTCCGCCTTGATAACGGAGCTCTGAAAAATCATCAGGCCGTTTAGGCATTTCAACCCGGTCTGGGTATGGTTCAAAGAAAGTGCCACCTATTGAATAGATAGTTGGGATATCAAGGGCATCCATCCAAATCATCGGTTTTTCTCCAACATGACCATGACCATGCCATAGGTTTTTTGGCGTGATCAAGAAATCCCCTTCTTCCATGAAGATCCTTTCTCCTTGCACGATGGTGTAGGCACCCTCACCATTTGTAATGAAACGAAGGGCACTTTGAGAGTGACGATGGGAAGGAGCCACTTCACCAGGCAACAAAAGCTGAACCGCTGCATAAAGCGTTTGTGTTGTCGAAGCCCATCCCCAAGGCTGACGATAAGTTAAGCCAGGGTTTTGAAAATAAATGGCCCTCCGCTCCCCTCCCCGATCAGGTGTGAAGATTTCAGCTGCTTCCATCAACTTTTTAGTCAAAAGCTCTTCTTTCCATAAATAAGCATGGGCATGAGGTTTAGGTTCATGGTCCATCAGAGCGGGAATGGCTTCCCACAGAGGCCCAAGGTTATACTGTTGAATATCCTTTGTAAAATCCTTTACGATTGCACTATTCATGTATTCCAATTTTTCAGCCATATTAATCCCAACTTTCTTTTTTTATCTTTTCTCACTGGATTTTAGAAAGATTTCGCTTAATTTGATCGTAGTGTCCTGAAATATGTTCATCGATGAAGTGTTCCACAATATAAGAAACGGGTTTGTTTCCGAATTTCGCGAAATTTCGGTGTGGCGATTCTCTAGATAGTGTTTCTTCATCTAAATTCCCGAGCCTGCTTTCCACTTTATATTTAAGCTCCTCCACTTGTTTCAAGACATCATCAACAGCAAGTTTGTCAGTATGGGTAACGGCTGCCAATCGGGCTGGATCTTGTAAGCCACGCCCCCATTTGGCTCCAGGCATCGCTATAACAGTTTCCACTTCACCTAACCAATAAGGGATGGCCTCAGCTAAATGGGAAAGTATCTGCATGATTGACCATTCATCATCTGCAGGCTTATATCTGATCGTTTCCTCCGGGAGGTTTGCTGCTGTCTCAAGAATGTGGTCGATTGATTGGTGAACCGATTGGATTGATATCCCGATTTCCTGATACGCCATTTTATTTTCCCTCCCCGACAAGTCGCACACGGTTTTCAAGATAACCTATTTTGTCGATTTCGATTTTGACAACGTCACCATCTTTTAAGAACACTTGTGGATCACGGGCTACTCCTACCCCACCCGGTGTTCCTGTGAGTACGATGTCACCTGGTTCAAGAGTCATTAAATTCGATAAGAATTCAACTAAATACTTCACATCGAATACGAAGTTGGATGTATTCGTTTTTTGGCGTTCTTCACCATTTACCGTTAATCGGACATTTAAGCCAGATGGATCGGATAGTTCATCGGAAGTGACTAACCAAGGCCCCAACGGAGCACTTCCTTCAACCGTTTTCCCTTGAAGCCACTCAAGTGTACGCCGTTGGATATCACGGTACGTAACATCATTCGCAATTGTATAACCAGCTACATAATCAAGAGCATCTTCTTTTGAAACATTACGTGCCCTTTGTCCGACTACAAAAGCGAATTCCGCTTCATAATCAAGTTGTTCAGAGATTGGGAAAAACGGTATATCATCCTGGGGACCGATTACTGTATTGGCGAACTTTGCGAATACCACAGGGAATGGCGGCAATTCGCGACCCATTTCAGCAATGTGTTCACGGTAGTTATGTCCGACACAAATAATTTTGCTTGGCTTTTGGATAGGGGCCTCAAGCTTTATATCTTCAATTTCATGTACCATTTTATGTCTGAAGGAATCACGATTGTTCAATGCATAATCCGCAGCCTTTTTCGCGATGGAAAGGCTTTCATTCCCTCCCTGTAAAAATGCCTCCATTGTTGCAGGGACATACGCTTCAGCGATTTGTACACTGCGGAGTTTCCCTTCGCTTTCAAGAAGCGCTTGATAGGCATAGTTCAAATCCACTATTACATTATCCGGGTAAATTGCACCAATACGTTTAAATCCCTGACTGCTGAAAGTTACTAATTTCATATTCCATTCTCCTTTATTAATCTGGATTTTTTATAAAGCCTCTTTTAGTTCTTTGTTCGTGGGCCATCTGCTGGATTAACTTCACAAACCAGAATATGAATGATAAATGCTTATCTCATTAATCCACTCATAGATAACTTAGTTCACTATTTATATAAATGATAACTTAATTTTCGGAATATTGTCAAGATAGTATTGTAAATAATTTTGTGAAAATGTTATCATTTACACCATTAAGAGGTTTTCCGAATCCACTTGGGAAATTTATGAAATAGACAAAAAAATTCATTTATTAATAATAAAGTATATTGATAGCTTTCAAGTGGCTGATTTTTTCTTACTTTAATTTCATTTAAATTTTACAGATTCTGATATACTAGACCTAAATTAAAACAGATTAGGGAGATTGACTTATGGAAATCGTAAAATCCGGTTCGACGATTCAATCATTACAAATAGGGATGAGCATCATAGATTTACTTGCTTCCCAAAGAAATCCGTTAAGATTCTCTGATATTCAAGAATTAACGGACATAACGAAAAGTAACCTCTATAAGTATTTGAATACATTGACTCAACTGGAGTTACTATATCGTGATAAGACAACCGGTATGTATCACCTTGGGAGCAAATTGATTCAATATGGCATGGCAGCCATAGGAAATGAGGACATCACGAGCAGAATAACACCTTATTTACAGGAAATCAGTCACCATACCTCTTGTACAGTCCTTTTTTCCGTTTGGACATACGATGGACCAATCACGGCAAAAATATGGAATTCCAACCAAAACTTAAACATCGGGGCCCAGTTGGGTACGCGTCTTCCCCCATCATCCTCTTCAGGTAAAGTATTCACTGTATTTCAGGATCCTTCCTTGACAGCGGACTGGATTGAAAAAGATCGTAATGTTACCGGGCCTTTCCTGAAAGAAACAAATGAATATCATGATATTCGGAAATACAAGATCGCTTTTGCCAAAGAGCCTCTTGTACCTTCTGTTTCCTCGGTGTCCATCCCGGTTTTTAATTATAATTCAGACTTATTGGGAGCGATCACTGCCGTTGGATTCACCGAAAGCATTCCAGATCATTACGATGATCCCTTAAGCCACTATTTAAGAAAGAGCTATTTGGAGATCTCGAAAATATTCGGTTACACCGCTGAATAAGAAAAGCAGGAAAAAGGATGGTAATCATTCCTTTTTCCTGCTTTTAGATTTTTCATGGCTTTCGCTGATATGTCCATATCCGGTTGTGATTGGATGTTTCAGGAAAAGCGTCCCCTGCATCAAGTTTTACCATTTTCGGATTAACTACCGTGCTGCCCGTTTCACCGATTTCTACGTAGGTCCCATTGTTAGGCGCCTTCTGACCTGGCTTGAATTGACGATTTTGCCCCATAGATTTCACCCCTTTTCATGCTTTCCTTGTTATTATTACCATGTTCCTTTCTTTCATGTCAGAAAAATTAAGGACACACAGGAAATTCGGCTGAATTAAAAAAGCGTCTGCTCTCTGAGCAGACGCTTAGACTGTAGACAAACTCGATAATAATTGAGTTTGTCTACCAGTCTTTTTAGGTTTTATAATAGGTGGATTAAAACCTGAGGTGATAAGGGCGATTACTAAACATGATTCTATTCAGCGAGATTAACTTGAAATGATTAACTTTAAATCAACTGGTGCAATCGAATCATTTGGTTCGTAAAATGGAGGCAACAATTGATTACTCTTTCATTTATGACTTGGTTAAAGATATGTATTCAGAGGTAGGACGCCTAAGTATTGATCCAGTTATTATTCTCTATACTGCTAAAATTCCAATAAAAAATCAAAAAGGTTTCGGAATGAGACCATTCCGAAACCTTTTTTTGGTTAAGACATTAAATCCACTAGAACCGCTTTTTGGGCATGCAGACGATTTCCGGCTTGGTGGAAAACGACGGAATTAGGTCCATCGATGACTTCAGCCGTTACTTCTTCTTCCCTGTGTGCAGGCAGGCAATGCATGAATAAATAATCTTCTTTAGCAAGTTTTACAAGTTCACCATTGATTTGATAATTTTTAAAAGCTTCTAAGCGAATGCTATTCTCGATTTCCTGCCCCATGGAGGTCCAAACATCGGAATAGACGATATCCGCATCTTTTATAGCTTCCGAAGCTGAGGTTGTCACCACAATTTCACTGCCAGTCTCTTCTGCCACTTTTTGAGCATAGGCAACAACCTTTTCGTCAGGTTTGTAGGCCTCAGGACACCCAATGGAAAAGTCCATTCCCATTTTTGCGCAGCCCACCATCAATGAATTGGCAACATTATTGCCATCTCCGATATAACTCATCTTCAGGCCTTTTAGCTGTCCTTTAATCTCGATGATCGTCAAGAAGTCAGCAAGCACCTGACAGGGATGTGCAAGGTCTGTTAACCCATTGATGACTGGGATAGAGGAATTTTCTGACAACTCCAGGATTTTTTCATGCTCGAAGGTACGAATCATGATGCCATCTATATATTCAGAAAGGACTTTTGCAGTATCGGAAATAGTTTCCCCACGTCCAATTTGCAAGTCATTGCCACTCAAGAACAAAGCGTGTCCGCCAAGCTGCATCATGCCAACTTCAAAAGATACACGGGTACGGGTAGACGATTTTTCAAAAATCATCCCCAGCGTTTTCCCTTTTAAAGGTGTATATTCTTCGCCAGCTTGCCATTTGCCTTTAATGGTCTGTGCTAGCTTTAACAAATCTTCAATTGCTTTGGGTGTAGACTCCTTCATGGTCAAAAAATCTTTTCCATTTAAAATCTTCGCTTGTGTCGGTGCCGTCATTGAACTCATACGTGTGACACTCCTTTCGAATATGATACAAGCCATTCCTGAAGCGAGGTAACCCCTGGATCAGCATTTTCCAACGATTGTAGATAGGCCTTAAAAGTCTCTTCTTCCGTAAATGCAAGCAGTCGATATTTTGCTGCCAGTAACCTTAGCTTCTTATCTTCTTCTGTTGTTCCATATGCCAATACAACCGCTGCATTTCCTTCATTTAACCATTCATCAAAATCAGAATCCCCCAGTGTCAAACCTGCTTCTTCGATTTGCGCAAGTAAATCTTCACTTAATTGGACTGATTCGGATTGATATACACCTGAGGTATTTTTTGCGTTTTGAGCATGGAATACTTTTGTCAATGCTTCATTTACCGTTTCTCCGATGGCGATTCCTTCACCTGTTGATTTCATTTCCGGCCCCACCTTCGAATCAAGTCCGCTAAGTGCAAATGTAGAGAATACTGGATATTTTACGACTGCATATGGAATTTCTTCCATCAAGCCCGTTTTATCGAACGCATTCGACAATGAATATTTCCCGAGCAATATTTTTGTCGCTATTTGCACTAAGGATACGTCAGTCACTTTACTGATGATTGGAATGGTCCGACTGGCACGGGGATTCACTTCCAATACATATACACTATTTCCGTCAATCACGAATTGGATGTTCATAAGTCCTTTATAACCAAGCTCCATTACTAGTTTTTTGGCATAAAGGGTCATTTTACCTTTGATATCATCCGTTAAGGATTGAGCTGGCAACAATGCCATGCTATCCCCTGAATGAACCCCTGCTTTTTCAACATGTTCAGCAATGATTGGAATATATACATCATTTCCATCTGCGATCAAATCGATTTCGGCTTCTTTTCCCGGAATATAAGAATCGATTAGCACGGGATATACAAGTGCCGTTCCATTTTCCATTCTATTCAATAAGCTTTCCTTGGAGCGGATGATTTCCATTCCCTGGCCGCCAATTACATAGGATGGGCGTAAGAGCACTGGAAAACCGATTGCCTCTGCACGTTCAATTAATTGTTCTTCACCATTAGCCATTGAACCCGGCACATGAGGGATATCCAGTTTTTGAAGAAGCTGATAAAAGCGATCACGGTCTTCTAATTGATCAAGTGTATCAAATGAAGTCCCCAACAAATTGACACCGTAATCTTCGAGGCCTTTTGCGAGATTTATCGCAGTCTGCCCGCCAAATTGAACGATTACATCTTCAATATCTTCCGCTTCTATTACATTAAGAACGTATTCAAGGGTTAACGGCTCAAAATAAAGGCGATCTGCCGTCGCAAAATCCGTACTTACCGTTTCAGGGTTATTATTGATCATGATCGTTTCAACATTTTCATCTTGGAGTGCATAAACCCCATGAACGGAACAGTAATCAAATTCTATTCCCTGTCCGATCCTGATAGGACCGCTGCCAATCATCAAGACTTTCTTTTTATCAGTCTTTTTCTGTTCATTTTCACCAAAATATGTTGAATAGTGATAGTTAGTATGTGATTCGAACTCGGCTGCACATGTATCTACCGTTTTGTAGACCGCCGTAAGGCCAAGTGATATCCGATGTGCTCTCAGTTCCATCTCACTTACATTCCATACGGAAGCAAGATAGCGGTCTGAGAAGCCCTTTTCCTTGTATGACTGCAATTCTTCCTTAGTCACCTGATCGATTGACATGCCTTCGATTTCCATTTCTTTTTGGATCAATGAAGCAAAGGATTTAAGGAAGAAATAATCTATGGTTGTCGCTTCATGGATTTCTTCAATCGTCACGCCTTTTCTAAGCATTTCAAAAATGACAAATATTCGTTCGTCAGATTTTTCGGCAAGCTTCCCCCAAAGTTCAGGAACCGTTTTATTTTTCAGCGATGCTAGCTGCAGTCCATTCGTTTTTAATTCCAAAGAATCGACTGCCTTTTGGACTCCCCCCTCAAAGCTGCGGTGTAAAGCCATCACTTCACCTGTAGCCTTCATCTGTGTTCCCAATTTGCGGTTGGCGGTCGTGAATTTATCGAATGGCCACCTCGGGAACTTCACCGCTACATAGTCAAGAGCAGGTTCGAAGCTTGAATAGGTGCTTTGCGTTACAGGATTGATAAGTTCAGATAAATGGTAGCCGACAGCAAGCTTTGCAGCTATGCGAGCTATTGGATAACCTGTTGCTTTTGAAGCTAGTGCCGATGAACGGCTGACGCGTGGGTTAACTTCTATTAAATAATATTGTTTGCTATTCGGATCAAGTGCAAATTGAATGTTACAGCCGCCTATAATACCTAAAGCAGAGATGATTTTAATGGAAGCGGCACGCAGCATTTGAAACTCATCGTCAGATAAGGTCTGTGATGGCGCCACCACGATTGAATCACCTGTATGAATCCCTACCGGATCGATATTTTCCATGTTACAGATGGTGATGCACGTATTGTTGGCATCTCGCATCACTTCATATTCGACTTCTTTAAATCCAGCAATGCTTCTTTCAATCAAGCATTGTGTAATCGGGCTTTCTTGGAGTCCGCCCCGTACAAGTTCCTTAAAGGTATCCAGTGAATCAGCAATCCCGCCGCCAGTGCCTCCCAGTGTATAAGCAGGACGAACGATGATGGGGAAACCGATTTTATCGGCAAAAGCTAGCGCTTCTTCAAGAGAATGGACAATTGTACTGTCTGGAACTGGTTCTCCTATTTCAAACATCAGCTCACGGAACAGTTCACGATCCTCCCCCTTTTTGATGGAGTCGATTGGAGTTCCCAATAATTTGACTTTATATTTTTCAAGTACTCCGGCATCATCCAATTGATAAGCAAGATTTAACCCTGTCTGACCTCCTAATGTTGCGAGCAGGCCATCCGGCTTTTCTTTGGAAATGATCTTTTCCAGTACATCGACGGTTAAAGGTTCGAAATAGACAGCATCCGCATTCATATCATCAGTCATGATCGTTGCCGGATTGTTGTTGACCAGTATGACTTTATATCCTTCTTCTTTTAAAGCGAGGCAGGCCTGTGTACCTGCATAATCGAATTCGGCGGCCTGCCCGATGACAATCGGCCCCGAACCAATCACTAATATGGTCTTTATCGTGTCGTCCTTAGGCATAAGCTTTTTCTCTCCCGCTATAATCATTTATCATTTGTAAAAAGTCGTTGAATAGTAGTGAACTCTCGATAGGCCCTGGATTTGCCTCTGGGTGGTACTGGGTAGTGAATATTGGCAGGTCTTCATGCATGAGTCCCTCAACTGTACTATCATTCACATTTCTGAATCTCACTTGAAGCGATGTTCCTTGTAAGCTCGGTTCATCAACCTCATAACTATGATTTTGAGAACTCATATACACCTTTTTCGTTTTCAAATCGACCACGGGCTGATTCGCTCCGCGATGTCCAAACAGCATTTTTTTTGTATTTCCCCCAAAGGCTAGTGCCGTTAATTGATGACCGAGACAGATGCCCATCGTTGGGAAATTCGTAATGATCTTTTTTATGTTTCCTAAAAGGTATTCAAGCTGTTTTGGATCCCCAGGCCCATTTGAAAGCAAAATACCATCTGGCTTCAAGTCCTTGATTTGTTCGAATTCAGTATCGAATGGTACGACCGAGACTCGGCAGCCTTGCTCAACCAATGAATCCAATATGGATTTTTTATAACCGAAATCCATCATCACCACGTGCTTGTCGCCTTCTCCAAAACTCTCGACTACCTTTGTGGATACCTCAGCAACGTGGGCGGATAAACCATTCAGACCAGGTTCGACAGTGAATTTTTCTTCCGCTGTGATGACTGCTTGCATGGAACCTTCCTGTCTTATATTCTTAACGACCGCTCTTGTGTCAACATGGCTTAAAAGCGGAATGCTCCACTTGTCTAAATATTCACCAAGTGAATATTCAGCTTGATAATGAGAATGGCCCATATTTCCTTCATATACAATGACACCCGCAACATGCGGCTTTTTACTTTCAAAATCATATTCATTGATTCCATAATTTCCGATCAGAGGATATGTGAAGATGACAATCTGGTCCTTATATGAAGGATCTGTCAATACTTCTTGATATCCGGTCATTCCTGTAAAAAAGACAATCTCTCCAGTGATTGCTTTTTCAGAGGATTTTGTCAGCAGTTCCCCTTCAAAGACGGAACCATTCTCTAAATATAGATAGCTTTTCATGATCTTCACCTCTTTAGATGATGTATATTTATATATAGAATAGCATAATTATTCATTTTATTCTATAAAAATTCATTCAATTTAGATAGTTTGTTTAATTGCCAATACTTTTTTAATTTTGTTTATTGCCATATCGATCTCTGGTTCAGTAACTGTCAGTGATGGAAGTAAACGAAGTACCTTAGAACCTGCACTCAATACTAATAAGCCCTCTTCTTGAAGTTCCATTAAAAACCCCTGAACATCTTGTTTACATTCAATCCCGACCATCATTCCCAGTCCGCGAATCTCTATCACTTCTTCCGAATCATTTAATGCTTTTGCCAATTCACTCTCAAGGTATTCAGCCTTTTTCACGGTACTTTTTAAAAATCCTGATTGGAAAATTTCCATTAAAACAGCTTCAGCTGCTGAGACACTAACGGGATTACCTCCAAAAGTGGATCCATGACTTCCAGGGTTAAAGAACTCCGACAGCCTTTCCTTCCCAATCATCGCCCCGATTGGCAGGCCATTTCCCAGCCCCTTAGCAGAAGTGATGATGTCCGGTTGGATATTGAAATGCTGGAATGCAAATGGTTTCCCTGTACGTCCTATCCCAGTCTGGATTTCATCAATGATAAGAAGGGCTCCGTGAGCTTGACATTTAGTTTGAATCGCGTCCAGATAGGATTGCTGTACAACATGGATGCCGCCCTCACCTTGAACTATTTCAATCATTACAGCGGCCGTATTTTCATCAATGGCTGCTGTCATGGCATCATTATCATTAAATGGAACATATTCGAACGAAGCTAGCATAGGTCCGAAACCAGTTTTAATTTTTTCCTGTCCCGTTGCAGCCATCGTTGCAAACGTGCGGCCGTGGAAAGACTGCTGACATGTGACAATTTTGCTTCTCCCAGTAGCTTTACGTGCAAGTTTGATAGCTGCCTCATTCGCCTCGGCACCACTGTTAGCAAAAAACACCTGGCTTAGACCAGAGGCATCTGCCAGCATTTTTGCTGTCCGTTCCTGTATGGAACTGTTAAACATGTTGGAAACATGCCAATATTTATTAAGCTGTTCCGTGACGGCCATTTTTACCTTCTCATGACAATGCCCAAGATTCAAAACCCCGATTCCGGATGTAAAATCCAGATACTCTTTACCAGTTGTACTCGTAATCTTCATTCCTGACGCTGTGTCTGGCTCAATGTTCCACCTTGCATATGTTGGAAATAAAGAACTCATTGAAATACCCCTTCTTCCTGAAGAAATTTCGTTCCGATGAATTGTCCGCCTTGATAAAAGTGATCTTTTCCACTCACGATCATCACTTCTTCAACCCCTTTATTAAGAACCGACAGCGCTGTATTGACTTTTGGAATCATTCCTCCATGGATGCTTCCACCCTCGATCAATTCCTTTGCTTCCGTTTCAGTCAATTTCTCAATGATCTGTTCATTCTTTAAGACCCCTTTAACATCGGTCACAAATAAACACATATCTGCCGATAGTGCCTTCGCTACTGACCCTGCAGCCATATCAGCATTCACATTTAATTTAGTACCTTCTTCGGTAGTTGCAATTGGCGTCAATACCGGACAATAACCATTTTCGAATAAAAGTCCAAGTAATTCAGTATTGACTTTTTGTATCTTACCTACAGCTCCAAGTTTCTGTTCATCTATATACTCACCTGTGAGAATTCCGCCGTCAGAACCATTTAAACCGACTGCCTTTATGCCGTGTGCTTCTAATTTATGAACGAGACTGCGGTTCGATTTGCCTGCCAGGATAAGTTCCACAATTTCCATCACTTCAGTGGTCGTTTTTCTTAAACCATTTTCAAAGACTGGTTCAATTTCATATTTATCAAGCATCGAATTTATATCTGGGCCGCCTCCATGAACAAAGACAATATGATACCCCCGGTTTTGTAACTCTTTAGCACTATTGAAAAACGACTCCGATAACTCATTAATGATACTGCCGCCGCACTTAATGACTAATATGTTCATTCTTTCCTCCTTACGAACGATAGCTTCCGTTTATTTTTACATAATCATAGGTTAAATCGCAGCCCCATGCTGTTCCCGATTCATTACCGTCTTTCAAATAAACATGAATGATGATACTTTCATTTTCCAAGTAAGCCTTGGCTTCTTCCTCAGAAAACTGTATTGGCTCACCATCTTTAAGTACGACGATATCACCAAAAACAATCGTTGTTTGATCCGGCTTGAATCCCACACCGCTTCTTCCCATCGCAGCAATGATTCTTCCCCAGTTTGCATCCGCTCCAAAAGCTGCCGTTTTCACTAGATTTGATCCAACGATCGTCTTCGCCATCATCTGTGAATCTTGCTTCGTCTGCATGCCATGAACATTCACTTCTATAAGTTTTGTGGCACCTTCTCCGTCTTTCGCAATTTGTTTGGCCAGATTTTCGGATGTTTGTTTTAATAATTCCAGGAAGACAGACCATTCAGGATGGTCAGGCGTCAAAGGTTCATTGTTCGCTTTTCCATTCGCTAGCACTAACACCATGTCGTTCGTTGAACAGTCACCATCAACCGTAATTTGATTGAATGTATCATTGGTTATGGAAGATAGTGCTTGCTGTAAATCATTCGGTTCAATGACAGCATCCGTTGTAATGAAACCAAGCATTGTGGCCATGTTTGGATGAATCATTCCCGAACCTTTCGCAGCTCCGCCCATTTTCACGGTTTTACCGTCAATCATTGTTTCATAACCGCAGCTTTTCGTTACAATATCCGTTGTTAAAATGGCGGTACCAAAATCTTCAGCAGCTTCAGATGTATTCTCTGGCTGTAAGGACTCTATGCCTTTCTTAACTTTTTCCATTTCCATGTATTCCCCAATGACTCCAGTTGAAGCCACTGCAAAAGAATGATCCTCCAAACCGAACTTTTGAGCCGCAAGCTTCCTCATTTCATTTGCATCTTTTAAACCCTGTTCTCCTGTACAAGCATTAGCACAGGCACTATTGACTACAATGCCGTGAAGTTTTCCAGTAGCGGCAATGCTGTTTTTCGTTACATTGATTGGAGCTGCTTGAACTATATTTTGTGTATAAACCGCAGCGGCTGACGCTGGTACATCGGTAAAAATGATGCCAACATCCTTTTTGGAGTAGCGCAATCCTGCATGGACACCTGACGCTTTGAACCCTTGTGGCATTAAAATGTTTCCTTCTTTAATTTGTTTGATTTCTTCAACTGACTGTAGTGTATTCATTATTTCCCTCCAAAATTTACGGATATAGCGGACTGTTCCATAGTCCTGCCGTTTCTTCTAGTCCCATTAATATATTTGCATTTTGAATGGCCTGCCCTGCAGCACCCTTCACTAAATTATCAATAACTGAAACCACCGTTACCTTACCTGTCCTTTCATCATATGCGACGCCAATATCGCAAAAGTTCGATCCATATACTTGTTTCGTTGATGGAAAGCGATCGAGCGGCTGTACCCGGACAAATGGGTGGTTCTCGTATACTGTTTCGTATAAATCCTTTAATTCAACATTTGAAGTCCCCCGATTTACCTTTATATACATCGTTGCCATAATCCCTCTTGTCATTGGAACTAGGTGGGTATTAAAGGTAATAGGTTGTAAATCCGATGACCATCGTCCAAGCTGTTGTTCGATTTCCGGTATGTGTTGATGTTGATTTACCTTATATATCTTAAAGTTCTCATTCATTTCACTATAATGGGTAACGGCCGAAAGTGATTTACCCGCTCCTGAAACCCCGGATTTTGCATCGATGATCACTTCTGCGGCTGCTCCGGCCAATCCTTCAGTGAATAAAGGGGCGAGGCCTAAAAGTGATGCAGTTGGGTAGCACCCTGGATTCGCAACAATCGTTGCTTTCCTTATTGCTTCGGCATTCCATTCAGCCAATCCGTATACAGCTTCTTCAATAATATGCTGTGGGGCGGCTGGTTTTTTATACCAGTGTTCGTATTCACCCGGGGTTTGAAGCCTGAGGTCTCCTGAAAGGTCGATTACTTTAATGTCAAGGTCAGAAAATTCCGAAATCAATTGCGAGGAAACACCAGAAGGAGTTGCAAGAAATACAATATCGGATTTTTTTGCAATCGCTTCCGGGTCAATTTCTTCTAATTTATCTTTCATATGCATTAAATGTGCATTTTCTTCATATAAATTCCGACCAAATTGAGATGAAGTATGCAATGATTTTATTTTAAATTGCGGATGATTATTCAGGAACCTTATTAGTTCCACTCCTCCATAACCCGTTGCACCTACTATTGATACGTTCATAAAACCATCTCCTATAATTTTAAGTCCCTGTCATTCTTTGATTCTATTATTATATGACTGAATAAAAATAAAATCAAATGTATTTTTATAAAATTAATAACTCCACTTTAATTTGAAAAATTACCCACATTAATTTCTAAAATTATCCAAAGTTGTTGACTGCTAGTGTTTTTTCCGTTTAAATCAAAGGTAGTGATTGTGTTATAAAGGTATCTAAAAGGTGGTCATATACATGAATGAATTTTCGTTATCCAATCGGATGCATGCAATTTTAGATAATGAACAGCAAGTTAAACATATGGAAAAAGGACGCTTCCTTTTCCAGGAGAGCACCCCAGCAAGTGATTTGTATTACATTTTAAAAGGGAAAGTAGAAGTGAGTAAGGTAGTTCCCGACGGCCGGGAATTAACTATGCGCATTTGTTCGGAGAATGATTTGGTTGGGGAAACAGTCCTTTTTTCTCAAAATCCTAAATATATGATGAATGCAAAAATGTTGGAAGATGGAACTGTTGCGGTTATTTCCAAAGAAGCATTAGAAGAGAAAATCGCCTCCGATAGCCATCTTGCAGTTGATATGATGACATGGTTATCTGCTCAAAACCGTAAAAATCAGTCTAAATTCCGCGATATGCTCCTGCACGGTAAGAAAGGTGCTTTTTACTCCACCCTCATCCGTTTATCAAATAGCTATGGCACTGAAGTTGAAGACGGTAAAGTTATCAATCTTCCCTTTACAAACCAAGAACTCGCCAATTTTTGCGGCACATCCCGCGAGGTAGTCAATCGAATGCTCGCCCAATTAAGGAAAAACAATGTCATCTCCATTAATAAGGGACGCATTACGATTCTTGACTTAGACTATTTGAAGCAGGAAATCGACTGTGAAAACTGTCCAATAGAAATCTGTACCATCGATTAAAACCCTTCCATAAAAACAGCGAATGCATAATGTCTTACTTGATCTTAAAATGATTGTTTTCAAATTCATCCCTAGGACCATTTAATTATTTTAATTACAAAGGATTCGATATAATAATTTCACAGTACTATAAAAAATGCATAAAAAAAGCATAAAAATTCATATAAGTTAATGGCAAGCATCGGAAGGCCTTAACAACTATATATACTAAATTAAGGGATGGCATAGTTGCCATCCCCTAATTTAGTATATATTCATTCAGACAGGATCACTTTTTTACCCGCCAATGAATGACATTTCGATTTTTTCCTGTTTTGTCACTGTTCCCGCTGCCCGTTCATCTGAATAGCGGTCGTCCCTATGGTTCCAAAGTGAAATGATGAATTCAGTCAATTCTTCATCTGTCATGTCGGAACGGAGCAATGACTTCAAGTCATGCCCCTTTCCATTAAACAGGCATGTATATAAACTTCCGTTAGCAGAAAGTCGTGCACGTGTACAACTGGAACAAAAAGACTCGGATACTGATGTTATGAAGCCCACTTCTGCAGTAGTGCCTTTATAACGGAAGCGTTTTGCCACTTCTCCAAAATAATCTTCATCAACCGGTTCAAGATCGAATTCGGTTTGGAGCATCTCGAGCAATTCTTTTTTCGTAATGACATTCTTCAACTGCCAGCCATTTGTATGTCCGACATCCATGAATTCTATATAGCGTAATTGAATGCCCTCTTCCTTACAAAAACGGGCCATCGGCAGGATTTGAGATTCATTGGTTTCTTTTTTCACAACCATATTGACTTTAACGCCAAGCCCAGCTACTTTGGCAGCAGCTATGCCTTCAATGACCGGCTTTACCCCGATGTCCCTGCCGTTCATCTTCTTGAAAAGTTCATCATCGAGACTGTCTAAGCTGATATTAACCCGCTGCAAACCAGCTGCCTTCAAATTCGCGGCATGTTTTTTCAAGAAGACACCATTCGTAGTCAATCCGATATCTTCAATACCATCAATTTGAACGAGATTTGAAATCAGAGTGGTAAGATCTCTCCGGAGTAATGGTTCACCGCCTGTCAACCTTAGTTTTTTAACCCCTAAGCTTGCAAATATTTTAGAAAGCCTTACAATTTCCTCATAAGATAATAGCTCACTTTTAGGCAGGAACTGAAAATTCTCATGAAAAATTTCAGCAGGCATGCAATACTGACAGCGAAAGTTGCACCGATCTATGACTGAAATCCTTAAATCCCTTAGTGGCCTGTCCATTGAATCTTTTATATGACTGTTCAATTAACCACTCCTAGCCATAAGTATTAGAAAAAAACCAGACCATAAAAAGTGGCTCCATAGAATGGATTCACTTTTTTTTGACTGGCTTTATATTTCTATTACCTGGTTATTATTTGATTCCTAATGCAATTTTAGCATATCTGGACATTTTGTCTTTGGTCCACGGCGGACTCCAGACTATTTTAACATCCGTTTCCTTGACCTCTGGAATATCTTCCAGAACCAATTTCACTTGATCGACAATCGTCCCAGCCATCGGGCAGCCCATTGCAGTCAATGTCATCGTTACTGTAGTCAGACCTTCCTCATCCATATCAACATCATATACCAAACCTAAATTCACGATATCTATACCAAGCTCCGGGTCAATGACCTGCTCCAAAGCTCCTAAAATAATGTCTTTTGTATCTTGATCCACTTCGATCACTCCTTTTATGGAAAATCTCTTCATTGTCCGTATTAGAATCATAACAGATTTCGGGTGAGTACTTAAGCTTTTTGCACAGTTGACAGCAAATGTTTCGCGAACCAGTCCGCAGTAAGAAGTACTCCTTCTCTACTGACCTTGTGTCCTGATTTAGGGTCGAGAATAAATTCGATTTTTTCATTTGCCTCATTATAACCCGCTTTGACCCCTTCATAAAAGCGATATGCATGCTGATATGGTACCACTGGATCTTTAGCTCCATGCCAAAAAAGAAGCGGGCGGTTGGAAAGCTTATCTTGATTAAGACTCAAGTCAAATGGCTTGAGCTGTTCAATCACCTTGGCAACTTCCTCATCAGTAGCAGGGAAATCAACTTTCCTTTTCTTAATTTCCGCCATTTGGAGCTCTGCATACGCGACATATGATGGGTTTCCCATCAAACTGACTCCGGCCGATATCCAATCATAAGCAGCAAGAGCCCCATTAGTCACTATTCCCCCCATAGAGGTACCCGCTATACCTATTCTGTCAGGATCAATTAATTTTCTGGATATTAAATCATCCTTCATCAAAGATAAATCCTGGATGGTCTGTAAAACCATTTCCCAAAAACGGGGCATCATTTCGGAATCACTTAAACCAGCTTCCCTTTCCCCATGATGAATCACATCGGGAAGAAGTACACGAAACCCCTTCTCAGCCAATAAATAAGCATAGTGAAGATTGTGTTCCTTTGCACTTTGAAAACCATGTATAAAAATAATAAGCGGTAATTTCTGATGGAAAGTGGTTTCCTCACTTAAGTGTAATACAGGAATATGTCCAATTTCTTCCTTTTCAATTATTATCAAGTTAACCCCTCCGAATAATTTGTTCGGTTTTAATCTAAAAGAAGTTCAACAACCTTCTCAAAAAGAATTTTGCATTCCTTATTCCATTCCTTTAAACCTGAGCATCGCTTTAAGTATCATGATCCTGCATATAGTAATATCATACAGGAATGCATAAAGAATGAAAAAGATTTACATTTACTTTAAAATAGTCTTAACAATATTTGCATATAATGAAATCAAAAAGAACAGAAGGTGTGTACATGGCGGAGAAACATTTAATCGTATTGGATCTTGATGGTACTTTACTTACAGATAAAAAAACAATTTCTTCAAGAACTAAAAAAACACTGCTAAAACTTAAGGAAGATGGACACGAAGTTATGATAGCTACCGGTCGTCCCTTTCGCTCAAGTGAACTTTATTACCGGGAATTGGGATTGACTACACCAATCGTTAATTTCAATGGCGCTTTCATCCATCACCCATTACAGACAAGCTGGGGGGTATACCACTCTCCACTGGATATAAATGTAGCGAAGGAGATTGTTGAAGCGTGTGATCAGTTTGAATATCACAACATCATCGCTGAAGTCCGTGACGATGTTTATGTCCATTATCATGATGAAAAATTGATGGACATGTTCAATCTAGGAAATCCAAACATGAAGACGGGTGACTTGCGCAATTTCCTTAAGGATTCCCCAACTTCGATGCTAATTCACACAGATAGTCAATTTGTAGGCCAGATTCGCCAGCATTTATCCGATGTTCATGCAGAATTGGTCGATCATCGCCGCTGGGCAGAGCCTTTTCATATCATTGAAATCATTAAGAGCGGGTTAAGTAAAGCCGTGGGGCTAAAACGCGTATCCAACTATCTGGAAATTCCTCAAAACAGGATAATCGCTTTCGGGGATGAAGATAATGATTTGGAAATGCTCGATTACGCGGGAACCGGAGTAGCTATGGGAAATGCAATCTCACCAGTAAAAACAGTTGCAAATACGACTACATTGACGAATGAAGAAGATGGAATAGCAGTCTTCCTTGAAGAAAAATTCAATATTAAACCCTAATACGTCATTTTTTACCTTCATAATATCTCTCTTACAAGCCAAACTAATAAGGACAACAGCTTCCTTATGTTGTCGACAACGCTCAGAATCGGAGGAGATAAGCATGGGTAAAAGCAGTAAATCTAAACGATTTGTACAGCAGGGCAAAGAAAGTGTTGCCAGGCATGCCGAAAAAATCCCTTATCACACTACGTTTGAAGAAGCTGAAAAAGACAGGTTAAGAATTATGTCTGAACAAAGCTATGGTGGCTTCTAATGGGAAACAAATTATTCCAGAAAGCAAGGGAATTTGTAGAAGAAGCTCTCCACTCTGAGCATGACGGTGACCAGCAAAAGACAGAGGAAGTCGCTAAAAACGCTCTTTCATCAGCCTTTGCCAATACTACAGAGGCGGAAAAAGAACAACTGCGAGAACTCCAGGAAGAGCTGGAAAACCACTCGAAATAAAGTGAAGGCCTCCAGGATTCCTGGAGGCTTTCATTATGTTCATCAATTGTTATTTCGTGCCTTACCTCCTTTTTCACCGATTTCTTTATAAAAATCTTTACCATGGGAATCGGAAGTGGCCTCGCCGCCCTTTTGTCCAATTTCTTGATAGAAGTCCTTATCATGATTATTCGATGTCGCTTTTCCGCCCTTTTGCCCAATTTCCCGGTAAAAATCCTTGTCGTGATTTTTAGAAGTGGCTTCCCCGCCTCTACGTCCTGCTTCTTCTCTACTCATTTTTTCATCGTTAGCCATTTTTATCACTCCTTCAAGGTTTTAAATTGGCGCTACATTATCAGAATTAGCCGTATTGTACAAGCAATAAACTTATAACACCAAAAATTCTTCCTTTTGTAATGGAAGTGTAATGGCTTTAATTTTCCTGTTAATATCATTCCCTGCGGAAGGTACCGACAATGCCCGAAGTTTCTATAATGTTTGTAAAAGCGTGTGGATCCACTTCTTTGATGATCCGTTCAAGGTCATACAGTTCATACCTTGTAATGACGATCAATAACATTTCCTTATTTTCGTTAGTGAACGCCCCTTTTGCAGGAACCCTTGTAATTCCGCGAACTAACTGAGCATGGATTGCCTGTTTAAGTTCTTCGCTTTTCTTTGTAATGATCATGGCTGTAAGCTTTTCATGACGAGTATGTATCGCGTCCACAACACGGGTAGATGTGTAAAGGGTAACAAGTGTATACAAGGCTTTTTCCGGTCCATAAACAGCTCCTGCAGTCACAATGATCACGCCATTCAGCAGAAATAAATAAGTACCTACAGGTTTATCCTTCTTCCGTGATAGAAGCATGGCGATAATATCCATTCCGCCAGTAGATGCACCGTATTTCAAGGTGATTCCCACACCCACTGCAGCTATGACTCCGCCAAACACCGCATTCAATAATATGTCAGGTGACCAGCGTGTAATCGGAATGATTTCCATAAAAAAGGACATCAAGACAACGCTGAGGAAACTATAAAAAGTAAAGGACTTTCCAACTTTCCGCCAGGCAATGATCGTTACTGGAATGTTCAATACAAGCAATAGAATTCCTGTCGATACATTAAAAGGAGCAAAAGAACCTATCATTCTTGATAGTAGCTGGGCCACTCCTGTAAAGCCGCTTGCATATACGTTTGCCGGTATTAGAAAAAAGTTCATCGCAATAGCATTAAGTAATGCTCCGACCACAACTATGATAATTTTCTTCATTTCACCACTGTACATTCTAAAAACCTCCATTTCACCCTTATCCTATTATCTTTTTACCCTTAATTATTTATTCTATTTACGTAGAGATTGAATTTTTACCGTTTCGTGCTACACTAAAAAGTAAAGTGACCACTCATTTTCTAAAAATTGTAAAAAGAAAGCAGGTGTATTATGGCTATCACAATTCTTGCAGATAGTGCATGTGATTTGCCATTGTCTTTCTATAAGGAAAACAATGTATCATTAATCCCTTTACAAGTCCATCTTGATGGGGAAAATTACGAAGATTTACTTACCATTAATTCTCACGAAGTCTATCAGGCGATGATTGATGGAAAAGCTCCTAAAACATCGCAAGCTTCTCCAGAATACTTTATAGAACTTTTTACACAGTTTGCCAAGGAGAAAAAACAAGGTATCTATATAGCCTTTTCCTCTGAGTTATCAGGAACTTATCAAACGGCAGTGATGATTCTTAATCAGGTGAAGGAAGAGTACCCTGACCTTGACATCGAAATCGTCAATACGAAATGTGCTTCGATGGGGGTCGGTTTAATTGTAAAGAAAGCTGCCGATCTAGCAGCAAACGGTGCCACTAAAGAAGTGATCCTAGCTGACATCGAATTCCGCACCCGGCATATGGAGCATCTATTCACTGTTGATAATCTTGATTATTTGGCCCGTGGCGGTCGCATCTCCAAAACCTCTGCCCTTGTTGGAGGTTTATTAAACATTAAACCGTTATTGCATGTTGAAGATGGGAAGCTTGTTCCGCTTGAAAAGATACGCGGCAAAAAGAAATTGATTAAACGTGTAATAGATTTAATGCATGAAAGAGGCAAAAATTTAACAACCCAAACGATTGCCATCAGTCATGGTGATGATGAAGCCACGGCATTGGAATGGAAGGAAGCCATTCAAAATGAATTCGGGACAACCGATTTCATGATCCATACAATCGGCTCCGTCATCGGTGCACATGCCGGTCCTGGTACAATTGCCCTCTTCTTCTTAAACGATACCCCTGGGAAATCATAAACATACATACTCCCCTCCATATTTGTGAACAATATATATTGATCATGATAATGGAAGGGAGTTTTCACTATGTCAAAAACAACTGATAACAATAAAAGGCCAAAAGATAACCAAGCGATAAATGCCGAGAAAAATATCGCATATCAGGAAAATCTCACTGCAGGTAAGCACTCCTATTCGAAGAAAACGGACCATAAGTGAAGCGTGGGGCTTGTGCCCTCGCTTTTTTTATAAGCAGTCACCGATTTAACCATATGGTTTATATAGTTGTCTTCCTATCACTCTTTCTCTATAATAAAGGAAATAAAACCTGCTGGAGGTAAGTGATGGCAAAGGAAAATTCATTTGATATTGTTTCGAAAGTAGACTTTTCAGAGGTAACGAATGCAGTTACCATGGCTATGAAGGAAATTCAGACCCGCTATGATTTTAAAGGTAGCATAAGCAGCGTCACCATTGAAAAAGAAGACCTGGTTTTAGTGTCCGACGATGAGTATAAGCTCGAACAGTTGAAGGATGTCCTCATTAGTAAACTCATTAAACGTGACGTACCCATCAAGAATCTGGACTATGGTAAATTAGAAGGTGCTTCTGGCGGTACCGTTCGCCAGCGGGCTAAGTTAATTCAAGGTATCGATAAGGAACAAGCAAAAAAGATTAATACCATCATTAAAAATAGCGGTCTTAAAGTGAAAAGCCAAATCCAGGATGATCAAATCCGTGTTACCGGTAAGAACCGGGATGATTTGCAAGGAATCATTTCTGCAATCCGAGGCGCTGACCTGTCCATTGACGTACAATTTTTAAATTACCGCTAAGTAAGAAGGCCTCACCTGCTTTTTGGGTGGGTCTTTTTTATATGTTAGCAGCTGCCTCTATAGCGGTAATACCCTCTTTTCCCTCAAATGAATCTCCTTCATGGAACATGGATAGACTAGTCATGTTCCCTCAGAATAAATAATAACCCAAACTCTCTTTTGGTCATTTTTTCCATGTTTTCTTTTTCCCAAAAGAAGGAATAGAAAAGCGTAGATAATTAAACAGGAGGCGTTTAATCTTGACTAGTCAAAACCAAAATCAAAACAAACAAGGATTTCCACCTCAACATCAACAACATCAACCTGGAGTGGAAACAAAAATGGAACCGAACCCTGATTCAGTTAAATCTACCTACAAAGGAAGTGGTAAATTAATAGGGAAAACGGCAATCATAACTGGAGGAGACAGCGGAATCGGTAAATCAGTTGCCATTTATTATGCTAAAGAAGGTGCTAATGTGACAGTTGCCTACTTGGATGAACACGAGGATGCTCAAACGACAAAAGAATTGATCGAGAAAGAAGGCCAGAGATGTTTACTCATTTCCGGAGATATCGGTGATGAAGCATTCTGCCAGGATGTCGTCAAAAAAACGGTGGATGAATTCGGCGGTTTGGATATTCTAGTCAACAACGCTGGAGAACAGCATGTGCAGACAAGTATCCTTGACATTTCTGCTGAACAATTGGAAAAAACGTTCCGCACTAATATTTTCTCGATGTTCCATTTAACAAAAGCTGCATTGAAGCACCTGAAAAAAGGAAGCAGCATCATCAATACAACCTCTATCACAGCCTATCAGGGCAATCCAAAATTAATCGATTACTCTTCAACAAAAGGTGCAATACTAGCCTTCACAAGAGCTCTATCGAACTCCATCTCAAAAGATGGCATCAGAGTGAACGGCGTTGCGCCAGGTCCAATCTGGACACCGCTGATTCCTGCCTCATTCGGTGAAGCGGATGTTGCCAAATTCGGTACGGATACTCCAATGGGCCGCGCAGGACAGCCAGAGGAATTAGCACCAGCCTATGTTTATTTGGCTAGTGATGATTCATCCTATGTCAGCGGACAAGTCATCCATGTAAATGGCGGTACCGTTGTAAACGGATAAGCTAACTTCAAAAGCAGTGGATTTCGTCGCAAATTGAAATCCACTGCTTTGCTTTTTTCAAGCAGGATATTTCCAATTAACACGGAAATATTGGGTATGGAAGGAGTGACCTCATTTGAAAAATATTATAGACCCCTGGTTCACCGTTCAGGAATTGGGCTCAAAGACGTTTGCAATTAGTGAATATGGTCATTGGGAGAAAGTTCATTCCTTTTTACTAATTGGGGGAGTTCCAAGCTGCGTTAATCGATACAGGATTAGGCATCGTGCCGATTAAGCGGATTACGGACCAGCTTACCGAACTTCCGATAATCGTCCTGACCACACATGTGCATGCGGATCATATTGGCGGACATGGGGATTATGATACAATTTATGTTCATGGTGATGATGCCGATTGGCTGATCAACGGCATTAAGGGTTTGTCTTTGGAACAAATAAGAAAAGACATGGCTCGGGATATCACTATACCCGTACCGGAGTCTTTCGACCCTGATACATACAAGCCATACCAGGGGTACCCGGATAAACTCTTATCGGATGGGGACACCATTGATCTTGGGAACCGTAATTTAGGCATTTATCACACACCTGGGCATTCACCTGGCCACATCTCTATTTTTGATCATGAAACTGGTTATTTATTTACTGGTGACCTGCTTTATTCAGATACTCCAGTTTATGCATTTTATCCCTCGACAAGCCCTGAAGACCTTGTGAATTCGTTAGAAAAAATCGCTTCGATCCAGAAAGTCTCCAAAATCTATGGTGGACATAACCAACTCGGCCTTGAACCAAAGATTTTTTGTGAAATCCTTACAGCCATTCAATATCTTAAAGAGAATAACTTAGTCAGACATGGAACGGGTGTACATACATTTCAAAGTTTCAGCGTACATTTCTAGCAAAAGGGCATTGCTTTTACGCAATGCCCTTTTCGTTTAATAAGTCATGGCCATCGAACCTTGCTTGATAGATCTGCAAGAATGCCTTTCCACAAAATGATGTGGAATGATGGACCCAGCAGGAGTATCTCCAGTTTGCAGCATTTGAATGATGCCTTTAGCGGCCTGATATCCCAAATCGAAGATATTAATATCTACAGAAGTCAGGGCTGGTAATGACAGTTCAGAGAAAAGAACGTTATTGAAGCTTACGATGGACATTTCTTCAGGAGTGCGCACGCCCATCTCACGAAGTGAATGCACGATGCCAAGTGCCATAAGATCATCACTGACCACCAAAGCGGTTGGTGGTTCATCGATGGATAGTAACCTTTTTGCAGCAGCTTGTCCACCTTCATGCAAAAAGTCTTCATGCAGGGTATATTCCTTCCTTCGATCGATTCCAGCACTCTTCAACGCTCGTTCATAACCTAATAAGCGATCGAGGGTCATCACTAGGGTTACATCACCTCCGATGAATCCAATCCTTTCATGCCCTAGCTGAATGAGATAATCTGTTGCCTGCTCGGCTGCCAAGACATTATCGTTATCTACATATGTTATCTCCTCGATAAAATCATAGGGTTTCCCAATGATGACAAACGGAAAATCCCTTGCTCTCAAATAGGTCAGAATGTGATCGTCCATCCTAGAATACATCAGGATTATTCCATCAACCATCCCCCCCTGCACCATATTTACGACTCCTTCGTAGATTTCATCTTCTGTTTTTCCCGTGCTTAGCAACAGGGAATAATGGTTTTCCTGAGCCCCCTCACTAAGACCCTGGAGGATCGTCGGAAAAAATGGATTTTGATAATAATCATTTGACGAGCTTGGCAGTACCAAGCCAATGATCCTGGTTGATTGATTAGCAAGACTACGTGCAATGAAGTTTGGATGGTATCCTAATTTATTCATCGCCTTACGTACCCGTACCTTTGTTTTTTCACTTATTCGAGGATTATTTGCAATCACTCGAGAAACTGTTGAAGGAGCAACATTCGCTAACTGTGCCACATCTTTTATCGTGATGGCCATTCATTTCCCCTCTCCCTTCTTAGCCTTTATTGACTTCATTCAAAAAAAGGTGAATACCAATAAACACTTCTCTTATATTTATTTTATAATTATACATTTTTATGTATTAATAATACACTCTGCCCAATAGTTATTTCCATACTTTTTTTGCCGTTTATTCATTTTATCAGAAAATACTTACTTTTCCGTTTTTTTTCGTATATTTTTCAAAAATTAAAAAGAAGCTGATTATAGATCAGCTTCTAAAAAACGGACAGGTCTTTTGTGCAGAAAGAAGTCAGACGACTAACTACATAGGGTTTAAAGCTAGTTTCCAATCAAATCAAAGGAAGATATTTATAGATCAATAACGATAAATCCTTGTTTCATATGGTCGTAAATCAATAACGGACCCTTCAGGACAATCCTCATAATTAGCTAGTAAAAGTTCCATTTCACCCCAATGAGAAAGATCGATTTGGTGGTGATTCACACTAAAGTTACATATTACCTTGACTGAATCACCATTCATAATTCTTGTATAAATATAAAGTTCAGGGTGATCTTCCCATAATAATTCATATTCCCCATAAACAAGTACCTGATGTTTTTTTCGAAGTTCAATCATTTTTTTATAGAAATGATAAATGGATGATGGATCATTCCTCTGCTGTTCTACATTAATGGCACGATAATTGGAATTAACCTTCATCCAGGGTGTTCCGTGCGTGAACCCACCATTTTCTTTATCATTCCATTGCATCGGCGTTCGTGAATTATCACGGCCGCTATGCCATATAATGTTCATTATTTCATCATGCGAACGACCTTTTGAGGTCTCAATCCGGTAAAAATTTTTCATTCCAACATCATCATAATCATCAATCGAATCAAATTTGACATTCGTCATGCCTATTTCCTGACCTTGATAAATAAAAGGTGTCCCTTGCATGAAAAAATATAGAGCCCCAAGCATTTTTGCGCTTTCCAGCCAATATTGATGATCATTTCCCCAGGTCGATACACTTCTGGGCTGGTCATGATTTTCAAAAAACAAAGCATTCCAGCCTTTGTTTTTCAGCCCCTTTTGCCACTTGGTCATGGTGCGTTTTAACCCCTGAACATCAACATCGTGATTCTGTCCCCTATTCCAAAGTCCAAGATGTTCAAATTGAAATATCATATTGAATTTCCCATTCAATTCCCCGACCCATTCATCAGCCTGCTCAATCCTGACGCCATTGGCCTCCCCGACCGTCATGATATCATACTTAGAGAAAGTCTCTTCCTTCAACTCCTGAAGGTAATCCAGAATCCCGTCCTGATTGGTATGCATTTCAAACGCAGGTACATACTGATGCCAATAAGGGTTGGGCATATCCGGCAGGCCTTCACGCTTATGAATATGCGTAATCGCATCAATCCGGAAGCCATCAATTCCCTTATCGAGCCACCAATTCACCATTTCATACAACGCCTGTCGCACACCCTCATTTTTCCAGTTTAAATCTGGCTGCTTTTCGGCAAATAAATGTAAATAGTATTGATTGGTCCTTTCATCGAATTTCCAGGCACTTCCGGAAAAGATACTTTCCCAATTATTAGGCTCCCGTCCGTCCTGCCCATCCCTCCATATATACCAATCCCGTTTCGGATTATCGCGTGACGAACGTGACTCAACGAACCAGGGGTGCTCATCGCTTGTATGGTTCAAAACAAGATCGAGTATCACCTTCATCCCACGTGCGTGAACATCCTCCAATAACAGTTCAATATCTTCGATTGAACCGAACTCATCGGAAACTGCTTGATAATCACTAATATCATAGCCATTATCCGCATTGGGCGATTTATAAAATGGACAAATCCAAATGACATCTACCCCTAAATCCTGCAGATAATCTAGCTTTGAAATCAACCCTTTAATATCTCCTACACCATCACCATTACTATCCATGAAACTGCGCGGGTATATTTGATAGCAAACCGCTTCTTTCCACCAAGTCTTATTCATGCTGTACCCTCCCGATCCTGTTTTCCACAAAGCCTTAGGGACAATGTTTGGCAGCTACCCACAATCGAGAGGTACATGATTATTTTGGTTGGTTCCGTTTTGAACGCTTAATAACCAAAGCAATGAATATACCAAAAATAAGAAGAACCAATCCTATAACTAACAGGTAAGGAATATTGATAATCGACTTGGGTGACAGTGTGTAAACTTCTGTCGTCTCCCTGTCGATTACGATAGAGTAGCTGTTGTCCTTACTGCGGACCAGATCCCCATTCAGCATACCTCTCAACTCTTTATTACTTTCAAGTTCCTTTTCAGTAAGGTTTATCTTTTGAGTTTCAGTCGTATTGTTCATGGCGACGACAATCGTTTCATCACCATACACACGTTTGAATACCGAAGCTCCGCCTTTTTCATATAAAAGCTCCATATCCCCTTTTATCAATGCTGGGTACATGTCTCTGAGATCAGAAAGCTTTGTTATATATTCCACCAATTCCTGTTCTGTCTTGAAATTCATCAATTTATGATTATCCGGAGCAATATCACCATTTAAGGCAATTTCCGATCCATAAAATACGATTGGTACTCCTGGCATCGTATATAGATATGACAGCGCCATTCTCCATCTGGCACCTGGGTTTTCGTTATGATCGGCTGCATCCTTTGTAAAACGCGGCATTCCCTGAGTATCCATGAACAATGCCTGAGGAGCATTGCCCCCAAATTCATCTTCACTTTTCGCAAACGAATTAAAAACGGGTTTCAATTCTTTATCAGGTGCAGCAAATGCTTCCCGTAGCTCAACATTTTGCGGATAAGCCATGAAAGCATCGATACCCGTTTTCTTATAGCTTGAAATCAAATCCGCATCACCTTGTATATCGCCGATTGTATAGAAATTTGATTTTTCAGATTTGACTGCACCTACAAATTCCTTCCAAAAATCTTTTGCTACGTATTGAACCTTATTTAAACGGTACCCATCAATATCAGTTTCCGTTATCCACCATTTTGCGGCATCAAGTAAATATTTCCTTGTTTCCTCATTGTCTTGATTCAAATCCGGAAGACCATCGACCCAGCCTGTTTCCAAATCCTTTTGATTACCTTCATTGGAAATCTTTTTTTCTTCATGGAACCAATCTTGTTTTTCAGGGTCGTTCAGCCAAGATGAGTCAGGACCCACATTATTTGCTTGAAAATCAATGATCACCTTCATATCGCGTTTATGTGCCTCATTCACGAGTTTTTTAAACTCTTTAATTGTCCCAAAGTGTGTATCCGTTTTATAAAAATCAGTCACCCAATCGCCATGATAGCCATTTTCATCATTAGCGAAAATTGGTGAAAGGATGATAGCTGTATAACCCATATCTTTTAAATAATTCAGTTTCTTCGTGACACCTTCAAAATCCCCACCATTAAACGCAGAAGGGTCATTCACATTCGCATCTCCATTATTTTGTGTATTACCATCGAAAAATCTGTCGACCAATAATGAATATACGATTTCGTCCTTCCAAGTTCGTTGTTCTTTTTCAGCTGCTCCTACTGGAATGGCGTAAAAAAGAAGCAACGGAATTAAAGCGAGTGATAACACTCTTTTTCTCATATCCGCTCTCCTCCTAGCTATCTCTTTACGCCTTTAAGATTAGCCTTTTGGCCCCTTAACGTCAAATCCAAATTATAAAAAACTTTACACTAAAGGGACAAATTGGGGATACTGGATACAGTTAATGAAATGGAATAAGCAGAAGACGATTAACGTTCTTTTTTTATCGTCTTAACCGCTTTATCCAAAGCCCTTTTTGGTTTTGCTTTTTCAGTGGCTATATCATCCATGGCAGAATTCATCGGTCCCCATACCTTATTCATTTCCGGAATATTCGGCACAGGTTCAGCGTATTTTATTTGTATGCTTAAGGCTTGTGCCCTTTCATTTTCATTGATTGCTGCATTGTGTTTGATTGAATTATTAGGAGGGATTTCCCCTGTTATTTCATAACGTTGCATTGCATTATCATCGTTTGTCAAATATTCAACTAACTTCGTAGACCAATCAGGATGTTTTGTGAATGCTGTTACATGCCAGCCTTTGATTTCCATGAACGTTTTCATTGGCTGACCATTTGGCAATTCGGGCAAGGGGGCAAATCCTGTATCCTTTCTCTCGGAAAATGAGTTACCGTCACTCATGAAAGAAGCCAAACCCCCTTGACTAAACAACTTCTCGATCGCTGCCTTGTCGCCTTTTGGAATCAAATCCGCTTTATACCATTTTTGGATGTACGCAGCTCCTTTTACAGCACCCTTATTATTCAAACCAATGTCCGAAGGGTCTAGATTTCCATTCTTATCTTTAAATGTGTAACCTCCCATTCCAGCCATTACTCCATACCCATCATGGAAATCATTCCATTTGGCATAATAACCATACACATTACCTTGTCTTAATTCCTTCGCCATTTTATATAAATCATTCATCGTTTCAGGAGGCTTAGCCATCAATTTTTTATTATAAATTAAAACGGAAGTGTTTACGGATTTCGGCAATCCAAATACCTTATCTTGATACATCTCGCCTCTAATTGAAGATTCAATGAAGGCATTTAATACTTCATCACTCACTTTCACTTCCTGAATTAGGCCTTCCTTTACGATTTGCCCGACTTTTTCATGAGAAAAAGTTACCACATCCGGGGCTTTCCCGTTTCCAATCGGCCCATCGCGACGAAGCCGTTCATACATCTCGGTAGCTATTTCCAGCTCTTCATGCTCAACTTTTATTCCATATTCTTTTTCAAATGCTTCAATCACTGGCTTTAGGGCCTCCGCTTTCCCTTTTTCCTCCCAAATGATCAATTTTTTCGGCTTCGCTTCATTACTGGCTTCTTCGTTTTTCTTATTTTCTTTCACTACTTTATTTTCCAAATCTGAACTGGATCCACAAGCACTTACAATAACGATCAAGAACATGGACATGAACAAATGAAAAATCAGCTTCTTCACTTTCATTCTCCTTTTTAAAATGTTTATTCTATCATGTCCAAAAGCACCAAATAATACTGTTTTTCAGTTCAGCCAATCAAATAAAGCCCCAGAATGAAAGCGGTACCAAACTTATTGTTATCATTATATGAACGGCTTTGGTTTTTACAACATTTTCCTCGACGTATTTATTTCCTTGTAGTGATGAACACTTTTTGTTATTTTTTAGTTAATAGGTGCTTCTTTCAATTAGAATTGGGTATATAACCATATTGAAAAAAACACTTAACGGCTAATTACAACTGCTTAGTGAACCCCCTCATAACAGCCTGAAGTTCCCTTTTTCATATTCACTTCCCCAAATACTTATAGAATTGGAGTGGTTTTAATGGAATTTTCATCCATACACCATAGACCTAATGACAATTACGGCTATCCCATCAACACTGAAACCCTACATATCCGACTACGTACGAAAAAACAAGATATCTCCTCAGCTGGATTGATTTTTGGGGACCCATACATTTCAGATAATGGACAATGGCAGTACGAAGAACTTCCCATGAGTTTATCAGGCAGCGATAACCGTTATGATTATTGGCATATTTATGTGAAGCCTACCTACAGAAGAATTCGGTATGGGTTCAAGGTCCTCTCAGAAGATGAAAGTGCCATTTACACGGAAAAGGGTTTCTTTAAAGAACCCCCCCGAGATCCGGGATGCTATTTCGCGATTCCCTATCTACATCAAAATGAAGTATTCGTCGCACCAGAATGGGTCAAAGATACAATTTGGTATCAAATTTTTCCTGAACGATTCGCGAACGGAAACCCTGACAACGATCCGGAAGGTGTTAAACCTTGGGGAAGTGAAGACCCGGCAGTGGATAATTTTTTTGGCGGGGACTTCGAAGGAATCATTGAACATTTAGATTACCTAGAGAAGCTCGGCATCAACGGAATCTATTTCACGCCAATCTTCCATGCCCACTCCAATCACAAATACGATACGATTGATTATCGGAAAATCGATCCGCAATTCGGAACGAAGGAAACATTGAAAACACTGATAAACGAATGCCACAAACGGAATATCCGAGTCATGCTGGATGCCGTTTTTAACCATAGCGGCTACTATTTCCCCCCATTTCAGGATTTACTCGAAAAAGGAGAGGATTCGAAATATAAGGATTGGTTCCATCCACACAGCTTTCCTCTCAAAGGAGGGGAAAGGCCCAATTATGAAACGTTCGGTTTTTTTGAATCGATGCCAAAATTGAATACTGCGAATCCGGAAGTGAAAGAATATCTGCTCGAAGTCTCAGCCTATTGGATTAAGGAGTTCGATATAGACGCCTGGCGACTCGATGTGGCAAATGAAGTCGACCAACCATTCTGGCGTGAATTTCGAACAACGGTGAAAAGTATAAAGCCTGACCTTTACATTCTTGGTGAAATTTGGCACGACTCCATGCCATGGCTTCGCGGCGATCAGTTCGATGCTGTCATGAATTACCCTTTTACCAACCAAGTTTTCCGCCTGGTCGCTTCACAAACCATCAATGCACGCGAGTTCACCGAAGAAATGACAGCCATCTATCATAGTTACCCGACCAATATTTTTGACGTGACGTTCAATCTCCTTGGAAGCCATGATACACCGCGGATTTTCACGGATTGCGGGGAAGATCTAGATCGAGCCAAGCTCATCCACGCGATCCTGCTTACTTTTAATGGCAGCCCCTGTATATACTATGGCGATGAAATCGGCTTAACCGGAGGCAGGGATCCAGGATGCCGAAAATGCATGGTTTGGGAAGAAGAAAAACAAAATACCGAGCTTTTCAATGAAATTAAGGCATTGATCCACTTACGAAAAGAAGAACGATTACTTGCCAATGCCGGAAAGTTCAAATTTCTAAATACAAACGGAAACGAAAATATCGTGGCTTACCAAAAATATAATGGCGAACGCGCTGTCGTGATCCTCATCAACCCGACGGATGTCCAGCAATCCTTCACTCTCCCTATTGATTTGAAGGGGCGTACACTAACAGATTTAAGAACAAAAGAAACAACACAGGAATGCCAATTTGAATTGGGTGGATATCAATATAAAATTCTTGCATTCAATCTTTGAGACAATGAAAACGGGGCAAGGAAAATCATCCTGCCCCGTTTTTTTCAATCGATTATTTGAATATCATATTCTTTGAACCATACATGGGTTTGTGCCAAGTGAGCCAGTAACTGGGGACCTGACATCAATTGCCCGAACCACGGCACTTTAAAAGCAGCTCCTTTGGAATCCACTATATCCGTCAGCTTCTGTTTATCGAAAAACTCATGCAAGACCGAATTTTTATCCCTCAGTAAGTCTTTCAACCACGCCTGCACACGGTCAGTATATATAGGGTTGTGGGTTTTTGGATATGGACTTTTTTTACGATACAATACCTCATCCGGTAACAGCCCCTCCAACGCTTTCCTCAGAATACCCTTTTCACGGTTGCCTTCCATTTTCATTTCCCAAGGAATGTTCCATGCATATTCAACAAGTCGATGATCGGCAAATGGGACGCGCACCTCTAGACTTGCCCCCATACTCATCCGGTCCTTCCGGTCAAGAAGCGTCGTCATGAACCATAACAAATTCACATAGAAAAGTTCTCTACGCTTTGCTGCTACACCGTTTTCCCCTTCCAATTTAGGAGTTTCGGCAAGGGTGGTCAAATAGGCTTCATTCGCAAATTCCTCCAGCTTCAATTTCTCACGCCATCCCGTTTTCAATAACGATACCCGTTCCCCGGTCGATCTCATCCATGGAAAACCAGCTCGATTTAAATCATCTTCACGATGAAACCAAGGATAACCGCCAAAAATTTCGTCCGCACACTCACCGGACAGGCCTACGACAAAATCCTGCTTGATTTCCTTACAAAACCAAAGTAATGAGGAATCGACATCCGCCATCCCTGGAAGGTCTCTTACAAGGACAGCTTCCGTTAAATAATCCGTTAACTGTTCTTGAGTGATGATCGATGAATGGTGAACCGTGTTAAAGGTATCCGACATCTTTTTAATCCAATGTCCATCAGAGTTAGGCTGAAAATCATTTGCCTTAAAATAGCGCTCATTATCTTCATAATCAATGGAATAAGTATGCAGCCGTCCTTTCCCTTCTTTTTGATAGGCGTTTGCCGCAATGGCCGTTATGGCGCTAGAGTCCAGCCCTCCTGACAAGAAGGTACAAAGTGGAACATCAGATACAAGTTGCCGAGTCACTGCATCCTCGACAAGGAAGCGGACCTTCTCGGCCGTCTCATCGAGGGTATCCCGATGTTCTTCGCTTTTCACATTCCAATACCTCCAAATTCGGAGCCCTTGCCTTGATAATGTTAGAGCATGGGCAGGTCTTAACTCTTGGATATTATGAAAAACACCGGAACCTGGCTTTCGGGATGGGCCCACACCAAAAACTTCAGCCAACCCGTCGCGGTCGATCTCCGTTTTAACATCCGGGTGGGCTAAAATCGCCTTCAATTCAGAGCCAAAAATAAATCCCCCGTCCCTTTCTGCATAAAAGAGTGGCTTTACCCCCATCCGATCTCTTGCAATGAATAATTTCTGTTCCTTTTCATCCCAAATTGCAAACGCAAAAATCCCATTGAACAAGTCAATGCATTTTTCTTTCCATTCTATATAAGAAGTAAGTAAAACTTCTGTATCAGAATGACCCTTAAAGGAATATCCTTTTAATAATAGCTGTTTTCGAATATCTTCGGTGTTATATAGCTCTCCATTATAACAAAGCGTATATCTGCCGTTTTTTTGATCTTTCGACATCGGCTGTTTTCCGCCTTCCGCATCGACAACCGTTAACCGTTTATGACCAAAGGCAACATGGGCTTCGCTCCAAACATTTTCCTCGTCTGGCCCCCGCTTTGCCAACGTTTTTGTCATATTTTCAACTGTTTTTGTTTCCTTCCGTAAATCTTTTTGAAAATGCACCCAGCCTGTTATCCCACACATTTTACACTTCATCCTTTCTATCCGGACTCTCAGAAAAAAATATTGGCTCCCTGTCTTAAAAAGATTTACAGTCCCTTATTTGTAAATTCGAAGATCAAGCAAAGAAGGTTTAAGTATCGAACAGCAACATTCCGTAGGATCCCGCCCAAAACGCCAGGCGTTGATAATGAATTGTTGAGCAAAGCATCCCGTGTTTAACATAGCCTATGCAAAGACGGAAAGATGGTTATTTGTCCATAATATTTTAAAATATACAGTTATATTTTCATTGGATTTTGACTAAAAAGTAGGTGAGGATTCCACTATTGGAGGTATATGTATGAGTCAGCAACAACGAACCAAGTTAATGAACAGGCAAACAAGAGCTTTTACCGAAGGAACAGTGGAAAATATCAATCAACAATGGATTTTTTTCGATGATGAAACAGATGAGGCCTGCTCCATCGAAGACCATGTTGATAGCATCATTGAAGTTTACAGGGGTGGGCGCTGGCAGCAAGGAGTTGTTGAAGAAGAGGGAAAAATCCTGCTTCACCGGGAAATCACCTTCTTAAGGGAAAATGAGCCCATTCGGATCCGCAAAAAGCTGCTTTACTCTTTTGAACGTTTATTGGAAGAATTGAACGACGATTCCTTTTTCCAATTTGTAACGACCTTGAATTCACTTGATTTTTCTATTTATGATTGTATATATAGCTATAATCAGCTCACTTTTTTAAGGGCTGTCCCTAACCAGTCCGGCGTGAATTTCTTCACTTTTGATAACGAGAGCCAAATATGTCTCGTTCAGCACCACTTTTCTTATGGGAAGAAGGATCACGATCGTTTTGAATTCACCCTGAACACCGGAAAAAGGATCGTCATTGAGAAAGTGAATTCACAATAACGGGTAAAAAAAAATGGGTAAATGAGATTTCCTCATTTACCCATTTTCAATTCTGTATTAAAAAAAGTCCATTCCTTGCGGCAGGGAAAGCCCTAAATAAAGGACGAATACAAGCGCAACGATGAACAATATCCACATGGCACTTGTGCTTTTACCTTTTTTCGTACGGACCAACACCATTTCCATCGCCGCAATCACGATGATGCCAACAATCATTTTTACTGCGTAAGCACCAAAATCCGTGATCAGCATTCCGCCAGTAAGGAAAATCAATAGATAGAATAAACGTGTTATCATATGTAGCATTTTCGCTTTCGGATTTCCACCTTTAAGCATCGAATATGTGACAAAGAAAAGAATGATTCCGATAACCCAAGCTGTAATATGCATATGTGTCATTTTTTTGCCCCCTCGTTCAGTTTCCTTTTAATCATATCATAGGCTTTTACAAAATAACAAAACTAAGGATTCATCTGAATAGGTAAAATCAACAATTTAATGAACATCATTTACATTTCTTCTAAACTGGTCCTCTTCGACGCATAACTGGCTTTTTACCATATGTAACAAAACGCCATACATATTCAACCGGTCCGTAATTAAACAGACCCATCCACAATAAGGAAAGCAGAATTTGCAGGCAAAAAAGAGCTATTAGGAAAACAACCCCTGTCGTGTAAGAGACAGATCCATATAAACCAAGGCCATATGAATAAAAAATGACCGTGCATACTATCGATTGGAATAAGTAGTTACTCATCGACATCCTTCCGATATACGAAAGGGGGTGGAACAGGCGGGAAGCTCCTGGCTGTTCCGCCAAAAGCGTTATTGCCGTGATATAAAAAATCGTAAGTAACGGTCCGCCAAAATAATCCTGTACGAATATCGTGCCAAAATGGTATACCGTCACATATGGCAATATCTTCATTGACATGCCCAACAGTAAGCTTACAATCAATATCGCTTTGAATTGTCGTTTATATTGACTTGGATTTTGGAGAAAGCCTTGCTTTGCAACGCCTGCTCCAATTAAAAAAAACGGAAAAATCGATAAAAAAAGGATAATGGCATTAAAGAGGTTGTTCACCATATACCAATCTAGTGCTCTTTGACTCATTATTTCCGTAAATGTACCAGATTGATAAACTTCCAAAGACTGTTTCATCATCGCAGAATCAGTCGTTATCGCCATCCCTTCCCTATCAAATATGCCCATTATAAGAAATAGTGAACCCAATATAGCAAATGGCAGGACATAACAAACCGAGCCTAGCAGAATTAGATTCCTGCCCTTCATCTTATAAAAAAACAAAAATGCAAACCCAAATACAGCATAATTAATGAGGATGTCCCCATGCCAGATGAAAAAAGCATGAATGCACCCAAGCACCAGCAGGAAACTTAGCCTTTTCGTAAATAATAAAGGAAATGAAATACCCTTTTCTGCACTCCTTACAGCAAGTATGATGGCCCCGAAACCGAACAGGAATGCAAATAACGGATAAAAGCTGGCCTGTGCGACAATATCACTGAATCTGTACAAAATCCTGTCCCATCCTTCGGACCATCGCTCAGTACCATCTATGTACAAAAGCGGAGAGTGGAAAGAAGGCATATTCACTAAAAAAATCCCTAAAATGGCTAATCCACGTAAAATATCGATGCTTACGATCCGTTTACTTTCCTGCAATGGTACCATCGTGCCCTTCATTGGTTCACCTCTTTCATCCATACAGATTTAACGTCTCTTCTATAACCTGATTTCATCATCTTTAACCACTATGGCAGCTTTTTGCTTTTTTATTAGTATGACAAACAAGCTACCCAATAAGCAAAAGATTCCCGCAAGGAAGAATGCCCATGTATAGGAGTTGAATATGTTGAAAATTAGCCCTCCACCGTACGCGGCCACCGCTGCACCCATCTGATGCGCCGCGAATATCCAACCGTATACAATCCCACTTTTCTCCATTCCAAAGACTTGTCTTGAAATGCTTATGGTTGGAGGGACAGTAGCTATCCAATCCAATCCGTAAAAAACGGAGAAGATGATCAATAGGGCGATTGAGCCTTCATTTAGTGCAAAAGGAAGTAATACGAGGGAAGCACCCCTTAGACCGTAATACCAAAACAACAACCAACGGTTATCAAAACGATCTGATAACCACCCGGATACAGTCGTACCAATCAAATCAAAGATCCCCATGAAAGATAGCAGTGAGGCTGCCGTAACAACCGGTAATCCAAAACTAATACAATAAGAAATGAAATGTGTGCCGATCAACCCGCTCGTTGAAAGTCCGCATATAAAAAAGCTTCCTGCCAATAACCAGAATTCCTTCACTTTCACTGCTTCAATCAACGACTGAAAAGCCATGGCAATGGGGTTCTTCTTTTGGACTGTAACAGCCTCCTGACTTTCCTCTTCTAATCCATATGGAAGAGTGCCAACTTCCTTCGGATTGTTTTTCATGAATAAAAGGATGATTGCCAGCATGATCAAGCTAAGGACCAAAATTAATCCAATCGCCCATCTCCACGAGTGATTCTCAATGATGATGGCTAAAACCGGAAGTAAAATGAGCTGACCTGTGGCCGTACTTGCCGTCAGTATCCCGACCGCCAGCCCCCGCCTCTTCTCGAACCAACGATTTGCCACATATGGGCTCAATACCGTTAAAAACACTCCAGAACCCAATCCAATGATGATTCCCCAAATTAGAATGAGCTGCCACTCATGCTCCATGAAGAAAGTGAGGAAAATCCCTGCCAATAAAGTGGACATGGCCAATACCATCATTTTCTTCAATCCAAGCACTTCAATTAGGGCGGCCATGAATGGACCCGATAATCCATAAAGAAAAAGACTTATGGCGAAGGCTAAAGAAATGATGGACCGGTCCCACCCGAACTCATTTTCAAATGGTACGATGAATACTCCCGATGATGACCTAACGATTCCGGCTACAATGATCGAGAAGAATGTTATGATTAAAATGACCCAGCTATAATGAATACGTTTCAATTCTCTCCCCCACAATCCAAAACTCTTAGAATCAACAAGATTTAAAAAGAATTATTATAATAATTTGAAATATTTTATAATAGTAACACTTTATCGTTAAACAGGAAGCTTTTTATCGAAACAAATTTGAGTGCTTCTCTTAAAAAGTCAAAATGAATGAGTTGATATCAAACAATGGCATGAGTTCCTGTGGCTGTATTTACGGAAAGGGACACCTGGTCAAATGGAGCTTCCTGACATAAGGTCCCTCTCTCAAGCTTCGTTCCCTATCTTCATAGCTTAATATGAAACCGAATCGACCGGGCAAACAGAAAAAAACGCTGATCATTTCTGAACAGCGTTAACGAGCATCAATTGACGAATCTGCCTGTTTTCCCCTTAGAGTCCCAGTAATCATTACGGAGATGGATTTTTTGTATTTTACCAGATGCCGTTTTTGGAAGCTCACTGACGAACGACACGCTCGTGACTGATTTGAAATGAGCTAAATTTTCCCGTGTGAAGTTCTTTATATCATCTTCCGTTAAATCAGCACCCGTTTTTAGCACAATGAAAGCATGCGGCGTCTCCCCCCACTTTTCATGCGGAACGGCGATGACTGCCGCTTCAAGAATGTCCGGATGTTCATAGAGGATTCCTTCCACTTCTATGGAAGAAATATTTTCTCCGCCACTTATGATTATATCCTTTTTGCGGTCAACGATATCAACATTCCCATTTTCATCGATTGTTGCCATATCCCCTGTATGCAGCCATCCATTTCTAAGTGTCTGGCTGGTCGCTTCTTCATTTTTCCAATAACCTAACATCACTCCATGACTGCGGACGATGACCTCCCCAATATCCACGCCATCATGGACCACTTCCTCACCATTGTCATGGATAACCCTTACCTCACTGCCTATGATGGGATATCCGGCTTTCGCCTTCATTCTGTATTTTTCTTTTTCCGAAAGATCATCGAATTCAGAACGAATCAGCGATATCAGACTAACCGGAGTTGATTCGGTCATTCCGTATATTTGAATGAATTCCCAGCCTAACTCTTTTTCTACCCTTGTAACGAATGCTGGAGGCGGAGCGGAACCTGCAACAACGATTCGGATATCCTGCTTGATCATCGGAACATTCCGTTCATAATATTGAAACAGTGAATTCAGAACCGTTGGTGCCATATGCATTATGGAAACCTTATGATTTTCAAGTGCATCAAATATCACTTCTGGGGTGGTTTTCCTCAAACAAACTTGAGTGGCACCATTAGCCGTATAATAAAATGGGGCACCCCACCCATTCACATGGAACATCGGCAGTACATGCAAATATGTATCGCGGTCATTGACCCTGAAATGATGCATCGCACCTAGGGCATGCAAATAGTTGTTGCGGTGAGTCAGCATCACCCCTTTGGGATTTCCTGTGGTCCCGCTTGTATAAAGGAGGCTCGAAACATCATTTTCATCCACCGACTCCCGATTAAAGATTCTGGTATCAAAAAGGTCCAGCCAATGGTTGTAATCGGTTTCATTTATCTCTTCCTTTTTATAATGTACAATTATGTGTTCCACCGATTCAAGTTCATCCTTGATAGGAGCAATTAAATGATACAATTCCTGATCTACAAAAAGGACCTTGGACTCACTATGGTTCAAAATGAATACATAATCGGCAGGCTTCAAGCGGATATTCAATGGAACGATTACGGCCCCAAGCTGAAAGACCCCATAAAAGCCTTCAAGCATTTCAATTGAGTTTGGTGCCAAATATGCCACCTTATCACCCTTTTTGACTCCAAGATCCCTTAAACCATTTGAAAGCTGGTTTACACGGCCGTTCAACTCTGAGTAGGTTATAACCTTGTCATCACCAATGATGGCTTTCTTATCGCCATATAGTAAGGCTGCTCGATCTAAGAAATGCGATAAAACTAATGGTACGTTCATTTCCTCACCCCTCATTTTATTTGAAAATTCTGAATTAGTAATTATTTTACCATATCTGTTTCCAATTATTCAATAATTTCCACTACTGTTATATAACAATATATTGATAGGCAGATGAATCACATCAATCATGAGTCAACATACAATACATTGAAACTCCCTTCGGTGATAGGCTCATTGCCTAATATTCAAGGGAAAATCAGAATAAAAAAAGGGTGATTTTCTTGCCGGCCATCGTAGGAGTCGTTCAAGTCATCAACGTCGGTAGCAGTGGAATTGTCCATATTGGTGACGTCTTTAAAATTAGTCCATATTCAACTTCAAAGACTTTTGCAGGTGCTGGCTCGTTTAATACAGGTGAATCCATATCCCTTTATAATGCCTATAGCACCACAAATACAAATGATACAGATGGTGTTGATCAGCCACTGGTCTTAAATCTCTAATGTTTTTAAGAAAGGAGTCCGCATGATCTTCAATATTCACCAGACCATACAAATCAATATGATAAAAATTGAAAGCATCGCCAATTCATCCGTTTTTCAAATAGGAAGTGCCGGGGTGATTAAACCATATTCCACATTGGCCAATACCGGTGGATTCACTGAGCCTGCTCCTGAAATCGAAGCTGATGTAGTACCATTAACCAGTTTCGTCCCGTTTACACCTTCCTAGTTCATAGGCATTCACCTACCTCCAACTTTTTCATATACTGTCTTATATGAAATTAACTTATTGTGAAGGCGGGGTGTTGAATCGTGAATCAGGATCTTTATTCATATTCCATACAAATGCAGCGTTTTCTTGAAGCCCAGGATAAACGGATCATGAAACTTGAACACGAACTCAAACGCCTGACAGATGAACTAGCCGAGCTGAAAAATAAACCGCCAATCCATGTTGATAAAATTGAATATAAATTCGATCAGTTAAAAGTCGAATCTCTAGATGGAACATTGAATATCGGTTTAAATCCCAATGATCTTAACAACATTGACGAATTTGCCGTCAACAACCAACCTGTTCAACCTGCCCCTAACCTATTTCCAGGCAGGGAGATCGTCGTCCAGGAAATTCACAACGATATCCTTTCAGACTTGGAAAATATGATTCACGATGCGGAAAACCAGCTGAAAATATCATTGGAACCCTCTTATCATGACTTCATTAAGCAGGACGTCGAACGCCAGCTTCATCAACGGATCAATATGTATTTCGATAATCTTTCGTACGCTGAACGTGCTCCGCAGCAAAGGGATAATATCAAGGAAAAGATCAGGGAAAAGGTGAAATCCGATATTCAAACTGCATTATTACAATTCATTACCCATTCACAAGCCGAGACAGGAGGAAATCCAAATGGAGTTTAATGTAACCAATCACCAGCTTTGTGTAGGTGATATTAAAATTACCGGTGTAGCAAGCTCTGCTTTATTTCTCATAGGGGATGTACAAACGGTCCAGCTATCCTCAGCATTCGATACCCCGCCGGAATCCCTTATCATCGGGCCACTCGTGCCGCTTTCTCCAGGAGGATAAATAACATGTTTTCTAGAATATCAAAAGTAAAATCTTTATTATCCGACACGGTATCATTCAGCTCCACTCTGCAAATCGGGGATACTTCATATATAGACGGTAATTCCCAGGCTTTAGCGGTCCAAAAGAGAAGTGAAACTTTCCAGTCAGTCGATATTCATTTCGAAGATTATGAAATTTTCAAGAGACCATTTTATATTCCGAGATTGACTGAACCAGTCATATCAAGTTTTTCAAATCCGAATCCCTTCATACGGGTCGGCAATATCAATATAATCGGGATATCATCCTCATCTGTGGTTGGTGTGGGAAACGTAGGCCATGCACGTATGGAATCAAGAGTGAAACATATTCGGGAGGTTCCTAAAGAAATCGAAGAGACACCAATCGGGGATTCGACAAACAACAGTTAAACTTTTATAGGAGGGGTTCATATGCCCGCTATTATCGGCCCAGTTCAAATATTTAATGTCGCGCAAGGAAACCTGTTATTCGGTGATTGCGCCGTCATTTCCCCTAAGTCTTCCTCCAAAACCGTTACCGGATCCGGTTCAGGGAACACAGCTGCAATCGTCTTCACGGCCAATGGTCTGAACGGTAGCAATGTCCTTGATGTCAATGGGGTCGACCAGCCCATTACAGGGAATAATTAGTCAAAGAAAAAGCCTCCCAATTCCAGGGAGGCTTTTAAATTCGACCTATTTTTCTATCATGTTAAATACTTGCTCGACATCCTTGTCACCCCTGCCTGATAAATTAACGATCAGTATATCATCTCTTGTTAACTCTTTTGCCAGCTTCATGGCGTAAGCTAAAGCATGTGAGCTTTCGAGAGCTGGAATGATCCCCTCTGTTTTGGATAATACCTGGAAGGCCTCAAGAGCTTCTTCCCCTTTTACCGTCACATACTCCGCCCGCCCGCTATCTTTCAAAAAACTATGCTCGGGTCCCACACTTGGGTAATCCAAGCCGGCTGCTATGGAAAATGTCGGTTTTGGCTGCCCATGTTCATCCACTAACGTCAAACTTTTAAATCCGTGCAATACTGCCGGGACACCTTGCGAAATACTTGGGGCTTCAATTGGTTCTACACCAATTAAACGGACATTTTCTTCTTCGATATAATGTGCAAAAGCACCAATCGCATTACTTCCCCCTCCTGCACAAGCAATGATGGCAGTTGGGAGCTTTCCTTCCTTTTCAAGAATCTGGCGTTTTGATTCTTCACTTATGATCGCTTGAAAATGCTTAACGATCGTTGGATAGGGGTGTGGTCCCACTGCTGAACCAAGCAAGTAAAAAGTATTTTCATAGTTTTGCACCAAATCATTCAATGCCTCATCAACTGCATCCTTTAATCGACCCTGTCCCTTTTCGACCGCTACAACTTTTGCCCCCAACAATTCCATCCGAAAGACATTCAATGCCTGCCTCTCCGTATCCAGCTTACCCATATAGATTACACACTCCAAGCCAAACATCGCACATGCCGTCGCAGTCGCTACACCATGCTGTCCAGCGCCAGTTTCTGCGATGATGCGGTTAGCACCCATCCGTTTAGCGAGCAAGATTTGTCCGATCGCATTATTAATTTTGTGAGCACCTGTATGATTCAGATCTTCACGCTTCAAATATATTTTTGCCCCGCCAATCTTTTTCGTTAAATTCTGTGCATGGGTTAACGGATTTTCGCGTCCGACATATTCTTTCAGATAGTATTGAAACTCCTCAATGAATTCCGGGTCATCCTTATATTTCAAGAATTCCGTTTCTAAAATATCCATTACTTCCTGAAGTTCTCCCGGTACAAAGCTTCCACCGAACTCACCAAAATATCCCTTGCTCTTGATCTCACTCGTCATACTCTACTCTACTCCTTTAAAAAAGGTATTTTTTCTCCCCTAGTATATAGTAAGCTTTTGTATAATTTCAAACTATTCTGTTTATTCAATCAAAAAAAGGAGCGCCCCTCATCAATGGGACACTCCTTCTCTGTTATACTTCCAATAAATGCGATCCGTCAAAGAAAAACAAGTAACGGCTTGTCACTTTCTTATTCATTATCCCTTCAACAGCCCTCGTATAAAGCTGTAGCTGCATACGGTATCGATCGGCAAGAATCTCTTTAGCCCCTTCATACCCGCTAGTAAAACGGCCGGTAATCGTATCCGTTTTATAATCCAGAAGCACAAGACCTTGTTCATCTTCAAAGATACAATCAATCACACCTTGGATAAGGATCTCTTCATCTCCAGCTGCCCAATCGCTGTAAGCTTCCTTTGCAGGCAACGACATCGTAAATGGCACTTCACGGCGAATGCTCTCGGCCCTCTGCATTCTTTGGCCGATTTCAGTGTCAAAGAAATCGACGATCGTCTCAGGATCCACAGCTGCTTTCTGTTCCTCTGTCAACAACTCACGCTGAATCAAGTCAACCATCAGTTCCTGAATCGTTTGAATGGTAATCTCTTTAGATAGATCAATATGCTGCATGACTAAATGTGTAATCGTACCCCTTTCAGCAGGAGTAAGTGACTTTTCTTGCATGAAAGTCGGCCGCTTCGTGATGGGTCGCTTAAATTTACGCAACAACTCTGTGGAGCTTTGCTCGTCCTTGAGTTCATATTGACGTTTAAGTTCAGAAACGGATTGCTTGGAACGATACACCGTCGCCTCATGCTCGGGGTACTCCCATTCGAGCTGTTCTTTGATATCATCATAAAACTCGGAAACGATACCGACCTTCTCCGATTTCTGGACATGATCAAGTATTTGTTCCTGAACTAGTGCCTCTTCCTCATCCAGAACAGCAAGCTCTTCACTTGGAATGACGGAAATGGACCAATTCGATGGATGCGACTCCATTTCCAAGCCTTGGCCAGCAGCACCAAGAGAATCCCGATGTCGGACAAGGGATGGACCAATCCAATCAAGATAGCTTTTTGCACCTGCCCGTACATAGTCCTTTAAAAGCCAATCTCCATGTGCCGCATTACTTGCCCAGTTCTGCTGCGTTTTTTCTGCATCATTGATACTGGCAATTAAATATAGCTTTTCCTTAGCTCTTGTAAGCGCCACGTAGAGGACACGCATCTCCTCGGCAATCAATTCAAGCTGCTTTTTTTTCTTAAAAGCCAATTGAGGGAGGGATGGATATGTAATCCGTAATTCGGAATTCACATACTTTGCCGCAAAGCCATAATCCTTATCCAGTAAATACGGCTTGCGTAAATCCATCATATTGAATTGCTTGGAAAGACCGGCAATAAACACGATCGGGAACTCAAGACCCTTTGACGAGTGAATCGTCATCAGGCGGACTACATCCTCCTGTTCCCCTAAAGCCCGAGCGGCCCCTAAATCATCTCCACGTTCTTGCATCCTTTCTATGAAACGCAAGAAACGGAACAGACCGCGGAACGAACTTGCTTCATATTGCCTTGCCCTGTCATACAACGCTCTTAAATTGGCCTGACGCTGTTTGCCACCCGGCATCCCTCCTGCAAAATCATAGAACTGCGTTTCGCGATATAGAAGCCAGATCAAATCTGATAATGCCTCCTGCCTGGCAAGCTTCCTCCACTTCACTAGTTTTTTATAAAAAGCTGAGGCTTTTTCATAAAGTCCCGGATGTTCTTCGGGGTCACTCTTTCTGTAAAAATCAGCGAGTGCTTCATAGTAGCTCCCTGTATGGAATAAACGCACCTGTGACATTTCTTCTTCATCCAACCCGACGATAGGTGAACGAAGAACGGAAGCCAATGGGATATCCTGTTGCGGATTATCAATCACCTTCAATAAAGAAATCATGATGGCCACTTCGGTCGCTTCAAAATACCCTGTCGACAAATTGGCATAGACTGGAATCCCCTGCTTTTTAAATTCCTCCATGATTTGCGGTGCCCATGGCATCGAACGGAGAAGGATGACCATGTCCCGATAAGTGGCAGATCGATACTGTTTGGTTTTCGTATCATATATCCGATGCTTTTCGCTTATAGCCTTCTTAATGAGCTTGGCCATTTGTCTTGCTTCGAGCTGTGCTTTTTCAAGTTCCTCGGCCTCAAACCCGCCATCCGCCCCTTCTTCCGATTGAGCTTCTGGATCGGCTGTTCCATCAATTAAAAGGAGCTCGATTGGGTTTGGATCGTCTTCGGGATATGGGGCACCTTTTTTCAATTGGGCATCTTCATCATAATCAATCTCACCGACTGTAATGCCCATCAATTGTTGAAACAAGAAGTTCGTACCATCGAGAACTTCCTTTCGGCTCCGGAAATTACGGTTTAAATCAATTTTCAGTCCGGATTCAACACCATCATGGGTGAAACGTGTGTACTTTCCAAGGAAAAGATTCGGTTCCGCAAGCCTGAACCGGTAAATGGACTGCTTGACATCGCCTACCATAAAAAGATTCCCATTATATTCGCCGTCAGCTGTCACCAGTTTTAAAATGGATTCCTGAACAAGGTTCGTATCCTGATACTCATCTACGAGTACTTCTTTGAACTGGTTCCTGTATTCGACGGCAGCCGCTGAAGGTTTTCGTTCACCATCCACAGTTTCCCCTGTCAAAATCCGAAGACAATAATGTTCCAAATCAGCGAAATCCACTAAATTCTTTTCTGCTTTTGCAGCGAAGAATCTTTCGTTAAACCGTTTAACAAGCGTTACAAGTGTATCGACATAACCCTTGAGTTCCCTTATATCACGCAGGTAGCTTTCCGGTTGACGGGAAAATAACTCTTCCTGTAACGATTTGATGATTTTTTTCGCCTTATCACGATACTTGGTAGCCTCATCCGCTACTTCTTTGATAAAATCGGCACCAGTAAGGCGTTTTGCCGTTCCAAATTTCACGTTTTGGATTTCTTCATAAAGTGCATTCCAGGATTGGTCTTTCACTTCGGAAAGTTTAGCAACCAGGGCAAGGTCGGCTAAATAGTTCTCAGCCCTTGGTGCAGGCCCCCCAGGGACTTTTGTCAACGCAAGCGACCGTTCCAATAGATCCCTGGCAGTGTCCAATTGTAAACCAATATCGAATTTCAATGAATCGATAAACGAAAGATCATCAATCCCATCATCATCAGCCAACTCATACATGCTGGCTGCATCCTGGAGCCATCGGTCCGGATCAGGATTCGATTGCGAAAAATCATACAGTGATCGAACTATATTCTGAAGTGCATCATCGTTTCGATCGCTTGTGAAAGCATCAACCAAATTAAAGAACTCATCATTATCACTTTGTCCATACTGCTCCTCGAAAAGTTCTTCCATCACTTCATCACGGAGTAACTGGACCTCTGTAGAATCTGCAATCCGGAAGCCCGGATCGATTTCCGTCAGATAATAATACTTCCTGATCACCTCTAAACAAAAGGAATGAAGTGTGGAAATTGAAGCGCGATTTATCAAGCTCAACTGCTTGCGCAAATGCTGTGAATGCGGATTATCATTGATCGCTCTTTCTAATGCCTCACTTACCCTATGGCGCATCTCGGCAGCCGAAGCATTGGTGAAAGTAACGACAAGAAGTTCATCAACATCGATTGGATCTTCTTCCGAAATGACTTTTTGAATGATCCGATTGACCAGTACCGCCGTTTTCCCTGAACCTGCAGCGGCCGCAACCAGAATATCCTGATCTTTAGCCCATATCGCCTTCCATTGATCTTCCGTCCAGGTCACGTCTCCTGGTAGAGCAGGAATTTTCGTTTTACTCATCGCTCTCCTCCTCCCCCCTTAATAGCTCAAGAACATCATTTTGTTTCTTCTGTGCTAAATTCCTAAATTGATTCTCCTCCAGTGACTGGTCGAATTGGCATACGGATTTAAAGGAACAGAATGTACACGGGGTTTTTTCCTTTAATTTATATGGCGTTATATCCACATCACCATCGACCATTCGATCGCCAGCCTCCTGGTAAACGCGGCGCACATGATGATTCAGAAGCGAAAACTCTTCCCTGCTGGCAACTTTGGAAGCCGCCAGGAGTGATCCATCCTTTTTAAATCCAGCTGGAATGATATCCGACTTACCCGAATTTTCAATATCGAGCGAATTATCCATCATTTGAATGACATTTGAATGATCTAGTACAAGTCCATTCATTTTAAAACTTTTATAAATTTCTTCTTCAATTTTATCCAAACTGAGCATTCCCTTTGATTTGACAACTGGATTATGCACATGAAAATACAAAACGCCGGCTGGAATGGCTTCCTTGCCTATAAGCGATTTGGAATGGGTGACGACGATATCAAGGTATGTCAACATTTGCAGCGCGAGTCCATAATATACTTCACTCATGTTCAGTTCCTTTTCACTCGACTTATAATCGAGCACACGCAAATAGACACCCTCACCTTCTTCCGCTTTATCCACACGGTCGATTCTCCCGATCAATTCCATCTTCGTACCGTTTTTCAATGTGAATGAAAGTGGCGGCAGCTCTCCATTTTTCCCGAATCCGAGTTCTAATCCAATTGGAGCAAAACCGCTCACCTTTGCATGTTCACTTAATACGATTGAGGCCCGTCCAATCACGTGTTCCAGTTTCCTGCGTAAATAGTGATGGCGGTTCGTACTTAACAAAATCTGATTTTGAAGTTTGGGAGCAAGTCTCTCCACAGCAATTCTAGCTAACTCCAAGCATTGTTCCTTTGTCAATGTAGACCAAGGAATATCATGTTCCTTTAAGTAATCGGAAATCATTTTCAACGCTCCATGGAACATCTCGCCAATATCCGGTGCATCCAAACGGAAAATTTGCCTTTCCCTCAATTTCAAGCCATGGGCGGCATAATGGGAAAACGGGCAGCTATTGAACATTTCCATCCGGGATACACTCGTAAGAATGCTCTCACCATATAATTGCTTACTAGTTTCCTCAGATAATTTCTTCGTTCTATTTTGATAAAACAGGCTCGATAAAACCTTGGTTGCCGACGGACCGACCATTTCATCCTCCATAATGGCATTATATACATCCCACCAAAGTGAATGGATTGGATAGTTCCTTTTTTTCAGCTGCAATTGGGCAGCCAGATACGATAGTGCCACATCATAATTCGCCGCATATTTCACCTGTTCCTCGGCAGAAAGATCGGATGGATCGTTCATATAATATACATCTGAAACGTTAGGCAATACGTCCCTTACCCGTTTCAAATAGGATGAGGGTAAAAGTGCCTTTCCTTCCTCGTCGGCAAGCGGATATGATAGATAAAGGGCCTCAGCAGGTGTAGTAAAAGCTTTATACGCTGTAAACTCCTCATCAAGGAGGCGCACTTTTGAACTTGGAGCAACATCAAGCCCACCAGCCAGCAGCATCTCACGATCACTATCTGAAAATATCCCGTCAGATAAAGCTTTTCCTGGCAAAACCCCTTCATTCAAACCGATAACAAAAGCTGTCTTCACATCATCGAGGCGGGATAAATCCAGATTAGCGACTAGGACTTGGTCAATTGCAGGCGGTACCAAAGAAAATTCAAGAGATTCCAGGCCAGCTTCAATGATTGACGCAAACTGTTTCATGGACAGCTCTTCCCCGCTCAGCAGTTCAACGAATTGGTCCAATAGGTCGACAACCGCGTTCCACGTTTGCTCATGCTCTCTAGCCGATACCAAATCACCTGATTCTTCTGCCTCTAGTTTCAGCTTTTCCAATTTTTCCGGTACATGCAATTCTTCAAGATATAGATAAAGGGCTTCACACAATTCCCTGCCATTAGCAGCCTTCTTAACCCGTTTTGAGAGCTTCAAGATGGGCTCGGTAAATAATTGCTTCATCTCATTCAACTCTTGCTCAAGCTTCATTTCCTTATCCGTTTGGTTCCGGTCCTCGAGTTCAAGTCCGCGGAAGCGCCGGTAGGTCCAACGATCTTTGGACGTCCACCTGCTTCCTTTAATTCCACGGGCGAGCACATAGTTTTCCAGCTTATCTACCTGTTCGCGCATCCTATCGTGATTTTTTTGCAGAGGAAATAGAAGCTCCGTCTTGATTGCACGAAATACCGGCTCATAACGCCAATAGCCATTGATGATCTCCAAGGTGGAACGAATCAGTTCAATCAGGGGATGATTCAGCATGGTCCGTTTGGAATCGACGAACAATGGAATTTGATAATCCCTAAACACGGTTTGTAAAATATCTGCGTATGCTTCTCCATTACGGACTAAAATCGCAATATCACGGAAACGGTGCTGTTTTTGTCTGACCAGCGACAAGATGTCCCGGGCAACTCCTTCAATCTCAGCCCTGCGGTTAACTGCCTGGGCAATCGTTACATCAGGTGAATGCTCAAACGTCCGTGCAGGACGAATGGCAAAATAAGTTTCCAGATGATTCAGCCCCGGACTCTTTCCGAACCTCTCAGTCCCTTTTAAGATTCGATCTTCTGTAATTGGTATACCGTTCCTCAATCCAGCCTGATAAAGGTGATGATACAGATTCCCCGTTTGCCTGAACAATTGCAAATCATCAGGAGCATATTGCCTGTAGGGCTGATCTAACGTCAGCGAGATCGTTACACTCCTGCACAGCTTCATCATTTCTTCCACAATCAATAATTCCTGTGGCGTCAAGCTATAAAAACCATCGATATATATATCCGCTTTCCTTATATATGAAGACTCTGACATTTTCTCGATAAGCAAAGTGAAATAGTCTTCGGAATCTAAATATTTATCAACCATTTCATCCTCAAAAGCCTGATAGACCAATTCAAGATCATGCAGTTTATCCTGAATGCCGCTGCCGGACGGTGATGTTTCGGCCAAATAATTTTGAATGTCATCAGGTTGGATGCAATACTGCTTGAACTCAGCCAGCATTAGTTCCATCTGTGCAATGAACCCCTGCTTATCAGCAGAGCGGCGAAACATCTTTAAATCTTCCTTTTTATCATCCATGATCTTCCGTATCAACATATTAACGCCAACGCTGTCCAAATGTAGCCGGCTCATTCCCCCAGTTTCCTGAAGAACGCGCCAAGCCAGCCTGCTAAAACTGAAAACCTGTGTCCGGATCATTCCGGCAAGGCCTGGTGTTTTAATTAATTTATATTCAGATAGAAACGTCATCTGATCAGGAACGAGGTAGATAATTGGATTGCCTTCGGGATCTTCTGCCAATTTGGAGCGAATTTCGTCCAATATATGCGAAGTTTTCCCTGCACCCGATCTTCCCAGTAAAAAACGGAGTGACATCTCTTTTCCCCCTTATACAACATAATATCTAGATCTATCATACCAGAAATACTTTCTTTTTTATGACTAGGTTTCTGTTTCCAATTAGACACACTTTCTATTATTTTACCGTTTCCCTTTAAAAAACACCAATCGTACGTTCGCGTTTTCCCCAAAAGAAAAAGCCCTCATAATTTTCGGGCTTCGAATCATTCACCTGTAAATCTATAATTGAATTCTTTGAGCGGCCAATATCGAACATCGACTTTACCGATAACATTTTCAACAGGTATATAACCAAAGTGACGGCTGTCCGCACTTTCAAGACGATTATCACCCATGACAAAAAGCTTGCCCTCCGGGACTGTGGTCATGTCCGTCAATTCTTTTAAGGTAAAATCACCCGTAAAATCCTGTCCCGGAAAACCTTCCTTATATTTCTCAAGATAAGGCTCATCCACTTTCTCACCATTTACGTAAAGCCAATCATCTTTATAACGAATGCGGTCACCTGCAATCCCTATAACTCGCTTAACATAATCTTCTTGTGAATTCGCATGAAAAACAATAATGTCAAATCGGTTGATATCATGAATCTGGTAATTGATTTTATTCACGACAAGTTTATTGCCATCTTCAAGGGTCGGCTGCATCGATTTTCCTTCAACATCATAACTTGAAAAGAAAAAAGTACGGATTAAGATGTAAATAACAAAAGCTATCATGGCTGCTTTTATCCAATCGGATAAAGTATTCTTGTTTGTTTTTTCCATCTAGTTCAACCCCTACTACATTTATATACTAATTTATTGTCCTTCTTCTCTCTTCATGCTTTTATTTAACCGGACTTCCAGTCTTTTTCCTACATACCACAGGATAAAGATGACAATCCCGATAATGATCGTACGCACAGGCTTATGTATTAAGGACACTAAATCGTAACCTACGAAGCTGATCGTAAAAATCATCACCGCTTTCCCTCCTACGACTGCAAGTCCATATTGCAAAGGACTGACTTTTGAAAGTCCTGCCACGATATTCACGATAGCCGATGGAGTAAAAGGGAAGCAGAGCAGTATGAACATGGGACCGAATCCATGGCTTTCCACCCAAACCATCAACCTCTGCACCTGCTTATGTTTTTGCAAAAATCGAAAAAACCTCATTTGACCATATCTTCTAATAACTAAAAAGATAAAAAAAGAACCAGCTACAGCACCAATCCAAGAAAATAAAAACCCCCACCAGAGACCAAAAGCCGTTGCATTAGCAAGCACGAACACCACTAAGGGCAAAAAGGGCAAAAAGGCTTCCAGCATCGGCAGTAAGATCCCAGGAATTGGACCGAATGAGCGATATTGCTGAATAAGCGCCGAAATATGATCAAGTGTAAACCACTCACGTATAGTATCCAAATCCATAATTATCTCCCTCGACATGCTACTATAAAAGTAGCATAAACTTATTAAAAACCGTTTATTTTAGATATATCACTTTCCCCTGAAATTGCAAGAATTATTATCCATATATCTTCATACTTTCCCTATCTCAGGAAAACATAATCTTGTTAACAAAAATTTCATCATTTATCAAAATTGCTTGCATATGCACTGAAAATGCATTAGGATAAAAAACAAGAACAAACGTTCTCGCTTTTACTAAGTATACATATTAATATTGTAAACGTTCTACTTTAGAAAGGAGCGGTCATGATGACCCGCATTCCAGAAGATGACCGAAATATGATTGAAAAAGCCATCTACCTCCCTATGGTTATTACAGTCTTGAACCGGGATCTCAAGGTCATCGAAATTAGTCCGTTTAAATTAAAAAGGCCCTATTCGGAACTAGTCGAACATATTTTAACGGTGGTCCAGGACGATCTTGCCGAGGTACGGCGCTATTTGCGCAAGGAGAATATTAAAGTAAGTGAAATCAAACGCGATGAATCCTTCACGATGTATTGTTTTTTATATAAAGGATACGAGGAACATCATAATTACTTCAATCCCCGCCTTCGCAACAAAACCGAAGACTTGTTATGTTATTACTTTTTCGAAAAAAGTCTCCGCTCAAGGGAAATTTAGCGGATTATCCCTATTGCAGACATCCTCCATATTGTTTGCCTGTGAATGATGGGTGATTGGAGTCTTTCCGGAAGGATACAGATGCCTGGGGGGAAGGAAGATATGACCATTAAAACGCATCTGATCTTTCCTGCTTCTTAAAGATAAGTGAGTACAATTTTTCCACAGTCCTTAACGAATAATAGGTTGGGCTGGCATGCTCATAATTAATCGTCATTTTAATCACCACTTTAATTCTGTACAAACACAACTATTCCCCAACACTATCATTTTAGAGTCAGCACAGCATTTTTGCAAAAGATTGTTGACGGCATTGTCTGAGTAAAGTCTTTGAAAACCAAATTACTTTAATTAAAGTGTCTCTGACAGCTTATAAAAATAAATCGCCTACTTATAAATTAACCAACAAAAAAGCGGAAAGATTATTATGGATATAAATCCGTATTCGATTGGAATAATTCATAAATGAAAAACGTCAACCAGAACTCTTTTTTTTTAGTCATGTCTATATACTGCCCCTATACCAGTCTAGCCATCTACTACTAACCATCTCTTGATATAAAAAAGAACTTCCAGAAAGATAAGAACCCTTGTGAATAGTTTGTGAAATATTGAACAAAACATTTGAAACATCGTGGATGTCCAATATATTATGAAGTGAATCACTAACAAACTTATACCCCCTTTATTTGATCGTTAAAAGTTTCTCCAACTCTTTTTTCTTATAAAAAACCATGCAATGTTTAACCTCTGCATGGTTTTACTTTTTTATATAATCAATTCGACAATGTAAGACATATTCAGTTATAAGAATCCGAGATGGACTTTACAATATATAGGGTTTTATAGGGTGAATAATAGAATTAGCCACAATTTCAATCGATTCCCCAGGATTTGTGACAAAATTCCAAACTCCCTTCACATATTCTTCACCTACATCATAAAGTCCTACGCCTATTCCCTTTGCAATATCTGCCGTTTGCTTGGAGGTTTCTAGCTGCAAAACATATTGCTGTTGGTGAGCCCTAAGTTTTCATACCCTATCTGATTGGCGATTTTGAGGAACTCATCCGGAATTTAATAGATTTCTTTTATGTAATACTATTATTCACTGTGAAATTTTGAACATAATATATATTCAAAAAATCAGGGAATCTTTAAACAATCATCATAGATACCCAGGACATTTTAACTGGTATTTTGGTGATAATATCTCCATTTCCAAAGAAGGCACTGAAAAATCAAAAAAAGAAATTGACGATCTAATGGATGAATTATTTGAAGATTAATTATGGAACCCTTCTTTAATAAGAAGGGCTTCCATTATTTTCGAGTGAATTCCGTACGCTTGCATCCTTTACTTTCATTCCAATCATGCTTTTATGATTATCCCAGCCTGAATCCCTTTCTAACGTGGTATATACTTTGACATTACCTCTGAAGCCTTGACTCCATTTGCTTCGGTGAACAGATAGAAAGATTTCCTCTTTGTTTCCTCAATCCTCTGGATGAGTTTCGTTTTTAAAAAGGATGTCCGGTGCAGCTGGTTTTCGAAAGAACTGCATGATACTTCTATATCGACGGTTTGTTTATTCCTGAATGTGATGGTTGTATGTTTGGAATCCTGGCGATCATAGGATACTACATGCTCATGTGATATCCAGATGCATTGGGGACGCAACGGAGATGTAGTTGGAAAGAAGAAGATCGAACTCGTCGGATCAATCGCGATCGGTGCTTTATGTGTGATGTTTATGAGCTGTTTCGTGCCTTGCTTGCGTCCTTCATAACTTGATCCGAAGAACTCACAGCTTTTCTTTACTATTTCCAAAGGTTTAAAGGGCGAGACGAATTCGTCCTCCATTTCAACGATACGGGCATATATTTTACTGCCATAATTGATTGGCGAAACCATTAGTGTATATGGCGTGATTTCATACTCCTCGATGATTCCCTGACTGTTTTCCTTCATTATTAATCCACCTCTTCCTCATTGCATTAAACACTTTTTTCACTTTAACAAAGCTTATACTCTTAATTGCTGTTTGTACCCTTCCATTCCCCATTGTCAATAAATAGGTGAAGTCAGATGGGAAATATATGTTAAATTACTCACTATAATAGCACAACCTGTAAAGATAAAAAGCAAGTTCACACAAAGTTAAAAATTCTTATAAATAGTGGTCATTTCGTCATCTAAACGACACATTTTCTATCAAGATTCAAATTTTTTAAATTTTCAGTTGATTTTATCCATTCAAATCCATATACTAATAAAAAGGGTCAGGGGTGGTAACTTTGAAAAATGAAAAATCTTATTCAGAGTCAGTGAAGTCCTTATCAATGAGCGAAATGAAAAACGATGCTGTGGTTCAGGAAATGTTAATTGATATGATTATTCTGGAATCCGTCCTTAATACCAAAAAGAATATCCTTGCGAAACAGATTGATGAAGCCTTGGATATGAAAAATGAACCTTTATTCTTAAAATTAAGTTCTGAAATGAACGTTTTGCTAAAACAGTTTGGAAGCTAAAATGCATGACTAAATAACAGCCTGATAATCAAAAAAGCCTCCCCTAATGTTGGGAGGCTTTTCTATTTATCATCACTCTTTATGAAACATCCCCATGACTTCGGCTGTTTCTGTTATATTGACAAAAGCATTCGGATCCACTTCTTTTATCATCGCTTTTACATCGGTTAATTGATAACGGGTAATGACTGTCATCATCACTTTACTCTTTTCTCCAGAGTATGCACCTTCACCATCCATGACTGTAATTCCTCGATATAGGTTGGTCAGGAGCTTCGTTTTCATTTCGTCACTCTTTTTCGTAACGATCATTAATGTTAATTTAATGTGATTGGAATGAATTGTATCAATCACCTTTCCAGCTGCATATATGGAAATCAGCGTATATAATGCGGCATCCCAACCAAAGATGAAGCCTGAGATAACCACCACAACTCCATTCATCACTGAAAGCAATGTACCAAGTGGGAAATCGCTCTTCTTAGCCAACAGCATGGCAATGATATCGAAACCGCCTGAAGACCCTGAAGCACGAAAAATGATGCCTATACCGAATCCCGATATGATTCCGCCAAATAAAGAAGACAAAATCGGTTCAGTGGATATTCCATGAACTGGAATGAGATATAAACTGACGGATATCACGACAACTGATAATATCGTATAGGTGATAAAGCGTCTTCCTAACTTCAAGTATCCTAGAATCAGCAATGGCAAATTCAAGAGAAAATTCAATATCCCTGTGTTGACTGGGGTAATGATTCCGAACATAATCGCAAGTCCACTAAGTCCGCTGCTTAAAATTAAATGAGGTATCAAAAATAAGTTGTAGGCTACTGCAACAAGCACTGAGCCTATAGTGATAAAAAGTACATTATACATATCTGATCTCCTTAAAACGAACTGGGAATTTAATTTATTATAGTAGAGAACCTAAGAATTTTAAAAATAATAGTTTTTTCTGAAAACAACTTAAAAAACTTACACTTTCCCGATATAAGTAAAGGAAAAAGCCAGCTTATTTGTTTAAATATATATAAGTATTGATAAATGCTGAATATTAAAGCCTGTATCAATAATTACCAAGTAATCATCGATACAGGCTTTTTTTATTAAAGATTCGCTCCTTTTTTTTTCGGAACATTGGAAAAAGAGAAAAAATCCCTAATTAAATAAAGTGTCTAACTTTTTGGGTTCACTTCAATCACAGCTCTCTATAGAACAGCTTTATGAATGAAGTGAAGTCACAAAACGGGAAACATATTTTAAATGAAGCTGAAACCTATTTGCTGCAGTGCAAACTAAGGCGTCAAATCCCCAGAATCTTCAATACTCTCATCCACCGGTACGGATACCGTAATGGCCGGACACGTCTTATCAATGCCAATGGTAAGTTGTTTCTTTATCAACTTTTCCTGCAGACTAGCTTTAAATCATATATATAAGAATAATATGTGAAAGCTTTGGAACTGATTTTGAACTCCCGAACGATTCAATCATTTGAGTACTTCATCAAGAATCATTATCTCCTTCTCGTGCAAATTCAATAGCTTCATAAAGTTGGGCTCTTTGTTTTGTACTTGTTCCAGTTATTTTCTCAACCGGCTTGACTTCCATTATCAATACAGCTGCTGATAATATCGTTAAGGACTATGCGGAAAACATTCAGTTTGCAAAAACAAATGAAAGTTACTGGAAAGGGACAGCGTTAGGGACTCGAATCGATCTTGGGAATATAAATTAACTAAAGAAAATGAACAATAAACTAAAAAGATACAACGGATTTAATGACAGTGAACCAATAGAAGAAACGTTTGAGGAATATTGGTTAGTTTTAACTTAAAATGAAACATCCAAACAATGGATTATAGATGAGGTAAAAGATTATTATTCATATAATGATGAATTCATGAAGGGGAAGGACGTTGTGAAAAGTGATTTTAAATAATAAAAAAGCCTACGATCCTTGCAATTCAAGGAAGTAGGCTTTTTTTACTTTTTCTTTTTAGGCTATGTTAATGAATATTGTTGATATTTATTAAAGAAATGAGTAACTTTTAATTCAAAGAAGTTACTCTTCTTAATCAAATTATTCTTTAACTTTATTTTTGTGTCTATTTGCTAACTTCATAGCGAAGAACTGAGGAATCAAATTCAAAAAACTAACCAAGATTAATAATTGATATGGAGTTAGTGGCTTAAAATAGCCACCCCATCGTTCGTTCCCTGTCATATCGCTTATGAAATAAAATGAAATTATTACAGATAATATATTACCAATAATAAGAGAGATTGAATTATTAAAGAGTTTACCGAAGAAAGCAAGAATTGAAGTCACTACAATCATAATTAAATAGCCAAGCATTGAACGGTTAGCAAAATCTTGGTGCATTGAAAAATAAACAAAAGGAAAACAGTATAAACAGACTATTAGAATACCAATTACTATTTTTCTTAGAACAAGCAAAATCTTATTCTTCATATATCCCCATCCCTATACCTTTGTCTATCTCGATAGTCCCCACAGCCTGTAATTCATTTAAACGACTTAAACTCTCTTCTTTATCAAAAGAACTATGCCAACGATAATCATATTGATCCAATATACGGTAATGGTCACTAATCAAATTTTGTTGCAAACGAAAATCCCCTCTATACTCGAGTTCTTTCCACCATATCTTACCACCCATTGTTTTTTCTTTAGGCGTACCACCATTTTTGCTAGCAATTAACTGAACAAAATCAACTGGATTGTCACCAATTGATGATATCAACAATTGGCTATGATTAAACAAAGCACAAAATGCAACAACGGTGGTCCAATTGGCTTCTGTTCTTCTTTTTTCAATTTGAACTAGTGTTTTTTTTGAAATCCCTAGAATTTCAGACATCTTATCTTGAGAAAAACTTTGTTCTGTTCGGACAAGTTTCATTTTTTCTGATATTAAATTGATGAATTCTTCTTTTTCCATATATACTAAATACTCCTTTTTAGTGTAATTTTACACTAATAGTATTATTTTTCAACAAAAAATACCCTTTTTGAATAAAAAGCAACTTTAAAACACAAAGAAAAAAGCAAGAACGAACCTTGCTCTAAATAAGTTTGAAATGGGAATATTTCTTAATTAAAGCTGTTGAACTAACCTCCCCGTTAGTTGCATAAAGAAAAAGCTGCCTTAAAGACAGCTCCGATCTTCAGCTAACGCACCCTTTAGTTTAACAAGGAACTATCTATTGACATCCAAATAATTACAAAATATAATACATACATATGAATGTATTAATGTGTGGAGGTGATAAATTGGCACGTAATAAATATCCTGAAATAACGGTACAGAGAATATTAGATGCTGCAACTAGACTTTTTCTTGAAAAAGGATGGGACCAGACAACAATCCAAGACATTATTGATGAATTGGGAGATTTAACTAGAGGTGCGTTCTACCATCATTTTAAATCTAAAGAAGATATTATAGATGCCGTTCTCAAACGATTGGCTTCGGAAAATAATCCTTTTGAACAAGCAGAGAAAATGGATGGTTTAAATGGTTTAGAGAAACTAAAAACTGCTTTTCAGCTTTCCTTTACTAATAATCAGGGACAGGTTGATGCGATCAAGTCTATCCCATCTATTTTAAAAAGTCCTACACTTATTGCCAATCAATTAATGGAATGTGTCAGAATAGGAGCACCAAGTATACAATCAATTATTGAGGAAGGTGTAGAGGATGGTTCAATTTCCGTTCACTATCCAAAACAATCTGCTGAAACACTTGTGATACTAGCGAACATTTGGTTGAGTCCAATTATTTTTTCAGTAAATACAGAAGAATATATGCAAAAGGTAAAACACTTGCAAGAACTATTTAACGGTATTGGTTTGCCAATTATTGACGATCAAATACTAACCTCTTTTGAAACTTGTCACAGAGAAATCTTCAATTTAAATAGGCTGTCATAAGGCAGTTTATTTTTTTAAATACATACATACATATATATGTATGTTGAAATTTGATAACTGGATTGATTTGTGTCGGAGTGGGTGCAGCATCAATTATAAGTGGTTGGATGCAGATTCAAATGTTTCAATGATTAAAATATGCTAAAGAAAGGGAGGTAAACATTATGAAGGGCGCTCTAATTGCAGGAGGGGTTTCAGTATTGTTAATAGCCTCAGGAACTATTGAATTTTTTCTTAAAAAAGACTTCGTTCACAAGGAGGACTTAAAAGATGTTTCCAAAATTATTGTGGATAGTGATGTTGTCAACGTTCATCTCAGTTCTGATGGTTCTAGGATGGATCTTGAGTACACAGGTAAAAAATCTATTCTAGGTGATCCCCAAGTTGATGTTACATATGAAGGCGATCAAGTTGTTATTAAGGTAAGAGAAGTAAATAATTGGAGACGAATTGCACCAATTAACACAAGCAGAGGAAACTTAGTTCTGAACGTCCCATCTAAATTAATGGACCAAGTTCAAATTAGGACCGGAGTTGGAAAAATAGATGTTAGATATCCGAGCGAAATTAAAGAACTAACCCTAAATTCAGATGTAGGTACAATTAATGTAGATTCTTTCAAAGGTGAATCTCTAAATGTATCATCAAATGTTGGTACTATTAATTTAGGAACAATCGACGGAAATATCAATGTAGATAGTTTAGTTGGTAGAATAAAAATCGAAGACCTTTCTAATATGAAAGGAAAGAATAATATTAAATCTAATAATGGCACCATAAAAGTAGGAATACCTGGTGAAAAGACTCTTAATGAGGTAGGATTAAATATCATAACTAAAACTGGAAGAATAATTTCAGAAAACAATAAACTATCAGGAGAAAACATTTATAATGTAGAACAACTTCCCCCAGGGAAGAAAGTCATTAATAGATACAAAGGAGATAAGGAATTAAATATAACTTCCTTTGTGGGTAATATAAAGATTTATTAAAAAGAAAAAGAAGGAGGATTCTCCTTCTTTTTCTGCTTTTTTAAAAGGTCTTCAATTTTCTATATTTCATTATCTTCCAAGAAAGCATAAAAAGGTCATCCATTTTACATAAATATATTCCATATCATCCTACTTTCCCTTTGGTACTCATCCTTTTTATCTTACCATTTCTTCTTCAACTAACCTGCCCCTTAGTTCATTAAGGAAAACCAAAATCAAGTATTGATTTCGGTTTATCATTTTTATAAACGATTAAACTTTATTCAAAACGTTACGACTTTATTTTAAAACTACTTCTTTAATTATCAAACGGTTATATGTAAAACTTAGTTACTATAATACAAATTAAAGGTATGCTTTTCAGTGAGCATACCTTTAAATAATTTTTTTATAGATCTTTTATTTAATAAAATACATTTTTCCATTTACTTCAATGGATACCGAAGACTGTTTCATTTCTTTTTTAAGATTTTTTGCATAAGCTACAACTTCATTAATTTTATTCTTATCTAACTTTTCAGTGAAGCTATAAACAATGGTTACTTTTTCTTTAACTAATTTTTCATTGTCTCCTATCCAAGCTCCTGTTCCATCGTAAGAAGTAGCACCTCCAAACATATTAGAGAACTTCTCTAAAGACTGGTCAACATATTTGCTGTTATCAATAGGTTGATCAATATTGTAGGTAGATGGAACATAAATTTTTACAACATTGTCAAGATGGAATTGTCCTTTCAAAACATTTGATTGTTGTTCTTGAGTTGTTGATGTTTGTTTAGATGGGAGTTCAACATATAATGTATAAACAAATAACCCAATTAACATAAAGAATGCTAATACTTTAATTACTACTTTATTCTTCTTCAGTTTTATCACTTCCCCTTATTTAATAATTCCTACTCAAAAATAACAAATATAGGAAATTTATCTTTATAATATCAAAAAGGTGTATTGACGTATATATACTTTTTTGTCGTTTTTTAGGTTGTATATGGTATGCAAAGCTAGCTAAGATAATCACTCTTTAAGGAATCCATCAAAAATAAACCCCCTTGGTAGCCAAGGGGGTTTCTCATCTTCGAAATTATCGATTATGCTGTAGCTTTGAAACAAAGTTTGATCATTTTTGTGTTCCTTAATCAACTAACGCACCCGTTAGCTTCATAAGAAAAGAGTTGCCAAAGCAACTCCCTATTTGAAGTAAAGCACCCGTTATTTCAAAAAATCAAAAGTTATAGATTTATGCTAGTTTAATTTATTTCTTTTTGTCTTTGCTGTATACATTAATTTTGTAGGAATCGTTTTTAACCATTTTTTGCATTTCTTTAGAATTCGAATTCAAATATTCTTTAAGGACCTTTTCGATATTATCGCCATGTTCCCTTGAATCGGGTTCTGAGCTTTTTAAAGAAACCCATATATCTATTCTGGTTCAGGGTTAATAGAATATCCAGTCAAAGTAATTTTGTAATCCTTTTTACCGATTAATTCATCAGTAATAGAATCTAGAATCATCATCCATCTTTCAATCACCCTTTGTATCTGCATTTTCAACAGTGGAAATCCGCTCGAGCATGGTTGGATGGGAATACCGTAGCCATTTTACCAGGAATGGTGGATTGACCTGACTCAAACCCGACCTTGTGAGTTCCTGGAAAGTGGTGATTGCTGATTCTTTATCCCCGGTCATTTCGATGGCATAACGGTCAGCCCTTGTTTCTTGATATCTGGAAACATAATTGGACACCGGGCTGGAAGCAAACAACAGCACAGACGTTATTAAGAAAAATAATGGAAGAGAAGCGATGCTGTCAACCGTACGCACCTTTAACAGGTGGCCCCAGCGCCTTATGATATAATTCATGATTTTCGATGTCAGCCATAAGCCGATTAAAGTCATTCCTAAATATCCTGCAATCCCTATATAAATGTGCTTTTCAACATAATGAGCCATTTCATGTGCCATGATAAAAAGGATTTCATCTTCCTTTAGTTTATTGAGGGTCGTATCCCAAAGGACTATCCTTGAGTTGGAACCTATGCCGTTCACGTATGCGTTTAAGGCATTTGTCTTTTCCGCCATATTTACTTCATATACGTGATCGGCCGGAATTTCAGCCTGTGAGGCAAGTGCCAATATTTCCGTTTCCAGCTCTTTATTTTTGAGCGGATAGAATTCATTATACAGCGGATCAATCAAAACAGGCTGAACAAACATAAGAAACAAGGTAAATGGAATGGACAACATCCAAGCATAGAGCCACCACTTCTTCACACTTTTCTTCATTAACCAATATAAGACGGAAACGATGATGAACATCAACCCAAAATTCACCCAAAATTCGATGACTCCATCCTTCATCCACGAGGTGAAACTTTGTGTACTGATATGGTAACTTTTACTCATCCGGTAACCAATGAAGCTGATTGGAAATAGTGCCAGGTAAGAAATTACAGAAAGCCAGAATAAGTAAATGCCTGTTTGGATCACTTTCCGTTTCGATACCGTCATGGAAGACTTTTCAAATGCTTTTGAAAAACCAAATAATAAAATGAAGAAATACAGCAGCCATTCATATGGTGTAGAAACGAAAAAAATAAAATTCCTCAGACCTGAATACTCTTCGCTAAGTTTTAGTTCCCTTGCATTCAAAAATGTTGCAGGGTCTGCTGCAGTACCACGCAATGCTTCGGGAATGGAAGTATCTGCCCCATAAAAAATATACCAATACATCACTGCTGCATAAAAGATATATAATAGAATCGCTCTTCCTGCCCATTTTCTAACCATGATGCCCCTCCTTATAACGAAACTCCCTCTTATTAGTTTAATCCAAAATGGACAGGTTAGAACTGCATTTCTCCCTTCTATATTATTTATTCCATAAATATTCAAACAATCTCGATCATTTTGTCTGGTTTTAATCCTTCTTTTGTTTTATCAACTTTCAATTATTAGTATTGCACAGAATCCCGTCAGTCAAAAATGCACTCATGAAACTACGGTCCGGCTTTGGAATTCGGGTATGTTCAAATGCAGAAGATAAGGGATGAACTGAGGTGGAATTTTCCAATCACATTCGATTCGGAAAAGAACAGCGGAAGGAGTGGATGCATATGCAGAGACAGTTAAAATAAAACGGATGGCTAGGAGGTATTACGAGGAACAGTTAAAGATATGAAAAGGCTCATTGACCAATTTGAATTCCTTTTTCGAGATTCAGGCACCGGCGAATTCATCTATCCTACCGCCACCTTGTTGCCCGATGATAAAAATCATGTCATCATCAAAGTATTTGGAATGGTTTAAATATAATTCCTATAAAGAATCGGGTGTATAAGGCCATTATGAAAAATCTATGAAAGGAGCGAAGGGCTTAAATAGTCACCCCTTCATGCTGCTATTTTGAAAACTATACAAAAGTGCCATAAGCTCAGGGCGATTACTAACATTCAGTTTTCTGTAAATGCGGCTGATATAGTTTTTTACCGTGCCGATGGATAGAAAAAGTGTTTTTGAAATTTGCTGATTCGTCTGGCCTTCGTTGAGTAGAATAAGCAGTTCATACTCGCGTTTAGAAAAGGCCCCTAATTTTTCAATTGCCTTATCCAAAGATACTGGTGATTTTTCAACACCATCCTGCTGCAGCTTCTTCATTAGAAAAGATTTGAATGAGGCAGGATAGACTATTTGACCATTGGCACATTGACGGATTGCCGACACCACTTGTTTCATTCCACTATCCTGTAACACATAACCTGCTGCACCATGGCATATTGCTTCGATAAGATAGTGGTCTTCTGAACAGGCAGTAAGAATGACGAAAGGAATGGATGGGTGTCTTTCCTTTAAGATTGGCATTACTTCCTGTCCATACTTCCCTGATGACTGGACATCAAGAAGAATGACATCAACTGATACTGTATAATCAAGATCAAGAAATTCCATTTCATTCCCCGTTGTTCCTATGACCTTAATGTCTTCTTCTTTTTCGATGATTCCCTTTAGCCCCCCTTTGCCACCATATATCATTAGCTTAATCGACTTCATAACTTCACCTGTTCTTTTCATTATTTGTTAATAATCCGATGATTTTTATAATTGCGGCCACCACGAATAGTTCTATTGGTCTATATATTACATCATTAATTCACTTGATAACAATATAAATGAAATAAATTCAAAAGCAAAATTTAAACTGTAAAATATGCTTTAAAAAAGTGCACGGTAAAAAGGCTATCTACCTGTTTGCCTTCAGGAAGATAGCCTTTTTCTTTGTTCCTCGTCTATGAGTGTATCAAGTTTCATGATGCTTTCCTTTGCCCGGAGAAAATCAATTTTACGGTAATGGTGTTTTCCACCTTCTTCTTCATCTTTTTCGTCGGCCCATTTGACGACCTGCTGAAGCGGTGTTCGAATAATATCATTTGAAGGTAAAAACGAATCGGTGTGAAATAAAATGGCGAGGGAAATTGTCTTTGCCTTTATCGGGTTCTCTCCCAAACGGATTAATAGTTTATGTGCTCGTTCTGCACCTTTAATGGGATGGATATCATTTTGTTTGTACAGATCATAATCCCATTTACCGTTGCGATACCAGGTAAAATGACCCATATCATGCAAAAGTCCAGCTTTAGCTGCAATATCAGGGTCTATCTTATATTCGTTTGCTAGGTGAAACGAATGGTATGCTACCGCAATCGCATGAGCCAGACCTGAACGGTTCAAGTATTTTTGAGCAATGGGATGTGTAAAAATATCTAAAAGCTTTACATCTCTCATCTAACCCCTCCTTACAATTATGTGGAAATTTTTAATGACAATCATAACTCTTTTCGAAACAAGAATCAAGGTTTTAAGCTTCCCCTCCTGATATATTTTATGCAGCCTGATACACTTTGTTTGTACAAAAAAGGACCATTGCAGGTTATAGGCAATGGTCCCCTCATGATCAACCAATTTCAGTTTTGTATTACATGTTTTTTTAAGGAACGCCGTAAAATTTTACCAGTTGTATTTTTTGGAAGTTCATCCAAAAACTCAATTTTTGCCGGAACCTTATACTTAGCCAAGTGTTCCATGCAATAGGCAAGTAATTCTTCCTCGGTCAATGCATTGTTTTTCTTTACCACGAAGCAATGAACCACTTCTCCCTGATTTGGATCCGGGATGCCTATGGCTGCTGCCTCGACTACTTCAGGATGGGCGTACAGAACCTCCTCCACTTCACGTGGGTAGACATTATAACCCCCGACGATGATTAGTTCCTTTTTACGATCTACGATGAAAAAATACCCTTCATCATCCATCCTCGCTAAATCGCCTGTATACAACCAGCCATTTTTCAAGACTGCCGCCGACTCTTCAGGCATTTTATAATACCCCTTCATTACATTCGGACCCCTGACAATCAATTCTCCTACCCCATTGATCGGCACTTCTTCACCAAGCTCATTGACCACTTTGTTTTCCACCCCAAGGATCGAGGTTCCGATGGATCCCGCCTTCCTTGGACGATCCAAAGGGTTGAAGCAGGTAACGGGAGATGCTTCGGATAAACCATACCCTTCCGAAACACTGACATTAAATTTCCGCTCGAATGATTCAAGCAGTGACACTGGCATGGCGGATCCACCTGAAATGCATATGCGCAACGACTTCAGATCGTCTTCTTTCGCATCGGGAAATTGGAAAAGAAAATTGTACATCGTTGGCACCCCAGCAAAAACGGTTGCATCATATTTTTTGATTTGCCTGAATATTTCCTTTGGACTGAATTGCGGGACAATTAAAAGCGTACCTCCGCTCATCAATGGGGCATTAACAACTACCGTTAAACTGAACACGTGGAACATTGGTAATGTCGTAATGACACGGTCACTTTCCGTGATTTTCAAATAATCACCAACATCATGAGCATTGGAGAATATATTGGCATGTGTGAGCATGGCCCCCTTCGGTTTCCCCGTTGTCCCTGAAGTGTAGAGTATGATTGCCGTAGCATCAGGATCCAGGTCAGGACCTTTAAAACCGGCATGCCCCTTTTCGACCATTTTTGCAAACGATTTCATTTTTGGGTAGATGTTAAATTTGCTAATATCCCCATTATCCGGCTGCGTTTCACAAATCACATACTGTTCTACGCTTGAGAGGATCGGGTTCATTTTCTCGAATAAGGGTACAAGCTTATCTAAAGTCACGACGACCTTTACATCGCCATTATTCAGGATGTAACCAATCTCATCAGGTGTGTAAATTGGATTTACGGGAATTACGGTCGCCCCTGCTCGCAAAGCTCCATACAACGAAATGATGAAATGTGGAGAATTGCCTAATACCAGCGCAACATTATCACCTTTTGAAACACCAAGCCTATGTAATTCGTCTGCAAACTTTGTAACGGCCATATCCAATTCCCCATATGAGGTGGATTGATCCATAAAATAATAAGCTGGCTTATCGGCCTTTCTTAAAGCCGTTTGATGAAGCTGTTCAGATAAATTCATCGTTCTCCCTCCCCTGTAAATAGCATGAATGAACAGTCATTCATTTTTATAAAAGACTAAATACATTTTTATTATATTAAAAGAATACGTTTACAGCAACAATTTTATCCATATTCAAGCAATTACTGTCATTATTAGACACAAAAGCCGTCCTATTAAATCGGGACGGCTTTTCAGGCTTAATATATTAAAGCCAATATTTCTTCTTTCGTTACATTGCCAAAATAATGCCGAACATCTATCTCATCTAGTACACTGCTGATGGCTTCCTTTTCATAGCGTATTCCAGTAAGCTTTTGTTCAATATCCGCAACCTCTCCGACCCCGAAGAAGTCACCGTAGATTTTACAATTCTCAATGATTCCCCTGTTCACTTCAAGACGGATATCAACAGAGCCCACCGCGAATCTATGTGAGTTTTGCAAGTTGAATTTAGGCGATTTTCCGTAGTTCCACTCCCAGTTTTGATACCTTTCTTCCGAGATTTTATGAATTTCCTCCCAATCGGCCTCCGTTAAAACATACTCTGTAACTTTGCCGCTACCTTTGAATATATTTTGCAGAAGGAATGAACGGAATTCTTCAACAGACATCGGTTCTTTTAAGAAATCAGCGATATTACCGACACGGCTTCTTATCGATTTAATTCCCTTGGACTCGATTTTATCCTTTTTCACTTTTAAGGCGGATACAATGTGATCCATTTCTGATTGAAACAACAATGTCCCGTGACTGAACATTCTGCCCTTCGTTGAAAACATCGCGTTGCCGGAGATTTTCTTTCCTTCGGCCAGGATATCATTACGTCCGCTTAATTCAGCATGTATTCCAAGTTTCTCAAGCGTTTCCACGACAGGCTGGGTGAACTTCTTGAAATTATGGAAGCTATCTCCATCATCTTTCGTAATGAAACTGAAATTGAGATTTCCTAGGTCATGATAAACAGCCCCGCCCCCTGAAAGGCGGCGAACTACTGTAATGCCATTTCCCTCTACATAATCGGCATTGATTTCTTCAATCGTATTTTGATTCCTTCCAATGATGATTGAAGGGCGATTTATGTAAAATAGGAGATAGGTTTCATCTATATTTAAATGTTTAAGCGCATATTCTTCAATGGCCAGATTAATTCTCGGATCTGTAATTCCCTTATTATCAATAAAAAGCACAGTTGTTCCTCCTTGTAGAGTCCCTTCATTACCCTAATGTTTCATTTATAGTTGGAATTCGAGATTGGTTTTAGCTACAGCTATTTCCCTTTTGAATACCTCGGATGCTTCTTTTTTCAGTTGATCAAGATCCCCATAATGAGGAAGATGAGTTAACAGCAAAAGCTGGACGTCGGCCTTGGCTGCTAGCATGCCCGCTTCTCTAGCCGTCATATGCCCCGCCTTTGAACCATCCATATCACTGTAAAAGTTACTTTCACACAATAAAACATTTGCGTCTTTAGCGAAATCTGCTAACTCATCCATATAAGAACTGTCACCTGTATAAACAATCGAATGATTTTCAGCTTCAATCCTCATAGCAAAACAAGGGACTGGATGTTTTGTTTTCATGAACGTAAATTTACACGGTCCTATGGTTAAGGGTTCATCAGCAGAGTAGGCTATGCCCTTTGTCACGTCTTTATAAGTTAACTTTCCAAATTCGGCTTGGTCTAAATCATGACCATAAATAGGTATGGTCCTTTTTTCGCTGCCCAATAACTGCTGTATGAGCGCAGCGTGCTGCAGGACACCAATATCCGCAACATGATCCGGATGATAGTGGGATAATACAACTGCACCTAGGTCCTCCGGCTTCATATGATTTTGCAGCTGTGATAGAACACCACTGCCACAATCAAGCAGAATGCGAAAATCTTCATATTCAAGCAAATAGCCAGAACTTGCCTCATTTTTAGCTGGATATCCGCCCCAGCAGCCAATTACGGTGATTTTCATGCTTAGGCACTCCTTTTTTCTCTCAATGACTTCCCCATTAATATAAACTATTCTTTCCCTCATTTCACCTTTTTTACTTATGTTATAAAACATCGATTGACAATCTATATCTGTTATAATACAATGGAGTTATAGAAAAGCGAATAACAAAAAAATTCAGGAGATGATGTTCATGATTCAAAGTAGCGTTGAGTTCTTTAAAAACCTGCCTCCGAAACAATGCACGGAATGCGGAAAAAAAATTGAAGAACAGCACGAATGTTATGGAAACCACTGTGATCATTGCCTTTCTGGAGAGTAGTAGTAATGTGTTTCACCATCCTCTGCGGCAGGATGATCCCATATAAAGTTCGGTTTAACAGCTGAAAACAATATAAAGAAGAGATACCGATCATCGGTATCTCTTCTTTTGGTTTTTTACGATTCATTGCATTCCAGCCAAAAAAATAGAATTATCACGGAGCGGATAATCCTTTGAATAAATATATTTTAAATAGTTCAGCAATTTCATCTTTCTCTAATGGGGCATGGTTCCTTTCCCAATCAAAAATGAGGGCAAGGTACATCTTTAACATCAGGAAAGCTGTTATCTCTGGATCGCAAGGCTTTATATAGCCCTTATCAATCGCTATTTTAAGTTTGTCCTTAATGTAAGATACGACAGCTTCTTCCATTTCATTAACCATTTCCTGAACGGCCGGCGTACCAATTTCCCGCTCTTCCTGAAAAAGCTTTAAAGATAACTGATGCTCCTGCCTGAACTCCAGGATTCGATAAACGGCCCGATGCAGGTTTTCAAAAAAGGAGAGCTGATCATCCAAAGATTGTTCCGCCTCATATTTCATTTCCTCTATCATCCGCTGAACGATTTCTCTAAACAGCTCTTCTTTATTTTTATAAAAGGTATAAATGGTCCCTTTTCCCACATTGGCAATTTTAGCGACTTGATCCATCGTCGTTGCCTTATATCCAAAAAGTGAAAACGACTTGGTCGCGGCTTCTAAAATTAATTTTTTACGATCAACAGACATTTCCCACCTCAATCCTGACCAAACGGACAAAACAGTCATTATGTTCAAAAATATCATACCAAAAATATTCAGTCTTTTCAATTTAATTTTAAATTTTCTAGAGAAATAATGGCCATCCTCATTACTGGACAGCCACCTTTTCGAAAATTGGGTATTTAATTTTCCACAGTAAAAACAAAAGTGCCGCTTATTCAGATGTATAGCATGAAAATATGTAGAGGCACATTACAGAATGGTTAAACTGAATATCCCATATAACTATTTTTCCTGTAATCTGTTTAAAATGATTGTGGCCACAGCATCGATGAATTCAGGTTTAACATTGGGCATATCCGGCCTGTAGTAAGCTGCACCAATATCTTCCGTCACAACCTTACATTCATAATCGTTATCATAAAGGACTTCAAGATGCTCGGCCACGAAGCCTACAGGAATATAAATGAAAGCTTTATACCCTTTTGCTTGATGAAGATCTCTGGTTAAATCCTGTACATCCGGCCCAAGCCATGGTTCAGGTGTTTGTCCAGCGCTTTGCCAGCCTACTGCATAATTGGTGACACCCGCGCCTTCAGCAATCATGTCTGCAGTTTCTTTCAATTGATTTGGATACGGATCTCCAGATTGCAAGATTTTCTCAGGGAGACTATGTGCAGAAACGATCAAAGCGAAATTATCGCGTTCTTCCGAGGTCATTTTCCCGATTACACCTTTTACTTGATCTACCCAATATTGAATGAATTTCGGCTCATCATACCAGCTTTCAACAGAAGTGATGGTCATGTCACCCAATTTAGCGGCTTCATCCTGTGCACGTCCATTATAAGACTTCACGCTGAATGTTGAAAAATGCGGTGCCAATACTATACTGACAGCTTCTTTGATTCCATCATCATGCATTTGTTTCACTGCGTCTTCAACAAAAGGTTCAATATGTTTCAGTCCCAGATATGCCTTGAATTCAATTTCTTCCTGAACGGAATTCAATTGCTTTTCAAGGGCTTCAGCTTGTCCCGCCGTTATTTTTGCAAGCGGGGATAATCCACCGATCGCTTCATATCTGCCTTTTAGATCGGCAATCAATTCGTCGCTTGGTCGTCTCCCATGACGAATATGTGTATAATATCTTTCAATATCCGCTTCAGTGTACGGAGTACCATAAGCCATGACTAGAAGGCCCATTTTTTTTCTTGACATGAAATTACACCTCTTTTAAAGATTTCGTTCTTTTATTGTGCATCCAATTAAGGATTTTTAGCACATGGTTCGTTCACCTTACTTCATTTTTGATGAATATTCATGAATGAAAGCGGTCAGTCTCTTCAGTGTTTCCGGATTTACGGAAGGGAAAACCCCATGTCCAAGGTTAAAGATGTAGCCATCCTGTTCCATGCCCTGATCCAGGATCCTTTTCGTCCGTTCTTCTATAACATCCCATGATGATAATAGCAGTGCAGGATCAAGGTTACCTTGAACCGTTTTCTGTATTCCCATTTGTCTTGCTTCTGTAATCGGAAGTCTCCAATCCAGACCGACTACATCAATCGGAAGGTCATTCCATTCCAGTGCCAAGTGACTAGCACCGACCCCAAACATGATTAGTGGTACATTTTCTTCACGTAATGAAGAAAAGATACGAGTCATGATTGGCTTGATGAATACGCGGTAATCCTCAACGTTCAATGCACCCACCCATGAATCAAAAATTTGGACGGCTTTAACGCCAGCCTTAATTTGGGACTTGACATAGATGATGATCATATCCGCTAACTTATCCATTAAAGCAAACCAGGCCACTGGCTCGGAATACATGAATGCTTTCGTCTTATTGTAGTTTTTGGAAGGGCCGCCTTCAATCATGTATGAAGCAATGGTGAATGGTGCACCGGAAAAACCAATCAAAGGAACGGACAATTGCTCCGTGGTCAATAATTTAATCGTGTCCAACACATAAGGGATGTCTTCATCTGGGTTCAATTCACCCAATTTTTCAACATCCTTTACTGATTTGATCGGATTGGAAATTACTGGACCGATTCCCGACTTAATCTCGACATCGACACCAATGGCTGGTAGCGGTGTCATTATATCTTTATATAAAATCGCAGCGTCTACATCATATTGCTCAACTGGCAATCTAGTCACATAAGCGCATAATTCCGGCTGATGAGTGATCTCGAATAGGGAGTACTTCTCTTTCAGTTTACGGTATTCCGGCTGTGAACGGCCAGCCTGACGCATATACCAAACAGGCACATGATCCGTTTTCTCTCCTCTCGCAGCTTTTAAAAATGTATCATTCGTAATTTCCTTAGACATTAATATCCACCTTTCAAGCAATCACGTTTCTATTTTCATTCATACTTACCTAGAATATCAGAAGGATGTTGAATTTCAAATCGAATCTCCTTAAACTATAGCTTTTTATATAATAGAAGTATAGCCAACCTATATATTTGTCAGAAAATCGACGTTTTTATAAAAATCTTACCGGTTTCCAAGCCCAATGGTTTGATTGGAAATGGTAAAAGCACGATTCATTGGGTAAAATGGGTATACAGGTACTATATAGAAATTGGAGGGGAATTTATGAATGTATTCATCACATCAGGCACTTACGATTTTTTGAAAATCAAAAAAGATAAGCACCCGAATGAAAAAATATTACTTATGCAAAACCCTGACACTACAGTCCTTTTACATGAAACATCAGGTAAAACGATCTTTAGCTCGCCCCGTAAATATGAAGTAGTCGATGGGAAAGGAAACCTTCAAGATCATGGCTATGTAGTCATGAACAATATCCCTGTCAGTGAAGAAGGACGACCGGTATTCGAACATCGTTTTAAAAACAGGGCCGGATTCATAGAAAATGAACCAGGTTTCGTCGCCCTTCGTGTCCTGCGGCCCATCAACTCTGAAACTTATGTAATCTTAACGATTTGGGAGAAACAAGCTGATTTTCTGAACTGGAAGAACTCCAGTTCCTTTCAAAAAGCGCATAACAGCGACTCCAAAGCTCCAGTTACGAATTCCAGCCAGAAGATGTTTTCAGGTGAAGCCTATGTAACGCAGTATACATTGGTGAAGGATTCCGAAGAATGATCCATTCCTGCTCAATAAAAGGCCCATCCTCTCAAGGATGGGCCTCTTTGAAATAATCGCAATCCAGATCGTTATTTTTGGACAGCCAAAAATTTATATAAACCTATCCCAATCCGACAAATTCCTTCTTTATTTCCGGGGAAATGCAACGGATATATACATATATTTCATCTATGAATCCTTTTTCAAATGATTCTCCTCCTAAGTAACTTATACAAATTAAACAAGGTTAAACTATATGCGACTCCTAATGCATAACCTGCCAAGATATCAGTTGGAAAATGAACGTTCATAGCGATCCGGCTGACCCCTATTAGCAGAACCAGACAAACGAAACCTATTCCCACTACCCATTTCAATGAGTTTCCCTTAACTTCTTTTATGATGAAATAAGTAACCATACTAAAAAAAATAAGGCCGACCATTGCATGGCCGCTTGGAAAACTGAAGCCACCTGCCTCCATCAAATGATTTTCAGGCCGCATTCTTTGAATATGATTTTTTATCCACCTGTTTAAAACATCGCCCCCAGACACTCCGATAGAGAAGACGGCCATGGTCAAATAATCCTTCTTTATTACCCATAAATATAGGACACATAGTAAGCTTCCAAAACCAATGACTTTGGATTTCCCAAGATATGTGATGAATTTGAAGAAAGTGAATGAAAAAGTATTCTCACTCACGGCAAAAAGTTCTGCAATATATGTATCGAACGCTAAAGTCTTCTCACTCTGGACTTCATGCATCAAAAAAAAGAATAGCAACAAGCAAAGCAAAACCACAACGATCCAGGAATATTTAATCATAGATATAACTCTCCTCGAGGTATTTAATTTACTTTTGATTATTCTGAATATGATATACTATTTACAATTAAACCAATCATTGGGAGGTGCAAAATGATACATCGATTACACAAACTTCTAGATGGTTCATATGAAGAAATGGTTTCCATCAGGCGTTATCTTCATCAACATCCTGAACTTTCTTTTCAAGAAACCCAAACAGCGGCCTTCATCGCTGAATATTATGAAAAACTCGGAATCGAACATCAGACAAATGTAGGCGGTAATGGTGTTATTGCCAAGATTACAGGCAGTAAGCCTGGTAAAACGGTAGCATTGCGTGCTGATTTCGACGCCTTGCCCATTCAAGATGAAAAAGAAGTTTCCTATAAATCTTCCGTACCCGGGGTAATGCATGCGTGTGGACACGATGGCCATACAGCGACTCTCCTCGTCCTTGCAAAAAACCTTAATGAACTGAAGGATGAGCTGGAAGGTCAATATATATTTATCCACCAGCATGCTGAAGAATATGCTCCAGGTGGCGCCAAACCGATGATCGAGGCCGGCTGCCTTGATGGGGTGGATGTAATTTTTGGCACCCATTTATGGGCTACAGCCCCTACCGGAACGGTCCAATACGCTTATGGACCTCTTATGGCTGCAGCTGACCGATTTGAGATCATCATTCAAGGCCAGGGTGGACATGGAGCCCAGCCGCATAAAACCCGCGATGCAATCGTAGTCGGCTCCCAGCTAGTCATGGCACTACAGCAAATCGTAAGCCGACGCCTTAACCCAATAGATTCTGCAGTTATTACCGTCGGTTCCTTTGTAGCCGATAATGCATTTAACGTCATTGCAGATAAGGCTAAAATAATCGGGACCGTCCGTACTTTCAAGGAAGATGTCCGTTCATTTATAAGCGAGGAAATAGAGCGTATTGTTAAAGGAACCTGCCTAGCTGCAAACTGCACCTATGAATATCAATACATTCAAGGTTATCCAGCTGTTATCCCACACGATGAGGAAACTACATTCCTCATCGAAAGCACTGAGTCCATCGAGGAAGTTCTGGTTACAGAGGAAATTGACCCGGATATGACAGGTGAAGATTTTTCTTATTATTTACAAAATGTGAAAGGTACATTCTTCTTTACAGGGGCCAGGCCAAAAAATGAACATACATATCCGCATCATCATCCTTTGTTTGACATCGATGAAAAAGCGATGCTCATTGCAGCCAAAATTTTGGGAACGGCAGCTGTAACCTATCATAATAAGGAACAACCATCTCCAAAGGTGAATGAATCTTTATTGCGGTAATGGTAAAGGGACGGGTTTTCGCCGTCCCTTACTCTTTGAGCAGTCTGATTCGGTAACAATTGACAGCAGTCTCCCCAAGCTGTTCCAGCAAATGATGGTTTGCATATGCACCGACAGCCGCCCCAAATCCCGGGACGAGTTGGAACATTTTGATGACATCGATGTGATCACGATATTCCTGCTGAAATTCTTGCCAGTCTATTTCCGGTAAATTCCCCGAATCCCATTTTTCTATTACCCTTAATGTTTCCAGCTTTTTTTCCTCGCTTGAAAACGCCATCTGGAAGATATGGAGAATGAACAGGCGTTCCTCATAATTATTTGGATCGAAACCGTATAAACGGGATATTTCGAATAATAACTTCATCTTGATGCTTAGCAGTAAAGGAAAATCAGCCAATCCGATTAAAAGCCCTGCCGCTCCGGTTCCCACACCTTCTATAACGGCGGTTTTCCGATATGCCGTTACAGTTTCCGCAACCCATTCTTCTTTTTGCTGCAAGGATAGAAGCACTACATTTTTTTCTTTAGACATATATTTCGAACCGGATAATACTGCCTCTATCATCCCTTTAATACTATCAGTAATCATTTTATGCACTCGGGCTGGAATATAACTGTTCATTTTGTTTTGCGCCTTTTTGGACATCCGCTCAAACCTGCCCGATTTCTTAGCTACTTTCTTTTTCCATGTTACTAGTTCCAATAATGCCTTTTGCTCATATTCATCCATCTTTTAACACCTCCGTTAAATATGTATATACCCCTTTAAAGGCTTTTATTTTCAATTTTCATTACTTAAAAGAAAAAGCTGATTTTTTGAAAAATCAGCTCCTGCTTAAAAGTTTTTAATTTTCTTTGTTGCATAATTTTTAAAACCGAATAAGAAAACAAGACCCATTGCCAGAGCCGCTAAAGCGGACATCCATTCCCCTTTCACTAGCAGGACCATGCAAAAGACCAGGTCCTCAAATAATAGGAAATAGGAAATTAGCTTTATGACTGCAGATTCTCTCATTTTTGCTGGCAATGGATACAGTGAGACCCACACTTTCCATTCATGAGCCTTCCAAACAGGCAGCAGTTGAAGGGCTGTCATGAATAGGAACATGAAAGTCACAATCAAATGTGCCCATATATTAGTGAATACACTTAAAATCACGGAACCAATGATAGTTAAACGAAAACAAAGGCCCACATAATCATTGGATCGCAGCAAAGTACGGGCGTATAGATAGGTATAAGTTGATTTTTCACCATACGGAATGAAGGATAAAAGCCAGTCCATCCATTTCCTTCTTGCTACCTTCCCTTTCAAATGTGGAACATCAGTAAACATGTTCGCTATTCGATAAAAAGAATTCATCCGTTTGTTTTCCAGTTCAACCAGTCGTTCCCACTTCAACACAAAACCTTTAGTTGCGCTTCTGTAATACATGTAAAGCCCTAACAATAATAAAATGGTTATAAGTGCAAACAGGATATTTGCCCTTGAACAGATGAAATAGAGCATCACTCCATTAAGTAAAAAGCGGATGATAGAGTCCCAATGGCTCACTGATGGATCCTGATATTTCAATACCTGCCAGCGCATGGTTAAATTCAAAAACTTCAAAATAAGCAAAACAACCAGGATGATCCCAAAGTCTTTACCGCCTGCACCCGTAACCTTTGTATACATCGGGATAAATGCAATTAGGACAACCAACAGGATAAAGCCCTGCATGACCCAACTTAATACCAATGAATTCTTGAAATAGCTTTTCAAATTCGTTTCAAGCGGAAGCAAGAATACCGTATCAGGTTCTTTCAAAAAAGTATTTATCGGGCTTCTGGTTACCAGGAGCGATAAAACAAAAGCCATGATCAATTCAGCCGGGAAATCACGGTCTAAAGTCTTCACCCAATCACTGTAATAATAAGCTAAACCACCAAGGACCAATACCATGACAAAAACCAGATGGCCGTTAAAAATATAGCGAAGATATTTTTGCGTTTCATTTATATAGCCTAAATATCTTTCCTTCCAGAGATTTTGACTATTCATGTCCAATTTCTTCTTTCGTCAATTGAATATATAAATCGTCAAGAGTTGCCCCCGGCATGGAAAATTGTTCACGAAGCTGCTCAAGATTGCCTTTTGCGCGAATCTCTCCATTATGCAGGATGATGAAGGAATCACAATACCGCTCGGCTGTTGCCAGTATGTGGGTGGACATTAAAATTCCCGCTCCACTCTCTTTCATTTTCCTCATCAAATCAAGCAAGGATTGAATGCCTAATGGATCAAGACCCACAAAGGGTTCGTCGACGATATATAAAGACGGCTGTACTAAAAAGGCGCACATTATCATGACCTTTTGCTTCATTCCTTTTGAAAAATGGGCCGGAAACCATTTGAGTCTTTTCTCCATATGGAATTCCTTTAACAGAGCGTCCATCCTTTCTTTATAGGTCGCTTCCGCCAAACCATGAGCCATGGCCGTCAGCCTTAAATGCTCCTCGAGTGTCAGCTCATCATATAAGATTGGTGTTTCTGGAACATAAGTGAATTGTTTACGATATGTATCCGGGTCTTGGGCCAGTGTTTTACCATGAATCGAGACACTTCCGCCTTTTGGCTCCATGAGACCGATGATATGTTTGATCGTCGTACTTTTCCCAGCCCCATTAAGCCCGATTAACCCTACTAACTCATTTGGTTGAATGTCGAAACTTATTCCTTTTAAAACGGGCGTTTTCGTATATCCGCCCACTAATTGCTTGATTTCCAATAAGGACATATAAACGATCCTTTCTATATAGAGGTTCTTATTTCCATTTTAGCAAATTCTCCTGCTTTTATATAGTCGAGTGTTCCCGGACTAAAATTTCCATAAATAACTAATTATAATTTTCCTGCTTAGTGGCCATCATAAATAAGGAAGAAGGGGTTAGTCATTACGTGTGATTCACATCATATTGTAAATGAGGTGTCAGTTAAAGACGTATTACACTGAAATGCCCAAAAGTTTTATTACAAATGATTTACATCATATTTGTAAATGAGGTGTCAGTTAAAGACGTATAACTGAATTAAAAACCAGAAGCTTCATTTAAAAAAATCGTTTCGAGCAAGGAGATGGTTCTCTTGCACGTAAAAGCAGAAAAATCATTCAATAATTATCAATTATGCTTTGAAAGTTGATGAAACTTTAAAGATATAGGAGATGGTTGCTTTGAATGGAAAATCTCTAAACAGATAATAACCATATTTTACTCCAATGTAGATGAGGTGTTTGTCGCAGAGAATTTATGCTAATGCGAATTTTTGAAGCAAAACCCCCTTTTTCGAACAGGCAGGGTGCAACTTAATGTTGCATCCTGTTTTTATGATTTTTCCTTTTCCCAAGGATTCATGCTATGGTACGATTAACCAAATACATTAACTTCTAAAAGGAGCGTTTTAAATGAGTGATTGCATTTTTTGCAAGATAATCGATGGGGAAATTCCAAGTACCAAAGTTTTCGAAAATGAACATGTACTGGCCTTTCTCGATATCAGTCAAGTAACAAAAGGCCATACCCTGGTAATTCCTAAAGTACATAAGGAAAATCTTTATGAGTTAACACCTGAAATAGCCAAGAATCTTTTTGAAGTGGTGCCGGAAATTGCCCGCGCCGTGAAACAGGAATTCCAACCTGTAGGCCTGAATCTTTTAAATAATAATGGTGAAGCCGCAGGACAGTCCGTTTTCCATTTTCACATGCATTTAATTCCGCGACATGGAGAAGGTGACGGCTTTGGGGCTGTTTGGAAAACGAATACCAGCGACTATACACCTGATGACCTGAAACAAATCGCTGACTCCATTGCCCAGCATTTAAAATGAGACGGGAATAGTAAGGTTTTTAGCCCCTTCCTTTCATATACTTTATAGTCCAGCAACTGAACTTTTTCCAAGTGCTGGTTGTACGAAATACAATTGGTCCTCACTCAAAGTGCAGGACCTTTTACTTTGGCCATCATTAAAATGAATTGTCACTTAAAATTCTTAATTTTCCTCCTATTGAATTTAGTTTTCTGGTAGGATATATGAATAGTCTCAAATACTTTATCACATAGTCGTATAGGAGGAAAAAAATTGAAACGTGCACGCAATTTTAACGCTGGGCCAGCCGCCCTTCCCTTAGAAGTTTTACAAAGAGCCCAAAACGAATGGCTGAATATTGAGGATTCCGGCATGTCCGTCATGGAATTAAGCCATAGAAGTTCGGAATTTGAAAAAATTCATAACCATGCCATTCAATCATTAAAAGACCTTATGGAAATTCCTGAAAATTATGAAGTTCTTCTGCTGCAAGGAGGAGCAAGCCTGCAATTTTCCATGATTCCAATGAACATTTTGAATGATGGAAAAGGAGCAGATTATGTTCTCACTGGTTCTTGGTCGGAAAAAGCATTAAAAGAAGCCAAGAAGGTAGGTAAAACGTCAGTTGTAGCTTCATCCAAAGATGAAAAATATACGTTCATCCCTAAAGTCGAAGACATTGAATTGAATGATGATGCTGCATATCTTCATATCACAAGCAATAATACGATTTACGGAACGCAATGGAAGGATTTCCCCGAAACAGGCAACGTTCCTTTAGTAGCTGATATGTCAAGTGATATTCTCAGCAAAAAAATTGATATCAGTAAATTCGGAATCATATATGCAGGTGCACAAAAGAATCTAGGACCATCGGGAATCACAGTCGTTATCATCCGTAAAGATTTAATAACGGATAATGAAACAATCCCATCCATGATGAACTATTCTATCCATTCAAAAAATAATTCTTTATACAACACCCCTCCGACATTGGCCATTTACTTATTGTCCCTTGTGTTGGATTGGGCAAAAGAACAGGGCGGCGTGGAAAAAATTGCTGAAATCAATGAAGAAAAGGCAAAAGTCATTTACGATGCGATCGACGGCAGCGATGGTTTTTATAAAGGCCATGCCTTACCGGACAGCCGTTCATTAATGAATGTAACTTTCACGCTTCCGTCTGAAGAAGCTGAAGTTCAATTCCTTAAAGAAGTGAAGCAAGCCGGATTCGTAGGACTGAACGGTCACCGTTCCATCGGTGGCTGCAGAGCATCCATCTATAATGCTGTCCCTCTATCCCATTGCCAGGACCTTGCCGATTTCATGAAGAAATTCCAGGAATCGTATAAAGCGCAGGAAGCTAAAATCCTTTAATTCGAACAAATATAACTTCTAAAAAAATAGGTCTTATGATATACTGTTTTAAACTTCTTGCAACAGGCAATAGTGCATTGTTGAAGAAAAGATGTTAGTTGAGATGAGAATAGGAGAGATGAGTAAATGAAAACGAAAACCCTTGTGTCACTGTCCCTATTAATCGGGATTGGGGCTGCCCTGCATTTTATCGTTCCTGGATTCTTCCTTGGAATGAAACCGGATATGATGCTGTTGATGATGTTTTTGGCGATTGCACTGTTTCCCGCGAAGAAAAATGTATTCATTGTTGCCTTGGCTGCTGGAGCCATCTCTGCCATGACAACTACATTTCCTGGAGGACAGATTCCAAATATCATAGACAAATTGGCAACAGCCTTTCTTTTTTACCTTTTATTCATCAGTCTTAAGAAGTTTTCAACATCCGTTGTCACCGTTAGTATTTTGACTGCCGTAGGAACAATCATTTCCGGCGCTGTCTTCCTTGGTTCGGCTTATTATATCGTTTCCCTTCCAGGTCCTTTCGTTGCACTTTTCGGCGCTGTTGTACTTCCTGCCGTACTGCTAAATACAGTTGCGATGGTCATTATTTATCCAATTGTGAACGGCATCGTAAGAAAATCTAATATACCCATTAATGCTTAAGCAGCAGGATCATCATACTTAAAAAAGCACCGGAATGTCCGGTGCTTTTTTTTTCCAATCTTATGAATCTGGGATTCTAGTCAGACTCATCCTCCAAGGGTCAATGAATCAATATCAACATAAACCAAATGAAAAGCAGTAAAACCCCGGGAAGACCCATAGCGAAGGCTCTAGCCTGGAGCACCCTCTTTGGCGGATAGATGCCCGGAGTTTTCGCCTTCCTTAGAAAATACCCCATTCCGCACAGGCATATAAGGCCTAATAAAAAAATGATTTTCATTATTAACCCACCAGTGCCATCCATGTTCCGACAGCTTGTTTTTACTATCTATATGCCGCTCTTTCCTTTATATGAAGCATTTTGAATAAAGCTTCAAGTTATTTTTAAATATTATATATTTACTATATAAGTTTAAAAAAATATTTTTGTGATATAAAGATAAAATGGTCGATATGCTTCCATAAGAATGAAAATTATGGTATTTTGATATCAATAGTATTTCTATCCCTATTTATCATAATTTCCAATTGATTTTTACAGCAGGGATTCCGACCATGTAAAGCGAAAACAATATTATAAAATGAGGTGATCCTAATGAAAGCAAAATCATTACTAATTGGCTTTTTAACCGGGACAGTCGTAGCAGGTGCAGCAACCTTACTTTCTACACCAAGTTCAGGTAAAGACTTACGGACTCGCATCAAAACGAATACGGACGAAATTAAGAATATAATTGATGAATTAAAGGTAAAAATGCTAAATATTAAAGATGACACGATGGAAGCTACAGAAATCAGCAAAGAAACGGTAAAAACCTTCATTTCGGATGTCCAGGTCGTCATCGAGAACTGGAAGCAGGAAATCGAACCCAATAAGAATGAATTATTGAAGAACGTTCAAGAAATTGAAAATTCATTAAAAGAATTGGAAACGGTCATTCCTGCTTCGAAAAATTAATAGCTGACATCATCACAAAAGCTTGATTCTCCATTTTTCCCAATAAATTACATGGTTTATTGGAGGAAAATGGAGAATTCCTTAAAAAAACTAAAATTTTCTAAAAATTTCGCAAATATTATCTTTATTAATTTTTATTTTATTGTCATAATAAATATATAGAATCTTATAAGTAGGTGAGCCCATAATATGCAGAATAAAAATTATTCTATGAAAGAAGCAATGATTTTTAGTCAACGAATTGCACAATTAAGCAAAGCATTATGGAAATCGATTGAAAAAGATTGGCAGCAATGGATTAAGCCCTATGATTTAAATATCAATGAGCACCATATTCTTTGGATTGCCTACCATCTTAATGGCTCTTCCATTTCAGATGTTGCAAAATTTGGGGTCATGCATGTTTCTACGGCATTTAACTTTTCAAAAAAATTAGAGGAACGCGGGTTTTTAACATTTTCAAAGAAAGAAAATGACAAAAGGAATACGTATATAAAAATCACCCCTGAAGGTGAAAAGCTTCTGCTTGATTTAATGGAGACATACGACCCAAGTAAGAACTCTGCTTTCTCAGGTGCACTTCCACTACGTGAGCTTTATGGGAAGTTTCCGGATATGATTGAAATGATGGCTGTCATCCGTAATATATACGGTGAAGATTTCATGCAAATCTTTGAACGATCCTTCGATAACATTGATCAGGAGTTTACTGACGTGGAGGGTAAAATCACCAAAAAAAAGATAGAGAAAGAAACTGAGCCAGTTTAATTTCACACTCTATCCATTTCCTTCATGAAAGATACATATAAACCTTGTGAGAGGCATGCATCAATGCAATCCTTTATGGTTATTTTGGGATTAATCTTTCTTTCAAATTGATTAAAAAGCGGTCGAAAGTTCATGTAACCTTCCGCTTTTTCTATTTCATAGCGTTTGCTCAAGATATCACATGTTTCCAATAATTCTTCCGCTTCCTTCTTCGTGAAATTTTTTTCCACAAATAGAAAGTCCAACTTGGCCTCCGGATTGCGTATCAAGTTTAATAAAAGCCGTTGATGAAAACGGAGTATTTCTATTTCTTCATTTATATTTTTCATACATCATTAATCCCCAATCAATCATTCAAATTTAACAAATAAGGCTTATAACCAATTTGATTTTCATGCTTAAGACCGCCCTGGTCCTTTGTTCAAAACCCGGCCTTAAACTCCTTTAGCATTCTTCCACACTAAAGTGATTTTTATCTTAAAACTAATCCAAGAATTCCATTGCTTTTTCCACCCATTCATCGTAATGTATGTAAGTATATTCAACGGTCTTTGGAGGGCTGATTTCGAAATGAATTCGTGGAAAACAATTGACGTGGCAAAACAATATGGGAATTGCCGCCTGATCTTCTTTTCAGTTTTTACTATATTGATGTCTTTTGTTCTGATCTATACATTATTAAGTGCCTTTTCATCCCATGTTGTTTTGTATGGCGATCAAACAATGGTATTTTTTAGCCTATTACTCTTATTATATCCTGTTCACAAACTATTACACTATTTACCTTTACGATTATTGTGTAAAAAAGTAAAAACTTCATGGTCCTTGAAGTGGAATCTTGTCCTTACATGCAAAGTCAATGTGCATTATCCGATTCGAAAGCACCTATATCTCTTGATTCTTGTGTTGCCTTTCTTCATTATGTCTGTCATATTGATTGGTTGTGCCCTTAGTTTTCCACATTACATCCATTATTTCACTATTTTATTATCCCTGCACACAGGATTATGCGTATCTGATTTTATTTATATAAAAAACCTGGTTGGTTCCCCAAGGCATTCTTTTATCGAGGAACACCTCGAAGGATACGATATACTTATTCAAAAGTGATTTCTTATCTATTCATAAAGATGCCTGATGAGATTTTTAGGTATCTTTTTTCATTATAATTTGGTATCGTATTTATACATGATGTTTTGCAAGGAGGGATTTTAGGTTTTGATCTCGTTCTGGTTTATTATTTTTGCTATTTTGATCCTTTATAATATTAATAGAATGACAAACTCTTTATGCATTCAAAAGGAAATTGCTGAAGACCGGCAGCCAAAAGTATTCAGGACCATTAATGTATTAATTACTATTATGTTATTATCCTCCTATATTGAAATTTTGTATACGTAGAGATGAGCAACAAATGATGGCCATCATTTGTTACATACATTGGTGATATCCGGCGCATTATCCACATAAAGAAAAAGGGCGAAGCTGATTGCTTCGCCTTTTGTTTATGAGTTTAACACCAAGAAGCTCCAATGATGATTAACAGGATGAAAAGAACGACAATTAGAGCAAAGCCTCCACCTATTCCTCCAGACATTGATCTTCCTCCTTTCCATTCTTAAGTAATGGTAATTTCATGCACACTCTTATATCCGCCAAAAGGAATCCATTCCTTTCATAGCTTGATAATCACTTCAATCTTTTTTGTTGAGCGGCTACCCTATCCTATTCAACTCCACGGCAAAAGGAGTGGGCTCTTTCCATTATTAATTTTGCAACCGATTAGCAGAAGGCTGCTCCTACAATTATTAATAAAATGAATAACACCACCAACAAAGCGAAACCTCCGTTAAATCCATTACTCATTATGCTACCTCCTTTTGATGTCCTCGATTTATCATATGTAATGGTTTATTATCTGGGTAGGCGTTCACCCATTTTTCAAAAAATTCTTATTCATACACCAATATATTATTTTTTGTAAAGTAACCAGAATATGTTATAGTTAATTTTGTGGAAATACGCAAAATAGCAAACCAGAAACTTAAAACTAGGAGTTGTTTTTATGAAGAAGTGGGCATTATCGATTGCTGTTACTGCAGGGCTGATTGGACTTACAGCATGCAACAGCGACAAGGAAGCAGTCGTGGAAACTAAAGCGGGAGATATATCCAAAGAAGAATTTTACAATGTAATGAAAGATCGTTATGGTGAAACCGTTCTTCAAGAACTTGTTTATGAAAAAGTTCTTTCTGAAAAATATACAGTGACGGATAAGGAAGTTAAAGCTAAAACCGACGAGCTTAAAGCACAAATGGGTGAAAATTTCGAAACGGCCTTGGCATCTTCCGGTTATAAGAGCGAAGATGATCTTAAACGTGCACTTAAAATCGGCATGCTTCAAGAAAAAGCAGCCGTTGCTGATATTAAAGTAAAAGAAGCTGACGTGAAAAAAGCTTATGAAGACTATAAACCACAAATCAAAGCGAGACATATTCTAGTAGAAGACCAAAAAACTGCTGACGAAGTTAAAGCTAAATTGGACAAAGGCGAAGACTTCGCTAAACTTGCAAAAGAATATTCAACAGACACAGGTACAGCTGAAAAAGGCGGAGAGCTAGGCTGGTTCGGTCAAGGTGAAATGGTTCCTGCATTTGAAGAACAAGCTTACAAAATGAAGAAAGATGAAATCAGCAAGCCGATTAAATCAGATTATGGCTTCCATATCATCCAACTTCTTGATACAAAAGAAAAAGAATCATACAAAGATATGAAAAAAGATCTTGAATATGATTTGAAAGTCGCTCAAATTGACCAAACAAAAGTTCAAGATATTTTGAACTCGGAAGTCAAAAAAGCGGACGTGAAGATTAAAGATAAAGATCTAAAAGATGCCCTCACTTCTGGTGACGCAACTCAAGCTGAAAAATAATTGGATAGTAAAAAGCGACAGGACTTTGGCCTGTCGCTTTTTTTCATCATACAAGCTATGCTCCCTGATTTATATCCTTTTTACGCCTCTCGCGCTCTTCCTCCATACGTTCAATGTACTTCTGACCTTCCTTCTCAATCCAAGCATCATCTATGAGGCGTTCCTGCCTAGCTGTCCAAATTGACATGACTGCACTGACAATTATTCCAATAAACACGAACCAGATCCAAATTGGCATGTCCATTCCCTCCCTAATAATCTACTATTCATTTACTAGAGAATATGCATGAACAAAAAAAATATGCTTCTTTCTCCGTCGGGAAAGAAGCATATTTGATTAAAATGTTGGTTTATAGAATGAACGATTATCGAGCGCGAAGACTCTCTCCGTAAATTCACCCGGTTTCACTTTTTCCAAGGCACGGTCCATCATGTTTATCTTGGCATCCATATTATCAATATAATGCAGCACTTCCGCTTCCCTCACCATTGGCGGTTTGGGACTGCCCCATTCCGCTTTACCATGGTGGCTTAATATCAAGTGCTTGAGAATCATGATTTCTTCTGCTTCAATGCCTAATTCCTCTGCTGCCTTACCGACTTCATTTACCATGATGGTGATATGCCCCAACAAGTTCCCTTCCACTGTATAAACAGTCGATACAGGCCCAGATAGCTCATGTACCTTACCAAGGTCATGCAGAATGACTCCTGCATACAAAAGATCCCTATTGAGCGAAGGATATAGGGTTGAAATGGCCTTAGCCAGCCCTAGCATCGATACAACGTGATAGGCGAGTCCAGACATATACTCATGATGGTTCTTGGTGGCAGCAGGAAACGTCAGGAATTCATTCTGATATTTTTTAATGAGATGCCTAGTCACCCTTTGGATATTCGGATTCCTCATTTCAAAAATGAATTGAGTGATGGTTTCCATCATTTCTTCCTGACTTAAAGGGGCCGTTTGAATTAAATCGGCTTTCGTGACGCCATCAGCATCTGAAGTAATTCTGATATTACGGATTTTCAATTGGCTGCGTCCTCGATAATTCTGGACTTCCCCTTGAACTTTCACCGTAGCTTCCGCACTGTATGTTTTCTCATCAGCCTCGGAAACATCCCATAGCTTTGCCTCGATCTCCCCGGTTTTATCACATAAAATCAATGTTAAAAACGGCTTTCCATTACTTGCAACCGCTTTTGTACTCGTTTTAATGTACATATATATATCTACTACTTCACCAATTCCGTAGTGTATGATCCCATTTCCCATGCGACTGCCTCCGTTCAATTAAATATCAACATTATAACATATCAACCTCGTCAGTGCGTTTAGTTTTCGTTAATAAGTGATAGTCAATGAAAGTTAAGCCTAAGCTGCGTTCACTTATCTCTCCACAAGAAAACCAGGCTTGAACCCAAGCCTGGCTCTCCAATCGAATCTATCTCAACAGTTCTTGTTCGGACAATACGCGCATTTTTCATGGCCCTCAACTCGGTAATATAAACAGCATGTCACCCGTTTATAAGGATTCATGGATTCCTGAACACTTTTTTTCCCAATGAATCGTTTAAAAGGGGACCTCGTTTCAATATTCAGCCATACTTCATCATCAAGCAGCCTATCAATGTCCTTTTCAACTCGCGTCTTTATATCTGTCTGCCTCAGTAGCTCACTATACATCCATACCGTATAGCCCCAAATATTTTCCCAAAGTACAAGTTTCGATATTTTAGTGGTTCCAGAAAATAAGCGAATGGCATCCGCACCAAAGCTGCTTAATATGGAATGTAGGGCGGAAGAGCTTTCCTTTTCCCTAACACTGCTCCACCTGTTATTTTTCAGCAAAAAATCCGGAAGCCACTGTTCATCTTCCGGATCATCCAAAACGCCAATGTCCTGAAGTGTGCCTTCCCAGATAAGCCGATGTTTGCTGAACATGTAAAATTGTGCCGTGACAAAAAAAGCATAACGTCTGAACCACATTGAAATTGCTATTCTTGCCGTTTCCGCCCCAGAGCGGGCTTGTGCATACTGAATCAGGTTTTCAACATGATTGAAGGTCTTGGAAACGTTGGCTTCATCTCGAAAGGATATGCGATATCCTTTCAGCTCTTTTTCAATAGTTGGTGAGAGGTTATGCATTAGCCAGCGCTTTCATATGACGTTGAGCGTATCGGCCTTTACCAAACGGGATGCACATGGGAGTGCCGAAAATTGGATCAAAAGAAATTTGACATTCCATGCTGAATACATGCTGCACCAATTCAGGCGTAATGATATCCTCTGGCCGACCTTGAGCATGTATCGCTCCATCTTTAAGTGCCACCAGATTATCCGCATAACGGCAAGCTAAATTCAAATCATGAAGCACCATCACGATCGTTCTGTTCTCAAACTCATTCAAGTCGAACAATAAGTCCAAAATCTCGATTTGATGGGTCATATCAAGATATGTAGTCGGCTCATCCAACAAAATGATGTCCGTATCCTGAGCCAGCGTCATAGCTATCCATGCCCGTTGCTTCTGGCCTCCCGATAATTCATCGACTGCCTGATCCTTCAATTCGGTCAGGTTCGTTGCTTCAATTGCCTTTTGAACTTTTTCTTCATCCACGGAACTCCACTGTTTCAACCAACTTTGATAAGGATATCTTCCTTGTTTAACAAGTTGATAGACTGTAAGTCCTTCAGGAGCAACCGGCGATTGTGGAAGAATCGCCATCTTTCTTGCTACATCCTTCGATGACATGGTTGAAATCGCTTTGCCCTCGAGTAAAACTGAGCCGGATTGAGGTTTTAACAAGCGGGCAACCGACCTTAGAAGTGTTGATTTTCCACATCCATTAGCACCGATGAACACGGTGATCTCCCCATCGGGTATTTCTATATTCATATCATTTATTATTAATTTATCACCATAACCGAGCGATAAAGACTGTGTGTTAATAGCTGGTCGCATAAAAATACTCCCCTTTTAGTCTAATAATACCAGTTTAATGAAAATGATTCTCACTGTCAATCTAAAAAAAGAATATAAACCAAAAACTCCGTGGCCCATACCTCTCAAATGATTCATTAAAGTGAACACTCGATTAAAGATATGATGTTTCCTTTGGAAACATTAATGTAAAAAAATTTAGTCCAGTGTATTAACTTGCCCTACAAACGATTCAGTCCTTGCTCCCCCTCCGGGAAATCCTTTGTCGAAATCTCCTAACTAGATTGAGCGGAAAATAAAAAAGCCCTCCATTTGGAGAGCCTTTTATCCGACCAGCAGGCGATTTGTACAATGTGCCAGGGATTCATCTCTAATGAAGGTAAATAAATCCTGATCGATAAAAGGGACTAAACCTTCTGCGATGTTCCAGGCATTGACCTCTATTTGATAAAGGATTTCTGATTTTTCTGTACTGTATAGCTCCTCACTCAGTACAGCAAGATCGGGGTCTAGCGCGTGGCCCATCTCATGTGTGAGAATCACCCATGTATATTCTTCAAGCCTTTCAAGAGAGCCTAGGGAGCGTTCACACTGAATTTCGATATCTCTACTATATAAAGTGATGGTATGTCCTTTGGCAGAATATTTTCCCCCAACACATCGTTTATCAGAAAACTCCTTTTCGATGATTAACTCTAAAGAAAAATCATGGTGGCTTACAAACTCATTCATATTCAATGACTTCACTCTCTTTTTTTATGGTATAAATCCCATTATATTTCGGGGATGATCAAATCATTCATATTTTGGCGCAATACGGGAGTGGGTAGACGAATTACTTGATTTTCGGTAAAATGTTCCATTGCATATCGATGACAAGTAAAAAAGAAAATTTGCCGCTTTTCCGATACTTTTTTCAATAACTCAAGCATCCGTTTTGTCCTTTCCGCATCAAAATTGACGAAACTATCATCAATGATGAGAGGGAATGAATCATTTTCAAAAGTATGATCAGCAAGTGCAAGCCTTAGGGAAACATATATTTGCTCTGCTGTCCCGCGGCTGACCTCTTCAACCCTGAAACTCAAGCCATCACTGCGCTGTACCCAAATTCCTTCTCCCGACTGATCAAGGATGATTTTCCGATAGCTCCCATTCGTTAAAAAGGCAAAATGCCGCTCGGCATCAGCGATGACCTTCGGAAGGCGTTCCCTTTTATATCGGTCCAAAGTCTTATTCAATAGGCTTTTGGCTATTGCCAATTTCGTCCATTCCTTTGCTTCTTCGTTAAAAGCAGCTTTCTCTTCATAAAAACGATGAAGTAAGTCATCATGAATCCCTGAAGCTTCAAGCTGTTTTATCCTATGCTTCGCATCCGACTGCTTCTCTAATAAAAGTGATTTCACCTTTACAGAATCCTTCCGTTTCCGTTCCAAGTTTTCAAATGTATATGTGGTGATCCCTTGTTTTAAGTATGTTTGGATTTGTTCTGGCTGCATTCCGGATTGCCCAATTTGAATGGTAATCAAATCAAGTTGTTTTTGTAAAGTGACTTTCTTTTCGGACAAGGCAGCGTCATGTCTGAACTCTTCCTCATCCCTGACCTTCGCTAACTTAAATAGCTGTTCCATTTCCGCATCAAGATAATCCTTTTCCATCGTCAGCTGCTCGATTTCGTTCGTCAAACGACTATGTTCCTGCATCCATTGTGCTAGTTGAACGGAGAATTCAACCGTCTTATTCATTTCCCGTTTCAAAAGCCCAATCGCTTCCCGCCATGTGGATGGTTCAAAATCAATGCTGTGTGCAAAATGGAATAAAGCCTTCGATTTACCTTCAAACTCAGCATATAGAAATTGGTATCTCTTGATCGTTTCATATTTCCTGTCAACGGCTTCCTTCCATTTCTCAAGCAGTTCAAATACAGATTCAAGATTGAAATCAGCTCCGGGATAAGACAGGCCCCAACCGCTTAAAATGCCTCTCACCTCTTTATCCAATCGGTCCCTGCCAGCTTCCCATGCGGCATATTCCTGTATGGTCGATTCAAACGCTTCCTCCCTTTCTTCATATTTGAACCTTTCACTTTCAAGCCGCCTTTGAAGTCGTTGGTCCAGTTCAAGCAACTGTCCCATCGACTCTCCTTCACTCCCTCTATTGGTTTCACTCCCAATTGTAGCCCTTTTCCTTTTCAGCTCATCCAATTGCCGGATATACCCGGACAATATATCATCTCCTTTGAAGAGAGACCTGGAAACCGCAAACAGAACAGCCATGGCCAGAAGTATAATTCCCAGCAAAATCTGTTCACTGAAATAACTTCCGATCGCACCTACACATAGAAGGACCATCAAACTGCCATTCATTATACGTGCACGTTTGCGGTGATGCGCTGCCTTCTTCCTCTGTAATGCCAATTGCTTTTCAACTTCAAGTATTTGTTCATCAAGAATATGGCTTTTGGCTGCTTCAAATTCGGTGTTATGCTGCTTGGTGTATAAGGCTTCCAGTTCTTTTCTTTTTTCTTCTGGCATTATCTGGACCTTTATCTCCTTCAAGCGGGCTTCTGACGTTTCCAGACTTCCCTTTTGAAGTCCATATTTCTCATCAAGCTGTTTTTTATCATTTTGAAGTCGATGCTTTTCCCGCTCCGCCCTTTTGACCTTTTCCTTCATGAATGTACTGATATCAAGTTTTCTTATTTCATCATCAGAAACATCCAAGAATAATTCCTGTTTCACCTTTTCGATATTCTTTTCTTCCATCAGCCTTTCATGTTCCGCTTTTCTTATATCCAGCTCGAGCTTCTCCAGCAATGCACCTTGATCGATCGCATGTTCAATCTGCTCTTTATTTTCCTTGATGAACGGATTGATTTCGATTTCCGTGAGATTCCCCTCAAGTTTGGCCAATTTATCCGTCAATGCGGCCAGTTGGGCTTTCATGGGCATTCCAACTGCCTGTAACTGTTCAAGCCTTTTTAAACCATCAACAGGAAAACTCACATCCTTGATTTTACCAATTCCAGTTTCAAGTTTCCCCTGTTCTTCAACCAAGGGTTTAATTCGCAAAAAAGTATTCATGTTAACAAGTGTTTTTTCAATCTCTTGAATATCTTCCGTGATTTCAGAAAGGTCCTCCTTAAGCTTTGCCTCTTCCTGAAGTAATGACGTATACGACTGCTGTTCTTCTTCTGAAGCTTTTACTTTTTTCTGCAATTCCTTAAGTTCTTTTATTCTCACATTAAGCTGAGGTTTTTGGCCTGATGGCTTGAACCTTAAATCCAGCTCTTTTTGCAATTTCGTTTCTGCTTCAAGAAGTTTATCATTTCCAATCAACCCAGCGGAAAGAAGATATTTACTCATGGTCCCTTCACTTAGTGTATGTAAACCCTGCAGACCTTGAAGGTCGAAAGAAAAAATGGATTGGTAATAGTTTTTATCCACGCCGTGGAGAATCTCATTCAGTTCTTCCTCGCCGCCAACCCTTCCATCTTCGAAGGTCAATTTCACATCTCCAGTAGCTTTTCCCTTCACTCGTTCAATAATGACTTCCCCATCTTTTTTTGTTATGAGACTAAGCCTTCCCCCATATTTGGCATGCATTTTAGGCTCGTAACGCGGTTCATTTTGAACCTTTGTTGGAAAACCAAAAAGCATACTATGAATGAAGGACATAATGGTTGACTTGCCTGATTCATTTTCCCCAAAGAAAATCTGCAGCTGTTCCAATTCAGGAAAACGCTGATTTTCCAGTTTGCCGTAACCATAAACATGGAGGTCTTTAATAATCAAAGCCGTTCCTCCTCCCTACACTCATTTATTCGGTTCAAACACATGCAAAAGCCATCTTTCCGCTTCTTCCAAAAGCTCCCTCTGCTCTTCCAGCTCAATTGAATCAAGAAACCTTCTTGCACCCGGATGATTATAAAGCGGGGCCAGAGCAGCCTCCGTATCATCAAATTCAGAGGCAAGCATCGATACCTCAGCCATAAATGGCGATATCCTTTCATTGGACCTAAACATTGGCATGGACTGGATGACTTTTATTTTATACACCCATACAAACGATTCACCCTGCTCCTCTTCCTGCAAAATCCGGGTCAATTCCCCAAGATATTCCCCAAAAGCGTCTGCTGCGTCCCCAACATCCAGCTTCATTTCCAAAAGAAAGTTTCTCCCATCGAAACTCTTCTTTTCAATCACTTCCTTGCATTGCTTGAACAGGGCATCAAATCCACCATCCGCGGATATTTCAATTGTTTCACTTTCCCATATCACTTCCGAGGTTTCAATAAAGGTATGGCGCTTCGTGTCCCCGTCAAATTCGACGAGCAGACACCCTTTAACGCCAGACTCCTTTCTGTTCCTGCCTTGAATGTTTCCTGGGTAAATCACTAGCGGATCTTCTGAAACCACCTGATGCTTATGGATATGGCCTAATGCCCAGTAATCAAAGTCTTTAGCAGCTAGTTCCTTCAATGAAAAAGGGGCGTATGGGCTATGTTCGGAATTGCCTTCCAAATTCCCATGAAGCAGACCAATATGATAATCAGCCCCTTCGGCTTTTATGTAGGTTTCAATCATTCTCTCCCTTACATGACGGCGTGGATAACTGAATCCATACAGGTGGACAGTCGTCCCACCGATTTTTTCAAACAGTTTCACTTCGGTTTGCCCTGAAAATACGTGGACATTATCCGGTAGCTCCACAGTAATCCATGAGCCGCTGAGATGATCATGATTACCATGGATGATATAGGCAGGGATCTGATGTCGCTGAAGTTTTTCCATTTCCCTTCGAAAGCGGACCTGTGTCCGGAGACTCCGATTTTCCCCATCAAACAGATCCCCCGATAACACGATAAAGTCAACCTGATGGGAAATTGCTTCATTAATGATATTTTGAAACGCTTTAAACGGGCTTTCCCTCAATTCCTTTAATATAGTTGAAGGCAAATCCTTCAACCCTGAGAAGGGACTATCCAAATGGAGATCCGCCGCATGAATGAACTTTACACCGCTCAAAAGTATCACCTCGATTTCTATAAACATTTCACATTTAATTTTACCATGAATAGAACATACTTTCCCATTCATTATTATTTTAATACGTCATCATGGAATCCAGTATGGGCAAATTCAACAGGAAAAAGACCGAATGGCGTGAACATTGTTCCATGCACGGCATTCGGTCTTTTTCATTAATTAAAAATATCCATACTTAAATAGCGTTCGCCATTATCCGGTGCAATGCATAATACTCGTTTTCCACTTCCAAGACGCCGAGCTTCCTGCAGGGCAGTCCAGACAGAAGCACCGCCTGAAGGTCCAATCAATATACCTTCCTTCGAAGCCATATCCTTCATGGTAGAAATGGCATCTTCATCAGCCGCTTGAACGATTTCATCAAATACCTCTGTATTTAAAATGCTTGGGATAAAACCTGGGCTCGTACCCACTAATTTATGAGGGCCAGGCTTTCCGCCCGAAAGAACAGGAGAACCCTTAGGCTCGACAACGACAACCCTTAAATCCGGCAGCTGTTCTTTTAATGCTTCACCTGTACCGGTTATCGTTCCTCCCGTTCCAGCAGTAGCAACAAACACATCCAGGTTTCCATCCATCTGATCTAGAATCTCGACTGCAGTCGTCACTCTGTGAATATCAGGGTTTGCTTGGTTTTCAAATTGCTGCGGAATAAAGCTATTGGGAATCTCCGCGGCGAGCTCCTCAGCTTTACGAATGGCTCCAGGCATCCGCTCTGATGCAGGAGTGAGGACAACTTCCGCTCCGTATGCCTTTAATATATTGATTCTTTCTTTTGACATATTATCCGGCATGACCATAATGGCCCGATAACCCTTTGCCGCGGCATTCATTGCAAGCCCAATTCCTGTATTTCCCGATGTTGGCTCTATGATCGTGGCCCCTGATTGAATGATTCCATCCAATTCAGCCTGCCTAATTAAGTTGAAGGCAGCCCGATCTTTTACGCTGCGGCTCGGATTGAAATATTCAAGTTTCACAAATACTTCCGCGTCGCCCTCCGCTGTTAAATGATTAATTCTGACAACAGGTGTATCTCCTATCAATTCCGTGATATTATTAACGATTCTTACTGTCATTCAAAAAAACTCCCTTCGATCCATACACTATCCCTCAAGATTATTATATCATTTATGAATTTTCATTAAAGAGAGAATTCCTCTAGTATAAATAGGTTTTATTCTCATTCTAAAGGAAAAAAACTATAAAGTTTGTTCGGTATAGTTATTTTCCATCATTATTGAAGATATTCAGTTACTCTTCAATATTCTCAGTGTTAATACATTTCTCTCACATAATAATAGTCAAAATTAACAGATAATGATAAAATTTTTATAAAAGTACCTATCTTTAGACAGTAATATATTGAAAAGGGAGTTTTAAAAGTGAACAGAATATACAAATTAACCGTTTTTGAACCGTCAGGGGAAAAACTATTGGATGAATCATTTACAGCCGAGAATGATGAACAAGCAAAAGAATTGGGACAAAATCTATTGAATGAAAAAAACTATCAAGATCAAACACATCGCTGTACATCACCTTCAGGTGCACTATTACTTTTTCACCGCTGATTAATAATGGGAGCGCAATCATTTTCAAACTAGATAGAGAAAAGCCGTCACAATAAAGTGACGGCCTTTCTCATTCATTTTCCGATGAAGTTCGGTTTTCTTTTTTCCACGAAAGCTTTTATTCCCTCTTGGTGATCCGCTGTTTGACGCATTTTCATTTGAGCGGCTTTTTCAATCTCAAGCATTTTAATTAATAGTGGGCGATTTTTTTCACTAAGGATCTTTTTCGTTTTTATCATGGCTTGAACCGGGCTTTGCAGCCACGCTTTCACTTTCTTCTCTACCGCATGTTCCAAGGTTCCGTCTGCCACTTCATGAATGAGGCCCTTTTCTTTAGCTTCGAGCGCTGTCAGCACTTTACCTTCCCAGATCAACTCTTTTGCACCTACTTCACCAAGACGACGCTCAAGGAAAAAGTGTCCGCCGCCATCAGGAATTAATCCAATTCCGATAAAATTCATTGCAATTTTACTATCCGAATCTGCAATAAGATGGTCGGTTGCAAGAGCTATACTCAATCCAAGCCCTGCAGCTGCACCATGAATGGCACTGATGGTCAGTTTAGGCATGAAATATAAAGTGGTGACCAATTCACTGATTCCATCCATCAGGACATCGAAAGCGTTTTCTTCGCCAGGCGAGAGCATCATCTTAATATCCCCGCCAGCGGAAAATGCTTTCCCATTTCCTTTTAAAACGACGACGTCCACTTCTTCATTCTCACTTACTTCCTTAAGTGCATAAATAAAGTCATGCAGCATTTGTGGATTTAAAGAATTCATGGCCTCAGGACGGTTCATTGCAACAGTAGCCGTCCGGTCCGAATATGTGACTAAAACAGTGCCTGCAGGTGATGTCGATTCAATACTCAATTTATTTCCTCCTCTTTCCTTCTATAACTCTATTATATATTTTTCATCCGTTATCAGAATAGGGCGAAAAGTTACAATTAAACAAACATACTATTTCTTGATATATTTATCCTGAAGCTGATCACGCAAAGCCCTTTTCAAAAACTTCCCAACACCCGTTTTCGGAATATCATCCAAAAAGACCACTTCATCCGGCAGCCACCATTTTGCAAACTGCGGCTTTAAAAATTCGATGATGTCTTCTTGAGACACTTGTCCCTTGTATGCGTCCTTCAAAACAACACAGGCAATCGGTCGTTCCTGCCATTTTTCGTGAGGCACTGCAATCACTGCCGCCTCAAATATTCCTTCATGGGCCATTAACGCATTCTCTATATCTACGGAAGAAATCCACTCACCCCCGCTTTTAATCAAGTCTTTAGTCCGGTCGACGATTTTCACGAATCCTTCTTCATCAATCGTGACTACATCCCCGGTATACAGCCAGCCATCTTTAAACGTATCCCCTGACCGCTCATCCTTAAAATATTCATTCGCTATCCAAGGACCCCTGATTAGTAATTCGCCCATTTCCTTTCCATCAGGCTTTACTTCGCCTTCCTGACCGATCACTTTAATTTCAATCATTGGCGAGACAAGGCCCTGCTTAGCCTTCAACTCATAAAGTTCTTCTTCAGGGAGGTCTTCCTGATAGCTTTTTGGTTTGGAAACAAAAACGAGCGGGCTTGTTTCAGTCATTCCATAGGCATGCAGGAATGGTATCCCATACTTTTGTTCAAATGTTTTAATCATGCTTTTCGGGGCAGCCGACCCTCCGCATAAAACAGCGCGAATGCTGCTCGTATCATGGCTGCCTTCTTCTAGCTCCTTCAATAATCCCATCCATATCGTCGGAACCCCTGCTGCAATTGTGACCTTCTCCGTTTCTATAAGTTCAGCCAAAATCTTTGGGGTGAAATAAGGTCCCGGCAAAACCATCTTAGTGCCAAACCAAACACTGGCAAAAGGCATGCCCCAAGCATTTACATGAAACATAGGCACTACAGGAAGGGCCACATCACGTTCACTTAAAGCTGTAGAATCGGCAAGCCCCAGTGCAATCGCATGCAACAAAATTCCGCGATGTGAATAAACCACCCCTTTTGGATTCCCGGTCGTGGCGGAAGTATAACATATGCCGGCAGGAGCATTTTCATCCAAGGCTTGAATGAATGGCTGTTTCGGATTCCCTTCGGCTAATAGTTTTTCATAATGATAAATAGGTGAAAGGGTCGTTTCAGGCAGCTCATCTTTATCCGTCATTATGATATATCCTTCCACCGTCGTTAACTCATCTTTAATCGCTTCCAACAGGGGGATGACATCCGGATCTATCAGTAATAATCGATCTTCCGCACTATTGACGATATAAGAAACATGTTGAGGGGACAGGCGCATATTAATTGTATGTAGGACAGCACCATGACAAGGAATCGCAAAATAAGCTTCTAAATGACGATGATGGTTCCAAGCGAGCGTTCCAATACGGTCACCTGTTTTAATACCGAATTTTTCAAGGTTACTAGTCAGCCTTCTTGTACGCTCAGCAATCTCAGCATATGTAAAAGTGTGAATTCCACCATCCGTACGCGAAACTACCTCTTTCTTCGGAAAATATTTTTCAGCTCTCTCAATGATTTGAGTCATGATCAATGGTGTATCCATCATTACAATCTCCCCCTTATATTGAAAACGTCTTCATTATATATTCGACCAGAAAAAAAATAATCCTTTTTCCCTAGGTGCGTTTTACGATTATTTTGAATTTGGGGTTATCTTGAAGATATTTCAAATAAAAAAAGGATCTAAACCAGATCCCTTTTTTTGATATTCTATTTGCCTGATTTCTTAGAATGCGGAAGCTCGTCAATGTTCCGTTTTAGGATTATCCATTCGTCCATCGGACTTAGAAATTTAAACCATCATTAGTCCTTATCCAAAAAAACAAAATCTACTTCCTGTAATGACTTTACCTTCGATCCATGGAAAGCTCTTTTAAATAGAGTAAGGATTCTTCTGCATAGGTATAAATTAAATCGATTGCGGGATAACCTTTACTTGCTTGAAAAGGATCAGCGCCCGGTGCCATGCATTCCACTACAATATGTCCATTGAATCCAGATTGGTTAATACCGGATGTGATTTTTCCAAAATCAATATGCCCCCTACCCAGGGCTTGTCTATTGCTATCCGCTACATGGACGATTTCAAGATATTCTTTTGTTTTCAGGAATGGGGTTTCCAAATCTACTTCTTCAATATTCATATGATATGAATCCAATAGCATCCTTACCTTTGGACTTCCCACTTCCTGTACGAATCGCAAGGCATCTTCCCCACTGTTCACAAGGCAACTTTCGTACCTATTCAATGGTTCAATCACAAGTGTGATATTTAATTCACATGCCTTTCCCACTAATTCCTGAACTGAATCAACTGCCCATTTCCAGTCATCACCATTTAATCCCATTGGTGAAGTCTTTCCTACAGCGGAAGGACACACAACAAGATATTTCCCCTCTACCGCCTTCACTGCCTCCATCTGCCTTTTAAAATAGTCTATGGCTTTGCGACGATTTTCAATATGGGCATTAGCCAAGTCATGTGCTTGATTGGGCCAGGCTGAATCGCCTGTCAACCCTCCAATTTCCAAGGACAATTCTTTGGACAGATGTAAAATGTCTTTCCAGTCAAAGTCGTTCACGGCTGCCCGTATTTCTATTGCATTATATCCTGTTCCTGACACGAATCGCATGATCTTATCTATAGGCATATCTCCAAAAATCCAGCTGCATATTGAAAATTTCATATCATTTACTCCTTATGCGGTTAGTAAGAACACTACCGAATTGTATCCCCTTCTCTCATTTAATTGTTCTAGATGGAACTGTCCTTGATCTTCAATAGGTGATAATAATGCTGATTTCACTTTCAGCGAATAACATGTGTTCCAGGTTGTTCAGCCTGCTTTAAACTTACTGGCATCCTTGTTTCTAGCGACCGTTTCGCGGCCCTAGCAATCCGCTCAGCTTGTAAACCGTCAAATCCAATACAACTCACCTCATGGTTCTCTAGGCATGCCGAGGCAAACTCCGTCACTTCATCCATATATGCCTGGGAATACCGTTCAAGGAAAAAGTGAAGCGGCTTTTCTTTCTTCACGTGATCATTTGTAGAGATTTCAACAGTTGTTGCCCTGTTGTTATTAACTTGTGCAGAGCCCTTATCCCCGAATATCTCAAGGCGCTGATCATATCCATAGACTGCACGACGACTGTTATCGATGACACCAAGTGCGCCATTTGCAAATTTCATCGTAATGACCGCGGTGTCAATATCGCCTGCTTCACCGATGGCTGAATCCACAAGTACAGCTCCATATGCGAATACCTCGACAACTTCACTTCCCATTACGTACCGGGCCATATCAAAGTCATGGATGGTCATATCCATGAATAAACCGCCTGAATCCTTAATGTAATCCGCACTTGGCGGTTGAGGATCACGGGAAGTGATTCGCAGGATATGTGGTAATCCGATTTCACCTTCTTGAACAAGTTTACTAACCTTTCGAAAACTTGGATCAAAGCGACGATTAAAACCCACTTGAAGCTTTACGCCCGCCCTTTTTACTGCATTGAGTGCTTCTTCCGTTTCTTCGACCGAGAAGCTGACAGGCTTTTCACAGAAAATATGCTTTCCGGCTTCTGCCGCTTCTTTAATGATTGCTGCATGTGTATTAGTAGGCGAACATATGAATACCGCTTGAATCTCAGGATCATTCAGCAATTCATGGTAATCTGTTGTGAACACTTCGATTCGTTTCTCCATCGCCCATGGTTCTAGATGTTTGGCTGCAACATCAGAAACGCCTTTAATCCGGATTTCCTGAAGTCCCTTCAAATTATCTACATGTAATCTACCAATGCGTCCAGCACCAATAATTCCAACTGTCAGTGTCATTGACTCTCCTCCTGATTAAGCGCTTAACTTTAAATGCAAATCCACTGGGTCATAACCGGTGGAATATTTATTTCTATATACTTTTTATATTTTGTTTAAGTCTCTTACTGAATTACGTTCTATAAGTAATGGTGCAAGCATGATTCTATGTCCAGACCTGTTCGGTTGCTCAATCGACATCAACAGCTGGTTAATTGCGTAACATGCCAACTCATCAATTGGCTGAGCTATTGTCGTTAAACCTGGATCAGCTAATTCTGCATGTATGGTATTATCAAAGCCAATAACCGATATTTCATTCGGAATGAATACATTTTCCTTTCTGGCTTCATTCATGAAAATTGCTGCTATTAAATCGGTTGCAGCGAATATAGCAGTGGGTCTATCTTCTAACCGCAAAATTTCCTTGGCGGCCTTTCTTGCTTCTTCAATTTTCGATTTAGAGTGAATTATATGTTCTTCATTTAAACTGATCCCCTCATCGAGCAATGACTGTTTAAATCCCTCTAAACGCAAGCAACCGCTCGCCCTGTTTAATTCGGCAATCACTGCAACATGCCGATGCCCATTAGCCAATAAATACCGTCCGGCAAGATATCCGCCCCGAACATCATCCGTGGTGACAACATTGGTTTCGACGAAAGAGGGGTGGTCCACCGAAAACATCAAAAGTGGAATATTCCTGCTTTGAAGCTTCTTGAAAATCTTTCGATCCTTCGGTTCAGTGGCGATTATGATTCCATCCACCTGTTTTTTAATAAGAAGCTCTAAATAGTCATGTTCCCTTTCCAGTTGATAATCCGTACTGCATAAAATAATGGCATACCCGATTTCACGAGCATGGTTTTCCAATGCCCTGGCAACCTCAGCAAAAAAGGGATTTGAAATATCAGGGACAAGCACTCCGATAGTGAATGTTCTCTTACCTGTCAGCGCAGCTGCAACGGCGCTTGGGTGATATTCAAGTTCTTGCATGATTTCCGTTACCTTACTTCTCGTTTTATCGCTAATTCGGCCAGTATTATTGACCACCTTCGATACCGTGGCAATTGAAACGCCGGCTTTTTCTGCTACATCGTAAATCGTAGGCTGCTTCATGTGTTTTCAAAACTCCTCCAAATTATCCTTTACTTTATTTTAGCATGAAGGAATTTTACAGGTACTATAGATTTCCTTATTTTGAAATACTCTTTAAGAATTCCAATTTTTCTTCCGCATTTTTTATTGTTATGATGTCAATTCCGCTATCTAACCGCTTATCGACCTTATCCCCATTTATAGCTTTCAAGGCATTTTCAACACCTTGATAACCCATGTTATATGGACTCTGGGCTATGGTGCCAGTTAGTTTTCCTTCCAAAATGGATTCAACCGCTTCTTCGGTTCCATCAGTGCCAATGACTTTAATATCCAGTCCTTTAGCTTCAACGGCGCGTAAAACCCCCAATGCCATATCATCATTTGCTGCAAAAACTCCCTTAACATCTCCATTTTTTTGCAGAATATTTTCCATTACTGACATCGCTTTCGTTTTATCACTATCACCAGGTTGTTCTGCAACAACTTCCAGACCTGCCTCTTCAAGAGCTTCTTTTGCACCTTTTATCCGCGCATCCGTAGCCGGATTGCCAAGTGCTCCCGAAATTAAGACCACTTCATCTCCCTTCTGAAGCGTAGAAGCCAACAATTTCCCGCCTTCCAGACCTGCAGTTCTGTTTTCTGTACCGATAAAAGTCGTTTTCCCTTCAAAATCAGCATCTGAATCTATAAGTATCACAGGTACATTCTGCGCTGCGGTTTCTAACACCGGAACGACCGTATCCGGTTGCGAAGGTGCGACGACGATGGCGCCAGGTGACTGGTTTATTTGATCCTCAAGCATATTAACCTGCTGGATCACTTCCGACTCCGCAGAAGGACCTACCACTGATACCGTAACTCCAAGGTCCTTACCAGCAGCTTTCGCTCCTGCCTCAACATATTTCCAATAAGGGCTTGATAAGGTTTTTAAAACGACTGCGACACTTTCCTCTTCACTGCCGCCCGCTTTTTTATCCCCATCACCGCAGCCAGTCACTAACGCCATACACGATATCACTAATGCCGCTCCAAACCATTTTAGTTTCCCATTCATCCTGTTACCTCCAAGTTTCATATTTGAAATGAATTAACGATTGATCACCTTTTTTTTCCTTTGCGTTGTCGGAGTACGTCTACAAACACGGCTGCGATGATGACGAAACCGATTACTGCCATTTGGAAATCGGCAGGAACATTCAGGAGGTTTAATCCATTTCGGAGCACAGCTATGATCATTGCACCTATCAATGTACCCCAAACAGTTCCGACACCTCCCATGAAGCTTGCTCCTCCAATGATGACTGCCGCTATTGCATCAAGTTCATATGATTGACCTGCGAGAGGGAAAGCGGAATTGACGCGTCCGACCATTACAAGCCCTGCAAGACCTGCCATTAAACCACTGATCGTATATACAATGATCAATACACGATCAACATTGATACCCGAGAGACGGGCCGCTTCTTTATTACCACCGATCGCATATATATAACGCCCTGTCTGGGTCCTTGTCAGGAATATATGAAAGATGATATATACTACTATTACTAACAGGAAGCTAACCGGAATGGGACCTACAAATTCACGCCCCAAAAATTGGATCAAATATGGAAAACCGGCAATCGGGGCTGCAGCCGTGATGATCAACGCGATTCCACGTGCAATGTTCATCGTCCCCAGTGTCGAAATGAACGGATGCGGCAAACGTAATTTCGTTAATAGCAGACCATTGAGTAAACCGAACCCAGCTCCTACGACCAGGCAGGCAAGCAGGCCCAAGATCGGACTGAATCCCATCGTGACTGAAACGATTCCCATAACCATGATGGAGACCGCAAGAATGGAACCTACAGATAAATCGATGCCGGCTGTTAAAATCGGAAGAAGCATACCGATTGCAAGTATGGCATTTATGGAGGACTGACGGGCTATATTCATGATATTGTTCAATGTCATGAACTTGTCCGACAAGAATGTCAGTACCGTCGTTAAAAGGATAAGACCGATTAATGGCCCGAACTTACTTACGTAAGTCTTAATGGTTCTACTTTGTTTTGGTAAATCATTCTCTGGTTTTTGCATGACTGCTTCATTCATAATTTCATCCCCCTGTTGCCGCTTTCATGATCCGTTCTTGAGAGGCTTCTCCTATCTCCAGGTCAGCGGTCATTTTCCCCTCACTCATCACTAAGACCCTATCACATATACCAAGGATTTCCGGGAGGTCCGAAGAAATCATCAGTACAATGGCACCGCCTTCAACCAACTGATTCATTAAGCGATAAACTTCAACCTTTGCACCAACATCAATCCCTCTTGTAGGTTCATCAAAGATATAAACCTTTGCCTGTGTGCATAACCACTTGGCAATAACGACTTTTTGCTGATTTCCCCCGCTTAGATTTCTGGCATGAAGATCAATATTATTTGGACGCACCTTCAATTCCCTAATATAATTGTTTGCTTCTTCACGCAGACCTTTCAAATCAATGAGTCTGAATTTATTCGTGAATTTATTCATATTTGCCATGGCAATATTGAAATCAAGCGGCTGATCCAATAAGAGACCTTCGCTTTTCCTATCCTCCGTAATAAAAGCAATGCCTGCATCAATTGCATCCCTGGGTGATTTGATCCGAACCTCCTCCCCATGTATGTAGACCTTACCTTTTCCCCTGTCATCTGCACTGAAAATGGCTCTTGCCAATTCTGTCCGTCCAGCTCCGACGAGTCCGGAGATTCCGACGATCTCACCGTGTCGGATTGAAAAGCTTACAGGTTCTTTGGTTCCGGCCACTACTATGTTTTCGACCTTGAACCCTTCACTGCCAAGCGTAAACGATTGCTTAGGATATTTTTCATCCAGCGCCCGGCCGACCATCAATTCGATCCAATGATCGGTTTCCGTTGTCTTGACCGGCAGCGTTTCAATTTTAAATCCGTCTCGAAGGATGGTAAGCCTATCACCCATTTGCCTGATCTCATCCAACCGATGGGAAATGAATAAAATCGCTATGCCCTTTTGAGTAAGTTGTTCTACACATCGATATAACTGCTCCACTTCCGTTCCGCTAAGGCTGGACGTGGGCTCGTCCATAATGATTAATTTCACATCTAGGGTAAGCGCTTTCGCAATTTCCACAAGTTGTTGCTGCCCGATTCCTAGCTCCCCCAATTGCTTATCTGCAAGTTCAGGGCTTTGACCAAGCATTTTCAAACAGCGTTTTGCTTCCTGACGCATTTCCTTTTGATTAAGTAAAGAGAATTTTCCGCCACGCTTCAATTCCCTTCCGAGGAATATATTTTCATATACCTTTAATTCAGGAATGACATTCAATTCTTGATAAATAGTCGCAATCCCTAGATTCATAGCATCAAGAGGTGTATCAAGTTGGACAGAATTACCTTCCCAAAAAATTTCTCCGGAATCTTTTTCGTATGCTCCCGTTAAAATTTTTATGAGTGTGGATTTGCCTGCACCATTTTCCCCTAGTAATACATGAACTTCACCTGCCATTACATCTAAATCAATTCCTTTTAAAACATGGTTTTGACCAAAACTTTTTTTAATCCCTTTCATTTCAAGGAGATTTCCTGAATGATTAATCATGGGCAACCTCTTTTCGTCATTTACCATCAAAGAAAGCGCTTTCCTAACTAAAGTATAATTTTTTTATATTTACTTTTCGATATATTTATTGAATATTTCGTATTTTCTGAATTATCACCACAGAGATAATGAATTAAGCTCAACCTTTTTTCCCGTTTGATAGGATTCACGTGCTGCAAATGCTATTTCAAGTGCCTTTATGCCATCGTCCACTGTTACACTTGGTATTCCTCTATCCTCAACTACCTGGAAAAAACTCGCGAGTTCCAAATGGTAGGCATCGGTAAAACGAGTTGGAAAATCGGGTAAGATATCATGCAGGTTACCCGATTTCGTTAAAATCTGTATATCATGATTTCGAAGATTCCCTATAAAGATCGACCCCTCCGTCCCAATGACCTCTCCACGGATATCGTAGCCATAATGGGCATTACGACTTGCCTCTGCATCTCCTGCAGCCCCAGATGAAAACTCCAAATAGGTAAGAGATTGATCAATATCTTGGTATTTTTCCATGAACGGGTATTTTAGGATTCTTCCATGAGCATGAACTGAAGTCACTTCGGAATTCATTAAGTACCGGGCAATATCAAAATCATGAATGGATACATCGACAAACATACCGCCGCTATGTTGGATAAACGCTTCATGGGGTGAATGTGGATCACGGGAAATACCGCGGAAGTAAATCGGATCACCGATATCACCGGCATTGATCCTATTTTTCGCTGCAACATAAGCGGGATCGAACCTGCGCATGAATCCCACCTGGCAAATGGTATTGTTATTTTCTATTATTCTTTTAATTTCATTTGCTTCACTTAAATCTATCGTAAGTGGTTTTTCGACAAATATGGACTTGCCTGCTTCTGACGCTTTTTTCAACAAATCAAAATGTGTGCTTGTAGGAGAAGCTATGATCATTACTCCGATAGTATCGTCTTTAAGGATATCCTCTGGGTCGGTCGTGAAAAATGGCACGTCCAATTCAGTTGCAACACGCTTTGCCGTCTCCATATCGACATCACATATTGCCGCAAGTTCCGCGTTTCTAATTCTTGTAACTACATTCACTGCATGCCAATAGCCAAGTCTTCCAAGTCCAAGTACAGCTGCTCGAATTTTTTTTGACATATTATTTTTTCTCCTTTTAGTTAACTTCCGTCAACACGGACTCTCTGTTCAATGATTGGTAACTTTTTTCAAGATAACGGGCCATTTGAAGCGAATGATCGACATTATAATCAGGGTTCTTCCCTTCTAAAATACAGTCATGGAAATGTTCAATCTGATTTAAATATTGATCATCTTTATATCTCTCAAAAAGGATTACATTACCATTATCATCTTTTAAAGTTATTTTTCCGTGTTCATCATTCGATACGTCGGGTCGAAATGCAGAATCGACTGTAATGCATCCTTTAGGGCCAAAGATTTCATAACGATTAATAAATGGAAGTTCCAATGAAGCTGTAACTTCAGCAGTCCTTTTCTGAGCATCCAACAATAAACAGGTCGATGTCATGTCAACACCATTGCCTTGATTCATTTTGCCGCTCATTGTGATTTGAACAGGTTTAAAGCCAACGATTTGCGTAACTGCATGCAAGCCGTAACATCCGACATCTCTCATGGCCCCTCCCCCTAGTTCCGGTTTCAAACGAATATCCCCAGAGTCTTCAAGCATCCAGGAAAAATGCGCTTTAACATGGTTGTATTCCCCGATCTTGTCGGATTCAAGTAATTCCTTAACTCGTTTATGCTGACAATGAAACTGATACATGAAGGCTCCCATGAAGACAACATCATTTTCTCGGGCTGCTGTTTTAACAGCGTGCATATCGGCTTCCGTTAAAGCTGCTGGTTTTTCAAGAAGAACATGTTTTCCCTTTTTCATGGCCTTCACCGCCCATTCTGCATGAAGAGAGTTAGGTAAAGGGATATAGACTGCGTCAATAGATGAATCTTCAATAAGATGTTCATACTTTTCATAAATATAGGACGAATTGAATCGCTTAGCCTTTTCTAAGCTTTTCGATGCTACGGCTATTAACTCTGCACGGTTTGAACGGCTTATGGCTGGTAAAAATTCATCGAAGGCTATATTGGCAGCACTCACGATTCCCCAACGAATATTTCCCATCATTCACACTCCTCATATATTTTGGGAAAGCGCTTTCCTTTTTGCTATTGTAACTCACACATTTTCATTATTCAATTACATTTACAAAAATGTCAAAAATTATTTTTCAGAATTATCAGTCTAAATTATTTCAGTATAAAAAGCAATCTACTCTAAAGAAGATTAAAGAGACCACGACTTATTTTTTATGTTTCTTTCTAGAAAAAAGAGGAAATAGTAAAGATACAATTATATTTAGAGGGAGCTCATTTATGGTAAACAAAATAAACGAAGAACTAGAGGCTTATTGTGCGAGTGAATATTCAAAGTTATCACGGGTGATCGTCTGTGAACCTCGTCATATGGAAATCAGGGAGATCATTAACGAAACTCAAAAAGAGTTTCAAGAAGAAAATATCGATCAGGCACTTGCCTTGAAGCAGCACGCCCAATTTATAAAGGCTCTTGAACAAGAAGGGATTGAAGTCATAAAACTTCCGCCAGAATTTACATATCCAGAACAAGTCTTTACGAGAGATATCGGTTTCACTCTTGGCAATACCGTTTACGTTGCTGAGTTGGCAACAGGTATCCGGCAGGGTGAAGAACAAATATTGAAATCCTGGCTCGAAACGAATGGTATCTCATTTTTCAACCTCCTCAAAAATCATATTGAGGGCGGGGATGTCCTTATTGACGGAAAGACCATCTATATTGGAATCAGTGAAAGAACGGATGAATCATCCGTCAAGCATCTTCAAACCCTATTACCTGAATACGATATCATCGCGGTTCCTTTCATTGAAACATTCCTTCATTTAGATTGTGTTTTCAATATCATATCACCGACAGAGGCGCTTATTTTTCCAGAGTCCTTTACAAAAAAAGAGATGGATTTATTAGCTTCACGTTATGACATGATTGAAGTGACTAAAGAAGAACAATTCACATTAGGAACAAACGTGCTTTCGATTGGGAATAAAAAATTATTCAGTCTTCCATGTAATAAACAGGTAAATAGTGAGCTTTGTAAACGCGGATACGAAGTCATTGAAGTCGATATAAGCGAAATCATCAAGTCCGGTGGCTCTTTTCGTTGTTGCACAATGCCACTATTGAGGACAACGAATAAGAAGACTGACCCAGCCTGAGCAGAATGAAAGATACCCGACTTGTATTGAAGTCCGGTTTCTCAGGACAGTAGGCAAACTCGATCAAAATCGAGTTTACCTACTGTTTTTTTATGGCTTGAACAATTTGGACGTTGATTGGAAGTCTCGCACCTTCCGCTCCAATCAAATTAAAATTCAGATAGAAACCATACCTGAGGAGTTGAAGGTATTGCTTTGGGTTAAATATAATAAACGTGTTCTATCCCTAATATTTCCCTTTGAGCTTTTCTAATCTTGGATAATAAGTTTATGTAATCAACCTTTTCTGGTTCATTTAATTCGCATTTAATATGGCGTTTAGATACTAAAATAACTAAACCTTCAATGGGATATGCAACGTCTAGGTGAGCATGAAAATATTCAGATTCGACTATTACACCACCCTCGGCTTCTACTTCCCCACTTGTCAAAGCACAGCTTAAACATTTGACTTCAACCGTTTTTCCATTAGACAAAGTAATTTTCCTCATTTACCCCACCCCTTTAAAAGATGACTATGTTAAATAACTCTGTTGATATTCGATTAGAGCACATGAGAGTTCTATAAATAACAAAGTACTTGGTCTAGAGGTTTTTGAAAGTACATGCATTGCCTATCTCTTCCTTTAATTAGTGCAGCAGTCTTAATATTATTTCAGAATCCTTTCTATTTAACTGTACATACTGGCTATGTTCATCCTTCGTCAATTCTACAATATTTTCATCGGGATTAACCCAAACATAATACACGGCTATTTTACTTTCGTTTTTTTCATCATTAAAATAAAAGATGAAGTCCGCCTTAGAATGATCCTTCTCCAATGCGAATTCTTCCCAATCAGCATTTTTTACTATTTCTTTTGTTTTTTCTGTTTTCCCCATTTCTATCTTTTCTTTATATGCTTCGAATTTGTAGTTTTTTCCTTCATATTTTTGAATGGAAATATGTTCTTGCTTTGTTGTACAACCTGCAGTTAACGTTATTGCTAATAGGCTAAGTGCAAGCAGGAATGGTTTCCTTTTCATTACATGCCACCTCCTCATACCTAAATGGATTAATTATCCAATATATTTCATTATACTAGTCCATTCAAAAGAGTTATAGAAATGTTTATTGATTTATTAGCAGCAAAAAAACCCTCAAGCTTTTGACTTGAGAGTTCCTTACCCCGGTATTCCTTGGGCAGATAGCCTGCATTCAACCAAACCAAACTGAAAATAGTTCCTCGTTGATACCCAGATTGTACATATAATAGATTCCGAAAACCGTGCTTATCACACCTGTCAATCGGATGAGTGAACGATTGACTTTTTTGGAAGAAGAACTTGTGACAAAGGGGATGCTTAAAATCGTCGTGAACAGAAGCATGCCTATACAAGTACCTACACCAAATATGATAATGTAGATTACCCCCTGCCACGCTGCATCTATCGTACTCATAGTAAGAAGGACTATTGCAGCACTGCCGGCAAGTCCGTGGACGATTCCCACTAACATCGATTTCAGATAGGTAGCCCGTCCTGTATGATCATGCTGCTCCGTTTGCTTCCAAGAAAAAATCGTCGTGATACCTAAATATACCAACATGATTCCCACAAGAAATTCCAATGACATTGCCCAAGCTTCCGGAATTTCGTTTTTCAAAAGGATCAGGATGACACCGAACACCAAAAGAGTAAGTGTATGGCCGATTCCCCAAAATACGCCTGCAAGTGAAGACTTCCATATTTTCTTGCTTTGGCTCGCAATCGTAGAAACGGCAATGATATGATCGGGTTCCAGGGCATGCTTTATGCCTAATGCAAATCCAATCGCTAAAACCAGCAATAAACTCATTTCCATAAAACCCCTCCTTTCCCTTTGCTAATATTTACGATAAAAGATTGCATCCTCCCGCAGGACCCTCCTTCGGAAGAGATCCTCACAAACAGAAAATACCTTTTCTATCTGTTGAGTTTGATTTGCTAATATCCGCAGTATCAAACCACGTATTGGCAGCCGGGAAAAACCTATTCTAACATTGCTTCTTAACGGGGAAAGCATTTCATCCAGTTCGTTAATGATTTCCCCGTCCACCTCTTCATGTATCAATAATAATGAGCCAAAATGACTGTATCCTTCCAATAAGAGCACAGAGTCCATCTCGTCTGAAGGATTCAGAAGCAAGTGGTCCATTATAAGCCTTTTACCATCATGGAACACGTTTAGTTTGGAGCGGATCCAATCATATGTAAATTCCGTCTTACTTTCTGACCATCCCGGTGTAAATATATCCGTCAGCAACAATCCCGCTCCACTTTCCATATGTATCGTCATATTCTGAATATATCGAGCAGATTCATAGGCAATTATAGGGTCCTGCACATAGGTAAGAAAACTCCTTTTTTTTAATACCAGCTCGGTTTCCTGCAATGCCGGCTCACCCATCGTTTTGTATACCTTTGTCGCCGACTGTGTCGTCAACGTCATTGTAGCCCCTTCTTCCAAACAAAAGAGCTGATGGTACCTGTCCCCTCCTACATAGCCGCCCCCAACATGAATGAGAAAATAGGTAGGTGAAAGTTCATCAAGAAACACAGGACGGGACAATTTGAATGCCCCGTCATAATAAGTATCCTTCACTATTGTACGATCATTTTTCAGTACCGCTTTTAAGCGAATGCTGCCTGTCCAGCTCACTGCTCAAGTCCTATAAGAAATGCCTCTGACTTTATCCAGTTCACGACATCAGTCAATCCCTTTTCGTCTTTTAAGTTAGTAAAAAAGAAAGGTTTATCCCCTCGGGTCGTTAATGTATCCCTCTCCATCACTTCCAGACTTGCTCCTACATACGGGGCCAAGTCCGTTTTATTAATAATGAATAAATCCGATTTAATCATTCCCTGGCCACCTTTCCGGGGGATTTTCTCCCCTTGTGCGACATCAATGATATAGATGGAAAAGTCAACGAGTTCAGGGCTGAAGGTCGCGGCTAAATTATCACCGCCGCTCTCCACAAAAATCAAATCCAGTTCCGGATGGAGTTCCATCAATTCATCAATGGCTGCAAAGTTCATCGAAGCGTCCTCACGTATCGCTGTATGCGGACAGCCGCCGGTTTCCACACCGATGATGCGATTTTCAGAAAGTACACCATTTTTCATTAAAAACAGCGCATCTTCTTTTGTATATATATCATTCGTTACAACTGCCATGCTGAAGTCCTTTTCCATTACCCGTGTCAGCTTCTCGACAAGCATCGTTTTTCCGGCACCAACCGGGCCGCCTACACCTATTTTGACTACTTGTTTCATCTATATCGATTTACCTCCATATGAGGTAAATCTGTCACCTCTTTTCTGGTTAACTCATGAATAGTCTTACATGTAATTGCTCATGCCTCATTTGAGCGATTTCCAATCCCGGCAGTGTCCGTCCGAGTTCATCCTCCGGAAGTCCTTTAATGAATGCAACAGCTGTCTGGATAATATCATGTGTCCATAATAACAAGGATTGTCCAGCTGTCTGACCCAAAGGGATTCCTCTTACTGCATTTTGGATCAGCGAGGATACGCCTGCATACAAACAGGCATGAATGGCCATTTCTACGGTAATGTTCAGTTCGGTACATACAAGCGCGAATACAATGGCCGGATGTCCATAACATTGTTTTCCTTGGATTTTCTTCAAGTATGCAGATAACTCTTCGGACGGATATAAGTTCGAGCATAGTTTAGCCATCTGCTGTCCAATTCTTTTCGAGGCCTCCCTGGATTCCCGGGCCGAACATGCGGCATAAAGCTTCTCATCCAAATCCCATATTCCTTCAGCCCTATGACTACTTACGAATTCATATGCAAGCCGGCACCCCAGTCCATCTGTATAGGTTAAAGATTTTGAAATGTATACCTTCAAAAACGCCTTTAAAGAAGCTGCATCATGTACCTTCCCTTCTTGAATGTAGGTCTCCATCCCGAATGAATGGGAGAACGACCCAGAAGGAAAATTGGAATCACAAAGCTGGATCAACGGAAACAAACGTTCAATCATGTGAATGGCCGATGTGACGGAATGCCTGCTTCACCTTTCTCTTTTCACGGCGAAACGGTATATCAAGTTCCATTAAAAGCTCTTCCACCAGGTAATCATATTGAACAAGCATTTCATCGCCATCAAACTGGGCAGGTAAGTGGCGATTTCCCAATTGATGCGCTATATCGCCCATCTGCCCTAGGGTTGTAGGCATGATCGTCAAAATATCGTCATCTATCGTATTGATCACAATCATATTATTTTCATCCATATAAAGGATGTCCCCATCCATCAAATCCTTATTCTCTTTAAGGCGTATCCCAATTTCATTTCCATGATCCGTTTTAACCCTTAGTATCCGTTTTCTTAATGCATCGCTTTCCAGATAAACCTTTTCCATATGCTTCGCCTTTTTTTCAATAAACTCTATATTTCCCAATACTTCTTCAACTATCATGCCATCACCTCAGAATAAAAAGTATCGTTGCGCCATCGGCAGGATTTCCGCTGGCTCACACGTAATTAAATCACCATCCACCGTCACTTCATATGTTTGCGGATCAACTTCTATAACGGGGGTCTCCCCGTTTAACTTCATATCTTTTTTTGTAAGATTGCGAACGTTCGAGACAGTCTTCACTATTTTTTTCAACCCAAGGTCATCATGAATTCCCGCTTCATATGACGCTTTTGACAGGAACGTAATCGACGTACTCGCAACGGCCTTTCCAAAACTTGCAAACATCGGGCGATATAACACGGGTTGCGGCGTTGGAATCGAGGCATTCGGATCTCCCATCATACTGTGCGCAATCATGCCCCCTTTTAGAATCATGTCCGGTTTAACCCCGAAAAAGGCAGGATCCCATAGCACCAAGTCCGCGAATTTCCCTTCTTCCACAGATCCGACGACATCAGAGATTCCATGTGTGATGGCAGGATTTATCGTATATTTTGCAACATAACGCTTAACACGGAAATTGTCTCCTTCCCCTGCCTCCTCCAACATTTTGCCACGCTGCTTTTTCATCTTATCGGCTGTCTGCCATGTCCGCAGGATAACTTCACCTACACGCCCCATCGCTTGGGAATCGGAGCTGATCATGCTAAAAACGCCCAGGTCATGCAGAATGTCTTCAGCGGCAATCGTCTCTTTTCTTATCCGGGAATCGGCAAAAGCGATATCTTCCGGAACGGATGGATCTAAATGATGGCATACCATCAGCATATCCAAATGCTCTTCCAACGTATTGATCGTGTATGGACGGGTAGGGTTCGTCGAGGACGGGAGAATATTGGGATAACTAGCCGCCTTGATGATATCAGGGGCATGTCCCCCGCCCGCTCCTTCGGTATGATATGTATGAATGACACGGCCGTCGATGGCTTTGATCGTATCCTCGACGAAACCACCTTCATTTAGCGTGTCGGAATGAATCGCCACTTGAACATCATATTCATCTGCCACTATTAAACTAGTATCGATCGCTGCAGCCGTCGTACCCCAATCTTCATGTAATTTCAACCCGATCGCACCAGCTTCTATTTGTTCAACAAGCGGTTCTTTGGCCGAGGAATTGCCTTTGCCTAAAAAACCAAGGTTCATAGGGAAATGATCTGCCGCTTCGAGCATTTTATGTATATTCCAAGCACCCGGAGTACAAGTCGTGGCATTCGTTCCGGTTGCAGGTCCGGTTCCCCCGCCGATCATTGTCGTTATCCCGCTTGATAGTGCAGTCTCGATTTGCTGCGGGGCAATGAAATGGATGTGGGCGTCAATCCCTCCGGCAGTAACGATTTTTCCTTCAGCTGCAATTATTTCGGTAGCGGCTCCTATCACCATTGTCACCCCATCCATCAATAGGGGATTTCCCGCATTTCCGATAGCTGCAATATTTCCATCTTTCACACCGATATCCGCCTTATAAATGCCGGTATAATCGATGATGATCGCGTTGGTGAAAACAAGATCCATCACTTCATCTCTTGTAGCGGTTGGATGTTGCCCCATACCATCACGGATCACTTTACCCCCGCCAAATTTCACTTCATCACCGTACTTTGTAAAATCCTTTTCCACTTCTATGAAAAGCTCGGTATCTGCCAATCTGATTAAATCTCCTGTTGTCGGACCAAACATGTCGGCATATTGCTTACGTGACATTTCATGGCTCATATTTTCACTCCCTATCAAGCGGACCATTCGTTTTATTGCTTAATCCATAAACTTCCCTCTTGCCGCTGAATGGAACCAATTCGATTTCCTTCGCATCCCCCGGCTCAAAACGGACAGCAGTACCGGCAGGAATGTTCAGTCTTTTCCCAAAAGCATCCTCACGATTGAACTCCAGTCCAGGATTCACTTCATAAAAGTGAAAGTGTGAGCCAATCTGTATCGGACGGTCTCCCCTGTTGATGACAGTTATGACCGTTGGACTTTTTCCCTCGTTATATATGACCGGTTCTTTTTTCAAGATATATTCACCTGGTATCATGGGATTCCCCCTTTACTGAATCGGATTATGAACTGTCACAAGCTTTGTACCGTCCGGGAACGTCGCCTCAACTTGAATATCATGAATAATCTCTGGGATCCCTTCCATAACATCTTCACTTGAAAGAATCGTCCTTCCAAATTGCATCAATTCCGATACGGATTTCCCATCCCTGGCTCCTTCCACAATTTCATAGGTAATCAGGGCAATGGATTCCGGATAGTTCAATTTCAAGCCTCGATCTTTTCGCCTTCGTGCCAAATCTGCCGCCACTACAACCAATAACTTTTCCTGTTCTCTTGCTGTTAAACGCATACCCTCTCTCCTTTTACCAATCTATACCGTTAAATATCCCAAATACCTACCCCTTAAGTTCGGAAGCAACTCTTTCAATGCATCGTTTCAATTAATTACCATTATCCGACCCAACATTCCGTTCCTTAACTTTACATAGTGATGTAAGTTTACCTAACATTATTTTAATTATAATAAATTATCTGACAATTACAACCCTTAAAATGAAATTAATTGTAAATTGATAAGCCTTCCCCTTTTGAAAAGACTTATCTAAAATTTGATAATATTGAAATATCCTTGCTATAATTTCATGAGATAGTGTTTTGAAAAAAGGATTGAAAGGGGAATGTAAAATGAATTATGTGAAAAATCAACTGACAGCCATGCGCAGCAATCTTTTAAAAGAAATAGAGGGTATCAATCCAGAATTTATGGATGTGCAGCCTGAGGGTTTTAATAATACGATCCATTGGCACCTTGGACATGTTCTTACTGCAGCGGAAAAATTTTTATTGAACTCCAACAGTGATTTGCCAGAGAATTACAGCCAGTTATTCGGATATGGATCAAAACCCGCCGACTGGACCGGGGATGTACCTTCCGTTGAAGTTTTAAAGCAACAACTGCAAGAACAACTTGGTCGACTTCTTGAAATTCCGGAGGAACGATTGACAGAAAAAGCTGCACAGCCTTTCAATGGAATGGAAACAGTTGGAGAATTCATTAATTTCGTAGTCCTGCACGAAGCCAATCATATAGGACAAATTCACGCAATGAAACTCTTCATTAAAAAATCTACTAACTGATTTATCCACAAGCTGTCACTCTGTTTTTCTTGAAAAATGAGTGACAGTTTTTTAGATTTAAGTCGGCAACTTACCAGTCAAATATGATGTTTTAATCACCAAAGTTTCCTGACATGTAAGTATGGGTACGTTTACTCGTAAGTTTGAAGCAAATACTCGTGATTTTGAGCGTTACTCGTGAGTTCCGGGCTTTTACTCGTGAGTTTCGGGCTTTTATTCGTGAGTTCGAGCGTTACTCGTGAGTTCCGGGCTTTTACTCGTGAGTTCCGGGCTTTTACTCGTGAGTTTCGGGCTTTTATTCGTGAGTTCGAGCGTTACTCGTGAGTTCCGGGCTTTTACTCGTGAGTTTCGAGCTTTTACTCGTGAGTTTCCGGCTTTTACTCGTGAGTTTCGAGCTTTTACTCGTGAGTTCCGGGCTTTTACTCGTGAGTTTCCGGCTTTTACTCGTGAGTTTCGAGCTTTTACTCGTGAGTTTCCGGCTTTTACTCGTGAGTTTCCGGCTTTTACTCGTGAGTTTCGAGCGTTACTCGTGAGTTCGAGGCTTTTACTCGTGAGTTTCGAGCTTTTACTCGTGAGTTCCGGGCTTTTACTCGTGAGTTTCGAGCGTTACTCGTGAGTTCGAGGCTTTTACTCGTGATTTTGAGCGTTACTCGTGATTTCGGGGCTTTTACTCGTGAGTTTCGGGCTTTTATTCGTGAGTTCGAGCGTTACTCGTGAGTTCCGGGCTTTTACTCGTGAGTTCCGGGCTTTTACTCGTGAGTTTCGGGCTTTTATTCGTGGGTTTCGAGCGTTACTCGTGAGTTCGGGGCTTTTACTCGTGAGTTTCAAGCTTTTACTCGTAAGTTTGAACCAAATACTCGTGAGTTCGGGGCTTTTACTCGTGAGTTTGGAAGCTTTTATGGGGCAAATCCATGCAATGCTGCGTGTGTTCGATGCTTCAAGCCAATAAACAAATGAAAGCTCCCACTTTAAAGCAGGGGCTTTCATTTGTTCATTCTCTCCCAGTACAGCGAAGTAAACACCACTTCAAGTCATCTGATCGTAGTTATCCATATAATCACTGTATGCTTTTTCCGCAGCTGCTTCCGAAGAGAACAAAGCATCATCATCCTCAATCGTATGAAATGTATCGTTCAGGAATAAGGCTACTGCATTGGGATTTTTAGGATGCGGGACAATTTCCGCTGCCCTTATATTCGAAACGGTAGGAACATGGGGATTATTATAAATTACAAACACCTCGTCACCGACTTGTACTTCTTTCGCATTGATAATACCCATTGAATTCTTCCTTTCCATTACTGATTTTCCTTTAGTTTATGGAAAGTTGCTTAGAATTATTTATGAAAAATACCAGCCTTGCAAAGCGGCATAACGTGAATGAGGCCCCTTCCATATGAAGGAGCCCCACCATTCACTTAAGCATATTCATCTTCTGTAGAAAATCGATTGGATGCTGCTTCCGGAAAAATTCCCTAAGCATATAGGCAACACCATCTTGATCATTGGAGCGCGTCACCCATTTTGCCACTTTCCTTACTTCCTCATCCGCGTTGCCCATGGCAACACCCAGACCGGAACCCGCAATCATCTCCAAATCATCCAATCCATCTCCAATCGAGACGATTTCCGTTCTTTTCACCTCTAAATGATCAGCTAAATACAATACACCGCTCCATTTGGAAACGCCCTTTGGAACAATTGTTAGCTTATGGCCCGGATGTAGGATTGCATCCACCTCAGGGAACATTTCCTTTATCAATTTCAGCATTTCATTTTGATCACTTTTTTCTGAAAATATTATGTCCATTTTCGTCGGGGCCATCGGATTGTCAATAAGCTCTTCACTGATATCATCCACATAATTTTGAGCATAAATATTTTGATCATTCAAATACATAACCGTTTTGCCAAGCAAATTCTCCGGGAGGTTCACCCGATTGCCCAGCGAGTATTTTTCATGAATGAGCAAAATTTGGCATGTGGTCTTTTCAAGCATTTGCACGAGTTCTGCAGTCAGTTCTTCTGAAATTCTTTTTACCATAATGGGCTTTTCAATGGAAGCTCCGACAAACGCTCCTTGTTGAGCAACGATCATCGGATTTATTTTTAGGGCTTTGGCCACTTTTTTTGCTGAGTGATAGTTTCTTGATGTCACAAGTGCAACATGGACACCTTTTTGGTGTACATAATCGATTGCTTCTTTTGTCGATTTATTTAAACGTCCATTTGACTGGAGCAATGTCCCGTCGATATTGACCGCAAGTAGACGATATACCATGTTGATCTCCCCCATCTGTAATATCCTCTTTTAAATTTATGACTAAAATTTAGAGAGTAGAACAAATAGTAGTTCACACCCCTTGCATACGGTACATTTCGGGAACAAAAAAACTCCCAACCATTATAGAAGGGAGTCTCCAACTGCTTATTGCTGTTGTTCAGGCAAGCCATATAAATCTTCAAGCGGCTTCATGATAATTTTATTGAGGTCTGCGATGACCATGCTCATACGCTGTTCAGCTTCCATCAATTGTGAAATGGTTGGATTTTGTTGGACAAGCTGTACCGTCTTTTGTGCTTGCTCAACCTCTTCTGGAGCAATCTCCTGTCCCATCATTTGCTTTTGCTGCAATGACATTTGAAGATTACGGAAGTTTTCAAACATTCCTTTTGTTGCTTCATCAGAATTTACAAGATCATATAAGCGTTGCAAGTCCGCATATTCATTACTTGCCCTAATCGCCTTTTCCATTTCATACGCTGCATCATATACGTTACTCATGTATTTCCCCTCCCGGTAATCATTGTATTCCTACACCTTTTCAACTATAACAAATCCGATTGCGAATTACACGTCATCCTATCAAAACAGTTACGAAACCTTGAAATAATCCGATGATTCCACCAAGTAAGGCCCCAAGGTATGTGATCATCGACAACTCCTTTTTAGTGATGGAAACGACCATGCCCTCAAGCCGGGACACCGAAAATGACGAAACTTGCTCTTCCACGATATCGTCCAGACGAAGCTTTTGGAAAAGCGGCTGAAAATGTTTGATTAAATACTCGGCACCTTTTTCCACGAAGATCGGGACACCCTTTTCCACAATGTTGTTCGAAAAATTGGCAGTCAATTCACGAACCGGCTTATTCATCATGCCAGCGAGAGGCATCATTTCTGCCGTTTTTTCTTTAATCAATTGTTTTATCATTTCCTTACCGATTATTCCCTCGATTTTCTCTACATCCCATTTCTCGAGATTTCCCCACTCTTTCACCATCATCACTGACAATATATCAATTGTTCGAGATTGTTCTAAGAATTTAAGGATTTCCGGTTGGATCTTATCAATTAACTTTTCGTTTCCAATGAACATCTGAATTAAATTGATCAGCTTACCCCGTTCCTTGAAAAAATCATCCAACATATCTTCAAGACGGCTTTTGCCTTCTGCACTGTCAAAATACTCTTTTCCCTTTTTCACGATGAAACGTGACAAATCAGGAATCGAGTCGAGGGCTTTTTGCTGAATGTGAGACGGGACGATATCCTTCAGGCTCTTGCTCCGGTTCTCTTCCGACCATGTTTCATATTTACCAAGAATGAATGCTTGTAACCTCTGGTCTAACGTGAATGACGAATTCTTCATTCCCAATTGATCAAGCAATTGAGCTGCACTTTTTTCCGTGGACAATGCTTTCTTTACTTCTGCCTGAACAAAAATTTTCATATTCTGTAAAGAGGCTTCATTGATGACTTTGCTTTGAATGCTATCTGGGGTGATTAAATGATCAACCACCAATTTGCCTAACTGTTTGGCTAACTCATCCTGCCGCTTCGGAATCAACCCTGGTGTCAACGGCAGCTGTTTCCCGAAAATATAGATTGGTTTATAAGGTCTGAACAGCATTCTGATAGCTAATAAATTAGTGAAGCCACCTATTACAGCACCTACGACGACCATAAACAGTATCTTTACCCAAAACTCACCCATGAAATTTCTCCTTTTATTGCTTAAATAGAGGCTTGATGACACCTTCTAATTAAAAAAACATAGAATGTGTTATCCACATTTGCCCATCATTAAAGTATAAAAGGATATCAAACTTAGTGCAAACGGGGAATTATTATGAACCTTAACCATCAGAAAGTTTTCATTACGGTAAATCCCGCAGAGACTAGAAAGAAGGCGCTACTGTTTATCGAAGAAAAACTATTTGAGGAATGGGGCCTTCAATTTGGAGAACCCGTAACGATCATGGCTGGATGTCGTTCCGTTCCGGTACTTGTCCAGCCATTTCCATCATCCCAGCCTACATTGAAACTTTCATATGATATGAACCAAATTTTATCCTTACCCGTTTTTTCCGATCCAATCTCCGTCTCATACCATGCGGAGGGAAGGTCCATTAAAATAGGCCCATTCTTCGCTTCACTCATGAACCAGACTCCCTTGCAAGACGGGACATTCGGCGAGATGGAAAAATTTTATCAGGAAATGAAATCATATTGTAATCAGCAGGGCATCCCCTTCTATTTAGTAAAATTGCAGTCTCTTCAAGATGGAGTTGTGGAAGGCTACCTGCCAGGGCAAGATGGCTGGCAAACCTTGCCCCTCCCCATTCCTGATGTTTTTTATAACCGGATACATTCGCGCAAACTTGAGGAATCGCATTCTTTCAAGCTATTTAAAACTGAACTGGAGGAACGGTCAATACCGATGTTCAATGGAAGGTTCCTCTCCAAACATGATGTACATGAGCTGCTAATCTTAGAAGATGACCTGTTGCCAAATTTGCCAGAGACGATACTTTTTAACCAAAAGGAATCATTCTTGACATTTATAGAAAAGCATTCGGTAATCTACTTTAAACCCGCATCAGGCAGCCAAGGCAGGAATATTTGCAGATTAACGCAAGTGGCTGGAAAATGGAAAATCGAGCAATCCGGACATCTCCAGGATGTACATTTTGCTGATACGGATGAAAAGTTGTACGAAACCTTAAAAATATTTTCCAGAAAACAAGCCTTTATTCTTCAAAAAGGTATTTCCCTATTCGAAACCGATCAGAGAAAAGTTGATTTCCGCATACTTCTTCACCGGAACGATCAGCTTGAATGGAAAGTTTCATCAATGGTTGCCCGGATTGGGGACCCTGGTACTATCGTTTCCAATCTTGCACAAGGCGGATTGATGAAAAATGGGCCGGATTTTCTAAAGGAAGCATTTGACCTTCAGGACGCCAGCCGCATATATCAAAAGCTCGTACGGCTGGCTAACAACACTGCCCAGGCCTTGGTCGAAAACCATGACGATTCATTCGGTGAGCTAGGTATCGATTTAGCACTGGATACCGATACCCATCCATGGATCATCGAAGTGAATTCAAAACCTTCGAAAAAATTTCATGGCAACTATGAAACGTTTCGTCCATCAGTAAAATCCATCATAGATTTCATGCTTGCCCTTAACCGCGAAAACCATCGATAAAAGGAGTTGCTAGCACGTGTTAATAGGATTAATGGCCGCGTCGGATACACATGAAAACAACTACTTCACCGAAATAGCCAAAAACGCTAAATCATTTAATATGAAAGTTTGTAAATTCTCACCGGAAAATATTGATATGGATCTGAAAAAAGTGCGTGGCGAGCGTTTTGATTCCGAGAACGAAACTTGGATCACCACATCTTTTGATTTACCTGATTTTGTATATGATCGCTGTTTTCACGGATTAGTCCGTGAGTCTACGGAAACACGACACAAAATCGATTGGTTAAAAGAAAACTCGAATTTCTTAGGGCTGGGCCTTCCTGGTAAGTGGGAAGTGTACCAAATCCTAAAAAACCATCCACACCTACAGGCATTTTTTCCAGAGACCGTAAAAGTGACGACACCTGAAGATATTACCGGTCATTTGGAACGCCTGGATAAAATCATCATCAAACCTGAATTCGGTGCAGGTGGTACAGGAATCTATCTTCTTTCAAAAACCGAAGACGGGACCTTGGTATCCATGACGAAAAAGGGCACCAAATATGACCGCCAATTCCCCTCCAAATCTCAGCTTAACAAATGGCTGCAGCATTTATTAAATCGATACCGTTACCTCTGCCAGCCATATTTGGAACTTCGCAACCAAAATAACGAGCCATTCGATTTACGGATTTTACTTCAAAAAAACGAGAAGAATCAATGGATGGAACGGGGACGCGGAATTCGTACGGGACAAAAGGACGGAATTACCTCAAATCTTGCCACAGGCGGGGAAGCCATTTCATTGGATACTTTCAACAAAAGGAACCCGGAAACGTTTTCGAATGCTGTCGAACAAAAGATTCAGCATATCCTTCGCACCCTGCCCGTAAAAACCGAAGCTGTCTTTGAAAGGTTATTCGAGTTGGGGATTGATCTAGGCATCGATAAAAAAGGCCAAATATGGATAATGGATATTAACTCGAAGCCTGGAAGGAAAATCATTCAGGCACTTCAGCCGGAGACCATGAAAGATATTCATCGCGCACCGTTTCAATATAGCCAGTATTTAGCCGAACATCTTCAGAAAGCAGGTGAATAGAAAGTGAGAAAGACTTATCCTGCCGAAATTGCCGCTACCCCTGGCAATGTTCTCTACTATCCTTCAGAGCTTGGAGATTTGGCAGAGATTGAATTAATTTATTTCGGACGACATTCATGTCCTGCCATCGTCAAACAAAACCCGGCCGTCAATCAATCAATCGTCCTATCGGAAAGTCTTGCGGAATCGCTTATATTCGATCATACCGATATTCCCCTTCATTTATTCATATACGGCAAGAGCATCCATATCGGACCGCTTGTCGGAATCTTTTCCTCAGGATTCACCGGCCTTTCAAACAAACCATTAGGGGAGAGAACGGAATTTTTCGCAAAGCTCCTTTCGCTTAGCAGGACCACAGGCTGTATCCCCTTTGTTTTTGGAGAGAATGTAATCAATTGGGATGAGGAGACAATCAAAGGTTATGTGTTTGATAACGATGACTGGCACATTAATGAATTTCCTTTTCCTAATGTCATCTATGACCGTCTCCCAAACCGGTTGACGGAAAACCGCGATGGACCTAAAGAAGTGAAGCAGAAATTTCAAAAAGAATATACCATTCCATGGTATAATCCTGGTTTTTTCAATAAATGGGATGTAAATGAAAGGTTATGCGCAGATGAGCGGGCACTGCCTTATTTGCCGGAAACGTATCCATTTCAATCCATGTCCGTGGTGGAAACCCTTCTTTCCCATTACCGTCAAGTTTATATAAAGCCCATTCACGGCAGCCTCGGTCTAGGGATTCACCAAATTCTTTATGATAAGCATGAGGATGTTTACTATTGCCGCTATACAAATGAAGCAAAAGAAAATAAACTGCAAAAGTTTTCCACTTTGGAAGCCATTGTTAAACATATTTTTCACGACCGGCCGCTTGAGAACCTTATCGTGCAGCAGGGGATCCCATTAATTCGATCTGAAAAACGTCCAGTGGATTTCCGGGTCCATACGAACAAGGACAGTAATGGAAAATGGCAGGTGTCCGCGATTGCAGCAAAAATCGCTGGTGCCGGTAGCGTCACGACCCATATTAAAAGCGGGGGTGTCATCAAAACGGTCGCCGAATTGTTTGGAGATGACGATGAAGCGAAAGAAGTCGAACGAAAGCTATCGGAAGCCGCACTGATTCTAAGTGACAGTATAGAAAAGAACTTGGACGGCATCATTGCAGAAATAGGATTTGATTTTGGATTGGATAAAAAAGGGCAGGTTTGGATGTTTGAAGCCAATTCCAAACCTGGACGTTCCATCTTCTCCCATCCAAAACTCAAGGATTTCGAATTGCTGACCAGAAAGCTCAGCCTTGATTATGCCATTTATCTTACGGAACAGACGATTACGAAATCAATCAGTGTGCCGCGATGAACATTTTTTACGATATCCGCACTGAAAATTGGCACCACACTCATGAGAATGCGGATCTTTTCGCCGGGTCTGCCAAAGAGGAGATCAGCTATAAAAAGGACCATTCGAATCACCCCCTAATTCCTATCACCATATTTCCAGGTAACCGGATGCTTGTCGTCGGAATACTGACTGTTTCCAATCCCAAAAAGGAATCAGGTTTGGGTGGAAACCTGACCCTTTTTCGGGACCTATCCTTATATTTATTGAAACACGGGATTTTGATTTATGCATTCACAGGAAATGCCCTGCATTCCGAGTCGTTGAGAGGGTATGTTTTTTCCTCCACTTCAAACAAATGGATCGAGTGTAAGATGCCGCTCCCTGACATCGTCTATAACCGTATCCCATCGAGGGGCTATGAGGCTTCAGAAGAATTCCAGAGTCTCATCAACCACTTTAAAGAATATCGAATTAACCTTTTCAACCCTTGTTTTATAGATAAATATGTAATGTTCGAAGCATTAACGGAAGACGGGGCCCTCACCACTCACCTCCCCCCCACCATGATCCTGCGGAACAGCGATTGCTTGGATGCTTTCCTCGAAACCCACAGGCATATTTACCTTAAACCATGCAAAGGAAGCCAAGGGAAGGGCATTTATACCATCATCAAAAATCCTGATGGGACACTTTTTTTCAATAGCCTAAAGCATAGTGAGTCCTTTCCGGATTTCACTTCATTCTGGGAAACAAAAAAAAGGGATTTATTAAAAAGAAGCTACCTTGCTCAACAGGCGATCATACCGAAAAAAATTTTTGGTCATCGTTACGATTACAGGATTCTCGTCCATTATGAAAAAGGTTTTTATAAAGTGACCGGCAAAGCAGTAAGGATGTCACAAACTCAGGAAATCACCACCCACACTCCCCGAGGGGGTAAGCTTTTTCCTTATCAAGACCTGCAATCAAGAAGCTTAAATCAAAAATTAGCGAATATCGCCCAAAAATGCGGTGAGTCTCTTTCGAAAAAAATCGGGTTTCTCGGAGAATTTTCCATTGATATAGGGGAAGATGAATCGGGTTCGCTCTTCATATACGAAGTGAACTCAAAGCCCATGCAGTTCGATGAAGAGGAAATTGAAGCTAACCGGCTTTTGCATTTAAAAAATCTTTTCATTGAATTGACTTTTTCCAACCTGACAATAAAATGACACCTCCAGCTGCCGTTTTACATTATAATGAAATGAAAGACAGCATATATGGAGGTTATACATATGATCACCCATTTTCAGTGGGCACCACTGCATAAGAATCTGCCAGGATGGAAAATTTCATTTTATTTCAAAAAGGAGGCAATCAAAGCCTTGTACCATAAAGATGGATCCATCGAATGGACAGCCAACCCACCTTCCGAAACAGATGAAACCCAACTCAAAAGCATGATCCATGACTTAATGGTCTACCATGTATATGATTGAGCCCTTTCCCCTTTTTCATTCATTAACCCTCTGAACGGAATAAAAATCCCTCCTTTGCCTAAACTAAAGAAAAAGCTAGGAGGGATTTATTTTGGATAAAGAAAAAATGACATTTTTGAAGGATACCGAATATGATGGCAAGGATTCCGTTTTCCTCGATATCGACCGAATCATCAATGAAGGAATGGCAGGCGGAAATGTGTATGAAGTCGCTAACCTTCAGAACATCGAGGAAGCACATGATTTTTATGATGAAACAGATCCCAATATCAATAAATAAACACTCGTGGGCTCTCTTTTTGGGGAGCTCCACTTAAAAAAAGTGAACTTTCGTTCATGCGTCATATTCCCCACTAACAAATGTTTTTTTATGAAAAGCACCCCCTCCATAAAAAAACAACTTCCCGGATGGAAGTTGTTTGAGTGCAAATTAAATATTACAACATGCTGTCTTCTTGCCTTTTTCCAATTCCCGCACTCTATCCCCCGTAGGCATTTGATATTATGCTAAAAGCATTAATATCAGTGCTCGTCCTTTCAATATCTATTGTTAATATTCAAATAGTTCCATTATCCCTGGCATTCAAAACATTTTCGTTTAATATCGAAGTTATGATATGCTCTGAATCCCATTCATGTCCAGATATCTCGATAAGGGGATAGCGATTCGGTAAAACGACTTGCTGGATTTCATGGACTGTATGCCCTTGATCATGTAAGCGTAAAATTTCACCTTGGAGGTTTTCCAAATAATCGAGTTTATTTCGAAACATTTCCTTTCCGTCAGGCACATGCCCAGCATGGCAGCAAAACACTTCCCCAAAGTCATATCGGAGTAATTTTTTTATGGAATCGATGATGATCGGGACAGACTCTTCCCGTAAGATAAGCTTTGTTTTTGGTGTTACGAAAAGGTCTCCAGAAAAGAGCATGCCAGTGCTGTGATTCAAATACACCATATGGTCCTTCGCATGACCAGGGGTAAAAATCGGCTCCCACGTTTGGGTGCGGGAATGAATGGCCTTGCCTAGCGGCTCAGCCTTAAAGGCGTCTCTTTTTCCCCAAAACATTTTACGATATTCAGGATATTCAGCATCCTTCGCACAAGTATCAACCGACATCGGATGAATGAATATCGGAACCTTTTTATGTTCCTTTATCCAGGCAGCGCCTCCCGTATGGTCCTCATGATAGTGCGTCAGGGCAACTGTTTCGAAGTCTGCGGACTCATAGAATGGAATAAGTCCTTCCAATAAAATCTGTGCGCCAGTATCTATCAATAGCCCATCCGTTAAAAAAACATAAACACTCATCCCCGACTTGACCCCGTCAGGAGTCCCGTGCACACAAACCACATCATTTACCGTCTTAATCTCTATCATGCATTTCCACCCCATCATTGTACAAAAATAGTTTTTTCTCCCTTTTTCACTTTATTATAATAAATGTATTATCTCTTTACCCTTTTGACAAGGAAATAATGGAATATCTGGATATAAAAGACGGATTATTGACTAAGAGCCCTTTTGACAGGAATGGTTTTAATGAACCGCACGGAACATTATCGAAAAAAACCATCACCAAATCACAGAAACGATTGACATTGTGGAATTTTACAAATATTATAGATTATATTATAAAACTTGAAATATTCTAAAATAATAGTTTACTTATCAAGAGTGACGGAGGGATCAGGCCCTGTGATGTCCGGCAACCGCCCTTCGGGAACGGTGCCACTTCCTGCAGAATGTTTGCATTCTGAAAGATAAGACGAGATATAATTTCGCTGCCTCTTTCTGAATGATAGAGGCAGTTTTTTATGTTTAAGGGGGAAGGATCATGATTGAAATCCGTTCAGTCCGAAAGGAATACATCACGAAGAAAAACCGAGTTATCGGAGTGGATAACGTATCTTTAACCATTCAAAAAGGCGAAGTGTATGGAATTGTCGGCTACAGCGGAGCTGGAAAAAGCTCATTACTCCGCTGCTTGAATTTGCTTGAACGTCCGACAGCCGGAAATATCATCATTGACGGCATTGATTTAACCTCTTTATCAAGTAAAGAGCTTCGTAAACAACGTCAAAAAATCGGAATGATATTTCAACACTTTTCCCTGGTCAGTTCAAAAACCGTTTATGAAAATGTCGCTTTCGCCTTAAAGGCCGCGCATCAATCGAAGGACGCCATCAGGTTACGTGTATTGGAATTGCTGGAAATCGTAGGGCTCAGTGATAAAAAAGATGTCTATCCGGCACAGCTTAGCGGTGGACAGAAGCAACGGGTCGGCATAGCCCGGGCCTTAGCAAATGACCCCACCGTACTGTTATGTGATGAAGCGACTTCAGCCCTTGATCCAACAACAACAAAAGCGATTTTACAGTTATTAAAAAAGATAAGCAGGGAGCTCGGGATCACCATCGTGTTGATTACACATGAAATGGAAGTGGTCAAAGAACTATGCCACCGAGTCGCCGTCATGCAGGATGGACGGGTAATTGAAGAAGGTTCCGTTTATAAAATATTTTCACAGCCAAAGCAGGAGTTAACGAAGCAATTCATCAGCAGTGTATTGGATTTCGAACTTCCCTCACATTTGATTGAGGGAAGTAAAGGAACGATTATTAAAATTCAATTCGAAGGGCAAACCGCCGGTGAATCGATTCTCTCCGACGCTCTCCAATCCCATTCAGTAAAGGGGAATATCCTGCACGGTAAAATTGAGTATATTCAGGATGTCCCTTTAGGCATCTTGATCATTGAGTTAATCGGTGAGGCCGCTGAAATTCATTCGGCATTGGAATATATAAAAAATCGTTCCAGTTCTGTGGAGGTGTTAAAACATGTCATTTCTTGATTCCATCGTCAATATTTTACCTGATCTTAATAAAGCCTTTCTTGAAACGATTTATATGGTCGGCGTTTCCCTTGCGGTAGCCCTTTTGATAGGTTTACCACTTGGAGTATTGCTGTTTACGACAACCAGGAATTTATTCTTTGAAAATAGCGTCGTGAATCGATCACTCGGTTTCGCAGTCAATATTGTCCGTTCAATCCCGTTCATCATTCTCTTGGTCGCCCTCCTTCCTTTAACGGAACTGCTTACTGGATCGACGATAGGGCCAAGAGCGGCTTCTGTTTCCCTGTCCGTATCCGCGATACCTTTTTTTGCAAGGATCGTGGAATCGGCATTACGTGAAATAGACAAAGGAGTGATTGAAGCTGCAATTGCCGTGGGGGCCACTCCATGGATGATCATTAAAGATGTACTTCTTCCGGAGGCAAAACCGGGAATCATTCAGGGGCTGACATTAACGACCATTTCACTGATCGGTTACTCAGCAATGGCAGGGACAATCGGCGGAGGGGGAATTGGTGACCTGGCCATCAGGTACGGTTATTACCGTTATGACAACACGGTCATGATCACGACGATCGTCGTGTTGATCTGCCTTGTACAAATCATTCAAATGGTTGGTGACAAAGCCTCATACTTAGTTAACAAACGATAGAATCAGTCATTTTTTCAATGATTCAATACATATCATTTCAGGAGGAATTTCAAATGAAGAAAATAGCTTCGTTATTATCAGTCTGTGCACTTGCCCTTGGCTTGTCAGCTTGCGGAAGCGATGATGCATCCCCAAAAACTGAAGACAAAAAAGAATTGAAGATCGGGGCGACTACCGGGCCATACGCCGATATGGTTAAAGAAGCAATCCAGCCAGGTCTGGAAGATCTCGGTTACAAAATAGAGATCGTAGAGTTCACCGACTATATCCAGCCGAATAAGTCGCTTGGCAACAACTCAATCGACGCCAACCTATTCCAGCATAAAGTGTACATGGATAACTTCGCTAAAGAAAATGATCTAACGCTTTCCGACCTTATCATAGTTCCAACAGCACCAATGGGCATATACTCGAACAAATATAAATCGTTGAAAGAAATTAAAGACGGTACATCCCTTGCATTGCCCAATGATCCGGTTAACCTTGCACGTGCACTTAAAGTGCTGGTGGATGAAGAATTGATTGAGGTTGACCCAGATGTCGACCCTTTAAAAATATCTGAAAAGGATGTAACGGAAAATCCAAAAAACATCCAATTTAAGCCATTGGAATCCGCTCAATTGCCCCGCGCAACAGACAGTGTTGACCTATCAGCTGTCCCTGGTAATTTCGCTCTCGCAGCGAAAATGGACCTCCAGGATGCCCTTGTTTTAGAAAAGATGCCAGATATGTATCGAAACGTTGTTGCAGTGAATACAAAAGATGTAGACGCTCAATTTGCCAAGGATATTAAATCAGTAGTGGAATCCGCCCAGTTTGAAAAAGTGATTGATAGCAAATTTGTCGGATTCGGAAAACCAGATTGGATGAAATGATCAAATAATCGAGGCCTGCTTTCCCTTTTCAGGGAAACAGGCCTTTACATTAAGGAGAACGAATATGAATACCCTACTGGAAGTCCGCAGCGGCCCAGCCTATTATGCCTGTAAAGCTAATGTCCTTGAAACACTGGAAGCAAAACTGAGTAAAGCGAACATTCGTAAAGTGCTCGTTATTCATGGAAGAAAATCATGGAAAGTTGCTGAACCATTTTTTCCTTCTTTCGAAAATATTGAGACGATTTTTTTCACATACGACGGGGAATGCAGTGACCCGGAAATTGAACGCGTCAAGAAGTCAGCTCTTGAACAAGGTGTGGATGCATTAATCGGCATTGGGGGCGGTAAGCTGCTCGATCTCGCCAAATCGGCCGGAAACTCGCTTCAAAAGGAAATCATCCTCATTCCAACCCTGGCTTCCACCTGCGCTGCCTGGACACCGTTAAGTGTCATTTATGATGATAATGGTTCCTATGTCCGCTATGATATTCATGAAAAAAGCGCTTGGATGTTATTTATCGAACCGGGAATTCTATTGGATTCGCCTATTGGCTATTTACGGGCAGGAATCGGCGATACATTGGCGAAATGGTATGAGGGCAATGCACTGGTCGAAAAACTTGCCACAAAGTCCGTTTGTATTGAATTGGCACATATGGCCGCAAGGCAATGTCAGGAAGTATTATTGACATATGGCGAGGAAGCCCTAGCGGATTTGGAAAAGAGCAAATGGACAGACGCACTAAAGCGTGTAATTGAAACGAACATCATCACCAGTGGTCTAGTTGGCGGCTTTGGTGACCAGTACCTGCGCATTGCCGGTGCCCACTCCATTCATAATGGCATGACTTCCATTACGCAAACTCATCATTTACTTCACGGGGAAAAAGTGGCTTATGGCATTTTAGTCCAGCTTATGTTGGAAGGGAAATTCTCAGAAATCAAACAATTACTTCCATTCTACCAGGTGCTTAAACTGCCTATGACATTGTTTGATATTGGTCTGACGGTTGAACATAGGGCGGAACTTCAAGAGATTGCAGCCCACTCTGTCAAAGAAGGGGAAGGCATCCATCTTCTTTTCCCTGATATTAACCGGGAAAAAGTGACAGCAGCCATGGAAAACCTTGAAGTCCTCACAACCCACGCAAGCACATCCATGGACTGAAAAAGCGATGGGGTTTTTCCCCATCGCTTTTTAATACATAAAGGAATCAAATCATAACATTGCTTGTTTCAAATCACCCTTTTCTCTATGCACCTATCATTAAACATAATGTGGTGCCAATCCTTCAGTCTAATAAAAGAAGCTTTCATCAGACAGTCTGTTTCCATAATCGAAGGAGATCACTTTCATGTTGTCTGTGGATACCAGCTTTTCTATCAGCTGACTCTGGTCGGTTCTTTTCCCAATCCCAAATATCTTCGAGTGTTTCAGAAAGCGGACGGAATGTTAGTCCATTATTGATGGCTTTATTGTTATCAAAAGCCAAAAATCCATTCAAAGGTTCCTTGGCTCCTGGAAAAGGGAACTCTTCCGGTATCCATAAAGGCATCTCTCCCCACGGTTCGACTTTATTGTCCATCAAGAACTTTTCAGATACCCATGTAAAGGCAGCATTGCTTCTTGTCACCTTTTTACAGTCTTCAAGTAAACGACCCATAGTTAGAGTGTAATCCGGTCCCACGGCGTTATATGCACCTGTCATACTTTTTTCTATCATTTGTATGATCCATTGAGCTAAGTCCCTTGCATCGATAAATTGGATTGGACGGCCAGGGCGTCCCGGGGATAAAACTTCTCCCCCTTCCGCTATTCTCTTAAGCCAGTATGGCAAACGGTCAGTGTAATCATATGGACCTACTATTTGGCCAGCACGAATTGACAAGACTTTCCCCGGCAGTTCTTTTTCAGCTGCTTTTTCGCTCAATGATTTTAGCGGACCATAATATTCCCCGTATATCGGTCCAGCCGTTCCACGGGTGATTTCTTCTACTTTTTCATCATTTAGTGTATGAACCGCTCCATTTTCATCAATGCCCGGTTTGCTTGGATCCTTATAAACTGAGCAGCTTGAAATATATGTATAATGTTTAACCTGATTCAGTAATCTGCAAGATTTCTCTACAGTTCGAGGGATAAAACCCGATGTGTCAATGACTGCATCCCAATGTCTTTCCTTCAACATTTCCAGATCCCCGTCGCGGTCCCCTCTTAATTGTTCGATTTCGCCAAAAACATCAGGGTTGCTTCCACGATTAAAAAGTGTGACATCATGCCCTTTCTCAATCGCAGCTTTAACTAAATACCGGCCTATAAACCGTGTACCACCCAATATTAAAATGTTCATACAATCGCCTCCTCTTAAACGATATTCCATAAAGCATACGCAAAACCCTTGCCTAAAATTAACAATACTTTCAACTTTTCTTTCAACTCGCTTTTTAACCATGAATTTGCGTTACCGGAATGATTTGACCTTGTCAGGTGGTTTTTCTTAAAAACTAGTAATATTCTTAATCTTTTGCACTTTATTCTTTTTCGCTATAATGATATGGATATGAAGAAAGAAGGTGGAGACGATGCTTGAAAATCTTAAACAAAAATTCCCGAATACTATTACCAATAAAATGGATACTGATGAAATTTCTGAATATGTTTGGTTCGAAGACTCTAGAAGTATACTTGGGATTCCCCGTTCAGAAATCACCGCAGAAGAAATCCGTTTATTGGAACTGCTATTTGCTCCTTCCATAAACCCAAATAACCCAAAAACGTATCAAGACGTATCATGGAAAACTTTTTTATCCGAACCGAATGCACCATTGCCCTTAACAAGCTGGGAGAATGTTCGATTCATTCATTTCAAGCTGACTCATGCTGATTTTTCCATCTCCGATTTTGAAGACGCCTTCCTCGCTTTCGTTCCATCTGACGCAGCATTGGTCTGGGAAAATGAAACGTCAGGAATCTTAATTGAAACGGACAAGGATGAATCTTTATCAAATAATGAACTAATCGCCATTTCTTCCACGCTTGAAAGTGACTTTTATGTAAAGACACGTATGTTCACCGGGCGCTTTCACCCTGTAAATCAAGACCTTCATCATCACAGGAACCAGGAGAAAAAATGTTTTGCTTTGGCACAAGTGCATCTGCCGGATCTAAAGGTTGCTAATTTGGCAGACATCATCCCCCACTCATTAATAAATGACCCTTCCGTTACGAATGCAAGGTGGTATATCAATGAGATTCTCGGCAAGACCAAGCAGGATACTGAACTTATCAAAACGATCAAAACGTATATCGAATGTAATTCCAATGCCACCTATGCCGCCAAACAGCTTTATATACATCGGAACAGCTTACAATACCGGATAGATAAATTCTCTGAAAGAACTGGTCTCGATATTAGGAACTTTCGTCACGCCTTGACTGCGTACTTGATTCTTTTACTGAATGAATAATTTTCATTACAAACAGGGGTTTTTATCCTTTTTTGTGCAATGTGCCCATACTTTTTTCTAAACTGATAGCTTAGACTATATTTAATTGGTACAAGTAATCAAGAGTTTAAAAGGGGGATTTTTCATGGCAGAGTTAGTATTAGATCATATATTCAAGATTTATGATAAAAAGGTGACAGCTGTTAAAGACTTCAACCTTCGTGTTGCCGATAAGGAATTCATAGTTTTTGTGGGACCTTCAGGCTGCGGCAAATCGACGACTTTACGGATGATTGCCGGACTGGAAGACATTTCCCAAGGGGATTTATTTATAGACGGCAAGCGAGTCAATGATGTCCCCCCTAAAGATCGTGATATTGCGATGGTTTTCCAGAACTACGCCTTATATCCACATATGTCAGTCTATGACAATATGGCATTTGGATTAAAGCTCCGGAAAACGCCAAAAGCGGAGATCAAGCAAAGGGTCAATGAAGCTGCAAGGATCCTCGGACTTGAAGAGCTGCTAAATAGGAAACCGAAAGCCCTTTCAGGTGGTCAGCGCCAGCGTGTGGCACTAGGCCGTGCAATTGTAAGGGACGCAAAAGTATTTTTGATGGATGAGCCATTATCCAACCTCGACGCAAAGCTGCGGGTTCAAATGCGTGCTGAAATCGCAAAACTACATAAACGGCTGGACACCACAACGATATATGTCACACATGACCAAACAGAGGCAATGACCATGGCGACACGCCTTGTCGTAATGAAAGATGGTATCATCCAACAGGTCGGTGCCCCAAAAGACGTTTACGAGAAACCCATAAACGTTTTTGTCGGCGGCTTCATCGGATCGCCTGCCATGAACTTCTTTACCGGAACATTAAAAGAAGGCATGTTTAAAATTGGTGAACAAACGCTTGAAATACCCGGATTGAAGATGAAAATGCTGCGTGATCAAGGATATGTCGGAAAAGAAATGATCCTTGGCATCCGTCCTGAGGATTTCCATAACGAAGGAGATTACTTCACGGAGTCCCCCAACAGTACATTCACAACCCAAATTGATGTAGCTGAACTCATGGGCGCGGAGATCATGCTTTACTCCACATTAGAGGGGCAGGACTTCGTCGCACGGGTAGATGCCAAGAATATTATCCAGGCAGGCGAGAACATAAAACTAGCCCTTGACATGAATAAAGCACACTTTTTTGATAAAGGGACCGAACATCGCATTTTAGTTGAAGAGGACGAACAAATGCAGGAAAGCATGAAGTTATCTGCCAATTAAACGTAAAAAGACCCGTTCATGAATGGGTCTTTTTTTCGTTTATTCAAATATTAAATAAGGGTCAAATCTATTCCTGGACCAATACCACTTCATCATGTCCGCATTCAGAGCATTTCATAAGATGCGGGCATTGGCCTTTTTGAAGGGATTGAGGGTATCCGTCGTTCAGCTTAAGTGTGTCGATATCCATATAAGCACTGTAATCATCATCGTAATCCATGAATTTCCCTTTATCCTCAAGATTGCTGCTGCATTCCGGGCAATTTACATGAATTTTTCTTAGACCGTTGCAAAGCGGGCATAAAGACATTGTTATTCCTCCTGTTCCCGATACTTATGATCTCAGTATTTGTTGCTTTCATTATTTTAACACATGGAAACACCCTCCCTAAAACCGGCGGGAGGGCACTCCTATGGAATTATTTATTAACCATGTCAGCGGGATCGACCCATGCTTTGAATTCATCTTCCGTGAGGAACTCCAATTTCAAGGCCGCTTCTTTTAAGGTAGAGTTGTCCTTGAATGCAGTTTTGGCGATCTTGGCTGCTTTTTCATAACCAATATGCGGGTTCAATGCTGTTACCAACATAAGGGAGCGATCTACATTTTCTTTGATCTTATCTTCATTTGCAGTGATGCCAACCGCACAATTAATGTTAAAAGAGTGAATGCCTTCCGTCAATAATTTCACTGTTTGAAGGAAGTTATAGATGATGACTGGTTTGAATACGTTCAATTCAAAGTTACCTTGGCTTGCTGCAAATCCAATTGTAGCATCGTTACCAACGATTTGTGTCGCAATCATGGTAAGCGCTTCACTCTGTGTTGGATTGACTTTACCCGGCATGATGGAGCTGCCTGGCTCATTTTCAGGAATGGCTATTTCGCCGATTCCGCTTCTAGGACCACTTGCCAGCCATCTGACATCGTTCGCAATTTTCATTAAATCCGCTGCCAATGCTTTCAAAGCACCGTGTGCATAAACGATTTCGTTATGGCTTGTCAATGCATGGAACTTATTATCCGATGTGACGAAAGGATGTCCTGTATCCGCTGCAATTTGTTTTGCGGAAAGTCCCGGGAATTCTTTTTTTGTATTGATTCCGGTTCCTACTGCCGTTCCGCCTAGAGCCAGGTTCAATAATTTTTGGCTGCTTTCCTCAATCATCGCTAGATCTTTATCAAGCATCGCTTTCCAGCCAGAAATTTCTTGTCCTAATGTCAGTGGTGTTGCATCTTGAAGATGTGTCCGGCCAATCTTCACGACATCCCAAAACTCTTTTTCTTTTGAATCGAATGTATCACGAAGTGCTTTGATGGCAGGAACCAACTTTTCAGCGACCTCCATAAAGGCTGCAATATGCATGGCGGTCGGGAAAGTATCATTGGAGCTTTGTGCCTTGTTTACATCATCATTCGGGTGAAGTGTTTCCGATTCACCATTTTCTTTTAACCATTCATTCCCTTTGTTAGCGACCACTTCATTCACGTTCATATTACTTTGCGTCCCGCTTCCCGTTTGCCAAACTACAAGCGGGAAATGTTCATCAAGCGTACCTTCAAGGATTTCGCCGCAAATCTTAACGATGGCATTCTTTTTAACTTCTGAAAGATCACCGAGATCATAGTTAACCTTTGCCGCAGCTTGTTTAACGTATGCAAATGCACGAACCAATTCAATCGGCATTTTTTCATTACCGATTTTGAAATTGTTACGGCTTCTCTCGGTCTGTGCTCCCCAATATTTATCGGCAGGAACTTTCACTTCACCCATCGTATCTCGTTCGATTCTGTAATCCATGTGTTCTCCTCCTATGTTTGCACTATTCATCGAAGACCTTAAGTATATGAAATGAATAATGTCGTATTATTCTCTCTCCTTACATTGTACAAACTTTATTATTTTAAAGCAAAAATATCCGGCCAGGCCTCCCCTTTTTCTGAAAAATTCAATTAATTCATTCAACAGGATCATTCAGGATTATCCCTGACCACATGCAAATTCCGGATATTCTTTTTAGACACGTAAAGTGTTGACACCGCTAGGCTCCAATAGACCTAGTCATGAACATCGAAGCAATATCCATCAAACTTGTTCTTGACAGTATTTTGTATTTATAGTAAATTCAAAAGAAATTGAATAATCTAAACTCTTATCGAGAGAGGTATAGGGAATGGCCCGATGACACCTCAGCAACCTTCATTTGTTTCAAACCAATGAAAAGGTGCTAATTCCACAAGTTTGTGAACTTGGAAGATAAGAAGAATGACTCGTCCCTACTTAATCAAAGTCTTCTTCTTAAAGAAGACTTTTTTTATTTTATATAACTCAAAGGAGCAGTGAAAACTATGTACAAAACTGAAACATATCTTGCTCAATTAGGAAATCGCAGCGAAACGGCGACAGGAACAGTCAATCCGCCGGTATACTTTTCAACTGCTTTTCGCCACGAAGGAATCGGTCAATCGACTGGATTCGATTACACAAGGACAGGTAATCCTACACGCCAACTATTGGAACGATCCATCGCCGATCTGGAAAAAGGCGACCAAGGGTATGCCTGCAGTTCAGGAATGGCAGCCATTTCTACTATACTGGCCTTATTTAAATCAGGTGATGCATGGATTGTCAGCGAAGATCTTTATGGGGGTACATATCGTCTGTTAGAACAAGGTTTTAAGAAATGGGGGTTGCAGTGTGACTATGTGAACACTTGTTGTTTGGAGGATATCGAAAAAGCCATCACTCCTCACACGAAAGCCATCTTCATTGAAACTCCCACTAACCCTCTTATGCAGCAAACGGATATTAGCGCCGTTGCCGCATTGGCCAAACGATTTGATTTATTGTTAATCGTTGATAATACTTTTTACACGCCTCTTATTCAACAACCCATCCTGCTTGGAGCGGATATTGTGATTCACAGTGCTACCAAGTATCTCGGTGGTCATAATGATGTGCTGGCCGGACTGATCGTGGCCAGCGGCGCGGAATTATGTGATGCACTTGCCTTCCATCATAATGGTACTGGTGCTGTCTTGAGCCCCTTTGATTCTTGGCTGTTGATGCGCGGAATGAAAACCCTGGCATTGCGGATGGATCGTCATGAAAAGAATGCAAAGGTACTTGTAGATTACTTGTCGGAACATGATTGCGTTACGGACGTATTGTATCCCGGTAGGGGCGGCATGATTTCCTTCCGCATCATTGAAGAAGCGGCGGTCAACCCATTTTTACAATCACTCTCATTAATTTCGTTTGCAGAAAGCCTTGGTGGGGTCGAAAGCTTCATCACCTATCCTGCTACACAAACACATGCCGATATACCTCTTGAAGTCAGAACGGCCAATGGGGTTTGTAATCGCCTGCTTCGCTTCTCCGTCGGCATTGAGGACAGCGACGATTTGATTCAGGATTTACAGGAAGCATTCGCACACGTAAAAAGGGAGGCACTACGATGACCGATCATGATTTTAGCTTTGAAACCAAATTACTCCATAATCAACATAAATTCGATCCGGCAACAGGCGGTGTGAGCGTCCCCATTCAGCACGCTTCCACTTTCCATCAATCCGATATCGATCAATTCGGTAAATATGATTACAGCAGAAGCGGGAACCCAACTCGCGAAGCGCTGGAAGATATCATTGCCGAACTTGAGGAAGGCACACACGGTTTTGCCTTTTCATCAGGAATGGCAGCCATTTCAACAGCTTTCCTGCTGTTGTCTGCCGGAGACCATATCGTCATTTCCGAAGACGTGTACGGAGGAACGTTCAGGATGGTCACAAGTGTTTTGACACGTTTCAATATTGAGCATACTTTCGTTGATATGACGGATCTTGAAAGCATCAAAGCGGCCATTCAGCCAAATACGAGAGCCATATACATCGAAACGCCTTCAAATCCATTACTTAAAGTGACCGATATTAAAGCCGTTTGTGAAATCGCAAAAAAAGCCGGGGCCTTAAGTTTTGTTGATAATACATTCTTGACGCCAGCATTACAGAAACCCCTGAATCTGGGCGCTGATGTTGTCCTTCATAGTGCGACGAAGTTTTTATCCGGACATAGTGATGTGGTAGCTGGACTTGCTGTAGTGAAAGATCCGGAATTGGCAGTAAGACTCGGTTCCCTCCAAAACTCCTTTGGAGCGATTCTTGGTGTCCAGGACGCCTGGCTAGTAATGAGAGGTCTGAAAACCTTGTCCGTTAGAATGGAGCACTCCCAAAAAGGGGCAGAAAAGATTGCCGCCTACTTAAAGAAGCAGCCCTTGGTTAAAAAAGTGTATTATCCCGGCCTAGCAGATCATCCACAGCACGCCATCCAGAAAGGCCAGTCACTTGGAGCCGGTGCGGTCCTATCATTTGAATTGGTAAGCGAAGAAGTCTTCCGCTCTTTCGTGAACACTGTCGAGCTTCCTGTTTTTGCCGTAAGCCTTGGAGCTGTCGAATCCATATTATCCTACCCGGCCAAAATGTCCCACGCTGCCATGCCTGCTGATGAAAGGGAAAAGCGGGGCATCACGAACAGCTTGCTTCGTCTCTCTGTCGGACTTGAAAATCCGGACGATTTAATCAAGGACTTCGATGCGGCCCTTGTAAATATTGCAAAAGGGGAAGCAATTGCTGCGAAATGAAAAAAGGAGGGGTGCCCCATATTTATGGGCACCCTTTTTGTTTGCATCATTTAAATTCTTGTTCAACCCATCCATAACAAAAGGCTAACGATTTCCCGATGGCCTTACTCTCTTTTCTTCATATTATATTTATCCAGGAAACGATCCACCCGTCCGCCCTTTTCAGCAAACTTCTGCTTTCCAGTATAAAAAGGGTGCGTATCCGAACTGATCTCCACTTTTAATAATGGATACGTTTGGCCGTCTTCCCATTCGATCGTTTCATTGGATGTTTTCGTGGAACCTGTCAAAAATTTATAACCGCTGTTGGTATCCATGAATACTACTTGTCGATAATCGGGATGAATTTCTTGTTTCACTATTATCACCTCATCGTTAGTATAGGTATATGTTAAACGTAATGATTACTATTATCAAGTATTGTACTTGAAGGTGCCAATAACGGCACCTTCATTATAAGTTTAATCTTGATTATCCATACTTATTCAATTGTGTTTCAACCGGCCATCCCTTTATGCGGCCCAGCCTGCAGCTCATACATTTGATAGTACTTCCCTTTTAGTTCCATTAATTCTTCATGTGTACCTTGCTCAGCAATCCGCGCTTTATCCAGTACAAGAATTTGGTCGGCATTTTTAATCGTGGAGAGTCTATGTGCAATGATGAAGGTCGTTCTCCCTTTTTTCAGCACTTCCATTCCCTTCTGGATAATTGCCTCGGTTTCTGTGTCGATGCTTGCCGTCGCTTCATCCAAAATCAATATCGCCGGATTGAATGCAAGAGCACGTGCAAAAGAGATTAGCTGCCGCTGTCCAGAAGACAACGTTCCTCCTTTTTCAATCACAGGTTCATCCAGCCCTAAAGGAAGATGCTTCAGCACTTTGTCGCCCCCTACATCCCTTAATGATTTTTCAACCATTTCCCTTGTGATGCCTTTATGATTCAGACTGATATTGGAAGCGATGGTGCCAGTAAATAAATAGGGATCCTGGAGGACGATTCCCATATGCTCCCTAAGCGTTTGATGGGGAATATCCAAAATATTTCTTCCGTCAATTTTGATTTGCCCTTCACTACTGTCATAAAAACGGAACAATAAATTCATTATGGAACTTTTTCCTGATCCAGTATGGCCAACTAAAGCGATCGTTTCCCCTTGTTTAGCTGAGAAGGAAATGTCCCTTAACACATATTCATTATCCTTATAGCCAAAAGAAACATTTTCGAATTGCACGTTTCCTTTGTATCTGGATATGTTTTCATCACTGACTGCCAATCCCTGCTCATCCAATAAACTGAATGCCCGCTCCCCTGCAACAAGTGCCTGTTCTAGGTTAGCGAACTGATTGACGATTCCGTGAAGCGGATGAAGCAGGCGGCTGATTAAATCAACAATTGCATACATCATCCCTAAAGAAATGGCTGAACTCGCTGTAAGGGAAATCCCCCCGAAATACCAGACGAATGCCACTAGCGCCAGAACTTTAATGACACCAATTAAGTTTCCACCCGTCAACGAATTCAAATGGAGCATTTTATTTTGATAGGAATAGTGCTCCCGGTTCAAATTTTCAAAAGATTGCTTCGTCTCCTTTTCACGTCCAAATGCCTGAATGATGCTCATTCCAGAAATGGATTCATTGATCATCCCATTAATATCGCTGACCCGTTCCCGAATGATGTGATTATATTTTGAGGCGAATTTACGGTATACCGTCGTCCAGATAACGATGATCGGAATGAGTAAAAGCCCAATGGTACCGACACGTGCATCCAGAATGTACAAAGCAATCAGAACGCCGAAGATATTAATCGTACTCGAGAAGAAGTTGGCGAGCACCGTTACATATAATTCCCGGATCGCTTCCGTATCATTAGTGACCCTGGCTACCACTTTTCCCGCTGGCATATTATCGAAATAGCGTATCTGTAAACGGGAAATATGCGTAAAAATATCATTTCGCATCTTTTGAATGATTCGGTTCGCCGCTTTCTGCAAATAAAAACTCTGCCCATATTGAAAAATGGAGGAAATGATGACAAGGCCAAAATAAAAAGCCACAAGCTTAAAAATTCGCGGAATTTCCGGTTGATAAAACCGCATCACTTCCTGACTGGTCAATTTAACCGCTTGCACCCGTTGCTCTTTCCCGTCTTTCTTGATGATCAACGATTGGTTCTCCAAGCTTCTTCGGCCATCCATAGGCACGGCTTCATCTACGAAGACAAATTGATTGCCAACCTGCAAAACGCGGACTTCCCTACCTTTCATCTCACCTTCATTAAAGTAATCGGCCCGTTTATACCAATTTTCATCATACTTAACAGCATCTTTTCCTTTAACCGTTTCATACCAGGAAGATTCGATGCCAAGTATATGTGAATCGATGATTTTCTTGGCAATGAATGGACCCGTCAAATCGGCGGCTACCGAAAGTGCCAGCATGATCAGGGCGCCAATGATCAATTTTTTATATAGTGCAGCATAATTAAAAAGTTTCTTTACGACCTTCATGCCTTCACCTCCGTCCCTTGGTCAACCTGTTGTCGATCGTATTGCTCCCTATACCAGCCATTATTCTGCAGTAAATCTCCGTGAGTCCCCTCTTCGATGACCTCTCCGCTGTCCAACACGATAATCCTATCCGCGTGCTGAACGGCTGATAAGCGATGTGTTGTGATGATGGTCGTTTTCCCTGCCCGTTCATTTTGAATGTTTTCGATGATGGTCGTTTCCGTTTTCGCATCTACAGCGGATAAGGAATCATCCAATATAAGGATTTCTGGATTTTTGATCAGTGCCCTGGCAATCGAGATCCTCTGCTTTTGCCCTCCAGATAGAGCGACACCTTTCTCACCGACGAGTGTCTCAAGACGGTTAGGCAGCATCATTAAGTCCTTCTCAAAATCCGCAAGCCGGATAGCTTCAGCCAGTTCATCTTCAGTTGCATCCATTTTACCGAATAAGATATTTTCCCTAACAGACTTCGAGAATAAAAAATGGTCCTGTGGAACGTAACCGATCCAGTTACGAATATCTTCCAGATCCAGTTGCTCCAACGGAATTCCCGCAAAAGCAATTTCTCCTGTTCCTAGAGGATATTCCCGTAGCAATTGCTTCACGAATGTCGTTTTTCCACTTCCTGTTTTCCCGACGATACCCAATGTTTGACCACGCTCAAGCTGTACGGAAATATTGGATAGATTGACTACTGAAGAGGAAGGGTATGTAAAAAACACTTGATCGAATTCGATATTTTCCGGATTTGGAATACTCTCCAAACCCAATGGGTTCTTCACATCCGCTTCATATGAAAGGGTATCTTGAACACGATCCAGCGAAGCATTTCCCCTTTGCATGACATTGATCAGTTCACCCACCGCAATCATCGGCCAAATTAACATGCCTAGGTAAACATTGAACGAAACCAGTCCGCCAAGAGTTATGGCCTGTTGAAAAACAAGATAAGCCCCATAGCCCAAACCGATTAAATAACTGATTCCGATGATGATGCTGATCGTTGGATCAAAAAGGGCGTCGATTCTAGCCACGGCGAGATTTTTGCGATATACATCCTCCGTCATTTCATCAAATCGTTTTTCATCCTCCCGTTCCTGGACATAAGCCCGGATGACACGGATACCTGAAATGGATTCCAGGACCTTGTCATTTAAAGAACCGAAGGCAGCTTGTGCATCAGTAAAACGTTTGTAAATTTTTTTCACGTATATTTGCATCATCACTGCCATGATCGGAAGTGGCAGCACCGCCGCAATCGTCAACTGCCAGCTGATGGTGGCTCCCATCATGACCACAACCGTAATGGTGAACAGCACCGCATCAACTAGCGTCAATATCCCGAAACCAGCTGTGAGGGATATTGCCTTTAAATCATTGGTTGCCCTTGCCATTAAATCCCCTGTACGGTTTTTTTCATAAAAAGTCGGCGTCATTTTCAGCAAATGGCCCATAAATCCGGACCTTAGTTTTCGTTCGGCCAAGTTTCCGCCGCCGAATAACAGATAACTCCATAAGTACCCAAATAGGTAGCTGCCGCTCAGTACCAGAAGCAAATAAATAACGTATTTCATGACATCTTCCTGCGTCATGCTTCCACTGTTCATATCATCGATGGCATTCCCGACTAATTTTGGCGGGATCACCTCCAAGATATTCACTAGACATAGGAATAAAATGGCCAAGGTATAACGCCGCCACTGTTCTTTAAAGAACCAGGACAACTTTTTAAAAATCGCAAACATGAATTCCCCTCCCTTTTGTTCAAACCTTTCCCTTCGCTAACCGCTTTCTGGATCTCCGGGGTGCAGTAAGATTCCCAATTTCTTTTGTCTCATTTAAAATTCCTCCTATCTTTTATATGGAAAGGATGCTATTGCACCTGAATCCCAAATGCCAAAAAAGCCTCCGCCAATTAGCGGAAGCTTTTTTAGATGTGTAAGAACACATATAAAAGCGCAGGCCGCGAAAATTCCACAACCTGCGCTTAAAATGATGAATGAACACGTTCTCAATCCTTTGTCTAGAACGACAAAGTCTCAGGGCAGGCGGACGTATGATATTCGGTTGTAACATCCATATGCTTAACTGATTTAGTCATGACGTTCGCCTCCTTTTACATTGATTAATGGTAATTTTTAACTTATATTTAAAGATTACTACGTGTGTATATTTTTGTCAATTGTGACTTTTCTAGATTATTGATGGATAATCCTTTATTCTTATAAGAATGACGTAACCTAAGGAGGTTCAGCATATGCACTGGAGAAAATATATACTCCTGGCGGTTCCCTTTTTACTTTCATCCATTTTCATCTTATTTGCCGTACCGGTCCAATATAGACCGTTATCCTTCATTCCTGTGTTACTTTTCTGGATAGTTTATTATATTTTATTGTACAGGGAAAAGAAGAAGAAAAATAACTGATGACAAAAGAAAACCATCAAGGGCGTTGCAAATGTAACGCCCCTTTCTTGACGGCTCTGCATATAATGATCGAAAAACATTCGTGGTGATCGTATGTTCTCCCAATATGTGCAGAAGTTGTTAGGCAAAAACCCTGTCAAAACCAAACCCATCATCGATGCTGAAAGATATGACACGCTAAAATCCCATTTACAAAAAGAGCTATTTCAGCCTTTGGATGAGTCAAAAGTTTTTTTTCCGGAGGAAACCGCCCTTGTAAAAAGCATTCGTACCGAAACGGCTGCCTTGAACAGGAACAATATCACAAGAACACAAGCATATCTCGCCTTTTACAATCGTAATCCAGAGGTCCATTGGGCCTTTTTAGCACATATGGTTTCGAGGAATGGAGGATACCATATGACTGACTTGAAAAGTTCATCCATGACCCATCTTCTTGACAAGGCGGAACGGCATAAATTTTTCCTGTTCCTTGAGCGCGCCAATTCAGCCATATTTGCCGATGCCTTCCCCCAGCTCCTTTTATATGAACTTTCTAAACAAAAAGCACTTCCAATAAGGAAATATTTACAGGTATTCCGCATTTCAAGATTCATGGCCCCGATTTGGGAATCTTTCATCGAAGAACCACATTCACCCCTTTTGACAACATCCCTCATCATTAATGAACAAAGAATGCTTCAGGAAAGGGTACTAAAACGTACCCGCCATGGTGAAATCCTCCGAAGGCTTGATTTTCAGCTTCAGGAATACTTAGGCTTCATGAATGTGATCTTCCCTTACGAAAACAAGCAAGACGGACTCCATTCCTTGACAGGCCTGACCGTTGAACGCTTTGCCGATCCGAAACAGCGTATAGAAACGGGAAAATTCTTATATGGGCTTCTTTTTCAGCATCCGGTTGTTTTTCGCGGTGTTAGCCAATTTACAAAAGAGGTCCCACACACGGGTTCCAGAGAGGATTACTGGAAAAAAATATATACCTCAGACCCAACCACGGCAAAAGATGCTAAAGTCTACAGCCCCACTCTTCATGATGCATGGGCAGATCAAATAGTCTTTCCTCTCCCTCCCATTGATTGGTTCTCGAATGAAAGCTTCATAGAAGATTTACGAAGCTCACCGATTACTAAAAAGGCGGACCTGACCAACAAGGTGCTCGAAAATGTCAAGCAGCTCAAGACCCTTAACGGAATGAAAGCCATTTTCTAGCATCAGGCCTCTTACTTTGAATATCCCATCCTCCATTTGGCAAGAATGGTTAGCAAAAAGAATGGGTGATTCAAATGAGAGGCATTGTACTATTGAATCCAAACTACAGATTCGGGGATTTACATACTAACGAAAGCTTTACAATCCAAAAGATCATGACGGACAAGTATAGGGACGAAATGAATATTTCCCCGGTCATACTGAATCCGTATCAAATCCATCCTTATTACACCATCCCGCATGAGCTTCTATTCAATTTACAGAAGCGAAAAACGGATCAAATCGATTGCCTGATACTTCACTCTATAGAAACGATTGAACGTTTCATCTATATTTACCCGGAAAAATGGCTTGAGCTATGCGGATATTTCAAAGAAATTATCAGTGTGGCGACTCTAACTCCCGTTAGGAAATCTGAAGCAAATTAATGCTTGAATAAAAAATCATGTTACTTAAGGCATTGTGAATGAATTCTCGAAGGTTTAAAGTCATTGATCGTTCATTCACCATGACCATCTCTCCAAGTACTTTGATTTGAGCATCCCTTTTTCACATGAGCAACTCTATAAAGCATCTCTCCTCTTGATTGCCGCCGTGCTGCTTCCCCCACTCTTTATCTATTAGAACCCCACCCAAATCATTTGTCATATAAATTTAAATAAATTTTCCCAATTGCGAGACTACTAGGAATTTTATAACTCTTAAACAATCTTTTGGAAATATAGATAAATTTACGGATAAAGCATAGAAAAATAAGTTAATTTTATATATCATTGGAGATAGGAATTTTCTTATTTTTTACTTTTACTAGAAAGGAATGTTAATCATGGCCAAAGAAAAAAAGAAAAAAACCCCAATTCCTTTCCGACTGAACTTTATGTTCTTTTTAATATTCATTTTATTTTCAAGCTTAATAATCCGGCTTGGCATCGTCCAAATCGTGTATGGGGATGATTACCTTCGCGAAGTCGACCGAACGGAAAACGATGTGGCCAATACTCCCGTTCCCCGTGGTAAGATGTATGACCGCAACTTGAATCCGGTCGTTGATAATGAGCCGCGGAACGCCATCACTTATACGAAATACCCGAATACGAAAGCGGCTGATATGGTGAAGACGGCGGAGGTCCTTGCTACCTTGATAGAAAAAGATACAAAAAAGGTAACACTGCCGGATAAAAAGGATTTTTGGATTTTAAAACATCCAAAAGAAGCCGAATCCTTGATTACCAAAGCCGAGAGGAAGAAAGTAATCGAAAAGAAACTGGAGCAAAAAGATTTATACAAACTTCAAATGGAACGGGTAACCGATGAAAATATCAAGGAATTCACCAAGGATGAGTTGGAAGTGATCGCCATCTTTCGGGAATTCAATAGTGGCTATGCCCTCGCACCGTCAATCGTGAAGAATAAAGATGTCACCACAAAAGAATTCGCCAGGGTTAGTGAACATTTGGATGAAATGCCCGGCGTGGATGTAACGACGGATTGGGAAAGGACATATAAGTATGACGAGACCCTCCGGTCGGTTCTAGGCAAAGTCTCTTCTTCCGAAGAAGGCATTCCCAGTGAAAATATTGACTATTATCTGGCACGCGACTATACCAGGAATGACCGGGTCGGAAAAAGTTATATCGAAAAACAATATGAAGATGTTCTGCGCGGTCAAAAGACGCGGATTGAAAATGTGCTGAGCAAAGGGGAAGTCCTCAAAACGAATACCCTCACTGAAGGGCAAAGCGGAAAAGACTTGATCCTGACAATTGATATGGAGCTGCAGCAAAAGGTTGAAAAAATCATCGAGAGCGAATTACGCAGAACTAAAGCTAGGGGAAATACCTACTTATTGGATCGTGCCTTCGTCGTTTTAATGGACCCGAATACAGGTGAAGTGCTTACGATGGCCGGTAGGCAATACGGACGTAACAGTGAAACAGGCTTAACCGAAATGAAAGATTTCGCCCTTGGAAACATTACTACCTCCTATACGATGGGGTCATCTGTTAAAGGGGCTACGGTCTACACGGGTTTTCAGACTGGAGCCATCTCACCAGGGACGGCGTTTCATGACCATCCACTTTACTTAGCTGGTGCAAATCCAAAAAAATCTTATAGCCCTTTAGGGTATGTAACGGATGTCTCCGCTTTAAAAAAATCGTCGAATGTCTATATGTTCATGACGGCGATCAGAATTGGCGGCGGGCATTATATCCCTCATCGACCGTTAGGAATCAACAGGGAAGCATATGCGATCATGCGAAATCATTTTGCTCAATTCGGATTGGGTGTCCGTACTGGCATCGACCTTCCTAATGAGTCTGTCGGATTTAAAGGCGTCGATACTTCAACAGACGGATTGCTGCTGGATTTATCGATTGGGCAGTATGATACATATACTCCAATGCAATTGGCACAATACGCATCGACGATTGCAAATGGCGGAAAAAGGCTTGAGCCACATATGGTCAAGGAAATCAGGAATCCATCCAACGAACACAATGAATTGGGCAGTGTCTTTAAAACAATGAGTCCTAAAGTGTTAAACGATTTAGGCGGGAAAGACGTTTGGATTCAGCGTGTCCAGGAAGGATTCAGGCAGGTTGCCCAGGAGCCAGGCGGGACAGCATATAAATATTTCGGCGGGAAGTCCTACCATGCGGCAGCAAAAACGGGTACTGCCGAGGCCTTTTACGACGGACCGCGGAGGAATCAATATAGCTCGCCAGTCCCGACTATCAATCTGACACTTGCAGGTTATGCACCTCACAATAATCCGGAAGTGGCATTCTCTGTCGTCGTGCCCTGGGTGTATCAAGGCAAGCCCTCTGATGATATTAACAAACGTATCGGGCGGGACGTAATGGACGCCTACTTTAAATTGAAGGAAAAAAGAGCAAAAGGTGAATCTGATGCAGATAAGGCAGTAGAAAGCACTCAATGATAATTACAAAAAGGCCTGCTCGATTACGAGCAGGCCTTTTTGTAATGCTCCATT